>NZ_JAVTSO010000027.1:0-547 GCF_032678625.1 Pedobacter nototheniae | reverse complement strand
AAGCGCCCGTGAAAGCATCTGCGCCAACCAATGAACCTGCAGCAACCGTATAGGTTAAAGCCGGATCGGCTGAACCATAGGTTTTGCTCTTCGCATCGGCCGTTACCGTAATCGCTTTGGTACCGATGCTCAGGTTTGCGCTTGCATAAGTGATCGCATAGTTTGCGCCTGCACTTAAAGTATTCTGGTTAATCGCGTAAGTACCCACATTTTCCCCTGCCACACGGTTTAAAGCGCCCGTGAAAGCATCTGCGCCAACCAATGAACCTGCAGCAACCGTATAGGTTAAAGCCGGATCGGCTGAACCATAGGTTTTGCTCTTCGCATCGGCTGTTACCGTAATTGCTTTGGTACCGATGCTCAGGTTTGCGCTTGCATAAGTAATCGCATAGTTTGCGCCTGCACTTAAAGTATTCTGGTTAATCGCATAAGCACCCACATTTTCACCCGCCACACGGCTTAAAGCGCCCGTGAAGGCATCTGCGCCAACCAATGAGCCTGCAGCAACCGTATAGGTTAAAGCCGGATCGGCTGAACCATAGGTTTT
>NZ_JAVTSO010000026.1:0-563 GCF_032678625.1 Pedobacter nototheniae | reverse complement strand
ACCGTTAATATTTGTCCATGTATTCGTTGTTGGATTGTAAACCCAGGTACCGCTATCATTGGTTACAATGGTTACACCTGCTCCGGGTGCACCATTTGCACCTGAACCCGGCGTTCCGGGCGTACCGCTTGTGCCAGGCATTCCCTGAACACCAACTACACCAGCATCGCCTTTGTCTCCTTTTGCTCCATTAATATTTGTCCATGTATTCGTTGTTGGATTGTAAACCCAGGTACCGCTATCATTGGTCACAATAGTTACACCTGCTCCGGGTGCACCATTTGCACCTGAACCCGGCGTTCCAGGCGTACCGCTTGTGCCAGGCATTCCCTGAACACCAACTATACCAGCATCGCCTTTATCTCCTTTCGGACCGTTAATATTTGTCCATGTATTTGTTGTTGGATTGTAAACCCAGGTACCGCTATCATTGGTCACAATAGTTACACCTGCTCCGGGCGCACCATTCGCACCTGAACCCGGCGTTCCGGGCGTACCACTTGTGCCAGGCATTCCCTGAACACCAACTACACCAGCATCGCCTTTGTCTCCTTTCGGACCGT
>NZ_JAVTSO010000025.1:0-658 GCF_032678625.1 Pedobacter nototheniae | reverse complement strand
AGCCGAAGATGGCAAAACAACCTTAATTAATGTTCCTGCCGATGTAATCAATAACTTTCAAACCATTGCCAACGATAATACGGTAAGACAGATTATCGAAAACATTGTAAAAAATACGGGCGGTAATTTGTCTTATGATGGTACTAATTTTACTTATGTAGATAATACGGGCAAAACCCAAACCATCAATATCGATCAGCTTGTAAAATCGCACGAAACAATTACGACGCTGATTGACAATAAAAACGGAACGTATACCTATACAGCAGAAGATGGTAAAACAACCTTAATTAATGTTCCTGCCGATGTAATCAATAACTTTCAAACCATTGCCAACGATAATACGGTAAAACAGATTATCGAAAACATTGTGAAAAATACGGGTGGTAATGTATCTTATGATGGCGCTAATTTTACTTATGTAGATAATACGGGCAAAACCCAAACCATCAATATTGATCAGCTTGTAAAATCGCACGAAACAATTACGACGCTGATTGACAACAAAAACGGAACGTATACCTATACAGCAGAAGATGGTAAAACAACCTTAATTAATGTTCCTGCCGATGTAATCAATAACTTTCAAACCATTGCCAACGATAATACAGTAAAACAGATTATCGAAAACATTGTGAAAAATACGGGCGGTAATGTG
>NZ_JAVTSO010000024.1:0-821 GCF_032678625.1 Pedobacter nototheniae | reverse complement strand
AAAGCCATTTCGGTAACCAATGCCACTGACGGAAAAGATTTAACTGCAGCTACGGATAAAATTACCGTTGTTGGAGGAGCGGGTGCTTTATTGAAAGCAGCTACCGTTGATGTAAACGAATCAAAATTAAGCCTGCAAAATATCGGCGGTTTATTAAATGCAAACCAGGTTAATGGAGGTACTATAGGAGATGTTTTTGTAGTTGGTGCTGATGGAAAAGGAAGCTGGGTAAGCAAAACAGCCGCAACTACGGTAAGTAATACTTTAAATGGAACGTCTTTAACTACTACGGTTAACGGCACCACAGGCGCCGCTGTAGATTTAAAAGCAGCCATTCAAGGCGCACAAAAAACAACTGTTGTTGCAGCAGGCACAGGTACTGCTGTTGCAAGTGCTACAGCAAATGATGTAACAACTTATACGGTTTCGGCTGATTTGGCTACCCTTACTTTAGCAGGAGATGTAACCGGTGCAGCAAATGCAACCAAGGTAGAAAAAATCCAGGGTACAGCAGTAAGTGCTACAGCACCTACAGCCAACCAGGTTTTAACTTATGATGCAGTTGCAGGCAAATGGACAGCAGCTACACCAACGGTAAACGCTACGAATGTAACTGGTGCAGGGAACTTAACTTCTGACCAGATTACTTTTGTTGATGGAACGGGTGCAACACTAAAAAATGTAAAAGCAACTATAAACGATAAATCAATTACGGCTGGCATGTTGAATTCAACTGGCGCAACCAACGGACAAGTTGCCATTGCCAATGGAACAGGTGGAGTTAGTTACGGTAATTTGCCTGCAAGTTCAGTAACGGGCGC
>NZ_JAVTSO010000023.1:0-883 GCF_032678625.1 Pedobacter nototheniae | reverse complement strand
GTAACTAACCGTTCCATCTGCATTGACAGTAGCCACCTGACCAGCAGTTGCGCCTGTTGCATCTAATTTTCCAGCGGTGATTGATTTATCTTTAATATTTAAACTTGCATCGGCTAAAACTGAATTTGCTAAAGTTGTTCCGCCATTTACCTGGATAATACCATCAGTGGTAATGCCTTTTCCGGTTGTAATGGTTGCAGGATTTACGGAAAGCGTTCCGGTGGCAGCATCAATTGACAAACCAGTACCTGGTTTTACAGCACCGGTTGTACTTGCTGTGGCATTATTTACATTAACTTTATAATCGGTTACATTACCTGTTGTAGTACCCGCAGCTGTAGTGTTTGTACCATTGGATAATGTTGTTTTTAATTGCCCTGATTGAATTGCGGCATCCTTTACTTCTACTTTATATTCCGTATTATTTGGATTACCAGCACTTGCAGCAGAAGTAACCGTGGTGGTTGTTCCGCTAATTACCGAGCTGGTTTTTTGTCCTGCCTGAATTGCAGGTGTTAAATCCAAAGCTGTAGCTGAAGCTACGCCGTTAACCGTAGTAATTAGTTTATTTGTTGCATTAAGACTTAAGTCATTTGAATTTATAATTTTAACCGCATCGCCTGTTACACCATTTACTTTAGTAGTTAAATTATTAACAGATGATTCATTTGATACAGTTGTTGCCGGCACTAAAGTAGATTGATCTACCCACGAACCTGTATTGCCTGCACCAACAACCATCACCTGGCCCGTAGTGCCACCTTTAATCTGGTTTGCTGCCAGGTTTAATTTGGTTTCATCAACATCAATTGTGAAAGCTTTTAGTGCCGCACCTGTTGGTGTTCCTCCTAAAGTAACTTTATCACTTCCCGGGGTTACATCA
>NZ_JAVTSO010000022.1:0-984 GCF_032678625.1 Pedobacter nototheniae | reverse complement strand
GAACCATTGCAGGGTTTTCTTGGTTTACAGGGTTTCCTGTAATGCCAATGCCAGAAATTCCATCTCTACATCCGGCCGTTGCAAGCTAAACCTGACCCTCACGAAAACCCTTTTTGGCTGGCGTAACAACTCTATCTGTTAAAGATCAATAACCAAAAAGATTGCAGTAAAGGGCAGGACTACAGCAGCCATGAAACACCAACACGCGTTTCCTAATTAAAATAGAACATTACGAGAAGCTTAAATCAAATAAAATCAAGACTATTAAACTTCTTATTTAGAATATTGGCATTATTAACGTCCAGCCATTTATCTAAAATGGTTCGTTGCATCTTTTTGAAGCAATTTTTACCTCAATGAATTTAACAGATTTAACAACTACAGCGCCCATAGATAAGGAAGAAACTATTTAAAGTAAAGAGAATAGATAATTAAGCTTAAGGTTATTTGTATTATGGTAGATACCTATACTAAACATTGGACTTAAGTATCTTGCTATTGCAATTGCACTAAAGAGCATTCATTAGATTGCAGCTCGGAATCATTTTATATAACTCGGATAAACGCAATTCCTAATTTATAGTTTACCTGGTTTAATCTTAATTTCCCTTTTAGATATAAAAATAACTAAGTATGATTTAACCTAAATTTCTTAAGGGTTATGCATCTTTATGTTTTAAACAGCTGTGATTAGCAATTTTTTTTCTCTAAATGGAAGATAATTAAATGAAGTTTATCTTTTTATTTACTCTGTAATTGCTTTTTTTCTTTTATAAATCTATTCTTGAATTACATATTTAAAGTAAAAAACCAAAGTGTAACCTCAACTTTCTATTAATTTTGATGTCATGCATTATTTTTTATGATTGAGATTCATGGAGTTAGGGGATATTGAGGGAATAAAGGTGGCGTTGGCTTTGGATTAGCGGATAATTTTTCTACTTTTGCAACCCGCTTCGGAGGAAGGGAAAAGGGAGATGGTAG
>NZ_JAVTSO010000021.1:0-1119 GCF_032678625.1 Pedobacter nototheniae | reverse complement strand
TTAACTGCTGTATGGCTCGCGCTTAATGCGGCTGTTGGCTGGGTAATAGTAACGCTTTGGGTGGTACTGCAGTTATTGGCATCAGTAATAGTAAGGTTGTAAGTTCCTGCCGCCAGATTACTAAGGTCTTCGGTGTTGGCGGTAGTGGCCCCCGTCCAGGCATAAGTATAGGGTACCGTTCCTCCGCTTACCGTTACATCAATCGCTCCTGTTGCATCGCCAAAACAGTTTACGTTAACTGCTGTATGGCTCGCGCTTAATGCGGCGGCTGGCTGGGTAATGGTTATGCTTTGGGTGGTGCTGCAACCATTATTATCGGTAATGGTGAGTTCATAAGTCCCTGCGCTTAGGTCGCTAAGGTCTTCGGTGTTTGCGGTAGTGCCTCCGGTCCAGGCATAAGTATAAGGTGCCGTGCCTCCGCTTACCGTTACATCAATCGCTCCGGTTGCTTCGCCAAAGCATTTTACATTAATAGCGCTGTTGCTCGCGCTTATTGCTGCCGCCGGCTGGGTAATGGTGACGCTTTGGGTGGTGCTGCAACCATTATTATCGGTAATGGTGAGTTCATAAGTACCTGCGCTTAGGTCGCTAAGGTCTTCAGTGGTTGCTGTAGTGCCTCCGGTCCAGGCATAAGTATAAGGTGCCGTTCCGCCGTTTACCGTTACATCGATCGCTCCTGTTGCATCGCCAAAGCATTTTACATTAACAGCGCTGTTGCTCGCGCTTAATGCTGCTGCAGGTTGGGTAATGGTAACGCTTTGGGTGGTACTGCAACCATTGGCATCGGTAATGGTTAGGTTATAAGTGCCTGCGATCAAATTTATTAGGTCTTCAGTGGTTGCTGTAGTGGCCCCCGTCCAGGCATAGCTATAAGGTGCTGTGCCTCCGCTTACCATTACATCAATCGAGCCGGTTGTTGCGTCAAAACAGTTTACATTAACAGCGCTGTTGCTCGCGCTTAATGCTGCCGCCGGCTGGGTAATGGTGACGCTTTGGGTGGTGCTGCAACCATTGGCATCGGTAATGGTTAGATTATATATACCTGCACTTAGACTACTAAGGTCTTCGGTACTGGCGGTAGTACCTCCGGTCCAGACATAAGTATAAGGTGCCGTTCCT
>NZ_JAVTSO010000020.1:0-1948 GCF_032678625.1 Pedobacter nototheniae | reverse complement strand
CCATTTTATCCGGGCATGGCCTCCGGGCCCACCCGTATTGACGGTAACAACGGTAATTTCATTAACCTGATTGTAGAGCACCGCAATGCCGAAAACATCCTGCTTGCCGATGTTGCCGACCCGGGGTATAACACCACCAGTCCGGCCGGTGCTTTATCTGCCGAACTGAACATCGGGGGTACACTGGATTTAGCGGTAAACCGTGCCGATATTATTTTGAATGGTTACAACCTGGCTTTCAGCAATTCCGGAAAAATTGTTAATTATAGTAAAGACCGTATGGTGGTTACCGGCAACAGCCTTGCAGGGCATATGATAAAGGATTATGCAGGCAGCGATGGATTTGTATTTCCGGTAGGGATTGAAGAAGGAGATTATACGCCTGCCACATTAACGCCGGGCAGTGCCGGTAAACTGTTTGTAAGCGTACAGGATTATGCGGGAGCCAACAAAGCGATTAAAGACCCTGCACTGGGCATGGACCGTGTATGGCACATTTATGGATCGCCTTCTCTTACTGCCAATATGATTTTACAGCACAACAGCAACACCAACGGCGCCTTGTTTAAAGATGCAAATGCGGCAATAGCACGGTACTTAAGCGGCGATAAATGGGATATTTTAAAAGGGACGAATCCGGCCATTGGCGTACATACCCGGAATAATGTAGCCATTTCTACCGATATGGCGGCCAACGGAGGCTACTTTACCAAACTGGCCGTTTCGGGTTCTACGTTGTTTATCCCCAATTTATATACCCCCAATGGCGATGGGACGAACGATACTTTTGAGATCCGCGGTTTAGAGTTATTTGCAGAGAATGACCTGGTTATTGTAAACCGGTGGGGCAACGAAGTTTATAAAGCGAGCGGGTACCAGAACAACTGGACCGGTGAGGGTTTAAACGAAGGCACCTATTTTTATGTACTCCGGGTAAAAGAATCAGCGGGCTCATCATGGCAGGTATTTAAAGGCTACATTACTTTGATCAGGGCATTTAAGAAATAAAAATTAACGCTTGGATGCTGAATGGTTAAAATCCTTTAGGTTTTTAGCCAACTCCCATTCCACCAAACCGATAATTAAGATAAGAAATGAAAAAGATATTTATACTCACGATACTCACGATAAACGTATTGCTGGCAAAAGGCCAGCAGGATGCGCAGTTTAGTCAGTATATGTTTAACGGAATTTACATTAACCCGGCCTATGCCGGTTATAAGGAGCAGTTAAACCTGCATGCGTTTTACCGCAACCAGTGGACAGGTATAGAAGGTTCGCCCACCACGATGTCGATTGCGGTTGATGCAATTGCAAACAACGGTAATGTAGGTTTGGCGCTGCAGATTTCGAGTGATAGGATTGGAGCCCAGCGCAACCTTGGCGCTTATGCCAACTACGCTTACCGGATTCCGATGAACGAAGACGGCTCCTCGAGGCTGGCCTTTGGTATAGGGGTTGGTGCGGTACAGCTGGGGATTGACGGCTCTTTGTTAAACCCCAACGATTTTGAGGTCAACCAGCCGGTAGGCATACAGAGCACTATTTTGCCCGATGCCCGTGCAGGGGTATACTTTTCGAACAACCGTTTTTATGCAGGTTTTTCTGCCGATAATTTGGTTTCACAGTATATTGATATTGACCGTTATGCCTTTATAGCACAACCCAAGCCACATTATTATTTAACAGCCGGGATGCTTTTACCTATTAATGAAGACCTTCAGCTTAAACCCTCATTTTTATTAAAAGATGACCGCGGGGGTCCAACCAGTTTAGACATAAACGCGTTTTTAATCCTTGCCGATAAGGTATGGCTTGGAGGTTCTTACCGGACCGGGGTAAAATTATATGATAAGAGTTACCTTCAGAAAGACTTGAGCAACCTGAATTCGGGTGTTGTGGCGGCGCAGTTTTTTGCGAGCAGCAACTTACGGATTGGTTATGCCTA
>NZ_JAVTSO010000019.1:0-2113 GCF_032678625.1 Pedobacter nototheniae | reverse complement strand
TTGACAATAAATTATGCTTTTTAAATTATACCTATCTGAAGTTATATTTCAAGCCAACCTCAAACTCTCCGTTGCTGTAGTTCTGTACATCACCTGTATTGGTGGTGTACATCAGTAAAAGTGACAACTGTTTTTTAAAGGTTGTACCCGCACCTATCGTTACACTGTTGGTGGTGTGGTAAATCCCGTTTAAAATCAGGTTATCGCCCCAGAACTGGGTGTTTATACCTAAATCAAAAATACCTTTATAGTTCTTAATCCCACGGTATGATATTTTTGGCTCTACAATGGCCAAAGCTCCGCTGGTGTTGATAAAGCGGTAACTTGCTGCCGCAAAATAAAGCGACTGGTCAATCATGTTGCGCTCCACATCCCGGTTAAAAAAACGTTTAAGGTTCGGCAAAGCAGCCTGCAACGTAATCCGTTCATTACGGAATGCCAATCCAAAGTCCCCGTCGAAATACAGTTTACGGTCGTTAAAGTTATTGAATGCCTGATCGCCCATGTTCCCTTTAAACAAACTAAAGTCGATCCATTCATTGGTCACACCCGCCGATAAACCAAAGTCTAAAAAGCTGTTGCCATTGTTTAAGGGCAAGTGGTAGGCATACGTACCTTTAACACTGGTACGCTGGATTAATCCGGCCTTATCATTGTAAAAACTCAAACCCAAACCTACCTTCTTGTTCTCCGTGCCGTAAGCTGCCGTAACCGTCTGTATCGTAGGCGAACCTTCAACATTGGTCCATTGGGCCTTGTAACCCCCGTTTAACTCAAAACCGCTTTCAAGACCAGCCATTGCAGGGTTTGATAAATACTGGTTTTGGTAATACATGCTACCCATCGGGTTGAGCTGGCTATAAGCCGATGCCGATAATAAAACCAGAACCGGAAGTAGAAAAAATCTTTTAATATCCATTTTGTTGTCTTTTTAAAAACCGGCTGCCTGTTCCTGTTAAACCACAGCCGGTTTAGTGTCCATCGATCTTTTACCTAACAATAGTGATGAAGCCTTTTCTAACCCCTATACCAGGGCCAAAATCAATAATATAGTAGTAAGTTCCTTCAGCAAGCTGTGCACCCCTGAAATTACCGTCCCAGCTATTGTCATATCCTTTTTTCTCATAAACCGAACGGCCTGAGCGGTCTACAATCCTAACCGTATTGTTCGGGTACATATCAATGTTCTCCACAATCCAGAAATCATTTACACCATCCCCGTTAGGGCTCAGTGCATTGGTGATGTTAAGGGCCTTGTAATCTGCTAAAACCTCAATGGTAATCCGCTCGGTACTCGTTCTGCCATACTGGTTGGCACCTGTAACCGTATAAGTGGTGGTTTGGGCAGGGCGAACCGTTAAGCTTGCCGTATTCTGTCCTGAAATAATACCACTTGCAGTAGCCCAGCTGTAAGTAAGTGCGCCACTTGCCGTAAGGACGGTGGTTATCCCCTTGCTAATGCTGTTGCCCTTGCTGCTCACAATGCTGATGATTGGGGCTGGGTTATCCAGAATGGTTAAAACCTGGCTTACCGCAGCTGCTGCCGTATAGTTCCCGTTCCCGGCCTGGTTGGCGGTAATGGTGACCACTCCGGCTTTTAAAATCTCAACCTGGTTGCCGTTAATAATCCGTGCAACAGTAACATCGCTGCTGCTATAGCTAACCGCTAAACCTGAACTCGCTGTTGCCGTCAGTGTAAACGGTGCATCCGTTGATAAACGGTTTGCCAATGCCGCAAAAGTGATGCTTTGGCTGGTTGCGGTAATGGTTAAACTACCCGCTACATAACTGATGCTGTAATTGGCTGCCGCAGCACCGCTTGCCGTAACCGGGTAAGTGCCCGATGGGGAATTGATGGTAGCCGTGGTACTGATGCTTGCAGGGCTGGTTAATACCGTACTGCTTTCACCGGTAATAAAGCCGCTGTAACTTACCGTTAAAGCCGGGTTGGCTACGCCATAAACCCTGGTTTTATTATCTGCGGTAATGGTTAAAGCTTTCGGTGTAATGCTCAGGTTTGCCCCTGCATAAGTAATCGCATAGTTTGCACCTGCACTTAAAGTATTCTGGTTAATTGCATAAGTACCCACATTTTCACCCGCCACACGGTTTA
>NZ_JAVTSO010000018.1:0-2326 GCF_032678625.1 Pedobacter nototheniae | reverse complement strand
TTCGGGTACTTATTCGGTAACCACCAGGAATGCTGCTGGCTGTACTTCAACAGCAACCAGCATTGTAATCAATGCACAGCCTGCTACACCTGCAGTACCGACGTTGGGTACGGTTGTACAACCTACATCATGTACCCCAACAGGTAGCTTCACCATTAGTAATTATGATGCATCCAATACTTATACGGTAAATCCGTCAGCAGGCACAACAATCAACGGCAGTACGGTTACGGCTCCGGCGGGAACTTACACGGTTACCGCAACACTGGGTTCTTGCAATTCTGGGCCGTCTTCTGATGTAACCTTGACACAGCCAGCGACTTTAAGGGCAACAATCAGCGCGCAAACGAATGTAAACTGTTTTGGAGCCAGTACAGGTAGTGCTATTGCAACGGCAACAGGCGGTGTAAGCCCTTATACCTATTCATGGACTACCACTCCTGTACAGACTGATGCCACAGCGAGCAACCTTGCGGCTGGAGCATATACGGTAACCGTTACCGATGCAAACGGTTGTACTGCAAGCCAGGATGTAACCATAACCGGTCCTGCGGCAGCAATAAATATTACAGGAATGGTTAGCAATTCTACCTGTGGAGCCACTAATAACGGATCTGTTGATATAACGCTTTCGGGTGGTTCAACACCATATACTTATGCATGGGATTCGGGAGAAACGACACAAGACATCAGCAATAAGGGAGCAGGAACTTACACAGTAACCGTTACTGACGGAAAAGGCTGTACAGCTGCTTTTAGCTTTACAGTCACAGCGGGGAACTGCCAGCCGGTTGCTGTTGCAGACCATGGACAAACAGACCCAGGCGTTGCAGTAACAGGTAATGCAGCTACAAACGATACCCCGAGCGGCGATGGTGGCAATACCTGGACACTCATAGGCACAAACGGTGGGGCAACGTTAGGTACAGTGACCATGAATACAGATGGAACTTATACCTATATCCCTAATGCAAATGTAAGCGGAACGGATATTTTTAATTACAAAGTATGTGATGCAAATGGCGACTGTGCCACAACAACCGTTACCATCACCATTGATGCATCAACCCTTAATATTACCACGTCCACTACAAATGTGAAATGTTTTGGTGAAAGCGGTGGTTCAGCTACGGTAACTGCAACCGGAGGTACGGCTCCTTATACTTATTCATGGAGCAATGGTATAACGGATGCTACCGCAAATAACCTTGCGAAAGGAAGTTATACTGTAACGGTTACCGATAATGTAGGGACCATTAGAACAGCAACGGTTACCATTACCGAGCCAGTAAGTGCATTGGTTGCCGGTATTGATGTTCCGCCGGTTGAAGTAAAATGTTTTGGACAGAATACCGGAAGTGCTACCGCCTCAGCGGTTGGTGGTACCGGTGCATACACCTATTTATGGAGCAATGGCACAACAAGCGCTACTGCGGCCAATCTTGCAGCGGGTGTTTACACGGTAACGGTTACCGATGCAAACGGCTGTTCGGATACCGAAGACATAACCATTACACAGCCTGCCGCTGCATTAAGTGCTACAATTAGTACACAAACTGATGTAGCCTGTTTTGGTTCCGATACAGGCAGTGCTACGGTTTCAGCAACTGGTGGAACAGCTCCATATACTTATTCGTGGAATACAAGCCCGGTACAGACTTCAGCTACGGCCAGCAATCTTATTGCTGGTTCATATATGGTAACAGTTACTGATGCCAATAACTGCAGTACCACCCAAAGCGTAACCATTACGCAGCCAGCCGCCGCATTAAGCGCGAGCAATAGCGCTGTTAATGTAAAATGCTTTGGCGATGCAACAGGAGCGATTGATGTAACGGTAAGTGGTGGAACGGCACCTTATAGCTATGTCTGGACTGGAGGTACTACGGCCAACACCGAAGACCTTAGTAGTCTAAACGCAGGAACTTACAACCTCACTATTACTGATGCCAATGGCTGTAGTACCACCCAAAGCGTTACCATTATCCAGCCAGCAGCAGCATTAAGTGCGAACAATACAGCAGTTAATGTAAAATGCTTCGGCGAAGCAACTGGAGCGATCGATGTAACAGTAAGCGGAGGGATAGCACCTTATACTTATGCCTGGACCGGCGGCACTACGGCAACCACTGAAGACCTTAGTAATCTGGCGGCAGGAACTTACAACCTTACTATTACTGATGCCAATAACTGCAGCACCACCCAAAGCGTCACCATTACGCAGCCAGCCGCCGCATTAAGCGCCAGCAATAGCGCTGTTAATGTAAAATGCTTTGGTGATGCAACCGGCTCGATTGATGTAACGGTAAGCGGAGGAACGGTACCC
>NZ_JAVTSO010000017.1:0-2499 GCF_032678625.1 Pedobacter nototheniae | reverse complement strand
ATTAACCACCACCGCAATTGCGACGGTTACAGTAACAGCACCAGCAATGGTTGCGACCAACGACAATGGCTCAGCAAATGGTTTTGCGGGAGGAACAGCGATTGAGAATGTGTTGGCAAACGATACCTACAACGGAGTTGAGGCAACCTTAACAACGGTTATTTTAACACAACTTTCAACTGAAAATCCAAATGTTACTTTAGATCCTTTAACCGGAAAAGTCAATGTAGCTGCGGGAACCAAGACAGGAACTTACACGGTACAATACCAGATTCAGGATAAACTGAACCCGGCATTAACCACCACCGCAATTGCGACGGTTACAGTAACAGCACCAGCAATGGTTGCGACCAATGATAGTGGTTCAGCAAATGGTTTTGCAGGAGGAACAGCGATTGAGAACGTATTGGCAAACGATACCTATAACGGTGTTGAGGCAACCTTAACAACGGTTAATTTAAGCCAGTTGACCACTTCTGATCCAAATGTTATTTTAGATCCTTTAAGCGGGAAAATCAATGTAGCTGCAGGCACCAAAGCAGGAACTTACACGGTACAATACCAGATTCAGGATAAACTGAACCCGGCATTAACCACCACGGCGGTTGCGACGGTTACGGTAAGGGCGCCAGCCATGGTTGCGACCAACGACAGTGGTTCAGCGAATGGTTTTGCAGGAGGAACAGCGATTGAGAACGTATTAACAAACGATACATATAACGGTGTTGAGGCAACCTTAACAACGGTTAACTTAAGCCAGTTGACTACTTCTGATCCGAATGTTACTTTAGATCCTTTAACCGGAAAAGTCGATGTAGTTGCAGGCACCAAGGCAGGAACATACACCATTCAATACCAGATTCAGGATAAACTGAACCCGGCATTAACCACCACAGCAATTGCTATGGTTACAGTAACGGCACCAGCGATGGTTGCCACTAATGACAGTGGTTCAGCAAACGGTTTTGCAGGAGGAACAGCGATTGAAAATGTGTTGGCAAACGATACCTATAACGGAGTTGAGGCAACTTTAACAACGGTTAACTTAAGCCAGTTGACTACTTCTGATCCAAATGTTACTTTAGATCCTTTAACCGGAAAAGTCAATGTAGCTGCAGGCACCAAGACAGGAACTTACACCGTTCAATACCAGATTCAGGATAAACTAAACCCGGCATTAACCACCACAGCGGTTGCTACGGTTACAGTAACGGCGCCAGCCATGGTTGCGACCAACGACAATGGCTCAGCAAATGGTTTTGCGGGAGGAACAGCGATTGAGAACGTATTAACAAACGATACCTACAACGGTGTTGAGGCAACCTTAACAACGGTTAACTTAAGTCAGCTGACTACTTCTGATCCAAATGTTACGTTAGATCCTTTAACCGGGAAAATCAATGTAGCTGCAGGCACCAAGACAGGTACTTACACGGTACAATACCAGATTCAGGATAAACTGAACCCGGCATTAACCACCACAGCAATTGCGACGGTTACAGTAACGGCACCAGCAATGGTTGCGAACAATGACAGCGGCTCAGCGAATGGTTTTGCAGGTGGAACAGCGATTGAAAATGTGTTGGCAAACGATACCTATAACGGAGTTGAGGCAACCTTAACAACGGTTATTTTAACACAACTTTCAACTGAAAATCCAAATGTTACGTTAGATCCTTTAACCGGAAAAATCAATGTAGCTGCGGGAACCAAGGCAGGAACTTACACGGTACAATACCAGATTCAGGATAAACTGAACCCGGCATTAACCACCACAGCAATTGTGACCGTTACGGTAACAGCACCAGCAATGGTTGCGACCAACGACAGTGGTTCAGCAAATGGATTTGCAGGAGGAACAGCGATTGAGAATGTATTGGCAAACGATACCTATAACGGTGTTGAGGCAAGCTTAACAACGGTTAATTTAAGTCAACTAACTACTTCTAATCCAAATGTTACTTTAGATCCTTTAACCGGGAAAATCAATGTAGCTGCAGGCACCAAGACAGGAACTTACATCGTTCAATATCAGATTCAGGATAAACTGAACCCGGCATTAACCACCACCGCGGTTGCGACCGTTACGGTAACGGCGCCAGCAATGGTTGCAACCAATGATAGTGGTTCAGCAAATGGTTTTGCAGGAGGAACAGCGATTGAGAACGTATTGGCAAACGACACCTATAACGGTGTTGAGGCAACTTTAAGTAATGTTATTTTAACACAACTTTCAACTGAAAATCCAAATGTTACTTTAGATCCTTTAACCGGAAAAGTAAATGTAGCTGCAGGTACTAAAGCGGGGATTTATAAGGTTGGATATGAAATTGAAGACAGGTTAAATCCAGGGCAGAAAACCACAGCAATTGCGACGGTTACAGTAACGGCGCCAGCCATGGTTGCGACCAACGACAGTGGTTCAGCGAATGGTTTTGCAGGAGGAACAGCGATTGAGAATGTATTAACAAACGATACCTATAACGGTGTTGAGGCAAG
>NZ_JAVTSO010000016.1:0-3376 GCF_032678625.1 Pedobacter nototheniae | reverse complement strand
CGATGTGACCCCGGGAAGTGATAAAGTTACTTTAGGAGGAACACCAACAGGTGCGGCACTAAAAGCATTCACAATTGATGTTGATGAAACCAAATTAAACCTGGCAGCAAACCAGATTAAAGGTGGCACTACGGGCCAGGTGATGGTTGTTGGTGCAGGCAATACAGGTTCGTGGGTAGATCAGTCTACTTTAGTACCGGTTACAACAAATACTTTGGTTAATAACGGTACAAATACTTTAACATCTACGGTAAATGGCAAAATTGCGACAGCATCAGCAGTTAATAGTGTTGCAAATGGCCTAAGCGGTACTAATTTAACAACTACTGTTAATGGTGTTGCAGGCACTGCGATTGATTTAAAGCCAGCAATTACTGCTGCCAGTTCCCATACTTTAAGTAATCCTTTAAATACAATTACTTCAGTAGTGAATGGAATTAGTGTAACCGCTCCGGCTGTAAACACGGTTGGAAATACTTTATCGGGCGCTAATTTAACAACAACTGTTAATGGTGTAGCTTCAGCTACGGCCTTGGATTTAACACCTGCTATTCAGGCAGGACAAAAAACAAGTTCAGTAATTAGTGGAACAACCACCACGGTTACTTCTGCTGCGAGTACAGGTAATCCAAATAACACGGAATATAAAGTAGAAGTGAAGGATGCAGCAATTCAATCAGGACAATTAAAAACAACATTATCAAATGGTACAAACACCACAGCTGTGGGTACTACCACAGGTAATGTAACCGATTACAAGGTAAATGTGGCCACTGCAAGTGGTACAACCTTAGGTGTTGTAAAACAGGGCGACGGAACAGTTGTGGTGGGTACTGATGGGGCACTTTCAGTTCCTTCAAGTGTAATTACAAACGCGCAAAAAACAACAACGGTTATTGCCGGAACCAATACAACGGTAACACCTGCAACTCCAAATGCGACCGGAAATACTCAATATACTGTTAATGTAGCTACTGCAAGTGGTACAACTTTAGGTGTGGTAAAACAGGGCGACGGAACAGTTGTAGTGGGAACAGATGGAGCACTTTCCATTCCGGCTACTACTATAACAAATGCAATAACAGCTGATAATGGTTTAAATAAATCTACTACAAGTAATATTCAATTGGGTGGTACGCTTACAAAAGCAACAACAATTGCAACCGGCGGATCAACCACCCCGGCAAATACATTAGCCGTTAGTGGTTTACAAACCGGGGCAACAACCGATAAAATTGTGGTGGCAGACCCAACAACGGGTGTGCTAAAACAAGTTGCCGCTGCAATGCCTAAATTCTTTTATATGCCATCAGTTATCGTTCCAACAGCTGCAGATCAGTTTGTTGCAGAATCAGGTATCAGTGGCGAATCATTTGGAACAATAAACTTATATGCAAGATATAACAAACAATTTGGCACGCCGGCGGTAAGCAGTACCGGAGCGCCTGCACTGCCTGTTATTCCTGCCAATCAATTATATTTCTATGTAACCTGGTACGATACATCTGTTTTTGCTTCTGTATCAGTTTCAGCCACGGGTGTATTAACGTATACCGTACAATCAAATGCAGATGTTACAGCAGGATCTTTTATGAATATTGTTTTTGCAGTTAAATAAGATGAACAGAATAATATTAAAAAAAGTATCACTTATATTGCTGCTTGTTGCTTTTAGCCATGTTGCATTTGCACAATGTTTCCCTACGCAACCAAAAACTGCAGCTTTTGCCACCGGTGGAACAAGTAAAAATAAAAACCAGGTTTTATGGTTAACCTGGGGTTCAACACTGGCAAATGTAGCTACTTATCCTTATGGAAGATATGATCAGCCTTTGGTTAATGGTTCCGCATCCTATGCTTCTATTGATGTTGGTGGCGGTAGGTACCTGTGTGTTCAGGCTGTAATTTCCGGGTTAATAGGCAGTGATATTAAAAGTTATGCGCCAGGAAATTACTCAGGTGATTCAATGGATGATATGTATAATATTGGTGGCACCGGAACCAATAACAAACTTATAAACGGCATACGGAATGGTACTGATGGTGGGTTATCAACCTTTACGGTAACATGTACAGCTACCTTAGATGGTGTGCCGGTAAAGCTGGGCGGAATGGTAATTGGTGATGCGGAATCTTTAGCAGCACGTGAGTACTTTAATGCTACGGCAGATGGAAAATGGAATATTGTAGAATTGCAGAAAAATTTAAGCAGCGGTGCTTACCAAATCCGTAAGGTAAATGTAACACCTGGCACACAACAAAGAATTGAATTTGTTTCAGGTAACGACAACAATACTGCAGCAGTTTCTTTTTTAACCTTTAACCAAACGGCTTATGCAGCTACTACTTTTGATGTTTCATTTAGTGTAACCTTAAAAGGCGGTGGGTTAACGGCCATTGCATTGGGCTTATTGCCTCCGGGGGTTGATGGTGGTGATGCACCTGCATCGTACGGTTCGCCATTGCATATGATTGATGCTTTGGCTATATCCAGTGATGGGATCAGTGCTACAACCGCTCTTGGTGCAACAACTAATTTAAATACAAGTGCTTATACTCCGGGAGCACTTATTCCACCAGTATCAGATTTTTTAGGCACTACAGGCCCCGATATGGATACAGGTCCTTTATTTAGTAAAGATGCCATGGGAGATAACAATAACGGAAGTGCTGGCGTGAATGAAGAAGATGCATGGCCGGCTAAATACAAAAGTTTTTCTTATAAGGCTAATTATATGCCTGGCAATATTATTACAGCTGCAATTCCATATAAGGGCTCAGAGGATGCTTACATTTCTGGATGGATTGATTTTAACCAGAACGGTATTTTTGAAGATAGTGAAAGGGTTACTGTTGCAGCACCTGCAAATCAAACTTCTGTAAATTTAACCTGGACAGTTCCTATTTCAAGAGTAGTGAGAAGTACTTATGTGCGTTTACGCTATGCAAAAAATCAAAATGACCTTTTATCTCCTACAAGTGCAACACCAGGTGGAGAAGTAGAAGATCATAAAATTTTTATACAGGGCCCCGCAATAACAAATCCAATGTTACCCAGTAAGGCAAAGAAAAATTAATTATGAAATCATATCCTATGACGATCATATTCAGAATATTATTACCAGCCTTATTGCTTTTCAGCGGCTTAAGCAGTTATGGCCAAAGTGGGGTAGGGAGCATGACGGTAGATGAATCTACGGTTGTTGTTTCTGCGGGCACTACAGAGCAGCGCTTTAGCGAAGGCACTTATTTTGGGCCAAAAGCAAACTGGGAAATCAATGGTACTTTAGAAATTTACAGCAAGAATGTTTGGATAGCGGCCGGAGCTACTTTTAGCGGGAGCGGGAAAATCATCATCTATAATCCAGGGAGCAAC
>NZ_JAVTSO010000015.1:0-3616 GCF_032678625.1 Pedobacter nototheniae | reverse complement strand
CGACTTTTCGATTGGTCCATTACAGGGTTATAGCGGTGGCACGCACGAAATTTCGGTTGGTTATTTCTTCAACAAAAGAAACATCCGTTTAATGACGCCAAGGTACTTCTAAATCAGTATTATAAATAAAGAAATAAATTAACAGAATATGAGGTTAAAGGTATTGATCGTTAGTGTTGTTGTTTTGTTTGGTTTTCAGGCAAAAGTTAGTGCACAGTTTGTGTTAAATGAAGCAGACAAAGAGTTTGAGCAATATAATTATGAAAAGGCAATCGATCTTTACGAGCAAGCTTATAAGAAAAAAGCCACACTTCATGCAGCAGAGCAGTTAGCCGCCTGTTATAAATTTCAAAATAATTATAAACAAACTGAAAGCTGGTACGCTATAGCCGCTGGGATGGAGAAAAGTTCAGCGGAAAATACCTTGGAGTATGCAAAAGCTTTACAAACCAATTCAAAATACAGTGAAGCCAAAATTCAGTATAACAAGTATGCCGATTTAAATAAAAACCTGAACCCCTCATTAAAAAGTATGTGGCTACGTTCTTGCGATTCCGCAATTCGCTGGATGAAAGAACCGAAACCAGTAATCATCAATAATGAAAAAGCATTAAATAGCCCGCAGTCAGATTGGGGCGCCGTAATGCAAAATGGAATGGTTGTTTTCTCTTCAGATCGGGGTGTAAAAGGTAAAGATGAGCAAAATGGAAATAAGCCATTTTTAAAGTTCGATGGCGTAAAAGAGCCCAATAAAAATATTTATGGATGGACGGGCAACCATTACCTTAGGCTTTACAGCAAAAATAGTACGGATAGTGTTAGCCTTTTTCCCGTAAACGCCGGTACGGAATATCACGTTGGTCCTGCCAGTTTTACCCAAAATGGCGATGAAATGTATTTTACATTGACCCGGATTCCTGAAAAATTGGACTATACAAAAGTTAAAATATTAAAAGGAAAACAAGCAACCGTTAACATCGAAATTTACAGCAGTAAAAAGGATGTGTCGGGAAAGTGGACAACACCTGTAGCTTTCACTTATAACAAAGTAAATGAGTACTCAGTAGGAGATCCGTTTATCACCGCAGATGGACAAAGCTTATACTTTAGTTCGAATATGCCTGGCGGTAAAGGCGGAACCGATTTATATGTTAGCCAAAAAACAGATGCGGGAGATTGGGGTTTACCAATAAACTTAAAAGAAATTAATACCGAAGGAAACGAACGCAGTCCATATTTTGATACAAATAATAATTTTTATTTCAGCAGTGATGGAAGAGTGGGTATGGGCGGACTGGACATTTTTAGCGCCAAATTAATCAGTGGAAAAATTTCTGAACCACAAAACTTAGGCTATCCCATGAACTCCCCACAGGATGATTTTACCTTTAACTTAACTACGGCCAATACAGGTTTTTTCTCCTCAAACCGTACAGATGGTTTAGGTGAAGATGATATATACAGCTTTACCCAACAATTAATTTTAGCTTTTAAACTAACCGGAACGGTTTACAATAAAACTAACGGACAGCCACTGGGCAACACCATTGTAACTTTAAATAAAATAGGCGGTTCAGAATTAAAAGTAGAAACTGACGAAGATGGTAAATTCAGATTTAATCTGGAAAAAGAATCAGACTATAAGTTAACCGGCGAAAAAACGAATTACAGAAGTGATGGATCTTCATTAACAACAATAGGTCTTTTGGCATCAACTGAAATAAAAAAAGATTTATACCTCGAAGCCATTGAAATGAACAAAGCCATTAAGCTGGAAAATATTTATTACGATTTTGACCAATCAAGAATTCGGGCAGATGCTGCAATTGAATTAGATAAGTTGGTGAGGATTATGAAAGATAACCCTACAATCTGGATTGAACTCGGTTCGCATACCGATAGCCGTGGAAATGATGCTTACAACCTTGCGCTATCACAAAGAAGGGCTGATGCCGCTGTGCAATATATTATTAGCAGAGGGATTAATAAAAATAGAATTACAGCCATTGGTTATGGAGAAACCAGATTGTTGAATAAATGTGCAAATGGCGTAAAATGTACAGCCGCTGAACATCAGTTAAACAGAAGAACAGAATTTACAATAGTTAAACAGTAAAACTGCTCAATATAAAGCATTAGCCATGTATGGTGTATTGTGAGTAGGATTTGGGAGGATCCGAAAACAATATAACCAGCATGGCTTTTTTATGTGAAAACATTTCGAATTATCGATAGGCATGAAAAATTATTTTAAAAAAAAATACTATCTGAGTAATAATACATTTTCTTGAAAATTAGTATTAAATCATTAATATCTTTTTCCCCTTGTTGAATGATGTTTAGGGGTTTTTATTCCCCATAATCGAGGGTTGTATTAAAAAATATCGGGGTGTTTTATCCACAAATTAATTCTAGTCAAAAATTAATATCGTGATTGAAAGCATTGAGGGCAGGTATGATTAATTGGACAGATTTTTGAAAAAGTGCAACTATAACAAATCGCGGTGCAGACTAACTCCATACCCGTAATTAATTTTTTTAATATGAATAAGCGCTTAATATTTAGTTTGGCAATTGTGCTAAGTACTTCCTTGGCTATCGCCCAACAAAAAGTCAAAGATGGAACAGTTAATACTGGTAATTTGCCAAATAAGGACGCGATTTTTGAGCTTGAAAGTTCTAACAAAGGGTTTTTAAATGCCAGGGTTGCTTTAAAGTCATCAACAAATGCTTTTCCATTAAGCGCGCATATTGCAGGCATGATGGTTTACAATACTGCAACAGAAAATGATGTGGTTCCGGGGATTTATTATAATGACGGCAGCAAATGGGTTTTTACGAAAGGTGTTAAAGGCGATGCAGGCACAATTGGGGTAGAAGCACAGCCAGGTAAAACCGGTAGTCCTGGTACGCCTGGCCAAGCTGGTGGACCAGGTGCTGGTGTAACTATTGTTACTAATGATAGTGGTACCTGGGTGTATAATCCAACAACGAATACCTGGACAAATATTAGTGGTGCAAAAGGTACAGATGGTAAAAATGGCACCTCAATTACTGGCGGTGCAAATACGCCGGTAAATGGAGCCGGATCAAATGGAGATATTTACATTAATACAACAACGGGTGATGTTTATACGAAAGAAGGAAATGCCTGGGCATTAACCGGTAATATTAAAGGGCCTAAAGGCGATGATGGAAAAGATGGTATTGATGGAAAATCAATTACCGGTGGAAACGGAGCCCCTGGATTAAATACCGGGTCAAATGGAGATACATATATTAATACCACAACGGGTGATTTTTACACTAAACAAGGTGATACCTGGGTTGTAACGGGCAATATTAAAGGACCTAAAGGTGACGCTGGTGTAGTTGGTGTTCAGGGAATGCCTGGCACAAGCGGTACGCCTGGAACGCCGGGTTCAGGTGCGAATGGTGCGCCCGGAGCAGGTGTAACTATTGTGACTAACGATAGCGGTACCTGGGTTTACAATCCAACAACGAATACATGGACAAATATTAACGGTCCAAAAGGAGACAAAGGCGATGCTGGTGTAGTTGGTGTTCAGGGAATGCCTGGCACAAGCGGTACGCCCGGAACGCCGGGTTCAGGTAC
>NZ_JAVTSO010000014.1:0-3992 GCF_032678625.1 Pedobacter nototheniae | reverse complement strand
ATTGCTCCCTGGATTATAGATGATGATTTTCCCGCTCCCGCTAAAAGTAGCTCCGGCCGCTATCCAAACATTCTTGCTGTAAATTTCTAAGGTACCATTGATTTCCCAGTTTGCTTTTGGCCCAAAATAAGTGCCCTCGCTAAAGCGCTGCTCTGTAGTGCCCGCAGAAACAACAACCGTAGATTCATCTACCGTCATACTCCCTACTCCACTTTGACCATAACTGCTTAAGCCGCTGAAAAGCAACAGAAGTAACCCATATATTTTATGTAATTTTTTTCCCATTTAAATGATTATACGACTTAAATGGTCTGTGCAGACCATTTATTCAATATATAATTAATTGTAAATACCTATTACCTGTAACACCGCTTTTGCCATAAACTGGTTCAAGGCATTATTTATTGCTGCTGGTTGGGCGATGTAAATTGCTCCTAATACATTTGCGCTGCTTCTCCTGCTTGCATAAAGTTCTATCGTATGCGAACCAACACTGAGGTTAGTACTTTGCCCCAAAATATCCCATTTACCGAAAGTACCCGAGAAGCCATCGCCTTTTAAATTAAATGTTCTTACCGCAATCAGTTTTCCATCCAGAAAGATGCCTAAAGCATATACAATAGACATACTCGTAGTGGTCACTACATCATACTGTGCCATTCCCTCGGCAGATATATTTAAGGAATTTAAGGGCTTAATAATGTTAAATGTAGACTGCATTCCAGGGATTTTTGTCCAAATACCAGAGGCTGGAACCGAATTTTCAGCATAAATGCCTGCGCCTGAATTTGTGGTTAAATTCAATCCCGTGGTATTGCTAACTGAAGGCAATACAAAAACAAAACTGCCTAGCGCATCTGTGGTTTTTACCACTCCATTATCATCAACAACTAAATATAAACCTGTACCACTTTTAACCCCCTCCAGTCTCAAAGGATCATCTGAAGCACTTGCTTTAATGTGCAGTTCTTTTAGAGGAGCTTTTGTATTAACTCCAACACTTTGTGCAAGTAACGCCGTACTATTAATCAATAGTAAAAAGAGAATTAAAAAATATTTTTTTAAGATTAGCATTTTGCGAAGTTCTATATTAGTTATAAACACCATTAATCTGCATGATCGCTTTTGCCATAAACTGGCTTAGAACCGTAGAATTTGGTACCGGCTGCGCAACATAAATTGAATTGGGTGCTGTTCCTACTGTGTTTCTGCGCGTTACATATATTTCAAGTACATGGGAACCAACGGTGAGACTACTTGCCTGACCTAAAAGACTCCATTTTTGAGAAGTACCCACGCTATTGTCGCCTGCCATTATAAAATTACGCGTCGCTATTAATTTCCCATCCAAGAAAATACCCAGTCCATAGGATATTGCAGCAGCAGAACTGAGTGTTCCATCATACTGAACCATACCTTCGGCATTAATACTCAAAGTATTGGCAGCCTGAAGAATATTAAAGGTTGATTGCATGCCTGTAATTTTAGTCCACGATCCACCGCCAGGAATAGTGCCGGTTGGCCCCGAATTTTCGGTATAATTTGTAGAACCGGTTTGGCTTGTTTGAGTTAAGCCAACGCCTACAGTATTACTTACAGAAGGGATTACAAAAGCAAGATTACTTTTATCAGTGGATATTTTTACTACACCATTATTGTCAAGCACTAAAAATTGTCCCGATCCGGGTTTTAGTCCTTCAACCAATAATGGGTCATCTGTACCAATTGCTTTAACATGAAGCGTTGTAGTAGGCACCTGGGTGTTAATGCCAGTTCTAACCTGTGCGGAGAGTAAAGCTGGGATCGCTAAAAAAACTATGAAGATTAAATTTTTCATCAATTAATAAATTATCAGGCCATTTAACAAAGTATCAAAGCCTGGATTTCTTTTTATTTTTTATTCAATAACACTTTTTCCAATCTTTCTAAGCGCTCTTCGAGTGCGGTAGTTTTAGAATTTAAAAGTTGGATTTCCTGTTCTTTTTTCTTGATTTCAGCCTGTTGTTCAATCACATGCAGATAAAGCTCCTCAATTTTCTCAAGTTGTTGTATGCTTAATGCTGTTATATCGAAAGCATAGCCATCCTTGGTTTTATTGGTTGCACTTATTGGGGTTACGCCAGGTAAATGTTTGTTTAGCTTAACAAATGCTTTCACCTCTTCTAAGGTTTTAAACTGATAATTTTTATCAATTTTAGAAGATCCGTCAAAATATTTTTCGAAAACATAATCGGCATATACACTATTGCTTGTCCAAAGTTTACCCGTTGTAGAAATATCTCCTGCCACATAAAGTTTCGGCGTTATAGTTGATCCTCCGACAGTAAATGCAGGAATTGTTGAAGCTCCAACCGCTACACTTCCCGTTTGATATATGTTTTGAGAATTGGTTGTTGCCTTTGTAGCACCTCCCTGTACCTGCCATGGCTCCAATCCTGTTATGTCTAAATCGGTAGAGGCTACACCGTTAACTGTTGTTTTTAAGTTATTACCCGTTAAAGTATTCACTACGGTATTAACTGCCGGTGCCGTAGAACTAACTCCATTTACATTTGAGGTGATCGTGTTTACGGTATTTGTTAAAACATTACTTGTAGCAGGAATTACGGCATTAACAACATAAGCGTCATTACTTGTACCTGATCCTGTGATGGTAATGTTTGTTCCAGCTGTTGTTTTTCCACCAAGGCCATCTGCTCCTTTTGCGCCAGTTGCACCCACCGGACCTTGTGCTCCAGTTAAACCAACTGGACCCTGAACGCCTGCATCTCCTTTTGCTCCAGTTGCGCCTGCAGAACCAGTTGCACCCGTTAAACCAATTGGTCCCTGAACACCTGCATCTCCCTTATCACCTTTCACTCCTGCTGCACCAGTTGCGCCTGCAGAACCAGTTGTACCCGTTAAACCAACTGGGCCTTGAACGCCTACATCTCCCTTATCACCTTTTATTCCTGCTGCACCGGTATCTCCTTTTAACCCCTGTGCGCCTGCAGAACCAGTTGCACCAGTTAAACCAACTGAGCCTTGAACGCCTGCATCTCCCTTATCACCTTTCACTCCTGCTGCACCAGTATCTCCTTTTAACCCCTGTGCGCCTACAGAACCAGTTGCACCCGTTAAACCAACTTGTCCCTGAACGCCTGCATCTCCCTTATCACCTTTCACTCCTGCTGCACCAGTATCTCCTTTTAATCCCTGTGCACCAGTTGCGCCCGCAGGACCAATTGCACCCGTTAAACCAACTGGACCCTGAACGCCTGCATCTCCCTTATCACCTTTCACTCCTGCTGCACCAGTATCTCCTTTCGCTCCGGTTGCGCCTGCAGAACCAGTTGCACCCGTTAAACCAACTGGACCCTGAACGCCTGCATCTCCCTTATCACCTTTCACTCCTGCTGCACCAGTTGCGCCAGTTAAACCAACAGGACCCTGAACGCCTGCATCTCCCTTATCACCTTTCACTCCTGCTGCACCAGTATCTCCTTTTGCTCCGGTTGCGCCATCTTTACCATTTTTAACCGTTACTGTACCGCCTGAACCATCCGTAATTGTAGAAGAACCATCAGCATTATTTGTTATCGTAACGGACTTACCATCAACACCATTTGTTCCGTTTTTAACCGTTACTGTACCGCCTGAACCATCTGTAATGGTGGAAGAACCATCTGTATTATTTTTTATCGTAACGGACTTACCATCAACACCATTTGTTCCATTAGTACCATTCGTTCCATTTTTAACCGTCACTGTACCGCCTGAACCATCCGTAATTGTGGATGAACCATCTGCATTATTTGTTATCGTAACGGACTTACCATCAACACCATTTGTTCCATTAGTACCATTCGTTCCATTTTTAACCGTCACTGTACCGCCTGAACCATCTGTAATGGTGGATGAACCATCTGCATTATTTGTTATCGTAACGGACTTACCATCAACACCATTTGTTCCATTAGTGCCATTTGTTCCGTTTTTAACCGTCACTGTAC
>NZ_JAVTSO010000013.1:0-6170 GCF_032678625.1 Pedobacter nototheniae | reverse complement strand
GGTTTAAATTAGGGTAATAACCGATTAAGCCATTTAAAACAAAAAGAAAAAAAGAATTTATTTTTCTTGCGGATTAAAAAAGTTTTTCTACCTTTGCAATCCCAAACGGAAACGAAGGGGATACCAAAACGGCGGATGTCGATGCGGTTAACAAAAAAGATTGAAATAAACGGGATTGGAGTTTAGGGAATATAAAGACCTTGAATGAGATTAAAGTTTAAAGATATATACACATGATCGGCCGTGAGGTTACCAGATCAACAAGTTCTTAAAAGAGATGTCAATGTAGCGTAGCGAGGTAATGAAGTACGCATTCAAGTACAGAATACCGTCGCTTTATTTTAAAGACAATGTCTAACAGACAAATTAAAAAAGAAGACTATTTTTAACGATAGTTAAAACTGGTCAGAATCAACACAACATTTTACAATGGAGAGTTTGATCCTGGCTCAGGATGAACGCTAGCGGCAGGCCTAATACATGCAAGTCGAGGGGTAGAAGAGGCTTGCTTCTTTGAGACCGGCGCACGGGTGCGTAACGCGTATGCAACCTACCTTAATCAGGGGGATAGCCCGAAGAAATTCGGATTAACACCGCATAAAATCACAACATAGCATTATGTAATGATCAAATATTTATAGGATTAAGATGGGCATGCGTGTCATTAGCTAGTTGGCGGGGTAACGGCCCACCAAGGCGACGATGACTAGGGGATCTGAGAGGATGACCCCCCACACTGGTACTGAGACACGGACCAGACTCCTACGGGAGGCAGCAGTAAGGAATATTGGTCAATGGAGGCAACTCTGAACCAGCCATGCCGCGTGCAGGAAGACTGCCCTATGGGTTGTAAACTGCTTTTATCTGGGAATAAACCTATTTACGTGTAGATAGCTGAATGTACCAGAAGAATAAGGATCGGCTAACTCCGTGCCAGCAGCCGCGGTAATACGGAGGATCCAAGCGTTATCCGGATTTATTGGGTTTAAAGGGTGCGTAGGCGGCCTGTTAAGTCAGAGGTGAAAGACGGTAGCTCAACTATCGCAGTGCCTTTGATACTGATGGGCTTGAATAAACTAGAGGTAGGCGGAATGAGACAAGTAGCGGTGAAATGCATAGATATGTCTCAGAACACCGATTGCGAAGGCAGCTTACTATGGTTTTATTGACGCTGAGGCACGAAAGCGTGGGGATCAAACAGGATTAGATACCCTGGTAGTCCACGCCCTAAACGATGAACACTCGCTGTTGGCGATAGACAGTCAGCGGCTAAGCGAAAGCGTTAAGTGTTCCACCTGGGGAGTACGCTCGCAAGAGTGAAACTCAAAGGAATTGACGGGGGCCCGCACAAGCGGAGGAGCATGTGGTTTAATTCGATGATACGCGAGGAACCTTACCCGGGCTTGAAAGTTAGTGAATTATTTAGAGATAAATAAGTGAGCAATCACACGAAACTAGGTGCTGCATGGCTGTCGTCAGCTCGTGCCGTGAGGTGTTGGGTTAAGTCCCGCAACGAGCGCAACCCCTATGTTTAGTTGCCAGCACGTAATGGTGGGGACTCTAAACAGACTGCCTGTGCAAACAGAGAGGAAGGAGGGGACGACGTCAAGTCATCATGGCCCTTACGTCCGGGGCTACACACGTGCTACAATGGATGGTACAGAGGGCAGCTACATAGCAATATGATGCGAATCTCACAAAGCCATTCACAGTTCGGATTGGGGTCTGCAACTCGACCCCATGAAGTTGGATTCGCTAGTAATCGCGTATCAGCAATGACGCGGTGAATACGTTCCCGGGCCTTGTACACACCGCCCGTCAAGCCATGGAAGTTGGGGGTACCTAAAGTATGTAACCGTAAGGAGCGTCCTAGGGTAAAACCGATAACTGGGGCTAAGTCGTAACAAGGTAGCCGTACCGGAAGGTGCGGCTGGAATACCTCCTTTCTGGAGTAGCATTGACTACTCGCTGCGCAACATGATACTCTACAAAAAGAGAAACACAAGAAACACCCAGAAGATAAGTTCGGTGATTATACTATAAAGGTATATGAGTAGGATACTTAAAAGAATAGGTGCAGAAAAAAGAGAAGCAGTAGCGGTAAGATACTATATACTGCTGGATCTGCTGCCACTTAAACCATAAAGTCCCGTAGCTCAGCCTGGTTAGAGCACTACACTGATAATGTAGGGGTCTCCAGTTCAAATCTGGACGGGACTACTATATAGGTTGTGAGGATGAAGTAAATAGGTAAAGGTTAAATGACCTGAGCTGATGTTACTATAGACTCAAGACTAACTCTGGGGGATTAGCTCAGCTGGCTAGAGCGCCTGCCTTGCACGCAGGAGGTCAACGGTTCGACTCCGTTATTCTCCACATTTGAGCATAAAGCTTAAAGACCAAAGCAGAAAGCTTTCAAAAAACGAAAAGAAAGAAGTTCATCAGGATTGATGGCATACATTGACATAATTAAGAAAAGAAGAAACGCCAAGGGGCACATATGTATATAATAATATAAATATGAAACGGTTCGAGACCGCAGTTTTTGACTAACAAGACGAAGCTAAAGGCTTAGGCGCAGGGCATGAAACCTGCAACTTTATACCCTTTACCTAATCTTAGTAAAGTTCTTTGACATATTGGAAGAAGTTAAAAAAGAAGAGCAAACAACAATAGGCGACTGTTGTGTTTGTGCTCACCGGCGAGAGTAGCAATACGATCAATGGTATGAGACATCATAACAAGAGCAAAAAAGCATACTATACGGCGCAAAAGGCGTATAAGTAGAAGAAAGTAATAAAGAGTACACGGGGGATGCCTTGGCTCTCAGAGGCGATGAAGGACGTGATAAGCTGCGATAAGCTTCGGGTATTTGCAAATAGGAATAGATCCGAAGATTTCCGAATGGGGCAACCCGGCTAGTTGAAGACTAGTCACATAATGAGCAAACCTGCCGAACTGAAACATCTAAGTAAGCAGAGGAAGAGAAAATAATAATGATTTCCTAAGTAGTGGCGAGCGAACGGGAAAGAGCCCAAACCTATTTTGTTACGGCAAAATGGGGGTTGTAGGACTACGATGTGGTATTAACAAACAGAAGTGGAACGGGATGGGAAGCCCGGCGATACATGGTGATAGCCCAGTACACGTATAGAATGTTAGCCTAGTAGTATCCTGAGTACCGCGAGGTCGGAGACGCCTTGTGGGAATCTGCCGGCACCATCCGGTAAGGCTAAATACTCCTGAGAGACCGATAGTGAACCAGTACCGTGAGGGAAAGGTGAAAAGAACCCCGAACAGGGGAGTGAAATAGAACCTGAAACCGTGTACTTACAAGCGGTCGGAGCGTCCAGGTGGCGTGACGGCGTGCCTTTTGCATAATGAGCCTACGAGTTACTCTTCTCTGGCAAGGTTAAGTGTTTAAGACACGGATCCGAAGCGAAAGCGAGTCTGAATAGGGCGTATAGTCAGAGGAGGTAGACGCGAAACCTTGTGATCTACCCATGGACAGGTTGAAGGTGCGGTAACACGTACTGGAGGACCGAACCGATAAACGTTGAAAAGTTTCCGGATGATCTGTGGGTAGGGGTGAAAGGCTAATCAAACTGGGAAATAGCTCGTACTCCCCGAAATGTTTTTAGGAACAGCGTGGATATTAAGTTTAATAGAGGTAGAGCTACTGATTGGGTGCGGGGGAGTCAAATCCTACCAAATCCAGACAAACTCCGAATGCTATTAAATATGATCTGCAGTGAGGCCCGGGGTGCTAAGGTCACGGGCCGAGAGGGAAAGAACCCAGACCATCAGCTAAGGTCCCAAAGTGTACGCTAAGTTGAACTAACGAGGTCCGATTGCACAGACAGCTAGGATGTTGGCTTGGAAGCAGCCATTCATTTAAAGAGTGCGTAACAGCTCACTAGTCGAGCGATCGGGCATGGATAATAAACGGGCATTAAGTGTATCACCGAAGCTATGGGATTGAAATATATCGGTAGGGGAGCATTCTAACGGCAGTGAAGGTATCTGGTAATGGGTGCTGGAGCTTTTAGAAAAGCAAATGTAGGCATAAGTAACGATAAGGCGGGAGAGAAACCCGCCCACCGAAAGGATAAGGTTTCCTGATCAACGCTAATCGGATCAGGGTTAGTCGGGACCTAAGGAGAACCCGAAGGGGAAATTCGATGGACAACTGGTTAATATTCCAGTACTTTTTATAACTGCGATGTGGGGACGGAGTAGTGACACTGCCGCGATCTGACGGAATAGATCGTTAAAGGGCGTAGGTATATCGATGGTAGGCAAATCCGCCAACGATGCTGAAACCTAATAGTACCGCGAGTCTTCGGATGAGTGGATAGAGCAGGTAAACAGACTTCCAAGAAAAACCGCTAAGCTTCAGGTTATAAAAACCCGTACCGCAAACCGACACAGGTATCCGGGAAGAGAATTCTAAGGTGCTCGAGTGAATCATGGCTAAGGAACTCGGCAAAATGGCCCTGTAACTTCGGGAGAAGGGGCGCTGGCAGCAATGTCAGCCGCAGTGAAAAGGCCCAGGCGACTGTTTAACAAAAACACATGGCTTTGCAAAATCGAAAGATGAAGTATAAGGCCTGACACCTGCCCGGTGCTGGAAGGTTAAGAGGGGATGTCATCCGCAAGGAGAAGCATTGAATCGAAGCCCCAGTAAACGGCGGCCGTAACTATAACGGTCCTAAGGTAGCGAAATTCCTTGTCGGGTAAGTTCCGACCTGCACGAATGGTGTAACGATCTGGGCGCTGTCTCAGCCATGAGCTCGGTGAAATTGTGGTCCCGGTGAAGACGCCGGGTACCCGCAACGGGACGGAAAGACCCCATGCACCTTCACTACAATTTAACATTGACATTGGATACAGGATGTGTAGGATAGGTGGGAGGCTTTGAAGCGGCATCGCTAGGTGTCGTGGAGCCAACGTTGAAATACCACCCTTTCTGTATTCGGTGTCTAATCCCTCCAGTAGGGAGACATTGTTTGATGGGTAGTTTGACTGGGGTGGTCGCCTCCAAAAAGGTAACGGAGGCTTTCAAAGGTAAGCTCAATACGCTTGGTAACCGTATGAGGAGTGCAATAGCATAAGCTTGCTTGACTGTGAGACAGACAAGTCGATCAGGGTCGAAAGACGGATATAGTGATCCGGTGGTTCTGCATGGAAGGGCCATCGCTCAAAGGATAAAAGGTACGCTGGGGATAACAGGCTGATCTCCCCCAAGAGCTCATATCGACGGGGAGGTTTGGCACCTCGATGTCGGCTCGTCACATCCTGGGGCTGGAGAAGGTCCCAAGGGTTCGGCTGTTCGCCGATTAAAGTGGCACGCGAGCTGGGTTCAGAACGTCGCGAGACAGTTCGGTCCCTATCTGTTGTGGGCGTAGGAATTTTGAGTGGGGCTGACCTTAGTACGAGAGGACCGGGTTGGACTAGCCTCTAGTGAATCTGTTGTTCCGCCAGGGGCATTGCAGAGTAGCTACGCTGGGAATAGATAAGCGCTGAAAGCATCTAAGTGCGAAACTAGCCACGAGATGAGAATTCCATATAGGACCGTAGAAGACTACTACGTTGATAGGTTATAGATGTAAAGCTGGTGACAGCATAGTCGAGTAATACTAATCATCCGAAGCTTTCAAAAGCAACATACTGTTGTTTGTTCTTCAAACTAACTTCTTTCAATAATATGTCATTTAAGGCTGGAAGGCCGAAGGCAATAAGGCGGAAGGTAATTACCCTCTCCCTTTAAACCCTCCCTCCCTGAACCTTATTTAAAAATATTTAGGTGCCTATATCGGTGGTGTCCACCTCTTCCCATTCCGAACAGAGAAGTTAAGCCCACCAGAGCCGATGGTACTGCGGTAACACGTGGGAGAGTAGGTCGGTGCCAAATCTTAAAAAGAAACCCTGTAACGAACCGTTGCAGGGTTTTCTTGGTTTTATACAAGGGTATAAATAAAGTCAGGGGTGTTTGGATTGTTAACCACCCGGTTTAGTTAGAAATATTGAAATCGATATAAAAATATTTAGGTGCCTATATCGGTGGTGTCCACCTCTTCCCATTCCGAACAGAGCAGTTAAGCCCACCAGAGCCGATGGTACTGCGGTAACACGTGGGAGAGTAGGTCGGTGCCAGATCTTAAAAAGAA
>NZ_JAVTSO010000012.1:0-36300 GCF_032678625.1 Pedobacter nototheniae | reverse complement strand
GATTATGCAGCTGGCGTAGGCATTGTGAACAGGGACAAGCCTCATATTGCCGCAATTGGAATTCTGATGCTGCTATTCAAGAAAGGATGCAAGCCTTGAATTCGGCTACCTTTTTGTTAAGAAAAAGGTACGAAGCCTGTTTAGCTAAGACAATATTATCTATCCGCTTGCCGCGGGGCTCTTTTCTTTTTGACAGCAAAAAGAAACAAAAACTGCCGGCTTGCAATCTTTCTTTTAAAGCTATTGGTGAGGCTTTTTCAGTGCTTACCGAAACATTGACCATGCCGGTTTAAAAGCTGAACGGAGAGATGGTGCTTTGGCCTTGCTGGTTGTTAACTGCAATATCAGCTAAACCAGCTTTAATTTTCTCCAAATTTCCCCAAGCACGCTTTGGGCATAGCAGCATTTCGCCGGAGAGCACGCTAAAATTCTTGCAGGAATTTTAATGTTCCGAATAACAGTTAAGTAAACCTATAAATAATAAATTATTTCTTTTGGCCGGGACATTTTTTACAACGTTTGCCCTCTTTATATTTTTTACAGCACTTTTTAAATTCAGCTGAACAGCTGAAAATATATCCCATACCTTTTTGAAACTCAGGGTCGGTAGGTAAAATGAATGTGTTTTGCTCTTTCTCGTTCAACATTTCGGTACAAAGGTAGTTCTTATTTAGATTAATTACAATTAATTATCTACTTCTTAAAGTTTTACCTAAATACTTAAAGGAAAAAGGCAGTTTTAGCGATGGCTTTTGTATTTTAGCGGCCTAACCAAAAATTCATAAAATGATAAATAAAGTTGTATCTGGTGCGGAAGAAGCAATTAAAGATATATCTGATGGAGCTACAATCATGTTGGGTGGTTTTGGGCTTTGCGGTATTCCTGAAAATTGTATCAATGCACTGGTAGATAAACAGGTAAAAAATTTAACCTGCATTTCTAATAATGCCGGAGTGGATGATTTTGGCATCGGACTTATGCTGAAACAACGACAGGTAAAAAAAATGATTTCTTCTTATGTAGGTGAAAATGCAGAGTTTGAGAGGCAATTGCTAAGTGGCGAATTGGAGGTAGATTTAATTCCTCAGGGAACGCTTGCAACACGTTGTTTGGCCGCAGGTTACGGAATGCCGGCAATTTTTACCCCGGCGGGAGTAGGTACTGAAGTTGCCGAAGGGAAAGAAGTCCGCAATTTTGATGGTAAAGATTATTTAATGGAATATGCTTTCGATGCAGATTTTGCAATTGTAAAAGCCTGGAAAGGCGATACTGCCGGAAACCTTATTTTCCGTTCCACAAGCCGTAATTTTAATCCTGTAATGGCAATGGCTGGTAAGATAACCATTGCAGAGGTAGAGGAACTGGTAGAAGCTGGCGAATTGGATCCGGATTATATCCATACGCCGGGTATTTATGTTCATCGTATTTTTCAGGGAAAAGATTACGAAAAGCGAATAGAACAAAGAACAGTAAGGAAGCATGCAGAATAGGGAATTAGGAATTGGTGGTTTTGGCTTCTTTCAAAATTTACGAATTGAAACCTCAGTCCTTATGCATTCAAACACAATCATTCAATAATATTTATTATTTATGTTTTCAAAAGAAGAGATCGCGCAGCGAATCGCTAAAGAAATAAAAGATGGTTTTTACGTTAACCTCGGAATCGGTATTCCAACATTGGTTGCCAATTATATTCCAAAAGGTATTAATGTGGTGTTACAATCTGAAAACGGATTATTAGGTATGGGGCCTTTCCCTTTTGAGGGAGAAGAGGATGCCGACTTAATTAATGCCGGCAAACAAACCATTACAACATTGCCAGGATCATCTATTTTCGATTCTGCAATGAGTTTTGGTATGATTCGGGCACAAAAAGTAGATTTAACCATATTAGGTGCCATGGAAGTATCCGAACATGGAGATATTGCCAACTGGAAAATTCCAGGTAAAATGGTTAAAGGCATGGGTGGCGCAATGGATTTAGTGGCCTCCGCAAAAAATATCATTGTAGCCATGCAGCATGTAAATAAGGCAGGCGAAAGTAAATTGCTCACTAAATGTACATTGCCTTTAACGGGGGTAAACTGCATTAAAAAAATTGTAACGGAACTGGCTGTTTTAGATATTTTACCCGAAGGTGGTTTTAAGCTTTTAGAACGGGCACCAGGCGTGAGTGTAGATTTTATCAAACAATCTACAGCAGGAAGGCTAATTGTTGAAGGAGAAATTCCTGAAATGCTATTGGATTAAATTAACGACATAAAAAAGCAGAAAGTTATTTCTGCTTTTTTATTGAAAATACTACTTTAAGCCTTTGAAGGCCCTGCAGACATATTTTTAGGTTTTTTTTTCTTTTTTCCCCACCAAATATAAAAGCCTGTTATTGGAAGACTGGCACAAATTAAACTGGCCAAAAAGTATATAATTTTAGTGGTTAAACCACCTACAGCACCTACATGGATGGCATAATTGAGTTTTCTTACCTGGTCGGGAAATTTAAGCTCAATTAATCGTTTGTTAGAATTTGGCATTAACTCTAATGTAAGTGGATCAAAGGTTAAATCTCTCCAAAAACCATTAGTCATATCCGTACAGGCATAAATAGATTCATCCGGTTTTTCGGGGAAATGAATAATAACATCATTTTTGTTATACATGGCAATTTCATTAACAACTTTATGCCATATTATATCGGCAACCTCTACCGCAGGTTTATTTGCGGGACCAGAAACTTCAACCTTATTTCTTTTCCTCGGGCCACCTTCTCCACCTGTTAACCAGTATACACTTTTCGAAAACCATGAAAAACTCATGCATAAACCGGTAATTGCCATTAACAAGGCTATTATCAAAGAGTAAAAGCCTAAAACGTTGTGCAAATCGTAATTAACCCGTTTAAATTTTGCTTTCCACTTAATTTTAAAACTCTGATTTTTACCGGCTTTATTCCATTTTTTTGGCCACCACAAAATAATTCCACTAATTAACAATAGGAAAAAGATGAAAGTAGCCCAGCCTACAATTTGTCGGCCTATTTTTCCAGGCATCCACAAGTGGCGGTGCCCTGCGTTTACAAATTCAAAAAAAGTAGAGCCGTGGGCCATTGCAACAACCTCTGCGGTGTAAGGATTTACATAAACGTTCGAGTCCATTTCGTGTATGCTAAAATGGGCTGTACGGTTTTCGCCATGATACCAAACAGATTCTATTTCGCGCCCTGGCAGTGCTTTCTCTACAGCTTTATACAATACGGATGGTGGTAGAATTTTAGCTCCTTCAGGTTTTTCGGCATGTAACCAGGGAGAGGTGATACTTTTTATTTCCTGCTCAAATACCAGTATGCATCCGGTTATACTCAAAATAACAACGATAATTCCTGACGCTAAACCGAGCCAGAGATGAAGCCAGGCATTTATTTTTTTAAACATAAAGTTTTGCTGTTGATGAAAATAATGCCCCGAGTAGCTTAAGCCACCCAGGGGCATTTATTGTAATTAGGGATGGATTAATTTAAATCGTAAAGTACAGGCGTATTATCACTTCCACCTTCTACTTTTAGGCCCTTTTTAAGTGTATCTGCAATTGGATCATATTCCCATATGTAAATTGCGTCAGCTTTCGGATCGTTAACCGCAATATAAGCCTTGCCATTTTTTACAATTGCAGATCTTGAATTTAAAAGAGGAGGGAAATCTAATTTTTTGATCACAGTTTGTGTATTCACATCAACCACAAGATATTCCCACATCGATGCATACCACCAGTCATCTTTCGTTTTAACCTGGTTTGCGGCATCTTTAGCGTTGCAAACAATTGCTTTTCCATTACCTAAATAACATACGCCAACCTGGTTGTCTTTATTTACCTTTGCCGATATATTAAAGAAATAGGTAGGGTCAATTACATCTGTGCCTTTTTTAATTCTGAAAAAACCAGTAGGCATATCTGGCTTGTTGCCACCCAGCATTGGGATTGGATAAGTTAAAATATAGGTATCTCCGTTTTCTGTAAACTGGCTAAAATAGCCATTTCTTACGCCACCAATTGGAGCCGACCGAACGTCTTCGCTGGTTACTTTAAAGTTCTCCAAGGTGTTCAAGTCAGCTGATGCCAAATAAGATTTATCATAATGAACTTTCGTTATTTCGTTGTATAAACCATAACCTATTAACAATTTATTGCCACTTGCAATTACATTAAATACTCTTCTGCTATGGTCTGCAGGAATAGTCGATTTATCAAACTCTCCTGTTTTTACAAGCTTCATGGTACTTGTATTAACAATTGCATATAAATTGCTGCTTCTTGGACCAAACATTACCTGCTCGCTGTTTAACCATACGTGCCAGCCTAAATATGGACTTGGAAACGCACTGAATGGAATTTCGGCAATAGTCGATAACTTATTGTTTTCGAATTTAAACTTGCTAAACTTACCTTCATTAGGATCCAGGTGGTAAAAAAAACGTCCTTTTTGAATGATATTTTCGCCCCAGGTAAAAATATTAGAAACATTTATTCCACTTCCTTTCGGTGAAATAGAACCCGATGTTAAAGATTTTGCATCTAAAAGATAATCTGCATCGCCTACAGTGAAGATTACGGCGTAATCTGCATCTTTATCTGAGGTGCCCTCATCTGTTCCACTGCTTTTTTTACAGGCGCTAAAACTAATCAGGACCAGGAATACCATTGCGGTTGCAATGAATTGATTTTTAATTGTTGTGAACATGTTAATATTGATTTTTAATTGAAATTATTAATGGCGTATCTGAATTTGATAAAAAAAGAGCGTCCAGGTTTTTGGAGTTTAAAGTTGTCGTAAGCAATTTGGTTAGTTAAGTTTCTACTTTCGAGGGTGATGTTGTATTTACCTGATTCAAGTGAATATGTAAATGCAGCATTATGAATAACCTGGGTAGGGATATAATCATTAGTGGTTTTATCGCCCAGTTTAGACCAGTTTACAGAGTAGTTTTGGATGTACTGTGTAAACCAGTTGAATTGTAAACGGGTGCCTTTTCCGGCTAAACCATCTTTACCAATACTAAAATCGGCGTTTCCATATAGCCAAGGCTGGTTTGGAACCCGGCTTAAATAAGTAATTTTTTCTCTTACGGTTCCTCTGGCAAATTGCTGCCTGTCTACCGCGTTTTGATAGCTTACATTAACAAGCAGATTAAAGAGTCTGTTATAATCATAACGTATTTCACTTTCAAAGCCATCAATTTTAATACCCTCTACGTTATAGAACTGGGAGAAATTTCCGTCTCCACCGCCAGAAGGCGTAGAGACTATATAATCATTGGCATCGCGGTAAAAGCCGGAAACTTCTGCGTTAATTTGATTTTTGCCCCATTTTGCATTAAAGAACAAACCTAAATTATAGTTATCGCTGCGTTCGGGTTTAAGGTTGGGGTTTGCTAAAACAGTTTCCCTGTCTCCATAAAGCTCGGTTAAACCGGGTAAACGATAGGCGTGTTCGTAAGATGCTTTGATACCCAATGCCGGAATAATTTTATAAGTAGAAGCCAATCCGTATCCGTAATAATTTTTACTTTCAGTACTTGCAACATTATCCTTTGAATACACCTGACCAACCAACCCAAAATATTTTCCAAACAGGGTATTGATTAACTTGTTATCGAAAAAACTTTGTTGGTAGCTTAAGCCTACAATATTCTTGTTTAAGCGGTTAGAGCGGTCGTAGCTGTTGTTATACGGATCAATTTCATTGTAACCTTCTCTGTAAGAACTGTTAAAGTTGTAGGTTAAATTAACTAAGTGATTTTCTTTGATGTTATAGCCCAGGTTTAATTGCGCCAGTGCATTATGGCCTGTAAAATGGTTGATTACTTTTTTCTCTCCTGATAATTCGCCACCGTTCCGGATACTTCTTATCGATCCATCCCATTGGTAATAAGCGCCACTTGTATCGGTAACGATGGTTTTATTTGCTGAGAAATTGGCAAATACGCTGGCCGATAAACCATCAATAAATAAATTTTCTTTACGATAACGGATGGAAGGGATGAGGTTATTCCCTTTACTGGTCATTTTCCCAATTACACGTTCCTGGGTAGCACCAGTTTGGCGTTCTTTAAAATTATTGGTGTAGGTTAGTCCTACAACCAACACATCGGCCCATTTTTTATTGGTTACGCCAGATTCTATTTGCGCCATGTAAGATTCGTAGCCATCATGAAAACGCTTCAGTTTATCTTTGGTTACGAATTCGCCATTTTCTACAACCCTCAACAGCGCATTGGCTTTTGGATTGTTGTACATGTAATAGTCATTATCAGAAAAGTTGTAGTAAGCGCTGATATTTGTGGTAATGCCGCTTTTTTTTCCTGTAAAACTTCCGTTTAAGGCAGCCCTATGGGTATTAAAGGAGCCAATGCTATAACTTGCATCAAGCGATTTGCCTTTATTTTTTTTCATGATGATGTTAATAGCGCCACCCAAAGCATCTGAACCTAAAAAAGCAGGTACAACGCCTTTATAAACATCAATCCTTTCGGCAAGGTTAACCGGGATATTGTTTAGCGACATGCCGCTTCCGTAAGATTCCATCGGAATGCCATCGATAAAAAACTTAATGTGACTTCCGGATAAACCATTAATGGAAAAATTAAAATCAGAACCCAAGCCACCTTGTTCTCTAATTTTTACACCCGAACTGCGGTTTAGTATTTGATTGATATCGCTTGTTGTGTTCGCATATTGTTTAGTATCGATAGAATTTACGGCAAAACCAGATTCCTTTATTTTTCTGGATGGTGTTTTTCCGTTTACAGCTACTTCATCAAGTTGCTTCAAGTCTTTCTGTAAAGAGAGGTTCATAGAAATTTTTTGCCCCTCTTTAACTGAAATTTGTTTGGTTATTTTAAGGTAACCGATGTGTGAAATCTCAAGGATATAGTTTCCTTGTGTAATTCCATTGAGTTCGAAATAACCTGTGTGGTTACTGATTGCTGTAATTTGGGTGCTCTTCAATAAAATTGAAGCACCAGCAATGGTTTCATCTCCATCCTTAACATAACCTGAAACAGTTCCTTTTTGTTGAGCGAAAGTTAGTAGTGATAAAGAAGTAAATAATAAAGTGAGTAGAGCTTTTCGGTATAACATTATTTTAATATTGTGCATTTATAAGGTAGTAGCACAACGATCAAATTACCGAAGGTGTAAAATGAAAAATAAAGTAATTAGCGTGTAAAAGACTTAAGGTAAGTTGGTTTTTTTGTTAAAACCTGATGTTAAATCATTTTAATGCTGGATTCAGCATGATTTGTATTTGAAATATAGAATAGTAGAAATTTCTGAATAAAAAAAGCCCATATTCAGCTTTAATTCGCTAAATATGGGCTGTATGTTAATACTATGTGGTAATTAAACGTTTACCAGTATGGTGTTGCGTAATTCTAATGAAATATCTTCAGTTATCCTGATAATCTCATCAGGTTCGTTGGTGTTGTTCATAATAACCCGGTTACAGCTGCCTTTATAAGGCAATAAATATTCTTTATAAGCCGGCATTACATGATTGTTCCATTTATATAATACATCTTCTTCGGGATAACCACGCTCCAAACCATCACGTTTTATACGGCGGTCTAATGCAATCTGTTCATCGGCATCAACAAAAATCTGGTGATCCAGTAAGGCTGCAATTTCTTTAAAATGAAGAATGAAAAGCCCCTCAACAATAATAATCGGTGCTGATTTAATCTCTAATATTTTAACAACTGCCAAAGGATTATTGAAATTGTATTCTTTTTTATAAACAACCTCTCCATTCATCAGTTGTTTAATGTCTCTTAAAAACTGATCACTATCGATGGTAGATGGAAGATCAAAGTTATACAGTTTGTTTTCTTCCTGTGTCATTTCGCCCGCAGGGATGTAATAATCATCCTGTGATACGAGTGTAACTTCATCCTGTTTAAAGTGATGGAGAAAACAATTCAGAAAAAACGTTTTGCCAGATCCACTGCCACCGGCAATACCAATTATAAACGGCTTTTTATTTAAACTCATTGAGGGCTATACATTATATTGCAAAAAAATCTCTTATCTAAAGCACCTAAAGAATCGGCTACAGCTTTAGTGGTTACAATTATAACATCTTTTGTGGATTCGTTCTCTGTAAATTTACCAACAACTTTTGCGTAGGTTGTACGGTTTGTCATGGGGTTGGTAATTTTAATCACTTTACCAATGGGTGCTGTACGGTGTAAAACCAACATTTTAGAAGCATCAAGGTCGGCATCTGAAATCCATACAGCTGTTCCTTTTTCTTCAACCTGGTTTAAGCCATAAACACTGGGGTCACGACGTAATTTTGGATCTCTAACGGATGTGCTATCTGGATTTACTTCCTGATCCTGTTTAGAAAGATCGTTCACAGATTTTGGTTCTGGGGGCTTCGGAATAACCAGTTTTTGCCCTAAGCCAAGCGAATTGTCATTTAATTTATTCGCTGTTCTGATTTGATACGCCGTTAAATTATACTTTTTAGCAATACTGAAAATTGTTTCTCCCTGAACAACGGTATGAATAAAACTTTCTTCTTTTGAAGCAGAAACTGTTTCCTTTACTTTTTCTACTGCTTTCTCTTTAACTTCTGCTGCTTTTTCTTTTGGAGGCTGAACATCAACAACAACATTTGAAGAGAGTTTTAAAACCTGACCTGTAGCCAGCGTATTATCGGGTAAATTGTTAAGCGTTCTAATCTGATAAGCCGTTATGCCATATTGTTGTGCAATAGAGAAAATGGTTTCGCCTTGTTTAACCGTATAAGTGCCACTTGCTTCTCTTGGCTTATTTTCTTCAGCAGGTGTATTTATGACCTGGCTTTGATCAATATTTTTAGTCGCCGGGATTTTTAGTTTTTGGCCAATACGAAGATTGTTGCCAGAAAGATTATTTGCTTTTTTAATTTCTTCTACAGTAGTGCCAAATTTATCGGCAATTCTGCCTAAAAACTCCTTAGGACGAACTTCGTATTCAATCATTGCCGGATTGTCGGCAGGCTGGGCTTGCGTTGTGCTTTTTTCTGCAACAGGGGTAGCTACCGGACGATTGCTTTCAGTTACAGGTGCATTACCCGTGTTTTTTACTGGAATTTTTAAAACCTGTCCTATTCTTAAATTGCTGGATTGTAAGTTGTTTAGGGCTTTAAGCTCATTTATGGTTGTACCATACTTTTCAGCGAGCATATTCAGGTTATCTTTTGCTACAACCGTATGCTCGGTTATGTTAGCTGTATTTTGTGGCGGACCAGAAGCATTACTGGCTGCGGGATTATTACCTGTGGAGTTGAAGGGAATGTTGGTCGGAACTTTAATAATTACCCCAACCTGGAGGTATTTATTTTCGTTGTAAGCCATAATTTCTTTAGGCGAAACATTGTATCTTCTTCCAATAGAATAATAAGTGTCTTTAGCTACAGTTTGATGAATGATTAGCTTTTTACCATTGTTGTTCTCTACACCGATAGAGTCTATTACTGTGCTTGCTTTAGCATTTGCGGCGTTTAAGGCCAGCAATAACACAGCAGATAAATATATTTTATGCATTTACTTCTATATAAATTTTATAAACAAGGGGAGCAATTATACGAATAATATTATAAACCATTTTTATGCAAAGGTACCGTATTTGGGCGAAAAATTAAGTCTGTTATATCACCTTAACTATAATTGTATCATAAACAAATAGTTGCCTTAATGAGGCTTTATATAATTACAAATTATAAACGAACATATAATTAAGGTATTGTTTGAAATTGAATTTATGCCTCAAACTTTTATGTTTTTGAGTTGTTAGGCTATCAAACAAATTAGAAATACAATATTATGGACGCTAAAGAAATAAGTTTAAACGAAAAAGAAGTTAAACCAGTTGTAGATTTATTAAACGATTACCTTGCAAATTATCACATTCATTATCAGAAATTAAGAGGTTGCCATTGGAATATTAAGGGGCAAAACTTTTTTACACTGCACATAAAATTTGAAGAACTATATACAAACGCGCAATTAACAATTGATGAAATTGCTGAGCGTGTTTTAACCCTGGGAAAACCACCACACAGCCGTTTTGCTGACTATATTAAAGAATCTGAAATTAAAGAAATCAATACCATTGGCTTAAATGATTTAAGTATGGTTGATGCAATTTTAGAAGATATGGCAAAGTTAATTGAACTTGAACGTACCTTACTGGAAGCAACAGACGAAGCAGGGGATGATGGTACTAATGATATGGTAAACCGTTTCATGCAGTTTAAAGAAAAAAACACCTGGATGTTACGTTCATTTGCAGGAAAAAAATAGTTTTTATTAACCGAACATTATAAACTGCGGCTTAACTACATCATCTATTTGTTGTGCAGCAGCGAAATTATATGATACTAATTCCTTTGTCTGGATTTTAATCCGGCAAAGGAATTTTTAATTTAAAGTGTGCCATAACCTTACAATTTCAGGGTTAACTTCCGGAGGTAACTCTGTATATTTGCCAAATGGCGTATAAAAGTTTAGCAGAATGCGTAAATGATCTCGAAAAACATGGTCATTTAATAAGAATAAAAGAAGAAGTAGATCCTTACCTTGAAATGGCAGCCATCCATTTAAGGGTTTTTGAAAATAACGGACCTGCCTTGCTTTTTGAAAACGTTAAAGGGAGTCCTTTTCCTGCTGTTTCCAATCTTTTTGGAACACTGGAGCGTTCTAAGTTTATTTTTAGGGATACCCTGCCTAAAGTACAACAGCTGGTTTCTTTGCGGTCAGACCCAATGAAAGCTTTGAAAAATCCATTTAAATATGCAGGTTCTGCAATGTCGGCGCTTTCGGCTTTGCCTATGAAAACACCTTCTGCCAAGCATAAATTTTTAAAAACGAGCATCAGTAAACTGCCTCAAATTGTAAATTGGCCAATGGACGGCGGTCCTTTTGTAACGATGCCCCAGGTATATACAGAAGACGTGGATAAACCCGGAATCTTAAATGCAAATTTAGGCATGTACCGTATCCAGCTGGGCGGTAACGATTACATTCAGGATAAAGAAATAGGCTTACATTATCAAATCCATCGGGGGATAGGCGTTCACCAAGCTAAAGCCAATGCCTTAGGTTTGCCATTAAAAGTAAGTATTTTTGTTGGTGGCCCGCCGTCGCATCCCTTGGCTGCAGTAATGCCCTTACCAGAAGGCTTATCTGAAATGACTTTTGCCGGTGCATTAGGAAACAGAAGATTCAGGTATTTTTATGATGATGAAGGTTTTTGTATTTCTGCAGATGCAGATTTTATTATTACAGGGACGGTTTACCCTGGAGAAAACAAACCCGAAGGCCCTTTTGGAGACCACTTAGGTTATTATAGTTTAACTCACCCGTTTCCTTTAATGAAAGTGCACAATGTTTACCATAAAAAAGATGCCATTTGGTCTTTCACCGTTGTTGGCCGGCCCCCACAAGAAGATACCAGTTTTGGGGCTTTGATTCATGAAATAGCTGGATCAGCAATTCCACAGGAAATACACGGTTTAAAAGAAGTAAATGCTGTAGATGCGGCCGGTGTACATCCATTATTGTTTGCCATTGGCAGCGAGCGGTATACACCTTATTTAAACGAAAGAAAACCTCAGGAAATATTAACAATTGCCAACCATATTTTAGGTAAAAATCAGCTGAGTCTTGCTAAATACCTGCTGATTGCAGCTCAAGAAGATGATCCAAATTTAAATACACATGACATAGAAGCGTTTTTAAGGCATATTTTAGAAAGGATAGATTTAAAAACAGACTTACATTTTTATACCAATACCACTATTGATACACTTGATTATAGCGGGGAAGGATTAAACAGCGGATCGAAATTAGTAATGGCAGCTGCGGGTAAGCAGAAAAGAAAGTTAAGTACTGAAGTTCCTGTTGGTTTAAATTTACCTGAAACTTTTAAAAACCCACATTTGGCCATTGCCGGTGTATTGACATTAACCGGTAAAGCTTATCAGAACGAGGTGAGAACCAAGGGGGAAATGGAAGAATTGAATGAAGCTTTTAAAAATCAGGATTTAACAGGTTTTCCATTAATTGTACTTTGCGATGACGCAAAATTTGCGGCAGAAAATACCAATAACCTGGTTTGGATAACTTTTACCAGAAGTAACCCGGCAGCTGATATTTATGGTATCAACGAATTTACAGTTAATAAGCATTGGGGTTGTAAAGGATCAATGATCATTGATGCGCGCAAAAAGCCGCACCATGCACCGGAACTGATTAAAGATGCAGAACTTGAGCAGAAGTTAGATTTATCAAAAGGAAAAGCAGCCTGGTATAAAGCGTAATTAAATTGAAAATGTAATTTTTTTTTATAAATTTTAAGCATACCTTAATTGTATGCCTTTCAAGTTTTCCTTAATTTGTTTTTTGTTCTTTATTTGTTCGTTGGCTAAATCTTATGGTCAGGAAACAAAATTGGACAGCATTAGTGATAACCTGCATAATTATGGTTTAACCCATAACAACTCCAAACTTTTTATTCACTTTGATAAAAACGTTTACACAAATAACGATAAGGTTTGGTTTACAGGTTATTTATTAAATTCTGTAACCGATTTAAGCCTATACAATACATTGTATTTATCGCTGATCAATAATCAAGACAGTACAGTTGTTCTTCAGCAGAAGTTTCTCCTTAGTGAAGGATTTTGTTTTGGTGGTTTAACGCTGCCTGATTCTTTATTAAGCAATGATTATAGCTTTGTTGCCAATACTAATATTAAGGTAAATGGAAAACCAGACGGAGAATTTGTACAGCCGGTTACCATTATATCAACAACGGTTAATCCTTTAATTGCCGCTTTATCCATTTTTAAAAATTATGATGAAGTAACCAAAAATGGAACAGTTTTACTCAAAGCCTTATCCAGTAATAATCGGTTTGTAGCCGATGCTGAAATTAAATATTCTATTGGACGCAATAATCAGATTGTGCAAAAGGGGAGCGCAAAAAGTAGTGTTATTGGCGAATTAATGATTAATTATCCGGCTGATCAGATTAATCTCGAAAATAACCTCTTATCGGTTTCTGTGAAAAAAGGAAATCAAATCAGGTACATTAACATAGATCTTCCTGTACTGAAAGTTAAAAAATATAAGGTGCAATTTTATCCGGAAGGCGGGCATCTGGTTAATGATCTCTGGTGCAGGGTAGGATTTGAAATAAAAGATGAAGAAGGAAGTGCAATAAGAGCAAGAGCCATATTATTTGAAAATAAAACAGCAAAAGATACTATTGAAACAAATTCAAGCGGCTTAGGTACTTTTTTAATCAAACCGGCTTTAAACCAAAAGTATACAGTTAAGCTGCTTCAGGAAGATACGGACAATGCTACTTATGATTTGCCCGAGCGTTTAGCCAATGGCATAATAATAAGAATTGGTTCAGCAGTTGTAGATAATGAACTGGTTGCAAAAATTGAAAGCAGCAGCAAGGAGAAAATTCATATTTTGGTGCATAATTTTGACCAGGTTTTTTTGCAAAGCACCCTTAATCTGAACGGTAAAAATATCCAGAGCGTTCGGTTTAAACTGGATTCCATCCCGCTTGGCTTACAAGCCATAACAATTTTGGATAGTTTATTTAGGCCTGTTGCCGAAAGAATTTTCTTTGCTCATTACAATCAGCTTAATCGTATGGAAATTAAAGCCGATAAAGAAGAATATTTGGTAAGGGAAAAAATAAATCTGAAATTAAAAATCATTGGAAAAGATGATGCATTGGTTTCTGGCCTTGTCTCTGTTGCCTGTGTTCAGGCAAATCGCGTTACATTAAGAAATCAGCTAAATATTGTTGATTATGCTTACCTGCAATATCCTTTAGGCTCGCTTCCTGTTAATGCTCAGATTTTTAAATCCATTGACATAGATTACCTGGACGCTGTGCTGTTAATTAAAGGGTGGAGAAAGTATTTTTGGCCCGCAGAAAGGCAAAATACCCCTGATTTAAACACGCTTGTATCTACCTATGATTTTAAAGGAGCAATAACTAAAAACAAAAAGCCCTTAAAAACTCCGGTAGAACTTAACATATATTCCAATAAAAGTATTTCTACGCTTAGTACGGACAGTATTGGGCATTTTAATATTCCGTATTCGAATATATTGTCGTCAGATGCTAATAAAGCCTGGTTAAACTTGAATAGTAAAAGTTATTTTCAATACGAGGTAAATGTCAACGATCCTCAAGATGAAATAAAGAAGTATGTTAAGTCGAAAACGTATTATCCCGTTCTTAATAAAACAAGAGTATTGAATGATGAAAATCGAATTTATATACCAGGAGGAATTAAGTTAGAGGAGGTCGTTGTGAAAGGTAAAAAAGATAAGGAGCGGATGGAGTTTGAAAGAAACGGTTATGCCAATAAGTGCGGCGATTATGTTTGCATGTATAATATTTTAAATTGTGAAAATCATAGAAATAACCAATCGAACAGAGCACCCGTTAAAGGGAAAACATATGCTCGTTCTGATGGAGAAGGAACCGTTTTTTACACGGGCTGTACAGTGCAGGAACTGGCTCCGAACATAACTTTATTAAAAACCATAAACCTTCCGAAAGAATTTTACCTCTCCGACATCAGTAATAAAAACGAACCTATAGATTTTCCCACTGTTTACTGGAATTACCAGGTGGATATTAACAACAATACCGAAACGCCACTTTCGTTTAATACCGGTGATCTTACCGGGAAATTTAAAATTATTATCCAGGGAGTTACCGAAAATGGAATTGTTTACGGAGAAAAAGAAATTGTAATTAAGAATCCATAAAAATAAATCCTGACCAAATAGTCAGGATTTATAATATATTTTATCACTATTTAAATTAGATCTGTTTTGGTTCAATACTAAGATATATTGTCCCACAACTTACTTCATTAGTTATGTAATTGGTTGTAAATGCAATATTGTCTGTTCTGCCAGGTGTTGGATTTCTAGGAGGAGTGGTAGATGGCGTAGGTGTAACCACTTCTTTTCTTAAAATAATTGGGGCTCCAAATTCTATAATTCCTTCTCCTAACTCATCTGAACTTCTTGTTGTTTTATATTGAAAAGAGGAGCTCGAAGTTGTTTCAATTGATGCGCCAAATTTATATCCCACTTTCACTGTTTCTCCAAAACCAATGTCGTACCCAAAATTTGCAGCAAACTTAGTAGATTCGGTATGCGTAGTAATAATTTCTTCTGATGGATCGTATTCACTAACGATAAATTTCCAAGCTGCTCCGTAATTTTCTAAATTCCATGCAACCAATGGTTCATTAATAAAATAGTCTTTAGGAGCGATTCCTTTATATTTGTAGTATAGATAACCGCGTGGACCTGAAGTTACTTCGTAAGTAATATTATATAAATCGCTTCCCTTTGCAGTTATAACCTTGTTTAATTGGGTGCCCGCGCCATTTTTTGCGTTAATAAGAACTGCTATTCTGATATCAAAATAACCGTCGGTCCATTCTGACAGTGGTGATGGAGCTCCTGCTATATTAAAATCTTGACCAGTAGGTAAAGGATCATTGGTTTGATCTGATATTCTATTTATGTTAGAATCTTTCATCCTAATCGAAACTATATGCTCTACTATACGGTTATTGAATTTTCCCTTATCTTTGCCAGCTGTAGGATTTAAACCATAATAAACAAAATCTCTTTGCCAGTCTAAATTATTTTCAAATGCCTGTATTACCAAAGGGTCAATAGGGTTAGCAGATTTTTTTGTAGTACCATCATTAAATGTTATAGTAGGATCGACTCTAGATATAGTTTTCGAATTACTCATAATAGGATTGTTATATGAGACTTTTAAGTTCGTTTTGGATATGCCGTTAAATGCGTCGTTACTAAAACTAAATTTTCTATTATCCTTAGTTAAGAAAGTATTTTCAGTAGAATTGGATGAATTTAATAAAATGGCGGAACTCGGAGAATGATCCACATTACCAACCGACACATTTATTCTTTCATTTTCTTTAATAACAACTACAGGAAAACCAGGTATTAAGCCACGAGGTACTTCTATTATATTTCCATTCGAATCATATACTTCTATGGAACGGAAGTTTTTATCATTTGGTGAGATAGCTATTTTCGGTATTTCTGATTCTGAATTCCAACTCGTCGGTGTGAAATTTGGAAATTCCGGAACCATTATTGTTAATGTTGGTAAGTCTTCAATTGCTTGATCTAATCCCTCTTTTGACTTAGCATATTTTGATAAAATTTGATAAAATGTTTGATCTAATGTTACTTTTTCATCCTTAACCATCTGAAATAAGACATCGTTGTCTCTGTCAAATTGTTTTAATGCTTCGCTTTTTATAAAAGATCTTAATTTAGGCTCTTCTTCCATGGCGATAGCTAAAACCTTTGAAAATAAAATTTTTGAGTTTTGTTTTTCGGTTATATTTAATGGTATTGATGTTTCATGCCTTAATTCTTTTTTGCAAGAAAGAAGGACGGTTATAATAATAGCCAAATAATAAGTTTTTCTTTTCATAAGAGTTTAATTTAATTTTCCAATGTAAGGTGCAAAGATATGTGAATTGCATGTTTATTTAAAATAATACGTAAAAAAAAAGCCACATATTGTATGTGGCTTTTTGTGTTGTAAATGTAGTTTTTTAAAATCTTACACCTAAGGTTAAATAAACTGCATTTGTGATGTTTTTAATAGAAGCAGTCGGAGCAGCTAAACCAACAAGGTCATATGCTTTATAGTAAGAGTTATACTTGCTGTTTACATAAGTAGCATCAGCATAAAAATTATCTTTACGGTAACCTAAGCCACCGCTAATGCTTTTCTTCTGATACGCATCATTTGATTTATCTTCGTAAGGATTGCCAACTTGGCTATAACCCGCTCTTAATGAAAAGTTATCATCTAATCTTCCTTCTGCTCCAACTCTGATGTTAAACGCATCACGGTAAAGATCTTGAATATCTTTATTATTGGTGTTGATTATACTTGCATCATTAACGGCATCACTACTCAATTTAATGTCTTTATAATTAATGTAATCAGCATCAAAAGTAAGGAAACCCAGGTTATTAGCAAATAAAGCAAAACCAGCTGTTATTTTCCCCGGAGTACGAAGATTGAATTCAGAATTATATGGATCAATTTGTACATTATAAGCATTTTTATAATTAACCAGATTTTGGAAATAGCTATCCTGAATGTTGTACCAGGTTGGTGTATTATAAGAAGCACCAATTCTAACAACACTACTAATTTTGTAGATTAAACCCAATTTGGCATTAAAACCATTGCCTTTAGTTTGAGTACTTTCTGTAAAGTCCATATCGTAAAGGTCTGTACCTATAGATCCGCTTTCGTTGAAAACACGATCAGAATTAAGTTTTAATGAAGTAAATGATAAAGTTGCTCCAAAATAAAGTTTATTAGAGTAATTACTGCCAAAACCAATATTAAATTCAGATTGATAACCCGTTCTGGTTTCAGTATTTACTTGTTTATTACCTAAGGCTGTTGCAGGTGCCCATGCGCCACTTGAACCGTTATAATTAATTAAATAGTTTTCAAAAGCGGTATATGGAAGGTCATAATCGACTGAAAAGTTTTGATATCCTGTTTTAAGTTGGTCTGGAGTAGGAGGAGGTGTGCTTAACTGATTTGCCTGATCAGCAAAAAAGTCTGCGATTGAACTTGCATTATTTGTTCCACCAAAAACAATTTTGTTGTTAAAGTCATTGGTCTTATTATAACCAATACCTATGTTAAAGCTTAATATTCCTTCGGATGTATTTGCTCCTTTTTGCTTTGATGTTGGAGAATAAAAAACACCACCAAACTGGCTAATGCCAAGTTGATTTTTACTTCCGTTCCGTGTTTCCCCTAAATAAGCACCATCATTACCATAAGATCCATAATAAGGCGTAAAGCTGATTTCAGACCTTGTAAACAGGCCTAATCCGGCAGGGTTTCCACTTAACGAACTAATGTCTCCGCCTACTGCAGTTTGAGCGCCACCCAAAGCTTTAAATCTGGATGAAGTTGTATTATCAGTCTGAGAGAATCTTAAAGCATCGGTCACATATTGTGCATAGCCAATTTGGGAGCAGCCTAAAAGGCATGCCAGACCCAGTAAATATTTAATTTTCATAATTTTTTGTGTGTTGGTTTAAATTAATTCCTGCCGCTTCTTGATGGTCTCCCGCCACCGCCGCCGCCACCACCAGATGACTGTCCGCCACCATACGATTGAGGAGGAGAATAACTTGGTCTGCTCTCTGTTCTTGATGGTTGTGTAGGAGGAGTATAATCACGTGAAGGACGTTGCTCGGATCTTGAAGGTTGTTGTGGCATATATTCACGTGATGGGCGTTGTTGATAGGTGTTATTGCCATTGCCAACTGCTCTTCCATCTACTCTTGAAGGTCTGCCGTAATTTACGCCGTTATTAATAATTCCATTATTTGTGCCCGCATTGCTTACACGACTTGGACGGCCATTGTTGCTGTTTGCGCCAGCTCTGGATCCGTTACCGTTTGGATAATATCCATTTGAATTAACGGTATTTCTGTCGGTGTAAGATGGCCTGTGGTAATTGGTTCTGTTACTGTATAAACCACCGCCTATACCCCAGCCACCACCGTACCAGCCGCCACCCCAGCCAAAGCGATCATAATAAGAGTTTGGTCCCCATGAGTTCCATCCATAGTAAGGGTTACCCCAGCTGTTGCCATAAAAGCCACCGCCCCAACCAAAGCCACCATTCCAACCGAAACCACTGTTCCAGCCTAAACCCAAACCTAACCCATAGCCATTATATGCACCTAAGCCGTAGCCTAAATAGTTATTGTTGTAGTAATAATTGTCAAAATATGGATCGTAGTAACCCTGCCAGCTATAGCCATTATAAAAGCGGTTTATTCTGGATGAATAATCCATATCATAATAGGGATTACTTGTTCCGTAATAGTCGTCGTTATAGTCAGACTGGTATTGATCTTGTTGTTGCTGCTGCTGTTGCTGTTGAGCCTGAGGGGCAACATATTCAACTTCCCGTGCTTTTGCAACACTGTTGTAAACATCATCAGAGGTCGAATTTTGAGCCAATTTTGATGTAGAGCATGATGCTACCAACCCAGCAGCAGCAATCATTACAATGGGTAAAAATTTAATTGGTTTCATTGTCTTATATTTAGTTGTGTGTGTCAATGATTAAAAATGGCCGGAATTTTAGCAAAGCCAGCAAGGCAAAACGGTTAAATTAATGTTATAAAATTGATGCTAACCAAATCATAATCGTTTTGTAGGCATAAATTTATAAATTTGTGCTTAAGTTTCACATTTTTTAACATACAATTTACGTTCCAAATACAATTTATGAGCAAAGAAATTACAAGCAGAGCAGCAGATTATTCACAGTGGTATAACGACATCGTAATAAAGGCAGATTTAGCAGAGCATTCTGCTGTACGCGGATGTATGGTGATTAAGCCTAATGGCTATGCTATATGGGAAAAAATGCAGGCCGTATTAGATAAAATGTTTAAAGATACCGGGCACAGCAATGCTTATTTTCCATTATTCATACCAAAGTCATTTTTTTCAAAGGAAGCTTCTCACGTTGAGGGCTTTGCAACTGAATGTGCCGTTGTGACACATTACCGTTTAAAAAACGACGGTAATGGCAATATTGTTGTAGATGAAACGGCAAAACTTGAAGAAGAACTAATTGTTCGTCCTACTTCTGAAACCATTATCTGGAATACCTATAGAGGCTGGATTCAATCGTATCGTGATTTGCCAATTCTAATAAATCAATGGGCAAATGTGGTACGTTGGGAAATGCGTACGAGGTTATTTCTTCGTACAGCCGAGTTTTTATGGCAGGAAGGGCATACGGCGCATGCCACTGCCCAGGAAGCCATTGAAGAAACAGAACGCATGTTACATATATACGCTGATTTTGCCGAAAATTGGTTGGCTGTTCCGGTAATAAGAGGTCGTAAATCTCCAAATGAAAGGTTTGCGGGCGCTTTAGATACGTATTGCATTGAAGCTTTAATGCAGGATGGAAAAGCACTTCAGGCAGGTACATCACATTTTTTAGGGCAAAATTTTGCTAAAGCTTTTGATGTTAAATTTACGGGCAAAGATGGTAAACTTGATTATGTTTGGGCATCATCATGGGGCGTTTCAACCCGTTTAATGGGCGCTTTAATTATGGCGCATAGCGATGATTCGGGATTAATTATTCCTCCAAAATTAGCGCCGATTCAGGTGGTAATTGTGCCAATTTATAAAGGTGACGAAGATTTAGCTAAAATTACCGCATACGTTAATGAGTTAAGCATGCGTTTAAAAGGTTTTGGTGTTTCAGTAAAATATGATGATCGCGACACGCAACGTCCGGGCTTTAAATTTGCAGATTATGAATTAAAAGGTGTGCCAATCCGGATTGCAATTGGTGGCCGGGATTTAGAAAATAAAACAGTAGAAGTTGCCAGAAGAGATACTAAAGTTAAACAAACAGTTCCTCAGGATGGCCTGGATATTTATATCATTAAACTATTGGAAGATATTCAAACCAGCATGTTTAATAAAGCTTTGGCTTACCGTGATGAACACATTACAGATGCCAATAGTTATGATGAATTTAAGCAGTTGTTAGATGAAAAAGCTGGTTTTATTTCTGCACACTGGGATGGAACACCAGAAACAGAACAAAAAATAAAAGAAGAAACAAAAGCAACCATTCGTTGTATTCCTTTAGATAATAAACTGGAAGACGGTGTTTGTATATATTCAGGAAAACCGTCTACCCAAAGGGTGTTATTTGCACGGGCATATTAATCTGAATGTAAAAGAGTAAAGGTAATTTGGGTAATTCCAGATTTGAGCCTGATACGCAAAAATTATATTATACAAAAATGAAATTCGCAACAAAAGCTATACATGCGGGCCAGGAACCTGACCCAACTACCGGTGCCGTAATGACACCCATTTATCAAACATCTACGTACTGGCAAAAATCTCCAGGGGATAATAAAGGTTACGAATATTCGAGAGGAACCAACCCCACACGTAAAGCCCTTGAAGATTGCCTTGCAGCTTTAGAAAATGCAAAATATGGCTTGGCCTTTTCAAGCGGTATGGGCGCAACTGATGCTGTTTTAAAACTGTTGCAACCAGGTGATGAAGTAATAACAGGTAATGACTTATACGGCGGTTCTTACCGTATTTTCACCAAGATATTTGCCAATTATGGTATTAAATTCCATTTTTTGGATTTAACCAGGCCCGAAAATATGTTGCCTTATATTAATGAAAAAACTAAACTGGTTTGGATAGAAACACCTACCAACCCAACGATGCAGATTATTGATATTGAAGAGGTTGCTAAAATTTCGAAAGCAAATAAACTGATTTTAACCGTTGATAATACTTTTGCTTCTCCATATCTGCAAAACCCGATTGATTTAGGAGCGGATATTGTAATGCACTCTGTAACCAAATATATTGGTGGTCACTCTGATGTAGTGATGGGGGCATTGGTTACCAATGATGAAAAACTATACAAAGACCTTTGGTTTATTTATAATGCATGTGGCGCAACACCAGGCCCGCAAGATGCTTTTTTAGTCCTGAGGGGAATTAAAACCCTTCATTTACGCATGAAAGCACATTGTGAAAACGGAACGCGCATTGCCCAGTTTTTAAAAACACACCCGAAAGTTGATAAAATTTACTGGCCTGGATTTGAAGATCATCCTAACCATGCGGTTGCTAAAAAACAGATGAGGGGTTTCGGCGGTATGATTTCTATTACCTTAAAAGGAGCAGATTTAGAAGAAACGTTCAGGGTTTCTTCAAACTTTAAAGTATTTACTTTAGCTGAATCGTTAGGTGGGGTAGAATCGTTAATTAATCATCCGGCTACCATGACGCATGGCTCAATTCCAAAAGAAGAAAGAGAAAAAGTTGGCGTAACAGATAACCTTTTACGTTTGAGCGTTGGAGTAGAGGATATTGATGATTTACTGGAAGATTTAGAAAATGCATTAAGATAGTTCGTTTTCTAATTTAATTATATTTCAAGTCATTCAGAAATTAAGGGTTAAACCTGTTTTTTTGAATGACTTTTTATTGATCAACTAACTTTAGTTTAATGGATTTTTTAGAGTTGCAGAATTTTCTTGATCAAAAGGTAGATCAATACAACCGGCCTGATTTTATTGCCAATGATCCGGTTTGTATTCCCCATTTATTTCAAAAAAAACAAGATATAGAAATTGCCGGTTTTTTTGCTGCTATTTTAGCATGGGGACAACGGAAAACCATTATTAATAAATGCAGAGAATTGCTTGAACGTATGGATAATGCGCCTTATGATTTTGTACTTCAGCATACTGATCATGATTTGAAAAATCTTTTAAATTTTAAACACCGCACATTTAATGATACGGATCTGCTGTATTGTATCTCTTTTTTTAAAGCACATTATACAAAATATGATAGTTTAGAAAAGGCATTTTTGCCATCTGCCGATGTCTATTTGGCCGAATACTTAGCCTCAGGACAGGAAGAGAAAGACCGTGGTAACTTTTCTGCAGTTTGTTTAACATCTAAACTAACCTTTACTATTGAGGAAGCTTTAAATCATTTTCGCGCTTATTTTTTTTCGCTGGAAGATTTTCCGCACCGAACCAAAAAGCACATATCATCGCCCCGACAAAAATCTACCTGTAAACGTTTAAATATGTTTTTACGGTGGATGGTTAGAAATGATAATAAAGGTGTTGATTTTGGGATTTGGAACACATTAAAACCAAAAGATTTGATATGCCCTTGTGATGTACATGTGGATAGGGTAGGAAGGCTACTTGGATTAATTAACAGAAAACAAACAGATTGGTTAACGGCGGTGGAATTAACAGAATATTTGAAACAATTTGATTTTAACGATCCTGTTAAATATGATTTTGCTCTTTTTGGTTTAGGGGTAGAAAAAATTCTGTAAATCCAACATTCATAGGGTGAAATGAAAAAAAAACTTCATTATTTAAATCTATCTTGCTATTATTACGCTGCGATTTTTAATAAGTAATTAAAAATTCATCCATCCCTAGGCCTAAAATAATGATTGCATTAAATTTATCTGATAAAGATAAATGGAAGAGGTATAAAAACTTTTCTCCATTAATTACAATTTTCAAAAAATTTCATGTCCTAAATAGTGAGATTGAAAAAAGAATAAATCAACAGACTTTTCCTATAAGCTACAAGAAAAATAAATTCCTTATTTCTCCATTGGATCGTAACGAATACCTTTTTTTAATTATTAAAGGGGTAGTAAGAGGCTTTGTAAAAGACGGTAAAAATGAAATAACAACCTGGATTGCAAAAGAAAATGAAGTGGTAGGTACCATTCGCAATTTATGGACGGATGAAGAATCCTCAGAATATTTACAAGCCTTGGAAGATGTGGAACTCATTGCTATTCCACACACCCTATCTGATGATTTATATGAAAATTTTGCAGAAGCAAATATTGTTGGCCGGAAAATGATGGAGCTTTATTACCGTGCAGCAGAAGAACGTGCTTACCTTTGCCGGATCTCTTCAGCTGAAAAAAGGTACAGAAGGTTTTTAGTTTCTTATCCCGATTTAATCCATCGTGTATCGCTAAAACACATCGCTTCATTTTTAGCCATTCGCCTCGAAACATTAAGCCGAGTTAGGGCAAAAGTCTGATTTTTGATCTAATGCACGTTATTTGTTCCTTAGATTTAGTGAAATAAATACGACTGAAAAAATAGTCTGATTAACCTAACAAACTATTGATTTTTTATACCTGTACACCTAAACCATTTACATTACCCAATGTCTAAGTTAATGTATCTATATTAATACTATGTTATTAATGTGTAAACCTTATTTTTTTGTTATAATGTTTATTGTATTAGAAACGAGTGTATTATTTTTTTAATTATTTACATATTTTCTTCTTTATGTATAAGGATTAATACAAAATAATATACTGTATAGCGTCGATATTATATAAATATAAGTTACATTTGCCTTTGACAATAGATATCCTTAACTCTTAATTAAGAAATTATCCTTCACAAAATGAAAACAAAACATGCTGTAAGCACTTTCACTGTTTTAATCGCCGATGATCATGAGATTATCAGACGCGGTTTAAAAAGCTTGATCTCCGATTTTTGGGCTGGCGTTGAAATCATCAATGCATCAAATATGGATCAAGCACTGATTGAGTGTGCAAAATCTCCCAATTTAATTATTATAGATGTAAACCTTCCAGGTGGAAACAATCTTAAGGTAATTGATCAGATTAAAGTTGCACAACCAAATGCAAAAATATTGGTATTCTCTTCGCTTAACGAGAATATTTATGCTGTTCCATATTTAAAAGCTGGAGCATCAGGTTATTTAACCAAAAATGCAGAGGAATCTGAAATTGTAACTGCAATTACGACCATCTTAGCAGGTAGCCGTTATTCCAGTAGAAATGTTAAAGAGAATATGTTTAACAGTATTTTAGGTAACGATTCTAACAATCCATTTACTAAATTATCAGGCAGGGAATTAGAAGTTGCAGAATTATTAACCAAAGGTGTTGGCGTTTTAGAAATATCCAACAAACTTAATTTACAAATGGGTACGGTCAGCACCTATAAACTTAGACTTTTCCAGAAATTGAAAATCAAAAGTATTATAGAACTTGCTGAGAAAATGAGTATTTACGAAAAATAAGCAAATACTTTTTGCACCTTAAATCGAAATTGATATTTAGTTAAGCTAACTATTGATTTCGATTTTTTTTTACAGTGCCTGCACCATTCTCTTCTCCCGATTCGTTTGGCGTGCCACCTGCTTCACCAAATTTTTCAGACGCTCCTTTTCCATTCTGATCAAATGATGCTTTTTCTTTTGAAGATCCTGAATTTTTAGGTTCCTGATTGTCTTTTTGCTTGCTGTTTTCTTCAGTTTTATCTTTCATCTTTTAAAACGCTTTTTCTTAATACAACAACGGCTGTAGGCAAAAGTTTTATTTTCCTGTTTCCATATGAGGAGCATCCACCGGTTTTGATTCAGGCGAACCTTTTTGCCTTAAGTAAATCGTGAAAAATACGATACTCGCTACAGAAAGAAATTCACTCTGCCAGTTTTGAAAGGTTTCAAACCAAAATTCAGGTTTTATCAGGTACTCTGCCATTGAATTTTTTGCCAGACTTTTAAGACTTTGCTCTACGTTATGGTCTTGCCAGCTGCCATAAAAGTGCAGCCACCAACTGGCTAAAAATAGAATTACAAAACAAATAGACAACGAATTTTGATAAATTTTTAAAATTAAGCCACCTTTTTTTACTGGCCAGGGCACATTTTTTGTGATTTTCGGCGACCTGTCAACATCCTCCTCCTCTTCTAAAGATTTGGATTCGGCGGAGCCAATTTGCCTTAATTTAATGGTAATGATAACATACATCGCCATTTGTAAAAACTCACTTTCAAAGTTTTCGAAAGTTGCAGAAATAAAATGTCCGGATTTTAAATAAGTATAAAAACTTAGCGCTGGAGCATTTAGTTCCTCAAGTGTTTGGTTATGCACATGCCAGCCAGTTAAAGCTTGTGCAAAAAGCGTGATGAGAAATATCAATACAAAAAAGAGGGTTAGGCCATTTTTGTACATGAAAGAGCGATTTATTTTTTTTTGTGCCATTAGTTTAGATTTTAAAATTTTTGTGAAACACTGAAAAAAATGGATCTATTGCAACCATTAAAGTTTTAAATGGTTATTCTGCCACCTGTAACTGGCAAAGTTGCACCAGAAATATAACTTGCATCCGGAGAGGCCAGAAAAACGTATGCAGGTGCTACTTCTGCTGGTTGTCCGGGTCTTCCCATCGGCGTATCTTTTCCGAAATTTTCAGGTTCGGGCATGGTAGATGGAATTAGTGGTGTCCATATTGGTCCCGGCGCCACTGCATTTACCCTGATTCCTTTGCCTTGCTCCAATAAAATCTGACTTAAATTGGCTGTGAAATTTTGTATTGCTCCTTTTGTTGAAGCGTATGGTAGCAGTACAGGACTGGGCGAATAGGCATTAACGGATGTTGTATTTATAATGCTGCTGCCAGCTTTCATGTAAGGTTCGGCGGCTTTACATAAATAAAACATAGCATGTATATTGGTGTCAAATGTTTTTATCCATTCTTCGGAAGAAATGTCTTTTAAGGACTTTCTTGCCATCTGAAAAGCAGCATTATTAACTAAAATATCTATCTGGCCAAATGATTTTACGGCGATATCAATAATTTTTTTGCAATGTTTTTCTGATCTGATATCACCTTTAACCAATATCGCTTTTTGATTCTCTGCTTCAACATACTTAGCCGTATCTTTCGCGTCAAAGTCTTCCTCATCACTTAAATAACTAATTAATACATCTGCCCCCTCGCGTGCAAATGCAATGGCTATGGCTTTTCCAATGCCGGAGTCTCCGCCAGTAATAATGGCTTTTTTTCCGTTTAATTTCCCCGAACCCCGATAAGATTTTTCGCCATGATCTGCTAAAGGTTTCATTTCCTTTTCTGTGCCTGGTGGGGTTTGTTTTTGCTTAGGGAAAGGTGGAGAGGGATGTTTACCTGAGGTATTTGATGTTTTATTTTGAGTTTTCATAAGGAGTAACTTTTCTTATTTAACACGCCTTTTTAAGGAAAAGTTTTTATGAATACGCGTTATTTAAGCCGCAATGGCAGATTGCTTATACCTGCATAATTTAAATGGTAATGGTTTATTTCTAAGCTAAAAGTTTGACAATTGTCAATTAAATAATATAAAATGACGTATTTGGATTGGTATGAATATTATATTTACATATTATGATAAAGCTAAAACGATCATTGCCCGAAGCCCAGCTTGATGAGGTAAAACCTGGTCATTTGGTGCAGGATGAACATGGTAAAAGGGGGATAGTAGAAAAGATTGAAATCTTTAAAAAGGGAAGAGAAATGCAATACTATTATAAGCTTAGCAGCGGCGAAACCATTCTTATTTTAAAATAAAGTTTAAAAAAAATATGCAGGATACTTTCATATCCTGCATTGTCTCCATTTCTATAAACCTATCCAGGTTATTAAAAACTTGCGTTAAATATAACAAAAAAGTTACTTCATGAGTAGTTAAAGGTTTTAGTTAATTATTCTGTATCAGGAATTGCGTATAAATATCGAACGGAGTGCGTATAAATACAATAATTAACTTCTGAATTCCAAAAGCTGATTCGTTAGGTCAATGCCTCTGATCTGAAATTTAATGCTGTTGAGGTCGGTTCTAAAAGCAAAATTTTCTTTTACCTGATAGGTTTTGATTTTTTTATTGTGTCATTTGGCGTTCGCAGAGAAATCCTCCATACACCTATTGGCCCAACTGCCTGAAATGTTTAGGTAGGTATGTTATGTCTTTGCTAATAATAGTGGTTTTTGTTTGTAGGTTTTTTATGCAAATGTTTGCGTAAAAAATAGATTAGGCGAGATTGCTAAAATAGAGATTTAAGTTTTCCTTTTATAAAGATTGAACCTAAAATATATAAAAATGATCTTATCTATAGTTCATTAGCCACATTTCGGCATAAAAGACAAATTAAATCAGTTGGTAATACAAAGACATTATTTTTTTAACGGCCTAAAAAACGAGTTAAAACCTGAAGGTGTAAAATAGTTATTGATAAATATCAACAACTTATAAAGCGTGTAGAATTGAAAAACTATTCTCAGATGAATTAAATAAAGATTCTGTTTTTTAATTTACTAAAAACACCCTAAAACCGTATTATTAGTAATACGAAATAGAGGTTAATTGTGTTAAAACCATCCCTTGATGTGATATATTTGCAAATTATTAGCGCAAACTGTTGTCATACCCTTATCAAAAAATAATTAAACCTATTTGTTAGAAGCCAATGTGTTTTAAACTGCTTATGTAGTTTTTAATCAGTGGAATAAACTAAACTAATTCGAATTTATCTCCCATTATATGAATAAACGTTTACTTTTATTATTTCTTGTCTTAAACTTAATTTTCTCGTTAAAGTCTTTTAGTCAAACTCCAGTTTGTGCAACTCCGGGAGCAGATGGAGCGCAAACACTGTCGACTGCAGCAAATACATTTTACCCATCCAAAGCCGGAAATATAACGCTGAATTCGGGGAGTACCTCATTGGATTTAGATCCTGTTCCCAGTTCTTTTACTGTTGGAAGTACAGTGTTTAGCTTTGGAAGCACACAGATTACCAAGGGTAATTTGCTGTTAATAATCCAGATGCAGGGTGCAGATATCAACTCTACAGATGCCAATACTTATGGGGCGGGTGTGGCGTCCAATAATGGTTCTGGTTATACAGGAAGCATTATTGCTGGAAGATATGAATATGTAGTGGCTTTAAATGATGTAACCACTGCTGGTGGAACTCTTCAATTTAAAGCTGCAGGAACAGGTGGCGGATTGGTAAACAGTTACATTAATGCTAATGCAACGGCAACAACCGGACAAAGGAGTTTTCAGGTGGTGCGTTTAATGCAGTTTTCTAACTTAACCATGACAACTGATATTAAAACCATTCCATGGAATGGTAAGGCGGGTGGATTAATTGCATTAGATGTTGCGGGTACACTTAATATGAACGGCCGTTTAATAGATGCAAGTATAACTGGCTTTCGAGGTGGTTACTTGTTACCAAGAGCTATTGCAGACGTACAACAAACCTTATATGTAACTACAAATTCAAGCCTGGCGGCAACAAAGGGCGAAGGAATTGCAGGTACACCGCGATTTATGTGGGATGGTTATACCGCTGTTAATAACGGAGCGGGATGGATCGGTTATCCGGGTGGAGATTACGGACGTGGGGCTCCGGGTAATGCCGGTGGAGCAGGTAACAACCATAACGCCGGTGGCGGTGGTGGTGGTAACGGCTCTAATGGGGGTGCGGGTGGTTATGGATGGGAAGGTGCAACGGGTGATTTTTTACAAACGGGTGGCCGTCCAGGATCACTGTTACCTCAAACTTTAAACAGGTTGTTTCTTGGCGGTGGCGGTGGCGGCGGAGACGCAAACAATGCAACCAATGGAGTTAGAGGCGGAGTTGGTGGCGGTATAATTCTAATTAATGCCAACAAGATTGATGGTACAGGGCTTATTTTAGCTAACGGAGGTCGTGGTGAGCCAGGTGGAGAAGGTAGTGCCGGCGATGGTGCCGGTGGTGGTGGTGCTGGTGGTACAATTTTTATTAATGTAACTCAAACCAGTCCTACAGCTAATTTAACCATTCAGGCTAATGGAGGTGCAGGCGGTAACGCTTACACTACAGTACCACATGGTCCTGGCGGCGGTGGTGGTGGCGGTGTAATCCATTATAAAATTCCAAATGCCACCATTACAACTTCAACAAAAGGTGGTGCCAATGGTTTATCTAATAATGGTGGTGCCGGTGCAATAGCACATGGTGCAGAATCTGGATCAACTCCTGGCGTGGTGGATAATTTTACAGCAAGCCAGCTTCCCCCTGAATTGCAGGGACAAAGCGCAACTTGTTACCCATCTTTAACAGTAACAAAATCAAGGTTAAATCCGACAACATCAATTCCTGCCGGATCGACTACAATTTATACAATCACAGTTTCCAATTCTGGTGGTGGTGCAGAGGGGGTAAGAATCAATGATCAATTGCCTGCGGGTTTTACATTTGTATCGGCTACAATTGCGTATTCGGCTAATCCGGCAACAGTTACGAGCATTACAAACGGAGGCACAGATACGCAACCAAGTTTCGGGCCGTTCTCTATATTGGGAAATAGCTCTGCTACTATACAGTTAACCGTTAATATTCCGGCTTCAACAACACCGGGTACCTATAGTAACCCGGCACAGGTTACTTATTTAGATCCCAGCAGAAACAGTACCGATCCAAACCGGATGGTTACACCTGTGGCTTTTGCTGTTGGCACAGCCAATACTGTTTACAGGGATGGTGGAAATGTTCCGGGAACCAATTACGATCCTTCTTTAACTGCTGAGGATGTAATTATAGTAAAACCAAGCATTTCAATTACCAAAACAGTTGATAACTCTTGCGTTGCATTAAATGCAAATCGTATTTATACCATACAGGTTAAAAATGAGGGCACATCTACCTTAAACTCACTCGCGGTTACTGATGTTATTCCAACGGGATTAACTTTTGTAGCTACCACATTGCCTACGGGCTGGGTTAGAACCGGAACAGCGCCAAACTTAACTTTTACCTATACCGGAAGTTTAGCGGCAAGTGCCGTTTCTTCTTTTACAATTACAGTAACGGCTACCACAATTCCAGCATCTGGAAACTGGTCTAATACAGCAGCTGTAACAGGAGGCAGTAATTCTACCGTTTTAGTTTATGCAAATCCAACCGCTTCAAATTCTTCTATAACCTCTGGCGGAACAGCGTGTAATGACGGTACTTTCTTTGTTTCAGGAAACACACCAAGTGTTGGTACAGGCCAGTGGAGCTTTGTAAGCAATCCAAATGGTTATGCTACATTAAACAACCCAAACCAGGTTAACACAACCGTTTCGGGTGTTAGAAACGGAACTCCGGTTACGGTACAATGGGTTATTACCAGTGGTACTTGTACCAGTTCTTCGCAGCTGGCTTTAACTAATAATAGTGTTTTACCAACAGGTACTTTAACCGCCAATGGAAATAGCACAGTATGTGCATCTGCAGCATTACCTACACTTAATATTGCTTTTACGGGAACAGGACCATGGACCTATACTTATAGAGATCCAAATGGATTAGTTTCTGCAGAGGTAACCACAAGTACTTCGCCGGTTACCATTACACCAACAGTTGCTGGTACCTATACTTTGGTTATGGTAAAAAATGCAACATGTGCCGGTACAGCAACAGGAACTGTGGTGATTACGCAGAGTCCGAATACGGTTGCAGGTATAGCAAGTGCAAATCAAACCATTTGCTATAATACTGCACCTGCTGCAATAACATTATCAGGTCAAACCGGTAATGTAGTAAGTTGGCAATCTTCACCAGACAACACTGCCTGGACCAATATAGCCGGCACAGAAAATGTAACAAGTATAACACCAGGTACATTAATTGCAAATACATATTACAGGGCCAGAGTACAAAGCGGAGCTTGCGGAGAGTTAACCTCTAATTCGGTATTAATTACTGTAAACCCGCTTGCCAACGGAGTTGCAACTCCATCCACACAAACGATCTGCAGCGGATTGGCCATTTCTACCGTAAACTTTACCGGAGCAACAAGTTATACATGGGTGCGCAATAACACCAGCAATGTAACAGGCATTGTAAGCGGCGGATCTGGTACAAGTGTTAGCGGTTCTTTAACCAATACCACAGGTTCTGCACAAACCGTAACTTTTACGGTTACTCCAACTACAAGTGGTTGTGCAGGTACGCCATTTACATTTACGGTGATTGTACAAGGAACCGTAACAGCTGGTGCTATCGGAACAAATCAAACCGTATGTTCCAATACAGCAATAGCTCCTTTAACTTCAACAACTGACGGTACAGGATCGGGAACAATTTCATATAAATGGGAAAGCTCTACAAACGGAACTGACTGGACTGTAATTAATGCGCAAACCGGGGCAACTTATGCACCTGCACCGGTATTGGTTACCACATTATATAGAAGGTCTACAGTTTCTACAAGTACATCACCAAGTTTGGCCTGTACATCTGCACCAACTACTCCAGTAACCATTACTATAAAGGCGCTGCCTACAACTTCAAACGCGGGTACAAATCAAATCAGCTATAATTCTGGTGTATTTACTTTGCAGGGAAATGCGCCAACATCTGGTGTTGGTACATGGACTTTAGTAAGTACTACAGGGACAGCTGCAATTGCAGATCCTTCTAACCGAAATACTACAGTTACCATTTCAAAAAATAGTTCAGCTACTTTTGCCTGGACTATTGCAAATTCACCATGTGCATCTTCAAGCAGTCAGGTTACGGTTACCTATACAGAAAACGCAGACAGACAAATTACTAAAACCGTAAGTAAAACAAATCCAACAGTAGGAGAGAATGTTACTTTTACACTTACGGCAAGAAATAACGGCCCAAGTAACTCAACTAATGTAACGGTTACAGATCAATTAAAATCTGGTTATACTTTTGTAAGTGCCAGTCCAAGTGCTGCCTATAACTCTACTAATGGTGTTTGGACAATTGGGAACCTGAATAGTGGATCATCTCAAACTTTAAATATCATTGCAACGGTTAATGCAAATGCTTCTTCTGCTAACTATGGAAACGATGCAAGCATTACCGGAACAGAATCTGATGTAATTACTACGGCAAATAACAATGTTTCCTTAAATACTGTTGTGCCTGTTCGTAAAATAGATTTACTTTTAACTAAAACGGGCGCACCAAAACCAGCTGTTGCGGGTGGTTCATTAACCTACGTTATTACGGTAACGAATAACGGTCCGAGTAGTTTGGTTGCTGCTGATGCGATTGTAGTAACCGATAATTTACCGGCAGGTTTTACGCCTAATGCAGGTACTTATACAACATCGGCCGGAACTTACAACAGTACAAACGGTAACTGGACCGGCTTAACTTTAACTACCGGACAAAGTGTAACGTTAACCATTGCGGGAAAACTTTCGGGCTCGGCCACCGGTGTAATTAGCAATACTGCAAGTGTTGCGCCACCTGTAGGAACAACTGATCCGGACTTAACCAATAATGCTCAAACAGATAATACAACCATTCAAAGCAGTACGGATTTATATGTAACGAATGCGGTTTCAAATGCCTTCCAAAAAGTTGGCGAGCCTGTGGTATTTACCATTACTGCTGGAAACAATGGGCCAAGTAACGCAACCGGCGTTCAGGTGGCAGATTTATTACCTGCTGGATACGAGCTTGTGTCGTACACAGCAGCACAAGGTTCGTACGATCCTTCTACAGGAGTATGGATGGTGGGCGCCTTAAATACCGGAGCCAGCTCTGTATTAACCCTTACTGCAAAAGTGAAAATAGGTACAGCTTACAGTACAACTGCAATTATTTCGGGTGCACAGAACGATCCTTTGTTAGATAACAACAAAGCTTCAACTGGAATTACAACTGTAAACAGCGATCCTGTTGCAGTACCAGATATTAAAGCAACAAATGAGGATGTAACTTTAACGGTTACTGCTGCAAATGGAGTTTTAGCAAACGATAGCGATATTGACGGAAATGCTTTAACGGTTACCAAATATAGTATAGCCGGTACAGATTATCCTGTAGGAGTATTGCATAATATCCCTAATGTAGGAGATATTACCCTGAATGCAGATGGTAGTTATGTTTTTGACCCAGCAAAAGATTATTTCGGAACTGTACCTACAATTACCTATTACATTAGTGATGGAAATGGGGGAGTAGCAAACAGTACATTAGACATTACGGTTAATGCTGTAAATGATGCACCATCTTTTACGAAAGGAGCAGATCAGCTGGTTAATCAAAATGCACCAGTGCAAACTGTAACGGCTTGGGCAACTGCAATAAGTGCGGGTCCGGCCAATGAAAGTTCGCAAACTGTAGCTTTTACAGTTACAAATGATAATAATACATTATTTACAAGCCAACCAACCGTTGCTGCAAATGGAACACTAACTTATACACCAGCACCAAATGCACATGGTACGGCAGTTGTAACTGTTTATTTGAAAGATAACGGTGGAACAACCAATGGCGGTATTGATCAAAGTGCGTCACAAACCTTCATCATCAGAATTAATAATTTACCAACTACGGATGATAAAAGCAATTCAGTACTAATACCAAGCACCACCACAGTGCCTGCTGACATTGATAACCCAACGGGATCAGATACTGACGGAACAGTTGTGGCTTATATTATTAATACACTTCCTGCCAAGGGAACTTTATACCTTGCTGATGGGGTAACCGCAGTTACTGCCGGACAGGAATTAACCCAGGCAGAAGCCAACGGTTTGAAGTTTTTACCGAATGGTACAAGTTCAGGAACAACTACTTTCACATTATCTGCAAAAGATAATGATGGAGGAGTAGACCCAACACCTGCCACGTTTACCATCAATATTCAGCCAGTAGGTGTAGCAGATAACATAACTACGCTAATTAATACGGCTGTAAATACAAATGTTAAAGCAAATGATGGTCCGGGCTTAACCGGAGCAATTGTAACCGTTGTTACTAATGGTATAAATGGAAATGCAGTTGTTCAGCCGGATGGTACAATTGCCTATACGCCAAACAATAATTATGTTGGTCAGGATAGTTATACCTATACATTAACGGTAGATGGCGTGGTTAGCACACCAATTACTGTAAACGTTCAGATTAAGCCAACAGGAGTAAATGATAACGATTTAACCCCGGTAAATGTAGCTGTTATTACAGCTGTGAAAGCTAATGATGGTACTGTTGCTACAGGTTTAACGGTTGTAAAAGCATCTGATCCGGCCAATGGAGGCATTGTGGTAAATGCTGATGGCACGATTACCTACACGCCAAACAACAATTTCACAGGCACAGATAGTTATACCTATAAATTGCAAACTGCCGATGGTGTTTTATCAGATGCGATTACCGTAAGCATCAATGTTTACAAAGCTTCGACAGACTTCACGAAAGTTGTAACCGGAACAATACCAACAACAGAAAACGGAGTCATTAATTACGCTTTAAAAGTAACCAATACCGGTACAGTAACTTTAACAAATATTATTGTAACAGATGCAAATGCAATCGTATCAGGATCTCCTATTGCAACTTTAGCAGCTGGTGCTTCGGCAACGATTACGGCTACCCATGTTTTAACACAGGCTGAAATTAACAGTGGAAGTGTAACAAACCAGGCCAGTGCAACTGCATCAGACCCTAAAAACAATGCAGTAACCAAAGTATCAGATGACCCATCTACAACCACAACACCTAATGATGCAACGGTTACCATAATTGCAGCTAACCCTCTTCTAACATTAGTTAAAACAGGTACGCTTGCTGCCAATGGAAATACCATAACTTACAGCTTCACGGTAAGAAATACAGGTAACGTAACCATTAATAATTTAACTTTAACCGACAGCAAAATTACGGGTAACATTATTTTATCGCCATTAAGCCTTGCGCCAAATGCAACGGCAACCGGATTGGCTGTTTATACCCTAACACAAGCAGAGAAAGAATCAGGTTCTGTTTCTAATACGGCAACAGTAAAAGGTAAAACACCAGCCGGAACCGATGTTCAGGATATTTCAGGGACAGCAGAAAATAATGATACGCCTACCATTACGAAAACTGGAGTAGTTGCAATTGATGATTCCGGAACCGCAAATGGTTTTTCAGGTGGAACAGCGATTGCAAATGTGTTGTCGAATGATTTTTATAACGGTGTTCAGGCGACTTTAGGTAATGTTATTTTAACACAACTTTCAACTGAAAATCCAAATGTTACTTTAGACCCTTTAACCGGGAAAATCAATGTAGCTGCAGGTACTAAAGCAGGTGTTTATAAGGTTGGATATGAAATTGAAGACAGGTTAAATCCAGGGCAGAAAACCACAGCGGTTGCTACGATCACAGTAACGGCACCAGCGATGGTTGCCACTAATGACAGTGGTTCAGCAAACGGTTTTGCAGGAGGAACAGCGATTGAAAATGTATTGGCAAACGATACCTACAACGGTGTTGAGGCAACCTTAATAACGGTTAATTTAAGCCAGCTGACTACTTCTGATCCAAATGTTACTTTAGATCCTTTAACCGGAAAAATCAATGTAGCTGCAGGCACCAAGACAGGTACTTACACGGTACAATACCAGATTCAGGATAAACTGAACCCGGCATTAACTACCACAGCGGTTGCTACGGTTACGATAACGGCACCAGCAATGGTTGCCACCAATGACAGTGGTTCAGCGAATGGTTTTGCAGGAGGAACAGCGATTGAAAATGTGTTGGCAAACGATACCTATAACGGAGTTGAGGCAACCTTAACAACAGTTAACTTAAGTCAGCTGACCACTTCTGATCCAAATGTTACTTTAGATCCTTTAACCGGGAAAATCAATGTAGCTGCAGGCACCAAAGCAGGAACTTACACGGTACAATACCAGATTCAGGATAAACTGAACCCGGC
>NZ_JAVTSO010000011.1:0-76611 GCF_032678625.1 Pedobacter nototheniae | reverse complement strand
GGCTGGTTGCGCATTAATGGTTACCGAAGTTGAAGCTGGAGAAGTACACCCACCTGCATTAGTAACGCTAAAAGTATAACTGCCAGGAGATAAGTTGTTGATGGTAGTGGTAGTTCCTGTTCCTGTGCTGGTCGTAGTGGTAGCTCCAATGATGTTAACCGTCCAGTTTCCAGTAGCAGGCAAGCCGCTTAGGGGAACCGAACCTGTAGGTACCGCACAAGTAGGCTGAGTAACCGTACCTGTTGTTGGGGCTGGCACCGCCTCCGGCTGGGTAATGGTTACGCTTTGGGTAACAATACATTTGTTTGCATCTGTTGCCCTTAAGCTATAAGTACCCGGAACAAGACCAGTTAAATTTTGGTCGTCTTCTTGCCCGGCTGGTATTGTTCCATCGGTGGTGGTCCAGGCGTAAGTAACCGTACCAGTATTGCCAGTTACATTTAAAGTAATGTTGCCCAAACAGTTTACATTGGTAGCTGTAGAGGTTACAGCTATAGTGCAAATTCGGTTATCAAAAGTTTCGAAAGCGTGGTTTCCGTTGGTAAGTGTTAAGTTATCTGTACGATTTGGCACATTGCTGGTGGAAGTTCCTGTTCCCTCGTGGTCTATAGAAACGGCAGTATATCCGCCTGTTGGCGCAGTCTCCGTAATGTTAAAGCTGCCCAGTGGCCTATTAAAATAGTTAACAAAGTTTGTAGCTTCGGCAGGGGTGCGTACGTGCAACACTTTCCAAGAAGTACCCGTCCAAGCGGCAATATCGCCATTAGCCATACTAATCCAAGGCGTACCAGTAGGATCTACTGTTATTTTATTGGCATTGCTGGGCGGATGCGGTAAGGTGGTCCAAGCAGTACCTGCACCAGTGTAACGCATCACATTGCCCGTGGTACTATTGGTTGCATAAATACTAGTAAGAACCCCATCTGGCCCTATAGCTATATCTGTAGCAAAAGTTGTAGGTGCAATGGTGGTGTAATCGCCTGTAAAAGTAGTAGCATCTTGCGTAACATCAGTAGAATAGCGTACTCCAGTGCCTGGTTGAATAACAACTAACTTACCAGCAGCATAATCGATGCGATCAAAATTCCCGTTTTTTGGTATATAAGCCGTGCCAGTATAGTAATATAAGGTGCCGCCGCCGCCACTAGTCGTAAAATGATGGGTAGCATCTATTGCAGCCACATCGGTTACATTGTTATTGTTACTACTATTAAAACCAGTATAATTTATACCGCCATCGTTGGTACTTTTTGGCACCCCTGCCTGCGCCCCAATAAATGTATTGGAATTAAGTCCCCCATCTATTATGGTGAGGAGCCCTGCCTCAGTATTAAGTTGCGCATATAACGAAGAGCCGACAGCCAAAGTATATACCCTACCTTGGGTAGTGGTAATTAGTAATTTACCATCGCCGGTAAAAGAAAGGTCATTAGCCAGTACATTAGCCGCCGTAGTTGCGGTATTATCAATTAAAGAAATATCACCAGCAGTTGTGGTAAAATTAAAAGAGGTTGCGGTAACTGGTGTGGCGCTTTTAATAAGGGTAACAGAAACGGTGGTGGGTATAGCGTAATCTTCTACCTCACCATCAGGCGCACCACCTAAAGGCGATGTTAAAGTAGCCGTAGTAAGCCTAAAACGGCCATAAGTTTTACCATTACCGAGCACTAAAGTAGCGCTAGGCCAAGTAAGCGTTACATTGGTTGCGCCATTTGGCACGGTGGTGTTTACGCCTTCGCTGGCATCAAAAACACCATTATTGTTCCAGTCTATCCAGCCGTAAAGGTTTGCTGTAGCGCCAGTGGTATTGCTAACGGCTACATTTACCTGGTAATTGCTTATAGCTGTACTGTTAATAGTTGGAAATGATGTAATACCATCGTCATCCGTATCGCCATTGGCTAAACTAAGCGGTATGCCATTGCCATTTTGTACCAGCGTAGCCCCCATTTTTAAAGGAGTACCATTAGCGGGCATCCTATGGAAAGGGCCACCTGTTGCCGTTAGGTTATTCCATAAGGTGCCATAGCTTTCGGGTGCATCGCCGGCATCAGATTTAACCCCAAGCGCCATTATATAAGCTTCGCTATTGCCAGTTACTTTAGAAACCTTAATTTTAGCAACATTTGGGGCGCCAATAACAATGGCAATACCGGCACTTGAAGATGCACAATTACTTGAGGCTGACTTTGGGCGGATTTCTAAAGTGGTATTGCCGCCAGAACCACTATAGGTAAAATCGGAAATATTGGTACAGCCAGGGCCACCAGTACTATTACCCTGTGTGATGACCCAGTTGTTTAGGGGGATGGGGTTATTGGCCGCATCGAAAGCCTGCACTGCATAGGAAATGCCGCCGGCAACAGGGGCTGGCGCTAAATCGAACAGCACGAGGTATACCCCGCTACTGTTAAAACCTGTTGCAAAATTAATATCAATACTACTTGTACCACCATTATTAGGGGGGTTAACCTGCAACCCTTTATAAGTGTCAGTATCAAGCCCACCACTAGTCCATTTAATATTTCTTGGTTGCATAGTAGATGTGCCAGTACCACCAACTACTGTAGCTATAGTGGTGCCATTTAATGCATAGTTGTATTGTGCTGCACTTGGAGATTCAGGGTTTAGGCTAAGCCAGTGCGCCTTTGTATTGGTAACGGCTGGGTTTTGGGCATTGGCTACCAAGCCAAGCAGGCATAAACCAATTAAAAATATAAATTTACGTAGGAGTAAAAGTCTTTTTTTCATATATTAATGCATTAAATAGCAGCTTTATAAGCCCTTAATTTTTTCTTTACGTTAAGTATGGGTTTGCAAAAAAACAGCTCATACTTTAGTCGGAATTTTAGTTTATCGTTAATTGAAGTAATTTCTTTTTAGTTCTTTTCATTTATGAGGTTACACCAATGAAAAGTTATTTTACATTTATTAATATTTAAGCAATGCCAAATCATACCAAAAGCTAAATAATAACAGATTTTGATTTGGTTTAACATGACCAAGAAATAATTTTAATTAAGGGAGGATTTTTGAAGTATTAGTTAAATATTCAATCTGATTTTTAAGGTCATTTTAAATACCCTGCAATTTTAACACTAATGTTACAGAATGAGCTTAATCTTTGTTGTCCAAATACTACCTATGAGTTACCCATTTAAATGGGCAAGAAGAACAAAAAAAGTAAAACACTAATTAACAGCCTTTTAACTAAAAAATAAGCTGATTTTGTTTAGTGAGGATCTTGTAAATATTTGATGGGCAAGAAGCAAAAACATCAACTATGGATGGCCTAAATCAGGTATAACTTTATAATAGTCACGTCAAGTTTCAAGAAAGCAGTAAAATTCTGTTAATTATTGTATTAATGATTATACAGAAATTGGATTTACTACTTATTTTTTATTCAGATCAATCGTATTTTATGAGTTTTTATTTTGAATTTCAGATGCGTCGTGAACCATTTTATTATTTTTAAGCGAATGCCTAAGCTCTGTTCTTCCAAATGGTAAACAATTCTACTTGTATGCCTTGCAAAAATGATTATGATTAAACACTTGGGAAGTTAAAAAAACCGATACCAGTAATACCGTAAAGCATATTAACATTTCCATAAACATACATATTTATAGATTCAGTAAAATGAAAGTTAACCAAGTCAAAACAAGAATTAATAATTGATTACCAAATCATTAAAAATAACTTTTAATCAAAAACAATGGCATGGATTGTTCACTTATAACAATAATCAAAAAAACACTTTACTTATCTTACCATACAAAATGAGCAGAAAATGTACTAAACCTGCCTAAATGCCAGAAATGGGGCAAAAGATTAAAGCGCTCTTTAATATATCTTTACACTGAATTTTATTTTTGATATTATACACCATATCCTGAATATTCGCGCTGTCGCTCTAAATTTATTCAAATACCGCATGTTATGCTGAATTTACTTCAGGTACAACATACTGTCACCCTGAATTCATTTCAGGGTGTAGCACAAAAAGATCTAAAAATAATTCCAGAAGGTTTTAAAAGTGTTCATTGGTCTTTAAATCGCGGAGCGAAAATGACCGAAGCTTTCCTATTCCGGTAAATAGAAATTTAACGCCTACTATTTTACCTATACTTTTTTTATAAACTGTAGTATAAATTAATTTATTATTGGCGTAAAATTTAACATGTTTATCCTGAATTAAAAGCCTGAGGTCGCCACCAGCTTTTAAATTAACCCCCAATTGACTCAGGTTAGTCCAAGTACCGGTTTTAATCTGCTCAGAAAAATCGGCATCAGCCCAAATCACACATTCAGGACTAATTACACCACTATAATGTTCTGATATGCTTCCATAAATTTTAAAGTTTACCTGCGAACACCATGAGGCAATCGGTTTTACATTAGCCAGCAATTCAAAATTATCTCCACTAATTGTTGTTTTTTTCATGTTCAAAAAGTTTGTAAAGAAAGCCTGTGATGTATCTATACCTGCTAAATGAACTTGCGACATTTTGAGTTCACTTAAACATTGATCATTAAAATTTTTGATTTTAATTTTTTTATGATCTTTTATTAGGCCCGAATGTTCTATTAAATAACCACTCCACCCACCCGACTCCAGATAAACCGATGCAGTATCAATGGGCTTGTCTTTATAATTTAATACTGCTTTGTATTGACCAGCTAACTGGTATTGATGAACTATTGTTACTGTATTAGGATTATGAATATTTAAATCATTATCATTAACCCCCACCCTCAACTGTTCATTATCCCCAAACTGAATGGTAAATAAGCTGGCATCTTTAAATCCAGCTGGAAAATGCAAAACAAAAACCACGGGAAGAAAATTTTTTCCGCCAGAATTAGAACAGGTTAATCTTACCTTTTGGTAAGAATTCCGGTCACTCTTTTTCCAAAATACAAATCCAATAACTAAAGAAATAACAAGAAAATTAATACCAAAAATGAGGGCAATTTTTTTATATGATTTATGAAGCAGGAGTTTCGGCTTAACCACAGCTTTGTGGTTATTTACGTTGTCATGGCTTTCCTGGAGTAAATTGACCTTTTCCGACTGCTCAAAATCATCCCAGTCTTTAAAGCCAATAAAAACGGCCAGTGCGTTGAGGGTAGTTTGTTGAGGATAATAAAATTCTGCTGTTTTAAGCTTTCCAAAAATCCGTTTCAGTGTATTTTTACTGATATACACCTGGGTTTCTTTTGCTAAAGCAGCACTTAGTTTAATATAATTAGAATTAGACCAGCTGGAAATTTGGCCCATATTCATTTTTTCAGCTACGAACTTTTCGTAAATAGCTAAATATCCAAGCAGGGAGGTTTTGGGAGATTGTCTCGGCATTGTGGAATATTAATAAATTTAAATTGTTGGTTACAGCGTCTTGTCTGGCATAAAAATAAACAATTCAATTTCCTTAAATCATTATTCAAGGCGTGCAGCAGGGGCTTTTTTTGGCGAATGGCTTTACAGCTACACGAATTGTCTTTTCTATTTTTTTGCGCATATATCCTCTATAAAAACAGGGGTTAACTGTTTTTATCTTGTTTTTTACTTGGGATGTATTTTTTTTAGGGCGATGTAATTACTTTATACTAACACATTTTTATATCTGCATTGGCCGAGGCACGATTTCACAATACTTTACTTGCTGATAGTCGCTTCCTACGCAGTTTCTTCATCATATTCGCTACCATAAATGAAGTCTAATTTATCTGTAATGCCGTTTTAGTCATTAACGATCGGGCTTTAAACCACAAAACCGTCGCATTCTTGTTTATTTACCATTGTGTTGTTTCCATATTTTAATGGATCAATTAAAGATAATTGCCGCAAAGTAAATATTTATTTAGTAAATAAAAATAATCCGCGCAAAATAGATTTTATTAAACATATAAAAATTCAAATCACAACTGTAATTACCTCCTTTAATTGGTGTTTATACCCAGCAAAAGTTGCCCTATTCGTCATTTCCCCTGTGGCTGGTGTTATCACCGATCAAGAGTTTGATTTACACTATTCGTCATTGCGAACTGAAGCGTGTGCCACAGTAATGGGGTGAAGCAATCTTTGTTATTTACTTGAAATTAGGTTAACTATGAATACCACACATTAACTGAAGATTGCTTCGTCCTTCCTCCTCGCAATGACGCAAGCTTTAACCCATTCGTCATTGCGAGCTGAAGCGTGTGCCACAGTATTGGGGTGAAGCAATCTTTGTTATTTACTTGAAATTAGGTTAACTATGAATAACGCACATTAACTGAAAGATTGCTTCGTCCTTCCTCCTCGCAATGACGCAAGCTTCAACCCATTCGTCATTGCGAGCTGAAGCGTCTGCCGGCGTATTGGGGTGAAGCAATCTTTGTTATTTCATTTCAAATTAGGTTAACTGTGAATACTCTACATTAACGGAAAGGTTGCTTCGTCCTTCCTCCTCGCAATGACGCAAGCTTCAACCCATTCGTCATTGCGAGCTGAAGCGTCTGCCGGCGTATTGGGGTGAAGCAATCTTTGTTATTTACTTGAAATTAGGTTAACTATGAATACCACACATTAACTGAAGATTGCTTCGTTGTTCCTCCTCGCAATGACGCAAACTTTAGTCATGGTGAATTTAGTTCAGCATCTTTTTGCAACGAAGACCTTAAAATAAATTCAGGGGGACGTACGAACGAAATTCTCCTGTGGCTGGTGTTATCACAGGCCAACACCAACTAAAAAATAATCAGGAAATGAGCGGCTGGAGCATAGAACATTTATAGCCCCGCTCCCGTTGCTGCCCGATGAAATATCGGGGCATTCACTCAGATCGGGTTTAGAGACAAAGCGAGTTCTTTTAAAATACTGACTTACATTTCTAAACCTGATTGTAGCGGCATCCCCGATTTTTTCTATCAGGATACAGAGTAAAGCAGGAACAAAGTTTATGAAGAACAACAGGCTTTGCTTTCCTAATAAAGAAAATTAGGGAATTTCCATTGATTGGTGATAACACCAACCAAAAGTTAAAATGACGCAAGCTTCAACCCATTCGTCATTGCGAGCTGAAGCATCTGCCAGCGTAATGGGGTGAAGCAATCTTTGTTATTTACTTGAAATTAGTTAACTGTGAATACTCTACATTAAACGGAAAGATTGCTTTATCGTTCCTCCTCGCAATGACGCAAGCTTTAACCTATCCGTCATTGCGAGCTGAAGCATCTGCCAGCGTAGTGGAGTGAAGCAATCTTTGTTATTTACTTGAAATTAGGTTAGCTATGAATACCGCACATTAACTGAAAGATTGCTTCTTCCTCGAAATGACGCGAGCTTTCGTCATGCTGAATTTAGTTCAGCATCTTTTAGCAACAAAAACTCTGGAATAAACTCAAGAGAACGGTTCAGCAACCAAACCTTTTACAATATCTCCCAATCGCTTTAAGGCATTTTCGACCTTAACATTCCATATATTATTGCAACTAATCCGGATATAATTGGCGTAATTTCCATTGCTGGAGAATAATGGACCCGGAGCTACATTTATAAACTGTTCCATTGCTATTTTTTGAAGTTTAAACGCATTAATGTGATTTGGCAATTCAACCCAAAGTACCAGACCACCTGTTGGCTGGCTCATTCTAATAGCCGAAGGAAAATACTGCTCAACAGCCTGCGTGGTGCGCAACATTAAACGATGGATTTCTGGTCTGAGTTTTCGAAGATGCCGATCGTAAGCGCCCGTTTTAAGCAATTGCAAAAGCGACAATTGTACAATACTGGCTGTAGCCACATTGGTTACCGCTTTGAGTTTAGTAACCTGTTCAGTAAATCGTCCTGCGGCACACCAGCCAATCCGGTAGCCCGGTGCAACTACTTTAGAAAAAGAAGCGCAAAGCATAACCCAGCCGTCCGTATCGTAGCTTTTTAGATTATCTGGACGTTGTGGCTCAAAATGAAGGTCGCCATAAATATCATCATCAATTACAGGCATTTTCGCCCGGCCGGCAAAAGCGGCAATAGCCCGTTTTTTCTCCTCATTTAAAATAATACCGTTTGGATTGTTAAAATTAGAAGTTAACAGGCAGGCGGAAATTTTTTGCTGATTACAAACCTCTTCCAGTTTATTCAGGCAGATGCCCGAGCTTGCATCTCCGGATAATTCGATAATTTTTAAACCCAAACTTTCTATGGTTTGTAATATACCGTGGTAAATTGGCGATTGTACCACAACGGTATCGCCCATTTTAGTAACTGCCCGCAAGCATAAACTCACCGCTTCCAAAGCGCCATTGGTAATGACAACATCATCAGCAGATAGTTTTCCATGCCACAGGAAAGAGCGTTTGGCAATTTCTGTTCGTAGCAGAACATTGCCGGCTGCAAATTCATATTGTAAGTGCTGTCCGGTTAAATCTCTTGATGCCTGCTGCAGACTTCTTCTCAGCGCGTTAAAAGGCAAAAGTTCTGTATCTAAAACTGCATTAAAGAAAGATACATAGTTTTTATTCGCTGAATCGGGATAGGTGGCCTCCTGCAAAACCTTGCCTATGGTTACCGCCCTGGCAAAGGTTTTATTTTCCTGAACCTGCGGCAAACTCACTTTTAAAACTGTTTTCCGCAATACAATAAAACCCGACCTTTCTTTACTGGCAATTAAACCTTTATCAACTAACAGTGTAAATGCCTTAAGAATGGTGCCAACACTAACCTTAAACTGCAAGTGAATATATCGCAATGATGGAAGCTTGGAGCCAATGGAATAAGTGTTATTATTAATTAACTGCTCAAACTTATCGGCCAGGATTACATATTGAAAATCTTTCATCTGTTACACTTATATATTCAGTTTTTGTATCTGTTATAACCGCGCAAAGCTAAGTACTTTTGTGTAATATTTTAATACATTAAACATGAAAAAAATAGGATTGGTGGGCGGCATTAGCTGGGCTTCTACATTGGATTATTACAGGTACTTAAATGAGGGAATTAACCGGCAGCTGGGTGGACTAAATTTTGCCGAATGCTTAATTTATTCTGTAAATTTTAACGAGTTTCAGCAATTTAATGCAGATTACAACTGGGATGCTACTTTTGAACTGCTTGCAAATGCAGCCCAAAATTTAAAGAAAGCTGGTGCAGAAGCCATTGTACTTTGTGCAAATACAGCGCATATTGTTGCCGACAGGGTTGCTGAAAATGTAGGTTTACCCCTGATTCATATTACCACAGCTACAGCAAAGGCCGTAAATAAAAGGGGCCTGAAAAAAATTGGCTTAATAGGTACCAGTTATACTATGGAACTTGATTTTTATAAAGATAAACTGATTGAAAATGGTTTAACCCCTATTGTTCCTGAAAGCCAGGATGACAGAGATTACATTGAAGATATTTTAAGGAACGAACTGGGAAGGGGGATTATTAACCCTGAAACTAAGAAAAAGTACCTTAAAATTATAGAAGAACTGATTAATCGTGGTGCAGAGGGTATTATTTTGGGTTGTACCGAAATTCCTTTATTAATCCAGCAGCAGGATGTTTCTGTTCCGGTTTTTGATACGACTAAAATTCATGTGGAGGCGGCAGTAAACTTTGCTCTTTCGTGATTTACCGCTTTAAAAGAGGATTTCCTCAGCATGTAAAATCTGCTATTGCAATAACAAAATAAAATTGTCATTCGGGGCACGAAGCTATCTCCTATTGTGATTTGCTTCGTGCGCCTTTACATGACAATTATTTAAAGTTATCCTTCGACAGGCTTAGGATAACCTAATTTATACTACTGAATTACTGGATACTGACCTGTTGTGTTCCGGTATTCCATCCATAAACTTCAATTTTCTTACCTGTTCCTCTAAACTTTTCAGGATAATCTACCCATATCGTTTTGCTTTCTCCCGGAAAAACAGACACATAATTATCGCTAAAAAAAGCGGGTAAAATACGTTCGCCTGTTTGGGTATTGATTACGGCAATACGATTAAAAAAGGCAAGTCCTTTCCCCTCTTTATTGCTTAAAGTTACTTCAATCTTTCCAGCTTTAGCTTCTTTGGCTTCTACATTCAGCTTGGTTTCTTTCATGTTTTGTAAACCTGTATATTCGCCATCCGTACCCGGCATCCAATACATATTTTCGCTCATTACCTTTTGGTCAGGTCCTAATAGTTTAAGGCGTACAAAAGCACCGTTTTTATATATGGACTTTTTTAAAACCTCTCCAACCGGAAACATCTTTTTAACCATTGATGGACCAACTTCTGCAAATAACTGATTGGTAAACTGCTGCTTGCCGTCCATATCATATACAATAGCCTGTACCATTATGTTACGCTTAATATCGAAACCATTGTTTACTACATTAATCATACTATCTAAGGGGTTCATCATAATGTGTACCGGCTCACTCCCATTTCTTAAACCATACAAACAAGCATTTACGTCGAGGTAGTAATCATACATTTGCCCGCGTAGTGCTGTCCATGGGTTTTGAGTTTTCCAGATGATTGATCCGGTGTACCAATCCCACATATGGCCCGAAAAGCCTTCCATTAAAGCACGATATTGATTGTAATTAACCAACTGTGCTTTCATGGCAAAATCTTCTGCATTTTTTGCTTTTCCGTATGGATCAATATAGTGATCGTAAGGGATATATTTATGATAATCCCAAACAGAATCAACCGGTTTCCCATTTTGAGGAGCAATCATGTTTTTCTCCGGGATAAAACGCTTCAACGAAGCATAATCACCAGTACCAACAGAGCCTACTTCTGAATTGTAGGGATAGGTTTTAAATGACCAGAAATTCCGCGTATCCTGAATGGTGTAAGGACCATCGCCATTGCCGCCCAATGTATTTAAAGACATGCTGTCGGTGTTGGAGAAATCGAAGAAATAACGTGTTCCATCCAGTTCTGGCAGGATTTTATTTTTTAAAGGGTAAAGAATATCATCCGGAGGCGTAATTTCGTTTCCACCACACCAAAAAGCCAGCGACGGATGGTTTCTGACAAGTTTAATCTGATCTGCTGCTGCTTCCAATACCAAATTATGGTTATCAGGATACTGCCTGCGGGTCCATTGGTCTTCTTTTTTTAAGGGATCTACCCATTTACCATTGCAATCGCCACTAAACCAAAAATCCTGAAAAACCAACAAGCCATATTTATCACAGGCATTGTAAAACTCAGGGCGTTCGGTAATTGCGCCACCCCAAATGCGGATCAGGTTCAGGTTCATGTCTCTGTGAAAACGAATTTCGGCATCATAACGTTCATCAGAAAAGCGGAGCATGGCATCAGAAATTACCCAGTTTCCACCTTTAATAAAGATTTTTTGGCCATTAATATGTGCTTCCATACTTTTGGTATGGTCGTTCCAAACATTGGAAATTTCACGCACGCCAAATTGCAAGGGTTCATCATCCAGCACTTTGCCCGAAGTGCTTACAAACTGAATGTTGATTTTATATAAAGGTTGCTCGCCATAACCGTTAGGCCACCATAACTTTGGTTGATCCAGATTAAAGTCGGGCAATTTAACTTCTTTCTTTTCGCCGGGTTTTAAAGTTACTGGCGTACGAACCAGTTTTCCGTTTAAAGTGTATTGTAAAAAACCATTCACTACTTTAGCAGAAGCATTGCTCACCTCAGAAGAAGTACGGATAAGGGCTGGTTTTTGGGTACCCGCAGCAAGGCGTTTACCCGGAACCAAGGTTATTACATGCGGATTTTCTACATTAACAAGATTAGTTTTTTCAATGGTTACTTTATCCCATATTCCCGTATTACGATCTCTGATTGGCTGAATCCAGTCCCAGCCGGCTGTATATTGCGTGGTTAATCCTTTAGCAATGGTTCCATCGCCACCCTGGCCACCGTTAGGTTCTCCAGGTACATCAGGCGGATAAACCAGCACAGCCAAACGATTATCACCATTGGCAGCCAGTAAAGAAGTAATGTTATATTGCTGGCGTAAATGCATCCCTTCGTGGATTTTAGCATTTACTTTTTTACCATTTAAATAAATTTCTGTTTTATAATTTACACCTCTAAATTGCAACCAAACCTGTTCATCGCCTTTGGCTGTCTGGCTAAAAGATTTCACAAACCAATAAGTATAGTAGGCATTACCTGTATAGTATATATCTTTAATTAGTTTATTGTTCATGCCATAAAATGGATCAGGAACTTTTTTGTTGTTCAATAAAGTAGTTAATACGGTTCCGGGCACAGTAGCTTTCATCCATTGGTCTGTTGCAAAACCTGGCTTCGAAATTTGCTCACCTCCAGCCTTTACGTCATTTATATTGGCACAATACCAGCCCGAATTAAGCTCATACTTTTGTTGTGCAGCAACTTTAGAAGTCCACAGGGTGGAGATCAGGATTGCCGTTAAAAGCAGGCAAAAACTTTTCATAATATTCATTCTGTTTATTGAGTTTGGTTATTTCCTTAATGTTGATGATGGTCGGTCCTGTTCACTTACGCCAAAAGTTGTAGATGGTTTATTGCCCATGTAAATTTGCAAATCGCCACCTGCCACAATATTTTTATGCAAAATATATGATTTGGCATAGGCTTTACCATTCAGCACAATCTTTTGGATGTATTTATTTTCAGCACTATTATTAACAACTTTAATGTTGAACTTTTTATTGCCCGGTAAGCTGATCGACGCTCCGTTTAATAAAGGAGAACCAAAAACATAGGCTCCATTAGCTGGATTAACCGGATAAAAACCCATTGCAGAAAAAATGTACCAGGCAGACATCTGGCCAACATCTTCATTTCCACATAAACCATCAGGTTTGGCAGTATAAAATTCTTTGTCAATTTTCCGGATTAAATCGGCTGTTTTCCAGGGTTGCCCTACATAAGAATATAAATAAGGAATGTGATGGCCGGGTTCGTTTCCTTGTGCATAATTACCAATTAAGCCCGAAATATCAGGCGAGCTGTCTGCACCAAACTGGAAAGGAACACTAAACAATGAATCAAGTTTGGTGGTAAAAGATTTTTCACTGCCAAATAGTTTAACCAGGCCTTCTACATCCTGAGGTACCAGCCAAATGTATTGCCATGCATTTCCTTCGGTGTAATCATCTTCGCGGTGTTTAGATGCGAAAGGGCTAAAAGGTGCACGCCAGTTGCCATTGGCTAATTTGCCACGCATAAACTGGGTTTGCGGATCGAAATATAATGTATACAATTCTGCTCTCTTGGTAAAATAGGCATAATCATCTGCTTTATTTAAAGCTTTTGCCATTTGCGCAATGCAATAATCATCTACCGCATATTCAAGGGCTTTAGCTACAGATTCGTTCACCTTATCGGAAGGAATAAATTTTAACTGCTGAATGTATTCAATGCCATCCGTTTTTTGCATGGCCGATTGTTTTATAGCTTCGTAGGCTAAGTTAACATCAAAACCACGGTAGCCTTTTAAATAAGCATCTACAATAATCGGCACCGCGTGGTAACCAATCATCGTATTGGTTTCACTGCCCATTAAATGCCAAACCGGAAGTTTTCCTTGTTGTTTATAAATGGCAAGCATGGTATTGACCACATCCGATACTTTATCCTGGTGAAGAATGGTATATAAAGGTTGTGCAGCGCGATAGGTATCCCACAATGAAAAAGTGGTCAGGTTGTTAAACGATGCATTTTTGTATACTTTTTTATCTGTACCCCGGTAGTCTTTATTTACATCGTTAAATAAAGAAGGAGCAATCATGGTATGGTAAAGGGCTGTATAAAACACCTTTTTTGAAGTTGCAGAGGCATCAACCCTTACTTTTTGCAATTCCTTTTCCCATTTAGCATCAGCCTGTTTTACGGTTGCTTTGAAATCCCAGCCAGGTAGTTCGGTCTTTAAATTTAACAAGGCATTATCTACACTTACCGGAGATAGTGCTACTTTAATCTGAAGTATATTATTAGCAATGGCCTCAAAGTTCAGGGCAGCCCTTAATTTTATACCTTTAATGTCTTTACCATTTTTAACCACTGTGCTGTCGTAAACCACTATGTTTTTAACGGGCTGCGATAATTTAATAACAAAATACAACCGCTGATCGTTAGACCATCCTTTAGAATTTCTGTAGCCTACAATTGTTTGTGCATCAACCTGTTTAATTTGGGTGGCAACAGGCTTATCCCAGCCAATACCATCGGCTAAATCGAGTATTATGTGCGGCGTTTCAGCACCTTTTTTAAACGTATATTGATGAAAACCTACCCTTTCGGTAGCCGTAAATTCGGCTTTTACATCATATTTATCTAACCATACACTATAATAACCTGCCTTTGCAATTTCTTTATCATGAGAAAAAGTAGAAACATAGCCGTTTTCAAGGTTATCCTTTTGTCCTTTTTCCATAATCAGCTTTCCGGTAGCGGGCATAATAGCAATATCGCCCAAATCGCCAATACCAGTACCACTTAAATGTGTATGCGCAAAACCAGTAATGGTATTGCTGCCGTAGTTATAGCCACTGCACCAATCCCAGCCTTCAAAAATATTATTAGGACCAAGCTGAACAGCGCCATAAGGAACATTTGCGCCCACAAAAACATGCCCGTGTTTTGCCGATCCTATAATTGGATCAACATACTTAGTGAGGCTTTCTTTGGTACTTTTCTGCGCGTAGGAAACTTGAAAAACAGTGCTTAGTAAAGCGACTCCCAGGGATAGGTTTAACGTTTTACTAAACTGCTTAAGAATTTTGTTTTTTGATAACATATGGTTCATTTGTGTTAGGTAACATTAATCAGAAAAGCGATTAAACTTTAAATATGATTAATTTATTGGAAATATAAACTAAAGAGTGTTTTTTTTTAGTTTTTGCCTACAAGCAGGCGGCTCCAATTAAAGCAGCATGCTCATTTAACTTGGTAATTTTAACCTTTGCCGATAAGTGGTTGGCTTCCAATACAGATACCAGTTCAGGAGAAAACTGATCAAAGGCCAGCGAGATATTTCCACCGATAATAATCATCTCCAACTTGTGTTTTTGAATAACCGGCATTAAAAATTCGGCCATGTTATGTCCAAACTCCATAAAAACACGCACGGCCGCATGATCGGCTGGTGCCAACTCAACCAATTCTTTTACACCTTTTAATTCAGTACCCGTTAATGTTTTATAGCGGCTCACAAACCATCTTGTTGATAGATAGTCTTCAGAAATTCCATTTAAAAACGGTGCATTCCACAAGGATAGGTCTCTCGTTGTACCATCCTCAAATATTCCAGAACCTAAACCTGTACCCAGGGTTAAGCCTACTACCCGCTTTACCCCTTTTGCGGAGCCGGCATACACTTCTCCTTTTATAAAAGCTTCGGCATCGTTAATAAAATGAATGTTTACAGAAGGAAAGTTTAAGCGCCGGGCCAGCTCATTTTTTATATTGATTTTATAGAGTGATTTAAACTTGTCCTGCTCTTCAATCAGGCAAATACCTTCTTTATAATCAAATGGACCTGGCATGGCAATACCAATTCTCTTAACAGGCAGTTTGCTTGTTTTAAGCGATGCTAAAATTACCTTACTCCAGTTTTCGAGTATGGTTTCTGCATCATCAAGTGAATTTACACCTTCACGTTTCCACGAGCCTTCCAATAAGATGCCTTGTTCGAGGTTAATTAATGCGGCTGTAATGTGAGAACCGCCAATATCTACGCCCAACACAATAGATTTACTCATATATTTAATATCTGGTTTAGGTTTATACTTAAAGTCAGGTTTAACTAAATCTGCCCTTTAAGTCAAAATTTGTACACGAAAAGATGTACCTGAATGGGCAAATATACGATGCGAATGTCCAATCACAAGAATTGATGATTCAGTAAAATGATCAAATTCTTATGGAATATAATCTGTGGCACTATTGTAAAATAACTCATTTTGTAATCCGTTATCCAACCGCCATGCGCTCATATTTCCAAAAAGTGACCTTCCGACACAGCCGTTTTATACCTAATGATAAATTAAAAAAGAACAGACCGACATCCGCCGGTCTTGTTCATTAATTATCCCTAATTATCCAAGACCATTTAAGATTGGATAATAAAGGCGTTATTTTATTGCATTTATTTCAGAGAAACCACCGTACGAACTTGGTAACACCTTCATAATAAACTTAACATACCTGCACGTTACCGGGCCATAGAAATTAATATTCCTGTTATCTGGAGCATTGGCTGAGGATGTAGACAATACAGGATCAGTAGTATAGGTACCCTGACTTGTCCAGGTTACATTATCATTACTAATTTGCACTTCAATTCCGGTGGCATTATACGATGCTCCAAAGGCATAACTTGGCATTAACGTAAATCCTTTAATTGTGTTGCTAACCGCCATATCAAGCGTAATAAAACTATTTACTCCGCTGGCAAACCACGAAGTTGTATTTTTACCATCTAATGTATTTGCAGCGCCATAAGTGGAACTGTAAGGTGGGCTGGCTGCAACAATTGTCCATGCCGGATTGGTGCGATCTGCTATTGTTCCGGTAACCGCTACTTTGGTTGTAAGATCGATATTGCTGTAAACACTATTCACTACAACATAAACGGTGCGGTAAGTAGAACTTGGTTGTATACCTTTATCATCACTGTTTACCTGATTAATGGATAATGGTAACAAATATCCGTTTGGATCGGTTAATTTAACTCTATCAATCAGTTGAATTTTTAGTGAATCAGCAGAGGTTGTTGTACCTGCTTTAATGCTTAAAGTACCCGAGCCCGCAATTTTATAATTGGATGCAGGCAATAATACATAAGCAGTTTTATTTGCTGTATTGTATTGTGCAAGTTTAGATTCATCCGTACTTACTGTAAGGCTTACATCAGCAGTGGTTTCCCTGGTTAAATATGCAGCAAAACGTGTTTCCGAGCTGCCTGTTACAGATACTGGCGTGCGCAGAAAATTAATATTACCTATACGACCATCCGCACCATCTGTTTTAATAAAGGCTAAAAGTTCTTTAGAGTTTAATTCATCCTTTTTACAGGAAGAAAATGCACCTAAAAACACCATTAGTGCAATGTATATTATATTTAATTTCTTCATGTTGTTTAATTTTTGTTAGTCAAATTAAGGCTTGGCTGTTATTTAACCGCAGGATTCATAATCTGAATGGCTTGTCTCACGTATTTAAAATCGGGTGTTGAGCCATACTCATATTCAGCATGATAAGCACCTGCTCCACCCTTTTGACCTTGAGTTGGATTCCATCTTGCAAAGCCAATTAACGATGGGATAGTTCCTAAAATAGGATCGGTAAAGTTGACACCGCCTGTTTTCCAGTTTGCTTCAAAATCTTCTGCGGGAATAAACTTTTCAGGAGGAAGTGCACCAGAAAATCCAAAATTCATATACCTGCTTTGAAGATTGGCTTGCGAACTGGAATAATAAGCCTGCTGAACTAAATAATCGATGTAAGGCGCTGTACCTTTTTCATTATATCCATCAATAATTAATAGGTTTCTAGTTCCAGATTGAGGTCCCATATATTTTGAAAGCGCTTTGAATAAGTATTGCACACTAATTTTACCTCCAGCATCACTTCCAAACGGATCTGCACCAAAAACCTCAATTACTTCTGCTGCTTCGCCAGGTTCATAATCCAAATCAAACCCATCTAAACCATGCTTGGCAATTGTATCTGCCATAGCTTTAGCCACTAAATCTATAGCCTTAAAAACATCATCCTTATTCCATTTAGATTTATCGGCAGGCACTAAATCAGGCGTATTTTTCTTCATTAATTTAGAAACCCCTGAGCCAAACATACACCAAACAAACCTTGTCCCTTTTTCTGTTCTATTTTTCTGTAATGTTTGTGCATTATAAGAACCTGGAGGAGGATAACCACCCCATAAACTTACAATATCTACACTATCGGGAATATTATCAAAAACGCCTGCAATATTTGGATCTCCCGGAATACCGGTTCCTCCAAACCAGCCGAAAAACACTTGATGTTTCGACTTTTTATAGGCTCTTAAATTAGCAAAGTATTCATCTGATCTAACCAGCATTGGCTTAACTTCTATACTTTCTACTATATTTTGCTTTTCGCACGATATAAACAGAGTAGATAATAAAATTGCTATGCTAAATCCTAAAAATGTATTTTTCATATCTTTTATATTGAAATGCTTTTAACAAGCACGTAATTAAAATTTGATTAAATATTTTAGTTGCACCTAACATTTGGCAACCAGGTTACAGCCCGGTTTGCTACTGCGTTGTAACCATTGCCACTAATATCGGTAGCAGTATTGCCCGTACCTTCGTTAAATTTCCAGTAAGCAATTAAGCCTGCACTTTTTGGATCTACCCCACAAATTCCATTAGAAATTTCTGACTGCGATAAGGCTTTTGACCAAACCTTAGCTTCGCTAATGTAACCGTCAATCGGTCTGCCAGGAGTAGAATAGCCAAAATGAAAACCACCTCCATAACCATCTGCCAAATTGATGGTTCTGGGTACGCCATCTTTTGATGCTACCAATTGACCATTAACATATACCAGAAGGGAACTACCGTTATAAACTGCTGCAATGTGATACCAAATACCTGGCGAGAAAGCCATAGGTATATTTGTAGCTGTTGCACCACCAGATACCTGAAGCTGATTATTGGCCACAGTAACATCGCCAAATCTGAATAAAAAGTTTTCTTCAATCCCCATCAATGTACTAATGAAAGGCGAAACTGTTTGAAACTTGTTTACCATTACTTTTGTTTCCATGGTTAAGCTGGTTAAAGCGGTAAGGTTGCTTTTTGAAAAATCAACTGTAAAATAGTTACTTGTTAAAGCTGCTACACTTGATATGATCACCTTATTAACTACGATATAAAGTGTGCTCGAAGCATCTAAAATTGCAGGTCCGTTTGAACTTCTGATTGTTATAGGCATTACGTAAGAAATCCCGTCTTTAAAATCCTTTATAGATAAAACTTTAAAGTTTATTTTATTGGAAATATTAGTTCCTTTGGTAATGGTTACCGAATTAGATTCAAGGCTATAACTCCCTACAGGTAAAGTAGAATATTTTTTACCCGTTAAAGTATTATACTTCTCAATTAATGCAGGGTCGGCTGCAATTTCTACATTTACATCATTTTGAACCAGTTGAGATGAAGTTGCGCTGATTGCAAAAGTACCTCCGCTATCATCTGCTGATAAGGTAGTGGTAGTAGATTTTTCTGCCGCTGTTAAATAAACAGACTCAAAATCCTGAAGTTTATTTTTTTTACAGGAATACACAGCGATTCCGATGAGAAAAAAGATAAATATTTTTAATTTATTATTCATGTTAATATGCTTAAGTAAATTATTGAAGATCAAATTAGGACTCATTATTTTTTATCCCACCATAATTTTGTAGCGCCATTGTCTGCACCACCAAGTAATGTCAGGCCTTTTGCTATCTGAGTACCGTTATCCAGGTATTGCTTGGCTGGATAAGGTAATCGGCGTACCTGTGTAGCAGAATTTACCGTTCCATTACTTCTGTTTAAAACAATTGGGAATATTTTAGGATAACCCGTTCTACGAAACTCTGTCCAGGCTTCCTGACCATTGGGATACAAAGCAATCCATTTCTGGGTTATTATACGCTGTAACTTATCTTCAAAAGTTACACCTTCATTCCATTTTATTGTTGATGTTAGTGTTGTGGAGGCTGCAATATCCGATACGGCATTATTGGAAGGATTTGCAGGGTCTACATAATTTACAGGCTTAGAAGTATTATCGGCCAAATAGGTTGAAGGAATGGTTGCACCAGACTCATCAAAAGCCACTTTAATTCCCGATTCATAAAAATTCTGAGCCGTGCCACCCATATTCCAACCCCTTATTGCACCTTCTGCAAGAAGAAAATAAACTTCCGACGCCTGCATCCATGGCATTGGGGTATTATCAGCAACCTTTAATGTAGAAAATGGCTGATACAAGCTACGGGTTACATTTATACCAGTTCTTACCCCTACATATTCCGTTGTTTTTCCTGTTACGGTTGATAAATTAAAGTAAATCCCGATCCTTGGATCTTTATACCCCGATAAAATAGATTGCATAGTAGCTCCCATCCTTGCCTCGGCATAGTTTACAGTTAAAGTAACGAGCGGGTTTTTATATGGTGAAGCAGTGACTACCTTGCCTTGCAGGGCACCGTCAGATTTTTGAGTAAGAAAACCAACCGGGCTGTTAACAGCTTCTTCAGCATATTTTTTGGCATTTACCGGATCAACATAGGCCATTCTCATTGCCAGCCTCAGCTTTAAAGAGTTTCCATATTTTGCCCACAACAGGTAATCGCCACCATAAATCTTATCATATGCAGCTAAAGGTTTCCCCGCTTTAACACCCAGTGTATATAAAATATTAATGGCCTTATCTAATTCAGGAAAAAACGAATAATAAATTTTATCCTGACCATCATAAGCTGGTGTAAAGGTTCCTGTAGGTAACGAACTGTACGGAACCGGGCCATACGTATCGGTTGTTCGGGAAACGCCTGTTATTTTTATAAGCTGGGCAACAGAGAACTGCAAAGAATCTTTATTTAGGTCTGTTGTGCTTTTAATTTTTACCCAGGCGGCCATTAACATGCCGTTAAGTTTAAATTGTTCATTTACCCAATCTAAATTAAAACCATAGGTAAGGTTATTGGTATTTCCACCCCAATCTCCGGCCTGGCCCATAAAGCCAGAAAAAACATCACCTGCAAGATTGTTTGAAATTTGGTAACTGTTACTAAAATCGGTTTGCGAGCCTACATCAGCAGCCGGTATAATGGCATTCATCATATCTGTAAAACTTTTCCCAGTTATAAAATTATCGGCATTTTGTTGATCCAATGTTGGTACATATGGATTGGTATTATAATCGGCGTAGTTTTTAGTACAAGACAGAGATAAGCCGATTAAAAATATAAATATGATCTTTATAGATACATGATTTACTTTAAAAGTATTTTGATTGTTCATAATTTAATAATTAAATTTTATGAATTAGAAACGTACGCTTACATTAAAACCGAAACTCCTGTAACTGGGCTGTTGAAAATAATCTATCCCTTGATAGTAGGTGCCGGTAGAGGCCGTAGATTCAGGATCAAACGGGGCTTTGTTGTAAAACATAAACAGGTTTCTGCCTGTTAAGGCAACCCGTATACTTTCTAACTTACCTTTTAACAATTTGCCTGGTATGGTATACCCTATTGAAGCTTCTCTTAACCTAACATTGGTTGCACTATATACATAATAAGCCAACAGGCCAACTGAGCCCCCTGAAGCGCCACCAATTACATTATAAAAATTCTGCACATTGCTATACTTTTTCCCATAAATCATAACGCCGCCATTATCTCTGTCATCAGCCGTTTGTTGCGATGCTCCATAAGCATCCATAATAGATTGAGTTGCTGAAACACCAACACCACCTACACGGGCATCAATTAAAAAGGATAAATCAATTCCTTTATAAGTAAAAGTATTTTTCCAGCCAATATTATAATCGGGCGTGGTACGTCCAATGTATCTTTGAGGTATTTTTATGGTTTGTATACTTCCATCTGTTGGGCTTATCCATAAGTGTCCTTGATTATCTTCTCTCAGTACTTGAGAAACATATAAATCAGACATGCTGCCACCTAACGTAAGGATGTTTTGTAACGAACCCAGCGCACTAACGCTAAGACTGTCTTTACCAAAAACTTCCCCGGTCATTCTATTTACAAAACCTTCTGATAAACGGTTAATCTTGTTCCTGTTTAAAGAGAAAACAGCACTGGTATTCCAGGTTAATTGATTTAAGTTAAGGGTATAACCCAAACTGGCTTCAATTCCCTTATTTTGAATATCGCCCGCATTGTAAGAAAACTCAGAATAAATAGACCCAGTAGTTATTTGCTTGGTTAACAACTGATTTGTAGTATTGGATTTGTAAATGGTACCTGAAAAAGTAAGGGCATTATTAAAAAATTTCAAATCTAAGCCTGCTTCATACGATTTTGTTCTTTCTGGTAAATATTCGGGAAAAGGTGCAGGCCTGAAACCATTTGCATTTATACTGTAAGTTGGGTTTGTTACACCAAATTTTGGCGGACTACCCACTTCTGCATAGGATGCCCGTACTTTTATAAAAGAAATAGCTTTAGGCATCTTTACTACATCACTGATTACGGCAGAAAGACCTAATGAAGGATAAAAATAAGAAGATTGGTTTGCAAAATCTTTAGGTAATTGCGATGGCCATTCGTACCGGCCGGTAGCATCCAAATACAGCCATTTATCGTAGTCGAACTGAGCAGTTGCAAAAGTAGATTGTAATTGCGTTTGACTGTAAACCGGAGTTGTTTGCGGGCTCATGTTATCAAGCGTTGTAAACGCATTGGCTACCTGGGTTAAATTTCCAAAAACGGTTAAACCATCTATTTTATCGTCCTGATAACTACCGCCGAAATTGGTTAAAAAATTAATTTTATTTGTTATTTTTCTTCTGATACTGGCTATTAAATCAAAGTATAAGTTTTTTGAACCTGTTTTCCCAGTAGAATAATATCCGTATTGAGAAGCAAAAACACCATCTGTTCCAGCGGGTAGCTTAATCTCATTTTGCAAGTTAGAATTATCAACACGCACACGCCCGGTTACATCAAACCAATCAAATATTTTATATTTAGCCGTACCACTTAACATGTATCTATCCAAATTATTCATATTGGTTTGTGCTTTGGCTACCCAATATGGATTTTGAGCGCCCAAACCTAAATTACCGTAAGGCCAAAACTGAGTTGATATTTTACGATCGGCATTATAACGCGAATACACTTCATATTTTCTGATGTCATCGCCCGCAGGAAATAAATAAAGTGGCAGTATTGGGTTTTGGTACTGGCCCTGTGCAATCATGTTATTATCTGATGTTCTAACATACATGGCATTAAAATCAACAGTAAATTTATCTGTTAAATTAGCCGTATGCCTTAAATAAAAGTTATACCGATTGTATTTATTATCTGGAATGATGCCTTTAGAATTATTTGTAGCTGCAGAAAAGAAGGTTTGACTTTTTTCTGAACCACCGGATAAACTAACTGAATTTGATATATTATAACCTGTTTCAAAAAAATCTTTTGGATTATAGCTCGATGGCTCAGCAAGTTTGGCGCCCCAGCTTTCGAATTTTTGTGGATCGGCCTGTCCGTAGGTATTCTGAAATTTTGGTAAAATAAAAGGATTATAAAAATCGGTATTATTGGATAGAGTGATTTTCAGTTTACCCACGCTACCTTTTTTTGTAGTCACTACAATAACACCATTTGCACCTTGATTGCCATATAAAGCTGTTGCCGAAGGACCGGTAAGTGCCGAAATGCTTTCAATATCATCTGCATTTAAACTTGATATTCCTTCTCCCGTAACCGAACCTTTAAATGCATCGGTAACAACCGCCCCTCCATTACTATTTGGAATAGGAATACCATCCACTACGTATAAAACATTGTTATTTAAACTGATCGATTTAGTACCACGCATTACTACACGTGTACCACCACCAATACCTGATGAACTGGCATTAATAGTTACACCAGCAACTTTACCCGTTAATGAATTTATAAAGTTGGCATCTTTATTTTTTGTCAACTCCTCTCCTTTTAATTCTTGCACATTATAGGTTAAAGATCTTACCGATTTCTTTATACCAAGTGCCGTTACCACAACCTGATCCAGTTGATTTTTTTCTTCTTTTAAAACAACATTCAGTTTGGTTTCCGCACCAACTTTTATCTCCTGTTTTACATAACCTACTGATGAAAAAAGGAGTACATCGCCGGCATTGGCATCTAATGTAAATGCCCCTTCCATGTTCGTTACTGAAACTTTTCCTGTATTTTTATTTAAAATAGAAACATTTGGAATGGTTACACCGGAGGTATCTTTTACCACGCCTGTAATTTTGATAAACTGAATAACCGGACTAATTAGAATACTGTTTTTTATTTGAGTAGCTTTTGGAGAGATTACAATAAATTTATCGCTTATTGTATACTCTAAAGGTTGCCCGTTAAGTACCATATTCATCGCCTCGTTTAAAGGCTTATTGTAAACTGAAACATCTACTTTACCTATATTCCTTAATAGGTTTTTTTCGTAAATAAAGCTGTAACCGCTTAATTTTTCAATCTTGTTAAAAACCAGTTCCATCCTGGTATTCTTCATATCGAGCGTTACATTTTGAGAATAGCTCTTTGCTGAAGCCATTGTAATGGTGGCTAAAAGCATAATGATGGCCATTTTCATAACAAGACAGGTTTTAGATTGCCTGATTGCTCGAAAAAATCGGGGTGATTTTTTGTTTGTAGCATTTAATCGCATAAATTTGGTTAGTTAGGTTAAAAAAATTCCTTCGCAAGGATTAATTAAGACCTGATTATTTTATAACCGGTTTGCCCCCCAGCAAATCGGTTTTTTTGTTTTTCAGGTCAAGCAGGTTCTTTCTTATTTCATTACATAAAGTGTTTTTCCTTCCAGTTTAAAATGTACTTGTTTTGTGTATTCTAAAAGTTTTATAAGTGCCAATAAACGTACATTTCTGGGTAGTTTGGCTACAAATTCTGCTTGCACATTATCTTTATAAATCACTTTTACATCATACCATTTTTCCACTTGTTTCATAATGTCCTGTAAACTAACTGTTCTAACACTAAAGAAACCATTTTTCCAGGCAATCACCTCATCAACGTTAACATCATTAACTACATTGATTCTGTGGCTGTTAAAGGCTTGTGCCTGCTGTCCGGGTACAATTTTTTCTGTTTGCTTGCCTGAGCTCATGGCAATAGATCCTTCTAATAAAGTGGCATTAATACTCTCCTCCTCCGGATATGCGTTTATGTTAAAATGAGTACCTAATACTTTAATTTGAGCATCATTATTAAGCATCACTTTAAAAGGCTTTTTTTCGTTTTTGGCTACTTCAAAATAAGCTTCTCCTTTAAGTTCAACCTTACGCTCATTTGCGGCAAAAGAAGTTGGATATTTTAAAGTGGAAGCCGCATTCAGCCAAACCTTAGTTCCATCGGGTAAATTAATCTGGTATTGTCCGCCATTTTGGGTTTCAATGGTATTAATTACAGAAGCTGCCCCACTCTCCTCTTTAATATTGTAAACAATTTGTCCATCGGCTGCTTTTCTGACTTCTATATTGCCCTGTTCGGCTAATAAACCGGTTGCCGCATCATCCAGGATAACCTTTTTACCATTTCCTAATGTTAAAACGGCCCGGTTGCCACCTGGTAGAATATCTTTTGTGTTTGAAGTAAGTAAAGGGTTTTGCAATTGTTTTTGGTACCAATAAAAACCTATTCCCAATGAAATTAAAAGAATAGCAGCCGCATACTTTATCCATCCCTTATAAAATTTAAAAACTTTAACTTGGTTTGTTTTATGCGCTGAACTAAATATATTATGAAGAATTTTTGCTTTTATGGGCGCTGGAAATTCAAGCTGGTCAACATTGTTATTATACGCTTCTTCCAATAATTTGTTTATCTCAATATCTGATTTTAATGTAGCAAGGTGCTGCATAAAAGCATCTCGCTCCTCTGCAGTTGCCGTTTTATCAAAATATTTGCTAAATAAATATGCGAATTCGGAATTGGACATTTGGCTCTTCAAAAGCCGGATTAGTACGACTTTACACTAAAGACACCAATTGAATAAAAAGGTGGTAGTGGAAATTTATTTTTTTTTTATAAAAGAATGATCTGACTCAATAAAATCATTAAAACAATATCATCCATATGATTTTTAACATATTCTTTTATGGCCTTAGAAGCTACATAGATGTGTTTTTTAACCGTTTCAGGAGAAATATTCAGCATTTTAGCAATCTCTTCATATTTTAACTTTTCTTCGCGGCTTAATAAATATATTTTTTTCTGCTGCGGCGGTAAATTCTCTATTGCCTTATCTATTAATAAACGAAAGTTTTCAGCTTGTTCGTAGCTCGACTCTTCAGGGTTTTCTCCTTCAAATTCTTTTTCCCAAGTCTTAAATTTAAGTTCATCGTTGGCCTTTTTCCGTAAATAATTAAGCGTTTGGTTTTTAGAGAGGATAAAAATATAATTACCGAAATGGTGAATGTGTTCTAAACTTTCTTTTTTTAACCAAATTTTAATAAAAACATCCTGGACAATTTCTTCTGCTACTTCTAAGGATTCAGTTAGTTTAAAAACATAGCTCGCCAAAGATTTATAATGCGCGTTGAATAAAATAGTAAAGGCACGCTTATCGCCCTGACTAACTTTCTTAATCAGCTCAGCTTCATTACTTAGCGTTACAAGTGCCATTTATTTGGTGGATATCTTTTATAAGTTTGACGAAAGATAATTATTAAATCTATATTGTAATAATTTTCTTACAGAACGGATTATCCAATGGTTAGAAAAACGGGATGCAAAAGTAAATCGATTAATGTACTAACAAATATTTTTTACTTTCTTCACAGTAATTAACTGGCCATCACTTAAAGTAAAAAGAAATAAAAGGTATTCGTCTGTTTCCTGAATCAGAATATCTTTTACAGTTCCTGATGTACCTTTTTCGTCGTTAATTTTATCGTTTACCTTCACCTCAAGTAAAGTAGAGGTTGGTAATTTCGAATTCACTATCATAACACAAATATAAGTTCTTTAACATACTTAAATCCTTCTATCACTTGTTTTCTATAAACTGAAGTTATATTTTTAACAAATGGAGCCCATATTTAAAAGCCTTTATCATTTAGAAAACAGCGAAATCAGTATAATTGAAATAGAAAGAAGTGATTTACCGGCCAACGCCGAAATTTATGAGCGTTTCCAATGGATTAAATTTGATAAATGCACATCAAAAATTACAGCGCTCACATTTGTATCTATGAAGGCTGATGAAGAAGAGCAAACACGTATTTTTGAAGGCGCTTCCTTAAAGTTTAATTTTGCAGAAGCAAGCTTTAGTGAAAACAACCAGGTAGAACAAGTTTTAAAAAACAATACTGAAGAAGGCATTTCGGCCACTACAGAACAGTTTATTACCAACTATTTAACCGGTGTACTCTAATCCTTTTTTTTATAACGATAACGGCTGTTCTAAACAGATGCCGGCAAATTTAAGGTAAAACAGGTTTGTTCGGCGGTTGAGCTTACTTCCAGTTTTCCACCGTGTGCCACTGCAATTTCAGAGGCAATATAAAGGCCTAAGCCCAAGCCTTTTTGGTTTGGCTCTACCTCTCCTCTTGAAAATGGCTGAAAAAGACGTCCCATGGTTGCATCAGAAATTTGTTTACCCGGATTGGAAACGCATAACGAAAAACCTTTTTCGTTGCTGATTGCTGTAACTTTTACAACAGCATTTGCAGCGCTATAATTTAGGGCATTACCTAATAAATTAGAAAAAAGCTGTGCAATCCTTTTGCCATCTGCATGCACAGGTGCATTAAAATTAAATGAAGTTTTAATGGTTCTCTCAGGCAAATTGGCTTGCATTTCTGAAATCACCTGCACCAAATTCTGGTGCAAATCTTCATTGGCGTTGCGGTTTATGGTTATGCCACCGCCCAATCGCCCGCTGGCAAAATCAAGCATATTTTCAATCAAGCCATTCATTCGGTAAGCAGAATCTTTAATAATGTTGCCCAGTCTAACGGTTCTTTCATCAACATTCATTTTGCTTAACAATTGTGCGCTGTTAGAAACCGCATTTAAAGGGTTACGTAAATCGTGACCCAGAATGGCAATAAACTGCTCCCTAAGTTCTGATGTTTCCCGTTCAATACGCAGTGTTCTTTCGCTTAAATCAAGTTGTTCCAAAGCATCCAGGTGAAAAGCAATTAAATCAGCAAACATCCTGAACATATTTACAATTGTAGAGGTATTAATTACTGCTGGCTTAGGGTCTATTGCGCAAAGGGTTCCAAAGAATGATCCATCCTTTAAGTTAATGGGCATGGAAATATAGCTTTGGAAACCATACATTAAAGGCGTATGGTGATTGATGTATTGCTCATCTTCTGCAACATGGTTAATCACGACAGGTTTTCTGTGCTGGCGGATTTCGTTGCAAATGGTTGTTTCTAATTTAAGTTCGCCCCCAACGGCCAAACCAAAATTAATTTCATCATGAACCGCACAGGCCGTCCAGCTATCTTCGGTTACACGGGCTACGGCAGCGAAGCCCATGCCAGTTGTATTGCACACAATTTCAAGGATATGAGATACAGCCGAAATGCGACTAATTAACTCAATATCAGTAAGGATTTTTGATTTAGGGATTTGCAAAAGTTAAATATTATAAATTGAAGCAATTTAAAAAATGTTTGGATAAAAACCTTCTAACATTTTTATCATTTCCTTTACAAAGGTATAATTTTTAGTATGCCTATTTAAATATTTGCACCAATTACCGTATAAGTTCAGTATAAATTCTTAAAAAATTATTTAAACGAAACTTCCTTAAAAGTTTCGTTTAAACAGCATTGATGTGATAACAATTAAAATTGCTCTGGTGCCAAGGTTGTCGTATTTAGCGTAACTTCAACATTACCTTTGGTTGCATTGGAATATGGGCAAACCTGGTGTGCCTTGTCTACTAAAGATTTAGCTAATTCAGCACTTACACCACTAATATTAACATCAAGTACAACTGTTAAACCAAAGCCACCTTCTTCATTTTTCCCAATTCCTACATGGGCTCTAACAGCTGTAGCGCCTGCTTCTGCTTTCGTAGTTTTTATAACCAAGCTTAAAGCACTATCAAAACATGCCGCATAACCGGCAGCAAATAATTGTTCAGGATTGGTATACCCCGTTTCGGCACCTCCTAATTCTTTTGGCATTCTTACCTCCAGGTTCAAAACCTCATCAGATGAAACTACGTGCCCATTTCTACCACCAGTTGCAGTAGCCGTTGCTGTATAAATTGCTTTTATTGACATTTTAATTGATTTATATGGTGAATTTTAAATTTCTTTTTTGGTTTTTTCGAGCAATCCGAAAATGATGTTTTTAACAGATACCAGTTCAGCTTCGCTTAAATCTAAACTACAAGCCAGGTCATAGGGAATTTGCGCCGCCAATTGTTTTAAGGCCAATCCCTTATCTGACAGACTAATAAAAACCATACGCTCATCAATTTTACTTCGCTCTCGTCTAACCAGGACCTTTTCCTCAAGTCGTTTTAATAAAGGGGTTAATGTACCCGAATCGAGCATTAATTTTTCTCCCAGATCTTTTACTGATAAGGTTTTATGTTCCCATAACACCAGCATAACCAAGTATTGCGGATAGGTTAATTCTATTTTCGCCAGCAAGGGTTTATAATGTGCCGTAATTACCCTCGATAGCGCATATAAAGGGAAACACAGTTGGTTTTCGAGTTTTAGAATATCCATGATTAAATTATTAATTGCTCAAAATTAAATTGTACACAATTAAATTTCAAATAAAAATTCAAGAATGACTAAAAACTTACAAAGCAGCCTAAATCATGGTCATTTAATTCCTTAAAAGATTTCTCCTTCGTTCCTCCTCGCAATGATGTCCTTTATCTTTGTATCCGTCATCCTGAATTTATTTCAAGGTCTTTCTTGTTATAAATGGATGCTTAAATAAATTCAGCAGGAGGACGAGCTGGAAATACCCTGTTAGTTTATTTTTCCTTTGGCTGGTGTTGTCACCGGCCATTTAGATTTAATACATTCGTCATTGCGAACAGAGGCTTAGGGACAGAGTAATGGGGTGAAGCAATCTTTATTGTTTTCTTCCCAAGTTACCCTCAAATGCCGCTCCTTCGCTGATGCTATCACCAGCTAAAAGTTAACATTATTTTAAATTGACTATTAAAATCAGGAAATGAGCAGTTTGTAGCATTTAGGAAACCACAGTCCCGCTTCCGTTGCTGCCCGATGAAGAATCGGGGCATTCACTCAAATCGGGTTTAGAGGCAACGTAGTTTTTACAACAAATCTCCCCTTTGATTGGCGAAAACACAAAGCAAGAGTTAACACCAGCCAAAAGTTTTTCCTTTGGCTGGTGTTATCATCGGCCATTTAGATTTAATACATTCGTCATTGCGAACTGTGCTTTAGGGCAGAGCGATGGCGTGAAGCAATCTTTATTGTTTTCTTCCCAAGTTACCCTCAAATGCCACTCCTTCGCTGATGCTATCACCAGCTAAAAGTTAACATTATTTTAAATTGATTATTAAAACCAGGAAATGAGCAGTTTGTAGCATTTAGGGAACTACAGTCCCGCTTGCGTTGCTGCCCGATGAAGAATCGGGGCATTCACTCAAATCGGGTTTAGAAACAACGTAGTTTTTACAGCAAATCTCCCCTTTGATTGGCGAAAACACTAAGCAAGAGTTAAACCTGATTGAAGCGGCATTTTCATTTGGCTGGTGTTATCACCAGCCATTTAGCTCTCACCTGTTCGTCATTGCGAACAGAGGCTTAGGGCAGAGTAATGGGGTGAAGCAATCTTTATTGTTTTCTCCCCAAGTTACACCAAACGCTGCCCCCTTTGGCTGATGCTATCACCAGATAAAAGTTAACATTATTTTAAATTGATTATTAAAATCAGGAAATGAGCAGTTTGTAGCATTTAGGAAACCACAGTCCCGCTTCCGTTGCTGCCCGATGAAGAATCGGGGCATTCACTCAAATCGGGTTTAGAGACAACGTAGTTTTTACAGCAAATCTTCCCTTTGATTGGCGAAAACACAGAGCAAGAGTTAAACCTGATTGAAGCGGCATCCCCGATTTTTTCTATCGAGATACAGCGTAAAGCAGGAACAAGGCTTACTAAGAACCACATACCTTGCTTTTCAAAAAAACATCCGGATTTGAAATTTCTTATGCCCGCATTCTCTGTTAAACCATGACAATTTAGCCCTTTACATTTAGCTTTTTACAAGTAACTGACTTGCTTTAAATAATTTCAGCTAAATAAACCTTATTTTTGCAGCCAATAGTATTAAAATGAGTAAACACGGTAGAATTCTGGTAGCCATGAGTGGCGGGGTTGATAGTTCGGTAGCGGCAGTGATGCTGCACGAGCAGGGTTATGAAGTAATTGGCTTAACCATGAAGACCTGGGATTATGCAAGCGCTGGAGGCAGCAGCAAAGAGACCGGCTGTTGCAGTTTAGATAGCATTAACGATGCCCGTACCTTAGCTGTAAATTATGGTTTCCCCCATTATATATTGGATATTCGCGATGAATTTGGCGATTATGTAATTGATAATTTTGTTGATGAATACCTGGCCGGGCGTACACCAAATCCATGTGTTTTGTGTAATACACATATTAAATGGGAAGCTTTATTAAAACGGGCGAATAAACTGGATTGCGAATTTATTGCAACTGGCCATTATGCAAACATTCGCCAGCAGGATAGCGGGCGTTATGTGATATCTAAAGGTAAAGACGAAAATAAAGATCAGTCTTATGTACTTTGGGGCGTATCGCAGGAAAATCTTTCGCGGACTAAATTTCCTTTGGGAAGCTTTGCCAAATCTGAAATCAGGCAAATGGCCCTGGATATGGGACAGGAAGAACTGGCTAAAAAATCAGAAAGTTATGAAATTTGTTTTGTTCCGGATAATGATTACAGGGCATTTTTAAAACATAAGGTTGAAGATCTTGAAGATCGTGTTGCAGGAGGAAATTTCATTTTAAGCAACGGAATGATCGTTGGACAGCATAAAGGTTATCCTTTTTATACCATCGGACAGCGTAAAGGATTAGGTGTTGCTTTTGGCGAACCGATGTTTGTAACGCAAATTTTGCCAGAAAGTAATACGGTGGTTTTGGGTAAGGCCGATGAACTGGAGCGCCGGGAAGCCATGGTTAGAAATGTTAATCTGGTTAAATACGCCAGCATTGAAGAACCAATGAACGATGTAATTACTAAAATTCGATATAAAGATGCAGGTATGCTAAGTACAATTGTTCAGGAAAAAGATAAAATGCGTGTAGTATTTGATCATTCAGTTTCTGCAATTGCCCCGGGCCAATCTGCAGTATTTTATGAAGGAAATGATTTATTAGGCGGGGGCTTTTTAATTTAAGCCATCCCATGCTATATTATAATAAAAGCCGGCTCTAAGCCGGCTTTTTTATTGAAAACACAATTTAAACGCATCATTTAATTTAAACGTTTAAACAAGGTTAATTTTTCGAAAAACTGCTTTTAACTTAAAATTTAGCCATTTTTAACAAACAACCTGTAAAACAACAGCTACAATAAAAATAATTTTTCGCTTATTTTATTCCAAAAAGGTTTGAATATTTAATTTTTAATTTACTTTTGGTTCAAATCTGTCCCTATATAGTTTTTTATTTAAATTTTAAACAAATAATTATATGGAAACAAGCAAATTATCAAAGTTTGGTGCCGAATTTCTCGGTACGCTGGTATTAGTCTTAATGGGCTGTGGCAGCGCAGTAATAGCAGGCGCCAATGGCACAACCGGTGTTGGCTTACTCGGTATCTCTTTCGCTTTTGGTTTATCTGTTGTCGCAATGGCTTATGCTATCGGACATATTTCAGGTTGCCACATTAATCCCGCCATTTCAATAGGCATGGTTGTGGCCGGAAGGATGAAAATTGGAGAAGCGGCCTATTATATTGTAGCACAAATTTTAGGTGCCATTGCCGGAGCTGGTATTTTAATGCTCATTGCATCGGGCAAGCCCGAATATTCTGTTGCTGTAAATGGATTGGGGCAAAATGGATATGATGCACTTTCTCCGCAACATTATAACTTACAAGCTGGTTTTATCGCTGAAGTTGTGCTCACCTTCATTTTTTTACTGGTTATTTTCGGCTCTACATCTACCAAAAATATTAACGGAGGATTTGCTGGTTTAGCTATTGGATTAAGTTTAGTATTAATCCATATCGTTGGAATCCCGGTAACGGGTGTTTCTGTTAACCCTGCACGTAGTATTGGTCCTGCCCTTTTAGTTGGCGGACAAGCCATTAGTCAGCTGTGGCTGTTTATTGTTGCGCCGTTTATTGGAGCAATTTTAAGCGCTATTGTTTGGAAATGGATATTAGAGAAAAACTAAATCCTGTAAGGAAGATGTATCAAGCATATGGAATCTGATATTCCATCAATCCTGATACATCTTCTATATTTTTAAAAGTTCTTGGTAATTGATTCGTCTAAGGGTTTAGTTTTCGAACGGAAACGGTGTACCAACTCTCCTTTTTCATTAATTAAGAATTTCTCAAAATTCCATTTAATATCACCTTGTTCTTCCGTACCAGACTGGGTAGTAAGGTATTTAAATAAAGGACTAATATCTTTACCAATTACACTGCTTTTTTCGGCTAATAAAAATGAAACATTGTATTTTCCTGTACAAAATTCTTTAATTTCAGAATTTGTAGAAAATTCTTGTCCACCAAAATCACCTTCAGGGAAACCAATTAACACCACTTTTTTTCCATAAAGTTTGTGTAATTTCTCCAGATCTTCATATTGTGGCGTAAAACCACATTTAGATGCTGTATTAACAATGAGGATTTTTTTGCCCTTAAATTTCGACAGTTTAATTTCTTTACCATCGATGGTTTTAAAGCTAAAATCGTAAACATTTTTTGGTGGAGTCACCAACAGGTTTAGCAGGATTAGAATTGTACTTATCATTTCGTTTTATTTTATATACGAATATAGACACAAATAGTTTCCGCTGGCGTAATGTTGTTGTAAATTTAATCCTGGATGCTATAAAAACAGATTAGAATATTAAATAAAAATGCGTGTCTGCCAGTTATCAGCTTACCTATAATAAGTGAGTTCATCTTTTAATCTAAATGCTGTCAACCTTAAAAATCGCGCTGCAAATGTTTATTGAAGGTATAAGATTGATTTATCTCCCACATAAGTACCACAGGCCATGCTTTATAAAGAATTAAATTTCGATTGAAATCTGTTCTTTATTAACCAATAAATAGCTTCATTTCATTATAATTTGACAAAAAATTTGTATTAAATTATACGCATGTTTTGATTTATGCTTTAATTATAGCTTTATTTGCAGAAAAACGTACTTCATGGCCAAAAATTTATTAATCGTCGAATCACCCGCAAAAGCTAAAACTATCGAAGGCTACTTAGGCAAAGATTTCCTTGTGAAATCAAGCTATGGCCACATTCGGGATTTAGTAAAAGGAGACATGGGAATTGACATTAAAAATGATTTTGCCCAAACTTATGAAGTACCGGCGGATAAGAAAAATGTAGTTGCCGAACTGAAAAAGTTAGCCAAAGATGCCGAAATGGTCTGGTTAGCGTCCGATGAGGACCGGGAGGGAGAAGCCATTTCATGGCACTTATTTGAAACTTTAGGTTTAAAAACCGAAAAGACAAAAAGGATCGTTTTTCATGAAATTACAAAACCTGCCATTTTAAAAGCCATTGAAAGTCCGCGAGGGATTGACTATAACCTGGTATTTGCTCAGCAGGCACGTCGTGTTTTGGATCGTTTGGTAGGTTTTGAATTGTCTCCCGTTTTATGGAAAAAAGTAAAACCATCTTTGTCGGCTGGTCGCGTGCAATCTGTTGCCGTGCGTTTAATTGTCGATAGAGAACGGGAAATTAACCAGTTCAGCGCCACTGCAGCTTTTAAAATTACAGCACAGTTTTCAACCGGAAAAGGAAAGGAAATTGTTAAAGCAGAATTACCACAACGCTTTGAAAACGAAGCTGAAGCCAATAAATTTCTTCAGGATTGCGTAAATGCAAAATTTGATATAAGCAGTTTAGAAACTAAACCTGCAAAGCGTAATCCGGCGGCTCCTTTTACCACTTCAACCTTGCAGCAGGAAGCTTCCAGGAAATTGGGTTTTTCGGTAGCCAGAACTATGCAGGTTGCACAACGTCTATATGAAGCTGGTAAGATTACGTATATGAGAACGGATTCGGTAAACTTATCGGATACGGCTTTGGCGGCCGCTGCTGCTGAAATTAAATCTGCTTACGGCGATCAATACCACCAGCCAAGAAAATATAAAACCAAATCGGCAGGTGCTCAAGAGGCTCACGAAGCCATTCGCCCTACTTATTTTGACCGACATACGGTTGATGGTGACATTTCTGAAAAACGTTTATACGATTTAATCTGGAAACGTTCCATCGCTTCGCAAATGAGTGAGGCTTTATTTGAAAAAACAACTGCACAAATTTCAACTTCAACCCGTAAGGAACATTTGGTTGCTGAAGGTGAGGTTTTAAAATTTGATGGTTTCCTTAAGGTTTATTTAGAATCTACAGATGACGAAGAAAACGAGGAAAAAGAAGGTGGTTCTATCCTACCGCCATTAACAAAAGGACAAGCGTTATTGTTAAAAGAAATGCAGGCAACAGAGCGTTACTCTCGTCCGCCCGCAAGATATACAGAGGCCAGTTTGGTTAAAAAGCTGGAGGAACTGGGCATTGGCCGTCCTTCTACTTATGCCCCAACGATTTCTACAGTACAAAATCGTGGTTATGTGGTAAAAGAAGATCGCGATGGTAAAACCCGTCAGTTTGTTTCGATTATTTTAGCCGATGGCCAGGTAAAAAAAGAAACCAAAACAGAAATTACAGGAGCAGAAAAATCCAAGCTTTTCCCCACCGATATTGGCGAAGTTGTAAACGACTTCTTAGTTGAACATTTTAAAGGAATTGTTGATTTTAATTTCACGGCAAACGTAGAAAAAGAGTTTGATGAGATTGCGCAGGGCTTACAGGAATGGACTAAAATGTTGCATTCGTTCTATAACCCTTTTCACCTTGAGGTAGAAAACACCTTAGAAACAGCAGAACGTGCAACCGGCGAACGTTTATTAGGAACAGACCCCGCGACAGGTAAAAATGTTTATACTAAAGTAGGCAAATTTGGACCATTGGTTCAGATAGGCGAAGCTGACGACGAAGAAAAGCCTCGCTACGCAAGCTTAATGCGCAACCAGTCTGTAGGAACAATTGCCTTAGAAGATGCTTTAGAGCTCTTTAAATTACCATTTCAACTGGAAGATTTCGAGGGCAAGGAAGTGATTATTGGCGTAGGTCGTTTTGGGCCTTATGTAAAATGGGGTGAAAGCTTTATTTCCCTACCTAAAAACGAGGACCCTTTAGCGGTTACTTATAACAGGGCGATTGAAATTATTAAAGAAAAAATGGATGCTGATGCACCTATCGCTCAATACGAAGGTTTGCCGGTAACCAAAGGTAAAGGCCGTTTTGGCCCTTTTATAAAGTGGAACGATTTATTTATCAATATTCCGGCTAAAGGTTACGATTACGACAATCTTTCTCAGGCTGATATTGATACTTTAATTGGTAAAAAGGTAGAAAAAGAAGCCAACCGTTACATCAAAACATGGGAGGAAGAAAAAATCTCTATTGAAAACGGCCGTTGGGGACCATTTATTCGTTTTGGTAAATTGATGCTAAAACTTAGAAACAACGAAACTACCAAGCAAAAATATACACCTGAAGAACTGGTTGATATTGAATTGGATGTAGTGAAGAAAATGATTGTTGAACAAGTTCCTGATGCTTTTGAAACCAAGAAAAAAGCAGCTCCGAAAAAGAAAACAACAACAGCTAAGAAACCTGCAGCAAAAAAAGCGGTGGCAAAAAAGAAATAACAAGAATTATTGATAACGTCAATTTTAATGAATTGAACTTTGGATAAATGATTGTTAAAATCAATCTTCCATTCAATAATTCTATCAGTTGGTTAATTATAATTAGAAAAAATTGAAAGCGGATTTACCAGAAAACTTAGTTGAAGACATTGCCATGGCCGTTGTGTTAATGAGCGAAACGCCGGAAGTAAAAAACTGGACAGTTTACCTGGTTAATTTAAAAAATGAGCCCATTACAAACGTAATTATCAGCTCAAAGGGATATGGAGAAAAAGAGGGCAAACCGGTAAAAACTTCTGTTTTAAGACATTTTATTGGCGATATGGAAGCCAATTCTTTCTCGGGCGTTGAAGCGATTGATCCCGAGGTTTTTGGCCTTACCAACGAATACTGGTTAAGTTATTACATCGGATCGACCATTTACGATAAGAAGTTTATCTTTTTGCCAGAGAGCATTGTTGATATGAATCTGATTAAAATTCCATTAGTTAATAAACCCGGCGTAATGATTAAATAAATCTTTAATCCGGTGTTTAAGTCCTTTTGGCAGAAAATAACCCAGAAAGTGTTTTCATATTCTGGGTTGTGATGCTTAACCCTGACTAAGGTACTTTGACTGCCTGTCTGCCTAATAATTTCCATCCGGTTTTTTCTTTAGACCAAATCAGCAATATATAAAGCTTTACGTTCCCAGGCACATTTTTATCGTTCGTTTTAGCATTCAAAGTATGGCGTACCAACGCTGTTTTATTTTGAACAATTACGCGTTGATCTGTTAAATTAATATCTACAAAATCCGATTCACCAGAAAGCAAAGAATGCATAAATTCCGTTTTGGTTTGAATCTTTCCACTTGAATGTCCGTAGCTTAAATTACCAAGCACTATTTTATCAAGTGCAGCGCTATCTGGTGTAATCATAAGCTTGGTTAATTGTTGAACTGCATTTTCTACATCTGCCTTTTGGGCAAGGCAAAGGTTTACAGAACAATACATTAACACAGCAAAGGCAAATAATTTCTTCATCATAGTTTTATATCGGGATTAGATTGTTGTAAACATATCTAAATCAGGGGGAAGTATCAAATGTTGAAATGTATTTTTTTTGTTTAAGCATATTTTTGGCTAATTTACCTCACGCTTAACCCAAATCAGATAATGGAAAACCCATCTACCTACTCCTCCTCGAAAAAAAAGAAATTTATTTTTATCGGCTTGCTGGCGGTTTCAATTGCAGCAATAGCTTTTATTTTCTTCAACAGAAAAAGAAAAACAAACGAAGACAATCAGGCCTATGCCAAATACATTGAGGCTTACACTTCAGGCACCATTTCAAAAAAGAGCTTTATTCGTGTTCACCTGGCAAATGCTGCACAGGGCATGCAGGATTTAGGTAAAGCTGACAGCAGAGCCTTATTTGATTTCTCACCAGGCATTTCAGGAAAAACGTACTGGATAGATCCGCAAACTGTAGAATTCAGGCCAGATGAAAATCTGAAACCTGGAAAAAACTATGAAGCTACTTTTAAATTGTCGGAAGTATCCGCAACTGAAAAGGGCCTTGAAGATTTCGACTTTGAATTTAAAGTCATCACTCCTGGAATTATGTTCAGCCAAAACGGATTGGTTTCTCAAAACAATACCTCTTTGGAATACATGAAGTTAAGTGGTGAAATATCAACAGCTGATGAAGAAGAAACCAAAGCAATTGAGAAAACAATTGAAACTGATTTTGACCAAAAACTTAAAATTAAATGGCAGCACAACCCGGCAAAAAACACATCAAAATTTACGATCGACAGCATCCGGAAAAAAGATAGCGACCAAACCCTGAAAATAAACTGGAATGGTAGTGCAATGGATGCCGACCAAAAAGGAACTGAAGAAATCCGTGTTCCGGCATTAAATAAGTTTGAAATTTTAGATATGAAGGCCGTACAAGGCGAAGAAGATTATGCTTTGGTACAATTTTCAGAACCTATTGGTGTTGGCCAGGATTTAACAGGAATGATAACCCTTGGAAACCTGAGCGATCTTAGATATACAATTGATGCCAGCCAGGTAAAAGTATATGCGGCAGAAGAGTTAAAAGGCAATTTTGCCTTAAATGTAAATGCCGGTATCGAAAATATTAACGGTAAAAAACTAACCGGTGGCAAAACGGCCAGTATTACTTTTGAAGATAAACTTCCGGCTGTAGTTATTTCCGGAGCCGGTACTATTTTACCCAATTCGGGTAAACTGGTTCTGCCATTTGAAGCAGTCAATTTAAAAGCTGTTGATGTAACCGTAATTAAAATTTATGAAAATAATATTCCCCAGTTTTTCCAAACCAACAATTATAAAGATGGGAACGAACTGCGCAGGGTGGCTAAGCCTATTTTACAAAAAACCATTCGTTTAGATGAAGATAAAGCATTAAACCTGCATAAGAAAAATCGTTTTACACTGGATCTTGATAAAATGATCCGCACTGAACCGGGCGCCATGTACCGGGTAACCATTGCTTTCAGGCAAGAATACAATGCTTTTAACTGTAAAGCCAATGATGAAAAAGTAGGAACAACTAATGCGGATGATGACGAAGAAAGTTATTATGGCGATGGTGACAGTTATGGGGAAAAGATTGATGAAGATGATGATTTCTGGAAACGTTACAATAATTATTATCCTTCTAACTACCGTTGGAATGACAAAAATAATCCTTGTACCCCATCTTTCTACACCAACGAAAAATGGGCAAGCAGAAATTTAATTGCATCCAATATTGGACTGGTTGCCAAGCGTGGAAATGATAACAGTATGCTTATTGTTGCCACAGATTTATTAACGGCCAAACCATTAAGCGGTATAAGCTTAGAGTTAATGGATTACCAGAAACAAATTATTTATACCGCTAAAACCGATGGCGATGGTTTTGCCCGTTTTGATTTAAAGAGACAGCCTTTTTTATTAATAGCTAAAAATGGAGCAGAACGTGGTTATTTAAAGCTGGATGATGGAAACTCCCTACCATTAAGCAGGTTTGATGTTGGTGGCGACGTAGTTCAAAGTGGTTTAAAGGGTTTTATTTACGGAGAAAGGGGCGTTTGGCGTCCTGGCGACAGCTTATTTATTTCTTTCGTACTGGAAGATAAATTAAAAAAACTACCGGCTAATTATCCGGTAACAATGGAATTTTATAACCCCAAAGGACAATTGTACAAGCGTCTAATAAATGGTAAGCCCCTAAACGGTTTTTACACTTTTAAAACGGCAACAGAAAGTACCTCGCCAACTGGCGACTGGATGGCTAAAGTTAAAGCAGGCGGCGCTACTTTTACCAAAACATTAAAGGTTGAAACCGTGATGCCAAATCGTTTAAAAATTGATTTCAACATCGGTAACCGTCCTTATTTAACTTCGGGAGCATCAGCCTCTACCCTTTCGGCAAAATGGTTGTTTGGCGCAGTTGCACAAAATTTAAAGGCAAAAGTTGATGTAAACCTCAATACTACCGAAACCAAGTTTAAAGGATTTGAAGGCTTCAGTTTTGATAATCCTACGGTGAACTTCCAATCGCAGGTTAAAACTATTTTTGAGGGTACGCTGAACCAGAATGGAACGGCGCAAATCAACACCAATTTAAATGAGAATAATACTGCTCCTGGTGTTTTGAGGGCTAATTTTACGACTAAAGTTTTTGAACCGGGCGGTAATTTCAGCATTGATAATTTCAGTATCCCCTACCATGTTTACAACAGTTATCTTGGAGTAAGGGCGCCAAAAGGCGATCGTTTAAGTGGCAGATTGATAACAGGACAAGACCATAAAATTGAAATTGTAAACGTAAATACAGATGGAAAACTAGTTGGTGGCAGTAAAACCGTTCAGGTAGAATTATACAAAACGCAGTGGCGCTGGTGGTGGGAACAGGATAACCAATATACTTACGCCAACTTTACCCAAAACCAGTACAATAAACTTATCGAAACCAAACAGGTTACATTATCAAATGGTAAAGGAAACTGGAATTTAAGAATTGATGAACCTGAATGGGGACGTTATTTAATTTTAGTTCGCGATTTAAACGGTGGGCATGTTACCGGAAAATCGGTTTACATTGATTGGCCTGGTTGGGCCCAACGCGAGCAGGGCAATAATCCAACTGAAGCATCCATGTTATCATTCACAGCTGATAAAGAGAAATTCACGGTGGGTGAAGACATTACATTAACCATTCCAACAGGTAAAAACGGAAGAGCATTAGTTTCAATTGAAAACGGAAGCCGTGTATTAAAAACCTATTGGATTGATACGAAGGCAGGGCAAACGCAATTTAAGTTTAAGGCAGAAAAGGAAATGGCACCCAATGTTTTTGCGAACATTACTTTGTTGCAGCCACATGCACAAACAATTAATGATTTGCCGATCAGGATGTATGGTGCAATTCCTATTTCGGTTGAAGATCCCCAAACCATTTTAAAGCCAACCATTAAAATGGCTGATAAAATTAAACCCGAAACTGAAAATACAATTACCGTTGCTGAACAAAGCGGCAAAGCCATGACCTATACCATTGCACTGGTTGATGAAGGTTTATTAGATTTAACGCGTTTTAAAACACCAGATCCGCATAGTGCATTTTATGCCCGTGAAGGTTTAGGCGTTAAAACCTGGGATTTATTCGACTATGTAATTGGTGCCTGGGGAGGAAATTTGGAACGCATTTTAAGTATTGGTGGTGATGGAAGCATTAATAAAAACCTTAACCCTGCTAAAGCTAACCGCTTTAAAGCAGTGGTTAAATTTATGGGTCCATTTACTTTAGGAAAAGGCGAAAGTAAAACCCACAAATTTAAATTGCCTCAATATATTGGAGCAGTTAGGGCTATGGTTGTTGCCGGACAAGAGGCGGCTTATGGCTTTGCAGAAAAATCTGTACAGGTTAAAAAACCATTAATGGTTTTGGCTACCTTGCCAAGGGTAATTGGGCCGGGAGAAAGTTTTACTTTGCCGGTTACCGTTTTTGCTACAGAAAATAACCTGAAAAATGTTTCGGTACAATTACAGGCCACAAATTTACTTGTAGAGGGCACCAATAAACAACAGCTTTACTATAAACAAACCGGCGAGCAGATGACTTACTTTGAAGTTAAAGCGCCAAACCAGGTTGGTGTAGCAAAAGTTAAGGTAATCGCACAAAGTGGAGCTGAAAAAACGGAGTACGACGTTGAAATGGATATTCGCAACCCAAATCCTTATATTACAAACGTCGTTTCTGCTACAGTACAACCAGGGCAAAACTGGGGTACAAAATATGCTTCAATTGGTATGCAGGGAACAAATTCAGGAACTTTAGAAGTTTCTTCTATCCCGGCAATTAACCTCAGCAAACGCTTAAGCTATTTAATTCAATATCCGCATGGTTGCATTGAGCAAACCACTTCGGGCATTTTCCCTCAGCTGTATTTAGATCGCCTCAGTCCACTTTCGGAACAGCAGAAAGCAATCACAGAAAAGAATCTTCGGGCTGGTATAAATCGCTTAAAAAGCTTTCAGACTACAGATGGAGGTTTATCTTACTGGCCAGGCGAAGGCAGTTCTGATGAATGGGGAACCAATTATGGAGGCCACTTTTTAATTGAGGCTCAAAATGCTGGCTATACACTTCCTGTGGGTTTATTAGACGAATTATTACGTTTTCAACGAACTAAAGCAAACAATTGGGCACCAAACAGTAATAATTTTTATGGTGGCGATTTATCTCAGTCTTACCGCTTATATACGCTTGCCCTTGCTAAAAAACCAGAAATGGCTGCAATGAACCGTTTAAGAGCATTTGAATATTTATCCGTTGCTGCAAAATGGAGATTAGCTGCTGCTTATAAATTAGCTGGTCAAAATGATGTTGCGCAGAACATGATTAAAGGATTAGATACTTCTATTAAACCTTATAATCAACTTGGCGGCACTTACGGTTCTGACGTTAGAGATGGTGCAATGATATTGGAAACATTAACCTTACTTGGCCAAAAAGCTAAAGCGGCTTCGCTCCTGCAGCCTTTGGCTACCAAATTGGGTGAAGATACCTGGTACAGCACGCAAACAACAGCTTATAGTTTATTGGCAATTGCGAAGTTTTGTGGCTCAAATCAGTCTTCGAATAAATTAAATTATCAATACGTTTTAGATGGAAAATCTGTTCCGGTAAATTCAAGCCAATACCTGAACAGTACTGCATTAAATTTTAAAGGCAATACTGCCTCGGTAACCAATAAAGGAAATAATGTATTGTTTGTACGTTTGGTATTGCAGGGGCAGCCAGTAGCCGGGCAAAATAATTTCTTACCAAACCGACCAGAAGTTTTGGATATGAATGTAAACTATAAACATCTAAATGGCAAACCTTTAGATCCTACAACACTAAAACAGGGAACCGATTTTTATGCAGAAGTAACGATTAAAAATCCAGGGCAAATGGGTTATTATGAACAAATGGCTTTAACACAAATTTTCCCTTCGGGCTGGGAAATTATTAATACCCGTGTTAATGATAACCAGAGTATTTTGGCTTCATCTCCTTTTACTTATCAGGACATTAGAGATGATCGCGTGTTTACCTATTTTAATATCCGCGAAAATGAGAGTTTAGTGTATAAAGTACTTCTTAATGCGTCTTACTTAGGCAAGTATTATTTATCTGCGGTACAGTGTGAGGCCATGTATAACCATGATATTTCTGCCACCGAAGCCGGAAAATGGGTTCAGGTTGTTAAATAGGCAATCCTATTCGTATTAAATTTAGCCACAGGGTTTTCCCTGTGGCTTTTTTGTAATCTACCCGGCTCACTTATTTTGAAAAACAACTAACTAACAATATAGTTTAATTTTATTATCTTAGTTCAAAATCAATTTTATGAAAAACTGCTTAACCTTTATGCTATTAACTTTTGTTTGCATTTCCTGTAATGCACAGCATATTTATAAAGACTTAATTTCAACAGCTGACAGTTTATACAAGGCTAAAAATTATCAGCAGTCAAACGAAACTTACATTAAAGCGCTTCAAATTGAAAAAAATAATAAAAATGACTTGTATAATGCCGCATGCGCTGCCGCATTAGCCCAGGACACTAACCATGCACTTGATTTTTTAAACTTAAGTATAGAAAATGGCTGGAATAACCTTCAACATACTGAAACGGATGGCGACTTGAAATCGCTTCATAATACACCGAAATGGACTGAGCTAATGGCTAAACTCAAAAACAATTTAGCCAAAATAGAAGCCAATTATAATAAACCTGTAAAAGAAGAACTGGAAGAAATTTATACAACAGATCAGGGAAACAGAGTTAAATATATAAACGCAGAAAAGCAATTTGGATTCAAGCACCATTCGGTTGATAGCTTAATTAAAGTAATGAATCATGATGATAGCATTAATAACTTAAGAGTTACCAAAATACTCGACAAATTTGGATGGTTGGGAGAAGATAAAATAGGCAATAAAGGTAACCTTACTTTGTTCTTGGTTATACAGCACTCAGACCTCAACATTCAGCAAAAATATTTACCCATGATGCGTTTAGCTGTAAAAGAAGGTAAGGCTAAAGCAAGTGCTTTAGCGCTGCTTGAAGACCGGGTTGCGCTTGGCGAAGGAAGAAAACAAACTTATGGAAGTCAGATCGGAACCAACGGCGCTGAAAAACGCACTTATGTTTTGCCTTTAGTAGACCCCGACCATGTAGATGAACGAAGGGCTGCTGTAGGGTTAGGCCCACTGGCAGATTACGTTAAACAGTGGGGATTGGTTTGGGATGTAGAGGCTTATAAAAAACAGCTTCCTGAAATTGAAAAATGGGAGAAAATGGAACATTAGAATCCTATATTTGCTTTGATCACAAAAAAGCACTTGATGGACAAAAGATTTAAGGTAATTGTAATTTCAGATGGTATTTGTTTATTGCTGTTGCTATTTTTTCTTTTTGCACTGCCAAAAAACCTTTTTAAATCTCCTACATCTTTCGTTTTAGAAGCCAGCAATGGTAATTTATTAAGTGCATCTATTGCTCAGGATGGGCAATGGCGTTTTCCTGTTGCTGATAGCGTTCCGGTTAAGTTTAAAGATTGTATTATTGCTTTTGAAGACAAGCGATTTTACAACCACTTTGGGGTAGACTTTTTAGCTATGAGCAGGGCAATGCGCCAAAATTTAAAAGCTAAAAGTATAGTGAGTGGTGGCAGTACTTTAACTATGCAGGTTATTCGGTTATCCCGAAAGCAAGACAGAACGATCTGGCAAAAATTATTCGAAATCCTGTTGGCTTTTAGGCTGGAGCTTAAATATTCTAAAAAAGAAATTATTGGTCTTTATGCCGCCAATGCACCTTTCGGTAGTAATGTTGTTGGTCTTGAAGCCGCAAGCTGGCGTTACTACGGCAGGGATGCTAAAAGCCTTTCCTGGGGCGAAATGGCTACGCTTGCCGTATTGCCTAACAGCCCGTCATTAGTTCATCCGGGGAAGAATTCGGTCAGACTGATTAAAAAACGGAATGATTTGCTCGATAAACTGGTTAAGTTAAAATATATAGATCAAACTACAGCCAATTTATCAAAATTGGAACCGGTTCCAGGTAAACCATTACCCCTGCCTCAAAATGCACCGCATTTATTGAACCGATTTAAAACAGAACGCAAGGCGTTAAACATTAACTCAACAAGAATCACATCCACCTTAAACGAAAACATTCAGCTTAAGGTGAGTTATATTTTAAAAAGATACAATAACCGCTATCGTGCTAACGATATCAACAATATTTCAGCCTTGGTTTTGGATGCAAGAAGTGGTGAAGTAGTGAGTTATGTTGGCAATATTTACCAGCCCGATGATCCGCTACTGCAAAGCCATGTGGATATGATTAAGGCACCAAGAAGCCCCGGCAGTACCTTAAAACCCCTATTGTATGCAAATATGCTTAATGATGGCTTTATTTTACCACATATATTAGTTCCTGATATCCCAACGCAGATAGCAGGCTATTCGCCTCAAAATTACGACTTAGGTTATGACGGTGCAATTGCAGCAGACAAAGCGCTCAGCAGATCACTAAATATACCTGCAGTTAAAATGTTGCAACAATACAAATATGAAAGATTTTACGATAAGTTAAAAAAACTGGGTATCGGCACATTAAACCAGCCAGCAGATCATTATGGACTATCGTTAATTTTAGGTGGCAGTGAAGTAACCATGTGGGATTTAGCCAATACATATATGGGCATGGTGCGCACGTTAAACCACTACAATACATACAAGGGTTTGTACAATCCTGCAGATTACCAGCAGGCAGTATATGTAAAGCAGACGCAAAAAGATCAAGCTGATGTACAGCGGAATTCATTTTTAGATCATGCTTCTATTTGGTCTACTTTTAACGCTATGGAAGAAGTAATGCGGCCCGGTGATGAAGGCTTATGGGAGCAGTTTTCTTCTTCGCAAAGAGTGGCCTGGAAAACCGGAACAAGTTTTGGCTTTAGAGATGCCTGGGCTGTGGGCTTAACGCCCAATTATGTTGTTTGTGTTTGGGTAGGCAATGCCGATGGTGAAGGCCGTCCAGGTTTGGTTGGTATTGAAGCTGCTGCTCCGGTTCTGTTTGATATTTTTAGGTTATTGCCGAATGGAAAATGGTTTGAAACACCCACAACCAAACTTAAAAAAATTAAAATTTGTAAACAAAGTGGTTATAAAGCAGGCGAAAACTGTGTGGATGTTATAGAAGAAATGGTTCCACCAGCCGGAGAAAAAACTTCCATCTGCCCTTTCCATAAAATTATTCATTTAGACAGAACAGCAACCTATCGCGTAACCGATCAATGCGAAAACGTAACCAGTATGGTCCACAAAAGCTGGTTTATCCTTCCACCGGCAATGGAGTACTATTATAAAATTAAGAACAGCGATTATAAAATGTTGCCTCCATTTAAAACCGGGTGTGAAAATACCGGTGGAAACAATGTAATGGAACTAATTTATCCAAAAAACGGTGCAACCGTTTACATTCCATTAGAACTGGATGGCTCAAGAGGAAAAATTGTATTAAATGCAGCGCACCGAAATAGCGCATCAAAAATATACTGGCATATCGACAATGAATATGTAGCCACCACAACCAATTATCACCAGCTGGCCATTAGCCCGCCCGCCGGCAAGCATACCTTAACCCTCGTTGATGAAAACGGAGAACGATTGGTTCAGTTTTTTACAGTTTTGGATAAAGAGAAGAAAAATATACAGCGTTCACCCTGAAGTTTAGCTTCTTCTTGTTAAAAAAAGATGCTGAAATAAATTCAGCAAAGGTGGGTTTATGCACTACTTTAGCTTTTACCTGGTGTTATCACCAACTAAAAACTGGGCCGTCACCCTGAATTTATTTCAGGGTCTTTATTGCTAAAAAACCATCGAATAAATAGCAAGATGAAAATAATTTAATGTTGTTTTTAAAGTTATAAAGATTGCTTCGTCGTACCTCCTCCCAATGACGCCCTTTTCCATTTCGCAGGCGATAATTCCCTTTGGTTGGTGTTATCATCAACTAAAAACTGGACCGTCACCCTGAATTTATTTCAGGGTATTTATTGTTAAAAAACCATCGAATAAACAGCAAAATGAAAATAATTTAATGTTGTTTTTAAAGTTATAAGGATTGCTTCGTCGTACCTCCTCCCAATGACGCCCTTTTCCATTTCGCAGGCGATAATTCCCTTTGGTTGGTGTTATCACCAACTAAAAACTGGACCGTCACCCTGAATTTATTTCAGGGTCTTTATTGTTAAAAAACCATCGAATAAACAGCAAAACGAAAATAATTTAATGTTGTTTTTAAAGTTATAAAGATTGCGTCGTCGTACCTCCTCGCAATGACGCTCTTTCCCTTTGGCTTGGTGATAACACCAACCAAAAGTTAAAACATCTACAAAAAGTTATTAAGAAATGAATGTTTAGACGTACTTAGGATAGTCCAGCCCCGCTCCCGTTGCTGCCCGATGAAAAATCGGGGCATTCACTCAGATCGGGTTTAGGTACACTGTTAACCTTTTTAGCACACCATTTTAGTTCTTTAAACCTGATTGAAGCGGCATCCCCGATTTTTTCTATCGGGATACAGCGTAAAGCAGGAACAAGGCCTCCGAAGCGCTAAAGCCTTTGCTTTCCTAAAATAAAAAATTTCACTTGATTGGTAACAACACAAAGTAAAATAAAAATAGGAAAGTATTTAATGCTGTTTTTAAAGTTATAAAGATTGCTTCGTCGTACCTCCTCGCAATGACGCCCTTCGTTTTCCCTTTGGCTTGGTGATAACACCAACCAAAAACGGAACCGTCACCCTGAATTTATTTCAGGGTCTTTGTTGCTAAAAAATCATCGAATAAATAGCAAGACGAAAATAATTTAATGCTGTTTTAAAGTTATAAAGATTGCTTCGTCGTACCTCCTCGCAATGACGCCCTTTGCCATTTCGCTGGTGATAACACCAACAAAAAGTTATTTAACAACAAGCTTTGCTTTCTAAAAACAGTTTGATATAAAATCAATAACCTAAGCTTTAATCATTTTTGCTTTTAAATACTTTCTGAGCGGCTCGTCTATAAACTTCATAACTAAATAGGCTAATAAAATTAAAAGCACTACAGAAACCGGGATGACAATTTCCATTACCGACATTTTAGGTTTAACTACTGCTACGTAGGTTAAAAATATCCAAAGAAAAGGGTAATGTGTCATGTAAAGCGGATAAGATATTTCTCCGGATAGCTTGCAGACTTTTTTCAAAGATGGGCTTAACTGAGCTCCTGCACCTAAAGAAACCAAAAGCGGAAAATAAAGCAGGACAATTATTGGCTCAGTTAACCAATTCCAATCATTAGAAAAAGGGACTAAAAAGGATAAAACCAATAAAATACTTATGCCAATAAAGCCAAGTTTATTTTTAATAATCAGGTTTGAACGATAAATCAGCATACCGGCTAAAAAGGAGTAAAAAACCCTTGCACCACCATCCCAAAAATTTGGTCCACCCCAGCCACCACCTAAATTAGTTGAACGAACGGCAACATAACAGATCAGCGTGGCGGCAATTACCGTTAAAACAAGTAGTATTTTCTTATTAATTTTATACAGAAAGAAAATGTAGAAAACATTGGCAATGTATTCCCAAAATAACGACCAGCTTGGTGCATTTAAACAAAAAAGATTAAGGTAACGCTCAGGCATAGCCGGATAAGGAATTAATAAGGCCGAAGCTAAAAACAGCGCTAAGGTTTTCCCAAAACCATATACAGCATAAAAATCACTGTATGGATCAAAAAGAAAAGTTAGCAAGCCAAGCACGGATCCAATAATAACCAGTGGATGCAAACGAATAAGTCTTAATTTAAAAAACTGCAAAACACCAATACCTTCTGCCCGGTTATCGTAAGCGTAGGCAATTACAAAGCCTGATAAGCAAAAAAAGAAATCGACGGCTAAATAACCATGGCCGATAAAGTTTTTACTGTAGTCGGTAATTGCAATTTCCATAAAGTGGTAAATTACAACTGCTACAGCTGCAACCCCTCTTAAGCCATCTAAAATTTCGAAATGTTGCTTGGTTCTTAAAAGATTATTAGTGTTTTCCGTAATCACGTTTGGTTAGTCTTAAATTTTGCACCAATAATAGTTATTTTATTATAAGAGGCAAAAATCTAATTGTACCATTGATCTTACATTTATTTTAAGACATAAAAAAGCCTGCTTCATTTTAAACAAAGCAGGCTTTTAAATACAATATTTTCAGGTTTAGTTACCCATTCTTATTTGTCCTGTGCCACCCGGTCTTCCGTTACCATTGCCCCTAAAACGTTTCATCATGTTATCCATTTTAGTTTTATATTCTTCTTCGGTGATTAATTTGGCTTTTTTAGGAGCGGTAACATCTTTAGCACTAACACCCCTGTATTCGATACTTTTAGCAATGGTATTATTCCCTCTGCTTTCTATTGCCAAAACTGTACCTTCTGTCCACATATTTGGATTCGGCGAAAAGTTAAAACCTAAATCTGTTGTATACCAGATGTGTGTTTCTTCGGTTACGTCTTTATCCATATCTAATATCTTAATTGTCCTGGTCGATTTAACAATCACTTCTTTACAATCAAATCCGATAATTTTTTTGGTTGCATCCGTTTTAACAATTTCAATTTTGGGTGCTGCTACAGGTTTTGCCTTAGTTGTATCATTAGGGTTTCCACCACCCATTCTGAAAGAACCAATTGGCCCTGAAGTAGATAATGTTAATTTACTTGGCATGTAGTAAGTGGTATCATTTAAGTCAAATACCTCCGTTAATTTTTGATCGGCAAAAGTATAATAATACTCTCTGTTGCCGCCGGCGCCACCAAAACGCATCATCATACGTCCCATTCCGCCACCGCCGCCGCCTGCTCCGTTACTATCCTCGTTGTCTTCAACAGGCATATAACTTGCATTTGTAGCATTAAATAAAAGCTCAAAATTACTTTTACTGCTCGAAGGCATCCGCGCAGCCATTTGTTCAGGAATTTTAATGCCACTTGCCGCTGCCATTGCTGCCGGATCTACCGTAGCTTCATATTGTATAGCTCCTGAGGTCTTTTTTTGTGCATTTGCAACAAATACAATTGAGAAGATACCAAAAAGAGCAAAAATTACTTTTTTCATTTTTTAAGATTTTGTTTTGTTGTTTGATTCAGGAATATAGAAATGGTTTAAACAAAAGTATTATTGTTTTAACATTTGCCCTGTTAAAATTTGTTAAACCCTCCCTTTAATCAATAAAAAGGAATTTATTGCTTTTGGAGCTGTATTTTGTATCTCTTTTTTTACGAAATTTTAAAGCCGGAATTTAATATTCGGTACTTTCCAACCAGCCATTAGTTAAAACATCAGCAATATGCATTGTTTTAATGGGTAAGTTATTTTTATCGATGTAGCCTTGTAAATGTAGCAGGCAAGATAAATCTGTGGAAATAATATAATCGGCTTTCTGGTCTAAAGCATGGTTAACTTTTTGCTCGGCCATTGCTGAGGAAATGGCATCGAATTTAACTGCAAAAGTACCACCAAATCCACAGCACATATCGGTATCTTTCATCTCAATCATTTCCAATCCATGTACTTTTGAAAGGAGCTGACGGGGTTCATCTTTAATTTTGCATTCGCGTAAGGCACTGCATGAGTCATGATAAACAGCCTTTCCTTCCAATTCTGCGCCGAAGTAATCTTTTTTCGCAATATTAACCAGAAAATCAGATAATTCGAATATATTGGATTGTAGACTCCGGCACTTATTGTGTACAATAGTATTGGTAAACAAATCGTTATAACCGCCTTTAATCATTCCAACACATGATGCTGAAGGCGCTACCACATAAGTATTTTCAGTAAAATCATTTAAAAATTTTGTACCCACTTCTTTTGCCTCATCCCAGTAACCGGCATTGTATGCTGGTTGTCCGCAACAGGTTTGTTTTGAATTGTATTCGACTTTACATCCTGATTTTTCTAATAACTTTAAGGTATTAAAAGCGGTTTCGGGGTATAATTGATCTACAAAACAGGGAACAAATAATTCTACTTTCATCAACAAAATCTTTAAGCGGGTAAATTTACAATTTTAGGGCTTGCCTTGCTTCTATTTTTTTGAGAAGCATTAAAAAGATTAAACCAACTATAAAAAATGATGCCAAAGCAATAATGGAATACCGGATATTACTAGTTACCTCTTCTATATAAGCAAAACTGAAAAGTCCAATTACAATGGCTAATTTTTCAGTAACATCATAAAAACTAAAGAATGAGGTAGAATCAGGGGTGTTTTCGGGTAAAAACTTTGAATAAGTAGATCTTGATAAAGATTGAATTCCGCCCATAATTAAACCAACCACCGCCGATAAGGCATAAAATTGATATTCATTACTTACATAATAACCACCTACACAAGCGCCAATCCAAATTAACACTACATAAATCAGCACATTGGTATTGCCCCATTTTTTAGAAAGAAACGACATTAACATTGCACCAGGGATAGCAACCAACTGGATAATTAAAATTACTGCAATTAATTTTGCTGTTCCGAGTTTTAATGTTTTTTCTGCAAAACCTGCCGCGGCAAGCATAATGGTTTGTACACCCATTGAATAAAAGAAGAATGCAAACAGGAAGCCTTTTAATTTCTTCATATTTTTAACCAGGTTCCATACCTTTGATAGCTCATTGAAACCATCTTTAATCAGGTTTCGTTTAACCTTTTCGTATTGTTTATGAACAGATGGCAAGTTTTTAAAAGGAATTTGTGCAAAAGCAATCCACCAGATTCCCACTAAAAGAAAAGAAATCCGGGCTGGCAAAGAACCATCGGTAATGCCAAACCACTCGGGTTTTAGTACAAATAAAAAGCAAATAAGCTGTAATAAAACAGAACCAACATAACCATAAGAAAAACCCTGGGCACTCACCCTGTCCTGCTGGTCTTCTGTTGCAATTTCAGGCAAATAAGAATTATTAAACAATACACCACCAATATAGCCCATGGCAGCCAATACAAAACAAATTATTCCGAGCTCTAAAGTATTCAGCTCGAAAAAAAATAAGCCTGCACAAGCCAATCCGCCCATGTAGGTGAAAAATTTCATAAAAGCTTTTTTATTGCCCCTGTTATCTGCAATTGAAGAAAGTACAGGCAAAGCTAAAGCCATAATCAGGTAAGCAAATGATAATGCATAATTGCTTAATGCGGTATTGGTAAATGTTCTGCCAAAAAAACTAACATGATCGCCATGTTCTTTGGTTGTAGTAATAATGGTATAATAAGCCGGAAAAATGGTGGAGGTAATTACTAAGTTATAGGCAGAATTTGCCCAGTCGAAAAAAGCCCACGAACGGATTACTTTTTTATTATTTTTTTCTGTCATCTGTTTTTAAAGAGTGAATTGGAACTGCTAAAATATAGTTTTATTGCTAAACTATCTGGGGATTTTTTAATGTCTAAAGATAATATTTCTTACCATCTGATTTAATTTTACCGGCATCTAATAACTCTCTTATGGCTTCTAAGCGTTCACTTTCATTCCCGATTTTCATATTCAGAACTAAATCATCTAAGCCCAGCGGTTGTTGCTGTAGCAGGGAAATAATTTCAAAATCAAGCTGATCATTAATCTGCGACTCGTTCTCCAGCTTTTTTTCTGCCAGGCAAACATCACAAACGCCGCACTTTGGTGCATTGTTCTCATCAAAGTAACTTAACAACTGCATGCTTCTGCACACTGAACCTGATGCATAAGCCACTACGGCATTAATTTGTTTCAGCAAAATTTCTTTTCTAAGTTCAAGGTATTTAGCATCCACATCAAAATGATCCATATCTACTCTTGCTCTTACGTATTGCAACTGTGGCTGATCGGTTTGTTGCAAATAAGACAACAATTCTATAGACTGCAGTTTATTCAGCAGGGAAACGATTTCCGTATAGGAAAATCCGGTTCGTTTAGCGAGTTCGGCCTCATTAACTTTTACATAACCATCAAATGCGCCTCCATATGAACGAAGAATGGTTTTAATCAAATTATCGTAAGCCCGGTTCTCAATCTGGAAACGATAAACCTCTTCATGGGAAAGGATAAACATTAACCTGGAGGGTAAAAACACACTTTCGGAAAGGGTAATATAACCATCGTGCTCCAAAAATTTTAAAGCAGACAATGTTTTTAACACACTTAAATTAAATCTTTTGCAAAAATCTGCTACATCAAAAGGAAAGGTTAATCCTTCTCCGGCACCAAAAGCCAGCTGAAAATAATTGCCGAGGTAATGGTAGGTTTTTCTAATTTCTTCTGCCGACGGAAAACTGTCGATATATCGTGATTCTAAACTTAAAACATCAGCATGGTTGGCCAGTAAAACGGCATAACTCCTTTTTTCATCCCGTCCTGCCCTGCCGGCTTCCTGATAATAAGCTTCCAGGCTTTCGGGTAAATCCAAATGCACAACAAAACGTACATCGGCTTTATCAATACCCATTCCAAAGGCATTAGTGGCCACCATAATCCGGGTTTTGTTCAACTTCCAGTCTTCCTGTTTTTTAAAACGGACATCCCGTTCTAAACCTGCATGATAAAAATCGGCTTTAAGCTGGTTTCGATTCAGAAAGTTAGAAACCTCAGCGGTTTCGCGCCTGTTGCGAACATAAACCAATCCAGTTCCTTTTACGTTCCGGCAAATATCAATGAGCTTTTTATACTTATCTTCCTGTCCTAAAACAACATAACTCAGGTTATCCCGGGCAAAACTTTTAACAAAAACCTGTGGGTCTTTCATCTCCAGTTTTTCGATTATATCTTTTCGTACAAATTCTGTAGCTGTGGCTGTAAGCGCTAAAACTGGTACATCGGGTAAAATTTCTCTTAATTTGGAAATTTGTTGGTAAGGCGGTCGAAAATCATAACCCCATTGCGAAATACAATGTGCCTCATCAACTGCAATCAGGTTAACGTTCATGTAAGAAATCCTGACCCTCACCAAATCAGAAAGCAATCTTTCGGGAGATAAATACAGGAACTTTATTTTTCCATAAATACAGTTATCGAGTAAAATGTCTATTTCGCGCTTCCCCATACCGCCATAAATGGCAATGGCTTCTATTCCTTTAGATTTAAGGTTTTCTACCTGGTCTTTCATCAATGCAACCAGCGGCGAAACCACAATGCAAATGCCTTCCATTACCAAAGCAGGTACCTGGAAGCAAATGGATTTCCCTCCTCCTGTTGGCAAAAGTGCCAAACTATCTTTCCTCTCCAAAACTGAGGTAATGATATCCTGCTGTAACGGTCTGAAAGACGGATGTCCCCAATACTTTTGTAAAATCTCTATTGCTGTCATAAATCGGCGGTATCAAAACTATAAAAAAGCGGCACATATTACTAAATTGCGGCACAATTAATCTCAATAATTTAATGAAAAGATTTTTCTTCTTATCAACGCTTTCTCTATTTGTTCTCACTTCTGTGGCCCAGGAAAAAAAATGGGACATTGAAAAATACCAGGGAACGACTAAAAACTTCAGCATTAATACCGATGAAGGCACCTGGATGAACTTAGATGTAAGTGCAGATGGAAAAGAAATTGTTTTTGATTTATTAGGCGACATTTATACCATACCTGTTACCGGCGGAAGTGCAAAGTTGTTAAGCGGAGGCATTGCATGGGATGTTCAGCCCAGGTTTAGCCCCAATGGTAAATACATTTCCTTTACGAGTGATAAAAGTGGTGGCGACAACATTTGGATCATGAACCGGGATGGTTCGGGTAAAAAACAGATTACCAAAGAAAGTTTCAGGTTATTAAATAATGCTACATGGATGCCCAACAGCGAGTATTTAGTTGCCAGAAAACATTTTACAGCGTCGCGCTCATTGGGTGCCGGCGAAATGTGGATGTATAGCATAAATGGCGGAGAGGGTATCCAGTTAACTAAAAGAAAAAACGATCAGCAGGATGCCGGCGAGCCAAATGTATCGCCTGATGGAAAATATGTTTTTTTCAGCGAAGATATAAGTCCGGGGCCAAATTTTGAATACAGTAAAGACCCCAATGGAACCATATATGCCATTCGCCAGCTGGATTTAAATAGTGGCAAACTTTCTACCCTGGTAAACGAACAAGGTGGTGCTTGCCGTCCACAGATTTCCCCGGATGGAAATTTAATGGCTTTTGTAAAACGTGTACGTTTAAAGTCGGTTTTATATGTACAAAATATGAAAACTGGTGAAGAATGGCCGGTATATGAAGATTTGTCGCACGACCAGCAGGAAACCTGGGCTATTTTTGGAGTTTATCCAAATTTTGGGTGGATGCCAGATAGTAAAGGACTCGTATTTTATGCAAAAGGGAAAATCAGAAAAACCGACCTTTCCAGCTTACAAACAGACGAAATTCCCTTTCAGGTAAACAGCACACAAACCGTTCAACAGGCATTACACTCTGAACAAGAGGTATTTAAAAATGAGTTTTCAGCTAAAATGCTCCGACAACTGGTTACCTCGCCAGATGGCACTATGGTTGTATTTAATGCTGCAGGGTATCTTTATAAAAAAGAAATGCCAAATGGAACTCCTGAAAGGTTAACTACAGGTATGGATTTTGAATTTGAACCCAGCTTTAGTCCTGACGGAAAGTATGTGGTTTACACCACCTGGAACGACGAATTAAGAGGCGCCATAAAGAGAACAGATCTTAAAACCGGTAAAACAATTACCTTAAGTGATGAAAAAGGATTTTACTATTCGCCACAATACTCCACCAAAGGCGATAAAATTGTATTCAGAAAAGGTGTTGGCAATGATGTTTTAGGTTATAGTTATGGCCGTGGTACCGGAATTTTTATGATGGCTTCGGGTGGTGGTGCAAAAACTTTAGTTACTGAAAATGGCATCAGACCACAGTTTAACAATACCGATACCAGAATTTATTTCCAGAGCTATGTAGATGGGAAAAAAGCCTTAAAAAGTATCGACTTAAATGGCGCCAATGAACGCACACACTTTACATCTCAATATGCCAATCAATTTGTAATCAGCCCGGATAATAAATGGCTCGCTTTTAACGAATTGTTTAACGTTTACATTACCCCAATGATTAATGTTGGAACTGCTCAGGATGCATCTGCAGGAAATAAAGCAATTCCGGTAACCAAGGTGAGTGCTGATGGTGGTACCTATATGCAATGGAGTACCGACAGTAGAAATTTGCATTGGACAATGGGGCCAAAATACTTCACTATTGATGTAAATAATGCCTTTAATTTTGATGGCAATACACCAAAAACCTCCGCAACCGCTACAGATATTAATTTAATTTTAAAAAGTGATGTACCCACTGGTATTATTGCGCTTAAAGGTGCCCGTATTATTTCAATGAAAGGCGATGAGGTAATTGAGAACGGCACCATATTAACCGACGGAAATAAAATCACTGCCATTGGTAAAAACGAAACGATTACCATTCCGGCAAATGCAAAAATTATTGATGTAAACGGAAAAACCATTATGCCCGGCATTGTGGATGTGCATGCTCATTTACGTACAAGTCCTGATGGAATTACGCCGCAAAACGACTGGAGTTATATGGCAAATCTGGCCTTTGGTGTAACAACCTCTCATGATCCATCGAGCAATACCGAAATGGTTTTTAGCCAGAGTGAAATGCTTAAAGCCGGGCGGATGATTGGCCCGAGGGTTTATTCTACAGGATCGATTTTATACGGTGCCGATGGCGATTTTAAAGTGGTTATTAACAGTTTGGATGACGCCCTTGCCAACCTCCGCAGGTTAAAAGCAGTAGGTGCATTTTCAGTTAAATCGTACAACCAGCCACGTCGCGAGCAACGCCAGCAGATTTTAGAAGCAGCAAGACAGCTCAAAATGGAAGTTGTACCAGAAGGTGGATCGACCTTTTTTACCAATATGAATATGATTGCCGATGGCCATACGGGGATTGAACACAGCATACCGGTTTTACCTGTTTATAAAGATGTAATTAATTTCTGGAACAATACCGAAGTGGGCTATACCCCTACGCTAATTGTGGCATATGGTGGCCAGTGGGGTGAAAATTATTGGTACGACCGCACCAATGTATGGGAAAATGAAAAATTAATGACCTATACCCCACGATCAATTATAGATGCCAGGGCGCGCCGCAGAACAACTTCCGAATACGGGGATTACAATCATATTGATATTGCAAAAGCAACTAAACAAATTGCTGATGGCGGTACAAAAGTTAACCTGGGCGCCCACGGCCAGATACAGGGTTTAGGTGCACACTGGGAATTGTGGATGATGGTACAAGGTGGATTTTCGCCACTTCAGGCCATTAGAAATGCAACAATAAATGGTGCAGGTTATTTAGGTATGAATAAGGAAATTGGTTCTTTGGAGGTTGGCAAACTGGCCGATTTAGTAATTATGGATGCCAATCCGTTAGATGACATCAGAAACTCCGAAAAAATTAAATATGTGATGATTAACGGCCGCCTTTACGATAGCGCAACCCTAAATGAAGTAGGAACGCGTGAAAAACTTCGCGGCAAATTATGGTTCGAAAATGCTAAAGGAAATGGTTATGTTATTCCAAATACTGAAGCCGAAACCTGGACTTTTACCGTTCCGCATTGTGATTAAACATTTATTTAAATTTATGATTAAAATAATATGCAACCCAATAAAATATATAATATAACCTCCGTAGTTTTCCTGATATTGGCTTGCCTTGTTTTTTCTTATAAAGGCTATTACTTATTGGGTATACAAACAATTGATTTGTTTCTGGCTTTAACTGCAATGGCGTACATCAGTGCCTTTGTTGCCTTGATGAAAGATCGGAAATCATTAATATCCTGGCTACTGCTGGTTTTAAATTCGATACTCTTAATTTTTATCATCTACTTTTTAACACATTACAAAATGAAGGTTTAATGGTAGGCCATTAAACCTTCAACCGGCTTTAACCAACTCGATTAAAGCCATTCAAAAAAATCAAATCTGACTATACCAGAAAAAAAATATGAGGATTAAATTAAAATAACCAATCTCTTCCCAGAAGGTATTTCCGCATTCCAGGCCGTTTCAATATCTTCCAGTTTGGCGGTTACGGTTTCTATTTTCAATTTTCCATCAGCGGCATATTGCAGCATTTTCGGCAAAATTTCTTTAAAGAGGATTTCGATATTTTCAGCTGATAAGCTACCAAAACCAGATCCCGAAAGTTCAATATCCGAACTTCTTAAAACCGAAGAAGACAATTCAATTTTATCTCCTGCCATGCTGCCAACGGTTACAAACTTAACCCGGTGTGTATTTCCACCATCACCCAAAAGTGCGGCAAGAATTAGTTCGGCTGGTTTACCCCAAAGGTAATCTACAACCACATCAACCTGATTTAGTTTATGTATCCTTTTAATATTTTCAATGATAACTTCATCGGTATCTTTTAAAGAAATAACTTCATCAGCACCCAACTGAAGCAAGGATTTTAATGCATCTGCATTTCTGCCCGTTACAATTACCTTTTTTGCACCATATAGTTTAGCAATTTGTACAGCTACCATTCCGGTTACACCGGTAGCGCCATTAATTAAAACGGTTTGTCCACTTTGTACATTTGCCTTAAACTGAATTGCGCCAGAAGCACCTAAAACTGCATTGGGTAATGCTGCCGCTGTTACATCATCCAGGTGATCAGGAATTTTCACGATGCTTTTAACATTTACCAAAGCTTTTTCGGCAATCATACCGCTTATTCCGGCTGCATAAACACGTGTGCCATCCTCTAAAAAACCTACTCCATCAACACCAACTGTTTGCGGTTTTTCTAAAGGAACTGCACTGCTGTAATGTGCACCGCTGGCCCTGGATTTATCGAGGTTTTTAACTGATGCGGCTTTAACGGTAAGTATAATTTCGCGATCACTTTGAGCAACAGGCTGCTCTATTTCTCCATATTTAGGCGTTTCGCCTTTCTTATATAAAATTGCTGCTTTCATTTTTTAAAATATTTAAAACAAAGATCGGGTACAATGCCACTATCGGGCGATAACATATGTTATCAAATGCTTATATTTTTTTCTCTTTTAGCAGCTTACTTTTAAGTCGGCTTAAATGAACGGAGCTTACCCCTAAATATGATGCTATGTAATGCTGAGGTACCCTTTTAATAACATATGGAGCATCATTCAACAAATTTAAGTAACGCTGCTCCGGAGTATCTCTAATCATTGATAAAAATTCTTTCATATAATGAAACTGCCTTTCAAACAGAACATCCAGCATTTGCTTCAGGAATGTGGTGTCTTTATCAAGCTCGGCCATTATCTGCTCAAAATCTTTTTTTTCAATAATATGTACCACACTGGGTTCAATGGTTTCGAAGGTGCATATGCTCGGAATATTTTTCTTAAAGCTCTCCCTGGAAGAAAAAATCTCATTTTCGAAAAAAAACTGAAAAGTAGTATCGTTGCCTTGATTATTAAACCATGCCCGGATACAGCCTTTTTCAATTAAAAAGGACCGTTTTGAAATTTCACCTTCGTTTAATAAAACCGTGCGCGCAGGCAGCTCCACACGTTTATGCAAGGCCATATACTTTTCCCAGTAGGGTTGTAAATAAGCTGATCCTTCGTTAAATGGAGAAAACATAGGCGTAAATTTTAAAACTAAATTGCAAATAATTAATAAATTAAACTTTATCCTCTGCCTGTTTATGTATCATTTGTAATATAATAAACTTTAAAATGAGCTTTAAACAATGATTGAGGATACCTACAACCAAGCTCAAACAATTTTTTATCAAATATTTTGCGGTTTGTTAATGTCTTTTATATATTTGGTCTACCAATTATTGGTTGACCAAATATAATTTTATGAAATCGTTTATTGAGACCATAAAGTCCATTGAAGTAGAATCGCCTGTTGATAAAATTATCAACCAGCTGAAACAACTCATTTCTACCGGACAACTACAACCTGGAGACAGATTACCTGCAGAAAGAATGCTCGCTGAAAAATTTGGTGTAGGCCGAAGTTATGTTCGCGAGGCGATTTTAAAATTAGAGTTTTACGGCCTTTTAAAAACCAACCCACAAAGTGGAACTTACGTAGCGGGCATGGGCATTAAAGTAATGGATAACCTCATTACAGATATTATTAAATTTAATAAAGATGATTTTAATGCTTTGCTTGAGGCGCGTTACTATCTGGAACTGGATGCCATAAAACTTGCCGCAGAAAGAAGAACTGAAGAGGATTTGGTTAGCTTACGGGAGGCGATTGAAGATTTTGAGCATAAAATTGACAGTGGCCAGGATGCCGTTGAAGAGGATATGATTTTTCACATTAAAATTGCCAGAGCTTCTAAAAATTCGGTCATCGAATCTATGATCCTTATCCTGATTCCGGATTTGATCAAAAACATCAGCGAGAACAAACTTTGCGGCGAAAACAGGGGTTTGCAATCTAAAAGAGAACATCGCGAGATTTTAAAGGCGATAGAAAATCAGGATATTGATGCCGCAGAAAATGCAATAGCCATACATCTTGATGATATGTACCAGATTAGTAAAGCAGGATACTTAGCACAAAAAATTATTCAGAAAGTATAAACAAAAGAACTATTTAAACCCTTAAACAAAAACGTTTAAGACCAATCATTTTACATTATTCATCCCCAAACATGAACGACTTAAAAAAGTTAGTATTGCTCTCGTTTTGCCTTTTATTATCCTGGTATTCTGGTGCGCAGGAGCATCCGAGTATCATGATGACAGGCAAAAATGTGGCTGCAATAAGAAAAGGGATTCAAACTTACCCATTATTAAAAAAATCTTACGCATCGGTTAAGGCAGATGCCGATATGGCACTTACCGAAACCATAAATGTACCTCTACCAGCCGATGGTGGCGGTGGCTTTACCCACGAACAACACAAAAAAAACTACACCCATATTTTAAACTGCGGTATTGCCTATCAGATTTCGGGTGATAAAAAGTATGCGGATTACGTTAAAAATATCTTGTTAAAATATGCGGCTGATTATGAGCAATGGCCTTTGCATCCAAAACGTAAGGAAGGACACCAGGGTGGTAAAATTTTCTGGCAAAGCCTGAACGATTTTGTATGGCAGGTGTATACCATACAGGGGTATGATCTGGCATATAATGCCATTAATGCTACAGACAGAAAAACAATCGAATCGCATTTATTTATGCCGATGCTAAAGTTTTTCACCATCGATTGTAAGGAAACTTTTGATAAAATTCATAATCATGGTACCTGGGATATTGCAGCAGTTGGCATGACGGGTTATGTTCTGCATAAGCCCGAGTATGTAGACATGGCAATTAAAGGATCAAATAAGGATGGAAAAACAGGTTACTTAGCACAAATCGACCAGCTTTTTTCCCCTGACGGATATTACACCGAAGGCCCTTACTACCAACGTTATGCGCTGCTTCCCTTTGTGATTTTTGCCAAAGCCATAAACAATTATGAGCCCAAACGCCAGATATTTAATTACCGCAACCAGTTATTGGCTAAAGCCATCAGCACCTCGCTACAGCTTACTTATACTGATGGTACTTTCTTTCCGATTAATGATGCCATTAAAGATAAAACTTACGAATCGGCAGAACTGATATACGGAGTTGATATTGCCTATTCGGATATTAAGGCACAACCAGAATTACTGGATATTGCCAAAAGACAGAATGAAGTGGTTATTTCAGATGCAGGTTTAAAAATTTCTGCTGATTTAGCTGCCGGTAAAGCAAGGCCTTTTGCATACAACCCGCAATGGATTGGTGATGGCATTAATGGAATGGATGGTGGTTTAGGCATTTTAAGAGCCGGAAGTAATGAAGACCAGCAATGTGTATTGTTTAAAGCAGCATCGCAAGGTATGGGGCATGGCCATTTCGACCGCTTGAATATTTTATATTATGATCACGGTGTAGAAATTTTCCCTGATTATGGTGCAGCGCGTTTTCTGAATATTGAAACTAAAAAGGGTGGCGATTATTTACCTGAAAATAAAAGCTGGGCAAAACAAACTGTAGCACATAATACCTTGGTTGTTGATGAAACATCAAATTTTAAGTTAGATGCTGATCTGGCGCAGAAATCGCATCCCGAAAAGCTTTTCTTTAAAGCAGAAGCTAATCTTCAGTCGGTTAGTGCATCAGAGAACGAAGCCTACCCCGGTGTAAAAATGAAAAGAACTACTGCCCTGCTCAAAGTAGCCGGGTTAGCCAAACCTTTATTAATTGATGTTTTTCAGGCCCTATCTGAACAGCCGCACCAGTACGATTTGCCTTTCTGGTACAAGGGGCAATTGGTTGCTTCTTCTTTTAAAATCAGTGCAAACAGAAATAACCTTAAAGCATTGGGCAGCAAATATGGTTACGAGCATATTTGGTTAAATGCAGAATCAACCGTGGATGCTAAAGGTGGTTCCATCAGTATTTTAAACAATAAACGCTTTTATACTACTCATTTTACCACCGATTCGGAAATACAGGTTAAACAACTTTCATTAGGGGCTAATGATCCTGATATGAATTTAGTAGACAGTAAGGCTTTTATGCTTTCACAAAAACAAGCAAAAAACCAGGTTTTCTTTAGCATTACCGAAGCGCATGGTAAGGTAAACCCAATCAGCGAAACTTCTGTAGGCGCAAGCAGTTCGGTTTCGGGGCTAAAAATTTTAAGTGCAAATGAGCAACAGATAAATATTTCTTTCAAAGTGAAGGATCAGGTTTATCAATACCAAATTAATTATCAGGACAAAAACAACTTTATAAAAACCAATTAAGCAAGATGATACAGAGCGACTTATTTCAAATTGAAGCAGAAACCGACTGGGAAGATTTAGGCAATGGGGTAAAAAGAAAAGTGTATGGTTATGATGACCGCATTATGCTGGTGAAAGCCAAATTTGAGGCAAAAGCAATTGGCGTTTTACACGAGCACCACCACACACAGGTTACTTATGTGGATAGCGGCGTTTTTGAAATGACCATCGGTGAAAATAAAAAAATACTCAGAAAAGGCGATGGATTTTATGTGCCGCCCCACGAAATACACGGCTGTGTATGTATAGAACCTGGTGTTTTGATAGATGTTTTTACCCCTCACCGCGAAGATTTCCTTAAAAGCTAAAAAAAACCTATAACTCACTAAATATTAGAAAAATATGAAATATTTATTCATGTTAATTGGATTGCTATGTTTTAATTCAGCGATCAACGCTCAGGAAACTGAGGTTAAAAAAGTTCAGTATCCGGCAGGATTTACCGAGCAAATTGATGTGGTTTACACTAAGGTTGACGGATGGGAAGGTAAAATGGATTTGTATTTACCGCCGGCAAGTAAAGGTGTATCGCCAATCGTAATCAGCATTCATGGTGGTGGCTGGAACAAAGGCACAAAAGAATCCCAAAGCGGATTCAGTGGTTTCTTTAAACGTGGTTATGCGGTAGCCAATATAGAATACCGTTTAACAGGCGCAGCTACAGCTCCTGCAGCTGTAGAAGATACCCGCTGTGCTTTGATTTACATTATAAAAAATGCCAAAGCTTTAAATATTGATGTCAATAAAATTGTAATCATGGGCGGCTCGGCAGGCGGCCACTTGGCACTAATGGGTGGATACATGGAAAACAACCATTTATTCGACACCAATTGCCCGGGTACTGAAAACATTAAAGTTGCTGCAGTAATAGACAAATATGGCATTACGGATGTTTGGGATTGGGCTTATGGAACACATAAAACCAGTAAATCAGCTACCAGCTGGCTGGGCGCTAAATCTAAAGACGATAATTTTGCGAAATCGGTTTCACCACTTTATCAGGCTAAAAAAACAAGTCCGCCAACTTTTATTGTGCATGGCGATGCTGACCCGACCGTTCCTTACGAACAATCGGTGGCATTAAAGGCAAAATTAGATCAGCTCGGCGTAAAAAACGAATTTATTACGGTTAAGGATGGCTTGCATGGCAAATTCACGAAGGAAGACAATAGCATGGTGAATGAAAAAATAATGGACTTTTTAAAGAGTCTTGGACTATAATCATACCCGAATAAAAAGCGAGAGATGAAGATTAAAGGATTAAGATGGTATATTATTGGGTTGATTGCACTGGCAACAGTAATCAATTACATTGATAGAAGTGCTATCAACATTATGTGGCCTTACATTTACAAGGATTTTGGTATTGCTGATGCAGATAATAAAAGTGCCCTGGCATTAATTACTACTTTTTTTATGATTGCCTATGCATTAGGGCAAACCTTTACGGGTAAGCTGATGGATGCTGTTGGTACACGTTTAGGTATGACTATTTCCATTATCGGGTGGAGCATTTCTATTGCTTTGCATTCATTTGCCAGATCGTTGATTTCTTTTAATGTTTTCAGGTTTTTACTCGGTTTCAGTGAAGCCGGCAACTGGCCAGGCGCTACAAAAAGCAATGCAGAGTGGTTTCCGGCAAAAGAAAGAGCCATAGCTCAGGGCATATTTGGGGCAGGTGCTTCCATGGGTTCTGTAATCTCTGCGCCTATTATTGCGCTTCTTTATCTTGCCTTTGGCTGGAAAATGACTTTCGTACTGATTGCTGTTTTAGGCTTAATCTGGGTTATTCCGTGGTGGGTTATTAATAAGGCTACGCCTGATAAACACAGCTGGCTAACTGAAAAGGAAAGAGATTACATTTTAGATAAAAGCCCTGATGCAGAAAATGTTGCCGATACCGCACCTGTTTTAACCTGGAAAGAACTATTAAAATTCAGAAATACCTGGGGTATTATCATGGGCAGATTTTTTATCGATCCTGTTTGGTGGTTGTTCGTTACCTGGTTGCCCACCTTTTTAAAAGAACAATTTATGTTTGATATTAAGCAGATTGGGTCTTTTACCTGGGTACCCTATTTATTTGCTGCCATAGGCGGATTACTTGGAGGTTATTATTCTTCCTGGTGCATAAAAAAAGGTAAATCAGCAGTTAAAGCACGAAAAACTGCCATCGCAGTAGGTTGTGCCATTATGCTCGTATCGCTGGTAGCCATTGTTTATTTTCTGGGAACTTTAAAAGATAATCCAACGCTTGCAATGTCGTTGATTGGTTCTACCCTATTCGGTTTCCAGTTTCTGATCGGCAATATCCAAACCTTGCCAAGCGATTACTTTAACGGTAAAAACGTGGGTACTGTTGCAGGTATGGGCGGTACTGCAGCCGTTGCCGGAACCCTATTAACCACCTGGGCAGTTCCAATTATTACCAAAACCAGTTATGTATCCTTTTTTGTGCTGGCCGCAGTGCTGGTTCCAATAACCTGGATATGTATTAAATACATCACTTCAAAAAAAATAATTACATCATAATAAAAATATCTATGCGTTTAAAAAACAAAGTAGCCATTGTAACCGGTGGTTCGAGAGACATTGGCAGAGCAGTTTCCTGCCAGTTAGCTGCACAGGGAGCTAAAGTGGTTATCAATTACCACGGCAATGTGCAAAATGCCGAAGAAACCCTTAAACTAATCCAAAATGCAGGTGGCGAAGCCATTATTGTAAAATCGGATGTAACAAAATCAGAAGACGTAGCCAACCTGGTAAAAGAAACACAGGCTGCATTTGGTCAGGACATTAACATCCTGGTTAATGTTGCCGGGGGCATGGTTGCCCGTAAACCTACCGCAGAACTTGATGAAGATTTTTGGGACCAGGTAATGGACTTAAACCTTAAAAGTGTGTACCTGGTATCCAGAGCAACAATTCCTTACATGCCCTCAGGTTCTTCAATTGTAAACTTATCTTCTCTTGCCGGCAGAGATGGTGGTGGCCCGGGTGCAAGCGCTTATGCAACGGCTAAAGGTGGCATTATGACGTATACCAGGGCACTGGCTAAAGAGGTTGGCCCTAAAAACATCCGGGTAAATGCAGTTTTACCTGGTATGATTGCTACAACTTTTCATGATACTTTCAGTAAGCCTGAAGTAAGGGTAAATGTAGCAAATGCAACTTTACTTAAACGTGAAGGCGAAGCCAAAGAAGTGGCTGATTTAATTGTTTACCTGGCTTCGGATGAATCGAGCTACATTACCGGAACCAACATTGACATTAACGGAGGATTAAACTTCTCGTAAAAAAATAGTTTGATTGGGTTTGTCCGGGGCTAATGCTCCGGCAAGCACAAACGGACATAAAAAGTGGCGGGCATGCAATGTTAGAACTTTAAATCATTGCAGCATGCCTTAAAAGCGAAAAATAGATGCTCCCTTCTGTCATTCAGAACGAAGTGAAGAATCTCATGTGAGGGAAATAAAATATTAATCAGATAAGAATAACGTGGCTCCACAAGCCTGCTGAAATATCAAAATATGAAGGCAGGCTTTAAAAACACAAAGCGTACCCGGCTCTAAAAAAGCCAAGCAGTTTAAATCTTGTATTTAACGCTGCAAAGCATAACCTAACCAAAATATAACCAATATGAAACAATTTTATTTGCGAAGCACTCTGCTGGCAGTATTTTCATGTTTTCTGTTTTTAAATCCGGCTGCAGCCCAAACCAAAGTAAAGGTTCAGGGTGTAGTCAAAAATACAGAAGGTGAAACTATGCCTGGCGCCTCTGTAAAGGTAAAGGACGGAACGCAGGGCACCATGACCAATACCAATGGGGAATTTTCCATTACTGTAGAAATTGGAAAAACGCTCATCTTTAACTATTTGGGCTACCAGCCACATGGTCATCCGGTAACTAAGAGTGAAAAAATTACCATCACGCTAACCGAGCTTAAAACCACGATGGAAGATGTGGTGGTTATTGGTTATGGAACGGTTAAAAAATCTTCGGTAACGGGCGCAGTTAGTAAATTAAAGAACGATAACCTGGATGAGATTCCGACTTCGCGGCTGGACAATGCATTAATTGGGAAACTGGCGGGTTTAACCATCCAGAACATTACCTCAGAAGCAGGCTCTGATCCTACTGTAAGGGTGCGGGGATCAACTTCTTTAAGTGCAAATGCAGATCCATTGGTGGTGGTAGATGGGCAACCTATTGCCGATGGGATGGCTTTTATCAACTCTTACGATGTAGAATCTATTGACGTATTAAAAGATGCGGCTTCGGCAGCTATTTATGGTTCCAGAGGGGCTAATGGCGTAATTTTAATTACCACCAAAAAAGGTGTTGCTGATAAACCAAGGTATACCTTTAAAACTTACTACGGCATTAAGGAAGCCTATAAACTGCATCCTTTAATGACCACATCTGAATATACAAGTTTGCTTTTTCAGGAAGCGGCCTTGCGTATGACAGACCCAAGTGTAACTACTGGGTTTAACAAAATAACGGACATAGAAAGAGCGGCCTATGTTATCGAAAACCAAATCAGCGGCGAACCAACCAACTGGCAAGAGGAAGGTTTGCGTAGCGCAGGAATTTATAACGTTCAGTTGGGGGTTTCGGGTGGCAATAAAAACCTGAGGTATTACATCTCGGGCAACATGCAACAAGATCAGGGGGTAATGAAATACAGCGAAAATAATAAAGGCAATTTAAGGGTTAAAATTGACGCCAATTTAACGCCAAAATTAACGCTGAGTGTAAACATGAACCCTACCTACACCAAAACACAAAAACCAGCAAATACTTACATCGATTATTACCGCTGGTATTCTTCTTTACCGGTTTATCATAGCACTTTCACATCGGCTTTCGTAAATCAAAATACGCAATGGGCAAATGTAGGCGCAGGAGATTATGTACAGGCAAGGCATTTTGCCAACCTAAATTACGCGGGTTTTATGCCCGATGGTTCTTACTGGACCAGTGCCGGCGCATTAAATCCTTTTTCTACCAGCAACAATACACCGGTTTCTATTGCATCAAGAGAAACCCGCTTTTCTGAAGTATTTCGTATGCAGGGTGGTACAGACCTATCTTATACCATTTCTAAAGGATTAATTTTTAAATCATCATTAAGTGGGTATTACAGTTCGTTACAAAACAACATTTTAACCAAAAGCAATGCCCGTAAAGATGGCGACGTAAATTCAGGAACCATTTACACGTCAAAAAATGTAGATGTTTTATGGGAAAACACATTAAACTATACCAAGAGTATCAAGAATCACAACTTTACAGGCTTATTGGGTTATACCATGCAAAGAACTACCCAGGAAATATCCAATATGGTCGGGTTAAATTCGCCTAACGACGATTTTACTACTCTGGCACAGGCTGCGCAAATAGATCAGGGACAAACTTATACGGCTAAAGTTGGTCCGATAGGTTTAATCTCCTACTTAGGCCGTATCAATTACGATTACAAAAACAAATACTTGTTTTCGGCGAGTTTACGTACCGATGGAAGTTCGAAGTTTAGCGATGGAAATAAATACGGATGGTTTCCTGCGGTATCGGCCGGATGGATAATCAGCAGCGAGAAATTTATGGAGAAAACACAAAACTGGTTAAGCGGATTAAAAGTACGAGCCAGTTATGGCGAAACAGGGAATAACCGAATTACCGATTTTTCTTTTGAAGATCTTTTATATAAAGCCAATTATTCTTTCGGGGAAGGAACCGGAAATGTTAATGCCGGCCAAGCTCCAAATGGTGCTGTAATTGCGGGCCGTAACATTACCTGGGAAACCAACAGATCGGCCAACATAGGTTTAGATATTGGCTTATTGAAAAACAGGATTACCCTGGGTGTTGATTACTACTATTCTACAACTAAGGATTTATTGCTGCAACAGGGCACTGAATCTTTTACCGGATCTGATTCTTACTGGAACAACAACGGAACGGTTAGAAACAAAGGTTTGGAACTCGAATTAAGTTCGACCAATATTAACAGTAAAAACTTTAAATGGAATACCTCGTTAAATTTTTCGGCTAACCGCAACAAGCTGATTAAATTAGGCGGCGAAGCTTATCAATACAATTATGGTAACCGAAATGAGATTTATGCATCTATACTGGGTGCTCCCGCAGTTCAGTTTTTTGGTTATAAAACCGATGGTGTATGGCTTTCGCAGGCAGATATTACGGCAAGCGGACAAACCTCTTCCATCCTTTCTAATTATTTTACACCAGGCAGTTTAAAAATTATAGATCAGAATGGCGATCACATTATTGATGAAAAAGACCGTACGGCAATTGGAAATCCATATCCTGATTTTACCTGGGGCATAACCAATACTTTCCGCTACAAAAATTTCGACCTAAGCATTTTGCTTCAAGGCTCACAAGGTGGCGATTTAATTAACGGTGATATTTATTACAACGAAACCCGTAAATACGACAAGGCATTTGTAGACAACCGCTGGATTAGCGAGGCTTTCCCTGGTGATGGAAAAACACCTTATTACGGTATTGGAACTTATGCGGATGTAATGTTAACCGATTATGTTGTTGAAGATGCATCTTATGCTTATTTAAGAAACGTAATCCTGGGTTACTCATTCAAATCAGCTTTCTTAAAGAAAATCCATATCAATAACCTCAGGTTATACGGATCGGCAGACAATGTATTTTTCATTACAGGAAAATCATACAAGGGCATTAATCCTGAAGCAAGAATTACAAGCGGAAATTATGCCTCGCCCTTAGTATCGGGTTATCAAAGTGGTGGTTTTCCGGTTAACCGCACGTTCACTTTTGGTATAGACTTAACTTTTTAAACGATGCAGTATTTAGACAAGTTTAAAAAAAAATGTAATCATATGAAAACATTAAACATGCTGACAAAAAGCACTTCAAATCCATCAAAAATGGATTATTCAGCAATAAAAAGATTATCATTTATAATGCCTGTAGTTATTTTACTCCTATTGGCCTCCTGTAAAAAATTAATCAATGTAGAACCTCAATCTAACGTTACCGTTGGAAATTACTACCGGAATTTTACCGAAGTAAATGCAGCTTTAACAGGTTGCTATAACGGCCTGCAGGAGCCATTAAGTTATGAGTGGATGCTCACCGAACTGCGAAGCGACAACGTGGTGCAACATGCGCCAACCAGTGCATCAAGCATTAACGATGATTTTAACGATCTGAATTTGTATACTTTGAGTGCACAAAACCCTCAGATTTATAATTATTATTTAAGTGTTTACAAAAACATCCGCAATATTAATTACGTATTAAGAAGCTTAGGTGTAAGCTACAGCAACGGACAATTGGTTTACGGCGAGGCTACGGCCAAAGTTACACCTGCACAAAAAGCACAACTGGTTGGCCAGGCTTTATTTTTAAGATCCTATCACTACTTCAACCTTGTGCGTTTATTTGGTGGCATGTTTGTATTAACCGAACCGGTTATTCCTTCAGAAGCTAAGCAAATCAACCGTTCATCGCAGGCCGATACCTATCAGTTAATTTTAGCAGATTTGTTAGGCGCTAAAAGTCAACTAACCAGAACAGCATATGGAAGCATTCCTGCTGCCGATTTAGGCCGCGCTACCGCATGGGCTGCAGAAGCTTTACTGGCTAAAGTTTATTTAACCTTAGGACGAAAAGCAGATGCCTTACCTATATTAAACGATATCATTACGAGCAGTGGTTATGGCCTGGAAACTACCTACGCCCGGGTTTTCTCTATTAACAACGAGATGAACAAAGAGATTTTATTCGCCGTGCGGTATAAATCCGGCTTAGTGGGTTTAGGCAATCCAATGGCCAATTCGTTTGCCCCGAGTGGTAGTGGCGATGCGGTAGTACCAGGAGATGGAAGCTGGTATAACTGTCCTTCACAGTCTGATTTGGTTAGCGCATACAAAACACCATCGGCAAGTACCATGATCGACAGTCGTAAAGCCATAAACATTGCCAGCTACGGAAGTACCTCTACTCCTTTTTATAACAATAAATTTATATCAGCCGAACTCTATAAAAATGATGCAGAAAATGATTTTCCGGTATTGCGTTATGCCGATATTCTTTTAATGAAGGCAGAAGCCACCGGTTTTGATGGCGCAACCGGAAGCTCCATGGCTATAGTTAACCAAATTCGCCAGCGTGCAGGCGCAGGAACCTACAGCACCGGCACCTTTAATACAGGCTTTTACTTATATCCGGCATCAGGAACAGGCGCCATTACCGATGCATCAAGCTTCCAAACGGCGATGTTAAATGAAAGGCGTTTAGAACTGGCTTTTGAAAACCAGCGATTTTTTGACCTGGTGCGCAACGGAGTATTGGTTGCCACCATCAAAAACCATTATGTTTTGGATTATGCTTTATTCTACACTAAATATAAACGTGGTACCGCTGATGTTCTGGGTGCAAATGTAACCGAACAAAAAGCATTATTACCAATTCCGCAACGCGAAATAGATGTAAACAATGAGATCATTATTCCTCAAAACCCGGGCTATTAATGCAACTGTTTAAACTTAAAATTATGAGAACATTATTAAAATCGTTACTCTACCTTTTTGCAGGCATGGTGGTATTATCATCCTGCAAAAAAACCGAAACTGCCGGATTAGGGAGTTTCAATGCCGATGATTACACCTTTAACCGGGCTACGAAATCTTTCAGCACCAATAAAGACGTTAGCGCACAGATTACTTCCAGCGATGGCATTCGGTACGTTTATGCCTATCTCATCAGAACTAATGCAACAGATTCGCTTATTGCTGTAGCATCGCCAAATAATGCGACAGATTATACCTTTACCATTCCTACTACTTCTTTTCCCCTCAATAATATGAGTAAGGCAACAGGTGTTAAAGTTTTGGCAAAGCAGGCCGATAACAGTACGGTTGAGGGTTTTATTAAAATCACTTATTTTGACCCGGCTTTACCGCAGTTAAAAGATTTCCCAATAAAACTTACCGCCGATTTAAACGGTGGCAATACAGCAATTACAGGTAACATTACCTCTGATTATGGCTTGGCGCAGGTTGATATTTATGATGATTATCAAACCGAAAACACTTATGTTTTGGTCAACAGTATAACCAGCTTATCTAACGCTAAACAGTATGCATTAAACTATGCTTACAAGTACCGTAAAGCAGCACAACACATCAAAGTTGTGGCTAAAGATATTTACGGACAAAGTAACGAGCTGATTATTGCAATGCCGGTTGATGTAACCTTATTTAAACCTAAGTTTGTAAGTTTCCCGGCAACTATAACCCCTAACGTAGGTTCGCCCACAGCTTTTACCGGAACCATTACATCCGTAACAGGTTTAAAACGCATTGATGTTTATGATGATTATCAGGGTGCGTATGCATTGGTTTCGAGCCTAAGCAATTTAAATTCAAGTTTAAATTACAGCTTTAATTATAGTTATACCTACCGTAAACGCGCTGCAAACCTTAAAGTGGTGGCAGTTGACCTGGAAGATGTTCAATCAGAGTTAGTTATTCCGCTCAATATAAATTATGGTACAACCTTGTATCGTGATGTAGTAATGAATGCGCAGACCACCGGAACCAACACCATATTTTTTGCTGAAACTGGTACTACCGCTGGCAATTGTAATTTAAATGCGAGCGAAGCAACAATGGCTTTCTTATTTTATGGAACAAGTACGGGCCCGGCATTTTACAGTCCAACCAATACAGCCAGTGTAGCCAGCAACTTTAAATGTAATGGCACATCGTGGTCTATAGCCAATACCGGGGCATTAAGGGCTACAAGATTCCGTGTACTTGTACCAGGCACAACCGGTATTGATAATATTTATGCGCAGTATAATGCAAATAATATCGATGTGATAGACGATGCTTTCTTTACCGCCAACGGTATTGCGGTTCCGGGCAGCAGTTCATCAAGATTTGATGCAACGGCAGCTGCAACAACGGCCATTTTTAATACCACAAGTGCTTACCTTATTTATGTAAGAATTCCTGATGTTAGTGGTACGGGTTATAAAAATGCCCTGTTACGTGCTAAAGAGGCTACCTCAACAACAGGTACCTCTACCATTAAATTCGATATTTACATTCAAAAATAAAAACACTCATTCCTGGCCAGCCGTTACGGCGGTTAGCCAGGTTTTATTTGCTTAGATATGATGAGATTAGTAACACTTTTAATCTTTACGCTTTGTTTTTCAAAAGGCTTCGCCCAGCTCGTACACAATAGTAAAGAGTTGCAAACGGCCGTGGCTAAAGCTAAACCCGGAGATGAAATTATAATGGCCGATGGGCTTTGGAAGGATGTTACCTTAATTCTGAAAGCAAACGGAACAGCAGAAAATCCGGTTAAGATTCGTCCGCAAACACCAGGCGGTGTAACCATTAGTGGTGCTTCCAATTTGCGTATTTCGGGTAGTTACCTCGAGCTTTTTGATCTGCATTTTAACCATGGTTATAGTGCAGACGGCGATTTAATCGTTTTTAAAACCGGTTCAGATAATCTGGCAAACCATTGCCGGATAAGTGGTTTTGTAATTGAAAACTTTTCGCAGGCAGATCGTTTCAAAAACGATAACTGGATTGTTTTATGGGGTAAAAATAACCGGGTAGATCATTGTACCATTATCAATAAAATTAATGCAGGCCCAACGTTAATTGTCGAATTAAACGATGAAAGAAGCCAGCAAAACTTCCACAGCATTGATCATAATTATTTTAAAGGCAGGCAACGGCTGGGGTCAAATGGTGGCGAAACCATGCGCATCGGCGTATCCCGTTATTCCTTAACTCCATCCAAAACACAGATTAAAGACAATTATTTTGAACGTTGTAATGGCGAAGTAGAGATTATATCGGTTAAATCAGGTCAGAATGAAGTAAGCAATAATACTTTTTTTGAATGCGAAGGCAGTTTGGTTCTACGCCATGGCAGCAATAATGTAGTAGAAAATAATATTTTCCTGGGCAACAATAAACCTTTTACCGGTGGAGTAAGGATAATTAACCCGGGGCATAAAGTATTTAACAACGTTTTCAAAGACCTTAAAGGCACGGCTTTCCGCGCTGCCCTTGCTGTTATGAATGGGGTACCAAACTCGGCCATAAACCGTTATTACCAGGTAAAAGATGCCAGCATTTACCGCAATACTTTTATCAATTGTGACCATATTGATTTTGGAACCGGAAAAGATGCGGAACGCACCCTTGCGCCAGAAAATGTTTCTTTCAGCAATAATTTAATGATCAGCAACAAGGATTCAGTGTACACAGATTTTAACAAAGACAAAGGTTTAAGCTTTAAAAACAACGCAGTAAGCTGTGCTTTAAAAATAAAATTACCTCCGGGCTTCACCGCTGTTAAACCTAAAAACAAAACACTTGATGGCATTTTGATTCCTGAAACCACCCAGGCAGGTGCTGATCTTTCTAAACTAACTATTCTTAAAGCTGCTGTAACAGGTGCTGCATGGTACAAAGCAGAAAAAGATGCTGTAGAAAAAACAGGCAGAAAAATCCTTTTAAAAGCAAGTGATGCAGATCGTATCAATTCCATTCTGTCTTCAATGAGCGGTCAAGATACTTTGGTTTTTACCGAAAGCGGAAATTATAAATTAACAAAGGAAATCATTGTGCACACAAAGCTGGATTTAATGGCTGCTAAAGAGTTAAAAACAAAACCTGTATTGGTTGGCGTTTCCGATCAGTCTTTGCCTGCATTCATCACCATCGAAAATGGTGGATCGTTAACCGTTAAGGGTTTAGCCTTCTCAGGTGCATTCGAAAGTTTTGCTGATGTGCAATCTGCCATCAGAAGCACCACCTTACCGATGAATATGCATTACAATCTATATGTTGACAATTGCAATTTTAAGAATTTCGGTGAAAGTACATTCAGTGCTATAAAAGCTTCAAAAAGTACTTTTGCAGATAGTTTAGTAATCAAAAATTCAGTTTTTCATAACATTTCAGGAACAGCGATCGATTTATCTGCAGAAAAAGAGGACAAAGGTATTTACAATGCCGAGAATACAATAATCGAAAATTGTGTATTCAGTAATATTTTAGGCAGCGCACTAAATTTATACCGTGGCGGCAATGATGAAAGTACTTTAGGTCCGTTTTTAACCATTAACCAATGTACCTTTAACGAAGTTGATAATCGCGAAAAGGGTGCTGCTTTGCGGCTGATTGGTGTACAGCATGCAAAAATTTCAAACAGTATATTTTATAAATCAGGGCAAGGTGGAAGCAGCATCAGGTTTGAAGAAACCATCGCCGACCAGGTCATGGTTAATTACTGTAATTTCTATCAATCCGGAAAAATTACTTCTACTTACGGCAAAGTGAGTGGAAAATTTATTTACCATATTACACCCGGTTTTGTTAAACCCGAAACCATGAATTTTAATTTAAAGGAAGGCGCTCCATTACTTAACCAATCTTCAAAAAAAGGAAGGTTAGGTGCCAGTTTAATCCTATAGCATCATAAAAATGAATTTTAAAAAAGCATCCCTCCTTTTCCTCCTTACAGGTTTGTGCAGCCACATGGCTTTTGCACAATCTGCCAAGACTAATGTAAAAGCAACCGTGCCTGGTCAGGTTTTAAATCTACAAAACTGGAAACTTACGCTTCCGGTAAACACAGAACATAATGGAAACCCTGATGAAATAAAACAACCTGAATTAAAGACTTATTTGGATGAAAATTATTTCTTTCTGAATAAGAATAAAGATGCCGTAAGTTTTAAGGCAAATGCCGGCGGTGAAACCACAAGCGGCTCCAATTTCCCGCGTACCGAATTGCGCGAAATGCTGGATAACGGAAAAACTTCAGCTGCGTGGTCTTCATCTGCGGGTAAACATACTTTATTTATTGATCAACGGGTAGTTCACCTGCCTGATGTTAGAAAGCACATTGTAATCGGACAAATTCATGATGCAGATAAATATGTAATTTTCTTCAGACTGGAAGACAAAAAGTTACTGGTTTCGGCAAATGGTGCTGACCGTGTGGTTCTTGATCCCAGCTACATTTTGGGAACTCGTTTCACCGTAAAATTTGTGGTTTCTAATAATCAAACACAATGTTATTATAACGATGAGTTAAAGTATACATTCGATGGAAGTTTCACCAATGCTTATTTTAAAGCGGGGGCTTATGTTCAGTCATCCTGCAAAGGCAAGAAAAAAACTGAGGGCGAATCTTGCGATGCCTACGGAGAGGTTGAAATTTATAACGTTTGGGTAAAACACGAAGAGTAATCGTTTCGGCTTTTTAGGTGGATGTTTGGAATACACACACGATAATAATTAATTGCCCCTGATAAAAGTTGGATGACCTTTTATTTTCCTTTGGCTGGGTGTTATCACCAGCCAAAAGTTACTCATATAACCC
>NZ_JAVTSO010000010.1:0-115590 GCF_032678625.1 Pedobacter nototheniae | reverse complement strand
CCCTGTAACTAAGGTTGCAGGGTTTTCTTGGTTTGCAGGGTTTCCTGTAATGCCATTGCCAGAAATTCCATCTCTACACCCGGCCGTTGCAAGCTAAACCTGACCGTCACGAAAATCCTTTTTGGCTGGCTTAACAGCAGCCATGAAACACCAACACACGTTTCCTTATTAAAAGGAACACGATATAGTTAAAGGGATAATTATTAGGTTTGATCCAGTTTTAGAAAATGGATATATTTAATTTATAATACCGCCTTAGAAAGATTATATTGATTTAAATCACAACTTGGTGTATAAGAATGTGATAATGAATATTTTTAAAACTGATTATGTGCAAATGTGTTAATATAATGAGGTTTGCCACATTATTTGGTTATCTTTGACAATAACAAATATATAAACACAACAATGAGTTTTTTTGCAGAAAAAAGAAGGGAAGTGATGTTGCATATTGAAAAATATATGCTGGAGATGATGGATACCTATCTTAAACCAATTGATACTAACTGGCAGCCATCTGATTTCTTACCGGATTCTACAAGCGAAACATTTTATCAGGATATTAGAATTTTAAGGGATAACGCTAAAGATCTTTCTTATGATTTAGTTGCTGTTTTGGTCGGTGATACCATTACAGAAGAGGCTTTACCAACTTATGAATCGTGGTTGGCCATGGTTGAAGGGCATAGTGGTGATGAGCAAGGTGGATGGATGAGATGGGTTCGTCATTGGACTGCTGAAGAAAATCGTCATGGCGATCTTTTAAATAAATATTTATACTTATCTGGCCGTGTTGATATGCGCCAGATGGAAATATCAACACAATACCTGATTGCTGATGGTTTCGATATTGGTACAGGACATGATCCTTACCGTAACTTTATTTACACCAGTTTCCAGGAATTGGCAACTAATATTTCGCACAGAAGGGTAGCTTCTTTAGCCAAAAAAGATGGGGATGCCTTGTTGTCTAAAATGTGCGGTGTAATTGCTTCTGATGAGGCGAGACATGCTAAAGCTTATAAGGATTTTATGAACCGTATTTTTGAGGTTGATCCTAATGAGGCTATGCTTGCTTTTGAAGACATGATGCGTAAAAAAATTGTAATGCCGGCGCACTTTTTACGTGAAGTGGGCTTGAAAATTGGCCAAACATTTGGTCATTTTACAGATGCAGCCCAACGTTTAGGTGTATATACTGCTGTGGATTATGTTGAAATTATGCAACAGTTAATTATCGACTGGAAAATTGAAGGCATGCGTGATTTAAATGAGGCTGGCGAAAAAGCCCGTGATTACATTATGAACTTACCTTCGCGGTTATTGCGCGTAGCTGAACGCATGAAAAACCCAACGATTGATTACAAATTTACCTGGATAGCAGGTTAAATATTTAACTCATATTGAAAGCCCCGATAAAATCGGGGCTTTTCTTTTATAAAGAATTTTTTAATAAATCACCAGGCCTTGAGTAGCAAGGTTGAACCCATTTTCGACTACTTGTTTTTGAGCCTTTGAATCCCAAAGTAATGGGTTCGTGTGGTTAAAGTGAATAAAATAAATTTTATTTTTTGTTTTTAAATCTTCGGCTTGAAATAACTTTTCAGTTTCCATAACCAAGGGGTGCGGAACTTCGCTCATTGATCTGTTCCCAAGTTCTGTATTGGCATAAAAGGTTGCGTCTATCATAGCAACATCTACGTTTTTTACTTCAGTTAGAATGTTTTTCTCCCATTTATTCCACTTGTCTACATCAGGGATAAAAAGATACTTTTTTGTTGGGGTTACAATTTTAAAGCCTGCAGTTTCTGAATATTCATCGCGATGTGGAACTGTAAATGCGGTTACAGCATTATTCATAATAGAAACTGGTTTATCTGGACTAAGTTGAATCAAATCAATATTATTGAGTTTTACCAATTGGCTCCATGGACCATTCTGCTCTAAAAATGATTTTAATTTTGGGAGCACGTATACTTTAAGCTTATTCGTAGACATTACTTCACGACCGAATTCCATTAAGCCAGTATAATGGCCTATGTGCGCGTGCGTAATAAAAACACCTTCAGGAAGGTAGGGGTATTGCCCCTTGGTTTGCAATTTAAAATCCTGAAACTGTTGCTTAATATCTGGCGTAGCTTCAAATAACCACCACTTTTTATTAACAGGATCAACCAGGGCTAAAGAAACTACATTTTTTCTCAATCCTGGATTTTTCCACGCCATTTTACAACAGTTCTTCTCACAGCCCATGTGTGGGTAACCGCCATCCTGAGCTATACCCAGCACAATAATATAATTAGACTTAGGCTCTTCTGCCGACCATACTTTTGTTTGCAGCATTAAGAACAATAATGCAATAATTATTTTTCTAAAAGCCATTTTACATGTTTCTACGGTATTGTCCACCCACTTCGTAAAGTGCGTTGCTAATTTGTCCTAAAGAACAAATTTTGCAAACTTCCATCAATTGTTCGAAAATGTTATCTCCTGCAACTGCTGATTTTTGCAATGATTTTAATACGGTTGAAGTTTTATCTTCATTTCTATTTTGAAACTGTTTTAGCGCTTCAATCTGGTATTGTTTTTCTTCTTCAGTTGCTCTGATCACTTCACCGGGAACAATAGTTGGCGAACCATTTTTATTAAGGAAAGTATTAACACCAACAATAGGATATTCTCCAGTATGCTTTAAAGTTTCGTAATACAAACTTTCCTCTTGTATTTTACCACGTTGATACATGGTTTCCATAGCACCTAAAACACCTCCACGATCATTAATTCGTTTAAACTCGGCCAATACTGCATCTTCAACTAAATCAGTCAGCTCTTCAATAATGAAAGCGCCTTGTAGAGGATTTTCATTTTTAGCTAAACCCAGTTCGCGATTGATGATTAATTGTATGGCCATTGCACGGCGAACAGATTCTTCAGTAGGGGTCGTAATGGCTTCATCGTATGCATTGGTGTGCAAAGAATTACAGTTATCGTAAATGGCATAAAGTGCCTGTAAAGTTGTTCTAATATCATTAAAATCAATTTCCTGCGCATGGAGTGAACGTCCTGAGGTTTGAATGTGGTATTTTAATTTTTGCGAACGATCGTTTCCTTTGTATTTGTTTTTAATGGCTTTGGCCCAGATTCGCCTTGCAACACGACCAATTACTGCATATTCGGGATCTATACCATTAGAGAAGAAGAATGAAAGGTTAGGTGCAAAATCATCAATGTGCATGCCTCGGCTTAGATAATATTCAACAAAAGTAAAACCATTACTCAAGGTGAAGGCAAGCTGAGAAATTGGATTGGCACCAGCCTCGGCAATGTGGTAACCTGAAATGGATACAGAATAGAAATTTCTTACTTTTTCGTCAATAAAATATTTTTGAATATCGCCCATCATGCGAAGCGCAAATTCTGTAGAAAAAATACAGGTATTTTGAGCCTGGTCTTCTTTTAAAATATCGGCCTGTACAGTTCCTCTTACCGAACTAATGGCGTAAGCCCTTATTTTAGCATAAACATCAGCCGGCAAAACCTGATCTCCTGTAACACCTAAAAGCATTAACCCCAAACCATTATTACCTTCAGGAAGCGTGCTATTATACGATGGTCTTTCCATCTTTTTAGCTTGATAAATACCATCAATTTTGGCTTTTACCTCTTCTTCCAATGCATTTTCGATAATGTATTTTTCACATTGCTGATCAATAGCTGCGTTCATGAAAAAGCCTAAAAGCATTGGTGCAGGACCATTTATGGTCATAGATACCGATGTTGAAGGCGCGCAAAGATCAAATCCTGAATACAGTTTCTTTGCATCATCTAAAGTGGCGATGCTAACTCCTGAATTGCCAATTTTACCATAAATATCAGGACGGATATGTGGATCTTCTCCATACAAGGTTACTGAATCAAATGCTGTAGACAAACGGTGCGCCGGTTGTCCTAACGATACATAATGAAAACGTTTATTTGTTCTTTCCGGTCCGCCTTCTCCGGCAAACATCCTGGTTGGATCTTCTCCATCTCTTTTTAAAGGGAATACACCCGCTGCATAAGGAAATTCGCCCGGTAGGTTTTCGGTTAATAACCAACGAAGGATATCTCCCCAATCTTCATATCGTGGCAAAGAAACCTTCGGGATATTTAACTTGGAAAGAGATTCGTAGTAAAGCGGTTGTTTAATTTCCTTATCCCGAACTTTATAAATAAAAAACTCTTGCTTGTAACTTCTTTTCGTTTCGGGCCATTGACGGAGCAACCGTCTGCATTCGCCATCTAATTGCTCTTCAAAAAAGGAATAGGCATCTTCCAGTCCATCGGCGGCAGGGAAGGATGTTCCGGTTTTTTGTAAGCTGGAGTCGTTTAGCAAATCGATTACGCCTTTAAGCTGATACATTTTGCGGGCAATACCAGCCTGCTTGTCTACCCATTCATTATAGCTTTGACTTGCTTCTGCAATTTCTGCCAAATACCTGATGCGATCTGGCGGAATGATATAAATTTTTTCAGACTGATCGGCGGTAAGCTCCATTTTTGCATGGAAATCGGCACCTGTTTTAACTTTAATTTGATTCATTAAAGCAACAAACAGATTATTCATTCCGGGGTCATTGAATTGTGATGCCATAGTTCCGTAAACAGGAATTTCTTCGTCTTTAGCATCAAAAATATTGTGGTTGCGTTTGTATTGTTTCCTTACATCACGCAAGGCATCTAATGCACCTCTTTTATCGAATTTATTAATGGCTACCAGGTCGGCAAAATCGAGCATATCTATTTTTTCCAGTTGGGTTGCGGCCCCAAACTCTGGCGTCATTACATACAAAGAAACATCACAATGTTCGGTAATCTCTGTATCAGACTGGCCAATACCGGAAGTTTCAACAATAATTAAGTCGTAACCCGCTGCTTTACAAATGTCGATACTTTCCTGTACGTTTTTAGATAAAGCTAAATTAGCCTGTCTGGTAGCTAAAGAGCGCATGTAAACCCTGGGATTGTTAATGGCATTCATGCGGATACGATCGCCAAGCAAAGCACCTCCTGTTTTTCTTTTAGAAGGGTCAACAGAAATAATGGCAAGCGTTTTATCTTTAACTTCTACTAAAAAGCGTCTCACCAACTCATCTACCAACGATGATTTACCAGCCCCACCTGTTCCGGTAATGCCTAAAATTGGCGCTTTATTATTCTTTGATATTTTTTTTAGTTCATCCACAAAGGCTTGTGCACCTTCAGGATCATTTTCTGCAACGGTAATGGCACCTGCAATTGCTTTTATGTCTTTTTTCGGAATGGTTTTTAGTTCTTCCGTTATGCTGGTTTTGGTTACGAAATCGGTTTGGCGAAGCATATCATTAATCATGCCTTGCAAACCCATTTTTCTTCCGTCATCGGGAGAATAGATTTTAGAAATCCCGTAGGCTTGTAGTTCTTCAATTTCGACAGGTAGAATAACCCCTCCGCCACCGGCAAATATTTTAATGTGTCCTGATCCCCGTTCCTGTAAAAGATCGTACATGTACTTAAAATATTCAATGTGCCCGCCCTGATAGGATGTCATGGCTATACCCTGAACATCTTCCTGTATGGCACAATTCACAACTTCATCTACAGAACGGTTATGTCCTAAGTGGATCACTTCGGCTCCTGATGATTGAAGAATACGGCGCATAATGTTGATGGTTGCATCATGACCATCGAAAAGCGATGCAGCTGTTACAAATCGGATTTTGTTTTTAGGCTTATATATTTCTACTTGTTGCATGTTAAAGGATTTTAAGCATCAGCATATAAACATTACTGATCCTTGTTTCCAAATATATTTGGTAGGTACAAATGTACTAAAATAAGTAGTTTACCACAGCGAATACCCTAAACCATTATGGCTTTTGGTTCACTATATTTCCTGGCCAAATTGCAATAAATAGCCATTGTTATCATATATGGCAAACTCTCTCATGCCGTATTCAAACTCCTCAATTGGATAGCAGACTTTACACTTATCTTTTAAGAACTCCCAGAGGATATCCACTTCGTTAGTGTTGATGTATAATGAACCACTCATGATGGATTTGGGCATATTACGATGCGCGTTGGGGGCGCTGAACATAATTTCTATTTCATCCTTCACAAGGATTAGCCAACTTAAATCATCGGATTTAGCGTCACAATTAAAATCTAAAACCTCTGTGTAGAATTTTAGCGTAGCTGGCATATCATGAGATTCCAGCATCGGAGTAAGTCGGTTTGCTATATATTTCGACATGATATTAAAATAAAAAAACTATGCCTTATGGGGCATAGTTTTAAAATTATTTGTTTGTGATTTCTGTAATGGGTTCTCCAACGCAGCCGCTCGGCATTTGAATGTGGAGTAGTGCAGCCAAAGTTGCTGAAATATCCGTCATGTAGTGCGTTTTATTAGAGGCGCCTGGTTTAATTCCCCAACCCATAAATACTAATGGAATATGCGAATCGTAAGGGTTCCAGTTGCCATGGGTAGTACCTGTTGGGCCGCCATTAAACCAGTTTGGATTCAGAATGTAATAGATATCGCCACTTCTGCGGGCGTTATATCCATTTGTAATCATTGTTTTCTGAATTTGTTGTAAAGTGCTTGATGAGATTTTAGAAATGTCAACTGCATTTGCAAATCCATCTAATCTTTTAAGAAATTCAACAGATGCAGCTTTAATTACATCAAAACTTACAGTACCGTTATCGGTTTTATCATGGTCAAAAATGATCTGGTTATTTTGAGATTTTAAAACGATGTTGTTCACCTTAAATTTATCATTCAGGTAAGCATTTAATTTGCTGGCAATTTCTTTATCGCTAACTACTCCGCCAGGTAATTTATTCTCCTGCATAAAAGCCGGAACGTGTGCTGCACCGTGATCTGCAGTTAAGAAAACCATGTAGTTTCCTTTACCAACTTTTTTATCAAGGTAATTGAAAAACTCTTCAAAATCTTTATCTAAACGTAAATAAGTATCTTCGGCTTCAATAGAGTTTGGACCATAAGCATGACCTACATAATCGGTAGCAGAACAACTAACGGCTAAAAAATCGGTAATATTATCCTGACCTAAATCTTCTGAAAGAATAGCCAGTTTAGCTAAATCAAGCGTAATGGTGTTGCCGTAAGGTGTACTTCTGATGGCATCGAAATTACGATCAACGAACTGAGTAAGATTATGGGGGAAAGTACTGTTTTTTCCCTCGTATGCTTTTTCATCGCCGGTGCTGTTCACATAGGTGTTAATTGGGTAAAGTGTTTCCCAGTTTTTAGCATAAAACTTGTTTGCAAGTTTCAGCTTATTATAATCTGCTATCCAGGTTGGAACTTCTTTCATATAATAGCTACTGGTAATCCAGTTGCCGGTGCTGCCCTGATACCAGTAAGCTGCATTTGCCGCATGGCCTGCAGGAAGAATAGAACCTCTATCTTTTAGCGAAACCCCAATTACTTTTCCTCTGAAATTGGTTGCCAGTCTCAATTCATCAGTAATGGTTGTTGTTAACATATTTTTAGGCGACATTTCTCCCTCCGAAGAAGGCGTGCTGCCAACAGTTACTACCGAAGTATCCTGCGTGCAATACATATTCTTTTTTGTCTCCGGGTCGTACCAATCGTTACCAATAATACCATGAACTGCAGGAACTGAACCTGTATAAATACAAGTGTGGCCGCAAGCAGTATAAGTTGGAGTATAAGGAATGTAGGTGTTTTCAACAGAAAAACCGTCGTTAATTAACCTTTTAAAACCACCGTTCGTATATCGGTTGTAGTAACGGTATAAATAATCCCAGCGCATTTGATCTACAACTAAACCTACAACTAACTTCGGACGGGCGACTTCTGCCGGATAAGTTTTGGGTTGTGCAGCAACTGTTTTTTTCGTTTGTCCGATGGCTACTGAAAGCGAAAAAACGGAAAGAGAAAAGAATAAGTAAGCGGTTTTTTTCATTCTATTGTATGTTATTATATAGTGGTTAAAAGTAATTGGCGACTTAACAAGTGGTTATTTACTTTTGTTAAAAGGCTAAAGTAACAACTTTTGGATGAAGTATCTTTGAAGTTATTGTAAAGATTTTATATCGATTCTGCCACCACAAAGGTACTTCCGCCAATAAAAACTAAATCTTCTTTTACTGCATTTGAAACTGCAGCTGCCTTTGCTTCTGCAACTGAATTAAACACATCACCCTTTAAACCAAATGCCGCTGCCTGTTGCCTTAGTTCATCAGCAGCCAGGCCTCTTTCTAAATCAGGTTTACAAAAATAATAAGTCGCTTCTTTGGGTAATAAAGACAGTACTTTTGAAATGTCCTTATCTTTTACCATACCAAATACGAAATGTAAATTTTTGTAGGGTGTTAAACCAATATTCTTAACAACTTCGGTTATGCCTGCTTCGTTGTGCCCGGTATCACATATGATTAATGGATTTTTACCAAGCGTTTGCCATCTGCCTTGCAGGCCTGTTAGTTTTTTAACTTGCTTAAGTCCATTGTAAATACCTTCAGTATTTGTTTTTATTTGTGTTTTTTGATTTAATATCTCTAAAGTTTCTAATACAGTTATGATGTTTTTGGGCTGATAAATTCCAGTCAGATCACTTTGGAGCTTATTGTACTTTAAATCATTTTCGTGGTAAACAGATAAAGAAAGCTTGCCGTTTTTTACAGCTATATTTTTAGCTTTTAGCTGCTGATCTGCAAAAATAATTTCTGAACCGGTTTCTTTAGCTTTATTTATAAATACAACGCTGCTTTCATTTTGCGTTTCGCCAATTACAGCAGGAATGCCTCTCTTGATAATGCCAGCTTTTTCTCCGGCAATTTCAGTTAAGGTATTGCCAAGCATATTGGTATGATCCATACTAATATTCGTGATTACCGAAATTTCAGGTGTGATTATATTTGTAGAATCTAAACGACCACCTAAACCAACTTCAATAACAGCAATGTCTACTTCGTGTTTGGCAAAATAATCGAAAGCCATTGCAACTGTAACTTCAAAAAATGAAGGTTCTAATTTTTCGATCAGTTGTTTTTGCTGCTGCACAAAGGAACAAACTTCGGTTTTAGCCATCATTTTCCCATTTATACGGATACGCTCACGGAAATCTTTTAAGTGGGGGGAAGTGTATAAGCCTGTTTTATAACCCTGTGCTTGTAAAACTGACGCCAGCATATGCGATGTTGAGCCTTTGCCATTTGTGCCAGCTACGTGTATGGTTTTGAATTTGTTTTGCGGATTATCTAATGCTTCGCAAAGGGCTATAGTGTTGGTTAGATCTTTTTTAAATGCCGATGCACCTACACGGGTAAACATTGGTAGTTTAGTGTATAAAAAATCAAGCGTTTGCTGGTAGTTCATAATTATGCTTCAAATATAAGCCGACAATTATTATTATGGAACAAAATGAGAGAGATTTTATAGTATAATAGACGAACACAGACTTAAGTAGACCTTTAAAATTTTTAAGGGTTCCCCAAAGAGGATTAAAAATCCTCAGCTCATACGATCAGGAAAATATTTCCTGACTAACTACGCCGAGTTTGGTGATGCATCAATCAGTTCGATAATGATAAGATGGGTATTTATTTTCGTTTTGTTTTTTTGCGATGGTACTGAACCACATACCATGGGGAAGAAGATATGTGTTTTCATGGCTTTAGAGATATTGTAATAGGCAGGAGAAATAACCAGAAATTGTTAATGGCGTAATGGTAAAAAAGAATAAAAAACAACTTAATTTTTTGAGCAATAATCTGACTATATTTGGCCTTTATATTAACAGTTCTCTTCAATAGTGATCAATAAATTTAGTTTAGTACTCATCGTGCTTCTTGTCTGTTTCTTCAAGCTAACGGCACAAACTTTCTATGTAAGCTCTATAATTAATCCGAATTACGCTCCTGGTGGAAGTTGTATTTATAAAGTAGAAATTACAGATGAAGGAGTAAAATCGACTAAAATAACAGATTGCGCACCTGGCGATCAGTATTTTTCAATCGCTATGAATAGGGATAATCTGTTTTGGCTCGGAAGTTCTGGTATCTATGCTGCAGATGTGAAGGAAAGCAGCATAGAAAATTGCAGGCGCTTATTTCCGAGTATGGCTTATTCAAATTCGCTTACACTCGGTTCCGATAATAAATTATATTATTGCTCTACTTTTCTATTTGCTACCGATATCAATAACGGAAAAACAGATATTTTGGGGCCGCTCAATTATTTTCCGATGGGCGATATGTGTTTTTATAAAAAGGAGCTTTATATGGCGGCGGCTCAAGGGATAGTTAAGGTAAATATTAAAGAACCTAATAAAAGTACACTCCATATTCCATTAACAGATAATAAGCTGGTTTATGGAATCGTGAGCGTTTCTAAGGGCCTTAGAAAAAACACTGTTTATGGATTGGAAAATGTTAATAATTCTCAAACCAACATTATTGAATTTGATATAGAGAATCAAAAAGTAGTTGGTGTTGTAGGTACACTTCCTTACACCGTTTTAGACGCGGCAAGTATGGTGGAAGATGGTAGTATAATAGGAATAGAATTGGATAAAGTGGATATCACACAGGACTGCCTCACGGGGAACACCGCAAACGTAGATATTCTTACTGCACCACATATTGAAGATTTTACCTATACCTTAAATGGTGTTACCAATACAACGGGTAAATTTGTCAGTTTACCAAAAGGACAATATACACTTTCCATTAGTTCCGCATCGGATGCATACACCACAACAGTAGATGTTCCTGAATTTAATTTAATAAAACCAGATTATAGCTGGCAAATCAAAAATCAGCTTTGCGAAACCCTTGGTGAAATTACTTTTAAAACACCTGAACAAAGTAGCACTTACCAGATTAAATATGAGGGGAAGTTGTTTCCGTTAAATAACACCTTTTCTAATTTGATAAGTGGTAAAACATATCATTTCGAAATTATAAATAAAAACGGATGTAAGGTTGATGATTTAGATCTTGTTGTTGGCAAGGATAAATGTAAAATTCAATTTGATAAAGCGGAGGTAGTGCAACAATGCGATGTTTACCATAAGGGGGTAATTACTGTTTTAACTAAACCACATACTGCTGCCTACACTTATACCTTAAATAATAATATAACAAATGCGACGGGAATATTTAAAAATTTAACTCCCGGAACATATAATATTAAAATTATTTCTGATGAAGATGAATTTGAAACTACTGCAATTGTACCCAATTATAAACAATTACAACCTCAAATCACTTTTACAAAAGTCAATCCTGTCTGTGTCTTAAAGGGCAGTATTAAATTCGATCCTGTTTTGGGAAGTGAATCTTATAAAATAAAGTTTAAAAATGATATTTTACCATACGATCATTTATTCAATAATTTAGAGATTGGAAATTACCATTTTGTTGTGATTAACAAGGATGGGTGTTTAATAGATGAGTATGATACCGAACTGGTTTATGAACCTTGCCCAATTGTTATAAATGGGATCGAAATACTTGCCGAATGTAATGTGCTCAATAAAGGCATTATCAAAATTAATTGCCCGCCCATTCCAGAGACATATACTTTTATACTTAATAATACAGTAATCAATAGCTCAGGGGTTTTTAATACGCTTAGTCCCGGTAGCTATAATATTGAAGTAAAGGCTTCAGGTGGTGCTCCATCAACATACAGGACTGTTATAGTTCCGGATTATTCTTTAACCAAGCCGTTTACTATAGTTAATGCCAAAAACCCTGTTTGCGATTTAACTGGTGAAATTTCATTTTCTATTGGCAATCGTTCTGCAGATTATAACATTAGGTATAACGGCGTAGTTTATCCTGGTAATTATGTTTTTTCTAGTTTATATGAGGGCAATTATACATTTTCAATATTGAAACTTAACGGGTGTATTGTAGATGAGCTTAATGTCATTTTAGAAACTGAAGCTTGTAACGACGTTGAGTTCCCGAGCGCTTTTAGCCCTAACTGGGATAATGTAAACGATAGTTTTAAAGCGAAAGAAGGAAGTAGGGCCTTTAATTTTCAGCTGCAGATTTTTGATAGGAGAGGGGTAATTATCTTTTCTGCAAATAAATTATACGATGCCTGGAATGGAGATTATAAAGGTCAACCAGTTCCTGTAGGTACTTATTTTTGGATTGCATCGTTTACCACGCAAGAGAATAAAAGAATAACCAAAAAAGGATCGGTAACCTTAATTCGATAATTTATTTAATGCTATTGACTTGAAGTTTTTAGGTAAACTTGATAGATGCAAATGGCATATATGAAAAAGGGCGGATGATTATCCGCCCTTTTTCATATATTTTAAATGCTTATTACTTCACTTTAAAGTTAAATACTACAACCCCAGTTTGGTTGTCGCCACCAACATCAGATTTACTTAATGAAGATTTTAATACAGCCTGGATACATTTATTAACCAATTCAGTATCTGTAATGGTAGAACCTCTTAATTCCTGATTTGCCCTGGTAATATCTCCTGCTTTGTTGAAATAGATTCTGATGGCAATTTTTCCGGTCTTCTGCCCGTCATCCTGCGGAATCACCAAATTAGAAAACTGGCGTAAAGCAATAGGTTTATTTCCAAATCCGGAACCACCTTCGCCATAATTATTGGCTAAAGGATCTCCGTTAACCGAGCCCTGGTTACCAGGTGTATTTCCTGTTCCATCACCACCACCCTGGCCAGTGCTTTTTTTACCTTTATACAGGGCATTCTGGTTAATAGCCGGTTTAGAAGGTTTCTCTTCTGTTGCAGTGGTTGGGGTTGTTGTTTTTACTTTAGTAGGCTTGGTATTTACCGCAATGGCATCTTCTGTATTTTGCGTCTGTATGTCCTTATCGCTTGATTCTACAGAAGTTTTTGGCGTTACCTTTTCTTCGGGTACAACCTTATCGGGTACCTTATTATTTGCATTCGGATCTGCAGAAGGTTCTTCTATACTGGTATAATCATCGCCCATACCCTCAGCAGAAGTTCCATAATTTACAACCATACCACCCATACCCAATTCTTCAGGTGGCTGGAAAGAACCAATCACAATAAAAAAGCTAATCAACAATAAAAACCCCATAATTCCACTGGCTATAGCAATGGCTTTGGGATAATTATTTTCTTCGCTGGATATGTTTTGTGCTTTGTAGTTCATTATTTTTTAGGCTCAACGGCTACAACAAGTTTCAACTTTAATTTATTGGCAATATCGTTTACCACAAATCCATCCTGATAGGTCACATTACGCGATACATATAAAAGAATGGTCATATCTGGTGCCGATTTTTGATAGGCTTCTAACGTTGGCTGCAATTCTGCAATGCTAACCGGTTTTTTATCTACAAAATATTTCAAATTTTCGTCTATCGTTACGGTAACTGCTTTTTTGGCTGTAGATTGTTGTCCACTTGATGATTGAGGCAATAATAACTTTACCACGGTAGGATTTACGACTGCAGAAGCCAACAGGAAAAACAGCATCAGGAAGAACATAATATCGTTTAATGCCGATGTATGTACTTCTACACTTCCTTTTGTTCTTTTTCTTAAATTCATTATTTACCTGGTTCTTCTAATAAGTCAATAAAGTCAATTGCATCGGTTTCCATTTTAAGAATGATTTTTTCGACCATAATGTTTAAAATGTGGTATAAAACATAAGCGATGATACCAATAATTAATCCGGTAGCCGAGGTAATCATTTTTGTATAGAGACCTCCCGAAATGGTGCCAATTTCAATAGCACCTTTAATAGATACCTGGTGGAAAATGGTAATTACCCCCACAATTGTACCTACGAAACCAAGCATAGGTGCAATACCGGCAACAATACCTAATATACTAATGTTCTTCTCTAATTTAGAAACCTCTAGTTTACCTACGTTCTCAATAGCACCTTCAATATCTTTAATCGGGCGACCAATACGTTTTAGTCCTTTTTGCAACATGCGCGAAAGCGGAGAATTGTTGTTCCTTAAAAGCGCCGTGGCACCATCCAAATTACCAGATTGAATGTACTGTCTGATTTGGACCATCAGGTTAGATTCGTCTTTAGTTGATTTTCGAATGGTTAAGTAACGTTCAACAAAAATAATTAACGCTAAAAAGGCTAAAAAAGCCAGCGGGATCATTACCCAGCCGCCTTTAAAAAGCAAATCAATAAAATGAAGTTCGGGAGCTGGCTGGCTTAAATTAGAATTAGCCGCATTTAATGTGTCTTGTAATGCTTTTGAAGTATCCTGAATGGTTAATAGTGTAATCATTATTGTGTGTTGTTTATCTGTTGTATGTAAAGTCCTATAATGTTTGTTTTTTCTGCTAAAATTTGTTTTTGTGCTTTTGCCTCTGCTTCTGTTTTAAATGAACCTAAACTCACTTTAATTAACTTGCCTGGCATTCCGGTTATTATTTTAGCCGCTATTCCATGTTTTTTCATCGACTGAACAAATTGTTCGGCTCTTTTTGTTGTTTTTACAGAGGTTCCAATAACTTCAAACGTAACCGGACCTGCATTTGGTATAGGGGCAACAGCAGATACTGGTGTTTTGGCTTTTTTTGTGGTATCTGTTTTTACCGTTTTTGCTGCGTTTACCTGGTTAGCTTTTAAAATACTGTCTGTTTTAGCAATAGAATCCCGTTTAAATTTGGCACTGTCAATAACCACTTTGTTGGTGTCAATCGTTGCAGCTGGTTGAGTTTCTACTGTTTTAGATTGCCCAAATAAATCAGGTTTAATATAATACGTTACTCCGACAATAATAATCAGGATAATAACTGCAATTAATACCTTTAGCCATGTAGCCATGCGCTGCTTTGCATATTCAGGGTTTATAGGGTCATGGCCGAAACGATTAGGATGTTCAGCATGTTGTTCCTTTATAAAGGCGGGCGCCTCATGGACAATTTCCTCTTTAGGAAGTTCTTCATGTAAATTGATATAGGTTTTAGGTACTTCAACTTCAGAAACCGGTATTTCTTCTACATGCTCTTCAATAGGTTCAGGGCTTGTTGCTTGCAGGTGATCTTCTTCTGATTCAGGCTTATGTCCAAAACGATCGGGATGTTCTTCGTGTTGCTCCTTAATTGATTCGGGAACTTCTATTTCGTTTTCTGCAGATTTTTCTGAATGTTTTAACGTGTTTTTTAAATCATCGTTTACTTCATCCAATTCTACATTCTCTATTTGCGGAACAATTTCCGTTGGGTTATGGTTTTCATTTGCAGCAGGGGCCTCGGCTATTTCTTCATAAACATCATCTTCTGTTAAAGAAGAAATAGGTAAATCGGCTGTCTTTTGTATTTTGGTATCTGCTTCGGCTAAAGATGGAAGCCCGAAAAATTCTGATCCGTAATTAATGTTTTTCTCTGCCTCAAAAGTTAGCCCTTCATGTTCGGTATAAAATAAACGACCCAGGTTTTCAAAATTTGCTTCATGCGCCAATTCAAGTTTTTCATTGGTTTCTACTACAAACTGATCAATGTAGTATTGTGCGCTTTCAACTGAGATATTCCTTTTGGAAGAAATAAATGTAGCCAGCGCATTTTCTTCTTTAAGCTCTTTTGTAAATTGAAGGGCGTAAGCGGGTGGTAAAAAAGATTGTTTTTCTTTATCGTACCTGCCTGGAAATTTCTTTTTATAAAAAGTACCCAAGCCGGTAATACCAACTTCTTTGCTTTGTTGCAAGAGCTCTAAAAGGTATGATAAGATATCCATTCGGGTAAAATTAAGCGTTTTAAATTTATAACTATGCGTTTAGACTATATAAAACGCTACTTTATACTATTGTTTTTAAAATGAGGCTGTTTATTTTCAACAATGAAACTGTTTAAAGGATTAATTTACTCCATTTTTATGCAATTTCAAATATAGCAGATACAAAGATAAAAATGGTATTGTTCTAAGCAAATTACTGTAAATGATTAGAATAGATTAACGGTTGCCTTTAAGGTTTTATTTTGTGCTGAAATGTGGCTCAAATTATATTACTTTTTCCATTACCATAAGTTCTATAGCTTGCTTTGGTTCTCCAAAACGGCCCTGTGTATTTAATGGTTGAATTTCGCCGGTAAAAGAATAACCACGGCGCTCGTACCAGCTAATAAGTTCTTTACGGGTTCTAATCACCGTCATGGTAATGGTATGGCAATTTAACTGTTTTGCAACCCCTTCGGCTGCTTCTATTAATGCCCTTCCAACGCCATTGCCCTGCAAAGTTGGCACTACGCTAAACATGCCCAGGTATAACTTCGGCGTTTTAAGCTCGAGGTAAACACAGCCTATAATCTGGTTCGTATCGTTTGTGTATTTGAGTATGGTAATGTTATCGTTGTTCAAATATTCAGTTAACATTTCTTCATCTATCCTGATTCCATCAATAAGATCAGCTTCTGTTGTCCAGCCTTTTTTTGATTCATCGCCACGATAGGCGCTGTTAACAAGTTTGTTTATTTCTGATATATCTGATGACGTAGCTTTGGTAATGGACATAAATATGATTTAAAAAGCAAATTTAATATGAAATGGATTTTTAAACAAAGGCACAAAGGATATAAAAAGGCCAATCTTTTAGGTAGAAGATTGGCCTTTTTGTATTGGAAAGATTGTTTCGTACACTGTTTTCGCGATAATATTAAAACGAGTAGCTAAGGCCTCCGAAAACATTAATGCCATTTACCTGATAATAAAGGTATCTGCTGTAGTTTTTGTTTAAAAGATTATTGGCTTTTGCAAAAACAGAGAATTTATTATTGATGCGGTATTCTGCTCCTAATCCTAAATCAACATAACCTTTAACATTTACAATAGATTCTATTGAAGGGTTAGGCACAATATATTGTGCAGCTGGTACCGGATTAGCAGTATAAATTTTGGCTTTCACATCATCCTGGATTACAACGGCAGCATTAAAACTTAATTTTTTATTATAAGTGTAATTAAAGTTCGAACTTACTTTTAAGCCTGGTTTAAACCAGCTGTAAGTTTCTGCAGCAGGCTTATAGTCATCTACATTTAACTTACCCGTCCATTTTAATGCATTGCTTACCTGTACAGAAATTTCACCTTCTAAACCGGTTACTTTGGTTTTTCCGAAATCGTAGATTACATCAAATTTATTAAAATCGGTAAAGTTATTTACAAACAGTGGCATATCATCTATTTGTTTAATATAGAAACGTGCTTTATAGCCAAAGCCCGGGCCGCCTGTACCTTTAATACCTGCGCTAATGCTTAACTTTTCTACGGTGTTTTTAATCAGGATATTGCTATTTAACCATGGGTTTTCATCAGTTAAACTTTTTAATGAATTTCTGGTTACATCGCCTTTAACCTCTCCAAATACCTGTAAATAATCAGGGATTAAAGTAAAGTCAGCAGTTATGGCAGGAAAGATTCTTGAACTGCTGGATGCACCAAACTCCTGTACAAAATTAACACCTGCAGTAATTTTAGCGCCTTTAACCTGTAAACGGATGTAAGGATTTAAGCGAAGTAAATTGTTGCCTACACTGGTTAAAGCATCTTTGGTATTCCCAAATTCAGCTGCTGCCGCAAGGCCAAGATTTAAAGAACTGATGCGCTTATTTAAATATCCATTTAAAGTAATGTAATTTTCTTTTGCACTGTATTTATCACTCCAAACATAGCCATTGGCTTTAAGGGCGTAACTTAATGCATCTTCATCCTCGGTATAGTTTTTAACCAATTCTCCTTCTGCTTCAAACAGGGTTAAGGCTTGTCTTTCAGGATTAGGGTTAAGCGTAGGCCGGGTATCGTCAATGCCATAAAAATACAAGCCATTACGTTCAAAATTAACACGTCCGCTTACGGTGTTCTGGTCTAAAATACTGCGTCCAAATATGCTTAATTGCTGGCTGTTGCTATTTTGTTTATTTAGCTTGCCTTCCTGGCTGAAGTGTTTAAAATAACCACCAACCTGCAAACCTTCATCTTTACCCATGTTAATGTAAACCTCGCCCAATAAAGTTCCTAAATTACCAAAGCCTCCCTTAATGTAATTGTTTATTAATTCGGTTTGTTTTTCATCAGCAAGTTGTTGTGCCTGCAATTTTTTAATATCGCTGTTTAATTCCAGTTTCCTGTCGGTAATGCTGTAGTTAAGCTTAGCTTTATAGATTTTGACATCGTTTAAATCCGGGCTTCTTCTTAGTTTTACAGCTTCTGCCAAAATGGGTTTATAAGGACGAACAACTTCAATTTCTTCGTTTACTATTGATTTTTCCTCTGTTTTTTTCTCCTGAGCCTGAACGGTCATCATTCCGGCAGCTAAAAAAAACAGTGAACAATATATATATTTAATCGACTTCATAATTCTACTTCTTCTGGTTAAGTTTTTCAAGTTTCTGTTTGGCCGTAGGGATAATGTCATCCTTGCCATCGTAATTATCAATAATGCTAAGAAGCGTACTTTTTGCCTGTAAATTATCTTTTAAAGCCACATAGTTATCAGATAACAGGATAAATGATTTGGCAACCCAATAATCATAAGAAGGCATGTTGTTAATCAAATCGAAACAAGTTTTTGATGAGGTTTTGAAATCTCCTTTGGTGTATTGGAGTAATGCCAGGTTATATTTAGCTTCTGCAGCTGCAATAGTTTTAGTGCTGGCAACAACATTTTTAAAGGCGGTTACCGCGCTTGTAGTATCACCTTTTAATAAATAAGCTTTACCAGAAAATAAATCCGAACTGTTTTTCTCTTCTTGCGAAGCCTTTTCTGATTCTTTGGTTAAAGCCGCATATTTAAGCATATCATCAGGCAGGTTTAAAGCTGTATATGCTTTTAACAAATTGTTGATGGCATAACCATAATGCGATTTATAATCGGTTGTGGTTTCTAATCTTTTTAAATAAACAATAGCTTCATTATATTTTTTCTGATCTAAAAACACCTGAGAAATGCTCAATAAAGAACGTTCAGTATAATCACTTGTCCAGTCATTTAAAATAAATTCATAATCCGGAATTGCTTCATCAGGACGTTTTAATTTTACCAAAGATTCTGCACGGATAAATTTAGCTTCCTTCTCGTGGATAGATTTTGGAAATTTATCGAAATAAGCATTTATGGCTAATAAGGCACCACTTGCATCGCCTTTTAAGTATAAATTATTGGCTGCACTGAATACAATATTATCTTGTTCTGCATTTGAATAATTACCCAGTGGGGTAGTGCCTGCATAGGCAATAAACCCGTTGGCATCACCACGGTCAACATAAATATTCTTAATGGATTCTAAAGCTTGTTTAGCTTCATCAGCACTTGGATAATCCTGGATTACTTTTTTGAAAGAAGTTAAAGCAGCATCATCCTGGTCCTGGTTATACTGAACAAGGCCAATGGTAACCAATGCTTTTGGAACGTAACTGCTCCGTGGGTATTTAGCCACCAACTCAACCAAATCTGATTTAGATTTATCGAAATCGCCTTTATTAAAATAAGTATAAGCCGTTTCAAAACCTGCATCATCAGCATAGTTAGAGTTAGGGAACTGTTTCAATAAACTTTGCATAGTTGCAATTTTAGTGTCGTATTGATTTTGCAGCCCCTGGATCATTCCTTTTTGGAAAAGGGCATAATCTTCAGCAGTGGTTTTGCGACTGATGATTTTATTGTAATTTGCCATTGCATCGCCATAGTTCTTGTTTACAAAATAAGAATCGGCTAAACGGATGGTTGCATCATCAATTGTTTTTTGGTCTTTATCGTTTCCGGCTAAGAATTTTTCAAAATAATTTGCAGCCTTGCTGTACTTTTCGTCTTCAAAAGCGGCATAAGCCAAAGCATAGTTGGCGAAATTATAAACACCCGTTTTATCTGCATCAGGCATTTTTAAAAACTTTTCGAAAGTTGAAACCGCTTCTCCATACTTACGTAATTCGTACATCGATTCTGCTTTCCAGTACATGCTTAAAGCACTGATTTCATTATCTTCAGGAAATTTCTCCGAACGCAGAAACATAGATAAAGCATTTGGAAATGCCCTTTCGTTATAAAATTCAAGACCACGGAAATAAGTTACTTTTTGAAAAGCTTCCCTTGCTTCTAAAGTTTTATTTGGAATAGGCTCTAGAATATCTACGGCAGCCTGATAGTTTTTTGTCGTTAATAAAACCTCACCCAGTAGGGTTTTGGCTTCGTTAAGCTTTTTCGAATTAGGGAATTGCTTTAAGAAATTTTGTGTGGCATCCAAAGCCTGCTGATGAAATTCTAACTCATAGCTTAATTTTGCATAATTTAACCAGGCATCTTCCTGGATGGCTTTATCAAAATCTAAACGCGAAGCCCTGAAAAAAGCACTTTGTGCCTTTTGTTTATTGGCCAGCTGGATAAAAGCCTTACCCAAGGTGTACATACCATTTTGAAGGTAAACATCATCTGAGTTTAATTTTTCTAAAACCGCTACAGATTCTTTGTATTTCTTATTCTGAAATAAAGAGTAGCCATACTGGTAAATAAATAAATTATTTTTGGTCTCGCTTTGGTCTTTAGCGTAAAACTCTGTGAAATATTTCTCAGCATTTTTAAATTCGGATTTTGCGAAATAAGACGCCGCAACCAAACTCAACATTTCAGGTTCGAATTGTTGTTTGGTTTTTTGCATCGCTGGGATGGCATAGCTAATTACGTCATCGTAACGCTCATCCAGATAATACATTGAAGTGATGTAATACGGGTAACTGGCTTCGTAAGTTGGCGAACCTTTTAACTTTTCGAAGTTTGCCAAAGCCGTTTTATATTCCTTATTCAGGTAATTGATATAAGCGAAATAGTAAGTAGCACTTTCCTGAAAATCGCCGCTTTCTTTTTTAACTTTTTCAAATAATGGCTCAGCCTTATCGTAATCTTTCAATTCGAAATAAGTATAACCCTGTTTAAACTGGTATTCTAAGCGTTGCTTGCCCGAAAGGGTAGAAGGATCTGTTTTTTCGAACCATTCTAAAGCCTTTTTATAGTTTTTTTGGTTGAAATAAGTTTTTCCAACATAAAAATAAGCCAGTTTAGTGTTCGGATTTAAAGGATAATCGCGGATAAAAGACTGAAATAAACTCTCCGCATCACTGTTGGTTAACTCTAAAGCACATACGGCAGCATAAAATTTTGCATTTTCTTTTAATAACGACAATTCAGCATTGCTCTCTGATTGTGTTGAAGGTTTAAAACGTTGCAGTTCAACTAATTTAAATTGTTGGGCAGCTGCAGTGTACTTTTCTTTGTCTAATAATTCTAACCCGGATTGATAGTTTTTATTGAGGTTTTGCACAGCGCTTATTTGCGCATAACTGCTAAAACTTCCTGCTAAAAGTAGCGGAATTAGTAAATATTTTTTTTGCATCGGTTTCAAATATGGTTGGTACTAAATTATAAATAGTATCAAAGTTTATCAACATAAGTAATTAACATCTGTTAATAACACAACTTTAACGAAGGGATTTTGGAATTGGTATGATGAAAATGAGAATGTGTGAAACTATTAAGTAAATGGTCTAATTGGCTAATTATTTGATCCGTCCCCCTGAATTTATTTCAGGGTATTTCCTGCTAAAAAAAGATGCTGAAATAAATTCAGCATGCCGATACATTTAGTGGTATAGAAAGGTAATTTTTCTAAATTAATCATCGAACCCAGGTTAACGGTTTGAATTTACAGTTTAAACTTACGACGGTAGACTTAAAATACTCAATTTCAAATTTAGCCCTGGCTTGCCAATAAATAAAGCACTGCCATTCTAACCGCTACACCATTTTCTACCTGTTCTAATATGATGGATTGCTTGCTGTCGGCTACATCACTGGTAATCTCTACACCCCTGTTTATCGGGCCAGGATGCATAACGATAATTTCCTTATCGAGGTTATCCAGAATTTGTTTATTTAGGCCGTACATCATTGCATATTCCCTGAGAGATGGGAAATATTTAATGTCCTGACGCTCCAATTGGATGCGAAGCATATTTGCTACATCACACCAGTTCAGTGCTTTAATTAAGTTGTGCTCAACCTTTACTCCAAGTTGATGGATGTGTTTCGGGATTAATGTAGTAGGACCGCATACCATTACTTCGGCACCTAAACGTTGCAAGCAAAGGATATTGGAAATGGCAACCCTCGAATGCAGGATATCGCCCACGATAACCACTTTTTTCCCGGCAACATCGCCAAGTTTCTGGCGGATAGAAAAGGCATCTAATAAAGCTTGTGTGGGATGCTCGTGTGCACCATCGCCTGCATTTACAATTTGTGCTTTTACGTGTTTGCTTAAAAACTGTCCGGCACCGGCATAAGGATGACGCATCACCACCATATCTACTTTCATAGATAAAATGTTGTTTACGGTATCAATCAGGGTTTCGCCCTTACTTACTGAAGAGGATGATGCTGCGAAATTGACTACATCGGCTGAAAGCCTTTTCTCCGCAAGTTCAAAAGAGAGTTTGGTGCGTGTAGAGTTTTCAAAGAAAATATTGGCAATTGTAATATCACGAAGTGAAGGCACTTTTTTAATAGGCCTGTTAATCACTTCTTTAAAATTATCTGCAGTTTCGAAAATCAATTCTATATCATTCCGGTTAATATCTTTAATGCCTAAAAGATGTCGGGTTGATAGTTTGTCTGCTGCCATTTTTTCTGCTATTGCTTATCTGATAATAATAAAACCTTGTCTTCACCTTCTTCGTTTGCCCAACTTACTTTTACTTGCTGAGAATTTAAGCTATCTACCTGATGCCCAATGTAATCCGGCTCGATAGGTAAATGTCTGCTAAACCTGCGGTCAATTAAAACCAACAATTCAACTTTCTCTGGTCTGCCGTAAGCCAATAAAGCATCAAGTGCCGCTCTAATGGTTCTTCCAGTCCAGAGTACATCGTCAATCAGGATCACTTTTTTGCCTTCAATGATAAAATCAATAGAATTACTGCTGGCCGTAACCAAACCATCTTTTCTCCGAAAATCATCTCTGAAAAAAGTAATATCAAGGTTGCCCTTAAGTATTTTCTTATTTTTTAAAATGTTTTGAAGTTCAGTTTGAATGCGGTCTGCTAAAAAGATTCCCCTTGGCTGGATGCCAATTAAAACGGTATTCGCAAAATCGTCGTGGTTTTCAATTAACTGATGGCAAAGCCTCTTAATTGTAATCTGTATTTTTTGTCCGTCAAGAAGTGTTTTCTTTTGCATTGAAGAAGGATTGGGCAAATATAGAAAAATGTTTTAAGCTTGGAAAGCCGAATTTGAAATTAGATAATCATTAAGCCCAAATATCGTTTGCAGAGGTCAGGATAATAGGTTTATCGCCTGTAACCATAATTGTATGTTCGTGCTGCGCAACATAACCACCTTTATTTCCCGTTAGTGTCCAGCCATCGTTCTCAGTTTCAGCAATGCTCGATGCTGTAGAGATAAACGTTTCAACGGCTACCGTTGTATTTTTTCTGAACCTGTCGTGATTGTATCTGTCGTAATAATTGGCAATGTCGTGAGGCGCTTCATGTAAACTTCTGCCAACACCATGGCCAGTTAAATTTTTAATTACACGAAAACCTGATTTTCTCGCTTCAGTTTCTATTAATCTTCCAATTTCAGCAATGCGAACACCACCTTTAATGTTATTTATGGCTTTTTTTAAAATCTCCTTAGAAGCGTTAACCAATATGTTGTGGTGGTGTAGATCTTCACCCAGCACAAATGAACCACCATTGTCTGACCAAAATCCGTTCAATTCAGCAGATACATCGACGTTAACCAGGTCGCCTTCTTTTAAGATTTTCTTATCAGTTGGAATACCATGTGCAATCTCATTATTGATGCTGATACAAGTCCAGCCTGGAAAATTGTAAGTTAAGCGCGGTGCAGATTTTGCTCCGAAATCTTTCAGGATTTCACCACCAAAATCATCAAGTTGTTTAGTAGACATGCCCGGTTTTGCGAAATTGCGCATTTCTTTCAGGGTATAAGCAACAGCTTTGCTTACCTGTTGCATGCCGATTAATTCTTCTTCTGTAGTGATTGACATAACTTTTAATTTAATGCGAAGATAGAGATTATCGCTAATAAATTAGCTAACTTTATAGGTGTGATGTCTCAGAATCCGGTAATCTTTTTCGATGGAGTTTGCAATCTTTGCAATGCTTCAGTGCAGTTTGCAATTAAACATGACAAAAAAAATCAGTTTAAATTTACGGCCCTGCAAGGAGATTATGCAAAAGCTACCTTGCCCGCTTTTAATATCGATCTGACAAAAATTAATTCCATTATACTTGTAGAGGATGATAAGCTGTATACAAAGTCATCGGCTGCATTAAGAGTTGCTAAACGGTTAAATGGTTTATGGCCTTTGCTTTATGGGTTTATAATTGTACCCAAATTTTTAAGAGACTGGTTTTACGACATCATTGCACGTAACCGATATAAGTGGTGGGGCCGACAGGAGAGTTGCTGGGTACCTACGCTGGCACTGAAAAGCAAATTTTACCCTTGATTTTCTTCTTGGTTTTTATTGCGCGGTTTCCAAAGCCAAAGTGATAAAATAATTAAAGGAATACAGATGCTTAGTGCAATTACAATCATAATGGCTTTTTGCTTAACCATATCTGGCTCAGTAGAAGTAAAAACGTATACTGTTTCTTTTAGTGCAAAAATTGTAATAATGGTGCAGATTACTGCAAATACTTTCCTCATGGTTTAATTTTATGCAAAGATTGCATTTATTTTTAAAAGTTTATAAACAGGGTTTATATTTTTACCGCACAAAGATGCCAAATAAAAAGGTCAGCTGGATTATTCCAAACTGACCTGATTAACCTTAAAAAATAAATTACTCTGCAATTTTAACGGGTTCAAGATTTTTTAATTCCTCTTCTGTAAAAAGCTTATAATGAATTTTGAACGTTTTTTGTAAAGGGGTTTCCAGCGAAAAACCACCTACGCCAAAACCATCCAATACATCAAGCGTAAAATGCGAAAACTTCCAGTATTCGTAAAGATCTCGGTCTACCCAAAATTCGCATCCTTCAACTTCTCCAATGCAAACATCGCGCATTCTCAGGTAGTAGCCTCCTTTCTCGAAACATTGCGGTTGGGTTCCTTCACAGCAACCACCGGCCTGGTAAAACATCAGTTCGCCATGTTTTTCTTTGAGCAAGGCAATAAGTTCTTTTGCGCTATCGGTGCTGTTTATTCTACTGATCATCGTTTCGGAATTAAAAGGGTACATCCTATTAACGTGTACCCTGAATTAATGTTTACTAAAAGAATCCCAATTTATTTTTATCGTATGAAATTAACATGTTTTTGGTTTGACGGTAATGACCCAGCATCATTTTATGATTTTCACGTCCTACGCCAGATTGTTTGTATCCACCAAATGGAGCACCGGCAGGGTAAGAATGGTATTGATTTACCCAAACACGGCCAGCCTGAATTGCCCTTGGTACCTGATACAATTCGTGTGCATCGCGTGTCCATACTCCAGCGCCTAAACCATATAAGGTATCGTTGGCAATTTCAATGGCTTCTTCAACCGTTTTAAAAGTAGTAACGGCCAACACCGGACCAAAAATTTCTTCCTGGAAAATTCTCATTTTATTGTGACCTTTAAAAATGGTAGGTTTAATGTAATAGCCGGTTTCCAAATCGCCTTTAAGTGTGTTTACATCACCACCGGTTAAAACCTCGGCACCTTCTTCTTTACCGAGTTTAATGTATGCGGCTATTTTCTCATACTGGATTTTAGAAGCCTGCGCACCCATCATCACTGTTCTATCTAAAGGGCTGCCAATTTTAATGGCTTCTGTTCTTTCAATTACTTTGGCAATAAATTTATCATAAATATCTTCCTGTACTAAAAGCCTTGATGGACAGGTACAGATTTCGCCTTGATTTAGGGCAAACATTACCGCACCTTCTACAGCTTTGTCTAAAAAGGCATCGTCTGCATCCATTACAGAACTGAAAAAGATATTTGGCGATTTTCCACCTAATTCTAAGGTAACCGGAATAATATTTTCAGTTGCATATTGCATAACTAATCTGCCGGTTGGGGTAGAACCTGTAAACGCAGCTTTCGATATTTTTGGATTGGTAACCAAAGCCCGGCCAAGTTCGGCCCCAAAACCATTAACTACATTTATTACACCGGGAGGAAGCAAATCGCCGATTAATTCCATGAGTATCATAATGGAAACCGGAGTACTTTCTGCAGGTTTTAAAACCACACAATTTCCGGCTGCAAGGGCTGGAGCCAGTTTCCAGATGCCCATTAACAAAGGGAAATTCCATGGGATAATTTGTGCAACAACGCCTATGGGTTCGTGTACAATTAAAGAAACCGTATTTTGATCGAGTTCTGAAAGTGAACCTTCTTCTGCACGGATTACGCCTGCAAAATACCTGAAATGGTCTACACCTAAAGGCAAGTCAGCTGCAAGGGTTTCCCTCACCGCTTTTCCATTATCAATGGTTTCTACCGTGGCTAAGTATTCTAAATTATCTTCCATGCGTTGCGCAATCTTATTCAGGATAATGCTTCTTTCGGTTGAAGACGTTTTACTCCAGGTTTTAAAAGCTTCGTGCGCAGCATTAACAGCTAATTCTAAATCTTCTTTGGTAGAATGTGCTGCTTTTGTAAATACCTTCCCGTCAATCGGCGAAATGTTATCGAAGTATACGCCTTTTACCGGAGGCACAAATTTTCCGCCAATGTAATTATCATAGTGTGGTTTAAAGGATGGTTTTTCAATTAGATTTTCCATAATTATTATATTTTTAATTTAGAAAGCGATACAAAACATAGATATGTGCCTGTATTACTTTTTCGAAATATGATTTGGTTAATACAAACCTACTTGCTTATAAAACTGTTGTGTAGTAAAATTGTAGCAATTGATAGCATTATTGTTTCAAGGCACGTAACAGTAATGAAATAAAGTTATATTTGAATAAGTCCTTTTTTATCTAACCAATTTTAAATGTATGATGCACCATAAATTAGATCTGGTTAATCTGAGTCACGAATCAAGATTACAAACCCTTATTGAAAACAGAACCGCTTATACGCTTGAGCGTTGCGAGCTCAATGTTTTTGAAACCTATACGCAATCTTACAAAGTGCCCTTAACTTTTAACGATTTTGTAATTACGAGTATGTTGCGGGGTAAAAAGGTGATGCATCTTTTTGATAAAAAAGAATTTGATTACCTGCCCGGTGAAACGGTTATTGTTCCGCCAGCTCAAATGATGAAAATCGATTTCCCTGAAGCTTCCGATGCTAACCCTACGCAATGTATTGCGCTGGCAATTGATAACGATCAGATTAAACAAACCATCAGGTACCTGAATGAATATTTTCCTAAAAGTACCTCTGGTGAACTTTGGACTTTAAACTACGACGAATATCATTTTTATAATAATGAAGAAATCGCTTACCTGATTAATAAGGTGATCAGGATTTGTTCAGAAAAATCAACTGAAAAAGATGTATTGGCAGATTTAACTTTAAAAGAATTGCTGGTTAGGATTATGCAGACTCAGAATTTAATGAGTACCCAGGCCGAAAGCAATAATCATAACCCGCTGGCTTATGTAATTGGTTATATCAAAGCCAATTTAAATGAAAAAATCAGCATTAATAGCCTGAGCGATAAAGCCTGCATGAGCAAGGCAACATTTTACCGTTTATTTAAAAGAGAATTAGGCATTAGCCCGAATGATTATATTTTAGCGGAGAAAATGAGCCGCGCAAAACAACTTTTAGCTAAGCCTGGTGCTAAAATCAGCGCCATTAGTTATGAGCTTGGTTTTAGTGATTCAAATTATTTTATCCGTGCGTTTAAAAAACTGGTTGGCATTACACCTGGTTCTTATCAAACACAATTACTTAATCATTTGGTGCATTAAGGCTAAAGCAAATTTAAATTAAAACGAATCAGTCAGGTATCTTTTGCTATAAGTAATACCCATTAAATCGTAACGTTTAAATTGCGTATTTAACCTTTTTCTAAAATCAGGGTAATTTCTTTTACTTTTCGGGCTCCATAAAATCTCACTCAGGGCGTCCAGTCGGGGGAAAAGCATATACTGCACTTTCGCAGGATTAGTAATGTATTCACTCCACAAACAGCCTTGGCCGCCCCAAATGTACTGGGCTTGCGCTTCAGTTAATTCAGCAGGGATAGGTTCATAGTTGTAAACATCAATCAGTGGTGATAATTTATTGGCTGTTAAACTATCTTCTTTAACAAATTGCGCATGGTTAAAATATAACTTTAACTCTGGCGTCATAATGGCTTTGTGTTTCTGTTTTGCAGCCTCAATTCCTCCTTTTTCTCCTTGCCAGCTCATAACAATTGCATTAGGGGCAAGGCCGCCTTGTAAAATCTCATTCCAGCCTATAATGGTTTTTCCCTTGCTGTTTACATATTTTTCCATTCTTCTGATGAAATAACTCTGCAGGCCACTTTCATCTTTTAAGTTGTTGGCTTTTATAATTTGCTGGGAAACGGGAGATTGTTTCCACCACATTTTTGCAGCTTCATCTCCGCCAATATGTATGTATGGCGCAGGGAATAAGTTCATTACCTCAGTTAAAACATCTTCCAGAAAGGTAAAGGTTTTTTCTGTTGGCTGCAGTACATTATTAAACTTATTAAATATACCCCAGGTTTGCGCTACGTCATATTTTTTTCCGGGTTCGGTACCCAGTTCTGGATAGGCAGCTAAAACGGCCATGTTGTGCGCGGGCATTTCAATTTCTGGAATAATGGTAATATATCTGTCAGCAGCATATTTAATAACTTCTTTAATTTCATCCTGAGTATAAAATCCACCATATCTAATTCCGTCATTGCCTGTTCCCGGATATAAACCAATAATACTTCCGTTGCGCCATGCACCAACCTCGGTTAACCTTGGGTATTTCTTAATTTCTATTCTCCATCCATGGTCATCGGTTAAATGCCAGTGAAAGTAATTCATTTTATGAAGCGCCAGGTAATCGATGTATTGCTTTACAAAAGCAATGTCAAAAAAATGGCGGCTTACATCAAGGTGCATTCCACGGTAATCGAAGCGGGGATAATCGGTAATTTCTACCGCAGGAATAATTAATTGTATTGTTTTTGAAACAGGTAATAACTGAATAAGCGTTTGGATACCGTAAAACGCAGCTGTATCTGAGTTTGCCGTTATTGTAACTGCATTTTGGTTGACCGTTAAGGTATATTGATTTGCTTTTGCCTGCGTTTTATCTATAATCACATTGATCATATTTTTACGCTTGATATCTGGATTTTTGAACCATTTTAGCTTTAAATTATAGTATTTAGCCAGATAATCATCAAGAAAACTAATGCATGAGGTTCCACCAAAATCTGTATAAAGACTCGTTGTAATATTTAATTGGAACGGCAAATCCTGCTGATTTAATTTAACTGTTACCGGCTGCGGGATTATATTCACTTCCTGGGCCGAAAGTTTAAAGCCTATAGCCGATAGTAAAAACAAAAAGATAAACTTCTTCATAACAGAATGGGGTAGGTTAAGCTGTTCAAAAGTACAGAAAAAGCTTTATTTAATCAGATTCTTACGTTAACGTCATTGCGAGGAACGAAGCAATCTTACCGCGGTGGGCGGGTTTAATGTCTTATCAGCGTTCGCATTAAGATTGCTTCGTCGTTCCTCCTCGCAATGACGAAAAAATTTAGAAACAAAAAATCCCGATAACTTTCGTTACCGGGATTTTTTTTATTTAGTTAAAAAGAATTATCCTTTTTTAGCTTTGCTTTCTTCGCCTTCTAATTGCGATTTCAATTGAGCCAATACGTCTAAGTCTCCTAAAGTAGATTTCTCTACAGAATCTTTAACTTTTTTAACAGCAGTTACAGCAGCTTTAGCTTCTTTTTTCTTAGTTGCTCTTTCTTCTGCTACAGCTTCAGCTTTAACTTCTTCCCAAATACGAGCGTGAGAAACAACGATGCGTTTAGCTTCTTTGTTAAACTCGATGATTTTGAAGTCGTTAGTTTCTTCAGCTTTAACTGAAGTACCATCTTCTTTAACCATGTGTTTAGTTGGTACGAAACCTTCTACACCATATGGTAAAGCAATAACAGCACCTTTATCAGTTACTTTAACAACTGTTCCCTGGTGAACCGAATCTAAAGTGAAGATCGTTTCGAAAGTATCCCAAGGGTTTTCTTCTAATTGTTTGTGACCTAAGCTTAATTTACGGTTATCAACGTCTAATTCTAAAACAACTACGTCTAACACATCACCAACTTTAGTGAATTCGTTAGGGTGGTTTACTTTTTTAGACCATGATAAGTCAGAAATGTGGATTAAACCATCGATACCTTCTTCAATTTCCACGAAAACACCAAAGTTAGTCATGTTTTTAACAACAGCTTTGTGTTTGCTTCCTACTGGGAATTTAGCAGCAACTTCTTGCCAAGGATCGTTAGATAATTGTTTAATACCTAAGCTCATTTTGCGTTCGTCTCTGTCTAAAGTTAAAACTTCAGCTTCGATCTCATCACCAACTTTTAAGAATTCCTGAGGATTTCTTAAGTTTTGTGACCAGCTCATTTCAGATACGTGGATTAAACCTTCAACACCTGGGATGATTTCCAAGAAAGCACCGTAATCTGCAACAGTTACGATTTTTCCTTTTACTTTAGAACCAACCTGAATGTCAGCACTTAAGTTCTCCCAAGGGTGTGGAGTCAATTGTTTTAAGCCTAATGCAATACGTTTTTTCTCATCATCGAAATCTAAAACAACAACGTTGATTTTTTCATCTAATGATAATACTTCTTTTGGATGCTCTATGCGGCCCCAAGAAATATCAGTAATGTGAAGTAAACCATCAACACCACCTAAATCGATGAATACACCGAAATCAGTAATGTTTTTAACAGTACCTTCGAGTACCTGTCCTTTTTCTAATTTAGAAACGATTTCTACTTTTTGTGATTCTAAATCGTCTTCAATTAACACTTTATGAGAAACAACAACGTTTTTAAACTCATGGTTAATCTTAACAACTTTGAATTCCATTGTTTTACCAACGTAAATATCGTAGTCACGGATAGGTTTAATATCAATTTGAGATCCTGGTAAGAAAGCCTCAACGCCCATGATATCAACAATTAAACCACCTTTAGTACGGCTTTTTACAAAACCATTGATGATTCTATCATTTTCAAGTGCCTCGTTAATAGCTTCCCATGATCTTTGAGTTTTAGCTCTTTTACGAGAAAGGATTAGCTGACCGTTAGCATCTTCTGGTGCTTCAACGAAAACGTCAACTGAATCGCCAATTTTAAGATCCGGTGTATCACGGAATTCTGAAGTAGAAACTAAACCGTCAGATTTGAAACCTACGTTTAATACTACGTCTTTGTTGTTAATTGAAACAACAATACCACTGATAATTTCACCTTTAGTGATCTGATTGAAGGTTCCAGCATACATATCTTCAAACTTTTTACGGTCTGCATCATTGTAATTACCGAAAACTTTTTCATCTGCATCCCAATCAAAATCTTCTGTTGGTGTTGCTAATGATGATTTGATCGATTCGATCGATACTGAATCAGCTTCTGATTCAATAGTTTCTTTTTCAGTCAAGCGTCCGCCTGCATCCTGAAGTTCAGCTGTCTTAGCTGCTAGTTCTTTTTCTGCTACTTGTTTTTTAGCCATTAATTAATTATCTCCTTTTTTCCCTATTTAGGGACTGCAAAGGTAAAAATTTTTTAATTAATAGAAAAGATTTTTTTAATAAATGTTGCTGATTTTTAGCGCATTAAGAAAGCTTAGTTCATTATTATGAATTTATTTCAAAATATAAGCCCTAAAAACCAAGTTTGCGCTGGATTGCTTTTTGTAATTATTTGAAAATGAATGTTTAGTAATACTTTTAGAACGCCAGTCCTGCTATCGCTTATAGTCGCTCCGACGTAAAACCGGAATGTGGGCTATTTAGCTCTATCAGGTTTATAAAACAAGGTTAGGGCAACAAACTCAGCTAAATTTAGTGCTTAACAAATGTTCCTTTTGTAAAACCTTCACCAATTAAAGTATTTTCATCCCTGATTAACAATAGGATGGTATTTTGATCCTGTTGCAATTTAATCATATCGCCTTCAATTACATAATGTGCCGTAAATAACGAATCAACATAGATATCCTTAACTACAACAGAATCTTTCGTTTTGAAATCGAAACTTTGGTACTGCGCATCTCCGCTGCTGGTGTAAGAACCGGTAACCACTTTTTCTTTTATAAAAGTAATGTAGCAGAAATAGCCGGTTACCAATACAACCAATGTAGCAAAAGCAATTAGAATTCGGTTTTGTCTTAAATACTTAAATATAAAAAATAATATAACAAACAAGATCAGGGCTACAACAGCAAAAAAGATCAGATTAGAATGATCAGCAGCAACTTTAGGCGCTTCAACCGGTACCGGTTTTACTACAGGCTTAGTATGAACCGGACTAATTCTTGTTAAAAATTCTTTGCTTACCCAGCCTTCACCATTGGTTAACTTAACCTTAAAGTAGGTTGCATTTGTAGAATCGAGAACCGCAACATTTTCATTCTCCGGAATAAAACCTATGATTTTGCTTTTTGGATCGTTTGTTTCCCTTACCCTTAATTTATCTGCCGTTACACGGTACAAATCTTGTGCACTTAAATTTATAGATAAAGTAATTAAAGCAATAAACAGGAATATTCTTTTCATAATCATAGGTAATTAAAGTAGCAAGCGAGCGTGTACCAAATGCCTCAAAAGTATGAAATACTTTCTATAAGGCTAAAGAAGATTAAAAAAAGAAATGATTTAGCTTCGTATATACGAAATGAAGGAAGATTAATAGCGCTTTAAATCCGGTTCAACAATATTGCTATATGGGTTAAGTTCATAGATGTAGTAAAAACCATTTTTTGCGTTGATATTGTTTTTCTTTACATATTCCTTAAAAGGGTATTTTTTTATTTCAGCTTCAATTCTTTTTTTTGCAGTATCGTTATCATTAGTGAAGAAATGAACATTAACAACGTTTAGGTTAGGATCTAATTTTACTGAAACAAGTGTATAGTCACCAATTTTTTCGCTGCCGAATGTTTTATAATTCTCGTACGAGAGGCGAGGAGAAGAGCGTGGGTATTTTTCAGCTAACTGATTTGAGTTTTCTTTTAATGTTTGCAGAATAAATGGTATCTTTTGGTTTTTAAAGTAATAATCATCGGCTCTTCGCATACTGCAAAATCCAGATGATATGTACCCATTTCTATCTTTATAACCAAATATTAACCATTTGCTGCCAGGGACAAGGATGATATCGCAAGAACTCCATTTATCTTTCACTTTATTAAAACCATCTACATTAATTGAATTTATAGAGTTTCCCTTATAGAGATTTTTAATAATAATATCGGTTCGGTAATATTCATGACCAACATCGTTTGTATAGGTTGTCTTAATTTCTGCAGTTGCAACAAAATCAGCTGATAAAAAATGTTGTGTTGTTTGATAAGGTGCACAAGAACAAGCAAATATTTTGGCAGATATAAGAAATATTGGTATAATCGAAATTAACTTTTTCATAAACTGAATGCTAAATTTGGCTTATTTCATAATGAAAAGAAAATTAATCTTTTATTCTTTTAAAATTTTATCCAACACCCCATTTAATTTCACTTTATCTTTTGCAAAGGGTTCTAAATTATATAGTTGCACCGTTTTAAATTCAATAGGATGGCTCTCGCTTTGCAAAGAAATATAGCCGCCGGTTAATGCTTTGCCATCAACTTTTACTTTCGGGTCAAAATTGGCAACGTTTCCACCACCAATTTGCGGTTTGGTATATTCCAGCACTACTTCATGGTTAATGATGTGTTTAATTACTGAATCGCCAAGAACCAAAAATTCTGCTGTAACCCACTGATCGCCGGCGTAGGTTTTAGATTTGGAATCAAGGCAATGTGGGGTAAATAATTTACCTTCATAAACAATCTGTGTGCCAGGTGTACATACATTGCTGGTATGGCGTTCATGTTCACCGTCGCCACCTAAAATTTGCCCTTCAACGGATATTGGAAAATCCTGATCTTTAAGCATGGTTTCTGGAGCCTGGCAGTGGAGCATTGCGCCACTATTTCTTAAAGCCCAGCCTTCGCCACCTTTAGCCTGTTCGCCAATAAAACGGTAGGTAACCCTTAATAAATAATAAGAAAAAGGTTTTTTATAAAAGATATGCCCGTATTGTTTGTCAAAATCCTGATAACCATCATAACTTACTTTTAATAAGCCATTTTCTACCCGAAAAGTATTCGCATAGTTTTCGTTATAATTATGTTTAGAGATTTTAATATTCCAGTCTTTTAAATCCTTTCCATTAAAAAGGTTAATCCAGCCTTTTTGAGCACTGGCGTTTAGGTGTGCAATAGATAAAAATAATGCAAGGAGGCATATCGATCTTATTTTCATAGGTACATTTAGGTTAGATGCTAAAAATATGAATTTTTTTTGTCCCAAAAAATACTAATTTGGCTAAGAACCAGCTGCAATGCCTCATACAATTTCTAATAAAACTGTTTTACCTCCTGAAAATTAAGGCTCAGAAATGACGATAAACTTCGGGTTATTGAGCCAATAAAGGTTCAACTCTATCTAAAGCGAAAGCCAGCTGCTCTTCTTGGGTAAGTTCGGTATTGTCTAAAATTGTAGCGTCGTCGGCTCTTACCAAAGGGCTTTCTTTTCTGGTTGTGTCAGCATAGTCACGATGAGCCAGGTTTTCAAAAACCTCTTCTAAAGTTGTTTTATTATTGCCTTTGCTCTCAAGCTCTTTAAACCTGCGTTCCGCCCTGATTTTTGGATCAGCCGTCATGAAAAATTTAACCGAAGCATCAGGGAAAACAGTTGTGCCAATATCGCGTCCATCCATCACAATATTTTTAGATTTCCCCATTCTTTGTTGCTGTTTTACCATTTCATGGCGCACAATTTTATGGGCAGATACTTCACTCACGTTTTCTGAAACCGGCATTAATCTGATTTCATCAGAAACTTCTTCTCCGTTTAATGTAATGTGAGATTCGTAATCGCGCGAATGGAAATTCAACTCAATGTGCTTTAATGCATCAGTAACGCTGGCATCATCGGCAATATTGATTTTGTTTCTTATGAAATATAACGTTACTGCCCTGTACATGGCACCGCTATCTACATAAATAAAACCTAATTTTTTAGCCAGTGCCTTAGCCAAAGTACTTTTTCCACAAGATGAATAGCCATCGATTGCTACTACTACATTTTTTCTCATCGCCTGCAAAGGTAAAAAAATAGAAAGGTATTGATGAATTTTTTAAGTGTATAAAGAAGAATTCTAAACAAGGTTTAGCTGAAACATTAAGCTGTACAGACTGTTTAAACTTAAAAATTAATATTATGTTACTATCAGAAAGAATGTTGGTGGCCCTGAATAATCAGGTTAAATTAGAAGCAGATTCATCGCAGGTGTATCTTGGTATTGCCTCGTGGTTAGAAACACAGCCAGGGCTTGAAGGTTATACAGAGTTTTTTTACAAGCAAAGCGATGAAGAACGTCATCATATGCTTAAGTTAATTCATTATATAAACGATAGAGATGGACACGCCGTTATTACTGCGCTGGATATGCCTAAAAATAATTACAACCAGGTTGTTGAGGTTTTTCAGGATTTTTTAGACAATGAATTGCTGGTTTCTAAAAGTATCAACGATTTGGTTGAATTGTCATTAAATGAAAAAGATTACTTAACCTTTAAGTTCTTGCAATGGTATTTAGACGAGCAGCTTGAAGAAGAAAAAATGGCTAAAACGATGTTGGAAAAATTACAGCTTGTTGGTAACGACAGAGGCGGAATTTATCAGCTTGATAAAGATATTGTGGGTTTAAGAACCAAGGTAAGCGAAAGTAAAGAAGAGGAATAAAGTTTTTAATTGTTAAGGCAATTTATACTTTTGTGGAATGTTACCCACAAGAGAAGAAATATTAAAGTCGGCTGCTTTTAAAACATCAAGAAGTGGAGGTAAAGGTGGGCAAAATGTAAATAAAGTTTCGAGTAAGGTTGAACTTGTTTTTAACCTGGAGGAAGCTGATTGTTTTACAGATGAAGAAAAGTTGTTGCTAAAATCAAGGCTTGAAAACCGTTTAGATACAGAAGGACTGTTGCATATTGTTTCTCAGGAAGACAGAAGCCAGCTTTTGAATAAAGAAAAAACGGTAGCAAAACTGCTTGATTTATTAAAACGTTCGTTAATTGTACAGAAAAAGCGGAAGCCAACAAAAATTCCGAAGGTCATTATTCAAAAGCGCTTAAAAACAAAATCGGTAACTTCACTTAAAAAAGAGAGCCGTAAAAAACCAAGTTTCGATTGATTTTTTACGGCCATTTATTGAAAGATAATTTCTTTTATATTTTTCCAAATCTGTAATACAAACTCAAGCCGCCGTAATTTTGTGCTTTTGCCACGCTTTTAACTTCCTTAGTTTTAAAAATTACGTTAAAGTCAGCTGTAAATCGTCTCGAACTATAATTTAATCCAAATTGCTGTTCAAAAACGATGGGTTTAACACCAAAAGTTACCGGGCTGTTGTTGTTAAATAAACTACCTTGTATGGTTGCATCATAAGCTACAACGTTTAACTGGGGCTTTAAATAAAAGAAAAACTCAGATTTGTTTAGCATTTTCGTTTTAGATTCGCCAATTACAGCATTATGGTAGGCACTGTTAAAAAGCTGGTTTAGTTTTCCGGCCCTAAACAATACAGATGTACCTAAACCCGAAAATGTGGTTCCCAGGTTGGCATAACCCTGTCCACTAAAATCGATAATGTTATTGTTGCTGCGGTAAAGCAGTTTGCTGTAGTTTCCAGACAGGTTAAGGGCAATCTCGTTTTTAATTTGGTAGTCCCAGCCAGCCGGAGTGTAAAACCCAACAGTTTGATGAAGGAATTTTTGCGCATCGCGTGCCAGCGAATTAGGGCCGACAGTTCCAATTTCAGCACTTAATTTTAAAACACTTTCCTTTTTATAAAAAATAGAAAATGCACCACCAGCATATAAATATCCTGCAAAAGGCCGGTCCTGATCTTCCTTATTTGGAACAGATCCCCAATAGGGTGTATACATTTTTTGTCCGATAGAAATTTCGTAGGTTTTCTTTTCGATCTTATCCGTAAATTTTTCAGGATTTATTGCCCTGCGGAAATAAATAAATAAGCCATTGGTATAATACCTATCGTTTAGGGTTGCTAAATAAGCATCGTTTTCGGTTTTAAAGCCAAATTCGTTTTTAAAACTTTGCGCTGTAACACTTAAAGAAATAAAAATAAAGCAAAGCAAGGATAAAATTAATTTCATAAAAAAGCCCGGGCGTTTGATCCCGGGCTGTAAAAGTATTTATTGTAACTGAAATTATTGACTGTTAAGCCAAAAGATTACAAATTAGTTTACAATTGGTGCAATTTTAATGCTCAAGTCTAAAGGTTTTTTAACCTTGTTTTTAGTTAAAGCCAAATCAATCACCTCGCTCATTTCAGTAACATAGTGGAATTTTAAATCCTTAATGTAGCTTTCTTTAATTTCTAAAATATCCTTGCGGTTGCTTTTACAAAGGATAATTTCTTTAATATTTGCTCTTTTTGCAGCTAATATTTTTTCTTTAATTCCGCCTACCGGTAAAACTTTACCGCGCAGGGTAATCTCACCTGTCATGGCTAAATGTTGTTTTACCTTGCGTTGTGTAAAAGCAGATGTTAAAGCAGTGAGCATCGTTACCCCAGCAGAAGGGCCATCTTTAGGGGTTGCGCCAGCGGGCACGTGTACATGAACGTCCCAACTGTCGAATAACGAATAATCAATGCCAAATTCGGCAGCATGTGCACGTAAATAAGCCAAAGCAATTACCGCTGATTCTTTCATTACATCGCCTAAATTACCCGTTAACGTTAATTTACCTTTACCCGGGCTTAAGCTCGATTCTATAAATAAAATGTCGCCACCAACGCTGGTCCAGGCTAAACCTGTAACCACTCCGGCAACTTCATTACCTTCATATAAATCTTTATCATAAATAGGGGCGCCTAAAATACGTTCAACATCCTCATTTGTTAAGTTTGGACTGTATTCTTCTTCCATTGCAATTTTTGTTGCAACGCCACGCACCAGCGAGCCTACTTTTTTCTCTAAACCACGTACACCAGATTCTCGGGTATAATCTTCAATTACTTTTTCAATTAAAGCGGGCTTAAGGTTAATGTCTTTATTTTGTAAGCCATGGTTTTCCTTTTGTTTTGGTAAAAGGTACTTTTTGGCAATTTCTACTTTTTCTTCAATGGTGTATCCGTTTACTTCGATAATTTCCATACGATCTAACAAGGCAGGTTGTATGGTGCTTAAAGAATTTGCAGTTGCAATGAACAAGATATTGGATAAATCATAGTCCATTTCTACATAATGATCGTAAAAGGCACTATTTTGTTCTGGATCTAAAACTTCAAGCAAAGCCGAAGAAGGATCTCCACGGTGGTCGGTACCAACTTTATCAATCTCATCCAGTACAAAAACAGGATTATCTGCACCTGCCTTTTTGATAGATGAAATAATACGACCGGGCATTGCACCGATATAGGTTTTACGGTGACCACGAATTTCGGCTTCATCACGAATACCACCTAATGCCATACGTACATATTTACGCCCTAAAGCTTTGGCAATTGATTTTCCTAAAGATGTTTTACCAACTCCCGGAGGGCCAACCAAACATAAAATAGGCGCTTTCATATCGCGTTTAAGCTTCAAAACCGCTAAATATTCTATAATACGTTGTTTAACTTTTTCTAAGCCAAAGTGGTCTTTATCTAAAATACGTTGTGCTCTTTTAAGGTCGAAATTGTCTTTAGTAAATTCGCTCCAGGGCAAATCTAAAAGCAATTCCAAATAGTTTAACTGAATGGAATAATCTGGTGCTGCCGGATTCATACGGCCAAGCTTATCCAATTCTTTGTCAAAATGCTCGGCAACTGGTTTGGCCCACTTTTTCTTCTTTGCTCTTTCCTGTAAAGCATCAAATTCTAAATCTGCAGAATTTCCTCCAAGTTCTTCCTGGATGGTTTTCAATTGCTGATTTAAGAAATAATCGCGTTGTTGCTTATCAAGATCGGTACGAACTTTAGACTGAATCTGATTTCTCAGCTCAAGCATTTGCAACTCTACCATTAAAAGCTCCATTACTTTTTGCGCTCTTTCCTGCAATTTATCCATTTCAAGGATTTGTTGCTTATCCGCCATTTCGGCATTCATATTTGATGAAATAAAATTGATCAAAAATGAATTACTTTCTATGTTTTTTAGCGCAATGCTGGCCTCACTTGGTATGTTGGGCGAAAGTTGTATAATCTGAGAAGACATTTCACGGATAGAGGCAATTAATGCTTTAAATTCTTTATCCGTTTTATGCTTTTGTTCCTCAAATTTTTTAACGGTTGCCTTAATGTAAGGCTCATTTTGTACTTCTTCTAATAACCTGAAACGTTGCTTACCCTGGATAATCACTGTTGTATTTCCATCGGGCATTTGCAACAGCTTAATGATATTGGCAACCGTACCAACGTTATTTAACTGGTCAAACGTAGGGTCTTCAATAGAAACATCTTTTTGAGATACAACCCCAATAATCTTATTTCCTTTGTACGCTTCTTTAATTAATTTGATTGATTTATCCCTGCCAACCGTAATTGGAATTACTACACCAGGAAACAAAACTGTATTTCTTAACGGCAATATGGCCAATATTTCAGGAGTCTCCTCATTGTTCATATCTTCCTCATCCTGTTGAGACATTAGCGGGAAAAATTCGGTATCCTCGTTTATCATGGGCATTGCAGAATTGAAATCAAATATATCGTTTTTACTCATTCTTGAATTTATATATAACGACAAACTGGCAGTTCGATCGTTAAAAGTTTGTTTATATTACTTAACAGGATAATAAATTCAACTCTTGTGCCAAAGTGAAAATTATATTAATCTTATGTTAAAAAGGCAGTAGAATTTTAAATATTTTAGACAGACAATCATATAAACCAATATTTAACGTTTATGTTGTTTACGTGGGTAAGTTTAGTTAAAGAAAAATAAAAATCTTTTAAATTATCGGATTTCGATTATATTGCGCAATATATTCTATGGAAATCTTAACTGATGCGTTAGATTTGTTAACTTATTATTAATACATGAACTATTTTAAACAAACCATTTTAGGATTAATTATTTTCTCATCAAGCGGTGCTTTTGCCCAAAACAGTTCTGATAAGAGTATGCAGGCCATGATGAAAGGTGATTATAAAACTGCTATAGCACAGCTGGAAAAAGCCGATACCAAAGATCCTAACAATGCAGATGTTTTAAAAATGCTTGGTTACTCTTATTTCCAGAAAGGAGATTTTGAAAATTCTATAGCAACTTATAGTCGTTTAATTATTTTAAAACCAACAGAGGTTTCGGCTTATTATTACAGGGGTAAGGCCAGGTTAAACATCGCGAATGATCCTAAAGAATCATTAAGTCAAATGCGGGAAAGTTTTTATACCACAGCGATTAAAGATTTTACAAAGGCAATTGAAATTAGTGGAGAAGAAGATACTCAAGGTCTTCAAAACAGGGCGCTTGCTTATAAAGATTATGCTATTTTCAGATCGTACAAGGCTAAAAAAGGACCTGAAAAAGTTGCTTGTGTAGCTTTGTTTAACAATTCTATTGCCGATTTTCAGAAGGTTTTAACCATGCAGCCTTTAAGAAAGGATATTATCGACTGGATTACTTATGACAAAGCTCAGATAGCCAGTTTAAAATAAGAACAGAAATACTAAAAAAAAGGAGCTTCGAATTTTCAAAGCTCCTTTTTTTTATTTCAACTTTCCTATAATGATGTATTTTTTAGGATTAAGCAATTTGATTTTTTGTTGCTTCCTGATTTCATATAAGCTATCAGGGAAGTAAGACAGTGTATCGGTAGAGTGGTAAATGATATTTTTATTCTCCCGGATGATTTCGATACGGGTAATTTTACCATTTAGTTTAACTACTGTAATTCTTTTTACAGGAATCTTTCTGTTGTCAGATGTGTAATTGTCGGCAGTAGCAGTTTTATTTACTTTAAAACTGCCTTTCCACGATGTTTTATTAATATCAGCATCTATAAATGTAGAAAGTTCCTTTTCCCAGTCGCTAATTTTTGTGGCTTTATTTTCTGTTGAGCCATTGATGAAAACAGATTTTTGGACCAAAGGATTCATTTCTTTCAATCGTGAGGCCTCTTTTTCAAAATAGCCTTTGGTATCAAAGTACAGTAAATCGGTATTTGCTTCTGATTCTTTCTGCTGGTTACAGGAGAAGAATGCCAGTGCAAATACCAAAATGTAGCGGTTTTTCGTCATTATACTAAAACATTTCCTGTCATTTCTTCTGGAATGGCAACACCTAATATTTTTAAAACGGTAGGAGCAATGTCGCCTAATTTGCCATCAGCAATACTTTTGTAATCGTTATCAATTAAAATGCAAGGAACCAGGTTTGTGGTGTGTGCTGTATTTGCCGATCCATCACGGTTAACCATAAATTCTGAGTTGCCATGATCAGCTAATAGAATGAAAGAATAGCCATTTTCTAAACCTTTATTTACTACAGTTTCAGCACATTTATCGGCCGTTTCAACTGCTTTAATTACCGCTTCAAAAACGCCGGTATGGCCTACCATATCAGGGTTTGCAAAATTTAAACAGATAAAGTCTGCCCATCCGCTTTCCAATTCTTTTGTAATGGCTTCAGTTATACCTGCAGCGCTCATTTCAGGTTGTAAATCGTAGGTAGCAACCTTTGGCGAAGGTATAAGGATGCGTTTCTCATTTTCAAACTCTGCTTCACGGCCACCTGAAAAGAAGAAGGTAACGTGTGGGTATTTCTCCGTTTCGGCAATGCGGATTTGATTTTTCTGGTTTCCGGCTAAAACTTCGCCCAGCGTTTTACTCAAATCATCTTTGGTAAAAATTACATTTACTTTTTCAAAGCTTTCGTCATAAGTTGTCATGGTTACATAGTACAATGGCAGTTTATGCATTTGCTTTTCAGGAAAATCTTTCTGTGTTAGGGCGGTTGTAATTTCCCGGCCTCTATCGGTACGGAAGTTAAAGCAAATTACAACATCGTCATTCTGAATCGTTGCTACGGGTGCACCGTTATCCTGTGTTAAAACAATTGGTTTTAAAAACTCATCGGTAACCCCATTTTTATATGATTGTTCAATGGCGGCTAAAGCATCCTGAGTTTTTTCTCCAACACCATTAACCATTACATCATAGGCTTGTTTAACGCGCTCCCAGCGATTATCTCTATCCATTGCATAATAACGACCTACCAACGAAGCAATTTTAGTTGAAGAACCTTGAATATGATTTTGAAGATCAGCGATAAAGCCTAAGCCAGAATTAGGATCTGTATCGCGGCCATCTAAAAAAGCATGAATAAAAACTTTATTTAAATCTGCTTCCTGAGCAGCATCACTAAGGGCTTTTAAGTGTTCTATATGGGCATGTACGCCACCGTTTGATACCAAGCCTATAAAGTGTACAGGCTTGTTGTTTTTTTTAGCATAGTCAAAAGCTTCCAGTAAAACCGGATTGCGATGCAATTCATGATCGGTAATGGATTTGTTTATACGGCCAAGTTCTTGATACACAACTCTCCCGGCACCTAAATTCATATGCCCAACTTCCGAATTTCCCATTTGACCGGCAGGTAAACCCACGGCTTCTCCGGAAGCTTCCAGTTTTGAATTTGGATATTTTTTTAACAACGAATCAAAGAAAGGCGTGTTGGCAGCATATGCAGCATCAGAGTTGTCTTGTTTTCCGTAGCCCCAACCATCTAAAATAATAAGCGCGAGTTTTTTATTTTTTGTCATGTTCAATTAAATAATTATAATAATATTAAAACATTTTGGTGCTTAACATGTTTTAATGTTTTATTTACAAAAGCAAATATAGCTTTATTGGAGGTGATATAAATCAACAATTCCTTTTTTTGATAAGCTAATGGCATAATTTTAGCTGTGGTGTTATGTATAAAATACAGAAATGATCCGGAGCTTATTTTTATTGTTTATCTCTATTACTTCAATTTATCGTCCTGCAGCCTTTCAGGCGGATATTATAGATGATTTGTCTTCGTATTTTAAGGCAAGTAACTCCAAAGAAATTGCTAAAAAATTCGCTTCAACTATTGAATTGATCATCGTTGATGAAGAAGATGTATACTCTAAAGCACAGGGAGAGCAAATATTAAGAGATTTTTTTATTAAACACCCACCGGTTAAAACCAGTATCTTCCATAAAATAAATACCAACCCAAGTTACCGTTTTGGAGTTATTCTTCTAAGCACCGCCAAAGAAACATTCCGGATTTCTATAACCATGAAGAAGTTTAATGCTGATTTCCTGATTACGGAATTGAGAATAGAGCCCGCTAAAGATTAATTTTACTTTTCATTTATTTGAAGGTTGTTAATCGGCGATCATAAATTGCCTGATAACAAATAATTCTTATTTTTACGGCATAAATATTTCTATTTTGGACAAACAATTAGTCGATCAGTTTATAAAAAATGCCCTTACCGAAGATGTTGGTGATGGCGATCATACTTCATTATCTACCATTCCAGCCAATACCCAGGGTAAAGCCAAACTTATTCTTAAAGAAGATGGCATTTTAGCAGGGATAGAACTGGCTGTTGAAATATTTAAAGTGGTTGATGCCAATTTAAAAGTTGATGTCTTATTAACAGATGGTTCCCAGGTTAAAGTTGGTGATATTGCACTTACCGTAAGCGGAAGCACCCATTCTATTTTAATTGCAGAAAGATTGGTTTTAAATTGCATGCAGCGCATGAGTGGCATTGCGACCAAAACCAGCAGAATTGTTGCTTTACTTAAAGATACCAAAACTAAAATTTTAGACACCCGGAAAACTACGCCAGGATTACGCTACTTAGAAAAATGGGCTGTTAGAATTGGTGGCGGTGTTAACCATCGCATTGGTTTGTACGATATGATTTTAATTAAAGATAATCATGTAGACTATGCCGGAGGTATTGCAAATGCAATTCAGGCTGCACAAAAATATTTAACGAATGCACAAAAATCTTTACAAATTGAGATTGAAGTTAGAAATATTGAAGAACTGAATCAGGTTTTAGCTATTGGTGGCGTTGACCGTATTATGCTGGATAATTTTAGTTTTGATCGTTTAAACCAAGCCGTTCATTTAATTAACGGGCGTTTTGTTACGGAGGCTTCGGGCGGAATTACTGAAGAAAATGTAGCCGAATATGCCGCTTGCGGTGTTGATTTTATCTCTATGGGTGCACTTACCCATTCAGTAAAGAGTCTGGATATGAGCTTAAAAGCATATTAACTGTGGTTTGCTATAAAATAAGAGGCTTATTTTTTGTATCATTGTAGGCTATGGTTACGGTTTATTCTCTCAGCGCTCTCTTGGTAGCGTACTTATTTGGATCAATACCAACGGCTGTATGGTTAGGACAGGCCTTTTATGGTGTAGATGTTAGAGAATATGGCAGCGGTAATGCCGGTGCTACCAATACCTTTCGGGTTCTGGGTAAAAAAGCAGGTATAACCGTAATGATTATCGATATTGCTAAAGGTTATACAGCAACAAACCTTGCTTATTTAATAGGCATGTCGGTAACAGGACCACAAAATTCAGTTGTTTTTGTCAATTATCAACTCGCTTTAGGTGTAACCGCCGTAATGGGACATTTGTTTCCTGTTTTTGCTGGTTTTAGAGGAGGAAAAGGAGTTGCTACTCTTTTTGGAATGATTTTGGCAGTTAACTTTTCAGCATCTATGCTTTGTGTTCTGGTTTTTGTGGTGGTATTGCTTTTAACAAAATATGTTTCCTTGAGTTCGATATGCGCAGGTTTTACTTTTCCGCTTAGTATCGTATTTCTCTTCCATGTATCCATAAAATCTGAAGTGTTGTATGGTATGGTTGTATGTATTTTAATCCTCGTTACCCATCAAAAAAACCTCGAAAGGTTGCTGAAGGGCAAAGAATCCAAAGTGTATTTGTTTAGGAAAAAGACTAATTAACTAACAAATTATTCGTTCGATAAAACTTAATTTAAATGCTCCTGTTAATAGGTATATTTAAATCAGGCATCAGATAACGGATTAACACTAAACTCATGAAAAAAATATTATTAACAGCAAGTGTCGCTGCAACTATTTTGTTAAGCGCTTGTTCAAGTTCAGTTGTTCCTTTAACAGGAAGAAAATTTTCTACGTTTGGCGTAGATCCATCTCAATTAGAGCAGCAAGCTGCATTAGGTTATTCACAGTTATTAAGTGATCCAGGCACTAAGGTTGTTTCTGCGAATACTGCTGATGCCCAAATGGTAAAATCAGTAGGAAATAAAATTGCTGCTGCGGTTACGCAATACATGAATACCAATGGTTTTGGAGAGCAAATAAAGAACTACAAATGGGAGTTTAATTTGATCGAAAGCCCCGAGGTTAATGCTTGGTGTATGCCAGGTGGAAAGGTAGCTGTTTACACGGGTATTTTAAAAGTTACCAAAGATGAAACAGGTTTGGCAACCGTAATGGGGCATGAAATTGCACATGCTATTGCACAACACTCTCTACAAAGAGCTTCGCAGATGCAAACAGCACAAATTGGAGCTGCGGTAGTAGGAGCAGCCACCAGTGGGAAATCAGAAGCTACACAATCTACTGTTAATCAGCTTTTTGGTTTAGGTGTGCAAGGTGGTTATATTTTGCCTAATTCAAGAGCACAAGAATCAGAAGCTGATAGAATGGGACTTTCTTTTATGGCAATGGCAGGTTATAATCCTGAAAGGGCTGTAGATTTTTGGAAAAGAATGGCTGTGGCTGGTGAAGGTCAGGCTAAGCCACCTGTGTTTTTTAGTACACACCCTACAGATGCTAATCGTATCCAGCAAATTTCTCAGGATTTACCTGAAGCACTTAAATATTATAAAGTTCCTTCTGCTACAAAAGTGCCTGTAAAAACTCCTGTTAAGAAAAAGAAGTCTTAATTTAATCCTTCAGATTTAACAATAACTTAGTCTTAGCATTTCGCTAAGACTTTTTTTGTTTTTCAAGGAGTTGAAAATGACTTTACCAACCTGATTACTTTTGGCTTGTATTGTTGATAAGTTAGGGAAATTAATTTTTTAATACTTTCAAAATAGCACTTGCTTTTAACAGGCATTCCTGATATTCCTGTTCAGCATTACATTGGTAGGTAATTGCACCACCAACCTGGAAAGATAAATATTTGGCCTCCGCATTGTATAAAATGCTTCTAATGACAACATTAAAGTCGAAATCTCCATCAGGACTAATGCAACCAAAAGAACCAGAATAAACACCTCTCTTGGTAACTTCATATTCCTCAATTAACTGCATGGCTTTAACCTTTGGTGCGCCCGTCATGGAGCCCATTGGAAAGGCATTCTTAATTGCATCAATAAAGTGTACATCAGGTGCTAAATTGCAACTTATGGTCGAAATCATTTGGTGTACCTGAGGGAAAGTATAAATTCCGAAAAGCTCATCAACTTTAACAGAGCCTTTTACAGCAGATTTAGTAAGGTCGTGACGCACTAAATCAACAATCATTACATTTTCTGTTTGTTCTTTAAGATCATTTCTTAAACGAAGTTTAATCTGCTCATCTTCTTTCAGATCATGGCTTCTTTTAGCTGTTCCTTTTATGGGTTGAGAAATTAATTTTGTACCACGTTTGCATAAAAAACGTTCTGGCGTGGCAGATAAAATGTACTGATCATGAACTTTAAAGTAACCGGCAAAGGGAGTAGGCGAGATGGCATTCAGCAATTCAAATGTGCAAACGGGGTCTATTTCTGCATGTTCAGCGAAAAATTCCTGACAAAAATTAACCTCATAAATATCACCGCGAATAATGTGGCTTTTTAAGCCTTCAACCGTATTAAGGTATTGGTTTTTAGTTAAACGTTGTAATATGTTTAACTTGTTTAATGCTCTTGTTGGTTTGGTTCTGAAATTTTGGATTTCATCTAAAACAGATTTAACCCCAATTAAAACCTCCGCTTTTTCATCTTTAAAAGCAATTAAAAATTTTGGAACAAAAAAATAAAGATCGGGGAAGTTTAAGTGATCTGAATTATTTGACCGGAGTTCTTCCACTTCATTTTTAAGATCGTAACCTAAAAAACCAAAAAGCCATTGCTTATTTTCTGTATGAAATGCTTTTAACTGGTCAAAAGCATTGCCCGAAGAACATTTTAATTCGTTTTGAACACCTGCCGCGATAAGAAAATCATAAGCAGAGTAAGTGTCTTTATATTGATTGGAATCCAAAAGACAGCATACATCAAACTGATTTGCCCAGTGCAATGCCTTTTCTTTAAAATCTGATATGTTTTGTGCGTTTTTCAAGCTGCGGCAAAGGTAAAAATAGCGCTGATAATTGTACGAAATTAATTTAATCCTGACCGATTATTTATTCTTTATGGCGCTGTATTGGAAAGTAGAAACCTTTTTTTATTAATATCATAAAAATCTCCAAATGTCAATTTATCTAATCCTGATTAACTCCAGTTTTGAAGCTATAGAAAATTGCTGTTCTAAAAACAAAAAGCAATCCAACTTAATGGATTGCTTTTTTATGATTTGTTTATACTCGTCGAAAGATTGCTCTACTGCGGTCGGAATAACGACTCGACTCAAATAAATGATCTTTTATATTAATTCAACTCTAATGTTTGTGCCCTGTCTGGACCCACTGATAAGAATTTAACAGGCACTTCTAATTCTTTTTCAAGAAATTTGATGTAATCGGTTAATTCAGCAGGGATCTGATCAGTCGAAGTAATTTTAGTTACATCAGTTTTCCAGCCTTTAATTGCTTTTAATACCGGTTTTGGTTCAATCGAAATAATGTCGTACGGCATATAATCAATCGTTTCTCCATTATGCTCGTAGTGTGTACAGGCATAAATGGTATCAAAACCATCTAAAACGTCAGCTTTCATCATAATTAATTCGGTTACCCCGTTTAACATGATGGCATATTTTAAGGCAGGAAGATCAATCCATCCGCAACGACGTGCGCGACCTGTTGTTGCTCCGAATTCGTGGCCAATCTGGCGTAAATTTTCACCAACTTCATCATTTAATTCTGTTGGGAATGGGCCGCCACCCACACGTGTGCAATAAGCCTTGAAGATGCCATAAACAGCACCAACCTTATTAGGTGCAATACCTAAACCTGTACAAGCACCTGCAGTTGTGGTGTTACTTGATGTTACAAAAGGATATGATCCAAAATCAACATCTAATAAAGTTCCTTGTGCACCTTCAGCTAAAACAGCTTTTCCTTCTTTTAAATAACCGTTAACAAAATGTTCGCTATCTACATGAGGAATGGTTTTTAAGAATTCGATGGCTTCGAAAAAAGCAGCTTCTTTTTCAGCCAATTCATATTCAAAATTATAATGCGAAAGAATTTCGGTATGTTTTTCTACCAGTTTAGCATAACGAGCTGCGAAATCAGGAAGGGTAGTATCGCCAACACGTAAACCATTACGACCGGTTTTATCCATATAAGTTGGGCCAATACCTTTTAAGGTTGAACCAATTTTATTTTTACCCATTCTTGCTTCATTTGCTGCATCTAATAATTGATGTGTAGGCAAAATTAAGTGGGCTTTACGTGCAATTACCAATTTACCTTCTCCAACAGGATCATGGCCAGCTTTTTTTAAGTTATCTAACTCTCTTTTAAGGATAATAGGATCTATTACAACACCATTACCAATTAGGTTCATGGTTTTTTCATTAAAAATACCTGATGGAATGGTATTTAAGACAAATTTTTTGCCATCAAACTCTAAGGTATGTCCGGCATTTGGTCCGCCCTGGAAACGGGCGATAAGATCATATTTTGGACTTAGAACATCAACGATTTTTCCCTTTCCTTCATCGCCCCATTGCAGGCCGAGAAGTACATCTACTTGCGTCATTATTAATAAATTAAACTGGTTTTATTTTGTGGATTTATTTAATTTGCTTTAATTTTTGCAGCCTCAGCAGCATTTTCACTAACTTTTCTGGCTACACTACAATCAGAGCAAAAGCCATAAAGATTTAAGGAATGGTGTTTGATATCGAATTTTAATAAATCACCAACCATCGTTTGGATTTGATGGATACGGGGATCGCAAAATTCTACAACTTTACCACATTCAATACAAATTACGTGATCGTGCTGGCGGTAACCATAAGATTTTTCGAATTGAGCCATGTTTTTACCAAACTGGTGCTTGGTAACCAAATCACACGAAACCAATAACTCTAAAGTATTGTAAACCGTAGCACGACTTACGCGGTACTTTTGGTTTTTCATATGAATGTATAAGGTTTCAACGTCGAAGTGATCGTCTCGTGAATAGATTTCTTCTAATATTGCGAAACGTTCCGGCGTTTTCCTAAGATTTTTGTTTTCTAAATAAGCCTCAAAAATCTTGCGAACGAGCTCATTTGTTTTTTGTTCAGACATAGTTTTTAAACTCCATTCAAAGGTAGGTAAATTGTTTGATTGTTGTAGCGTTCAATTGTTTAATTGTTGTAAGATTAGTCCGGAGTCGGAAAGTCAAAGGTTGTAAATCCAGAGTTCAATTTTCAAATATAAATGTAAGTAGTAGTTTTTTAATTGAAGTCTTTGTATTCTTTATTTATTAAATCTTTAATTTCCATTCCAGGAGAAATAAAATGTTGTTTGGGTTGATCTAAAAATTGTTTTTCCTCACCCATTGCAAAACCGAGTTTGTATCCAATATTGTCGGAAGTCGTTAAAAATACATTGTCGTGTTCTGTGTCGTCTGAGGGAATAAATAACATTACTTTTTTGTTTGTAACTTTATCAGCTACCCAATTTTGCCCGCTTTGTGTTGTTGTCCAGCCTTTTACATAAAATGACCTGTTAAATCCCATTGGATAATGAACATAGTTTATGAAGTAGCAATAGATCTCAAAATCTATGTCAAATGGAAAGGTAATTGCAAATTCGTTTTCTTTAAGTTTATAAAGTCTTGGTTGAGCCTGAAAGGTCTCTTTGTTATACACATTACAAAAACCTTTTAAAATACTGTCAACTTCTAAGTTTGAGATGTTTTCAACTAAAACGAGCTTGTCATTTTTGCGTTCTTCTTTTCGTAAATGTTCATTTGAAGGTCTTGCCGTATTATTATCCGGTTTAATTTGCTGATTTAGTAGTTTTGTCTTAACAAGATAAAACGCTATAGTTACTAATATGATTCCAATAATTATAGATTGTATCTTCATTTTTTTTTTGTATGTCTGAATAAGGTTCTTTAAGATTGAGATCCTGTACTGCTCTCTATTTAGTTGTTCGGATTTCTAACTATCTAAGCATCAAATCTGGTTACTCCTGTAACACCTCTAACTTTCAGTAAATTCTTAATCAGGTTTTCGAGGTGTTCGGTATCATTTACAAAAATCATAATCGAACCATCAAATATTCCTTCATTGGTATCAACTGTAATGGAGCGCATGTTTACTTTAAAATCGGTAGAAATTACACGGGTAATGTTGTTAATTAAACCAACATCATCAATACCAACAATGTGTAAGCCTGTTAAAAAAGTAAGTTCCTGTTGTTTGTTCCATTTGGCTTTAACAACCCTGTAGCCATAATTTGCCATCAACTGTGCTGCATTAGGGCAATTGGTTCGATGGATTTTGATGCCTTCACTTACCGTAATAAATCCAAAAACATCATCACCGGGAATTGGGTTACAACAGGCTGCAAGAGTGTAATCAATGCGTTGCATGTCTTCTCCAATCAGTAAAATATCAGATTCTGAACCTTTAATTTTACTCTTTATCCCGTCAACGGATAAGTTTTCCGGACGTTCAGGTCCGCGGGTTTCAATTTCTTTTTCGCTCGACAGGTATTCTTTAATGTCTTTAAGTTCTATTTTGCCTAAAGCCACATTTACAAAAAGTTCTTGTGTAGATGGAAGTTTAAAGAAGTAGCTTAATTTGTTTAAGTTATCGGTATTGTAAGTAATCTTCAGCGATTTTAATTTACGTTCTAATATCTCCTTACCATTCTCAGCAATTTTGCGCTTTTCTTCTTTTAGAGATGATTTAATTTTTGATTTGGCTTTTGCTGTAACAACAATATTTAACCAATCCTCTTTAGGCGTTTGTTTATTAGAAGTAATAATCTCTACCTGGTCGCCATTTTGAAGTTTATAAGATATTGGTACCAGTTTATGATTTACTTTGGCTCCAATACAGGTAGCGCCTACATCAGTATGAATTTCAAAGGCAAAATCTAATGCGGTTGCGCCTAAAGGCAATTGAATTAAGGCGCCTTTTGGTGTAAAAATGAAAATCTCATCTGAAAAAAGGTTCATTTTAAAATCATCCAGAAAGTCTAAGGCATTGGCCTCAGGATTGCTTAACATTTCCCGAACCTTTTGAATCCATTGATCCAGGCCGTTATCATTGCTCGATTCTTTGTATTTCCAGTGTGCGGCAAAACCTTTTTCGGCAATCTCATTCATTCGTTGGGTACGAATTTGTACTTCTACCCATTGCCCTCTCGGCCCCATTACCGTGGTGTGTAAACTTTCGTAACCATTTCCTTTTGGGGAAGAAACCCAATCGCGTAAACGATCAGGATTGGGGCGGTACAAGTCGGTAACAATAGAATAAGCCTTCCAGCAATCTGCCTTTTCATTTTCAGGTGCGCTATCCAGGATAATCCGGATGGCAAAAAGATCGTAAACTTCCTCAAATGGGATGTTTTTCTTTTTCATTTTATTCCAAATGGAATGGATAGATTTTGGACGGCCGTAAACATCGGCCACCAGGCCTTGTTCGTGAACAATTTCATCTATTGGCTCAACGAACTTTTTAATGAATAAAGCACGTTCAGCCTTTTTCTCATTTAATTTTTTCGCAATAAATTTATAGGTATCAGGGTCAAGATATTTCATGGAAAGATCTTCCAGCTCTGATTTTATGGCATATAAACCCAGGCGATGGGCAAGTGGGGCATATAAATAAATGGTCTCTGATGCGATTTTAAGTTGTTTATGACGAGGCATAAAATCCATCGTCCGCATATTATGGAGCCTATCTGCAAGTTTGATCAAAATTACCCGAACATCATCAGCAAGGGTAAGCAACATTTTACGAAAATTTTCTGCCTGTAAAGAACTATTGGTATCAAAAACACCCGATATTTTGGTTAAACCGTCGATAATTTTGGCCGTTTTCTTGCCAAATTCGCGCTCAATATCTTCAAGGGTAATGTCAGTATCTTCAACAACATCGTGCAATAAAGCACATACAATAGAAGTGGTGCCCAGGCCAATTTCCTCGGCAGCAATTTGTGCTACCGCAATTGGATGGTAAATATAAGGTTCTCCAGATTTCCGGCGCATGTCTTTATGGCTTTCGAGGGCCATATCAAATGCTTTTCTGATTTCTTTTTTATCCCCACGTTGTAAAGTGGATTTACTCGCCCTTAATAATGCCCTGTATCTTTTTAGAATTTCTTGTTTCTCAGCCTCTAAGTCAATCACTAACTCTGTTTTCATTTGTATTTTTTGCGTAAAAAATTGCGTCTTATTATTGAATAAAACTTATATTAGTTCTATGAAACACCTAATATATGAAATAACACCTAACTTTGTCAACGTATAAAATTATGAATTTTAAAGGGCTCTTTTTTCTGTTTATTGTAATCATTTTTGGCTGTTCGCTAAAAGCGCAGGAGAATGTTGCACCAGTTTTCCCTAAAATGGGTAAAAGTGATACGATTAGAGTGGCTTCTACAAATGATAACGGAATTATGATTCCATGGATGCAGCTTAATGATGTAAGCATTTATGCTTTACGGATTTGGAAATCGCCGGAAGAACAGGCTGCTTATAACCGGTTGCGTTATAATGTTTTAAAGGTAATGCCATATGCTTTGTATGCCAAACGCAGATATGAGCAGCTGGAACAGGATTTAGTCGTTAATACAGAAAAAAAGAAACAAAAAGAACTGGTTAAAGCTTGCGATAAAGAGATTAAGGAAATGTTTAACCGCGAAATAAAGGAGTTAACCATTGCCCAGGGACAGATATTAACCAAGTTGATAGATAGAGAAGTTGGAAGAACCACTTACGATATTGTTAAACAAACAAAAGGTGGTTTCGCCGCATTTTCTTATCAGATTATTGCACGTGTAGTTGGTCATAATTTAAAAAGTACTTATGATCCTAATCAGGACCGGGATATCGAATCCATTATTCGTACATCCGGATTCTATCAATAAATTGCCTAATGAAGGAAACCATCCCAAATATTTACCCATTTAAGGTAAAAAAAATTAACGGTGAGGATCAACACTTATCGGCTTACAGAAATAAAGTTCTTTTAATTGTAAATACAGCTTCTGAATGCGGTTTTACCCCTCAGCTCAAAGAATTACAGCAATTAAAGGATGAAATTAACAATCCTGATTTTGAGATTTTAGGTTTCCCTACCAATGATTTTGGTAAACAGGAACCTTTAAATGGAGAAGAAATCAGTTCTTTTTGTGAAATAAATCACGGTGTTCAATTTCCTGTTTTTGATAAAATTATGGTTCGTGGAGATCACGCACACCCACTTTATCAATTTCTGAGCGACAAAAAGCAAAATGGGAAATTAAGTTCGAAGCCGAGATGGAATTTCCATAAGTTCCTGGTGAATAAAAAAGGAGAGGTTGAAGATTATTTTCTTCCTTTTACAAAACCATTAAGCTCAAAAATTAAAAAGAAAGTTCAACGCCTGTTGGGCGAAAATTCCCTTTAAATTAATGAAATTAGATATTTTAGTTATAGCCGTTCATCCGGATGATGCTGAGCTTTGCTGTTCGGGAACGATTTTAAAACACATTGCCCAAGGAAGAAAAGTTGGTATTGTAGATTTAACGAGAGGTGAACTGGGTACACGTGGTACTGCAGAAACGCGGGATGAAGAAGCTAAAGAATCGGCCAGAATTTTAGGCTTACATGCCCGCGAAAATTTAAGATTCAGGGATGGTTTTTTTCAGAATGATGAATTTCATCGCTTAGAAGTAATTAAAGCCATTCGTAAATATCAGCCCGAAATTATTTTAAGTAATGCTTTACACGATCGCCACCCAGATCATGGACGTGCAGGAGATTTGGTTTATGATTCCGTTTTTTTATCGGGCTTACCTAAAATAGAAACGGTGGTTGATGGAGTAAATCAGGCCGCACACCGTCCGAGGTTGTTATTGCAGTACATTCAAGACAGGTACATTGAGCCTGATGTAATTGTGGATATTACTGATTTTATGGATACTAAAATTAAATCGATACAGGCTTTTAAAACCCAGTTTTATAATCCAGATGTTGATGGTTTGGATACTTACATATCTTCTCCAGAGTTTTTTGAAAGTACCATAGGCAGAGCTCGAGAATTTGGTAAAAGTATTGGCGCAACCTTCGGGGAAGGCTTTACTTCAAGGAAGTTGCTTGGCGTAGATAATTTATTTGACTTAAGGTAAAATTGTTTTAATCTTACCAGGTAAGGACACATATGGGTTTGCGTATTAAATAGATCTTAGATTTCCTTTGGCATCTTAGGTTGTTCTGGAATATTACTTTTATTTACCACCTTAGACAACTAAGAACACCTGAGTTGGAGTATTAAATAAATCTTAGATGCCCTTAGGTGTCTTAGGTGGTTCAGGAAATGTTACTTTTGTTTACCACCTTAGACAACTAAGAACACCTGAGTTGGGTTGTTAAATAGATCTTAGATTTCCTTTGGCATCTTAGGTTGTTCTGGAATATTACTTTTGTTTACCACTTTAGACAACTAAGAAGACTTGTGTTGGGGTGTTAAATAGATCTTAGATGAGCTAAGTATTGAGCTGGTTAAAACTATCCAACAAAAGCCATCTTTATTTGTTACTCTAAAAACGAATAATAATGGCCAATATATTTTCTTCTCTAAAAAACGCATATAATCTTTTTAAACATGTAGATTTTGATAAGCTCGAAGCGCTTTCAAAAAAGGTAGATCTCCCTAAAATGGTCGAAACCATTTCGAGTTTAGATGATAAACAAATCCAGGGCATGATGAAAATGATGGGTGGATCTCACAAAAAAAGAGAATTGCCACCTATTGAAGGCGATTTTTATCATTTAGGTGATGAAGCATTAAATGATGAAGACCGGGAACTACAGCTAAAAGTACGTGCCTTTTTAGAAAAGGAAGTAAAGCCAATTGTAAACCATTATTGGAATAAAGCCGAATTTCCTTTCGAAATTATACCGAAGCTCGCCGAGCTAAATATATGTGGTTTAACTTACAAAGGTTATGGTTGTCCGGGTAAATCTAACCTGATGGAAGGCATATTGGCGATGGAAATGGCCCGTATAGATACTTCTATTTCTACTTTCTTTGGTGTTCAAAGTGGCTTAGCCATGGGGTCTATTTATTTATGTGGCTCAGAAGCGCAGAAACAGCAATGGTTGCCTTTAATGCAACAATTTAAAGTTATCGGCGCCTTTGGTTTAACTGAACCCGAAGTCGGGTCTGCTGCGGCAGGTGGTTTAACTACAACCTGCAAAAAAATTGGCGATAAGTGGGTTTTAAACGGACAGAAAAAATGGATAGGCAACGCAACTTTTGCCGATATTTTAATCATTTGGGCAAGAGATGAAGACAGCGGTGAAGTAAAAGGATTCATCGTTAAGAAGGAAAACCCAGGCTTTGCTGTAGAAAAAATGCAGGATAAAATGGCTCTACGTATTGTGCAAAATGGGATTATTACTTTAACCAATTGCGAAGTAGAGGAAGCTGATCGCCTGCAAAATGCCAACTCTTTTAAAGATACAGCTAAAGTTTTACAAATGACCCGAGCAGGGGTTGCCTGGCAGGCAGTAGGTTGTGCGCGAGGTGCGTATGAAAATGCACTGGATTATACCCGCACTCGTAAACAGTTTGGAAAGCCCATTGCGTCATTTCAGTTGATTCAAAATCATTTGGTGGAGATGTTATCCAATCTAACCGCAATGCAAACCTTGTGTTATCGTTTATCACAATTACAGGATCAGGGTTTGCTTAAAGATGAACATGCCTCTTTGGCTAAGGTATTTTGTTCTTTACGCACACGCGATGTGGTGAGCAAAGCACGTGAGGTAATGGGGGGCAATGGTATTTTACTCGAATATAATGTGGCCCGTTTTGTAGCTGATGCAGAGGCGATTTATTCTTATGAAGGTACAAAAGAGATTAATACGCTAATTGTTGGTCGTGCAATAACTGGTTTTTCGGCATTTGTATAAAATTAAGATGAATGTTTAGAGCGCCTTTGAGTTTATTAAATATATTAAGGGCTAAACCCGATTGGAACGGATGCGGATTTTTTCAACCAGCAGAAGGGAAAGCGGGGTTAAAGATGCCAAGGTATACCAAACCGTTCATTTCCAATTAATAATTTAATGCTAATAAAATCTGTTGTTAAAATGGATGTTTATTAAAGGCAACCTGACTCATGGCGCTTTTTTCATATAAAGCTATACACGATTGATTAAACTGAGAATCAAAGTTTACTTCTCCTGGTTGCAGCGTTTTGGGTGTTGCTGTATTTTCCATAAAGAAGTAAACCTTGGTATTCCCATATTTGGTGTGCGGCATTAAATTGCCGTAGTCCTGCAATTCTTTCCAAATGCTATCTTTAACCGTTACAATATAAATCCTTTGCACGGGGCCAGTATTATTGGCGTTTCTGTATTTAACAACTTCGGTAAAACCGGCTTTCATATCTTCAGCGCCAGGTTGGTTAAAAGTATCTCTCACCATAAAGAAAGTTAAAGCTAAAACAACCACAACAATTAAATAAGAAAGGATTTTTTTGTTCATGCCTACAATAAAGGCAATATTTTTTCCATAACTGTCAATCCCTCGTCAATATGTTTTTGCTCAATACATAAAGCCGGGCGAAAGCGAATGGTTTGGTTACCACAACCTAAAAACATAACATTGTTTTCCAGTCCTTTGGCTATAAAAGCATTGCGCATTTCTTTGTCAGGGAAATCGAAAGAGCATAATAAGCCTCTGCCACGTACATTCGTCATTTTATCAAATTTCTGTGCCAGTTTTCCCAGGTTATCTTTAAGATAATTACCCATTTGTGCTGCATTATCACAGAGTTTATCTTCTTCTATAATTTGTAGAATTTGAGTAGAACGTACCATATCTACCAGATTTCCGCCCCAGGTAGAGTTAATGCGACTTGGTACTTTAAATACATTTGTTTCAACCTCATCTACTTTGTTTCCTACTAAAATACCACAAACCTGCATTTTTTTTCCAAAAGCAATAATATCGGGACGGGCTTTTTCTCCAAAGTGCTGATGACACCAGAATTTTCCTGTTAGGCCTACTCCAGTTTGTACTTCATCGTAAATTAAGAAGGCATCATTTTCATCAGCCAAGGCTTTAAGCTGTGTTAAAAACTCTTCACGCAGGTGGTTATCTCCGCCTTCTGATTGAATGGGTTCGATAATGATTGCACAAATGTCGTCTTTATGATCAGCAAATGCTTTTTTAACCTGTTGTATTGATGTTTCTTCTGTTTGAATGGCATGGTTTAGGTGATCACCCTCCAATGGGAATTTAACATCAGGCGTACTAACCCTTGGCCAGTCGAATTTTGCGAACCATTTGGTTTTATCGGGTAAAGTATTAGTTAAACTTAAGGTATAACCTGTTCTGCCATGAAAGGCCTTTTCGAAGTGTAAAACCTTAAAACCTTTTTCCTCAGTATAACCTTTGGCAAAGTTTTTTTGAACTTTCCAATCCATAGCTACTTTAATGGCATTTTCTACAGCAAGGCCGCCGCCCGCAATAAAAAAGGCATGCGGTAGATAGGAGGGAATGCCTACCTGAGAAAACGTTTCAACAAACTGTGCATATTGTTGGGTATATACGTCGGAGTTTGAAGGATTGGCAATAGCCGCCTGTAATAAACTGCTTTTAAAAGCTTCATCATTTATCATTTTGGGGTGGTTGTAACCCAAAGGAACGGAAGCAAAGCAGGTAAAAAAATCAAGTAAAGTTCTGTTGTATTTCGAATCGTAAATGTAAGCGCCATGGCTTTTCTCCATATCGTAGGTTAGGTCGAAACCATCTGCTAAAATATGCTTTTTAAGAGACTCGTTAACGCGATTGGCGGGTACTGTTAATTGGTACATAAATTTGGTTTTGGTGTATTTCAAATTTAGTAAAAAGCCCCTGATTTTAAAATTTAGGCACTTTTTGTACTCTTAAGGCAAAAAATAGGTTTAAACTGTTTAAAGTATGTTTTTAGACAAAATCGCATTTTGGACTTTAGAAATGTGGAAAACTTTTTTGATGCAGATTGAGAAACAACGGACATTAAATTCAGTTTTTGATTCATAATTACCGAAAAATTATGCCTTGTAATGATAAATATTCAATTTGTCGTTGGTTGGTAATTTTGCAAATCCATAAGGCATAAACGCTTTTTGAATGCAGTTTCTGTTTGCCATTTACACTTCATCGCCGTACTTTTAATTAATTAAAAAAGGAGATAGATATGAATACTGAAAAAGCCATTCTTGCTGGCGGTTGTTTTTGGGGCGTAGAAGAACTTATCCGTAATTATCCGGGTGTAATTTCTACAGTAGTCGGTTATACCGGAGGCGATGTGCACAATGCAACTTACCGCAACCATGGTACACATGCCGAAGCTATTGAAATAACGTTTGATCCTGAACAGTTATCCTATAGGAAACTGCTTGAATATTTCTTCATGATCCACAATCCTACAACCCGCAACAGGCAAGGAAACGATGTGGGTACGTCCTACCGATCAGCTATATTTTTTACAGATGATGCACAGGAAGAAACTGCAAAAACATTAATCGCTGAAATGAATGCTTCTGGTAAATGGCCGGGCCAAATTGTAACAGAGGTTGTGCCGGTAACTGATTTCTGGAATGCGGAAGAAGAGCATCAGGCTTATTTGCAAAAGAACCCTTATGGTTATACCTGCCATTTTGAAAGACCAGAATGGACGTTGACCTCATAAAAATTTTATCGTCATTGCGTGTGTTAGCGCGTAATGACGGTAATTTTTCGCTAAACTGATTTTAAACTTAGTTTATTTTTCAGCCATCTCTTTAAGTTTCTCGTTCATTAAATTAAAACCATTGGTTGTATTATTATGCAATTGGCTTTTAAATAAAGGAACAAGGATGCCTTTGAATTTTTCGCTCTGTTTGAAGGTAGTTGTTCCGTTGCCATGGTCGATAAGTTCAAATTGATGTTCGCCATCAAAAAGACCAGTAAATAATAAGTGCCCAATCCAGCTGAAACGTTTATTGGTTTCAAAGGCTAAAACTTTAGGCTTAAAAATCATTTTTTTAGCTCCGGGTGGAGCAATTTCAACCTTTATTTTTTGTCCTGTTTTAACTGTTCCTTCAATCAATTTTATAAAAGGATTCCAGTTTGGATATTCGTTAAAATCAATTAAAATATTCCAGATTTTTTCGGGAGTGGCGTTTATTAAAATGTCGGTTTCAATTTCTGTTGGCATAAGTGTGCGGTTAAATAATTAAGGGTATAAAATCAGAAAACGATTTTTTAAATCAAACTTTGTTTTTCCGTTTTTCTATACACAAAGGTGTAAAGCATTCAGCAGCTTTGCACTTGATAAAAATCAAGAATTAATAAAACTTATTTTTTCCTTATTCGGCTAAAGGTTTCGGGCGTCATCCCCAACATAGAAGCAATATATTGTAAGGGCACCGCATTAAACAAAGTTTTGTTGTTGTTGAAGAAATGGTGATATCTTTCTTCGGCCGACATAGACAGGTGGCTAAAAATACGATCTTCCATTGTAGAAAAACATTTGGTTATAAACCTGGTTTCGAAGGTTTGCCATGCCGGAATTTGTTTGCCTATTGTGCTGTAATCCGTTTTACTAATAGAATATAGCGTAACATCTGTTAGGGCCTGGATGTTCCACCGTGCAGGAGCTTCCAGTATAAAACCCGAGAGGTCGGTTAAGAAATAGGCTTCCTGAGCAATCCATTGCGTAATTTCTTTGTCCCCATGGTTTACAAATATCCTTAAAAGCCCGGATTGAATAAAAGCAAGCCGATCAACAGTTTTACCTGCTTTTAAGAAAAATTCTCCTTTTTTTAGCTTGGTGAGTTTAAATCGACTCGTTACTACAGTTAAATCCGTAGCGGTAATAACACCAAAGTAATCAGCTAAATGTTTTTCGAGTGCTGTCATTTTATAAATCCTTAAATGGCTTTAAGCGCCCAGGTTTCTCTTATTTTTCCAATGGTACCAGCCTGTTTAATTAAGCTGTTCATTAATTCTGTATTTACATATTTTACAGACGACAACTGGTGCCAAACTGAGGTTGCTTTGGTGATTAACTTAAAACCCTGATTTTTAAAAAAAGCTTCAGCTTGCTCAAAACTGTCAAATTTGTTGTCTTCAACATGGTGTGCATCTAAAAACTGGTTAAAAGCGTCGCGTTTAAGGCTTTGGCCTAAATCCTTTTTAATATAAATATCTGCAGTTATCCAGTAACCGCCTCTTAATTTTAGTGCTTTATGTATAATCTGGGAAAGTTTAGCTTTTTCTTCCATATTTAAATACATCAGCAAGCCTTCATTTATAATGCTCAGTTTACCTGCAGGCATTTGATTAACCGCTCCATAAAAAGCAGTTTCATCTAAGGCATTCAATACTTTGGTTTGCAATTTTCCTTTTAGGTGAAGCTGTTCCTGCCGGATAAGTAAATCCGTTAATTCCTGCTTAATTTCTATTACCGGTGCTAAATCGGTATCGAGGTAAAAAACATTAGGATGATTTAAAGCCATGCTCAGGCCCCTGAAAGAAAAGCCCGAAGATATTTCGAGTACATTTAAACTGCCTGAAGCAAAAAGTAAACTATCTAAAGATAAGTAACGGCTTTCGAAATGTAATAACCGCTTTAAAAAAGTTTCATCATGTGTTTCGGCTGCTAACTCATTAACCACCTCATTGCCCAAAATTAATCTTGCCGCATCCGAAATAAATGGAATTGTGGTTAAGCTTTTGGTCAGCAGCAGGGCTTTGGCTGATGGGCTAATGGAACTGTAATCGCGATGCATTGTTGGTCGAAAAGGTAAATCAAAAATAGTATAAAATTATAATTATATCCTGAAATCATAATTTGATTAAGTTTTGCTCATTACAGCAATCATTTTGCTAAATGCATTTAATAAGTAGTCTGTTTTTAATGCTAATATTAATAAATACTTATAAATAACAACACTATATCTTACCGTATAGAAAAATAGTAATACACTAATTCTTATTTGGGAGGATTAGATGGCAAGATTGGCTTATGGCAACCCGTTTTTAAAACAGGATATGTACCTTTTAAGCTACTTATTCTGTGATATTCTCTATTCAGACTTGTATCTATTGAATATTTTTCTATCCTTTGTTATTAGAAAACAGTTGATGTTTTATGTCATTATTGAATTTTTTTATCAAAAATCAAAGGGCTTAATTTTATCAAAATTTTCTGCCAATTTATTACCATCCCATTTTAAACAATTTTTAGATTTTCATTAACTAATAAAAAATGTGATGCGTAGTCAAACATTATCTTCATTAACTGATAACGATCTTGTTCTGTTATTACAGGAATCGAATCATACGGCATTTGAAGAATTGTATAACCGCTATTGGAAAAAAACGCTTAGCCTCGCTATACATAAATCAGGCGATTTAAATGAAGCGGAGAATATGGTTCAGGATATTTTCGTTTCGTTATGGAACAGGAGGGAAATTCTTGTTATAAACACTTCTTTTAATAACTATCTTTTTGTTTCTGTTAAATACCGGGTTCTTAAATATTTAGATAAACAAAGATCCATACGTTTGTACCAGGAAAACACAGCCTTTTCTGCTGATATTTTAGACGATTCAACGCAGCAATACCTGGATTTTGAAGAACTGAAAAATAAATTAGAAAAACTAATTTGTGCCCTACCCGAAAAAACATCTTTGATTTACAGGATGAATAAAGATGAAGGAATGAGCCATCGCGAAATTGCTCAATCTTTAAACATGACAGAAAAAGCAGTAAACTCTCAACTGGTTAGAACAAAAAAGATTCTGAGAAATGGTTTAGATACTTTTCTGTGCAATTTTCTGCTTTAATTTTTTTTAAAATAAAATGAGTCATTTATATACTTAAGGGTACTTGTATATATAAGCCAAATATAAATGACTAAGCTTGATCAAATTCGACTACAAGAATTAGCGAATAAATACCTCAGGGGAACTCTGAATGCTGCAGAAGAATTAGAATTTGATCAATGGTTTAATTCCATCCATGAAAAATCGGATTTAGGTCAGGTTCGGTTAAATTATACTGAGGATGAACATCGTGTAGCAATTTTTAAGGAAATCGAAGACCAAATTTTTTCCAATCATAAAAAGTCTTTAAGCTTATGGAAGCTATTAAGCATTGCCGCATCATTTATTTTATGTTTTGGGTTAGCAGCTTACTTTTTAATTACTGCATATAAAAAACCACAACAAAATATTCCTCAAAACTTGACCAATGATGCAAGGCCCGGAACCAATAAAGCTTATTTAACCCTATCTAACGGAAAGCGCATTCTACTCGGCGATTCACTCATTGGTACACTGGCCAATCAGGCTGGAGTGGAGATCACTAAAACAGCCGGTCATCAGTTGATCTACAAAATTATTGATCAACCAAAAAATCAGGCTGCATCAACCTATAATACCATCGAAACACCAAGAGGTGGGCAGTATCAGGTACTTTTGCCTGATGGCACACATGTTTGGCTAAATTCTTCCTCTTCGCTGAAATACCCTACTTCATTTGCCTCAATGAAAACCCGTAAAGTTGAATTAAGTGGGGAAGCCTATTTCGAAGTAACAAAAAATAAAAAAATACCTTTTTTGGTTAAGGTGAGAGATAAGGCAGAAATACTTGTTTTAGGTACTCATTTTAACATTATGGCATTTGATGATGAACCCGTTATTAAAACAACTTTGCTGGAAGGGTCAGTAAAAATTGCAAATAAGAGTTTTAATAATTTGTTAAAACCGGGAGAGCAGGCTCAACTTACTGCTGCAAGTAAAATAGACATTAACGAGGTGGATGTAAATGAAGCCATAGCCTGGAAGAATGGCATGTTCAAGTTTAAAAAAACTAAGCTTGATGAGGTAATGCGACAACTCGCTCGTTGGTATGATGTTGATGTTTTGTATCCTAATGGTATCCCTAATACTGTATTTACTGGTGAAATGACGAAGGATGTGAATGCATCTCAGGTATTGGATATGCTGGCCTATTTTAAAATTAATTATCAAATTATACAACAATCCAACGGAAAGAAAATTATTATAAAACCATAGCAAAAAAATTACTAACCAAATATTAACTACTAAACTAAAAAAGAATGGAAAATTATTTACACCGAAGAAACTAATTTTTAGCAAGGGTTCTTTTAAAACCGCAGAAGTGGTTCCACGCACTTCTACGGTTACGTCTGAGTAAACCCTTCCGATTTAAATCGGTAAAACAATAGGACTATTATCTTAAAGCATTCACCCAAAACCTAACAAATGTAATGATTTTTACAGATCCAGATTCATTGCGATGCCCCAAAAAAGGCATGCAACACCATAAACTTACCATAGTTATGAAACTAACAGCTATCTTTTTAACCATCTTTTTCTTACAGGCAAGTGCCAGCGGCTATGGTCAGAAGATTAACTTAAATGGAAAAAACACTGACTTAGAAAAAGTATTATTGCAAATAAAAAAACAATCAGGCTATGTTTTTTTGTACACAGATCAGGAACTTGCGAACACCCTCGTTACCGTTAAAGTTAAAGATGCTTCTATAGAAGAAGCGTTAAACGCCAGTTTCAAAAATACAAGGATCAGTTATAAAATTGAAGGCAAAAACATTTTACTAAAAATTACTACTTCGCCAATTGAAGCAGGATTAATAAATGTTATTAAACCGCCTGTAAATATCAAAGGCAGAGTTGCAGATGAAAAGAACAACCCGCTACCAGGCGTTAATGTTAAAATAAAAGGTACAAATACAGGTACTGTTACAGATGCACAGGGAAAATACCAGCTAACGGTACCTGATGGTAACAGGATATTGGTATTTAGTCTCATTGGGTACCAAACACGAGAGTTGCCTGTTAATGGTTCAAACACTGTCGATGTTGTTTTAAAAGAACAATCTTCAGCACTTGGTGAAGTAGTGGTTACCGCCCTTGGTCTTGAAAAATCTTCAAAATCTATTACTTATGATGTACAGAAGCTGGATGCAAGTGATATAAATACCCAAAAAGACGGGAATTTTATGGCCGATCTTTCTGGTAAAGTAGCGGGTGCAACCATAAATGCCAGTGCTTCTGGTCAAGGTGGGGCGGTAAGGGTAGTACTAAGAGGTACAAGGTCACTTACTGGAAACAACAATGCACTATATGTGGTTGACGGTATACCTTTACAGGATTTAAGGTCTTCACAGCCCTCAAGCACCTTTGGTGGAACAGATAATGGCGAAGGAATTAGCAGTCTTAATCCTGATGATATTGCAAGCGTTTCGGTCCTTTCGGGGCCTTCTGCTGCAGCCCTTTACGGTTTCCGCGGAGCCAATGGTGTTATCCTGATTACGACAAAAAAAGGTAGATCTGGCAAAACATCTGTTAATTATTCATCAAATGTATCTTTTAGCAGTCCTTTTGTTTTACCAGAATTTCAAAATACCTATGGTTCAGTGGCTCCTCTTCCTGGTGCAGGCCCAACTTTTAGCAGTTATGGAGACAAATTAAGTACGCCATCTTCTTATAAACCATCCGATTTTTTTAAAACTGGAACAAGTTATACCAATTCAGTAAATGTAACATCGGGTTCTGATAAAACACAGAATTATTTTTCTGTAAGTTCTGCAAATTCAGGCGGTATAATCACCAACAACAAATACAATCGTTATAATTTTACCGATCGCGTTACTGCGGTGCTGATACCCAACAAACTTACGCTTGATGTAAGTGCGATGTATGTTATAGAAGAAAGGCAAAATCCAATCGGTCAGGGGCAATACAACAATCCCTTAGTTGGTGTTTATCTTTTTCCGCCAGGGGATGTTAATTCCGTTAATTTGAAAGATTACGCCCGTTTTAATGCCACCCGTAATTTTGATACGCAATACTGGCCCTATGGCGATTTGGGTTTAGTGGCACAAAACCCTTACTGGATTGTAAATAAAGAGTTTACTAACATTCAAAAAAACAGATTTTTGGGCACTGTATCTCTAAAATATAATGTAACGCCTGATTTGGATCTGATTGGTCGCGTAAAATACGATTATAACAACGATCAAAATATACAGAAGAAATATGCTTCTACAAATGAATTTCTTACAGGTGGTGCTAACGGAAGTTTTGGGGTAAGTAACTCGACAACAAAAACTGCATATGCCGACCTACTCGTAAACTATACTAAAAAACTTAATCAGTTTTCACTAAATGCAACTTTAGGTGGCAGTTTTGAAGATAACAGAAGTAATGGTGTATCGGCTGGAGGTGCATTATCCGTTATTCCTGATTTTTTTTCGTTATCTAATGTTGATCAGCAACACCTTGGTGCAGGTTACTCGCCTTTAGCGGTACAACAAAACCAGGCCGTATTTGCGAGCGCTCAGTTAGGCTATAAAAACCTTTTATTTTTAGAAACTACAGCAAGAAATGACTGGAATTCAGCACTTGCCTATTCAAGCAAAAAATCTATATTTTATCCTTCTGTTGGGTTGTCAGGAATCGTTAGCGACATGGTTAAGTTACCTGATTTTATCAGTTACGCAAAACTAAGGGTATCGTATGCAGAAGTAGGTAACGCTCCAGCTTCTTATTTAACCAACCCGCTGCCAAGCATCAGTAACGGTACAATTAATACAGTTGGCGCAGCTCCATTTACAATACTCAAACCCGAAAGAACAAAATCTATAGAGGGCGGTGCCGACCTGCGGTTCTTTAAAGACGCGGTTAATTTGTCTGTAACTTATTATAATTCAAGAACAATTAATCAAATATTTAGTGTTTCCGTTCCGCCTGCTGTTGGTTTTAGCAGTTATTACATTAATGCCGGCCAGGTAAATAACCAAGGTATACAAGCAACGCTGGGTTACACGGTTAAAGGCGATAAATTTAGCTGGAATCCTAATCTTGTTTTTTCGCTTAACCGCAATAAGATTGCAAAATTGTTAAGCGGTTTCCAGGATCCTTATACCGGAAAAATAATTGACCAGGATACATTAGACGTTGCCGGTGGAAGTGGCTACTTGCAAAGGGTGGTAAGAGGACAATCTGCAAATGACATTTATGCCCTTGATCTGGTAAAAGATGCAAACGGTAACCTGGTTACTGTTCCAAGTACCGGTTTACCGTCTATATCTAAGTACAATACAAAAGTAGGTTCAGCAGCTCCAAATTATACTTTGGGTTTCAATAACAGGTTTACTTATGCAAATTTTAACCTTGGCTTTTTAGTTAGTGCAAGAGTTGGAGGTCAGGTAGTTTCTGCCACGCAGGCCTTAATGGACCAGTATGGAGTTTCGCAAGCAAGTGCCGATGCCAGAAACAATGGAGGAGTAGAAGTTAACGGCAAAAAGGTTGATGCCCAAAGTTATTATAAAGCAGTTGCAGGTACAAGTGGTGGCAGCGGGGCTGCTTTAGCCTTGTACACCTTTAGTGCTACCAATGTACGCTTAGGCGAGGTTACTTTTGGTTATACTATACCTGGAACAGTATTTAACAATAAAATACAGAGCATTAGTATTAGTCTTGTTGGCCGTAACCTGTGGATGATTTATAATAAAGCGCCATTTGACCCTGAATCTACGGCTTCTACAGGTACTTTTTACCAAGGGTTCGATTATCTTAATCAGCCCAGTTTAAGAAGCTTAGGTTTCCGTATAAATGTGTCTTTATAATTAAAAAAATCGAAAAACATCATGAACGTTTATAAATATCAGAACAAAAAAAACTGGAAGCTTATCCAGCTTATTGCAGTTGTTGTGTTGCTGCAAACTGCATGCACCAAAAATTTTGATGAATACAACACCAATCCCGATGGGATTACGCGCGATTTACTCAATAAAGACAATGTGGGCATAGGTGCTTTTTTTCCACAAATGGAAGAAAACGTAATTATTGCTGCAGCAGGTACCGGAGATGCGTCTGTATATCAGGTTGCGGAGAATCTAAATGCCGATTTGTTTTCGGGATATATGGCTACCTCAACCCCATTTGGCGGAGGGCAAAATAATTCTCAATATAAAATTAACGATGGCTGGAGTGGCGCTGCCTTTAATAATCCTTATAACAAAATCATGTCGGCATGGCTTCAAATCCAAAAAAGTGCGGAGACGACAAAACCAGATCTTTATGCCCTGGCCAATATAATTAAGATAGCGGGCATGCACCGGGTTACCGATATTTTTGGCCCTATTCCGTACAGTAAATACGGGTCAGGAGGTTTCGCTGTAGATTATGATGCACAAGAGGCTATTTACAACTCTTTTTTCAGTCAATTAGATGCGTCCATTGCAATACTTACCGATTATGTAAAACAAAATCCCGGGGCTACACCAGCAATTAAATTCGATCTTGTTTACAAGGGCAATTATATGCAATGGATAAAGTTTGCAAATGCTTTAAAACTAAGATTGGCCATGCGCATAGTTTACGCAAATCCATCGTTGGCACAGAAAAAAGCAGAAGAAGCTGTAAACAATAGTTATGGAGTTTTAACCACTAATGGAGATAATGCTTTTCTAAGTTCAGGAAATGGTTTTACCCTGGTTAACCCGCTATGGGTTATCAATGCACCTGGTTATGCAGATATTAGGGCTGGAGCTGTATTGCAATCTCTTTTAAGTGGCTATAATGATCCTCGTCTGGCTGTATACTTCCAGCCATCAACATCATTTCCTGGCCAGTATTTGGGGATCAGGAACGGTATTGCAATCGCAAATAAAGATGATCGCATTGGTTTTTCACAGTTAAATGTTGGGCAAAATCAGCCCCTGCAATGGATGACGGCTGCTGAAGTTTACTTTTTACGTGCCGAGGGTGCCATAAGGGGTTGGAATATGGGCGGAGCAGCTCAGTCATTATACGAAACAGGTATCCAAACTTCGTTTAGCCAGTTAGGGGTTGTGGGCTATGCCTCTTATATTGCGGACGCTACAAGTACCGCGGCTCCCTACACCGATCCGGTTAATAGCGCAAATAATGTACAAAAGGGCGATCCTATATTAAGTACTGTTACTATTAAATGGAATCAGGCTGATAATTTTGAGAAGATGCTGGAACGTATAATTACCCAAAAATACTTGGCCATGTACCCAAATGCTCAGGAAGCCTGGACGGAGTTTAGGCGTACCGGCTATCCTAAAGTGTGGCCGGTGGTGGTTAATTATAGTGGCGGAAGTATCGATACAAAAGCACAGATCAGACGCCTGCCTTATATTCAAAGCGAATATTCCAATAATGCAACAGCTATACAAAAAGCAGTAAGCCTGCTTTCAAATGAAGCATATGGATCATCGAAAGCAGATAATGGGGGTACAAGGCTATGGTGGGATAAAAACCCATTGCACTAATGAAATATTAGATTTTTTTGGAGACCATTTTCAAACAATTTAATGGAAACTGCAAAAATTAAAAAGAATCTTTCTTCGGAAAGGTTCTTTTTAATATATCCCTGAAAACTAATTATTAAACCTATGAAGAATAAAAATTAACATCTGCTAAAGTTACTCTGCCATGAAAAAGCTTTGATAACAGGAAAATTTAAGCTTAGTAAAGTAACCACCTTTTCGAAGGCGAACCTCAATCCTAATTAATTAATCTACTAACCATTATCACCTAATAATGAAAAACACTAAATTTTTGATGCTATTGATAACCATGGTTACTTATAGCATGTTTCAACTATCATGTAAAAAGGCAGAAACACTTCAAAGTGAATCACCGGGCTCATCCTTAAAAAAAATAGATTTAGCCAATGCAAATTCTTTAACCAGCAATGCAGATTTAATTGCTTACAAAAATACTGTTCATGAAATTACGATGGGGTATTACAGAACATGGCGTGACAGAACCGTTTCGGGAAATGCCAATGATCCTATTATGACCGATTTGCCAGACAGTCTGGATATGGTGAGTGTTTTTACCAATTTTACGCCTGATACCAGCCCGTACTGGACCGCGCTTAAAGATACCTATGTGCCCTATTTGCACTCAAAGGGAACTAAGGTTATTGTTACGGGTGGTTATTTCACGGGTGCCTCTACCAATGCTGCCGGTTTGGCTACATGGGTACAGGGCGTTAGAGATAACATTGCAAAGTATAATTATGATGGTTACGATATCGATATAGAATCTACAGACAGTGGTGTTAAACTTCAAGATCAGATTGCAACTTTTCAAGCTTTGTCTCAATATCTGGGGCCGTTATCAGGCACAGGTAAGTTACTGATTTATGACACCAATCAAAATGGCAATGCATTAATGAACGGCATTAAAAATATGGTGAGCTACGTTTTTTTGCAGGCCTATGGTAGGGGAGCAAGTACCCTTCAAAATACCTGGAATACTTTTTCGCCATATATCAGTTCAACTAAGTTTGTTGTTGGCTTTTCGTTTTACGAAGAAAATGGCGCTCCAAGTAATGTATGGTACGATGTTACTTACCCGCAAAACGGTACTGGCCGTGCTTACGATTACGCCAGGTGGGAACCTTCTTCTGGTAAAAAAGGCGGTGTACTTAGTTATGCTATTGACCGTGATGCGCCCCTTACTTCAGCAACTGATAATACAATAAGAACTGCAAATTTTAGAGTAACCAACGATATAATAAAGCTCATGAATCCTGGCGGTCCTGTTGCCCCTTCTACAGACGGAGTAACATTTTATGCCGATGCAAGTTATGCCGGTACAGCCAGCCAAAAACTGACTAAAGGCACTTATACATTAGCTCAGTTAGCCGCAAAAGGCGTAGTGAACGACTGGGCCTCTTCTGTGCAAATTCCTGCGGGATGGAAAGTAATTATGTATGCGGATAATAATTTTACCGGTACCTCCTGGACACTTACTTCAAGTAATAGTTGGTTTGGTGCCTTATCTCCAAGTGCCAATGATAAAATGTCGTCCGTAAAAATTCAATAAAAAACTTAAGCCAGGTTACTTTGCTACGAAAAAGTTTTAATAACAGGAACATTAAGGCTCAGTAAAGTAACCTCCTTTAAGAAGGAGAACTTCAATTCTAATAATTAATCTACTAACCTTTATCACCTAAAAATGAAAAACACTAAATTTTTAATGCTATTGATAACTATGGTTACTTATAGCATGCTGCAGCTATCATGTAAAAAAGGAGAAACACTTCAAAGTGATCCATCTGATTTATCATTTAAAAAAATGAGTGCAGCCAACACCAACGGGCTAACCAGTAATGCCGACCTGATTGCCTATAAAAACAGCCCTCACCAATTAATGATGGGCTATTATAGAACCTGGGGTGATTTTGCTACAGATCCCGCTAATTATAAAACTAAAATGACTGATTTGCCGGATAGCCTGGATATAGTAAGTATTTTTACCGATTATACACCTGATACCAGTCCCTTCTGGACAACATTAAAAGATACCTACGTACCTTATCTGCACTCAAAAGGAACTAAGGTTATTGTTACAGGTGGTTATTTCATAGGCGCTTCTACCAACCCCAGCGGCCTGGCTACCTGGGTACAGGGCGTTAGGGATAATATTGCAAAGTATAATTATGATGGTTATGATATCGATATTGAATCTACAGACAGTGGCGTCAAACTTCAGGATCAGATCGCAACTTACCAGGCTTTATCGCAATACCTGGGGCCAAAATCAGGCACGGGTAAACTGCTCATTTATGATACCAACCAAAATGGTAATGCTTTAATGACTGCGATTAAAGATCAGGTTAATTATGTGTTTTTACAGGCCTACTGGAGAAATGTTAACAGTTTACAAGGAACATTTAATACTTACAGTTCTATGATTAGTCCTAATAAGTTTTTGGTAGGTGTAAGTTTCGAAGATGGTACAGGATACAATGCTGACCAGATGCCTGCCTACGCTGCATGGCAGCCAACACAAGGTACAAAGGGCGGTGTTTTTTCTTACGGCATTGATATGGAAGGGCCTAATTCTGGCCGTCATTATGTTACCACCAATGCGGCCATCAAAACCATGAATCCTGGGGGTACAACAAATCCTTCTGCAGACGGAGTAACATTTTATGCCGATGCAAGCTATGCAGGTGCAGCAAGCCAAAAACTGGCTAAAGGCACTTATACATTAGCTCAATTAGCAGCAAAAGGCGTAGTGAACGATTGGGCTTCTTCTGTAAAAATCCCTGCCGGATGGAAAGTGATTATGTATTCGGATAATAATTTTACCGGTACCTCCTGGACGCTTACTTCAAGCAACAGCTGGTTTGGTGCATTATCTCCAAATGCCAACGATAAAATGTCGTCAGTAAAAATTCAATAAAATATTTTTTCAAAAGCTGGACTGGATAGGTCGTTCAGCTTTTGAAATTTAATTTAAGCCATACTACCCAACCCGTGATGCTGAATTTATTTCAGTATCTTTTCCCATAATTGCGTTAAGCAAATTTTTCTTTCATGCCTAAAATTCCCAGCAAGCCACCAGTGTGTACGGCTAATATTTTAGCATCTGCATCGATTACATTTTTCTGTTGCAAATCAATAATAGAAAAGAACATTTTTGCGGTATAAACCGGGTCGATTAACAAGCCGGTATGTGCTGTAAAAACTTTAATAAACTCAATCAGCTCGGGTGTAGTTTTGGCGTAGCCACCAAAATGATAATCGGCGTGTAAAACCAGGTTTTCGGAAATGGATACATATTTTTCAATTTCGTCCTTAATAAAATCTCCACCTTTTAAAACGGGTATAATGTGCAGTTTAGTTTTTAAATTATTTTGCTGTATACCTTTTAATAACCCTGCCGCAGTAGTCCCTGTACCTGCAGCACAAAAAATATGATCATAGGCAACAGGCAGTTCTTCAATAATTTCTGCACAACCCTGAATAGCTTCAGCAGCGGCACCTCCTTCGTTGATGAAGTAGGCGGTTTCATCATTTCCAAAATGGGTATTGAATAATCCGGTTTTGTTTTTATAGCTTTCGCGATCGGTAAAAATAAGTTTCATTCCAAACAACTTGCATAACATCAACATTTCATTGTTTACGGTTTCGCCGCGAACAAAAGCTGTAGATTTCAGATTAAGTTTTGACGCTGCAGCTGCGGTGGCCAGCAAATGATTGGAATAGGCACCACCGAAAGTTACAATATGCGATTTTTGTTCAGACAGCAGTTTGTGGATGATGTACTTTAATTTTCGCCACTTATTGCCCGAGATGTAAGGGTCTATTAAATCATCTCTTTTAACAAACAGATTGCTTAAAGAAGCAAATTCTATTTTATGTACAGGGCTATATATTTTTTCAAACACGTGTAAAAATAAAAAACACCTGCAATTTGCAAGTGTTTTCATAAATTTTAAAGAATTTATTTACTTAAAATAGATCTTTCTTACCAGGTAAGGAAAGAAATTAAGTACGATTTTGACATTCTGTGTAAAATTTTTCATGGTCATTACTATTATTAGGTATTGCACCTTGTACAAATAACACGCCAAATTTTTATAATGTATGGATGTTTACATAACTTAACATAGAATTAATATTAAAAGCTTTGTTTGATTTAAAGTAGGACATGTATATAAGGGAAATGCAATAAATAAGGAGACAAAATATTATTCTATGTATAGAAAATAGAACGTGTGGACTATTATGTAGAATCTACTGTATTATATAGTAAATTAATGGTTGCATTAATTACTCAAATTTCCCCAATTTTGCACTAAACTCAGGCAACAGATTAAAATAGTTTCTCAATTCTAAAATCATTTAAAAAAATCTTAGTCTTAAAAGTTTATTTTTGCAGCATGGAAAACGAAGTAGAGCTTCAGGAAACAGAAGAGCAGGATTTATACGAGCACTTAAGAGTTATTGTTGATAAGGGGCAATCCTTGTTAAGAATCGATAAATTTTTAATGCACAGGGTGGAAAATGCATCTCGAAATCGTATTCAAAATGCAATTGAGGCCGGTAATGTACTCGTTAATGAAAAGCCGGTTAAAGCGAGCTATAAAGTAAAACCTTTCGATGAGATATCAATTGTTTTGCCACATCCACCGCGTGATACGGAGGTTTACCCTGAAGATTTACCTTTAAATATTATTTACGAAGACAACGATTTGCTTGTGGTTAATAAAGCAGCGGGTATGGTTGTACATCCTGGATTTAATAATTATACCGGAACACTTGTTAACGCTTTAGCCTTTCATTTTGAACAATTGCCGCAATTGCCTGGCAATGATGGCCGGCCGGGTTTAGTGCACCGTATAGATAAGGATACCTCCGGACTTTTATTGATTAGTAAAAATGAACGCTCTATAACGCACCTTGCCAAGCAGTTTTTTGATCATAGCATTACCAGAAAATATATTGCCTTGGTATGGGGAGATCTTGAAAATGATGGTACAGTAACCGGTTATATCGGCAGAAGTGTAAAAGATCGTCGTGTAATGGATATTTACGATGACGAAGAAAAAGGAAAGTGGTCGGTAACGCATTATTCTGTTTTAGAACGTTTAGGTTATGTAACCCTAATCAGTTGCCAGTTAGAAACAGGCCGAACGCATCAAATCAGAGCGCATATGCAGCACATCGGGCATCCGTTATTTAACGATGCAACCTATGGCGGTGATAAGATTTTGAAAGGAACAACGTTTAACAAATACAAACAATTTGTAGACAACTGCTTCCAGTTATTACCAAGGCAGGCCCTACATGCACAATCACTGGGCTTTATTCATCCCACAACAAAAGAATATATGCTTTTTGAATCCGAATTGCCCGAAGATTTTAAAGCAGCCTTAACTAAATGGAAAAATTATACCACTACATCATAAAATATGCCCCAAGAGTACCTTTTATTTAATGATGAATACCATACGATAGATGCTCCGGTTCTAACCGCATCTAACCGGGGCTTTAAATTTGGCGATGGTCTTTTTGAGAGCATGCGCATGATGAACAATAAACTTCAATTTGCAGATTTACATGCCGACAGGCTTATTGAAGGGATGAAAGCATTAAAAATGGATGGTCATGCCTTAATGGATGATTATTTTTTGCGTCAAAAAACTGCTGACCTGTGTAAAAAAAATAAATGGAACGGAAATGTTCGGTTTCGTTTATCCGTATACCGTTCAGGCGCGGGAGTTTATACACCCGAAATAAATAAGGCCGGTTATGTTTTAGAAGGGATTCCGCTAAAAAGTAATCTGTATGATATTAATACCAAGGGGTTGATTATTGATGTATTTGATGAAATGACGAAGCCGGTTAATAAATTATCAAACTTTAAAACATCAAATGCCCTGTTGTATGTAATGGCTGGTATTTACAAAACCAATAACCGTTTGGATGAAGCCATGATTTTAAACCAGCATGGTTTTTTATGCGAAAGCATCAGTGCAAATGTTTTTGTGGTGTACAATAAGCAAATTTATACACCAGCTTTAACCGAAGGATGTGTAGGGGGAGTAATGCGTACCGCTGTAATGCAAATTGCAAAAATGAATAATATTCCGCTTATAGAAGCTCAAATAAATCCTGAAATTTTAAAAGAAGCCGAAGAGGTCTTTATTACCAACGCCACCCAGGGTATACAATGGATTATGGGCTATGGCAGAAAACGTTATTTTAATGAGTTTTCAAAGTTCTTAGTCGAAAAATTGAATAGCCTTTAATGCGGTGCAGATTCAGTTTTATCAAACCCGGAATGAATTATTAAAACCTTTTTTAGAGGGTTATTACTTCCTGTCAAAGCATAAAGCCGAAGGCGATATAGAATACCTTACTTTTCCTAATAATTTTGTGAACCTATCGGTTTATCGAAATACGCAGGTAGAATTAAAAAATAATGAAGTTGTTATTTCTGAAAACAGTGAGTTGCCGTTTTCTTCTGTGCTGGTATCCAACTATACCATACCTGTAAAAGCAATATATAGCGGTGAAATAACAGAAATCACTTTTCATTTTAAACCATTGGGCTTAAATGCTTTTCTTTCTGATTTAAAGCCCTTTCCTAATGGCCTTCTGCATCATTTCAACCCCTATACGGATTATCAGACTGTTTTGAGTTCTGTTTTAAATGAGGATGATGTACAACTCAAAATCAATCAGATTGAAGGTTACTGGCTCTCAAAGCTCAAAGGATTCCGCCAGATTTTAATGGAGAATTTAATAAGCGATTTGGTAAAAGCTGATGAGAACCTAAGTATTGGATCGCTTGCTGTAAAATACAACACAAGCAGACAAAATATACATAAATTATTCAACAGATATTTAGGTAAAAGTCCGGCAGATTTTCGTAAGATCCATCGGTTTAGAGAAACTTTAGCCAATAGAATAATTTCTTTGAAAAATGAAGAGAATCTTACGGCCCTTAGTTATGAATCTCTTTTTTACGACCAGTCTCATATGGTAAAAGAATTTAAATTGCTTACAGGGCTAAGTCCTAAAAAGTTTTTTGAAAATGTTAAGCTAAAAAAAGGTGCCGGAAACTGGCTTTTTATGTAGTTGGTTTACATTTTTACAATTTTCATCGGCATTCAACTATTAGTTTTGCTTCAGTAACTAATCTTCTACTTAAAGCAAGCAAACATGAAATTTTTTCTTTCTATACTTTTTATTCTTGGTGTTATTTCGGGTAATGCCCAGCAAAAACCTACCCTGAATGATATTATATTGGTTAAGGAAATTCCGGCTAAAGAATATGCCGGATTGGAGTATGAGCTTATGGCCGAAATAAAAAGTAATGTAACGGGCGAAGAGGGGAAGGCTGGGCTTTCAGTATTACAGATAGGCAAAAATAAATGGGATTATATTGAAGATACCAGAAAAATCCCATCACCATTGCCTCATAATAATGGCTGGCAGAAAAGTATAATTTCAGGCGTTATTGATGCAAAGGCAAGTAAAATATGGCTCTATCTTCACACTTACGGTAACGGTGATTTTTATTTTGATAATATTGAAATGAAGATTAAAAACAAAGAAGGTAAATGGTTGAATGTAGTTGTAGAAAATGGTGATTTTGAAATGTCTTCCACAAAAAATCCATTTAAGGGCTTAAGCAATGTAAAATCAATCGAAGGAAAAAAAGATGTTAAAGCAAGTTTATTCTTTAATGCTGACGCAAAATATAATCAAAGTCTTTATATCCATGCCGAAAATGCAAAAATCGATGAAAGAGTTGTTTATGGATACAACAAAAAAGCTGGTGCCTATGTTAAAGTGAATAACGGTAAACGAATTTATTACGAAACCTATGGCAACGGCGAACCATTGTTGCTATTGCATGGCAATGGCGGCTCAATCAATAGTTTTTGGCAGCAAATTCCAGCATTTTCGCAAAAATATAAGGTTATTGCCATAGATACGAGAGGGCAGGGCAACAGTAAAGATCTGACAACCGAAAATTTCTCTTATAATTTGTTTGCCGAAGATTTAAAAACGGTTTTAGATACGCTCCATTTAAAAAATGTTAATATTTTGGGTTGGAGCGATGGTGGTAATACCGGTCTTATTTTGGCCAGTAAATATCCAGATTACGTTAAAAAATTAATTACAATGGGTGCTAACCTTAACCCTACGGAAACTGCACTTTCTAAAAAGATACTCATCCAGACCGCAAAAGACATTAAACGACTTAAAGAAGAAAATAAAGCAAGTAACACCGTTATTATTCGATTGTTGGAAATGTTGCTGAAAGAACCGGATATTAAACCGGAGCAGCTAAAATCTGTTAAAGCAAAAACGCTGGTGATTGCAGGTGGAAAAGATTTAATTCTGGAAAATCATACACGATTGATCGCTAAAAGCATTCCCGATGCCCAATTAATTTTACTTAAAGGGCAAACACATTATGTAGTTACCGAAAATCCTACACTTTTTAATAAAACCGTACTGACGTTTTTAGAAGAGTAAAAAGCTGTATCATAAATAACATCCTGTTTAGGACCATCCGTTTTATTGATGATACAGCCACTGTTTTTGCCAACAGGATTATCTTTCTAAATAATCTTTAAGGCTTGTTCTAACAATGTGATTCCATCCGGCTTCAAAGCTTTTACGCGCAAAATTAGGGTCATCTTTAGGAAAACTTTCCGTTCCGGTATGGGTAAGTTTTACTCGTGTGCCTTCTGCAGTCTGAAAAATCTCCCAGGTTACTACAGAATTGCCTTCGTAATTGTCGTATTGCCAGGTATGCGATAATTTTGTGTTTTCTTCAGCCTCGGTCACTTTACAGAGATGGAGGTACTGTTTATCTTCAGCTCCACCGAGGAAATCAAATTTAAACCCAACTTGAGGTTTAAAATCTTTTAGCTCAAAATACCAGTTTTTCATTTGGTCTTTATCCGTTAAGGCTTTCCATACCTCTTCAGTTTTTGCATTAATCTGATGCTCTACTATAATTGGGTCTGTTTTCATAGGTTAAAGTTTAATGTTAAAGGAGGATTATAACCTCATTCCTCTTAAAAAATCTTCAATCGGCATTCTTTTTTTGCCTTCGTACTGTATGTCTATAACTTTTATAAATCCATCCTTAGTTGCAAACTTCAGATAAGTTTTGCCATCTGTTAAAAAACTCCCGGCAGAAATTCCCGGTTCTTTATCTTCAAATTCAGCTTTGAAAATTTTTAAGGTTTTATCATTAAATAAAGTAAAAGCAGTAGGGTATGGACTTAAACCTCTTATTAAATTATAAACAGTTTGTGTATGGCTATTCCAGTCTATTTTACAATCCTCTTTAAATATTTTTGGAGCGTGTTTTAAATCGGTGCTCTGCGGCTGCGGTTGCTCGGTAAAATTATTTTCTTCAATGGCTTTAACCGTTTTAACGAGTAATTTTGCACCAACCAGCATTAATTTATCATGCAGGTCTCCGGCAGTTTCATCATCAGCAATGGCAATACTATCGCTCACAATTACATCACCTGTATCAATTTCGTGTTTTAAAAAGAAGGTAGTTACACCGCTCTCTTTTTCTCCGTTAATAATTACATGGTTTATTGGTGCGGCACCCCGATATTGAGGCAACAATGAGCCGTGCAGGTTTACTGTTCCTTTTGGAGGCATATTCCAAACCACCTCGGGCAGCATTCTGAAAGCTACCACAATTTGTAAATCAGCATTAAAGGCTTTAAGCTCCGCTAAAAATTCGGGGTTTTTAAGTTTTTCGGGCTGTAACACCGGAATTCCTTTTTCAGCAGCATATTTTTTAACAGCACTTTCATTCAATTTTTGTCCACGTCCGGCAGGTTTATCAGGCGCTGTAACTACAGCAACTACATTAAAACTGGCCTGAACCAGCGCATCTAAAGAGGCAACGGCAAAGTCGGGCGTACCCATAAAAACTATTTTCATCAGAATATGTTGTGTTTCTAACTATTTATAAAAACTAACGTGTGTATCCACATTAAGTTTTACAAAATAACTAAAAAATAAATCATACTTATAGGTTAAAATGGTACAAGGCAAAGATGTTGTTAAGGCAAGCGGATTGGTTTACGTTACGGATGCCATGCCTGGGATTTACCGCAAAGGTAAAGCTGGAAAGTTTTTTTATGAGGATAAAGAAGGGCATAAAATTACAGATGAGAAGCACCTGGACAGGATAAAAGCACTTGTAATCCCGCCGGCCTGGCAAAACGTGTGGATTGCCAATAAGCCTAATGCTTATTTACAAGTGACCGGAATGGATGCTGCGGGAAGAAAACAATATAAATATCATGCAAAATGGACCAGCAGAAGATCAGACGATAAATATTATCGTTTATACGAATTCGGGCGAGCTTTGCCCGAGGCACGCAAACGGTTGGCAAAGGATTTAAAACGTAAAAATTTTGACGAACGGAAAGTGCTGGCCATTTGTGTGGATGTACTGCAAAAAACACTTATTCGTGTGGGAAATGAGAGTTATAAACAGCTTTATGGTTCTTTTGGATTAACAACGCTCAGAGATAAACATGTAAAAATAAACGGAAGTAAAATTAGCATGGATTTTGTGGGTAAAAAAGGTGTGCTTCAAAAGGTAGAGCTTAATGATCGGAATTTAGCAAAACTGGTTAAAAAATGCAGGGACATACCGGGGCAGGAGTTGTTTCAGTTTTATTCTAACGGGAAAGAGCATAAAAGCGTTGATTCAGGAAAGATAAATAACTATATTAAAGAAATTACCGGTGATGATTTTACCGCTAAAGATTTTAGAACCTGGGGCGGCACTTTAGAAGCTTTAAGACAGTTTGCAAATTGCAGTACAGATGAAAGCCTTAATTCAAAAAAGGTAATCGTTACCGTGTTGGATTGTGTGGCAGAAAAATTAGGCAATACACGGGCCGTTTGCAAAAGCTCTTATGTATACCCGCTTTTACTTACTGCATACGAAAACAATGAATTGAAAAAATACATGAAAAAGATGGGCAAAAGTAAAACTGCTGGAAAAACAGGTTTTGAGCACGATGAAAAAGTATTATTGTCTTTTTTAAAAACAACAAGTAAGTAAAACAAATTATATTTGCGCCCTCTATCCAGTGTATGCACCTTGACCTTAACAATAATTCAGACTTATTTAATCTTTTAATAGAAGAATCGGCTATGCCGATAGCTTTGTATACAGGAGAAAATATGGTGATTAAGGTGGCAAATAAAGCTATTTTAAAGGCCTGGGAAAGGGATATATCTGTAATTGGAATGGAGCTTGCTAAAGCGCTCCCCGAATTGGAGGGACAGCCATTTATGGAGATTCTAAAGCAGGTTTATAATACAGGAGTGGCCTACGAAGCTAAAGAAGATAAAGTTGAACTGATTAATGATGGCATTTTAAAAACATTTTATTTCGATTTTATTTATAAACCATTAAAAGATGCCAATGGTAAAGTATGTGCCATTTTAAATAATGCAACAGATGTTACCGAGCTGGTTAATGCGAGGCTTAAAGTAAAACGAAACGAAATTCTTTTCAGAAGAATTATTAGAAATGCACCTGTTGCAATTGGAATTTTAAGAGGTGCTGACCTTATTATTGAAGAGGCAAACAAGGATTTACTCGTTTTATGGGGAAAATCTAAAGATGTTATAGGAACTAAGCTTGCTGAGGGCTTACCAGAACTGGTTGGACAGCCATTTTTAGGTTTACTGAAACAAGTTTACAAAGAAGGTATTTCTCATTATGGCAATGAAACATTAGCAAGGATAGAACGGGATGGGCTATTGGAAGAATGCTATTTTAATTTTGTTTATGACCCGATAAAGGATGAAGACAATCACACTACGGGGGTTATGGTGGTTGCTAATGAAGTAACCAGTCAAGTTAAAGTAAGGGAGCAGATTAAGGAAAGTGAAGAGCGGTTTAAAAATCTTTTGCTGGAAAATCCAATGCCTATGGCTTTATACGAAACAGAAGACATTGTGATAAGAATCGCCAATGATGAAATGCTTAAAATGTGGGATAAAGACGCCAGTATAATTGGAAAACCTATGGCAGAAGGCATTCCGGAGTTGGTTGGACAGCCATTTATTCCAATTTTACAGGAAGTTTACCGTACCGGAATCCCTTACCATACAGACCAGCAGGAGGCGACTTTAATCATTAATGGTGAACCCACAAAAGGATGGTATAATTTCACCTATAAACCTTTAAAAAATGCAGAAGGGCTAACATACGGCATCTTACACGGTGCTACTGATGTAACTAAATTAGTGCATTTGCAAAAACAAAAAGACGAATTTTTAGGCGTTGCCAGTCATGAATTAAAAACACCGGTTACCAGCATTAAGGCTTATACGCAGGTTTTAGAAAAGCTGATCAGAAGTGAGGGCGATGAAAAGAAAGCCAATATGGTCAAGAAAATGGACTTACAATTAAACAGGTTAACGGGTTTAATTGGCGATTTACTTGACGTAACTAAAATCCAGTCGGGTAGAATGGTTTTTAATCCTGCTAAATTTGATTTTGACCTGGCGGTGGTAGAGGTGGTAGAAGAAATACAACACACCTCCAGCAAACACCATATTAATGTCGATTTACAAAGTAATGCCCTTGTTTATGCCGATAGAGAAAGGGTAGGGCAGGTAATTACTAATTTTCTATCAAATGCCATTAAATATTCTACCGATTCAAATGGTATTGATGTTAAGAGTTATTTACAAGATGATGAGGTGATATTAAGTGTTAAAGATTATGGGATTGGAATTTCCACTAACCTGCAACATTTAGTTTTCGATCAGTTTTACAGGGTTGGTGGCCACCTTTTACACACTTATCCAGGCCTGGGCCTTGGTCTCTATATCTCTTCAGAAATTATTAAAAGTGAAGGCGGCAGAATTTGGGTAGAAAGTACAGAAGGTACGGGCTCTACGTTTTATTTTGCCTTAAAGGTTATGCCATAACAATTTTCTAAAAAAAAATAAATCTAAAATCTTATTAGGGTTGTTTGGGCGCTTTTTTAATGGGATGCACAGGCTGCTCACTCTGCTCACGTTCTTTTGCAAGGTTCGTGTCATCAGCTTCCCTTGTGTCATGTTTCTCCTCTTTCTCTTTTTTTACCGTTTTATGGTCTACAGGTTCACGTCCTTTAGGCACTTCCTCTTCGTAATTGCTTCCGGGTTTTTTGCTTTTTTCTTTTGGTCCGCTCATCATAAATTTGTTTAAACGTAAATGGCAGAATCAGTGAAATTGTGTGATCGCCATAAGCCATTTACGTATAGTATAACGCTACATTAGTTATACAACAAATATTTCTTGCGCATTGTTTTGTACGCGCTTAAACCAGGTTCCCAGCTTGCCTTAATTTCTTTTTCAGATTTGCCGTCAATAATTTGCTGCCTGAAATCAGCCACGCCAACCAAACGTTCTATTACGCCCATCTCCTTACTCAAACTTGATTTGAAAAAATCTGCTTTATTAGGTGAGTTTTTATACAGTTCTATAATCCATTGCAATTGAATGGTTTTGCTCTTTCTGATCTGCTCGATGTCTATATTTCTTAAATCCAGGCCATAACAAACCTGATCCTGGAACAAAGGTGTTTCTGACATGCCTTTAATGCTTTTAGGTGTAAAACTAAAGCTGTATTTACCTTTTAAAGCAGGTGCACCAACAATTGTGAAAGGATACATGGTTCCACGACCATGGTTTAAATATGTGCCCTCAAACAAACAAGTTGTTGGGTATAACATAATCGATTGTTGCGTATTTAAATTTGGTGATGGTTTAACTGGTAAAGTATATTCCATATCGTGGTTATAATTGGCTACTTTAATAATATTGATTTTACATTTAACCTTATCTTTTAACCAGCCTTCGCCATTTAGCATTTGCGCATACTCACCAACGGTTAAACCATGCGCAATTGGGATGGGTTGCACGCCAATACCTGATTTAAACTGCGGATCTAAAATTGGGCCATCAATTAAATAGCCATTAGGGTTAGGGCGATCTAAAATTAAAACCTCTTTATTGTTTACTGCACAAGCCTCCATTACGTGTTGCAGGGTATTTATGTAGGTATAAAAACGAACGCCAACATCCTGTATATCAAATACCATAATGTCGATGTCGGCTAAATCTTCGACCGTTGGTGTGCTATGTTTACCATATAATGAAATGGCTTTTATCCCGGTTTTAGTATCTATAGCATCATTTACGGTAACACCTGCACTGGCATTTCCTCTAAAACCATGTTCAGGGCCAAAAATCTTTTCAATTTTAACGCCTCTTTTCAGCAGGCTGTCTACAACGGTTTGGTTGCCAATTATAGAAGTAGGATTAACCACCATACCAACACGCTTGCCTTTTAAAAGCGGCAGGTACTTTTCTGTTTGCTCCGCACCGGTTTGCATTGCAGCTGTTTTTGCAGTGGTTCTATCGCGATCTATTAAAGTTGTACTGTGCTTGGTTTTTAAATCACCATCCAAAGGTCTTGGCTGCCCACAGGCAGAAAGGCAAATAAAGCCAGAAAGTGCAATACTAATGTAGGTTCTCATCATCTAAGGTTCTGAAAATTATTCTCCAGGTTTAAGCACATCTGTGCCAAATGGTAAAATAATTTTATGGTTAAACTTCTGCTTTTTCTAAATAAATGCCTTTATTTAAAAGGAATTAAGCATTTTTGCTAAGTTACAAATTTATCAAATTGAATTTCGAATATTTTATAGCCGGGCGAATAGCCATTAAATCAGAACGGACTTTTTCAAAGTTGATTGTTCGCATCGCAATAGCAGGTGTAATGCTTAGCCTTGCTGTAATGATTCTTTCTATTGCAATTATTAAAGGCTTTAAAACCGAAATTCAGGATAAAGTACGTGGTTACTTAGGCGATGTGCAAATTACGCGGTACGATTTAAATAATTCTTTTGAGCATTCGCCATTTGTGCTGGATGCAGCAACCAAAAAAAGATTAGATCATAATTCTGCTATTAATTATTATTATCCTTTTGCAACCAAACCCGCAATTTTATCTGCAAACGATGAGATTGAAGGAATTAATTTTAAAGGGGTTGATAAAAGCTACAACTGGGATTATATTAAAAAACACCTGATTAGTGGTGCAGTAATCAATTTTGCAGATAGTGCAAAAGCCATGCAGGAGTTATTGATCTCTAACTATACCGCAAACCGGCTAAAACTTAAAACAGGGGATGATTTTATCATGTATTTTGTACAAAACCAGTTAAGGCCGCGTAAGTTTAAAATTGCTGGTATTTACGATATTGGAGTAGAAGATATAGATAAAGGTTTTGTACTTGGTAATTTGAATATTGTAAAGCGTTTAAACAACTGGAAGCCAAATGAAATCGGTGGGATTGAAATTAAAATTAAAAATTTTAATGATTTAAAACCCGTTGCTGATCAAATTTATGATAATCTCCCTACCACGCTGCGGTCTTTTTCTATAACAGAGAATTTTCCAAATATTTTTACCTGGCTCGGTCTTTTAGATGTTAATACAAAGGTTTTATTAATTCTGATGCTTATTGTTGGGGTAATTAATATGGTTACCGCCTTGCTAATTATGATTTTGGAGCGAACCAATATGATTGGTATGCTAAAAGCATTTGGCGCGAGTAATTTTAGCATAATGAAAATATTCCTGTACAATTCTGCTTACCTGATTGGTATTGGCTTATTGCTTGGTAACCTGCTGGGACTGGGTTTAGGCTTTTTTCAACAGGCTACGCATATTTTCAAACTTAGCCAGGCTTCCTATTTCCTGGCCTATGCACCTATAGAATTTCACTTTATGGATGTACTTCTTTTAAATGTGGTTACAATAGTAGTGTGTTTAACCGTACTTATTATCCCGTCGTTATTAATTAGCAAAGTTTCGCCACTTAAAGCCATCCGTTTTAAGTAATAGGTTTAAGCCCTGGGTTGTATTGGTTGTTAAATTCTACTGTTTAATCATGGTCCGGTAGACATTGAAAAAAAACGAACCGGAGCGTTTACCCAATAAAATGGAAAGCATAATAATCACCTTACAAATTCCAAACTTAGGACGCCCCGATTCGTTCTTTAGAAAACGAGGTGTTTTAAAAACTGCCACATTTTAAAAATAAAATTATTCGGCGGGCATATCTTTAACTCTTTTTAACCTGTACTGATAAGTGGAAGCTAATGCATTTGATGGGGCATTATCAATATGGGCAAAAGATTTAGTGAGTATTAAACTATCACCCATAACCTTATATGCATAATCGCCGTTTAAAATTAATGACCAGTCAAAATCGGCTGTCCAAATATGTGTATCTGTAAACTTAAAAGAATTGGAATTGAAAGTATACTTTCCAGCGCCACCAGCAGGCTTTCTGCCAGGTTGCGCAGCCGAAGAATAGGTAGTTGGTCCAAATGAAATTTTAGCAGGCGATACAGCTGTTTTATTGCCGTTTGTATAATTAAAGGTGCCTTCATAGTTGCCAGAAATAAAAGGTTCGCCTTTTACCTGGTCTTTTTTACAGCTCAACAACAAACACCATGTTGCCAAAGATAGGAGTAGATTAATTTTCATTATTTATTCAAGCCATAGATGAAATAAGCATCTACATTCTAAATACGAGTGAAAGATTAAAAGCGCTACAACATCAGGTAAAAATTAAATAGAAAGCCACTCTGTGCCTTGCATGGCGGTTAAAAACTCTGTTCTTGGCGGCAGGTTTAAATAGGGGTAGGTTACTTTAGATAAATATAATCCGGTGGGGTGTGCAGGCTCTAAAAGTTTGGGTGTTTCCAATGTTATAAGTAAGCTTTCAAATTCATCAATACTTAAATTTCCCTGGCCAATCTTTAAAATTTTTCCCATTAAAATACGGATCATTTTGCTTAAAAAGCGATTGCTTGCAATATGAAAGCGAATCCTGTCGCCTTTGGCATTTACAAATAAACCTGCATCCATTACATTACATATTGTATGTTCGTATTTATTCGGTTGTGTGCAAAAAGCGCGATAATCTTTATATTTAGGGAGTAAATCCACTGCCGCCTTCATTTGTTGTAAATCCAGCTGCTCTTCTAAATAAAAAGAACTTTGATTGCTTAAAAAAGGATCCTTATAGGTATGGATAAAGTAATCGTACTGCCTTTGCACAGCGTCAAAGCGTGCATGTGGCAATCCTTTCATCTTAATGATGTCAAAAATGGCGATGTTTTGGGGCAGCCCTTTATTTAAACGGTAGCGCAAATCGAAATCAAAATCCTGCTCAATATCAGCGTGGAAAAAGAATTGACTGGCATGTACATGAGCATCTGTACGGCCACAGCCAATAATGGGAATAGTGGTTTTAAAAATTTGCTGAAGAGACTTTTCCAAAACATCCTGCACACTTAAAATGCAGGGTTGTTTTTGCCATCCATTATAATGTTGGCCCTGGTAAGCAATATGAAAAAAATACCTCATTTATAATTTCTTCGCCTCGTTCCAGTAAATATCCATCTCAGTTAAAGTCATATCAGCTAAAGCCTTTCCGTTTTCTTTGGCTTTATTTTCCAGGTACTGAAAGCGTTTAATAAATTTTTTATTGGTTTTTTCAAGCGCATTTTCAGGATTGATATTGATGAACCTGGCATAATTAATCAACGAGAAAAGTACATCACCAAACTCTGCTTCTGCTTTTTCGTGATCAATTGCGGTTTGATCTTCAACGTTAAACTCAGCCTTAAATTCCTGCAATTCCTCTTCCACTTTTTCCCAAACCTGGGCTTTGTTTTCCCAGTCGAAACCCACACCACGAGCCTTTTCCTGTATTCTTGATGCTTTAACTAAGGCTGGTAAAGAAACTGGAACCCCTGCTAAAACAGATTTATTGCCCTCTTTAAGCTTAATCTGTTCCCAGTTGCGTTTAACATCTTCTTCATTTTGCACTTCCACATCACCATAAATATGCGGATGGCGGTTTACCAGTTTATCGCAAACACCGTTTAATACATCTGTGATGTTAAAATCATTGTTCTCTGATGCTATTCTCGAATAAAAAACAAGGTGCATCATCACATCTCCTAATTCCTTTTTAATCTCCTCAAGATCTCCCTCCAAAATCGCGTCAGAAAGTTCGTAGGTTTCTTCTATGGTGAGGTGACGAAGCGTTTCCATGGTTTGCTTTTTATCCCACGGACATTGCGTACGCAGTGTATCTAAAACGGTAAGTAAACGCAAAAATGCATCAGCAGGATTAGTGGCACTGGATGGAATTGGATTATTAGGCATTGCAGATTTTATTAAGCGGCTAAATTACCAAAACATAGTGCAGCTACCAAAATAAATGATTTGATAGGTAGGGTTAAACAAAAATAATCAAGTTAATGGATCTGCATTAATTTAATACTGAAGTTGGTATTCTTGTTCCTGCGGTTTGTATTCTTGCTCATGCTAATTAACCCCAAATGGTTATTTAATGATATTAAAAGCAATTAAAATGGTTGCCACAAACAGTACCACCAGGCCCGAAAGAAATATTACATCAGCTATTTTTTCCAGCTTTTTACTGGCAAGCCTTTCTCTGCGCATAGAAATAAAAGAAAGAATACAGCTCGCCATAAAAATAATCACTGCCAAAACTGCAAATTCATCAATTAAAGAACCATCCGCGAGGTTTAATTTCTTTAATGAGGTAAGTACAATAAAACATATACCCAATAAATTGGCAGATGTACTTAATATGTGCGGGGATCTGTTTTCGGGCATTTATTCTTTTTCCTCGAGCTTAATTTTCTTGGTAATCTGATAGACCTTTCTTTTCTTGAAAGGTTTAGCACCTTCACCCATTAAATGACCCCAGGGCTGTAGTTCATCAATTCTGTCGAAGATAATTTTCATCATGGCCAGGTAAGGAATACACAAAAACATGCCCGAAATGCCCCAGATCATTTCGCCCACTACAATGCCTATAAAAGCAATTAATGCATTAATTTTTACTTTAGAACCCACTACTAAAGGCATCAGGATGTTTCCATCAACCGCATGTACGGCTACAAAAGTAATTAGAACCAATAGAACTTTGGCGGCACCAGCGGTAGCGAAAGTAATTAAACAACTGATTAACAAAGCTGAAAATATGCCCAGATAAGGTACTACATTAAAAATACCCGCTACCAAGCCTAATAAAACAGCGTATTTAACACCAAGTATAGATAAAATGGTAATCATTAAAACCGTAACAATAAGCATTTGAAGAAACAGGCCAATGATGTATTTTTTTATAATGCTTTGAATCTGACCCACAATTTCAGTTACTTTTTCACGGTGTTCTTCCTTAAAAACTGAGGTTAGAAAAGTGAATAAAATGTGGCGGTAGTTTAAAATAAAGAAGGTAAATAGTAAAGTAAAACCTAAAAATAAAAATGTTGATGATACCGTAAGCAATGTTGCACCAACTACCGTAGCACTTGTGGCCAATGCTTTTTCAGCGCTATCATTTAAATAAGATATTTGTTTTTCGGTATTTACATGGAAAGTAGCCGAAATCCAGTGTTGCAATTCGTGAAAAGAAACATTTGCCTTTTCTTTTAATAAAGGCCAGTCTTGCCACAAATCGGTAAGCTGGTTGCCAAAGAAAAATATGATGCCGCCAATTACTGCAATCATTAATATAACGGAGAAAATGGTTGATAAACTACGTTTAAACCTAAAGCGCTTTTCTAAAAAGGTTGCTACCGGTAAAAGCAGGAGCGCCATTAAGAACGAGAATAATAAAGGTGCAAGTAATGATTGGCCTAAAATAGCAATATAGGTTAAACTGATTAAACAGAATAATACAAGGGCAAGTTTAGGGAGAAAAGATAGTCCGGTAGTTTTCATATAATTTTTTATGTCCCGTTATATACAAAATGCCCGACTAATTGTTTTAATCAGGCACTTAAATATATAATTATTTTCTAATAGATACTTGCTTTATCTAATAATGAAATATCCGCAGGGCTTAATTTCAAGTTTGCCGCATCTGTAAAAGATTTTAACTGATTTAGATTGGTAACGCTGGCAATTGGTGCTGTAATAGAAGGGTGGTAAATTAACCAGGCTAAGGCAACGGCTGCGGCTTCGGTATGATGTGTTTCGGCAACCTGATCTAAAGCCTTTAAAATTCTAAAACCACGCTCGTTAAGGTATTTTTTAACACCGCCACCACGCTGGCTTTTGTTTAAATCATCCTCACTACGGTATTTACCCGTTAAAAAGCCACTGGCTAAAGCGTAATAAGTAACTACACCTAAGCCATGCTCTAAACAGATTTTTTCATGGTCGCGTTCAAAATCTTCCCGGTCAAATAAATTATAACCTGGTTGGTAAACCTGGTATTGCGGTAAATTATGCTGATTTGAAAACAGCAGGGATTCCTTTAAACGATCTGCCGAAAAGTTTGAAGCACCAATCCACCTAACTTTTCCGGCTTTTATTAAAACATCGTAAGCGCTTAATGTTTCTTCAACAGGTGTGCTTTCGTCATCAAAATGAGAGAAATAAAGGTCAATATAATCGGTTTTTAGCCGAGTTAAAGAATGCTCAACTTCATTGATGATGTAATCTTTTTTCAAAGATTTTCCGTTTCCCATATCGCCACCAACCTTGGTTGCAATAATTACATCGTGCCTTTTGTTTTGCTTACTGAGCCAGTTGCCTATAATTTTTTCTGATTCGCCACCTTCGTTACCGGGTACCCAACGCGAATACACATTTGCAGTATCAATAAAATTAAAGCCCAAATCAACAAACTGATCAAGTATTTCGAATGATTTTTGTTCGTTAACAGTCCACCCGAAAACGTTTCCACCAAAAACTATTGGCGCTATATTTAAATCTGATTTTCCTAAAATTCGTTTTTCCATAATATTAATTCTAATCTTAGTTTAACAAATCTAACCCGAATGGGTTTTAAGCAGCAGTCTGAAGTATGTCAATTTTTGCCAAAAACAGTAAAACTATGCCTTTACGGCCCTTAGCATTTCCCTTTTGCCAGGTGCCCCGGGAAGTTTTTCAATGGTAAAACCACAGGCCTTAACAGCTCTTTTTAATTGGCCTGTTATGGCATAAGTTACAAAAGTTCCACCTGGTTTTAAAAAACTGCAGACTTTGGCAATAATTTCATCGGTCCACATTTCGGGTTGGTGCCGTACCGAAAAGGCGTCATAATAAATTACATCAAATTTTTGTTCTGTTTCAAACGCAGCAAGGGTAGTATTCGGAATCTGTAGATTACAAAGCGCAGATAAACTTTCAACACTGATTAACGCTTTATCGTAATGTGTAATAAAATTAGTCCATGTTTCTTCCTTTACGTAAGCAGAGTATCCTGTTTGGTTGATCACTTCCTTTGTTAATGGAAATGCTTCTATACTGGTATAATTTAATTTTAAATGTTGATCGGTGCAATATTCAAAGCTTAGAATAAAGTTTAAGCCTGTGCCAAAACCCACTTCTAAAATAGAAATTTCGGATTTTTCATTACCTGCAAACTTTAATCCTGCATCTATAAAAACATGTTTGCTTTCTTGTAAAGCCCCGTGCTTGCTGTGGTAATGTTCGCCTATGGTTTCATTATATAAAGTATTAGAACCATCGGCTGTTGGTGTAAGAATATTCATGGTCCAAAAATAAGTTTTTAGCGATGGTTTTCGGGCAGAATTGGAATTAAGTTCAGCATCATTTTATATGATTTCTGAAATATTGCAGATATTTGAATAATAATTTAGGATAGGGTAATATGTAAGGGGTATTTTTAACGTATAGTAAATTTTAAAAAATGGATATAGAAACTTTCAGGGAATATTGTTTGAGTTTGCCCGGTACTACGGAAGGCATGAAATGGGGGCATTTATGTTTTATGATAGAAGAAAAAATATTTGTCATTATTGCTATAGAGGAGGGAAGTCGTTTTTCTATAAAATGTAATCCGGATGACTTTGATGCATTAACTGCAAGAAATGGCCTTATGCAGGCTTATCACATGGCCAAACGCCAATGGATACAGATTGAAAACCTGGAAGTTTTACCTGATGGGGAATTAAAAAGCAGAGTAGCCGATTCGCGGGCATTGGTACTGGCTAAACTACCCAAAAAAACACAGGCAAAATATAATAGCTAAACCAGTTTTTTTAAAGCCATAATATAACCAATGTGCATACCTTCATGGAAAGGAATAAAATTTATGGCATCCTCTATCGAATTTAATTTCATGCCGTAACGCTTACTCCAGGGATCAAACTGCACGAAAATACCATTGGAATAATCTGTTTCAAAACTGTCCATGCTGTTTAAAAGAACTTCGTAAATAAAATTTATCTCAGGTTCAGTGATAAATTTTTCTGGTTTTGTTCCGCTTAAAAAAGGTGTGAAATGTTGATCTTCAACGGCAATGTTAAGCCCTGACCTTACATAACACATATTCTGCTGTGCGGCAGTAAGGTGTGCAATATTCCAGATGATGTTATTGTTAAAGCCTTCAGGAATTTTGTTGAGTTGTTCTACTGATAAATCTTTTACCAATTCTAAAATATATTTACGGGTATTTTTAATTTGCTGTATGGTAGGCTGCATTTTTTTTATTTCTGTTTTATTGCATTTAACATATTAAGTCCGGCAATTGCCAATCCATTATTGGCGTTTAAAGCTTTGGCTTTTTCGTAATAAACAATGGCTTTTTCGCCCTCACCAATCTGGCTGTAGGCAAAGGCAATGTTGCAGAGATCCATTTCTTTATATGATAATTTTGAGGAACTAAATAAGGTAATAAACCTATATTGATCTACCCAGTTGTGCCGCTCAATAAAAACAATACTTTTTTCAAAGTATGGAATAGATTCACGGAACTGCTGCTGCTTAATAAGCTTTAATCCTTTTCGGTGGTTACCGGCAATTGTTTTTCGGAGAATAAAAGCCAATATCACATAAGCCAATGATGCAAATATCAGGGGTTCGCCAATGCCTAAATATTCAAATGCATAATAAAATAAAATGATAATAATAAATTGGATAATTAACGCTGTCCATGCAATTTGACTTGTTACAGGTACTTTACTGCTCATTTTTATCCTCTTCTTTCTTCTCTGTTTTTGGGTTTTCCTGTAATTCCTTGTGTTTAGTGATATTAAATTTATAAAGGTCTTCTGTAGCGACTAATTTTCGGGTACATTTTTCAACGTCGGTTCCTTCTTTTTCCCATAAATACGGTCGGAAACTATAAGATTTATTTCCATCTAAATTGGCAATAAACTGGTTCCAGGTAGACCACCTTAAACCTTTGTAAAATTTATTAAGGTCGCTATCGAAACAAAATAGAATAAACTCTCCGTAACCAGCACCGAGTGGTTCCCAGTTTAAGCTGTTAGGTGCCAAATAATAAACATTTTTTAAATCGGTTCCCAGGCTTCCATAATTAATCGCGAAAAAGCCACCAGCAGCATCATCAGCCACTAAAAGGTAGCCAGGTTTATCTCCATATTCGGAAATGGTTTTGCCTTTATTCCATTCGGGCAGCGAACGGTTTAATTTGGTATTGCCTGAACCTAAAATCCTGATCCAGCCATTGTCTATCATGATTCCGCCCGTATTGTACACAACGGCACCTAAGGTAGAATAGGTAGAAATTTGCGCATTATAAAGTGCATCTTTTGCTTTTGCCGAATCAACTTCAAGTACTTCAACTTTGTTTTTAGCACTATCTATCCATTTCTGAACGATTGGCCAGGCCGGATCGGTTTTGCTGATTAACTCTTCAAGGCTTTGCATTTTGTTTTGTGCCATACTCCCTACAGAAGCAATGGAAAGACAAAAAATAGAAAGGACTTTAAATGTTTTTATCATGAGGTAAATCTTATTTTAACCAAATATAGAATGATAAATCTGATCCTGATTAAAAAAGGGGTTAAAAAAAATCGCCCCGAAAACTCGGGACGATTGTAATATAGGTTTGATATTCCTCTTTGGGATGAATTGTTTAGGGAAATAAGTTTACCACATTCTAATTCTATCTTCAGGCTTTTTGTATAATTTATCGCCAGGTTTAACATCAAAGGCTTCGTACCATGCATCCATATTTACTGGTGCGCCAATTGTACGGAATTCTCCTGGCGAGTGCGGATCTGTTTTAATTAACTGCGCGGCACTTTCTGGTAAAATATTGCCTCTCCAAACCTGTGCCCAAGCCAAAAAGAAGCGTTGATCTGGTGTAAAACCGTCAATTTTTTCTTTGCTCTGGCCTTCTTTTGTCATTTTAAAAGCAGTATAAGCTGCATTTAAACCACCTAAGTCTCCAATGTTTTCGCCCATTGTTAATTTACCAATAACATGTACAGTATCTAAAACAGTGTAAGCATCAAATTGCTCACCCAAGGCTTTCGTTTTGGCTTCAAACTTAGCTTTATCTTCTGGTGTCCACCAGTTTTTAAGGTTACCGGCAGCATCATACTGGCTTCCGCTATCATCGAAACCGTGGCTCATTTCATGACCGATTACTGCACCAATGCCACCATAATTTACAGCGTCATCTGCATTCGGATCAAAGAACGGGAATTGTAAAATTCCTGCAGGGAAAACAATTTCATTTAAAGTAGGGCTATAATATGCATTAACGGTTGGAGGAGTCATACCGAATTTTTTACGATCTACTGGTTTACCCAATTGATTTACCATTTCGTTGTATCCCCAAACACTTGCATTTTTGAGGTTTTGAAAATAAGTGCCCTTGCTAATCACCAACCCATCATAATTTTTCCATTTTTCAGGATAACCTACTTTAGGTGTAAATGCATGGAGTTTGGCCAAAGCTTTTTGTTTGGTTTCTGCACTCATCCACTCTAAACCATTAATTCTGATTTCAAATGCTTTACGCAAATTCACAATCATCTGGTTCATGCGTTCTTTAGCTTCAGGCTTGAAATATTTGGCAACATATAATTGCCCTAATAATTCGCCAATGGTGCCATCCGTTAAAGATGACATGCGTTGCCAACGTGGCGTTTGAACTTTTTGTCCGGTTTGAGCCTGGTTAAAGGCAAAACTGGCTTTAACAAAAGGAGAGCTTAAGCTGGAAGCTGATCCTTTTAATACATTCCATTCCAAATAAGTTTTCCAGTCTGTAACTGAAACACTTTTCAGCATAGCATCTAAACTGGTAAAAAACTTAGGGGAAGAAACCAAAATCGTATCCTGACCATTGATTTTGAATTTTGGCAGGTAAGTATTCCAGTTAATATCGGGCGTGGTTTTGTTAAACTCCGTAACCGTAAATTTATTATAGGTTTTATAAGGATCGCGCATTTCCAGGCGGCTCATCTGTGCTTCTGCAAATTGTTTCTCGATATTAAAAACAGTGGTTGCTTTTTGTTGCGCTTCGGCAGGTGTGCTTCCTGTTAAAGTAAACAAGGTTACCATGTAAGTGTTATACGCTTCACGAATTTTTACGCTGCGTGCATCGTCTTTTAAATAGTAATCGCGATCTGGTAGGGTAGTGCCACCCTGACCAAGGTTAACCATGTATTTGTTTACATTTTTACGATCCTGGCCAACACCTAAACCAAACATTCCGCCAGCTAAGCCATTGGTGCGCATATATGCAACATGGTCTAAAATTGCTGTAATGTCTTTAAGTTGTTTAATTTTTTCAAGTTCAGGTTTGATTGGAGAATAGCCTAACTTTTCGATGGTTAAACTATCCATTGCTGCGGTATAGAAATCGCCTACACGTTTTTTAACAGATCCGGCAGGCGCTGACTTATCTGCTGCAGCATCTTCAACAAGGCTTTTTACCGCATTAATGTTGAAATCACGAAGCTCGTTGAAGCTACCCCAGCGGGTTTCTTTTGCCGGTACAGGATTGTTTTTAATCCAGGTACCACTTGCATATCTATAAAAATCATCGCCTGGTTTAACAGAAAGATCCATGTTGGCAGGGTCGATAAATTTTTTAGGAACTTGTGCATTTGCAGAGAAACTGGCTGCAACAATACCCAATGATGCAAAGTATCGTTTTAAATGTTGATATTTCATTCGCTATTAAAGTTAGTTATAACAGCGAAAATTAGGAAATACTAAATGATATATAATTAATATAATAGAAATATTACTTATTGAACCAGTAGTATATTTTAGCTAAACCGAGGCGTCGGATAAATTCAGCTGGCGAAAATATGGTCTTAATAGATTTCATGATTTTTAAATCTTAATACACTATTAACATTTTTTAACACTATTTATTGTGTAAGTGTAATAATTTTTCTTATTAAGAATGATTCGGGATAGCAATTATATTTTGATTAATTTTGACTATTATCCAGAAAGATGAACGAATCAGGAACTCTACATAAAGAAGATAGCTGCTGTAGCAGTAAAACAAAACCAGTGCATCAACACCATCATAATCACGGGCATTCTCATGGCGACGATGATCATGGCCACGACCATAGTCATGCTGAAGATCCTGCCCAGTTTAACACTTATTTGCCGGCAATTGTAACCTTGGTAATGTTGCTTATAGGCATTGCATTCTATAATCTATTTAAAATCGAGGCTTTCAACCTCATTCGGCCATATTGGTATATTTTAGCTTATTTGCCTGTTGGTTTGCCTGTGCTGAGGGAGGTTTGGGAAACGTTTAAAAACAAGGATTTTTTTACTGAGTTTTCGCTCATGTCTATTGCAACTATTGGTGCTTTCTGCATCGGGCAATATCCAGAAGGGGTAACGGTAATGCTTTTTTATACCATTGGAGAATTATTTCAAATGGCTGCAGTTAACCGGGCTAAAAAAAATATTAAAGCCTTGCTTGATGTCCGCCCGGATGCTGCAAGTGTTTTAAGGATGGGCCACTACGAAACTGTAAAACCAGAAACGGTTAAAATTGGAGAAACCATACAAGTTAAAGTAGGAGAAAAGGTGCCTTTGGATGGCGAATTGTTATCGGATAAAAGCAGTTTTAATACCGCTGCCTTAACTGGCGAAAGTAAACCCAAAACCATAAATAAAACTGAAAATGTACTGGCCGGGATGCTAAACCTGGATGGCGTAATAGAAATTAAGGTTGCTAAATTATTTGAAGAAAGTGCCATTTCCAGAATTTTAGAAATGGTGCAAAATGCCACAACCCGTAAAGCAAAAACGGAGTTGTTTATCCGCAGGTTTGCTAAAGTGTACACGCCAATTGTGTTTTTCCTGGCCTTAGCCCTTGTTGTTATTCCTTTATTGTTTTTAGGCAATGATTATGTTTTTAAAACATGGTTGTACCGATCCCTTGTTTTTCTGGTAATTTCCTGTCCCTGTGCATTGGTCATTTCGATTCCTTTAGGTTATTTCGGAGGTATAGGAGCAGCTTCGGCCAATGGTATTTTGTTTAAAGGATCTAACTTTTTAGAGCTTATTACCAAGCTAAATACGGTGGTAATGGATAAAACCGGAACCCTAACCAAAGGTGTTTTTAAAGTGCAGAAAGTAGAAAGCCTGATTGATGAAAAAGATTTTATAAACCTTTTAGCCGCTGTTGAAACTAAATCAACCCATCCAATAGCAAAGGCAATTGTGGAGTACGCTGGTGGAAAAGCCATCTCCCAGGCAGAAAACATCAGGGAAATATCGGGTATGGGCTTAGTGGCAAATGTAAATGGTAAAGAGGTTTTAGCAGGTAATGTTAAATTATTAGAGAAATTTAAGGTTAATTATGACCAAAAGTTAAATGATATTGAGGAAAGCATTGTTGTTGTAGCTGTAAGCCAACAGTATGCCGGCTATGTATTAATTGCCGATGAAATTAAAGAAGATGCCTTAGAAGCGATAAAAAATTTACATGCCAACGGCGTAAAGCAAGTGGTTATGTTAAGTGGCGATAAAACTTCAATTGTTAAAAAGGTGGCTACTGATTTGGGTATCGACACATTTTTTGGCGATTTGTTGCCTGAAGATAAGGTTGCAAAATTAGAGGAAATTAAAAAGGATACGACTAAGGTAGTTGCTTTTGTGGGCGATGGCATAAATGATACGCCCGTTTTGGCCCTTAGTGATATTGGTATCGCAATGGGGGCAATGGGGAGTGATGCAGCCATTGAAACTGCCGATGTGGTGATACAAACAGATCAGCCCTCAAAAATTGCCACTGCTATAAAAATTGGCAAGGCCACTAAAAACGTAGTGTTTCAAAATATAACACTTGCATTTGCTGTAAAAGCTTTGGTGTTGATTTTAGGTGCAGGCGGTATTGCAACCATGTGGGAGGCCGTATTTGCTGATGTTGGCGTAGCTTTATTAGCCATATTAAATGCAGTAAGAATACAGAAAATGAAATTTTAAAATACTATTAAAATTAGTATATTTGGGTGTGAGTAAGCCAATTCCATATCCAGAGCTACAGGATGAGCCTATACAAAAGTTCGAAGATATTGATGCGTCATTAACGTACAGCTATGGTGATTATTTGAAATGGCTTTTTGATGATCGGGTAGAACTGATCAAAGGAAAAGTATTTAAAATGAGCCCCGCACCTTCAAGGGCTCATCAGGAAATTTCGGGGAACATCTTCATAAAAATCAGAAATTTTCTGGAAAATCATTCCTGTAAAGTTTATAATGCTCCATTCGATGTTCGTTTTTCGAAAGAAAGCATTGCCGATGCGGCTATTTATACGGTTTTACAGCCTGATATTTGTGTAATTTGCGATAAAAGCAAACTCGATGAACGTGGTTGTGTTGGTGCCCCTGATTTGATTGTCGAAATTTTATCTCCCGGAAATAATAAAAAAGAATTGCTTTACAAATATAAAATATACGAGGAATTTGGTGTTAAAGAATATTGGGTGGTGAGTCAAAGTGATCTAACTATTTTAATTTATACACTTAAAGCAGGTAAATTTTATCCCTCTAAAATTTTTACACTAAGCGAAAAGATAACTTCTTCCGTATTGCCGGGCTTTGAGGTGCTTTTGGATGATATTTTTGCTGATTAACTATGCCATGAAGAAGCCAACACCATACCCAGAGCTACAGGATGGACCTATACAAAAGTTCGAAGATATTGATGCATCATTAACGTACAGCTATGGTGATTATTTAAAATGGCTTTTTGATGATCGGGTAGAACTCATAAAAGGAAAAGTATTTAAAATGAGCCCCGCCCCATCAAGGGTTCATCAGGAAATCTCTATTAATATTATAAACTTATTAAGCAATTTTTTAAACAGGAAGGAATGTAAAGTTTACTGCGCTCCATTTGATGTTCGTTTTCCTAAAGAAAGCATTGCTGATGCGGCTATTTATACGGTTTTACAACCCGATATTTGTGTAATTTGCGATAAAAGCAAGCTCGATGAACGCGGTTGTGTTGGTGCCCCTGATTTGATTGTCGAAATTTTATCTCCCGGAAATAATAAAAAAGAATTGCTTCATAAATATAAAATATATGAAGAATTTGGTGTTAAAGAATATTGGGTAGTGAGTCAAAGTGATCAAACTATTCTAATTTATACACTTAAAGAAGGTAAATTTTATCCCTCTAAAATTTTTACGCTAAGCGAAAAAATAACTTCATCTGTATTGTCGGGTTTTGAGGTGCTTTTGGATGATATTTTTGCCGGATAGGTTTTATCATTTGAATAGTTGTTTTTTCTAAATTGTTTAACTGCTGCGGAGGCATTTTTTATCGACTTAATTAATTATAGTTTCGTTGCTTAAAGGTTCATAATACCATACAGTTTTTTCATAACCATGAGTTGATCAATTTAGTTTAACCTTTATTGTGCTTAGCAGAATGTTTTTCTGCAATCCGTATTTAAGCTTTTCAGCGTCATGAAGCGGCTCTTTTTATACTTTAAATTTTGCCCTTAAAAACGTATTTTTGCTGGCTCAAACAGATATTGAATAATTTTCATGAGCATATCCACTAAGTACAATCCTGCAGAAACCGAAGATAAATGGTATAGCTATTGGCTATCGAAAAAATTTTTCCACTCCGAGCCAGATGAACGCGAGCCTTACACTATTGTAATTCCGCCGCCAAATGTTACCGGTGTGCTGCACATGGGGCATATGCTTAACAATACCATTCAGGATGTTTTGATCCGTAAAGCCCGGATGCAAGGTAAAAATGCCTGCTGGGTTCCGGGAACAGATCACGCTTCTATTGCAACTGAAGCAAAGGTTGTAGCGATGCTTAAGGAACAGGGAATTAATAAAAAAGACATTTCGAGAGAAGAGTTTTTGAAATATGCCTGGGAATGGAAAGAAAAATACGGTGGTATTATTTTAGAACAGCTTAAAAAATTAGGTGCAAGCTGCGATTGGGATCGTACTCGCTTTACGATGGAAGATGATCTTTCGGAAGCCGTTATTGATACCTTTATTCATCTGCATAAAAAAGGATGGATTTACCGTGGCATCCGTATGGTTAACTGGGATCCGGCGGGTAAAACTGCTGTATCTGATGAAGAAGTTATCCGTAAAGAGGTGAACCAGAAATTGTATTACATCCGTTATACTATTGTAGGCGACGGGACTTCGAACGCTGAACTTCAGACTCCTGACTACCTTGTGGTTGCCACTACGCGTCCTGAAACAATTATGGCTGATGCTGCAATTTGTATTAATCCTAATGATGAGCGTTTTACCCATTTAAAGGGTAAAAAGGTTTTCGTTCCGCTGGTTAATCATGAAATTCCGGTTATTGAAGATGAATATGTTGATATTGAATTTGGTACAGGTTGTTTAAAAGTTACACCTGCACACGATTTAAATGATTATGAGCTGGGTGTTAAACATCATTTGCCGGTAACAGATATTTTAAATGATGATGGTACTTTAAATGAACTTGCAGTTATTTTAGTTGGCGAGGATCGTTTCGTTGCACGTAAAAAAATTGCTGTTTTACTGGAAGAAGCTGGCCATTTGGAGAAAGTAGAAGACTATAAATCGCAGGTTGGTTTTTCTGAACGGACCAATGCGGCCATAGAGCCAAAGCTTTCTATGCAATGGTTTGTTAAAATGGAGGAAATGGTAAAACCTGCTTTGGCCGATGTATTGAATGGCGAAGTAAACCTGATTCCAAATAAATTTGAGAATACTTATCGCCACTGGATGGAAAATGTTCGCGATTGGAACATTTCTCGTCAACTATGGTGGGGACAACGCATTCCTGCATGGTATGATGATAAAGGGAATTGGGTTGTTGCTAAAACTAAGGATGAGGCGTTAGAAGAATTCTGGAAAAAGAAAAACCTCGATCAAACATGTTCTGATGCTGAAAAGGCTGGATTTAAAAACCAATTGGAACCTTTTTTAAGGCAGGATGATGATGTAATGGATACCTGGTTTTCTTCCTGGTTATGGCCAATTTCTGTTTTCGATGGTTTTAAAAATCCAGATAATAAGGACATCAACTATTATTATCCAACAAATGATTTGGTAACTGCGCCCGAAATTTTGTTTTTCTGGGTGGCCCGTATGATTATGGCTGGGCACGAGTTTATGGGAAAAAAACCATTTACCAATGTTTATTTAACAGGTATTGTAAGAGATAAACAGGGTAGAAAAATGTCTAAATCTTTAGGCAATTCTCCCGATCCGATTGAATTGATTGAGAAATATGGTGCAGATGGTGTTCGCGTAGGTATGCTAATGTCGTCTCCGGCAGGAAATGATTTAATGTTTGATGAAAGCCATTGTGAACAAGGGCGTAACTTTGCCAGTAAAATATGGAATGCTTTCCGGTTGGTTAAAGGTTGGGAAATTAACGAAAACCTGGAAAATCCTAATAATCAGGCCATTTCATGGTTCGAGAATAGATTTAACGAGGCTTTAGTTGAGATAGAAGACAACTTTAAACAATACCGTTTATCTGAAGCGTTAATGATTACCTATAAATTGGTATGGGACGACTTTTGTGCCTGGTATCTGGAAATGGTTAAGCCTGCATATCAACAACCTATTGATGCCGGTACTTACAAAGCAACCGTTTCATTTTTTGAAAATATTTTAAAGCTACTTCATCCTTATATGCCTTTCTTAACAGAAGAATTATGGCACGATGAAGTATTTGGCGAACGTACAGAAATGGATTGTTGCATTGTAGCTGAATATCCAAAAGGTGGCTCGTTTGATGCCGCTTTGTTAAAAGATGCCGAAGTAATTAAAACTGTTGTTGCTGAGATTAGAAATATTCGTAACCAAAAACAAATTTCTCCTAAAGAGGCATTGCCTTTAAACCTGAAAGTAAATTCTGGTCTGGATTATCAAACATGGTTAAATGTTATTTTTAAACTCGCTAATGTAAGCGATGCTGCATTTGTGAACGAAAAAATACCAGGCGCAACAACTTTTATGGCAGGGAAAGATGAATTCTTTATCGCCCTGACAGATAATATTGATGCCGATGCCGAGCGTATCCGTTTAAATGCTGATTTGGTGTATTTACAAGGGTTCCTAAAATCTGTTGATGCGAAATTGAGTAACGAACGTTTTGTGCAAAATGCTAAACCGGAAATTATTAACAACGAACGTAATAAAAAAGCAGATGCCGAAGCCAAGATTAAGATTATTGAAGAAAGTTTAGCCCTTTTAGGATCATAAAACTGATAATATAAAATGTTTAAGCCTGTTAGAATTAATTTTTAACAGGCTTTTTTATTTGAATACGCAGTCTACACGAATAAATTTACTTCAGTTGCTGTTCATTTTGCACTTTTCCTGTAATAAACGTTCAGGAAAAAAGTATTGCCCAGCCCTATATTACAAAGCAAACAAAATCTCTGCATCAAAAAGACAAGGAATTATCCCCGTATTGATGGTTTTATGTACTCTTTGGCCTTAAAAAATTATAATTGATATCGTTCAAGTTTCTAAAATGTTACTTGAGTTCGTTTATTTCTTCTCTTAAAAATCTTATTTTGTGGAGTGTTAAATGCTGAAATTTAAGTGTTTACATCATTTGAGTGCTAACCTATATAACTTCATCCTACTAAATGGAGAATTCCAGAAGAACATTTATAAAGCAATCGGCCATATTTACTGCTGCAGCCTATGCAGGTACAATGGGTTTAAGTGCCAAAAGTTACGGCCGTATCATTGGCGCTAATGATAGGGTAAGAGTTGGTATTGTCGGGTTTTCAGACCGATTTAAAGACACACTTTTACCTTGCTTTCTCAACCACAGCAAAGAACTGAATTTTGATATGGTTGGACTTTCAGATCTGTGGAATTACAGGAGAGCGTTAGGTGTTGCACACCTTAAAGAAAAATTTGGACACGATATCCAAGCTTGCCGAAACAATGATGAGCTCTATGCAATGAAAGATCTGGATGCTGTAATTATTAGTACGGCCGATTTTCAACATGCTTTGCATACCATAGAAGCGGTTAATGCAAATTGTGATGCTTATATAGAAAAACCGTTTGCCGAAACAATGGACGATGCAAAAGCAGCACTAAGCGCTGTAAAAGCAAGTAAACAAATTGTGCAGATTGGCTCCCAGCGCAGAAGCGGAGAAAATTATTTCAACGCTGCAAAATATATTCAGGAAGGGAAATTTGGGCCGATTACAGCTGTAGATTTGGTTTGGAATGTAAACCAGCCGGGAAGGTGGCGCCGACCTGATTTAGTAACCAAATTAAAAGAAGAAGATATAGACTGGAAGCGTTTTTTACTGAACAGACCAAAAGACACCTATGATCCTCGGAAATATTTAGAATACCGCTTATTCTGGCCATATTCTTCCGGTATGCCCGGACAATGGATGTCGCACCAAATTGATACGGTTCATTGGTTTACTAAATTAAGTCATCCAAGAAGTGTGGTGGCTAACGGAGGAATTTATACCTGGAAAGATGGTCGTAGGAATTGGGATACAATGGTTGCCGTATTTGACTACGGGCCCCAAAATGGTGCAGATGGTTTTCAGGTAACTTTTACCTCGCGTATGCAAAATAGCACAGGCGACGTTGGGGAAGTTTATTATTCTAATGGTGGCGAATTAAATTTAATAACCAACAAGGTTTCGCCAAAAGGCGGGTTAAAAGAAAATGAAGCCGCCGCAATGAGCATGAAAGCCAATTTATTAGCCAATTTTGATTTATCCAAAACTGAAATTAAAGCGGCAACAGGTGCAAATATGGGTGGCGATCCTTTAACTTCAGCGCACATGCGAAACTGGATGGAGTGCATCAGAAGCCGCCAAACACCAAATGCGCCGGTAGAGGCCGGTTATTCGCATTCTATAGCAAATATTATGACCAATGCCGCAGTGCGTACCGGAGCTAAAGCTATTTTCGATGAAGGCAAGCAAGAAGTAATGGCAAACGGAAAAGTATTTAAATATTAATTAATGAATTCGACATTTCGAGATACAAAGAATCCTTATTATGGATTAAATTGATTCGCATCCCGCAATGATGGTAAACATACAAATCAATCCCATGATAAACATCAAAAAATACAGCATTTTAGCCCTTTCATTCATCAGTTTCTCAGCCGTTGCGCAAAAATCAAAACCATTATTTGATGGTAAAACCTTAACCGGATGGAAGGCCGTTGCTGGTGCGGCGCCCTATAAAGTTGAAGATGGAATGATTGTTGGCACTATGACTAAAGGAACTCCAAATTCATTTCTAATTACGGAAAAAGAGTTTGGGGATTTTGTTCTCGAACTGGATGTTAAACTGGAAGGGGAAACGACTAATTCGGGTATTCAAACCCGAAGCCATATTAAACCGGAGGGAAATAATGGAAAGGGTTTAGTGTATGGCCGGCAAATAGAGATTGATCCAACAGCCCGGGCATGGACGGGGGGCATTTATGATGAGGCCAGAAGGTTGTGGTTATACCCTTTGGAGCTGAATCCGACGGCAAAATCATTATATAAAAAAGAAGACTTTAATCATTACAGGATTGAATGTATTGGAAACGAAACTAAAACGTGGGTTAACGGAATACCTGTAGCTTATGTGATTGATACTTTAGATAAAACGGGTTTTATTGGCCTTCAGGTTCATGGAATTGGCTCCAGCCTGCAAAACGAGGGTAAAAAAGTTTATTTTAAAAATATCAATATTCAAACAGAAAACATCAAGTCCAAAGCGTTTACTAAAGGTGTGTATGTGGTTAATTTAACCCCAAATGTTTTATCTGATTATGAAAAATCTAACGGGTATAAATTGTTATTTGATGGAAAAACCGATAGTGGATGGATTGGGGCATATAAAACAACATTTCCAGCAAAGGGATGGAGAATAGCTGATGGTATAATCAGTGTAGAGCCATCAACCGGTGCTGAATCTACTAACGGAGGAGATATTGTAACTAAAGATCAGTATTCGGCTTTTGATTTATCTTTTGAATTTAAACTTACACCTGGTGCAAATAGCGGGGTAAAATATTTTGTAACGCTAAGTGAAAATAATTCAGGTTCGGCAATTGGCCTTGAATATCAGGTGTTGGATGATGAACTTCACCCGGATGCAAAATTAGGGCGTGATGGCAATAGAACATTAGCATCTTTATATGATCTGATGACCGCTAAAAAAGAAGCAAGGTATCTCCGTCCTGTTGGAAGCTGGAATAATGCGAGGCTAATTGTTTATCCAGATAACAGGGTTGAACATTATTTGAATGGGGTTAAAGTTTTGGAATATGTAAGGGGATCTGATGCATTTAAAAAACTGGTTGCCCTAAGTAAATATAAAGACTGGAAAAACTTTGGCGAAGCAGCTCAAGGACATATTTTACTTCAGGACCATGGAAACAAAGTCGATTTCAGGACAATTAAGATTAAGACATTATAAAATCAGAGCAACGAATATTCGGGCAGTTCCTGTACAAAATCAAAGCTGCCTTTTTCACGATCTATTTTTGCGTAAACATGCTGTAATCCATTGGTTAAGGCAATCCATTTTGCCTGATGAATGGAATTATACCTTGCCGCCTGATCAAAAACCGATTGATTAATTTTAACCTTTGGCGCTTTGCATTCAATCAGCATTAACTTTTCGCCAGCGGTATTGTACACCAATATATCGCTGCGTTTTTGCAATTGATTTAAAATTAAACCGCCTTCAATCTGAATTAAAGTTTTAGGGAATTTACCTTGCCGGATCAGGTTTTGAATAAAATGCTGACGAACCCATTCTTCGGGAGTTAACACTAAATGCTTTTTCCTTAATTCATCAAAAATAAAGATGGTATCATCCTTTTGGGTAATTTTAAAGGGGTATGGCGGAAGGTTTAGCGGTGTTGGATCGAAAGTCATGGTTTCATTAATTTAATGGTTCAGCGATCGATTCGCATGTCATTAACCATTATCGGCCAAAGTTACCAATTTGTGTATAAACAATTTCTTAAAAATCTTTAATCCTGAAACCTAAATTGTAATTTTACAGGCAATGACTGCTGCCGAAATTATCAAAGATCTTAAAGCCCGAAAGTTTAAACCGGTGTATTTATTGCATGGTGAAGAATCTTACTATATTGATGAAGTAACGGATTATATAGAAGATAAACTGTTAAATGATGCTGAAAAAGGTTTTAATCAAACCGTTTTATACGGCAAAGATACCGATATGGCTACAGTTTTAGGTGCTGCGAAGCGTTACCCAATGATGTCCGAATTTCAGGTGGTTATTGTAAAAGAAGCACAGGATTTAAAATGGGCTAAAGAAGAGGGTAATAGTAAAGAAGCAGAATTTGTTTTAAACTATTTTGAAAAACCCTTACCCAGTACCATATTGGTTTTAGCCTTTAAATACGCTAATTTCGATAAACGGAAAAAAATATATAAAGCCATCAGCAAAAGTGGTTTAATCTTTCAGTCTGATCCTGTTCGTGATTATAAACTTGTACCGTGGATTGAGGATTTTATTAAAGATAAAGGGTATAAGATAGATCAGCAGGCATCGGCCCTGATGGCTGAATATTTGGGGACAGATCTTTCTAAAATAGCGAATGAAATTGAGAAATTGATGCTCAATATCTCTAAAGAAGTAACCATTAATACCGATCTGGTTCAAAAAAATATTGGTATCAGTAAAGAATACAATGTTTTTGAATTGCAAAAGGCTTTAGCCATCCGTGATGTATTAAAGTGTAACCGCATCATTACCTATTTTGCCAATAACCCAAAAGCCAACCCAACGGTAATGGTTTTGGCCAACCTTGCCGGTTATTTTACTAAAATATTAAGGTATCATTATTTGCAAAACAAGGCAGAAGCGGCCTCGGCACTGGGTATTCCTCCATTTTTTGTTAAAGATTATGAAGTAGCGGCAAGAAATTATAATATTGGAAAAGTTTTCCAGATTATTGGTTTGTTACGGGAATACGATTTGAAAAGCAAGGGTTTGGATAGCACCGGTAATGTAAGTGACGGAGAACTTTTGAAAGAACTTATTTTTAAAATGATTCATTAATTTTAAGCAATATGTTAAAAGGACTTAGAACTATAGTGTACTACGTTGGTGATTTGGAAGCGGCTAAAGAATGGTATAAAAAGGTTTTTGAAATAGAACCGTATTTTGATGAGCGCTATTATGTTGGCTATAATATAGGCGGTTTTGAATTGGGGTTAAATCCGGATGATTCTGGCTATAGCAATGGAAACCATTCTATTACTTATTGGGGTGTTGACAATATTGAAAAAACTTTTGCCAGCTTTGAGGAACTTGAGGTAGAAATACACCAGAAACCAGAAAACGTTGGGGGGAATATCTGGGTAGGAAGCATTTTTGATCCGTTTGGTAATGTAATCGGATTAATTGAAAATCCGGAATTTAAAGTGCTTTAAGTTCATTTTTTCGTCTGGAAATTCGGCCCGATAAACAAATATGCCCAGATGTTTGATATTGCATCAAGCCGTTATTTTTCTTAAAATATTCTGAAATGATTTGAATTCTTTTTAAGTTTACGAAACATCCCCAAATAACGTGCTCAAATTTATTCACTTTAACGAAAGCTACCAGGTAGCAACCCTTGTTCAGGAGTTTGAAACCTGTCTGGAAAAAAACTGGCAGGATCATTTTAATCAAAAAGACTATAATGGCTCCTGGCAAAGTATAGCGCTTCGGTCTGCATCGGGTATAGAAACCGATATATATGCAAATTATAACACTTCAGGTTATAAAGATACACCCTTGTTGCAGGGCTTACCTTATATAAAGTCTATTTTGGATTCGTGGCAGTGCGAAAAGGAAGCTGTTCGGTTGCTTGCACTTCATCCTGGCAGCGAGATTAAGCCCCATCGCGATATGGGTTGTGGTTATAAATATGGAACATTCAGGCTTCATGTGCCAATCATAACCAACGATTTGGTTATTTTTAATGTTGGAGAAAATAGCTTAAAACTACTTCCGGGAGCTTGCTGGTACATTGATTTTAACGAAACCCACAGCATCCGGAATAATGGCAATACAGTTCGTGTTCATTTGGTTATTGATTGCTTGAGAAATGAATGGACGGACCAGCTTTTTTCTGCAAATGGCTACAATATAAAGGAGGAGAATGAGCAGAAGTTTGATGATGCAACCAAATTACTCATCATTCAGGAACTGGAAAGGATGAATAGCGATGCCGCCAAAAAGTTAATTATCGAAATTAAAAATTCATAACAATGGATTTTTTAAAGAACTGGATTCCTTATAAACTGAATTACGATTCAGGGGTATGGGATATAAATTGGCTCGATTTAAGTGACCACAAAATAACAGAGCCTTTCTTTGATGAGACCATCAGTATTTGCCGGTTTAAAATGCTGAATCGGTCGAAGTATTGGCCACAGAGTTCAACAGAATTTTTAACCGAATCCTCAAAACTTATAGAGGGAATAACACCTGTTTCATTTATTTTTCATGTTTCCAGATGTGGATCAACCTTATTATCACAGCTTTTAAGTACCCGTAAAGAAAACATTGTAATTGCTGAAGCGCCCGTAATTGATGAGATTTTAACCGGGCAGTTACGTGATGAAAGATTGAGTGATGAACAGATAGAAGAATGGCTTAAAGCTACTTTAAACCTGTTGGGACAAAAGCGGACGGGGGATGAGAAACATTTTTTTATAAAACTGGATAGTTGGCATATTCATTTTTACGATAAACTACGGAAATGGTTTCCAAATACCCCATTTTACTTTTTATCCAGAGCGCCTCAGGCAATTATTGCTTCGCATGCCAAAAGGAGGGGGATTCATAGTGTCCCGGGAATGGTTTCGGCAAAACTATTGAAAATTGAATTGAACGAATTGCACAATCAGGATTTCAATTTTTATACTTCAGAGGTATTAAAGCAATATTATTTCTCCTTATTGGACATTGCGAAAGCAGGGCATGCCCTCGATTATTTTTTCGATTACAGCTGGGGAATGGAAAGAATGGCTGAAAATTTTTTCGATGTTATCGGGTTGAAAAATGAACAGGACGCTTCGGTGTTGGCCCGGCTAAAATACCACAGTAAATATCCTAATCAGGTTTTTGCAGAAGAGAAATCGAATGTTGCACCTGATGCATTTGTTGAATCCATAAATGCCTATCATAATTTACTGTCGATTATTTCTATCGCAAACATTTCTCCAAAGTAATGGCTGTTATTCTACAGTTTACAGGTTTATCGGGTGCTGGTAAAAGTACATTAGCCATGCAGGTATTACTGGAACTCTCTAATTTGGGCTACCGGGTAAAAATTATTGATGGAGATGTGTACAGGCAAACTTTATGTAAGGATTTAGGTTTTAGCAAAGCAGATAGAATTGAAAATATCTGTCGATTGGGCAATCTGGCAAATGAGTTAAGCCCGCAATTTGATGTGATTATTATTGCAGCGATTAATCCTTATGAAGAAGCGCGAACGCAACTAAAGCAAAGATATAATGCAGCGCTTATATTTGTACATTGCGAATTGTCTGTATTGCGAATAAGAGATACAAAAGGGTTATACAAAAGAGCCGATTTGCCAAACGGTAATGAGCAGAAAATTTATAGCCTAACCGGTGTAAATGATATTTTTGAAAGACCTTTAAATGCAGATTTAACCTTAGATACAACTCAGTCATTTATTTCTGAAAGCGTTGATATACTGATAGGTTACGTATTAATACGCATAAATAAAAATTAAATCCAACCTTTATAAAAGCTGTTTTTAGCTTTTCTGTACTTGTAATCAACCTATTTCTCAAAAGTGCATGACAAATGTCAATAGTGACTTTTTTTAGTTACAATTATACATTAGTTTTACTTAGTTAATAATTAAAAACGATTTCTTATTTCATCCTTTAAGAAAGTTAAAGATCATTAACTAAACCTATTTTTAATGCTTTCATCCCATGATAATCAACCTCTTGAGTGATCAAGGAAGCTTGCGATATGCAATGTTTTCTATCTCTAAAAATTGTTTGAAATCAGCTACCCCAGCTGATTATGTAGTTTCTATTTATTTGTGGGTTAAAAGAATAGCAAGCGGGCTAATTAAGGCAAGTTTAAGCAGCCCTTATGCTTGTATTATATGCCGGATAACTTAACAGCATTCAATTAAATAAACATCATAAACAACAATTACAAACAATTTAAATTATGGATGAGTACGTAGGAATTATTAAAATTTTTGGAGGAAACTTTGCTCCACGTGGGTGGTTGCTTTGTAATGGGCAAATTGTTTCCCTTTCGCAATATCAAGCCCTATTTGCTATTATAGGCACAACTTACGGTGGCAATGGGCTAAGTACATTTGGTTTGCCTGATTTACGGGGCAGGGTACCAATTGGAACGGGACAGGGGGTTGGTTTACCTCTTGTTAATTTAGGCGAAATTGGCGGTACTCCTTCAGTATCTTTAATTGTTAATAATCTGCCTGCTCATAATCATCTAGTAACAGGTACGGTAAAACAGGCGGTTAATGCCGATTCAGCAAATACAGATAGCCCGGAATCAACTTATTTAGGCCCTGTATCAACCGGTAATCTTTACAATAATCAACCTTCTCCAAATGTGTTTGGTGGAAATTTGGCCGTAAATCTAACTACAGCAACTACAGGAGCCGGTACACCGGTAAATAATCTGCAACCTTATTTAGGGTTAAGTTACATCATCTGCTTCGAAGGATTATTTCCAACAAGAAATTAATACAAATTGCCACATCTAAAAAATCTGATGTGGCAATTACAATAGTTTAATTAAGGCATTTCGCTTTATTAAAATATTAATCAGCATACAATACCAAATATATTTTAATGAACAAATACAGTGGTGTGTGTTCAAAGACTTTCAATAAATCAGATACAATATTTTTTATGGTAAAATTTTACAGCAATTAAGATGTATAAAAAACTACTAATCATGCTCCTCCTCATATTGGGGGGAATAAGTCTCAGGGCACAAACTGCACTTGTAGCCGGAGATATTGCTTTTACAGGTTATGTTTCAAACCTGAGCGGTGGTGTTTTAGGAAATGAATTTTCTTTTGTTATTTTAAGAACAGGAGGGATATCTGCTACAACAACCATTAACTTTACCGATAATGGCTGGAACTCTTTAACTTCCAGTTTAGGTACGGCTGAAGGAACACTTACCTGGACCTCGACTACGGCCCTGGCGCAGTTTACGGAGGTTAGGATAAATATTGATGCAGCAGGTGGTGCATTAGAAAATCTCTCAGCAGGTAGTGTTAGTGCCATATCTGCGCCGTTTATTCTAAGTCAAGCTGGCGATCAGGTATTGGCTTACCAAGGTACTTCGGTGAGCCCGACATTTATTTCAGGTATTCAAATGAATAGTGAAATACAAAGTGGCGGTAATAGTGCATCAACCAGCGTGAATTGGGATGTATTGTCGGCAACAGGCTGGCCGTTTGCAAGTAGCCGCTCTGCTATTCCTCCAGGCCTTACAAGTGGTGTTTCTGCTTTATGGGCCGTAATAGGATCAGAGTTTGATAATGCAATTTTCAATTGTGTCAATTCTACGGCATCATCTCTTGCTAATTTAAAAACAAAATTATTTGATCCGGTAAACTGGAGGCTCGAAAATCCAGGTACAAGCGGAATATATTTTTCAACGCCAAGTGGTTGTACTTATGCTATTGCTTCGCCGCCGGTAATTACCGGAAACCCGCCTAACAGAACAATTTGTGTAAATGGTAGCACAACTTTTGGTGTTTCAGCTACTGGCGCAAGTAGTTATCAATGGCAGGTTAGTACGGATGGAGGCACTAATTTTTCTGATATATCAAACGGAGCACCTTATTCGGGGGCTACAACAAGTGTATTAACAGTTACCGGAGCACCAGGCTCATTAACCAGTTATAGATATAGAGCAATAGCAACCAATACAGAAGGCTCTGTAACTTCTAACAACGCAACCTTAACGATATCCAACATGGTTTCGTCTGTATCTTTCCAAACCAATGTATCCTGTTTTAATGGAACAAATGGTTCGGCAACGGTAAGTGTTTCTGGAGGTATTCCTCTTTATTCTTATTCATGGTCTCCGGCAGGTGGTACAGGAGCAACGGCTACAGGTCTTGCAGCCGGAACATATACGGTAACCATTACGGATAATATTGGCTGTACAAAAACGCAGACTGTTACTATAGCACAGCCTGCAGCAGCAATAACTGCAACAACCTCGCAAAGCAATGTAAGTTGCAATGGAGGTTCAAATGGTGTTGCTTCTGTAAATGTTTCAGGAGGTACACCAGGTTACACTTATTCATGGGCTCCATCGGGTGGTACTGCTGCAACGGCTTCAGGTTTAACTGCCGGGGCTTATACCGTAACCATTACCGATGCAAACTCTTGCACGACTACCCGTTCTTTCACCATTACTCAACCATCACTTATAACCGCAACAACTTCGCAAATAAACGTGAGTTGTAACGGAGGTTCAAATGGTGTTGCTTCTGTAATTGTTTCTGGCGGTGCAGGTAATTATACTTATTCATGGTCACCTTCTGGTGGTACTGGAGCCACGGCTTCAGGTTTAGTTCCGGGAATTTATACGGTAACCATTACAGATGCAAATTCTTGTACCGCTACCCGTTCTTTCACCATTACTCAACCATCGCTTATAACCGCAACAAGTTCACAAACCAACGTGAGTTGTAACGGAGGTTCAAATGGTACAGCTACAGTAAGTGTTTCAGGCGGTGCTGGTAGTTATACCTATTCATGGTCTCCATCGGGTGGTACTGCTGCAACGGCCTCGGGCCTTGTTGCCGGAGCCTATACCGTAACCATTATTGATGCAAACTTTTGTATAGTCAGCAGGAATTTCACCATTACTCAACCATCACCTATAGCCGCAACAAGTTCACAAACCAACGTGAGTTGTAATGGAGGTTCAAATGGTACAGCTACAGTAAGTGTTTCAGGTGGTGCCGGCGGCTATACTTATTCGTGGTCACCATCGGGTGGTACTGCTGCAACAGCTACAGGACTAACTCCTGGGATTTATACCGTAACCATTACGGATGCAAATTCTTGTACGGCTACCCGTTCTTTCACCGTTACACAGCCTACAGCTATAACCGCAACAAGTTCACAAACCAACGTGAGTTGTAATGGAGGTTCAAATGGTGTTGCTTCTGTAAGTGTTTTAGGTGGTGCTGGCGGCTATACTTATTCATGGTTTCCATCGGGTGGTACTGCTGCAACGGCTTCGGGCCTTGTTGCCGGGGCTTACACCGTAACCATTACGGATGCAAATTCTTGTACGGCTACCCGTACTTTCACCGTTACACAGCCTACGGCTATAACTGCAACAAGTTCACAAACTAATGTGAGTTGTAACGGAGGTTCAAATGGTACAGCGAGTGTAACACCTTCAGGTGGTGCAGGTGGTTATACTTATTCATGGTCACCTTCCGGTGGTACAAATGCTACAGCCTCAGGCTTGGCTGTCGGAAACTATACGGTAACCATTACAGATGCAAACTTATGTACGGCTACTCGTTCTTTCACTATCACACAACCTTCGGCCATAACCGCTACCACTTCACAAACTAACGTGAGTTGTAACGGAGGTTCAAATGGTGTTGCTTCTGTAAGTGTTTCTGGTGGTGCAGGTGGTTATACTTATTCATGGGCGCCATCGGGTGGTACGGGATCAATAGCGACCGGCCTTGCTGCCGGAGTTTATACCGTAACCATTATGGATGCAAATACGTGTACAACTTCCCGTTCTATCACTATAGCACAGCCTACGGTAATAACCGCAACAACTTCTCAAAGCAATGTAAGTTGCAATGGTGGGGCAAATGGTGTTGCTTCTGTAAGTGTTTCAGGTGGTGCAGGCGGCTATACTTATTCATGGTCACCATCAGGTGGAACTTCGGCAACAGCTACAGGACTAACTTCTGGGATTTATACGGTAACCATTACAGATGCGAATTTCTGTACGGCTACGCGTTCTGTAACCATAACACAGCCTACGACAATAACTTCAACAATTTCGCAAACTAATGTAAGTTGCAATGGTGGTTCAAATGGTACAGCTACTGTAACGCCTTCAGGTGGTGCAGGTGGTTATACTTATTCATGGTCACCTTCTGGTGGTACTGCGGCAACAGCTACAGGATTAACGCCTGGAACTTATACAGTAACCATTACAGATGCAAATTCTTGTATGACTACGCGTACCTTCACCATTACACAACCTTCGGTAATAACCGCAACAAGTTCACAAACCAACGTAAGTTGTAACGGAGGCACAAATGGTGTTGCTACTGTAAGTGTTTCAGGTGGTGCAGGCGGCTATACTTATTCATGGACACCGTCAGGTGGCACCGGAGCAACGGCTTCAGGGCTTGCTGCCGGAATTTATACGGTAACCATTACAGATGCAAATTCATGTACAGCTACACGCTCTTTCACCATTACTCAACCTACAGCGATAACCGCAACAACTTCGCAAACCAATGTAAGTTGTAATGGCGGGGCAAATGGTACAGCCAGCGTAACACCTTCTGGTGGTGTTGGTGCTTATACGTACTCATGGGCACCAACAGGTGGAACTGGGGCAACCGCTACAGGATTAATTCCTGGAGTTTATACGGTAACCATAACAGATGCAAACTCATGCACAGCTACGCGCTCTTTCACCATTACACAACCTTCAGCAATAGCAGCAGCTGCTTCACAAACTAATGTGAGCTGCAATGGAGGTTCAAATGGTACAGCTACTGTAACGCCTTCTGGTGGTACTGGTGGTTATACTTATTCTTGGTCGCCATCTGGTGGAACAGCTGCAACCGCTACAGGCCTTGTAGCAGGCGCATATTCTGTGCTTATTACCGACGCGAATGGTTGTGCCTTTAATAAAAACTTTACCATCACACAGCCTTCGGTACTTGTTGCAACTACTTCTCAAATTAATGCAGTTTGTAATGGAAGTTCAACTGGCATGGCGGCGGTAGCCGTATCTGGTGGTGCTGGTAGTTATACTTATTCATGGTCGCCATCAGGTGGAACAGCAGCATTGGCTACAGGCCTTACTGCCGGAAATTATACAGTAACCATTACCGATGCAAATTTTTGTACCATCATTAAAAATGTGGTCATTACGCAGCCACCGGTTTTAGTGGTTACCCCATCTCAAACCAATGTGTTATGTAATGGCGGATCAAACGGTTCGGCTACTGTAGCTGTTTCTGGAGGTACTGGTGCTTATACTTACGCATGGGCACCGTCGGGTGGTACAGCTGCAACCGCTTCTGGCCTTACAGCCGGAACCTATACAGTTACCATTAAAGATGTTAACCTTTGTCAGACTACGCAAAGTTTTATCATTACCCAGCCAAACCCAATTGTTTTAGCATCTGTAACATTACCACAGGCGCAAGTAGCAAATATTTATAATTCGAGCGTTAGCGCTACCGGTGGAGTGGGTACTTATACATACACCATTACTTCGGGTGCTTTGCCTGCTGGTTTAACCTTAAGTACAGGAGGTTTAATCAGTGGAACACCAACCGCATCGGGTACATTTAATTTTGATATTAAAGCTACCGATAGTGGTTGCAGTCAAAGTTCAACATCTGGGTTTAGCATCACTTCTATTACCAGTGATCAAACCATTACTTTTAATTCCATTCCAACACAGGTATTTGGAAACGGTCCGGTTACCCTTACTGCAACATCAACTTCTGGTTTAAACGTTAGTTTTGCCTCAGATAATGCAGCAGTAGCTACCATTAGTGGTAATGTTTTAACCATCAATGGAGCTGGAACGGCAAATATTACAGCATCACAGGCCGGTGGATCAGGTTATAATCCTGCTCCGGATGTGATCGAGGTTTTAACTGTTGATCAGGCAGCCGCAAGTATCGCATTAAGCAATTTGGCGCAAATTTATGATGGCACGGCTAAAGCTGCTACGGCAACAACAACGCCAGCCGGTTTAAGTGGGCTGAGCATTACTTATGACGGTTCTACAACGGTTCCAACGGCAGCAGGTACCTATGCTGTGGTGGCCAGTTTAAACAATACCAATTATACTGCGCCGGATGCGACAGGAAGTTTAGTTATTGCCCCCAAAGTAATAACGGTAACGGCCGATGCGAAGAGC
>NZ_JAVTSO010000009.1:0-133746 GCF_032678625.1 Pedobacter nototheniae | reverse complement strand
CAAGCTACTTTAAGTAATGTTATTTTAACACAACTTTCAACTGAAAATCCAAATGTTACGTTAGATCCTTTAACCGGAAAAATCAATGTAGCTGCAGGAACCAAGACAGGAACTTACACGGTACAATACCAGATTCAGGATAAACTGAACCCGGCATTAACCACCACAGCGGTTGCTACGATCACAGTAACGGCGCCAGCCATGGTTGCGGCCAACGACAGCGGCTCAGCGAATGGCTTTGCAGGAGGAACAGCGATTGAGAATGTATTGGCAAACGATACCTACAACGGTGTTGAGGCAATCTTAACAACAGTTAACTTAAGCCAGCTGACCACTTCTGATCCAAATGTTACTTTAGATCCTTTAAGCGGGAAAATCAATGTAGCTGCAGGCACCAAGGCAGGAACTTACACGGTACAATACCAGATTCAGGATAAACTGAACCCGGCATTAACCACCACAGCGGTTGCGACCGTTACGGTAACGGCACCAGCAATGGTTGCCACCAATGACAGTGGTTCAGCAAATGGCTTTGCAGGAGGAACAGCGATTGAGAATGTATTGGCAAACGATACCTATAACGGTGTTGAGGCAACCTTAACAACGGTTAATTTAAGCCAGTTGACCACTTCTAATCCAAATGTTACTTTAGATCCTTTAACCGGAAAAATCAATGTAGCTGCAGGAACCAAGGCAGGAACTTACACGGTACAATACCAGATTCAGGATAAACTGAACCCGGCATTAATCACCACAGCAATTGCGACAGTTACAGTAACAGCACCAGCAATGGTTGCGACCAACGACAGTGGTTCAGCAAATGGTTTTTCAGGAGGAACAGCGATTGAGAACGTATTAACAAACGATACCTATAACGGTGTTGAGGCAACCTTAACAACGGTTAACTTAAGCCAGCTGACCACTTCTGATCCAAATGTTACTTTAGATCCTTTAACTGGGAAAATCAATGTAGCTGCAGGCACCAAGACAGGAACTTACACCGTTCAATACCAGATTCAGGATAAACTAAACCCGGCATTAACCACCACAGCAATTGCTACGGTTACAGTAACGGCGCCAGCCATGGTTGCGACCAACGACAGTGGTTCAGCGAATGGTTTTGCAGGAGGAACAGCGATTGAGAACGTATTAACAAATGATACCTATAACGGTGTTGAGGCAAGCTTAACAACGGTTAACTTAAGCCAGCTGACTACTTCTAATCCAAATGTTACTTTAGATCCTTTAACCGGAAAAGTAAATGTAGCTGCAGGTACTAAAGCAGGTGTTTATAAGGTTGGATATGAAATTGAAGACAGGTTAAATCCAGGGCAGAAAACCACAGCAATTGCGACAGTTACGGTAACGGCACCAGCAATGGTTGCCGCCAACGACAGTGGCTCAGCAAATGGTTTTGCAGGAGGAACAGCGATTGAGAATGTATTGGCAAACGATACCTACAACGGTGTTGAGGCAAGCTTAACAACGGTTAATTTAAGCCAGCTGACCACTTCTAATCCAAATGTTACTTTAGACCCTTTAACCGGAAAAATCAATGTAGCTGCGGGCACCAAGGCAGGAACTTACACGGTACAATACCAGATTCAGGATAAACTGAACCCGGCATTAACCACCACGGCGGTTGCTACGGTTACGGTAACGGCACCAGCAATGGTTGCGACCAACGACAGTGGTTCGGCAAATGGTTTTGCAGGTGGAACAGCGATTGAGAATGTATTGGCAAACGATACCTATAACGGAGTTGAGGCAACCTTAACAACGGTTAATTTAAGTCAGCTGGCTACTTCTGATCCAAATGTTACTTTAGACCCTTTAACCGGAAAAGTAAATGTAGCTGCAGGAACCAAGACAGGAACTTACACGGTACAATACCTGATTCAGGATAAACTGAACCCGGCATTAACCACCACCGCGGTTGCGACCGTTACAGTAACAGCACCAGCAATGGTTGCCACCAATGACAGTGGTTCGGCAAATGGTTTTGCAGGAGGAACAGCGATTGAGAATGTATTAACAAACGATACCTACAACGGTGTTGAGGCAACCTTAACAACGGTTAACTTAAGTCAACTGACTACTTCTGATCCAAATGTTACTTTAGACCCTTTAACCGGAAAAGTAAATGTAGCTGCAGGAACCAAGACAGGAACTTACACGGTACAATACCAGATTCAGGATAAACTAAACCCGGCATTAACCACCACAGCGGTTGCTACGATCACAGTAACGGCACCAGCAATGGTTGCGACCAACGACAGTGGTTCAGCGAATGGTTTTGCAGGAGGAACAGCGATTGAGAATGTATTAACAAACGATACCTACAACGGTGTTGAGGCAACCTTAACAACGGTTAATTTAAGCCAGTTGACCACTTCTAATCCAAATGTTACTTTAGATCTTTTAACCGGAAAAATCAATGTAGCTGCAGGAACCAAGGCAGGAACTTACACGGTACAATACCAGATTCAGGATAAACTGAACCCGGCATTAACCACCACAGCAATTGCGACGATTACGGTAACTACAGGAGCTATTTTAGCCAATGATGATAATGGGGATGTAAATGGCTTTACAGGCGGTATAGCTGTTGCCAATGTATTGGTAAATGACACTTATAATGGCGGTATACCTGCCTTATTAGCTAACGTTACTATAGATCAGGTCTCAACTCAAAATACAGGTATTAATACAAATCCAACCAATGGTTCCGTAATTGTAGTGCCTAAAACGTTACCAGGCGTTTATACTTTATTGTATAAAATAACCGATAAACTGGATCTTTTAAAGACATCAATAGCGAAAGTTAAAATAACGGTTGCAAACTGGAATACTGATCTTTCAGTAACTAAAATTGCAAATAAAGCAGCTGCTGAAAATAATGAAGGCATTAGTTATACCATTACCATAACAAACAATGGTCCGGCAACACTATTAAGTGGTCAGGTTATTGGCTTAACAGAAAATCTTCCGGCAGGTTTAGAAAACATAACTTATGCAGCAACCGGAGGTTCGTACAATGCAGCAGCAAATACCTTTACCGTAAATGCTGATATTGCAGCAGGACAATCTGTAAGTTTAGTGGTTAATGCAACTGTATCAGCTGGTATCAGTGGCTCATTAACCAACCAGGTGAGCGTAACTGCAGCCCCGGGCACAACTGATCCTAATGTTGCCAATAATACTTCATCGGTAACAACACCGGTGTTAAAAGGAGGTATTGCCCTAATTAAAGCTGGTGCATTAAGTACTGATGGAAATACCATTGCCTACACCTTTACAATTACCAATACGGGTAATACAGATTTAACTTCCATTGTATTATCAGATGTCAAATTAGGATTGAACAAAACTATTCCTGGAACTTTAGCGGCCGGACAAAGCATTTCCGATGTTGAGGTGTATACTTTAAGTCAGGCAGAAAAAGATGCAGGTTCGGTAAGTAATACGGCAAGTGTAAATGCTAAAACCGGTGCAGGAAATCCGTTAACAGATATTTCTGGTAGTGATAATGGTAACAATACACCAACGGTAACATTGATTCCTGCAACACCATCTATGAAGTTGACCAAGCGCGCAACCAATACGGTGAGTAAAACAGGCGATGTAATTAATTACGAAATTATTGTAACCAATACCGGAAATGTAACCTTAAACAATGTTGCAGTGATAGATGCTGGTGCAGATGCAGGATCAATTACGCCTGCCGGGATTGCAAGTATTGCGCCTGGTATAAGCATAACTGTTACCGCCAAACACACCGTTACTTTAACTGAAGTAAATACGGGTTCGTTTACAAACCAGGCATCCGCTACGGCGCAAATACCAAATGGAGGTAGCTTTAATAAACCTAAGTCTGACGATCCAACAACAACGGCTCCGGATGATGCAACTATAACAGTAATTAGTCCTGTTGGTAAAATTACATTAGTTAAAACAGGAACATTAAGTGCCGACGGCAATAGAATTACTTACAATTTCGTTATTAAAAATACCGGAAACGTAACCTTACATGTAATTACATTAGTGGATGCGAAAATTGGATTAAACAAAATTCTTCCGGGTGTAATTTTACCGGGCGAATCGCTTACCGATAGTTATGTATACACTTTAACCCTGGCAGATAAAGATGCTGGCAGCGTAACCAATACAGCAACCGTTACCGGACAAACTCCAAATGCAACGGCGGTATCAGATATTTCCGGAACGGCTGAAAGCAATGATACACCAACGATAACCGTAATTCCTGCAAATGGATTGATTGCGTTGGTTAAAACGGCAACCTTTAACGGCAATAAGATAACGTATACTTTTACCATTAAAAATACAGGTACAGTTACTTTAAATACCCTAACGTTTAGCGATGCCAAACTTGGTATTAACAATAAAACAATTGCAGTAGCAGGCGGATTATTGCCTGGTGCAAGCATTTCTACCACCGAGATTTATACCTTAACCCAGGCTGATAAAGATTTGGGCAGTGTAAGCAATACTGCAACGGTAAATGCCAAAACACCACTTGGAATAAATGTAAGCGATGTTTCGGGTACGGGCGAAAGCAATAATAACCCAACGGTAATTACGGTGCCAAAATCGCCTGTTGCAGTTGATGATAAGGCCGAAACAAAAGCAAATGCCCCGGTTGTAATTAATGTACTGGCCAACGATGATCCAGGTAACTCTACTTTTGATAAATTAACGGTAGAAATTATCAGTCAGCCTAAAAATGGTACAGTTAGGGTAAATGCCGATGGAACCATAACCTACACGCCAAATCCTGGTTATACCGGAGGCGATACCTTTACTTACAGGGTAAAAGATGAGTACGGTTATTATACCAACGTGGCAACAGTAACACTTGCAGCCAATTTCTTTGATGTAAACGTTCCTAATTTGTTTACGCCAAATGGCGATGGTATTAATGATACGTTCGAAATCCGTGGATTAAATCAATACCAGGAAAATGAATTAACCATCGTTAACCGTTGGGGTAATGAGGTTTTCAGAGCCAAAGGTTACCAAAACAACTGGACAGGTGAGGGCTTAAATGAAGGTACTTACTTCTACCTTCTAAGAATTAAAAAACCAGGTAGTTCAGAGTTTCAGGTGTTAAAAGGATATATAACCTTAATCAGAGCATTTAAAAAATAAGATAAGAGGCTAAAGGAAATCAGGCCGTCCCGCCTGATTTCCTTTTAAGATACTAAGAAGATGAAAAAATTAATAGGTATACTAACAGGTTTGTTTCTGTTATTTGTTAAGCCGGTTTCCGCTCAGCAAGATGCCCAGTACAGCCAGTACATGTTCAATGGAATTTACATTAACCCCGCTTATGCAGGTTATAAGGAAGTGCTCAATATACACAGCTTTTACCGCAGTCAGTGGACGGGCATTACAGGCGCGCCACGAAGCATGTCGCTTGCCGTTGATGCCATTGCCAACGATGGTAATGTGGGTTTGGCACTGCAGGTTTCGAGCGATAAACTTGGGGCTCAAACCAACCTGAGTATTTATGGTAACTATGCCTACCGAATCAGGATGAATAATGACGGAAGTTCTCGTTTAGCACTGGGTTTGGGTGTTGGTATGGTTCAATTGGGCATAGATGGTTCTTTATTAAATACGAACGATCCGGAGCTGAACCAGCCGGTTGGCATACAAAGTACAATTGTTCCTGATGCGCGTGCCGGTATTTATTATTCCGATGATCGTTTTTATGCAGGTTTTTCAGCCGATAATTTAATCTCTCAATATGTAAAAATTGATCGTTATGCCTTTATTCCGCAACCTAAACCGCATTATTATCTAACCGCAGGTGCATTGTTTCCTTTAAACGAAGATTTTCAGGTTAAACCTTCTTTCCTTTTAAAAGACGATCGCGGTGGCCCGACAAGTTTAGACATAAATGCTTTTTTAATGATTAAGGATGTACTTTGGATTGGAGGATCGTACCGGACAGGTGTGAAATTATATGATAAAAGCTATCTTCAAAAAGACCTTAGCCAAAGAAATTCGGCTGTTGCAGCCATCCAGTTTTTCCCATCTGAAAAAATAAGAATTGGTTATGGTTACGATTTTTCAATCGGCCCGTTACAAGGCTATAGCGGCGGAACGCATGAAATATCAATTGCCTTCTCTTTCATCAGACCTAATGTTAGGATGGCAACACCAAGAGTATTTTAAGGATAATAATCATTTTAGATAAAGATAATACAACAATATAATGAAGAAAATTTTACTTGGTTTATGCTTTTCCGCTTATTGTTTAGCAGGATTAAGTTTTTCTGCAAGTGCACAATATGTCATCAAGGAAGCAGATAAGGAATACAACCTTTTTAACTATAGCAAAGCCATTGATTTATATGAGCAGGCCTATAAAAAGAAAGAAACACTCCATGCTGCAGAACGCCTGGCCAATGCCTACAGTTACATCAACAACTATAAACAAGCCGAAAGCTGGTACGCTATTGCCATGAAAATGCCGGGAAGTGCAGCAGAAAATACACTAAATTATGCGAAGGCACTCCAGAATAATTCAAAATATAGCGAGGCAAAAGTTCAGTACCTTAATTACATAGATCTGAATAAAAAAGTTTCTGAAAAACAACAAAGTATTTGGGTGGCTTCCTGCGACTCGGCTTTAAAATGGATGAAAAACCCAAAGCCATTCGAACTTGCCAATCAAAAAAGTTTAAATACAGCACAGTCAGATTGGGGTGCGGTAAGTTATCAGGGAGGCGTGGTTTTTACTTCCGACAGAACCAATACCGGACTCGAAACCAATGAAAGTAAACCTTTTCTGAAATTTGACGGCGCAAAGCTTCCTGATAAAAAGATTTATGGCTGGACGGGAAATGGCTATTTAAAATTATATTTCAGGCCTTCTTTAAAAGATAGCATCCAGTTGTTTCCAATTAAAGCGGGTACCAATTACCATGTTGGCGCAGCCAGCTTTACAGCCGATGGAAATACAATGTACTTTACTTTAACCCGAATTCCGGAGCATTTAGAGAAAGTGAAAAATAAACCCAGTACCGTTAATGTAGAAATTTACAGCAGCACAAAAGATGCAAACGGTACATGGCAAGAACCCGTTTCTTTTACTTATAATAATGTAAATCAATATTCTGTAGGCGATCCGTTTATTTCAACAAACGGGCAAAGCTTGTATTTTGCGTCTAATATGCCGGGCGGTAAAGGCGGCACCGATTTGTATGTATGCTTAAAAACAGATGCCGGCGATTGGGGTAAACCCGAAAACCTTGCTGATGTAAATACAGAAGGCAATGAACGCAGTCCGGTTTTTGATGCCAACAATAACTTTTACTTTTCAAGCGATGGCCGCATAGGTATGGGCGGTTTAGATGTTTACAGGGCATTAAGAAACGCAACCGGTATTGGCCAGATAGAAAATATGGGCTATCCGTTTAATTCGCCACAAGATGATTTTGGTTTCAGCCTAAATGATAAAGGTGGTATTGTTTACCTGTCATCCAATCGTGATGGTGGTTTAGGAAATGATGACATTTACAGCATGGATCAAAAGGCCATTTTAGTTTTTAAATTAACCGGACGTGTTTACGATAAGAAAACCAGTCAGCCTTTAGCAAATGCAATCGTAACTTTAGAAAAAGTGAACGGCAGCAGTTTAAAAGTTGAAACCGATGATAACGGAGGTTTTAAATTTGATTTGAATAAAGAAGCAGAATATAACGTAACCGGAGAAAAAACGAATTACAGATCGGATTCAGAAAACCTGGCTACCATTGGCTTAACCACCTCCAGTATCATTACACAAGATTTATACTTAGAACCTGTAGAAATTAATAAAGCCATCCGTTTAGAAAATATATATTACGATTTTGATAAATGGAATATTCGGGCAGATGCAGCTGTAGAATTGGATAAACTGGTTAAAATTATGAAAGAAAACCCAACCATCTGGATTGAGCTGGGCTCGCATACCGATAGCCGTGGCAAGGATAGTTATAACCTTACTTTATCTCAGAAAAGGGCAGAATCAGCCGTTCAGTACATTATATCAAGAGGCATCGATAAAAACCGCATTACCGCAAAAGGATACGGCGAAACGCAGCTTTTAAACCGTTGCGCCAATGGAGTTGAGTGCACCGAAACAGAACATCAGTTAAATAGAAGAACTGAATTTAAAATTGTTAAACAATAGCAGATAAGCGCACACTATAATTCAAATTTTTTAGTGAAATGCCCGGATCTATCCGGGCATTTTTGGTTTATTTAAAACTAATTACATTAGTATAATGTGGATAAAATAATTTTTATAAACGAATTAAATACTAAATAAATTAGTATTTTTGTTTTGTTAAACAAAGCATAAATCTCAAAATGAATACGCAGAAAGACAAACATATCATTCATATGGATCAGGATGCTTTTTTCGTTTCTGTAGAAATTAAAAAGAATTCCAAACTGGCCGGTAAACCTGTTATTATTGGAGGAAGTTCTGATCGGGGAGTGGTAGCTTCCTGTAGTTACGAAGCCCGTAAATTTGGTATTCACTCTGCCATGCCTGCCCGCACAGCAAAAATGCTTTGTCCGCAGGCTATTTTTGTAAAAGGGAATATGGAAGAATATTCCAAAGCTTCTCACGACATTACAGAAATTATTTCCCAGCGGGTACCCTTATTCGAAAAGGCAAGTATTGATGAACATTATATCGATATGACGGGCATGGATAAGTTTTTTGGTTGTATGAAATTTGCTTCTGAATTGAGGCAAACCATTATTAAAGAAAGTGGTTTACCTATTTCTTTTGGTTTATCTGTAAATAAAACCGTAGCTAAAATAGCAACAAACGAATCTAAACCAGCAGGAGAGCGGGAGGTTGCCTTTGATGAAGTTCAACCTTTTTTAAACCCTTTACCTGTTCATAAAATACCCGGAATTGGACATGCTACCTATAAAAAGCTCAGCGAGATGGGCGTAAGGCAAATTCAAACCCTTACGCAAATCCCGCAGGCGCTCATGTTTAAAATATTAGGTCAGCATGGCTTAAGTTTATGGCAAAAAGCCAATGGCATCGATTTCGCCCCCGTTGTACCTTACCGTGAACGAAAATCCATTGGTACACAGGCAACTTTTGAAAGCGATACCATGGATATTGCCAAGCTAAAAGCCATTATTACAGGTATGGTAACAGGATTAACCTTTCAATTGCGAAACCAATGTAAACTTACCGCCTGCATTACGGTAACCATCAGGTACACCAATTTTGAAACGGTTACCCGGCAAGAACGCATTCCTTATACCTCTCTGGATTCTTTTTTGATTAAAAGAGCACATGATTTGTTTGATAAACTTTACGCTAAACGAATGCTTTTGCGATTAATAGGCGTAAAACTTTCGCATTTGGTGAGCGGTTACGAGCAAATTGGACTTTATGATATTGGCGAGGAAGAATACAGTTTATACCAGGCAATGGATAAAGTACGTAATCATTTTGGCGATGATGCAGTTGTTAAAGCTTGTATTGTAACCCAGCCACAACGCGATAAAAATAACAAGGTCATTAAATATAATCCAAGGAAAAAGAAAAGCCTTACAACAGAAACTGAAGAAGAAAAAGCCGAAAGTTATAAAAGATCAAGGATGAGAAATTTTATGAACGAAAAAGGCATCATCGGTACAAAATCTTATGATTAATTCAGCCCATGTTTTTAAATGTTCATTCCTCCTATAGCCTTAAATACGGTACGCTAAGTATTGAGCAGTTGATTAAACAGGCCCGTCAGCTGGGTATTCACCAAATGGTGTTAACCGATATCAATAACTCTACAGGCGCAGTCGAGTTCATTCGCGAATGTTATCGCCAGTCAGTTCTTAAAGAAAAAAATGAAACTCAAAATGGAAACATTCCTTACCTGTTAAAACCTGTGGCAGGTATAGAATTCCGAATCCAGAACCGCTTGCTGTATGTAGGCATTGCCAAAAACAAAAAAGGTATGCGGGAGCTGAACGAATTTCTAAGCCATCACAACATTAAGAATATTCCTTTACCCGATGTACCACCTCATTTTGAAAATGCTTACGTCATTTATCCTTTTCATAAACTTTTTGTAAGAGATTTAAAAGAGAATGAATTTGTTGGAATCCGGAGTAGCCAGTTAAATATTTTATACAAGCATCCGGTATTAAATCAGCAGCATAAAATGCTGGTCTGGCATCCCGTTACCGTGGCAGATAAAGTTACTTACCGTTTACACGAATATTTGAGGGCCATAGATTTAAATACGCTTTTAAGTAAAGTAGCTGAAAATGATAAATGTGAAAAAGGTGAATATTTAATTACCGAAAGTAAGCTCATTGAACAGTTTGAACAATATCCTTTTATGGTTGCCAATACACAAAAGCTTTTGGACAGCTGTAATATGATCGACTATTTTGAACCCGGACCTGAACCCAAATCTAAAAACAGACGAACCTATACCAAAAGTTTAGAACATGATCAGATATTGCTTAGAAGGATTGCACTTATTGGTTTAAAATATCGCTATGGAACGCATAATGAAGTAGCCCGGGAACGATTGGAAAAAGAACTCAGAATTATTGAGTTTAAAAAGTATTGCGCCTATTTTTTAATCACTTTTGATATTGTGAGGCATGCCATAGGCAAATGTAATTTTTACCATGTTGGCCGTGGCTCAGGGGCCAATAGTTTGGTTGCTTACTGTTTAAGGATTACCGACGTGGATCCTATTGAACTCGATTTATATTTCGAGCGGTTTTTGCATGAAAAAAGAACCAGTCCGCCTGATTTTGATATAGATTTTTCATGGAATGAACGAGAAACCATGCAGAAATACATTTTTAAGAAATATCCGGAGGGCCATGTTGCTTTTTTGGGTACGATGAGTACTTTTAAAGACCGGGCAATTATTCGCGAAATTGGTAAGGTATTGGGTTTGTCAAAAGAAGAGATTGACAGCTTTACTGATCCAACAAAAGAATACGAAAATCAGAAGAATCCTACCTATAAAAAGTTGCTGGCTGTACATGGCTACATGAAAAATATGCCTAATCAGCGTTCAATACATGCTGGGGGTATTTTAATTTCAGATGACCCCATTACTTATTATACGGCATTGGATATGCCTCCGAAAGGTTTTCCAACGGTACAATGGGATATGTACGAAGCAGAACAAATTGGCTACGAAAAGTTTGATATTTTAAGTCAGCGGGGCATTGGGCACATTCGTGAAGCAGTAGATTTGGTGAAATCCAATCAAGGAAAGGAAATTGATATTCACGACTTTAAAACCTTTAAACAAGATGCTAAGCTCAATAGTATACTTAAAGAAGGGCAGCCCATTGGTTGTTTTTATATAGAATCGCCTGCAATGCGACAGTTGCTTAAAAAACTCAAATGTGATAACTACCTCACACTGGTTGCCGCAAGTTCCATAATCAGGCCTGGTGTTGCCAGCTCGGGCATGATGAAAGCTTACATTGAGCGCTACCATGCACCCGATAAAGTAGTGTATTTGTGTAAAGAAATGGAGCAGCAATTGAAAGAGACTTATGGCGTAATGGTTTATCAGGAAGATGTAATTAAGGTTTGCCATTACTTTGCAGGACTAAATTTAGCAGATTCGGACATTTTACGCAAAGCCATGAGTGGTAAATACCGTTCTAAACTGGCTTTTGACGAACTGGTGAATAAATTTTTTGTTTCTGCACGTAAAGAAGGGCACTCAGAAGAATTAATTACTGAAGTGTGGCGACAAATATCTTCTTTTGCAGGTTACAGTTTTTCTAAAGCACATTCGGCATCTTTTGCCGTAGAAAGTTATCAGAGTTTGTTCCTTAAAACCTATTATCCTAAAGAATTTATGGTGGCCGTAATTAATAACTACGGTGGTTTTTACAGCAGATGGGTGTATGTACACGAGTTGCAGAAAACAGGGGCGCAGGTACATTTGCCTTGTGTAAACAGGAGTGATGATGTGGTTAATATTAAAAAAAACGATGTTTACCTGGGGTTTATTCGTATTCAGGGTTTAGAAGATAAGTTTGTAACCCGAATTGTACAGGAACGAAAACAGAATGGACTTTACCTGGATTTGGAAGATTTTGTACAACGAACCTGTATAACATTAGAACAGGCTATTATTTTAATCCGCTTAGGTGCTTTACGATTTACCGGGAAAGATCGGAAAACATTACTTTGGGACATTCACAATTATTTAGGTTTTAAACAGAAAAAATTTAACCATGCCGAACTCTTTAAATTAAAGTATAAAACCTACGAACTGCCATCTCTGGAAGATTCTGAATTAGAAAATGCCTATACCGAATTGGAGCTTTTAGGCTTTCCGCTGAATTACAAGATGTTTGATTTTTTAAAAACGAATTACCGGGGAAATGTAATGGCCCGTGAAATGAATAACCGTGTGGGTGAAATGGTGCGCATGGTAGGCAATTATGTTTGTGAAAAAACAGTACATACGATTAAAAACACAAAAATGTGGTTCGGAACTTTTTTAGATGCTGATGGTGATTTTTTCGATACCACACATTTTCCAAATACCACACCAGTTTATCCATTTAAAGGTAAAGGCTGTTATTTAATTTTAGGAAAAGTGGTCGAAGATTTTGGCTTTCCAAGTATAGAAGTAATCAAATTTGCCAAATTGCCGATACATATGAATCCTGTAGCCATATAATTCTTTACCGAATGCATTACAGTTAAATCCATATTTTTATATTTAAACATGATTTACCTTAAAGCAGAAATAGAGCGATTTGAACAAATGGGCGAAAAAACCGGATGGAGTTATGTTTTTATTCCTTCAGCTATAGCCAACCAGATCAAAACAAATTGTAAAGTGAGCTTTAGGGTAAAAGGAAAGATTGACCAGCTGGAAATTTCGGGAATGGCGACTGTACCAATGGGAGAGGGTGATTTTATTATTGCTTTGAAAAACGAAATTCGGAAAAAACTTAAAAAAGAAGCTGGAGCAACAGTTGAACTTTATTTAGAAGAAGATAAAGATTTTAAGATAGAGATGCCCGAAGATCTGGAAATTTGTTTGTCGGAAGAAGAACACCTGATGGCAAACTTTTTAAAACAGGCAAAATCTCACCAAAACTATTACATCAACTGGATTAATCAGGCAAAAACTGAAGCCACAAGGACAAAACGCATTACCATGACGGTTACGGCTATGGATAAACAGCAGGATTTTGGTACAATGATTAGAGAATCCAAATCGAAGTCATAAGATGAATATTTAACTTTAAATTCTGCCTCTGTTTCTTACCACCTGAGACACCTAAGAACACCTAAGGATTTTGCTTATTTCAAATTCCTGTGTTGAGGTTTTATATTCTAAATTTCTGCCTCTGTTTCTTAGCACCTGAGACACCTAAGAACATATAAGGATTTTGCTTATTTCAAATTTCTGTGTTGAGGTTTTATATTCTAAATTTCTACCTCTGTTTTTACCACCTGAGACACCTAAGGACATCTAAGGATTTTGCTTATTTCAAATTCTTGTATTGAGGTTTTATATTCTAAATTTCTACCTCTGTTTTTTACCACCTGAGAGATACCTAAGAACATCTAAGTGTTTTGCTTGTTTTAGATTCTAATGTCCAGGATTTAAGTTGAATTCTAAATTTCCGACTTCGGACTTTGGACTTCCGGCTTCCGGTTATAATTCCTAAACCAGCTATTAACCTTCATTTGGATTACCCCTAAAAAGGCTTCTCTAAATATCCGGGTACTCATTTTAGAGGTTCCTTCGGTTCTGTCGGTAAAAATAATTGGAACTTCTACCACATTAAAGCCAAATTTAATTGCTGTAAATTTCATTTCAATTTGAAAGGCGTAACCCACAAATTTAATTTTATTTAATGGAATGGTTTCTAAAACAATGAGGCGGTAACATTTAAAACCCGCAGTAGCATCCTGAATGTTTATCCTGGTGATTAAACGAACATACATGGAGGCAAAGTACGACATCAAAACCCTGCCCATAGGCCAGTTTACCACATTTACGCCTTTTACATATCTGGAGCCAATGGCTACATCAGCACCGTTTATACAGGCTTCACGCAAACGAACTAAATCATCGGGATTGTGAGAAAAATCAGCATCCATTTCAAAGATGTAGGCATAATCTTTTTGTAATGCCCAGTTAAATCCATAGATATAGGCTGTGCCTAATCCTTGCTTGCCAGCACGTTCTTCGATAAATAAATGTCCCGAATATTCGGCCTGTAATGATTTAACAATTTCAGCAGTTCCGTCCGGAGAACCGTCATCAATAATCAAAACATGAAAAGGTTGGGTTAAAGAAAATACCTTACGGATAATCTTTTCTATATTTTCCTTTTCGTTATAAGTTGGAATGATGACTAAACTATCTGACACTTGTGATGGAATAAAGTTTTAAAGGGGCGAAAGTAAATATTAAATATGAAAAAACCCGTATCAACATGGCTGATACGGGTTAAATGTTGTTAAAATTACTTATCTAACTTCGCCCATTAGCTTTTTAACCAATTGAGAGAAGACAATCAAAGCTAAACCTGCAATTAAAGAATATACGGCTAAAGATTTATAACCTTCAGTATAGGTCATTAATTTAGTAGCTAAAGATGCATTTTCAATGCTCGACATTTCTGCACCAAGCTTGCCCGCTGCAAGTTGTCCGAATGCACTAAAAAGGAACCAAAGCCCCATCATCATTCCAAACATTCTTTTTGGTGATAATTTGGTAATGATTGACATCCCGATTGGACCAATACATAATTCGCCCAGTGTTAATAACAAATAGGCAAAAGTAAAAATGTTTAATGAACTAATACCTTGTGCATTTGCGAAGAACCTGGTTGCATAAAAAACATAAAAACTCGCTGCTAATAATATAAAGCCTAATCCAAATTTTACAACCGTGTTAGGTTCAATTTTACGTTTGTACAGGCCAAGCCAAAGAATACCTACAATCGGGCTAAAAACAATTACGAAAAATGAGTTCACGCTATTGTTAACCACATTAGGGTCAATGGAAATAAAAAGTAGGCTATGGTTTAAGTTATCTTTTGCAAACAGCGATAATGAACCTCCGCTTTGCTCTGAAATGGCCATGAAAATGAAATAGCAGAAAATGAATACAAATGCAGCTAAAAGTTTGTAGCGGGCTTTTGAATCTTTAATCCTGAACATTTCAAAGAAGAAATAAATCAGGGCTATTACGCCTAAAGTATACATGAAATAATCAGTGTAAGCTGTATTTCTTACCATGATAAAAATCAATGGAATGCACAATAAAGAACCTATGTAAACACAGATTTCGATGGTAGTTCTCTTTGCTTTTTGTAAATGTAATAAAGGAGAACTTCCAATGGGGCCTAAAAATTTCTTGGTGAAAATAAACGTGCCTAAACCAAAAGCCATCACCAAAGCTGCAGATAAAAAGCATAAATGCCAGCTGTAATATTTACCCAGGTAAATACATAAAGCACCGCCCAATAAACCGCCAACATTAATGCCGGCATAAAAAAGTCCGTAGCCCGCATCTCTGCGATTGTCTTTTTCATGGTACAGCTCACCAACCATTGATGAAATGTTGGGTTTGAAAAACCCTGTACCAATAATAGATAAGGTAATCCCAATGTAGAACAAATCGTGCGGAGAAAAGGCTAAGATTAAGTTACCGATAATCATTAACGAACCACCCCAGAAGAGTGATTTTCTAAACCCTAAAACTTTATCGGCAAAAATACCACCAATAAAAGTAAAGGCATATACAAAGGCTTGGATAGCACCGTATTGAAGGTTTGATTTTTGATCTGAAAGGTGCAGCTGATCCACCATAAAAAAAGCCAGAACCCCGCGCATTCCGTAAAAACAGAAACGCTCCCACATTTCTACTAAAGATAAATACCAAAGTTGTTTAGGATATTTACCCTCAAAATTCTGAATTTCTTCTATTGAAATTGTTTTTTCCATTGTACTCATTATTTTACGCCGTGCATTAACCGTTTAATAATCGGGGTAAGCATCATAATGAATAAACCTAAACCAATTGGAATTAATGTGAAAATTAAGAAAAATGTAGACATAGAGTACTGTGCGGTAATTTTATCAATCATTCCACCCATTGTACCTGCAATTTTGTTTCCGATGGCAATGGCTAAGTACCAGATGCCGAACATAATACCGATCATACGGCCAGGAACCAGTTTACTTACATAAGATAAACCTACCGGAGAAATAAACAACTCGCCCATGGTATGGAAAAAGTAAGCTAAAATAAGCCATATCATACTTACCGATGCAACTTTTGCGCCTGACGGAATTGAACTTGAGCCATAAGCTAAAGCCGCAAAACCAATCCCCAGTAAAATCATACCCAAACCATTTTTCACGGTTGCAGTTGGGTTGTATTTGCTTTCCCAAAGTTTAGAAACAATAGGGGCACAGGAAATAATAAATAAAGAATTTAATACACCAAACCAGGTTGCGGGTACTTCTGCTTTAACATCGCTGTATTGGTTTTTAAGCATGTAAATTACAATTCCCCAGATAATGGCAAAACCAATAGCTAAGATGATGTTTCCAATTGCAAATTTAGCAAAGGTTTGTCTGAATAATTTAAGCAGCACATACGAAATGATGGCTAAAGGAATAACTGTAATTAATGTATTGGCAATATTGAAAATAATTTTTGCATTGCCTTCTAATAACCTCGCGGTATAATCTTTTGCAAAGATGGTCATTGAACCACCAGCCTGTTCAAAAGAAGCCCAAAAGAATATGGTAATGAAAGCAAGAACAATAACAACAATCATCTTATCCCTGAGTTTTGGTGTGTATTGTGCAATTCTTTTAATCAGGATAAAAATAAATAAAGAAAGAGCTACTATAATTGCGAAATTGTCGCCCTTTAAACTTCCTATAGAAAAGTTGAAGATATTGCTTCCTGTAATTTTTGAAACCGGATCATTAATAATCCACACTAAACCAATAACTGATATCAATACAATAAGTATAATATCAAACATGGAAAATGGATTTTTCTTCGCTTCAGCAGGATCTTCATCCTCATCAGCAGTTTTTTCATTTTTAACCGGTTTTAAACCAATGGAACCAAAAATGTTTTTAGTAAAATAGAACTGAAGCATGCCAATAAACATGAAAATACCGGCCAGACCAAAGCCGTAACTCCAGCCCCAGTTAGGGCTTTCGCCGATATAACCGCATAGTAGCATACCTAAAAATGCACCAGAGTTAACACCCATGTAAAATATAGTATAGGCGCCATCTTTTTTCTCTGGATGTTTTTTATACATATGAGATAAAATAGATGTCATATTTGGTTTGAAGAACCCATTACCCACTACTAAAAGGCATAAGCCCAGGTACATAAAAATTGGGTTAAACTCAAAAGCCATCGAAAGATGGCCTAATGTCATTAAAAAAGCGCCAAGAATAACTGCCCAGCGGTAACCGATTAACCTATCCGCAATATAACCGCCTAAAATCGGTGTTAAATAAGCCAAAGAAGTATAAGAACCGTAAATAGCAAGAGCGTGTTCTCTTGGCCATCCCCAGCCCGGGTTATTACCCATGATTGATGATGTTAAAAACAATACCAGTAAGGCACGCATACCATAGTACGAAAATCTTTCCCACATTTCCGTAAAGAAAAGTACAAACAGGCCAGCCGGGTGACCGAGTACTTTACTACTAAAGAAATCGTCTTTGGTTTCAATTGTTGTTTGCATAAAACATTTGTTGGTTTTAGTTTATGAATTCAGAATTTGTGTGTTGTTTAAGGTAGTTTTGCAAGGCGCAATATAGGCAGCGAATGGCAAACTCACAAATTTTTCACCTATTGTTAAAGTAATGAATGAGTTAGGTTGCCTTTAAATTAAAACTTTCTGATGGGTTTTACGTTTTTAGTCGGATCAGCATAAAGCTCATCACTCGAATTGGGGTCGTTTTTCAGTACCACATTGTCTTGAAACTTTAGCCTTCCCCCAATAATTTTAAAGGCATCAATGTTTCCGTCACTTCCGTAAAAGTCATACCTGCCTGTCATTTCCGGATCAAAAGGAGCAAGGTGATCAAAAACAATCATTCCAGCTTTCTTATCTGTTTTTAACAGCATGGCATTTTGTTTATTGTATTCAAAAATAATCCTGTTTTTTCCCTTTAGTTCCTTCCCATCAAAAACCGGTGCACCAAAACTTAATTTGTTTTTATCCAGTGCTAAAACTTCAATTACTTTTTTTGTGATTGTAGCAGAATTTCCTTTCCAGCCTAAAAGAACATAATAAGGCAGGCGTCCTGCAGCGCTTATCGGGATAATTTCATAATATCTTGCACCATACCATTTTTGGTTGTCGGTAACCTGGTTTGCATCCGCAATATTATCTGTCTGATCAATTAAAGGATAAAGTTTCAATTCACCATTGCCCGTATTCATTTGGATGGTGCCATAAAATCTGTAAGTTCCGTTTTGCTGTTGTACATACCAGGAAAGGATGCGGAATGCCTGATCGGGCGATTTAATTACAGAAACATTTTTAAGTGAATCGAAAGGGTAGTTAAAAGAATTTGGCGTTTTTAGGGCTTCAACCAATCTCTTAACAAAAAGACTGTTTAACGTCGATTTCTGCTCATCACTTTCAGTGTTGTTTACAGCGTTTGAAAGTTTGATCAAACTGTCCTGGTAAACGTTAAGCTGGTTTAATTGGCTTTGCGCGCTGGCGCGAAATGCAAATAGCAACACTGGAAATAATAAATAGAACCTATATATTTTCATCAATATAAATTTGTTTTCACTGGGGTAAAGTGGTCATGGTTTATTTTTCAATATACAACCGCTTTTTTATGCCCTTTGATAAAAACGGGTCGCCAAGACGACCCGTATATATTAAATAATCGGGAATTTGGATGTTCCCAATCTGTATCTTATAATTTCTCGATCACCAATGCACTTGCACCGCCACCGCCGTTACAAATTCCGGCAACACCGATTTTACCATTGTTTTGGTTTAAAACCGATAATAAGGTAACCACAATCCTGGCACCCGATGCGCCCAGCGGATGACCCAATGCAACGGCACCGCCATTAACATTAACCTGGTTTTCTTTTAAATCTAATTTTTGATTATTTGCAATTGATACTACAGAGAAAGCTTCGTTAATTTCGAAGAAATCTACATTCTTAATATCTACTTTAGCCTTGTGCAAAGCTAAAGGTATTGCTTTAGATGGGGCAGTGGTAAACCATTCTGGTGCCAGTTGCGCATCTGCAAAGCCCAAGATTTTAGCCAGTGGTTTAATTCCTAATGCCGCTGCCTGGTCTGCGCTCATTAAAACCAAAGCTGCAGCACCGTCATTTAAGGTTGATGCATTTGCAGCAGTAACGGTTCCATCTTTTTTAAATACAGGTTTTAAAGTTGGTATTTTCTCAAATTTTACGGCTGTTGGCTCATCATCCGTATTTAAAAGAGTGATATCACCTTTACGGTCTTTAATTTCAATAGCAATAATCTCTTCCGAAAATTTACCGGCGGTTTGTGCCGCCTGTGCTCTTTTGTAGGATTCTATTGCAAAATTATCCTGGTCTTCACGGGAAATATTGCATTTTGAAGCACATAATTCTGCTGCAGAGCCCATGTGGTAATCGTTATATACGTCCCAAAGACCATCCTTTACTAAACCATCTGTTATTTGTCCATGTCCGAGGCGATACCCGTTTCTGGCTTTATCTAAATAGTAAGGAACATTACTCATGCTCTCCATTCCACCAGCAACAACAATATCCTGGTCGCCATTGGCAATGCTTTGTGCAGCAAGCATAATGGCTTTGATGCCCGAAGCACATACTTTATTAATCGTTGTAGCGGGTAAATCCGGTAATCCTGCAAATTTAGCCGCCTGTGTTGCTGGTGCCTGACCTAAATTGGCCGAAAGCACATTACCCATATAAACTTCCTGAATTTGTTCTGGTTTTAAACCGGCTTTTTCTACAGCAGCTTTAATGGCAAAACCACCCAATTGAGTGGCAGAAAATGAAGATAATGAACCTCCAAAGCTACCAATTGGCGTTCTCACAGCCGATACAATTACAACTTCTTTCATGTACTATTCTATTTTTATGAATTTTTGGTTAGACCGCTAAGTTATGCATTTTTTAATATTGCATTAACGACTGAAAGTGAATTTTAGCATTAGCAGGGATATGAATTAAAAAATAGCCCTTTAAATACAAAACACAGAAGATTTAAGCTTCTGTGTTTATATTCTGTAGTATTGTAAATTAATCTTCTTTGGACTTTAATTTTTTACGCGATTTAAGTGCCTGGTGAAGCAGGAATTCAATTTGTCCGTTGGTACTCCTAAATTCATCGGTAGCCCATATTTCTACTTCTTTTAATAAAGCAGGACTAATTCTTAATACAAAAGCTTTTTTATCTTTCTCAGCCATCCTTAATGTATTGCTTGTATATTACATTTTGTTTTTAATTAATCAGGAATAATTCCAGATCATTACCTCAAATGGAAATGACAATATTTTTGACATTATTAAATTGATTTTGCAGGCTACTTGTTCTTAATAATTGTAGCCTGCCAATAAAATTAAGGCACTATTTGAGGTAACTTTAAATGCTGTTTCTTCGAATTCAATTAATTTTAATTATAAAGTGTTCCGGTATTTACAACAGGTTGAACGTGCCTATCACCACAAAGTACTACCAACAAATTACTCACCATAGCTGCCTTGCGTTCTTCATCCAGCTCTACAATTCCTTTTTGAGATAATTTTTCAAGGGCCATTTCTACCATTCCAACTGCGCCTTCAACAATTAGTTTACGGGCCGCAATAACAGCAGTAGCCTGCTGGCGTTGCAACATGGCGCTTGCAATTTCGGGCGCATAAGCCAAATGTGAAATTCTGGCTTCTAAAACTTCAATGCCTGCTCTTGATAAACGTTCGTTTAGTTCGCTTTCTAAAAGTTCGCTTACTTTCTCAGCACCATCTTTAAGCGTAATACTCGTTTCCTCACCTTCGCCATGGTCATAAGGGAAAATGTTTGCCAAATGTCTAACGGCAGCTTCGCTTTGAATGTTTACATACTGCATGTAATTTTCAACAGAAAAAATAGCTTTAGCCGTTTCGTTTACTTTCCACACCACTACAGCGGCAATTTCGATCGGGTTTCCAAGTTTGTCGTTTACCTTTAGTTGTTGTCCATTAAGGTTGTTGGCTCTTAAAGAAACCTTTCTTTTAGAGGTTAATGGGTTAACCCAGAAAAATCCGTCGGTTTTTACTGTTCCTACATACTTGCCAAAAAGCGTTAAAACTTTAGATTCGTTGGGGTTGTTGATAATTAATCCCGGTAAAACCAGAAAAAAGTTAAAGGCTAAAATACAGCCACCCCAAATAAAGCTTTCAGTAACAAAACAAAAGATAGCCGTTCCCAGTAACGCCAGGAATAAAGCGAATGTTAAATACCCGGATGGCGGGCTAATGATTTTTTCTTGATACATAGTGATATTAATTTGATATCATAAAGTAAAATATAAAAATCGGTAATTGCAAACAAAACGAGTAAAATGTATATTAGATAAAAATGTTATTTTTGACATTATCATAAATGTATCGTTTTGGCTAAAATCAAGAAAAATTCCCATAAGATCCTGTACCGTAAGTATTCATCCAATTTAAAATATGTGATGATGATTTTTACGGTTTTTATAATTACGCTGTTTTTACCAAAACAACCCCGTTTCAGATATGAATTTGAAAAAGGGAAGGTGTGGATGAATAAAGATTTGATTTCGCCTTTCAGTTTTGCCATTTTAAAAACCAATCCGCAGGTAAGCACCGATAAAAAGAATGCGCTGAAGGATATTCTACCAGTCTATCAGTTTGATAAAGACCTTACAAATAATGCTTTGGAAGGTTTCCTGAATGAGTTTGATATTAAATGGCGCTCGAAACAGCTCGATGAAAAGGAAAAGATTCTGTATAAAGGCGAAGCTTATAAAATTTTGCAAACCATTTACACTAAAGGTATTATTGGTTTAAATGTAAAACACCAAACAGCGGGGAAGAATTATGATTTTTCCTTATTGGAAAATAATGTTTCAAGGCAGCGCAATACACAGGATGTTTTTACGGCAGAAACTGCACTCAAGTTCTTCAGAGATAATTTTAAAGCAACCAACCAGGTAATGAACGATTTGATCAGCAACCTGGCCGAAGACCACATTACGCCAAACATTGTATTTAACGAACGGTTAACACAGGTTATACAGGAAAATACAGTAAGCAACGTATCTACAACGAAAGGTATGGTGCAAAAAGGGGAACTTATTGTAGCTAAAAACGATGTGATTGACGATGAGATTTACCAGAAACTCGATTCTTATAAAGCAACTTATGACGCCCAAACTAAAACCATTGGCAGCTTATCATTGGTTTATTTAGGACAGGTTGTACTTGTTGGTTTTGTTTTAACCATTTTAATGTCCTTTCTCTTTTTATTTAGGAAAGATATTTTTGCCGATAACCGTCAGCTCTCGTTAATTCTGATTGTAACTACAGGTATGTTGCTTGCGCTTACCTGGGCGCTCAAAATGAATATTGTTAGTTTATACTATATCCCATTCTGTGTAGTGCCCATTATTATCCGGATTCTTTTTGATACCCGACTGGCACTTTACCTGCATATGCTGGTTATTTTAATCGCCGGATTTTTCGTTGCCAACAGCTTTGAATTTGTTTTTTACCAGGTTACCGCTGGGATGGTGGCCATATTTAGCATTAAAAACTTTGTAAAACGAGAAAGATTCCTTGTATCTGCCCTATATATATTGTTGGCTTACTTTGTTTCCTTTGTAGGGATTGCGTTGTTAAGAGAAGGATCGTTCAGGGAAATTGAATGGATAAACTTTTTACCCTTTGTTTTTAGTGTTTTATTATCTCTTTTGGCTTATCCGTTAATATATGTATTTGAAAGGGTGTTTGGCATCACATCAGATGTTGCACTGATTGAATTAACCAATACCAACAATAGGCTGCTCAGAGAGCTTGCTTTTAAAGCACCAGGAACATTTCAACACTCTTTACAGGTTGCTAACCTGGCAGAGGCCGCTATTTTTAAAATTGGCGGCAATTCGGTATTGGTTAGGGCAGGGGCTTTATACCATGATATTGGTAAGGTAGATAACCCGCAGTATTTTATTGAGAACCAGAATACAGCTGTTAGCCCGCATGATAAACTGCCGTATGAGCAAAGTGCGCAGATTATTATTCAGCACGTTCATAAAGGAATTGAGATCTTAAGAAAGAATCAAATTCCTGAAGCCATTATAGATTTTATAAGAACACACCATGGAAATACCAGGGTAGATTATTTTTATCAGTCATTTTTAAAAAATTCTCCGGAAAAATTTGTCGACGAAAATATTTTCCGTTACCCCGGACCAATACCATTTAGTAAGGAAACAGGAGTGTTAATGCTCGCCGATTCTGTAGAAGCAGCCTCAAGAAGTCTTAAAAATCCCGATGCCCAAAACATAAATGACCTGGTCGAAAGGATAATTAATTACAAATTGGAGCAAAATCAATTAGATAATTGCGATTTAACGTTAAAAGATATTGAAACTATCAAATTGATTTTCAAGACGATGCTGATGAGCATCTATCATGTGCGGATAGATTATCAACATTTATCATAATTTTTTTTTGAAAAATAGGTTGTTTTACTATATTTGCACACCCAAAAGCAAGTCGGTAGGACAAGTTTGAAGGAAACGGAGAGGTGCCTGAGAGGCCGAAAGGAACAGTTTGCTAAACTGTCGTACTGGCAACGGTACCGCGGGTTCGAATCCCGCCCTCTCCGCAAATTAAATTGTAAAATAAATTGGTTTTAGTCATTTTAAAATCGTTACTTTGCAATCCCTTCGAAAAAGGGAAAAGAAGATACCAGTTCGGGGTGTAGCGTAGCCCGGTATCGCGCCTGCTTTGGGAGCAGGAGGTCGTAGGTTCGAATCCTGCCACCCCGACAAAAGTTAAATCCACTTTTAAAAAGGATTAAAAGGTGATACCAAAGTTCGGGATGTAGCGTAGCCCGGTATCGCGCCTGCTTTGGGAGCAGGAGGTCGTAGGTTCGAATCCTGCCATCCCGACTAAAAAGCCAAATGGCGCCACTTAAAGACAAGTGGTGCCATTTTTTGTTTAAGTGCCTTTTTATTACTATAGGAAGGGTTCCTGTTGAGATTTTCTTTAGTTGCAAAAGTGTGTTTTAACTGTTTTTGAATTAAAAGTTGAGAATATTGAAATATGTTGACAGGATTCGAACCGCGTCAACTCTTTTACATATTTTCTTTTTTCAACCGACCTTCATTTTGATGGAAATACAAATTTCTGCAAGTTTTAACAAGAAGGATAAAACCTTGAAGGCGTCTTGAGTTGATATTTTATTCCCTTTGTTCAATTCAATTCTTATAATATTCGAGATTAACTCTTGTTGTTCTTTGCTAACATTTTTAATGATTTCTGCTTCTTCAAAATTCTCTTTCGTATTTGAATACTGAGATCCATAAACGATCCGAACTTCATCTTTCAAGTGACTTGTAATGTCGGTATCGCTATATACAAAATCTTTATTTAAGAACAGCGAAGCTACTTTTAATTCTATGAAATTGTCAGTGCCCCGAAAAATAAGAGTGGGCTTTAAGAAACATTTCGTAAGCTTTTTTAAACTCTGCTTCTGCTGTACATCAAGTTTATAGGCATCATTGAGTTGTGTGCCTAAGATGCCAATTCTATTTTCGCAGTCTGATTTTATTGAATGGTAATCTTCTTCGTCAATTGTACCTTTTACTAAAAGCTCCCTTGCATTAGCAACTCGTTCTATCATTTTATGTAATGATCTGTTGATATTGGTTTTGTCAATAGATTTTTGTTCGTACAATTTGCCGTAAATCTTTCTGATAAGATCTTCAAAAATTGGAGTATATTCCAAATTTGGTTTTAGCAAACAAATCCCTGATAATAAGTTTTCATTTACTTGATCTGCCCTTACTCGATAACCACAAGAAGAAGAACAATGATAATAAAAGTACTTTTTAGACCTTCCTTTTGAACCACTTCCAGACATTTTTTTTGAACAAAGAGGACAACTGAGTATACCTCTAAACATAAGCTCACTATTCGCACTTTGTTTAATGTATTTTTTGTCGCGTCGTTTAATTCTTGATTGTACTTCATCAAAAAGTTCTATCGAAATTAAAGGATTATGGATACCATGAACTTCTACTATAGTTTTTCCATCTAAAGAAGGAACTCTTATTTTACCGCAGTAAACAGGATTTTTAAGTATATTGAAGAAAGCATTTAAACTACATTTTAACCCTGTATTGAGAACTGTTTTATAGTAAGAGCGAACGGACACATTTTCATCGAATCCTTCAAATACTTTTTTGATTAATGTTGCCTCTGGCTCACGGGGAATGATTGTTTTTGTTCCGTCTGGTAACGATATATTGAGATAACCTATAGGTGCTCGCCCCATATATCGTCCTTCCTTTTTGGCTTTGTGTATACCTTGCTTAATATTTAAAGATCTTCGGTCATTCTCTACTTCTGCTGTGACGATGTACATCGCCAGTAATACTTTGTTTTCAGGTATCGACATGTCCAAAGGTTGGTCTGTAGCCTGAGGTTCAATACCGAGTTTTTGGAGCTGAGAAATCATATAATAAGCATTCGCCGTATTCCTACTGAATCGATCCCAACGAGTAAATAGAATAAGTTGCGGTCTACTAGATTTATTGATATTTAATTGTTTCATCATGGTAGTCCATGCCGGCCGTTCGAAGTTTTTTGCTGAATGGTCTTCAAATACGGTCTGGACAATTTCAATATGATTGTCTTTACAATATTTATTTAATTTTTCTTCCTGGCTACGCTGAGAATATCCTTTCTGTGCCTGTTCATCTGTACTTACTCTGATGTAGATGATTGCTGATGTCATGTCTTTCTCATGATAACGTTAAAGTCCTCAAAGAGAATCAGCCCAGCGTTAAATAAGACACTCTTATTTACAACTCGAATACGGTTTTCCGTAATTGAGAGAGCTTTTATTTGGTTATATTTGTATGAATTGTAATTTGTTACTTAATAAATTGCAATTCAATCACCTTTAATAATCACCTTGATAATGAATTTGATGTAACATATGAAAATAACTCTACTCTCTCTTGAATCAATACTGTATCAAGTAGAATATGAAATTTTGATTATCTAACAAGATCCCTCAAAGGCAAACGTTTAATGATGTTTTAACATTATTAGGTACATAACGAGTGCATAGCCAATTTAGAGTAATACATAAAGCCAATATATTATTAATCAAAGAATATTAAATGAAACCACATTGGGCTAAACAAGAAGTGTACGATTACTTTGACTCATTTTTAGAGCAAAGTATTTTAAATAATGATAGCTTTATAACGGAGAATAAAGATATTTTTTCAATTGAAGGTTTAAATAATTGCGTATCTGCCTTTGTTGACAATCCCGATACAGGTAACAGAAATTTTGACGAAAAATCAAAAGACCAGTTTGCAAAAACTTCTAAAGAAACAAAAGAAGTTTTTGCTCATTTTATTTGGTTATGGGGCTTACCTACTTCAGACATGAGAGTTTGGGGTAAAAAAAATGCTGTTATACGCTTTTTAGGAGATGAATATAATGATTTATTATCCGATATATTTGTCGATGAAGGAATTGGTTCAGCAGGACAACGGCATAAACTGAATAAGCCTTTTGAGATTTCTTATCTACTTTTATTATTTAGAGATGTAAAAATAAATTTAGTATCTAAAGGGATAAATGATATTCAATCTTTAAAGAAATATATTGAATTTCTTTGTAAAGAACTATATTATAACAATGATGAAACAGGATTAACAACAGATGAAAAACTAAAAAAGGTAAGTAAAGAATTTCTTGCTTTGCATCATATAATATTGCATTTGTGTAATCCAGATAAATACGAAGCCATTGCAGCTCAAAAACATAAAGATGCTATCATTAATACTTTTTTCAGTTTACTTGACAAAGAAAATACAGATGGTTTATGGGACGATATTGATGAAAGTATCTTGGCAATTAGAAAAAAGCTAGATGATGTTTTTGGGTATGAGATTAGTTTTTATGATGATGAAATACAAGATGCGTGGAACTTTGGAGAAAGTAAAAATGATATTTCCGAAGTTACCCTATTCGAATATAAAAAAGCAATGATTTTTTATGGACCTCCGGGGACGTCAAAAACTCATTCAGCTACTCGCTTAGCAGAATTACTAATTACAAAACAGTACTTCAGAAACAAACAAAATATCAAGGAATATTTTGAAAATTCAGATGAGATTTTTGAAAAACACATACATCGCTTACAGTTACACAGTAATTACAATTACGAAGATTTTATTGTAGGGTTGCATATTGAAGATAGCAAGAGTATAGCAAAACCTGGTTATTTGCTGAATCTGATTGATAAAGTCCGAGAAGATAAATTACCCCATATTTTGATATTAGATGAAATAAACAGAATGGATATATCCAGACTCTTTGGAGAATTATTCTCTGCGTTAGAGTATCGAGATAAAAAAATTAAACTATCAGTAGGAGACTTTGAAATCGCTCTACCCGAAAATCTATATTTCATTGGAACAATGAATGAAATTGATTTTTCATTAGAAAGAGTAGATTTTGCTTTACGAAGAAGGTTCTTATGGCAGTTTAAGGGATTTGACAGAAATATATTATGGCAGATAATCAATGAGAAAAGACACTCATTAAAAATCAGTATTAACGACATAGAAATAGAAACATTCATAAATAAATGTGAGCAGTTAAACAATGAAATCTCTCAAATTCCTGAATTGGGAGAAAATTATCAGATAGGGCACACGTTTTTTGCGGAGATAGTCGATATATTCAATTCATTTAGAAATATTCATTCAGGAAGACGTTATTTCCTAAATCAACCTGTAAATATTTTATGGGAAGTGAGTATTAAGCCAATATTACAAGCATTTTTAGGAAATATGGATAGTGATTCAAAGAGCCAAAAAATAAACCAATTGCAAAGAATATTCATCAATGCTGAATGATTACATCTATATTGAAGCTTTTGATTGCTTACCTTTTCCAAAGGAAAGGGTATCTGCTGATGTTTTACAAGCATTTATTAGTTCCCAAAGTGAAAGTGTATTTTGGTTTTCAAAGGAGTATCGTATTGATGAAGATTCAAAATTAGCTGAATACGACTATAAAAATCATTGCTGGATAGCTGGAAGATTCGTGGGGGAAGCTATTTTCTCTTTTCAAAATCAGGACTATAAAATCACGATCAAACCCCGATTTGGAGAAAAAATGCTTTTTAGGATGTTAGAGGAAATCTTCAATATTCGTATCACCTCTTCCATAAGTCAGGCAAATAAAAACAATGATTGGCAGCACTATATCAAACGTATCATTGCTTTTATTTGGCTACAAAAATTAGCGAATGCCAATTTACACGGATTGCCTAAGGTTCACATAAAAAAGGAACATAGCGGACAAATAATAAGAGGCAGATTAGATGTAAGAAAGTCTATCAAGCCATATTATCAAAGTAATGAAATTGTTTCAGCATATAGAGAACGGGAAATTGATAAAACAATTGCACAAATTATTTTTCAAGCGTACAATATCCTTAAAACAGAATTTGCAATTGGTCAAATAAATATTCCTGATTCTGCTCAAGAGGCACTTAACCAAGTGCATAGTACGATACAAAGCAAAAAACATATAAGCTATGATGATTATAGAAAAATAAGTTATAAAGAGATTTATCTAGGTTGGAAACCTATTGTGGATTTATCTTGGGACATTATCCGACGGAAACAAATCAGCCTGAAGCAAGACAAAGAAAAAAAAGGATTTGGCTTCTTTATAGATATGGCAGAAGTCTGGGAACAATATTTAAGAGCTATTTTAAAAAGAAATCTATCCAAAATTGGTTGGCAATGTATAAATGAAAAACAGATAGCTTATCCGAATCATTTTTATAAGCGAGAATTAGTACCTGATCTTGTATTTCAAAAAGGAGATGAAATTGCTATTTGGGATGCAAAATATAAAAAGATGTTGGGTAGATATTTTGATGTAGATCGTTCTGATTTTTTTCAAATACACACCTATATTCAGAACTTTCTGAATCATAAACTCGTTAAAGTTGGAGGGTTATTATATCCAATTTCTAACCGACCAGACTTTAATAATTATAAAAGCCCATATTTAATTAATGAACAAGGTGCTAAAGTCAATTTTGTTATTGATGGTATTGAATTAACTGAAGAAAGTGAAATTCAAAGTCCGATTGGTAAAGAACAAGAATTTATCAATCGTATCATAAATATAATTACACGATAGAGAATGATTGATAAAACTATAAACCAAAAATAAATGAAAATAAATTCTATTCATATACAAAACTTCAGAAAACTGAAATCGTGTAAGATCGATTTTTCAGAAAAGGAAACCATTTTCGTAGGAGCAAATAATAGTGGTAAAACGACCGCTATGGATGCGCTGATGATTTTCCTTAAAACAAAAAGTTTTAAAACCCAAGATTTTACACTCTGCCATTGGAAAAGTTTAAATGAAGTTGGAGAAAATTGGATTAAAGCAAATGAGCTAAAAGAAGAAGATAAATCTGTAAAACTATTGGAACAATATCTGCCAATATTGGACTTATGGATTGAAGTTGAGAATTCAGAGCTTCACTATGTAAGCCATATAATACCCACTTTGGATTGGAAAGGAGGCTTATTAGGTATAAGGCTACGATTTGAACCTAAAGATATGGATGAATTAATAAAAGAATTCATAACCCTTTATAATAAATCGAACAAGCTATCACAAGAAAAAGGAAAAGACTTTAAACTGTGGCCAAAAACATTTTGGGATTTCTGTGAACGTAAACTTAATGCTCATTTTACAATCAAAACCTATTTACTCGATCCTGATAAATATGATGAACAGCAAGAATTGTTAGACAATAATATAGCGTTAGAAGGAGATGTTTTAAAAGGACTAATAAAAATAGATATTATTAATGCTCAACGCGGATTCAGTGATGCAAATTCAGAAACTGTCGAAAGTAATAGTAGCAGGAACCTATCTTCACAACTAAGAGCTTATTATGATAAACATCTTAATCCAACATTAGAACCAACTGAAAAAGATATAGATGCATTAGAGTCTATAAATAATGCTCAAAATGACTTCGATAAAAATCTAAAAGAAAGCTTTAAGACATCTCTTTCAGAACTTGAAGAATTAAACTATCCAGGGTTTGGGAATCCTCAAATTCAACTATCAACCAAAGTTTCTACAGCCGATGGCCTTCAGCACGACTCAGCTGTAAAGTATTATCTGGATAAAGATTTATCATTACCCGAAAAGTATAATGGATTAGGTTATCAAAATCTTATATCAATTATCTTCAAATTAATACGATTTAGAGATGAATGGATGAGAGTAGGAAAAAATGCAGTCACTGACGATGAAGTTATTGAACCATTGCATCTAGTTTTAATTGAAGAACCTGAGGCTCATCTGCATGCGCAAGTTCAACAGGTTTTCATTAAGAAAGCTTATGATGTATTGCGTAACAATATAAATTTAAAAGACAAGAAAGATTTCACAACACAATTGGTCATTAGTACACATTCCAGTTATATCGCTCACCAAAAATTTGAAAGTTTACGGTATTTTAAAAGAAATAATTCTTTAGCCCTTCCTACATCAGAGGTGATTAGTCTGAAATCAGTTTTTGGCATAAAAGAAAAAGAGACCGAAAAATTTGTGATTCGATACCTGAATACAACGCATAATGATTTGTTTTTTGCCGATGCCGTTATTTTAGTAGAAGGCCCTGCCGAAAGAATTCTCCTACCACATTTTATAAAGAATGAAAATTGCTTGTTAGATAGCTGTTATGTAACAATTTTAGAAATTGGGGGGAGTCATGCCCACAGATTAAAGCCCCTCATTGAAAAATTAGGTTTGATCTGTTTGGTTATTACTGATGTTGATTCTATCAACCCAAATGACAATGGGAAGAAATGTCAGCCAGAATTAGGCAATAATTATAAAACAAATAATGACACCCTCAAAACCTGGCATCCGCAAAAAGAACTCTTAGATGAATTGTTGAATTTAAACTCGGATGATAAAATAAAAAAAGATTTGCCAATTAGGGTAGCTTATCAAAAAGCAATCGAATTTGACAATGGCGGTGACAAAATCATTGTTTATCCCTACACATTTGAAGACGCATTGGTCATTGAAAACAAGGATAACTTTAAAGCTATTGCTGATGCTACAGGTCTTTTGAAAAAGATGATAGAAGCTTCTAAAAAAGATGATTTAAAAGAGTTAGTGCAAGAAACATATACAATCATTAACGACAAACAAGCCAAAAAAGCAGAATTTGCCTTAGATGTTTTATATTTTGAAGACCCCAAAAAGATAAAAACTCCTTCTTATATAAAAGAAGGTTTAAACTGGATTGAAGAACAATTAAAAAGTAATAAACAAGGATTAATCAACTAAACATAAATCTAATGGCTGAATATACTAATGAAATAGATGCTCCAGTTGATGATGTGATTTATGAAAGTATTAAACCCTCATCACCCCAAAGCTTTTTCCTTTTTGCAGGTGCAGGTTCAGGAAAAACAAGAACACTTGTAAATGTGTTGGCCCGCTTTAAAGAGGAATTTGGACAGGAATATAAATTAAGAAATAAAAGAATTGCAATCATTACCTATACTAACGCGGCTGCCAATGAAATCACTCATAGGCTAGAATATAGTTCAATATTTAATGTTAGCACAATTCATAGTTTCTGTTGGGAATTAATAAAGAGCTTTACGCCCGACATCAAAGCCTGGATAAAGAGTAATTTAATTGTTGAAATAGCAGAATTAGAAGAAGAACAATCTAAAAGTAGAAATCTAAATAATAAGACTTCTATTGGTAGGGCAAAAAAAATAGAGTCAAAAAATAAAAGACTTGCATCGCTTGAAACGATTCAAAAGTTTATTTACAACCCCAATGGGGATAACCTAACAAAAGACTCCTTAAATCATACCGAGGTAATTTCCATTACTGCTGATTTTATTAAATCAAAAGACCTGTTCAAACAAATCCTGATAAACAAATACCCTGTTATCCTTATAGATGAAAGTCAGGATACTAAAAAGGAGTTAATTGATGCATTATTTGAACTTCAAAGTCAATATGAAGAAAGACTTTCGCTGGGGTTGTTTGGAGATACAATGCAAAGAATTTATTCAGATGGAAAAGAAAATCTGGGAATCGGATTACCAGAGAAATGGGTTAAGCCTGTGAAAAAAATGAATCATCGTTCAAAATCAAGAATAATTGACTTTATAAATAAAATTAGAGAAGATATAGATGGTCAGGAACAATTTCCACGTATTGAAAATAAAGGTGGAATTGTCAGGTTCTTTGCTGTTTCCCGCACAAAAAGTAAATCTGAGACAGAAGAACAGATTCGCCAGAAAATGCAGGAAGCAACAAAAGATGATAAATGGACTGGAGATACTGCTGAAATCATGACTTTAACATTAGAGCATCATATGGCTGCAACAAGAATGGGATTTTCCACTTTCTTTAATCCTCTTTATACTATTGACAAGCTAAAAACGGGTTTATTAGACGGCACTTCATCTTCAATTAATTTATTTTCGAAAATAGTTTTACCCTTATATAAAGCTCATATTAAGAAGAATAAATTTGAGATTGCTAATATCATAAAGCAGCACTCACATTTAATAGATAAACAGACATTAGAAAATGATGCCAATAAATTAGAATTATTGCATACTACAAATGATAAGGTCATTGAATTACTGTCTTTGTGGAATGAAGATAACAATCCTACACTAAATGAGATATTAAAGAAAATACAAGAAACTAATTTGTTTAAAATTCCGCCCGTGCTAAAAGTTGTTTTACAGAGAGGAGGCATTGATACCGAAAATAGTGTTGACAATGATGAAATAGATGAAGAAGATGAAGTTTTCATAGCCTGGGAAGAAGCATTAAAAGCCAATTTTACCGAGATCGTAAAGTATAATGAATATATAAATGAAGAGTCGAAATTTGGAACGCATCAAGGCGTTAAAGGACTCGAATTTGAGCGTGTAATGGTTATTATTGACGATGAAGAGTCAAAAGGATTTATGTTTAGCTACGATAAATTATTTGGATTAAAGCCACTTACTCCCACTGATAAGAAAAATATAGGTGAAGGTAAAGAAACAGGAATAGATAGAACGATGCGGCTATTTTATGTAGCTTGTAGTAGAGCTAAAGAAAGTTTGGCTATAGTTGCCTACACGGATCTACCAGAAGAACTAAAGAAAAATGTCATTAGTAATGGGTGGTTTAACAATGATGAAGTAGTAGTTATTATTTAAAAGAGTTGGTTTACAATATGAGTTCTGAAGCATTATATAACCAATATAACCTCCTTCTACCATCACAATTTGATGGCGGTTACCTGATTATAGCTCTAGACGAAAAAATAGAAGCGGGCGACCTAGATGAGCAATTTACGCTAAAAGAAATTGAAGAGACATTGACGGAAATTAGTCATCGTTTTGAACAGCCATCAGTACGTCAATGGCACCATATAAAAGACAATCTATTTCATTACATTATCAAAAACCATTTAGATGAGCCAGGAAAATACTTTCTAACTGACTACGCAAAAAGTCTGTTGGACATGATGCGTAACAAACTTAACAGCCCCTATAAAAATCAGCCCTTAAAGAAAAGCTTCGAAGAATTTTTCACCCTTCGTATTGAAGAAATTAAAGAGATAGAAGATTTAGAAAGAAAGTTTGGAAGAATGGTCATGTCTTTTCCAAAGAAAATAATTACAGACCATTTGGAAGGATTGGATGATGAGCTAAGAGAAGCATATATTAAGTTGAATAAGCTACTAGGCAATGATATACAAGAGGCTGTAGCTTTAGTAAAAGCATTTGCATTAACATTTAGAAAATTTGGGGAAAGAGCTGAAGATATCACAGAGGTAGTAAGAAGTAAAGATAAATTTCTAAGAGAGCTTCAGATGGTAGTAGATCAATTTTTTGCAGCAATTGATCATACAAAACTTTCAACCGATGAGGTTTTAAAAAACAAAAAAGTTGAAGATTGGAAACGGTCAAGTGAGATATACAAGGACATAGAAAAATTCTTCACTATAGTTGATCATAAAATTAACGCTTCAAGACGACAAATATACAATGCAAGCGAAAAACTGAGTGAGCTGCAAGAATATTTTTCTACCCGTGCAAATTACAGGTTACAAATACAAAAACTTTTGGGCTATGTGTTGCAAACTGCAAAATACAGTGCAAATGGTATAGTCCTAGAAAAAAACTTCCCACTAAAGTCTTTGGTTTACGAGCAGTCAAAAATGTTCTACCTAAGACATCATGAGTTTACAAAACAGCAACCTAATGCGCTTATTATTATACCATCCGACGAAGCATATGAGAGAGAAGAACAGGATAAAATAGAGCATGAGATCAACCGACAACAAACAATTAATGAATGGGTAAATAAAGTCAAACAGCAACTTTCGGAACGTAAAAATATAGTACTTGACGAATTAATGAATACTATTTTTACAGAAGAGAAAGACTTTTCGATTGCCTACGGTGTAGCCTCAGAAGTTGTTGCTTTAGCTTCTGAAAATCCCGACATTAATATTGAAATTAAGCAACAATTAACTGCTACCCAACAAAATGAATTGGCATTATGGAAGATAAAAATAACGACATAACGTCTTATGGGTTTCTATTTGAAGAACGAGTGGAGAAGCATTTTGCTGACGTTAACTTTATGCTTTTGTCTGGAAAGCATATTGACGAAAAATATTACACAGCTTTCTCCTTATTGGAAGATAATGCAGAACAGTTCACTCGATTTTATAAAAACCTATACAATCTTAATCTTGTAGCCGATAGATTTGATGGTCGCTCCTATTTCTATCTTGATTTTTTCGATACTGCAAAAGGCAAGTTTACGGATAGTTCTCGCCACAAAGAACTTACAGAAACACAAACATTGGTTGGCCTGATGTTATTAGATATTTATTATAAACGTTTTTTCGATGAACATAAAATTGTTCGTTGGGCTGAACTAAGAAATATTATTTTAGAAAGTGAGCAGCAAGATGCTTATAAAAGAATTCTGTTTAGCGAAGTACGTGCATCAAATACCTACGATGCCCGTGAATGGGGTAATGTACATAAAAAAATAAATTCTGTAATTGATCTATTTGATAAGATTGGATGGGTAGAAAAACAAACGCCATCCGAGGATGTACCAGATTTTGAAATAAAGCCAGCAATCAACCGCCTAGCAAAAATTTACGAACGCGAGCTTACGGACTTCGAAGCATTTGTTTTAGAGCTAAAAAAAGAGGACAACGATGATATATCCTAAAATTTACTCGCTTTCAACAGTGGGCATGATTAAACACTACAATCATGACTATCTATTTCACCACAAACGCACTGATTTCATTGGGTCAAATGGAGTGGGCAAATCTATTTTGGCCGATCTCTTACAACTCTTATTTATATACGACAAGGACCTCATTAAATTTGGTACAGAAGATGTTAAGGAGACTCGTTTTATCCATACACTTCCCTATCAAACTACTTTTGCTTATTGCTTCTTGAACATCATTGTTGAAGAAAATAAATTTATTACCATAGGTGTTCAAATCCATAGTCAAGATAGAAAAAGACTTGTTCCATTCATTATTACCAAAAGTGCTGAACTCAATAAGGATTTATCACAACTCGCACTGAATAAAGATGATGTGTTGTTTTCTAAAAATTTTATTAAAAACAAAACGATACCTGACATACAAGACCTAGCTGAATGGTTAAATGATGAAAGAAAATTAAAATTAGTCTTTTTTAAAAACCGAGAAGAGGTTCAAGACTATTACAATTTTTTAAGTAACAAGGAAATACTACCTATCAACCTATCAAGAGAAAACAACCTAAAGGCTTTTGCGAAAATAATTCAGTCTTTTTCAAAAGCTAAAACGCTTAAGTTATCAGGTAAAGACGCCTCTAAGAACTTAAAAGAATTTTTATTAGAAGAAGCTGAAGGAGACATCCAGTTAGATTTTGAAAAGAAGAAAACAGAACTTGAAAAAGTATTGAAAGAGTTTAATCGTTTACATGAATATACAGTACAGTTGGAAAACATGCAAAAGTGTTTGGGAACTCTAGACCTACAAGATCAAACTTACAGCGAGTTGCTAAAAGAATACAAAGTAGCTGAAATAAGTAATTGTAAGCTTGACCTAGATTTACAAAAAAACTTAGAAGCGGAGGGATTAAAAACATTAAACCAACAAAATGAGAATTTAAAGAAGCTTGAAAAGCTGAGTGAGAAAATTCCTTATCTAGAAGATGAAATACAAAAGCGGTATAAGACAGCCGAAAAAAATCACGAACAAGCGTATCGCTACAAGCAGTTAAAAGCAAATATAGAAACGCTGGATACTCAAATTATTGAATGGACAGAACTTGTATTGCCAGAAATAGATGGGAGTTGGGGGAATCTTGTTGAGAAAGTAGACATTTCTATAAGGACTGTAGTCGAAATGAGGAAAGAAATTAGTTTTGCCCAGCCTTATTTAAAAAAGTATTCTAAACTTGAAATTATCGAACAGAAAAGAGACGAGCAGTTAGTTGAACTGGATAAAATAAAAGTTCAACTCCTTTCAGATAAAGAACATAAAGAAAAACTATTAAAATTACTTAATGACAATCAAGATGGTAATGTTTTGCATTGGTATATTAATACCTTGCCTACTTTGAGTTTAGATGCTATACAAGCTGTTTTATATTTCGCAACGCTATCAACCGCTGAAATTCAATCACCTATTAACAAGGATCGTTATATTAATACAGATGAATTAGGTAACATTCAGATAAATAAAACAGACAAAGGTATTTGGATAAGCCTAGGGACGTTATCAGAGTTTATAGCTCACAACCCCGATGCTACTTTGCTGACTAACCATTCTGAATTGAATACAGGGATGCAGCAGCTTATTATCAAGCTAGAAAATGAAGTAGCTGAAATAGAAAAAAAGCTACAAGCGCTGAAAGATATAAGAGATGGCTTAGATTATGATCAAACATTATTCGAGTATGAATTTTCCCCTGAAATATGTGATGCTTCGAAAATTAATCAGCTAAAGATTGCCGTGTCTTGTATTCTTCTGAGAGATGAAAATATAGAAACATTTGAGTTAGCAAAAAGAAAAGACGAAAGAGCATTACATATCTTAAAAGAAGAATTTAATATTCTACACGATGACTCAGATGTAGAGCTAAATTTAAAAAATTTAAAAAATCATTGGTTTAGACGGATTACTAGAATATCGAAGTATTCAGGACAAAAAGAAGAAGAACTAAAAGCTTTAAAGAACGATATAAAAACAACAAAAAAAGATCTGGAAATTATTGCTGGAAATATTATAAAAAATCAAAAAGATTTTGATCGATTAAACACCGATTTTTATAGGTATTTCGATGAAAACGAAATACCATTTAATGTTGAAACAATCCAATTACCTGAGCTAAAAGATAAAACTGAAAAAGCATATGACAACTACAAAAGAACATATATTGAAACTGTTTCCAAATTCGAAGAAACTAAAGGAGGAAAGCACATTGAGGTAAATTACGAGCTTCAAAAGCATACATATTCGTTCGGTGTACTAGAACGGGCTTTATTGGGTAAAAACTTAAAAACAAGGGACGACATTATTCCAGCTTTAAAGGATGCAAATAACGAACGAACGCGAATTGCCGATGGCATAAGAGACAGGATGTTAGAAATTTTCTCTAAAACAACTAAGGGTTACAATAATTACAAAAATCAGATTCAATCTATTGGTACTTTTTTCTTAAATAGAAAGAGAATAAGTAATAAATACCTATTTAATGTAAAATTTGATCCCAACCCTATTGTTAAGATTGAAGATATTCAGAAAATGGCTTATGATATACGGAACGCTGCAATAGATGGACAACTAACTTTTTTCTCTAACCAATCTGTCACTGATTTTTTAGAGGATTTTTTTAAAAAATTAGCAGGTTTAAATGAGAAAGTGCCAATTACCCAGCTTTTAGACCCAAAAACGTATTTTCACATTTCCGCAACCCTAGAAGATGAGTTTGGAGGAGATGTTTCAGGTAGTACAGGAGAAAGTTATTCGGCAATTGCCTTGCTCGCTGTAGCAAGGTTATCAAACCAAAAAGAAAAAACAAAAGGGCTCCGCTTCATGATTTTAGAAGAGTTAGGAAGTCTTGACGATATTAACTTTAACATTTTTCCAGAAATAGCAGAAGAGTTTCACTATCAGATTATCACCATGGCACCACGTTCTTTCAACATTGGTATATCGGATGAATGGTTTGCACATCATTTGATTAAAGGAAAGGTAAACGATAAGATTAACTATTACCCATCTTCATCCTATTTTAAAACAAAAGATTTTAAAGAACAGCTAAGTACCTATTTGAATAAGACAGCAGAATGAACTGGATAGAATTAAGAGCACTAAATAAACTTTATAAAGATGAGGAGGTAAAGTTAAACGATACTTTAATCAATAGTAACGAGATTAACTATTTGATTAACTCTCTTAGGAAACTTGAAAAAACGCATAAGAAACTATCACCTTTACCTGGCTTCTCTGAAATTTACAAACGTGATTATTTAGCAAAATTCAATCGGTATGAAACTTTTTTAGCCAATACTGGGCTTTTAAAATCTCAACTCCGTTTTGACGAGAAAGATATTGAAATACTTACAGGTATAAAAGAAGACATGGACAATGGCAATATAGAACCATTGCGAAAGCAAATCATAAAAAATGAGGCAACTGTTAGAGTAGTATCTTTAATGTTTTTCAAAAATGAGAAGTATCTATTGGGAAAAGAGGCTCTAATCAATGCTGTAAAATTACTTTTGGATATTGATGAATTGGCTGATGATAAAGACTTGCAATACAAATACGTGCTTGAATGCAACAGTCCAAAATGTATTGTACTCTGTGAAAATATAGATTTCTTAAAGCGTCCAACATTGGCCAGAGCTAATCATATAGAATTATGGTATGCTGGAGGCAAGAATGTAAATAAACTCGATTTTTCTGATACTAGAGGATTACCTATTTATTATTCATGTGATTGGGACTATGATGGACTGTATATCATTTATCCTTTAGTAAAAGAAAAAATACCAAATATTGAACTACTTACGCCAAATGGTACTCCAAAAGGTATTGTAGAAACTGAGCATAATAGTAAATGGGAGAACATCAAGGATAGAAATATAGAATATCTATTAACAGCTAACCAATCGGATATTATGAATGATTTAATAAAGAGCAACCAATGGATAATAGAAGAGTCTAATGATTTCCTTAATATGCTTAAGGAATTTTCTTTAGATCAAGTAGATTAGTTTTTATGGCTTATATAGAGTTTGTTAATGTATGAAATATAATGCATTAACCCTATTTTAAGCTTTAATGCGTTATATTTCATACAAAAATGAAGTTTTAAAAAACTAAATAATTTTCATTTTTGGAGACTAATTTTTTTAAATCTTCAAGAAAATGGTTCGAAAATTGTCCCGACAGGACGACTACAGAGGACAAAACGGATTTATTTCTGTTTTGTCCTTTTTTATTAACAGCTAAGTCGCTTGGTAAATTATCTACAAAACTATTTAATTCTCAGATTTTTTATACGCTAATCGGCTTCAGTTTCTGCGTCAGATTCACACAAAGCAATAGAATAAACTTTTATTTATAACTTTAGCTTCAGTTACAGGTTGACGATTTCAAATGCCGCCTACATTGCCAGGCTTTGAGACACTGTTGGCTTGAAGCTTTCGGGCTTTAATAAATAGACAAACCAGAAATCCTAACCAGAATGTTAGATTTAAGCTTTACTCCTTTCCCGAGCCTGACAACAGACCGTCTTATTTTACGGCAATTAAACAGTGACGATGCAAATGAAATTTATTTGCTTCGTTCAGATGAAAGTGTAAACAAATATCTTGGCAGAGATAAAGCAACCGTAATTGACGATGCGACTAACTTCATAAATAAAATCGCAACCTCAGTTACGAATAATGAATCGCTTTATTGGGCAATTACTATTAAAGGAAACAACTCGCTAATTGGAACAATCTGTTTATTTAGCATAGATATTGAAAAAGACAGCGCAGAAATTGGTTACGAATTGATCCCGAAATTTCAAGGCAAAGGATTTATGCAAGAATCTATTTCAACTGTTATTAAATTTGCATTGGATAATTTAAGGATCAAAACAATAACAGCCGTGCTAACTGCTGACAATTCTAAATCTGTCGCCATTTTAGAACGAAATAACTTTAAGTTAGACAGAAATTTTACCTACGCATCAAAAGAAGAATTAGAAAATTTGATATGCTTTTATTTAGAAGAATCAAATCAATAAATTCAAGGAACACTTTTTTATACAATATAGTAGGTTGTGTCCCAATACCTTCATCTGCTTTCTAAAAGGACACTTTCTTTAAGATCTGCCGGATATCTTCGTTCAGGCTTTTCACGTTGGTCGTGCCGTGGCAATAATCTATCCATTTGCTTAGGGAAAAGAACATAGGTTAATACCATGATGTTTATAATAAAACTTCTTGATTTTAAATATTATGTAACTTCTCTATTTAATATATGTCTATTGAATATATAACCTAATTAAATGCGCAAAATTTTAATCATCATACTTCTATCTATTTTTAGTCATTATACTTTTGGGCAAACAAAAAAAGTAAAAGAATTGATTGAATCTTATGCCGCTGAACATCAGTTTAATGGAACGGTATTAATCCAAAAAGATTCAAAGGTAATTTATCATAAAAGCTTTGGAGTGGCCGAAAGGGCTTTCAATTCACCAATTGCAAATAATACCAAATACCAGGTTTGCTCTTTCACCAAAACATTTACAGCGGTTTTAATTCTTCAGCTTGTTGAACAAGGAAAGATTGATTTAAATAAAAAGATAATTGATTACTTGCCTGATTACAAGGGGGAGGGTGGTTCTAAAGTATCTGTTCATCAGCTGTTGAACCACACATCCGGAATGAAAAATACGGATACAGCTAAAGATGAAAATTTTTTAAAGTATGGAATCGGTTTTTACCATAAGCCTTACCAATTAAAAGAGATTGTAGCTAATTTTTGCTCAAACCCTATGGTGAATGAACCTGGAACTAAATTCGATTATAATAATGGAGAATACATGATTTTAGGTCGTATTTTGGAAGTAATTTATCAAAAGACTTATGAACAAATACTGAATGAACAGATTCTTATTCCATTGAAAATGTATGATTCGGGGCTTATTTCTCATTATAAACTGATAAAAAATTTGGCAACTCCTTATTATAAGGCTAAAGCACTGGATCATTTAATCCCAAATATTCCAATTTATGTGGAAGATTTTTCTGCCGCAGGAGCCATGTATTCCTGTACATCCGATATGATCAAATTTAATAATGCTCTTTTTACTTTTAAGCTGATTAAAAAAGAAACTTTAGATCGGCTTTTAACACCTGGGCTTGATGGATATGGATATAGTGTTTGGATTCGCGGTGTTGAAAAGTACAAACGAATGGAACGTTACGGAAGAATAGCAGGTGCTAACGGCGTGTGGTTTCATTATTTGAATGCAGATTTAAGCATAATCATCTTATCAAATACCAACCTGACTGACCTTGGCGACTATGCAAGCAAAATAGGGACGGCGATTCTTTAAAACCATGTTAAGGAAACAGCAGGAAAGAGAAGCGAAAGGATTCAATTAAGAGAAGTTAGCAATTTCAATAGGTTTTTTTTGAAAAAATCTATTGAATTAAGCCATTAACCAAGGCAAAGCGAATTAAAGCAGCCGTATTTTTCATGCCGGTTTTGTCGATTAAAGCCTGCCTATGTCCTTCAATAGTGCGTTTGCTTAAAAAAAGTTTATCTGCCATTTCGTTATTCGTATAACCTTCGGCAACCAAGTGCAGAACTTCTATTTCGCGGGAAGAAAAATCAAGGGGTTGTTGTGCATTTGTATTGAAATAGTTTGTTTGTCGCAGTATTTTATCCAATAGCTTTAAACCAATTTCGTTACTCAAATAGCGCTCGCCTCTATATACCTGTCTGACTCCAAAAATGAGTTCTTCTTTCACAATGTTTTTCAGTAAATACCCCGTTGCACCTTCGTTAAACGATTGTATAATTTGCTGTTCGTTATCCAGCATAGAGAGCATAATAATTTTAATATCCCCGTTAAGCTTTTTAATTTTCCCAATTAATGTAATACCATCCATTTCAGCCATGTTAATATCCGTTAGGACAAGATCAACCTGCTTGTTTTTTTGAATCAGTTCCATCGCTTCATGTCCGTTGGCCGCTTCTCCAATAATGGTAATTTCCGGGTCAGATTCAAGCACCATTTTAATGCCATTTCTGACGATATGGTGGTCTTCAACTAAAATAATTTGTATCATTTATTTAAGAGTGGGAGTGAATTTGTACAAAAGCTAAAAAATCCCGAAGTTGCCCCCGGGATTTCTTTTTCAGGTGCTTTAAACCTATTTAATGCTGTCGTGAATTTTGTTGATCATATCTAAATGTGCCTGAACAACAGGAGCGGTTTTGTTGGCAAAAGCTTTTAATTCGGCATCTTTACCATCTTTACCTTCGTCCTGCATTAATTTTAACGTTTTTTTATGTCCGTCAACCATGGTTTCAACATATTTTTTGTCGAAATCATTTCCGGTTAATTTACCAAGTTCTTCTGCTTTTTTCATGTGCTCGTCATCAACATTCGTTGGTAAAGTAATGTTTTTGGTGGCGGCTAAGGTCATTAATTCTTCATTTGCTTTGCCATGATCGGTTACCATCATAGTAGCAAACTCTTTTATTTTGGCATTTGCACTTTTTTGAAGGGCAAGTTTACCTAAGGCAACTTCTGCCATGCCGCCATTAGCAGCAGTGGTTGCAAATTTAGCATCCGCTTCATCTACGGCAATGCCACCTGTAGCAGCAACATTTGTAGTTGTATCTTTGGCTTTATTTAAGCTGTCTGCGCTTTCTTTAGCGTCTTTTGTGTTGTTGCATGCCTGGAAAGCCAGTGCGGCTAAACCTATTGTGCATACGTAAATTAATTTTTTCATGGTTTTGTTGTTTTATAATACAACACGTTAACCGCGATATGGTTTCATTAAAAATATTTATCAAGGTTAAGTCCGTAAGTAAAGTTCAAGTTTTCGCTATTTATGAGGTTGAATTTATTGCGGTTGTTAGGCTCCAACCGTTCATTTCCTGATTATCATTTATTGGTGTTGACCGGTGATAACACCAGCCATAAAAAAAAGCGTACGTCATGCGAGTAGGAACGAGGAAGCAATCTTTAAAGTTTGATTTAATATTACGGATAACTTTTTGTTTTGGAAAGCAAAGCCAGTGGTTCTTAGGAACTTTGTTCCTGCTTTACGCTGTATCCCGATAAAAAAAATCGGGGATGCCGCTACAATCAGGTTTATGAATGCAAATCAGTGTTTTAAAGAACTCGCTTTGTACTTAAACCCGATCTGAGTGAATGCCCCGATCTTTTATCGGGCAGCAACGGGAGCGGGGCTATAAATGCGACATGCTCCAACCGCTCATTTCCTGATTATCTTTTATTGGTGTTGACCGGTGATAACACCAGTCACATGAAAAACTTCGTTCGTACGTCCCCCTGAATTTATTTCAGGGTCTCCGTTGCAAAAAGATGCTGAACTAAATTCAGCATGACAAAAACATACGTCATTGCGAGGAGGAAGGACGAAGCAATCTTTCCGTTAATGTGTGGTATTAATAGTTAACTAATTTCAAGTAAATAACAAAGATTGCTTCACCCCATTATGCTGGCAGACGCTTCAGCTCGCAATGACGAATAGGGTAAATTAAACTTTTAACTTAACTTTTGGTTGGTATTATCACCAATCAATGGAAATTCCCTAATTTTCTTTATTTGGAAAGCAAAGCCTGTTGTTCTTCGTAAACTTCGTTCCTGCTTTACGCTGTATCCCGATAGAAAAAATCGGGGATGCCGCTACAATCAGGTTTATGAATGCAAATCAATATTTTAAAGAACTCGCTTTGTACCTAAACCCGATCTAAGTGAATGCCCCGATCTTTCATCGGGCAGCAACGGGAGCGTGGATACAAATGCCATATATTCCAACTGTTCATTTCCTGATTATCTTTTATTGGTGTTGGCCGGTGATAACACCAGCCACAGGAGAAATTTCGTTCGTACGTCCCCATGAATTTATTTCAGGGTCTTCGTTGCAAAAAGATGCTGAACTAAATTCAGCATGACAAAAACATACGTCATTGCGAGGAGGAAGGACGAAGCAATCTTTCCGTTAATGTGCAGTATTAATAGTTAACTAATTTCAAGTAAATAACAAAGATTGCTTCACCCCATATGCTGGCAGACGCTTCAGACCGCAATGACGAATAGGGTAAATTAAACTTTTAACTTAACTTTTGGTTGGTGTTATCACCAATCAATGGAAATTCACTAATTTTCTTTATTAGGAAAGCAAAGCCTGTTGTTCTTCGTAAACTTTGTTCCTGCTTTACGCTGTATCCCGATAGAAAAAATCGGGGATGCCGCTACAATCAGGTTTATGAATGCAAATCAGTGTTTTAAAGAACTCGCTTTGTACCTAAACCCGATCTGAGTGAATGCCCCGATATTTTATCGGGCAGCAACAGGAGCGGGGCTGCAGCTCCCTAAATGCGAACAACTGTTCATTTCCTGATTATCTTTTATTGGTGTTGGCCGGTGATAACACCAGTCACATGAAAAACTTCGTTCGTACGTCCCCCTAAATTTATTTCAGGGTCTTCGTTGCAAAAAGATGCTGAACTAAATTCAGCATGACAAAAACATACGTCATTGCGAGGAGGAAGGACGAAGCAATCTTTCCGTTAATGTGCAGTATTAATAGTTAACTAATTTCAAGTAAATAACAAAGATTGCTTCACCCCATTATGCTGGCAGACGCTTCAGCTCGCAATGACGAATAGGGTAAATTAAACTTTTAACTTAACTTTTAGTTGGTTATCAGCAATCAATGGAAATTCCCTAATTTTCTTATTAGGAAAGCAAAGCCTGTTGTTCTTCGTAAACTTTGTTCCTGCTTTACGCTGTATCCCGATAGAAAAAATCGGGGATGTCGCTACAATCAGGTTTATGAATGCAAATCAGTGTTTTAAAGAACTCGCTTTGTACCTAAACCCGATCTGAGTGAATGCCCCGGTCTTTCATCGGGCAGCAACAGGAGCGGGGCTGCAGCTCCCTAAATGCGAACAACTGTTCATTTCCTGATTATCTTTTATTGGTGTTGGCCGGTGATAACACCAGCCAAAGAAAAAAGCGTACGTCATTGCGAATAGGAACGAGGAAGCAATCTTTAAAGTTTGATTTAATATTACGGATAACTTTATTGTTTTGGAAAGCAAAATCTGCGATCAAAGTGAAATTTACCTATAAATGTGTTTTTAAAGACGATTTTTTTTGCTAATTAACCGCCTGATTTACTTCCGCCGCTTTTTACGTCATCGTTATTAATACTTCTTTCATTCTTTTTAATGGATCCTTTAAGTTTTCCAAATTTCCAGTTTAAACTGGTATTAAACGATCTTGCAATATTCTGACTGCTATTTGCCTGGCTAAAGTTTTCGCCTTCAGTATTGGTTCTGAAGTACCTGAATTTCATAAAAGGGTTATTAATGCCGGCCGTTATGGTAAGCTTATCCTTAATAATTTCTTTACTGCCGCTTAAAGACATGTAATAATAACGACCGGATTTACCTTGCAACATTACATCCGGACTATTGTAACTAAAACTTGCATTAACACGCCATCTACTATCAAATTTATATCCGGTATTTGCATAAGCATAACCCGTAATGCCTTTATTGCTGGTTAATACGCCATTAATTAAGCCTTCTATCCAAATGTAACCCAGGTTGCCACTCACACTTAAATTCCATTTTGGAGTGATCGGATAATTGATGTTTAAATTGGTTTGCAGTTTTTTGTCTTTTCCGATGTTTTCAAAAGTCATACTGGTTATTTTGGTTAAATCGTCATATACATAAACGCTTTGTACGGTATTATTTGCATAGTTATAGCTCAATCCAAGATTAATCGATCCCTTTTTAAATTTGCTGTAAGACAGTTCGAAGTTGTTGCTTAATACGGCCTTTAAATCAGGGTTACCTGTAGAGGTGAAATTTGGTGTAGAGCGGTCAATAAATGGATTTAGGTTATCAATGCCTGGTCTTTCAATTCTTTGGGTAAAGCCAAAGTTTAAATTGCTATTGTCTTTAAATTTACGGTTAATGGAGAATGAAGGAATTACGTTAGTATAATCTGTATTTACATTAGAAGCATTGCTGATGAAATCGGCCTTTACAAAAGTAGTTTCAATACGAACGCCAGCTTTAAAACCCCAGTTGGTTAAGTTTAAGGTGTAAGAGTTATAGGCACCAATAATATCCTGGTTATTGTTAAAGATGTTGGTTCTGGTTGGATCGATAATGTAATCACCCGATGTATTCTGGCTCTGGTATTCAAAATCACTATCGTTATCCCTTAAAATACCTTTCAAACCCCCTTCAATATTTAACTTTTTAACCGGGTGTATATAATCCAACTGGATGGTTTGCTCTCTGGATTTGCTATCGTTATGCTGAATGTAATTCGGGTCGGTGAAGTTTATTCTGTTGTTAAAGGTCAGGTTATTATCCTGTGGGTTGCTGGAGTTGCTGTATTTGTAAGAAAAGGTTAATAGCCTGTCTTTATTGCTTTTAAAGCCAAGCTGGTAGTTTAAAGTTGCATCAAAACCACCCCAGCCATAACGGGTTTTGTTAAATAAATTATAGGTCGTGTTTTGATTAAGGGCAGCCAAATTGTAATCCTGTATATTGGTTGATTTGTTGTAGCCCCCGTAAGGATTTAGTTCTGCAGTAACCAAGTTCAGACTGTCTATTTCATAGCTTAATTCTGCTCCACCATAGCGGAAATTGTTTTTAAACTCTCTTGTGCCTAAAATGGATAAATTAGTTGGGTTATCGCCGGTTGTTACCCTTGAATTAATTGTCTGGGTTTCTGGCGAATTGTAAAAACCTGTGCCACCATAAGCCGTTGCACCAAACTTTCCTTGTTTAACTGTAATCATTCCGCCAATACCGGGGCCACCAACCGGAAATTGATGACGAAGATTAATGTTTCCATTATATCCATTATCAATTTTTTTATTGGTGATGATGTTAATGATGCCCGAAAGCCCTTCGCTATCGTATTTAGCCGGTGGCGTCGTAATTACTTCAATTTTCAGAATAGAAGAAGCCGGCATACTTCGCAATACGTCTTTAGGGCTTCTTGCTACCATGCTTGATGGTTTGCCATTAATTAATATTTTATAATTGCCACTGCCTTTAAGCTTAATGTTATCATCAGCATCTAAAGAAAGTAAAGGTACTTTACGCATCATGTCCAGTGCTGTTAATACCTTGCTTTCCGGGTCAGCCTGGATGTCATAAGATATCCGGTCAACTTCTTGTTTAATCAGGGGTTTTGAAGCGCTTACCGAAATTTCAGACAAGTTATTGGTTTGCGAAGCAACGGTAATGTTTTGGAGATTTACAACGGGCTTTTCAGCAGTAATTTCAACACTGGTGTTTTTTGCATTATAACCAACAGCAATAGCCAAAACGGTATATTTTCCGATAGCAACTTTTTCGAAACTAAAACTTCCATTAGCCGCCGTGACAATGGTTTTAGTAACAGTATTATCTTTTTTCAAGGCAATAGTCATAAATTCTACAGGTTTTTTGCTTGCTGAATCTATTGCTATTCCCTTAATTACACCAGGAAGATCCTGGGCTTTGGTTAATTGGGTAGAAAAAAATAAAAGAGAAAATGTGCAGAAGAGGACGTAGAGGTTTCGTGTCATGTTTTATACAGGCAATTGGTTTTGTCTTGATTAGTTTAGTTAAAGATGCATAAAACATTCTTTTCCATAAGACGAAAAACTAAAGAAATAGTTGCATGGATTTTATATTTTTTTTCTGAAAGGATAAAATATTTTTTTTTGATGATTTTATTTATATCCGCTGTAAGCTTAAAAGTTAAATATGATATTTTTAAAGCGCAGATAAGCAGGGTTTTACTGGTGTAAGAAAGGGGCTTAAATCCATAAGCCCCAAATAAACCAAACAAACTATTTATGAAGTTTATATAAAACCAGCACGTCTAAAAAATGTTTTATTTTTTGTTATTTTTTTTATGAAGAGAAAATAAAAGGTCTTGTATTAAAATAAATTCAACTGTTCAGGTTGATATAAGGACGGGTCAAAATGATATTTTTCAGCTTGTTTGGCATCGCCAATAAAATAAACTTCACTTTCCTCATACCTGGAAGCTACTTTAACAAAAATTTTGCCGGCGGCAGTCTTAAATAATTGTTCAACCAATTGAGGATCGTTATTGTCTTTAGATAAATGACTCAGCAATAAATGACTCATGTAATCGGGCTTGTGGTTTAAAAATAAATCCAGCGCCTCTGTATTACTTAAATGGCCCCTTCCGCTGGTTATCCTTCTTTTTAAATAGTATGGGTAGCGGCCATTTTCAAGCATTTCTTTATCGTAATTGGCTTCAAGAAAAGCGGCATGACAGTTTTTGAAGTGATGAATCAGGCGATCGCAAACCGAGCCTATATCTGTAAATACACCCACCCTGAAATTTTTGCATTCAACAGTGAAGCTGTAAGGATCTGCTGCATCATGAAATTTAGAAAAGGCCGAAATCTTTAAGTTTCCAATGGTTATGGATTGTAAATGTGTTAGCGGAAATACATTGTTTTCATTAAGCAATAAACGACTACTTTTTAAAGTAGCCTCACTGATATACACCGGCAGGTTGTATTTTTTGGCAAAAACGGCAAGCCCCTTGATGTGATCGCTGTGCTCGTGTGAAATAAAAATAGCTTTAATTTTGGTAATGGCTAAACCAAGCCTGTGCATCCTTTTCTCTACTTCCTTGCAGGATAAGCCTACATCAACTAAAATTGCTTCCTGATCGTTGCCCACATAGTAACAGTTGCCGTTACTCCCCGAATTTATTGATGTAAAATAAAGTGCCATTTGACTTGCAAGATAAGGCTAATTTATGAAGCTGGCAAAATCATAAATGAATTATGACATGCCCAAAAACTTGAATCCGGATTGGTTTTAATTTTTCCCTGAAGTACTTTGTACGCAGAAATTAAACCCTTATCCCATTGTATTCAACTAAGCGGGAGAGTAGAGGCAAAAAAGCCTGGATTAAATTAATTTCTTCGGCAGAAAAAATCTCTTCCATAGTTTTAGCCAACCATTCTTCTTTAATTTTTCTGGTTGCGCTAATGTGTTTTTCACCATATTTGGTTAAGCCAATGTAGGTTTTTCTTTTATCCTCTTCGCTCGGAAAACGCTCTACGCACTGGGCGTCGAAAAGGCGGTTAATAATCTGAGATATAGCCTGTTTGCTTACCCGCTCCATTTCTGCCAACTCAGTAGATAGTAATTTCCCATGTTGTTCTAATAACGACATGGTAAGCAATTCTGCATTGCTGAATTCAGAACTTACATTTTGCTTACGCAACTGGCGCGTTAGCCGGGTTACGGTGCTTCTTAATCGTGCAGCAATTTCCTGTGTTTTTGAAGGCATGGTATTGGTAAATAAACTTTACAAATATAACGCTATTTTTCTTAATAATTGAGATGGTTATGAGTGCGCTGGATTTTAGTTTTGACGAGAACGGCTGTAGGATTGATTGTTGTTTGAGGTGCTGGGGATTGAAGTTTATGGTTTTACGATGTAGATTGTGCGTGAAATTGGAATTAGTAAACATGTTTTGTGATTTAAATATGATAAAACCTTGCTTTTTGCGTTTGCTATAGTCTGCCGAAAACTCTATTTTTGTAAAGTTACTTTACTATTTTAAACATGACAATTTTTCGTTCACTAAGGCATTATAATTACAGGTTATTTTTTACAGGTCAATCCATTTCATTAGTGGGTACATGGATGCAGCGTGTAGCCATAAGCTGGTTGGTTTACCGTTTAACGGGCTCGGCTTTTTTACTGGGTTTAATTACTTTTCTAAGTTTAATTCCTTCACTGGTACTTGCGCCTTATGCAGGTAGTTATGTGGATAGACACAATAAATTTAAGATTCTCATCATTACACAAGTTGTTTTAATGCTGCAGGCTGGAGCTTTAGCGATAATGATCTGGTTTAAATATTATGATATGTTCTGGATTGCAGGTTTGTCGCTGGTGCAAGGCTTAGTTAATGCGTTTGATGTAACCGCCAGGCAATCTTTAATGGTAAACCTGGTAGAAGATAAAGAAGATTTACCAAATGCCATTGCCTTAAACTCTTCAGTATTTAATGCGGCGAGGTTAATAGGGCCTGCATTGGCGGGTGTTATATTAAGCACATTGGGCGAAGACATGTGTTTTTTAATCAACTTTGTTAGTTTTATTGCTGTACTGGTTTGTTTACTGATGATGAAACTGGATTTAAAGGTGGTTCAAAAATCAACTGAAAATATATGGGTAGATTTAAGGAAGGGTTACGAATACCTGAAATCTTCGCCTGATTTGGCATCGATGGTGATATTGATGGCTGCATCCAGTTTACTGGTTATTCCTTTTACAACGTTATTACCTGTATTTGCAAAAGATATTTTTAATGGCACGGCCACCACTTTTGGCTGGTTTGAAAGTGCTGCTGGTTTAGGTGCATTTTTTGGTGCAATTTATATGGCTACCTTAAAAAAGGGAAATAACATGCAAAAAATAATCATTTACTCTGCCTTATTACTTGCTGTGGCCATAATTGCGCTGGCTGTTTCACCATCATTAATTTTAGCCTTGTTTTGTACAGGTTTGGCTGCACTGGGTTTAATGGCACAAACATCATCTATTAATACGTACCTGCAAACCCATGCCGATGACGCCATGAGGGGAAGAACTTTAAGCTACTACATTATGGCTTATCAGGGTGTGTTGCCAATAGGCAGCCTGCTAATGGGGTATTTTGCCCACCAGTTTGGCACGCAAACCGTTGTTGCTTTTGAAGGGATTGCAGGTTTGTTAATTGTTGTTGCTTACATCTACAATGAGAAAAACCGCCACGCTATAAAAAGAAACAGAATACGTTTTGCAAATTAATGAATCACGAGCTTGCAATCAACCATAACTTTTTGGTAATCCTGTATTTGTATTTCGCGGTTAATTAATTGCAGGAGTAGTTTTATGGCATTTTCTCCTACAGATTCTGGATTTTCTTCAATGGATGCAACTGGAGGTGAGTCCAGGTAACTGATAAATGGCGTATTCCCAAAACCAATGCATTCAATCTCATTAAATTTTGGGTGATTAATAGAGCGAAGGTATTTAATCGCGTCAAATAAAATAGGTTCTTTAAATGCCACCAGTGCGGTAGGAATTACGTCCGGATTGGTAAACAGGTTTTGTATGGCTGAAATGGTGTTTTCCTGGTCAAAATCTGTATAGGCCACTAAGTCTGCCTCAAAGGGTACATTATTATCTTTTAATGCATTGATGTAACCATTAAAACGATCGTGGGTAAAATTGATCATTTTTGGCCCCCCAAGGTAAGCGATCTTCTTGTGCCCTCTGTTAATTAAAAACTGAGTAGCCTGGTAACAACCCTGAAAAGTATTGCCTAAAACTTTATGGCAATTGAGGTTAAAGCTTGGATTTCGGGTATAATATACAACCGGTACGCCCATATTTTCGAACTGATCCAGGTGTTTAAAATCCTGTGTATTTTTAGAAATTGCAATGATTAAACCGTCCACACGACTTTTCATCAGCATGTCGGCCAACTGTATTTCTTTTTCCAATTCATCATGAGACTGGCTGATGATTACATTATAACCATGTTTCATGGCAAACTGCTCTACACCATAAATACTTCGGGTAAAAAAATGATCTAATAAATTAGGTAAAATGATGCCGATAATACGGGATTTTCTTTCCTTTAAATTTATGGCCGACTTATTAGGCGTAAAATTCAGGTCCCTGGCCATTTCCTGCACGCGTTTCTTCGTGTACTCGTTAATGGTGGGGTAATTATTAAGGGCTTTGGATACTGTTGATACTGACATCTTTAGCCTTTCAGCCAAGAATTTAAGTGTAACAGGGGTGTTATTCATCATCTTTATCAATCTCTATGCATAGATAAGAAAAAAAAACGGAAAATTATTTCAAACGTTTGAAATACCACCGCAGTGGATTTTAGCTGTTTTTGTGGTTTTTGGAAACATTATATCGTTTTAGCTTTTCTAAATTCGTTAATCATTATTCCACACTAACCAGATAAATATGACCAAACAGCTACTCGCTACATCAATTAATGAAATTATAAACGCTACTAAGCTGCTATACTTCAACCAAACAAACAACAATCTTATAGAAGCCGGTTTTAAAAAATCCTGATCCTTTTAGAAAAAAAGCAGAATATAAGCTTCGGTTTATATCAAAATAGCCTATTGTATTATTAAGATAGATATTGATTTTCAGTATCCTATAGAATTTTAGTGCATTAAATTTTTAACCAAATAGATTTAATATTTAAACAATTATGGATAGACTTTACATTTTGAAAAGGGTTTTGCCGTCTTTTAAATTTGAGCTTTCTCAAAAGACCAGGATCTTTTATTCATTAACTTTCCTTTTTCTTTTTACCTGTACGTTTGCATTTGCGCAAATAACCATCAGTGGTACAGTAAAAGACAATAAAGGCGTAACCCTGCCTGGGGTAAGCGTAAGGGTTAAGGGCACACAAACCGGTGCTGTGACAGATGAAAACGGACGATTTTCGATTAAAGCGGCTGAAAATGCAGCTTTGGTTTTTACCTATATAGGTTTTACAACAAAAGAAATTCAGGTCAATAACAAATCCACTTTTACGGTTGTTCTGGAAGACGATTCGCAGGGTTTAGATGAGGTTGTGGTTGTGGGTTATGGAGCGCAAAAGAAATCGACTTTAACCGGAGCTGTTGCACAAATTAGTGCAGAGGAGATTATGAAATCGCCGACACCAAATCCGACAAACAGCTTAATTGGAAGGTTGCCAGGATTATTGGCCGTACAAACCAGCGGACAGCCGGGCGCCGATGGTGCTGCATTGAAAGTAAGGGGGGTGGCAACCTATGGGGTCAACAATTCGGCCATTGTGGTGGTTGATGGAATTGAGCGCCCCAGTTTTTCTGATGTGGATGCCAGTGAAATTGAAACCGTAACTGTATTAAAAGATGCGGCATCTACTGCTATTTATGGTATTAGAGGCGCAAATGGTATTATTGTAATTACCACCAAACAAGGTAAAATAGGAAAGCCAAAAGTTACGTATACAGGCAACTATGCTTTACAAACTTATACCGGTCTGGCCATAGGGCTTCCGGCATTTGAAAATGCATCATTGTTAAACCAGTCGTATGTTAACGATGGAAAGGCACCTTTTTTCTCTGCTGCTGAATTGCAGAAGTTTCAAGACGGATCAGACCCAATTGGTTATCCGAATGTACAATGGTTTGATTTTTTAACTAAAAAGTTTTACTCCCAAACACAGCATAATATAAATATTAGCGGCGGAACTAAAATTGCCAAGTATTTTGTTTCTGCAGGTTATGCTTTTCAGGATGGTATTTTTAAGAAATTTGATTCTCCATATGGGATTAATACCGTACCTAATTATAACCGTTACAATTTTCGTTCAAACGTTGATTTAACATTTAATAAAGATTTTACAGTTGGCATTAAATTAGGCGGTCGTTTTTCTGACCGTTATCAGCCTGCTGGATTAAAATCTTCTTCAGCTTTCTCTTATGATACAATAGAAGGAATGATCTCCCGTATTTTGCAGGTGCCTTCTTATGCTTACCCGGTTACCCTTCCCGATGGCAGGATTACCGCCAACCCCAACATAGGTACCAATATCTGGAATCCATATGCGGTATTAACCCGTTTTGGAACCCGTAATGATAATACCAACACCATTGAAAGTACTTTTAACCTGAATTATAAATTAGGGTTTATTACCAAAGGCCTGGCTTTTAAAACCACTTTTGGTTACGATTCTTACTATAACAATATTGAAAGAAGGAATGCAAACTGGGCTGCATACGTTTATAATCCTTCTACTGGTGCTGCAACTTTATCAACCGATACGCGTAACCGTGATGAGCCTTTGGGTTCGGTGCAGGATGGTGGGGTAACTGAGGGCAGTACCAATATGAACCTGCAAACGGGTTTTGATTATAACCGCAGTTTTGGTAAACATAATATTGGGGCTTTGGTTTTAGGTACCCGCCAGTTGGTTAGATCGACAGGAACTACAACATTTACAGCTCCGCCAAGAGCAACGCAAGGTTTGGCAAGTCGTGTAACCTATAATTACGGCGAGCGTTATTTTGCAGAGTTTAATGCTTCATACAATGGATCAGAAAACTTTGCGCCTGGTCTTCGTTACGGTTTTTTTCCGGCAGTATCAGCAGGCTGGACATTAACCAACGAATCTTTCTGGAAAAAGAATGATGTTTTAACTTATTTCAAAATAAGAGGTAGTTATGGTTTGGTGGGTAACGATAAGATTTCTGATAACCGCTTTTTATTCTTAACCAGTTATGGGTCTGTGCCAACAACGGTATTTCCGGCTTTACTGTTCGGTAACCCCAATTCGCCAACAACTTATCCAACCATTTACATTGGCGATACCGCCCTGGGTAATGACAACGTAACCTGGGAAACCGGTACTAAAAGAAATATAGGTTTTGAAGCCCGTATGCTAAAAGATAACCTCCGTTTAACGGTTGATCTTTTTGACGAAACCCGTAGAGATATTTTAACCACACCTTTAAGCGGCTCGGCCCTTTTTGGCCACGTATATCCTAATTTAAATAAAGGGGTAGTGTATAATAAGGGTTACGAGATTGAGGTCGATTACCAAAAACAAGTTGGCGCAGTTACCTTAGGGATTAATGCACAATTGAGTTATGCTAAAAATAAAATTCTGGAAAATGATGAACCCGACGGGCTGCCTTTTTCTTTAGCAAGAAAAGGTACAAGCGTAGGACAGTTTTTTGGCTACAAAACCGATGGGTTCTTTCAATCGGCGGCTGATATTGCTGCTTCGCCAAAACTGGCAGGTTATAACCCAATTCCCGGCGATTTAAAGTTTAAAGATTTAGATGGTGATGGGGTAATTACCAACCTTGATCAGGATAAAATTGGTTACACCAACACACCGGAATATGTGTATAGTTTCAGTCCGCGTGTTATTTACAAAGGATTTACGCTATCGGTATTATTTCAGGGGGTTGCACACGTAAGTTCAAATGTTATTTTAAATGAGCAAAATAACGGGCAACAAATGTATCCGTTTATGATGGATGCCTGGACACCTGCAAATGCAGCAACAGCAACCTGGCCAGCTTTGCATGCCAGGGGAACCGCATCTTTAAATTATGCTTTGAATGATTTTACCCTGCAAAACTCTGCTTATCTGAAAATCAGAAATGTCGAATTATCATGGAACCTTCCAAAACAATGGCTAAGCGCCTTAAAAGTAAGTAACATAAGGCTTTTCCTTCAAGGGCAGAATATTTATACCTGGACAAAATATAAGTTTTATGTCGATCCTGAGAATGTGAATACGGTAAATACGGCTTTCCCACTGCAAGCGCTTTATCCAACTTCAAAGGTTTACAATTTTGGTTTAAACGTTCAATTTTAAGAAAATGAAACACTTTAAAATATACACAGCAATTGCATTATTAACCTTGTTTTCGGTTTCCTGCAAAAAGGATTATCTGGAAAGAACACCAGGTGTTGCTTTAAGTGAAGATGATATTTTTGCAGATCCGACACAAGCTGCGAGATTTGCTGATAATGCCTATAATTATCAGATTACCAAGTATGTAAGGTTTAACGATCACCGTGGTTGTACTGCGCAGGCGTCAGATGAGGCGGTTTCAGGAAACTCTGAAGGAACGGTAACTACATTAAACCGTGGTTTATATCACGATCATTCTAACGGAGCCTCACTAAATGATATTTACGACATCTGGAAAAGAATGTATGCAGGTATTGCCATTGAAACTAAAATGCTGGCCCGTATTGGCGAAGTACCACCTGCACCACCTGCAACTGTTCCTATTTTTCAACCGGCAAGAGTAGAAGGAGAAATGCGCTATTTAAGAGCCATGTCTTACTTTGAGCTAACCAAAAGATTTGGTGGTGTGCCAATTGTTGATAAGGTTTATAAAGTAAATGATGAATTAAATTTACCCCGCAATACTTTTGATGAGGTAACTAAATACATTTTAAATGATTTAACCATTGCCGAAGCAAAGCTGGGTAATGATGCCGATTATCTTGCTTCTGATTATGGCCGTGCCACAAAAGGTGCTGCACAGGCGTTAAGAGCAAGGGTTTTGTTGTATGCAGCCAGTCCGTTAAACAATCCCTCGGGCGATAAAACCAAATGGCAGGCCGCTGTTGATGCTGCAAAAGTATTAATGGATGGAAGGTATGCTTTACAAGCTACTTATGGTGATATTTTAAACGTTCCGAATTCGCCAGAATACATTATGATTAAAATTAAGGGCAATACGCCTTTATCCGGAGAGATGATGCAGGATTTTTCAATGTCGCCAGGTTCTGGTGGTGCACAGGGGCAAATGAATCCAACACAAAACCATGTAGATATGTACGAAATGGCTAATGGAAAATCAATTACAGATCCTACATCAGGTTACAATCCTCAAAAACCTTATGAAGGCCGTGAGCCTCGTTTTTACAACAATATTATTTATAACGATTTACCTTGGCAGGGTGGTAAAATAGAAATGTGGACGACCACCGCTGCTGATGGAAAAACGCTTTTTGGTAAAGATTACAACACAACAATTACCTACACGGCTACCCGCTATTACTGCAAAAAATACTGGCCTGAGGTTTATAGAACCGTTGGCGGAAGTACCACTTTATTAAATTATATCTATTTCCGTTATGCAGAAATTTTACTGAATTATGCAGAGGCCCAAAATGAGGCAGTTGGCCCTGATGATAGCGTTTACGATCAATTAATTGCCATTCGCCGTAGAGCGGGAATAACCCAGGGAACAGGCAGATATGGTTTTGGATTGAAAGAAAACATGACGCAAAGCGAAATGCGTGAAGTGATTAGACATGAGCGTGCTATTGAACTTGCTTACGAGGATCACCGCTGGTATGACATCATGCGCTGGAAAATTGGTGCAACTACAATTGGCGTACCTATGAAAGGGATGGATGTAGTTAAAAAATCGGACGGCAGTTTTGTGTATACGCCTTTTGTGTTAACCTCTACTTTCCAGAAAAGCTGGAGAGAAGCACAGAATTTATACCCTATTCCAAGAGCTGAAATTTATAAAAGCAAGGGTGTACTTACACAAAATCCAGGTTGGGAATAGTCGGTTAATCAATATAACGCTAAAGATTTATTTGATATGAAATTATTAAAATCAAAATATATAGTTTGTTTGCTTTTTTTATGGGCAGGCATGCTAAACGTTTACGGGCAAACCCCCGATGAAGAAATAACGGTTACCGGGAAGGTTGTAGATCAGGATAAGAAAGCGATGCCTGGTGTTGCCATTTCCATTCAGGAAGATAAAACCAATAAAACAATTACCACCGGGGCCGATGGAAGTTTTAGCATGGAAGCCAGTACCAGTGATGTACTTGTATTTAAATATGTAGGTTACCGGATGGTGTTAAAACCAGCCGGAGAGGTAAGCAGAGGAGATATTGTATTAATTAAAGCTTTAATTGATGCAGGCGATGATGATGATGTATATATTCCCTTTGGTGTAAGAAAAAGAAGAGAGGTTACCGCAACCATCAGTACCATTCGTGCCGAAAATTTGCCTCAGATTCCTTCATCATCTTTAACCAATGTATTTACAGGAAGGCTACCGGGACTGGCTATTTACCCAAGTGGTTCTCAGCAACCAGGTTATGATGCCTCGAGCTTTTTAGTACGCGGGCGTTCTTCTTACAACAGCAATCAGGAACCCTTGGTTTTGGTTGATGGAATTGAGCGTAGTTTTAGCGCCATGGATTTAGGCGAGATTGAAAGCGTAAGTGTACTTAAAGATGCAGCAACTTTGGCCTGGTATGGTATGTATGCCGCAAATGGAGTAATTTATGTAAAAACACGCCGCGGAAGTGCTACATCAACAAAAGTAACTTTTGATGCCCAGGCAGGTTTGCAGGCACCATTACAAGTTACCCAACCCTTAGATGCATATTCTTATGCAACCTTATATAATGAAGCATCTATAAATAGTGGCGGAACGGCGTTTTATACACCAGAAGCATTACAAGCCTATCAAACAGGTTCTGATCCGATAAAATACCCTAACAATAATTTTGTTAAAGATTTTACCAAAAGCGTGGCGCCAACGCAGCGTTATGTTGCAACAGTAACTGGTGGAAATGCTTTTATTAAATATTATACCTTATTAAGTGCTTATCAGCAAGGTGGTTTTTATAAAGGTGGCACAAACGATGCTTACAATGCCAATACCGATTTTAACCGGTATAATTTAAGAACCAATTTAGATTTACATGTGAGTAAAAACCTGGATGTAGCTTTAGATGTTGGTGGAAGGATAACAAATCTTACTTTCCCTAATGCAGGTACGGGTAATTTCTTAAGCACTGTTTACTCTACTCCGGCAAATGCTTTTCCGGTTGTAAATCCTGACGGATCTTATGGCGGGACTTCAATTTTCACAAGTGCCAACCCTAAGGCTATGCTGGCATCGGGCGGAGCGAGTACCGATTTGGTTCGTAACATGATTGCCACCATAAGTGCCAAACAAAAAATGGATGGTATTTTAAAAGGATTATCTGGCGAGGTTTATTATGCTTACGATATTGCAGGTTTATACCGTTCGGGCTTTGCACAAACTTATTCCACTTCTGAGTTAAAACCCGATGGAACTTACACCAATTATGGTACGGCTACCAAAGCCAATTACCAGGCAAATGCTTTTTCGGGTAACATCAGAAAGAGTGAATTTTGGGCAGGTTTTGATTATAACAGAACATTTGGTAAGCATGATATTAAATTTACGACCAGAGTTTCGAGAGCAAACTATTCTTCTTTCGGTAGTTTAGATGTGCGCAGAGAAGGTTGGTCTAACCGTTTATCATACAATTTTATTCAGCGTTACTTTGTAGATTTAACCGCCTCGTATTCAGGATCAGAAAACTTTGCACCAGGCTCGAGATACGGATTTTTTCCGGCTGCATCTGCGGGATGGATTATTTCTGACGAAGATTTTATGAAAGGTTCAACAGGCTTTCTTGATTTCTTAAAAATCAGAGGCTCTTACGGTCTTGTAGGTAATGATGCCATTGGAAATGCCCGCAGGTTTGCGTACAACGATTTCTTTAGCAGGAGTACAACCGGATATACTTTCGGCACCTCTTATGCAGGCGTGGGCGGAACGGGTCAGCTTGCTTTGGCTAATCCATTTTTAACCTGGGAAAAAGCGTATAAAACCAGTGTAGGTTTTGATGCTAAATTATTCAGGCAATCACTTTCTATCAGTGCCGACTATTTTTACGAGGATAGAAAAGATTTAACTACACCTTCTTTATTACCCAGCATACTTGGCCAGAGTTTAATTTATGTAAATGAGGGCGAGGCTTCTTATAAAGGATTTGAAACCGGTATTAATTACAATAAGAAAATTGGTGGTGTAGATTTAAATATTTTTGGAAACTTTACGTATACCACCAGTAAAATATTAGCCGTAAATGAGGCTGCAAACCTTCCGGCGTACCAAAAAACGCTTGGTCACCCAATTTCGAGTATTATTGCCCCTTCTGCTACAGCTTCTACCAATCCGGGCTACATTAGTATGATGTTGATCTCTGATGGTGTTTTCCAAAATCAGGCACAGATTGATGCTTCACCAAAGCAACTTTTATCTAAAGATGTTAAGCCCGGCGATATTAAATATGTAGATATGAACGGGGATGGAGTAATTAATGATCTTGACCGTGTAAGAACCGATTTCAACTTTATACCTAAAGCTTTCTTTGGTTTTGGCGCTTCGGCAGCTTATCAAAATTTCGATATTAATTTCTTATTTCAAGGCACAGGCGGCCGTTCAATTTATATTCAGCAACTGGTTAATGCAGGTACAGCCAACAATGGTTACTTAAACCAGTTTAGCGTTGATAGATGGACACCATCCAATACCGGAGCACCTTATCCAAGATTATTATTAACCGATCGTGGAAATAATACTGCGCCATCAGATTTCTGGGTGCGCTCTGGTGATTATTTACGCTTGAAAAATATTGAACTTGGTTATACTTTGCCCTCATCGTTTACTAAAAAGTTAAGAATAGCACAGCTTAGATTTTATGCTGGCGGTTTAAACTTATTAACCTTCGATAAGCTAAAAGGACTTCCTGTTGATCCGGAATTACCTGAATCAGGTTACGGTTCCACAATCAATGGTACATCAAGCGCATCGTATCCATATATGAAAATCTATTCGTTTGGTATGAACTTGAAATTTTAAAAGATAAGAAAATGAAAAAAAATATATTTTATCTGGTTCTTACTGTTGTGGCAATTGGCTTGGCAGCATGTAAAAAAGATGGTTTTCTTCAAGATGGATCATTTAGTGGTGGTAATGATGTTACCGAAGCACAGTTATGGGCCAATCCTGATTATGCCCGTAATTTTTTAAATAATGTGTACTCCGTACTTTCCGATCGTTATAATTTGGATAATGGCGGTGCTTTGCTGGCGTCAGGCACTGATGAAGCGGTAAACTCCAACCAAAACTCATCCATAAGCATTTTAAATAATGGCAGCTGGAGCCCTTCAAAAACATTTGATGATGTTTATTCTGATATGTATGTAGGCATTCGTAAAGCCAACACGTTTTTAGAGAAAGCAAACGGAAGTGCAATTATTCCTTTAGATGAATTGCTGCCGGCAAATGTGCCTGCAAATCAAACTTACGAAGCACAAATAGAGCGTTTACGTGGACAGGCTTTCTTTTTGAGAGCGTTTTTTGAGTTTGAACTGGTAAAGCGTTATGGAAGTATGATTTTAGTTACGCATACTCTGAGTGTAACTGATAAACTGGATTTACCAAGAAACAGCTTTGATGAATGTGTAAAGCAAATTGCTGCTGATTGTGACGAAGCCATTGCAAGGTTACCATTATCGCCAACAGAATGGAATACCACAAACAGGGGTAGAGCTACACAAACTGCCGCCATGGCATTAAAAGCAAGGTTATTGTTGTACGCAGCAAGTCCGCAATACAACCCATCGGGCGATGTTACAAAATGGCAGGCTGCAGCAGATGCTGCAAAACGCCTTATGGATACAGGTAAACATAGCATTTATACTTCATATCCTAATATTTGGTTGTGGAATAATGGTGCATTTAATAACGAAACCATTTTTGCAACTGTAGCAACAAGTCGTAATGATATTGAGGTAAATAATGCACCTGTAAGTTACGATGCTGCCAATGGCCGTACCAACCCAACACAGGAATTGGTTGATGCATTTGAAATGAAAACAACTGGCAGGGCAATTACTGATGGAGCTTCGGGCTACGCGGCAAATAATCCATACAACAATCGTGATCCACGTTTAAATTTTGCTGTTATGTACAATGGTTCAACTTTTAAAAGTAAAACTGTAGATACATATGTTGGTGGTAAAGATGGTTTAAATTTAAACGTAAATGCAACCAAAACAGGTTATTATATGCGTAAATATCTAAGCGAAAACGCATCGTGGGCAGGTACGGCAGCAAGCGTTCGCCGCCCGTGGATATTTTTTAGATATGCGGAGGTATTATTAAACTATGCTGAGGCTTTAAATGAAGCACAGGGCGCTGGCCAGGTGACTGAAATTTTAAGGGTTTTAAATCAGATCAGAGATAGAACGGGTGTTAAAATGCCCCTTTTACAAAATACTAATCCGGCAGGTAATGCGTATGTGGCTGCCACAAAAGAAGAATTGCGTAAACGTATTCATAACGAACGCAGGGTAGAATTATGTTTTGAAGAGCATCGTTTCTATGATGTGCGTAGATGGAAAGAAGGAGAAACAACTTTTAATAAGCCTGTTAGCGGAATGAAGATTGTTCAACTTACACCTACAACCTATAGTTACACGCCATTTACAGTAGAAAACAGAACTTTTACACCTAAAAATTATTTATATCCGATTTCACAAAATGAATTAAACAAAGCTCCGGCCTTAGGCCAAAATACGGGCTATTAATGTAACAAACTAAATTTTGCTCGAATTTAGGCGGCCGGTGGAAACACTGGCCGTAAATTAATTGTTAGTTTTAGAACTTCAATTATTTAAAGCTAAAAAACACGTTATGTCAAAATTGATCTTTAGAGTATTTATAATTTGCCTCTCGCTTTTTTCGTCAGTTAGTTTCGCCCAGATAAGCGCTGTTCAAAACATCCAGGCACGCAAAATTTTAAGCCTGAATGGTAAGTGGAATTATATTATAGACCCTTACGAAAACGGTTATTACGATTACAGGCACGATCCATTCGACCAATCTAAAACCGGAACCGGAGGTTTTTTTGATGATAAAGTACAAAAAGATAAATCTGAGTTAATTGAATATAATTTCGATTTATCACCACAGATGAGTGTTCCCGGCGACTGGAATTCACAATCAGAAAAGCTCGAGCTTTATGAAGGTACCATTTGGCTGCGAAGAAAGTTTAATGCAACACCAGAAAATGGTAAACGATATGTAATTTATTTCGCTGCAGTAAATTATGAATCGCACATTTACCTGAACGGTAAGAAATTAGGTGTTCATAAAGGTGGTTTTACACCTTTTCAGTTTGAAGTAACCGGAAAACTGAACAAAGGAGAAAATTCTTTGGTTGTTAAAGCCGATAACACCCGTAAACAAGATGAAATCCCTACGGTTAACACCGATTGGTGGAATTATGGTGGGATTACCCGGGATGTATTTTTAGCCGAATTACCTGATCATTACATTAACGATTATAAATTACAACTTTCAAAAGGACGCAACAATACCATTAATTTTTCGGTTAAACTGATTGATGCTTTTGCCGGCCAGGAAATTACCCTAAGTATTCCTGAATTAAAACTGGAGAAAAAATATAAAACGGATTCGGAAGGGAAAATTTCCGACGAATTTATCTGGAATAACCTGAGCCTTTGGTCGCCCGAAAATCCAAAGCTTTATGCGGTTAATATTAAATCAGCTAACGAAAATATCCAGGATCAGATTGGTTTCAGAACCATTGAAGTGAAAGGCAACGATATTTTATTAAACGGAAAATCTGTTTTTTTAAGGGGAATATCCATTCATGATGAAAACCCTTTACTTGCAGGCAGACTCCGTTCTGAAGGCGATATGCGCATGATGCTGCAATGGGCAAAAGATATGAACTGCAATTATGTTCGCCTTGCGCATTACCCGCACAACGAAGAAATGGTGCGCTTAGCCGATGAAATGGGCTTATTGGTTTGGGCAGAAGTTCCGGTTTACTGGACCATCAGCTGGGAAAACCCGGCAACTTATGCCAATGCAAAACAACAGTTAACAGATCTTATCTTAAGAGATAAAAACCGCGCAAGCGTTATGGTATGGTCTATTGGTAACGAAACACCGTTAAGTACACCGCGTTTAAATTTTATGAGCAATTTAGCCGAAACCGCACGATCACTTGATGATACGCGTTTGGTTGCAGCCGCACTCGAAGTTCACCGCGATGGCAATACCATTGTTTTGAATGATCCTTTGGGCGAAAAAATTGATTTGGTAAGTTTTAATGAATATGCGGGCTGGTATTGGGGTGGTACACCTTCAGAAATTACAAAATACAGTTTCAATATTAAATACAATAAACCCGTGGTAATTACAGAGTTTGGTGGCGATGCTTTGGGTGGTTTTCATGCCGATGAAAATACCCGATGGAGTGAAGAATACCAGGAATCACTTTACAAAAACCAAATTACCATGCTTACTAAAATTGAAGCATTACGTGGGATGACCCCCTGGATTTTAACCGATTTCAGATCGCCAAGAAGACAGCACCCTGTTTACCAGAATTTTTGGAACCGTAAAGGTTTAATCAGCGAAACCGGTAAAAAGAAAAAAGCATTTTTTGTACTCAAAGATTTTTATAACCAAATGCAAATAAAATATAAATAACATGGGCCCTTTAACAATCATCTCACTTGTAACTAATTCTTTTTTAGCACTTGTCGCTTCAGTGTATAGCATCATTAGGTTTAAAAGTCCTTTTGTGTTTCTATTTGTTGTTTTACTGATTACAACAGCCTGTTCTAAAAGAGGATTTACCAGTATCGAACCTGTTGCAGTAAAAGCAACTGTGGTAGAAAATACATTGCAAAAAGATATGCCTTTTGCAATGGGTGCTGCAATTAATGTGAGTTTGTTAAAGGGAAATGCCAATTACCGTAATTTAGTGCTTAAAGAGTTTAATAGTGTAACAGCAGAAAATGCAATGAAATTTGCATCCCTGCACCCCTCAAAAGATACCTACACCTGGTCTGATGCAGATTACCTAGTTGATTTTGCCAAAGCCAATGGAAAGCGAATTCACGGACATACTTTAAACTGGTATAAATCACTGCCCGATTGGGTAAATAACTTTCAGGGCACAACTGCCGAATGGGAAAATTTGTTGAAAACGCATATTCAAACCGTGGTTGGTCATTTTAAAGGCAAGGTTGTTTCATGGGATGTGGTAAACGAAGCCATCAATGATGATGGTACCATAAGAAATAGCATTTGGGTTCAAAAACTTGGTGTTGACTATATTGGCCGTGCATTTCAGTATGCGCACGAAGCCGACCCGGATGCTTTACTTTTTTACAATGATTATGGACATGAATATGGGCCAACCAAAAGAACCGCTATTTTAAATCTGGTAACTGGTTTGAAAAATAAAGGTATCCCAATTGATGGGATAGGTTTGCAAATGCATACCCGCGTTACACAATCGGATGCTAATTTGGCAGCAGCCATTAATACAGCGGCCGCAACAGGGTTAAAAATCCATATTTCTGAATTGGATATCGCTCTAAATCCAGATAATATACAAACCATGACTTATACAACTGCATTAGGTGATTTGCAGGCAGAAAAATATAAAGCAATTGTTAAAGCTTATAATGCCATTCCTAAAAGCCAGCAGTTTGGTATAACCACCTGGAATGTAACCGATGGCGATAGCTGGATTCCTTCAAATTATAACCGCCCGGACTGGCCTTTGCCTTTTGATGCACAATATCAGCGCAAGGCAGCTTACCAGGGTATTTTAGATGGCGCAAAATAAATTAAACATGAAACAGTATTTACCCTTAGCCCTTATTTTATCCCTGTCTTTTTCTGTTGCTTCGGCACAGGATAAGAAGATTGAAAAAAAAATTGATTCTGTTTTAAAACTGATGACACTGGATGAAAAAATCGGCCAGCTTAATCAATATACCGGAGATCGTGATGCCACGGGCCCGATTACGAACAATCCAAATAAATTAAAGGATATAAAAGATGGTAAACTGGGCTCCATGCTCAATGTACGTGGAGCGAAAGAAACCCGCGAGGTACAGGAAGTAGCCCTGCAATCAAGAATGAAAATTCCATTGATTTTTGGCCTGGATGTAATTCATGGCTATCGGGTAACCTTTCCAATTCCTTTAGCAGAAGCGGCCAGCTGGGATATGGCTGCAATAGAAAACGGAGCAAGGGTAGCTGCCAGAGAAACCGCTGCATCAGGCGTACACTGGACTTTTGCGCCAATGGTTGATATTGCCCGCGATCCGCGCTGGGGGCGTGTAATGGAAGGGGCCGGAGAAGATACCTACCTGGGCTCGCAAATTGCAAGAGCAAGAGTTAAAGGTTTTCAGGGTAAAGGTTTAGGTAACCTGGATGCTGTTATGGCTTGTGCCAAGCATTTTGCAGCGTATGGTGCGGCCATTGCCGGAAGAGATTATAATGCAGTTGATATGAGCGAACATACGCTTTGGGAAGTATATTTGCCGCCATTTAAAGCTGCGTTAGATGCCGGAGCCGCAACTTTTATGAATTCTTTTAATACGCTAAATGGCGTTCCGGCAACGGGGAGTAGTTATTTGCAACGTGATATTTTAAAAGGCCAGTGGAAATACACCGGTTTTGTGGTGAGTGATTGGGGTTCGATTGGCGAGATGATTGCGCATGGTTACGCCAAAGATAAATCGCAGGCTGCCGAGCTGGCCATTAAAGCCGGAAGCGACATGGATATGGAAAGCAGAAGTTACCTGCCAAGTTTGGCTAAACTGGTAGCGGATAAAAAAGTACCGGTGGCTTTAATTGATGATGCCGTTAGAAGAATTTTACGCAAGAAATTTGAATTGGGCCTGTTTGATGATCCTTATCGTTTTAGCAGCGAAAGCCGCCAGGAAAAGGAATTAAATTCGCCTCAAAACCGGAAAGATGCTTTGCAAATGGCCGAAAAAAGTATAGTATTGCTCAAAAATGAAAACCAGGTTTTACCACTTTCTAAAAGCTTAAAAAAGATTGCTGTAATTGGTCCGCTTGGTAAATCTGAAAAAGACATGCAGGGTTTCTGGTCAATTCAATGGCAAAATGATAACCTGGTTTCCTTATACCAGGGATTGAAAAATAAAGTTGGCAATCACACCGAATTGTTATACGCTAAAGGTTGCGAAATAGAGGGGAACTCTACCGCAGGTTTTGCTGAAGCTGTTGAAACGGCTAAACAGGCTGATGTAGTGATTATGGCCGTAGGCGAAACGCTCGATATGAGTGGTGAGGCCAAAAGTAAAGCCAATATTCATATTCCAGGTGTACAAGAAGATTTAATTAAAGCCATTCAGGCTACAGGAAAACCAGTTGTGGTGTTGTTAATGGCTGGTCGCCCTTTAATTTTTAACTGGACAGCCGATCACGTTCCCACCATTATGTACACCTGGTGGTTAGGCAGTGAAGCTGGAACTGCAATGGCCAACGTGCTTTATGGTGATTATAATCCGGCAGGTAAATTACCAATGACTTTTCCGCGTGATGAGGGACAGATTCCACTTTATTACAATTATTTGAGCACAGGTCGTCCGGCCAAAAATGACCAGGATACACGCTATCGTTCTGCTTATTTAGATATGCCCAACAGCCCTAAATTTGCTTTTGGTTACGGTTTAAGTTACACCACTTTTGATTACAGTAATTTGGTTTTAAGTAAAACAGAAATGAGCATGAATGAGCAGATTTCGGTTTCCTTTACACTTAAAAACACCGGTAAATATGATGGCGAGGAAGTAGCTCAATTGTATTTGCAAGATAAATTTGCATCTGTAGTGCGCCCGGTTAAAGAGCTTAAAGATTTTCAGAAAGTGATGTTAAAAGCGGGAGAAAGTAAAACAATCACTTTTACCATTAACCAGGAAAAACTTTCTTTTTACAATCAGCAATTGAAATGGGGAGCAGAACCGGGAGATTTTAAACTCATGATTGGTACGGCTTCCAATAATATTAAACTGGAAAAAGATTTTATACTAAAATAAACAAGGCAACAGCAAGACAAGAACTGTAGCAGAAAAATAAAATTTACATGTCGGGAAAAGGCGAGAAACACTTAGCATTGATTAAAATATTTTTATTTACACTTTTAATTTCAATCTGGAGCTTAACCAGCTTTGCGCAGGATGGAGGTAGAAAATTGATCAGTTTAAACGATCAATGGGAATTTCATAAAGAAAATGGAGCAACCGAAAAGGTAAACCTGCCCCATACCTGGAACGACAAAGATGTGATGGACGACGAGCCCGGCTATTATCGTGGCTTGGGTATTTATAAACGAAAACTGGTGCTTGACGAATCTGCGAAGGGAAAAGATATTTATTTGATTTTTAATGGTGTTGCCCAGGAAGCAGAAGTTTTTGTTAATGGCAAATCAGCAGGGAAGCACATTGGTAGCTATACGCGTTTTAGTGTAGCCATTACACCCTTTTTAAATTATAAAGAAGATGTGATAGAAGTTAGGGCAAATAACAGGTTTAATGAAGACATTCCGCCTTTAACCGCTGATTTTACTTTTTTCGGTGGCATATACCGCAATGTAAACCTGCTCATCACCAACCCGGTTCATTTTTCGCAAAAGGAAAATGGAAGTTCAGGTATTTTCATTACTACTCCTCAGGTTTCTGTTGCTACAGCAAAGGTGCAGGTTAAAAGTACAATTGAAAACTCATCTGCAACAGCAAAAAAAATTCAGGTTCAAACAACCATATTTAATGCACAGGGAAAGGAAGTTGCATCCCAAATTTCCGCCCTGAATATGCTTTCCGGAGGAAATAATACCATAGTTCAGGATTTAAATAATCTTAAACAACCTGAATTATGGTCGCCGGAAAATCCTTATCTGTATCGGGTAGTTACTAAAATTACAGATGCTAAAACTAAAACAGTATTGGATCAGGTTTCCAATCCATTAGGCTTCCGCTGGTTTAAATTTGATGCCAGTCAGGGGTTTTTTCTAAATGGTAAACCTTTAAAATTAATAGGGGCAAGCCGTCATCAGGATTATGAACACCTAGGCAATGCAACGCCCGATGCACTACAAACTAAAGATGTAGAATTGCTTAAAAATATGGGTGGTAACTTTTTAAGGGTGGCACATTATCCGCAAGATCCATTGGTACTCGAGGCCTGCGACCGTTTAGGTATTCTGGCTTCTGTAGAAATTCCGGTGGTAAACACCATTACCGAATCTGAAGCGTTTACCACAAACTGCCTGAATATGCAGGTAGAAATGATCAAACAGAATTTTAACCATCCAAGCATCATTATTTGGGCCTATATGAACGAAGTTTTATTGCGCACCAAGTTTGCGAATGATAAACCTCGTCAACAAATTTATTTTGATCATGTACGCGAACTTGCTCAAAAATTAGATGATTTAACCCGTAAAGAAGACCCTTCCCGTTATACATTGCTGGTTAACCACGGCGCCTGGGATATTTATAATAAAGTTGGTTTAACTAAAATTCCGATGATTGTTGGCTGGAACCTGTATTCAGGCTGGTATTCGGGTACCCCGGCCGATTTTGGCAAATTCCTCGATCGCCATCATAAGGAGCTTGCAGATAAACCTATGCTGGTTACCGAGTACGGTGCTGATGCCGATCCGCGTATCCGATCGTTTTCACCTGTACGTTTTGACAAAAGTGTGGAGTACGGCATTTATTTTAACCAGATCTATTTAAATGAAATGCTGAAACGTCCCTTTGTTAGTGGAGGAATAGCCTGGAATTTAGCTGATTTTAATTCAGAAACCCGTGAAGAAACCATGCCGCACATTAACAATAAAGGGCTTTTAACCATCGGCAGAATACCAAAGGATACTTATTTTCTGTATCAGGCCTATCTTGCTGATCAACCTTACCTAAAAATTACTTCTGCACAATGGAAGGACAGGACCGGTCTGGCCGATTCGGCAACGCTGGTTAGTACGCAGCCTGTACAGGTAGCAACCAATTTAAAATCAACTGAGTTGTTTTTGAACGGCAAAAGTTTGGGTATAAAAGAAGCTGTTGATCACATTTGTACCTGGCAGGTTCCTTTTACTGACGGCTTGAATCAATTGCGTGTAGTTGCGGGGAATAATAACGATCAGGCTGATATTAACTTTCAATTGCAGCCTTATCGTTTTGCAGATCAATCTGTTGTTTTTAAAAATATGAATGTTTTACTGGGATCGAAACGTTTTTACATTGATGAAAAACAACACCAGTTATGGATGCCCGATCAGCCTTACAGAAAAGGCTCATGGGGTTGGATTGGAGGCGAGCCTTATAAAGGAACCAATAACCGCATTACTTACGGTAGCGATAAAAATATTTTAGGTACAGATGATGACCCCATCTATCAAACCCAGCAAGTAGGTATACAGCAGTTTAAAATAGATGTTCCGGATGGAGAATATGAACTTTCATTGTATTTCGCCGAACTGGTTGGAGGCATTTCTAAAGAAGCTTTAGCCTACAATTTAGACAATACCCATAAAAAAGAAGTAGAAGAAAACCGGATTTTTAGTGTAAGCATAAACGGCACAAGCTTTTTAAACCAGATAAACCTTGCTAAAGATTTTGGTTATACTACTGCTATTAATAAAAAAACAAGCGTAACGGTTCAAAATGGAAAAGGAATAACCATTGATTTTAATGTGATTGAAGGTAAGGCTGTTTTAAACGCATTACAATTAAGAAAGGTTTATTAGTGTAATTGATTTTACCCGATTTAGGAAAAAAATGTTTAAAAATTTAAAATATATAATAGCTTTAAGTTCTCTGTTTATCAGTTCGTTACTGTCGGCACAGCAAAGTGTACGTTTAAATCAGAACTGGGAATTTTTGAAGCAGGATTTAGGTGGGGTTTGGGAAGCCGTTCGTCCGGTTACGATGGGTAATCCCGAGTCGGTTCCACTTTGGCAAAAAGTAAATTTGCCCCATTGTGTAAATGCCAAGGATGCAGTAGATCCCGATGTTAATTATTACCAGGGACCAGCCTGGTACCGCACACAATTAAGTGTTAATAATCCTTACCAAGCCGGGAGAACATTGCTGCATTTTGAAGGTGCAGGGCAAAAAACTGAAGTGTATGTGTATACCACCAAGGTTGCAACGCATGTGGGCGGTTATGATGAATGGACCGCCGATATTACAGAAGCCGTTGAAGCCTTTAAAAAAACAGAGGCTTTTAAAAAGCAATTTAAAGGTAAAGTTCCGGTTTCTATCCGAACAGATAATTCGAGGGATTTGGAGATGATTCCTTCCGATCTTTCTGATTTTAATCTTTACGGAGGTATTTACCGTTATTTAAACCTGGTTTATACCCCGGCACTTTCTGTAGATAAAATGTTTGCCAAAGCCGAAGTGGATGCAGCAGGTAAATTAGGTAAGCTTGGGGTTACAGCCAGGTTTTATAATCCTGATCATATTGGGGGAGCAAGCATTAAATATCAATTGATTGACCCGAAAGGCAAAATTATAAATCAAACGTATAAAAAGATAGAAATTTCCAATGATTTAAAACTTTGGGATATTGAAGTTAAAAACCCAAAATTATGGTCAACAGATCAGCCCCAGCAGTATACGCTGCAATATGAGGTAATTTCAGCTGCTGGAAATTATAAAGGCGAAGAAAAAATTGGCTTCAGGAACATCAATTTTGTAGAGAAAGGCCCCTTTAAACTGAACGGAAAGCGTTTATTGTTGCGTGGTACCCACCGTCACGAAGATCATGCCGGCGTTGCTGCTGCTATGACAGAAGGTATGATTCGGGAGGAAATGCAAATGATGAAAGATATGGGGGTTAATTTTATCCGCCTTGGTCATTATCAGCAATCCCGTATTGTTTTAAACCTTTGCGATAGCTTAGGCATACTGGTTTGGGAGGAAATTCCATGGTGCCGTGGCGGCCTGGGCGGTGAAATTTATAAACAACAGGCCCGCAGAATGCTGACCAATTTGGTTGAACAGCATTATAATCATCCGGCCATCATTATCTGGGGCATGGGCAATGAAAACGACTGGCCCGGCGATTTCCCTGAATTTGATAAAGAGAAAATCAGAACATTTATGAAAGAACTTAACGATCTTTCTCATAAACTCGATGCTTCACGTTATACCGCCATCAGGCGCTGCGATTTTTGCAGTGATATCGTTGATGTGTATTCGCCCTCCATCTGGGCAGGCTGGTATCGTGGTGCCTATACAGATTACAAAAAGGCATCGGAAGATGAGTTTGCCAAAGTTAAACGCTTTTTGCATGTAGAATGGGGAGGCGATAGTCACGCTTTGCGCCACTCTGAAAATCCGGATAAGGCCTTAAGCAAAATTAAAACAGGCGGTAGTGCGGATGAAAGAGCGGGTGATGCTTCTTTATATGGCGGTGCAGCGCGAATTTCTAAAGATGGCGACTGGAGTGAATCGTACATTACCAATTTAATCGACTGGCATTTAAAAGAACAGGAAAATATGCCCTGGTTAAGCGGTTCGGCTTACTGGCCTTTCAAAGATTTCTCTACCCCGGTTAGACCTGATAATCCTGTGCCTTATATGAACCAGAAAGGGGTTGTGGAAAGAGATTTTACGAAGAAAGAGGCTTACTACGTTTTTCAATCTTATTGGACAGAAAAGCCCATGCTGCACATTTACGGGCACAGTTGGCCAGTGCGTTGGGGCGATGAGGGTGAAGAAAAAATGGTAAAAGTATACTCTAATTGTTCCGAAGCTGAAATATTCTTCAATGGTAAAAGTTTTGGTTCTAAGAAAAGAAATAGCCAGGATTACCCTGCCGCAGGCTTACGCTGGAATTTACCTTTTGTTAAGGGAAAAAATACCGTTAAGGTAATTGGAAAGAAAGGGAAAGAAATAGTGACCGACGAAATTGAGTTTAACTATCAAACCGAAAAATGGAGCAAACCTGCAAAAATGGAATTGACTAAAATTGATCAGATAGAGGATGTTGCCACGGTGGAAGTTAAATTGTACGACAGCAATGGCGTGCAGTGCCTTGACGCCATCAACTGGATCAATTTCGGTTTAACAGGTGATGGAAAGCTAATAGACAATCAGGGTACTTCATCAGGATCGAGAAAAGTGCAGGCATACAATGGCCGCGCAATTATTAAAGTTAAATTAAATAAGGGTAAAAGCGTCGTATCTGTCGTTTCTGAAGGATTACCTACTGTTTTTACCACACTATAGATTATGAAAAGGACCCTTTTTATTGTATGCTTTGCGCTGATTTATTTAGCCAGCACTGCATTTTCAGTTCAAAATTCAGGTAACAAGCTGGCCGCTGATTTTGAAAAGCAGGCCACAATGCTGCTGAAGAAACAAATTTTAGAGGAAGCTGCATGGGCAATGAAACAACAACCCATCACGGTTACAGCGGCTTCTTCGCCAAGAAGTGCCGGAGGGAAGCATGATTTCTTTTCTGAAGCAGATTATTTCTGGCCTGATCCGAAAAACCCCGACGGTCCTTATATCAACAGAGATGGCTTAACCAATCCGGATAACTTTTTAGAGCACCGTAAAGCCATGATCCGCTTTAGTAAAGTAATTGGAGTACTGGCGTCGGCTTATAAGCTTACGGGCGATGAAAAGTATGTTAAACAGGCTGTTGCCCATCTTAAAGCGTGGTTTGTAAATGCAGAAACCTTAATGAATCCGAATTTGCTTTTTTCACAGGCCGTAAAAGGTAAATTTACTGGTCGCAATTATGGTATTATAGATACCATTCACTTAATGGAAGTGGCGCAGGGTACCTTAGTTATGGAAAATGCTAAATCATTTGATAAAGAAACGCTGGCAGGTGTAAAAAAATGGTTTGCCGACTATACTTTATGGCTTAATACCAGTAAACCCGGCATTCAGGAAAAAACAGTAAAAAATAACCATGCCACCTGCTGGGCCATGCAAGTGGCTTCTTTTGCAAAACTCTGTGGAGATGAAAATATGTTGGATTCGATCCGGATTAATTTTAAAACCAATTTATTGCCTAACCAAATGGCCGCTGACGGAAGTTTTCCTTTAGAGCTGGCGCGTACAAAACCTTATGGCTATTCTATCTTTAACCTGGACGCCATGACCATGCTTTGCCAGATTATTTCCACGCCAAAAGATAACCTTTGGGATTTTGAAACGGCCGATGGCAGATCCATAAAGAAAGGCATTGCCTATTTATATCCTTTTATTGCTGATAAAAGTAAATGGACTTTACAGCCCGATGTGATGTATTGGGATAACTGGCCTGTTGCACAACCATTTTTATTGTTTGGTGCAGTAGAATATAAACAAAAAGACTGGTACAGCGTATGGGCTAAATTAGATCATCAACCTCAGGTAGAAGAAGTTATCCGTAATTTACCTGTGCGTAACCCTTTAATCTGGTTGTAAAATGATACCTGGAAAAAATCGCCTGTCACTTATTGTTTTATGCCTCCTGATGGTGCTTTTTACCCATCGTGGATTTGCGCAGCAATGGGAATCGAAATTTGTAAAGATAGAACCCAGCGGTCATCTAAAATACGTGGCTGATGAAAATGGAAATATTATACCAGACTTTAGTAGAGTTGGTTATCATCAAAATAGTAAAGCAATTCCAGAGGTTAAAATAATGACCACGCTCTCTGCTACGGGTAACAACGATCAGCAGAAAATTCAGCAGGCTATTGATGATTTATCAAAAAAACAAGTTGATGAAAATGGAATTCGCGGGGCGATCTTATTAAAAAAGGGCAGTTACAATATTCCAGGGAGCTTAAATATTTCTGCCGGAGGGATTGTATTGCGTGGTGAGGGAGAAGAAACAAAACTAATTGCAACCGGACGGGGTAAACGGAAAACAATCATCGCATCAGGAAACGGAAGTGCTAAGGAAATTTCGGGCACACGTGTTAAAATAACCGATCATTATGTTCCGGTTGGAACAAAAAGCTTTAAAATAGCCTCCGTGAAAGGATTAACAGTTGGAGATAAGATTATGATTTACCGGCCCGGCACTGACAAATGGATTCAGGATTTAAAAATGAATCAGATTGAGCCGGGTAACGGTACAGTGCAATGGACAGCTGCAGATTATAACCTGGAGTTTGAAAGGGAAATTATTGCCATAAAAGGAAATGAAATTTTTATTGATAATCCAGTGGTTATGGCTATGGAAGATCAATATGGTGGCGGCGAAATTTATAAATACACTTTTGCCGGTCGCATTGCTGAGGTTGGAATTGAAAATCTATATCTCGAATCTGAATATGAAAACGATACGGATGAAGAGCATGGCTGGGATGCAATAGCATTTAATAAAATAGAAAACAGCTGGATTAAAAATGTAACCAGTCACTATTTTGGTTATTCATGCGTAAATCTTGGTCATGATAGCAAGCAAATTACGGTTATGGACAGTAAGTGTTTAGCGCCAAAATCTCAGATTATTGGTGGAAGAAGGTATTCTTTTAATAACGATGGTCAGCTTAATCTTTTTATGGGTTGTTATGCTTCTGAAGGTCGACATGATTATGTAACAGGGGCAAAAGTTTGCGGCCCGAATGTGTTTTACAATTGCAGGTCAGAAAATGCCAAGGCCGATATTGGTCCTCACCACCGCTGGGCCATGGGAACATTGTACGACAACATTGTAACCGATGGCGAAATTAATATCCAGGACCGTGGAAATTGGGGTACGGGGCATGGCTGGTCTGGAGTGAATCAAATATTGTGGAATTGTACAGCTGCTAAAGCCGCTGTACAAAGCCCCTATGTAAGCGGTAAAAATTATGCAATTGGATTAAAGGTCCAAAAGTATGATGGGCGATTAAAGGGACGCCCGGATGGTATTTGGGAAGGGCAAAATAAAAAAGGCTTAAATCCTGAATCCCTATATTTAAAACAAGTAGAGGAAAGTAAAATTAATTAGATTATATGAATTTAAAGATTAAGGTATTTAGCTTAATGTTATTGTCTTTCAGTGTCGTAAACGCGCAGAAAGTTGATGTTGCGAAAGCATTTAAATCTGCAGAAAAACAAACCGATTTGTTGGTTAAAAATGTAGATTCTGCAAGAAAGATCAAACCAAATTTAGTATCGCCAAGAACCGTGGAAAAAGGGCAATTTAAAATGGTGGTTTCAAAAGACTGGACCAGCGGTTTTTTTCCTGCAGAACTTTGGTATTTCTATCAGTATACGAAAGATAAAAAATGGCTTGATTTAGCTAAGAAATATACCGAAGACATTAAGAAAGAACAATACAATAAAGGTACCCATGATCTTGGATTTATGATTTATTGTCCTTTTGGTAATGGCTACAGCTTAACACAAGATACTGCCTATCGTTCGGTAATTATTCAGGCCGCAAAGTCGCTATCGACCAGGTTTAATGAAAAGGCAGGCGTTCTAAAATCATGGGACCACAATACGGATAAGTGGAAATACCCCGTTATTATTGATAACATGATGAACCTGGAACTTTTATTTGAAACCACAAAATTAACCGGAGATTCTTCTTTTTATAAAATTGCAGTTTCTCACGCCAATACCACAATGAAAAATCATTTCAGGCCTGATTTTAGTTCCTGGCATGTAATTGATTATGATACTTTAAGTGGTAATGTTTTACAAAAAGTTACCGCGCAAGGTTATGCAAATGAATCATCATGGGCACGTGGACAAGCATGGGCATTATATGGTTATACCATGTGTTATCGTGAAACTAAAAATAAATCTTATTTAGCTCAGGCTGATAGTATTGCGAATTTTATATTAAGTAGTAAAATAACTCCTGCTGATGGAATTCCGTATTGGGATTATAACGATCCGATGATTCCGAATGTATCCAGAGATGCTTCTGCGGCAGCCATAACAGCTTCTGCATTATACGAACTGGCCGGATACAGCAAAGGAAATAACAAGAAATACAGAGCTGCGGCCGATAAAATATTAAAATCCTTGAGCACAAAATATGTAAGTAAACCTGGCGATAACTACGGTTTTATTTTAGAACACAGTACTGGTCATCGTCCTGCAAAATCTGAAATCGATGTACCCATTAATTATGCTGATTATTACTATTTGGAAGCTTTATTAAGAAGCAATAATTAAGAAAAATGATGAAAGCCTTTAAATTTTACTGTGTTGTTAGTGTGCTTATTGCTTTGGCTTTAATGGCTTTTCGATTAGAAAATTTGCCCAAAAAGAAAGTGGTAATTGGTTATATTGGGGGCTATAAAGGCCTTGTTGATGTAACTAAAATTGCCGCTGAGAAACTAACGCACATTAATTATGCTTTTATAAATGTGAAAGGCAACCGGGCTTTTCTTAACCGGGAGGCAACTGATACCGTAAACCTTAAAAACCTGAATACATTAAAGCTTAAAAACCCCGATCTCAAAATTTTAATATCTATTGGAGGCTGGGCCTGGAGCGAAAATTTCTCTGATGCTGCCTTAACGGATACTTCGAGGAAAGCTTTTTCAGCCAGTGCAGTTAAAATTATAGAGCAGTATAATTTGGATGGAGTAGATATTGACTGGGAATATCCAGCAATACCTGGTGAAAAGGGGAATATTTTCAGAGCTGAAGATAAGCAGAACTTTACTTTATTGCTTAAAGAACTTCGCTTAGAACTCGATAGCCTGGAGCAGTTGCATAAAACCAGCAAAATGCTAACCATTGCTGTAGGTGGCTTTACCAATTTTATCAGACATACCGAGATGGATAAAGTTCAGCAATACCTGGATTATGTAAACCTGATGACCTACGATTTCTATAATGGAGATTTAGCAGGCCATCATACCAATCTTTACAATTCCAAAAAACATCCGGCCGAAAATTATGCCGATAAAACCTTTAAGGAGTTTCTTGCTGCCGGGGTTCCGGCCAATAAACTGGTCATGGGAATTGCTTTTTATAGTCGCGCTTTTACCTTGAAAGAAAACTCAATAAAAGGTTTAGGTGATTCGGTTTTAAGTAGCAGATATGGAAAAGGTTATACTTTTATTAAAGATAGTTTAATTAATCAAAAAGGCTTTACAGCTTATCATGACAAGCAAGCCGTAGCATCCTATATTTATAATCCGGAAACCCGCGAGTATATGACCTATGATGATGAACAATCGGTTAAAGAAAAATGCAGATATGTATTGAAAAATAAAATGGGTGGTGTAATGTTTTGGGAATATGATTCAGACTTGAATGGTTATTTGCTTGACCAGATTAATAAAACATTAAAATAAAGGATATGAAAAAACTTATTATCCTGTTGTTGATGGCACTTAGTCATACAGGTTTTGCTCAGAATAAGAAACCACGTTTTAAGGTACTGGTTTTTGCAGAAAATGGAGGTCACCACCTGGCTTATTCAAAGGCTGCTAAAATCTGGTTAAATCAGCTTGCTACAGATAATAATTTTATAATTGATTACGTGCAGGATACACATAAATTTAGAGATGAATATCTGAATCAATACCAATTGCTCATTCAGCTTGATTATCCACCCTATAGCTGGAAAGCTAATGAAATGGAAGCTTTTAAGAAATACCTTACAAAAGGCAAGGGCGGGTGGATTGGCTTTCACCATGCAACATTACTTGGCGATTTTGATGGTTACAAAATGTGGCCCTGGTTTTCAGATTTTATGGGTGAAATTCAGTTTAAGAACTATATACCAGATTTTGCAGATGGAAATGTTAGTATCGAAGATTTAAAACACCCGGTGATGAAAGGTGTTCCTGCGCATTTTACAATAGAAAAGGAAGAGTGGTATACGTATAATAAAAGCCCAAGGCCAAATGTGCGGGTTTTAGCCCGTGTGGATGAGTCATCCTATAAGCCTAAGTCTGAAATTGTTATGGGCGATCATCCGGTAATCTGGACAAATGAAAAAATAAAGGCTCGCAATGTTTACATTTTTATGGGTCATTCGCCCGAATTATTTAATAATATTGCATACAAAACAATTGTTAAAAATGCCATTTTTTGGGCATCGGGACAGGATTTATAAAATATAAGCACAAAAAAGAATGAAACAAAACCTCAGTATTCTCTTGATTTTAGCAACTGCATTTACAGCTGCTGCTCAAAATAAAAAGGGAATTAAAACCACTGGTAAAACAGTTCAAGCCTATGCCGTTGGAAATAAAAAAGTTACGGTGTATACTACTGCAGAGAATTCTGATTACAGGTTAAGTAAAACAGAAACCTTAACCTTTACCGAAAATAAGCAACCATTTGAAACAGAACCTTGTGTTTTTGTTGATCCAACCATTAAATATCAAACCTTGGTAGGTATTGGTGGCGCTTTAACCGATGCATCTGCTGAAACCTTTGCTAAACTTTCAAAGAAAAATCAGCAGGAATTATTAACTGCATATTACAGCCCTGATAAAGGAATTGGTTATACCTTAGCCCGTACCAATATTGCCAGCTGCGATTTCTCCAGCGGAAGTTATACTTATGTACAGGATAATGATAAGGATTTAAAAACCTTTAGCGTAGCGCACGATGAAACCTATAAAATTCCTTTAATTAAACAAGCTACAGCTGCGGCGGGTGGTAAATTGCCTTTGTTTGTAAGCCCTTGGTCGCCACCAGCATGGATGAAAGATAACAATAGTTTAGTGCAAGGTGGCCATTTATTACCTGCTTTCCGTCAGAGCTGGGCAAACCACTACGTAAAGTTTATTAAAACCTACGAAAAAATGGGCATGCCAATTTGGGGCTTAACCGTTCAAAATGAGCCAATGGCAAAGCAAAAATGGGAATCTTGTGTGTTTACGGCAGAAGAAGAACGCGATTTTATTAAGAATTTCTTAGGTCCAACTTTGCAAAAAGAGGGTTTAGGTTCTAAAAAATTAATCGCCTGGGATCATAATCGTGATCAGATTTTCCAGAGAGCAAGCACAATCTTAAACGATAAAGACGCTGCTAAATATGTTTGGGGCATTGGTTTTCACTGGTACGAAACCTGGACAGGCAGCGGTATGCAGTTTGGGAATGTTAAACAAACGCATGAAGCTTACCCTGATAAAGCCTTGATTTTCACTGAAGGGTGTAAAGAAAAATACGATGTAAATAAATTGGATGACTGGACTTTAGGCGAACGTTACGGATACTCCATGATTAATGATTTTAATGCGGGTACAGCTGCGTGGACAGACTGGAATATCCTTTTAGATGAAAAAGGCGGACCTAACCATGTAGGTAATTTCTGCTTTGCCCCGGTACATGCCGATACTAAAAACGATAAACTGATTTATACCAATGCCTATTACTATATGGGCCATTTCTCTAAATTCATTCGCCCGGGTGCAAAAAGAATTGGTTCTGCATCGAGCCGCGATAAATTGGAAACTACTGCATTTTTAAATGCCGACGGTAAACTGGCAGTTGTGGTAATGAACCAAACAAATGATAAAATAAAATATAGTTTATGGATAAAAGGACAAGCGGCAACAACAACCAGCTTACCACATTCCATAACCACATTAGTTGTTGAATAAAATCAAAAAAATCTAAATAATGATTAAAGAAGTTGAAAGCCTTTTCTCTCTAAAAGATAAGGTTGTAGTTGTTACAGGCGCTACAGGTGTATTAGGAGAGGCTTTTATAAACGGACTTTGTGCTGCAGAGGCATCCATAGTTATAATTGGTCGCAACGAAGATATTGCGAAACAAAGGGTAAAAGAAGTTACTAAAGCAGGTTGTAAAGCAATTTACATTATTGCAGATGTGCTGAATGAGCAGGATTTAATTGATGCAAACGCCAAAATTTTAAAAGAATTTGGACGGATTGATGCCTTGGTTAATGCTGCCGGTGGTAATGTTGCCGAGGCTGTAGTACAACCCGGTAACGATGTGTTCGATCTTAATGTTTCGGCACTAAAACAGGCTTTTGATTTAAACCTGTTTGGTACCATTATGCCTACTCAAATTTTTGGTCGCGAAATTGCCAAAAATGGTGGGAGCATTGTAAACATTTCTTCTATTTCAGCTACACAGGCATTAACCCGTGTATTGGGCTATTCGCTTGCAAAGGCCGCAATAGATAGTTATACCAAATGGATGGCTGTAGAACTGGCAAATCGTTATGATGATAAAATAAGAATGAATGCTATTGTACCTGGATTTTTTATTACCCATCAAAACAGATCGTTGTTAACCAATGAGGATGGCTCTTTAACCAGTAGAGGACAGGCTATTATTTCTAAAACACCATTTAAGCGTTTTGGAAGTCCTGATGAATTAATTGGTGCCCTGGTTTATTTGCTTAGCGATGCTTCGAAATTTGTAAATGGCGAAAATATAAAAGTAGATGGAGGCTTCAGCGCATTCTCCGGCGTATAATTTATGGAAACGAAATATAGAAAATTAGAACAAACCTGGCGTTGGTATGGCCCAAATGATCCGGTATCTCTGCAAGATGTTAAACAAGCTGGTGCAACAGGTATTGTTTCGGCCCTTCACCATATTCCACACGGCGAGGTTTGGCCTTTAACGGATATTCAGGAAAGAAAAGCAATTATCGAAGCAGCAGGTTTAACTTGGTCGGTAGTAGAAAGTGTTCCGGTGCATGAAGCCATTAAAACCCGCAGGGCAGATGCAGATCAGTACCTCGAAAACTATAAAACATCATTGCGAAATTTATCGCAATGCGGAATTAAGATTGTATGTTATAATTTTATGCCGGTTTTAGATTGGACGCGTACACAACTGGATCTGGAGATGACCGATGGATCAAAAGCGTTATACTTTAATTGGATTGATTTAGCCGTCTTCGATCTTTACATTTTGAAAAGAGCAGGAGCAGAGGCTGATTATTCTGAATCTATATTAAACCGGGCGAAAGAAAAATACGCTACCTTGAATCAACAGCAATTAAACGATTTAAGGATCAATGTTTTAATGGGTATTCCGAATGAAAAAGAAATTGAGCTCGAAACCTTGCGCAACAGCATTAATGAGTATGCAGCAATCGGTAAAAAAGGTCTACAGGAAAACTTATTATATTTCTTAAACGCCATTGCCGGTGTTTGTACAGAAGAAGGTATAAAAATGACCATTCATCCCGACGATCCTCCGTATCCTATTTTGGGATTACCACGTATTGCAAGCACACTTGAGGATTTTAACTACATCATTAATGGTGTAAATGAAGCTTTTAACGGAGTGTGTTTTTGTACAGGTTCGCTGGGCGCCGGAATGAGTAATAATGCCTTGGAAATCTTTAATGCAGTTAAAGAGCGCGTGTATTTTGCGCATTTACGTAATGTAAGCAAAGATGAAGATGGTAGTTTTTACGAAGCCGATCATTTGGGAGGCGATGTAAATATGTACGAAATTATGAAAGCATTATCTGATGAAAATGCTACAAGAGATAAATCTATTCCTTTTCGCCCGGATCACGGACACCAGATGCTTGACGATTTGGCTAAGGTAACCAATCCCGGATATTCGGCTATCGGTCGTTTAAGGGGTTTGGCCGAACTTAGAGGCCTGGAAGTAGGGGTAACCGGAAACTATTAATCATTAAAAACGCTTTGCTTAGGTAAAGCGTTTTCTTGTGTTTGGTGGTTACAATTCATTTTGTTTTCTGCTGGTATCCAGCAGGCTGACATTTAACAATAAATAAATTGCCCGATTACAAATTTTTAACTTCACCTTTGCTTGTGGCTTGAAATTTGAGTCTAAACAAGTATGGAAAATAAGCAGCATCCCGAAAAGAAAATCCTTAAACCTTCGGTTATACACGATGATTTACCAGAGGTTAAGAAACCCGAACATTTGCGTAAAAAATCTGTCAATGATGGCTCAGACTTACCCGAAAATCCGGAAAGAAATTATCACCACGAAGAATTCAGGAGTAAAACTTCTCTTCACGATGAGCTCAGACAGGCCGATGATGACATTTGGAATGGTGAAGATGCTTAAATTATAATTGAAGTCTGTTTTGTGTTGGCAAAACAGACTTTTTATTTTACCCAAACTTTGTTCATAAACCCGATCTGAGTGTATGCCCGATATTTCATCTGGGCAGCAACGGGAGCGGGACTGCAGGTTATAAAGCCTTACTGCCCATTCGTTTCCTAATATTTACCTAACCTTAAAAAATATTATTTTGGAAAGCAGCAATAGGAATTCTCTTGCAAGGTTGTTCCTGCTAACGTTCCAAGTCCTCGCTGCGCTCCGGGCTTTCCACTTATATCAGGTTTAATAAACAAGTTGCTGCTATAAAGAAATAAATAATCGTCATAGCAGGGTACGAGGCCATCTTCTTAATGCTAAATGAACTTACCCAAACTTTGTTCATAAACCCGATCTGAGTGTATGCCCGATATTTCATCTGGGCAGCAACGGGAGCGGGACCGCAGGTTATAAAGCCTTACTGCCCATTCGTTTCCTTATATTTTCCTAACCTTAAAAAAATTTATTTTGGAAAGCAGCAACACGAGTTCTCTTGCAAGGTTGTTCCTGCTAACGTTCCAAGTCCTCGCTGCACTCCTGGCTTTCCACTTATATCAGGTTTAATGAACAAGTATGCTGCTATAAAGCACTAAATAATCGTCATAGCAGGATACGAGGCCATCTTCCTAATTCTATGTACTTACCCAAACCTTGTTCATAAACCCGATCTGAGTGTATGCCCGATATTTCATCTGGGCAGCAACGGGAGCGGGACCGCAGGTTATAAAGCCTTACTGCCCATTCGTTTCCTAATATTTTCCTAACCTTAAAAAAATTTATTTTGGAAAGCAGCAACAGGAGTTCTTTTGCAAGGTTGTTCCTGCTAACGTTCCAAGTCCTCGCTGCGCTCCGGTCTTTCCACTTATACCAGGTTTAATAAACAAGTTGCTGCTATAAACGCATAAATAATAGCAGGGTATTAATTTCCTTCTGTATACTTTTTAAAATTATCCAATATTGCCTGCCAACCACCTTGCTGCATTTCGACGCTGTTTGTAGTTTCAGCATCAAAAGATTCAGTTACCTTAGTGGTGTCTTCATCTGCATCAAAAATAATTTTAACAGTTCTCCCGTCGCCCAAAGTATAAGCAATAAGTTTATTGCTTTCAACCTGGTCATAAACTCCACCAAAATCAAAACCGAAACTACCATCTTTAGCTTCCATGCGGGTTTCAAATTTTCCACCAACTTTTAAATCATTTTCAGCTTTGGGAGCATGCCATTCTTCTGATGCGCTGCACCATTTGGTAATGTGCTCAGGTGCATTCCAATACTTCCAAACTTTTTCTACAGGAGCGTTAACAATTGTTTCTACGGTAATCACTGTTTTTTCTGGGCTATTCATAGTTATCTGTTTATTTTGAATTTCTTAATGTAAACATACGGAGCTTGTTTAAAAATAAGCGGGTTATAAACGACAAATTGCAGGTATTTTTGCGCCAGATTTTTAAAAAGTACCTTTCAGCAGAAAATAATGAACATGGAAAGTATTGATATTGGCGTATTTGCAAAATAAATGATAAAAACTGCAAGAAATATTTTCTCATATTCAGCAGAACTTCTATATTTGCATCTCTTTAAAAAAGAGCCTTGGTAGCTCAGTTGGATAGAGCAACGGTTTTCTAAACCGTGGGTCAGGGGTTCGAATCCCTTCCAGGGTACACATTTAACATTATGTTAGTACGATGTTAAAAATCTTAAAAATAAGCAGGCTGTAGATTCATATCTACAGCCTTTCTTATTTATACATTATTTGGAGCAACATTAAAAATTATACATTTGCATATTATCCAATCTATTCGCAATTATAGATTATCTGTTACAGATTCAATTGCGTTTTGAATAGCAGTTGGAACATTAGATAGTAAATCGTATCCGGTTGCAGTTTCTATAGAATTTACATTCGTACGGAAAGTTTTCCAGTTGGTATTTAACCCATTTATGTTCGGCATATTTACAGCTATTACTCGTGTACTGGAGGTAACTCTGCTTAAATCATTGTTGCCGTTTGACAATACAACAATTACTTTCCATACATTTGATGGTACCGTAATTTTTCCGTTATCAATTGTATAAGTAGTACCACCATTGCTTCCTGTACCTCCCGAACCATAAGAACCACAAATTACATATACCTCGTTGCCAGCGGTGACCAATGATCGGGTGTAGTTCTCTAAATCTGCCCACGGACCTTGATTATTATTTGGAGCCTGTGGAATCATATTGGTCATTAAAAAAGTTGAAGAATTAGCCGCAACAGACGATGTGCGATCTCCTGAAGGACAGTTGTGGCCACGGTCAAAACCTGAGCCAGAATAACTGCTGTTTGATACCTGGTACCAACCCGAAGGCAAAGTATTATCTGCACGGAAATCATCCTGACGTGAGGTTGACCCTAAATCGGTTGAACCAATGTGCCAGCTTACCCAGTTTGGCGTACCCCTGCTTTTGCTGTAAGAGCTTACGTAATAAGTGCGTTCCATTAAATAATTTTCAGGATAAGCAGTACTGCTAACCGCATTACTTGGATTGCCCATTAACATGTGGCTGTTATCTCCAGGGCTAATTACTGGTGGGGTAGTTGTGCCACCACCGGAAGAAATACTAATGTCATCAATATTAATTCGGGCCGTTCCACCGCTGACTTTACGAATCTGGAAACGTACATTTCCGCTTATAGCGGTATTAAAAGTTGCGGTGCTAATACTTGTTGCGCTACTTGTTATAGTGCCCGTAACTTGTTGCCAGCTTGAACCACCGTTAACAGAATACCATAATTGCCAGGTACTGTTAGCATCGGTACCATATTTTGCATGTGCAATGGTAACTACATCTGCACCATTAACATCAAAATTCATTGTAAGTGTTCCGGTATTACGAATACGTACCGATTGGCTGCCATTTTTTGCATCGGCAGCTAAATTTCCAATTAGTGCATCGTCTAAAGTCCAGCTGCCACTACCCAGGGTAACCGACCCGCTGGCATAACTGCCTTTTGTTGCACTTTCAAAACCTTCCGGAAAGCCAGCTACCACTTGCGCCTGGATACTTTGATTGGTGATGCCACTAAGGTCTTTATTGTTTATTCCCTGGTTTTCTGTTTCCGTAATACTTTCTTTCTTACAGGCAGCAAGGCTCAGGCAAAATACGGCCATAAAGCCTAATTGTTTTAGTCTTTTCATTGTTGTAGAGATGATTTTTTAAATTATAGTTTGTTAAGATTTTTAAGTTTCAACCGCTTGTGTTTGTACGGCAATGCAACTGCCATCTGATAAATAGCCGCTAATAATGATTGGGATACGAGAGCCGGTTTCGGCGCGGGTAACCTGAAGATCAGTAAGGTTCTTTTTAAGGTACTCATAAAAAGTACGTAGTTTAGCTGCATTTTTAACCATATTTAGGTCAGCAGGATCTGCTTTCGAGGTTAGATGTTCGAAGAATACATCAATATTTATGGTTTTCAGCTGTTCGGGTGCAGCATTGGTTATGGCGGCAATTTTACCTGTTAAATCAGTTTTAGTAACCTGGCCCCAGTTATTTACAGTAAAGGGCGATTCGGATTCGCTAAAATATAACGTACCTTTTAATAGATCCGTAATTGTATTTAGCACAGTAGTGTTTTCCATCGATAATTTAGGTGTAGAGGTGATTATTTTGAGTACAAATAAATGTATTAAATATTTAATTTTTAGTATTTTTAAGTTAACAAATGGTTAACAGCCTCATTAAATTAGTTTATGATCGATGTAAACATCGGTCATTTTACGATGGCTTCACGCCTGATATTTCTCAATTTTCTGCAGCTATGCAAAAAAAATAAAAGTCAATTTTCAAAAAAAACAACTTTTTGTTAGGTGTTTTCATCAAACATTTCACTTTTCTACTTTGGTATGGTGATAACATCAACCAAAAATATTTCAGTTTAAAATAAGGGTAAAGCACTTTAAGGGTGTCCTATTATTAAATTAAAATATTAAATAATGACTATAAGAAAATCGTGTTTTTGGATAATTACAACTGCTTTAATAATTGGCCTGGGCTGTAAAAAATCTGGTCAGCCTACTCAGGTCGACACTAAAAATTTTCATCAGGTTGAAACTTATCTTCAATCAATAATTGATACCGGAGGCATTCCTGGTATTGCCATAGCGATAACCAGCGGACAGGAAGTAGTATACAGCAATGGTTTTGGAGTAGTTAATGCACTTACCAAAGAAAAGTTAAAGCCGTGGAACAACTTTCATGTGGCATCCATATCCAAAACATTTACAGCAACAGCCATCATGCAGCTTGCAGGAAAGGGAAAAATTGACATTAATAAACCTTTAATTACTTACCTTCCTTATTTTAAGCTAAAGGATGAGCGTTACAAGGTAATTACCATTAAGCAAATGCTCAATCATACCTCTGGTATGCCTGATGTAGAAGATTATGAGTGGGAAAAAGGAATAGCAGATAATGACGCAGCCGAACGGTACACCCGAAGCCTGACTGATAAAGAAATGATTAGTAAGCCGGGTGCAGAATTTCATTACAGCAATATGGCGTTTGATGTTTTAGGTGACTTGATAGCGAAGGTTTCAGGTGTTTCTTTTGAAAATTATGTAAAAGAAAATATCCTGACTCCGTTGGAAATGAAGGAGAGCAGCTTTTATTATCCTGAGGTAAAAGAAAACCTGCGTACGACTCCACATACGGGTAAGCCACAAAAAGTAAGTGCCATTTATCCATACAACAGAATGCATGCGCCAAGCTCTACCTTAAATTCAAGCGTGGTCGATTTATCGCATTGGGCAATTGCCAATATGTATGGAGGGCAGTATAAAAACAAGCAGATTATTTCTCCTGCTACGCATGCAACTTTGTTTACACCAACTTTTACCATAGATGCCAAGCAACAAACAGCTGTAGGAATAAGCTGGTTTATGTATCCCTATAAAGGATTAATGAACTATACGCACGACGGGGGAGATTTGGGTTACAGGAGTGTAATTACTTTAATTCCTGAAAAGAAATTGGGCATTATAATATTAAGCAATTCTGATGAAATTCAAATTCAAGAGGTACATGATAAGGTACGCGATATGTTGCTTTCCGCTAAAGGATTGTAACATCGGCAAAATATCTAATTAGCTTATGGTTGGTGTTATCACTAACCATTTATGCTTTATATGTATGCTTTGGTATGGTGATAACAGCAACCAAAGGAAAAAAATAAAAATAAACACGCTGATCGTATTCGATTACAAAACCTATGGCAACCATAATACACTTTCATTTACCCTGCTGGGATTATATCTTATTTTTACGCTGATGGGTAGTTTGTAGGTTTGAAGATGCGTTAATACAGACGAATTAATAAAGGAATGGCCTAAAAAACAAGAATCGACATGAACAATACCATTTACAATAAAACTATATTTAAACTGAATTTTATTTAGGCGGGTTATATTTCCTTTGCCTATAGTTTGTGTGGTAGTTAAAACCTCTTTTCTTTCATATATTTCTCCGCTTGTTTCAGCTGTTTTTTGGATACCTTGCCACAGCATGGCCAAATAAGAAATGTTGAACGCAACAAAAAGAACAGATACTAAAAGTAAGAAAAAACAGGTTATTTGGCTTATGGTTTTCCAATCATATAAAACAAAATTATTTACTTTTTTCACTCCTTTTACTGATTATAGATTTTCACTCTGCTTGATGATAAATGATATTACTATTTAATTTGAAAAATTTAAATATAAAGAAAAAAAGCCCCCTGTAATAGAACTATTCTTCGATAGAATAGGCGTTATTTTGAAATTGATTATCTATTTAACACTAAAAAAGCCAGTGTTTTGAGCTAAAGAATAGATAGATAGTGTGGTACTATTACTCAATTAATTTCTGATTTTCCAGTTACATTTCTTTAAAAATAAATTAATTTTCGACTTTAATTTACGGGATATTGTACTGATTAAGTGAATAAATGTACAGGGAACAGCCCTTATTCAGCATGTATTTTTGTGTTGCTTTTTATGAATAGGCAAAAGAGGCAACACACAACATTAATGAAAAATACATTTAAAGCTGGTATATCTTTGCTGTTTATATTAATTGGATTTTTACATTCAGCGGCACAAAATACCGGGAAAATTATAGGCACATTAAAAGATGCCAAAACAGCTGAAAACATTCCCTTTGCAACAGTATCATTATTCAATGATAAAACAAATTTGTTGATTAAAAATACCCAAACAGATGCACTTGGTGCTTTTGCCTTAACTGATTTAACTATGGGTGTTTACCAAATTAAAGCAGGTTATATTGGCTATAATACCATCATTAAAGATAGCCTTCTACTTTCGGCAGAAAACACAAACATCAATGTTGGCAACATTAAAATGAGTTTATCAGAAAATAATCTGCTTAGGGAAGTAACCATAACCGCCGAAAAAAATAAGGACCAAATCAGCATTGGTAAAAAGAAATTTTTGGTAGAACAAAGCTTGGTAAGCAAAGGTGGTACCGCGACTGATTTATTGCAAAATATACCCACCATTAGTATTGATGGAAATGGCAGTGTAAATTTACGTGGTTCTTCCAAAGTAAATATATTAATCGATGGAAAACCTTCATTAATTGCCGGTGGAGATGTAACTCAAATACTTCAATCCATTCCGGCAGGTTCAATAGAAAGTATAGAGCTTATAACCAACCCTTCTGCAAAGTACGATGCAGAAGGAGCAACAGGTATTATTAATCTTATTTTAAAGAAAAATCAAAAGTTAGGATTCAATGGTTCAGCAAGTGCTTCGGCTGGTACGCGCAACAACTATACAGGCGGAATTAATTTAAGTTTCGAAAACAACAAGCTTAATGTATATACAAATTACGACTACCAGCGGAGTAATGTATTTAGTAATGGATATCAGAATATTACCTATTTAAATCCAGGTAATGTTATTTTTTCTGATGAAAGCTTTCCTTCAGTCACGCTTACAAATGCCAACAATATAAAATTAGGGATTGATTATTATATTAATCCTAAAAGCCTGCTGAGCTTCTCGGGCGGTTACAATTCCAGTAATATTAACAAAAGTGAATTTTTAGATATTAAACAATACGATGCAGACAGAATGCCTTTACAGCTTATTTATAATGATAATACCACAGCAGCCAAAGGCGATACCTATAATGTAAACCTTGATTTTATTAAAACATTTAAAAAGCCCAAAGAAGAACTAAGCTTTAGTATTGGTTATGCACATGGGAGCGGGGTGAGCGATCAAAATTTTATTTCCAACATTTATAATCTGAATAGGCCTGCTAATTCTTATGATCTAATTAAAATTCATCCTTTTAATCATAATCTTAACCGGTACTACAATGTACAAGTTGATTACACCTTACCCATAGGGAAAGGAAATTTAAACGCTGGCTATCGCAGTCAGATAAGGTTTGATGAAAGAAACCAAAACGTATATAGCTTTGATAAAACGGTTAATACCTACACGGAATATTATCCTTACAGCGCTTATTTTAACAGCCATAACCAAATACATGCACTTTACATAGATTATAAAAGCCAGCTTAAAGATTTTAGCTACCTGGTTGGTTTAAGGGGCGAGTATGCTAACCTAAACGGTTTTGTGAATGGATATACTAACAATAGCGAACCTTTAAGCACACCCGTTAAAGTGCTAAATAAACGATTGTACCCGAGCATTACCTTAACGCAAAAATTAAAAAATAACCAGCAATTACAATTAAGTTATGCCTGCAGGGTAACCCGGCCAACACCCAGAAATTACAGCCCGATTCCGGATATTTCAGATCCTGTAAATTACGATGTAGGCAATCCAAATATTTTACCGGAAGATATACATGCCTTTGAATTGGGTTATAATAAAAACTGGGATAAAATTAATTTCACTTCGAGTATATATTACCGGATAACCAATAACTTTATTGCACATGTAGAAAGTGAACCCGAAAATGGAATTATTACCACTACTTCGACTAATATAACACATGCCTATACGGAAGGACTCGAAATCATCAGTCGGTTTAACGTGGCAAAAACCTGGAATTTTCTTGTCAATGCAAATTTGTATGAAAATGAAACCAACGCGGCCCCACAGTTTAACATTAGTAAAAGCAGTGGCTTTAGCTGGAACGCCAATATCACTAATAATTTTTCGGTTGTGAAAAATATTTCATTTCAAATCCGCAGTAATTACCAGGCACCTTATAAGACAGCACAAGATCAAAATGATGGTAGCTTTGGGATAGATGCAGGTGGTAAAATAAATCTTTTTCAAAATAAAGCTACTTTGTCTCTTAGCGGCAGGGATATTTTTGCTACACGTAAGTGGAGTTTTTTAAGAGACGGCAATGGTGTTTTGCTCGATTTTGAACGAAAAACAATTGGGGCAAGAGCCAACCTTAGTTTTACCTATAATTTCGGTAAAGATATTTTTCATGCAAAGAAAATAGAACACAGTACCGAGAAACAAGAAAACTGAGAACAGGTGATCGCCACAGAATGCATCCCGCTATATTTATTATCCTTAAAAAAACTTCATTACGTCAAGAAACGACTTATTGATGGTACCGCCGATAAATTTTAACAGCCCTATGTTTTTGGGTTTTATGAGTATCTTTAATTATATATGGCAAGAGAACATTTATATCAACCATTTGAAACTGAATTTAAAAAAATAGACATATTTCCTAAGGCAGTTTACAAAAATAATTTTTTTAAACTGGTTTATATTGTAGAAGGAACAGGCGTGCAAACCATGAACCAACATAACTTTACTTATCGTAAAGGAAATATGTTTTTAATTACGCCAGCAGATAGTTATTCTTTTGATATTAGCAGCACAACAACGTTTTTTTTTCTCCATTTTGACGATACCTACATTAAGCCAAAAACAAATAAGGATAATGACTGGGTGCAGCGAATGGAATACATTCTACAAAATGCAAGTCACAGACCAGGCTGCATTTTAAAAAACACTGTAGATAAACCCGTGGTAGCGGCTTTGGTAGATTGTATACAAAAAGAACTTAATTTGGGGCAGCTGTACTGCAACAAAATTATTCAGCAAATTGTAAATACATTGCTGCTAATTGTGGCAAGAAATATTGCACTAAAACTGCCTAAAAACGTAAAAGAAAATACCGGCGAAGCGGTGTTAGACATCCTCCATTATATACAGGAAAATATCTTTGTACAAGAAAACCTGCGGGTTGAAAAAATAAGCAGCAACCTTAAAATTTCTGAAAGTTATTTAGGCCGTTATTTTAAAAAACAAACCGGCGAAACCTTGCAGCAATATATTTCCAATTATAAAATCAGGTTGATTGAAACAAGACTGCTAAATAGCGATATGCGCATTAACGAAATTGCATACGAATTAAATTTTACTGACGAAAGCCACCTAAACAGGGCATTTAAAAAATATAAAGGTCTTAGTCCTACAGAGTACAGAAAGAAATTTGCTTAGTTGTTTAGCGGGCCGATACTATACACCATTTACCCCAATATTACTGAATTAGTGAAGAATTGTACAGGCGCAAAGCTTATACGCCGTTTACTTTTGTTGTGGTCTTCAGTTATAAAAAAAAAAAGACCAAAAACTCAACTAAAAAGTATGAAAAAGGCAAGTGTTTTAATAATTCTGATTGTGGCAGTTATATCTGTTACCTGTTTTGCACAAAATAAAAAGCCAAGGCTAAGTTTGCCCGATACGGTTACGGCAAAATTAGCCAATACAAACATTACCATTACATACAGCAGGCCAGCGGTAAATGGCAGAAAAATTTGGGGTGGCCTTGTACCTTACGATTCCGTTTGGAGAGCTGGCGCAAATGAAGCCACAACTTTTCATGCCGACAAAGATATTACCGTGCAGGGAAAACTCTTGCCGGCGGGCACCTATGCATTTTTTTTAATACCTCGTGAAAATGCAGCCTGGATTGCCATATTTAATAAGGTAGATAAACAATGGGGTGCATTTAAATACGATGAAAAGCAAGATCAGTTACGTGTAGAAGTGCAACCTGTTGTAATAAAAGATAATCAGGAGCTATTGAGGTTTTTAATTACGCCAAAAGGCATTTTATTAGAATGGGAAAATATAAGCCTGCCCATTTATTTAGAGTAAAAATTATTGTGCATTTATTCAGCGTATAAAATCTGATCAAAAAATTAAGTGATACTCTTTTAAAGACTATAATTTATTCGTTATTATTTTTAATAAGTCTAAATAATGTTAGCTTTGCGGAAATTTATATCCATGAAGCAGCTATACATAAAGCTTTTTACCGTCGTTCTTTTTATTTTATTTTCTGCAACACTTTTTGCGCAAAACAATAAGGCCAGTATCAGTGGCGTAGTTTTAGATTCTTTAGGTCATAAAATTCCCTATGCAAATATTCAAATCAGGAAATATAACCTTAAAACGACTTCAAATAAATCAGGCGAATTTTTATTGCAGGCTATACCGGCGGGTACACACCAAATCAGGGTTTCGAGTACAGGTTTTAATCAATTGGAGCAAAATATAGTGGTTGCGTTAAACGATACCACAAAAATTACCTTCGTTTTAAAAGAGCAGAGTGAAGGACTAAATGATGTAATCGTATCTGCCAGCCGCCGGCCGGAGTCTTTATCACAAACGCCATCATCTGTAACGGTTTTAACTGCTAAGGAACTCAATACGCAATCTACCATCAGTCCTAATTTAGCCAATATTCTATCATATAGTGTACCCGGTTTAGGCTTTTCGACAAATCAGACCGGAAACTCAGGACAGACCTTGAGGGGCAGAAATGTATTGGTCCTCATTGACGGGATTCCACAATCTACCCCTTTAAGGGCGGGCGGAAGAGACATCAGAAGCATCGATCCTTCCGTTATAGAACGCGTTGAAGTAATTAAAGGTGCTACAGCCATTTATGGTAATGGTGCAGAAGGTGGATTGATTAATTACATAACTAAAAAAGCAGACCAGGGAAAATCTTTTGGAGGTTATTCTCAGGCCGGGATCACCGGTAACCTGAAAGGAGATAGTACCATTGGATATCGTTTCTCGCAGCAACTGTATGGAAAAACCGGAAAAATGGATTTCCTGATAAGTGGCATGTATGAAAAAACTGGAGTATACAGAGATGCAGAAGGCTTGGTAATTTCGCCTGAATATGGCCTTGGAGAAACCAAATCCTATAATGGTTTTGTTAAACTGGGTTATAATTTCACTCAAAAGCAGCGGTTACAGCTGATGTATAATTATTTCAGTTCAAGGCAGCATTCTCTTTACATCACCAAAGAAGGAGTTTACCGTCAATCTCCGGCAATTGGTATTTATGGGGTAAGAAAAGGAGAAGATGAAGGTACACGATACAACCATAATGTAAATTTACAATACACTAACCAGCAAATTTTCGGTAAAACCGATTTAACGGCAAATTTATATTATCAGGATTTTTATACCATTTATTCTAATTCAGCTTCTTTTTTCGGTAGTGGCCAATCTGCCATTACTTCAACTAAAAAAGGCGCCAGGGTAAATTTAAATACCCCATTAAAAGTATCAGATCAAATGTTGGTGCAATTAAACTATGGGCTGGATTTAATGAACGATAAAACCGCACAAAGCTTAACCGACGGGCGGATATGGGTGCCCGATATGAACATGATTAATTTTGCACCTTATTTACAAGCTTCAACAACTTTATTTAATGATTTAACGATTAAAGGTGGTTTAAGGGCAGAAAATATTAATATTAATGTAGATGATTTTAATACTTTGGCTACAGGTGCAAATGGCGCTGGTAGCATTGCCGTAAAAGGTGGTAAATTAAATTATAATGCACTGGTATTTAATGCAGGTGCCCGTTATTCAAAATATAAATATTTTAATCCTTTTATCAGTTATGCACAATCTTTCTCCGTATTTGAATTGGGCAGGGTATTAAGGGCTGCCAAAAGCAATACCTTATCACAACTGGAAACTAAACCCATTATTGTTAACAATTACGAGGCAGGTTTTAGCAGTACTGTTGGCAACCTTAACTTTAGCGCGGCTTATTATTATAGTAGTTCTAAGTTGGGGGCAAACCTTTTAGAAGTAAATGGCACCTATATTTCACAACGGATACCTGAACAAGTATATGGTTTCGAAATCCAGGCCGATTATCAACTCTTAAAAGAGCTAAGCGTGGGTGGTAATTATGCTCAGGTAGAAGGCAAGGGCGATGTAGATGACGATGGTAAATTTGATGGTGAAAAAGATGTTTATTTGAATACCACCCGTATTCCTCCTTCAAAAACAACTGTATACCTTAAATATTCGGGTATTAAAAACCTAACACTCGACGTAAACTGGATGCGTGTAGGTAACAGAGACCGGTTTAAACCAAATGCTGCAGGTAAGTATTTAATAGGCGAAGGACCTGTAAAAGCATTTAATTTGTTTAATGTAGCTGCGGCTTATCAAGTTATACAGCCTTTAAGGGTATCCTTAGGTATAGAAAATTTGTTGAATAAAGTTTACTATCCGGCCATATCGCAATTTTATGGCAGTAATGTTAACTATGTTAGGGGAAATGGCCGTAGGTTTAACTTGGCTGTAGGTTACGCTTTTTAACCAGTGATGAAAAGAAAATTCAAAAACACAATCAGGCAAATACACTTATGGCTTGGCCTTGCAACTGGTTTGGTGGTTATTGTGATTGGCATAACCGGCTCACTGTATGTTTTTGAAGAAGAAATAAGGGCACTTACACAAAAAGAATTTCGGCTGGTTCCTGAGCAAAATAAACCTTTTGCCGGGCTGGATAAAATTATTATCAATTTTGACCAGCTGGCCACCAAAGATAAGATCAGAGGCATCAGGATAAATGAGCAAATTGCCAATGCCACAGTTGAAGTAACAACCAAAAAGAATCAGGTGTATTATTACAACCCGTATACGGCAGCATTGGTAAAAAAAGGCGGATTAGATTGGCTGGAAGTGGTGCAACACATCCATACCTCTTTACTATTGGGTAAAACAGGCGAATTTATTATTCGGTGGTCTGTGGTAATTTTTGTACTGATGCTCCTAACTGGATTAATTCTTTGGTTCCCTGGTCAAATGCGTTTATTAAAGCAATCTCTTACCATAAAACGAAATGCATCATTTAAACGATTAAATTACGATTTGCACAATGTGCTGGGTTTTTATGCTTCGATTGTATTACTGGTTACTGCATTAAGCGGATTATATTTCGCCTTTAAGGAGGTAAAAACGGTAGCGAGTTTTTTAACAGGTACTAAACTAAGTGCTGGTAATAAAGTAATTGATAGCAAGCCTGTTGAGTTAAACTTACTGCCAGAAAGATACCAGGAAATATATAGAGTAGCCAGGCTTAAATATCCGGGTGCTATAGCCACCAATTTTTCTTTAAGGGCAGGTGGAGAGCTGCGGTTAAGAATGATTTATCCCTATAGTTGGGCACGTAAACAAAACACCTTTTTTTATAAAGAAGAAAACGGTAAAATGTTAAGAGAAAAATTATATATCCATAATAATGGTGCCGATTTAATTGAAGCTACTAATTATGATCTGCATACCGGAAAGTTGCTGGGTTTACCCGGTAAAATACTAACCTTTATGGCCGGTTTAATCGCGGCAAGTTTACCCGTTACCGGTTTTATCATCTGGCTTAAAAAACGAAAGAAACCGGCTAAAAAGCGAAGCATAAAAGCTGCAGATAAATTTGCCTGAATATTTGATTTATAGCTGAAATTAAATGTAAATTCAGCTATGAAAATTATTTCACTTCTTCGGCTGTTGCAACATTTTAATCTTTACCATTTCTCAATATCAATAAAAACAAATTTTGAAATTTACAATTCATGTAAATTTTTGAACAATAATATTCGCTGATTAGTTCTATAGCCTATATTGAGGTTTTTTCGTGTAAAATATACTTTATACGGATTTTCCATTCTGATTATGGAATTATCTTCGCCCCATCATCATCCCTAAAAGTAATTACTAATATTAATTAACGATTATTAAAACTGATGAGAAAAATTAATGCACACTCTTTGCCTTTTAAGGCAATTGGGCTCTGTTTTGTAGCCTTACTTTTATTTATAACATCTTGTAAAAAAGATAATGTAAATGGGAAATTATCTAATGACGAACTTCAAGCTTTAAAAACCTGGCAAAGCCAAAACTTTGATCAAAAAAGTATCTTATTTGCCGATATGGTTCTAAACTGGAATACTATTTATGTAAATCAATTAAACGATAAAACCGTTTACGAGGTTGATTTGAACACTACCGATAATGCTTTCATAACAAACAGTTTTTTAAAGAAAGGTGATAAGAAAGATTATCAATCAACCAGTAGGTTTAAGCTATTGATATTTAAAGATACGCAAACAGGTAAAATAACCGATGGTTATTACATGTCGAGTATATCCAATGCGCCTGTACATTACAAACAAGTAAACAATTTTACGGGTTATATCTACTTTTATAATAAACAGGGTAATTTTGTGAACGGGTGGGTGTATGACGCCGGCAAAGCATTACAAGGTATTAGCCAGGGTACAGAGGCAGGTTATAGAGAAACGATGAACGCGGGTTTAAAGGAAAAAATTAATCTGAATAATTTTGGTGATGGAAGAATCCAGGTCGCTTCGCAGGAGTTTTGTTACACCATCGAAATTCCAATTTATGGTACAAGCTGTATCGCTGCTAGCGGTGAAAGCGGACCGGCTGGTCCTCCAGTTTGTGTAACCATTATTAAAGGATATACCTATGGTCGATATTGTACACCTAATCAAATGGCCGTAGATGATAATGGTGGTGTAGTGCCTGATCCCAACAACCCAAAAGGAACGGAACCTAAAAAACCTACACTGCCATCGATAGGACCAGATGAGGAACCTGCTGATATAAAAAATAAAGTTAACGATCCATGTTTAAAAGCTATGGTTCAGAAAGAACTAGATAGAGGTATTAACTTCTCAGCGGAAGAAACTTTAAATAGTATTTTTGGAGAAAATAGTGATATAAATTTAGATTTTGGAGATAAAATTTATGCTAATACTGGCACAGATGGAGGTGCACTAATCACTAAAGCTGTAAGGAATCCTAACGGCTCTGTAGCAAAAATGGATATTACAATAACATTAAATTCAGGAATTCTTCCAAATGCGTCGCAAGAATATATAACAGCTACCATTTTACATGAGTCTTTACATGCATATTTTGATTATAAAAATGGAGTAGGAGATGAAAATGGACAGCACATTATAATGGCTTCGCAACCTTATATTTCTAAATTTTCTGCAGCTATGCAAAAAATTTATCCAAACATGAGTGGTGAAGATGCATTAGCTTTAGCATGGGGAGGCTTAGAGGGTACTCCTGATTATGACACCTATAAATTAGCCGAACCTTATAAAGTAGGCCAGATGTATTTAGCTAATTCAGAATATAGAGATGGATCAAAAGGAAGTAAATGCCCTACAAAACAATAACAATATGAAACGAATTACTCATACACTTTTTTGCATTATACTAATAATCTTTATTGGAAATAAATTAATGGCACAAGATATAGTACAAACAGATTCTGTAGGCAAACTAATTACTAAAAATGGTATAAAATTAGATTCCATCTTTAAGGACTGTGAATTGCATTATGCAATGATAAAAATGGATATAAATAAGCTTAACCAAGTTACCGAGGTAAGTTCTTTAAATAACATTTCTAATGAGTTCTACAATATCTTCTCCCCGTTAAAAAAAATGACTTTTCCTAAAATTAAGGGTTCAATTAAAAAAACCATTGTATTCATTTATGTTGTTTATCCTAGAAGGAAATGCAATTCCGGTGAAGTTAATCATAAATCTACTTTAACTTTTAGTCTTCCGGAATTGACGCATTTACTTGCTGAGCAAGTAAAGAAAAACCCTAAAACAATCTACTATGGAGTAATAGAAACTTATCCGGAATATATTAATTAGCATTTATAAAGGTTAGATGGGTGAAAGAATAAAGCCATACGAAGCTTTTTCGTGTGGCTTTGCTGGTTAAAATACATTGAATGGGTTTGAATCCAGCAGCGATGCGAACAACGCAACTAAAATGTGGAGCCGATTTTTTTATCGCCCCCCTGTTGTAGAGAAGGTTGTAAAAAGTGATTTTTGAAAGCAGTCAAATAATATTTTGTTTTATTTTTTTAATTACTCAATCTTATATTTCTTTTTAGCTAATGGTTGGTGTTATCCCCAACAATTACTTATGCCTTGGAGTGGTAATAAAACCAAGTAACTGTCCAAATGAAATAAGCCTTGCAGTAATACAAGGCTTATTATTTTAGAAGTTGTATTTAATTTTAATTTTCTTTTCGGTTATTTAGTTGGTAGGTGTTAAACGGATGGATTAACTTTAATTGCTCAGCTGTGGAAACCTCAAGATATGTATTTAGAATGTAAACGGAGCATTCCGGGACCTCAGATTATATACTTAAAACCACAATTACTACCTTCATAACGCCAAATTATACGTTCAATAACCTAAAACATAACATTTACCTTAGCTTGTGGTTAGTGTCTACTCCATTGGGTCAGCGCTTAAAATATAAATTATAGTTATAAATTAAGAACATGAAATGTTCAGGAAAAGACCTGATAGATAAAAAAGGCAAGTATAGTAAGTAACTTTTAATATAAAATATGATGAGTAAATCGATTTTAATACTCTTGATTTTTATCCTTATTAATATCATTGGATTCAATATAAATGTACAAATTCGTTACAAAATTTTTGACCCGAACGGACAACATGCTGAAATGGCAACTGAGCAATATATAACTTGGTTTAAAAGTGCGGTCAAGAAAATTCTTACACTTTAGCAGCAGAATAAGAAACCTCAGGTACACCGCTTAGTCAGCGTATAAAATGTAAGCTATAAATATATGAGATTAATAACCATAACTTTTGCAATGCTATTTTTTAGCTCGTTTTCTTTATTTGCTCAAGCAAATAATAATACTGAAACAGATATTGCGATTAATTTAGATAGTTCGATTTATACACTTTGTAAAACAAGGGCAGAAAAAGGAAAAGAGATTTATGTTTTAAATAGTCGTTATAAATTTAATAAGAACTATAGAAGTTTAGTTGGAGATGATGCAGATTTCATGTTTACTTTTTACATTTTTCCAGAAAATAATAAACTGGAAATTAAAGAAATTCAAAAACCTGTAAAAAACATCATAAATAACTCAACAGAGTTACTAAAAAAAAGTAAACAATTATTTTCGTCCGATTATAGTAGTCCTTTAGTTTTTAATTTACTTATTAAATCAGGTAACAAATACTATAAATTCATCAATTGTAAAATCGAAAGTCAAGCATTTTATATTCAAGAAGACCCTCAATTTTTCCCGAAGTTTGGAGCAGGATCTAATAGATTTGAACTTAACTTGTTATCAAAACCATATACATCTAAATCTATTGATTCGTTAAGAAAAGTTATTTCAATAGATTCTACGGCTTTAAGACGTTTCCCCACATGGGCAGAAGACTTTTACGACAAATGGTACATTAAAAGTATAAACCGGAAAGAAAATAGCTTAAATTATTGGATTGATTTAAAAAATATATCGGCAGAGGGATATTCTTTTGGAAGAGTGGCAGAAGAAATTACCTATAAGATGAAAGTAGGCATAACAAGTTTTAAAATTAGGCCAACATACCGAATGTTCACAGATGAATATATCGATGACCGTTACTCTATTATTGAATTTAAGTTTGTTGAAATTGTAGATTTGAAAAGTATACTTCATAAGTAATTTTAAATGTTAGCTTAAAATTTAGCTGGTGATAACACCAATTAAAAGAAAACCCACCAAAACATAAAAGCTGCAGATAAATTTGCCTGAATATTTGATTTATAACTGAAATTAAATGTAAATTCAGCTATGAAAAAAGTACTGACCTATTTACTCGCCATTGTGCTGAATATTGCATTTTACTTCTTTCTTTCTGTGCTAATTGCCTTTGCCGTATTTGCCATTTTTGGCGAGGGGCAGGAGAGCCATAAATATTCGTTCTGGGTATCGCTTTTCTTTCTCTTATTTCAAATGCTCTTCCTGTATTGGCTTTACAAAAAACAATTCCTGATAAAAGATAAAATTTTATTAATTGTAAATGTGCTGATTACTTTAGCCCTGTTTTTATTTTTTGTGGTTTACCTTTCCGGTGCTTTTTAATGCCCAGTAAACCAAAGCCGGCTGAAAAAATAAACGAAGAAATCTTTTGCCATCGGTATTTAAACCAAATGCACTTCTATGGTGTGTAAACTGCGAAATGTTGCCGGGAAATACTGAAATAAATAATGCAGCAGCCAGTTTACCTATGGTTTTGCGCTGTTTTGCCGGTGCCAATACCAACGCTGTACCCATTGCAATTTCTACAAAACCCGAATATACAACCGTATCATCTTTTTTTAACGGAACCCAATCTGGAACTTGTGCCTGAAAAGGTTTTCTGGCAAAACTTAAATGACTGATGCCCGCAAACACCAGGCCAGCGCCTAAAGCTATGCGTGCTATATTTTTAATGTGCTCTTCTTTCATAATATATTCTTTCTATTCTGATTTTTTTATAATCGTAAGCCCCGCAAACAATCTTATTTAATACTTTGATAAAACAGTGGTTAAAGGTTTATTGTTTGAGAGGGGCAGCATCTTTAAAACATAAACTTAAACAAGGTGTTGTTATCTTTACCAAATTAATTATACATTCTGGTTAACAATACCATGGGAATATCCAAAGACAAAGACTGGCGTTTTAAACTGCATGAGGTTATTTACGAATCTAATACACCGGCCGGAAAAGCTTTTGACGTAGGTTTACTGATTGCTATTTTAGCCAGCATAGTTGTGGTAATGTTAGATAGTGTTGTGCACATTCATCAGCAATATGGCAGGTTGTTTAGCCATTTGGAATGGATTTTTTCTATCCTTTTTACCATTGAGTATATTTTAAGATTGGTTTGCATCCGTAAGCCATTAAAATATGTGCTAAGTCCGCTGGGGATAATAGATTTAATTGCGCTCATTCCTTCCTACCTGAGTATCTTTTTTGTAGGTGCACAGTCGCTGCTTGTTTTCAGGGCTTTAAGGTTGCTCCGTGTTTTTCGCATTTTTAAACTGGGCCATTTCCTAACAGAAATTAATTTTTTAACCCAGGCGTTAAAAGGTAGTGTAAGAAAAATCAGTATATTTTTATTAACGGTTTTAACCCTGACCGTAATTTTGGGCTCTATAATGTATTTGGTAGAGAAGCGTGAAAATGGTTTTTCTAATATTCCCGAAAGTGTGTATTGGGCAATTGTTACCATTACAACAGTAGGTTATGGTGATATTTCGCCAGTTACACCAACCGGAAAATTTGTAGCTTCTGTTGTTATGTTAATTGGATATGCCATTATAGCTGTTCCAACGGGTATTCTTACCCATGATTTAGCCATGGCTTCCAGGCAAAAGAAAGAACTACCCGAATCTTGTCCATCATGCAGTAGGGAAGGACATGATACTGATGCCGAATTTTGTAAGTACTGCGGCGCTCCTCTTTTCAGAAGCTAATGGCCCCATGGTTCGTTTTCTAAACTTTTAAGGATTTAACAATCACTTTTACACTTCTCTTGCTGCCAATTTCATATGCCTGTATTTAAAATAGATAAATGTGAATAAAATTGCGGTTATTTAAGACCGTATTCGGGAAAATATATTTACATTTGATTTATAGTCATTTAGGTATTAATCCGAGTCTTGTAGCTGCATTTTCTGACGCCGTAGAACAAGACAGCAGTTTTGATACCCATATCTACTAAATATACTTTGTATGTTAAATAGATGTGGGGCTGCTGTAAAACCATATTACATAAGGCGTCAGAAACTTTTAGCAGGTATGGTGTGCAGCCCACATTTATAGTGTGTATTGCATTCCAACAAGACTCGTGTTATAAAATAAAGGTAATGAGCAGATTGAACAGCAATAATTCTTTATCACTGCCTGTAAAAAACGGGTTGTACAGCTGTGTTTTTTGCTTAGCCTTAGTTCCATCCATATGTTTACCACATCCCATCCAATCGCAAAAACAATTGTTCAAACTGATAATTAAAAAACCAGTCTGACGATTTTTATAAATCCCTTTTTCGAAACAGATTTCCTGCCTGTAAGTAACCCTTTTTAATAGAGATTGGATTGCTTTTGCTAAAAATCAGGCACCTGTTTCTATAATTTTCTTTAAAACTAACCAAATAACATATGCGAAAAATATCAAATTTAATCGCCCGGGCATCGCTTTGCCTAAAAAAACACCTCCTCATTACCAGCATGGTAACGGCATTTATGACTTTTGGAACCAATGCGATAGCGCAAACCCAGATGAATGATCAAAGAACTTTCAAAATCGGAGATCCTTTGCCGGAAATTTTCTTTAAAAAAGTGCTCAACTATAAAGATAGCACTGCACAATTATCCGATTTTAAAGGTAAAGCCATTCTCCTCGATTTTTGGGCAACCTGGTGTGGAAGCTGTATTAAGGGGTTTTCTCATGCCGATTCCATCCAAAAAAAGTATGCTAAAAATCTTCAGGTATTAATGGTGAATACTTCAGCACGAGATACTAAGGCAAAAGTTGAAGCTTTTCTTTCCAGGCAAAAAAAAGAAATTACTGATTTTTCCATCCCGGTAATTTTGGGCGATTCTACCCTAAAATCTTTATTTCCAGTTCATGTAATTCCGCATTACATCTGGATAGGGGCCGATGGCCGGATAAAAGCCGTTACTGAACAGGAGCAGGTTACTTATGCAAATGTAGAAAATCTGATTGCTGGAGTGACCATTAATTTACCGCTAAAACAACGATAATATGTTTAAGAATAATTTTAACGGTTGGTTTAATAACCGGCTATACATTCATACGGCAACATTTTCAATATTATTTATTTTGTTGATGGTATTTAGTGCTTCAAGCCAGGTTAAACTGCCCTTTACCATAAAAGGTAAAGTAACGGATTTAGACGGAAAAAGAATTTCTGTTTCCATACGCACTACAAAAAACGGAATGGCCGGAACTGATGAAGACGGCAATTTCAGTTTTCAAATCAAAACGTTGCCAGATACCCTGAAATTTAATGCTATAGGTTATGTTGCTATTTTTAAACCCATATACAATGCAGGTTTTGTAAGCATAAGAATGTCTCCAAAAATTGAACAATTGGAAGAAGTTGTCGTGCAAACAGGCTATCAAACGCTTAAACCAAATGAAATTAATGGAACCGTTTCTATAATTAATGAACAGGCACTAAATAACAGAGCAGGTACAAACATTTTAGACAGACTTGCGGGACAGAGCAGTGGTTTACTTTTTAATGTAGGGAAAACAAATGGCAATCCTCAAAATAATCTCAACATCAGCATTAGGGGTTTAGGAACTATAAACGGACCTTTAGATCCGCTGATTATTTTAGATGGTTACATTTACGAGGGCGATATCAGCAACATTAATCCAAATGATGTAGATAATGTAAGTATTTTGAAAGATGCTTCTGCCGCATCCATCTGGGGTGCCAGAGCAGGAAACGGTGTAATTGTAATCAGTACTAAAAAAGGAAAATTAAATCAGCCGCTACAGGTTGGCTTTAACGCCAGCTTACTGGTACAGGCCAAGCCTAACCTCTTTGCAGTAAGAGAAATGAACCCGGCAGATTATATTGATGTTGAACGTAAGCTATTTAACAGTGGCTTTTTTGATAGCCAGATTACACAAAACCCTTCTCAGGCACTTACCCCGGCTGTAGAGATTTTACTCCGTCAGCGTAGTGGAAAAATTTCTGCAACACAAGCGGGAGATATGCTCACTGATTTAGCGAAAAATAATACGCAGCAGGCTTACCTGGATAATTTTTATACAAAAGCTGTCACGCAGCAATATGCTTTAAATATTAAAGGAGGTGGGAATAAAAATAGTTATTTCCTGTCGGCTGCTTACGATAAGTTAAAGGGAGAAACCTATGGCACGGGCAATAAACTCAATATGCGCCTAAACAACGACTTTAAGCTGCTTGATCGATTGAATCTGACAACCAACGTATATTTTACTTCATCCAATTCAAAATCTGGCCGGCCTGTTTATAAAAGCATTGGCATTGGAAACAGAATGATTCCATACTTTTCTTTTTTAGATGCAAATGGAAATGCTTTACCTGTAGCTAAGAATTACCGTTCTACCTATACAGATACGACAGGTAATGGTAAATTATTGGATTGGAAATATTACCCTGCTGAAGACTATAAGCACAACACGGTTAAAAATGTTCAACAAGAACTATTTGCGAGTGTTGCTTTAAAATACCAGTTGTTAAGTTATTTAAGTTTAAACCTAAGTTACCAGTATCAGAAACAAAATGCAACTTCAACGGCTTTTGCAGATTTGCAGAGTTACATGGCTAAAGATCGGATTAACACCTATAGCCAGTTGAACAGGACAACAGGCGTGGTAAAATATATTGTGCCTTTGGGCGGAATACAAAATGTAATTGATAACGACATAGCTTCACAAACAGGACGTTTTCAGCTTAACCTGAATAAAAATATTAATGTACACGCTATAAATGCCATTATTGGAATGGAAGCACGGAATGTACTCACTCATGGCAGCGGCGTAACGAGGTATGGCTATCAGGAAGATCCTCTTTATTTTTCGCTTATTGATGCCGTTACAAATTACCCTGAATTTTTAGGCGGCAATTATAGTCAGATCAGTTCTGAAGACAATTTACTACATACACATTATAGATTTGTAAGTTTATATGGAAACGCGTCTTACAGTTATTTAGGTAAATACTCTATTTCAGGTAGCATTAGAAGGGATGGTTCAAATATTTTCGGAGCCAACACCAACGATAAATGGAAACCACTTTGGTCAGCAGGTATTGGCTGGGATTTATCAAAAGAATCGTTTTTTACCCTTAAAGGATTTTCCTTATTAAAATTATCAGCCACTTTTGGGTATAGTGGTAATGTAGACCTGACCAAAACGGCTTCAGCAATAGGTTCTTACCTTACTTATCCGGTAACCGGATTGCCCGGCATAAGGGTAACGAGTATTAATAATCCCAACTTAAAATGGGAGCAGCTATCGCAACTTAATTTGAAGGTAGATTTTGCATCACAAAATAACAGGTTAAGTGGTTCTTTTGCGTGGTACTTAAAAAAAGGTACTGATTTGTACGGACAGGCACCTTATGATTATACTACATGGGGTGGAAGGGAACTATTGGTTAGAAATATTGCCGATATGAAAGGGTATGGCATTGATGCAGAATTTCACAGTCAGAATATAACAACTACTGCATTTAAATGGAATAGCGACTTATATTTTAACTACAATACCAGCAAAACCGTTAAATACTATCGTTCGCAAGGTTCAGATTTATCTGCTTTGCTTTCCGCAGGATCGAGTATCACGCCGGTAGAAGGAAAGCCGCTGTATGCAATAGCAGCTTATAAATGGGCGGGTTTAGATGCGCTTGGAAATCCGCAAGGTTATTTAAATGGTAAGGTAAGTACCGATTACAGGGCCATGCAAATGGAAGCATTTGCAACAGGAAACAACCTCGAATATTTAGGTTCGGCAAGCCCAACTTTTTTTGGTTCATTTATCAATACCCTAAAATATAAAGCGTTTAGTTTTTCCTTTAACTTTTCTTACCGTTTAGGATATTACGTTAAAAAACCATCCATAAACTACAATAACCTGGTCACATTTGGACAGGGGCACGGAGATTATGAAAAACGCTGGCAAAAGCCAGGTGATGAGGTTTTAACAAATGTACCGGCCTTTATATATTCTGCTAATGCAGCCCGGGATGGGTTCTACTTAAATTCGACCATAAATGCGGTTAAGGCTGATAACATCAGGCTTGATTATGTTAACCTGAATTATAAATTCAATACTGCTGGCTGGCGTTTTCCTTTCAGAAGCCTGGAAATATATACTGTAGTACAAAACTGTGGTTTGATTTGGAAAGCAAGCAATGAAAATATCGACCCCGATTATGCTGATGTAGTTCCGCCTGCTAAGCAGTTTAGTTTTGGTTTAAGAGGAAATTTCTAAAATAAAAAAAGATGAAAATAATATATCAATTGATATTTGCTTTATTGATTATAGGAACAATAAGCAGCTGTAAAAAGTATTTGGATGTAAAATCAAATGCGACTTTAGTTATTCCGCATACTTTAAAAGATGCCCAGAGCTTGCTGGATGATGCCACACTGATGAATATTAAAACTACGCCATCTTATGGGGAAACCTCTGCCGACGATTATTTCCTGACTTTGGCGGGTTATAACGCGGCAGGTACTTTAGGGCAGGATATTTATGTATGGAAAGCCATTGAATACCTATATGGAAACGATTGGTCTTATTCCTATCTGGCGGTTTATAACACAAATTTAAGTCTGGATATTTTGAATAAGATTGACCGGAATGAGCAAAATGCTCAAGCCTGGGACAATGTGAAGGGTTCTGCTTTATTCTTCAGATCGTTTTATTTTCTTGGTTTATTAACTCAGTATGCCTTTGCCTATGATGAAAATACTTCTGATAAAGATTTAGGGGTTGTATTGCGGCTCAATTCGGATTTTAATGAACCTTCATCAAGAGCAAGTGTAAAACAATGTTACGATCAGGTTATAAACGATTTACTGTTATCCTTAAACTACCTACCCGATTATTCAATACATCAGCTTCGTCCATCAAAAGGAGCAGCATACGCTTTGCTTGCCCGTGCGTACTTATATAAAAGACAGTATGATTTGGCTTTGAAATATAGTAGTGAAGCATTAAAATTAAACAGCCAGCTTATGGATTATAATGCTGATCCTGGGATTATTAGTCCTGTTGCTGCGGTACCTTTTAGAAAATTTAATAAGGAGACTATTTTTTATTCAGAAATGTTCAGTTTTATTGGGCTTCATAATGCTGTTTCTGCAAGGATTGACACCAACTTGTATGCTACTTATAATGCAAACGATTTAAGACGTACCATTTTCTTTAAAGCAAGCGGAAGTTATCAGGTATTTAAGGGGAGTTATGCCGCAAGTGCAGCAACCTTATTCAGCGGTTTAAGTACCGATGAGTTGTACATTACACGGGCAGAATGCCGTGCATACTTAAATGATGTGCCAGGTAGCATGGACGATCTTAATTTGCTGTTAAAAAAGAGATGGAAAAATACGGTAGCTTTTGTACCGCTTGCATCAACAAACAGATCAGATGCCTTAAATAAAATCCGGTTGGAGAGAAGAAAAGAACTGGTAATGCGGAATATGAGGTGGATTGATGTAAAAAGATACAATAAAGAAGGTGGAAATATAATTATGAGCAGGTTAGTAAATGGGAAAACCATCAGCATTTTGCCCGATTCGAGGTATTATGCACTGCCATTGCCTACAGATATTATACAGCAAACCGGAATGCCACAAAATTAAAGAGCGCAACGGCAGCAATTCTGCCGTTGCTTCTCCGATTTAATTAGAGCGATTGTAAATTAACATATTGCTATCTGCCGATCCTGTTACAAATGCTGTTCCGAGTGTGGCATGGATGCTGGCGCTTAAATTAGTTGATGATTTAAGTGTTGGGGTAGTTAACGGTGTATTGACAAAATTTTCATCAACCTGAATGGTACAGGCACTTTGTGCCCTGTCATCGCATACAGTTTCATCGTTGCTATCATAAACCCAGTTGCTTTCGTTTTCAACACTGGCCTTATCAAACGTAGTTCCATTATAAAAGAAAGTATAAGTGCCAGTTTTTGCCTTTTCTGTTTTAAAAGCAGAACCTGTTAATACAATTACCAAACCAAAGGCAGCCGCAAGAATACCTGTGCTAAAATTTTTGAGGTTATTATTCATAATAAGAATGCTTTATTACGATTGAAAAAGCAAACGAAAAAGTTTAGTGAATGTGTAATGATTGATTAATAACAGTTAATGTCTAACCGGTTTTTAAGCTATTTTTTGAATTACTTTGCCTTTAACCTCCTTTCTATCTTGTTAAAAATGGATAGGTTAACAGCGTTAATAACAATGAAGAATAAATTAAATAAAAAGTGTGTTTTCCAACTCATTACTTTTAAAACTCCTCCACAACTGCAAGGGGTACTTTTAAAGTAATTAAGTAAAATCAATAAGATGTAAACCGTAAAGATTATAAATAAGGTTATAGAGCATATCAAACCTGATTTCCTGGTGCCTGGGATAATCAGAAGAATTACCACGATTAACTCAGAAACAGGCAGGGCATAGCTTAACGGTTTTAATACAGGCCTGGGCAAATGCTGCATACTAAGCTCATGCCTAAAGGTGTCAAAATTAGCAAGTTTACTGCCTAAGGTATAAGTCCATAGCAGCACCAATAGAAATAATATGCTATTGAAAATTTGATTTAAACTTAAAATTTTACGTTTCATATAGCTGATTGAATAATCTAAAGTAGTCAGCGATATGTATAGGTGGAACTTGGTTTGTAGTATTAAATTTACTTAGTTTGCTAAGTTGTTTTTTCCTCTGTTTTACTATAAGAGTTTGGTGTAAATAGAAGTGAAATAATCATAATTAAGCTTTAGGTAATTGCTTATGTCTTTTTTCTGAATCACGACTAAATATGGCCGGTACCGGATTAAGAAAAGCTCGACTTTTCTCTGTGCAGATTTTTCTTCCAATATTCGCTGGCGGTAAACCATACCTTCATCATAGTTCGCGCAAAGGGAGTCGTAAGTTGTTCTAAGTTCTTTAAACTGGCCGTAAACTGCAATTAATTCTTCAAATTCTAAATGTACAACATAAGTGTCAGTGTAAGCTTTTAAGTAAAAATGCTTATTTAATTTTCTGGTTATTAAACTATGGCCAGGTAAAATGAAATTAATAACGGAGGGTTTTTTCCGTGCTTCTGCATCATATTCTTTCAAAAGTCCGGTTAATATCCAGGCGAGTTGGCCTTCCTGACGGTTAAAATTTTCACCCGTTTTAATAAAAGTATATTTAACTGTTTTCAAAATCAGGTCCCAGGCTTCAGGTTGCAGTGCCCCTAAAGTTTGAAGTTTAAATTTTAATTCTGTGAGCGTTGGTGTATTCATTTATAGTATTTTAATTTTTTAAATATATTATTAATCATACTTATTTGTATTTTATTTTGTATTTAATTTAATTTGTGATCACTTTCCCAGCTTTAGCAGAAATAAATACCACCTTGATGGAAGTACATTAAACGAAAAAAAGGAGCTAACTTTCGTTTAGCTCCTTCAAATAACGGGGGAGAATCTATTTATTTTCGGCCTTTAATTGTACCATCTTTATCATCATTCATTATAACAAAATCAATTTGTTTAGGATCATTTACAATAATCTGAGGTTTACCATTGTGGATGGTGATAATTCCTTTTACTTTAACATAATTATAAAGATTAGCATTAAAAGCCGTTTTTGCACTCCCTTTTAATACAACCGTAAGCAGTTGGTTTGGATAATCAGCACCAAGGTTTAATAAAATCATACTGCTAAAATCTTTTGAGCCGTAGAGTTTTGAATTTAGCGATACATTGGCACCTATGTGGCTGGAGGCCTCGTTAATATTTATCGGAGTAACTTTTTGCACATCCGCAGTAGCCTCAGCATTATTTATAACAGGGCTATTACCCTTATATTGAACGCCATTTTTGAAGATACTGTTTAACAAACCGGCTAAACGAATGCCGCCCATTTCAATGCGCTCATTTACTATGCTAATGTGAGACTGATAGTATTTTTCATCAATTTTATTATTTTGTTCTACCTCAGCATAAAGTTTTGAGCTAATTTGATAGCTTTCAAAAAGCCAATTTAAGGGAGAAGCATTTTGCCACTTTTTTATTTCTGATACACTTGCATTATCCTGATTTGTTAGTTGTGAAATGCTTAAATTTTGGTGGTCAAGTAACCGGCTATCCCATAAAGAGTGAAGATTAGTCCCTTTACCATCAAATTGCACCTGAATGGTATTACCGCCTTTATCTTCGGCACGGCTTACATGCATGGGTTGATGTGCATCGCCAACCAAATGGACAATAAACTTGAGCGCAATTTTTTTCTGCTCTTTGGTAGCCATCTGATCATTAATCACCTGTTCATTTAAGGTCAAAGCTTTCAATAGATCGGGTTTTTCTGAATTTTTAACGGCTTTGGAAAACTCATTAAAATTTAGGCCATCAGCAACATTTACAAAATGCCAACCGGCAGTTGCCTTAAATTCAGGTTCATTACGAATTTCATCTGCCCATGAAGCAACATCGGCCAGGCTTTCGTTCTCCAATAAATCTTTTACGGCTTGTTTTGCTGAAGGTGTTAAATGATTAGCCGCAATACTTGCTACGGTTTTATGCCCGGTAATTCCCCAGGAAATTAAAATAAATGAGAGCGCAATTAAAGTTAATATGATCGGGATTTTTTTCATGCGGCGAAGATATAAGGATGTAATTGTTTACATTTTTATAAATTGTAATATTGTTATGGTGTGGATAAGTTTAAGAGGGCGGAGGCATAGATGAGTATTTTGGAATAGCTATAGAAAATTAATTAAAGCTGTAGCACTTTATTGGTACCACTCGTTTACCAAATAAAACCAATATAAATTAATATGAAAAAAATGCTAAAATTAGCCGCTCTGTTGCTGGTTTCTTCTGTTTTCTTTTTTGCATGTAAAAAGAAAAATAACGAAGCACCTTACGAACCCCTTAAAGGGATTTGGGAAGAAACACTTACGGGAAACTACCAACGTAAACTGGTATTTAAAGAAGGTGGGAAGTTTACCATGTACCTAAGCAACACCAATGATGCGAATTATCTATTAACCCTAAATGGAACTTACGCTATTAATGGTGAAAATCTGACCGTTAATATTACAGAAGAAGTTGCAAGGCAAAGTAACGGAACAACAGTTACCACGCCGTTAAATCAATACAATATATTCGAAAAGGGAACCTTCAGCATTAATAATTTCCTGCTTACTATAAATTACACCACATATCCGGCTGATGCGCCAGTAAAAACACAGGCAAAGTTTAAGAGAATTATTGGGTAAACATGCTTAAGTAAAGACTGTTAAAATGCCTCAAACGGTTTAAATATCAGGCATTTTGTGGTATGCATCCTTAAACATAAACTAATCTGGTTTCATTAGGTTATATTTGTAGTAAGCCTAATGTAAAGCCAGCTTCAGTTATCATATGTTTAAAAAGAAGTTTCCAGTTTTTATTGTTATTGTTTTTTTAACGTTAATTTTTAATGCCTCACTGCGGGCGCAGGATAATCTTAAAATTATTCTAATCAGGCATGCCGAAAAGCCTGCTCAGGGCGATAACCTGAATTGCCAGGGTTTGAACAGGTCTATGCAGCTTCCGGCAGTTATTGTAAAGAAATTTGGGTTGCCCAATTATGTTTATGTACCTAACTTAAATGCAACTAAAGGAACTAAACGGTCAAGGGCTTTTCAAACGGTTTTGCCTTTATCAATTAAGTATAATTTAAGCATAAATTCTTCCTTTGATGTAGAAGATAGCAAGGGCCTGGTCAATGATATTAGTGCGAAGAAAGGCTTGGTTTTAGTTTGCTGGGAGCATCATGAACTGACTAAAATTATGAAAGCTTTTGGTGTAAAACCTACAAATTTAAAATGGGCGGAAAATGATTTTGATGGCATCTGGACCATTACCTACCAAAATGGAAAAGCCGTTTTCTCCGCAGATAAAGAAAATTTGAAGCCAAAAATTAATTGTACTTATTAAGTGTTGATATTAAGCTTTTTATATGCTTTTAAAGTGCGTTGAGGCTTATTATTGAAAAATTTTTTGTTCAGGATCGGTCAAATTTTGTTAAGTTTATCGCAACAGATATTTAAGCCGAAACCGAACAATTTTTTACGTTTGCAACTTTCAATATTTTCTACTCCCGCAGATCCAAAACCTCAGGATCGTAACTTAACCGTTTGCTTAATTGAGGCGGCTCATTATGTAATGGCGCTCAATTTTATGGATGAGTTTTCACTATTGTACATTACACTAAACCAAACTGAACGTTCTGCCCGTGGTGGTTTTCGTTTTGTTAGAAATGGGCATCTTAAAATGCACCCAATGGTATACGATCATTTAGCCCTGATCAGCATATCCGGAATATGCGCAGCAACTATTCATGCACATGGTTTAGAACTGGTAACTTTAGAACGTAATAACTTTCCAATAGATTCTACGCTTTTAGTAATGGCCGATTGTGAGGAGGATTATGCCAATTTTAAACGCCTGGTAAGCCCAATATCAAGGCACTTTTTACTTTCAGCACGTGAAGTACAATGGAGCACCATGTTAGCCGCTTTTAACTTTTTTGTAGCACCGGGTGTTTGGAAAAACATTGAGCTGATTGGTCATTTATTAATGAGCAGCAAAGAAGACAAATTAATGCATCCGGATATTTTAGCTCAACTTAAAGCTGCCGAAGGTTATGCCGATTTAGGTGTTGCTATGGATCATTTAAGGGCTTTAAGGTATCCACTTTCAAAGGCTGCACTAAAAGTTAGCCTTGATTAATTTTTTATTTAAAAAAGCTCGTTGGTGCCCAGGTAATTGTTAATCCATTTTAAAATTTCCCTGCCATGGTCTGTTGCGTTTCCAATGCCAACTCCTTTTATAGCAGCCAGTTGTTCGGTAGATTTAGGTAGTTTCTCGGCAATAAGTTGTAAAACCTGTTCAGAAAGTACGGTATGTTCGGCTACGTTTCTTTTTTCGCTTACACCTTTCCTCCAGGTAAGCAAATCCTGGAAAAGTAATGGGTTGATGATTTTTTTCGGTACTTCTGCTTTTTTAACAGGAATAACTTTTTCTTCCATTTCTTTTATGCTACCTGCGTGGTAAGCTTCCGTGTAAACAGCAGGACTGAAATTGTCCCATGAAATTTTAAATAATTCCATTTTAATACTCAGGGCATTGAAACTGTTATTCAACAGGCTCAAAATTTTCTCTGAATGTTCATCCCGATAAATTTTTACTTTATGAAATTCAGCTATTTCTTTTAAAATAGAGTTAATTTTTGGAGCAAAATAAGCAGATGCCTTTTTTAAACGCTCAATAAATAAACTTTCTGTTTTTAAACCGCTGTTGGCTGATATTTTGGAACGTTCCTGGTTTTTAAACTGGTTGGCAACTTTAATTACTTCCGTTTCCAATATTTTGCTGCAATGCGCCATCATTTTACGGAATACACTGTTTTCAACGGTATGGTTAAAATTAGATAGTTTAAGTGTTATCCATTGATTTTGAATGGTCTGAAAATCAAGTAAGTCGTCAATTAGGCTCCATTCAAAAGCAACCTGGTAAAAATCAAGCAGGTTGCGGTCAGGCTTTTTTTCTGTGGCCCCTTTGGTAAATTTGATCACCCCGGCATCTGTAATAATATTCTCCATTTTAACAGGCGTTTTTAACACCAAACCTTCTAAACTGCGGCAGCGGCTTAAAGCCACATAGGCTTGTCCGTGCGTAAACGAAGAACTTACATCAACAATGGCCTGATCAAAGGTTAGTCCCTGACTTTTGTGTACGGTTATGGCCCAGGCCAGTTTAAAAGGATATTGCGAGAACGTTCCGGTATTTACTTCATCAATTTTATTTTCATCCTGGTTAAGGTTGTATTTCAGGTTCTGCCATTCTTCAGGGATTACTTCAAGCACCGAAGCATCATCAATAAACTGAACCTGAACAGAATCACTGTTGATGGCCAGGATTTTTGCGGCCTTACCATTGTAAAATTGCTTTTTACCAGACGAATCATTTTTAATGAACATTACCTGGGCACCAACTTTTAGTTGCAGCACTTCATCAACAGGATAGGCATCTTTCGGGAAATCGCCAGAAATTACTGCCTGGTGTAAATATACCTCTCCACTTAGCTTATCTAAACATTCCTGATTAATTTGTGTAACCAGGTGGTTGTGGGTGGTTAAGGTAACGTATTCATCTTTCCAAACCTGATCCAAGCCAGGATCGTAACGTTTGTTAAGTTCTTCGAGTAAAGCCTGGCTCAGCGTATTTTCGCGGATGCCATTTAAAATATCCAGAAATAGCGGGTCAGACTGACGATAAACTTTATCCAGTTGAAAAGTGGTGATTTGGATGGAACGCAACACAAGGCTATCAAAAAAATAAGGACTGGAGTAGTACGTTCTTAAAATATGCCATGCATCATGTGCAATGGGCGAAAGCTGGTAAAGATCGCCAATCATTAAAACCTGTACGCCGCCAAAAGGACGTGAAGAGGCCTTAACGGTTCGCAGTGAATGATCTATAAAATCAATCAAATCTGCCCTTACCATACTAATCTCATCAATAATCAGCAAATCAAGGCACCTTAAAAGCTTTATCTTATCTTCAGAATAACGAACTTCCTGCGTAGGTATTTCGCCTTGCCTTACGGGGATAAGTGGGCCAAATGGAATCTGAAAAAAGGAGTGAAGCGTTACACCACCTGCATTAATTGCGGCTACAGCGGTTGGTGCAACAATGGCAAAATTCTTTTCCGTGGTATTCTTAATGTGGCGAAGTAAGGTTGTTTTTCCTGTTCCAGCTTTTCCGGTTAGAAAAATGGGTTGATTGGTCTGTTTAAGAAAATCGAGTATGAGCTGATTATCGTTCAATGTTGTGCATTTATTGCAAGGTTTTATTAAACCCTGTTTGTTTATGAGTAGCCCGAAAGCAATTGTTAGCTGTTTTTTACAAAGATGCCCTGAAAATTTTTAATCAACATCATTTAAACGTTTATTTTTTGTTGATTGTATTTTGGCTAAAAATACAATCATTTTTTTATTTTTTCACTAAAAATATTAGTATATATTTGCCTTTGTTAAAAATTAATTTGTTTACTAAACTAATGTGTTCATCCGCACATGAAAACCGATAACCCTGAAGCATTGACTGACCAAACTCCTTCTTTTACAGAAAAGGCAGGACGAGGTGCTTTTGATGCCTTAAATATTAAAACGTATTATGCAGGTGAAACCCCATGGCACCGCAACTGGAAACTTGCTTTTCCTGAAAATTACAGGGAGCGGGGGTTTTATGATAATCAAACAGGAGAAATTCATCGTGCCGATGTGCATACACCATCGGGGATCACGCTCGAATTTCAAAACTCGCCAATTACACTTGCCGAATTAAACAGCAGGGAAGCCTTTTATCCTAAATTAGTATGGGTGTTGAATGGAAAAAAGTTTAAAGGTTTCAGAATATTGAAAAATCTGCCGGATGTGGATGATCCGGCTTTAGATCATTATGAATTTTGCCACAGCGATCATCTTTCTATGGTTCGAAAAACCGAAGTTTTAATGGGCTTAACCAAACCTAAGGTGCTGAATTTTTACCATCCTGAAATTAAAAAAGTTGCCATAACCACACATTATTATTCATATTGCTGGAAACAGCCACATGCCGTATGGTTTATGGCCAGGGCACCGATTATTGTAGATTTGGGTGGCCACTTTTTATACGAACTTAAAAAGAGAAAACAAGTTTCGGGAGATTACGCTTATTTGAAATTAATTACCCGAAAATCCTTTATTGAAATGTATACCTGTGGCTAAAAATAGCGGATATTTTTTTCCTTTTTTCGTGGAAACTTACCTTTGTAGAATAAATATATTGCAAATATCGTCAGCCCGAACCCTGAAGCTAAATAGGATAATACGCTTAGTCCTGCATGTTTAAAAAAGAGATAAAACAATATAATCGCAATACAAAAGGTAAGTATGCTGATGATATAGAGGAGCGTTGATTTAAATTTCATGATGGGCGTTTTATACTTAAAACGAACCCGCAATGCTTATCGCTACATTGTAAATGCATTTTTAAATGTTTTGCACAGCAACAATTCAGTAGATATTAAATACATGTTTTCGGCATAAAACGATATTGGCTCATGGTCCTGCCGAAATTTTTTCAGCAGGATTTGAACTCAATGGTACTAAAATGTAAACCGGGGGTAAAGTACCAAATGGATGCCGGAATTAAACTTTTATATACCTTTACTGCAGATATGGATACAACTATTTGTGCGTGCTGTTCGGGATTAAGCTATGAAAATTGCTGTAAACCTTTTCACCAGCATCGAAGCGTTCCGGCAACTGCCGAAGCATTAATGCGTTCGAGGTATTGTGCTTATGCCTTACATTTAACAGATTATCTGGTAGAAACCACCCATAAAAGTCAGCGGCATTTGCATGCTAAAAAATCAATCAAAGAATGGGCAGTAGCAAACACCTGGTTAAAGCTTGAAATTTGCGATACTGCCCCAAATATTGTAGAATTTAAGGCTTATTATCAAAATGGTTTACAACTGTACATCCATCACGAACGATCAACTTTTAAGTTTGAAAGCGGAAAATGGTACTATGTAAGCGGGCAGTTTTTCGATTAATTCCTGTTTCCACTTTTTGCTTGCCTGATGGATTCATTGTCTTTCAGGTTAAAACGGTAAACAAAAGTTAAGCGGTAACGTGCTGCATTAGAGTTGCTTAATTGATTCAAAACATAGTTTTCGCCGGTGGTTAAGGTTTTGGTTTTGCGCGAGTCAAGAATATTTGTTCCGTCAAAACTTAAGGTTGCTTTATCTTTCAAAATATTTCTGCTCAATCCCACATCTAAATTGTGTATAGCTGCCCTGTAAGTTTGGACATTATTTTGAGCACCTGTATAATTGTAGCGGATTTGTACATTAACAATTTTAGGGTATTTAATTTGTGTGCTTAATCTTCCGGTTAAAATATGCCCCTTAAAATTAAAATCCTGGTTTGAATAAAATCCTTCCTGCTTAAAATTATAAGCATTCATCTCCGCATTAACTTGCAACCATTTTAATGGATTGTACAGTAATGAAAGCTCAATACCACTTCTGATTTCCCGATCGATATTAACTGGGGTGGTGTAAAAAACACCTGCATCCCGGTATGTATAGTTTTGGATAAGAGCACGGTTATTTTGATAATACAGGGATGGATTAAAGGTTAGGGTGCCCCAGTTTTTTAAAAGCCCAATTTCTAAAACATCAGCATACGAAGGGTTTAAGTTAGGATTACCAATATATTGCGCATTTAAATCTGTTAATTCGTTAAAAGGATAAAGCATCCACAGTGACGGACGATTAATCCGTTTACTGTAACTAAACTGAGCTGAAGTACTTTCATTGATCTGATAACCGAGATTTAAAGTTGGAAAAATGCGCGTGTAGTTTTTATCGTTTCGGTAAGTACCTATACGGTCTTCAATACTTATTTTTGTAAGTTCGCTACGCAAACCCAGCATGTATGAAAACTTTTTACCTTTGTTGCTTAGTTGTGCATACGCACTGCCAATAAGTTCATCGTACTCCAGTTTATTGTTAATGTTATCATAAATTAACCATTCATCGCCCTGCTGCTGTTCTGCATTAAAACTGGTTATAACACTTCTTTTTTCGGCTTTTAATCCAACTTCGAGCATCATTTTCTCATTAAGCGGTTGTTCCAAATCTGTTTGCAATAAAAAATCTTTACTTGATCCAATTGAGCTTGTTCTGATACCGGGTAAATTTTCAGTTACCGGAAATGTTTTTTGGGTATTTAAATTCCAGCTTTTATCGCTGTTCCAAAAATCATACTGCATATCAATTGTAAATTTCTTTCTGGCATTTTCAAAGGTTTTAGTGTAATTAAATTCGAACTGGTTATAATCACGTTTTTCCCACGATTCGGCATTTCTAACCAAGGTGCTATCTGCACGGTTACTGCTGTACCCGTAATTTAAAAGGCTTTTATCATGGTCGTGTGTTGCGTTTTTAAAGTATGCAGCCGTTATGGTATTGTGCGCATTAATTAAATAGTCGGCGCCCAAATAAATCAGTTTGGCATCATCATGTCTATTTTCATCGTGTGTTTGATCCAGGAAATTGCTTAATCCGTTGTTGGTTAAAACCTGGTTGCTGCTGTAAAAACCTTTATAATCCGACAGCCTAATGCCCAGTGTAGAAAATAAGTTTAACTTATCTGATTTATAGTTTAAACTTGGATTAATACGCGTTTCGTTGGGTATGCCGCCTACTACTTTTAGCTGACCATTGAAACCACCATTTTTGTTCTTTTTAAGGATAATGTTAATGATTCCGGCAGATCCCGCGGCATCGTATCTCGATGAAGGGTTGGTAATGACCTCAACTTTTTCAATTAATCCAGCCGGAATCTGATCCAGTGAGTTGCTTTGGGTTAAGCCAGACTGGCGCCCGTTTATCAATACCGTAACATTGCTGTTTCCACGCAAGCTAACAGCGCCTTCGGGATTTACAGAAACAGAAGGTACGCTGTTTAAAATATCATTAACAGAACCACTTTGTGCTAAAATATCTTTACCAACCTCGAATACTTTTTTACCAAGTTTTAAACTAATTCCAGGTTTTTCTGCAGTAACCAACACATCGTTTAAAATGGTTGCATCCTGCACTAAAGTTAAGCTGCCTAAATCAATTTTATGGGCGGTCGGGTTTAAAATAATTGTTTTGTTTAAAGTTTGATAGCCTATTAAGCTGAATTGAATATCAAGTTCCTGTATAGGCAATCCTTCTAGGTGGAAAGTTCCTTTATCATCGCTAATGACCGTTAAAATAGATTTTGCATTTTTATCTTTTACATTTATGGTAACGTAAGGCAATGGGAGCGAAGCCTTTTGATCGGTTAGTTTACCACTGATTACTCCATTTTGAGTGGTTTGGCTGATTGTATTTTGTGTGTACGCTTTATTGCCAATAATGAAGGCCGTAAAGAGAATAAGCAGTTTTTTCATACCGCAAGATTAAGCGGCTAAAAGATTTGATGAAGAATAAAACATGCCAACGGCTCTATATCCTTTCAAAATGCATTTTTCTGTCTTAAATTCGCCCTAACTTTACATCATGCCTAAATTAAGTTTCTTATTGTTGCTCATCTTTTTATTACCATCCTGCAAACAGGACGTACATTATGAATATGCTGATGCGGTTTACAAAAGCGGGGATGATTTGCAGCGGGCAAAAAAAGACTCTTTTACAAAAGACTGGATAAACGAACCCCCCACCAAAAGCGAAGTTTTTTGGGCGAGGGTTGAGGTAAAAATACGGGATAGAGATAATCGGGATAGTATTCCGTTGGGTTTACAAATCCATAGTTTTGGTTCTTTTGATGTGTATTGGGATGGCGTTTTTCTGGGTAAAAATGGTCAGTTTGCAAAAGATAAGGTTCATGAAATTCCAGGTAGTGAAGCCAGCAATTTTATTGTGCCTGATTCTCTTGCCAGATCGGGCTTGCACAGCCTGGCTTTGCGAAGTTCGCAACATTATAGCCCCCACGAAATCAGGAATATTGATGTAAAACTTCAATATTACAAGAGAATGATTGAACGCCCGCTGATAGCGATGTCTTTTATGAACCTCATGGCCGGCGCTTTTCTAATTGCTTCTTTATATTATTTCTTTCTATACATCAACAGCAGTGGCAGGGAACTAAATATTCTAATTTTTGGAGTTATCTGCCTGTTGTTTTTTATGCTGCTAATTGCAGAATATATCAAATTTTACATCACCATTCCATACAATCATTTTTATGTACGGCTGGAAATTATAGGCTGGCTTACCTTTTCCATCGCTTTGCTTGTCCCTTTTTATTTTACCCTTCAATTTTACTTTAAGCATAAGTTTTGGTTATTGGGTGTAGAGCTTGTACTGTTAATTTACATTTATATTTACAATTTCAGGCATTACGACTGGACTGCAATGCTGTTTAGTTATACCATGTGGTTTACTACTTTAATTATAGTGGTTAATGCCTTGTTTAACCGGGTTAAAGGTGCATGGGTAGTCCTTTTCTGTTTTCTTGTAAGTGCGGTAATTGCCAGTTTTATTGTTTATGATTTTGTGCTTTTCATTTGCTTTACACTGATTGTGCTCTCTATGCTTTATTTACATTCCATCAGAACCAAGCTGCTCGAAAAAGAACATCAATCCTCTATATTGCTGTCATCCAGGTTAAAATTAGAACTTTTAAAGAAAAACATCCAGCCTCATTTTATAAAAAATACTTTAACGTCTATGATCGATTGGATTGAAGAATCGCCTAAAGACGGAGTTATTTTTATTCAGGCTTTAGCGAAAGAGTTTGATATTTTAAATGAAATTGCCGATCAAACTTTAATTCCAATAGCTACAGAAATAGAACTTTGTAAAACACATTTAGAGGTGATGCAATTCCGCAAAGAAATTAATTACCAGTGGGAGCAGTTTAACATAGATGAAATGGATTTAATTCCACCCGCTATTATCCATACCATTTTGGAAAATGGGATTACACACAGTATGCCCACGCATGAAGGGAAAATTATTTTTAAACTCAGTTTTGAAAAAACCAATAATTACAAAGAATATAAGTTGTTAACGATGGCAAGAAACCGGAAAAAGGTAAAGGACAAAAATGCGGGCACGGGTTTTCAGTATATCGCAGCCAGGTTAACGGAAAGTTACGATCAAAACTGGACTTTTGAATCAAATGCTATACCGGAAGGCTGGCTTACTTCAATAAAAATAGCGACGAGGATATGAAGATTTTAATTGTGGAGGATGAAGCCAGAATTGCTAAAAGGGTAGAGCGGATGACCCGTGATTTTTTTGGTGAAGTGATTGAAAGTCTGGTGGTTTGCGAATCTATAGGAAGCGGTTTAAGGTATTTAAATGAACAAACCCCTGATCTTTTACTATTGGATTTAAATTTGAATGGAGAAGATGGTTTCGATTTATTAAAAAGTGTGGTTTCAGGAGCCTTTCATTGCATTATTATTTCGGCCTATACCGAAAGGGCCATTACTGCATTTGCTTACGGTGTACTTGATTTTGTTCCAAAGCCCTTCGATCAGGAACGTTTGGATGCTGCTTTTAAACGATTATCGCAGCCTTCAGTAAAAAGAGAAATTAATCTTGAATACCTTGCTGTAAGAAAGGCAGGCTCTATCATTTTAATCTCTATTAAGGAAATCCGTTACATTAAAGGAGCAGGAATTTATACCGAATTACATTTACTCAACGGGAAAAAGGAACTGCACGATAAATCTCTCGAAAAGCTGGAACAACTGCTTCCGTCATCTTTCGAACGGATTCATAAATCTTACATTGTTCCCATTACACAGGCCGAAAAAATTATTGTACAGGCAGGGGGGAAATACCTGCTTGAGTTAAAAAATGAAGAGTTGCTTCCGATTGGAAGATCGAAGTACAAAGAATTGCGGCAAAAAATATTCTGAGTATTCTTGTTTTACAGTAAATTGAAACATTTCGACAGGCCAAACAGGATTTTTAGTTTTTAATAATGAAATTTCAGCTAAATCTAACAATCCCAAACCTGTCGAAACGTATTCCTTACTTAATAAATATCTTACGAATTAAATAAGGCCGGGCTTCCATTTTCATAAACATAGGTCATACTGATGGGTGCTCTTGTAGACCAGAATTCCGAATCAATACCATTTACTTTTTTAACAATCCGGGCAACGTCGGCATCATCATTTAATATAATTTTAAGGGTGTTTTCTCCGGTTTGTTCAACATCCTTGATGTCATCTGCCAGTGCGGTTTCTTTTAATATGCTAATCATGCTTTTCATATTAGTTTAACCCCTTAAAACTATAATGGTTTCAATAAATTTAAATTAAGTAAGCGCCGGTGATTTACTTTAAATTTTCGTTAGGGTGCGAAAGATGGTTTTCAATTTCTCCTGCAATATAGTTTATTTGCAACGTATTTAAATGCAGTTGAGGTCGGTTTTCTTCATTATGCTGATAATCAAATGGGGGCAAATCGCCGGGCAGAATTTCTTCTTCGGGTACAAGTTCCCATCCGGTTTCGCGGTTGCGAATGGCGCCGATAATGCCTCCAAAATAAATGATTTTATAATAATCAGATTCGGGCAGGATGGTTAAGGTTAAATTGTGCTGATGGTGTACAATATGGATGTTGAAAGGGCTCATAATGGCATAACATTTTTTGAGGATTTTGGTTTTTAAAATGTTTAATTTGCCTGTTTTGCTGATCATTTTAATCCCCATGGTGAATGCCATTTAATTAGATTTTATAATTTAACGGTTAGATGGTTTACGAATTAGCATGACATTTGTCAAATCGTGTATTTTTTTAAATACGGTTTCCCATTAAAAAATATAGCGTTAATTTAGTATACAACAGCCATAATCGATTTTAACCAGGTATTAATGCTCATTTCTTATGCAAATCTGCTGCTGCAGCAATTTGAATTTAAATTTTCTTTTTTCATACATTTGAACCAAACAAACTATAATTAGTTTCTGCATCATTAAACTATAAAATCCGCAAGGCCTAACTAACCTTGTTAAATATGTCGCAAATAGAGTTCTCCTCTTTGCCGGCTAATTTAGTTTTAGACTTTTTTGATGTTCGAAAAGATTAAAACTTGTATACCCTATCATCCTTATTTTACTTTTATGAACTCTAACAGACGCTCTTTTCTAAAGAGAAATGTTGTGCTTGGCGGTGGTCTTCTGCTGGCCGGATCATTAGATACGCTCGGTAACGTAACGCAAAAAATCAACACCCGGTCTTCAGCCCTTAAAAATATAAGTATAAGCTATACCAATGATCTTTGCGGACAAACCGAAACGGTTTTAAAGGATTTAGGCGGGCTTAATGCATTGGAAGCCAGTTTGAAAAATCAGGAGCAGCATGCATTGTTTTTTGATGCGGGTGGTTTTATTAATCCTTTACAAAATTTTAAGCAGCAGCTAAAAGGCATTGATGTAATGAATAAGCTTGGCTACCACGCAGTAAACCTGAGTAAGGATGAACTGGCCGGTGGTACAGCACAATTAATTAAGCTGATTCCTTATCTTAATTTTCCCTTAATTAGTGCCAATTACCATTTCGATGAGCCTGTGCTAAACCATGCTATAGCACCCTATATTACATTTAAACATGGAAATTTTAAAATCGGGGTAACTGGTGTTGGTGCCTGTGTTAAAATGGAAGGCTTAACCGTTTCAAACCCGCATGAGGCTTTAAAAAAGGTCAGCATTAAATTAAAAGAAACCCATCAGTGTGATTTAATCATTTGCTTAACCCATTTAGGTGTTGATGGCGATTCTGAATTCTATAACAAAACTTTAGCTGAGCAATCAGCACTCACCGATTTGTTTATCGGGGGTAAACAAAACGGGCAGCCAACTGGCCTTAGCGTAATTAAAAATATTGTAAAACACGATACTTTTTTAAGCAATAACCATCCTAAAGGTTTATCCCTGTCTCAGGTTATTTTCAGTTTTAACCAAAATGGTGATAAAATCGGGGTTGTACTCGACCAGGAGATACCGAGCCTCTATAAACAAACAAAACTGGCAAAAGTGAAAGATTTTAACGCATATAAGAATATAATATAAAATACATGGAAAGATTTGATAACATCCCTTTTATGGGTGAAATAATGATGATTTCTTTTAATTACGCTCCCAAAAACTGGGCTTTTTGTAATGGTCAGTTAATACCCATTAATCAAAATCAGCCCTTGTTTGCTCTATTAGGAACCACTTATGGCGGTAATGGTACAACCAATTTTGGGTTGCCAGATTTAAGGGGGAAGGTACCCATACATATGGGCAATGGTTTTACTTTAGGGCAAACCGGTGGAGAAGTAGGTCATGCTTTAAATAGTAATGAAATTCCTCCGCACAGCCACCAGCTTAGCGCCACCAATTTGGCAGCGAAAGTAGGCGGAACGCCGGATACTGCAAATCCTGTGGGTAATTATTTTGCCAATCAGGCGGGTTTAACTACCCGTTTTAGCAAAAGGCCCGACTCTTTGGCTATAGCAAATACTGTTGTTTCTGGTTCAACAGGCATAAGTCAGTTGCACAACAATATTATGCCTTCATTAACTATAAATTTTGTAATCGCCCTTGTGGGCATATTTCCTTCAAGAAACTAAATTATGGCAGATCAACCATTTGTAGCAGAAATTTCGATAGTAGCGTTCAACTTTCCTCCCAAAGGTTGGGCGCATTGCGATGGACAAATATTACCCATATCTCAAAATACGGCCATTTTTTCCTTATTAGGGACCAATTATGGGGGTAATGGTTCAAGTACTTTTGGCTTGCCCAATATGCAGGGACTTGTGCCCATGTTTTATGGGCAGGGACCGGGCTTGTCTGCACACAGCATAGGAGAAACAGGTGGTTCGGCCAGCGTTACTTTAATTGCCAGTGAATTGCCTTCACATACCCATCCGGTTGTTGGGGCATTAAATACCGGTGGAACGGCAACTTCAGTAAATCCTGACAATAGCCTGCCTGCAATAGCCTTGAATAATGAATTGATTTATTCTACAACTGCCGGGGCAGGCACAACCAAACCACTGAATATGACTAAACAAGATAGCGAACTCTTTAATGGGGGCGGACAGGCACATAACAATATGCAGCCCTATCTCACACTTAACTTTATTATTGCGCTTCAGGGTGTTTTTCCTCCAAGAAGCTAAACTATACGATTATGCAACCACACTTAGGAGAAATCAGAATGTTTGCTGGAAATTTTGTTCCTGCAGGCTGGGCATTTTGTGATGGACGGTTATTACCCATTGCTGAAAATGATGTACTTTTTAATTTAATTGGAACCACTTATGGTGGTGATGGGATAGAAACATTTGCTGTGCCGAATTTACAATCACGTATTCCGGTGCATCAAGGTGCAGGTACTTCTTTTAGCCAATTCGGTGCCGCACTGGGAACAGAAACGGTAAACCTTGTTGCTAATAATTTACCTCCACATTCGCACAGCATCCAGGGGCCACAAATGCCGTATCGCGGAGACGGACCAGGAAACAGTGCCGATCCACTTAATAATGGACTGGGTATTGGAACAGGGAAAAAATATTATGCTATGGGTACTCCAACAGGCACCATGGGGCCACTGTCTGGAACTTTAAATATTCTGCCTAATGTGGGCAACCAGCCTCATGATAATATGCAACCTTATTTGTGTGTAAGTTTTATTATTTCTCTTTTCGGTATTTATCCTCAAATGTAAATGAAAATAGGTTTACTACTCCCAGGTTCATCTACACATCCATTAATCCCGCATAATTTTATGGGCGGAATTAATGCGGCGCTTGCTGCGCATCAACAGGCAGATCAATTTGAAATTTTTTCAGCTTTTATTGGCTTTGGAACGGATGAAAAGCTAATCAGCAAAGAGGCTGAAGAACTTTTTATGATGAAGCAAATTGAAGTGCTGATTGTTTTTGGTGATGAACCTAAAATACAAAGACTTTATCCGCTTGCAAATGCCTTAAAAAAGCAAATTATTATTGTTAACCACGGTGCTCAGTTTAACTCGCTCAATAATGGCGATTATGTGGCTTACCATACATTAAATACAGTTGTAAGTGCTTACTTAACCGGTGAGGTAGCAAAAAAGAATAGCGATAAAGCATTGATGGTATCTTCATTTTACGATGGCGGATATTCGATTATGCAAGCTATGGTTGATGCCTTTTTGACCAATGAAGATAGTTTGGCAGGTAGCTTTATTTTGAGCTATTTATTAAAGGATTTTGATACTTCGGCCTTGAGGCAATCGCTGGAGAAAGATAAAAAACCTATGCTGTGTAATTTAAGCGGCGATTTGGTTGAAGCATTTTTTAAACAAATGAATAGTCTGGAAGGTGCCGAAGCTGTAAAGATATTTGCTTCATCCATACTTGTAGGAGAGGCGGCGGTATTAGAATCGGCCATTAATTTTCCGGTTACCGGATACACCTGCTGGCATCCTGAGATTAAAACAGGTGAAAATAAAAAACTGGTAGAAACTTTTGAAGCTGCAAACGGGCGGGCGGCAGATGCGGTGGCGGCTTTAGGCTGGGATACTGCATTGATTTTATTGCATGTTAAAAACAGCCAGCAAAAAGGGAATGCTTGTTTTGCCAACTTAGATATAGAGGCCGCAAAAGGAAAACTTAGTTTTGATTCTGTTACCAATCGTTTTCTTTCCAGCCAGTACCTCGCAAACTACCTGCCAGGTAACAAATTTCAATATTCAGATTCATTAAACTATGCAGAGATTTTATCTGCATGGAAAAATATAACAGCAGCCTATCCAGATGGAACAAGTGCAGGCTGGGTAAATACTTATCTCTGTTCCTAATAATCCTTATTCGCTCATGAAAAGAATAGCTATTCTAACGCTTAAATATTCACTTATATTAAGCTTATTTCTTTGCATCAAATTAAATGTTCATGCTCAGGCACCATGCTCGCTTTTGAAGGGCGATATTGTTATTAATGGCTACGATATGGCCGACGATCAGAATAATGGGACACTTAAGGATGACAGGTTTTCATTTGTCGTGCTTAAAAAAGTTAATTTAGGGCAGGTAATTTATTTTACTGATTTTGGCTATATCAATGCTACAAATCAGTTTCAAGTGCCTTCTAAAGCGGTAAGCGATGGGATAATTAAATGGACGGCAGATCAGGAATATGAGGCCGGAACAGAGATTATTATCAACTGTAAATTTACGCTTAAGGCTACTTTAAAAGATAATATAACCGCTGCTGGTACTGTGGTAGGTGCATTGGAATCATATAATACTAGTACGCTTTTTACCGGCGATCCAAAAGAATATATGAGTTTAGCGGAATTTTCTGGCGATCAGATTTTTGCTTTCTTATTACCTTCATCCAATGGAGTAAATGATTTCACAACCGGAATTACTTTTTTAGCGGGTATTTCGGCAAATGTTTCAAGCGGCGGCTGGATAACGGGCTTGTCGCCTAATTTAGCAGATGCTTCAATTTCAGAATTACCTGCCCAGTTAAATACGGGTGCACAAAACCTGATATTAAGTTATAACAATGGCGATAATACAGATGGATTTACTAATGATGGCTTTGCTGGTCGCCATAAAAATAAAATAACCAATACCGCTGCTGCCATCGTTGCGGATGCAAATACACCAGCCAATTGGGAATATGCTTCTAATTTTTATCCAGATCCTAATTTTGTTCCGTTATTAACAGCTGCAAATTATAGCTTAAGCCCATTAACGATTGGCACAATTGCCGATCGTTTAAATATTTGCCGTGGTACATCCACTACCTTTACGGCTGTAACCACAAATGCTTGTTCTTATCAATGGCAAATGCGTACCCCAGCCGGAACTTTTGCCAACATAACCAATGGTGGTATTTTTACTAATGTAACAACCAATACCTTAAACATTAGTAATGTTACCACGGTAGATGGTAACTTTTTCAGGCTTTTGGTAAATGGAAACGGCGGCATACAAACTTCCAATGAGGCCAAATTAACCGCAGTTAATCCGGTTATTTCCTTAACGGCAGCAACTTTTCCCAATGGTTTAAAAAATATAGCTTACCCCAATCAAACTATTGCGGTAACAAGTGGTGGTGTAGCACCTTATAATTTTACAGTTACGAGTGGTTCTTTACCAACCGGGCTAAGTATTGATGCAACAACAGGCATAATTTCGGGAACACCGACTACAACAGGTACATTTAATTTTATAATAAGTGCAACCAGTGCCTGTACCAGTACGGGGGCACAATCTTATTCTATTCTAATAAAAGAAATTTTAATTGCACCAGCTTCATTAACTGACCCAACAGTTGGGCAAGCCTATTCTCCTGTAACCTTATCGGCTACTGGCGGAGTTGCTCCTTATACATATGCGGTTAGTGCAGGTGCATTACCTGCAGGACTTACTTTGAGTGCTGCAGGTGTACTATCGGGAACACCAACAGCGGTGGGTAATTTTAACTTTACCATCCGTGCAACCGATGCAGCTGCAAGTCCTGGCCCATATTCAGGGACTATAAGTTATAGTATTACTACTGCAGCCCCAACTGTAGCCATTACGCCGGTAACTTTGTTAAATCCAAGAGCAGGCCTAAGCTATAGTCAAACCGTTGCTGCATCAGGAGGTACCGCTCCATATATTTACTCAATTTCGAGCGGAACTTTACCTGGGGGGCTAAGTCTTAATACGACAACGGGTGAAATTTCAGGGAAACCAACCGCAACAGGTAGTTTCAACTTTGCTGTGAGAGCTTTCGATTCATCCACAGGTGCAGGGGTGCCGTATGCAGGAACAAGAGCATACTCTATAACTGTTGCCGCACCTGTTATTTCTGTTATCCCTTTAACGCTTCCGAATACAACTGTGGGCTTAGCTTATGCAAGTCAAACTATTACGGCTTTAGATGGTACAGCTCCTTACACTTATGCAATAACATCAGGTGCATTGCCAGCAGGATTATCTTTGGCTGCAAACGGAACTCTATCGGGCACAGCAACTGCAGGTGGTAATTTTAATTTTACAGTTACAGCAACTGATGCAACAACTGGCGGTACATATACCGGATCAAGGGCATACGCCTTAGTCGTAAATACCCCAACAATTGCGATTGTGCCAATAACTTTACCAAGCTCATCGGCTGGTGTTATATATAATCGAACCATAACTGCATCTGGCGGCACAGCTGGTTATACCTTTACGGTAGTGTCCGGTACTTTGCCAACAGGCTTATCGTTAGCATTAAACGGAACCTTATCAGGTACTGCAAATGCAACCGGCACTTTCAATTTTATTGTTACTGCTACTGATGCTTCCACAGGTACTGGTCCATATACAGGATCACGTGCTTATACCCTTGTTGTAACAGCACCAACCATAACCATTACTACTGCTTCGTTAAATGCAGGTACTGTGGGAACGGCTTATAGTCAAACTTTAAGTGCCGGTGGTGGAACAGCTCCATATACATATGCCGTAACAGCAGGAAGTTTACCCGCAGGATTATCACTAACAACAAATGGAACATTATCAGGTACGGCAAGAGCTGGCGGTGTTTTTAATTTTACCATTACAGCAACAGATGCAACCACTGGCGGTACATATACCGGATCAATGGCTTATACCTTGACGATGAATGTGCCTACAATTGCTGTGAGTCCGCCTACTATTGCGAATGCAACTGTAGGACTGGCTTATTCTCCATCAACCTTAACAGCTTCTGGCGGCACAGCTCCATATACTTATGCGGTAACGGCTGGAACTTTGCCGGCAGGATTATCTTTGGCTTCAAACGGAACTTTATCCGGAACAGCAACAGCCGGCGGTACATTCAACTTTACAGTTACGGCTACTGATGCCTCTGCGGGTTCGGGCCCGTACACCGGATCAAGGGCTTATAATTTAACGGTAAATACACCCACCATTAATATTAGCCCTGTAACGTTTTTAAACGGAACAGCAGGAGTGGTTTATACACCAGTAACTGTTACGGCTTCTGGAGGTACAGCACCTTATGTTTATACCATAACTTCGGGTGCTTTGCCAGCAGGACTTTCTTTAACTTCTGCCGGTGCACTTAGCGGAACACCAACAGCATCAGGAGTATTTACGTTCACAATCCGCGCAACGGATGCTTCGGCTGGTACAGGGCCATATACAGGTGCGCGTGCTTATAGTTTAACAATTGCAGCACCAACAATTACAATTGCCCCGGCTACATTAGCTTCTGCAACAATGGGCAGTGCCTATAACCAAACGGTAAGTGCAAGTGGTGGTACAGCGCCATATACTTATACAATTGTTGCGGGGTCTTTACCAGCAGGACTTACCTTAAACAGTGCGGGATTACTTTCGGGGACTCCAACGGTATCTGGTAATTTTCCAATTACCATTAAAGCTGTTGACCAAACAGGCGGGGTCGGACCTTTTAGTATATCTAATTTTTATACACTTTTAGTACAGTTCTTGCCTAAAATTACCTCAGCAACTTACGATGCTTCAACTGGGGTATTGGTTGTAAACGGAACCGGTTTTCCGCCGGCAGGCCCTGCAGATATCAGTAAACTTATAATAAAGGCAAATGGATTTACTTACCCGCTAACAGCGTCTACCGTAAGTAACTCGAGTGCAACTTCGTTTACAGTAACATTAACTGCGGCTGATCAACTGGCTATTATGTTAAATAAAAATGGTACAACAGGTGCAGATGGAATTACCTATAATTTATCAGCCAATTTAAACTGGTTTTCTACAGCACCTGCTGATGCAACCGGAGGTACCATTACAGTGAGTAATTTAAACCAGCCTTCCATTACTTCGGCCGTGTATAATGCATCTACATCGGTGCTTACAGTTAGTGGAACAAACTTTAAAGCCTATCCGGGCGCTGGTAATGATATTGCAGTAAATAAATTGACCATTACAGCAGAAAGTACTACTTATACTTTAACCAGTAGCGATGTAGAACTAACGAATGCAACTACCTTCTCTGTAACGCTTAATGTAGCCGATAAACTGGCGCTTAAATCCATTATCAATAAAAACGGAACTCAATCAACAGATTTAACCTTATATAATTTAGCCGCTGCTGAAGATTGGATGAATGCGGCAGATGCTGCAGCTATCATCGCCGATTTAACTTTAAATGGCATTACAGTAAATAATGTTGCGGTACCAGCCATCACATCTGCAAGTTACCAGGCAAGTACAGGTATTTTAACGGTTACCGGAACCAACTTTTTAAGTTTAAGTGGTGCTGCAAATGATATTGTTGCCTCTAAATTTACAATAACAGGTGAGGGTAGCACAACTTATACTTTAACCAATACGCCAAATGTCGACATTACCTCTGCAACAATATTTACACTAACTTTAAGTAGTACAGATCAGGCCGGGCTTAATTATATTCTCAATAAAAACGGAACTTCTTCAACAGGTGGTACGGTATACAATTTGGCCGCCGGGGAAGATTGGGCCGCAGGCGCTGATGCAGCCCTTGCTGTAGCTGATGTTAACGGGAATGGAATTACAGTAAGCACCGTTGCTGTTCCGGCAATAACCTCGGCAATTTACGATGTTGCTACTGGTCAGTTGGTGGTAAGCGGAACAGGTTTTCTTTTCCTTAACGGACCTTTGAATGATGTTGTTGCAAATAGATTTTCATTTACCGGACAAGGAGGAACAATCTACACATTAACCAATACACCAAATGTTGATCTTACTTCGGCAACAGAATTTACCTTATCATTAAGTACTGCAGATAAAGCTGCAATAAAACCATTATTAAATAAAAACGGAACTTCATCTATAGGTGGTACAGCTTATAATCTTGCTGCCGCAGAAGATTGGGCGGCTGGAGCAGATGCGGCTTTAGTGGTTGCCGATCTTGTAAATCCGCTAACGGCGGTTAATGCCCTATCAACCAATGCCGATCTTTCCGGCCTGGCTACTTCTGCAGGAAGTTTAAATCCTACATTTGTAACGGCTACTACAGCCTACAATGTAAGTACAAATACCACCACCAGTACCGCAACTGTTACTGCTACATTAGCAGATTTAACAGCCAATATGCAAGTGAATGTTAATGGCGGTGGTTATGCTGTATTAAATAATAATACAGCCTCAGGTAATCTGCCATTAAATTTTGGAAACAATATTATTACGATTAAGGTTACTGCTGAGGATGGTTCAGTAAAAACATATACGTTAACCATTAACCGACCAAATGCCAGCCAAACCATAACTTTTGCATCAACAGTTACTACGGCTTATGGCACAACCGATTTTGATCCGGGAGCAAGCAGTGCAACATCTGCAATTAACCCAATTACTTACAGCAGCAGTAATGCTGCCGTTGCTACTATTGTTGGTGGCAAAATTCACATTGTTGGTTTAGGAAACACCAACATTACAGCATCACAGGCTGGCAGCATAGGTTTTGATGCGGCTCCGGATGTAGTCCAGGTTTTAACAGTTGTTAAAGGAACCGCAAGTATTGCATTAAGCAATTTGTCGCAAATTTATGATGGCACGACTAAAGCTGCTACGGCAACAACAACGCCAGTTGGTTTAAGCGGGCTGAGCATTACTTATGATGGTTCTGCAACGGTTCCGACGGCTGCAGGTACCTATGCTGTGGTGGCCAGTTTAAACAATACCAATTATACTGCGCCGGATGCGACAGGAAGTTTGGTTATTGCCCCTAAAGCGATTACGGTAACGGCCGATGCGAAGAGTAAAACTTATGGTTCAGCCGATCCGGCTTTAACCTATACGGTTGCTGCAGGCTCATTGGTTGGCGCAGATGCTTTCACAGGCGCTTTAAACCGTGTTGCGGGTGAAAATGTGGGTACTTATGCAATTAACCAGAATACTTTAAGTGCAGGCGCAAACTATGCGATTACTTATGCAAGCGCAAACCTGAGCATCGGTACCAAAGCGATTACGGTAACGGCCGATGCGAAGAGCAAAACCTATGGTTCAGCCGATCCGGCTTTAACCTATACGGTTGCTGCAGGCTCATTGGTTGGCGCAGATGCCTTCACAGGCGCTTTAAACCGTGTGGCGGGTGAAAATGTGGGTACTTATGCGATTAACCAGAATACTTTAAGTGCAGGCGCAAACTATGCGATCACTTATGCAGGCGCAAACCTGAGCATCGGTACCAAAGCGATTACGGTAACGGCCGATGCGAAGAGT
>NZ_JAVTSO010000008.1:0-156245 GCF_032678625.1 Pedobacter nototheniae | reverse complement strand
AAATCACCCAAGATCCGCTGGCCTTGCTTTCCTAAAACAAAAAAATAATCGGAACTTACTTTCACTTGATTAGTGATAACACCAACCAAAAGTTAAACATGTTTTGATTGATCATATCACCGACCAAAGGTTAAATAATATCATTTATTTGATATGCAGCGCCGCCTGAATTACATCTTCTTTTATTTTTTCAACAAAATTTACTAAATTTGTTAGCATTGAAAAGATCAGGAAGCGCAGATTTACCTTTACATTATGGCCATGTACCACCCTGGCTGGCGCAGCGCATGGCAAAATTAGGTTTAGCCATTACCGAAGCCATATTGGTAGAATATGGAAAGGCTGAAGTGTTGCGGCGCTTAAGTAATCCGTTCTGGTTTCAAAGTTTAGGCGCGGTTATGGGCATGGACTGGCATTCATCCGGCATTACGACTTCAGTAATGGGTGCGTTAAAAAAAGCAATAAATCCATTATCGCAGGAATTGGGCATTTACATTTGTGGAGGCAAAGGCAAATACAGTCGTGAAACACCTAACGAGTTGCTCAGAATTGCTGAAAAAACAGGCTTAAACGGACATGATTTGGTTCGGTCAAGCAAATTAAGTGCAAAAGTAGATAATACAGCTATTCAGGATGGATTTCAATTGTACTTACACAGCTTCATTTTAAGTAGTGATGGCGATTGGACTGTGGTGCAACAAGGTATGAGTAATAATAGTTCTACGGCAAGGCGGTATCACTGGCATTCGGCCAATCTAAAATCATTTATTGAGGAGCCACATACCGGTATTTGCGGAATTAACCAGGGGAAAATTTTAAATCTGACCTCCAATGATGCCGTTGCGACCCGGGCAAGCTTAATCAGCATGACAGACGAATCGCCGGTTAGAATGTTAACTGAAATACAGAAACTGGTGATGCCTGCCCACCACGAATTAAAGGCTAAAGATGTTGATTTAAAACGTTTAGGCAGTATCCTTTGGCTTGCACAGGAAAAGAAACCTGCTGATTTTGAAGATTTATTGCTGCTTGAAGGTATGGGGCCAAGAACCTTACAATCGATGACTTTGGTGAGCGAGATTATTTACGGTACACCTTCCCGCTTTAGCGATCCGGCCCGTTATTCTTTTGCGCATGGCGGTAAAGATGGACACCCTTTTCCGGTACCTACTAAAGTTTATGATGAAACAATCAGCATTCTATCCAAAGCGGTAAATCAGGCAAAAATTGGTTTTACAGATAAACAGCAGGCTATAAAGTCACTTCATCAAATTGCAAAAAATGCAGAACAAAACTTTACTCCAAACCTTGATTTTGATAAAGTTATAGAAAAAGAACGCAAAGAAAGCTGGAAATATGGGGGCAGAACCGTTTTTGGGAAAGAGAAGCCACCGCAAGATGATCAGCTGAAGTTGTTTTAAAGTAAGTAAGGTTTTCTAAAAATTATTTCTCAATCTTCATCGTATTGCAAATACTGAAAAACTGGGATGCATAAAAAAAGGCCGTAACAGATGCTACGGCCTTAAATTTGAACTTTTCTTATTTAAGCATAAGCTACGGCATCTCTTGATGCAAGCTTTGTAGTTCCCATTAAATATTCATCTACCTTACGGGCCGCTTCCCTGCCTTCTGATATTGCCCACACAACAAGTGATTGTCCACGACGAACATCACCGGCAGCAAAAATTTTAGCAATATTGGTTTGATAAGTATGTTCGGAGGCCTTTACATTTCCACGGTTATCCAGCTCTATACCTAATTTCTCAATCAAACCTTCTTTTTGGGGATGCAAGAAACCCATAGCCAATAATACCAATTCGCAAGGTAAATCTCTTTCTGTTCCGGCTACCTCTTTAAAACTAACAGGGCGGCCGTTTGCATCAATGTCCCACTCTACATCCACTACTTTTAAGGCTTTTAAGTTGCCGTTTTCATCTGATATAAAGTTTTTAGTGTTTACTGACCAGGCCCTCTGCGCACCTTCTTCGTGCGAGGAAGTACTTTTTAAAAGCATTGGATAGGTTGGCCATGGCATGTGTGCATTACGCAATTGCGGAGGCATAGGCATAATTTCAAACTGGGTAACCGATTTTGCACCATGGCGGTTAGATGTTCCAATACAGTCTGAACCCGTATCGCCGCCACCAATTACGATTACATTTTTACCGGTTGCCATAATGTCTTCTACGACCACTTCTCGATTTGCAACACGCTTATTTTGTTGTTTTAAGAAATCCATTGCAAAATGCACACCTTTAGCCGAGCGCCCATCAATAGGCAAGTCGCGCGGAATGGTTGAGCCACCCGCCAAAACCACTGCACTATAGTCGCGCAGAATGGTTCCTATCTCTACATTCTCGCCAACATTAGCATTACATTTAAATACAATCCCTTCTTCCTTCATTAAGTCAATGCGGCGATCAACGATATTTTTCTGTAATTTAAAATCAGGAATACCGTAACGGAGTAAACCGCCTGGTGCATCATCGCGCTCAAATACAACAACCTCGTGCCCTGCTTTATTCAATTGAGCAGCAGCTGCTAAGCCTGCCGGACCTGAACCAATAACTGCTATTTTTTTACCCGTGCGGATAAGGGGTGCTTTAGCTTTAATAAAGCCTTTTTCAAAGGCGATTTCAATAATGTGTTTTTCAATTTCTTCAATAGAAACCGGCGGACGGTTAATGCCTAACACACATGCTGATTCGCATGGAGCCGGGCAAATCCTGCCTGTAAACTCAGGGAAATTATTTGTACTTAATAAAATATTTGCTGCCTGCTCCCATTTAGCCTGGTAAACAGCATCATTAAATTCGGGTATTACGTTACCCAGCGGGCAACCAGACTGGCAAAATGGAACGCCGCAATCCATGCAACGGGCTGCTTGTCTGTTTAATTCTGCTGAAGGCAATTCATTTAAAAATTCCCCGTAATGTTTCACACGTTTAGTAGCTTCTTCTCTAAGCGGTGCAACTCTGTCGTATTCTTGAAATCCTGTTACTTTTCCCATGGCTTAGTGTGTTTTAACTTGTTGATTACGTTTGCTAAGAACGGCTTTATATTCTTTGGGGAATACTTTGACAAAATGAGCAGACTGTGTTTTCCAATCACTTAATATAAATTCAGCAACCTTACTATCAGTTAGGCGAATATGAGTTTTAAGCAAAGCTAAAATGCGTTCCTCATCTTCAGCTAAAAGCGGGTCTAAATCAACCATTTCCTTATTGCATTTACGTGCAAAAGTTCCATTGGCATCATAAATCCAGGCCACACCGCCACTCATACCAGCGGCAAAATTACTTCCGGTATCACCAAGAATTAAAACTTCACCTCCAGTCATGTATTCGCAACCATGATCGCCCACACCTTCTACAACCGCAGTTGCACCTGAGTTGCGAACAGCAAAACGTTCACCAGCTTTTCCGCGGGCAAATAACTCGCCCGATGTGGCCCCATAAAGGGCTACGTTACCAATAATAATATTTTGTTCGGGCACATAAGTTACATTTCCAAAAGGATAAATGGCAAGTCTTGCCCCCGAAAGACCTTTACCTACATAATCGTTTGCTTCGCCTTCGAGCGATAAAGTTAAACCACGAGTACTAAAGGCGCCAAAACTTTGCCCGGCAGAACCGTTAAACTTAAAGTTAATGGTATCAGGAGGCAAGCCCATACCTAAATGTACTTTCGAGATTTCGTTTGAAAGCATGGTTCCGGTAGCACGATCAGTATTTTTAACATTGAAACTTGCAAATACAGGCTCATTATGATCAATAGCCGGTTTAGCAGCCGCAATCAGCTGGTGATCTAAAACATGGGCCAGCCCGTGATCTTGTTTTTCAGTGTTGTAATATGGTAAGCCATTATCTTCTGCTTTATACAAAATGCCTGATAAATCGATGTGTTTTAATTTCCAGTCCTCAGCACCTAAATCACGGACTTTCAAAGCGTCAGCCTGGCCAATCATTTCGTGAATGGTTCTGAAACCAAGTTCTGCCATTACTTCGCGTAATTCCTCGGCAAGAAAATAAAACAAGTTTACCACATGATCAGGATCGCCTGTAAATAATTTTCTTAATTCAGGATCTTGCGTTGCAACACCAACAGGACAAGTATTTAAATGGCATTTACGCATCATAATACAGCCGGAAGTAACCAGGGCTGCAGTTGCAACGCCCCATTCTTCGGCACCTAAAAGCGCAGCAATTGCAATATCCCTGCCCGTTTTTAGTTGCCCATCTGTTTGAAGAACAATACGGTTACGCAGTCTGTTCTTAACCAGCGTTTGATGTGCTTCTGCAAGGCCTAATTCCCATGGTAAACCAGCATGCTGGATGGATGTTAACGGAGAAGCACCTGTACCACCATCAAAGCCAGATACCAAAATTACATCGGCATGTGCTTTTGCCACCCCTGCCGCAATGGTACCCACACCAGCTTTAGAAACCAGTTTAACATTAATCCTGGCCTCACGATTTGCATTTTTTAAATCAAAAATCAGTTGGGCTAAATCTTCAATAGAGTAAATATCGTGGTGTGGCGGTGGAGAAATTAAACCGACCCCTGGTGTAGAGTGACGGACTTTTGCAATCCAGTCATCTACCTTGTGCCCAGGCAATTGCCCACCTTCACCCGGTTTGGCCCCTTGCGCCATTTTAATCTGCAGTTCGTCTGCATTGGTTAAATAATAACTGGTTACCCCAAAACGTGCAGATGCAACCTGTTTAATGGCCGAACGCATACTGTCGCCATTTGGTAATTTGGTATAACGCATTTCATCTTCACCACCTTCGCCGGTATTACTTTTACCGCCAATCCTGTTCATGGCAATAGCGAGTGTAGAATGGGCTTCGTGAGAAATAGACCCAAAAGACATGGCTCCGGTAGCAAACCTTTTTAAGATGGACTCAGTAGATTCAACCTCATTTAAAGGTACTGAAGGACGGTTATAGTTAAACTCAAACAAACCGCGAATGGTATAAGCCTGTTGTGTTTGCTCATTAACCAGTTTAGAGTATTGTTTAAAAATATGGTAATCGTTTTTACGGGTTGCATTCTGCAATAAATGAATGGTTTGTGGGTTAAACAAATGCTGTTCGCCCCTTCTGCGCCATTTATAAGTACCACCAGCTGGCAACAAATTTTCTGTTTGTGTAGAAACGCCAAAACTACGACGGTGTTTAATTAAGGTTTCGTGCGCAATCTCATCTAAACCTAAACCTCCAATGCGCGAAACCGCACCTGTAAAATAAGTATTAACAACTTGCTTGTTTAAACCTAAAATTTCAAAAATCTGCGCGCCGTGATAAGATTGCAAGGTCGAGATTCCCATTTTTGAGAAGATCTTTAACAAACCGCTATTTACGGCGTAAGTATAGTTTTTAGTTAAAGTTTCGATTGATAAACCCGATTCTGCCGTAAAACCATGTATGGTTTCTAAAGCTAAGTAAGGGTTAACCGCCGTTGCACCAAAACCAATTAAAGTAGCAAAATGATGAACTTCCCAAACATCGCCGGCTTCTACCACAATACCAACAGCACCACGGTAACCTTTACGGATTAAATGGTGATGCACAGCCGAAACGGCTAATAACGAAGGCATGGCCGCATGTTCAGAATCGATGGCCCTATCGGTTAGCACAATAACCTGAAAACCATCCTCAACAGCATCAACTGCGTAACGGCAAAGGCGGTCTAAAGCTTTAGCCATGGCACCAGGTTTCCCATCAGCCCTGAAATAGGTTTGTAAAGTTTTGGCCTGAAAAACCCCGGTATCTATACTTCTTAATTTTTCTAATTCCTGATTGGTTAAAATTGGGTGTTTAATACCCACACAGTGGCATTGCATTGGGCTTTCTTCTAAAAGATTACCATTATTACCCATAAAACCAGCTAAACTCATCACCACTTTTTCGCGGATAGGATCAATTGGTGGATTGGTTACCTGCGCAAATAACTGTTTAAAATAATTAGATAAGTGCTGTGGTTGTTTCGACAGGATGGCTAAAGGTGTATCGGTTCCCATTGATCCAATAGGTTCCTTACCTTCTAAAGCCATTGGCTTAAGCAATAAATCTACATCCTCTCTGCTATAGCCAAAAACCTGCTGATATTTAAGTACCGATTCTTTAGAAAGACCCGTAAACATTACACGTGGTTCAGGTAATTCTTCTAAACGGATTTGATACTGATTTAACCAGTCTGCATACGGACTGGCTGTACAAACCTGTGTTTTTATTTCATCATCACTAATAATCCTGCCCTGCTCCATGTCTACAACAAACATTTTGCCCGGCGTTAAACGGCCTTTTTCTATAATTGTACTTTGATCTATAGCTAAAGCACCTGCTTCTGACCCCATAATAACCCGGTCATCAGAAGTAATGGCATAACGCGAAGGACGTAAGCCGTTACGGTCTAAAGTAGCACCAATTAATTTACCATCTGTAAAGGCAATTGCAGCTGGCCCATCCCAGGGCTCCATTAAAGTAGCGTGAAATTCGTAAAAAGCTCTTTTAAGCGGATCCATATCCTCGTTACCATCCCAGGCTTCGGGTACAAGCATCATCAATACATGAGGCAATGTTCTGCCAGCATGAAGTAATAATTCAATTACGTTATCTAAACAACCTGAATCAGAATTGGTTTCGTCTATAACCGGCAATAACATATCCAGTTCTTCAGGTGTAAAATAAGCAGATGCGAATGATTTAACACCTGCCCTGAACCAGTTTAAATTTCCCTGTAAAGTATTAATCTCTCCATTGTGCGCAATAAAACGAAAGGGTTGCGCTAATCTCCATGAAGGAAAAGTATTGGTTGCAAAACGAGAATGCACCAAACCCAAAGCAGAAACCAGGCGTTTATCGCTTAAATCTTTAAAGTATGTACGTACCTGTAAAGAAGTTAACTGCCCTTTATAAATAATGGTTTGTGCAGATAAGGAAACAATATAAAAATCTTTACCACCATTTACGGTATTCAAAATCAGCTTAATCAGATAGTTTTTAAATATATAAAGCTTACGCTCGAAATCGGCACCAGGAGCAACAGCATAAGGACGGGCAATAAAAACCTGTTCAATTTCTGGCTCAACAGAAAGGGCCATACTTCCAATATCTGTAGTATCTACATCAACTTTTCGAAAACCTAAAACTTCAAGCCCTAATTTTTCTGCAGCGCGGTAAATTAATTCCCTGCACTCTTCCCTTGATCTTAAATCTTTAGGCATAAAAAGCATGCCTACGCCGTAATTATTTGTTGCAGGAAGACTAAATCCTGTTTTCAGACATTCATCATAGAAAAACTCGTGTGGAATCTGAATCATAATCCCTGCGCCATCTCCGGTATTTGGTTCAGCTCCCGAAGCGCCTCTGTGATCTAAATTTTCTAAAATAGTAAGTGCATCTGAGATGATCTGATGCGATTTCCGCCCTTTCACATGCGCAACGAACCCAATACCGCAGGCATCGTGTTCAAATTGTGCATCGTACAATCCACTGTTTAATTTCATTCTTTTGCTCGTTAGTTGTTAGTGTATAGGAAACACTAAGATAAAAGAAATCGATTACAAATTATAGACTTTACATTCCTTTTAGGATAATTTTAGTTTTAAAGTAATTTAAATTAAGTTAATTATCATATTCGTAAAATTCAAACCAATAATTTACAATTTAGATAATCAGTAATTTTATTAAAAAAACGCTAAAAAGAGCCTTTTTAAGTACTAAAACATTTTACTAATCCATAAATTATATGATTTAAATCTTCTAAAAAACGACCGAAAAATGCAATTCAACCTAAAAAAAACAATTATTGGCAGCCAAAAGCAGCAACTAAAAATAATTTAATAATTATATTAATTTAACAATCAACAACATAGCTTTACTATTCAAAAAAATAGAAAAATGAATTTTGTAAAACAACTTGTTTTTCTACCTTTGTGGCGGGCAAGTCTTTTACGACCAGCTCCCTTTGAATCCCCCCAGGGCGGGAACGCAGCAAGGGTAGAAGGTTGTAGCGGTGCGATAAGAGGTGCTTGCCCTTTTTTTTTACTCCCCCATTCCCCTGAAGGGGGACACGAAATTCTTCAGGGTTTACACCTAATTATCACTTAAGAATTTATAAACATGAAATTTTTTATTGACACAGCTAATCTTGATCAAATCAGAGAGGCACAAGATCTTGGCATTTTAGATGGCGTAACCACCAACCCGAGCTTAATGGCTAAAGAAGGCATTACCGGCGACCAAAATGTAATTAACCACTATAAAGCAATTTGCGATATTGTTGACAATAATGTAAGTGCAGAGGTAATTGCGACTACTTACGACGAAATCGTTAAAGAAGGTGAAGCACTTGCGGCTTTAAACCCTAAAATTGTTGTAAAAGTACCGATGATTAAAGATGGTGTTAAAGCGATTAAATACTTTTCATCAAAAGGAATTAAAACCAACTGTACTTTAATTTTCTCTGCCGGACAGGCGTTATTAGCCGCTAAAGCTGGTGCAACTTATGTTTCTCCATTTTTAGGCCGTTTAGATGATATTTCAAGCGATGGTTTAGTTTTAATCGAAGACATCAGAACTATTTTTGATAATTACGGTTACGAAACTCAAATCTTAGCCGCATCTATCCGTGGTCCGTTGCACATTGTAAATTGTGCAAAATTAGGCGCTGATGTAATTACAGCTCCTTTAACTGCAATCGTAGGTTTATTAAAACACCCATTAACCGATAGCGGTTTAGCTACTTTCCTGGCAGATCATGCTAAGGCTGCAGGTAAATAAGCGTTAAGTTATTTTATAAGAGAAGCCCGTATCGTTTGATGCGGGCTTCTTTGTTTACATTGTTTTTCTACCGAGGGTACAAGTAAATAACTTAATAAATAGAGGAATACAGGGTCAAAATAACCATTTGAAGCGCAGGTTTCTGCGTAAATAGGTTACCATACTCCCGTTTTCCATTATAGCCCAATAGAAAAATTGGGCTGCCATTTCAATCGGAGGCTATTGAACCTTAACCCGGGTAAGAAATAAAAATTATAGCTTTATTATACCGGAAAATATAGGCGTTAACGATGGAAGTGACATCCTTTTTTGCTTAAACACCGGGCTGTAATCAAGGGCGGCAAAAAAGATATAACGAACAGCGTGTTAAAACGCCCGAATCATAAATAAGAAAATCCTAAGTTATAAGCCGGCGGTATCGATTTAAAACTCAGGATTTTAATATTAAAAATGAAATAGTTTATTTATGCACCTAATACTTCTTTAATCTTTTCATAGCTAATTTGTTCATCAGGCTCAATTAAAATGCCCTTCACTCCCGCTCCGTTTGCCGCCTCAACATCGCGCGGCTTATCGCCAATCATAACTGATAACGCCGGATCAATATCAAACATATCAATAGCATCTAAAAGCATACCTGATTTTGGTTTGCGGCATTTACAATCGCCCGAAACCGTTGGGTGATGCGGGCAATAATAAAACGCTGCAATCTCTGCTCCTTTTTTAGTAAAGGCATTGCGCAACAACTGGTGCATAATTGCCAATTCTTCTTCGCTATATCTTTTTAAAGCGATACCGCCCTGGTTGGTAATTACAATTAAGAGGTAATCTTCGTCAAATAGTTTTTTAAGTACCGGAATTTGGTAATCAAGAATTTTAAAATCTTCTACACGGCAAATGTAATCGTGCATTTCGTGATTTAAAACACCATCACGATCCAAAAAAATAGCTTTGTTCATTATCAGATATGAATATTGAGATATGAGGTTATTCCTCATTTAAATAATTGCCCAAAATAAGGGAAAATTAACGGCATAAAAAAGCCCAACCGGATATGGATTGGGCTTTGAAACTATTTTAAGATTCTTTATTTTAATTTTAAACCTACTTTATGTCCTTTTACGGCAAAAAACAGGATAAATAGGTAACAAGGTAAAACCGTTATAAAATAAGATAGCTGGAAATCTAAATGTAAATGATCTTTCAAATACGCATACAATAAAGGCCATACCGCACCACCTGCAATACCCATAATCATAATTGCTGATCCGGTTTTAGTGAATTTACCTAAATGACTAATGCCCAGCGGAAAAATTGCCGGCCACATTAAAGAATTTGCAAGACCTAAAAGTGCAATAAAAATAACAGAGGTATAACCTGTTGTTAAATAAGCTACCAAAGTAAAAACAATCCCTAAAATAGCACAAATGCGAAGCGCAAATTGCTGTGAGATGTATTTAGGAATGGCGATAATACCTAAAATATAACCAATTAACATTCCAGACAAGGTTAGCGCCGTAAAGTACTTGCTAATATCAGGGCTGATTCCTAAGGCTTTACCATAAACACCAATAATATCACCAGCCATTACTTCTGCCGCTACGTAAACGAAAATACAAAAGGCACCTAAAAACAAATGCGGAAACTGGAATATGCTTTTATGCTCCACAACGGCTCCATTGCTTTCATCTACTACATCTTCTTCTACATGCACTTCGGGTAAACTGGTAAACTTAATTACCAGGGCAAATAAGCAAAAAACTATAGCCAACACAATGTAAGGCATATTTACACGCCCAAGTACATCATTTAATAATTGCTCCTTTGCAATGCCGGTAGCCGCTTCTATCTTTTTCTCAATATTTGATGCATTTTTAAGAAATAAGGTTCCCATAATAAATGGTACAATAATACCGGCAAACTTATTGCAGATGCCGGCCATGCTAATGCGTTTTGCAGCACTTTCTATCGGACCAATAATTGTTAAATATGGGTTAGAAGCAGTTTGCAATAAAGCTAAGGCTGCGCCTTGTACAAAAATACCTGTTAAAAACAATCCAAATGTTCTGGTTTGTGCAGCCGGTATAAATATTAAAGAACCAATGCCCAGCACAATTAAGCCTAATATGATTCCATTTTTGAATCCTACTTTTTTCAAAATCCAGGAAGCTGGAAGGGCTAAAAAGAAATAAGCCATATAAGAAGCGAAAGTAACTAAGAATGCCTGAATATCAGATAAACCGAAGGATAACTTGAAAAATGGAATTAAGGTTCCGTTTGCCCAGGTTACGAATCCGAAAATAAAAAACAGAATGCAAATGATTACAAGTGGTTTTGGTCCTCTTGAAGGGTTTTGTGTGTTTTGGGTCAGCATAGTTTGGTTATGGATTGGTTTTGATTGATGGTGCCAAACTAAACAAATAATTTAAAAATTACACCATCAAACGTTTGCGTGATTTTCAAATTATACTACATCGGGTAAATAATTAATCTTTTGAATCCGAAAACAAGTCGATAAAGCCCTAAAATCCTGTTAAATTTGGATCTCCGGCCTGTAGCCTCATATTTAAATTATCTGCACAATAATTAATCTTCCTATAAATCAACAAACTAAGGGATTTTGAGAAAAAATATTTGCAAAACATGCATTAGAACCCTACATTTGCAGCACTTCAAACAAACGGAGACGTTTTAAGAAGAGATGATTCCGTAGCTCAGCTGGTAGAGCATTACACTTTTAATGTAGTGGTCCTGGGTTCGAATCCCAGCGGGATCACAAAGAATAGTAACAAAACGTACAAAAGCCTGCAATCAATTGATTGCAGGCTTTTTGCTTTTACGGTTAACACTAAAATATTCAAAAAATCACATATAAAAAGTGAGTGATTCGGTGAGTAATTTAGTTGTTTATTTACTCACCAAATTGAATGTAAGTTTCTGATTTACAGAAACTTCATCTATTGAACGACTTGACGTACACTGACTGCAAGGCTACTTTTGTTAACCTTAAATCAGTTGATTATGAAAACAAGTTTCAGTCTGCTTTTCTACCTGAAAAAGCCAAAAAATTACACTAAAGGTGCTGTTCCTGTTTATTTAAGAATTACCGTTGACGGCAAACGTGCCGAACTTGCTACCAGCCGGGAATGTGAACCAGGGCTATGGAATACGAAGGCCGGACACATGACAGGCACAAAGGAAGAAACCAAAAACTTTAATGCCTATCTGGACAAAATGAAAGCGGGCGTTACTGCTTCACATACGCTATCATGTGTAGAAGAAGAAGACATAACCGCTGAAAATGTTAAATTAAGGTATCTGGGCAAAGCAAAAAAAGCGCATACCTTGTGTGAAGCCATCAAAGCGCATAATAAGAACATGAAAGTTTTAGTAGGGAAAGATTATGCCAAAGGAACGCTCAAAAGATTTGAAGTACTTGGAAGGCACGTTTCGGAATATCTCTCTTTTCAATACCGTAAAAGCGACCTGAAGGTAAAATATGTAGACCATGAATTTATCAGCGGGTTTGATTTTTACCTGCGCAGTCAAAAAGCAAACACCAACAATACCGCTGTCAAACACCTTAAAAACTTAGGAAAGATCATCCGCATTTGCGTAAGTAACAAATGGATCAGTAGCGATCCTTTCTTTGGCTATAAATTAAAATCCAAAGAAGTACACCGTAATTACCTGACAGCGGATGAACTGCAAAGAATAGCGCAAAAGGATTTTACCACACAAAGACTTTCACAGGTAAGGGACTTTTTCCTGTTCAGTTGCTATACAGGGTTGTCTTATGCGGATGTTCAAAAACTAAAGTCATCAGATATTGGTATCGGGGTTGACGGAGAACGCTGGATAGTGACCTACAGACAAAAGACAGATACAAGAGCAGCAATTCCCTTACTTCCCGTTGCAGAAGTCATACTGAACAAATATAAAGACTGTCCTGTATGCGTTAATCAAGGAAAGGCTTTACCTGTTTCCAGTAACCAGAAAATGAACGAATATCTGGTAGAAATTGCCGCCCTTTCGGAAGTAGACAAAAAGCTGGGCAACCGCATTGCCAAACGTACTTTCGCTACTACAGTAACCTTAATGAACGGTGTACCGATTGAAAGTGTTTCTAAAATGCTTGGGCATACTAACCTACGTACTACCCAGCTTTACGCTAAGATATTGGATGAAAAAGTGGGTAATGACATGGCACCATTAAGAGAAATGTTTGCCGCAAGCCCCGCTGTAGCTGTAAAAGCTATAGCTGGTAAAATAATTACAGATGAAATACTGGCTATTGATGCTACAGACCATAAAATAATTGCGGATGTAGCCATACTACGGGAGAAATTCCAGACAGCGGTATAAACGCCAAACAAGCCTGAAACGTTGTTTCGGGCTTGCTTTTAGTCCTTGTAAAGTGCGCCAAAAGTGGCTGAACGTTCGGCTCTGCAATGTCCAGGCCTCAACCGAAGGAAACTGACGGCCACCACTCCGTAAATGCCAAAAGCGAGAACAGTGCAAAGACAGTGCGTCTGGGTTTCGCAAGCCACACCGAGCGTGGGGATAAATTAAAAGAGCCTATCCATTCATGATAAAAGCCACTGCATTGCTGTGGTGGCTTCTATTTATTGGCCTTTGAAACATGGCCATTGCAATTATACATAAGGCTTCAAATTTTTACAGTTCTGACTTCTTCTTCTCGGTGTATATATAGCTTGCATTCATAAAGTTTATAAGTTGGGTATAAAAAAACAGCATATCGGTACTTTCCTTTCCCTCGGCAAAATCAGATGATGCATTTATCCACCCTTTGTAAAGTTGCCATGTTTTCTCCCTTATATCATGCAGGGCATGATTGCCAAAAAAGTCGATCATCACGTTCAAAGGATTTTCCATTTCATAGTTGGTTAAGTTTGCGGGCTGGAAATCCAGCTCTTTCATTACGTCTTCCATAATAATAAGATTTAAGTCCATACAGATTAGTTAATTAATTGCAATTGAAGGTTTAGGACTTTCTATAAATTCATAGACCCTTGCCAATTGTTCCTTAAAGCCTTTAAAATGTTGCTGATAATGGCTTTTAAGTACTGAAATATTAAGTTTCCGTTCTTCAAAATAGGTCAGAACAGTATAATCGGTTAAGGTTTCCAGCAGATAGAACCTTTTGGGGTCATTCTTCGCACTGATGAAAAATGTAACATTGCGTTGTTCCGGTATGAATATTTTTTTACCCACTTTAAAGCGTAACCTTAATTCGTAATAATCCCCTTTATCCAGCCACAGGAAGCAAATTCTAGGAACTTCCATAGAAAAAGAACAGACGGGCATATCTTTTTTTCTGGGTTTACCGACTATGTTCTTCATACCAAGCGTATGGTAATGACTGGCAAATAACTGACATTTCAATAGCGGAATTGCCTGTTGCCATAAAAGGAATACTTTCTCTCTTTTTCGGATGTTATCCTTTTTAATGTCTTCCTTTTCTTTTTCAGTGCTTTGATATTCAGGCGACTTGATTAAAGCCAGTTCCATCATTTTAAAGCAAAGTTGATTTAGCTTTTGCTGAACAGGTGTATAATCCAGTACAGGTAAGTCCTTTTGATCTTTAATGAAATTCACGTAGGTCTTAACAGCATCCTTTTTGTTTGTCAATAGTCCCGAATAAGGAATTAAGAAAGGAAGGTGATTAGAATGCCATGATCTTAATAATGTATCGGCCAAACAATAACCTATAGTCTCACCGTTTTCGCCTGCGATACTTTCTTTGGCTTGCTTCAGATTCACACGCACTTTATCTCTTGTATCGTTAAGCGGGTATATTAGTTGCTGTTCCGGTTTATAGAAATTAGAATATCTAGGCTTCAGGTATACATCTAAACCCTGCCTGTCATTAATTACAGTCAGGAATTTACTTTTGCCTGTTTTCGTATCAAAGAATCCCGGCCAATAATACTTGTCAAAATCATAGTGGTCATCGAAGTGAATCAATCGATTTAAAGCCAAATAAGCATGACGGCTTAAATAGGCTTCATGGGTATCTACACTGCAACTTACCAGCAATTCTGTAGCCGTTGCCTGTAAATAAACCCTTTCTTTATTTTCGTTTTCGAGTTCAATGCCAATAGTCAATATCTCGTTATGGTAAGAGATTTTCCGGACATCAATGCTTTGATAAGGTCGTTCTGTTCTCCTAAAATCAGAATGTTTGTCTAGGGTTAACCGGGTCAGCCTTAGTGTGCCTTTTTCAAATGGAAGTTTAAAGAACTGTAACCCGGCAGGTGGTGATTTAATTGCCTTATTCATCGTCCACCTCACTTTCTCCGGCAAGTTCCTTGTATTGCTCGGCTTCCTGCTGTAGCTGTACTATTTTATTGGTACACATATCCTTAGCAAGTGCTATAAACACTACAGCTTTGTTGTACAATAGCCAAGCATCATCAGCTAAAACAACAAATGAATTTTTATAACGGACACCAGAATAGCTTTTTTGTAATATATCAAACAGCCTTTCGTCTTCGTAGCTGCCAGATAAAAACGTTTTGATCGGTTCATACGAAAAACTACAGCATAAGCGTAAGAGCCTATGGAGATTATGTATTTCTGAACGATAAGCCTGACAAACTCTGATTAATCCAATACATGTTTGTTCAACTACTTGATGGAGCATAAATACACAAACATTATACTGTTCTTTATTCAGACATTCACTTGCACCAATCAGGAAACTTTCTGCTAACGGCAGTATGTAATCAAAGTGTTTTTTTGCTTTTATTGCAGCTACACTGGGAATAAAACAAAAGGGAAAATCAAGATTGGTCATGCCATCATGGCTGTAGATCAATTTTCCAACCCTATAAACGGTAATGAAAAAGCGGCTGTTGGCTTTTATGGCTTCTTCGATTGATTCTCTTCCATGACATAAGATGGTAATTGTCCCATGTTTATAATGTGTATTTGAAAAATCCTGCACCTCATAATCAATTCGGGTGGGACTTTCGGTAACCAAAAGCAAACAGTAATTACATTTATACTTTGTTTGCTCTTCAAAAAAACATCCTGCCGTCTCTTCTGATAAAGCATTTCTTGCAAAACAGAAAATCTGTAGGGGTTGGAACTTCTGAACAATAGATTGTATGAAGTCTTTAAAATGAGCTTTTTGCTCGAATACAGGTAATGAGATTTGTGTTTCCATAATAACTAGCGTTTGATTAAAAACCAAATCTCATCCCGATCAGGTACGTACCGAACCGGAATGCGTGGTATATTACGCCTGATTACTTGTTTTTTACTGCGTGATAATTTTTTATATTTGTTCCTATGGAAACAACAACCAAACTTAACAACTTGCATATTGGAAGAAAAATCGGTCGGATTCGTGAGTTAAGAGGAATGAAGCAGGAAGCAATGGCTATGGAATTGGGTATTAGCCAGCAAACTGTTTCTAAAATCGAACAAAGCGAGAAGATTGAAGAAGAGCTTTTAGAACAAATTGCCAAGGTATTAGGTGTGCCGAGCGAAGGGATACGAAATTTTAATGACGAAGCAGTGTTTAATATTATAGGCAACACTTTTACTGATAGCAGTTCAAATAACAACAATTATTTGTGTACCATAAATCCATTGGAAAAGATAATTGAACTTTACGATGAAAAGGTTGCCCTTCTGGAACGACTGTTACAAAGTGAGCAGGATAAAATAGAAATATTAAAAAAAAGCAAGTAACTTAATTTTTAACCTCTCAATCCAGATGAAATCTCTTTATTGAAGTACAATCGAATACCGTCTTTGTGCTTAGAATTTAAAATGGGTAGTTAGTCGTTAATAACCACAAACTAATTCTAATTGGCGAATTGAACAATTACTTAAACACATTTTTATGCCACCCAAAACAGTCCGTTATAATGCTTTAGATTGCACACAAAATAATAAAGTATTCTATGTAGCAATATTGCCAAATAGTATATTAGAGCAAGTATGCTTTATTTCCAGAAGAGATGAAGATGCAGAAAAAGGTTTTCAGAGAACTCTAAATGAATCTAGAGCTAAAGATATCGCTAAATACTTAGATGAAAATAAGGGAATTATACCCTCGGCACTCATCCTTAGTGCTCAAGATACCGCAAAATTCAGGTTTGACAAAGAAACGGGAAAGATTGCTTTCCTAACCTCACCAAGTAGCTTTATGGTCTTGGATGGGCAACATAGACTATATGGATTGCTAAAAGCAACAAAAACTTATGATATACCAGTAGTAATATTTAACGGATTAAATACTGCTTCTGAGGTTAATCTATTTATTGATATAAATACGACCCAAAAAGGCGTTCCTACAACTTTGTTACTTGATATTAAAAATCTTTCAGGAAGGGAGTCTAAAAAAGAAGAAAAGCAAAGGGATTTGTTTGATAGATTAAACAAAGAGAGTGTTTTAGCTGGATTAATGTCACCAGCTAAGAGTAAAGTTGGTAAAATTACTAGAGTTTCATTTAACCAAGCTACAAATGAACTTTTTGAAAGTGGTTTTTTCCAAGATAAGGATATCGATACAGTCTACAAAGGGGTCAAAAACTATCTCGAAGCGGCGGAACTCGTATTTAAGAGAAGTAAATCCGAAAAAGCAAAACTAACAAATTCAACATTATTTAGGTCTTTATTTGCGATCTTTAATGAAATAATAGATGCCGCCTTAAAAGATAGCGGAGACCTAAAGGTCGAATCGTTGACCAATAGTTTAGACCCAATTTCCAGAATTGCTTTTGATCTTTATACAGGTACAAGTAACGCAACTTTCAACAAGGTTGTTTCTGATATGCGGAGAGAACTTAATGGATATGAGAAGCGATATAATGCTATGGATAGTGAAGATCTATTTTAATGGAATTATTTGGTCAGAACTATTTCCGAATAAGGAACGAATCTATAATTCCCAGCATTGGGTATGGCATAAAAAAAACTAAGGTTGAACATTGGGGCTTCAAGGAAGTCTTGACAACTCAGCTCATTGAATTGCGTAAAATTTCAGCCAATATTTATGAAATAGAAATATCTAAGTCAGATTTCTACAAGGCTTTACATTGTGATATTGAGCTGTTTATGAACAAATGTTTCGTTCAATATAATGATTTCGTTGTTTCAAAAAATAACTCTTCAACGTGGTCTTTCGTGACGATGTATTATCTATCTTTTTTTTCCATGACCGCCTTTTTTCGTTTGATGCGAAAAGGGTTTATTTTTTTGCAACAAGACCAAGCCAGAAATTTGGAAAATTTTAGCTTAGCCATGTATGGTACTATCATAAGTGTCAAACCTGGCAACTATTATTTTAGCTATAACGGGGAAAGTGCAAACGGTAACATAATATTAAATTTAAGTAATAAAGGAGAGGGAGTTCATAAACTCAGTTGGATTCAATTAGAAAATACGATTAGGGAGTTCTTGCCATTTTGTGATGCTGATGAAAAGACTATTTTTCAATCTCTATTAAATTATTTCATATATTTCAAATCGGAATTTCCATCTCATTTAAGGAATAAATTAAATTATCATGGTGACTCCTCTTTATTAGATTTAGATAAAAAATTGATAAACAAAGATTTAAAATTTGAGGAGAGAGATTTAATAAGGGGTATTTTATCAATTAATAATGATTCGAGGTTGGAAAATCAAATTAATGCGATTTCTTTTCTCTCGTCATTTCTATTCAAGTATGCAAATACACTATATAATGAATACAATACCAGAAGTGAATTTGGAAAAGATTTTGAAAAAATTAGAAAGGATTTTTTCAAGCTAAAAGGCATATCAATTTTTAATAATTGAGGACTGGAATCTATAATTTTTTGATTATCTACTTTTGCTAACTCCTTTCTTGTTTTTTCTCCTGCGGATTGCGGCTTCTTCTTCGGGGTTTATTTGTGGTGCTTCATAAACAGGTTCCAATAAAATAGTAAGTAAATCCTTTCCCGTATTTGGTGCGGATGCGACCATCTGTCCTGTGGTTTCAAAAAGCCCGTTTGCCACGTTCCTGCTTAATTCTCTAATCATATTATTCTGCCCGGTGTGATGTTCAGGTAGATTGCCTAATAATTGCATCTGTGATTTTTGTACGGCTGTTCCGTTCTTCATGGTATTGGCATAAGCTAGGCTATCTTTCAGCCCCCTTTCAAATTCAAAAAACTCATCAAAAAGACTTTCCCCGGATTGTTTAAAGGCAGTACGATTAAACTGTCCTAATTTTTCAGAATGTTCTTTATTTGTCCCTTTTGAGGTATTTTGCGGGCTTAATTTTATGGTATTGTTCTTGTCCTTACGGCTGACAATGATCTGTATGTGCATTTGACGGCCTTCTTTGCGCGCTCCCTTTTGCCTCGTCCCACTTTTAACTTCTTTATCGTTGTGGCTGTAATAACGGTAGTTTTCGTGTTTCCCGAACCAAACTAAATCTTTGTGACTGTTAATGCCTGGTCTTTTGAAATTCCGGGCGTATTCGTCCATTACCTTCACTGCAAACTGCTTTAACTTGTCCTTTGCACCCTGTTCGCCATATTTGGCGAACAGGTGTGCTAGTTCCTTTTGGCTCGGACTGATATTAATCAGAAAAAACTTATTGTCGTTACGGCCGAGTTTAGCAATATTACGGTCTATCTTCATCCTGACTTCCTGCCGGCTGATTTCGTTTCCTGTACCATTAAACCAATTTTCCTGTGGTAAGCCTCTGCCTTTTTCGGGTTGCAGGTGGTTTTCCTTTTCCAGATAATTGACCAGTGCGCCGCTGCTCCCTTTGTTATTGCCTGTCTCGGATGCTGTGATGTTGATAAACATACATTATAATTTTTTGAGGGAATCCCTTACATGACTTTGCAGTTCTTCTTTTTTTACAGCGGATACAGGCCAGCCCAATGATTCACGGTGCGTGATATAATACTCCAGTATCTTTTTGAAGTTGGCTTTTAATACTGCCTTATCATCCAGACTGGCTTGTGTTATGGCAATAGCTTTGTCGAGAAGTGCCATACGCATAAGGATTTGTTTGGTCTGCTCTTCATCATTTAACGCATATTGGCTAATGCCTTTAAAGTATTTGGTGTGTACATTTGCGATAGCAATAAGGTTTCCAATGTCCGACAAAATAGGCATGAGGAAATCGCTTTCCTGCTGGCGGATAAAAGAAATGATCCTGCTTACGCCGTTAATTAGCTCTTTTTTCAATACTTCATCGCTAAGGTCTGAGGGGTCTTTCTTGCTCTTATAGAAATAGTCAACCATCTGAATGAAAAACAGCCGCTTGGTACGCCCAAATTTTAAAGTAAGTTTTTCCAGCTTATCATCTACCGTTACCGGGTAACGTATAGATTTAACATTAAGATCTTCCATCTGCTTATCTGTTATCTATTGTTTCAAAAGTCAGCCTGATTTGTGTACCCTTCTGGGGATGCCATGAGGGCTTATATTCGATATAGCCGTAACTTACCAAGTCCTTAATATTTTTATGATAGGTTGCTATTGATCGGATGCGTGAAAAACGCATTAACTTTGGCCTGCTGATCTGAAAAGGTGCGCCGGGGTGTTCTCCACTACTGAAATAAAACAAGGCCATAAACAGGCTGATATGAGTTGGAAACAATCGTTCATCCGATGCCACATGCTCAAAGTAACTACTAAGGGCGTGTTTTTGTATGCTCAGGTAATCCATATTATAGCTTTGCATTTTGTCCTCCTTCCATGATCTGATCTATCTCTGATTTGCTGTAAAACATACTACCGCCAATTTTACGGAACGGTAACGTGCCGTTAACGCGGAGGTTCTGCAAAGTACCGGGCGATATGTTTAACATTTTCCTGACCTCGGAACTTCTTAACCATTGTTTGTTCTGGCTTTCTTTTTTCTGCCCTATGATACCTTTCATTTCCTCCAAAAAATCCGTCTTGAACTGTTGTAAGTCTTCCATTGTGATAATATCCATTTTCATAAATTGCGCTCCTTTCTGTTATTTTATGTTATTATTTCACTGTATTACTATAGCCTAGTGGCTATATTTTCAGGATACCGCCGGGTATCCTGTTTATTGCGTTTGGGGGCTTGTAACCCCTGAAAGTATCCCCGGAGGATACTTTGAACCCATCTAGTGATAGCGTAGGGGCAAGAAAGTAGGGCTCTGCCCAACTTCCGCTTGCTCAAACCCCGAAAGGGGACTGACTGTCTGAACCGCCTTTCTACCACTTTAGAACATGCTGTCTTACATAACCACAAGCCCATTAACGGTATGCTGTTCATGGATGTGTCCTCTGTTTTTGTTACACATAACCCGCTATAATAGGTTCGTAGATATATTGCTTATCAGCTATATTGTTATGCAGATATGCCGCGTATTGGTTATATAGATATATGGCCTGCCAACTATCTAGCTATATGGTTATATAGATAGACAGCCTATCGGTTATATAGCTAAGCAGTTATACACCTTATTCTTGCGGGGGACTTTTTGCTGTGGGGCTATGTTTACCGTTAGCGACCCATTCCAGTAATTTGTTTCGGGAAAACAGCAATTTGCCTGCTGTTTTGGAAAAAGGGATTTTGTTCTGTCTGACCAGACCATAAAGCGTAGGTCTTCTGTAGTTGATTAGTTTGGCTGCTTGCCTGGCATTTAGTAACTGGTCTGTACCGGATGCTTTAATGTCACATTCACCGATAACATTTCTAACAGATGTTTCCATGATGGCGGAAAGCTCTTCTTTAGATAGGACGGTAAATAAGATTTTTTCTTTGTCCATAATATTCGTTTTATGGACACAAAGGAATAGCACAAAAACATATAAATTTACAATGTCATTAATGTAATAATTTATGTTTTTTAAGGATGTTTAACAATTCTTCTACATAAGGATTAACCAATTTGCTGTTCTTTATTATTTCAAGGCCTTTTGGATTATTGGTAGACATTGTGTTCTTAATGCTCATAGGCTCAGAACCTGAAAAGACAGTGAAGTGTCTTTTTAAAATACCTACGTATTCCATTTGTGTAACTTTACGGTTATATTCATGATTAACGTTGTATGTTGCATACATTAATGCGTTCAGTACTTGACGCATATCGCCCTTAGAAGTACGTTTATTCAAATCTTTGTCATATGGTATGAAAGCATCTGGAAATGCACCCGAACTAAAAGATGCCCCCAGAAACTTCGACAATTGATCAGTATCAAATATCGCTTCTTCTTTACCGTTTTTGGTGACTAGTGGGGCTGTAAGTATCAGCCATAACGATTTAATTTCCTCTAAATTACAAAGAAGCTCTATGCGTTCGGTTGCTACAACTTCACTATCAGTTACATCATCAGTGGATTCAAAAGGGTCAAAATCAATAAACTCGGAGGGCTTAACTTCTGATTTGACTTTGACACTGGGTTGTTCTTCGGTTATATTTTCGTTATTGATATTACCTAAGTTCTTACCATAGCCGTTATAATGAAAGCGCAATCCGGGGCTTCCCCCAGGTTGGGCGCTTTCTAAATTATTGATTTCAACAAAGCCCCGATAAAGATTAGCTTGCAAGTAACCTAAATTATAAAACAAGCCCTTATCTAACTCTCCATCAAAGTATAAGAAATCAAGACAGAATAGGCAGAAATTGCGTAGATAAGATATTTTTTGTTCAGAAGGAAGGGTATTGGACTGAACAATGTTGCTATTAAATTCCTTTATCCCGAGTCCATAACCATTAATAAATAGTTCTACAAAATTCTCTTTAGCCTGAAAATTCCAGTCCATAAAAAAACTGACTTCGTAATTTTCTAAATGATCTGTATTGGTCTGCAAAAATTCAAACAACTCAATATCGCTTATGAAATATGGTTGATCGTTCCGTAAAAGTTCTTTAAAAGGAAAATAGCCTAAACGGTTAAGCAAATCAAAACGGCTATCACTTTTTTCAATATAGCTGTCTTTCTTCTTGATTAACGGCACTCTCATGCCGTCATAAATATGGCCGGAATAAGGGCTGAAATTTTTGAGGTGATGGAAAAACATACAGTTCAGTTTTTAGAAACTATTATTGCTAAATTAATGAAATTAGTTAGTCAATAAGTTAATAATAAACCAGAGTTGTTCTAATGAGTCATTTTATTTACCCTAAAGCACAAATTCACCGTGTTTAGCGGTTCTTCATCTGAATAAACAACAAAACCAACTGAAAACCTGTTGGTTTTGTTGTTTTCACAAAAAGACCTTTTTTAAGTCGCCTTATTCTTTATGTTTACCATATAGAAGAACATTTGAAATTATATACCGAAGCTCAAATTTCAAATCATAATTCATATCTATCATCTCAGCTTTTCCACATAATTTTAGAAGTGTGCTTAGATTATCCAGATGTCCAACTTTGTCCCTAGTAAACAAATCCTTCAATTCTTTTATTCCTCTAAATGGACTACGAGGACTTATAATTTTTTCTTCTATCTTCGCTCGTAAGCTGTCCGGCGAAGTGGCTTCCTTTAAGAAATAAAACTCCTCTTTGAAGAAATCTATATCGTGAAAGAATTCTGATATACTTCCATAGCTCTCGACGAATGTTTTAGGTACTACTGTGTGATTAATTGTTTTATCTAATTTAATATCCTTAACACGCTTGTTAGGAAAAAAATACAGTTTGCCGTTCTCATCCTCATGAGCTAACTTAAATTCTAAAGAACTATAAAATCCAATTGAGGTGTTTCCTTGATCTTCATTGCGAATAGCTATTGATGGATGAATATATCCCAATTCTTTCAAATACGTTTGGTGAGAACTTGGGAGAATTATCTCGATTTTAGACTCACTTAAGGCAATGGAGCTGATATTGAAACTACGTCCTTCAACTGTACTAATTCGATGTAATTCTAAAATTGTTAATACAAAAGTTTCTGCCACTCCATACTCCCTGTACTTATCTGAATTAATACTTTTTAAAAAATATCCTCCGTCTACACTATCATACAACAATCGATACAATCGCGGTGATAATTTCGATCCTTTCTCCAAATAATGATCTTGCCAAGATGTATTGACCGCATTTAATAAATGTTGATCTCGAACATTCTTTTTCAAAAAATTGATGTACTGACTTAATTTCCTTCCTTCATAAAACATATTTACGGAGTTATAAAGTCCTGTAGCTATCAATTCATCTACTACTGCACCTTCAATCTCAGCATTTTTAATCGTGAAAATAACATCATTATCTACATCAAATGATGTGATAACGTTGTCGTTGGTAGCCATGAGTCGGATTTGCTCAAAACGAGAGGTATACTTCTTTACCAATGGCACAAGTAAATCTATCTTATCAAATTCAATCCTAGTATCATCTTCGAGCTCATATTTGGCTACAATCAAATCTTTGACTTCTTCATTTTTTATTAAGTCAATTAACTGATGAGAGTGTACATAACCTTCACCGCCCACAAAATTTTCCATTTTGTAATTCTTCTGTACGAAGAAATCTTTTCTTTCCATCCTTATTCATTTTAAAATCTAATAAACTTTCCGTCAAAAAACATTGACATGGTTGACTAGCTGTGAAAACAACATATTCTCACACCTTTCGCTAATAAGCGACCATGAAATCAATCAGAAAAAGAAGAAGTGGAATTATTTTTGCTGCATATAAAACAAATTATACCTTTGCAGCGTTTTTAGACGAACGCATTTACTAAATCTTCTTTTCAATCCTAGCTGATTGGCTTGATGATGATGTAAAATTTATAAGGACTCAGGTTGAGTAGGATCTTCCTGAGTTTTTTATTTTATCTATCATCTCAATATCTAAACTATTAACTTTTCATATCTCCTTAATCTATTTTTTTAAACCTAACTCCTCAAACATCCTCAATTGTACATTAAGGTTATATTTCAATCCATATTTCAATCTAAACTCATACCATGTAGTACATTCTTTCATACACTCCGTTGCCTCGTATATAAATTGATCAAGAAATATCTTGGCTTCATCACTTAGAAATTGAAAATGCTTAAATGCTCTACTAAACATTTGCACATAAGGATTCACCCTTTGAAGTTTTGACAGTCCCTCGTTAGTAAACCTCCTATATATAAGTTCATTAGTATATCTACCAACAATATATTTACGGAACGTCTTATTCTTGGGAATTGGCCAATTATTCAATCTATAAATCTCGTCATAAAATGATTGAGGGAACCGCTTAGTATATTCAGATGCATATGCTGTTATGAACTTATCTAGGTTGTCCTTTATATCAGACAAGGAGATTTCCCTTCCACCTGTTAATAGTATCTTCTCATTCTCTCTGTCAAGATTAAAATCAGAAAATTTTTCTTTAACAGGCGCTTCTGTAAGATCAAAAATTAACTCTTGAAGAGCTTCCTTACTCAGCTGGTCTTGCTTTTTGTCAACATTAGGTTGCGAAAAGCTATCAACTATCTTATTATTTTCTCTTTTTTTCATAATTAACTATATAGTTGTCTATTACGGAGTACATACCTGTTAATACTTTCAAGATTATCCCAAGCAGAACTCAAATCTCCTAAACTTTGAGATACATCAACATTATAGGTTCTTGCTTTCATCCAATTAGTTGCCTTATTACCGGCATCATAAGCTTCAAACAAATAAATCATACATGGATGGACATCATTAAACTTGGCAAATTTTATTACCTCTTGATGATTATTAAGGTGTCTTTTTATCATTGATGATTTCTCCTTAGAAAAAAGATATTTTCTAGCAAAACTGTCAGCTTCCATCTCCTTCTGTGCCAGAACTGCATTCTCTGTTTCATCTAAACTTAAGTGATAACTTCCTTGAGATATCTCTTCCCAATCAAAGAGAACATGATATAACTCATGTATTAAAGCAAACCATAATGTAGCATAAAACCCTTTATAATCAGTCAATATCACGGCTGGTTTGCCATCTACCGGAATAGTTGCCCCACGTACATGTAGATTTGGAAAAGAAGGCATAAAAACAACACTAACTCCACACTTATAAAGCTGTGATATGACATCTTTTAAACCAAGTTTTTCCTGAGTAGAATACCACCTTATTTTCGGAAAAAATTCTATTAACTTATCTCTATTATAAGTGTAAGGATTATTAAGGTCTTTCAAAATTTCTTCAGCTTTAGTTAACCAGATATTCTGACTGAGGCTATTTGTCTTTTTTATCTTACCAGAACTAAAGGCAGGAACAATATTAGATGGCTTATAATCAAGCACATTACTCAAATGAAAGAGTTTGCAGATTTTTTCCTCAACCTCATCGAAGTCGGTAATGTCATTTATAAAACCAACTTTCTTTAATGTGGCTAGATCAAAATTATCTCGAATAAACTCTACTTTTTCCTGATTGTCTTTTGAAGGGAGCTGCTCCCTAAAGGATTTCATAAACAATTCTAAGACCTCCCTTTCTGGTCTTTGCAAAAAAGAAGATAACTTTATTAAAGTTAAGAAATCAACTCTCTTCAATGTACCATTAAGGACGCCAACTAGTCCTCGATGCTGAATTCCCATAATCTCCGCAGCAGTGGTCTGATTAATATCCAGATCAGCCAACCTTTTCTCAAATACAGTGGCCAATGTCTCCGAGCCTCCATCATTCATATCAGAAATGATCTTCCCCAATAAATCATCAACATTAAACTCTCCCATAATAATAACACTCCTATATTTACATTGCAAATATAATTAAAAGTGTCAATAAAACTATTTTAAAATATTAAAAAATGTATTAGTACATTTTTTAATGAAAATCGGTTCCAAATAATGGAGGTCTATAAATTCTAAATGACTTTGTGTAGTTTCTCTGACGTACACTGATTTATCATTGATAATTTAGTTAGTGCTGTAGGACAGTTTAACGATTAATAGCATTTTAAAATACTTTTACTATAAAAAATATAAGAATAGCACCTCATTACGCGAGGATTCTAACGATCCAAAATTAACGAAGATTTGGTAAATTGAAAAAACTACAAACTTTTGAAGTTTAAAGACAAAAGCAGATGGATAAACAACTAAATCCAATTTATCTGTTCGAACTTCTTCAACATCTTCTTTCCCTCTACTAGATGATGTGCAGATATATAGTGAATATTACCTAAAAGCCAACCATTATAATTTATCTTATCACTTGAATTTAAACGCTCTAAATTCGCATATGGGCCAAATCTCAGGCAGTTGTGAAGATGTGTATGAATATTCTTTCTGAACTTCTTTGGCACGCAAGCGTGGTGATTAACGTTTATGCCAGTAACCAACTGATTATTCGAGGATGTCACATAGGTCGTTTTTTCATTATTCACCAAAAAACCTTCTTTTCTAATAATATTCTCAATCACCGACTTCTTTAGTTTATTGCTAACTGACCCTGAAAATGTAAGGTCATCCGCATAGCGTGTATATGAAAATCCATTTTTTAAAGCATATCCATTTAACCTAATATCCATTCGGCTTGCTATAAAATTGGATATCGTTGGACTTGTAGGTGCACCCTGTGGTATAACAGCATTTTTTTTGTAGCTTTTACCGTAGCGTTGAACAGATTCAATACAACAAATTCTTGCCAAATCTATCGCCACTGATTCATTGAAACCAAGGATCTTAAACATCCCGAAAACCTTATCTTGCGTGATATGATCGAAAAAATCCTTAAGGTCAAATTTGATAATGAGCTCTTTTCCTTGATGTGGAAACGCATTCTGTGCAATTGAAATTCCCTTACGATATGAAGTTAGATAGTCTGGGAACGAAAGACTATCCAGGATAAACTCCTTGATCCAATATTGGTAATTTAGCAGCTCATTTTTTGGTGCGCTTATATACCTGAATCCACCGCGTCTCTTCTTAATGCGAAAATGCTTATAATAGCTATGACGTTTATTAAGAACCGTATTGAAGTCGTCTTCTTCAATACCCATTAAAATACTTAGATGTAATGGTGAGAAGATAACAGGCAAACTGTCTGCTATCAATTTGGCCGCGTACTGATCTAACCTTTCAATTAACTCTTGAGGCCTTTTATAAGCGATAGCAGTCTTACGCAAAAAATCCCTAGAGAATCCGTTATCCATACATCACTACTAAATACAGACCCATAAGCGCCCAATTATTTAAAATTATAAAATATCTCTTCAAAGAGACCTTTACAGAACCCAGCCCTAATGGCACCGAGCATAGTGTCAAGACACTAAATACGCTAATGCACGGAGAAACATCAAACTCTAGAGAAATCCTTTGGAACATAGTTGTCCTTCTTTACAAACTTAACTTTTTTGCTCCTATTATTTTTAAATTTTTGTATTTCTAGCTTAACATCTTCCAATTCTTCTCTGCCCTGATGTGTCAAATCATGCTCATCATTCAAGAAATCCATCTCCTGTCCAACAGCGATGAACTTATCCAACATGTCCACGTTCACACCAAGACTTCTTGCGATTACTGGCTCGGCTATCTTCTTCTCAATCATCAATAAAATATTAGCCAGAATATACTTATTTTTAGGATAATTGTGATAGAGAGAAAAACCGGGAGGGATTTCCAGATTCATCAGCGAAGCGGCATGCATTATACCTTGTCGATCGCGTTCGTAATCTTCTAGGATAAATTGATAGTCCCTTGGCAGCAAAGGCCACCATTGGTTCTTTGAAGACCATATAATCGGCAAAGTGTTGTTCGGAGGAAGATAGGCGAAGCCGATTATAGCTTGCGATCCTTCAAATCCTAGGGCATGCTTATTACCCCATAGCTTTTTTAAAGTGAAGTACTCAGTAGCAAGTTTTTGCAGGAGATCACGCTCTGACTTGTCCGTCCAGAATAAGGGCGTAGATCCAAAAATTGGCTCATGTAGATGTCCATCAATCTGTGCATGAGGTACAACATGCTTAATTTTTTCGACCGCTGCGGGCATAAAATGAAGTGCACTTACAAATGTATCCAATCTTTCAATCTTGTTCGCACTCAACAACATTACCTTAGCATAATATTCTGCAAAAGACCCACCAGTGCCCAGAAAGTCGTCAAAAAATACCAATGCACAAGAACCATCAAATTTGCAATCCATAATTTGTTGATCAGTAACTAGGAAAGTTGCTCTCCCATCTTTTTCCATCTTTTGGAAGACACCAGATTTCTTGAAATAATAGCTCAACATCGTTGCACTTTTTCCGTATTTGGCAATAGGTAAAAAATAAATATGGCTTTCTTTTGCAACAATATTTTCAACTTTTTCAACTAATTCATTGGTTCGAAAATAAAGCTCTTTTTGACCAACAAACACCAGCCTCGTGAGGATTTTAACGGCATTGGCTCTATCTTCTTCGTCAAAATTACCAAGCCACTGCAACAGTTCCATCTCTGTTTTTGTACCATCAAGATTTGTTAGTATAAAATTAATAGTATTGGGATCGACTTTATTTAATTGACGATCATCAACCTTTGCAACTGAAAATAACCTGTATAGAGCACTACCTTTTATCCACTCGACAAGATTGTTATATATTTCTCTCACTATTAAATTTATTTGTACCTCTACTAACTTTAAGAAATCAAAAAATTAATAATCCTTGTTATTTAGTTGATTTTTTTAAAGATAATTATTATATTTAAACATAGCAATTGCAGTTAAAAACGTACAAATAAAATGGTGAGCGATTCGGTGAGTCGAATTTAAAAACCACACCAAATACTATTAATCGCTGATTTTCGCACAAGGTTCGAATCCCAGCGGGATCACCAAAACAAACAAAAGCCTCTGTAAGTCAAATACTTACAGAGGCTTTTTAGTTCTACAGTCAATATTACTGTCAGTTTTAAACTTATAAAATGAACCTAGTATAATAACATAAACTGGGTTCACTAATTGTGCATTTCGGCAAAAATGGCCGCCCGTTCCGCATTTAAACTGTCACCCCATTTCGCTTTAAAGTGACCACCTGTTCCGGGGCAAACTGGCCGTTCTGATCTTTCGATCAGTTTTTTTCGCAACTGGCTTTCAGTAATAATCTTTCAATTTCTGCCTAAAATGATCGCTCCTGGGAGCATATCAGCAATTCAGGGTGGACTACGGTTTTGCTATTTGAGAGGATTACAGCGTTTTTTAAGCGTTACAGTGCCTCCACTAATGACTTTGTTTTTAGCATCCAAGAAGTAAAGAAGAAGCAATTTTAGCAAGTATAGATAGCCACCAGGCAAAGTAAATTACCCCGACCATTGGAAACTGTTACAACAAAAGTAGATTTGGTTATTTCTGTTTCTCTATTACTGCTGAACTTTGTATCAACAAAAAATATAGAAAATGAAAATAGTTATAACAGGTTCTCTTGGGAACATCAGCAAACCTCTTGCTGAAGAATTAATACAAAAAGGACATTTAGTTACGGTAATCAGCAGTAACCCTGACAAGCAAAAAGACATTGAAGCATTAGGTGCAAAAGCAGCCATTGGAAAATTAGAAGATATCGGATTTCTTACAGCGGCATTCAGTGGTGCAGATGCGGTTTACGCAATGATACCACCAGATTTTGCAGCCCCAGATCTTATTGCCCGTTATCAAACCATTGGCGGCTGTTATGCACAAGCCATTGAACAATCAGGCGTAAAAAAAGTGGTTCAGTTGAGTAGTTGGGGTGCTCACCTGCCTGAAGGTACAGGCGTTATTACCGGTTCGTATCATGTAGAGCAAATCTTTAACCAACTTAAAAATGTGGACATTACTTACCTGCGCCCGACTTCTTTCTACTATAATTTATTTCATTATATAGACATGATCAAAACGGCAGGTTTTATAGGTACCAACTTTGGCGGCAATGATAAAGTAGCCATGGTTTCGCCTGTAGATATTGCAGCGGCAGCAGCAGAAGAGCTGGAAATTTCTACGACAGGCAGAAAAATAAGATATATAGCCAGCGATGACCGAACCTGTAACGAGGTTGCTGCTGTTTTGGGAGCTGCCATTGGCAAACCGGATTTACAATGGAAATTGTTTACCGATGAACAAACAGGGATTGCATTGGAAAGTAATGGAATATCGCCCTATATTGCCAATTTATTGGTAGAATTGAATACGGCCATTCACAGTGGTGCAATGAGGGAAGATTATGACCAGCATCAACCCGTTATGGGGAAAGTAAAACTGGAAGATTTTGCAAAGGAATTTGCAGCGGTTTACCATCAAAAATAAGTATATTTCACTATGGCAAACATAAAACCACACCGGATTAAAACCATTACTGAATTTCACCGGTTCAGAGGATTGCCAAAGCCTGAGCATCCACTAATCAGTGTAATAAATTTTGAAGACATTAGTAATTTACCGGAAGAAGAGCCAGCAGGTATTGTCAATGATTTTTATTCAGTCGCAATGAAAAGAAACTTCAATGCCCATATGAAATATGGTCAGCAGAAATATGATTTTGACGAAGGTATTATGACATTTATGTCGCCGGGCCAGCTGCTTAAAATTGAAGTAAACAAAGAGAAGGAATTAAAACATTCAGGCTGGCTGCTGCTTATTCATCCCGATTTTCTTTGGGGTACTGCTCTGGCAAAAACAATTGGACAATATGAATATTTTGATTATGCTGTTCATGAAGCTTTGTTTCTCTCAGATAAAGAAGAAGCAATTATTAAAGCGATCTTACAAAGTATTAAACAAGAGTATCATTCAAACATCGATACATTCAGTCAGGGCCTAATTATTGCGCAACTGCAATTGCTGCTGAATTATGCGGATAGGTTTTATCATCGCCAGTTCATTACCAGAAAAATAGTCAACCATACAATGCTTGACCGCTTGGAGGAAATTTTATTGAATCATTTCAACAATGATGATTTGTTAAGAAAAGGACTGCCGACCGTTCAGTACATTACCGAACAATTAAATGTATCGCCTAATTATTTAAGCAATATGTTGAAAGTACTGACCGGACAGAGCACACAGCAGCACATCCACCATAAACTGATTGAGAAAGCGAAAGAAAAACTATCCACTACAGATTTATCTGTTAGCGAAATTGCTTATGAATTGGGCTTTGAGCATCCACAGTCATTCAGCCGGTTATTTAAAAGCAAAACAAATCAATCGCCATTGGCATTTAGAGAACACTTTAATTGATAAAAATATGACAACCATTAGTAAAGAACATAAATTTCTGACGCTGATCAACGTATTTACAGTTGATCCTATTAATCAGCAAAAACTTGTTGACTTACTAATTTTGGCAACAGAAAACAGTGTCCGAAAAGTAGTCGGCTTTATTTCATCAAGTCTGCACCGAAGTATCGATGGCAGAAAAGTTACCATGTATGCACAGTGGAAAAGTTTAGAAGACTATCAAAATATGCGGGATAATTCCGCAGCTTCTCCTTATTTTGATGAAGCACTCAAAATAGCCAAATTTGATCCTGGAATGTATGAAGTTGTTGCAACGTTCTTACCGGAGGCGGAGGGTTGAAACAACTTTTTTATCAGATGATATTATCGGATGAAATTTAACTGTGGATTTAGTCAACAAATACGTCTTTCTTGGGGTCGATATAATATTTAAGCAGAATGCGGTTGACATCTGTCAACCGCATTTCTAATCTATTTTTTACATCCTTATACCTTCCTATAAAAATAGGACAGTAATGTTGTTGCTGTTATTCCAAAATTGCTTTAGGCTCAAGATATTCTTCCAGGCCAAATTCACCATACTCCCGTACAATACCCGATTGCTTAAAACCACCGAACGGTGCTTTCGAATCGTGGGCAATACCATTAATGCAGACTCTTCCGGCATCAATTTGAGTAGCTACCCGGTAAGCTCTTTCTTTATCTGATGAGCTAACGTATGCACACAGTCCATAGGCTGTATCATTGGCAATGGATATTCCGTCCTCTTCGTCTCTATAAGGTATGATACTTAGAACTGGTCCAAAAATTTCTTCCTGAGCGATACGCATTTCATTTTTCACGTGAGTAAAAACAGTTGCCTTTACAAAATTTCCGTCTTCTAATCCTTCAGGTTTTCCGGAACCTCCCGCTAATAAAGTCGCTCCTTCTTCCTGTCCGATTCTGATATATTCCTGTACCCGGTCAAACTGTTTTTCACTTACCATCGGCCCTACACCGGTATCTGCATTTTTGGGATCGCCTACCTTTATTTTTTCAACTGTTTTTTTTTGCAATTACATTTACTTCATCCAATTTACTGTAAGGAACTAATAAACGGGTAGCGGCGGCGCAAGCTTGTCCACTATTCAGAAAAGCACCCATAATTGCTGTCGGGATTGCCGTCTCTAAATCAGCATCATCCAAAATGATGTTTGGAGACTTTCCACCAAGTTCCAGTGTAACCCGCTTCATGGTATCAACGGCTCCTTTTGCAATAATTTTTCCTACTAGCGTAGAACCGAAGTTGAGCGACAAATCTACACTTTAACGGAAAACGCTCAAATGCGTAAAAAAATTTTTGAGGGGAAGCTAAAAATCCAGACTTAACTACAAACAAACAGTCCACAATATTTAGCGATCATCTACAAGCCATGCAAACAAATACTGCTCGAAAAGTGTGCTTTTTCGAAATTCATTAGGTAGAATACCAGAACGCATTTTAAAATCTCTGATAAAATGTGACTGGTCGTAAAACATCGCTTTATATGTTAATTCTGTCAAGCCTATGCAATCTTGATCCAACAATAATTTAAAAGCATTTCTGAACCAAACCGTCTGAATAAAATCTTTCGGGCTTTGGCCTAAGGCTGCTTTAAAAGAACGGTATAGTGTAGACTCATTTATTTTTAGAGAGCAAGACAGTTCGTAGACAGAAATGTTTCCTTTACTTTGATAGATATGATCCAGCACAAATTGTGTTCTCGAATCTATGTAGCTCGTCATTAGCTTTTTCATCAGAAAAGCCTCTATTAGATTAGTTCTTTTTAGCGGGTCATTGCGCTCAAAAAGTTTTTCAAGCATAAAAGTTTGATTTCCGAAAATACACTGAAAAACATCTGCTTCGTTAAGCAAATCGGAATATGGTACGTTAGTAAAGCCCTTAATCCTGCTGGATGGAATAAAATACATATCTGGTCAAGAGCGTTATTAATTTCAACTTTAAAAGGCTGTTCATGAAAACCAAACAAACGGCTCGAAAATGCATTTTGGCTTGCGAATATTGTGCATTGGTTTTCATTTTTATTCCGTTTGTATTCAACCTTATTATTCCTATATATAGCTAAGCAAAGATTAGTGTTCGGAAAGGTTTGATAAGAAAATTGCCCCTCATCACTACGATCAAAAAAAATAAAATATTGAATGTAAGTCTTCAATATCGAATCCTGAACAGTAACAATGCGTGTATTCATATCATGGGATAACTACTTAGCAAAAAGTAGCTGATTCTTTTAAGTTTAGTAAACAGATCTGCGAAATACCATTATGTTACAATTTATTTCGAATGATTTTTTGAGTAAGTCAAAAAACACAATCAACATTCAATAGCTAATGTTGAATCAACTTAAAGTTATGACTTATGAAGGCAAACCTTTAAATTTCTACCAAAATGATCTGACATAAATCTGCCATATAAATACCCTGCACGATTTTTACAATTTCTAATCTTTGGCAAAGTTTTTCTTTGTACCTCATTAATATCAGATATGAAAAGCAAAATAATTCTTACAATAGCCATAATCTTCCTCACAAATATAACCTATGCTCAAAGCGTTTGCAAATGTAGCGAGGCCCTAAACTTGTTAATAAAAAAAATAGAACAAGAATATCCTGGATTTGAAGAAAAGACCAAGGATAAAACACTATATTATAGTTTCAAAAAGCAACTTAGGGAACAAGCAATTGGTACAGATAAAACGGACTGCTTCAATGTTTTAAAAAAATATGCAAATTTCTTTAGAGATGGCCATATCTGGATATACCCAGCAACTTCAATAAACAAAAATGGTGTAAGCAGTACGGATTCGGTTAATATCGATATTGAAAAATTTAGGATGGGGCTAAAAACTCCTCATGATCCATTAGAAGGAGTTTGGAAAAACAAATTTGAATGGACGGGAGGTGCAGTTTATGAAATCGGAATTACTAAAAACAGTGATGGGGTAAAAATAGGTTTTGTGATCAGCTCCACTTCTTCTTTCTGGAAACCCAATGAGACAAAATTCAGATTGTATCCAGATGGAAAGTATGAATTATACACTTTTGACAAAAAATTGAAGACCGGAAATTATGAGATTTACCAGAATAGTATCATCTACTTTAAAGAGGCAAAAGCCTCTTTTATAAAAGAATTACCTGTATTAGGTTTAACTCAGGAAAAATTGAAAAGAAAAATAGGAGAACTTTATGGGTTCGGCCTGAAAAAGCTCAACGATAAAACAGCACTGTTAACACTTCCCTCTTTTGATTATCCCTTCGTTGACATCATTGCAGATCTTTTAGCAAATAATCAATCTTTATTACAGTGTAAAAATTTGATCATCGATATCAAAGGAAATTCTGGAGGAACAGACAATGCCTATGAGATGTTATTTCCTTACATCATGACAAATGCTATTAGAAATATGGGAGTTGAATATCTGGCAACCCAAACTTTAGTAAATGGTCTTGAGAATTATATTAAAACAGTAAGTAACAATAAAGAAAAGCAAGGTGAAATAGACACTGTTAAACGTTGGATTGGACTTTACGAAAAAAATATGGGTAAATTCGTAAATCTTAAAGACAGCGCATTTTCCATACAAGAAACAGATCTTATCAAAAATAGTCCTGACAATGTGATTATTTTGATCGATAAAGGTGTAGGGAGTTCTGCAGAGAGTTTCGTTATGAAGGCTAAACAAAGTAAAAAAGTGAAAATATTGGGCGCTGTGACTTCGGGAGGACTTGATTATGCTGCGGCCCGCATGTTCGATTTTGGATGTCCTGAATATCTATTGCAATTACCTACCTATCGTTCCTTGAGATTGCCAGAATATCCGATTGACAATATCGGTCTGCAACCAGACATCTACTTAGATAAGAGTATCAAAGACTGGATAAAATTTGCATTAGACTATCTGGCATAATCCGATAGGTTTAACATATAGTCTTAGTTTTCCTAAACCAGATATGCCAATTCTTCTTCTCCTAATTTACCAGCCATGTCATAAATGGTAAATATAGGTATTTATAGTAAATAAGGTAACAAAAACAGTGTTGAACTATCTTATTGATGGCTTCAATCATTAATAAAATAAAGATATAATTATGAAAACTCGATTTTTAGCATCGTTAATACTCTGCACTTTAGTTTGGACTGCAAAAGCTCAGGATAATGTATCCAGAAAAGAAACAGATCTTCAGCATTTTAAGAATATAGAAAAAAATCTGATTCCGATTTATTCCATTAGAGGACAGACTCCAAAAATGTCAATCTCTGATTTTTTAAAGCGAGACAACATCCCGGGGTTAAGAATTGTTTTTATTGATAAGGGAAAAATAGCGTGGTCTGAAGACTATGGATATGCTGATATTGAAAAAAAAATAAAGGTAAGTATCAATACGGTATTTGCGGGAGCTTCTCTGGCAAAACCTGTAGCAGCAGTTACCGCTTTAAATCTTGTGGAAAAAGGTAAACTGGATTTAGATGAAAATATAAATAAAAGACTGGTCGGATGGAAGGTGCCCGAAAACGAGTTTACAAAAGTACAGAAAGTAACGTTAAGACAATTACTGTCCCACACTTCAGGTCTTGACAGACAACTCTGGTCAGAATATCTTGAAAAGGATTCTATTCCAACCTTTGAACAGATGCTGACTGGTGAAAAACCCTCTGTTGATCAGAGACTTCGTTTTTTTAATGAACCAGGAAAGGCCCATCGATATTCTAACACGGGTTACTTAATTGTTGGAAAACTAATTGCAGACGTAAGTGGCCAGTCCTTTGCCAATGCTGTAGACCAGCTAATATTTAAGCCTTGTGGGATGACAAACAGTACTTTTCTGCAGCCCCTTCCTGAGCAGTTAAGAAATAGGCTGGCAACAGGATATTCCGGAAATCTGCGTCCGTTTCCTCATAAAATATATCCATTTGGAGCAGCAGGTGCGATCTGGACAACGCCAGACGATCTGGGAAAATTTGTCATTTCTTTAATGAAAGACTATAAAACAGATTCACACACTATATTATCTAAGGAAATAACCAAAAATGTTTTTAACAAAGGAGAGGATAAGGATAAGCTTGCATTTTCACTATGGACCTATAAAAATGATATCATATTCAGGCATACTGGACACAGTCTTGGCTTTACTTCCTTTATATTCGGATCAGTTGATAAAAACCAAGCTGTTGTCGTGATGAGCAATGGTGAAAATACTGGGGATTTGTTCGATCATATCCAGCGTGCAGTAGCCGAGGAATATAAATGGGATTATTTCCGTCCCGAATTCTATGAGGTGGCCTCAGTTGATATTAAGTCATTAAAGCAGTTTACAGGCCAGTTTGACTGGGAAGGGAATTTTTTGATAATTACCAAAGAAGATGATAAACTTTTTGTACTGATCAACTCCGACCGATATCAGCTAATCCCCATTGCCGAAAATCAATTTTTAATTCCTGAAAAGTCTTTGAAACTCATCTTTCCTAAAGGAGAAGGTAAATCGATTGAAATTTGGAAATCAAGCGGTGACAGTTCTCAGGCAAATAAAATAAATTAAAGCATTATGAAAAAAACATTTCCAATATCTCCATTTACTTAATACTCTAGCAGTTATATCTTTTGACTTCCTGTCTCACCCAGAAAGACAAAAGATCAAAAGCCACAGTAATAAAGACTATCAGGGGAAGGGAAATAAAGGTTAGTGACTTAAAACATTTTATTAAGCTTCAGATGGATTCTTTAAAAATTCCAGCACTCGCTGTTTGTATACTTAGCTTATTAATAACATAATTTAACATTCAAATCCCCTTACAAAGAATTACTTTTGCTCATGAGCTTTAATTACCGCGAGTATTATGTCAAAAATTATCTTTCACGTTTTTTGAAAAAACTCTGGAAATTAGAAAACTTATTTAATGATTATCCGGTAGAACAAAAATGTGTGCTGCCCAATGGCTGCTTTAATATTGCCATTTTGCAGGGGCCTGGGTTGATTGTAAGATCGCAGAACTGGGAACAGCAATTGAGCGAGGGAATATACTTATGTGGCCAATTTACCAAGCCCGTTTATGTAGATGTACTCGCTCATACAAATGCAACCATGGTTCAGCTACATCCATGGACCCCGGCTTATTTTGGCTTACAAAATGCAACAGTCTTAACCGATAACATCCTGGCAATAAGCGATGTATTTAAAGGGATAATACTTAATAACGAGTTAATTACCACAGCAGGTTATGCCGATTTAATAAGGCAGCTGGCCATAGCCTTTACCTCTTTTGCAGCAACAAACAAGGAGGCTGCTGAAGTTATAGAAAAAGCTTCAAGAATGATTTTTTCGGCGAATGGAAATATTAAGATCTCCGCCATTGCCCAGGTTCTCAATTGTTCAACACGTCATCTTCAAAAGAGCTTTAAAAGTCATGTTGGTCTTACGCCAAAAGAATTGTCTGCAATTATACAATTAAGAACATCGGTAGATGATATCGCCTATCCTCCGGATGGTCAAATTACTTTATCGCGGGTGGCCTTGGAAAATAAATTTTACGACCAAGCTCATTTCAATAATAAATTCCAGCTTCTTCTTGGAAAGAGTCCGAAAAATTTCAAGTCTACAGATTACCTTCTATCGCTAAAAAAATAAGCCTCTGTTCGCTTTTTTACAATTTCAACAAATAACTATGTACTAACTTTGTTTTCGCAACTTAATTAACCACGCGTATACTATTGGTAATTATATTGCAAATATTTTAATAAACAATGACAACAAATATGAAAAAAACTTTAATATTTCTATTGCCGGCAGTTTTTGCCATAACGGCTGCCTTTGCTCAACAAACTACCACTACTGGTTTGAAGCCGGTAAAACCCTTGCCAAGCAAACTGTTTCTGGAGGTGGCGAAAGCAGATAGCCTGGTTTTTGCTGCGTTCAATAACTGCGATACGGTTGGCTACCGTAAATTCATTAAAGATGATTTAGAGTTTTATCATGACCTGGGCGGGCTAACCGTGGGGGTTGATAATGAGATGAAATCGATCAAAGAAATGTGTGCCAGAGGTAACCACATCAGACGAGAGCTTTTAAAAGAAACGCTGGAGGTTTATCCATTAAAAGGTTATGGGGCTGTTGAGATTGGAGTACATCGGTTTTACCACACCAATAAAGGCCAGAGCGAAAAACTTAGTGGTGAATATAAGTTTGTTCAGGTTTGGGAACTGACTAACGGACAATGGAAAATTGCAAGGGTAATAAGTTATGGACATGATGTGATGCACAATGACTAAGTTCTTTATTACCGCTCTATTTATTTGCTGTTTTGGTTTTTATGGGACTGCTCAAACCAAGATTTTTGAAGGCGGAAGAACCGAAAATAAACGGCTCGAAGCGTTTTTAAAGGCTAAAATGGATAGTATCGGAATGCCAGGGCTATCCATTGCTGTTATTAGAAAAGGTAAAATTGTTTTCCATAAGGCACTTGGGGTAGCAAATCTTCAGTCGGGTAAAAAAATAAACGATGAGGCTATTTTTGAAGCGGCATCATTATCAAAAACTGCATTTGCCTATTTTGTGATGAAGCAGGTAGACAAAGGATTACTGGATTTGGATAAGCCACTTTACAAGTACATGGAATATGATGATATAGCCTATGATTCCCGTTACAAGCTGATAACCGCCAGGATGGTGCTTAGCCATACTGCTGGCTTTCCCAACTGGAGAACCACTGACTTTCCAGACAGTTCCTTAAATGTGAAAAGAGGACAACTCTACCTCAAATTCACACCTGGCACTCAATTTTCATATTCAGGAGAGGGCTATTATTATCTTTCACAGGTTATCGCGGTGATTAACAAAGTTGATATGAAGCAACTTGATTCTATTTTCCAACGGGAAGTTGCCCAGCCATTGGGTTTGCAACGGTGCTGGTTTAGCTACAACGATTTTATCGGACTTAACAAGGTAACTGGGTATAGGAATAAAAAGCCCATTTTGAGGTGGCCGGGGTCTTTGGCTACACAGGATTCTACAAAATTTGGTGCTGCTGGTGGTTTACATACGGAAGCGGTAAGTTATGCCACGTTGTTGATTGCACTGATGGAAAGCAAGGGTTTTAAAAATACAACTACAGATGAGCTTTTCAGGTCTCAGATTAAACTACCCCTTGATGAAGACCATGATGGAGATACGGGCTGGGGTTTGGGTGTTGCCGTTATGGAAGGTCCTGAAAAAATTAGTTACGAACACCGGGGCAACAATGGTAATTTTCAATCTTATTTCTGGATGGATAGGAAAGCTGGAAATGGCTATGTTTTTTTCACCAACAGTGATTTGGCTGGAGAACTGCATGAGCACCTAAAAAATTATCTTCGATTGAATTAGGTGATGAACGACCACAACCCATGAAAACCACATAGGATGGGCAGTATGTAAACCCGCAGAACACCTGCTGCCCATCTAACAACCGACTGATTTTTTTAGGAAGAGCATACAATTGTGTTATCTTTTTTTCGCGTTAAAAGAAATAAAAATAAGCATGAGCTGGCCTGTATGTTATCAAAAACCTTTAAGCACAAAGTATTTATTGTTGTGGATTTTGTTCTGTTAGCAAATAAGTTTGTACCCCACCCCTCTTAAACTTATAATCTGAATCTCTGGCTCGCTAAACAAAAGCTTGCGTAAGTGGGCCATAAATACATCCATACTTCTGCCATTATAATAGGTATCTTCTCCCCAGATTTTAATTAGGGCATCTCTTCGTTGCAGTACTTGGTTACGGTTTAAAAGCAGCAACTCCAGCAAGATCATTTCCTTGTAAGAGAGGGCAAATTCTCCAACTGATGTACTTAGTTTCTGGGTCAAAGTCTCCAGTTTACAGTTACCAAACTCATAATTTGTTTTTAGTTCCTGAGTACCATTTAACCCTCCAAATCTATGTAATAAAGACTCTACACGCACAAACAACTCATCGATACTAAAAGGCTTTTTGAGATAATCATGCCCACCACTTTTAAATCCCTTGACAACATCTTCTGTTAGGGCTTTCGCACTAAGGAATATGATGGGAACTTTTTGATTTTGCGCCCTGATTTCCTGGGCTAAAGAATAACCATCCTTTAAGGGCATCATAATGTCAAGAATGCAGATGTCTGGCTGAATAGCCTGGAAAACATGAATTGCCTGCTCACCATCTGAAACGACTTCAACCTGATAGCCAATACTTTTTAATCCATCAGAAACAATCCGGGCTAAAAATGGCTCATCTTCTGCGTATAAAACCTTAGTTTTCATAATGTTGCGGCAAATGTATAACAAAATCAGCCCCCTTACCCGGCCTGCTAAACACCTTTATATCTCCTCCATGCATTTCAATAACTTGTTTTGCATAATGCAGTCCCAGGCCAAATCCCTTTACATTATGCAGGTCCCCTTTGCCAGATATCCTGAAAAAGCGTTCAAAGATACGTTGGTGATAAAGCTCATCAATACCGGGACCATTATCACTAAATTGAATAACAACAATACCTTTAATTGCCGAACAGGTAATTTCGATTTTTGAGTGTACTGGTGAATATTTCAACGCATTATCAATTAAGTTATAAAATACATTAGTCAAATGCATCGCATCAGCCCAAACGAATAACGGTTCAGGAATAGGAAGCAAAGAAATTTCAGCATCTTTCGCCCGGGTTTGTAAACCCATAGATTCTATCACTTGTGAGAGATGAGCATAAACATCAAAAAGTTCAAATTGCATCTTAGTCTCTCCATGATCCATCTCCTCTTGTTTTAGTATATTATCGATCATCACCTTGAGCCGGTTAAGCTCAAACTTACTGATATCTAAATAATTATTAAGTTTTTCCGGCTCCTCAATCAGCTTAAACTTACTGATGGAATCCAGCGCCACATTAATCGTTGAGATGGGTGTTTGGAGCTCATGAGTAATGTTGCTGGTAAACAAAATCCGTGCATGGGCATAAAGTTGTTGATTTTTCATTAGCTTCAAAATCAGGTAAAAGGCCAGCACAGTAAACAGCAGCATCAAGGCGGAAGAGAGCAGATAATAGCGCATAGCGTAAATAATAAGCCAGTTGGTGGAGCGAACAAGTAACTGATAACGGCTTAGAAACTTTAGGTTGTAAGTATATTTGCTGCTGATAAAATCAAAATCCTTCTTTTTAGGCAAAGCCATTCCCTTTTTAATTAGGCCGCTCCCATAATCGTATACTACATAATTGCTTTTTATGGCGCCTCCCAAAGATGCCAGCTCCAAATGCACCAAGCTATCCATTTGCTTAAGATCCTGCTGATCTGCCAGACTGAGTTGCTTATCGTCGTTTCCCTGAATAAAAGATTTCGAACGAAAAGCTATTTTTTTCGATGAATCGTTAAGAAACGATATTCGCATTTCCACCACAGAGCTATCTCTGGTGATTCCATAATGGAACTGACTGTGCAGGTTATCTATCTTTAACTCATCAAATGCCTGCCTGAGCGAAATCCATTCAGCAGAGAGAAAGAATTGTTGAAATCGAACGCTTTTCTCATGCCCCTGTGCAATTGTTTTATAGGTTGCATTCCTGGATGCCTCACTCACCGAAGCTTCCAATCTGTTGTTGATATCAATTGCCTGTGCTATATACAACTGCCTTATCCATACTGCCTGTAAACAAACAGTTATGATTATCGTAAATATTGCCAGCGGGTATGCGTACCTGGAAGAAAGCCATTTCATGCTCCTAAAATCGGTAAATCCATTCGGTTATCGAGAATGTAGTTGAAGATTTAACCTTAATTAACCGAGATTAACCATGCTTTACATGCGCCCTTACGAAATTTGAGGCATGAAAAAATATATACTGTTAATCATTTTCTTATCCCCATTATTTTGCTTTGCCCAATTATTCAAGGGTATTGTTGTGGATAGCAATGCTCATCCAATTGATGCCGTAACCTTGACCCTGAGTCAGAAAAATAAAATTGTGGCAACAGAACGCTCTAAAAATGGATCATTTAGTTTCAAGAATTTAATTAATGGAAATTATATTTTATCCGCGAGCGCAGTCGGCTATGAAAGAATGGAGCAATCTATCCACTTACCAATGGATTCCATTAGCATACGGCTGACAGTGGCGACTAATACCTTGCAACAGGTAAATATAACTTCAGGAAAGCCTTTAATTGAGCGAAAAATCGATCGCGTGATTTTTAATGTAGAAAACAGTATCCTTGCTTCGGGTGGTACCGTTTGGGATGCGCTGGGAAAATCACCAGGTGTCCAGACTAAATTCGATGGTGGCATTACGGCAAATAATAAGGGCGCGGTAATTTACATGGATGATAAACCACTTAGAATTTCGGGAGAAAACCTTACTGCCTACCTCCAGTCCTTGCCTTCTGATAACATTGCCCGGATAGAAGTCATTTCCAACCCACCCGCTAAATATGATGCCCAGGGCGGAGCAATAATCAACATTATCACAAAAAAACCTAAGGGAGATGGCCTCAGCGCAACCCTTTCTGGCGGATATACACAGGCGAGCTATTCAAGTTATAATTCTGCGGCAATCTTCAATTTAAGAAATAATAAGCTTAATGTATATGGCACATACGGCTATTCTGATCGTAAGAAAGACCATACCGAGACAGAATACATTATCTTTGAAACCCCACAAAACTATGCCAATTGGCAAAATGAAAAACTCGGAATCCGATCTGGAAATGCCAATAGTTACAAGCTTGGTGCAGACTATAACCTTACAAGCAAGCAGATAATTGGGTTTTTAATTAATGGTTACAACGGAAGGAACCAAATAAAGAACAATACAAAAACAAGTATATTCAACAATCATAAAACCCTGCCCGATTCTACGTTGGAAACCAATAACCTCAGCACGGGTAAAACGGCACAATTTAGTTTCAACCTTAACTATAAAATTAAGATTGATACTGCAGGGCAAAGTCTAAACCTGGATATAGATTACGTGCCCTTCCGAAACAACAATAATCAGCATGTTATTAGCCATTCGATGTTACCTAACGGAAACATCCTCTCTGACAGCTATAATATTTCTACCCCTGCAAGCCAACACATTAATATTTATTCCGGAAAACTGGACTACACTTATCCAGTTTCAAAGAACTGGAAGATCGAATCAGGCTTAAAATACAGCAGCATTACCACAAAAAATAGTCTTGATTTTTTTAATACATCAACTCAAGTTCCTGTACTTGTCCAGGAACTCAGCGATAAATTCAATTATCAAGAAAATACAGCGGCATTTTATGCCAGTGCAAATGGCGAGATGGGCAAGTGGAGTTTTCAGGGAGGGCTTCGTGGAGAATATACCAATACCAGAGGTACCTCGCTTAGTCTGGCAAAAACAAATAAAAACAATTATTTCCGCCTTTTCCCAAGCCTTTTCATCATTTACAAAGTTAGTAAAGACCATGAGTTAAACCTCGTTTATAATTCAAGGATCAATCGTCCTGATTATTGGAGACTGAATCCTTTCAAATCATATACCAGTCCCTATACCTATTTAGAAGGAAATCCTGGCCTTCAACCTGCCACCATCTATAACAGCGAGTTAGGTTACACCTACAAACAAAAGTACAATCTTTCCGTTTACCTGCGCAGAACGTTAAATTATTTTAGCAACATTAGCGTTCAGGACAACCAGAGCAAAATATTTTATGACACCCAGGCCAATCTGGATCTAAGCCAGGAAATTGGAGTCTCCGTTTCCTTTCCATTAAATCCAACTTCCTGGTGGGAAATCAACAATGATATACAAGCCGCTCGCAGGCAGGAAAGGTCAGGTTACCTGCAAGCGAGTTATGACTACCGTGCGCTTGGAGTTTACCTGAGCAGCAGTCATGCATTCACCTTGAGCAAAAATTTAGGATTAAAAGCAGAGATCAGTGCCTGGTATTCCTCTCCCACCGTTCAGGGAATATATAAGCTTGCTCGAACCTATGATGTTAGTGCAGGAATACGCAAAACAATACTACACGGACAGGGTACATTTAGATTAGCCTGCGGTGATCTATTTTATGGCAATGCTTTCCGCATTGATGTAGATTATGAGAACCAAAGAAATGGGTTTTATGAAAAATCAGACACCCGTAATGCCACCTTCAGTTTCTCTTATCGATTGGGAAATAATGTTACAGCATCCAGAAAAAGAAGTACCGCAAGTGAAGAGGAAAAAAAACGCACGCAGTAGCCAATTTAGAATTAGCTGTATGCGCAAGCCATATTAATCCTGAAACGACTTCAGACTTAAAATTTCTATTTAGTAATATTCATCCAAAGGCGTAAACAAATAGTTTACGCTTTCTTAATTAGAACTAATATGAAATACTGAAGCGTTGGTTTTTTAGTTATGTTTTCTGACAACAAAATGGTCAATCTAAGTTAGCTTTATCAATATTCAGCAAAACGGATTTACCATTCTTATCTCTAATCATTTTTAAAGCGGAACTAAAATGAATATTAATACTTTTTTAAATGGATAGGTTTCAATGTGTATCCATGAGCACGCAATAATGTAATTAACCCGGTTTTATATTGTAAATGCCCTAAACCCACGGCAATAAAGCTGGAGTCTTCCGAAATTTTACTGATAATCTTGGGAAGCCATATTTGATTTCTAACCACTGTTCCTTCTTTAATGCCAATAACTTTTACCTCTTCAGATCGTTTCATATCTGCCTGCATAGATTGAATGTAAAGCGGCTCATCAAAAAACGCATTGCCACCAAGTGTATCAATATCAGCTTTCGATTCTATTAAATAAATAATAAGTTTAGCGATAGACTTGTAATCTGTTTTTTTTGCAGATTCGGCCATTTCAATCGGTTCATCGAGGCCAAATGTTTTTTTACTCAAACTGTCAATCATATAGGCTTGAATGTATTCATCAAAAAACAAGCTTTGATTTTTTGTTTGTTCTTTATTCAGCATCATGATTGCTTGCAGCATTGCAAGCAAAGAGGCCTCGTTGTTATGTGGCCTAATGCTACCAAAGGGAGATTTTGAAAAAAAATCGTCTACCAGTAAATATTCTTTTTTGGTAAAAACAGAATCTAATGGCGGGGTTTTAATCTCTGCATCAGCAACTGCTCCAATAGAGTTTGCGGATTTTTCAAATATGCCTACATTACACCTGTTAATCGCCGCTTTAATTTCGGGAAAGCGATTTATAAGTTTAACGCTTACTGTATGGAATGTTCCAAATAAGTACGATTTTGATTTAAGGCCATTGCCGGTTATCTCCCAAAGAACAGACTCTTTTTTTTGGGCATAGGCCAGGTTACATGAGTATAATAATAAAACTAAAAGTGATTTGATGATATATTTAAACATAAACTTATTTTACAATAAAAAATTTGAAGTTACTGTTTAAAAGCCACCTTGGTTATATTACAGCTTTTTAAAAAGGGAAGGCATCATTCCTGTATCTAAAACATCCATATCAACAAGCCTTAATGCTTTTACCATATTAAGTGTACTGGTTTTATATTTCTGAAAATGTGGTGTTTTTAAATGCAATTCATATGATTTTCTATCCGCATAAATCTCCAGTATCCTAACCTGTGTTGGGTTATCTTTCTGAAACATTGGAAAAATAGCGATCACACCTGGCTCCAGCCTAATAGATGCTTCACTTTCTTCTTTTAATATTGCTTTATACTCCTGGAGATAACCAGGTTTAATTTCAATTTCAGAAATTCGTACCATTTGATCCTTCTGCTGTGCGTAAATTTTATTATAACTGCAAAATACAGTTAGTGTTACCAAGAGCAAAACCCGTATTTTATATGTTGTTTTCATTGTATGCTATTGTTTTTGCTGTGTTAAGGTAATTTTCGAAAGAACATCATGAGCAATTTTAGCCTGCGCTGTATTTACGTACTTTCAATCAATTCAAATGCCTTAAGTAATTGTGCTTCTGTAATGCCTGGGTTTATGCTCATATTAATATGCGCTTGTAATTGTGCGGTAACACCCTGCATAGAGGCCAATTCAGATTGAAAATTACAAGCTGCAGAAGACTTGAAAAAACCTGTATATAAGTAATGTATAACAGCTGCTCGTTTAAGAATACGCCCAGTCAATAATTTGTTTAATTGTTCTTTTAATTTCTTCTTCCCCTTCTTTCTGATTAACGTCAATGCCGCACATTGTACTTTCATTCATATTGGCATTAAGCGTTAGATAATAAACACTACTGACCAGAATGGCTTCAATTGCCCTTATATTTTTATCCTTTCCTTTAAAGTGTCCATCGGTAATCTGGGTAAAAAACTCCTCTCCCAAATGTTCCCGCTGCAGATTTAGTTCTTTTAAAGGTATTGAATTTTCACTTAGTCCCCAATTAATAATCTGGCGTATTTCAGGGTTTTCCATTAGGGCATCAAACTGCTTTTCGACTAATGTATAAGCCATATGCTTGCCATGGTCTTCCTTACTGCTTTCTACAATAGCAGCTACATCATCCGGGCTGGTTTTCCAATAATCCCTGCTGCTTAAATACTCCTTTATCATGCCATCAAAGCCACCGAAGTAATCGTAAATAAGCCTGCGGTCTACATTTGCTTTAGTGGCAACTTTACTTAAACTTAAATCGGTAAAACCATCGTTCTTCAAAATTTCGCCCAAAGAATCTAATATTTTTTTCTTTGTTCTTTCTTTATTTCTAACGGGGCCATCAGTAATTTTCCTTGACATATACAGGTATTTAGGTGCAAAATGCAACATTTCAGGCATATATTCAAAGTCTTTAACTTTTATTTAGATGGCCGCTATCTATTGTTTAAAGCTACAATTCGATTTTATCTTCTACATTAATCTGCCTTAGAAAATATTCGTCATGCGAAACAATTAGTAACGTTCCTCTATATTCTTTAAGGGCAGAAGTTAGAATTTCTATATTTTGAAGATCCAGATTGTTGGTTGGTTCATCTAAAATAATCATATCTGGTGCTTGGTTACCTACGGTTAAACAGCATAGTAGTAACCGCATTTTTTCTCCACCACTTAAAAAGCGACAGGTTTTACCCCAATATTCTTTGGTAAATAAAAACCGACTCAGTCTGATTTTAATTTCATGTTCTTGCAGTACACCAGAATTAAAATATTCTGCCTGCTCATAAACCGTTAATTCCGGATTAATTAAAGAATAATCCTGATCTACGTAAGTTGCGGTAACTTCTACCCTTTCAATGTTTCCCTTTTGAGGTTGCAAGGCGCCCAGTATCATTTTAATTAGCGTGGTTTTACCCGCTCCATTTAAACCTTTAATTGCTAAGCGTGCGCCACTTCTGATTTGAAAATTTAAATTCTTTTTCCATATAAATTGGTCACCGTAACTAAAATTTACTTCAATCATATTCACCAGTATTTTTCCAGCGTGAAGCAATGAGTGGTCGAAATTAACTTTCATCCTGTCTAAATCAGGTAAACTACCCCGTAACTGCCCTATTTCACGTACAATTTCATTTATTTTTTCCATATGCACACCTTTTATCCTTGAAGTACTTTTCTCTGCATTATTTTTAAGCGTATTCATAGAAATGGTGGGTAAACCAGCCTTCTCTTGCTTTTTCTTTCCCCGGGCATCTAATTTCTGCTGCCGTTCCACTGATTCTTTTTCTATTTCTTTTGCCTTTCGAAGCGCCTTTTCCTTATTTCTTAAATCCTGGTTTAAAGCATCCCGATTTATTCCTTTCTGCTCTACGTAAAATTCATAATTGCCTCCATAAACGGTTATTCCATTTTTATCCAGTTCATAAATTGTGTTAAGCAGATTTAACAATGTTCGGTCATGACTTACCACAACCATCGTACTTTTACTCGATTTTATATAATTGTAAAGCATCTCCCTACTCCATAAATCTAAATGATTGGTAGGCTCATCCATTAAAACAATTTCTGGTTGATGGATCATAATTCCAGCTAAAAAAACTTTAGTTTTTTGTCCGCCACTGAGTGAATCCATTTGTTCATTTAAATCCAATCCTTCCAGTTTCCAATACTTCAAGGCGTCTTCACAACGCGTTTCAATGGTCCAGTCATCATTTAGCACAGTCATGTTTTCATCGTTTACATTGCCTTCCAGAATTTGCATTAAAGCATTTAATTTATCCCCAACCTGAAGCGCCTGTGCAATTGTTAAATGATTAAATTGACCGAACAGCTGCGGTACATAATAAGGTTGTTCAGCACTTTTAACATTACCTGATGATGGATTCAACTTTCCGGCAAGGATTTTCAGAAGCGTAGACTTTCCAGCGCCATTATTGCCGATTAAAGCAATCTTATCTTGTTTATTAATGCTAATGCTTAAATCAGCAAACAATAAATCTTTATTTGGGTGTATGTATGTAATATCTTGAAGAATAAGCATAATTTCTTTCTTTAAAAGATGAATAATTTGAGCGCTTTTAAACGCCTTTAATTGTCCTGAAAGAAATTAAATATTACATTATGCCTGTGGTTTTAATTAGCGATGCAAAGATAAAAATAATTTTAAACTTAAAAAAGACCACAATGACGAGAAGAAATAACAACATCTTTAAGTTTAATCTTAACATTAGAGACTTATTTTCGAATTTCCTGACGGTTTTAAGCCAGAAGAAAATGGCTTTTTAACCGTAAATGAAAATCTATTTATTTTATAACCAAGCGTATAGTTTCATTAACATAAAATTATCATAAAAAGTGTTGGCACGATATATATTATTTTCTATATTTGCACCTCCTTAAACAAAAGGAAATGATTCCGTAGCTCAGCTGGTAGAGCATTACACTTTTAATGTAGTGGTCCTGGGTTCGAATCCCAGCGGGATCACGAAAGGCGCAAGAAATTGCGCCTTTTCTGTTTAAAAGATATTTTAAACCGCAATTCCGAAAAAATAATAAGTCATTTCAAACCATCTTAAACCATACAAACTGGTGCCCTAACTGGTGCCCAATTGTAATCGGTAAATTTGGGCACCAGTCATACCTGATCAAATTGATTTAAAGTAAGAAGAACAATCTGAAAACAAATAAAATGTTTTACTAAAAGATTGAGAAATGAAAAGTAACCAAACCCTAAAAATCCTATTCTGGCACCGTAAGTCAAAAGCCGATTCAAAAGGCCTTGCCCCTATTATCTGTCGGATTTCTATTGATGGAAAAGATGAAGAATTTTCAACATCCCAAAAAGTACATATTGCGGACTGGGACGTTGAAGCAAAAAAAGTAACAAGGTCGGCTGATTCTAAAAAAATCAATTCGGCACTTAATCACATTGAAAGCTCACTCGAAGTTAATTTTACTGTTTTAAAAACCCAGTATGATTCTGTTAGCCCATTAATGCTAAAAAATATTTACCATAACTTTCCTATTGATGGCAAAAAGCATGAGGTAAAAGAACATAAAATACCTTTATTATTAGAATTAATTGAAATACATATTAAAGACTTCAGTGAATTAGTAGAGAAGAAATTACGATCAAAAGAGACATTAAAACAATGGAAAGCAACTCAAAAGAAAATATCTGAGTTTTTAAAGTTTGAATTTAAGGTAACCGATCTTAGCCTATTGGATATTGAATATTCTTTCGCACAGAAATTCTATAAATATCTTGCAGTAAAAAGAACTCCGACATTGAAAGAGGCCGCTACAATGAAACAAATTAAAAATTTAAAGCAGATATTAAATATAGCGGAGACAAACTTATGGATTTCAAAGAATCCAATTACAAAATTCAAATGTGGCTCAGAAGATCCAGAGATAATACCTCTTGAAATTTTTGAAGTAGAAAAATTATGGAGAAAAAAGATTGGTATTGAACGCTTGGCTAAAGTTAGGGATGCATTCATATTCCAATGTTTCACAGGATTCGCTTATCAGGATATTTATAATCTAAGTTATGAGCATATCATATATGTTGGATCTGAAAATGAACCTTGGTTGGTAAAAGAACGTGGAAAAACTAAGGTTACAGAGATGGTTCCGGTACTTCCAATTATTGGTGAACTAATAGAAAAGTATAAAAAACATCCTTATTGTAAAGTACATAATCGCTTAATTCCAGTAAATAGCAACTTTAGGTATAACTCCTATTTAAAAGAATTATCTGATATATGCAAGATTGGAAGACCACTAAATAGTCATCTTGCACGGCATACATTTGCCGATATGATGCTAAATGTTCTGAATTTTCCATTAGAGGATGTAAGTAAGATGTTAGGACACAAAAATATTCGCACTACTCAAAGATATGCCAGAGTAAAGAAAAGCAGGATAGGAAAAAAGATGAATGAAGCCAAAAGTATATTATTTGATGAAACAGGAGAATTAAAAAAAGCTTTTTAATAAATTAATTTAAGTACCGATCAAAATGAATAGTTTAAACATTTGAGTTGCTTGTTAATGCTTATTGAGCCTAGAATTGAGTATTTGGATAGAAAAATCATTTAGTTAGGTATCAAAAATCAGGAGATTCTAAGTTAAATCGCCTTGACCAGATTATAATAAAACAAAAAATTTGTAGATAGATAAGCAAATACTTTTGTACTTCTCCCTGACTTCAAACCTTGTTATACTACCTAATTTGGTTATAATTTAAATGCTTTAGGATATTCAGATGCGCCTATATTTGGAAGCTAATTATCGATCATCTCAAAATAAATCATAAATAACTTTCGAAAGTATATCGATTTTTAGTTTTACAAAAGAACGCCAAGCTTATTCAGTATTCTTTGCGTTTCTAAAGATACGTTTTCTAGGCAAGCAATACACAACAACCTTTCTGCCCTGCTAAAGGCAACATATCCCAGCCTGCAAACGTCATCTTTATCTTCGTCTCTTTTGATTCTATCGGTTTCAATCCATCCCAATAGTTCCTCCTCGTTACGAGCAATTACTAAAACTGCTTCATGCTCCATTCCTTTAATCGTATGAATGTTGGCAACCGTCATCACATTACTGTTGTCTTCGGAAACTACGTAGTCAAACTTTAGGTTCTCAATTTTTACGGTTAGCTTTTCCACCATAATCAAATCGTGGTGATCTTTAATGTAATTTCCAAACGCATTTTCTGACGCGATTGCACCTTTACGGATTTGGTGAAAAAGTTCGATCGTTAACTTGCGTAAGTCATGTGGTGTCCAGCCGTGTTTCTTGCAGAATTGAGAACTATTCAGCCCCAAAGTATACAACAATACATCCTGTATTATCTTGAAGGGAGAAGAAAAGCTGTCCTTCTTTGGATTCATATAACGGTTGTTTAAAACTGCAGTTATTTTTGCAATCACGGCGTTACTTTTAGCGATCAGACACCGGTTGCCGACAACAATACTTGACTGTTCACAGATATCATTGAATTTCTCCACAATAGGTTTAACATCTAGGGTCTCCCTGATAAATAACACATCGTATCCGGCCACTGATGGTGCATCATTTTTAGACTTGGCTATCTGCTGAAATGCCTCCGAGTTCAATACCCGTTTATTAAAATGGTTCAAAAAGGTAACAATTTTCGACCCGCACCGAAAATTACTTGAGTTGAACTGCACATCGTAATTAGAACTCGTCGCAGCCTTCAAAATCGGGATGTTGTTGAACATTTTTATTGATGAGTCAAAACTAAGAATATATTGTTCAGGATCTCCCACGCAATAAATCTTGGTTAGGTTAAGCTTTCTTAATCGTTCCAAAATTAGGAAAACCTCGGTTCCGGTATCTTGAAACTCATCGACGAAGAGAAATTGCAAACGATTGGCGACCAATTGACATATTTTATCTTTTTCCATAGACTCCTTTGCAATCGAAAGAGTTTGATCGAAAGTAATATATCCTTTGGCATTCATTGAGTTTTTTATGTTTTTTTTGACTGTTGCTTTTTCCTGGAAGGTACTACAGCGTTGCGCTTTTGGCTTATCCTTTTCGATTTGCTGGAAAAGGTCGTTGATTCCAAACTGCATGAACATCTTATCGATGCCGACTTTTCTGTCACCAAAACTCGAAAACGGGATTACGATAAACTTATTAAGAAATGCATGAATAGTTCCAACGAAGAGGTTTGGAGGAACAGAAATTTTATTTGCAAGCCTCTTTTTAATATTGTTCGTTGCAGAGTTTGTATGTGTGACAACTGCCATAAATCGACATGGGTGCAGTTGAGGCAGATGACTGATAATCTCCTCAACCATGTTGTGTGTTTTACCTGCACCAGGTCCAGCGATAACGAGAGATGTTTTTGCAATTTTTGATTTGGCCATCAGTCAAGAAATTTAATTCCTTCAGAGATGTAATCTGGGATAACAAAACCAGCTGGGTCTTCGTCGAGCATAAGCATAAGCGTGTAGGCAAACTCAGATTTGAAATGTTGTATCAGTGCGAAGTAATCGTCAACAGGAATAACAGCATTACCCAACTTATTAATGAACGCCTTACCAGATGTTGGTCTTACAATTTTAAGTGCATTTAAAAGCAATTCACGTCCAGCACCGCTTGCATTACTAGCAATTAAATCCTTTTCAAAAGTAGAAGTTCCACTGATTGAAATATGTATCTGTGGAATCAAATTATAAGCGGTTTCTAGGTTCTCTGCACGATCCTCTTTCTGCGTGTCGCTATCACGGTCTGTAAAGACCGTACATTTCTGAAAAAACCCATTTTTTATAATTTCTAAAAAATAACTGAAAGCAAGTCCGTTTACACTGATCACGCAACAACTTGACTTCTCTGTGGAATGTCCGGTAAGCAGTCTAAAGAAAGTAGGAACCAACAATTTTTCAGAAATCCCTTCTACCAGAATGATTTTTCTTGAATAAAAAAGATTTGCATTAACAGCATCAAGGTATTTATTCAAATAACGTATTCGCTTTGATGCGAGGGCACTGCTACCAAATCCAGATAAAATATAATGTGATCTTATCGATTTTCCATCTCTATATAGGACTAAGGTATTTTCAAAATCAATCTTAGTGGTGATATGCGTAGAATGAGAAGTGATCAGTAATTGAATATCTTTCCGATTGATCTTTTTATTAGGGGCGGCAGGGTCTGGCATCAGTATCATATCTTCAATATTGTGTGCCAAATGATCTTGCAAGTTTGGATGTAGATGAGACTCTGGTTCTTCCAAACCGACTACTCTGAAATAAACGCAGTTTGCTCTTGTAATATCCTCTATATAAGATAATACTAGGGAAATGTAAAGAAGGTTATTTCGTCCAGTACCATTTCGTTCAATTTTTATAGGATTCTCTCCATAAATCAAACTGATTTTTTTAAGGATATCAGCGACATCAGGCATAGAGAATAGCAGGTCTACTTCGTTCGATACATCATCCGTCGCAAGTGATATCTTATCCAATTGATCAGCGATGCCTTGCCGGATATCCTGCAAAGCCGTATTGTTCTTTATCGCTGACTGGAGACCTACAAGCTGACCTTTAAGATCCTGATATTCATTTTCAGGCTTTGAATTCAATACGCGAAAAAGCAGTTTGCTATGATGACTTGCCACCAGTTCCGTGCAAGCATCACGTAGGGCATCCAATAGTTCAAACTTCAATTGATTTAGAAAAAACGGATTTGCTTGCGAAGCATCCGATGGCCCTCCGTATATGTAATAATAGTATTTTGAGATGGGAAAGTTGACCAGATCTAGTTTGGCCTGTTCGGGTAAGGCATTGAAAAAAGTATCCCCATTTTCCTTTTTGTAATTGTCCAGGAATGTTCGTTGTTCAAGTATTTCCTCCTCGGATTTGAAACGTGCATTTGGTTCAAAAACGTAGGTTAAGGTAGCATCGGTAAGATTCGCCTCGTACCAGTCAGCAACGACAGCTCCTTGATCGGCATCCCAATCAGTTAAAGTCGCCTGTATGATAATTTTTGGAAATTCAATCTGGCTGGCATGCACACTATTATTTAACACAGCCTTTTTAAGCTCAAGAATTACATCATAGTTAAAGTCCGCAACCTCTAGGAACCTTCTTTTGTGGTAAGAAACATCCTGACTAAATATCAGACCTATGCTATCCAGAAGATTACTTTTACCAATATTATTTTCCCCCACAATTAGGGTTAAAGGTTTCAGATTAATTGTAAAATCTTTGAAGGTTCTATAATTCTTTATAACAAGTTTGGAAATGTACATCTAGAGCAGTTAATTTATGTTTGGTCGGTTTGAAGTTTTGTCTCAAAATGAAACACTTATACTTAAATGTATCGAAAACATCTTCTTTATATTTCTTAATTTACAACATCAACTTATAATTGAAATAGATTAGCCTATTACAAAAATACGGAAAGAGGTGGTGGTTTTAGAACTCTTAACATCAATGCTGACAAGGAATTAGTTAAAATAATAGGTGATTTCCTTAGTGAAACCCTGCCCCTGCTATGAACAGGGCTTTTATTTCCCACTAATTAACGGGTTTTGATTTAAACTCTGCCTTGGAATTGGTTCTATATTTTTTGCCTGATACCACCCCATGGTAATACTGGTCATTTAGATATTCAAGCATTGCACGGCATTGGCTAAGCTGGCTTGGAAAGGTTATTTTTCCGTCGACCTGAACGATTTCAATATCGAAGTCCTTACCGCCTTTGATGATTTTTTTTGTAAGTTTCTGGCTAAGTACGCCAGTTTTCTTGGTATAGGTAATGAGTTTTCTCAAAGTAATGTTCACATTGTCCAAAAGCCAGGTTTTATCAATGACTATACTATCTAGGTCTGCAAAAGCCTCCAGGTCTTCATTGGTGGCAGCTTCGAAAAACTCCACAAGCGGAAAAATTTTATTGGCATTGGAATAGGACGTGAACAAAAATTCTCCCTCGGAGTATACTGCATTAACGGTATCATCGACAATGAATGCATTCGTATCGAGCTTGTTATAGGTATTACCCCCAAAGAATAAAACACTTTTGTTTCGGAGCAGTTTCCGGCTGTCAAAGTTCTGGAAATAATAATTCCCATCATCATACCAGAAAAGGGTTTTAATTTCGTCTTTATCCAGTTGGAGTTCTTGGGTACCAATTGGATTCTGCGCTGCATGGGTGATGTTATCAGGCAGGTCAAGATTGACAAATACGACCTCCTCCTCCCTTGGCACCAGTTCCCCGGTAAAGTTTGTTTTAACGGTATTATTGTCTAACATCCAGCTGCCCTTTAGAAATGTACCCTTTATTTCCCTGGTTAGTTGTTGTGAGAGGCTTATCTTACGGACTTCACCGTTTTTTAGTATAGAGAAGAAATTGTTGATGGCTTTTGACATATCAGTTTATTTTTCAGGATCTAGAATGATAAAATCAGCGAGTTTGATGTAGGCCCGTATATCTTTGGTATTAATCAGGTGTCTTTTGCTCATCATAATGTAGGTAACTTCAGCTTTGGTTTGCACTTCAAAATGCCTATAACTGAAGAAAACCGAAAGAAATACATTGGTTGAATAAGTTCTTCTGTTACTCCAAGAAATAATAAGCAGAATAAAAAGAAAGGCAATGGTATAAATCCCTTTCCACTCCAATGGCGCAAATTTGGCGAATGGCAGAATGTAGCTTAAATAGACTGTATTCATCTGAAAATCGTAACTTTTAATTGATTTTGCTTCAATTGGCCTCACTTCCGCATTTTTTCGAATTGCTTTCAACAGCAATGCGGTCAATGGGATGAGTAGTATAAAACTTAGAAGGTACAAGCCGCCCGCCTGAAAAAAAACGTCCAGTCCAGTTAAAAGGCTTGCTTTGCTGATAGGCAGAAAATGGAGGTCATAGTGCTTTAGGAAATCGACCGCAGCAACCAGTCCGAACACTAAAGCAACTGGGGAGAACCCAATCAATACTAAATAAAATTGTAGGGGTTTAGAGAGCATATATTTTTATTTTTTTTAAATATAAAATTTTTTAGGTAATTATCTTTTTTACGGATCGGTTTAATACATTGATTAAAATCGAGCCTCCTTTCAAATCCTAGTTCAACACCTCATTCCATTCATCCTTGAATAAATTAATGGATTAACTGCAGGTAGCTTGGATTTGATAAGTCCTAAAAATTCTTTCTTCCTTTCATTTATGTGATGGCATGTCTATAGGTGGTTTGTCTCCTAGATCAATCTTCTGGCTCTAGCGTAGTTTTGAGGATACATTTTTCTTTGAAGATGCCGGTGATTGTATTTAAAATATAATACCACTCGTCGAAATGATATGGTCACCCCTTCCGAAATCTGCAACCAAGTAATTCAATTATAATTAAACCTCAATTAATTTACATCCAGTCCCTTAGAAAAACATTTAAAGCACTTAAGGCGCCGACATAAAAATGCCCTCTCCATTTAATTAATGAAGTGGGCATTTATATGCTATTACAGCTTAATTTAACGCTTCTACGCCATTTTTAGCAAAACTACTACATAAATCAAATGCAGTTTGACTTCTTTGTAAACCAGTTCCGTACATGATTGATTTAAATTTATTTTCATCGTCTTTATAATTTCTTACATTTTGAAAATAACCCGTCACCGCATTGTAAGCACCAAACACAGTTCCTTTTGTACTCACTTCCTGCTGGGTCGGACTTGTTAACGCATATTCCAAAACATTATTTACTATATTGGTATATGCACTTGAAAAATCATCCTGTTTATTGGTTTTAAGGTTGTTCAAAGTTCCTTTATTTGGAGCCATTGCCAACTGAACCAATCTTTTAACCTGCCTATCCGTAATCCTAACTTTCGACCAATGGTTAAAAACCTCCTCCAATTCGTTAGCCAATTGGTTGGTAATTCCTAAAAGTTGGTGTGCCTGTTTTAGCCTTTCCTGTGCGCTTGCCGTGTGGCGTATCTTAATCGAATTGGTATGATTTTTTAGTGCTGCATTTAAGGTGTTTTGACAACAAATTCTAACAGGGGTAAAAGATGCAGTAATACTACCAAATCCATCGTGGGAGGAAGTTAGAAACAAATATTTTTCAATGCAGTCCACCCTACCTACACGGATATAGTCGGGCAGTTTTGCCGTAATAAAAATTCGTTCCCCTTTGCCTAAAGCACCTGCAGTTTCATATAGTATTCCATCTTTACCACCTACAATGCTGTCAAAGAAGGCAAATGCGTCTACGTTTTGTACAATATTGTAATCCTTGCCGACAACGCCTAAAACTTCTTTAGTATCGGTTCTTACGTTTGCATAAAAATTATCTACCTCAATATCAGGAATACTATTTAGCATTCCCTGTTGGTCGATGTATTCAGAAAAAGTAATCAAACTTCTTTTTGCTACTAGATAATCTAGTCCTGCATGTTTTATCGCTTCAGCACTGGTAGGGTAATCGGTTATAATCTGCCCCAGTCCATGCCAGGCTTTTTCCTTTACGCTAAAAAAGCTATACTTTTCTGTTTTTTGGTTATAATTTAGGTTGTGTGCCATGGTTGATATTTTTAATGTTCCTCACTCGTGAAACCAAAATTTCAGTTTCTAAAATATTGATGTTAGCGGTATCGCTTAATGTTAGTTTAGATTGGGTTTCTATTTCGTGTACGATATCCCCCAAATTGATATGGTCGGCATGAACTGCCACCCGAGCCATAATAAATATTGTCTCGTATTTCATTTTTTTTGGATTTTGATAAATGAATAAACGCCCCCTGCAAAATGCAAAGGGCGTAGTTAGGATTAGGCAGGAATAAAAATTTCTCCTTCGATTTCAGCCAATTTATCAACACATAAAGCGTTTACCCTGCTTGCCACTTCACGAATGATAAAAGGGTTTTTGGTAGTAAACTCCCTCCCTTTATCATCTTCAAGGGTAAGGGTACAGCCTTGAAAAAAGTTGGTATCTGTTTCATCTGCATCATCTTTTTGCGCTACTTCAAAGGCTTCCAAGGTGTTTATTGTTTCCAATAATTTACCTCTCTGATTGATACGGCGGTTTAAATCCAATGCCAATTTGATGGTTTTTTCTAAATTAAGGGCGGGTTTTTCTTCTTTTAACTGTTCCTTGATTTCCATCTTGGTAGGTTCAACTTTTGGTTGCTCTACTGCTGGCGTTCCTGCTTCCGGTTTTACCTGTTCCACATTTTTCAAATCGATTGATTGTGCAATGTCCTTAACCTCTTCGGCTTTTGTCTCTACCTTATTTGCTGTACTATTGTTTACAGGTTGACTAATTTTAACTTCTGATTTTCCATTTACGGCTGAACCGTTTAATTGTGCAGTTTTCATAACTTTTGATTTTAAATTTTTATTGATAATGATTTGAATAATTTCCCCTATTGGGGCAGTCCTTTTTAGGCGGTCGCTGTTTGCTGTACCGCTTTGGGTGGGTGGGCTTCTGTCCTTTGTTGCTATCATGTGGCTATCTTTTTTATAAATCCAGTCGGTAGGGCCTCCTGGCTTTTTGTTAAACCACCGCTCCTGACACAAGCCCTTTGTAAGGCAAGGCTTTGCGAAAAAAAATACGCTCCGAGCGCAGCGAGCGAGGAAGATTTTTTTTCAGCAAACCCGTAGGGCCTGGCCTTGACGTCAAAGGGCTTGTTCAGAAATTTTGCAACAAAAAGCCTAGGTGGAATTTTTACCCTGATCTTTCCAAAAGTTTATGGAAGATGAATGCTGATATGATGTATCAGAAAGCGCAACGTTGGCGAGGCACGAAGCCATTGTTGCATACATGCGGAAAATCGGCTGAAGCGAGGTACGAGCAAAGCGGTTTTACCGCTGAGTTGTCATTTAATAAGTGATTTAAGAGCATAAAACCTGAAAAAAAACATAAAAAAAATGCCTGACCGTTTCCAGTCAGGCATTTACCCAAAACAGTTTTACTGTTTATTTTTCGTTCTTTTTGGCGGTAACTTCGTTACGTATATCCTGTGCCAAAGCTTTTGTCTGCTGTAACGCATTCCTTAGCCTTGTTCCAGCTGCCTTATTGTTCTTTTCAAAAAATGCAGTGGCATCTGCTTCTGCTGATGCGATCAGCGCCTTTAATTCTGTGAATTTTTCCATGCTATTTTAAATTAAATTTTAGTGGTTTGAATTGCTTTTCAGCAATTTCATTATTTACATTTATTAAATCTACAAGTACAAAAAACTAGGATATTAAATTATCTCCTCACCCCTTGGCTCTCGCTCATTTCCTTTTCTTGACCTTTAGTGTTTTCCTGCTTACTTGAAAGTGCAGTCTCTTTCAAAAACTGTTCCCTTTTTTCTGGCTTACCGTTCTCTGCGTACATATTCAACTGGCTGTAACGCGGTACAGCTTCCAAAAATACCTTCACCTCCTGCCCTTCCTTTTCAACTGTTACCAGCGGTCTGTTGCCATTGCGCAATGATGCTTCCAAAAGCACTTTCTTCGCAGGATCTTCCAGCTCCTTGATGTTAAATTTATCAAGAACTTTGTTGATATCGAAACCATAGGACGGGTCATGGTACTGGTTGATGCTGTAATTCTGAAAACGGTCTTTACCCTTATCAAAATCCAATTTAATCCAAGCTTTATAAGTCTCCCCGCCCATATTCATCATGTCATCACGATAGACCGAACGACCTTGTATCAAATTGGCGGCTTGTTCAGCTGTAAAGCCTTTACCACGCTCCAGCCAAATGGTCTGGGTTGCAGGGCTTGCATAATAGGTACGGTTGAACTCCTTTGCTACATAATTTACCTTACCATTTTCCATGCTGGCTACCATTACTTTATTGGCGGCATCTTTTCCTACCGCAAGTTCACTGTTGCCTTTCTGTTCCTTAAAGAAAGCAAGTGCATCGCTCACATTTTCGTATTTCTTAACGATATTTTTTCCTTCTTCATTTTTGGTAATGACCATATACTGCTGACCTTCCTCCAATGGTTTACCTTGGTTATGACTAACAGTAAACTTGTTAAAGTAATAGAAATCAGATTGGTTAGACTGCTTAAAATGAAGTGCAAGATCAACTTGTCCTTTTGTTGCTGGGATATTGTCGTGAAGAATAAACTCGGGAACATCTTTTCTCATGTTATCTTCCATTTTCTCAATGAGCTTATCCTTGAAGCCCAGATTTTTCATCTCTTCTTTGAGATTTTCCAAATTGTTCAGATTCATAATCAATTGGTTATTGGGATTTTCTGAAATTGTTTTGTTCAGGTTTATCCCAGTTTAAAATTTATTAAATGCTTATTTTTTATTGATGCGGATGAGTATAGGATAATCAGCTTTGAGCTTGACCCTTACTTTTTTAAGCTTTTTGCTGAAAAGGGATTTTGCGGCATCAATCCCAGCTCCAGCAGCTTGAACCCCTAGAGACTGATCCATGGAAAGAAACTGCATACTTCGCAGTGCATCGTCTGCACCACCATTAACTGCTCCTGTCAATTCAGCTTCTGGTGCAGGAATACCAGCCATTCCATCCAGACTATACACCGTCAGATCAACGGGGACAATAGAAGTTCCCAGCCTGATATTTTTAATCTGTAGCAATAAGCGCTGATTGGTAATGTTGCAGGTTCCAAACAAGAAATGTCCTTTTGGAATTAACTGACCATTCAGCCGAACGCTGTCACTCAATCGTAACTTAACCGTTGCTCCCTGAACCACCTTTTGATTTTCTACAATCGTTGCTGGCACAGCTCTGAACTGGCTGTCCCTAACCGAGTTCAGCTGTTCTTTTGAACGAGCGATTTCAGGGTTCTGAATGGCGATGATCTTATCCATCATCCCACTCAATTGTGCCATTTCCACGTCTTCTCCTTTTTCAGATTGAATTGTTTTCATCAAGGCTTCCAACCTGTCAACATCGTTTTTGATGGATGCTTCCTGCCTACCCTTTGATTGAGCGTTAGGATTTGAACGTGGCTCTTCTGTACGATTGATCTCTTTGTTCAAAGCTTCCAGCTTCTGATTAATGGCATCAGTCCTTATATCCTGCTGGTCTCTATTTCTGGCCAAACGGGCATTAATCCTATTAAGGCTACTATCCCCTACACTTTCCTTAATGTAAGAGCTGTCCGTATCAGACTGCTTATAAAAACCCATTTTATCAGTTGGCTCTTCCTTTTTGAAAGCTGCATCTGGCAGGTCGGCATTGATTTCCCGATGACCTTTTTGAAGATCTGCACCGCTACCTTTACCCCCGCCCATCGCATAAAATCCCAGTGCCAAAAATGGGATGATAAGTAACGGAATGATGAGAAGCTGTTTCCGCTTGTCCTTTTTGTTGATTGTTTCCATAATCTTATTTTTAAATGATTTTTCTGTATTTGATTAAATCAGCCTAGCGCCCTAATGAGCAGAAATGTACAATAGCACCCAAAAGCCGCACAAAAAATTATCAGAATAGCCATCCATAACTTGCCAGAAATGTTCCTTGTTTTTCTGTTCAGATAATTGGCTAATATCCTTTGCCTATCGATAATCTTTTGGGCAATTTTCTCGGCAATCGCATCGCCGCCAATTGATGTACTGTTTTTCCTAAAAAGTTTCATACGTTTAGGGCTTTAAGGGTAAGTCGCTATTCTCCAAAGTTTCCCAGCGTTGGATCAAAAAACCATGAGGATTATTATCACTGCGTCCGACATTTCTTAAATACCCCTGGGTAACCAGTTTTCTGTTTACTGTAGCACTCGAACGAATAAGCTGTTGGGTAGCATAACAGCGGAAATAATAAGGATACTGTTCAATATCAAGATGAACACTATCAATTGTTATTTCCTGTGAGATATTGGCCGAAATCAGGTTGCTATAGAAACCTTGTTCCTTCAGATTATCGTAACTTTTCTTTGCGCTTTGGTCTGATAGTTCCAGAGCTTTGCTAATGTTGCGCTGGATAACCTTTTCATCAGGATCAAGGGTGAAAAAGTAGTGGTGGAACATTTTTACGTGATCCCTGATCTCTACAGGTAGGTTGCTTTTCCGTTCGGTACTGAAAGCTTCTATGGCTTTTCCGTTGGCAAGAATGTAAACTTTTGCCTGTGCTTTACCAACCATTTCATAGCTCTTGTAAATGGCAAATCCTGAAATGGTAATGCAGGCAATGATCAGAAAAAGACTGAACCTTTTGATGTGCCTGAATGCGGTATCTATATTTCTTAGTTGACTGAACATGGGTAAATAGATTAGGTGTTACTATTAAGATTATGATTTTCCTTCCTTACCACTCAGCTTATCGTGTTGATGCTGTCCAGGCGTCTGATCTGGCAGATAATCGCCATTACTGGAAGCAGCATAACCCTGTTGCATATTACGGTAAGCATTGCCCATCATATCTGCAGCCATTCCAGCTCCAGATGATGCGGTTTTCATTCCCGTACTGTTGGTACTACTAATGATCGCATTTACCTTTTGTAGGATAGCATTTCCACCACCCGCATGGACTACGTAGTTTGCCACATTCGGCACAGAAAAATAGCCTATGATGCCAATCAGCAAAAATATGAGGTAAGCTGTATCTGTTCCGCTGAAAAAGGTATCGCCCTGCTGTTCGATTTGCGAAAGATCGAGTTTTAACATGTTCTCCTGTATCTTTCCCAAGATGCTTCCGAAGATATTAGCTATGGGAAGCCACAAGAATATGTTCACATATCTTGCCAGCCAAACCGTTAAGGTATTCTGAAAACCATCGAATACCGCAAAACCAAATACCAGAGGTCCCAAAATGGCCAGAACGATCAGAAAAAACGTTCTTGCAGTATTGATGCACAGTGAAGCGGCCGCATAAAGCACCTCAAAAACTTCTTTCATCCATTGCTTGATGGAATTGCGGAAGTTGTAAGACTGCTTCTCCATAAAAAACTGGATATCATGTCCTAAACCATCTAATATACCTTCACTACCTTGTTCCGGAAAAGTATACTTCAACCATTTTTCACGGTCTCCACTCCCATTTTCTCCAACATACATTTGCCAATGCTTGCTTTTTTTAATGGCTGCTTCCTTGGCTTTAAGCAGGCGTTCGATGGTCTTGTTGCTATCGCTTACCATTTTTCCAGTTGCCGAAACAGTTGGCTGTAATACTCCATTCATTAGTGAAATGACCAAGGGAAACATCAAAATTGCCATTCCCAATGCAAAAGGTCTGAGCAATGGATAAAAATCTATGGGTTCGGCACTGGCAATCTGGCGCCATACACGATTGGCGATATACCATAGCGCACCAAATCCCGCTATCCCCCTGCCCACATCGATAAGCCGACTGCATAATGGCAACATCTCGCTGTACACCCTGTCAAGAACGGGTTGCATTCCACCTAGTGTTTCCGATATGCCCTGTGCATATGAGCCCAATGGCGAGAGCAGGGCAAATGCCCCAATGCATAACATAATTGCTTTTTTCATCACAGCTCAATTTTGGTTATAATATCTTCTGGTGGCATTGATATCCAATTTCTCCCTTTGCCTTTGCAGGTTCAGTATACTCGCCTCTTTGTTGAAACTTCTTAAAAAGATGAGCTTGTCCTGAATGTCTAAAAAAATTCTGTCGATTGCCCTCAAACGCTCATCATCGCTCATTCTTAGTTTTGAAGAGGTGATCACCGTTAAAAGTTCATCCAGGTTATTGATGCTCTGATCGAAAAGCCGCCCATAAATACCGGATAGGTAACTTAGTTCTTCAGGACTAAAAGTGTCGTCATTTCTGAAACGGTTGTAGGCAGATTTGTATTCTGAAATCAAATGCTGCTGATAGGTGATGATATCCGCAACCCTTTCATATTTCTTGATTTCTGGATTGACCAGCATCAGACCGTCTAGGAATACCTCATGTATGGAGAAATTGCCCTGTGAAATATTTTTTACTGCATTATAGCCATTGGCAACAATAGTATATCCACGCTTCATATCAGAAAGGATATTTTTTAATTGGCTAAGCTTCTCTACATTTAGTAAGAGTTGTTGCACTTCCGTAGACTGTGCCTTTAGCTTAAAAACCGTAGATGAAAGGCAGATGAACAATAAAGTCAGTATTAAATAAAGAGTGCTTTTTACACCCTTTACTCTAATTATTTTAATCGTTTCCATAAATTTCTCTTAAATGGTTAATGGATTTTTGTTCGTTCTTTCTTTGATGGATGGGCAGTTTTACCTCGCCAGTAAAGCTTTGCGCAAATGCAGCTTTTTCCTGCATCCTTTCATAAATGCCATCCAATCTTTCTAGCCGCTCATCATCACTCATTTCCAGCCTTCCAGAAGTAATAACCAGTAATAGTTCCTCTATGTCATCAAGGCAATCATCGGTTACCCTATCCTTTACACCTAATATGTACTGGTTGTCAGAAAGTTTCAGTTCATCATTAATACCAAGCCCTTTAAAAGCCTTTACGATGGAGACTTGCAGAGAAATGATACTGGAAACTTTTGCATTTTTTCTGATGACAGGGTTGACGCTTTTGAGCGAGGAAAAAAAGGTGCTGTGCAAACTGAACTCGCCATTCTTTATATCCCTAACAGCACCTATTCCACTGCCGACAATATCATAGCCTTTCTTGAGGTAGCCTGCATACATCTTCAAAGCAACAAGTTGTTCGAGCAGGTATTTTTTCTGCGTTTTTTTTTGGTTGAAGAATTCGCCCCAGGTTTGACCAAAAGCGTTTGTACCTACAAAAAGTAATAGAAATACTAGCCCTAAAAGGCTGATTGGTTTCGATACAGACATACCTTTATGGCTATAACTACATTGTTGTTGTCTATTGAATTCCATACAATTCTTTTAAAATGGTTACCTCATCCAACGATTTTGCCCTTTGGATGCTCAACAGGCTATTTTGGGTATTGAAAGATTTTAGGTCGCTAAAGTTGGTATTCATTTGAGCGGCGGCAGCACTGATGATTTCCAGTCTTTTGGCATCGCTCATCTGCGTTTTAAATGAATTAACCACGAGCAGGATCTGGTCTAAATTTTTGATACTTTCATCCAGTATCCCCGAATAGACTTTCTTCATGTGTTCCAGCTCATCAGCGGTGAAATGTTTATCTTTCTGGAACAAGCCCCAAGCCCATTTGTACTCATCTACAATGGCAATCTGTTTTTCGGTCAGGTCTTTAATTCGCTTGTAATAGGCAATGGCCGATTTAACTTTCCATAGCTCTTCGTAATAATTTTTGTAGAGTTCTTTCTGCTTCTCTGTCCAATCGGCTATTTCTGTCAGCTTTAATTTTGAAAGCTGGTTTTCCAGTACCTTTTGCGCATTTTGTAGCCAAATGGTTTCGTTTTGAAGGCGCTGAACCTTGAGGTCGACAGCTTTAATTACTTTCTTTACTCCTGCCTTGATGACTTCCAAAACGGCTATCTGTGCATTTGCCCCTGCGGGTATGGATACAAACAGCGTCATGGCGCTCACCGGAAGGATGACCATGTACTTTTTCATAACTTTTTTGATTGCACTGATGCAGGCAACCGCACCAGTTTTGTGAATGGTTATCATAACTGATTATTATTTATTTTTTAATTCATTTGCTAGTACCGCTATACCCTTTTGGATGCTTCCATATTGCTGTGCATAAGTTTGAACCTGTATTTTTTCACTTTCCTCGGTGGTGTAGGCGAGATATTCACTTGTTGAAACTTCTGTGCGGTAAACCTTGCTGTACTGGCCACCGAGAGAAATAAAGACTTCCTTGTATTTAAGCTTGGGATCATTGGCTTTGTTCATCGAAAGTATCTGCGACTTTTCCTTTTCTGTCAGCCCCAAAAGTTCCTGTATGGCGTCAAACTTGTTCTGGTATTTGGATTGGTCTAATAAAATCTTACAGTCTGAATTATTGATGATGGCCTGTTTTACAATCGGCGAACTGATGATATCCTCTACCTCTTGGGTTACCACAATGGCTTCTCCAAAATACTTTCTCACCGTTTTGAAGAGGTATTTGATGTATTCTGCCATACCCTCTTTTGCAATGGCTTTCCAGCATTCTTCAATTAGCAAAACCTTACGTATGCCCTTGAGCTTACGCATTTTTGAAATGAACATTTCCATCAGGATCAGTGTAACCACAGGAAATAATATCGGATGGTCTTTGATGTTATCCAACTCTATTACAATGAAGGGCTGGTGCAACAGTTCCAGATTTTCAGATGCGTTCAACAGATAATCGAACTCGCCGCCACGGTAGTAAGGATTGAGAACATATAGAAAATTATCGATATCAAAATCCCTATCCTTTACCTTGCTTGTTTCCAATACCTGTACGTATTCATTTGTCAGAAACTCATAAAAGGTATTGAAACAAGGGAAAATATCAGGTCTGTTTGCAAGCTGGGCAAAGTAAAGCGTCAATGCATTTGATAAGGCTACATATTCCGAACGCCTGAAATTTTCATCATCTTTCTTCCATAAAGCTAGTAGCAACGTTTTAATACTTTCCTTTTTTTCGGTGTCCAGTACATCATCTTCAGAAAGGTAAAATGGATTAAATTTGATGGGTTCACTCTCGGTGTAGGTAAAATAATAGCCACCTACCAGATCACATAAACCTTTGTAGCTATGTCCCACATCCACCAATACCACGTGAGCCCCTTGCTCATAGTAGGAACGGATCATGTGGTTGGTAAAAAATGATTTTCCGCTACCACTTGGCCCCAAAATAAACTTGTTCCTGTTGGTGGTAAAGCCCATCCTTATCGGTTCGTCAGAAATATCTACATGTACAGGTCTACCATAAAGGCGATCACCTAAACGTAATCCAAATGGACTGAGAGAAGAACGATAACCCGTTTCCAGATTGAAAAAGCAGGTTGCCTGTTCTATAAAAGTGTCGAAGGTATCGTTCATAGGAAAATCGGCAGCATTTCCGGGAAGTCCAGCCCACCAGATTTGAGCTTGACCATCGGTTTCTTGTTTGGCAACTGCATCCAGTTGCGCCATTGCCGACGATACGAGATTTTTAAGGTCTCTGCTTTTTTCTTGGTCTTCCGACCATACCAATACATTGAAATGTGCCTTGATAGGTAATCGTTGCAGGGCAATTGCCTCGTTCAGAAAGTCGTTTGTGGCATCTCCGGAAATTGAATTTTCTCTCGAATAGGCAGATAAGGATTGTAGACGGAGCTTTTTGGCTTCCAATCTTTTGATGGTTTTCTGCACATCTGATACAAAAACATATTGGCTCAAGATATGGTTGCAATTTAAGAGTGAACCTAATGGGCTTGCAAAACCAACGGAAAACTTGCTCCTATCGGTACTGTACTTATCATAATTTATACGACTTCCGCAAAGTGCAGGCATATTTTCCGTATCACATAACGTGTAGAGTTCAACTTTTTTATCGCCAACTACGATCTCATCTTTCACGTGGATATCACGGATCATTGGTTGGTTATTCTTGTTCAATAAAAAGCAATATCTTTCTATGATGCCAGCGTTGTTAGCAGTTCCAGCCAGTTCATCATCGTTCAGCCTTTTCAGTCCAACAAATACACTATCGGTCAGTATACGTTCAAACTGCCCTGCGCTGTCCACAAAATCCTTAAAAAGAGATGCTGAAATGGTCTGGCTAGGTACAATGGATTTGCGAAGGATATTACTGTATACAGAACTTGATAGCTTTCTATCCTTTGGTTTCTGGGTAAGGAAAATATAGCATTCATGATCCAAAAATGGTCGTTCGTTAAAGAATACCTCACTGCTACGGGAAAGAAAACTGCGCTCGCTGGTATAATCAGCCTTGTACTTAGCTTCTGTAAACCAGTCCTGTTTTAGAAAAATGCTATGCTGTGGCAATAGTTTAATCGCCTTTACCCAAGTCTGATGGTAAGCTTCGTAATCCCTTTCTGATAGGGTAAAAATTTCTGGAAGCTCCACTTTGTAAGCAATGGTTACATCGCCATGCATCGAAATAATGGCGTCATTCTCAACCTTGTAAATGGGCAATATGTTCTTTGCTTCTACCATTGAATTAGTTTTTAAATGATGTTATTGGAATATTCGATTTACTTTTGAGCGAGGTAAACAATCGTCTGGAATGGAATTTCAAGTGATTTGGAAGGCTACGTTTTGCCCAAAACTTCATCAAGCCATGCTCGCCAAAACGTTGGCTTAAGCGGAATACACTGAAAAAAAGTGTTGTTCCAAGGGTGATGATCAATGGTAATAGCACCAAAAGGCTCAGTCCAGAAATGTAGAGAATGGCAAAGCTGATGAGCAATACAACTAGCCCTAAAGCTAGATAGGCAATGTATTGTGCCTTTAAGCCTTTGAATTCAATAGGTCTGGTTACACCTTTATTGATTTTATAAACGCTGGCCATGGCTATATCCCGAAAAATGATTTAAGAACAGTGGCCACTACCACCAAAAAGATACAGCTACCGAACCACGCTGCAGCTACCTTGTTGGTGTCTGGCTCTCCTGCATTCCACTTATTGAAAACTTTAATTGCCCCTATGATGCCAACAACTGCACCGATGGCATACATCAGGTCGGTTCCCGTGTCGAAATAGCCTTTTACCTTGTTGGTTGCTTCCTGTATCCCTGCATTTCCATCCTGGGCGAAAAGAGACAGACTGGTCAACAAATTATAGATACAAAGGGTAAATAATAGCAATAGAGACTTGCCTAAATTTTGGTTGCCGTTATTATTGGATTGACGTTTCATAATGTTTTTGATTTTACAGCTTGAGAATAAATTTTGATGCTAATTGGTAGATGTTAATCCCAGAGATTTTCCAATTCTTCTTTCGAGAGGTGGAATGGGGCATGTTCAGCAATAAACTGGTTAATCTGAACGATGCGTGGGTTGGAACCAATCTGTCCATATTTTGCCCTGACCATTTCCATCATATTGAAAAAGTCCTGTTTGTTACCGTCCTCTTTTTCCAGAATGGAAAAAATTTCTTTCAGCTCCTGAAGTACATCGGGTATCAATCCAAGCTGTTCAGATTTAGCATTTTCATCCTGTCCAAAACTGATTTGCCCCATACTGACCGTACTGGTTCCCACAGCAGGTTTAGAAGCGCCCAGTAGTCCATCGTGTTCTTCAGGTTTCTGATTGGGTTCTTCTACCCGATCTGACCAGCGGTGCGGAAGCGGTTCTTTGGGATTTGAACCTTTGCTAAAAAATGAATTAAGTTCTTTGCGGTAATACAGCAGGATGATGCCCGGATACCAGAGTAAGGTGAGCAGGAGCATTGCAAGCCAAAACTCCTGCCATGTAAATTGTGCCAACATAAATTCTTTGCTTTTCTCCCAAGCACCATTGCATTGGGATTTGATGAAGCAAAGTTTCTAAGCTTTCGATTTTTTGTTTGGCAACCAGTTGGGTACTACCCAAAAATAAAAACACAATAACCTAATAAACAGGCGATTAATAATTACCTAAAATTAGGCTTTGGAACAAACTCATCGTCTTCATCTATTCTTTTATCAATAGCGGTTTTCATTTGATCGAGATATTTGGTCTTGCTTAGCCTTTTGCGCTGCTTGATTTCAGCAAATCTCCTTGAAGGTTTACCTATAGCTATATTGAATGTCGTTTCAAATAGTCTTACTATCTCAGCTATTCCAGCATGACCATTATTGATTTCACCAGTGTAATACAAGCCATAGGCAAGTTCCACTAGATTAATTGCCTCACCTGTCCATCGGTATTCCTTTTTGTCTGCAGAACCATTTCCAGTAACATTACCATCCTGCAGTTTTACTATTTCTTCGGCCAAATAAAGCCTGATTTTTTCCATAGCTAAGATCTTTGCCACCAAATAATCTGCTGGAGTTGAAAATCTTTCATCACGTTCAAGCTTCGGCTTGAGTAACCAATGCGGATGTTCCTCAACTTTTCTTAAGAAGAGTTGTTCATCCATCTCAGTTGCTCCCGAATAGTAATAATTGAGGAGATTTTGGTTGTAACAATGAAAAGAGCAAATCTTCTGAATTTCATCGTTATAGAATTTCTTCAATATCTTCTTGCAGCCCTTCGGTTTTTTAAAAGTGATATCTTGCAATGTCAAATAATAAATCTGCAAAGACCTGAACTTGGGCTTCACCGTCTTAAAAAACAGAATTTCTTCCTGCTGATCAACAAAACTTCCTGTGAGCACCAGTGATTGCAGGGCATTCATAAAATGGTTTGCAGTTTTAAGGTAAGGTGCAGGATCGATTAGAACTTCCCTGTTATCCTGTTCCAATTGCTCTATAGTTTCTAAGAGCTCTTCAAAAAGTGTTGTTGCTGCTGTTAAAATCATATTCAAGAAAATTATACAGCTTATAGCCGTTGAGTAAAGATTAAACTTTGAGCGAAATTTGGTCATAACATGTATGATCTTGCTTTAAGTATCGCTTGGTGTATCTTTTACAAAAGTTTGAAAATGAACATTGTCTTTTAGGTGGAAAGACCTTACTAATTATTCCACCTCAAGTACATAAAATTCACTTGAAGCAGCATATTTAGAAACTTGCAGATGGATTGGAATGTCCAATAATTCTAATAAAATCTGGAGTTGATTAATTTGAATGCTGATGCAGAACGCATCAGCGACAAATGTTCCGATTGGAAAGAATAGTACCATCAAATAGTAAAGAGAAAATAACGTAAGCGTATGTATTCTCTAAATATTAGTAGTATGATTAAGAGAAATTAAAAGGCTATCAGGATGCAGCATAAAGAAAGATACTTCTCATCTATTTGCTTAATTAACGATTGTAATAACGCTTTAACTTTTATTGCGGTAACTCTATTATTCTCGGCATAGGTGTTCTGCATATTTCCAATGGAAAGGTTATTTTTTTTGGCAGTGCCAACATGAGCGTGGATAAATTCATAGAGATCAGCCTTGCGCTTGACTAATACAATGCCTTTATCGATTAAGAGCCGAAAAATGAACAAAAACTGCTCCATAGATATAGAGATTTTAAAGTAGAACTGTTGTAGAAAATATTTTGTTCCACTTCCCTCAAAGATTTTTTTATTCATATTGATCAACTTCTTGATACAAACAAGTTCATTTTCCAATGTATGGCAGAGTACTTCCCTTAATTCAACAGCATCGGCATCATAGCTATATCCCCGTCTAATAATCAATTGCCTCAACTTTCTTATCTCGACGGTAATCTTGATATATTCCTCCCTATAATTATCAACGGCATTATAATCAAGTTGCAATCTTGATATGTAGTATTGAATAAGAGGTGCATAATTGAAATTATGGTAGCAAAAAATCCTTCGCAGATCCAGTTCATTCTCATCCATACTTGCTGAACTAATTTTAATAAGGTCATGTGTAAGCCCTTGACGAAAATCCAGCAAATGGAAACTGGTTTTTTTAGTATTTTTCATTTCCAGAAAATATCCCTTAAGTATTTCATTTAGCCCTTCATCTATCCCAGCTGATTTAAATGATTGGATAAGCTTATCAGAAATTTTGGTTAGAGTTAAATCTGTTTTTTGTTTATAACGAACAGGTACTACCATTTTAAAGTTAAAGCAGTAGTTGTAGTGGTCTTTTAAATGGTCGAAGAGATTATTAATTGCATCCAGCATAATTAATAGATATTCTTTGACATCTGGTTCAATCTGTGCTTTTTTATCAGACAAAATAAATGTATTGCATTCTTCTGATAACTGCACCAATTCTGATTGTAGATGATCCATAAAAACAACTGCATTCTCATCCAAATGCAATTGCATAAATAACAAATCTATGTGTGTGCCTGCAATAACACTATTAATTTCAAGAATAAATTGTTCCTTACTATCTGGGAAAGATTCATGACTAGATTGCATTAGATCATGCGCAATTCTTCGCAGTTCTTCAAGTGCCTTAACATAAAATTTAGGGTTTTCATTTTCCATAATCCGTCACAACTTATTCCATATCCTCATTTTTTATCAAATGCCCAATCAACAATCTGTTCTATAGTCTTTAATATTTCTATTTGGCCTTCCTGGGAGTTGATATCTATTCCGCAGATCGTTGATTCATTCTTTTTGGCATGAAGTATCATATAGTAGATTGCACTCACCATGAGTGCAGTAATACCTTTAAGGCTCTTTTTGCTATTTTTAAATAAAGGCGCTGACTTTTCAAGCAATAGCTTCCCTACCTCTTCTCGAACATGTGAGATGCTATTGAGTAGGTCAGTCTTTTCGGTAATTTCCCATAAGATAATCGAGCGCATTTCTTCATGCGTATTGAAATATTCAAAATGCCCTTTTAACAGATCCGATACTAGGTTTTTTAAAGTTTCCCGATCTGTATTGCCACTAGCTTCTCTATTTACGTCTTTAGCTTTAGCTATCCAATAGTCATTCTTAAGGACATAAGCTTCAACTAATTGATCAACTCCTCCAAAATACCTATGAATTAAAATTTTACTAACATCCGCTTCTTTGGCAATGGTGTTCAGCCCTAGTCCTTTATAACCTTTGTGCTTGATGATAGTGCCAACAGCATCTATGAGCCGTTGCATGGTCTGTTCCTTATTTTTTACATGACCAGAAATGTTTATATATCTGAGAGGCATAGGCTGTTAATTTAGGGTTTTGAAATAGATAGTTTACGATCCACATGAGTAAAGGCATTCAGCACCTTGTCCAAATGTTCCTTGGTATGGGTAGCCATAATATTTAGCCTTACTCTGGCATTCTTTTTTGATACTGCTGGATACATTATTGGATTTGCATATACCCCTGCATCAAGCAATAGCTTTCCAGCTTCCAAGGTTTTTCCTATATCGCCAATCTTAACAGGTATAATCGCTGATGCTGTTGTACCAATATCGAGCCCCATACCTAACAATCCAACTTTAAGGTAATTTACATTTTCCCAGAGCCTATCCTTCCAAAATGGCTCTTCATCCAATAAATCCATTGCTTTAAGTATACCCAAAGTAGTTGGCGTGGCTGTAGTAGAGAAAAGATGCTGTTTTGATTGATATTTTAGGAAGTTGATCAGTTCGGTATCTGCCACTACATACCCGCCTATGTGAGCAAATGCTTTGCTAAAAGTCCCCGTTATAATATCAACCTTATCAAATAGGTCATATTCTTCAATTGCACCTCTGCCCGTCTTTCCAACAACTCCCGTTCCATGGGCATCATCAACTACCAAATAAGCCCCGTAGTGATGAGTAAGGTCAGCAATCCGATCCATCGTAGCCAAGTCTCCATCTTGAGAATATACACCATCAATGATTACCATTTTGGTGCGAAAGGTATGTTGTGCATGCTTCAGTGCGAGCTCTAACCCCTCCATATTGTTGTGTAAAAATGTTTTAACATTGGTAAGCTGGCAACCTTCATACACACTTGCATGTACAGCCATATCAATAATTGCAATATCCTCCTTTTGCAAAAGACATTGCAATGTTGCGCTATTTGCAGTATAACCTGTAGTGTAAAGTATGGCACTTTTTTTCTTGAAAAATTTAGCAATCTTATCTTCCAATTGCCGATGGTAAACAAAATGACCACCGATAGCGGGAGATGCACCTGCACCGCTACCAAATTGTTCTATTGCATCTTGTAATGCCACTTTAATTGCAGGATGTTGTGTAAATCCAAGATAGTCATTGGATACAAAACAGGCACATCTCTGTGCTTTACTTTTTCCTGGCAAAAGCAGATCCATCTCCGGAGCACATCCTGATAGGGATTCTATTCTGTAGTTCAAGTGCCCGTTCGCACTTAGATAATCTAGAAACAACTGGAACTCTCCAGCCCTTTCCATCACATCAATTCCAGGAATATTCTCAAAATCCCTGAAACTCGCATTTGCAAAGTCAATATTTTTCATAAACAATAGGGGTTAAAACTCAATTTAGCACCTATTTACATTAAAAGTGGTAACATGGTGATTTTTTGTTTAAGATTAGTCTAACTATTAATAAGCTACAGACAAAACCCTTAAAAATAATAGGACAAAGAAATCCACCCAGAAAAGTTGCTGTCAAGACAAGCATCATAGGTAAAACCCTTACGGGTGGAAAAACAGCAACTAGGCATTACACTTGACTGCGATATAAAAACACTCTTCTTTTGCCATCAAAAACATGAAAAACCAAAAGCTCATCGATAAACTTCATGAAATGCCACATTGCAAAAAGGAGATGAAATTTCTTTTCTCAGAACAGTTTCTTTCTGTTGATTATTTAAAAGGCCAGACTATTATTGGTCCTAACCTCTTTAATAATTCATTATACTTCGTAAATAATGGCTTGTTGCGACGCTATCCATTAAGATTAGGAGTGGCGGGAACAAGCCAGCTATTTATTATAGGAGATTTCATTACGCAAAATGGCATATACCTTAAAAGACCAAGTCTTGAATATATTGAATGTTTAAGTCAAGTTGAACTACTTTCCATTAACCATAAACAGCTTGAACGCTTTTTTAGGCAACAGCCAGAAGCGATAAAACTTTTATTGTGCATTTTGGAAGAGCAAAAATTAAAGGAAATTGAAAATGCAGAAATGATGCGTTTGGAACCTGCTATAGAAAGGTACAGATTTGCATCAAATTTATTGGGAAAATTTATTCATGATCTTCCTAAACGCGTGCTTTCATCCTATCTAAGGATCAGTGACAAGCAATTGAGTCGGTTACTTGTAGAACTAGCTCACGGTAGATAATTACTCGGATTATATGGACATACGTCCAGTTATTTTCTGACATATTGCCATTTATTTAGCGACATCCGTCCGGTTCATTGGATTGTAAACAACTTAATTTTGGTTTAAGATAAACAACTGAAATAAAGGAACTAGCAACCATGAAAAAGGAAACAACACTTCAGATTATTAGCGGAATTATCGCATCCCTTTTTTTCTATGCTTCTTTTAGCAAGCTGCTAGATTATGAAAAATCACAATGGGAAATGAAAAATCAGATATTTCCTACAGAAATTGCCTGGTTTCTGACTTGGCTTATCCCTACGCTTGAAATTTTATTTATGATTACTTTACTCTTTCCTAAAACCAGAAAGAAAGCATTATGGGGCTCTTTCATCCTACTAACAATTTTTACCCTATATATCGGAATTGTGATGACTGGTGTATTTGGCAGGATACCATGTAGTTGTGGAGGCATTCTAAAAAATATGAGTTACGGAATACATCTGATATTTAATCTCTTCTTTATTGCAATTTCCTTAGTTGGTATTGCACTGGAAAATAATTGGAAGATAACTAAAAATTGGTTTCACCTTAAAAAAAGAAAGGAACTTGCCTGACAATTGAATGAGACGATAATGCAGGGCTTAGGGCTTTACCTGCAAGAAAAAAAAATGAAATTAATCATCCGAAGATCTAAGCTCAAGTGATCTGAAGATAAAAACTATTGTATCTATAAAAAAGAAGGGTGCAATTACAAATACTTACAATTATGGAAAGATTTAAAAATGCGCTTAAAAGCGTGAACAAAATCGGTTTAATGGCTTTGGTATTAGTGGCTTTCGCTACAATGGCCTTCACACCTTCAAAAAATCTAGCAATGAAGAAATGGTCTTATGATCCTACTGCTCCTGCTGGACATCGATGGGCGGACATAACTGGACAGCAACAATCAGATGAGGAAAATACTCGTGATTACCTTTGTAATGGAGCTGAACAGATTTGTACTGCTGAATTTGATGAGAGTATTGATCCAGACGTAACTCCTTCTACCCCGTTAAATGTGGTTGAAGGACAATTTGTGCCTGAAAACTAATTGTATAGATATAGCCGTTAAAAACAACAAACGGCTATATCTTTTTTTTAACAAAATCTACTTCGGATTTTGATCAATACCACTTCTATCAATCTCATTCTGAGGAATCGGGAAAGCGTACTTGTTGCTATTTGGTTTTAAGATATATTCTTTTCCATTGAGTTCACGTTTAATATCCAACCTAAAACGAGCATCAAGATTCAGCCTTTTAAGATCAGCCCAACGGGTTCCCCTTGTAATCAATTCCTTTCTTCTCTCCGTAAGAATTTTAGAAAGTGCTTCTCCAGAATCTGAAGCAGTGATTCTGGGATATGTTACCTTATTGTCCCACCTCTTCATCATTAAGTCATTCAAATCATCCATGGCTTCAGCTATTCTTCCATCCCTAGCATAACATTCGGCTCTTATCAGATACATTTCATCAGTTGCAAGACCGGAAAATACGGTGGCTGAGCCTGAATAGTTTCCTTTGAAAGTTACTATACCATTCCCTCTATCACGCAGAAAAATATACTTCCTGAGGTCGTTATTATGATAAGTTCCAACTAACTCAGGGCTGATACTAGAAATTGTAGAAGATGTAAAGGAATAGACCAACATAAAGTTATTATAGAGTACTTCAACATTCCTTGCTGCAATAGGCCTAATGGATGTTCTTGATAGGGAATTATAATCTAAAAGCGTTGGGCTTTCTTTGATACAGTTATTTGCATTAGCTAATGCCTCTTGATAATTTCCTAATGAGAGTTGTATTCTAGCCAAAAGTGCCCAAACTGCCAGTTTTCCAGGCTGGTTGAGCCAAGCCGATTTTAATGGGAGTAGATTTACGGCTTCATTTAAATCTCTGTGAATTCTAGCGTAAACTTCACTCAGAGTTCCTCTTTTTGGTCTTTCGTTTACATCTGAACTTAATTTTAAAGGTATTCCAGGCAAAACTTGTGCGTTCCCTGCCTCGTAAGGCAGTGCAAATTCATCAGCAAGTTGATAAAAGGCAAATGCTCTGTAAAAAAGTGCACTTCCTTTAATTTGATTCCATTGGGCTTTATTAGCTGTAGTAACGGTTATTTTATCAAGTCCGTCTAAAACTACATTGGCATAGAATACCTGTTGATAAGGCCGGTTCCAATCGGGCGCTTGTAAACCTTCATAAATATCATCAGCCCAAAAATAAGCATTTCGCTCTGCGGGAGTAGTAAACGTGTTGAGATTTGCAGAAGTTATCAAATAGTCATCAGAGGCAAGAGAAGGTAATCCTACCCCATTATTCATGATGGTAATGTTATCCAATATTTTCTGAAAGTCATCCAATTTGACCGGAATAAGTAAGTTCTGATCTGGTTTAATGTCCAAATATCCTTTTTTACATGCCGAAAGGCTTACTAAAAAGAACATGGAAATGCTAAATAGGTGTTTAAATTTTTTCATTATCATATCAATTGAATTATCGTATGGTTAGTTTTAAACCTGCAGACATTGTAAATGGAGCATTGCCAAATTGGTTATCTGGATCTACATCAAACTTAGTAGCCTTCCATATTATCCCAAGATTTGTAGCATAAATGAAAAAATTTACATTTTTGAAATTCTTACCGAATAGACCTGATTTTGGTGAATAATTTAATCTCATATCTTGCAAGCGGATATTGTCAGCGTAGTCAACCAGTACATTGGAGTAGCCATAAAAAACATCCCTATTTGCATTTGGTGTGAGGGGAACTGACGGAACAGATGTGCTGATCTCATCACCTGGATTTTGCCATCTAAGTTCATAATCCTTTGAATTTGAACTTAATCCAAAATCATTTCCATAACCTATGGATGCTTTTCTAAAGTAATAGCCCAAGCGGTAGGATATATTAAATGAAATAGAAAAATCTTTAAAGGAAATTGTATTGATAATCGAGCCAAAAGTAACAGGTCTTAATGAACCATTAAATATCATATTATCTAAATTCGTTCCATTAAAAATATTGGTATAATCTGTTGATTCCACACCATTAATATAACCTTGTGGATCGCCCGATTGTGGATTTAACCCTGCCCATTTATAGCTGTAAATACCATAGAGTGGTTTTCCTTCAAGCGGTAATGCAAAGGGATATTGAATATACCCAGAGCTTCCGCTAGCCTGTAAAGTCACACCATACTTGCTAATTTTCTCCTTTAAATAACCAAAAGCAATATCACTTTGCCATTTTAAAGCCCCATTAAAATTAATGGTATGTAAGGCAATATCAACACCATTGCCATTGGTATTTGCTGTATTCCCTCTAAAAAGCAAAATTCCTGATGATGGAGGAAAAGGTGTATCTCCGATAAGGTCTATCCCCTGTTTATAATAATACTCTACGCTACCAGTAATACGATTTCCCCTTAATCCAAAGTCAATACCAGTATTCAGGATTTTTACCCGCTCCCATCGCAATTCTGGATTTGGAGGATTAATAATTGTTGCGTAAGGCTGTTGGTAAAGGTTTAATCCAGTTAGGGTAGCTGTAGTAAACGCTGAAACAGATTTGTTTACACTTCCGTTGTAACCATAGGTAGCCCTAAGTTTAAGGTATGGAATAAAAGGAAGCTGATAGAAGCTCTCCTTACTTATATTCCAGCTTAGGCCTGCCGACCATAGCGGAACACCTTTTTGATTAGTGTTTACGCCAAAAAGATTACTCTGATCTAGTCTACTACTCCCAGACAGTGTATACTTTGCGTTATAGGTATAGGACGCATTTGCATAATATGAAAGATAACGGTCATTGTATAATCCAATTTCGTCTGCATTAGGTATTTGTCCACGCCTTGTAATATCATAGTACATCGGAAATTGGGTATTTGTATAATCAACTATACTACTTGTGGCATACTCATCATTATAACCGTAATATCGGTAGCTGTGGTTTTCCGAACGGGTATTTCTTATCTCATAACCAGCTATTGCGGATAGTTCGTGTACTTGATTAAAATTGTGGTTAAAATCTAATTGCCCCCTAAAGGTATGGTTGGTGGATTGCTGTTCTGACCTGTCTAATATACCACCTAAAGGTATGGGGCGTGATATAGTCGTTCCACTAACCTGCGTAAAGCGGTTAATGAGATCTCTGGCATAAAAGCTATCTTCTCTTCGTAAATTACGTCCATTAATTGCAATATTGTTATATTGATATAAAACAGAAGCATTTAGTCCATTCAATATTTTATATTTCAATGCAGTGCTTAACCTTATATTTTTCCTGTTATTGGTATTATCAGATGATGCCAGTTCCTCAAGAGGGTAATACTCCCAGTTTAGCAATCCATTATTTTGAGCGGCAGTTGTGAATGATGTACGGTAAGTCTTAATAATGGGTAAGCCATTACCGTTTTCATCTGCCAAAGATGCATAAGGATAAATGCCACTACTTACCGCAGCACTGGTTACACCATTAATTCCAGAGTTATTGTTAGATGTTTCATTATCTATAAAAGCAATGTTTGCATCTACACTTAACCTATCGTTAAAGAGCTTAAAATTACTACCAGCATTGATAGATACACGGTAATATGCATTACCAACAAGGCTTTGCCTATTATTATCGTAACCTGTCGATAAAAAATAGGTATAGTCCCTGCCTCCACCATTCAGGTTTAGGGCATACTGTTGATTTATACTTTTTTGATAAAAATACTTATCAAAATCACGGCGTACATCCTGTTGTTTAAGTGCTTCTATCTTTGCATCTATCATTGCCGATTGCGAAGGATTTGCTTGCTTTTGGTATAATAGTTCTACAACGGGAGTTAAAGGATGGTAGCCAGAAAGATTTGCTGCATTGTAATAGCCATCACTAAATAGCCTTTTTTCAATTTCAATATAGTCACTCGATGATAGACTGCCTCTAGCATAAAGATCGGGCTTACCCCCAACGGTAACATTACTATTAAAGGAAATCTCTACTGGCTTATTATATTTACCTTTTTTTGAGGTGATCACAATTACCCCATTACCTGCCCTCGCACCCCATATCGAAGCAGCAGCAGCATCTTTAAGAATCGTAATGCTTTCTACATCATTTGGATTGATATCCAATAAATTTCCATCATAGGGAAAGTTGTCTATTACTATTAGTGGTTCTGCATTGCCAAAAATTGTACTTTGCCCTCTGATACTAATTGCGCTGTTTCCATAAGTGTTAAAAGAAAGTCCAGGGATAACATCCCTAAGACGATCGGCAATGCTGGTGCTTACGCTCCTTTCTATAAGTGCATTGTCAATTTTTACGAACGAGCCTGTTGCCCGTTCCTTGGGTAATGTTTGGTAACCCGTAGATACAACCACTTCGGTTAGGTTGTTACTTAGTTCTTCCAGCCGAATGGTAATATTATCTGATATTGGAGGGTTTATTTGCTTTGGTGCATACCCCGCATAGGAGACAAGTAATGTATCAAGACTTCTGATTGTAATGGCAAATTTGCCATCTGTACTGGTAATTACGCCGTTGCTTCTCCCCTTTATGGTTATGGTTGCTCTAGCTAATATGCCCCCATCTGTAGCAGATATTACTTTTCCAGATACGGCAACTTGGGCTTTAGTTTCAGCGAATATATTAAACAGTATTATCAAAAAAAATATAGTTTTTTTCATTTTTTCTTATTAGAAAGTTTGGTGTGAATTCAAATCTTACTCTTTTGTGCCTCACTGTCTCTTACCACCAACATATCTGTATCAAAATCTTCCAAAACAAACTGCAAATCGTAATTGGCTAATGCTAGATTTAATGCTTTCATATCCGATAGGTCTGCATTGATTTCCATATCAACACGGTAACTGTACCCTGTTCCATTTACAATTGGATATTGGGAATTTTGCATATAAAAAACATTTAAACGCATAACCAGATCATTTAAAGTGCTGTTTTTTAAAATGCATCCCAGTCCACTAAATTGATTTTCAACTTTTCCACCTATAGATTTCATTTTATCTCCAGTGGTGGTTTTTCTCAGTACATAGCATTTAGTTTTTCTGCTCTCTATATTCGCGTCATATTGTGGAATCACTTTATTAATATCATCCACCATTAAACTGAAAATTTTATTAGCTAGATGAGCTGGAACACTCACTTCATAGCTGTAACTATTATTTGCCTTTTTCCAATCTAATAGTTCTTTACCTGTTAAACCCGTTTTTAACTTGGCTGCATCACGGGTTTCTAGAATCACTTTGTTCCAACCAAAGTATTGTTTATCACCGCCATAAGCCAATTTATAAAGTTGAAGTATACTTAAATTTCTAGCAGTAATTTTTCTCTTGGTGTATGATAAAAGAGGGCTTATAGAGTATCCCGCTGGCATTCCATCTGTAAAACCTGTAAAAACAGAATGATAGATTAAATTGGAACCATCGCCACCATTACCATTGATAAGAAATGGTTTGCTGGCATCATACCGAATCTTCATATCCTTCTTTTGTTCAAGCTGAATAGAATTTTTAATGGCTTTATCAACATTAATTTCGTTTACTGCCTCAAAACCAGTGATAGCCTTAACTACCCCATTCCCATCAATCCAAACGTAGTGTGGCAGATAAACGTGAGGAAAAAGTTTATGCAACTCTAATTCAGCCATAACTACAGGCAAATTATAATGCTTTTTTTGCTGTTGTTCCAATTTTGATAAAAACGGTAAAACCTCTTTCTCCGTCTGATAGGTTATCGAAAGGAACTGAATTTTATCTCCAAAAGCTTTTTGAAGGCTATCCATTTTAGGGATCATAGCTACACATGGCGAACACCAAGTAGCCCAAAAATCTAAAATGAGTAGTTTCCCTTTAAAATCTGAAATTTTTGCAATTGTGGCGGGTTTGCCATTAGCATCCTTATAATTGTGTAAATTGTTAATGGTAATATCTGGCACCTTCTGCCCTATCTGTATACCTTTTAAGGTTACATCTACCGCTTTATTGTCTTGTGCCCTTGCCCAAAAATCTACGCATAGCAAAGCCAATACGATGTATATCGTTGTTTTTTTCATATATTAAGTTAGTTGTTGATTAAAAAATGTTGCCCAAATGGTTTTGGTTAAAAACCAAGACAGGAAGAAAGAACCCTGCTCCTTTAAAATGCTCATTAACTATTATCACCTAAAATTATTTTAGTTAAAGGAAGCAGGGTTTAATAACTCAAACAGGGCTTTTTATGATTAGCTGAAACAGCTGTTTTGTAGATTTAACTGGTTTTGACAAGCTGAAAACAACATAACCCTCCCCTGCCTCTTTTGTAAAGGCTAGGATGATAGTAATGAGTGTTGCGGACTGTTTTTTCATTGCTCGTAGTTTATACGAGTCTTTTAGAAAATACTACAGGGTGGGTCATATTTTCTGTCGACAACGAGGTACTAGCACTAGAACCAAGACGCAACATCAATAGGAACCCATCCCTGTAGATTGTGCAAATATACACAATAACAGTTATGGGTTTACTCCTATCATCTTGCGTCGTTTAAAAGTGCTAGTTTTCGTTGACAAGACTCTTGAATAAATCCAATTACGTTCTCAATAAAACGTAATATTTAATTTTTACATTTTTAAAATTATAAATTATGTAGAGTAATTACATACAAATATAGAATAATTACACTCATTTACAAATAAATTCTCAACTAAATTTCTTACATCTTAAATTTAATTTAATAATAGAAGATGCGTGGGAAAAGAAACATTAACAAGGTTTGGACTTTATTTATCTAAAAAACCATTAAGTCAAGCTAAGCTTTCAAGAAGAACTGGAATTTCTAAGGATAGGATTAGTAAATTACACGTCGATATTAAATCTAAACCATCTATTGAAGAAATATACTTGATTGCCTTGGCTCTAGATGTCAAATACAATGAAATCGTTGAATTTATATGCGAAGGGTTAAAATTACGACCAGAGGAAGAGTGGGATTAAAATATTTACATCCATAACTATACTATCAATTACAAAATGCCCCAAAAATGGGGCATTTTGTTTTCAAATCATGAACATCTTTTAAAGCATCTTACCACGCCACTCGTCATTATTTCACAATGTAATTTCCCACAATGTGGACAATCAATTTCCTCCTGAGTTTTATTCCCTGGGCCATTTTCTTCGATTATCATGTAATCGAATTTCTTCCTACAATCTCTGCATTCTATGTGTTTTTCCATGTTGCAAGAATAAACTCAAATCCTAAAAAATCAAGTTACAAAGGCTAATAAATTACATAGTGTGTAGTTTTTGAAAATAAATAGTAGTAATAGATTATCCAAGGCACTCTAAAACTCAATTAAATCTAAATACTAAAATTGTAAAGAAAGTAGTGTAACTAAAAAAAGATGTTGGTGTATTATTAATTTATAAATCCACACTAAATACAATCAAAACGTAAATAAATTCTTCCCTTCTATCTCCAATAGGTTTTTAAAGAAAATTTCAGCATTATCTAAAAATTTCTCGTTGAATTCTTTACCTGTTATCATAATAGTAATGTCCTTCTTATCAAAATCTTTTTTCTCTAATTTTTCCTCTTTAATGGAAATATCCTCACTAGATTTTATAAAAGAAAGAATTGTTTTTCTATCAGGGTCATCAAACGTAATTGTACCTTGATGGTGCACTAATCTGTTACGTATTTTCCTTACAGAATTCAAGTAGTTCCATTCAGGCTGTAGATTGTTAAAATTTATTTTACAAACTTTTTTTAAATAAAGATTTGCTTTATCTAAATCACTACTTCCTTTTAAATCAGAGATAGAAATATCTGTTGCAAGTAAATGATGGTGGTGATTACAAATTTGTTTCAGCTCATATTCGATAAAAGAGAAAATTTGAATTAGAAATGAAGCCCTAAAGTTATGTGGAAAATAATAATCTAGTTTCATGTATTCACTTGCTAGCTCACTTTGTAAATAGCTTTCATATCCTTGCTCATTTACGTTAGAAACAGCGTCTTTATAATTTTTGCTAAAATTTTTAAAACGCGTATTTTTTTCAGAAACTAAGCCTTGCTCAATTATCTTGTAGTAGTCAAGTAGTTCTTGGAACGCAATTTCGATACCGAAGAGATAAACTTTACTATAGTTTAATAATGTGCTTTTAGATGTATTTTCGGAATTCATTCTCGCTAATTGATATAATTAAAATTCAATATTTTTTTTTCTAGCCATAACTACTAAATTCTTTCTTGAATTTTAATTCCATGCAATCTATTAAGTTAATTACTTGTTATGAAGTAACATTACTTGCATTTTGATTATTTAAAAACTTCGTCTAAATTGTTTAAGTGTTTGGTGGGGTCACTTAAATCTTTAGACAAGACAGAAACTAACTTAAGAATGTAGTTGGAGGGATTTTTTTTAAGTAGGAGCCATGCCAATGGTAGTATTTTTAATTTCTATTACGACCGAGAATGCAGAATAGGTATTATATGCTATTTCTGCAAAATCATTGTTTTCATCATATAATTTTAAATTTTCAAATGGGGAATATTCAATGAAATCAGTGGTAATGCTATGAGTAATATCCTCAAAACTTATGCCTCCTAAATGTTTTGAAAGACTATTGAGATAAACTTCCTTCTCATGGCATAATTCTTTTTCAGATTGAATTTTTTTTACCGTGTTGATATGCTTGATAAAAACTATAAATCCACTAATTAATGAATTTTCAAATCCTGGAATTTTGGCGCTTAAATAATTTTGTATACGCAAAAAATCTTGTTTCAATTTTATCAAAGTTGGATTAACAGATTTAACTTCAATAATATATTCTGCAATATCTGTGTACCCATTTGTGTTTTTAGATAAAACAATATCAATCTTTCCTTTTCGAATTAATGATAAGTTTTTTGAGTATTCTTGGTAATTACTAGCGAATAAGGTTTTACTAAAAATATTGTTCTTTTCTTCAAGCTTAAAACATTCAAAACAATTTTGATAGAAATCATATGTGGATTTTTCCGCCTCAATTTTATATGGGTAATTATTATGCGAATTCCACTCATAAAGTTCCTTACATAAGTTGACTGTAATAAAATACTCTGTTATCTTTGTGACATTTCCGTGAAAGGATAGGTTAAATATTTGAGCTTCAGAATGAGATTTCCCTAGAGATTTCAATGCTATTTTTATGAACTCAATATTATTCATAATCTTACTGTTAAATTTTTGAGGTTTAATGCAATTATTGATGTTTGTATGAAAACTTGTACAATATTATCCAAATTACATTCGTTTTATCACAACTTACAGCTAATTGAATTATTTATCATTTAAACCTTTAAGTTTTTCTAGTCGAACAGATTCTTCAATCAACATCTTGACAATACCAATTGGCATTACAAAAATTGAATTTGAATTTACATTTACCGAACACAGTACTCCGACACAGCTTCCATTTTCACTAATCACTGGCGAGCCACTTAATCCCGCCCACTCTTCTAAATCTTTAATAATTTCTGGGGTATTGAATAAAAGATAGTCACCTGCTTTTGAATTAAATCTTAAATAATTTTTTGCTGTTTTTTCTCGTTCCAGTCTAATACCTTCCTGTCTTGTTTTTATTTGCCCAAATATAAAATAGTTTTCATCTGCTTGTGGTTGTGCAAAACATTCTACTGGAATTATTAGTTTTTGTTGATTTTTATATTTAGCATCATCACAAAGAAATGGATATTGTAAATTAATATCTTTCAACATGCAGAGGGTTATATCAACAAGTTCAACAGCAAGATCAGGTTTCGCAAGATTAAATTGTTCCATGTAGTAAAAACCTTGCAAAGGGGTTAACACAGTTGAGAGGAAATTATCGGGAGGTGAATAGTTATTAAATATTGAAACAATATATTCTTTCTCTGTCCTTTTAATTTCATCTTCGTAATCATCAAGGTGTAAATTATGGTCAGCAGTTATAAAAAACTTTTCATTCTCATATTTAACAATAAATCCTGATCCAAAAGCAAGTGGGTTTTCGCAAAGCTTGTCATTATCTAATGTGGTTTGGGTTTGATAAGAAGTTTTTACTAATAATTCTTCTAGTGAAAGTTGGCTTTGTTTTATCTCCATGTGTCATTCCTCAATTACAGTTCCGTTGGCCGAAACCCAAAAATGTTTAATTTCTAAAACTTTTAAAAATTGTTTTAAATGCCCTATAGCTTTTCTAATATTCTTATCATCGGGATGGGCAATAGCAAACTCATTCTGTGGATTTCTATGCTTTTCATCCAAAATTTTCACGAGTGCCTTACCGAAATGGGTTTTAATTTGTCCACAATCAAAATATTCTCTCTTTTTTGTTGGCGACTTATCACCTGCTCTAGCACCTTTCGCCTCAATAACAAGCGTTGTATTTAGTTTAGAAGCGACGATATCGTTTCCCCTTGTTTGCCCCAAACAAAAACTTTCAATTATCCACCCATTTTGTTTTAAATGTTCAGCTAAAATTATTACTGTTTCATCTTCGGTTAATTTAATCATTGTCAACTATTTTTTGCAGGTTCTTTTTAAATTATTGAGATATCTAAATAAGTTAATCTTAAGAAAAACTTATGAAATAGTAATTGCAAGCAATTAGTAGAAATATTTTATGCGATCGCTTTTCTGATAGAAGTTGTTGTGGTTTATCTTTTGTTTATCTCTTTCGGCTTCGATTTTGTAAAGCGTACGTATTTCATATCCAGTTTGTAAGCTCAACTCTTCTAGTGGCTTTTTTTTCCACCATATGATATAAAATTCATTACCCTCACTAAAAATCATATATTCTGGATGTAATGAATAATTTGCTGGTGCATTATTTAGATAATCTAATATAAAATCTCGCAAACTAAACGGCAAGTTAAATGGATCTATACAGGTCAATTCAGTGTTAAAGCTTTTTTCTGAATCTATTCCATTCAATTTAGGTATGTAATGTCTGGAAATAATATGCACATAGCTATAAGTATTAACTGAAAAAATAGAGTTATGCGATTGGAAACTAACATAGTTACTTTTATTACTTCTGAAAAAAGTTTTCGTAATATAATATATGTAAAAACAAGCAATTTGTTGTTCTTGTATTTTTCTATCATACATCCTTCTACCATACAAACCCTGTTTAAATTGCTCTTCTAATATCTTTAGCTTTCGATTATATTCAATTTTTACTTCATGTAAAAATGGCCCGCTAAAATCAGGTTTTAATTTCAAAATCCAACTTTGAAGAAGTTCATCAAATTTAGTTTTGTCTTTAGCTATTTCTGTGGCATTTAAATATTTAATGCCATTAAATGCTGGCATTAGAAAATCTAAATTATCCAAATAAGTAAGAATTAATCTTTTAAAAAGCGGCTCAGCACAATAGCTAAGTTCATAAATATTGTATGCAGGAGTTTTTAGGTCTTTTTCAGTAAAAATACTTGGCAAAAAAGAAGAAACAAATTCACATTCGTGAGGCCATAATTTCTTTACATCACCATTATGCACTTTATACAGATAACGCTTTGAAGCTATTGATTTTTCTTCTTTTGTTGCTAGAGTTTCAAGTTGTTGTTTTGAGTAGAGCATTTTTTTGACAGTATTCAGTTATATTAATCAAGTTCCCAGTATATTTCGTTAAAAAAACTATCAGCTTCGAGCATATTTTTGAGTCCAAGTCTAAGACTTATCTCCTTAACAAGCAGCGTATATTTTTCATAATCGATTGCAGTAAAAGACGAAGAGTGGGCTTTAAGATTAACGCCTCCCTCCTCTTTTAAAACAGTTATTGGATTTTTGTTTAGATTGGCAAAGTCCGAACTGTTATAGGTCATCATTAATTCAGCTACATAATTTACTGCTGCTCCTTCAATGGGCTTAACCATCTCTTTTGCCTTTTCAAAAACGGCACCCGCTGGATCATTTTGATGATCTCTTATATATCTAACAAGCTGATGGAATTCTATATAATAAGGATAAACAAACTTTCTTAAACGATATAGGCTTCCAGAATGCCAAAGACTGTCTATATCTTTACTACCAACAAGATTATCCAAAAGTGGTTCAAATTGTTTCTTTGTTAATTTGGGATTGTCAGCTATCTGATCTAAAATAGCCCTCGCTTTTTTGTAATTATTCAATTTATCCTTGAAATTTTGTTGTCTTTCAGGATTATTGAACTTTTTGAAGTGCTTAATAAGATTATCGTAATTAAAAGCTAATTGGGCTTTAGTCTTAATCGGAATGGGTTTAATCTGCTTGTTTGCTTGTTTTTGTTGCTCGTAAAATGTTTCATATTGCTGAATAACCAAAAGTGATGCCTCTTCAGCGTGTTCTGAGCTAACTAAAGTTTCAAAATAACCTTTGGCATCTAACCAAATACTTTGTCTTTCATCGCAATCAATTGACAATGAAGTTTCTTTGTTACTTATTAGCCCACCTTTGGTAAGATTTGCAGAACCTGAAATAACTCGACAATTATCAGATGATTTATACAGATACAACTTTGGATGAAAAACAGAAGTAACAATTTCAGCCTTTGCCAAGAATAATTTTGAAGTTGGATATTTTTGAAATAAGTTAAACAAAGCATAGAGTGCCTTTGGTTCTGTTAAAGCGAAATATTGGCCTACAACAATCTTAATCTCTCCTCCATTTTCTATAAAATTGGATAGTTGTGGCAGTAAGCTACTATAGCCAGACATTTTAAGAAAAGCCACTGCAAAATATGCTTCGTTAAAATTAGATAAACCATCATTTATGGCTGTTAGGTGATTTTCAGTTAAACTTTTATTGCTTATAAACTGCATGGAGAGAATTAGTTTAAATATTTTTGAAAATGCTAACTTACAATATTTTACTTAACTAGTTTACTTTGGTAATTCAAAGCTAAAACATATCTTTACTTCGAGAGCGTTAATTTAGATAGCAGAGATATTCGAAAGAATATTTTTGCTTTTCTTTTTAATTGCAAACACATCTGGGGCATCCACAAATGAGCACTCTTTTCTAAACGTAAGCTTATTTTTTCCTAAACCCAAAGTTCTAAAATCGATAATGTTACCACTTTTAACATTTTAGGGTCGTATTTTTAAATAAGCAATCGAATGATGACGCTATGAATACACCTTTTGTAATCGGAATTTCAATAATGCTTTTTGGAATGTGCTTGCGCTATTGGATTAATCGAAGAAGATTTAATAGAAGAAACTTAAATGGACTAGAGCGTTTTTCTAGTTATGAAAAATCAGTCGCTACCCGATCTGTTGAGGGACTTTGTAAACTGCTAGCTTATGCGTTTATTTTGTTTGGGCTGTTTTTAGTTATTAATAATTGGTGAACGATATTCTCTTTAAATTAGAATAGAATTTATCTAGGGAGAAATAAATACTGTTTAGAAATGAAAAAAATTAAAGCTCAAATCCTCTCCTTCCTCAAGGAAATTTATAGCGTTTGGTTTCCATGGCTCGACATCGCCATACTGGCGTTTATCTATTTCTTTTTATGGGGAGAGCACATTAATCCGTACAGACATTATCAATTAATAAAGCATGGGGAAGTTGCAGTTGGAAAAATTTATGGGGAGTCTGGTCTTTACGAGTATTCAGACCACCCAAGAATGCGGAACTTTGACTATACCTTTGCGCTACCAAATGGCAAAATAATCAAGTCAAGTTCGCATACTTTTACGCTAGATAAAAAAGATTGGAAGAAACCAACTTACCCCGTGATTGCTAAAATATCCTATCTTCCGTATCAACCAGAGATTAACTGGATAAAGTCAGACCTTTCTGATAACCTTGGAGATTTCTTTTATAGAAACTTAATATTTGGAACGTCATTTATTGCAATAACATATCTGATAGCAATAATTGTGTTCAGATTAAGTATACTCGATTATCGAGAAGAAAAGCGGATCAAAAAATTGGCTAAGCAGGGACGTATTTTAATTGAATTGCCAAAGGAGATGTTGAATTAGCAATAGAACTTAAATTACCCGAGTTACTGCAATTCTATTTGTCGTTAAATTTCTCAACATAATCTTCAAGCACTTTAAGGTTTTCTGGAGACACAGAACCAATACCAGGTAACAGCATTTTAACTATACTAGCCAACTCCTTTATTTCGACGTTCTTATCTGATAATGCTTGCTGATATCCCACCACATATCCCTTAGCAGCAATTTTACGTTCATTATTTTCGACATAAGTAGTATCTGCATACTGAGTTGCAATTTCAATTAACTTATCTTCTGGTCTTTTATTTGGAGCTTCCATAATCTATATAATATTGTAAAAATATTGAATAATATTCAATATAATGAGCTTAGTTAATTGAAATAATTATTTGAATGATTAGATATTTCTAAAGGTATGGAAGATGATAAATTTTAATTTACGGTTTCCCGTAATCTTCATAAATTTAAAATCAATAAGCCTTTGATTTAGGAATTTCCTGTAGATTTAATATCTAATGTTTTAACTATGATAGAAATATACAGATCAGAAGTGTTGAACTTCTACGAAAAAAAAAAACATTAGGTAAGCTCTCAACTAACCTAATGATACCTACCTGTGCTAACCTCCGCAACGAGTTTCGATTATTATACAATGCCGGATGCGACAATGGGGATAAGCGAGTAATAAGAGAATTTCTTCAAATGCCTTTTGATAAAGAACTTACAGATTTGGCAGTTAAAAAATGTGACGTTGATAAATTTAAGGCACTTTCCAATTTCATCAACAGAAACCTTAAAACTCATGAAAGAAACTTTGAGCTTCTTGCATGGCTGATTGATTTCCCACAACGCCCATATTCAAAATACTGGCGCATTACAAATGGCAAACCAGATTTACTTTCAGAACTATCAATTACAACCAAGGGAATTGTTGAGGAGAGTTTGGAAGAAAGTTTTCACCATCGCAAAAATGCATTAGTTGCAAACAATGCCAAAATTAATTCTGGAAACGCCAAACAAGATTTTTGGGTAGAGACTGAAGAACCAAGATTGGACAATTATACATCAAATAATAATGATGGTTTCGCAAAGAGAGAAATAACGCTAGAATATCCATCCGGCGTAAAACTATCAGTAGATGCAACTGACATCGCCTTAATTGAAAAATTGGTTAAACTTTGGTAGCATATTATTGTTATGGGAAGTAATGAAATAATGAGGCTATCTTGAATTGGAGTATGGCCTCATTATATTAATTTCTTGTAAATAGATCCTTTCCTATATGTACATAACTAATCCAAAATAGGATTTTGTTTAATTGGCAGCTTGGCAAAACGTATAATTTCGATTGAAGGGAAATCGAAATCTAACACAACTTTGCCTTCTATTAGGTAACAACCCGCTCCTCTGAAAGGATATGTAGGTGTAGAATTTGGGAAATGAGTGGTATCAAAAAAGTTTCCTTCAGGATCTAAAAATGTCCCGAACCACATTTTTTTCTTATTCTTGGTAATTACGGTTTTTTCTGTAACATATAGGCCTACCATTCTAATGGTCTTCCCTGCCGAACTCATTAATTGGCTCGCCATAACATCGCCACGGTAATCTGTTTTTAATAGATCGAACATGGATAGAGACAAAGGAAACCCTAGTAATTCTAGTTCATGGTATGCATTTTCTAAAGTGGTATTAACCAGCTCTGGCATAGCATAATCTTTATGCTCTACTGCAAAAAGTTCAGCGTGTTTATTTGGCCGTACCTTTGAACCAAAAAGTAAATGTACTTCCCAAAGCATCTCCTTTTTGCTTTTTTTAGTAAAACGTAATGCTCCTACTCTGATTAGGATAATGCATTGCTCCAATGAAATTTCGCTACGTTTCACAAAATCTTCTAAAGAAACAAAAATGCCATTCAATTTCCGTTCTTCAATAATGATTTCAATGTATTTACCTTCGAAACCCTGAATACCTATAAACCCCAAATAACAATCATCGCCATAGATTGCTACTACACCAAAACTATTATTTATACATGGTAAATAAACGTTGGCACCAGCTTGTTTAAGCTCATGCACATACAATGATCTGGAATAAAAACCACCATAATTATTCAGCACAGCTACCATAAACTCTTTTGGATAGTAGGTTTTTAAAAATAGGCTCTGATAGCTTTCTACAGCAAAACTTGCAGAATGTGCCTTTGAAAAACTATAGCCAGCAAATGATGAAACTTGGCGCCACACTTCCTTAGTGGTTTCTTCTGGTCGGCCAAGCAATGCTGCTCCTTCATGAAATTTAATAACCAGCCTATCGAATTCAGCACTCGAACGATACTTTCCACTCATCCCTCTTCGAAGGATGTCAGCATCTGTTCCGTCCATCCCAGCATAATGGATACAGATTTTGATTACATCTTCTTGGTAAACCATCACGCCATAGGTTTCGCTCAGCTTCTCTTCCATTACTGGATGCAGATAATTTACACCCCTAGGATTATGCGCATTTTGGATATATGTTTTCATCATTCCAGAACTAGCTACCCCTGGTCTGATAATAGAACTTGCTGCAACCAATGTTAAATAATTGTCGCAGGTAAGTTTAGTCAGCAATTGTCGCATTGCCGGAGATTCAATGTAAAAACAGCCAATGGTGTTCCCTGTTTTCAACCTATCATTTAAGTTTTTATCTCTAATTAGATCTTTCACTTTGTGAACATCAACCTTGCGTTGTTGGTTAATTTCAATTAGTCGAACGGCTTCTTTAATATGTCCAATTCCCCGTTGTGAAAGAATATCATATTTATCAAAACCAATTTTTTCTGCCTCGTACATATCCCATTGTACCGTCGGCATTCCTTTTGGAGGTAAATCCAATGCAGTGTAATAAGTAATCGGTTCTTCCGAGATCAATACCCCGCCTGCATGAATACTTCGCTGGTTTGGCATATTCTGCATCAGGTTATAAATGGCAGTGATTTTTTTAAAAGTTGCATTATCACGATTGATAGATGCTCGTGACGGGTCGGTAAAACCGTCAATCTCGGATTTGGGTAACCCCATTACTTTACTAATTTCCCGAATTACAGAACGATCTTTAAATGTTGACATGGTACCCAACAAGGCAGTATGCTCTCGTCCGTACCTCTTAAATATATAATCCTGTACATCTTCTCGCTCATCCCAAGAAAAGTCAAGGTCAAAATCTGGCGGAGAAGTTCGCTCTGCATTTAAAAATCGTTCAAAGTAAAGGTCTAATTCAATCGGGTCAACATCTGTTATGCCCAAACAATAGGCTACTGTAGAATTTGCGCCAGAGCCCCTACCCACGTGGTAATAGCCCTGATCTTTTGCATACCTGATGATATCCCAAGTAATTAGAAAGTACGCACAGAAGTCAAGATCGACAATTACCTTGAGTTCAATTTTAACCTTTTTTAAGGCTTCAGCATTTTTGCTGCCATAGCGATAAATTGTACCTTTCAACGCAAGTTTCTCTAGTAATGCCTTATCATCTTTCTTTGAACCGGTAAATGTTTTGCGGTTTAGATTAATCCTTCCTAATGGATAATCCATTACGCAATCGTTCATCATGGAGCGGGTATTATCCAAGATAAAACTGTATTTGCTAAACTTGGCCTCCATATCGCCAGCCTTAAGAAACATATCGGTTGACCGGCATTTATCCATCGGCTCTACCATCGTGAGCAGGGTATTCATATCAATTCCCCGCAAATATTCGTGCAGTCTGTATTCGATTTTATCAGCAACAAAAACGGGTTGCAAAGCCACCAACTTGGTTCGTATTACCGAAATATCTACATTGAATAATTCGTGTAACTGCGAAAAATGGATGCCCAGATACTCATTGGAAAGAAGCTTACCTTCGTAACCAAACGGATAAACGACATTTGCGTTTAGAAAGGCTGGAGCAACATCTGGTAAATCTAATTGCTCCAAATTATGGTAGGTTAGAAAATCATTAAGTTCTTTCATGCCCTCTTTGTTTCGGGCAATTCCTATAAATAATAATTTCTTGTTTCTTCTGAATTCTATGCCAGCAATGGGTTTTACATTTTTGGCACTGCATTCACGGAAAAACTCCATTACGCCAGTCGAATTATTGATATCTGTAAGCACCAACTGGGTGATACCATACCCAATAGCCTCCGAAACAATCTTTTCGATTGACATAGTGCCATACCGCAAACTATATTGTGAGTGGACATTGATGTACATGGTATTAGATATCGAGGTTTAATGTAGAAGCTAATGAAATGGAACCAGCTCCAAACCGCTTTCTAATCTTGTCCATTGCTTGGCAAAGCGAATAGGCTTCCTTGGAAGATGAATACATATCCATTTGCTCGAAACCAGAAACGAGGTGCGAAAAACGAACCCCTACCAGTCGTAAAAGCATTCTCTTTGAATAAAGTGATTTGAAAAGTTCTTTAGTTTTGGTAAGTAAAACCTGATCTAAGGACGTGTAAGGAATCATGGCTTGTTTTGTTACCGTTTCAAAATTGGAATAGCGTATGGTCACGGTTACGCAGGCAGTTAATTTATGTTTCTCACGCAGTTCAAAACCTAAGTCCATAACCATTGCAGCTAATAATTGATTGATGGCTTCCACATTAATCGTATCCGCTTTAAATGTACTTTGCGTACCGATGCTTTTTTGTTCGGTGTAAGGGATAACAGGTGAATTATCTATTCCCTTTGCTTTGTTTAAAAGTACCAATCCGTTTTTACCCAATACAGAAACCATCATATCAGGATGAACTTGTGAAAGATTGATAATCTTCTTGATACCCATATCCGATAGCTTTACAAAGGTTTTCTCGCCCAAGCCGGGTATTTTTTTAATGGATAAAGGATTTAAGAATGGAAGTACGTTGGGTTGCTCAATATTCAATTCTCCATTAGGCTTACACTCGTTGGTCGCCATTTTGGAAACAGTCTTATTAACTGATAATCCAAAAGAAATTGGTAGGCCAGTTTCCTTTATAACTAACGACCTTAATTCATGTGCATATTTCATTACACCATGAAAACGGTCCATGCCCGTCATATCAATATAGTGTTCGTCTATACTCGCTTTTTCAATCAGCGGCACTCGTTCACGAAGAATGTCTGTAATTTCTAGTGAAGCTTTGGAATATTCATCCATATTCCCGCGAACAAAAATGGCTTGCGGACATAAAAGTTTTGCCATTCGAGATGGCATTGCAGAATGCACACCATATTTACGAGCCTCATAACTGCATGAAGCGACCACACCACGGTCTGCTGTACCACCAATAATAACTGGTTTGCCGATCAATGATGGATCTTTCCTGACCTCCACGGACACGAAAAAAGCATCTTGATCCATGTGGATTATGTGCTTTAAATTATTCATAAATAAAAATGAACAACAAAGCTAGCGAAGGATTTTGGTTAAACAAGAATAAATACTAAATTTGTTAGCATTTATTTAGTTTTCTACTATTTAAATTAGCTAATTGTTTTTAATTTGTTTTTATATGTTAATATGACCAATGTCTAACTTAATTGTAGATTTTATTATAAATAAATATTGCATAAATGCTTTAATGGTCTTATTGCTTGGTTATCAAAACGGTGTTTTTTTATCTTGGAATACGAGACATTAAACACAATACTTATATATTTACATTTTTGGACGTAGATATTAGAAAAGTTCCATGAACAGAATTAAAGATGTATTAAACAAAAAGGGAATTAAACAAAAGTGGCTAGCCGAACAGTTAGGTAAGAGTTATAACATGGTCAATTCTTATATTCAAAACAGACAACAGCCTCGTATTGAAGTGTTGTTTGATATTGCAAAAATATTGAATGTTGAAGCAAAAGATTTGTTAATTGAAATGAATAATAAAAGCAAAAATTCTAAATTATAATTTGAAAATGAAATTGGTAGAGAATATAAGTTTAGAAGAAATAAGCGGCAAAACTTATAAAGTAAGGTTGATAGAAAGTATAGATTATGGAAAAGCGTCATTGTCGCATTATCTGCACAATAGCACAAATGGTATCTCAAAAAATTATAAGAAAAGTGCACATTTATATTTAAAACACGTACTTGAGCTGAAGTATCCGGAAATCGAGATAACTAATACCGTGGCGGAAAATGCTATGGAGTATCTTTTATTCAACTATAAAAAGGAAAAGATACCATTTCCGAGTCCAGAGAACCCAACATTTAAGTTTATAGATTTATTTTCAGGAATTGGTGGTTTCAGATTGGCATCTCAGAACCTTGGTGGCAATTGTGTATTTTCTAGTGAATGGGATGAATTCTCGCAAAAAACATATGAAGCAAATTTTGGAGAAACTCCATTTGGAGATATTACGAAAGCAGAAACTAGAAAATTCATACCTAAGAACTATGATTTGCTTTGTGCAGGATTTCCTTGTCAGCCATTCAGCTACGCAGGCCTTAAACAAGGGTTTGATGAGACAAGAGGTACCTTATTCTTTGATATATTAGAAATATTGAAAAATACAGAACCAAAAATGTTTTTGCTTGAAAATGTTAAAGGTTTAAAATCCCATGAAGGAGGTAAAACGCTTGAAATTATAGAAAATTCTTTAAAAGAGTTAGGCTATACTATAAAATGGGAAATTCTGAATAGCTATGATTTTGGTTTACCTCAATATCGTGAAAGATGGTATTGCGTGGGCTTCAAAGAAAAAGTTGATTTTGAATTCCCTAAAGGGAATAAAAGAGGGGTCAAAATAAAAGCAATTATTGATGAAAAAGCTAATTTAGATAAAAAACTAAAGCTATCTGAATTTGAAATTGAAAGAATAAATTTTCATTTCAGTTCAAACGACGAGCGAGTAAAACATGACAATTCTAAATATAATTCGAATACAAAAAAGGGAAAGCATGGTGTTTATTCTTTTCAGAAAGCTGATGGGGCTTTGCGATTTCATATTGGAGATATAGCTAAAACACAAATTCAGGAAGCATTTTATGCCTGCGAAGAAACTTATGCACCCACTATTATCGCCAATAGAGTTCCAAAGTTGTGGGATTTACAAAGAAAACTTTCTGTTTTGGAAGCTCAACGTTTACAAGGCTTTCCAGATAATTTTAAATTCCCAATTTCAGATAACCAAGCATATAAGCAGTTGGGCAACTCCGTTGCTGTTCCAGTATTACAAGCCATAATTAAAAAAATGTTAGAAACCATTAAATAAGAAATATGAAATTCCTCTCAGAAGCTACAATATTTGAATCATGGAAACAACTAATTGACATAGGAGAAACGACCAGAACACCGTTAAATAAATTTTTTGGTGTGCTTGAACTTTTACAACACTTAAATCTAGAACAAGGGGAGCCAGTTGAGTCAAACTTTCAATATAATGTTTTTGCAGGGCAATTATCTCTTTCATTACAAGAGAAATATTTTTTTGATGATGATAACAAAAAAAATTTTCCATCCCAAGAAACACTAAACATCATCTTCCCAAATAATTGGGTTCACAATATTTTTCAAATACTGCTAAAAAGCAACTCCTTACCCTTGAAAAATATTGCTGTAATCTGCATGCAAAATGAAGTATTTGACGATGCAATTAGTGAAGATGATTTAGTAAATCAATTCCTTGTTAAATTTCATTTAAATGAGGCTGTTAATACTTTTTTTACAAAACAAAGTGAAATTGTTCTTGAATTTGATATTAATCAGCCTAATAGGCAAAATATTTTTACAAAGTTAAGAAATGAATTTAACCTAACTGATAACACAAAGAATACTATTGGATTTGATAAGTCATTAATAACAGCTAATCCAGGTGAGTTAACGAGAGGACCTTTCATTCAACCTCTGTATTCTGGCCAAGAAAACTTGAAATGCCTTTTGCTTGCCAATTTCAATGTTTTGGAATTTTACAAAATTGGTTCAACGGCAAATCAAAATAATACAGTTTTGTCAAATTTCAGTGATAATACACCCCTATCACATCAAATCATCTTTTATGGTTCACCTGGAACTGGAAAAAGCCGTGAAATTGAACTTAGAACTAATGGCCATAATAGATCAAGAACAACGTTCCATCCAGAAACAGATTATCACTCGTTCGTGGGAAGTTATAAACCTGTGATGGATGGAATGAACATAAAATATGAATTTGTTCCCCAATCTTTTACAAGGGCCTATTGCAATGCTTGGTTAAACCCTGAGCAGCCTTATTTCTTAATTATCGAAGAAATCAACAGAGGAAACTGCGCTCAAATATTTGGTGATCTATTTCAGTGTTTAGATAGGGATGATAAAGGATTTTCAAAATATGAGATCAATTGCGATAAAGATTTGGCAAACTATTTAAAATCGGTTTTTGCAATTTCCCCAAATATTGCTGCAGTAGAAAACTATAGATCTATCATCCAAACAGAAGATTTTGATAAAATCATTTTACCAAACAACCTTTTTATTTTGGCTACGATGAATACATCAGACCAATCTTTATTTCCTATGGACAGTGCGTTCAAAAGACGTTGGGATTGGGAATTTGTACCAATCAATTATGAAGATGCAAATTCTTTAAACATTGTTATAGAAGATAATATTTACAATTGGGGTAAATTTATCCAAAATATAAATCCTAAAATTAGAGAACTGACAGGAAGTGAGGATAAACAATTTGGAAACCGTTTTGTAAATCCAAAAGAAGGAAATATAACATTTGACCAATTCAGATCTAAAGTTTTATTTTACTTGTGGTCGGAAGTTTATAAAGATGAATTTGGCACTCAGAGTTCTATCTTTAAATATGAAAACGATGAAAATATTGTTTTAGATTTTCAATTTGGAGAGCTTTATAACAGCAATGCAACAGATATTGTTAAAGCATTTTTAAAATTCAACGGAATACAATCTGAACAATGATAATATTATTTGAAGAATATCATTATAAAACGGAAGATCTTTCAAAAGTTTTAACCGAGCGGTATTATTTCCCAATTAATGGTATTAACTCAAAAATCAACTTCGTTGGATATTATTTCAATTCACAAATAAATGACGGAAAGGGAGATGCTATAATTATTTTTCCTAAAGTTTTTATCAATGAAAATAATTTGGCTTTTGATGAATTTACTCCAGAATCTTTAATCGATCCATCGTTTGAAACAAAAAGCAGGTTAAAAGAAACGAGCAAAAACAAGTTAATTTTCGAAATTTCAACTTGGTTGTATCAAGCAATTCAACAATTTAACAAAAGGCATTTTTACAATTCAATTTCGGAGAATCAATTTATTAATCAGATCGTAACCAATTTAGATGAAAATTCAAGTACCGAACTTGACATAGTTTTAAGTCTATTGCGGTTCTATAAAGAAAACCAAGACTTATTTACTTTTATTTCAAGAACAGCTCACTCTCAACAAAACAAAATAAACTGGCATAAAACAATTAATAAAAAACATGCAATTATTGAAAATAATAAACCCATTTATATTGATTTAGCGACCACAAGAAAGAAGAGAAATGATGATGAGGAATTACTTATACTTTTTTATTCAACATTAAATTACATTAAAGAGAAGTACGCATTTAATTTTCAGATTCCTCAAAACTATAACCTTATCAAAGGAAATCAATTTGAAACTGTTTTAAGAAGAGGATGCCGAATATTGAAAAGTATTAAATACAAATATTTTTCTGACAAAATGCTCTGTTTATATAACTTACTTTTTACCTATTTTGAGCGAAGTGAAAGAACGCAGTCTAAAAAACGCATAGAAGAAATTCTTCTAATTAAAGATTTCAATATCGTTTTCGAGGATATGATAGATGATTTAATTGGGGATAATAAGTTATTCCCTGAACTAAAGAATCACGCTGATGGAAAACAGATTGATCATATCTACAAATATAAATCACTTCTAATTGAAGATGAAATCTATTTTGTTGGAGATAGCAAATATTACAAACCTCAAAACAGCTTTGGAAAAAATTCAAAAGCAAAACAACTTACTTATGCAAAGAATGTAATCCAGTACAATATTGATTTATTTAATAATGGAAATTTAGACCAAAAAATTAGATACAGAGAAAATGAAACAGAAGGGTATAACATTACCCCAAATTTTTTCATTTCTGCTTTTGTCGATAAAGATTTCGATTTTTGTAAATCGCATTTAAAAGAGACAGGAAAACCAATAATGCAATTTCATTTTGAAGACAGACTATTTGACAGAGATACGCTATTTGTTCAATCATATAATATCAATTTCTTGTTTGTGCTTTCAGCTTATTTATCAAGAAATTCAACATTAAAAAGCAATTTCAAGAAAGATACACATAAGATTTTTAGAGAAAAACTGATCGCTTATATTAATGAAAAGTATCAATTCTATAAAGTGAAGCCGATTGGAGACAATTTTATTTATAAGCATTTTAAATTACTTAATGGTAAAATATACAAGCCATCTAACCTTGAAAATGAACTGATATTAGCATTTGAATGCGGTTCGGATATTGAAGCTATATTTTTAATAATTGATACTGAATTAGAGGAGAAAGTTGCACATGTGTTAGAATAAATTATTAAAAGTTCTAATTACATAGAAACTGATCGTCCATTTTCTGACAACCCTTCTCCTTCGCTACCCTCACTTTTATTTTCTTGTTGTTTTTCACTATCAACCTTTGGATTTCTTTCATCGATCTTCTTAAGTTCTATTTCAAATATCATTTCAATATCGGCCTTAATTTTTAGGTAACTCTCCTGAATATCCACTTCATTGACCTTTTTAATTACAGGGATAGATTGGTAATTTACCTCTTCCCTACTAATCGTCACATGGTCATTCTGAATTTCACTATGAAAAATCTTTAGCTTTATTTTCTGGTCAGGATTATCTGCAACAATACCAACAAACTCACCCGAAGAAAGAGAAGATATTTTTGAGGCTGGTATCGCATAATCTAGTTGTGTAGATTTAGAAATAGATGTATCAGAGCTATTGATGCTTAGACTTGTTCTATCCTGCATAATTTTTCCAAAAGTTTCCGATAGTTTTTTAGCCGTACTTCCAGTTACCTGTCCGCTAATGATATTACCCACTATCCCACTGATCACATCCGCCTGTTCTGCACCATAATCCTTTTTCAGCTGGCTAAAATCCTGAACTGCCAATGTTGTTGAGACTTTGTTACTCCTTGCAGTTGCTATCAAGCTATCCATATTATTAAAATAAATCGTTGGAAACTCATCGAATACCAAACTGCTCTTGAGTTGTCCCTTTCGGTTAACAAGTTTAATCATTCTGGAAATGTAGAGCGACAGCACAGCTCCATAAGTTTGTATTTTTTGTGGATTATTACCCACACAGATCACTTTAGGCTCTAATGGATTATTCACATCAAGTGTAAAATCATTACCGCTAAGTACATAGTATAATTGCGGTGACGACAATCTTGCCAATCCAATTTTTGCACTGGCAATCTGCCCTTCCAATTGTTCCCTTGCCTTATTCTGAAATGCAGAAACAAAAGGATTTATTAGTACTTTAATCTCTTCTTCCTCCTTCAATATAGCAAACAATGGATCATAATCTGCCTGCATCAGCTCGATTACATGTGGCAAAGTACAGTATTTCCCATTTTCATACTTACGCAGGTACCAGATGATACCGGTTAAAAAGTTGATTGGACTTTCTACGAAGAAATCTCCCTGCTTCTTTATCCAGTCCCTGTTAAGTCCCAACATGATGGTTCGGCTTGCTTCTGTAGCATCGGTAATATCCTCCATGCCATCGGGATCAAGCGGATTACATCGATGCGTTCGATTTAGGTCATCAAAATTAATGATATAAAATGCGGGCTGTACTTTAAAGTTCTTATGATATTTTAATAACTTGTTATAGGCTATTTTGGTTAAATCGTCGTACTTGAAATCGTAAATGAACATAGAAAATCCCTTTCTAAGATGCTGGTCTATGATGTGCCTGATTACAAAATATGATTTTCCAGCACCTGGCGTTCCTGCAACCAACATCCCACGAAATGGATTGATAAAATTGATCCAGCTGTCCCTAGTCTTGTTCTTCAATCTGTATTTGGCCGGAAGATTAATGGAATACTCATTTTCGAGCAGTCTTTCCTCTTGCGGAAAGGTTTCATTTTCATCATTAAAAATATCCTTATCGAGTTTTTCCTTTATCAACCTCGACAGCATAGCTCCGCCAGATAAGATGAGCAGGAAGCCAATTACGGTTACTGTTATGTAAAGGATTGCAGTCGTATCTTGAGCCAGATGTAAATAGTAGAAAAGCCCACTGGTAAAATATAATACCAATCCCGAAAACAAATATTTACTGATTAATTTTAGCTGTATGTTTTCATCCTTCTTGCCTTTTAAACCAATTAGGGATATTCCTAAAAAGAGCAATGAGGCCAATTTTGCATTCGTGGTATGATTAAAAACTGCTGTCTTTGAGATATTCAAGATTATCTTGTCGGTGATCTCCGCTGTCAAGCTCCATTCGTTAAAAACCTCATAACAAAAAATGTAAAAATGAATGCCCAAAATCACAACGCTAATGAAGCGGGTAAAATCTACGATCTTTCTGAGCCCTTGTGCATCCTCTCCTGTATTCATGGTTGTTTATTTAAATTATATAAATAAGGACTTTCCCTAACGAGCAAAACTTTTGTGTTTTTTTCGCTTCTTCTTTTTTTGTCCAATAGTTGGTACTTGGTCAGTATTATTACTTTCCATCAAGCCTTTTAAATAATTGGTTGGTGCAATAGGTCCCAAATAAGATTTGTTTTGCTCGCTAGTTTTAAGGTAAATTTTAGGTCTGTCAGTGTTACCCAAGCGACCCAGCAATGCCTTTGCACCATATCCCCTATCCAAATCACTACCTTTAAAAACTGATTTACTCTTATGGTCTATAAAAGTTGCGCCATAAACAAGCCCCTGATCGTTCTGTCTGAATATTAACGCTATTCCTTGATTTTTAAGCTCCGCTACCAAAGTCGTCTTTGTTATGGCCTCATATTTTGAAAATACTTTTTCGATACGTTTTTTAAGCCCTTCATTATAGGGAATTCGTTTTTCGGCATTTCTCTGGAACTTTTTTTCTACAGTACCTAGCGTGGGCCTGGTTGCCAATTCGCTTGCCTTAAAGGGAATACCGACCCTGTTACCATTTTTATCAATGATGGAATAAACAAGTCCCCGCTTTTCGAACATAACCGTATCCTCTTTTCCACGGTCGGCAACAACATTAAACTGTTTCAAAACAGCGTTGTATTCGGCAAAAGAGGTAAACTTGTAACTTCGCATCACCTCAGCTACAACACCATAGATTGTCTTTTTAGTTGGCACCTTTCCATAGTCGGCTGTTTCAATCGAAACTGGTGCGATTGAAATTGCCTCACTCTTATTTCTGCCCTCAGCCTTAATCAGATTATACTCAATCTCCAATTGCTTTCTTGCCGTTTCAGACAACGTTCTTCCAAGTCCATGAACATCTATACGTTTGCCATCCGCTTGTATATTGGTCGTCACAATGTGGATGTGCGGATGGCTAACATCTTTGTGCTGATAAACCAAAAATGGTTGTTCTCCAAAGCCAATACGATCCATATAAGAAGATGACAGTCGCTGAAACAATTCAGTATTAACCTTATCACTTCGATCAAAATTGAGCATGATATGCAATGCATTTGTCTTAACTTTAATATTTCGATTGGTTAGATGTTCAAAACGGTTGAGCTTACTTCTAAAGTCTAACCTCTCAATATCAGTTCCGAAACGGCTTGCCAGAATTAAAGTTGCTTCACCATTTGTGACCTTCCTCTCGTTATAATTGATCAATCCCCTAATACTTTTGCCACTGATTATCCTTGCAACCATTTTTCGGTGAGTTTTGTAATGAGTAACAGAAGCCTATCCACCTTTTCATCGACCTTTTTGTACAGATCAGCCACTTTCAGCACATAATAAGCTCTGTTGTTTTCAGAGGTCTTCTCCTGATTGAATGTTCTGGTGATCTGGTTAATGTTAATGCCAATGGCTTTGAGTTCTTTTCTGATACTGACCAGTTCCTCCATAGGAGCATTCATACTCACATCTGTATAGAAGCAATTGATCTTCTTGCCAGAAAGAATCCTACGTACAATTTCAGCAACAGTTTGGCAATTGCTTTCTATGCGAAGTTTTTCAAGCTTATTAAACTGGGCTGCATCTACCCTAACTATCAAATTATGGCTGAGTATTTCGGCTTCATTTTTAAGTTTTTTCCTTGGCATACCTATCACTTTAAGAAAGTTCCAAGATTTGCGAGTTCCGAGCAAATCCCCGACCTCAAGGGCGGCAAGATTTTTTCGCGCATGCGAAAATACATCTTGCCAAACACTAGGGTGTTTACACGTAGCCCATAGAACATTGGTTTGGAACTTAAGATTATGAAATTTAATGGTTCGTTTATTTGTTAATTCCCGTGGAATAAGGTTCTTAGTTTTTGGAAATTAACTGGTTCTAGATTTAGGGTTTTGAAATTATTTTCTTACCCTCCACAAGGGCAATCACATCGTCGTACTTATAGAACATCAACCCACCAACTTTGTTAAATTTGAGTTTGCCAGTATCTCGAAGCCCTTGTAAAGTGCCAGGTGATATGCTTAATAACTTTCGAACTTCATAGCTTTTCAGCCATTCTTTTTGTTCGCTGATTTTATGCAGCCTTTGCCCAGGTCGCCTTAATTCGGAAAAAAGTTCTTGCTTGAACTGATCAAGATCCTCTTTTGTTATAAATTCAATAGTTGCCATAATTTGCATATTAAAATACTATAGCAAAATTGAGAAGGATATATTAGTGTAATTGGGTATTGGATGGGTAGTACCTACAAATAGTGCTTTTTTCATTCGTCACCAAAATAGCAAAGCTTTTTTCAAGATGCCTAGCATGAAAGCCCATTTTTGACTTATAAAATTTAACAGGGCTGCTAATACTGATGACCGGAAGTACAGGGAATACTCTTCTTGAAGTTGGCCATTTGTTGTGTTTAAGAATTATTATTTTGTACATTAACCAGATAAAGCTGAGGAAAATACCTAGAACTTTTTCCTGAACCAAAAGGCAATTGTAGTTCGAAATTTCAAAACAAAAACGGATTGATAAGCACGATCTATTTAGCTACTCTTAGCGCTTGGGCAAATTCATCAGGTAGCTGACTGTCTTCAATCGATTTTGCAGATGCTTCTACATCATATTCAACTCTTCTGAATTCTACCTTTATGCAATCAATGGTAAATACTGAAGCGTCGTTATTCAAGGTAACCAACACATAGCATCCCCTGGTGTCACCATCTTTTGGTTTTCCAACAGAGCCAAGATTGATAACGTGTTTGAACCTGCCATCAGTTTGTATAACGCGATGGTATGGTTTATGTGAATGCCCCACAAAAAGTAGATCAGCATCTGCTTCTTCCATCATCTGTAATACATAATTTTCATCCGTGTCAAAAAGCACATATTCGTCGATAGTTCGAGTACTTCCATGTGCAAATACAAGGTTGAACTTTTCGTTATTCATTTTAAAGTCAAGTCTGATATGGGCTGGAAGTGTCCTTAAATATTCTTTGTTATCTTCACGGATCAAATGATATGCGTATTTCTTGCCTGGTTCATTAAGGCTTTCCGCATTAGTGATGATGTTTTCAACCTTTTCATCATGATTGCCTTTAAGAGTTGGTATACCCCGTCTCCTTATTTCATCAATAACTTCATTGGGGTAGATGTGGTAGCCAACCAAATCTCCGAGGCAATAAACAGCATCAGGTCTTAGACTGTCCATATCTTTTAGCATAGCTTGGAAAGCTAGAAGATTGGCGTGTATATCTGAAAATAGTGCTATCCTCATGATCTATCCGTTGCGTAGCATATCAGCGTATTCATTTGGTAGCGGACTATCCTCTACTGCCTTTGCTGCTTTTTCAACATCATATTCAAAGCGGATAAACTCTACTTTTATACTATCCTTGTCCGTTACAGTACTGTCAGGGTTTATGGTCAGGATCACATAACCACCTCTTGGGTCTTTATCCTTTGGTTTTCCTACAGATCCGATGTTTATCGCATGCCTGAAATGATTACTACCATCCGTTCCAGAATTTAAAATGCGGTGATAAGGTTGGTGGGTATGACCAAAACACATAATATCAGCTTCTGCCTGCTCCAGGATCCTTAACATGCTTTTCTCATCACGATCTTCAAATAGGTATTCATTTACCTTTCTTGGACTTCCGTGTACAAAAAGGATATTGCGTCTGTCATGGTTCAGCTGGTACTCCAGCCTAATGTGGGCAGGTAGCGTTCTGAGGTAGGCTCGCTGTTCGTCTTTTACCACTTCATTAGTATAGGAAATGGAAACTTTTCCCATTGCTTTTTCTTCATCGGTCTTATAGGCACAACCGCAATCGTCACTTGAACGGCCAATGCCCCAATCATAATTCCCTGCTATGGTGGGAATGCCTCGTCTTCGGATTTCATCAATCACCTCATTCGGCCAGATGTTATAGCCGACAAGGTCGCCCAAACAATAGATGGCATCGGTATTTCTGGTTTCAACGTCTTTAAGGAATGCTTCCAGTGCCGGAAGATTGGCATGGATGTCAGAGAATAAAGCAATTTTCATAATATAATTGTTGGTTTTCTTAATTGTTGATTTTTGGTGTGCGATAGTATTTTTTCCTGAACCAGAAAGCCAGGTTTACCAAGGCGATCAGTGCAGGAACTTCAACCAAAGGGCCGATTACACCAGCAAAAGCTTGCCCTGAATTGATCCCAAATACACCAATTGCAACTGCAATGGCGAGTTCAAAATTGTTTCCCGTAGCGGTAAAGGCAATGGAAGTGCTTCTTGAATAATCTGCACCAAAGTACTTGCCCGCAAAAAAACTTACTACGAACATAATAGAGAAATAGATCACCAGAGGTATGGCGATACGGACTACATCCATTGGTATCTGCACGATAAGGTTACCCTTTAGGCTGAACATAATTACAATGGTAAATAGCAAAGCGATCAAGGTGATTGGCGATATAAACGGAACGAACTTGTTCTGGAACCAGTCTTCACCTTTAAGTCTGATCAGGGCATACCTACTGATAATGCCCATTGCAAAAGGCAGTCCCAAATAGATGCCCACACTTTTGGCAATCTCTCCAATAGTTATATCTACTTCTAGGCTTTTAAGTCCAAAATATGGCGGCAGTACGGTGATGAAAACATAAGCGAAAACGCTGTAGAGCAAAACCTGAAAGATGCTGTTCAGCGCAATAAGTCCAGCGGCATATTCCCTGTTGCCCTCTGCAAGCTCGTTCCATACCACAACCATAGCGATGCATCTTGCAAGACCGATCAGTATAAGGCCGACCATATATTCGGGATAATCCCTTAAAAATGTAATGGCCAAAAAGAACATTAAAAGTGGGCCAATTACCCAGTTAAGCACCAATGAAACGCTCAATACCTTGGTATCCTTGAATACTTCGCCCATTTTTTCGTACTTCACTTTTGCAAGTGGTGGATACATCATAAGTATGAGGCCGATAGCCAAAGGTATATTGGTGGTTCCCGAAGAAAAGGAATTGATAAGGCCTGAAGAGGACGGGATAAAGTATCCTGTCCCTACACCGATTGCCATAGCTATAAAGATCCATAGGGTCAGGTAACGATCTAAAAACCCCAGTTTTTTTCGTTCGGCCACAGGGGCACAATTGTTAGCACTCATGATTTATTCATTTATATATTGATTTACAAAATCTGCTGAAAAAGCTTTGATCAGGTCACGCACCCTTCTGAACTCGTCCATGATTTCTTCTGGTGTTCCAGTAGCCTTTGCAGGATCGGGAAAATTCTGGTGAAGACGTTCCACTTTTCCGGGAAAGAATGGACACGCTTCATTGGCATTATCGCAAACTGTTATTACCATATCGAAGTCGATTTTAGAATATTCATCTACATGGTTAGAGGTATTACCTGAAATGTCAATATGATCTTCTGCCATCACCTGTACCGCTTTGGGATTTACACCATGTGTTTCTATTCCTGCACTATAGATTTCTGCCCGATCTCCTGCATAAAACCTCAGATACCCTTCTGCAATTTGGCTTCTGCAACTATTTCCGGTGCACAGCACTAATATTTTTTTCATATATATTTAGGTGATAATTTTACTTCTTCTCTCCAACAGTACCGTATCCCGCCAAGCTCCATTCTGCTTGCCGATCCTTTCCCTTGTTCCAAGTATCCTAAATCCAGCTTTCTCATGGATACGAAGACTGGCCATGTTTTCGGGAAAAATTCCTGCCTGTAATGTCCAGATTCCTTCGGCTTCGCTCAAGGCAATAAGACGATCTAACAGTGAAAGACCGATGCCCATTCCGGAAAATGTAGGGTCGATATACACGCTAACTTCCGCAACTCCTGCATACACGCAACGTGAAGATACAGGCGTTAGCGCCGCCCAACCAGCAACATTTCCGCTTTCTTCAGCCACAATTCTGCACGAAGAAAGATGCGAACTATCCCACTCCTCCCATGATGGCGCCGAGGTCTGAAAGGTAGCATTACCTGTAGCAATGCCCTTTTCGTAGATCAACCTTACTGCCTCCCAATCGGAAGCCACTAAACTTCGTATTTCCATAATTGAGAATTAGCAGCAACCACCGCCAGGAGTACAACTGCTTGCTGCACCCGCAAGATTGACCATTCCTTTTTTGGGAGCATCTTCCACACCACATGCTTCTTTTGCAAGGCAGGCAGTCTGTTTTGCAAGAAGCAGAAAGTTTGTACCATCAAAGCCAAGGTCATACTTTCCGATAGTGTTCGACTGGTATTCAACTTCAATTTCCAAGTCCTCCATGCCCAATACCTTTTCCGAAAGGGAAATGATCCCTAAAAGTTTCCCAGCTTTCAAACGGTGCTCATAATCATCGGCATCCCACAACTGAAAGTTCGCCACTTTCTCATGGCGCACCTTGCCGCCACAGTCAATAAAATCCTTTGTAACGATCCCCACTTCGGTAACATGGAAATGTTCAGGTACGGCACTGCCATCTTCCAACTGGAAATTCACACTTTCCGCGCTTGCTAAAATTTCTTTTATTTCTGATAATTTCATAGTTTATATATTTAAAGTATTATTGCAATTTAACGATTGATACGAGCAAAAAAAGTTTAACAGCAGGTTGTCTCACCTTTGTAAGAACCTAGAAAAGCTCCAAGCTGGTCTTCCAGAAGCTTCCACGTTTTAGGGTTGATACAGTAGCAGACACTGACACCCTCTATAGTGCCCTGTATGATCCCGACATTTTTCAGTTCCTTCAGGTGCTGCGAAATGGTCGCCTGAGCCAGTCCAAGTTCACCTACCAGATCACCACAGATACAGGTGTTAGAAATGATAATTCTTTGGAGGATTGCGATACGTGCTGGATGCGCAATGGCTTTCAACAATGTTGAAAGTCGGTTCTGTTCATCTGTGAATATTTCACTTTTTGTAAGTCCCATAATTTTATATTGCAATATTACGATATATAAGTAGCATACACAAATTATTTGCAAAAATCAACCACTAACATACCCATGTCACTGACTGTCAATTGGATAATTTCAACCTTAAAAATAATTATCTTTATTCTAAAAATAGAACAGACTACCATATCCCATGCGACATCATATGGAACATTTTTCCCATAATTATATAAATCTTCGTGGAAATTGTGTAAATTTAATCAAACATAGTAAAGCTATCTTTGTGTTAGACATAAAGGACATCAGCCATAATCTTTAAAAAATGAAGATCCGCCCATCCGTTAGAGCAAAAGCCATATTTCTCACATTCGTTTTTCTTTTGAATACCATGGTGGGCTTTGCCTGTTCGCTCGGGATAGGCATGGGTTTCAATAAGGGACATCATGACCTGGGACATTCCACTGTCCAAATAGCTGAACATTCCCATCCGCCAGGTACAAAAAAGCACGGCCATTCACATGCTAAAGCTGAACAGCACGACCATCCGGCAAAAGAGAAAACTGCAACCAAAGACAACTGCTGCAAGGACGAAGTTGCGAAATTTGTCGATGCAGATAAACAGCTCAATAAAGCTATCGACATAAAACTTCCCTTGCTTTTCCCAGTTGCCATTGTTCCTGCTTTTTTACAGTTCGTCAGCATTGCAACTGGCATACATTCACCGAATAACAGCTATTTTGTAAGGCACCACCATCCACCCATCCCCGATATCCGTATTGCGGTACAAAGCTTTCAGATCTGATTTTTTAACCATTTTTTATTTTGATGCAGCTTCGCTGATATCAACATGATAATCTATGTACATTAAAAATCAAGGAAATGAAAAAAATACTAATATTGGTTGTCGCAATGGCTTCAACCCTAGTGCAAACAGGTTTTGCACAGAACGATCATAATACCCACCATCAAGCACCAACTGTCATTGCTTCCTACTACGGATTAAAGGATGCCTTAGTCAGCGGCGATGCATCAACTGCTTCGGCAAAATCGGCTGAACTTACAAAGGCTATCGAAAGTTCGGATAGCAAGACAATCGGCGATAAGGACAAATCCGACCTTCTAAAACACGTTGCTATGATTTCTGGCGATAAGGACATTAATTCCCAAAGAGCGCATTTTGCTCCACTTTCAAGCAGTATCATTACGCTGTCCAAATCTGCCAAGCTTTCGGACGCACCAATCTATGTCCAGTACTGTCCGATGAAAAAGAGCAGCTGGATCAGCAGTGAAAAGGCCATAAAAAATCCCTTCTATGGGTCCTCGATGCTGACCTGCGGAAAAGTAACAGAGACCATAAACTAACTTAAAGGCTGCACCCTTGGCAAAACATCCCAAGGGTGGTTGCCCACATCCACAAAAAAATCAACAATGAAAAATATCATATTTGGTATGGCCATGGCCAGCCTTTTGTTTGCTGCATGCAATACTACTACAAAAACGACCGACAAAAAAGTATCTGATACCACTAAAAGTACGCTCGCGTCTAGTCCGGCAAAGAAAGATGCAACTGCAAACCTCATCAGCGATTACCTAAAGCTGAAGAATGCCCTTGTACAAGATAACGATGGGCAGGCAGCCCTAGCAGGCAGGAGCCTTGTCGTTTCCATTGGTAAGATCGACACCTTATCCCTTGCTGCGGCACAGGCAAAGGTATTTGCAGATATCAGTGCGGATGCCAGGGAACATGCCGAGCATATCGGAGCCAATGCAGGGAACATCAGCCACCAGAGAGAACATTTTGAAACCCTCAGTGGAGAAATATATGACCTGTTGAAAACTGGAAACTCTACTGGAAAAAAACTCTATTATGCCAATTGCCCTATGTACAACAAGGGTAAAGGAGGTAATTGGATCAGTGAGACCAAGGAAATTCACAATCCCTATTATGGGAAGGCCATGCAGGACTGCGGCAGCCTAAAGGAAGAGCTCAACTAAAATGAAAAACAGCAGTAAGGTGTTCATCGGGATTGCAGCATTAATTATCGGGTTGCAGTTTATCCAACCGTCCCGCAATGACCAGGGCGATCCTTTGCATGGGGATTTTCAAAGGGAGTTCAACGTCCCACAACAAACTGGACAGATCCTTAGTAGATCCTGCTTTGACTGCCACAGCAATAGGACCAGCTACCCATGGTATACCATGCTGCAACCGATAGGTTGGTGGATGGGATCGCATGTCAATAAAGGGAAGGTGGAACTTAATTTTGATGAATTTAGCACCTACAGCCTGCGAAGAAAACAGAGTAAGCTAAAGTCCATTGCAAACCGTATCGGGGATCAGAGCATGCCACTTCCTTCTTACACCCTGGTCCATCGCAGTGCAAAGCTTTCGGACAGGGAACAAAAAATACTGACGGACTGGGTCGATGGCACATTGGACAGTCTCAATCAAAACAAAAGATAATGAAAAAATTAATCCTATTTATAATGGCAATCTGTACCTTTCAGGTTGCCCTTGCCCAGCACTCGGGACATAAAACTGTAAGTGCCAGTCCAAAAGCTGAGATCTACACCTGCCCAATGCATCCTGAAATTAGTAAGGCCGGACCGGGCAAATGTCCCAAATGCGGTATGGCCCTGGTCAAAAAGAAACCTGTAGCAGTTAAAAATATAGCTCTGGCAAAAAAGCCTAGCACTCCCCAAAAGATGCAAATAATGGCTATGCCAAATGCAGACCAGAACAATAATCAGGCTACAAAAACAGAATCTTATACCTGTCCCATGCACCCTGAAGTCCATCAGACTGGACCTGGAAACTGTCCTAAATGTGGCATGAAACTGGTGAAGGAGAAACCAAAGGCAGATGCAATGGTTAATGTCGGAATGCAAATGCCCCAGAAAACCAAAGATGAGAAAATGGCTGGAATGGGCGGCATGGACATGGGAGGTGGTGATATGGTCATGGCAAACATCAAAAAGGCAAAGGCGAACCTTGGCCCAATTAAAACAATTGCCGACGGTTCAAAGCCCAGAACAGTTCGCTATGATCTTTACATTGCCGATACAACCGTAACATTCGGGAAGAAAACAAAACGGGCAATTGCAGTAAACGGACAGATACCAATGCCAACCTTAACCTTTACCGAAGGTGATACGGCATTGATCTACGTACACAATAACCTGGATGAGGAGACAGCTTTGCACTGGCATGGCCTGTTTTTGCCGAACCAAATGGATGGAGTTCCTTTCCTTACACAAATGCCTATTAAGCCCCATTCAACCTATATCTACAAATTTCCCATCGTTCAGAATGGAACACACTGGTATCACAGCCATAGCGGATTGCAGGAGCAGATTGGTATGTATGGCGCATTCATTATGAACAAAAGGAAAGAATGGGATATTCCAACCCTTCCGGTAGTATTGAGTGAATGGACGGATATGAAACCAGAAGAGGTACAGAGAAGCTTAAAGAATGCCAATGATTGGTTTGCCATTAAAAAAGGAACGACCCAAAGTTATGCCGAGGCAATCAGGACAGGACACTTCAAAACCAAAATCAATAACGAGTGGAAGCGCATGAATGCTATGGATGTTAGTGATGTCTATTATGATGCCTTTCTAATCAACGGCAAGAACCAAAATGTTCAGCCCCAGTTTAAAGCAGGCGACCAAGTAAGGCTTCGTATAGCCAATGGTGGCGCATCCGATTATTTCTGGCTAACCTATGCCGGTGGTAAGATCACCGTAGTGGCTACAGATGGAAATGATGTAGAGCCCGTAGAGGTAGACAGGTTGATCATTGCCGTATCCGAAACGTATGATGTGGTAGTAACTATTCCAGAAAATAAGAGCTACGAATTTTTGGTAACGCCCGAAGACCGCACCAAATCGGCATCATTGTGGCTGGGCGAGGGAGAAAAAGTTCCGGCCCAGAAGCTACCTAAGTTGAAGTACTTTGCCGGAATGAAAATGATGAATGATATGATGGACATGAGTGGCAACATGATCGAAATGGAAGGTATGAAAATGCAAAACCAGGTCATGGATATGAATACCGTCATGTACCCAGAGGTGACGGGAGAAGAGAAGCCAAAAAAAGAGAATAAAAAAGCAGCCATGGCAGGTATGCAAATGCCGAACGATAAAAGTATGGCAGGGATGAATATGGCCGCTGATAACCCGGATATCGTTACTTTAAACTATGGAATGCTCCGTGATCCGAAGAAAACAACTTTACCTAAAGGACCGTGGAAAGAGCTGAAGTTTGACCTTACCGGGAATATGAACCGTTATGTATGGTCTTTGGATAACAAAACGGTTTCTGAAAGCGATAAAATCCTCATTAAAAAAGGTGAAAATGTAAGGATTATCCTATTTAACAATAGTATGATGCGCCATCCAATGCACCTTCACGGTCATGATTTTAGGGTAGTTAACGAACAGGGTGAAAATGCACCTATGAAAAACGTTATCGACATTATGCCGATGGAAAGGGACACCATTGAATTTGCTGCTACGGAACCCGGAGGTGATTGGTTTTTCCATTGCCATATTCTTTACCACATGATGAGCGGTATGGGCAGGGTATTCAGCTATGAAAATTCGCCACCTAACCCCGAAATCCCAAATCCTAAATTAGCACAGCGCAAATTGTTCAGTGATGACCGGGAATTTCATCCCATGGCAAGGGTTGGAATAGAAACCAATGGTAGTGACGGTGAAATTATGCTGGCCAATACCCGCTATCGTTTCACAACTGAGTGGAGAATTGGCTTTGATAAAGAAATGGGCTATGAAAGTGAAAGCCACTTTGGAAGGTATATCGGGCGAAATCAATGGCTATTACCTTACGTGGGTTGGGACTTTAGAAAAAGGACTATTGATCCATTGGATAAAAATATTTTTGGACAATCCCTATCACCAGGTAACAACCTTTTCGGACAGAGCAATTCTAAAAACTTTAGGCAGGTATTTCATTTAGGGGTACAATATACTTTGCCAATGTTAATTATCGCAGATGCTTCTGTGGATCACAAAGGGAACGTCAGATTTCAGTTGATGCGGGAAGATGTACCAATCTCCAAAAGATTACGCTTTCAGTTTATGGTCAATACAGATAAGGAGTATATGGCCGGATTTAGATATATCGTTACCAAATATTTTGGCCTATCTACCCACTATGATAGTGACATGGGCTATGGTGCCGGACTAACCTTAAACTATTAACTTATTAAAATCATCACGTTATGAAGCATATTTATAAAATAACCGGAATGACCTGTCAGGGTTGTAGAACAAAGGTTGAAAACGCATTGAACGGGATTGGTGGTGTTTCTGCAAAGGTTACCTTGGAAACTGCGGAAGCAACAATCACAATGGATAAGCACATTCCAATCGAAAAATTGCAAGAAACTCTTTCCGCTGCTGGAAATTACACGATCCAAATGTCAGGATCGCATAAGATTACCGAGGATAAACAAATGCATAATCACGGGCATCAGGAGTATTCTAATTCTGTCCATCATCGCCATGATAATGCTCCATTAAAGGCTCATGAAAATGAAACTAGCGGAGTATACTATTGCCCCATGCATTGTGAAGGGGATAAAACCTATGATAAACCAGGTCATTGCCCAGTTTGCGGGATGGATCTACTAAAGCAACCTGAATTAAAACAAAGAACACAATTTACCTGTCCTATGCATCCCGAGATCATTAGAGATCAGCCTGGTGCATGCCCTATATGTGGAATGGATTTGGTGCCGCTGGGTGTTAATTTGGAAGAGGAAGATAAAACCTACGTGACCTTGTTACGTAAATTTAGGATTGCCACCATTTTTACCGTTCCCATTTTTTTAATCGCAATGTCAGAAATGATACCCGGTAATCCGATCTTTAAGTTAATGGAACTGAAATATTGGAACTGGGTTCAATTCGTCTTTTCTATGCCGGTGGTTTTTTATGCAACATGGGTGTTCTTTGAGCGTGCATGGCAATCGATGGTCACCTGGAAGTTAAATATGTTTACATTAATTGGAATTGGTGCGGGGGTCGCTTGGCTATTTAGCCTTGTGGCCCTGCTTTTTCCCGATATTTTTCCAGACCAGTTCAAGACCCATGATGGTACCGTCTATGTTTATTTTGAAGCGGCAACCGTGATCTTGACTTTGGTCTTGCTCGGCCAGCTTTTAGAAGCTCGTGCGCATGGCAAGACCAATAGCGCCATTAAAGAATTATTGAAATTGGCACCAAATACAGCCACAAGGATTGTAGGGGACAAAGAGACAATTGTTTCCATAGATGACATCCAAAAGGGAGACCTGCTCAGGGTAAAGCCCGGTGAAAAAATACCTGTCGATGGCAGTATCAAAACAGGAGAAGCCGTCATAGACGAATCCATGATCTCTGGAGAACCTATTCCGGTCGAGAAAAAGGTTGGGGACAAAATCAGTTCAGGAACCATCAATGGCAACAAGACCTTTGTCATGCTTGCCGAAAAGGTAGGCTCGGAAACCCTGCTTTCCCAGATCATTGAAATGGTTAATTCCGCTAGTCGTTCAAAAGCACCTATCCAAAAAATGGCCGATAGGATTTCGGGATATTTTGTGCCTGTGGTGGTATTGATTGCCATAGTAACGTTCATCGTATGGGCAATCTATGGGCCTGAACCTTCTTATGTATACGCCTTTGTAAATGCCATTGCCGTATTGATCATTGCCTGTCCATGCGCACTGGGTCTCGCTACGCCAATGTCTATAATGGTTGGTGTTGGTAAAGGCGCCCAGTCTGGCATATTGATCAAGAATGCGGAATCCCTTGAAAAAATGAACGCCATTGATGTAGTGATCATTGACAAAACAGGGACGGTTACCGAAGGAAAACCTTCAGTTGAAAGCGTTGTTAGTGTAAATCCGGATTTTGATGAAAAGGAAGTCCTTGAAAGAATAGTGTCGCTAAATAGTAGCAGTGAACATCCTTTAGCGCAGGCAACATTACGTTACGGAGAAGAAAACAAAGTAAAGGCTCAACCAATTTCAAATTTTGAAGCGGTAACCGGCAAAGGTGTAACTGGCACATTGAAGGAGGAAAAACTTGCTTTGGGTAATCAGAAATTAATGGAACACGTTAAGGCTAAAATTGATCCCGAATTGCAAGAGCAGGTCAAAGCTGCCCAAAAACAAGGCAAGACGGTCTCTTATTTAGCCGTTGGAAATAAAGCTGTTGGTTTTGTGGTAATCTCTGATAAAATCAAAGCATCCAGTGCAACCGCTATCAAAAAACTTCAGGATGAAGGCTTGGAGGTAATTATGTTTACTGGCGACAATGAGGATACTGCAAGGGCAGTTAGCGGAACCTTGAATTTAGATGGCTTCAAAGCTGGGATGCTGCCAGAGGATAAATTGAACGAAATCAAAAAACTACAGGCCCAAGGAAAAAAGGTAGCTATGGCTGGCGATGGCATTAATGATGCCCCAGCATTGTCGCAGGCAGATATTGGTATCGCTATGGGGACAGGAACCGATGTTGCTATTGAAAGTGCTGCAATTACCCTTGTAAAGGGAGATTTGAATGGGATTGCAAAAGCACGATTGTTAAGCCACAAAGTAATGGGTAATATTAAGGGAAATCTCTATTTCGCCCTTGGATATAATGTATTGGGGATACCTGTGGCCGCTGGACTTCTATATCCATTTTTTGGAATTTTACTATCACCAATGATAGCTGCACTTGCCATGAGTCTTAGTTCTGTTTCTGTCATTCTGAATTCCCTACGCCTGAGAACTGCAAAGCTGGATCAATAAGCCATGACATCACTTTTAAGCACATGCTTTTGTTTTGGATCCAGTTCACCTGCTTTTGTCATAATTACAATGAGCCATCAATAATTTGATAGAAATGGAAACTTATCAATCTGAAATTACGTTATTTGTATTATGAAGCCGATCGCTTATTTTCTGGCAGCTTGTCTATTGTTCCTTTCTTCCCTTCAGGGAAATGGAAGCGTTACGCAATCGACTTCGATTGCAGCTTGCTGTAAGGGAGTTTCCTGTAATCATGGGAAACACACACAGCAGGATAAGGGTTGCGATAGCAAGGCTTGCAATAGAATGGCCTCCTGTGGCCGTTGCGGTTTCGTCGTTACAGAACAATTGTTATTACTGGATCAGATTGACTTAGCTACGGACAAACCTATTCTATTCTCGACTATCGGTATCGTCACAGGCTATCCGCAGATTGGCTGGCATCCTCCAAAAGTTTAATAATAACTTCAGTACATCTACCTGTAGGTAAATATTATTAATCATTTAAAATCAAGATCATGAAAAAATTTCTTTTCATCACCATGGTGATGCTATCGTCTATATCCTCTATTTCTTATGCCAACACCCCTTGCTGTAACAGCAAGATGAACAGTTGTACAAAATGTTCAAAGACCTGTGGCAAGCCAAATTGCCTGGATACCTGTAGCAAGGCCTGTAAGGCATCAGGAGAATGCAAAAAGACCTGTAAATAGGAACAGGAAGCCGGGATTTAAAATTCCCGGCTTCTTTTATTTTGTCTATTATTCCATCATCATAAAAAACAAGCTTCCAAGGATACGCTGTTAATTAAAAACATGCATATTAAACACATGCAAAAGTTTCATAACGGCCGCAGCACCAAGTACAATCCACATGATCCAAAAGAATACCTTTTTTATCATATAGGCTGTTGAACGCTTTCTTTTGGCTTTCTGCTTCAATGATCTGATAGTTTTTTTATGCACAGCTTCGCGTGATCAGATCTTTTTCTTTTGAATCCTTATTGCATTCAGTATCGCAAGGAATGCAACCCCCACATCGGCAATAACTGCTTCCCATAAATTGGCAACGCCAAAAGCTCCCAATGATAGCACTGCCACTTTCACCGCCATGGCTAGGATAATATTTTGCCAAACAATATTGCGTGTTAATTTTCCAATTTTCAATGCAGATACAATCTTTAAAATCTGGTCGTTCTGGATCACAATATCAGCGGTTTCGATTGCCGCATCACTGCCCAGCCCGCCCATTGCAATACCTGCATCAGCAAGGGCAATAACTGGAGCATCATTGACCCCATCCCCAACAAATGCAATATGTCTTCCTTCCTTAATTAGTGCCTCTACTTTTTCAACTTTACCTTCTGGTAATAAATCTCCAAATGCTTTATCGATACCCAGTTTTTTCGCTACGTAATCAACCACTGCCTGTTTGTCTCCAGAAAGCATAACTGTTCTTATATTTAATGAATGCATCTGTTTAATTGCTTCGGCAGCATCTTCCTTGATTTCATCAGCAATGGTGATATAACCAGCGTATTTTTTGTCTACAGCAACGACAACAATCGTTTCTACAATCTCTTCTGTTTCCTTTGGGTAATCGATCTTGTATTTCTTTAAAAGCTTCAGGTTTCCGGCCAATACATCCTTGCCATCTACTTTGCCCTTTAACCCATGCCCTGATATCTCTTCCACACCCGTAGCCTTTTCACCATCTGCTGCTTTTCCTGCATATTCAATAATTGCCTGCCCTACCGGGTGGGTGGAATTCTTTTCCAGTACCGCCACCAATTTCACTAATTGTTTTTCTGTAAACCCAACTGGGACTACCTTTTGCACCTTGAATACACCTTTGGTCAATGTTCCTGTCTTATCCATCACGATGGTATTGATCTTTGTCATTACATCTAGAAAGTTTCCTCCTTTGAACAGGATTCCATTTTTAGAGGCCAGTCCAATCCCACCAAAATATCCAAGCGGAATAGAGACCACCAGCGCACACGGGCAACTGATCACCAAGAAAACCAAAGCGCGGTACAGCCAGTCATTGAATACATAGTTCTCTACCACTAAATAGGGAACAAGTGCCAGCGCCAATGCCAAAAAGAATACAATAGGCGTGTAGATCTTCGCAAATTTTGAAATAAAAAGCTGGGTCTGGGATTTACGGGAAGAAGCATCCTGTACCAGCTCCAGTATTTTGCTGAGTTTACTGTCCTTGAATAATGCCGTTACCTTAACTTCTGAAACGGTGTTCAGATTGATCATTCCTGCAAGAACAGCTTCACCCTTGTATTTGCTATCGGGCCGACTTTCACCCGTTAGTGCCGCAGTATTGAAAGAACCCTTATCCGATAAAAGTTCACCATCAAGCGCCACCTTTTCCCCAGCCTTGACCTGTATCGTTTCTTCAAGTTCAACCTCAGCAGAGGGGATAACCTGTGCTTTTCCATCCCTGATTACCGTTACCTCGTCTGGCCTAATATCCAAAAGCGCTTTGATACTTGCCGTTGCCCTGTCCACCGCAGAATCCTGGAACCATTCTCCAATGGAATAAAATACCATAACCGCTACGCCCTCCGAATATTCGCCGATATAGAAAGCTCCCAAAGTGGCAACGCTCATCAGCACGAACTCATTAAAGAAATCGCCCCTGATTGCTTTTCTGAATGCAAGCTTGAGCACGCCCCAACCAGCTAATATGAATGCCGCACTATTTACGCCAAGGGAAACCCATTTGGAAAGCTTGATACCAAAACCGTAATCTGCAACCAGCACACAGACCAATATAAAAAGCCCTATCAACAACCCCAGATGCTGTTTCCATTGCGGCTGGCTGGGGTCTGCATGCCCGTGGTCATGCCCCTCCTCTTCCTCTTCATTAGAATGTTCGGCTTTCGCTTTTTTTGGCGAAGCTTTTGAATCCCTTACTGGATGTACTGTTTTTGGCTTTTTTTTATCGTCGTTATCGCAACAATCTTTCATAATAATATTTTTAATGTTTACCCTTCAGAATCCATGAACCAATTTTCTGCCTGCTCGATCGCTTTTTTTATTGCCGATTTCTGATCTGACTTGGTTTCAGCTGGCATCGCATTTAAAATTTCCAATGCCTTTTCCTTAACGGCAGGCCTAAGATCTTTCAATTGTAGTTCGATATTTTCAAATTGACTATTCATATTTTTTATTTATAACAAATCTAGGCCCAGTTCGATTGCAATCGTATTGCAAACTTCAAATTCCACAGTCTCTGCAGATTCCCCTGACCATCAATTGGGTTTCCAAAGATTGATATCCTTCGGGCAAGCTGATTTCTGGAATAATAGTTTTTGGCAAACAATGGGTCTGCTTACATACCGTACAATAAAAATGTAAATGAAGATCGTGATGTCCCTCTACGTCGCATCCAGCTGAACAAAGTGCAAATTTTGTTATTCCACTTCCATCTTCAATACGATGAACTATTCCGTTTTCTTCAAAAGTCCTAATCGTTCGATAAAGTGTTACCCTATCGGTACGAACCATTTTCAGTTCCATATCGGTCAGGCTCTGGGCTGAAGATTGGCCAAGCAAAAAATCCAGGACTACCAAGCGCATAGCGGTTGGATTGATTTGTTTATCAATAAGTCGTTGCTCAAGCTCTTTCATTTTACTCTTCCTCCGCTCCACCAGCACCTTTAGATTCCAGATAAAATGCACCCTTAGTTACCACTTTTGTATTTTTCGGCAATTCTTCCAAAGGCGTAACCTGAATATAGCCAAGTTCTGAAACGCCGGCTTTCACTTCAGCTTTCACAAAACGGAATGTACCCGTCTTTGAATCCTTATTATCGTCGGAAACAATGAAAATATACTGTTTGCCTCCCGAGCGGACAATAGCCTCAACGGGTAACGATGGCGTCATCTGGCTGCCCGTACTGATCAATGCCGTTACGTACATCCCTGGTATAAGGTTCTTTTTGGTCGCATTATCGATTACCGCATGAACGATTACACCTTTGGTCTCGTTCTGGAAAGATTTGTTGATCCCGTTGATCTTTCCGGTTATTACCTGATTGCCCTGGTTGGTCAATTGGAAGCTTACTTTTTGTCCAATTTTTACCGCCATCAAATCTTTTTCGAAAACAGTAAGGTCGCAGTGTATCTTTGAATTATCGACCACTTCCATAATCGAGGTTCCAGGTTGAACGAATGCACCTGTATTTGCTGTAATCTGTCCAACCGTACCATTGATTGGTGAAATCACAGGAAACTGTGAAATGATCTTTCCCTTTGCAATACTGGATGGAGAAACGCCAAGTTGGCTGAGCTGGCTTTCATAGGCCATGAGCTTAGATTTTTCTGCATTATAGGTAGCCTCTGCTGACTGAAAAGACTTTCCTGTTCCTGCACCAGCATCCTTTAACTGTTTTTGGCGCTCATATTCTGCCTGCACATAGGTAAAACTATTTTTGCTAGATAGATAATCTTGTTGGATCTTGATCAAATCCTGATTGTTTATTGTTGCCAAAACCTGCCCCTTTCTTACCTGTTGTCCTTCCAGCACGTTTATACGTGTAATGATGCCTCCAGAAAGGATACTAACGTCAGCCTTGTTCTGCGGCGGTACCTCTAACTGGCCATTGGCCTTTACAACGGCATCCAAGTTCCGGTCTTCGATGCTGCCAATTTCTATTCCCACGGTTTTCATCTGGGCGGTAGTGAGTTCAAGCCCTCCTTCGGCTGGATTTGCTTCTTCTGTAGGGGATTCAGTTTTTGTTTCGCTTGACTTGTCGCCAGAACAGCCCAGCATCAGGCCTAAGCTTAACAGGGTAGATAGTGCTATATATTTAAATTTGAACGTATGCATGATTAATTTCCTTTTAGATATTGTAATTGGATTGCAGATTGATTGAGCTGGCTTAACGCTTCGAGATAGGCCAGTTTGGTTTGGACAGAACCAGAGATGTGCTGTATGTATTCCACATAACCGATCTCTCCAAGATTGAACGATACCTGTGCGATCCTAGACTGTTCATCCGCAAGCTTGATCCCAGAATTAGTATAATAATCGACAAGCTTTTTAAATGTCAGATAATGTTGCTGTTCCTGCTCATAGGCGAGTTCAACTTGAGATTTTTGGCTCTCATAATTTGATCTGGCCACCTCTATGGCTATCTTTTCTGCCCTTACCCTAGAGCGGCCAGCACCATTGAAGATTGGAACTGCAACACCGATCTGAAAACCTGCTATGCGAGTTCCTGGGGAATAGGTTCTGGAAATGCCTGCGGGATTGAAACCAGAAATAATGAGCTGTTGGCTGTAGCCGAGTGAAAAGTCGGGGAGCGATTTGGATTTTTCTACTGCTAACCTCGCATCCGCAACTTCTATGTTCTGCAGCTCGACCAGGGCCTGCGCATTTGACGAAAGGTCGGTATTTTCTTTTTCATTAATTGGTTGCATGGTAAGACCGCTTTCGGCTATCTTCAAAGGTTCAGAAATATTCAACAACTGTTTTAGGACTGCTTCGCTATTGCTGAGTTCTGCTTCCGCATTTGCTTTCAATGCCTGCACTTCCTGGAACTTGGTCGTGGCACTGATCAGCTCAAGTTTAGAAGTTTCGCCCGTTTTCCACCTTATCTCGGCCTTTTTAACGAAACTGCTATAGACGCTATCCTGGTAATTTAGCACACGAAGGGTTTCTCTGTTCAACAGATAGCTATACCAGGCAATGCGAACATTACGGATAATCTCGGTCTGAACGGATCCGCTGTTTCTTTCCGCTAATATCGTTTGCTGGTTCAGCAGCTTTTTATTGTTTTTATATAGACCGGGCCAGGCAATATTCTGGGTAATCCCAAAGGAATTATCCATGTTACCTCCACTTGTTGGATCTTGGGTCAAAAGCAGTTCGGTTTTGGGAATATCGACACCAGATTTCTGAAGCGCCTTGGCCTGTTCTATCGAGAGTCTTGAAGTGCGGATTTGTAGGTTATTTTTCAAAGCCTTTGCAATGGCACTGTCCAGTGTAAGCTTAGTTTGTTGTGCATTTGCATTAGCTGACTGGGCAAAAATCAAAGCACCAATCAATAAAATAACTGCAATCGGTTTTGGAACTTTCACTTTGATCGTTTCCTTTCTGTTAAATAAAAGATATAGACATGGCAGTACAAAAAGTGTGAGCAGGGTTGCGGTTATCAGTCCACCGATCACAACCGTGGCCAGTGGTTTTTGCACTTCTGCACCAGCACTGGATGACAATGCCATGGGCAAAAACCCTAATGATGCCACACAGGCTGTCATCAGTACAGGCCGTAGCCTTGTTTTTGTTCCTTCCATTACCCTTTGGTAAATGTCGCTCATCCCCTCGTCCCTTAGCTGGTTAAAGTAACCGATCAGTACAATCCCATTCAGTACCGCAACTCCAAAAAGTGCAATGAAACCAACACCGGCAGAAATACTAAAAGGCATTCCCCTAAGAAGCAGTGCAGCAATGCCACCCATTGAAGCAAGTGGAACAGCAGTGAATATCAAAAGGCTATCCTTTACCGATCTAAAGGTTACATAAAGTAGTAATAGGATTAAAATTAGGGCAGCTGGTACGGCTATGGATAATCTTTCTTTGGCCGCTTGCAGGTTTTGAAATTGCCCACCGTAAGTGGTATAGTAACCACTGGGCAGCTTAAGCTCTTTATCCAATTTTGCCTGTATTTCTTTTACCGTAGTTTCGATATCACGACCTTTTACATTAAAGCCAACGTATATTCTCCTATTACCGCCTTCACGGGAAACCTGTGCTGGTGCATCCTTAAATTCAACAGTAGCCACTTGGTTTAAAGGTACTTTGTTTCCAGATGGCAACGGAATCAACAGGTTTTCTACGCCCGATATATTTTCCCTCAGATCACGATTTAATCTTACCACCATATCGAAACGCTTTTCGCCTTCAAAAACCACCCCTGCCACATTGCCGGCGAAGGCTGTTTTTAGAATGATGTTCACATCTTGGATATTTAGTCCATATTGAGCCATTGCATCCCTGTTATAGGTAACCTGGATTTGTGGCAATCCATTTACCTTTTCAATATAGGGCTCGTTTACCCCTGCAACTGGAGCGATCAGTTTTGCAATTTTGTTGGCTTGCAGGGCAAGAATATCAAGGTCGCTGCCATAGATCTTAATGGCCACATCCTGCCTGATACCTGTCATCAGCTCATTAAAGCGCATCTGCATGGGCTGGGATATTTCTACGCTTATTCCTGGAATAATGGCAAGTTCTTCTTCCATCTTTTCCATGAGCTCTTCCCTTGTTCTGGCTGAAGTCCACTCATCTTTTGGCTTCATGGAGAGCATCATGTCACCTTTTTCCATTGGCATTGGATCGGTTGGGATTTCAGAACTCCCGATACGGGTAACTGCCTGCTTGATTTCCGGGAATTTATCTTTAAGCAATTTTTCTGCCTTTCCAAAGATCTTTACCACTTCGGAAAGTGAGGTTCCCTGCATCATCGAGATTTCTACGGTAAGGTCACCTTCTTCCAGCGTCGGGATAAACTCTCCACCCATATTGGAAAATGCCCATATCGCAAGGGCAAAAACTGCAATTACAATGGCAACCGTTATTTTTTTGATTTTCAGAATTCTAATAAGTGCGCTTTGATAAATTCTTTGCAGGAACTCAATCAGCCTATCGGAAATATTTCTTTTGGGCGCAGTGTTCTTGCTCAAAAAGAGCGCACTCGCCATTGGCACATAGGTTAGCGAAAGAATAAATGCCCCGAGTATGGCAAAGGCCACTGTCTGTGCCATTGGTTTAAACATCTTTCCCTCTATGCCGATCAATGACAATAAGGGAAGATACACGATCAGGATAATGATCTGTCCGAATGCGGCAGATTTCATCAGTTTGCTGGCACTGTCCCTTACCTCAACATCCATCTGTGCAGAAGTAAGTTTCAATATGCCTTCCTTTCGGTATCGTCCTGTGGTAATGTGATGCACCACGCTTTCCACAATGATTACCGCACCATCAACGATCAGCCCAAAGTCAATTGCTCCCAAGCTCATCAGGTTTCCGGAAATACCGAACAGCTGCATCATGGAAAATGCAAAAAGCATCGCCAAAGGAATAACCGAGGCTACCACAAGTCCTGCTCGCCAGTTTCCTAGCAGCAGCACCAGTACGAAGACTACGATCAGTGCACCTTCAAGCAAATTCTGTTTAACCGTTCCAATTGCCCTGCCCACCAGTTCTGTCCGGTCAATGAAGGGTTCGATTACCACGCCCTCGGGCAATGATTTCTGTACCTGTGCCATCCTGTCCTTTACGTTCTGGATAACCTCGCTAAAATTCTCTCCCTTTAACATGAGGGTCACACCAGCTACAACTTCTCCTTCTCCGTTCCGTGTTACAGCACCATACCTAGTGGCACTTCCAAATTGTACGATAGCAACGTCACGAACCAATATTGGCGAACCATTGCGGTTTTTGACTACTATTTTTCTGATGTCGTCCAAGTTCTGAACCTGTCCTAGGCCACGGATAAAATAGGCATTCTGTTGCTGCTCTATATAGGAGCCACCAGTATTTTCGTTGTTTTTTTCAAGGGCTTCATAAACTTCTGGAATGGTAAGGCCCAGCGAGTTCAGCTTATCGTTATCCAGGGCAATTTCATATTGCTTTACATAGCCGCCCCATCCACTCACCTCGGCAACCCCAACGGTTCCGGCAAGCTGTGTCCGCACCAGCCAATCCTGCAGGGTACGCAGGTCGGTCGCTGTATATTTTTCTTCGTAGCCTTTCTTGGCATGTATCACATATTGGTAGATTTCGCCAAGTCCCGTTGTGATCGGTGCAAGCATAGGTTCGCCCAATCCCTTTGGGATTGAATTTTCAGCTTCCTTTAGCTGTGCATTTACCTGTGATCTTGCCCAATAGATATCGATGTTGTCATGGAATACAATGGTGATCACAGATATCCCAGACCGAGAGATGGAACGTTTTTCTACGATCCCCGAGATATTGGCCATTGCCAGTTCTATTGGCGCAGTGATAAACTGTTCAATTTCCTGTGCGCCAAGACTGGGGGCTTGGGTTATAATTTGAACCTGATTGTTCGTAATGTCGGGCTGGGCATCAATGGGTAGGTGGTAGGCAGAATATATCCCGACAAGGATAAGCGCCAGGGTAGCCAGCCCTATCGTTATTTTGTTCTTTATGGAGAACGATATGATTTTATCAAACATGAAATATGAAATTTAATACGTACAGAATTACCGTCCAATCAATTGGCGGCAAAAATTTAGAAATGTAAACGTATTAAGAGATTTGCGGAGGTTGGTAAATGTCTAGCGGTTGCTCTGCAATTGCTGGCATTTGATATTCGCTGTAGGGAATTTCAATATGGTAAACTATAACCTTATCAGCTTTGGACTGAATGAAATCCCGTGAAACCGAACAGCAGGAACAGGTGCAGAAGGGTGGGCATGTTTCCTGTCCATAATGTTCAACACCTTTTGGTGTTTTTTGGATGGATGACTTACTCACCTTGCCATCTGCAAAATCCTCCTTATCCTGGCAAGGCAGAAGGGTTAACATGGTCATGTAAAGACAGAATATGATGGCTAGGTATTTCATCCAGTACAAATGTAGAAAATAATTTAACAAGCAGAAATTTAAACAGTTATTCAAGTCTCATCATTTGACAAAGATGTCTGACTTTTGGTTGAGTAACTGACCGGCGATTTGCCAATTAATTAAATATCAAATATTTATAAGTGTTTTGATCAAATGCAATATTCTCTACTAAGATGAAATAGAAAATAAATTATACCCATAACCGTTCCTCCTAAATGTTAATTGTTTAATGAACACCAGAATAAGAGAACTAGATTACAACCGAAATGAGGAAATTTTAAAGCAAATCCTCAAAACAAATGTGGAACTAATTGAAAAGATAAATGTAATGAGCAGAGAACTTGTGCAATTCAAAGAAATTTCCAGACTTATAACCGAAATTCACAAACTTCATTTTCAAAAGATGAACTAGAAAGAAATAATAATTTGAGAGATAAATTCCTTACGGAAATCATACTAGGTATCCCAAGAAGGAAGAAAAAAATCTGTGATTAAAAAAAACATTACCTTATACTTATTGATTTTATTTTTAAAAATATTTTAACATTAAAATAATCACTATATTGTATTAAAAAAAATGTTCTTTCAAAACTAGTCATATCATATCAAAATAACTGGTGCCCAATTTGGTGCCCACATTGAAATAATGATTATATAATTTTCACAACTTGCTCATTTTGTACCAATTGGATTAATAAGTCATTATCCCAGCGGGATCACGAAATGCCTCAATGTAAATTGAGGCATTTTTCGTTTAAAAAAAACAAAATCTACCTGCTTTTCGGTAATAACATCGACTAAAAGAAGAAGAAAATCTATACAAGAAATAAAAATTATACTCTTGTATAAGTAAGGGTTTCAATTCTTGTTCTAAAATAACTTTTGCTGCCTGCTTTTCGCTCGAAATTTGTAGTACCACAAATTTCTTTAATAATTTGCTTAGCTACATCAGGTGTATTGGCCGGATGAAAATTGATCAATAGATTATTTTGCCTGTCGTAAATATCCAATCGGTTAATGGAAGTTGCATTGAACTCCATTTTATGAATCGTAGCCAGGTTGATGATTACTGCTGCCTTGCCTTTTCTTTTAACAATCATTTCCCTGGAATTGATGTCTAATTCTATTTTTTGATGCAACAGTTGCAGGAGCAAAAAAAACGGACCAAGCACCAGTACGGCAACAATTAAACCTGCAGCTTTAGGACTTCCAATACGATTAACCTGATTTGCCATACCAATTATACCACCAAGCACATAGTAAAACAGCGCAAATACTATAATTAAATAAGCAACAGCAAACATAAGCGCTATTTGTTTATTGTGCTGCTTAAACTTAAATGTTTTCATCTTCGTAATGCAAGAATTTACTGAATATTTAATTGCTTGTTGAAGCTACAGTTAATTATTTTTAATTATTCTGCTGATTTAAATTCGCCCAGTTTCAATTACAATTCGCTGATGAAGAATCAATATCTGCGTATTCAGCCCGTAGCGCCTGAGCATTAATTTATAGCAGAAAATCGTGCAGTTGTGTGCACGATTTTCTGAAAATAAAATTACACCATCAAAGAAATCATTTATTCTTTGGTAAAGAGCAGTTCTTTGCCACTTTGTTTAAGTACAACCTGTTTTTTATCTTTGATAAATTCCATTACGATTCCAAATTTTTCAAACTGAAAAACGTTTGGGGCAGTTGCGTCTAAAACAATCGCTGCCTGGCCCGTAGCCTGGGCCAATAATTTATCGTTATTTTTAGTTATAATGATTTTTACCGGCATTTGTGCACTTGCGTAGGTACCTAAAAACTGATCTAATTCTGCTGCTTTTAAAACGATTGACTTAAAGGTTGGCATTTCAAATGTCTGGTTAAAATAACTACTCAATGCACCTTGCAGCACCTGATCAATGGAGTATATCATTCCATTGGAAATTAATGCTACTGAAAGTTTTTCTTTTGGAAAATACCATAAAACAGACTGAAATTTATCAATTCCTCCCGTATGGCCATAACCAGTATTACCAGCATACGTAAATTCAAACATACCCAAGCCAAATTTTTCATTCATGGTTTTCATTAACGTTAACGAATGGTTTGTGATGATTTTACCCGCAAAAAGCTGTTCAATAAAAATAGTTAAATCCCTTGGCGTAGATACGATTGCACCTGCGCCCATGGGTACCGATAAATCTGTTTCATCTTCTTTAATCCACTTATCATCAAAGGCATAAGAAAAAGATTCATTTTTATCGGAATTGGTTTTTCCGCCCGAATGCGTATTCATTAAACTCAAAGGGTTAATAATTTTTGCATCTAAGATTTTTGCATAAGGTTTGCTATAAATTTTCTCTAAAATATAGCTTAAAAGCACATAATTAGAATTGCTGTATTGTGCTTTGCTATTGGGCTCAAAATCACTTTTTCCTTTAGCAATAATCTCAACCATTTCTTTTTCTGATTTAGGCTCGGTGTGGTAATCTAAATACAATTTGTCACTTGTAAAATTATGAATGCCGCTCCTGTGGTTCAGCAAATTTTCAATGGTAATTTTGTTCGCATTTTCAATCTGCGGAAAATAAGGGTCAAGTGTTTGTTTCAACTGAATTTTATTTTCTTCAACAGCTTTTAACACCAATACAGCTGTAAACATTTTAGAAACGGAACCAATTCTATATTGGGTTTTGGGATCGGCTTTTTTAGAAAGATCTACATCAGAATAACCAATGGCATTACTATATAAAAGTTTACCATCTTTTGAAATGGCAATGCTTCCCATAAACTTATCGTTTTCTTTTAAAACGGTAAATAAGCTATCCAAACGTTGTTTATTAAGCGTTTGAGAGAAGCAAGTTGCCGCAAATACAGTCATCAGACTGAATACTATAATTTTTCTAATCATGATTTATTTTTTGTTGATATTGTTTTTGAATTTTAACAGGAATGTAATCAGCATGAAAAACAGTACAATAGAAAGTAACATAACCGGAATAAACCAGTTGCCTAATTGCTCTGTTACTCCGCTTTGGCTGGTTTGGTTAGAACTACCTAAAACCAAAAATGTGGAATCCTTGTAGAACAAACCTACTTCGGCCGGATGGATAATTTTAGCAAAGATTAAGAATACAAAACCAAACAACAGCAAATACAAAATAAAGAAAATCAGATACGAAATACCATTGGTAAGGTTTAGCATTAATGCTTTAAAAATATGAATCGGATTGAAGGTCGTTGTAGCCTGTTCTAATTTTTTATCGGCAACCAAAGGTTTTAAAACTTCTTCAGGTGTACCAAGCTTTTCTAAAATATCCAGTAAGGCATCAATTTCATTGGAATGGCCATTTTGCTGAATTGCTTCGAAAATATGGCTGTTAAATTCCATATAAATATCGTCCTGGTTTTCTTTTGAAAGAGAAGCGGTTGCTTTTTTAACGCGCCTCATGTAATCTGTATATACTCTTTTGGAGGCTTCTTGATTAAACTTTATGTTTTCTATTTTCATTTGATTATTTTTTGGATGGCGCTTTCTAAATTTTTCCAATACGAATTCATTTGAAGCAGGGTTTCTGTTCCGTTTTTTGTTAAACAATAATATTTTCTCGGAATGCCGGTTTCCTGCTCTACCCATTTAGAGTTTACTAAATTTTCGGTCTTCAACCTGTTCATTAGCGGATATAAGGTGCCTTCAGCAATTTCTATTTCGGCATGTTTTCTAATCTGCTCGATAAGCTCATAACCGTAATATTCATTTTCTTTTAGAATGTTTAGGATAATAAAAGTCAGGGTTCCCTTTTTTAACTGCGATTTCCAATTTGCTATAAAGGTTTCGTTCATACAGCAAACATATAATAAAATACATAGCTATACAATGTACTTTGCTATAAATATAATAATATAGATATAACTTACTTATTATCAGTAAATTAATTTTAACAGGAAGAATAATGGAGATAAAACAGAAGTGCCGAACCCAAATTTAAATATACTTTGGTTGCAAATCCTGCTTCTTTTAGATACTTGCAAAGCCAAGGCATTTTGGATGCCTGCCTTAGCGTTACAAGCAAATTATGAGGCATTAAGCGATGTTTTGTAAATACCGGAGTACTTCTTCTTTTTTACGGCTGGATACCGGGATTTTTTCATCATTCTGCATTTGCAAAAAGCCTTCCCGGTAATATTTTTTTACGCATTGAAAATTGATCAGATAAGATTGATGGCACCTTAAAAAGCCTAAAAGCGTTAACATGGCTTCGTATTCTTTTAAACCTTTTGACACCAGAATTTCGCGCTTGTTTTTTAAGTAAAAGGTTGTGTATCCTTTATCACTTTTACAATACATAATATCCTCCACATCAACAATTTCAATATATTCAAAACTTTTTAATGCAATGCGTTTAGTACCACCAATACCTTGCGAAAGGTAATGATTTCGGGCAACCTCAAGTTGCTGATGGTCAAAATGTTCTTGTTCTCGTTGCCGGTAACACCTATCCAGCACTTCAGCAAGTGCGGTCTCATCTATTGGTTTAAGCAAATATCCAAATGCACCCATATTAAGTGCCTGTATAGCATATTGATCATAAGCGGTAAGAAAAATAACCTGAAAATCTTCCATTCCCATATCATTAAAAAGGGCAAAACTGTCGCCATCTTTAAGGCGGATATCTGCTAAAATAATTTCAGGTTTTAACAACGGTATTTCAGCGGCGGCTTTGGCAACTTCTCCTGAGTAACCAACAACGCTAAAATGATTCAACTTCTGCACAATTTGTAAAATGTGCTGCATGATGTGGATTTCGTCTTCGAGTATATACAGCTTCATATTGCCTTTTTTTAATCTTTTACTAACGGTATTCTAATTTCTACCCGTATACCGTGGGTTCCTTGATCCTTTTTATCTTCAACTTCAAACTTTGCATCTTCCCCACCCGAATTAAAAAGTACATCGAGTCGTTCTTTTAATATAACCCGGGCAAGTGATTTTTTCTTTGGTTTTTTTGTTTCTTCATTCGCTATACCTATGCCATTATCATCTACAATAATCACGAGTTGATTACTTTCTGTTTTAAACAGAATTTGCAAAATACCTTTGTACTTAATGTTTCTGAAACCATGTTCAATTGCATTTTCAACAAAAGGTTGTATTAACATGGGTGGAATAAGCGTATTCTCCAAACAGAGATTTTCATCAGCAGTTACCTGATAATCAAAAAGCCCTGCGAAGCGCATTTGCTGCAACTGGAGGTAATTATCCAAGGAACTTATTTCTTCTTCCAGATCAATAAAATCTTTCCTGCTCTGCTCCAGTACACTTCTTAATAGCTTTGAAAAAGATGATAAATAACGTACTGATTCTTTCGTATCGCCGGCAGCTATTAAACCTTGCAAATTGGCAATTGCGTTAAAAATAAAGTGCGGATTAAGTTGGGCCTGCAATAATTTTTGTTCGATGTTTAATCTTTTATTTTCTGATGCTAATAGTTTATTTTTCCCCTTTAACCTTTGCTGCCGGTAAAGGATATAAAAAAAGAAAAGCAGACCTAAGAATATAAGTAAACCCAAACCGAGTGTCCACCTTTGCTGAACAATGATTTTTTGATAAAGTTCATTACGGCTGTTGAGTTCAATTATACTCCGATCCTTCTTTTCAGCTTCATACTTTTCATGTAGTTCGGCTACTTTTACGGCATCTATTGCAATAATATCCCGTATTTCCATCACATAAGATGAATCAGCTGCCTGCAAGGCTTCGGCATACGCACCTTTCTTTTTATATGCATTTATAAGCCCGTTATAATACATATTCTTCCGTCTTCCTAAACGATTTTTCTTTTCGAAAGCAATACCCTCCTTATAATAATAGATGGCAGAATCAATCAATTTGTTTTGAGCAAAACTTGTTGCTAAATTGTTATAGGCAACATCGTTAAGGTTATTTGTCCTTTTTAAATAATTGAAATAAATTTTACTGCTGGCTAAAGATTTTGCGAACTGTCCTCTGCGGCTATAAATTTGAGATTCATTGTCATAAGTTCGGGCTAATGCAAGACTATCATTAATGCTTTTAGCAAAATTCCGTGCTTTGGTATTATAAAACATCATCTTATTATAGTCGCCCACTTTAGAAGCTAATAAAAAGGAAATGTCGAAATATCTTTGCTGAATTACTTTATGTGCTTTATATGGATGGCTTTTATAATACAACTCTGCATACACTAGTGCTTCTCTTACATTTTTGTTTTGATAATAAGCTTTGGCAAGTAAATCGTAAAAAAAATAGGTTAATTTGCTGTTGATTTTTTCCGCTTCTTCCATTTTAGCAAGCAGCTCTTTCATCAATGTAGCATCTACTGCGCCGCCATTATTGGTTTTGTAGTTTAAAATACAGTAATCCTTCAGTAAACTAACTTCTTCATTTTTACCCTCATTATTTATTTTTTCATATTCAATAAATGCACTGTCCCGCTGTTTTATTACAATGAATTTCCTGGCCCTGAAATAGTGGTAAAATGGATTAGTCAGTTTATTTTCAGTAAGATTAAGCAGACTGTCTTCCTTGTAAATTGCCTTTCTATAACTGCTTTGGTTTAAGGTATCCATAGAAACAATCAGCGATAAATAATCGCTGTTGACCGTCTTTTTTATTGGCGTAATTTCCGCTCCTTTTTTTGTATTTCCGGTATCTCTACACGAAAACACCGTTAACAATGTTAAAGCTCCAAAACATAAGAATACAGTTTTGGCATTCATTAATTGAACAAATCTGGTTAATTCAGAAAGCATAAATATTGGTATGGTTATTCTTTATTTAAGGGATTAATATTGGATTCTTTTTAAATATATCAATAGAAAACTTTAGTAAAGAAGCCACTAAATATTCAACAGTTTCCATTCCATATTCGTAGCCTTTAGCTTAATATTTGAAATCTGTTTTGAATTAAAGACAGGTTAATACAGATATCGGTTCAAAGTCCACGAATATGGCTATTCAAGATGCAAATATAAATTCACAGTTGCGTGATTTATAATTTAACCTCAATTTTAAAAGCACAACGAATATAAATATGACCATCCTCTACTTCTGAATACATATAATCAATCATTTATTACTTAAAAAACAAAAATTATGAAACATTTATTTATCGCATTAATTTGTACAGTAATTGGATTTAGCGCTTCAGCAAGCGATTTAACTCCGAAAAACGAGCTTCGTAAATCAATCAAGGTAGAATTAGAAATTAAAACAAATTCAAAAAAGAGTGAAAATGGTAATTTCTTCCGTATACAGCGTGCATTTACCTTTCATGACTCCTGCGGACAAGCAATTACAGTTTATGTAAGTGCTCCTCATGGCACGTATTGGGCCGAAATGGGAAGCACCGCAAGTCACTATGTAATTGACCATTTAGATAGCGCTGGATGCTATCAGCCATAATTTTAATAAGATAAGAAATAATTTAGCGTAAAGGGTGGTTTTTCTTTTTTTCAATATGTCCCGGTATTCTTTCCGGGGCATATTTTATCTATTCTTAATTAAAAATATATGCGTTATTATTTGAAGCTTTTTGTATCGGCAGCATTATTATACTCTTTGTATTCCTTTAGTTATAGAAATGCACCTGAACCTGCAAGTGGCATTGCTTTTTACCATTTTTTCCATATTCGTGATACGACCAATATTGGTAAAATTTGGGAAGAAGATTTTCAAATGGCCTTTAATAGTCGGAAGAGTTTATATAGCAGTTATACCAAGAAAATCCAGGATTCTATTCATAACGCAAAATTTGAAGCCGCAATTAAATCTGGTTCCAACGAGATTGATATGGGGCTTTTCGTTCCATCTACTGCCGATAATATATATACTTCAGAAGACGAAAACACCGTTTACGTAAACAAATTTTTCAATGATAACAATTATGTAATTAAAGAAGATTTTGAGAAAATTAACTGGAAAATTGAAAAAGAAACTAAAACATTACTCGGTTATACCTGTCAAAAAGCTATTGGTATTTGTAAAGGGCGGGCTTACACGGCTTGGTTTACAACAGATGTACCAGTTAGTTTTGGCCCTTGGAAGTTACATGGTTTGCCCGGCTTAATTTTAGAAGCTTATGATGCCAGTCAAAGGATAAAATTTACCTGTACTAAAATAACCTTGGGTACTACAATCCCAAACAGCCTATCGTTAAACTTGCCTAAAGAGGCTATTGCAACTACGGATGCAGAATATAACCGGATGGAAAAAGCCTACAAAGAAGGTTTAAGTATGGATGGGTATAATGATGGTGCCGCAACCATAGATAAAATTAGCGTAAACAATAACAAATCTACATCCAATATTAAAAGGCCAGCTTTAAACTATCCTTTAGAGTTAAAAAATTAAACCGATTTCTGGTGTGTACAAAAAAAGCCTGTTTTTATTTTTAACCCTGTTGTTTTCGACACTGTTGCTATTTGCACAAAATTTAGTAATTGTAAATGGCATAGTAAAGGATAGTATTGGCAATCCGGTAGCGACAGCATCTGTCACCATTATAAGCGAAAGCGGATCGGGAATTACTTTTGCCAAAACGAATCAACAAGGCTCTTTTAGCTGTAAATTTCAAAGCTCTACAGAAAAATTATCGATTAAAGTAAGTTCCTTAGGTTACCAGCAAGCTATTGTTAGGCTTGTTCAAACAGGAAACGAAACCTATGTAATTACCTTAAAAAAAGCGGTTAATCTACTTAAAGAAGTAACCATAAAATCGAACAGTAAAATATCGCTATCCAGCGATACCTTAAAATATAATGTTAAGGCCTTCAGAGACCAGAATGATCGGGTAATTGCTGATTTGATTAACAAATTACCAGGCATACAGATAGACGAAAAAGGCACCATCAGTTACAATGGGAAGCGAATTTCTAACGTTTATATTGATGGCGATAATCTTTTGGATGGGAAATATGGAATTGCAACTAAAAGCGTACCTGTTGACGCTGTTGAACAGGTGCAGGTTATTGAGCGCGACCAACCTATAAAAGCACTAAATGGTTATGTAGTAACCAATAATGTTTCATTAAACCTTAAACTTACGGATAGTGCCCGCACCATAACGATTAATACCGGACATGCTGGCTTAGGCAATAAGGCTTATTCTGCAGAACTGAACAATCTTATTTTCAAAAAGAAAGTTAAAAGTATCAATAACCTTAAGGCAAATAATATCGGACAGGATTTGTTGGGTGAAAATGCTAATTTAGGCACATCTTTTAATAATGAAGTTAGCCTAAAAACAGCGCAACCTTATTTATCTATGGAAGGCGGCACACAGCCATCGCTAAGCGATAAATATTATTTAATGAACAATGACTATGCGGGAAACCTTAATACATTGTTTAAACTTAAATCTGATTGGGGCTTGCGCCTAAACTTTTCTTCTTTGCAATTAAAACGTAAGTATAATTACAGCAACTTTGTTAATTACTTTTTACCAAATGCTGATACGATTTCGTACCAGGAATTACAGGATAACATTTATACATTAAATCAATGGCAATTTCAGGCTCAAATTGAGAAAAACAGCAATTCAGTTTACTTAAAATCCATTACCAAGTTAGATATTCCAAAATGGAACAGGGCGGGTAATTCTGCCTTGAATGGATTAAATTTCTCACAAAGTCAGCCTGCTCATTATTTATCTGTAAGTAATGAAACCAGCGTTGTAAAAGCGTTGGGAACAGATCATATTCTCCAATATAATTCGGTTGTACAATATTACAAGATGAATGAAAGTTTGACAATTTCTCCCGGGATTCAGGAAGATATTGTAAATGACAGTATAGGCTACCTAAAACTTGATCAACAAGTGTACACCAAAAACATTTTTATAAATCAATCTGCAACTTATAAACTAAAATTTAACCAGTTTATTCTTTCTACTGCATTAGGTATTTCTTTTGAACGCAATAAATTAAACAGCAATTTATATAAAACAGACAGTACCAATGTGACAAGCCCGGTTGGAAGTCTTTTCAAAAATGATGTAAACTTCATTCGTCTAAGCCCATTTGCGAAAGCATTGCTCACCTACCTCCTGCCAAAAGGATCGCTTATTATTGAAACAAGTCCTTCTTTTGATGTTATTGATTATTATTCGGCAGAAAAAAGTTCATCAACAAAAAACAAATATTTTTTAATCAATCCGATAATCGAATTTCGAAAAAATACGGGCAGGTATGGTGAACTTAATTTTAGGTATTCGAAGCAAACCGTTTTCGGACAAATTAATGAAATTTACCCGGGTACAATTTTAGTGAATTACAGGGAGTTTAATTTTAATGAAACGCCATTGCCTAAAACTGATTTAATTTCTTTTGGGGCAAGATATGCTTATCGTAAACCATTAAAAATGCTTTTTTACAACCTTAATTTTAACTTTACCAGGACAAAGCAAAACTTTATTAATTCATATATTATTGAAAGTGGCTTAACAAAAGTTATAGCGGTAGATTTTAGAAACAAGGCTGATAAATTCACTTTAAATGGCAGCCTATCCAAATACTTATTTTTTTTGGAAACCAACGTTTCGGTTAGTGGCAGTTTTGGTCTGCAAAAAGGAAATAGTTATTATAATAATGAAATTACTCCTTTTGATGCGTATGACATTAATTTCTCAATAACGGCCAGAAAAAAGATTTTTAGCAAAGCCACACTTTCTGTTACCGGAGAAATGGCAAAATTTATAAACCAACAAAAAACAATTCTCAATACAGTTAACAACGAGACAAAAATAAACAAGCTCAAGGCGGAATGGCAACACAATTTAAACAGCAAGATTTCGTACACGTTATCGTATAGTTTTACTTCTTATCGGCAATCGCTGCAACAAACCGTGCGCAATCATTTCCTGGATTTAAATGTAAAATATGCACCCACCAAATGGAAAAGTTCTTTTGAATTTCAGTGCATAAATTTAATGAACCAGAATTTATATCAGCAAATCAATTCAAGTTCAAATCAGTTATCCGTTTTTCAAATCCCTTTAAGAGAAAGAACATTCTTATTAAAATATTCTTTCTCTTTTTAAGGTTTAAATGCTTAGCCTTATCCTTTTAAGACTTTCATTTTTTCTGCATCAAACTCTTCCTGCGTCAAAATACCTGCATCAAGAAGCTCTTTAAGGTCGAGCAATGCTCTTTTCTTCTTATCCATATCATTAAGCGGAGCGGGTTCTGCCGGCGCATTTTGACTGGAGACAGCCGACACTTTGGTCCCGGCAGGGCTGAATTTCAATATTAATTCGGTAATTTCATTAAACCCTTTAATATTAGCGTAATCTATAGCCTTTTGTTCCTTTACGTTTACGATGCTTACATCTGCACCTTGCTCTAATAATAATTTAACGGCATCTTTTTTACCATTTGCTGCTGCATAGTGTAATGCTGTATTTCCAGATTCGTCTTGTATGTTAATGGAAGCACCTTGCTCCAGCAATAGTTTAACCATACTTATATGGCCGCTTTTTACGGCTATATGTAAAAGACTTTCACCGCCATAACTATAAGAATTATTAAGGTTAAAACTATTATCGGCAGATAAATCATTAGCCGTTTCTATCCAATCCAGGTAAGAATTCATAGAATCTTCGGCCCCCGACAATGGTTTATTGTGGTTAACATCCAGGCCTTTGGCTAAAAACAGCGCAACAACTTCTTTCTGGTTATTTGCACAGGCATACCAGATAGGCGAAAGTCCTGTTTTAGAAGCGATAAACAAATCAGCACCCTGATCAATCAATAAATTAATAATAGCTTTATTGGTTTCGTAACATGCTAATAGCAATGCACTCTCTCCGGCCTGGTTTACATGATCTATTTCGGCTCCATTATTTAAAAGCAACTCTACCATTGGGATATTTTTAGTTTGTACCGCAAATAATAGTGGCGTGGTGCCAAACTTATTACTGGTATTTACATTTGCGCCTTCTTTGATCAGTGTGTCAGCGATTTCTTTATGGCGCCATGCAGATGCAATGAGTAATGCTGTTTCGGCTTCATTATTTTCCAAATCAACTTCAACGCCCAGTTCAAGCAGTTTTTTAAGCACTTCTATTTGCCCGGTTTGCGCTGTGAGGTGTAATAAACTATTTCCCTTAAAATCGTTAACCGATGTTTTGGCGCCCTGTTCAAGCAAATACAATGCAGTTTGTTTTTGCTTTTGAAGACAAGCAAAGAAACAAGGTGTTTCGCCCTGATGATCTTCATAATCAAGTACAGCGCCTTCTTCGATTAATAATTTTACAATATCCAGGTACCCCCTGTGTGCTGCGTAATGTAATGCCGTTCTACCTTTTTCATCAGTATAACTTACATCTACCTCTTTATTGGCGAGTAATAATTCAGCAATTTTTCTTTTACCTCCTTCGCAGGCTATAATAAATGATAATGACATGTTTTTTTATTTAGCGTTAGCAGATAATAAAATTTCCACCGTTTTTGTTTTCAAATTATCTTTAGAAGCAAGCATCATGGCTGTTTCATCTTTATTATTGGTTATACCTGCATCTGCTCCTGATTCGATCAACAATTTTACTTTCCTGTAAGTATCTTTAGCAACCTCCTGATCGTAATTGGAATCCACAGCACATACTTTATGCAGTAACGTATTGCCTTCATCATCCTGATCGTTTACCTCAATTGCCCCTTTATGAATCAATGCAATTAATACCGGCGATTTTTTCTCGGCCACCCAATCTATTCCGGATTTATTTTTACTATAATAGGTTGAAGCTTCTTTAAGGTTTGCCCCATCATCAATCAACTGCTCTAATAGTTTAAAAGCGCTTTCTGAAACCTGCATCATCCGGAGAAAAGCAGATAATATGGTCTCTCCTTCCCTGGTTCGCTGTTCAAAATCTACCTGGTGGTTTTCAGAAAGTTCTGCATAAATTTTTGCGTCACTTAAATGAACCAAGGCTGCATAAAAAGCACTCTCTCCTTTTTGATCCACTTCATTAGGATTTGCTCCATTAGCAAGCAACACTGTGATAACCTCTCTTTTTACCCTTTGAACAGCCTCCTGCAAAGCTGTTGTACCTGCAACATTTGGCTCATTGATATCAATACCGTGATCCAGCAAAAGAGACAGGTACTGCAGCGTAACCTCCGGTTTTACAGTTGTACTGTTTGCCACCTGGTAAACCAGGTTTTCCTCCGCAACATTTCTAAAATCGGTGCTGCACCCTGCATCTATTAACGCTTTTATAATTAACGGGTCTGTACCCTCTGCAAGGGCAAAACTTAATAGCGTTTCACCTTCAACCTCATCATTAATATTGCTTAGCTTTTTTATAAAATTCTCCAGATAGTCAAGAGACTCCCGGTCAGTTGGCCACGACTTAAACAATGTTTTAAATATACTCCTCTTTAAAGAATCATACTCATAAATGTCAGATTCAAACTTACCTTTATCTATTAAAGTATCTATTATACCAAATGCTTTTGCACTCAATATACTTTGATAGAGTGTACTGAGGCTATATTCATTAACCCCTTCTGGAAAGTTATCGCCATCAGCTAAAAGTTTTTGTGCTTCAGCAAAATCATTATTTTTAATTGCCGATGCTACCGGATTATCTGTTATCATAGATTGATTTTTTTAACTATATAACGGTTCAAAATAGTAATTTCAAAAACGTAACAAGATAAATACATGGTAAATTTCAGCATTTTAACTTTGAGTTTAATATTTCTGTCTCATTTACAGCTAAATCCATCCCATTTTTTAAAAAGTTATTGTTGAGGGTCTTATTCTTGTGAAAATTTAATTGTTTCTAAAACGACTTTAATGAAAAAATCTCTCTTAATTATAGCCTGTGTTTTATTTTTCAATCATGCAAAAGCACAGCTTGGGCCTATTTCTGCAAACATTGGACATATAGACACTTTATATTCGACCATTTTAAAAGAAAAAAGGCCTTTATTAATTTATACACCTGTTTTGGATACTACCTTTTTTACGAAAGTAAGTTATCCTGTTCTATACGTATTGGATGGCGACAGCCACTTTATGTCGTTAATGGCCATGATCAATCAGCTGAGTGTAATTAACGGGAATACAAGTTTTCCAGAAATGATTATTGTGGGCATTCCAAATACAAATGGTAACCGCAATAGAGATTTAACACCATCCAAAAGCACAACATTTCAGAACTCAGGAGGTGGAGAAAATTTTACGCAATTCTTATCAACAGAACTCATCCCATATATTAATAAAAATTATTCAACGGCTCCATATCAAATATTAGTAGGCCATTCTCTTGGTGGCTTAACGGTTGTTCATAATTTACTAAACCATTCTAATTTGTTTAATGCCTACGTTGCCATTGACCCAAGTCTATTTTATAACCATGATGATCTGCTAAAGCAGGCTGAAGTTAAGTTTAAGGAAACAAAATTTAATAAAACTTCATTTTTCCTGGCAGCTGCAAATACCGCACGCACAGGAATGGATACATCGAATGTTAAGCTTGATACCAATGAATATAACCACCACATGAGGTCAATTTTAAAGTTTTCAGATATTCTAAAAACGAACAGGAATGACGAATTGAAATGGAATTTCAAATATTACCCCGACGAGGACCATATTTCGGTACCTTTAATTGCAGAATATGATGCCTTAAAATTTATATTTAGAGATAACAAGTTTCCAAACGCTGAACTTTTGAGGCAGTTTTTTGATAAAAACAGTTCGAATGCTGACCTTCAAAAGCTTATTAAAACCCATTACGATTCTCTTTCTAAAGAAATGGGTTACGAAATTCGTGCTTCAGAAAAAGACATGAATAATTTCGGCTACATGTTTTTACAGCAGAAGGAGTATAACAAAGCCGCATTTTTTTTCCAGGTAAATATTGATTATTTCCCGGGTAGTTTTAATGCTTACGACAGTATGGGAGACTATTTTTTGGCTAAGGGCGAGAAACAAAATGCAATTAAATACTTCAAAAAGGCATTGTCATTAAAATACCGGGCTGACATTAAAACCAAGCTTGAAAAATTAAATTCGGAACATTAAAATGGTGTAACAAAAATATATGGCAACAAGTATGATTCTATTTAAAAGTTAAAAAATCTGCATATTCGTTATCAGATTAAGGCCTTAACCAAATGATAGCACAAACCAAAAGAATTACCAGCCTTTCGGTATTTCTTTCCTTCTTATTTACTGTTGCAACTTATGCCCAGAATAAAACCATCCAGATTAAGGGAATTATTATAGATGAATACCAAAATCCTTTGCCAGGCTGCACTATTGTTTTATACAATGCCGAAAATAAAGAAATGGGCAAAGTTATTTCTGATAGTTCGGGTAGCTTTACACTAAACCCTAAGGTTGCCAGCCGTTATAAAGTAACGGTAACACATACCGGATTCAGCCCTTTTCAATCTTCTTTTTACGAATTTGAGGACCGTGATTTTGGCAAAATACAGTTGGTTACCGAAAGTCAGAATTTAAAGGATGTGGTTATACAATCTAAACAAAACCTAATTGAAACTAATGGAACCAACTTGATTTATAATGTACAAAACAGCATTTCAGCGCAAGGAAGCACCGCATTTGATGCTTTAAAAAAGGCTCCCGGAATTTACATTGATAACGACAATAACATTAGTTTAAATGGGAAAACAGGTGCCATGGTTTTATTAGACGGGAAGCAAACTTATCTTTCGGCAAAAGACATTACTGACTTACTCAAGTCAATGCCTGCTTCAGGGCTTAAATCAATTGAAATTATCAATAGCCCAACAGCCAAATACGATGCGGCAGGTTCTGCAGGGATAATCAATATTAAAACCTTAAAAACTCAAATCAGTGGCTTTAGCGGCAGCACAACTACCGGCCTATCCTATGGCGTAAGTTTAAAACAAAACCAGGATCTTTCCTTTAGCTACCGTAAAAATAAATTCAATCTATTTGGTGGATACAATCACTTTTTCGGAAATTACGCTTATTTGTACGGTTCAGACCGCATACAAGAGGGCAACCGATACAACAGCTTTACAGACGACACGGATAAGCGGAAGAAAATGTCGGGCAGACTGGGTATTGACTATAACCTAAATAAAAAAAATACGATTGGCTTTTTAATGAACGGAAATTTTCTGTTTGGCGGTGGCATTACAGAAACTAAAACCGACATCAGTTTACCCAATTCGACTCACATAAACCAGGTTTTGGATGCCGTAAATGATTATTACAGTCAACAAACACAGCGCTATAATTTCAACGTAAACTATAAGTACGAAGATAGTTTGGGTAGGTTGCTTAACATTGATGCGGATTATGGTTACTACCAAAAAGGGTCTGGCAATTTACAATCCAACCGTTACACAAACGATCAACAGCAGGTTACCAGTGATAACCTTTACCGATCGGTAAATGCGGCCAATATTAATCTATTTGCAGCTAAATTAGATTACAGCAGTAATTTGTTAGGTGGAAAATTTGAAACCGGATTAAAATTTTCCTCCACACAATCGGCAAACGATTCGCGTTTTTTACTGGTTTTGCCTACTACTGAAACATTGGATGAAAACCGCTCCAATGCTTTTGAATATGATGAAAAAATTTCGAGTGCTTATGCAGATTATAAGAAGATATTTAGCAAATGGACCTTTGAAGCGGGTTTAAGATTAGAGCGTTCTGATTCTAAGGGTTCATTATTTGCAACTAAAAATGGACAAAATACCATTAACAAAGTTCCGCGTAATTACACCAATTTGTTTCCTTCGGCCAGCATTTCTTATAAACCTGTTGAAGGCCACAGTTTTTCAATTGGTTATTCGCGCAGAATAGACCGACCGGCCTATCAGGACTTAAACCCTTTTACTTACCTTTTGGATGAACTTTCCTTTTGGCAAGGTAATCCGTTTCTACAGCCACAACTCTCCCATCGAATAATAGCTCAGTACGCTTTTAAAAGTTCAACCATTATTGGTTTTACGTTTGCACGCACAAATGGATTTACAACTGAGATAACAGATACCATTGATGTGAATAAAATTATAATGATGCCAAGAAATCTTGGGGTACAGGAAAATTTATCACTTTCATTAACACAAAATATTAACGCAACCAATTGGTGGAACCTGAATTTTAATGGTGTTATTTATCATTTAAATAATAAAATTACCTACGATGCCTATCGAAGCCAGAACTTAAAACAGCTGGCCAGCAGAATTACCTTACAGCAAAATTTTAAATTGCCATTTAAACTCAACGGAGAAATTTCTACAGCCTACAATACCAAACGTTTAGCTGGCGGGAACAAAATTAGTAAAGCCAACAGTCAGGTAGATTTAGGCTTGCAAAAAAGTTTTATGGAGAATAAGGCTTCTGTTAGATTGGTTTTTAGTGATATTTATAAAGGCAATAAATTAAATTCGTTGCAAAGCCTCGACAATTTTTCCATCAGAAGTTATGGTTATTTTGAAAGCAGGCAAATCCGTTTAAACTTTACTTATAAATTTGCAAATGGGGCATCTAAAGGTCCACGAGACAGAAAATCGGCTTTGGATAACGAAAACGGAAGAATAAAATAGCCTTAACTAAGGCTCTTAAAGTTGAAAAATATTAACTCATAAGAAAAAAATGCATTTATCTGAGTTGTTTTACAAAATTAAAAATCAAACACTTACAAAAAATAGTGCTGTAATTACTGTAAAACAACAAAACTATTTTAAAAAAGTGTTGGCATGAATAATAATAATTTCTATATTTGCACTCCCTAATCGAAGGGGAAATGATTCCGTAGCTCAGCTGGTAGAGCATTACACTTTTAATGTAGTGGTCCTGGGTTCGAATCCCAGCGGGATCACGAAATGCCTCAATGAAAATTGAGGCATTTTGCATTAAAAAATATTGAGCTAAGTGAAACTTAATTCAATCTAATTGTGATCAATTTATTCATAATACGACTTTTTAAAAGTCGGTATGAATGTCTGAGTTCACAATCATCACATGCGCAATCGTCCGCTGGATGAACACAATGACAACCTTTCCCACATCCATTGGGATACCTATCATATAACATTTTTATTTCCCAATGGGTTTTAAAAGAGTAAGCCATATCCTTAAATCGTGTTGATTACGTTTTCAATTTCTTTGATTAATTCTTGATTCTTAGAAAACTGATCGACTAACTCCCATGTGGTGTTTCTTCTGATCAAATTGTCGCTTATTTTCTCTTCCAAATTCGCATTTGAAATAAGAAGCTTTATTATTGAGTTTTTAAGATCGCTATCCGTATACATACATAAATTTGAAAAAAGAAATTAATAAAACAAAACGTTCCCGTTTTGGGAACGCTTTAGTATCTTTGTTAAATATGCGAGTGATAGCAATAAAAACTCTAAAAGATTATATTGATGAATTCCATCAGGCAGAACAAGCATTATTAAGCTGGTATGAAGAGGCAGCTTCTGCACTATGGAATAATCCAAATGAATTAAAAGCACAATATAAAAATGCTTCTATACTTAATGAAAAAAGAGTTGTATTTAATATCCATGGTAATAGTTACCGCTTAATCGTAGACATAGAATATCGATTAAAAATTGTTTTTATTGTCTGGTTTGGATCGCATAATCAATATGATAAAATAAACGCTAAAACAATTAGTTATGTTAAAACCAATTAAAACTGAGAAAGAATACGATGATGCTCTGGCTCATGTATATGAGTTGATGCAAACTGATATCGTAGAGGGCTCTGCAATTTCTGATGAATTAGAAATCTTAAGCCTATTAATCAAAGAATATGAACAGGTACATTATCCTGTTTCTTATCCAAATCCAATAGAAGCTATAAAGTTTAGAATGGAACAAATGAACTTATCTGAAAATGAACTAAGTGACTTGTTAGGTACACGTTCAAGAAAGTCTGAAGTCCTATCAGGGAAAAGAAAACTAAGTCTTTCTATGATTCGGAAATTAACGGATATACTTCATATACCAGCTGAAGTCCTAATCCAAGCTTATTAATCGTTCTATTATGAATAATTAAATAATTTTTGACCAAAAGTCCCTATATTCATTCTATAGCAATTGCAGCTAAAACGTATCGAAAAAAATGGTGAGCGATTCGGTGAGTCGAATTTGAAAACCACACTAAATACTATTTAAACGCTGATATTTGAACGAGGTTCGAATCCCAGCGTGAGCACGAAATGCCTCAATGTAAATTGAGGCATTTTTCGTTTAAAAAAAAAGCAAAATTTACCTGCTTTTCGATGGCAACACCAAGCAGATAAAACAGATTTTCTGTTTACCTACTATTTGGCTTTACTTTCCAGTTTGCAAAGGTTTTACCGTAGTATACTTTATAGCAAACCTATTTAATTAAACGATTGCCTAAATTCTAAAGGAGAAAGATTCGTTTTGCTCTTAAATAATTTGGTAAACGATTGTGGGTGCTCAAACCCCAGTTCATATGCGATTTCGCTCACGGATAAATCGGTGATGGAAAGTTTTTCTTTCGCTTTATCAATCAATTTATCATGGATAAACTGCTGTGTACTTTGCCCGGAAAGTACTTTAAGCAAACGACTCAGGTAATTGGGAGATACATTAAGTTCATCCGCTATAAATTGTACCGTTGGCAAACCTTTTAAAATCACATCGTCGCTATCAAAATACTTATTTAGTAAATCCTCTAAACGATTGAGAACCTGGTGATGTTGCGCTTTACGGGTAATAAACTGTCGTTCGTAATACCGTTCTGAATAGTTAAGCAATGTTTCAATATGGGATAGGATGATATTCTGGCTAAATGAATCAATATTGGCATGATATTCTTGCCGGATATTCGCTGCAATTCCATTAATTATCTCTTCCTCTTTTTTTGAAAGAAATAAAGCTTCGCGAACAGAATAACTAAAAAAGTCGTATTGTTTTATCCTGTTAGCAAGTGGCTTATGCCATAAAAAATCTGGATGAATGAGCAACATCCAGCCCGAGGGCTTGGTTACCAGATTAACTTCAGGTTCAATCCTAAAAACCTGATTGGGTGAAATAAAAAACATAATACCTTCATCAAAATCATATTCCTGCTGCCCATATTTCAACTTACCATTCATTCCTCTTTTCATGGAAATCTGGTAAAAATCGAATACCCAATTGAAATCACCAATATCTGCCGGACGTTGAATGGATGCATAATCAAGCAAACTGATCAACGGGTGCTCAGGTGAGGATAAACCTCTTGACCGGTGAAATTCAGTAATGGTTTTTATTCTTTTTGTCTGACGTTTTTCCATAAATAAAATCTAAAATAACGACCTGCTACCTAAATACAAAATAGCGTTTAAGCCGCAAATGTATTGAAACCACATTTGCAGCATTTTTATTTAATCCTGAGCATAGACTTCAGCAAATTCTTTTGCAAAATCGCTAATTTTCACCTTCCCAAGCTTAGGTTTATTCTGATTATAATCTTCATAAAAAATCCCTGTACGTTGGCTTGCCTGAAAATCTACAAAACCTTTTGCCACTTGTTCGTTGAAACCAATGTTTAGCCAATTACTCAATAACTCTTCATCCGTAATTACTTTCCATTGCAGCTCTGGCTTACCGATGGCCGCTCCCAATGTCTTTGCAATTTGATTTGGCGAAACCTCATCACTGGCAACATAACGAACTGTTCTTCCGGCAAAAGGCAATTCCATTTCCACAGCAATTACTTCTGCAATATCCAGCGGTGAAACCCATGGTTCTTTTTTATCGCCACCATAATTAGAAATAATCATCCCTTTATTTTTGATCGTCTGCACAAACGAAAACATGTTAAAGTAGATGGCAACCGGACGAATAAATTTGATTGAAATATTATCAGGCAGTTGTTTTAGAATATTTTCTACATTATGATGAAAAACGAGAATACCTGTGTTTTTATTGGTGTGTGCACCAATGCTGCTTAAATGTACTACTTTTTTCACACCCGATTGTTCTATAGCCGTTTTATAATTGTTTCCAATTTTACTGATTGTCCCTATAAAATCGACACTTTTATCGAACACATCTCCAGCTGCTTCCATAGTTTCCATCAGGTAAACAAGATCTGCACCTTTAAACGTTAATGATAGAAAATCTACGTCAAACATACTTCCAATTGCAGCTGTTGCACCTAAAGCCTCTATAGCTTGCTTTCTTTCCGGATTGCTGCTAATAACGGTTACCAAATGTCCTTTTTGTACCAATTCTTTTGCAAGTGGTTTTCCGATGTTCCCGATGGAACCTGTCAAAACAATATTCATATTTTTTATCTTTTGTTGACACAAAATTCCGAATTGTAACTAAACAGCGATTAGCCAAATCTATCTTTGTTTTAGCCAAAAGCGTAATAAAAAAATGCAGATTGATTTATTATTAAGCTTACGATATGTTGGATTACTTAAAACTTAATTTTTTAACAGAATTACAAAAGGCGCAAACAGATTGCGCCTTTTGTAATTAAAACAATACAACTTACTGTTAATAAGCATATTATATTGTTTTACAAACATAACATATGAATTAAATTATTTCAATAAAACGAATGCGAATTCTATTCTTCTTCTTTATATTCTAATAAGTCGGACGGCTGGCAATCCAACACCTTACAAATGGCATTAAGCGTACTAAACCGTATGGCTTTTGCTTTTCCGGTTTTAAGTATGGAGAGATTGGACAGTGTTAAACCAACCCTATCTGAAAGTTCGTTTAATGATATTTTTCGCTTCGCCATCATGACATCAAGATTTACAATAATCGCCATATGTTATCTCACACCGTTAGTTTGTTTTCTTTTTGAATTTCAATTCCCCTTTTAAATATTTGTGCAATTACGAAAAATACAACCCTCATAAAAAGCCACACAATTTAAATAACAACACAAACATATTAGATATTTATCGATAATCAACAAATATCTATTACTTAAAAAACAAATTTAAATGAATACGACGAAAACAGTTAAGATATTAATTAGTCGTATGACGATGATGCTATGGCTTTTATTTGAGCACTAAATATAAGTGGCGTTGCATATAAAAATAATACAATGTCTTTTTTATTATCATCAGGCTTTGTAAACTATATTCATTTCAGGTTGATGTGTAATATTTATTCATTTTTACCATTTTTAATCATCATTTCATAAAGACACTCATAGGTCAGCAACAACCCGTCATACATTTTCTTCAGATGTTCATAATCCTTTTTAACTCTTACATGATCCATAACAACTTTACCATATTGTTTTTCCCATCGATATAATGTTGAGGTATTTATTTTATTTTCATTACAAAGATTAATAACATTATCACCCTCGAATTTTTTTTCGAGTATATCTATAATTTCAATTACACTGTGTCCCATATATCTAATTCAAGTTGTCAGGCAACTATTTCTTTTTTTAACCTTTGATTTTCCTTTTGCTGTATTTAATTCTTAAGGATTTCAAGCCTTAAACTAATGGGCATGCCGGGAGGAAGACCAATGTCCATCCCTGAGACCGTCGACCTCCGCGCGCATGACCAGTTTCTTTTTATTGTTTAATTATCTTGAATTCAGTTCTTTGTTTCACTATTGTTCGGCTTCAAAAAATTCAACCGAATTTAATTAAGGTCATGCCGGGAGGAAGACCAATGTCCATCCCTGAGACCGTCGACCTCCGCACGCATGACCAGTTTTTTTATTGCTTAACTAACTTAAATTCAGTTTTTCAGTTCAGCTGTTGTTTGGCCTCATAAAAATTAACCAACCTTAAATTATGGTCATGCCGGGAGGAAGACCAATGTCCATCCCTGAGACCATCGACCTCCGCACGCATGACCAGTTTTTTTATTGCTTAACTAACTTAAATTCAGTTTTTCAGTTCAGCTGTTGTTTGGCCTCATAAAAATTAACCAACCTTAAATTATGGGCATGCCGGGAGGAAGACCAATGTCCATCCCTGAGACCCATCAACCTCCTCATGCATGACCAATTTCCTATTATTGTTTAACGATTTTAAATTCAGTCCTTCTGTTTAGCTGATGATCGGCTTCAGAACATTTAACCCCGTTGGCACATTTGTTAACCAGCTGGCTTTCTCCGTAACCTTTTGCCGTAATCCTATTCTTACTAATTCCCTGGTCTATGATATACTGAACAGCAGAGTTTGCACGGCTTTGCGACAACCATTGGTTATACTGATCATTACCCCTGCTATCGGTATGTGAACCGAGTTCGATCCAGATCGTTGGGTTATCCTGCATAATCTTGACCAGCTTATCCAACTCTTTCGCTGCATCAGGCCTGATGTTCGATTTATCAAAATCATAATAAATGTTTTCAATCCGGATCGCTTTGTTGATTACAATTAGCTCCAGGTAAAGATCCTGCTTTAATTCAGTAGAAGTTAAAAGCCCTTGGGTGCTTACCTTTGCTCCATCACTGCGGTAATTTGTTTTCTCACCGGTTAAGTTATAATCTGATGATTTGTCCAGGTTAAACTTATACCGCCCATCTGCTTCTGTTTGCAGCTGGAGTACCCCGCCACCTATTTTCGCCAAACTAACCATCGCATTTGCCATTGGTTCACCACTCTGTTTATTATACGCAACTCCGGTCAGTTTGAATAATACCGGTTCCTGGGCTTTAAAACTATAAATATCATCATCACCCAGGCCTTCTACCCGGTTAGAAGACAGGTAACCCTCGCTTACATTCATTAAATTATAGGCAAAATCATCTTGTGGCGAATTGACCGGATAACCCATGTTTACAGGCCTACCCATTTTTCCGCCTGCCATTACAGCCTTAAAAATATCCAGGCCACCCATTCCGATCAGGCCGTCACTGCTGAAATACAAATTGTTGTTTTCATCAAAAAACGGGCTCCGTTCGTTACCCGTGGTGTTGACTTCCTTCAAATTAACCGGAAGCCCCCAATCCCCTTGGTCCGTTTTAAAACTTACATATAAATCCGTTCCGCCGGTGCCACCGGGAAGGTCAGAACTGAAATATAAACTATTGCCGTCTTTACTGATAAAAGGGTCGCCAACTGAATATTCGTTTAACTTATTATATGGAAATGCAACCGGGGTGGCCCACTTTCCTTCTTTATCCTTTTTGCTGCTGTAAATTTCAATGTTTACCGTAGCGAGTTTACCTTTTACATATTCAGGCTTTTTTGGAATACGCGTAAGGGTAAAATACAGCTCGTTCCCATCGGAGGTAAAACTCGCAGGACCGACATGGTAATCTGTGCCGGCATTGATCGGAAAAAGGCTGATCAATCCACCAGCATCCTGGTTATACAATCGCAGGTAATGGTTCCCTGTCCAGCCATAAATGGTTTTATCAGGCTTTTTTGAACCGTCAAACGTTAAAAAAGGGCGGTTATCCGACTGCTTTAAACTGTCGGTTTTGAATCCCCGGTCAGAGGCAAAAACAACAGCATGATTGTACTTCACAGCACCCCAGTCTGAAGAGGGTGTGTTTAATGGCTGCTCATTCTTTATAACCGTACTCACTGGATTTTTCATCCAGTGTAAAGCCGAATCGCAGGACAGCAGCCAGGTGCTTTTTTGCCCGGCCGTTACCTTTTTATCCAGCGAACTGTATTTCTCGTATTGTACCCTCGCCTCAGCATATTTGGAATTATTCTGTAAAGCCCGGGCATACAATAGTACCTCTTCAGCCCCGCTCCCTTCCATGCCTGCTGCAATGGCAGCCCAGCTTTCGGTTTGTTTATAGTTGCGTGTTTGATCGTAACTCCGGGCAAGCTGTCCGGCAGCATGCAGCGTAGCTTTCTTCTGGTAAGCCTGCTCGTATAAATCTATTGCTTTAATGTAATTATACAGTTCATACTGGGCATCGGCCGCCTTTAAAACATATTGTGCTTTTGATTTCTGTACTATGCCCAACAGCAATACAACAAGCAGTAAACTTAAGTAGTTCTTCTTCATTTCTTAATTATTTAGCAGGAACATCGTTTATTAAAAATATCGTGGGGTAAGCATCCGTACATTTTTACGGTTAAAGAAATACCCTACTGAAATTTCGTGGGTACCGCTGCTGTAACCCTGCAACGGGCCAATAGAAAAATCATAGGCATAACCAATCCGTAAATTCTGGTTCGGAAAAACCTGAACCGCACCAACAACAGAGTTTAAATTGGTCAGGTCTTTCTGTAAATAGGATTTATCGTATAACTTAACCCCCGTACGGTAGGAACCGCCCAGCCATAATTTGTCGGCTATGATAAAAAAGGCATTCACATCTAAACTCGTTGGCCCTCCACGGTCGTCTTTTAATAAAAAAGATGGTTTAACCTGAACATCTTCATTAATTGGCACCAGCATCCCTGCGGTTAAATAGTAATGGGGTTTAGGCTGGGGAATAAATGCATAACGGTCTATATCTATATATTGGGAAACCAGGTTGTCTACAGAAAAACCCGCATAAAAACGGTTGTTTGAATAAAAAACTCCTGCACGTGCATCGGGTACAATTGTACTCTGAACCCCAAGTGGCTGGTCCATTTCAGGATGGTTTGGATCCAGTAAAGACCCGTCGATACCCAGCTGAACGGCACCCGCACCAATGCCAAATGCTAAACGCGAGCTCCCGTCTGCATTCAGACGAATCCTGTAAGCATAATTGGCATAACCCGCAAGGTTACGCTGCGCACCCAGCTTATCACTTGATAACTGAAGGGCAAGTCCTACATTTCCATCGTTCGCTATCGCATCGATTGCAACAGAAACCGTTTTTGGCGAACCTTCTATACCAGTCCACTGGTTGCGGTAAAAGGCATGAACATTGAGCTGCTCCCGGTAACCTGCATAAGCAGGGTTAATGTAAATCCCGTTAAACATATACTGGCTAAACTGTGCATCCTGCTGGCCAAAACCAGGAATAACGAACAGTAAAAAAAAGGCTGTTATTAACAATAGTTGTCTCTTCATCGCTTTTAAGTTCTTTAAAAGACAGCCGGAAAATTAAAACCGGCCGTCTTTCCTTTTTACATTCTATTTTTTAAATGCCCTGATCAGGGTAATGTAACCTTTGTATACACTCCAGTCTGAATCTCCTGATTTCTTAACCTTTAACAGGTAGTAATAGGTGCCCTCGTTTAGCCCCTCACCTGTCCAGTTGTTCTGATAACCATCTGCATGGTATACCTCATTTCCCCAACGGTTTACAATTACCAGCTTGTTCTGGGCAAACTGGTCCAGGCCGATGATCTCGAAGGTATCGTTATTGCCATCCCCGTTTGGTGTAAACAGGTTCGGGATATGGAAATTAGGGGCTTCCACAACAATCAATGCAATGGCGGTACTGCAGTTGTTCGGGTTTGCCTTATCGCAAATCGTATAGGAATAACTATAGGTACCTGCAGGCGTATTGGGTGCCACCGTAACCGTTCCGTCAGGGTTCATCAATAATCCTGCATTTGGACTTGTACCCGGCGTTAACGTTACCGTAGTAAGGCTTACCGGATTACCGTTCAGCGTATCATCATCCAGTACAGATGGCGTTTTGCCGCCATTTACACCGATTGCCGGTGGCGCATCATTGGTTGCCACAATCGCTGGTGGATTAACCGTAATGGTGGTACTTGCCGTACTGCAATTGTTCGGATTCACCTTATCACAAATAGTATATGGATAAGTATAAGTGCCCGCCGGTGTATTTGGTGCTACCGTAACCGTTCCGTCAGGGTTCATCGAAATACCGGCCTGAGGGCTGGTGCCTGGGCTAAGCGTTACCGTAGTCGGGCTAACCGGGATACCGTTCAGGGTATCGTTATCCAATACACTTGGCGTGGTGCCGCCGTTACTGCCACCAATTGCTGGTGGGGTATCATTGGTTGCCACAATCGCTGGTGGGTTAACTGTAATGGTTGTACTTGCCGTACTGCAATTGTTCGGGTTAACCTTATCGCAAATCGTATATGGATAAGTGTAAGTGCCCGCTGGGGTATTTGGTGCTACCGAAACCGTTCCATCAGGGTTCATCACCAAACCTGGATTAGGACTTGTACCCGGGGTAAGGGTTACGGTTGTTAATGAAACAGGATTACCGTTCAAGGTATCGTTGTCCAGTACCGAAGGTGTGACACCACCGTTCCCTCCACCTATTGCAGGTGGCGTATCATTGCTCGCCACTATTGCCGGTGGTGTTACCGTAATGGTGGTACTTGCTGTACTGCAATTGTTCGGGTTAACCTTATCGCAAATGGTGTATGGATAAGTGTAGGTACCCGCTGGAGTATTTGGTGCCACCGCAACTGTTCCATCAGGGTTCATCGAAATACCGGCCTGAGGGCTGGTGCCTGGGGTAAGCGTTACCGTAGTCGGGCTAACCGGATTACCGTTCAAGGTATCGTTATCCAATACACTTGGCGTGGTGCCACCGTTCCCTCCACCTATTGCTGGTGGCATATCATTGCTCGCCACTATTGCCGGTGGATTTACCGTTACTGTTGTACTTCCAGTACTGCAGTTGTTCGGGTTAACCTGATCGCAAATGGTGTATGGATAAATATAAGTACCTGCTGGCGTATTCGGTGCCACAGTAACCGTTCCATCAGAGGTCATCACCAAACCTGGATTAGGACTTGTACCCGGGCTAAGGGTTATGCTTGTTAATGAAACCGGGTTACCGTTCAAGGTATCGTTGTCCAGTACACTTGGTATTTTGCCTCCATTAGCACCAATTGCCGGTGGCGTGTCATTGCTCGCCACTATTGCCGGTGGGTTAACTGTAATGGTTGTACCTGCCGTACTGCAGTTGTTCGGGTTAACCTTATCGCAAATCGTATATGGATAAGTGTAAGTCCCCGCTGGCGTATTCGGTGCTACTGTAACCGTACCATCAGGGTTCATCGAAATACCGGCCTGAGGGCTGGTGCCTGGGCTAAGCGTTACTGTGGTCTGTGTAACCGGGATACCGTTCAAGATATCGTTATCCAATACACTTGGCGTGGTGCCTCCGTTGCCTCCACCGATTGCGGGTGGCGTATCGTTGGCGGCACAAATAGCTGAATTAATGGTTATTGCTGCTGCTCCATTACTGAAACAGGTATTATCAGTAGTACTTCTTACCCTTAGGTTATAAGGACCCGGGCTTAAATTGTTAAAGATTTCGCTTCTCTGGTAGTTAATACCGTTATCGATGCTGTATTCCACGCCCGTTTGAGTCGTGAAAGTAATCGTTCCGGTAATTAACGTACAATTAGGTTGGGTAATACTGGCCGGAGCGGGTATGCCTGGTGCCGAAGGTATATTGTTTATAGTGATGCTGGTAGACTCCGAAGTACAGCCAGCGTTGTTGCGAACGGTTAACAGATAATTTCCAGGAGCCACAGTTGTAAAGCTGGTTGAGGCCTGGTAATTTGTCCCGTCAATGCTATAGCTTAAGTCGGTACCTTTAGGCCCACTGATTTCAATACTGCCCGTAACAATGTTACAGGTAGGTTGGATGGCACTGGCGGTTGGCGCCGCTAAAGCAGCAGTAGGCTGTGCAATCATTACGTTTTGTGTAGTAATACAGCCATTTGCATCAGTAACCGTTACCATATATGAACCAGCAATAAGATTGCTGGCCGTAGCAGAGGTCTGTATAGGATTGGTATTCCACGAATAGGTATACGGCGCCGTACCACCAATTGCTGAAACCGTAGCGCTGCCTGTATCAGCACCAAAACAGGCTACATCAGTTTGTGCACTCATTGTAGCACTTAATGCTGCAGCAGGTTGTGTAATGATGACGCTCTGTGTGGTGCTACAATTATTGGCATCGGTGATGGTGAGGTTGTAAGTTCCTGCCGTTAGCCCGGTT
>NZ_JAVTSO010000007.1:0-204893 GCF_032678625.1 Pedobacter nototheniae | reverse complement strand
ACCAGCCATTAGTACTTATTGTAATTAATTTTTCTTCTTTCTTTGATTGGTAATGACACTAACCAAAAGCTAAACCTGTGGTCTTATCTGCCCTTAGCTTCGTCCCATTTATTACGTTCATCCTGTAGCTCACGCGCAAGTTTACGCTCTTTTTCGTTGGCTTTGGCTTTATAATTCTGGTATTCTGTATTAATCTCTTCGTAGAGCTGAGTACGGTGTTTGGCTTCCAGTATGTTTTTGGTAGAACGCGCAATAACAATAAATAAAGCAATGGCTAAAACCGCAATAATAGACCAAACCATGATGTTGTAAGTACCTTTGCTAAACGAAATTCCTAAAAATTTAATTTCATTTACCATTGCATTGGCACCGGCAAGCGAACTCTCTTTGCCTGTAACTTCACCTTTCAAGCCAGAGATTGTAGCCGATTGACTTTTAATTTCCTGCCGGGCTTCCTGTAATTGCTTGCGTTCTTTTCTTAGGGTATCATTTACGCTTTTCCAAACAGATGATAACCTTGAAGGATTAATCAACCGAGCTCCATACAAGCTTTTAGATTTGGATAACATGAACTGGTACTGCCCGTTTAATGATGGATCTGCGTTTTTAGTCGTATCCTGTTGGGCCTGGGCAAATGCATGGTTAAATACAAGCAATGCCACGAAACAATAAAGGATGTGTTTAAATTTTTGCATAGTTTAAATATAGGTGTTAAATCGTAAAACTACATTTTTATACGTTCTTCCCCCATCTAATTTTTCGATGATTTGGGAAAGAGAGATAAAAAGTTTTTCTACCTGATGTTTAAAATAACAATTTTATCTAAGTTTTATTATAAATTTATTTACGATAGGTTACATTTGTTTCATGCAAATAGGAATTATTGGGTTAGGCGATATGGGTAAGTTGTATGCTTTATCATTTGTAAAAGCAGGTTACCCGGTTTGTGGAGCAGATATGCCTTTACGTTTCGTTGATTTAAAAAATGAACTGGAACCAAAAGGAGTAGAGGTGCTGGTAGATGGACACGAGGTGGCCCGGAAATCTGATTTTATCATTTATTGTGTGGAAGCAGAAAAGATAGACGAGGTTGTATCAACCTTTGCCCGCTCTACTAAATATGGTGCAATTGTAGCCGGACAAACCTCTGTTAAACACCCGGAAATTGCAGCCTTTGAAAAACATTTGCCAGAAGATACCCAAATTGTAACCTGCCATTCGCTACATGGCCCGGCTTTTAGTCCTGAAGGGCAAACACTGGTTGTAGTTCGGCATAGGGCTACCAACGAAGTTTATGCTAAAGCTCTAAAAATATACCAGTCTCTTAAATCGAACATTATTGAAATGGACGATTATAAGGAACACGACAGGATTGTGGCCGATACCCAGGCGGTAACGCATATGGGCTTTGAAAGTATGGGGTCTGCCTGGAAAAATGCAGGCTTTTTTCCCTGGGATAATCCCGCTTATGCAGGCGGAATTGATAATGTTAAAATTTTAACTACGCTGCGTATTTTTAGCTATAAAGCGCATATTTATGCTGGTTTGGCTATTTTAAACCCTTATGCACAAAAGCAGGTTAAATATTATGCACAGGCAGAATCTGAATTGTATAAGCTGATGATTTGTGAGAATGAAACCGAATTCAGGGAAAAAATATACGCTGCCCGAGATTTTGTATTTCACGAAAGCAGACAGCTTTTGTTGCTTGATGATAACATTATGAAAGAATTTAGTCTTTCTGATGCTTCGCACAAACAGAAACCAAATTCGCACCTGAGTTTGCTGAGCATGGTTTATGCCTGGTATAAAATGGGGGTAAATCCATATGATAATTTAATTTGCCAAACGCCACCTTTTAAATTGCGTTTGGGTATTGCCGAGTACCTTTTCAAAAACGAAGAAATGCTCGAAGAATCTATAAAAACAGCATTGTATGATAAATCCATACGTGGCGATGATTTAGAGTTTCATACCGCAGTGCACGAATGGGCTTCTATAATTGGTTATGGTGATTTAAAAGGCTATAAGGAACATTTTGAAGCTGCCAAATCGTTTTTTGCCAACCGGTTAAATGATGGCAGGGATTTAAGTGGCGAAATGATTAGAAGGCTGGGGAAATAGCACAGGTTTAACTGATGAAAATAAAGTTAGAAAAGCCTGAATTGGTTTTATTGCTCAAGGCAGCGTTGGAGGAAGTTGAAAAGCTTTGTGTTGTGTATGATTCAGGGAATAAAGCGGTAATTACGGATATTGCAAAAGCTGTAATCCGAATTTTTCAGAATGGGGCGGAATCAAAATCATTATTAGCCCAGTTAAAATTAATACACCTACCAGTATTATGCAGTGCTGAAACTTATAATTCAAAAAGCCTGATCAATTTTCTGGCCCTTTTAAAGTTAGAACACAAACCAGAAACAGGCTGGAATTATTTTTCTAAATTAAATAACGCGGAATTAAAACCCGTTTCGCAGGAAAACTGGTGGCAGCATAAAAAGATAATTATCGATTCGAAAGGCAATTCTTATTCAAGAGCTAAAATTGTTAAACTGGTTTCTGATTCTGCTTTAGTTCTTTTAGATACCTCCGGGTGGCAAATAAAGGATGGGAAAGGAAATAAGGTGATCATTAATCCAATACCCGAAACCATTAGGCAAGTTGCTTTTGAGCTTATACAATCATTTAATAAAATTGATATTGATCAGGAAAGCAAACTGCATTATAAAATGTAAAAAGATGGAACACGTAAACATTATTTTCCCTTTATCCATATAACATATAGACTTTGTTTTATTGGTTTAATCCTTCGTTTAGCCAAAATAAGTACTTTATATTTGCCGCCATGTCGGTATTGCTGTTTACCCTTATCGTTTTAATAGGAGCCTTTGTGGCGGGTTTGTTAGGTTCGTTAACGGGCCTGGGCGGAGGGGTCATTATTATTCCTTTATTAACATTAGGCTTAGGTGTAGATATTCACTACGCTATAGGTGCTTCTATTATTTCAGTTATTGCAACATCGTCAGGTTCGGCGGCTGCTTATGTAAAAGAAGGGATAACCAATATAAGAATAGGCATGTTCCTTGAAATTGCAACAACTGTTGGTGCCGTTTGCGGTGCTATTGTTGCCGTTTATTTAAATCCAGATTATATAGCCGTTATTTTTGGCTGTATCCTGATTTTTTCTGCAATCATGACGCTGAAGAAAAAAGTAGATCATACCACACAGGATAACACCGATAAATGGGCTAATTTTTTTAAACTGAATGGTTCATATCCCGATAAAGGAACAGAACATACCTATGCGGTAAAAAATGTTCCTGGTGGCTTTTTTATGATGCTTTTTGCCGGTACACTTTCGGGCTTACTGGGCATTGGCAGCGGTGCATTAAAAGTAATTGCAATGGATAATATTATGCGTTTACCTTTTAAGGTATCAACAACCACCAGTAATTTTATGATGGGGGTAACGGCGGCGGCCAGTGCAATTGTTTATTTACACAGAGGGCAAATAGATCCTGGTATAGCCATGCCGGTTTGTATTGGTGTTTTAACGGGTGCAACCATTGGCTCTAAAATATTGGTTAAAACCAAAACAGATAAATTAAAGGCTGTTTTTGCAGTGGTTGTAATTTTTCTGGCCATTCAAATGATTTATAAAGGTTTAAGCGGCGCAATGTAATGGGTACAATAAAGAAAGAGAACTTAAACGATAAAGATATTCAGCTGATATTGGGTACGCTTTTACGTGCCGGTGTAATTATTTCGATGAGTATTGTGCTGGTTGGAGGCACAATTTATTTGGTGCACAACAAAGGGGCTATTACCGATTATAAGGTTTTTAAGCCCGAACTTTCAAATTTCTCTACAATTGCTGCAATTTTTAAAGGCGTTTTAACATTTCACGGCGATGCAATTGTGCAATTTGGCATCCTGATGCTGATCTTTACACCGATTGCCCGCATTGTTTTTGCATTATTTAGCTTTTTAATCGAGCGCGATTACCTATATGTACTCATTGGTTTAATCATATTGACTATTATAACCATCAGTTTAAATGGTGGTTTGGCACATTAACGACCCCATTTAAGCTAAGTACCCATCTATCAGCAATTTATTTGAAAAAATATTTGGCTAACTATTTGAAAATTAATAATTCTTGCCTATCTTTGCCGTCCCTTTCGGGGGATGCACAACCACCTTGAACGAAGCCCTACTGCTTCGATGGGTGTTAAAATTAAAAGATAAAATGTCAGGAATTATTGGAAAAAAAGTAGGAATGACCAGTATCTTCGATGCAGACGGACGTAACATTCCATGTACTGTAATCGAGGCTGGGCCTTGTGTAGTTACACAAGTGAAGACCGAAGAAAAAGACGGGTATTCATCTATTCAGTTAGGATATGATGAGAAAAAAGAGAAAAACACAACTCAACCGTTAAAAGGCCATTTCGCGAAAGCAAACACAACTCCAAAACGCAAGCTGGTAGAATTTGACTCATTTACAACTTCACTTAACTTAGGTGATGTAGTAACTGTTGACGCATTCGCAGAAGGCGATTTTGTTGATGTTGTAGGTACCTCAAAAGGTAAAGGTTTTCAAGGTGTTGTAAAACGCCACGGATTTGCCGGTGTTGGTATGCAGACTCACGGTCAGCATAACCGTTTACGTGCCCCAGGTTCATTGGGAGCATCATCATTCCCTTCACGTGTATTCAAAGGAATGCGCATGGCTGGAAGAACAGGTGGAGACAGAGTAAAAGTTCAGAACTTACAAGTTTTGAAAGTTTATGCTGAGCAAAACTTATTAGTAGTTAGTGGTTCCATTCCAGGAGCTAAAGGTTCTTACGTAATCTTAGACAAGTAATCAGATGGAAGTTAAAGTATTAAACATTTCAGGTAAAGAAACAGGTGCCAAGGTGCAACTTCCTGAATCGGTATTTGGTATCGAGCCTAACGACCACGCGATTTATTTAGATGTAAAACAGTATTTGGCTAACCAACGTCAAGGTACTCACAAATCTAAACAACGTAATGAGATTGCTGGTTCAACTCGCAAGCTATACAAACAAAAAGGTACAGGTGGTGCCCGTGCCGGTAGCATTAAATCGCCATTATTCAATGGTGGTGGTCGTGTTTTCGGTCCTCAGCCACGTGATTACAGTTTTAAATTGAACAAGAAATTAAAATCATTAGCACGTAAATCAGCTTTAGCTTATAAAGCAAAAGATAACAATGTGGTAGTTTTAGAAGATTTCAACTTCGATACAATTAAAACTAAAAACTTCATAAGTTTAATCGCTGCGTTAAACGTAGGTAACGAAAAAACTTTATTGGTTTTACCTGCACAAAATAATAATATCTATTTATCAAGCAGAAACGTTCAGAAAACTAAAGTAATTACTGCAGCAGATTTAAATACTTATGATGTATTAAACGCTGGTGTACTTGTGTTAACTGCAGATTCTGTTAAAACTTTGGAGGAGGCGTTTGCCAAGTAATATGGACATTTTAAAAAAACCAATATTAACCGAAAAAGCTTCAGCTTTAACTGAGAAATCTAACCGTTTCACATTTAGCGTTAACCACAAGGCTAACAAAATCCAGATTAAAGCAGCTATTGAAAAATTGTACGGTGTAACTATCGTAGCAGTTAACACAATGGTTGTTGATGGAAAAGCTAAATCTCGTTACACTAAAGCAGGTTTTGTATCAGGCCGTAGTCCGAAATACAAAAAAGCAATCGTAACGTTGAAAGACGGAGAAACAATAGATTATTACGCAAATCTTTAATTTAATTATTAATTATAACTATGGGCTTAAGAAAATTTAAACCAGTTACTCCGGGAACCCGCTTTAGAGTAGGTGCCAGCTTTACGGAGATTACAGCAACCAAGCCCGAAAAATCATTGGTTGTATCATCAAAAAAGTCTGGTGGACGTAACAATACAGGAAAGATGACTATGCGCTACATGGGTGGTGGTCACAAAAAATCTTACCGTTTGATCGATTTCAAACGTGATAAGTTTGACATTCCTGCAACAGTAGCTACTGTTGAATACGATCCAAACCGTACTGCCCGCATCGCATTATTAGTTTATGCAGATGGCGAGAAGCGTTACATTATTGCTCCTGAAGGATTGCAAGTAGGTTCGAAATTAGTTTCGGGCGATACAGCAACTCCAGAAGTAGGTAACACTTTAAAATTATCAAACATTCCATTAGGTTCCATCATTCATAATGTTGAGATCCACCCTGGAAAAGGAGCGCAATTGGCTCGTAGTGCAGGTGCTTACGCACAATTAGCTGCCCGCGATGGTAAATACGCTACTTTGAAAATGCCTTCAGGCGAAACCCGTTTAATCTTGACTACTTGTCTTGCTACTATCGGTGCTGTATCTAACTCAGATCACGCAAACGAAGTATTAGGTAAAGCTGGTCGTAAACGTTGGTTGGGCCGTCGTCCGAGAACAAGACCGGTAGCGATGAACCCAGTAGATCACCCAATGGGTGGTGGTGAAGGTAGATCATCAGGTGGTCACCCACGTTCAAGAAATGGTATTTTAGCTAAAGGCTACAAAACCAGAGAACTTAAGAAATATTCTAATCGTTACATCATAGAGAGAAGGAAGAAATAATGGCTCGTTCGATAAAAAAAGGACCTTATATTGACCATAATGTAGAGAAAAAAGTAAACTCTATGAATGATGCAGGTAAAAAAACTGTAATCAAAACTTGGTCTCGCAGATCAATGATTTCTCCGGATTTCGTAGGTCATACATTTGCAGTACACAATGGAAATAAATTTATCCCTGTGTACGTAACAGAAAACATGGTTGGTCACAAGTTGGGAGAATTTGCTCCAACCAGAACATTCAGAGGACACGCTGAAAAGAAAAAATAATTAGACAATGGAAGCAATAGCAAAATTAAACAATTGTCCAACCTCACCGCGTAAGATGCGTTTGGTTGTAGATCTTATCAGAGGTGAACGTGTAGAAAAAGCATTAAGCATTTTAAAGTTTACCAATAAAGAAGCAGCAATAAGAGTTCAAAAATTATTATTATCTGCAATTAAAAACTGGGAAGCTAAAAATGAAGGTGCCCGCCCTGAAGAAAGTCAACTATTTGTGAAAACAATTATGGTTGATGGAGGCCGTCAGCTTAAACGCTTACGTCCGGCTCCTCAAGGCCGTGGATATAGAATTCGTAAACGTTCTAACCACGTAACGCTGATTGTAGATAGTAAAAGTACAGAAACAACTCAAAACTAATTTTAGGAAATGGGACAAAAAGCAAATCCAATAGGTAACAGGTTAGGTATCATCAAAGGATGGGATTCTAACTGGTTCGGTGGCAACAACTACTCCGATAAATTAGTTGAAGATGAGAAAATAAGAAAATACCTTTCTGCCCGTATTGCAAAAGGCGGTGTTTCAAAAGTAGTAATCGAACGTACTTTAAAACGTATTACGGTAACTATCCACACAGCTCGTCCGGGTATTGTAATCGGTAAAGCAGGTGCTGAGGTTGATAAAATCAAAGAAGAGTTAAAGAAATTGACTAAAAAGGAAATTCAAATTAACATCTTTGAAATTAAACGCCCTGAGCTTGATGCACAATTAGTTGCAGAAGGTGTTGCAAAACAATTAGAAGCAAGGATCTCATTCCGTAGAGCAATGAAATCTTCTATCGCATCAACCATGCGTATGGGTGCTGAAGGTATCAAAATCATGACTTCTGGTCGTTTAGGTGGTGCTGAGATGGCACGTACTGAGCAGTACAAAGAAGGAAGAGTGCCTTTGCATACATTCCGTGCTGATATTGATTATGCTTTAGCTGAAGCTTTAACTACTTATGGTAAAATCGGTGTTAAAGTATGGATCTGTAAAGGTGAGGTTTATGGAAAACGTGATTTGTCTCCAAACATTGGTGCAACAAACAACGGTCCAAAAGGCCAGTCAGATAAACCAGCATTCGGTGGAAGAGATAACAGAGGTGGTGGAAGAGATAACCGTGGCGGTGGTAACGACAGACGTGGTGGAAACCAAGGCGGCGGTCGTGGTCCAGGCCAAGGTGGTGCAAACAGAGGTGGTGGCGCAGGCGCTAACAGAGGTCCTCGTAAATAATTGATTTATTAACAACATCGTTTAACGATTAGAACAAAATAAAATGTTACAGCCAAAAAGAACGAAGTTCAGGAAGATGCAAAAAGGCAGAATGAAAGGTTTAGCTTCACGTGGAGCTGAATTAGCATTCGGATCTTTTGGTATCAAATCTTTAGAAGCCACTTGGATCACAAGTCGCCAGATAGAGGCTGCCCGTATTGCCGTAACTCGTTTCATGAAACGTGAAGGCCAGGTATGGATCAGGATTTTCCCGGATAAACCGGTAACTAAAAAACCTGCTGAAGTACGTATGGGTAAAGGTAAAGGTGCTCCTGAGTACTGGGTTGCAGTAGTAAGACCAGGACGTGTAATTTTCGAAGCTGAAGGTGTGCCTTTAGAAGTTGCTAAAGAAGCATTACGTTTAGCCGCACAAAAATTACCAATCCAAACAAAATTTGTAGTACGTAGAGATTACGTAGAAGCATAGTAAAGATTTAAGATGAATGTTGTAAATACTTGTTTTTTATAACCGCTACACTTAAACGTAAAAGAAAAATAAAAATGAAAAATTCAGAAATCACAGGGCTTTCAAAAGAAGAATTAGTAGCTAAGATTACGGAAGAAAAAGAGAACTTATCAAAATTGAAGTTCGCTCACACTATTTCAGCTATCGAAAATCCTTCACGCATTGCAAAAGTAAGGAAAGATATAGCCCGTTTAAATACTGAACTGACTAAAGTGAAAAACGCTGAGTCAGCTACTGAAACTAAATAATTTGAGAGTCGAAATGGAAAGACAATTAAGAAAAACAAGAACCGGGTTGGTGGTGAGCAATAAGATGGATAAATCTGTTGTAGTGAGCGTTGAGCGTAAAGTAAAGCACCCGATTTATGGTAAGTTCGTTAAGAAAACTACCAAATTTATGGCTCACGACGAGAAAAACGAATGCGGTATCGGTGATACAGTATTGATTATGGAAACTCGTCCTTTGAGTAAAAATAAGAACTGGAGATTGGTACAAATTTTAGAGAGGGCTAAATAACATGGTACAACAGGAATCAAGATTAAACGTTGCTGATAATAGCGGCGCAAAAGAAGTATTAGTTATTCGTGTACTTGGTGGTACAGGTAAACGTTATGCTTCAATTGGAGATAAAGTAGTTGTTACCGTAAAAAGCGCATTACCTTCAGGTAATATCAAAAAAGGTACGGTTTCTAAAGCAGTAGTTGTTAGAACTAAAAAAGAAATCCGTCGTAAAGATGGTTCTTATATTCGTTTTGACGATAATGCAGCAGTATTATTAAACGCACAGGATGAGCCACGTGGTACACGTATCTTTGGTCCGGTTGCGAGAGAGTTGCGTGAAAAACAATTCATGAAAATTGTATCATTAGCACCGGAGGTATTATAAAATGGGAAACAAAGTAAATACACCATCAAAATTAAAGATCCGCACAGGAGATTTAGTTAAAGTAATTGCTGGCGATTCAAAAGGTCAACAAGGAAAAGTACTTTCAGTACAAATAGATAAAAACAGAGCCATTGTAGAAGGCATTAACTTAGTATCTAAACATACTAAACCAAATGCTGCAAATCCAAACGGTGGTATTATTAAAAAAGAGGCTGCTCTTCACATTTCTAACTTGATGTTGGTTGATCCAAAATCTGGTAAAACTACCCGCGTTGGTCGTAAACTAAATGCTGATGGTAAATTAGTTAGAGTTGCTAAAATTTCAGGAGAGGAGATTAAATAATGGCTACACCTAGATTAAAAAGCAAATACAAAGAAGAAGTTGTAAATGCACTAAAAGAAAAATTCCAGTACAAAACTGTAATGCAGGTTCCTAAATTACAAAAGATCTGTATTAACCAGGGTGTTGGACGTTTTTCTGTTACAGATAAAAAAGTTGTGGATAGCACAATTGTTGAATTGACTACTATTACTGGTCAGCTAGCAGTTCAGGCTCAGTCCAAAAAAGATATCTCTAACTTTAAGTTACGTAAAGGTATGCCGGTTGGTGTACGTGTTACTTTACGCGACAACAATATGTATGAGTTCTTAGATCGTTTGATCTCTGTAGCTTTGCCACGTATTCGTGATTTCAAAGGTATTAATGATAAAGGTTTTGATGGAAAAGGCAATTACACCTTAGGTGTAACTGAGCAAATCATCTTCCCTGAGATTAATATCGATAAAATCAATAAAATTTTAGGTATGGATATAACTTTCGTAACTTCGGCCAAATCTGATGTGGAGGCTTTAGAGTTATTGAAACAATTCGGATTACCATTTAAAAATCAAAAAACAGCAGAATAATGGCAAAAGAAGGTGTAAAAGCACGCGAAGTTAAGCGCCAAAAATTGGTAGCTAGATACGCTGAAAAACGTGCAGCTTTAAAAGCAGCAGGAGATTTTGAAGGTTTAGATAAATTACCTAAAAACTCTTCTCCAGTACGTTTACACAACCGTTGTAAATTAACTGGCCGTCCACGTGGATATATGCGTACCTTTGGTATTTCAAGGGTAACATTCCGCCAAATGGCATTAGACGGTAAAATACCAGGTGTTAAAAAAGCATCTTGGTAATATAAAGTAATTAGTGCAGAGTATCAGGTATCGAGACCAAATGGTTTCTTGATACCTGATACTTATGTCTATATACTGGAAAAAAAAGAATTTTAACCGATAGCAGGTCCCATCGCCGGGTGGTGACAGGAAACCACTATCAAAAACAATAAAAAATGAATACAGATCCAATAGCAGATTATTTAACAAGAGTAAGGAATGCCATTAAGGCCAACCACAGAGTTGTAGAAATTCCTGCATCAAACCTTAAAAAGGAAATTACTAAAGTACTTTTTGACAAAGGTTACATCGCGAATTATAAATTTGAGGATACGACCGCTCAAGGCACCATCAAAATTGCTTTGAAGTACAATCCAATAACTAAAATTCCTGCTATTCGTACATTAGTGCGAGTAAGTAAACCAGGTTTGAGAAACTATGCAGGCGTTGAAAACATGCCAAGAGTATTAAACGGTTTAGGTATCGCAATCTTATCTACTTCTAAAGGTGTAATGACTGATAAAGAAGCAGCCAAATTAAACATTGGTGGTGAGGTATTGTGTCACGTTTATTAATAATTAAAAGAACAGCACAATGTCAAGAATAGGAAAAGCCCCAATTACAGTCCCTGCAGGTGTTACAATTACCGTATCAAAAGATAACTTGGTAAGCGTAAAAGGTCCTAAAGGAGAATTAACACAAGCAGTAGATTCAGATATCACTGTAAGTCAGGAAGACGGAATTTTAACAGTAAACCGTCCTTCGGAACAAAAGAAACACAAAGCATTACATGGTTTATACCGTTCATTGCTTAACAATATGGTTATTGGTGTTACAGAAGGTTATAAGTTACAACAAGAATTAGTAGGTGTAGGTTACCGTGCAACAAATCAGGGTAATACATTAGATTTAGTTTTAGGTTATTCTCACCACTATGTATTTCAATTACCAGAAGAAATTAAGGTAACTACTACATCAGAAAAAGGTCAAACTCCTAAAATTATTTTAGAGAGTATCGACAAGCAATTGATTGGTCAGGTAGCAGCGAAAATCCGTTCGTTACGTGCACCAGAGCCTTATAAAGGTAAAGGTATCAAGTTTGTAGGTGAAGTGTTAAGAAGAAAAGCAGGTAAATCAGCATCTAAAAAATAGTAATCATGGCAGGTAAAAAATTATCAAGAAGAGATCGTATAAAAAAAGGGATCAGAAAAAGACTTACCGGTTCTGAGGAACGTCCAAGGTTATCTGTATTTAGAAGCAATAAAGGTATTTATGCTCAGGTAATTAACGATGTAACTGGTACAACTATAGTTTCAGCATCATCTTTATCAAAAGATTTTTCAGGAACAGGTAACAAAAGTGATCAATCAGTGGCTGTAGGTAAATTAGTTGCCGAAAAAGCAATCGCTGCAGGTGTAAAAGAAGTTGTTTTCGATAGAAATGGCTACTTATACCATGGTCGTATCAAATCGTTGGCAGAGGGTGCCCGCGAAGCTGGTTTAGTATTTTAATCTGAAGAAAAAGTAAGATGTCAACTATCAATATAAAAAGAGTAAAAACCACCGATATCGAATTAAAGGATCGTTTGGTTAGTATACAACGCGTTGCCAAAGTAACTAAAGGTGGCCGTACTTTCAGCTTTTCAGCAATTGTTGTTGTAGGTGATGAGAACGGTGTTGTAGGTTACGGTTTAGGTAAAGCAAAAGAGGTAACTGAAGCCATTGCAAAAGGTGTGGATGATGCCAAAAAGAACTTGGTAAAAGTTCCGGTTTTAAACGGTACTGTTCCTCACGAGCAAATCGGTAAATTCTCAGGTGGTTTTGTTTTAATCAAACCAGCTGCAGTAGGTACAGGTGTAATTGCTGGTGGTGCAATGCGTGCTGTTTTAGAGAGTGCTGGTATTCATAACGTACTTGCAAAATCTAAAGGATCATCTAACCCACACAACGTGGTAAAAGCAACTGTTGATGCATTAACTAAAATGCGTGATGCTTATACAGTAGCTCAAACTCGTGGTGTAGATTTAAACAAAGTATTTAACGGATAATATTATGGCTAAGATCAAAATAACACAAGTAAAAAGCGTTATCGACAGAAGCGAGCGCCAAAAAAGAACCGTTCAGGCTTTGGGTTTATCTAAAATGAACCAAAGTGTTGAGGTAGAGGCTACTCCACAAATTATCGGAATGGTTAGAAAAGTAAACCATTTAGTAGCAATAGAAGCTATATAATTTTTTTAAGTTTGTATCCGTTATTGTAACGGATACAAATTTTTATTATTAATCGTTGTACCTGTTTAGTGAAAGCGAAGGGCAACACAAATTCAAAAAAATGAATTTAAGTAATTTAAAACCTGCAAAAGGTTCTACAAAAAACAGTAAGAGAATTGGTCGTGGTACAGGTTCAGGCCGTGGTGGTACTTCAACACGTGGTCACAAAGGTGCTGGTTCACGTTCTGGTCACTCAACTAAAATTGGTTTCGAAGGTGGTCAAATGCCTTTACAACGTCGTGTACCTAAAGTTGGTTTCAAACCAATTAACCGTACCGAATATGTTGGTGTAAACTTAGATGTTTTGCAAAACTTAGCTGAGAAATTCAGTTTAACAACAATCAATTTTGCAACCTTGCAAGAGCACGGTTTAGCTTCTAAAAATGACTTGGTAAAAGTATTAGGTCGTGGAGAAGTTAAAGCAAAATTAGAAATTACAGCACATGCGTTTTCTGCAACCGCACAAAAAGCTATTGAAGCAGCAGGTGGTTCAATTGTAAAATTGTAATTATTAAATGAAGAAGCTATTTACTACTTTAAGTAATATCTGGAAAATTCAGGAATTAAAAGAGCGTATATTGTTTACGCTCTTAATTCTTTTGGTATACCGTTTCGTATCTCACGTGGTTTTACCAGGTGTTGATCCAACTGCTCTTGGCGAAAACGAAAAGTCAGGTATCTTAGGCTTACTCGATATGTTTGCCGGAGGATCTTTCTCTCGTGTGTCAATTTTGGCATTGGGCGTAATGCCTTATATCTCTGCTTCCATTGTGGTGCAGTTATTAGGTATTGCTGTTCCTTCATTCCAGAAGATGCAGAAAGAAGGCGAAAGTGGTAGAAAGAAAATGAACCAGATTACCCGCTATTTAACCGTAGCGATTACTGTCGTTCAATCCATTGGTTATGTGAAAACCCAAATCATTGATCCACATCCCGGAGCTGTTTTGATTTCATCTATTACCTTATTTTATGTTTTATCTGTAACTGTATTAACTGCAGGTACTTTATTCGTAATGTGGTTAGGTGAAAAAATTACAGATAAAGGTATTGGTAATGGTACTTCACTAATTATTATGGTTGGTATTATCGCCCGCTTACCATTGGCTATCAGTCAGGAATTTAGTGCACGTGTTGGATCTTCAAGTGAAGGTGGTGGCCCGGTTGCATTGGTTTTAGAGATTGTAGCTTTGTTTGCGGTAGTGATGTTTACTATTTTAATTGTTCAGGGTGTACGTAAAGTACCTGTGCAGTATGCAAAAAAGATTGTTGGTAACCGTCAGTTTGGTGGAGTACGTCAGTACATCCCATTAAAAGTAAATGCTGCCGGTGTTATGCCAATTATTTTTGCGCAAGCATTAATGTTTATTCCAGGTGCTTTGATGTCGTTTGCTCCTTCTTTGCAAGGATCATGGTTAATCCAGTTCAGCAATACAACGTCTTTAGCGTATAGCTTAACATTCGCATTTTTAATTATTGCATTCACTTTCTTCTATACAGCCATTACGGTTAATCCAACTCAAATGAGTGATGATATGAAGAAAAACGGTGGTTTTATTCCGGGCATTAAGCCAGGTTTTGCAACATCAACTTTTATTGATGATGTAATTTCTAAAATCACTTTTCCAGGTGCAGTATTTTTAGCAATCATAGCTATATTACCATCTTTAGCAGTAAAGTTCGGAATTAAACAAGAATTTGCACACTTCTTTGGCGGTACATCATTATTAATTTTAGTGGGTGTAGTATTAGATACTTTACAACAAATTGAGAGTTATCTCTTAATGCGTCACTATGATGGTTTAATGAAAACGGGTAGAGTTACTGGCAGAACAGGAGTTCCTGCAGCCAGCAGCAATGCAGCGTTGTAGTTCTAAAGCATGTCTAAAATTTATTACAAATCTCTTGAAGAGATCGAGTTAATAAGAGAAAGTTCATTGCTTGTTTCTAAAACTTTGGCCGAAGTGGCTAAAGTAATTAAAGCAGGCATGACAACTTTACAATTGGATAAGTTAGCTTATGAGTTTATTAGTGATCACGGAGCAATCCCGGCATTTTTAAATTATAACGGCTTTCCAAACTCTTTATGTATTTCGCCTAATGAACAAGTTGTTCATGGGTTTCCAAGCGAATACATTATACAGGAAGGCGATTTGATTTCGGTTGATTGTGGTGTAATTAAAAACGATTATTTTGGCGATTCGGCTTATACTTTTTCTATTGGGGAAGTAAATGAAGAAAAGAAAAAATTAGTTGAGGTTACCAAGAGATGCCTGGAATTAGGTGTTGAGAAAGCAGTTGCCGGAATGCGTATTGGAGATATCGGTTTTGCCGTACAACAATATGCTGAAGCAAACGGATTCGGGGTAGTAAGAGAACTTGTAGGGCATGGTGTTGGGGTAAAGCTTCATGAGAAACCAGAAATTCCTAATTATGGAAAACGTGGCGCAGGACCAAAACTTGAAGAAGGAATGGTGATTGCGATTGAACCCATGATTAATGCGGGCGTAGCAGGCGTTAAATTCCATAACGATGGATGGACAGTAACGAGTAAAGACAATAAACCATCAGCACATTTTGAACACACAGTAGCGATTAAAAAGGGCCAGGCAGACGTTTTATCAAGCTTTTCTATAATAGAAGAAGTTTTACAACAAAAAAAATAAATAATTAAAATTTTTTATTTAATTTTGCAACCCTGTTTAGAAGCAGCTAATTAAGTAACAATCAATAAAATATGGCTAAACAAGCCTCAATTGAACAAGACGGAGTAATAAGAGAAGCATTATCCAATGCAATGTTCCGAGTAGAACTTGAGAACGGGCATGAGATTATTGCGCACATTTCAGGCAAGATGAGGATGCACTACATCAAGATTCTTCCTGGGGACAAAGTAAAATTGGAGATGTCTCCTTACGATTTAACAAAGGGACGCATCACTTATAGATATAAATAAAATGAAAGTTAGATCATCAATTAAAAAACGTAGCGCTGATTGTAAGATTATTCGCCGTAAAGGTAAACTTTACGTTATCAACAAGAAAAATCCTAAATACAAACAACGTCAAGGGTAATTAAAAAATATTGTAATGTACCGCACAACGGTGGCCCGCCGTTCGGAATTACTCAAAAACATAAATAAATATGGCAAGGATTTCAGGTATTGATTTACCAAGAAACAAAAGAGGAGAGATTGGTTTAACTTATATCTACGGAATAGGTAGAACAACTGCACAACGTATTTTAACTACTGCAGGTATCGATTTGAACAAAAAAGTACAAGACTGGTCTGATGATGAATTATCAGCTATCCGTACAATGATCAATGATGAGATTAAAGTAGAAGGTGCTTTACGCTCAGAAGTTCAGTTAAACATTAAACGTTTAATGGATATTGGTTGTTACCGTGGTTTACGTCACAGAAAAGGTTTACCTTCTCGTGGTCAGCGTACTAAAAACAACTCACGTACACGTAAGGGTAAGAGAAAAACAGTTGCTAACAAGAAAAAAGCTACTAAATAATAATTAGTAGAACGTAATAAACATGGCTAAGAGTAAAAAAGTAACAAAAAAACGTATCGTTGTAATTGAGCCTGTTGGACAGGCCCATATCAATGCTACCTTCAACAACATTATCGTTACCTTAACAAACAACAACGGACAAACCATTTCATGGTCGTCTGCTGGTAAAATGGGCTTTAAAGGTTCTAAAAAGAACACTCCGTATGCAGCTGGTCAAGCAGCTTCAGATTGCGGTAAAGTTGCGTTTGATTTAGGTTTACGTAAAGTTGAAGTATTTGTAAAAGGTCCGGGTTCAGGTCGTGAATCTGCAATCAGAACTTTACAAGTAGCAGGTATCGAAGTAACATCTATTAAAGATATTACTCCACTTCCTCACAACGGATGTCGTCCTCCTAAAAAGAGAAGAGTTTAATTAATTTTAAAGCTAAGAATCTTCAGCTACAGGTTGAATGATACTTTAAAACAGAAAAAAAATGGCAAGATATACAGGCCCCAAAAGTAAAATCGCCCGTAAATTCAGAGAACCAATCTTCGGTCCTGATAAGGCGTTAGAAAGAAAAAATTATCCTCCTGGACAACATGGTTCGTCAAAAAGAAGAGGAAAACAATCTGAGTATGCGATCCAGTTAATGGAGAAACAAAAAGTAAAATATACTTATGGTGTATTAGAAAAGCAGTTCAGTAACTTGTTTAAAAAAGCATCTTCACGTGCTGGTATTACCGGTGATAATTTATTACAATTATTAGAAGCACGTTTAGATAACACTGTATACCGTTTAGGTATTGCAACCACCCGTTCTGGTGCACGTCAGTTAGTTAGCCATAAACACGTAACAGTGAATGGTGAAGTTGTAAATATCCCTTCATATCAGTTAAAAGCTGGTGATGTAATTGCGGTTCGTGAAAAATCTAAATCTTTAGAGTCAATCACAAACTCTGTAGCTGGAAGAACTATTAATAAGTTTACCTGGTTAGATTGGAACGCAAGTGAATTAAGCGGCAAGTTTTTAACTTACCCACAACGCGACGAGATTCCTGAAAACATTAAGGAAAACTTAATCGTCGAGTTATACTCTAAGTAATTCATAATATTGTTAATTGCCTCAAAAGGGCAATTAACTTTTTTTATGTTACTATATATTCAATAACGAATTTAAAAAAATATAAATGGCAATTTTAGCATTTCAGAAACCAGATAAAGTGATCATGCAGAAATCAACAGATTTCGATGGCACATTTGAATTTCGTCCTTTAGAGCCCGGTTTCGGTGTAACAATTGGTAATGCCTTAAGAAGAATCTTATTGTCTTCATTAGAAGGTTATGCCATTACTACTATTCGTTTTTCAGGCGTTTCGCATGAGTTTTCTACTATTAAAGGTGTTGTAGAAGATTTAACTGATATCATTTTAAACTTAAAACAAGTTCGTTTTAAGAAAACTGGTGATTCTGGCGATTCTGAGAAAGTTTTCATTATCGTTAATGGTCAGGATCAGTTTCAAGCTGGTGATATCACTAAATTTTCTAATAACTTCACAGTTTTAAATCCTGAGCATGTTATTTGCAATATGGACAAATCTGTAACTTTAGAAGTGGAATTAACCATCAACAAAGGACGTGGTTATGTACCTGCTGAAGAAAATAAAGTTGCTGACGCTGTAGTTGGTGTAATTGCGATCGATTCGATCTATACACCAATGAAAAACGTTAAATACACGATCGAAAACTTCCGTGTAGAACAAAAAACAGATTACGAGAAATTGGTTTTAGATATTTCTACAGATGGTTCAATTCATCCGGAAGAAGCATTAAAAGAAGCGGCTAAGATTCTTATCCAACACTTTATGTTATTCTCTGATGAAAACCTTGTATTAGAATCTCAGGCTAAAGAAGAAACTAAAGAAGTTGACGAGGAAATTTTACATATGCGTAAAATCCTTAAAACTGAATTAGTAGATATGGATCTTTCAGTTAGAGCATTAAACTGCTTAAAAGCTGCTGATATCCGTACTTTAGCTGATTTGGTATCTTACGATGTAGCTGATATGTTAAAATTCAGAAACTTCGGTAAAAAATCTTTAACAGAGATTCAGGAACTTGTAAAATCAAAAGGTTTATCATTTGGTATGAACCTGTCTAAATTTAAATTAGACGAAGAGTAAGATTAGTCGCGAGCCTTTAGCCTGGAGTCGAGAACCTCTTTGCTAAAGACTTAACTAAAAATAAATAATTTTTAACAGTGTATAATTCCCTCGGTAAAAGAGACGGTATACACTTAATTTACAAATAATGAGACACGGTAAAAAAGTAAATCACTTAGGCAGAACCGACAGCCACAGAAAAGCGATGTTAGCGAACATGGCTATATCTTTAATTAAGCACAAAAGAATTACTACAACTTTAGCTAAAGCTAAATCGTTGCGTATGTATGTTGAGCCAATCATTACAAAATCTAAAAATGATACAACTCACTCACGTCGTACAGTATTCTCTTACTTACAAGATAAAGAAGTGATCACAATATTGTTCCGCGAAGTAGCTGAGAAAGTAGCTAACCGTCCAGGTGGTTATACTCGTATCATTAAATTAAACAACCGTTTAGGTGATAACGCTGAAATGGCTTTAATTGAATTGGTAGATTTCAACGAAGTTTACGGTAAAGAAACAGAAGTTAAAGAAGAGAAGAAAACAACTCGTCGTGGTAAAACTAAAGCTGCTGCTGCTCCAAAAGCTGCTAAAGCAAAAGCTGAAACTACGGAAGAAGTTGCGCCTGCTGAAGAAGCTCCTGCTACTGAAACTGAAGAAGCAAAAGGCGAATAATTTAATTCGCTTTAGAATATTAAAAGTCCTGCTCGAAAGCGCAGGACTTTTTTTTATGCTTGAATTTTCTGCGGAAACTCGAATACACAAACGTTTGTCTCATTTTTTCATTACACACTGATATTTTCATACCGTATGTATAAATTAGCCTAAAATCAATTGACTATGAAATTTAAGCTTTTAATGGCATTCTCGATGATCTTAATCGGATTATCTGTACACGCACAAACTTTAAAATATGGCAATGGAAATAACCAGTGGAATGCTGATTTATTAGGAAATCACAGGGTTGTGATTCTATATAATGGGGCAGGGAACGTTGCACATGTAAAAGTAGAGTGGAGGAGAAGAGATACCCATCCGGAAAATAAAAGAATTATTATACAGGATGCAATGGGTAAAACTATTGTAAACAGTTATGCTGACCACATAAGCAGGGAAAGCGCCGATCTCTATTTTGATGCTCAAGCTGGAAAGGGAAAATATTATGCTTATTATTTGCCTTCTGTAAATGAAGGACGAGACAATTATCCCAAAGGTGTGTATTTAAAACCAGATAATAGTGCCAATCAAGCGTGGGTTAATGAAGCTAAAAACACGGCAATAAATGCTGCAGCATCCGAAATTCAATCTATTGATGCCTTTAATTCCTTTTACCCGATGGAAGTAATTGCAACTGCGAAAGAGACAGCTGCAATAAAGTCGAAGCATAAAACAGAATCTTTTATTGTTTTTCCTGAAGACAGAATGTTCCCGATTAAAATGCAAAGCGATTTGCCTTATCGCTGGGTACAAAAAGGACCTGCCAGTTTATTTTCCGGAAGCGCAGCCAAGGGCGAAAATTATGCTTTTCAACTGGGTGTTTTTGCCTTAAAGAACTTGCAAAATGTTAAGGTTGCATTTGGTAATCTAAAGAGCACAACTGGTAAAATAATCGATTCTAAAAACATCAACTGTTTAAATACAAATGGAATCAGTTACGATGATAAACCCCTAACAGAAGTTGTAAATGTAAAAAGTGGAAATATTCAACCCATGTGGATCACCGTGGATGTTCCAAAAATGACTTCAGTAGGCGTTTATACGGGTAAATTTACCGTTAATGCAAACGGAAAATCTAAAATAATTGATGTTAAACTTTCAGTAAGCAATGAAGTTTTAGCAGATGCCGGAGTTGGGCAGCCAAATAAACAAACCAGATTAACCTGGCTCAATTCTACAATGGCACAACAAAATACAGTGGTAGCTCCTTATACTCCTTTAGCTGTTGAAGGAAACGTAATTTCTTTATTAGGTAGAAAGGTTGAATTAAATAGTGATGGATTTCCGAAACAGATCCAGACTTATTTTAATTCAGAAATGACCGGATATAATGATAAACCCAATAATATTTTAGCAGAGCCGATCCATTTTCATTTTTATACTACACCAAAAACACAGGAGAAACTTATTGCCGGCAACTTTCAAATTATCAGTAAAGAGGCCGGAACAGTAAAGTGGACGGCTACCAATACATCTGATCATTTAAAAATGGATGTAGAAGGTGCCTTGGAGTTTGATGGTTACGTACATTATGTGGTAAAAGTTACAGCCTTGAAAGACGTAGATTTTAGCAACGTTGATTTTCACATTCCATTTGAAAAAGGAAGTACGAAATATTTAATGGGGTTGGGCGAGAAGGGTGGCATCAGACCAGACACGGTGAAATGGAAATGGGATGTAGCAAATAAAAATCAGGACGCCGTTTGGGTTGGGAATGTAAATGCTGGCTTGTATTATAATTTAAGAGACGAAAACTATGTTAGGCCTTTAAACACTAACTTTTATCTTCAGAAGCCTTTATTATTGCCTAAATCGTGGGGTAATGAGAATAAAGGCGGGATTCAGATTAATGTTAAGGGCAGTTCTATGCTTGCTGATAATTTTACTGGAAGCAGGAGTATGAAAAAGGGAGATGTACTTTACTATAACTTCAATTTATTAATTACGCCGTTTCACTTAATTGACACAGATTTTCAATGGAATAACCGTTTCTATCATAAATATGGCAGCTTAGATTCTATTAAAGCTACAGGTGCCACAGTGGTCAATATTCATCATGCTACGCCAATTAACCCGTGGATTAACTATCCATTTATTGAATGGAAAAAGATGAAGACCTATGTTGACGATGCGCATGAAAAGGGGCTTAAAGTTAAAATTTATAATACAGTTAGGGAACTTTCTAACCATGCATACGAATTGCCGGCTTTACGCAGCCTGGGCACTGAAGTTTATTCTCCCGGAAAAGGCGGTGGATTTAGCTGGTTGCAGGAACATTTAGATTCAAATTACATTGCAGCGTGGTTTGTACCAGAAATTAAAGATGCAGCCATTATAAACAGCGGAATGAACCGCTGGCACAACTACTACGTGGAAGGCATGAACTGGTTGGTTAATAACGTAGGCATTGATGGGGTTTATTTGGATGATGTGGCCTTTGACCGGGTTACCATGAAACGTATTAAAAGGGTATTAACAGCTAATAATCATCCCGGAATTATTGATTTACACTCGGCTAACCAGTACAACAAAAGTGATGGCTTTAATAACAGTGCAATTTTATACCTGGAGCACTTCCCGTATTTAAACCGTTTGTGGTTTGGTGAATACTTTGATTACAACAAAAATAATCCTGATTTCTTTTTAACTGAAGTAAGTGGTATTCCTTTTGGTTTAATGGGAGAGATGTTGCAGGATGACGGGAATCAGTGGCGTGGCATGATTTACGGCATGACAAGTCGTTTGGGTTGGTCGGAGAAAAGCGATCCTAAGCCTTTATGGAAAGCATGGGATAATTTTGGAATTAAAGGTTCTGAGCTGATTGGTTACTGGAGCGACAATTGTCCTGTAAAAACGGATACTCCTAAAGTATTGGCAAGTATTTATAAGAAGAAAGGGAAATTGATGATTGCCATTGCGAGCTGGGCAGAAAGTGATGTTAAAGTAAATCTAAGCATTGACTGGACAAAACTTGGAATAAATGCTGATCAGGTAAAAATTACTGCCCCGGCTATTGATAAGTTCCAGGCTGCCGGAAATTACCCGAACGGTAAGTCTATTCCTGTTGAAAAAGGAAAAGGTTTGATTTTGATGGTAGAGTAATCTCTATATAATTTCGTCATTGCAAGGGACGAAGTAGTCTTAAGGCGCTAAGAATAGCGGTAGGTTAAGATTGCTTCGGCAGCTGAAAAAGCTTTCTCGCAATGACGATTTTTATTAAATTTTAAGTAATTAGGTCTGTAAATTCGTCATTGCAAGGGACGAAGCAGTCTTAAAGCACTAAGAATAGGGGCAGATTAAGATTGCTTCGGCACCTGAAAAAGCCTTCTCGCAATAACAATTTTTATTAAATTTTAGGTAATTGGGCCGGTAAGTTCGTCATTGCGAGGGACGAAGCAATCTTAATTCGCTAAGAATAGCGGTAGGTTAAGATTGCTTCGGCAGCTGAAAAAGCTTTCTTGCAATGACGATTTTTATTAAATTTCAAGTAATTAGGTCGGTAATTTCGTCATTGCAAGGGACGAAGCCATCTTAATTCGCTAAGAATAGCGGTAGATTAAGATTGCTTCGGCAGCTGAAAAAGCCTTCTCGCAATAACGATTTTTATTAAATTTTCACGTTCTGCATACCGTATTGTTTTAATACGTCATCAGGTACACCCGTCCACTGGTTAGGTGCATTACCTGCATAACCAATATCTTTAACACCAATTTCTGAGGTGAAAAAGCCAGAAGCAGTAAGGCTTCTCATTCTTTTAAAGAAAGTAACCCCTGGTTGCATTTCAGGTTTAGCCTTTGAAGGATAAGCAATATCGTCAACCATTGCAATTTGTTCTTTAGCAGAGGCTTCGACAAAGGATTTTTGATAGCGGTTAAAACATTGTATGTCCAGCCATTTTAAGCCTCCACGCATCGGTATTTTATGTTCAGGGATATCTTTTACAATAAATTCGATAAACTCAGGAACCTTGGCGTCTGATGCGCTTCCTGAAACATCATCTTTAGGAATGATAATGTCAGCTAAAACGGTTATGGTAGCCATTTCATGTTTGGTAAAAAATATTTCAGCTTTTAATTTTTTATCCCGGTCTATTTCCCATTCTTCTCTTCCGGCTTCTTTTGCAGTTTCTTCACGAGCATTAGCCGCTGTTTTGGTTTCGGGTTGTTTACAGGCCTCAATAAGCACCGTAGTACTTAATGCGGTTAGGCCTAATGCTTTTATGGAATCACGTCTGTTCATAAGTAATTCTTTAAATGTTTTGTTTTTTCTTTTCAGCTAAAATATATTCAGCAGTTCTCATGGATAGGGCTAAAATGGTCCAGGTTGCATTTTTATCACCCTGTTGTACAAATGGTCCGGCATCAACCACAAATAGGTTTTTACAATCGTGTGCCTGGCAATATTTATTAAGCGCAGATTTTTTTGGGTCATCACCCATCCGTATCGTTCCAACTTCGTGTATAATCTTGCCCGGTGCTTCCAGTCCGTAATTTGTTTCTGCCCCCTGTATTTTTGAAGTAACCACTGCACCCATTTCTTTCATAACAGACAGAAAAGTTTCCTGCATGTGTTTGGCCTGATTAATTTCTTCCTGTGCCCATTTATAATGAAACCTTAATACCGGGATGCCGTATTTGTCCACCACATCAGGATCAATTTCACAATAATTATCTGCACGCGCTATTGCAGTTCCGCGGCCAGCCATGCCAACTCCGGTACCATAAAAACGGCGATAATCATCTTTTAACGATTTACCATAACCTCCAGCATCTTTCATTTTGCCATTTCTGTCGGGTACCAAGCCGTTCATTGTAGGTATGCCACCACCAAAACCGTATGAAGGCATTCCCATACCACCACCATATTCAATGTGGTAGCCTCTTGGGAAATTTAGTTTTTTATTGTCGAGCCACCAGGGCGAATAGATATGCACACTGCCTACACCATCCTCATTATATCTCTTGCGGTCCATAAGCTGAGGCAGAAACCCCGATACACTGGCACCGGTAGAATCGTGCAGGTACTTTCCAACTACACCACTATTATTCGCTAAACCATTAGGGTGGTGACTGGATTTTGAGTTTAAAAGAATACGTGCAGATTCGCAGGCACTGGCGCCTAAAATAACAAGTTTTCCATTAACCTGGTATTCCTGTAAATCTTTTCTGTTTACATAAGAAACACCTTTAGCGGTACCATCTTTATCTGTAATCACCTCGCGCACCATAGCGTCGGTAATCACGGTTAAGTTACCGGTTTTTACAGCTGGAATAACCAGGCACGATGATGCAGAAAAATCACCATAAACTTTACAGCTTCTTCCACATTGGCCGCAATAAAAACAAGGTGCACGATCGTTATTGCCTTTTATGGATTCGGTCATCACAGCGCCACGGCCAGTAATCACTCTCACACCCGCTTTTTCAGCCCCTTTTTTTATGAATAATTCATTTAAACGTGGCTTTGGCGGCTTCATAAAAATTCCATCGGGTTCGCTTTCTATGCCTTCCACCGTTCCGTAAATTCCGATCATTCTATCTACCTTATCGTAAAATGGTTTTACATCGGCATAGGTAATTGGCCAGTCATCAGTTAAACCATCTTTAGGCTTAAAATCGTCAGGTCCCATTCTTAACGAAATTCGGCCCCAGTGGTTGGTTCTGCCACCAAGCATTCTTGATCTGAACCACTCAAATTCTGTTTTGTCCTTTTTAGTATAGGGTTCGCCTTCTAATTCCCAGCCACCATAAGAGGCATCGAAATCTCCAAATGGCCTTACGGTACCTGCACCACGACGTGGCGATTCCCAAGGCCATTTTAACTGATGTGCGTCTAATCTGGGGTCAAAATATTGACCAGCTTCGAGCATTAAAACTTTCTGGCCTGCATTGGCTAAAACATAAGCGGCCATACCACCGCCAGCACCGGAACCTACAACAATCGCATCGTAAACGGTGGGCGATTTTTTTATCTGAAATTCACTCATATATGTTGGTTAGAAATAAATGATGCCCTAATCTAAGTTTAAAATATCTAAATCAAAAGCGTTTCAATTGTTAATAATAATTCTAAATATTATGCCTTTAACAACTTGCTAAATCGTATTACCTATAGAGCCACATTACCGCTGGTTTTAAGGCTGATTGACTTTAATTTATGGTTAAGCCTGAAACTGAAAGTCGCTCAATTGTTACATTGCGCATTGTAAGTGGAGCTAAAAATAAAGTTGTTTATCTTTGTACTTTAATTTGTGTTATGCCGTTAGCTGAAAATATAAATCAATTTACATTAAAAATTTCAAATAGTCTTTCCAATCAGCAATTTGTTAAAATCTCTATGGGGAATTACCAGGGTGAGGAGATGGATTTAAAGCAGATCTTGGTTAGAGCTGTCGAAATAAAGAGAACGGCTAAACTGGCTTTTACTTTTCGTTATAAAACCCGGGATATTGTTAAAAATTTTGAAGTTAAAGAAGGGCTTACCCTGTTAAGCAAATACTTGTTTGAAGGCTTTAAAGTTGCGACTTTATTTACCACCGTAGCCGATTTTATTTTTGAAATTAAAAAAGATAACCAGTCTGTGATTAGAGAAACCGCTCCGGTTACGAAGGAAAAACCTGATGCATTGCATGATAAACAAAAGCAAAGACCCATAAGTGCCGTTGAAAAACAATATTTGGTTGATTTAAAAATTACAGATGGTACAGGTTTGGTTTTTAAAAATGCACAGGATAAATACAAACAGATTAATCATTATATAGAAATTTTAAGCCCGCTGATTAAGGAAGTACCAGAAGGAAGCATTAAACATGTTGCCGATATGGGTTCGGGCAAGGGTTATTTAACTTTTGCACTTTATGATTATTTGCATAATGTTTTAAAACAGGAGGCCGCGGTTACAGGTGTAGAATACCGTCAGGATATGGTTGATCTTTGCAATCAGATCGCGCATAAATCTAATTTCGGGCAGTTAAACTTTGTACAGGGCACCATTCAGGATTATGATGCGACTGATTTAGATTTATTAATCGCGTTGCACGCATGTGATACGGCAACTGACGATGCCATTTATAAAGGAATAAAGGCCAATGCAAAGTTAATTGTAGTTGCACCATGCTGCCATAAACAAATCAGAAAAGAAATTGAAAAAAATAAAGTTGCAAATGATGTTTCGTTTTTAACGAAGTATGGAATTTTTTTAGAGCGCCAGGCCGAAATGGTAACCGATGGGATACGGGCTTTAATTCTCGAATATTTTGGGTATAAAACAAAAGTTTTCGAGTTTATCTCAGATGCACATACACCAAAAAATGTTCTTGTAGTAGGGGTAAAGAAAACGGATAATTTAAAAGGCGAAACGGAAAGCATTAGACAAGCCGGGATTTTGCAGAAGATTAAAGACAGTAAAGCTTATTTTGGAATTAGAAATCATCATTTAGAGCAATTGTTTAATCTCTGATCATTATATGGAAATAGAGCATCGCATTTATGTAGATCAGGAGTTAAAGCAATCATTTTTAAACTTTAGCTGGTACGATACGGCCAGTCCTTATCAATGGTGTATTGGGGCATTAAATAATTTGAAAGATGAAATTAGTTCAGGCAAGTATGTTGAAATTATCAGCAATGGTGTTACCTATAAAATTACTGATAATGTTGACTTTAAAAACTGGATTGTGCAGGTTTTCTTCGGTGGTTTTGAGAAATATATTTTCGATTAATTTTCTCTTTTAAATATAAATCCAAAGAAGCACAGGTTTCTTTTTCGTTTTTAATAAAACATCTATTTTACGCATGGTTGCATCTGATAAAACCGGACAGCCTGCGCTTACACCAAATACGGTTTGCGGATAAACTTCATGATCGGGTACAGGTGTATAAGAATGTAAAACAACAATTCGTTTAAAGGCATTGTTATTTGTTTTTTCTAAGCCATACATTTTGTAATGAACATTAATGCCCCAGTTGCTGTAAGCCCTTCCTTTTACTTTATACTTACCCAACGATGTACAGTAGCTCCCTTCTTTATTACTGAAAAAAGGTTGGTTTGCCGTGCTGCCACCGCCACTTCCATGTACACAAATGCCTTCAACTAAAACTTCTTTCTTTTTAAAATCGTACACAAACAGTCTGTTTTTACCGGAGTGGATGCTCATATCTATCAGGATACAAACTGAAGTATCGAAGTCGTTTTTTTTACAATAAGCTAATGCCTCATCAATTTTTGAAGCATCAATTTTAGATGGCAACGTGTATGAGAAGCAGAACGTAAATAAAAAGATTAAAAGTTTTTGCACGCCCTATATTTTTTGCAAAAGAATTAAAGCTAAACCTATTGCGGCTGGCACAGATTGAACAAAAAGGATTTTTTTACTTGCAGTGGCAGCCCCATAAATACCTGCAACAAAAACGCATGCTAAAAAGAAAATGGCAACATTGTTTTGCCAGACCTGATCGCAAATAAATAAAGACCAGATTAAACCAGCCGCTAAAAACCCATTATAAAGCCCCTGGTTTGCGGCCAGCGATTTGGTTGGAGGAAAAAGATCTTTAGGGAAATTCCTGAATACTTTAGGTGCCCTGGTTGTCCAGGCAAACATTTCTAACCAAAGAATATATATATGGATAACGGCTACAAAGCCAATTACAATTTGAGCAGCTAATTGCATTTTACTTATAGTTTAATTTTTTAGTGATCTTAAAGATATAGAATTTATCTAAAATATTTATGGTCGCTTTTAATCGGAAGGATTATGTTTTTCTTTGACAGGTTTAAAGATTTGAAACCAGCTTCTGTTAAATAATGCTGTTCAATTATATTAAAAATTTGGGCTTTGATTGTATTGTTAAGCTCCTTTTAATCCTTTTTAAACTTACATTTTGCTTGGTTTTCTGTCACACTGTCAGTATATAGCTGTCTATTTTTTTACATTTTATCAGTCTTTTACGAATATTATCTGCCAAAAACCAATTGGCACAAGCATTGTTTAATAGGAGTAGAATTATAATACTTTAAAAAGAAAGAAAATACAAAATACAATGGGAAAAATTATTGGAATAGACTTAGGAACAACAAACTCTTGCGTGAGCGTAATGGAGGGCAACGAGCCTGTAGTTATTGCAAACAGCGAGGGTAAACGTACTACACCGTCTATTGTTGCTTTTGCAGAAAACGGTGAGCGTAAAGTTGGTGAGCCGGCTAAACGTCAGGCTATAACTAACCCAACAAAAACGATTTATTCAATTAAACGCTTTATGGGTAACAGCTACGACGAAAGTGCTAAAGAGGCTGGTCGTGTACCTTATAAAGTAATTAAAGGCGATAACAATACTCCACGTGTTGAAATCGACGACAGAAAATACACTCCACAAGAGATTTCTGCAATGATTTTGCAGAAAATGAAAAAAACAGCTGAAGACTTTTTAGGTACTGAGGTTACTGAAGCGGTTATTACTGTACCTGCTTATTTTAATGATGCACAACGTCAGGCAACTAAAGAAGCTGGAGAAATTGCAGGTTTAACTGTAAAACGTATCATTAACGAACCAACTGCTGCTGCTTTAGCTTATGGATTGGATAAAGCACATAAAGACATGAAAATTGTTGTGTTTGACTGCGGTGGTGGTACACATGACGTTTCTGTTTTAGAATTGGGTGATGGTGTTTTCGAAGTAAAATCTACTGATGGTGATACTCACTTAGGTGGTGATGACTTTGACCACATTATTATTGATTGGTTAACTGAAGAGTTTAAAGCTGAAAACAGCATGGATTTAGCTAAAGATCCAATGGCTTTACAACGTTTAAAAGAAGCTGCTGAGAAAGCTAAAATCGAGTTATCAAGCACAACTTCAACTGAAATTAACTTACCATATATTACTGCTGATGCAAGTGGCCCTAAACACTTAGTGCGTACGTTAACACGCGCTAAATTTGAGCAATTGGCTGATAGCTTAATCAAACGTACCATCGATCCTTGTAAATCTGCTTTGAAAAATGCTGGTTTAAGCACAAGCGATATTGATGAAATTATCTTAGTAGGTGGTTCAACACGTATTCCTGCAATTCAGGAAGCCGTTAAAGCTTTCTTCGGTAAAGAGCCAAGTAAAGGTGTTAACCCTGATGAGGTTGTAGCAATTGGTGCTGCTATTCAAGGTGGTGTTTTAACTGGTGATGTTAAAGATGTATTGTTATTAGACGTTACGCCTTTATCGTTAGGTATTGAAACTATGGGTGGTGTAATGACTAAATTAATTGAGTCTAACACAACTATTCCAACTAAAAAATCTGAAACTTTCTCTACTGCAGCTGATAACCAGCCTTCTGTTGAGATCCATATTTTACAAGGTGAACGCCCTATGGCAGCTCAGAACCGTACAATTGGCCGTTTCATTTTAGATGGTATTCCACCAGCACCTCGTGGTGTGCCTCAGGTAGAAGTTGCTTTTGATATTGATGCTAATGGTATTTTACACGTAAGTGCAAAAGATAAAGCAACTGGTAAAGAGCAAAAAATCCGTATCGAAGCATCTTCAGGTTTAACTGATGCTGAGATCAAAAAAATGAAAGAAGAAGCTGAAGCTAATGCAGCTGATGATGCAAAAGCTAAAGAAGAAGCGGATAAAATTAACGGAGCTGATGCTTTAATTTTCTCTACTGAGAAACAATTAAAAGAGTTTGGTGAAAAATTATCTGCGGATAAAAAAGCACCAATCGAAGCTGGTTTAGAGAAATTAAAAGCAGCACACTTATCACGTAACTTTGCAGATATCGATGCAGCACAAGCTGAATTACAGACTGCATGGAACGTAGCTTCAGAAGAAATGTATAAAGATGGCGGTCAGCCTCAAGGTGGTGAGCAACCACAAGCTGATGGTCAACCTCAAGGTGGTGGCGATAACGTTACTGATGTTGACTTTGAAGAAGTAAAAGAAGACGATAAAAAATAAGTCTTTAATCCTGAGTCGAAAGTCTTGGGAGCATAAAATAAAAAGCGTTTCTGATTAATTTCAGGAACGCTTTTTTGTTATTTGGAGAATTTATTCAGGGTTACCGATAAAATTATTTTTAGCCTTTATCGGGTTTAAAATTATGCGATTATAACCTTAGATCGATTTAATAACTACGGTGCCCTTTTATAAATGAAATAATGCTTTCGGCTGAAAAGCTATAACGAAAAATTATTTACGATGTCGTGTTTTTATTGGCTTTGCATGATATTCTAAGTCATGTACTTTACCAAAAAAGCGATTCAATAAGGCAATAGCGGGCCATATTAGCATCGGTGTAAATCTACTTAACATATTCACGCTGTTTTTCGATGGCAGAATTGCATCTAAAATACAACCAAATAAAAATATTGCCGGAACAATTAGTGTTCTCCACCTTGCAAGCTGGCGGGCTTTTATATCATTAAAGCCGTCGGATATGCGCCCTCTATGTTTAATAATGTAGGTCAACATTGCATAATTCAGCAAGCCGGTAAAAGTAATGTTTAGCGAATAAAACCAAAATGGGAGGCTATAGGTTGTATTATCACTATAATATGCCGAGCTAAAGGGCATTAAGATAATAGAAAATAAGAAAAAGAAATTCAACCAGATTAGTTTATCATCATAGTCCTTTATAAAGGAAAACATACGATGATGCGAGCGCCAGTAAATAGCGATCACAAAAAAGCTGATAATAAACCCGATAAACTTTGGAATAAGATTTAGCAATTGATCTGCCATTTCACTGAAAGTCATCCCCTGATGAATTTCAGGCGCTTTTATTTCAATAATTAATAATGTAATGGCAATAGCAAAAACAGCATCTGTAAAAAGAATCATCCGCTCTATTTGGAATTCTTTTTTTAGCTCACTATGATCTGGCATAAAATCTTATACTAAACTCTCCTCAATAATATCTTGCAGTTCTTTTTCGTGTACAGATAACTCACTAAGCAATTTAAACTGATTTTTTGCCCGATCCAAATTTTGTTCAGGATAATTTATTGGGTAATAAATACTTCCGTTTAAAAAGTCGGTTAAAAAACGCAATGCCTGCATATAAATAATATACCTGCCTGAAAATAAAATAAGCTCTTTTTCTGTTTCGGTAAGGATACTTTTCATTTCTGATAAATAACCTTTAACGGTGGCTTCGAAATAAGGCAGGCGAATTTTTATTTTACTTAAATCGGTTTCATTTTCAGAAAAAGCACATAAATAAGTTCGCATCATATCGCCAAGGTCAGAGATAAATTTGCCAGGCATTATGGTATCTAAATCAATTACACAAATACCTTCGAAAGTTTCAGCTTTAAGCAGAACATTACTGATTTTAGTATCGTGATGCATTACACGATCTGGGAAATCACTTCTGTGGGTAAAGGAGTTGTAATAATCCAGAACGTACTTATGATCTAAAGCACTGTCTATTTCTGTTTTAGCAAGGCCTTTAAATTGTTTATTGGTTAGGTTTAATGCTAAAGTAAACTGTTCATAACGTAAGGCCAAATCATGAAAACCCGGAATGGTTGGTTCCAAGGTATTGGCATTAAAATTATTTAATAACCTGCTGAGCTTACCAAATTGCTTGGCTGCTTCATAAGCTTGTTTAGGATCTGTTAGTACATCCAATGAAACAGAATCTGCAACAAAAGGAAGCATACGCCAGTATTCGTGGTGTACATGTACCATTTCATCACCATCAACGGTAGAAACAGGTTTAATGAAGAGATAATCCGGATAAGTTTTAGCCAGATAATCAGCTATTGCCTTTAAATTATTGGCAATTGCATTTGGGTTTTTGAAAACGTCGGTATTGATGTTTTGTAAAATATATTTTTGATCACCTGATAATGGCGAAAGCAAATAAGTCCGGTTTATTAATCCCGAACCTATTTGTTTAATATTTACATTTTCTTTAGTATAACCGTAGGCTTTTAAAACTTCGGAATCTAAATTTAACTCCATAGTTTTTCCGGGTAGGTTCCGTTTTTCACCAATTGATCTATACAATCCTGAACAAAGGGCTTATCTTCTTTGTAGGTCACGCCAAACCATTGGTTGGATGTAGGTACCACTTTAAAGGTAGCTGTATTGCTTTTTACCAAGCTTTCCCCAATTAGCGGAATAAAGAATTCTGCTTTAGGTTTATCTTTATTAGCTATTGCAAATGCTCTGAATAAATCTTCGGTGATTTTGAAAACTGCAGGTGTAAAACCCCAGAAATTCATAGATACCGGGGTATCAAAACTTAAAGGATATTGTTTATCATCTTCTTCAAAAACAATGGTTTCGTCTTGTTGAAAAACTTTAGTCCGTTCTATAATTTCTTCCAGATTGCCAGCTTCATCAACTTTGCAAACTCCTCTTGATACGGCACCAAAATCAGATAAAGTTTTTCCTATCTGATAACCAATAATGGAATAGTTGCTGTCTGTAGCTTCTGTGTTTAAGAAATCAACCATTTTTTTATAAGCATCAAAGCCATAAAAATCATCTGCATTAATTACACAGAAAGGCTCTTTTATAGCATTTCTGGCTGCTAATACAGCATGGGCAGTGCCCCAAGGTTTTTCTCTGTAAATTTCTTCTTCAATGCCGAATTGTTTCAAATCAAAGTTTTGAAAAACATAATCAGTTTCAATTCTGCCTTTAAGTTTAGGCTCAAAAATGGCTTTAAAATCTTCTAAAAATTCTTCTTTAATAATGAATACAACTTTTCCAAATCCGGCTTTAATTGCATCATAGATAGAATAATCGATAATTGTTTCACCATTAGGGCCGAAACCATCTATTTGTTTCATGCTTCCGTAACGGCTGGCCATACCAGCGGCCAATATTAATAAGGTAGGTTTCATCTAATTGTTTATTGTTTTTATTTGTAAGATGGTACCCTTAATGATTACATCATGTTGGGATCATTTGCAAAAATAGTAATTTGCGGGTATTAAATTAATTGCTTAAAAACCGAACAAACCCCCGCTTTTTGTTCTGGTTTTTTTACCTGTTAACATTCCAAACAAACCTCGTACAATTTCCTTGCCTATTTGACGGGTAATTGTTGCGCCCATTACTTGTTCAACAAGACTTTTTTCTCCTGGTTTTGGTTTGCTATCTGCTTCAGCTTGTTTTTGTGTCTCAGCTTCTTGTTTTTGTTGCTCTGCCGCGGCAGTTTGCTCATTTATACGTTTGGTTAATATTTCATATGCACTTTCCGGATCAATGGCATCTTTATATTTGGCGTACATAGGACTTCCGGTTACCAGCTTATCAAAATCTGCAGCAGTAAGCGGTCCCATTACCGATCGGGGTGGGGTAAGCATAGTTGCCGAAACTTCAGTTGGAATACCTTTTTCATTCAGTACCGTTATTAATGCCTGGCCTGTACCTAAAGAGGTTAATACTTTATCAATTTCGTAAAATTCTGATTTTGGATAGGTGTTAACCGTTTTCTTTAATGCATCTACATCATTAGGTGTAAAAGCCCTTAAAGCATGTTGTACCCGATTACCCAACTGCGCCAAAACGCTCTCCGGAACATCGGTAGGCGATTGTGTACAAAAGAATACACCAACACCTTTGGAGCGGATTAACCTGATAATCGTTTCTATTTGCTCCAGAAATGCTTTTGATGAGTTTTTAAATAGCAGGTGCGCTTCATCAAAGAAGAAAACCAATTTGGGTTTATCTAAATCCCCAACCTCTGGCAGGGTGTTAAATAATTCTGCTAAAAGGCTTAATAAAAAGGTGGAGTATAAAACCGGCTGGTTTTGTACATCGGCAATATTTAGTAAACTAATAATTCCTTTTCCATCTACCCGTTCAAAAAGATCTTCTGTATCAAAAGATTTTTCGCCGAACATGCCCCCTAAACCTTGCTGCTCAATGGCGACAATTTTTCTAAGCATGGTGCCTGATGTGGCAGTAGAAATGCTGCCATAACTGCTCTTAATTTCTGCAGCGCCTGTGCCTTCTGAAAGATATGATACTAATTTCTTTAAATCATTTAAATCAATTATCGGCATTTTATTGTCATCGGCGTATTTAAAAATAACAGCCATAACACCTGCCTGGGTGTCATTTAAGTCTAAAACTTTTGACAATAAAGTAGGGCCAAACTCCAGTACGGTAGCCCTCATTTGTGCACCCAGTTTTCCTGATAACGAATAAACTTCTACAGGAAAGCCAGAAGGAGTAAATGGTTTATTAAGTTGTTGTGCTCTTTCTTCTATTTTTGGATTTATTCCTCCAGGCTGGTTTAAGCCTGATAAATCGCCTTTAACATCGAGCATAAAAACGGGTACGCCTGCATCAGATAGCTGCTCACTTAATAACTGTAAGGTACGGGTTTTACCTGTACCGGTAGCCCCTGCAACAAGGCCATGCCTGTTCATCATCTTTAAAGATAGATTTACTTCAGCTTCGCTATACACCTGTCCGTCTAACATGCCCGCTCCCAAATAAATATAAGAGCCTGTAGGGGAGTAGGATGATTTTATTTTCTCAATAAATTTAGCAGATAAATCGCTCATGTTTTTTATTTTAGATCGCCCAATTTAAGAAACTAATTTTAAAATGATTGAGTTTTTATTTTTACTTTTCCACTTAATATTCAAACAAACGATTGATTAATGTAAGTAGAAATGTTTGTAATAATTAATTTCGTTTTTGAGTGTCGTTATTTCCTGTTTCATATCTTGCATTTGTCCTAATAAATGCGAAACAGCATGCAAGCCCTCGAGGTTAATTTCGAGTTCCTGGTGTAAACGGATATAATGTTCAAGTTTAACCAGTTCATCGGGATCGAGAAAAACTGTTTTTTTAATAATTGTAGTCTGGATCAGACCATACTCTTCTAAAGACTGAACAAATTTTATTTCTATTTTATGAAACACGCAAATGTCTTCTATCGATATTAGATTACTTTTCATAGCCTACAGTTTAGAAAGTTTTTCGAATAACTCTTTTTGCTCGGTATTAAGGTTTGTTGGTAGCTTTACCTGCCATTTAATATATAAATCGCCGAATTGATTTTCCTTTTTATAAACCGGAAACCCTTTACCTTTTAACCTTAATGTAGTATCTGGTTGCGTTTCTGGTGCAATTTTTAGTTTAACCTTTCCGGTTAAGGTTTCAACGATTTTTTCGCCTCCAAGCAAGGCTGTATATAAATCAATATCTTCCTGCACATAAATGTCATTGCCTTTACGTTTATACCTCGCATCTTCGTTTATTTTAAAGGTAATATACAGATCGCCGGGCGGACCTCCATTTGCACCTGCCGAACCGTAACCCGGAAGTTTTATTTTTTGCCCATTTTCTACACCGGCCGGAATGGTAATGCGCACTTGCTTGCCATTAACGGTTAAAGTTTGCTTATGGGTGGCGTAAGCATCCAAAAGATTTAATTGTAGCTCGGCATTGTAATCCTGTCCCTTAAAAGGAGATTGCCTGCTGCTTCGGCCACCTCCGCCTCCAAACATTGAAGAAAAGAAATCAGAAAAATCGTCTCCTCCATATCCACCTGAATAACTATTATAACCACTGCCGCCGCTCTGAGATTGATATTGTCTTTGCTGCTGCTGCTGGGCTTCGAACTGATCGGCGTGTTGCCAGTCTTTCCCGTATTTATCGTATTTTTTTCGTTTCTCCGGATCGCTTAAGACCTCGTTTGCTTCATTAATTTGCTGAAATTTTTTATTGGCCTCTTCATTTCCAGGGTTAAGATCGGGATGGTTTTTTCGGGCCTGTTTTCTATAAGCCTTTTTAATGTCATCAGCTGAAGCATTTTTATTAATATCAAGAATTTTATAATAGTCTAAGTACTCCATAACAGCTTAACAAATAAGTTGGATTTATGTTCAATTTACCGGAATAAATGTAGGCAAAAAAATAGATGCTAAATCGTAACGGAGATAATTTTGATGATACAAAAAATGCCCCGGTTTGGGGCATCTTAAGTTGAATCAGGGATGTGTTATTTCTTGTTTTTTACATATTTTTCGAGCCATTGATCTTGTTCCCAAAGCATGTGAAGAAGATTTTCTTTTCCGCGGTAACTGTGTGCTTCATAAGGTAAAAATACAAAGCGGGTTGTTCCACCGGCTCCTTTAATGGCATTAAACAAACGCTCACTGTTAATCGGGAAAGTACCAGGATTGTCATCGCTATCACCGTGAATTAAAAGAAGCGGGGTTTTAATTTTATCTGCATAACTAAATGGGCTCATTTCGTAATACAGCTGAGGAACCTGCCAATAGGTACGTTCTTCGTTCTGGAAACCAAAAGGCGTTAGGGTTCTGTTATAAGCACCACTTCGTGCAATACCTGCAGCAAAGAGGTTGGTATGCGCCAAAAGATTAGCCGTCATAAATGCACCATAACTATGACCGCCAACGGCCATACGTTTTTTATCACCCACGCCTAAATCAGCCAGTTTATTAATAGCAGCCTCTGCATTTAGCTGTAACTGATCCACAAAGGTATCATTAGGTTTTTTGCCATCTTTAGCTACAATTGGCATTTCTGCATTATCCAATACCGCATATCCACGGGTTACCCAAAATATTGGCGATGCCCAGCTAATGGTGGTAAATTTATCTTTCGATCCACGAATTTGTGCAGCATCGGCAGCCGAATTAAATTCGCGTGGGTAAGCCCATATTAAAGTAGGCAATGGGCCATCTTTATCTTTGTTATAACCTTTCGGTAAATATAAATCTCCGGTTAAATCAACGCCATCGGCACGTTTGTATGAAATTTTTTCTTTGGTAATGCCTTCCAGTGATGGGTAAGGGTTTTTGAAATCCGTAATCGGACGATCTGCAATTCTTAAAATTAAATTTTTAATGTAGTAGTTGGGTACTAATTTCTGGCTTTCTTTACGGGTTAACAATACCAGTTTATCAGGATCAATCACATCGCTTACATATTCAAAAGTACCTTCAGCACTACGCCAGATAATTTCATTTTTCTTTGTCGATAAATCAAACTTAGCCAGAAAAGGCAAATCACCTTTTTCTGATGATCCGACCGGGTTGTTCATTAATAACTTTGTACCATTATCAACCGTATGGATAACCTGACGGCCATATTTGTTTTTTGTGGTTACAGCAGATCCCGGATTGCCATAAGCATCGGTTTGATTGCGGCTGTATAATTCTTCAATAACACCGGTTGTTGGATTGTAACGGCTTACTTTACTGGTTTGTTTGCTGCGTAAACCTTCAGAGATTAGCGCCAGATTGGCATCGCCCCATTGTACACCACGATAGCGTGTTTGCGTTTTAAACAGTTCTTTTTCCGCTCCGGTAAAAGGCGCACTCAAAGCATAAACGGCATCATGAAAAGGTACATTCTTTTTGATTAAACCACTATCTAATGGTTTAGCCCAGGTTATGGTAGCGGGTTCATCATCGCGCCAGTCGAAACTACGTGGAACGTTTTGTGTGTTGTCATACCCAGAAGGCGTACCTTCTGATGAAGGCAGTTCTGCCAATACTTTTACCACTTTACCCGTTAAATCTGTAATGCTTACTGTAGACGGAAAGCCTCCGGCAGATACCAGGTAGGAAAATGGTTTGCGGATGGTTTCTATCATCATATAGGTTTTATCTGGCGATAAACTAACCGATCCATAAATTGCAGGTTTGCCAATCGGCGTTTCTACACCAGCAGTATTTTTTACCAGTTGGGAAGTGCCAAAAAACTCAAATAATTGCTCATCGTATGGCGATTTGATTAAATCCTGGTAAGTAGCACTTGGTGCTGCTTTGCCCAGGTTTTGCTGAATGGTTGGTCCTTTAGGCATTAAAGGTTTTACCGGCGCCGTGTTTGCAGGCTTGGTTACCGCACGGTAAATTACGGTTTGATCGTTTAACCAGGTTACACCACTTCCTAAAATTACATTTAAAAAGGCTTTATTAACCTTTGCAGCTTTTTTGGTTGCTACATCAATAATGTATAAATCAACTCCTTTTTGGGTGGTGTTGGTAAAAGCTATTTTGCTTTCTGAAGGATTCCAGCTAATGTTTCCGGCATAAAGCGGTGTTGGTAAGCCCGTAACCTGAAAGGTTTGATTACTTTTAATATTTTTCAGGCTGAAATTATTGATATAAGTTTGCCTGCTTGGTGCGTAATTGTTTGGGTTAAGCCTTAAACCTGCAATGCGATATTCTGGCATGGCCAATTCCTCAACAGAAGGATAAGAATTGCGCTCGCTAAATAAAATCCACTCTGCTTTACCATCAATGCTAACACCAGGTGTTGGCTTTGCCAGTAATAAATCGGCAATTTCTTTAGGGGGTGTTTGGTAGCTAACGGCATCCTGTGCAGAAGCATTTAATGCAATGCACGAGCCTGCTATTAAGAAATAGAGGTGTAATCTTTTAATCATTTCCGGGTGTATTTGATGTTTGGTTTTCAAATATTGGAAAATTTAAGCTGCCATGCAGCAGGGTAACTGCTTATTTACACTAAGAGGAGCTTGCTGTAGTCACATTATTGTATTTATTGAATGTGTTTTTTTCTTTCTCAGAACTGTAGAAATCCATAATCAAATATCACTTTATTATGATAAAAAAGGACTAATCATTTCTGCAAAGGGAGGATGGATTTATTTTTTGTGCTCTTCTAAATTTTGGCTGCAATTTTGTGTTATGATTTAAAATTTTCTAACCGTTAAAACAAAATATTCTATGAGAAAAATGAGCGTTCTCGAAACATTTATTACCGCAGGGATTTTTACAGTGATTTTTTTAAGCGCTTGTAAAAGTGGCTTAAATGAAAGGCAAAAGTTATTTCTTGATTATGCCAAACTGGAAGATAAATACCACTCAACAGGCTTTTACCGCAACCTCGATTTGTATGATGCAAATACTGATCCAGCGATATATAAAGATAGTATCTTCAATATTTCTTCTTTTAAGGCCGAATTACAAAAAAGTTTTAAACTAACGCTTAATGGAAATCAGATTGAGCCTGATCTTGGGGCAGCTGATCTTCAATACCCACACCATTATATATTTACACCACAAAAAGATGGATCAATACAGGTAAGCCTTTCTGTTTTTGTGCCAGATACTTATTATAAATTTTCGCTCAGTAAAAATGACATTGGTAAATCAATACTGAAAGATAGTGCAGAAATTACCTTGCTTGATATGACAAATGATGGTGTTACCCTTATGGTTGAAAATAAGGGCAACAGGCAAAGTTATGATTATACGTATGATAGTTTTGATAGGAAAGATTTCAGTGAAAAGAAAAGAGTAGAAGAGTATAAACAGCCGGGCTATGATAAATATTTGTTTATAAGCGAGAGTATTGAAACACCTAATTCTGGTCAAACAACGGTTAAGGATAGTTTGATAAAAGTGGATTTTGCACGTTTAAACATCAGTTTAGCTGACGAAAAAGGCAAAACGCTTGTAAGCGATGGAAGAATAAACGATTTTAGACATTATTTATGGTATAGAAACCATGATATGCCTTATCCTGAATTGACATCAGAATACATGGATATTCGCTCAAAGTATAAAGAAGAAGATCAGGATTCTCTTCATAAGTTTCATCCTATTCATATTTTAAATCTTAAGGCCAGCGGCAAAGTTGGTCGGGTCGATTTCTTTTTGAGATCAAATAAAGGCCATGTCGAAACCATAGATTTAGGCAATAAAATGCCACAACAGGCAATAGGGAAGGCGGGGCAAGATCAGCAGGAATACCTGCCGCTGGAAAACATTACCAAAGAAAATGTGGCTAAATTATTAAAGATTGGTTACGCAACATTACCGGTTAAGCGAGATGAACCTGATTATGTCTTGTTATACGCATCGCTGCCGCATGGTTTTAACAATGGGCATATGAGCATGAGTTTTGAGGATATTAAGTTTATTGGAAATAAGAAAGATACTGTAGGTATTGATCAAATGGATAATGCCAAAAATGACTTGAATGTTGGCTATTCAAACAGAAGTTATAATCTAAATGCGGTAAAGTTTGCGATGAAAAATGCATCTGCTACAAAAGTAATTGGCAAGATTGATTTAAGCGTGACTAATTATTTTGATAAAGAGTTTAATGTTAACCAGCTACCAAAAGGGTTAAACATGGCTGCAGATGGAGTAACTCTAATTGTTAAAAAGAATGAGCTTTCAATAGAGAATATGGTAGAGATTTATGCTTTTGAAGAAGGCAATAAGCTCCTTCCGTTGGCAACCTTTCGTATGGATAGTTATGTGCCTTCAAATGAGATGGTATTAGCTAAATATGTGAAAAAACCAGCTACAATGATTATTAGATTTAAAAAGGATAACGGAGAATTTAGTCAGGAAATTCCTTTTGAATTAGATATTTCAACTGTAAAAAACCAGAAATAATGCTATTAATAAGCGAAGTTTAGATGTTGAAAAGTAGATTGTTGAAAGTGCTTAATCATATACAGATTAAACTTAAAAAGATCTTATTTTTATTTCCAGATGCTGCTACCAATTTTTCGGATCCTAATTTTTGATCATAATGTGATCCTTGTACCAAGCCATTTGCCCGGAATTAAGAAGGAAATGGATAATTTATAAAAGCTAAGCCCTGATGAATTTAGGGGGTTTTTTATACGCTTAATTTTGCAGCAATAAAGTGTTGGTTTCTGTTATCAGCGCTTCCATTAAAGCCTTTGTTTCGGTGTATTTTAAACCTGAGTTATTTTGCCCTGACCATAAATTAACCAAATCTGTTTTGCCCTGGGCCAGCGCAGCATTTTTCAACGGCAATAAAAACCGGGTTTGCAGGGGAAAAGGTAATACTTCAGTTTCAAAAGAGACGTTTTCTGTAATTCTGTTACCAATCATTCTACCCATTCTTCCAGTCATGGATTTAGATAAAACCGTTTGAACAGGTTTTTCAGCAAGCAGGAGTGACTTGTGTACCGCAGTTGCATTAGATTCATTACAGGCCAAGAAAGCCGTACCCAGTTGTACAGCATCGGCTCCTAAGGTTAATGCAGCAGCAATTCCTCTGCCGTTTGTAATTCCTCCGGCAGCAATAAGCGGGGTTTTAATTTCTGTTTTTATTTGCTGAATCAGGGCAAAAGTACCAGTTAACGAATCCTGTGCAAGTTTCAGAAAAGAAGGCCGATGTCCGCCTGCTTCAAAACCAGCAGCTACAATGGCATCTACTCCGGCCTCTTCCAATAATAATGCTTCATTAAAAGTGGTTGCAGCGCCAATAGTTTTAATGCCAATCCTGTTGCATTCTTTTAATATTGCTTTATCAGGAATGCCGAAAATAAAACTAAAAACGGCAGGTTTAATTTTAAAGATCATTTCTACCTGCTGCTCAAATTTAGAGAAGATTTCAGTTGATAAATCGGGCAGCGGAATGTTTAATTCGTCGAAATAAGGTTTGAATAAAGCCTGTACCTTTATTAAATTTTCTTTTGGGTAATTTTTAAGCTGGTCATCCACATCATTTACCCAGAGGTTAATATTATAAGGTTTGCTGGTTTTTGATTTAATTTCTTCAGCAGCATCTAAAATTTGTGCAGGTGTTAAAGTATAAGCGCCATAACTACCTAAACCACCTGCATTTGATACTTCAGCTAAAAGATCAGCAGTAGAAAAACCACCACCCATAGGGCCAAGTAATATTGGATATTTAATTCCAAAAAGCTTACTTATTTTAGTGTTGTGCCACATTTTTATTTAATTGTTTTCTTAAACAAGAAAGGCAGCAAATCAATTGCTGCCTTTCTGTTGGTCTTATTTAAATTCTCTGAAATCCTGTCCTGCTTTAATGTTTAACAAGCTTTCGTAAATTAAGCTGATTACATTATCCACATCTTCCTTGTGCACCATTTCTACAGTAGTGTGCATGTAGCGTAATGGTAAAGATATTAATGCAGAAGGAACGCCACCATTGGAATAAGCAAAAGCATCTGTATCCGTTCCTGTTGAACGGGATGAAGCCTGGCGCTGAAATGGAATGTTATTTTTTTCGGCAGTTTTGATTAACAGTTTGTTCAGATTGGTTTGTACCGCAGGTGCATAAGAAACTACCGGACCTTTTCCGGCCGCTAAATCGCCCTGAATGTTTTTATTAATCATTGGCGTAGTCGTGTCGTGCGTTACATCTGTTACAATGGCAACATGAGGTTTTATGCGTTCAGCAATCATTTCTGCACCACGTAAACCAATTTCTTCCTGTACCGAATTTACAATGTATAATGCAAATGGCAGCTTCTTTTTATTTTCTTTTAATAAACGAGCAACCTCGGCAATCATAAAACCACCAGCACGGTTATCCAAAGCGCGGCCAACATAATAACGGTCATTTAAAACCATAAATTCGTCTTCGTAAGTAATTACACAACCCACATGGATTCCCAGTTTTTCTACTTCCTCTTTGGTTGTACAGCCGCAATCCAGAAAAATATTCTTTAATTCCGGTGCCTGTTCTTTTTCGCCATGGCGGGTGTGAATAGCAGGCCATCCAAAAACAGCTTTTACCAAACCATTTTCTGTATGGATATTTACACGCTTAGAAGGTGCAATCTGATGATCGGAACCCCCGTTACGGATCACATAAATTAAACCATCACTTGTAATGTAATTTACATACCAGGAAATTTCGTCGGCATGTGCCTCAATAACAACTTTATATTCAGCTTTTGGATTAATTACACCGACCGCTGTTCCATAATTATCAATAAAATGTTCATCAATATATGGCTTTAAGTAGTTTAACCAAAGCTTTTGCCCTTCCCATTCGTAACCAGTAGGCGCAGGGTTATTAATATATTCTTCAAAAAACTGCAATGATTTTTTAGTCACTACAGGAACATGTTTTTTCTTATTTTCTTCTTCTTTTTTCTTTGCCATAATCTTATTTTAGAGTTTAGATTTCGGTTTTTAACCTGATGAAACACCAAGCAAATCCGTTAATCTAATTTATTATTCTTGTTCTTCTGTTTTTAAATTGTAAATCTACAATCTAAAATTCCTTTTCCATTACCACAAAATCAAATCCATCTTTAAAAAAGACCTGATTGGTTGCCTGAAAACCAAATTTAACATAAAATTCTTTTGCATTTACCCGGGCATTACACCACAGTTTTGTTGCCTTTTGAATCTCGCAGAAATCGATTACATACTGGAGCAATTGAGAACCATAACCGCTTTTTTGTACATCAGCTAAAATAGCAAGCTTTCTGAACTGGTAAACACTTCCTTCAGAAAATAAAGAAACTACACCCGTTAATTTATGATCGGCGTACAAGCCGAAATGAATGCCATCGAAATCTTCTTCCAATTTTACAAAATCAAAGGGATGATCTGGGTACATCACTTCATGTCTGATTCGCCAGGTTAATGATGGAAATATCTGCTCTATTTGAACCATGAATTATATTTTTGGTTTTACAACCATTGGTAACATGGCTAAAATAAAAACAAATGATGAATTCCTTGTCTGATGGATATAATATTTTAAATAAGAAATATTTAATTAAACGGCCGTAAACTTTTTCTTTCCATAAAAGAAGTAAATCAAAACGTTGAGTATAATGATTGCAGTCATGCCATAGCAAAAAAGTGTCCAGCCGCCCTTATCCCACAACCATAGGCCCAAGGCAGAACCACAACTTGCACCAATAAAACTTACCGACATGAAAATGGTGTTCAGGCGGTTTCGTGCTTCCGGAATTAGCGTGTAAATCCGGGTTTGGTTGGTTACATGTATGGCTTGTTGGGCAATATCGATCAGTACAATTCCGATTACAAATAAATATAGATGGTTTCCTGTGAAATAGAAAAATGCGATGCTTACAATTTGTAAAATAAAACCAGTCATTAAATTCTTGCGTGGATTCTTGCCGTCGCTTAATTTTCCAACCAGTGGAGCCGCTAAAGCCCCGGCCGCCCCGGCAATACCAAATAAACCAATTTCCAGCGTTTGAAAGTTAAATGGCGGATTGGCTAAAAATAAAACCATGGTAGTCCAAAAAGCACTGATAATGGCAAAAGCCAAAAAATTTATAATCGACGTTTCGCGCAAAACCGGTTGTGTTCTGATGTAGCTAAACATCGAACTCATTAATTCTTTATAATTTCCTTTAAAGGCGGGATAACTTTTGGGAAAACGTTTAGCCATTAAAGCAATAAGCAGTAAACAAATGGCTGCGGCCATATAATAAACGGCTCTCCAGCCCAGCCAAAAGCCAATGCTTCCGCTAACAGCCCTTGAAGCTAAAATGCCAACCAGCAATCCACTCATAATCATGCCGATGTTGGTGCCGCGGTTTTGGTCTGTACTTAAATTTGCTGCCATGGGTAAAATAAGTTGCGGTACTATGGAGCATGCGCCAATTAGTACACTGGCAATTTCCAGTAGGAAAAAAGTTTTAGAAACTGCAGCAATCAGCAAGGCAAAAATTGCTAAGGCCGTAATTAAAAGAATTTGTTTTTTGCGTTCAAACATATCGCCAAGTGGTACCAAAAGAAACAAGCCAAGGGCGTAACCTATTTGGGTTAAATAAGTTGTTCGTCCGGCATAACTTTCGGTAATGTTAAAATCTTTGGCGATTAAAATTACTAATGGCTGGCAGTAGTAAATATTTGCAACGATAAGGCCTGTACAAAAAGCCATTAGCAGGATATCGGTGCGGGATAATTTTGGAGTAATTTGCATTTTAAATTAAAACTTTGAAGCTTCAGGTTAAGGTGCAGGAAAGATTTAAGTCCTGCGCCTTATTCCATTCGGTTTACAAAGGTATGTTTCCGTGTTTTTTTCTGGGGTTATTAACCACTTTATTTTCTAACATTTTAAAAGCACGGATTAATTTAATACGGGTTTGTGAAGGTTCTATTACTTCATCAACAAAGCCACGTTCTGCTGCACGGTAAGGATTAGCGAAGATATCAGAATAGAGTTTTTCTTTTTCAAGCCATTTTTCCTGAGGATCCTCCGCAGTGGTGATTTCTCTTTTAAAGATAATTTCTGCTGCGCCTTTTGCACCCATTACCGCAATCTCGGCACTTGGCCATGCATAATTCATATCTGCACCAATGTGCTTGCTGTTCATTACATCGTAGGCACCACCATAAGCTTTGCGGGTAATTACGGTTATACGGGGTACAGTAGCTTCGCTAAATGCATATAAAAGTTTAGCCCCATTGGTGATGATTCCGTTCCATTCCTGGTCTGTGCCGGGTAAAAAACCAGGAACATCTTCAAAAACTAAAAGTGGTATGTTAAAACAATCGCAAAAACGAACAAAACGTGCGGCTTTAGTAGAAGAATTACTGTCTAAAACACCGGCAAGGTAGGCGGGTTGATTGGCTACTATACCAATGCTTCTGCCCGCGAGGCGGGCAAAACCAACCACAATATTTTCGGCAAAAGCTGCATGCACCTCCAAAAAGCTCTCTGCATCGGCAACTGCCGATATTACTTCACGAATATCATAAGGCTGTGAAGCATTTTGTGGCATAAACGTATTTAAGTCCGGCCTGCTTTCATCGCCCTGTTCGTAGGGGCGCATTTCTGCCATTTCCTCACAATTTTGAGGCATATAGCTTAGCAATTTTTTAACGTGGTTAATGGCTTCAATTTCATTGGCACAGGCAAAATGTGTTACGCCCGATTTTGTGGCATGTGTACTTGCCCCGCCCAGTTCTTCGGAAGTAACCTCTTCATGCGTAACCGTTTTAACCACATTCGGGCCGGTTACAAACATATAAGAGGTGTTTTCCACCATTAATATAAAATCGGTAATGGCCGGAGAATATACGGCACCACCGGCACAAGGGCCCATAATTGCAGATAACTGCGGGATAACGCCTGATGCCTGTACATTTCTGTAAAAAATATCAGCATATCCGCCTAAAGAAACTACACCTTCCTGGATACGGGCACCGCCACTATCATTTAAGCCTATCAACGGAGCGCCATTTTTCATGGCCATTTCCATTAACTTACAAATTTTTTCGGCGTGGGTTTCGGATAAGGAGCCTCCAAAAACGGTGAAATCCTGAGAGAAAACATAAGTTAAACGCCCATTAACCGTTCCATAGCCTGTAATTACGCCATCTCCAAGGTACTTCTCTCGTTCCATTCCAAAATCGGTGCTGCGGTGGGTAACCATCATTCCAATTTCTTCAAAACTGCCTTCATCCATTAAAAAGTGAATACGTTCACGGGCCGTTAATTTTCCTTTTTTATGCTGACTATCAATTCGGGCCTGGCCACCACCCAGATTTGCCTGTTGTATTTTATCTTGTAATAAAGCTATTTTCTTATCCATTTTAGATGATATGATTCTTTAAAATTAAAAATTACCAGCGGTATTGCAAACGTGCAGTAAATACATCGTCTCTAATATCCTGGTCAAATCCTTCTACGGCTGTTTTTTCATTTTCAACGTGTTCATTGTAAAGCGTAAATTTTAGTCGGCCATTTAACTGATAGGAAAGCCCGTAGCCAAGTGTGGCATACTTAATATCGCCTGCAGTAGTAAAACTGTTTGGCTGGCCAATTAAGCTACCGCTAACATTTGTATTTGGATCGTAAACATCGTAAGCCAAAAGTGCCGTAAGTTTGGTTTTCCATAATTCTTGTGTCAGCCAGAAATAATAACCGTTAAAATGCCTTTCGTATAAATTGGTAGCCGGCTGGGTGGCAAAACTCTGGCTTGCATAAGGTCCTTTTAAATCAACAGAGCTTGCTACTCCAGGCTGTAAACCCGCAACATATTCCGATTTAAAACTGGTTTTACCAAAACTATTTTCATATTGAACCTGCAGGTTTGCACCATAATAGTTTCTGTCCAGGTAGGTGCCTAAAATATTATCATTTGTATTGCTGGTATAACCGCTATTTGTAGCGCTGTAATAAGTTTTTGTGTTGCTTCTTACATACCCTCTATAAATGGAACTTCCGAAACCAATATTTAATTTTTTATTTGCCAAACTGTCGAATTTAAAGGCAATGTTTCCAATAAAGTCTTTTTTCGAATCATAATCCCTTGCCGTTAACCCACTGCCATTGACCACCGCAAATTCAAGATTTAAAAATTTAAATTTATTTTGTGGCTGATAACCAATTAAAGCACCAAGATCGCGTTCTCTGGGCATTAAGGTTTGAAATACCCTGGGCCTTTCAGGAAAGTCTCTGTATCCGGAAGAATAAACAATTGAATAACCAAAGGGGCGGTTAAATAAACCCGCTGTAAATTTAATTTCTTTATACTTTGGCTCGCGAAGCTGGATAAATGCATCCATTAACTGCACACCATTTTGTGTTGCATCAAGTTGAAAAACAATACTGGTGTATTTATCTACCCGATCTATTTTTATACGGCCCCGTCTAATCATAAACCTGCTGTCGGAATTGGCAGAAAAATCGCCGCCCGAAAAAGAAGTAATTCCTGCCGACTGTGCTTTTTGAAATTGTGTTTGTAAATAACCAGTTATTGCAATCTCATGAGGGTCGTAACTGGACGGTGCATTATTATTTTGTGCGTACAATAAAATAGGCGAGCATAAGATGGTTAGCAACAGTAATCTCTTCATGATTGCGAAATTAAATCTTTATATTCAATTTATGGGCTGGATTATATTACATTTTTTTTACAGCCAAATGCATTGAAAAACCAATTATGGTGTTATTTTTGCAATGAAACAAGTGAAATAGATTCTGTTAATGTTTTTAAGAAAGTATAAATATCTGATTGTAGCAGCCTTTATGGGCATCTTTATTGCAAAGATGGGCATATCTGGTGCACCAGTATTTTTTACCAACATTGACAAGGAAATTATGAATGCTGTAATTATGCAAATCGAATTAGAGCATGATTGTAGTAAAGATGCTTCAAAGGGCACAGCAAAATTTACCGATTTTAAATTAATTGAGGTAAACTACCCATTGGTATCTTATGAGTTTTCTTCTGGCCACTTTTACATTACCAATAGTTTCTTTGAGCATTTTAAAAGGTATGTAGATCCATATCATGCCACCGTGCCAACGCCGCCTCCAAACTTTATCTAATTTCTTTTGGGATTAATCCAGAAAAATTAACTTTTAAGAAGTATACCCGCTTTTGAATGATTTTTAGTGGCGCTTAAATTCTTTAATACGTTGATTTATAATGGGTTTCCGCGATTTTTTCGTTAAAATTTATTAGATAATTTATATTGTTATGCAAAAGAATAAGCCGACTTTTTCAGGTTCGGATGTTAAAAAATATTTTCTTAAAAAGAATTTAAAGAAAGATTTACCTTCAAGTATTGTGGTTTTTCTGGTGGCCTTACCTTTATGTTTGGGTATTGCTTTAGCCTCGGGTGCACCATTATTTGCCGGATTAGTTTCGGGTATTGTGGGCGGTATCATTGTGGCTTCCATTAGTGGGTCACAATTAAGTGTTAGCGGGCCGGCAGCAGGTTTAACGGTTATCGTTTTAGGGGCAATAGCACAATTGGGAAGTTACCAGATTTTCCTGTTGGCTGTCGTGTTGGCGGGTATTTTTCAAATGGTTTTGGGTTTAATAAAAGCCGGTACTATTGGCAATTATTTCCCTTCCAGTGTTATTGAAGGAATGCTTGCTGCAATTGGCCTGATATTGATTTTAAAACAATTACCGCATGCCGTTGGTGTAGATTCAGATTTTCCAGGTGATGAAGGTTTCTTTCAAAAAGACCATGAAAATACTTTTTCTGCCATTAGTTCTGCATTAAGCCATGTAAGCGTCGCCGCAATTGTTATTAGTTCATTATCCGTTGCCATATTAATTTTTTGGCCTAAGTTTAAAAAATTAAGCATTGTGCCTGCTCCATTATTGGTTGTGGTATTAGGGGTTGTTGGTGGTTTGGTTTTTGCCGGAACTACTTACCAGTTAAGACCTGATCAAATTGTAAACATTCCTGTAGTGAGCGGATGGGGAGAGTTTGTCGGCTTATTTACGATGCCAGATTTTTCTGCTTTGGGTAATAAAGACGTTTATATTGTAGCAGCAACCATTGCTGTGGTTGCCAGTTTGGAAACTCTTTTAAGTATTGAGGCTGTTGATAAAATAGACCCGATAAAAAGAGTATCGCCCACCAATAGAGAACTTGTTGCACAAGGTATTGGTAACATAACCAGTGGGATGCTGGGTGGTTTGCCTATGACATCAGTTATTGTAAGAAGTTCGGCCAATGTAAATGCGGGTGGAAGAACCAAGATGTCTGCAATTTTTCATGGCGGCTGGTTGTTACTTTCATTGCTTTTCATTCCTCAGGTTATCAATATGATTCCGCTTTCCTGTTTAGCCGCAATACTTTTGGTTACTGGTTATAAACTTACCAGAATTAGTTTGTTTAAACATATGTATCATAAAGGATGGGATCAGTTTGTACCATTTGTGGTAACGGTTGTAGCGGTATTGTTTACCGATTTACTTAAAGGGGTAGCTATAGGAATGTTGGTATCAATATTTTATCTGCTTCGTACCAATATGCGTAATCCATTCTTTTATAAAATACAGAATGAGGGCGACAAAAAGAACATTAGGATTAAACTTGCCGAAGAAGTTTCGTTCTTAAATAAAGCAGCAATACAAGTGGTTTTAACAAATATTCCAAAAGAAACCAATGTAATTATTGATGGTTCAAATTCCAGATATATTGATCCGGACGTTTTAGAAACCATTTTTAATTACAAACACAATGCCTATACAAAAGGAATTGTTGTAACCCTGGAAAATGTACAAAAACATTACACGGTTCCTAAATTAACAAACAAAATAGTTGATGATATTAATAATTAAAAAATTATGTGCGCAAAAACAATTGAAACAAAAGATATAACATACGATAGCCTTTTAAAAGGCAATAAGGACTGGGTTGAAGACATGATCAAAGCTGATTCGACCTACTTTGATAAATTATCTGCAGGACAAAGTCCGCCGGTATTGTGGATTGGTTGCTCAGATAGCCGTGTACCGGCCAACCAGATTACCAACACCATGCCCGGCGATATTTTTGTTCACCGTAACATAGCCAATGTAGTTGTACATACCGACATGAATATGCTTTCTGTACTGGATTATTCCGTAAACGTATTAAAGGTTAAACATGTAATTGTTTGTGGCCATTATGGTTGTGGAGGTGTTAAAGCTGCATTGGGCAACAAACAAGTAGGGATAATTGATAATTGGTTACGCAACATCCGCGATGTGTACCGTATGCACGACCGTGAAATGGAAACCATTAAAGATCCTGATCAAAGGTTTGATCGTTTGGTAGAATTAAACGCCATTGAAGGCGCAGCAAATATTATGAATACCTCCATTGTGCAAAGTGCCTGGGCTAATGGCCAGGAACTTTCTGTACATGCATGGGTATATAGTTTAAAATCAGGTATAATTAAAGATCTTAAAGTAACAACAAAAGGTCTTGATGATGTATCACCTGCGTTTAAAGTAAGTTAACACGTCCCAAAAGATGTATTTTTTTTAGTTCTGAAAGCTCCAGCTTAGGCTGGGGCTTTTTTATTTCTTTTCTGTATTGGGCATATTTCCTGCGTGGCCTTTGTTGCCTTTTCCGGCATCGCTGCGGGCCTCCTCTGATCCAAAATCACCTTTTCCAAAGTCTCTGGCTAAATTCCCCGCTTCACTTTTAACTTTATTTTTACTTTCATTATCGTTGCTGCGGTGGCGTGGAACCTGATGACCAGGCATGTTTGAGCGGTCGGCATTATTCTCTAAGTCTTTATCTCCAAGATTCTTGTTGTTTTCGTTTTTCATGGTCTTTTAATATTAATGTTAGCCCGAACCCGATGATTGTCTGAAATTAACATTCTGAAATAAATTTAGAATGATGGCCGCATTAAGCCCATCTCATAATGTCCAAAATCAATGTCTAATTATCGAGTCCAACTATAAAACATGGAAAAATAAGATTGGTTTTAAAGAATTGATAATGAAGCCAGTGTTTGCCATATGACAGCAATCTTTAAAATAAGCCCTATTGCATTGGCATCCCGATATTTCATTGGGATGGGGGGCCGTAAAGAACAAAAGAGCTTTAGTTAATGCCTTCCAAATTAATTTAATTTTAAATCAAATGGGTAGGGAATACGCAATGTTTTTTTAACTCATTTTGAATAGGTCGGGGGCAGATTATGCATGTTTCAAAATTACATCATACACGATAGCAATAAAGGCAATGCCCAAGCCAAACGTAATCATGCCTAATATATAGGCAGCAAAACCCTTAAAGTAGCTTGCAATTTTCTTTCTATCGAAAAATTGTCCTATTGACCAGGTACAGTATATAAAACCCAACGCAGCACCAATTTGCATTAATGAAAATTTGGTTAAACCTTCAATAACGGCAAAAACTGCATATATTAACATACTTGTACCCATTATAAAGCACAGCAGGATTAAGATTTCGAAGAAGTTATAATTGTATTTTCTGAAAAAAAGCTTTGCCCACATGGCAATAAACACACCCATTATGATATTTGCATATCCATAATGAGCTTGTACCCATGCAGAAATTTTATTTACGGTAGGGTTACCTTCCTGGGTAAGGTTAATGTAGCCATCCTCGGTATGAAATAAGTGGGATATTATAGAGTAAATTAACGAAGTTACAATGATGTAGATAATGGGCTTAACAAGCCTGTTTCTGTTGTTGGATATAAATTCTTTTACACTATCTCCTGGCCTGATCAACAACTCCTTTACGGTGTAAAAAATTCCTTTTTCGAAGTGTAACACATGCTCAATTTCATGCTGTATATAATGTGCATCAATTCTTTTAAGTTTTGCGGGGTGCCCGCAGTTAGAACAGTAGTTTTCCGTTAGTGATTGTTTGCAGTTTATGCAGGCTACCATAGTTAAGCGCTATTTTGGAGTGTTTGATTTGGATAGCCCTAAATTAGTAAAAATTGATAAAAGCGATGGTTTAAAGATCATTTAATTCTCATAAAGTGCTATAACAGAAAAACCCCTGATTGCGCAGGGGTTTTCTATTTTAAACGCCGGCAGAGCAGCGGAAATTTATAAAGATTAATCTTGGGCTAAAAACGGATAGCGATAATCTGTTGGAGATTCAAAAACTTCTTTAATCGTACGTGGAGAAACCCAGCGTAATAAATTAATCATCGAACCTGCTTTATCATTTGTACCCGAACCCCTGGCACCACCAAATGGCTGTTGGCCAACTACTGCACCTGTACATTTATCATTTATATAAAAGTTACCTGCTGCATTACGTAAAGCATGAGAAGCTTTGTCAATTGCATAACGATCTTGCGCTATAAAAGCACCGGTTAAAGCGTAAGGAGAAGTTGTATCAACCAACTCTAAAACCTGGTCAAAATCTTTGTCCTCGTAAACATAAACAGTTAAAACCGGACCGAATAATTCTTCGCTCATCGTGGTATATTTAGGGTCATCCACAACTAAAACAGTAGGCTCAATAAAATAGCCTTTGCTCTTATCGTAATTTCCACCAGCAATAATTTCCACACCTTTATCTTTTTTAGCCTGATCGATGTATTTAGCTAATTTATCAAAAGAACGCTCATCAATAACTGCATTGATAAAATTACCAAAATCTTCAGTTCCACCCATTTTAAAGGTTGCCAAATCACGAATCATTAATTCTTTAATGGCTGGCCATAAGCTTTTAGCAATATAAACACGGCTTGCTGCAGAGCATTTTTGTCCCTGGTATTCAAAAGCACCACGAACAATTGCTGTATTGGCAATATCAACCTGGGCCGAAGGGTGAACAAGGATAAAATCTTTACCTCCAGTTTCGCCCACAATGCGTGGGTACGATTTATATTTATGAATGTTTGTGCCAATGGTTTTCCATATTTCCTGGAACACCTTGGTTGAACCCGTAAAATGAATACCAGCAAAATCTGCGTGGTTAAAAACTACATCTCCGGTTTCAGGCCCGTCAGCATAAACTAAATTAATTACGCCATCAGGTAAACCCGCCTCACGGAAAATTTCCATTAATAGGTTTGCTGCGTAAACCTGTGTATCTGCAGGTTTCCAAACCACAACATTGCCCATCATGGCTGCCGAAGCAGGTAAGTTTGCGGCAATGGCCGTAAAGTTAAAAGGGGTAAGTGCAAATACAAAACCTTCTAACGGGCGTTGCTCTACACGGTTCCAGCTTCCTCTTGGCGATACAGGAGGTTGTTGCTTGTAAATATCAACCATATAACTTACGTTGAAGCGTAAGAAATCAATCAGCTCACAAGCCGCATCAATTTCAGCCTGGTAAGCATTTTTACTTTGGCCAAGCATGGTTGCTGCATTTAATTTATAGCGGTATTTGCCTGCAATTAAATCAGCCGCTTTTAAAAAGATAGCCGCTCTGTGTTCCCAGGTTAAATTTTCCCAGTCTGGTTTTGCTGCCAATGCAGCATCAATAGCCTGATTAATGTGTGTTTTATCGCCAATGCTAAATTGGGCTAAAATATGTTGATGATCGTGTGGAGGAACAACTTTACCTTTTTTTGAAGTATGCACCGCTTTACCACCAATATACATTGGGATATCTTGCTGGTGAGCACGGGCTTCGGCAAGTGCTTCTTTTAAAAGTGCACGTTCTTTGCTGCCCGGAGCATAGTTTAAAATAGGTTCGTTTACCGGTATTGGTACGTTAAAAAATCCTTTAAGCATGATGTTTTAATTATGATTTGTGCAAAGATAAGGGTTTTATACATAGCCAATTCTATAAAACTGTCAGAAAATAGCCGCTCATTTTACACAAACGTTTGATAAATGATGAATGGAGCCGGTTAAATCATTATTGTAAATCAAACGAGGTTGTATCCTGCTAATATTTGGAACATGGTTTAGAAAAAAAATATTTAAAATATTTCATTTTATTAACAGTGTTAACTATGTTTGCGGTGTTAATAAATTATCATGGGAATAAAAGAGCGAAAAGAGAAGCATAAGGAAGATTTGCGTCAAAGGATTTTGGATGCCGCCAAAGAGCTTTTTCTAAGGGAGGGTTACGATGCAACCTCAATACGTAAAATAGCAGAAAAGATAGAATTTAGTCCAACTACAATTTATCTATACTACAAAGATAAAACAGATATTATGTATGCCTTACACCAGGAAGGCTTTAAATTATTAGGTACGCAATTTATGGTTTTACAACATGTATACGAGCCTTTTGAACGATTAAAGGCTATGGGGCGGGTTTACATGAGCTTTGCTTTAAACAACCCTGATTTTTATGAACTGATGTTTATTCAGAAAGAACCCATTGAATTTGTTAAAAATCATTGTGCTGATGAAGAATGGGAAGAAGGCGAGCAGTCTTTTGCCGCATTAATCAAAACAGTTGAGGATTGCCAGCACGCCGGTTATTTTACAGGCTTTGAAGCGAATACTTTTGCTTTAAACGTATGGTCGTTAATGCATGGTTTATGCAGTTTAAAGCTACAGGGTCATTTAGATCATGTGGCATCAGCCAAACTACCCGTTTTGGAAGGAAATAACATTATGGACCAGACTTTTGATGGTTTTATCAAAATCCTGCAAGGTTTAAAATAATATATATTAACACTGTTAATTATGAATTTTTTTAGTCAGTTAAAATTATTTACAATCGCTGTTCTATTAATCTTTACTGTGTCTTTTGCAAATGGACAACAGCTATTGGATGGTTATGTAGCCGATGCTTTTAAAAATAATATTGTGTTGCAGCAGAAAAACATCTCTTTAGAAAAGGCACAATATGCTTTAAAAACAGCAAAGAGTTTTTTTTTACCAACAGTGGCTTTTCAGGGTGCTTATCAAACTGCCGATGGGGGACGTAATATTCCTTTACCCTTGGGCGATTTGTTAAATCCCGTTTATTCTACTTTAAACCAGCTTACACAAAGCAATAAGTTTCCGCTTATGGAAAACCAGAGCATTAATTTTCTGCCCAAGAATTTCTACGATGCAAAAATCAGAACCAGTGTACCGGTTATAAACACCGATTTAATTTATAACCGACGCATTTCGGAGCAGCAGGTGGTTTTGCAGGAGTTTGAAGTTTTAATTTATAAACGCGACCTGGTTAAAAATATAAAAACAGCCTATTATAATTATCAGAGCGCATTACAGGCCGTAGAGATTTATAAATCAGGTTTACAACTGGCTAATGAAGGGCTTCGGGTTAATGAAAAATTATTGGAAGGTGGCAAAGGCTTGCCCGCTTATGTATTGCGTTCTAAAAGTGAAGTAGAACAGGCAAACGCTCAACTGGTTAGTGCCCAGCAGCAAGTGGTTAATGCCCGGATGTATTTTAATTTTTTATTAAACCGGGATGCAGATGAAAACATAGGTACAGATCAGGATAATAAGGCCGGATTGGAAAAAATAAACGGATTATTAGCTGATATATCTACTTCAGCAACACGTGAAGAATTAAAGGCCTTAGACCAGCTGGTGGCCATAAATAAAAATGTTTTGAAAATGAACAAGCAATTTGCTGTTCCTAAACTTGGTGCTTTTGTTGATTTGGGTTCACAATCTGAAGGTTTTAAATTTAATGATAATACCCGTTATTATATGCTGGGTTTGCAGTTAGACATTCCAATTTTTACAGGCAACAGGAATAGCTTTAAGATTAAACAGAGCCATTTAGACTTGCGTAATGCAGAATTAAATGCCAACCTGGCTACACAGCAGTTAAATTTAACCACTAAAACTGCTCAAAATAATTTAAGAGCCGTTTATCAAACATATCAATCATCCTTAAAGCAGTTTGAGGCTGCATCAAGCTACCAGAGATTAATTGAAAAAGGATACAAGGCAGGTACCAATTCTTTTATAGAAACCATTGATGCCCGTAATCAATATACATCAGCACAACTTTTAGTCAACATAAACAGGTATAAAGTATTATCAGCTATGGCTGATTTAGAACGCGAAACCGCAACCTATTCAATAAATTAATTTATGAAGAAGAAATTTTTTTATCCGATTTTAATTCTTGCTGCATTGGGTTTTAATGCCTGCAAGAATCATAAAGCCGAAACCGACACGATTGGTAACCAGGATACGATTCCTGTAAAGATAATGCCGTTAAAGGTAGAGGATGCAAATCACGCCATTTTATCATCTGGACAATTTACCACCAATGATGAAACTTTTCTTTCTTTTAAAAACGGTGGCATCATCAATAAAATATATGTGAAAGAGGGCGATGCCGTAAGTAAAGGGCAATTGCTGGCTTCGGTAAACCAAACAGAAATTTCGGCACAAGTGCAACAGGTAAACTTGTCTTATCAGAAAGCAGAACGCGATTATGCCCGTGCAAGTAAGCTCTTTAAAGATAGCGTAGCAACTTTAGAACAAATGCAGAATGCTAAAACAGCATTACAAGTTGCTAAACAACAGCTGGATGCCGTAAAATTTAATCAGAATTATTCAGAAATCAGGGCAACGAGTAATGGTTATGTACTGAAAAAACTCGCTAACGATGGTCAGGTTGTAGGGCCTGGAACACCCGTTTTGCAAATTAATGGGGCCAAACAAAGTAAATGGCTTTTGAAAATAGGTTTAAGCGATGCACAATGGGCCGTATTAAAAATTGGCGATCGGGCAACCATTACTACAGATGCTTTGCCCCAAAAAATACTACAGGCTAAAGTGAGCCGTAAAGCCGAAGGTATTGATCCGCAAAGCGGAACTTTCGGGGTAGAACTAACGCTTAATGATGCCGATGTTAAAGGTTTGGCAGCAGGTTTATTTGGTAAAGCAAACATTATTCCTACCAAAACCACCAGCAGCTATTCCATTCCTTACGATGCTTTATTGGATGCTGGAGAGAATGAAGGTTATGTTTTTATAACTGATGATGAAAAAACAGCTAAAAAGATTAAAGTACAGCTCGGTGCAATACAAAACGATAAAATAAACATTACCAGCGGACTGGAAAATGCAACGGCTTTAATTGTTTCTGGTGGAGCATATTTAACAGAAGGATCAAAAATAAGGGTTGTTAAGTAGAGGTAAAAACTAAACCGAAAAGGTTGGGGATTCTTTGCTGCATATATAATGGCAGAAGGAATGATCCGTAAGAAAACATCATAGCTAAGAAAGATGAAAATATCAGAATACGCTGTAAAAAATTACCAGTTTACCTTAATCATGGTGCTCATGGTTTTAGCGCTGGGCATTACTACAATATTTAACATGCCGAGGTCGGAAGATCCGGATATGAATGCACCTAATTACCCGGTTGTGGTGGTGTATCCGGGTGCCAGCCCGAAAGATATGGAGGAGTTGGTTGTTAAACCACTCGAAAAAAGGATTTATGGTTTTGATAATATAAAAACCATAAAAACAACGATAAGAGATGGTTTAGCGGTGCTTTTTGTAGAATATAAATACAATGTAAATGTGGATGATAAGTACCAGGAACTGGTACGTGAGGTAAACAGTGAAAGGGCAAATCTTCCGCCCGAAATTTACAGCATGGAAGTGCAGCAGGTTTCTCCATCAGATGTAAACGTACTTCAAATTGCATTGGTTTCAGAAAATGCGTCGAGAGATAAAATTAAAACGGCGGCAGAAGATCTTCAAACCGCTTTGGAGAAAATCCCATACCTTAAAAATGTAGAAATTATGGGGCTGCCCGATCAGCTGGTTAGGGTAGATTTAAATTTAGAGAAATTGGCACAGCTGCATATTCCGGTTACTTTAATTGCAAATGCCATTCAAAGTGAAGTAGCCAACATCCCAGGTGGAAGTGTAAATGCAGGTAATAAATCTTTTAACATAAAAACAAGTGGAAATTATCAAAATATAGAAGAAATTAAAAACACCGTTGTATTTAGTGGCAACGGAAAAAACACAGCTTTAAAAGATGTTGCCAGTGTATACTTTGATTATTCGCAGGAGAAAGACATTACACGCTTAAATGGATTTCGTTGTGTGTTTGTGGTTGCGGCACAAAAAACCGGAGGCAATATAACCGTTGCACAAAAAGCATACCTGCCTGTAATCAATGCATTTAAAAAAACATTGCCGGGTAATATCGATCAGCAGCTCATGTTTGATCAGGCAGATAATGTAAATAATCGTTTGGGTGGCCTGGGTACAGATTTTCTAATAGCCATTTTACTGGTAATGATTACGCTACTGCCTTTAGGTACAAGGGCATCGTTGGTGGTAATGGTTTCTATTCCACTTTCTTTAGCCATTGGTATTGTATTAATCAGTGCATTAGGTTTCAGTTTAAATCAGCTGAGTATTGTTGGTTTGGTGGTTTCGCTTGGCTTACTGGTTGATGATAGCATTGTGGTGGTCGAAAATATCGAACGGTGGATGCGCGACGGGCATAGCCGTTTAGATGCCACTTTAAAAGCCACCAAACAAATTGGTATGGCGGTAATGGGTTGTACAGCCACATTGGTTATTGCTTTTATGCCATTAATGTTTTTACCAGAAGCATCAGGAGAATTTATCAGAAGTTTACCGGTAGCCGTAATTTGTTCTGTAATTGCATCTATGTTAGTTGCATTAACTGTGGTTCCGTTTTTATCAAGTAAATTGTTAAGGCCACATGCCGATGCCAACGGGAATATTTTCCTGCGTACATTGCAGAAAATTATCCATGGTTCATACGCTAAGTTGCTGGATAAGGCACTGGCCAAACCAATATTAACTATTGTAATTGCATTGGTTATTTTTGGGGGCTCAATTGCATTAATCCCTGTAATTGGTTTCAGTTTATTTCCTGCTTCTGAAAAACCGCAGTTTTTAATTAATGTATCTACGCCCTTACAATCCAATTTAAAGTATACGGATTCCATTACCCGACAAATAGAAAAGGAATTAAAGAAAATTCCGGAGGTACGTTATTTTGCTTCTAATGTAGGTAAGGGCAATCCGAGGATTTATTATAACGTTTTGCCACAAAACGAACGTACCGATTTCTCAGAACTGTTTGTGCTTTTACAACCCGATATTAAATCTGACCGGAAGATCGAAATTATCGAAATGCTGCGTAAAAAATGGACACCCTATCCGGGCGCAAAAGTTGAGGTTAAAGATTTTGAGCAGGGCCAGCCCATTATTTCGCCTGTGGAGGTTCGTTTGCTTGGTGATAACCTCGATACTTTAAGGAAACTGGGTGCACAAATAGAAGATATGTTGCTCAAAACCAAGGGAACAATTTATGTAAACAATCCATTGAAAAACCTAAAATCAGATATTAAGGTCGATATTAATAAAGATAAGGCACAAGCTTTAGGCATTGCAACCATTAATATTGACCGAACGGTACGTATGGCAGTGGCCGGTATAGATGTGGGTAAATTTATTAATCCCAAATCAACCGGAGATGATTATAGCATTTTGCTAACCACCAACCATCCATCTTACCCTGATTTAAGCGTGTTTAATAATTTATACATTAATAATAATCAGGGCTTAGCCATTCCATTGCTACAGGTAGCATCGTTAAAATTAGAAACGTCGCCATTAAGCATAAACCACTACAATAAAACCAGAACCATATCTGTTAACGCCTTTGTACAGAAGGGTTTTTTAAATGATAAGGTAATTCAGGATGTGGAAAAACAGATGAATAATTTTAAGCTCCCTGCAGGTTATAGTTTTGAAATGGGCGGTGAGCTGGAGAGCAGAAACCAGTCATTCGGTGGTTTTGGAAGCATTCTGCTGGTTACCTTGTTTATGTTTATTGCTGTTTTAGTGCTTGAATTTAAGACCTTTAAAAGTACCTTAATTGTACTTTCAGTAATTCCACTGGGTATTGTGGGGGCGGTGCTGGCATTGATGGTGACCGGCAACTCGCTTTCTTTTGTGGCAACTATTGGTATTGTTGCGTTAGCAGGTATCGAGGTGAAAAATACCATATTACTTGTCGATTTTACCAACCAGTTAAGGTCAGAAGGAATGCTCCTAAACCAGGCGATTGAAGAAGCGGGAGAAATTAGGTTTTTGCCAATTATTTTAACCACGTTTACTGCAATAGGTGGTTTGTTACCCATTGCCATGTCAAGCAATCCATTAATTTCGCCGTTGGCTATTGTAATGATTGGTGGTTTAATCAGTTCAACTTTACTATCAAGAATTGTAACACCGGTGGTTTATAAATTAATGCCCCCGAAAATAGAGGTGAAAGAAGAGGTTTAACTTTTCACAATGACAATTATAATTAAATATTGATCAAAAAAGGATTAGATTTAGATTAAAGCCTCAACATGAAACATAGCCTCTTAGCTGTAATTCTTTTAATGATTTCACCATATTTATTCGCTCAAATAGCTGATAAAAAAGAAATAATTAAACAATTGGATAGTATTGGAGCTTTAGATCAGGCATATAGGAACCAGCTCGAAAGTATTAGACAAAAACACGCTGGAGATAGTATTAAGTTGAGATCAGAATTAAAAAATAAGTTTAGATTAATTCGTGAAACAGACTCTACCAACTTAATTAAAGTGGCAGCTATTATTAGTAAATACGGCTGGCTAAGTAGCGAAGAAATAGGCGAAGCAGGAAATAGCGCAATGTTTATGGTTATTCAGCATGCTGATTTAAAAGCACAGGAAAAATATTTACCAATGTTGCGCTTAGCCTCTAAAGAACAGAAACTTAAAGCAACTCATTTGGCTCTTATTGAAGATCGTGTGGCTATGTTTAATGGCAAAAAGCAAATTTATGGCAGTCAGTTAGCATGGAATATCACCGCAAATAAATTTACCATAATGCCCATGGTTGATCCTGACCATATCGATGAAAGAAGGGCAAGTATTGGCCTTCCGCCCTATGCGGCTTATTTAAGTGATATGAATATGGTGTGGGATGTAGAACAATATAAAAAAGACTTGCCTGCGATAGAATTATGGCATAAGGAAATAATGAAAAAGGTTAAGCCATAAAGTCTTTTGGGAGCGATTTTATCTATCGCTCCGCTCTTCCATATTCAAATCGGTATCGAAAGGGCTTTTTGTAAACGGGTAGATTGATTGTTTTATAAAACCTTTTGGGTAAGCGGCTTCATGTACACCTGTTCCGGCTGGCCATTTTTTTCCTGGCAAATAATAGGTGCCAAATAACATATCTATAAAAGGAAATATAGAAGCAAAGTTATGGCCGTAATATTTTGGATCTTCGCAATGGTGCCAGTGATGGTATTGTGGTGTGGTAAAAATGTATTTTAAAGGGCCAAAGTTAATGCGTGTGTTTGCATGGATTAGTACGGCATGAATGGCTATAAATATAATATAAACATTAAATACAGTTGATGAAAAACCCAGAATGTACAAGGGGATAAAGGTCATGGCACGTGTAAAGAAAATATCAATAAAGTGCGTTCTGCTTCCGGCAAGCCAGTCCATGTTTTGCGTAGAGTGATGAATAGAATGAAAGCGCCATAAGGCCACACGTGTATGGAAGAAACGATGTGCCCAGTACTGAAATAAATCAGTACTAAAAAAGGCTAAAAACAATGCCACTACAAAAGGCAGGCTTTGTACCCAGAGGTGTACTTTTCCTAAACCAATCCATCCAAAAAATAAAATGGCCGGTTTTTGGGTAACGATGCCAAAAAATTGAATAAACAAATGACTGATTACAAAGTAGGTTAAATCCGTTCTCCATTCTTCATGAAACTTAGTTTGCGATTTGTTCTTTGGGAAAAACAACTCTAAAGGAATAAAAATGGCAACCATTAAAAGTAAATCCAAGATCATCCAGTCCAGTCCAAAATGCCAGCTGCTTTTGGCAACATCCGTACCTTTTAAAGTTAATGCACCCAATACGATCGCTATGCCAGTTATAGAAGAACCAATAAGGGCAAGTTTTATTTTTTTACTCAGCAATAAACTTAGCAATGCAAAAAAGAAAGAGGCAATTACGCCGAAAATCATCAGTGCCTCTGCAATATTCTTGGTGTAAACTTCTCTAAATTCTGGTGTGGTTAGTTGCTCTGGATACCTGAAACAAAAAACGCTCAGCAATACCAAAACCCCCAGGAAAATTGATAAATATCCACTGATGTGGCCCTGGCCAACTTTTAATCTTTTATTCGGCGACATTGAGTTCTGTTAGTTTATGTATCGCAATAATAATAAAAATAAATTAAACATGTTGTTCCTGCTCTTCAAACCATTTGCTCCGTTTCAAGGTTCAGTAAGCATCCATTTGATGCCTTTCTTTTTTAAATAATCTGTATTTTTGAAACACCGTATGCTAATTAAATATTTACGCCTTTTACTTTTTCCGTTTTCGCTCCTCTACGGTTTGGCCATCATCCTTAGAAAAAAGCTTTACGACTGGAAAATCCTGCCCTCTGCAAAATTTGATCTTCCGGTTATTTGTGTGGGCAACCTTGCAGTAGGCGGATCAGGTAAAACGCCGACAACAGAATATCTTGTTCGGCTATTGAGTGAAAATAAGGTTGCCATATTAAGTCGCGGTTATGGCAGAAAAACAAAAGGTTTTATCCTTGCTGATGAAGGCGCCACTGCTGAAAGTATAGGCGATGAACCGCTGCAATATTATAGAAAATTTAAACAGGTTACCGTTGCGGTTTGCGAAGATCGGGTAAAAGGAATTAATCAGTTAAAAGATCATCATGATGTGATTATTTTGGATGATGCCTTTCAGCATAGAAAAGTAAATGCAGGTTTTAATATATTGCTGTTTGAATTCAGTAAGCTGGGTCGGTTTCAATTCTTACTTCCTGCAGGAAACTTACGTGATGTTTTTTCTTCGCGTAAAAGAGCCGATGTATTATTGGTAACCAAATCGCCCCTGCCACTATTACATATAGATCAGCAAGCATCTGTAAACGAGTTACAGCCAAACGCCAGCCAGCCAGTATTGCATTCTTATTTAAAATATGGTGATTTAAATGCATTGTATAAGAATGAAAAACGTAATCTGGATTCGGTTAAAAATGCTGATATTTATCTCTTAACCGGAATTGCAAACCCTGAACCATTAATTAAAGAATTAAAAAAATATACAGATTCAATTCACCATCATACCTATCCTGATCATTATGCATTCAGTTTGGGCGATATTAAAAGGTTGAAAACAGATTTTGAAACCAGTAAGAAAAAAGAAAAAATCATCATCACAACAGAAAAGGATAGTCAACGTTTAAAAGCTACCGGATTTGAAGATTTACTGGTAAATTTACCGGCATATTATTTACCCATTGAGGTTGATTTATTTGAAGAGGATAAGATTAACTTTGATGCACTTATTTTAAACTATGTTAAGAGCAATAGAAGAAACCGTTGAATATATAAAACGTAAAACCGAGAACTTTAAACCAGAAATTGGGATTATATTGGGTACTGGTTTAGGCGGTTTAGTTAAAGAAATAGAAATTGAACATCAGCTGATGTACTCTAACATTCCGAATTTTCCAATTTCCACACTCGAATTTCACAGTGGTAAATTAATTTTAGGAACTTTAAACGGAAAAAAAATAATTGCTATGCAGGGCCGTTTGCATTATTATGAAGGCTATAGCATGCAACAAATCACTTTTCCGGTTAGGGTAATGAAAGGCCTGGGCATTGAAAATTTAATTGTTTCAAATGCCGCTGGTTCAATAAACCCCGAATTTAAAAAAGGGGATTTGATGATAATTGAAGACCACATTAACTTACAGCCGGATAATCCATTAAGAGGTTTAATTGAAAGCGAATTAGGACCACGTTTTCCCGATATGAGCGAACCTTACAAACGGTCTATTATTTCAAAGGCTGTTGAAATTGCAAAAGATGTAGATATAAAATGCCATAAAGGCGTTTACGTGGCAGTATCCGGTCCTAATTTAGAAACCAAAGCAGAATATAAATACCTTCGTTTAATTGGTGCCGATGCGGTTGGTATGAGCACCGTGCCCGAAGTTATTGTAGCCAATCATGCTGGTTTACCTGTTTTTGCAATTTCTGTATTAACAGATGAAGGTTTTCCTGAAGATTTGAAACCTTTTAACTTAGAAGAGATTTTAGAAGCTGCGGCTAAAGCAGAACCCAAAATGACTGAGATTTTAACCCGCTTAATTTCTGAGTTATAAGATGGGGCGATTGTTGAAAATCTGTTTTTTTCTTTTACTCTGTACAGGGCTGAATAATGCTTTTGCGCAAGATTTAAAAACAAATATTGGTAATAATAAGGAAGCCGATTCTATCCGTAAAAAATTAGATAGTAATAAAGATACGGTTATTTATACCGCCAAATTTATCCGGTTTACTAAACTGTCGCTTGCCAAAGACAGTATAATATTGCTGCCTTTGGATACTTCAACGGTAAACATCCAAAACTACAGCCCATTATTGCAGCCTAAACATCCAACCATAAACAATGGTAATATGGGGCTGGCAGCAAAACCATTATTATATGAGCCCAGTAAAAGAATAGGTTTTGACGAAGGCTACCATTCGCTGGATTATTATGCATTAACCCCCGAAGACATCATTTACTACCAGGCAAGGGCACCTTTTACCAGTTTATATTTAATAAGCGCCGGACAAAAAGAACAGCTTTTTAAAGCCATTCATACCCAAAACCTGAAAAAAAACTGGAATGCGGGCGTAAATTTTAATCGTGGCGATTCAAGAGGATTTTATTCCAGACAAAGAGGCGATAATTTGAATATTGCCATATTCAGCTGGTATCAATCACCAAATAAACGTTATAACCTGTGGGCATCGGCTATATTTAACACCATGCGTGCTTACGAAAATGGTTCGGTTGCACAAGACACTATTTTTTCTTCTAAATACCAGAAAATTAGCCGCGATGCGGAACAGATAAATTTAACTACGGCCAGGAATTTATATAGGAGAAATACTTTATTCCTTAAACAAACCTATTATGTAGGGCGTATCGATTCGTCGTTAACAAGCAATAATTCGGTTTTACCAACCAATAAAGTATCCTATACCCTTGAGTACAATAGTAATGGTTATGATTTTACTAAAAATGAAGCCGATAACCATGTGGCTTTGCCCATTGCCTTAAACCGTGAAGGTAACCTTGCCGATGCAACATCATATACTAACGATTCGACACATGTTACAAGGGTTAAAAATGAATTTATTTATAGTTTCTTTCTAAGAGCGAAAAATTCATCTGTAATTAAAAATGAATTAAAAATTGATGCCGGAATCAGGCATGAGTACTATCAATACAAATCTTTAGGCATCAGAAGTAACAATACCTTATATGAAAATAATGATTTCACATTTCAGAATGTTACTGTTTTAGGTGATTTAGGTTATCGGTTTACAGGTAATATAGATCTTAATTTAGATGTTCAGCAAATTGTGCAGGGAAGAAATGCCGGTGATTTTTTATACGAAGCAAAAAGTAATGTCTTGTTAAGTAAGTCCATCGGAAGGATTGTTTTAGGCGCTTATTTACAAAATCAATCCCCATCGGAACTTTTTAACCATTATAACGGAAATCATTATAAATGGGATAATAGCTTTAAAAATACTAAGGTTGCCAATTTATCTTTCAATTACATAAATGATAAACTTGGCATTGATGCCGGAGCAAAATACTTTTTAACAAGTAATTACTTGTATTTTGGAGTACTTGGAAATAACACCATTGTACCCATACAGGAAACTGGCGATATTAGTTTAATCAGGATAGACATTTCTAAAAAATGGAGATTTGGTAAATTTGTGGTAGAAAATTACCTCGCTTATCAAAAAACAGATAACCAGGATGTGTTAAGAACACCAGATTTTTATACCAGTAACAGTTTTTATTTCGACCAAACATTTTTTGGGGTATTAAAGGCCAATTTTGGTATCGATGTAAGGTACAATACCGAGTATGCAAACTATTCATATTCGCCTGCAACCGCACAATTTTATATTCGTGATAACACTGTTATGAAATCTACACCCATTGTGGATGTATTCTTTAAAGCCAATTTGAAGCGCGCAAATCTATTTGTAAAATACGATTATATAAACCAGGGATTGTTTAGTCCGGGATACTATACCGTTAAACGTTACCCGATGCAGGATGCCTTATTAAAGTTCGGGGTAACCTGGAATTTTTACGATTAATAAAATTTAAAGCATAAAAAAAGTCCCGGTTTTTGACCGGGACTTTTATTTTTTCAGCAGTTATGATTAGAACGAATAACCAACTGAGAAACCTAATACTCGGTTAGTTAATTTGTTGTCGTTAACTCTGCTATCTTTAGGGATTAAGTTAGATAATCCTAAACCATAGTTGGCACCAACTGTAAAACCTGAGTTTAATCTATAAGCTAAACCAAAGTTTGCACCAAAATCAGTGCTGCTATAATCTTTATCATTTGAACTACCAAATTTCAGATCATTCTCTGCTGATGTAGTACCTTGTGCATTTGTTCCTGTAGTGGTTGATTCAATTTTATTTTTACCAGAAATGTTGAATCCAATATAAGGACCAGCACTAATTTGAATTGCACCAGCATCGCCAGTAGGAATACGGAATACTGCATTAATTGGAACTTCAATCGCCATTAAGTTAGTTTTAGTTGAAGCAGTAGAAACTACATTTCCAACAGTTGTGGTGGCTTCGAATTTTGCACCTTTATTTTGTAAAGATATTGCAGGTTGGATAAAGAAGTTATTTCCAACACCGAAATCTCCATACGCAGTTACATTAAAACCAACATTGTTTTTAACATTATCATTGAACGAACTTGCATTGTCGCCACTTGCATGGAATTTTGAAAGGTTAACCCCAGCTTTTAATCCAAATCTGGCCGTCTCGCCAGTCATTTTTGTTTGTGCAAATGCACCCGTTGATAATAATAATACGCTTGCACCAATTAGTAACTTTTTCATGATATTTTTCTTTGTAATGTTCTGTTTAAAAATTCCGGTTTTTATAATCCGGTTTGTTAATTATGAGCCACACTTCCAAAAGCTGTGCCAAAGTATTATTTGTGTTACGATAAGAACGGGTAAAATGCTGTTCTACAGCACTTTCTTAGTCAGGTTTTAAGTAGTAGTGTTAATGCTATGTTAAATTGTTGGAGTGTTTTATTTTGTATACATAATAGGAATAATGCAAAATATTGAGCTCAATAACGAGCATAATTTTTTTAAATTTCTGCAAAATTTAGAATTTAGTTTAGCAAGTTGCAGAAATCTACTCCCAGCAAGGCCAAACCTCTATCTCTTCGTTACACTTTTAAACCGGCATGGTCAATGTTTCGGTTGGCACTGAAAAAGCCCTATTACTAACTTTAAAAGAAAGATTGCGAGCCGGCAATTTTTGTTTCTTTTTGTTGTCAAAAAGAAAAGAGCCCCCGCGGCAAGCGGATAAATAATATTGTCTTAGCTAGATGGGCTTCGTACCTTTTTCTTAACAAAAAGGTACCCAAAAGTCAAGGCTTGCATCCTTTCTTGAATAGCATCATCAGAATTCTGATGGCGGTAATATGAGGCTTAGCCCATTTCACAATTCCAGCGCCCGCTGCATATTCCCTTGGTTATTCGGAACATCAAAGTTTCTGCAAGAATTCTAATGTGCTCTTCGGCGAAATGTTGCTATGCCGGATGCGTGCTTGGTTGAGGTTTTAAGGGGAAGAAAGTTAGTTTAGCTTAATGTTGCAATTGCTATTTACACCTCACAAGGCCAAATCACTATTTCGCCGTTACACTTTTAAACCGGCATGGTCAATGTTTCGGTTGGCACCGGACAAGCCTACCTACTAACTTTAAAAGAAAGATTGCGAGCCGGCAATTTTTGTTTCTTTTTGTTGTCAAAAAGAAAAGAGCCCCCGCGGCAAGCGGATAAATAATATTGTCTTAGCCAGACGGGCTTCGTACCTTTTTCTTAACAAAAAGGTACCCAAAAGTCAAGGCTTGCATCCTTTCTTGAATAGCAGCATCAGAATTCTTATTGCGGCAATATGAGGCTTAGGCCCATTCTCAGCCCTGCGCCCGCTGCATATTCCCTTGGTTATTCGGAACATCAAAGTTTCTGCAAGAATTCTAATATGCTCTCCTACGAAATGCTGCTATGCCGGATGCGTACTTGGCAGAGTTACAAGGAAACGAAAGTCAGCTTAGCATGATATAAGAATCTACTCCCAGCAAGGCCAAACCTCTATATCTTCGTTACACTTTTAAACCGGCATGGTCAATGTTTCGGTTGGCAGTGATAAGCCTTAGTAGTTACTTTAAAAGAAAGATTGCGATCCGGCAATTTTTGTTTCTTTTTGTTGTCAAAAAGAAGAGAAGCCCTCGCGGCCAGCAGAAAAATATGATTGGTTATTATGTTTTCTGTGGTTTCTTTTTAGCCGCAGGGAAAAGTACATTATTTAATATTAACCGATAACCAGGAGAGTTTGGATGAAGACTTAAATCTGTTGGTGGGTCGCCAACAGCATGTTGATAATCCTCCGGATCATGACCGCCATAAAAAGTAAATTGTCCTTTTCCTATTTCACCATGTAAATACCTTACTTCTGCGGCACCTTTATTTTCACCCAAAACGGTAACACTGGTTTTAACTAAGCTTTTTTTGAAGGCTGTAGTTTGTCCCATAAAGCCTTTTATTACCTTATCATGATTCTGGGTTAGCATAGTCGGTACTAAATCCCATTTGGCAGAAAAATCAAACAACGTAAAATAATCATTACTTTCGTTTAGGGTTCTGGTTTGAGTGGCATCAATATCCGAAAACTCATAGTTCATTGGATTGTTATCCAGCTTAAAATTCTGAAAAGCAAGTGTTTTGCTATAATCTAATTTAGATTGAGCATTAGGGTCGGCCGGATCGCCATCAAACATGGCTGCACAAATATCTACACCTTCTGCAGCAAGGGCAATATCAAAACTATCAGTTCCCGAGCACATGGCAAATAAGAAACCGCCGCCAGCGCAATATTCTTTAATGTTTTTGGCTACGGCCAGCTTCATTTCCGAAACTTTTTTATAGCCTAACCGCTTGGCCATGCTCTCCTGGTTTTTTACATCTTCCTGGTACCAGTTTGCATACCTGAAAGTTGACCAGAAACGGCCGTACTGACCTGTAAAATCTTCGTGGTGAAGGTGTAGCCAATCATATTTGCTCAATTTATCCTGTAAAATATCATCGTCATAAATTACGTCATAAGGAATTTCTGCATAAGTAAGCACAAGTGTAACTGCATCATCCCATGGTAATTTACTTTTTGGCGAGTAAACGGCAATTTTGGGCGTTTTTTCGAGTTTTACCATTTCCATGTTTACAGATGGATCGCTAATTTCATTTAGTAAATTAACTACTTTTCCATCTGCCACAACCTCATAAGAAACACCTCTTATTTTGCATTCGTCTTCTACCGCTTTATTATATTTAATTAAAAAGCTTCCACCACGATAATTTAAAAGCCAATCTACCTCCACCTGTTTACTGATGGTCCAGTAGGCTATTCCGTAGGCTTTTAGATGATTTTTCTGGTCTTCATCCATATAAATTAACAGAGAGGAAGCTTTAACTAAAAAGCTGCACAGGAGAAGCGCCAGCAGGATATAATATTTTTTTCTCAAAACCTTATTCACTTAAAATACTAAAATACCGCATTTAAACTGTTTAGAAAAATTTAATGATGTTATAAGTTATACAATTTTGTTATTTTTGCCTTTTATGTGTAAAAACAATTGTTCGGATGCGGGCAATTAATATTTAAAAATTGATATGAGTAAAGCTATAATAAAAACAGAAAAAGGCGATATGACCGTAGAATTCTACGAAAATGATGCGCCAAAAGCAGTTGCAAACTTTAAAAAATTAGCTAAAGAAGGCTTTTATGATGGAATAGCTTTCCACCGCGTAATTCCTAACTTTATGGTTCAGGGCGGTTGCCCTAACTCAAAAGATCCGGCTAAAGCACACTTAGCAGGAACAGGCGGCCCCGGTTATAAAATAGATTGTGAATTAGACGGTGAAAACCAATATCACGATCGTGGCGTTTTATCAATGGCTCATGCTGGTCGCAACACCGGAGGATCACAATTTTTTATCTGCCACAGCAGAGCAAATACAGCACATTTAGATCGTAACCATACTTGTTTTGGTAAGGTAATTGAAAATGTTGATGTTGTTGATGATATCCGTCAGGGCGATAAAATTTTAAAAATTGAGGTTTTAGAAGATTAGAATGCGATGCGTTTGGCGATAGATGTTTAATACGCTCTACACCAACCGCTAAACGCTTAACAAATTAATAATATGAATTTAAGAGGAATTGTTGCCGTTTCTGGCAGACCAGGTTTATTTAAACTTGTTGGACAAAATAAAGTTGGTTACATTTTAGAGAGTTTAGATGCTCAAAAAGTTAAAATCGTAGCCAACATCACAAACACAAAATTAGCTTCTTTAGAAGATATTACCGTGTATGGTGAAGAAGAAGAAATTAAATTAGTAGATATTTTTACTAAAATTTCTGCAAAAGGAACTACGCCTGATGCAAAAGCTGATACCGCTTCTTTACGTGCTTACTTTAACGAGGTTGCACCAGGACATGATGAAGAAAAAGTTTATGCTTCAGACATGAAAAAAATTATTACCTGGTATAATTTAATTAAAGATTTGCCATTATTTACAGAAGATACTCCTGATACCCCAGGCACACCTGCTGAGGTTAAATTATCAGAAGAAAAAGCGGCTGAAGATAAAAAACAAAAAAATACAGGTTCAAAAACAGCCAGCGCTAAAGCAACTACAAAAACTTCAGCTCCAGCAAAAAAAGCAAGCATGACAAGTAAAAAAGGCGTTTAAGCTTTTTACCATAGGCTTCCTTTCTTTATCCACCTTTGTTTGGTGTTATCACCAAACACAAAACAAAAAACACCGTACAATTGTACGGTGTTTTTTTATGGTCAATTTTTTGAGATTTAATTAAAATATATTTCCCGGTTATTAAGAGAAATAATAAATCAAAATTACAATGATGGCCGATGCGATTAAGCTAATCCAAAGGTATTTATCATTTCCACTTTGGTTACTTTTAAATCTGTAGTTCCGTTTATATTTATCCAGTAACATAATTTCCTTTATTTTAATGATGATTTAATTGGGTCAATTCCATATTAAAGCGCAATTTTACCTTTTTATGCATGGTGATAGGGTTCTCCTTTCAATATACTAAATCCTCTGTACAGTTGCTCCACAAAAAATAAACGAATCATCTGGTGCGAAAATGTCATATCGGATAATGAAATTAAGCCATTTGCTCTTTTATAAATGCTCTCATCAAAGCCATATGGTCCACCTACTATAAATATAAGGTGTTGTACACTTCCCACCATTTGCTTATTTAAATACGAAGAAAATGCAACCGAAGTATATTTCTTGCCTTTTTCGTCTAATAAAATTACAACATCGCCATTGTTAATTTGTTTGTGTAAAAGTTCTGCCTCTTTGGCTTTTTGTTGTGCTTCACTTAAGTTTTTAACATTTTTTACGTCTGGTATTGCCAAAAAATTAAAGTTAATATAATGTTTTAGGCGGTTAATGTATTTATCAATGCCTTCAATTAAATATTTATCTTCGGTTTTACCTATTGCAATCAGGGTAATCTTCATTTAATATTTTGCCTATATTTATCGTTTTTGAGATTTCAAATATAATGTTAAAAACGCAACAAGAAATAGTATCGAGTTACGATCAGAAAATCACTGATTTAACCAGTCAAATTACTGAAACAAAAAAAAGAATAGACCGGCTTTCGTTTATGCGGATTGGCTTTTTCCTATTGGAAATATTCTTTTTCGTATTACTGGTTAATTCGGCTAACGATATTTGGCGTTTGGCAGTTTATGGTGCCTTAATTTTACCAGTAGCAGGTTTTATCGTTATTGTACGTAAACAAAGTGCATTGGATAGGGAAGTTGATTACCTTAAACAACTTTTGTGGGTTTATCAAAATGAAAGTAATTTAATAAACGGGCTCGAAAATGGCTACGATCACGGTAGCGTTTTCGAATCCGAACTGCACACTTACACATCCGATCTGGATATTTTTGGACGCTCATCCTTATTTGCAAAGATTAATCGTTCTTACAGTAAAAAAGGCATTTCCTTATTATCTGCAAATTTATCTGCTGCCAATCCGGTGGAAGTTATTTTACAAAGACAGGAGGCTGTTAAAGAACTGGTGGCAAAAATGGAGGAGACGTTTATTTTTAGAGCCAATTTGCATGGACATGATATAGAAAAGATAGAAAAAATTAAATTTCAGCTTAAAAATCAGCTCGGAATGCAACTGGACTTTACCCGTTCCAAATTTTTAAGGTTTTATGTGCTATTAGTGCCTTATATTTCTATCTCTTTAATTTTACTGGGCATATTTGTAAATGATGCAGCCTGGAAGTTTTTAACTGCATTTTTTATCATCAATACAGGGTGGAATATTTTAATAAATTCGAAGGTTACAAAAGTATTTTATTGTTTCGGTGGAGGATTTAATCTCTTAAACGACTATGCATTGGCCATCCGCTGGACGGAAAACCAAAACTGGAAAAGCACTTATATTTTAAATCTTTTCACTTCTAAAGTCCAGGTGAGCAAAAGGATTAAAGATCTTTCAGTGATTATTAAAAACTTCGATGCCCGACTTAATATTTTAATCGGGGGCATTTTAAATGCACTTTTAATGTGGGATTTGAGATGTTGCATCAGTCTCGATCGCTGGCATCAAAATGCGTCTGATGATGTTATTGATTCATTAAATCGGATAGGAGACTTCGAAGAATTAATTTCTATTGCTACACTCACATACAATCAACCGAATTGGGTATTTCCGGTAATGAGTGAAAAATTTAAACTGGAAGGAAAAGCAATTGGGCATCCGCTGATTGCGGAAAAACAAAGGATTTCTAACGATTTTAACTTGGAAGATGAACCAACAGTAGATATTGTAACAGGTTCCAATATGGCGGGTAAAAGTACCTTTTTGCGTACACTTGGCATTAACATGGTTTTAGCCTATTCGGGTGCTCCCGTTTGCGCTGAACAAATGACGTTATCCGTTTTTGTGATCAATACCTACATGAGGATTATCGATTCTTTAAATGAAAGTACCTCGACATTTAAGGCAGAATTAAATCGTCTTAAAATGATATTGGATAACATTGTAAACGATAAAAGTACTTTTGTATTAATTGATGAGATGCTGCGTGGCACTAACAGCCGTGATAAATACCTGGGATCTAAAGTTTTTGTGGAAAAATTAATTGACGAAAGAACACCGGCACTTTTTGCTACACATGATTTACAACTGGCTGATTTAAAAGAAAAGCATCCGGATACTTTAAGAAATTTCCACTTCGATATTCAGATTATGGATGGCGAAATGAAGTTTGATTATAAACTGAAACAGGGACCTTGTAAAACCTTTAATGCAGCTATCCTTTTAAAAGAAATAGGATTGACTTTAGATGAAGTAAATCCTTTACCTTAATAACGTAACCGAACCAGAGTATTTAACATTTGCATTGCTTAGGGTAGTACCTAAAATAACATAATAGTAAACCCCAACCGGTAATTCCTGATTTTTGAAAGTACCGTTCCAATTGTCAAAAATATTCTCCGTTAAAAAAACCATAGAGCCAAAACGATTGTAAATCTGGAGTCTGTATTTTTTAAGATTTGTAATGCCAACCACAAACTCATCATTAACATGATCGCCGTTTGGGCTGAATGCATTTAGGATGAAAGCAGTTACCTCTTTCTTAATCATTAAATCGCCTTGTGTATAGGTGGTAAAACAGCCATTATTAGAGCTGGCGGTTAGGGTTATTTTATATGTGCCCTCTGCGGTATAAACATGCAGAGGATTAACTTCAGTAGAAGTAGCGTTATCGCCAAAATCCCACAAAAAAGCATCTGCGTATAAGGAAGTATTGTTAAATTTAATCGGAACAGGAACCGAAAATTTAATGTTAAAGTTAGGGTCAGTACTAAATGATGCAAGCGGTATAGGTGCTATCGGAGGAATGATTATGGTTGCGGCTTCACTTGGGCAGCTCCCTGATGTTAAAGTTACCTGATATTGGCCCGCTACATTAAAATCAATAGCCGGAATACTGACCGATGCAGTTGTTGCCGTGAAATTGTTTGGGCCTGTCCATAAATAAGAAATGCCATCCAGTTGAGGAACAGAAAGCTTAATAATGTCTTTTAAACAAAAAGCAGGCTGATTTACAGCTATTTCTGGTTTCGCTGGCTTTAACTCTACTAATATATCATGGCTTATTACCGATTTACAACCATTATTTGTTTCAACTGTAAGTGTTATTGTTTTTAAACCAACGGTATTAAAAGTTAACAGTTTACCGTCATGGTCTAAATTACCAACCGTTTTAACATCGCTGCCAAAATCCCATTCTATTTTAGTGTAATTTTTTGAAGTGTTAATAATGGAAAAACTCTGACTAATTTCACATCTGTTATTTGCCTCAATGGTAAATATTGCTTCGGGAACCGGATCAACAGATAAAACCTCAATTGAATTAATTGGGCTAATACAGTTGCCTACCTGAATAAAAAGGGTATAAATGCCCACGTTTTCAGGGCCAGTAATTACAATCTTCGGGTTCTGCACCTCAAGTGTAGAACCATTCGGGCTTGTCCAGTGGTACGTAGCTAAATTTACGAATGGTGTGGTTAACTGGAGTTCATCGCCCGTACACAAATTTACGTTTGAAGCTGTAATGGCAGGCTTTTCGGGTGTGTTGGCTACAATAATTGTTTTTGTTGTAATCTGCTTACACAAGTTTATCGATTCAGCCTCCAATACCACTATTTTTTCTCCGGGTGTACTGTACGTTATGGTAAAGGGCCCCTCGGTAGTTGCCGAACTAATACTGGCTCCTTCACCGAACGACCACTTTAAAGATTCGTAATTTGATGAATTACTGGAAAAAGTATAAGCCTGATCGTCAGTACAGGGCTTTAGTTTTACTACATCAATATCAACCTTAGGGCCGGCAAAGTCAGCTGTTCCGTCAAATTCTATTGTAAAGCCATTGTTTTTACTCGAAAAATTGTCAATCAGTAAAGCATAGGTATGCCCTTCGATTAAATCAACATATTTTACAAAGCCATTTTGTCCGGCCGGGCAACCTAAATCTTCAGTTAAATCTGTTTCAGTTAAACTTAAACCGGTTTTATAATAACTGGGTGAGCAGGTAATTCCATGTCCAGCCGCACACCTGATGGCATTTGAGGCGTTAACCTGGCTGCAATCGCCTTCTACTCCTAAATCATAAAATACCCAATCAATGTCATCCGTAGTTACAGTTGGCGTAATTACAAAAGTAAAGGTTCCGGCTTTTGAGGCAATAAATTTGTACCATGCGGTGTTCGATTCTATGTTTAAGCAGGTTCCGGCCGCCTCATGGTTATTAAGGCCCGCACCTACAACATTTAATTGAGTAAAACTTCCTTTTCCGCAGAGTATAGAAGCCGTAGCGCAGTCCTGACCAGGTTTTATTGGCGGGAAATAATTATCTACGCAAAGCCTGAATGTACCTGTGGCATCATTCTCAGCACTTACCCTTATGCAGTATACCTGACCTATCGTTAAACCTCCTTTGTAATAGGAAGTTACATTACTGGAGGTAAAAGTAGAGCCAATAATTTCACTGATTGAATTTGTAAGCGGATTTAAAGAATATAAGGTTACTAAGGGATTTATTAAAGTATTGGAGCTGTTTGCATCAACCTTACCGCTTACCGATATATTTACATCATATTTGGTGGCTGTAAATTTAAACCAAACGTCTTTTCCGGTGTTAATCCAGTTGGTTGGTTTTTGGTAACTGCTTGAAGTAGCTTCTATATTGCTATATGCGGCATCATCACTACAATAAGCAGCGGTATTTACAACACTGATGGCATTTGCCAATTCATCATTAAATGGTGGAGCAGAAGCTGCCTTTAACGTTATGCTGAAAAATAGGATAAACAACCAAAATAATGAAAAGCGCATAACGTAAAACTATAAAATTTTACTCTATTTTAGAATAAATTAAATAGTTAACACATTGTTAATATTAAAGTTGCACTTTAAGCCGGACAATTTGCATTATGATTAAATCTGGAGATTTTGGTAAGGATTTTTTATGGGGGATTGCAGTAGCTGCTGCGCAAATTGAAGGTGCTGCAGGCGCTTATGGAAAAGGTGCATCTATCTGGGATGCATTTTCTGCCAGAAGCGGGAAAATTAAAAAAGGGCACAAGCTTGATGTTGCCTGCGATTTTTATCACAAATACAAAGAAGATATTGCGCTGGTTAAACGGTTAGGCTTTAAAGTTTTTAGATTCTCAATCGCCTGGACAAGGATTTTACCCACAGGGAAAGGTGAAATAAATGCAGAAGGGGTGCGCTTTTATCACCATGTAATTGATGAATGCTTAAAAAATGGCATAACACCTTATGTTACCTTGTACCACTGGGATTTGCCACAGGCTTTAGAAGACGAAGGCGGCTGGACGAGTTTTAGCATTAATGCAGCGTTTAATGCCTTTGTTAGCATTTGTGCTTTAGAATATGGCGATAAGGTTAAAAACTGGATTGTATTAAATGAACCATTCGGATTTACTTCTTTAGGTTATATGCTGGGCATTCATGCACCTGGAAAAACTGGCTTAAGCAATTTTTTTTCTGCCGTTTTACATACTGCCATTGCACAGGCAGAAGGCGGTAAAATTTTACGTGCCGAAATCAACAAAGCAAATATTGGAACCACCTATTCCTGTTCGGAAATTATTCCAAATACCCAAAACGACCAGGATATTTTGGCTGCAAAACGAATAGATTGTTTGGTTAACCGCCTGTTTATTGAGCCTGCTTTAGGAATGGGTTTTCCTACTGCTGATTGGGATGTATTGGAAAAATTCCAGATAGAATATGGTACGTGGCGCCAAACAGAGCGTTTGAAATTTGATTTTGACTTTATTGGATTACAGAATTATTTTCCGTTAACGATAAAGTATAATGCTTTTATTCCAGTAATCCAGGCTTGGGAAGTAAAAGCAAAAAGCCGTAAAAAGCCTCACACAGCCATGGGCTGGGAGATTAACGCCAATAGTTTTTACAATATTATAAAGCAATTTGCCAGCTATCCTAATGTTAATAATATTATGATTACGGAGAACGGTGCCGCCTTTCATGATAAACTGATTGATGGAAGGATAGCAGACCTGGAAAGGATAGAGTACTTTAAACTTTATTTAGATGCATTGCTTAAAGCTAAAAATGAAGGGCTAAAGATTAATAGTTATATGGCTTGGACTTTAATGGATAATTTTGAATGGGCAGAGGGTTTTAATGCGCGATTTGGTTTGGTGCATAATGACTTTAAAACCCAACAAAGAACCATAAAAGATTCTGGTTATTGGTGGCAGGCATTTTTAAAGGACTAACTAAAGGTTTAAAATAAAAAATCCCGTTTTGATTTTACTCAAAACGGGATTTTTTTGGCTTTTGAATTTCAGAATTTATGCCTGGGCTGCTTTAGCTGCAGCATCTCTTCTGATGATATTTAAAGCGCCACCAGCTACGAACCACTCAATTTGCTGAGCATTATAACTGTGGTTAACATTAAACTGCTCTTGAGTGCCATCCGCATGGTGTAACACCAATGTTAATGGTTTATCTGGAGCAAACCCTGTTAGGCCTAAAATATCAATTATATCGTCTTCTAAAATTTTATCGTAATCGTCTTTATCCGCAAAGGTTAAACCCAGCATACCTTGTTTTTTAAGGTTGGTTTCGTGTATACGGGCAAAAGATTTTACCAGTACAGCGCGAACACCTAAATGACGAGGTTCCATAGCGGCGTGCTCACGTGATGAACCTTCACCATAGTTTTCATCACCAACTACGATCGAACCAATACCTGCCGCTTTGTAATCGCGTTGTGTAGCCGGAACAGGACCATATTCGCCAGTTAATTCATTTTTAACGTTATCGGTTTTATCGTTAAAGTAGTTAACTGCACCAATAAGCATGTTGTTGGAGATGTTATCTAAGTGACCACGGAATTTTAACCATGGGCCAGCCATAGAGATATGATCGGTTGTACACTTGCCTTTAGCCTTAATTAATAATTTTAAGCCTTTAAGGTCTGTACCTTCCCAAGGTTTAAAAGGATCTAATAATTGCAAACGGTGAGAAGTTGGAGATACCAAAACCTCTACTGATGAACCATCAGAAGCTGGTGCCTGGAAACCTGCATCTTCTACAGCAAAACCTTTTGTTGGTAATTCATCGCCTGTAGGTGGATCTAATTTCACCTGCTCTCCTTTATCGTTTGTTAAAGTATCCGTTAAAGGGTTAAATGCAAGGTTGCCTGAAATTGCAATAGCAGCAACCATTTCTGGTGAAGCTACAAAAGCAAAAGTATTCGGGTTACCATCGGCACGTTTGGCAAAGTTTCTGTTAAATGAGTGTACAATTGTATTTTTTTCTGCTTTTTCTGCGCCAACACGATCCCACATACCAATACATGGTCCGCAGGCGTTGGTGAAAATTGTTGCATTTAAATCTTCAAAAGTTTTTAAGAAACCATCACGGTTTGCAGTATAACGAACCTGCTCAGAGCCTGGGTTGATGCCAAAGTCTGCTTTGGTTACCAAACCTTTTTCAATAGCCTGGCTTGCAATTGATGCTGCCCTTGACAAATCTTCGTAAGAAGAGTTGGTACAAGAACCAATTAATCCCCATTCTACTTTTAAAGGCCATCCGTTTTTCTCCGCTTCAACTTTCATCTGAGAAACAGGCGTAGCTAAATCTGGTGTAAAAGGACCGTTTAAGTATGGCTCTAATTCATCAAGATTGATTTCAATAACCTGATCGAAATAATTTTCAGGGTCAGCATAAACAGCATCATCACCCGTTAAATATTCTTTAATTTTATTTGCTTCATCGGCTACTTCGTTTCTGCCTGTAGCACGTAAATAGCGCTCCATGCTTTCGTCGTAACCAAATGTAGAAGTTGTTGCACCGATTTCAGCACCCATATTACAAATGGTACCTTTACCAGTACAACTCATAGAAGTAGCACCATCACCAAAATATTCAACAATTGCACCAGTACCACCTTTTACGGTTAAAATACCAGCAACTTTAAGAATAACATCTTTAGCCGCAGTCCAGCCATTTAATTTACCGGTTAATTTAACACCGATTAATTTAGGGAATTTAAGTTCCCAAGGTAATCCGGCCATTACATCACAGGCATCAGCACCACCAACACCAATAGCAACCATGCCTAAACCACCTGCATTAACCGTATGAGAATCGGTGCCGATCATCATTCCGCCAGGAAAAGCATAGTTTTCCAATACAACCTGGTGAATAATACCTGCGCCCGGTTTCCAGAAACCAATGCCGTATTTATTTGATACAGAGGATAAGAAATCAAAAACTTCTTTACTTTCTGTTTTTGCATGAGGAAGATCTATTGCAGCGCCTTCTTTAGCGGTAATTAAGTGATCGCAGTGTACCGTTGAAGGTACGGCAACTTGTGGGCGGCCAGCCTGCATAAATTGCAAAAGAGCCATTTGGGCAGTTGCATCCTGCATCGCTACACGATCCGGAGCAAAATCTACGTAATCAGTTCCACGTGTAAATGCCGTTTTTGGATCGCCATCCCAAAGGTGTGCGTATAATATTTTTTCAGATAGTGTTAAAGGTCTGCCAACTACTTTACGAGCTGCATCTACGCGGCTGCCGAAGTTTGCATAAACCTTTTTAATCATGTCTATATCAAAAGCCATCGATTTTATTGGTTAAAAGGTAATACTTCTATTCTATTAGCTGCGAATTTACAAAAAAAATATCCCTATAGCCGTCATACTTACATCATTGTATTATTTGGAAAAATTCTAAATAAAGCCCTGCCGTAAATCTCTTTGATAAAAGCAATTGCTATGTGCGCTAATGAACATTGGTGTTCGTTTGTGAACAGTTTTGAAAGGCTGTTTTTCTCAAAAAGGCTATTGCTTAAATCTTTAAAGCCGCCATTGCTTTTTGGCACAACGATGGCTAAATCAGAGTGATGAAAACTGAAATCCCTGCTCCGAAAAATATTCAAGCACTTTTGGCAGCACATATTCAAGCCTGTCGAATGCTTTTAAACTGTCGTGAAAAACAATGATTGATCCATTACCCGCATTTTTAATCACGTTTTGATAGCATTTTTCAGGAGTAAGATTGATGTCGAAATCACCGCTTAAAACGTCCCACATAACAATGTTAAGTTGGGCTTTGGGCGTTGAGGGATTGGGATTAGGTTCCAAATCCCAAACTAAAGACTCTAAACGTTTAATCTGGCTTTTCTTGATTCGGCCATAGGGTGGACGGAATAAGTTGGTTTTTGTAATTTGCTGACACTGGATTACATTTTTAATATACGTGTCATTGTCGGTTTTCCAGCCTTTAAGGTGGTTAAAGGTATGATTTCCGATAGCATGTCCCTCGCTTTTTACGCGTAAAAAAACTTTGGGATGTTTTATAATATTATCGCCAATGCAAAAAAAAGTTGCTTTTGCTTTAAAAGCTTTTAAAGTTTTTAAAACAAAATCTGTAACATTGGGTATGGGTCCATCGTCAAAGGTTAAATAAATAACTTTTTCGGAGCGGGACTTATTCCATAATAGTGATGGATAATACCATTTAAGCAGAAGCGGTGATTTGATCAGGTACATTTAACATCAAAGTTAGTAAATGCCTGTACAGATTGAAATTATTAAAGTTGTTTATATAGATTTGAAACAAATTATGAAAATGTTTACCAAAAATAAATTTTTAACCGGATCTGCATTATTAGTAGCCTTATGCTTAGCTCAGCATGTAGGTGCCCAGGAAGTTATAACGCTACAGCAAGCCGTAGATAATACGCTGAACAATAACCTGCAAATTAAACAGGCACAATTTAGTGCTGCGCTAAGCGATGAAAATTTAACGCAATCTAAATACGCCTTATATCCAAACTTGAATGCCAGTGTAAATCCAAATTTAACTTTTGGTCGTGGATTGGATCAAACAACTTTCCAGGTTACCAATCAAACCTCTTTATACACCAGCGGTAACTTGAGTACCAATGTTGATTTATTCAGAGGGTTTTCTAAAATCAACCAGATAAGGCAAAATAAAACGCTTTTAGAGGCTGATAAAAGTAATGTAGACAAAATAAAAAACGACTTGATTTTAAACGTGGTTACGGCTTACCTTCAAGTGTTGTACAATACTGATTTAGAAAGGGCTTCGAAAGAACAATTAGAGATTGCAAATAAAACTTTACAAAGGGAAAATGCGTTGCTTGATGCAGGAAACAAAACATTAGCAGATGTTTCTCAGGCTAAATCGCAGGTTGCAACGGCTGAATTAAATTTAACTAATGCCCAAAATGCACTTTCTATTTCATATTTAACTTTAGGTCAGTTAATGGAAATGCAGCCCAATCAAAAATTTCTTGTGCAGGCACCATTAATTGACAACATTAAAGCTGCCGCGCCTACCGCTGCAAATGCCGAAGAAATTTATAGTAATGCATTGAATATTTTCCCGGATATTAAATTAGCAAGTTTAAGATCGTTAGCCGCTAAACAAGCAGTAGCAATAGCTAAAGGTAGTTATTCGCCTACTTTAAGTTTAGGAGCAGGTATAAATACTTCATATTCTTATCAGTTTAATTATCACGGACAAACCCCTCAGTCGTCTTTTGCAGATCAAATTAATCAGCGTTTAGGACAAAGCATTGGCATGAGCTTGCAAATTCCAATTTTCAATGGATTTTCTGCCCGTTCCGGAGTTCGCAGAGCGAAAATAACGTATCAAAATACTTTAACGCAGGAGCAACTTGCTAAAAACAATTTAAATAAAGTTATTTTTCAGGCCACAACCGATTTAAAAGCAGCTCAAAGTCGCTATTCTTCAACACAAAATGCTTTTAATGCTCAAAAAGATGCTTTTTATGTGGTAGAACAAAGGTACAATGTGGGCTTGGTAAACTCTTTAGATTACAGTACTTCGCAAACCAATAGAAATAAGGCTGAAATAGATTTTATTCAGGCCAAATACGATCTTTTATTCAGGGCCAAAGTAATTGACTATTACCTGGGTAAACCCATTACATTTTAATAAATCAAAAACAATACAATAAATTATGAAACTGAAGCACATTATTATTACCATAGTTGTTATTCTGGTTATTCTGATCGGATTAAAAATGGCTGGCGTTATTGGTGGAAATAAAATCGAAAAAGTAACCACAGAAAAAGCAGCTGATAAAACCGTTGTGGAAACTGTAACAGCAAGTGGTAAAATACAACCAGAAACTGAAGTAAAATTAAGCTCTGAGGTATCTGGTGAGGTGGTTGAACTAAAAGTAAAAGAAGGTGATGTGGTTAAAGCCGGACAATTGCTTTGTAAAGTTAGACCAGATGTGTTGCAATCAGGTTACGAAAGAACCGTTGCAACTTATAACGCTCAAAAATCAAGTGTTGCTTCAGCTCAACAACAATTAATACAAAACCAGGCTAATTTTGTAAATGCAGAAGCTACTTATAAGCGTAATGTAGAATTGTTTAACAAGAAAGTAATTTCAGCCTCTGAATTTGATGCCGCTAAAGCAACCTATTTAACCGCCAAAGCAAATTTGGCAAGTGCTAAAGAAGGCGTTACTGGTGCAAGGTTTACTTTAGAGCAAACAGGCGCAAATGTTAAAGAAGCAGGTGCAAATTTAGCTAAAACCACTATTTATGCGCCAGTTGATGGAGTAGTTTCAAAGCTATCTATTGAATTGGGGGACCGGATTTTAGGTACCTCTCAAATGGCAGGTACAGAAATTATGCGTATTTCTAATCTTTCATCAATGGAAGTAAATGTTGATGTAAATGAAAACGACATTACCCGCGTAAAAGTTGGTGATAAAGCAAATATAGAAGTAGATGCATTCTCAGATCGTAAGTTTAGAGGTGTGGTTACTGAAATTGCAAGTTCATCCACGGCAGTTGGTACCACTACATCAACATCTGTAGATCAGGTTACAAACTTCTCCGTAAAAATTAGAATTACTGAAGAATTGGCTGGTAAGCAACAATCAATTTTCCGCCCCGGAATGTCGGCAACCGTAGATGTTGAAAGCGAATCGGTAAATGGTTTAGCTGTTCCTATTCAGGCCGTATTTACAGATAGTAAAGCAGGTGGTGGTGATGGAAATCAGGAAAATACCGACAAACAAAAATCTAAGCTGACCGATAAAAAAGTTAAGCAATATGTGTATGTATACAACACAGATAAGAAAGTTAAAAAAGTTGAAGTAACCACAGGTATTCAAAATGATCAGTTTATCATTGTAAAATCTGGAATTAAAGCAGGCCAGGAAATTGTTACAGGTCCGTATTCTGCTATCCAAAACAAATTACAGGATGGAATGATTGTAGAGAAAACATCTAAAGACCAATTATTTAGCAAAGACGCTAAAAAGTAAGGTCAGATAACCATATTTAATAATTAAATTGTCCCGGTTTAAAACTTTAAGCCGGGATTTTTATTTTATAAGCATGGTACCTAAAATAGCAATGATAGGGGGCGGAAGCTGGGCGACTGCCATTGTAAAAATGTTATCAGATAATTTGTCTGAAAAGGAAATTTATTGGTGGATGAGAAATGGTGAAGCCATTGAACACATCAAAAGATTTAAACATAATCCACATTACATCAGTTCTGTGGAACTTAAACTATCCGGAGAAAATATTTCCTCGGATATAAACTCCATTATAAAAGCTGCTGAGTATATTATTTTGAACGTTCCGGCCGCTTTTTTAAAGTCGAGCCTTGAAGGTGTTACACCAGAAGATTTAAAAGGAAAGAAAATCATATCGGCCATTAAAGGCATAGTTCCGGAAGACAACCTGATTGTTGGTGAGTTTTTGCACGAGATATATGCAATTCCATATCACGATATTTTGGTGGTTAGTGGCCCTTGCCATGCAGAAGAAGTTGCACTGGAAAAACTCTCTTACATAACCATTGCCTGTACAGATGTTGAAAAAGCAGGAGTTTTTGCATCTTTCTTAAATACACGATATATTAAAACCAATGTATCTGACGATATTTTTGGTACAGAATACGCGGCGGTATTGAAAAATATTTATGCCGTTGCAAGTGGCATTTGCCATGGTATTGGTTATGGCGATAATTTCCAGGCTGTACTGATTAGCAACGCCATCAGGGAAATTAAACGATTTGTTGATGTTGTTCATCCAATTAACCGGGATATAAAAGAATCAGCTTACCTGGGCGACCTTTTAGTTACCGCTTACTCTCAGTTTAGCCGCAACAGAACCTTTGGAAATATGGTGGGGAAGGGCTATACCGTAAAATCGGCACAGCTGGAAATGAACATGATTGCCGAAGGTTACTATGCAGCCAAATGTATGCAGATTAAAAATGAGGTATTTGATGTAAGCATGCCAATTTGTACTGCAGTATATAATATTTTATATAAAAACAGATCTCCTCATATCGAAATGAAAATGCTTGCTGAAAAGCTTAATTAATAAGATAAAGGCCCGGTTTTTTAATCCGGGCTTTTTTATGTTAAAGAAGATTGTTTAGTTGATTTAAAATAAATTTTCTTTGAAAAAATATTTTATCACATATTTGTGATTTATTTTATAAATTTCTATATTTAAGTTCTAACATAAATATATTTATTATGAAAAATTTCAAAAAACTTTCGAGAACCGAATTGAAAGAAGTAATTGGTGGTGGTCCGTTTTCACCTTCACTTGAAACCGGAGATTGCAGTTATAAGTGCTGTTGGAATAATCAGCCAAGTAATTGTAGTGCTACGGTAACGATGTCGCAAGGCGATTCAGGAACGGCAAGCTGTATTGAAGGTGCTCATTTAGTTGCTGTAGGAGGGTAGTGCTCAATATTAATACGACTGATGGTCCGCATCAGTCGTATTAATGATTTTTGCTCTTTAGCTGTTCTTTATTTCAAAAACTCTACATTCCATATCTTTTCTGCCTTTCTGCCGATTAGCCAAAATGAAGCCGCTAAAACTGCAAAGAAAAGTGCCTTATGCCAGCTGTCCCAGAAATATTCGAAATAGCGGGTGTATAAGTTTATAAAAAGAAAAGTGATGCCAAATTCACGGGCGATATCATCATGATATTTTAATCCGAATAAGGTACTGGCAACGCAAACTGTTGCTGAAATTAGCGCCCAGTAAAATAAACTCAATTGCCTTACTGCATACCATTCTTCTAAACTTGCAAAGTTTCCGAATACGGAAAGTGCCCATAAAGAAACAAAGAGGTAAACCATTCCGGCTATATACGTTACCTGGAAAAAATGCTGTGTTTTGGTAAAACCTTTCATAATAAAGGATAAAGCTGTTAATACCGCTCCAAAAATTACGAAACGTAACGGATAATTCATGCCCAGGAAATAATAATTCCAGCGGCTTAAATAACCCGTTTCCGTACCAAACCAGGCACCCAATGAGATTAAAGCAAATATCCAGATTAACCGCGAATTGAAAACGTAACCTAATGCACCATAAATAAATACGGAAATTAAAATAAGCACAGAAAAATTACCCGAACCATTGTCCAAAGCTTTACCAAAGTAGGCAATGGCATTAGCCGTTAATAAAATTGCAGAGAAGACAATGGCTTCATTACTAAACTTTAAATGAGCAAGCTTTTTCTTTCGCCTGAAACCCAAAATATAGAGCCAAGCAGCTAAACCAGCCGACACAATTGCAATTACAATATTAGGTGTATTATAAACCCTTTTCAGATAGTTAAGGATAGAATTATCAATTAATAAAGAGCCTAAAGCTATAAACCCACACGCAAGGGCTACCCAGAATGCGTATTGCGCCAGTCTTAACCAGTCAAAATTCTTGGCTTCATAACTTTTTTTAAGCTTGGTTCCGGTTTCTTCGTTAATTAAGCCTTCCTGCTGCCATTGTTCAATAACATCATCCAAAAATTCGCTTTTGTCTCTATCTATTTTCATTGGTTAGGTTGAACACGAATATAGTATTTTTAACGGTTAGTCAAAAGTATGGATTAGCTGGTAAAGCTAAAGGAAGTAATGTATCCTGTTTGGCTTAAATTAATATAAAAGAGTACGATACGGATATTGCCGCCTCAAAATAAATTCGTCATGCCGGTTTTTTTAGCATGACGAATTATTATCATCTGGTGAGTTAAATTACTTCTCTAATTTTTTTGGTATTTCCAACAATCCAGATCACATCACCATTATCAAAAACAAAATCTGATGAAGGATTTAAAATCCGCTCTGCACCTCTTTCAATACCAACGATTAAGGCTTGCGCTTTTTCCCTGATGCCTGCATTTCTGATGCTTAAACCATAAACTGGCGATTCTTGATTAACCACTACTTTTTGTAAGGTCATTTCTTTATCAGGGAAATTATTTTCTGCTTCAATTTCTGGTAATTCAACTTCCAGCAGGTTCTTTACTGATGCAAGCTGATCATCAGCTCCGATCAACAGTAATTTATCGTTTGGATATAATCTTTCTTCGCGGCCAGGTGTTGGGATATTCATCTTTCCCCGTTCAATCATCGCAATATTAACCCCATATTTTTCACGAATCATCAACTCGGATAAAGTTTTACCCACCACTTCAGATTCAGGCGAAACCTTTATTTCCGTTAAGTGCGTATCCCACGGTAAAATATCTGGTTTTTGATTTTCCCGTGCATTTAAATTCAGGATAAAGCGCTTTTCCAGTTTATTGTAGAAAGATTGCAGTCTCCTTGAAAATACAACCATCATCAATACAATTAAGGCAAGTGCAATACCTGCTGCTACCCAGGTATCAAAGAACTCGTACATTAAAAAACCTACAAAAAAGATTCCTAATGCAATTCTGAAAACTTCAATGGCAATTAATGGCCCCCGTGTATATTTTTTATTCAGCCAGAGATGAGAATAAGCTGTTTTTTGAATTCTCCTGATGGACAATGCCCATAAAAAGGGCGACATTAAAATAAATGAAATAATAACGCTAATTATAGTTGAGGTTAATTCATTAGCAAAATGTTGCGTCATAAAAGGCTGTATAAACCGATAAGCCAGAAAAATAATCGCAATAATGATAACGGAGTGTATAATGGTATTAAACGCGTAAGACCTCAGTAAAATGCGCCAGTCGCTTAGTTTGGTAATACCCTCCGTACTCGAACTGTATCTGTCAATCCCATCTTGCCATTTTTTTGGTAAAATTTTAACCAAAAGATTGTAAAAAGGTTCAGAAAGTTTAATTAAGTATGGGGTTGTAAAAGTTGTAATTGCTGCTGCGGCAACTGCAATTGGGTATAAGAAATCGCTGGTTACTTTTAGGGATAAACCAAGAGAGGCGATGATAAAAGAAAACTCACCGATTTGTGCTAAACTCATTCCTGCTTGTACAGATGTTTTTAGGGGCTGGCCAGAAAGTAAAGCACCTAATATGGTACTGAGTATTTTACCAACTACAATAACCAGGGTTACGATGATAATTGGAACGGCATATTTAACCAGCATGGATGGATCAATCAGCATACCTACTGAGACAAAGAAAACGGCAGAGAAAAGGTCCTTTACCGACTTGGTTAAATGCTCAATCCGTTCGGCTTGCGTGGTTTCAGCTAAAATAGAACCCATAATAAAAGCGCCCAATGCAGCAGAAAATCCTACCTTATCGGCCAATATAACCATGACTAAACATAATGCCAATGACACTACAAGCATGGTTTCATCGTTCATTAGCTTTTTTGTGGCTTTTAAGAAAGATGGAATTAAAAATATACCACCCAAAAACCATAAAATTAAAAAGAAACCCAACTTTAAAATAGACTGCAGCATTTCTGGCCCAGCTGATTGCTGGCTTACCGCCACCGTTGAAAATAAAACAAGGAGTAAAATAGCTACCAAATCTTCAACAATTAGCACTCCAAAAACCAATCCGGCAAATTTCTTATGTTTAATGCCAAGCTCTTCAAAGGCTTTAATGGTAATCATGGTGGAGGAAATGGATAATATCCCCCCAAGAAATAAACTGTTCATATCAGACCAGCCCATTAATTTACCAACAAGGTAACCCGAGGCCAGCACAAAAAATACCTTTACAATGGCCGTAATGGAAGCGGCACCTCCAACCTTAACCAGCTTTTTAAAACTAAACTCAAGACCTAAACTAAAAAGAAGGAAGATTACACCAATCTCGCCCCAAATTTCGATGCTTTTTCTATCGGTAACGGTTGGTAGGAAATCTAAATATGGCCCCACCAATAAGCCTGCTATAATATAGCCAAGCACCAATGGTTGTCTTATTTTTTTAAATATAAGTGTGGTTATTCCTGCTGCAGCAAGAATTAAACCTAAATCGGAAATTAAATTAGGTAAATGCATTTATCAAATGAAATTGTAATTAAATAATCAGGAGAAGAACTCCGTGCTTCCTTCTTAAATTAGTTAAGAAGGTTAAAAAATGCTGAAAAACAGCAAGCTAACTTAAATTAATCTACAACTTACCAGAAAAAATGTTTCGGGTAAAGCATTTTAAATACGCACCAATATTTATGCTTTAATCTTTTAATTATAACTTTAGCATTGGAACTGGTATGCTTTGATAAAATAAAAAATGAAAATAGCAGCAGGAGTAAACAGCTGCTTAATGTTTTTATGGTGTTATTTGAAATGAAATCTTTTTGAATGGTTTCATTATCATTCCAAGTGCTAATGCTGGATTTTGTTTGAAAAAAACAAGAAATAACGCCGGTTTTAAAAGTTTTTGTGGGGCCATTAGCTTCCTTTTTTTGCGATGCAGTGCTTGCAAAAGATAACGAAAATAAAAAAAGAAGTGTAACGTAAAAAAGCCTCATTGCCGTAAATATAGCGAAAATAAGGCTTTTTTGGAAGGGAAAAATGGATTAAATCTATTTTATGACAATGATTTAAAATAAGCTAAAGTATCTTCTTTGTCCTGTTGCAGTTGAACTTTTAACGCCTCCAAGCCTGTAAATTTTACATCATGGCGCAAAAATTTTAAGAAATTCATTTTAATATCCTGCCCGTATATTTCCTGGTTAAAATCGAAAATATTAACCTCAATATTTCTGGTCATTCCGTTTATGGTAGGTCGCTGGCCAATATAAGCCATGCCTTTATAGGTACGTACTTTGCTGTTCGAAACTGGTAATTTTAATGCTGCAGATTGAGGTTTAACGCTTGCGTCCTGATCTTCAGGTTGCAGGCTCATTTCTACCGTAACCGCATAAATGCCGTCGCCGGGGATTAGTTTATAAGTTTCTTCCACAAAAATATTAGCGGTAGGGAAACCAATGGTTCTTCCAATTTTATCACCTTTAATTACACGGCCAAATATAGAGAAAGAATAACCCAGGTAATCGGCTGCTAAACTTACATTGCCTTCTAAAAGAGATTGGCGGATTTTAGTTGAACTTACTGCCACATCGTGAATGTCCTGCTCCGCAATTTCTTCAACGCTAAAGCCGTAATCTAAACCTGCACTTTTTAAATCAGTTAAATTGCCCGATCGGTCTTTGCCATAGCGATGGTCGTAACCAATGATAATGTGTTTGGTTCCGATGGTATTTACAAGGATGTTTTTAATGTAATCTTGTGGTAACTGGTTAGAAAAATCCCTGGTAAAAGGGGTGATAATTAAATGATCTACACCCAGGTTTTCTAAAATACCAGCCTTTTCATTTATGGTATTGATCATTTTCAAATCCTGATTTTCTGGATCGATAATCATCCGTGGATGGGGGAAAAAAGTGAGGATTACACTTTCTCCACCGCTACTTTTCGCCTTTTCTACCAGTTGTTTAATGATTTTCTGGTGCCCGAAATGTACGCCATCAAAAGTTCCAATGGTTACTATAGCATGGTTTAACTTAGCAAAATCGGATAGGTTATTGTATATTTTCAAGAGAATAATATTAAAAATGTTGTATTTGGATTAATGAAGGGCACTGTGTTTTTTTACAACACCGCCCTTTAAATCCGCTATTTGTTGTTGAATAACAAAAGCATCAGCATCAATTTGCCTGATCATGCTTTGCAATTTGCTCATTTCAAGTTTTGTAACTACGGTGTAAAGAATGTCAATGTCTTTCTTTTCTCCGTAACCGCCCTCGCCTTTATAAATGGTTACACCACGTTTCATTTCATGGATAATGTATTCGCGGATGTCGTCTTTCTTTTCAGAAATTATGGTTACACCAGTATATTGCTCTAAACCATTTACAATAAAATCGATGGTGTTAGAAGCCGATAAGTACGTTAAAATGGCGTAAAGGGCTGTTTCGATATTTAAAAAGATGGCGGCAAAACCAAAAATAATGATGTTTAAAATGAGGATAATATTTCCAACAGTAAGTGGACTATTTCTGCTGATGTAAAGGGCTAAAACTTCTGTTCCATCAATTACGCAGCCACCACGCATGGCTAAGCCAATACCACCACCTAAAAAGAAACCGCCAAAAAATGCAATCAATAATTTATCGTGTGTGATGGGCTGAAAAGGCAAAACAATTAAGGCAATAGATAAGGCCACAATTGCTGCCGCGGTTTTAATGGCAAAACCTTTACCAATTTGCTTGTAACCTAAAATTACAAATGGAATATTAATGATGATGATTAAATAAGAAAGCTGAAATTTAGTTAAAGTACTGATTAAAAGCGAAATACCAGTAACGCCACCATCAATAAAATGACTGGGCATTAAAAAGCTTTTTAAGCCAAAACAAGCAGAAGTTATACCTGCAGTAATTAGAAAAAGCTCTTTTATGTAACGGGTATTTTTATTTTTAATGTGGTTCATGCTGCGTTTCAGTTTTTGCTTCTTCTTTTTTACTGCGAATATAATTAACGAGTTCTAAAACCTCAAACGCATCTGAGAGCAAAAAGTTTCCGCTACGGGTTCGGGTAAGTTTGGATAAATATGCGCCGTTATTCAATTGTTTACCAAAATCAGAAACCAGAGAGCGAATGTAGGTGCCCTTGCTGCAAACAATCCTGAAGTCAATTTCAGGAAGCTCAATCCTGGTAATTTCAAATGCCGGTACACTTACAAAACGTTTGCGAAGCTCTACTTCTTCGCCCAACCTTGCCTTAACATATAAACGCTCCCCATTAATTTTTACTGCAGAATGTGCAGGTGGATATTGTTCTATATCACCTGTAAAAGGTGCTGTAGCAGCATAAATTTGTGCTTCAGTAATTTGGCTGATATCAAAAGTATTGTCTACTTCCGTTTCCATATCGAAAGATGGGGTAGTAGCGCCCAGAATCATTGTTCCGGTGTATTCTTTTTCTTCGGCCTGGAAGGTATCAATTTGTTTGGTTAATTTACCTGTACAAATAATTAAAAGGCCGGTAGCAAGTGGATCTAAGGTTCCGGCGTGCCCAACTTTAAGTTTTTGTGGCTTTAATGAATTGCGGATTTTGCCAACCACATCAAATGAGGTCCATTTGTAGGGCTTGTTGATTAATAAAAGTTCGCCCTCGGCAAAATTGAAATCTTTAAACTTTGGATTTTCTGTACTCAAAATCTTTTTTCTACAAAGATACAGATTAGTATCTGTTACGAAATAACAATTTGTTTAAACACCTTCGCGCCCCCGTAACTGGATAATACTTAACCTATATAATTTGCAGGTTATGTCCGGTTAATAATAGAATGATAATGGCTAAGCCAACAATAATTCTGTACCAGCCAAAAACCCTGAAACCATGTTTATTTAGATAGCCTATAAAACTTTTTATAGCCAGCAAAGCCACAATAAATGCAATTACGTTTCCGATAATTAGTAAATTGGCTTGTTCGTGTGTAATGGTGTGACCTTCTTTGTAAAAATCATATAATTTTTTTCCGGTTGCAGCAAACATGGTTGGTACAGCAAGGAAGAAAGAAAATTCTGCTGCTACCTTTCTGCTTAATTTTTGGGTCATACCACCAACAATGGTCGCGCCTGAGCGCGAAACACCAGGTATCATTGCAATACATTGGAAAAAACCAATTTTTAATGCAGTTAGGTAGCTTACGTTTTCTTCTTCATTAATGGTTGGTTTATTAAACCATTGATCTACAAATAATAAAATAATGCCACCAACAAAAAGAGAGATGCCTACAGCTAAAGGACTTTCTAAAAGCTCATCTATTTTTTTGCTTAACAGCAAGCCAAAAACGGCCGCCGGAATAAAAGCAACAATCAGTTTTAAATAGAAGTTAACAGATTTAAAGAAACGTTTGAAATATAAAACCAATACCGAAAGAATGGCGCCAAGTTGTATGGCAATGGTAAATAGCTTTACAAATGGATCTGTTGCAATGCCCATCAATGAGGATGCAATAATCATATGCCCGGTACTCGATACAGGCAAAAACTCTGTTAATCCTTCAATTACTGCAAGGATAACAGTTTCAAAATAATTCATACAATAATGTTATAGCAAAAAAGAAAACGCTTAGTTTTTAAGCGTTTTCTTTTAATCAGGTTAAATTACTTCTTAAGTATTGCGTAAATACCAAATGCAAAACCAAATAGCACAACTAAAGGAGCAAGTAAGGTTTTTCTAAAGTCGTATATGTCAGTGGTACCCATCATTAAAATGAAACCTACAGCAACAATAGCTATACTAATTAAGAGTAACTGATAATTTTTTTTACCAAAAACCAATTCGTTTTTAACGCCCTGGCTTGCAGGACTTGTTTTTTTTTCTGCCATTATCTATATAAATGATAAGATTTTAAACGTAAATATCTGCTTACTGCAAACCAGGTACTAATACCGGTTATAAATATGCCAATAATTAATAAACCAATAAATACAATTCCAAACTCTTTATAATTGTTTAAGATTATAATTTCAGGAACTTCTTTTCTGGCATAAATTAATGTACCCAACAAAATAATAATTGCAATGAAAGCTGCTATTAATCCGTGAAGGGCTGCAAATAATAAGAAAGGACGTCTGATAAAATTTTTCGTTGCACCAACCAGCTGCATACTTTTAATTAAAAAACGTTGAGAGTAAATGGCTAATCGTATTGTATTGTTAATCAATGCAATGGCTATTACTAAAAGTACGGCAGCAAAAGCTAAAATAATTAAACCAATGGTGTTTATGTTTTTATTAACCATATCAATTAAAGAACTTTGGTAAACCACTTCTTTAACAACAGGGTTTTTAGAAATACTTGCTTTTAAAGCATCAATACTTTTATTGTTTGCATATTCTGCTTTCAAATACACGTCAAAAGTTGATGTAAGCGGGTTATAACCTAAAAAGTTAACAAAATCTTCTCCTAAATCCTGGGTCAGGTTTCGGGCTGCTAATTCTTTATTTACATATTGAGTTTGTTTTACCGCAGGATTGGCATTTAATTCTTTCTGGAAGGTTAAAACATCGGCTTCTTTAGCGCCCTCATCAACAATAATATTTAAAACAATGTTTTCTTTAACATAGTTAGATAAGTTTTTGGCATGAACAAGTACTAAGCCAAGTAACCCAAGCATTAATAAAACCAATGCAATACTAAAAATAGTAGAGATATATACTGTTTTGGTTTTCTTAGATGCGTCACTTACTTCAAATTCTTCCATGTATTTAAATTTTGTTTCTGCGAAAATATAAATTATACCTTATAACACCAATTTAATGCGTTGTTAAATGACAATAACGAATCTATTCGAGGTTTAGTTTTTAGAATAATCTTTGGTTAAAAGTAGGTATTTTTTAGTAATCGGTACGAAATTTGGTTAAAGGCCGTTATTATGTCAACCTAAAACATTAAAACACCTATCATGAAAAAACAAATTACCCTTGTAAGTCTGTTATTATTAGTCACGGCGACTATTTTCTCCTGTAAAAAAGACACAGAATCTGTAAAGGCCCGTATTATGGGAAAGTGGACAGTTAATAAAATTGTGGCAACCGGTTATACAGGCGACCTGACTGCGCAAAACGGTACATTTACTTATGGCGCATCAACTGATTATATGGATTTTAAATCCAGTAATGATGATGTTTTAGAATTAAGCTTAAAAGGAACTAAAACCATTGGTGATTATACCGGTACAAAAGATTCTTTTAATATGTATTTACCTGAAGAAGGCGTTTCTTATTGTACAGTAAGTACTTTAACAGATAAGGAACTTCAGTTTACAGCTAAGCTTGATAAATCAAATGTTGTTAAAGTATATTATTTAACAAGATAAAGTGCCTGTTTAAATTTATAAAATTTAAGCAGTTTCAAAAATCTAATCCTGATTATTTGCTTGCGCCATTGGTTCTGATATCAATGGCGCATTTTTTTTAATTATAATACTGCTGTACTGAAATTAAGTTATTCTTAATGTGGTGTAAATCTGTATTTCAGCCTTTAAAATTTATAAGATAATCCATTTTCTAAAACCCCTTAATTTGTGTAATTTCGCCACTTTAAAATCAGAAATTTGCAATGGATTACCAATTCAAAGAAATAGAACAAAAGTGGCAAAAGTTTTGGGCAGATAAACAAACGTTTAAAGCCGAAACCAATTCGACTAAACCGAAATATTACGTATTGGATATGTTTCCTTATCCATCAGGGGCAGGCTTACATGTTGGTCATCCGCTTGGTTACATTGCATCAGATATTTTTTCGAGATACAAACGCCTGAAGGGTTTTAATGTTTTGCATCCAATGGGTTACGATTCTTTTGGTTTACCGGCAGAACAATATGCCATTCAAACCGGTCAGCACCCGGCAATTACCACCGAAGCAAATATTGCAACTTACCGCCGTCAGTTAGATCAAATTGGTTTTTCTTTTGATTGGAGCAGGGAAGTACGCACCAGTGAGCCATCTTATTATAAATGGACACAATGGATTTTTATGCAATTGTTTAATTCTTGGTACAATATTGAAAATGATCAGGCAGAAGATATTTCAACATTGGTTGAAAAATTTAACGCATCGGGTTCAGCCGATGTGAAAGCAGTGTGTGATGAAGATACACGATCATTTTTGCCGAGTGACTGGGCAACTTTTACAGAGGAAGAAAGACAGGAAGAACTTTTAAAATACCGCTTAACTTACCTTAGAGAAAGCACCGTAAACTGGTGCCCGGCCTTAGGAACAGTATTAGCCAACGATGAAGTAAAAGATGGTTTTTCTGAACGTGGCGGTTATCCGGTAGAGCAAAAGAAAATGATGCAATGGAGCATGCGGATTACCGCTTATGCTGACCGTTTATTGCAGGGCCTGGATACCATTGACTGGCCTGAACCGATCAAGGAAATGCAAAGAAACTGGATAGGTAAAAGTGTTGGAGCTTCGGTTAAATTCCAGGTTGAAGGAAATGATAAACAAGTAGAAGTTTTTACCACTCGTGTTGATACAATCTTTGGCGTTTCTTATTTAGTACTTGCGCCCGAGCACGAATGGGTTGCAGAGCTGACTACTCCTGAACAAAAACAGAATGTTGAAAATTACATCGCTCAAACCAAAAAGAAATCGGAACTGGATCGCATGGCGGATACTAAAACAGTTTCGGGTGCTTTTACAGGAACGTATGTAATTAACCCGGTAGGTGGTGAGCGAGTTCAGCTATGGATTGCTGATTACGTTTTAGCAGGTTATGGAACGGGTGCCGTAATGGGTGTGCCAAGCGGCGATCAACGCGACTGGTTATTTGCAACACATTTCAACCTTCCGATTGTGCAGATACTGGATGCTCAGAAAGACATTGACCAACAAGCTGATTCGACCAAAGAAGGAAAATATATAAACTCAGGTTTTATTAATGGAATGACTTATAAAGAAGCCGTTCCGTTTTTAAATAACTGGCTGGAAGAAAAAGGATCAGGAAAAGCAAAGGTTAATTTCCGCCAGCGTGATGCCATTTTCGGCCGCCAGCGGTATTGGGGAGAGCCGATTCCTGTTTATTTCAAGAATGATTTACCTTATTTGTTGAAAGAAGAAGAATTGCCATTGTTATTGCCAGAAATTGATAAATATTTACCAACAGAAACAGGCGAACCACCATTGGCAAGAGCTGAAAACTGGGTGCCAAACGAAGGTGGAACTTATGAATTAAGTACCATGCCGGGTTGGGCTGGAAGCAGCTGGTACTGGTATCGTTATATGGATGCCAATAACGATCGTGATTTTGCTTCAAAAGAAGCTATCGAGTACTGGAAAGCAGTAGATTTATACATTGGTGGTTCTGAGCATGCAACAGGGCACTTATTGTACAGCCGTTTCTGGAACAAGTTTTTAAAAGATTTAGGGTATACCAAAGAAGAAGAACCTTTTAAAAAACTGATTAACCAGGGCATGATTCAGGGCAGAAGTAATTTTGTATACAGAATTAATGATGCCGATGGAAAGCCAACAAATACCTACGTTTCTGCAGGTTTAAGAAAAGAATATAAAACCTCGGCTTTACATGTAGACGTAAACATTGTAGAGAACGATACCTTAGATTTAAATAAATTTAAAGCCTGGAGGGAAGAATATGCCAATGCAGAATTTATTTTGGAAGGTGGTAAATATATTTGCGGTGTTGAAGTAGAAAAAATGTCTAAATCAAAATTCAACGTGGTTAATCCCGATGATTTGATTGAACGTTATGGCGCCGATACTTTGCGTATGTATGAGATGTTTTTAGGCCCGCTGGAGCAAAGTAAACCCTGGAATACCAATGGTATTGAAGGTGTATTTAAGTTTCTCCGCAAATTCTGGCGTTTATTCCACAATGAAGAATGGGCTTTCCATGTAAATGATGCCGTACCAACAAAAGCAGAGTTGAAATCGTTGCATAAGATTATTAAAAAAGTGCAAGATGATATTGAACGTTTCTCTTTCAATACTTCCGTTTCGAGCTTTATGATTGCGGTAAATGAACTAACGGACCTGAAATGTAGAAACCGTCAGATTCTGGAAGATATGGTGATTATTTTATCGCCTTATGCGCCGCACATTTGCGAAGAACTTTGGGTTTTATTGGGTAATGAAGCCGGAACTTTATCTTATACTGATTTTCCAACCTTTAACCCTGAATATTTGGTAGAAGATGAGTTTGCTTATCCGGTATCCGTTAATGGTAAAATGAAAATGAACCTGAATCTGAACTTAACATTGGCTCAGCCAGAAGTTGAAGTCATTTTGTTGGCAAACGAACAATTCCAGAAGTTTTTAGATGGAAAAACACCAAAGAAAATCATTTTTGTTAAAGGAAAAATTATTAACGTCGTGATTTAAAAGACTAAAGCAGTCATATAATAAAAAAACCGGATTGCTTATACAGTAATCCGGTTTTTTTATGATGTTATATTTACTTTTTAAACGGCAAGGTAGCCACCATCAATTGCATAGTAACTTCCGGTTACAAAAGAAGATTTATCGCAGGCAAGCCACAAACACAATTCGGCAACTTCTTCTGCTTCGCCTAAGCGGCCCATTGGATGTTTCGCAGCCAAGGCGGCATAGGCTTCTTTACTCATGGCTTCTAATAATGGTGTTTTAATAAAACCCGGGCCAATGGCATTAACCCTGATGCCTTTTGTGGCATATTCTACCGCTGCATTTTGCGAAAGGCCCACTACACCATGTTTAGCGGCTACATAAGCAGAACTGTTGGGGAATGCAACCTGACCTAATATTGAAGCAATATTTATAATAGATCCTTTGCCTGAAGTTTTTTCTATGGCCGGAATCTGATAACGCAAGCCATAAAATACACCATTTAAATTTACCTGAATTACTTTTTCCCATGATTCGATAGGGTATTCGCCAACAGGCGCACTTGCACCACCTATACCGGCGTTATTAACCGCAATATCGAGTTTGCCATATGTTTTTACAGCTTTATCCACACTTATATCCGAATCTTCGGGTTTAGAACTGTCTGCTTTAACAAAAATTGCTTCACCACCTGCCTCTTCAATTTCTTTAACTACCGTATTTCCATGTTCTTCATTTATATCTGTTAATACAACTTTAGCTCCATTTTGGGCAAATAAAAGTGCAATGCTTTTTCCAATGCCCGATCCACTACCAGTAACCAGGGCAACTTTTCCTTCTAATGTTTTCATATTTAATCATTTTAAAAACACCATAAATAAGGTGTTTATGTAATTAAGAAACATGTTTGGTTAAAATAAAGTTTCAGCCGTGGGGATAAGTGACATCCATAAGACATGCGCCGTGTGCTGGGAAAAACATTCTAAAAAAGAAACCCCGGATTAAATTTAATCCGGGGTTTTTTATGCTTATTTATTTCTTTAGCATTCTGATGTTGAAACGAGTTCAGCACGAGGGAAAATTAATCTCTTTTTCTTCTGTTGCCACCAAATTTGCGGTTGTTGCTTGCATTTCGTGGTTTGCCACTCATGTTGCCATCGCCTCTTTTAGCGCCGCCACCACCACCTTTCGATTGTGCCTGTGGTTTGCGTTTTACCTGGTTTTTAGCCATCATACTTTGCCAGCTCAGCGGATATGGGTGATCTTCAACAATTGGTAACGTTATTTTAATCAGTTTTTGGATATCTAATAAATATTCATTTTCCTCTGCATCACAGAATGAAATGGCAATACCATTTGCACCAGCACGACCAGTACGGCCAATTCTGTGTACATAAGACTCAGGAATATTTGGCAATTCGTAATTGAAAACATGAGATAACTGATCGATATCAATACCACGAGCAGCAATATCAGTTGCCACTAACACGCGGATTTTCTTTTCTTTAAATTCAGTTAATGCACGTTGTCTTGCATTTTGAGATTTATTACCATGAATGGCTGCAGCTTTAATGCCTGCAAAACCTAAGTCTTTGGCAATACGGTCTGCACCATGTTTGGTACGCGTAAAAACCAGGGCCGTTTCAATGGTTTTATCATCCAGCAAATGGATTAATAATTTCTTTTTATCCGGTTTATCAACAAAATAGATTGATTGATTAATGGTTTCGGCCGTAGAAGAAACCGGTGTAACCTCAACTTTAGTTGGGCTTGATAAAATGGTATTTGCCAGCTTCTGGATTTCATCAGGCATGGTAGCCGAGAAAAATAAAGTCTGGCGTTTAGCCGGAAGTTTAGCCACTACCTTTTTCACATCGTGGATAAAGCCCATGTCTAACATCCTATCGGCCTCATCTAAAACAAAAAGTTCGATGGTGCTTAAGCTGATAAAACCCTGGTTCATTAAATCTAATAAACGGCCGGGTGTAGCCACTAAAATGTCGACGCCTTTTCTGAGCGCTTCTACTTGCGAATGTTGGTTTACACCTCCAAAAATTACCAGGCGGCGTAAGTTTAAATGACGGCCGTAAGCTTTAAAACTTTCTTCAATTTGAATGGCAAGCTCGCGTGTTGGCGTTAATACCAGTGCTTTTATATTTTTTGATGCTTTGGTGTTGATGTGTTTTTCGTGCAATAATTGCAACATTGGAATGGCGAAAGCAGCGGTTTTACCGGTTCCGGTTTGTGCGCAACCTAATAAATCTTTTCCTTTTAATATGGTTGGTATGGATTGCTCCTGTATGGGTGTAGGCTGTGAATAACCTTCGGTCTCAAGTGCCTTTAAAATTGGCTCAATGAGGTTTAATTCTTTGAATAACATGTGTTTTCTGTGTAATATTTATCGAAGAAGCTAGAACAATCATTTGTTGAAGGACTAACTTGCGGAGAGAATATGTCATTCAGAATGACAAGCCCTTATTCCTGCTTCAGCGGCAAAGGTACGAAAAATGTATGAGGAATATGAAAAGGAAAGTAATGTGGCTTTAAAAGTACAAATTGTCTTGAAGAATGTTGATGTTATCGTTCTTCCTTAAACCGGCTAAAAAACAATAAAGCAATCAGGCACAGTGCAAAGCCTACAATGCCGTTTAACCTTAAACCAAAGTCATTTCCAGGATCTTTTCCATAAATGGTAAGCATGGCAAAAACAGCAATGCCGAGTGTTTGTCCTAATTTTACGAACAGGTATTTTACAGCGAAAAACATGCCTTCATGGTTCTCTCCGCTTTCAAGCGTATCGCGCTGGGCAATATCGGCTAAAATGGCTGTTGGTAAAATCCCTAATGCGGCTAAAGGAAAAGATGCTGAAATAACCAGCAGATATATTTGGGTATAAGGGCCAAATGGTAATTTTCCCAGAAAAAATATGGTTACAAAAATCAGGCACAATACGCCAAAAGCAATCAGTACAAAAGGTTTTTTGCCAATTTTTGCAGATCCGAAGTTAACCAAGGGGTAGAAAAGCAAAGAAGCCAGCACCATTGCGCCCATAAATTTTCCACCTTCCGATTCAGGCAAACCCAGCAATACGGTACAGAAAAATAATAATCCGCTTGAAATGATACTCAGGGCTGTATAAAAAGCAAAATCAGAAATCAGGTAATATTTGAAATTACTATTTTTAAATGTGTTTTTAATCGCCGGCCAAAGTGGAATATGTGTTGGTTTTGCAACAGAAAAATCTTTTTCGTTAATGAAAAGAATAGGAATCAGCATTACAATCCCTGATAAAATACATAAACCCCAAATGGCATACTGTATGGCTTCGCTGCGGTTTGCAACATTGAAATGGTGTTGAACCAAATCGGCAAAATTATTGGTACAGGCGGATAAAATAATACCCAGTACAAAACCAATTTGCTGATAACTTGATAATTTTACTTTTTGTTGCGGCGTGTGGGTAACCTCAGCCAAAAGTGCATTGTAAGGAATAATATAGGTAGTTACTGAAACAAAGAAGAAACATAAGGTAAGCGTAAGCCACCATGCATTGTGTAAACTTTCAGTTTTTTCGATCGGGTAAAAGACTAAACTGCAAAAAATCATCGCAGGCAAAATGGCCCATTTCATAAAGGGCATTCTACGGCCATTTTTATTTGTGCTGGCATCACTTTTAGAAGCAATAAAAGGGTCGAAAATGGCATCAACCAATCTGCCCGAAGCAGCAATGATAGAAAGAATATTAAACGCGCCTAATAAAACAAGTTGAGGAACCAGCGGAGGTAAACCTGCATTGCTTGGCGGTAAATAAAAATAGGGCAGCATAACGATGATAATATTCGTCATAATGCTCCAGCCCATCATTCCGGCAGCATAAGCAATTTCTTGTTTAAAGGAGAGCGTTTTGCCCATTATTTACGTTAATTCTTTTTGTTAAACAATCGCGTTGCAAAATAAACCGCAACTAAACCCATAAAAATATACAAACCATTCAATGCAGCGTTTGGATCGTCGGCATAAATACTAAAAGCCACAAAGGTATATGCTGCAATAAAAATTATAGGCAATATAGGATATAATGGAACGGTATAGATTGTTTTTTTATCAATATGTGCGGTTTTTTTTCGTAAAATAAATATAGTTGCTGCAGAACTCGCCATACTGATGCTTTCTAAAAATATGGTATAGTTTAAAATTTTATCAAATGTTTTGGCATAAAAAATAATGGCTACCGCTGCCACTGTAAAAACAGTAAGGCTTACCGTCATTACCTCGGTTTTTTTATTCATTTTACTGAATACTTTTGGTAAAGCGCCTTCTTCGCCCATGGCGTACATAGCCCTTGGATTGCTTAACAGGTTAACATTAACATAACCCATAACCGAGAAAAAAATAATAACAGAAAGCAGGGTAAAACCTGCCGGGCCAAAAATTTTTGAAGCCAATATTGCTGCAATACTTTCTGCAGATTTTAATTCCTCGAAACCAATTACTTTAACATACACATAGTTAATAGCGAGATAAAGAATTACAATAATGGTTAAGCCAATAATAATAGACCGAGGAATTACCTTTTTCGGTTCTTTTACTTCACCTCCAAAATTGATGGTTTGTGCATAGCCTGCAAAAGAAAAAGAAACGGCAATTAAACATAATCCTAAAGCTTTTCCATAATCTGCCCAGGTTGGTAAATGGCCATTTGGTGTTTTAAATACCGGTGCAATGCCTTCTGTATGACCACCAAAAAATATGGCGCAAATTAAGGTGAGTACCATTACAATTTTAATTACCGTTAATACATTTTGTGTTTTAGAACTTGCTTTTAATCCTAAAAGATTAATAAGATAAAATACCAGAATGGTTGTTATGGCAATAATCACCCGGTATGTGTCTGTTTGTAAATGAACTGGTAAAATAATTTTACTTAAATATTCTGCGCCGATAATTGAAATCGCGGCTACTGACGCTGCACTGGAAATAATGGCAATGCAATTAATGGCAAAAGCAATTGAAGGATGATACCCAACAGAGAAAATTTTATAGTAACCACCTGTTACGGGGTAGCGTGATCCGATTTCGGCATAAGTTAAGGCACCGCAGAAGGCAACAAAACCGCCAATAACCCAGGCTAAATAAAATAAATCAGGTATTTGGGCCTTTGCTGCTACGTTTACCGGGGTACGGAAGATTCCCATGCCAATAACCAGGCTCACCACAATCATCGAAAGATCAAACAGCGAAAGTTGTTTTTTTTGTTGCATTAAGTCAGAATAAAGCTTGAAGTTTCTCAAGATACAGCTAAATGTGTATTTGTTGAAATTTTATAGTTGATAGCCACGCAGATTAAGTTAAATTTGTATAATAATTTTTACTGACTGGAAATGTTGGTGCAACATTTTGCAAACCTGAAATGAAAATTATCCCTAAATCACATCATGGTAAAGTTCAATCCGATCTGATTTCTTTCGGTATTGACGTTTTATAGTTAAAACGGACAAGTTTCTTTAATATGGTGGTAAATAAAAATATTTATGGCAGAAGTAGTATATAACGACGATAGTATCCGATCACTGGACTGGAAAGAGCACATCAGGCTTAGACCGGGTATGTACATTGGTAAACTTGGAGATGGTTCGGCACAGGACGATGGTATTTATGTATTGTTAAAGGAAATTGTAGATAACTCTATTGATGAATTTGTAATGGGAACGGGTAAAACCATCGAAATTACGGTTTCAGAACAAAAAGTAAATATTCGTGATTATGGCCGTGGCATCCCTCTGGGAAAAGTTATAGATTGCGTAAGTAAAATAAATACGGGCGGTAAATATGATAGTAATGCTTTCCAGAAATCTGTTGGTTTAAATGGAGTAGGTACCAAAGCGGTAAATGCACTTTCTGCCAGTTTTACAGTTCAATCTTACCGAGACGGCAAAACCAAAAAGGTGGAATTTTCTAAAGGTGAAATTGTTAGCGAGCAACCTATTATTGATACCACGCAGCGCAACGGAACAGCCATTACTTTTTATCCTGATGAAAGTATTTTCAGAAACTACCATTACATACCTGATTTTGTGGAGAGCATGGTTTGGAATTATGTTTTCCTGAATACAGGCTTAACGGTAAACTTTAACAATCAAAAATATTTTTCTGAAAGAGGGCTTTACGATTTACTTTCTAAATTTAATAAACCTGAAGAAATTCGTTATCCGATTATCCACATGATTGGAAACGATATTGAAATTGCGATGACCCATGGCCAGCAGTATGGCGAAGATTACCACTCTTTCGTAAACGGACAACATACTACCCAGGGCGGAACACACCAGGCCGCTTTTAGGGCAGCGGTGGTTAAAACGGTACGTGAGTTTTTTAAAAAAGAGTTTGATGCTGCCGATGTGCGCTCATCTATTATTGCCGCAATTTCTGTTCGTGTACAGGAACCTGTTTTCGAATCGCAAACAAAAACCAAACTGGGGTCTCAAAACATGGGCCCTGAAGGACCATCCGTTGCTACCTTTATAAATGATTTTGTTAAAAAGGAATTGGATGATTACCTGCACAAACATACCGATGTTGCCGATGCTTTACTGAAAAGGATTATCCAGTCGGAAAGGGAAAGAAAAGACATTGCCGGAATTAAAAAGCTGGCCAATGACCGTGCAAAGAAAGCATCGTTACACAATAAAAAACTTCGTGATTGCAAGGTGCATTTTAATACCACACACGAGAAACGTTACGAAACAACCTTATTTATTACTGAGGGGGATTCGGCTTCGGGATCGATTACCAAATCGCGTGATGTAGATTGCCAGGCCGTATTCAGTTTAAAGGGTAAACCTTTAAATTGCTATGAACTGACTAAAAAAGTGGTTTATGAGAATGAAGAATTTAACCTTTTGCAGCATGCCTTAAATATTGAAGATGGTTTAGAGGGCTTGCATTATAACAATATTGTAATTGCAACGGATGCTGATGTGGATGGAATGCACATCCGCTTATTGATGATGACATTTTTCCTGCAGTTTTTTCCTGATTTGGTTAAAGCCGGACATGTTTATATTCTGCAAACACCTTTGTTCCGTGTTCGGAATAAAAAGGAAACCATTTATTGCTACAGTGATGAGGAACGTAGAAATGCGATTGAAAAGTTAGGCAATAAGCCGGAAATTACCAGGTTTAAAGGGCTTGGTGAGATTTCTCCTGATGAATTTGGTTTGTTTATCGGGAAAGACATCAGGCTTGATCCGGTGATTTTGAAAGATCAGACAATTAAAAGTCTTTTAGAATATTATATGGGCAAAAATACTCCTGACAGGCAGCAACATATTATCAGAAATTTACGCATAGAAAAGGATGAGGTGGCGGAAGAACCTAAAATAATAGAAGACGTAGCTTAACCTACGAAAAAATCAACCTCCTAAAATTAACGTATTGAAACCCAGAAGAAGCTCTACTGCAAAATACCTGATACTCGTAACGCTAATCCTGGCAATTTTTGGAATTACGATAGGGCTTTTTGTCAACTTTTCTAAAATCCCGCTGTTAAAATCTGTCAATAAAATTGTGCAGGTTCAAAACGATTATACAAAACTGGATAGCTGTATTTTTAAGCTTTATAACGCCGAAAACAGTTTTAGAATGTATGTGGTTAACGGTGAAAAAATCTACTATGATTTATTTACCAGCGAAATTAAAGAAGTTTCTTCTTTGATGGACAGTATTGAAAAAGATAACCAAAATGAGAATGTGCTGGCATCTGAATCTTTTGATAACCTGATTAAACAAAAGCGGGAACGAACTACACAATTTATTAATCTGAAAAGGCTTTCGGATAGTTTAATAAACTTTTCAGTAGATGCCGAAAAGAAGGTTGGGGAACTGAAACCAAACAATAAACTTTTTACCGCAAGGCAATTTAAAAGCATTGTTAAAATAGATACACTCAGAGCGGGAGTGGTTGCCCAGCCAAAGAAAAGGTTTTTTGGAAGGTTAAGAGCGGCTATATTTGATAAAGGAACTAAAGGAACAGATAGTTCTAAATCAACAGTGGTTAAAACAACGGTATCAGAAGATACATCTTCGGTAAGCCTGGCATTTAATAAACTACAACTCAAAGCCATTAACGATTATTATTTAAAACTTTACAGCACTAATAAAAAACTTAAAGATAAAGAGCGTGGCCTTTTGGATGTAAATCATTTACTAATTACCAATATTGTTAGTGGCCTAAAGAAATATAAGCTAAAAGAAAAGAATTATTATTCTTCTGTACAACAGATTGTTAACACTTCGGCATTTGATACTGTTGAGAATCTCGACAATTTTACAACCATTTTATTGGCTTTAGCGGTAGGCTTGTTGTTGTTCGTTTTTTATATGATTTATAATTTTTACAGAAATGAAAAAGCACTAATTGATTATAGCAATAAAGCATCGCTTTATGCCTTGTCGAAAAGCCGGTTTTTGGCCAATATGAGTCACGAAATCAGAACGCCTCTAAATTCTATTGTTGGTTTTTCTGAGCAGTTAAATCAGGTGAATTTAGAGCCACAACAAAAAGAGCAGGTTGGAGCGATTAGAAACTCATCTGTAATGCTTTTAGATGTGGTTAATGATATTTTAGATTTTTCTAAATACGAAACGGGTAAAGTTACCTTAGAAAATATTCCCTTCTCGCCAAAGGTTGCCATTCAGGATGTTTTTGACAGCATGAAAATCCAGGCCATAAAGAAAAAAATTGGCTTCGAAATTAATATGCCTGTTGATGGTGATTTATACATTCTTGGAGATCCGCTGCGTTTAAAGCAAGTTGTAATGAACTTGTTGAGTAATGGAATAAAATTTACAAATAAAGGTACAGTTACTTTATCTGCAAATTTAATTAAGAATAGCGATCAGTCTGCTTTATTAAAAGTTAGCATTACCGATACAGGGTTGGGTATAAATCCGGTCGATCAAAAAATAATTTTTGATGAGTTTGCACAGGTTTATTATTCATCAACCAAAGAGAAACAACAGGGAACTGGGTTGGGGCTTGCCATCTGTAAAAAAATAATAGAATTGCAGGGAGGTACAATAGAAGTAAATAGTGAAGAAGGAAAAGGGTCGACATTTTCTTTCGGACTACCATATAAAATTACCAAAAAACCCGAACAGCAGGAATTGATTGATACGCCGCCCGGTTTGGAAACTAATTTATTGGCTGGTAAGCGTGTTTTATTAGCGGATGATAACATGCTGAATATTTTATTAGCAAGTACCATTCTTAAAAAATATCACGTTGTTTTTGATGCAGCTTATAATGGTAAGGAAGCACTTGAATTGTTTAATGAAAATATTTACGACCTAATTTTAACGGATATCCAAATGCCGGAAATGGGTGGTATTGAACTTACTCATAAAATTAGAAACTGTGGTGATTTGCAAAAACAAGCAACTCCAATACTTGGCGTAACAGCTAATGTAATGCAGGAAGATCGTAAAAAATACATTGCCTCCGGTATAAATGATCTTGTATTAAAGCCATTTTTAGAACAGGAATTATTAGCTAAAATGATTCAGTTTTTAAAATAAAGAATCCAACAACTTATAAAATATAATGAAGAGAACGATTTTCTTGCTCATTTCCTTAATGGTAGGTATTGCTGGCTATGCACAAACTTACGCCCCGGTAAGCAGTAAGAATAAAACCTTCCTGCAAACGGTTAAAGGAATTACCTATACCTATAAAAATGGAACCATTTACGTTAAAAATAATAGTGCGTATAGCATAGGTGTTTTAAGTATCACTGCTTCTTCAAAAACGGATTCTACCTTATTCGGCATTGTTTTATTTGATGAAGGGCTGGGGAAAACAGCGCAGCAAAAAGTTTATTTTTCGAAGGGTTTAGGTAAGGAGGAAAAAGAAATTTCTTTAAAGGAAATTGATGAAAAGAATTTAGTGTTTAGCATTGATAGAGCCAGCAGAGCAACGCAAGAATAAATTTACGTTGGTTTGCAATGCGATTTTATAAGTAAGGCATAAATTATATTTATGCCTTACTTATTCATATTAAACTGATTCGTCTACTTTGGTTTCTTCCGGGTGTTGAGGGGGCAGCACATCAACTTTTTTCTCTATAACTGTAATTTGAGTATGAACCGCATATTTACTTGGTGTAATTCCACCATCATATTTCTCTGCATAAGCCTGCGTAAATTCTGCTCCAAAATAAAGGATAATCGAGGTATAATAAATCCACAATAAAATTACAATAATGGAGCTTGCCGCACCAAATGCCGATCCTGGATTGCCTTTTTCGATGTATATACCAATTACATATTTACCTAAACTAAATAAAAGGGCTGTAAATAACGCCCCAATGATGGCAGATTTCCATTTAATATTAACATCGGGTAAAACCTTAAAAATAATGGCAAATACCGCTGTAACTGCTGCAATTGTTATTACGTTGTTTAAAATATAAATCAGCAATGCCATTGTATCATTGGCAACCGGAATTACATCATCAATCCTACTTTCTGATAGGAGTGAGGCTAATTTCGATCTCAGGCCGATAACTATGCTGTTGACCACAAGGGATACCAAAAGCAGGAAACCCAGTGAAACCACCAGCGAAAAAGATAATAATCGGTTGGAAAGCATTTTTAACCATCCTTTTTTGGGCACTGCTTTTACTTTCCAAATGAGGTTTATGCTGTCTTGAATTTCTATAAAAATGGCTGTAGCACCCACCACCAGTGTGGCGATACCAATAATTAAACCGATGGTTGATTGCCCTGTTTTATTTGCATGCTCTACAAAGCTTTGTATTTGAGTTGCAGCGCTTTCTCCAACCATTTCAGAGACTTCAACAAAAAATCTGTCTTTGGTTTGCATTTTATCGCCAAAAAAAAGCGTTGCAGCCGCCAGTACAATGATAATTAATGGCGTAAGCGAAAATATAGTATAATAAGCTAAGGCTGCACTTAGTTTGGTAACCCGATCTTCTATAAAACCCTTTCCTGCTGCAACAAATAAATGATAAAGCGCGATAAAAAAATGTTTTATTTTAAGTATTAATTTCATTCCAATATTGTTTGGTTAAGCCATTTTGATGCGGCAGTTGGCCGAAGTAACGTTCAGCAATAGTTCATCTTTATTCAATTAGAACGGGTAGCCGATCCCAATGTTATAAATTAAATTTTCTTTACGCCACGTTTTATCGCCAAAAGCAACCTGATCAATTACCCAACGTTGCCCTTCTGGTAAATATGGTTTTCTGATCGGGAAAGCTACATCCAGCCGAATTACAAATATGGTTGCATCAACACGAAGTCCGGCACCTGTACCTACAGCGAGTTCATTGAAAGTATTTTTAAATTTATATCCGGAACCCGGTCTGCCCGGATTGTTTGTTGCCGGATTACCCAAGTCTTCTTTTCTTAACCAGATGTTTCCTACGTCAGCAAACACAGCTCCATATAAAATACTTACCAGCTTAAACCTTAATTCGGTGTTTAACATTAGTTTTATGTCCCCGCCCTGATCGGCAAATGTAGCCGTATCAGGTACTTTGTAGGTTCCAGGCCCTAAGGTTCTGGCTGGAAAAGCTCTGATGTCGTTGCTACCACCTGCAAAAAACTGTCGCACAAATGGTAATGATGAACTGTTTCCATAAGCATAACCATAACCCAGGTTTAAGCGGTTTGCCCAAATCAGGTTTCTGTTTATTTTATAATAATCTCTTAAATCAGCTTCCAGTCTCACAAATTGAGTTAACGGAACATTAAAAATAGACCGCCTGCCTTCCTCATCTTTGGGTACAAATAAACCCCAAACATTACCACCGGTTTCAACACTCCCATTAAAATAGGTATTGTTCCTACGCCTATCTTCCATTTGATTGGTATATGTAAAATTATAATTACTACCAATGATAAACTGTTTTTCGAGGGTGTTTCTGAGTAACGGATTTTGCTTATAAAGTGCTTTTTCTACAGAATCAGATGGAAAGCCCGGTTTTACAAAGTTTACTGAGATTGGATTAAAAGTATGTTCCTTATACAGATTTTCTTTAAAATTGTATCCAAATTCTCCTTTAAAGGCACTTAAATTATATTCCGAACCGCGACTAAGGATTTGGTATGATAAAGACGCAATTGTTTTTGGAATAAAGGCAGTGGTGCTGTTTGGTTTGTAAAATGGAACAATAAACCTTGGAAAGGTTAAATTTCCTTCTGCTGTAAATGAATAAGAATTTTTTCCTTGCGAGGTACCTTTAACCTGGGTTTCGAAACCACCGCTTACGCTCACATCCAACTGTTCGGCACCTCTAAAAAGGTTTCTGGTGGTTTGGGTAACTTTAACTTCAGAACCCACAAAATTGTTAGATTTACTCGTTCCCGTTACCGAAAATGATAAAGAGTTTTTCTTTAAAGGCGTTAAATAAATATTAAGATCCAGCTGGTTATTTTTAAAACTATCCACCGGTAAAAACTCTGCCCTCACATCCTGAAAAGCCCCAATGTTAACCATCCGGTTTAAAGATTGGTTATGGTCTTTCCGGTTGTATAATTCGCCTTTCTGAAAGAAAACCAAACGATCAAATAAACGGGGTTTGAAGGTATTTTTATTGTCGTAAATTTCGAAATCTTTATATTCAACAGGTTTTAAATGGCGCAGCACACTGTCTCTTCTTAAAGAATAGTTCGGGTAAATATTAATCTCCTTTATCGTATATGGTTTTAGGCCGGCATCTGGTGCAATATCTTTTACCTTTAGCGTAATGTTTACCAAATCTCTGCCAATGGTACTGTCTACCTGTAAAATCAAATAATCAGGACTGAAATAGAAATAGCCATTTTCTTTTAAATCATTGTCAATCCGGATGCGTTCATTTTTATACGTTTCTAAATCATAGTAATTCCCAATCTTCAATAAAGTTTTATCTTTATTTGCGTTGATAATTTTAGTCATATTGCCGGTGTCTTTCGGGAAAGTGACTTTATTAATTTTATATCTGGCACCAGTATTTGCGGTGTAAATGGCCTTGCCTTTCTTCTCTTTTATAATGGTATCACCTGTTACAACAGATTGTAAATAACCTTTACTAGTGAGGTAACTTTTTAAAACATCGTTATTGTATTTTAACTTAACATCACTCATTAAAACCGGTGCTTCGCCTTTTCTTCTCAGCCAATTTTTAAAGCCTTTTGGTTTTGTTGGTTCGCCAGCTAAATTATATATCGCCAGCTTATATTTAATACCCAAAATGGATGCATTAGGTTTTGGCCTTGTTTTGCTTTCAAGATCTTTTTTCACCTGTTTCTGGTCATCAATTTTAACTGAAGAATCAGGATTAATTTTTACCTCGGCCCCGGTGTATAAAGCCTGCCCGGGTTTTAACGATTTTGTACTACTACAGCCAGCCCAAACTAAACAAGCCAGTATAAATAGGGAAGGTTTAGTTAGTTGTTTCATTTTGTGTTTTCTGTTCAATGTTACGGTTTCTTCTTACTCTCTTTTTCTGAAAAATTTCTCTGAATTTATTATAATCTACAACCAAAGTAAATCCAAGGCCAGTTTCAATAATCTGTCCTTCAATAATTCCTTCGTTTTGGTTGCGTCTATATGCGCGTAAACGGTATCTTCCATCGGCAGAAAGTGCATATTCTACGTTTACGTTGCCTGCAATATTAGTTGCATTTTGTCCTGGTGCCTGTGGGCCTTCCAGTCCAAATGAGCTCCCCACCGTAACCGTTAAGCGATCATTTAATAGTTTTTTAGATAAACCTACTTCAAGATCGGTTTTTTGCTGCATTGATCCTGTTGAATAATCTTCGGATGAGTTTACACCGAAATTAATATCAACACCCTGAATTAAATCAGATGCCAAATTATTTAATTGCTCTGTAAGCAATTTGCTCACACTTGAACGGGCAAGCGTAGATACACCACCGCCACCACCGGCCAAACTCTGGAATGGATTACTGGCAATAAACCTGTTTAAAGCAAGCAAGGCGAAAACCTGTTTGTTCAACTCGCTTTCATCACGGTTTACATTGATCAGCTTGGTATAAACGTCGCCACCTAATGCACCTCTTTCATTTTCAGGCAAATCTATTTTAAAAGAAATCGTCGGTTTTAGTAATTCACCCTTCATCATTAAATATACCTGAAACGGTAACTTAGTACGGGCCTGGTAGTTTGAAGGATCGTTTAACAAATCAATTGGTGCAGCGTTAACCTCATACAATGCCGTTAGGTTTGCATTGGCTGCGGTTGGCTCTCCGGTCCAGATAATGGTACTTCCTTTAACCAGCTTAAACTCTTTTTTTACAACGGCTACAGTTAAGTTGTAAGAACCATCAACGATTTCATAACGACCGGTTAAACTAATTTTACCGCTTGGATCTATCGTTGCGTTTAAATTGGCATCACCCCTAACTTTTAGTGCATCACCATTAACAGGGTCAACCACTACATTTAACTCTGCCTCAGGATCGATGGTAATTGCTGCAACTAAATTTAAACCTTTAATCGGCGATTTACTGATGCTGTCTACCTTTAAAGCTTTTTGTCCATTAAATGGTGGAGCATCGGCATCTATAAACTGAACAATGCCTTCCTGATCTATAATCGAAGGATCATCTGCAGGCAAAGCGAAGAAAAATTTCGTTCCCTTTTCTACTTTAATGGTCATGTTAACATCAGGCTGGTTTAAATCGCCTCTAACCTTAATGTTACTGGTTAGGAAAACCGTTCCATAAATCATTTCATTATCAGCAGCGGTAGAATTTAAAGCCCTGAAATTATTCATTTTAATATCCAGGCCAAATCTATAATTTCTAAAGTCAGAAGTATAAACTTTACCGTTAATGGTTGCCTTTTGGTTTAATGAATCTATCAGCGTAAAGTTGTTGAAACTAATTCCTTCATTTGTAAATGAAATTTTTTCGTTAGGCATACGGAAATATGAATTTACATAGGCTATATTAATGCCTGCATTGTTAAAGGTTAAATCGCCCAATACTTTTGGGGCGGTTAAAGCGCCTTTAACACTAAGCTGGCCTGTAATTGTTCCCGTTCCATTTTTTAATTGTCCCTGCGATAAACTTTCAATGTTCTTTAATTCTATTTTATCAATATTAACGGTTAAATCCAGGGCTCCTTCTGGTGCAGTATAATAAAAACCGTTGGCCCTTAATTCGTGCACACCACTTAAAGCCACATTAACTTCAAAAGCATTGGATGTATTGTTGTTTACTGCAACCCTTAATGTTCCAAGCTGATCTTTTTGATAACGAAGCTGATCTATGGTTAAATTGGCTTCAAATTTTGGCGTACTTGCTAAATCTTTAACGCTGGCTGTTCCATTTAAACGGCCACCAACAAGCGTTGTATCTGTTTCAGCAAATTTGGTCAGTGTTTCTAACTGGAAATCTTTAAAAGCTACATTTAATGGCGCATTGGGTTGGGTAGGGTTGCTGTTAATGGATAACGACTGGCCGCTATTGCTAATTTCGAACTGATTAACCAGGATGCCTGATTGACCAAACTGAATGTAGTTTTCTGGTGCTACAACCCATTTTTGATAATCTAAAAGAAGTTTCTGTGGATCTAAACTAAAGCGGAAATCTTTATTAATCGACTGGAAATTTCCACCTATGGTATATTTATTTTTTAACTTGCTATCCCGAAGGTATATGTTTACCCCAAGGTTATTATTTAGGGCATCGCCGCTTACTTCTGTATTGTACAATTGGATTGATGGGCTTTGCAGGCTTTTAACGGTTAAAGCATAATCAATTTTATTGTTGTTATTATTGATGTTTAAACGGGTGCTGTCTACTTTGAAATCGCCGTATACTACACCCGGAAAGTTTCCGCGAACCAATAAACTATCTTTCTGCGTATCAATTAAACCATAAAATTGCGAAGGTTTAAAGACCGTAAGCTGCGGTACAAAACTTTTTAATAATTTAGAATCGTATACCTGTACAAAAAAGCGGAATCGCTGATCAGGAATTTTAGTAACCTCACCAAAAGCATAGTATTTGTTAATTTGATTGATAACGGCACTTCCAAGTTTAGTAAGCTGGTACTTTCCATCAATCCTTGCCGATAATATTTCCGATTTCAGGCTTAATTCGCTTTCGGTAGCTGTTGTTTTAGCTTTAACTAAAATGGTATCTACATTAATTCTTTGCTGGTCTTTAACAATCTGTAATCCGGTAATATCAACGGTTCCATTCAGGTAGTCTGCATCAGCGGTTGCTAAATCTACTTTAACAACACCCGCGGCACTTAACACACCAGGTGTAAAGTTTAAGGCTTTAAGGTTAACTTCCTTTAAATTTAAATTGGCTTTAACCGCAGGATATTTACCAGCCATGTTAACCTTTGCATCTAAGTTAAAATTTGCATTGCTATCGGGCATGCTGCTTTTAATGTTGATGTTCTGATTGCTGTAATTTCCGGCCAGGGTTAAATTACGATAGGTATATTTATTATAATAAGCGCTTAAAACTTTTGCATTAAACTTAGCGTCAATTTTTTTAGGGTCCAGTCCTTTTCCAGCAACATCTGCTTTTACCGTAATACGGCCCAGCTTTGGCTGCATTTTTAACAGCTTGCCAACATTAAAATTATTCAGACTTACATTTGCTTTGTAACTTTCCTTTCCTTTAGGTCCGTTCATGGCTGCAACCAATACGGCTCCGCCCATATCAGTTTGTACATTAAGGTTGGTGCTAAAATCAGTCATTGAGCCTTTAAAATTACCTTTTGCGTTAATTACATTAGGTAAATCTAAATTTGCTGGCAACGATTTTTTAGGTACAGCAACCAAAATATCGCTTTTGGTTAAGTAAAGCTTTTTAATATTTAAATCCAGGAAAGTTTTTTTAACATCAGGTAAACCTTTTGCAGTTCCACTAATATCAATCTGGGTGCTTTTTAGTCCGGTTACCTGTAATTTAGGAATATTCAGGTTATTTAAGTAACCATAAACATCTGCATTTAACTTAATTTTTTCATTTCGGTAATTCGCAGGAATGGCATCGCTAAAAAAACCGGCATCTTTTAAACCAATGGTGGTGTTTTTGAAGTTCAAGCTCAATTTAACTTTTTCAGGATGTTTGGTTAAATCATCCATGGAAGTAAAATTCAGTTCTGTAGCGTTCTCAATGGTTGTATTTGGTGTTTTTAAAACGAAATCGTTCAGTTTAATCTGTTTATCATTATAAACAGCAAGTCCTTTTAAATCAGTTAAAATAAAACCACTTTTTTCTTTTAAAGTACCATTTTTTACATTGGCTTTAATACCCGCTGCGCTGTAACTAATATCACTGGCGCCTAAGTTTAACCCGTTAATTTTTAAATGATTAAAATCCATTCCCTTGGCTGCAGGTTTTGCGGCCAGATTATCAAACTGGATATTGTTATCGGCAAGACTAATGTTTTTAATTAAAAGAGCCAGTGGCGATTTCTCTGCCACAACCGTATCTTTAACTTTTTTAAGGTCGTTGCTTGGCGCAGGTTTAAAAGCAAACAGAATATTTGATTTGTTCAGTTTTGCATCATCAACATTATATTTGCTGTTGGTTAAATCTACTTTTAAATTAACCAAACCCAGTTCGTTAATATCAGCAATTGCTTTTGTTGTAGAAAGGCGGTCATCATAATTAACCTTAACATTGCTGAAAAGGAAATCCTGAATTTCAATTAAAGGTAACTTTCCCTGTTCTTTTTTACTGCTGTCAACACTGTTGGTAATGTGTTGCACCAGTTGTGTTAAAGGTTTTTGCTGTAAATAGCTTAAGCTGGTGTTCTTCAAACTCAGCTGTTTAATAACATAATGCTGGTTTGCAAGGTCAAAATCTTTAATTTTAGTTTTAAATTCTCCTAAATGTACTTTTACATCATTACCGGCAACATCATCTCTGTATGTAATGCCAATATCTTCAAATGATACTTTATCAATAGAGAATTTTAGGGTAGAGGTTGTGTCTTTATTTACTTTTTCTTCGGGCTTTTTTTGTTCGCTCATAAAAGCATCAACCAGAAAAGAAAAGTTAAAGGTAGTGTCGGGATTAATCCTTTTTACGTTGGCGCGTATGTTTTTTAGTTCAATGTCGTTAATCTCAACGGTGTTTTTTAAAAGTTTAAACAAGCTGATATCAACCGCCAATTTTTCAGCATAAAGCAAGGTATCGCCTTTTTTATCCTCAATATAGAATTTATTTAAGACTACATCTTTAGGCAAAGCAATTCTTATACTCTCTAAACTTACCTCGGTTTTTGTCTTGTTTTTTAGGTAGTTAATGGCTTTCCCTTTTACAAAATTTTGTACTGCCGGGATATTTAAGGACAAGGCTAAGGCTACCACCAATAAAATGATGCTACCAATTGTCCAAAGTAAAATTTTTAAACTTTTACGTACGTATTTATTCAAAGCTAAGCGTGTTTGGTTGTTACTAAAAGCTAAAAGTATGCCATGTAAATTAATTAATGGCGTGTTTTGTTTTAATAATACAAAAAATAACCTAAATTGTTCGCCCGCTATAAAAATTTAACACAGCGGATTTTGAAATTATTAATTATGAAATCAATTGATCTAAATATAACTTACGAACACTATACTGGTATTGAGGAGTTAAGCGAAAAAGACAGGGCATTGTGTGAAATGGCAGAACAGGCTTTGGAAAGTTCTTATTCACCCTATTCAAAATTTAGGGTAGGTACAGCTATACAGCTTGCATCAGGAGAAACTGTTTTAGGAAGTAACCAGGAAAACGTGGCTTATCCCTCAGGTTTATGTGCCGAAAGAGTTGCTCTTTTTACGATTGGTGTAACCCATCCCGATGCTGTTGTGGAAAGTATGGCAATTACCGCACAAACCGATTCTTTTGAAATTTTAAAACCCATTACCTCTTGTGGAGCTTGCTTACAGGTGATGGCAGAATTTGAGAAAAAACAAAATAAACCCATTCAGGTATTATTTTACTGTCTTAATGGCGAGGTTTTAAAAGTTAACGGCGTAAAAAGCCTTTTGCCTTTTGTTTTTGTAGAGGATAGGTTGGTTACACCAAAGCTTTAATTTTACCTAAAACGGCGATTTGTAATAAGCTGATTTTAACTCAGGCAGCTTTTTTCCATTGTTTTATAAAGTTTCAATTAAAAAATACCTTTTAAAACCAGCTGAAACTGTGGATTTATGCTATAATGTGAATAACCTGTGTTCACGCTGTGCAATCATTTTTATTATATTTACAGCTGCCAATTTTTGTAAATAGATGAGTGAAGAATTAGACCAAAACGTAAACGACACCAACCTGCCGGATGGACAGGATCATAAACACACCATAACACCAATTAATGGTTTATATGAAAACTGGTTCCTCGAATATGCTTCTTATGTAATTCTTGATCGGGCTGTTCCGCATATTCATGACGGATTAAAGCCTGTTCAGCGACGCATTATGCACTCCCTTAAGGAGATGGATGATGGCCGTTTTAATAAAGCAGCCAACGTTATTGGCAATACCATGAAGTATCACCCGCATGGTGATGCCTCTATTGGTGATGCGATGGTTCAAATTGGTCAAAAAAACCTTTTAATTGATTGCCAGGGAAACTGGGGCGATCCGGTTACGGGTGACAGCGCTGCCGCACCACGATATATCGAAGCGCGTTTGTCTAAATTTGCAAACGATGTAGTATTTAATGCGGATACCACCATCTGGCAATTGAGTTATGACGGACGTAATAATGAACCCATAACTTTACCGGTTAAATTTCCGTTGTTGCTGGCCCAGGGTGCCGAAGGTATTGCCGTAGGTTTAGCTACCAAGGTAATGCCTCACAATTTTGTCGAACTCTTAGATGCCTCCATAGAAGTCCTAAAAGGTGTTCGTCCGGATATACTCCCCGATTTTTTTACCGGTGGAATGGCCGATTTTTCAAATTACAACGAAGGGCAACGCGGAGGTAAAATTCGGGTGAGGGCAAAGATTACCGAAAAGGACAAGAAAACTTTAGTCATTACTGAAGTTCCTTTTAGCACCACAACGGGTTCTGTAATTGATAGTATTTTATCAGCTAATGATAAAGGTAAAATCAAAATCAAAAAAATTGAAGATAATACCGCGGCGAACGTCGAAATTGTCGTGCATCTGGCGCCGGGAATTTCTCCTGATGTAACCATAGATGCTTTATATGCCTTCACCGCCTGCGAGGTTTCCATCTCGCCGAATACTTGTATCATCCAGGGAGATAAGCCACACTTTTTAAGTGTAAACGATATTTTAATTGAAAATACAAAACACACAAAAAGCTTACTCAAAAAAGAACTCGAAATTCGTTTGCATGAGTTGCAGGAGAAAATTTTCTTCAGTTCTTTATTAAAAATATTCATTCAGGAAGGCATGTATAAGAATCCTGAATATGAAAACTCAACAGATTTTGAAAAAGTTGTTGAAGTATTACATGCCTTATTTGCGCCGTTTAAGCCTTCGCTTTACCGTGAAATCTTACCGGAGGATTTCAAGAAACTGATCGATAAGCCGATGAGTAGCATCACCCGCTTTGATGTGAAAAAAGCCGATGAGCAAATGAAAAATCTGGAAGATGAAATTAAGGTGGTTAAAAATCACCTTAAGCACTTAACCGATTATGCCATTGCCTGGTTTCAGAAACTGAAAGATAAATATGGTAAAGGGCGGGAGCGTAAAACAGAAATTCGCTTGTTTGACCGTGTTGAGGCGGCTAAAGTAGCTTTAGCAAATATAAAACTTTACATGAACCGCACAGATGGTTTTATAGGCTCTGGTTTGCGTAAAGATGAATTTGTTGCAGATTGTTCTGATATCGATGAAGTTATAGTGTTTCGGGAGGATGGAAAATGCATCATTACAAAAGTGGCTGATAAAACCTTTGTAGGTAAAGGGATTATTCATGCTCAGGTATTTAAGAAAAACGATGAGCGTACCATTTATAATATGATTTATAAAGATGGTACAAGTGGTACCTCTTACATTAAGCGGTTTGCTGTTGTTGGCGTTACCCGCGATAAAGAATATGATTTAACCAAGGGCTCAAAAGGCTCCAAGGTTTTATATTTTACGGCCAACCTCAACGGAGAGGCTGAAGTGGTTAATGTGGCTTTAAAACCGCATTCTAAATTGCGTAAATTACAATTCGATCAGGATTTTGCAGAAGTAGCCATTAAAGGTCGTGGTTCGCAGGGAAATATTATTTCCAAATATCCTGTTAAAAAAATAATCCTGAAAAGCAAAGGTGTATCCACCTTATCCGGACTAAAAATCTGGTACGATGATTTATTGAAACGCTTAAATGTTGATGGGCGTGGTAAGTATTTAGGAGAGTTTGACGGAGATGATAAAATATTGCAGATTCATAAAGATGGATATTACGAACTAAGTTCTTTTGAGTTAAGCAACCATTTTGATGATGGCTTAACGCTCATTCAAAAATATGATCCTGAAAAGGTTTTTGCTGCTGTACATTATGATGGAAAAGCACAGAACTATTTTATAAAACGCTTTATTTTCGAATCGCAGTCTGTAGGGAAGAAAATATATTTCATTAGCGAAGAGCCTAAATCGAGGTTATTGTTTTTAACAGCTAATCCCGCGGCAAAAATTATTGTTGATGTATTAAAAGGCAAAACCCAAACCCCTGAAACTTTAGATTTGGTTTTAACAGAACTGATTGATGTAAAAGGATTAAAGGCAAATGGCAATCGCTTATCACCACATGATGTTCAGAAGGTGGTTTTAGCAGAACCCGAGGAGGAAATAACCGAAGTGGAAGAAGGGCCGGATGATGATGGGGAAGGGGATGATAATGAACTTACAGAAGAATCGGACGCTTTAGAAGAAAATGCAGCTGAAACCGAAGAAATAGTGCCTCAGCTGGAAGAAAAAAAGCCAGTTGTAAAAGATGTAGAGCCAATAATAGAAAAAACAATAGCGCCGGTTAAAAAAGAAGCTGTACCTGTTAAAGAAGTGCCTGTAAAAAAGGAGGAGGAGAAACCTGTAGTTGAAAAACCAATAACAAACCCCGATCCTGTAAAAAAGGAAGAAACCGTTAAGAAAGAGGAAGTAAAAGAAGAACCGAAGGTGGAAGAAAAACCAGTTAAGAAGGTTGATTTTGAAATTACCAATCCAAATGACATTGAAATTGATGATAAAGGGCAATTGGGCTTATTCTAATGCACTTTAAGTAAATATAGATGGTTCGTGGTTTTACACGGACCATTTTTTTGAAAAATACATTCTTGCGTTTAACGCTTAATTCTCCAATTTAAAAATTATATTTGCCCTGCTCAAAGGGGTGCTGATGCTTATGCAATTTCTGTTGCAAACATTGGCTGAGATTACACCCATTGGCTTTGAATGAACAATACCAATAATCAAATTTCCTAAAGAACTGACTATTGGTAAATTGATAATTGGAATTTCAACAGCCATGCACCTGATTCGGATAATGCCGGCGTAGGGAAGAGGTTAAATTACATTGCTGTTCGCCCCTGTTGCAGCTTTTACAATTAAATACTTAAAGGTAAATGATCAATTTCCAGGAGTGGGTTACGCTATTTTTTAATCAAATTTTACAAACTTCTTTAATCGAATGGTTAGCCGTAGGCTTTGGTGTTTCGGAGGTATTACTCGCTAAGCGGAATAACATCTGGCTGTATCCAACAGGAATTATCTCCATTTGCTTATCTATGTTTCTGTTGCTTAAAGTTAATTTATATGCAGAAACCTTGCTTAATATCTATTATTTAGTGATGAGCATTTATGGATGGATAATTTGGAAGAAACGAAAAGAAGATCATGGCGTTCAAATTTCATGGTCGTCTAAAAAGGATTTAACCATCGCTTTAATCATTTCTATTGTCGGTTTTGGATTTCTTTACCTGATACTAAAACGCTTCACAAATTCCGATGTGCCAATTTGGGATGCTTTTGTATCATCAACAGCCTGGGCAGGAATGTGGCTGCTTGCCAAGCGTAAAATAGAAAACTGGATATTCCTGAACATTTCAAATCTGGTTGCCATTCCACTGTTTATTCATAAGAAATTAGCCATGTTTGCCGTGCTTACCACAATACTTTTTATTGTGGCAATTTTTGGTTTTATAGACTGGAAAAAGATTTATAATAAGAGAAAATTAGAACCTGCATTTTAAGATGGAAGAAACATTAGTTACAAACTGGCAGGAAAAAGTAAAAGAATACGCTGCTGCCGCTGAAGAAATCGGCACATTACCTCCCGAAATACTCGAGTTGGCTTATCAGGAAGATTGGTTTAAACTATTTGTTCCCGAAATATATGGCGGGCCAGGTAAAAAACTGCCAGAAATTTTAAGATTAGAAGAGGCTTTGGCAGAAGCAGACGGTAGTTTAGGATGGACAGTTACATTGTGCAGTGGCGCAGGATGGTTTGCTGGTTTTCTTGATCCCGGGCTGGCAAAAGAAGTTTTTGCTGATCGAAAGGTTTGCTTTGCCGGGAGCGGAGCTGTTGGTGGCATTGCAACAAAGATAAAGGAAGGTTATTTGGTTAACGGACACTGGAAATACGCCAGCGGTGCGCTTCATGCTACAGTATTTACCGCTAACTGCCTGTTGAAAACTGAAAATGGCGATGATGTTTTAGGTGCGGATGGGCAACCTGAAATAAAATCATTTATTCTTAAAAAAGAAGAAGTAAATATTTTGCCCGGATGGTCTTATTTTGGTTTAATGGCCACCGGAAACCATGCTTTTGAAGTTAAAAATTTAATTGTACCTGCCAACCGTACATTTAAAATTAACGAAGAAATTAATGTTGCAGATGAAGGGTTTAATTACCCGTTTTTACAACTTGCAGAAACCACACTTGCTGTAAATAGCTTAGGTATGGCCAATCATTTTATCCGCCTGGTGGAAGATTCTTTCTATTCGCGCTCGGGTTTAAAACGGTATAATGAAAAGCAGTTGGCTTATTTCGAATTGGAATTAAAACGCTGTAAACAAGAACTAAAAGCCTGCAAGGAAAACTTTTATAAAAGCTTTGATGAATCCTGGAATCAGCTCCTTTTAAATAATTCGATTGAAACTGATAAATTAAATGAAGTAAGTGCATCGAGCCGGAAACTGGCGCATACTGCCAGAAAAGTTTCAGACGATTTATTTATTTATTGTGGACTGGAAGCGGCAAAGAAGGAAACGGAAGTTAATCGGGTTTGGAGAGATTTACACACTGCAAGCCAGCATGCGTTACTCACCTTTGAGTAACGCTTATTCTAATAAACCAGCTTTTATTTTTTCTTTAAAGTCGGTAGCAAATTTATTTAATTTCGGCTGGATCACAAAGGCACAATAAGGTTTGCCCTGGTTTTGATTAAAATAATTTTGATGGTAATCTTCAGCCTCATAAAACTCCGAAACTGGCCTGATTTCAGTAACAATAGGTTTGTCAAAAACCATTTGCCTGGTTAAATCGTCAATCATTTTTTCAGCTTCTGCCTTCTGTTCCTGATTATCGTAAAAAATTACCGAACGATATTGCGAACCCGTATCATTTCCCTGCCGGTTTAAACTTGTAGGGTTATGTGTTTTAAAGAAAATAAGCAATAGATCGGAAAAGCTGATTATCGTTTCGTCATACTCAATTTGAACCACCTCTGCATGGCCGGTATCGCCATTGCAAATTTCCATATAAGTTGGGTGTTTTAACTCCCCGCCCATATAGCCTGATGTAACCTGGTTTACTCCACTTAAAGTTTGAAATACGGCTTCGGTGCACCAAAAGCATCCTCCACCAAATGTTGCTGTTTGCATAGTCTAATTTAACGAAAAACTAAGGTATAAAGTTTTTGAAAAGTACATAAAAAGCCTCTAAAAATTAATATTTACGAGACTGTGATAGTAATTAAATAATTTATTCCTGTAAGCTCTAAGTGGCTTGGTGTGCAAACCTTTAAGGGCATAAAAAAAGCCTGCAATTAATTGCAGGCTTCATATTTTATTGATATTGAATGTATATCGGTTTTGGGGTAAGTTTTAATAACTCTTCAGGAGTCATCAAACGTTTAGGCTCCTTTTTTAAATCATTTTTATAAAATAATTTGAAGCCTGTAAACTGTACCGGCTCAGAGTAAATGAAGTGACGGTAAGTTCCTTTTTTCAATTCAGGTTCTCCCCATCCGTCCATGTGCATTACAATTTGAACTTCTGGTCTTAGTTTAATATTTTGATAATTGGTTACCATTTTCTTTGTAAAACGGTGAACGGTGAAAACTTTTGGAGGCAAGTTGTATTTTTTTACCAGGTTAGCTAAATAACCCGATACATAGTTAATGTCGGCAGCGTCGTAAGTTCCAATTCTCTTGCCCGGTAATGAGCCATCTTTCATAGAAAATTCCGGATCAATACCCAGGTGAACGTATGGCAATTGCAAATATTTCTCAATGTGTGGCAATTCTGACTTGATGTTACTTAAAGCAACCTGTAAATCTAAAAACACAATGGTTCCGGGGTGCATTTTAGCAATGGCTAAAACAGAATCAATCTGGCTGTTGGCCATTCTGTTAATGTATTTTCCATCTTTACCAGGGGTACCGCTTGCAACTGCTGCAATATAATGTAGCCCGGGTTGTACTGGTGTAGAAGGATCTGCTTTTTCCCAGCGTTTAACCTCTGTGTTTAACCTCTGCCACATTTCTTTTGGCGCGTATTCGCCTAATGCACCCATTTTTTTCGAATGTAAATTACCATAATAAACAACAATGCGTTTAAATGGTAAAATGGCTCCAGCAAGTGGCGTAGGTTGGTTTTTTACCGGCCATTTTCCTGTAGTATCGCCATTGGCAAGTTTTCGGGTTAACGAATCGTACAATTTAGGGTCAACAGGTTTCATAACATTTACAGCTGCTGAATCTGTTTTCTTTTTAGTTGTATCAGAAGAAAATATTTTACCGGTACTGCTTTTTCCGTCTGAATTACAGTTTGCAAATAAGCTGATGGCGGCAAACCCAAGTATTAGTGTGCCCGCTAATTGTGGAAATTTCATAGATTATTAATAGGTTTTTTTAAGCGTTAAGATTAGTTTTCCGATTTTATGAAAGTAAACCGGATTACTGATGATTCAAAATAAAGTAATTAACATTTACACATTGCAGAATTTGCCAAAAACACCTAAAGGTAGTTTTATGCCAGCAGTAGCCTGTAAATACAGTTCTCCGGTTTCCAGATTTTTAACCTGAGGATAGGATGTAAGAATTAAATTTTCAACAATTACAGAAGAAAACCCTAAAGAATAAGTATTAAGGATTAAAAAATGTTCTTTTTCATCCAAAAGCTGAACAACATCCTGCATCATTTCCTGGATATGATCTTCCAGTTTCCATTTTTCGCCATTTGGTCCATGCCCGTAAGCAGGAGGATCTAAAATGATACCATTATATTTTTTACCTCTTTTAAGTTCTTTTTTAACAAATTTCAAGGCATCTTCAACCATCCAGCGGGTATTTTTTAAGCCAGAAAGTTCCTGGTTTTCATTTGCCCAGGTTACCACCTGTTTAATAGAATCAACGTGGGTTGTTTCGGCACCTGCAGCATTAGCAATTAAAGAAGCTGCGCCCGTATAAGCGAAAAGGTTTAATACTTTTGGCTGTGGTGTTTTAAATTTCTTAATGGATGATGAAATGAAATCCCAGTTAACGGCCTGCTCCGGAAAAACGCCTACATGTTTAAATGAGGTTAAGCCCAAACGCAGTTTAATGGCAACTTCATTGTTTTTATATTCAACATGCCAGCGATCTGGTGTAGATTGATTTTTCTTTACCCATTCTCCAGAGGTAGCAGAACGGCCTCTAAAAGTAATGGTAGCCGTTTTTTTCCACTCCTGTTCTGATAATGTTTTTTTCCACACTGCCTGAGGCTCAGGTCTGATTAAAATAACATTTCCAAAACGTTCTAATTTTTCAAAATCCCCGCAATCAATCAGTTCGTAATCTTTCCAATGCGTGGGGGCAAGTAATTGTATCATGTATTATAATGTAAAATCCGTCGTTGCGAGGCACGAGGCAATGACGATCGTTTAGCTTAAGTCTAAAAATTCGTTAAAATCCTTGAAAATGGTAGATAAACCTTTTGTTACTCCGTGTACTCAAATATAACAATTTTCTTAAAATTTATCTTTTGCAGCTTTCATAAAGCGGCTGGCAAACACAAAGTCATTCAGTTCCTGGATATCGGTATGGGCAATTTCTTTATTGCTGCCTTCCCAGAATTTTTTCCCTTCGTGCAAAAATAAAATGTAATCACCAATGCCCATAACCGAGTTCATATCGTGCGTTACCACAATGGTGGTTGTTTTGTATTCCTCGGTAATTTCTTTAATTAATTCATCAATCACAATCGATGTTTTAGGGTCTAATCCCGAGTTGGGCTCATCACAAAACAAGTATTTTGGATTCATTGCAATTGCACGAGCAATTCCCACACGCTTTTTCATACCGCCTGATAGTTCGGCCGGAAATAATTTATTCTTGCCTTCCAGGTTTACGCGCTCCAGGCAAAAATTTACCCTTTCCAGCTTTTCTTTTCTCGATTGATCTGTAAACATGTTTAAAGGAAACATAATGTTTTCTTCAACAGTCATACTGTCAAATAAAGCCGATCCCTGGAAAAGCATGCCGATTTCTTTACGAACTTCGATACGCTCTTCGTAACTCATTGGGGTGAAATCGCGGCCATCGTACAGCACAGAACCAGAATCAGGTTGATGTAAGCCAACCATACATTTTAACAAAGTTGTTTTTCCTGAACCCGAACCACCGATAATAAGATTGGTAACCCCTTCTTCAAATACACCGGAAATGCCTTTTAATACATCGTTGCCGGAAAATGATTTATAAATATCCTTAATCTCTATCATTACAATAACAATTGGGTTACGATATAATCGCAAGCTAAAATTGAAATACAACTAATTACAACGGCCCTTGTACTGGCTTGTGAAACTTCTAATGCGCCACCTTTAACATAAAAGCCTTCGTATGCAGGAACTGAAGTGATGATAAACCCAAATACAAATGCTTTAACCAGTGCCACAACAATTGTGTATGGATTAAAATCTGTTGTAATACCTTGTAAATATTCGTTAGGTGTAACAGCTCCAGATACAGAACCACCAATGTAACCACCGGTAATACTTAAAAACATAGAAATGATCACCAGCATGGGTACCATCGTAATGCCTGAAATAATTTTAGGTAAAATTAAGTAACCCGGTGCATTAATACCCATAATTTCAAGGGCATCAATTTGTTCCGTTACCCGCATAGATCCAATTTCTGATGAAATGGCAGATCCGATTTTTCCGGCAAGAACAATGGCACTGATGGTTGGACTTAGCTCCAAAATACTCGAATCCCGGTTAACAGAACCAATAATGGTTTTAGGAATAAAGTCACTCACCAGCTGGAACGCGATCTGTAAAGTCATTACCGCACCAATAAAAGTTGATATAATGGCAATAAGGCCTAAAGAGCCCACTCCAACATAATCCATTTGCTTGGCAATTTCCTTAAGATATATCTTTAGTTTCTCCGGCCGTCTGAATACAGATTTGAGTAGCAGGATGTATCTGCCAAAATTGGTGAAATTCATTCCGTATAGTTTTGCTTAATTTAAATGTTAAATCTATAATACTACAAAGAAACAATAAATAATTTGTAGGGCTTTGCTAATTATAAAAATATTCGTGGTTTTAAATATAAATATGGTTTTTTGCTTACAAAAATTAAACCACAAAAATATGAAAGCGGTAATAACAGGTGCAACAAAAGGAATAGGTAGGGCAATTGCAGTTAAATTAGCCCAAAAAGGATACGATTTGGTTTTGGTAGCCAGAGGTTTAACAGATTTGGAGCAATTAAAAAGTGAATTACTTGCTTACGATCAAACGGTTTTAATTTTTGCAGTAGACTGTTCTGATAAAAATCAGGTTTATCAATTTTTGGATTCAGCGGAGCAGAATTTTGGTTTTGCAACGGTGCTGGTTAACAATGTTGGTGCATTTTTACCAGGGAGCTTACTTGATGAAGAGGATGAAGCTTTCGAAAAACAACAACAGCTGAATGTAAATGCAGGCTATTATTTTAGTAAGTATTTTGGTAAATTAATGCGTTCTAAGCGTCAGGGGCATATTTTTAACATCTGTTCGGTAGCGAGCAATGCGCCTGTAAAAAATGGAGGCAGCTATAGTGTAACAAAAGCAGCGATGCTAAGTCTTAATCATGTATTGCGGCAGGAACTGGCCTCTTACAACGTAAAGGTGACTGCCTTTTTACCCGGCTCTACTAAAACGTCATCCTGGGAAGGAACGACAATTCCCGATGAAAAATTTGTACAGCCAGAGGATATCGCAGAAACCCTCTTCACCATTTTAAACTTAAGTAAAGGCGTGAACGTTGATGAGGTACTGATTACCCCGCTGGATTTTTAAACATAAAGGAAATTACATTATGGAAAAGAAGCTTTTTAGAAACGAACACGATAAGATGATTGCCGGTGTAGCTTCTGGCCTTGCAGATTACATGCAAGTGGAGGTTACCATAATCAGGTTGTTATTTGCATTATCGGCCATATTTATGGCAGGAGGTGGCTTGTTGGCCTATATAATTATGTGGATCATTTTACCGGTAAATAACGATCCGGCAGCCAGGTTCTCAAAATTTAACGATTATTTTAATAAGAATAATCCAAATACGCCACCTTACGGAACTGCTGATCCCTTTGCAACATCTTTTGGTACTGGAAATGCCAACTGGAATCAACCGGTTAATGATGGTACACAGAAAAAACCTTTTGAAACACAACCAAATTTCAACCAATTTAATAAACCCAACGATACCGGGCGTACCATTGGCGGCTTATTCCTACTAGTGATTGGTAGTTTTTTCCTAATGCGTGAATTTGACCTGATTCCTGATTTTTTTAGATTTAGAAACTTATGGCCTTTAATTTTTATTGCCCTTGGAATTAGTATTATCGCTAAATCAAAAAGAAAAAACGATTGGAAAGACTGGCAAAATCAACAAACTGCGGCAGAAGCAAAAAATACAACCGTTGCGGATGAAGCTGTAATTGTGCATGATCAGGAAACGCCAAAAGAAGATAATAACTCATCAACCGTTAACCCTCAATAATAATATTATGAAATTAGATAGATTAATTTGGGGTATTTTACTACTTTTTATAGGTGGTGTACTTCTACTCGAAAACTTTGGCGTAATAGATTTCTATTGGCGCAATATCTGGCATTTTTGGCCAGTGTTTTTAATTATTGCAGGTGTTAACATCTTGTTTAACCGAAATAATTCGCAAATGGGGCATATCATTTCCCTTGCAGTACTTGTGGTAAGCTTATCGTTCCTTTTTTATAAAGGACAGCAGCCACCTGAGCGTTCGTGGTGGGGAACTAAAAACAATGTTGACATCAATATTGACGATGATGACGATAGTGATAGCGACAATAGTGATACCGTTTCATCCAGTCAGCTTAAAATGTCTGAGCCCTTTGTCGCCTTGGATTCGGTGAAGAAAACAATCTTAAATATCTCCGGTGGTGGCATTTCTTTTAACCTTAATGGCGAAACACCAGAACTGATTCATGCTGATATTAAGAAAAAACATGGCGACTTTTCTCTAATTAAACAAGTTACCGATACCGCTACACTTTTAACCTTTAAAATGAAGGATAAACAGAATAAATGGAATTTTGGTGATGGAGGAAATGATGTTAATTTTAAATTAAACAAAGCGCCAACCTGGGACATCATTATGAAGCTTGGGGCAGGTGAAGCAGATTTCGATTTCGCAGATTATAAAATACGTACTTTCCGTTTTGAAGGTGGTGCCGCTTCAATGAATATTAAAATGGGTGCATTATTACCAATTACCGATGTAATTGTTAAATCGGGTGTTGCTGATATTAAAATTAAAGTACCCACAAATTCGGGTTGCAGAATTAAAACCAAAACAGGTTTATCGGCTAAAGATTTCGGAGGCTTTGATAAAATTAGCGATGGTGTTTATGAAACCTCGAACTACAATTCATCAAGCAAAAAAATCTTTATTAATTTAGATGGTGGATTGAGTAATTTTGAAGTTCAAAGATATTAGTTTTAAGTTTAAGGGTTATTAGTATTCCGGTTTCAGATTCATATCTTTCCCAATCCTAAACCCAATCCAGAATGGAAGCGTATATAATTGTTGTAAATGGTAAACCCCAAGGTCCGTATACTCTAAATGAGTTAAAAGGCTTAGATATAAAACCAGGAACTTTTATTCGCAAGCCGGGAATGGACGATTATAAAGAAGCTCATGCAATGCCAGAATTGCGTGAGCTTCTTGGTTTTGTTTACCAAAAAACAGCCCCTCAATATTTTGCCGCTTTCGATCAGCGTTTGCTGGCCTCTGTAATAGATCATTTTCTGATTTTTATTATTTATAGTCTGATTATTTTGACCAGCTACATTTTTATTGAAGGCAAAGACGAACGCATTATGGCCTTTGTAGCTCCATTACCTGTTATTTTTATATTCAAATTAATTTATGGTAGTTTTGCTGAATCTTCGGCAAAACAAGCAACCATAGGCAAAAGATTATTAAGTATTAAAGTAACCAATATGGAAGGTAGCCGCGTTTCCATCGCGATTTCTTTTATCAGAAATTTTTCTAAAATTCTATCCGTAATACCTGTTTTCTTTGGATATTTATACAGCTTCCTGAATAAGAAAAACCAATGCTGGCACGATATTGCCGCAAATACATTGGTCATAAAAGACAGGTTGATTTAAATTAGAAAAGCAAAAATTACATCTATTTTTGCCGGAAAACACTGCGCTTTCATTTCAAAAAAAATAATTTTGGCTATAGGTATCCGGTTGATATAATTACAACAATACCACATTAAAACATTACAACAATCCTTATCTTTGCAACGCATGGAGAATTTATCAGTAAAACATGAATTAGATGGCGGATACTGCAACAGTTTAACGCAGTATTCCAGGTTTTTAACCCGCGAGGTAAATATTGGAGATATTGCTCTTGGTGGCTACAATCCAATACGTATCCAATCCATGACCACTACTGATACCATGAATACGCTGGCAACAGTAGAACAAACCATTCGTATGGTAGAATCGGGCTGCGAATACGTGCGTATTACCGCTCCAAGTATAAAGGAGGCCGAAAATTTAGCCAACATTAAAAAAGAATTGCGCCTGCGCGGATATCAGGTTCCTTTAATTGCCGATATTCATTTTACACCAAATGCAGCCGAAATGGCGGCCAGGATTGTAGAAAAGGTGAGGGTGAACCCGGGTAATTACGCAGATAAAAAGAAATTTGAAAATTTAGAATATACGCAAGACACTTACAATGCAGAGCTGGAAAGAATTAATAAAAAATTTATTCCGCTCATTAAAATTTGTAAGGAATATGGTACAGCCATGCGCATTGGCACCAATCACGGCTCGCTTTCCGATCGGATTATGAGCCATTATGGGGATACTCCTCGTGGTATGGTCGAATCGGCGATGGAGTTTATCAGGATGTGTGAAGACCAGAATTATTATAACCTGGTAATTTCCATGAAAGCCAGCAATACGCAGGTAATGGTTCAGGCTTACAGGCTTTTGGTAGAAACCATGGTAAAGGAGGGGATGAACTATCCGCTGCATTTAGGGGTAACCGAAGCAGGTGATGGTGAAGATGGGCGTATAAAATCGGCTGTTGGCATTGGAACTTTATTAGAAGATGGCCTTGGCGATACAATCCGGGTTTCTTTAACCGAAGATCCGGAATTTGAGGCACCGGTGGCTAAAGCTTTGGCAGATCGATATGTTTTGAGAAGCCAGAAGTCGGAAGTTGTAAATCGGGAGTCGCTATCTCTTGGCCAAACACCAAATGCCTTGAGCCCAACTTATAGTCCTTACGAATACAACCGACGCATAACCGAGCCGGTACAGCATATTGGTGGTCACCATCATCCGGTTGTGATGATTGATGTATCCAATGAAAATCTAAAAGATCCTTACTTTTTAAATACGGTTGGTTATAATTACAGCGCCGGCTTAGATAAATACAACCTTGCCGATCAGGCTTGCGATTTGGTTTACCTGGGAGATAATTTGCCTTCCTTTTCTTTCCCGGGAAACTTAAAACAAGTTTATAACTACAAAACCTGGCTTGGATTAAAAGATAAAAACAACTGCCATCCGTTATTTACTTATAATGAATTTGAAAAAGCTGAAGTTAAAGACGAGTTTTTAAACTTTGTTGAAGTTGATGCCCATCAGTTCGATAATTTGACGATTGAACAATTCGGTAATAACACCGTGTTGGTGCTTACCACCGCTGCTGTGCATGGTATGGCCCAGCAAAGAGCATTTTTTGTGGCTTTGCAGGAAAAGAATATCCTGATTCCGGTAATAATTAAACGCAGTTATAAAAATGTTGATGCCGATAATTTAATGTTGTATGCCGCTACAGATTTAGGGGCTTTATTTACCGATGGTTTTGGCGATGGGACCTGGATTGATGCAGCCGGACAAAACTTATCCCTAATTAATGCAACCAGTTTCGGTATTTTGCAGGCCACACGTACCCGGATTAGCAAAACCGAATACATTTCTTGCCCGAGTTGCGGGCGTACCCTTTTCGATTTACAGGAAACCACCCAATTAATCCGCTCAAGAACAGATCACCTAAAAGGCATTAAAATTGGTATTATGGGCTGTATTGTGAACGGTCCGGGAGAAATGGCTGATGCTGATTATGGTTATGTAGGCACAGGGCCGGATAAAATAACGCTTTACAGGGGTAAAGAGGTGGTTAAAAAGAATGTAACGACGGCTTTTGCACTGGATGAATTGATTGATATCATTAAAGATGATGGCAACTGGGTAGAAAAAGTTTAAATTCTGCCTATATTAGGCTCTCAGGCATTGATAATGATTATAAATTTTGAAGAACTGTTTGCGCAGTTAAGAACTTTACTTACCGAAAATGGTTTTGCAGGCTCAGGCTTAAAAAATGCTTATTTATCTATCGGGCTGCTTTGTTTAATTCTGTTTTTGTACGTTACACTGTTCATTACCAGGCAAATATTTATTGGTATAATCAATAAGGTTATCATAAAGCGTAAACCTCAATGGCAATCTGCCTTATTGGAGTTTCGTGTTTTCAGAGCTTTTGCGCTCATTTTTGTCGCCTATATTTTATATAGCGTTATCCCATACCTTTTCGTCGATTTTAAAAGCGCCCATTTCTATGCCTTAATTTTTGCAAAAATTTATGTGGTTTTAGCCGTAATGTTTGCTGTGAATGCATTTCTTAATGCATTGGTTTCCATTATGGAAAGCACCCGAAAATATGCAGATAAACCCATTAGAAGTTATAAACAGGTTGCTAAAATTGTTTTCTATATTGTTGGTTTTGTACTTATATTATCCATTATTCTAAATGAATCACCCTTGTATATTTTTGGTGGTTTTGGTGCGGTTACAGCCGTTTTTATTTTGGTCTTCCGCGATCCGATTTTGGGTTTTGTGGCTTCGGTTCAAATGAGTGCTATTGATTTAGTAAGAGTAGGCGATTGGATTACTGTAGAAAAATACGGTGCCGATGGAGAGGTTACCGAGATTAATTTAACAACAATTAAGGTGCGGAATTGGGATAAAACAGTAACCATTGTGCCCAGTTATGCTATTGTAAGCGAATCGTTTAAAAATTGGCGTGCAATGGAAGAGAGCGAAGGGCGAAGAATTAAAAGACACATCAATATCAAAATTTCGAGCATTAAGTTTTGTGATGAAGACCTGATTCAGCGACTGCTAAATATTGACTTTTTAAAGGATTATTTAAAAGAAACCCAGCAGGAAATAGAACGTTACAATGCTGAAAATACGGTGAATCCCGGTAATCTGGTTAATGGCAGGCACATGACTAATATTGGAACTTTTAGGTACTATGCTGAAAAATACCTGGAAAGCAATCCGTATATCAATACCAATTTAACTTTTATGGTTAGGCAATTACAGGCTACAGAGAATGGCTTGCCTATTGAAATTTATGTGTTTTCAAAAGAAAAGGGCTTAAAGAAATTTGAAGAAGTTGCAGCAGACATTTTCGATCACCTTTTGGCTGCGGTTCCATATTTTGACCTGGAAATTTTCCAAAGCCCAAGCGGAAGTGATATGCGTAATTTTGTAAGGAGAGGGGATGATTAGAAGTTATTTGTCATTCTGAACATAGTGAGAAATCTGTTTTCAACTTATACTAATTAAAAAGCTTTAACCTTTGGTTGTAGTTTAATTATAACATTGCGTTCCGGAGGTTATAGATTCTTCGTAAGGCTCAGAATGACAGTTATTGTTATCCTTCCCTTAAAAACACCAGGCACTTTTCGCAAACTTTAAATAGCTGCGGAGGTAAATTCTCACTTTGGTTAGGATGCGATGCCCCATAAACGTGATTTGCATCTTCAATTTTTATTAAACGGCTACCGGGGTTTACATTTGCTAAACCTTGGGCAACATGAAAAGGAACGTTAACATCATCACTTCCATGGATAATTAACCACGGTATATTTATCTTCTTTGCTGCATTAATAATATTCAGTGTTTCAGTATTTTCATTAAAATCTTCAAGCAATGTTTTGTTTAAAGGCATTTGTTCTTTGGTACGGGCATTGGTTACATAAATTTTTCCTGTTTTTAACCATTCTGCCTCTTGTTCTTTTTTCCAGAGACTGCTAAAATCAGCAATTGCACTCCAGGTAATCAGTTTTTTAATCCTCAAATCGTTTGCAGCCTCAATAATACTCAAGCCACCACCACGGCTGTGTCCTATTAAATTAATTTCCACATCATTAGTGTATGTTTTTACAATAAAATCCAGTACAGCATTTACATCAAACAATTCTTTTGAAACAGTATTTTCTGCAAAAGCATTTAAATCGCTAACATCTTTTGGATCAGCAGCAGGCACACCGCTATGCGATAAATTAAACTTGATATAACAAAAACCATTGGCAGCAAAATAACGGGCAACCAGGTTATGAGCACCCCAATCTTTAAAGCCTTTAAATCCGTGAACAAATAAGATAACAGGTTTTTTTGTGCCATTATCCTCCTGGGTGATGTCGCCAATAATTAGTTTTCCATTAGCCCCACTCAAGCTAAATTTATTTTGTTTAATCATATGTTTTTTAACGGATTTTATTGGTATAAAGTTTGTTATGCTTTAATAAATATATTATAAAATGTCTACAGAGAACCAAAACCCAAACCAAGAATCAGAAAAAGGATTTTTTGATAATCTTAAAGGAAAATTAAACGAATATAAAGATAAAGCTGAAGATGCCTGGGAAGATGCCAAGGATAAGGCTGAGGACGCCTGGGATGATGCCAAAGAAAAGGCTGCCGATCTTAAAGACAAAGCAGAAGATAAGTGGGATGATTTAACTTCAAAAAAAGATGAAGAAGTGGCAAAAGCTGAAACTAAAATTGATACCTTAAAAGCTGATGCTGCAGATAAAGCAGAAGAAATTGGGGATAAAATTGAGGCTAAAACAGATGAGTGGAAAAAAAATAATCCATAATTTTCAGTCCGTTTAAAAGAAATAAGGGTAGAAATCAATCGATTTTCTGCCCTTATTTTTTGTCTTTTTTTACATAAATCCAAGCCCATCCAATAAAAAGTAATTGAAATGGAAGCCTGATCCAGGCAATTGCTTTGGTGATAAACATTGTGCCCAGCATAAAAGGGGCCTTTTCAATCATGTAAAAATGAGCGGGTAAAAAGGCAATTAACATTAAAATAATCAGCATTGCAGACTGCTTTCTGGTCGCCGGAAAAAGAAGTGAAATCCCCAGAATAATTTCTATTACACCAGAAAGGTAAATTAAAAAAGTGTGAGCCGGAATCCATCCGGGCATAATTTGGTGATATACATCTGTAGCTATAAAATGATTTATCCCCGCCAGGATATAAAAAAAGGCATATATCCAAAGGAATATTTTATAGATAGATGCTCGATTGTCAGTGTTTTGCATTTATTTAAAACCGTTCTAAATTGATGTAAATTACAGGTTAATGACAGTGACATGCCTCTACCTTGTTACTTTTGTATCCCGATAATAGTTAATAACGGAAGCCCATTGGAATATTTAAAAGTAATAGCTTTTACGCATCACCATTTAGACCTACAATCTTTAGGTAAGTTAGTCATTTGTGAGCACAGTCTTGAAGGCAGGTTGCACAATATTCGTACTCAACTTCCTGTTAGCGAAATTTTTTACGTTGGTACTTGTAACCGTGTAGAATTTGTTTTCTTAACCAAAGAGAAAACCGACAAAGAATTTGTAACGAATTTTTTAAGGGTTTTAGATATGGGCTTACCTGAAGAATTTTTAGAACGCTTTATTGATAATGTTTCGGTTTACGAAAACGAAGAAGCCTTTAACCATCTTTTAAGAACATCATGCTCTCTGGAGAGTTTAGTTGTTGGCGAAAAAGAAATTTTAGCTCAAATTCGTAAAGCTTACGAAAGTTGCCGGGATGCTGGTTTTACTGGCGATTACATGAGGATGATTATGGATCGTGTGGTTAAAACGGCTAAAGAAGTTTATACCCATACCAATATTTCTAAAAATCCGGTTTCAGTAGTTTCATTGGCTTACCGCAAACTTAAAGAATTAAACATGTGTGGCAACTCCCGCATTTTAATTATCGGTGCCGGCGAAACCAATCAAAATATTGCAAAATATCTTAATAAACATAAATACTCTAACTTCTCCATTTTCAACCGTACCCTATCAAAGGCCGAAACTTTAGCAACTGAGTTAAATGGTAAAGCTTATGATTTAGCTGCGCTTGAGAACTTTAATGAGGGCTTTGATGTAATTATTACTTGTACAGGCTCAACAGAAGTCATTATTAACGAAGCGCTTTATGCCAAATTGCTTAATGGCGATAAAACCAAAAAAGTAATTGTTGATTTAGCTGTTCCGAATGATGTTGATCCGGTTGTTGTGCATAACAATGCCATTCATTACATTGAAGTAGAATCTTTAAAAGAAGTAGCCCGTAAAAATATTCAGGAACGTTATAAAGAGCTGGTTCACGCTGAAGAAATTATTAGCACCAATATTGCAGAGTTTTTCTACGTATTAAAACAACGCCGCATTGAGCTGGCGATGCAAGATGTACCAAGAAAGATTAAAGAAATTAAAAATACGGCCTTAAATGGTGTGTTTGCTGATGAAATTAATCAAATGGACGATGCATCACGTGAGGTTTTAGAACGTGTAATGAATTACATGGAGAAAAAATGCATCAGTGTACCTATGATTATGGCCAAAGAAATTTTGGTTAATCAACCTTAACGTTTAATTCTATAAAAACAGATTGCCTGATTGTTGTTAAAACCCCGAAATAAATTCAGGGGTGATGGCCTTCTTTTAATCTTCATTAGTTAGAAGCTTACCCGCTAATCAGTACTTAGAAAATTCTGGAATAAATCCAAGCTGCTCAGCAATTGCTTCTAAGCCAATAGTTGCTGCCTCATCAAGCCGGCAAGCAATAGGCTTAATGTCATAGAAATCCCCTTAATTAGCCGGTCTGTAACCTCACTGTCTCATTTTTAAACATATTTATAGTTTCAGCACTATTTAACTTAAATTTGCAAATCATTTAAACGTTATAGTGAAGAAATTAATCATCGGAACACGCGGTAGCGACCTGGCCTTATGGCAAGCCAATCACATTAAAGATGAACTGGCAGCCAATGGAATCGAAGCTGAATTAAAAATTATCAAAACACAGGGCGATAAAATCCTGAACCTACGGTTGGATAAACTGGAAGGAAAAGGCTTTTTTACTAAAGAGCTTGAAGAGGAATTGTTAAGCGGAAGCATTGATTTGGCGGTACATTCGCTAAAAGATCTGCCAACAAATCATCCTGAAGGTTTAACCATAGCTGCTATTCCTGAAAGGGAAGAAGCTACAGAATACCTGTTAATTTTAAAAGATTGCGTTGATGTTTCTCAAAAACTTTCTTTAAAAAAAGGTGCAATGGTGGGTACTTCATCCAATCGCCGTAAAGCGCAGTTGCTGGGCCTACGTTCTGATTTGGAAGTTGAAGATTTACGTGGAAACGTACCAACCAGAATTCAAAAGCTTAGAGATGAAGATTATGACGCCATTATGCTTGCTAAAGCCGGTGTAAAGCGTTTAGGCTTAGATTTAAGCGATTTGCATGTAGAAGAACTGGATACTACGGAGTTTATTCCGGCACCTGCACAGGGCGCTTTAGGTATTCAGATCAGAGATAATGACCCGGAGCTTTTTGCCCTTATCCAAAAATTAAATAACCCTGATACTGCTGAAGAAGTTGGTGTAGAACGTAAAGTTTTAAACCTTTTTGAAGGTGGCTGCCACATGCCTTTAGGCTGTTACTGTAAAAAAGAAAACGGTCAGTTTGAAGTTTGGACAGCCAAAGCAGAAACTGCTGAAGATTTTCCGGAGCGTTTATTCTTACGTTCGGAAACGACTGAAGGACTCGCAGAAAAAGTAGTGGCCAAATTTAATACCGAAAGAAAAAAACCTGCAAAAGTTTTTATTTCCCGCGAAATTGGTGAACACAGTTACTTCCGAAGGGCTTTAGAAAATAACAATATCGAAATAGAAGGACGTTCTTTAATCCGTACTTTCCCTATCGTTACAGTTTTAGATCAGTTTATTTTAAAAAATATAGACTGGGTTTTCTTTAGCAGCCGTAACGGGGTAGAATATTTTTTTAGTTTAAAACCTTTATTACCAAAGAAAACAAAGTTTGGTGTTGTCGGACGTGGATCGGAAGATGCTTTACGTAAATATGGACACACCGCTGATTTTGTAGGGGCAAGTGGCGACATTACAGAGGTTGCTGAAGATTTTGCGCAATTGGTTGCCGGTAAAATTGTAATGTTTCCAAGAGCACAGGATTCTTTACAATCGATCCAGAAATCGTTACCAGCCGATGCTAAAATTATAGATTTACCAATTTACGAAACGGTAATTGAAGAAAATATAGATCAGAGTTATGCCGATGTTTTAATTTTTACCAGCCCATCAAACGTTGATGCTTATTTTGCTGATAATTTATTAGAACCAGGGCAACAGGTTATAGCCATTGGCAATTCTACCGGTAAAAAGTTTGATGAAATGGGTGTGAAATATGCTTTGCCTTATTCGCCAGATGAAATTGGATTAGCAGAAGCTGTTTTTGGAATAGAGATAAAGTAAGGTAGAAGGTTTAAAGCCGAAAGGTATTCCTTGCAAAGACATACAGAAGTTAACTAAACCCGATAGAAGTGGGGCCGGTTTTTCATCGGCATAAACGTATAGCGGGATTGCAATAACCGAAGTGGATTGAAACCTGCTTTTCTAAGCATACAATTGGTTTTTAACGAACCATATCAACAACAAAACAAATGGTTAGAGTTAACGCTCGAAACTAAATAGAATAAAATATGTTACACCGTCCGCGTAGATTAAGGAAAAACCCGTTGGTAAGAGAGATGATAGCCGAAACCCGGTTATCAAAAGATATGTTTGTATACCCATATTTTATAGTGCCGGGTACAAACGTTACACATGCAATTGATGCCATGCCAGGGGTAAACCATTATTCTATCGATACTTTGGTAAAAGATGTTGAAGATGGCCTAAAGAAAGGTTTAAATAAAGTGATGCTTTTTGGCGTTGGAGATGAGAAATCTGAAGATGCAAAATCTGCCCATCACGATCATTCGTTAGTGCCAACTGCTGTGCGCGAATTGAAAAAGCAATTTGGCGATGATTTATATGTAATTACTGATGTTTGCGTTTGTTCTTATACCACGCACGGGCATTGCGGCATTTTAGAAAATGATTACGTACAAAACGATAAAACGGTTGAGGTAATTGCCAAAATGGCTTTAACGCACGCGCAGGCAGGTGCCGATATGTTTGCCCCATCAGATATGATGGACGGGCGCATTGCCGCTATGCGCAACCTGCTTGATGAAAATGGCTTTGTAAATGCGGCCATTATGAGCCATGCTACAAAATTTGCTTCGGCTTATTACGGGCCTTTTAGAGAAGCTGCGGATTGCGCGCCAAGCAAAGGCGACAGGAAGGCTTATCAAATGGATTTCAGAAACCCTGGAGAAGCTTTACGCGAAGCCCGCCTGGATGAACAGGAAGGTGCTGATGTTTTAATGGTAAAACCAGGCCTGGCTTATCTGGATATTATTCACCGGTTAAAACAAGATACTACCTTGCCAATTGCGGTTTACAATGTATCTGGTGAGTATGCCATGGTTAAAGCAGCAGCGGAGAAAGGCTGGATTGACGAACAAAAAATAGTGATGGAAACAATGCATGCTTTTGCCCGCGCCGGAGCCAGCATAATTACCACATACCATATTAAAGATATTTTAAATAACAATTGGCTTTAAGAGGTGAGCGGTAGAAGATTTAAGGCCTGAGGTTTCCCGGGCTGGTCCAATATTTCCATTTCATAAAATAACAGATGGGTAATTGTAGTTTTTAAACGCTGATTACCTTATACCTTAATAAAAAATGTTAGATTCATTAAAAAAGATGTTTTCAGGCAATGAAGCCGATGTTCCGGTAAATACAGGTAGTAAGCCTGATATTTCAAGAGTAAAATCAGCCGAATTATACGAGAAATCAAAAACGTATTTCCCTGGTGGTGTAAATTCGCCGGTTAGAGCTTTTAAATCTGTTTATGGTACGCCACTTTTTATCGAAAAGGGCGATGGCTGCTTTATATGGGATGCTGATGGCAACCAGTTTATTGATTTTTGCGGAAGCTGGGGCCCGCTGATTTTAGGGCACAACAACCCAAAAATTAGGGAAAAAGTAACGGAGGTGATGCAAAACGGGATGAGTTTTGGTGCACCTACAGCTTTAGAAAATGAACTGGCAGAATTGATTATTAAGAACAATCGTTTTGTAGAGAAAATCCGTTTTACAAGTTCTGGAACAGAAGCCGTAATGTCTGCCATTCGTTTGGCCAGAGGTTTTACAAGTCGCGATAAAATTATAAAATTTGAAGGCTGTTACCATGGTCATAGCGATTCTTTATTGGTAAAAGCAGGTTCTGGTTTAGTTACTTTTGGCGAAACTTCTTCGGCAGGAGTTCCAAAATCTTTTGCGGAAGAAACAATTGTAATTCCTTTAAATGACACTGCCGCAATTGAGCAGGCTTTTGCACAATTTAAAGATCAGGTTGCAGCTGTAATTATAGAAGGTATCCCTGCAAATAATGGTTTAATCATTCAGGATGAAGAGTATATTAAATTCCTTCGCAAAATATGTACTGATAATGGCGCTTTATTAATTTTTGATGAAGTAATTACCGGTTTCCGTGTGGGTTTTGAAGGTGCGGCAGCGCATTATGGCATTACACCTGATATTGTAACCTATGGGAAGATTATTGGAGGCGGTTTACCTGTGGGCATGTATGGTGCATCTGCAGAAATTATGGCCCATATTTCTCCCGATGGTGGCGTGTACCAGGCCGGTACATTATCCGGAAATCCGGTTGCTATGGCAGCAGGTATAGCAACCTTAACAGAATTAAATAAATCGAGCTTTTATAAAGATTTAAATACCAAGGCACAAGAGTTTGTGGCCAGCATTCAGCGTTTTGCTACAGCCAGAAACTATAAATTTAGAGTGTTTACTGTCGGCTCTATTTTCTGGTTTGCCTTTACAGATAAAGATAAAATCCAATCGGCTGATGATATTGACGCAGGGAGCATGGAGAAATTTAAAATCATGCACCGCGAATTATTGAACAGAGGCATTTATTTAGGTCCATCAGGTTATGAAGTTGGTTTTGTTTCTGCCGCACACACTAAAATAGAATTAGAAAAAGCAAAACGTGCTATATTTGAAGCATTGGATTTGGTTTTTAAAAAATAAAGCATTTATTCAGAAATCGTCATTGGGAAGAGGAACGACGAAGCAATCTTAATAGATAAAATTTAATTAGCAATAATAGTAAGATTGTTTTGTGTTTCGCAATCACGGACAAGGAAATTATCAACCCGAACGAACAAATGAAAAAATCGATCATCATATTTTATGCATTATTGCTTTACGCATTAATACAGCTTATTTCCTGGGGAACGCTGGTGGTGCGTTTGCAGCCCAGCCGCATGACGATGATTATGGGCGAGGGTTCGGTATTTTTGTTTTTGCTTTGCATTGGTGGTTATTTTCTGCATCAATCTTTAAAACGTGAAGATAAGTTGAGAGAGCAGCAGCAAAATTTCCTGATGTCGATTACACACGAATTGAAATCGCCGTTGGCTGCAATAAAACTTTCCATCCAAACAATTGTTAAAAGAGATTTAGATAAAGCCCGGCAAACATCTTTGCTTAATAACTCGTTAAAAGATATTGAGCGTTTGGATGATTTGGTGGAGAATATGTTGCTGGCTACAAAAATTGAAAACCGTTCTTACAGTTTTCCGAAGGAGGAATTTAATTTTTCTGAACTGGTGTATAAAATTACCGATAGGCTGCAGGTGCACTCTTGTGGTTGCGAACAGCTAATTGTGGCTAAAATTCAGCCAAATTTGCAGCTTATGGGTGACAAATTTGCACTCTCCTCTGTAGTTACCAATTTAATTGAAAATGCAGTTAAATATTCCGATCCCTGTGATGAGATAAATGTGGCTTTAGATAAAGTAGACGGTCATTTGAAGCTCAGTGTAGCAGATACAGGTCCGGGTATTTCAGATGCCGAAAAAATGTTGATATTTGATAAGTTTTACCGCGTTGGTAATGAGAATGTCAGAAAAGCGAAGGGAACAGGTTTAGGCTTGTTTATTGTGAAAGAGGTTTTACAATACCATGATGCAGATATTACAGTAAAAGACAATCTGCCCAAAGGAAGTATTTTTGAAGTAACATTTAGTTAATCTCAATTATGTCACAAAAACAAAGAATTCTATTGGTTGAAGACGAGGATCACTTGTTAGATGCTATCAAATTAAATCTCGAACTTGAAGGTTATAAAGTTCATGCCGTTAAAGATGGCAAAACCGCTCTTAAAATATTTAAAGAAGAACGTTTCAATCTGATTATTTTAGACGTAATGCTTCCTGAAATGGATGGTTTCCAGGTATGCGAAACAATACGTTTAGAAAATACTGAAGTTCCTATTTTATTTTTAACAGCTAAAAACACATCTGAAGATCGTGTTATGGGCTTGAAAAAAGGAGCCGACGATTATTTAGTAAAGCCATTTAACCTGGAAGAATTAATTCTTCGTGTAGGTATTTTGGTTAAACGCAGTTTAAAATCAGACGATTTAAAGGAACTAAATTCTTACAAAATCGGAGATAAAACCATTTATTTTAATTCTTTCGAATTAAAGCAGGATGATGGTACAATAACCCCTTTAACCAAAAAGGAAACCATGTTGCTGAAACTTTTAATCGAACGTAAAAATGATGCGGTTTCACGTGAGCAAATTTTAGAAACCGTTTGGAATTATGATGTTTACCCATCAACCAGAACGATTGATAATTTTATTTTAACCTTCCGTAAATATTTTGAACCCGATCAAAAAAATCCGGTTTATTTTCATTCCATTCGCGGAGTTGGTTACAAATTTACGGATAGCCATTAATGTACAATAACAAGGGCAGGTATGCTTTAATGGCTGTTTTTGTGCTCGCTGCGTTGGTTTGCTTATATTACAACCAATACCAGCTGGCTGCTGTTTCAGGATTCTTATTTGCTTTTGTAGTGTGGAGTCATTTTAAACACAGCTCGGTGCTTATGGCCTCGAAGCATTTTAAAAACAACGAGTTTGCAAAAACTAAAGTATTGCTTGCAGAAATTAGCTACCCCGAAAGGTTATCGAAAAGCAGAAGAGGCTATTATGAATTTATGCAGGGAAACCTTGCTTTAAAAGATGAAAATTACGATAAGGCCGAGTATCATTTTCAAATTGCCAGCCGCTTTTCGGTTGGTGGAAAAAATGAGAAATCTTATGTATTGATTCACCTGGCTAACCTGGCTTTACGTAAAAGGGATAAAGAGCGTGCTGTAGCTTATACAGCACTTGCGAAAGAATTGGCAACAACGCAACGATCGCAGGATATAATTGTTAAAATAGAAAAAGAAATAAGTAAAATATAAAGCTTTCGGGTGTTATCCTGAGGAACGAAGGATCTCTTTCAAAGAAGGAAGATGCTTCGTTTTTATTATAAATAGCAAAGCCGAATCAAAATCCAACAATGAAGAATAATTTATTTTTAGACGCAGCATTTTCAAAACAAACAGAACGCCCACCCGTATGGATGATGCGTCAGGCAGGTCGTTTTATGCCACAATATTGGGAAATTAAAAACAAATACTCTTTTTTAGAGATGTGTAAAACACCTGAAATTGCAGCTGATGTAACCATGTTGCCTGTAGATTTGTTGGGGATTGATGCAGCGATTTTATTCTGTGATATTTTGGTAACAGGCGAAGCTATGGGTGGTGATTTAAGCTTTACACAAGGTGTTGGGCCTAAATTTGCAAACCCGGTACGCACCGCGCAGGATATTGAAAATTTGAATGTAGATTGTTTGGGTGAATTGGAATATGTGGCTGATGCCATTAAAGTAATTCAACAACGTCTGGATGGAAATATTCCTTTAATCGGTTTTGCCGGAGCACCTTTTACCGTAATGAGTTATTTGGTTGAAGGCGGATCATCAAAAGATTTTAAGTTAACCAAATTAATGTTGCATAACCATCCGGAGCTTGCGCATAAACTCCTGGCTAAAATTGCTAAAGTTACTGCTGATTATTTAAATCTTCAGATTGCGGCTGGTGTAAATGCCATTCAGATTTTTGACAGCTGGGCGCAGGCATTGTCCTGGAACGATTATCAGGAGTTTTCTCACCGGTATATTCAGGAAATTATTTCCAACCTAAACAGAAAAGATATTCCTGTGATTTCTTTCTGTAAAGGAAGTTCGGTTTTTGCACCAATTATGGCTGAAGCTAAACCAGATGTAATTTCGGTAGACTGGAATGCTGATTTATTAAATATCAAAAATAGCTTACCATCAAATATTGCTGTACAGGGTAATTTAGATCCTCATATTTTGTACGCAGATCAACCGGTAATTAAAAAACACATCCACCAGTTATTTGAACGCATGCGCGGCACAAATGGATTTATTTTTAACCTTGGGCATGGCATTATGCCAGATATTCCGTTTGATAACGTAAAATATGCAATTGAGGTGGTTAAAGAATTTAGGTATTAAAATCGTTTGATAAGGTTTGGAGTCGTTGTGTTTTCAAAACGAACTTATGAATCCATTTCTTTAAAAGATTGACGAAATTCACCTGTGAGATAACTCCGGTGGTAAACCTGATTGTATAGGCGGTATCGTAAATGGAATATTAAATTTGTAATTCTTTAATATTCCAGATTGGATAGAAACCTATATTTTGAATAAAATTAAGCAATGATAGAAACCTTATTGCCATATTATCACTATTTCCTTGCAGTACACATTGTATTTGTGATTAGCTGGATGGCAGGTTTATTTTATATTTTAAGCCTATTTATCTATCATACGGAGGCAAATGATAAACCTGAGCCTGAAAAAAGTATCCTTCAAAAGCAATTTGTTAAAATGGAGGCTACTTTATGGAAAATTATTGCTACCCCTGCCATGATTATTTCGGTATTGGCAGGCGCTTCCATGCTAACTTTAAATCCCGGCCTTTTACAAGCCGACTGGATGCAGGTTAAACTTGGTTTTGTAATCGGCTTGCTTATTTATCATTTCATTTGTCAAAACATCGTTAAACAGCTTAAAAACAACATATACAAGTTAACCAGTTTTCAGCTGAGGTTATGGCGCGAGCTGGCCACCATTTTTATGATTGCCATTGTATTTGTGGTTATACTTAAAAATGCCATTAACTGGATTTACGGTTTAATTGGAATAATGGGCGTAGCCATGGTAATTATGATTGCCGTTAAGTTGTATAAGAATTATCGTAAGAAAAACGGCCAATAAAATTTAATCATGAAGCCACTAAGGCAACTAAGAAATTTGTTGGTTAAGGTTTTGAGTGTTTGGCGTTAAATAACTAAAAAATTTTGTATCCTTTTCGTAAACTTCCTGTTCTTCCGGAAGTAATTAACCAAAAACTATTCTAAATTTGGGCGATAAAATCAAAAAATCATGATTAAAAACACGGGTCTGAAAAAGACCTTACTCCTTATAACACTTTCGCTTAGTTCTTATTTTGCCTCCGCTCAGTTTAATCAGTCGGCTATTGAAAACAGGATCCGTCCGGATAGCAGCTTAACCAACGAGGTTCATTTTAATTTTTACAATTTCAACTACGTCCGTAATTACGAATATACCAACGATTTTCACGATGGATATACAATGTACGGAACACAGTTACAGCCCCAGATTGTGTATTATGCACATCCAAATTTGGCCATTACGGCTGGCGCATTTATCCGTAAAGATTTTGGCCGGAACGGCATAAGCGATGCGAAACCTTTATTCAGCCTAAAATACCACAAAAGAAACCTGACCTTAATTTTTGGAAGTTTGGAAGGCGGCATTCAGCATAAATATATTGAACCGATTTATGATTTTGAAAGAACCATTACCACCCCAATTGAATATGGTACACAGTTACTGGTAGAGAGAAAGAAATTTAACCTGGATGCCTGGATAGCCTGGCAAAAAATGATTTATACCGGCGAGGCTGCAAAAGAGGAAATTATTGGAGGTTTATCTACTGAGACAACACTGGCCGAAAATAATGGCTGGAAGTTTAGTGTGCCGGCTCAGTTTTTAGCTTTTCATCAGGGTGGTCAAATCGATATTTTAAAAGAAATTCCAATCAGCACTTTATTTAATGGCGCCGCAGGATTAAAATTACACAAAGCGATAAACTCTAATGTTAAACAGGTTTATACAGATAATTATGTAGCCGTTTATAAAGATTTCTCCCCGGATAAAAGAAGAGCCTATCAGGGCGGATTTGGATTATGGTTAAATGCCGGTGTAGATACAAAATGGGGAAGTTTAGTAGGCTCGTACTGGAAAGGGAATAACTTTATTTCCATCAAGGGAATGCCTTTGTACGAATCTGTTTCTTCCAATTTATACAGCAATGGCTTAAAGCAAAGTTCCAGAAATATTGTTTCGTTGCGTTATGCTTACCAGAAAGAATTAATCCCTCATTTATATCTTGATGTTCGTTTCGAACCGCATATCGATTTAGACAATACCGATAAACAACTTCAGTTTAACCATTCATTTTTCTTAACCTACAAACAGGATTTTAAATTGTTTAAAGTGAAGAAAAAATCTGATCAGTAAAGATATTAAGTCATGCTGAATTTATTTCAGCATCTAAATTATTCACAAAGTATCTGTTTCATTAGAAATAGGTGCTTTGTGCTTTAGTAAGGAAATCAATTAGCATAACAGAAGATAAAATCCCTAAAAATTATCTATAATTGTTTCTAAGTATAAAAAACTATAATTTATTAAAATATTTATCTTATTGATAATCAGTGCTAATAAGTTTTGCTTCTAAAATATTTAACTTTTTGTTAACGCCCATGCAACCATTGTTTGTAATCCATCATCTTCTATATACAAACACACAATGAAGTTGACGCAACCCTATACTATAAACGATTTGATGGAAGGCTGTAAAGCTGGCGACCGGAAGATGCAAGAGCTGCTGTATAAGCAAACCGCATCCAAAATGTTGGCCGTTTGCATGCGATATGCGAGAGATAGAATGGAAGCTGAAGATGTATTGCAAATGGGCTACATCAAAATCTTTCAGAAAATTAAAGATTATAGGGGCGACGGTTCTTTTGAGGGCTGGATTAGAAGAGTAATGGTGAATACAGCTATAGAAAGCTACCGTAAAAATTTACGCAGCTTAAATGTAGTAGAAATTGATGAAGCTTACGAACAACCCTCAACAGGTTTTGATTTTAGTCAGTTGGGTATACAGGATTTAATGAAAGTAATCCAAAAATTAGCTGATGGTTACCGAATGGTATTTAATATGTATGCAATAGAAGGCTACTCGCATAAAGAAATTGCTGAAACACTTGGTATTACCGAAGGGGCCAGCAAATCACAACTCTCTAGAGCGAGAGCAATTTTAAAAGAGGAAATTATAAAAATGGAGGGATTTGGTTATGCAACCTACACCGGATAAAGATTTTGATCAGTTATTTAAGGATGCTTTTGCGGATGCAGAGGTTACACCTTCACGAAATTTATGGAGCGATATAGAACAGAAAATTGAACCTAAGAAAGCCTGGAAATTACCGGTTTACTGGATGGCTGCTGCGGTGGTTTTAATTGTTGCAAGCATTGGGGTTTTGGTTATAAATGGACAGAATAATCGTACTGAAAACAACAATAACATTGTAAAAACAGAGGTGAAAAATGTTCCTCAAGAAAATTTGATCCAACCTAAAATTGAAGTTCCGGTTGAAATTACTGAAAAGGCATTGCCAAAATTAGTTGTTGAAACAAAAAAAACTGCTTTTATAGCTAAAACTGAAGTTAAAACAGTTAAGCATGAGGAGCGCCAAAAAGTAACGATAAGCCCCGAAACAGTAAAGGAAGAGCCTTTAATTGCCAAGGTTGAGGTTTCGAAAGTTAAACAAGAGGATATAAAAGAAAAAATTAACGAAGCCATTGCTGCAAAAGACCAAGCCTTAACGGCATCGGCAGGAAATGTAGGGTTAACGGATGAACCGGCTAATGAGAATGAGCAAAGTAAGGGCATTAGAAATGTTGGCGACATTGTAAACCTGGTGGTAAACAAAGTAGATAAAAGAAAAGATAAATTTATCCAGTTCAGGACTGACGATGATGATTCTTCTATCTCCTCCATCAATATTGGTCCGTTTAAATTTGGGAAACGAAAAAATAAATAACAAACTATAGCCTAACTCGCTAAATATTAACATACACAAAACACACAGAATAAAATGAAACATCTAATTTTTACAGCACTAATGGTAAGCGGGCTTGCCGGTGTTATGGCTCAGGGTGCTTTTGCTCAACAAGATACTGTGGCGAAGGACACAGTTATCAAAAAGAAAAGTAAATATACCTTAACAATAGGTGGAGGAAACCTGATTACAAAAACTGGCGATTCTGCGGATAATTCCAAAAAAGGTCGTTTTATTGGAGGTATTACTTTTACACGAATAGATATAGGTTTCTCAAGGTTAATTGATAATGGAAATTTTAATCTTTCTCCAAATAACCAGTTTCTAGATTATAAAGGCGGCAAAACCAGTACTTTCTCTTTTGATGTGGTGCAATTTGGTTACCGTTTTAACTCAAACTTTAAAGTTTACATTGCGGGTGGTTTCGATTGGACATTAATTCGTCTAAGAGATAATATTACCATTCAAAAGAACCAACCTAACCTAACTTATATTGATGAGCCAATTATTTTTTCTAAAAATCGTTTCTCCAGCAGTTATGTACACATTCCATTGAACTTTGAATTTCGTACCAAAGAAAATGATAAAGGCAGAAGATTTTACTTTGTGTTAGGACCTGAAGTAAGCTTTTTATTAAATGGAAAAGTTAAACAAATTAGCGATGAACGTGGAAAAGAAAAATCATACGATGATTATCACTTCCAGTCTGTACGCTACGGAGGTACAGTAAGATTAGGATATGGTGCATTAGGCTTGTTTACTAAATACTATTTCAACGATATGTTTAATACCTCAGCACAGGCCGGTTTAAAAAATATGTCTTTCGGAATTACCTTAGGCTTAAATTAAAAAACACTATACACACAAATAAAACCCATCCTGTTTCGATTATCGAGACAGGATTTTTTTTTAATACTTATCAAGGCTTAATTTTTATACTCGCCTAATTTTTTCAGGGTTAAAGCGAGTTCTTTAGGTTGGTTGGTGCCAATTAACAATTTGTCCTCATTTTTAAAAACAAGCTGCAAACCTACGTTTCCCGATACATTTATTGCAGCATTATGTTTACTGCCTTTTAATCCCCAACCACCGTACTCCGCAATAGGACTATAAGTTCTTACATAAGATTTAGAAATAGCTGGCCAGCCATAATGTTTAAACTTTAAATTCAACGGAAATAGCTTTACGTAAATACCATCTTTTCTTATTTCTGTATACAACTGAAGGTTTAAAGTAAGCAGAATTGTAGCTGCCGCGACTATAAGACCGAAAGATGTAGCAATTAAATAGGTTCGGCTTTTAGTTTTAAACCCTTTAATCAGCAAAAAAATAAAGAGGATGATTACAGCACCTAAAAGGATAAGAAGAGAATAATTGCCCATTTTTTGGGATTCTGAAAATAGAATTTCTGGTGACATGAGTTGTTAATTATGAGTTCAAAATAAGTAAAAATATGAACTGTTCCAATTTGGTATTTTTAGGCTTTACGCATTATCCTTATCTTTAGCCCGTGAGTGATACGATAATCAGTGTAAAAAATGTAACCAAGCAATACCAGGCTGAACAAGCTGGTGGTATTCAAAATATTAGTTTCGAGATAAAAAGGGGAGATGTTGTTGCCATTATTGGTGAAAGTGGGAGTGGAAAATCAACCTTATTAAAATCTATTTATGGTTTACTTAAAGTTGATGAAGGTGAAATCTTTTTTCATAATGAAAAAGTAAAAGGGCCTGATGAACAATTGATACCCGGACATAAGCAGATGAAAATGGTTACACAAGATTTTTCGCTCAATATTTATGCAAAGGTGTACGATAATATTGCCTCACAGCTCTCCAATACCGACCTCAAAACCAAAGCGGAGAAAACCAACCAGATTATGGAGCATTTGCGCATTTCGCAATTGCAAAATAAAAAGATAATCGAATTAAGCGGGGGAGAGCAGCAGCGGGTTGCCATTGCAAAAGCCATGGTTGCAGACACGCAGGTTTTGCTTTTAGACGAACCCTTTAGTCAGGTGGATGCTTTATTGAAAAACCAGTTAAGAGCCGATATAAAACGTGTAGCAGCAGAAACGGGTGTAACTGTTGTGCTGGTATCTCACGATCCGGCAGATGGCTTGTTTTTAGCAGATCAGCTGCTGATTATTAAAGATGGTGAGTTGCTTCAAACTGGAAAACCTATAGAAATTTACCAAAAGCCCAAGCATATATATACCGCACGAATACTTGGAAATGCAGTGGTGTTAAATAAAACCGATGCTGAAAAAATTGGCTTAAAAACAGAAAAGGAACATGTTGTTTTTTACCCTGAATGGGCCGAATTAAAAAGCAACTGGGACAGCAGGCGTTTTGAAGTAAAAGATGTGTATTATAAAGGTTTCTACGATGAATTACTATTGGAAAGAAACGGCGTGCTGGTTAGGGCCATCCAATTGAACAGGGGAGCGCATAAAAAAAACGACCACGTTCAATTGAACATAGGTCGTTTTTTGGAGTTTTAAAATATTTTAATATTAATTAGAAAACTGTGAAGGTACAATTACAACCTTTACCAAAGTATCGTAATTTGGGGGTACTGAGTTTAATAAGTTATTCGTGTCTTGAACATCGAAAGTAATACCACCATTATAAATCTCGTAGCTATAGGCACTGTAGTTATAAGTGTATGGTAATTGAATATCCCCTTTTGCATCAGCCGGGTGTTGAAAGTAAACAAGTACGCCTTCGTCATCTAAAGTAATACCATCAAAAGCCGAATTTAGATATTTAGCGGAATAAGTTCCGTTAGCATTGCGTTTCCAATCAGAGGCTTTTAATGTATAATTATAAGTTCTGGCGTAAATTTGTTCTTTAACAAGTGTTTCCTTTTTGCAAGATGCCAGCCCCAGCGTGACAATGCAAAGCATTAGAATAGTTAGTTTTTTCATGTTGATTAGTGTTTTTTGTGTGTATTACTTTCGTATTACAAAACAACTGCCAAAAAAAGTTAAAAAATGATTTATGGATTAATAATTGTATAAACATGCTTATACAACATTGAAACCTTGTTTATTTTTTTAGTATGAAAGTATTTTTTCGCATTTTACCCTGGGTGATTTTATTGGCTGCCGGTTATTTTTTTATTTCTAAAAAGTTCAGTATCAATACATCTGTAGAGAATAAACATCAGCTCTTAGTAGAGAAAATTGAGGCTATTGGCAAATTAGAATTGGTTAGGTACCAGATTAGCGACGTTTTGGAACATAAAGAAAAAACTGATTTTTTGCCCGAAGCCAGTGTTTTGTTAATTGTTAAGGCTGAAGCAGTAGGCTGTATCGATTTAACAAAAATTAAAAAGGATGATATTCGTATTGAGGCGGATACCGCTGTAGTAAATTTACCACAGCCAGAGATTTGCTATGTGAAAATTGACCATAAAAACTCAAGGGTTTACGACACGAAAATGGCTTTCTTCCGTGAAGCAGCTTTGGTTGATGAAGCTTATAAAGCCGCAGAAAAACAAGTGTCGAATGAAGTGAAAAAATCAAGCATTTTAGATCAGACAAAAACCAATGCAACCAATGTTTTAAAGCCTATTATCGAAGGGTTGGGTTATAAAAACGTGAAGTTTACTTTTGATTAGTACTTCTATTTTGCGTTTATAAATTTACCTTGTTTAAAAGTAAATGTGCCCAACCTGGGCTGTTTGAGTGTTTATTTAAGGAAATCTTCGCGATGGGGGTTAAAAATGTCAATTAACAGGCCTGCTTCGAGGCAAACTACGCCGTGAAAAACATTAGACCGTGCAAAGAAAACATCGCCTTTATGAAGAATTTTCTTTTCATCGGCCATGCTTACTTCAAAACTTCCTTCAGCCACATAACTCATTTGCAAATGCGGGTGCTGATGAATTACACCAACCGCACCTTTTTCAAAGTCGACCTTAACCAGCATCAAACGCTCATCGTAAGCCATAATTTTGCGTTTAACACCCGCGCCTAACACTTCCCAATCGATATCATTATCCGCAATTAATGCTTTGTTGTCTAAATCTTTGAAATTCATGCTTTTTAAATTTTTTATAAGAAAACGAAATCGTCATTGCGAGGAGGTACGACGAAGCAATCTTTCCTATTTGCCAAAAAGATTGTTTCGCCGGCTGAAAAAGCCTTCTCGCAATGACGAATCGACAATAGTTAGCCTTCCGGTTAAACAAGTGTTAAACCAAATACTCGAACAAGGTCTGATCCTGGTTCAGTTCGATGATCTCAAATTTGAAATCTTTCATACGTTGCAGCAAACTGGCATAATCGTTTTTGTTCGAAAGTTCAATACCAACTAAGGCCGGGCCATTTTCCTTATTCGTTTTTTTAATAAATTCAAAACGGGTAATGTCATCGTGCGGACCTAAAACCTCATTTACAAAAAGTTTCAAAGCACCTGGTCTTTGCGGGAAACGAACAATGAAATAATGTTTTAAACCTTCAAAAAGTAAAGATTTTTCTTTAATTTCCTGCATGCGTTCAATATCATTATTGCCTCCGCTCACAATGCAAACCACTGTTTTGCCTGCTATTTGTTCTTTAAGCTGATCCAATGCGGCAATGGATAAAGCGCCTGCAGGTTCTACAACAATAGCATCTTCGTTATAAAGTTTTAATATGGTTGTACATATCTGTCCTTCAGGAATAAGGTGCATCTGATGAAGCAAATCTTTACAATACTGGTAGGTAATGTGCCCGATGCGTTTAACAGCTGCGCCATCAACAAAACGATCAATTTCATCTAACGTAAAGGGACCGCCTTTTTCTATTGCAGCCGTTAATGATGGCGCACCTAAAGGTTCAACACCAATTAACTTTACATCTGGTTTTACCGTTTTAAGATAAGCACTAACGCCCGAAGCCAAGCCGCCGCCGCCTACTGGCATAATAACCACATCTAAATCGGGCAGGTCTTCAAAAATTTCGACACCTACAGTTCCCTGACCTTCAATAACTTTTTCATCATCAAAGGGTGGAATAAAGGTAGCTGAATGTGCAGCACTATAGGCTAAAGCTTCTTTCAGGCAATCATCAAAAGTATCGCCAACTAAAATTACTTCAACATTATCGCCACCAAACATATAAGTTTGTTTTACCTTTTGTTTTGGCGTTATTTCTGGCATAAAGATTACGCCCTTTATATTTAGTTTTTTGCAGGAATAGGCCACGCCTTGTGCATGGTTACCTGCGCTTGCACAAACTACGCCATTAAGCAAGGCACTTTGAGGCAAAGAGCTGATTTTATTATAAGCACCACGTAATTTGTATGAACGTACAATTTGCAGATCTTCTCTTTTTAAATAAATATTAGCATTAAACCGAGATGAAAGTCCGGCATTAAATTCTAAAGGCGTACGTTTTACTACGCCCTTTAATCTTTCAGATGCAGCGTTAAAATCCAATGTGTGTGGTGTGGTATTATTCATTTTTTTAGTGTCAAGTAGCAAGAATCAAGATTTGTGTTCTGCCTGTTTATTCCTTTTGCCATTGCGAGTTACGGACCAATCCTACTACTGGAGCTATAGTAAAAGCCAGCAATTAAAATTGCTTTCCCAAAATTGGGGCAGGCTGTAGCTGGCAATGGCGGTAATGTGCTAAGCTAAATGCAAAGCAACCAATTGATTTAAATCCAGGTCGTTAATGCCTTGTTTGCCATCGGCTAAAACTAAAAACTGTTTGTAAACAATATCTAAATGTTCTTTTTCTAATTTATGGCCTAAACGATCTAAATGGTGTTTTAAGGCATGTCTGCCACTTCTGGCCGTTAATACAATCGTTGCATCAGGAAAACCAACATCTTCTGGTTTAATAATTTCATAGTTTTCGCGGTTTTTCAAAAAACCATCCTGATGGATCCCTGAGCTGTGTGAAAATGCATTGCCACCTACAATTGCTTTGTTTGGTTGAACAGGCATGTTCATCTGGTTTCTTACCATGTGGCTCATTTCATAAAAACGAGTGGTATCAATCTGCGTGTTCAATCCCAAAATTTTATGTGTTTTTAAAATCATGACGACTTCTTCCATAGATGTATTGCCTGCGCGCTCACCAATGCCGTTTATGGTACATTCTACCTGGCGTGCACCATTTTGTAAACCAGCAATTGAATTTGCTGTAGCCAAGCCTAAATCGTTATGGCAGTGAACAGAGATAATGGCTTTGTCGATATTCTTTACATTTTCTTTTAAGTAAAGGATTTTTGATCCATATTGATCTGGCAAACAATAACCGTTAGTATCCGGAATATTAACAACTGTTGCACCTGCGGCTATTACGGCTTCAACCATTTTAGCTAAAAACTCAATGTCGGCACGTCCGGCATCTTCCGCATAAAATTCAACATCTTCAACAAACTTTTTCGAATATTTTACGGCTTCTACTGCACGTTCTAAAATTTCTTCGCGGGTGCTGTTAAATTTGTGTTTAATGTGAAAATCAGATGAACCTATACCCGTGTGGATACGTGGTCGTTTTGCATAGCGCAAGGCATCAGCTGCCACATCAATATCGTTTTTATTTGCTCGTGTTAAAGCACATATAATTGGATGGGTTATTGCTTTAGATAATTCGATAACGCTGTTGAAATCTCCCGGGCTTGATACGGGGAAACCTGCCTCAATTACATCAACACCCAAAAGTTCAAGTGATTTGGCGATTTCTACTTTTTGGTTTGTATCTAACTGGCAGCCTGGAACCTGCTCTCCGTCACGCAATGTGGTGTCGAAAATATAAACTTTGTTCGGGTCGTGGATCATAATCTTGAGTTTAGGAATTGATTAATTTTTGTGATAAGAATTTTAATACCAATTTACCCATTTCGGCTGTGCCTAAAACTTTAAACCGGTTTGTAGTTTGGTCGGCAATATCGTGTGTTCTAAAGCCTTCCTTTAATACCTGGTCAATGGTATCGACCAATAATTTAGCTTCTTCTTTTAATCCGAAACCAATTTCGAGCATGAGTGCTGCGGATAGGATAGAAGCTAATGGATTTGCTAAATCTTTGCCTGCAATATCGTGTGCCGAACCGTGAATAGGCTCAAAGAAACCAGTGCTTTCGCCAACAGATGCCGAAGCCAGCATACCCATTGAGCCTGCAATTTGCGATGCCTCATCTGTTAAAATATCACCAAATAAATTGGCCGTTAAAACCACATCAAACTTTTTAGGGTTTTTAATTAATTGCATGGCAGCATTGTCGATAAACATGTGTTCTGTTTCAACGTCAGGATATTGTTTTGCAATTTCCTGTACCGTTTCGCGCCATAAACGCGAACTTTCCAAAACATTGGCTTTATCAACAGAGCACAATCTTTTATTACGCTGTTGCGCAGCCTGATAAGCTTTATGTGCAATGCGTTCTACTTCGTAACGATGGTAAATCATCAGGTCAGAAGCTGTATTTCTATCTTCAGAGCGTGTTTTTTCACCGAAATAAACATCACCGGTTAACTCACGGAAGAATAAAATGTCTGTTCCTCTTAAAATTTCCGGTTTAATACTCGATGCCTGGAGAAGTTCATCAAATAGTAATATCGGGCGGAGGTTGGCAAATAAACCCAGTTCTTTACGAATTTTTAACAAACCTTGCTCTGGTCTAACTTTTAAGCTTGGATCGTTATCGTATTTTGCATGACCAATTGCTCCAAAAAGAATGGCATCACTTTGTCTTGCTTTTTCTAAAGTTTCATCTGGTAAAGGCTCACCTGTAACTTCAATGGCTGCATGGCCCATTAAGGCCTCATCAAATATAAATTCGTGGCCAAAAATTTCTGCAACTTTTTCTAATGCTGCCTTTCCCCAGGTTGTAACTTCGGGCCCAATACCATCTCCAGGTATTACTAAAATGTTCTTCTTCATATTAAACGCTTTCCAGTATTGTTTCGACGACTTTTACTTCGCCTTTTTCTAATCGTATTCTTTTTTGTATGCAGGTTGGCAGCTGCGATTCAAAGTGGCCAACATAAATTAAGGTCATTCCGTTGCTGCACAATTCATCAACCAAATGGTTAAAATGTTGTGTTTGTTGATGATCTAAGCCCTGGCAAGGTTCATCGAGGATTAACAGTTCAGGATTTTTGATTATTGTTCTGGCCAATAAAACCAAACGCTGTTTTCCAAGAGGAAGCGCGTTTAATAATTCATTTTTGATCTCTGTTAATCCAAAATATTCAATCAGTTCATCAACCTGTGCACTCTTTGAGTAGGGCAATTGTTGAAATAACCCCACTGTATCGTAAAAACCGGATGCAATGCTTTGCCAAACGGTAGAGGTGGCATCGAAATACCAGTGAAACTCTGGCGAGATTAAACCAATGTGTTGTTTAATGTCCCAAATGCTTTCTCCACTTCCACGTTTGTTGCCAAATAAATAAAGCTCATTGGCATAAGATTGAGGATGATCGCCATTTACCAAGCTCAATAAAGTTGATTTACCCGATCCGTTGTGACCTTGTAACAACCATTTTTCACTGGATTTAACTTCCCAGTTAATATTTTTTAATACCTGTTTATCTCCATAACTGATGTTTACATCAACCATTTTAACAATATTATCGGATGAATAAACTGGCGATTCTTTTAAGAAATCAGGAATTTCTTTATTGTGTTTTTCAACGCCAACTGCAGCAACGCTTCTTGAATCTGAGGTAACAACCTGTCCATCTTTAATCATTGCAAAACGAGTAACAACAGTCGGCAATTCTGAATCATTGCAAATTAAGAGCAATTGTACGCCTTCTTTGGCAACCTGATCCAATAGGATATTCAAATTTTTACGCGAGGCAGCATCCAGGCCGGTATAGGGCTGGTCGATAATTAACAATTGTGGTTTTAACCATAAGGCTTTAACCAATTGTAGTTTTTTATGTTCGCCGCTCGATAATTCGATTAACTGCGAACTGGCAAATGTTGCAAAGCCAAGGGCTTCTAAAATGGGCTCAACCTCATCAAAGTGAAGCCCCTTTTCTTTACCGTACGCAACCAATTCTGCATGTACAGTTAAGGTTTCTTTGGCTTGCTGACTGGTGTAACGTTGCTGATAATAGAAATTTGCAACACCCTCCAGGTTTTTAAACTGGTACCAGCTTTCTACAAATAAAACTTCGGCGGGTAATTTACTTAGCGGATCATAATTGATTTCGACACTGCCTTGCGCAGCAACTAAACCCACAATGGCTTTGGCCAAAGAAGTTTTTCCGCTTCCGCTTTCGCCCGATAAAACCCAATTTTCGAAAATATTTATTTCCCAATACAAATCCTTTAGCACCGCTTTGTTGCGGTAACTTAAGTTTAAATCTTGTATGTACACAAAGGGTTTAAACATTATTTTGCTTGTTCGAATTCGGTTACCAATTTTGTTTGTGCCAGGATGAAATCGATATCATCATAACCATTTATTAAACATGATTTTTTGTACGGATTAATCTCGAAAGATTCCAGTGCTCCGGTTTCAACAATGGTAACCGTTTGATTTTCCAAGTCAACTTCTAAGGCTGATTTAGGATTGTTTTCCACCGCCTTGAAAATTTGTGCAAGGAACTCTTCAGTTACCTGAATAGGTAATAAACCATTGTTAAGGGCATTTCCTTTAAATATATCGGCAAAGAAACTACTGATAACAGCATCAAAGCCAGCATCCTGAATGGCCCATGCTGCATGTTCACGACTACTTCCACAACCAAAGTTTTTTCCAGCAACTAAAATCTGTCCGTTGTAAGTAGGGTTATTTGTTACAAATTCAGGCTTTGGAGTATTATCGCCATTATAGCGCCAATCGCGGAATAGGTTTTCGCCAAACCCATCGCGTGTGGTTGCTTTTAGAAACCTGGCAGGGATAATCTGGTCGGTATCTATATTCTCTATATTTAAAGGCACTACGGCCGATGTTAATTTTGTGAACTTTTTCATTTTAATCGTATCAAGTACAGCGCATCAAGTATCGAGACTTGCTTTTTGCATTGTTTTTATCTTTAGTCTTTTTGCTTAACGGCTTTAATCCTTAGTCTTCTATAATCGGCTACCCATTCTCCATTAATGAAATAATTGGGTTTAAGGATTTCTACAGCCAGGTTTTTGATGGATTTTGCCTGCTCTTCGTTTAATTTTTTAAATGCATGTTGTGCAAATTGATTAATCCAGATGTACATGCCTTCTTCGCCGATAAGTTTGGTAGGCCTGTCGAATAACCAGGCTTGCTCAACTTCAAAACCGTTTGTTTCTAAAAGGGTAGTGTAAGCGCTTACAGACGGAAAAAACCAGAAATTATTAGCCAGGTGATTTTCCAAGCCTAATTGCATTGCTGCATTTGTAATGGCATCGGTAATGCTTTTAACATTTCCTTTTCCACCAAATTCGGCAACCAATCTTCCACCAGGTTTCAGGCTTTTAAATAACCCTTGAACTAATGCCGGCTGATTTTCAATCCAGTGGAAAGTGGCGTTACTAAAAATGGCATCAAATTTTTCGTTGTATGGCAGTTTAGTTCCATCAACAACCTCGAAATTTAAATTCGGGTATGCTGCTTTAGCATTCGCAACCATATCGGCAGAGGCATCAGTTCCTGAAACGAGTGCACCACTTTCAGCAATTTGCGCCGCCAGCTGACCGGTGCCACAACCTACATCTAAAATATGTTCGCCGCTTTTCGGCGCTAACCATTGCAATACATCTGCTCCGTAATCTGATACGAAGTGATGTTGCTTGTCGTATAATGTTGCATCCCAAACTATTTCTGGCATAACTTTAAATTTTATTTAATCTTTTCACTCCTTTAAACACCTAATTGCATTTAAGTTTTTTAACAAGATTTGCAGGATTTTAAGCTATATTCTATCATCCAATCATGCAAAACTCGGTTGTTCCTATTTAAACATAATGCTCTACCGTTGGAAAAGGCTCATAAAAATGATGCAATAACTTTTTCCAATCCTGGTAAGCTGCCGAACCTCTAAAGCCTTCGGTATGTGCTTCTAAAGTTTCCCAGTTAACCAGCAGGATATATTTATCGGCCTCTTCAATACATTTTTTTAACTGATGCGAAATGTAACCTTCCATGGCTGCTATGATTTTTTGTGCTTCGTTAAAAGCTTTTTCAAAATCGGCTGATAAACCGGCTTTTATATTTAATATGGCAACTTCTAAAATCATATGTATTAATTTATCATTCTGAGGAACGAAGAATCTGTTTTATCGTTTGCAGATGTTTCCTTCGTCAGCATGACAGGTTAATTAAGCTTTTTCCAGCATTTCTCTTACATCGGTAATTTTTCCTGTAACGGCGGCTGCGGCTGCGGTTAAAGGACTTGCCAAGAGGGTACGTGCATTTTGTCCCTGACGACCTTCGAAATTTCTGTTCGATGTAGAAACACAGTATTTGCCTGCCGGAATTTTATCTTCGTTCATACCCAGGCATGCGCTACAACCTGGTTCTCTTAGTTGAAAACCTGCTGCCTCGAAAATTTTATCTAAACCTTCATTTTTAGCCTGCTGTTCTACTTGTTTGGAGCCTGGAACGATCCAAACGGTAACATTATCTGCTTTACGCTTATCTTTTACAAAATCTGCTACTTCGCGTAAATCTTCAATTCGTGAATTAGTGCAACTGCCTATAAAAACATAATCAACTGGTTTACCGATTAGCGAAGCATCATCATCAAAACCCATATAATCCAAAGCTTTTTGGTAAGAGAGTTGCTCTTTTTCTGGTTGTGCTTGTGTGGCAGGAATATGTTCCTGAATGCCCATACCCATGCCTGGATTGGTTCCATAGGTAATCATAGGTGCAATATCGGCAGCATCAAAAGTTAAAACACGATCAAATTTTGCATCGGTATCACTAAATAAAGTTTTCCAGTAGGCTAAGTCTTTATCCCATTCAGCGCCAGCCGGAGCAAATTCTCTTCCTTTGATGTAATCGAACGTAATTTGATCAGGCGCAATAAGCCCGCCACGTGCACCCATTTCGATACTCATGTTACAGATCGTCATCCTGGCTTCCATACTCAAAGATTCAATAGCTGAGCCTGCATATTCAATAAAATAACCTGTACCTCCGGCAGCAGATATTTTAGAGATGATGTATAAAATAATGTCTTTTGCTGTAACTCCTTTTTCCAAGGTTCCGTTTACCTCGATTTTCATAGTTTTAGGTTTCGACTGCAATAAACATTGCGTAGCGAAAACCTGTTCTACCTGCGAAGTTCCGATGCCAAATGCAATAGCCCCGAAAGCGCCATGTGTAGAGGTATGGCTATCGCCGCAAACCATTGTTTTTCCGGGTAAGGTGATGCCCAGTTCGGGACCAATTACGTGCACAATGCCTTGAAATGGATGCCCTAAGCCATATAGTTCGATGCCAAACTCAGCACAGTTTTTGGTAAGCATATCAACCTGGTAACGCGAAAGTTCTTCCTTAATTGGCAAAAGCTGATTTAGCGTAGGTACGTTATGATCGGCAGTTGCAACCGTTTGTTTCGGACGGAAAACCGGTAAGCCTCTTTTGCGTAAACCATCAAAAGCCTGCGGAGAAGTTACCTCGTGTATTAAGTGTGTATCAATGTATAAAATGTCAGGAAATCCCTCTTCACTTTTTACAACGTGTGCATCCCAAATTTTTTCTACTAATGTTTTTGACATTTTTATTTGTATTTAATTTTTGCCGGTCTGAGCTTGTCGAAGACTTTCTTTAAAGAGACAAGCTCAAACCGACATTCTTTTAATTTTATGCAGTTTTAATTGCTTTCATTGCGGTCATGGCTTTACGTAAAGTAGCCCCAATCTGTTCTACCTGATGAGAACGGATCGCTTCGTTAACGTCAATTAACTGTCTGTTATCTACCGCGCCATCTTTACCCTCGTTAAAGTTTTTGCCTACTAAATCGGCATCTACTTTTTTCATGAAATCGGCTAAAAGTGGTTTACAAGCTTGATCGAATAAATAACAACCATATTCAGCCGTGTCAGAAATTACACGGTTCATTTCGAATAATTTTTTACGGGCAATGGTGTTGGCAATAAGTGGTGTTTCGTGTAATGACTCGTAGTAAGCTGATTCTGGTTTAATACCGGCCTGTACCATGGTTTCGAAAGCCAGCTCCACACCGGCACGAACAAATGCAACCATTAAAGTATAGTGATCAAAATATTCCTGCTCACCGATTTTAACATCACCAGCAGGGGTTTTTTCGAAAGCAGTTTCACCCGTTTCAGCTCTCCAACCCAATAAGTTTTTATCGCCGTTCGCCCAGTCTTCCATCATGGTTTTGCTAAATTCACCGCTCATAATATCATCCTGGTGTTTTTGGAATAGAGGACGCATAATGTCTTTCAGTTCCTCAGAGATTTCAAAGGCTTTGATTTTAGCAACATTGCTCAATCTATCCATCATGGCAGTTATACCACCTTGTTTTAAGGCTTCGGTAATTACTTCAACACCATATTGAACCAATTTAGAAGCGTAACCGGCGTCGATACCCTTTTCTACCATTTTATCGAAAGATAGGATAGAACCTGTTTGTAGTAAACCGCAAAGGATGGTTTGCTCGCCCATTAGATCTGATTTTACCTCGGCTACAAATGATGATTTTAATACACCCGCGCGGTGACCGCCAGTGCCCACGCAATACGCTTTAGCCTGTGCCAAACCTTTGCCCTGAGGATCGTTTTCCGGATGTACAGCGATTAAGGTTGGTACACCAAAACCACGAACATACTCGGCTCTAACTTCACTGCCCGGGCATTTTGGAGCAACCATAATTACCGTTAAATCTTTACGGATTTGCATGCCTTCTTCAACAATGTTAAAACCGTGAGAATATAATAATGTAGCACCGTCTTTCATTAAAGGCATAATTGCATTCACAACCGCAGTATGTTGCTTATCAGGGGTAAGGTTGATTACTACATCAGCGCCCGGAATTAATTCTTCGTAGGTGCCTACTGTAAAGTTATTCTCAGTTGCATTTTTCCACGAATCTCTTTTGCCTTCAATAGCTTCTTTGCGTAAAGTATAACTTACATCTAAACCACTATCTCTTAAATTTAAACCTTGATTTAAGCCTTGGGCTCCGCAACCTACAATGACCAGTTTTTTACCTTTTAGTGCGCTAATGCCATCTAAAAATTCGTTGCTGTCCATGAAATCGCAAACACCTAATTGGTTTAATTTTTCTCTAAGAGGTAGTGTGTTAAAATAATTTGACATCGTTTTATTGATTAATTTCTATTTAATTATCGGTTCTTTTCTCAAGATTGTCAGGATTACAGGTTTTTCAAAATTTCCTTCTCCTTTCTAATCGTTTTATTTAAGTCTGCGTTTCAAAGCTAATGCATAACCATAATGCAGGTTATCGTGTCCAATAGTCGTTGTTAAAATTTCTTCAACATTATTCAACTGTGCACCATAAGTAGCCGTTGTAAACGGTGTAATTGCACCAAACTTTTCATTTGCGTAATCTTTCTCTATCTTTTTAATGCTTTCAAGTGCTGTAGCTTTCAATTCTGCAATTTCTTCGGCTGTTACTGTATAAGTTGGTTTGGTATCTTTTTTATAGAAATCATTAAACCTTACAGCCGATGCATTTTCCAAAATACCAGTACGTACATAACAAAGTGTTTGTGTACTGACAACGATATGCCCAAAATTCCAAATGATATTGTTATTGTAGCCATCTGGAATCTTATTCAATTCTTCGATGGTTAAGCTGTCGATTAACTGAATAAATGCCTTACGCGAGTTTATTATAAATTCAAATACCTGGTTCATCATGTTATATTCTAATTTTCAGCTTCGGCCAGTTCCTCGTTAAACGTTATTTTGTTAAAAAATGGATCGTTTACAGTTAGTGCCCAGGTTCCATAGAAAGTTTTCTCCAATCCCGGACGGTTGTATTTGTACTTTTTATCAATGATTTCTTTATGAAATGCTTTCAATCCGGTACAATCGATATGTACATGCGCACCAGGAGCACAATCTCCGTGGTGTTCACTTAAGTGCAATTCTATTCCGTTTAACGAAACCTGCATGTAAACTGGAGTGTTCTTTTCAAATGTATGTTCCCAATCTATTTTAAAACCCAACCAATTCACATAAAATTCAACCGCTTTATCGTAGTCGAATATTCTTAAAATTGGCGTGACTTTATTGCATTTCATATTTTTTATCTTTTCGTCATTTCAAGGCTGGGTTTATGTAAGCCAAAGTAATCTGCTTCTTTTTTCTTAAAAGATTGCTTCGGCATTCCTACTCGCAATGACAGATTTTGGTTTACATGGTGAAAATCTTCTGTCCTTTTTCTAAAAACTCATTTTCAACAAGTTCTTCTCCAGGTTCAAAGGCTTCAAATTCCTTTAATTTCTCATGGAAACCCGCACTGTCTTTGATAATGGCAACTCTTGCACTGCGTACAAACTCAATCAGTTCATAAGGTTCTAAAGCTTTTACCAAAGCATCCGTTTCTTCTCTGTGTCCGGTTACAGCAAAAACAGTATAATCTTTTCTAATCACTACCGCACTTGCCCCAAATTGTCTTAATAGCCTTTCAACCGTTACTTTCTCTGCAATTTCATCTGTAGAAACCTTGTAAAGGGCAAGTTCCTGCCAGATGATTTCGTCATTGGTGTTGAAATAAACTTTCAATACTTCAATTTGCTTTTCAATCTGGCGGGCTAATTTCCTCACCACTTCATAACCCTCATGGATTACGATGTTAAAACGGTGGATTCCATCAATTTCAGAAGGGGAGGTGTTTAAACTCTCAATGTTGATTTTTCTTTTGGAGAAAATAATCGCAATCCTGTTTAATAAACCGATGCGGTTTTCAGCATAAACCGTAATGGTATATTCCTGTTTTCCTTCTAAGTCGGCTTTATCTATTTTATGTCCTATTGTGTTTTCAATATTCATGATAATTCTTTTGGCAATTGTTCTTTTTAAATTGACTTGCTATCGCTTAAGATTGCTTCGTGCCTCGCAATGACGATTTGGAGAGGTGGCTTTAATCTTCAACCCTCCGCTTTTTACCTTCTACCTTATTTAAGTCTAATTTCGCTTACACTCATTCCTTGCGGAACCATTGGGAAAACATTGTTTTCTCTGCCAACCATTACTTCAAGAAGATATGAGCCATCGTGGTTAATCATCGTTTCTAATGCAGCTCTTAAATTTGCGCGCTCGTTAACCATTTGTCCTTCTATGTAATACGCTTTAGCTAAAGCCACAAAATCAGGACTGGTAATGTTGACAAAAGAATAACGTTTATCGTGAAATAACTGTTGCCATTGACGTACCATGCCTAAGAAACGGTTGTTCAGTATCAAGATTTTTACTGCTGCACCAAACTGCATAATGGTACCCAGTTCTTGTGGTGTCATCTGGAAGCCTCCATCGCCAATAATTGCAATAACCGTTTTGTTTGGTGCACCATATTTGGCACCAATAGCTGCCGGTAAACCAAAACCCATTGTGCCTAAACCTCCAGAAGTAATGTTGCTGCGGGTATTGTTAAATTTCGCATAACGACAAGCTACCATTTGGTGTTGACCAACATCGGTTACAATTACTGCATCGCCGCCACAAATTTCGTTGATGTTGCGTAATACTTCGCCCATGGTCATTTCATCACCGGCAGGATAAAGTTCTGGTGTAATTACCTGATCTATTTCCTGTTGGTTATAATCTCTGAATTTGGCAACCCATTCTTCGTGTTTATTTGCGTTAACCAAATTGGTTAACAGGGGTAAGGTTTCTTTACAATCGCCCCAAATACCAACCTCGGCTTTCACGTTTTTATCAATTTCGGCTGGATCAATATCCAAATGGATTACTTTAGCCTGTTTGGCATATTTATCTAAACGGCCGGTTACACGATCATCGAAACGCATGCCAATGGCAATAAGCACATCACATTCGTTGGTTAAAACATTTGGACCATAATTTCCATGCATTCCCAACATACCAACGTTTAATGGGTGTGCCGTTGGAATTGCCCCTTCACCCATAATCGTCCATGCTGCCGGGATACCTGTTTTTTCGATAAACGCTTTAAATTCTTCTTCGGCGGTACCTAAAACTACGCCTTGACCAAATAATACAAATGGTTTTTTTGCGGAGTTAATTAATGCTGCAGCTTGCTCAATATATTCAATCCTAACTTTAGGTTTTGGGCGGTAAGAGCGGATATGATTGCATTTTACATATTCAGGGAATTCCTCAATCTGTAGCTGTGCGTTTTTAGTAATATCAATTAAAACGGGGCCTGGTCTGCCACTTTTAGCAATGTAAAATGCTTTTGCCAAAACCTCCGGGATTTCTTTCGCATCAGTAACCTGATAATTCCATTTGGTAACGGGTGTGGTAATGTTAATTACATCAGTTTCCTGAAAAGCATCTGTACCTAATAAGTGAGCGAAAACCTGTCCTGTAATACAAACCAGTGGTGTACTATCAATTTGTGCATCGGCTAAACCGGTTACTAAGTTAGTAGCGCCTGGCCCGCTGGTTGCAAAAACAATACCTACCTGGCCACTTGCTCTTGCAAAGCCTTGGGCAGCATGAATACCACCTTGCTCATGGCGAACTAAAATGTGTTGCAATTTATCTGCATAATCGTAAAGTGCGTCGTAAATTGGCATAATTGCACCGCCAGGGTAGCCAAAAATGGTGGTTACGCCTTCTTCAATCAATCCATTCAATAGCATCTGCGAACCAGATCCTTTGAATAATTTATTTGAGGTTTCTGCCTGTGCCTCTGTTTGTTGTATTGTATCCTGTGCAGTTTCCATAATTATGTTTTTGCGGTTCTGTTATTCTTTAATTTTAAACCCAATCCTCTCTCTATCTTTCCACTTCAATTGAGCAATTTTTTCGTCTATTAAATTTTCCATTGCATCATAAAGCTCATTTAACTGAACATCATGTTCTCCAATCCGTTCTTTAATTTCTGTTAACTGATCGTTCATATTACTTTGCTTCAGCAAAATTTTCCGAACATCAACAAAGGCTCTCATAATGGCAATGTTCATGTTAATTGCTTTTACGCTTTTCAAAACACCACTTAGCATGGCTACACCTTGCTCTGTAAAAGCGTAAGGCATTTTTCGGGTGCCTCCCCAACTTGAAGTCACAAATTGTGACTTCAAGTTGGGGAGGCGTGTGTTCACAATTTGTGATTGTACTCCCTGATTAATATTTTCAATTTGAAGTCTTAAATTTTCAAACTCTTCTTTTGTAAGCTGGAACATAAAATCATCTGGAAAACGTTGTATGTTGCGTTTAACGCCTTGATTTAAGACTTTCGTTTCAACTTCATATAAAATTGCCAAATCGAAATCGAGCATTACCCTTTCTCCCCTGATTTCGTAAATCCTGTTTTGAATACTTTTAATTATCTGCATAATTTATTTTTTAGTACCAATTTAATCCAGGGATGGTTTTTGATTTTAATATTCGTCAGTTACACAACCACTGGCTGCGTCTGAAACGGTTTTAGCATATTTATATAAAACACCTTTTGTTACCTTTAATGCTGGCTGAACATATTTTTTTCTACGTTCGGCAATTACTTCGTCACTAACTTGTAAGCTGATGATGTTGTTTATTGCATCAATTAAAATTGGGTCATTATCTTCAACCAGCCCAATTAAACCACCTTTGTATGACTCTGGTGTAATGTGCCCCACTACAAAGCCGTGTGTACCACCAGAGAAACGACCATCTGTAATCAAAGCAACAGATTTACCTAAACCCGCACCAATAATGGCTGATGTTGGTTTTAACATTTCGGGCATGCCAGGAGCACCAACCGGACCAGAATTTTTAATTACGATTACATCACCCGGTTGAACACGACCGTTGGAAATACCAGCAATTAAATCATGCTCGCCATCAAATACACGTGCAGGACCCTCAAATTTTTCGCCTTCTTTACCACTGATTTTGGCTACTGAACCTTTCTCAGCTAAGTTTCCGTAAAGAATCTGCAAGTGACCAGTTGCTTTAATTGGTTCGCTCAATTTTTGCACAATCTTCTGATCGTAATCCATGATTGATTTCACATCAGCTAAATTTTCAGCTACGGTTTTTCCAGTTACAGTTAAGCAATCGCCATGTAACAAACCTTCATTTAATAAATATTTTAATACCGCTGGGATACCACCATATTGGTGTAAATCCTGCATTAAATATTTACCGCTTGGTTTAAAATCGGCAAGTACAGGAGTTACATCACTCATTTTTTGGAAATCATCCTGTGTAATTTCTATACCGATTGCTTTACCCATTGCAATAAAGTGCAATACGGCATTTGTACTTCCACCTAAAATGATAATTGAACGGATGGCATTTTCGAATGCTTTTCTCGTCATAATATCAGATGGTTTAATGTCTTTTTCTAATAAAATTTTGATGTATTTACCCGCATCTACACATTCTTGTTTTTTCTCTGGGCTAACTGCAGGGTTCGAAGAAGAATATGGCAAACTCATTCCTAAAGCTTCAATTGCCGAAGCCATGGTGTTTGCCGTGTACATGCCGCCACAGGCGCCTGCACCTGGGCAAGTGTGTTTAATAATGCCCTGATAATCTTCTTCAGAAAGGTTGCCACAGATTTTTTGCCCTAAAGCTTCAAATGCTGAAACAATGTTTAATTCTTCACCTTTATAATGGCCCGGAGCTATTGTGCCGCCGTAAACCATGATGGAGGGACGATCTAAACGTGCCATGGCCATAATAGCGCCTGGCATATTTTTATCGCAACCCGGAATTGAAATAATACCATCGTAATACTGTCCGCCACAAATGGTTTCAATGCTATCGGCAATTACATCGCGGCTTACCAAAGAGTAACGCATGCCGTCGGTACCGTTGCTCATACCATCACTTACACCAATGGTATTAAAAACCAAGCCCACTAAATCATTTGCCCAAACTCCTTTTTTAACGTCTTTTGCAAGGTCGTTTAAGTGCATATTGCAAGTGTTACCATCGTAACCCATACTTGCAATACCAACCTGTGCTTTGGCCATGTCTGCATCAGTCAATCCGATTCCATAAAGCATGGCTTGTGCGGCCGGTTGTGTTGGATCTTGCGTAAATGTTTTACTGTACTTGTTTAATTCGCTCATTGTTTAATATGTAATGTTTTGGTTTTGTTAGTTTTTTAATTTTTGAGGCAAAAAAAAACCGCCTCGTTTCGGAGGCGGTTTCGATATGGTATATTTTATTATTATACGCAACGATTTCCACCTCTATATTTAGAAATGACAATAATTAGGTTGCTAATAATGTTTGTGTTAAAATTCATGTCTTTGACTGTGAACCACAAACATACTAACTTATTGAAAAAATCAAAGAACTATTTTTTTTTATTTTTTACCCGTGTTACTATTGGTCGTATAGTCATTACTTTCTTATATAATCACTTCGTAATTCACTTTTTCAAGTACTAAGTTTTTATAAGCACGCTGTATGGTATAACCTAAAGATTCGCGCCAAAGCGGACGATAAACGGTATCATCTATAGAGGCAATCCCCGCAATTTCAGTAGCTGTTCCGCATAAAAAAGCGCTATCGGCAGATTTTAAATCTTCTACAGTCAGTTGTTTTTCAGTGCATTGAATATCGAGTACTGTACAAAGCTCTTTAACTGTTGCCCTCGTTATTCCGGGTAAAATGTTACCTAATGATGGTGTATATAGTTTGTTGTTTTTTTCGATGAAAATGTTTGCTCCCGAAGCCTCAGCTACAAACCCATTCATGTCTAAAAGCAAAGCTTCATCATAACCTTTAATGTTTGCGGCAGTGGTGGCCAGGATTGAGTTTACATAATTGCCGCTCAACTTGGCTTCCATTGGAGTTGATTTTGGATTTGGTCTTTCGTAATCAGAAATGGTCAAATTTAAAAGCTTATTGCCCGAATAGGCATCCCATTCCCAGGCACAAATCAAAATTGAAACGCCACTTGGCTCATTTAATTTCATATTTGGGTGACAAAATACCAATGGCCTGATATAAGCATCTTTTAACTTGTTTAACTGTAATAGTTTATAGGTTGCAGCAATCAGTTCATTTTTATCCCATGGGAAAGGAATATTGGCGAGTTGGCAAGAACGCTCTAAACGGTTAAAATGCGCAGCCGCTTTAAATATGCGGTTGCCGTTATGCGTTTTGTAGGCTCTTATCCCTTCAAAAGCGGCATAACCATAGTGTAGCGATTGTCCGTAAAGATCAGTGCTACTATCAACAGCTTTTTCAAACCGCCCGTCAAGGTAAATGATCGTGTTAGAATTATAATATTTCATTATACACGTGTTTTGTTGTTTAAAAAAAGCGCCTCTTTGTGGGAGGCGCTCGCTTATATTTTAATTTAAAAATTACTTAAACTGCGCCTGCTTTTTACCCAATAAAATATTTAGGAGTAGGAGGTGAACTAAAATGACTGGAAACAACACAATATTTCTGACTGCGTTTGCAGTAGAATTTATTGAATTTATGTTGCTTTGAATTGTCATTCCTTTATTGATTTGTTTATAAAACCAATTTAGTTTTTGGTCTATTAATAAGCAAGTGAAAATAAAAAAAAATGAAATAAGAATATTATTTTGTTTTTTGCGCAACAAACATGTATAAAATTTTGAATATTGGTTGTGTTAGTGATTTAATGCCGAGCGCTGTAGACCAAATATCGAATCGGTATACGGTATAAATATTATGCTTGCATTATAAATTATCTGATTTTCGGCGTAAAATTGATTCACGTTGATGTAAAATTGATTTTTTACACGAAATTATGCATACATTTTCGACCTATTTTTTGGGAAATAATGATTCGGTATCAGGCTTTTTATAACCCATCATTTTCATTCCATAAAACCACCTGTCGCGAATGCTGATCAGATTGCCTTCAAATTCATAACCGGGTACAAGTCTGGAAAAAAAGTTTTCTTTTTTCAGTATTTTTTCAAGTTTTGCTAAGGAGGAGGGGCTAAGTTTTTGATAATAAGGTTCTATCAGGTTTTGTTCTTTAAGCAATAAATTTCCATCCCAAATTTCGGCTTGCTTGCCGGTAAGTGCTTCCTGTACATAAAGCAATTTTAATTCTGCCCATATATCATTAAAAATAATTTGGTTGCCTTCCATTACAAAAGATTTAATTTCTGAATTGGAGCTGCCACTAATTTCTGCGGCACTGGTTAATAAACTTTCTAACTTTTTTGTTGTGGTTGCAGCAGCAAATCCCCATCTGGTTTCGAAACCTAAGGAATCCGTCTGGTGTTGAAACCATTTATAAAAGTCGGATCGTTCGGCAATGCTTTGATATTCCTCAAAACCTTTTGTTTTTTTAATGTTGGTTTTATTGGCATTACTCCAGGCAATGTTGTTCTTTTGCCTGTCGGTTTTTAACCAGTGCCCATCCATTCCGTCATGTTTCCCGTTGGGATTGGCCTTTAAATAGTCGCTCAGGCTATTGTATTCGAGATAGGAAGAAGCTTTAATTTGAGTGAAAGAAAATATCAAACCAGCAAAAACCAATATACTTTTATTCCTGAACATACTTAATAAGATCTATTTTAATAAGATACGATTAAATAAGGAATTAGGTTGCTGCTAAATAAAAAAGCCCTCCTGAGTTACATCGGGAGGGCTCCTAAAATGAGTTGATTGTATTTAAGCAATACCTTCGGCCAATACCACAATTTTGTTATGGATGGCTTCTACCACACCGCCTTTGATAAAAAAGCGTTCGTCGTCTGTTTTAGTGCTTTTAATAATAACTTCTCCATCTTCTAAAGTTGAAATGATAGGGGCATGGTCTTTCAAAATTTGAAAAGAACCCAAAGTACCAGGAACCGTAACTGCTGTTACTTCGCCTTCGTAAACTTTTTTATCTGGAGTTAATATTTCTAATGTCATTCTTTTTAGATTGAAGATATGAGATATAAGATATAAGATTTGCATCCCTTCTCACATCTCACACCTGATGTCTCGTAGCTTAGTTCGCTTCTGCTAATAATTTTTTACCTTTTTCGATTGCATCTTCAATGCTACCAACTAAGTTAAATGCAGCTTCTGGATATTCGTCAACTTCACCATCCATAATCATATTGAAACCTTTTATGGTATCTTTAATGTCAACCAACACACCTTTTAAGCCTGTAAATTGCTCAGCTACGTGGAAGGGTTGAGATAAGAAACGTTGAACACGACGCGCTCTTGATACTACTAATTTATCTTCTTCAGATAATTCGTCCATACCTAAAATTGCGATGATATCTTGTAATTCTTTATAACGTTGTAAAGTTTCTTTAACACGTTGTGCAGTGTTATAGTGTTCGTCACCTAAAACAGCTGGAGAAAGGATACGAGAAGTCGAATCCAATGGATCTACCGCAGGGTAAATACCTAACTCAGCAATTTTACGAGATAATACTGTAGTTGCATCTAAGTGGGCAAATGTTGTTGCCGGTGCAGGGTCAGTTAAATCATCCGCAGGTACATATACCGCTTGTACTGATGTAATTGAACCGCGTTTAGTTGACGTAATACGCTCTTGCATTAAACCCATCTCAGTTGCCAATGTTGGTTGGTAACCTACCGCAGATGGCATACGACCTAATAAAGCCGATACCTCAGAACCTGCCTGAGTGAAACGGAAGATGTTATCAACGAAGAAAAGGATATCTTTTCCAGCGCCTTCGCCATCACCATCACGGAAATATTCTGCAACAGTTAAACCTGATAAAGCTACACGTGCACGTGCACCAGGAGGCTCGTTCATTTGACCGAAAACCAATGTTGCTTTAGATTCTTTTAATTTTTCAGTATCAACTGCTTTCAAATCCCAGCCACCTTTTTCCATTGAGTGTAAGAATTCGTCGCCATAGTTAATTACACCTGATTCGATAAACTCACGAAGTAAATCGTTACCCTCACGAGTACGCTCACCAACACCTGCAAACACTGATAAACCAGCATAAGCTTTAGCGATGTTGTTTACCAACTCCATAATTAATACCGTTTTACCTACTCCAGCACCACCAAATAATCCAATTTTACCACCTTTTGCATAAGGCTCTAATAAATCGATTACTTTAATACCTGTAAAAAGTACTTCAGTTTCTGTTGATAAATCTTCGAACTTAGGAGGTGTTGCGTGGATTGGACGGCCATCTGTTTTATCAACAGGTGTAATACCATCAATCGCTTCACCAACCACATTAAATAAACGGCCTTTGATCTGATCGCCTACTGGCATTTTAATTGCTGAACCAGTATCAAGTACCTTCATTCCACGAACTAAACCGTCAGTAGAGTCCATTGAAATTGCACGTACACGGTCTTCACCTAAGTGCTGTTGAACTTCTAAAACAATTTTTTGTCCATTTTCTTTCGTTATCTCTAACGCATCAAAAATTTTAGGTAGATGGGCATCATCAGCAAAGCTAACGTCAACCACTGGGCCGATAATTTGTGCTATTTTTCCTAAGTTAGGCATATCTGTTGTGAGTAAAATTATTACAGTCAATGAATTAAAGCTGTTTGTAAGGGCTCCAATTCGGTTGGCAAAGTTAAACTTTTCTTAACGAATTTTAAATATATTATATAAATTTTTTCAACAGGGTTAATTGCGGGTAATTTGAATAAAAAAATGCCTTAAAAACTAAGCGCTTTTAAGGTATTTTTAAGCTGTAATTTGAGGCCTAAAAACTATAGCCCAAAGCAAGTCCAATGGTTAATATGGTTTCATCCCCGGTAAATAAAAGTGCGCCGGCTCGATACATAAAACCGCCAACAGGTTTTTGATGCCTAAAGCCGGCCCTTATAATTAATGGCGTATTTACCGTTTTATTATCAAAGTTATAATCATAACCATTTACGGTCAGTAATTTTCCATGGAATCCACTTAAGGGCTTTAATATGGTAACACCTATGCCTGTTTCGAAAAAATTTTTAGATGTATTGCTTTTGCTGATCAGCAGGTTAACTTCGAGTGGAACAATAATGACTTGCTGAAGTGTAGAGAGCCCAACTCTTGGTACTACTTTTAATCCTTTAGATACCTGGAATAACCTATCGTAATTAAGAGAATACGCTCCGCCATTACCCAAAAGTTCGGCATAAATGCTGTTCTTTTTTTCTACCTCCTGCGCATTAACCATAAAACTTAGGCCGGTTAGTATTAAACTAATAAAAAGGCTTGTTTTAAAATTTCGTTTCATTTGAGTGTTATTTAAATAGTAGTGTGTTTATTTATTTCCAGTAAGGAAGTTGATTGCAATAAATATATTACATTTAAATTGCCGAACAAATTAATTATAATTACGGGATGAAAACAGTGCTGGTAACCGGAAGTAATGGCCTTTTAGGACAAAAATTAACGGAGAAAATATTAAGTGAAGGCAGGGTAAATCTCATTGCTACATCAAAGGGTGCAAACCGTTATCCGCTTACGGAAGGTTATGAATATGCAGAATTGGATATTCTTGATAAAGGAAAGCTAAAAGAGGTGATTGAAAAATATAAGCCCGATGCAATTATCCACACAGCAGCTATGACCAATGTAGATGTATGTGAAGCCAACAAAGAACTTTGCCACCAGCTTAATGTTGATGCTGTACAGAACTTAGTTTCGCTTTGCGAAGTACAACAAATACAGTTTGTGCATTTAAGTACTGATTTTGTTTTTGATGGTGCTGATGGACCGTATAAGGAAGATGACGCTGTAAACCCTTTAAGTTATTACGGCGAATCTAAAGTTTTGGCAGAGGAGTTAATCAAAACATCGAAAACTAATTGGGCAATATTGCGTACCATATTGGTATATGGAATAACAAGCGATAGGAGCAGGAGCAACATTGTGCTTTGGGCAAAAGGTGCATTAGAGAAAGGGCTTCCTGTTAATGTGGTAAACGACCAGTGGAGAATGCCAACTCTTGCTGAAGATTTAGCTGAAGCTTGTTTATTAGCTGTTGAAAAAAATGCGCAGGGCATTTATAATGTTTCGGGTAAAGATTACATGAGTATTGCCGATTTAGTGCGAAAAGTTGCCGATTATTGGTCGCTGGATAAATCAATCATTACTGAAATTAGTTCTGAACTTTTAAATCAAACGGCAAAAAGGCCAGTGCGTACAGGTTTTGTGCTGGATAAAACAATCAGAGATTTAGGTTATAACCCACATAGTTTTGAAGAAGGACTGGCGATTTTGAAAGAACAGATGGGCACTTAGTCTCAAATATTTAGTGTCGGATATAAGGTTGATGGCCTCGGTATGGTTTAACCCTAACCTGTTCAGCTAACCAATTAATACAGTTTAAACAATTAACCATAAAAATAGATTATGTCATTACAAGTTGGCGATTTAGCGCCTGATTTTAAACTTTACAGTTCTGAATTAACAGAAATTTCTTTGTCTGCATTTAAAGGTAAGAAAGTAATTATCCACTTTTTCCCGATGGCTTTTACAGGTACCTGTACCGAACAGCTTTGTACCATGCGAGATAATTTTAGTTATTACGAAGGAATAAATGCTGAAGTGATCGGTATCTCTGTAGATTCTCCATTTTCTTTAGCTAAATTTAAAGAAGAGCAAAATTATCAATTCCCTTTATTGTCTGATTTTAATAAAGAAGTATCAAAAGCTTTTGGAGCCTATTATGAAGAATTTGTGTATGGATTAAAGGGTGTTTCCAAAAGAGCAGCTTTTGTAATAGGTGAAGATGGAAAAATTATTTATGCTGAAATTTTAGAAGATGCGCGTGAGTTGCCTGATTTTAAAGCAATTAATGATGCGTTGAGTGCTTAGCTAAATTTTCAGGATTAAAAAAAGTGATTTTTTTTCAAAAAAAATTGGGAAATTAAATTTCAAATCTTACTTTTGCAGTCCGTTAACGAAACGGAAATGCATTTGTAGCTCAATTGGATAGAGCATCTCACTACGGATGAGAAGGTTTGGGGTTCGAATCCCTACAAGTGCACTGAAAGCCTTAGAGAAATCTAAGGCTTTTTTGTTTTACAGCATTTTTTACTCATCGATCAGCTGCTTAATTAGCAAGTACCTCAATTTTTGTTAAAATGATACGGCTCATGTTGGTTAGTTTCAGCTGAAAATACATTGATTATTTGGCTGAAAAGGGAGTTCATTAAAGAATATTCTGTTAAATATAAAAATTACACAAGATTCTTTGCGTAACGAGAGAAATGTCACCAAAATAGCTCTTTTTTAAATAAATTATCAATTATAAATGGCATCTAAATTAATAATTATATATTTGCAGCCTCGAAAGTAAGCAGTTATGTTAATTCGAATAGGAACTAATCTGTACGTTATTTTTGGGAGAGCCATAGGAATAAGGCTTTTTTAATTTTGAAGACAACCTAAACAACTTGAATGCTTAATTTAGTTCTTTTTGGCCCTCCTGGGGCGGGTAAAGGCACCCAATCTGAAAAGCTGATTGCGAAATATCAGTTGGTACATGTTTCAACAGGTGATCTTTTTAGAGCACATGTTAGGAATCAAACCGAATTAGGAAAAAAAGTTAGTCAATTACTTGCTGATGGAGAATTGGTTCCGGATGCGATTACCATTGCAATGCTGGAAGAGGAAGTGGATAAAAACCCTGACGCTAAAGGTTTTGTGTTTGATGGTTTTCCCCGTACTGTTCCTCAGGCAGAAGAATTAGATTTATTTTTAGAACGTAAAGGAAGCAAAATTGCTGGTGTAATTGCTTTGGATGTTAATCAGGATGAGCTTACAAAGCGCATTGCTGAACGTCATAAAGTAAGTGGAAGACCAGATGATGATGCTGAGAAATTAAAAAAACGAATTTCAGAATATTTTGATAAAACCATCCATGTTTTACCTTTTTACGAAGCACAGGGAAAGTTGAACAAAGTAAATGGAATAGGTGAAAAAGAAACAGTATATAATGATCTTTGCGCTGTTATTGATCAATACTAATTAATAAGTTTTTTATAAATGGCGGAAAGGATTTTATTTTTTCCGCCATTTTTATTTAAAAAGGAAATAATATGTCTCAGGGTTCGAATTTCGTAGATTATGTAAAAATTTGTTGCCGTTCTGGTAAAGGCGGGGCAGGTTCTGCACACTTGCATCGCGATATTTTAACATCAATGGGTGGGCCCGATGGTGGAGATGGTGGTAGAGGTGGTCACATTATTGTTAAAGGAAACAGCAACATCTGGACGTTATTACATTTAAAATACCGCAAACACATTATTGCCGAAGATGGTTTGGCAGGAGGAAGTTCTCATAAATTTGGCCGTCAGGGTAAGGATGAGATTCTTGAAGTACCATTGGGCACCATTGCCAAGGATGCTGAAACCGGAGAAGTACTTTTTGAAATTACTAAAGATGGTGAAACGCAGATTTTAACGGCTGGTGGCCGTGGCGGATTGGGTAATGCACATTTTAAAACTTCAACTTTGCAAACCCCAAGATTTGCCCAGCCGGGAGAATCAGGGAAAGAGGTTTGGAATATTTTAGAACTTAAAGTGTTGGCTGATGTCGGTTTGGTTGGTTTCCCGAATGCCGGAAAGTCAACATTGTTATCTGTAGTTTCTGCAGCTAAACCCGAAATTGCTGATTACCCTTTTACAACGATTGTTCCCAATCTGGGTATTGTAAGTTATCGTAACAACAAATCCTTTGTAATGGCTGATATTCCCGGGATTATTGAAGGGGCATCAAAAGGCAAGGGTTTAGGTTACCGTTTCTTACGCCATATAGAACGTAATTCGGTTTTACTTTTTATGGTTCCGGCCGATACAAGCAGAAGCATTAAGGAAGAATACGAAATCTTAAAAAGAGAGCTTGAATCCTATAATCCTGAGCTGATGCAAAAACCCCATGTTTTAGCAATAACAAAATCAGATATGCTGGATGAGGAATTAACTGAAGAAATGAAAAAAGACCTGCCAAATGTACCTTCCATATTTATTTCTTCTGTAGCAGAAAAAAACCTGCTTGAATTGAAAGATATGCTTTGGAAAGCAATTGAAGGATAGCTATAAAGCTTAAAATAAAAAAGGACGCTGATTTTCAGGGTCCTTTTTTATTTATATGCTGCTTTAACTTCTGAAATTATCCACGATTAAACCAATCCATTCTTTTAACAACAACTCCCATTTAAACAGAGCATAGGCATCAGGAATTAAAATATCGCCAGCATCATAGGTGGTTTTACCCAGGTAATTGGTCGGGTAATACGTTAATTTCTTCCCAAAAACTTTATCGAAAATTAATTTAGATCTTGGAATGTGCCATGCACTTGTAATCACCAGCACATTGGCATTAGCTTTATATTTTTGTATAAGGCTAAAACTATTTTTAGCATTTTCGATGGTATTTCTGCTTTGGTTTTCAATCCATATAGCAGAATCGGGAATGCCAATTTCTTTTAAATAATTTAGTGCTAAATCTGCTTCTTTAACTTTAGTATCAAGGAGGTTGCCACTTCCGCCAGAAATTAAAATCTTATTTATTTTACCGCGTTTATAAAGACTTATTGTTTGAAAAAGCCGATCGCCTGTAAAACTTAACTGGATTTGGTTATTACGTTCATTTATTTCTGAAAATCCACCCAAAAGAATCCCAACCTCAAATTTTTGATCATCAGGGTATTTGGCTTCGTAAGCATTGAGTATTTTTCCGATTAAAAAAGAATTAGAAAATACAAAAAGCATTATAAAAGCACATAGTAATAGTTGCTTCCTCTTTTTTGCACTTTTACAAAACAGCGCACACAAGAGAATTAATAATACCCAAACAATTGGTTTTAAGAGAAAAAGAAGGATTTTTGAAAGAATAAAAAGCATATACAGATAAATCCTGTAAAATTAGGATTATAATTCTGCTTTTAAAGCATTTATCCTTGTCCTTCCTGCACCTGCACATTTTCGTGTACATCTTCTAACACTTCTTTAATATCGGATTTACGCTTGGCCTTTTGGTTATGTTTAAAGTGAGGTATCTCTTGCTCTACAATGTCTTCTTCCACTGCTTCAACCCCAAATACCTTTTTTCTGAGCGCTTCATAACGGTCCTGGAAATTATATTTCAGGTCTTTAGCTTTATCTGCAATTTTATCACGGGTTCCAGCCCCGCTATCGGGTGCAAATAAAACACTAATTACAGCACCGGCCGCTAATCCGGCAACCAAGGCTATTGCAATTTGTGCATTATTATTTGATCTTTTAATAAGATGTTTCGTTAGCATTTTTCTATAATTCATAGTCAGGTCGTTTTAAAAAGAACAAATGCGCTTTCAGAAAGTTTTTACTAAATTATTTTGGGTAATTTTTCGGCATCCAATTCGCCAATAAAGAATAGATATGTTTAAATTTAAAAATTCACAAAAACAGGATAGATGGTAAAAGCAACAATAAATAAAGAACATTACGCATGCTCAGTTACAAACGGATCTCATGAAGTTATAGTAGATGAACCTTTAGAGCTGGGCGGTACACATAAAGGCTTTGCGCCAAAGGGTTTGTTAATGGCTTCCTTAGCATCATGTGTAGCCATTACGCTTAGGATGTATGCAGATAGAAAGCAATGGCCTGTGGAGAAGATAGATGTAACGGTAACTGCTGAAACTGAAAACGGAGAACAGGTATTTGTAGAAGAAATTGTTTGTACAGGGGATTTATCAGAAGAGCAGAAACAACGGTTAGAAGATATCGCCGCAAAATGCCCGGTGAGTAAGATATTGAGCTTTGGCAGCATCATCAAATCCAAAGTTTTATAAAAAAAACCTAAGTCTGTTCCGTGTAAGAAATGCCTGATCGGTTCCACTTCTTGGCGAGGTATTACCCGCCAATTAAAAAGCTTTAATATCTTTGTGTAGCCCGGCAATGGCCACGGTTAAAAATTATTATACATGCCAACTGAAATAAAATGTCCTAATTGTGCCCATGTTTTTCCTATGGAAGAAGCAATGGCTGAAGATTATAAGAAAGAGCTGAGAGAGAAAATGGTCACCTTCACTAAACAAAAGGATGAAGAATTTCAACGTAAACTGGCTACACTTGATGCAGAAAAGCAACAACAACTAAAATCTTTTGAGGTAAAACTTGCTGAAGAAAAAACGAAACTAAAAGGCGACCTTGAAGAGAATTTACGTAAAACCATTGCCGCTGATTTTGAAACGAAACTACAGATGCTGGAAGGCAGTGCTAAAGACAATGCTGAAAAGCTAAAACTGGCTCGCGAAAGGGAGATTGAATTTTTACGGAGGGAAGAAAGCCTAAAAGTTAAAGAAGAAGAAATGGAGCTTGCTTTTCAGCGAAAAATGCAGGAACAACGTAATGAACTGGTTGAGCAAATTCGTAAACAGGAAGCCGAAAAAAATAGCATTAAAGATACCGAACATCAGCTGCGTTTAAAGGAACTTGAAAAACAGCTCGACGACCAAAAAAAGCTTGCTGAGGAAATGAAACGCAAAGCTGAACAGGGCAGTATGCAATTGCAGGGAGAAGTACAGGAATTGATCCTCGAAGAGTTGTTGCGCAGCAATTATCCTTTTGATTTAATAGAAGAGGTTGGAAAAGGGGTACGTGGTGCGGATTGTGTACAAGTGGTACGCAACCAGTTTGGACAGGAATGTGGGAAAATTATTTACGAAAGTAAACGTACTAAAGATTTTGGCGGCGACTGGATTGAAAAACTGAAGAAAGATATGCGAAGCATGGGTATTGATGTTGCCGTTATCGTAAGTCAATGTTACCCAAAAGGCATGGATTGCTTCGGACAAAGGGATGGTGTTTGGATTTGCTCTTTCGAAGAGGTAAATGCTGTAGCTTATGTATTGCGTGAAGGAATTTTAAGGTTAGCGGGCGCTGTAAAATCGCAGGAAAACCGTGGTGAAAAAATGCACATGCTTTACGATTACTTAACGGGCATAGAATTTTCTGAACAATGGAAAGCCATTCGCGAAGGTTTTATGAGTATGAAACTGTCCATACAGCGCGAACGTGATGCTATGGAACGTTTATGGAAAGCCCGTGAAAAACAGTTAGAAAAAGTATTGTTAAATGCCACACATATCCGGGGTTCTATTGAAGGGATTGCTGGAAGTGATAGCATTCAGTTAAGTTTGACAGATGAGGATGATGATCCTTTGTTGCTGGATTAATAGTCTGCTTTTAACAAAAAGATGCTGAAATAAATTCAGCATGACGCAAAAAAAATAATTATTAAATAAATGATATACTTGAATAAAAAACTAAACAGTTCCTCTAACCTCTCTAAATTTTTAGTCTTAATTTTCGTTTTGCTATTTTCCGGGAACGTTTCCGGACAGGAATTAAAATCGCCTGATGCGAATTTGGTAGCTAATTTTACTTTAGCTGATGGTGGCGTGCCCACTTATAGTTTGAAATATAAAGGTAAGGATGTTATTAAAACCAGTAAACTTGGTTTAGAACTTAAAGATGGTAAATCTTTAATGAATGGTTTTACGATCAGTGATAGCAAAACAAGTACTTTTAACGAAACCTGGAAACCGGTTTGGGGTGAGGTAAAGGAAATTGTAAATCATTATAATGAACTTGCAGTAACTTTAACCCAGGCAGAAACCAAACGGTATATTATTATTCGTTTGCGTTTATTTAATGATGGTTTGGGGTTCAGATATGAATTTCCGGAGCAGAAAAATCTGGACTATTTTGTGATTAAAGAAGAAAAAACCCAGTTTGCTTTGGCCGGAGATCATAAAGCATTTTGGTTACCTGGCGATTATGATACCCAGGAATATAGTACAGTAACTTCGAATTTATCAGAAGTTCGTGGAAAAATGAAGGATGCAGTTACCCCAAATGCGTCGCAAACTACTTTTTCGCCTACAGGTTTGCAAACCCCTTTAATGATGAAAAGTAAAGATGGTTTGTATATTAACATTCACGAGGCCGCTTTAATTAACTATTCTTTAATGTCATTAAATCTTGATGATAAAAATATGGTTTTAGAATCGTGGTTAACCCCCGATGCTGTTGGTGATAAAGGTTATATGCAGGCACCATGTTTATCGCCGTGGAGAACCATTATTGTAAGTGATAAAGCTGGCGATATTTTAACCTCAAAATTAACCTATAATTTAAATGAGCCTACTAAATTCAAAGATGTATCGTGGATTAAGCCTACAAAATATGTTGGTGTTTGGTGGGAAATGATTACCGGTAAAAGTACCTGGGCTTATAATGATTTAACCAGTGTACAATTAGGGGTTACTGATTATTCAAAAACTAAACCCAATGGAAAGCATGCCGCCAATACTGAGCATGTTAAGGAGTATATTGATTTTGCAGCAAAAAATGGCTTGGATGCTGTTTTAGTTGAAGGTTGGAACGAAGGCTGGGAAGACTGGTTTGGCAAAACAAAAGATTATGTATTTGATTTCGTAACACCATATCCCGATTTTGATGTAAAAGAACTTCATCGTTATGCGGCCAGTAAAGGCATAAAAATGATTATGCACCACGAAACTTCTTCTTCGGTTCGCAATTATGAAAGGCATTTAGATACGGCTTATAAATTTATGAAAGCCAATGGTTACGATGCTGTAAAAAGTGGCTATGTTGGCAATATTATTCCGCGTGGCGAACACCATTACGGACAATGGTTAAATAACCATTATCTGTATGCCATCCAGAAAGCTGCAGAATATAAAATTATGGTTAATGCACACGAAGCCGTAAGGCCTACAGGTCTTGCACGTACTTATCCTAACCTTATTGGTAACGAATCTGCCAGAGGTACAGAGTATGAAGCATTTGGTGGCAACAATGCCGATCATACAACCATTTTGCCTTTTACACGTTTAATTGGCGGACCTATGGATTATACACCCGGTATTTTTGAAACTAAAATAAGCGCCTATAATCCCGAAAATAAATCTTTCGTGCACAGTACGCTTGCCCGTCAGCTGGCATTATATGTAACGATGTACAGCCCTTTACAAATGGCAGCAGATTTGCCAGAAACGTACAATAAGTATATGGATGCTTTTCAGTTTATTAAAGATGTAGCGGTAGATTGGGACGATACTAAAGTTTTAGAGGCCGAGCCAGGTGATTATATCACTTTTGCCCGTAAAGCCAAAGGTAAGGATAATTGGTTTGTTGGTCGTACCAACGATGAGGAAGCCCGTACTTCTAAAATTGATTTTAGTTTTTTAGATGCTGGTAGAAAATACATGGCAACCATATATGCCGATGCTAAAGATGCTAATTATGAAACCAATCCTAAAGCGTATACCATTCGTAAAATGGAGGTAACTAATAAAACTAAATTAACGCAATATTGTGCACCGGGTGGCGGTTATGCCATCAGTATAATGGCAAAATAATTAGAGCAATGTCCAGAACTAAAAATCATATCGAACTTCAGTTTCTAAGTGAACCATCAGATGTTAACTATGGCGGTAAGGTGCATGGAGGAATGATGATGAAGTGGATTGACCAGGCTGCATTTGCGTGTGCACTACAATGGAGCCAATCTTATTGTGTAACCGTATATGTGGGCGGTATTCGCTTTTTTCATCCGGTTCATATTGGTCATTTGGTTAAAATGGAAGCACGGATTATTTATACGGGTAAAACCAGCATGCATATTGCGGTTGATGCATTCTCGAAGGCCATTGGTCAAACCGAATTTGTAAAAAATACGCACTGTATTATTGTTTTTGTAGCCGTTGATGATGATGGGCAGCCAAAAGCTATTCCTGCTTTTAAGCCCAAAACAGAAAAAGAAATTGCCATGCACCGGTATGCAATTAAACTAATGGATTTGCGTAAGGATATTGATGAAGAGATGAAACCTTATATTGTTTAAAGGTTGTATTGAAACAATAATAAGCCCGGGCTATATTTAATTTAGCCTGGGCTTTTTTATGATTATTGGACAAGGATTAGACTCCCTTCGGCTCCACTAAGTTTTTGTTTGAATATTTAGCAAGTATGATTTTTTGGGGTAAACCCATTAAATCTTTTTCTGTAGGTGATATTGTCTTGGCCAGACAGCCCTTTTTCTTTTTCTTGATAAAAAGAAGCAAAAATCAAGGCTTGCACCCTTTCTTGAATAGCATCATCAGAATTCTTATTGCGGCAATATGAGGCTTAGCCCTTTTCACAATGCCTGCGCCCGCTGCATATTCCCTTAGTTATTCCGGAGTACGAGAGGGAATACAAGAATTCTAATGTGCTCTCCTGCGAAATGCTGCTATGCCGGATGCGTACTTGGGTTAGAACAGTAGAAAATTTAAAGTTTGTTTAGCATGATTTTGCAATTGCTATTTACACCCAGCAAGGCCAAACCACCATTTCTCCGTTAAGCTTTTAAACCGGCATGGTCAATGTTTCGGTAAGCACTGAAAAAGCTTCATTACTAACTTTAAAAGAAAGATTGCGAGCCGGCAACTTTGCTTCTTTGGTTGTCCAAAGAAGAGGAGCCCTCGCGGCCAGCGGATAGATAATATTGTCTTGGCCAGACAGGTCTTTTTTCTTTTTCTTGATAAAAAGAAACAAAAATCAAGGCTTGCATCCTTTCTTGAATAGCATCATCAGAATTCCAATAGCGGCAATATGAGGCTTAACCCATTTCACAATTCCTGCGCCCGCTGCATATTCCCTTGGTTATTCCGGAGAACGAAAGGGAATACAAGAATTCTAATGTGCTCTCCTGCGAAATGCTGCTATGCCGGATGCGTACTTGGGTTAGAACAGTAGAAAATTTAAAGTTAGTTTAACATGATGTTGCAATTGCAATTTCTACCTAGCAAGGCCAAATCACGATTTCTCCGTTAAGCTTTTAAACCGGCATGGTCAATGTTTAGGTAAGCACTGAAAAAGCTTCATTACTAACTTTAAAAGAAAGATTGCGAGCCGGCAACTTTGCTTCTTTGGTTGCCCAAAGAAGAGAAACCCCGCGGCAAGCGGATAAATAATATTGGTAATACGGCATTCTGATCAATTAATTATAAGCAACTTCCTTATCAAAATTACTCAGCAACAGGTAGATTGAAATAAAACCTACTGCCTTCACCAATTGCACTTTCTACCCATATATTTCCTTGCTCGGCTTCAATAAAATCTTTTGAAATGGCTAAACCCAAGCCCGATCCTGATTTATTTTGGCCATCTGTGGGTACTTGAAAATACCGGTCGAATAAGCGCTTTTGGTATTTCTCATCAATGCCTTTCCCAAAATCCTGTACAGAAAATTCTATTGATTTATTTTTCTGCACAACATTGATCAGTACTTTAGATTTCTCTGAACTGTAACGCAAAGCATTGGATAAAAAATTGACCATCACCCAGGCTGTTTTTTGAATATCAGCATTTACTTTGGGTAAGTTGGGGTCGCAGTTCAGTTCCAATTGAATGGATTTCTGTTCGGCCTGAAATTTTACCGCATCAAGGGCATACTGCACAATTTCATCCGGTTTTGTAAGGGCAAACGTTAATTTCAAATTTCCGGTTTCAGCCTGCGAAAGATCTAACAATTCGCTGGTGATTTTTAAAAGCCTGTCGCTGTCATCTTTAATGTTTTCAACCAGTTCAGTTTGTTCTTCATTCATTATCCCAACGCGATCATCTTTCAGCAGCTTTAAACTCATTTTTATAGAAGATAAAGGAGTTTTCAATTCGTGAGAAACGGTGGCTATGAAATTTGTTTTAGCCTCATCGAGCTCTTTAAATTGAGTTATATTTTTTAAGATGTAAACATTACCGGCCGATTTTACCGTTTCAACCAAAGTTTTCTCTTCACGATCATCTTCATAATTAGGGATTACAATTTCACGGCTTTCCAAAACGAAATAAGACTCTCTTTCGTCGGCATAAATTTTAAGTGTTTTATCTTCGCTTTGGGGTTTTATGATTCTTTTTAACAGCTCATTTTTTTTCATCAGCTCTGTTGCATTCTGACCGATGATTTTTTCTTCATCTAAATTCATCAGCTTGGCTGCTAAATGGTTCAGGAATAAAACTTCTCCTTTTTCATTTAATCCGATAATGGCATCCTGCATTTGAGCAATAATGGCTTCAATACGGGATTTTTCAGATTTAATTTTAGAGAGGTTGCTGTTCTCCCATTCATTTAATTTAACCACCATACCGTTGAAAGAATTTGCAAGTTCAGTAAATTCATCCTGGTTGTTAAAATGCAATCGTTGTTTATAATTTTTACGACTGATTTGTTTAATGGCTGAGCTGAATTCGGATAAGGGGTTGGCTACAAAACCTGGAAAATTGACAATAAAAGTAAAGAGAATTAAAAAGCTAATGGTTGCAGCAATCATGATGTAAAAATTTGCCCGTCCGGATGCTTCATTTGCCAATTGATTTTTATGGTAAATGGCTTTCATATTTACCTGATCAATAATGTGAAGTTGTGATCTGATATTTTTTATCGCATTTTCTTTTATAACATCAGATGGAGCATTTTTATATTCTAAATAAGCGAAACTTAGTTTTTCGGCAGCGATTTTTTCGCCGGGTTCAGTTAAATTCTGAAGTTCTTTTTTAAGATTATTCTCAAAAGTCTGGGCATTTTGTTGATCTAAAGTTCCTGGATTTTTATCCAGTATGTTCCGCATGGCAGAAACATAATTAAGGGATTCATAATTGTCTTTCAAAATCATTTTTGATTTATCAGATAATTCATTCAGGTAGAAAAGAGCTATCAACCCAAAGGAAAGTACAATTATAAATAGAAACCCGAATCCGAGGCGGAGTTTGGTTTTGATTTTCATGGTTGTGATTTTATGTCCTGTCATTCTGATGATAGAAGACCTCTAATTTATGGAACACTGCAGAATCAATGTTACAGCAGTGCTTTAAGAGATGCTTGTGCCTCAGTATGGCAAAATTTATTTAAGATAATATGACTAAATCAATTTCTTTGCGTGCTAAATTACGCAAGAGTTGGTTAAAAATTGCCGTTCGCATTATAACCTGGAAAATATTTAAGTGGGGTTTTCCAATGCATATGGTTGTGATTTCTTTTTCTATTGCCATATTAATGATGGTTTGGGTAATTTGATTGCTTTTAATTTTGATCACTTCTGCACCTAATTCTGTTGCGAGTTTAAAGTGATTAATTAAATGCCTTTGCTTGTCGAGCTTAATTTTATCGAAACTTTCCTCATCGCTTTGCACGTATAAAACAATCCATGGCGAATGGTAATAGGAAGCAAGCCTGGCCGTTTTTCTAATCACTATGCCCGCTGTTGCTGAATTTGAAGAGATGCATGCTAAAAATCGTTCCGCTCTTAATTTTACCGATTTTGGGATTTCTTTCTGGATTTTGCGTTCAACCTGATGTACAACTTCTTTAAGGGCCAACTCCCGCAGCTGTAAAATTTTATCAGACTGAAAGAAATTTTCCAATGCCCTGTGTATTTTGCTTTGGTCGTATATTTTTCCTTCCTTTAAACGGGTAACCAATTCATCGGCTGTAAGATCTATATTTACAATTTCATCGGCTATTTCTAAAATTTTATCGGGGATTCTTTCGGTAACTTCTATTCCGGTAATGTGGGTTATTTCTTCATTTATGCTTTCGAGGTGCTGGATATTAACCGCAGATATGACACTAATTCCGGCTTCCAATAAATCAAAAACATCCTGCCAGCGTTTGGTATTTTTACTCCCTTCGGCATTGGTATGCGCAAGCTCATCTACAATTGCGATTTCCGGATGGCGGTTTAAAATGCCCTGCAGATCCATTTCCTCAATTTCCTTTCCCCGATAAAAAATATTTTTACGGGTTATAATGGGTAATCCACTTACTAAAGCTTGTGTTTCTGCGCGATTATGGGTTTCTACATAGCCAATACAAACATCAATACCACTGCGGAGTAAAGCATGAGATTCTTGTAACATACGATAGGTTTTCCCTACTCCTGCGCTCATCCCAATATAGATTTTGAGTTTTCCTCTTCTGGATTTTTTAACCAGATCGAGAAACTTACGTACCGAATCGTCTTTATTTAAAGGGTGCATTATTTTATAAATTTGATAAACATCCCACTGTTTTGTGGAATGTTTAAGCGTATAATCTCATTAAAAAGATACGGCTATACTTGCTGTTATACTGCTATTTGCATTGACCAGATTTTCCCCGCGGTTAAATATTTTATCTTTACTATCGTACGTTTTACCTTCCAAACGAATTGCGGCATTTGTAATCGGGTAATAATCTACATTTAAAGAATAACCCTTTGTTTTAAACCCATTGGGCGTAGCTGTTGATATTAAGATTCCATTTTTATCATCATAATATTCAAACCGACCAGCAAGGGCCCATTTTTCAGCAAATTTATACCGGGCAATGGCAATCGGAGAAAACACTTTATTCCTGGTTGGATTTTCTTTTGCTTTTTGCTGTGTACCATAATCAAATCCAAGTGTTAAACCAAATTTATCTGTTACCTGGAAAATACCGTAAAGATTGTGGTAGAGGCGATTTACGCGTACTGAATCGACACCCTCGGTTCCAAGGTAGTTGCTGTAATTTAAGGTAATTTTATCGCTCGGTTTCCACGTGAGTTGTAAGCCGCCTGCCGGTTTATTGTTTCCATTTTGACGGGTAATGCGTTGCCATCCATTTAGGTAGAGTAGGGCCGCGGTTAATTTACCATCTTTAGTGCCGTACGTAATTTTGGCACCAGACTCATAATATGGTGTGTTCTCTGATGAAATATTTCTGGTGAGCACCCAGCAATCTTTTGAAATTGCACTTTCAAAACCAATGTGCGAAGAAAATATTCCTGCGTCAATCCAAAGGTTTTCTGTTTTAGATAATTTGATTCCAGCATTTGCCTCAAATACATTTCTCAATACACCGGGTTCGGCGGCGAGATTGGCATTTGCATAAGTACCCGCCATTACAGCCACATTTGCCCGAAAGGTCCCATTATCGTAGGCTGCTTTAATAAAACCAAGGTTTAAATTCACTTCATTGGTACGGTTATGAGAATATACAAAACCTGGACGGTTATGATCATTGGGTTTATTAAAATCGTAAGCATAATAGGTTTCCAAATAGCCTGAGAATTTTACCTTAGGTTCGTTTTGCGCAAATGCGTTTACTGTTGCTGTTAATGTTGTAATAAGGGTGATTAATTTTTTCATTGCTTTTATATTATAAATTGTCATTCTGAACTTCTTTTCAGAATCTTTTGCACGAGCCTGAATCAATTCAGGTGATGTGGGCATTAATTTTAATCTATTTCATTCATTTCCGTCACTTTGTCGGCTTAAAAAGCCTTTTTGCAATGACGATCTATTTAAAGATTATCCAAGGCCTGGTTCAATTTCAAAACGTTTACAAATGAGGGTCCAAATAAGCCCATCAATGGTTTAATGGTGTTTAAGGCCACTAATTCCTTTACCTTTTTTTTGTCGATTTTTCTTGTTTTGGCTATTCTTGCAATTTGGATAGCAGCACCTTGTTCTGAAATGTTAGGGTCTAAACCACTTCCGGAAGCCGTAACCATATCAGCAGGAATCTCAGATTTTTTTAAACCAGGATTATACTTTAAAAGGGTATCAATCCTTGAAGAAACGTCCTTAAGGTAATCGGGATTTGAAGGGCCTTTATTTGAACCACCAGAGCCAGCGGCATTATAGGCAACGGCTGATGGCCTGCCCCAAAAGTATTGGGGTTTGGTAAAAGATTGGCCAAGCAATGCATAACCAATAGTTTTACCATTTTTAGTTACTTTTTCGCCGTCTCCATTTCCTTTTGAAAGCTTAGCGGCAAGAGCAATGCTGATTGGATAAATGATGCATAACAATACGATTAAAACCAGGGTTAAACGTATAGATTGTATGATGTACTTTTTCATGATGTTTTTAATTTTTTATTGTTTTCAATATTGAGTGGGAAACTCTTTTTTGTCATTCTGAATGCAATGAAGAATCTCTGAGTTAACTAAGAACCGTTTTATGTTACAGATTCTTTGCTGTACTCAGAATGACAGGTTGTTCTATTTTAGTGTTGTCATGCTAAAGGACTAAGAATCTCTGCGTTAACAAAGAGCCGTTTTATGTTACAGATTCTTCGCTGTACTCAGAATGACAGGTTGTTCTATTTTAGTGTTGTCATGCTAAAGGACTAAGAATCTCTGCGTTAACAAAGAGCCGTTTTATGTTACAGATTCTTCGCTGTACTCAGAATGACAGGTTTTATACCAATAAGCCTATTAATAAATCAATTAATTTAATGCCTATAAATGGTGCTACAACGCCGCCAATGCCATAGATAAAAAGATTTCGGCGGAGTAAAGCCGTTGCGCCAATTGGTTTATAGGCAACACCCTTTAAAGCCAGTGGAATTAAAATCGGAATGATGATGGCATTGAAAATTACCGCCGACATAATTGCACTTTCGGGTGTATGCAACCCCATAATATTCAAGTTTTTTAAGGCTGGAATTGAAGCAATAAACAGGGCCGGAACAATGGCGAAATATTTAGCCACATCATTGGCAATGGAAAAAGTGGTCAAGGTTCCACGGGTAATCAGCAGTTGTTTTCCAATTTCTACAATTTCAATCAGCTTGGTTGGATCATTATCCAAATCAACCATATTACCGGCTTCTTTTGCGGCCTGGGTTCCACTATTCATGGCAACACCCACATCTGCCTGTGCAAGCGCAGGTGCATCATTTGTACCATCACCCATCATAGCAACCAGTTTGCCTAAAGCCTGCTCGTCTTTAATGTAGTTCATTTTATCCTCAGGTTTTGCTTCTGCAATAAAATCATCTACACCAGCCTTTTCGGCAATATATTTAGCGGTTAGCGGATTATCTCCGGTAACCATTACAGTTTTAACACCCATTTTGCGTAAACGTTCAAAACGTTCGCTAATGCCAGGTTTAATAATATCCTGCAACTCAATTACGCCTAAAGCTTTTTCATTTTCTGAAACGACCAAAGGTGTACCGCCATTAGTGGCAATGGCTTTAACATGGGTTTCAATATCTGCGGGGAAAATATTTCCTGCTCTTTCAACCATATTTCTAATGGAGTCAAAAGCACCTTTCCTGATGCGTCTGCCATCCTTGGTATCAAGTCCGCTTGAACGGGTTTCGGCTGTAAACTTGATAAATACGGAGCCGGATGGCGTGTGGGAGTTTTTAAATCCTTGTTCTCCAGCTAATTCGATAATCGATTTGCCTTCCGGAGTTTCATCGGCTAAAGAACTCAATACACAGGCATCTGTAAAAGCGCTGACACTTACGCCTTCAGTAGGGTAGAAGTTAGTTGCTTTACGGTTTCCAATGGTAATGGTTCCGGTTTTATCCAACAACAATACGTCAATATCACCGGCAGTTTCAACCGCTTTACCCGATTTGGTAATTACGTTTGCCCTTAATGCCCGGTCCATCCCGGCAATTCCAATTGCGGAAAGCAGACCACCGATTGTGGTTGGAATTAAACAAACGAAAAGTGAGATTAAAGCCGCAATGGTAATGGGTGTATTGGCGTAATCAGCAAAGGGTTTTAAGGTTACGCAAACAATAATAAATACCAATGTGAAACTGGCTAAAAGAATGGTTAATGCAATTTCGTTTGGTGTTTTCTGACGTGAAGCGCCTTCTACCAAAGCAATCATTTTATCGAGGAAGCTTTCACCAGGAGCCGTACTCACCTCAACTTTAATCTCATCAGATAACACTTTTGTGCCGCCGGTTACAGATGATTTATCGCCACCCGATTCGCGAATAACAGGAGCAGATTCGCCAGTAATGGCCGATTCATCAATGGTTGCAATGCCTTCAATAATTTCTCCGTCAGTAGGGATAGTATCGCCCGTTTCGCAAATAAAAATATCGCCCTTTTTAAGCTGGTTAGAAGAACGAATTTCTATGGATCCATTTTCCATCAGCACCTTTGCGGGTGTTTCTTCCCTTGTTTTACGTAAACTATCGGCTTGTGCCTTTCCTCTTGCTTCAGCAATTGCTTCGGCAAAGTTGGCAAACAGCACGGTTAACAATAAAACTAAAAAGATAAAGAAATTATATAGCGGCGATCCCTGTCCGCTATGGCTGAAAGAATATACGGTAACGTAAGCCATTACAAGTGTTCCAACTTCAACAGTAAACATTACGGGGTTGCGAACCATTACACGGGGATCTAACTTGATGAAAGATTGTTTTAATGCGGTTTGCACTAAAGCAGGTTCGAACAATTTATTATTGGGTTTCATTTTTTTATATTTTAAGTGATTCAGATTTTAAATGAATTCACAGCTTATTTAAGCATGGTAAAGTATTCTGCCAAAGGCCCTAAAGCCAGTGCAGGGAAATAAGAAAGTGCATTTAGCACAAGAATTACGGCAAAAGTCATCAAGCTGAAGGTTAGCGTATCTGTTTTTAATGTGCCGGCTGATTCAGGAATAAATTTCTTTTTGGCTAATAAACCTGCAATGGCAACCGGACCAATAATCGGTAGGAAACGACCTAAGAAAATCACAATTCCGGTGGAGAGATTCCAAAACACATTATTATCGCCCAAACCTTCAAAACCTGAACCGTTGTTGGCGTTTGATGAAGTCATTTCATAAAGCATTTCCGAAAAACCATGGAATCCAGGATTGTTGAGCCAGTTTTTGGGTTGCACTGCCCAGGCGGCATTTCCGTGGCTGGTAAAAATGTAACTGGCTATAGCGGTACCGGCAAGAATTAAAAACGGACTTAACAACGTAATAATGGCTGCAATTTTAATCTCGCGGGCTTCTACCTTATGGCCTAAAAATTCGGGTGTTCTGCCAACCATTAAACCCGAAATAAATACAGCAATAATGAGGTAAATAAAATAGTTGAGTAAACCTACGCCACAACCGCCATAAAAGGCATTAATCATCATGCCCAGTAATTGCCATAAACCAGTAAGGGGCATGGTACTGTCGTGCATTCCATTTACCGAGCCAGTTGAAATTACAGTAGTTAAGGTACTCCAGTAGGCAGTAGCTGCAGGACCAATGCGCATTTCTTTACCTTCCATTGCACCTGAAGTTTGAGCAATACCCATTTTTGCCAGTGCAGGATTTCCACCAAGTTCGGAGCTTAAAGTAGGAATCATCAGCATAAACATGCCAATGGTCATTACACCAAAAATCATCCAGGCTAATTTTCTTCTGCGGATAAAATAACCAAATGCAATTACCATGGCCAAAGGGATAATGGTTTGGGCAATTATTTCGACCATGTTGGTTAGGTAACTTGGGTTTTCGAATGGATGTGCAGAATTTGCACCAAAATATCCGCCACCATTCGTACCCAAATGTTTTATAGCAATCATTTGCGCGGCCGGGCCACGCGAAACGTGCACTGTATCGCCTTGCATGGAAATAAACTGATCTTTAGCCTGGTAACTGGCTGGTGTTCCGTTAAAGGTTAGCACCAGTGCTACAACAATTGATAAAGGCAATAACAAACGGGTTATAGATTTTACAAAATATTCCCAGAAATTACCCAGTTGTGTTGCCGTTTTATCTCTGAAAGCCTTAAATAAAACAACTGCTGCGGCTATACCGGTTGCGGCACTTACAAATTGAAGAAACATGACAACAAATTGTTGAGTTAAATAGCTTGCGCCACTTTCGCCCGAGTAATGCTGAAGATTACAGTTGGCTACGAAACTAATAATGGTATTGAAGGCCAAATCAGGCGCCATACCAGGGTTAGCATCAGGGTTAAGCGGAAGTTTATCCTGAAAGATCAATACAAAGAAGCCATAAAATAACCATAATATATTAATGGTTAGCAGGGCTTTTAGCTGTTGCTTCCAGTCCATTTGTTCCTTAACATTGATGCCTGAAAGTTTAAAGATTAAGCGTTCTAATGGTTTTAGAAAATCAGTCCATACTTTTTCTCCGGCAAATACTTTGGCTAAATACTTACCCAAAGGAATGGCGATAAGTATGGTAAGCAGGAACGTGGCAATAATGCCAATTAATTCAGTGTTCATTTTTAATGTTTTTTACAATTGATTGTCTCTTGAGCGAAACAGATATAGCTTCTGTACATTCAGGGCGACAATTGTTTTTAAAATTTTTCGGGTTTAATAAGCACGTAAATCATATAGATAAATACGGCGATTGCGATGATGAATAGTGCGACCATAATTGTTAGATTTTTTCGAACCAGTTGATTGATTTGTAAGCTGCCCAGCAAAGCACAAGCAAGGTTAGCGATGAGATAATTGTCATAATTTTAATGTTATTTGAAAGCCAGTTGCCAACTGTTGTACCAATAAGGAATTGTTATATGTAAGATTTTGATTATTAGGCTGTTACTTTATTTTTGTTCGGACAACAAAAATTTAGGCATAAAAAAACCCTTCCGTTTTGGAAGGGTTTTTTTCATTTCGGGAAAGTAATATTGTAAGTTATTTTGGCAGAGAAGAGGGGGGCTGTTATACTACCTCTACCGGGAATGGAATAGTATTTTTAAAATTTACCTTCTTTATTTAAAAGATTAAAATAATCATCCAGGTTTCTGCCCAGCGTTTTTTCAAATGAAGCTTTCATATCCTGTGGTGATGGATGTTTATTTTTCCATTCGCTGAAATAGTTTTTAAAAGCCAGGTCAATTTGATCTTTTCCAACACTGGATTCTAATATATACAACCACAAGGCTGTTTTAACATAAGAGATCAACCCGTATTCTTCTGAAGTTGAAAATTTAGCTGATGGCGTTTCTATAGCCGATTGCATTGGCACACCGGAAATTGCACCATAAATGGCCTGAAGAAATTTATCGGTAGGTAATGCTTTTATGTTTTCGGGGATGGCATCGCCAAAAATTGAATTTGCTTTATATTTTTCGGCTTCGTACCTAAATTGAAAATAGGTGTTTAAGCCTTCATCCTGCCAGGTATGCATCCTTTCATTGGTGCCAAGCATACTCATAAACCAGTTGTGCCCAACTTCGTGTGCTATAACGCCATCAAGTGAACTTACTTTGGCATCAGGACTGGTAATTAAAGTTATAGTAGGATATTCCATACCGCCACTCGAATTATTTTTAGGCCCTTCAATGGCTTGTACAACCGGATATTCATATTCGCCAATCCAATTGCTGTAATGTTTAACCGCATCTTTAATATAGTCGATACTATTTACCCAAAGCGTGTTATTTTTATTGTGGTAATAAGAAAAGGCATCAACTATTTTACCACTTGCAAGCTTCGCTGTATCATATTGAACAACCAAATCCTTATCTGCAAACCAGGCAAAATCAGGAACATTGTTTATGATGTAACTCAGGGTCTTACTTCCGTTTTTATCTTTAGGCTGATATAAAACCGGGTTTCCTTTTCTGCTGGCTGCATTTTTTGCCCCGATAGTTTTGTATTGCATAAGTTCATCGGCATTTTGTAAAACACCGGTAGCGCCCACTACGTAACTGGATGGTAAAGTGATGTTAACCTTATAATTTCCATACTCGCTGTAAAATTCGCCCATATCTAAATAAGGAAATTCATGCCAGCCGTCTTTATCAAATACAGCCGGTTTAGGATACCATTGGGTAATCATGAATTCAGTATCAGCATAACCCGATCTCGAGAAATAGTTTGGTAGTTTTACCTTAAAATCGGTTGAGATATTAACCGAATCTCCAGGTTTTAATGGCGATGGCAGGAGCACTTTAATAATGTCGATGTATTGAGGGTTAGAATGCGCTTCTGTTTGAGCTACTTTACCGTTCACCTTAAAATTAAGTCCATCAATGCTTCCATAGGTTACATTATTCAGCTTTTCTTTACGGGAGGTATCGGTTCTGATTTGCTGAAAAAGTGCTGTATTTTCATTTTTATATGCATTTGGCCAAATGTGGAACCAGATAAAGTTAAGTTCGGAAGGAGAATTGTTTTTGTAAACAATTGTTTCTGATCCTTTTAAAGATTTTTCAGCATCGTTTAAAGCCACATTAATGGTATAACTGACCTGTTGTTGCCAATAACTTTCCTGCGCAAATAACGAGAAAGACAGCAGGGATAGTAAAAGAGTTAATAGATTCTTATTCATAGATTATTTTTTTTGAAAGATAATAAATTCGCTGAAAATGAAAATCTCAAGCGAAAAAGGGTAATTAATTTTACGATTCACGAATCTGGTATTCATCAATTTTACGGTAAAGGGTGGTTAAGCCTATCCCGAGTAATCGCGATGCTTCTGTTTTATTTCCTTTAGTATGAACGAGTACTTTTTGGATATGTTGCTTTTCAATGTGCTGCAAATCGAAGCTGTTTTCTGAAGGGGCAAATTCAAAAAACTCTGGTGGAAGGGCAGCGGGGTTTAATGTATCACCATCAGACAGGATCACCAAACGCTCGATCACATTTTTTAATTCGCGAATGTTGCCTTTCCAGTTGTGACCAGTAAACAGGGAAAGGATTTTGTCGTCCATTGCTGGTGCTGTTTTATTTACCTTTCCGGCAAATTCCTTTAAATAATGGTTAGCCAAGGCAGGAATATCTGCTTTTCTTTCGTTTAAAGGAGGTAGGGTAATGCTAAAAACAGAGAGTCTGTAATACAAATCAGTACGGAATTTGCCCGAAGCAGCGTCGGTTTTTAAATCTTTGTTGGTTGCTGCTAAAATACGCACATTTACCTGCTGCGTATTCGTGTCACCAATCTTTATAAAGGTTTGGTTTTCCAGTACCCGTAATAATTTGGCTTGTAAATCGAGGCTCATTTCACCAATTTCATCTAAAAATAAAGTTCCCCCGTTGGCTTCTTCCAGGAGTCCTTTTTTATCTTTATTGGCACCGGTAAAAGCCCCTGCTTTGTAACCAAATAATTCACTTTCCAACAAATCAGGGCTAAAACCGCTACAATTTAAAGCTACGAAAGGATTAAGTGCCCGTGGGCTTTCATAATGAATAGATTGAGCAAAAACTTCTTTCCCCGTTCCGGTTTCACCTAAAAGTAAAACTGTTGTATCGGTTTGGCTTACCTTTTTAGCAAGGTCTATTGCCTCTTTTAAGGCTTTTGACTGGCCTATTATGGTGTTGAAGCTGTGTTTTCTGGTAATTTTATTTTCAAGATCAGATACACGGCGCTGCAGATTTGATTTATCCATTGCTTTGTAAAGCAACGGGATAATTTTCTCATTATCATCTCCTTTCACAAGGTAATCAAAAGCCCCGTTTCTAATGGCTAATACACCATCTGCAATGGTTCCGTAAGCTGTTAAATTAATAACCTCCACATAAGGTTTCAGGGTTTTAATATCCTTTACCAAGGCTACTCCATTAACGTCGGGCAGTTTTACATCACTAATTACAATGCTGATGTCGTTATTTTTTAAAAGTTTAATCCCTTCTTTGCCCGTGTTGGCTTGTAAAGTTTTAAAACCTTCAAGTTCAATAATTCTGGAAAGTAAACTACAAATCTTCTTTTCATCATCAATAATGAGCACAATTCCGTTCATAGGCTTAATTTATGAGGCAATATTAAGCATAAAATAAATGTTTTATTCTGCTTCTGTTTAATCAGGGTATTATTCTGTCTTCAGTTTTTAGGCTGGTATAGTTCATAGTTTTCGGGATAGCGGATGAACGATAAATAATTATGTACCTTTTTCGTTTCGAAAGATGCAGAATAAAAGCAAATTGAGCATATTTGGGTGCACAAAACAAATTTTATGTTTAGAAACCTGATTGCAATAGCCTTATTGCTTTTGAACGTGGTATTTTGCCAGGCTCAACAAGTTCGTCCTGCAAAATCATCCGATATTTACAGAGAACTTAAAACACTCCAGCATTTACCTAAGGTATTGTACCTCGCAGCCCATCCTGACGATGAAAATACCGGGCTATTATCTTACTTCGTTAACGAGCAAAATGTTGAAACGGCTTACCTGTCTTTAACCAGGGGTGATGGCGGACAAAACCTACTTGGCAATGAGCAGGGTGCTGCCTTAGGCTTAATTAGAACACATGAACTTTTGGAAGCCAGAAAACTGGACGGTGCCCAGCAGTTTTTTACCAGGGCCATTGATTTTGGTTTCTCTAAAAATACAAATGATACTTTTAAACAGTGGAATGCCGACAGCCTTACTGCCGATGTTGTTTGGGTAATCCGTAAATTCAGACCTGATGTAATTATCTGCCGTTTTCCACCTACTGCGGCGGCGGGGCATGGCCAGCATGCGGCATCAGCAGTTGTTGCAGAGAAAGCTTTTAAAGCGGCGGCAGATCCCAGTCAATTTCCAAGCCAGCTAAAATATGTTGATGTTTGGCAGCCCAAACGTTTATTGTGGAATACGTTCCGGTTTGGGAATGTAAATACAACCTCAGAAAATCAGCTTAAAATTACAGCAGGACAGTATGATCCACAACTTGGCATGGGCTATGGTGAGCTTGCCGGAATTAGCCGAAGTCTGCATAAAAGCCAGGGTGCAGGTACACAATCTGTTGCCGGTATCCGTACCGAATATTTTACATCTGTTGCCGGAAACCCAGCTAAATTAACCTTATTTGATGGGTTGAATAAAACGTTTACTTCTATTGGTTATAAAAATATAGACGAGGCATTGAGTTTAATTATTAAAAAGTTCGACTTTAAAGCACCTGATTTAATTTTGCCTGATTTAATTGATTTACGCAAGAAATTAAGCACAATTAAAGATAAAGCCTTACGTAAAGATAAAGTGGGGGCACTGGATCAGTTAATTTTACATTGCAGTGGGTTTATGGGCGAGGTGGTAACCAATATGCCTACAGCTGTAGCCGGAGACCAATATAATTTTAAGCTGAACCTGATTGCCAGATCTAAAATACCTGTATCTGTTGAAGAAATCAGCTGGTTGCAAAATACCGAAAAGCTAAACCGTACTTTATCAAACGATTCGCTAATTACCCTAAACCATAAAATTGAAATTCCGGCCGATGCAGCTTTAACTGAACCCTATTGGTTGGCTAAACCGGCAGAAAACGCAGCAACTTTTAGTGTTACCAACGATACTTTAATTGGTTTGCCAGAAGCCGAATCGCCTTTAAATGTGAAACTGATCTTAAAAATAGGGGCTGAAAAATTTAATGTTTTACTTCCTCTATCGTATAAAAAACTTGATCCAGTTAAAGGAGATGTGGTAGAACCATTAAGGATTGTTCCGGCATTGGAGTTAAAGTTTAGTCAATCTGTGTACCTGGTTAAAACCGGCGGTGATTTGGCTCTTGATTTAAACTTTAAGGTAAATGCCACCCGCGAATTTAAGAATGGTACGATGATTTTGAAAACGGGTAACCATACACTGGCAACATTATCGGGTATTACTTTAAGTGGTAAAGACCAGATGCTAAGTTTTAACCTTAAAAAAGCAGAGCTGGATCAGTTAAATGCTACTCAGTTTAAACTTGATGCCAGTTACACATCCGGAAATGTAACCTACAACAAAAACCAACAGCTTATCCAATATTCACATTTGCCATCCTTACAGTATTTTACACCTGCAAGTACATTGGTTTTAAAAGGTGATATTAAGGTTACCGCCAAAAAAATAGGTTATATAGAAGGCGCGGGTGATTTTATACCAACTTTTTTAAGACAAGCAGGATTGCAGGTTGATGTATTAAAATCTGCCGATATTTTTGATGCCGTGAAGCTGGCTTCTTATGATGCCATTGTAACTGGTGTAAGGGTTGTAAATACAGAAAAACAAATTGTTAATTGGTTGCCACAGTTAAAAAATTATGTTAAAAATGGAGGTACCCTGGTAATGCAATACAATACCCAGCAGGATATGGCCATTGAAGATTTTGGAGTATATCCTTTTTCTATAAGCAACAAAAGGGTGACCGAAGAAAATTCTGCAGTTACTTTTTTAAATCCCGATCATCGCTTGTTAAACTATCCGAATAAAATTACTGAAGAAGATTTTAAAGGCTGGGTACAGGAGCGAGGCGCTTATTTTCCCGATCGCTGGGATAAACAGTACGAACCATTGTTCGAAATGCATGATACCGGAGAAGAACCTTTACAAGGCTCTACGCTGTACGCAAAATATGGAAAGGGCAATTTTATTTATACCCCACTTGCATTTTTCAGGCAATTACCCGCCGGTAATATTGGAGCTTCCCGTTTATTTTTTAACTTTTTATCTGTAGGTAAATAAGATGAAAAAGGTTTTAAAAAATTGGAACACCTGGTACATTCTTCTCGCCTTGGCTTTGGTAGCCCAAATTATATTCTATTATTTTTTCACTAAATACTGGGCATGAGCAATATAGATTGGATTGTTCTTGTTTTTACTTTAGTGGCCGTTGTGGCCTACGGAATTTTTATTGGTCGCGGGCAAAAAAGCAATGAATCTTACCTCAAAGCAGATAATAAAATGCCCTGGTACATTGTGTTATTGGGCATTATGGCAACACAAGCCAGTGCCATAACCTTTCTTTCTGCACCCGGGCAAGCATATACGGATGGAATGCGCTTTGTGCAATATTATTTTGGCCTGCCACTGGCTATGATTGTAATTTCGATTACGTTTATTCCAATTTTTCAACGGCTTAATGTTTATACAGCTTATGAGTATTTAGAACAGCGTTTTGACCGTAAAACCAGGGTGCTCACCTCGTTTTTATTCCTGCTTTCAAGGGGTTTATCAACCGGAATAAGTATTTACGCACCAAGTATTATTTTATCAAGTGTTTTAAACTGGAACATTTACTTAACCAATATTTTGACGGGTGGTATTTTGTTGATTTATACCTATATAGGCGGCGCGAAAGCTGTTGCACATACTCAAAAATTACAGTTTCTGATTATTTTAGGAACCATGGCATTTGCAGCTTATTTATTGGTGCAAAACATGCCAAATGGGGCCAGCTTTAGTGATGCCCTTTACCTTGCCGGTAAATCAGGGAAGTTGAACGTAATTACAACAGATTTCGACTGGAAGGATAAATACAACATTTGGAGTGGTGTTTTCGGAGGTTTTTTTCTTGCACTATCTTACTTTGGTACCGATCAAAGCCAGGTAGGCAGGTACATCAGCGCGAAAGATACCAGTACAGGAAGAATGGGCTTATTACTAAACGGGCTCGTTAAAATCCCGATGCAGTTTGCCATACTGCTAATCGGGGCTTTACTTTTTGCTTTCTTTGCATTAAAGCCAGCGCCTATTTATTTTAACGAACATTCTTACCAGTACCTGAAAACCAGTAATCCTGTTGTAGCTGCTAACCTGGAAAAAGAACATACCTTATTGCAACATCAGTTTGGAGCGCAGTCCAAGCAAATACTTGCAGAACGTAAAACCAACAATCCACATTTAAATACTTCAATAGCTGAATTTAAAACAACTCAAAAGCAAATTAAAGATCTGCATACCAAAGTAGAAGAAGCAATTAATAAAACCAATTACAACGCTGAAAGGACGGATACCAATTACATTTTTTTATATTTTGTAAAAAGTACTTTACCAGTAGGTATGATTGGTTTATTGTTTGCGGTCATCTTTCTGGCTTCCTGGGGTTCCATTTCAGCGGCCTTAAATTCGCTTGCATCTTCCTCATTAAAAGATGTGCATTTAATTTTTAGCAAAAAGAAACCCGATGATTCACAGGAGCTTGCTTACAGCAGGTTACACACTTTAGCCTGGGGTTTGTTTTCTATTGCTGTAGCCATGTTTGCAACGCAAATGGGTTCTCTGATAGAAGCTGTAAATGTTTTAGGTTCTCTTTTTTACGGCCCCATACTGGGTATTTTCTTAGTCGCCTTTTACTTCAAAAAAATCAACGGTTCGCTGGTGTTTATCTCCGCTATTTTAGCCGAAATCAGTGTGATTGCCGTCTATAAATTCGACGTGGTTTCTTTTCTCTGGCTTAATATTATCGGGGCCTTCGGAGTTATCTTTTTTTGCATCATTGGCTTATTGTTTTATCGGCCTAAAGCCTTAAATTCGTAAAATCAAAATACAACAAAAACAAAAATATAATACTATGAAAACGATTATTAAATCAGTTGCGCTGTTTTTTACAGCAGTAACGGTTTCAGTAAGTGCTATGGCACAAGACACACAACCAAAGCCAAGCCCGGCCGCTACTGCAACAGGAAAAGTAAAAGGTGCAACCATTACCATTAACTACAGTAGCCCGGCAGTTAAAGGCCGTAAAATATGGGGTGGATTAGAAGCCTACGATAAGGTATGGCGTGCAGGTGCAAATGAAGCGACCACTTTCGAAACTGATAAAGACATTAAGGTACAAGGTAAACTTTTGCCTGCCGGAAAATATAGTTTCTTCTTAATTCCTAAAGAAAAAGGCCCGTGGGTGGCTATTTTTAACAAAGAACCCACACAATGGGGTGCTTATAAATACGAAGAAACAAAAGACCAGTTAAGGGTAAATGTTAAAACAAAAGCATTAAAAGCAACACAAGAGCGTTTGGTGTATAAAATTACCAATAGCGGTTTTTCTTTAGATTGGGATATGATTTCGGTTCCGGTATCTGTTAAATAAAAAATATAATCGAATTTAGGCCAGACTGCAATTGTAGTCTGGCTTTTTTGTTTTATAGGGATTGGTTTAATCTAAAATTGCTTTGTAAAGAACCGAATAGGTAACAATTCCTTAATCCAAAAAGATTATTTTAGCCGCAAGTTAAACCCAAGTTTTAATAATCCCGATGAAGTTTTTTACGCTGAAAAATACCCTAAGCATTCTTTTAACAACATTTATATTAAGTAGCGCTGCACAACAAAAAAGTATTTTTTCAATAAAAACCACGAGGCCGGTAGATCAGGTTAATGTTTTTTTAGGTTCTTCGGGCGATCATGGACAAATGTCGCCGGCTGCATCCTATCCCTTTAGCATGCTGAGCATCGGTCCGCAAACTTATCCTAAAACGCATACCGGTTACGAATACCTCGCAAAGAAATTTCTTGGCTTTACCCATAACCGTTTCGAAGGCGTTGGCTGCCAGGGCTCAGGAGGAAATATTTTAATTAAACCTTTCCTGGGTAATAATCCGGATGCCGGTGAACTTATAAAAGTTTCAGAAAAAGCTGGCCCGGGGTATTATGAAGTGGGCTTTGAGAATAAAATAAATGCACAATTAACGGTATTGGCCAATGCAGGTAAGCATGTTTATCATTTTCCAAAAGGAGAAAAAGGGGTTTATTTAGACCTCAGCTATGCTTTTAATCATGCATTTGTGGCTGAAGAACATGTTATCGAGGGAAATGCTGTGTTTGGTTATATAGAATCAAAAACTACCTGTGCCGTTGGCAAATATCGGTTGTATTATTATCTGGAATTAGAAGGGAATGCCAAATGGAAGGATCACGCTACGCATAAACTTGTCGCATTGCTTAATTCTGAAGCAACTTCATCCGGGATTAATATTGCTTTTTCAAGTGTGGGTACCGAAGCCGCCAAAGCCTCTATAAACCGGTCGTCTTTTGCGCAATTAAAAGCCCGGAGTAGTGCAGACTGGAATGAAAATTTAAGTAAAATAGCTGTTGAAGGAGATTTGGAGCAAGCAAAACTATTTTATTCTTTAATGTACCGAACAATGCAGTCGCCTTATGTAATTTCAGAACCCGACGGGCAGTACCGCAACACTAAAGCCGAATTGCAGAAAAGTAGCGAAATCCGGTACAATGGCTGGGCGATATGGGATAATTACCGTACTCAATTGCCTTTGCTTTCCATTATTATGCCCAATCGTTATGCAGGAATAATTACATCAATAGCGGATTTGTACAATTCAGGAAAGAAAGATTATGCTACCCAAACAGAACCAAGCAATACCGTGCGCACAGAACACGCCATTGTGGTTTTGTTGGATGCTTACCGTAAAGGTTATGTCGTAGATTTTAATAAAATTGCGGATTCATTAGTTAAAGAAGTGAATGGTTTGGACTATAAATCGCCTGATAAAGCATTGGAATCAAGTTATGATAACTGGGCACTATCTGAAATTTTTAGCCTGCTTAAAAATAAGGAAAAGGCAGATTTATACCGGAACAAAGCCTTGGAATATAAAAAGTACTGGAATAAGGATTTTAAGGATATGGGAAAAAGGGATGTAGACCAGATGCAGGCACGGGGATTATACCAGGGAACGATCTGGCAATATCGTTGGTTTGTACCTTATGATGTTAAGGGACTGATTGAACTGGATGGGGGAGAAGCCACTTATTTGGCAAAACTGGATGAATTTTTTGATAAAGATTATTACAATCATGCCAACGAACCTGATTTGCAGGTTCCACTTATGTATAACGTAACCAAATCTGGATATAAGTCGCAATATTGGATGCGCCAGCTGGCCGCGGATACCGTGATCCAAAATTACTTTAATGATAACAGCCGGGGAATTGGAAGTTATATTGGTAAAATTTACAAAAACGAGCCACAGGCATATTTACGCACCATGGATGATGATGCCGGAGCAATGAGTGCCTGGTATGTGTTTACGGCAAGTGGTTTCTCGCCCGCTTGTGTAGGTTGGCCAGTTTATTACCTTAATGTTCCGTTATTTCCATCTATAACTTACCACTTACCCAAAGGAAAAACTTTTAAGGTTATGACAGAAAATTTTAGCCTCAAAAATAAATATATTAAATCTGTTAGTTTAAATGGCAAGCCTTTGCCAAGGAATTACATCACGCAGGATGATATCAATAGTGGTGGTGAATTAAAAATAATCTCTTCGGCAATTCCGGTTAAAACCCCGGATACTGCAAACTGGATTTCGAGCATCGAAAAATAAACCTGGAAGAAATAAAATTTTTAATTGATGCCGACAAACAAATTGCTGAAAAACATGTTTTGAATATATAAAACGATACGACATGGCACCTTTAAATTTAAGCGAAGATAATTCTGCATTAACCAACAAAAATACAATTGAAGAAATAAATGATCAGCCATTGGAACTTCATCCGGAGGCATACAAAGTTAAAGGACCATCGCCCGACAAGATGAAAACGGTGTCATCTTCCCTTAGGAATTATGCACATGGTTTATATGGTTTACTTTAATAAAAATATTTTATCAAAATTTAAAGTCGCAGTTGCAAAACGCGGCTTTTTTTATGTTCTTTTTTTGGGTAAATGAAACAGCCCAACGCCATAATATTTTCTCAATCGTTTTCAGGTTTAGGTTGCTGTTAAACGCTCCAGAAAGTTTGTTTATCTGTAGAAAAATGAATTGATGGCTATTCTAAATTTTTTGTGTCATCATATCGAGAATTATATGTAATATTCTTAATAGTTTTATTGAAGCTACATTTATACGCATGTTTATCTGTTTTTTTTTGTAGAAAATAAGTCCCTGTTTGTTTCCTTAGGGGAAAAAATTCCTCATTATTTTTTTTCGCTACACGCTTGTTAGTGATTTTAAACGTCTTTAACCAAACATCCCTCTTTTGGTTCAGTGTTTGACTATTTGTTTCGAAAGCTGTAACCTTAAAGATACAAGTTTCTGAATAATTGTCCCAACTTCTCAATTAGCAGTTCATTTTCTTAAACAGCTTATAATCAGTACACAAATTAATAAGATGAATAAATTTTTACTACTCAGCATTACTGGGTTCCTTTTAAGTTTTTCGGTTTCATATGCCCAGCAAAAGGTAAAGGATGGTACTATAACTGGTGTTTCCTTGCCTAATAAAGATGCAATTTTAGAATTAGAAAGTTCAAATAAAGGGCTCCTGTATTCAAGAGTAGAATTAAAAGGGACTAAAGTTGCTTCGCCATTATCGGCGCACGTTGCAGGTATGATGGTTTACAACACACAAACAATTGCTGACGTTGTGCCGGGAATATATTATAATGATGGTACAAAGTGGATTTTAGCCGGTGCGGGTGCAGCTGCTAATATTAAATATAACCCCGCTACCTATACCATTTCTTATATTGATGCAGATAATAATACCGTAGCGATTAATTTGAAAAACGTAGTTAAGGAAAATGAAACCTTAACATCGCTCGTGAATAATAACGACGGAACATATAAATACACTTCCGAAAATGGTACTGTGACGTTAATCAATGTGCCTGCCGATGTAATCAATAACTTTCAGGCCATTGCCAACGACAATACAGTAAAACAGATTATCGAAAATATTGTAAAAAATTCGGGTGGTAATGTA
>NZ_JAVTSO010000006.1:0-322107 GCF_032678625.1 Pedobacter nototheniae | reverse complement strand
CTCCCTTCCTCCGAAGCGGGTTGCAAAAGTAGAAAAATTATCCGCTAATCCAAAGCCAATACCACCTTTATTCCCTCAATACCCCCTAACTCCATGAATCTCAATCATAAAAAATAATCCATAACCTCAAAATTAATAGAAAGTTGGTGTTTAACCCCTGCAATTACCTCAATAGAGCGACAATTTTATTGAATGATTAAAGAAATAATGCCGCTGCTTGTAATAACAGACTATATAACCCATTCTGAAAATGCTCTTTTTTGGTTAAATACTCAAAGAAGTAATTATTTATAGACTATGTTATATATATACTATAGAAAATAATCCTTTTAACCTGCTAAAATAAACCTGACCTTAACGAAAAACTATATCCTGATGTTTATATTGGAGTGGATTTAACTTAACAAGCGGTACTAAACGTTAAGGTAGTGCGCAGCCTGGATTTTGCAAACGCATTACCTTACTATATGATATACTATAATAACCCCTTAAAAGAATAGCATTACAAACTCATTTTAGCGCCTATATATAGTATATGTTAAAATTTGTTAAGTGTTTGAAAGGACTAATTGCTTTGCATAGCTTAGCGCCCAATTGTTTTATATTGATCTTATCGTATTATTAATTATCTTTGCAGAATGTTTAAAGTTAAACACTTAATTATTTTAGTATTTGTTGCCGCTTTGGGTATGGCGGGTTGTAAGAGCCGTTTTGAAAAACTTAGGGCCAGTAACGACGTAGCTAAGAAGTACCAGGAAGCCCTTCGTTTATATAATAAAAGGGATTATAGCAAAGCACTGGTTCTTTTTGAAGATCTTTCTCAAAAGTATCGCGGACGTGCCGAAGCTGAAGATTTGAACTATTATTATGCTTATACACTATATAGATTAAGCGATTACACCACTGCAAGGTATCAGTTTAAAAGCTTTGCGGATACTTATCCAGCCAGTAAAAATGCTGAAGAAGCAAGATACATGGGTGCTTATTGTTACTACCTGGAATCACCTGCATTTTCTTTAGACCAGGAAAACACTTACAAAGCAATTGATGCTTTACAATTGTTTATTAACCTATACCCAACGAGTGAACGTGCTGCTTCGGCAAGTAAATATATAGCTGATTTAAGAGGAAAGCTGGAAGATAAAGCATTTGCAAATGCAAAAATGTATTTAACTACCGGACCAAGTAATGTAGATAATTATAGAGCTGCTGTTATTGCTTTAAAAAATGCTCAAAGAGACTATCCTGATATTAGATATGCGGAAGAAATGGACTTTTTGATGATTAAATCGCAATATTTGTATGCGAAAAATAGTTATGCAATCCGTCAGGAAGATCGTTACAACGAAGCTTTATCTTTATACGATGAGTTTACAGAACACCATCCTGAGAGTAAATTTACAAATGATGCCAAACAACTAAAACAAGATATAGAAAATGGTTTAGTTGTGGCAAAAATAGAATTGGCTGATTATGCTGCGCAGGAAGCAAAGTATAAAGAAATGCTAATAAGAACTGGTAAGTTAAAAGATACCACTACCATTAATAACACCGATAAAAAAAACAAGTAACACATGAATACTAACAAACCTGCTGTACCTAATACTACGGTTACCAGAAATGTACACGATTTAGACAGAACAACTGATAATCTTTACGAATCTTTAGTTGTGATTGCTAAAAGAGCAAACCAGATTTCGAACAACATGAAAGAGGAGTTGCATGGTAAACTTGCAGAATTTGCTTCAAGCAACGATAATTTAGAAGAAATTTTTGAAAACCGTGAGCAAATTGAAATCAGCAAGCATTACGAACGCATGCCTAAGCCTGTTTTAGTTGCTATTGATGAGTTTTTGAACGAGAAAATTTATCACAGAAATCCTGCTAAAGAACAAAAGTAATTAGCATAGCGCATGGCGTTTAGAGCAAGGCGTTTTTATGCATTACGCTCTATGCCCTATGCTTAATGTCCTCTGCTTGTATGCTTAAAAATAAAAACATTATCCTTGGCGTTTGCGGTAGCATTGCAGCTTATAAATCGGCTTTCTTAGTTCGGTTACTGGTTAAAGCTGGTGCAAACGTTAAGGTTATCCTTACCCCTGATGGCGCAAATTTCATTACGCCACTTACCCTTGCTACACTTTCTAAAAACCCGGTTTACACTCAATATTTCGAAGAAGAAACAGGTGTATGGAGTAACCATGTAGAATTAGGCCTTTGGGCCGATTTAATAATTATTGCACCAATTAGTGCCAACACCCTGGCTAAACTTTCTAATGGTATCTGCGATAATTTATTAACTGCAGTTTATCTTTCAGCTAAATGCCCTGTTTATGTTGCCCCGGCAATGGATCTCGACATGTGGAAACATGAAAGTACTCAACAAAATATAAAAAGAATAACCAGCTTTGGAAATACTGTCATTGCGCCTGCCAACGGCGAACTGGCGAGCGGATTATATGGTGAAGGCCGAATGGCAGAACCGGAAGAAATTGTTGCCTTTCTTAGTGATGCAATAAAAAAAAGTATGCCGTTATTTGGGAAAAAAGCAATGGTAACGGCCGGTCCTACTTACGAAGCCATTGATCCGGTACGTTTTATAGGAAACCATTCTTCCGGAAAAATGGGTTATGCCATAGCAGATGAATTAACCAGGCTCGGGGCTGAAGTAACCTTAATTTCGGGACCGAGTGCTCAAAAGTCATTATTTCCAGTTAACCGCATTGATGTAGTGAGTGCACAAGACATGTTTAATGCCTGTACCGCTATTTTTGAGCACACGGATATTACTGTAATGTGCGCAGCGGTGGCAGATTACCGACCGAAAACGGTTGCCACCCAAAAAATTAAAAAACAGGAAAGCGAGTTTATTTTAGCGCTTGAAAAAACCGTTGATGTACTTGCATCTTTAGGAAAACTTAAAAAACAACACCAGACTTTAGTGGGCTTTGCTTTAGAAACCAACGACGAAGAAAACTATGCTAAAGGAAAACTGGAAAAGAAAAATCTGGATTTGATTGTACTTAATTCGTTAAATGATAAAGGTGCCGGTTTTAAATCAGATACAAATAAAATTACTATTTTTAACAAAGCATTTGAGCGAACGGTGTTTGATACCAAATCGAAAACAGAGGTTGCCAAAGATATTTGCGAAGCCATTTTAAAGATTATATAATGATGAAAAGAATTGTTTGCTTGCTGTTGTTAATCGGTATTGGAAAAATACAAGCCCAGGAACTCAATGCAAGGGTTACTTTGCTTGCGCCACAGGTTTCCAACATCAGTAAACCAACAATAGATGCATTGCAGAAAACAATTCGGGATTTTTTAAATAACAATAAATTCAGCAATGAAAGTTATCAGCCTCAAGAGCGGATAGATTGCAATTTGATCATTACGATCAACTCCTGGGATGGTGGTTCGGGCTACACTGCCGAAGCCCAGATTCAAAGCAGTAGGCCGGTTTTTAACAGTTCGTACAATAGTACATTATTAAACATGAGTGATAAAAATTTCGACTTTAGCTTTAATGATGGCTCAACAATCGATTTTTCTGATCAAAATTACATTTCCAACATTAGTGCATTATTAAGCTATTATGCCTACACCATTATTGGTATGGATAAAGATAGTTTTGGTAAAATGGGTGGAACACCTTATTTTAAGAAAGCACAAAATATACTAAACCTTGCACAGGCATCTGGTAATACTGGCTGGAAAGCTGCAGATGGTTTACGTAATCGTTTCTGGTTTAATGAGAATGTGCTTAATCCAGTTTTTGGCGAATTGCGCAACTTTATTTACAGCTACCATTTAAGTGGGCTCGATCAGTTAACCGATAATGATAAAGGCCTGACTCAAATTATGGCTGCCCTACCTGCGCTTCAGCAAATGGACAAACAAAAGTTAGGTTCTATTTTTCCCAACGTTTATTTTGCGTCTAAAGCCGAAGAAATTACAAATGTACTTTCGAAACTAAATCCTCAGGAACGTGTCAGGGCATATAATATGCTGGCCGAAATTGATCCTGCAAATATTGGTAAATACGAAGGGTTAAAGAAAAATTAAACCAAAAGGGATAACCCATAGTTTCTAAGATGATGAGAAGATTTTTATTAGTGACTATTTTTATCCTCCCCATAAACTTATTTGCTCAATCGGCTTTTACTATCCAGGGCTTTGGTAAAACCTATAAAGATGGCGATAAAATTTTCTTATCATATAAACAGGATAAGCGATTAATCACCGATTCTAGCTGGATACATAATGGTTCATTCAATTTTAAGGGTACGGTTAAATCCAAGGTAAGAGGTTATCTATGTAGAAATCAAAATCCGCAATATACTACAGCCGATCTATTCGATTCGTATTATGTTTATGTTGAGGCAGGTCAGATTATTCTTAACTCTCCTGATACTTTAAGCAATTCAATTATATCCGGCACTCCATCAAATAATGATTATGCAAAACTTTATGCAGCATTAAGCCCGCTCTATGAGAAAAGAAAGAAGTTAAAAGATCCTGAAAAACTAAGTATCGAAGAATTGAAAGATACGGCATTGGTAAACTTAACAAAAGCAAACGCTGAGGCTGCATATTATGAAACATTTCCCGTTCAGTTTAATTTTATAAATAAACACCCTAATTCTTATGTAAGTTTATTGGCCTTAGATCAAATGGCCCGTAGCAGTAAATATTTACCGGAGGTAGAAAAGAGTTTTGCCAGGTTAAGTACTGAACTCAAGTCAATGCCTGAAGGGCATGAAATAATCAGAAGGATTATGAAGGGTAAAAAAGTTACTGTTGGAATGATGGCAAAAGAATTTACCCAAAATGACATAAATGGCCATTCTGTTAAACTCTCGGCCTATCGAAATAAATATATTCTTGTCGATTTCTGGGCTTCGTGGTGTGGCCCCTGCAGGGCAGAAAATCCCAATATTTTAGCCGTTTTTAACCAATACAAAACCAAGAATTTTACTGTTTTAAGTATATCAATTGATACGGATAAATCTAAATGGTTAAATGCAATAAAAGAAGATCAACTTCCATGGATCCAACTATCCGATCTCAAAAAGAAAAACGAGGCAGCTACTCTCTATGGCATTACAACTATACCTGCAAATGTGTTGATTAATCCTGATGGAAAAATAATTGCCAAAGATATTAAGGGAAAAGATTTACGCAATAAATTGGCTGAACTACTCGATTCCAAATAGCAGAAAGATAATTTTTTTTAACCAAAATACATCTCTGCTGCAACTATATGCTCTATTTTATGTTTATTTCTATAAATTTTTATTAAATATTTTGTTATTACGAATATCTTCGTACATTTGAATACGAAATAATTCGTAGAACAATTGTAACAAAATGAGCAATACCAGTATCAAACCTACAGAAGGGGAAATGGAAATATTACAAGTGCTTTGGGAAAAAGGTAACGCAACGGTAAGAACGGTTCATGAGGCTTTAAATAAAAAAGATTCTGGCTATACCACTACCCTGAAACTTATGCAGATTATGCATGAAAAAGGAATGGTAGAAAGAGACACAAACCAAAAGACTCATATTTACAAAGCACTCGTTAATCGCGATAGAACCGAAAAACAATTGGTTACCAAAATGATCGACAATGTGTTTAATGGTTCCGCAGCCAGGTTAGTTATGCAGGCTTTGGGTAATCATAGTGCAAGTGCAGATGAAATAGAAGAAATTAAAAAATATTTAGATGGTCTTAAATAGGCCAGACAAGCAACCCTTATAGAATTTATTAGTCTTTTAAAAAAACAGAAACAATAAACATGGAAACTTTAGCACCACAATTTATCAAAGCATTTGGCTGGAGCATTATAAATTCTCTTTGGCAGTGCGCCCTGATTTACGGAGTATTGTTTGTCTTGTTGTATAGCCTGCCTAAACTGGCTTCAAAATATAAACATAACATGGCATTTACTTCTATTGTACTAATGTTTTTGTGTTTTAGCTATAATGTAGGAAGTCAAATGTTTTCAAAAGCCCCGAACCAGGTTAATGGAGTAAAGATTGAAAATGCAGAAGTATTACAATATTTAAATAATATACCACAAAGCTTAAGCAGCAAAGCTGAACAGTTTTTCCCGATTGTAGTTGCATTTTATATACTTGGAATTATACTGCAGCTTTTTGTGATTTTAAAAGGCTATAAGCAATTGGCCAGGTTCAAAAATGAATATTTAAGTGCGGTTCCGGCAGAATGGAAAATACTTTTTGAAAAAGTAACGTCAAACCTCAAAATCCATAAAAAAATACGTTTTCATCTTTCAGAAATTGTAAATGTTCCCCTGGTTATCGGGTACTTAAAACCAATTGTTTTGTTTCCGGTTGCGCTGATTAACCAATTGGATGCTGAACAGGTTGAGGCCATTTTAATCCACGAGCTTTCACACATCCGCAGAAATGATTTTTTGTTAAACCTGATTAAAACGGCTATTGAAACCATTCTATTTTTCAACCCATTTGTTTGGCTTGCGGGCCGGTTTATACATATAGAAAGGGAACATGCCTGCGATGACCTGGTATTGAAATTTACCGGGAAACCACTTAATTATGCCCATGCCCTACTCAAACTTGAATTACTGAAAGATAAAAATACACCCGCATATGCCATGGCAGCTACGGGCAAAACCCAAAACTTATATCAACGCATAAAAAGAATAACCAATATGAAAACGAACTATTTAAACACCAAACAACAAATGGCTGCCTTAACATTAGGTATTGCCTGTTTATTTTCAATTGCCTGGATAAATCCTGCCGAAAAGAAAAAAGAAGCCATAAAAGCAATAAAAACCTATGTATTAAACAGTACTCCTGATGCCGATTATGCCAAAACCATTGCTTATACAGATACAACCAAGAAGAGGAAAGTTAAAATCGTAACGGTTGACGCTAAAGGCGTAAAAACTGAATACAATTCATTTAAAGATATGCCCGACAGTCTTAGGGATGGTTTTAAAGGAAGCATATATCTGGGAAATGGTTACAATTATAATATCGATAGCAACAATATTGTAATTAATTTAGATACCGCTGGACTTTCTTCTATCTATAAACAATTTAATTCTCCTGCATGGAAAGCCCAGATTGCCGCTATTCAAAAAAATGCCAGAGAAACATCAAAGATCTATAACTCGCCCGAATGGAAAGCCAACATTGCTAAAATTCAAAAAAATGCAGTAGCAATTGCAAAGCAATATGATTCGCCTGAATGGAAAGAAAATATAGCTAAAATCCAAAAAGATGCAATTGCGATTTCAAAACAATATAACACGGACGAATGGAAAGTAAATGTTGAAAAAATCCAAAAAACAGCTGAAGAAATTGCCAAGAGCTATGATACACCTGAATGGAAAGCAAGTGTAGAAAAGATGCAGAAGAATGCCATTGAAATGAGTAAGCAATTTAATTCTCCTGAATGGAAGCAAAAAATTAAAGAAATGAGAGATTTACATGATTCGGCGGAATACAAGGAACTGAGAAAAAAATTCGATAAAGATGTTCAGGAATTAAAGGAGCGAAAAGAAAAAACGGAAAGAAAAGAAAAGCCCGAACAACAGGAACAAATAGAAACACAGAAAAACTAACAACCACACAAATTATAAACCCTAAAGCGAAGAAATTATTCTTCGCTTTTTTTGTTTGAAAAAATCTCACTCCTTTTTAAAACCTACAAGCTTAATTGTTTATTTTCGCAATAGTTATGCTACAAAAACTTTCTATACGTAATTACGCATTAATTGATAGCCTCGACATTGAATTTGATAGGGGCTTAAACATCATCACTGGTGAAACCGGCGCCGGTAAATCTATTATTTTAGGTGCGCTTTCCCTCATTTTGGGTCAACGTGCAGAAAGCAAATATTTCTTTAATCAGGATAAAAAATGTGTGATTGAAGGTAGCTTTTTACTGGCCGATGAAAATTTAAGCGCTGCATTTGAAGAACAGGACCTTGATTTTTTCAATGAAAGTATATTAAGACGTGAAATTTCCATTGACGGAAAATCGAGGGCTTTTATTAATGATACACCGGTTAACTTAACCATTTTAAAACAAATTGGGGAAAAACTAATTGATATCCACTCTCAGCATGCCACCCAGGAAGTAAATGATCCTGATTTTCAATTACTGATTGTTGATGCGCTTGCAAGTCATACTTCATTGCTTTTTGAGTATAGGGCAGGTTTTAAAAAATTAAAGCAGGATTACAACCGTTTAAAAAAGTTGGTTGTCGAAGCTGATGAAGCCCGCAATAAGCAGGATTACGAACAGTTTTTATTTAATGAACTGGAACAAGCCAGTTTAAAAGATACTGAACAAGGAGATTTAGAGCAGGAACTGCAGCGCTTAACCCATGCAGAAACAATTAAAAGAAGTTTAGTTACAGCTACTGGTTTATTAACAGAAAGCGAACCCTCAGCATTGCAACTATTAAAAGAATCATCACTACAATTACAAGGTATTGAAAAATTCGACCCTGCCATACACGTTTTATATGAACGTTTACGATCAGCAATAATAGAAATTAAAGATGTAGCGGATGAAACCGCTTCAATTGAAAGCAACACGCTACACAACAGCGAACGTTTGGAAATCATTAACGAACGTTTGGATTTGTTTTATACACTTCAACAAAAACACCGTGTTTCTAATAATGCTGAACTGCTTGCGATACAGGCACAGCTGGAAAATAATTTAAATCAGTTACTTTCTTCTGATGAAACCATCGAAAAATTAACAAAAGAAACTGAAAAGCTTAAACAAGATTTAACTAAACAAGCGCAGCAGCTAAGTATAAATCGTAAAAAGGCTATTCAATTGGTACAAGAACAAACCGCTGATACTTTAAAAAAAGTTGGTATGCCAAATGCTAAATTAGTTTTAGCGCAAAAGCAATCATCCGATTTAAATAAAGATGGGCTTGACGAAATCACTTTACTTTTTACAGCAAATGCAGGCCAGGCGCCTGCTCCGGTTAATAAGGTTGCTTCCGGCGGAGAATTATCCCGCCTGATGTTGGCAGTTAAAGGTTTATTGGCCAAACACACTTCCTTGCCAACCTTAATTTTTGACGAAATTGATACCGGTATTTCTGGTGAAACAGCTTTGAAAGTTGGTGAAGTAATTGCCGAACTTGGAGAAAACATGCAGGTGATTTCGATTACACACTTACCTCAAATTGCGGCCAAAGGTAATTCGCACTATTTCGTGCATAAAAATGAAACTGCAGGAAAAACAACCACCGGAATCAGAAAATTAAAACAGGAAGAAAGAATCGAAGCCATAGCAGAAATGTTAAGCGGTAAAAATCCCGGGGCGTCCGCCATTGAAAATGCTAAAGAATTATTAGGATAGTTTTTTAATAAAGGTAGGTGTCTTTAATTAATAGACAGCTACCTTTCATTCTGTTAAGGAGTGCAGGGATTTTCTAAAGTTATAACGCAAGGAGAAACTTCCGTGGGTGAACAACTCCAGGGTTGACAACCTGCACTATTAAAATGTGGGTTTTCAATACACACGGGGCATAGAAAAAGATGATAATCCCCGCCTACAATTTTTTTCATCTCTCCTCTTGATAGAGACTGTGACTTTAAGTTCATAACAATTAATTTAGTTTAACGTAATTTAAAACTATTATTTAAAAATTACAAGTACTAAAGGCGCAAAACAACTAACTAATTAGTTTATATTTGGGTATGAGAAAAATCATTTCCCTGCTTTTATTTGTTCAAATATCTACACTTGCTTTTGCACAGCAAAACTTTACCCTGAGCGGAACAATAAAAGATAAACAAGGCAATCCTTTACCAGGCGCTGGCGTATATGTTAGCGGTTATAAAATTGCGACATCAACCAATAATGATGGAGGCTTTTCGTTAAGCCTGAAACCAGGAAATTACGATATTCTGGTTCAAATGATCGGATATAAGGCGACCAATAGCAATGTGGTTATTGGAGATAAAAACCTGAATCTCGAAATAAGACTCGAAGAAAACGCTGTTCAGCTTAACGAAGTAACCATTACTGCAGATCCTAACCGTTTAAGATACATTAAACTGTTTACCGATTATTTTATTGGCACTACTCCCAATGCCGCACAGTGTAAAATTTTAAATCCTGAAATTTTATATGTGGATTATGACCATGAAGAACAAGCTTTAAAAGTAAAAACAACAGATTTTTTAATTATTGAAAACAGGGCACTCGGTTACCGAATCAAATACCTGGTGAACAATTTTGAATACAATTATAAAAGCAGAATCATTTATTATGAAGGTTATCCATATTATGAAGATTTAAAAGGTTCTTCCGGAAGGCAAAAAAAATGGGCTCAAAAAAGATTAACGGCTTACCAGGGTTCCTCACAGCACTTTTTTACATCCTTGTACCAGGGAAAAGCTACTGAAGAAGGTTTCATTATTCACAAATTAAGCAAAATTAAGAACCCGGAAAGACCCTCTGATGCGATAATTGAACGTAATATTAAAAAATTGATGCCTTCGGGCATCAATAGCACAATTCGCCTGGGGCATGGCAACGATTCTTTAAGTTATTGGGCTGGAAAAAAAAGACTACCCGAGAGTATTTCTGTTCTTAATCGTCAGCTTGTTACACCAGATACCCTCGTCCACAAGTACAATAATATTTTTAAATATTTAACCTTTACAGATGTTCTGTATGTAATTTACATTAAAGAAAGAGAAGATAAGGCTTATGCCAATATGATAAACACTTCCATTGCGAGACCTTTGGACATTCCTGATTATCAAATATCTTTAATTAATACACTCATAACACCAATTTATTTTTATCAGAATGGAGCCGCCTATAATCCAAGATCAATGCTTTTTGAAGGCTATTGGGCCTGGGAGAAAATAGCCGATAGTGTACCCATGGATTACCTTCCGCCAGGAAGATAGCTACATTTTAAGGCTATGTTTAGCGTAAATGTTAAAATTGTTAAAAATCTTTTTAGTTTTTAATAAATATTAAGCGTTTTGGCTACATTCGCTTTCATGATTAAAAGCCTTTTGGTATCCCTCATCCTGATGGTTATAGGTACTAATGCATTCGCTCAAAATACATTTACCATTAGTGGTATTGTTAAAGATAACAGGGAAAGTTTACCTGGTGCAGGCGTGTATTTAAGTGGTTATAAAGTATCCACAGTTGCGGATAATGACGGCAGATTTAAAATCAGTAACCTTAAGCCAGGAAGTTACGATATCCTGGTTCAAATGGTGGGCTACCTTCCCTACTCAAAAAGTGTAATTATTTCAGATAAATCTGTTCAGTTGGAATTGGTTTTGAAAGAAAATACGGTTCAGTTAGGCGAAGTCGTTATTCGTGCAGATCCGAACAGACAAAAATACATTAACCAGTTTAAAGAGTTTTTTATTGGTAAAACACCTAATGCTTTACAATGCAAAATTCTAAATCCGCAGGTTTTAAATGTTGATTTTGATGTTACTCAAAGTACCTTAACCGTTAGCACAACAGAGTTTTTAATCGTTGAGAATAAAGCTTTGGGTTATCGGTTAAAATATATGCTCGATCATTTCGAGTATAACTCCAGAACTCATATTATTTATTATTCAGGGCATCCCTTTTTTGAAGAGTTAAAAGCTTCTGCAGCCAGAAAGAAGAAATATATTGCAGCCCGCGAAACCGCTTATTATGGTTCTTCGCAGCATTTTTTTAGATCGCTATATGCCGGGAAAATTAATGAAGAAGGATTTATTTTGACCAAAATGGTTAAAATTCCAAATCCAAACCGATACCCCGAAGCCGTGATAAATGAAAACCTTTTCAAAATTAAAACATTACCCGAAAAAACAGGCATAAGAAAAACAGCAGGTAAAGTCGATACAGCATTACTCGCCTTTTGGACAAAGCAAAAAGAAATGCCAAAAACTATCGACAAGTTTAGCCGTGCGGAGTTGTTAACAGATACTTTGGTACACCATTACAATCAAAATTTAAAATGGCTTAACTACACCGATGCGCTTTGCGTACAATACACAAAGGAAAAAGAATCATTTGAATATTCTAAAACGGGTTTCTGGATATTTAGGCCATTAGATGTTCCCGAAAATGAAATTTCGGTTGTTAATTTAATGGATGGACCTGTTCGTTTTTACGAAAACGGGGGCATTTATGATTCCCGGTCATTACTGTTTGAAGGCTACTGGGCATATGAAAAAATAGCCGACATGGTACCAATGGATTATATTCCTTTAAAAAAGTAAAAGCACTAAAATTCTAAACAATATTTTTCAACAAACATTAAAATTACTAAAAATATTAGTAATTTTAATGTTATGATTGAGGATGATGATAAACCATATTTCAGGGGACGCGGAGCGCAGGTTAATCCACATAATAAGTTTCTAAAGGATGATTACGTAAAAGAACATGTTGAAGGAATTGATGATTGGGAAGAAAGCGATCATAAAACAACCTTTTTATTTGATAATTCTAAAACTATTGTCAATAAGGTCGAAAGTCCGGATGTTGGTATGGAATATTCGTTAAACCCTTACCAGGGATGCGAGCACGGTTGTACATATTGTTATGCCAGAAATGCACACCAGTATTGGGGTTATAGTGCCGGATTGGATTTTGAAAGAAAAATTATTGTTAAAAAAGAAGCACCTGCCCTTTTTAAAAAGTTCTTAGAAAAGAAAGGCTGGGATGCAACCACCATTTCCTTATCAGGTAATACAGATTGTTATCAGCCTGCGGAAAGAAAATTCAGGCTTACCCGCCAATTACTGGAAATTGCGCTGGAGTATAAACAACCAATTGGTATGATTACCAAAAATTCTTTAATCCTAAGGGACAAGGATATTTTACAGGAAATGGCAAAGCTAAATCTATGCATGGTTTATGTATCCATTAACAGTTTAAATGAAGAACTGAGGCAAGTTATGGAACCCAGAACCACCACCGCTAAACAGAGACTTAAGGTGGTTGAAGAACTCAGCAAACTAAACATTCCGGTTGGTGTAATGGTTGCACCACTGGTACCTGGACTAAGTGATCACGAAATACCATCAGTTTTAAAGGCTGTTGCCAATGCCGGTGCAATAAGGGCGGGTTATACCATAGTTAGGCTAAATGGCGCCATCGGGCAAATATTTGAAGACTGGCTGAGAAAAAACTTTCCTGATCGGTTTGAAAAGGTTTGGCACATGATCCAAAATTGCCATAATGGAAATGTAAACGACAGTCGGTTTGGTGAAAGGATGAGAGGTGGCGGAAATATTGCTCAAATGATCAGAGATAATTTCAGACTGCACTGCAGGTTAAATGGTTTAAATGTTAAAGACATTGCACTAAATCACCACATTTTTAAAGTACCTGGTTCTCAAATGGAATTATTTTAATTCTTTAGGTCATTAAAAGAAAGTCCCTTTTCGGGACTTTCTCTGCAAAAACAAAAAATTAGAAAGCGCCTAATTCAGCAATTGACGCAAATTGCAATCCGTCATATGCTGATTTAGCAATAATCTTAAAATAGCGTATTGACCTTACCGTTGTTAAATTAAAATATTGAGGTCCATTAGCATTAGCTGCGACAAAATTTCCTTCAGATGTAAATGTTGTTCCGTTGGTACTGGATAAAATTTCAAAATCTTTAACAGCCCGTTGCAGTCCACTCCTTTGAGTTAAACTTATTCCTTGTACACTTTTTACCGCATCCATATCTATAACAATTTCATGCGGATAAGCGGCGGCTGTTCCTGTCCACCGCGAATGCCAATAGGTAGATGGGTTATCATCAATTACGGTATTGGCCCTTCCGTTTATGGTTCCTTCACCAGATGTTTCTTCCGAGCTAAAAGAAGCAACAGACCAACCTTGTTTACTCAATTCGTTTTTAGAAGAAAAGGTTAGTACAGGTATATTATTTACAAATGCATAATTGTAAGCGTTTTGACTAATAGACCCATTTTCGTGTACCAGGCGGATCCTTAATTCGTAAGGATTGCCGTCTTTATATTTAAACTCACTCACGGGCATTTCTACATAAAAACTATCGGTTCCTATCGTTTTAGATTCCCAGGTAACCGCGTTATAATCCCGGTTTGCTCCTGTCCCTTCGTTATTCACATTGGGATCGTTATAGTATAAAATGCTGTTTACTTTTACGTCGGTTTTAAATCGTCCGGAAAGTACAATTGCTTGTTTTGAGGCCGAATAATCAGCATGTATTTTTGTTATTCCTGCATTTACAGTACCATAATATGTTTTATTGTCATTATTAAAAATCTGATTAGAATTTAAGGTAGCAGCATCAGCAGCTGTTAAAAAAGTCGGCGATTTACCTAAAGTTCCATTTCCAGCCCACATTAAAGCCATTCCCTTATTGGGGTCGTTATTTTCAGAAACCTTCTGACAGTTATGCGGCAAATTTAATCCATGCCCAAGTTCGTGTACCATACCACCAAACCAAACGCTAAAGCGATTTCCTAAAGCATCTGTTTTGCCTAAATTAGCAATATCCATTTCTTCGTAATCGAGTACAAAGCACCATTTTCCAAGGCCAAAAAAGGGTCCACCGCTTGGATTACCATCTGATTTAATGAGATAACGCGGTATGATAACCAAAGAATGATCGCTGGTTTTATCTTCAGGGTGTGCAGTAAAATAGCTGTTTATTTCAGCCATTACATTGTTTGCACCCGTATCGTAAGAATAATCTGCTTTGCCTTTTGTACCGTAAATGGTGATAATTTTAACATTGGTTTTATTGGCATCGGTATATAAACCAAAAGTTTTGTTTGCATAACCGTTTAAAGTCATTTGATTTTTATACCAATCCTGTGTCCAGATCATTAAAGCACTTAAGCGGCTCTGGTAGTTTAAAACGGGAGTTACATCGTTTGGAACAAAATAGACCAGGTTAAGATTTCTCGACTTATCAGAAGTAAATGTTCCGGGTGTTGGCCCCGAAACAGACGATCCCGTTATGGTTATATCTGCTTTAGCAGGTTCAGCAGAAACCTCGATGTTTTCTTTTTTACAAGCCGACATCATTATGCCGGTCATTAATAGTAAATTAATTAGTTTTTTCATAGGTAGATATTTTGTTGTTTATAAAGGTTAGCTTCTGCAGATGGGTAGATTTTGCCGCAGCAGTTTTAATTTCCAACATGGTAATGCTGATGTATTGGTATGATGCTCCTGAGAAACGAACGGAGTAGCAAAATGAATCAAATTAAGATAATTTCCGATAAAAAGATTGTGTACATCCGTTTCGGTTAGCTGTTTGGCATCCATCATCTTCGAGTTTTAGTTTAGTCTATTAAGAACTAAACTAGCTATTGAAACCAAAAATAGAATGTAAAAACAAAGCACAAACGTTTGACTAAGCTTTAGATATTAAACCTGGTTATATTTTCTGCTTTACCCAGAAACCTTATTTTCGAAATAAAATTCATAAAAAAGGAGGAAAACGCTATGCTTTTCATGCTTTTACTAAAAACATTACAATAGTTCTGACTCTTTACAGGCTCTATAAACGAATAAAAGGAATGAAAAACATTCCTTTTATCTAAAAAAAATTAAGTCAGCATGCGCAATCAAACGTTTGTGTTAAAATTTATGGCTACTGATTTTAAATTCTTTAACGCTTTCCAAAATCCTGTGTCCAGAACGCGCCCTGCCTTGCAACGCCCATTTCAGTAACCTGGGCATTCATAATATTTTTACAATGACCCTCGCTTTGAATCCAATCATTGAAAACCTGTTGTTCTGTGGTTTGACCTTGCGCAATATTCTCTCCATATGCTACCCAGGTATAACCCATGGCCGTTAACCTTTGCCCGGTATTTTGCCCATTAGATGAATCATGCGTAAGCACATTTTTTGCTGCCATATCCTTGCTATGGCTTATTGCCGCTGAGGCAAGCGTATTGCTCCAGGATATTGTAAGAACCGGAGGCATAACAGTTGTACCACAATTGCAACCAGATACACGGATATTGTTAACCAGTTTTAGCAACAAATCGTTATTAATATTCGTCACAACAGTGTTATCAATATCAACCTTTTTAGTATCGGTTTCTTTTTTACAAGAGGATGCAAAACATAATATAATGCATGCAAGTGGGGTAAATATGAATTTCATAACAGTAATTTGATTGCTCTAAAATAAGTGTAATATCATTAATGATGGCTTTCTTTTTTAAAAAAACAATTCCAATTTCATATTATTAATAATCCAGCGCCTGAAACAATCAAGAGTGAGGGAAAAAACGTGCAAAAAAAAGCCCCGGATTAAAATCCGGAGCTTTTTTTATTTGCTTGAAGAATCTTCTTCTTTAGACTCTTCTTTTTTAGATTCGCCTTTTCTGTGATGAATGGAAATGAGTTCTGTTTCTTTATCATAATCGATTTCTAAAACATCTCCTTCTGCCAATTCACCTTTCAGAATTTCTTCTGCAATCGGATCTTCCAAATATTTCTGAATTGCTCTTTTTAAAGGGCGGGCTCCAAAATTACTGTCAAAACCTTTTTCAGCAATATAATCTTTAGCATTTTCTGTTAATGCAATTTCGTAACCTAAGTTATGAACGCGACCGAATAAAGCTTTTAATTCAATATCAATGATTTTGAAAATTTCTTCTTTACCCAAACTGTTGAATACAACTACGTCGTCAACACGGTTTAAAAATTCGGGCGCAAATGCACGTTTCAAGGCACTTTCTATTACGCCACGGCTATGAGATTCGGCCTGATTGGTTTTTGCTGAGGTAGAAAAACCTACACCCTGTCCAAAATCTTTAAGCTGACGTGCTCCGATATTTGAAGTCATAATGATGATTGTATTTCTAAAATCAACTTTACGTCCTAAACTATCTGTTAATTGTCCCTCGTCTAAAACCTGCAATAAGATATTGAATACATCCGGGTGAGCTTTTTCAATTTCATCCAATAAGATTACAGCATAAGGTTTTCTTCTAACTTTTTCTGTTAATTGTCCACCTTCTTCGTAACCTACATATCCCGGAGGCGCACCCACTAAACGTGAAACTGCAAATTTCTCCATATACTCACTCATGTCAATCTGGATCAGTGAATCGTCACTGTCAAACATAAAACGTGCAAGTTCTTTTGCCAATTCAGTTTTACCAACACCTGTTGGACCTAAGAAAATAAATGAGCCAATTGGTTTTTTAGGATCTTTTAATCCGGCTCTGGTTCGTTGAATAGCCTTGGTTAATTTCTTAATTGCATCATCTTGTCCGATAATTTTTTCCGCAACTTTATCGTACATATTCAATAGCTTCTGGCTATCGGTTTGTCCAACACGTTGTACCGGAATGCCAGTCATCATGGCCACAACTTCGGCTACATTATCTTCTGATACTTCGTAACGTTTAGTTTTGGTTTCTGCTTCCCACTCAGCTTTGGCTTTATCTAATTCTTCAATTAAATTTTTCTCGGTATCGCGAAGTTTTGCTGCTTCCTCATACTTCTGACTACGAACAACCTTGTTTTTCTCTAACTTAATATCTTCGATTTTAGCCTCGATATCTATAATATTTTGAGGAACATGAATATTGGTTAAGTGAACTCTCGAACCGGCTTCATCCAAAGCATCAATAGCTTTATCCGGTAAGAAACGATCAGAAATATAACGTGAAGTTAAAGTAACACAAGCTAAAATGGCCTCATCGGTATACGTTACACCGTGATGTTCTTCATACTTATCTTTAATACGCGTTAAAATCTCTACAGTTTCGTCTGGTGTAGCAGGTTCAACCATTACTTTTTGAAAACGTCGGTCTAAAGCGCCATCTTTTTCAATGTACTGACGGTACTCATCCAAAGTAGTTGCACCAATACATTGGATTTCTCCTCTGGCTAATGCCGGTTTGAACATGTTCGAAGCATCCAAAGAGCCTGATGCGCCACCTGCACCAACAATGGTATGAATCTCATCAATAAATAAGATCACATCAGTTGATTTTTCAAGTTCGTTCATTACAGCTTTCATACGCTCTTCAAACTGTCCACGGTATTTTGTACCGGCCACTAACGAAGCTAAATCTAAAGTAACTACGCGTTTGTTAAACAATACACGGGAAACTTTGCGTTGTACAATGCGTAAGGCTAAACCTTCTGCAATGGCTGATTTACCAACACCTGGTTCTCCGATTAAAATCGGGTTATTCTTTTTACGGCGGGATAAAATTTGAGATACCCGCTCAATTTCTTTTTCACGGCCCACAATCGGGTCTAAACGACCTTCTTCTGCAGCCTTGGTTAAATCACGACCGAAATTATCTAAAACAGGTGTTTTGGATTTAATATCAGAAACTTTTTTAGGTGTGCTAAAAGCTTCATCTTCGCGATAATCATCATCGCCACCTGTTGAGGCACTATTAGAGATATCATCTCTGAAACCGTTTTTATTCACTTCTACCTCCTGTTTAAAAACATCATAAGTAACGCCGTATTGCAATAAAATTTGTGAAGCGATGTTATCATCATCCCGCAAAACCGAAAGCAATAAATGTTCGGTACCAATTAAGTCACTTTTAAATATCTTAGCTTCTAAGTAAGTAATTTTTAAAACTTTTTCTGCCTGTTTCGTTAAAGGAATATTTCCCAGATTAACGGTAACACTCGAAGTACCACGAACGGCATCTTCTATAGAGCGACGTAATTTACCGGTATCAACCCCTAACGATCGTAAAATTTTTATAGCCATACCATCCCCTTCGCGGATGAGGCCCAACAATAAATGTTCGGTACCAATGTAATCGTGCCCTAAACGCAAGGCCTCTTCTCTACTAAAAGAGATTACATCTTTAACCTGTGGTGAAAATTTTGCTTCCATAATACCTTTCTTAAACAGCTCGCCACTAATCTATAAAATAAGTTTATAAAAACGAACGTGCTGTTTTGTTTATTTTATCAACAATTGCGCCATATCAGTGGATAAAAGGCAGATAAACCAAAAACCAATGCATTAAAAACAGTAATAATATATCGTTATGGCTCTTCCCCTATTTACGTAAAAAGCCTTTTTATGGGTTTTGAAAAAGGATAATTTAGGTTAACTCCCTGTTAAATTCATTTTGTCGGTTTTTTGTAAGGATTATATAAAGCAAATAACCTGACAATTTGTTGCTTTTTCTTACTGCAATTTACAACTTTTGACAGTATAAATAAAGTAGAATGACATCTTTTAGCAGAAAATGCATTCAAAAATCTGGAATTAACAAATCATTCCATTTGATTATATTTGGAGCACTCCGCGTCACGGCTTATTTAGTACGCTTTATTTAAAATTAATTCCAACTGATACTTTGAAACCATTAGCCATTTTATTCATTTTTTTAAGCTTAAACGTTTCCGCCCAGGTATTAAGAAAAAAAACCACGTTATTAATGGGCAGTAAATTTGACATTACCATTGTAGCTCGTGATGCAAAAACTGCAGACAGAAATATAGATACCGTCATCCACGAAATCAGTAGAATAGAATTTCTGATTTCTGACTGGAAACCCGAAACACAAATTTCGGAAGTGAACAGAAATGCAGGCATTAAACCGGTTAAAGTTGATAAAGAAGTATTTAACCTTGCCAAAAGAGCATTGTACTTATCCAAAATTACGGATGGTGCCTTCGACATTAGCTTTGCCGCAATGGATAAAATCTGGAAGTTTGATGGATCTATGACTGAAATGCCAAGCCCTGAAGCGATTGAGAAATCCGTGGAAAAAGTAGGCTATAAAAACATCATTCTGGACAGCATAAATTTGACCATTTTTCTTAGGTTAAAAGGCATGAAGATTGGTTTTGGTGCATTAGGAGAAGGTTATGCTGCCGATAGATGTAGAGATATGATGCTTAAAAGAGGAATTAACTCGGGTATCGTGAATGGATCGGGCGATATGAGTACCTGGGGCAAACATCCTAACGGCCATAACTGGACCATCGGCATTACGAACCCTTTTCATAAAGATAGCCTGTATGCAGTTGTTCCTTTACATGGCGGCGCCGTGGTTACTTCGGGTAGTTACGAAAAATTTGTAATCCTTAATGGAAAAAGATATTCGCACATTATTAATCCGGTTACGGGTTATCCGGCTACGGGTTTATCGAGCGTTACTGTTTTTGGACCAGATGCCGAACTTGCAAATGGCTTTAGCACATCCATGATGGTTTTAGGAAAAGTGGCAGGACTTAAATTCATTAACAAATTCCCTAAATACAGCTGCATGATGTTTGGCGATGATGGTCAGGTTTTCCACTCGGACAATCTTAGTCAGAAAACAATTAATAAATGGAAAAAGAAATTGTAAAACAATGTGGCCGTCTCAAAACGTAACGCGCTAATCTATTTTCAAATCAAAATACTAATAACAGTCCATAAGTATTTGTTTACGCGACTGATAATAGCTTATGCTTTTACCTTCCAACTGCTGGCAATGGGCCTCAAGCCAGTTAACAACATCATTTTGCATACTTAACGAACCGCATAGCATAATTACGCCCCCACTTTTCAAGGTTTGAAAGACAAAGCTTTCATCTTTCGCCAATAAATCTTTAACATATTGTTTTTCACCTTCACGCGAGTAAGCTACGTTTAACTTACTCAGTTTCTCCATTTCTATATTTAATGCACTTTTGTAAAGCCCGAAAGAGAGTTCATTTCTAAAACCGCAATAAAGGTGAATATCCCTGCCTTTGCTATGTTGATCGAGCATGCCTAAAAATGGTGCAATCCCTGTTCCGTTCGATACCATAATCACTGTTTTGGCTTTTTCGGGAAAGTGGAAATGTTCGTTTTTAATGATTGTCGCATTTAACGTTTGTCCAATTTTAAGCTTGTGTAAAAAGCCAGAACCTAAACCACCTTCATGAAGCTTAACGCTTAACTGAACATCCTTCCCGATCCTGCCAATAGAATATTGCCGTTCTCTGTAATCGTTTGCCGGATAAATAGCCAGCAAATCGCCTGAGGTAAATCGCTTTCTCTTTTTTGGGCTAAGCCGGATAATAAATGAAGTTTCTGCATGAGCAGAAACTTTTTTCTCTGTTACAGAAAACTCATGTGTTTTTACGGGTTTGGCTTCCAAAAATTTCGACAATAAACTTAGTGTCATGTTAGAATTCTGGGCCCATAAAGTTGCCCACCTTGTAAATTCTTCGGGGGAACGATCATTTACGGTATGAATCTCCAGTAACGGTTTTGCCCACAACTGATGCGAAAGTGCATTATTAACTTCATAACCAAATTTGCAAAAATCAGGATACGCATGAGAACCAAAAGCCACTACAGCAAAACTTATTAAATTGGGCTGTTCGTATTTTTCTAATAATGCTTTAAATTTAGTTGAATTTGTAGGTGCTTCACCCTGACCATAAGTTGCCGTAAAAACCAACAACTGCTGTGCTTTAGGGAAAATCTGGTAATCATTGAGTTCGCCCATAAAAGAAATTTGCCCGTTTTTTAGCAATTGATCGTGTATGGCTTTTGCGAAGCGAAAAGTAGTTCCATTTTCAGAACCTACTAAAATAACAAAAACAGCTTGTTCTGCTTTGTATTTGTTTTTAATCCGGTTCGATCTGCGTTTCCACATAATTACAAAACCCGAATAAATAAAGAATAGAATATTTGCTGAAGCTACGGCCAATAAGATTGCCCAAATTGCACTTCCTCTGCCTGTATGCAAATCCATACTCAAATTATTCAACAAAGTGGCTTTTGAGTACGCCTGTTCTGTTAATATTTCTCCCGTAATCTGGTTAACGGTAACCTCCTTATCATCAAGCTTAAGTGTAAAATAATCTTCAACATCTTCTGAGAATGGAAATTCAATTAACTGAAGTTTGCTTAATGGGATATTTTTAAATACTTCAAAATCATTGATTTTTTTTGCAGACGTCGTTTTCAAGGCATCAAAATCAACCTTGTGCACAATTTTCTGTTCTTTAATAATTCCGAAGCGTTGGAGCGATAAAAATGTTCCGCTTAAAGAAATGAGGATGATGGGAATAAGCATTAACCTACCCAATACAACATGATAATACTGGGCAAAACCATCCTTTACAATTTTACCGAAAAACTTTTTCAGGCTCCGTTGTCTTTGAATAATCAATATCGTTCCGGAAGTGGCGATAAGAAATAAAAGAAAAGCCGTTAAACCTACAAAAAACCGCCCGGTTTCATGCAAAAAAAGCGACCGGTGTAAAGTGGTTGCCCACCTGAAAAATTCGTTCTCTTTCCCTACTTTCCCTAAAGATTTTCCCGTTTCAGGATTAACATAAAACTTTCCCGATTGATCGTTTAAATCTGTTCCGTTAACCATTACAAATTGATTGGCATCAATAGTAACATCGCTAATGTCGGTATATGATTTTTGAAGGGTTGGAATAAGCCCTGCTACAGTAAGCTGATTAAAATTTTTAGCTTTATAAGGTTGTGTTTTCTCGGTTACAGGTTTGAAAGAGAGCACAATTCCTGTAACGGAAGCTAAGGTTATAAAAAGAAAAGAAGATACAGCCAATGCTAAGTGGCTGTATCTCCAAATTGAAATTGTCATTTATTAAGCTTTTTTAGTTAGCGCTTAAACGAACGTATCTGATGTAACCGGTACCTTCAGTTTTAGCAGCTAAACCCTCTGTAGTTAAAGGAATTTCTACATCTTTAGTGTAATATTTATTGTCTTCAACAGCTGTTTCAAAACGCAATTTATAGCCTTTATTTAATTTAGCATCTTCAATTTCCAAAACCGTTACGCTACGGTCGCCCCCAGTAACCGATGCACCAGTTACTGCGCTGATGTTGGTTGGTTTTTTCTTGAATGCTTTATGCCATTCTTTAAGATCGGGATACCATTTTTTATCAGAACCCATTATATATAGTGTTTTCTCATAGCCACCTTTTGCATCAATTAAGGAAACCACAATATAAGCACCCTCGCCCATATAATTGGTCATTTGCACCATGCACTTATATTTGGTTGTTTTCTGTGCAGAAGAAAACCCTGGAATTGAAATAACCAACACTAAAGCCAGGCATAATTTATAAAAGTTATTCATTTTATTATTTTAAAAAATCGATTGATATTTTATTCTTGGTTAAAAATTCGTTCTCTGAGGCCAGATCGTAAGGCGTTTCTTTAAAGTCTGTAGCAATGTCTTTTTTAGCACCAACAGAAATTAAGTATTTCATCAACTCTGTGTCTTTGGCGGTCATAGCCGCTTTATGCAAAGCAGTATACCCCTCTTTGTTTTTCAAATTGACATCCACTTTAAAACCTTCAACCAGTTTAACTAAAGCCAGGTCATTTTTAGCAACAGCCAAATGGTAAAGCGAATTTCCATTCGGTTGCACAGTACCGATATTAAATCCTTTATCGGTTAAAATTTTAAGTTTTGCATTAAAATCTTCCATTCCACGCGGACTATAAGCCTGAAAAAGATAATACGCCAAATTGTTGCCATCTTTATCAACCGCATTCAAATCGGCACCTTTATCTAAAAGGAACTTTACTGCGTCGCCAGTGTTATTGCGAACAGCCATAGCTAAGGCAAAAACACCTTTAGTATTTGTTTGATTGATATTTTTTACACTTTTTGAAAGCAATTCAAGGCTGGCTAAATCCCTGTTAAAACCAGCAGCATTAATAAAAGCCGTGTTTCCGTCTTTATCTGCCTGGTTAACATCTACTCCCTTCGAAAGAAAATAATTGATTACTTCGTCTTGTTTTGGTTTGCGGGCTATGTAAAATAAAGCATTCTCGCCATTGCTGCCAATTACCGAAGGCTTTAATTTAAGTCCTTCTAAGTACTGAAAAACAGCTAAACCGTTTGAAGTACCACGACCACCCTGTGCAGCCATTAAAATTGCATTATCGTTGTATTTAACGCCCTTTGCAATCAATTTGTTCATCAGTTCGATGTTTCCGCTTTTTGCTACATAGTTAAAAGCAGTATTTCCAGCCGCATCTGTACTGTTTAAGCTCAAGCCTTTTGAGGTAAAATAATCCGTTAGCTTAAAATCTTTATCGTTAGAAATGGCAATTAAAAGTGCATTTGCACCATCATGATTCAGGTCTTTTTTAACATCGGCGCCTTTTTGAATCAATAAATCGTAAACTTTAGTATTGGGCTGCCCAGCAACCGCAGCAAACGTTAATGGTGTGTATCCGTGGCTATCCTGAATATCAATCTTAGCCCCATTTTTCAAAAGGTATTCCATGGCCGGGATGTTACCCTTTGATGCCGCCGAAAACAAGTAAGTTCTGCTGTCGTGCAATAATTTATTCGCGCTATTTCCAGGCTGAGCCAAAAGAAATTCTATGGTTTCCTGTGGTGCCTCATTATTAATGGCAAAAAAGGCCGCATCGAACGACATTTGATTTAACTGAGAAGGGCTGTTGCCTTTTTCAATTTCAGCTTTGACGGCAGCAAGGTCTGTATTTCCTTTCCAGAACGACTGCTCAAGAAGCGTATTTTTTTGAGCCTGTGAACTTAAAGCAGCCATTGCAAGAACAGCTAAAAGAATTTTTTTCATTTTTTGAGCTAAATAGTTTTGATAATGATTCGATAGCCAACCTGTTATTTTAGGCAAAAAGAATTTTGGCTAAGTTAACAAGAATCATTCTAAATAATAGAATGTAAAATCATTTTATTTTAATAAGTCAACTTAGTGGCTTTTTTTTAGTCAGTGATGGTGAAAAAACAAATAATACCCCCCTTTTTCCTATTCCAATAGCATGATCAGAATTATTAAATGGTAATTGGAGGCATCCGACACTTAAACTTTCTCGTTTTAAAATAAAACCTTTGGTTAACTACATAGCTTCCTTATCTTTGCAACCATTTATACGAACTGTAGGGCTCAAATTATTTAGTTTTGAGGCATACCTTGGTTTATTATTACAGAAAAATTAAATTTTAAAGCATATATACATGTCTGACGAGAAGATCATATTTTCAATGGCGGGTGTAAATAAGATTTACCCCCCACAAAAACAGGTTTTAAAAAATATTTACCTTTCTTTCTTTTACGGTGCAAAAATCGGTGTGATTGGTTTAAATGGCTCTGGTAAATCATCTTTACTAAAAATTATTGCTGGTTTAGACAAAGCGTACCAAGGTGAAGTAGTTTTTTCGCCTGGTTATTCTGTTGGTTACCTTGCTCAGGAGCCAATTCTTGATCCGGAGAAAACCGTTCGCGAAGTGGTGGAAGAAGGTGTAGCAGAAACAACAGCCATTTTAAAGGAATATGAAGAGGTTAATGAAGCCTTTGGATTAGAAGAAAATTATTCTGACCCTGATGCCATGGATAAATTAATGGCGAGACAAGGTGAATTACAAGATAAAATTGATGCTTTAGGTGCCTGGGAAATTGATTCGAAATTAGAAAGAGCGATGGACGCTTTACGTTGTCCTGATCCTGAAACTAAAATTGGTGTACTTTCTGGTGGTGAGCGTCGCCGTGTGGCCATGTGCCGTTTGTTATTGCAGCATCCTGATGTTTTATTACTGGATGAGCCAACCAACCACTTGGATGCCGAAAGTATTGATTGGTTAGAGCAGTTTTTACAAAATTACGAAGGTACTGTTATTGCCGTAACTCACGATAGGTATTTTCTGGATAACGTTGCAGGATGGATTTTAGAATTAGACCGTGGCGAGGGAATTCCATGGAAAGGAAATTACAGCAGCTGGTTAGATCAAAAAGCAAAACGTTTATCGCAGGAAGAGAAAACAGAAAGTAAACGCCAGAAAACATTAGAGCGTGAGCTTGAATGGGTACGTATGGCACCAAAAGCACGTCACGCTAAATCCAAAGCTCGTTTGGCTAATTACGACAAACTGGCATCTGAAGATGGAAAAGAAAGAGAAGATAAATTAGAACTTTTTATTCCGGCAGGGCCACGTTTGGGTAATGTTGTAATTGAGGCTACAAATGTAACTAAGGCCTATGGCGATAAAATTTTATTCGATAACCTGAATTTTTCTTTACCTCCTGCCGGTATTGTTGGAATTATTGGCCCCAATGGCGCTGGTAAAACTACTTTATTCCGTTTAATTACCGGACAGGAAGAAGCTGATGCCGGAACTTTCCGCGTAGGCGAAACAGTAGAACTGGGTTATGTAGATCAGATGCATAATGATTTAGATGCGGATAAAACTGTATACGAAAACATTACCGACGGGTTAGATAACATTCAACTGGGCACTAAAGCAGTTAACGGTCGTGCCTATGTTTCTAAATTTAACTTTAACGGTGGCGATCAGCAGAAAAAAGTAGGCGTCCTTTCGGGTGGAGAACGTAACCGTGTACACCTGGCCATTACCTTAAAAAAAGGGGCTAACGTATTGCTACTGGATGAGCCAACCAACGATATTGATGTAAACACTTTACGTGCTTTAGAAGAAGCATTGGAAAACTTTGGTGGTTGCGCAGTTGTTATTAGTCACGATAGATGGTTCCTGGATCGGATTTGTACACACATACTTGCTTTTGAAGGCAATTCTGAGGTATATTTCTTTGAAGGCAATTATTCTGATTACGAAGAAAACAGGAAGAAACGTTTAGGTGATATTACCCCGAAACGAATCCGATATAAAAAATTAGATTAGCAGAAAAGTCCTGATGAAAGTCAGGACTTTTTGTTTACACAGGTTTTATTTTTATAGCCCTTTAGAAAATGTTGAACCTTTTGCTGAATCAAAAATTCGACCTTCAAAATAACAAACTTGACTATTTAAACTTTTTGCCTCCAAAGTTATTGATGTTGTAACTTAAACTTGCCTGCACAAAACGGCTGATAAACCTAGTCCTGTTTTCGGATATGGAATTGTTGTTAACCGTTGTTCTGAAAAGCGATCCCTGGTTAAACAAATCATTCGCCTGTACAGAAAAACTGAGCCTGTTATTTTTAAGAAAATATTGATTGAAGCCTAAATTTACAATTAAAGGATTACCATTATTAATGTTAAATCCAAAATTAAGGCTTTTTGATACGGTCGAATTTACTCTAAACTTCGGGCTAAAAATATAGGTACCACCGAAATTCATACTTAATATCTGAATATTTTTAATGTTTTGATTCTGTACAGAATACGTATTGGAGCTGTAGCTGTAATTTGCACCCATGTTTAAAGAATACTTCTCTTTATTTAAACTAAGCCTCGCCCCGTTTGATATATTAATGCCACCACTCTTATTCAAAACATTATCGGTATAGAAAACATTATGACTATAGGCTACATTTCCATTATACGAAATGGAAAGTTTATTATCCATAAACCGCTGAAAGATGGAATAGTTTCCGCCAATATTATACACGCCATTAACATTTTCGAATGTAGTTTGTTGCTTAAAACTGTTCAGTGTATCTGTTAAAAAAATAGTATTGTTTACCACACTGTTAAACGTAAAAGTACCTGTAAGGCCCAACATTAAACTAAAGCCAGATTTTAAATTGTTTTGGTTATAATCGAGATTAACAATATGCGTTGCAGTAGCTTTAAGGTTAGGATTACCTACTACAATATTCTGCACATCGCTGGTGTTTTTAACCGGCTGTAATTTGTTAAAATCAGGTGCATTTGTATAACCATTATAACCAAAGGAAAGGCTTTTACTATCTTTAATCAAATAGCTTAAATTGGCGCTAGGTGAAAAATTAAGCTGAAAATTCTGCAACCGTTCTCCGGTTTTTTCATATTTCCCCGTTATAATGCTGGGCATAAAACTAAATCCGAAACTGTAACTCAGATTTTTATTGTTGCTGCTGTAACTCAGGTTTAAAGTTTGGTTGATAAAGGTTGATGCATAATCTAAACCGAGAGAATCGACCTCTTTGGCATTACCAACCTGATCGAACACCATTGTATTTTGGAGATTTTTTGTTTTGCTGATGCCAAAACGATAAGAAAACGTAATAAACCTTGAACTTATCGAATCTGCATTGGTATTTAATGAATTGGCAAACTGAACATTGCCCCCAAAGTTGGTACTCAGCGTATTACTGTTTACCAGCCGGTTAAGTAAAGAGTCTTTCACCAATATATTTGTGGTTTCGTTGTAGTATTTAATAATATCTTCTATACTACTACTGGATATGCCCTTGTTTCGGCCAAAGTTAATGCTTGCAGAAAGCGATTTTTTAGCATTCAGCAGTTTCCTCGACCAGTTAACATTTCCACTAAAGTTTGGTGTCTTTTGTTCTGATCCTGACTTTGAAAATAAATCTTGTTTTATATACCCTGTTTTATTCGAGGTAGAAAAGGCATCTGTTTGGTTTTCGTTTAAAACACCCGAAACAGCTGCATTCAAATAGTTTTTATCATTAATCAGGTTTAAGCCAAGGTTTAAACTGTTATTGGTTGATTTATTATCGTTAGAACTTTGCCTCAAATCGTTAATAATACCCATAGGATTAAACGTTTCTAAAAAGCTGGATTGGATTGATTTGGTATCAGCGTTGGAAAAAGTATACCCTCCGTTAACGGTAAGCTCTTTAGATACTTTATTTCTAATATTTGCATTTATGCGTTTGTTATGGTTATCGGTAAACTCATTATCCGTTGTTCCATAATTTGCCCCCAAACCAATTTGTTTTGATTCGCGCCATATATTGCCGTTAAAATTAAAATTATAGGCGTTACTGGTTGCAGCATTAACATCAGCATTGCCAAAAACACCTTTATTCATACCTGGCTTGGTGATCAGGTTGAGCATTTTTTGAGGAGCCCCGGTTTTAATGCCTGTAAAATTAGCTTCATCACCATAATCTTCAATCACCTGTAGTTTGGCTACAAGATCAGCAGGCAATTGCCTGATGTAATCCTGTACGTTGCTGGTAAAAAAATCTTCGCCATTTACCCGCAGTTTATTCATTGGCTTACCCATTGCTGTAACAGCACCATTTGCATCAACCTCTACCCCCTGCAACTGTTTCAGTAAATCTTCGATTTTATCATTTTGCCTGATGGTATAGGCCGCTGCATTATATTCTACTGTATCCTTTTTCAAAACAATAGGATCTACTTTAACTTTAACCTCTACCTCTTTTAAGGTAATGCTCTCGGCTTTAATTAAAATCGGGTCCAGAATGATATTTTTTTGCAGTTTATCTATATCGTAGATGATTACGAAGGGTTTATAACCAATGCCGCTTACATAAATATAAAATCTGTTGCTGCGTACATGATTGAAAGCAAAATTGCCTTTTGAATTTGAATTAACCTTAAGCGTGTCTACATTAGTAATTAACTGAACATTAACACCTTCTACTGGTCTTTTCAAAGAATCCAATACATTGCCCGATACTTTACGCTGTGCCTGAGATTTAGCGCTAAAGCCTAAAGCAAAAAATAAAAAAAATAATAGAAAATATAATCTATTACTTTTTCTCATCCCTCGGACCTCTTTTGTAAATGACAAGGCCATTTAAAAAATTGCGTAGAATCTGATCGCCGCAAGGTTTAAAGTTTTCATGGTCTTCGCTCCTAAAAATATCGCCCATTTCGGCTTTGGTTACTTTTAAGCCAACTAAGCCACAAATTTTAATAATATCTTCAGTTGTTAAAGATAAGGCTACCCTAATTTTTTTTAATATCTCGTTATTACTCATGTTTAATATCTAATATGGAAATTTTTAACCGTTTCCGGTTACCGGGCAACTTCCAGCTTTAATTTTTTCCCTTTAATCTTTTCGCCCTGCAAAGCTTTTAACAGCTTATCAACCACATTTCTTTTTACAGCGACGAAACTTGTACTGTCTTTAACTTCTATTAAGCCCAGTTCTTCTTTTTGCAAACCGCCTTTCTGTAAAAACAAACCTACAATATCAATTTTATTTATTTTATCTTTTTTACCATGGGCAATATATAAAGTTTGCCAATCACTTTGTTCAGGTAATTTATAATGGTTGGCTAAAACTTCTTCCTCTATTTTTTCTGGCAGGTATTTATAGTATTCTTCCGGGGTTAAAATAGCATAGGCTGTTCCTTTAGCATTCATCCTCGCCGTACGGCCATTTCGATGAATATAAGCATCCTCTGTATAAGGCAACTGATAGTGAACAATGTGCTCAACCTCAGGAATATCCAAACCGCGGGCAGCTAAATCGGTTGTAATTAATATTTTATGGCTGCCATTTCTGAATTTCAACAATGCTTTTTCACGGTCGTCCTGCTCCATACCTCCATGAAAAACATCGTGCCCTAACCCATGTTCAAAAAGCAAGTCGCTTATGCGGTCTACCGTTTCCCTATGGTTACAAAATACCAAAGTATTTTTATTTCCTATTTTGCTTAATAATTTAAATAAAACATCAAGTTTATCGGCTGCCGGAGCCATTACTTTTTTGAGTTTTAAATCTGGTTTAACTTTGGCATCCTTCGAATAATCGATTTCTACCTGTTTAGCCAGTTTAACAAAAGCAGGGATTTCGTCCATTTTAGTTGCCGAAGTAAGAATGCGTTGCTTTAACGAAAGCATAGCACCAATGATGTACGACATGTCAGCTTCAAAACCAAACTCAAGTGCTTTATCAAACTCATCTAAAACTAAAGTTTCAATGGTTGATTCATCAAAATTCTGATGCTCCAGATGGTAGGCAATTCTGCCTGGCGTACCAATTAATACCGCCGGTGGATGGGCAAGATTATTTTTCTCTATCCTTACGGCGTGCCCGCCATAACAACAGTTTGCTTTAAATGGCGTACCCATTTGTTTAAAAACCTGCTCAATTTGCAATGCAAGTTCTCTCGAAGGCACTAAAATTAATGCCTGAACGCCTTTTTGCTCTGCTTTTAAATTTGCCAATACAGGCAAAAGGAAAGCAAGTGTTTTACCTGATCCTGTTGGGGCAATAAGTACGAGATCATGACCAGCTTTTGCTGACTTAACAGATGCCTGTTGCATTTGGTTAAGTGCTGATATGTTTAATCTTTTTAGGGCATTTTCTATCATTATGCCATAAAGATAAGCATTTATACCATTAGCTGACGGCTTAGAGATTTAGCCTTTAAAGAATCTTTTCCTTAATTTTCTGAGTGCCGTAAAATTTAACCGTTTATCTAACAGCATTAACATTTTACCTCTTTGAGAAATAGAATAGGTAACTTTTTCATTTACAGCATCAACTGATGATAAAATCCTTTCGGTTAGCTCCCCTGCAAATTTATTGGCTCTGCTTTGTTGTAGTAATTGACATTCCTGGATAAGCTCAATATTCATAATGGATGTAATTTGGTTAAACAATGTTTAAATATAACGATTGCCAAGTGAATATTGTTGCAAAAAATATCAGATTATACCATTTGAAAGCATTAACTTGTTGATAATTAGATTTATGTTAGCAAATAAACAACGGTTAATTAACATGAATTTAATTTATTGCGCTTATTTTTATAAAAACCTGATTACCATTTGTTAACCTCAAAAAAACATCGTGTATGACCTGGAAAAAATTTAGTGGCGAAATTATTCACTCTTCAATTATTGAGGAAGTTGAAAAAGCAATTATCAGAGAAACAGAAAACGGATACAAATTAAAAGTATGCATTGGTACAGACTCTCAAGTTAAAGGAAGCATTACCGATTTTGCTACCGTTATTGTATTGGTTAGAGAACATCATGGCGGCTTTATGTACATTCATCAGGAAAAAAGTACACAACAAGTCGGCATAAAAGAACGTATGCTGATGGAAGTGCAAAAATCCATTGAAACTGCCTATTCTATTTGCGATTTACTGGATCTTTATAATGTTGCTTTAGAAGTTCATGCAGATATAAACACCAACCCGTCATTTAAATCAAATAAAGCTTTAAATGACGCGATGGGCTATATTTTAAGCATGGGTTTTATTTTTAAAGCCAAACCAGAAGCTTTTGCAAGCTCTACCTGTGCCGATAAAATGGTGCATTAATGATAAAAATCTGATTCGGAAACTGGTTTGCGCTCCCCATCACCAAGGCTATATTCAAGCTGTAGCGTATAACCACCTCCGCCTTCTATAAATAAAAGTTCGAAAGGGTGATATCCTTTGCCTAAAGCAATTTGGGCAGATTTTTCTATTGCGCTATGCAAACCGTCATTATCAATTAGCAGTTGATGATTGATGTACAGGTTGCTGCCATCATCGGCTTTTAAATAAAAAGTATAAATTCCTTCCCTGGATGCATAAAAATAACCTGTGTGCCGGGTACCAAAAGATGGCGCTTTATCTTTTACCGGAATATCGATTTTTGCGGTAACGGCAGAATCAGTCCTGTCACTTTCATTAATTTTTGTAACCGATTTATAGTATTTTGGATAGTAAGAAAATTTCAATCCTTCCTGTAAGCCGGTAGCCGCAATTCCTTTTTGATAAGATTGCTTTTTATAATTAACTTCATATACCTCGCCAGGATTCCCATTAGGCCTAAAAGCGGCTATTTTAATTTGTTGCGCTTTATTAATCAGCAGTGGGCCACTGTAAATTTTAGAACTTTTTACCGGGGTAGATCCATCTGTTGTATAGTGCAAAACTGTACTTTTTAAGGGATTACTTAATTTTAACCATACCTGATCTACAAATACACTTTGAGGAGAAAACCCATTTATATCAGGCATGCGATAATTTATATTCATGGCATCGAGCATGCTGTACTGGTTGTTTGTACGCTCCAAAAAATTTTCCCATCCGGTCGTATTTCCAGCCCAGGCAACCTCAGAAAGGGCAAGCAAACGTGGAAAAAGCATATACTCTAACCTACGTAAAGAAGGAATTTTTTCTGACCAGGCCGCAGCCTGAACGCCTAAAATTAGCTTCTTTTCTGCATCCGTTAGGTTATAGTTATACGGATCAAACGAATACACTTTTTTTAACGATCCTGCATCCTGAGGGGCATCAAAATAGCAAAATTCGCCGGGCAGCATAATCACCTCATTTCCTTTTTCGGTTGCTTTTTTAGGTGCGCCCGGCACCCAGGCCCGCCAGTACATCATGGTAGCCGTGGCTGACATTCCACCCTCAAGCATCTCGTCCCAACCAATTAACTTTTTACCTTTACTGATGAAAAATTTTTCCATCCTGTGTACAAAATAACTCTGTAATTCTTCCACACTTTTAAGCCCTTCGCGTTTCATCAGTTCATCACATGCTGGAAGTGTTTTCCAGCTGTCTTTTTCAACTTCATCTGCACCTAAATGGATGTACCTGCTTGGAAAAAGAGCTGCAACTTCTGTAAATATATTTTCGGCAAATTCAAATGTAGTTTCTTTACAGGGGCATATTGGTTCAGAAAAATCTTTACCAGGCCCACCAGTACCGGAAGCCGTTAACCACGGAAATATTTTTGAAGCCGCCATCATATGCCCGGGCATATCTATTTCTGGTATTATCTCTACACCACGGTCAAGTGCATATTGAATAAAGTCCTTCATTTCGCTCTGGGTGTAAAAACCACCGTACATTTTCTTACCGTTAATTGTTTTAAAGTTTTTCTCCGGCAGGTTAAAATCAGTATTTGTTTTAGCCATTTCCAAACAAGCAGAATCCTGGTTATTTAAAGTTCTCCAGGCACCCTTTTCAGTTAATTCGGGATATTTCTTAATTTCTATTCTCCACCCCTGATCATCAGTAAGGTGCAAATGCAGCTTATTAAACTTATATAAAGTCATCCTATCCACCATTAAACGTAATTCTGCCAAATCGAAGAAATGACGGGCTACATCTAAATGAACTCCCCGCCAGCTAAACTTAGGGTGATCTTCAATTTCAGCACATGGAATTTCAGCTTTTTTGTTGTATAGAGATGCACCTGCCAGTTGTTTTAAAGTTGAAACTGCCCAAAAAGCACCTTCTAAACTGGCAGCCGATATGGTAATTTTATTTGGGTTTACCAATAACCTATAACCTTCATCAGCTTTAATATTTTTATCCTGAACAATTAAAATGAGGTTACTTTGTTCAGAAACAGATAGATTTGCAGCAGCAGTGCTCAATTCTTTTTTTACAAGTTCAAATGATGCATCGCCCGATAATTTAATTGTTGTATTTTTAAACCAGTGGAACGATCCTTTTATAGGTTTAAGTTTTACCGGCGCTGGAACAATAGCATAACGGTTAATTTCAGACTGAGCAAAAACAGGGAAACTTCCGCCAAGACAGAAAAGAAGAAGAAATAGCTTAATTTTCATTTGGTTGTTGTATTTGGAACTAAAATAGATAAAATATTTGTCTTCAAATGCACATACTAAAAGTGTATCTTTCTAAAAATCGCATTCTCTAACCAACAAAACATGTTTAATCGTGTTAAACAATAAAAAGCAATTTGAAAACTTACAGATTAGAATTCAGACAAAAAATACCGCTTGATTTAAATCATACCTGGGATTTCTTTTCTTCCCCGTTAAACCTGTCCGAAATAACGCCAGATGATATGACCTTTGAGGTAACCTCTCCTGGTATGGAGCAAGCTAAAATGTATCCGGGGCTTATTATTACCTATAAAGTTTCGCCGCTTTTAGGAATCAAATTAAACTGGGTTACTGAAATTACACATGTTAAGGATAAAGAATACTTTATTGATGAACAACGCTTTGGTCCATTTGCATTTTGGCACCACAATCATCATTTCGAAACCATTGAAGGCGGCGTTTTAATGCACGATATTTTACACTACAGCATTGGCTGGGGCCCGATTGGATTGATTGCAAACCATATGATAGTGGCTAAAAAAATAAATGAGATATTTAATTTCAGGTATAAAAAAGTAGAAGAACTATTTGGCAAACTTTAATAATGTTATTCTTAAACATTATTAAAAACCGTTACCCTTTTCGCATTTTATTACCAGTTTTTCGTGGAAATTGTTTCGGCTTTCTTCTTAGTTTTTTCTTTTAAACTGGTTTCCAAAACCTTTTTAAATTCTTCTCCTAATTTGATAGTTTTAGTATAAGTACTGTTTACAATATCTTTCCAGGCTGCAGCATTTAATTTGCCTGGTGTTTTTTCTAAAGGCGTTGCTATTGGTGTTGCGGGTACATAATTGCCATAACGATCGCGTTGGTAAGGAATAAATTCAAAATCAGTTAACCAAAACCTATATTTTCCATTGCGTACTTCGACGGTAAATTTATAGTTTACTTCGCCACTCGGATGACTGGCCACCAGAAGTGTTTTATCTATAACCATCTTTCCTGAAGCAAATATTGAAGTGTCGGTTTTGCTTTCCAGCTTTATATTTTTAGCATTAAGTTTATCAAAGAAAAGAGCTGCACGCTCCATCAAACTATCCTTAAGCAAATTTTTCGCATCTACTACTTCATAATAGATATATTTTCCACGATCATCAAGCGCAAATTGCTTTTGCTGTGCAGAGACACAAAAAAAAGTACAGGTTAAAATGGAAAATAAAAGGTATTTCATTAGGCTTTTTGGGTTTGAGGTATCTGAATTACGAATGTAACAAAAAGCCGTCAGCAAATTTACTAACGGCCTGTTGCAAAAAGTTTATATTAAAAAGCGTAAACAGCCGCTAATGAAAACTGACAGGCGTTTGGTGCAGCAGTGCCATTTTTACTTTGAAAAGGTTTATCTCCATTGTGATCCAGTCTTACTTCTGGAATAAAAGTTAGTCCGCCCGATTTAACATTAGCAGTTAAAGTTAAACCTGTATAAGTTGTTTTATCGGCACCTTTGGTTTTGTAATATTCACCTCTTAAACCTAAGATAACCGCATCACTCAATGCATATTGCGGATATAATGCAACGCCTGCATAACCTTCATCGCTACTTTTTTTATCATAATTTGCTGCATTTAGACCCAGCTTAAATGCTTTGGTCATCTGGTAAGCAGTGGTCAAATCTTCAATCGTACCATAACCATAAGGATCTGCGCCAGATAACACATTCAGGTATGCAGTCCAGCCTTCAACAGGCGAAACCGTTAGCTGTCCGCCGATACTCGAAACGCCCCTTGTCGCTTTATATAAATTCCAGTCGTTAAATAAACCAGCCATTAAACTTACCTGATCCGAAAATTTATAAGTAGCCTTAATCCCGGCATTTTGGAAAGGACCTGCACCGAACAAATAAGAAGTTGAGTAGTTAAAATTTCCAACCGGAGAAATCACTTCGTAGCCCACAAAAGTTCCCATATATCCGGCAGTCATTGAAAATTTATCCGTGAATTCATAATTAATATATAAGTTTTGAATGTGGAAGTTATTATCATCAGTGCCATCGCCATTTGGAATGGATTGGTACTGACCTCTGGGGCCAAAAGACAACTCACCCACAAAAGAAGCTTTACCTGTTTTTTTCTTCAATGCTATATCAAGCATGCCAAGCGATATGGAATTATGATCTGATGCAAAGTAAGTTCCGATATTGGGCTTTTTGGCAAAGTCATATTTATAATAAGTATCAACCGAACCGGAAATTTCCAGTGGTGATGATGCCTCTTGGGCCAGGGCACACGTAGTGCTGGCTATGCTAAACATAGCGGTTAAAAATTTCTTCATTTGAGCGGGGAGGTTTAGATATCGTTTATAATAATGATTCTTGTAAAGGGCTGTTTTTTTCTATATAAGCTACTTTTTCTTCGACCAACAAAGTACCTTGAGTGTACTTTTCGTTGTGCTGACTGGCATCTAAACCTTCTTCTTCCTCTTCGGCAGTTACACGGATTGGTTGTACCAGGTTAATTAATTTGAAAATTAAAAATGAAACCACAAAACTAAAGATGATTACAATGACTGCACCTTTTAGTTGGGTTAGGAAAAAGGAAGGATTACCATAAAACAAACCATCAGCGCCCAGGGGATTAACCGTTTTTGTTGCAAAAACACCGGTTAAAAGCATCCCTACGATACCGCCAACACCATGACAAGGAAACACATCTAATGTATCATCTAAACTTGTTTTTTCTTTCCATGACACAACTAAGTTAGAAACCACCGCACCAATTGCACCAATAAATATGCTTGAAGGTATACTCACAAATCCTGCTCCCGGTGTTATGGCAACTAAACCGACCACAGCACCAATACAAAAACCTAAAACCGAAGGTTTTTTACCTCTTGCCACATCAAAAAACATCCAGGACAAACCTGCCGCGCCTGCTGCTGTATTCGTGGTAATAAAAGCTGAAACAGCCAGTGCATTTGCACCCAAAGCCGAACCTGCATTAAACCCAAACCAACCAAACCATAATAATCCTGTTCCAATTAATACGTAAGGAATGTTTGCAGGTGGAACTTCTTTATGCTCCATATGAGATTTTCTGCGTTTAAGTACCATAGCACCGGCTAATGCTGCCATACCGGCCGAAATGTGTACAACTGTACCACCAGCAAAATCTAACACACCCATTTTTAATAAGAAACCATTTGCAGACCATGTCCAGTGTGCTAAAGGAGAATACACAAATATGGCAAACAATACAATGAACAAAATGTACGAAGTAAACTTAATCCGTTCGGCAACAGCACCAACCACTAAGCCTGGTGTAATAATGGCAAACATTAATTGAAACACGGCAAATAATGACAAGGGAATAGTACCCCAGGCTGGACCCGAATTAACACCTTGAAAAAACAAATAGGTTTTAGGATTTCCAATAAAGCCTCCAATTGTATCACCAAAGGCAAGACTAAAACCAACCACTGTCCATAATACCGTAATTACGCCAGCTGCTACAACGCTTTTAATCATGGTCGACAATACATTTTTACGATGAACCATACCACCGTAGAAAAAGGCCAGGCCAGGTGTCATCAAAAAAACCAATGCGGCAGAGATCAATACAAAAGCAATATCAGGTGCGCTATATTTCCCTTCATCAAAATTAGGAAGCAATGGAACAAATAATGCCAGAATAGCGAAGATCATGAGGATCGCAAATGGAGCATACTGTTTTAGTGAAAATTTACTCATAGTTTTTAGGTTAATTTGTTTATATCGATTAAATAACTGAAAATTCATTAATTATTTTCATAAAAATACGACTTATTGTAATTTATACACTACTAAATCAAATAATTATAAACAAAAACCTATTTTTTTAATAAAAAAACAATTAAAACAAGTAAAAAATACAATTAAATAAATTTAAAACAAGCAAAAACCATCTTTATTATTAATAATAAAACGATAAAAGATAAAAAACAACCAAAAAAATGAATGAAAAATCAAAATAAACAGAAAAACCCATGATAATTCATGGGTTTTTAGGATTAAAGTATAAATTTCAGTGTCTTTACTACATAATATAGGACGAACCTTGCACAACTCCTCTTTTTTCGATTTCCTTATCTATATAGGTTTGAATTGCCGATTTATTTAAGCCCCAGTTTGGCGCAATTAATAAATCCCAGTCTGAAATGCCAAACAACCGCTGAATTACAATATCGGGACGTAATAACGGAATTAACTCACAAAGTAAATCGGTATATTCTTCCAGGGAAAATAAATGAAAAGGGTTCTTTTTATATTTAACCCCCATAATTGAACCTTCTACAATATGTAAGTGATGAAATTTCACGAATTTGATTTGGGGAAAACGGTTAATTTCATGAATATAACCCAGCATCATTTCTTTAGTTTCCCACGGAAAACCAAATATAGTATGTACACACAAATCTAATTTACTATTTTCCAGTAATTTAACTGCCTCAACAAATTCGCCATGGCTACAACCTCTGTTAATTTGCTCAAGGGTTTCATCGTAAATAGATTCCATACCCATTTCCAAATCCACATCAAACCTGTCGGTATAACTTTCTAAAAGCGCAACCTTTTCTGCATCAATGCAATCAGGGCGCGTACCTACCGCAAAACCCACTATTTCTTCTGTATTGATAGACAGGGCTTCATCATACATCATCTTTAAATAATGTACAGGTGCATAGGTATTGGTATTTGGCTGGAAATAAACAATAAATTTATCTGCCCTGTAAGATTTTTTAGCTCTTGACATGCCTTCGGCAAGCTGATCTTTAATACTTGGGTTTTTCCTGGATGGCTCCGGCGTAAAAGAATCTACATTACAATAGGTACAACCTCCGTACCCTTTACTCCCATCACGGTTTGGACAAGTAAAACCCCCATCCACAATTACTTTAAATACACGTTGCCCGTTATATTTTTCGCGCAAATGCGTGCCATAATTTTTATACCCTTTTATACCTAAATCTACCTGTGTTCCCATTTGCTGCAAAAATACGCAATTACTATTAAGATATGAGTATCAACTGTCAAGATTACAAAAACCTAATAATTCAGCAATCTGCAGCAAAACTTCCTTTTAATTATTTGGAAAGCAATTGCAGTAGCATTTAGGTCGGTATAGCCCCGCCCCCGCTTCTGCCGATGAAGAATCGGCATCTCGCTATGGTCGGGTTTGGGTGGCACCAATCAGGCTTCTATCTGCGGTCCAACAAACAAAACACAACCCCTAAATACAGAAACCTGTTGGTTTTGACCAATGTAAACCTCTATAATATATAAGGAGCAAATAAATCTGCTCCTTATATATTATGTCATTATCGTTGGCTTCAGCCGAGTGCAGTATTAAGACTATGCTTGTTTTTCTTTTCTGTTAATAAAGAAATAAACGGGAAGCCCCAGCAAAACGATTAAAAGTCCAGGCCAGGTATATTGCTGTTTATACACCAAAAGTAAAATACAAAAGGCTGCTCCTATTAATAAGTAAATAATTGGTGTAATTGGATACAACCATGTTTTGTAAGGTCTTTCTAAATCAGGTTTTTTAAATCTTAAATAAATTACGCCAAAAACGGTAATCATATAAAAGAGAACGATCACAAAAGAGATCATATCTAAAAGATTACCATATTGCCCGCTTAAACATAAAACAGAAGCCCAAATTCCCTGCATCCAAAGTGATTTTTCAGGAACTCCGTTTTTATTGTTTTTGAGTGCTGCTTTAAAAAACATCCCATCTTGTGCCATGCTTTGAAAAACCCTTGCACCAGCCAACACAATTCCATTAACGCATCCAAAAGTAGAAATCATCACCAACACCGCAATTACAATCGTACCTACTCCACTACCAAAAATTTGTTCTGAGGCTACAACCGCTACCCGATCATTTAATGCAAAAGCAATACTATCCCTGTTTAAGGTATTGAGGTAGATAAAATTAACCAATAAATAAAGAATCATTACTGCTGTGGTACCCAAAACCATCGAACGCACTACATTTTTTCTTGGATTTTCGATTTCTCCGGAAACAAAAGTTACGTTTTCCCAGGCTACACTTGAAAATACCGAACCAACCATTGCGGCTGCAATTCCACCAACTATTGTCATTCCTGAAATGGACTCCCATCCTGATTTGAGTAGATTACCGCCAGAATCTGTTTTGAGATTACTGAAAGCGCTCCATCCCAAACTCATATTATCGCCCCAAAAACTATTTTTAACCAAAAGAAAACCTAAAACAATTAAACCAATTAATGCTATAATTTTAGATCCGGTAAAAATATTCTGCAAAATCTTACCACTTTCAACACCCTTTGTATTAATATAAGTTAGCAGTAAAATAACACCAATTGCCACAATCTGTATCCAGGTAACTTTATAACTGCCACTTTGAAAAATTGGAGCAGCATCATTTAAGGCCGGTATTAAATAGGCTGTAAATTTACCAAAAGCAACCGCAACAGCAGCAATGGTACCCGTTTGAATTACAGTGAACAATCCCCAACCATAAAGAAAACCCATCATTTTACCGAAAATCTCTTTCAAGTAAGTGTATTGCCCACCTGCTTTAGGAAACATTGAAGAAAGTTCGCCATAAGAAATTGCAGCCGCAACGGTCATTACTCCGGTTATAATCCAAACAACAATTAACCAATAGCCAGAACCCAGGTTTCTCATAATATCGGCGCTTACAATGAAGATACCGCTCCCAATCATCGAGCCCATTACCAGCATTGTAGCATCAAAAAGGGTTAATTTCCTTTTAGAAACCCCTTCTTCGTTTTGAATTTTCATTTTTTGTTTGTTTAGTTTGGGACTAAAATATCTAAAAAAAAGAAATTACACTGCTGTTCATCTGTATTATTTTAGTCAGACAAAATTTTATTCTACTCTGTTGTTAAAATTTTAATGACAAGAAAAATATTTTATTAACTTGCTGGATATAACAGTTTTCAGCTGGAAGTTTTCGATTGACATTTACCGATTAATCCGTTTAAACAATTAACCACCAGAAAAACAAATAACCAAATATAAACCAATTATTAACTATGGATTTTTTACAAAACAATTTACTTTACTGTATTCCGGCGCTGGGCCTTGTCGGAATTATAGTTATGATGATTAAAAGCGCCTGGGTTAGCAAACAAGATGCAGGCGACAAAAACATGCAAGAGCTGGCAGGCTACATAGCCGATGGTGCTATGGCATTTTTAAAAGCTGAGTGGCGTGTATTAAGCATTTTTGCAGTTTTTACCGCTGCTTTACTCGCCTATTCAGGAACTATAACCGAAATTAAGGGTGTTCCGATGCATTCGAGCTGGATTATTTCAATTTCTTTTATTATTGGGGCTGTATTTTCTGCAACCGCAGGATATATCGGAATGAAATCAGCAACAAAGGCTAATGTTAGAACCACACAAGCAGCCAGAACCAGTTTAAAACAAGCATTAAAAGTATCTTTTACTGGTGGTACCGTTATGGGCCTGGGTGTTGCCGGACTTGCCGTTTTAGGTTTAGGCGGTTTATTTATTGTTTTTTTACAAATTTTCCATGTTACCAATGCCAATAGCGTAGAAATGAGAACTGCTATTGAAGTATTAACAGGCTTTTCTTTAGGTGCAGAATCCATTGCTTTATTTGCCCGTGTGGGCGGCGGTATTTACACCAAAGCTGCCGATGTTGGTGCTGATTTAGTGGGGAAAGTAGAAGCGGGAATTCCTGAAGATGATGTTAGAAACCCTGCAACCATTGCAGATAATGTAGGCGATAACGTGGGTGATGTGGCCGGAATGGGTGCCGATTTATTCGGATCTTATGTAGCAACGATATTGGCAACAATGGTTTTAGGACAAGAAATTACAGTGACCGATAAATTTGGGGGCATGTCTCCTATTCTTTTACCCATGGTTATTTGTGGTTTAGGAATTATATTTTCAATTATAGGCACCTGGTTTGTAACCATTAAAGATGAGAAATCAAATGTTCAGAATGCTTTAAACTTAGGTAACTGGTCATCCATAATTATTACTGCCGTAGCTTCATTTTTTATTGTTAAATGGATGCTGCCCGAAACGTTAAACCTTCGTGGCTACGAGTTTACCAGCATGAATGTATTTTATGCAATTATTGTTGGTTTAGTGGTTGGTACCATTATGAGTGTTGTTACTGAATATTTTACAGCCATGGGAAAAGGGCCTGTAAATTCTATTATACAACAATCTTCTACCGGGCATGCTACTAATATTATAGCAGGCTTATCAGTTGGAATGAAATCTACGGTGATTCCTATTTTAGTGTTAGCTGGCGGAATTATGGCTTCATACCACTTTGCAGGATTATATGGAGTAGCTATTGCAGCCGCCGGAATGATGGCTACAACGGCCATGCAACTGGCTATTGATGCTTTTGGTCCTATTGCCGATAACGCTGGTGGTATAGCCGAAATGAGTCAGTTACCGCCCGAAGTACGTGAACGTACAGATAATTTAGATGCGGTGGGCAATACGACTGCCGCAACCGGAAAAGGTTTTGCAATTGCTTCTGCAGCCTTAACTTCTTTGGCATTATTTGCAGCTTTTGTTGGCATAGCCGGTATTACGGCAATTGACATTTACAAGGCACCTGTTTTGGCAGGTTTATTTGTTGGCGGTATGATTCCGTTTATATTTTCGGCACTATGCATCCAGGCAGTTGGTAAAGCCGCTATGGATATGGTACAGGAAGTTCGCAGGCAGTTTCGTGAAATTCCGGGCATAATGGAATACAAAGCTAAACCCGAATACGAAAAATGTGTAGCCATTTCAACCAAAGCATCTATCCGCGAAATGATGATGCCAGGTGCTATTGCTTTAATTACACCTATTATTATTGGATTTACTTTCGGGCCTGAGGTTTTGGGCGGGCTACTTGCTGGTGTTACTGTAACAGGTGTATTAATGGGTATTTTTCAGAGTAATGCAGGTGGCGCCTGGGATAACGCCAAAAAATCTTTTGAACAAGGTGTGATGATCAATGGAGAAATGTTCTATAAAAAATCAGAACCACATAAAGCTTCTGTAACAGGTGATACCGTTGGAGATCCTTTTAAAGATACTTCTGGTCCTTCAATGAATATTTTAATCAAATTAATGTCTATAGTTTCATTAGTTATTGCCCCTTACATTGCAGTTAAGGCTGTAACCGGCGAACATAAGACAGAAGTTGTAAAGGAAATCAGAATTACCAAAAAAACCGATGGTTCAGGCATTATTATTACCGACACTTTAAAGAATACAACTGATACAATTAAAAAATAACTGTAAAAACACAGATATAATCGTTATAAAAGGGATTTTTAACCAAAATCCCTTTTATTTTTCAGTAATTTTTATTTAGGTTTACGGCTTAATTTATTATTACATTAACCAAAAACTATCGAAACACTTAAACTTTAAACTATGAATTTTAGAAAGTCGATCGACTTGCTTATACAGGAATCTAACGCGACCGGCGAAGGAACACTAAAACGTACCCTGGGGCCTGTTAATCTTGTTGCACTGGGTATTGGTGCTATTATTGGAGCCGGCCTATTTTCCATTACCGGAGGAGCTGCAGCGAATAATGCAGGTCCTGCCATCACCATCTCATTTATTGTTGCAGCAATAGGTTGTGCCTTTGCAGGTTTGTGCTATGCAGAATTTGCATCCATGATTCCTGTTGCAGGTAGTGCCTATACCTATTCTTATGCTACTTTAGGCGAATTTGTTGCCTGGATTATAGGATGGGATCTGGTACTTGAATATGCTGTTGGCGCTGCAACCGTTGCCATTAGCTGGAGCCGGTATTTAGTCAAGTTTTTAGATTACTTTAATATACATCTGCCCGCGCAAATTGCGATGTCGCCTTTTGATGCAGAAACCATGGCAGATGGAACTACCGTTTCGGGTATGTTTAATTTACCTGCTGTTTTCATCGTGGTGTTAATGTCGTTAATTTTAATCAAAGGAACCAAAGAATCTGCAACCATTAATGGTATTATCGTAGCCATTAAAGTGGTTATTGTAATTATATTCATTGCTTTAGGCTGGCATTTTATCAATACAGCTAACTACACACCTTATATCCCCGCTAACACTGGTAATTTTGGTGAGTATGGCATGTCGGGTATTGTACGTGCCGCCGGTATTGTATTCTTTGCTTACATTGGTTTCGATGCCGTTTCTACGGCTGCACAGGAAGCTAAAAATCCAAAAAAAGATATGCCTATCGGTATCTTGGTTTCGTTATTTATCTGTACTATTCTTTACATTTTATTTGCTCACGTAATGACAGGTGTTGCTAACTATACTGATTTTAAAGGTCAGGATGGTATTGCACCGGTAGCTGTAGCCATTAACAAAATGGGAACTGTAGCTGCAGACGGATCACTTGTGCCTGCTTATCCATGGTTAAACAAAGCAATTATCTTAGCTATTTTGGGTGGTTATGCATCCGTAATCTTAGTTATGCTAATGGGTCAATCCCGTGTATTCTTCTCGATGAGTAAGGATGGTTTATTACCTAAAGTATTTTCAAGTGTACATCCTAAGTTCAGCACACCAGCAAAAAGCAATTTATTGTTTATGGTATTTGTGAGTTTATTCGCAGCTTTTGTTCCTGCCCGTGTAGTAGGCGAAATGACCAGTATCGGAACTTTATTTGCCTTTATTCTGGTTTGTATAGGTGTGGTTGTTTTAAGATACAGAAACCCTGAAATTCCAAGGGCATTTAAAACACCTTTAGTACCACTTATTCCTATTTTAGGTGTATTAACTTGTTTAGGTATGATGGTATTTTTACCACTTGATACCTGGGTACGTTTATTGGTTTGGATGATTGTTGGTATTAACGTTTATTTATTCTACGGAATTAAAAGCAGTCTTCTATCCGACAATAAAGTTGAAACTTTAAGACACAGCAACAAAATTGTATCTATTGTTGGTCTTGTTTTAGCCGTTCTGTTAATTATAGTCGCTATAATCCATCACCACACTACAGGTGGTGCCGATTTAGGTATTTACTATTTCTCTTTAGCATTTGCGGTTGTTCATTTACTTGTTTATGGATATAGAATGGCGAATTTAAAATCTATTCAGCCTAAATAATTCTTATCTTATATTAAATATCAGAGCCCCTCAAATACGGAGGGGCTTTTTTTTGCTCCAATAATTTTGGTAAGAATTTAATTGCTCTACCTTTGTATAAATCTTTATTGCTATGAAGTTCAATTTCAGTCAGATTCTCTCTACCACAATGGTTTTATTTGCCATTATTGATATACTGGGTGCCATTCCGGTTGTAATTGAACTGAGAAGAAAAGCTGGGCATATCGAATCGGAAAAGGCGGCTTTAGTGGCCACCGGCTTAATGATTTTATTTTTATTTGTCGGAGAGTCGTTACTCAAAGTTATTGGCCTCGATGTTGAGTCTTTTGCCATAGCAGGTTCATTTGTAATTTTCTTTATTGCCATGGAAATGGTTTTGGGCCTAACCATATTCAAGGAAGAAGCACCGGAAACCGTTTCTATTGTTCCACTGGCATTCCCTTTAATTGCCGGTGCAGGCACTATGACAACGCTGCTTTCTTTAAAAACTGAATACGATACCCAAAATATTTTAGTCGGTATTTTACTTAATATGTTATTTGTATATTTCGTTTTAAAGAACACCAACCGACTGGAGAAGTTATTCGGAAAGTCTGGTTTAAATGTACTGCGCAAAGCTTTTGGTGTTATTCTATTAGCTATTGCCATTAAGCTATTCAGAAACAATACAGGACTTTAATTTCCTTTTAATCCTTCAAAGAGAACCTTACGCTAAACACTTTCTAAATTGTACGTTCGCCTGACAAAATTTGAGTTTGTTGTAACAAAAAAAGCGTATATTGATCTAAACATAAAGCTAAAAACACAAAAATGAACAGCTTTGAAGAATATACCCTTATTATTGGCGCTATTGCCGTTTTGATCGAAACCGTAAAGTTTCTGAAAAAGAAATTTAAATCATGGTTTCATCATGCTTAGGTTTTAATTAACCTGGCAACAAACATGGTATCAGCATTATTTTCGTAACCTTTTATCAGTTCCATTTTTTCGAGTTGTAAGGGCATTGTTTCCAGCATGTGCTGAACAACCTCTTCGTTTTCGGCCGCAAAAGCAGAACAGGTAATATAGATCAGCGGTTTGCCCGGCTTTAAATACTTCACTACATTTTGCACAATTGCCTTTTGCATTGATGCAAACTGTTTAATTTTTCGTTCTTCAAAAAAGGTGAGCATTTCAGGGGTCCTACCCCATGTACCACCGCCCGTACAAGGTGCATCCAGTATAATTCCATCAAATTGATAGTGATGCAAAATCTGATCGTTATTTTGCAAAAGGTCTAATTCTTTTTTATGGTATTTTTTTATGCCAGCCAACCTAAAACGTTCATCGAGATTATTCAATACACTTTCGCGTAAATCAGTAACCAATAAATCAACAACGGGCTCTAAACTGTGCAAAAGCAGCGTTTTACCACCAGAAGCCGCACAGCAATCCCACCATTTATCCCATTTATTTGGCATAAAATAATTGCCGGTATGCTGCGATGATAAATCCTGTACCTGATAACTTCCTTCCTTTAATACCCCTTCCAGTTTAGTACCGTTGGGTAGAGATAATGCCGTATCCGTTACCTGCTTTACTTTAATCTCGCTATCATTTAATTGTGCTACAACTGCTTTAGCATCTTGCGCAGCAACTCTGATAAATAAATCGGGCTGCTTAAAGAAAGAAGAATAAAAGCCAGATTTATCTAAACCTTCGGACAGGTGACCATTGAAAGGGAAAACATCTTCCAAGTTAAAATCAGGATATTTTTCAGAAATCAGACGAATCTTTTCTTCAACCGGATCAGTAATGTGCTGAACTAAAGCAGGCAGATTTTCTTCAACAATTAAACTCAGAGTTTCATGGCATAGAAAATCAGCAATGCTCAGTCTTTCCTCATTGCTTAGTACAGGTAATGCTTTACCTAAACGATAGAAACTATAAATATGCCGGGTAGCCCATCGCCGATCTGATGAACCCATTTGCTTATGCTGCTTGAAATAACCAGGTAAAAACCGGTGTAATGGCAAAGTACCATCATATTGTTGCAAAATTTGTTCAAATGCTCTTAACTGATGCCCTGCTCTCATATAAAATAGAAGAAATGATTTTTAAATATGTTGTTAATTTACTCTACTATATTAAGCGCAAAGTTTTTGTAACGCAATAACATTAAACTGGTGTTAATATAACCCAAATTTTCATCATGAATAAAAGAAAAGCTATTGTGAAGACCTTTATATTTATCTTTCACAATATAATCCTGATAGTCTTCGCCATAGTTGGTTAGCAAACGACCAAAGTAATAGCCAATATCAAAGCCTTTAAAAGCATATTCGCCTGGCTCAAAACCATATCTGCTGCGATATTTTTTAATGAAAGTAACCACAGCTGCATTTTTATAATCAATTTTATAGGAGGAACTTATAATTGTATTTAAGGCCTGTAATTTATCTACAGTATAATTTTGTTTAACCCAATTAGGGTGCCCGAATAAGTTAATGGAGTAACCACCCGAAGGAAGGTTCTTTAATTTATACAGCTTATCCAGGGTTGGTTGCACAAAGGCTTTGTCAGAGGAGGTTAGAATCACAACGTATTGCTTTCCCTTTATCATTTTGGTTTCGAACGTAAAAGCAGAAGCATATTCCTGAAATATAAATTTGGCATTGCTTTGGAAATAACTTCTTATCGGAGCTGCTAATTGTTCATCTTCCGTTTTTTTCGGATTTATAAGAACTACAATTGTGTTTTCAGGATTATAGGTTTTTGATATATAGGCAGCTATTTTTTGCGCGTGTAAATCGATATTATTTACAATTGAAATTAAATTTGGGTTACTAAATTCGACCGGGTTTGTAGCGGCCAATGGCGACACAACCAACATTTTGTTTTCAAGCGTATAATTTTTAATGTGCTTAAGGCCTTCAGGGAAAACAGGACCAATAATTAAATTACTTTGTTTAAATCTTTCATTTTTATACAAAGAAGATATATGTGTATTATCATCTTCTGTATCAAAAACATTAAGCTTAAAATTCTGCCCACCGGCTGCTGCCGAATCTAAACCAAGTTTAAAGCCCTGGTAAAAATCAATCGGCATAGCATATTTCTCAACATCAGCTTTAGTGGCCGTTTTTAGGTTAAATTCATTAAGTTTAAAAGGTACCAATAGAGAAATATTAGCTTGAGAAAACTTTTTAACCGACTTTTTCTCAGGTGTTTTTTCCTTCTCTTTTGCTTTTGAATCGTCCTTTTTAGGGGTCCTGATTTTTGGCGAACAGGCCGCAAGCAAAAGTGCAAATAAAACAAAAAGACTGTATCTACTTTTAAAATTCATAACTATTGTTTTAACAAAATATGCCGGCAAAGGTTTAACTCTGCCAGCATAATCTTATATTTTATTCGTGATGAAGTTTTTCAACTTCAAACTATAGCTCCGGGCCATAATTTATTCCCACTCTATGGTTGCAGGCGGTTTAGAGCTAATGTCGTAAACTACTCTGTTAATACCTTTTACTTTATTGATAATCTCATTGGAGATTTTGGCAAGAACTTCATAAGGTAAATGGCACCAGTCAGCGGTCATTCCATCAACTGATTCTACCGCTCTGAGGCAAATTACATTTTCGTAAGTACGTTCATCGCCCATTACGCCTACAGATTGAACAGGTAAAAAGATTGCTCCAGCCTGCCAAACCCTGTCGTATAATCCTGCTGATTTTAACTCATTGATGTAAATTGCGTCCGCTTGCTGCAAAATATCCACTTTCTCTGCAGTAACATCTCCTAAAATACGAATGGCCAAACCAGGACCAGGGAAAGGATGACGACCTAAAATTACATCATCGATACCTAAAGCTTTACCTACTCTTCTTACCTCATCTTTAAACAAAGTTTTTAATGGTTCAACCACTTTTAACTTCATAAAATCAGGTAAACCACCTACATTATGGTGAGATTTAATGGTTGCAGACGGGCCGTTTACAGAAATAGATTCAATCACATCCGGGTAAATGGTACCTTGTCCTAACCAGTTTACGCCGGTAACTTCATGTGCTGCATCATCAAAAACCTCAATAAAAACGCGTCCAATCGCTTTTCGCTTTAATTCAGGATCTTTTAATCCTGCAAGCTGGCTTAAAAAACGATCTTTGGCATCAATTCCTTTGATGTTTAAGCCCATATGTTTGTATTGCTCAAGCACCTGGCTATATTCATCTTTACGCAGTAAACCGTTATCTACAAAAATGCAATGTAGGTTTTCACCAATTGCTTTGTGAAGTAAAACCGCAGCCACGCTACTGTCTACACCACCTGATAAACCTAAGACCACTTTATCATTGCCTATTTTCTCTTTTAAATCAGCAACTGTTGTTTCGATAAAAGAAGCTGAAGTCCAATCCTGACTGCAGCCACAAATATCAACAAGGAAGTTTTCTAAAAGAACTTTGCCATCGATGCTATGGGTAACTTCAGGGTGAAACTGAATGGCATAAGTATCAGAATTTTTAATGTGGTAAGCGGCTACCCTTACACTATCTGTACTTGCAATTAATTCAAAGTTTTCTGGTACCTGGGTAATGGTATCACCATGGCTCATCCAAACCTGAGAATCGATATTAATGCCCTTAAATAATTTATTTTCCTGATCTACAAAGCTCAGGTTAGCACGGCCATATTCGCGGGTTGATGAGGGCTGAACATCGCCACCCGATTGTTGTGCTATATATTGTGCACCGTAGCAAACGGCCAATAATGGATATTTTAAATGATATTTAGCTAAGTCGATTTGAGGAGCATCATCCTGGCGAACAGAATAAGGGCTTCCTGAAAAGATAACCCCTTTTACATCTCCTGAAAACTCAGGAAGGTTGTTAAAAGGATAAATTTCACAGTAAATATTTAGTTCGCGTACCCTACGGGCAATGAGTTGTGTAAATTGCGAACCAAAATCGACGATAATGATTTTTTCTTGCATGGGCAAAGATAGGATTTTAAGATAAAAGGAGAAAGGTAAATGGTAAAATGTTTACATTAAAAATCAAGGGCTTAATATTTAAGACAGCAGCACAACTTCTACTCCAAATTTCCTTAGAAAATCTACCCCCTCATCGCTTGGTAAGCCTTTATATGCAGCGTAAGATTTTGAGTAATAAACGAGTTTAATGCCGGATGACAGAATTAAGCGTGCACAGGCTATACAAGGCGACAAGGTGGTATAAAGTGTACAACCTTCTATTTTAGAACCATTTTTAGAGGCATAAAGAATCGCGTTTTCCTCGGCGTGCAGGGCTAAGGAGCAACTTCCTTTACTATCTCTCTGGCAACCTTCTCCGGGCCATTCCTCATCGCAATTGTGTGTACCGGCAGGCGGACCGTTATAACCGATGGAAATAATCCGGGTATCTTTAGTTAAAACCGCACCCACATGGGCCCTTACACAATGAGAACGAGCGGCCAAATCAGTCGCCAAATTCATAAAAATAGAATCGAAGCTTGGTTTTTCTGTCATGTATTAAATTAAAAAAGCCACAGGGAGTAAACTTCCTGTGGCTGCAAAATTAGTTTATTAAATATTAATGTCCGCCTTCAGCTTCGATATTTTCTACATCAATTCCTTGTTTTTTTAACACACCACTAACTTTCCATGCAAAGAAAATTAAATATGCAAATCCAATAACCGGAATAATATAAGAATTGTGAATACCGCTACTATCAGCTAATTCGCCTTGAATCGGAGGAATAATTGAACCTCCTAAAATCATCATAATTAAGAAAGAAGAACCTTGTGATGTATATTTTCCTAAACCAGTAATAGACAAAGCAAAGATTGAAGGCCACATAATTGAACAACATAAACCGCCACTAACAAATGCGAAAATAGCAACGTGTCCGGTAGTTAATAGGCCAATCATAATAGCAATGGCACCCAACGTTCCAAAAATAGCCAATGTCCTTGCTGGTTTTTCTTGTCCAATAAAGAAAGCGACTACCATTATAGCTATACAAACGGCGTAAATATAAAGGTTACCAACATCTGTACCAGTAGCATGATTAACCAATAAAATAACACCAAAAGCAATAAACGGAACAATGACTGTTAAAATATTCTTCACAGTTTTACTTAGATTGAACGCACTCACTGCGCCTGTCCATCTACCAATCATCATACTTCCCCAATATAAAGATATGTAAGGCTTGATGTCTGCGTCCTTTAACCCTCCAAAATCAGGAAGTTTTAATAAAGCCCCTAAATTACTTTGTATAGTTACCTCGGTTCCAACATACATAAAGATAGCAAGCATACCTAACACAAGTTGTGGATATTGCATTGCACCCCAATCAGCAGAGTTCTCTTTCTTAGCAAAATAACCAAATAGTAATGCCGCCAGAATAATTACTAAAGAAGAATAAACAAAAACGGAAGCACTTATGTTTGTAACTTTTGATAGTGGACTTGCAGCGGCTACCATTAAGAAACCAATAATCATAATAACTAATGGTAACGTTGGTTTATGACTTGTTTCAACTTTTTCAGTACTGGTAACGTCAGGCAATTTAGAAATTGCAAAGAATATTGCTACGGCAAGAAATAAGCCTGCAAGTATATAATAAAGATTATTTATTGACGAAATCTCCACAACTTTAGCAACAGTATCATTAGCCGTTCCAAATAAAACAACACTTACAATTACTGGACCCATTAGTCCGCCAAGGTTATTAATTCCGCCTGCAAGATTTAATCTATGCGCCCCACTTTCTGGTTCGCCTAAAGCAACAACAAATGGGTTTGCGGCTGTTTGCTGTAAAGAAAAACCCAGTGCAATTACAAAAAACGCCAATAATATAAAGATGAATGAACCAGAGTGAACTGCAGGAATCATTAACAAAGCGCCTCCGGCAGAAATAATTAAACCGGCTATAATTCCCTTTTTATATCCTATTTTATTCAGGATATCGACCTTACTGGCCTGAGATGCGAAATATAAAATTAATGATCCTATAAAGTAACCTCCATAAAAAGTAAAATCGATTAGCTGTGATTCAAATTGTGTTAAATTGAAATGGGTTTTACAAAAGGGAATGAATATACCATTGGATGCGGCAACAAACCCCCAGAAAAAAAATACAGTTATTATCGTATATAACGCTGTACCATAATTCTTACTCGTTTCTTTTGTCATTGTGTATTATTTGGTCTTAGTTTTTGGAAGGCTAAACATAAATAAAAAAAATAATAAACAATATATTATTAAATAAAATAGTGTACTTACAACACTATCTGCTCTGTAAATAGCCAGCAATAGATTTATTTGGTTACCTAAAAGGGGGTAACGTTTTAAACATTACCCCCTTTTATTAAATTTTCAGGATTACTTTTTTGTATATTAAAGTTTTACCAGGTTTTTTCGCCTTTTTTCATTTTATCCAAAGTACTCTGATAATTCGGTTTTTCAGCAGCAGGAACTAAATTTATGGCTTTTTCTTCCCACTTTATAGCCTCTTCGGTTTTACCTAATTTATGCAATAAATTAGCATAGGTATCTATTAAAGCAGGTTGTTCACTTTTGGTAGATTCAACACTGCGTTTACTCCAGTTTAAGGCTTCAGCAACACAGGCAGGATCATGACAATTTTCAAAAACCGTCCATGCTAAACTGTTTAAAGTATTTGCATCAGCTTCATTGCCGTATTTACGCATATAACTTAATGCTGCTGTTTGATAAGCCGGCCAGTCTTTTTTATTCTGATAATACTGAACATTAAACATGGCCAAACTTTTCGATAAATCAACTGAAGGGTATTTAACCTTAATTTTCGATTCCAATTCATCAACATTTACTTTCGGATCAGATTTTCCTTTAACCAAAGCATAAACTTCTTCGTTCATGATTACATCGCTTAATATTTTGCTGGCGGTTCCTTTGCCTAAAACGGCATCAACCTTTTCAGGGTTTTTTAAAATCACTTCAAATCCTTTACTCTTACTGCTGGCGGTAAATTTTCCTAAAAACTCCAGATTCTCTTTCGTGTATAGGTCGGTTTGGCTCGCAATATATTCTGTTGCTACTTTATCTTTGGTTTCACTATCATATGCTTCATCGGCTGCATAAGTAAGAGATTTTAAAAATGCCGGATCTTTTTCTCCCGCATTATATTTTCTAATTAAAGTGAAGTACTGAGTTTCGGGGTTGAATGCTTTATTTGCTTTAGCAATAAAATAATCTGCTTCGCCACCACCAACAATTTGATGAACAAGTTCGCCTTCGGGAGAAAAAATTAAAAAGGTTGGATAAGCCCTAACTTTATATTCCTTTGCAATATAAGCCGCATCCGCATACCACGCTTTTACTTCTTCATTATCCTGAGCAGTTTTATCTATCTGAACTTTAATATTTACAAAGTTTTTATTAAAAAAATCGCCTACTTTTTGCTGTGGAAAAATATTAGCACTCATGTATTTACATGGGCCACACCAGGTCGTAAAACAGTCGACAAACAGGTACTTCTTTTCTGATTTTGCTTTTTCTTTTGCCTGTGCCCAGGTTAAATTATGTTCGAAATGCGTTCCGTTTTGCTGTGCCAAACTTAAAAGCGGCATCATTAAGAGTAAAAAAAATAGTTTTTTCATGGGTTCAAGGTTGTTTAGATAAATTACCAACACAATAATACAAAATTAAAGACCTAAAAATGAACTAAATACCATTAAAAAATCAAAACCAAAATTTTTAATTTCCGCATCTAAAACTTTAAATGGATTACATCACTTTAATAAAATAGATGGCACTAATGTTGGTTGTTTAAACTATAAAATTGCATATTCGCAAATCGTAAACACAAAAACGCATGTTTGAAGCCATATTATTAGGTATTGGGGCAGGGATTATTTCGTCGTTTTTAACTGGTCCGGTATTTTTCGCAATGATTAAGACCAGTATAGAAAAAGGCTTTAAAGCAGGTTTTTCGTTAGCTGTTGGAGTAATTATTAGTGATGTAATTTTAATTGGCATTGTACTTTTTGGCAGTCAGTTTTTTGAGTATAAAGCCAGTTTTGATAAATACGTTGGCTTAATTGGTGGTTTGTTTCTACTTGCCGTTGGGGTATATTATCTTTTTTCCAAAATTTCTATCCATTACAACAGCAATACTTTGCAAAAAGTAAGTAAACGGGGTTATTTATTGAAAGGATTTTTAATGTGTATTCTTACACCTTCTACCCTAATGTTCTGGATTATTGTAAGCGGCATTATTTCAGTTAAGTTAAACAACATGCTCAATGAAAAATTAGTATGTTTTTTTATTGCAATGGCTACCCAGCTTAGTATAGATGGAGCCAAGAGTTTTTACTCAAGTAAGTTGCGGTACAGGATTAAAGAAGATGCACTTAAAAAATTAAACAAAATTGCTGGTATTGTCATCATCTTTTTTGCCATCTGGATGATCATCAAAACCTACCTGAAGTTTTATGCTTAAGCCAAAGGTTACAAAAGAAAAATCGTCGTTTCGACTGAAGCGTAACCGAATGGTGAAATCTTGAAGTAAAAGTTAAAAGAGCTCTTGGAGATCCTTCGTTCCTCAGGATGACAAATAGACAAATAATTAAAACCATTTTATTCACAAAATAAAGGCTACGCTTTACTTAGGCATCAGGTTACAAAAGAAAATCGTAGTTCGACTGAAGCGCAACGGAATGGTGAAATCTTTAAATAAAAGTTAAAAGACCGCTTGGAGATCCTTCGTTCCTCAGGATGACAAATAATAACTTGCTGAGGCAGTAAACGTCCCTCCCAACAGATGAAACACCCCTTTTAATCTTTAGTACAACACCAGTGCCATTTTTATTCCAAAAAAATAGCCCATATAAAATATGAGCTATTTAAAATTATTAGGAGAAACTTAAATTAATAAGCTCTTTGATTATTTCCTTCTTTCCAGTTAACAAACGCTTTATTAACCACCTTATTTCCGCCAGGTGTTGGATAATTTCCTGAGAAATACCAGTCGCCTTTATTTTTAGGACAAGCACTGTGTAAGTTTTCAAGGCTTTGATAAATAACCTCTACCTCTGCAACAGTTCCTTTAGGTGTAATAATCTGTGCAATTTTAGCCGAAATTTCTTCAGGTGTAAAAGGTTTATAAATCTCTTTTACGTGATTTACAATTTCTTCTTTAGGCAACAATAAGGAAGCTTTACATTTCTGGTAAACATCTTCAATCAGTTGCCACATACCCCGTTCGGTTAACAATTGGATTGCTGCATCAAATGCAACAAATTGCCCCATCCTGCTCATATCAATGCCATAACAATCCGGGTAACGGATTTGAGGTGCAGAAGAAACAATGATAATTTTTTTAGGATGCAAACGGTCTACAATCTTAATAATGCTTTGTTTTAACGTTGTACCGCGTACAATAGAATCATCCAGTGCAACCAAAGTATCCTGATGGTTTTTAATAATACCGTAAGTGGTATCATAAACGTGTGCCACCATTTCTCCACGGTCTGCATCCTGCGTAATAAAGGTACGCAGTTTAACATCTTTAACCGCCAGTTTCTCTACTCTTGGTGCCATAGAAAGCAATTCCTCCAGTTGAGTATCGTTTAACTGCTCTTTTTTGGTTAATAAAGTATCTTTTTGGTGATTGCGGATATATTGATTTACACCTTCAACCATTCCAAAGAAAGCCACCTCGGCCGTATTTGGAATAAATGAAAATACAGTGTTTTTTAAATCGTGTCCAACCGCCTTTAAAATCTGATCGCAAAGTAAACGACCTAATTGTTTACGCTCCTGATAAATTTCAACATCACTTCCTTTAGAGAAATAGATACGCTCGAAAGAACAAGACAACCTTTCAGTAGGTTCTCTGAATTGTTCCATGCTTACTTCACCATTTTTCTTGATGATTAAAGCATGCCCCGGATCAATTTCTTTAACATCTTTAAACTGAATGTTAAAAGCCGTTTGCAAAGCTGGTCTTTCTGAAGCCGCAACTACAATCTCATCATCATAATAGTAATAAGCCGGACGAATACCTGCCGGATCGCGCATGATGAATGAATCACCATTACCAACCATACCACAGATGGAATAACCACCATCCCATGTTTTGGCTGAACGGCGTAAAATATTGGCAATATTTAAGTTATCAGCAATTTTTTTGGTGATGGCTACGTTATCGTGTCCTTCTTTTTTATATGTATCAAAAAGTTCCTGATTCTCATCATCTAAAAAGTGGCCAATTTTTTCTAAAACTGTTACCGTATCGGCCTTTTCTTTTGGATGTTGGCCTAATTCGTAAAGCTGCTCCAGTAATTCGTCAACATTTGTCATGTTGAAATTACCTGCAATAACGAGGTTACGCGTCATCCAGTTGTTTTGCCTTAAAAAAGGGTGGCAATTTTCGATGCTGTTTTTACCATGTGTACCATAACGCAAATGGCCCATTAACACCTCGCCTATAAAGCTTACGTTGTCTTTGAGCCACTCTGTATCCTGCATTAACTCAGGCGTGTTTTCTTGTATATCTACAAACTTGTTCTGTACATATTCAAATATATCTGCAACGGCATTCGAAGCCATGCTCCGATATCGGCTGATATACCTGCTTCCGGGTTTCATATCCAGCTTAATGGTTGCTATACCTGCGCCATCTTGGCCCCGGTTATGCTGTTTCTCCATTAAAAGGTATAATTTGTTAAGACCGTAAAGCGCTGTACCGTACTTTTGCTGGTAGTAAGAAAGTGGTTTTAACAGGCGAATAAAAGCGATTCCGCATTCGTGTTTTATCTGATCACTCATTGTGTGGGTTTGAAGCCGCAAAGTTATCCTTTTAAATATTTACAACCTAAATAAAAATGGATTCTTTTATTAATGATGAGGTTTGCCTGACAGATTCAATTTCTAAGCATTAATAACCCTTAGCTGTATTATTAATTAGAATCGTTCTAAATAATTTGCAAAGTAAGTGTAATTTTCACACCTTTGCCTCGGTAATTAGAATTAGTCTAAATTGAGAAAAGTATCCTTATTAATATTAACCTTACTGTTATTAATTTCTTTCAACAGTTTTTCCCAAAGCGTAATCACGGTTTCAGGAAAGGTAGCGGATCAAAATGGAAGTTATATTCCATCGGTTAACATTAAGATTATTGAAATTGGCCAATATGCCGTAACCAATCAAAATGGTGAATTTAATATTCCATTAAGAAACATATCTGATGTAAGCTTAACATTAGAATTTTCATTTATAGGCTATAAAAAAATTACCCAGGTTGTTAATCTTGATCGTGAGGCTGTTAATATTGGAACGATTACTTTAAGGGATCTAAACCTGAATTTGGAAACCATAGATATTAATGCTAAGCGCAATTACGAGGGGCAATCTAATTCATCATTAATCATCAGCCGCGATATTATTGAACAAACTTCAGCACTTAGCCTGAGTGATTTGCTTAATCAATTACCCAACAGAAAGGTTGTTGCCCCCTCATTACAAACTGTACAAAACATCACATTAAGATCAACTTTTGCAAATACCACTAATGGTCGGGGTGCCTTTGAAATGAACAATTCTTTTGGAGTAGCCATCATCTTGGATGGAAATGCCATTAGCAATAACATGAATATGCAGAGCTTTAATCCCGGCTTACTCGGGGCTGGAAACTCCCTAATTACCTCTGGTAATTCTTATGGCTTAAATGGTAGTCCCACAACTTCATATTCAGGCGATTTTGCTTTTAACGGCACTGATTTAAGGCAAATTCCGGTTGATAATATTGAAAACATTGAAGTAATTTCGGGAGTAGCACCTGCAAAATATGGAGATTTAAGTGAAGGTGCTGTGATTGTTGAGAGACAAGCTGGAAAAGCACCTGCCTTCTTAAGAATGCAATTGCGTGATAACGCAACTGCATATGGATATTCTCAGGGTTTTAAATTATCGCCCAAAGCAGGAGCGCTTAATGTAGGATTAAACTACGTGAATTCGTTTGCTGACAACCGCGATAAAACAAAGCAATATAAAAGAATTAATGGCTCATTGATGTATACGAACGTATTTGGGAAGGAAAACCGTTTAAAAAATACGCTTAGTTTAGATTACGGAAAAAACATAGATGGAATAAAAACAGATACAGATGATATTACCGACAAAATTGTCAGGTTTGATAGCTGGAATTTTAGTGTTGCCAATAGAAGTTCATATCGCATTAATTCGAACTTCTTAAAGAACATCTCCTTAAATCTAAGGTATTCAGAAGGACATCAGGTTAGTTATACTGAAGAATTTAAAAATGTGCCTTACGTAATTATGTCTGATGCAACCACCACAGGGATACATGAAGGCAGCTACCAGGGTGGCATATACACAGCGCAATCGCTGATTGATGGCCGTCCAATTAATGCCTCTGCAAAACTTGACTTTAATTCAGATTTTAAAACAGGATCGATCACACACTTTTTAGGATTTGGGATGAGTTATGATTATGGAGCAAATAAAGGATTGGGCCAGGTTTTAGATCCCAGTAGACCCAGGTCATATACTGCTGTAACATCTTCCAGTACTTCGCCAAACAGATCAGAGAGGTATTATGATTTTAATTTGGCTGTTGCACAACAAAATGTTGGCCTATATGCAGAAGATATGTTCAAGCTTGATCTTTTCAATAATCCGCTTAACATTAGGGTTGGTATGCGGTACGACCTTCAAAATTCTTTACCATCTTTTTCGCCAAGAATTAATATGAATTATGAGCTGAATAAAAACATAAAACTTGGGTTTGCTTATGGTTTATCCTACAAATCACCTGCTCTTGCCCAAAGATATCCCGGGCCAACCTATTATGAAATCCCAGTCATAAATGCTTATAACGGCAATGCAGCCGAGAGCATTTACCTGGTATATGTTAATCGATACGATTATGATTCAAGCAATCTAAAATCACCTAAAAGCGAAACTTTTGAATTTACCTCTCAAATTAAAATAAAGGAATTCAATCTTTCTATCTCTGTATTTAATAAAAATTCAAGAAATGGAATCAACACGGTTGTGCAACCAAAATACGTAATGTTACCAACTTATACTGCAACGCCAAGACCTGGCCAACAACCCTTGCTTGTGCAAACCGGAGTACGGACAGTTAGTTTTTCATTTAGCAGTTTCCAAAATGATTTGAAATCCGATAACCAGGGAATTGAATTGATTTTAAACACCCCAAAAGTTAAATCCATTGCGACCTCATTTAACCTGAGCGGCGGCATATTTAGAACAAACTACCAAGCGAACAGTTACAGACTACAATCCTTTGATGATTTAGGACCAACAGTGGCTGATTACGCAGTTTTAGCTTTTTACCCGCCTACAAAAAGAGTATCCTATTTAAGCAATGCGAGAATTACATCTTCTACACATATTCCAAAAATTAGTTTAATTGTAAATTTTGTAGCAGATTTTTCGCTCCTTCAAAAGGCAATCCAAAGACCCGAAGCGGGAACACCCATTGCTTATTATACTCGCGATGGTAGGTATATTACTTTAAACGATATTGATATAACCAATCCCAATTATGCCCATATTATACAAACCAAGTCAGAAATTAATGAGAATAACGTACCTCGAATTATACCAAATTTTCATATGAGTATAGCGAAAGAAATCAAAAAACGCCTAAGATTTTCTTTCAACGTATACAATGTATTCAATTATCAACCTTATTACCTTACCACTACCGGAACATACACATATCCAAATGCAGCACCATCCTTTGGCGCTGAAATATCTTTAAAACTATAATTATTTTAGAATGAAAAAGTATCTCTACTTAGTTATCCCGGCAATTTTATTTGCTGCCTGTAAAAAAAATAGCACGACTGAAATTACGCCCGTTGATTTGAATATCGCTGTTGTGTACAATCTTGAAAGTAGTTCTTATAAACTACCTTTAACAAGTGTAAAGGTTAAAGTCACTAATCTGGATACTAAAAATGTTCAGGAATTTACCTTATCAGATAAAGGAACCGTGTTGGTATCAAAACTGTCGCCTGGTGCATACGATATTGATGCATCGGCTACAATTACTGCTGCTGATTATAGCGCCATTACAGGTAACGCTACCACTAAAGATGTAACCTATAATGCATCCGTTAAAAACAAGCAGATTACAGTTGGTTTTTCTGATGTAATTAACCTGAGCCTGGTTTCCGGTAAAGTAAATGATTGGGTTATTAAACAAATCTACTATGCTGGTTCGGATACCAAAAATGGTGCAATCCAGCGCGATCAATTTATTGAATTCTATAACAATAGTGATAAGGTATTATATGCCGATAGTCTTTATTTTGTTGAAACAACTGGCTTAATTACTAAATCAAGTGCAACAAGCTATAATTTACAATCTAATGGTCAAGTAGATTGGAGTAAATCTGCAAATATGCCTTCTAATATAGATGCTAATAATGATTATATCTACGCAAGGGCATTTTTAATGATTCCCGGAACAGGAAAACAATATCCCGTACAACCTGGAAAAAGTATTGTAGTTGCCCAAACAGCAGTAAACCACAAAACTCCGTTTACAGGTACTGATGGCAAAGTGGTATCTGTTTTGAATCCTTCATTAACAGTAGATTTAAGCACCGCTGACTTTGAGGCTTATTATGCGCCTTTACTTTCAAATCCCTATGCCTCTGATATTGATAATCCAGCTGTACCAAACCTGGAGGTTCTTTCTTATTTTGGAAGAGACATGGTTTTTGATAATCCAGGAAGATATTCTTATGCTTTGATTAAGGCTGATGGTACTCAAAAACCTAAAGAATGGCCCCAATATAACCTTCCAACCAAAGCTGCGCCAACATCAACATCGACAAAATATTATCAAATCCCAAATAAATGGGTAATTGATGCAGTTGAAATCCAGCCTAATGAAGTTTCAGATCGCATTCCTAAAAAATACAATGCAAGCTTAGATGCCGGTTTCACTTTTGTACCGCTTGGATCCTATACTTCACAATCGGTTATCAGAAAAACAGATAAAACGGTTAACGGAAGGGTTATATTGAAAGACACGAACAACAGCACTGAAGATTTCGACTATTTCACGATTGCCACTCCCAGAGGATTTAAATAAATTTCAGCCCAATTAAGGCAAAACAATTCGATGAAAATCACTTTAAAAACAGCTGTAATTTTTCTCTTGTTCCCATTTTCTTTAATGGGGCAAGAGAAAGATACTGCAAAAAATACGAAACAAACGCTATTATCGAGTTCATTCTATACAGATTCTACCAATCAGGAGATTTATAATTTCGCCAAGCAAAGCAGTTATTATCTTATGGATTTAATGCCAGATCATGTAAGTAAAGCTTCTCTTCAATACATATATCAAAAAGGGAATTTCGTTCCTTCTCAAGGCGCTACCACCATTAATGCCATTAATGCATCAACTGAGGGTACTACCAAGCTCGGGACGATTAAACTTTTTGGCGGTTTTTCATATCAGAAAACATTTGAAGACAGCACCAGATTTGCTCACCAAACCCGCAGTAACCTATCTACTCCTTATTACTTTGGCTCACCAGCGTATGTACACTATGAAAGAAGTGTATATACTTTTAATGCCATGGCAACCAAGTTTTTTTTTAACGATAAGTTAAATATGGGAATTGGTACAGATTATAAAGTGGGCGATCACTATTCTACAAATGATCCAAGGGGCTCCGTTGGAGAATATCAATTAAATTTGCAGTTTTCTTTAGGATATAAAGTCAATAAATCATTTAGTTTTGGTGCTGCGTATAGAACTGGCTACGGGCAAGAACGTGTAACTGTTGGTTATAAAAACCCACGTTATTATGAAAGTTCATTTTATCCTATGTACTATAATCACCTGATTAATGGCTATGGAGAAGGGCGGCCAGCTTTAAGTTCCAACAATAGAAGGTATAGTGATGATCAAAAACGTAATGGTGCCGATTTGTATTTGGATTTTAAGACTGAAAACCTTGGACATTATCACTTGAAGGCAAGTCATCTAAAAGAATCTCAGCATTATTTCTATGGTTCGGGATCTGGTTTCGAAGATTTTGCACAATATGATCTGACCAATACAGATTTAAAATTTTTATGGTATAAAACCTACGGAAAATATACTTTAGGTACGCTCATAGATTATAACAACAATGCAGGAAAGGATTTTAATATCCAGTATGCTGCAAACAATTATCGTTACAATGTTGAAACTTTATCAGCAAAAGTCTTCTTATCAAAAAATGGTATAAAAAACACTTATAACCACTTTCTCAAGATCACTCAATATAGCGAAGAACGTGTTGACGGAGTAAAGGCAAATGATATTTATTTTAGCAACTTATATCTAAATATTGGGTCTGGGTTTACTCATTTTCAGGGAAAGCAGCATTTTTTAAGTATAAATTTATCTGCAGAATATAAGCTGCCATTAAATGATCAATTTCAGGTAACACAAGCCAATGAAGGTTATTTCACTCGCTATGTAATTTACCATGATTACCTTTACAATACGGCTTCTTATTTTGGCGGAAAAGTAACTGCAGAATATGGATTTCCTTTTTTAAAAACGATGCAAGCTGGTTTTAAAATTGATCTTGGGTACAACAATAAACTGGATCAAAAAGCGCTTGAACGTAATATCGTAAGCGAACCAGGCAAAGACCGTTTTTCTTCCAACATTAGCTTAAATCTATATTTTTAATCCATGAATAAAGTTTTTGGTGGACTGGCCATTATCCTTACCGGTCTGATTTTATTTTCATTCCAATCTTCTGAGTTTAATAATGAAGATGATTTGAGCATTGATAGTTTACGTAAAGTATATGCTAAGCCCACCAGCCAATGGCCCAAACCAACAGTGGATAAGGGTGCCGTTTTTCAGGAGTTAGGCGAGCTTCCTCCCGCTCCGGTTGACTTAAAAAATGATTCGGTTAGAAAGGTTGCAGAACTGGGTAAAATATTATTTTTTGACCCTCGTTTATCAGGTTCAAACCAAATTTCCTGTTCCAGTTGTCATGCTCCGGATTTACACTGGGCAGATGGCCGGCAGGTTTCTGTTGGACACGACCATTTGAATAACATTAGAAATGCGCCTTCACTTGAAAATGTGTGGTTTTACAAACGTTTATTTTGGGATGGCCGGGCAAATAGTTTAGAAGAGCAGGCTGGTAATCCTGTAGCGGCACATAACGAAATGCACCAGGATATAAAGGCACTTCCTAAAAAGTTAAGTAAAATTAAAGGTTATAAACCTTATTTTACCGATGCTTTTGGTTCGGCTCAAATTACCAATCAGCGAATTTTCGAAAGCCTGGCTACTTTTCAGCGTAGTATTGTAAGCAGAAGAACGCCTTTCGATCGCTTTTTGGCAAAAGATAAGAATGCGTTAACCGATCAGCAGTTAACCGGGTTACATTTATTCCGCACCAAGGCACGTTGTATCAACTGCCATAATGGGCCGTTATTTACAGACAATGAATTTCACAATGATGGATTAACTTATTATGCCCGAAAATACGAGGACTTAGGTTTATACAACATAACCAAAAACCCGGAAGATGTAGGCAAGTTTAAAACGCCAGGTTTAAGAAATGTAATGAAAACCGCACCATGGTTCCATAATGGGTTGTTTGCCAGTATGGACGGTGTAATGAATATGTATAATATTGGCATGCCGGTACAAAGGGTTAAACCAGAACAGGTAAATGATCCTTTACTGCCTAAAAATGACAAACTTTTAAAAGGCTTGAGGTTAAGTGGAGCAGAAAAAGATGCAGTTATCGCCTTCTTGGATGCTTTATCTTCACCTGCTGTTTTAATTCGTGTGGAGAAATTGCCACAATAATTATGACATATCATCCATAAAAAATCCTGTTAGTGTATGTTAACAGGATTTTTTTTTATGGCCAACGTCTTGAAACAGTAATTACATTTTAGACGATTTAAGTTCTTCGCCGAAAAATACCGAAGCGTGTTCGTTAAAAGTTTTAGTATCACCACTGGTATAAAACACCCTTTCTCCATTTTTACCAAGGTTACTTTCTATTTCAGGGTGTCTCTGTAAATAATCAGCTAAGCTTTTAGCTACAATTTCTCCCTGGGCTAAAATATTGATATGATCTGGCAAAATGGCCTTTAGTTTTGGCATTAGTAATGGATAATGCGTACAAGCCAAAAGAATGCAGTCTATGTCATCAGATTGATCCATTAATGAATTACAATATTCATTAATAAAAAAGTCGGCTCCAGGTTGCATATGCTCATTATTTTCGATTAAAGGTACCCACATAGGGCAGCTTTGCTGGTAAACTTTAATATCAGGAAAAAATTTATTAATCTCCAACAGATAAGATTGAGAATTTACGGTTCCACGTGTTCCCATTACCCCAACTTGCTTACTTTTAGTAAAACCATTAATTACTTCTGCTGTAGGCCTAATCACTCCCAAAACTCTTTTACCAGGATACCTGGCGGGTAAATCTCTTTGCTGAATGGTTCTGAGCGCTTTTGCTGAAGCCGTATTACAGGCCAAAATTACCAATTGGCAACCCTGATTAAAAAGCCATTCAACACATTCTAAAGTATATTTATAAATCGTTTCAAAGGAATGGTCACCGTAAGGCGATCGTGCGTTATCGCCAAGATAAATATAGTTGTAATCAGGTAATGCATCTGCTATAGATCTAAATACGGTTAAGCCGCCATATCCTGAATCAAAAATGCCTATTGGTGCCTGTATGCTCATCTAACAAATATCAAGTAAAATGCTTAAAACAAAAAACGGGATCAAGTTAAACTTGATCCCGTAATATAATTTTTAAAGATTAAATCTTTAGTCAATATTATTTTTTAGGTGCAGCTGGTTTTGCAGTAGCTGTAATACCCAATTTAGTTTTCACAGAAGCGGTAATATCGTCACCACCTTCCCAGAAAACCAGGTTGTTTCCACCTTGTCCGTTTGCAATATCAAAAACGTAAGCTAAGCCTTTTTCTTTAGCTACAGCTGAAATTGCGTTAGCAACTTTAGCCTGAATTGGTTGAAATAATTCGCCTTGTTTAGTACCTATGTCTTGAGAAGCTTTAGTACGGGCATCTTCAATACGTTTTCCTAATTCCTGAACTTCACCGTAAGCTACTTGTAATTCTTTAGTAAGTGCTTCTCTGTTTGCTTCACTTAAAGTTTTTTCTTTTGCTTGTGCTGCAGTTGCTTTGGTTTGATATTCTTTAATCATTCCATCGATATCAGCTTGTTTTTGTTTCCCTAAAGTCTCTAAAGTTGCTTGTGCTGCTTTAGCTTCAGGTAAGTTAGCAAATACTTCTTCTGAATTAATGTGACCTAATTTTTGTTGTGCATTTGCCACATTAGCTGTAAACAATAAGCCTGCTGCCACTGCAAATACGTTAATTAACTTTCTCATTTTTATTTATCTTACTTTTTAATTTTTTATTAGGTTCTAATATGGTACTTTTTAATTTAACCACTCGTTTAATTTACAAGTTACAAAGATAGCACAAATTAAAAGTTATAAACTTAGATAGCAATAGTTTTTTAACTTTTTTTAACATTTTGCTTTATGAAAGTCGCGAACACAATTATGCATCATTTTTCTTAAACACCAACTTCTTTTAAACCTTATATCTTAAATAAAAAAAGCTTACCCTAATGAGTAAGCTTTTTTATTTAATAAAGAGAATTTATACAATTACTGAACCGCACATGGCAAGACAACCTTCTAAAGTATACACATAGGTTGTAAAATCGCCACAAGTACACTTAATCTGAGGAAGTGGACTATCATATCCACCAAGTACATTTTTCATTTCTGCTTTGCTAAGTTTTTTCTGATTTTTCATATTTGTTATTTTAGTTTCCTCCAAAATAGAAAAAAATCATTTATACAATAAACAAACTATGTAAAATATTTATTGCAAAAGTAAGTTAGCAAATATTAATACCTTGTATTAATTTACAGTCCCGGGCTTATAACCTAATTTTACAATTACGTCATTACTAACATCGTAGCTGCTACTGGCATAAATCATCATTGTAGCTTCGCTACTTTTATCAAAAATAAAATCAAGGTACTTCGCTTTTGCGATTTGTTTAATCACATCGGCCACTTTATCCTGTATAGGTTTTATTAATTTTGTTCTGCTTTGAAAGAGTTCTCCATCAGGTCCAAATTTTTGACGCTGAAATTCTTTAGCTTGTTTTTCTTTTTCAATAATTTCGTTTTCACGGCGCTTGCGCATATCATCTGTTAACAAAACCTGATCGGCCTGATAAGCTTTATACATTCTGTCTATTTCAGAAAAATTCTGATCTGCCTGTTGCTGCCATTGTTTTGAAGCAACTTCTAGCTGGCTTAATGCCGATTTATATTCGGGCATATGTTTTAAAATGTATTCGGTATCTACATAAGCAAACTTTTGTGCAAAAGCCCCAAAAGATGTGCAAATTAGAAAAGCTATAAAAAGATATTTTTTCATTGTGTGTGTGTTTAATGAGTAGCTGTTCACTGTGCGTTAATAAATCCAAATATATATAATTTATTGTTCATGGCTCAGGAAACTATATACAAAGATACTACCAAAAAACAAAAGCCCAAGAAAACCTGGGCTTTTAACTATTTTTAACATTTAGCTTTTTACTGAATAACTATAGTATGTGTAAAAGTTTCTGTTGGATCTGAATAGCCTTTTTTATATTGCCATCCCAATGATAAAGATACATTATGAGGTTGATTAAATGCATAAGCAAAATTAGTATCGGTTGCAGGTCCCTGAACGTTTAAATCTGCACCAAAATTTCCGCCAACGAAATAGATTCTACCCCAAGCAATTGCATCGTCTCTCCATTCTTTACCACCAAATGCTCCTCCTTTTCTAAATACCTGGCCTTGCATGTACATGCCATATGAAGTATTAATTGCATTAATTTGCCCTGAAATTGCACAGTAAACACGCTCAGGTCTTCCTGTAGAATTAAACTCTTGAGAATAATGATAGATTGTGCCTTGAAAACCTCCGCTTACAACAGTAACCTGGCCTGAACCTCCTACTTCACCTACTGCCAATTTTCCACCATCATTTACACTTTTTAAATCTGTTTGACCGCCCAACTGTGATTTAACATTCATCTCAGTTGTTTTATAATTGGCACTTACATCTTTTGAATATACTTTATCATTATTGGCAAAGTAATTATCAGCACTCAAAATTTGTTTATAAAGATCAAAATCAAGGTTATTTACTAAATATTCATTGTTTCCTTTTAATACAAAGATTTTGTCTCCAACGATCAAAGAAGCATCACTGTTTAATAACCTTGCAAAAACAGGATCAATAACATTAACCACTGGTTGTTTACCATTAGCAGTATCCAATGCTAAACTTTTAATGCCATACTTGCTGATGATGCCTTCAGCATCTTTCAAAGATAATTTCTGCAATTTCGATATGGTTTCATCAAATTTTTGTTGAGAACTAAAACTTAACATTCCATTTTTTACAACTACATCAGCATTTAAATTCTCTGTAGCTGCTTTTTCATTGTTTTCCTTCTTACAAGAACTTAACCCTGCAATAGTAAGCGCTGTTAGCGCTAAGCCAACCATTAATTTGTTCGTATTATTTTTCATATTTTTTTGATTAGGCCATAAACATACAAATTCAATATTAACAATACAATTAAATTATTAGTAATAATACAAAACAACAGACAAAATAAACGGATATAATAATCATTAATGAGCAGAAATGGTTAAAAATAACAACTACAATTGTGTACACGATTTTTAACAACTTTAATTATGCGTTTAAAGCAACTACACAAGCTAATTAATACTATAGCGAACGAACAATTAAACTAAGCACTATAGTCAAACTACAAAAGCATATAAATAAAAAAAGGCAGCTAAAATAGCTGCCTTTGATTGTATTTTTAAAATTAATGGTTAGAAACCACCTAATTGTTGTGCTATACTAAAGTGGAACTGACCTTTGTTTGCATCAGGTAAACCTGGGATTGCATCAAAACCATATCCATAATCAATTCCTAATAAACCAAATATTGGCAAGAAGATTCTGGCACCAACACCTACTGATCTTCTGATGTTAAAAGGATTAAACTCGCTAAACTTATCCCAGGTGTTACCACCTTCAGCAAAGGCTAAAACAAATGCTGTTGCCTGCTGACTTGAAATAACTGGGTAACGAGCCTCTAAAACGTATTTAGTGTAAATAGGACTTCCTGATGTTTGTGCCAAGCCTGGGTTTGAACCTACCGGAATAACTGTATTGTTTGCATAACCACGCATTGCGATTAACTCAGAGCCTTGAAGGTAATCGAAACCTTGCATACCATCACCACCTAATTTAAAACGCTCAAATGCTGATTGACCTACTGCGCTGTTGTATGTACCTAAGAAACCAAATTGTGCTTGCGCTTTGATTACGAAATTACCTGCAACACGCTGATACCACTGCGAATCGAATTTCCATTTATGGTATTCAGTAAATTTATATTTTTCCTTATCAGAAGCGGTAGCATAATTCACTTTGTTAAATAATGAATATGGTGGCGTTGCCTGAATTGTAAATCGGATGAATGAACCTGACTTAGGGAAAATTGGCGAATCTCTTGAATCCCTGCTAATCTCCTGTGAAAGGTTGAAGTTATAAGATGTTCCTGTTGAAAATTTAAATCCGGTGTAGTTATTTAAAATGTACTGTTGGAAACTTACTGCATGGCTCAATTGGAAATAGTTATCCGGCCAGTTTAATCTTCTTCCTAAACTTACAGTTACACCATTTAAACGGATTTTTTGGTATAATGAGCTGTTGCTATCATAGCCATTAGATTGTAATGAGGTAAATGCACTTACACCAAAGCTAACTGGTTTCTCGCCACCAAACCAAGGCTGAGAGAAAGAGAAACTATACGATTGGTAATATTTACCATTGGTTTGTCCACGTAAACTTAGTTTTTGTCCATCACCTTTTGGCAGTGGTTTGTAAGCTTTTAAATTAAATAAATTACGAAGTGAGAAGTTGTTAAAGGTTAAACCCAAGGTACCGATAATACGACCACCACCAAAACCACCTGACAATTCAATTTGATCTGATGGTTTTTCTTCTACTGCATATTCAATATCCACAGTTCCATCAGCGGGATTTGGCCTTGGGGTTGGTACAGTTTTAGATTCATCAAAATTACCCAACTGGCCTATCTCACGAATGGTACGAATTAAATCACTTTTGTTAAATTTTTGCCCCGGCTTGGTACGGATCTCACGCAACACTACTTTATCATTGGTAATGGTATTTCCTTTTAATGTAATACGGTTATTGGTGTACTGTGGACCTTCGTACATGCGCATTTCAACGTCAACCGTATCGCCATAAATTTTAGTTTGTACCGGATCAATATTAAAAGTTAAGTAACCATTATCGGTATACATGCTGTTAATATCACCACCGTTTTCGCCACCACCATTTAATTTTTTATTTAAACGCTCCTCGCTAAATACATCACCTTTCTCAATGGTTAATACTTTACTTAAAACACTATCTGGATAGATTGCGTTTCCTGCCCAGGTAATTTTACCGAAGTAATATTTTTTACCTTCATAAAGGTTCATTTTTATGTTAACCTTTTTAGCATTGAACTGATAAATGCTATCACTTAAAAGGTCCGCATCGCGGTAACCTTTTTCGTGCATTTTAGCAATCATTTTTACTTTGTTTTCTTCGTATTTCTCTTTAGAAAACTTTCCTGAACCCCAAAAACGCCACCAGGCAAATTGTTTTGGATTTTTAAGGTATTTTCTAAGTTTTGCAGATTTGAAATCCTTGTTGCCAGTAAAATCAATGTGCTGAACTTTAACACGATGTCCTTTATCTATGTTCGCTTCAAGTACTACACTGTTTTCAGCGTTCGGATCCTTACGGGTTGTATAGTTAATTTTTGTAAAGAAATAACCTTTATCCAACAAGTATTTTTTTACAATAGCAGAGGTGGTATTGTATAAGTTATCGTTTACAATTTTTCCGGTTTTATCATTCAGTTTTTCCTGAATAGCCGTTTTTTCTGATTTACGAACACCCTTTAAATCAATTGAGCTTAAACGCGGACGTTCTACTACTTCTATTTCAAAATAAACGGTATCCTGAACAAATTTTTCGATATTTAATTTAACATCGTCAAACAATCCTTGTCCCCAAAGCGTTTTAATTGCATCAGAGGTTGCTTCGCCTGGAAGAACCACTTTATCGCCCTTGGTTAATTTAGATAAAGTAACCAATACTTCTTTATCGAGGTATTGGGTTCCCGTAACTGTGGTACCACCGATGATAAATTCTTTAGGACTGAAATAATCGAGATCTAAGCCACCAACCTTTAAAGAAGGTGTTGCCGGTGCCTGACCTGTTGGACGTATTTGAGCAAAGGCCGGAGCGGCTAAAACTAATAGGATTAAAACTTGAAATATTCTTTTCATTAAAATAATTTGTTCAGTAATGACCACGAAGGTAACAATGTTTTATAAAGCAAAATTACTTTATTAATTAACCTTGTTGTGGTTTCATTTATCGTATAAAAGTGGTGCTAAGTTAGTTTAAACGCTTGTTAAAAAGTGTTAAAAGAAAAATTAGTTTAATTGTTCGCTAATTTTGCCAAAACGGCGTTCGCGTTTTTGATAATCTACAATAGCTTCAAAAAGGTTTTCCCTTCTGAAATCCGGCCATAAAACATCCGTAAAATAAAATTCTGTATAAGCCATCTGCCATAGCAAATAATTGCTGATGCGGTGTTCTCCACTGGTCCGGATCATTAATTCAGGATCAGGAATGTTTACAGTGGTTAGTTCTGAAGAAAAAAGGTTTTCATCAATATCATCCAGCGAAACTGCACCATTTTTAACAGCGGCCGCAATATTTTTTGTAGCTTGTAAAATCTCCCACTTCGCGCTGTAACTTAGGGCTAATGTTAAAGTGCACTTTTTATTGTGTGCCGTTTTAGCCATTGCTTCATTCAAATCATCAATACACTCCTGAGGTAGGGAAGAAATATTGCCAATTGCATTAAGCTTTATGTTATTTTTATTAAGCGTTTCAGTTTCTTTATTTATAGTAGAAATCAGAATTTGCATTAAAGCATCTACTTCTTCTTTTGGCCTGTTCCAGTTTTCAGTAGAAAAAGCATAAAGCGTTAGGTACTCAATTCCCACATCTACACAACCTTCCACAATATCTTTTACCGAAAGTACACCTTGCTCATGTCCGAAAACACGCATTTTACCCTGGCCTTTTGCCCAACGGCCATTACCATCCATAATCACGGCAATGTGCTTTGGCAGGCGGCTATAGTCTATTTGTTCTTTAAATCCCATTAATTATGTCAAAATCAGCTTAAAAGGAATAGCATTTTGAGGATACAAAGGTAAAAGATATGCCAACACTAACAAATAGATAAGTATCCCTTTTTCTAAAATCGCCTCTCTGGGTACCAGGCTTGCCGATATTATTATAATTTGGGTTGGCAGGATCTGCCGGATTGGTTAGATTTACAGCTGGATTACCTACATATTTAGGATTTACCGGGTAAACACCACTCACATCATCAATATAATCTGTAAGAGGCGTTCTATAACCTATTTCAGCAAAAACATTCCATGTATCTTTATAATTGTATTTTACCCCTCCCCCATAAGGTATGGTAAGCACGGCATTTTTGTATCCATTTTCCTGTCCTTCAGTTGAAAGCCTGTCTAAACGATATTTATCCCCGTTGTATTTTGCTGTTGGTTGAAAAATAACAAGTCCTGCACCGGTAAATAAATATGGAGTAAAGCTCCTGTTGCCACCGCTTGGCTTATAATCAAAAAAATTGAACTCAAATAAACCTGTAAATTCGTTAAGTGTTGTTTTAAAACGAAGATTACGATCCCTGAACTGTTCGTTGCTGGAGTTTGCATCATCAGCACTAACCTGGCCAAAGGCATAGTTTGCCCTAAAGCCGAGGTAAGGATTAAAGTTTCGCTTAGCAAAAACCGCGGCTGAAACACCGCTAATTTGTAATGGATTATTTTGATTAAGATCGCCCATGTAACCTGCCGCACCTGCTGCCACACCAATTTCCCAGGTTCCACTTTGCGCTTTTGCAAACTGGGTACCGAAAAGAAACAGAAGAACAATTAAAGTAGGCTTGTTTAGCAGCATATTAGTAGTTACGGGTATCAATACCCCATAATAATTTATTCCTTAACGTGTTTAAATACGTTTCATTGTTAAGACGAATAAGATTTATGCAAAAGTCGGCTTTTTTTATGGTAATTTTTACTGATCGTTCTACAGTGACTGTTCTGCTATCGCATGACACCAAAAATTTTGATTCCCGGGCTTCCACTTCAAAAGATAATTCATTGTCATCAGGTACAACAACTGGCCTTACATTTAAGTTATGTGGTGCAATTGGCGTAACTACAAAATTTTCTGAATCGGGGTATATAATTGGTCCGCCGCAACTTAACGAATAAGCTGTAGAACCTGTAGGCGTTGCTATAATTAAACCATCCGCCCAGTAAGAGTTAATAAATTCATTATTCATAGAAGCATGGATAATCATCATGGCTGAATTATCCCGGCGATGGATGGTAATATCGTTAAGGGCAAAATTTTCTTCACCAAAAAGATTATTTTCTGATTCCAAGGTTAAAAGTGAACGGCTATCCAACGTAAACTCTTGATTGATTAAAGCATTAAGTGCCGATTTTATTTCGTTTTTATTGATACTGGCTAAAAATCCGAGTCGACCAAAGTTGATTCCGATGACCGGAATCCCTGAATTACGAATCAGCGAAAGTGTATCAAGCAATGTTCCGTCTCCTCCTAAACTTAACAAAACATCAGCATGTTGTTTTAATTCTGTATGGTTGTGGAAAATAATGGTGCCTGCAGGTAATTTAATTTTACCGTGCAAAGAAGTTTTAAACTTTGAATATAAAACAGGCTGGATTTTATGCTCACTTAAATGATTGAAGATTTCCTGTACATAGGGCAATACTGTATCGTTAAAATCTCTTCCGTAAATTGCAATCCTCATACGTTAAGCTTAAACATTTAAATAATTCATGAAAGAATCAAATCGCTCTTGTGAGCCGTTATCAATTTGGGTGTTATTATAAACTTCTTTGACCAGGTAATCGTATCGTTCCAGAGATGCGACTAAAGAAGTTATCTCTGTTTTATTTACCTTAAGTGTTAATTCAAGGCGGGTAGAATTTTCAAAAGAATTAATGTAAGAAGATAATATCTGCGCATTATCGGCTTCTACAATCTGTGAAATGTGCGCCAAAGAATTGTCCCGGTTACTAATTTCCAGTACAATAATGCCACCCTGTTCATTTACTGCATACTGACCGGCAACATAATCAATAATATTATTAATAGATATTACACCTAAATAATTTTTCTGCTGGTCTAAAACAGGCACTATGGTTAACTTAAGCTGGCTCAGCAACCTGATTACATCATAAGTATGTGCATTATTAAAAACAAATGCATTTAACAGGTTTAAAGAAACATCTTTAATTTGTTTGCTATGGTTCTGGATTCCTAAAAGATCATCTTCAGAAGCTATACCAACAAACTGCAAGTCGTTAACAACGGGCATATGCTTTAGTTTAAATTCGTTCATACGATCTAAAACTTTCTGCACCGTGTCATCGGATCTTACGGGTGATATAACACTTGATATGATTTCTTCAGCAAACATTTATTTTAGTAATATTCTATCTAAAAATTTCTCTAAAAAGGCATTAAATATCTCAGGATGTTCCATCATAGGAACATGCCCGCATTTATCTACCCAGTTTAACTCTGAGTTTGGCAACAGCTCGTGGAACTCTTCTGCAACCTCAGGTGGTGTAACTTTATCATTTCTGCCCCATATTAATGAAACAGGGATTGTTATTTTCGACAGCTCCTTAGCCATATTGTGACGGATAGCTGATTTTGCCATTGTTAAAATCCTGATTACCCTTGATCGGTCGTTAACGGTTTTAAAAACATCATCAACAAGTTCTTTGGTTGCAATTTCAGGATCATAAAAGGTAAAAGCTACCTTTTCCTTTACATAATCGTAACTTTCCCTTCGTGGAAAAGATCCGCCGAAAGCATTTTCATATAAGCCAGAACTGCCTGTGAGCACTAAAGCTTTAACAAATTCCTGGTGTGCAACAGTAAAAACCAAACCAACATGCCCTCCTAATGAGTTGCCAATAAGTACAACCTGGTTTAAGTTTTTATATTTTAAAAAACGATGAACGTATCTCGACAAGGATTTTACTCCTAAAGTTAAAATAGGCAATTCGTAAATAGGCAAAATAGGAACAACAATATGATAACGATCTTTGAAACGCTCTATAACGAGCTCCCAGTTGCTTAATTCGCCCATAAGACCGTGTAGCAATACCAGTGTTTCGCCCTTTCCAGCTTCTATATATTTAAATCCGTCTTCTTCAATTATCTCGTAAGTCATATTATTTTAGATGGTATTGTGCTACTAAGTTAGTGGAGTAAAATTAATTTTTTGCATTTCTATGCCATTTTTCTGAAATAAAAACCAAAACGGTACAAAAACTCTATTTATAATGCATAGAGCAACATACGGCTTGAGATAAATTAACCTTAAACCTTTTACCTCCCACTTTCTTTTACTTTGTTTAAGCTAATTTTTCTTTTACAATTTCAGCAATAAGCTTACCATCAGCCTTGCCTGCAAGTGCTGCATTAGCCATTCCCATCACTTTTCCCATATCCTTAACTGATGTAGCTCCAGATTGTTTGATCACACCTTCAATTATTACCGCTACTTCGGCCCTATCTAATTGTTTTGGCAAAAACTGGTTAATTACTTCTATTTCTTCTTCCTCTACCTTATATAAATCTTCGCGGTTTTGTTGTTTATAAATATCAGCAGATTCGCGGCGTTGTTTAATTAATTTTTGAAGAATTTTTAACTCTGTTTCTTCTGTAATTTCATCCGTTGCTCCTTTTTCAGTTTTGGCTAAAAGCAAAGCCGCTTTTATAGCCCTCAAACCTCTTAATTGTACATCGTTTTTAGCCAGCATGGCTTTTTTAATTTCCTGATCTATTATATTAGATATCATTTCTTTATTGTTAATTGTTTTAATTATCCCTTTCTCGAAACTATTGTTGCTGTTGCCTGGGCGGTTGGCATAATTAACATGTCATTAATATTTACATGCTTAGGCCGGCTTACCACATACCAAATTGCATCTGCAATATCGTCTGCAATAAGAGGTTCCAAACCGTCGTACACTTTTTTTGCTTTTTCGGCGTCGCCTTTAAACCTAACCACAGAAAACTCGGTTTCAACCATACCCGGGTTAATTGCGGTTACTTTTATCCCATGAGGTAAAAGATCTATACGCATACCTTTATTTAACGCATCTACCGCATGTTTACTGGCACAATATACGTTTCCATTTGGATAAACTTCTTTTCCGGCTATAGAACCTATATTAATAATATGCCCCTGCTGATTCGGAATCATCCAGTTGGACACAATTTTGGTTACATACAACAACCCTTTAACATTCGTATCAATCATGGTGTCCCAATCGTCGGTATTTCCTTTATCAATCGGATCTAACCCTTGACTTAACCCTGCATTATTAATTAAAACATCAACCTTTTTCCATTCAGCAGGAATGGCTTCGAGTGCCGTTGATAAGTTTTCTTTTTCTCTAACATCAGCAAAAACCTGCTTTATGGTAATTGCATATTTATCTTCTAAATGATGTGCTATTTTAGCGAGTCGATCTTCACGGCGGGCCAGTAAAACCAAGTTGTAACCTTGCTGAGCAAATATATGCGCGCAAGCCTCGCCTATTCCGGAAGTTGCGCCTGTAATTAATGCAATCTTAGACATATTGTTGAATTTAATATCAGTTATGTTCTTTACCTCGTCGATTAAGAATTATAAATGATGACAAAGGTAAGTTTTTTTGCTTGCTAAGCTTTATTGAAAAATCAGACTGAAAGTTAATTGACGTAATTTTAACTTATCAATAGGATTTGCAAAAGCTGTATTATCGTGCTGCAGCAAATCATTTGTAGAGTAAGAAAGCTTAATCTCTGGCGATACTTTAAAATATTCAAAGTAAAAATCGCAGCCAATTCCGGTTTCGTAAGAAAGATAATTCCGCTTACTTTTCAAAAATTTCTCTGCCGGAGGCAGGCCGTCATCAAAAGTTTTCTTTTTAGAGGCAATATCTATCGAATATTTTGCACCCCCCATCCAATAAGCCCGGAAATTATTTTGCCGGTTTGATTTTATCTTAATACCTAAGGGAAACTCAAACATGGTTGCCTGGATTTTCTTATCTATAATGCTTTCGTAAGTTTTGGTTTGTCCGTTTGGCAATGTTTCTGCAGGTCGGGGCTCATATTCGTAACGTACCACCCGATCGCTAAAGATTAAAGATGGTGTAGCCCGGATATCAAAATTATCAGTCACCCTTCTATTCATTACAAAACCTAAACCAAAGCCCTGTGATGGAGGACTTGAAATAGACCTCAAAGAATTGGTAACCATGGCACTTCCGGGCAAAGGATTATAAGAAATATCGTTGGTATTGGGTACATCATAAAAAGGGCTTTGCCAGTTGCTCTTTTTTAAAATTTTGTACTCAGCAGAAATGTATTGGAAATTAAAACCCCAGCTCCAATCTTCATCATCTACACCCCCGCCCCAGTTTTGAGCAAAAGTTGTAATTGAAGCCATAAAAAGGAGAATGATGAGGCTTAATTTTTTTATCATTTAGTGCCGGTGTATATAGAACTTATTCCAAACGTTAAAATTCTTTGTTTGGTACTTTTGAAGCCTACTTTTTCCATTAACGCGGTAAAATCATTTCCATCGGGAAAGGCGGCAACCGATTCAGGAAGATAGGTATAAGCACGGGTATCTTTAGAAAAAAATCTGCCGAAGAAGGGTAAAATCTGTTTAAAATAAAAACCATAAAGCTGTTTTACCGGGAATACTCTTGGCTTAGAAAATTCTAAAACTACAATTTTACCGTTGGGCTTTAATACACGGAACATATCCTGAAGTCCTTTTTCTAAATTTTCAAAGTTACGTACGCCAAAAGCAACCGTAATCGCATCAAAAGTATGATCTTCAAAATGTAAACCTTCTGAATCTCCAAGTTGTACAGAAAAAACCTCGTTTAAGTTGCGTTCGTTTATTTTCTTTTTGGCTACATTAAGCATTCCTTCAGAAATATCAACACCAACAACTTTTTCCGGGTGCAATTTCTTAATGGCTTCAAAAGCAAAATCGCCTGTGCCTGTTGCTACATCAAGCATAATCCTCGGGTGAATAGAAACCAGCTCTTTAATTGCCTTTTTTCGCCATAAAACATCAATTCCTAAAGAAAGGAAATGATTTAAAAAATCATATTTATGAGAAATATTGTTAAACATAATCGCAACCTGCTCTTTTTTGGTTGCATCTTCAACTTGGTATGGGGTGATATTCTGATTCATGATATGTGGCAAAGATATAGAAAAAGTTGGGAGTGTTGAGTTTGGAGCAGGCACACTGCACCCAAAGTTTACATTATTGCGAAAAAGCCGGAGACTAAAATTGAGGAGTTGGATATTGAGATTGGTTAATATTAAATTTATGAAGCATGAATTTCTGTTTTCAGACTCCAAATACCGGACTTCCGACTTCCGACTCAAAACCCTACCTTTGCATTATGGTTATTAAAACGGCAACATTTGTTTGCAGCAACACCCAGGTATCGGCTTTGCCGCCACCAACTATGCCCGAGTATGCCTTTATTGGTCGTTCTAACGTAGGCAAATCTTCTTTAATTAACATGCTCGTTAATCAGCATGGACTTGCAAAAACTTCGCAACGCCCTGGTAAAACGCAGTTAATTAATCACTTCCTGATAAATGAATCCTGGTACATTGTCGATTTACCGGGTTACGGCTATGCCAAAGTATCCAAAACAAGTCGTGAGAAATGGGAGAAATTTATTCGTGCGTATATTACTAAGAGGGAGAGTTTACAATGTGTTTTTGTACTTATTGACAGCAGATTGGATCCACAGCAAATTGATCTTGAATTTTGCTATTGGCTTGGCGAAAAGCAAATTCCTTTTTCATTACTTTTTACCAAGGCTGATAAACAGGGGGCGACAACAACCGCTAAAAATGTTGCGGCTTTTAAGAAAAAACTGAGCGATTGGTTTGAAGAAATTCCAACAACAATTGTAACATCTGCCGAAAAACAAACGGGCAAAGATGAGGTTTTACACTTCATTACTGAGGTAAATAAAGACTTTGTAAAACCAACGGTATTTAAACAGTTTTAGATTTCTGTTCTATTGATCATGAAAAAGTATTTTTCACTCGTATTATTCGCACACTCTGTATTTGCATTGCCCTTTGCAATGATTGGGTTCTTTTTAGGGGTAACCACTACCGAAGCACCGTTTTCATGGTATAAACTTATTTTGGTTTTGCTTTGTATGGTATTTGCCCGCAACGCTGCAATGGCATTTAACCGCTACCTCGACAGAAATATTGATGCTAAAAATCCGCGTACTCAAATGCGTGATATTCCGGCTGGAAAAATTTCGGCGAATGAGGCGCTCATTTTTGTAATCGCCAACTGTATATTATTTGCGGTAACTACTTATTTTATTAACCCACTGTGCTTCTACTTATCGCCGGTGGCTTTGTTCGTGGTACTTTTTTATAGTTATACCAAAAGATTTACAGCACTTTGTCATTTGGTATTAGGACTGGGTTTAGCCCTTGCGCCTATTGGAGCTTATATTGCTGTTACAGGCCATTTTGCACTGGTTCCTGTACTTTATTCTTTAACGGTATTATTTTGGGTAAGCGGTTTTGATATTATATATGCGCTTCAGGATGAAGATTTTGACCGTGAAGAAAATTTACACTCTATTCCTTCTGCCCTTGGCATAAAAAATGCTTTAAATGTTTCGGTATTGCTACACATATTATCAGCTGCCTGCGTAATTATTCCAGTATTCTTTACTACGTTTAGCTGGGTTTATTACATTGGTGTTGTATTTTTTTGCTGCATGCTTGTTTACCAGCATTTATTAGTTAAACCAAACGATATTAGTAAAGTAAACAGAGCTTTCCAAACCACAAATGGTTATGCATCTGTTGTATTTGCCCTTTGTTTTTTAATTGATGCTTTTTTAAGAAGCCATTAATAAATTATATTGTGTTTCCGAAATAAATAAAATTGTTCCGACAGACTTTACCGATCAAAAAATCGTACATAAAATATGAGCAACTTAATTATTAATAAAAAACCAAGAACATATATTCCACAAGATTTATCCATAACATGGGAAAGCCTTGAACCTTTATTTTCAGAACTACAGAACCGCGAAATTGACAGTCTTTCATCTTTAGAACAATGGTTAAAAGACCGTTCGGAACTGGAGGCAGCTTTGGAAGAAGATTTTGCCTGGCGTTATATTAAAATGAGTTGCGATACAGCTAATGAAGAACTGGTTAAAAATTTCCAGTACTTTGCTACAGAAATCGAACCTAAAATATCGCCTTTATCAAATGAATTGAACAAAAAATTTGTAGAAAGTCCTCTTATGGATGATCTGGATAAAGAAAAATACTTTGTTTACAGCAGGGCGATTAAAAAAGCTTTAGAGCTTTATCGTGATGAAAATATTGAGTTATTTACCGAATTGCAGGTTAAGCAACAAAAATACCAGGGCATTACCGGTGCCATGAGTGTAGAAATAAATGGTCAGGAATATACATTGGAACAGGCCTCAGTTTTTGTTAAAGATTTAAACAGAGAAGTACGTGAAAATGCATGGAAAACCATTCAGCAAAGACGCTTGATTGATAAAGATGATTTAAACATTTTGTTTGATGAGTTAATCAGACTGCGTAATCAGGTTGCCTTAAATGCAGGTTTTGAAAATTACCGCGATTATATGTTTCAGGCTTTAGGCCGCTTTGATTATACGCCGCAAGATTGTTATGATTTTGCAAACGCCATTGAAAAAGAAATTGTACCCATTTTAAAAGAACAGGCAGAGAAACGCCGCGAAGCTTTGGCTTTAGAGGTTTTGAAACCCTGGGATATGGAAGTAAGCGTAAGCGGTAAAGCGGCTTTGAAACCGTTTAACAGTGGCGAAGAACTAATTGATAAAAGCATTGCCTGCTTTAATGCCATTGATGAAAAACTGGGGATTAAACTGGCCACCATGAAAGCCAACAATCTTTTTGATGTAGAAAGCAGAAAAGGGAAAGCCCCCGGAGGCTATAATTATCCACTGGCCGAAACCGGTGCACCTTTTATATTTATGAATTCTGCCAATTCGCTTCGTGATTTAACAACCATGGTTCATGAAGGCGGACATGCTATACATACTTTTTTAACGGCAAACTTAGAATTGAATGATTTTAAGCATTGCCCATCGGAGGTTGCTGAACTTGCCTCTATGAGTATGGAGCTAATTTCTATGGATAAATGGGATGTTTATTTCAGTAACCCGGAAGAATTAAACCGTGCTAAGAAAGAACAATTAGCCGATGTTTTAAAAACACTACCCTGGGTTGCCGTAATCGATCAGTTTCAACATTGGATATACACCAACCCAAATCATACAGCGGCCGATAGAGAAGAAACATTTAAACAGATTTACAACCGTTTTGGTGCGGGTTTTGCCAACTGGGATGACCTGGAACAGGCATTTGGTAACGTATGGCAAAAGCAATTGCACTTATTCGAAGTGCCATTTTATTATATTGAGTATGCAATTGCTCAATTGGGTGCCATTGCTGCTTGGAAAAACTATAAGGAAAACCCTGAAAAAGCCTTAGATCAATATTTAGCTGCCCTTTCTTTAGGTTACACTAAACCCATGAATGAAATTTATGAAACCGCTGGAATTAAATTTGATTTTAGCGCTACCTATGTTAAAGAATTAGCAGATTTTGTAAAACAGGAACTGGAAAAATTAGGATAATTTTAGCTTTATATTCAGAAAAGTCGCGGCAATTAACCGCGACTTTTCTATTTTTAAAAAAATCTATTTATGAATACGCTAAAAACATTACTATTTCTTTTTTGCCTTGGTATTGGCATTTCTAATGCGCAGCAAAACAATTTTGCAAAACGCTATACTTTGACCGGATTTATTAATAAAAAAATCCCGGTGGAGTTAGACATTACCGTTTCGAAAAATATTGTTTTGGGTAATATTAGGTATTTAAATACTAAAGCAAAAACGCCTATTAAAATTATTGGAGAGGTAAGCGATAAAAATCAATACTCGTTGCGCGAATTTGAAAAAGATGGAAATATTAGCGGAATCATTAATGCAACGCTAAAAAGCGATAGGCTTGAAGGCGATTGGTCGGCTACGAAATCAGACACCAGTTATTCTGCAATTCTCAACATAAAAAACAATGAAACTTTTAAACCAGAAATATTTTCTCCCACTTCATCTAATCAGCTGGCTGGAAAATATTTTTATCAATATGGTGAAAAAGGTTATCAGGGAAGCATTACCATAAAGAAATTAGGTGGCAATACTTACTCTTATGATGTTGGCTCGGTAACGCATGATCCAGGCAGAAACATTGCTGATGCATCCGGTAAAGCCGTTTTAAAAAATAATCAGCTCATTATTAACGTCAATAATTCTTGTAAGTTCATCGTTATGTTTTATAATGGGTTTTTAACGATAACAGAAGGTAGACAAGGGCAATTAAGCGATTGTGAATTTGGCTTTAACGCAACATTAGAAGGCACTTATTTAAAAGTAAAATAATTAACGTATTGGATAAATAATAGCCGATTGCCTTCAATTGTGAAAATTTGTTAATTAGGTTAAACATTGTTAAAAGCTACTCGCTAAGCATTTCCAACCATTAGTTTTACGGATAATTCTTTCAGATAAGGAATTCATCTAATTAACTAATCGGACATGAAAAAAATCATTACCTCGGTAATTTACCTTGCATTTATAATTTCGGGGCGTGCAATGGCTCAAACGCAAAATACAATGGGCAAAATTGCCGGCACCGTTACCGAAAAAAGCGGTGCTTTTATCCCTGCAACCATCGTTTTAAAAAAAGCAAAAGATTCTATTTTAGTGCGTGTAGTTGAAGCAAATGATAAAGGATATTTCAGCTTTGACCAGCTTAATCCAGGTAATTATTCAATTGAAATTAATTTAATCGGGTATAAAAAAATAAGGGAAACAATAGCTCTTGATGGATTACCAATCTCAAAAAACTATGTTTTAGAAACCGATATAACACAATTAGGTGAGGTTAATGTTTCAGGGAAGAAACCGTTAATTGAACGTTTCAGTGATAAAACCGTATTAAATATAGAAAACAGTATTGTAGCTACCGGAAATTCAGCACTGGAAATTTTAGCTAAAGCTCCTGGGGTTTCTATTGATCAAAACGAACAGATTAGCTTAAAGGGCAAAGCTGGTGTGAACGTACTTATTGATGGTAAACCAACTTATTTATCAGCTGAGCAACTTGCCACCCGGCTGAAATCTTTAAGTAGTACATCAATTAAAAGCATAGAGTTAATCACCAGTCCATCGGCACAATATGATGCCCAGGGCAATGCTGGCATTATCAATATTAAATTAAAAAAGAATGCCAATTTTGGCACTAATGGAAGTATTGATGCAGGTTATGGTTACGGTAAATATGCAAAAAATGATGCAGGAATATCGCTAAACCACCGCTCCCGAAACCTGAATATTTTTGGAAGCTACAATTATAATTATGCAAAGAACAATGAAGATCTTGACATTTTCAGGCTAAATGATAATGGAACGCAGCAAACTTATTTTCATCAAAACAACAATCAAGTCCGTACTTCTTACAATAACAATTATAAATTTGGTGTTGATTATTCCTTAAACGACAAAAATACATTAGGCTTTTTAACAACTGGTTATTTCAATAACGGACACGACAGCTCCATCGGAAATACAATAATTGGCAACAGTGCTATCCAGGCAGACTCTGTTATATTAGCGAATAATCCATCTACCAATAAGTACAGAAATCAGGCGTATAACCTTAACTATAAAGCGCTTATTGATACTTTGGGTCAGCAATTTTCTACAGATATTGACTATGTTGAATATCGAAATCTGGAGAATACCACTTACAATAACTTATTTATGGACAATAATGGTTTGAGCTATAAAAATCCTTTAATATTTAGAAACACTACCCCGGCATTTATAAAAATATGGTCGGCAAAAGTTGATTATGCTGTTCCAATAACGCCTAAAACAAAATTGGAGGTTGGTTTAAAAAGCAGTAAAGTAAACACAGATAATGATTTTAAATTTGAAAACCTGATCAACAATAACTGGCAAAACGATGAATCGAGAAGCAACCGATTTATTTACAGCGAACAAATTAACGCTGCTTATGCAAGTTTAAAGCACGATTTTAAATCAACAAATATTCAAATTGGTTTAAGAGTTGAACAAACCAATTCAAAGGGCAATTCAATTAACGATCAAAAAGTCATCAAACGTAATTATATTGATTTTTTTCCAAATCTTTCGATCAACCAAACGCTATCTGAAAATCATGAAATTGGTTTCAATTACAACAGAAGAATTGACCGGCCAGATTACAGGTCGCTAAACCCCTTTGTTTACTTTGTAGATCTTTATACGTTTAGCCAGGGGAATCCTTTTCTAAACCCACAGTACACCAATAACTTTCAATTTTCTTACACTTATAATAAATCACTCAACATTTCATTTTCTTACGGAATTACAAGTGATTTAATTACCGATGTTCTTCTGGCAGATCGTGAAAAGAAAACACTTTTCCAAACCTCACAAAATTTAGCCAAGCAAAGAACTTACGATTTAACCATTGGCTATCCTACTCAAATTACGAAATTCTGGAGCATGGATAATAACCTAACAAATTATTATAACCAAATTATTTCGGCTGACTTAAATGGAACGGGTTATAATGGAAAAAAGTTGAGCTTCATGCTAAACAGTAACCACAGTTTTAAAATAAATGCATCAACAAATGCCGAACTTTCTGCAAGTTATATTTCTCCTCAAATATATGGTACTTATGCAATTAAGCCGTACTACGGCATTGATATGGGGTTGAAAAAATCTTTCTTAAACAATAAGTTAAACATTAAACTTGCTGCAAATGACATTTTCAATACCAGAAAGGCAAGGGTGAGCAGTGCGGTTTCTGATCTGAATTATAGCTTAAACCAGAAACAGGAAACCAGAACAATTAAAGCCAGTATCAACTACATTTTTGGAAGTAGCCAAATTAAAGGTACAAGGGAAAGAAAAACAGGTGCAGCAGAAGAAGAAAGCAGGATTAAGAAATAAATCCAGCACCGCTTAATTTTAAGCTACAGCATTATCTTTTTTTCTGATTTTTAAGATTACAAACATAACCAATAGTGATAAAATAATCATGATCAGATAGCTGTAACTAAGGTTACGCTCGTCTTTTGCCGGCACAATATTTACAATGCCATAACTTAAAAAAGATACAATCACATATGTAATGCCGCCCGTAAGCCCACCGGCTATCCCTGCATTTTTAGGGAATTTACTCAAACAGAAAGTAAAGTAATTGTTAAAAGTAAAACCTGCACCAACATGAATAATAAAGGCAAAGAAAATCAGCGAATATAAATTGCTCACAAAGCTCAAACTTACAATCATTGCAATTACAAATACGAGTTGCATAATCGAATTAATGGCCAGTCTTTTAAAGAACGGCCGGTTTATGGTTGCCTTACCAATAAAACCACCAACCATCCAGGCAAAACCCAAAACCAATGAGCTATAGCCGGCTATTACAGGCGATAAATGTAAATGATGTTCAATAATAAATGGCCCGGTCATATTATAAACCATTACCATACAGTAAGCTAAGCCAAGCATTACTATGCCCAAAGTAAAACTGGTTGTTTTAATCATCTGCGCATAAATAGCTGCTATTTTTTTGATATGGAAATCGGTATAATGTTTTAGTGTTTCTCCGCTAAAAATCAACTCTAAAATGGCAAATACAAGGGCAAATCCTGCTAAAAAGTAAAAATTAGATTCCCATCCAAATGCAGCCTGCAAATAGCCACCAATAAATGGTGCAACAATTGGTCCGGTAGACCAAATTATAGAAAATAAACTTAAATAATGTTTAAGCTGTTCGCCTTCAAAGAGATCAACAAAGTAAGCTCTTTTGGCTACAACAATAGCACCAACGGTTAAACCGTGAATAATTCTCATTAAATAAATCAGGTAAATATTATGCGTTGTTGCAATAATTAAACTTGCTCCGGCGAAAATAAGCAAGGCATATAAACCTATTTTATACCTTCCGAAACTATCTAATACACTGCCTATAAAAAGTTGCGAAACGCCATAACTTATTAAAAAAAGACTAAGTGTTAGCTGTACCTGAATACTGGAAACATTCATTGCCCCAGCCATTGTAGGTAAAGATGGAATGTAAATATCTGTTGCAAACCCCGATAATGGAATTAATGCAAAAGCCAGTAAAGTTGCTAACCCCTGGTGGTTTTCTTTTATATTTTTTGTTTTAGTACCTGTGCTCATGTCCCGCGCTTTATTATTATTAAAATAGTCCTAATCAAATTAAAATAATTGATTATTATATATCAGAGCGGCAAAAGTAGACTTTTAAAGGGTAATAGAATTATGCAAATCAAACAATCAATTATTACAATGAAAGCAATTGCAGAATTTTACTTTAAACCAATAAACGATCATTTTAGCTTAATAATAGCCCTTCAAAACCAACATTTTATTGTGTAATGAAATTTATATCCCTCATTAGAAATTTTTAGAACATATTTTTTTAAGTTTGGAGAATACAACAACCATAAACAATGTTCGAAAAGCTATTCAGAAAGAAATCTATTTCCAAAATATTGCAGGATGCGGCAAAAGGCTATGGCGATCATGAAAGTTCATTACATAAAACCCTCGGTGTTCGCGACTTAACCGCCTTTGGTATTGCTGCAATTATTGGAGCAGGTATTTTTAGTACGATTGGTAAAGCCAGTGCAGATGGTGGCCCGGCGGTTATCTTTCTCTTTATTTTTACAGCTCTTGCCTGTAGCTTTGCGGCCTTTGCTTATGCAGAATTTGCATCTATGGTACCTGTTTCTGGTAGTGCCTATACTTATTCTTACGTGGCCTTTGGCGAATTAGTAGCCTGGATTATTGGCTGGTCGCTCATTATGGAATATGCCATTGGTAATATAACCGTTGCTATTTCCTGGTCTGATTATTTTACGGGGTTGCTCTCCTCCATTCGAATACCCGCGTTAGGAATAGATGGCATTAATCTTCCAGGTTGGATGACAATGGATTATCTGAGTGCGTATAACGGGCATAAACATGCCGAAGCACTTATAAACGCTGGGAAAAGCATTAGTGGATTAGATGCGGCAACTGCAGCCGCAAACGGCGCATGGCTTTCGGCCCCAAAAATTGGTAGTTTTCATATCGTTGCCGACCTTCCTGCTTTAGGAATTATCATATTTATTACCTGGTTGGTGTATCGTGGCATGAAAGAAAGCCGTAATGCAAGTAACGCTATGGTGGTCGTTAAACTGGCTGTAATATTGCTGGTTTTAGCGGTAGGTGTATTTTACATTGATACTAAAAACTGGGATCCTTTTGCGCCAAATGGTGTTTCTGGAGTTCTTAAAGGGGTTTCAGCAGTATTTTTTGCTTATATTGGTTTTGATGCCATTTCTACAACTGCCGAAGAATGTAAAAATCCACAACGGGATTTACCCCGTGGAATGATGTGGGCAATTATAATTTGTACTGTACTTTATGTGGCTATTGCTTTGGTACTAACCGGAATTGTAAAATCAGATACATTGGCTGTTGGTGATCCTTTGGCATTTGTTTTTGACCAGATTGATTTAAAATTAATGAGCGGAATTATCGCCGTTAGTGCTGTTTTTGCAATGGCCAGTGTATTATTGGTTTTCCAGATGGGGCAACCACGTATCTGGATGAGCATGAGCCGTGATGGTTTATTGCCAAAGTCGTTTTCTAAAATCCATCCAAAATATAAAACCCCTTCTTTTGCAACCATTGTTGTTGGATTTGTAGTAGCAGTTCCATCATTATTTATGAACCTGACTATTGTAACTGATTTATGTTCTATTGGTACTTTATTTGCATTCGTACTGGTTTGTGCCGGAGTTTTAGTACTACAAAACAGACCAGATGTGCAAAGAGGAAAATTTAAGATTCCTTATGTAAACAGTAAATACATTATTCCTGTAGTTTTTATAGGTTGTATTGTGCTTGGATTTACAAAGTTTAATAAAGAAACCAAAGATTTTATTCTTAACACGCCTAAAACCGTTCAAACCATTTCATTTGTAACCTCATTAAACGGAGAAGAGCTTAAAATTGTTAAAGAAGAAATTGTTAAAAACGCTGCACCACAAATCATACTTGCCGAAAAGGTAGATGCAGAATCATATTTAAGTAGTTTACCAGCCGATCGCTATGAGCAATTTATTTCTGCATCCAAAATTTCGTTGGATAAAAAGTATGAAAGTGGCTGGGGATTGTTTAAGCACAAAATTCCGATGTGGATATTCCTGATTATTTGTGTATTCATTACCTATTACAGCGTTACTAAAAACCTTTCTTTAATTCCTGTTTTAGGCCTTATAAGCTGTTTATATATGATGTGTGAACTTGGCATCTCTAACTGGATTGGCTTTAGCATCTGGCTTGTTATTGGCCTTGTAATCTACTTTATGTACGGATATAAACACAGTAAGCTGGCCAACCCCGAAATTTAAACCATAAGCGATATAAAATGACGATTTTTGAAAAGATTGAATTATATAAAACTCAAAAAAACTACTGCAAAATTACGCGGCAGGTGGATCAAAAATCTAAGAGATTATCGCATGGCTATATTGTGGATTATTCGTACAACTTTGTGCTGATCATAGAAACACACGATTTCAAATTTGAAGGTTATAGTGTTTTTCCAATTTCCAGCATCGTAAAAATCCGGTTTAACGAGTATGATCAGTATTTTGATTACATCATGGAGGCAGAGCGGCAAAAAGAACTGATTAAAATTGACTATTCTATTGACCTTTCAGATTGGAAATCAATTTTTAAAACCGTAAAAAAAACAAAATTAATTTGTACCATCGAGCAGGAAGGCAGAAAAAAACCTCTTTTCCTGATTGGTCCGATTGAAGAAGTAAAAAACAAAAAAACTTTAATCCATAACTTTGACCCGCTTGGTTTCCTGGATAAGGAGGCGACCGAAATCAGGTTTAAGGATATCTCGATCATCAAATTTGATGACCCTTATGGAAATACATTTGCGAAATACCTGAGAAACAAATCCTAATTAAAGAGATTCTATATATCGATTTAATTCGCTTTCAAAATTCTTATCAGAGGGTTTTAGAAAATGCTCGTTAATTAAGGAGCCATTTTTATCGAAAACAAGGTAACGGGGTATCGTTTCAATCCGATAAAGACCGCTGATTAATTTGTTGGATTGCTCAACAACCCTAAACTGATTTTTACGATCAATTTTGGCGCTGGTAAACACATCTTTCCAGTTTTTTACTTTTGCATCTTTATCTAAACTCACCCCAACAAATACAATGTTTTTATTTTTAAAATTGGCTTTAGTCTTTTCTAAAAAGGGGAACTCCTGAATACAAGGGACGCACCAACTTGCCCATAAGTCAATGACAAGTATCTTCCCCTTATTTTTTTTAAAAACATCATTCAGCGTCAAGGCAACATTATCCGTATTTAACAATTTAACAGTTGTTTTATCAAAGGACTTTTGATTGGGAACTATCTTACCTGCATAGTCCTGACTTCGAAAGGCAGAATCGCTCAGTGTATTATTGAATAAAGCATAGCTTTCTAAATATAATTTAGATTCCTTTTCAGGAAAAACACCAAGGGCCTGATAGGCTAAACCAGTTTTATATCTTTTTTCTGTATTTACAGATCCGACTTCAGTAATAAAAGATTTCAAATTGTAGTTTAAACCATTTTTAGTCTGGTTATAATTGGCTATTTTAGTAATGGTCAGATTCAAGAAATTACTGTTTATTTTTGTTTTTTTTGCTACCGCCGCCGTTAGCTCCTTTGCTAACGTATCAAAAAGTGGCTGGCTGCGATCAACATTCAGTTTGGCTAACTTTAAATAATAGAAATTATTCGCAATTTCTTTCCATAAACCTGCAACTGAATCTGTAAGCTCTTTCTTAAACGATAAAGAATCAATTTTTTTCAAATTAGCGTTTAGTATCCCTTTATTCGCTTTTATCTGATCATCAAGCTTACCCTGCGCTCCAGGCATATTAAATATAGACTCATTTACATTCAAAAAATCGTTTACAAAGAGCTTATTGTTTTTAGTCTTGTTTTTCAATTTAAAATCCTGTAGGGCGAGTAAAATTTTATCGCCTTTGGCTACATAAAATAAATTATAATAAGATTGGTTTGTTGTTCCGTCGAAAACATCATATTTAAACTCTGCTATATTATTAACGTAAACTTTTCTCGAAATTACAGCATTCGCATTTGTCGCATTTCTAAATTCTAAAACCCGCTGAACCAAGAAATCATCAAAATACCTTAACCTCATCATACTTTGAGGCTCTAACTCGACACTAATAATTGTTGCTGTATCATTTACAATAACTGCACTTTCTCCACGAAACACATTGATCAGCACCAATACTAAACAAGCAAAATATAATTTCATTTAAAATAATTTAAACCAGCCCCGGTAAACAGGGCTGGTTATGGTTAAATATTATTGTCCGAATCCATCATGGGCACAATCGTACCCACAGCTGGCTACCTGACCAGTTGTAATCCAATGCACGCATAAATCATTCGCACCAGAACTACCACTAAGTACATAATCACCGCTTCCAGAACCGCCGCCTGCGTAAGTTACAGTTAAAACACATAATTCCTTTTTTCCACCAGATACGTTTTTCATTTCAGCTTTGCTGAGTAAGTTTAGCTTTTTCATTGTTAAAAGTTTAAATTTGTTTTTTAGAGTTTTGCTACCTTTCACGCAAGGTAGCTTGAGCGATGCAAATTCGCGTTTGCATTCGGTTTTAGGGCAGTTTCGTTGCAATCGTGCTGCCCTTTTTTTTAAAAAAATATAGCTCTTCCTGGAGAAGTAAAAACAACTCCTTTATTTTCTACATCAAATTTCAAATAACAGCCATCTATCAGGATTTACATAAATCCTAATGATAATTATTCAGCGCAATAAGTTATTTAAAAAAGATTAGGTATTATTAAATCTCATGTGGCGTATTTCCGAGAAGGATATGGGCACAGGATCGAAGTTTGGATTAAGCGTTTTAGATAGATAGGTCATGATTATAAGTTTTGTAAATGTTAAGATAATGAGTCTTAAATGTTTACACAATATTTTTTCTTAATAGACATGATTATTCCGGTATTCCGGCAGATTGTATCGTTAATTACAAAATATTATCGAGAAATAATTTAATTCATTATCTTGGTTATCTCAAAATTACGCTATGTCTAAACCGCTCAAATGTGTTATTATCGATGACGAAGATTTCGCTGTTAAATTATTAAGTGAGTATATAGAAATGATACAGGAACTTGTAATAATAAAAACATTTACAAATCCTTTAACTGCACTCGCTGAGATTACTTATGCAGATGAAATTGATATATTATTTCTGGATATAGATATGCCGGGTTTATCCGGTATTGATCTTGCCACTGTACTAACCAATAAAATTAAGCACCTTATTTTCACAACAGGCCATGATCAGTATGCGCTGCAGGCCTTTGCTGTTAATGCTGAGGGCTATCTGCTTAAACCAATCAATCCATTACGTTTTATAGAAACCGTAAAGAGAATATTAAATAAAGAGGAAAAGAAAATTGATGTTGTAAAGAAAAAAAAAGATAACCTATTTTTTATTAAAGGGGATGTAAAGGGCAGATTTATTGGGATATCCCCGGATGAAATTATTTTATTTTATACTAATGCGCATTACATAACCATAGAAACTACCTCAAATCAATATCAAACTAACGATACAATGAAAAACATTGAAGAAAGATTAAAAGATGATATCAGATTTATAAGAGTACATCAATCCAACATTATAAATACGGAAAAAATAATTCAGGTTGATGGCAATACAGTATTCTTAACCAATAATTGGAAAGTGCCGGTTAGCGAGCATTATAAAAAATCGTTTATGAATTTTATAAGTCAAAAACTTCTAAATCCAAAGTAAACCAGGTTTCTGGTTAGATTTAATGAAAAGCTTCATCAAATCTAACCAACCTTTCCTAAACAGGCAATCTGTTTAACTCGATATCATCAGGCGTTACAAAAATTAACGGCACTTTTTCCACATCAACGTAACTGCTGTCTAAACCAAAACTTCTTTCTTCAGATAAACTTAATTTCTTAAGTATGAAGTAATAATCCATAATGGTACGTTCGTAAAAACTTAACTTGGTAAATTTTGACAGGTGTTTTTCTAAGATTACAAACCTAAAATCACCAGCTATTTTATGTTTATTTAAGGAAGTATATTGACTGGTGATGTCAACCTCACCATTTTTAACCAATTCTTCAACCACCTTACGGTATAAAAGATTCACCCTCTGTTCTATTCTGAAGCCCAGTTTAAAATCAATGCGGATTAGTTTACCCGGTATTAAGAACTCAACTTTATAATCTAAAGTATAAGGTTCATCCATAACATCAACATGCACCAGCCAGTACACATCCGCACGTTTAGGCTCTTTCTGAATAATAGAATAAATAATTTTAGATTCAATCTCTGTTTTAAAATTGGCACTGGTTAAATAAACCAATTGTGAAGAATATTTCGGAACAGATTCATCATTACTCAGTTCACTGATAATTTCGTAATAATCTTCTATTTCTACATATTTTACGAAACGGTTTTTAATTTTTCTTGCTACAAACCAGCTCCACATAATGGTGAATAAAAGTGAGCCAATTAATACGGTAACCCAACCACCATGTACAAACTTAGTTAAGTTACTCACTAAAAATGTGCCTTCAATAATGATATAAGTCAAGAAAAATATTAAAATAGAATACTTAGGAAAACGTCGGCTTCTTAAATAAAAACTTACTAAAATGGTTGTCATTAACATCGCTATCGTTATCGATAAACCGTAAGCAGCATCCATTCGTTCTGATTCTCTGAACAACAAAACAATCCCACAACAACCTATCCACAACATCCAGTTTATAGAAGGCACATACAATTGTCCTTTTGAAACCGTTGGATAAACGATCTTGATTTTAGGCCAAAGGTTTAAACGAACGGCTTCCGATATTAACGTAAATGAACCACTAATTAAAGCCTGACTTGCAATAATGGCGGCCATTGTAGCCAATATAACCATGGCTACCTGATACTGTTCAGGAATTATCTGAAAGAACGGGTTCATTTTTGCCCCAGGTATAAAGCTGTTTGAGTTTTGCAAAATCCATACGCCTTGACCTAAATAGTTCATAATCAGGGTAAGCTTAACAAAAATCCAGCTTGTACGGATGTTGTTTCGCCCGCAGTGTCCTAAATCGGAATAAAGTGCTTCAGCCCCTGTTGTACACAAGAAAACACCACCTAAAATATAAAATGCATTATGATTGGTTACTAATAAATGTACCGCATAATATGGGTTTAGTGCTTTTAAAATGCTTAAATCTTTAACAATAAACATTAAACCAAGTAAGCCTAAAACAGCAAACCAAATAAACATTACCGGTCCAAAAAGTTTTCCAACTAAATTGGTTCCAAACTGCTGAATGATAAACAATACGGTTAAAATGCCTAATACAATCGGAATAACCGGAACGTCAAACTTATTTGTTAAACCTTCAATTGCTGAAGTTACTGTAATACTCGGTGTAATAATTCCATCGGCTAATAAAGCACAGCCACCAACAATTGCCGGAATTACAAGCCACTTTGCCTTTTTACGGACTAAAGAAAAGAGAGAAAAAATTCCGCCCTCCCCTTTATTGTCGGCTCTAAGTGTAATAATTACATATTTAATGGTCGTTTGAAGTGTTAAAGTCCAGATGATACAAGAAAGCACACCCAATACAACTTCAGGACTAATTGCCCCTGGCGTACTTACAACGCCACCTCTTACGCCTAAAATAATTTTGAAAATAGCATTCAGCGTGTATAATGGAGAAGTACCAATATCGCCAAACACGATTCCTAAACTAATCAGAACCCCACCGGCGGTTAACGCATTTACATTTTTATGATTTGACACTTTAATATTTTTTAGTGCGGCAAAAGTAAACTAACTATAACAATTTAACAACCAATTTATTGTGTATTTTCGACACGAAGAAACACATTTTTTTATGTTAAAATGTGTTAAATTGTGGCTTTTAAACAAAATGTTTAATTTCTTTGTTTTAAATTAATACATTTGCTATATAAATTTGATGAAACTCTATACTAAGATAACGCTTCTCCTAAAACTTACGTGCACCTTGTGCATTGTTTTGTTGTGCAGCGTAAATTCTTGGGCACAAACAGACACTTTAAAAATTGGGTTAAAGCCAAGAACTAAGAAAGTGAGCCGTATTCCGGAGATCAAAGCAAACATACAACCTTATAAACCTACTTTCCTTTCTATCGGTGGAGCAGGAACATTTAATACCTATTCTAATACTACCAAACCTTCTGGCGTAACTGTAACTAAAGACAAATTATTAACCATTGTTAAAATTTACCCAAATCCGGTTGAAGATCAGTTAAATATTATTCTTTCTTTAGGCAAAGATACCCAGGTAACCATAAAAATAATGGACTTATTGGGGAATGAGGTAGTTACCTTATCGAATGAACGTTTAAGTGCAGGAGAAATCACCAAATCGTTTACTATTCCAAGTCGCTTAAATGCTGGGATTTACTTTTTAAGGGTAATTGCGGGTTCAGAAAGCCAGGTAAAAAGAATATCTGTTTTATAACACCATTTTCTTTTCTATTTTTGAACAGGAGCAGTAAATCTGCCTCCCCTGATTTGTCAATTTTTAAATTTGCCTGTCTTCCTGTTCGAAATGCACAGGTTCTTCAAAACAAAAACATATAAAATGAAAATTATAGCCATCGGTCGAAATTATGCAGCGCATGCAAAAGAGCTAAATAATCCTGTGCCCACTACTCCTGTTATATTTTTAAAACCTGATACAGCAGTATTAAAAGACAATAAACCTTTTTACATCCCTGATTTTTCTGATGACATTCATTACGAACTCGAAGTTGTTTTAAAAATTTGTAAAGAAGGAAAACATATTGCAGAGAAATTTGCGTCGAATTATTATGATGAAATTGGTTTAGGAATTGATTTCACTGCCCGCGACATTCAGGCCAAACATAAAGAAAAAGGCCTGCCATGGGAACTTGCCAAGGCATTTGATAATTCTGCTCCGATCAGCATTTTTACTCCAAAAACCAATTTTGAAAATCTTTACGACTTAAATTTTGAGTTAAAAGTAAATGACGAAACCCGACAAAAGGGCTACACTAAAGATCTTTTGTTCTCGTTTGAGAAGATAATAAGCTTTGTTTCGCAATACATAACCTTAAAAAAAGGTGATTTAATTTTTACAGGTACTCCAGAGGGTGTAGGTAAAATAAATAAAGGCGATAAATTAGAAGCCTGGTTACAAGGTAAGCAACTCTTAAATTTTGATGTTAAGTAAAAACATGCGCAAAAAACCGATCAACTTTAAAATCTACCTCTCCCTTTTCGTTTTTAATATATTATTAATACCAATTACAAAGGCACAGCAAATATTTAGTAGCAATAAATACCCAATTACCGATTTCAGGCAACCTTTAGACATTACCCCGCCCGCACTTGCGGGTTCTTTTGGTGAAATCAGGGGGAACCATTTTCATTCCGGCATAGATTTTAGAACCAATCAACGTGAGGGTTATCCTGTATATGCAGTTGCAGATGGCTATATCTCCAGGCTCCGGGTTCAAAACAGTGGTTTTGGACAAGCCCTATACATCAATCATCCAAATGGATATACGACTGTTTATGGCCATTTGCAACGTTTTGCACCTAAAATTGCAACGATTGTAAAAAACCTTGAGTATGAAAAAAAATCATTCGAAATTGACGAATTTCCAGATGCCACATTAATCCCTGTTCACAAAGGAGATATTATTGCATGGTCTGGTAATCGGGGCAGTTCGGGTGGGCCACACTTGCATTTTGAAATTAGAGACACTAAAACAGAAGAAACGATAAATCCTCAATTTTTCGGTATTAATATCCCGGACAATATCCCGCCGGTAATTCATGGTTTATATGTTTATCATTTAAATGGAAAACCTTTTAATGAATTTACCAGTAAAGAGGCTATTCCCATTACAGGATCAAACGGTACTTATAAAGCATCAGCTCCAATAAATTTAAGTGGTGAAGTTGGTTTTGGCGTTGTTACTACCGACAGGCATAATGGCCTATCAGGAACCAATGGAGTATATTCCATTCAATTAGAGGTAGATGGTAAAATGGTTTATACTTCTGCATTAGAGCGCTTTGCGTTTGAAGATAGTAAAGCCATAAATGCCCATATCGATTACCCTACCTACTTAAACACCAAAAGAAGTATCCAGAAAAGTTTTGTAGATCCAGGAAATCCATTGAAAATCTACAGCAATCTGGTCAATAGCGGCCGTATTAATTTTACCGACGGTGAGGTGCACCAGCTTCGCTACGTCATTACAGATTCAAAAGGGAATGCGTCCATACTGCCATTCAACGTGCATGCAGGCTCAACGGTTTCTCCGGTTGCCGAAACAAAGGGAAATATTTTTCCTTATAATAAAGCAAATGAATTTAATACCGAAAACATTAAGGTTATATTACCAAAAGGCACATTATACAACGACTTAAACTTTACATACAAGCTTTTGCCAAAACCATCCATAAATGCCTGGTCGGCAATGCACCAAATTCAAAACAACTATACTCCTTTGCATGTAGGTTTTGAACTTTGGATTAAGGCAGATCAATTACCAGAACACATCAGGAGTAAAGCCTTAATTGTAAATGCAAATCGTTCATCTCAAGGCGGATACTATGAAAATGGTTATATAAAAGCCAATCCAAAAAATTTCGGCTCTTTCTTTATTTCGATTGATAGCATTGCACCAAATATAACACCGGTCAATATTTCTGAAGGAAAAAATATGTCCGCCTTATCAAAAATGATTTTTAAAATCAGTGACAATCTTTCGGGCATTAAAAGTTTTAACGGCTATATAGATGGCAAATGGGTTTTAATGGAATTTGACACTAAATCTGCCACGCTTTGGCATAGTTTTGATGAAAGAACGGGCAAAGGAAAACATACTTTCGAATTGATTGTTGCTGATATGAAAGATAATACGAAGCGGTATTCAATTTCCTTTTTAAAGTAAAATTATACTAATTAGTTACGGCTTTATTAAGGGTTGGCAATATGTATTGGTAACTTAGCTCAGCAATAAAGTTTAGTATAAAATCAATTATAAATTAATATGGCAGAATTAAAAGAAGGTGATCATGCACCTGCTATAACAGCAAAAGACCAGAATGGCAATTCTATTTCTTTAAGCGATTTTAAAGGCAAAACGGTTATACTTTATTTTTATCCTAAAGATGATACGCCTGGCTGTACTGCTGAAGCTTGCGACTTTAGAGATAATTACCAAGGCCTAACCGCTAAGGGAATTGTTGTTTTAGGAGTTAGCGTCGATGATGAAAAATCGCACCAGAAATTTGTCACCAAACACAGCTTGCCCTTTACCCTACTTGCAGATGCTGATCAAAAAATTGTAAACGATTATGGTGTTTGGGCAGAGAAAAACATGTACGGCAAAAAATATATGGGTACCGTAAGAACGACTTTTGTAATTAATGGGGAAGGTAAAATAGCCCATGTTATTAAAAAAGTTGATACAAAAAACTCAACACAGCAAGTACTCGATTTAATCAATAACTAATTATGATATAGCAAGTAAAATATTACCTTTGCTATATAACAACAACCGCTTATTTTAATGAAACATACAATTAAAGAATTAGAAGATATTGCTTCGCAGATAAGACGAGATATTGTAAGAATGGTTCACGGATGTCAATCTGGCCACCCAGGTGGTTCATTAGGCTGCGCAGACTTTTTTACAGCCTTATATTTCGAAGTTTTAAATTACAATACAGACTTCAAAATGGATGGTATTGGCGAAGATTTATTCTTCCTGTCTAACGGCCACATTTCTCCGGTTTGGTATAGCACACTAGCCCACGCAGGCTTTTTTGATAAAAGTGAATTAGCAACTTTCCGTAAATTAGATTCAAGATTACAAGGTCACCCAACTACACACGAAGGTTTACCTGGTATCCGAGTAGCTTCAGGTTCATTAGGTCAAGGTATGTCTGTTGCTATTGGCGCAGCACTTACAAAAAGATTAAATGGTGATAAATCTTATGTCTTCACTTTACACGGTGATGGTGAATTGCAGGAAGGACAAAACTGGGAAGCCGCAATGTTTGCACCTTTCCATGAATTAGATACCTTAATTTGCAGCGTGGATTACAACGGACAACAAATTGATGGCCCAACTAAAAAAGTACTTTCTTTAGATAGTTTACAAGATAAATTTGAAGCTTTTGGATGGCATGTAATCAATACCGATGGCAACGATATGCAGGCTATTGTTGAAGGCTTACATTATGCTAAAACCTTAACCGGAAAAGGCAAACCAATCTTAAACTTAATGAGCACGCAAATGGGTGCTGGTGTAGATTATATGATGGGATCGCATAAGTGGCATGGTACCGCTCCTAATGATGAGCAATTGGCAGCAGCTTTAGCACAATTACCAGAAACTTTAGGCGATTATTAAAATAGATTAAAGATGTGAAATGTGAGACTTAAATCTCATGTTTAATATCTAAGATCTCATATCTAAAAAACAATGAAAAAATATACATATACAGAAAAAAAAGATACACGTTCGGGTTTTGGAGCTGGCTTGCATGAGGCTGGAAAGAAAAACGAAAATGTGGTTGCCTTATGTGCTGATTTAGTTGGATCGCTTAAAATGGATGCTTTTATTAAAGATTTTCCTGAGCGTTTTACACAAGTTGGTATTGCTGAAGCAAACATGATTGGTATCGCAGCTGGTATGACAATTGGCGGTAAAATTCCTTTTACAGGCACTTTTGCTAACTTTTCTACAGGGCGTGTATACGATCAGATTCGTCAGTCGGTAGCGTATTCAAACAAAAACGTTAAAATTTGTGCATCACACGCAGGTTTAACTTTAGGTGAAGATGGTGCAACACACCAGATTTTAGAAGATATAGGTTTAATGAAAATGTTGCCAGGTATGGTGGTTATTAATCCTTGTGATTACAATCAAACCAAAGCCGCAACTTTAGCAATTGCCGAATATGAAGGTCCGGTTTATCTACGTTTTGGCCGTCCGGTTATTCCTGTTTTTACAGATCCGGATCAAAAATTTGAAATTGGTAAAGCATGGATGGTTAACGAAGGTACCGATGTAACCATTATTGCAACCGGCCACATGGTTTGGAAAGCTATTGAAGCTGGCGAAAAATTGGCAGAACTGGGTATTGATGCGGAAATTATAAATATCCACACCATTAAGCCATTGGATGACGAAGCTATTTTGAAATCTGTTAAGAAAACAGGTTGTGTAGTTACCTGTGAGGAACACAACAAATTTGGTGGTTTAGGCGAAAGCGTAGCACGCTTATTAACCACTGAGTTACCTACACCACAGGAGTTTGTTGCAACAAACGATACCTTTGGCGAAAGCGGTACACCAGATCAACTAATGGCTAAATATGGCTTAGATGCTGTAAACATTGTTGAAGCTGTACAAAAAGTAATCGGCAGAAAAAAATAGAATTAAAAAATTAGCTACAAAGACACGTAGTACACTGAGTAATAACCAAAAGCTTTGTGCACTTAGTGTCTTTGTGGTTTTATAAAGCAATCATTTTTAATGAAACAAGTTGAAGATTCAGAAATTCTTGCAATGTTTGCTGTCGAGAAAACTCGAAATGAAGCCTTTAACCTGCTTTTAAAAAAATATCAGCAAAAAATATACTGGCACATCAGGCGATTGGTTCTTAACCATGATGATTGCGACGACCTGATTCAGGAAGTATTTGTTAAAGTCTGGAAAAACCTGGATAAATTCAGGAGTGATTCTCAACTCTATACCTGGATTTACAGAATCGCTACAAACGAATCCATTACCTTTTTAAATAAACAAAAGCAGAGAAACAATACTCCTCTTGATGAAGTATCATCAGAACTGGCCGATAATCTTGTTGCATCATCATACTTTAATGGAGACAAACTGGAAATCAAACTTCAAAAAGCCATTTTAACCTTACCAGAAAAACAACGGATTATTTTCAATATGAAATATTTTGATGATATGAAATATGAAGAAATATCAGAAGTTTTAGGCACTTCAGTAGGCGCATTAAAAGCATCATTTCATATTGCCGCAAAGAAAATTGAAGCAATAATTACAAATGATGAAATAGACTATTAAACCTTTTGATCTGAATTGTATCATATATTAGTGATGACTGAAAATATAGAAAATAATGACTGGATTAGTGAAGCCCCCACCCTTGCGGCGATGGACAAACGTAATCCTTTTGATGTTCCTGATGGATACTTTAATAATTTAAATGAATTGGTTTTTTCGTCCATTTTTGTAAATGAATTTAAACAAAAAACCAATCTAAATACTTTTGAAGTCCCGCAGCATTATTTTGAAGAATTAACAGCACGTATACAAACCCATATCACTTTAGCAGAAATGCCTAAAGCAGAAAGTACATTTGGCGTACCCGAAAATTATTTCGACACTTTACAAAGCAGAATTAACAATAAGATTGAAGCTTTAGAACCGAAAAAACAAGCTAAGGTTGTTTCGCTCTGGAGTAAAAACCTATTTAAATATGCAAGTGCCGCATGTTTTCTTTTAATATCTTCTTTCGGATTTTACCTTTATCAAAACCAGGGAAATTCAGTGAGTCAGATACAATCGGCTGAATTTGCGAACGAGCAAATGCTGTACGATATTGATGAAAGTACAATTATCGACCATTTAGAAACAGAAAGCACCGCAAAATCAAATGCAAAAACTAATTCTGTGTCAGATACAGAAATGGAAAACTATATTCTGAGTCATTTCTCTTCAAGTGATTTGGCCCAGGAATTAAACAATTAATGAAATTGAAATGAAAAACTTATTTTTCGCAAGCTTATTATTTTTATTACCAACTATGCTTTGGGCGCAAAGGCCAAAGGGTGAGGAGATAGAATCACTTAAAATAGCCTACTTTACGCAAAAACTTGATTTATCTCCGGATGAAGCAAAAGTATTTTGGCCAATTTATAATGAAATGCAGCGCGAGCAAGGTGAATTGCGTAAAGAACGTATGCAAAAAATGATCTCTTTTAAAAAAGTAACAGAAATTGATAATTTAAGCGATGCTCAGATACAAAGTTTAATTACCAGCGAGTTCGACTTTAAACAAAGAGACCTTAACCTGGATAAAAAATATTATAATAAGATGAAATCTGCTTTGCCTATAAAAACTATTGGCAAATACTACAGAGCACAGGAAGGATTTAAACGAGAGCTACTTAACCGTTATAAAGGCGGTCCTAAATAAAAACAAAGACTTACAGCAATGTAGGTCTTTTTTGTTTTAAAGCCTGCATCATTTCCGTACTTTTGCAGCATGCTTACACAACGTCAGTTGTTTTTACAACACAATGCACAAACATCCCCTGAGCCACTTTTATTAGAATTTGTAAAAGCCAAAGGTTTATACATTTATGATCAGGACAACAAAAAATATATGGATCTTATTGCCGGTATTGGCGTAAGTAACATTGGGCATTGCCATCCGGCCGTTGTAAAAGCCATTCAGCAACAAGCCGAAACTTATATGCATTTAATGGTGTATGGCGAATATGTTCAAAGTCCACAGGTAAATTTTGCAAAGGCATTATCCGATGTCCTACCCAAAAGCCTTAGTTGTACTTATTTTGTAAACTCTGGTGCAGAAGCTGTAGAAGGCGCCATGAAACTGGCAAAACGTTATACCGGAAGAAAGGGTTTTGTAGCCTGTAAAAATGCTTACCATGGCAGTACTCAAGGCGCAGAAAGTTTAATGGAAAGCGACTTTTACTCTTCTGGCTATGGCCCGTTTCTGCCCAATGTAAGTTTCATGAATTTTAATCAGCTTAATGATTTAAGCTTAATTACGACTGAAACTGCAGCCGTATTTATTGAACCAATCCAGGGGGAAGCTGGAATCCGTGTTGGCGACTTGGCTTATTTTCAGGCACTAAGAAAAAAATGCGCAGATACAGGTACCTTGCTTGTTTTCGACGAAATACAAAGCGGTTTTGGCCGTACCGGTAAATTGTTTGCTTTTGAACACCTGAACATTATACCTGATATTTTATTGCTCGCTAAAGGAATTGGTGGGGGTATGCCTATTGGCGCTTTTATTTCTTCTTCAGAAATTATGTCTGTATTATCCAATAATCCAATTTTAGGACACATGACAACTTTTGGCGGTCATCCGGTTTGTTGTGCCGCTGGTTTAGCCACTTTAAATGCTTTAACAGATGAAGAAATCGTTGCTGGAGTAGAAGAAAAAGGGTTACTTTTTAAAACCCTGCTAAAACACGAAGCAATTAAAGAAATACGCGGTAAAGGTTTAATGCTTGCGGTAGAATTTGAAAGTTTCGAAATCAATAAAAAAATCATCGATGCCTGTATTGCCGATGGCGTAATTAGCGACTGGTTTTTGCATTGCAGTAATTCCATGCGTATTGCGCCTCCGCTCATTATTACCAAAGAAGAAATTAAAGAAGCCTGCGCTATAATTTTGAAAAACGTTAACTTAGTTGCCGGGAACGCCAATAACTAAATCATAAACTATTGGCAAATCAGGAAACTATTAATCATAAACAGCTAATCTAATGAACGTTTTAATTGTTGAAGACGAGAAAAGCCTTGCGCTTGAAATGGATGAATTTTTAAGCAACGAAGGATTTATTGTAGAACATGCCTGGAAAAAATCATCTGCCGAGGAGAAAATCTTTGTAAACAATTACGATTTTATCCTTTTAGATTTGGGTTTACCTGATGGTGACGGTTTTGATGTTTTAAAACAACTTAAAACTTTAAAAGATCGGGATGATGCCGTAATTATTTTAACCGCAAGAAGTGCTGTAGACGATCGTATTAAAGGTTTGGATGAAGGTGCTGACGATTATCTGCCGAAACCTTTTTCTTTAAATGAATTACTGGCGCGTATGCATGCAATTATCCGCAGAAAGCATAAACTCGAAAAAAACGAGATCAATGTTCATAATTTCCTTTTAAATATTCAAAACAGAACGGTTTCTTTTGGCGATGAACGATTAAACCTAACCAAAAAAGAATTCGAAATTTTTAATTACCTGGTGCTTAATAAAAACCGGGTTGTTTCTCGAATGAGTTTAACCGAACACGTTTGGGGTGATATTTTAGAAGTAAACTCTGATTCAAATTTTGTTGATGTGCATGTAAAAAACCTTCGTAAAAAACTTTCTGCTGTAAATCAAACAGATTGGTTCGAAACCGTTAGAAGCATCGGTTACCGCATCAACTGCTAAATACACTTAAAATGAAGTTACAGGTTAAGTTTTCTTTATATAATGCAATAACCAAAATCGCCATTATTCTGATTTTGGGTGCCATTATTTTATTTTCAATAGATAAACTTGCTTATAACCAACTGGATAACAGGCTTATCAAAAAGAAAGGCAAAATCATTAAACATTTAAGTGATAATGAAATTGATAGCCTTTTAAACGACCAGCAATCTTATACCGATTACAACATTTTAAAAGAGGAGTTTATCACTTTAACAGATATTCCCGATAATCAAAGAGATTCGGCAGCAGTTATTGTTACCGAGGAACGCGAAATTGAAGGCGATGTTGAATTTTATAGAATTCTGAATTATAAATTTATTTACCACACCAACTGGTATAATTTGGAAATTGGCGAAAGTATGACCTCGCTACAATCAATCAAAATTACCATTCGCTTTTACATGCTAATTGTGCTTATTGCAGCATTATTAATCACTTTAGTAACGGATTATGCTTTTTCTAACTTTCTGTTAAAGCCTTTCTATCTAATTATCGACAAAAAAATTAATCTCGTCGATGATCCCTCTCATTATAACTACGAGAACATTCCAACCAATACGGATGACTTTAAAATTCTCGACAATAGTGTAAACTCATTGATGAGAAAGATTAACAACTTGTTTTTACTTGAAAAACAGTTTATTGCCAATGTATCTCACGAATTGCTTACCCCCATTTCGATCCTTAGTACAAGATTTGAAAACATGTTAAGCACACCAAATATTCCTGTAGAGCATGAAAACAAAATATTCGCTTCTTTAAAAACACTTAATCGGTTGAAAGTGATTATAAATAGTTTGCTGTTAATTTCTAAAGTAGAAAACAATCAATATTTAAAAACCGAAGAAATTAGCATTAAGCAGGAATTAGAAGATATTTATGAGGATCTTGAAGACCGCATCACTGATAAAAAAATCGATTTTAGCTTGGATTTAAAACACGGTTTTAGCTTTATGGGCAATAAGGCGCTGATTCATACGCTCCTTATGAACATCATCAACAATGGCATTAAATACAATGTAGAAGGTGGTGCTATACGGGTTAGCGGAGCCATGCAGCAACAAAAATTTGTGCTTAAAGTAACTGATACAGGTGTAGGTATGAGCAAAGACCTGGTTGAAAATGCTTTTCACCGTTTTAAACGAGGGAATACCGAGGAGCACGGTTTTGGATTGGGTTTGGCTATTGTTCAAAGTATAGCCAAATTTCATAAAATAGAGATAGACATTCAATCCGAGGAAGGCAAAGGCTCTGTAATAATACTAAACTTTTAAAATGAAATTCTGCTGATTTAAGTGATGATTAACACATAAATCAATTTAGTACCTTTGTACTTTATGTTGAATTCTTATAAAATTAGATCTTTCTTTATCTGCTTCTTTTTAGCTTTTTCCATATCCGGGTTAAAGGCGCAAAAAATTGTACAAATTCAGGATTCAATACCGCAACATATTTTCACCTACCGGGAAATTGAAGTACTGGAAGATGATCATGACCAATATTCTTTCGAAAACATTACAAGCAAGGCTTTCGACCAAAAATTCAAGGCAAGTAAAAGCAGTACACCCCAAACTAAAAAGTTAAATAAAACGTATTGGTTCAGAATTAAAATAAAGGAAAATGAATTGGCAAAAAAACCTTTTTTGCTCGAGTTTTTCGACCAAACAATAGATCATATTACGGCCTATATTCCACAATCCAACCAAAGTTTTAGAGTTGAAGAATTAGGCGATTCAAATCCATTCAGCAAAAGACTTATTCACCATAAAAACTTCGAAATTCCTATTCAAAATGATGGAGAGGCTATTCAGACTTATTACTTTAAAATCAAATCTTCTCAAATATCAGATGTAATTATTGTTCTCCGTAGTGCCGAATGGTTTATTTCATACGCGTTGGATGAGTATTTCTATTTTGGTATTTTTTATGGAATGATCCTGGTTTTTAGTTTCTATAACCTAATCATGTTTATCGCCATCAGGCAAAAGCAATATCTATATTACGTTTTATACAATTTAAGCGTCGGCTTTTTTGAAATGAGTACAGATGGCATTGCCTATCAATACTTATGGCCAAACGCACCCGGATGGAACCAGGTAGCGTATGCCTTTGCACTTTGTGCAACCAGTATATTTGCCTTACTTTTTACACGAGAACTGTTGCTGGTTAAAATAAAGGCACCTAAGCTCAACCAGCTTATTATTGGTGTTATTGTGTGCAGGATAATTTTCTTTGTTTACTGCTATCTTTTCAACCAATCCCTGTTCAGTTATAAATTTATCGAGGCTATTCCACTTTCAGTTGCCTTTTTTACCGGAATTTATATTTACAAAAATGGCTACCAGCCTGCGCGTTTCTTTGTATTGGGCTATAGTTTTCTTTTTGCCGGCTTTACTTTAAAGTTTTTAATTATGCTGGGTGTAGCCTGGCTAAATTTTGGTGTAGTAAGTTACTACAGCTTAAGCTTTTGCTTTGTTTTAGAAATGGTATTCTTATCTTTTGCAATTGGGGATAAGGTTCGGATCTTAAAAAAGAAAAAAGATAACGTTCAGCAAAAGATGATCAGGCAAATGGCTGTTAATGCAAAGCTGAAAGATAGCTTAAACCAGGAACTGGAAAGTAAAGTTGAAGAACGCACACGTGAGGTTTACCACAAATCGCTGATTATTGAAAGTAAAAATCAAGCTCTCGAAGAAGTCAATGCATTACTGCAGCAACAGGCTGAAGAAATTTCGAGGATGAACGTTTTGCTTGAACAGGATAATGAAGAACTGCAAACAAGTGTAGAAAAGGTTTCGAGAGACAGGGTAATGTCTACAGAAGTTGATTTTGAAGAATTCAGTAAGATATATCCCGATAAGGAGAGCTGTTATGAGTTTCTGGCAGAACTTAAATGGAGCAATGGTTACCACTGCCGCAAATGCAGTAACGATCATTATTTCAACGGCCACATTTTACATAGTCGCCGCTGCAGCAAATGTGGTTATGAGGAGTCGGTAACAACTTATACTATTTTTCATAATACCAGGATTCCAATCAATAAAGCTTTTTACATGATATTTCTAATTTATTCTTCAAAGGGTAAAATATCATCTCATAAATTATCAGAATTACTTTCCATCAGGCAAAGCACCTGCTGGACTTTTGGTACGCGAATAAAAAAAGTAATGGACGACAGAAAGAAGACTTTAAAGAAATCGGCTAAAAATGGCTGGAGCCAGCTTGTTATCGAGTAATTCTTATCTCATTTATCAGTCACAAAGTTGTTGTTTTGAAAAATTTCAGGCCTAACGCAATAGGTATTTAAGCGTATCAAAATGATACCGCACACCTACCTTAATACAAGGCTTAATACCTGATAATCAAGGTTAAAACAATGATTTTATCAACGGTATTAAAGCGTATCGATTTACATACAACAAACTAACTATCAGCAACTTACATAAAAATATTTATTTCAAAAACTTGCATTTTGAATTAATTCGGTGTTAACTTTACCTCGTATTAATTAACTAAAGCAAAATTATGAGAAAAAAGTTTACATTGCTTATGGTGTGTATTCTATGCGGAATCTCTTTGAGTATGGCACAGAATATAACTATAAAAGGCCAGGTAAAAGATCAAAAAGGTTTGCCCCTGCCGGGAGTTTCTGTAAAAGTAAAAGGAACTAACCAGGGCGCTTCCACACAAGAGAATGGTTCTTATACCATTAATGCTCCAAATAACGCAACATTAGAATTTTCTTTCATTGGTTTTAAAACCCTCGAAGAAGTTGTAAATAATCGCAGTACCATTAACGTAACCCTTTCAGATGATAACCAACAATTAAATGAAGTGGTCGTAATTGGTTACGGTACCACCACTAAAAAAGATTTAACAACAGCCGTAGTCTCTATTTCTTCTAAAGATATAGAGAATCAGCCGGTAACCAATCCTTTGCAAGCCATCCAGGGTAAAGCAGCGGGTGTGCAGGTAATCTCTCAATCTGGCAAACCGGGTTCTGGTGTATCTGTTAGCATCAGGGGAAATACTTCCATCACCGCATCAAACAGTCCCTTATATGTTATTGATGGGGTAACTTCAAGAAATGCTGACTTTTTAAATCCAGGAGATATAGAAACTTTAACCATTTTAAAAGATGCTTCGGCAGCGGCTATTTATGGTTCAAGTGGTGCAAATGGTGTGGTTTTAATTACCACCAAGAAAGGTAGTTCTGATAAAATGAGAGTAGCATTTAATGCTTTTACAGGTTTTTCTAATTTATGGCAAAAAATTGATGTTTTAAATGCCGCACAGTATAATGCGTTAATGAAAGACATGAACTATACTGCATTTGGAAATCAGGATACAGATTGGCAGGATGTTACTTTCGGAACAGGAACACAGAACAATTATCAGGTTTCTTTATCGGGCGGAATTAAAGGTGGCCAGTATTATTTCTCTACAGGTTACCAACAAGATAAAGGTACCGTTGCTCCAGCTGTTTTAGATAAATATACAGCCAACTTTAATGGTTCACAAAACATTACCAGCTGGTTAAAATTAACCGGTACAGCAGCATTTACATATAGAAAGTCTGTTGATGTTGGTGATAACACCGGTGTTGCCGGTGGTGGTGTAATTTTAGCGGCCCTATCAACCCCTCCTACTATCGGAATTTATAACAGCTTAGGTCAATATGCAGGTAACCCAAATCAGGGTGGTTGGGAAAATCCAATTGCTTATGCTTACCGCATGACAAACGGGACTAATAATTTCCGTTTCTTAGGTTCATTTGCTGCACAGGTTAATTTCACTAAAGATTTATATTTTAAATCAAGCATCAGTACCAATTTAAACAGAAACCGTTACAGTAATTTCTTAGATCCTTATATGTCTGAATATGGAAGAACCCAACAAGGAAGATTCCAAAGCAACAGAACCAAGGATAATGTTTGGTTAAATGAAAATATTGTTAACTACACTAAAAATGTAGGCAAAAATGCATTTACAGCCACTGGCGGTATGACTATTCAGGAATCTGATTATAAATATTATACCTATGAGGATTCTAAATATTTAGATGCAAACAAAAACCTTTTGCCAGCTGCCACTTCGGTTACAGCAACATTGCCTTCTTTTGCACAATGGTCTAAGCGTTCGTATTTAGCCCGTGTTACCTATGCATATGATGGAAAATACCTATTCAGTTCAAACTTCCGTGCCGATGGTTCATCTCGCTTTGCACCAGATAAACGTTACGGATATTTCCCTTCTGCATCATTAGGATGGCGCATTTCTGGTGAAAACTTTATGAAAGAAAGCAAAACCATTAATGACTTAAAAATTAGAGGTAGCTGGGGTAAAGTAGGTAATGATGAGGGCATTGGAGATTACGCTTATTTAGAGTTATATCAACCAACCACACAGGGTTCTTACAACTTTATTCAATTGGCTAATCCTGATTTAACCTGGGAAAAAACAACTCAAACCAACATTGGTTTAGATTTAAGTATGTTCAACTCAAGAATTACATTTACTGCTGATGCTTATTTAAAGAAAACAAACGACTTACTTTTAAACGTTCCTTTAGCGCTTAGTACTGGTTTTAATACACAGGCCAGAAACGTAGGTTCGATGGAAAATAAAGGTTTAGAGTTTGTATTATCAACTAAAAACTTTGTTAAAAGTAAGTTTACATGGTCTACTGACTTAAACTTTTCTTTAAATCGCAATAAAGTAACCAGTTTAGGTAATTCATTATCATCAATTGATTTTGGTGGAATTGACAGCCGCGACCAGGCCATTAGAGTTGAGGTTGGAAAACCATTAGGTGCTTTTTATGGCTATGTTTATCAAGGTGTTAATCCGCAAACAGGTAATGCAGTGTATGCCGATTTAAATGGTAATGGCAGCGTAGATGCCGGCGACCGTACTTACATTGGAAACGCACAGCCAAAATTCACTTATGGGGTAAACAACAACTTAACCTACGGTTCCTTTGGTTTATCATTCTTTTTCCAGGGTGTTCAGGGTAACGACATCTTTAATGCCTCCAGGATTGATTTAGAGGGCTTATATGATTCAAAAAATCAATCTACAGCAGTATTAGACAGATGGACTACTCCAGGTCAGATTACAAACATTCCAAAAGTAACCAAAGGAAATACAGATAACTCACGTACATCAAGCAGATTTGTGGAAGATGGTTCTTATTTACGTCTGAAATCGGCAACCTTATCTTACAATTTTGGCGCAAACACGCTTAAAAAACTGAACATGAGCAAAATAACTGTTTTTGCAACTGGTTATAACCTGTTAACCTTTACTAAATATTCAGGTTTTGATCCGGAGGTACAACGGTATGATGGTAACAGCCCTTCAATGGGTATTGATTATGGAACTTATCCACAGTCAAGAACATTTTTATTTGGTGTTAACGTAGGCTTTTAATTTTAAACAGAATGAAACTTAAAATATATTCAATAATCGCTGCCGGCACCCTTACTATGGCTTTAAGCAGCTGTAAGAAAGACTTTTTAGATAAACAACCAATCAGTCAGGTTACACCGGACGCCGCTTTTGCAGATGCTGCAGCAGCAGAAAAATTAATCCAGGGGGTTTACGATGGCATGTATAATGATTTTCATATTATGGATTTCATGACCAACGGTGATGTAATTGCCGACAACTGTTATGCGGGTGGAGATAATCCTAACAATATCCAGCTGGACCTTTTTAAAGTAAACAATACCAATTCAAATATTAGTCGCGATTATACAGCCTTATACAAGGACATTAAAAACTGTAATCTGGTAACCGATAATGTTCCAAAAATTGCAGATTCCAAATTGGATGTAAACGACCGACGTAAACAAATTTTAGCTGAAGCGCGTATTTTACGTGCTTACATGTACTTTAATGTTGTAAGGTTATGGGGCGCGGCGCCACTTGTACTAAAAATTCCGGTAACAACCGAAGATTTATCTCCGTTTAAATCAACAGTAGATCAGATTTATGCGCAGATTATTGCTGATTTGGAATATGGCGTTGAAAATGCACGTACAACTGCGCCTAACAAAGGCATTGTAACAAAAGGTGTTGCCAATGCATTATTAGCTAAAGTATATGCAAGTAAACCTAATCCTGATTGGGCAAAAGTTAGCACGTATGCTGATGCCGTAATTAATGGTGGTTATTCTTTAGTTTCCAACTATGATTTCTTATGGGATTCGCAACACAAAAACAATTCAGAAGCCATTTGGGAAATGCAATATGATGGTTGGGGCGGTTTACATGGAAATTGGATGCCAAGCCAGCTTTTTGGAGCAGGATGGAAAAAATTCAATACACCCACCAACGATTTAGTGAATACCTTTAATGCAGAAAATGATGCTATACGTAAAAAATCAAGCATTTTAATTGATGGCATTGGATGGGATGACGATTACTGGAAAGATGCAGCGATTTACCCACATGTAGGCAAATATAGAGCTGACGACAAAACCGACACCTATATCTTACGTTTGGCTGATATTATGCTGTTAAAGGCAGAAGCTTTAAACGAATTGAGTGCAGGTGGATGGTCATCAGCAAAAGATGTGGTAAACACGGTACGTGGACGAGTAAGTTTAGGCGCCACACCAGCTACCGATCAAACAGCTATGCGTTTGGCAATCGAAAAAGAACGTCGTTTAGAATTGGCATTTGAAGGCCACCGCTGGTACGATTTATTAAGAACCAACAGGGCTATAGCCGTAATGAATGCACAAAAAGATGGAAATGGTAATTCTTTAAATTACAACATTACCGCTGCAAATCTTTTACTTCCGATTCCACAAACAGAACTGGATAGAAATCCAAACCTTCATTAATTTCTTATCAATGTACAAAGGCGGCAATTGCCGCCTTTGTTTTATAACAAAATCCCTTATGATATTCAGGAAAACTCTACTAACGCTATTCGCTTTGGGTACTGTAGCCAGTGCCCTTGCTCAAAACAAAAATCAAGCTAAAATAGATGCATTAATCAGCAAAATGACCCTTGAAGAAAAAGTTGGTCAAATGGCTCAAATTACGCTTGATGTTATTGGTAAAGGTAAAAATCGCTTCGAAAGTGACGAACCTTTTACCCTTGATCAAGCCGCAATGGAAAAAGCACTAATCCAATATCATGTAGGTTCAGTTTTAAACACTTCAAATAACAGGGCCCGTACACCACAGGTTTGGTATAAAATTATCAGCGAAATTCAGGACGTAGCCATTAAAAAAGGAAAAAATAAAATCCCTGTAATTTATGGCGTTGATGAAGTTCATGGCGCTACCTATACCGCTGGTGCAACCATGTTTCCGCAACAAATAGGACAAGCCGCAACTTTCAACCGCAGTCTGGTTAAAAACGGAGCCTCTATTACAGCTTACGAAACCCGAGCCAGTTCTATCCCCTGGAACTTCGCTCCTATTTTAGATTTAGGTGCCGATCCACGTTTTCCACGTCAGTGGGAAAGTTTCGGTGAAGATCCATTCGTGGTTACCGAATTAGGTAAAGCTGCAGTTAAAGGTTATGAAGGTGATGACAATAACGTAGCTAACCCGTATAAAGTAGCTACTTCTTTAAAACACTTCTTAGGCTATCAGGTTCCGGTTACGGGAAAAGACAGAACACCATCTTATATATCTGACCAGGCTTTAAGAGAATACCACCTGCCGCCATTTAAGGCTGCTATAGAAGCCGGCGCACACACGGTAATGATTAACTCCGGAATTATAAACGGAGTGCCTGTACATGCCAATTACAACATTGTTACTAAATTATTAAAAGATGAATTAGGCTTTAAAGGTTTGGTTGTTACCGATTGGGGCGATATTGAAAACTTATTTAAAAGAGATCATATTGCCAAAGACGATAAAGAAGCCATTATGCTGGCCATAAATGCTGGAATAGACATGAGCATGATTGCATACAACTACGAAGTATTTTGCGATAACCTGGTGGCATTGGTTAAAGAAGGTAAAGTTAAGCAGGAAAGAATTGATGATGCCGTTCGCCGTATTTTAATGGTAAAGTATGCTACTGGCTTATTCGAAAAACCAACAACAAACCCTAAAGATTATCCAAAATTTGCAAGTAAAGAATTCGAAACTGCTGCTTATAATACCGCGGCAGAATCCATCACTTTGTTAAAAAACACCAACAATATCCTTCCATTAAAAAAAGGAATGAAATTATTAGTTGCTGGGCCAAACGCAAATTCTATGCGTACTTTAAATGGTGCCTGGACCTATAGCTGGCAGGGAGAAAAAGTAGAAGAATTTGCTAAAAAATACAATACGATTGTAAAAGCACTTCAGAATAAGAATGGCGCTGCAAACATTACTTATTTACCCGGTGTAAGCTATAAAATGGATGGTAAATATTTTGAAGATTTTACGGACAAAATGGACGAAACACTTGCCGCAGCCCAACAGGCAGATGCGGTGATTTTATGCCTGGGAGAAAATACCTATACGGAATCTCCGGGTAATTTAAGCGATTTATACATTTCTGATTTACAAACGGAGCTGGCGCAGAAAATTGCTGCAACCGGAAAACCTGTTATCCTGATTTTAAATGAAGGCAGGCCAAGAATCATCAGCAAGTTTGAGAAAAAAATGAGTGCTGTTGTTCAAACTTATTTACCGGGAAACTTTGGTGCCGATGCGCTGAGTGATATTTTGTTTGGTGATGTTAATCCCTCAGGAAAACTTCCATATACTTATCCGCAATACCCCAACGCGCTGTTTACTTATTACCACAAACCATCCGAAGCCCGTGAAACGGTAGAAGGTGTTTACAATTACGATTCGGATTTTAACCCGCAATATGTTTTCGGACAGGGCTTAAGTTATACTACTTTTAAATACAGTAATTTAAAATTAAGCAACAATACTTTAAAAGCTGGCGAAACTTTAACCATAACGGTAGAGGTTAGCAATACGGGTAAAGCAGAAGGTAAAGAAAGTGTATTGTTATATACCTCCGACCTTGTGGCCAGCCTGATTACACCTGATGTAAAGCGTTTACGTGGTTTCGAAAAAATAACGTTAAAACCTGGGGAAACAAAAACGGTAACCTTTGCGATTACAGCTGCAGATATTGCCGTTGTAAACCTTGAAAACAAAAAAATAACTGAAGCCGGAGAATTTAAAGTTCAAATTGGCGATCAGAAAATAAATTTTAATTACACAAATTAAAACCTGAGGGATGGGAAGACTTCTTTCCATCTCTTTATTGTAAAAACCTATCATTTTAAGACGAAAACATGAAATTAATTTACAGCGTAAGCTTAGCACTAAGTGTTTTATTTACCTCCTGCGCTTCTAAAAAGACATTAACCGGCGATAGCGAAAATCCACAGGTTACTGCAAAGCCCCTTAAAACAGAAGTAAATTTTTGGCTAACAAAAGGAGATAAGTCGGCTTTGTTGCAAAAACAAAATATTGCCTTAAACTTTACCGATGCCACCAATAATAACCCAACAATTGATGTAAATCCAAATACAACTTATCAAACTATTGATGGTTTTGGCTATACGTTAACTGGTGGAAGTGCAACTTTAATTAACGCGCTTCCAGCTGCCGAAAGAGATAAATTATTAAATGAGCTTTTCGGCAAAAAAGATAATGATATTACTGTAAGTTATATCCGTTTAAGTATTGGGGGTTCAGATTTAAGCGCAACGCCATTTACCTATAACGATTTGAACGATGGGGAAACAGATGAAAATCTGTCTAAATTCTCTATCTCAAAAGAGCAAACAGATTTAATTCCTGTATTAAAAAAGATTGTGGCCATAAATCCTACTATAAAAATCTTAGGCTCGCCATGGACAGCTCCTGTATGGATGAAAACCAATAAAAGTTTTATCGGCGGAAGTTTAAAACCAGCATATTACCAAACCTATGCGAAGTACCTGGTTAAGTATATCCAAACCATGAAGGCAGAAGGTATAACTATTGATGCCATAACACCACAAAACGAGCCTTTGCACCCAGGTAATAATCCAAGTATGTACATGGATGCACTAACACAGGCAAACTTTATTAAAACAGCCTTAGGTCCGGTATTTAAATCAGCAGGCATTAAAACTAAAATTATTGTTTACGATCATAATGCCGATAAACCAGAATATCCAATTACCATTTTGAACGATCCGGAAGCAAAAAAATATGTTGATGGATCTGCTTTCCATTTGTATGCGGGAAACATTTCTGCACTTACAAAAGTACATGAAGCACATCCTGATAGAAATTTATATTTTACAGAGCAATGGGTAGGCGGCCCGGGTAATTTCTCAGAAGATTTAAAATGGCATGTATCCACATTGATTATTGGTGCAACCCGTAACTGGAGCCGCAATGTGTTGGAATGGAACCTTGCAGCTGATGCGAATTACAATCCCCATACCGATCAAGGTGGTTGTACCAGTTGTTTGGGTGCTATTACCATTGGCCCGGCTGTAAGCAGAAATGTAGCTTATTATGTAATTGCACATGCTTCAAAATTTGTTACGCCAGGTTCGGTTAGGATTGCGTCTAATGTGATCAGCAATCTTCAGAATGTAGCCTTTAAAACTCCGGATGGAAAAACGGTACTTATTGTTTGCAACAACAACAGTATTGATACTGCCTTTAATATTAAATATAAAGGCAAAACTATTGCAACTACTTTAGCTCAGGGCGCTGTAGCGACTTACGTTTGGTAAAAAATCTTCGTTTAATTGTTAGTTAGCTCCGCTTTTGCGGGGCTTTCTTTTTTTATCGATGTACCCGAAGACTCAATCTTGGCAGGGGCTTTGTTAGTTTACAACAATCAACCTTAATCCATTATGAAAAATATACTTCCCTTAGTTGCATTTGCAACAGTATGTATGGCTTCATGCCAGAGCAGCACAAAAAACAACAACCCCGCAGATTCTAATTTAAAAAAAGCAATTGCCATAGCTCCGGCTACCGAATGTTTTTTATATGCTAAAAACAGAGATACAGCTATTTTAACCTTAAATACAAATGGAAATGTAATTTCAGGAGATTTAAGCTATAATTTATTTGAAAAAGATAAAAACACGGGTACAATTAAAGGCCTTGTAAAGGGCGACACTTTAATTGCAGATTATACTTTTCAGTCTGAAGGTATGAAATCTATCAGGCAGGTGGTTTGGTTAAAACAATCGGGCAAACTCATCGAAGGCTTTGGCGATGTTGAAGAAACTAAAGAAAAAGTAAAATTCAAAAACATCAGCAAATTAAAATTTGGCGGTGCCATGGAGTTTTCGAAAACCGACTGCAAATAGATAACAATATATCATCAACTTATCCGGTTGAACGAAATACACTGAGCCTGTCAAAGCATATTAAACAAATTAGATTTACATTTGCAGACTCAGTGTATTATTGGCAACTACTTAATTACTTCATGGGCCGCTTCTCCCCATTCTTTTGTAATTTTAGATACGTAGTCGGTATATTTTTGAATTTCTTCTGGTTTTAATTTAGCGGCCAGTGCAGTTGCATTTTGAGACCATGCCTTATATTTTTCAGTTAAAGCCTGAATTTCTGTTGCGTTTTTACTTTTTAAAGCGGCAATATAATCGTCTTTCAGTTTATCCAGGTCAGCTAAACCTTTGTTTACATCTTCGCTTGAAAAAGTTGGCACTTCAGATTTAATAACTTCGGTTGTTTTGGTAACCACTTTTACGGTTGTATCGCCAGCAGCAGAAACAGTTGAATCTGTAGAGGTTTCTGTTTTCTTAGTGCCATTGCAAGCGACTAAGGTTGTAGCAAGCAAACCAACGGCAGCTACGGATAATATTATTTTTTTCATTTTGTTTTATGTTTGCCATAGCTGCTAAAATATTATGCCAATCTTTTAAACCTCATTTGAATCAAAATGGCAAATAAAAACAGGACATATGGCGAGTAGTTTTTTCTACAGTTGAGTAAAAAATCTACATAAAACAAGATTTTGAATCTTAAAAATTTTCAAATCTTTCCCAAAAACCATCAACAGGCAATTTGGCAAAAATATTTACAGGTTCTTTTTTAACAGGGTGCATAAACTGCAATCGGCGTGCATGTAGGCAAATGCTGCCTTTTCTGCTGCCTCTTGGGTAACCATATTTATTATCTCCAACAATTGGACAGCCCATAGAGGATAGTTGCACCCTAATTTGGTGTGAACGCCCCGTTAAAGGATCAACTTCAATCAGGTAATAATCTGCAAAAGGTGTAATTAAACGATAAGATAATTCAGCGCGCTGGCTACCCGGAACTTCCGAATTGTAATAAGTAACAACGTTTTTCTGAGGATTTTTAATCAACCAATGCACTAAAGTACCAGCTGGTTTTTCAGGTTTTTTCCGAACAATGGCCCAGTACGTTTTTTTAACCTCACGGTTTTTAAAAGCAGCATTCATCCGCTCCAGGGCCTTACTAGTTTTGGCAAATAAAATCACTCCACTAACCGGACGATCTAAGCGGTGTACAACACCCAAAAATGCACCATTAGGTTTATTGTATTTTTTTGCGATATACTTTTTTACCTGTTCATCCAGGGGTTCATCTCCGGTTTCATCAACCTGTACAATATCTCCGGCCCTTTTATTAATGGCTATTAAATGATTGTCTTCAAAAAGTATGTCGTTATCGGTAATTGGCATGTACCCTCCGCCCCAAAAAAGGGGAACTTAGTTTTAATTAGTTAGTATATAATAAATTTTACAGCGCTTCATTTCAGAAACACAAAAATTCTCCTTTAGAGGGAACGGGCTTAATATTGTTCTTTTTCGTTAGGAAAATCATTGGCTTTCACATCACGAATGTAAGATTGTGCAGCACCTAAAATATCGTCGTACAAATTAATGTATTGGCGTAAAAAACGTGGCTTAAATCCTTTGGTTAAGCCAATCATGTCATTAACCACCAAAACTTGTCCATCGCAATGCTGCCCCGCTCCAATACCGATGGTAGGAATTAAAATACTTTCAGATACTTCTTTGCCCAAAGTCGCCGGAATTTTCTCTAAAACAATAGCAAAACAACCTGCATTTTGCAACGCAATAGCATCGGTTTTAAGTTTATTTGCTTCCTCTTCTTCTTTAGCACGTACGGTATAAGTTCCAAATTTGTAAATAGATTGCGGTGTTAAACCCAAATGGCCCATTACCGGGATTCCAGCAGTAATGATCCGTTGTACTGATTCTATAATCTCTTCGCCACCTTCTAATTTCACCCCATGTGCACCAGATTCTTTCATAATGCGAATGGCTGAATTTAATGCCTCTTTTGAATTACCCTGATAAGAACCAAAAGGCAAATCGACCACAACAAAGGCACGTTTAACTGCCCTGATTACTGATGCAGCATGATAAATCATTTGATCTAAAGTAATCGGAAGGGTTGTTTCATGACCAGCCATTACATTTGATGCAGAATCGCCTACCAGTAAAACATCAAGTCCGGCATCGTCTAAAATCGTTGCCATTGAATAATCGTAAGCCGTAAGCATGGATATTTTTTCTCCACGCTGTTTCATCTCTTGCAGAATATGCGTGGTAATGCGTTTTATTTCTTTATGTACCGACATCTGTTTTGTTTTGTGCTGTCAAAAGTATTACTTTTTCTTCAAAAAGGTGTATCGTAAAAGGTATATGACAAAAGCCTTATGCAAGCTTGCTAAATGAAAAAGAATAAGCATGCTGCACATCATTCAAATCATTTTTTAAACCTAAAACCAGCAATGGTTTTCTTTCATCTATTTCATTTTTCTCTTTACATTACCAATCTTTAATGCTATCTTTGTACCCCGAAATGGAAGGGATATATTCATCATTTTTTGCCCCCTGCAAAAACGGCTTTATTGCCGACAGCCATTCTTTTTTCAACTCTTTTTTAATCAAAAATCCATATTGTAATTAACATGACTAACTACACCAAGTTACCTGCGATTTTATTACTTGCCGACGGCACCGTTTTTTATGGCAAAGCTGCCGGAAAGATTGGCACTACAACCGGCGAAATTTGTTTTAATACCGGGATGACAGGTTACCAGGAAATTTTTACCGATCCGAGTTATTTTGGACAGATAATGGTTACCACCAATTCTCACATTGGTAATTATGGTATCCAAAAAGATGAAATCGAATCTGACTCGATAAAAATTGCAGGTTTAGTTTGTAAAAACTATAACATTGTGTATAGCCGTAAACAAGCTACAGAATCTATCCAGGATTATTTTCAAAATGATAATCTCGTTGCGATTTCTGATATTGATACCAGGGCGCTTGTTCGTCATATAAGAGATAAAGGTGCAATGAATGCCATTATATCTTCTGAAATTACTGATCTTGATGAATTAAAAAAGAAACTTGCCGAAGTACCCTCAATGGAAGGCTTAGAGCTTTCATCAAAAGTTAGCACCAAAGAGCCTTATTTTTATGGCAATCCTGATGCAGCTTTAAAAGTGGCGGCCTTAGATTTGGGCATTAAGAAAAACATTCTGCGCAATTTCGAAGATCGCGATATATATGTTCAGGTTTTCCCTGCTAAAACCACCTTTGCAGAAATGGAAAAATGGAATCCTGATGGTTATTTTATATCCAATGGCCCTGGCGATCCATCTGTTATGCCATATGCTGTTGAAACTTTAAAACAAATTTTAGAAGCGAACAAACCAATGTTTGGTATTTGTTTAGGCCACCAGTTATTGGCTGAAGCAAATGAAATTGGCACAATGAAAATGTTTAACGGCCACCGTGGATTAAACCATCCGGTTAAAAACATTATTAAAAACCATTGCGAAGTAACTTCTCAAAACCACGGTTTTGGTGTAATTCCTGATGAGGTTAGAAATTCTGATAAAGTAGAGATTACCCATATAAACTTAAACGATAAATCTATTGAAGGTATTCGTGTTAAAGGTAAAAAAGCATTCTCGGTGCAATATCACCCGGAGTCTTCTCCAGGCCCACACGATTCTCGTTATTTATTTGATGATTTTGTAAAGGTTATCACAGGCGAACTAACCTGGTAAACCTTGCAGCTTCTCTAAAAGCATTAAAACACTGCTCAAATTTATTGGCAGTGTTTTTTTATTTAAATTAGTAAATGACAAATATAAAACGCCTTCTATTTTTTCTTGTTTGCGTGTGCCTGTTTAGCGGATGTATTTCGAGGCTTTCGCGCCCTGCAATTTCGGGTACTATTTTAGATTACCAGCATAACCCGGTTGCTGGCTGTAAAGTTGGAGAAACCGTAACTGATGCAAAAGGCAAGTTCTACCTTAAAGAAATCCGTTATAGTAAATTCTTTATTCCTGAAATATTTTATATGGAAGCACCGCCGCTTCATTATATGGAGGAAATTAAAAAAGAAGGCTTTTTAAGCTATAAGATTCAAGCTTTTAGCACATTTGGTGGCGGACAACAAAAGGGTGCAACGGCCAATATAGATACCATTTACATAAAGAGGATTAACGAGGTTGTTAAAACTGAAGATTATATCTACAACAACTGGAAATTTGCAGCAAATAAAAGCTTAGATACACTTTATGGTATAAATGCCAATTACAGAATCGCCAACAGCATTACCAATAACCACGATTTTGCAGAAAAAATGAATTATGGCCTGGACTATAAATTTAAAACCACTAAAAAGCCTGATAGCAACTGGAGTGCTGAATATTACGACCTAAAAACGACTTACTTTGTATCGCTTAATCCGCAAGGCAGCTACAGCGCAAAAAAGGTGAGACAATATCAAAATGCGTGGAAACAAAGAATGCTTTACGACCGCTTGTATCGGGAATCTTATTCTATTCCAACTGATAGCATAATTACAAAAGGCAATTTTAAATTTTTAAAGGATAAAATTATTTTTGAAGAAGCTTTTAACCAGTCAAAAAGTATCTACAAAGTAGATTCCATCGATCGTGATGTGATTATTTTAACCCGAAGCAATAAATAGCACATGGTTTCACCTACTCTATTCATCATTTCACCGACATTTTACGCCCATTGTGTCGAAATTCATTTTCTATTTATTTAAAGCTCCTTACATTTAGACTTATGGAAACAAAAAAAGCCATTATCAGTGTTAACAATCTGGTAAAAAAGTATGATGACTTCTTAGCCGTTCAGGGTTTAAGTTTTGAGGTTTATGAAAATGAAATCTTTGGTTTATTAGGCCCTAATGGTGCCGGAAAAACCACTACATTAGAAATTATTGAGACCTTAAGAGAGAAAACATCAGGCGAAATCATTGTTGATGGTTTCTCAGTTGACAAACAAGCCCAGGAAATTAAGCAGATTATTGGCGTACAATTACAGGCAGCGGGCTACTATCCTAACCTTAACCTTATAGAGTTACTGGAACTGTTTGCAGGCCTTTACGGCGCCGATGTTAAGCCAATGGATATGCTGGAGAAAGTTAACCTTCAGGATAAAGCTAAAGCAAAATATAAAGCGCTTTCTGGTGGCCAAAAGCAACGTTTTTCAATTGCCACAACCTTAATTAATCAACCCAAGATTATTTTCCTCGATGAGCCTACAACAGGTTTAGATCCTCAGGCGAGGAGAAATTTGTGGGACCTTATTATTGATATTCGCAATAATGGCACAACCGTGGTTATTACAACCCATTATATGGACGAAGCCGAACAACTTTGTGACCGGGTAGCTTTTGTAGAGCGCGGGCAAATTATTGCTTTGGATACACCCGATCAGCTTATTGATAACTTAGTGAACAGCGGTTTTGAGCGTAAAAAAGAAGTTAAAAAAGCCAATCTGGAAGATGTATTCATAAACCTAACGGGTAAAGCCTGGCGAGAATAATCAATCGCTTTAATCTAATTATATAAAAATATTACCACTATTAAATTACAATAGTAAATGAAACAATACAGCAATACAAAAGCAACCTTGGCTCTTGCCAAGGCAAGTTTTCGTTCAATCATGCGAAGCCCGTCTGCAGTGGTTTTTACGCTTGCTTTTCCTTTAATTTTTATCCTGGTTTTTGGGTTTTTGGGTGGTGGCGGCACACATATTAATGTTGGTGTTGCACCAAATGCCGATGTTAAAAACCCTGTTATTGAAAGCTTGAAAAAAACAGGTATGATCCGTCTTGTTAAAAATAAATCTCAGGGCGATTTAAGCAAACTATTAGAAAAAGGAAATGTAGATGCTGTAATTGATGTGCACAGAAAAGTAAATACTGCTGCTTACTCCGTAAGTGTTGCCTACACTTCTGCTTCAAGAGATAAAGGTGCTATCCTAAAATCTGTTTTGAACAATCTTTTTTACGATAAACAGTTAAAACCATCTGTTGCTGAGGTTAAGGAAAGTACCGTTGAAGGCCGGGAATATAAAACAATTGATTTTATTCTCCCTGGGCAATTAGGCTTTTCTTTATTAAGTACAGGTGTATTTGGTACCGCCTTTGTGTTTTTAAGCCTGCGCCAAACGCTTGTAATTAAACGCTTTTTTGCTACTCCGGTTAAACGATCAAGCATTGTAATTGGCGAATGTATTGCCCGCATCGGGTTTGCGTTAATTGGCGCCATATTTATTATTTTATTGGGCCATTTCTTTTTTAGCTTTACACTTGTTCACGGTGCTTTAACCGTGCTAAACATGCTCATACTGGCAACACTCGGTATAATTGTGTTTATGGGCTTTGGGTTTATTATTTCGGGGGTTGCCAAAAACGAAAGTATGGTTCCTCCTATTTCAAACATTGTAACCTTACCACAATTTTTATTATCAGGCACATTTTTTTCTATTGAAGCCTTCCCATCCTGGCTACAACCGATTAGCCGGGCATTACCACTAACTTACTTAAATGATGCTATGCGCAAAGTTGCTTTTGAAGGACAAGGCTTATGGGACGTAAAACAACAAATATTAATTCTAATTATTTGGGGGATTGGAATCTACGCTGTTGCCGTTAAAGTATTTAAGTGGGAATAAAAATTATTAGATATAGTTAAGAAACTAATTAATATCGGATGATAGACTTTTTAATTCGAAACGATATTAGTACATTTGGGTGTGTGGAAATTTGATTTAACAGATCTAAATGATTTACAACCACTTATAGATAGGTTGTACGAAAAAAAATCAATGCTTGACGCTTCAAGACCATTGCCTGGCAGCGCTTTGCGAAGAATAAAAACAGATCTTAGCTTAGAATGGACATACAATTCAAACAGTATTGAAGGAAATACCCTAAGCCTTAGAGAAACTCAAATTGTATTACAGGAAGGCATAACGGTTAAAGGTAAATCATTGAGAGAGCATTTCGAAGTATATAACCACGACAAAGCAATAGACTACCTTTATACACTTGTTGATGCAAGTAAAACCATCAGAACAATTGATATCCTTTCTATCCATAGTTTAGTATTAAGAAGTATTGAGGATGATTACGCAGGTCGTTTAAGAAATGGCGGGGTACGTATTATAGGCGCAAATTTTGTTCCGCCCAATGCCAATAAGGTTCCTGATTTATTAGATGAACTAATTTTATTTGTAAATGAAAATCCGCAGGGCCTTAACGATATATTGTTAAGTACCATATTTCACCATAAACTGGTTTGGATACATCCATTTTTTGATGGAAATGGCCGTACGGTTCGTTTAGCGATGAATTTGCTTTTAATGCGCAAAGGCTTTCCACCAGCAATTATTTTGAAAACGGATCGTAAAAAGTACTACGAGGCATTAAACCAGGCTAATCAAGGGCAATATCACAAACTTTGCCTGCTTATGCTCCAAGCGGTTGAGCGTTCCTTAAACATGTATATTAATGCGCTTCCCGGAAAAGATTATGGAGATTATGAACCTATTGCTTTTATTGTTGAAGAACCGGATGTTCCGTATGGGCAAGAGTATGTAAGTTTATTAGCCAGGCAGGGAAAAATTGATGCTTATAAAGAAGGTCGGGAGTGGCTTACCACCAAGGCTGCAGTAAAAGAATACATTAAGAACAGGAAACGAATACGTTAACTTTATTTAACTTTTTGGTAAAGTATATTCAATTAGTTTTGTAAAACATGATGAAGAAATTATTCCTGGTTTTTACAACCTCTTTGCTAAGCACTTGTGCAATCGCTCAAAATAAATTTGCAGATAATGCCAGTTCTGAGAAATATCAGGCTAAAATCAATGTAGAAACCTGTAGTGAGGGTTTATGCACCGGAAAGGCGAGCATTATTTTACTTGATAAGATTACGGGTAAAGAAATCCAAACTTTTAATTCGAAGGATTTAGATTTTTCTTTAAAAACACATCAGGATCCAAAAGAGGGTTTGGTTGAACTTGGCAAATACCAGAGCCCTTTAATATTTGGTGATTTTAATTTTGATGGTCATGAGGATATAGCCATCAGAAATGGCAGTAATAGTGCTTATAGCGATCCTTCTTACGATGTTTATGTTTTTAACAGTAGTAAAAGCAAATTCGTAATTAATAAAGAACTAACAAATTTAGCCAGTACAAATTCAGGAATGTTCAATATAGATCGTAAGAACAGGCAATTATCCGTTTATAGGAAAGATGGCTGCTGTTACAATAAGACTACTTACTATAAAACAGACCGCAAAAATGGTTTAACAGAAATATCTTCAGTGATAGAAGACTCGAGCATCGGGGATTATGTTACCGTAATCACGCAAAAAGTTATTGACGGAAAAACAAAAAAGACTATAGAAAGATTTAAAACGAAGGAATATTATAAGGATGATCAGAATTAATGTTTGATATTACCCAATCGCAATATCAAACATTATTTTATAAAGCGGCTTTAACCAGAAAGGGAAGAATCTCTTTTTGGAAGCTAACAAAGTTTTTGCGTACGTCAGAATCACTTACTGATGTAAAAGCAAAAGAAAATACAATACTTTTACTCGCTTTTAATAAAAATGCCAGGCCTTCGCGTCGGGCTGGATTATTTTTAAAATTATCAAGCTCTAAATAGGCTGCTAATAACAAGGCTTCAAGCTGATCGGACAAATGCTTTAAAAATTCCTGGGAATTTGCATTCTCACGAACAAAATCCCATCCAATAAACTCATTACATGCTGTAAAAGATAAGCGGCTGGTTTTCATAACCAAAGCTTTTAAATGCTCTTCTTCTGAAGCATAACTGATTTTATTGTTCAATATTTCGTGCAGGTTCTGATCTAAATAATCCATTAAAATGCTATCCAGCACCTGCTCTTTACTTTCAAAATATTTATAAATTGTTGCTTTGGCAATACGTGCTTTTTTAGCAATTTCATTTACACTGGTTTTATGATAACCATACTTCCTAAAAAGTTCTTTAGCTGCTTTTTTTACAGTTTCCTTTATTTTTTCAGCTTCCATTTTTTAATTGCTAACGGTTATTGTATTTAAGGTTACCGCTACCGTATATTGTTTTAAATATTTTTCTGCAGGTGCTTTTGCCGGACTACCATCCAGCAGCAAAAATTTAGCGCCCGAACATGGATCGGTTACAGTGATGCCTTGTGATTCATCATTATTCAGTGCGCATCTTTGTTGCGGGTTAACAGTGCTGCAACGATCGTAAGCCATGTAACGTCCGTTAGAGCGGTAAAGGATTAATCCTGCCACTCCATAACCACTAATAAATATGGGCGTTCCGGAACTTAATCCGCTTAAACGTGGATCAGTTAATAAAGTTGTAAAATTAACGCCAACCTCCGGAATATAATTATCTTCTTTACCACAGCTTGTAAATAAAACAAGCACAAACAGCATGCTGTATATTACGCTCTTCATTATATTAAAGCTGATTTAAATTGTTTTAAGAAACGGGCATCATTTTCTGAGAACAAACGCAAATCTTTAATTTCGTATTTCAAATTTGCAATGCGCTCAATACCCATTCCAAAAGCAAAACCACTGTATTTTTTAGAGTCGATGCCACAGTTTTCCAATACATTTGGATCGACCATACCACAACCTAAAATTTCTACCCAACCGCTATATTTACACAACTGGCAACCCGCACCTTTACAAATGGTACACGATATATCCATCTCTGCAGATGGTTCTGTAAATGGAAAATATGACGGGCGGAAACGCACTTTTGTACCCTCTCCGTAAAGTTCCTGTACAAAATAAAATAACGTTTGTTTCAAATCAGCGAAAGAAACATTTTCGTCTACATACAAACCTTCTATCTGATGGAAAAAGCAGTGTGCACGGGCAGAAATGGCTTCGTTACGGTAAACGCGGCCTGGCATAATTGCCCTGAAAGGTGGCTGTCCTTGCTCCATCATTCTAACCTGTACTGAAGATGTGTGCGTACGCAAGGCAATATCTCCTTTTTCACCACCTTTTTTAATAAAGAAAGTATCCTGCATATCCCTTGCCGGATGTTCTTCCGGAAAGTTTAAAGCAGAGAAATTGTGCCAGTCATCTTCAATTTCTGGTCCTTCTGCTACAGTAAAACCAAGTTTAGCGTAAATTTCAACAATTTCGCGACGTACGAGGGCTAAAGGATGACGTGATCCCACTTCAAATCCTTCGCCGGGCAAAGTTAAATCCTGTTGGTTAACCGTTGCATTGGCGTCATTAATTTCTGTAACTTCTTTTAAGGTCAGATATTTTGATTCAGCAAGTTGTTTAAACTCATTTAAAACTTTACCTAATGATTTTTTTTCTTCAACAGAAACAGATTTAAAATCATCAAAAATTTCTTTTATGATGCCTTTACTTCCTAAATATTTAATACGGAACTGCTCTAACTCGTCTGCTTTTTCAGTTACAAAAGCATTAATTTTTTCGGTATACTGTGTTATTTTTTCCTGTAACATGGCTTCAAATATACGGCAAATTATCTAATTTTTTTAATGTTATCGGGTTCAAAAAATCTGTTTACAATATCATTATAAAAGAAAATGAACCCGAAACAAGAAAAGCTGCACAAACGCAGCTTTTCTATTATTTTATGTATTTAAAATTAAATCACACCCAATTCTTTACCCACTTTGATAAAAGCGGCAATGGCTTTATCCAGGTGGTGCTGCTCGTGCGCTGCAGATAGCTGAACACGAATACGGGCTTTGCCTTGCGGTACCACCGGATAAAAAAATCCGATTACATAAATGCCTTCTTCGAGCATTTTTGCCGCAAAATTTTGAGCAATTTTAGCATCGTAAAGCATTACCGGAACAATTGGATGGAAACCTGGCTTAATATCAAACCCTGCGGCAGTCATCTTTTCACGGAAATATTTCGTATTGTTTTCAAGTTTATCTCTTAAAGAAGTTGTTTCGCTTAACATATCCAAAACCGCTATAGAAGCACCTGCAATTGCCGGAGCGAGCGTATTTGAGAATAAATATGGACGAGATCGCTGGCGTAACATATCGATAATTTCTTTTTTGCCAGACGTAAATCCACCTGACGCACCCCCTAAAGCTTTACCCAAAGTGCCTGTAATAATATCAATGCGATCGATTACATTAAAGTGCTCGTGTGTACCGCGGCCTGTAGCGCCAATAAAACCTGTACAATGAGATTCATCAATCAATACTAATGCTTCATATTGATCTGCTAAATCGCAAATTTTATCTAAAGGAGCAACAGAGCCATCCATTGAGAAAGCACCATCCGTAACAATAATCCTATGTCTGCAATCTTTAGCTGCAATTAATTGTTTTTCTAAATCTTCCATATCTGCATTCTTAAAGCGGAAACGTTGTGCTTTACACAACCTAACGCCATCAATAATAGAAGCATGGTTCAATTCATCAGAAATAATAGCATCTTCTGCATTAAACAAAGGCTCAAAAACACCACCATTCGCATCAAAAGCTGCAGCATATAAAATGGTATCTTCAGTTCCTAAAAACTTAGATATTTTTGTTTCAAGTTCTTTATGTACATCTTGTGTACCACAAATAAAACGTACTGAAGACATTCCATACCCATGATCATCTATCGCTTTTTTAGCAGCTTCAATTACTTTTGGATGAGAAGAAAGCCCTAAATAATTGTTTGCACAAAAATTAATAACTTCAGCACCGCTGCTTATTTTAATATCTGCACCCTGCGGTGAAATTATAATTCTTTCGCGTTTAAATAATCCTGCGTTTTCTATCTCTTCAAGTTCTTTTTGCAGAACCGGCTGTAGTGTTTTATACATGGCTTTTTTAATAATTGATTAGCTGTCAAAGTTATAAAAAAATCCATTTCAGCCTACATAATCCTTTATTATCAACTCATCATTTTTTGTAGTCCGTCTCACCTATTCAACTATTTTAACTTGCCTTGCAAACCATATTCAAAAAAATACATTATAAAATAATACACATTAACAAACTTTAACACCCTTACATATGTATAGTGTAAAAACTTATTCGATATTTATAGCTTAACTACTCAAATACTTTATGATCAGATTCTGCGCACTCCTTATTCTTTGCGGTTTAGGCCATGTAGCAATTGCACAAAAAATTACCATTACCGGAACAATTAAAGATACCAGCGGGCAACCTGTTCCGTTTACTTCTGTTTATTTAAAAAGTACAACCCATGGTACTTCTGCAAATGTAGATGGTAAATACAGCATCAAATTAAATAAAGGTGAACAGACGCTAAGTTTCCGAGCAGTTGGCTACAAACAACAGGAGCAACAGGTAAATGGAACCGAAAGCCAGGTTTTAAATATCGTTTTAGCATCTGAAAGTTATACGTTGAACAATGTTAACATTAAAGGTAATGCAGAAGATCCTGCTTATGAAATCATCCGCAATGCGATAAAACAACGTAAAGCACATTTAAATGAAGTTAAAGCCTTTAGTTGTGACGTTTATATAAAAGGAGTGCAAAGATTAAAAGGGGCACCGAAAAAATTCTTCGGTCAGGATATTCAAAAAGTTTTAGAACTGGACACCAACAGAAGAGGAATTATTTATTTATCAGAATCTGAAAGTAAATTTAGTTTCAGACGTCCTAATGAGGTGCACGAAGAAATGATTTCTTCTAAAGTTGCAGGGCGAAATAATGCCTTTAGTTTTAATAAAGCTTCAGACCTGATCATTAATTTTTACGACAACTACTTATTAGAGAATACGTTAAGCGCAAGAGGCTTTATCTCGCCAATTGCAGACAATGCCATGTTCTATTACAAATACAAATACCTGGGCGAAACCAGGGAAAATGGCGAAGTGGTTAATAAAATTGAAGTAATTCCACGCCGTTCAAACGACCCGGTTTTTAGAGGAATTATTTACATCCTTGAAGACAGCTGGAGGATCTACAACACAGATTTATATCTGACAAAAAATGCGGGCATTAATTTTATTGATACCTTAAACATCAGTCAGCAATTTACCAAGGTTAAAGATGTCTATATGCCTACAAACATCAATTTCCAATTTGATGGAAATGTTTTAGGCTTCAAATTTTCTGGTTACTATTTAGGCGTGTACAGTAATTATGATATTGCACCTGTTTTTCCGAAAAACCACTTTAATGGCGAGATTTTAAAAGTAACCGAAATGGTTAATAAAAAAGATTCTATTTATTGGAAAAATAACCGTCCCATTCCTTTAACCCCTGATGAACGGCTGAATTATGTTAAAAAAGACAGCGTTGCCAAATTAAAGGAATCCAAACATTACCTGGATTCGTTGGAAAAGGAAAACAATAAATTTGGTCTGCTTAAACTTTTACTTCACGGTTATAGCATTAATGATCGTTATGATAAAGAGTATTATAGTTTTGACCCGGTTTTAAGATCATTATACTACACTACGGTTGAAGGTTTTGGAATAAGGTATGGCCTTACTTACCGCAAGGTGTATGAAAACAATCGCTTTTTTAGAATCAGACCTGAGCTTAGGTATGGTTTTGCCAATCAAAAACTAACCGGAAGTTTAACCGGCTATTATTTCTACAATCCGCTAAAAAGAGCAAGTGTTGGTGCATCTTTTGGAAATGGTATTTTCGATCTTAATAACTTAGGCTCAATGACGTTATTGGGAAACTCAATCAATTCTCTTTTTTACGAGAAGAATTTTTCTAAATTTTACGAAAAGAATTTCATTAATATCAATACTTCCCGAGAGCTGGTTAATGGACTGCAGGGAACTATAAATGTAGATTACAGTAAAAACAAAACGTTAACCAACAGTTCTAATTTTAAGTTTGTTGATGCCAAAGACAGAGAATTCACTTCAAACAACCCATTTTCACCAGAAGTTGAGACGCCTTTATTTCCGACTTATAATTCTTTAAGCGCTACAGTTAACCTAACCTATACCATAGGGCAAAAATATATAACCCGTCCTGACGGTAAGTTTTATACAGAATCAAGGTTCCCTAAAATTACCGTCTTGTATAAAAAGGGATTTAAGGATGTATTGGGCAGTGATGTTGACTACGATTTTGTAAAAGCAGAAGTTTCGCAGGAAAGAATTGGTTTAGGTTTATGGGGTTATACTTCATTTTTAGTTGGGGCTGGAAAATTTTTAAACAACAACAAAATGTATTATCCTGATTTTAAACATTTCTCAGGTAACATTTCGACCATTTTCCCGCCTAACATCAGAAAATTCCAATACCTCGATTTTTATCAGTTCAGTACTTACCAGCAATATTTTGAAGCGCATGTTGAGCATAATTTTGCTGGCTTCTTTTTGAATAAAGTGCCTTTATTACGTAAATTAAAGCTGGAGGAATTTATGGGTGGTGGTTATTTATCCTCTCCGGAAAAAAGAAATTATAAAGAGTTTTACTTTGGTGTACAACGCTTGATATTAAGAGCGAGTTATGGCTTTGCTTACGATGGTAGCAAGAAAATATCACAGGGCTTCAGAATTAGCTACGGATTTTAAGAAACAGCAATAGGCGGAAGGTATAAAGCATAGCATTTTTAAACCTTCCGCCTTAAACTTTTTTACCTTGAACCTTTTTATTATCTTTGCCTCGCTTTAAACGCCGTTTGCAACGGTATCAACAGCGTTATGAAAAAATATCAGACACTACTTTATTATTGCTATAGCTATATAGCAGATGCAGAGCAATTTGCTGCAGACCATCTTAAATTTTGTAAATCTTTAGACTTAACAGGCAGAATTATTGTTGCTAACGAAGGCTTAAACGGCACTGTTTCGGGCACAGCAGAAGCTTGTGAAGCTTATATGAAAGCAACACACGCTGATGCAAGGTTTGCTAAAACAGAATTTAAAATTGATGATGTTGAAGAGCCTTCCTTCATTAAAATGCATTGCCGTTATAAATCAGAAATTGTACATTCAGGTTTAAGAGATACCTCTATTATTGACCCGAACAAACAAACAGGAAAGCATTTGGAACCTGCTGATTTTATGGCGATGAAAGATGATGAAGATGTGGTTATTTTAGACGTAAGGTCAAATTATGAGCATAATCTTGGCAAATTTAAAAATGCAATAACACTCGACATCGAAAATTTCCGTGATTTTCCGGAAAAGATAAACGAACTGGCTCAATACAAGGATAAAAAGATTTTAACATACTGTACAGGTGGTATTAAGTGCGAAAAAGCTTCGGCTTTACTTTTACACCATGGTTTTAATGATGTTTATCAGTTACATGGTGGCATTATAAAATATGGAAAAGAAGCTGGTGGAAAAGATTTTGAAGGCAAATGTTATGTTTTTGATAACCGGATTGCCGTTGATGTAAATGACGTAAACCCAACCATAGCTTCTGTATGTTACAATTGTGGCAAAACAACGCCTAAAATGATTAATTGTGCTAATCCGGAATGCAATGAGCACATTACACAATGTGATGAATGTGGTGCGCATCTGGAAGGATGCTGTTCGGCTGAATGTACAACAAACCCACGTAAACGCCCATATGATGGAACCGGTTATTACGTAAAAGTACCACAACCGATTGGAAAGATTACTTTAGCTTAAAAAGCTACTTCACATATTTAAAACGGCAGATATCAATATCTGCCGTTTTTATTTACATTTAATTCTAAATTAGTACACACTGATGTGACCAGTTGTACCTGCTCCACCTGTTGTTTGGAAAAAACCTGACCAGTTTACCGATCCACTTGCCGGCATGGTAAATGTTTGTGTTAAAGTATTATTTTGCATATAAACATAATTTCCGGCTGAAACACTTAATTGTGCACCACTTATAGAGCATTGAGTTGTTGTACCCGGGCCATAAGCTGAAACAGTTAAGTGAACCAGTGTACCAGCCGGAGCAGTTATGCCTCCGCTACCCGACCCGCCAGTGCCGTTAACCCAATCATAACTACCTTTGCCATTAATTTTAGGAGATGGTGTTCCGTATAAAAAATTTAATGCAATCTCATCATTTGAGTTAAAAGTACGGTCTCCACCGTTACTGCACGCAAGCATAAAGGAGTTCGCATCTGCAGCAGATGGTGTACCCGGAATTTGTACCGCACCAGGGAAGGTTTGTACATCATTAGGATCGTAGCTATTTCCTTCGTTAATACTTGAACCTCCACAGCTGTAAGCCCTGTTAAAATAATCTGTATGACGCAAACCTATGCAATGTCCAATCTCATGCTGTATAACTCCGGTTACATAGCCTAAATTAGGATTGGCTCCATAAGCCTGTACATTTGTATTCATCCCTATTGTACTATATGGCAATCCGGTAGTTGATGGAAATCCAGAGTAACCTAATGTAATAAAACCGCCACTTGGCCCTTGGTCAAAACCTGTAATTTGTATATCGCCACCACTATTAACAATTTGAAACTGGATTCTCAAACCCAGTGCATTATATCGCGTAACTGCAGCACTTGCTGCTGTAGAATACACTGTTGGTAAATTTGAAATTGATACCGTAATTGTTCTGGGCAAACTTGTTACTAAGTTGCTTGTTCGATACTGTTCAGATTTAGCAATCACAAGGTCTTTTGGTGTTGCAATGTTGCTCAATTCGCTCTTTTTAACGTATATGTCGCCTTCTACTATATACCCCTCTTTAAAAGGGTACACATTGTTGGTTCTCAGCCCCATTTTAGAAATCGCACTTAATACGTCCTGAGGTACCTCCTCAGCTTTAGCAGCCGTTAATGTGTCTTGCCGTTTACAGGCACTGATTGTTAAGATAACCGATAATCCCAACAAGATAGAGTAAAGTTTCTTTTTCATAAATTAATTTATATTTAGCTTTCAGCAATTTATAAATTATTTAATTATTACTCAAATAATTCTCATGAAAATGTAATATCTATTCTAATACAAAACATAAGAATAGCTACGATATCAATATTTAAAATATGAAAATAAATACGCATAAAACATACTTTATATCAATTCATTTATCAGTGCTATTTGTAAATTAATACTTAATTCATGTTGTACAAGTATTAAATCCAACAATACAATCCTCAACCTGTTTCATAGAAAGTAGCCTTTTGCTGTTTATTAAACTACAAACTGTATTTTTGCAAAACCCTTACGCCATTTAAAATTATGAGTAAATGTTTTTTATTCCTTGCTTATTTGTTCATATTCAATGTATCAGCTATAGCCGCTGATATAAAAAGCATAGGTGTACCATATATAGAAAACTATCCTAAATCTGTTTATTCAGCTGGCAACCAAAACTGGAGTATAACTAAAGATAAAAACGGTGTTATGTATTTTGGCAACGCCGAAGGCTTGCTTACTTTCGATGGGCGTTACTGGCAAAAATATAAAATGCCAAACCGTCAAATTGTAAGATCGGTTGCAACAGATAACAATGGGAAAATTTACACAGGATGTTTTGGTGAATTTGGCTATTGGGCAGTAAAAAACAATAAATTAAGCTATAATTCCTTAGTTTCACTTTTACCTAAAGGGAGTAGAATCAATGATGAAATCTGGAAAATTTATGTAGATAAAGATCGGGTAATCTTTCAATCTTTTACAACCATTTATATCTACAAAAACAATAAAATTGAAGTTGTAAAAGGTCCCGCAGCGTTTCTATTCCTTCATAAAGTAAATAACCGTTTCTTTGTAGAAGTACTTGAAAAGGGACTTTTTGAACTTATCGGAAGCAAATTAATTCACTTACCACTAAGTGAGCAGATGGGCAAAGAGGGTATTTTATCTATTCTGCCCTACAAAAACGATGGTCTTATTATTGGCACTATTAAAAATGGTCTGTTTACTTACGACGGCAAAAATTTCGTACCGCTCAATACCCCTGCAAATGCATACCTGAAAACTTACCAGCTTAATAATGGGGTAAGGTTATTGGATAAATATTACGCTTACGGTACAATTTTAAACGGCTTGATTATTATTGACGAGGATGGACACATTGTGCAAAAAATAAACAAGTCAAGTGGATTGCAAAACAACACCGTATTAAGTTTATATGCAGATGATGAACAAAACCTTTGGACAGGGTTAGATAATGGCGTCGACCGCATTGAACTTAACTCTCCTTTATACTTTTATTTCGATAAAACCGGGCAATTTGGTACAGTTTACTCCAGCATCATTTTCAACAACAAAATCTATCTCGGTACCAACCAAGGTATATTTTATAGTGAGTGGTCTGCCGACAAACAACTTCTACCGTTTAATTTCCGTTTAATTCCAAACTCCCAGGGGCAGGTATGGGAATTATCCATCATAGATAATCAATTAATTTGTGGCCATAATAGCGGTACTTTCAGGATTGTAGATGATCGGATTGAAAAAATATCGACAATAAGTGGTGGCTGGACAATTAAAAAACTAAACTCTAATCCCAACTATTTAATACAAGGCACGTATACTGGTTTGTCGTTATTTATGAAAATCCCAGGATCTGATTTTAAGTTTATTTCTAAAATAAGTGGTTTTGATGCCCCATCAAGATATATTGAACAAGATAATAAAGGTGATATATGGATTAGCCACGCGTATAAAGGACTTTATAAAATTACATTAAGCACTGATTACAGACGGGTAACCAGTACCAAATATTATGATGAGAAAAATGGACTCCCGGGAAATTATAATATCAATATGTTTGACCTGGAAAATAAAATTGTTTTCTCTTCAGATGCTGGCTTCTATACATATGACGAACTAAGCAATAAGTTTACCAAGTACGATGTATTAAATCACAAACTTGGTTCATTTTCTACCTCAAATAAAATCATCAACGCAGGCGGGAAAAAATATTGGTTTATAAACCATGGGAAAACGGCGCTGGCAAACTTTAGTGAACCCGGAAAAATTGAAATAGACTCCAATCAGTTTAGTCTTTTAGATGGGCGCATGGTTCAATACTATGAAAATATAAGCCGTATCGGCAATTCTATTTATTTGATTAGTGTGGATGATGGGTTTGTAATTTATAACCCCACTCTAAATCTGGTTGGCGGAAAACAAAATAAACTACCTTCAGTACTCATCAGGCGTATTGACGACATTACAGATAAATATTTCACAATCAGTGAAACGGGAAATAATGGAGCGTCAATAGAAGTTCCATTCAGCCGGAACAATATTCGTATATCTTTTGCCCTTCCCTACTACAGGCAGGCTAAAATAAAGTTTCAATACTTTTTAGAGGGATATTCCAAAGACTGGTCTGACTGGAGTTATGCCACACAAAAAGATTTCACCAATTTAAGTAGTGGAAATTATAAGTTTAAAGTTCGTGCTAAAATAGACGATTCATCTATAAGTCAAATTACCACCTTTGAATTTTCCATTCTACGCCCATGGTATTTGAGTAACTGGGCAATATTATTTTATTTCATCCTATTTATCGTTGTCTTAGTATCAGGAAAGAAAATTTACGAGAAAAAGTTAAAAGTTGATAGCAAAAAAATCAGTGACCGCTTACAAGCAGAACAGGATGAAATTATAAGAAAAGAAACGGAGACCAACGAAAAGCAAATTACAAAACTTCAAACGGAAAAGCTGCAGGCAGAACTGGCATCAAAAAATAGAGAACTGGCTAATTCTGCGATGACCTTGGTTTACAAAAATGAACTGCTCCAAAAATTAAGTGATGAAATAACTAAGCTTAAAGACGAAAATGGCAAGAAGCTTTCTGAAGATCAAACCCGGAAAATCCAAAAGGTAATTAACGACGGAATGAACGATGAACGCGATTGGTATTTATTTGAAAACAGTTTTAATGAAGCGCATGAAAGTTTCTTTAAAAAATTAAAAGCACAACACCCCGACCTTGTTCCAAACGACTTAAAATTATGCGCTTACCTGAGGATGAATATGAGCAGTAAAGAAATGTCCTCACTACTCAACATCTCTCTTCGTGGCGTAGAAATTCGTCGCTATCGTTTGCGAAAAAAACTTCAAGTACCGCACGATAAGAACCTTACCGAGTTTTTAATGGAGTTATAGCACTACATCATTACCTCTCAAACCCCATCTTGAAACCCCACAAAAACACTTCGTGTATTTTTTACACTTGTGTATATAAAATTATTTCCTTCTAATTCCAAAAACTGCGTTTTTGGGCTCAAATCGATATTAGTTTTATTCACTGAGATACCACTCGCAACAAAATGATGTATTAATGTTGAGGTAAAATCACTTGCACAAGCGAGAAAACAATCCCACATTTAATTAACAATTAAACCAAATTTTATAAGAGCATGAAAAGAATCTTTACAAGAATTTCTCTTTTAGCCGGAATTTGTTTACTCATGATGAACGTAGCGTTTGCACAAAACATTACGGTAAAAGGGAGAGTAACTGATGGAGGCGACAAGACCACAATCCCCAGCGTAAGCGTGCTGGTTAAGGGGACACAAAATGGCACACAAACAGATGCAACCGGTGCATATAGCATTAGTGCTCCTGCCAATGCAACTTTGGTATTTACTTACCTGGGCTACACAACCAAGGAAGTTGCAGTGAACAATCAAACAACGATTAATGTAGCGTTACAATCATCCACACAACAATTAGAGCAGGTTGTAGTGGTGGGTTATGGTACACAAAGAAAAAAAGATTTGACAGGTGCGGTTGCCCAAATTAAGGGAGAAGATATTGCAAAAGAACCTGTTTTGGCGCCTACTCAAGCTATACAAGGTAAAGTTGCCGGTGTTCAGATCATTAGCAACGGATCTCCAAATAGCTTACCAACAGTTAGAGTACGTGGAACGGGTACAATGCTTGCGGGAGCCAACCCATTATATGTTGTAGATGGAGTAATTACGGATGATATCAGAAATATTAACTCATCCGACATTGTAACAATGGATATCCTTAAGGATGCATCTGCAACAGCCATTTATGGTATGCGTGCAGCCAATGGAGTATTATTAATTACAACAAAGAAAGGTAAATCCGGTAGAATGGTAATTAATTATAATGGAACAGTTGGCTTTAAAGAAATTACTAAATTGGTGAATATGGCAGGGCCTAATCAGTACGCCGGTTACCTAAACGAAGCCAATCAGTACTACGGAACAGGAGATATCCTAATCACTCCGACTATGCTTCAGGCAGGCGCAAATACCGATTGGTATGATGCAATATTAAAAAAAGGATTACAACAAAATCATAACCTTTCTATTTCTGGCGGAAATGAAGACATAACTTACTTCTTAAGCGCAGGATATATTGCTGATGAAGGAATTATTAAAACAAACGATTTTAATCGTTTTACTCTTCGTTCAAATAATGAGTATAACCTGGCAAAATGGTTAAAGTTATCATCATTGGTTTCATTTAGCAGATTTAATCTTCGTGATGTTGATTTAGCTGCTTTTAATTTAGCTTACAGAGCCGCGCCTTATGTTGCTTCTAAAATCGGAGATAAGTATGGAAATACGTCTCTATCAAATAATTTAGGAAACCCTTTATTAAACCTGGATAAGACAAACAACGGGGGAATAGGCAATAAAGTTCAGGGTACTTTTGCAGCTGATGTTAAACCTGTTTCGTGGTTAACTTTAAGATCAAGTTTTGGAATAGATCTGGATTTTTACAAAAACACAATCTACAATTACAAATATGATAATGTTGGCCCAAATAGTGTGTTTTTAACTAATGGAGGGAATCAGTTAAGAAATAACAGTGATCTAACTGTTAAAAACAATACCACTACAAGATGGGTTTGGGATAATACAGCCACTATAAATAAATCTTTCGATAAGCATAATTTTACCTTGTTGGTGGGTATGACTTCTGAGCAATATACTTTAAACAGTTTGGAAGGAAAAAGAATAGATGTACCAGAAAGCCAGGATCAGTGGTACTTGGGCGCAGGTTCTACTGTTGGTGCAACAAACAACAACACCGGAGATAAATTTACGCGTAATTCATACATCAGTAGGTTAAACTATAATTATGCTGACCGGTATTTATTAACTGCGACCATGAGAGCAGATGGTACTTCAAGATTTCCAAAACAAAATCGTTGGGGTTATTTCCCTTCAGTTGGTTTAGGATGGAATATTATTAACGAAGACTTTATGAAAGACCAAAAAATCTTTACAGCATTAAAGCTGAGAGGTGGTTTTGGTAAAGTTGGTAATGATCAGATTCCAACTTCTACTTATTTTCCAATTGCAGCAATTAACGTTCCTTACTATTTTAACGGTTCTGAATATTTAGGGATTTCTTTTGATGAATTGCCGGATAAAAATGTGAAATGGGAAACAACAAAAGAATTTGATTTGGGCTTAGAACTTGGTTTCTTAAACAACAGATTAACAGCACAGGTAGATTATTACAACAAAAAAACTGAGAATGCTTTAATCAACATTGCAATTCCTGCAATTTTAGGCGACAAAGACAGTCAGTATACTACAAATGCCGCTTCTTTCTCAAACAAAGGCGTTGAATTTGCATTAAACTGGTCTGATAATATTGGAGAAGACTGGAAATATTCAATTGGTGGAAATATTGCTTATAACCAGAATAAAATTACTGGTTTAAATGGAGGCCAGGCTTTATTTGATGGTTCAATAGGTTCTGGATTCACAACTAAATCAGATAATGGACAACCGATTGGAAGTTTCTTCTTACTACAAACGGATGGTATTTTCCAAAATGCAACTGAAATTGCTGCATCAGCACAAAAAGATGCTAAGCCCGGCGATTTACGCTATAAAGATATTAGTGGTCCAAATGGTGTTCCGGATGGCGTAATTAATGACTTTGACAGAGCTTTTTCGGGTTCATATCAACCTAAGTTTACTTATGGCATAAATGGAAATATCTCTTATAAAAGTTTTGATTTGAGCATTTCAACTTACGGAACACAAGGAAGTATGATTTACAATGGTAAAAAAGCTTCACGTCCGGATTCAAGAGACAATATAGAAACCAGTGTTGCAGTTAACAGGTGGACTCCAAACAACACTGGTACTGGTATTCCAAGAGCAAATTTAAGTCAATTACCAAATTCAACTTACTTTTTAGAGAAAGGTGATTTCTGGAGAATAAATAATATAACCTTCGGGTATACCTTACCAAAAAATCTGTTATCAAAATATAAGGTTGAAAAACTTAGGGTATTTGTTACTGCTCAAAATTTAGCAACAATAACTGGCTACAGTGGCTTTACGCCAGAGATTACAAGTGATACACCTTTAAAGGCTGGTATAGAAACTTCTATCTATCCAACTACAAGAACATTCGCTTTTGGTGTTAATTTAGGTTTTTAAATTTATAACAGACTAAAATGAAAATTTCTAAGAAATATATAATTATACCGGCAGCTATTCTTGTTATGACAACAAGTTGCCGTAAAGGCTTTTTGGATGTAAATCCACAGGGGCAATTAACAGAAGTACAAGCATTAACCGATCCAGCAGCAGCAGACAAACTTGTTGGCGGGGTTTACAATACACTTTACCTTGGCGCTTTTGGTCCGACAACTGTAGGTCTTGAATTTACTTTTGTTTCAGATGTAGCTTCGGATGATGCAGATAAAGGCAGTACACCAACGGATTTTCAGGCTGCTCTTGATATTGACAATTTCAACATCAACGCAAATAATGAAATATTAAATAATATCTGGAAAGGTCATTATACAGCTATAGCCAGAGTAAACAGAGCCATTGATATCTTAAATCAAAGCTCTTTTGACGATGTAACCAGAAAAAAATTGCTTGGTGAAGTTCGCTTTTTAAGAGGTCTTTATTACTTTAATCTGGTTCGGTTATTTGGAGGTGTACCAAAATTAATTCGTGTACCTGAACCATCAGAAGGCAACAACGATGAATTTCAAACACGCGCGACCAAAGATCAGATTTATGCTATAATTAATGAAGATTTACAATATGCCTTTGACAATTTACCTACCAAAGGAAATACCGCAGTAGGAAGAGCAACTAAGGGAGCTGCAGCAGCTTATTTATCCAAGGTATATTTGTATCAAAAAGACTGGCAAAAAGCTTTCGATATGTCGAGCAATGTAATCAATTCGGGATTATATAACCTGGTTTCTAACTATAGCTTAATTTTTCGCGAAAAACCAGAAGGTGGAATTGGTGGAAATAATAATAGTGAATCAATCTTCGAGGTTCAAACCGGCATAAACGTTGGCGAAAATGCTGTAAGCTTATTATTTAGTAACGGCCAAGGCCCAAGGTCTAAAGGTGGCTGGAATGATTTGGGTTTCGGATTTAACACCCCAAGTTCTGACTTAGTTGGAAGCTATGAAGCTGGTGATACAAGAAGAGCAGCCACAACCATATTTATTAATCCAACAGTAGTTCCTCAAGCTGGTGGTAACGCATTAAATATAGGCACTACACTTTGGGATGGTTTCAGAATTCCAACTCAGGATTCAGTTGAGAATGCCCGCTATAGCTATAAAGCTTATCACAGCCCTTTAAAAGAGTCGCCTCAAATTTCTAATAATAAAGATTCTAAGCCTAAAAACATTAGATTAATGCGTTATGCTGAAGTATTATTAATCAATGCTGAAGCTGCTGCTAATTTGGGTAAATCAGAAGCTACAACTAATCTAAATTTAGTTAGATCAAGAGCAGGCTTACTTCCATCAACGGGAACAGTTGCCAACATCTGGAAAGAAAGAAGAGCTGAACTGGCTATGGAGCAGGATCGTTTTTTTGATTTAGTGCGTCAAGGTAGAGCAGGTGCAGTATTAAGGGCATTAGGAAAAAATTTCGTTGATGGTAAAAATGAGCTTTATCCTATTCCACAAATTCAAAGAGATTTAAGTGGTGGCCGTTTATTACAAAACCCAGGTTATTAATTCTAATTGGTTAAAAATATTTATATGAGCAAATTTTTAAATAACTCAAAAGTAAACTGGATGGTTGCGATCGCAGCTTGTCTAATGTTTTCTCAGTGTACAAAATCTAAATTAGATGATGACTTTCAGGTAGGAAATCCACCACCAGTTGCTGGTGGATATACAAATTCTTCTGAAATAGAACCCTCCAATTTAGTAGCATATTTCCCGTTTGATGGAAATATAGCAGATAACAAAGGGACCGTAACCGGGGGTGTTTTAACGGGAACATCTAATTTTCAGGGTGGAATTAAAGGTCAGGCCTATCAGGGAAAAACAGGTACATTTATTACCTATGCTAACCCAGGATTGGTTGCCGGTTTAACAAGTTTTACGGTTTCATTTTGGATTAATACCCAAAAACATGATGGTGGTGCGCAAGGCATTTTTGGCCTTGGTAAAGCCGATGGCTCATTTTGGGGTAACTTTTTCGTAATTATTGAAGGGAACAATACCAGCAGTAACAAAATGCAATCCAAACTTCATTTCGAGAAAAATGTAACGCCATCTATTCCGAATACAGAAAATTGGGTGGACCCTGCCGAGGCATTAAGGCCAAACGACATGTATGGTGCATGGCGCCAAATTACCTATACCTATGATGAAACAACGTCAAAAGTAGCTTATTATGCAAATGGACAAGCTATCGACATTGGTAATGACGCAAACAGAACATCAAATGGTACTGCACCGCTTGGCCCATTAGCATTTAAAAGTGCAACCAAATTTGTAATTGGTGGCTATCAAAACCATGCTGGAGCTCCTTTTGGTGGATTAGAGCCCTGGATGCTAAATTATACCGGTAAATTAGATGAAATGCGTATCTATAAAAAAGCATTAACATCTCAACAAGTATCTGCGCTTTATCAATTAGAAAGACAAGGCCGCTAAATAAATTTAAAGAGTATTGTTATTTCAGTATAACAGTACTCTTTAATCCTCATTCCCATGAAAATTAAAATTCTATTAGCTATTTTTCTTGTTGCCATATTCGGTTGTAAAAAAAATACACCTGTCGAAATACCTGTTCCACCTACTGGATTTACCGTTGGCGAGGTTACTATCAACGGCAAAATACCCGTTTCAGGTAAAGTGCCTGTAGTTTCATTACAACCAATAATTAAAATTACTTTCCCCAATGAAATTGTCGGAAATGATTTAGCCACCAATATTTTATTTAATGAAAGTACAGGTTCTTCTGTGCAATTTACAGCAATTCTCGAAAACAATAATAAAACAATTGTCGTTCAGCCAACTCAGAATCTTCAAGGAATAAAAGCCTATAATATATCCATCTCTACAAATTTAAAATCTACAAATGGCGGCTTTTTAGAAAGCCCCTTAACAGTTACATTTAATACCGTTGTAGATGAAACAGATAAGTTTGCCCGCGTAACTGATGACGAACTTTTAACCCTGGTACAAAAACAAACTTTCAAATATTTTTGGGATTTTGGGCATCCAACAAGTGGTTTAGCAAGAGAAAGAAATACTTCGGGTAATACGGTAACTTCAGGAGGTTCGGGATTTGGAATAATGGCGATGGTAGCGGGCATTAACCGTGGTTTTATAACCAGAACCGAAGGCTTAACAAGAATACAGAAAATGGTAACATTTTTAAAAACAGCTGAGCGTTTTCACGGAGCATACCCACATTGGCTGGATGGAAATACTGGAAAAGTAATTCCTTTTAGTGCCAAAGATAATGGTGGAGACCTTGTAGAGACATCATTTTTAATGGCCGGACTAATTACAGCCCGTCAATACTTTAATGGAACTGATGCGAGCGAAACAACTTTAAGAACGGATATAAATGCAATTTATAATGCTGTGGAATGGAGTTGGTACAGAAAAGACAATGGGAATACACTGTATTGGCATTGGAGCCCAAACTATAACTGGGACATGAACTTACCGATAAGGGGCTGGAACGAATGCCTCATTACCTATGTATTAGCGGCCTCCTCTACAACTTATCCTATTCCAAAAACAGTTTATGATAGTGGGTGGGCACAAAATGGCGCCATGAAAAATGGCAATACTTATTACGGCACCCAACTTCCTTTAGGCGTTGCAAACGGTGGACCTTTATTCTTCTCCCATTATTCATTTTTAGGAATCAACCCAAAAGGCTTAACTGACGCATATGCCAATTATGAAACACAAACTAAAGCTCATACGCTAATTAATTACAACTACGCAAGGGCAAACCCTTTGAATTATTATGGTTACAGTGAAAATTGCTGGGGCTTAACAGCAAGTGATATTCCTAATGGGTATACAGCAAGTGCGCCAGGTAACGACGTAGGCGTTATTGCGCCAACAGCAGCTTTATCTTCTTTTCCATATACACCAACAGAATCTATGCAGGCGCTGAAATATTTTTACTATAAATTAGGAAATAAAACATGGGGTGATTATGGCTTTTATGATGCTTTTTCGCTGCAAGACCAGTGGTTTGCAAATTCTACTTTAGCCATAGACCAGGGGCCAATTATTGTAATGATTGAAAACTATCGTAGTGGCCTATTATGGAATTTATTTATGAGTGCACCTGAAATTAAAACCGGAATGAAAGGTTTAGGCTTTAACAGTCCTAATCTTTAATTATTAAAAAATGAAAAAAATTACCATCCTCCCTCTTATTTTATACTGTTTTCTTAGCTACTCCTGTGTTAGAAATAAATCAACTAAAGAAACGGATAGTTCAACCGTTCAAAAAATTGAAATACAAAAGGGTTTATCAGATGAAGACTTACTTGATTTGGTGCAAAAACAAACATTCAATTATTTCTGGGATGGTGCCGAGCCAACTTCTGGTGCAGCGCGTGAGCGCTACCATGTAGACAATGTTTATCCTGAAAATGATAAGAGTACAGTAGCTACCGGAGCAACGGGCTTTGGATTAATGGCTATTTTAAGTGGAATAGACAGAGCTTACGTAAGCAAAGCAGATGGATTAGTGCGGTTAAATAAAATATTAGATTTTTTATCAAAAGCAGATCGCTTTCATGGTGCATGGTCGCATTGGATTTATGGCGAAACCGGAAAGGTACGCCCCTTTGGGCAAAAAGATAATGGAGGTGATTTAGTTGAAACCTCTTTTGTTGCGCAGGCTTTAATTTGCATAAACGAATATTATAAAAATGGAACTGCTGAAGAAAAATTAGTTGCAAACAAAGCTAATGAACTTTGGAAAGGCATTGATTTCAGCTGGTACCGCAATAAGCAAAATGTATTGTACTGGCACTGGTCGCCAGAATACAAATGGGAAATGAACTTTCCTGTTAAGGGTTATAACGAATGTTTAATTATGTATGTTATGGCGGCTTCCTCACCTACCCATACCATTCCGGCCGAAGTATATCATGAAGGATGGGCAAGAAACGGGGCAATCAAAGCAAATTTCAAACTATATGGTCATCAAATACCATTAGATTATCAAGGTGCAAAAAATTCTGTGGGTCCTTTATTCTGGGCTCATTATTCATATTTAGGTCTAAATCCTAAGGGATTGAAAGATCGCTATGCCGATTATTGGGAAAATAATGTTAACCAGACATTGGCCATTCATGATTACTGCGTAGCCAATCCTAAGAAATTTAAAGGTTATGGGGAAAATAACTGGGGTTTAACCGCAAGTTATTCGGTTAAAGGGTATGCAGCACACAGTATTCAGGAAGATTTCGGCGTAATTTCTCCTACTGCGGCTATATCTTCTATTCCATATACCCCTAAAGAATCCATGAAGGTCATCAGGCATTTATATGAAGACCTTGGGGATAAAGTTTGGGGTAAGTACGGTTTTTATGATGCTTTTTCGGAAACTGAAAACTGGTATCCTCAAAGATATTTAGGAATAGATCAGGGACCAATGGTTGTGATGATCGAAAATTACCGGTCGGGCTTACTCTGGAAATTATTTATGCAAAACAGCGATGTAAAAAATGGTTTAACCAAACTTGGATTTGAGCATCCTGCAATAAAGAAATAGTATGAAAAGATTAATTATAACCTTAATAACGCTAATTTGTATTTCTTCCGCATTTGCACAAAACAATAAAACCTATTGCAACCCCATTAATTTAGATTATGGCTATACGCCAATTCCAAATTTTGCCGAATGGGGGAAACACAGGGCAACAGCCGATCCGGTAATTGTAAATTTTAAAGGGGATTATTATTTATTTTCGACCAACCAGTGGGGTTACTGGTACAGCAGCGATATGTCTGACTGGAAATTTGTTTCACGACATTTTTTACGACCAGAGCATAAAGTTTACGACGATCTTTGTGCGCCATCTGTTTGGATTCAGGGCGATACCATGCTTGTTTTCGGATCAACCTATTCAAAAAACTTTCCCATCTGGATGAGCACCAATCCTAAAGGTAACGAATGGAAAGAAGCCGTTCAGGAATTTGAAATTGGCGGGTGGGATCCAGGTCATTTTGTAGATGAAGATGGAAAAGTTTACATGTACAATGGCAGCAGCAACTCTTACCCTCTTTATGGGATAGAATTAAAGAGAAAAACTTTTCAGCCGATTGGTACGCGCAAGGAGCTTTTGCTTTTAAATCCGGGCAGGTTTGGCTGGCAGCGTTTTGGCGAATATTTGGATGATACCTTTCTTGATCCTTTTATGGAAGGTGCCTGGATGACTAAGCATAACGGAACTTATTTTTTACAATATGGTGCTCCCGGAACTGAGTTTAGCGGTTATGCTGATGGCATTGCCACTTCTAAAAGCCCTCTGGGTCCTTTTGAGCATCAATCTTTACCACTTTCGTGGAAACCAGGTGGTTTTGCCCGTGGTGCGGGGCACGGAGCAACTTTCCAGGATAATTATAACAACTACTGGCATGTTTCTACTATAGTGCTTTCTGTTAAAAACAATTTCGAACGCAGAATTGGCATCTGGCCTGCCGGCTTTGATCAGGACAATAATATGTATACCAATACGGCCTTTGGCGATTATCCTACATATTTACCAACTTCTCTCGATGGCGAAGCAGAACCGGGAATCAGGTCGTTGTTTACCGGATGGATGTTATTAAATTACAACAAACCTGTGCAGGTCTCCTCAACCTTAGGTAACTACAATTCAAACAACGCAGTTGATGAGAGTATTAAAACTTACTGGAGCGCCACATCGGCAAATAAGGGCGAATGGATTCAAAGTGATTTGGGACAGGTTTCGACTGTAAACGCAGTTCAGCTTAATTATGCAGATCAGGATGCCGAATTTTTGGGCAAGCAGCTTAATACCTACCATCAATATCAATTATTTTATTCGGTTGATGGTAAAACCTGGAAAATGCTGGCCGATAAGAGTCAAAACAAAACAGATGTTCCGCATGATTATATCGAATTAAAAGAGCCAGTTAAGGCCAGGTACATTAAACTGGTTAACATCCATATGCCAACCGGAAAATTTGCCATCAGTGGTTTAAGGGTTTTTGGTAATGGCGGTGGTGCTCCACCGCAGGAAGTTAAAAACTTCATCGTTTTACGTACTGAAAAAGATAAACGCAGTGCCTGGCTTAAATGGAAACCCGTAGATAATGCTTATGCTTACAATATTTACATGGGTATTGCGCCCGATAAACTATACAACTGTATGATGGTTCACGGGGCAAACGAGTATTGGTATAAAGGAATGGACAATCAAAAACCTTATTACTTTTCTATCGAAGCCATAAATGAAAATGGTATTTCCCAAAGAACCCAGGTTATAAAGGTTGAATAGCACACATACAACATATTTGATTAAATAATAAACACACAGAATGAAAAAAGCGAATTTCCTATTTATTTTATTAGCCCTTGCCGCCATGAATTCAATGGCACAAACCAAAAAAACTGTTTCAGCAGAACAGGCAAAAATGAATTCATTTATCTCTGGCTTAATGGCTAAAATGACGGTAGATGAAAAAATTGGCCAGTTAAATTTGGTTACGGGTGGCGAAGCAACAACAGGATCGACGGTAAGTACGGATGTTGAATCTAAAATTGCAAAGGGAAATGTTGGTGGCATTTTCAGTATGACAACTCCCGAAAAAATTAGAAAAACACAGGAAGTGGCAATGAAAAGCCGTTTAAAAATTCCATTAATTTTTGGACAGGATGTTATTCATGGTTACAAAACCACCTTCCCTATTCCTTTGGCTTTGGCAGCCAGCTGGGATTTACCACTTATCCAGAGTACAGCACGTGTTGCAGCTACAGAAGCCAGTGCAGATGGTATCAACTGGACTTTTTCTCCTATGGTTGATGTTTCACGCGATGCCAGATGGGGAAGAATTTCTGAGGGCAGCGGTGAAGATACTTTCTTAGGTTCAGAAATTGCCAAAGTAATGGTTAAAGGTTACCAGGGCGATGATTTGAAAAAAATCAACACCATTATGGCTTGTGTTAAACACTTTGCGCTTTATGGTGCGGCAGAATCTGGCCGTGATTACAATACAACCGACATGAGTTTGGATAGAATGTACAACGATTATCTTCCGCCATACAAAGCAGCATTAGATGCGGGTGCCGGAAGTATTATGGTTTCTTTTAATGATATTAATGGCGTTCCAGCAACTGCAAACAAATGGTTATTAACTGATCTTTTACGTAAACAATGGGGTTTCAATGGATTTGTTGTTTCTGATTACACAGGTGTAAGCGAATTAATTGAACATGGTTTAGGTGATCTTCAAACCGTATCAGCCAAATCATTAAATGCGGGTAATGATATGGATATGGTGAGCGAAGGCTTCTTAACGACTTTAAAAAAATCATTACAGGAAGGAAAAGTAAGCATTGCACAAATTAATAACTCGTGCCGTTTAATTTTAGAAGCAAAATATAAATTGGGTTTATTCGAAGATCCGTACAGATATTGTAATGATGAGCGTGCTAAAAATGAAATTTTAACCGCGGCAAACTTAAAAGCAGCCAGAGAGGCGGCCACTCAAAGTTTTGTTCTTTTGAAAAACGAAAACAAAACACTTCCATTAAAAAAATCAGGCACAGTTGCTTTAGTTGGCCCTTTGGCCAATACAAGATCAAACATGCCGGGCACCTGGAGTGTAAACGCTGATTTGGTTAATACGCCATCGCTATTGGAAGGATTACAAAATGTAGTGGGTAATCAAGTTAAAATTATTCACGCTTTGGGTGCTAACTTAACGGCTGATGCCACTTTACAAACCAACTCAACCATGTTTGGCCGTGATATTCCAAGAGACAACAGACCAGAAGAAGAAATTATAGCAGAAGCTGTAAAAGCAGCTAAAAGTGCGGATGTAGTTGTTGCAGCATTAGGCGAAAGCTCTGAAATGAGTGGCGAAAGTTCAAGTCGCACAGATATAGGTATTCCCGAAACGCAAAAAAGATTACTTGCAGCTTTATTAAAAACGGGTAAACCTGTAGTATTGGTTTTATTTACCGGCAGACCACTTGCCATTAAATGGGAAAGTGAAAATGTACCAGCCATTTTAAATGTGTGGTTTGGTGGCGTTCAAGCGGCAAATGCCATTGGCGATGTGTTATTTGGCAATGTTAATCCATCAGGTAAACTACCGGTTACATTTCCTCAAAATGTTGGGCAGGTACCCATTTATTACAGTCACAAAAGTACAGGCAGGCCTTTAGCTGAAGGAAAGTGGTTTTCTAAATTCCGTTCAAACTATTTAGATGTAAGCAACGATCCGCTTTATCCTTTCGGTTACGGTTTAAGTTATACCACATTTGGTTACAGCGATATTAAACTGAGTTCAAATACCTTAACAAAAGGAAAATCAATTACAGCAACAATTACCTTAACCAACAACGGTAATTTAGAAGGTAAAGAAGTGGTTCAACTCTATACAAGAGATTTGGTTGGAAGCAGTACGCGGCCTGTAAAAGAATTAAAAGGTTTTAAAAAAATCAGTTTAAAACCAGGTGAAAGCAAAGAAGTGAGTTTTACCCTTTCGGAAAATGACCTTAAATTTTATAATGCTGATTTAAAGTTCGTGGCAGAACCCGGTGATTTTAAATTATTTATCGGCACAAATTCACACGATGTAAAAGAGGCTGGTTTTACCTTGAAATAAAAAATTACACCCCCCATTAGCCCCGGTCTATTGTTTAATAGCCGGGGTTTTCTATTTTTGCTATATGAAGAAGTTATCCCTAACCATTGCAGTACTTTTAATAGTGCTTTTCTCTAAAGCTCAGGATTTTAAAAAATATGACAAAGGAAGCTACATTAAAGGAAAAGATTCTATTTACTATAGAATTTTATTCCCCGAAAATTTTAATCCTGACCAAAAATATCCAATAATATTCTTTTTGCACGGAAGTGGTGAACGTGGAAACGACAACGAGAAACAGCTGGTTCATGGAGGGAAATTATTTTTAAAGAATGATTTAAGGAAGAATTTTCCTGCCATTGTTGTTTTCCCTCAATGTCCGGAAAATGATTTTTGGGCAAATGCTATTTTTTCTACGAGCCCGGCCGGAAAACGAAAAATCAGTTTTGTAGAAGGTGGCAAACCAACTAAAGTAATGCATGCTTTAACTGGTATGGTTAAAGATTTTTTAAAAAAACCTTATGTAAATAAAGATCAGGTTTACGTTGGCGGTCTTTCTATGGGCGGTATGGGTACTTTTGAGTTATTAAGACGCAAGCGCCGTACCTTTGCTGCTGCCTTTTCTATTTGTGGAGGTGATAATACAAATAACATTAAGAAATACCAAACGGTTCCGTTGTGGATTTTCCATGGCGCTAAAGATGATGTAGTTGATCCGGCATTTTCCATCGCCATTTCTGAACGCTTAAAAACAGTGGGCGACGAAGTTAAATTTAGCCTTTATCCAAAAGACAACCACAACAGCTGGGACAGCGCATTTGCAGAACCTGAATTATTGCCCTGGTTATTTTCGCATAAGAAAAAATAGATTAAATAGAATAATCCGTCATACTGAAATAATTTCGGGGCGAAGAGCGTTGATTAAAAACAGAAAAGGTCCCGACATAAAACCGGGACCTTTTCTATAAATATCAATTGCTATTATTCAGCCATGTTGTGATAAACTGCCTGCACATCATCGTCTTCTTCCAGTTTATCAATTAATTTTAAAACATCAGCCGCTTGTTCTTCCGTTACCTCGTGGTGCGAAAGCGCAATACGTTCTAATTTTGAACTTTTCAATTCAATTCCTTTTTCTTCCAATGCTTTTTGCAGCGAGCCAAAGTTTTCGAAAGCAGCTTGGGCTACTGCAATATCGTTTCCTTCCTCATCCGCTTCTACGTATAATTCTTCTAAACCGGCGTCAATTAATTCAAACTCCAATTCTTCCAAATCCAAACCTTCTGCAGGTACAAAACGAAAAATAGATTTACGGTTAAAAACAAAATCCAATGAACCTGTTTTACCTAAAGACCCATCAGTTTTATTAAAATAACTCCGAACGTTAGCTACTGTACGGTTGGTATTATCAGTTGCTGTTTCTATCAAAACGGCTACACCATGAGGTGCATAACCTTCGTAAACAATTTCTTCATAATTGGCCATTGATTTATCAGATGCACGCTTGATTGCAGCTTCAACTCTATCTTTTGGCATGTTTACAGCTTTTGCATTTTGTATAGCTGTGCGTAAACGGGAGTTGGTTTCAGGATGAGGCCCTGATTCCTTAACAGCCATTACGATATCTTTACCAATACGCGTAAACTGGACTGCCATTTTAGCCCAACGTTTAAATTTTCTCTCTTTTCTAAATTCGAATGCTCTTCCCATTTTTTTAGTATTAAGTATTTTATAACCAGTATAAGATTAGGGCAGTAATACCTTAAGCTTTTTACTTTTACGCGATACCTTATTTTTTTAAATTTTTTAACATATCTATTGTAAGTTTCGATAAATCGAACTCAGGTTTCCAGTTCCAGTCTTTAGTTGCATAACTATCATCAATTGAGCGCGGCCAGCTGTTTGCAATTTGCTGACGTGGATCATTATCTGTGTAAGTTAATTTAAAATCCGGAATATGTTTTCTGATTTCGTCTGCTAAAACTTCAGGGGTAAAATGTACACCACCAAAATTGTAACTGCTTCTTACACTAATTTGATCTGCCGGTGCATCCATAAGTTCAATGGTTCCGCGGATTGCATCATCCATATACATCATTGGCAATTCTGTGGCCGCATTTAAAAAACTCTGGTAACTTCCTTTTTTCAACGCATCGTGGAAAATATGGATGGCATAATCAGTTGTTCCACCACCAGGTGCAGCTTTCCAGCTAATTAAACCTGGATAACGGATGCTGCGCACGTCCAATCCGTATTTCTGGTGGTAATATTCGCACCAACGTTCGCCAGCCAGTTTACTAATTCCGTAAACCGTATTCGGATCCATAATGCAATATTGTGGTGTATTGTCTTTTGGCGAGTTAGGCCCGAAAACAGCAATTGAACTTGGCCAATATACTTTAGCGGTTTTATATTCAAGGGCTAAATCCAAAACGTTGAGTAAGCCATTCATGTTCAAATCCCATGCAAGTTTAGGGTTTTGCTCGCCTGTTGCAGATAATAATGCAGCTAATAAATAAACTTGTGTTGGTTTGTATTTTTTGAATATACCATTGATGATGTCTTTTTCCAGAACGTTCACAAATTCAAAAGGTCCGGCATTTTTAATATCATAATCAGGCCTGCGGATATCACAAGCAATAACATTATCATCGCCATGGATTTTACGCAACATGGTTACCAACTCCGTGCCTATTTGCCCGTTAGAGCCCAAAACAACTATTTTTTCCTGCATATTTTATTGAAATTTAGCAAAGGTAAAAAAATGAGGTAAAAAGAAACACAAATTATTTATTCTTTATATAGCTTAATAAAAAAACATATAACAGGCTGTTCTCTACGCATAAAAATCAAGGTATTTAATAAAGTTAAGATAACCGATAAAATAAATAAATCGTTACATTTACTATACTAAAACATATTTCTAACCAACAATGAACCTCGCTGTAGAGCCACAAAATGCTACTGATTTAATTGATCGCCTTAAAGCGGGCGATAGTGAGGCCTATGAAAAAATTTATTCCCTGTTTAGCAAAACGCTGCTTGCCGCAGCCTATAAAAAAACTGGCGACAAAATAATAGCAGAAGAACTGGTTCAAAACATATTCATTTCCTTATGGGAAAAAAGGCTGAATGCAGACATTCAAAATTTACAGGCATACTTATTTGGTTCACTTAAATATGCTGTGATGAACCATATCCGCAAGCAGGTTTTGGAGAACAAATACATGGCCTATAAAAACCTGGATTATAACGAAACCCACCAGGATACGGCCAGTTTGGTTAATTTAAATGATTTATCGGGCCTTATCGAAAAAGGAATTAATTCTTTACCGGAAAAAACCCAGGAAGTTTTTAGATTGAGCAGATACGAACATCAAACCACTAAAGATATTTCAGCAGAATTAAACATATCTGAAAAAGCAGTTGAATATCACATTACACGCTCGCTGAAGCGAATAAAACAATACATTAAAAATTTTTATTTATTTTTATAATTGATTACCAATGAATTACAATTAACTGTAATTTATTCCATCTTTCTATTTAGGGTTCATGCCTGGTTGCGTTACTTGTATATAATTGCGCCAAATATATCTTTATGAACCAACAATCGTTTATCGATCTGCTTACCCGTTATGAGAAGGGAAATTGCACAGAAAGTGAGGAGCTTTTTGTAAATAAATGGTACGATCTTTTAGGTGACCGTAATCTTAATCAACTTTCAGCGGCAGAACTCGATGAAATGAGTAATCGCGTTTGGGCTAATTTAAAAACCACACCACATCCCGTAAAACAATTTAAATTAAAACGCATCTGGATTAAAACAGCTATTGCGGCCTCAATAACCATTGCTTTTTTAATTGCAGGTTTATACGCTGTTAATTACAATCATGCCCGGCAATCTTTTCTTAACGAAAACAGTGGCTTAACCTTAATTACGGAAAGCAACAACACAAATCAGCCTGTTACCCTTAACCTATCCGATCAAAGTAAAATTACCCTTGCGCCAAATTCAAGTGTTATCTATCCGAAAGTATTTGCTGCCAATAAAAGAAATATTTACTTAAAGGGCAATGCTTTTTTCGCAGTGAGTAAAAACCCTAAAAAACCATTTTATGTATACAATCAACATTTAATTGTCAGGGTTTTAGGCACCAGTTTTTCCATCAGAGAATGTGGAGATACAGGCCCGGCGCAGGTTTCGGTTAGAACGGGTAAAGTTCAGGTGAATGAAAATACTAAAAGTAGGCTCATCGATATAGAAACGCATAAAACAGCCAAAACGATATTGCTTACACCAAATCAAAAGGGCGTTTTCGCCAATCACCAACTCAATAAAACCCTTGTTGAAAAACCAATCCCTTTGGCTGTAGCGTATAATATTCCAAACAACATCAGCTACAATTTTAAGGAAGAACGTTTAGGTGAAATTTTCAAAACGCTAACCGAAGCCTACGGAATAGAAATCAAATCAGAAAATGAGCAGATATTAAACTACACTTTTACAGGAGATTTAAGTAAAAAAGGACTTTACGATCAGCTTAACTTAATCTGCGGATCTATTTCAGGCAAATATTCAATAAACGGAACCAACATTATGGTTTCAAACCACAACTAACCAAAATATAAATTATGAAGCAAAAAGTTATTTCAAACAGTCCTTAGCCACAGGCTAATCCACCTGATATTTTCTTTAAAAACAAAGCCGACAATGTGGGGCATTGCCGGCGAGTTAAATACATTAAGAATGTATTCGGGTATTTCTATGTCCAATAAATCCTATCATTTAATGAACAATAACCAAATTTATGAAAAAAAAATTACTTATTTCCCTGGCTCTATATGCAATGAGAAATTCGATCTATCAAATATTAGCAATAACAATTTTTACGTGCAGCGCATTTGCTAAAAATGCAGAAGCACAGGATTTTCTGAATAGACAAATCTCTATTAAAGCTGAACAGACAGATATTAAAACCATAATCGATAAAGCCAGCACACTGGCAAGCGTACAATTTGTTTACAGTCCGCAATTAATTAATTCGAACCGGAGAGTATCCATAAATGTAGTCAACCAAAAACTAAAATATTTTTTGGATAACTCCTTAAAAAAATATGATGTGGGCTACCGGATTGTAAAAGACCAGATTTTACTGTATTCCATTCCGGCTAACAATAATTTAGAATTGCTAAAAGCTTTTGATGGTGTGGTAACCGGTAAAGTAAGCGATAGTAAGGGCAACCCCTTACCCGGCGTTTCGGTTAGTGTAAAAGGTAAAACCATTGGAACCACAACAGATTTGAATGGTAATTTCTCTTTAAAAGGATTAACGGTTGATAGTCGGGTAATTGTGCTCACTTATGTTGGCTTTATTTCCAAGGAAGTTACCTTATCAGCGGGCAATGCCGATGAGAACTTAAACATCAGCTTATCTGAAGACGCCTTACAATTAGAAGGCGTTATGGTTACCGGCGGTAATCCAAAGAAAAAATTGGAAAGCAGTGTGGCGCTAACCTCGGTAAGCAACCAGGACATTACCAACCGTGCACCATTAAACAGTACCGATTTATTAAAAGCCATTCCGGGTTTAACCGTAGAAAGTACCGGAGGAGATGGTCCGGGCAATGTTTGGGTAAGAGGTTTTCCTCAGCAAGGTGGTTATATTTTCTTAGGCATACAAGAAGATGGCTTGCCTTTGCTGCCAACAGGATTTAACACAAACCCTTCCATTGATCAATACTACAAAACAGATTTAACCATCCAGAATATTGAAGCCGTAAGAGGTGGAAATGCTTCGATTATCCAGGCAAATACACCGGGTGCAGTAGTAAACAACATTAGTTATGTTGGTGCAGATAAACCATATGGGCAGGTTAAATTTACAACGGGTTTTTCACAGGGTTTGTATCGTTTTGATGGTAATACTGGTGGAAAAATCAATGATCTGATTAAATATAACATCGGGGGTTTCTACAGAACAGATAAGGGTGTAGTAGATCAGGGTTTCTCTCCGGCAAACCAGGGTGGACAAATTAAAGGAAATATGACCTTTAATTTCAAAAATAATAAAGGTTTTATCAGGGTGTATGGAAAATACCTGAACGATAAAGTGCAGTTTTTATTAACCAGCTATTATCCTTATGATGGCACTGGAAAACCAAGAAATTATGGAAGTTACGATATGGTTAGCCAATCTATTGTTCCATTACAAACAGACTGGAGTTACAATGACCCTGCAGGTTCAAGCCATAACTTTAGCCTTACTGACGGGATTCATACTAAATTAGGTTCCGGTGGTTTTCAGTTTAATTATCTAACAGATAGCGGGTGGCAGATTGTAAATAATTTCCGTTATCAGAATACGCATACCAATAGTACTTATACAGTGCCAAGTGGTATTGCCGCCAGAACAGCAGCTACACCATATTATTATCCTGGCGGAGCAGTGGCTCCATTCAGTGCAGGCGACCAGGTAATTACTTCTTCTGCTAACGGACAAATCAACAGTGATGTACAGGTTGTAGATTACCTTGACCTGAAAAAAACTTTTGAAAAACACAGTTTAAGTTTAGGTCTTGGCATTCATCAGTACAATCGCGATGATTTGAGGTATACGTTTAGAAGCTTTTCTGAATTTAAGGAGCACCCAAGCATTTTATTACAAAGCCCCGCGGCTTCGGAAAGAACCATCCAAACTAAAAATACATTTATTGGTGATACCAGAACCTTATCTGCTTACGCCAGCGATGAGGTTAAAATCAGCGATCAATGGCGTTTGGACATTGGTGCCAGGATAGATAACCAGAATGTTAAAGGTAAAAGACCATTTTATGCCTTAAATGCAGATGGAACTCCAAATATAACTGCCGCAGCCAATCCAACCATTGCGGGTTACACCGATTACAATGAAACCTTAACCAATTGGGCCGCTTCATTAGGTGCCAATTATAAAATTAATTCTACAGCAAGCGTTTTCGCGAGGGTAACAAAGGCATACAACGCTCCAAATATTGGCGATTATAATGCTGCCGCATATAATCCGGTAAACATTAAAAAACGTCCGGTTTATTTAGGAGAGATTGGCTTTAAATATGCTAAAAACAACCTGGCTATTTTCGCTTCAGGAAGTTATTCTGCTATAAAAAATACTTCTTTAACCATCAATGTTCCAACAATAGCTTCCGGAACGCAAGCGCTGGTTGCATTTGGCTCTACCAGAACATGGAGTGCTGAGTATGAAGTTTCTTATAAAATATTTAAACCTCTTAGTTTAAGGCTTACCGGAACCCTGCAAGATTCTAAATACACAGATTATACTGCATCAACCAGAACAAACTCTGCGGTACTTGCTCAGTTTGGAGATAAGGATTACAGCTTTACCGGCAACAGAACAGAAAGAGTTCCGGTTTTAAATACTGAGCTCGGTGCAAACTACGATTATAAAAAAGTGAATTTATATGTTTCCGCAACTTATGTGGGCAGCCGGTTTACTTCTCCAAGTGACAGCTATAAATTACCCGCTTACGTAGTGATGAAAGCTGGTGCAGGCTATAACTTTACCAAAAAAGTAGCCATTAGATTTTGGGCAGACAATTTGCTAAATGCAAGGGTGCTTACCGAGGGCGATGTTCGAGGAGATCAGTTCAGGGATTTTACAGCTGTAACCCCAGGCACATTGATGATTGGAAGAACTTTACTTCAACGTACCTTCTGGGGATCTTTATCTTATTCATTCTAATAACCAGGCCAGCGTTTAAAAGCGCTGGCTTTTTAATTTATAAACCACATGACAAATAGAAGAACATTTTTGCAAAAAACAGGCTTAGCCGCAGCTGCAGCTTTTATAAGCCCATCTATTATAACCTCAGCATTAGCAAACAGCACTAACCTCAAAATTTCAAAAATCGGCATTCAGTTGTTTACCTTAAGAGAACAATTAACCGCTAATGTTAGGGAAACCATTACCAAAGTGGCAAAAATTGGATACAACCAGGTCGAAACTTATTATGGTTACCCGGGCAAGTATGAGGTGGAGGGCTTTTGGGGCTTGGATGCCAATGAATTTAATACCTTACTAAAATCAAACAACCTGACCTCACCAAGCGGGCATTACAATACCACTGAATTTTTATCCTCCGGAGAAGACAAACTTTTAAAACAGTATATCGAAATTGCAGCCATAGTAGGACAGAAATATTTTGTAATCCCTGCTTTACCCACCAACATTAGAACAAACGGAACATTAGATGATTATAAAAAAATGGCAGAAAGATTTAATATTGCTGCCGGCTTATGCCAAAAATCAGGTCTGAAACTAGCGTACCACAATCATAATTTCGAATTTAAAGATCAAGGTTCGGGGCAAACCGGTTATGAAATTTTATTAAAGGAAACCGATACAAAGCTCGTTAGCTTTGAACTCGATTTGTTTTGGGCAGTTAATGCCGGGTTAAATCCTATTGAAATGTTTAGGAAAAATCCGGGTCGCTATAAACTCTTCCACGTGAAGGATATGGACAAAGCAGACAAAAATATTTTTGCCGAAGTAGGTTCGGGAAGGATTGATTTCAAAAGCATTTTTGCCCAGGCCAACCTCGCCGGATTAGATTATATTTTTATTGAACAGGATGTAATAAAAAAAGAGCCTTACCAAAGCATTACGGAAAGCTACAACTACATTAAAAAAAATCTGATTTAGGTGTTTTTTAATGGCAAAACTTAACCCTCACCGTTTTCAGACCGGCAAATGGAATAAAAATAATCTTAATGTACATTGTACACGAAGGAAATTAAGAAATGAAAAACGATTTAGTAATATCTAAAAGGCAACAAAACTCAATTATTTAGAATAATTCTACGGGGTAACAATCGCATTGCATACGAATAATTTAATGATTTATCCGCACTCTTTCTGCCTTTTTTTTTCTAATATTACTAATTCAACACATAGATAACCAATATATAAAATCATAAAGACGATGCAAAGAAGAGAAGCACTAAAAAGCGTTGCTTTATTGCTGGGAGGAGCCATCTCAGCAAGCACTATGGGCGTTTTGTTTGAGAGTTTTACCTTGCCTGAACATGAGAAGAATTTTGTTTCTTTTAGTCCTGAGCAGGAAAAAGTCCTGGCAGAATTTGCCGATGTCATTGTTCCAACAACCAAATCATCCGCTGGTGCCAAGGCAGCAGGATTGGGAACTTTTATTCCAATGATGATTAAAGATTGTTATCCAACGGCAATGCAAACCTCATTTGCCAAGGGTTTCGCGGCATTTGAAGCAAAATCAAACAAAGATTTCGGTAAAAGTTTTGCGCTGTTAAGCGTCCAGGACCGTGAAAAATTAATGGGAGATGTTAGAACCATAACCCTTGCCCAAAAAGAAAGCAAAGCTGATGAAAACAAAGATTTAGCTTATTTCTTTATTACCGCAAGAGATTTAACACTCCTGGGTTATTATTCATCAGAAATTGGCTGTACCAAAGCCCGCGAATATGTTCTTATTCCAGGCAGATACGATGGCAGTGCACCTTTAAAGCCCGGCCAAAGATCTTGGGCAACCTAATAAATAATCAACAACTACAACTTCGAGCAAAACATCATGAATTTAAATACAAATTTAAAAGCAGAAAACACATACGATGCTATAGTTATAGGATCGGGGATTAGTGGCGGCTGGGCTGCAAAAGAACTAACAGAAAAGGGCCTTCGTGTTTTAATGCTGGAAAGAGGCATGAACATAGAACACATTAAAGATTACGATTCTGCCATGAAAAACCCATGGGACATTAAGCACGCAGGCAAGTTAACGGAGGAGATGAAAAGGACGCACCCTGTGCAAAAAAGAGATTACCCCTACAATGAAGCAACTGAAAAGTGGTGGGTAAACGATTTGGAATGTCCATACACGGAGGATAAACGCTTCGACTGGTATCGTGGTTTTCATGTGGGTGGCAAATCATTAATGTGGGGCCGTCAGAGTTACCGCTTAAGCGATCATAACTTTGAAGATAATGCTAAAGATGGTCATGGTAACGACTGGCCTGTGCGTTATAAAGAATTATCGCCATGGTATGATTATGCGGAGCGCTTTGCTGGCATCAGTGGTCAGAATGAAAACTGGCCAACCTGCCCAGATGGACAATTTTTACCACCAATGGATTTAAACTGCGTTGAAAAATCAGTTAAAGCCCGTGTGGAAGAACATTATAAAAGAGAAAGAATTATTACCATTGGTCGCGTAGCCAATTTAACCGTACCACACAAAGGCCGTGGAAATTGCCAATATAGAAATTTATGTAGCCGCGGTTGTCCGTTCGGTGCTTATTTCAGTACGCAATCCTCTACCTTACCAGCAGCAATGGCAACTAAGCGTCTTACTTTAAGACCATATTCAATTGTTAATCATATCATTTACGATAAGAATACTAAAAAGGCCAAAGGTGTTATGGTTATTGATGCGCAAACCAACAAAACAATGGAGTTTTATGCCAAAATTGTTTTTGTTAATGGTTCTACTTTAGGTTCAACATTCATTTTATTAAATTCTACTTCAGAAGCCCATCCAAATGGTTTAGGCAATGCAAGCGGGCAATTGGGGCACAACTTGATGGATCACCATTTCCGTTGTGGTGCTTCAGGCGACGCTGAAGGTTTTGACGATAAATACACTTATGGCCGACGTGCAAATGGTGTTTACGTACCAAGGTATCAAAACATTGGTAATGATAAGCGCGATTATTTACGTGGTTTTGGCTATCAGGGCGGTGCAAGCAGAAGTAACTGGCAAAATGATGTTGCCGAACTTTCTTTCGGTGCTGATCTTAAAGAAAAAATGACGACTCCAGGAAAATGGTCGATGGGATTGGGCGGTTTTGGTGAAATGTTGCCTTATTATGAAAACAAGGTTTACATTGATAAAACTAAAAAAGATAAATGGGGCCAACCTGTATTGGCTATCGACTGTGAATATAAAGAGAACGAGAAAAAAATGCGTGTTGATATGATGAACGATGCTGCAGAGATGCTTGAAGCAGCGGGCATGAAAAACATTAAAACGTACGATGCAGGTTGTTATCCGGGTATGGCGATCCATGAAATGGGTACAGCCAGAATGGGTAACGATCCTAAAACATCGGTTTTAAATAAATGGAATCAAATGCATGAAGTAAACAATGTGTTTGTTACAGATGGATCGTGTATGCCTTCTATCGCTTGCCAAAATCCATCATTAACCTTTATGGCGCTTACTGCACGTGCGGCAGATTACGCAGTTAAAGAATTAAAGAAAAAGAATATCTAAAAGGTTTAAGGTAAAAGGCGGCAGGATTTTTGGGTTTATCCCTTTACCCTACTCCACCTTTTACCTTAAACCCTATATTGTATGAAAAGAAAATTGAAAATGGGCATGATCGGTGGTGGGAAAAACGCTTTTATAGGCGCCGTTCACCGTATTGCGGCCAATATAGATGGTTTAATAACATTACACTGCGGCGCATTTAGCTCCAATGCTGAAACATCCAAAGCATCGGGAAAAGATTTGTTTCTACCCGAAGACAAATGCTACAGTTCTTATGAAGAAATGATAAAAACTGAAAGCAGTTTCCCTGTTGGCGAACGGATGGATTTTGTAAGCATTGTTACTCCAAATTTTGCACATTTTGCACCGGCAATGATGGCCCTGAATTATGGCTTTAATGTTTTAATCGATAAACCAATGACACTTACCTTGGAGGAAGCCAAAAAACTTCAGCAAAAGGTAATTGAAACGGGTTTAATTTTATGCCTTACCCATACGTATTCCGGCTATCCAATGGTAAAGCAGGCCCGTAAAATGGTGGCCGACCAGCAATTCGGAAAAATCAGAAAAGTAATGGTCGAATATCCACAGGGCTGGTTAAGTACTTTATCAGAAAAAGACGACAATAAGCAGGCCGCTTGGCGAACTGACCCGGCTAAAAGTGGTATTAGTGGTTGTATGGGCGATATTGGTACGCATGCGGCACAACTTGCTGAATACATTTCAGGCTTAAAAATTTCTAAAATCTGTGCCGATATTAATATTGTTGTAGAGGGCAGGCAACTGGACGATGATGGAAATGTATTATTGAAATTTGATAATGGTGCCAATGGAATTTTAGTGGCTTCGCAAATTGCAGCGGGAGAAGAAAATGCTTTAAAAATTAAGGTTTACGGCGAAAAAGGAAGTCTGGAATGGCATCAGATGGAACCCAATACATTATTGGTAAAGTGGCTGGAAGCACCCACACAGATTTACCGTACAGGGGGTAGCTATTTAGATCAGGCAGCTTCTTTCAATACGCGTACGCCGGGCGGGCATCCTGAAGGGTATTTAGAGGCTTTTGCCAATTTGTACAAAAACTTTGCCCTTACTTTATCTGCAAAACTTGAAGGCAGGGAAGCTACTGCAGAAATGCTTGACTTTCCAGGTGCAGATGATGGTGTGCGTGGTATGGCTTTTATAGAAAATGTAATTGCCTCAGGAAAATCAGACCAAAAATGGTTAGACTTTAAAATCTAAATAAAAATGACAACAATAAAAGGACCTGCGGTATTTTTAGCACAATTTATAAGTGATGAAGCACCGTTTAATTCCCTTGATAATATTTGTAAGTGGGCCGCTGGATTAGGCTTTAAAGGCATTCAAATGCCTACTTTAGATACCAGGTTTATTGATTTGCAAAAAGCGGCAGAGAGTAAAACCTATGCCGACGAATTAAAAGGAACCATTGCTTCTTACGGCCTGGAAATTACCGAGCTTTCTACCCACTTACAAGGACAGTTGGTTGCTGTACACCCAGCTTACGACGATTTGTTTGATGCTTTTGCACCAAAAGAACTTCATAAAAATCCAAAAGTAAGAACCGAGTGGGCCATTCAACAATTAAAATATGCGGCAAAGGCATCTCAAAATTTGGGCTTAAATGCACATGCTACATTTAGTGGCTCTTTATTATGGCAGTACTTCCATCCGTGGCCGCAACGCCCGGCAGGTTTGGTAGAAGAGGGGTTTGCGGAACTGGCTAAACGCTGGACGCCCATTTTAAATGAATTTGACCAATGCGGAGTAGATGTTTGTTATGAAATACATCCTGGAGAAGACTTATTTGATGGCGAAACTTATGAAATGTTTTTAAAAGCTGTTAATAACCACCCAAGGGCTTGTTTATTATACGATCCATCTCACTTTGTATTACAGCAACTGGATTATATCCAATACATCGATTTTTACCATGAACGCATTAAAGCATTTCATGTAAAAGATGCTGAATTTAATCCTACTGGTAAGCAAGGTACTTTTGGGGGTTACCAAAGCTGGGCAAACCGTGCGGGCCGTTATCGTTCGCCTGGAGATGGACAAGTAGATTTTAAAACCATTTTCAGCAAACTTGCCCAATACGATTTTAAAGGCTGGGCAGTAATGGAGTGGGAATGTTGCATTAAAAATCAGGAAGATGGTGCCCGTGAGGGATCCGAGTTTATAAAAAACCACATCATTAATGTAACTGATAAGGCGTTTGACGATTTTGCGGCATCAGGAAGTGACAGCGCTTTTAATAAAAAAATATTAGGACTATAAATTAACAATACACAAATAAAAACCTGCATAAGCAACAGCTAACAAAACATTTTTGCTTATGCAAGCTTGAATATCAATAAAACACAACACAGATGAAAAAAACATTTTTAATTTTAGGCGCTGTAGTCATATTTATGGCGTCATTTTCAAAGGCAGATTTAGAAAAAGAGAAAACGGTTATTGCTACATCAACCTTAAACAGTCATGCATTTCAAATGTCAGCTGGCGAAAAATTAATCAACAAATCTGATTGTATCGGTTGCCACAACAAGGTGAATAAAATTATTGGCCCTGCATATATTGAAATTGCTAAAAAGTATCCGGCCAATGAAAAAAACATCAATTACCTGGCTGATAAAATTATCAAAGGTGGTACAGGTGTTTGGGGAAGCATGCCTATGACTGCCCACCCTACCGTTAAAAAGGACGACGCTAAATTGATGGTTAAATATATTTTATCTTTAAAAAAATAAAAACAGATAACCGATATAAACTTCCCTAAATATGAAAACAGAGCAAGAAAATAAAAACACGGGTAACCGCCGTGATTTTATTAAAACCAGTGCAATTGCTGCAGCAGCCTTTATGATCGTTCCACGCCATGTATTGGGTGGAAAAGGATTTTTAGCGCCAAGCGATCGCCTTTTAGTTGCCGGTATTGGTGTGGGTGGAAAAGGACAAAGTGATATTGCCATGTTTGCCAAAAGTGGCAAGGCAGATATTGCTTTTTTATGTGATGTAGACGATCGCCGTGCAGCAAATAGTGTAAAAGCATTTCCAAAAGCTAAATATTATAAAGACTGGAGAGAAATGCTCGATAAGGAACATAAAAATTTTGATGCAGTTTCTGTATCCACACCAGATCATAACCATGCCATCCAAACTTTGGCTGCCATGCAATTGGGCAAACACGTTTATGTTCAAAAACCTTTAACGCACGACATTTACGAAGCGCGCATTTTAACAGCAGCAGCAAAAAAATATAAGGTGGTTACTCAAATGGGTAATCAGGGTGCTTCAAATGATGGCCCGCGACAAATGAAAGAATGGTACGAAGCGGGATTAATTGGCGATGTACATACAGTTTATGCCTGGACCAATCGTCCGGTGTGGCCACAAGGTATTCCCTGGCCGGCAACTAAAGCCGAAATCCCTAAAGAACTGGACTGGAATTTATGGCTGGGTACAGCACCCGAAAAGGATTTTGTAGACAAGTTAGTTCCTTTTAACTGGCGTGGCTGGTGGGATTATGGAACCGGAGCATTGGGCGATATGGGCTGCCATTTAATTGAAGCTCCTTTTAGTGTGTTAAATTTAAAATATGCTAAAGAAGTTGAAGCCAGTGTAGGTTCTGTTTATGTTGATGAATTTAAACGCGGTTATTTCCCTGAAAGTTGCCCTCCATCAAGCCATGTAACTTTAAAATTCCCTAAAACCAATAAAACCAAAGGTGATGTAACCTTGCATTGGATGGACGGTGGTATACAGCCCGAACGCCCTGAAGAGTTAGAAGCAAATGAAACTTTTGGTGATGGTGGTAACGGAACATTATTTATCGGCACAAAAGGTAAAATGATGAGTGAAACCTACAGTGCCAATCCAAAATTATTGCCTTTAAGCAGAAATAAAGACATTAAAGTGCCTGAAAAATATGCACGTGTTAAAGGCGCTGCTGATGGGCATTATGCACAATGGGTAGAGGCGGCTATTGCCGGATATGGTAAACAGGAAGTAAGTTCTCCTTTCGAAATTGCTGGTCCGCTTACCGAAGCTTTATTAATGGCCAATTTAGCCATCAGAAGTTTTGATATTAAAAAATCGGTTAACGGAAAAGATGCTTATCCTGGCAGATATATGAAAATGCTCTGGGATAATGATAATATGAAGATTACCAATTTTGATGAAGCCAACCAGTTTGTTAAACGCGAATACCGTAAAGGCTGGAATAATTTAACGCTTTAATAATTATACCTGTCACTGACGAAAACAAAAAACATGAAAAAAATCTTTCTTTCTGCCTGCATTTTGCTTGCAGTAACTCAAATAACCAAAGCACAAAAAGGTTTTAAACCTTTATTTGATGGTAAAACGACCACAGGCTGGCATACCTATAACAAAACAACTGTTGGAAGCGCATGGCAGGTACAAGATGGTGCTTTACACCTGGATCCCGCTAAAAAAGGCCAGGACGGTGGTGGCGACCTGGTTACAGATCAGGAATATTCGAATTTCCATTTAAAATTAGATTGGAAAGTTGCTCCTAAATCAAATAGTGGCATTATCTTCTTTGTTCACGAAGACCCTAAATTTCATGCAACCTATTCTACAGGACCAGAGATGCAGGTACTTGACAATGATGGGCACCCGGACGGAAAAATAACCAAACACCGCTCAGGAGATTTGTATGATTTAATTAAAAGTTATAGCGAGCCGGTTAAACCTGTTGGCCAATGGAATACAGCTGAAATTATCAGTAAAAATGGCAAATTAACCTTAATGTTAAATGGCGTTAAAACAGTTAATACCACCATGTGGGACGAGAACTGGAAAGCCTTAATTGCTGGAAGTAAATTTGCCACCTGGGAAGGTTTCGGAACGTATAAAACCGGAAAAATTGCATTACAGGATCATGGTGATGAAGTTTGGTTCAAAAACATCGTGATTAAAGAATTATAAAATTAATGCCTGATGTAAGAGGGCGTGTTTCTATCCTTTTACATCGGGCTTTTTTAAAACAAACGAAGTAAGATGTAAAATGGCAATCTAAATTCCATCACCCCTCTTACCACTTCCATTTTACATAATAACTAACCAAATGAATACCACCACTCGTTTTAAACTCTCTGCCATGATGTTCCTGGAATTTTTTATCTGGGGCGCCTGGTTTGTAACTTTAGGAACCTTTCTTGGAAATAATTTAACCGCATCTGGTTCCGAAACAGGAGCAGTATTTTCAACGCAATCATGGGGTGCCATTATTGCCCCTTTTATTGTTGGTTTAATTGCCGACAGATATTTTAATGCTGAAAAAATTCTGGGTGTGCTACACATTATTGGAGCAGTTTTAATGTACCAAATGTATAATGCAACAAATGTAAGCGTATTTTATCCTTACGTTTTAGGCTATATGATTTTATTTATGCCAACACTTGCATTGGTCAATTCAGTTTCATTTAATCAAATGAAAGATCCTGAGAAAGAATTTGCAAACATCCGGGTATTTGGTACCATCGGCTGGATTTTAGCCGGCCTCGCCATCAGTTTCTTATTTCACTGGGATTCTCCTGAAGGTGTTTCATCAGGCATGTTAAAAAACACATTTCTTTTGGCGGGCATAGCCTCTTTAGTTTTAGGTTTATTTAGCTTTACTTTACCTAAAACGCCACCAAAAATTGCTTCATCAGAAAAAATTAAAATCGGTGATCTATTAGGCTTCGATGCATTAAAACTTTTAAAGGATAAAAACTTTGCCATATTCTTTATTTCTTCAATTTTAATCTGCATTCCACTTGCTTTTTATTACCAAAACGCCCATCCGTTTTTAACCAATGTAGGTGTAGAAAATCCAACTGGAAAAATGGCGATCGGTCAGGTATCTGAAGCCCTGTTCCTTTTATTTATTCCTGTGTTTTTCGCAAGATTCGGATTTAAGAAAACAATCCTGGTAGGCATGCTGGCCTGGGCAGTTCGGTATGCATTATTTGCATACGGAAACGGAACAGATTTAAGCTTTATGTTAATTATTGGAATTGCTTTACACGGCGTTTGTTATGATTTTTTCTTTGTATCCGGACAAATTTACACCAATTCTAAAGCTGGAGAAAGATATAAAAGTTCTGCTCAGGGCTTAATTACACTTGCTACTTATGGCGTAGGTATGTTAATCGGTTTTGAAGTAGCTGGTCAGATTACAGACACCTACAAATCAGCTTCAGGGATAGACTGGAAAATGGTTTGGATTATTCCGGCAGGTATTGCAGCAATAGTTTTCTTACTTTTTGCTGTTTTATTTAATGATAAAACAAAGTCAGAAGTAGAAGCAGCATAATGAAATCTAACCTAAATAGAAGAACAGCCTTAAAAAGCATCCTTGCAGGAACTGCCGCAATAAGTGTTTCATCTGGCTTTTCGGCATTGGCAATGGATCAACAGGATATAAAATCAACGGCAAAACTAAAAGGAAACATAAACCATTCGGTTTGTCAATGGTGTTTCAGCAGTTTAGATATAGATACGCTTTGTGCTGAAGCAAAAAAAATAGGCCTGAAAGGCATTGATTTAGTTGGTCCGAAGGATTGGCCCACACTTAAAAAGTATGGTCTTACCTCTTCCATGTGTAATGGTGCTGAAATTAATTTAGTTGATGGTTTTAATGATACCAAATTTCACGAAACCTTAATCAAAAATTATTCTGCCATGATTCCTTTGGTTGCGGCAGCAGGCTATAAAAACCTGATTTGTTTCAGCGGCAGCCGAAGAGGCAAAAGCGACGAAACAGGTTGGGACAATTGTGTACAGGGTTTAAAACAATTAATGCCATTGGCCGAAAAGCATAATGTAGTTTTGGTTATGGAATTGCTTAATAGTAAAGTAGACCATAAAGATTACCAATGCGATACCACTGCCTGGGGTGTTGAACTGGCAAAACGGCTGGGTTCTGAAAACTTTAAACTGTTATACGATATTTACCACATGCAAATTGATGAAGGCAATGTGATTAACAACATCAAAAATTACCATCAATACATTGCGCATTATCACACCGCGGGTGTTCCCGGACGTAATGAGATTGATGAAACGCAAGAATTATATTATCCGGCAATAATGAAAGCCATTGCCGAAACCGGCTTTAAAGGTTTTGTTGCTCAAGAATTTATTCCAAAAAATGCAGATAAATTAGCTTCATTAAAAAAGGCTATATCTATTTGCGACATTTAATACTTAAAAATATGCTATCAAGAAGAAGTTTTTTAATCAATAGCAGTATGGCTACGGCGGCTGCATTCTTAATTCCTTCACTGGCTTTTGCAGCTGTAAAAAGGAAAGTGGGTTTACAGCTTTATTCTTTAAGAGATGAAATCCCTAAAGATGTTAAAGGTACTTTGGAAAAAGTGGCAAAGGCAGGGTTTGGAGAAGTAGAAACTTATGGTTTCTCTATTAAAGATCAATTTTGGGGCTTAACACCTGCCCAGTTAAAGAAAATTTTAGACGATAACGGCTTAAAAGCAGTTAGCGGTCATTATGGTTTAGGTACTTTTCTGACTGATGGAAACACAGACGAACTCAAAGCCGCTATTGCTGCTGCAAAAATATTAAAAAGTGAATACGTAACCATTCCATGGTTGGATGAGCACATTAGAAAAAGTGCCGACGACTATAAAAAAATAGCCCAGAAAATTAACATTGCAGGAAAAATGTGTAAAGATGCTGGTTTGAGGCTATCTTACCACAACCACAATTTTGAATTTGAAAAACAGGGTGATACTACAGGTTACGAAATTCTACTAAAAAACACGGATAAAAACCTGGTTGATTTTGAACTGGATTTATATTGGGTAGTCCGTTCGGGTAACGATCCGATTAAATTATTTAAAGAAAATCCGGGCCGCTTTACCATGTGGCATGTAAAAGATATGGACAAGGCCAACCCTGCACTTAACGCTGAAGTTGGAACAGGTTCTATTAACTTTAAAACCATTTTTGCAGATGCAAAACTTTCAGGTATGAAACATTTCTTTGTAGAGCACGAAACCAATTATAAACCAAATCCTATGGGATCGGTTGCTGCGAGTTGTGCCTACATTAAAAAAGAAATTATTTAAACTTAATAAATAATGAATTCCAGGAGAACATTCTTAAAACAAGCAGGACTAGTGGCTGGGGCCACACTGTTAATGCCTTCTTTTGCCTTTAATAAGGTAACTAAAAATGTTGGTTTACAGCTGTACAGCTTGCGAGATGAATTACCAAAAGATGTAAAAGGCATCATCGAAAAAGTGGCGCAGGCCGGATATCAAGAGGTAGAAACTTACGGTTTTTCTAATGGAAAATTCTGGAACTTAACACCTAAAGAATTTAAAGCACTATTGGATGCAAACGGTTTAAAGGCTCCAAGCGGACATTACGGTATGGATGAATTTTCAAAAACCGGAAAAACAGATAAATTAAAAGCAGATATCGAATCTTCAGCAGCCATTGGTGGCCAATATTTTACCATTGCGGGCGCACATGTAGATATGAGCAAAGGTTTAGATGGTTTTAAGAAAACAGCGAACGATTTTAATAAAGTTGCTGAAATTGCAAAAGCTGCCGGATTAAAGTTTGCGTACCACAACCATGATTTCGAGTTTAAAAAAATTGACGACACCACGGGTTATGATGTTTATTTGAGTGAAACAGATAAAAACCTGGTGAATTTTGAAATGGATTTATATTGGGTGGTTCGTTCGGGCAATGATCCTTTAGCTTTATTTAAAAAATATCCGGGCCGTTTCCCAATGTGGCACGTAAAAGATATGGACAAGACTAATCCGGCGCTTAATGCTGAAGTTGGAACAGGTTCTATCGACTTTAAAACTATTTTTGCCGAGACTCAACTATCAGGAATGGAGCATTTCTTTGTAGAGCATGAAACCAATTACAAACCTAACCCTATGGGATCGGTTGCCGCAAGTTGTGCTTATATTAAAGCAAATTTAGCCTAAAAGCCTTATTATCGGATTGATCTAATTTAATATCAATCCGATAATTAATTTAATTTAGCGGCCAATATGCAGGTATTTTTGTGCCGCTTGGTACTTCCGCCTAAATCAAAAACATCAAAGGTTACAACATAAATTCCAATATTGGCAAGCTGGCCATTTTCGTTCAAACCATCCCAAAATACAGTTCCTTTGGTGCCAATAGTTTGGTTTTGCATTAGCTTCTTTACTAAAATACCCTTATCTGTAAATATATTAATAGTGGCTAAGTTTGCATTTTCTGTAAGCTGATAATCAAGCTGAAGCAGGTCTTCAAAGCCATCATGATCTGGTGAGAAGGTTTTAGATAGAAGTTTTACGTAACTTTCTTCACCATTAAGTTCCTGAGAGTTTTTATAACCCGGAGTGGCAAAACCAACCGATGCTGCGGCAGATTTAAAATTTCCATCCTCATTAGCTCCCTTCGTAAACGAAACCCGCTCTAAAGATACGCCATCCGCATTTTGCAATAACGGGATGTGCATTTTAGCATTGTAATCAAAGCGGTCTATAGTTAAATTATTGCTCAGTAAAACCACTGCTCCTTTATCATTATTGTACACGGGCATGCTGCCCAACTGTGTAAAATGTTCAGGATATTCACTAAAATAATCAGTTTTCACCCGATCGGAATTATTACTTAGTACCCAATAAGCACCTGAAGGAATTAAAAGATTGGTAACAGAGACTGTTTTTACATTAGCCACCTTGCCAGCTGCATCAACATTTGCCAGCTGTAAATCTTTTAAATCCAACACGTGGTCTGTAGCGTTGTAAACTTCTATAAAATCGACTCCATTTACTTTTGGATTAGATAAAACTTCTGAGATTAAAAGATCATTAACACCAATTTTTTTAGCCATAAATAATTTCGCGGTATTATCAGGAGCAGCAACTAAATTCCCTGCACAATCAATTACGCCCTCAATAAGCAGCGTGTGCTCCACTCCTCTTGTTAAAGGTGATGCAAATTTTATAACAGCAGCATTAAATAAAGGGCCCGGAACATTAACACCAACAGGAATTCTGATGCCATTGTTTATAGAGTAATTTATTATTTTGGATGCAGATAAACTGTCAACGGCTTTAGAAAACTGAACAAATACAGTTACGCTATCGTTAATATCTGCGTGAAGTAGTTTTGGAATTTCGGCACTCATTTGCGCATGGTAAACCGAATTTGGTTTTCCCGGGCTACCTCCTGCTGCATCATTGCTTGCCATCCAGTTTTGAATGCCTGTACAAACGTTTTTCGGATCAATTAACTCTAAACTAAAACCTCCCTTCTTCTTCGTATCGTCTTTATACCATCTATCTGAATAAGCCACCTTATCAATGGCAACACCAGATGCATCCGTAAGGGTCAAAACATCGCGATCATTATTTAAACTTGGCCACGGAGAAAGCCCAATGGTTTTTCCATAGGTTTTAAATAAGGTTGTATCGGCCTTTGCACAAAGTATAAGATGCTGATTCGGTCTAATAGTGTCAGTAGGAAATACAAAAGCCGAAGTTTGATCTTCATATTTCCAGCCCTTTGTTAAAATATATTCATTTGTAGTGTTCCAGAGTTCTACAAACTCTTTTTGCGGTAAAGACGTATTACCTGTTGGGTTTGCAAATATTTCATTAATCACAATATCCCCGTATTGAGCAGTATAAGGTTTAATGTAAAAGAAATTAATTGAACTATTTGATGCAATGATATTCCCTTTTTTATCCGCTACGCCGTTTACAATTAAGCTATAATTTTGAGTTTCAAATGCCGAAGAAAAAGTCAGCCGATAAGTATTTGCTAAAGAAGTTACTTCAACCTTTACCGGGTGCCCCTGATTCGATAAATTATAGTGATCAGTCAACAACGCAGTCGAATTATCTAATGGTTCAGAAAAAGAAACATCCAGGCTTGAGGCACTTGCTACAGCTAAATTTTTCAAAGTTGGAGGAGTAACATCAGGGATCAGGTCATCTACTTCAAAATCGTCAAAAATGTATTGATTAAATCTTGAGGCCGTTGCATATTTACAATATATGCCCATAAAAGCAGCATTGGTAAAGGTCTTGTCGTTAACATTGCCTTCAAGATTAAAATTGGTTCCACCGGTAATGTCGGTGTACAAGGCCCAATTTCCTGTCTCATCCCGGGTAACCTTAACTTTTGCCAATAATACACTTGCGTTTGCCCTGGGTTTTGGTGCCCCGCCTATAATCCTGGTTATGGTACCACCTGTTTGCCGGTACAAATGATAGCCATCTGCATTGCCCGTTTCGCCAATTTGTACAAAATAACCATTCAAAGCAGTCTTTAAATCCGGCTGATCTGATAGTAGGTAAATCCTGGTCAGGTTGGTTGCTGTAGGGTCAAAATTCAGCTGCACAAAAAATTCCCACTTCGCATTTAAACTATGCTGGCTGGCAGTAGAAAGGAAAATGGTTTGTGAGGCCAGTTGCGGCCCAGAAGACTGCAGTTGCCTGACGCCATTAATCTTAAAAGAATTTGCATCGCCAAGCCATGTGGGATTTTGGGAGAAATCACCATCATCAAAATGATCCGTAACCTGGGAATGTGCAATTTTAGAGAGTAACAATAGGGATATAAGCAATTTTTTTAGCATATTTGGGCTTATATCAAATGTTTAACTAATATAAAAATTAAAATTTAAAAATGAAAGTAGCAGTAGTAGGTGCAACCGGTTTGGTTGGTACCGTTATGTTAAAAGTATTGGAGGAAAGAAATTTCCCTTTAACAGAGTTAATTCCCGTGGCGTCAGAAAAGAGTGTTGGTAAGGAAATTACTTTTAAGGGTAAGAAGTTCCCAATCGTTAGCATGGATACTGCAATCAGCATGAAGCCGGATATTGCGCTGTTTTCTGCTGGTGGTACAACCTCTTTAGAGCATGCACCGCGTTTCAAAGAAGCCGGAACCACTGTAATTGATAACTCTTCTGCATGGCGCATGGATCCTTCCATTAAATTAATTGTTCCGGAGGTTAATGCACACGAACTATCAATCGATAATAAAATTATTGCCAACCCAAATTGTTCTACTATTCAAATGGTAGTGGTGTTGAAACCTTTACACGATAAATATAAAATTAAACGTGTGGTCGTTTCTACCTATCAATCGGTAACGGGAACTGGTGTTAAAGCTGTTGAACAGTTAATGAACGAACGTAACGGTGTTGATGGACCAAAAGCTTATCCTTATGAAATTGACCTTAACGTATTGCCTCATATTGACGTTTTTATGGAAAATGGTTACACCAAAGAGGAAATGAAAATGGTTAAGGAAACGAATAAAATTATGAGCGATGACAGCATTAAAGTTACCGCTACTACAGTTCGTATTCCGGTAATGGGCGGCCACTCAGAATCTGTTAATATAGAATTTGAAAACGATTTTGATTTAGCAGAAGTACGCAGCATCCTAGAAAAGGCTCCGGGCATTATTGTAGTTGACGATGTTGCCAACCTAAAATATCCAATGCCTAAAGATGCGCATGAAAAAGATGAAGTTTTTGTAGGCCGTATTCGCAGAGATGAATCCGCACCTAAAGCTTTAAACCTTTGGATTGTTGCGGATAACCTGCGCAAAGGTGCGGCAACCAATGCAGTACAAATTGCAGAATATTTATTACAGAAAGAATTAGTTTAAAACTAAAACCTGTTAAAAAAGTGATGCTCAAACAGCATCACTTTTTTTTTGTTATTAACTTGTACTTTAAACCAAATTCTACATTAGAAAAATCTTAATTAATTAAATGAGTTCTACTCCGCTCCTCTATTCCATCACTCCAGCCGGCTATTTATTTTTCGGTACAATTATTATTTCTATTTTCCTGGCTTATAGATGGCTAAAAAAAGGGAAAACTGAAAACCCTGGATGCCTGTCTGTCGGTTTTGCAGCTTTAATAATCGGATTAATAATCTTATTTCCAGTAATGATTAGCTTTCAGTTTTTCGAAAGCGGAACACCCAAAATCCAGATGGCAGTTGCTGCTTTCTGGGTCGTGCTGATTGCAACAATCATTTATGGGGTAAAAAATAAAAACTATAAATTATTTTGGACAATTGTCCGTTTTATACTGTTTATTATTTTCGGCAGTTTATTTTTAATTCTCGTTGGCGGTATGGCATATTTTATATACCTGAGAATGTTTACCCACGAACAGGATGAAGCACCCATGTGGGCTGTTTTTTTATGTATATTTTTTATTGCTGTAATTATTTTAGCCATTTTTGGGCTTTTTATGGGAAATCAGAAAAAAATGCAGGCGCAGGCAATCGAATTTAAAACCCTTCAAGAAGCAAAATTAAACCCTGATGCAGTATATATTTTGAATTTATCTAACCAGAATATGACCAGTTTTCCTTATGAGGTGCTGGATTTTAAAAATTTAAAATCTTTAGATTTAAGCAATAATCAACTAACAGAATTACCTTTCGAGATTAGCAGAATGAAGAATTTATTTAGCATAAAGCTTTCGAATAACCCCATTTCCGATCAGCAAAGAGCTGCAATAAGAAAAATGTTTTCGCCAGAGGTTGACCTGATTTTCCGTTCTTAAACTTGATCCTAAACTGATGAATGAATTTTTTGATTTCTTTAGCAAGCAGCAGGTAGACTACCCAACGTTGGTGTTTTTAATGGCTTTTAGCTGTGGGATTGCGCTTTTTCATACCCTAATTTTTACAGGTTTATACGATTTTAATTTACGCCCGAAGTGGATATTTTTTCTGATTAACCCTTTATTAGTTTGCTTGTTTTTTATTAAACAACCTGGTTATGCTTTCTTAGCCTTAGTTATATTATTTGCTTCCGTATTTATCTCTGCTTTTATAGGAATGATTTATGCAGGCTTAAAGGAAGGAAAAAAAGATAAAATAGATCAGGAAAAATTCGACACCAAATATAACATCCCGAAAAAGAGCAGGTTAAGAAGGATTTTAGGTGGTATAGCTGCTTTTACAATCATTGCATTAGGTTTGTGGCTGGCCAGCATCGAAAAATTATCCCTTCTGCTCATTATAATTCCTGTTATCGTTGTTTTAGATGCCATATTTTTTCCATCCCGAAAAACCAATTTCTACAAGCTTCAGGCCATATTGCCAACTTCAAAAATGAACGCTGTTGCCATGGGTGTGGTGGAGGTAGTTGGAGATTTGGTTTTAATAGAACCTTTAATTTCACCTCATTTTAACGAGCCCTGCATTGGGTATTCACTTCTGATTGAACAGGAAAGTACAGATAATGACGGAAAAAGAAGCTGGAGAACAATTTTTACCGAATGCAAAACCAATTCTTTTAAAATAAAAGATGAAACGGGAAGTGTAAAAGTAGATGGCGAAGGGCTTGAATACTACATTAGTAAAATTGATCGTCAAAATGAAAGTGGCAGTAAACGTTATTCGGAAACTTACCTTAAAAATGACGATTACATCTTCCTGATTGGCTATGCAGATTCTGACGACGGAGAAACCATTATCAAGAAGGACGACTATCACAAAGTTTTTGGTGCTGCCGTGCCTCGTGAGGTAGCATTAAGAAATAAGTTTAGTCCATTGCTTACCTCATTTTTAACTACTTTGTTTTTTATAACTTTAATTATCATTTACATCATTCTAAATTAAATAAAATGAGCGCACAAAATATCGCCTTAATTATTGGCGTTTTACTTATCATAATTTTATTAAGCTACTTTATTGGCATTTACAATAAGTTGGTTATGCTTAAAAACAATGTTGAAAAAGCATTTATGAACATCGATGTAATTTTAATGCAGCGTGCAGGAGAAATTCCCGAACTGGTTAAAGTGGCCAGTAAATTTATGGAACACGAAACTGCTTTATTAACAAACCTGACTAAACTGAGAACAGATTTTTTAAATGCAAAATCAATAAATGAAAAAATAGAAAACTCAGCAGAATTTTCCAAGGCGGTGAAATCGCTGTTTGCCGTTTCCGAGAATTATCCTGCATTATTATCAAACAATAATTTCCTCGAATTACAAAAAAGAGTTTCACAACTGGAAGATAAAATAGCAGACAGAAGAGAGTTTTTTAACGACAGTGTAAACCTTTATAATATAGGCATACAGGAATTTCCTAATGTAATTTTAGCTAAAGCGATGGCTTACCAGGCTAAACCATTATTTATTGTTTCACCTGAGCAAAAAGCGTACAATGGCGTCCAACTTTGAGCATTTTTTTGGTTACGAAAACCAGATCAACAAAAATCCCGATTTAGTGTTAATTTATGGCTTTGCCGGCATTATTTTCGGCCTAATGGCCATGATTCTCATTGCCGTTCTATTGAGAAAAATTGGCCTGCCCTTTTTAATCAGCAAATTTTTAAATCCATTAATCCTTTCCTTGGGCATCTGTTTTTTGGTGGCCATTATCCCTACCATTTTATTTAAAGTTTTAGCAAATGATTTATCGGGGGTTAAACTTATTTACATCTGGATTGTAATTTTCGCGGGCATCACCATGTTTACCACTATAAATTATCAAATGTTAAAAAAATGGCTTTATAGCTTTGATCGCAAATCCTAACTTATGAGAGTTCCGGTAACCTTACTCCTGCTCTTTAGTATTGCCACAGGAATTTTAATATTCTATGCACAGGGAGAACATCCATCAGAAACAGCACCTTATTTTACGGTCCCAATTGTAATTGAAGTACTGCTTATTTTTATTTTTTTCTTCAGCAATAAGCATACAACGTATCGAAAAGTTTTTAAAATTGTTTTAATCATCTGGAGCGTGATATTTGTATTTTGTATGCTTGGCCTTATTTATTTAACAAGTTTGGCTGGAGCCTTTCTGCACTAATATTTATCCTATGTTTAAAGAAAGAGAAAATATTATCAACGTAGTTTTAGCGGCTATTTTAATCCTTATTATTACAGCCAATATTGTTAAAATGAAAAATTACCGTGCCGGCGATAGATTTGAGTGGTCGAGCGGAGTTTACAGCATGCCCGGTAATACAGTCCAGGTAGCGAAATGTACCTTCTCATATGCCGATCATTGGAATTACTCCATCAATAATGACAAAATACTAAATAATGGACGTGATGATATAAATTATACGGAGAAAGGGCTTGAAAAAGCTTTTTATCCCGATAGTTTGGACATTAGCTGGTATTCTTATACCGAACGAAAATTTTATGGTGGAAACTTTTTACTGCCTTACAGATTGATTAACGACCTTGCCAGACAGCTTCGCAATACCACAAAATCATACAATATAGATTACGCCAGAGCCAATCCCGATAAAGTTAGGCTACAATTTCTGGCTGAAGTTTTACCCAATGGGAAGCTAACCGTTTGGCTAAGTGATTTGGATAAATACATAGAAATAGGAAAATACCAGGCAAAACAAATAAATAAAACCTGGGAAATTTTTAACAGTTCTTACGGAAATAGTGAAACGAATAAGAAAATAAATATTGCAAGCCAAACCTCACTGGTTATGGATGAATATGCATATTCAATAGAAATTCAACTTCCGGATCTTTTATCTCTACGAACGTTAAGTGTTAACCCATACAATCAAACCAGCTGGAAACTCGATAAAGAAAGTCCTCAGCCCATTCCTGTTTTTAAACACATCCCAAAAGATATAATGTTTACCTGGGGTACCAGCAAAAAAGAATATTGGACACAATGGAGTTTTAAAGACGAAGAAATTTTGTCGGCTTTCAAAAAACTGCAATCTTTACCGGGAAATAATAAAACGATTTTACTGATTAAGGTAAATGATAAAAATGATAAGGTAACCACCAGCTTAAAGAAAGGGAGTACAATTATAGCGCTCCAATGCGCCTATGACGATCCTAAAATTTACGAACGTGAGCCACAAAAAGAGGATGATTAGTTTATCCAGTGATCTTAATATATGATACCCAAGAAATTTATAGTATTTCTATTCTTATTGCTTAATACAGGTGCTTTTTCGCAAAGCAGAATTCAGAAATTAGAAAGTGCCTTTAACCGGTTATTAACAGATGAGCAAGCCAAACATGCCATTGCCTCAATTTGTGTATTGGATGCAAATACCGGGAAAACACTTTTCGCTAAAAATGAAGAAATTGGTTTAGCAACGGCTTCAACCTTAAAAACCATAACCGCCGCAACGGCTTTTAGCATTTTAGGCAAAGATTTTCAGTTTCAAACTACTTTGGCTTATTCAGGTAATGTTACTGCAGATGGTGTTTTAAAAGGTAATTTGATTATAACTGGCAGTGGCGATCCTACATTGGGCTCTTCCCGCTATCAAAATAAAGAAAATGTAGTTTTAAACCAGTGGGTAGCGGCCATTAAGGCGGCTGGCATTAAAAAAATTGAAGGGGCGGTTATTGGTGATGATGGTATTTTTGGTTCGCAAACTACGCCGGAAGGCTGGGTTTGGCAGGATATAGGAAATTATTATGGAGCCGGCACTTCGGGGCTGGCGTGGAGAGAAAATCAGTTTGATGTACATTTAAAGCCTGGCAATAGTACCAATGATGCTGTCGCCATCTTAAAAACCAGCCCGGAAACTTCTTATGTTAAAATTATAAATGAATTAAAAACCGGTAGTTCCGGCTCTGGCGACAATGCCTATGCTTTTTTACCGCCTTACAGCAATGTAGCTTATCTGCGCGGAAGCTGGGGAATGGGCATCAGTAAACCCGGAATTTCTCTTGCCTTGCCTGACCCTGCTTTTGACTGTGCTTACCGCTTGCAAGACACCTTAAAACGTTTGGGCATTAACGTTAGTCAGCAAGTTACCACAACAAGGCTTTTAGCCCTGAACAATCAAACAGTTCCGCCAGCTACACAAAAGATAAGCACCATTAGTTCTCCTTCTTTAAGCGAGATTACTTATTGGTTTTTGAAAAAAAGCATAAACCTTTATGGTGAAACACTTTTAAAAACCATTGCTTTAAAATCTGGCAAAGCTGCTACCACAAGCAAAGGTGCAGAAACAGAAATTAATTTCTGGGCTAATAAAGGCATAGATAGAAGTTCACTAAACATTATTGATGGTAGCGGATTGTCGCCTGGTGATCGGGTTACTACTGCTGCAATGTCGAGCGTTTTATTCCAGATTCAAAAAGAGGCCTGGTATCCTGATTTTTATAAAGCATTACCGGAGTACAATGGCATGAAAATAAAAAGCGGAACTATAAATGATGTTTCAGCATTTGCTGGTTACCATACGGATGCTGCCGGAAATAAATATGTGATTGTAATTAATATTAATAATTATAGCGGAAGTGGCATCAATAAAAAACTATTCAAGGTTTTGGATGAATTGAAATAAGCAGATCTTATTGCCTTTTCGATTACGTGATCTAAATAAATTAGCTCAATGGCCTAACCTGAAGCTCAATACCTGCTTCAGACAAAACAGCTTTAACATCAATCATTGCCTCTGTTCTAACTTCACCAGCCACACTTAAATCTGCCACCCAAAGCAAAACCCGGATACCAATAGCATATTCACCAAAATCTTGCAGAATAATAACCGGTTTTGGTATAGGAAGAACTTTTTCATTAAGGGCCAATTTATCTGCAATCAATTTCCTTGCATCTTCCAAATTTGTATTATAAGGAACGCCAACGGTAAACTCTACACGTTTACTTCTATCTTGCATGGTCCAGTTAATTAAGTGCTGCGAGAGTAAATCACCATTGGGAACAATAATATCAGAACCTTCGGCACTGTGGATTTTGCTGGAACGAACACCAATTTCTTTTACAACACCTGCCTTTGTTCCAATCTCTATCTGATCTCCGATTTGAATTGGCCGCTCAAATGCAAGGATAACACCAGAAACAAGGTTATTTACAATATTCTGCAAACCAAAACCAATACCAACACCTAAAGCACCCAGCATTATAGAAAGCCTGTCAATCGGAATTCCGGCGGCCGCAATTGCAATTAAAAAACCAACAGTCCAAATGGCCAAACGTATAAGCAACATCATGGAATTTAAGCTATTTCTTTTACCTCCGGCAACAGCTTTTTCATGGCCGAAGAAAAAACTAATAAAGCTTGATATGATAGAAGATAACCAGATTATACAGATAAATATAGCAATGCTGGCAAAAGTAAATTTGTAACTGCCAATAGACCTGGTTTCATAAAAAAACTGGGAAGCAGAATTTGTCAACAAATCGTATAAAGTAATATTTCTAACAAAGGAAATGAAGAATACCAAAGAAGCAATAACCCACAAATATGTCTGAAAACGATGCTGAAGCTCTTTAAAATTTATAAAATCCGAAAAGCGGCTGGATTGGTAAGCTTCAGTTTGTAAATAAATAGCCTCCAAAACCATGGTACAAAATACCTTTAAAGTAATACCGAGCATTAAACATTGAATAGCACTTACACCAAAAATCTTTGCTAAAGAAACACGACCTGTTAAATTAAAAAAGATGGAAAGTGTAATTTGAACAATCGCAAAAATAACGAGTGCCTTGGTTGCTGGTGAGGGCTCTAACTGTACAAAAAGTTGAGTTCGGTTTCTAATAATTTTAATGCACAGCAACAAAAGCAGGATTCCTGTTATAAATAAACACCAGCGTTCGCCCAAGGCCGAATCCAAAAGAACATCATCCAAAGCATAAAAAACCCATAAACCACTTAAGATAAACCATGTTATTTTTGCATGGCGGGTTAAAAATGGTGGAAGAAGAAAACATAGAGCCGCCAGTCTTAAAATTTCAAAAGTATGAAGTAATGACATTGTAGGGTTTGCAAAAAGAAATGGGATATATGTAAAAAAGCCCATTATAGATGCAACAACAACACTTCGCTTTAAAAATTTAACCTGGCTTAAAATACTTTCAGCATCGTCCATTTTCCTGATCCTGCGCATATTAGAAATCATCCAGGCAGTTACCACAATAAATATAAACAGGCTTAATACAACAACCCCGATTTTAGCGGATAGATAAATTAAAATAATTTTCCACGACCGACCTAATGCTTTAAATATAACTTCGAGAAACGAACTTTCGTACGCATCGCTTTTCGCCTTAAATAAAGGGGGCTCCTCCTGCGACCACATATTAATTTTCTTGGATATGGATAAATAAAGCATATCAGAAGAAAGATTTTTGGTTTGCAACAGGTTTACAGAAATCCGGCTGCTTAACAAATTTATTTTGGTCAGTGTTTTTTGTTCTAATGCACTGGCATTTTTGCCTTCGTTAATTACATCCGTTAGTTGTGCTCTTAAAGTCGAATCCTCTACAGCCACCTTCAATCCGGCATCATTGATAATTTTCTTTAAGTCAGTTTTACTTTTTGCAAGTTCAGTAGTGTAGCCCGCAAGAATCGTTTTGTAATCATTTAAATTATCAGAAACTTCACTCAATAGGATTACAGCGCTATTTAAGCTGCGTAAATTCATTTGCTGGCCGCTCTTTTCAAACCTGGCTTTAAATGCTTTTACTTTGGTTTCAATATCAGGGAGTACTTTTTCAATTTTACTTACATCATAACCGCGTTGCAATAAAAATTTATTCCGATCGATTATAAAATTATAAGTTTCAATTTTATTTACTAAAACCGGCACCTCACTTTCATCTATATCTTTAGTTTCGGCTTTGGCCTTCGGGTTGACTTTATGTTGTGCAGATACTTGCAAAACCGACAACAATAATAATGCGCAAAGAAAATTGCGGATACCATTTTTCAAAAGACCTTTTAAAACCATGTAAATTGTAAACTACAAATGAACGAAATAATGTTGTGCAACGGATATAAACTCAAATAGGGAATGCAAAAATATGGTATAAATCAGCAATTTGTATTGCTTTTAATTAGAAATTAAGAGAAGTAATCAGTTTTAACAAAAAATAACAGTTTTACTAATTTCAATAATTTATTTTTTCATCGAAAAATTGAGTATGAGATTTAAATTATTCCAAAAACATATTAATAAAGTATTTAAAAATTACAGTAAACTCAGGGCACATTTCGTAAATTAGCAGAAACCAAAACAATAAACTATGAAATTCTTCAACAAATTTACAGTACTACTGATTATGCTATTGGCCGGAGCCAATTTAGCAAACGCACAAGACTTAAAAATACCACAACCAAGTAGCGGACAAACCCTTATTCAGGATTTTGGATTGGGCAAAATTACTTTGGTGTATTCACGTCCAGATGTAAAAGGCCGCAAAATTTTTGGCGGTATGGAGCCGATGGATAAAGTTTGGCGCACAGGTGCAAATGCTGCCACCAGGATTAAATTTACGGATGATGTTAAAATTGAGGGCAAGGATTTGCCTGCAGGCGAATATGGACTGTTTAGTATCCCGGGTAAAAATGAATGGACCATTATTTTTAACAAAACGGCCAATCAATGGGGAGCATACGATTATAAAGAAAGTGATGATGTGTTACGCGTAAAGGTAAAAGCCGTAACCTTAAAAGATAAAGTAGAAACCCTTACCATGCAGTTTGCCAATGTTACAGAAACTTCGGCTCAGTTAAATTTAATGTGGGAAAACAGTGCCTTTAACGTAAACATAACCACATCGATTGACGAAAAGGTGATGGCCAATATTGCAGATGCTATGAAAGGTGAAAAGAAGCCATATTTTGCTGCTGCTCAATATTACTACCAAACGGGTAAAGATTTAAAAACAGCTTTGGAATGGATGACTGAAGCCGAAAAATCTGATCTAAAAGCTCCCTGGTTTAAGTTATGGAAAGGCAGAATCCAGTTAAAAATGGGTGATAAAGCTGGCGCTATAGCGACTGCACAACAAGGCATTGATGTGGCAAAAGCACAAAATATTGACGAATATGTACGTTTAAACACGGAACTGCTTGCTGAAGCAAAAAAATAAATAACGTAAAATACTTGGCGAAACCGTTGGATTAGATTCAACGGTTTTTTTATTTGTGAGTGCTGCAATAAAGAATTTTCAACTAAGACATTTACCTTCCCGAAATTACCCATCCTAAAGTAATTTAAACCCGATTGAAGTGAAAAGCCCGCACCGAAGCGAGGACTTGTAATGGAAAGCGGGACCAACCTTTATCGAAGCACCACTTCAAATGCTTTTCAAATTAATTTTAACCCCGTATTATTGGCAAAGCGCAATGCAAAAGGCGCTGTCAAAATCAATATTAACTTAAAATTAACGATCTGTTAAACTTGAACAACTATGATAACATTAACCCTTAAAACGCTTTATTTATTTAAAAATAATATTAACTTTGGTGTTAGACTTAGTAATTGTACTTTTTACACTAAGCAGAACAAAAAATCAACAAAAATCAAATAAAATGAGCATAATAATTAGTGTCCATGCCAGACAAATTCTCGATTCGAGAGGCAATCCAACAGTAGAAGTAGAAGTATTAACAGAAGCAGGTGCCTTTGGTCGTGCTGCTGTACCAAGTGGTGCATCTACAGGTCAATACGAAGCTGTTGAATTACGTGATGGGGATAAATCTACATATTTAGGTAAAGGTGTTTTAAAAGCAGTTGAAAACGTAAATACTAAAATTGCTTCAGCATTAAGAGGTGTTGATGTTTTTGAACAAAACGCTATCGACAAAATTATGTTAGATCTTGATGGTACCGAAAACAAAGGTAACTTAGGTGCTAATGCTATTTTAGGTGTTTCTTTGGCCGTTGCTAAAGCTGCAGCTGATGAAATTGGTCAGCCTTTATACCGTTATATTGGTGGTGTTAATGCTAATACTTTACCAATTCCGATGATGAACATCATTAACGGTGGTTCTCACTCTGATGCGCCTATCGCTTTCCAGGAATTTATGATTATGCCAGTTGGTGCTCCATCTTTCTCTGAAGCATTACGTTGGGGAACTGAAGTTTTCCATAGCTTGAAAAAAATTCTTCACGATAGAGGTTTATCTACTGCTGTAGGTGATGAAGGTGGTTTTGCCCCAACTTTTGACGGTACTGAAGACGCGATTGAAACGGTATTAAAAGCAATAGAAACTGCTGGTTACAAACCAGGTTCTCAGATCTGTTTAGCATTAGACTGTGCTTCATCTGAGTTTTACAAAGATGGTAAATATGATTACACTAAATTTGAAGGTGATAAAGGTGCCATCCGTTCAAGCGAAGAACAAGCACAATATTTAGCTGATCTTTCTGTTAAATATCCGATTATCTCTATCGAAGATGGTATGGACGAAAATGATTGGGCTGGATGGAAAACATTAACGGAGAAAATTGGCGACCGCGTTCAATTGGTTGGCGATGATTTATTTGTAACCAATGTAACCCGTTTACAACGTGGTATTGATGAAGATACTGCAAATTCAATTTTAGTTAAAGTAAACCAAATTGGCTCATTAACTGAAACCATCAATGCAGTAACTTTAGCACAAACTAATGGATATACCTCTGTTATGAGTCACCGTTCTGGCGAAACTGAAGATGTTACCATTGCTGATTTAGCGGTTGCTTTAAATTGCGGACAGATTAAAACAGGTTCTGCATCACGTTCAGACAGGATTGCAAAATACAATCAATTATTACGTATTGAGGAAGAATTAGGTGAAAATGCTCGTTTCATCGGCAAAAACTTCAAATACGCTAAGAAATAATTAAATGTAGAGTAGGTCATTCTAAGCTTATTAAAGGCTTCATAATGGCACCTTTATTAATGTTAATAAGTTGAAAAACTTATTTGTAAAACATCCGGAGATTTAAAATCTTCGGATGTTTTTATTTACATTTACATCGTTGTGAACCACAAATCAATCTTAAGACTAAAATATTGCCAAAAGGTATCTGTTTTAAGATCGCTTCGTTCCTCGCAATGACGATTTTTTCTTTAGAAAAATATGAAACGATTAATAGACCTTTTCCGCAATAAATATTTTTTGGCTACCGTTGCCTTTGTAATGTGGATGCTGTTTTTCGATAAAAACGACATGCTTTCTCAATACGAATACCGCAGTCAGGCTAACAAACTTCAGGAAGAAAAAGAATATTTCGAAAAAGAGACGGCGCAGGTTAAGAAAGACTTAAATGAGTTGAATACCAATGTTAATACGGCAGAAAAGTTTGCCCGCGAAAAATACTTCATGAAAAAAGATAATGAAGATGTTTACGTAATCATCCACGAAGAAAAGAAGTAAAATTTCGTTTTACTTTAACAACATGTTCAAAAACCATACTGTCATGCTGACGACAGGAAGCATCTCCAACCGATGAAATGCTATCCAAATAGAGATCCTTCGTTCTACTCAGGATGACAAGTTATTTACACTCAGGATGAAAAACCCTTCTTTGAACCCCTACCTTAAAACCGCACTGTTATGCTGACGACAGGAAGCATCCTCAACCCATGAAATGCTATCCAAATAGAGATCCTTTGTTCTACTCAGGATAACAAGTTATTTACATTCAGGATGACAAACCCTTCTTTGAACCCCTTCCTTAAAACCGCACTGTCATGCTGACGACAGGAAGCATCTCCAACCGATGAAATACTATCCAAATAGAGATCCTTCGTTCTACTCAGGATGACAAACCCTTCTTTGAACCCCTTCCTTAAAATCACACTGTCATGTTGACGACAGGAAGCATCTCCAACAGATGAAATACTATCCAAATAGAGATTCTTCGTTCTACTCAGGATGGCAAGTTATTTACACTCAGGATGACAAACCCTTCTTTGAACCCCTTCCTTAAAACCGCACTGTCATGCTGGCGACAGGAAGCATCTCCATCCGATGAAATACTATCCAAATAGAGATCCTTCGTTCTACTCAGGATGGCAAGTTATTTACACTCAGGATGACAAACCCTTCTTTGAACCCCTTCCTTAAAACCGCACTGTCATGCTGACGACAGGAAGCATCTCCAACCGATGAAATACTATCCAAATAGAGATTCTTCGTTCTACTCAGGACGACAATTTATTTACACTCAGGATGACAAACCCTTCTTTGAACCCCTACCTTAAAACCGCACTGTCATGCTGACGACAGGAAGCATCTCCATCCGATGAAATACTATCCAAATAGAGATCCTTCGTTCTACTCAGGATGGCAAGTTATTTACACTCAGGATGAAAAACCCTTCTTTAAACTCCAACCTTAAAACCGCACTGTCATGCTGACGACAGGAAGCATCCTCAACCCATGAAATGCTATCCAAATAGAGATCCTTTGTTCTACTCAGGATAACAAGTTATTTACATTCAGGATGACAAACCCTTCTTTGAACCCCTTCCTTAAAACCGCACTGTCATGCTGACGACAGGAAGCATCTCCAACCGATGAAATACTATCCAAATAGAGATCCTTCGTTCTACTCAGGATGACAAGTTATTTACACTCAGGATGACAAAATATTTGCAACCCAGGATAACAAACCCTAATAAACAAATTTAGGCAGGGTAAGCTTGTACTTCACTACCAGTATCCTTATGGCGAATATAAAAGCAATCACAATCAGTTTTGCAACAACAACACTTATGGCAAACTGGATTAAGATAAAGTAAAGGATTCCGCCTAAAATACAAGCAGTAGCGTAAACTTCTTTTCTGAAAATTAATGGAATGGTGTTTAATAATGTATCTCGTATAATACCACCGAAACAACCCGTAATGGTTCCCAGGGCAATGCAAATACCAGGACTAAGCCCAAATGTAATTCCTTTTTGGATACCTAACATGGTAAAAAGCCCAAGCCCGAGACTATCGAAAAGAAAAAGGGTAACTTTAAATTTCTTAATATGCGTTTTAAAAAAAATAGTTGCAATAGAAGTAAACAGGATTAATAAACAGGTCCTTACATCGCGCATCCAGGCAACAGGCGTATCACCAAGTAGCAAATCACGAACGGTACCGCCTCCAATTGAGGTAACAAAGGCAATTATTAGCACGCCAAAAGGATCAAGCCGTTTTTGCATAGCCGCAAAAGTACCTGATATCGCAAAAGATATGGTTCCTAAAATCTCAATCGTTTCCGTTGTACTAATATCCATTTATTATTATGTTATAATTCTCCGTTTCTTTTTCTCAGGAACCACTCTGTTCCAAGCAAAATTAAGATTAATCCAAATAACCATTTCATATTAATCAGTTCATCGTAGCGGCGGTCTTCATAACTTATTGTTTTTATATTTTCGTTTTTTAAAATTTCGTCGGCTATTTTCAGTAAATCAGCTGGCATAAAGCACTTACCATTACTTTGTTTCGAAATTGTATTTAATAACTGATGATTAGCCGTTGTTTGCTGGTATTCTGCAATTAAAGCGTTAATATAAAAACTTCCTGTTGCGTTAAATTTTTTACCCCCCAAAATAGTATTGGCAATATAAGTGTAATTTCCAGCAGGCATTGCTCCTGCATTAAGCTGATAACCATTTTCTGTTTTAGAAAAAGTATAACTAAAAACTTTTCCAGCTTCATTTTTAACCTGTAAATTTACTTCGGGCTCATTTACCGGCTGATAACTTTCGTTGTAAAGTGTACCGTTAAACTGGATGCTTTCATTTTCGTCGTATGCCGATTTTGAAGTAAAAACTTTAAATCTTCGTTTATCATCTTTTACCGAAAGGTATTGAACAGTATTTGAGATCAGATTGTTTAATACAGATTTTGGCGCTTCATTTTCCGCTTCAGATAACTTCCAGCGCCATAAGCCTTCGCCTATTAAATAACCTGCCTTTAATCCATTCTCGGATGTAAAAAACAGCAATGGCGATTGTGTAATTACTTTGCCAATGCGTTGGTTGAAAACGGGTGTAGCATTAGCGTTAACCGTTAATCTGCCAAAAGGCATAAGCAATGGATCAAAGCTTAAAAATTGCTTTTTATCTTCTTCTGATAAATTAAAAGCAGTAAAGCCACCGGCAATATCAGGATAAACTTCTTGTACCGAACCATTTGCCGAAGAAAGATTAACCTGGTTTTGCATTTGGTTAAATACATTTACATTGCTTTGTGCACCTAAAATATACCAGATAGGCTTGTTTAAGTTTGTAAGTTTTTGTAGAAAATTCTTAGATATATTTTGCACATCTGGTAATTGATATAGCACAATCAAATCAAATTTAGAGGGGTCTGTAGCGTTTAAATCATCTGCCATAACCAATTTGGCTTCGTAATGTTTATTAAGTGAAATGGCCTCTTTTAAAACTGCCAGATCAGGATGCGGTGCAGAGGCTGCAAGTAAAACTTTTTGCCGGCCATCTATTACTTCCACATAAAAAGTCTGGCTATTATTTCTGGTTGTAATTTCATTTTGCAAAACGCCAAGCTGGACCGTATATTTCTGAATACCTATTTTACCCGCATGCAGTTTTACAGGAATGGTTTTAACAAAAGCATTTCCATTAACGGCTATGTTTTGCTGTTCGGTTTTAATTCCATTTTGTAAAACAGTTAAACTTGTGTTTTCACCATTACTTTGGTACGCTTGTACCTGCACTTCAACGGTAAAGTCGTCGTCCAGATAAACAATATTGTTGTAATTAACATTCGCAATCAGCACATCTCTTTTAGGAATACTATCACCCAGGGCAATGGTATAAACCGGAGCATTGATTTGATTGATCCCATAAAGCGGATTACCTCCACGGTTAAATATCCCATCGGTGGCCAATATAACAGCCCCCACATTTCTGTTAGCATACTCATCTTTAATTTTGCTAAACAGTGCTGATGCATCCGTTAGTCTGCCCTGATTTTTAAAATCTAAGCCATCGGCCACAGAATCAGAAAAATTATAGGTTTTCACTTCATATTTACCTTCCAGCTTATTCTGCAAAGCTTTTAAGTTCTGCTCGTATAACTTCTGGTCAAATCCGGCTGCCTTAACCTGCCCTACAGATAAGGAATTGTCTTGTCCGATGATAATGACAGGCTTATCTAAAGTATAATTTAAAGTCTTAATTAACGGAGCAAAAAGCAACCAGGCTATAGTAGATACCACAACAACCCTTGAAGCTGCCAGGATATATTGAAGCTTTTGGCCTAAGTTTTTATTGCCGCGATAAAGCAAGCCCGCATATAATAGGCCCAACGCAATACAACCTAAAAGGAATAAAATAACATTACCGGAAAAAAAGCCATTCATAATTTATAAAGATGGTAATTTTAGAGAAACTTTTAAGAGTATTTAATAGCAAAGCCTGCAAAGAATTTACCTAAAGTAGAGTAAAAACAATATTCTTTATCCAATTAACCTAAGTTGCGGTTATAAAGATTAAAAAATAACGGTCAAAAAGAGAAACTTTATTTTACTACGCTAAAAAACTCACTTTGATATTCACAAAGGATAAAACTATAGGATATTTTCTTTTTTAATAACCTGCGGAAATAAGCAACCATTATGAAGATCGCAGCAGATAGGTAATCGAATTGATCTAAGTCTGTTAATGCAGATTGCTATTATTTCAGGTATATTGGTTGCAAAATATTATGATGGAAAGCCCAAAACAATCATCGTAGAATTAATTATACAATTTAATAAATTATATCTAAATTGAAGTATCTAAATCTACCATCATGTCAAAAACGCATTTTAAATACACTTCTATACCTTTTCTGGAAATGTATACCAATTGCAAAATTTCTACTAACATACAATTGAGGGCAGACTCAATTATTCAAGGCATTCTTTCAAACCAACGCCGGTATCAGGAAATTGCATTACTGGTTAGGGAAGAGTATAACCGTCCAACCTTTTACAGATGGCCCCTATTTCCTTCCGCGAAACCTGGAATTCCAGTGGAAGAAAGAATTAAAATTAACAGATCATTGCATGGGCTTCCTGAAACGGAACCAGCAGATGAAACGACACGGCCTAATCTATTGAGTTTTGGATCAAAACGACAGATAAGCAGAAAACCGATTATGAATTATAATACACTGGGAGCATTAATACCTTGGTACTTTATTGGGCTCATACACTATAGAGAATCCGATTGTGATTTTTCCAGGCACTTACATAATGGCGATTCTTTAAAACATGTTACAAAAAAAATACCTAAGCTAAGGCCCTTTGTGGGGCACGGCCCTCCATTTGGTTTTGAAGAAAGCGCTGTAGATGCGTTAATATACCAAGGTAAAAAAGATGGCTGGAACGATCATTGGGATTTGAAGAATATTCTGATACGATTAGAAAAATATAATGGATTTGGTTATGAGATGTATTGGGGAGTAAATTCGCCATACCTTTGGGGCGGTACAAATTATTATACTACGGGGTCATATCAAGAACTAAAAGAGAATAATTATGTGAGCAAGTGGTATCCTAAAGTACAATCCAACCAAATAGGAACCGCTGTATTACTTAAAAGAATGGAACAAATGGGCAAAATCTCTGTTCCAAAAAGTTAAATTATGAAATACAAACACTTGTTTTTAATGTTATCACTATTCGTTATAGCATGTAATAATCAGCCTAATCCACCTTTGTCTACAGAAAATACTAAGACCAAAGCGAAAAATAAAGATGAGCAAGATAGTCTCCGCGCTGTTAAAAAATTAACACATCAGATTAATCTGAATGTCAATGCATTCCATAAAACAATGGACAGTCTGAAACTGGGGAAAGGCATGTTTCCGATAGAAAATTATATATATGATTCTATTCCTGGTGATGATTACAATTATGCATTGTTTTATTTGAAATTTATGGCTGCTGCAAGAAGTAAAGATGAGGCAAAAATTACAGCCATGGTTCATTTTCCATTTCAAACCACTAAGGAAAAGTTAAAATACGACCGAGAAAGCCGCACTTACAAGGTTATTGGAGCAGAAAACTGGAATGGCGGCTTACTTAGTAAAAAACAATTCAATGTAGCGTATCATAAAATTTTCACCAATGAGATTTTAGAAAACATCCCTGAAACCAGGCAAAAAGATGTAATGGGTAGCTTCCCGGGTAATGTAAAAATCAATGATGATTATTATGGTCAATTGAGGGCATTTACTGATGCGGGGAGTAACATGTATGCGGTTAGTATCGAATTGCCAGTAAAAAAACGAAAATACACCAATGTCCGTTTTATCTTCGGCCGTGTTAATGGAGAGTATAAAGTTCTGAGTTATTTTCTCGAGTAATATATCCTTCGTACCTTTTTGTTGTATGTGATAATATTCATGTAACAAATTGAAAAAAAAATAAGGGCAGAGCAAACATAACGATTAGAAAATCTAACAGGCTTGCAATAAAAAAATGATAAATTCATTAGCTTTACTTCAAACTACTTTTTATGAAATTAATTTATTTTATGGTCCTTTTATCTTTCACCATAAATGCTAAAGCTCAGGATGACTTTAAGGCGCAGCAGCTCAAATTCGAGAGGGTAAGAACGGCATACAGCGACAAATGGCCCGATTTAAAAAAGTTTTTAAAGGCAGGTGGTTTTGGTGATCACTTTTCTATGGTAATTAACGCATATAAAACCGAAGGTAAACTGGAAATCTGGCTAAAAAATAATACCGATAAAAAATATACTTTGTTTAGAACCTACGATTTCTGTGCGCATTCGGGGACTATTGGTCCAAAAGTTAGCGAAGGCGATGGGCAAACACCTGAAGGTTTTTATTATGTAAATGTTTTTAACCCAATGAGTAATTTCTACCTTTCTTTAGGCGTTAATTATCCAAACAGTGTTGATTATGCCCGTACGGGAAAAGATAAAAAGCCTGGAAGCGATATTTACATCCATGGTAATTGTGTAACTGTTGGCTGCATCCCTTTAACAGATGAAAAAATTAAAGAGGTTTATGTTTTAGGTGTAGAGGTCAAAAATGCCGGACAAGATCAAATACCGGTTAATATTTACCCTTTTAAAATGACTGATGTTAATTTAAAAAAATACGTGGCCCAGTTTCCAGCGCAGGCAAGCTTTTGGAAGACATTGCAACCGGCTTATATGGCTTTTGAAAAGAATAAAAACCTTGTGAAGATTAAAGAGGTAAAAGGAAAATACATTATTAAATAATAACTAAAAGGCTTAAGGCTTAAGGTTAAAACCCACCTTAAGCCTTTTTATTCCTGGATTTTAGAAAGAAAACTTCTGTTCCAAACCTTTTTAAGTTCTACCTTTCTATAGCATTCCGCCGCAAACGGATAAAGTTTGCCCGGTTACATAAGCGCTCATATCTGACGCTAAAAACACACAAACGTTAGCAATATCTTCGGTTTCACCAGCACGTTTTAATGGAATATCTTTTTCCCAGCCTTCTACAACTTTAGGGTCCAACACCTCTGTCATCTCTGTACGGATAAATCCTGGAGCAACCACATTAGCACGTATATTTCTTGAACCTAATTCTTTGGCTACAGATTTGGTAAAACCAACAATACCAGCTTTAGATGCGGCATAATTTGCTTGTCCGGCATTGCCTGTAATACCAACAACAGAACTCATATTAATAAAAACACCTTTACGGGCCTTCATCATTACTTTAGAAGCCGACTTGGTTACATTGAAAACTGATTTTAAGTTTACATTGATTACGTCATCCCAGTTTTCCTCGCTCATACGCATCAATAAACCATCTTTGGTAATTCCAGCATTATTTACGACGATATCTAAGGCACCAAAATCAGCAACTATATCATTAATTAATTGCTCTGCTTCGTCAAACTTAGAAGCATCAGAACGATAACCTTTAACCTGCGTTCCAAAGCTTTTAAGTTCTGTTTCTAAAGCCTGCCCTTTTTCTACCGATGATAAATAGGTAAAAGCAACATTTGCACCTTGTTCGGCAAATTTTTCTGCTATTTTACGACCTATACCTTTTGAAGCACCTGTAATTAATGCTGTTTTTCCTTCTAATAATTTCATTATGAAATGTTGTAAAGTTGAAATATTTTAATGTTGTAAAGTTAATATTAATCTAAAAACTAAAACTCTTATTTTTAGTTTTTAGATTCCAATACTATCCGTTCTAAATTGCGAATAAAAGCATTTCTGTTTTTTCTATTCCACCCGAAAGAAAATAAAGCCGTTTTAGCACTTGGATCACAAATACTATTTATTAGAATTCCGTTGTCAATTTTAATAATTGTAATTAATTCTCCCCAATTTAAATAAGTCCGTGTTTTATGAAATGCACTAACATAAATGTTATTTTTATCAAGAACAATCCATCCGGTTTCCTTACTTGTTACAATAAGAGCACATTTATATTGGCTTTCAGTAAAATTAATGATTACCTTTTTGAAGGTTAATCTACGATATTGAATAGTAAATAATAAAATAGCAATTACTAAAAAGCAAAACCCGATATTAAATAATTTTTCAGAATTGTGAATTACAGGTTCTAATTTATTAAAATAATTTTTAATAACCTGACACCAAAAAAGACCTGTTCCAAAGAGCATTAAAACCACAATCCAATAATGTGAAATTTTATCCCAATAACTTAAGCTAAGTCTCTTGGAATTTATCATTTCGCTAATTAATTTGTCATTGTACTTCATTTAAACCACCGGTTCCTGTTGGCTTAAACAATGAAAACTTCCCAATCCCCAGATAATATCGACTGAGTTAATACCCACAACCTTTCTATCGGGGAAGCAACCTTGAATAATATCCAAAGCTTTTTGATCGTTTACATCACCAAAAACCGGAACAATAACAGCTGCATTTGCAATGTAAAAATTAGCATAAGATGCAGGAAGTCTTGTATCTTCATGAATAACCGGCGATGGCATAGGTAACTTTACAATTTTTAAACGTCTGCCATCTTTTAGTTTCATTCCTTTTAATGCTTCGTAATTTTCTTCCAAGAGGATGTGGTTTTCATCCAAAGGATTGCTTTCGATTGCAGTTAAAACCGTGTCTTCATTTACAAAGCGGGTAATATCATCAATATGTCCATCGGTATCGTCCCCTACAATTCCATCGCCCAGCCACAACACCTGCTCAACACCATAATATTCCTGAAGATATTTTTCAATCTGCTCCTTGGTTAAATGTGGATTGCGGTTTTCATTTAGCAGGCAAGCTGTAGTGGTCAAAACTGTTCCTGCACCATTAAATTCTACCGAACCACCTTCCATTACAATATCAGGTAAAAACAAAGGCAAATTAAAATGTTTTGCTATTTTGGTTGGCACCATATCATCCAAATCATAGGGCGGATACTTTCCTCCCCATGCGTTATAACCCCAGTCTACAACAGCTTTTTGATTGCCGTTTAGTACAAATGCAGGCCCATGATCGCGGCACCAGGCGTCGTTGGTTTCATTGAAATAGAATTCAACCTGTACCAAATCAGCACCTACTTTTTCAAGTTCGGCAATGGCAAAAGTTTTCATTTCCTCATCTTTTACATTAATTCGGACTTTTTCGCCTTCGGCAACAGCTTTAATAAATTCGCAGTATGGCTTATAGATGCTTTCTATTTTTCCAGGCCAGCTTGCCTCTTTATGTGGCCAGCTTAACCAGGTAGCTTCATGTTTAGCCCATTCAGCTGGAAAAGAATAACCTTGCTGCTTTGGTGAATAATCGAATTGATTAAGATTTAATTCTTTTCTTGGAGGAAATTGTGACATCAAATTTTAATTTATAAAATGAATGGTCTGTAAAAACAACAATTGTTATTATTTAGTTAAACTGGTTGTTAAGCTAAATTAAACGTGTCATCATTTCGACTGAAGCTAACTGATTCTTCATCGGTAGCGAAATGGAGAAATCTTTAAACTAATTTTGAAAGACTTTAGCTGCTTTAAAAGATTTCTCGGCTTCATTGTACTCTGCTCGAAATGACGATAAACGTTTATCGGTTAATTGGAAAAAATTGTTAGATTTTCGCTTCAGTCTTTATGCTTAATCCTCGTCTATATACCTCTTGGTAATCGGCTGATAAGAATCAATTCTTCTATCTCTTAAAAAGGGCCAGTGTTTACGCATAAAATCGCTTTGATTTAAGTCTAATTCAACAACTGTTGTTTCTTCCTGATCGTGAGAAGCCAGATAAAGCAATTTCCCCTGAGCATTTGTGGCAAAACTTCCACCCCAAAATTTCATGGCACCCTCTTGCTCAAAACCAACACGGTTAACACTGACCACCGGAACGCCATTTGCTACCGCATGAGAACGCTGAATGGTTTGCCATGCATTATACTGGTCCTGGTTGGTTTCCTCATCCTGGTCAGTTGCCCAACCAATTGCTGTTGGATAAAACATAATATCAGCGCCCATTAAAGCAGTAATACGCGATGCCTCAGGATACCACTGATCCCAGCAGATTAAGATACCGATTTTAGCAAATTTTGTTTCAAAAACCTTATAACCTAAATCACCTGGAGTAAAGTAGAATTTCTCGTAAAAGGCCGGATCATCAGGAATATGCATTTTGCGGTATTTACCTAAATAAGAACCATCTGCATCTAAAACAGCCGTAGTATTGTGGTATAAGCCTTGCGCGCGTTTCTCAAATAAAGAAGCAATAATTACAACACCTAATTCTTTGGCCACCACCTGTAATGCATCTGTTGATGGGCCAGGAATTGATTCGGCTAAATCGAAGTTGTCGTAATCCTCAACATCGCAAAAATATAAAGAGGTAAAAAGCTCTTGCAAACACACAATCTGTGCACCTTTTGCTGCAGCCTCCCTAACCTTTACAATTGCTTTATCTAAATTTTCCTGTTTATCTTTAGTACAGCTCATTTGTACCAAGCCAACTTTTACTTTACTCATCCTTAAAAAATTAAAATGCAAAGTTACTATTTTGTTTAAAATTAGAACGGCATAATGATGTAATTGTTTTTGTTTTCGAAAAGCAGATGGTATTGTTTTAAAAGAAATTGAATAATGGTTACAAACCAAAAAGCCCCGATTCTCATCAGGGCTTTAAGTTTAAACTAATTAAGGATTAATGTTATCCCTTTTGGGTTTTGTTTTTGTTTCTACAATTTCTGCTACAGCAATTACTTCTTTACGTTTTTCAGGATCCATTAATTCCATTAATTTTAAGCCCAGCAAGCCGTCCATTGCTGAACCACCTGTATTCCCATTTCCACCGATTAATACATCAGGAATTAATTTCACATTACCTTTCGACAGCTCTTCGGTAATTTTATAGCGGGTAAAATTCTCGCCGCCTAAGGCTTTTACCGCAAGTTCGTAGGCTTCGGCTGTTGATTTACCTACGGCCAAAATTTTACCAGCCTCGGCGCTACCTGTTAAAGAGATTTGCTCGGCCTCAGCCGATGCTCTTAACTTAATCGCTTCCGAATCGGCCTGCGCCCTTGCTTTAGTGGCTTCTGCCTCTGCGTGTGCCCTCATTTTAGTGGCCTCCGCTTCTGCACCAACGGCCAGTTTAACACCGGCAGCATCACCTTCCGATTTTTTAACGGTTGCACTTGCTGTACGTTCGGCAATCTCAACGCTTTGTTGTGCCTTAACAATATCTTTTTGCATATCAGCAATGGCTGTTTCCTTCTCCATCCCCTGGCGCGTTTCCTGTGCCTGTTTCTGTGTATTGTAAGTTACCTTCTGCTCCTCCGCTATTTTACGGTCTGTTAGGGTTTTCATTAACGACTCCGGAGGCACAATGTCTCCAATAAGTGTATCCACTGCATTTACGTTATATTCATCTAATACTTTACGAATATGTTCTTTTGCTGATTCCTGACGTTCTTTACGTGTGCTTAAAAAAGCAATTACATCACTATCCTGTGCCGAGTTACGAAAATAGTTACCAATGGTTGGTTCTAAAACTTGTGAAACCAAATTAACCATATTACCGAAACGCGCAATTACTTTCGGGGCCTCGGTGGTTGGAACATGAATAATCTGAGCTACATCGAGGTTAAACGGGAAACCATCTTTTGAACGTACCGTTATGGTAGATAAATTTTTATCGAGATTATGTGCTTCACTTCGTGCAGATGCCCAGTTTAAAACCAGATTTGTTGTAGGCACCAATTCTACCTTCATGATGTATTTATTAATTGGATATTTACCCGGGCCAAGTGGTTCAAGCCATACACCTTTAGAACCTTTTCCTACAATATTTCCATGTTTAAAATCCACACCGGTTAAATCGTTGCCTTCGTTGCCAATGTAAGAAATTACAACACCTACATAACCAATGGCAATTTCCGTCATCGGGATTTCTTCCATTTGAATGGCCCATGGATTTAAATTATACGAGCCGGCTAAAATAACCTGCGGCTGTAAACCCCGGTTACCCCCATTTTTAATAAAATTATCGAAATTTTGAAAATTGTTGTGGCCCTCTACCAGTTTACCGGCAATCTGGTTGGCTTCAATCGGTAATCCATCTAAAGTAGTTACAATTCCCACCATGCTTTCCTGTATCCGGATCATTTCTGTAACCGAAACCTGAAATAACATAGTGTTAATACGATAGGAACCAGAGGTAATGTAAGAAGTCTGACGACCTCGTTGGCCTCCATTTTCAAGAAACTTAACTGCATCCTGAAAGTTATCAGACTCTACTTTTTGTCCGAGGATATTACCTGTTGGAATTTCGGCCCCATCCTTGGCCATAATCAGTCCGATTTTCCCCTCCGGAATAACCGTAAACTGTTCCATGGTTACGCTATACTGCCAAAACCACATTCCAAAGTATAATCCTGGAGCCAGCGTTTTACCCTGGAAACCAGCTTCGCCTTTAATGGCTATAATGCGCCCGTCGGGCAGCTCCCGGTCGGAACCGAACAGCACAAATTTTTTGGTAATCAAACCAATTCTGTCTTCGGGCACAATGACCATCCCGAACAGGAAACGTAAAATGTATTTGTATAAAACTACGCACAACAGTGCCACTAAAACCCACCAGTAATTAGAAATGAGCGCTTCCATAATTATATTTTTTTCTTTTTTTAGTACTTGATAAACCATTCATCAAGCTGCCAATCGATAGCAAACCACGTGCTGAATGCCGTCTTTTTAAGGCCATTCCAAAAGAATATTTATTTACACGCCAAGGCCTCAGAGAGGCATTAAGCCATTAGATTATTAAAATATAATCTGCACTTGACATTTTGTTAAATCGTTTAACCTGAGGCTTAAAAACAGCCAAAATATAGGTTCGGCATCAACCAAATGCTTTGGTTTTACAAAGGAAGTTAATGTTGAAAAAAGGCAGCAAAATATGTCCTCTTTTATAATCAAACCGACTGACTATTTTGCGATACATTTTTACATTTTAATGAACACATTTGCAATTACCTCTATAGTAGTTTGTTTTAGACGATGGACGAACAGGCTTCATTGTAAGTTAAAAAAGGTTACATATACTATAGCCCTATACGTCTTTTCGACTGGAGCGCAGCGAAATGGAGAAATCTTTTAACGGTGTTTAAATGGAAATTTCGGCACTACGGTTGAAATGACAAGCGATTTTGAAATAAATAAATACATGAAAGATTGCCTCGTTGTGCCGCCTCGCAATGACGGTAATTTTCAATAACAAGGATAGGAATACGTCTTTTCGACTGGAGCGCAGCGAAATGGAGAAATCTTTTAACGGTGTTTAAATGGAAATTTCGACACTACGGTTGAATGATAAGTGATTTTTGAAACAATAACCTCGTGAAAGATTGCCTCGTTGTGCCCTCGCAATGACGGTAATTTTCAATAACAAGGATAGGAATACGTCTTTTCGATTGGAGCGCAGCAAAATGGAGAAATCTTTTAACGGTATTTAAATTGAAATTTCGACACTACGGTTGAAATGACAAGTGATTTCGAAATAAATAAAAACATGAAAGATTGCCACGTTGTGCCGCCTCACAATGACTTTATAAATATCGCTGAAAATGCTTTAGAAAGGCAGCAACCTTGAATATGTCTGTCATGCTGAGGCACGAAGCATCTGCCACCGATAAAACAGATGCTTCGTACCTCAGCATGACAGATATGTTAAAAAAATAAAATGATTGGGATTGATGTAATTGAAAAGCTTAGAAACCTATTGCTTAAAAGCCTAAACGCCTATTTCTTCCCTATACTCTTGCTGTAATTCGAATAAGCATTTTGCGCAAAGGCAGCCATCGTATAACTCAGAAATGTACTGCACTTCGTTAATGCTAAGTTGCACCACACTGCATTGACATTTTGTATAAGAATTTGCCTTACACTCTATAGCTGTATTACATCTTTCGCAGGGAATGATTTCATGTTTGGCGCTATGGATGTGTGCAGACATATACAAAAGTATAAACAAAAAATAAGGTTTTGAGCGTTTGCCCAAAACCTTACGATATAATTAGATTCGTCCTTCTGAACTCGTTTCAGAATTTACTGATAAGATGCTTAATATTCAGTATGACAGGCTGTTAAGCTTAACCTGAACAACTAATGCATCCTTCTTCCATTGAGCAAACTGGTCCGTCAACGATTTCTTCTGCAACCTGATCTTGTGACATTTCTGCAGGGATTACAGCTTCAATTGCTTTACCACCCTGGTTTTCTACTGTAAATTTAACCGCTTGTGATGCTGCCTGTGTACGTAAGTAATACATTCCGGTTTTTAAACCTTTTTCCCACGCATAGAAATGCATTGAAGTTAGTTTTGATGTATTTGGTGCATTTACAAATAGGTTTAGTGATTGCGACTGGCAGATATAAGCACCACGATCGGCCGCCATATCAATGATATTACGCATTTTAATTTCCCAAACTGTTTTGTATAATTCTTTAATATAATCAGGAATTTCTGCAATCGCCTGGATCGAACCGTTTGCCAATATGATTTGATTTTTCATATCGTTGTTCCATAAACCTAAAGCCACTAAATCTTTTAACAAGTGTTTGTTTACTACTACAAACTCTCCGCTTAATACCCGGCGGGTGTAAATGTTAGAAGTATAAGGTTCGAAACATTCGTTGTTACCCAAAATTTGTGAAGTAGATGCAGTTGGCATTGGCGCAACCAATAATGAATTGTATACACCATCTTTAACTACTTTTTTACGTAATGCACTCCAATCCCAACGGCCGCTATCCGGGGTTACGTTCCAAAGATCGAACTGGAATTTGCCTTTTGATAAAGGAGAACCTTTAAATGTTTGGTAAGGCCCATTCTGTACAGCTAAATCATGTGAAGCTGTCATAGACGCAAAATAGATGGTTTCGAAAATATCTTTGTTTAAACGTTTTGCTTCATCACTTTCGAAAGGTAAACGCATTAAAATAAATGCATCTGCCAAACCTTGTACACCTAAACCAACCGGTCTGTGGCGCATGTTTGAATTTTCAGCTTCCTGAACCGGGTAATAGTTATGATCAATGATCTTATTTAAGTTTAATGTAGCCTGGTAAGTTACATCATATAATTTCTGGTGATCGAATTGTCCGCCGATTACAAAGCGGGGCAATGCTAAAGATGCTAAATTACAAACCGCAACCTCATCTTTAGAAGTGTACTCAATAATCTCGGTACACAAGTTAGAACTTTTAATGGTACCTAAATTTTGCTGGTTAGATTTGCTGTTCGCTGCATCTTTAAACAACATATAAGGTGTACCGGTTTCAATTTGCGAATCTAAGATGGCAAACCAAAGTTCCTGTGCTTTAATGGTTTTACGGCCACGGCCTTCTGCTTCATATTTGGCATATAATTCTTCAAACTCTTTACCGAAACAATCTGCTAAACCAGGTGCTTCGTGCGGGCAGAATAAAGTCCATTCGCCATTATCTTTTACACGTTGCATAAACAAATCGTTAATCCAAAGGGCGTAGAATAAATCGCGCGCACGCATTTCTTCTTTACCATGGTTTTTACGCAAGTCTAAGAATTCGAAAACATCTGCATGCCAAGGTTCTAAATAGATGGCGAAAGCACCTTTACGTTTACCTCCACCCTGATCTACATAACGGGCCGTATCATTAAATACACGTAACATTGGAATAATACCGTTACTGGTACCGTTTGTACCGCCAATATACGAACCAGTTGCACGGATGTTGTGGATGCTTAACCCAATACCGCCAGCACTTTGAGAAATTTTAGCCGTTTGTTTTAAAGTATCGTAAATACCTTCGATACTATCATCCTGCATGGTTAACAGAAAACACGATGACATTTGAGGTTTTGGTGTAGCCGCATTAAATAATGTTGGTGTGGCATGTGTAAACCAACGTTCACTCATTAAGTTATACGTTTTAATTGCACTTTCAATATCTTCTTTATGGATACCTACAGAAACACGCATAAACAAATGTTGCGGACGTTCAACAATTTGTCCGTTTACTTTTAAAAGGTAAGATTTTTCTAAAGTTTTAAAACCGAAATAGTCGAACCCGAAATCACGGTCGTAAATGATTGAGCTATCTAAGATGTCTTTATTTTTTTCAATAATCTCATAAACATCATCTGCAATAAGCGGAGCGGCTTTTTGCGCTTTCGGGTCGAAATATTCGTACAACATTTTCATCGTACCCGAAAATGATTTCGTGGTGTTTTTATGCAGGTTAGAAACCGCAATACGCGATGCAAGCAAAGCATAATCGGGGTGTTTTGTCGTTAACGATGCAGCGGTTTCTGCTGCAAGGTTATCCAATTCAGAAGTGGTAACACCATCATACAATCCTTCAATAACCTTCTTGGCTACATCAATAGGATCGACCAAATCAGAATTTAAACTGTAGCATAGTTTTTGGATGCGGGCAGTTATTTTGTCAAATTGTACCGCTTCTTTACGGCCATCTCTTTTTAGTACGAACATATTTTATGAGATTAAGTTTAGTATCAAGTCGTGAGTATCAAGTATCAAGACTTAATCATCACTTTTATAATTTTTGTTTATTTTTAGTAGTGAGTATTGGGTATCAAGACCTTATGCCTTCTAACCTTCTACCTTAGAAGTCTTCATCTAAAGAAAACGCTTGTTTATTGTTATCAGCTGAGGTTAACACACCACTTTTCTGATAATCGCCAACACGTTTTTCGAAGAAATTCGTTTTACCCTGCAATGAAATCATTTCCATAAAATCGAAAGGATTGCTTGCATTGTATATTTTTTTATAGCCTAATTCCTGTAACCATCTATCGGCAACAAACTCGATGTACTGGCTCATTAATTTTGCATTCATACCAATTAAGGCAACTGGCAATGCATCTGTAATAAATTCTTTTTCAATTTCAACAGCATCGCTAATGATGGCATGTACCTGCTCTTCGCTTAATTTATTGCTTAACATGCTGTATAATAAACATGCAAACTCACAGTGCGAACCCTCATCCCTTGAGATTAATTCATTACTGAAAGTTAAGCCCGGCATTAAACCGCGTTTTTTAAGCCAGAAAATGGAACAGAAGCTACCACTGAAGAAAATTCCTTCAACCGCAGCAAAAGCAACTAAACGTTCAGCAAAATTTCCATTTTCGATCCAGCGAAGTGCCCATTCTGCTTTTCTTTTTACAGCCGGAACCGTATCAATGGCATGGAATAAACGGTCTTTTTCTTCAGGATCTTTAATATAAGTATCAATTAACAAAGCGTAGGTTTCGGCATGGATATTTTCCATCATAATCTGGAAACCATAGAAACAGCGTGCTTCCGGTAGCTGAACCTCGCTCATAAAATTTACAGCCAGGTTTTCATTTACTATACCATCACTGGCCGAAAAGAAGGCTAAAATGTGGGAGATAAAATGTCTTTCTCCGTCATTTAAATTATCCCAATGCTTTTGGTCATCTGAAAGATCGATTTCCTCAGCAGTCCAAAAACTTGCCTCGGTTTTTTTATACATCTCCCAGATTGCCGGATACTTTATTGGTAAAAGCACAAATCTGTCTTTGTTTTCTCTTAATAGTAATTCATCCTGTTCCATACGCTGATCGTTTTTTAATCTTTAATCTGTTTTAATAAGAGCAGACAAAGTACCGCATCCATCAATTTATATGATGATTGTTTGGTCTTATATCAAAACTCTGTTTTGTGAAAGTGCTAAGCCTGGCTTTTGATGAACAACTTGGTTTTTAGTTAAGGAATTTAATTTTTAAATCAGGAGATCCGCTTTTTAAATCACTAAAAACTAAGCTTTTATATTTGTTTTCAAAGGCAAGAACTTAAAGAACTTTGTTAAACAAATATATAGAAGTGAGCCCTTTTTTGTTAGTCAAAGTTGTTAACACTTGTTCGATTAAGGTGGAGAAAACGATCAGCTAAATATCATTTTCAATGGAAAAAAAAGCTAATCATTTCTTTTTAAGGGTTTAGGAAACCAAAATGAGTGTTAATAACTTAAATTTGGCCTTGTAATTAGAGCTAAAAAGAGTGCTATTCAACACTATAGCTTAATTGTACCCTAGCACTGCCTTTACGGTAAATACCGATTTCTTTTGCGGCACTTTCTGATAAATCAATGGCATATTTTTTAACGAATGGACCGCGATCATTTACCTTAACCGTTACTGATTTTCCGTTAGCCGGATTGGTTACTGTAATCTTGGTTCCGAAGGGAAGTGTTCTGTGGGCGGCGGTTAATTTCTTACCGCGGTATCTTGCTCCGCTTGAGGTACGGCGACCTTCAAATTTTCTGTGGTAATAGGTTGCGTATCCTGTTTTTTTGATGCTATCCGGTTCAGTATTTGAATCAGAATTTTGTGCGTTGCCATGTAAAAACAAAAACAAACTACTTAATAACAGAAGGTATCTCATAGGCTAAATCTTTTCTAAAGAGCATGCAAATATAAGCATTTAGTTTATAATCAAACTTTTACCTTTAAAATCGACGTTTAAAGCATTTTAAACCCAATAAATTAGATCACTCAAAAGAAACCTTGGTTTTTAATAAAACAAAAAAAGGTGTAAAACTTACGTCTTACACCTTATCCTAACCCAACTAATCCTACGCTTATTTTTTATCAGGCACAAAGTTCATTGAGATTGAATTTACACAATGACGGGTGTCTTTATTTGTAAATCCTTCTCCTAAAAATACGTGGCCTAAATGTGCGCCGCAATTTGCGCAAACAATTTCTGTACGCGATCCATCCGGATCAGGAATGCGCTTAACCGCTCCCTTAATTTCATCATCAAATGCCGGCCATCCACAATGCGCATCAAACTTGCTTTCTGACCGGTAAAGTGGTGCATTACATCTTTTGCAAACATATGTTCCTTTATCCGTCGTATGTTCGTATTTACCAGTACCCGGATATTCGGTGCCTTTATTAACAATTACTTTTTCTTCTTCAGGTGTTAGCGGATTCCAGTTCATCTTTTTCTTTGGTATTATTTGCTCAGATTCTTTAGCTTGTTTTGTCTGCTTATCTTGTTTTTGTGCACAGGCACTAAATCCCATTGTGATAATAACAGCTGAAACTAAAATTAGTTTATTTAACATCATTTTCATTTTGTGTGTGTTTAAATCGCTATCGCTTATAAACACATATACGCTAAGCTATTGATTTTGGTTTGTTGTTATAAATATTTGCAACACAGTTTACAAATCGGTGATAAAAACCTGTTTTTTCATTGATTGATGCAAAAAATACAGATTTAACAAGAGTTGCTTCTCTGAATCGTGAAGGGTTTTTAAATTGATTTTCTACCGTTAGGTTGTTCTTATCTCGACATGTAGGGATTAGCACATAAAAAAAGCGTTCCGAACTTAATCGAAACGCTTTTTTATATGTAGATTTTAAAATCTTACTTTGCTAATTCTTCTGCCATTGCAGCACCGATTTCAGCCGGGCTTTCTACTACGCGGATACCACACTCACGCATGATTTTCATTTTAGCCGCTGCAGTATCATCAGCACCACCAACAATAGCACCAGCATGGCCCATTCTACGTCCCGGAGGCGCAGTTTGACCAGCGATGAAACCAACAACTGGTTTAGTGCCGTGTTCTTTGATCCAACGGGCAGCTTCTGCTTCCATTCCACCACCAATTTCACCAATCATGATGATACCGTGTGTTTCCGGATCGTTCATTAATAATTTAACGGCTTCAACAGTTGGAGTTCCAATAATTGGATCACCACCGATACCGATAGCAGTTGTAATACCTAAACCAGCTTTAACAACCTGATCTACTGCCTCGTAAGTTAAAGTTCCTGATTTTGAAACCACACCTACATTACCTTTTTTGAAGATAAAACCTGGCATGATACCAATTTTAGCCTCATCAGCTGTGATAATTCCAGGGCAGTTAGGGCCAATAAGCGTAACATCACGATCGGCAATATATTCTTTAACCTGAATCATATCTTTAGTCGGGATACCTTCAGTAATACAAACAATAACTTTAATACCACCTTCGGCAGCTTCCATAATTGCATCAGCAGCAAAAGCCGGTGGTACAAAAATGATAGATACATTTGCACCCGTTTGGTCAACGGCATCTTTAACAGTATTAAAAACAGGCTTATCTAAATGCGATTGCCCACCTTTGCCAGGCGTTACACCACCAACTACGTTTGTACCATAAGCCAGCATCTGCTCGGCGTGGTAAGTTCCTTCGTTTCCGGTAAAACCCTGAACGATAACCTTAGAATCTTTATTTACTAAAACGCTCATGTATCAATTTTTTTTGTGCAAAGCTAATATTATTGACTGGAAAGTCAAACCCAAAAGCATATTATTTAAAGCAAATTCTGCGTAATTGTAAGTAATTACACTGCGGAGACTTCATTATTATTCAGTTCAGCATTTGTGCCTGGTTAGTAAGCACTGGTTGAAGTCGCTCATTGTGAAATAAGGGAGAAAAAGATTGTCTTTCCATAAATTATGGATGCCACTTTTTAGTTATTAGTACTAAATAATAACATTGATGAAGATTTTGTGCTGCCTGGGATAACCTTTCAATACTCAAAGCAGCATGTAAATCATAAAAAAGCCTGACCAACGTTAAGCGTTGGCCAGGCTTTAATTATAATATTTCAATACCGGTTAAATACTTTTAGCTTCGGCCTTAGTACTTTCAGGTTTCCATTTTTTGGCCCATTCTGCCTGTGCAGCTTCATTATGGAAAGTCCAGGCTACAAAACGACTGATTTTTTGTCCTTGCGACATTTGAACTGTTGTTACTTCAAAAGCTTTTGCTTTGATTAGGGCGCTGTAAATGCTTTTTAAATTCGCACTTTTCGAAACTAAAGAAGTAAACCACAAACATTGATTCGGGATTTGTGCACTTTGAATGATCATTTGCTCAATAAAAGCTCTTTCTCCTCCCGGGCACCACAACTCTGCTTTATTTCCACCAAAATTTAAAACGTGCTTCACTTCTGCTTCTCCCTTCAGGTTTCTCCATTTCTGACGGGTTCCCTGTTCGGCTTCTTTTAATGATGCATGAAACGGAGGATTACAAATGGTTACATCAAATTGCTCTTTCGCCCCAACTATCCCTCTAAAAATACCCATTCTTGATGACTGCAAACGTGGCTCAATTGCGCCTTGCAAAGATTTATTTGCATCAATAATCCGTTTTGAGGATTCAATAGAAAGGGGATCAATATCAGAACCTACAAAATTCCATCCGTACTCTTTATGTCCTATAATAGGGTAAATGCAATTGGCACCCATACCAATGTCTAAAACTTTAATCTTGCTTCCTTTTGGGATTTTACCTTTATTACTCGAACCTAAAAGATCGGCTACATAATGGATATAATCTGCCCGACCAGGTATTGGCGGACATAAATAATCTTTAGGAATATCCCATTGCGGAATATCATAAAATTGTTTCAATAAGGCTTTATTAAGTGCTTTTACGGCACTTTGATCGGCAAAATCTATAGAATCTTCATCGTGATCGTTTTTAAAAACAAAGCGTTTAAGTTCTTTAGAAGTTGCGATAAGTTGTTTGAAGTTGTAACGTGAACGGTGTTTGTTACGTGGATGCAGCTCGCTTTTTTCCGAGCGGCTGTTTTCTTTTTGCTGAGCCAATATGCTATGAATTAATTAAATAAGCTGTGTGCTTATTTCTATTGCAAAGATAGCTTAAATAGTTTGGAGTTGAACGTTTTTAGTTCAGCGGCTAAAACTCATTACTGCAAACCTAAAACCTCAGCTAAATTCCCTCGTTTTTTTCAATCGCTGAAGGCCTGATTGCCAGTTGATATTTTTCTTCATCAAACTGATTTTCGCTTTTTGCAATTACAATGGTAGCAACTCCGTTTCCAATTACATTGGTTATCGCTCTTGCCTCGCTCATAAAACGATCAACGCCAATTAAGATTGAAATGTGTTCAATAGGCATAATTTTAAGTGCGGTTAGGGTTGAAACCAAAACAATAAAACCACTTCCGGTAACGCCTGCAGCACCTTTTGATGTAACCATTAATATGGCTAAAATGGTTAGCTGCTGCCCTACGGATAAATCGACATGAAAAACCTGACAGAGAAAAATTACCGCCATAGCTAAATAAATTGCGGTTCCATCCAGGTTAAAAGAATAGCCTGTTGGAATAACCAAACCCACAACGGATTTGTCGCAACCAATGGCTTCCATTTTCTGCATCATGCTGGGCAATGCCGATTCTGATGATGATGTGCCTAAAACAATTAATATTTCCTGCCTGATGTATTTTAGATACTGCCACAAACTGAATTTATAGTATCTGCAAATGCCATTTAAAACCACAAAAATGAACAGAATACAGGTTAAATAAACAGAGCCCATCAATTTTGCCATTCCGTATATGCTTTGAATACCATGCGTACCAATACTAAAGGCCATTCCGCCGAAGGCGCCTATGGGTGCCAGCTTCATGATTACTTTCATGATGTTAAAAAGCACCTTCGAAATCTTATCAAAAGCGTTTAACACTACGGTACCATCGCCTCCAAGCTTGTTTAATCCATATCCAAACAAAATGGCAAAAAATAAAATCTGCAGGATATTACCTTCAGCGAAGGAAGCAATTACATTATGCGGGATAATGTGCAGAAAGAATTCGGCCCAGTTCATCTCCTTGGCCTGCTCGGCATAACCTGCAATTTTTGTCGCATCGCCTTTTGCTGTTTCAATACCCACTCCCGGTTTAAGGATATTGGCCACCAGTAAACCAATTGCAATAGCGACCGTACTTACCAGTTCAAAATACAGCAAAGCTTTACCACCTACTCTACCAACCTTTTTCATATCACCCATATGGGCAATACCTAAAACAATGGTAAAAAATATAATGGGTGCAATTAACATGCTGATCATATTAATAAAACCCTGGCTAATTAATTTTGCCGTTGGGGCAAAACCTGGAAAGTAGGCACCAACCAAAATACCGATTGTTATGGCAATTAAAACCTGAAAGGTTAGATTAGAAAAAACTGACTTCATTTAAATTTAAACTGTTTTGGAAAATGAAATATAGAAATATTTTTGATTTCGTACAGAACAGATCTATTTATAAATCAATACTTCAATTTTTCCCTCGGCAGTAACCGTTCCCCTGTACATGCCTTCCGTGTTAAAAGGCATGGTTACATTTCCTTTTCTATCTAATGCAATTAAACCACCATCACCGCCCATTTTTCCAACTTTATCCAATACAATTTTTGCGGCCTCTGCAACGGATAGATTTTTATATTCCATCAAATCAGAAATGGTTTTTGCCACTACATTACGAATATAATATTCGCCCCAACCGGTGCAAGAAACACCTGCAGTTTCATTATTACAATATGTTCCTGCGCCAATAATCGGCGAATCTCCCACCCTGCCATACTTTTTATTGGTCATTCCACCTGTTGAAGTTCCGGCAGCTAAATTGCCTGCTTTATCTAAAGCCACGCAACCCACTGTTCCAAATTTATAATCGTGGTTTTTAATTCCTAAAAGTTCAGATTTCTTACTTCCATGATCCAGCACAGCTTTTGTGGAATCTTCTTTAATGGCTTTTTGCAAACCATCCCATCTTTCTTTAGTCCAGAAATACTTTGGATCTACAATTTCAAGCCCTGCATCTTTTGCAAACTGATCGGCTCCGGCCCCAACCATCATTACGTGTTCCGACTTTTCCATAACTGCACGGGCGGCTGAGATTGGATTTTTAACCGTGGTAACCCCCGCAACGGCGCCGGCCTCTAAAGTTTTACCATTCATAATGGCGGCATCTAATTCATTTCGTCCATCATGGGTAAAAACCGCTCCTTTACCAGCATTAAACAAAGGAGAATTTTCCATTATATGAATAGTTGCCTCAACTGCATCTAAACTTGTTTTACCGGCCTGTATTTTCGCATATCCAGCTTTTAAAGCCTCCGTTAATGCAGCAATATAAGCGGCCTCTTTTTCAGGGGTCATGTTCTTTTTTAAAATTGTACCTGCGCCACCGTGGATAACCATAACATATTTCTGTTGTGCCGAAACATTGAATGTTAATACCAGCATAAATAGTATTGCCAATAGTCTAATTGATTTCATATAGGGATCGATGTTTTGTATTTAAAATTCCATTATCAATTTGCCACCAATATTATTTTCTACCAGCAGCTGCTTTCGCTTTAAAGTTAACAACATCAAACTGGAAGTAAAAGGTAATCGAGATTTAATTATATTTATATTAAAATCCACTTAAACTCTTAAAACAATGAACCATTTAACGCGTAAATTATCCAGATTAGAAATGAAAAATGTACTTGGCGGTGTGGGCCCTGGCAAACCTCGTTGTAATGAACAATGCCTCCCATGGGCAAATCCAGAAATATCGTGCGAGGATCAATGCGGCTCCTGCAATTTTGTACAGGGCATAGGTTATATATGCCAAATTCCCTTAGATGAGAAGTAAGTCATTTAAATAAACGTTAGAACTTATCGAAAGTTCTAACGTTTACGCTATAAAAGGGTTTCAAAAGTTAAGCGTTTTTAGCAATCCCTTCAGATGAAAATTGTAAATCGTACAATTTTTTGTAATAGCCATTAAGTTTTAACAATTCCTGATGAGTCCCTTTTTCCTTTATTTCGCCTTTATCCAGTACAATAATCTGATCCGCTTTCTGAATGGTTGATAAGCGGTGAGCAATAACGATAGAGGTACGTCCATCCATTAAGTTATCAATGGCTTTCTGAATCAGTAGCTCCGTTTCAGTATCTACTGAAGAGGTGGCCTCATCTAAAACTAAAATGGCAGGGTTATGAACCAGTGCCCTGATGAAAGAAATCAATTGCGCCTGGCCAGCAGAGAGGGTTGCCCCCCTTTCCATCACATTATATTGGTAAGCCCCTGGCAAACGTTCAATAAAATCGTGGGCACCTACTTTTTTAGCTGCATTAACAACCTCTTCAATGCTAATTAATGGATTATTTAAAGTGATGTTGTTTAGTATGGTATCCGAAAAAAGAAAAACATCCTGTAAAACGGTTGCAATATTACTGCGCAGGTAATCCAATTCAAAATCTTCAATCCGAATGTTATCTACCGTTATTTCTCCTCTTTTAACTTCGTAGAAACGATTCAAAATATTAATGGTTGATGATTTTCCGGCTCCTGTAGCGCCTACCAAAGCAACCGTTTGGCCAGCCTTAACTTCAAATGATAAATCTTTAAGCACATAATTTATAGAAGGATGTCCTTCCTGTTCATCAGCAACATTACCACTATTAAGATTACTTGTTGATGCAGGCTTTTGGGTGATGATATCCTCATTATAAGCAAACCAAACATTTTTAAACTTAATATTTCCGTGCAAATGCGCTGGTTTTTCTGTACCTAAGTTTGGCGTGCGCTCGTCAGTATCCAGCACTTTAAAAACACGTTCGGCACCAACCATCCCCATTTGAAGTGTATTAAATTTATCGGCCAATTGACGAATGGGTGTAAAAACCATTCCTAAATACATAATAAACTGTGTAATGGTACCGGGCGTTACATCAAGTGGTTTGGCTAAAATACTTTTTGCACCGTACCAAACCAATAAGCCTAATGACATGGCCGAAATTAATTCGACTACAGGAAAAAAGATCGAATAATACCAGTTTGAGCGGATATTTGCATCGCGGTAACGTTTATTGATGGCATTAAACTTTTTGTATTCTTGTTTCTCCCTCGCAAAATATTGTACAATTGAAACGCCTGTAATGTGTTCCTGTAAAAATGTATTCAGGTTTGCAACCTCTGTTCTAATTTCCTGGAAAGCAACTTTTATAGATTTTTGAAACTTCCGGGTTGCCATAATCAACAAAGGAATAGGCAAAAGAACCACAATACTTAACTCCCAATCGGTATAAAGCATTACACCAATAATGACAACAACCTGCAGGGTATCACCAATCATAGAGATTAATCCCTCAGAAAAAATATCCGCAATGGTTTCCAAATCAGAAACCGTACGGGTAATTAATTGTCCTATAGGTGTTTTATCAAAAAATTTAAGCTTAAGCTTAGTAATGTGATTGAAAACATTTATACGCAGATCGCGGATAACAGATTGCCCTAAAGTATTGGTTAAAAGGGTATGATTGTACTGGATAAGGGTTTGTAAAATCAACATAAAAACCATCAGGATGGTCATATTGACTAAGCCCGGATATTTTCCGGTTAAAATATAATTATCAAGGGTATATTTAATTAAAAAGGGCCGGACTGGCGAAATAGCAGCCAACAAAATGGTTAGTATTACCGACCAGACAAAAACAGCACGGTAAGGCTTTACATACTGAAAAATACGTTTTAATAATCCTGTGTTATATACGTCGCCTGTAACTGCCATTTTTAGGGTTTAATGTGTAAGGATCAGGATTTAAGGTACCGCTCTTATACAAATTTTAAAAACATATCGTTATCGGCAAGGCGGCTGCTCCCCCTTACCTTAAGTTTTTTAACCCTTACCTTAAATAAGGGTATTCTATTTTCACCAAATATAAACCACAAGCTGCAACAGACTGACCTGCTTTGCTGCGGTTTTTACTTTCTATAATTTTTTTCAAATCTTCTATGTCAATTTCGCCTTTACCAACCCTAACCAGGGTTCCCATAATGGCGCGTACCATATTTCTTAAAAACCGGTCGGCTTTGATGGTAAATACCAAGCCTTCTTCTTTTTCTTCAAAAAAAGCTTCGGTAATTCTACAATTGTTGGTAAAAGTTTGCGTATTCGATTTACTGAAGCATGAAAAATCCTGGTAGTTAAATAACACTTTCGCAGCTTCGTTCATTAAAACCACATTCAATTTATCTTTAACCAGCCATGAACGATTAAGTTTAAACGGGTCTTTTTCAAAATGAATATAGTACTTATAGGCTCTGGCGGTTGCATCAAATCTTGCATGTGCATCGGCTGCTACTGCAATTATTTTTTTTGCTGCAATTTGGTAAGGCAATAGCGCATTAATACCCGAAACTGCATTCAAAACTCTTGCTTCATCTGTGTTTTCAACATCAAAATGTGCAAAAAACTCAGTAGCGTGTACACCTGCATCTGTTCGTCCGCAGCCCAGGGTTTCTATCGTTTGCCTGAAATATATAGACATTGCTTTATCCAGGTATTCCTGAACCGTTATTGCATTCGGTTGAATTTGCCAGCCGTGGTATAAGCTGCCATCATAAGCCAGTTGTATGAAATATCGTTTTTTACTCAAAGTGATGCAAAAATACTTTTTTCCTTTTATTAGATGGAGTAGTAAGGTGGAATTAAATATATTTGCCTTAAATATTAAATTAACATGATACAAAGAATACAAACCGTTTGGTTGTTGCTTGCAACTTTAACATTAGTTTTAATGATATTTTTACCAATTGCAACCAAAGAGATTAATGGGGCTGAATCTGCAATTTACAGCAATGGATTACATCAAAACATTGCAGGAAAAGAACCATCGGTGGATGTATTTTTACCCTTATTAATTACCAATATTGTTGTAGCTGTAATTTGTTTGATGAATATTTTCAACTTCAAGAAAAGAAGCCTGCAAAAACGAATAGTGATTTTAACAATCATTTTAATTGGCGGCTTCGCTTTTTGGTGCAGTGTTCACTTAAAAGTGCTTCCCGGAGGAAGTGAAGGAGCCTCTTTTGGAGTTGGCGCTTACATGCCGGCATTAGCCATTTTGTTTTGTGTACTGGCCATTTTCGGCATCAATAAAGATGAAAGATTAATCCGATCGGCTGAAAGGCTGCGTTAACACCAACTATTTTGCTGCCACTTAAACCTGATTGCAACGCAAATGCTTTTTAATGTGCAGTCATGCTGAGGCACGAAGCATCTGTTTCATTGGCCGCAGGGGCTTCTTGCTTTAACATAACATTTATTATTAAAAAGATTGCAGGGTAAAGCAGGCACCATTTAAAGCAAAAGCATTGCTTTTGCTTTTCAATTCCTAAGTATTTTGTTTCAGTGCAGAGGTTTATTTATAGCCCGCTTACCATCTATTTTACGGGTTTCGTTTAACTTTAAACCTTTCCCCTTAATTCTCAAACAATTAGACCAAAAAACTATTTCCTTAACTATCAATAAAATACGGATTATTAACTGTACCTTTGCGGCTCAATTAAAATAATAAAAAGACGAATGACAAACCCATTTCAATTATTGGGGATAAGTGATGACGTCGTTAATGCCGTAAAGGACCTTGGATTTGAAAATCCAACGCCTATTCAGGAGCAAAGTATTCCTGTACTGTTAGAAGGCACTAATGATTTTGTTGGTTTGGCCCAAACAGGAACAGGAAAAACAGCCGCATTTGGTTTGCCGCTGTTAGAACTAATCGATTTTAAAAGCAATAAACCGCAGGCATTGATTTTATGCCCTACCCGCGAGTTATGTTTACAGATCGCTAACGACCTTAAAAACTTTTCTAAAAACGTTGCTAATGCGCATGTAGTTGCCGTTTACGGTGGTGCAAACATTATGCAACAACTACGTGAAATACGCCAAGGCGTACAAATCGTAGTGGCCACGCCCGGCCGTATGTTGGATATCATTGGCCGTAAGGCAATTGATTTTTCCGGCGTTAAATATGTTGTGCTTGATGAAGCTGACGAGATGTTAAACATGGGTTTCCAGGATGACATCAACGACATTTTATCAACCACACCTGATGACAAAAAAACCTGGTTATTCTCGGCTACCATGCCGGCAGAAGTTCGCCGTATTGCTAAAAAATACATGAATGAGCCTGTAGAATTAACCATGGGCACAAAAAACACAGGTAACGTAAACATTGAACATGAGTATTACATCGTTCGTGCACGTGATAAATATGCAGCCCTTAAACGGATTGTAGATTTTAACCCTGAAATCTTTGCAGTTGTATTTTGTAAAACCAAACTGGATACACAGGATGTTGCAGAGCACTTAATTAAAGATGGTTACAATGCGGATGCTTTACACGGTGATTTATCACAACAACAACGTGATAAGGTAATGCAACGTTTCCGTGAGCGTAACATGCAATTATTAATTGCAACTGATGTTGCTGCCCGTGGTATTGATGTTAACAACGTAACACACGTAATTAACTATTCTTTACCTGATGAGATTGAAAGTTATACCCACCGTTCTGGTCGTACAGGCCGTGCAGGTAAAACTGGTATTTCAATCTGTATCATCAACTCTAAAGAAGTTGGTAAAATCCGTCAGCTGGAACGCATTATTGGTAAACAATTTACTAAAGCTGAGCTTCCAACGGGATTTGATGTTTGCGAAAAACAATTATTCTCTTTAGTACATAAAGTACATAATGTAGAAGTAAATACGGAGCAAATAGATCAGTACATTCCTCGTATTATGGACGAATTTGCGGAATTAAGTAAAGAAGAGGTAATCAAACGTTTTGCATCTTTAGAATTTAACCGTTTCTTAGACTATTATTCTAAAGCTCCTGATTTAAATGCAGCAGTTGCCGAAGATCGTAACGAACGTGACCGCGTACGTGGTAACAACAGAGGTAGCGAAGGTTACACCCGTTTGTTTATCAACTTAGGTTCTGTAGATGAATTTACCCGTGGCGATATGTTATCATTCATTTGCAACAATGCAAAAATTGGTGGCAAAAGCGTTGGTAAAATCGACTTAAAAGGTGTTTATTCTTTCTTTGAAGTTGAAGATGACGTAGCCGAAAAAGTTTTCGAAGGTTTCAAAGCTGTAGAATTCAAAGGCCGTAATGTTCGTATCGAGAAAAGTGGCGATGGTGGTCGTGACGGAAGTGATGGCAGACCAAGACGCGATGGCGGCGAAAGACGTAGCGGTGGTTTTGGTGGAGAAAGAAGAAGTGGCGGCGGTGGACGTAGTTACGGCGGTGGCGGCGACAGAAGAAGTTCTGGCGGTGGCGAAAGACGTGAAGGCGGAAACAGCGGTGGCGGATTCAGAGATTTCTCTGGTCGTAAACGTGAAGATCGTGGTGGTAGTACTGGCGGTAGCGGCAGACGTGAAGGTGGAAGCCGTGAAGGTGGAAACAAAGAAGGTGGCGAACGCAGAAAAAAATGGTAATACACTAATCCAAATATTAAACCGGTTTTGTTTATTCAAAACCGGTTTTTTTATGCCCCGGATTTAAAAATGGACCTTAGGTTATTTCAGGTTTTATTTTATATTTGTATGGATTGAGCTGTCCATCTCCCGCTCAGTTTTACATCCCCAAAACTAAAGCGCTTATGATTTTTTTCTTTGGGACGAGAAATTCGACCATACTTACCGAAAAATTGGCTGATACCAGCTGTACGTATTGCAAGGAGCAGGATACTGTTTTTATCACGGTGTTTTCAAGCTATTTCCATATATTCTGGATTCCGATTTTCCCGGTGGGGAAAAAGTATTTTTCGCATTGCCTGCATTGTAAACAAACCTTAAGCCGGAATCAAATGCCATTTACATATAAAGATGGCATTGCAGAAATTTCTAAAAGAGCCAAAGTACCCCTCTGGCAGTTTATAGGTTTAATTTTAATTTCTATTCCAATTCTTTTTGGGCTTATTTCTATAATTTTCGCGAAATAACAATCATTGCGCGAACGCCTTAATCTCATTGCCACTCCAATATTTCTTAAAAATACCAGCTATGCATTCAGGTAAATCTTACAGGCTATCCGAGTTTCTTATATGGACAAGAAGAAACATCTTTATACTAATTTTTATAGGTATTATTCCAACTGTTTTATATAAAACCCTTGGTTTTAGCTGGCTGGCCATCCCCTGGACAGTTGTTGCTTTATTAGGTACGGCTACAGCATTTATTGTGGGTTTTAAAAATACACAAACATATAGCCGCACCTGGGAAGCCAGGCAAATTTGGGGCGCAATTTTAAACAGCAGCAGAACCTGGGGTACCATGAGCCGCGATTTTTTAATCGATAACCCGGTTAAAACTAAAGAGCTGATTTACCGCCATTTTGCCTGGTTAACAGCCTTACGTTATCAAATGAGAGATAGCCGGGCATGGGAAAATGGTAACAAATCTTATAATGCTGAATACAGAAACTTCTTTATTATCCCGGAAAAGGAAACCGCACTGGAAACCGAACTGGCTAAATACATCCCGGCGGAGGAACTTAAATATATTTTAAGTACTAAGAACAGGGCCGTACAGCTTATGAGTCTACAATCAAAAACAGTTAAAGAACTGCTTGTTAACCAGGAAATAGATATGCTTCAGTTTATCGAACTGCAAAAAATGATCAGAGATTTTTACGATCAGCAAGGTCGCAGTGAAAGAATTAAAAACTTCCCCTACCCACGCCAATTTGCAACCATTAATGCTTTCTTTATTAAACTGTTTTGTTTTTTACTTCCTTTCGGCATGTTAAAAGAATTCGATAAACTTAATGAAAGTGTAGATGGAATTATGAAAGGTAATATGGTTTGGCTGGTTATTCCTTTTAGTGTTTTAATATCGTGGGTATACACATCACTTGAACAGGTTGGAGAAAGTACCGAAAATCCTTTTGAAGGCAGTGCTAATGATGTGCCTATTTCTCAAATGAGCCGTACCATCGAAATAGATTTAAGAGAAATGCTTGGCGAAACAGACTTACCACCTGCCCTGCAACCTAAAAACAACATTATTCTGTAAATCTTGTTTATATAAAAAGCCAGCAAATAAATTTGCCGGCTTTTAAGTGGTTATTGTTAGTGATTAGAAATTAAAATTGATTCTGGTAAATACATATCGGCCTAAGAAACCAAATTGTGGTGCCTGATTTGGATATAAAATACCTGAAGTGCCCTGGCTACCCAATAAAAGTTCGGCTGGATAAACATCAAAGATATTATTGGCGCCAACGGTTAATTTCAGGTTTTTAGTCAGGTTGTAGCCCAGTCCCAAATCTGTAATTACACGGCCAGGCAAATCCTGCCTGTTGGCGATAACATTGGTCGGTTGTGATACAGATCCAAAATATACATTACGCAAAAACACATTAAATTTATTCAAGGTATAATCGAATGTTAAATTCGCTTTAATACGGGGCACCACCTTCGTTAATAAAATTACACTGGCATCGTCTAAATAAATATTTTCTTTACCAGCCAGTAATGGCGAAGTGTTAATACCACCAACCAACGAAGTTTTAGAAATTGTACCTGCTAAATCTGTCCTCAAAGTACCATTGCCCAAGCTTGTTGTGTATGTAATAACGGCATCAATACCCTTCGTTTCAGTATTTACAGCGTTTGCAAAGAAACGTGCCGTACTGGCATTTGCCTGGCGTAATAAGTTGTAAATTTCCTTGTCTTGTGCCGAAGCCGAAGCCGCATTGCTTCCACTAAACTGGCCTGTATAAATTACCCGGTCGTTAATGCGAATAAGGTATCCGTCAACCGTAATTTTAAACTTGCCTAAATTTGAGGTAAAACCGGCACTATAACTGGTGGATGTTTCTTCTTTTAACTTAGGGATGCCCAGAAGTTGTGCTACACGACTATCGTTTGAAAAAGTTCCTGATTCAACAAAATTACCATCAATGAATACGCTTGATGTGGCATTGAAATATCGTTGTTGTAAGGATGGCGCCCTGAAGCCAGTACTTGCAGCGGCACGCAATACAAACTGATCAGAAAATTTATATCGTCCGGCCAGTTTAAAATTAAGCGTTGAACCGAAGTCAGAATAGTTTTCAAAACGTAAAGCTCCGTCTACTAAAAATTTATCGGTAAAATTAACCTCAACATCGCCATAAGCTGCAACCGATGAGCGACCTACATTAGTTGCATTATCCTTACTAAAGCCAGGAAATCCTTGTGCACCGCCAGCGTAAGCTGCTCCATTTGCAGCAAAACGGGTAGAAATATTTCCTTTTGGATCAGGAATTAAAATTGGATTAGCTGTAGTGCCCACATTTATGGCGTTGCCATAGTTTACGTAAGATGCTTCTTCGCCAGCAATAATTTTATAATTTTCGTAACGATGCTCCGCACCAAATGCAACGTTAATTCCACTTAGCGTATTTTTAAAAAAACGTGTAAAATCTAAATTGGTGGTATTTTGAACAAAATCGTAACCTCCGGCATCAAAAGAAGTTGGAGATGCTGTTAACAACGAGGCGTTTAGCGTATTTGCAGTTGTAAAATTAATATAATTACGACCATATGTATTGCTAAAATCAGCTTTCCATTCGCCTAATTTCCCCCGGATCCCAATAGCCAATGATTGATCATTATTATCAGTTATAATTTGTGGCAAAAAGCCATTAGGGTAAATTGTTGCATTGGTTTGTGTTAATTGACGTGGTGTTCTATAAAAAGCATTAGATGTTCCATTTCTATAGTTTAAACCACCAAAAGCATAAATTTCAGCGCCATCTGATACCGGAATTACTGAATTTAAAAACAATGCGCCGCCGCGGTTTTTACTTTGCCCGATATTCGGAACAAAATCTCCACGGGTTAATCCTCTTCTTGTCAATTCGGCATCGGTAATATCTGCTCCCGTTGGTGCCGGATATAAAGTTGGGTTGTTATAGTCCGTAAAAATAACACCACGATAAGGTGTAGTTCTTGAAGCAAAATCACGATAATCAAAAGATCCGGTAAGGTTTAAAAAACCACCCTTATCATTCAATTTCACACCATAGTTTACATTGGCCTGGGTTGTTGCGCCATCCAAACCATCAGAATGTTTTCCGGTAAAACCACCTCCGGTTATACTTCCCGAAAGTTTATTTACATCTTCATTCAAAATAATGTTAATTACACCGGCAATGGCATCAGAACCATATTGCGCAGCAGCCCCATCACGCAAAACCTCCACCCTTTTTATGGCGGCTGTAGGAATTGCATTTAAATCTGTACCTACAGAGCCTTTTCCTAAACTACCATTAATGTTAATTAATGAAGTAGTGTGGCGGCGCTTTCCGTTAATTAAAACCAAAACCTGATCAGGACCCAAACCCCGTAAAGAAGCCGGGTCAATGTGATCGGTACCATCAGTGAGGTTAGCTACATTTGAAGTAAAAGATGGCGCTACATAGTTTAAGATCTGCGCCAGTGATACTTGAGGTGAATTTTGAGCCATTTTCTTAACATCCACTAAATCAACGGGCACAGGTGTTTCCATCTGCGAACGTGGGGCACTTCTTGATCCCACCACAACAATTCCATCGAGATCATTTTTATTCTCAGCCAACGTAAAATTCAATTCTTTAGTTTCTCCAACAGCTACCGTAACGGTTCTCTGTTGAGTTTGGTAGCCCACATACGCCGCATTAATGGTATAAGTTCCTGCTGCAGGAAACTTTAATTCGTATTTTCCCTGTGCATTGGTAGCTGATTTAATGTTTTGACCAGATACTGAAATGGTTGCACCAATAATGGTTTGAAGAGAATCGCTCACTACTCCCCTTACCACCTGGGCCTTAAGTCCCGATGCGAATAAAAAGGATAAAGAAATAACCAGGTAAAATTTATTTTTCATAAGCTCTTTTGTATTAATATGCTTGTTAATTATGTAACACAAACATACAAAATAAAATCTATAGATTTTATATACTATAACTTTCCTGTTACCTGGTAATTCCAATCGTTCTTTTACTCCAATTAAACTTAATATTTTACCTGTTTAATTCAATTAATTATAATTCTAATAAAATATATTTACGGGTTAAAACCACATAAAATGAGCCTGAAAAAGACACTTTTCTTTTTATTACTTACTGCTACCGGAAATATTTATGGACAACCAACGCAAAAGCCTGCGGAACCAAAATCCAAAATGGAATGGTTTGGTGACGCAAAACTTGGCATTTTCATTCACTGGGGCATTTATTCCGTAAATGGCATTGCAGAATCCTGGTCTTTTTTTAACAATTACACCAATCACGATACTTATATGAAGCAGTTGCAGGGCTTTACCGCTTCAAAATATGATCCTAAAGCCTGGGTTGAACTGATTAAAGAAAGTGGTGCAAAATATGCCGTAATTACCACCAAACATCATGATGGGGTTTCGCTTTGGAATACTAAAGCCGCAGATGCAACAACCACTTTAAAAAACAGTGCAGCAAAAGAAGATTTAATTACGCCATTTGTTGCTGCTTTAAAACAGTCAGGCTTGAAAACAGGCTTGTATTTTTCTTTGCCAGACTGGAGTTACGACAACTACGATGTTTTTACAAGAGACCGTAAACGTTACGATGCAAAAGCTGATCCTAAACGTTGGAATGCTTTCTTAAGCTACTATCAAAATCAGCTTAACGAGTTATCTGCCCAATTTAAGCCAGATTTATTGTGGTTTGATGGAAACTGGGAACATTCTGCGGCTGAATGGCAAGCAGATAAAGTTCGTCAGTTACTAAGCAGCTATAATCCTAATATTATTATTAACTCGCGTTTGGATGAACATGGTGATTATGAAACGCCTGAACAGGGTGTGCCGGTAGTGAAGCCAAATTCTCCATATTGGGAACTTTGTTACACCATGAACGATTCATGGGGTTATCAACCTTACGATCAAAAGTATAAAAGCTCCAATATGATTATCCGTACCCTGGTTGACTGCGTTAGCATGGGTGGAAATTTATTACTTGATATTGGCCCCAAAGCAGATGGAACTATTGCTGAAGAACAGGTTGCCATATTAAAAAACTTAGGCCGCTGGACTAAAAAAAATGCAGAAGCTATTTATGGTACACAAGCCGGATTGGTGGCGGGGCATTTTAATGGTAAAACCGCATTATCTAAAGATAAAAAGACTTTATTTTTATATCTTGACTACCAAAATAAAGCAGGAATAACCCTTTCTGGACTGGCCTCGAAAATTGCCACCGTTTCTGTTATTGGCCATCAGGGCAAAGTTAATTTTAAGCAACTTGAAAACCAGGACTATATTATAGATGTGCCCGAAAGTGCTTATGATAAAGATGTAACCGTGCTTGCAGTAAAATTTAATGAAGTCCTTAAAACCGATATTCTGGTTGGTAAACCCATTGATTTAACAACATTAACTGGTACACAAAGTAAATTCTCAACCACTTATAAGCTTAAAAAACTTTCAACTGACTTAAATCATGGGGTTAATATTTTTAATAGCACCAATTTATCTGCTGATGGCTTAAGCTTTACATCTGATGTAAAACCATTAGATACCGAAGCCCAAGAATGGATTATTAAAAATGCTGAAGCATTATATAAAACAACAGCTGGCATTCCTGCAGGTCATTACGATGGGAACACCGTATTATCTGCCGACAGGCAAACGCTTTATTTATTTGTAGAAGGAAAACCAACAGGTCCGATTGCAATAAAAGGCCTAAAAAACCAAATCAGCAGAATCAGGGTGGTGGGAGACGGAACCATGCTTCCGCATGAAATTTACAATAAACTTTACTGGAGTAAAATACCCGGCATTGTTTACATTCCTGTACCAGAAGATAGACTGGATAAAAGTTTAACGGTTATTGCGGTGTTACTCGATGGTCCTGTTGATCTTTACAGAGAAAAAGTTGGTGCTGTAGAAAGTAACCTTTAAAATTTAAATTATCATCCCTATCCTTTTTAAGGTTGGGGATGATTTAATCTCAACCAGGCAATTTTACTACAGAGCATTTCTCCGTATTTTGCAATAATATTGATTTAAAATAACGGCTATTAATCGTTAATTAATTCACGATGTTTAGCACCCCATCCACTTAACTTTGCCCAAATCGGAATCAATTCTTTAGCGATTGCCGTTAATTCATACTCTACCCGAGGCGGAACTTCTGCATAAACAGTTCGTTTAACCAATCCATCCTTTTCAAGTTCGCGCAACTGAAGTGTTAACATACGCTCGGTAATGCCCACAATTGATTTTTTGAGCTCACCAAATCTCAACTCATGATTTTCCAATTTACAAAGAATGAGCAACTTCCATCTTCCGCCTACTTTACATACGGCATAAGTTAAATTACAGCTACTTACAATGCTTTTCTCGTTCAGCATGTTGGTCGAATTTTCCTTTCTCTTTCCCATTACTTACAAATTTGTTAGTACCATACAAATGGCTGTACAACATGCAAAAGTAGTTGTTCCATAATAATTTTGAACCATAAAATTAATTCAATCATGTACAAGCAAGCAATTTTGATATTCACATTATTATTCCCGACAATTAAAGGCATGGCGCAACAAACTATAGAAAAATCTGTGGATCGATTAGCCGTACTGTTGCTAAAAGAACAACAGGTAAAAGGCATCAACATTTTATTGATTAAAGATGGAAATACCATTTACAATAAAGCTTTTGGCTATGCGGATGAGCAGCATAAAATCGCCATGAAGACGGATCATATTTTCCGGATAGCATCTCAAACTAAAGCGATAACAAGTGTTGTAGCGATGATGCTGTGGGAAGAAGGTAAATTTTTACTGGAAGATCCCGTTTCAAAATATATTCCAGCGTTTAAAAATGTAAAGGTGCTGGATCAATTTAATCAAACTGACAGTAGCTATACCACTATACCCGCTGAAAGAGAAATTACCATCAGAGATTTATTTCGCCATACTTCCGGAATAAGTTATCCTGTTTTTTCTGTTGATGAGCGAATGAATGCCATTTATAAAAAAGCCCATATCTCTACCGGGTTGGGGAGCCGTGGTTTATTAAAAGACAAAATAGAGCTTTTAGCAAAACAGCCTCTTCTTCATCAACCTGGTAAAGCATTTACTTATGGCTTAAATACAGATGTTTTAGGTTATCTGATTGAAATTTGGTCCGGAAAATCTTTAAATGAATGTTTTAACGAAAAAATTTTCAAGCCATTAGGTATGCAGGATACATATTTTCTCCTCCCCACAGCTAAAGCAGATCGGTTAGCTTCTGTTTACACCAAAACGGATCAAAAGCTCAATAAAGTTAGCGATTTAATTTATGAAGGAAATAACATTGATTATCCATTAGAAAAAGGCATTTACTATTCTGGTGGAGCAGGATTAAGTTCAACCACTGCGGATTATGCTAAATTTCTACACCTCATTTTAAATAAGGGCTTAACTAAAAATGGCAGACTGATTGGCGAAAAAACCATTGACCTTATGTTAAGCAATCAGCTTAATGAGCAGACTAAAATTAATGGTATGGAGGTTGATTTTCAGTTTGGTTTGGGCGTGGGCTTAATCACACCAAAAAATAAATATATCCATCCACTCAGCGTAGGTTCTTTTTATTGGGGCGGAGCCTTCAATTCTCATTATTGGGTAGATCCACAAGAAAATCTAATTGGAATTATTATGACACAAGAATATCAGCCAGCTTCTTTTTGGGATCTTGGGAACTTGTTCCAAAATGTGGTTTATTCTAATCTTAACAATCAATAATTTACAATGAAAAAGTTTGCATACATCGGTTGTTTGGGAATGATCGGTGTAATTACCACCGAATTTGGAGTAATTGGAATATTACCACAAATCGCAGATTATTACCACATCACGATTGATAAAGCAGGAATTCTATTAAGTGCTTTCGCTTTAATTATCGCGATAACAGGTCCGTTTATAACATTATTGGTTTCTAAATACGATAGAAAAAAAGTAATGTTGGCCGCGATTTCACTCTTTCTTTTAACAGGGATTGTATCAGCACTTTCGCCGCCTTTCTGGCTATTATTATTGGTCAGAATTTTGCCTGCATTTTTACAACCTGTATATATTGCAACCGCAATTTCGGTGGCTGTAGCACAAGCACATAAAAAGGAAGAGAATAATTTAATGGGTATTGTATTAGGCGGCATTGCAATTGCTATGGTTACAACAGTACCGTTTGCCACTTATTTAGCCAGTTTATTTACCTGGAAGGCTTCGTTTGCAGTACAAGCAATAGTAAGTTTTGTGGCGTTATTAGGTATTTTTTTCGTGTTACCGTCTTTACCTGTAACCGAAAAGAAATCTTATGGAAGTCAGTTAAAAATACTTAAAGATCCAAAATTTTTAATCAGCACTGCGATGAACTTTTTTATGATTGCAGCCTGGTTTTCTACTTATAGCTATTTTGCAGATTACTTAAATAAAGCAAAAAATATGGACAGTACTATGATTAGTTATATGTTGTTCTTGTTTGGAGTGATGGGTATAATTTCCAATTGGTTGGCGAGAAAAATGTTGAGTAAAAACATTCCTCGAACAACAGCTATTTTCCTTTCGGGAACCATTCTAATTCCTGTAGCACTTTTCTTTTCTGGAGAAAATACAATTATAATCATCCTCGTTATTGCTTTATGGGGGTTTTTGTATTCTCCGAGTTTTTTAAATGCCTCGGCTTATATGATTTCAGCTGCACCGAATTCGCTTGAATTTGCTAATAGTCTTGCTACTTCTTTTGGCAATCTTGGAGTATCTTTAGGTACCGCAGTTGGTGGATGGATTATTGTTACTAAAGGAGTAGAATACATTCCATGGATAGGATTATGCTTTGGTATTTTAGCCTTACTTATGATTTTGTTAAGAAGTATTATAGAAAGAAAATGGGCTTAGAAACAGACAGGAAAATAACATTGTATTAGCTAAACTGGCTTCGCACCTTTTTCTTAACAAAAAGAAAAAAGTCAAGGCTTGCATCCTTTCTTGAATAGCAGCATCAATTTCCTCCCAACAAGGCCAACACACGATTTCTCCGTTCAGCTTTTAAACCGGCATGGTCAATGTTTCGGTAAGCACTGAACAAGCCTAACTACTAACTTTAACAGAAAGATTGCGAGCCGGCAACTTTGCTTCTTTGGTTGTCCAAAGAAGAGAAGCCCCCCGCGGCAAGCGGATAAATAATATTGTCTTAGCCAGACAGGCTTCGTACCTTTTTCTTAACAAAAAGGTACCCAAAAGTCAAGGCTTGCATCCTTTCTTGAATAGCAGCATCAGAATTCTAATAGCGGCAATATGAGGCTTAGCCCATTCTCAGCCCTGCGCCCGCTGCATATTCCCTTGGTTATTCGAAACACTAAAACAACTGCAAGAATTCTAATGTGCTCTCCTGCGAAATGCTGCTATGCCGGTGGCGTGCTTAGGTTAAAACAGTAGAAAATTTAAAGTTAGTTTAGCATGATTTAGCAGCTGCAATTTCCTCCCAACAAGGCCAACACACGATTTCTACGTTCAGCTTTAAACCGGCATGGTCAATGTTTCGGTAAGCACTGAAAAAGCTTAGCTACTAACTTTAAAAGAAAGATTGCAAGCCGGCAGTTTTTGTTTCTTTTTGCTGTCAAAAAGAAAACAAGCCCCGCGGCAAGCGGATAGATAGTATTATTGTCTTAGCCAGACAGGCTTCGTACCTTTTTCTTAACAAAAAGGTACCCAAAAGTCAAGGCTTGCATCCTTTCTTGAATAGCAGCATCAGAATTACTATAGCGGCAATATGAGGCTTAGGCCCATTCTCAGCCCTGCGCCCGTTGCATATTCCCTTGGTTATTCGCAATACTAACAACTGCAAGAATTCTAATGTGCTCTCCTGCGAAATGCTGCTATGCCGGTGGCGTGCTTAGGTTAAAACAGTAGAAAATTTAAAGTTAGTTTACCATGATTTAGCAGCTGCAATTTCCTCCCAACAAGGCCAACGCACGATTTCTCCGTTCAGCTTTTAAACCGGCATGGTCAATGTTTCGGTAAGCACTGAAAAAGCTTAGCTACTAACTTTAAAAGAAAGATTGCGAGCCGGCAACTTTGCTTCTTTGGTTGTCCAAAGAAGAGAAGCCCCCGCGGCAAGCGGAATAATTGTCTTAGCCAGACGGGCTTCGTACCTTTTTCTTAACAAAAAGGTACCCAAAAGTCAAGGCTTGCATCCTTTCTTGAATAGCAGCATCAGAATTCTAATAGCGGCAATATGAGGCTTAGGCCCATTCTCAGCCCTGCGCCCGCTGCATATTCCCTTGGTTATTCGCAATACTAACAACTGCAAGAATTCTAATGTGCTCTCCGGCGAAATACTGCTATGCCGGTGGCGTGCTTAGGTAAAAACAGTAGAAATTTTAAGGTTAGTTTTGCATGATGTAGTATTTATGCCCAACAAGGCCAAACCACGATCTCTCCGTTCAGCTTTTAAACCGGCATGGTCAATGTTTCGGTAAGCACTGAAAAAGCCTCACCAATAGCTTTAAAAGAAAGATTGCAAGCCGGCAGTTTTTGTTTCTTTTTGCTGCCAAAAAAAAGCAAGCCCCCGCGGCAAGCGGACAAAACGAGTACGCTCCAACTCCTTTTTAATTATCTAATTCTTTAACATTTTATCTACTATTTGTAAAATATACAAGGCAAAAGCATTTTCTCCTTAAATTTGCCTTAATTCGCAAATCATGCAGGCAAAATATATTTCTTATCAGGAAACCGGTTCTTTCTCAAAGTTGGTTTTAGATTATATAAATAATGAAGAGCAACTTAGTGCTTTTTACAGTTACCGCCCCGATATGGATGGCTTGGCACAAGCCATAGAAAACAGAAATTTTAAAGGCGACAGAGCCATTTTAGTTGATGTTTTAAAACAACAATACCAACACCTGCAAGTCAATAAATCTGTAACTAAAAACATTGATCTTTTAGCTTTAGACCAAACCTTTACTGTTACTACTGGCCATCAGCTGAACCTGTTTACGGGTCCGCTTTATTTTATTTACAAAATAGTTACCGCTATTAATTTAGCTATTGAACTTAAAATTGCGCATCCTGAAAAGAACTTTGTTCCTGTTTATTGGATGGCAACCGAAGATCATGACTTTGATGAAATTAACCATGTAAGTGTTGATGAGAAAAACATCAGCTGGATACAATCAACCAATGGTGCCACCGGAAGGTTAAGTACCAAAACTGTTGCCGCAGCAGTTACAGCCTACAAAGGTTATTTAGGCATTTCAAAAAATGGCAAACGAATTGCCAAATTGGTGGAGCAAGCTTATTTACAACATGATAATTTAGCTGATGCCACTAGATTTATGGTGAGTAGTTTATTTGAAAAATATGGCCTTGTAATAGTAAATGCTGATGACAGGCGCTTAAAAAAGCTTTTTGCACCAATCATCACGACAGATATTCTACAGCAAAACAGCGAAAGAATCATCCAGGAGACTTCATCAAAGTTGGAAGATTTAGGTTATAAAACCCAGGTTAATGGTCGGGATATTAATTTCTTTTACCTCAAAGATGAATTACGTGAACGCATTATTCTGGAAGGGAAAACTTATAGCGTAAATCATACCGATATCCGTTTTACGGAAGAAGAATTAAAAACAGAGATTAATACCTACCCTGAGCGTTTTAGTCCGAATGTGGTGATGCGCCCTATGTATGAGGAATTAATTTTACCAAATATAGCCTATATAGGTGGTGGCGCAGAAGTATCTTATTGGATGCAGTTGAAAGCCAATTTCGATTTTTATAAAGTTGATTTCCCTGTATTGCTTCTGCGAAATTCGGCCTTACTGATTGATAAACGGAGCGCAGAAAACCTGCACAGTTTAGGTTTTACATTAGAAGATGCTTTTTTACCTGTAGAAGAATTAAAAAACATTTGGGTAAAGAAAAATTCTACTGCCCAGCTTAGCCTTGCAGATGAGATAAGAGCGGTTAACAGTATTTTTGATCAAATTAAGCTTAACTCTTTTAAGGTAGACAAAACACTTTCTGCTTCTACAGATTCAGCGAGGCAAAAAACCAATCATCTTTTATCCAATCTGGAAAAGAAATTATTCAGGGCGGAGAAAAGAAAACATGAATTTTCTCTTCAACAAATTGAAAATGTAAAGAAAAGACTTTTTCCTAATGGCACTCTACAGGAAAGAATTTCTAATATTGCCCCTATGTATGTAAATTATGGAGAAGATTTTCTTTCTTCCCTGATTGAAAACTTTGAGCCTTTAGGTGGCGACTTTACTTTATTATTACCATAACGATTTTAATCTTTACTACTTCATGTTTGAAGATTAAGCCTTTGAAAACATTGCAAAAATGAATTTTATAACTTTTACCGAAACCGAACTCAGAACCTTCACTTATCGTGTTTTTAAAAAGATTGGTTGCTCCGATGAACATGCAAACTTAGCTACAGATGTATTATTACGTTCTGACCTTCGGGGCATCGATTCGCACGGAGTAGCACGTTTAAGTGGTTATGTTCGTCTTTGGGAAAAGAAAAGAATAAATGCAACGCCCAACATTAAGGTTGTTTATGAAACCCCAACTACTGCAACGGTTGATGGTGATGGTGGATTAGGGTTGGTTGTAGCGCCATTTGCAATGAAAGTGGCCATAGAAAAAGCAGAGAAATATGGCAGTGGCTGGGTTTCTGTTAAAAACTCCAATCATTTTGGTATCGCAGGATATCATGCTTTAATGGCGGTAGAAAAAGATATGATAGGTGTGAGTATGACCAATGCCAGTCCTTTAGTTGCCCCTACTTATGCGAATGAAAGATTACTGGGCACCAACCCAATGTGTTATGCCTTTCCGGCAGGAAAATATCCTCCAGTAATTGTAGATATGGCAACTGCCGCCGCTGCAAACGGAAAACTCGAAATAGCACAAAGAGCCAATAAAGATGTGCCTGATGGCTGGGTACAGGATAAAAATGGAAAGGCTTCTATTGACCCCAATGAATTAAAGAATGGAGGCTCTTTATTGCCCTTAGGCAGTGATAAAGACCATGGTAGCCACAAAGGTTACGGGTTAAGTGCCACCGTTGATATTTTGTCTGCAGTACTTTCAGGAGCAAACTATGGCCCGTGGGTACCTCCTTTCGTTGCTTTTTTAGAACCTTCTGCAAATCCGGTGGGTGAAGGACTTGGGCATTTTTTAGGCGCCATGCGCGTAGATGGGTTTCGTCCTGCAGCAGAATTCAAAGATCACTTAGATAACTGGATTGAACGCTTTAAAAGTGCAAAAACGATAGATCCTGATAAAAAGGTAATCATTCCCGGCGAACCTGAACACGAATTTGAGCAGGAAAGAAAAATTAACGGAATTCCAATTATAGATGTAGTGGTTAAAGACTTAAATGAACTTGCAGAAAAGTTGGGGATTGATAGTTTGAATTAAGGTTTTTGAGTATTTCGACTGCTTTAACTACAAAAAACGCGAAAGTAAGCACAAAGAACGTAGAGATAGATAGGTTTTCCACGCTAACTTCGGACTTCCGCCCTGCGACACCGACCTCGGTCTATTTTAAAAAGCACTTTGCATTCCCCATGAAGTGCTTGTTTCAGATAAACTTCTATCAATTTGTTGCGGAACCAAAGGGTTTTCAAGTTGTTTATTAAAATTCTTCCGATAAGCCGACGGCGTGGTAAACTTTAATTTTAAAAATTGTTTATGGAAATTAGTTAAAGTGTTAAATCCACTTTCGTAACAAATATTCATAATATCCTTCTGGGTATCCATTAAAAGTTTACAGGCATGCCCAATCCTAAGCTCATTAACAAAATTTATATATGTTTTTTTTGTGCTTTTTCTAAAATACATGCAGAAAGCAGGTACGCTCATACAAGCTATTTTTGCAATCTCTTTTAAGGTTATTACATTTTGAAAATTTTTGAGTGTAAACTGAAACACAGCATTAATCCGATCCTGTTTTTGGCTAAGGTTTTCCAAATTCTGGATAGAAAGTAAAGTGTAAGTGTAAGCGGTAGACATCAATTCAAGACATTCAGCTAATTTTATGATTCGGGAAAAACCTTCAGCATCTTCCAAAGCTTTAATTAAGATACCAAGCCGGGGATTACCATTATCAGAAATTTTAAGTCCCTTGGCAGATATTTTAAAGAATTCTTTTATGGATTTACTTTCCGGCAGGTTAATAAAATCATCACCCCAAAAGTCTCCATGAAACTGAACCACCACAGCACTTGTGACCAAATCTTTTTCAGCCTTTTGAAAAGTATGCGGGAGGTTCGCTCCAAGAAAGAAAATATCGCCTATGGCAAAATCGCCTATGTAATTGCCGATATAACATTTGCCATAGCCCTCTGTAAAAAGAATCAGCTCATATTCAACATGTTGGTGCCAGGGCACCTCAAAATTGGGTGTACGATACGTTCTTGCTACAAATGAAGTGTTTTCACTGAGCGTTAACTTCTCAATCATTGGCTTCATATCTGTTTATTTCAGGTTAGTTGTACCCTAAGATACATTTTTATTAAAATAGTAGCTGTATTAAAGAAAATAATGGAGTTTGTTTTAATCAATAGCAGATAGTTTTACAACACACCAAATATCTGATGTGATGAATAAAAACACCTACGATGCGATAGTTGTTGGCTCCGGAATCAGTGGCGGATGGGCCGCAAAGGAACTTACAGAAAAGGGGTTAAAAGTGCTTCTTTTAGAGCGAGGAAGAAACTTTGAGCACATAAAAGATTACAAGTCAGCACAAAGTGATCCATGGGCAATGCCACATCGTGGGACGACCACTCAGGAGCAAAGAAAAAAATATCCGGTTATACACCGGGGCTGGGCTGCCTCCGAACCGGTTATGGATTATTGGGCCAATGAACAAGATAGCCCATATGTTGAAACCAAACCATTTACCTGGTGGCGAAGTTATCAGATGGGTGGCCGTTCTATATTGTGGGGTAGACAAAGTTACCGCCTAAGCGATTTTGATTTTGAGGCAAACGGGAAAGAGGGTATTGGAGTAGATTGGCCCATCAGATATAAAGATTTAGCACCATGGTACAACCATGTGGAAAAATTTGCGGGTATTAGCGGATCTAAAGAAGGGCTTTTACAACTACCTGATGGAATATTTCTGCCTCCAATGGATTTAAATTGCGTAGAGAAAGATGTATCGGCAAGGATTAAAGCGCACTACAAGGATCAGCGGCATTTGATTATTGGACGCACTGCAAACTTAACTGCAGCCATCCCCGGAAGGACAAAATGCCAGTTCAGGAACCGCTGCTGGGAAGGATGTATATTTGGCGGTTACTTCAGTACACAGTCTTCTACCTTACCAGCTGCACAAAAAACGGGTAACCTAACGGTTAGGCCATGGTCTATTGTTACACAGATATTGTATGATAAGAATACAAAAAAAGCAAAAGGAGTTGAAGTGCTCGATGCTGAAAATAATAAAACATATGAATTTCATTCAAAAATTGTTTTCCTCTGTGCATCTGCTTTAAATAGTGCCTGGGTGCTTTTCAATTCGGCTACGGATGTATGGCCAGGAGGACTGGGCAGCAGCAGCGGAGCGCTTGGCCATAACGTAATGGATCATCACTATAACTTAGGCTGCCAGGGAACTGTTGAAGGGTATGAAGACAAGTATTACTATGGCAAAAGGGCCAATGGTTTTTATATACCTCGCTTTGTAAATCTATTTGGAGATAAGCGAGATTACCTAAGAGGCTTTGGCTTTCAGGGAGGTGCCAGTCGCTCGGGCTGGAGCCAGAATATTCCTGAATTAGGTATTGGGGCTGGTTTCAAAGAAGCCTTAACCGAACCAGGTGGCTGGTCTATTGGGGCTGGTGGCTTCGGAGAGATTCTTCCGGATCATCGCAATAGAATCTTTTTAGATAAAAATGTTAAGGATAAGTGGGGACTTCCGGTATTGAATATGGACGCTGAATTGCAGGAAAACGAACTAAAAATGCGAAAAGATATCCTGGTTGAGATAACCGCCATGTTTGATGCTGCCGGGGTTAAAAACATTTCGAGTTGGGATAATGGGCATGCAATGGGACATGGCATCCATGAAATGGGTACTGCCCGCATGGGGCGTTCGCCAAAAACATCGGTATTGAATGAGCATAACCAGATCTGGGATTGCAAAAATGTTTTTGTTACAGATGGCGCCTGTATGACTTCTTCTGCCTGTCAAAACCCTTCTCTCACCTATATGGCGCTAACCGCAAGAGCCGCAAATTTTGCCGTAAATGAATTGAAAAAAGGAAATCTGTAATTAAAATGATATGAACAGAAGAGACTTATTAAAATCGATAGCCTTATTAACAAGCGGGGCCGTTGTAGGTGCCGATTTTTTCTTGAGTAGTTTTAAAGATCCGGCCAGCAGCACGGCCAGTTTATTAACCTACAGAGAGCTTGAATTATTGGATGAGGTAGGTGAAACAATTTTACCAACAACCCCAAAATCCCAGGGTGCTAAAGCTGCTGCTGTATCGGCTTTTATAAAAGTTATTGTTGCTGATTGTTATACGGAACAGGAGCAAATGAATTTTTATGAAGGCCTAAAACAAATCGATAAAGATTGTGAAAAAAGTAAAGGGAAGGTATTTATAAACTGTAACACCGCTGAAAGAAACGATTTTTTAACCGTGCTGGATCAGGAAGCAAATTTCTATCAAAAACAAAAACCAGAAAAGGAAAGAGAGAAAAGAAAAGAGGACAAGGGTTTTAAAGGTTTACCCAATCACTATTTCACCAATATTAAACAAGCCATTTTATGGGCCTATTTCAGCTCAGAAGTTGGCGCTACAGAAGCCCTGAGGTATGTTTCCGTTCCAGGCCATTACGATGGTTGCGTGCCTTATAAAAAAGGAGACCGATCTTGGTATTGATCATATAAAAGAGGTTCTATCATCAATGCAATTTCTCGCCAAATCTGTCACATTGAGCTTCCCGGTAAAAATCGGGACGAGTAGTCGAAACACTTTTAAAATCGTTCGAAAAACCCTTCTATAGATTCAGGATTACTAATGGTATTCCAATTATAGATGTAGTGGTTAAAGACCTAAATGAACTTGCAGAGAAGCTTGGTATTAAAAAATTAATGGAAAAACTTTAATTCATTTATCCACACCAATAAATACTTCTTTTTCAGCACCTCACTATAAAGATTTCGTTACGTTCGATTAAAAGAACAATGACAAACTTCCTATAAACAGTAACACTCTGTATCCATTCATAATTAAAGGTTAACTACCTGGTTGTATTGAATTTTAAATCATCTTTTATGTATATTGGATTTAAAATCATGTAACCCTAAACCTACACACTTAAATTATGAAAAAGAAAATTCTTTATTCGCTCATTACCTTTTTAATTATTTTAACCATCCAATCCTGTTCTAAAAAGCAAGCTGTAGCGCCCGAACAAAATACCGAAATCCCTGAAACCGTTCTGAACAAGATTAAAGAAATGGGCTTTAACACAAAGGGGGTCCAAATCCTTAATGATGGTTATATTGTTGAGGGCGATATCTTTTTGCCTAAAAATACCTTGGGTAAGGCAGCAAGTTCTGCAAATTTAATAATTGCCAAATCAGAACAGTACCAAACTTATAATTTGGTTCAAAATTTACCCAGAACAATAACCATTTCTGTTTCAAATTTACCAGCGGTTTATTCAACAGCTGCGAGTAATGCGGTGACCAGATACAACTCTTTAAATTTAAAAATTAACTTTCAGTTTGTTAACAGCAATGGCGACATTCAAATTATTGGTTTTAACCAGGCGGCAACTTCCCAGGGCATTAAACTTGGATATGGAGGATTCCCTTTCTCAGGCAATCCTTTTAATGAAATCGGATTAAATACAAATCCTGCGGCTTTTGGTACAAATCCCGATCTTGGTTACATAACCTCTGTCATCCAGCATGAAATCGGCCATTGCATAGGTTTAAGGCATACCGACTATTATGACCGAGGTTATAGTTGCGCCAACAGTCAAAATGAAGGAAATACCTATAACAGCTCAGATATTCAAAATTTTCCTGGCGCAATTCAAATTCCAGGGACCCCTGCTTCTGCTGATCCAAATTCGTTTATGCTTGCCTGCAGTAACGGCACTGATCGTACTTTCAATGCAAATGATGAGGTTGCTATAAAGTATCTGTACGGTTATCCCACAAATACCTATTCTTTCCGCGTTACCACCATGAGCAATACCCCCACTTATTACGGATTGATACTTGATGGATATTATATTGCTGCAACCATATCTACACCCCCAGTTAATGCTACATCAACCTATGTTTATAATGTTAATGGTTACAACCCAAGCTCAACCTTAGTTGTAAAAATAAGTTCTGGTTATATACCCGTATCTGCAACCGCAACACCAAGTAGCGGTTCAAAAGTTAATGGTGTTATAAATGCTGCAGAAAAAACGATCACCTTTTCTAATCTTAATATGTCTACATCAAATGGCTTTGTATCAATTGCCTTTAAAAACTTTGGTTTAGATTAAAATAAAAAAGCCGCAGAACTTAGTAAAAGATCTGCGGCAATATAGCTTGATGCGAATATTCTAAATTACTTTATTACAGTCAGTGTATCCTTAAGTTGTAGTGCTTTGCTGGAAGAACCAATCATAATTCTAAAATCACCAGGCTCAATTACTGTTTTCATCTCTGCATTAAGCATTTGCAGCATGTCCGGCGTAATGGTAAAACTTAACGGTTTACTTTCGCCAGCTTTTAATTTAACCCTTTGAAATCCTTTTAGCTCTAAAACAGGTCGAGCTACACTTGAAATCATATCACGAATGTATAATTGAACAACTTCTTCTCCATCGTATTTTCCAGTATTTTGAAGTGTAAAATCAGCTTTAATACTTTCGGCTGAATTGATCTGCATTTTAGAAAGTTTTAAATCTTTATAGTCGAATGTGGTATAACTTAAACCAAAACCGAAAGGAAAAAGTGCCTCTCCGCTCAGGTTATTATAATCATCGCCGCGGCCGGTGGGTTTGTGGTTATACACCAAGGGCAGCTGAGATTCGTGTACCGGGTAAGTAACCGGCAATTTTCCGGCCGGGTTATAATCACCAAATAAAGTTTCTGCAACTGCATTGCCACCTTCTTCGCCAGGGTACCAAACATTTAAAACTGCCGAAGCCTCATCAAACCAATTATTCATCGTAATGGCACTGCCACCCACCAAAACCACAACTACAGGTTTTCCGGTATTTTCCATTTCTTTAATCAATTGTTCCTGGCTACCAGGTAAATTTAACATTGCCCGGTCTAAAAACTCGCCTTCTTTTATGCCTGCAGCAACTACAATTACATCTGCATCTTTTGCAAGCTTAACCGCTGTCTCTATTTCAGTTTTACGTGTATCGGGTGTTTTATAGTCCCAAATCAATTTAATATAAGCATTACCTTTCGACTCCTTAAATTCTATCTGAATACTATAATCCTGATTAGCCACAAAACTGAATGGGACTAATTGCGTGTGATAAGATCTTTTTTCCCATCGATCAATCAACAATTTACCGTCGAGGTATAAACGATAACCGTCGTTACCTTCTAAACCAATCTGATAAGTTCCAGATTCAGGAGCAGAAACTGTTCCCTTCCAGCGGACCGCGTATTGATCTTTAGCCAATTTTTTGTCAGGCGAATGGAGTGTCCACATGAAATTTACAGACTTATCAAGCTTAGCTAAAACAGGATTTCCAGAAAGTTCAAGATTATCAAAATACTCTGCTGAAAGCCCCTTAGAAGTACCTGATTTTAAAAATGCTTCCTCAATTGGCACATACAAAACAGGGGTTCTGGTGCTGCCTTTACTGTAAACAATATTCACATCCTGGCCGCTTCTTTTCTTTAATCCATCCAGTATATTGATTTTACCATTGCCACTGCCACTATAACCACCCAAACGGGCTTCTATAGCATCCTCGCCAAGCAGCAGAATGTTTTTTACACCTTTAAAAGGCAGTATTGATTTTTCATTCTTTAACAAAACAAAAGATTTTAATGCAGCCTCTTTAGCCACAGTTTTATGGCTTTTATCCTTTATTGATTTTTGCGCTTCACTTTCTGATACATATGGATTTTCGAACAAACCCAATTCAAATTTGGCCCTCAATACCCTTGCTACAGCATCATCGATTCTTTTTTGAGGTATGGAGCCATCCAAAAATGGAGGGATAAATAATTTATAATGTTCAAATTCTGTTTGAAAAATCACATCAAGGCCGCCAATAATGGCTTGTGTTGTCGCTTCTGCATAATTTTTAGCCGTATAATGTAAAACATTTGCACCACCAACGGCGCCAGCATCAGAAATAACGAAGCCTTTAAAACCCCAGTCTGTTTTTAATTTTTGGGTTAAAAGATTATAATTTGAAGTTGCCGGGGTGCCATCAACCGAATTATAAGCCGTCATTAAAGACCTGCTTTTACCTTGTTGTATGGTTGCTTTAAACGGTGGGAAATAAATTTCTTCCATTAAGCGTTCATTAAAATGTATTGGATAACTGTCGCGACCGCCATCGCCAACATTAGCAACAAAGTGCTTAGGGGTGGTAATGATATTCTGAGTTTCAAAAGCCTTAACAAAAGCCAGTCCCATTTGCGAAGTTAGAAAAGGGTCTTCGCCATAAGTTTCTTCTGTTCTGCCCCAGCGAACATCCGAAGCAATGTTTATGACCGGTGTTAAAATATCACGAATGCCTCTCAACTTAGTTTCTTTAGCTATTGTTGCGGCAACTTTCCCCATCATCAGCGTATCAAAACTTGCGGCCAAACCAATGGCTTGCGGAAATGCAGTTGCACCCTGTCTTACAAGACCATGTAAAGCTTCATCAAAAGCAATCATCGGAATACCTAAACGGGTTTCTTTAACAAAATAACGTTGTATAGTATTGATTTTTTTAGCCAAGGTGTAGGCATTTTCCAGGGTATTGTAACTTAGCATTTGGTTTGCACCACCACCGCCCTGAGCAACTGCACTAACCTGTAAACCAAAAATCCCATTTTTATACCTGTTCTTGTCCGTACCTTCTAAATCACCGGGAATCATAAACAACTGCCAGAATTTTTCTTCCGGTGTCATCCTGGACAATAAATCATTTACCCGGGCATCAATAGGTGCTTTCGGGTTTTTATATAGTGGATCGGCCCGTTGTTCTTTTCTATTTAGCTTACGTTTGCCTTTCTTTACATCATCATTTGCAAAAGATGGATGACTTAAAGCAACCAATAAAAGCAGGATAAAAATGATTGGATTGAATTTCATTAATTTCAGGGATGATTACTGCTTAAAGATTTTCCATAAAAATCATTAAACAGTATTTTGAATAATTATTATTTTTCTTATTCTGCTGCGAACTGAAAAGCCAAAGCAATACGCTCATTGGCTGCATTTGCAGGCAACTCTACAATTGTATCGTTGTTTAAAACTTTCCATTTTAATTTTTTACCACTTGACAATAAAATAACTGATGAACCTTTTTTAGGTGCATTTCCGCTCCAGGTAATCGTTTTAGTTAGCTTTTCATCCTTTTTAACACAATAAAGTGCATATTTTGCTTTCCCATCCCTACTCTGCGTAAACCAGGTTTGCCCGCTATTGTAATTTTTGGTAATGCGGGTATTGTATATGGCTTTACCATTTATTGATGTCCATTTACCAATTTCATTCAACCGGTTGGTTACTTCATCGGGCAATGTTCCATCCGGCTTTGGTCCAACGCCTAAAAGTAAGCTGCCTCCTTTTGCTACAATTTCTATGAGTTTATGAATAACTTCGTTTGCCGGTTTATAAGGTTCGTTGGCTACAAAACCCCAGTTGTTACCTAAAGTCATACAACTTTCCCAGGGATGATCCAGTTGTTTTTCGGGGATTTTCTGCTCAGGTGTCTGATAATTTTCATAAGGACCATGTACCGTTCTATCAACCATTAATAATCCGGGTTGTGCTTGTCGGGCCATTTGTGCAATCTTCGGCATATCAATATCCTGGCTCCATTTTGGGATATTTGCACCCCAGGAAAGCACTTCTTCATTTACGGTTTCTAAAGGACGAACCCATCCGCCATCGAGCCAAAGAATATCTACCGACCCATAGTTATGCATCAGTTCTCCAATTTGATTGTAAACAAAACCTTTAAATTTATTCCAGCGCCATGGGTTTTTTCTAATATCGTAGTTGTTGTTTCTATCCGCTGTTGCATATTTTTGCCACCAGTAGTATTGCGAATGCCAATCGGGTTTAGAAAAATATGCCCCAATCATGAACCCTTCTTTTCTAAAAGCATCAAAAACATATTTTGCAACATCGGCTTTAGGATTATTCGCAAAAGGTCCTTTGGCAATGCTAAAATCAGATTCTTTGGTATCAAACATAGCAAAACCATCATGGTGTTTGGTTGTAAAAACGAGGTATTTCATTCCCGCATTTTTACCTGCTTTTGCCCATTGTTCGGGATTAAACTTAACAGGATTAAAATCTTTACTTAAACCCCAATACCATTTTTTATAATCTTCGTAAGCAATAGTGCTGTCGCGGTCTATCCAATCTTCTGAACAAAGATTCCACGATTCCATAATTCCAGGAACTGAATACAGGCCCCAGTGGATAATCATGCCAAATTTTTTATCCTGCCATTGGTCGAGTTTTTCTTTAACCTGTGGGTCAGAAGGCCATTCATATTTAGTTGATTGCTGGTGAATACCGTTTTGTTGGGCATTAACAAATTTTATTAGCGTAATTAAACATATAGTCAGGGTATATTTTATTTTCATATTAGTTTATTAAGTCGGGCTAAAAAGCTAAGGTTATAATTAATAGAAGTTTATTTAAGTTCTATTTTTTCATCATTTTCTTTATAAGGTAAAAATACAAGTAGCATTGTCATCATCTCATCAGTAGATTTCATATCATTTGCCGAATAAACATTTTGGGGTGGATTACTTGGATTATTTGGGTTTTCTTTTGTATTGTCGTAAGTACCTTCTATTGTTAATACTGACCCCTTTGGAATTTTAACCAAATTTTTAAACTGATAGATTTCCTGCCATCTGAAATCCCACGATGGAATTGAGACCAATTGGATGGTATCCTTTTGGGGGGTAACTGCATAAGATTTAAATATTTTACCTATATAGTGCATATGGGGCCATATATATAGAAGTGATTGATCTTGCGGTGTCGTAATTTTTAATTCAAATTTTCTTATCGAACCAGCAGGAATGTAAAAATAAGGATCGATAGATTTTTCACCCACGCCAGCAGATCCAAGGCTAATCACTTCAACCTTTCTTTCTATTGGTGTTTTCTTGAAAAAGAAATTTACGCCTGAGATAATTTCCTCATCTTTTGCAGAAGGTGCAAAATGTATTGTTAATAGAATTACACCCCGCTTAGGTAAAATCCAACCGAAGTTATTAGGGTACGACTCATATGATGTTCCAGGAATCCATCCTCCATAATAAGTCATTGTTTTTTTAAAAGGAAAATACTGGGAATATTTAGTCCGATCATCATCGGTTAGGTTCAAATATTCCGCTCCCTGATTAATATCAATATCTTCAGCAACAGGATGAATTGCAAAGTTTGCATGGTGAACAATCTTCTTATTGGATGAAAAAAATTCGATGGCTTCAACATTTTTCTCCGCTCCAACCTCAAAAGGAATCTTAAAAACAATAAACCTTTCTTTATTGTCTCCTAAAACTTTAAATGCCGAAGTTGTTTTAAAAACAGCATCAGGCTGTCTAAAATATTGAGTGCCTGCGATGTATTTTTTAGTTAAATTCTTTTTGCTATCTGTTATATTGCCAATTGGCATTTTTGCATCAACCCATTTTGCAATGATTAATTTTTCGTCATCCGTTAATGATCGGTCGTTTTTAAAGTCTCTATAATGATTATCCGGTTTCCATGGAGGCATATAGCCAGATTGAGTTACCTTTTTAATAAATGATCCTCGTTTTGCAACATCCTCATAGCTTAAAAGAGAAAAAGGAGCAGCCTCTCCAGGTCTGTGGCAAGGTTGACACTTATTTTGAATAATTTGTGCTACATCTTTATAGTAAGTTATTTTTTGAGCATTTACAGTATTTACACCAATAATCAATGTAATAACTGTTGGTAAGATTAAAGATTTAAACATCATTTATATATCATTAATTAAACAACCAACAGGAATGGTCTTTTTAAAGGATAGTTTGCCACTCAACAAATCATTAATTGCCTCTTCAAGATACTTTTCAGTAATTACAAGGCGCTTTTGCCCTAATGCAGATGCCCAATTATCAATTTGTCCCTGATAAGTTATAGCGCCCATTTTATTTATTAAAAAAACCTCTGGCGTAGTGGTTGCATTTAAATACTTAGAAAGTCTCTTATCACGATCTGTAAGCAATTCGAAATTAATTTTATATTCATTTTTAAGCTTGCTTATTTCCTTTAATGAATAACTTTTGCCCGGAACTACCCCATAAAAATTAATTTCTTTATGAGAATTTTGAAGTTTTATTAAGCCCGGTAAATAATTTTTGCATAACGGGCATTCTGGGCTCAAAAATATTATGATCGTTGTTTTATTTAAACTAATGTGATTTACATTATTGCCTAAATCAATTAAATTAATTGCGTTTATTTTTGTAGGAGATATTAAATTCCCTTGCGCTTTTAAAATAGCAGGAGTAAAAATTATAACCAATAAAAAGCCTAATCCTAAAAAAAAATTAAATAGCTTCATAAGTTTTTTGATTAAAAAAACCCCTAACAATAATTAGGGGTTTTTAATATAATAATTATTTCTTATCCCACCAAACACGACCGAAAGCATCATTTGGTCCACTGCCAAAATCAGGATTTTTGGCCATGTCTGCTAATGCAGATTGTTGATTAACATAATTTAAATTCGAAGTACTGAACACCTCTATACCCGCCCTGCGGGCTAAAGGCAAAATTGACCCATTTGCCTTTAATTCAGACCATGCTAAAACGGAGGTGGTATTAGGAAAACCAGTTCTTTTCCACCAGGCCCATGCCTCAAGTGGTTGTCTGTAAAAATCTAAATAAGCCTGACAAGCTATTTGATCTGTTGCTTTAGCGGCATCATATTTTATACCAGTCATATTGTAATAAGTATCGATATTTGATGTTGTTACTGCTGTAAAGTTTGATACGTTAGCATCAACTGCTCTATCACTATAAAACTGAATGGATGCATAAACGCCATTTTTATACCAGGTTTCTGCAAGATCGGTTGTAACACCACGTGCTGCAAGATCCGCACGTATAAAACAATATTCGGCATAGGTTAATACGGGAAAAAACCCTTTACCTTTACCAGCACCCAAACCATCATTTTCATTATAATTTGGTGTAAATAATCTATGCTGTAATTGTGAAAAATTATCTATTGTAGTATATAACGGTGCATTGGCTGGTAATTTTGCTTCATCAGGACTGGTAAAACTGCCTACATAATTCCCAGCTTTATTAGGACGATAGTATATCGCTAATCGCGGGTCGCCTTTAGCCACTAAAAAGTCTAAAACTGGTTTCCCAGCCGCAAAGTTTCCAGGATTCCAATTTCCGGTACCATCAGCATATGACGGACCTACTTTAAGCATCCACGAATCATTAATGCCAGCCATTTGTAATGGATCCGCTAATACTTCAGTTGCAATTGTTTTCATGGTAGCTGGATCAACCTTCATTAAACGCATTGCTATTTTTAAACGTAAAGCATTTGCTGCTTTAGCCCAAAGTGTAGCATCTCCATTAAAATATGGGTCATTTCCAGCCAGACTGATTTGGGTTACCGCCTGTGTACTTTTCAAAGTAGCAACAGATGCTTTCAATTCTGCATCTACTTTTGCAAAAATTGCTTGTTGTGTATCATAAACCGGAGTTTTAGTGCCTCCGTATCTAACTTGAAAGGCTTGGGTATAAGGTATACTTCCGTTAATATCACTTACATAAAATGCGTAGTAAGACAATAAGATTTGTGAAATTGCTTTCATCTGTATCCTTGCATTTTTATCTGCCTCAGGCATTGATTCTATATTTTTTATAGCATCAATTAACGCAGGCCCTAATCTGCCATAAAATATTTTACCATAGCGGGTATTAAACTGCGAACCTACATTGTTAAAATTTAATCCATTACCTGTACCTAAAGTACTGTATTGCATCCAAAGATTTGCCGCACGGTAAACGTCGGCGAAATACTCAAAATCGTCTTGTGAGCCTGATGCCGCTTTTAAAAACTGATCCTCAGGTTTGATTGAATATAAAGTTTCTGGATTTAAGTTTGCTTCTACAAATTTCTCTTTTTTACACCCGCCCATCAATAGTAAGGCTGTAGATATTAAGAAAAAATATTTTGATTTATTTATAGTTTTCATATCTATATTTTTTAATAATTAAAACGATGCTCTGATATTAAAACCTAAGCTTCTTACCAAAGGCCAGCCACCGTATTCAGCAAAGGCACCAGCTCTATTGCTAAATATACTTTCAGGGTTTATACCATCCTTAGCTGTTTTATATAAGTAAGCAATGTTTCTTCCTGTTAAATTTAAGCTCAAAGTATTTATTTTTAATTTGCTTAAATATTTACTTGGTACGGTATATCCTACTGTAACCTCACGAAGAGCTACCCAAGAATTTTCAAATACTGAATATTCTCTAATCCCGCTAGACCATTGACTTAAATTTTCGTAATATGCATACGCCGGAATTGGTTTTAAAAGGCCTTGTTTAACTGCATCAGCATAAGTCATCCCACCTAAATCCACACCGTTTGATTTTAATCCATCATTTAATACGCCGTCTGGAATAATACCATCATGCTGTACAACGCCATTTACATCGGTATAGGTTACACCTCCAGAAGCTGCGTCTCTACCGAATAATGAATTTGCAAACGAACCATTAGCTGAACCATATTGGTGAGTTCCTGAAGCCATTAAACCTCCAATTTTTGCATCGATTTGAAAACCTAAGGAAAAATTCTTGTAAGATAATTCTTGTCTCGTACTGGTAAGAAAATCTTCCATCATCGAACCTAAATCTTTCTTTGTCCCATCATAATCCTGAGATCTTACATAAGTATAATAGCCTCCAGTGGTTCCATAACCTGTATTACCAATTACTTTTTTGCCATTACTTGGGCTTGCTATAGGATTGCCACTTGCATCTTTCTTTTGATAATAAGAATACGCTGACCCCGTAATTAACTGACCATAATAGCCCCCTACTTTAGCAACGGAAGCAATGTCATTCCCAAAAGCGTAATCCAATTCATACGTATCAACACCTGGCACTAATTCAATAATTTTATTCCTATTTCGGGTAAAAGTAAGAGATGCGTTCCAGTTAAAATCTTTGGAAACAATTGGCTTGCCTGTTACTAAAATTTCGATACCTTGATTCTGAATATTTCCCGCATTTAAAGATTGGGACGTAACTCCAGATTCTGTTGGTAAAGAAAAACTTAAGATTTGATTCGTAGAATTTCTTTTGTAGTAAGACATATCGAAACCTAATCGGTTTTTGAAAAACCTAATATCAGCTCCTACCTCAAGTTCTTTCGTTAATTGGTTCTTAAGATTTGCATTTTTTAAAATCGCGTCAGAAAATCCATATACGGATTGATTTCCATTGTTTGCATTGTTAAAAGATCCATTTAAATTATAATAACCTGCTGTATTGGTGTACTGCGCATCAGCATCTAAACCAGTATAAGAATAAGCAGCTCTAATTTTACCGAATGATAAAATTGAATCATGATTTTTTAAGGCTGGCAATTCAGTAAACACCCAGGATGCCCCTATGCTCGGGTAGAAATAAGAATAATCACCTGATCCATCTCTGTATGTAAGCGTAGAAGACCAATCATTACGTGCACTGAAATTTAATGTTAGCATATTTTTCCACGTAACATCACCATATAAATAAATCGCATCAGTACGTTTACCTGGATTTGGATAGGCTTTTGTAATGGCTGGATTAATTGAGTTTGAAATTGAATATACATCTGGGATTTTTAAACCACCATCTGTATAAGAAGTATTATAAAACCCTGAGTTATTAATATTTTTTTGATAAGTTTCTCCACCTAATGATGCATTTAACTCGAAATCTTCACCAAAGGTTTTAGTGGCATTTAACAATCCCTGAATACGAAATGATTTATTAACAGACTGGGTAATTTCATAATTACCACCAGCAAAACTAATACCAGCTCCCCTATTTTTGCGTTCGTATTGTGTACCATAATAACTCGTGTTGGTTCTCAATAAACCTGATAACCAGGGAGTCATTTTTATATTCAGATCAAGGTTTGCAATTAAAGTATTTTCCTTTTGAGTTCTGTTATCATTATCCAGTGTATAAGCAACTGCACCGATACCATATGGATCATATAATGAAGCATTACTTGAATTTAATGCGCCACCTGTAACAGGGTTGATGTTATTATTAACATATGTCAAAAGATCAACATTACGAGGCCGATAATAGGTAAAAGCAAAAAGAGGATTATTTCCACTGCCCTGTCTTGCTGGATTAAGTGAATTCGAAATACTATAGTTTACACTTGCATCAATTGAAATGGTTTTTGAGATGTTTTGTGTTGCGCGTAATGCAAATGCATCCCTGGTTAGCTTATTTCCTGGTAAAACGCTCGAATTGCTTAAATTAGTATAAGATAATCTATAAGTTGTATTTTCTGAAGCACCTTCAACAGATACGTTTGTATTTATAAATTTTCCTGTCTGAAAGAAATCTAAAGGATTATTGGCTACCCATGGCCTCATAACACCATCTAAATCTTTAACCATTCTACCATCCAGTTTTGGACCGAAAGAATATCCTCCTACATAGTAACCCGCTGATGGATCAACAACATCTACTCCATTTGCATCTTTAGCAAAAACAGGAGAAATACCACCACCGTATTCATTCTGAAGATCCACAAATTTATAAGCATCATCAAAAGAAGTTGTTTGGGAAACACTTACGCCTAATCCTTTGGTTTGCTTTCCTTTTTTAGTAGAAATTAATAAAACCCCATTTTGAGCCTTAGAGCCATATAAGGCTGAGGCAGCAGCACCTTTTAATACTGTAACATTTTCAAAATCATCAGAATTTAAATTCTTCATGATATTTCCGAAATCTGCATTATCCCCATAAGAATCTGCACCAGAAACACCTTGCTCAAGAAGCACACCATCCAAAACAACTAAAGGTTGCGTATTATTTCCTAATGAGGCATTACCTCTAATTCTGATTCTGGAAGATGATTGCGGGCCACTGGCTCCCTGATTTATCATTACACCTGCTACTTTTCCTTGTAGTGCATTAATAACATTAGCAGAATTAGCTTCAGCCAACTCTGTTCCGCTAACGGCTGTTGCTGAATAACTTAGTTTTCTAACATCTTTTTTGACACCAAATCCAGTAACAATAACTTCGTTTAAGGCTTTAGTATCGTCCAACATAACAATAGTTTGATTGGATGAAGCGGTAACTTCCTGGTTTAAAAAACCGATAGATTTAAAAATTAGTTTGGCACCTTCTTTTACGGTAAGACTAAACTTACCATCGGCATTGGTAGAAGTTCCATTTTGGGTTCCCTTTTCGAGAACACTTACACCGGGAATGGGAGTACCCGCAGAATCTTTTACTGTTCCTGTAACAGTTTTCTGTGCATAAGCAGCTATTGTAAAAATAGTTAACAATAGCGTACTTAAACACGTTAAGTACATTTTTTTCATTTTTTTGTAGTTAGTAATAGTTATTTAGTAGTTGGTTGTTAATAGATGTATTTTGTTTGTTGAGTCCTTTATTTTGTCATATAGTAGGGTTTAGGTTCATGTATGGTTATTAGTTAAAATGGCTATGCTCAACGAGTAAACTCGCTGCGGCTAATAATTCTGCCTGTTCAGCAAGTTTGGAAAGTACTATAGTGGTTTGGTCTGCTACTCTTGGAATACAAAATTCATTGATAGCTTGCTGTATTGGCGGTAAAAGCATTTTTCCTGCTTTCGCTCCTCGACCACTTAAAATAATTCGTTCAGGATTCATAATATGAATTAGCGTTGCCAAACCTTTACCAATTTGAAATGCAGCATCAGATAGGATTGAAATGGCTATCGGATCTTGATTAACTACTGCATCTAAAAAATGATCTGCATGGCTTTTACTTTGATCAGCAAATAATGCTTTCATACTTGTTTCGGCATTATCATTTACCGCTTTCTCTGCCTTACGGACCATAACTAAAAGAGAGGTTTCTACTTCAAGGCAACCACGTTTGCCACAAGAGCACAAAGCATCTGAATTTGATAAGGGGATATGGCTAAATTCACCTGCATAACCACTGCTTCCACGGTAAAGCTGACCATTAACAATCATGCCCAAACCTGTTCCCCAACCAATGTTAACGACCAAAACATCTTTTAAATCAATCGCCTGACCAAAATTTAATTCGGCTAAAGCAATTAAACTGGAATCGTTATCAAGAAAAACAGATAGATTTAAATTTCGTGAGAGGTAATTCTGTAAACTTGATCCATCTTGAATATGCATGAAAGAGTAATTCATGCCTTTTTCTGCATTTACAAAACCTGGCATTCCTATTCCCACCCCTAATAAATCGCTCCTATTTATATTGGATTTTGAAATGCATTTGTTTATAAATTCAATTAATTCATCGGGGCTATCGGCGGCAGACATATCTAAATCAACCAACTGGGTTGGGAGAACTTTTTTGTTGGATAAATCATAAATAGTAAGGCGGGTAATGAACTGATCCATTGCCACAGCTACAATATATTTTTTATAATTTGGATTTAAAAGAAACATAATAGGCCTGCGCCCTCCGGTTGATGGCGCCAAACCCTGCTCAATAATCTGGCCTTCTTCAACCAATCCATTTACAGTAGAAGTAATTAACGGTAAGCTTTTTTGGGTAAGCTTACTTAAATCTGTTAACGATAATACTTTTTTGTAATACAAAAGCTTAATGATGTCGGCTTTTAAGCGTTGTCCTTTTTCAATTATTGCTGACATTTTATTTGGTTTTAAACAAACTTAATAAAAAAATACAAAACAATTAATATCTTTTTAAAAAAATTAAAAAGATTAATTATCTATAAAAAAACGACTTACATAAAAATGCAAGTCGTTTCTTACTGGGTTTTTAATTATTAATTAATTCCTTTTAATAATCTGTTCCACCTTATTTTGTGGAAAAATGAAGCTTTACTATCCCAGCTCATCCAAATAAAAAGCGCTTTCCCCACAATATGATCTTCAGGAACAAAGCCCCAATAACGAGAATCGGTAGAGTTATGCCGGTTATCGCCCATCATCCAGTAATAATTCATTTTAAAAGTATAAGATGTTGCCTGTTTATCGTTGATATACCATTCGTTTCCTTTTTTCTCTACTTTATTTCCTTCGTACGTTCTTATTGCCCTGTAATAAAGGGGCATTGTATTGCTGTCAAGTTGCACTGTCCAGCCCTTTGCCGGAATTTTAACTGGCCCGAAATTATCTACATTCCATTTACGGTTTGGATCCAAAGGGAAAAGATCGCCATCATCTACTGCCGGGGATTTGACATCTAAGACAACAGTTTTTATAAAATCCAATTTTTTCACTTTTTCGATCATTTCCGGAGTAGCATTGGCTAAATAGGTATCTGCACTGAGCTGCTGCATTTCACTAACGGTAAAACCCAATTCTGTAAACACGTCAAAATTAACATCGGTGGTTTTAACCTGAATTTTATAGGGCATCTGTCTGGTGTTTTTTAAAGGTTCAGTTTTGCCATTTATGCTAACAATTCCATTTTCCATACTCACTACATCGCCCGATATTCCAATACATCTTTTAATAATATTCTCCCGTTTATCAACCGGTCGGCTGGTAATGGTGTATTGGCTGTTTACGGTTTTCCAATCAGATTGACGAACCAAACTGTAGTAACTGGGATCCTGGTTTTCAAGCGCAACGGTATCTCCAACCGGCAAGTTAAAAACAACAACATCGTTTCTTTTAATATCTGCTAAACCTGGCAAACGATGGTATTTCCATTGTACCCCATCCCAATAAGCTTTTGTTCCGGTTAAGGGCATGGTATGATGGGCAAAAGGAAAAGCAACTGGTGTCATCGGTATTCTTGCTCCATAATTCACTTTACTCACAAAAAGGAAATCACCAATTAATAAAGATTTCTCCATTGAACCGGAAGGTATGGTGTAGGCTTCTATAAAAAATACACGGATTAGAGTTGCCGCAATTACAGCAAAAACAATGGCATCAAACCATTCTCTTGTTTTAGTTTTTTTCTTCTTATTTACCGCTCCATTTTTCTGCCAGAATTTCCAGTTCATCATTTATAAATGCTGTTTTAGTTAAAGATCAGTTGGTTGCAATATATTTTTAACCTGAGCTCGATAATTAAATTTGTCTTTACCCTGTAAAAGGGGATGTTTTCGAGTTCATGTTTTTAGATAAACGAACCTTTAGATTGTTACAATCAGGCAGTTGAATATTATTTGAATGCAATGGCCTAAAACAAAAAGAGCGGAAGATTTTAAAATCTTCCGCTCTTTTATTTGACAATTTAAATTTCCTTTAATGAATGCCTCTAAACAACCGGCTCCACCTGATTTTATGAATGAATGAGGCATCACTGTCCCAGCTCATCCAGATAAATAAAGCTTTACCCACCACATGATCTTCTGGTACAAAGCCCCAATAACGTGAATCGGCAGAATTGTGGCGGTTATCGCCCATCATCCAGTAATAATTCATTTTAAAAGTATAAGCTGTTGCTGGTTTATCGTTGATATACCATTCGTTGCCTTTTTTCTCTACTTTATTTCCTTCGTAGGTTCTTATTGCCCTGTAATATATTGGCATACTTGTGCTATCAAGCTGAACCGTCATTCCTTTTGCCGGAATTTTAACTGGCCCGAAATTATCTACATTCCATTTACGGTTAGGATCATGCGGGAACAAACCACCATCTTCACCGGCAGGTTCTGCAGCCATATTAATGGATTTTACAAAATCAAATTTCCGGATGTCATCCGCCATTTCTGAGGATGCATTCACCACATAAACCATTGGGTTTGAAGTTTGTTGTATATCAGAAATTTTCAGTCCAATATCATTAAAAACCGAGAAATTAACATCGCTGGTTTTAAATTCTACTTTATAAGGCATCATACCCGTACTTTTTAAAGGCTCGGCTTTACCATTAATGCTTACTATTCCGTTAGTCATGCTTACCACGTCTCCACCAATACCAATACAACGTTTAATATAATTTTCACGTTTATCAACCGGTCTGCTGGTTATGGTGTATTGACTGTTAACGGTTTTCCAGTCAGAGTTGCGAACCAAATCATAATAACTTGGATTTTGGTTTTCGAGTGCAACCGTATCGCCTTCAGGAAAGTTAAACACCACTACATCGTTTCTTTTAATATCCGATAAACCTGGTAAACGGTGGTATTTCCATTGTACACCATCCCAATAAGCTTTTGTTCCGGTAATTGGCATTGTGTGGTGGGCAAAAGGAAAAGCAACAGGCGTCATCGGTATCCTTGCGCCGTAATTTACTTTACTTACAAAAAGAAAATCGCCTACCAATAGCGATCTTTCCATTGAACCCGAAGGTATGGTATAAGCTTCTATAAAAAATACCCTGATGATGGTTGCTGCAATTACAGCAAAAACAATCGCATCTACCCACTCGCGGGTTTTAGTTTTTTTCTTTTTATTGGCATCATTTTTTTTCTGCCAGAATTTATAATTCATAATTTATTTTAAAAGATTAACAGGTTATTTTATATAATCGGTTAACTATTATCTGCAATGTTATAACTACAAAGCTATTCTTTTGAATATACTTTGGCGGTTCTATTCAAATATATCAGTTATATTGAAAAAACCCTTTTTATTTTGCAACCATTCTGCTGCTACAACAGCTCCTAAAGCAAAACCTGCCCTATTGTGCGCGGTATGTTTAATTTCAATATCATCAACCTCACTACTGTAAATTACAGTATGTGTACCCGGTATATTTTCTATTCTATGAGATTCTATCAGCAACTGATCTGCTGTTGGAAAAACTTCCACATCAGTTCCAACTACTTCATTTAACCATTCTGTTTTTCTTTCCAGACTTTCTACTATGCCTTCGGCTATTGTAATGGCTGTACCGCTTGGCGAATCGAGTTTTTGGGTATGGTGTATTTCTTCTACCTGTACTTCGTAAGCCGGGTAATTATTCATCAGTTTAGCTAAAGTTTTATTTAGCTTAAAAAATAAATTTACGCCAATACTAAAATTAGAGCCATAAAGTAAGGTATTGTTACCTAAATCGCATTCATTTTTTACTTCCTGCAGTTTTCCATACCAGCCTGTTGTGCCTACTACCACCGGAACATCAGCATCAAAGCAGGTATCAATATTTTGCATTACAGCATCAGGCGTGCTAAAATCTATTGCTACATCAGCTGTTTTTAAATCCTGGCGTGTTAAGGTATCTTTGGAAGATATTTTCAAAACAACTTCGTGGCCACGCTCTAAAGCAAATTTCTCAATAATCTGGCCCATTTTTCCGTAGCCTAAAAGCGCAATTTTCATATTTCAATTAAAAGGTAAGAGATAGTTTTAATGCCGGTGTTGCCGTGTTAAAACTATACATACTATTGTTATTAATTACTGTTGGAACAACTTTAAAAGTAAGCTTATCGTCTATATTAAAAAAATGCAAACGTGCTGCCACGTACGCATCTACCACATTGGCAAAATAAATTAAACCGTAAGAGAATAATACAATTTGCTGGTTACGTTTGTAAGTACTTTTTGCGGTAAGAATACCCGAATCAGAGTACCTGGCTAAAGCAGGATTAGGCTCCAAAGTTGTATTGCCCTGCGTTCTGGCCTCTCTATACTGTGCCTCGGCTAAAAAGATTTTATAGTTATTGCTGTTATCTATATAAGAGAGTGTAAGTACCGTAAAACCGGTGTAAATGGCTGCAATTTTTCCAATGGTGTATATTTTCTGAAAAGTTTGATTTTTACCGGCCCTCTCTCCATATCCATCGTTAAGCAACTGTATGTTATAAACCTGTCCTAAACCCGGCAGCAATAAAGATTTAAATACAGCTTTGCGCCCGGCAACTTTACCAGGGTTTACATAACTGTCTTTTAGGCTCTTTTTTTTGACGGTATCTTTGGCTATTGGCTTAACTGCCTTTGTTTTTAAATTTAAAGTATCCACAGGTTTTAACACACTGTCTTTAACCTGTGCACCTGCCAGATTTACAAGAAAAAAAGTAAACAAAGAAACCAGTATAATCAGCCTACTTTTTCGCATTACCAATCTAATAATTCTAAGATTCTGTTTAGATCGTCATCGCTCATAAAAGGAATTTCAATTGCTCCTTTTCCATTCTGACCTACTTTTAATTTTACGCGGGTGGCAAATTTAGATGCCAGATCATCCTGCAATTTTTTATACTGAAAAGAAACTACTTTTTCTTTTGGTTTTTCGCTCTCTTTTAATGGAACATGATGCAGGTTACGCACCAGTTCTTCTACTTTACGCACCGAAAGGCCTTTTTCTAATATTTCCTGGTGGATAAACAATTGCTTATCTACTCCATCAACATTAATGAGCGCACGTGCATGGCCCATTGATATTTTCTGATCGCGGATGGAAGCCTGAATTGCAGGCGGAAGTTTCAGTAAACGCAAATAATTGGTTACTGTTGTGCGGTTTTTACCAACACGCTCGCCCAGTTGTTCTTGTTTTAAGCCAACTTCATCAATCATTCTTTGAAAACTTAATGCAACTTCAATCGCATTCAGGTTTTCACGCTGGATATTTTCAATCAGCGCCATTTCCAGCATTTGCTGATCGTTGGCACTGCGTATGTACGCTGGTATTTGCGTTAAGCCGGCCAGTTTAGAAGCCCTGAACCTCCGTTCGCCTGAAATAAGCTGGTACTTATTTGCAGAAAGTTTTCTAACGGTAATGGGTTGTATTAAACCTTGTACTTTAATGGAATCGGCCAGCTCATTTAAAGCAACCTGATCAAATTCTGTACGCGGCTGATATGGATTGGTTTCTACTTCTGTTAAATTTACATGACTGATGGTACCAACCTGCTCGGTCTCACTTACAGGGTTTACACTCTGTTTCGGCGGATGAGAAGATTCGCTATCATCTAAAAGCGCACTTAACCCTCTTCCTAAACCTGTTTTTCGCTGAAAAGATGTCATCTATAATTTATAAAGTTGCTGTATCTATGTTTTCTTCTTCTTTTAACAAGCCGTTTTTCTTTACAATTTCACGGGCAAGGTTTAAGTAATTAATAGCACCCTTACAGTTTGCATCATGCATAATTACAGAAACACCATAACTTGGGGCTTCACTTAAACGCGTATTACGCTGAATAATGGTTTCAAAAACCAACTCGTGGAAATGTGTTTTAACTTCTTCTACCACCTGGTTTGATAAACGTAAACGCACATCGTACATGGTTAATAAAATCCCTTCAATCTCTAACTCAGGGTTTAAACGGTTTTGTACAATTTTAATTGTATTTAACAGTTTACCCAAACCTTCCAGTGCAAAATACTCACATTGAACCGGAATAATTACTGAGTCGGCAGCGGTTAAAGCATTAATGGTAATTAAACCTAATGATGGAGAGCAATCGATGATTATAAAATCGTACTGATCTTTAATTTTCTCCAAAACCGCTTTCATTTTATACTCACGGTTATTCAGGTTAATCATCTCAATTTCGGCCCCTACTAAATCAATATGTGCAGGCAGCAAGTCCAGGTTTGGAGTATCCGTTTTCTGAATGGCCTGTGCAGGATCAATATCGTTAATGATGCACTCGTAAATGCTGTCTTTTATATTCCGGGGATCAAAACCAATACCTGAAGTTGAATTTGCCTGAGGATCAGCATCTACCAGTAAAGTTTTATACTCTAATACGGCTAAACTCGCAGCCAGGTTAATAGATGAGGTTGTTTTACCAACGCCACCTTTTTGATTTGCTAATGCAATAATTTTGCTCATTTATCTATCCGAAATTTACTTAACGTTTATTTGGGCTGTATTATTTAATGCGATTTAATCAGCAAAAAGTTCTATTTTTGTGCTGTTTACGCCCTTTTTCACAATCAGCTAAGATACAAACTATATGGCAATTTTAGCAATAAGCCTGCCTGCGTTTTGAACATCTTATTAACAATTATACATGATTACAATTATAGCCGCCACAAACCGATCCAATAGCAATACGCTTAAAGTTGCTAAATATTATCAGAATCAGCTTAAAACAAAGGGCGTTGAAGCTGGCATTTTTAGCTTGGAACACCTGCCGGCTGATGTGTTAAATACCGATATGTATGGTAAAAGATCTGTCGCATTTCAAAAAATACAGGACCTGATTACCACAACCGAAAAATTTATTTTTATTATGCCTGAGTACAACGGAAGTTATCCCGGTGTATTAAAGGTATTGATTGATGCCAGTAATTTCCCGGAAAGTTTTTACGATAAAAAAGCTGCTTTAGTAGGCATTTCATCAGGAAAATATGGAAATATCCGTGGCGTAGATCATTTTACTGGCGTTTGCCATTATATCCACCTCAACATTCTTCCTTTACGTTTACATATCCCAAACATTAAAATGGAACTGGATGCTGATGGAAATTTAATTAAAGAAGATACCATTAAGTTTACCAACGAACAGATTGATAAGTTTATAAAGTTTTGAGGTAAAAGCCTAAAGTCAAAAGCTTAAATAAAAACATAATATAGCCAGAAACAGAATTAAAGTAATTTGAAAAGCAAAACCAACATTTTATTTCAAAGCTCTTCCTGCTGTTTGCTCCAATCTTTTTAACATCTCCAAACATTGCTAAATTTACAGTTTCGATAACGTTAAAAAGGATTTCCACGACCATCAGGTTTATAAAACCTCAGATACTGTAAAACAATAAAGCTTGTTGTTCTACTTTTCTAAAGCATAAACTGCAAAAGAGGCCAACCAATGATCGCCGCCATAATTTCCAGCAAAAACAAGCGGTAAGGCATTTGCCAAAAAACGATTGGCTGTCGTTTCGAAATGCTTTTTCCATTTATGGTTTTTAGGCAATTCTTTTGCAATCCCTTTCATACACCATGCACGTGTAAACGATAATCCAACCAGGTGCACCCCTTGATAATCATTAATGTCACTAATTACGGGCAACTCACTGATGCGCTTAATGCTTTTTTCTTCGTAAAATTTGTTTAACCATTGCACAAACTGTGTATTGGGCAAAACCCGTCTCATTAAATCAGCAATTTCCAAACTCGGAGAAAAGAAGTCTGAACCATCAGGCTCCAGATAAGCCGGAGTAACTGTATTATCCAGGTAAAATGCCTTAGCCTTATCGTCAATTTGTTTTTCAAAAGCTGTATCCTTAAAAGTGCGTGCCCAATCTAAAGCAAAAACCAGCCCAAATGCCGTGTTTGGATGTACCCCGGTTCGGTTAGGATAAGTTTGTTTTGGCAAATAAGTTTTCCAAAGCTTTAAAATTTGTTGTGTTAGCGGTTGCAAGGCGGTGTACCATTTTTTAGCATCCGGATTATCCCAGGTGTATAATTCCTGGTCGAGCTTTAATAACCAGGCCCAACCATAAGTACGCTCATAAGTATTAGCCACCTGGTATTTGCTAAAATATTCTGCTTCGGCAAGCATTTTTTCCGGCGTAAAAGTTTTATTTAGCTGCGCGATAATTTCTTGTTTATTCTTTAAATCCGGAACTGTTTTTAGCAAACGCAATAACATCCAATGCCCATGTACAGAACTGTGCCAATCCAAACAACCATAAAAAGCCGGATGCAATTCGCTTGGCAATAAACGACCATCAACCGCAGTATTGGCCACATGGGAAGTTTTATTTGGAAATTCCTGACCGATACATCCCAACGGCATTTTAGATAGCTTTTCGGCAACATCTGCTGTTAAAGCCGGAACACCCTGTGCTTTTACCAAAAGGCTTAAGACAGCAAACAAAAATAAAGTAAGAAGTTTTTTCATAATTATTAAAATATTCTGAATGAGTCTATTGCAATTAGTTTAGTTTTGAATTATGATGGATTAGAAACATAACCCTAACGCTGCAATTTCAAAGTATCAGGCTCCAAACCTGATCCATTTATCGCCTTCATGCCCAAAAATGAATGAACCTGGATGCAACATTTCAGCAAAATCTTCTATCAGCGACACTACATTTTCTGCAGAACGCTCACGGTTTACATCATCATTTAACAGCACAATCCTGTTGTTTTGTACCGATTGCCAATCGGCATCCAGCATTGCCGGCACTTCTCTCATTAAATCGGTAAGGGTTTTGCCAGGTTGATAATACACCACGTAAACAGCGCTCATAACATCCGATTCAATCATACCGCCAGCCTGTGCAATTTCTTCTGATAAAAAATAACTCGGGTTATTGCTTAAATCTAAACAGGCTACCGGTATTTTATCCATAAACTTAATTTTATGCTCTACAATATCCAAACGTTCCTGTAGTTCTTCCTGTTTAACGGCATCAAGGCCAATAAATAAATCGTTTAAAAAAGACATCTGCATTAAATTTATTAATTTGTGCAAAAATAACATTCCTTTATTCATGCGAGGCTCATTTAAGTATATATTTTGGATTTTTTACAGCATTATTTTCATTTCTTGTCAGGAAAAATCTGCAGACCAGAATAAAAAAGTCTTTAATATTAACCTCGATCAGGGTTTAACTTCATTAGATCCTGCCTTTGCAAGAAATCAGAATGCCATATGGATGACCAACCAGATATTTAATGGCCTGGTACAAATAGATTCTACTTTAAAAACTGTTCCCTGCATCGCCAGCTCGTGGCAAATTTCTGCTGATGCGCTTACTTATACTTTTAATTTGCGCAACGATGTGTACTTTCATGACGATCCGATTTTTAAGAGTGGCAAGGGGAGAAAAGTGGTTGCTGCCGATTTTGCCTATAGTTTTTATCGTTTAATAGATTCTAAAGTAGCCTCATCCGGTGGTTGGATTTTTAGTGATAAAGTTAAAGACCAAAATAATTTTGTAGCCCTTAATGATTCTACCTTTCAGATTAAACTGATCAGGCCTTTCCCTCCTTTAATGAGTTTATTAACTTCACAATATTGCTCTGTAGTACCTAAAGAAGTGGTTGAACATTATGGAAAGGATTTTAGGAGCCACCCGGTGGGTACTGGCCCTTTTAGTTTTAAATACTGGAAAGAAGGCGAAATTTTGGTTCTTTTAAAAAACAATCATTACTGGGAAAAAGATAGCAATGGCGTACAATTGCCCTATATTGATGCATTAAAAGCCAGCTTTATAACTGATAAGCAAAGTGGTTTTATGAGTTTTTTAAAAAAGGACCTTGATTTTTATTATAGTGTGGATGGCAGTTACCGCGACGATATTTTGACCAAAAGCGGAAAAATGACGAGCAAATATAAAGGGAAATTCCAGTTAAAAAAAGGAGCCTATTTATGTACCGAATATGTAGGAATTTTGGTTGATACTTCTTTAGCGATTGTTAAAAACTCACCTTTAAAAGTTAAAAAAGTTAGACAGGCCATTAATTACGCTATAGATCGTGATAAATTAATTAAATACCTGCGTAATGGAATCGGCATACCAGCAACATCGGGTTTTATCCCCAAAGGAATGCCCGGTTTCGATAGTGTTGCAGTGCATGGTTATTCTTACAATCCAAAACTTGCAGCTAAGTTATTAATTGAAGCGGGGTTTCCGGAAGGGAAAGGATTAAAGGAAATTACTTTAAACACCACAACTACTTATAAAGACCTGATAGAATTTATCCAGGGAGAATTAAGTGCCATTGGAATAAAAACTAAAATAGATGTAAGCCCAAGTGCAAGTTTAAGAGAATTGATGGCCAAAAATAATGTAAACTTTTTCCGTGGCTCATGGATTGCTGATTATGCCGATGGTGAGAATTATTTATCTATGTTTTACTCCAAAAACAAAGTACCATACGGGCCAAATTATACAGCCTTTTACAATAAGGCATTTGATCAATTATTTGAGCAAAGCTATTATGAACCCGATAATGAAAAACGCTTTAAACTTTATCGTCAAATGGACCAGATGGTAATGGATTACTCACCAGTTGTACCTATTTTTTACGATCAGTCTGTGGTAATGCTTCAAAATAACATCAGCGGTTACCCAATGAACCCTTTAAGCTTAATGATCTTGAAAAGAGTAAAAAAGAATTAATGTTTAATTGCGTTAGCCCCTTATACCGTTACCCGAAAATTAAACTAATAAAAAAAGAGGAGTACCTTTTGGCACTCCTCTTTAAGTATGTATAAGCAAACTCTTATGGGCAACCTTCTCCTGCTAAAGTTTGATAACCCGATGCTATGCATTGTGCATATTGGGTTATAGAGTTAGCAGTTTCACCACTTAGAGGAGCTGGATATTGGGCTCTGCAATCAGGCGCAACCGATAAATATTTATCAGCACACCCATTACCTGTACTTGGTCCTTGTCCAGAATCTGGGTTTTCTACTCCACCCATAATTTTTTTTAATTGAGCTCTCGTAAGAACTTCAACATTAGCAAAAGCTGTTAAATTCGATTTTTTCATATTAGTTTTTTAAACGAATTTACTAAACAGAATTTAAAATACAAAGCTGTAGTTTGCTATTACTGCACACCACCCATACCACCACCTTGCTGCTGCTGGTCCTGTTTAATATCGTCGTTTTTAATTTTCTTTTTCTCTGTAAATTTAAGCTTACCAAAAGAATAACTAAAGTTAACGCCAAACGAACGCAACGGATAGTAAATATTTGCACTCTTGTAAATTGTACCTGTTGCATCAACAGCGTTGTTTACTGTTTTAATATGCAAATCCTTCGTGAAAGGATTCAGTGTAGTTAAACCGATGCTACCTTTTTTCTTAAATAGATCTTTTTTAATTGATGCCCCATAGATGTAAAATGGATCAGTAACACCTTGATAAGTACGTTTTTTAGAAGTAATTACATTAAAAAGCTCAAAATTATATCCCTTACCAAAACCATATGCCGAACGTACAAACCAGTTAAAATTGAAATATGTACCTGTGTTAATATTTGTTTGCGTATTGGTAACGGAATAAGTATCTCCAGTAAAATTTGTCATCAAAGTCCATTTTGGTTTTGGATTGTAAGATGCAAAAACATTAAAACCATAGGTTTCAGCTAAACCTACGTTGATATAACTGGTAAGCGTTTTGGTATCCCCATTTTCAGTTAATGGTGAAATTGAACTTTCTATTACGCCATTTGTACGGCGGTAATAAACAGAAGCATTAATGATTGAACCTTTAATAAATGTTGAATAACCTAATTCCATATTCTGACTTAATTCCGGATCAAGGAATGGATTACCCTGCATAATATTAAACTGGTCACTTTCATTTCTGAAAGGATTTAAATAAGCCAATAATGGCCGCTGAACTCTTCTGTTATAACTTAATTTTAAGGTTTGATTGCCTTTAAAGGTTTGCGATATAACAGCACTTGGAAACAGGTTAAAATAATTATTTTTTGATGGACCGCCCGCAAAATTGATATCAGTATATTCAGCCCTCAGGCCTCCTTTAAATTTGATCTTTTTCGTTAAATCAAAACTGATTACTCCGTATGCTGCTGCTATATCCTGGGTATAATCGAAGTCTCTTTCTGAAGAATTTGAATACTGACTTTTTATATTACGGAAAATTCCTTTTGCACCAACCTCTAATATAGTCGCTTTAGTAAATGGATAGGTATAATCGGCCTGCGCTGTATATTCATTGTTTTTACCCGTATTTTCACTAATGGTTTCTTCGCCATTAGGATTCAGTGCAGAGGTAAGAATATTGCTGAAATTGTTTGGCGTTCTGCCTGTTGATAACTGACCAGAAAGGGTAAATTCTTCTCCTTCTTTCTTTGTCGTCTTTTTATAATCAACATTCCAGTCCATGTTATTAATTGTCATATCTGCCTTGCCTATATTTGTGGCAATGGCATCATTGATGTTATAGATTGATTCGCTGGGACCACCGTTTGAGAATCGGTTAAATTTTACGTTTGAACTGATGTTGTTGTATGCATTAAAATCGTAATCTAAGCCAAAGCTACCGTTTACTGCATTTCTATTCCACTTTGAATTACCGCTTTGCAAAATATTTACAACACTTCCATTTGGGTAGGTGGTATTGGTAACATATTCTGTTCTTGTATTTTGTGGATAAGCATAAAAGCCTCCTATGGCAGTATTTAAGCTCAATCTGCCAGTTTTAGCCGTTAAATTGAAAGAGCCATTATTTTGGCGGCTTCCGGCAGTTGCATTTACACTTCCACTAACGCCTTGCGCATTTGATTTTTTAGTGATGATGTTGATAATGCCACCTGATCCTTCAGCATCGTACTTTGCTGATGGGCTGGTAATAACCTCCACACTTTTAATTTGCTCAGCCGGAATCATTTTTAACGCATCAGAAACGCTGCTTGCCATGGTACCAGATGGTTTTCCATTAATTAAAACCCGAACTGCAGCGCCACGTAATTGCACATCACCATTTGCATCAACAGATAGCATGGGTACTTTACGCATTACATCTGTAGCATCACCACCGGCATTGGTTCCATCTGCCTCCGCATTGTAAACCATTCTATCTACTTTATTTTCGATTATAGCTTTGGTACCTTGAATCTGAACATCAGCCAAATTATTTTCAGTTGATGAAATATAAATATTCCCCAGGTTATTATCTGGCTTAGATGGCGTGGTGGTTACTGTAATAGATTTTGTTTTATATCCCATAAAACCTATCATTATTTTATAGGTATCCGGTGCTATATTTTGCAAGGTAATTTTACCCTTTGGGTCGGTAACCCCGCCGTTAACAGATTTGTTGTTGCTAACTTTAACCAAAGAAATAGTGGCGTAATCAATAGGTGTTTTTGATAATGAATCTAAAATTACGGCTGTAATACGTCCGGTAACTGTAGCTTTTGAGCCGCCGCCGCCAACTCCGCCCATCCCGGGTATTTGGGCTTGTGCATTAATAAATATAGCTAAAGTAAAAATTAAAAGTAGAGTTCGTTTCATGTTTATTAGTTAATCTTTTTGTAATTAGTCGATGCAAATTGCATTTTGTTACAGTACCATAAAATACTTTTTATGTGTTACTGATAAATTAACCGGTAAACTAAAGAATTTGACCGGTAAACAACTTAAATATTCAAAAAGACTCTAATATTAAGAAAGCTATTTTTATACTAACGATTGGTATTATTTGGCCTGGCATAAACCATTTGCATCACATTTATATTTCGCATGGTAAAAGCTGCTTCGCAATAATTTAAATAGTAATTCCATTTACGGATAAAAGTTTCGTCAAAGCCTAATGTCTTAACTTTATCCAGGTTTTTGTTAAACTCCATAAACCAAAGGTGAAGGGTTTTTGCATAATCGAGTCCTAAATCTTTTAAATCAACCAGTGTCATATCACCGGTTTCATTTACCGCATTATTAATGGCCGCCACAGAGGGCAATAAAGAACCCGGGAAAATATGTTTCTGAATCCAGTCTACTCCATTACGTAGTTTATCATACCGGCTATCGGGCGATGTGATCACTTGAAAAGCCAAAATTCCATCGGGCTTTAATAAATCCTGGCATTTCTCAAAATAGGCACCTAAATATTGATGTCCAACAGCCTCCAGCATTTCTATAGACACAATTTTATCAAAAGTACCTTCAATTTTCCGGTAATCCTGAATGACAATTTCTACTTTATCTTCCAGTTTTTCGTTCTTAACCCTTTCTATTGCTAATTTTTGCTGTTCTCTTGAAATCGTTACCGAAGTTACCTTGCAGCCATAATTCTTAGCCAAATAAATTGCATTTCCGCCCCAACCGCTACCAATCTCCAAAACATGATCAGTTGATTTTATTTTAAGTTGCTTAGCTAAGCGATCGTACTTTGCATACTGCGATTCTTCCAGGCTTAAATCTCCCTGGTTAAAATAACCACTTGAGTAGGTCATGGTTTTATCCAGAAAGGTTGCAAAAAAATCATTATTTAAATCATAGTGTTCAGATATATTTTTTTGTGAACCCGCCAATGTATTTGCCCTGCGTACATGATAAAGTTTATTTACCCATTTAAAAATGTTTAGCGCTGCAGATTTAACTTTACTTCCACTAACAGAAGGTGCATTCTCTATATTCAGGATAACCCATTTAATAACATTTGTAATGTTGCTGGTATCCCAAAGGCCAGCGGTATAACCTTCGCCAAAACCAATATCGCCATAAAGGGCTATTGATTTAAAAAAATCAGGGTGATTAACCTGAATGTTTGCACTAATTTTATTTTCACCCTGGCCAAAAAACAAAGTTTCGCCATTTGGCAAAGTCAGTTCCAGCTTACCTAAGCTCATTTTTGAAAGCGCATTAAGTACTATTCTTTCGAAAAAACCTGTTGATGTTTTGGTGGCGGTAATGGTATTCATAATCTTTTTTTGAGCGTTTAGGTTATGGTTTGTATGGCTTATATACGTTGCGTTGCAGTTCAGGGTTTTCGGATTTTGGATGAAAAGGTATTTTTTTTAGCCACAACCTTAAAGCCTGCCAGTGAATCATACCCATAACCTGTAGTGGAATTAAAGGTATTGAAAAGAAATACCGCCATAAACTCCTGTTGGTTAACACCCTTTTCTCTCCTGTTAATGTGGTTATAAAGAATCGATTACCAGCTTTATCCAGGTCATCAATTTTAATATCCAATTGCTCTCCGGGAACTTTTAATTTAAAATCAAAAACATCATCGTGATCTATGAATGGAGAAACATAAAAATATTTTGTTGTCACTTTTTTAAAGGTATCGCCCTGCAACGCTTCCTTACCGAAGAAAAAAAGCTTCATTTCGCGATAAGTATTACTAATTTCTGCCACGCAACAAACGGGGTTTTCATCCTCATCAAAACAGTAATAAAAAGAAACCGGATTAAAGTTATAACCCAACACGTTAAGATTGGTGAGCAATTTTATTTTTAATTTTGTTCCATCAACACCGTTTTCTTTTAAATAATCTTCTAAATGTTGTCGTGTATTTTTAGTTTGGTTAGGATTTTCTTTCGGGAGCTGAAGATGTTCTTTATCCCTAAATGAAAACAGATTAAAACGGTTTCTGCTAAACCATCGTAGTTTTTCTGCCAATAAATCCATCTCGTCCAAATCGATATAAAACATATATATATTGTACCAAAAAGAATGCTTTTTTGGCGCAAGGCGATGATGCATCACTTTAGCGGTATAGATATATGACGATATGGGTAAGCTCATGTTTACTACAATTTACGAATCATTTTTGTTATTTAGGTATTGGGAATGAGCGGGCGTCGAATCAGATTTATTATATTCCATTTACAACTTTTCACATAAATCAACTGCACTTTTATATGCATCTTCATGGAAACCATATTTAAAATAGCTGCCACAGTAATAAATAGGGCCGGTTTCATTAAGTTTATGCAACTGTTCCTGCGCCTGCATGGCTGGCACATCAAATAGTGGGTGATGATAATCAATTTCTTTAATTACATCACCTGCATTTAAGGTATCGGTAGGGTTAATCGATACGAAATAATTTCGTTGCTTAGAAACGCCCTGTAAATTATTCATCCAGTAAATGGTACTGGGTAATAATTTATCACCTTGTTGTTCTACCCTATAGTTCCAGCTGCTCCAGGCCAGTTTAGCTTGTGGCATTTGTTTTTCATCGGTATGCACAACAGCTTTATTTAACTGATACTTAAATTTTGAAAGTAGCTCTGCTTCCTGTGGAGTTTTATCTTTCACTATCTCAAAAGTCTGATCCGCATGACTGGCCATAATTACTTTATCAAATTCAAATTTTTCTCCTTTTGACGTTTCGACCTCTACTCTTCCATTTTCTAACCGTTTTACAGAAACAATTTTGGTATTGGTTTTTATTTTGTCGCGGAAAGGGCTTATTAATTTTTCACGATAGGCCTGACTTCCATTTTGCAAAGTGTACCATTGGTGTTGGGTATCGAGCCCTAAAAAGCCGTGGTTTTTAAAGAAACGGATAAGGGTAACCGCCGGAAAATCCAGGATCTGTTCCATTGGGGCACTCCAAACCGCAGCGCTCATTGGAATCAGGTATTGCCACAGCATGTTATTGCTGTAGCCAAATTCCTTAAAAAATTGCCCTATAGAATGATTTTGGTATTCTGGTTTATCCAGAATTTCGACACTTTGTTTATTAAAACGGTTAATCTGCATCAACATTTTTAAATAGGAAACATTGAATAAATTTTTCCGCTGGGCAAACAAATGGTTTAAACTGGAGCCACTATATTCTAATTTTTTTGGCAGAAACTGCACGCTAAATGACATATCGGTTTTAATAACCGGAGCTTCTATTTCTTTAAATAATTGGCAAAGATTAGGATAGGTTTGATAGTTAAACACCATAAAACCACTATCCAGATAAATGGGTTTGCCATCTTCTTCCAGGGTAATGGTATTGGTATGTCCACCAATATAATCCAGTTCTTCGAACAACGTAATATCGTATTTATGCTGCAGTTTATGGGCGCAACCCATACCTGCTATGCCAGAGCCAATAATGGCAAGTTTCTTCATAATGTGGTTTGGAAAAAATTAAATTTGGCAATAAGGTATAAATTTTAAGGCAAGTGCTGTAAGGCAATGCCGCCAGCATTATTTACCTTATTTATTCTTTGCAAATAAATAATGGCAAACCATCCATTCATTTCCTTTATTGTAATTAAAGAGTTCGGCACAGGCCATATAAAACAACCTCCAATACACCCACCATTTCACAGCCTGATCCTTACCGTATGTGCTTTCTAAAATTGGCATAATTTCGTTCTTATGCTTATCCATATTGCTTAACCAGGCTTCGGATGTTTTGCCATAATTGGTGCCATTAACTACCCAATGTTTATCTATTTTCAGATCATCGTTAAAATAAAAGAACAAATGGTTGGATGGCATAATTCCGCCAGTAAAAAAATATTTACTCATCCAGTCGGTTTCATCTATAACCTCATATTTATAAGCCAAAGTTTTATGTGTAAAAATATGTACGAATAACTTACCATCGGGTTTTAAAAACGAAGAAACTTTAGCCAGTAACAATTCGTAATTACGCATATGCTCAAACATTTCAACAGAAACTACCCTGTCAAAAGTATCGGCAATGGTAAAAATATTCATATCAGCGGTAAGTACAGTAAGGTTCTGAATTCCTCTTTGCTTTGCCGTTTCATCAATAAAAATTTTCTGCGTAGCCGAATTTGAAACCACGGTAAACTTACTTTCAGGAAACTTGGCCGACATATATAACGATAAAGAACCCCAGCCACAACCCAGTTCTAATACATTTTGCCCACTTTGTAAATCTGCGCGTTTACAGGTTAATGCCAGCATATCGTCTTCCGAAGTATCGATATCTTTAACACCTGGCTTCCAGTAACCGCTACTGTACTTTAAGTTTTTACCTAAACAATATTGAAAAAATTGCGTAGGTAATTCGTAATGCTGCTCATTGGCATCGGCAGTATTTACTGCAATTGGAGAAGATTTTAACTCCGCTACCAAATCCATAAATTTCTGCTGCTGCAATTCTTCATCTTTCAGCGTTTCATCATCCAAACGTTGTTTAAGCAGTTTTCTAATACCAATACGCAATGCAGCATCGGGAAGTTTATCGTTTTCTAATAGTTTATTGTACCACATAATATGTAAGATGGTTGTTGAATGAAATACGAGGTAAAATGATTGATGGATTTACAAATACACATCCATTTTCTATTTTCCGGTCTTTTTACTCCAGGGAAAAAAGGCACTGGTTGTTTGCTGGTATTTTTTATACGCTTCGGGTTTGCTCCTTAAATTTTGTTCTTCATTATTTGGAACACCCGTAACTTTTAATAATAAATATAAAATAATGACCGGACTAATAACAGCCAAAATACCCAAGGGCGATGCTAAGGCAAAAACGAAATAGCCCATCCAGGTTAGCCATTCGAAGAAATAATTTGGATGCCTGCTATATTGCCAGAGTCCGGTATTGCAAACCTTCCCCTTATTGCTTGGGTCTTTTTTAAAGGCGACAAGCTGCCTGTCGGCAATCATTTCTCCAAAAAAAGAAATTATCCATATTATTAAACCCAAGTATTCTAAAATAGAAATGCTTCTCGTGGGATTGGCAGTGATAATGAAAAATGGAATAGCTAAAAGCACATTAGAGATGGCCTGAAATTGAAAAAACCAAAAGAAATTTCGATTGGCATTTTGTCCCCATTCTTTACGCAATTGCTGGTATCGCCCTTCTTCTTCGCTTAAATGACCTATTACACGTTGCCATAAATGTAAACCCAAACGCAACTCTGCCAACAAGAACATTCCACAGATTAAAAGCTTTCGGGTTTCGAAGCCTTCAGATAAAAAGAAAATAATAAGGGTAATTACCGGAAAATTTAAAGCCCAGAAAACATCAACAACACCGGCATTTTTAATTTTTTTTGCCCACAGCCAAACGATGGCCATAATGCTGCTGCAGGCAATTAAGGAGAGAAGCGCTATAAATAGAATATGTTTATAATCCATGTAGGGTTTAGGGGTTAAAACTAAAGATTTAAGGCTTGTATAATCGCCAGGTTAAACCTTTTGCCTTATACCTCGCCTTCTACCTATTGTCGAGCAATTCTTTAACACCTTCGCCTGTTTTTAGTTTAAATAATTGAACTAAAACATAACCTAAAGTGCCAATGCTACCTAAACATACGAATAAAATGGTCCAAACGATTTTAAGAAAAACGTTTTTTTCTTTATAAAACATCCACAAGGTGATTATGAAGATGTTGGCATAAAAATCCCATAATGTGGCGCGCATCCAGGGAATGCTGCCAAGAAAATCCCACTGCTCAAAAAGGTTACTCTCTAAAGAAGTACTGATTACTTTATAACACATAAAAATAAACAGTGCCGAGAAAACAATTTTGAGCAGATTGATCATAATATTAAAATTAAACCTTTCTGATTTTGATGATGCGCATCCAGTGCAAAACCTTCATTACCGGGTAAGTTGGGTCAAATTCCCACCATTTAGATGCAAAATTTGGACTGTTAGGTTTTTTATGGTGGTTGTTTTGAAACAATTCGCCCATTAACAAGAAATCCCAGGGAAGCGAGTTTTTGCTATGGTCTTCATTATCGTGGTTTGAATAGCCATATTTATGACCGCACCAGTTTACAATTGCACCGTGTAATGGACCCATCAGGAAATGGATTGGCAACAATAAAAACATCCACCAGTGGTTTGCAAAAACAACATAAAAGCCAATGTAAAATAAACCGCAAGAAATTCTCCAGATCCACGAATCTCCAATGCGGTCAACAAGTGGCCATTCCGGATAATTTCCTCTAAAAGCTGGCTCGGGTTCTACCTTAAAGCGTAAATAATTTAAATACATGTTCTTGGTTGCAATCATCATCCCGAATACATCTTTAAAGAAATGGGGAGAATGTGGATCTTTCTCTGTATCGCTATACGCATGGTGCATGCGATGTAAAATGGCATAAGCCCTTGGGTTTAGAAAAGAAGAACCTTGCGAGATCAATAATACCAAGTAGAAAAACTTTTCCCAAAAAGGCTCCATTTTAAACATTTTATGTGAGGAGTAACGGTGCAGAAAAAAAGTTTGGCTAAAAAGTGAAAGAAACCAGTGTGCAAGAAAAAATATTAAGATAATCATTTACTATTTGTGTGTGTATTGTACTGTTATTAACGAATTTTTTAGGTTTTTGGTTTCTATAGAACAGAAAACCTTTTTTAGAGCGTGGTGTAGTTTAAGTAAAAAGACTGTACTAATCCCCTACCGTTCCGATTTCCCGGTTATTTTATTACGGTATAAGGTAAATTAATACAGTCTTAAAATTTTTTATCTTCCGAAATCGTCTTGTACTCTAACGATATCACTTTCATCTGATGGATTTGAAGCATCTGTATGTTGCCAAATTTCGGCTACAACACCCCAATCTTCCAAACCGATTAAACGGTGGCGTTCGCCTTGTTGTAATTTAATCTGATCTTTAGGGTTATATTTTTTTACTTCACCTTCTTCATCGGTTTGACTGGTTTTAATGCCAACTGTACCCGTTACCACTTGCCAAATTTCGGCACGACGGTGATGATATTGCCACGAAAGACGTGTATTAGGTGCTACAATTAAAATTTTAGGACTTAATTTTCCGCCAATTTTAAGGTCTTCAACATTTAAGCCATCAAAATAAGTATCGGCAAATTGCTGCGCCTGCGCTTCATCAATTACAAAAAAACCTCCCCATGGACGGGTTTCATCGCGGTTTACCACATTAAAACCTTCAATTTTTAAACGTTGTGCAACGCTTTCGAATATTTCTTTTTTATCGTTTTGCATAAGGTGGTAAAAATAAGGCTTATAAATTAAAAAAGCCCTTTCAGGCTTATATTTTTTTCATACAGTTAAATCTACTTTTTCTCTTGCGCAGCATTAAAAAAATATTTAGTAAAAACATTTAAAATTGAAAAATAGTGCTAACTTTTTGAAAATTATTGCAGGCAGTTAATCGTACAGCACAGATAACGGTAGCTTAACGTTCATTTTTGATTAATATGAGTCCAGCCTGACTAAGCCGTACTCAAATTTTTGAGCTTTGAAATGAAGCATAAAAAAACAAACAGATGAAAGCATATTTATTATATGAAGCCGGAGGGGCCGACAGACTGGTTCTTGGCGAAGTACAAAAACCTACTTTAAAAAGTGGAGAAGTTCTAATCAGGGTAAAAGCCATCGGCATAAACCCAGCAGATACCATTTATCGAAACACACCTGCATTTATCACGCATATATTCGGCGAAGAACGACCGGTAATCATGGGTTGGGACATATCCGGGGAAATTGTCGAAAAGTCTGACAATACTGATGGATTTGAAATAGGTGATGCTGTTTTTGCACTTTTACAAAATGCCGGAGGTTATGCCGAATTCGTTGCAGTCAATGTAAATTTATTAGCTCGTAAACCAGAGAGTATTACTTTCGAAGAAGCTGCTGCTTCCCCTATGGCTGGTTTGACCGCGTGGCAGCCACTGGTTGATGGAATGAAGATTAAGAAAGGAAACAAAATTCTTATTCATGGGGCTGCAGGTGGTGTGGGCCATTACGCAGTACAAATAGCTAAATATTTAGGCGCTGAAGTAATCGCAACGTCTTCCGGCAAAAACCACAATTTTGTTATGGCTCTTGGTGCTGATAAACATATTGATTATCAAACTGAAAATTTCTGGGAAATAGTTAAAGATGTTGATTTTGTTTTTGATACTGTTGGAGGAGAAACATTGGAACATTCTATTGATGTAACCAAGCCAGGTGGTACAATCATTTCAATTTTGGCGCTTACAAACGATCAACTGATGTCTAAAGCACAGGAAAAAAAAGTGACCTTATCTTTGTGGGGTTTACAATTTAATGGAGAGGCGCTAAGAGCTTTCGCCGATTTATTGTCGACAGGAAAATTAAAATCATATATAGCTAAAACATATCCTTTCACAGCTATGGTGGAAGCACATCAACAAGTTGAAACCCGTAGAACCGCTGGAAAAATAGTACTCACAGTGTAGTTAAAATGCCTTTAGAAATAATCTAAAAGCGTAAATTGTGTTTTAAGGGTGGAGAACATGGATGCTAACCGATCATCGTAAAAACTGGGAGGCCCAATATCCGGTCATAATCTTCTTGCAAGCTCCTCCTTATTGATTAGTTTCGATTAAAGTATTTTATTGATAGCCATTTAATTACATAAATTATCCATAATAATAATTATAGGGAAAAGAAATGTTTATAAAATATACTTCTTTGTATGATAATGTAGTTTTTTAAACCATCCTTAATTAAATCAGTTATTACATTGATAACATTTAGTGAGGTTGATTTCAAGCTTGAATTGGGTTAGAGTAATGTTATTATGCAGAGGCATGCTACCTCTGCATCTTTTTTATCTTAATAAGTCTAAGTAACTCCAATTCATCCGTTACTAATTATTAATTCCGTCTATGTTTTATTTCATTTTTAAAGTAAATGATAAGTTCTGAGCAGATCGAATTAATGCCTTCAAGGTAGGAAATCAGCAAACAATTGTTTTGAAATGCATAAAGAGGTTTCTAACATTTAAATAAAGATTACTCTAATAGGCATTATTAGCCTCATTAATAGACTTTTGTCTATTTGGCATTTTCATCCATTTGTTATATTCTTCCTTCGCCATTTGATTAAGTTTTTCACTTTGATAAAATCGAAGCGCAACCAAAAAAGGTCTTCTTCCAGATGCAGGCGCTGCAACACGACCCTGTTGTTGATCATAATCTTTTCTTATCAATTCAACTAAATAGTCGCTCCCTTTAATAATGGCTTTTCCATGAAGAATTATAAAGACAGGATTATAAAATGATTTATCTAAACTTATTAATTTATCAGTTACTTCTTTATTTCCTAATCCTTTCAAGAGTCCATTATAAAAAACCTGATCTTTATAGGATTGAAGCCACTCTTTCTCATTTTCTTTACCCTGCCCAAATGTTGCAAGTGAAAATAATATTAAGGCATTTATTATTAATATTTTTCTCATAAGTTTTATTGTAATTTCCATAATGTTATTTTACTTACCCCCCCTTGCAGTAAAGTAGTAATGTGTTACTGGTGGTGTTGTATAAGATCCTGCATGTCCTGAGGCTGCAAAATAATTTGGCCCTGCATAGTTAGGAATCATTATGTAAATACCCGTTAATCCACTAAAAACTGTAACAAATCTTTCTCCATTTTTCCATGAATTTGGAATTCGATTATCTCTACGACACGAGCGCAATAAATGCACATAGAAAAAGAAGTAAGCCAGTGTATTTCGGTGAAAGTGCCCCTTCTGTTTCGGTCCAAACTGGCTACCAATTTGATTACCGGATGATGCACATTTATTCTAACCACAATATTGATTTATAATATTCTTCATACTCTTGACCTCCTGCCTTTAAAGCAGTTATGTACGCAACTTTTGAGGATTTTTCATCTCTAATTTCTTCAGGATAAATATTTATCATTTTTTCTTTTGAAAACCGCATTATCTCAAAAAGTGCATCAAGAAATTTATCAGAGTTTTCTGCACATGCAAATACAACTCTATCTCCAAACGGATCGAATGAGAAAATTTTTCCATTATTTTTATTAAGGACTAATCTATCGTTTATATCAAATCCAAAATATAAATACTCCTCATCTTCTTGATAGTTAGGATCAAAAGTTATATTATTAATCCGTAATTCGCTTAAATCATAGTTTGAAAGCAAATTCATGATTTCATTATTCTCCTACCTATCCGAAATTTTTTTAATCTCAAATTGTTTGATCCAATAGTCAATCAGATCACTTGGGGTATCAGCTTTAAATTCTTCCCGACTTGGTTTTAACGAGCCAATTTTCTCAACAAATTCGTTTGCTTGCATTTATAAATTGCTTTAATCTAAAACATTATTGAAAACCCCTTTGATGCCATTCAGGCTCTGTAGACCTCCTTGAAATTCTACGCAACCTTCAGAAGCAATGCCACCATTTTGCTGAAAACTTTCGTAAAAATTGATTAGAGTAATTTAATTATATTTCCGATAATAATTATGGATATACAAATTAACCCCGAAATGATCCCTATACTATATTTTTCTTCATTTTTCATCTTGTAGAATAGAGGGATTATAGAACAAAAATAAATTGACCCAAAATAAAGAATAGTCGACGCAACATTAAAAAGATGAAATAATTTACTTAAATATTCTCTGTTATGAGTTAAGGCCCAGTTATTAATTGATTTTTCAGACCACATTCCAACTGAAATATAGTCTGCGATAGTTGAAAGCCCCCCAAAAGGAAACATTAAAAACAGTATCGCTTGTATCAAGCAAATAAAGTATAATATATAAAAGATTGTTTTTTTTTTCATTTTAAATCAGCTAATCAGGACAATTTTTGGATAAGACACTTAATGGTTTTTTACCGTCAATCACTTCTTTAACTAAATTCCATTTTGGTCTTAAAATTTCTGGTACATCTATGGAAGCTACTCCTCCGTTTAAATTTACAAAATTAACAATCCCATACTGAAAAGAAGTCCATAATTTATCTGCTTGTGAGAAAGGAAGTCCTTTTTCAAACCCTATAAGTGTTGGAATTACTTCTGCTAAATAGGCATCCCCAGTTGTTAATCTATCAACACCTCTAGTAAAAAAGGTATATGATAAGTCTGCGTTTCGAATATATCCAAAATCACGATGTCCACTAACCGGATGTGTCCCATAAATTGGTTCGTGTATTGTTGTAAATGTCCAGCCATTTGACGTAGATTTTGAAGTAATAACAGAAGCATTGTCAGGACCTGAGATATCTAAGGCAAGAATACTTCCTTTTGGATCATTTGAAACCCATTTTGAACGATCATCAATTCCGTAATAATTATATGGCATAAAAGTTTTAGTACCGTCTGTTAACGAATTAAGGTTTGTTCTAATGTAATGAATAAATTGATCGGCTGTTATTCTTATACCATTTATCTCAGGTAAGGTAGTTATTGTTACCGAAAAATTATCCATATTAACTATAGGACTAAAAGCGGCATTTATATTTTGTATGTAGGCAATATATTTGTGATAGTACGTCCTCCTCTGATCAACATAATTGTCAGCTAATGTTCTTAACTTGTTTATAATTGACGCATCAGGAACAAACTTAGCTGTAGCAATCCATTTTTTCAATGTTTCGCATGGCACATCTTGTATAAGCGCAAAGGGGTTAGTCTTAACTGAATTATTAAACTGTACTAACGCTTCTATGCTTACATTTGGATTTTCTATTAAATATACACTCACCCACCTTAAAAATTCTATGTTACCTTCTGACGTAGCGCCACCATTTTGAACAAAGTAAATTGACAGCGTATTTATCTTTTCTAGGTTAGATGGATCATCAATAAAGTTGATTAATTCTATTTCACCGGGCTGAATATTTAAACTTAATTTTAGAAACTGTTGTACACTTACAGGTTGTGCTATTGGTGGTGGTGGATCTTGTGGTACAGGTAAGCAAGCTGGTATGCTACTCGTACCATCTGGATACTGAATGGGAACGTAATTCGGAGATGGATCGCAATTATCAGGAGTGTAGTTATTTGGATTTGAAGAACCACCTCCTGTACCTGGATTAGATACAGGAGGTTCTCCAGTACCACCTGATCCACTTGGTCCATTGGTTGGATCACCAAAGACATCTTGAGTTATCCATATTGAAATGTCATTTGCGCAAGCCGTTCTTCCACAAACATTACAGGTCAACCAGTCACAAGGTCCACTTGGACAGGTGCATACATCAGTTTTGAATCTTATGCAGAATGTATAACCGTTTTCACCCAGGATGGGTTCAGTTGGGGCCGACATAATTTTTCCTTTTGCTCCAATTGAAGTTCTTGCTGTTGGACTATTATTAGTAATTGCAGGAAAAGAAAGTGTTTTAAGGGGTTTACCATCCCAATCTTTAACATATATTTTACCTAAGTAGTTTTCTCTATTTCCATATAGCCATACAGAATCAGGTTTTAAAATAACCCATTCAGCATGTATTTGAGATGAGCTATCTTTGTACATATAAAGATAGTTAAGTGAGCTGAAAGGCATTACCTGCTTTTTAGATCCAACAACTGCCATTGCAGAGCCAAAATCTAAAGGTATTTTTACTGCATTACCATTAGAAACTAAGCTTCGGTATGCTTTATCCCATAATGGCTTTTTGTTATTCAATAAGGCCTCCAAATTTGTAACCCCCGAATTTTGAGCACCTTTTCCAGTGCTCATTAATTTCTTTGAATTTGTTACCTGTTTTAAATTCGCTTCAAAATATTGCTTTGCCTCAGCAATAGAAATACCTTTTTGAAGATCACTTGAATTAGGCATAAGATTATCCTTACGACAGGATTGCATCAAAAACAGGCACAGGAGAGCAAGGCAAGCTATAGCTTTGCCTTTGAAGAGCGTTAATTTTTTCATCAGTTAATTAGTTTAAAGTAAATTTTGAGAGATGATGATTCATCTAATATAATTTTAATTTCGAGAAAGCAAGAAATTAATAAATCATTTCACACAAGTCTTTTCACTAAATTTATTAGCCATTTTGAGATCCTTATTACTCGGAAGCTGGAAACGAATTTTACAAACTACAAAGCTGGTTTTCACTTAATGATAATACGTGGCCATTTATTATGGGTTTGGATTAATAATTAAAGTTAATGGATTTGATGGTGAAGATATTTTTATTAATCTACATACTATAAATGATTTCTATACGGATTGATTTTTCAGAAAGCAGGTCCAGATATTATCTTTTTTTTATGATGTTTTAATACGATTGCTCTGAAGGTTGGCATTTGTAAAACATTTGTGTTAAAATATACAAAGATGCTTACAGAATTGAAATAAAAAAGGCCGATCTAAATGAATAGATCGGCCTTTAAGGGTGGAGAATATCGGATTCGAACCGATCACCTCTTCACTGCCAGCGAAGCGCTCTAGCCAAATGAGCTAATCCCCCGTTTTATGTGATGCCTAACATTGTCAATTTTATTTTCAATCCAGAGATCAAATAAGCCAATTGCTTTTGTGGTTGGCAAAAATAGCAATAAGTTTCTTGTTTGCAAATTAAAGTGAAACTTCATTGATTTTAATCTTTTACTTTCATTGTAGAGATGAGCATCAGACTGCTTACAAACAAGGCTGACTCAGGCGGATAAATAATAAACAGGCACAAAATAAATGTGGCAATCATTATCAGCGCCAGAAATAATAATGCTTTACATAGAGATTCCATGTAAAACACCGCAATAAAACCCAGAATATAAATAGGAATAATAAATACTACTACAAGCATGTATCTAAATTAATTCCTGTTTATTAACAGAATATTAGCCTGGTATTAATTGCTTAATGTTTTGCTGTAACAGTTGCTGGTAACAATCTACAAACTGGCTCACCTGAAAACCATCCATTAAAGCATGATTTACATGAATAGAAACCGGCATTAATTTTTTATCACCTTCGTTCCTAAATTTTCCGAAAGAAATTTTTGGGCAGCTGTCAGAAATAGAAAATTTTCTGGCATGCGACATGGATTTAAAATCTAACCAAGGCAATGCCGAATAGTGAATTACATTTTGTCCGGATGAACCGAGGATTAATCCATTACTTTTTTCTACTTTTTTAATTTCTTCTAACGCTGCTGTTTTAAATTCAGAAAAATCCTGACTAAAATCCATATAACTAAAGCCAAAGGTTCCGTTGGGGCGGCTAATGGTTGCCGAAGCATGCACTTCGTCATATTTCCAAACTTCGTTATCTATAATTCTATATTTAAAGGCTTCTATCTGGTTGGCGGCTGTTAAAGATTTATACAGGTAAAGCAGAAAAAAGGAAACACCCATTTCCTTGGCTTCACGGTAGGTAAAAGTACAGTCAACATCTACAGTAACCCCAAAAAATGGCTCTTCAAAAGTGTTAAAAAAATTAAAATGATCTTTTCTGATCCAGGTATCTATATCTATTTTGTTTCTCATCTGAATATAATTATTGTTTTTTCGGCATTAATAAAAGAGTCTCTAATATTTTAGGATTAAAATGGCTCATTCAGTTAATCTTGGCAATACTTCCCCAAGGTTTTCCATTTGATAAAAATTTTCATGTTCAATGCTATGGTCTATATGCTCGTGCACCCAGGTGGTATGGTATGGAATATGTGCTGCATGCCCACCAATAGCCAACACGGGTAATACATCAGATTTTAAGGAATTACCCAGCATTAGAAATTCTTCGGGCGGGCAATCTAAATGTTTAAGTAATTTTAAATAATCTTTCTCCTGCTTGTCGCTCATAATTTCTATATGATGGAAATAATGATCCAAACCTGATTTTTTAAGCTTCCGCTCCTGATCAAGTAAATCACCCTTGGTTGCCACTACTAATTTATAACGTCCAAATAATGCTTTTAAAACATCCTCAACCCCATCCAACAATTCAACGGGTTTATTTAGCATTTCCTGCCCTAACGCTATGGCTTTGCTTATAATTAGCGGATTAACAGTACCTTCAGTTATCCTTAAAACGGTTTCTATCATACTCAGCATAAACCCTTTAATTCCATAACCGTATAAAGGTAAATTGCCTATTTCTGTCTTATATAATTCAGCAGTTATTGTGTGGTGTGGCAAATAATCTTCTAAAAGACCAGCAAATTTAGCTTCTGTTTCCCTGAAATAGGGTTCGTTTACCCAAAGTGTATCGTCTGCATCAAAAGCGATTACGGTAATTTTATTTTTCATTGGCATATAATGTGTTTTTAACGGTACTGGAGCTAATATAAACCTGTTTATCCCTATTCATGTATAACTCTTTACGAATTTGAATGGTAATGATCAACTCGTTATGTTTACTTTTACATCAGCAAAAATAAACCAATTAAAAAATCCTTGGAAGGACAATTGTCCTGAACTGAATTATGCTACGTACGAACCTTACTTTTTTATCGTTTATAGAACGTTTTTATACAGAAACGGGCCATCAAAAAAACATCAGGCTAAAATCTTTTGCAAAAGGAACAAGATTTATTGAGCAGGGAGATTCCATTAAAAACATTTACATCATCAAGGATGGGATTACTAAATGTTTCATTTCTGAAGAAAATGGCAAAGATTTTATTATTGAATTTTTGGGTACGGGAGAAGTTGTTGGAGAACTGGAGGCGTTAAAAAAAATCAATTGTCTTTGCAACGTTGAAGCCATAAGTGATATTACCGTTTATGCCATTCCAGATCATTTTTTCCTTAAGCTGGTAGAAGAAAATACAGCCTTTAATAAAATACTCCTTCAGGAACTATCAACCAGAATTATCCAAACCAGTACCAGGGCCTCTTTTCAACAACTGTATACCTTAGAATATGGATTGGATAAACTATTAAAGCTGCAAACAGAAGAACAGATTACCATTTCTAAGGAAGATATGGCAGCCTATCTTGGCATATCGACCAGAAGTTTTAACAGGCTTTTAAAACAACACTCAAACAAAGTGAACGGTTCTACGGATGAATGATTTATAAATTAAAATATGCTCAGGCTATTCCTCCTTAATAAAGAATAACCTATCCCGCCCATAACCAAAACTAAAACGGGGATGTAATCATCAAGGGGGCAATTTATAGGCGTAAAATTAGCCACATACCTGTAAGAAGCATCGCAAACTCCGTTTATACAACATCTTGTGCCATCTGATACTGCAGTTTGATAATTGTATCTGGGGCAAGTAGTCGGAAACCCGGAATTATTATAGGTTGGAGAGCCTCCGTAATTATCTAAACTTGAACCCGATACTCGAGTTAAGGGTGCATAATAAATTCTTTCCATGCCTGAAACGGCGTAATTAATAGCACAACCGGGTACTGCAAACGATTTACCATAAAAAAAAGTAAATACTAATAAGACAAACAGCTTAATTTTATTCATAAAAAGGGTTAGACAACTTTAGGCTGATGGATTACAGCCGAAAACAACGAAACAAACGTATTAAAAAAATGTATTATAAATATTACAAAAAATTAAAATATTGACAATTATCAATATAAATATTTTTGATCAAAAAAACACAGTAAGCAAAACAACTGTCTAAATACAAGCACATTACCTACATAAAACTAATTAAAAACAGCGACTAAATGCTTTTACCAAAGCAGTTACATTTAAGTATATGTTTTCATAATTTCAGGTAAAGTCCTAATCAAATTAACTTTTAAAAATTTTGATGGTAAGTTGCTGGTAATTCTCTAATTGTAATAACGGAGAGCTTAATTACAAACCATATCAACTGATTATTAACGTTGAAATAAGGTGGCTGAATAAGGGCATTAATTTCCCCAAAAATGCACGTTGAAAAACTATTTAACCCTATTATATGGCTGTTTATTGATGATATAGCCAAATTTTGAGGGCCATTATACAATATGATTTCTTTTCAACGTCATTAAATCCTATTTTTGTAATTGAACTACAAGAATCATCGCCCTAATTTTCAGGAATACTACCTATGCAAATACATTATTATTTAAAATATTTATATGCTCTTTTATTTTGTTCACTCCTGTTTACAGCTTGTTCAGTAAGAAAAGAACGTACTCTTTTTAATGCTTCAAGCGATATTGTAACAGACACCATTAAACAAGTTTATGTAGTAAACGATCAAGGTATAAGCGATGCTTATTATAAAATTAAACCTATTGATCAACTGGCTATCCGTAACCTTCAAAACCCTGAATTTGGGGCCATTACAACTTCAGGATCTTCTACCGGTGTATCTTACTCCTCACAATCGGGCAATAATACAAATGTGTTATCTTATCCTGTAGAACCAGATGGGAATGTTACTCTACCTGCCATTGGCAAAGTAGAAGTTACGGGTTTAACCCGGCGCGAGGCTGCTATTAAAATACAGGATATTTATAAGCAGAAACTTTTAAAAGATCCAATCATAGAGCTTAGCATAATTAATTTAAAGGTTACCCTGCTGGGCGAATTCAGTAAGCAAGGTAATTTTCTTTTGGAAAAAGATAATACAACCTTAATTGATATTATTGGTGAAGCAGGAGGGATTTCAAAAACAGCTGATCCAAAAACCTTAAAAATTATTCGTGGCGACCGAAGCCATCCGGAAATTATTTATGTAAACCTGAATGATATTAATAGTTTAGCCAGTAAAAAGCTTATCCTTCAGAATAACGACATTATCGTTTTACAACCAACAAAAAGTTCTGCTTTAAGCGAAAAACTGCAGGGGGTTAACAATATTATCCAGCCCTTTTTGGTTGTGGTAAATTTAGCTGTCTTAATCCTAACCCTTACACGTTAATGGAAAATAGCGAACATTTCATACAAAAACAGGCAGTTAGCCAGACCATAGATTTTTATAAGATATTTAAAGTTTTTATTAGTCGCTGGTATTGGGTTGCAGGTACTGTTTTAATTGCACTTTGCGGTGCCTGGTTATATTTGTGGTATACCCCACCTTTATATCAAACTGGTGCTTCTTTAAAGCTTGAAGACAGTAATCCAGCTATAAACACCAGTGGAGGAATGGGCGGACAGCCTTATAATTATACCGACAAAATTCAGGCTGAAAGTTTTACCATCCGCAGCAATGAAGTAATATTAAATGCAGTAAAAACGCTTAATTATAAAATTAGCTACTTTATTAAAGGCAGGGTGCGTACAACAGAATTGTACCCAAATGTTCCGTTTGTAATTGAAATAATTAAACAAGACAGTGTCGATTTTAGTCATGCATTATATGAAGTTAATGCTGTAGACAATCAACATTTCAAAATTTCTCAAGGCAATAAAAAAGAAACTGTAACTTACCAATATGGGCAGCAAATTAATATGGGTAATATGATATTCCGTATTAAGGACCACTTACCCAGTTCAAGCACCTATCTGTTTAAATTTAACAGTAAAGAGGATTTTATTGGCAGGGCAATGGGTGGTTTATATGTTTCTGAAGCAGCGCGCTTTACCAATGTGATGAGCTTAAGTCAAAATGACGCAAATGCTGTTTTTGCTGCAGATATATTAAATGCCATTATGAAAGAATATGTGGCATTTGATATTATTCAGAGGAGAAGATCGGCTAAGCAAACTGTTGATTTTATAGACAATCAACTGGGCTTTATCAATGCAGAAACAGGAAAATCAGGAACCAACCTCGCCAATTATAAAACACAGAATAAAATTGTAGACTTAACCGCAGCAACTTCTACAACGATTGGAAAGTTATCTGATCTGGAGAAACAAAAATCGGAATTAAACATTAAGCTTTTAGGTATTAAACAACTGGAAGAGCAAATTAGCAATAACCGCTCGAAGGTAGAAATTGGTTTTGATTTGGATGGAGAGCTTAACAGTGGCGTATCCATACTGGTTAATCAGTTAAATACCTTATTAAGCAATAGAGAGATTAAACTTACCCAATTTACGGCAAACTCCCAACCTGTAAAGCAAATTGAACAGCAAATCGCTAATGTAAAAACCAGCATCAGAACCAGTATTAACTCCATGCGAAACAGTACTGAAAAAACGATCCAATACATTAACAACCAAATTTCGGGGGTAAACCAAAGCATCAGTTCAATTCCAAATAAAGAAAAAGACTATGTAAAGCTACAGGCCAATTTCGAGGTTAATAATAAAGTGCGTTCGTTCTTATCTGAGAAAAAATTAGAAGCAGAGATGAATGCGGCGGCAGTTGTTCCTGGCGCTTCCATCGTTAATTTAGCTTATCCAAATTTCTACTCTATTGCGCCAAATGCCAATAAAATTTATATGACGGCTATTATGCTTGGCCTTGCAGCCGGCTTTGGTTTAATTTTACTGGTGCGCTTCTTAAATCCTTACATTTATGATAAAGAAACTGTTGAAGGTTTAACGCATACGCCAATTATTGGTGTGATTAGAAAGTTCCCTGATTTCATTGATCAGGATAGCAAACAGGCCTTATCTTTATCTAAACCAAAATCGGTTTTTGCTGAATCGGTACGTTCTGTACGTACCAATTTAAGCTTTTTGGCCAGCCATAAGCAAAGTAAAACAATATGCATTACATCAGAAATTTCGGGAGAAGGTAAGTCTTTTGTAACGGTTAACTTAGCGAGTACATTAGCGCTTATTGAAAAGAAAGTAATTTTAATAGCAGCAGATTTAAGAAAATCAAAACTCCATAAGGCATTCAACAACGATAACAAAAAAGGTTTAAGCACGCTCCTTTCCGGGCAGCATGCCTTGGAAGATGTACTTGTGCATGATGAGTTGCATCATATAGATTTTATTCCGTCGGGGCCAACGCCACCTAACCCTTCTGAATTATTGCATTCTGCAGCAATGAAAGAACTATTGGATAAGTTAAGCCCAATATATGATTATGTATTGGTCGATACTGCTCCGGTTGGCCTGGTATCGGATGCCATTCCGTTGATCAGAAAATCTGATGTAAATCTGTTTGTTATTCGTTCTGGTGTGTCACAGCAACGGGCCGCAGCAATTCCCGAACGTTTATCGCGGGAGTATGGCTTAAGTAACTTAGCCATTATTTTAAATGCTTTTGGAGACGATGCGCTCTACTCCAATTACTATACAACTGATTATAGTCGTGGCAGCGGTAACAGTACTTATTATTATTCTGATTATTCAGGATACTCCGGATCAGGCTATTATGAAGATGAGAACCGGAAATGGTGGATGTTTTGGAAGAAAAAATAAATTAGCTAATTATATAAACAAATAGCTTTAATAGGCTGATCTTTAAACTCCTTAATCATAATTTTCCAGTTCAATGATTGATAATAATTATAGATGGTATCCGATTTACACAAGATCAAGAGCTGAAAAAAAAGCTTATAATGAACTTATTAGGAAAAACATAACAACTTATCTGCCTTTACGCAAAACACTTAAACAATGGAGCGACAGGAAAAAGGTTGTAGAAGAACCATTAATTAAATCCTATTTGTTTGTATACATATCAGCAAAAGAACATGCTGAAGTATTGATGACCCAGGGCGTAACCAGGTTTATTTACTTTTCAGGAAATATTACTTCTATACCTGAACAACAAATTCAGGACTTAAAGTTATTATTAGCGACGGATACAGAGCTGGAAATATTTGAGTATAATATTAAACCAGGCCAAAAGGTGCTGATTAAAGCCGGCCCATTTAAAGGAATTATTGCTGAGTTGGTATCTTTACATAACAAGCAACGTATTATTTTACGTTTACAAAATATGGGCTACTCTATCAACATTAACACTTCTATAGCATTTATAGAACCATTTTAATTACAGCATACCGATTAGTGGGGAGCGATACAAATAAAGAAGTAAGCCAATAAAATTACGGGACCCTCAAAACTAACATTCTAAAGCAAAAGTCATTTTTTTTATATGTGACTGAAAGGGCGAAGCTGTGTTTAAATCAAATAAATTAATACCACACCCCATTAACATTAATCAATATCAGCAGGTAATATGTGCAGAATAGCTGGAATAATTGATAAAAATCTCGCATTCGAAGAGATAGAAGCAAGCGTCAAATCGATGTGTACAATTATGGCGCACGGTGGTCCGGATGGAGCCGGTTTTTTTTTCAATAAGGAAAATGGAATTGCATTTGGGCATCGCAGACTGGCTATTATAGATTTAAGTACTGCGGGCGAACAACCCATGCATTACAATGATGGAGAATTGGTGATTACCTATAACGGCGAAATTTTTAATTTCACTGAGTTAAAAGCAGCTTTAATTGAATTAGGTCTTACATTTAAAAGCCATTGCGATACCGAGGTAATACTTGCCGCTTATGCTGCCTGGGGAACCAAAAGTTTTGAAAAACTTAAAGGAATGTTTGCTTTTGCGTTATATGATGCAAAAAAAAATCTGAGTTTTTTAGTACGGGATGCTTCTGGTATTAAGCCCCTTTATTATGCCCACCTCCAGCAGCAATTGGTTTTTGCATCAGAAATAAGAGCCTTTAAAAAAATCAGTCCGTTTTACACCGAAAACCCCGATTGGAAAGTTTACTTTTTAGCCTTCGGGCATATTCCTGAGCCGTATACCACATTATCTGATGTACAAATATTACCTAAGGGCAAATACCTTACCTGGAATCATCAAACCAGCAGCTTTAACATACATTCATTTTTAAACGAAAAACATCCTGAACAAGTTAACGGGAAGGATGAAGCTAAAGAAATTATCAGCAATTCCTTAAAAAAAGCTATTCAGGCGCATTTACTTGCAGATGCTCCTATTGGTGTGTTTTTAAGCGGTGGTATAGACAGTAGTTTAATCAGTTTGCTGGCTAATGAGCAAACGGCTCTGCAGGAAAACAATTACTTAAATACGTTATCTATAAACTTTGAAGATACAACCTTCTCAGAAAAACCATATCAGGATATTGTAAGTTCGAAAATCCATGGAAAACACCAGGAGTATACCATTACAGAATCTAATTTTAACGCATTATTCCCTACCGCCTTAAAAGCAATGGATCAGCCTACCACGGATGGAATAAATTCGTGGTTTATCAATTATTTCGCAAAGCAAAATGGCTTAAAAGCGGTCCTTTCGGGTATTGGTGCAGATGAGCTGTTTGGTGGTTATCCCTCTTTTAAAAGAATGAATCTGGTTAATCTGTTGTCTAAATTACCCGGAGTATTTCTTAAATCCGCCATCAATTTGAATAAGCCTGCGCTAAAAAGAATTTATTACTTAAGCTATAAAAATACGGTTGGTCACTATCTCTTTTTAAGGGGAATATTTGACCCAAAAGAAATTGCTGCACTTTTAAATCGCTCAGTCAAAGAAGTTGATCAGGTTTTAAAAAACATGAAAGTTGATGCCATGCCTGCCAACCTGAAACCCGAAGAACAGGCAAGCTGGCTGGAAAGTAATATGTACATGCAAAACCAATTGCTTAAGGATACAGACTCCATGAGCATGCAACACGGTATTGAGGTACGGGTTCCTTTTTTAGATCAGGACTTAATATGTGCTTTGGCTCAAATTAATCATGCTATAAAATTTAAAGGCGACAAACCCAAATCATTATTGGTGAATACCTTTATTAATTTTTTACCGGATAAAATATGGAACAGGCCTAAAATGGGCTTCACCTTTCCATTTCAAAAATGGTTAAAAGAAAACCAACCTTTTTTAAATCAATTAACCCTGAATAACAATAAGAAGGCAATGCAATTGACTGATGATTTTAAACAAGGAAAACTTCACTGGTCTAAAGCCATGGCGCTTTACGTAACTTCATCATTTGAAAAATAAAAATGTTCTTTTCTTAACCTTACATACCTTTGGTTTAACCGGAGGTATTGAGCAGGTGTGCCGAACATTTTCAAAAACCCTGAGCGATTTAAACATCGAGCAAAAAATTCGTTCGTTTACGGTTTTATCGATGTACGATAACCAGCCTGATTTAAATTATATACCACAATCTGCTTTTAAAGGTTATCACGGCAAACAAGTTGCTTTTGGCTTAGCATCAATTAAACAAGGTTTAAAGGCCGATATTCTGATATTAAGCCATGTGCATTTATTAACCTTTGCCAGGATCCTAAAAAAGTTAAAACCAAGCTTACGGATTATACTATTTGTTCATGGAATAGAAGTGTGGAATACATTAGAGCGTTGGAAAAGGCAATTACTTAACAAAATAGAAATCTGGGCAGTTAGTCATTATACAGCAAGCCGGCTTACTGAAGTAAATAAAATAGAACCAAACCACATAAAAATCCTAAATAATTGTTTAGATCCCTATTTCTTATGGCCAAAGGAGATTACAAAATCAGCGTTGCTTTTAGAAAGGTATGGCATCAATCCCAATCAAAAGGTATTGCTAACCATTTGCCGCTTAGCCTCATCAGAGCAATATAAAGGTTACGATCTAATTATCAATTGCCTGAAAGAAATAGTTAAGGTATACCCTGATTTAATTTATTTATTGGTTGGAAAGGCTGATGCTCCGGAACAGGAACGCATTGATAAGTTAATTGAAAAGTGTGGGTTAGAAAAAAATGTAACCTGCACCGGTTACATTAAAGATGCCGAATTGGGCTTACATTATCAACTTGCTGATGTATTTATCATGCCCAGTAAAGCTGAAGGTTTTGGATTGGTATTTATAGAAGCAGCGGCTTACGGTTGTGCGGTAATAGCCGGCAATAAAGACGGCAGTACAGATGCTTTGCTAAACGGCCAGTTGGGTGAGTTAATTGACCCTGAGGATGCCACAGCAATTTACCAAAGTACTTTGCATGCCTTAAATCATCCTTTAGAGGCAGAGAGCAGGCTTAAACAGCAATATGCTGTTTTTAATACTTTTGGTTATCACAACTACACGCAAAAAGTAAGTAACTTATTAGGTGCCTAAGAAAATTGCATTCAGGCAAAAAAAAATACGCTAAATAAAATATATTGCATAAACCAGATTTAAATACAGATATTCATCAGCATGATTGGCTAATAGAATCTAAAAGTTCGGTCTTTGATCTTAAATTAAATGAAGTTTGGGCCTACCGCGATCTGCTTTGGCTTTTAGTACGCCGTGATTTTGTTTCTTTTTACAAGCAAACGATTTTAGGGCCGCTGTGGTTCTTTATCCAACCGCTGTTTACCACCATCATTTTTACGTTTATTTTTGGTAACCTGGCGGGTATCTCTACAGATGGATTACCTAAACCTTTGTTCTACATGGCAGGCATTACGGCCTGGAATTATTTTGCTGATTGTTTAAACAAAACATCGACCGTATTTAGAGATAATGCAGGCATTTTTGGGAAAGTGTATTTTCCAAGGCTGATTATGCCTTTAAGCATTGTGGTGAGCAACCTGGTTCGCTTTGCCGTTCAAATGATCTTATTCCTCATTTTAATGGTATATTATTATTTATCTGGTGCGAACTTTCAACCCTCCTGGGCCATTTTATTATTCCCAATTGTGGTAATATTAATGGCGCTGCTCGGCTTAGGAGCAGGTATGATTATTTCTGCTATGACGACCAAATACAGAGATTTAGCCTTCTTAGTTGCGTTTGGTGTACAACTTCTAATGTATGCTACAACTGTGATTTACCCGCTTTCAACCGCGATTGAAAAATACCCCACTTATAGCTGGATTATAGAATACAACCCCATGACGCCAATTATAGAAACCTTTAGAAATGGCTTTTTGGGCGAAGGGAGTTTTAGCTGGTACAGCTTAGGTTACGCCACCGGTACCAGTTTACTTGTACTCCTGTTCGGGATGATTATTTTCAATAAAGTAGAAAAAACTTTTATCGATACGGTTTAATGATCAGTATTAAATTCGTTAACCGTTAAGTGCATAAAATGTCGAACATCGCCATAAAATCAGAAAACATAAGCAAAGCCTATCAACTCGGACAAATAGGCACCGGAACTGTCAGTCGCGATTTAGAGCGTTGGTTTGCCCGTATCCGGGGCAAAGAAGATCCTTTTTTAAAAATTGGCGAACTCAATAATCAGAAAATTAAAAGTGAGAGCGATGTTGTTTGGAGTTTAAAAGACATTAGTTTCGAAATTGAACAGGGAGATGCTGTTGGGATTATTGGAAGAAACGGCGCAGGAAAAAGTACACTACTTAAAATTTTAAGTAAGGTTACAGCACCTACCTCCGGAAAAATAAGTGGTAGGGGGCGCATTGCAAGTTTGCTGGAAGTAGGTACAGGATTCCATCCTGAACTTTCTGGCCGTGAAAATATCTTTTTAAATGGAGCCATATTAGGCATGCGCAAAAAGGAAATTCAACGAAAATTAGAAGAAATTGTAGATTTTGCCGGGATAGAACGTTATCTCGACACACCGGTAAAACGGTATTCATCAGGTATGTACGTGCGGTTGGCCTTTGCGGTAGCGGCACACTTAGAATCAGAAATTTTAATTGTAGATGAGGTATTAGCCGTTGGCGATGCGGAGTTTCAAAAAAAGTGCCTGGGTAAAATGGGAGAAGTAAGCAAAGGAGAAGGCAGAACTGTTTTATTTGTGAGTCATAACATGTCAAGCATAGAATCACTTTGCAATAAGGGAATTTTACTCGATAAATCAAAGATTTTGTTCGAAGGGGGAATAAAACAGTCTATTAACAGTTATAACAGCCTTCTTTCGCAAGAAAACTATATTGACATAGAAACTTATTTTGCCAACAACAGAAATAATAACTTCTTAATTAAAGAAATATTAATTAATCAACAATCCACTGCATTTATCAATATAAAAGATAAAATTATCTCAGTAGAATTACGGGCAGAATCTTTTATTGAAGATTTAATTGATATTGAATTGTATTTAGTGGATCCCGTTAAAAACATCTCCATTTTATTCGGCAGCCTATACTACACGCACGGAAAGAAAATATCTGTTAAAAATGGCGAAGTAAACATAAAATTTGATGTTATTTTACCCGATAATATTTTCTCTGGCAATTATAACCTCAACATAATGATTACCATTCCCGGTAAGCTTTTTTTATATAAAATAGAAAACAGATACACCTTAAATATCAAAGGTGCAGATTGCGAAAGTGGGAAAAACTATAACCTGGAAGATAATTTCGGGTACGGGGAACTAAAAATTAAAGATATCCATTACAAAATCTGGTGACCATCTATCACATTCTAAAAAACATTACCAAAAATATTTTAAATGAGGTTTCTGGTTGTAAAATCAATTTCTCCTTATTTAAAATAAAGCAGGCCATTCTGTTTCCCCAAGCAAATAAGAAAGTAATCTCTTTTTCTTTATTTGGTCATGATAAAAAATATTTCGCCAATATAGATTCCTGCATGACGAGTTACCATACATTTTTTCCTGATTGGGTCATCAGAATATATGTGAGTGACGATTTAAAGGAAGAAGTATTAAAAAAAATAAAAAGCTACCGTTGCGAGCTCATTATTATGAAGAGCAGAGGCATTGATTTTAGATACACGTTTTGGCGTTATTTGGTTTTAGACGATAAATCTGTATCTCATGCACTTGTTAGGGATATTGACAGTATAGCTTCTGAGCGGGAAAAATTAATGGTGGATGAATGGATGAATTCCAATAAAACGCTCCATATTATCAGGGATCATCCAGATCATACCGACTTAATTATGGGTGGATTATTTGACCGGCGTTTTGATCCTTCCTTTAAAATGGAAAAAGCTATGCTTAAATTCAGAAAACTGAATAAGTTAGGTATAGACCAGCGGTTTCTAAAACTAATATACAACCATTATTCACCTGATATTTTGGTACACGATATTTTAAAAAGATACGCGAAGGAAGAACCTGTAATTATTCCTCATCAAAGTACCGAAAGTTTTATTGGAGAGATTAATGTAAATCATCAGCATAAGCGGAGAGATCTTGAAAAATTAAAACAGTTTTATATAAAGCCTGAAATAAATGAGTAAGCAACGGGTTAACTGGCCAAAAATCTCTATCGTAACCACTAATTTAAATCAAGATGCATATTTAGAAAAAACCATTCTATCGGTTACGGAGCAAGGTTATCCTAACTTAGAGTATATTATTATTGATGGCAAAAGCAGTGACAGTAGTGTGGATATTATTAAAAAACACGAAGCTAAGATTGCTTATTGGTGTACAGAAGAAGACAGAGGATTATACTATGCATTAAATAAAGGATTCGAAAAGGCCACGGGAGAAATATTAATGTGGATTAACTCTGATGACTTGTTAAATTCTGGAGCTTTATTTAATGTAGCAGAGATTTTTAATGCTTTTCCTCAGGTAGATTGGATTACAGGCATTAATATTTCTTTTGACGAAAAAGGAAGAGTAATTGGTGCCGATAGGGCAATTGGCTTTACTAAATATGACTTTTATACACACAATTACCAGTGGTTGCAACAGGAATCAACCGCCTGGAGAAAAAATCTTTGGGAAAAAGCCGGAGGCTGTTTAAATATAGATTACAAATATGCCGCTGATTTTGATCTATGGATTCGTTTCTTCAAATTTTCAAATCTTTATCCCTGTGATGTACTGATCGGTGGCTTCAGAATGCGATCTGCCAACCAACTTTCGCTCAATTTTTTAAATACTTACCAGGCTGAAGTAAACAAAATTATAGACAAAGAAAAAAAAGACTTACCACCTTCCATTTTAAATGATTTAAGGATGCTTAAGGCCATTAAGATTATTCGATTGGTATTAAAATATTCGATCCTGTTTGACTTAAAAATTTTTAGTAGGATTTTGAATAAGTTAGAACGAAATCTATTAAAAAAACCAGCCACCCGAATTCATATTAATCGTTTGAACTGTCAATTTGAAATGATTTAAACACTAATGACAGGCGATAATCAAAATAAAAACGAAAAAAGCTGGCCATGGATTAATGAGGTTCATCCGGATATTTATAATGGCATAAATAACTGGCCAAAAATCTCAATCGTTACCCCAAGTTACAACCAGGCTAAATATATTGAAGAAACCCTATTGTCTATAATTAATCAAAACTACCCAAATCTTGAGTTTATTATTGTGGATGGTGGAAGTAAAGACAATACGGTCGAAATTATAAAAAAATACGAATCTCATTTAAAGTATTGGATTTCAGAATCAGATAACGGACAAGTAGATGCTATTCTTAAAGGATTAAATCATTGTACTGGGCAAATTTTTAACTGGATAAACAGTGATGATTTACTTGCAGAAAAGGCATTGTTTAATATCGCCGGGCATTATTTAAAAAACAATAAGCAAAAGATTATTGCAGGTGGTTGTACCCATTTTACAAATTATAAAAATGAAAATCCACCTACATTGGTTAGAAACCTGACATTTAATGGCTTAATCAGTGAAAAATCCTACTTTCAACAACCCTCACAGTGGATTATACTCCAAAACATTCAAAAATTAAATATTGACAAGAGTTTACATTATTCATTTGATTGGGGAATGATATTAAATTTTGATTTAAAGGAAGAAGAAATTAATTACCTGCCGCTAAACTTGTCTTATTTTAGAGAGCATGAGGATGCCAAAACATTTAAAGACAGTTTGTTATTCAAATACGAAAAATTAAAAATTGTTAAGGATTATTTAAAAAAAACGAAAAATTTAAAGAAAAAGATCGTTTTGTTTAAGTACATTTTTAAGTTAACCAGGTACTTAAAAGTTGTTACCCAAATCGAAAAAACTGCAGAAAATAATTTTAGCCGTTTTTTAGTTTTTGGGCTTAAATCGCCTTCCCTGTTTTTTATTAGATTTTATCTTGGTCATCTAAAAACCCTTTTCATTGAAAAAAGCGATTAAAATTAAAGTTCAGAATGGATTATCATTTGAGGGATTTAAAGAAGAAGTTTTTGATAAAAATGGACTATCGCAAATGTTTGATTTCGTCAAATCTGAAAATCCGGATGTTATTATTTTCGGACCCTACGGAAATGATGTTCCATCTAAGGGTAATTACCTCAGGATAGGCTATTATTGCGAATGCATCACGCCTGATTTAAGCATTTGTGATTGGGCATTTGGTGTACCTACGGCAAAAGAAGTAAACAACAACCGTTATAGAAGAATCCAATGGCATGGCTTAGATCCAAAATCACTTATAAAAAATATAAATGTGGAAGAAGAGTTCAATAAAAAAACTAAATTCTGCAACTTTCTATATTCCAACCATATTCCTTATCGGGAAGAGTTTTTCAGGCAACTATCTAAATACAAAAAAGTAGATGCACCAGGCCGATCAATGAATAATATGCCATCTATTGATTCGCAATATACCGGCAGTAAATGGGAGATTAAACGGCAATTTTTAACACCTTATAAATTTACGATCGCCTTTGAGAGTTACGCTTACCCAGGATACCAGACCGAAAAACTTTACGATGCCATGCAAATGAATAGCATACCTATTTATTGTGGCGATCCATTAATTAGCGAAGTATTTAATCCAAAAAGCTTAGTTGATGCCTCAAGCTATGTACCGGTTGCTAATCAAAACATAGTAGATTTTTTAGAGTCAAACTGCCAGTATAATTTTAAAGATTACCGGCCGGCAACTTATACTAAGTTATATTATAAAGTTCGTCGCAAGCTTAAAACCATTGGTAAAGCCCAAAAAATGAAACTGCAATTAAACAAATTGGATTTCAGCCCTTTGATAGATAGAATTATTGAGCTTGACCGTAATCCAACGGCATATATGAGCATGCTGGCAGAACCTTTTCTAAATCAGAATAAAGTAGAAGATGAGGCTGGGAAAATGCGTTGGATAGAAATTTTTAATGCAGTTAATTAAAAAATCACAGCTTAATATTGGTGTTCAGCAGCTCCGCGGACTCGCAGCATTGGCCGTGGTGCTTTGCCATTACGGTTCTGATTTAAACAATTACCATTTATTATCGAAAATTTTCAATAAAGGGCAAATTGGTGTCCATGTATTCTTTTTAATAAGCGGCTACATTATTTTACACGCGCTGATAAAAAACAATTATCACCCTAAAAATTTTTTCAGATTTTTGCTAAAAAGGGTCATCAGAATTGACCCGCCTTATATTATTGTAATTATCCTTACTTTAGTAACTTTTTGGCTACTTGGGTTTATCCCATCCTACAACGGAAATATTATTCCATTTATTCCCGGACAATTTATTTCTCACCTTTTCTATATTATTCCATTTACCAAATGGGGCTTTTACAATACTGTTTTCTGGACATTATGTGTAGAATTTCAATTTTATATATTGATAGGCTTGCTTTATTTCATAAGCAATTCCGCCATTTATAAAATCACCTTTCTACTGTTATTCGCTTTAAGCACCTTCGCTAATTTTCAAAATTCTTATTATTTAGTCACGAACTACGCCCCTATTTTCGCGTTAGGCATGGCACAAATGCAGTATACCAAAACTAAGCAGAGCACCTACTTAATTGTGATGTTGGTGTGCTTATTTATTGTATACTATAAGTTTGACGTGCTAATTACTCTAACCTTAATTGCAGCAGGGTTGATTATACAGTATTGCAACCGATCATTTAAGCCCCTTGTATTTTTAGGTAAAATCTCTTACTCGCTTTATTTAATACATCCTTTAATTTTAATCTATCTTTTAGGAATTGGAAAAAAATTATTTGATATTAAAAAACACGAATTGCTATTTTTATTTTCAGAATTAACCATCGTGATTATAGCAGCCTACGTTTTCTATATTTTAATAGAAAATAAAACCAGAAACTTAGCCAAAAAACTTAAATATAGCTCAAATGGATCAAGCTAAGGTTTCTATTATTATTCCATTTTATAATGCAGAAAAGCATCTTGAAGAAACCATCCAATCTGCACTGAAGCAAAGCTATACCAATATTGAAATTATTGTTGTAGATGATGGATCAAATGATGCTTCAAATGCAATAGCCCAAAAGTTTAAAAGTGATAGGTTAACACTTGTTAAGCAGAAAAATAAAGGTGCAAGTGCAGCCAGAAACCTCGGAATTAATATAGCCAAAGGTGATTATATCCAGTTTTTGGATGCAGATGATTTGTTAAGTCCGGATAAAATAGAAGGTCAGTTAAAAATCCTTCATCAATTACCTGGATATGCTTCAATCTGCCGTACCATTCATTTTCACGATGAAGACCAATTGTCTTATCTATCTGCAAGCAGTTATGAGGAAGGTTTTTTAAAATATTCTGAAAATCCTGTAGATTTTTTAGTGAATTTATGGGGAGGCAATACTCCTTACGGCTCAATGGTAAGCATACATGCCTGGTTAACACCAAAACACCTTATTAAAGCAGCCGGGTTTTGGAACGAAAATTTAACGTATGATGATGATGGCGAATTTTTTTCACGAGTTGTATTAAACTCAAAAGGAATTGTATATAGTGAAAAAGGTTATAGCTACTATAGAAAACAAATGGCGGGTTCATTATCTGATCTTGATTCAAAAGAGAGGTTTGAAAGCATGCTCACTGCTGTTTTATTAAAAAAAGAAACTTTATTAAAAAAAGTAAACTCTTACGAAGCCAAATTGGCAATTTATAAAATGCTAACCGGCGTTGCATTAAAATGCCTGCCCAGATATTATAAGCTTTATAAAATTGCGGTTAAAGCCTTACCTAAAATTGATCCAAAAAACTACCAGCCTTCTATTGGTGGGCCGATAACACAAAAATTAGCTACTTTTTTTGGTTGGAAAACCATTAGAATTATTCAGTACTATTTAAAGTTAAAAGAATGATTGCTATTATAACATCTTGCGTAAGCCCAAAGGTAATGTCGTATACAACTAAAAGTTTTTTTTCGCTTGAAGAAAGAGAACTACAAACGATCAATACACTTGAAAAACTTAAATCCGCAGGATTTAAACAGATAATTTTAGCAGATAATTCTGCGGAATATGACTTCTCAAAATTTGGATCAGCGGTAGATGGTGTACAGGTTATTCAGCTTAAACAATATCAGTTTGCAAATAAAAGTATCAATGAAATTTTAATCCTTTTATCGGTACTGGATGATGTCCCCTCTGACACGAAAATATTTAAGATTTCTGGCAGATACTTCCCTACCGACAATTTCAAAACGGAAATGGATGATGCATTAGATTTTAAGGTTAAAGGTTTTGACTTTGACACTAAAAGATCTACGATTTCAACAAGAGGTTATTTTGTAAAAAATAAAATTGTTTACGAAGAATTTCTGTTAAGTTGTTTAAATGAGTTATACAGTTATCCTTACCGGATTGTTGGATTAAGAAGTTTCTGGAATTTTATTCAAGAATTTTTTAATCCTAAGCTAAAATCAGGATCTTATATTTCAGTAGAGTTTGCCGCCGCAAGGGTATTAAAGAAAGGTAAATTCAAATATCAGTTAACTGATATTTTAAACATTAAAGGGCACATTGCCGGCCTTGAATCAAAGGAATTAATAGAGGAATAGGTAATATTGTGTAAATCAAAAATAAACGTGTATAATTCTCAAATTAAGCCTTTACACAGACTAAAAAATATTGACTTTCTAAGGGGGATAGCAGCGCTGTCAGTAACCTATTTTCATCTTTCAGGGAGTACATTCGTTTCTCAGGAATTAGGAAAAACTGGAAAATTTGGTTATTTAGGTGTTGAGATTTTCTTCATAGTTAGTGGTTTTATTATTCCAATCAGCATGAATAATAGAAATTTTCAGCTGAGCCAAACACCAGGTTTCCTGTTAAAAAGAATGGCCAGAATATCACCTCCATACTTGATCATCATTATTTTATCGTTAATCTTAATCTTGTTAAGCAAAAGGCCATTTCCAAATTTCAAAACAATCATTTCTCACATTGGTTATTTGAATGATGTCCTTGGACTCAAATGGATTAGTCCGGTTTTTTGGACTTTAGCCATTGAGTTTCAATTCTATATTTTTTTAGGCTTATCATATAACTTTATGGTAAAAAATAATTACGGAACTTTAGTACTGTTTGCGCTTATCTTATTTTTATCGTCGTTTACAACATCAGCATATTTGCCTTATTGGTTTAGCATGTTTGCTTTAGGCATCCTTACTTTCAAAAAGTTATATCTAAACTTGAACATATATATATTCTGGATTTCAGTTGCCATAATTTGTATCTTTACTTTCTATCACAATGGTTTTCCTGAAGCTTTAATTTCTCTCTTCACTGTGTTATTTATTCTATATGTTAGGATAAATGTTACCAATCTATTTACCAAGCTAATTTTATGGTTAGGCACTATTAGTTATTCCTTATACTTAACGCATTGGGATTTTGGCAGAACAAGCATGTCTATTTCAAAATATATACTTCATGAAAATTTCCCGATAATTTCATTAATATTTGGATTGATAGTTTCTATATCGATGGCTTGGGTATTTTATGCGAGTATAGAAGTACCCGCCTTAAAATTTAGTAAAAAAATATTGTACAAAAAGAAGTATTAAGTGTCTTCTCATCCAATTAATCTCTTTTACGAAGAGCCAAATCCCGACAGATGGATTAAATACGATCGTTATCCACGGCAAATCATTAGAAGTTTGGTGAGAAGAAAGCCAAGGCCTGGAGGTGTAATGATGATAGCACTTGAATTGATGAAGGGGCTTGACTTATTAAAAATGCCTTATCGTTTTAACGATTATAAATATGCAAGAAAGCACCCCAATGAGTTAATCTGCATCATTGGAAAACCTCATCTTATTTTTGAGAAACGCTTTAAAAATCCCATTCTTTTTGGAGCGGGAACCTTTTCACACCCGATTGAATGTCCAGATTTTTTCACTAAGTACCCTAATGTAAAAAAAATGCTTGTCCCGGGACCATGGATGGAAAAAATGTGTAAGCCCTATTATGGAGATCAGGTTTGTGCGTGGCCCGTGGGTATCGATAGTGAAAAATGGTCACCTGAAATTAAACAACAACATAAAAGTATAGATTTTTTAATCTATGATAAATTTGCATTAGCGAACCAGATAAACAACGAGCAATTCTTATTGCCTATTCTTAAAATATTAGATTCCTATAACTTGAATTATAAGATTATCCGGTATGGATCTTATACACATGATGATTTAATAAATGATTTAGCTATAGCTAAGGCTGCTATATTCCTGAGCAATCATGAAACCCAAGGTATTGCTTATCAACAAATATTGGCTACCGGAACACCTATTTTAGCCTGGGATGAGGGCGGTTATTGGAAAGATCCCTCTTTTTATCCAGAATTGGTCAAATATAAATCTGTAAGTTCTGTTCCTTATTGGGATGACACTTGCGGCGTTAAATTTAAAGACCTTTCAAATTTTAAAAGCAGTTTAGATCTTTTTTTATCTAAAATTGAAACTTTTTCGCCACGTTCTTACATTCTAAAAAATTTAACTTTAGAAATATCGGCCCAGGCCTATATCAATATCGTACAAGCTGTTAATGAGAATATTACAAATCGTTAACCCGGTTATGCCATTTCCTCCAACTACAATTGGAGGTACAGAACGTATTGTTCAATACTTAATAGATGAATTGGTGAAAAGGGGGCATGAGGTTACCCTGATGGGGCATAGCGATTCTATTGTACAAAAAGGTGTAAAATTAATTCCAATTGGAAATTATTCAGATCAAAAAAACGCGGTTAAAAAAATATGGCGACATCTTTTAAGCAAAAAATATGATGTAATCCATAATCACGGGCGGCTTATTTATTTCTTACCGAAAATATGGAGCAAAACAAGAAAAATTCACACCTTTCACATGGCCGAACTGGAAACCAGTTCCTTTCTCAGGTTTCTGGCACTGAACCCAACAAATTTAACTTTTAGCCCCTGCGGAAAATGGATTCAGGACAAATCTGTCCATTTGAATGGCAACTGGAACTATGTTAATAACGGTTTGCCTGAGCATCTTTACACCTTCGAGCAAAAAACGATATTACCTGATGCACCATTAATTATAATTTGCAGAATGGGTAAAACTAAAGGTGTAATGGATGCAATATCATTAGCAAAAGCAACAAACCGTAGGTTAATTATTGCCGGTAAAGTTGGAGATTACGCCCATGAAATAGCTTGGTTTAACCAATATGTATTGGCTGAGTGCGATGGTGAAAAAATCAAATTTATTGGCGAGGTAAATGATAAACAAAAAAATACCTTATTAAATGAGGCCGCAGCATTATTAATTCCGACGATAGATAGTGAAGCCTTTAATACCACAATGCTCGAAGCCAATGCTTGCGGCTGTCCTGTTATAAGCTACAATAAATTTTGTTTTGATGAATATATTGTAAACGGAATAAATGGCTTTAAAGGAGAAACGTTTGAAGATCTGGTTTCTGCTGTAAACAATATACAAGAAATTGACAGGGCAATGTGCAGGGAGGTTTTCGAAAAAAATTATACTTCAGCACATATGACTGATCATTATCTAAAATTATATCAATCCTCTACTTGAAAATAGCCCTAATAGCCGATCCTGAATTACCTGTACCTCCCCTTTTGTATGGCGGCATAGAAAGAATTATAGCCATGCTGATTGATGGCTACATTAACCTTGGGCACGAAGTAAGTTTATTTGCCCACGCAGCTTCTGTTACACCTGCAAAGCTTATTCCCTATAAAGGAGCAAGTAGCGGCAATAAAATAGATGTGATTAGAAATTCATGGTTGATTAATAAAGAATTATTCAGCAACAAATATGATATTGTACATAGTTTTGGCAGGCTGGCGTATTTACTGCCACAACTTCCCTTAGGTATCCCAAAGCTAATGAGTTACCAAAGAGAACCTTCGATAAGCCAGATTAAAAAGGCTATAAAGTTAGCTAAACATAATACATTATCGTTCACGGGTTGCAGTGCCTATATCAGTAACCAAATTGCTGATTATGCAGCTGCATACCCTATATTTAATGGCGTAGATTTAAAGGTGTATAACTTTAAACCAGAAATAGCAGATAATGCTCCCCTTGTTTTTTTAGGGAGGATAGAGCCGATAAAAGGGGCACATATAGCTATTGAAATTGCCAGAAAAACTAAAAAGAAATTAATCATTGCAGGCAACATCCCGCCTGAATACCAGCAATATTACGATGATAAAATAAGGCCGGAACTTGATGATCAAATTACTCACATAGGCCCTGTAAATGATGTAGAAAAAAACAAATTATTGGGCAATGCACTGGCTTTTTTAATGCCCATTGAGTGGAACGAACCCTTTGGCATTGTAATGGCCGAGGCGATGGCTTGTGGTACACCCGTAATTGGTTTTAACAGAGGTTCGGTACCTGAAGTGGTAATAAACGGATTAAATGGATTTCGATGCAGTTCTACAGAAGAAATGATTAGTTCTGTTTTTAAAATAAATGAAATAGACCGCCAAAAAGTTAGGCAGGATTGCGAGTTGAGGTTTTCATCGCAGGTAATTGTTAGCCAATATTTAAACTTGTATAGGAAATTAATTGGCCAAAATAATTAAATGAATAAAGTTGTGCTCATTACTTCAGGCCAGCCCTCGTTAAACCCACGCTTAGTTAAAGAAGCCGATGCTTTAGTGTTAGCAGGTTATGATGTAACCGTTATCTACCAGTATTGGAACAATTGGGGTACCGTACAAGATGTTAAATTACTCGCCGAAAAAAGCTGGAAAGCCATTAGAGTTGGCGGAAGCCCCGACCAGGGAAAATTTACATACGGATACAGCAGGCTGAAATTTAAATGCCGGGTATTTCTATTTAAGTTTTTTAGTTTAAATCCTGAATTGGCCATTGGCAGATGTTCGGCATTATTATACCGGGAAGCCATAAAACATAACGCTGATTTATACATTGCACATAATTTAGCTGCATTACCAGCAGCCATTAAAGCCGCAAAAAAAAATAAGGCAAAAATTGGATTCGACGCAGAAGATTTGCACCGTAATGAAGTTAGCAATGATTTTAACCACCCGGATGTGAGATTAAAAACAAAAATTGAAGATCAGTACTTTCCTGAATTGGATTATTTAACAACATCCAGTCTGCTTATTTCCAATACCTATAAAGTACTTTTCCCAGAACTAAATCCAGTTACGATTTTAAATGTTTTTGAGCAAGGTTCATCTCTTAACCTAAAAAGCACGGATAAAAAGTTAAAACTTGTCTGGTTCTCGCAAACCATAGGCCATAACAGAGGTATAGAAGATGTACTAAAATACCTTAACCTATCCGAACAAATGGAGCTTCATTTATTGGGTAACATGGCCAGCCATACCAAAGAAGAGTTTAATAGATTGTGCGCAGATTATAATGTCGATTTATCAAAAGTTTTTTATTACCCGCCCATTCCATCAACAGATGTTATAAACTTTTGTAGTCAGTTTGATATTGGCCTGGCGCTTGAACCTGGATTTTGCTTAAATAATGATTTTGCTTTAAGCAACAAAATCTTCACTTATTTACAGTCTGGATTGCCAGTTATAGCTTCTGATACCTCTGCCCAAAAGCAATTTATGGAAGAATATAAAGGGATTGGATTTGTGTACCAACGTGGCAATCTGGATTCGTTGAAAAACATTCTGCTTGATTACATTCATCGCCCCGACTTACTTGTATTGCAAAAGATAAACTCAAAAAAATATGCATCGGGTAGCTTAAACTGGCTGCAGGAAAAATTGAAATTCTTATCGGTGGTTCATCATACCCTTAGCCATTTAAATTAAATGTGCCAATTCCGCTACAACATAAATTTGGTCAAAACGCATTGAAACGCCTGCTAATTATTTCGCCTTACTTTGCTCCTGTTAACACACCTGATATGCAAAGAGTAAGAATGAGTCTATCTTATTTCAGGCATTTTGGATGGAATCCAGAAGTTGTAATGGTAGATGAGCAGTACACCAGTTTATTGAAAGATCCGCTGCTGTTAGAAAGTATTCCTAAAGACATTAAAATTCACAAGATAAAAGCATTTTCAAAAAAATGGACCTCTAAATTTGGTTTAGGAAGCCTCTCTCTTCGGTCGATTATTTTTTATAAAAAGTATGTCAGCCAATTGATAAAAAAAGAAAAATTCGATCTAATTTATTTCTCGACTACCGAGTTTCCTCTTACCATTTTAGGGCGCTATTGGAAACGAAAATTTGGTATTCCTTATGTAGTTGATATGCAAGATCCCTGGCATACCGATTATTATCAGAACAAGCCAAAATCGGAAAGGCCCAATAAATACTGGTTTTCGTACAGGCTAAATAAGTACCTGGAGCCTGTAGGTATAAAAAATACAGATGGATTAATCAGCGTTTCTGAGGCTTATATTAATGATTTAAAAAATAGGTACCCTCAAATAAAAAACATTCCTTCTTCTACGATTACATTTGGCGCATTTGAAAAAGATCAGGAAATTTCTCTAAAACATATAAAAAATTTTAATCCTTCATTTAAAACAGGCGAAGATTTTATTAATCTGGTGTACGTAGGTCGTGGAGGTCATGATTTACAAAAATCATTAAAAATTTTGTTTAAAAGCTTCCAGTTGGGGCTTAAACAGCAACCAGAAAATTTTAAAAAGCTTAGGATTTATTTTATTGGAACCAGCTACGCCGAAAAAGGAACAGGAAATAAAACCATTCAACCACTTGCGGTTAAGTTCGGCATTGAACATTATATATTTGAACAAACCGATCGGGTTGGTTTTTATGAAAGCTTAAGTTATTTACAAAATGCAAACGGCCTAATCATTCCCGCTTCCGACGATCCTCAGTACACTGCCTCTAAAATATTTCCTTATATTCTGGCAAAAAAACCATTGCTGGCCATATTTAACAAGCAAAGCAGCGCTGCAAAAATTATAGAAAACTGTGAGGCAGGCTTAGTAGCAGATCTTAATAACGAAGAAAAATCAATCCCATTTATTCTTAACTTTTTAATTAAAATGGGCAACCAAAGTATTGAGCAAGTAAATACCAACTGGCTTGAATTTGAGCAATACAGCGCAAAGCATATGACAAAAAAACAATGCGAATTATTTGATGAAGTTATTGCTGTAAAAGAAAATTCTTTATGTTAAATACGATTTGTAGATTCATATTAAACCGAAAGCCATTTAAAGGACAATTAAGATTATTTTTCTGGCTTTACAACAGCAAGCTATTAAAACCTGTACAAACCATAAGTAGGCCATTAAAAAAACAATTCAGGTTAAAACTAAATACACAACATTATATAGATGCCTGTATATATTTTACCGGCGATTATGAACCTTATCTGAAAACACATTATAAAAAATATGTAAGCGAAGGGATGACCGTATTGGATATCGGTGCGAATATTGGTTTCCATACTTTGTACTTTGCCACCCTTACCGGCACAAAAGGAAAAGTTATTGCATTTGAGCCCATTGAAGATAATTTTAATATACTGAAGGAAAATATTGAATTAAATAATTTAAGTCAGGTACAACCTGTTCAAATTGCTTTGGGCAACAACAACGAAATATTAAATATCCACCTCAGCAAAAATTTAAAAAATCCAGGTGCACACAATCTTTTTGAAGAAGGAGAAAAAAACACAAAAATTGACTGTAAAAAAGGCGATGATTATTTAAATGAGTATGTACCTGAAATTATTGCCTTTATTAAAATAGATGTTGAAGGATATGAATATCCTGTTTTACAGGGCCTGGAGAAAACCATTCAAAAAGATAAACCCGTTATTATTTTCGAATACGATAGAAATTATCAGCTCAAAAGCACAAAAGAACCTGAGGCTATTTTTAAATTTTTAGAAAAACTTGGTTATGGTTTTACGGAGGTTGATGGTTACGGAAATACTAAACCTTTTATTTATCAACCGCACATTTCAGGTGCCGAAATTATAGCCCTTCCAAAATAAATATGCCTTTTCGTTTAGCCATCCTGGTTTCGCACCCTATACAATATTACGCCCCGGTATTTAAGCTTTTGGCAGCAGACGAATCGTTAGATTTAAAGGTGTTTTATACACTCGGTCATGATAACATTGAAGACAAAGGGTTTGGAAAAAATATCATCTGGGATGTTCCCTTATTGGAAGGTTATGAATATGAATTTCTTGAAAACACATCAAGTCAGCCCGGAAGCCATCATTACAAGGGCATCAAAAACCCTGATATTATAGCAAAAATTAACGCCTTTAAACCTGATGCTCTTTTAGTTTATGGATGGTCGTACAAAAGCCACCTCAAGGCCATCAGCTATTTTCATGGCAAAATACCAATTTGGTTTAGAGGGGATAGCACATTATTAAATAATCAGCCAGCCTGGAAAAAGATAATCAGAAGATTTTTTTTAAGCAGGATATATAAAAAAATCGACCTAGCCTTTTATGTTGGCGCCAATAATAAGGCTTATTTTTTAGCGGCCGGATTAGCAGAAAGTCAGTTGAAACATGCGCCACACGCCATTGATAACAAACGTTTTACCGAAAACAGAAATACAGAAGCTTTAAAACTAAGAACAGAATTAGGCCTTAGTGAACAAGATGCACTGGTTGTTTTTGCCGGTAAGTTAGCGCCTGTAAAAAATCCAGAATTATTATTAGATGCTTTTATCAGCTTAAATCAACCCAATACCCATTTGTTACTGGTTGGTAATGGCATTTTGGAGAATAGCTTGAAAAGTAAAGTTCAAAAATTGAGTACAAATAACATTACCTTTATAGACTTCCAAAATCAAAGCCAAATGCCTATTATTTACCAAGCCTGTGATGTTTTCTGTTTACCCTCTTTGAACGAAACCTGGGGATTAGCAGTAAATGAAGCTATGGCAGCAGGTAAGCCTGTTCTGGTTTCTGATGCTGTAGGGTGTGCGGTTGATTTGGTTGAAAATAAAATAAACGGACTGATTTTTAAAAGCCAAAACTTACCAGATTTAATACAATCGCTCAAAAGCTTATTCCATGATAAAAAGGAAATAAAATCGATGGGTTTAGCATCTTATCATAAAATACAAAGCTGGTCGTTCGAAGAACAAGTTTTAGCAATAAAAAAACAAATTAAAATTAATGCTTGCTAAGAATTTTTTTGCCTTTACATTTTTATACATTCCGTTTGTATTATCCTTTTTGTTTAAGGATTTACCGCATACATCTTACCTGATTGCCTGGTTTGGATCTTTCTTTATATTTTACATGGCCTTTAGCGGGCGGTTAAAAAAACTGCCTGATGATTTACCCGTGCTGCAGCAACTTTTAAGGCCTATATTTTTGTTACATGTAATTTTTGTTGGTTACATGGCCTGTACTTCTATTTTCTATTATGTAAATGCACTTGGCTACGAATATTTTAAACTGGTTAATAAGAGTTTTTTAAACAGTTATTTATTTGAAGATATTGCTAAATGCCAAAGATATTATGTTCTTGGTCATGCTGCCCTGGTACATGGCATCCTATTTAAAATGGATTATAACTTTAATAAGAAATACTTACTCAGGGTAGGTTCAATGAGCAGTTTTTTATTCCAGTTATCCATAATTTGTTTACCCCTGGGTCTGCTTTTTGAAAAAATTAGTTTTCTTAATCAATTTAGCGTACAATTAAACGGATTGAGTTTTGTAGCTGGCACCATTGCATTTGCATTTGCACTATACGAAAGAAAAAATACCTTAATACTATTAACCGCATTACTTTTTCTGGCTAACTTGTTAAAAATCTCTGTATCTGGCTATAAAGAACCCATTATCATTTGTTTTCTGCTACTCGGCATTTTTCTTATCCCTGTTTACGGAAAAAAAATAATTCCACTATTTACAGTAATTTTAATTGCTTTATTTATTCTGTTACCCACATTTATAGGGGCTTACAGAGGGGTGGCGTTTTCTGGAGGCGGGCTTATTGAAGCGCGTGATAAAGGCTTAGATGCTGTATTTGACAAAGGAAATCTTTCGCAAGACCTTGAACAAAACTATTGGTCTTTTTTAACCAACCGGCTATCAGAAATAGATATGTTTATTGGTTTTACCAAAAGCACTCCTCAGTTTATACCATACTATAAATATGATTTGGTAGAGCAAGGCATACAATCCATTATACCAAGAGCGCTTTGGTCTGCCAAACCTGTAACCGAAAACCTGGTTATGGACCGGGTGTACAGGGCCGGAATTATTAGTGATAATTCTGCTGTTTCGGCAAAACCTGCTTACATAGTTGATTGTTTTCTTTCTTATGGATATCCAGGGATTTGGATTGGCTTGTTTTTATTTGGCTACATCGCACAATTTATAAGCAGAAAAGCAGAGATGTTATTCGGAGGATATTTTTTAGGTTCAGCCGTAATGTTTGCCGGCTTATTTCAGTTATTTTGGCGAGGCAACAGTTTCGAATTTATGTTTAATTCTGTATTCTGGAGCTACATAACCATGCTTATTATTTTTAACATACTAAAAGCCAAAGCTTTTTTAATTAAATATTGAAAATAATCCATATTACAGCTTCCTATAAGCCGGCGTATATTTACGGTGGCCCGATCCAATCCGTTGGTATTTTATGCGAGCAACTCCGTGTCTATGGCAAAAAACTCAATTGCGAAATTGAACTACTAACGACTACTGCCAACGGAAAAACTGAATTGGATGTTATACCTGGCAAAACCTATCAGGTTAATGGCGTTTCGGTTAGATATTTTAACCGTTTAACTAAAGATCATACACATTTTTCACCTTCTTTGCTCCATGCATTGGCTAAGGAAATTAAGAAGAATAAAGAACAAAAACTTGTGATTCATATTCATGCCTGGTGGAACCTGGTTTCCATATTAAGCTGTCTGGTTGCGAAGTGGTATAAAATTCCTGTTGTACTTTCGCCCAGGGGAATGTTAACAAGTTATACTCTAAGCAACAGGAATGGTTTTACTAAGGATAAGATTCATCGTTTTTTAGGGGAAAAATTATTGGAATATTCCCGGATTCATGCCACAAGCGAAAAAGAAAAAGCAGATATTTTAAGTTTAATTCATCCAAAAAGTATTATTGTTATACCCAATATGGTAAACTTTCCTACAGCGCAAATAAACCGTGGTATTTCCAAGCCCAATGATCCATTTAAATTAATTTTTCTCTCTCGTATTGAGGAGAAAAAAGGTTTGGAATTATTGTTTGATGCACTATCTACAATAAAAATGGAATGGAGTTTAACCCTGGCCGGGAGCGGCGAAGCAATTTACCTCAATAAGCTCAAAACACAAATTAAGACTTTAGGGATACAAGATCATATCAGCTGGATTGGCCAAGTTAGCAACGAACACAAATTTAACCTGATGGCTAAACATGATTTATTAGTGTTAACCTCTTTTAATGAGAACTTTGCAAATGTAGTTATCGAAAGTTTAAGTGTGGGTACTCCGGCACTTATTTCAAAGCAGGTTGGGCTGGCCGATTATGTAGATTCAAAAGGGCTTGGCTGGATTACTAACTTGGATGTTGAAAGTATTCGCAAAAACATTTTATCCGCATACGCCGATCGTCAAAAAAGGCAATTTATAAATGAAACGGCACATCACATCATAAATACTGATTTTAATCCGGAGAAAATAACCGGGCAGTATATGGATTTATATCAAAGTATTGAAAATTTTGAATAAGAATTTTAGTTTTATCGTATTAACTTTTAATGAGGAAATTCATTTACCCAGGCTACTGGAATCAATTAAAGATTTGAATGCGCCCTTATATATTATGGACAGTGGCAGTACAGATAAAACACTCTGTATTGCTAAGGATTATCATGCTGAAATCAAAACAAATCCCTTTATTAACCATCCTTTACAGTGGAACCATGCATTGAAGAGTTTCGACATTAATACCCCCTGGACAATTGGTCTTGATGCCGATCAAATTGTTAGCCCCGAGCTTTTTAAACGCCTTGCCGAATTTAAAGATATGGAACATCAGGATATTAACGGGATTTACTTTAACCGCAAAAACTACTTTCAAGGTCAATGGATTAGATTTGGAGGATATTATCCATTTTATCTATTAAAAATGTTTAGAACTGCGGTAGGTTTCTCAGATTTGAACGAGAATATGGATCATCGTTTTATTGTTACCGGTCAAACAATGATTTGGAAAGAAGGATGTATAATTGAAGAAAACTTAAAAGAAAATGATCTCAACTTTTGGCTATCAAAACACCAAAGATACAGTGACCTGATTGCGGCAGAGGAAATTGAAAGAGCCCAGAATTTAAGAGTTCAAACATTAAAACCTACCCTTTTGGGCAATCCTGATGAACAACGGGCATGGTTAAAAAGATTATGGTGGAAATTGCCACTTGGTTTACGCCCCTATTTGTATTTTAGTTATCGGATGTTATTTAAACTGGGTATATTTGATGGTATAACAGGAATTAAGTTTCATTATTTACAGGGGTTTTGGTTTAGAAAATTAGTTGATAAAAAAATTAAATTATTGAAAAAAGAAATCACCCTAAAATCGAAGTCCGAAATAAAAAAATATGACAACTGAAGAAGCTAAAAAGCAAGCTAATAAAAAAGCAATTAAATTTATAATTACATTATTTGTACTGTATATATTCTTTAGCCAGGGGAATTTATTTATGAACAGTGTAATGAATCCCGAAGGGAAATACTACAATGCTTTTATTGCTACGCATCTGGATTATATTCAGGCCCTAAAAACGGCTTTGATTAAACCTGCTGTATGGATTATAAAATTATTTGGCTTTTACGCCATTCATAACGAAATGGATGTTATGGTTATTGACGGTCCATATTTAAGGATAAATTATTCCTGCCTGGGCCTGGGTGTGATGAGTTTTCTGGCAGCTTTTGTGCTGGCCTTTCCTGCATCGTGGAAATCGACTTTAAAAATGCTTGTTATTGGTATGGTTACCATATATGTACTTAACATTTTACGAATTGCAGGACTGGGCGTTTTACTGGGTTTCTTTAAATCACAACGCAACAACTTCACCTACCATCACGAAGTATTTAACATTATTGTGTACGTATGCATTTTTGCAATGTTATACTTATGGATTAAAAGAAACCCTGCATTTGATAAAAATGCAACTAAAACCGACCTAATTAGTGCTTAATACACAACTACGTAAAAATTTCAATATCGGTTCCTTCAATGTAGGAGCTTCTACACTCAAACAATTTATTTGGTATTTTACAAGTATTTTTTTTTTTAAAAGCAGGATTGTGCCATTTAGCAATATTTTAGTTTTTTTATTGCGTTTGTTTGGGGCTAAGATTGGTAGAGAGGTTAGAATTAAGCCGGGCATTTACATCAAATACCCATGGAAATTAGATATTGGTGATTATAGCTGGCTTGCTGATTGTTACCTGGAAAACCTTGATGTGATTAAAATTGGCAAAAACTGCTGCATTTCCCAGCAAGCGATGTTAATAACAGGGAATCATGATTTTACAAGAACAACCTTTGATTTAATAACAAAACCTATTTTTTTAGAAGATGGCGTTTGGGTTGGAGCAGGAGCTAAAGTTTCTCCGGGGCTAACCTTGGGTAGCCATTCTGTACTTTCTATGGGCAGCGTAGCCACAAAAAACCTGGAAACCTATAGCATTTACCAAGGTAACCCGGCGGTTAAAATAAAAGATCGGATTATTAAATAAAACATAGAAAAGCTGTAATACGCTTTTCCCTTTAAAATTTATTAAAGCCGCTAAGCGGCTTTTTTGTTATCCTTAAATAATTTCCGTAAATTGATATAACCAAAATATAGAAATTATGAACATGCTCAAAAAAATCCAAAACTGGGGGGATCACCACCACCCAAAATGGCTCGACTTTTTCAGAATGGTGTTAGGAATTGTTTTAATTTGGAAAGGAGTAGCGTTTGCCCTGAATTTAGATGCTTTTAACGGATTGATGCGTGGTGCAATGCTGGGAACAGCAATCTCAATCAGCCTTTTAGCGCATTTAATTATTGTATTACACATTATTGGTGGTTTGGCAATTGCCCTGGGTACACAAACCAGACTATTTTGTTTACTTAATTTGCCCGTATTAATTGGTGCGGTATTTTTTGTTAATTTATCAGAAAATATTTTCAGACCTTATTCTGAATTTTGGTTTTCTGTAGCTGTTCTCGTTGGCTTGGCTTGCTTTTTAATTGAAGGCAATGGCGTATTATCAATAGAGAACCAGAGAAAATTAAGTGCTTAAATACTTATAAATATAATTTTATATCCTATTTGGAAACCGGACTTTTAATGAAGTCCGGTTTCCTTCCTGTTGTTTTGCCTTGCTTATCTTGCTTATAAAAAGGCCTTGCATGCTGTAATTATTTATAAGCGTGGTGTTATTTTGATTTAAGCCTAAGCAATTTCAGCAAAACACCATTGGTCCAGCCAAAGCCATCCTGCAAAGGGTATTCTCCGCCACCGCCTAAACTTTCAGAGGCTGTAACATCATACTTTTCCATCAGTTTTCCGGTTTGTTTAAATACTTTCACATTTAAATTTATCCAACGGTTTGAAACCGTATCAGCCAATGCATTATAACCGTAATTTCTCATCCCGGTAATACTAATCCATTGCAACGGTGCCCAGGCATTCGGACTATCCCATTGTTCTCCAGATTTATTTAATGTGGTTATTAATCCGCCATTATTTAAAAAGGCCGACTTAATTTTTTCGACAACCGCAGCAGCCTGGGCATTTGAGGCTATCTTAAAAAACAAAGGCGATGTGGCTGCCAGGGTAAGTTGTTTTGAGTATTGCTGTTTCTTCCAGTTATAATCGGTAAAAAACTTTAATGAGGGGTTCCAGCAGTATTTTAATATTGCCTGTTTTCGTTTGGTTGCTTTTGCTGAATATAACTTCGCTTTTGCCAGGTTGCCCTTTTGCGCGTAAGCGGATGCAATTACATTTTCGAGGTTATAAAGCAGCCCATTTAAATCAACGGGGATCAAATCTGTCGTTATAATTTCTCCAAAGGTTTTACCATCGGCAAACCATCTGGTGCTAAAATCCCATCCAGACTCTGCAGCCGAGCGTACATTTCTGTAAAAATCTGCTTTTACCTGGTTTGTTTTTTGAGCAGATTTTAAATCCTCTGCATAAGATTCTTCTCTGGGTACGCTGCCCGAATCCCAATATCTGTTTAAAATGGTACCATCTTTAAATTTTACAACATGATTTATGGCCTTCCCATTTTGAAGTTTTTCTACACCCTTCATCCAGAAGGCATATTCCTTCTCTAAAGCTTCGCTGTAATCGCTTATTTTAACAGACGAATCACCCGCTGCAAGAAGTTGTACCATTAAGGCAAAAAATGGTGGCTGCGATCGGGTTAAATAATAGGTTCGGTTACCGTTGGGTATAAAGCCATAATTTTGAATTAGCCATGCAAAATTATCGACCATATTTTTTATCAGTTCTTTTTTGCCCGCCTCTTTCAGGCCAAGCATGGTGAAATACGAATCCCAATAGTAAATTTCTCTAAAACGCCCGCCTGGCACGATATAAGCATTTGGCAATGGAATAAGTGAGGTTTGAAATTCAACAGTCGCATCAGGTTTCCTTTTAAGCACCGTCCATAAAGTATCCAGGTGTTTTTCTATACCGGCCTGTATATCTGAAGTATAATGTACACTGTGGCTTTCGGGGGCAGTAAAATTTTCATCTATAAAAGATTTTAGATCAAATGCTTTCCTGCTTTTCTGAAATTGGTAATCCTCCATAATTTCCTTGGGCAATCTTTTTGGAGTTGCATCCGGAAAAGACTTTCCATCCGGATAAATTCCGCTAAGCTGCACCTGTTCAAATAATCCTGGATAAAGTTGCCGAGGACTTAAATTCTTTTGCGCTGAAACCGATAAACTAATAAGAAACAGGAATGATAACAGAATCTTTTTCATGGCAAATAGTAAAGTAATTTAAAATCAGTAAGAAATTGGAGCAGAAACCTTCATGTAAATATTCTTCGAGGTGAGAACTCCAATGTTCCAATATAAATAAAACATACGGGATAAATAAAAAACCTTTATCCCTATATTTACTACATGATTAGATTATTTAACGAAATGCCCACCGAAATTTTACAGGATGTTAAAGTGGGCGATGTGGTTACAGATACTTTTAGCAAAACCGGATTGGTGGAAAGCATTAACATCAGCGATGACGGTTTATACAGAATTTATGAATTTACCCTCGTTACCGGCCGAAGCATTACCGTTAAGAAGTAATCGAGCGCCCTGTTCTAATCTAATAAACCTATTTTATGCAGCTATTTATTGTACTTTTTGGAATTTTACTACTTTTTGTACTGATTTTAAAAAAGCTAAACCCTATGATTGCCTTACTGGCCGTAGCCATTGTTACGGGCTTATTTTTAGGTATGCCTGCAACCAATGTAATGGCTTCAGTAAGCAATGGGATTGGCAGCACTTTAGGCAGCATGGTTATGGTACTTGCCCTGGGTGCCATGATGGGAAAATTAATTGAGGATAGTGGTTCCGCAAAAAAAATTGTATTTATCCTAATCCGTGCATTTGGACAAAAAAATATACAATGGGCGGTTTTACTAACGGGTATACTGGTGGGTATTCCACTTTTCTACAATGCAGGTTTTGTAGTTCTCATTCCGCTGGTATTTGCCATTGCATCTGCAACAGGCCTATCAAAATTGTATGTTGGCATTCCCATGGCAGCGGCCCTGTCTGTAACCCATGGTTTTCTGCCTCCACATCCCGGCCCGGTAGCACTTGCAGGCATATTTCATGCAGATATAGGTAAAACATTAATTTACGGGCTGATATTAAGCATTCCGATTGCAATTATCGCTGGTGTATATTTCCCCAGGCTTATTGTAAAGCGTACAGCCACTCTACATTCGTTTAGCATGGATCAGGAAGTCAATCTTCCTTCGGGTTTAAAAAGTTTTATTACGGCTTTACTTCCCGTATTTTTAATCATTGCCGGAACCATTGGAAACAGCATAAAAATAGATTATGCTGTAAAACCAATTTTCACCTTCCTTGCCGACCCAACTTCTGCCTTATTGATTTCAGTTTTGCTTACCCTCCTTATTCAGGGCGGAAGCGTTGTTAAGGCGATGGAATCTTGTACAGAAGGTGTAAAAAGTATTGCGATGATTGTATTAATTATAGCAGCTGGTGGTGCTTTTAAACAAATTTTAGTAGATAGTGGTGTTGGAGAAACCGTTAAAACACTTACAGCGGGCTTAAATCTTTCACCGCTTTTGTTAGCCTGGCTTATTACCGCTTCGCTACGCATTACACTGGGATCAGCAACTGTAGCGGCACTTACCGCATCTGGTATGGTATTACCCCTTATCGGCCCTACTGCTTCACCAGAATTGATGGTACTGGCGGTTGGTGCAGGCAGCCTTATGTTTTCGCATGTTAACGATACTGGCTTCTGGATGTTTAAAGAATATTTCAACCTCACTTTGAAGCAAACCTTTGCTACCTGGACCACGATGGAAAGTATTGTTTCTGTTTTAGGCTTACTCGGTGTGTTGCTGTTAAATCAGTTCAATTTTCTTTAATGGTTCATCCTATTTTATATAAACAGTTTTAATGTTTACAAATTCGTGAATCCCAAACATGCCCAATTCGCGGCCATAACCCGATTGATTAATGCCACCAAAAGGCAAAGCCGGATCGGATTTTACACCCTCGTTTACAAAACAAGAACCTGCGGACAACCGGTTTTTCGCAATATCTTCTGCCACTTCTTTATCCGCTGTAAACACCGCTGCGCCTAACCCAAAGGGTGTATCATTGGCTATAAAAATGGCATCATCTGTATCCTTAGCGGTAATAATGGCGGCTACAGGTCCAAAAATCTCTTCATCGTAGGCCAATATTCCTTTCTTTACACCTTTTAAAATGGTTGGGGGATAAAAAGCATGTTCGCCCTCCATATCTGGAATTTCACCACCCAAAATACATTCGGCGCCTTGTTTTATACAGGCTAATACTTGTTCATGAAGTTCGTCGCGCAGTTCAACTCTCGACATTGGTCCTAAATCTGTTCCTTCCTGCAAGGGATCTCCCATTTTTTTTGAGGCCATGTGTGCTTTGAAAAGCCCGGTAAATGTTTCTTCAACTTCTTTAACCACAATAAATCTTTTTGCGGCAATGCAGCTTTGTCCGTTATTAATTAAACGGGCTTCGGCACATACTTTAGCGGCCATGGCTAAGTCCGCGTCAGCAAGTACAATGTAGGGATCGCTTCCCCCCAGTTCTAATACCGTTTTCTTTAAAAACTGACCTGCATGTGCCGCAACTTTTTTACCGGCTTCTGTACTTCCGGTAAGGGTTACTGCTTTTATTAAAGGGTGTTCTATTACTTTATCAATTGCTTTGCTTCCTGTAATTAAAACGTCGAAAACAGGATGATCAAAACCTGCTTCTATAATCACATCACGAATGGCTATGGCACAACCCATAACTCCTGATGCATGCTTAAGGATTCCTCCATTTCCGGCTATTAAAGCAGGGGCAACAAAACGAAACACTTGCCAAAAGGGAAAATTCCAAGGCATTATAGCCAAAACCACACCAATTGGCCTAAAACTTACATAACTTTTTTGTGCGTCTGTTTTAATCAATTGATCTGCTAAAAACTGTTCTCCATTTTCAGCATAGTATTTGCAAACTGATGCGCATTTTAACACTTCAGCAACTCCTGCTTTCAGGGGTTTACCCATTTCTAAGGCCATTAGCTTAGCCAGTTCTTCCTTCCTCCGGGTTAATATTTCTGCAATTTTTAAAAGTTGCTTTGCCCGGTATTGATAACCTGTTTGTTTATATTCGAGCCAACCCGAGTGTACTTTTTCAATTTTCGCAGCAATTTGTGCCTCTGTATCTACAGTATAGGCTTTTATTTTTGATCCGTTTAAAGGATTGATAGATTCAATTGTCATAATACATTTATTATAAGCCAACAACTGGTTAGGAAAATGGTGTTAAAAATTATCTGAAATGGATTATTATTTCAACAAATCCTTTAAAACAACCCAAACATTTTCTGCCAGGATTTTATCGCCCTCTGCTGTTGGGTGAATGCCATCTGCCTGATTAAGCCTGGGAATGCCACCAACCTTATCCAATAAAAAAGGAATTAACGCCATCTTATTTTTCCTGGCAAGTTCAGGAAATATGTTTTTAAAATCCGTAGCATATTTGGCGCCCATATTTGGTGGAATCTGCATACCGGCTAAAACCAGTTTAGCATCAGGATATTTACCTTTTACCCGATCAATAATATCCTGCAGGTTTTTAATGGTCTGATCAACCGGCAGCCCTCTCAAGCCATCATTTGAACCCAATTCCAACACAAAAATATCTACTGGCTGTTTCAATAACCAATCAATCCTGCCTTTGCCACCAGCAGAAGTTTCGCCACTCAGGCCCGCATTTATAACTTTGTATGGAAGTTTTAAAGAATCTATCCTGTTTTGGATCAATGCAGGATAAGCTTCTGTAGGATCAAGGCCATAACCAGCGGTAAGGCTTGTACCAAAAAAAAGTATATTTTTAGTTTTCACATCAGATTTTTTGGCCGCTCGGTCAGTTGAATCTAAAGTTTTAGTATTATTGGTTTTATTCTGCTGATTTCCGCAGGAAGCGAAGAAGACGGTCAAAACAATTAATCCCATCAGGCGTTTTCGTAACATATACAAGTATTTTTATCTAATTATAAATTAGTAATTTAACAGGCAACAAGTACATAATGTTTGTCGCTTAATCTTCATTTAAAATTAAAATCCCCATCCATTGGAAAGTATCTTAAACATTCGAAATGTAAGTAAAATTTATCAAAGTGCCGGTCGGGAATTAACCGTTCTGGATCAAATTAACTTTTCAATTACAGCAGGTTCTACCGTAGCCATCACGGGTCCATCGGGAAGTGGAAAAACCACTTTATTAGGTTTATGTGCAGGCTTAGATCAATCGAGTAGTGGCAGTGTGGAATTAAATCAAATTGCTTTAGAGCAATTAAATGAAGATGAACGTGCTGCTGTACGAAATAAATATGTGGGTTTTATTTTTCAGAATTTCCAACTGCTTCCCACGCTTACGGCTTTAGAAAATGTTATGGTGCCGCTGGAATTACGTGGTGCAAAAAACATTAAAAACCAGGCACTCGAACTTTTGGATAAAGTTGGCTTAGTTAACCGTTCGCATCATTATCCGGTACAGTTATCGGGCGGTGAGCAACAACGGGTTTCTTTGGCAAGGGCCTTTTCCAATCAGCCCGCAATCCTTTTTGCCGATGAACCCACAGGCAACCTTGATGCTGAAACCAGCGAAAAAATAATTAAACTTTTATTTGACTTAAACAAGGATGCCGGCACAACATTGGTTATTGTAACGCACGACCTGGAACTTGCCGCCCGCACCAGCCGAATCATTAAAATAAAAGGAGGCTTAATTCAATCAGACGAAAGCCAGCGCCATGCCTAATCCATCCGTTACCACTCAAAAAATCAGTACATCCTGGCTATTTAAAATGGCCTGGAGGGATAGCCGCAGAAACCGGTCAAGGTTATTCTTATTTATTTCGTCTATCATTTTAGGCATTGCAGCTTTAGTTGCCGTTTATTCTTTTAAAGATAACCTGCAAAGGGATATAGACCAGCAGGCTAAAGAGTTAACCGGTGCCGACCTGATTATAGAAAGCCGCAAGGCAATTAGTAAAAATACGCAGGCCATGCTGGATACACTGGGCGATGAACAATCTCAGGAAAAAAGCTTTGGTTCTATGATTTACTTTTTAAAAGGCAATGGCAGCAGATTGGTGCAAATTAAAGCTTTAAAAGGTAAATATCCATATTATGGCACCATAGAAACCAATCCGCTGAGTGCTGCAAAAACGTTTCAAAATGGCAGAGATGTACTTGTTGATCAAACATTAATGCTCCAATACAATGCTAAAGTTGGCGATTCGGTAAAAATTGGTGAGCTCAATTTCCGGATTGCAGGCATTTTAAATAAAGCACCGGGGCAAACCGGAATTTCATCAAGCATTGCACCTATAGTTTATATTCCTTTTCAATATCTGGATCAAACCAAGTTAATCCAATTGGGAAGCCGGGTAATTAACCGCTTTTATTATCGATACAACAATCCTTCATCTGTTGATGCTTTTGTTAAAAAAATGCAGCCGCGATTTGACCAGGAAAGCCTTGATCCTGAAACGGTGGAATCAAGAAAAACACAAACCGGACGATCGTTTCGGGATGTAAACCGATTTCTGGCTTTATCAGGTTTTATAGCTTTATTGTTGGGCTGTATTGGTGTTGGTAGCGCCATTCATGTTTATATCCAGGAAAAACTAAGTGCCATAGCTACATTACGATGTTTAGGATTAAAAGCTAAGGATGCCTTTTTCATTTATTTAATCCAGGTTTCTATAATAGGTTTTATTGCCGCATTTTTAGGGTCAGCGTTGGGTACAATTATCCAGTTTCTGTTCCCTTTAGTTATGAAAGATTTTATTCCGGTAGAAGTAACCATGCAAATTTCGTGGCTGGCTATCGGACAGGGCATTTTACTTGGCTTAGTTATTTCTATTCTTTTCGCCCTGCCTTCTCTCCTTTCGGTTCGTAAAATTTCGCCTTTAAATGCGATTCGCGCTTCATTTGAAAAAGCTACAGTAAAACGCGATTACTTGTTGTGGTTTGTTAATTTTCTGATGATTCTGTTTGTTTTTGGCTTCACCTATCTTCAAATGAAAGACTGGCTACAAACGCTGATGTTTACCGCTGGTATTTCGGCAGCATTTTTATTGCTGGTTTTATTTTCAAAAGTACTGATGTTTCTGGTGAGGAAGCTGTTGCCAGATTCTTTAAGTTATTTGTGGCGCCAGGGCTTTGCAAATTTGTACCGCCCTAATAACCAAACTTTGATGCTTACGGTTTCTATCGGGCTATCTACCGCGTTTATTTGTACTTTATATTTTGTTCAGGTAATCCTGATTAACCGGGTTACTTTTTCTTCAGGGAAAAACCAGCCGAATATGGCATTGTTTGATATTCAGAATACACAAAAGGAGCCTTTAAATAAACTAACTACTTCCTATCATTTGCCTTTAATGAATCAGGTGCCCGTAATTACCATGCGGATTGAGGAAATTAATGGCAAAAAAGCCAGCGCCGATAGTAGCAACCGCAGTGCTTTTAGAAATGAGATTAGGGCAACCTACCAGGATACACTAACGGCTGCAGAAAAAATAACCGAAGGGACCTGGATTGGAAAAACAGAACCCGGTAAAACCATTTACATCTCCCTGGATCAAATGTTTGCAGAACGAATACAGGTAAAATTAAATGATACTATTTTATTCAATGTGCAGGGCATGATGATTCCAACGGTTGTAGGGAGTTTGCGCGAAATAAACTGGAGCAGGTTACAAACCAATTTCCGTGTTGTATTTCCTGCGGGTGTACTCGAAGATGCACCCCAATTTCATGTATTGATGACCAGAATCCCATCGAGCGAAATTTCGGCAAAGTTTCAGGCGGCAGTTGTGCAGGATTTCCCGAATGTTTCTGTAATTGATTTAGACCTGATTTTAAAATTACTGGATGAATTGCTTGGCAAAATTGGTTTTGTAATCAGGTTTATGGCTGGTTTTAGTATGGCTACCGGGTGGATTGTACTGATTTCGGCGGTATTAACCAGTAAAAACCAGCGTACTAAAGAAAGTATTTTATTGAGAACTATGGGGGCCAGCAGAAAACAAATTTTAACCATTACGGCCATAGAATATTTCTTTTTAGGCTTTTTTGCTTCGGCCGCCGGCTTAATCCTGGCATTGGGCAGTAGCTGGGTTTTGGCTAAATTTCTTTTCGATGTAGCATTTATTCCGCCTTTAGTGCCAACACTTATTTTATTTGGATCGGTTATTTTACTGGTTTTAATTACAGGCGTTTTAAGCAGTAGAAATGTATTGAACCAGCCTCCGCTAAAAATATTAAGGAATGAAGGAAGCTAAGGTCTTTCCCAGGCGTATTAACTCCAAAACAATTATTGCCCCCGGAATAAATAATTCCTGGGGCAATAATTATAAAACCTTGAAAGTTGATCTAAAATTCCGCTCCCTTTCAGCTTGTTATCACAATTGGTTAAATTTTAGTTCTTAACCCTGTTTTTCTCCTCATTTGCACCTGATGATTCGTGTTTGGATGGTGTAGAAAATGCTTTTCCAAAACGGTAGCTGTAGCTTAACACAACCACTCTCGAATCTCCGCGATTGGTCCAGTTGGCTTCTGTATTTGCCAGGTTATTAATTACCCCCACAAATACACGATCTTTAAAAATATCACTTGCCGAAAGCTTTAAAGTACTTTTAGCCGAAAGTTTTTTCTGTACTGCTGCGCCAAATTCGTGAACAGCACCTACCAGAAACTGCACATTGGATAATTTGCTTTGGTAACTAAAATTAGCCTCAGCATTCCAGGTTGGGCTTATTTTCATTTGTAAATTTGGTGCTGTTCTGAAATAAGTACCATTGGTGGATAAAAACCCGGTATAAAAATCAGTTTTGGATATGATGTTGCCCAGTTCTAAGTAAGCATTTAATTTAAGCCATTTCGAAATGTCTATTTCTCCATTTACGGCTATGTTTTTTACCGTTGTTTTACCTACGTTAGCAGGCCTGCTGTAATAAGTTCCATTTAAAATTTCAATGGTTTCATTCACCTCATCACGTACCCAGCTATAGCCAAGCGTTGTTGTTATTTTATTTTTAAACGTGTGAGAAAGTTCTATACTTTGTGTAAAAGCAGGCCTTAAGAAAGGGTTACCTACATAATAGGTAAATTTATCAAGCGGAGAGAAAAAAGGATTTAAATCCTGGTAATACGGACGATCTATTCTTCTTCCATAGTTTAGTCCGAGCTGATTATTCCCGGCTGTATCCAGTTTGTAAGTGAAATAAACTGTCGGAAATAAACTGTTGTATGTTCTTTTAAAACTCGAATCGGGTTTTACCAGATTACCAAGCTGATGTCCGTTTGAAATGGTATTCTCATATCTTAAACCCACTTGCAAAGAGAACCTTTTACCCTCCCTGCTAAAATTTAAATAAAGCGCATTGATATTTTCTTTATACAGAAAGTGATTGCTTTTTTCGTAATCGGCAACTGTTTTATTGTTTGCGTTTATAGCATAATCGGCAATATTATTGGTTTGTGTATAAGCCGTTTTCAGTCCGGCATCTAATTTCCAGTTGTTGGCCAAAGGATGGGAATAATCTGCCTTTGCTGTATAAATATCTATATTGGAAGGTAAATTACCCAATAAAATATCCTGAGATTTTAAAGCCATGTTGGGTAGATAACTGTAATTGTAGTAGGTTTGGTTGGTTTGGTTGCGATACAGCAGGTAATCTGCATCAATGGTTAATTCCCTGCCGGCTTTATCAAATTTATGACGGTAGTTTAAGTTTATACCAGCATTTTGATATAAAATATGATCGATGTTTTCTGCTTTAATTACAGAATCGAGCTGCAAACTTGCATTTGACAAATTGCTTGTATTATTATTAACCTGTTTCGATTTCCGGTTCATGCCCGTAAACACCACCCCCCATGTGGTTTTATCGGATGCATAATAATCCAAACCCGTTTTAAGGTTTAAAGTATTTCCGTGCCTTTTAAAATATGAATTCTGATTGAAATAATAATCCGGGCTACCATCGGCTTTTTTATATTTCCGGTTTAAATCCAGGTCGGTAAAGCTGTTGTTCAAATTGTAGCTTAAATTTCCAAATATGTTGATTTTATCTTTTCTATAGTTAAAATTAAAACTGTTATTGGATCTGGTGAGCTCGCCCTGATTCAGTGCCAGGTTAATGCCTCCGTTAAAACCTGCAATCTTTGTTTTTTTAGTTTTGATGTTGATTACGCCTGCATTGCCTGCTGCATCATATTTCGCCGGTGGATTCGTCATTAATTCAACCTGATCGAGTGAAGAAGAAGGCAAAGACTTTAAATAATTTTCGAGATCAGCGCCGGATAAATACGTTGGTTTATCATCAATAAAAATGGCAACACCGTTTTTTCCCTTTAAAGTAATGTTGCCATTCTGATCAACATTTACACCAGGCGATTTGCTTAAAACATCCAGAGCGGTGCTTCCGGCATTAGAAATCAGGGCATCTACATTTACAACCGTTCTATCTATCTTCCGTTCTACAAAAGCCTTTTGCGCCGTCACATTTACTTCTTTAAGATTGGTGGCTCCGGTACTTATTTTTAAGTCGCCAAGGTTAATTTCTGTGTGATTTGCATCCAATAAAATCGTTTCGGTTTTATAAACAGGTGAACCCAAAACAGCAACTTTAATTTGATATTTGCCATAACTTAATTTCACAAAGCTAAAAAGTCCGTCTGTTTCTGTAAATGTTGTTTTAAGCAAGGTAGAATCTCTCATTAAAGCTACTGTTGCAAATTCTATATTTTTCAGTTCTGCATCTTTTACATGTCCGAAAATCTTAGTTTCCGGTTGTTGAGCATACACGAAAGTTGAAGCAAAACAAAGCCCTGCGGCTAAAAATGCCGTTAATTTAAATTTCATACTATTTTTTTTATTTCGGTCTTAGAATCTATTTTTTAGCATTAGACTCGTAATTGTATACTAAAGACCTGTTATCTGTTTTAAGATATTTTGACTTATATTTTTTGTGCAAAGCTGATGATTGTTTTACACCATTAACAATTAAATTGTCTTTATCCAGCATATAAGATAACTTATTGGTTTGGCTTACTACGCCATCCCTCATCAATTCGCTGTTTATTTCATCGGTATAATCCTTTCCATCTCCATTGGTTATAGAAACTGAACGGTAGGTACGTTCGGTATTTGATGTTGTTTTGGTTCCATCATTTTTTAAAGTAACCGGAGGCAGTGGCGCTGCTGGTGGAGTCACCATTGTAACTGGTGTTAATGGCGTTGGAGGTGTTGGAGGTGTTGGAGGAGTAGGTGGCGTATTTGGGGTTTTTGGAGAAGGGACATAAACCGGTACGGGTGGTGTTGGTGGAACAGGCAGGTTTTTCCCGTCTCTTGCATAACGTTTTGCGTCTTCAGCATATTGTGCGGCATCTTTTGCATATTGTGCCGCATCTCTTGCATACTGTTTCTGATCTTCTGCATGCCTTTTTTGGTTTTTGAGGTAGTTTGAATCATCTACAACACGTTGTTTATCTGCAATTGCCAAGGCTTTGTCATTCTTAATTAACTGCTCATCCAAAATACGAACTTTATCAGAAATTGCCTTTTCTAAATCCACTGGTGATTGCTTCTCCGCTTTTCCGCCTTTGCTTTTAACCGCTGCAGACTTTTTAGTGGTATCCTGAGTACTTACACTTTCCTGTAATGTTGTAATTGCTGTAGAAATGTGTTTTTTAATGCTATTTTTTGCTTGTTCTGCATTTTTAAATGCAGCCGTGCACAACACAACAAATACGAGTGCAACGGTTAAAATTGTCTTTTCCATCTTATTTAGGGTTGATTTGGTATTTAACAACATCCTGCTTGCTCTGTGCAGCAGGTTATTTTTTTTGCCGGTAATGGCCATAGCGTAGTTTGGTGCATTTTCTTTAAATTCCTGACAAAAGATTAATGCTTTAACATAATTTTTGCGGTCGTTAATGCAGGCAATTGCCAAATCATCGCAACAGTGTTCTCTTTCAATTTTGATTAATTTTGAAACCCATAATACGGCTGGATTAAAGAAAAACACAATCTCAATAAAGCTTTGCAGAAAATTAACCAGATAATCTTTACGTTTAGTATGCGCCAGTTCGTGAGAAAGAATGGCTTCTACTTCAGGAACTGATAACCCATTGAGCAAACCCAGTGGGATCAGAATTAGCGGCTTAAAATGTCCTACAGCCATCGGCACTTGTGCCAAACCAGATTGCAATAATTTAACAGGTTGATTTATGCCTAATTTCGCGGCAAGTTCTTCTAATTTTTCGTCCCATTTACGCCCTGCAGCATAAACTTTATGGTTTCTTAAATGATATATGGTATTAACACCTACCAATAACTGAATGCTTTTTACGCAGATGATTAAAAACCAGATCATGACTATCTGATAGTTGTACGCATTCCAAAGTGCACGTATTTTATCCAAACTGTCCTGTAACTCTGCTTTGGTCCCATCAGAGATGTGCTGGTTTAAAACATTTGAAACATTAGTTGCTTGTGCCTGGTTATTAAGCAAAGTTTGCGCGGCCACCGATAGGCTTAATTCATTATAAAATATAACACCAATTGCCACTACAAATAGCGCCAAACAAGCGGTTAGTAAATTATAGCGGGTTGTTGCACTTGCTTTACGTGTACTGAAAATGACAACAGCGCTGACGAAAGCCAGGATAACACCAAGCCAGAGGGAGTGAAAAAGCGTAGTGCCTAAAGCATGTAGCCAGTTTTCGGGTAAAAGATTAATTATTTTAAATTCCATAATCGTGGTTCTTCAGAATTTTATTATCTGGTTTATTAATTCATGCCATTCAATAGCCGCTTAATCTCTTCTATGTCTGATTTTGATGTTTTTTCGTTGCCCAAAAGTTGCATCATTAATTTTGAAGCCGAACCTTTGTAAAGGGTATTTACAAAACGATCGAGCAATTGGTCTTTCGTTTTTTCTTCTGCCTCTACCGGGATATAAATATGCTTCATCTGGCTTTCATCCCGCTTTAAGATTCCCTTTTCTGTTAAAATCTGCATTTGCTTAAGCGTTGAGGTATAATTTACTTCTCTATGCTCATTCAGTTTATCGTTTACAAACCGAACTGTTGAAGGACCAAATTCCCACAAAACCTGTAGTATTTCCAGTTCGGCTTTGGTTGGTTCGGGAAGGTTATTTTCAGTTTGATTACTTTTCATAACCTAAAGGTACGATACTTTTCGTACGATGCAAATATTACGATGCTTTTTTTTTATTTTTTTTTTACAATTGGTACTGTTCATCGCATTCACATGCGTTACATAAGGCATAATAAGTTTTTAAAAAAAAGCCTTGCAAGAAATAGATTCAAGCAAGGCCATTTTAATTCCGATCTCCAAGAGATTTTTAGTTTTTTAGTGATTTAATCACCGCAATAAGATCTTCTTCTCCATATACATCCTGAGCATCCTGAAAGGTTTGTAAGGTGGTTTTAGCCAGTGGCGATGAAAGTCCTTCGTTTTTAGCCAGTTTTAAATCCTTAACAATATGTTTTAAGGCAAATGCTGCTTTATAATTATCATTCGCAATCGCATCACCTTTAATTTTTGTAAAAATGTTTCCTATGGCGGCATTATTAATCAGGTTTAATAAATCTTCAGTTTTAATTCCCTGCTCATTGGCGAATAACACCGTTTCGGCCAAACCCTGTGTATAATACGCAAGCAGTGAGTTAATGGCCAGCTTTGCACTGTTGCCCGCTCCTGTATCGCCTACACGCATAGCCATTTTCCCTAATTTTTCCAATACCGGTTTCACTTTTTCAAATGCCTCTTCGTTTCCACCAACCATAATCACCAGCTGGCCACTTTCTGCTTGCTTTACACTTCCTGATACAGGTGCATCTAAATACTCATTTCCACTTTCTTTACAATCTTTTGCCATTTGTTTGGAAATACCAGGCGAAACAGTACTCATGTTAATGATAAATTTCCCTGAAGAATTTGCTTTTAAAAGTCCGTTTTCTCCTTTAAAAATTTCTTCAATAGCCCGGTCATCAGTAACCATTACAAATACTATAGCTGTTTTTTCAATTAACTCAGCAGGCGATAAAGCAATATTGGCGCCCATATCTTTTAGCGCAACTTCTTTTTCTTTATTCCGGTTATAAACGGTTACTGCATAACCCGCTTTTATTAATTGTTCTGCCATTGGGATGCCCATATTGCCTAAACCAATCCAGCCTATTTTCATGTCGTTCATTTTTTTTTATCTCTTAGTAGTTTAACAAATTTGGTAAACAAAAAACTTATATATGTAGATAAATCGTAAAAATGCATTGGATGAAACAAAATATAATTTAAGGTTTAACTTTACAGGCAGATATTAAAAATATGAGCAGCCTTCTTAAAGATTTATATTCTCCTGCCTTTTACGAAAGGTTAAGTAATGTTTTAACGACAACCGTTCCCGGTTTTAGCAAAACGAAATTCATTGAGGAGATTTTTACGCCTGATTTTGAGGCGAAGGAACTTAAGGAAAGAATGAAACATACTTCGAAAGTGCTGCATCAGTTCCTGCCTGAAGATTATCCAAAAACCATTGGCCTTATAAAAAGAACAATTGATCAGTTAAGAATTAAGGGGATTGGAGAAGATGGGCTTGCTTACATGTTTTTACCAGATTATATTGAAACTTACGGCATTGATGACTTTTCAAATTCGGTGGAAGCGCTTGAATTTATTACTCAATTTGTAAGTTGTGAATTTGCTGTTCGCCCGTTTATTTTGAAATATGGAGGGAACATGATTAACGAAATGCAGAAATGGTCGTTGCACGAAAACCATAAAGTACGCAGACTGGCTACAGAAGGTTGCCGGCCAAGATTACCCTGGGCAATGGGCATTCCTGATTTGAAAAAAAATCCAGCAGGCATTCTTCCCATACTGGAAAATCTTAAAAACGACTCTTCTGAATGGGTAAGGCGCAGCGTAGCCAACAACCTAAACGACATTGCTAAAGACCATCCACAAACGGTTTTGGAAATTGCACAAAGGTGGTCGGGCATTAGTAAAGAAACTGATGCAATTGTAAAACACGGCTGCCGTACCTTGCTAAAACAAGGACATGTAGACATTTTAAAACATTACGGCCTTTCTGACGAAGGAATTTTATTATCGGACTTTAAGTTGTTAACGGCTGAGGTTAAAATTGGAGAAAGTCTGGAGTTTTCCTTTTCGGTTGCCAACACTAAACAAACGGAGCAAAAGGTAAGACTTGAATATGCTGTTTATTATAAAAAACTTAACGGGGAGAATACCAAGAAAGTATTTAAAATTTCTGAACGGGTTTATCCGGCCAATTCAAAAACAGCGGTTAGCAGAAAGCAAAAATTTGTTTTAATTACCACCAGAAGGTTTCATCTGGGTACGCATCAAATTTCGGTTATTATAAACGGGGCAGAAAAAGATAAATTAAACTTTGAGTTGCTGGCTTGATTAAATCAGGCTTAACAACTCATCTAAAAATAAAATTTGTTGTTCATTGATTACTTTAACGGCCTCGTCGTATTTAAACCAGCCGGCTTTATCAATTTCAGGGAAACTTTTCATTTTTCCTGAGCGTGGTGGCCATTCCATTTCGAAAGTATTACTTTTCACATCTGCCGATGCAAAATCAGCTACTATTGCCCAGCAAAACACTTTTTTACCTGCTTTTTGAACAACAGGTTTTAATTCGATAAAATCTCCATTTAGTTTAAAACTGGTTTCTTCTTTAAATTCTCTTATTGCGGCAACCAAGGGTTCTTCACCTTCCATAATTTCACCTTTAGAAACGGTCCACCAACCTGCATCTTTTTTAGCAAAGAAAGGCCCGCCGGGGTGTACAAGGAAAAATTCTACCTGGTTGTTTACTTTACGAAAGGGCAATAAGCCGGCACTTTGTTTCATTGAAGCAAGTTAACCGTTTTATTCTAAATCCGTCAACTATATCACTTAGAAGTACCTTGGCGTCATTAAACGGATGTTTCTTTTGTTGAAGAAATAACCAACCGAAATTTCGTGGGTGCCACCGCTATAACCCTGTAATGGACCAATCGAAAAGTCA
>NZ_JAVTSO010000005.1:0-428152 GCF_032678625.1 Pedobacter nototheniae | reverse complement strand
GATAACACCAGCCATTAAAAATACCCAGCACCTTGGCTAAGTTTCTGAAGGAAAAGAAATGCCTTTAATGTTCCGGTATAAATCAACGGCATACAAATCTGTCATGCCTGATACAAAGTCCAATACGCTTTGAGTTCTTGAATATATATCAGTTAAATCAGTATGGTATTGTTTTGGAATAAGTTTCACCAGTTTTTTATAATAGTGGGTGTTGTTATTAATTAGTGCAGGTACAAATTCTTCTAATAAACCTGCCATAATTTTATATCCTGCAACTTCTTTCTGTATTACCGACGAGAAATTATAAATACGTTCTACAGAAACCTTTTCAACGGCTTTCCATGCACTCAGGTATGGCTCCGGAATCAAATCTGTTAAACTTTGATTTAAATCGCCCCTCAATAAACTTTCCTGTTCTCTGTAAAAAATCTCTGCACAGGTTACCGTTAAGGTATTGATGGCTTTGGCCCTCAATAAACCTATTTTGGCATCATCATCCTCATAATCATTTTTAAGCCTGTCTTCAATTGTTTTAGAATTGGCAAAAGGTAATAAATAACCTTTCACTTCTTCGTAAGAAAGGATTTTTAAACGATGGGCATCTTCCAAATCAATAATACTGTAACAAATATCATCTGCCGCCTCAACCAAATAAACCAGTGGATGGCGCTTATAAATTAAGTGCGCTCCCTCCTCTTTTTCAAGCTTTAGTTCTGCTGCAATCTTTTTAAATGTTTCTTCTTCCGACTGGAAAAAGCCATATTTTTTTCTGTGCAGTATTCCTTTTTGCTTGCCTGCTATAGATGCGCAAGGGTATTTTGCAATAGAAGCTAAGGTAGAATAAGTTAAAGCGTAGGCGTCGTTCCCTTTACCTTTTAGCGGATGTGTTAAAATGCGGATGGCATTGGCATTTCCCTCAAAATTAATTAAATCGTGCCATTGAGATTCAGACATTTCTTTCTGGTACACTTTTCCGTCACCATCAGTAAAATACCTCGAAATGGCGGCTTCTCCTGAATGCCCGAAAGCCGGATTTCCCAAATCATGTGCCAGTGCAGCCGCCGCTACAATATTACCTACTTCATTAATTAAAGGTACTTCTTTAATTAATTGTGGATTTTTTTCCTCTAAAGTGTTTAAAAAAATATTAGCCATAGAACGGGCAACGCTTGCTACCTCCAAACTATGAGTTAAGCGATTGTGTACAAATACACTACCTGGCAGCGGAAAAACCTGCGTTTTATTTTGCAAACGACGGAATGGTGAAGAAAATATTAAGCGATCATAATCACGCTGAAAATCAGAACGTGCCCTATCAGTACTGGCACCATACTGTTCTTGCCCGTACCTTTTATTCGATAGTAAATATTTCCACTCCATGCGCTCAATTAATTTTGGGCGAAGTTAATGAATCAAGGGCTTTAATAAAAAGAATCATTTTTAAAACCTGTCATTTTTTTACCCTAAACAAACCCGCAGTTAAATGCGCCACAAAACAATTAGCACACTGTTAATTCTCTATAGTATAATTTAATCCTCGTTTCATGTTTTCCAAATCAGCAATCAATTCATGTATTTCCTTCAATTGCTTTTTCTGTTTCCTTGCCCTGTTCCAAACCGTAATGCCAAATATGTAAAAAGTAGTAATACCTAAAGCTGTATACCTAAAAGTTGGAGTGGCCATCATCGTAATCTCCCATATATACATCACCATTGCCAACCACAATAATATGGTGTACATCCAGGTGTATTTTGTAATTATATTTTTCTGCCAATTCAGTCTTTTAATTTGCTGCTGGATATATTCCTGGCTGGAATCATGTATGTTTCTTTTTTTAAAAGCGTAGCTTCTCCAATTTATCACTAAAAACACGATCATTAAAATGTAAACGGTAGCAATACTAATTTTGAAAGGCAAGCCATACTGATCTTTAAAAGAAAAATAAACCCAGCCAATGACCACCATAGCCACAAAAAAGCCTAAACTCATACAAATGTTGTTTCTAAAGAGTTTTTGTTGGTTTCTTTCCCACCTATCCTTTTGTGCATCCAGTAATTTATGGTCTGTATTAACCTCAACGGGCTGTGCCTGCCAGCTTTTTTGAATATCTTCGAAGTCCATTATTTTTTTAATTGCATGAGTTTAAGCAATCTTGCTTTTATACGATTAATTTTTACGCCCACCTGGTTAATGTTGGTACCTGTTATTTCGGCAATATCCTTATAACTCCTATCTTCTAATACCAGTGATATAATTAGCCTGTTTTCTGCCTCAAGCATACTGATGCAATAGCGCAGGTGATCCAACTGAATTTCCTGTTCCATTTTTTGAGGCATGGTATCTTCGTAAGGAAGCTGAATCTGATCTGGCAGAGACTGATGATCATGCTTTTTATTTTTTAAATTATAACTAATGGCTGTATTAACTGCAACCCTATATATCCAGGTGCTTACTTTGGCGTGGCCTTTAAAGTTGTGCATGCTTTTCCACACCTGGAATAAAATCTCCTGGTAAAGATCATTTGCATGAGAAACATCATAAAGATAAGCCCTGCAAATCCGATATATACTGGCGTGATTATTTTTAACCAGCTCATTAAATTCTTCTTCCTGTTTATCCGGCATTTATAAATGAATTAATCTGCCTTAATAAAGGCATCAATTTCACTAAAAAACCATTCTGGAGCATCATACATTATAAAATGTTTGGCTGATGGCGTTACCTCCACTTTGCAGGTTTTACATTGCTGGTATTGCTGCTGGTAAGACGACAATACATATTCTTTGGTGAACGCCGGATATTGAGCAACGGGTGCAAAAGCGGCCATAACCAATACAGGTATTTTAATAGCTGCAATATTTTGACGCATATCATTGCCCAACATTTCGTACATACTATAAGCCATTGTTTTACGATCGGAGTTTGCACCCCAGGTTGCAATTTTATCCCATTTTGTAGAATCGGCACATAAAAATTTTGCGGTATTAAACTGGCTGGCTTTAAGAGCAGCATAATCCATTTTATCAAAGTTGGCCAAAGCTTTTTTAGCTTCTTCTTCATTAAATCCATTTTTTGCATTGGGATTCATCATGCCTGCATAAAATGGTAAAGCATCAACTATAATAACTTTTTGCAAATGCGCCTGCAATTCCGTAGCAATACGCAAGGATAGAAAACCACCTATTGAATGGCCTACCAAAATCACATGTTCTAATTTTTTATCCTTTATATACTGTATAATCGCATCCTTATAAGTATCTAAATAAGGTGTTTTTGTAGTTGGAGCCACTCCGGCATAACCTGCCAAGGTAAATACATGGCATTGATGGTTTTTACTGTACCGTGCTATTGTTTCATCCCAAACCGCACCACTGCAGGTTAAACCCGGGATAAACAACATGGGTTGGCCTTTTCCTGTTACCTTAACCTCGAAAGGTTTTGTACTTACCGTTTGGGCAAATAAATGATTTCCTGTTACAAATAGGGCAATTAATATAACCGGGATTATTAAAATTTTCTTTTTCATCTTTTTAGCATTTACTTCTTAGTAAAGCTTTATGAAAATTTCTTACAGTATTAAGCAAATTATTTTTTCAGAGGATGAAAAAGGATTGATTTTTCCTATTCGCTGTCTTCGTTTTTAATTCCTTTTAACAAAGCATAAATTGCCATTGCACGGCCGTGGCCCAGATCGTAATCTGCTTTTAACCAATTTACCACGTCGCCAGCTTTTACCGTGGCTTTAAGCATATCATTTTCTGTGAAACCTTTTTCCTGGGCTTTTCCTCTAAAATCATGAGCAGTAAGTCCTGTTTTTTTTTAATGGTTTTTAAATAGCCCTGGAATGACATGGTTAGATAATTTTATAAACGAATATAATTAATTTAATTTCCTTTAAGCTTGTTAAAGAAGATCAATAAAAAGCATGGTCATTCTATTGTTCTTCATAGTGGTAGGTCAAGCCTCCATCAACAAAATAAGTAGAACCGGTAACATATTTCGCATCGTCAGAAGCCAGAAATGCCACCACGGCGGCAACATCTTCAGGAGCGCCCAGCTTTTTCATTGGAATATTTTTAAGTACATTATTTAACTGTTCCTTATTATCCATCAGTGATTGATTAATAGGTGTAGCAATTGCGCCGGGGGCCACATTGTTAATCCGAATATTAAAAGGGGCAAGTTCTGTAGCTAAATTCCTGGTTAACATTTTAAGACCACCTTTACTGGCGCAGTACGCTGCGAAATGAGGAAAGATAATTTCTTCATGTACCGAACTCATATTTACTACCGTACCCGGATTTTTACTATCCATGCAATATTTGGCAAAAGCCTGAATACCAAAGAAAAGCCCTTTTAAATTTGTATCCATTACCAAATCGTATTCTGCTTCGGTTACTTCCCAAAAGTTATGGTTCTTTTCTACACCTGCATTGTTTACCAGAATATCCAGCTTTCCATAAACTTTAGTGGCATCATTTATCAGGTTAATTACATTTTGTGTCTGGCTAATATCGGCAACTAAAAAAGTAGCCTTTCTACCCATTTCATTAATTTGGCTAATAAGCTTTTCGCCACGCTCATCCAGCGTTCGGCCATTTAAAATTATATCGGCACCTTCACTTGCCATTCGCAAGGCACATGCAGCACCAATTCCCTGACTGCTTCCGGTAACTAAAGCAACTTTATTTTTAAATCTTTCCATGGTAGTTTTTATTTAATTTGTGTTATAAAAGGGCAATTAACGCCGTCCAACCGGTTTGGTGGCTCGCGCCCAACCCTTTGCCATTATCACCATTAAAATACTCATAATACAACAGGTAATCCTTAAAGTATTCATCATGATTTAACTTGGGATAACCTCCAAATACGGCCCGTTCGCCTTTATCATTTTTTAAAAACAGGTTTTTCATCCGCTGGCTTAACAAGTCTGCAATTTCAGACAGCGAAAAATATTCATTGGACCCAGTTGGATACTCTACTTTAAAATCATCTGTATAATATTCGTGAAAATGCTTTAAGGCATCCACCAATAAATAATTCAGGGGCATCCAGATTGGCCCACGCCAGTTGCTGTTGCCACCAAACATACCGGTATCACTTTCTGCCGGAATGTATTTTACGGAATAATCACTCCCATTTAACCAATAACTATAGGGCTGTGTTTCATAAACTTTAGAAACCGACCTGATACCGAAATCAGAAAGAAATTCGCTTGTATCCAGCATTCTGCGTAAAAGCATTTTCATTCTGTGCCCGCGCAGAAGTGAAAAAAGGTGCTTGTCATTGCCACTTGTATCTGCCCAATGGCTTACCAGTTGAACCAGGTCAGGCCGCTGAAGCATAAAAGCCTCTAAACGGGACCTGAGTTTTGGTAAATCTTTCCAGTCTTTATCGCTGAAAACAATCACTGCAAACATGGGTATAAGCCCTACAAGGGTACGAAGGCGTAACCGATCCCAATCTCCATCAGGCTTGCGCAATAAATCATAGTAAAAGCCATCGTGGTCATCCCATAAGCCAATATGATGATCGCCCATATTATCAATTGATCCGGCAATGAATAAAAAATGTTCAGCAAATTTAATCGCCATATCTTCATATAAAGAATTATGCAAAGCCAATTCAATACTAATCTGAAGCATATTTAAAGCATACATGGCCATCCAGCTGGTGCCATCTGCCTGCTCTAAAAATCCGCCGCCTGGTACAGGTTCACTACGGTTAAATACGCCTATATTATCGAGACCTAAAAAACCACCTTCAAAAATATTATTGCCTTCACTATCTTTTTGGTTTACCCACCAGGTAAAATTGAGGAGTAACCGCTGAAATACTTCTTCTAAAAACTTTAAATCGCCGGTACCTTTCGCTTTCTTATCTACCAGGTAAACCTTATAAGAAGCCAATGCATGTACCGGTGGATTTGCATCTGTAAAATCCCACTCATAAGCGGGTAACTGCCCGTTTGGATGGATGTAACTATTGTTTAGCAACAATCGCAATTGCTGTTTTGCAAAATCGGGATCAACAGGCGCCAGTGCTATGCAATGAAAAGCAAGGTCCCAGGCTGCAAACCAGGGATACTCCCACTTATCTGGCATCAAAATTACATCAGCAGCCATAAAATGGCTCCAGTGATAATTTCTGCCACACGCTCTTTCATCATCAGGTTTTGGCAAACCCGGATCGCCTTTTAGCCAGGCATTTACATCGTAATTATAATACTGCTTATTCCATAACAGGCCTGCCCAGGCCTGTCGCTGCAGCATTTTTTCCTCGTCACTATTACCTGCAGCATGTTTATCGGCATAAAACTCATTGGCTTCCTGTTTACGGTTTTCAAAAACCTCTTCATAATTTTCAAAAGGTGTTTTTAACTGCTTACTGCTTAACCGGAGTTTTATACTAACACTTTGTTTTGCAGGTACAAGTTTTTTATAATGCACCGCTACTTTGGTTCCTGTTTTTGCAGGATTTATAGCCTTTTTATCTCCGTTTATCAGGTAGTTATTAATACCATCCTTTACGTAATCTGATTGATTGGCCGATTGATATAAACGTTCGTTGTTGGTTTCATTATCGGTAAATAAAAATTCAGGGCTTCCATCTGCATAGCAATATAACCTACCCAGTTTTTCTGAATGCAGCAATAGTTTGTCCTGCCCTACTGTACTAATGGTGGGTTTAACTGCAGCACCATTCCAGCTCCAGTTATTCCGGTACCACAATTGTGGCAACACATGAAGTTCGGCATCCTCATTGCTCCTGTTAAAAATGGTATAGTTGATGAGGAGGTCATCTTCATCATTCTTTGCATAATTAATAAAAACATCAAAGTATTTGTCTTCATCAAATATACCGGTGTCCATCAATTCAAATTCGGGCTCCAGCCTGGATCGTTTAGCATTTTCTTCTACAAGCCTGGAATAGGGAAAAGCAGATTGCGGATATTTATACAACATTTGCATGTATGTATGCATGGGCGTATTGTCCAGGTAATAATATAGTTCTTTTACATCCTCACCATGATTTCCTTCTGCGTTGTTTAACCCAAAAAGACGTTCTTTTAAAATGGGGTCGCTGCCGTTCCATAAGGCTAAGCCCAGGCAAAGCAGTTGTTCACTGTCACTAATACCCCCCAAACCCTCTTCTCCCCATCTAAAGGCTTTACTTCTTGCCGTATCATGGGTGGTAAAATCCCATGCATCACCTCCCGGGCTATAATCTTCTCTAACGGTTCCCCATTGTCGTTCTGCAACATACGGACCCCATTTAAGCCATGCTTTTTGATTGGCATATTGTTGATTGATGCGACCTTGTTCGGCTTTAGACATAAAAAATTAATTAACTGTGTATTGCCAAAATGGCTAAAAATTGTACCAAATACATCCCCGTTCTCCAATCGTTAATATTATTTAAATATCAGCGATTAAAATGAATATATTCTGAATATTAAGTCATCAAATGAAGAATAAATTGCAAACTTTTTGCTTTTAGAAACGTTGTTTATTAGAATTTAACTTACTGCCATGAAAACGAGTATATATAATAAGGCTGAGCATACAGAAGGTTACGTAGGTAATAATGAAAAGCATGTTGAAAAAACTGATGTGCAAAAAGCTTACGAAAAAGGCAACGATACAAACGAAGTAACGAGTTACGGAAAGGATCCAATTGCCGAAAAAAATCAGAAAAACAAAGAAAATAAAAGTACGGCCAGAGATGGCTATGACAATACAGGTACGCAAGGAGCAGACTCTTTAAGTGATGACGCTTATAACAGTCCTGATAAACATCCTGATGTTGAAAGTGCTTCCAGCCATACCGGAAGTTCATCAGATGATTTTAAAAACTCAACGCATCAAAGAAGTGAAGATGACGTTCTAAATAGTGGAATTTAATTAAAAAATAAAATTATGAGCTTATTGAAATATGCCCTGTTGGGCGCAGCTGCAGTTTACGGTTTTAAATATGCAACCAAGAAAAGACCTGAAGACGGAAAATCAATGGTTGACGATTTTAAGGAAAACCTACCTTCTATTTTTGATAAAGCAAAAGCGTATGGAGAAAAGATAAAGCAAGACTACCAACAAACCTCCGGAATGTACTAAGTAGTTTTAAGAGTACTAATTTTGTCGTAGAATTGACATTTATCAAAGGTTTTGTTTTGAATTAATTGTATTATTCGGTTTAGTTTTTCAATTTTACTGCGTAATTAAGATTCGCGACGCACTGGTTAAACCCAATCATTATAACTAAAACTTATTAAGGACCTAACCCGTTTCTTAGTCAACACATTATAGTTGTTGAATCTTAAAACTGATTTTCATCTACCAGAAAATTCATTACGTAAATATAAAGGGATTACCATACGTTGTAATTCCTTTATATTTAACCTGTTAAATATTTTTCCCACGAACACCTTTTTCCTTATTCTTATTTCTCTTGCCGGGGTCAGTATCTTCAGCAAGACTAAGGTGGCTTAACTTTTGATTCACCTCTTCCGCTTCATAGTGGGCTGTTGATTTATCTTTTCTGCTAAATTCGGGCTCACTTATAACATGCCCGTAGGTTACCTCTCCCTTATCGTATTTAATTTTCTTTTTTTGCTGATCGGTTGATTTCAAATCTTTTTTGCCCTGATCATTTTTCTGAATATCCATAAAGATTTATAATTGGCTGTTTAGCTTATAACAGCGTTTATGTCAAAAGGTTTATCAATTGATTATTTATGCGGTACTCTTTACTTTAACAGGTCTATATAAGCAATTAATAACGTATTTATACGCTCATTTATAGTATTAACACGTTTAAGCAGGTGTTCATTTTTATCGATATTTGAAAATTACACATTAGGTTTAACAACCATTTAAATTGAAAACTTTAATAAAAGTCTTATTAGCTGACGATCACAACATTGTGCGAAATGGAATCATCTCTTTATTTGAGAAAGATGATACAAATATTAAAATAATTGCTGAGGCTGCAAATGGTCTTGAAGTTCTTGAACATTTAAAAGCTGGCATAAACCCGGATATTATAATTACGGATATTAATATGCCTGAAATGAAGGGTATAGAACTTATATCCATTATAAAATCTAATTATCCTAAAATAAAAATACTGGTATTAACCATACTTGATCAAGAAAGCTATGTACTTCAATCGCTGGAAGCAGGTGCTGATGGTTATTTACTAAAAACAGTTAATATTTCGGAAATTGTTTTTGCCATCAATCAAATTGTATCGGGTCATAAATATATATGCACCAATTTAACCATTCAGCTCCTCTCCAAATTAAAAGGAAAATTCAAAATAGGCGCTGCTCATTTAAAATCTGATGTAGAAATATCTAAACGTGAAGTAGAAATATTAACACTCATTGCTGAAGGTTACACTAATAGTGAAATAGCGGATAAATTATTTACCAGTAAACGAACTATTGAGGGCAACCGGCAGAATTTACTGGATAAAACCGGTAAGCGAAATACAGCTGCATTGATAAATTTTGTTGTTAGGAACGGAATTATAGACTAACAACTCAATTTTATAAGTGCTGATAACCTATGAAAAAAATACTGATTATAGATAACGATAGAAGCACTTTAGAAGTACTTGAACTAATTTTTAAGGAAGATTATGAAGTAAAAACTGTTGAGCACTCCATTTCTTTTTTTAAAGTAGTTAAAACGTTTAAACCCGATTTGGTTATCGTAGATTATTTACTGTCTGAAGCCAATACGGGTTATGATATTTGCGAGAAACTCGGCAGTAACATCAATACAAAACATATTCCCATAATTATATTTTCAGTAATGAACAACCTGGTATTGCCCCATCACCTTAAACATTGCTACTTCATACCAAAACCATTCGATTTGGATCATTTAACTACGCAGGTAGCCAAATTAATATAAGCTTTACTTAACCCCATCCTGTTGCGATACGCTGCCTTGCGGATCATCTGTATCGCTTTTATCAGAGCCATTATCATCACGATGTTTAGGTGGATGCTCCATGCGGCTTTCTTCAAGTTCAGAGAAATCTCCATCCTTTTGGTTTGCAGTTTCGCCATGCGATGACGGCTTTTCCTTTTGTTCGGCCTTTGGATCGGCAAAATCCTGCCCCTCAATAATAGCTTCTTTACTTTTTAAATCTTGCTTTTTCATCTTTATCGTATATAATGTTGAACACACAAACGGGCGTTTTGTTTACTAAAAAGAAAGGCGAAAGTTGGGGCATAAAAAAAGTCCTGATTTGCATCAGGACTTTTTTGTTTTTTTTAAAATCAATTAAACTTTGATTTCAACTTCAACACCGCTAGGTAATTCAAGTTTCATTAAAGCATCAACTGTTTTAGAGTTAGAGCTATAAATATCTAATAAGCGTTTGTAAGCGCACAATTGGAACTGCTCTCTAGCTTTTTTGTTTACGTGTGGAGAACGTAAAACAGTAAAGATTTTTTTCTCTGTAGGAAGTGGAATTGGTCCACTTACAACTGCACCCGTAGGTTTAACAGTTTTTACGATTTTCTCAGCAGATTTATCTACTAAGTTGTAATCGTAAGATTTTAATTTAATTCTGATTCTTTGGCTCATCTTATTTTTAATTGTGGTTTCCTGTTAGAGCTATTAACAACAGAAACCGGATTTATCTTTATAATCTGTCATGCTGAGCTTAGCGAAGCAGCTCATTAAAAAGATGCTTCACTAAGTTCGGGATAACAAAAAATTAGTCTTCAGATTTTACTCTACCTTTAGATTTAGCAATTACTTCATCCTGTACGTTTTTAGGCGCAGCTTCATAGTGGTCAAATTCCATTGTTGAAGTTGCACGACCTGAAGTGATTGTACGTAACTGAGTTACATAACCAAACATTTCAGAAAGAGGCACAGTTGCTTTAATTACCTGAGATCCGTTACGGGTATCCATACCTAATAACTGACCACGACGACGGTTCATATCACCGATAACATCACCCATGTTTTCTTCAGGGGTTAAGATTTCGATTTTCATGATTGGCTCCATCAAAGTAGGTTTACATTTAGGTAAAGCCTCACGATATGCCATACGAGCTGCAAGCTCAAATGATAAAGCATCTGAATCGACCGCGTGGAATGAACCATCGATCAAACGTACTTTCATATCAGGAAGTGGATAACCTGCTAATACACCATTGGCCATTGCTGATGCAAATCCTTTTTCTACTGAAGGGATAAATTCACGTGGAATTGAACCACCTGTAATTTCGTTTACGAATTGTAAACCACCTTTTTCGAAATCAGCATCAATTGGTGAGATAACTACTGAAATATCAGCAAATTTACCACGACCACCTGATTGTTTCTTGTATGTTTCACGGTGATTAGTTGTACCGAAAATGGCTTCTTTATAAGCTACTTGTGGCGCACCTTGATTAACCTCTACTTTAAACTCACGTTTTAAACGATCGATTAAGATATCTAAGTGAAGCTCACCCATACCAGAGATTACAGTTTGACCAGTTTCTTGGTCAGTTTGCACTCTGAATGTAGGATCTTCTTCAGCTAATTTAGATAAGCCCATACCCAATTTATCAACATCAGCCTGAGTTTTAGGCTCAATAGCTAAACCGATAACTGGCTCAGGGAAGTTCATTGATTCCAAAACGATTGGATTTTTCTCTTCACAAAGGGTATCTCCTGTTTTGATGTCTTTAAATCCAACTACTGCAGCAATATCACCAGCAGCCACATTCGGAACCGGGTTTTGCTTATTAGCATGCATTTGGAAGATACGAGAAATACGCTCTTTATTTTCTGAACGTGAATTATACACGTAAGAACCGGCTTCTAAGTTACCTGAGTAAACACGGATAAAACATAAACGACCTACGAAAGGATCGGTTGCAATTTTAAATGCTAAAGCTGCAAACGGCTCAGTAATGCTTGGTTTTAATAAAACCTCAGCACCAGTATCAGGGTTAGTACCCGTAACACCTTCGCTATCCATAGGAGAAGGCAGTAATTCCATCACATAATCCAACATGGTTTGAACACCTTTGTTTTTGAAAGATGAACCACAAACCATAGGAACAATTTTAGCATCTAATACAGCCGCACGTAAAGCATCTAAAACTTCACGCTCTGTAATTGTTTCAGGTGCATCGAAGAATTTCTCCATTAAAGACTCATCATAATCAGCAACTGATTCTAACAATTTCTCTCTCCACTCTGCAACTTCATCCAGCATATCTTCAGGGATAGGCACTTCAGTAAAGGTCATACCTTTATCATGCTCATTCCAAACAATACCACGGTTGTTAATTAAATCAACCACACCTTTAAATCCGTCTTCAGCACCGATAGGTAATTGCAATGGAACTGCATTACTACCTAACATATCTTTAACCTGCTTAACAACTTTTAAAAAGTCAGCACCAGAACGGTCCATTTTGTTAACGAAACCAATACGTGGTACACTGTAATTATTCGCTAAACGCCAGTTGGTTTCTGATTGAGGCTCAACACCATCAACAGCAGAAAACAAAAACACCAATCCGTCTAACACACGTAACGAACGGTTTACCTCTACGGTAAAATCCACGTGACCTGGTGTATCAATAACGTTAACATGATATTTTTGACCTCTGTAATTCCAATCAACAGTAGTTGCAGCAGAAGTGATGGTAATACCACGCTCTTGCTCTTGTGCCATCCAGTCCATTGTTGCAGCACCTTCGTGCACTTCACCAATTTTATGACTTACACCAGCATAATAAAGAATACGCTCTGTTGTTGTGGTTTTACCCGCATCAATGTGAGCAGCGATTCCGATATTTCTTGTAAATTTTAAATCTCTTGCCATTTTATGTTTTTGATTTTCTGACTTTAAATGATTACACCGATTATGTTAAAACAAATCGGTGTAATTTATCTAATCAGTATAATCTTCTAATTAAATCTGTGTAATCTTACTAATTTGCGGATATTAGAACCTGAAGTGAGAGAACGCTTTATTAGCCTCAGCCATTTTATGCGTATCTTCTTTCTTCTTAACAGCAGCACCTTCACCTTTAGCAGCAGCTACGATTTCGCCAGCTAATTTCTCTTTCATGGTTTTTTCACCACGACGACGAGCGTATAAAATTAACCATTTCATACCTAAAGCTGTTTTACGTTCTGGTCTAACCTCAGTTGGAACCTGGAAGTTAGCACCACCTACACGACGAGATTTAACCTCTACAGCAGGCATAATATTAGTTAAAGCACGTTTGAATATCTCTAATCCGTTTTCACCAGCTTTTTTCTCAGCGATTTCAACAGCATCATAAAAAATTGAATAAGCGATAGATTTTTTTCCATCGTACATCATATTGTTTACAAAACGAGTTACCTGAACATCATTAAATTTTGGATCAGGAAGAATAATTCTCTTTTTTGGTTTTGACTTTCTCATTTCTTATTTCCTCCCGATTATTTCTTTTTACCTTTTGTTGGCGCCGCAGCTACTTGTCCTGGTTTAGGACGTTTAGTACCATATTTAGAACGACGTTGGTTACGACCAGCTACACCTGATGTATCTAATGCACCACGGATAATGTGGTAACGTACACCTGGTAAATCTTTAACACGACCACCACGGATCAATACGATAGAGTGTTCCTGTAAGTTGTGACCTTCTCCAGGAATGTATGCATTCACCTCTTTACCGTTCGTTAAACGAACACGGGCTACTTTACGCATTGCTGAGTTTGGTTTTTTAGGGGTAGTGGTGTACACACGTGTACATACACCTCTTCGCTGTGGACAGCTGTCCAACGCTGGAGACTTACTCTTGAACTCCAGTGCTACTCTACCTTTTCTAACTAATTGTTGAATGGTTGGCATTGTGCTTTTTTATGTTTTTTATTAAAAAATTTACCGCTCCCCCGGCATCCTTGCAGATAGCCCATAAAACGGACTGCAAAAGTAGAACAATTCTTTTTAAAAATCAAGGGGTTAGCGTAAAAAGTTTTGAGTTGCGGCTTTTGAGTTTGGAGTTGAGGATTAATAACTTACAAATAATGGCCTGGGTAAATGCATTTATCTATCAGTACTGTTTATGTCATCTATCTATTAAACCTTAAGTACTGCTTTATTTTACTATTTAACACTAAAGGCAAAATTATCAGGAGAATTGAAGCATGATTTCCCTAAATAAAAAAACCCCGGTAAATACCGGGGTTTTCTGTTTTAATTTTTATTATTTAATTATGCTTTGGCAGCTTTTTTACCTTTGTGTTTATGGTGTTTTTTATGACCGGGTTTCTTAGTTGTTTTTTCTGTTTTGACTTTGGCAGGTGCCGTAGCTTCTTGTGCATTAACTGTTCCGAAAGTAAACGCTGCCAATAGGGCGATGGTTAAAACTTTAATTGCTTTCATTTTACTGTGGTGATTAGATAAAACCTTTTTGTTAATTACTTATCCTAAATCTCGTAATACAAAATGAAGATTGTATGAACATTTAACTGAAACCTAATATAGGATCAAAAGTTTATTATGCACCTTTCTTAAAATAATAATGGCTACCCATAATCAGGTAGCCACTATAAAATACCAAGAGAACAGGTTTCTTTATAGTTTCACGTAACCTTCGAAATTAGCCAGACAAGGGTATGGAGTGCCATCTAATAAGGTAATTTTAACATACCTGATTGGTGCAGCCGGAGAAACAGCAAATCTTTGTTCGGCTGTTGTTGCCGGATTAAAATTCCTATCATCGCCAAGCGCCGTAAAATTAGTTCCATCAGAACTGCCTGAGATTGAAAATTTAGTAAAACCTTGTTTTGGATCAGTATGTGCATTTAAACCAATATAGGTTAACGAGTTTGCCTTTTTCATATCTATAATAATCCAATGAGGATATGGACGCAATACTTCGTAATCTACCTGCCAAAATGATGGAGTACTTGTTGCCGTTGGACTTTTTGCCGAAATTACATCAACTACATAAGCGGCGAGATTAGTTTCATCACCGGGAAAATTTACTTCGCTTGATGCGGTTGCTGTCCAGCCTGTTTTGCTCAATGCCACATCTGTGATGGGTATCCTTTCCTGCAAACCTTTTACATTAAATTCTGCTAAAAAAGTAACCGAACCGGTTTGTGTTGCTGCTTTTTCTAATGCCGTTAACTTTATAAAGCGGATGTTCCTTGCCGGGTTAACCGCAAAAGATTGCTCTGTTATTAAAGCAGGATTAAATGTAAACTCACCGATACTTGCAAAAGTGCTTCCATCTGTACTTCCTTCAAGCTTAAACTTAGTAAAGCCTTTTACGCTATTTTGTCTCGCGGTTAAATTTACTTGTGTAACTACAATCTGCTTTTTCATATCAACAAGGAGCCAATGTGGAAATGGGGTTTGCCCGCCGGTATAATTTGTATGCCAAATGGTGTTTACATCACCATCTAAAACGGCTGTTGCAAGTCCTGTGTTTTCGCCGGTAAGCTGCTCGCTTGAAGTAGTTATTGTCCATTTAGATCGGTCAAGAATGGTTTCCTCTAAGTTGGTTGTTAATTCAGCACTTTTATCCTTTTTACAGGAACTGATTACTCCGCTTATAAAGAGTAAAAGCAATAAGACAGATAATTTTATAGTTTTCATTTAGATTTGAGTTAGTTGGTTGGCAAAGTTGTTAGGTTTACGGTAGGTGCTACACCGGTAGCGGTTCTGGTAAAATTGGTATTGTTTGGAACAAAATCATTAAAGAAGGCTCCATTTTGTAAATAAAACTTACCATCTTCAACGCCACCTTTAAAATCCATACGCTGTTGGGTAGATCCTGTTGGATCACAGGTAAATTTCGCTGTGGTAATTTCTGTCCAGGTTCCGGCAGTATTTCTAACCCACATATTGTTGTAAAGTGCTTTTCTTCCGGTATAACCTAAATCAACATTAAAGTTTTCGAGGAAAGAGTTTAAGCCGGCTGCATAAGTTGTGGTTGCTGGCCTTTTAAAAGTAGCCATATACTTCCAAACACCTAATTCGGGCGCATAAAACCACGATGAGTAAGTTGTATTGCCAGCGCCGTCGGGTTTTATCTGTGTTAAAAATTTATACGTATTTCCGGCCTTCCAGTTGTAAATTAAATAACTTTGACCGCCGGTACCTTCGCCCCCAAAATTACCATTAACCACATCTGCACCTTTACTGGTTAATACCGTTTTATCGCCCGAGTCAGCATCCCAAACAGAAAACAACACCCTGCGTTCAGTTGCAGAATTAACCTGGATACCAAAATAACCACCATTAAAACCATTAGACATGTAATAGGAGCCGATATTATCCTGTCCCGCCGGAACAGTAATTTCATTATACATCCATTCGCTATTTCCTGCCGGGTTGGTGTAGTTTAAATGTACTGACGGACCTCTTCTCGACCAGTAAAACTGATTATCGGTACTTACACTTGCGTATTGTAAATTACTTGCAGTAGCTGTACCACCAATCATCACATCCGATATTTCGGCAAAGGTTGTTCCTTCTTTACTTACCCCCTGCAAATCAACTTTCACATAACCTGCTGCAGAAACATCTATGGTTCCGGCCGGATATACTGTAGCAGTGGTACCGGTTAGTGTTACTTCAAAAGAAGTTCCGTTAACCGTTAATTTAACAACACTTTTTCCTGAAATTACGGTTCCTTTAATGGCCAGGTTTAATTTACCCGCCTGCCCTACTTTAAAATAAGTACTGATTACACTTGTTGTATTTTTCCAGTTAGAAATGGTTGCACCAATGCTCTCGGTTGCACCCGCAGCAGACTGCGTTACAAAACTATTTCCCTGCACAGGAATTGCAATATTGGTTTCAGCTACAACAGGAAATGGTTTATATGTATTTTCTTCTGTTTGTTGTCCGCTTTTCTTACAAGACACTAATAGCACGCCTAAACTAAGCATCACTAAGAAACTGTGTATATATTTCATGTTTTTACGTTTAAGGATTTTGAGTAAGGTTTTTATTATTGTCAATTTCATACTGCGGAACATAGAATATCACCCTTGCATCTGTAGGTAAAATGGTTTGGGTAATATTAGTTGTCGGCGTATTATTTAATGCATGTGTACCGGGATAATTACGGGTCATGGATCTATTATTCCTAAACAAATCGTAAGCCCGCTGCCCTTCAAATGCAAGCTCTAACCTGCGTTCTTCCAACACCACATCTAATGCTGTTTTTCCAGCGGAAGAAATTCCTGCGGCGGTTAGGGTTGGAATACCGGCACGTGTACGAATGATGTTTACATCATCTAACGCAAGTTGTGTATTGCCCAATTTAGCGTTTGCTTCGGCCTTATTAAGGTACATTTCTGCAAGACGCAAATAAACAGGCGAACTTAAATTAGCTATTCCTTCCTGCAGATTATATTTGACCACATAATACATAGGTACATTTGGTGCTATTTTGGTGTTGTATTGCAAAACGCCATTCACTTTGTAGGGTGCAATAAAGCTATGTCTTAAATCCGCCGGGTTTTTATCAAGTTCGGTTACATATTGTTGAGATGCATAAATTTCTCCGTAACCTGTGCTACCCTGCGGGCCTGGAGTTGCCAAACTGCCGGCTGTACCACTATAATACATAGAACCAATGGCACCAAAATTCTGATCTTCGGTTTTTGTATAGCGAATGGCAAAAATAGTTTCACTATTTGATTCAGGAATTTTGGTAAAATAACTTTGATAATCGGCCCCTTGCAATAATTTATACCTCCCTGATGCAATCACCAGGTCAGCATATTTAATTGCATTTGCATTATCGCCCATATTTAAATAAATGCGGGATAACAAAGCGTAAGCAACCTCTTTTGAGGCAAAAATATTGGCGTTTCTTGAATTCATTAAATCTGCAGCTCTCAATAAATCTGAAATTGCAGCATCGTAAACTTCTTTAACAGTATTTCTGGCTGGAGAATTTGGAACAACACCTTCTTTTAAAATTGGTACGCCAGGATTAGCGCCATTTCCCTGATTATATGGCCTGCCAAAAACACGAACCAGGTTAAACTCCATCATACCCTTTAAATAGAGGTTTTCTCCTTTTAATTGCTTTAAATCAGCAGAAGCCCCATCTGGTATTGCTGCAATAATATTATTGGCTGCAACTATAACATAGAAAGCCTGTTTCCAGAAATTTGCTCCATGTGTTCCGGTAGGAATATGGGTATAACGGTAGCATCTTGACAAATCATCAGATGATGGTTGTCCCTGTGCTACATTGTCTCCCTGAAATTCAGTTAAGAAATGCGCGCTCCTAACATAAGTTGCATTTCTTAATACCGCATAGGTACCAATCGTAGCGGTCGCAATATCGCCAGGGTTAGTTAAAGCTGAATTTGTATCAATAGCGGTTGATGGCTTTACTTCCTTTTTACAAGCTGTATTGCCGATAGCAAGCGTGCTTAACAGCACAAAAATTTTTATATATTTTAATTTCATTATAAATCCTCCTTATAAACTGATATTTACACCAAAAACTATTTTTCTGCTTAATGGGTATTTTAAGCTCGATAGTCCTGTAACCCGATCTGGATCCGGCGCAAGGTTAACTTCGGGATCTGCTCCCGAAAATTTAGTACCTGTCCACAAATTATCCCCGCTAACATAAACTCTGGCGCTTGCAATTTTAACTTTTGATAACCAGCTGGTCGGAATCTGATAACCCAATGTTACATTTCTTAAGCGTATATAGCTCCCGTCTTCCAGGTAACGCGATGATTGCTGATTAGAATCATGATTACCACCCAAAACAGGTTTTGGATGCGTAGCAACATCGCCAATTTTCTCCCATCTGCTCCAGCCAGATTTTAATACCATTGCATTATAACTTTCGTATAAGCCATCACTATCAAATAACACCCTGCTGCTGTTATAAATCTCATTGCCGTAAACAAAGTTGAAAAAAGCAGAAAGTGAAATTCCTTTGTAAGAAAATGTATTGGTTATACCGCCGGTAAATTTAGGAGTAGCCGACGTTCCGGTATATTGACGCGTTGCTTGTGCATACGTATTGGTTAAAGCTACGTGCGGAACACCATCTGCATCGGTAATGATCTTTTCCCATAAAGGATCTCCATTATTCGGATCTACACCTGCCCAGATTGGCATTTTCCAATCGTAAATATCATGTCCAATGGCTTTAGGTTGCGAACTGGTTAATGAAATTTCGTTTTTACCATCGTTTAAAGCTAAAATGGTGTTCTTGTTAAACGCCATATTTAAGTTGGTTTCCCACTGAAAATTTCCGGTAAAGTTTTTTGTGGTTAAACTAAATTCCAAGCCTCTGTTTTTTAAGGAACCAACATTCTGCCAGATGTAACTATAACCATCGGTTGACGGTAAATCTACCCTGAAAAGAAGTGCATTAGATCGTTTATCGTAAAGATCAACCGTAAGGTCAATCCGTTTAAAAAAACTTACATCTAAGCCTATATTGGTTGTTTTTTGTTTTTCCCATGTTAAATCAGGATTGCCTTTCTGGGAGGGTGCTGCCCCCGGAACGCCACCATAACTGGAACCAGAGCTGATACTGTATAATCCAAAAGATGGATAATCGCCTATTTCTGCATTCCCTGTTGTACCGTAACTGGCTCTTAACTTTAAAAATGATATGGCAGGTATTGATTTTAAGAAGTCTTCGTTAGACAATATCCATGAAGTACCCAGTTGGTAAAAATCACCGCCGCTTTGGTTTATGCCAAATCTTGATGAATTTTCATGTACAAATGAGGCTATGGCAAAATACTTACCAGCATAATTGTAATCTGCCTGCACCAAATATTTACTAAAATTATAATCGTTATCACCACCTGATGGCAAATTAATTATATCCGTAGCTGTCGACATAAATGGACGTCCGGCTGGTAGGTTTTTACCGCTAAAGCCAGATGCTTCACTATGCGATTTTTCGGCTTCGCCCACAGCCAACACAGTAAGGTCGTGCAAACCAAAGTTTTTTTGGTATTTAAGTCTGTTTGAGGTTAATAATCTATTTGAATAATTAGTCGAATTGTATAAATCTCCGTTATCTGCACCTCCTTGTTTGGTTCTTTTATCGTAATACTCTTTGTAAAAATCGTTAAAGAAGTTGGTTCGGTTGTAAGATGAAAAAGTTATGTTTTTAGTAATGTAATAATCAAAATTAACATCACCGTTTACATTCAAGCTTCTTCCATTGGAAAAATTATATTGAATAGAATGCAGAAAGTTCTCTACATCTCTTCCCAGCCAGTTTGGGGTATTTCTTGGATCGGTAGGCGTACCATCGGTATTAAACGCCGGATCGTATGGTAAATTTAGGTAAGCATCGCTTAAAGTATTGCTGTTATAATAATTATCTTTAGTATAAATAGTATTTAATAAAACGCTTAGCTTTAGTTTTTTGGTTATTTGCGTAGATAAATTTGCCCTCAAACCGTAAGCAGATTTATCATTTTCTACAACAGTACCATCCTCTTTGTAATATGTGCCCGAGATATAAAACTTTGATTTTTCTGTGCCTCCCGACGCTGAAAGTGCATAGTTTTGAGTTAAGCCGGTTTGGGTAGCCAAATCCCACCAATTGGTATTGGTTTTTAATACCGCAGGATTGGGATTCGTAAATGTTTTTTGGTAATCATAAAGTTGTTGAGTATCCATCAACTTAAATTTGCCTGTATTGGGATGGTTGAAGCCAACAGAAGCATTAAAATCGATTTTAGTTTCTCCGGCCTGCCCTGTTTTAGTGGTGATGATAATTACGCCACTACCTGCTCTTGAACCATAAAGTCCGGTTGCAGCCGCATCTTTTAAAATCGTTACAGATTCTACATCTGCAGGACTATAAGTTGCATTTGCGCTCCCGTAAGAGCCAACTATATTACCATCCACAACCACTAATGGAGAAGTGCCTCCATTTAAACTTCCAATTCCTCTTATGGTAACTTTAGGTGCTTCGGTTGGGTCTCCTGATGCTGTTGATACCACCACACCCGGTGCTTTACCCTGGATCATGGTCATTACATCATTAGCAACAATTCCTTTTAGTTTTTCGGCAGAAAGAACAGTTACTGAACTGGAAAGCTCACTTTGTTTTTTAGATGAATATCCTACTACAACCACATCAGATAAAGATTGATTATCTTCTTCGAGTTTGACATTTAAAATAGTTTGTTTTTGAACAGGAACTTCAACGGTTTTATAACCGATAGATTTAATAACAAGAATACCATCATCAGGTACATTAATTACAAAGTTACCTGCTCCATCGGTGGTGGTTCCAATACCCGGATTAGATTTTAAATAAACGGAGGCGCCTGGTACTGGTGCCGACTTATCTGTTACTTTTCCTTTAACAGTTATATCGCTTAAATTTTCGCCATTTAATGATAACATAACCATACCAGACGGTGTAGAACTGTACTTAATTTCTCCGCTAAAAATTTTATTTAATACCTCTTTTAAATCAGCATTGTTAACATTTAGATCAAGCCTCTTCTGGGTATTTAAATAGTTGGTACTATATACAAAGTGATACTTACTTTGCCTTTCTATAAGCTTTAAAACCTTGTCTATCCGTTCGTTTTTAACGTTTAAACTGATTTTTTCCTGAGAATAGAGTTTGGCAGTGACGTGTAGGGAGAAAAGTAAAACAAATGTAAAGGTTAACTTCATATATAAAAGTAGTTTTAATAGCCAGGCCTTATTCAGCCTTTTTTGGGGTAATAGTTTAATTGTCATATATTTGTTAATTGGTTACATAGCCAAGCATAGAAAGGCCAAGCCGTGCAAAGCAGCCATTTCTATATTAAAAATCAATTTTACAAGCCGGTTCGGTGTAGCAGCACCAACCGGTTTTTATTTTGATATTTCGATAATATTTTTCTTTATTTTATAGTTAAAATAGTTTACTCCCTGTAAGGCTTTTAAAACCTCCGTTACAGGTTCATCTTTTAATGTTGCAGTAAATTTATAATTCATCACCTCTTCATCTTCGAATACCAGTTCAACGCCGTATTCCCGTTCAAGCTTTTGTTGCAATTCAGCAAATGTTTCATCATTAATTTCGAAGCCGTTATTTATCCAGCCCGTTTCTACTACAGAATTTTTATTATTTAGGGATAGATGACTGACTAATATTTCATCAGGTGTTCCTGAAGATTGCTTTTGGCCATCTTTAATAGGTAGGTTGCTTAAAACAACGATTTTTTCATTGGGTTTAAGCACTATTTTTTGATTGTTTTTATTGTTAAAAGTCGCCTCAATTTTACCACTAATTAAAACGGCTTCTGTTTTACGTTCATCAGGATAGGCTTTAACATTAAAAACTGTTCCTAATACTCTAATATTCATTTTACTGGTGTGCACAATAAATGGAACGGCAGCATTATGGGCCACCTTAAAATAAGCTTCACCAATAAGATCGAGCTCTCTTGATTTTACATTGAAGCCTTTTCTTAGTACTACTTTACTATCAGCGTTTAATAAAATACTGGTTCCATCCGCTAATATTACTTTTTTACGTTGTGCTCTTTCTGTTTTAAATACATTTACAATTTGTTGCGAAACGACTTCTTCATGATTAACACGCTGAATTTTATAAATTATTAAGACTGATACAACAAGTACAATGAACGCTAAAAAAGCATACTTCAAAACTTTTAACCGTCCGCCTTTATCAACATACATGGTTTCAGGCTCGGCAATAGGTTCTCTGTTATAAAATTGTTTTTTGAAATTAGCCAGTTCTGTACTTACCGGTTTTTTATGGGCACCAAGATTGCCCAACATTTGTTTGGCAATATTTATTTCGATAGCTTTTTCAGGATATTCTATAATGTAGTTTTCCCAAAAGATTACATCCTCATTTACAGTTTTATAAAAATAGTTCTGAAAAGTTTCGTCCGCTAAAAAATCAACTGCAGTATATTGGTTGTGCTCCATTATTTTCACTTTATACACAATAGTGCAGCAACTCTTCTTTTTTCCTAAGAAAAACTTAATAATAATTTATCATTAAGTTTTTATTCAATAGTTCATCTCTTTCCGCAGGATTTTTAAGGCGTCGTAAATAGTGTTATAAGCTGTTTTTACAGTTAAAGATTTCAATTCAGCGATTTGAATATAGTTTTGATTTTCAAAGAATTTTAGCTGAATAAGTTCTGTTTGTGCCGGCGTTAATTTTTTGAGAGCATTTTTTAAGCGAGTGCGCATATCTTGCTCGGTTTGCACATGAACAATAAAATCTTCGTAAGAGAGCTCTTTAACATCAGCATCTTGTCCATCAATTGCTTTGCGACGTAATTCATCATGGTAATAATGCCTTGCTACTTTACGCTTAACATAACTGAGCAAATAAGATTTTACATTTTCCACTTGGGGCAATCGGTCTCTTTTATCCCAGATCTCCATGAATATTTCATTGACTAAATCTCTTGATAAATCGACATCGGCTGAATATCGGATTCCAAAATTAAGCAAATGATCAAAAAGCAATTCATACAGATCAAAAAGGGATTTCACATCTCCTGCCCTGATCCCTTCCCAATGTAATCCTAAATTTAATTTGCTTTCCATCTTTGATCTGCTTTAACAAAGAATATTTTCATCAAGTGTGTTTCTCTGCAATAGATGGCACCAAATTATAAAAGAAAATGAATAAAACAGAAAACGCAACCTCTGTTTTATAATAATTAAATATTTATTTAAAAAAAGCGCAAAAAAAATCCCTTAAACTTAAATTAAGGGATTTTTTATCTCAACAATAGCGAGATAAAATAATATTATCAATAAATCATTCAATTTCCATAAGAAAACGGAAGCTTCAGATGCAGATTAATCGTTTTTAATTAAGGCAAATAAAAATCTAAACCAAATATCACCTTTTTATTTGTTAGAATTTGCTCGCTAATTACTTTACCATCTACCAACACTTTAAATTCTCCCCTTGCCTTATTGCCTTTTGCAGTAGCCTTAATATGCCCATTGCTGCCTGGTTTCATCATAATTGTTTTTTCCCACTGCCCCCTAATGCCTTTTAATTTTTGTCTTTTCCCATTTTCATCAAGGTAAGAAATTTTTGCTGATGTATTTTCACCAAATAATGCCTGATAGGTTACGGCATAAGTTTCTTTTTGTGGTACATCAATTTTGCCCTTTTTTAAATAATGAATACTTAAAGAGCAGCTGCTCAACACAGTTATAAGCAATAAAACGGCTACAAGATTTTTCATTTAGATTGGTTTAAATAGTTTACAGCTTACAGACGATGCAGATAACCATTTGGTTGCAAGCGATTAAAAGATATTAAACGTTTATTTATCTGCATTAATAAGGCACAATTTATTTGAAGAAAGTATCCAGAAAAAGGTCCTCTACTTTTTTTCGTGCCCAGGGCATTCTCCTCAGAAACTTCAGGCTGGATTTTACACTTTGGTTGTTGTTAAAGCAATCAATCCGGATTAAAGCACCCAGCTTTTCCCAGCCATAATGTACTTGTAAATCCGTTACAATCTTTTCAAGTGTTATACCGTGTAAAGGATTATTTTTTTGTTCTTCAGCCATGAGGCAAAGTTAATTCAATTAATAAAATTATGAAGGATTATATTGCGCTAACCAAACGGCAGCCCTGTCACAATTTTCGTCGTTTACACCGGCCTCAAGAACAACAAATTTATTTTGCTCTAAAAGTGCTTTGTATTCGCGGGCATCTAAAGAAGCGTGAAACAGATTTTCGCCTCCATTTATTCCCCATGCTTCACCCAACGCTGTTCCGGAAGTAAACAGGAGCAAACCCTTTGGATTAATGTTATTTTTAAAAACATCAAACATTGCCCTTTGATCATCGGCAGGCAAGTGAAAGAAACTATCCCATGCTATAATTGCATCAAATTTCTCGTTTAATGAAAGTACACGCATATCCTGTTGTATAAAGGCAACCGAAGGGAAACTTTGAATTGCGATTTCGAGCATTTTCTGACTTGCATCTACACCAACAACCTTAAAGCCTGAATTAAATAAATATTCTAAAATTGGTTTCCCTGTTCCACAACCTAAATCAAGAATTTTGGCATCAACGGGTAAAAAGGAAATCAGTTTATCCAGGTAGGGCTTTTCCAGCAACCCTGTATACCGGTTTTCAGAAAACCAAGTGGCTATTTTATCATAAACTTCAAAAACATTCCTACGATTTCCTTTTTCCATTGTTATCGTTTTTATTCAAGTAATTTATTTAGCTACCGCAGTTGCATCAATTTCAATTAGCATTCCTGCCAAAGCTAACTTTTGCACCGGGATTAAAGTATTTACAGGAAAGTTTAAATCCGACCAGATCTTTGTCGACTCTTCAATTAATACCTGATGTTTTTCGTCATCGTAATCCACTACCAACGTGGTAAGTTTAGCAATATCCAGCAGGGTTAAGCCCTTGCTTTTAAGCGCTAAACCTAAATTATAAAAAGTTATTTGCACTTGGGTTCTAAAATCTTCACTCAATAGACCATCCAATTTACTGCCTCCCTGTCCGGCTACATAAACTAAAGTATGGCCCGGTAAAACTGTTGCAACGTGAGAATAAGCATGCGCGCGGGGATCATATATTCCTTCTGGATTTGAAATTTCAAAATTCGGATTTTTCATTTGATTTAATTTTAATAAAATCCGAAAGTAGAGTTTACATAGGATTAAAAAGTCGGTGCTGTGCCATAAAAAAAGTCCTGCACAAATAATTTATGCAGGACTTTTAAGATGATCAATAATTATACTATTTATCTTTTGTCAAAATGTAGGTTTCTCCTGCATCCGTAAGTTTCAACTCACCTTTGGCCGTATCAAATACAAGATCCACCCCTTGTTCTTCCATTACAAATTTATCGCCACTTACATAAGTTAGCGTTATAGGAGGTTGACTGCCTAAAGTAGCTACCAAACTTCCATCGGCTTTAGTAATAACAAGTTTGGCCGGGCTTTTTGCCATCGAATAAGTGCCTAGATAAGCATCAAGATTAGCAGGCGCAGCTACAGCCTTAGTTGTACCATCTGCAACCCAGGTATTGTTATCCGGATTTGAATCTGGTAAAACTTTATTTGGATCCAATGTTACTTCAACCACTTCTTCTGTTGTTGGATAGCGAACTGTCCATGTTCCGTTTTTCATCCAAACATCAACCGGAACTTTAACGATATCCGTTTTGCCACTCTTCGTTTTAACCTGAAGAATAATTGGCATTGGCATTTTTTCCAGGTTTAACACTTTAATGTTGTAACTGCTTATCGCGCCATTGGTTTTAACCTCTTTAACATCAGCAATAGCCTGATCCATTTTCCAGTTGTTTATAAACCAGCTTCTCCAAAACCACGAAAGATCTTCGCCGGCACCATTTTCCATGGAGCGGAAAAAATCTATTGGCGTAGGGTGTTTAAAAGCCCAGTTTTTAATATATTGTTTAAAAGCGTAATCAAATCTATCTTCGCCCAAAATCTGGTCTCTTAGAATATTTAAGCCCCAGCCTGGTTTAGAGTATAAGTTTATGCCAATATTAGCTTCTGCCATACCATCAGGTATTTGCATAATATTATCATATTTTAAGTTACCGATAACCGACTTACCAACAGCGTTCATATTCACAATACGTGGTTTATATTCGCCATTGTTAAAGTTTTGGGCAGATATTCCATTAATAAAAGTGTTAAATCCTTCATCCATCCAACCATACTTACGTTCGTTTGATCCAACAATCATCGGGAACCAGGTGTGGCCAAATTCATGATCGATAACTCCCCAAGCAGAGCCTTTTTTAGCTTTCCAACCGCAAAAAACGATACCAGGGTATTCCATACCGCCAACAGAAGTGGCAACATTTACAGCCATTGGGTATGGATATTCGAACCATTTTGTTGAATAATGTTCTATAGTAGATTTTACATACTCTACACCCCTACCGTAAGAATCCATACCATTACTTTCTACCGGATGTGCCGAAACAGCCAAAGCTTTTTTACCACTTGGCAAGTTAATCCGGGCTGCATCTAACACAAAGGCTTTTGATGATGCCCATGCCGCATCACGGGCATTTAAAATTTTAAACTTCCAGGTTAGCTTGTCTTTAGCCGGTCGAGATTTTGGATCAGTAACCTCCGCCTCAGTACGGATATGTACGGTTGCATCGCTGTTTTTAGCAGCATTCCATCTTTGTAATTGCTCTGGTGTAAAAACTTCAGCAGGGTTTAATAATTCACCCGACCCCATAACAATATGTGTTGCAGGTGCCGTAATGGCAAAGTTAATATCGCCATACTCGCAATAAAACTCGCCGCCACCCCAATAAGGCAGTGTATTCCAGCCAATCACATCATCATACACACACAGGCGGGGAAACCATTGTGCAATTGCATAAATTTCTCCGTTTTTTGTAGTTAAGTGGCTCGTGCGGTCCGATCCTTCTTTGGGAACAATATAAGAGTAATCCATTTTAACGGTTACAATATCTCCATTAGGTGCCAAAGGCTGAGCTAAACGAATCTGCATCCGCGTATCTTCTACTATTGAAGTAAATTTTACTGCACCAGCTTTTTGCGATACGCTGATATTTTCAATTTTATAACCTCCATCAAATTTTTCGCCCTGCGCTCCATACCGGCTACGTGCAGGTGTTATGGCATATCCACGTGATGTTTCCTTAAAAGTGTTTTGGTCTAACTGTAACCATAAATAAGGAAGTTTATCAGGGCTGTTATTTTTATAGGTTATAGTCACCGTTCCGCTTACCATATTTTTGGTTTCATCTAAGCTGGCAGTGATATTATAATCTACACGGTTTTGCCAATATTTTGCTCCTGGGGCTCCATTTGCAGAACGAAATTCGTTTCCGTTTGATGTGTAAAATAATGGTCCAAAAGCATCGGCCGCATTGTAATTACTTACAGGCGCGGCAGGTTGAGAAGTGGTTTGTTGTGCAAACGCAGTTATGCTGATAAAAGCAAACGTCAGCGAAAGTGAGGTTCGTTTGAATATTTTTAAATTCATAATAAGGTTGTTATAGAATTGTAAATATAAACAATTAACGATTCCAGATACATTTATGGAAACAATGTTACGTTTAAGAAGATTATACAGTTTAAAAAAAGCTAAAATCTATTTTCCTACTTATAAGGTTAAGGGCTTAGCGGTAAGAAAATATGGAAAAGCTTTTTACTCTATTTAAATATTTTAGAAAAAAGCAACATTATTTTTCCGCTTGCCGCGGGGCTCTTTTCTTCTTTGGACAACCAAAGAAGAAAAACCGAGCATTTCTGCGAGCTCATTAATACAAATAAAAACATAAACAACTATTAATAGTTGCCGGCTCGCAATCTTTCTTTTAAAGTAACTACTAAGGCTTATTTAGTGCTTACCGAAACATTGACCATGCCGGTTTAAAAGCGTAACGGAAAGATGGGGGTTTAGCCTTGCTGGGTGCAAATTGCAATTGCAAAATCATGCTAAACAAGCCTTAACTTTTTTACTGCTCTAACCCAAGAACGCCTCCGGCATAGCAACATTTCGAAGGATAGCACATTAGAATTCTTGCTGAAATTTTAATGCTCCGAATAACCAAGGGAATATGCTGCGAGCGCTGGAATTGTGAATTGGGCTAAGCCTCATATTACCGCAATTAAGAATTCTAATGATGCTATTCAAGAAAGGGTGCAAGCCTTGATTTTTGTTTCTTTTTATCAAGAAAAAGAAAAAAGGCCTGTCTGGCCAAGACAATTTCATCCAGCCGCTGGCCGCGGGGGCTTCTCTTCTTTGGGCAACCAAAGAAGCAAAGTTGCCGGCTCGCAATCTTTCTGTTAAATAACTAAGAAGGCTTGTCCAGTGCCCGCCGAAACATTGACCATGCCGGTTTAAAAGCGTAACGGAGAAATCGTGATTTGGCTTTACTGGGAGGAAATTGTAGCTGCTAAATCATGCTAAACTAACTTTCATTTACCCTTAAGTTACCCAAGCACGCCTCTGGCATAGCAGCATTTCGAAGAAGAGCATATTAGAATTCTTGTATTCCCTTTCATACTTTGAATAACCAAGGGAATATGCAGCGGGCGCAGGAATTGTGAAAAGGACTAAGCCTCATATTGCCGCAATTAAGATTCTAATGATGCTATTCAAGAAAGGGTGCAAGCCTTGATTTTTGTTTCTTTTTATCAAGAAAAAGAAAAAAGGCCTGTCTGGCCAAGACAATTTCATCCAGCCGCTGGCCGCGGGGGCTTCTCTTCTTTGGGCAACCAAAGAAGCAAAGTTGCCGGCTCGCAATCTTTCTTTTAAAGTAACTACTAAGGCTTCTCCGGTGCCTACCGAAACATTGACCATGCCGGTTTAAAAGCGTAACGAAGAGATAGTGATTTGGCTTTGCTGGGTGTAAATGGCAATTGCAACATCATGCTAAACAAACCTTAACTTTTTTACTGCTCTAACCCAAGCACGCCTCTGGCATAGCAGCATTTCGCAGAAGAGCATATTAGAATTCTTATATTCCCTTTCATACTTTGAATAACCAAGGGAATATGCAGCGGGCATTGGGTGGTGAATTGGGCTAAGCCTCATATTGCCGCAATAAGAATTCTGATGATGCTATTCAAGAAAGGATGCAAGCCTTGATTTTTGTTTCTTTTTATCAAGAAAAAGAAAAAAGGCCTGTCTGGCCAAGACAATATTATCCAGCCGCTCGCCGCGGGGGCTTCTCTTCTTTGGACAACCAAAGAAGCAAAGTTGCCGGCTCGCAATCTTTCTGCTAAAGTCATTAAGGCTTATTTAGTGCTTACCGAAACATTGACCATGCCGGTTTAAAAGCATAACGGAGAGATGGAGATTTGGCCTTGCTGGGTGTAATGGCAATTGCAACATCATGCTAAACAAACCTTAACTTTTTTACTGCTCTAACCCAAGAACGCATCCGGCATAGCAGCATTTCGCCGAAGAGCATATTAGAATTCTTGTATTCCCTTTCATACTTTGAATAACCAAGGGAATATGCAGCGGGCGCAGGAATTGTGAAAAGGACTAAGCCTCATATTGCCGCAATAAGAATTCTGATGATGCTATTCAAGAAAGGATGCAAGCCTTGATTTTTGTTTCTTTTTATCAAGAAAAAGAAAAAAGGCCTGTCTGGCCAAGACAATTTCATCCAGCCGCTGGCCGCAGGGGCTTCTCTTCTTTGGACAACCAAAGAAACAAAAACTGCCGGCTTGCAATCTTTCTCTTAAAGTTAGTGGTGAGGCTTGTCCAGTGCCAACCGAAACATTGACCATGCCGGTTAAAAGCATAACGGAGAGATGGAGGTTTGGCCTTACTGCGTGTAGAGAGACAATAAAAAAACTTAATTGCCTTTTAATTTTGGTAAATCCTGCAGCTTTCTTTCCTGAGGTGTTAATTTATTCCAGGCGGCATACGCCCTCGAAATATAGTAAGGATAACGATACGGTCTTTCTGATTTAACGGCTTCTACAGATGGGCGATAGATGAGCAAAAAGTTTTTTAAATCCTGCCCCTCCAGTTTGGTCATTTCAGCAACCGTTTTTTCGTTAAAATTATCGTCGATTTCTTCCTGGTAACGTTCTTTTTCTTCTAAATCAGCTTCTTTCCTTTGCTGTCTTTTATATTTCCCGTAACCAAGGTTTAAACCTAAGCCTCCAACTTTATCTGTCATTCTCTTTCTATCCAAATTCCCACCTGTACTTAATAAAGTATATTTTTCGGCCAAAGGATCTTTAACATTTACAAGGCTTTTATTCAGCCTTACGCCCTGGATATTAACATCGTTCAAACTATTGCTCTTGGCAGGCAAATAAATAGTCCTGTTTAGCAAATTTGTAAGGTATAGCGTATCCGTATGGTAACCTACAAGCGAAAATTCTATAAGATCGCCAACATTTGCACTAATGGTGTATTTTCCGGCATTATTGGTGCTTGTTATTTTTTTATTTGTAAGATTTTTAACCGATACACCAGGTAAAGAGAGTTTTTTGTTCGAATAATCGAAAATGGTTCCTGTGGCAACTGTTTGGGCAAAAGCCCCGGCTGGCAAAGCGAAGAAAAGAAAAATGATTAGCTTATACATAATAATCAAAAGTAATTTTGTTTAACATCTAAAGTTCGCCTTTAACAAATTTTAACATTAAACGTACAGGTTATAAAAGTGTTTGTGTATAAATGGTTTCGTCAAAACTAATCAAAATTGCATGTCCGTTTTTTTCTACCACCGGACGTTTTATAGCACTGGTATTATTTATTAAATATGCAACAGCCAATTCCTGATGATCAATTTTAACCTGTTCCTCTTTAGTTAACTTTTTCCAGGTTAAACCTTTACGGTTTAATACCGTTTCCCATCCAAAAATCTCACACCAGGCATTTAGCTTTTCGGCCGTAATGCCTTTCTTCTTAAAATCGTGAAATTCAAATTCGATTTTATTTTCTTTTAACCAGTCTAAAGCCTTTTTTACTGTATTGCAATTTGGAATTCCGTAAACGATCATATTTAATTTCTTCAGTGTATAAAAAGCAAAAATACGAATAAACTAAGCATTTATAAATTCATCACATTTTTTAAGGCATCCATCACATTTTAAATATTCACTTATTAATGCTTCGTAGAATTGCATCGTTAAACAATTTTTACGCCATAATAAATTATCTGCATTAACTTAGCAACAATGAAAACAAAAAGTATAAACCAGCTGGAGTTTTGGATTTCAACAACGATATACATACTTGCCTTAATTGGCATTTGTGCCAAAACTACCTACAGCCCCGGAAGCTCCTATCGTTTTACTGAAAACCACATTGATTACAGTGTAATGAAGAATTACTTTCTTCCTGAGTTATTTAAAATCAGTATTCTGTACATCAGCTTTTTATTATTTAATTTTTGTTTTATGCCGCAGCTGGCCGCTAAAAGAAATGTAACCTTAAATATTATATTAACAATTTTAGTTACATCTGTATCTGTAATTGCATGGATGGTTGCCAACACCTATGCGCAAGCTTATCTCTTAATAGAATATGGAAATTTAGGCCATGCTTACGATAGATTTTTCGGAGAGGCTTTTTCTTACATTATTTTCCTTTACCTTTTATTTAATGCCTATGCCTATTTTAACGAAAAAGGTTTAGAGCTTCTGAGCAGAATTTCCTATCTAAAAAACTACGAAAACATTATTCCTGAAATTTTCACTTCTACAAGGGTTTGGTTAATCTCTTTAATGATTTTTGCTTCTGTTTTATCGATTACCTATGATTATGAAATTTTTCTTTTTTGGGTAGTTGCACCTCCCGTAAATATCATTTTGGCTTTCTATTCCATCTATTTTATCATTCCAAAGCTTAGAAAAAAGTTAAAGGGTTTTCCAAATTATTTTTGGGGAAATATAGGGATAACCATTATTGTAATTCCATTAATGTTTTTAATTCTTGCTCCGTTAATGAGGGGGGGCGCAACCATTCCAATTACCTTAATTTTAACTTCAATAAGTTTAATTTGCATTACAACTCCCCTATCCTGGTATGTATATAAACATAAATTTGAACAACAAACAGAATTACAGATTCTTAAAACTGAGCTGGGCAAATCTGATGCAAACTTAAATTTCCTTAAATCGCAGATTAACCCGCATTTTTTATTCAATGCACTCAATACCTTGTTTGGTACGGCTCTACAGGAAAACGCAGAAAGAACAGGCGAAGGCATTCAAAAGCTGGGCGATATGATGCGGTTTATGCTCCAGGAAAACATGCAGGATAAAATTGCATTAACACGTGAACTTGATTATTTGAATAATTACATCGACTTACAAAAGCTGCGCACTTCACGCTCTGGAGATATAAGAATTGAAACACAAATTGAAGAACAGCCAGGAGCCCTTCAAATTACGCCCATGTTGCTCATTCCGTTTGTAGAAAATGCGTTTAAACATGGCATCAGCCTGCAGCAACCTTCTTACATTAAAATTACGCTTCAAACTAAAGAAAGTACACTTTATTTCGACGTAAGCAACAGCATCTACATTAAGGCCGATAATGACCCCGAAAAGTTAAAAAGCGGAATAGGATTGGAAAACGTAAAACAAAGATTATCGTTACTTTACATTGGAAAACATGAATTAATTATCCGCGAAACTGCTAAAGAATTTTTTGTTCACTTAACTTTACAGCTGGATTAATATAAAATTACTGAATAAATGATTGCCATAGCTGTAGATGACGAACCGATTGCACTTGATATTGTAAGATCTCATGCATCCAAAGTGCCCTTTATTGAGTTGGCAGCAACATTTACAGATGCTTTTGAAGCCATGGCTTACTTACAGCAAAACAGGGTAGATTTACTTTTTCTCGACATTAAAATGCCCGATATAAGTGGAATAGATTTTTTAAAGAGTTTAAGCAAACCACCAATGGTTATTTTTACAACGGCCTATACAGAACATGCAGTACAAAGCTTTGAGCTGGATGCCATTGATTATCTATTGAAACCATTTGCCCTTTCGCGCTTTTTAAAGGCTTGCAACAAAGCGCAGGATCTTTTTAATCTTCGTAACCAAAAACAAGAAATTAAACCTGAACATATTTTTATAAAAGATGGCTACGAACAAATAAAAGTAATGCTTGGAGAAATATTATATATCGAGGCCTCGGGAAATTATACTCAAATACAGCTTACGGACAAACTTTTAAGTTCGAGAATTACCATTAACGACCTGGCCGATTTATTGCCAAGAGAAAATTTTATCCGTTGCCACCGGGCTTTTATCGTTTCTAAAAATAATGTGAGCAGATTTGATAAAAGCCAAATTTGGATAGGAGACAAAAATATTCCCATTGGCTCTACCTACTCTAATGTTTTAAAAGCCCTTTCTTAACTTCTATTTCTTTTATTCATTTTATTATTAATTGAATTTATATTAATTCTGATCTTATATTTACCAATTAATTAGATTAGGTAGATCTAAGCGTCCCATTTATAGATTCAACATTTAAAAAATGTTTAAACTTTCTTTTAAGCAACAGGTTTTAACCGGCTTTACAATATCCTTGATATTTGTATTTATTTCGGCTCTCAGTTCTTATTTAAGCATCAATTCATTAAGAAGTAGTTCTGATTGGGTAGATCATTCGCAGGAAATTATTCATTTAGCTGAAAAAACTGAAATTGGACTGCTTAATGCTGAAACAAGCTTACGTGGCTTTTTAATAAGTAAGGAAGAAAAACACTATTCAGTTTACATAAAGAACATTAGCCAAATTTTGCCTTACATATCGCAATTAAAAAAGCTTGCGGCAGATAACCCCACACAATTAAAGAAAATAGATAGCCTGGAATCTTACGCCAGCCTTAAAATCGACAACATGAAGCAAATTATGCTTCATTTGGGCAACAAAAGTACTAACCAGGTAAGCTTACTCAGCTTGCTCGATAAAGGAGAAAAACTAAAAAACAATTTTCTATCTGTAAATGAGCATTTCATAAACAATGAACTGGCTCTTTTAAAAAAACGTAAAACATCTACCAAAGACAATAGTAATCAAACCATTATTGTTGTGCTGGCCAGCTCGCTCATTATTTTTTGTCTGATTTTATTTCTCCTGAGGTACATAAGAACAACCTTTAACCAGCAAAAAGAAATAGAAGATGAAATTACCAAAACCAATAAAGAGCTGGAAGAAATTTCAAGAGAAAATGAAAACAACAACTGGTTGTTAAGCGGGGCTGCAGAAATTAATGAAGCCATGACAGGTCAGCAGGGATTGGAGGAACTTTCCAAAAACATTATATCCAAGATAAGCAACTACATTAATGCAACCATTGGAGCTATCTTTTTAGTCGACGAACGGAAACAGCAGCTATACCTCGCAGGTTCTTATGCCTATCAAAAAAACAAAAAGAACATCTATTTCGGCGAGGGTTTAGTGGGCCAGGTTGCCATAGAGCAAGTGCCAAAATTGATTAATGATGTTCCAAAAGATTATATTAAAGTAAATTCTGGTCTTGGAGAAACAACACCTAATTACATTTTCCTGGTTCCAATTGTTCATGAAGACAAAACTATTGCTGTAGCCGAACTTGGTTTTATCAACCATCCGGAAGAGAAAAAACTGGATTTAATTAGCAATATGGCCCGAAATATTGGCATTGCCATAAACAGTGCCATTGCCCACGTACAATTAAGACAGCTTTACGAGCAAACGCAACAACAAACCGAAGAACTGGCCAGCCAACAGGAAGAACTGCGCACCACGAACGAAGAACTGGTGCATAAAACAGAGGCGCTACAGGCATCTGAAGAAGAGTTGCGTGTACAACAGGAAGAATTACAACAGGCCAATTCGGAACTTGAAGAAAAAGCCCAACAGCTGGAAGAGCGTAACGCATCTATCAACCAGGCAAAAGAAGCCATCAGTTTAAAGGCTGAAGAGCTGGAAATGAGCAGCAAGTATAAGTCAGAATTCTTAGCTAATATGAGCCATGAGTTGCGCACACCACTCAATAGTATTTTGATTTTGGCCAGGATTTTAAAAGAAAATCGTCCGGAAAACTTAAATGAAGACCAGATTAAATACGCTGGGGTAATCCATAATGCAGGAAGTGATTTACTTAACCTAATTAATGATATTCTTGATCTCTCTAAAATAGAATCAGGCAATATTGATCTATTGGTTGAAAATATCCGCCCGAATGAGTTAAAACAAAACCTGGATTCGCTTTTCTCTGAAATTGCCAACCAGAAACAAATTAATTTCGATGTTAAACTAAAAGATAACCTGCCGGAAGCTTTCATTTCAGATCAAGGGAGGTTAGAACAGATCATCAAAAATTTACTCTCCAATGCCTTTAAATTTACCCCAAAACAGGGAACAGTAACTGTAGAAATCGGTGTTGGAAATCAATCTCAGATAAAATCAAGGATAGCTTTAAAAGAAAGTAACGAAAAGCCAATTTATTTTAGTGTTATAGACACGGGCATTGGTATTGCTGCAGATAAATTAAACGTAATTTTTGAAGCCTTCCAGCAAGAAGATGGTTCAACCAGCCGAAAATATGGTGGTACCGGTTTGGGCTTATCCATTAGTAAAGAACTTGCCAATATTTTAGGTGGAGAAATTCAGGTACAAAGCCAGGCTGAATTAGGCAGTACTTTTACACTTTTCTTGCCTCAAAATTTAAATAATATTGAAGTACAGAAACCTGAAGCAATAGAAAAGCCAGCTGTTTCTGAACCTGCAGACGTTAAAACAGATTTTGAATTTATACCAACCCAACAGGAAAACGGTAAAACAAAACTTTTAATTGTTGAAGATGATGAGGTTTTTGCAGATGTATTAAAGGATTATGCAATAGAAAAAGGCTTTGCCCCAATACTGGCTCATAGTGGAGATGAGGGTTTAAGCATGGCTATACGGGAACTTCCGGATGCGATTGTTTTAGATGTGATGTTACCGGTTATGGATGGGTGGACAATCCTTAAAAAATTAAAATCCAACCCGGCAACCAAACATATTCCCGTGCACATGATGTCTGCAGGAAATGAAAAAGCCGCCAAAGCACAACAGGAAGGCGCTATAGGATTTCTAAAAAAACCGGTGGAAAAAGATAAACTCGACCAGGCTTTTGAACTGTTAAGCCATCATGAATATACTTTTAATAATGTATTAATTATTGAAGACCAGATTTTACAAAGCAATACCTTAACAGAACAACTGATTCAGAAAGGGGCAAAAGTATGCCAGGCTTACACCGGCAAAGAAGCTTTAGAGATTTTGGAAGAACAAGTATTTGACTGTATTATTCTGGATTTAAAATTACCAGATATTTCCGGCTTCGATTTGCTTGATGAAATAAAATCGAAACCAGCGTTAAAACACATTCCGGTAATTATTAATACCGCCATGGAGCTCAGTAAAGAGAAAATGTCGCATATTATGAAGTATACCGAGGCTATGGTTCTAAAAACCAGTAAGTCAAACGACAGGCTTTTAGATGAAGTAAGTTTATTTATGAATAAACTTCAAAATCAATCGCAGCAAAATGTTCAGGTAACCTATGGAAATGCTTCGGGAGCAAAGAAACACGCCACAACACTTGAAAAAGCGCTAAAGAATAAAACCATTTTAATTACCGATGATGATATGCGTAATATTTTTGCCTTATCAAGTGCATTACAGATTTACGATATAAATATTCTTATTGCCAACAACGGCCGCGAAGCTTTAAACAAACTGAAAGACAATCCACAAACTGATTTAGTGCTGATGGATATTATGATGCCTGAAATGGATGGTTATGAAGCTATGCGACAAATTAGGTTAAATAAAGCAATGAGCAAATTGCCCATTATTGCCCTCACCGCAAAGGCGATGAAAAATGACAGGGAAAAGTGTATTGAAGCCGGTGCAAACGACTATATTTCAAAACCTGTTGATGTTGACAAATTACTTTCGATGTTAAGGGTTTGGCTAAGTTAGGTATGAAAGATTTTCAACAACCCCTGATCGAAGTTTCAACAGCTGAATTAAATACCTTAATTACGCTGATTAAGAATGTACATGGTTTCGATTTTGAAAATTATTCTGTTGCCTCTTTAAAAAGAAGAGTAAGCAGAATTATGAGCCTTCAAAAACTGAGTTTTTTCGAACTTTCCAACTTATTAACAAACGACCACGAATACTTTGAACATTTTTTAGAGGAAATTACGGTTAATGTGACAGAGATGTTCCGTGATCCATTATTTTACAGATCATTAAAAGAACACGTTATTCCTTACTTAACATCTTACCAACATATTAAAGTTTGGAATGCAGGTTGTTCTACGGGCGAAGAGCTATATTCTTTTGCCATCTTATTTGCGGAACAAGGTTTGTATGACCGATGTTTCTTTTATGGAACAGACATCAATTCGGAAGTTTTAGCCCATGCGAAAGAAGGCATATATGATTTGCAAAAGATGAAGCTTTATTCAGAAAACTACAGGGCAATAGGAAATAACAACTCTTTAGCAACTTATTATACAGCGAAATACGACGCCGCATCCATTAACCGTTCACTAAAAAAAAATGTACTGTTTTCAAGTCACAATTTAGTTTCTGATGGACCATTTAACGAATTCCAGATTGTATCGTGCCGCAACGTATTGATTTATTTCAATGTAGAACTTCAGTATAAAGTCATTCAGTTATTTTATGATAGTCTGGCAAATTTCGGCTTTTTATGTCTTGGTGCTAAAGAAACCATTAGAAATTCTGAACTTGCACAAAAGTTTAAACTCATTGATAAGAAAAATAACATTTATCAAAAAATTGGTTAACCTCTTAACTGAAAAATATGAATAAGCTTAATCTCCTGATTGTAGATGATAAGCAGGAAAATATAGTTGCGCTCGAAGCTTTGCTTCATCAGCATGATATTAATATAATTACCACAACATCGCCAAACGAAGCGCTACGTATTTGTTGGGAAAAGGATATTGCCATTGCACTGGTAGATGTTCAGATGCCCGGTATGGATGGCTTTGAACTGGTCGAAATCCTAAAAAATAATCCAAGGACACAAGAGATCATGGTTATTTTTGTAACCGCCATATCTGTTGAAACCAAATATGCCATTAAAGGCTTAAATGTTGGCGCAATAGACTATTTGTATAAGCCCCTGGATCCGTATATTACCTCGGCAAAAGTAGATTCTTTTGTACAACTGGTTAGGAACCAACGGGAAATTAAAAGAAAAAACATTCAACTGGAACATTTTCAGGGCGAACTGATTAAAGCTAAAGAAGAAGCTGAACAAGGTAAAAGAGCCAAAGAAAATTTTTTAGCCAATATGAGCCATGAAATCCGCACCCCAATTAATGGAATTATTGGCTTGGTTCATCTGCTGGAAAAAAGTCAGCTAAATGATGCCCAAAAGGAAATCATTAACTTACTAAGTGTATCATCTGATTCATTGCTGGGTGTAATTAACGACATATTAGACATTTCGAAAATTGAAGCCGGTAAATTCCGGATTAATTTTGCCGAAACCGATATTCGCCAGCTGGTGCAGCAAGCCATTAATCTTTTAAACATAAGAGCAAAGGAAAAACACATAGACCTTATCCTGGAAATAGATAATGATTTACCCTATATTATCATTGCAGATTCTTTACGCCTGAACCAGATTTTAATGAACTTGCTAAGCAACGCCATTAAATTTACCAGTGAAGGAAGTGTTACCCTAAAAGTAGAAGTAGTAAACAAAAAGAGCAATAATGCGCAGATTAATTTTGCCATTACGGATACAGGAATCGGCATATCTGAGAACAACCTGAGTAAAATTTTCGAATCTTTTGAACAGGCAGAAGACCAGACAATTGCCAAATACGGAGGAACAGGACTTGGTTTATCTATTGTTAAAAAGCTGGCCGAATTAAAAGGCGGGCTACTGAATGTGGTAAGTGAAGAAGGAAAAGGCAGTACTTTTAGTTTTACCCGCTGGTACGAATTTGTTGAGGGCATGAGTGTAGAAAAAGAAGTTGTTGAGCCTGATTTTCTAACTTCCCTAAAAGGTATTCGAATACTGGTTGCCGAAGATAACCCAATTAATAAATTTTTAATTGTAAAACTGCTGGATAGCTGGGATGCCGAAACAATGGTGGTAGAAAACGGACAGGAAGCTTTAGATGTTTTAAAAGATAACGATTACGACATTATTTTAATGGATACCTACATGCCGGTAATGAATGGCTTAGAAGCCATAAAAAGAATCCGTTTAGGACATATTCCCGGCAAAAACCAAATCCCTATTATTACTTTTTCTGCAGGTGTACTCGATAAAGATAAAGAAACAGCCATTAAAGCTGGCGCAAATGATGTTGTAGGCAAACCATTTAAGGTAAATGTGCTGCACCAAAAAATTAAACTTTACGCAAATAAAAAGTAAGCTTAAAACTTACAACATTTAAACATTCGGGGCTTTTAACATTCCCTGCTTAGCACTATCTTTGTCACATGTCAACACAATTAAAAAATCTATCCGACTTTTCTCACACTACCGTGCCCAATGGTGCTCATTATAAATTCGGCATTATTGTAGCAGAATGGAATGCCGATATTACCGGAGCTTTATATAATGGTGCTTTAAAAACCCTAATCGAAAACGGTGTAAAAGAAGAAAATATTATTTCTTTGCCTGTTCCTGGAAGTTTTGAATTAACTGGTGGTGCAGAAATTTTGTTGAGTAAGGTAAATGATTTAGATGGTGTTATTTGCCTGGGCTGTGTAATACAGGGCGATACAAAACATTTCGATTTTATTTGCGATGCAGTGGCCCATGGCTTAACAAATGTGGGTATTAAATACAGTAAGCCAGTTATTTTTGGCGTATTAACAACCAATAACCTCGAGCAGGCTCAAGACAGGGCTGGTGGCAAACATGGTAATAAAGGAGATGAAGCGGCAATTACAGCAATAAAAATGGCTGATTTTTCTGCGCGGATTTAACCTTGCGTTTTAATAAAGTATTTGTAACTTAGAAACTTAAAGTTTATAACCCTGAAAAGCGTTATAATTTTTAAAAATTTAACCCGCTTAACATGAAAGTTTCGTACGTATTAATATGCCCACGATTGTTTCATAATCTTTAAATTAATTATAATCTGATGAAAAAAGTAGCCATCTTATTATTGGCAGTATTTTGCTCCATTACCATTTTAGAATCTTGTTCTTCTAAACTTTGTCCTGCCTATGGTTCTTATCCTGAAGGCAAGCGCAGAAGAAATTAATTCTTTTTTCATTCTAAACTCATCTTTTTCAATTCACAGAACTTTCTATTTCTGCTGGTGTTTTAGTATTAAAATATTTATAAAATTATGACCTGGGTTAATTTAACTTCAATGGAACAGCTTGCAGAAATTAAAAATGCAGGTGGTTACAACCTTATTTTTAAGCACAGTACACGTTGCTCCATTAGCTTAATGGCTAAAAGAAACTTTGAAATGGACTGGGAAACAATCCCTGCTGGCACGAAATTATATTTTCTTGATTTAATTAGTTACCGCGATATTTCCAATCAAATTGCTGAAACCTTTCAGGTTGCGCACCAATCTCCACAAATATTATTAATCAAAGATGGCGATTGTATCCTGGAAGCATCGCACAGTGATATATCAGCAGAAGAAGTTGCAGAAGTAATTGCGGCATAATTTAAAAAACATAAAACAAAAAGGGCTTTGAATATTCAAAGCCCTTTTTGTTTATAATAAAATATCATTAAATAAGCAGCGCAAATGCACAAACAAATTCAGCATAATGTACGCTGCTAAGCCTCGTTTATTTTTAAAATTTTAGAAGTTCTGCTTCTGGTTTCTTTACAAAGCGTGGTGTTATCAGCCAAAGTTTGCCCGTAAGTCGGAATCATCTCTTTAACCTTTGCTTGCCACTCAGGGGTTTCCAAATCTTCTTTAAAACAACGGCTTAATAAATCAAACATAATAGAAACTGCAGTTGAAGCTCCTGGAGATGCACCTAATAGCGCCGCAATAGAACCATCAGCAGCACTTACTACCTCTGTTCCGAATTCTAAAATACCGCCTTCTTTTTCGTCCTTTTTAATTACCTGTACACGTTGTCCTGCATTTTCCAGTTCCCAATCTTTCAATTCAGCCTTTGGTAAGTATTCCTTTAATGCTTCGAGCCTATCTTCGGGCGACTGTCTAACCTGATCAATTAAATACTTGGTCAAGTCAAGATTATGCAAACCCGCCGAAATCATCGGGCGGATGTTATTAAATTTTATTGATTTTGGCAAATCAAGGAAAGATCCGTTCTTCAGAAATTTTGTCGAAAAGCCTGCATATGGGCCAAACAATAACGCCTGTTTACCATTTATCATCCTGGTATCCAGATGCGGCACCGACATTGGTGGTGCACCTACCGCCGCTTTACCATATACTTTAGCATGATGCTGGGCAATAATGTCTTCATTGGTGCATTTTAGCCATTGTCCGCTTACCGGAAAACCACCAAAACCTTTTCCCTCAGGAATATCAGATTTCTCCAATAAAGGCAAAGAGCCTCCACCAGCGCCAATAAAAACAAATTTAGCTATGCGTTTACGCTTATCTTTAGTTTCAAGGTCTTTAACCTTAACAATCCAGTTGCCATCCTTATTTTTCTGCAAATCACGAATTTCGTGATTGAAAAACAAGCTTACATTTTTTTGTTGTTTAAGGTTATTAAACATATCGCGGGTAAGAGAACCAAAATTAACATCAGTACCCAAATCCATCTTTGTAGCCGCAATTTTTTCACTTTTTCTACGGCCATCCATAATTAATGGTGCCCAGCCCTTGATCACTTCGCTATCTTCCGTGTATTGCATATCGCTAAACAAATCACAGTTTTGCATCGCTTCAAAACGTTTTTTAAGATAATCAACGTTCTTTTTCCCCCATACAAAACTCATATGCGGAATGCTGCGGATAAAGTTCTCAGGATTCGAAATTAATCCCTTTTCAATCAGATAAGACCAAAACTGTTTAGATACTTCAAAGTTTTCGGCAATTTGAACAGCCTTTTTAATTTCAACTGAGCCATCCTTTTTCTCCGGCGTATAGTTTAACTCACAAAAAGCAGAGTGCCCTGTACCGGCATTATTCCAGGCATCAGAACTTTCGGCTGCTGCAATATCTAATCTTTCGTAAATTTCAATGCTTAAATCTGGTTGTAATTCTTTTAACAATACACCAAGGGTTGCACTCATTATGCCTGCCCCAATTAAAATTACATCTACGTCAGTTTTACCAACTGTCTTTTTCTTTTTTGTCATCTTATCTTAAAGGAGTTACAAATTTAGGAGGTTTTTAAACACAACACGAATTTTAGCCCCCTAAAACTCAAAAAAATTGCTAAAAAATTAGAAATAGTTTACAATTTTCACTTGCTCAACAACAAAGTTCAGTCCAAAGCAGAGTTGTTTTACCCACCAATTCAAAAAAGACATTAAAATAACATTAGAAAAACGAAATGTTCTTCTTCAAAACCAAAGTTTTACAAAATCTTTAAATCCAAACACCTTAATTAACGCACTTAAGTTGCAATATTTAAGAATGAAACTGCCCTAACCCTTTTAATAAGGTTCGCAAATAATTAAATAAAGCAGGCAAAAAACAAGAAAACGTGCTCAAATAATCATTTTGTTTATCAATCTCAAGTGTAAATCATAAATTTAGCCTATTAATGCGCCCAAAATTTGCATTTTTAACAAAAACCGATGAAAAATATATTAATTCTCTCTCTTCTCTTATTTCTTTTTGGCTGTTCAAAAGATAAAACTGATGAGGCTTTACTGGAACTGGATAAAAAAGAACTGGCAGCAAATGTCGATTATGATAAAATCCTGTTTTACAAATTTGCCAAAATTGCAATTAGGTCATCTGCCGTACAGGATACCAGCATGCCTGTTTATAAAAAATTTGTTCACGAATCTTTAAACCTGAACCGCACATTAAGCAATGTGAAACCTGGCAGTAAAGAAAATATCTCGGTTGTAGATGCCCTATTGATTTACAATGACTACCGAAAAGTTAAAAATTTTGTGAAAAACACAGATGAAGACATTTTTCCCTTGCTCATTGAAGGGTTTACAGCCAACCGCGATAGCCTTAAAACTCAAAAACTATTAGTTAAAGAAGATAAACTTTATTATCAAAATGTTGAACATGCCGTTTTAAGCATGGCTGTATTGGCTACAAGAGATTTAGGACGTGATTTTGCACTTTATGAATGCTCTAAAACACAACCAGAACATTTAAAGGATAGTGAAGAAAAAACACTTTTAGAATTTATCCGGGGGTTTTTATTTTTTAGCCACCGGCTTTTTTATTTATCTGAAGATGGTTTATCCAGAAATATTACCTGGCTGGAAAAACATAAAGATATTCCTTTGCCTTACACTAAGGCATTATTTGGTTGGGGCAATTTAAGTAACGAACAAACAAATACGGGCTTTCACAGCATGAATATTCTATTCAGAGGCTTTGACAGGCTGATGATGGAGCGGGATATAGATGAAGAAAGGGCAATGGAAGATTTTGAACTTTTTTTAAAAGATGCCGACAAATTAGGCCTGCAAAATGAATTAATCTGGAGTGTTGAAAGTTACTTGTACCTCAAAAAAGAAAACCCGGAAAAAGCGATTTCTGCTTTAACAAAATTAAGAAACAGCCCCTTATTGAGCAATAATGAAAGAGAAGCAACGGATAAAACGATTGAGTATTTAAAAACAAGAAATTCGGATTCGAAACTTAAAGGCGTTTACGACAAATATTTTATTGGCAAAATTGCCGCTAAATATATGTTTGCAAAGCTTGCTGAGGTAGATTGGGAAAAAGTGATGAAACAACAAAATGTACCACATAGCACCGAAATTTTTGCTGCCGTTAGAAAAGTAAAATCATTAACCAACGCGGTTGATGAATACACCAACGATAAGGCTGTAGAAAAGGGCAAAAATAAAATTAAAGAAACGGGAAGCAATTTAATCGACAAAGCAAAGGGTATATTTAAATAATAAATTTAAAATTTATGATCAGGTTAATCACTTTTTTCGCACTAATATTAGCTGCTAAAACTTCATTCTCTCAGGGAAAAACTGTTTATTTTGATGCGGACTGGCAACCCACTACAAAAAACAAAATGGTTTACTACAGGCCTGAACCTAAAACTGTTAATGGTAAGTTTTTATTTAAAGATTATTATAAATCAGGCAAATTACAATTTGAAGGCTTCTCTTTATCAAAAACGGAAGATAAATTTGAAGGCCAGGTGACTTATTATGGAGAAAACGGGCAAAATATAGGGCAATCTAATTTTAAAAACGGTGTATTAACTGGCAATTTCACTATATATTACCTCAATGGAAAATTGAAATCAAAAGGTACTTATCTGGATGGATCTGTAGAAAAGAGCCTCACATTTAATTACAAAGGATTGGAAGACTGGAACGAAGATTACGATTTGGCAACCAAATACATAGGAGAACAAAAAACTGTGGAGATTATTTTTGATGGCGATATAAGAGGAATCAGGAAAGAAACATTTTTTGATGACAGGATGATTAGAAGCTATGATGAAAGCGGCAAATTAATTGGAGAAGTAACTTTAGATTATAATGACGAGCCTGTTAACGGAACAATAGCGGACTATACTTTTTCACCCATGAAAGTTGAGAAAATCCGTACCTATAAAAATAATAAAGAAGTTATAAAATGATATCAGGATACAGATTTACCTGATAACCAACACCTTTAAGATTCATTCATTAAAATCAGAAAACATTACAAGGCCCAAACATTTCATTATTACAAGTTTTCAGCAGGATTGCTTAACTTTGCAACATGATTGATTTACCGGTAGTACCTGCTGTTACAGAAGTTAAACGTAAACCAGATTGGTTAAGGGTTAAATTGCCTGTTGGAAAGGAATACGCACAAGTGCGTAGCCTTGTTGATACGCATAAGCTGCATACCATTTGTGAGAGCGGAAATTGCCCAAATATGGGCGAATGCTGGGGTGCGGGTACTGCAACCTTCATGATTTTGGGAAATATCTGTACGCGTAGCTGTTCTTTCTGTGCTGTGGCAACCGGAAGGCCATTAGCGGTTGATGTAGACGAACCCAATCGTGTAGCCAATTCGGTTAAATTAATGGGCGTTAAACATTGCGTAATTACATCTGTTGACCGCGACGACTTAAAAGATGGTGGTTCTATTATCTGGGCCGAAACTTTACAAGCCATCCGCCGCGAAAGCCCCGTTACAACCTTAGAAACTTTAATTCCTGATTTTAAAGGCCAGTGGGATAATTTATACAGGGTTTTAGAAGAAAGACCAGAAGTTGTTTCACACAACATGGAAACCGTTAAGCGCCTAACCAAACAAGTGCGTGTTCAAGCAAAATACGATAGAAGCTTAGAAGCTTTAAAAAGAATCTCTGAATTCGGCTTACGCACTAAAACCGGCATTATGCTTGGTTTAGGCGAAACTGAAGAAGATATTTTTGAAGCCATGGATGATTTAGTAGCCAATGGCGTTCACATTTTAACTTTGGGCCAGTATTTACAGCCAACGCGTAACCACCATCCTGTTGTAGACTGGATTCATCCTGATACTTTTGCCATGTATAAAGAAGTTGGTTTGGAAAAAGGTTTAAAATATGTGGAAAGCGGTCCGTTGGTTCGTTCATCGTACCACGCGGAGAAACATCTTTTCCCAATCGAAGGAATTAAATAAAAACATTTTTTTGGAATTGTTGTTCAGTATTGTATATTAGCTAACTAGTGAGCGCATTAAAAAAATCTACCTTAACTGAGCCTGAACTTGTTTTAGCATTACAGCAAAAAGATCCTGTAATACTGAAAACGATATACAGCATGTATTCGTCAGCACTTTACGGTGTAATTTCCCGTATTATAACGCATACCGAACTTGCTGAAGATGTTTTGCAAGAAACTTTTGTAAAAATCTGGCAGTCTGCTGCACACTACGATCAAACAAAAGGACGTTTATTTACGTGGATGATGAATATTGCCCGTAATCTTTCTATAGATAAACTCCGTTCGAAAGACTTTAAGAACTCACTCAAAAACCAAGACATAGAAAATAACGTAAGTTTCGTTGATGAACAAAACAAGGTTACGTTTAACCCCGATGTACTTGGCGTTAAACAACTTGTAGAGAACCTTAAACCTGATTTGCAGGCCGTTCTTGATTTAGTTTATTACAAGGGCTTTACACATGTAGAAGCCGCAGAAAAGTTGGACTTGCCTTTAGGAACGGTTAAAACCCGGATACGACTGGCTATTATTGAATTGAGAAGGAATTTTAATTGAGCGTGGAAAATTTAAAAGCATATATCGAATCTGGAGTACTTGAGCTGTACGTTTTAGGTGATTTATCGCCTGAAGAAGCAGCACAGGTCGAGGAAATGGTGTCTCTTCACCCTGAGGTCAGAGATGAACTTATTTCCATTGAACAGGCTATGGAGCAATATGCAATGCAAAATGCAATAGAACCATCAGCCCATGTTGAAACAAGAATATTTGATGCTTTAGGCTTAAATACCGAAGAAGAAAAGCTGGTAGAGCCTGTTGCTACAGAAGAACCTAAAATTATACAATTAGATACCAGTAATGGCAAAATAAGAACGCTGCGTTTCGCACTTGTAGCTTGCGTAGCTTTACTCATTGTAAGTACGGCAGCATTATTTATTACATACAATAAGCTTAATGATGCACATGATGAAATTGCAAGTTTAAATGTTGATAAACAGAAATTTGCTTCAAATGCAAGTAAACTGGAATTTGAAAATGCTGGCCTGGAAAACATGGTTGCCATGCAAGACAGCAAAGAATGGGCATCAATTAGATTACAAGGTGTAAAAACCAGCCCATCTTCTAAAATGATGGTTTATTGGAACAAAGAAAGCAAAAGTGTTTTAATAAATTATGCAGCAATGAATTTGCCTAAAACGGATGAAGCACATGAATATCAGCTTTGGGCCCTTGTAAATGGAAAACCTGTTAGTTTAGGCGTATTTGGAAGCAATGACAGGGCCAAAGAGGCTTTAATTAAAATGCAAACGATAGAAGGTGCGCAGGCTTTTGCAGTAACAGTTGAACCAATGGGTGGAAGTATTAACCCTACAATGGAGAAAATGTTGGTTTTTGGCAACGTTTAGTCCGTTAAGAATATCATAAAAATAAAAAAGCCTTTGAATAGTGATATTCAAAGGCTTTTTTATTTGAGCATTTCTTTACCGTGTTTATTCCATTATTTTTTTGATTTCTTTAGAAATTCTTTTAGCTACCTGCGATGCGGTTACGACAGTTCTTTTATTGGCTAAGTCATCGCCGGCTTTACCATGAACGTAACAAGCCATTACAGCTGCATCTTGTGAAGGATAACCCTGGGCAATGAGTGAGGCTATTATTCCAGTTAAAATGTCACCCATGCCACCCTGAGCCATTGCTGCATTTCCGGTTGAATTAATCATAATTTTTCCGTCAGGTATACATATAAAAGTAAATTGATTTTTAAGAACGATAACAACCTGAAGTTCCTGAGCTTTATTTTTTGCCGTTTCTACCCTTTCCCACCAGGTTTTATGTTCTCCAAAAATCCGGTCAAACTCTTTTATATGAGGGGTAAGTATGGAATTTTTGGGTAAAATCTCCATTAAATCCTGTCTGTCTGACAAAAGGTTAAGCGCATCTGCATCAATAATTAAAGCTTTATTATTTGCAATTAGAGATTCTAAAAGCTTTTCATTTTCGTTTGAAGTACCCAAACCAGGACCAATAGCAATAGCCTGATATTTAGCCGGATCTTCAATGCGTGTATATTCATCTCTTGGCAATGCCATTACTTCGGGTAAAACTGTATTTAAGGCCGTTAAACCACTATGCGGAATACAGGCGGTAGTTAAACCGGCCCCTGCATGTAAACAAGCCATTGCCGAAAGCAGCGCAGCCCCCATTGTTTCAGCATTACCCGCTACAATTAAGGCATGCCCGTAGGTGCCTTTATGCGTAAAGTTCTTTCTTGGCCTTAGTTTTTGTTTAACATCAGATTTCTCAACAAGATAAAAATCGGATTTAGTTTTCTGAATAAAATCTTCATCCAAGCCTATTTCAACCACTTGAAATTTTTCTGTTGCCTTTATCGACTCAGGGAAGAAAAAATTGATTTTAGCCCTTTGAAAACAAATGGTTTTAAAAGCCTTAATTCCATGATAAGGTTCTGGCATTTTACCTTCCGAAAAAAAACCTGTTGGAACATCAACCGCATAAACCCTTTTGTTGAGCTGATTAATTGTGGTAACCAGTTCTAAGTAATCGCCCGTTAAAGGCTTATTTAGGCCCGAACCCAAAATGGCATCAATAATCAAATCAGCGTCGGCCTTTTTAAATGTTGCCGGCTCATCTACTTTCACCTTTAGGCAATTGGTTTCTTCAAGCCTTTGCAAATTAATGGTATAATCCTCGCTTTCCTTTTTTGAAAAATTAACCAGATATACTTTTAATTTTTTATAGCCAGCGGCCTGCAAAAGATAAGCAATTGCCAGTCCATCGCCCCCGTTATTCCCTTTACCACATAAAATAGCTATGCTTTTATTGGTATCTGGTTCATCCTTTATAAATTGGTTTACAAATGCCCGGGCTGCCTGTTCCATCAAATCAACAGAAGCAATTGGTTTATGGGCAATGGTATATTCATCTGCTTGGCGCATTTGAACGGATGTTAATAGGGTTTGCATATAACTAAGATAATCTAATCTGTTAATTAAAATGGGTTAAATGCAGATATTGTTTTGAGCATGGGTTATAAAGATATTTTTCAACAAAAAAATACCAATAATTATTATTTAACGTTTCTACATCAACAAATTAAAACTCTAAATCTAACCAGGATGAATCAAAAACCATCAAACGCATTCATTGCAGCTGCATGGATTGCCTTAGGGATCGGTATGATAGGCTTTATTATAGGCTTATGGCGATCGGACATGTTACTAAACGAAAAAGGATATTATTTTACCGTATTGATGTTTGGGCTTTTTGCCGTTGTATCTTTACAAAAAGCAGTTAGGGATAAGCTGGAAAGCATTCCCGTTACCGATATTTATTATGGATTAAGTTGGTTTTCGACCATTTTAACCATTGCATTATTGGTTATCGGACTTTGGAATGCGACTCTTTTACCCAGCGAAAAGGGTTTTTATGCCTTTGCCTTTTTACTTTCCCTTTTTGGAGCCATATCCGTCCAAAAGAACACGAGGGATACCCAGATTATTAACAGAAATCAAAATCCAGATTAAAATCAAGGCCGGTTGTTTTACAACCGGCTTTTTTATACCCTTAAAACTGATGTTTCTAAATTAGTTTTAGAAACATATATACCTAAAGCATTATTTTATTCCTTTATCAAAATATAAAGTTGGCATTAAGATATTTAGGCGTTATGCTTTTTTTATCTTTAGCTGTTGAAAGTTTGATTAAAGTATTATGAGTGATAAAATCATTATAGGCGTTACCGATTGTAGCAAATATGAAATTTACAGAGACTGGGTTTTATCGTATAATAACCAGGTTGAAGTAATTAAACTGGGTTATAAACTTAACAACTTTGATGAGATAAAACACTGTCAGGGCGTTGTTTTAACCGGAGGAGAAGATGTGCATCCTCGTTTTTATAACCATACAGAATATTACCATTATTGCCACGAAGATGATATTGATGAGCTGCGTGATGAATTTGAGTTTAAAATTTTAGATTATACTGAAAAGCATCAAATTCCATTATTAGGTATTTGCAGGGGGATGCAGGTTGGCAATGTATATTTTGGCGGCACATTAATTCCTGATATTGCAACCTGGGGTAAATTCGATCATGCTAAAATGCCCGATAAGAGCGACCGCTACCACGAAATAATCATCAACCCATCGTCATGGTTAAATCAGATTGTTAATACCGACAAAGGGCTTGTAAACAGCAATCACCATCAAAGTACAGATAGAATGGGCAAAAATTTGGTTGTAAGCGCCATATCGTCTGACGGAATTGCTGAAGCTATGGAAAGATTACATCCTGAAGGAAAATCTTTTTTATGTTTTGTTCAATGGCATCCTGAAAGATTAAAAGATCAGCAAAGTCCTTTTAGTAAAAACCTGCACGAGGCTTTTATAAGTGCCATCGTTCATTCTAAATGATCATGATTTATTAAACTCAATTCTTTTTTAATAAATTGCGGATTAATACTCATTGGTTAATCCGTATTTTAATATTAATGAAGAAATTATTTCTATTGATTTCTTGCTGTATCCTATCGGCAAGTTCTTTTTCACAATCTATAGTAAGCGAAACCGAAATTGGCGATGCTGAAGATATGATCTCACAAACACCTATCGCCATTATTCCTGAACCTGTTTCTTTAATGAAAAAGGCCGGAACGTTTACTTTACCAGAAAATGTAATTATTCAGGCACAAAAAAATGGCGAGCTTAAAGAAGCTATTGACTATTTATCGGAAAAGATCACCAACGCAACAGGCAAATTTGTAAGCACCTTAGGTAATGCAGCCCACCCTACTATTAAATTAATTTTAAATAGCCAGGAAGAAGCTCAATTGGGCAAAGAAGGTTATAAATTAAATGTTAACCCTACTCAAATTGTAATTACAGCAAATAAACCTGCTGGTATTTTTTATGGTGTACAATCGTTAATTCAATTGTTTCCGGCTGAGATAGAAAGTAAAGAGCTGGTCAATAATGTAAAATGGAAAGCGCCATGCGTAGATATTATTGATTACCCGAAACTGGTGTGGAGAGGTTTAATGTTTGATGTAGCGCGGCACTTTTTTACCAAACAAGAAGTTAAACAGTTTATTGATAATATGGTTCGTTATAAATTTAACGTACTGCATTTACACTTAACCGATGATGAAGGCTGGCGGATAGAAATTAAAGGTTTGCCTAAATTAACCGAAGTTGGCGCATGGAGTGTTAAAAAAACAGGAACTTTTGGTGATTTTATTCCACCAACCGCTGATGAACCACGTACTTATGGTGGTTTTTATACTCAGGAAGATATTAAAGAACTGGTGCAATATGCGCAGGAACGTTTTGTAAATATTTTACCCGAAATTGATGTTCCCGGGCACAGCTTAGCGGCTGTTGCTGCATATCCTGAATTATCATGCACACCTGAAGCCGTAAATTATAAAGTTCGCTCAGGAGAAAAGATTATGGATTGGAGCCGTGGTGCACCACCCATTGCACTTGTAGACAATACGCTTTGCCCTGCCAACGAAAAGGTTTATACTTTTTTAGATACCGTAATTACCCAAATTGCTAAACTGTTTCCTTTTGAATACATCCATATGGGTGGCGATGAAGCATCGCACAATTTCTGGGAGAAAAATGATCAGATTAAACAACTAATGCAACGCGAAGGCTTAAAAACCATACCGCAGGTGCAGGCCTATTTCGAAAAACGGGTAGAACAGATTGTAATTTCCAAAGGCAAGAAATTTATGGGCTGGGATGAAATTTTGGATGGAGGGGTTTCTCCAACTGCTGCTGTAATGAGCTGGAGAGGCATGAAATATGGCATACAGGCCGCAAATGATAAACATCAGGTGGTGATGAGCCCGACTGAATTTGCTTATCTTGATTACATGCAGGCTGATGCGATTACGGAGCCGAAAGTTTATGCCTCACTTAGATTAAACAAAGTTTATCAGTTTAACCCAGTACCTGCTGGTGTTGATGCCAGATATGTAATGGGTGGGCAAGCTAATCTTTGGACAGAACAGGTGTATAACATCCGTCAGGTAGAATATATGATCTGGCCACGTGCCTTTGCTATTTCAGAATCGGTATGGAGCCCTATTGAAAAGAAAAACTGGACTAGCTTCACCGATCGCACAGAACAACAGTTTAAACGTTTAGATTTTTCTGAAACCAAATATTCTCCTGCTATTTACGATCCCATTTTTAATGTAAAACGCTCGCCTGACAAGCAGTTAATGATCGAATTAACCACTGAGATTGATGGCTTAGACATTTACTACAGTTTCGACAACTCTACTCCTGATCGTTTTTACCCCAAATATACCGGTGCTTTGGTTCCACCTAAGGACGCAACTCTATTACGCGTAATTACTTACCGGGGCAAACAAGCTATCGGGCGTTTAATTAGTATGCCCATTACGGAGTTAAACAAGAGAACAAAATAATTAACCAAATCATTCAGGCTTTTAAGTATTCAAAAGCCTGAATGATTTCCATCGCTTTATTACCCGCTTTCTACATTCCATAAACCTTTGTTGGGAAATAAATTTATTATTTCATTTCCAATTTAAACACAATCTTTATATTCGTTAAATCAAAATCATCCTTTTTTAGTTTATTATAATAGTAGAATCATCCCGATATATTCTAAATCTTATTTAATAATTAATTAACCACTGTTAAAACAAAAAGATGAAAACAACTAATTTTTTAATGAGTATGGCTATTGCCTCCAGTCTATTTTTTGTAGGCTGTGGCCCTAAAGATGTCGATCTGAAAACTGCGATCCAGGCGAAAGAAGCCGCAGGTGTTACTGTTGCAGTAGCAAAGGGTAATGTTACCTTAACCGGCGAAGTAGCAGATGAAACTGCAAAAGCAGAAGCTGAAAAAATTGCAAAGGCAGAAAAAGGCGCTAAATCTGTAGTCAACAGTTTAACCATTAAGCCTGTTGCTCCGGTTATTATTGCCGAAGACCCAACATTAAGCAAAAATGTTGTTGATGCGGTTAAAGATTTCCCAACAGTTAAGGCTGATGTAAAAGATGGGGTAGTTACTTTAACAGGCGAAATTAAAAAAGCTTCACTGATTACTTTAATGCAACATATCAGTGCATTAAAACCAAAAAAAATCGATAATAAATTAACTGTAAAATAACAAGAAACATGTCATTAGAAGAAAAATATGCAGATTTAACAAATGCTGCAACAACAGCAGGAATTGCTGATTTAGCTGTGCGTGAACAGGATGGTATTTTATATGTTGATGGCACCGCTCCGGATGGTGCTACAAAAGATCATCTTTGGGAAATTTATAACCAGATAGATCCAAACTTTGCCACAGGTGATTTAGTTTTAAATGTAAATGTTGCCATTGATGCTGAGGTTACCCATGCCAAAGTAATTACTGAAAGCAGCAACTTAAACATCAGAAAAGGTCCTGGTACAGATCAACCAATTGTTGGCAAGGCGGCACATGGAGAAGTTATTACCTTGGTAAACCGAAGTAACGAATTATGGTGGCTTGTACGCACTAACGATGGCGAAGAAGGTTATTGTTATGCGCAGTACTTAGAACCTCAAGCTTAAAAATTTATAATCTATTTTAAAAGCCACGATATTCATTGTCGTGGCTTTTTTATATTCATTGCAAGGCACGAAGCAACTTTAAAGTGTTGAATGGATAAGAAAGAACCTACCCAATTTACTTAAACACACTCATAATAACCCATAAAAAAACCCTGACAATTAAATTGCCAGGGTTTCTATGCGATTCTAATAACTATTTTGCCCGAGGAACTGGGGCTGTACTTTTTATAATCTGCTTTAATTCGATATCAAAAACTAAAGGCGTAAATGGATTAATCGGGCCACCGCCATTTTCACCGTAAGCTAATTTTGAAGGAAGAATAACTTTAACTTTTCCACCAGCACCAATTAATTGTACCCCTTCGATAAAACCTTGCGGCAATTGACCTAAAGGCATTGGACGTGGTGCATACTGTGCACTCGGCGAATAAATCCCCGCTTCTTTTGCTATTTTTTCATCAGAAGTATCAAATACATTCAGTTTTCCGTTACCTTTTTTATTTGTAAACTGACCGGTATAATTGATTACAATAGTATCAATTAAGGCAGCACGTTCGATATTACCTGGAGTTTCAATCACATATTGTAAACCCGAAGCCGTAGTTTTAGGTGTTAAATTATTTTCAGTAATGTACTTTTTTATCTTACCTTCTTCTGTTGCTTTGTTTTTAGTAATTAAAACCTTGTATTCCGATTCAAAGAAATCTCTTTTCTTTTTCTCAAAAACAGAATCGGCTTCGTTAGTGGCTTTATGCAAAACCTTTTCAATTTTAACTACAAAAGTAGAAAAGTTATCTTTTGAACCTGTCGGTTTTGGCTGCCCGGAGTATTTAGCCATTGAATCAAGGTTTAACTTAAATACAGCACTATCGCCCTCACCCAATAATTTTAATGCGGCAACCATATCTCCTTTAAACATTGGTTTTCCAATTGGAAAAAATGCAGGACGCTCATTATCGTATGTATTCACTAATGTAGAATCGCCATTGCTTTTAGTTTCAACGGATTGTACAGCATTTAACTTTACGTAATCGCCTTCCTGAATTTTTGGCTTACCCTCACTTTTGTAAATTTTGTAGGTCATATCGCCTTCACCCTTTTTGAAGTTATTACAAGCAGCCAAACCCAAAGTTGCCGCCAATACAATTACAATCCCTTTTTTCATCTGTATTTTTTTATTTTTTAATCTTATTAATAGGTTAATGATGCCGCAAATATAGTTTATAATAATATGTATGTTATAAAATCAGTGTAAAATGTATTGTTCCAAACAAAAAAGTCCTGCCTAAATTAATAGGCAGGACTTTTAACTTCGTTTGATATTTTTATTTCTTAACTACAGGGGCAGCAACTACTGGTTGTGCCGGTGCAGTACCTTTTTTAATGTCTTTAATTTCAAGTTCAAAAACAATTGGGCTATAAGGCATAATACCAGCTTGCATAGCACCTTGTTCTCCATAACCTAAGTTAGAAGGAATAATTGCCACAATTTTACCGCCTTTACCAATTAATTGAAGCGCTTCTGTAAAACCTGGGATTGTACCGCCAACAGCCATTTTAGTTGGTCCGTATGGTCTTCCAGCCTGGAATTTACCTTCAGCTTTCGCTGTTTTCTCGTCGCTTGTATCAAATACAGTATAAGTACCTTTTTTGTTTTTCTTGGTTAATCTACCGGTATAGTTTACTTCAACGGTATCGCCAAGCACTGCACGATCAGCAGTTCCTGGTTTTTCGATAATGTATTGCAAACCAGAAGCAGTTGTTGTTGTTTTTAATTTGTTATCTGCTACGTAACTTTTAATTTTTCCTTCTTCAGCTTTTTTCTTAACGTCCATTGAGGTTTTATAATCCGTTTGAAAAAACTCTGAAGCTCTTTTTCTGAATAAAGAATCTGGTTCGTTAGCATTCTTTTTAAATACTTTTTCAACTTTAATGGTAAAAGTGATGTATTTATCATTTTTAAATTGCTCTGGTTTAGGCTGTTTGCTGTAAAAAGCCATAGTATCCAGGTTAATTTTAAATTTTGCGCTATCGCCTTCACCAAAAAGGGTTAAAACATCATTCATATCACCAGCATACATTTTCTTTTGAGCTGGAAATACTTGTGCCATTTCATTTTCGTAAGTACTCGCTAATACAGAGTCTTTATCATTTGTTTGGATAAAGTTCATTTTAACGATATCACCTTCCTTGATTTTTTCTTTACCATCAGAATGATAAATGGTGTACAATAAGCCTCCAGCGCCTTTTTTCTCTTGCTTACAAGCAGCTAATCCTAATGTTGCTGCTGCCAGAATAATAATTCCTTTTTTCATTTACTTAATTTAACTTTTAATGTTTTTATTGGTTATTTAATTTATTTTTTATTTCTTTTATTATGCAATTAATTGGTTTTTATATTCAACCAGGATTGATTTAAATTCTTCTACTACTTCGTTTAATGGTTTATCTGAAGCCCCCCCGGCTGCGTTTCTGTGCCCGCCACCATTAAAATATTTTTTGCAGATCTCGTTCGCCGGGAAATCTCCTGTCGATCTTAGAGATAATTTAACCTTATCGGTACGCTCTATAATTAGAGCAGCCAAACGGATACCATTGATTGATAACGCATAGTTTACAACCCCTTCTGTATCTCCTGTGGTGCTGTGGTATTTAGCCAGTTCCTCTTTGGTTACAGAAATAATTGCAGTATTGTATTCTCTTAAAACTTCCAGTTTATTGGATAAACAGTAGCCTAAAAAGCGCAACCTATCTTCGCTTGCATTATCGTAAACCAGCTGGTGTATTTTCCAGTGCTCGGCACCTAAATCAATCAGGTTAGCTGCAATGCGGTAAACATTAGAAGTAGCCAAAGGGAAACGGAACGAGCCCGAATCGGTCATAATCCCCGTATATAAACAGGTTGCAACATCTTTGCTAATGCCTTTTTCATCTTCAAGCTGGTTCACAATAAAATCATAAACCAATTGTGCAGCAGCACAGGCATTAATGTCCCAGTGGCGGTAATCATCAAAATCTTCCGGTTCAAGATGATGGTCGATCATGATTTTTTTAGCTCCAGCCGCTCTTACCAGTTCGCCTAATTCATTTATCCTGCTTAAGGTATTAAAGTCTAAACAAAAAATTAATGCGGCTTCATCGACTAATTTAGCGGCTTTTTCCTGTTCTTCTGTATAAATAATTACATCGGCATTGTTTGGCATCCAATGTAAAAAATTAGGGTAATCTGTTGGGGTAATTACTTTAACATGGTGCCCCTTTTGGATCAGGTAACCATATAAACCTAAAGATGAACCCATTGCATCGCCATCAGGTTTATGATGCGTGGTAATTACAATTCTTTTTGGCGTAGCCAGTATTGATTTTAATTCGGGTAGTGTTAACATAATTTTTGCGTGGCAAAGCTAAGTAATTTTCACATTAATTAGATGATATTTAAACCTTTCGTTTTTAACCTCTTTTTAACGTTAACCCATTCAGTTAAAACGGATCACTTTATAAAAAAACTGGCCATCCTGTTAATAGAATGGCCAGCTTTAAATATTTAGTTATGGATTAGAATTTATAGGCTAAGGTAGCCACCACCTGGCGTGGAGGTATTGGATTTACACTATAATTTTCGTGCACATAATAATTAAGCTCGTTGGTGATGTTAGAAAGTTTAGCTAAAATAGAAAGCTTTTTCCAGCCATAACCTGCTGAAAGATCAACTGTTGTAAATGCACCTAAAGGAATAATGCCCGACGATGAATTGTTTTTAGTTGTGTTTCTACCCCCGTTACGATCACCTACATAATAAGCAGATGCTCCAAATTTTAATCCTGAAGGGAAAGTATAAAACACGGATCCATTTGCCGTATTTTTAGTTGTACCCACCAAACGTTCGCCCTCAACAACGCCTGTAGTTGCTAAAGTACTGGTATAACGCATGTAGTTATAACTGTAGCCGGCAATAAAGTTTAAACCTTTAACAATTGTACCGGTTAAATCAATCTCTAAACCATCGCTTTCAGTACTCCCCGAAAACTCTCGCTTAGTAGCATCTGCAAGTGCCGTTTGTGCAAATTTATTGTTCTTAATTTTATAATAAGTTAGGTTAGCTGAAAGCCTTCCGCCCAAAAAGTCATTTTTAACCCCTGCTTCATATTGATCAATAATTGATGGATCCATTGGAGCGTTTGTTGCGATATCAATTCCTGCATTTGAAGTAAAGTTATTCGAATAACTTGCATAGATTGATGTTGTACTTATGGGCTGATAAATTAAACCTACTTTAGGTGAAAATGCTTTATCTACTTTATCTGCCACTGTACCTGCCGTGGTTACGCCCGTTACTACATTATTTACAGAAGTTGTTGGTGTTTTCTGAAAAGTCCACCTCACACCTGCCAAAACTTTAAATTGTGTGGTAAGTTCAATTAAATCCTGTACAAAACCACCCATTCTGTACACCACTGCATTAGTGTTGGTTAGCAGATTGGTTTCTGGCATTGTAAAATTAGTTGGGATATTAAATGATGAAGGATTAAGTAAATTTACCTGATCATAGTAACTTGATTTGGCCTTCGTTACCGGATCGGTATAGGTTAATGGATTAATTTTACCACTATAAGCACCAGTAATTACTTTAGATTGATCTGCATCGGCGCCAATGGCCAAAGTATGTTTAATTCCAAAAGTACTGAACAGGCCATTTAAGTTAACTTGTTGATTATAGGTGTACTCATTGGTTTTAGATCTGGTAAGTGCACGTCTTAAAATTCCATCAGCTGCTGCAAACGGACGCTCTGCAGCAAAATAATTTCTTGCATAACTTTGAAATGAAGCAATCACATTCAATTTCCAGTTGTCGTTAAATTTGTGGTTTAAATTTGCCTGTGCCGTTGTTGTACCGGTTTCATTATATGCCCAATTTGTATTTAAAAAAGCATTTCTTCCTAATGGGGAAACTTGATTTCCTAATGTTCCAATACCAAAATCCGGTGTAAAATCGCTTTTCAGATAATCGCCCTGAACCAATAGTTCGGTTTTTTCACTTATTTTATACAATACAGACGGATTGATATAAAATCTTTCAGACTTTACCTGATCCCGGAAACTGCCAGCATTCTCATAGGTTTCGATGGTACGAAAAGCAACTTTTTTAGATAATGGCGTGTATAAATCGATTGTTGCTTTATATAAATCGTAACTACCACCTCTTAAAGAAACTTCACCACCGGTTTCAAATTTTGGCTTTTTAGTAACCATATTTACAACTGCACCACCACTCACACCACCGTATAGTAACGCGGCACTTCCTTTTAATACTTCAACAGATTCTAAAGTACTGGCTTCAGGACTACCACCAATAGTGGTACGTGCACCGTTTTTAAATACATTGTTTGCTCCCAGGCTATAACCTCTTGCATAAAAATTTTCGCCTACCGAACCACGGTTAGCGCCTAAAGCTACACCGTTTACATTGCGCATTACATCGCCCAAACGATTAGCCTGCTGATCGGCAATTACCTGAGTTCCGATAATTTGTACAGATTGAGGTAAATCAATAGGTGCAATAGCCACTTTACCCAGGTTTACCGGTTTTTTATTGGGTGTTTTGTACCCATTAACAGCAACTTCATCCAATTGAGATGCCGACTCAGCGATTGAGAAATCTGCATTTACAGTTTTTCCTGCTGCAACCGACACTTTTTTCTCCTGAGTAGCTACGCCAACAGCGGAAATCTTGATTATATAACTACCATCAGTCAGGTTTTTAAAGGAAAAATTTCCTTCCTCATCTGTTTCTGCAGTCTTTCCGGTGTTCTTTAAGCCCACACTTATATAAGGCGCTGGCTTCCCATCACTGGTACTTACTTTCCCTGAAATTATAGCTGATTTGGTTTGTGCATTTGTACTTCCAATAGTCAGAATTACAAAGAGGCTTAACAAACTTAAAAATTGGGTAAATGTTTTATACATGCTTCTATTTAGATTGATTTTAAATTGCGCAAAGATAACAGAAGCTTTTAAAAACCAAAAGGTTATTTATAATTAATTTAAATAAAAATTAAAAACTCTTAAATTTCATACAAGTTGTTGATTAACAAGATATTTTAGACAGCTGTTTTAAGTAAAAATTTGTCTTTCGGTAATTAATTGTACTTTTGCAGAAAATTTGATATCAAACACGATGAGCACGAACAGAACTTTTACCATGATTAAGCCTGATGCAGTAGCAAATGGACATATCGGCGCAATTTTAAACGACATTACCAATGCGGGTTTCAAAATCATTGCATTAAAATATACTAAGCTTACTGAAGAAACTGCTGGTCAGTTTTATGCAGTACACGCTGAACGTCCTTTCTACAAAGATTTAGTAAGTTTTATGTCTTCAGGACCTATTGTTGCTGCAATTTTAGAAAAAGATAATGCAATTGAAGATTTCAGAAAATTAATCGGTGCTACTAATCCTGCTGAAGCTGCAGAAGGTACAATCCGTCAGAAATATGCAAAATCTATCGATGCAAATGCTGTTCACGGATCTGATTCAGATGAGAACGCAGAAATTGAAGGAAACTTTTTCTTCAAAGCTGATGAGCGTTTCTAAGCTGCAGTTAAAAAACCATATAAAACCTCGATTTTCGGGGTTTTATTGTTTTAAAAGAGTTTGTATCTTTCGATCGAATTAAACGCCTATAGTTGCAGGTTATAAAGCAACACACAATATGAAAAAAGCATTTTTAACAATATTTATTTCAGGTGCAGCAGTTGCATCTTTTGCACAAACCAAAACAGCGGCCAAGAAGCCTGTTGCAAAAAAAGCAATTACCACAACTAAATCAACAACAGTAACCACAATGAAATCGCCATTAGACTCTGTAAGCTATGCTTTCGGAACCTCTATAGGTGCAGGATTAAAAACAACAGGCCTAACTACTTTAAATTATGAAGTGCTGCTTAAAGGCTTAAAAGATGCTTTTACGGGTGGTAAAGTTTTATTGGATCAGCAACAAGCCCAACTGGCTATAAACGGAGCTTTGGCAAATGCGAATAAAGGAAAATTTGCAGGAAATATAACTGAAGGTAAAAATTTCTTAGAGCAAAATAAAAAGCGTTCGGGTGTACAAACCACAGCGAGTGGTTTACAGTATGAAGTTTTAACGGCGGGCACCGGTATTAAACCTAAAGCAACCGATTCTGTTTTAGTGCACTATAAAGGAACTTTATTAAGCGGAAAACAATTTGATAGTTCTTACGATAGAGGTGAACCCATTACTTTTACCCTTAACCAGGTTATTAAAGGCTGGACAGAAGGTGTACAATTAATGCCGGCAGGCTCTAAATACAAATTCTTTATTCCTTATAACCTGGCCTATGGAGAACGTGGTTACGGACAGGATATCCCTCCATACAGTACATTGGTTTTTGAAGTTGAATTACTGAAAGTAAACGGTAAATAATCATTTCTGAAAACTTTTCATATCTATGTTGTGTTAGCTTAATACAAAATTATTTAGATATGAAAAGAGCATTTCCATTAGTACTTATTGCATTTTTATGCAGCACATTAGGCAGTTGCCAAATGATAGAGGGAATATTTAAAGCGGGCGTTTGGTCTGGAATTATTATAGTAGTAGTTGTACTGGCTTTAATTATCTGGATCTTAGCTAAGATATTCGGAGGTGGTAAAAGCTAAAAATAGCTACACTTTAAAACATAACGTGGTGTAAGGTTTAAAGCCTTACACCCTAAAAAAGCTATAAGAAAACCATTTCGGTTATTACAATACTGCCCGCATGGTCATTCAGTTTCTGGATAATGCCCTGGCGCACCATTAACAATTCATTTTTAATTACAGAAGATTCAATCCTGATAAAAAGCTTTTTATCGTGGATATAAATCTGGGTAGTCCTGTTTGCAATTGCCGTCCCCATTATTTCGGGCCAGATGGCTAAAATAGAAGTTTCATCAAATTTACGGCGTAAACGATACACATCAAGCATTTTGCCAATGGCATCTTTTAAGGTTACATCATTAGGTTTACGCATGTTTTATAATTCCATTTTCTACTTCAAACAAAGTTACAGCAACTTCTATTTTTTTAAAAACTGATTTCACTCTTTCTATTCCCGTATCCGTAATAAAGATCTGACCAAAATCGTGATGAGAAACCATTTGCATCAACTTCTGCACGCGGTTATCATCAAGTTTATCAAAAATATCATCAAGTAAAAGCAAAGGTTTAAATCCTTTATTTTTGGCTAAATAGGCATATTGAGCTAATTTTAAAGCAATTAAAAAAGATTTCTGCTGTCCTTGGGAGCCAAATTTCTTTAAAGGCATACCGCTAATTACAAAAGCCAGTTCATCTTTATGAATACCTGTAGTAGTACGCTCCAGTACCCTATCCTTTTCAACTGATTTTTGGAGCAGTTGCCCAAAAGCGCTTTCATTAAGCTGCGATTGATAATTAAGTTCTACACTCTCCTTGTTATCGGTAATGTAAGTATAATATTGATCAAACAGTGGAATAAAGTCGTTCATAAATGCTTTACGCAGATGAAATATTTTATTTCCGGATCCAACCAGTTGCTCATCCAAAATCTCGAGCAAAGCCGGATCATATCTTTTTGTAATTGCGATTTGCTTGAGCAAAGCGTTTCTATTTTGCAGAACCTTATTGTAATGAATCAGCTGATCGAGATAATGCGAATCGGTTTGTGAAATTACATTGTCAATAAAACGCCTTCTTTCCTCACTCCCATCCATAATCAGGTTTACATCGTATGGAGAAACCATTACTACAGGAAATAAACCAATATGATCTGCCAGTTTATCGTATTCCTTTTTGTTGCGTTTAAATTGTTTTTTTTGGTTGCGTTTTACACCACAGCTGATTTTTTCATTTTTTTCACTTCGATCAAAATCGCCCTGAACCATAAAAAAATCTTCGGCAGTCTTTATTTGCTGGCCATCTATTGGATTAAAATAACTTTTACACAAGCATAAATAGTGAATTGCATCGAGCATATTGGTTTTACCCGAGCCATTATTGCCGGTAAAAACGTTTACAGTTTCCGAAAATTGGAGATCTGCATCCGCATAATTTTTAAAATTTAGAAGCGTAATATTTTTTAACCACATAAATATCCCGCAATTTACCGTTTTTTAGCCTCTAAATAATCAGACTACGGTTAAATACTTAAAATAAGGTTGCAGGAGCAAAGAAAAATTGTAGTTTTATATAAAGATTTATAAATAGATGGTTGCTCAAAAATTACTGGAAGGAAATGTCTTATGGTCTTACGATCATGAACTTAACGTTAAAACCAGCTGGATAAAAAAAATTGCAGGACTTTTTTCTTTTTTACCCCCGCTACACCACCATGAGGGTGATATTTTACTAACCAATCATAGCCTTTCTATAACCGGAGATGAAGATTTGGTTTTACCCTTACGCGATATTGAAGAAGTATTTATTGGGTTTGACGATTTGTTTCCGGCATCTTCTGTTAAAAATTTCGGAGCATTTTGGCAACCCATCAGGATTAAGGCTTCGCCGGGTATGGCTGATGTATTAACCATTTATATGATGATAAACTACAACGGTATATTTACCGCAAATAAAGACTGGTTTAATACACTGATCAGATTATTGCGTTAAACATTTTACATTATCAATGTTAAACCTGCCGCAATCATTTTTCTGGCGAATTGCCTTTGTATAAAGATAAAAACGCCTTATTATCAAGCTTTCTGTAAATATTAAAAAAAATTCAGCCTTATTTAGCGGATATCGGTGATTTTTAATTAAATACTTCAAAATAAAGGTTGATACTTTGACTGAAAAATGTATTTTTGCAATCTCAATTTTTTAAACAAACATGTCTACAACAGATAATCAGACAACTCAACCTATTAGAAAAGGTTCTTTTTTACAGGAAAACAATAAAAGCTTACTATTTATAGCAGGAGCTGTAGTTTTATTAATCGGTGTTTATTTTTGGTATCAAAATGTATACTTAAAAAACCGTGCTGAAGAAGCTGCAAGCAAAATGTTTAGAGCAGAACAGTATGTAGGTGTTGATTCTTTATCGACCAAAGCTTTAAAAGGCGAAGGCGGTTACCCGGGATTAGAAAAAATTGCTGAAGAGTATGACAATACTAAATCGGCTAACCTTGCTAATTTATATTTAGGTGGTATCTACCTACGTAAAGGCGAATATAAACAAGCGATTGAATCGTTAAGCAAATACAGCGCTACCGGAAGCCCGGTTGCTGATCCATTAGCTTTAGGCTTATTAGGTGATGCTTACAGCGAGTTGAAAGACTATAAACAAGCTGTTACTTACTATAAAAAAGCAGCAGATAAAGCCAGTAAATTTACTTCACCTATGTTTTTGAAAAAATTAGGCTTGGTGAACGAAAACTTAAAAGACTTTAAAGGTGCTGTTGATGCCTACACTAAAATCAAAACGCAATACCCTGAGAGCCAGGAAGCACAATTAGTTGATGCTTACATTGCAAGAGCACAGGAACAAATTAAATAAGTATTAAAAATTATATTTGAGAAAAGACCATCGAAAGATGGTCTTTTTTTGTTTATCACCAATCGTTATTGCGAGTTGAATTAACAGGAATCGTCATTTAATGCTTATTTATTAAATGCTGTCATCGTATGGGCAGGACCTATCGTTACAAAGCTTTTAATCAGCTCTACACTTTTATCAATTAATGCAGGAAGCTCCAGCTGTTCCTCTTTATCAAATAAACCCAAAACAAAATCTACCTGACGTCCTTTTGGATAGTCACTGCCAATTCCAAAACGCAAACGCGCATAGTTTTGCCCACCACATACCTCTTCTATACTTTTAAGGCCGTTATGCCCTGCGCTGCTTCCTTGTAGCTTTAAACGGAGTTTTCCTAAAGGCAAAGCGAGGTCATCAACGATCACCAGCACATTTTCGGGCGCAATTTTTAGTTCTTTCATCCAATAGTTAACTGCTTTTCCACTCAAATTCATAAAAGTGGTTGGCTTTATTACATGCAGTTTTTTACCTTTAAAACCCACTTCCGAATAATAAGCTAATCTGATATTTTCAAAACTGCCACCCAAACCTTTAACCAGTTCATCGGCAATATCAAAACCAATATTGTGCCTCGTATGTGCATAATCAGGTCCAATATTTCCTAAGCCAACTATAAGATATTTCATTGCGCAAAGGTAAAATGTTTAAGGTAAAATGGAAAATATTTTGGCGATGATTGAAAACCAGAATACGCTTTCAAGGTTACAGGATTTGAAAGCTGGATACCATATAAAAAGATAAATCTTAATACAAAAAAAAGCGGTAAAGAATTGCTTCTCTACCGCTTTAATTTCTAATCAGTGAAAATCACCAATTATTTTTTACCTTTTGCAGCTTCAGTTTCTGCTTGTTTCAATGCTCTTGACATTGCAACAGATACGATTGTATCTTCAGGAGTGTTCGTAATTACGTATTTCGTTCCTTTTAAGTCACGAACACGGAATAAACTACCTACTTCTAATTTTTCTAAACTTACTTCAACGTTTTGTGGCATGTCAGCTGGTAAAGCTTTAACACGTAACTTACGTAATTTCTGGATTAACTTACCCCCCATTTTAACACCTGGAGAAGTTCCTGTTAATTTTACAGGGATTTCCATTACGATTTCTTTGTCATCAAATAACTGAAGAAAATCGATGTGCATTAAAACGTCAGTTAAAGGGTGAAACTGAGTATCTTTAACGATAGCTTTAGTTTTAACACCATTAACATTTACTTCTACAAAGTTTACATCCGGAGTGTAAATTACATCTCTTAAGTCTGCGATAACAACAGCTAAATGTTGTTGTGATTGACCACCATACAATACCGCAGGAACTTTACCTTCGTAACGAAGCTCTTTGGCATCGCGTTTCCCTACGTTCTCTCTTGGAGAACCGCTAATTGCGATTGTTTTCATTTTATATTTATTTATTTATTAATACTTAAGTACTCAACACCGGATATGAAGGCTTTTGCCTTTACCCTGAACCTTATACTTTTTTTATTACACTCTAAAAAGATCACTGATTGATCCATGTTCATTTACATTGGCAATTGCCCTTGCAAATAAGCTGGCTGTACTCAGCACCTTAATTTTCGGACTTTCCGTTTTTAATGGAATGGTATCCGTAACTATTAATTCTGTCAAAACAGAATTTTCTACCGTTTCTACTGCTTTACCTGATAAAACTGCATGCGTACATACTGCTCTAACACTTGCAGCACCGTTTTCCATAATTAAAGCCGCAGCTTTTGATAATGTTCCGGCAGTATCGCAAATATCATCAATTAAAACCACATCTTGCCCGGTTACATCTCCAATAATCGACATTGATTCGATTTCATTGGCACGTTTACGGCGTTTATCACAGATAATAACCTCTGCATTAAAAAACTTAGCAAAGGTACGGGCCCTGTATGAACCGCCCATATCAGGCGATGCAATTGTTAAGTTTGGTAAATTCAGGCTTTTAATATAAGGTACAAAAATAACCGATCCATCTAAGTGATCCACCGGAATATCAAAGAAACCCTGTATTTGTGCCGCGTGCAAATCCATTGTCATAATGCGGTGTATACCAGCACTCTTTAATAAATTGGCAACTAATTTTGCGCCTATTGCTACACGTGGTTTATCTTTTCTATCCTGACGGGCTAAACCATAATAAGGAACAACTGCTGTAATATAATGTGCTGAAGCTCTTTTAGCCGCATCAACCATTAAAAGTAATTCCATCAAATTATCACTTGGCTGGCAAGTGGATTGAATTAGAAAAACATCGCTACCCCGGATAGATTCATCAAAAGAAGGTTGAAATTCACCATCACTAAACTTATGAATGGTTACACTACCGAGCGGCTTGCCGTAACTTTCGGCAATTTTAAGTGATAATCCCCTGGAACCTGTTCCGGAAAAAAGTTTTACCGGGTTAAACTGCAATGGCATGGTCCGTGTAGTTTACGGTTAAAAAAAAATCGGATCATGCTAATAAACACGATCCGATGTTAAAATTGTTGTCCGACCTGGATTCGAACCAAGACAAACAGTACCAAAAACTGTCGTACTACCCTTATACTATCGGACAAAAAGTAAATCTTGAGTTACCTCTCGATTGGGAATGCAAATGTAGGAAGCTTATTTTAATTATGCAAGAGTGTTTTTAAAATATTTTTTATTTTTTTTCTTGCTGTTTCCTACTGCGATGCAAAGATAAAAAAATCATCATAATCCATGCAACATTTTGATTTTTTATGTGACTTTTTAAGTCAGAAATCTATAAAACATTTAATATCAATAACTAAACTTTAACGAATGAACTACTCAAAGATTAACACCATTACAGGCTGGCTCTGTTTTTTGATTGCCATGCTAACCTACATCCTAACTTTAGACCAATCGGTAAGCTTTTGGGATTGCGGAGAATTTATTGCAACAGCTTTTAGAATGGAAGTTGTACATCAGCCTGGCGCACCTTTGGTTTCCATGATTCAACGTTTATTTTCGGCATTGGCCATGGGCGATCATTCAAAAGTGGCCTACTTTATGAACATTGCTTCTGCCTTAGCCAGTGCAACAACCATCTTATTTTTATTTTGGACGATTACGGCTTTGGCTAAAAAAACCATCGTTAAGGCAAATGAAGAAATCACCACATCGCAAATCATCAGCATTATCGGTTCGGGCTTAGTTGGTGCATTGGCCTATGCATTTTCGGATAGCTTCTGGTTTTCAGCAGTTGAGGCCGAAGTTTATGCAATGTCTTCACTCTGTACAGCTGTGGTATTTTGGGGCATATTAAAATGGGAGTCGCAGGCAAACGAAAAAGGATCAGATCGCTGGTTGCTTTTTGTCGCTTATATGATCGGCCTTTCTATTGGTGTCCATTTGTTAAACCTATTAACCATTCCTGCTGTAATATTTGTGTACTACTTTAAAAAAACAGCATCCCCTACCTGGCAAGGCACTTTAAAAGTGTTTTTCATTTCGATATTGGCTTTGGCTTTTGTTCAGTTTGGCATCATCCAGTATATGGTTTCATTTGCGGCAAGTTTTGATTTATTCTTTGTAAATACTTTAGGTCTGGGTTTCGGTACAGGAATTTTATTTTTTGCATTATTGCTGATTGGAGGCCTGGCTTATGGTATTCGTTATTCAATTTTAAAACATAAACGGGCTTTAAATCTGATTTTATTATTTACCGTGTTGTTAATTTTTGGCTACAGCTCTTTTGCTGCACTTATAATCAGGGCGCATGGAAAACCAAACCTAAACAATACCGATCCTGAAAATGCCTTTTCTTTCCTGAGTTATGTTAACCGTGCCCAGTATGGCGACAGACCTTTACTTTATGGTGAAAACTACAATTCAGATAAAATAGATATAAAGGAAACGGGAAAATTATACAGGAAGGGTGATCAGAAATATGAATCAGCAGGTACGAAATCGGATTATGTTTTTGACCAGAAAACGTTAATTCCAAGAATGTACAGTGACAAAGCGGAGCATATTAAATTTTATAAAAACTGGATGGGTTTTGATGATGCCCATAAGCCAACCATGATGGATAACCTAAAATATATGTCTTCTTTCCAGGTTGGACAAATGTATATGCGGTATTTTATGTGGAATTTTGTTGGTCGCCAGGACAATCAGGATGGGCAGCATGGTGGAAATGGTGGTGCATGGTTAAGTGGGATAAAACCAATAGATGCCATTCGTTTGGGCGACCAACAAAATCTCCCTCCTTCGATTGTAGACAATAAAGCCTACAACAGATTTTTCTTCCTTCCATTAATAATCGGCTTAATCGGTGCGTTATGGCATTTTAAACGCAACCAAAAAGATGCTGGTATTATTGGGTTGCTATTTGTATTTACTGGTGTAGCCATTGTAATTTATCTAAATTCAGTACCTATAGAACCTCGTGAACGTGATTATGCCTATGTAGGTTCGTTTTATGCCTTTGCCATTTGGATTGGATTAGGTGTGCTGGGCCTAAAAGAATGGGTTTTTAAAAAGTTTACACCCGCCAGGGCTGGAATTTTTGCTTCTGTTGTAGCTTTATTCGCTGCCCCAATTATTATGGCTGGCCAGGGCTGGGATGACCACAACCGCTCAGACAGTCACCTTGCTAAAGACATTTCGGCGAGCTATTTAAAATCCTGTGCGCCAAACGCCATTCTGTTTACTTATGGCGACAATGATACTTTCCCGCTATGGTATGCTCAGGAAGTTGAAAAAATTCGTCCTGATGTAAGAATTGTTAACCTGAGTTTATTTACGGCCGATTGGTATATAGATGGTATGAAAAGGAAGCAAAACGAATCTGCACCCTTACCTATTTCGATGAAACCCGAACAATATGTGGCAGGAACAAGAGATGTAATGTATTACCAGGATTTTAAAATTGCCCAGCACATCGAACTTAAAGAAATTATGAATGTGCTTTTGTCTGATCAGGATGAAGATAAATTAAGTTTAAGAGACGGCTCTAAAACCAATATATTGCCCACCAAAAACCTAAAAATTACCATCAATGCCAAGGATGTTTTAGATACCGGAACGGTGCCGAGAGAGGAAGCCGGAAAAATTGCAGACAGAATGGAATGGACCTATGATTCTGATTACGTAACAAAAGGTACTTTGGCTCTTTTCGACATTCTAACGCATAACGACTGGAAAAGGCCCATATATTTTACCGGTGCCATGCCTGATGATCAGTATGTTGGCTTAAAAAAATACCTGTATTCAGAAGGGTTAAATTTAAGGTTATTACCCCTAAAACCTGATACAAGCGGAAAACAAGTTTACGAACAGGTTAATATTAAACCACTGTATAATAACGTAATGAATGTTTACAAATGGGGAAATATTAAAAATGCAAACCATTTAGACAGACAATCGGCAGATGATGTACCGATGTTTTCAAACATTTTCAACAGCCTGTTAAATGGATTGATTACTGAAGGAAAAATTGAAGAAAGCAAAAAAGTAGTTGATCTGTACTATGCGGTGATCCCTTCTAAATTTCACAGTATGCTGCAGGTTCAGGGAACTTTTTTCTTTACAGAAAACTTATACCGCTTAAACGAGGTACAACGCGCCAATGCAATGATTAACAGAACCGCCGATTTTGTGGATAAAGAACTGGGCCACATTGCTGATGTTTCCATCAGTAAAAACCAATTAGATTCGGAAAGGAAGGTTCAATTTTACATGGCTTATTTAGGGCAAATGGTGAAACTTACTGATGCTTTTAAACAACAGGAACTTAGCCAGAAATTAGAAAAACAATATACAGCACTACTATCACGCTTTTCGCCCTTTATTGGCGGTTAAAATTTAGCTGCATCCTCAAACCCATAAGAACATTTTTAACCGTTCTTATGGGTTTTGCTGTTAAAGTGTTTTTTTAATGAAGCAAAACCTTGTATTATCCTCCTGTTTAGGGTGTGCGAGGTTAAAAATTGTTAAAACAATCGAAGAAATTACTTATTTTATCGACTTTAATAGTTAATTTCGGCAGCATTTTTATGCCAAAAACAATTTTAATTATCATTATCAAAAACCAATGAATTATTCAAAAGTTAATAATATAGTAGGCTGGATCTGCTTTTTAATTGCGACAATAACTTATGTTTTAACCTTAGAGCCCTCTGCCAGTTTCTGGGATTGCGGTGAGTTTATCGCATCAGCATTTAAAATGCAGGTTGTTCACCAACCAGGTGCTCCATTATTTTTAATGATCCAGCGCTTTTTCTCTATTTTTGCTTTTGGCGAAACAACCAAAATAGCTTACTGGATGAATATTGGTTCGGCTGTTTCCAGTGGTGCAACCATCCTCTTTTTATTCTGGACCATTACAGCTTTAGCTAAGAAAACCATAATTAAAGCCGGCGATGAATTAACCACCAGCAAATTAATCAGCATTATGGGTGCCGGTGCAGTTGGTGCTTTAGCCTATACTTTTTCTGATAGTTTTTGGTTTTCAGCTGTAGAATCTGAAGTATACGCACAATCATCTTTATTTACGGCAATCGTTTTCTGGGGTATTTTAAAATGGGAAGCGCACGCCGATGAACCTAAGGGAGACCGCTGGTTACTATTCATTGCTTATGTAATGGGTTTATCAATAGGTGTTCACTTATTAAACTTATTAACCATACCTGCTATGGCATTTGTTTACTATTTCAAAAGAACTGATAAAGCAACTACAGCTGGTATTTTTAAAACACTAATTGTTGGAATCCTTATTTTGGCAGTTGTTCAATATGGTATTATTCAATACCTGGTTTCATTCGGTGCCTATTTCGATCTTTTCTTTGTAAATACACTGGGCTTGGGTTTTGGTACAGGTGTACTGTTCTTTGCCGTTGTGCTTATTAGCTTGTTTGTTTGGGGTATTCGTTACTCTATTACGCACCAAAAGAAACTATTAAACTTGGGTTTAATTTCTACTGTTTTAATCATTTTCGGTTATGCATCATTTGCCATGATTGTAATCAGGGCTAAAGCAGAACCAAACTTAAATAACAGTGCTCCTAAAGATGCTTTTTCTTTCTTAAGCTACTTAAACCGTGAGCAGTATGGCGACCGTCCTTTAGGTTATGGGCCAAACTATAATTCGGAAAGAATTGGTGTAACAGAGGGAAAAACGATCTGGAGAAAAGGCGACACTAAATACGAGGTTGCCGGCAAAAAAAGTGAATACGAATACAGCAACAATACTTTATTGCCCCGTATGTATAGCGATGATGCCCGTCATGCTTCTTTTTATAAGGAGTGGATGCACATGGATGACAGCAAAAAGCCAAATGTTGTAGATAATGCAGGCTTTTTATTCAGTTACCAAATTGGTTATATGTACATGCGCTACTTTATGTGGAACTTTGCTGGTCGCCAAAATGATGAGCAAGGACAGGGAAGCGGGTTTGAAGGCGAATGGTTAAGTGGTATTAAACCAATTGATGCCATACGCCTGGGCGATCAGAGCCACCTACCGCCATCAACTGTAGATAATAATGCTTATAACCGCTTTTTCTTTTTACCATTAATTTTAGGTTTATTAGGTGCAATATGGCATTTCAAACGCAACCAGAAAGATGCTGGTGTGGTAGCCTTACTCTTCTTTTTTACAGGTATCGCCATTGTTTTATACCTCAACCAAAAGCCATTGGAGCCTCGTGAAAGGGATTATGCGTATGTAGGATCGTTTTATGCCTTTGCCATCTGGATTGGACTCGGGGTGTTGGCCTTAAAAGAATGGCTATTTAAAAAATTAACGCCTACCAATGGTGCAATTGGTGCTACCGTTATTGGTTTATTGGCTGCACCAACCATTATGGCTGAGCAAGGATGGGATGACCACGACCGTTCTACTAAATTAGTAGCACACGATATTGCCTTGGATTATCTGCAATCTTGTGCGCCAAATGCCATTCTATTTACTTATGGAGATAACGATACATATCCACTTTGGTATATTCAGGAAGTTGAAAATGTGCGCCCTGATGTACGTATTGTTAATTTAAGTTTATTTGATACAGATTGGTACATCAATGGTTTAAGACAAAAACAAAACGAATCAGAGCCATTGCCAATTACCATGAAACCTGCTCAGTATGTTCAGGGAGAAAGAGATGTAATGCCTTTTGATGATTATAAAATTGCGGGTAGCATTGAATTAAAAAATGTAGTGGATTTATTATTATCAGATAATGCAGATGATAAAGTAGCTATGCAGGATGGCACAAAATCTAACTTCTTACCTACTAAAAATCTAAAAATCACAATAGATCCTCAACAAGTAATCAACACCGGTACTGTTTCTGCTGCTGATGCGGGGAAAATTGCACCAGAAATGGATTGGAAATTTAACAAGGGATACGTAACTAAAGGTACACTCGCCATGTTTGATATCCTTGCGCATAACAACTGGAAAAGGCCAATCTATTTTGCTTCAACAGTTCCCTCAGAGCAATATAATGGTTTAGATAAATATTTATACAGTGAAGGTTTAGCCTTACGCTTATTACCTTTAAAAGCGGATACAACTTCTAACAAAGAAGAAAGAGAAGAGCAATTAAACACGCCTGTTCTTTACAACAACGTAATGACTAAATTTAAATGGGGCAATATGAAAACGGCTACTTATTTAGATCCGCAGTCATCTGATGATACGTTTATCTTTACTAACCTTTTCACCAGTTTAAGTGGCAGCTTGATTAAAGATGGTAAAACGGCTGAAGCTAAAAAGGTAATTGACAAGTACTACGAAGTAATGCCTGATAAGTTTTTCGGGATTCGTACAGTAGTAGTTAAATTCTACCTTGCTGAAAACCTGTATAAGTTAGGCGAAGTTGCAAAAGCCAATGATATTATGACCAAATCGGGCGATTATATCAATAAGGAGCTAACCTACCTGGCTGATATCTCTCAATCGAAAGGCACCCTTACAGGCTCACAAAATGTACAAACCGGATTATATTACTTAGATAGAATGATTAGAACAAGTAAAGCAGCCGGACAAACTAAAGTGAGTTCGCAGCTGGAGAAAATATTTGCTGGTTTAGAAAGCAGGCTATCTGTTTATTATCCTCAACAGCCACAGCAATAAAAAATTCTTAAATGGAATTGAAAAAGCTTTGCATTAATTTGCAAAGCTTTTTTTTTTAACCAAACCCAATTGATTAAACCCCTGTAACTGAAAGTTTATAAGGTTGGCTAAAGAGAGAAACAAATTCTACCCTTTAAAAGCGGTCATGAAGAAACATTAAAAAATTTTAAACAACAAATATTCAATACATAGAGATTGCTTCGTGCCTCTCAATGACGCAAGAATTTTATTACCTATTTAAAATTTGTCTAATCGTATCCAAATCAAAAATGTTCCTGGCAATTATTTTCCCATCTGAGTTTATAAGAATATTGGCTGGAATTGCATTTATTTTATAATTTTTTGGCGTATCGGAAGAATGTCCTTTACCATCAGAAATGTTTAACCAAGAGTAATTGTCATACAGGCTGGCTTTTTTCCATTCGCCAGCGTCATCATCCAGCGAAACCAGAATGATATTAAAATCCTTTGATTTGTTTTGATAATAAAATGAATATAGCTTCTTTAGTGATTCCCTGCAAGGAGCGCACCAGCTTGCCCAAAACTCTATTATTGTTACTTTACTATAATTTTGTTTGAAATAATGTTGATTTAGCAATATGGTACGACCCGCTAATGTATTTCCTTCAATTGGAATTAAGTCTTCTTCAATTAGCTTCAGTTTTTCTTCCGTCTTGCCACCACGCAGGGCTATATCCATATTTTCTTTAAGGGCAATACCATAATTGCTTTTTTTGATGTCATTAGAAAAGTTTTCATAGATTTTCTGCTCTTCCAGATCAAAATTATTGTTTTTGATTAGTATATAGGGCGATATGATATTGTCTGGATTTTCAAAAGCTATTTTTTTACTGAAATTCCGTAAATCGTTGTTAAAATTGTTCGTTATTCTTAATACACTATCTGCCGAGTATACATTCTTCGCAACTATAAATTCTTTATGCAAAGAAAGCCTTTGGTCTTGTTGTTTATACAAACTGTCCAGTCCATTAAAAAAAAATCTCAATAGGTGATCTGATTTAGAATTGCTTACAATATCAAATTTTTTATTGTCCACATTATAGGTTATTTGATAGGTAGCCCCCGGTTCAACCGCTATCTTATATGAAGCATACCTGGTGCCAATATCCAGGCCCAACATGGCTATATAGGCGGTATTTATCGTATCTTTAAGTGTAGCTTTTTTATTATGAACCTCAGCAGTATAAATATGTTTAGCACCTGAAAGAGCGTCTTTATTATAGGTTGTTAAATTACAAAGACTGTTATCAGCGATTTTATTCTCAGGGTCTATAAATTTTAGATTAAGTTCAAAATTTTGGGCAAAAAGAATCTTGGGAATAAAAACGGAAAAGAGAATGATTATGAATTTCATTTTTTCGGGTTTAAATTTTTGACTCATAATCACTACAAGCCACAATTAATCAATCAAACATTAACGCCTGCAATCTACAAAAGCACAGCTTTGGTCATTATCGCAAAACACTTCGGCAAATTGATGTGCAAAAGCAAATCCGCTACCGGCGGGAACGGTTACCCCTCCGGATTTGAAATTAAGTTTTTCATTATTCAATAATTGTTTAAGTTTTGCCTCCTTTTAACGCAAGGATAACTTAGCGACGCCAGTAAAAGCGCTGGTGTGTGTATTGTTCTTATGTGTTTGCAACGACACCTACAAAAAACAGTCAATCTGAAAATATTAAGCGGGATGTAAAACTTATGCCTTGAGGATGCATCTAATCACCAGTGTGTTAAATATTTGACAACATAAATTAAGAGATATAAAAGGATAAAAGCAAATAATTTCATGCTTATTTTACCTGCTCATTGCTCAACAAAAAGCATTCTAAGCAGTAATATATTCTGATTGATTACGGTTAAAAAAAGACTATAAACGAAAAAATCCTCCAGGTTTTAACCTAAAGGATTTAATACTTTTAAATAAAATTTTCGCTTTATTTATTTTTATTCATTTACAACACCCATTGCGCAAAATTTATCAATTCTTTGCTCAATCAGTTTGTCTGTTTTTATTTTACCTAATGATTTTAAATCACCAATAATTTGCTCTTTTAAAGTTGCCCCCATTAATTCAGGGTTTTGATGTGCGCCACCAAGTGGTTCTCTTATGATGCCATCGATTAGCTTATTTCCAAACATATCATCGGAAGTTAACTTTAGGCATTCGGCAGCTTTTTCTTTAAAATCCCAGCTTCTCCACAAAATCGAGGAACAAGATTCAGGAGAAATTACTGAATACCAGGTATGCTCAAGCATATATACTTTATCACCAATACCAATGCCTAAAGCACCACCAGAAGCACCTTCACCAATAATAATACAGATAATCGGAACCCTTAATACCGACATTTCCAGTAAGTTTCTGGCAATGGCCTCTCCCTGTCCGCGTTCTTCTGCTTCCAAACCAGGATAAGCACCCATTGTATCGATAAAAGAAACTACAGGTTTGTTAAATTTCTCTGCTAAACGCATTAAACGTAAAGCTTTGCGGTAGCCTTCAGGATTAGCCATACCAAAATTACGGTACTGACGCTCTTTGGTATTTTTACCTTTCTGATGGCCAATAACCATTACGGTTTGACCATTAATGGTAGCAAAACCACCTATAATTGCTTTATCATCTTTTACGGTTCTATCACCGTGCAATTCAATAAAGTCATCGCAAATCATGTTGATGTAATCAAGCGTTTGCGGTCTGTCGGGGTGGCGGCTCATCTGAACCTTATTCCAACCCGTTAGGTTATTATATAGATTTTTAGTGGTTTCATCTAATTTACCATCAAGTTCCTCTAAAGTGGCAGACATATCTACCTTGGTTTTTTCGGCAACTTGCTTAACCTTTTCTATCTGCTGAACTAAATCGGCAATAGGCTTTTCAAAATCGAATGACGTTTTTATTTCCTGCATAATTGGGTCACAAAAATAAGTAATTATTTTTAGTTTGAGCTAACAGTTTTTTTATTCAGATTTTTAATGGAGAATAGCGCCAAAATCCTAAACTAAACCGAGCTGATTTTAGAAAGCAATTACAAAGGTTTTGTTTTGAACCTGCTAATTTTAAAGCTTTAACTACAGTCATTTATGTGTTGAGTTTTAAACAAAGCACCGGCTTTAAGCTTATTTTGTATAATTTAGCAATTTCACATTGCCTTTATACATGACTGATATTATTCATTTATTACCTGATGCTGTTGCCAACCAGATTGCTGCCGGAGAAGTTGTTCAAAGACCTGCTTCTGCGGTAAAAGAATTGCTCGAAAATTCTATTGATGCTGGGGCAGATAAAATTCAACTGGTGATAAAAGATGCAGGTAAAGCCTTAATCCAGATTATTGATAACGGCTGTGGCATGAGCGTTACCGATGCAAGAATGTGTTTTGAACGCCATGCAACTTCTAAAGTAAAAAAGGCCGAAGATTTATTTGCCATTCGTACTATGGGTTTCCGTGGAGAGGCAATGGCTTCTATTGCCGCCATTGCACAGGTTGAAATGAAAACCCGCAGGCATGAAGATGAAATTGGTACCTGTATTAGTATAGAAGGTGCCCAGGTTATCAACCAGGAGCCAGTAGCAACCTCGCCCGGCACGCAAATAGCAATTAAAAATTTATTTTTCAATACACCAGCCAGGCGGAATTTCTTAAAAAGCAATCCTGTTGAAATGCGCCATATTATTGATGAATTTCAGCGTGTGGCTTTAGCGCATCCAGCTGTGTTTTTCAGTTTGCACCACGATGGTGTAGAAATTTACAACCTGCCGAAGGGAAATTTAAAACAACGCATTGTCCATTTATTTGGCAACAATTATAACGAACGCCTGGTTCCGGTTGAAGAGGATACAACCATCATTAACCTTAAAGGATATATTGGTAAACCTGCCTTTGCAAAAAAAACCAGAGGTGAGCAGTTTTTCTTTGTAAATAACCGTTTTATTAAAGATCCATATTTAAACCATGCAGTTAGTTCTGCTTTTGAAGATCTTTTACCGGATGATAGCTACCCGCTTTACGTTTTGTTTATAGAAATCGATCCTGCAAAAATTGATGTGAACGTTCACCCAACAAAAACGGAGATTAAATACTTAGATGAGAAATCTATTTATGCCATTTTAAAATCGGCAGTAAAACGATCAATTGGCCGTTACAATATTGCACCAACACTTGATTTTGACCAGGAAACTGGTTTCAGCAACATGATTACGCCGAAAGCAGTGGAGGATATTGTGCCACCAAGTATTAATTTTAACCCTGATTTTAATCCGTTTGCAAGCGATAAAAATGAAGTTGGTTTGGGTTATACAACTGCTTCGAGCGCACCAAGAAATTATGAAGCTAAACCCAACACTAAAAACTGGGGCTCCTTATATGAAGTAACCCAGCAGCCTGTTGTAGAACAAACCTCATTTTATGCTGATGATGCCGTTTTAGAGACTAAACAAAAGCAATATATGCAATTGCATAACCGCTATATTGTATCGCAGATAAAATCGGGTTTAATGGTTATCGATCAGCAAATGGCCCATGAGCGAATCCTTTACGAGCGATTTCTCGTACATCTCGACGATCGCAAAGGCGCCTCACAGCAAAGTTTATTTCCGCAAACCATTACCTTAAATGCCAACGATTTTGAACTGGCCAAAAGTTTACTCGATGATATAAAAAGTTTAGGCTTTGATGTACGCGAATTCGGGAAAAACACGTTAGTGGTAGAAGGTATTCCTGTTGATTTAGGCAGCAGTAATATTAATGAAACACAATTATTTGAACAGCTTATTGAGGGTTTTAAAAATTCGCAGCAAGAGCTAAAATTAAATAAGCGGGATAGCTTAGCCCGAAGTTTAGCTAAAAACAGCGCCATAAAAGCAGGAACAGCTTTAAGCCAGGAAGAAATGAATACACTTATTGATGAACTTTTTGGCTGTAAAACACCTAACTTTAGCGTAACCGGAAAGCCGATTATACAAACCATTACTTTGGCCGAACTGGATAAGAAGTTTGAGAAATAAGCAGGGAGCATAACCAAATTACTCATAAAGCAAACGTGGTTAAAAGTACTACAAAGGCTTAATTAGAACAATAACACTATAAATGAACAACATACATATCCCACCGGTAGTAAAAAACCTGCTGATTATAAATATTTTATTTTTTGCGGCTGCAAACCTGCTTCCAAAGCTTGATATGGATAATTTATTCGCAGCTTTTTACTTCGACTCCCCAAAATTTAATTTCTGGCAGCCCATTACATATATGTTTATGCATGGCGGCATTGCACATATATTTTTCAATATGTTTGCATTGTATTCGTTTGGCAGTTTGCTCGAATCTCGGTGGGGGGCAAAGAAATTTATTATTTTCTATTTGATAACGGGTTTAGGTGCTTTGTTTTTACAATGGGCCGTACAAGCTTTTGAAGTTCATCAAATTTTAGGTTCTATAACCGCCAGTGGTAAAATAAATATGGATACCTTTTCTCAGGGCCAGTTTGACAATAGATCTTTAACCTTAGCTAATGCAACTACCTTATACGGAATTTATTTCGGGGGTATGGTGGGCGCATCGGGTGCAATATTTGGGCTTTTGGTTGCTTTTGGAATGCTTTATCCTAATGCAGAGCTTTTAATTATGTTTATTCCGGTTCCGGTTAAAGCAAAATACATTATACCTGTGTATATTATCATAGAATTTTCTTTAGGTGTAGCACAAATACAAGGCGATTCTATTGCTCATTATGCGCATTTAGGGGGTGCTTTAATTGGATTTATCCTGGTAAAACTGTGGAAGGACAAGAACGATACTTTTTATACGCTGTATGAATAATAATATTTTTAAAGATTTAAAGTTTAAAATATTCCAGTCGGGCAACCCATTGTTTTTTTACATTGGTATTAATGTTATTTTATTTCTTGTTCCTGCGCTGGTTTCTGTTTTCTGCCTGCTTGGTAACGTACCATTTAATATTTACAACTGGATTAACAGTTACTTAGCCTTGCCAGCATCATTTTCGGCATTGCCGGCACATTTTTATACTATAATTACGTATATGTTTTTTCATGCCGGCTTTTTGCATCTTCTTTTTAATATGCTGGGGCTATTTTGGTTTGGAAACATATTTATGAACTTTTTAAATGCCCGCCAGTTTCATTTTGTTTATATAGCAGGCGGCTTGGCGGGTGCCATATTTTATATTGCTGCTTTTAATATATTTCCATTTTTTACCTCAACAGTAAGCTCTGCTGTACTTATTGGTGCATCAGCAGCAGTGATGGCTATTATTGTCGGTACGGCAACATTGGTTCCAAACTATGCTATTTTCCTGATGTTTTTTGGGGAGGTTAAAATTAAATACCTTGCCATAGCCTATATTATTTTAGATATTATCGGCATTACTTCGTTTAATGCCGGTGGCAGTTTGGCCCATCTTGGTGGTGCATTTTTAGGCTTTGCATTTATTAAAAGCCTTCAAAGTGGAAAAGACTGGAGCAAATTGTTCGAACGTAAGCCTAAATTAAGGGTCGTAAGAAATGAACAGCCTGTTAAAAAGGCCGAATTTAAAAATGTTTCGCAACAGGAAATTGATGCCATCTTAGATAAAATTTCTACTTCCGGTTACGATAAATTATCTCCGGTAGAGAAAGAAAAACTTTTTAAAGCGAGTAAAGATTAATGGCTAAAAAAAAATACAGCTTTTTTGATAAGTTACTTTTACCCATTGCTGTTGTATTGGCTATTTTTTTGCTGCTTGGTACTTTAGCCGGCAGCATGGATCCACGTAAACATGCAATAATTGCTTTTTTCGGTCTGGCCTATCCTTTCACTTTACTGGCCAATGTTATATTTTTAATCTGGTGGTCAGTTAATAAAAAATGGCTTTTTGCCATAATCACGTTTGCGGTTATTGCCTTTGGGTACAAAACGCTTAAAGCAACACTTGCTTTTGGTGGCAGTGAAGGCCGGACAGAAAAATCGGAGGGTAGCATCAGGATGATGACCTACAATGTACATAGCTTTAAACTTTACGGAGAAAACAACACCGAATCTGTTAAAGAAAAAATGCTGAAAGTAGTTAAAGAACAGAATCCAGATATTATTTGTTTCCAGGAATTTTATACGCGTTACAAGGGCTCTTTTGATACCATCGACAGTTTAAAGGCTTTATTGAATACCAGGTATTACTATTTTGTACCCACCAATAAAAATGATTACGAAGCCAATGGCCTGGCTATTTTTTCTAAATATAAAATTATAAATAGCGGGAAAATTCCTTTTGAACAAGGCATAGCAGGCAATATGAGTATTTATGCCGATTTGCAAATGGGCCTTAAAACTTTAAGAATTTATAATGTGCATTTCCAGTCAATCTCTTTTGAAAAACAGGATTACGATTACTTAGACAAGGTAAAGGAAATGAATACGGAACTCCAGCCTTCTAAACGAATCTTAAAAATGCTTAAAAGTGCTTTCTTAAAAAGAAGCAACCAGGTAGACATTATGAAAAAAGAAATGGCTACTTGTAAAACACCTTATTTAATTGCCGGCGATTTTAACGATACCCCCGCGTCTTATGTTGTAACTCAAATTACGGCTGGTTTAAACAATGCTTTTATTAAAAAAGGTTCGGGCCTGGGCAGAACTTACAATGGTAAATTCCCTAACTTTCAAATCGATTATATTGCTACAAGTAAAGAATTAGAAATTCTAAATTATCACATTACACAGGCGAAGCTGTCAGACCACTTTCCGGTAAGAAGTGACATCAGGTTTTTACCATAATTAAGGATTTCAATATCACTATCCTTTAAGATACTGCGAGTAATTCTTACCATACATCAACAAAGAGTTTTAAGCTAATCCAGATATTTGTGCTATTAATTGAAAATAAAAAACTTATAATATGAGCTTAATAGATGCCCTGAACTGGCGTTATGCCGTTAAAAAAATGAATGGTCAGCCTGTTGACCAAGAAAAGGTTGATAAAATTATTGCCGCAGCACATTTAGCACCTACTTCTTCGGGCTTGCAACCCTTTAAAGTTATTGTGGTGACGAACCAGGAGTTAAAAGAGAAAATTGCCCCTATCGCTTTTAATCAGTCGCAAGTTATAGATTCTTCTCACTTATTAATTTTTGCTGCAAACGAAAATTATACAGACGAGGGTATTGATGCCGTTTTTAACAGAATGAATGCTGAGCGTGGCTTACCTGAAAATGCAACTGATGCTTATAAAACACAGTTAAAAGGTATGATTTTATCAAGAACAGCTGAAGAAAACTTTAACCATGCTGCACGTCAGGCTTATATTGGTTTTGGCGTTGCCATTGCTGAAGCTGCAAGTTTACAGGTAGATGCTACACCAATGGAAGGTTTTAACGGCCCTGAGTTAGATAAACTTTTAGGTTTAAACAAACAAGGCTTACGTAGTGTAACCTTGCTTCCTTTAGGTCACCGTGATCCTGAAGGCGACTGGTTGGTAAACCTTAAAAAAGTACGTACTCCGTTAAACGAATTTTTAATCGAGTTTAAATAAGCAATTCGTTTATTTAGCAATCCTCTGAGGTTTTAAAACCTTAGAGGATTAATACAATGCCAAAGAGACAGATAATTTGGGTTTCTATTTTTATGTAAAAAAGTGTTAAACATCATAACATTTTAGGCGCTCTATGTATAATTGGATATATTTACCTCTTAGTATTTAAATTCCAATTCATGAAGATTTTTAGAGTTTTATTAATATTAGTTGCCTTTATATCAGTTCTAAACCTGCATTCATCGGCCCAAACCGATACCGTTAGCATCAATACCATTATTAATAAAACCAATAAAGTTTTAAACGATTACCCTGCCGAAAAAATTTACCTGCATTTTGATAAACCTTATTATGCCGTTGCAGATACCATTTGGTTTAAGGCCTATGTTACCGAGAATCAGAATTTCCTATCCGGGTTAAGCAAAATCATCTATGTAGATGTAATTAATCAGCAGGATTCGCTCATTCAAACGATAAAGTTACCCCTTACTGATGGTACCGCCAGTGGAAATATCCCTTTAGACCAGGTTAACTTTAAACAGGGTAATTATCACCTCCGGGCTTATACCATGTGGATGTTAAATGCAAACGATCCAGCATTTTTCAATAAAGCTTTTTTTGTTGGCGAAGCCATTGATAAAGAGGTTAAAACCAACATTACACTCAAAAACTCTTCAACAGATAAACAGGAAAAGATTGATGCACGTGTGCAGTTCAAAGATGCCGCTAATAAACCATATGCCAATCGAAATGTAACCTGGCAGGTGGTAACCAGTTATACCGTTATTGCTAAAGGGCGGGGTACTACAGATGCCAACGGCTTTTTAACCATTAATATGACGGCCAATCAAAAAGCTGAATATCAACTACAAAAAGGGCAGTTAATAACCAGCATTAATACAAGTGAAAAAGATATAGTTAACAATAGTTTTCCGTTAAAAACAGCCATCATCAGCAAAGACATACAGTTTTTTCCTGAGGGTGGTAAACTTATTGCGGGTTTAACTACCAAAATTGCTTTTAAAGCAATTAAAAGTGATGGTTTGGGCATTAATGCAAAGGGCACAGTAACGGATAATGACGGAAAACAGGTGGCTACTTTTTCTGCCCAACACTTAGGCATGGGAACTTTTACTTTAGCTGCTGAAGCGGGTAAAACTTATACTGTAGCGATTACTTATGCGGATGGCACAACGCAAAATGTAACCTTGCCAGCAATAGAGGCAACGGGTATTACCATTGTGGCCGACAATAGTAATCCTGAAAACATATCGGTAAAAATTGCTTCCAACGATGCTTTTTTCCAACAAAATCAAGGCAAAAAATTCTATTTAATTGCGCAAAGCAAAGGGGTAATTTGTTATGGTGCGCAAACGGCACTTTCAAACAAAGAGTATTCAACATCAATTTTAAAATCGAAGTTTCCGGCAGGTATTGCGCAATTTACCCTATTTGCAGAGAGTGGGAAACCGCTTAGCGAAAGGATTATTTTTGTACAACATAAAAATGGTTTAACGCTTAATGTTACCAGTCCGTTACCAGCTTACGGTGTAAAGAAAAAAGTTAAAATTAATTTAGCAGCTAAAAAGGATGCATTGCCGGTTGCAGGGAATTTCTCTGTATCGGTTATTGACGAAACCAAAGTGCCTTTTAATGAGGACGGTGCCAGCACCATCTTTACGGGTTTGTTATTAAACAGCGATGTTAAAGGATATATCGAAAAACCTAATTATTATTTTAACAATACCGACGCTAAAAAAAGTGCAGATTTAGATGTTCTTTTACTAACACAAGGATATCGCAGTTATGCCTACACCGATATTATTGCCGGTAAGTTGCCAAAAGTTGATTTCCTGCCTGAGCAGGGTATAGAAATTTCAGGAATATTGAGAATGTCTAATGGTATCCCTGTAAGAAAAGGAGCACTCTTATTAACAATTCCTGATAAACGTTTTAATTTAGAGGGCACCACAGATCCGGTTGGTAATTTTAAGTTTTCTAACCTTGTTTTTAACGACTCATCGAAAGTGACCATTACAGCAAAATATAATACCAATTATAAAGGCATGGTGATTAGCTTAAGCGGGTCGCCTACACCAACCATCAGCCGAAACTTAAATGCACCGGAAGAGGTTTTAAACATAGACAGCGCCTTAACAACTTACTTAGCCAACAGTCAGAAACAATATTCTTATTTACACACCTTAAAGGATATAACCATTAAAGCGGCGGCCATACCTAAAGTAAGCCATAAAGATTATCCTGCTTTAACAGGCTTAAGCCAAATAGCAGATCATGAAATATCGGGAGATAGGCTAACGGGTTGTAATTTATTAATCAATTGTTTACAATCCATGTTGCCTGGCGTAACCTTTGTTGACAATAATTTCTATGTATCGAGAGATTATAATGCCGGCAAAAAGATCCCAATGGGTGTATTTATAAACGGAATGTTGATGGATGTTAACCAGCTTAATACTTTAGAGGCAGGTAACATAGAATCGGTAGAGGTATTTTTAAGAGATGAACTTGGCCTTGTAAACAGAGCCAATAATGTAAATGGTGTGATTGTGGTTAACCAGAAAAAAGCACCTAAGGGTACTAAAATTTCGAAAAGCCAGTTATTGGATATGTTGCCTAAAAACTACGAGATTACCTTCTCTCCTCAAGGTTATAATAAAGAGCGTCAGTTTTATGTACCTAAATATGATGTTCCGGCAAACTTAAACCGTAATGATTTAAGAACCACAATTTACTGGAATCCAAAGGTAATTACAGATGCAAGCGGAAATGCTTCTTTTGAGTTTTACAATGCCGATGGCAGAGGTCAGTATAAAGTAGTGGTTGAAGGAATTGATGCAAGTGGCAATTTAGGTCGGTCTGTTTTTAAATATACCGTAAAGTAACCACAAATTTTATTTCATATAAACAAGTATGCCGGACATTTTTGCCCGGCATACTTGTTTAACAGCAGGTTACTTTACCGGGTAAGGTAAAACGTCTCCCTTTAAACCAGCCATAATATTTTTTGCAATAATGTTAGCCATTGCCGATCTGGTTTCTATTGTAGCTGATCCGATATGTGGCAAAACAGCAACATTTTCCATGTCCAGCAATGGATTATTTTTCTGCATCGGTTCAGGATTAGTTACATCCAAACCAGCACCCCAAATTTCTCCTGATTGCAAAGCGTCCAGTAAATCTCCTTCATTATGTATGCCTCCTCTTGCGGTATTGATAAAAATAGAGGATGGTTTCATTTGTTTAAAAACCGATGATGTAAATTTGTTTTTAGTTTCGGCTGTTAATGCAGTATGCACAGAAAGCACATCGCTCTGCTCCAGCAGTTCCTCGAAAGAAACGTACTTTGCTCCTATGGCTTTTTCGGCTTCAGCATTTCGACTACGATTGTGGTAAATTACCGGCATTTGATAAGCACCAATGCATTTCTTCGCCATCTCCAACCCTATTTTACCCATGCCAAAAATCCCCAGTGTTTTGCCATTCAGTTCAATACCCAGTTCCGGTACAGGTTCATAGTTCTTCCATTCACCATTAATAATTTTTTTATGAAAGTAAAATGCTTTGCGCGATACTGCCAGCATAAGCAAAAAAGCGGTGTCGGCTGTTGCACCACTTAACACACCAGGTGTATTTCCAATCGGGATATTCAACTTTTTAGCTTCTTCAACATCAACCTGATCAAAACCTACGGAATGCAATGCAATTACCTTTAAATGGCTGCAAGAATTTAAAAAATTTGCATCGATTTTATTAGGGCCAACACTAATCAGTGCATCGTTTTGCTTACAGGCCGCAATTAGTTCTTCTGCAGTAATTTGCCTGCTTTCTTTCCATTGGGTAATGGAAATATTGTTTTCTTCTAATTCTTTTATGCCACTTTCGGCTATGTTGCCGCTAATAAATACTTTCATCATCTATTAACAAAGGTAGCTTTATTGATGTTTTAGGAAAGTCAAAAAGAAGTGCTGCTGTAAGATAGATTGCCTCGCCCAAACGCACAAAAAACCTAAGCTTCGTTCGCAATGACGGTCCTATTTCCGTCTTTGCAAGGGGGGAAAGTGTGAGCCGAAGCAATCTGTGAAGCTGTTCGTTATCTAAAGTAAAAAGATTGCTTCACCCAAACGCAAAAAAACCTAAACTTCAGTTCGCAATGACGTTCCTGTTTTCATCTTTGCGAGGCAGGAAAGTATAAGCCGAAGCAATCTGTGAAGCTGTTCGTTATCTAAAGTAAAATAAATTACTTCACCCAAACGCACAAAAAACCTAAGCTCAGTTCGCAATGACGTTCCTATTGCCGTCTTTGCGAGGCAGGAAAGTGTGAGCCGAAGTAATCTGTGAAGCTGTTCGTTATCTAAATAGATTGCTTCACGCAAGCGCACAAAAAAAACCTAAGCTTCAGTTCGCAATGACGTTCCTGTTTTCATCTTTGCGAGGCAGGAAAGTGTGAGCCGAAGCAATCTGCGAAGCTGTTCGTTATCTAAAGTAAAATAAATTACTTCACCCAAACGCACAAAAAACCTAAGCTTCGTTCGCAATGACGGTCCTATTTCCGTCTTTGCGAGGGGGGAAAGGGGGAGCCGAAGCATTCTGAAAAGAAAAACTACATCCGAAGACTAAGGTGCTGTAATGCTAATTTTTTGATATGTATGTGCCGAAAAATAACCTAAAGCATTATTGGAAATGTTTGAAGTAGGATTTGAAGGAGTTGTACCCTGATTTGGCCCCCTGCCCGATTGCTGGCTTAACGCATACCAGTATTTAAAAATATTGGCATCAATACATTCCATCTCTACACTTACCTTGTCGCCAGTGTTTAAACCTTCATCATCATCGTCACTTTTTTCATAGTACAGCTGCAAACGTAGCTTGTTTCCATTAGTTAAACGATCATCATTTACATAGATACGATTAGATAAAGTGCCATTTACATATAAATAGAAGTGATAATAATTTGCATCTAATACCGGGTCGACCAAATAAGCCGCGGCCGTTTTACGCTCCTTACCAAAAAAACTATTGCTAATTACGCCAACCGAATCCAATTTAACCACTTGTGGCATAGTAGAAATTGCAGTGTAGCTTTTATTTTCTGCCGTTACCATCAGGCTATAGGTCAAACCAGGAACACCCTTCATTTTATTAATGTACACACCAGGTTCTTTTTCTGTAAAAGTATAAGTATTGCCTTTGTTATCGGCTACAGTAACATTTGCTCCGCTTACCTTCGGGTATATACTCTGATCGCTATAACCTACAGATTTTGTAATCCTGATTTGCTGATCAGTGAGTTTATCCGTAATGTTTGCTTCTATTACAATTTGAGGCTCGGCGTTGTCGGTATCAATGCTGATAATTTTCTTGCAGGAGGTTAGACACAAACAAAGGGCTGCAAAGTATAGAGTAAATGTTTTCATGTTGCTACTAAAATTTAAAGTTCCAGGTTACAGATGGAATTAATCCGAAAAGAGAAGTTTGTTCGGCCACTGTTTTTGTTGGATCTTTTGGATCATTAATAAATTCAATTGAATATGGATTTTTGCGGGCAAGGGCATTATAAATTCCAAAATTCCAGCTCGACTGGTAGCGTCCTGTATGCTTACCTTCTAAAGTTGCACTTAAATCAAGGCGCATGTTATAAGGCATTCTGCCGGCATTTCTTTGGGTATAATAGTACATGGTTTGGTTGCCAACGCTATACTTGCCGGCTGGAAAAGTAACGGCATTGCCCGTACTGTAAATGAAACTTGATGAAAATGTCCATCGCTTATTTAAATTATAAATACCAACTACCGATACATCGTGGGTTCTATCCTGCCGGGCCGGGAAGTAATTACCATTATTTAATTCAGCAAACTTCCTTTCCGTACGCGAAAGTGTATAACCTACCCAACCGTTTAATTTCCCGAATTTCTTTTTGAAAAACAATTCTAAACCGTATGCTCTTCCGGTGCCATAAAGCAGCTCTGATTCTACATTTGAATTGGCAATTAACTGTGCTGCATTTTTATAGTCGATTTGGTTCTGCATCCATTTATAATAAACTTCGCCCGAAAGTTCGTAATTGTTTTCTTCCAGATTTTTAAAATAGCCTAAAGCAACCTGATCGGCAATTTCGGGTTTAATGTTATTGCTGCTTAAAACATACTGATCGGTTGGCGAACTGGAGGTAGCATTGGTTAAAATGTGAACGTTTTGCGTGTTTCGATTGTAGGAGGCTTTAATGGAGTTTTGCTCATTAAACAAGTAACTTACAGAAAAACGAGGTTCTAAATTCAGGTAGTTTTTGTAAAACCGGCCGCTTTCTATATGATCTACATTACTGATGTTTCCATCTGTATCGTACTGGCCAAAATTACCTGGTCCCATTAAAGAAAATGCGGCTAAACGCAAACCATAAAGAAAATTTAATTTATCGCTTACGGCCCATTCATCAGAAATGTAAAGAGCAGACTCCAACCCGTAACGTTTTTCCTGTGTTAATGAATTTACCTGCGACTCTTGCGAAGTTGAGGTGATGTCTATCGGAGAAATGCGGTGCTGCGTTGCGTTTAAGCCAAACCGTAAAGTGTGTTTATTACTGAAATACTGAAAATCCTCTTTAAAATTGAAATCCCTTACTAAAGAAGTGGCTTTAAAATTAGTCGCATCGTTAAGTAACCTTACCGTATAATTGTAATTGTTGTAAATTAAAGCAGTATTGGAAAACAATCTTGCATTAAAAATATGATTTAACCGGATGGTGGTGGTTACATTACCCCAGTTATTCTCAAAAAGATCTTTTACGCCAATATTATCCTTCCCAAAATAACCCGAAATGTAAATGGTGTTTTTATCATTGATTTTATAATTGGCCTTTGCATTAATATCGTAAAAATTCAGCGTACTGCCATTTATAGAAGAATCAGGCGAAGCTTTTAAAAACAAATCGATATAAGTTCTTCGGAAACTAACCATAAAAGAACCCCTATCTTTAACAATTGGTCCTTCTGCTTTCAAACGCGATGCAATTAAACCAACACCGCCCTGAAACTTAAATTCTTTATTATTTCCATCGTCCATTTTAACATCTAAAACAGAAGATAAACGACCGCCATATTGCGCCGGCATACCACCTTTATATAAACTTACATCTTTAATGGCATCTGCATTAAACGTAGAGAAGAAACCCAGTAAATGGGATGAATTGTACACTACGGCTTCATCAAGCATAATTAAATTCTGATCTGCTGCACCACCTCTAACATAAAAACCGGTATTGCCCTCACCCCCAGATTTTACACCTGGCAACAGTTGAATGGTTTTTAAAACATCTTTTTCACCTAATAAAACCGGGATGGAATTTAAAGATTTCATATCCACTCTTTCCAATCCCATTTGAGCACTTTTAACGTTTTCATTTTTACGGTTGCTGGCACTAACCACCACTTCAGCCAAATCATTTGCTGTTTTCAGCTCCTCATTTAGCTTAATGTTTTTATCCAGGGTAATGCTTTTGGTAAAGGAGGTGTAGCCCGTATAACTAATGGTTACGGTGTAAGTACCTTCGGGTTGTGTTAAAGCATAATAACCATAGGCATTGGTTTGCGTACCCGCAGTGGTGTTTCCGCTTATTTTTATTGTTGCACCAATTAAAGTTTCTCCGGTACTGCCATCGCGAACGGTACCACTTAATGTAAATTTATTCTGTGCAACTGCAGAATTAATGAAGAGGAAAAGCAATAATAAAGGGAAGTAAAATTTTAAGGGCATATCTGATCAGAATCTTATGGAGATTGATGCCAAATGTACGAATTACAACTTCTTAAAAAATATAAATTCAAGCCATTAAAAGCTAAGCCATACCTTTTAACATTTAATTAACGTGCTGCAGAAGATTGTGCAACAGGATAAATACCAATATGATGCGAACGCAAAAGATACGGGCTTACCTGATCTTGCCCTGCTTTTTGAAAACTGATTAATTTTGAAGGCTGCTTAGGCATGTGGCAATCGATGCAATTATCTTTGAGTATGCCTTTAGCCAATGTAACGGCACTATGTTGTGTTGTTTTATGGCAGTTTATACAGCGCTGGCTATAAAGCTGCATATTTCCTTTTACACTTTCGTGGGTATTATGGCAAGATTGACACGTCATGGTTTCGCTTTTCCGGTAACACATACTACCTGTTAGCATGGCGGTTTGATTACCGTGTACATCGGGATTGGCACCGCCGAAGGATACAAAATCCTGAAAGTAATAATCACCCAAATCATCGCCAGGCTGAAAGCCAAAGACAGATTTCTGAGGCAGAACATTGTTTCCTGAATGGCAAACACCACAGGCATCCATTTTTTGTTTCCGGCTTAGGGTTTTATAAATGGTTATAAATTTTGCATTCTTTTCTTCCGGATTTTCCATATGAAAAACGACATGCTGTTTACCTGGTCCATGGCAGCGTTCGCAATCTATTCCATAAATTAAGGATCCTTTTTCCATTTCCTCATCCAAAACCAAGGCTGATTTTTGGGTAACTTTCTTTTTTACATAACTTCCGTGGCATTCAATACAGCGGCTGGTAATTCCTCTGCTGTAATAAATTTTATCCATTGGAAAACCGGGACTGTTTGCCCAGTTATTAATAGAGGAGAAATAAGATAATGGCAGTTCGAGTAACTTTTTCCCTTGCCAGTAACCATAGGTATATGCTTTTTCGCCCGATCCAAATTGAATATCGAAGCGTTCTGCATGGGTTTCTTTTCCGTTTTCGTAAGCAACCTGATAAATGCCATTTTTCCTTTTTTCGATTGCTACCCGCATATGGTCGTTATAAGAAAAGGTATTAGAATCGGCTGCAAACACTTTCAATAAATCCCGATCAATGATGGGTTTGGAGGTTAAGCCATGCGCACTGTGGGCATAAGATTGAGATAGAGCCGCATGGCATTTTACGCACGTTGCGGCTCCGGTATAATTTTCACCCCTGATGTCTTTTGGCAATTGATCGGCTACACTCATACACCTGGATAAGATAATAACAACCAAAATAATTGTTGCAAATAGGAGGAGAATGCGCTTAAAGCCTTTCAAGGGGATGTTTTGTTATTTTACAAACTGAATATAAGAAAAATTATAACCACCTGTATCAGTTATAATCCGAATATGCTGTTTGCCTGCATTTAAAGCTATGTTTTTAATTTCAAAAGGTATAAAATTTTTATTATTTCCGGTATTGGGAATTTTAATGTCAGTTGCCATAATTTTACCGTTTACAGCAACTGAAATTTTTCCATCGTTCTGGTTGGAAGCTGTACTTAGTTTTAGTGTATAATTGCCTTTTTTCTCTACCGCAAGTGTGTATTGTAGCCATTCTCCCTTTTCAATATTGGTTACATAATATTTTTCGTATTGGGCTGAATCTTTCAAAATATCAACCCCGTCATTTCTATAGATACGACCACGGTTACCAGCACTTCTTTTACCTGTAGATACATGGTAATCTGCCGTATCAGCATCAAAATAGGCGTAGCCATTTCTACCCAAATCATAATCAACGGCATTAATTATAGCATTATTTTTCACTAAATTAGCCTTAAAAGATTTGGTTTCAGTGGTGAAGGGCTGGCGAATCATGGCATCAATTACATCTCTATGAATAATTGTATTTTCTAACTTTACGTAAGTTGCCAATTCCATCAATCCACTGTATACATTACTTTCTTTTGGCTTGTTGCCACCTTCGTTCATGTATTTAACCACGCTGTCGTAATTTGGATTAGATTTTATTTCCATCGGGTTATTGAAGCCAATCTTTTTTAAGGGCCACCATGACCAGCCAATGTTATTTTCTTCCAGCAAGTGAATGGCATCCGTAAACCAAACATTGGAGTTTTCGCCGGTTTCACCCAACCATACCGGTACATTTTGCTCCTCTCTTGCTTTTATCAGGTGTGCAATAGAAGCCTGATCATTGTAATTCCAGTACTTATGGTAACTCAATACCATATTTTTATCCCATACCGGGAAAATGCCATTGTAATTATTGCCCCAACCGTTGCCTTCTATAATGATAATGTGTTTCTGATCTATTTTTCGGATGGCAGCAGTAATATCAACCATTAATTTTTTTAAAGGCGCATTTAATTTTTCTTTGGTACCATTTTTATCCTCTTCCAGGTTCTGGAAACCCCAGTTTGGCTCATTCAAAATGTCGTAAGCTCCAATATAAGGTTCATCTTTATACCTTTCAGCTAATTTTACCCATAGTGCAATTGTTTTCTGCTGATTGGCTTCGCTGTCCCAAAGCGATAGCTTTGACGGATCTCTGTCGGCAATATTTAAATCGCTGCCTTGTCCGCCAGGTGCGGCATGTAAATCTAAAATTAAATACATATGATTGGCCTTACACCACGAAAGCAAACTATCCGTTAAAGCAAAGCCCTTTTCCAACCAGGTATTTTGTCCGGCAACAGGCTCTTTATCAACAGGCAAAGTATAAAGGTTATAGTGCATGGGCAGGCGTACAGAATTAAAGCCCCATGCTTTTAAAGAGTCTATATCTATTTTTCTGGTATGGTTATTTAACCAGGCATCATAAAATTCCTGCGTTTGCCTGGCACCCATCAGTTCTTCTAAACGTTCGCGGATTCTATATTGCTGTGCATCTTTATTAATTTTAAGCATATAACCTTCCTGCAACATCCATCCGCCTAAACCAATACCTCTGAGTAAAACATTTTCGCCCTTTTCGTTTACTATTTTCTTGCCTTCGGTTTTTAAGAAACCTTGAGCGAAACCGTTGAGCGAGGTAATGCTTATTAGAAGGAGAAAACTTAGTTTTTTTACAGTGTTAACAAACCGGTATTTTTTTTTGATTGGGTTTTGTGACATAGAAATTTTGATTACGTAAATTATAAAACGGGATTAGTGATTGACTACCAGATATAAGTTCCAACAGCACCTTTATCCAGGCTTGTAGCAAGCATTTTGCCCTTGTAGCTGATGTTGAATTTTGCCATTTCTTTACCTGTGTTTGCAACAATCAGCACCCTTTTTCCATCGGGTGTTTTAAAGGCTACATTAGATAAATCGTTAAATTCTGTAGAGGCAATGCGTACCGAACCAGGGCGAACAAATTTTGATGCATGGGCTACAGAATAATAGGCCAGATTTCTGCTTACCACATCTTTATCTATCGTTACGGCACCCTGGCAGGTGGGACATCCGCCACGATCCGTAAAGGGCTTATTTTCAGAATCGGCTGCTAAATTCCATTCCAAAACATTGCGGCTCCAGTTACGCGTTGCGCCAATAATTAATCTTTTAACCGGGCCGGTAATATTAATACCTGTACTACCGGGGCGTTCGACAACCATTTGCTCAGAAAAGTAAATGTTTTTATCCGGATGGGCATTATGCACATCGCTCAGGGCCTCAATCTTACCTCCATATAAATGAAATGCCGAACCATCAATATATTTGGCTGCTTGAGGGTCGTTCAAAATTGTGATTGGATAATCGGGCCGATCGGCATTATGATCGTAAATAATAATTTTAGTTTTAATACCTGCTTTTGCAAATGCTGGCCCCAGGTTATTTTTAACAAATGTAGCTTGTTCAGGCGCAGGCATTAATAAGCTTGGATTATTACCTGGATGCAAGGGTTCATTTTGAACAGTAACCGCATCGATAATAATGCCTTCTTTTTTCATTTCCTGTACGTAACGCACAAAATATTTGGCGTACGCTTCATAATATTCGGGCTTTAACATACCACCGCGAGCATCATAAGCGGTTTTCATCCATAAAGGCGGAGACCAGGGCGAACCTAATATTTTAATTTTAGGGTTTATAGCCAGGATTTCTTTCATAACCGGAATCACATCATTTTTATCCAGCCCTAAATTAAATTTACTTTGTTCTAAATCGGTTTGTCCTTCGGGCAAATCGTTGTAAGAGAAAACTTTTTCATTCAAATCGGATGCTCCAATACTCAGGCGAATGTAACTTATACCTATATTATTCCCATCGGTTGCAAATAATTCTTTAAGTAATGCAGCCCTGGCCGGAGCAGACATGTTAATAATGTGTTGAGCACTTCCGCCCGTAAGCGAATATCCAAATCCATCAATTGGCTGGAAAACTTCCTCTTCATTTACGAGAATGGTAGTAAAGTCATTTTTTTCAGCAGAAAATTTTAAGGCAAGATCTTGTTTCGCAAATAAAATAGATCTGTCGGCTTTGGTGAGCCAGAGCTGAGCTGCCGTTTGTGCCTGAACAGAAAAAGATAATGCAATTAAAAGGCACGTTAAAGGAAGGACAAAAAATTTGTGTATCATCATATAGAATCAAATGAAAAATGGAGACGGCAATGAAATTCTGAAAAAACAGGAAGAGGCTTTTTTTCCCCTCCCTGTTAACAATTAAACGTAATTTAAGCTATTTGCTACCTCCCCATTCTTTACTTTGGAGTATTTTTGTATTATTTAATTCAGCCTGCGGAATTGGCAAAATTTCATTTTTATTGGCCTTAAACCCTTTAAAAGCTAATTTTGTTGGAGCAAGGCCCCATCTAACTAAATCAAACCACCTTTGCCCTTCGGCCACTAATTCAAGGCGTCTTTCTTTCATAATGTTATCCATATTTACCTCAACAGGATTTAAACCTACACGTGCTCTTACGGCATTTAAGAAAATATAAGCTCTTGTACCCGCGCCAACCGCAGCTCCACTTTTTAATAATGCTTCGGCTTCCATCAGGTAAGTATCGGCTAAACGTATTTCGTACATATTCTGACCGAAATTTAATTCTAACTGGCCAATAGCAGCTTTAGTAGATACTCTTCCTGCATATTTTTCAACAAAATACCCGGTGTTATCATTGGCATGTTTATAGGTTACAATACCTGCTTTTTCTAAACTATCTAAATTGGCCACCGTTGGTTTATTACGAGGATCATAGTGAATTAAATCAAACAATTCTTTCGTTATTGGCATAACACTCCAGCCCGAAACATAATCTGGTGCCTTTGCTGCAATTACCGGAATGTAGTTACGTGGCCCTACTAAAATGCCCATCACATTTCCCTCGCGACTACCCACATTGCTCCAACCCATGTTTGAGGTGGTATTGTAGCTGAGTTCCAAAATAGATTCTGAATTGAACTTATTTTTCCAGTTCCATAAATCGGCAAAATTTGGCAATAGTTTATAGCCATAAGTGCCTACACCAGGTGCTGTACCATTCACTAAAGCAAATTCTGCGGCGGCCGGCCCCCATTTTTCTTGCCACAGGTACACTTTACCTAAAACGGCATGCACTGCGCCCTGATTTAGACGTCCTGCATCGGCAATAGGAATGGTTGTAGGCAGTGCGGATAAAGCATCGGTTAAATCTGTTTCTATTTGTTTGTACACATCGGCCGGAGCAACTTGTGTAACATCAAACATAGCGGAGGCCTCTACTGGAGCTAATATTAATGGTATATTTTTGAAAATACGCACTAAATCAAAGTAAAATATAGCACGCAATGCTTTCGCCTCTGCAATATATCTTGCTTTTTTAGAAGCATCCATAGAAATGCCCTCTATTTTTTTCAGTAAAACATTTGCACGATAAATTCCTGTAAAGCCCTTGCCCCACAAATAACTTGGCGCACCGGATAATGAATTCACCGTATAATTGTTCATTGCCTGCAAATCGCCCAAATCAGATGGGGAATCGGCTCCCGCAAAGTGATCATCAGACGCAGAACTAAATAGATTAAGTTTGGTAAGGTACCCACCAGATTGATTACCCAGCTGATCGTAAACCGCTACTAAACCTGTAAAAGCTTGCTGTTCGTCTTGATAATAGCTTGTTTCCAAAATACGTTCACGCGGATTTACATTGAGTTGTTTTTGACAAGAAACCATTAGTTGTGAAGCCGCTAACAAGGCTGCAATGGCTAAAATATTTTTTTTCATTTTAATTTTTTTAGAATCCAACATTTAAACCTACCATGAACGAACGGGCCTGTGGATAGATACCTCTATCTACGCCCAGTACAGTTCCACCAATTTCAGGATCGTAACCTGTATATTTTGTAACTGTCCAAAGGTTTTCACTCATTAGATATACACGAACCTTTTGTGCTCCAATTTTTTTAATAAAATCATTTGGAAGATTATACCCAATCTGAAGGGTTTTCAACCGGAAGTAATCTCCTTTTTCTAAATATTTTTGAGAGAATTTTGTATAGTTTCCGTTTAAATCCTTATCCGCTACACGTGGCGTGGTGGTTGAAGGATTTGTAGGTGTCCATCGATCAAGAATTGACTTTTGCCAGTTTCCATAAGTTACGTCCAAACGTCTTAACCCCTGAAAAATCATATTGCCACCAACACCATTTCCAAAGGCAACAAAATCAAAGTTTTTGTAAGCCAAGTTAATGGTAATACCGTAAGTATATTTCGGAAGTGGGCTCCCCAAATATTTACGATCGGCAGCATTTATGGTTTCGTTACCATCCAGGTTTTCAAATTTAATATCGCCCGGTTTTGCCGAAGGCTGAAGAATTGTACCGCCTGGCCCTCTATAGGCATCAATTTCGGCTTGCGACTGGAAAATACCAATCATATTGTAGCCATAAAACTCATTAAATGCCCGGCCAATTCCGGTACGTGTAAAGTTGCCCATACCCTGGAAACTCTGTGCATTGTCTTCAATAAATTCTCTACCCGGTAATAGCTTGGTTACCTTGTTTTTTAAGGTTGATACATTAGCGTTGATGCCTAAATTAAGTTCACCAATTTTCTTTCTATAGCCGATTTCAAATTCGATACCGGTGTTTTGCATATCACCAACATTTTCTGCTGCACCACCTGCAGCACCCAAATAAAGTGGAATTGAAGGGGTTTGCAATACACCTACGGTTTTCTTTTTAAAGTAAGATGCGCTTATCGTAAAATCAGTAAATAAGGTTGCGTCTAAACCAATATCTGTTTGGCGTGTTTCTTCCCATTTCAAATTGGGGTTTGATAAAGCAGCCGGGCTCCATCCAATGGTACTAACATCAGTAGTTCCAAAAGTATAGTTACGGCCACTGTTTACCAATGATACATAACTGAAATCGCCAATTGCATCATTTCCTGTAATACCGTAACTACCACGGAGTTTTAAGAAATTAACAACTTTGTTTTCTGGCCAGAAACTTTCCTTTGTAGGTACCCATCCAACTGAGGCTGACGGAAAATAACCGAAGCGGTTGTTTGTACCAAAACGAGAAGAACCATCACGACGAATAATACCTGTAAACAAATATTTTTCATCATAATCATAGGTAACACGGGTAAATAAAGAGTTTACAACATGTAAAGTTGCATCGCTACCATCACCTTGAATATCGGCTGTAGCAGGTTTATAGTTTAAATTGCCTTGATAAAAATTTTGCGCAATTACGTTGTTAAACCGCACGTTTAAACCACGGTTATTGTTATCCATGTAATAACCTTGTCCAAAAAGTGCATATGCATGGTGTTTGCCGAAATTTTTAGAATAACTTATTGTGTTTTCCCAGGTATAGTTTAGCGTTTGGTTCATCTCCCGATAAAAATTTGCCTTTGTATTTGTATTTGAAGGACTTAACCAGAATAACGGGGTAAAAGATTCAGTGCCGTAAAAAGCAATTTTAGTTCCTAATGATGATCTGAACTTTAAATTTTTAATAGGCTCAATATCTAAAAAAGCATTACCAACAATGTTATGATCCCAGCCATAGTTACCCAACCTGGTTTGAATATAAGCCAATGGATTACTCATTTCCTGGCCAACAGGACCTGAAATACCATATGGAAAGCCCGTTGCCGGATCTTTAATAATATTTGCAATGGTATAAGGAGATTTAGCAATAGCAGTTGGATCAGTTTGAATTACTGGTGTAATTGGATCCAGGTGAATTGCCGAACTTAAAGGACCGCCAAATTCACTATTGGTATTACCTAAAGAACTGTTAACGGAGTGACTATAGCCTAAATTTTGACCGAAACTGATCCATTTAGCTGGTTTAAAGGTCGAGTTAATCCGAACATTGGCTCTATTAAAATCAGAAATGGGTGTGGCTACAATACCTTGTTGCTCTATATAACCAAATGAAGTATAAAACGTATACTTATCGCTTCCACCCGAAACGCTAAATTCATGGGTTTGTCTGCGGGCATCATCATTAAAAACAACTGATTGCCAATCTGTACCTTCTCCATAATTAGTCGTAGCTGAATAAGGAAGTACGAAAGGATTACCTGAAGCCGGATCGTAGCTATTGGTATAAGCTTCATTTCTAATGGTAGCATATTCGTTTGCATTTAATAGCTTGAGTTTTTTAGCAGGCGCCTGCGTACCGTAAAACCCATTGTAATTTACGCTAAGTCGCCCATCTTTACCTTTCTTGGTTGAGATAATAATTACGCCGTTTGCAGCACGTGCACCATAAATGGCTTGTGAAGCAGCATCTTTTAAAACCTCAATGGATTCAATATCTGATTGATTTAAATAACCAATCCCTCCATTATCCACAATTACACCATCAACAACCCAAAGCGGATCATTATTACCTGACGACGCGAAAGAAGTGAAACCCCTAACCCTTACCGTTGATGCCGATCCAGGTTGACCATTACCACTTGCAATAGTTAAACCAGAGGTTCTGCCTTGTAAAGCTTGTTCTACCCTGTTAATCGGCATCGTTTCCAGGTCTTTGGCCTTTACACTGGAAATTGAACCGGTAACCAAAGCTTTCTTCTGTGTACCGTAACCTACTACCACCACTTCGGTTAATTCTTTGGTATCGGTCAGTAAATCCACATTAATGGTTGATGAGGTAACGGTAACTGTTTTATTGATCATTCCTACTAAACTGAATGTTAGTTTTGCGCCATTAGCAGCCTGAATAGAGAATCGGCCCTGGCCATCTGTAGAAGTTGCCTTAGCTTGGCCTTCTACTTTTACGGTTACCCCCGGAAGTGGCAACCCTTCTTTTTGATCTGTTACTTTTCCTGTAACGGTAATATCCTGCGCCATTAAAGCAAAGGGAAATACCATAATACAGTAAATGAAGAATACGAATGTAAATCTTCCTCTCATAGAAAATAGTTTTTAGTTAATGATTTGGTTAGCTCGAGCGCCTGCACAGCTGCCGCAACTCAAATCAAATCTAATAGAGGAAAATTATTTTAGGCTATTTCAGGCCTACTACACCAACCATACAAAAACCTGTTTTAGGTCAAAAATAAGATTATTAAGCACCTACATAAGCACTACACAGCGTTTGCAACGAACTGAAAACAAGATAGATACAGAAACACCCAATGAAATTCAAAAAAATGATTTTAAAGCACGTATAAAGCGTTGTTACTGGCCTTTTTGTCTGGCAATTTCAATCAGGAATTCGTAAAGATTAACTTCTGGTTTGATCTGGAGTTTCTTTCTTAAACGATACCGTCCTACTTCAACAGCTTTTATCGTTACATTCATGAGTTGTGCCATTTCTTTTGTAGAAAGGTTCATGGATAAATAAGCACAAAATTTCAGGTCATTTTGACTAAGCTCCGGGTAAAGATCTTTAAGCTTATTAAAAAACTCTGTATTTACATGGTTAAAGTGTACACTTAAATGATCCAGTTCCTGGTCTTTCTTTTCTACTTCACGAATCAACCGAATCAGGTGCCTGAAATTTGGCGAACTTTCCGAAAGGTCGGGGCTTTTAATTACAGCAGAAATAACCTCCTTTATTTTTGCCAGTACTTTGCCTCTTTGCACTAAATGCATTGTCATGGTAGAAAGCTCTTTATTTTTATAATTTACATCAGCTTCCAGTTTCTCATTTTTAAGGCGCACAATTTCTTTTTCAGTTTGGTCTAATTCCAGCTGATGGAGGTAGCTCATTCTTTCCTGCTCCTTTAAGTGTTTGCTTTTTTGCCATCTAATAATTAACCTGACCAGCAAAACCAGCAACGCGAGGTAAAATATTCTCATCCAGATGGAGTTGTACCAGGCAGGTAAAACCTCAAAAGTATAACTGACAATTGCCGATTCATTTCCTGCATCCGTTCTTGCTTTTATATTAAAGGTATATTTCCCTGCAGGGAGATTGGTATAATCTTTCTCACTCTTTACACCCCATGCAGACCACTCACGATCAAAACCAACCAGCTGATAACTAAAATTAATATTCTTTTCGTGCTCAAAAAGGGTAGATGAAAACTCAAAATGTACTGAGTTTAGCGCATTTTCAAGCTTAAGTATTTGTTTTAAATCCTGTTTGTTTACAATATTGCTCTTTTCAACAAAATATCCGCCAAAGATATTACTGTCGGTAACTAATAGTTTAACTGCACCCAAAAGCACCACAGGCTTGGTAATGTTCTCTATATATTTATCATAGTTAATATGATAAGCACCTTTATTAGCCCCGATAAATATATTTTTCTTATCTAATGCATAAATAGATTCAAAGCCACCTACAACTTTTCCATCCAACTCGGGCAAGTAAAATATACTAAATGGATTGCTGCCCGATGGTTTGCTAAAATCAACAATACCAACTTTTTTATTGGTTACAAACCAAATGTTACCCTCGTTATCTTCTTTTAAATATTGAATGGAAACTCCATTAAGGGCATTTTTCAGCAATTTTAACCGGATAAATTTTTGATGTTCAATATCGTATTCATAAACCCCGTCTACCGTGGCAATAACCACCCTGTTTTTAACCCGGTAAACATAGTTGTACAATTTTGATGGCAAACCCTCCTTTGTAGAAAACATTTTTGTACGGATTACCTTTTTGTGATCGGCGCTTAATTCTATTTTATAAACACCATGATAAGGATGAGAAGCCCAGATATTATCATTATTATCTACAACAATAAACCTCAGGGTTTCTGTAATGCCTTCTATTTTACCACCATTGGTGAATGTACCATTTGCATAATTTAATTTTTGCAGCCCCCAGTAGGTTCCGGCTAAAACGTCAGATGCGGGTAAAACATTTTGTAAGGGCTGGAACATCCAGGTACCAGGAAGTGTATATAAAGGTTTCGCCACATTGCCCTGAATTAAAGAAGTGCCCTCTTCATGTGCCATTAACAATTGGTTGTTAATTTCATCAAGGCCCCAAACCTGTCCTTTTGTATTTTTAACCTCCTCAAAACTGGAAGATGAATAACTTAAATCTTTAGTCGCTGGATTAACCGGAGTTCGGTATAAACCGTTAGAAGTACCAATGTATAAGGATTGGTTATACTTGCGAAAAGCATAACTGGTAATTTGTTTATTCCGGTCGGGATAAATGTTTTTAATGGCACTGTTTATGGCTACGTAGGCAATTCCATCATCCAATGCAAGCCATATATTTTTATCCTGATCTAATAAAATCCCCCTTACATTATTGTTCTGCAAACCTTCCCGGTAGTTGTATTTCTGTACCAGTTCTCCCTTTCTGTTCATGATATAAACTCCACCCGATGTGGTGCCAACAGCATAAAGATCGGCACTGATTTGGCTGGCAAAAAAAATACGGTCGTTTATAAATACTGCATCCAATTGAGTATGCATCGGGATAAGCTGGCTATTATGGATCAGAAAAAACCCTTTTTTTAAGGTAGCAACCAGAAGCGTGTCTTTTCCATAAGGTATAACCGAAGTAACTGAAAATCTTTTTAAAACGGTATCGGTGCAATAAGGTTTCCAAACTTCTTTATCATAAACCAGGATACCTGCATCTTTAGATTGGGCAAAAACCTGTTTATTTACATAACCGAGATACAACCATGTTGAGCTGGGCTTATAGCTTTTAATTGCACCATCTTTATAATGGAGCACTGCATTGGTTGAACGGAAGAAAACCTCATCTTTAACAATGGCAATATCCCATATATCAGCAAATTTACGTTGGGATTCGGGTAACAATGACAATAATGAAGTATACCTTAAAATTCCACGCGAATCTGGAAAAAAATAACCCAGCTCATCTTGTCCGCCAACATAAATCTTGTTTTTAGAATCTATTCCGATAGACCTTACCGATGTATAATTAGGCAAACGATGCAGGTTCCAGTAACGACCGTTAAATGTTAATAGTCCTTCGTTGTTACCAAAATATAGGATGCCCTGTTTATCTTGCTTTACGTCCCAGTTTTGAATTCCGCCATGATATTGTTCGTTATTGTAATTTACAATCTGAGGAATTCCTAACAAATCCTGCGCATAGGATTTAAAATTCATCAAAAATATAAACGCAATAAGTATAGTTTTTTTCATGGTTAGCGGGAGGCTTTTTGCAATAATAAATATATAATTTTAATTTCTGCAAGCGTATTAATTATTGGCAACATTCTATTTTAAAGCACGAAAATTATAAATTGCAGGCTCATTTGATTCAAATCCCTTTATGATTCATTGCTATAAAAGCGCATCTATAAAATTCTTTTTGCTTTCAATTTTTACCTTGAGTTTGTTTTCGGCCAAAGCTCAGGACAATGTAGTGGTTAAAATTTCTAATGGTTATTTAAAAGGATTTAAAGAAGAAAAAAGCTTTGTTTTTAAAGGAATTCCTTATGCCGAACCACCAATTGATTCCTTAAGGTTTAAAGCTCCAAAGCTCAAAACAAACTGGGCCGATACGCTATCTTGTTCTAATTTTGGCCATCCCGCAGCACAGTTTGATGGTGGCAGTAAAAGTTTGAAAGGAAATGAAGACTGTCTGAAACTAAATGTATATACGCCTGTACCCGATCAAAAGAAAAAAATGCCGGTTCTGGTTTGGGTACATGGAGGTGGTATGACGAATGGATCAGGATCGGGGCAAAACGGGCATGCTTTTGCAGATACTGACAGCATTGTAACGGTAACCATTAATTACCGGCTTGGTGTTTTTGGTTTTTTATACCTGGCAGATCAAAAAACTGACTATCAAACGGCTGGCAATAATGGTTTGCTGGATTTAATGATGTCGCTAACCTGGATTAAAAATAATATTGCCGCTTTTGGTGGCGATCCAAATCAGGTTACGGTTATCGGAGAATCGGCGGGTGCAAAATTGACCAGTGCTTTATTATTAACGCCTGGTGCAAAAAATCTTTACCATCAGCTTATTCTCGAAAGTGGCGGCGTTCAATGTGTAAGGGATATTAAAACGGCTAAGGCAATACGTACTAAATTGCTAAAAGCACTAAAACTGCGTAAGCCCGAAGATCTTTTAAACCGATCAGCAAATGATTTAATTAAAGCTCAAAATGAGGTTTGTAAAGGTGCTCAGGGTACAAACTATTTTGGTCCGTTAGCAGATGGCGTAATCATTTCTGGTGACCCATATGACTATGCAGTTAAAAATACCGCTAAGGAAAAGCGTTTTTTAATTGGCACCAACAAAGTGGAGAGCCGCTTATTTATGGATATGGATAAACGTTTATATCAGCCCGATAAAAAAGTTTTAAAGGATTGGTTCGGGCAAAATGCACGCTACATCTTAAAAAATTTTAAGCAAAATGAGCGCCGGCTGGGTACAGATTCTGCCGCCAAAACAACACTTACACAATACATGTACACCATGCACAGTTACCGGTTGGCCAATCAATTATCAACTGTTAACCAACATGTTTGGATGTATCGTTTTGATTATGCTAAAGACGGAAAGCCAGCAACTCATGCTGCCGAATTACCATATGTCTGGTATCAGGCAAATCAACCGCAACAAAAAATAAATACAAACCTTGCCGCAACCATCCATCAGTACTGGGTTAACTTTATTAAAGGGCAGGAACCTGGATTAAATAAAAATACCGGCGCAACTATAAGCTGGCCGGTCTATCAGGATAATTTAAAGCAGGTTATAATTTTTGATCAAACGACGATGGTAGAAACTTTAGGACATGTATTTAATGACCCTAAATTTCCTTCTGCTTGTTTTATTTTAAAGTAAATCTAATTTTTAATCAACTTTGGTTTAATGGCCTTACGCCAAATGGCATAGCCCTGTGCATTCATATGCAACATATCTTCCAAAAACAATTCAGGTCTTAAAGCCCCGGTTTTTGTAAGCATGGGTTTAAAAACATCTACAAAAACTACATTTTGTTCTCCAGCTAAAAACTTCTCAATAAGCTGGTTTGAAGCTATGGCCTTTGCTCTGAATTTATCGCGACTTGGACTTGGTTTTATTGAAATGTAAACAATAGGCGTAGTTGGCAATTTGGCCCTTATGGATTTATATAAATTAATGGTTCTGTTTAAAACTGTATCAGGGGTTACTTTTGCATCTGGCAAATCATTTTCACCAACATACAACACAATTTGGCGCGGTTGATACGGGAAAACAATATCGTTCAGGTAAAAAGTGATATCGTTAATTACCGCACCGCCGATGCCCCGGTTTAAACCATTATGTTTTGCAAATACCTGTGTTAGGTCGTCCCACTTTCTGATAGAAGAGCTACCTACAAACAAAACAGGATTGGCTGGTGCCTTATACATGGCATCGTAATGTTTAATGGCCTGTACATCGTCCCAGTAAGCAGGTTTTTGTTGTGCGAAAGCAAGGCTATTAAGCAAAAAAATAAGACTAAGGGCTACAAAATATCTTCTCATACGAATCGTGAATAAATTATTAAACTCCAAAGTTACAAATTATGCTTACATGCTTACCCGGCTTTGGGCTTTATCACAATTTTATTAGTTTAAAGGTTTGATTTTTATTAAAAGTTTTAGCTAAGACAATATTATCCAGCCGCTGGCCGCGGGGGCTTCTTTTCTTTGGAAAAGCCTAACGGAGAAATAGTGGTTTAGCCTTGTTAGGAGGAAATTGCTACTGCCAAATCATGCTAAACCGCCTTAAAATTTACACTGCTCTAACCCAAGAACGCCTCCGGCATAGCAGCATTTCGAAGGATAACACATTAGAATTCTTGCTGAAATTTTAATGCTCCGAATAACCAAGGGAATATGCAGCGGGGGTTGGGTGGTGAATTGGGGCTAAGCCTCATATTGCCGCTATTGGAATTCTGATGATGTTATTCAAGAAAGGGTGCAAGCCTTGATTTTTGTTTCTTTTTATCAAGAAAAAGAAAAAAGGCCTGTCTGGCCAAGACAATATTATCTATCCGCTGGCCGCGAGGGCTTCTCTTCTTTGGACAACCAAAGAAGCAAAGTTGCCGGCTCGCAATCTTTCTGTTAAAGTAACTAAGAAGGCTTGTCCAGTGCCCGCCGAAACATTGACCATGCCGGTTTAAAAGCGTAACGGAGAAATCGTGCTCTGGCCTTGCTGGGTAGAAATAGCAATTGCAAAATCATGCTAAACTAACTTTAAATTTTCTACTGTTTTAACCCAAGCACGCATCCGGCATAGCAGCATTTCGCAGGAGAGCACATTAGAATTCTTGAATAAACTTTAATGTTGTGAATAACCAAGGGAATATGCAGCGGGCGCAGGGCTATGAATTGGGCTGAAGCCTCATATTGCCGCTATTGGAATTCTGATGATGCTATTCAAGAAAGGGTGCAAGCCTTGATTTTTGTTTCTTTTTATCAAGAAAAAGAAAAAAGGCCTGTCTGGCCAAGACAATATTATCTATCCGCTGGCCGCGAGGGCTTCTCTTCTTTGGACAACCAAAGAAGCAAAGTTGCCGGCTCGCAATCTTTCTTTTAAAGTAACTAATAAGGCTTGTCCAGTGCCCGCCGAAACATTGACCATGCCGGTTTAAAAGCGTAACGGAGAAATATTGGTTAGGCCTTGTTAGGTGGAAATAGCAATTGCAACATCATGCTAAACAAACCTTAACTTTTTACTACTATAACCCAAGCACGCATCCGGCATAGCAACATTTCGAAGGAGAGCATATTGGAATTCTTGTATAAACTTTAATGTTCCGAATTATCAAGGGAATATGCAGCGGGCGCAGGGATTGTGAAAAGGCTTAAGCCTCATATTACGGCTATAGGAATTCTGATGATGCTATTCAAGAAAGGGTGCAAGCCTTGATTTTTGTTTCTTTTTATCAAGAAAAAGAAAAAAGCCCGTCTGGCGAGGACAATAACTTTATCTGCTGGCCGCGGGGGCTTCTCTTCTTTGGACAACCAAAGAAGCAAAGTTGCCGGCTCGCAATCTTTCTTTTAAAGTTAGTAATGAAGCTTTTTCAGTGCTTACCGAAACATTGACCATGCCGGTTTAAAAGCTGAACGGAGAAATGGTGGTTTAGCCTTGCTGGGTGTAAATAGCAATTGCAAAATCATGCTAAACAAACTTTAAATCTTCTACTGTTCTAACCCAAGTACGCATCCGGCATAGCAGCATTTCGCAGAAGAGCATATTAGAATTCTTGTATAAACTTTAATGTTCCGAATGATCAAGGGAATATGCAGCGGGCGCAGGGATTGTGAAAAGGATTAAGCCTCATATTGCCGCCATCAGAATTCTGATGATGCTATTCAAGAAAGGGTGCAAGCATTAATTTTTGTTTCTTTTTATCAAGAAAAAGAAAAAAGGCCTGTCTGGCGAAGACAATAACTTTATCCGCTGGCCGCGGGGGCTTCTCTTCTTTGGACAACCAAAGAAGCAAAACCGAGCATTTCTGCGAGCTCATTAATGCAAATAAAAACATAAACAACTATTAATAATTGCCGGCTCGCAATCTTTCTTTTAAAGTAACTAATAAGGCTTGTTCAGTGCCAACCGAAACATTGATCATGCCGGTTTAAAAGCTGAACGTAGAAATGGTGGTTTAGCCTTGCTGGGTGGAAATTGCAAATTTTACGTCATACTAAACAAACTTTCATTACTTTAGATGATGCTAAAAATTACTCGTTTTCTACCCATTCTGTTGCTAATCAACACTTCTTTATTTGCACAATCTAAAAAGGCAGATAGCCTTTATAAGGCCAAAAATTACGCTGAAGCAGGTAAATATTACCTTATTAATGCATCCGAAACTGATTTCAATGGTTCTAAAAAGGGCTACTACTACAATGCAGCCTGCGCTTATGCCCTTGCCGGAAAAACCGACAGTGCAGTCATTTTACTAAAAAATGCCATTTCTGGTGGTTATAATAATATAGACCAGATAAAAAAAGATACCGATTTTATCAGTCTGCACGAGTTGCCCGAATGGAGTAAAATTTTAAACTCGGTTAAAGTTAAAACCTCATCCTTTACTACTGACCCAAATCAGGTAAAACTGGTTACTTCCGATATTCACAATTTCTGGAAGGCTTATGATCTCGCGAAAAAAGATACGGCCAATCGGCTAAATATTTTTAAAAAGTATTATGTCGATCCAGGATCTGAAGGCATGCAGGATTATTTTGCCACCAAAGTTTGGACCATGAAAGGTTTTATCAATTCACAGGATAGAAAACCAAAATTTTATGCAGCCATTCGTAAAAACACCTACCTGGTTGATGCTCAAAAGCCAATGATGCTCAAAAGCTTTAAAAAGTTTAAAGAAACTTACCCGGATGCCAGGTTCCCATCCATTTACTTTGTAATTGGTTCTTTCAATTCGGGTGGTACTGTATCCGATGCTGGTTTACTTATAGGATTAGATCAATCTGCTGGCAGTGATGACATTCCTTTGGGAGAACTAACGCTTTGGCAACGCAATAATTTAGGTAAAGTGAATGGAATCCCCTATTTAATTGCACATGAATTAATTCATTTTAACCAAAAAGATGTAGCCAGAGACACCACCCTTTTAGGTGCTGCACTGGTGGAAGGAATGGCTGATTTTTTAGGCGAATTAATTTCAGGTAAAAATGCCAATGCGCGTTTGCATGTTTGGGCTATAGGAAAGGAAAAACAGGTTTGGACAGATTTTAGAAAAGAAATGTACTTAAACCGTGCAAAAAACTGGATTGGAAATGGAAGCCAGGAAACAGCAGAAAAACCTGCAGATCTGGGCTATTGGATAGGTTATCAGATTTGCAAAGCTTATTATGATAAAAGCACGGATAAAAACCAAGCCGTTTACGATATGCTGAATATTAAGGATTATAAAGTTTTTTATGAAAATAGTGGCGCAGCAGACCTTTATAAGCTATAATTAACTTTACACCGTCGCTCTAAGGCAATTTGGAGCGACGGCCTAAACAGCTTCTTTTTTATTTAACCATTTAACCAATAGCGGCAAGGTAAGCCCCTGTCCAATCAATGTAAAAAGAACCACCACTACAGAGATAAAGATAATGGCATTGCGTTGCGGAAATGGCGAACCATCGCCTAAAGTAGTAGGTAAACCTATGGCAATAGCCAACGATACGATACCACGCATACCAGACCAACTGATGATTAAACTATTTTTCAGATCGAGCAAAGCACTTTCTGTAATTTTATGTTTGCCACTGCTAAATGCTTTCTGAAGATTAAACTGCTGCAAAAACATTCTGCCCATACGCAACAACAGCGCAACAACGGTAATCATAAAACCATAACCTATATATGTATATATACTGGCCTCGCTAATGTTTTTAATTAAATATGGAAATTGAAGCCCAATCAGGATGAAGATTAATCCATTCAACAGAAAAATAATAATATCCCAAATGGATTTGGATTGATTTTTTAACCCTTCCGGAAAAACCTTTCTGCTAAACCTCGAAATACCGAGCCCCAGTACCACAACAGAAATTACACCCGATACGTGGAGTGCTTCGGCCGTTAAATAAGAAATAAAAGGCATAATGAGCATAAAACTAATTACGACAAGGTTATTTTCTTTTATCCGTTGTATGATAAAGGACAGTATTTTACTCATAACCATGCCCACTAAAAAACCACCACCCATTAAAACAACAAATTCCAAGGAGGCTTTCCAGAATACAAAAGCCGATCCGGTTACCGCAGCTACGGCAAAACGATAGGCAACCAATGCCGATGCATCATTTACCAGGCTTTCGCCTTCCAGTATAGTTGTGGTTTTATGTTCTAAACCCAGGCCCTTGGTGATACTCATTGCAGCTACCGCATCTGTTGCAGAAAGAATGGCGCCGAGCACAAAAGATAACGGCCACGTCATACCCGGAATGCAATAATGGGCAAATACCGCTATAGCCAGCGTAGTTAAAAACACTAAAGAAATAGCCAAAGTACTAATTGTATTAATATTGGTTTTAAATTCCTTAAAAGAGATGTTAAATGCAGCATCGTACAATAATGGAGGTAAAAAAATTAAAAACACCACCTCCGAATTTAGCGTAATATTTGGCAAAGACGGGATAAAGCCAATGGCAATACCGGCAACAATCAATAAAATTGGGTAAGGCAACTTAATCTTATCTGCAAGTGCCGATAAGCCAATCATAATCCCCATAATAAGCAGAACAATACTATAGTTTTCCATTTTTTATGTCTTTAAAAGATTATAATTCATCCGGGCAAAAGTGTATTAAAGAAAAAAGCCACACATATAGTGAAGCTTTTACCAGGCTAAATATACAAATATCAACTAAAGCACCTATAAATTAATTAAGCGATTACATTCCTTCAGGATAAACTTTCTAAAAAAATCCGTGCCTCTGCCCTTGCTTGTTTACACACTTCATTTATAATTTCAATGTGCATTTTAAGTTTTTTAGGTACGCTGTAATCCTTTAATGCCTGAAGATGGGTTTCGAGTTTCGGACCTAAACCCATTACGTAAATAGTAGAGAGCATACTGTGTGCTACAGGTTGCATTTTAGAATAATCTTGTGCCTCGAAATAGCTTTGCAGTTGTGTTCCTTCCTGAATGGAAATTTCAATAAATTGTTTCGTCAGCTCTCCCTGAAACACCGTATCGCCCATGCTTAATTCCTGGAGATAATCCAGATTAATTACTTTATACTCTGGACTGACAGGAATTGCAGGTATTCTTTTTAAAAGATCAGATTTATCGGTCATTTTTTGGTTATTTAAAGGATTTGCATCCTTTTATTTAATGCAGATTTATAGGCGTCGGAAACGGGCACAAAACTTTTATTGATGATTAAAGTGCCGCCTTCAATCGTATCAATTTTACTTACATTAATAATAAAAGAACGGTGTACCCGTGAGAATAAATCTGGTGAAAGTTTATCCTCTACAGATTTGAGAGAAGAATGAATAGTATAAATTTTATCAGCATCGTATATCTTCACGTAATCGCCTTTTGCTTCCAAATAGCAAATATCACTTAGCTTTAGCCTCCTGATTACCCCTGCATCACGGATAAAGATGAATTCGTCCTTTTTGGTTTCTATAAACAGGTTTCTACTCTTGTATATTTCCCGGGCTTTAACGATAGCTTTTAAAAACCGGGCAGGCGTTACAGGTTTTAAAATAAAATCTACCACATTTAAGTCGAAAGCGTCGGCAGCATAATCCTTTTTCGAACTGATAAAAATAATTAGTGGTTTTATATTCCCTAAACCATCAACAAGTTCCAAACCTGTAATACCTGGCATTTCCACATCAAGCAATAATAAATCTATTTTGTGGCTGGCAATTTTCTGGTAAGCCTCGGTTGCATTCATACACTCACCAATTAAGGTTAGCGATTCCTCCATTTCTACCAAATGCTTTAGTGCACTAAGCGCTATTTTGTTGTCGTCAACAATCAGGCAATTCATATGTAAGGGGATGATTTGAATTATAAATTTAAGTATATCAACACTTTAAAAACATAGCCCAATATAAATGAATAAAATGAATGAGCTTAAATTTTAAAAGATTAAATCGGTCTGTTCAACTCTCATTTTTGCCTTTCTACCGATGGTTTATAGGTGCTAATTAAAACCAAAGCTAAATTTGTTCAACAATTACAAAAAAGAAAAAATGTTATGAGCATCCTAAAAAAAGTTTTATTCACTACCATCAGTATATTAACAGTTTATACCAGCCAGGCGCAAATCACTTTTAAAGAACCTGTTAGTTTTAAATTAAAAAACGGAATGAATGTTATCATTTCAGAAAATAACCAATCGCCAAAAGCCTATTCTAATTTCACTTTGGATACCCGCACCCTTAAGAACAGAAAAGACGGTGTAGCTGAATTATTAGTAGCCATGATTGGCGAAAATGCTGGCAAAAACGAAAATATTAGCTTTAAAGATCGTACCGGCAGCATTGCAACCCAAACAGCAAATTTTGATGAAGAATTACAAAATATGGCCGCAGCAGTTCAAAATATTGCTTTAAATCAAAACAACTTTAACACTGCAAAAGCAAAATTAATGTTAAGCCTTAAAGCACAAGATTATGATTACGACGGAACCGTAAATGAAAATTCTGTTATGGCACTTTCTTTATCAGATGTAACCGATTTTTATAATCAAATTACACCTGCAAATTTCCACCTTACTGTAGCTGGCGATGTACATTCTGACGAGGCTAAAACATCAGTTAAAAAAGCATTTGGCAACTGGAATAAAAAAGCACAAAAAGATCAGGACTTAGAAATTTCTAAATAGAAATAGTCTTTCCAATAAGTTAAATCCTTTCCCTGCCGGAAAGGATTTTTTTAGTTCCTCAAATTTTTAAAAAACAAAAAGAGCTTTTCTCTATGAAAGGCTTTCTTAGCTTTTTCATAGATTATTTCTAAATCTGGAAAACCTTAAGTATCAAAAATTTTCTCCAGTTAGATAAAATTAAAAAATCTCCTTTTCGATTACAAAGATTTTTATTTCTAACCGTTAATAAATAATTAAGCTGTAACTATAGTCTGCTTTTTTTATCTTAATTAAAATAAGGAATGGAAGCTCTATCGTCTGGCAATTTTTTTGGCAATACCGATCAAACTATTAAGTTGGATGGCCTTACCATAACCAATACAGAATATACGCATGCCTTTGTTGATTGGCACTTTCACGAGAACGCTTATTTTACTTTTCTGCTGGCAGGACAGGTTTCAGAAATCAACAAAAAAGAACGTCATAACTGCGGTTCAGGAACCTTGCCTTTTCATAATTGCCAGGAGCCACATTACAACATAAAACCAAAAGGTTATACTAAGGGAATGCATCTTGAATTATCACCAAAATGGCTTAAAGAATTTGCAGATAATGATATTGCGGCCGGGAGCTTTGAGGTAATTAATCCCTTGGTAAAATCACTTTTCCATCAAATTTTATTATCTGCCAAAAACCAAGATGATACCACTCCATTATCAATCCACGCACTAACCATATCAGCACTTGATAAACTTTCGAAAAAAACAGATTTTCGCAGTTACAAACAACCGCCAGATTGGATTAATAAACTGGAGCAACTGCTTCAAGATAACCCTCATTTAAGTCATTCTCTCGAATCTATATCTGATGTACTGGGCATACATCCAGTCCATATCTCCAGGTATTTTCCAAAATATTTTGGATGTAATTTAGGGGCTTATATCCGTAGTATCAGACTTTGCAGAGCGGCAGCGGAGCTTAATTCTGGAACCAAATCAGCTATCCAAATTGCTTTTGAATGTGGTTTCTATGATCAAACCCACCTTATTAAATGCTTTAAGGAAGAGTTTCGTGTTACGCCACATCAGTATCAACGGTATTTAAGGTAAAACCCCAAATAAAATGAGTCATGTTAATTCTGTACTATTTTATAGTTTCAAAAAGCATTAACCTTGTTGAGTTAAATTATTTATATGAAGCGATTTTTATTTTTGGCCATATTTGCCATACCTTTAGTCTTAAGCATTACTGCAACTGCCCAACTAAAAGGCTTAAAGTTTCTCGATCATCGGCCTAATGCTCAAACGGATTCCGCTTTAAAGGAGCCGACAATTTCCAACTATAATATTGGAAGTAATAAAGATTTATACCTACTGTTAAATACAGAAAAATCACTTGTTGAAGAACTTGCCGAATTAGCCCCTTCAATTAAAGGCGATTCAGCAATTAAGCTTGGTAATTTTCAGTTTTCCTTCCTGCTAAATGATAAACTTGTTTATAAAGAAGATTTGCATCCTGGCGCTATTCTTTCTCAGGATAAAGTTATAAGAAAGCCACTCCCGGTAGTATTGATAAGTTCAAGCAGATCCGGTTTATGGAGTTTAAACATGTGGGATCGTTTTATGATTTACGCAGGTATAAATTTATTAGGCACCGAACCAAAAAAGCTAACCATACAAATCAGAACTTATATTGATGCTTCCCAGAGAATTTATTCTCCAGTTTTATTAACAGCCAATATCAATATTACCAGGATTATCCCACCTATTGATCCACAAATGATTAAAACTCAACAAATTTTACCTGGTAGTGGCTGGCCACTTTTTACAGGAAAATATGATCGTGAACTTATTAAACAACTCAACACTAAAATAGTAGATCAATCTTACAAAAAGATCAATTCAATAGTGGTGATTAAAAAAGGAAAATTATTTTTGGAAGAATATTTTAATGGAGAATCCAGATCTACCCTTCACGATCCCCGCTCCGTAAGTAAATCTTTTACAGGCACATTAATTGGTATGGCCATTAACGATGGTTACCTGAAGTCGGAAGAACAAAAACTAAGTGAGTTTTACGATTTAAAGCAATTCAAAAATCCATCCGTTAAAAAGGAAAATGTGCGTTTAGCTGATTTATTAACAATGAGTTCTGCTTTTGATGGAAACGATGATTTGGGAGAATCTCCGGGCAATGAAGAAAACATGTATCCAACAACCGATTATGTGAAATTTGCGCTCGATTTGAATATGGCTGAAGATAAACAAAACGGGAAGCAATGGTCTTATTTCACCGTTGGCACAATGCTTTTAGGAGATATTATGGATAAAGTAATACCTGGTGGCTTAGAATTGTATGCAAAAAATAAATTATTCGCTCCTTTAGGTATCGATTCGCTTGAATGGGCGCGCACGCCTCAGGGCAAACCTTTTACCGGTGGTGGACTCCGATTAAGGGCTCTTGATTTTGCGAAATTAGGACAGCTTTACAAGAATAACGGGATATGGAATGGAAAACAGGTATTGCCAAAATCATGGGTAGAAAAATCATTTCGCCACCTGCAAACGCTGCCAGCAGATAGACCTGGTTTTTATGGATTCCTTTTCTGGAACAAAACTTTCAATATTAATGGAAAGAAATTAGAAACTTACTACAGCTCCGGCAATGGTGGAAATAAAATTTATATTTTTAAGGATATAGATTTAGTTGTAGTGATTGATGCATCCGCCTACGGAACTTCCTTTGCTCATCAGCAAGCCGATCAGATTATAGAAAAATATATACTCCCTGCTGTACTTTAGCTTGTATAGATATACGACATAAGAAAATTATTGCATTGCTTATTTAAGGTGACCCCGCAGGGGGTCGAACCCTGGACCCACAGATTAAGAGTCTGTTGCTCTACCAACTGAGCTACGAAGTCGTTATAAACAAATATAACATTAAACTTCAGCAAGTTACCACTTATCAGCCTATTAAATTTCAGCTAAATTTATTTTGATCTTGTTAAGTTATCAGCATAAAACTATATTTATAACATTGTTTGCTTAATGTACAGCGCAAGACAACCAAACCTGTTTATTATGAAAAAATATATTTTTATATGCCTGCTATTTATTTCGGTAGCAAGTTTTGCCCAAAGCACCATTAACAATTATAAATATGTAATTGTACCCGAAAAATTTAGTTTTCTTAAAGAAACCAACCAATATAATTTAAACAGCCTTACTAAACTTGTTTTGGAAGAAAAGGGTTTTTCGGTTTATTATGACAATGCGCAACTGCCAACTGAAATTGCAAACAATAAATGTGATGCATTAGTAGCCGATTTATTGGAGAAAAACACCATGTTTACCACTAATTTAACCTTCATACTTAAAGATTGTAAAGGTAATATCCTGTTTAAAAGCAAAGAAGGAAAAAGCAGGGAGAAAGAATATAAGGTTTCTTATAACTTAGCTTTAAGAGATGCTTTGAGTTCTTTAAATGAGGCAAAATATGCTTACAGCGCCACTACAACCGCGAGCCAGCAAGCAACCCCTGTACCCGCAGTTGCAACCGTACAAACTGCAACAGCAACCACAAACACAGTTGTGCAAACACCGGTGGAAGAAGTTAAACCTGTGGATGGAACGCTTTATGCACAACCGGTAACGAATGGTTATCAACTTATTAATACAGCGCCTAAAATAGTTTTAACCCTATTAAAAACCTCGGTTCCCGAATATTTTATTGCCAGCAACGGAACCGCAAATGGTATCGTTTTAAAGAAAAATGGGAACTGGTTTTTCGAATACTATCAAAATGATAAATTAACTGCAGAAAAGCTTTTAATTAAGTTTTAACATTAGTTTATCAGAATAGCCATAAAAAAAAGGGGCGCTATCCCAGCGCTCCTAACAAAATAAATAAGTATAAATATTTTCCTGTTTTAAACAGGCAGATGTATGGATAAAAACGACATTTAACCCAAAAGGTTTTATCTTTTTTTAAAAAAATCTATTTTTGGGTTAAAATTTTATTTGCACCCTCGGCTATTTTTTTAACCTGTAAATAGCCTCCCGCTGTACTGCCAGCTTTCTTAAAATTCATTTCAATTATACCTGCTGATGCCTTCAAATCAACTTTTTGTCCGTTTTGCAAGGTTATAACCAAATCCAGGTCCTCATCCAGTGAAAGCTTTTCGTTTAATGCAGAATCGAGGAATTTTTCCAAATTTTTGGTTTTATCTTCCGGATATTCTGCTTTAAAATCGTAAGAACTGTTGGTATCTCTGATAGAGACGTTTAAATTATTATTACGCCGGTTACAACCAAAACTCAGTGTACACAATACAATTGAGATGATGTAGATTAAAAATTTCATGTCTGTTTTATTTAAAGTATAATAATTAATTACCTCCGGCCCTGCCTTTAATATCGTCAGTAGCCGTATTCCGAGTTCTTTCTGATTTTACATTCTGATTTCCAAATGCATAACTGATGCTAAAATACGCTCTTCGGCTAATGTAATGGTTCACCACCGTCATATTAATATTTTGATATTCTAATTTACCTTCCCAATGGTTGGTTAAAAAAATATCATCTACATTTAACCTGAACTTCAGTTTCTTGTTCAGCATACTTTTCTGCAAACCTGCATTTAAGGCATATTGGGGAATGGTGGTTTGCTCCACACCGGAAATACTTGGCGAATTATACCAGAAATTGATCTCGAAGCTAAAGTTTTTTGGTAAAGTAAAGGAACTCGAAGTATACAAATTAAACGACGCTTTGCTGGCGCGATATGCAGCGCCTTCTAAATTACCATCATTAAATTTCCGGTAATATAAACTGCCGCTGTTCTGTAAATTCCACCAGCTAAATATTCTTACCGGCACATAAACATTGGCAGAAAAATTCTGCGACCGGCCCAAATTTTCGCGGATAACGCTAATTACCCTGGTTGCATCATCCTGCTTGCTAATTTGGGTAATCATATCGCGGGTATCCGAATAATTTAAAGTAAATGATGCTTGTTTGTAAGTATATCCGATTTCGAAATTATCAGTAAACTGAGGTTTTAAGTATGGGTTTCCCTGATCTACGGCTAATGGATCCAAATAAAACACAAATGGATTTAATTGCTGGTAATTGGGTCTATCTACGCGCCTGCTATACGAATAACGAATGTTATTATCCTTATCTAATTTTTGGTTAATAAATATCGTTGGAAATAGAGAGAGATAATTTCTATTTACCTGTTTATTATCGGTTACCGAATTTCCTTTAGAATTGGTATGCTCAGCCCTTAAGCCTACTTGTATTTGCCATTTATCCCATTCTTTAGAAAAATTGGTATAAGCTGCGTTAATATTTTCTTTATAGATAAAGTAATTCGATTTGCTAAAATCATTTTGCCATACCCCGCCAATAAATTGCTCCGAAATAAAATCATTTTTGGTTACCACATAACTGCTTTTTAAACCTGCTTCAATTTTCATTGTTTTAGAAAGTGGCAAAGTCAAATCTGTTTTTGCAGCATACACGTTAATCCTGGCATCTGTTGAGTTTTTTAACGTTGTATTATTGGTTGGTGCCCCGTTGGCATTTAAATAATCAGCTAAAAAATTTTCATCCTTTTTATTACTGAAGCCTGAGTAATCGGCATCGAAAGTAATGCTCTTGCCATCTTTATTATAATCGTGCTTAATATTAAAATTTGCCGTTACATTACTGGTTGGAAATTCTGAATTTGCATTTTGAACGATCGAACTGGAGTTTGGAATGCCATTCTTCACCTCATTAATATCCGTATTGCTTAAATTAAGCAGCTTGGAACTTACGGTATTTGCATCTACCATAACTCCGAAAACTGTTTTTTCAGATGCATAATAATCTGCTCCTAATTTCCCCTGATAAGCTACTCCGGTATTCTGACGGTCAAAATTTTGCGTTAACACACTGGCTAAACCATCAGACTCTGTAGTACGGGTTAAAAACGTATTGTTAAAATTTACCTTTCTATTTACATTTCCGTTTCCAAAAATATTCCATTTTCCTTCTCTGTGGTTTAAATTTAAATTTAATGCCCCACGATATAAATCGCTTGGTGCATTGGGTATAATCCCGCGGCCCAGATTTGCAGATACTGTACCATTTGTACCGTAGGCTTTATTTCTCTTCAACTTAATATTTATAATCCCAGCATTACCCGCAGCGTCGTATTTAGATGATGGATTAGTAATGAGCTCAATCGTTCCAATCTGATCGCTGCTCATGTTACCCAATAAAGTGGTTACATCTGCACCCGACAGGTAATTGGTTTTTCCATCAATCATAATCAGTACCCCTGCTTTATTATTCAGCTTTATCTGGTCATTTTGGCGATCGACCTGTACGCCAGGGGCTTTTTCTAAAACATCTAAAGCACTACCGCCTGTAGATACAATGCTGTTTTCTACATTTAAAACTGTTTTATCTATCTGATGTTCGATAAAAGGCCTTTTGCCTTCTACATTTACTTCATTTAATTGTTTGGTGGTACTTTCTATTCCAATTGCAGGAATGCTCCGATCACCGTTAACAGCAAGCCTGGCTGTTTTCTTACTTTTATAACCCACCATGGAAACACTAATCAGGTAATCTCCATTTTTTACTTGGTCTATAAAAAATTCACCATCCGGATTGGTAGATACACTTTTTACCACAGCAGTATCCGGGAGGTTCAATAACCTAACAATTGCAAAAGGTACAGCCTGGTTTTTTTCATCAACAACTTTACCTGAAAGTTTATTGATTTTTTGGGCAAAGGAAACCCCACATACCATAAGGCATGCAATTAACGTAAAGAAAGTTTTCATGTTATATTTTTTTTGCCGCCAATCTGCAGATTAACAAATTGGCGCCTGGTTCGATTTATTGTTTAAGTATTGTTAAAATCTGTCGGTTACCTTTAAATTACATGCTAACTTCGACGTTAATTTTTAGATTTAGGTTACAGACATTTTTTAATTATTTTGTTGATCTTGCTCTTCTGGTTTCGGATGATCAATTTCATACTTACACTTTAATCCTTCATCAGTCATAATCCAGGTACTAAAATCATCGCTATTATTTTGATTGTCATTACAGCTCCAGGCATAAAAATTATTGATGTAACGATAAGCGTCTTGCTTTAAAACAAGCTTCGTACCGATGGGCACCTTTAAGGTTAAGTTAACTTCCTGCGCTCTCCAGTTCAGGTCCTTTTTAAGTTGTAACCTTGGGCTAAACATTAAAACATTATCTGTATTTGTATAGCTGTAAGCAATGTTTTGTGCATTTTGTAAGGCTATTTTAAAAGTTTTGCCCTGCGAGGTATAGGTTTGCACTAAACTTGTTTTACCACTTTCACTTTTTTCAACATTGATTCTTATATTTTTAGGTGCCCTGAAAGGATTATCTTCCGGATTATCCAGCACTTTTCTGTTTTTAAAAGAATCAGGTCCGATGTGAAAAGAAATACTATCTTCCAGGCTAAACAACATGCTTTTATCTATATCTATTACGTACAGGGGCAATGTTTTTAATTCGATTGTTTGTATAATTTCTGCGTGTTCTTTAAATTCTGAGGAGATTTTTGCGGTATAATAGCCTGCAGTTGCCACGCCGGCCAGCCATATTATTAATAAAGCGAAAGAAAGGGTTTTATTAATGGCTTGTTTATTAAAAGCAACACGAATAGAGAACAATACAAGCGCTAAAATTGGCACAAAAAGTACCGTGAAAGCCGATAAAAGTAAAATATCGCGGTAACCATAGTTGATAATGGATAAAGGAAAATAGTCGTAAGCATTCCCATCGTAAAAACCTAAAAAGGCAGCTGAAGAAATAATTAAAGTGATTAAAAACAATACACCAAATACAACAATAAAACCTGCAATTACTTTAAAAATAACTTTACCCGTACCTGATATAAAACTTCCAAGCCACTCAAAAAACTCACCAATTACCTGGCCGAAACGGGCAAAAATAGGTTGCGCGTGTGCATTAACTTCTTTTAAACGATCTTTAACAGCTTCCAGTTCTTCATCCAGGTTTTTCTGAAATCCCTGAAGATTGGCCGGCTCACCTTTCATTTCCATTTTCTCTAAACGTGATTTGGCTTTCGGCATAATAATCCATAATAAAGCATAAACCAAGAGCCCGAATCCGCCTATACATGCAATCAGGAAGGTTGCCATTCTGATCCATTTGGCCTCGATATTTACATAATGTGCTATACCCGAACAAACTCCCGCTACAACACGATCATCCATATCACGGTATAATTTTTTTTCAGCATGGTACTGAAAATTTGTGTTTATTACGGGCTCTTCTTCTCCTTGTTCAACGGTATCGAAATCCTGAACACGACCCATTTTACCAATTACAAAATTTACATTAGGTAAATCAACTACCTGTTTTTTCTGCTCTTCTAATTGTTCTGTAAGCAATTCAACAATTCTGTTCTCAATATCAGTTACAATTTCCAAATCATCTGCATGATTCGCAAAATGTTGTTTTACTTCGGTCAAATATGCTTTTAAGAGTTCGTAGGCACTTTCTTCTATGTGAATGATGGTGTTGCCTATATTTATGATGATGGTCTTTTCCATTTCTGTATGATTTAATAATTATGAATTGGCTCCTTTTTGCGAAATCCCCACAGCATAAGCCAATTCCTGCCAGGTTTGATTCAGTTGAGATAAAATATCTTTTCCTACTTCAGTAAGTGTATAGTATTTCCTCGGCGGGCCGGAAGTAGACTCTACCCAATTGTAAGCCAAAAGGCCGTTATTTTTAAGCCGGGTCAGTAGCGGATACAAAGTGCCCTCTACAACCAAAAGCTTTGCCGACCTCAGTTCGGCAATTATATCTGAGGCGTATATTTCTCCCCGGGAGATTATCGATAAAACACAATATTCCAGAATTCCCTTCCGCATTTGTGTTTGCGTATTTTCTGCTATCATAATACAAAGATATATGTTTAATAATGTACTATGCAATACATAGTACTAAAATAAATTAAAATAAACACATAACAAACTCAAAATCAGATAAATAAAATTTTAGTATTTTTATTTAAAATTTTATTAAACGCAAAAAAATGACCTAAAAAGATATTAATATATAAATACTATAGATTTAATATATTTTAATATTTTTGCACATTCTAATTTATTTTCATGAAGAAATCTATTGCCAGCATAGTTGCTGAAGCAAACGAAAAAGGCGAGGGCACACTGAAAAGAACGCTTGGTCCAATTAACTTAATTTTAATTGGAGTGGGCTTAACGCTTGGTGCCGGTTTATTTTCCATTACCGGGCTCGCAGCAGCAAACCACTCTGGGCCTGCGGTAACCCTTTCTTTTGTAATTGCAGCCCTGGGCTGCGGTTTTGCAGCATTATGTTATGCCGAATTTGCATCCATGATTCCGGTAGCGGGCAGTGCATATACCTATTCGTACGCAACCATGGGCAAGCTTTTTGCCTGGATTATCGGCTGGGATTTGGTTTTAGAATATTCTGTAGGCTGTGCAACAGTTGCCATTAGCTGGTCTCAATATCTGACACGTTTTTTAGCAAGTTTGCATATTTATCTGCCTCCGCAACTTACCTTATCTCCTTTTGAAACCGGAAAACTTGCCGACGGAACCTCCGTTCATGGCATTATTAACATTCCGGCTGCTTTGGTTGTGGTATTAATGACTGCAATTTTAATTCGTGGTACAAAAGGTTCGGCCATTGTAAACGGAATTATTGTGTTTTTGAAAGTGGGTGTAGTATTGGTGTTTATAGCGCTTGGCTGGCAATATATAGATCCGGCTAATTATCATCCTTACATACCTGAAAACACCGGAACATTTGGACAGTTTGGCTGGAGCGGTGTTTTACGTGGTGCCGGATTGGTGTTTTTTGTATTTATCGGTTTTGATGCGGTTGCGGCCTCAGCCCAGGAAACCAAAAACCCTTCCCGTGATTTACCCATTGGAATTATTGGATCTTTAGTGGTTTGTACAGTTTTGTTTGGTTTATTCGGGCATGTAATGACGGGTTTGGCTAATTATAAAGAATTTGCCAATAGTGGTGCTCCTGTTGCCATTGCCATTGAAAAAACACCTTATGCGTGGTTGAGTCAAGCCATTATTTTGGCCATTTTAATTGGTTATACATCAGTAATATTGATTGATTTAATGGCACAATCGCGTATGTTTTACTCCATTAGTAAAGATGGATTATTACCAAAAGTATTTTCGGATGTGCATCCGAAATTTAAAACACCATGGAAATCGAACATTATGCTTTGCATTTTTATCGCCTTGTTTGCGGCCTTTGTTCCGATAAATGTTGTAGGAGAAATGACCAGTATTGGTACTTTGCTTGCCTTTTTAATGGTTTGTGTAGGTATCCTGATTTTGCGCAAAACTGATCCTGATGCCAAACGCCCTTTTAAAGTTCCTTTAGTTCCGCTTATTCCTATTTTAGGAATTTTAACCTGTATTGCTATGATGGTTTTTCTGCCCTGGGAAACCTGGTTAAGGCTGGCCGTTTGGTTAATTATTGGGTTGGCCATTTATTTCTGGTATGGTAAAAAGAACAGTAAGCTAAAAGCGAAAATGAATAAAGTTACCGAGGAATTATAAAATATTTTTTCCTGCAGTGCAGTAAATCATCTACATTGTTCTTATAAAAAAGGTACATTTCTGATCAGGAAATGTACCTTTTTTTATTGAATGTATTTTTGCAAGAGTATAAATATCAATTATTTAACATAAAAACATAAGTTATTAACATTTTAACAATTATTTCTTGATTTGGCTCAACATTTGTTTTATGAAAAACATCCTATAAAACATTTGACCATTATGATTATCAAATTAGACACATCCCTTTTCAGGCTTTCCAGGGTGAAAGATGAAAGTTTAAAAAAAGAAATCAGACCGCTTACTAAAGCAGAGTGGATTAACGCAGATAGAGTTGTAATGGCTGCATTATTTCTGATTGCAATTGTAGGTTCAATTTTCTTTTAAAAATCTTCATTAATCATTTCCTTATTTAGCATAACACCAGCCATTGTACCTGCTGCGGTTACGCCACCAAGTGTTCTGAACAATGAGGCACAATCGCCTGCTGCATAAACACCCTTAATGTTTGTTTTATAAAATTCGTCAACCTTTAGTGTTCCGTTTTCAGTTAGCTCACAATTTAAGTGCTTAAATAATAATCCGTTTTGCTCGATTTCCGGTCTGGCGTATATAGCAACCAGCGGCAATTCTTTTCCACTTTTGAGAACAACGCTTTTCAGGTTTCCGTTTTTATGTGTTATTTCAGCAATTTCATCTTCTATAATTTCAATAGATTTTTCTTTAAACTTATCCAGTTGCGATCCGGTAAACTGCGCTTCCCCGTTTGTTAATATAACCAAGTCTTTATTCCAGTTGTTCAGGTTTTTAGCCATATCAAATGCCTGATCTCCGTTCATTAAAAGACCAATTTTCTGGTTCTGAACTTCATATCCGTGACAATATGGACAATGTAAAACAGAAATACCCCAGCAGTTGGAAAAACCTTTAATATCAGGCATAATATCTTTCAACCCATTGGATAATAATATTTTACGGGCACTGAACGATGTTCCGTTTTCTACTTCAACAATAAAACCTTCATCCTGCTTATAGGCTGAAACCGCTTTTTCATCCAAAAAATTTATATTCAGGTAGCGGGCAACTTCCAGTCTTGCTTTTTTTGCAATATCAGCAGGCTTGTCTCCATCATGTGTTAAAAAATTATGCGCATGCGGCGTTGGCGCATTACAGGGTTTTTGGTCATCTATCACTAAAACTTTTCTTAATGATCGGCCTAATGTTAATGCGGCAGAAAGACCTGCATAGCTTCCTCCAATTATAATTACATCAAAATCCATAGTATTATTTTTATGCAAAGATCTGTTATAAAAACACAAAAGCAACATTGTTGCATAAAAATATTGTCATATTTAATTTTTCTTGAAAATAGCTGCTTTTATAAAGTTTCCGTAATAAAAATTTTCTTCTATTTTGAAGTAACCTTTTGATAAGAAATGGGGTTCCATATTAACCAAATTAGAGGCTTCAACAATTTTTAACAGTTTAAAAAAAATGTACATAGATTTAAGTAAAATTGATTTCCACCATTTCCCGTTTCCTTTGTTTAGCGTAAAATCAACCAGAAACCAATACCCATTATTTTTTAAAAGTGAATCTAATTTTTCAAAAACCGTTGCAGCCTTATTCTGGGTAAAGTTATCAAACAGAAAAGGCGTTAGTATAACATCAAAATCTAAACTGGTTTGAAAGTCTTCAATACCTATGTGTACAAAATCTACCCGATTGTTTTTAATCTTTCTTTTTTTCGAAAGTTCGATCATCTTTTCTGATATTTCTACGTACACAATATGTAATCCTGTATCAAAAAGCTGGGCTATTTCTTCTAAAATCCATCCGGTACCGCCACCAACGATTAAAATAACATTATTTTTTTTGAGGTATTTTAATTGGTTGATTTGTGCATTTAACTGCGATTTAAAAAATACCATTCTGCTAAGCTGATCATAATGATTGGCAATTTTATCGTAGTTATTAATCATCATGGGTTAGTTTTTAAACTGGTGTTTTGGTAAACTAATGAACAAATTGCATACCTATAATACCACAGATGGCTTTGAATAAAATTAAACCATCAATAACCATTAAGTAATACAAAATATTTTTCCGTTTATGCATGGAATAGGCCACGTAAATGGTAAGCACAAAGGGTAAAACGTTAAAAAATACCTGCAATATGCCAAAACCTTTAAAATATGCAAATACAAATAAAGAAATAAGCCCAATAATTAACAGGGGGATTAACACATAGAAAATGGTATTCCGCAAACCATATCGCACTACAAATGTTCTGAGGTGTTTGTTCGCATCAGTTGGATAATCTTTAATATCAAAAATAATGGCATTTACTGTGCAAAACATCCAGTTTTTAATAAAAAGCCAGGTCCATAAAACCGAATCATGGTATTCAATTCCAGTTTCAATTTTCAGCATAATTAAGGGCAGTACATTTGCGCAACAAGCCCATACAAAACCAATTACAAAAGCTTTGAGCCAACCTGTACTGCGTAGATTAAATTTAATAAATGAACGGGGAAGTAATCCATAATATAAGCCTCCGGCTACAATAATGATTAGGATTGCAACCCAATAACTAAGGGGTAACTTCAGGATATTGTGATCGTTTATATAAAGCAAATTAACCGCCAGCAGTAAACAAATTCCAAAGAGTAAGCCCTGACTCCAGTTAATAAAAGTTTTATGTTTATAATACCATTGGTTACGTGGGTTGGTTAAAGATGGCTCTGTAGAAACCTTATTGTAAGCATAAGTATAATATATGATGGGTGCTAAAAACAACAATGCAAAATAATTTAAGGAATTGTAAGGCAACCGGAGTTGTTGAGTTGCTTCTATTGTTAGGGCAACGGCCAGTATCCCTACGAAGTAGTTCCCAAAGAAAATAAAGCGAACAATTTTATTACCCATCTACATTTTAAAACAAATTTCTCCTGCCAATTTCGGATATAAATTTGAATAAGATAAATAATTTATTGCGATTACTTTAAATTAAGGGCAAAACAGTATACATCAACCTGCTTTGCCCTTAAACCGTTATGGAAGTGTAGTTAAATCAACAGTTGGTGCCGCACCGGTTGCCGTTCTGGTAAAGGTTTGGTTGGCATTTACATAGCTGGAAAAGAAACCACCATTTTGCAAATAGAACTTCCCGCCCGATACGCCGCCTGCAAAATCCATTCGCTGCTGGTTACTTCCCGTAGCATCCACGGTAAAGTTAGCCGAGGTAATTTCTGTCCAGGTACCCGAAGTATTTCTAATCCACTGGTTATTGTATTCTGCCTTTCTTCCTAAATAACCATTGGTATCTATAAAGTTTTCCAGAAAGGAATATAAACCTCCTAAATAAGCATTTGTATTTGGCTTTTTCCATGAAGCCATAAAAGTCCAGGTGTTTAACTCAGGCGCATAAAACCAGGAAGAATAAATGGTATTTCCCAGGCGATCAGGTTTTGCCTGTGTTAAAAATTTATAAGTATTTCCCGTAATCCAGTTGTATATTAAGTAAGATTGTCCGCCCTCCCCTTCTCCGGTAAAGTTAGTGGCAACCACATTGGTTCCTTTCCTGGTCCAGGTAGTTGTTCCCGATGTTGGATTCCAGACAGAGAAAATCATTCTTCTCTCTGTTGCTGAATTTACCTGCATACCGAAATATCCACCATTAAAACCATTTGCCATATAATAACTTCCGATTTTATCCTGCCCTGATGGAACAGTAACCTCATTGTAAAACCACTCTGTATTGGCTGGAGTTGTAAAACCTAAATGAACTGAAGGTCCTCGTCTTGACCAATAGTAGTTTGCAGGGTCATCAGCATAATTAACATTAGCAGCTACTGAAGAACCACTAATTACCAGATCGGTTACATCGGCAAAATAAGAACCTGTTTTGCTTACTCCCTGGAATTGAACCGTTACATAACCTGGATTGGTGATATTAATCGTACCCACATTATACGTGGTATATGCAGAACCTGTTGCGGTTACATTAAAAGGCGTACCATTGATGGTAATTTTCAAAACGCTTGTGCCGGTAGGTACTGAAGCTTTAACAGCTACCGTAAGCGCCCCTGTATTTCCTAACCTGAAGTAAGAACTGAAAATACTGTTTGCATTGGTCCAGTTGGCTAATTTTGTAGTTGTAACCGTTTCGGCACCGCCAGAGGCTAATGTAGTTACGAAAGCATTACCACCCATAGAAACGGTTAGCGATGTGCCTCCCAAAGATTTTGCAGATAGCAACCCTTCTTTATTTAAAATCGTATCATTTTGGCTCAAGCCAGTTTCTTGCTTTTTACAGGAAACGGTAAGTAATACAAAACCCAATACCATTAGGTTTGCTATTGATTTAGTTATTTTTTTCATTGGTTAAGCTTGTATTTATAGTTTAGTTAAGATGTATTATATCAACACATTAGTAACCTAATTTAACATTAGCGAACTAAACAACGATAAAAATACAGCACAAAAATCAGCGCAAACGTTTGTTTTAAAGAACGTTGATTTTTAATAGAAATAACTTTAGTGAATAATTAATACTACAAAGAGAAATTTGTTGAAAACATTTATTTTTTAAACGCTGATTTGGCAACTATAGACCTAAACAAAACGCGGGGAAAGGTTGAAATTATGCCTTATTAAAATTAGAATCAATCGTTTGCGTAGAAAAAGAGCTTCATTAATGACAATATTTTACGCGATAAATATTTAAACGAAAAAAGCCCTCCAGTATTACTGAAAGGCTTAGTGTGGGAAATGAGGGGTTCGAACCCCCGACCCCCTCGGTGTAAACGAGGTGCTCTGAACCAGCTGAGCTAATTTCCCTTTTTAGGGTATTCCAAACTTAGTATAAAAAAGCCTTCCAGTTTAAATGAAAGGCTTTTTTGTGGGAAATGAGGGGTTCGAACCCCCGACCCCCTCGGTGTAAACGAGGTGCTCTGAACCAGCTGAGCTAATTTCCCTTTCTCCGTTTGGGAATGCAAATATAGCGCTATAAAATTGTTGTGCAAATATTTTTTTCATTTTTCTCAAGCCAATAATGTTTCGAGGATTTTATGCGACTGAACTTCGCCGAAAGAGGCTGTATGTAAGGTATAGAAAACCAATATCTTATCTAACAGAAATCTGCGCTGAACATTGCTGAATTTTATTTCAAATATTTTTTCTAATGGCGCATTAAAAAGTGAAATAAAGCGCAAAGCATCTTCCAATTCGAGATAATTGCTGTGAATTGGCGGCCTTGATACGAATGCGCCCTCCTGTAAATCAAAATAATTTTGATCAGCTCTGCGTTTATCATTTGGCGAAAAACCTAAAAAACGGGTTAATTTTAATAAAAACGAAAGGTGAAAATTAGGATTCAGTTCTGTATTCTCATCAAACCATGCAATAGAATTAAAAATATAATTGAATAAACTTTCATCTGCGGATTGTTGCCTGATACTTTTATACAGCACCTCATTTAAAAAAATGGTGATGCTGCTTTTAATTACATCATAGGGTATCGTTTTAAAAACTGGGGTCTGCCTAAGTTCCGAGATGCGCTGGATATTTGTATTTACCTTATGATACACCACCATATCCAATAAATGAAGCGATTGGAGCATATTCATTTTAATCTTCGCCCTGGGCTTTTTAACTCCATTAATCAGGTACGACTGCATGCCAAATTTATCGGTAAAAACCTGTACAATCACACTGGTTTCGCTGTAATTTGTGGTCTTTAAAACTATACCTCTAACTTTATGTAGCATACGGATCAAACAATTTTTTCAAAAGTATGTTATTTGTGCAAATTTAAATACGCAAAAAATATTCCTCATTTGCAAATAAGGTTTAGTTTTGTCGTTATTACTATAAATTAAAACTAAACTTCACATGTGGGTTAAGCTATCGAGATTCATCCTTCAGAACAGAATTGCTATCATCGTATTTTTTTTATTGGGTACTGTTTTCATGGCTTGGCAGGCTAAAAATGTTAAATTATCTTATACAGGAAGTAAAATTTTACCCGTTACAGATAGCGCCTTCATAAAGTATAATGCCTTTAAAAAACAGTTTGGAGAAGATGGAAGCATTATGGTTGTTGGCATACAATCTCCTGATATTTTTAAAAAAGAGGTTTATAATCAATGGGTTCAGCTTTCCACAGAAATCCAAAAATTAAAAGGCATTAAACAAGTTTTATCAACCGGAAGAATTTTTCAGCTTGAAAAAGATACGGTAAATCAGAAATTCGCATTAAAACCTTTGCCCGGTGGCTTGGTTAAAACGGATGCGGAGATGGATTCTATCAAAAATACCTTATATAATACGCCATTTTTTGAAGGAAAGGTTTTTAATAAAACTAACGCTACTTTGATGGCGATAACCTTTGATACCAAAATACTTAATACCGCTGAGAGAAATCCGATTTTAAAGCAGATTGAAGAAAAAGCAAAGGCTTTTCAGAAATCGACTAAAATCCAGGTACATATTTCAGGCCTTCCTTATATCCGTACAGCTGTTAGTAAGCTTGTAAGTAATGAGTTTGTTCTCTTTCTGGGTTTATCAATACTCGTTTCGGCGATTATCCTCTTATTATTTTTCAGAAAGTTTTATGCGGTGTTCTTCCCCATCCTTGTGGTTATTATGGGTGTAATCTGGAGCATTGGAACATTGGTATTGTTTGGCTTTGAATTAACCATTTTAACTGGATTAATTCCGCCTCTTATTGTAATTATCGGTATCCCGAATAGTATATTGCTCTTAAATAAATACCAAAATGAATTAAGGAAACATGGCGATAAACAAAAAGCTTTAAGCATTACCATAGAGCGTATTGCGGTAACTACTTTAATTGCAAACATTACCGCAGCGATTGGTTTTGGTGTTTTGTATTTTACCGGAAGCGAGTTGTTAATGCAATTTGGTAGCGTTGCTTCTATAAACGTTATGGTTACCTGGTTAATGTGTTTATGCCTTGTACCCATTATTTTCAGTTATTTACCTGCACCGAAATTAAAAGCCCAAAACCATGTTGAAGCGGGTTTTTTACATCGTATTTTGGTGGGTACAGATAAATTAGTACAAAACAAAAGCAGCTTAATTTACATTGGCACCATTGTAATTGCAATTATTGCTTTTATAGGTGTAATGAAAATTAATGTTAATGGTTATGTTGTAGATGACTTACCTAAAAACTCCGAAATTTTAACCGATCTTAAATTCTTTGAGAAAAATTTTGAAGGTATCTTACCCTTAGAGGTGAGTGTAGACACTAAAAGAAAAAATGGTGTTTTAAACCTGACCAACTTAAAAAGGATAGAAAAACTGGAGAATATGATTTCGGCTTATCCTGAATTTTCAACACCGCTTTCTTTAAACATGGGGCTCAAGTATGCCACTCAGGCCTTTTACAATAATGATTCTACCTACTTTCGTTTGCCCGATAATATGGAGAAAAACTTTATTCTGGCTTACATTGCTAATGGTGGAAAGGGGAATGCAAGTTTATTAAACAATTTTGTTGATAAAGATAAACAGAGTACCAGACTAAGTTTTCAAATGGCGGATGTGGGTTCGAAAAGACTCGATGCCATTTTACTGGAATTAAAACCAAGAATAGACAGCATTTTACCACCAGCAAAATTTGATGTGGAGCTTACCGGATCAAGTATTATTTTTTCTAAGGGTACCGATTATATGCTTAAACATTTGGTTGAAAGTATTGCACTGGCCATTGTATTGATTTCTTTATTGCGACTAGCGCAATTTAAAAGCCTCGGCATTATGTTTATTTCATTATTGCCTAATATTGTTCCTTTGATTATTACCGCCGGAATTATGGGATATTTCGGAATTTCTTTAAAACCTTCAACTATTTTAATTTTTACAATCGCTTTTGGTTTGGCTTCTGATCAAACCATCTACTTTTTAACCCGCTACCAACAGGAGCTGAATTTGACTAACTTCCCTGTGCGCAAGGTAATTACAGATACCATAACTGAAACGGGCGTGAGCATGACGCATATTGCTTTAATCTTATTTTTTGGCTTTGGGATATTTACAGCATCAACTTTTGGTGGAACGGTAGTTTTAGGCTTATTACTCTCTATAACCCTATTTGTTGCCTTAATTTTTAACTTAACCTTATTACCTGCACTGGTTTTATGGCTGGATAAAAAGAAAGTTAGAAAAGTTATTTCTGAAGAAGATTTAGCTAAAAACCCTACTGAATTCGATCATTAAGCAAGGTGAGTTTAAATTTTAAGACTTTTAAACTTTATAGATTTGGATGTACTTTTCGTCACCTTGAATCCATTTCAAGGTGACGATTGTAAAAACATTATTGGCCCGGATTTTTACTTAAAGTAGCAGCAGCCCAACACTCCAACCCAGCCAGCCTGTATAATTGGTATTGCCAAAAGAAAAATCTTTATGCTTTTCCTGGAGTAGCCCATAAGCTCCGATTTTTTCACTTTGTTTGGTATAATACACATTTAAAGATGGGCCACCCTGCACGGCCAGCCATTTATTTAGCCTGATGTTTAACGGAAGCTCAATCTTATTTAAAAGATTAAAATGATCCCAGCTTCCCTGGTATACATATTGCGCACTTATTTCGGGGTTAATAGAGAATCGTTTATATACATTAAGTTCTGTTCCAAAACCCAAGCCTCCTGTATAAAGTTTTGAAGATGATTTATTTTCTATTCCAAACATCAGCATGTTGTACAAATGCTTGCTTCCGCCTTTGTAAACAAAATTTACCGGAGTAGTTTCGTTGGTATTAAACCCTATTTTATGGTAACCATTCAATGCAACATTAACCAGGCCAATCGAATATCCTTCATTTTTTCCTGAAAAATTAATCAATCCAACCTGCAGGCCTTTTAAAGTTTTAGCATAATTAAAGGCTGCAATTTGCATTCCGCTGGCCGTTTTAGCCGTAATATTGGTTAAAGAAGCCACACTAAAGCCATTAACTTCTTTATTGTAGTTGGCAACACCTGCAATTTGGAATCCAGAGCTTCTCCCTCCTACAGCATTTCCAAAAACCCCTATCTGCAAACCTCTTTTATTTCTTCTTATCTGATTAAATGTTGAAACCTGCACACCATTTACATTGCCCCCTACAGCATTAAGTCCTACAGAAACCTGCATGCCGTCCATATCTGCTTTCACCCTGTTATAAAATCCGGCTACCTGCACGCCCCGCATATTTTTACCAATCTGATTATAGCCTAAACCAATCTGCAATGCGTTGCTATTCCCCAATACAGCATTAAAAAGACCAGCGATCTGTACACCCTGTACGTTTCCGCCAGCCAAATTAAAAGCACCTGCAAACTGAAAATACCTAACATCGGTTTTATTAATGTTAAAAACCAATCCTATTTCCATCCCATCAACACCAGCGCTATATGCACCTATTGCATTAAATGAAAAATTATTAACGACCTGCCCGCTTAATGAACCATGAGAATTTATTCCGGGAACTAAGGCGAGCTGTATAGGTGCTTCTGAAATAAGCCCTCCAATATTAACAGACTGAATCCTTTGTTTTGTTGTAATTAATGCCCTGCCCAAAGCTGTTTGCTCAACATCAAATAAATCTCCATCTACAAAACGTTCAGTTGCTTTGCTATCGGTTCGATCATCTGCATCTTCATTAATGTTTACTTCAGCTAAGAAATAATTGGTTATCACTTTATAATTCTCTTTGGTAACTGTTAGGGCTATCGGCTGAGTAATATTTTTTAACCTCATGGAGAAATACCCGTTTTCATCTGACAGTTGAGACTGAAGCAGGAACCGCTCATAAACACTCGCATTTTTTATGGGCACACCACTATATTTGTCTACAATTTGACCCGTAATAGAATACGCATCGGTATTACCGGATGATTCTTTTACCATTAGCACCAATTCGTTTGGTGCATACCTGATAATTACAAAATTGCCCGACTGGTGGTATTCGTATCGTTGGTTTAAAATCTGGTCGAGCGCATCAGAAATTGTTAAATTATTTTTCCGGATATTAATTAGGCTATCCAAAGGCATAATGTTGCTATTGAAAGAAAACCTGAAATCGCCTTTTTGTTCGATCATGGCCAGCACTTTTTTAAGAGACTGGTTTTCGATTTGCAGGGAAATTTTTCTGTTTAAAGTGGTTTGCGCATGTACAACGAATGAAAAACGGATCAGAAACAATAAAAAGAAACAGAATTTAGTATAAAAATGCATAGGAGGATTTATTTTAATTCAGTAACTCCATTTTTGGTAACCACCTTTATTTTAAAGGTCTCCACAATTATTCCTAAAATTTCATTGAGCGATTCGTCTTTAAAAACAGTACTGATTGGTAATGATTTAATTTTGGGGTTACTGATGATGATATTTACGTTAAATTTTTCATTTAATACGGGCACCAGTTCTTCCAGTGGTGTGTTATCACAAACCAATTCGTTGGTATAATAGTAATTGTACAATTTCCCTTTATTTAAAACCTTTTTTAAATGTGCCTGATTGGATTGCAACTGGACGCTTTCTCCCGCAATTAAACGAATACTATCTTTAGCATTATTCACTTTCACTATTCCGGTTTCTACAATAACAATGGTTTTACCATTCAAGCTTTTAACATTAAAAGATGTACCCACAACGGTTACAGTTACCTGATTTACTTTTATAATAAAAGGCTTTGATTGATCTGGTTTAACTTTAAAGAATGCTTCTCCTTTTAGGCTAACCGCTCGGTTTTTACTAAAAAAACCGCCTTTAAAAGTAAGTACCGATTCTTTATTTAAGATGGCAACCGAACCATCGGGAAGAGATGTAGTAACTACATGATTTGCCGACTGAACATCTATGTTGCTTGCGATGGTATTTAAATATATAAACCAGCTCAATCCGCAAACAACGATAATAGCTGCCGCCAAGCGGAATAATTTTAAAAATCCATTTCTTTTATGCTGTAGCGCTAAACGTGCATTTAACCGCTCAAGTGCTTCATACTCATTAATACTTTCGTCGGGTTGAAGTTTACTCTTCTCCAGAATGGTTTTTAAGTCTTCAAAATATTTTAAATTTAAAGCGTGTTCATTTACCCACTTTTGTACCTCCAAATGCTCTTCTTCCGAAGCTTCATTCAACAGACATTTAGCAAGTAAATCGTCATTTATATATGTATACTTTTCATCCATACGCTTTATGCTTGGAATTTTTGTTTTATTCGTTTTACCATTTCATTAAATAAATGAATAAGACAATCAGAAAATCGACCATTTTTAAACGGAGGATCTTTAAAGCTTTACCCATTTGGTTTTCTACTGTTTTTATTGAAATGTTCAGAGCATCAGCAATTTGCTGGTATTTAAGCTGTTCGAAACGGCTTAACTGAAACACTTCACGACATTTTTCGGGCAATTCATTTATTGCAGCATGGATATTTCGTTCCAGTTCTGCAGCCATCAAATCTTTATTTAAGTTGCCCATTTCATTTTTAGCCGAATCTGCATAATGCAGGTCAAATTTCGACCGTATTTTTTTATGCTTCAAATAATTTAAACTTTCGTTGTGTACTGCCCGATATAGAAATGATTTTAAATATCCATCTGTTTTAAGCTGTTCTCTTTTGGTCCATACCTTTACAAATACATTCTGAACAATTTCTTCAGCATCATCCCGCTCTTTAACAATGGCATTGGCATAGGCATGCAATTGCTTAAAATGTTTGATAAAAACAGCATCAAAAGCAGGCTTATTTCCTTGTTTAATTAGTGCTATAAGGTTGGTGTCGTTACTTTCCAAGTGAGTTAATAAGATTGTTATCTGGTTTTTTCTATCGTAATCGCGCCATCAACCCCTGCTAAACATTTAAAATTGCGCTCAATTTACGCCTTATAATCATTTCTTTTAAAAATCCCGGGATAATTTTATCCAGTATAACCAAAAAGCGGTTAGCTAAACCCGGAACAATTTCCTTCTGTCCTTTCAGCACGCCGTTTATTGCAGCTCTTGCTACAAACTCGGGTTCCAGTATGGTGGCTTTTGCTATTCCCTTTAAAGCATGGTTAAGTACAAGCAACTCGGGTTTGGTATTAATTCCTCCCGGGCTTAATAAGCTAATATTTACTTTTGTACCGCTCAACTCCAGTTGTAAACACCGCGTAAAGTAACCAATAAAAGATTTTGTAGCACCATAAACTTGTTTCTTTGGTACAATAAAATGACCACCCAAACTGCCTACATTTAAAATATAATTCTGCTCATTTTTATTAATATGATTTAAAAATAACCGGGTTAGCAACACGGTGCTCGTAATATTTAAATCTATCTGCGTTTTATAAAAATCAATATTTTTTTCTTCAAACCACGACCAGTTCCCAAGACCGGCATTATTAATTAAAAGGTTAACCTTAACTTCCTGCTCGCTTAACATTTTAAAAATGTCGTAAGCAGAATTGGCCTCTGTTAAATCTTTTTCGATACAAAAAACTTTACAATTAAAGTTTAAGCGGAGGTAATTGGCCAAATGGTCTAATCCGCTGTTTGGTAAAGAAACCAATACTAAATCCATCCCTCTGCCCGCAAGTTCTAAAGCAAAAGATTTCCCCAACCCTTCGCTTGCTCCGGTAACTAATGCAATTAACTTCTCCATAATACATTTTTTTGTAAGTGTTCAATGGTTTTTCCAATTCCTATATTAAATGGCGTAATTCTATAATTTAGTTCAGCAATTGCTTTATTGCTGTTATATTGCTGGTTGCAATTTAACCGATCAGCAAATTCGGGCAAAAAGTAGGGTGTTAAATTTAGCAACCGGGTTTTAAAGGCCTCAAAATGGCTGTAAGCTTTAATTACACCTACCGGAATTTTAAACAAATTCCGATTTTTCCCAGTAATCCTTTTCAGGGTTTCAAAAAAACTGTTAAAGCAAATGTCTTCTCCGCCTAAAATATACCTTTCCCCGTTCCTCCCCTTACCCATTGCCGATACATGCCCGTTGACTACATCATCCACAAAAACATAATTTGCAATTGCATTTCCATCACCCGGAATAAAATGCCAGGTACCATTAATATAGCCACTTACCATTTTACTTACGGTATTACTGTCGGTTATCGGGCCATCGCCGTACACCCTGGAGGGATTTACGATAACAACATCCAATCCCCTTTTCACAAATTCTTTTACCTCAAGTTCTGCCAGGTATTTTGTTCTTTCGTAATTTATTGCAAAACCTACTGCACGGGGATCATTCTCAGAAATCGGTAAATTTAAAGTTGGCCCCCAAACACCACAGGTAGAAGTATGTACCACACGCTCTACCCCCAGTTTTAAAGCACAGGTTAAAACATTTCGTGTACCTACTACATTTACATCGTAAAAATCCTGCTCGTTTTTACACCACATTTTAGCCATAGCAGCAGTATGGTAAACCTGGTAACAATTTTCCATTGCATGCTCCAAACTTGCTGCATCTAAAATATCACCTTTTACAAACTGGATGTTACGGTGTGGAATAAGGTAAGGGTGATGAATGTTTCGGCATAATGCAATTACATCATAACCCATTTCGGCCAGGGTTAAACTTAATTTACGCCCAATAAAACCTGATGCACCTGTTACTAAAATTTTAATGTATTTATTATTTACAGCTTCCATAATTAAACCCTTTCCATTTTAATGGTGTACATAGAATGATTAACGGTTACAGTTTTACAAATACCATCCTCAAACTGGTAGTCGTTATAATTACCATCGGGCAGGGTAATGCGGTATTGATGTTTGCCTTTCTTTTCAACAGGAACAAAACATTGAAAATTATCAGAATATATTTCCGTTTCATTTACCGGTTCTTTGCTATATAAAAGCATCATACTATAATTGATACTTTTTTTGAGGGTACCTGTTTTTTTTCCGGCCTGAGTTTGATAAATCTCGTTTTGAAGACTGGTTTTTTTAAATTCTTTTGGATCACCATTTACGATGCGGTTAACACCTGAAGAAATTAGCCTGCCATTTTTAAAATGTGCTACATCTTCCGTTTCCACATCAATTTTAAAAACAAAGCGGGTGTTTACCTTAGAAGTAATTTTCAGAAAAGTATTGTTTCCATCTTCTTTCTGGTTGAAATATAATTGCCCAATAACTTCGCCATTGCGCTTAATGTTATATTTACTGCTACTTTGCGATTGAGCAGGCAACTGTGACGCAACCGCTATAAAAACGACGGTCATGACCTGAATTTTTAAAGCGGTTGCTTTTCTAAGTAAACTTCTTTTGTGGATTCTGGGTGCAATGTATTTTTTGCATAGCCAAATAATAAGTGCAGGTATCATATTATCTCTATTAGGTTATTTTAGAGCTAATACAATTGTGATGGCGTTTACCCCTACGCACGGTTTATTTATTTTTTTTACACCACCATTAAAACCAATAAAGCGAAATCTCCTGGTTTTTTTTTAACCGGGTTTAAAGTATAGATCAGCACTTTAAGTTAAAAAGTGCCGCAGCTTACTTTCCAAATTAAAATCGATTGGAAAATTATTGTTCTTTAAAAAATGGCTTTTATTCTACGGCAGGTTTTTCTTCTTCATCTTCTTCAACTTCAACCGTGGGATCGGTTAAAATTTCAGCATTTCCATCCTCATCTTTTTTGGAAAATAAAATTGGATATAAAAACCAGAGTGCACCCACAATAAGTAATACACCCGATAACATTTCGAAATAGATGCTGCCGCTCACTTCATTTGCATCCAAAATTTTATATGCAATGAACGAAAGTATACCTGTTATGATTACAAATACAGCTTTCTGTAATTTTAAGAGCTTGATCATGGGCTTTTCTTTTTAAGGGTAATGATATGAATTAAAACAAACAATAACCCAATTAGTTCAAGAAAACCACAAAAATAAAATCCATACAATACAAAATCACGGTTAGCAGAATTAACCACTGCTACAATGGGTAAGGCCACAACAGCAACAACCATTAGCGTAATTCCGATATTGAATAATTTCATTGGCAAAAGTATTTACCGTTAAAACTACCAAAATTCGGTCAAAAACTTTAACTTTGCATCCTTATTTTTTTTGAAGTTACTTGATTGATGTATAGGGAATTTAAACAATTAGACCTTGCCAAAATAGGGCAGGAAATATTAGATTTTTGGAAAGAAGAAAACATATTCGAAAAGAGTATTTCTTCACGTCCGAAGTCAAATCCGTTTACTTTTTACGAGGGTCCGCCGTCTGCCAATGGTATGCCGGGCATTCACCACGTAATGGCTCGTGCAATTAAGGATATTTTTTGCCGTTACAAAACCATTAAAGGCTTTCAGGTAAAACGAAAAGCCGGATGGGATACACACGGATTACCCGTTGAACTTGGAACAGAAAAAGAACTGGGCATTACCAAAGAAGATATTGGTAAAACCATTTCTATTGAAGCCTATAACGAAGCTTGTAAAAAAACAGTAATGCGCTACACTGATGTGTGGAACGACCTGACCGAAAAAATGGGTTATTGGGTAGATATGGACGATCCGTACATTACCTATAAGTCTAAATACATGGAATCGGTATGGTGGCTTTTAAAACAGATTTACGATAAAGGATTATTATACAAGGGCTATACCATCCAGCCTTATTCGCCAAAAGCAGGAACGGGTTTAAGTTCTCATGAGGTTAATCAGCCGGGTGCTTACCGTGATGTTACAGATACCACCATTGTAGCTCAGTTTAAAGCGATAGCTGCAAGTTTGCCATCTTTTTTACAATCATTTGGCGACATTTACTTGATGGCATGGACCACAACACCATGGACTTTACCCTCAAACACAGCTTTAACGGTTGGCCCAAAAATCGACTATGTTTTAGTTAAAACTTTTAACCAGTATACCTACCTTCCAACCCATGTAATTTTAGCAAAAAACCTGGTTGGAAAACAGTTCAGTAAAATCTTCTTCGAAAGCAATGAAGCAGATGATTTCATCAGTTTTAAGGCTGGGGATAAAAAAATACCTTACCAGATTTTAGCTGAATGTAAGGGAACTGAACTGGTCGGAATTAAATATGAACAACTTTTAACCTATGCATTACCTTACCAGAATGCTGAACATGCTTTCCGTGTAATTTCAGGAGATTTTGTTACTACAGAAGATGGTACCGGTATTGTACATACTGCCCCTACCTTTGGTGCCGATGATGCTAAAGTTGCCAAAGAGGCCATTCCTGAAGTGCCTCCAATGCTGGTACTGGATGAAAATGATACCCCTGTTCCGTTAGTAGATTTACAGGGCAGATTTACAAAACATGTTGGTCCTTTTGCCGGAAAATACGTTAAAAACGAATACTACAATGCGGGCGAAGCCCCTGAGAAATCAGTAGATGTAGAGATTGCAATTCTGTTAAAAGAAGAAAACAAAGCTTTTAAAGTAGAGAAATATGTGCACAGTTATCCACACAGCTGGAGAACTGATGAGCCACTTTTGTATTATCCATTAGATTCGTGGTTTATTAAAGTTACCGACATCAAAGACAGGATGTTTGACTTGAATGAAACCATTAACTGGAAGCCAAAATCAACAGGTGAAGGTCGTTTTGGAAACTGGCTAAAAAATGCCAACGACTGGAATTTATCCCGCTCAAGGTATTGGGGTATTCCTTTGCCAATCTGGAGAACTGAAGACAAGAAAGAGGAAGTGCTGATTGGCTCGGTTGAAGAACTTTACCACGCTATTGAGAAATCTATAGCAGCTGGCTTTCAGAAAGAAAATCCGTTTAAAGGATTTGAAATCGGAAACATGACCGAAGAGAACTATAACCTGATTGACCTGCATAAGAATGTGGTAGATGGTCTAATTTTAGTTTCGCCATCGGGCAAACCAATGAGCCGTGAAAGCGATTTGATCGATGTATGGTTTGACTCTGGCGCTATGCCTTATGCACAATGGCACTATCCATTTGAAAACAAGGAAAAGATTGACGGAAATGAAGATTTCCCTGCAGATTTTATTGCTGAGGGCGTTGATCAGACACGTGGATGGTTTTATACCTTACATGCCATCTCTTCACTTGTTTTTGATAAGGTTGCCTATAAAAATGTGGTATCAAACGGATTGGTACTGGACAAAAATGGGCAAAAAATGTCCAAACGCCTGGGCAACGCTGCAGATCCGTTCCAAACCATTAATGAGTATGGAGCTGATGCAACCCGTTGGTACATGATTTCTAATGCAAATCCATGGGACAATTTAAAATTTGATATTGAAGGCATTGCCGAGGTACGCCGCAAGTTTTTCGGAACATTGTACAACACGTATAATTTCTTTGCACTGTATGCCAACATCGATAAATTTGAAATCGATAAAAATAATTTAAGCAAAGTTGAAGACCGGACAGAATTAGACCGCTGGATTTTATCGTTATTGCAAAACCTTATTAACGAAGTAGATGAGGCTTATAATGCTTATGAACCAACTAAGGCAACAAGATCAATCCAAGCTTTTGTTGACGAACATTTAAGCAACTGGTACATTCGTTTAAGCCGCCGCCGTTTTTGGAAGGGCGAAATGACAGACGACAAACGTGCTGCTTATGAAACGCTTTATACTTGCTTAGAAACGCTTACACAGTTAATGAGCCCTGTAGCGCCATTCTTTGCCGACTGGTTGTACAGAAACTTAACCGTAACAGATAAACATGCCGAACAATCTGTACATTTAACTTTGTGGAACAATGCAGATGAAAGTTTAATCGATCAGGCTTTGAATGAACGAATGCTTTATGCACAGGATATTTCTTCGATGGTTTTATCCCTGCGTAAAAAATCAGGTATCAATGTTCGCCAGCCATTAGAAAAGATTTTAATTCCTTCTTTAAATGGAGATTTTGAGCAAAAAATATCAAAAGTTGCCGATTACATTTTATCTGAAACAAATGTTAAGCATATTGAGTTTATAACCGATACGCATGGGATTGTTAAGAAAAAATTAAAACCTAACTTTAAATCTTTAGGCAAAAAAGTTGGCAAGGATATGAGCATCGTAAAAGAAGCTTTGGAAAACGCCAGCCAGGACGATATTCAGCGTTTAGAGACTGAAGGTTTTTTAAACGTTACAGGAAGTAATGGTGCAACTTATGTTATCGATTTAAATGATGATGTAGAAGTATTTGCAGAAGACATTCCGGGATGGCAGGTAACAAACATTGGCAATCTTACTGTTGCACTGGATGTTACCATATCGGAAGCACTGAAACAGGAAGGCACTTCGAGAGAACTGGTTAACCGTATTCAGAATTTGCGTAAAGAATTAAACTTTGAAGTGACCGATAGGATTAAAGTTAGGTTACAAAATGATAACTTAGTGGCAGATGCAGTTGCTAAAAACAAAGACTACATTTGCGCGGAAATCTTAGCAGACGAATTTGAATTAACAGATGCTGTAAATGATGCAAACAAAATCGTTATCGATGATGTTGAGTTAAGCATTTCAGTAAATAAAATATAAAGAAATCCATTAATTAGTAAATTAGAGAAACAACATGGAAAACAGTAATAAAACACGCTACTCAGACAGTGAACTACAGGAATTTAAAGAATTAATCCAAGATAAATTACGTGTTGCCAAAGAAGAACTTAACTCGTTAACAACTTCATTAAGCAGCCCTAATGCAAATGGTACTGAAGATACTTCTGGAGCTTACAAAACATTAGAAGATGGTTCTGCCACGATGGAAAAAGAGCAAATCAATCAATTGGCTGCCCGTCAGAAAAAATTTATTGATAACCTTGAAGCTGCCTTAGTACGCATTGAAAACAAAACTTATGGCATTTGCCGCGAAACCGGTAAATTAATCCAAAAAGAACGTTTACGTGCAGTTCCGCATGCAACTTTAAGTATGGAAGCTAAATTAAAGCAAGGTTAATGAAAGGCTATACAAAACCTTTAATTCTGATTTTTCTGGTTTTATTAGCCGATCAGGCGCTTAAAACCTGGATTAAAACACATATGTACCTTGGCCAGGAATTTAATATTATCGGCAAGTGGTTTATCATCCACTTTACCGAAAATAACGGAATGGCCTTTGGAATGGAATTTGGAGGTGAGTTTGGGAAACTGGCGCTATCCTTATTTCGCATTGCAGCCGTAGCCGGTATTGGTTATGGTTTACATTATCTGGTTAAACAAAAATACCATCGCGGTTTAATCTTAAACGTTGCTTTGATTTTTGCCGGTGCTTTAGGCAACATTATTGATTCTGTTTTTTACGGAAAAATATATGGCTACGAAAGCTGGTTTCACGGTCGTGTAGTAGATATGATTTACTTCCCGATTGCACAAGGTCATTTCCCAACCTGGCTACCCATTTGGGGAGGTGAAGAGTTTGTGTTCTTCAGGCCTGTTTTTAACCTTGCTGATGCCGCAATTTCGGTTGGTGTAATACTTATCCTGATCTTTCAGAAAAACTACTTTAAAGAAGACGTGAAGGATGATGTGAGCATTAACAGCGAGATTGTAGAAGATTAATCCTAAAGTTGATGAATTTATTTAGGCCCATTTCTTAACTGAGATGGGCTTTTTTATGGTCACCTTCCCACCTTATTTTCGTTTCGGGCAAAGCCCAGCGGGTTGAGAAACCTATTCAGATAAGATTTCTCTGTTTCGCTATGCTCCTATGTTCGAATAATAAACTTTCCATAGGTTTATTAACTTTACACATTAAACCTTAAATATTGATCAACTTCCTTTATATCACATATCTTCAATCCGGGACAGCAAAGCAGGCAGAAGCATATCATGTTCTAACGGAGCATGGGGTTTTAGAAAAGCTTTCGGCCTACGCCCCTATTTTAGTTGGCACCATTCCAATTAATATCGATATTGAAAGCAGCGATTTAGATATTATTTGCTACGCTAAGGACGAAGAAGAATTTAAAAAAGACTTAAATCATTATTTCAGCAAGGAAAAAGGCTTTTCAATTTCAGAAAATGCACAGCTTCGCGCCATTAAGGCTAACTTCTTTATAGATGGTTTTGAGCTCGAAATTTTTGGACAAAATAGGCCAACCCAGGAACAAAATGCATACCGTCATCTGCTAATTGAATATAAATTACTCTTAGAAAAAGGGGATAAATTCAGACAGGAAGTTATTGACCTAAAAAAACAGGGCTATAAAACTGAACCTGCTTTTGCAAAACTACTGAACATGACAGGAAATCCTTATGAAGCCCTCTTGAAGTTTGGGGAAACAGACTTTTCTTAACTAAACCGTATTGCAGCGGTATCTCCCGATTTCTTCAATCGGGAATTTAGCGGAAAGGCGGGCTGCAGAAAGCGATTAGCAGTAAAATTGCTTTCCAAATTCTTGATCTTTGAACATAAAAAATGCCCCGATTTACATCGGGGCTTTGATATTTTTAGCTGATTATTAAAGACTAAACGCCTAATAATAATCTCGCCGGATCTTCTAACAATTGTTTAACGCGAACTAAGAAACCAACCGACTCACGCCCGTCGATAATTCTATGGTCGTAAGATAAAGCTACGTACATCATCGGACGAATTACAACTTCTCCTTTTTCAGCTACCGGACGCTCAACGATGTTGTGCATACCTAAAATAGCCGATTGTGGTGCATTGATAATTGGAGTAGACATCATTGAACCAAATACACCACCGTTAGTGATTGTGAAAGTTCCACCAGTCATTTCTTCAAGAGTCAATTTACTATCGCGAGCTTTTAAAGCCAGTTCTAATACCGATTTTTCGATTTGCGCAAGGGTCATGCTTTCCGCATTGCGGATAACCGGAACGACTAAACCTTTTGGTGCAGATACTGCTATAGAGATATCAGCAAAGTTATTGTAAACCAATTCTTCGCCTTCAATGCGTCCGTTTACTGCAGGAAAATCTTTTAAAGCTTCAGTTACCGCTTTGGTAAAGAAACTCATAAAACCTAAACCAACACCAAATTTCTCTTTAAACTGATCTTTATACTTTCCGCGTAAATCCATAATTGGTTTCATGTTAACTTCGTTAAACGTAGTTAACATTGCGGTTTCATTTTTAACAGCAACTAAACGTTTTGCTACCGTTCTGCGTAAAGGCGACATTTTTTCACGACGTTCAGTACGGCTTCCTGCTGGTGCAGCAACCGCTGCCGGAGCCGCAGTTTTAGGTGCTTCTGCTTTTTTACCAGCTTCTGCCTTAACTGCATCTTCTTTGGTAATGCGACCATCCACACCTGTGCCTTTTACACTGGCAGCATCAACACCTTTCTCTGCAAGAATTTTACCTGCAGCTGGCGATGGAGTTCCTGTAGCATAACTATCGCCAGAGCGCTCAGCTACCGGAGCAGAAGTTTTATCTTCAGCAACGGCTGCTTTTTCTTCAGCTTTAGGTGCATCTTCTTTTTTAGCTGGAGCAGCGCCACCATCTTCAATTTTACAAACTACTGCACCGATTGGTAAAGTATCACCTTCGGCAGCTATGGTTTTTAAAGTTCCGGCTTGTTCTGCGGTTAATTCAAAAGTAGCTTTATCCGATTCTAATTCGGCAATTACTTCATCCATTTCTACGGCATCGCCATCGTTTTTTATCCAGCGTGATAAAACAACTTCGGTTATCGATTCGCCAACCGGCGGAACTTTTATCTCTAAACTCATATTTTTATTTTTGTAATTTTCTTTTTTATTAATGTTTGAAGGTTTAAATATTAAAGCATAAACCTTCTACTTTTTAGTCTATCTGAACCAGTTTTTTACCCGATTTTTTAGCAATCTCTTTTACTTCTTCGGTTACTTCAACCTCTAAAGCTTTTGCTAAAATATAAGCCTGTTGGTTGGCATGTTGTTTTGCAAAACCTGTTGCCGTACTGCTGCTTTCTTTTCTCGAAATTACATCAATACCTTTTAAAGCCGTTTTATATAACCTGCGGAACAAATACGGCCATGCACCCATGTTTTCCGGCTCTTCCTGAACCCAGAAAATAGATTTAGCATTTTTATATTTCTTCTGGATAGCTTCCATCTGATCAACCGGCGTTGGATACAATTGTTCTACACGAACAATCGCTACATGTTTCAACTGATCTGCTTGTTGTTTCTCCAGTAATTCGTAATATATTTTACCACTACAGAAAACAATGCGGGTTACATCTGCAACTTTAACGTTTACATCATCAATTACCTCTTTAAATCCACCTTCTGTAAAATCAGTTAATGGACTTACGCACTTAGGGTGGCGCAATAAACTCTTAGGTGTAAACACAACTAATGGTTTACGGAAATCGCGTTTAAACTGACGGCGTAAAACATGGAAGAAGTTTGCCGGAGTTGTACAGTTTGTTATCTGCATGTTATAATCAGCACAAAGTTCCATAAAACGCTCAATACGTGCCGATGAATGCTCAGGTCCTTGTCCTTCATAACCATGAGGCAACAACATAACCAAACCATTTTCGCGTTGCCATTTTGTTTCGGCACTTGCAATATACTGATCGACAACAATTTGCGCACCGTTAAAGAAATCACCAAACTGTGCTTCCCAAATGGTTAAAGCATTTGGATTTGCCATGGCATAACCATATTCGAATCCTAAAACACCATATTCTGATAAATGCGAATTGTAAATATCAAATGGTGCCTGCTGATCTGAAATATTTGCTAATGGCACGTATTCTTCTTCACTATCTTCGAGGGTTAAAACTGCGTGACGGTGAGAGAAAGTACCACGTTCTACATCCTGACCACTTAAACGAACACGTTTACCTTCTGATAACAGGGTACCATAGGCAAGTTGCTCACCCATTGCCCAATCAAATACATTGGTATCATTTACCATCTTACGACGTTCGTCAAATAATTTCTCGATTTTTTTGAAGAACTTTTTATTTGACGGTAAAGTGGTTATACGTTTACCAATTTCCAATAAAGTAGATTTTTTAACTGCTGTAACCGGCGAAGTTTCAAAATCCTGAGGAGTAGCAATACGTAAATCAGCCCATGCACCACCAAACTTAACTTCAGCATTGGTAGAAACAAATTCTTTGGCCTCATTTAAACGTTCCTGCAAAATACCGCGGAATTCTTTTTCCATTTCTTTAGCCAAACCAGCTTCCAACTTACCTTCTTTAGTTAATTGCTCAACATAAATTTCTCTGGGGTTAGGGTGTTTCTCAATCGTTTTGTATAATAATGGTTGAGTGAATTTTGGCTCATCAGCCTCATTATGTCCAAAACGACGGTAACATAAAATATCAATAAAAACATCGTTTTTATATTTCTGACGATATTCCATTGCCAAATTAATCGCATAAACCAATGCTTCCGGATCATCTCCGTTTACATGGAAAACAGGCGATAAAGTTACTTTTGCGATATCCGTACAGTAGGTACTGGTACGGGCATCTTTATAGTTTGTGGTAAAACCAATCTGGTTGTTAATCACCAGATGAATGGTTCCTCCGGTTTTATAACCTTCAAGGCCAGCCATCTGAATTACTTCATAAACAATACCCTGTCCTGCAACAGAAGCATCACCATGAATTAATATCGGTGCTAAACGGCTGTTATCACCACCATATTTAAAATCAATTTTAGAACGGCTCATTCCTTCAACCACACCATTCACAGTTTCCAGGTGAGATGGGTTTGGACATAAGCTTAAGTGAACACTTTTACCGGCCACTGTAGTTACATCAGTTGAATAACCCAGGTGATATTTCACATCGCCACCAAAAGGGGTATCTGCATTATAACTTTTACCTTCAAATTCGGCAAAGATATCTTTATACGTTTTTTGCATGATGTTGGCCAACACGTTCAAACGACCGCGGTGTGCCATACCAATTACAAATTCTTCGATTCCTAAATCTGCACCTTTTTCAATTACCGAATCTAATGCCGGGATTAAGGCTTCTGCGCCTTCTAATGAGAAACGTTTCTGACCTAAGAATTTGGTTCCTAAAAAGTTCTCGAAACTTACCGCTTCGTTTAATTTTTTAAGGATACGTTTTTTCTCCTCAATAGAAAAGTTTGGCGTGTTGCGTACACTTTCCATTTTTTGCTGAATCCAGTTCAGCACTTCCGGTGTACGTAAGAATTTAAACTCAGCACCAATTGAGTGTGCATAAGTTTGTTTTAAAACGGCAACAATATCTTTCAGTTTAGCCGCTCCGATGCCAATTTCAACACCTGAGTTGAAAACAGTTTCCAAATCAGCGTCAGACAGGCCGAAGTTTGCCAGATCCAAAGTTGGAAGGTGTTTCCGGCGTTCACGAACCGGATTTGTATGCGTAAATAAGTGACCGCGACTGCGATAGCCATCAATCAGATTTAACACATTAACTTCTTTAAGAAATTGTTCTGGTGTTTCTACGGTTGCTGAAGGAGCTTCAGACCCGCGCCCGAAATCAAAACCTTCAAAAAATTTTTGCCAGCCAAACTCAACCGATTCCGGATCTTGTTGATATGACTGATATAAAGACTCTATATAATCGGCGTTTGCGCCATTAAGATAAGATAATTTATCCATTATTAACTGTTTACTATAAGCATTACAAAATTAGAATTTTACCTTATATAAATGGCAAAAATCTCGATTAAAAATAGAATGATTTAATTTAGAATGATTCAATTTCAGAATGACATAAATAACCACCACAAATGCACAAAAAACACGGCACTTTAACCCCATCAAAATCGACTTATTTAGTCATTACAATTATGATGCCCAGGTTAAAGCATAGTTTCCTTTTGGATCAAGGCTTTTAATGTTCTTATCCAGATCGAAAACACTTTTTGTTTTCTGATCGTTGCCAACACCAGCAATATTTGCCCAGTTGCCCCAGTTACTTGCCGGATTATAATCAATCAGTTTTTCTTCAAAATAAGCAGCACCCAAAACCCAGCTTACTTCCAGGTTATTAATCAGGTATAGTGCCGTAGTTTGGCGCGCAATATTGGTAATATATCCGGTTTTGTTTAACTCGGTCATAACGGCATCAACAACTGCAAATCCGGTTTGGCCGTTCTTCCACTTATTGAAATTTTCTTCTTCATTGGCTGCATCAACAATTCCCTGGCTACCAAATCCATCCGGATTAAAAAATGTATTTCCATACTTTTTAAACATAAAGCGAAAGTAATCTCTCCACAGCAGGCCTAATAAAATATGATTGAACATGGCCTTGGTATTTGGAGTGCTCTCCATTTTTTTAATTTCCCAATAAACTTTACGTGGAGATAAATTACCCATAGCCAACCAGGCCGATAATTTTGAGGCTAAAATTAAATTTTTTGTGCTGGCTGCCTGTTGCATGGCAACAATAATTTTTTGCAAATGGTTTATACCCGCTTGCTCACCGCCAATAAATTCAAACTCTGCACGGTGATCTATAGCTTGCGGTTCAAGGGCAAGATCAGCAAGAACAGGCATTGCGCCCCAATCTATAACTTCGGCTACATTAATCCTGTCAGGGGCAGCAAAGCAGGGCTTAATAATGGCATCACGTTCAATTTTTTTCTTGAACTGATTAAATGCATCAGGAATATCTTTAATTGGAAAAGGTAAATCTTCTTTATTATATAAGGTGTGCCCTATAAAATGTTTTAAGTTAATGCGTAGTTTCCAAAGTCCGTTTTCTACTAATGCAGAAATATGGGTTTCTTCTTCTGCTACTTCGCGATGGTGATACACTTCGGTAATTTCATACTCCTGAACCAGCTGCGGAATAATATCTTCAGGCTGCCCTTCTGCAATTAATAAATTACCACCAATTTGTTTTAAAGAATTTCTTAAGGCTTCTACACTTTCTAAGATAAATTTAGCCCTGATGTTTCCAGTTTTTAAGGTACCGTATTTTGTTTCACCAAAAAGGCGCTTATCAAGAATATAAACTGGCAAAATTGTATCGGATTTAGCAATCGCTTCAACCAGCATTTCATTATCGTGCAGACGAAGATCGTTTCTAAACCAAATTAGAATTTTTTTGGACATCTTTTAAGGAAAAAGGGTATTAAGAACGCAATTACAAATCTATCTTATTTTTCTCTCGGGAACAAAAATGAGTGCCATTCTTTACAAATAGCCAACAAAAAGCACTTTAGTTATGGAAAATCGCCGTCTTATTCATCCTCTTTTTAAAATATTGATTTTCACAACACCATAATAATAAAAATAAATGAAAAAGCTACTATTTACTTTGCTATTCCCCTTGAGTTTGTTTGCACAACAACAGGTAAAATCAAAAGCCATATTGGAAAGTGTAACCATTTATAATAATGGTGCGCAGCTTACACATAAAGGAAGGATCAATCTTCCTTCAGGCACATCAGAAATTGTAATTAACAACTTGTCGGGCAGCGTAAACGAAAACTCGGTGCAGGTTGGGGTTTCTTCCGGTGTTACCATCTTATCCGTACAGTTTAACCGTGATTTTTTAACTACGGATGCAGAAAACCCAACACTAAAAAAATTAACGGACAGTATAAAAATTGTTTCGGCTGAATTGGTTAAAACCAAAAACAGCAAAACCATTGAAGAGCAAACATTGGTATTGTTAGATGAAAACAGAAAATCAGGCGGAACAAATACAGGTACCAACGTTGCCGAACTGATGAAACTTGCCGAATACTACCGCAGTAAAAATGCTGAAGTTAGAAATACAATTGCAGCACTAACCTTGGTTGAGGACAAGCAAAATCAAAAGATACAGGCTTTTCAGCAGCAAATTGCAGAACTTAGAAATAATCCGAACCAGCAACTGGGTCAATTGGTTTTGCAGGTAATGGCCAAAGAAAATACGGATGCCAGTTACAACATTTCTTATGTAACACCCAATGCAAACTGGAAAGCAAGCTACGACATAAAGGCTTTAAATATTTCTAATCCTTTAGCGGTGGTGTATAAAGCTGCAATTACACAAAACACGGGTTTAGACTGGAAAAAGGTAAAACTTTCTTTATCTACCGGAAACCCAAGCTACAACATTACTGCCCCAAATTTAAATCCATGGTTTGTTTCTGCTTATTCTCAAATGCAGCAATCTTTAAAAGGAAGAGTGGCAGGAATGTATGCTGATGAAAAAATGTTGCAGGAAGTGGTTGTTGTACGAGGCTCATCGAGCTTTCAAAAAGTTGCCCAGCCTGCTCCCGCCCCTTCTACAGTCAATAATTATACAACCGTAAACGAAAGCCAACTGGGTGTAACCTTTGATATTGATATTCCTTACGACGTTAACAGCGACAACAAACCGCATACAATAGCTTTTAAAGAATATGAAGTGCCTGCAAAATATAAATACTATGCAGCGCCAAAATTAAGTAGCGATGCCTATTTGCTTGCTGATGTAACCAATTGGGAGAAACTCAATCTGCAGGCTGGCAACGCGAATATCATTTTCGAAAACACGTATACAGGCAAATCTTATATTGACCCGGAGAGCATCAGAGATACGCTAAGTTTAAGTTTGGGTAAGGATAAAAAGATCATTATCAAGAAAGAAAAACTTGCAGATTTTAGCAGCACCAAATTTATTGGCAGCAATAAGAAACAAACGTTTACCTACACCATTACCATTCGCAATACCAAGAAAGAAAGCATAGAACTTTCACTTAAAGATCAGTATCCGCTATCAACAGAAAGTGACATTGAAACTGAATTATTAGAAAGCAATGGTGCCGAAGTAAATAAAGAAACCGGGATGCTTTCCTGGGTACTTAAACTGGCTCCAAACGAAACCAAAATCATAAAATTAAGCTATTCGGTTAAAGCACCAAAGAATAAATTAATTGCAGGACTTTAAAAATAATGCGTAGCACGGGCATGAGGCCAAAAAGACCTTTATGCCCGCTCCTGTAAACCTTTTAGTATCTTTAGTGTTTTAAAATTATGGCTAAAAAGATTCTGATTACTGGCGCGACAGGTTTGGTGGGTACGGCACTTAAAAAGCACCTTTTAAGTTTAGATTATACCGTTAACACTTTATCCAGAAGGAAAGAGAATAACGATCCTAATGTTTTTTTATGGGATGTTTATAAACAGGAAATAGACCCAACGTGCATAGCAGGTGTTGATGCTGTTGTGCATTTGGCTGGCGAAGCTGTTGCAGATCAGAAATGGACCGATGAACGCAAAAAACAGATTATAGATAGCCGTGTAAAATCTACTGAACTGCTTTTCAAAACCATTAGGGCAAATCCCGATCATCAGATAAAATCTTTTATCTCTGCTTCTGCAGTTGGTTATTATGGCGATTGCGGTGATGAAATATTAACGGAAGACAGCCCAAATGGCTATGGTTTTTTAGCCGAATGCTGTAAGCTTTGGGAAGATGCCGTAGATGAAGGAAAAAGATTAAGCTTGAGGATTGTTAAACTCCGCACCGGAATTGTAATTACCAAAGCGGGTGGTGCTTTACCGCAGCTCGATTTACCCGTTCGTTTATTTGCTGGCGCGGCCTTAGGTACCGGCAAACAATGGACACCATGGTTGCATTTAGACGATATGGTTGGAATGTATATGGATGCCATAGAAAATCTTAAAATAGAAGGAAGCTATAATGCTTGTGCACCCAACCCGGTAACCAATACCGGCCTTACTAAAACCATTGCCATAGTATTACACCGCCCATTCTGGCCAATAAAAGTTCCTAAAACTGTTTTAAGTTTAATTCTGGGCGATAGAACTGAAGCGGTATTGATGAGCAACAATACTTCTGCTCAGAAAATATTGGATGCTGGCTTCAAATTTAAGTTTACGCAGTTAAAAGAGGCTTTGGAAGATATTTATAAATCTTAGTTTATTGCTTTGGCTCTATTCTGTTTCCGTTTTCTAATGGTAATACCTGTATAAATTGCCCCACCTCCAAAAAGAAGAATAAAAACAGTAAGCCCTGCCGACCAATAAATAATGTTTAACATATACCTTTTGTAAGAAACGTATTTATCCAGCATATACTGGGTCAAAGGCAATAACCTTCTGTTATCATCTGTAGGATGTGCAGCACTATCTGTATAAAAATCTACCTTATTATTTTGTTTTGAATACCAAACTTTACCTAAAGAATTACTCGTTAAGGTATCGGGTATCATAATCTTTTCAAAATTATCAAACACCTGTTTATTTAAAGGAATTTTAGAAACAACAATCCCTTTCTGATCGCATTCCATCTGTTCGTAATGATTGCCAGCCCAATACATACATTTTTGACTGGCGAGAATCGGGTTAATAGAACGTTTCGTTTGGTCTCCCCAAAACTGAATTATACATATTCCTACAAATGATATTACCACAAAACCGCAGGCTATTATAAATTTCGGAATGGATACCGGAATATTTCCCACCTGCTCATTTATCCCCCCTGGAATTAAAGTGTTAAGTGCACTTTCTTGTCCACCATTTTCACTATTTGAAACACCTCCTCCACCCGAAGTTTCACTTCCAACGTCATCCGCATCTATCGTCTCACCCCTTGGTATTTCTTCTTCTATGATGCTCTGTCCACCCTTATTGTCCGCGTCGCTTCCAGTTGAGTGAGTGGGCATAACTAAAGGAGGTTTTAATGGGGCGTCCTCATTCGTTAATTTTAATTTTTCGGGCTTATCTACAGGCATCCGATCTCTTGATTCAAAATCGATCAACCACGCTATGAGTTTTAGATTTTTGTCTTTAGTATTCCCAGTTGCCCCAACCAAAAAATTTACTAAAGGTCTGAATTTATCAATATCAAATTTTCTAATTTTCTGTATATAATCTTCTGCTTGATCTACCGTACCAAAAAAAGATCTTAATGCAGGAGTGTCTTTGATCATCCCCTTTTCTTCGTAAACGATGAGACACTCATCACGTAAATTTCCAGGAGTTGGTTCTGCTAAATGAATCGAAAGTGAATCTTCTTCCTTTCTTTTTTGATAGTAATCAAATACTTGCTTGGTATAGGTATCTGCCATTTTTAAGGGATTAAAGTGTAAAAATAGACCGGAATTTGCGGAATTTTTACGGTTTTCCGGAATTACTTCGGAATCATACGAATCTACGGAATCGTTTGATATCTAATCACTTGAAGCCCCATACATTTGTTCAACACAATCAGCAAGGGTAACGACTTATGACCGATACCTAAACAAAAGCTGATTAATAATAAGAGTGAAAATCGCGGTGGTTTATAGCCGGTTTGGGAAGCAGTTATAAGCTCCCGCGACAGACACTCACACTTCCCAAAAATTTCAGAAGGCCTTCTGATTTACAACCCGTAGCAACGCCGCGCACGATTCGCGGTGGCCTACCATGTAATTCACTTTTAAATTTTTGAACAATGTTTATACCTTATTTTATAGCGATTCTTTTAGGATTAATTAATCCTTCCAATACCAATCATTCTGGAAATTGCAACGGCACAACAACAGTGAGTGCTGCAAATACTAACCCTGACGATCCAGGTGTACCTGATGATGGCTCAACACCTGGCCCAGGTCCGGGCACGGGTACTGGAGGAGATACAGGACAAAATCCTCCACCAAAAATTAATTAATAGTAAAAATAAGGCGATTACATCGCCTTATTTTTTTTGTAATAACCCATAATTCCCTATAAATTTCAATATTATTAGTTTCCTCACTCAGTATCCTACCAATACAACTGGTTACTTAAAAAACATTATTGTTTATTTTTTTAACTTAGTAGAAAACTAAAACAGTGAAACGCATCTCCCTTTTACTATTCTGCTTAATCTTTTTATCTGCTTGTACCAAACACAAAGCAGAAGTTAAAAAGAAAAAAGAAAACCCTTATTATGATAAAGCATTCGAGTATAGAGAACTTGGAGAAGTTGATAGTGCTTTTAAATATTTCAACTTAGCTAAGGATTTGTTCCTTGAACAAAAAGATAGCTTAGGTACTGGAAAATGTTTGGTAAACATGGGCATCATATCTGAAAACAAAGGTGATTATTTCGGAGCTCAGGAAATCGCTTTAAATGCATTATTTTATTTGAATAAAGCAAAAAAAAATCAACTTACTTTACTCAGTTCAAATTATAACAGCCTTGCAATTGCAACATATAAGTTAAAAGATTACGATAATGCACTAAAATTTTATGATTCTGCTATAAAATTCGCGCAAAACATTGCGGATACACATCTGTACCTTAACAATAAGGCTAAAGCTTACCAGGAACTCAAAAGATATGATGAAGCCTTAAGCATATTCAATCGCATTTTTAATGAAACAAATATACCTCCAAAGGAATATGCGAGGGCCTTAACAAATATTGCTTTTACTAAATGGCTGAAGAATCCAGCTTACAATCCACGTTCTGAGCTTCTAACCGCTCTTAAAATTCGTCAAAAAGAAAATGATAGGTGGGGATTAAATTCCAGCTATGCTAATCTTTCTTATTATTATAGCAAAACAAATAGGGATTCTGCTTTTATCTATGCAGATAAAATGTATCAGGTTGCCAAAAGAATAAATAGCCCCAACGACAAATTGCAGGCATTAAACAAACTCATCAACCTTGGCCCTTCTGAAAAAATCAAACAATATTTTGAACTTTATGATAACTTAAATGACAGTTTGCAAACTTCGAGTAATAGTGCAAAAAATCAATTTGCATTAATCAGGTACGAAGCAGAAAAGAATAAAGCAAACCTTTTAAAAGCTCAAGCTGAAAACATAGAAAAACAAAAAAATATCCTCACTATAGGAACCTTACTTGTTATCGCAATTATACTGTTAATAGGTGGTTATTTCTTTTACAGAAGGCGACAAAAAATACTGAAACAGGAAAAAGAAATTGAGGTAAAAAATACCGAAATAAAATATGTGAAAAAGGTTCATGACCATGTTGCCAACAGGATATACCAGGTAATGGATGAAATAGACAACCGGCCTGAAATGGAAAAAGATGAAGTAGCCGAAAAACTTGATGTAATTTATCACATTTCGAGAGACCTTTCTTACGAAAATATTGATACAAAATATAAACAGGATTTTGCGAAAGCACTTTCAACAATGTTTTCTTCTTATCAATCGGCAAAGGTTCATATTGCTGTAAATGGCAATGAAGAAAAACTTTGGGATACCGTACAGGAAGCGGCCAAATCTGAAGTTTTTGCTGTTCTACAGGAATTGATGACTAATATGAGCAAACACAGTAAGGCTGATTATGTACAATTAGATTTTCAGCACGACAATCAGCGCATCACAATTTTATATATGGATAACGGAAAAGGTATACCACATTTTTCGCCTGGAAACGGATTGAGAAATACGGAAACCCGTATTAAAAGTATTTCGGGCATAATTACTTTTGACACTAAGCCTGATGAGGGGCTAAAAGTTAAATTCTCTTTTCCTATATAATAAAACATCATATGTTCAAAAATGTATTAATCGCCGAAGACCATGAAATGGCGAACCTTTCGCTCCGCAACGTCATCAGCAATCTCGGCATTACGGTAGTTGATAAAGATTATGTATTTCAATGCGATGATGCATTGGCGAGGGTACAAAAAGCCATTCGTGATGGCCAACCTTATGAGTTAATAATCACCGATCTTTCTTTTGACGATGATTATCCAAAACAAAAAATTGCTGGCGGTAAAGAACTAATAAAAGCTGTAAGAGAAATACAGCCAGACATAAAAGTGCTCGTATTTTCAGGTGAAAACCGGGCAATGATTGCCAACTCACTTTTTAAAGAATTAAACATTGATGCTTATGTTCCTAAAGCACGCCATGATGCTAAAGACCTTAAGCTGGCTATAGAAAGCATTTATAAAAACAAAAAATACGTTTCGGCTAACCTCAGACAAAAAGAAGAAAATATTCATCATTTTACTGAATACGACAAAATGATTGTATCGCTGCTTTCAAGTGGGAAAAGCCAAAAAGAAATGCCCGATCTTTTAAAAGAAAAAAAGATGGAACCATCAGGATTAAGCAGCATTGAAAAACGCCTTAACCTGATTAAAACATCCTTGAATATGACCAACAACGGGCAACTAATTGCGCACTGCATTGCAAATAAAATTATCTAACCTAACCGATGTAAATTCACCTTTAATTAAAGATCTGTTTCCCTTCGATTTTTAATCCGATTTTATCAGGCAAACCAATATTTCTGATTTTTCAAAAAACCGCCCACTTTATGGCTTCCCGTAAGGAAAGGATTTTTCTTGTCTATACTTTTGAAATGAATTATGAAACAGCTTTACATAGTCATTTTATTGCTATTGATAACAGGAAGAGCTGACGCTCAAAAAGTTAAAACCTACCAGTTGATGGAACCAAATTTTAACGCTAAATCTATTCATGGAGCCATAAGCGAGGTTTATTATACCCAACGTTTTGGCAAAACCTTTTGGTGGGTAAAAATTGGAAGCGATACCATTATTCACGTTTGGGCTAAAGACCTCGACACCAATACAATGAAAGCTGGAATAACCCGATTATTTACTTCCATAAAATCGCTCGACAATAACTGGTGGCGCAAAGAAAAATCGGAAAAGAAAAGCAAATCCAGTAACGAATAAAAATATAAGCGCTCCAAAAAGAAATGAAGTGGGTTGTTTCCGAATAAAAATGGAGCAACCACTCATTTATCCAGCCTCACCAATCAACTGTTAATCAGTAAATAACATTAAAAAATATTTTCAAGAATAATTTGAAGCTTTACGGTTTCCCGTAAAAAAAGGCTGCCACCTCTGCATAGTTTTGAAGAGTTAAACCAGTAAAAACTAAAAATGGGAAAATTCATAATTACCAAAAGAACCAACGGCGAGTATCAGTTTAATCTAAAAGCCTCAAACGGACAAATCATCTTAACCAGCGAGGGTTATGTAGCAAAAGCTTCGTGCAAAAATGGAATTGAATCCGTAAAAACCAATGCATCAGCGGATGCCCGATACGACAGAAAAATTGCTAAAAATGGCACATATTACTTTAACCTAAAAGCTGGAAACGGCGAAATTATTGGCACCAGTCAAATGTATTCTACAATTAGCGCCAGAGAAGACGGTATAGAATCGGTAAAGACAAATGCTCTCCGCTCGGAAGTTATAGACGACACCATTTAATAAAAGATATGGAATTGAAATTAAAACTCGAGCAGTTGCATCAGCGTGTAAGTGGCTTAAAAGACCAGATTAATACCGAAGAAGCTACAAAAAACGCATTTGTATTACCTTTTATACAAATGTTAGGTTACGATATTTTTAATCCAACAGAGGTTGTCCCGGAACATATCTGCGACATTGGCACTAAAAAAGGTGAAAAAGTAGATTATGTTATCCGTAAAAATGATGAACCCATTATCATTTTTGAATGCAAACATTGGAAAGAAAATGCAGATGCACATAACTCTCAGCTTCACCGGTATTACCATGTTTCCAAAACAAGGTTTGGTGTGTTAACCAATGGAACCATTTACAATTTCTACACCGACCTGGAAAAACCAAACATTATGGATGAGAAGCCTTTTCTTACCATTGATATTGAAGACCTGAAAGATAGTTCTATTAAAATTCTGGAGAGTTTTACCAAAAACGAATATAACCTTGAAAGCATTCTCGACTCTGCTGAAGCTCTAAAATATATCAAAGCCATACGTAAAGAATTTGAGAAGGAAATTGATAACCCATCAGATGAAATAGTTAAACTTTTAGTGAACAGGTTTTTCGACAAGCCTTTAACGGCAAACCGAATGATTGCCTTTAAAGAGTACACCAAAAAAGCATTGGCTATTTCAATTAATGAATCGATTAGCCACCGCTTAAAGTCGGCTTTAAGTATTAACGAAAAAATAGAAAACCGGGAGTCATCAAAGGTTAATCCGGTTGATGAGAATAACGATGTATCCAAAATTATTACCACAGAAGAAGAAGCAGAAGCTTTCCAGATTGTAAAAGCCATTTTACGTGAAAAAATTCCTACAGCGAGAATTTCACCAAGAGATACTCAATCTTACTTCGGTGTTTTACTGGATGATAATAACAGAAAGCCAATTTGTCGATTTCATTTCAATACCGCAAATAAGTACCTGGAAACTTTTCATAATGGAAAAGATGCCGGAGAAAAAAATCAATTAAATAGCCTGGATGAAATATATAATTATAGAAGCCAGTTGCATCAAACCATAGAGAATTACAATTAAAAATGAAAACATTCTTTATTTTCTGCGCGCTGTGCTGTTTTATTGCTGCACTTAACTTCCCTATAGCTTATTACACTTTTTTAAGAGTCCTAATTTCATTAGGCTGCATTTTAGGTATATACAATTTTACAAAACAAAAAAAATATTCGTGGATAGCGGTATTATTCATAATGCTGCTTATTCTATTCAATCCTATCCTACCTATTTATTTACACAGGAAAGGATTTTGGATTCCAATGGACATAATAGCTGGATTGCTGTTTTTACTTATTGGGTTTTACTGTAAAATAGAATCAAAAAAAAATGAAGAAAAGGCACTTGACATTTTACCTATTGAAAAAATATACTCCAGAGACCGGATTGTTTAGGTGAAATAAAAATATAATAATGAAATAATAAATCAAACCAAGAATTTAATATTATGATTTCCCAAATAGAAGACTTTTTCCGTCCAAAGGTAACGGAAGCACCACAAGATGAAAATCTTGAAGTCAAGGAGCCAACTACTGAAGAAGTAGAGGAGGTTAGAAAAAGAACTTATCACGAAGCCGGATTTAGAGATGGATCAAGAAATAATGGTAGTCCATTAGCATTATCAATATGCCTAAATGCAATCTATGCTAAATTTCAAAATGAGGAAAAAGAGCTTGTGGAGAAACAATCAATTGCCAAGGAACCTTATATTAATGAACAGAAAAGCAAAGAAACAGAGATAAAGACCCTTTCGATTAGCAAAGAAAATAAAGAGCAGCAGATTGAGAAAATAGAAACTAACATTAGATCTGTAAAAGATAATATAGAAGAGCTAAAATTCGAGATCAATGATTTAGCAAGAAGTCCTGAAAAATATCATATCAACGCTACAAAAGGTTCTTCAACGAAGTTTTGGATTGGGTTAATTATTCTTTTGCCACTTAGTCTTTATCTATTTACCTTTTATATTTCTACATCTTATTCGGCTTTCTTCAAACCATTTGATGCTAATACTACGATCATCAAGAACGTTCTTGATTCGCAGGCCTTTGAAAAAGCTTGGCATGATGGAACACTCGAAGGTGCTTTCGTAACCTTTATTCCATTTGTATTTTTAGGCTTAGGCTATTTAATACATATGTTTGGTGAGGTTAAAAGCGTTAAAAATTACGTTAAGATAGCAGTACTTTTAGTCACCACCTTTGTTTTCGATGCCATTTTAGCTTACCAGATAGAAGAGAAAATATATAATTCAAACAAAACTTTTGAAGATTCTAAATTTAATGTTGCTGTTGCTTTCGGAGAAATTCAGTTTTGGGGAATTATCTTTGCCGGTTTTGTAGTCTATCTAATCTGGGGTGTAGTATTCGATTTTATAATGAAAGAGCACCGTGAAAAAGACAAAATAAAGTATGAACAACAGCGGAGAAGAAAAGACATCCAGATTCATCAAGATCGGATAACTGATGATGAAATCCAAAAAAACAAGTTGATAGAAGAGCTCAACAATATTAAAAAGTCTTCCATTGAGGCCCAAGGACGAGTTAATACACTCCAAAGAATCATTGATGCGGTTATTATTCCCACCAAAGAATATGTGCTATATGCTTCTGAGTACATGCAAGGATGGATTACTTTCATTAATCAGAAACTTTACATCTCTCAATATGAGAAAAGTGCTCTGCAAAATGAATGCATTACCTGCTACAATGAAAACCTTAAAAATGTAGGTGCTGACGAAGATTCTCAAAATTCTATATACATTTCCAGGTTATAAACGCATTGCTATGAAAACTAAATTATTAAACTCATTGATGTTCTTTTTAATTATCAGCGTTTTTGTGAACAAAAGCAAAGCACAACCGGCTCAAAATCTCAACATAAGTTTTTTGTTGGATTTATCGGATCGGATTGACCCTAAAAAGAATCCTAATCATTATCAACGAGACCTTCAATATATAAGATTGGTAGAAAAGGCATTTGTCAATCATGTAAAAGGAAAAAAGATAATGCTCTTAAAAGATCAGATGCAAATCTTTTTTGATCCCATCCCTGAAATAACAAATATTGATCAACTTAGCCAAGAACTAAAAGTGAGTTTTAATCCAAAAACTAATAAAAAGGATATACTAAACGTTGATAAAGTTTATACAGAAATCCCTCAAAAAATTTATCAACATGCGATTAAAGATGGTCATTATATTGGGTCTGATATATGGAAATTCTTCAAAAATAATGTTCAGCAATACTGTATTAAACCAGAATATAGGAATATTTTAATCATATTAACTGATGGTTATATTTACCATAAAAACAATAAAATTATGGTGGGTAATAAAAGCTCTTATATCACATCTTCCTTTATTGAAGCAAAAAAACTTACTACTGCAGATTATCAATCAATTATAAAAAAAAACAATTTAGGCTTTATTTCTTTTCCTTATAATTTAAAAGAATTGGAAATTATTGTTTTGGGCATTAATCCATCAGATAAAAACCCTTATGAGGAGGATGTGATAAAACAATTTTGGACTGATTGGTTTAAAACAATGAATGTAAAGAAATTCTATTTACAAACGACCGATTTACCTTCTCGGGTTGAACCTGTAATACAACAAATTATTAGAAATTAGATAATTATTATTACTAATTTTCAAGTACAACTATGTCAATATTTTTTTCTTAAAATTATCCTTAAATGAAAACGATCTCTATTTTATTATTTTTATTTATTTATCCCAACTTCAAAGAAACCACTGATGTTTACATCTGCAATAGCGGAAAAGCTCAAAAATATCATTACAAATCCAATTGCAAAGGTTTGAGTAGTTGTGGCTATAAAATTGTTGAAATAACTTTAGAAAATGCCAAAAAAGATGGAAAAACATTATGTGGATGGGAAAAGTAATTCCAATCGTTTTATTTTTAAAATTTAATTCGGCGTTAGTTCAGAAAAAGAATAACGAAAATCCAATCAATTTAAAAAATCAGATTTTCATTGCTAAAGTCATTCGGATTATGGATGGCGATACCATGGAAGTACTTTACAAAAACACTCCTGTTAAAATACGCTTGGCCCATATCGATTGCCCGGAAAAAAGAGGTTCGCAGCCATTTGGCAACCATGCTAAAAAAGCCTTGTCTGATTTATGTTTCGGGCAGCAGATAACGGTTTACGGGCAAAAATATGACCGTTATAAAAGACTGATTGCTGTTGTGCTGAATTACAAAAAACAAAACGTAAATCAGGAGATGATTAAAAGGGGAATGGCCTGGCATTTCAAAAAATACTCTACCGACCCGGTTTATGCGGCATTAGAGGTTGAAGCCAGGGAACACAAAGTGGGATTGTGGTACGACAACAATCCTACTCCACCCTGGGAATGGCGGAAAATGAGACACAACAGGAAGTTTTTAGCAGAACGTTAAGAATTATGCCATTAGAAATAAAACCAGTATTCTGATTCTCTGTTATTACCTTTGAACAATATTTCCGTTTAATAATGAAGAAGACAATTAATATCTGCTGGTTCCGTCGCGATTTACGTTTAGAAGATCATGCTGCATTTTATCATGCTTTAAAAAGTGGTAAGCCTGTACTCCCATTATTTATTTTTGACAAGAACATTTTAGATAAGCTACCAAAAGATGATGCAAGGGTAACTTTTATTCATCAGATTATTGAGCAACTTAAAGCAGAACTGCAAAGGCACGGATCTGATCTATTGGTTAAATATGGTAAACCCGAACAAATATGGTCGCAGGTTTTAGCTGAATATGACGTAAAAGAAGTATACATCAATCACGATTATGAACCTTATGCCCGCGAGCGTGATGATAATATGGCAGAGTTTTTAACCAGTGAAAAAATTGCATTTAAAACGTATAAGGATCAGGTTATTTTTGAGAAAGATGAGATTTTAAAAGCAGATAAAACACCTTATACTGTGTTTACTCCGTTTTATAAACAATGGCACGCTAAATTGAATAGTTTCTACATTAAAGCTTACCCCAATAAAAAATACTTTAAAAACTTATTTAAAACAGTACATCAAAATCTTCCTACTTTAAAAGAAATGGGATTTGAACGTAGCCATTTAGTTTTTCCTAAAATAAGTTACCTAAACAAGCTTGGTGATTATGCCAAAGAAAGAGATTTTCCGGCACTTGAAGGCACCACGCATATTGGTTTACATTTGCGCTTCGGCACCTTAAGCATCCGTAAAGCGGTAACTGATGCTATAGCCGCTAAGTCGAATGTTTGGTTATCCGAATTAGCCTGGCGAGAATTCTATATGTTTATCCTCTGGCACTTCCCCCATTCGGCTTTTGATTCATTTAAAAAACAATACGACAAAATAAAATGGCGCAATAATGAAGAGGAGTTTAAGGCCTGGTGCAATGGAACTACCGGCTATCCGATAGTGGATGCAGGCATGCGGCAGCTAAACGAAACAGGATGGATGCACAACCGCGTTAGAATGATTGTTGCAAGCTTTTTAACCAAACATTTGCTTATTGACTGGCGATGGGGCGAAACTTATTTTGCGGAGAAGTTATTGGATTATGAAATGGCAAGTAATGTTGGCGGCTGGCAATGGGCGGCGGGATCAGGAAATGACGCTGCACCTTATTTCAGGGTTTTTAATCCGGAGTTACAAACGAAAAGATTCGATTCTAAATTTGAATATATAAAGAAATGGGTACCTGAATTTGGGACCAAAAAATATGCCCAACCAATAGTTGAGCATATTTTTGCAAGAGAAAGGGTATTAAAAGTTTTTAAGGAAGCGCTTAATTCGTAACGCTTACAATTTCTATATCAAAATCTGCAGCCCTGCCGCCTGCTAAATCAGATGGAATAAATAATCTGATTTTTCCTCCTGCAGTTAAACGGCCCGGAAGGATTTTTTGCCATCCTTGATACAAGGTACTCAAAACACCACTAAATGCGCCATCTGTAGAGGTTTGAACCACAGTACCATCTAAATATCTTAGGGTATAATTTGCTACAATTGTAGAACTTAAGCTTATAGCGTCAGCACCTGTACCTGGTGTACCCATTATATAATATACACGTGAAGGATCTTTAACAGCGGTTAGTTTATTATCCGTTAAAAAAGTGTTGATGTAAAAATCATCCAACTGCCACTTAGTGGTATACGTATAGGTGTTAACATAAGTATCCAATACTGCATTTGAAGGTACATTATATGTTGTACTTCCGTTTTTACCATAAGCCAGGTTTGATGGAATCAGGATTCTCACCTTAGCCCCAAACCTTTGCCCTTTTAAAGCGCTACCCCACGAGCCACTAAAAGTATTGGTCATATATCCAAAATAGGTACCACTTGCATTGTAAGGAGTTGTATAGGCATATACTGTACCATCAGTAATGGATTTCTCCTCATAGGTAAAGAAAACAGAATCCTGGTTTGCAAATACATTACCTGTACCTGGTGTTACAACTTGATAATAAACACCTGTACCAGCAGGATCTTTTGTCATATTAAGATTATTTTTCTTAATATATGCCTGTATAGCTGCATCATCTACGCTTTGAATAGATTCATAATCCTTTTTACAGGCGGTAAATAATACGGCAGCTGTTAAAAGCGAAAATAAAGCAATAGTATATTTTTTCATTCTATGTTATTGTACGTTTATTAATTGTATGGTAAAATCCAAAGGAGAATTGGCAGGAATAGTACCAACAGCACGGCTTCCGTAACCTAAACCCGGAGGAATAATTAAGCGAATTTCTCCTCCTTTTTGAATTAAAGGAATTCCTATTTGCCAGCCTTCTATTAAATTAGCCAAAGGAAAATTTTGTTCTTGCCCACCGCCATTATCAAATACATTCCCGTTTAATAAACGGCCTTCGTATTTAATGGTAATTTTGGTATTGGAAGGATATGTAAATGTTCCGCTTCCAGGTTTTATAATCTGATAATATAAACCAGATTCGTGTTTAACGGCATTAATATTATTTGCCTTAATAAAGTCTGTCATTTGTTTGTCGTCACTTTCAGTTTTTTTACAGGCAGAGATTGCAATCATACCGATAAAAAGTATTAAAGTTAATTTAATTCTAACCATCATTCGCAAAAATAGGCTTTTAATACGGATGCACCAATTTTTAACCTATTTTAACAAATAAGACTGAGCATAAAAAAGATAGAGACTTGAGAAAAAGCCAATTCTGGTAAAAATTTAAGGCTCAGGTATATCAATACCCAAGCCTTAACCCCACTTCGTCAAAATCCGTTATATCTAAAAAATATATTTATTTGCTTCAATTAATTGCTGCGCAACTCTTTGACGGGCATCTTTTACGTTAAATGGTTCCATTTTTGTAAACCGGCGTAAACCAACCAGCATCATACGTTGTTCATCACCTTCAGCAAAAGCCCAAAGTGCTTCTTTACCTGCTTTGGCAATTCCATCAACAGCCTCAACCAAATAAATACGCAATAAATCCAACTGACCAGCAGTAGCCTCTTCGCCCCTCATGCTTACCAGTTTCTCTGTCCTAAGTAACGCCGATTCGACTACATAAACATAACTGGCCATATCGGCAATGTTCATTAAAATTTCCTGTTCTTTACTTAAAGTCATCATTAACTTTTGAACCGCAGCACCAGCAACCATTAATGTTGCCTTTTTCAGGTTAGCCAATACTTTTTTCTCGGCCGCAAATAAAGTTGTATCCTCCTCACCAAAATCAGGAATACTCATTAATTCTGCAGCTACAGCCGTAGCAGGCGTCATTAAATCCAATTCGCCTTTCATGGCACGTTTCAACATCATATCAACTGTTAATAGGCGATTAATTTCGTTCGTTCCTTCAAAAATCCGGTTGATACGTGCATCACGGTATGCTCTGTCCATTGGTGCATCAGCACTAAAGCCCATTCCTCCATAAATTTGAACGCCTTCATCAACGGTATAATCTAAAGCTTCCGAACCCCAAACTTTTAAAATGGCACATTCCACAGCAAATTGCTCTACTGATTTTAACCTGGCTTTACCAGATTCCATTCCACCGGCAACCAATTGATCGTAGGTATCATCAATATTTTGTCCGGCCCTGTAATTTGCCGCATCAACAGCATATAATTTAGATGCGATTTCTGCAATTTTAAAACGAATTGCTCCATATTTAGAAATCGGACGTCCGAACTGAATGCGTTCGTTTGAATAATTAATTGCCGTATTTAAGGTTGCTTTTGAAGCACCAATTGCTGCTGCAGATAATTTAATACGACCAATATTTAAAATGTTTACTGCGATTTTAAAACCGTTTTCTCTATCGCTCAACATATTTTCTACCGGAACAGGGCAATCGTTAAAGAAAACCTGACGGGTTGAAGAACCTTTAATCCCCATTTTATGTTCTTCGGGGTTCATCGTAATGCCACCGAAATCTTTCTCAACGATAAAAGCGGTTAAATTTTTATCGTCATCAATTTTAGCAAAAACAATAAAAATATCTGCGAAACCACCGTTGGTGATCCACATTTTTTGCCCGGTAATGATGTAGTGTTTACCATCATCGCTAAGTTTAGCTTTGGTTTTTCCGGAATTTGCATCTGAACCTGAATTTGGTTCAGTTAAACAATATGCGGCTTTCCATTCGCCTGATCCTAACTTAGGAATATATTTAGCTTTCTGCGCTTCGTTACCATAATATAAAATGGGTAAGGTTCCAATTCCGGTATGGGCCGAAAGTGCAACCGCAAAAGAATGACCGGCGCCAACCACATCAGCAACCAGCATTGAAGTGTTAAAGTTTTTTCCGAAACCGCCATATGCCTCAGGAACAGAAACACCCAAAATACCCAACTCGCCTGCTTTGGTTAATAGCGACGGCATTAATTCAGGATCTTCCTGTTTGTCTATTTTATCTAAATTGGGATAAACTTCAGAAGCTAAAAAATCACGGCAGGTTTGTGCAATCATCTGCTGTTCTTCATCAAATTCTTCCGGGATAAATACATCCTGATAAACGGTGTCTTTCACTAAAAATTCACCACCTTTAATTGTCTTTTTTTCAGTTGTTTCCATTGTTATGAGATTTGAGAAATGAGATTTGAGATTTGAGGCATGCTCAAGTTCAAATCCATATCATAATGTTTTAATTCATTTTATCGTCTCTGTGAGGCACGAAGTAATCTTGCTACTTTAGGTTAGATTATCTACTATTTTAAGATTGCTTCGTGCCCCGCAGCGATGTTGTATTTATTTACAAAAGCTCAAAAATACCCGCAGCCCCTTGCCCTGTACCTACGCACATGGTTACCATTCCGTATTTTTTGTTTTGTCTTTTTAATTCATTCATAATCTGAACGGTTAATTTAGCACCGGTACATCCCAGTGGGTGCCCCAAAGCAATTGCACCACCGTTAACGTTAATAATCTCTGGATTTAAATCTAAAGTCCTGATTACCGCCAAAGACTGGGAAGCAAAAGCCTCGTTCAACTCAATCAGATCAATATCATCTTGTTTTAAGCCAGCTTGCTTTAATGCTTTCGGAATGGCTTCAATCGGGCCAATGCCCATAATTCTTGGCGGTACGCCTGCAATACCATAACTTACCAACCTGGCAATCGGTTCGGCATTTAATTCTTTCATTTTCTTTTCAGAAACAACCAAAACAAATGCGGCACCATCTGAAGTTTGTGAGGAATTACCGGCTGTAATGCAGCCATTGGCATCAAAAACAGGTCTTAACTTTGCCAGTTTTTCTAAAGTTGTATCTGCCCGAGGCCCTTCATCCGTATCAACCACATAAGAACGGGTTTTCTTTTTCAGATTTGCATCCAGATAATTTTCATTAACTGTAATGGGTAAAACGCCATCTTTTAAATGACCGTTTTTAATGGCATGAACGGCTTTCTCATGAGATTTTAAAGAAAAAGCGTCCTGATCTTCCCTGCTTACATTATATTCTTTAGCCACGGCTTCGGCAGTTAAACCCATTCCCCAGTACCAATCTGGATTTTTTTTAGCAACATCGGCATTTGGCACCAGTTTCCAGCCACCAAAAGGCATTCCGCTCATTACCTCAACGCCGCCTGCAATAATACAATCGGCCATGCCGGCTTTAATTTTTGCAACCGCTGTAGCAATGGTATCTAAACCCGATGCACAATAACGGTTAACTGTTACCCCCGGAACTTTATCCGTATCCAGGCCCATCAGCGAAATCATGCGGGCTATGTTTAAGCCCTGTTCTGCCTCTGGAGTAGCGTTACCTACAATTACATCATCAATTTGTTCATTATCTAAATTCGGAACCGATGCCACCAAAGCTCTAATCACTTCTGCAGCCAAATCATCAGCTCTTGTAAAACGGAATACGCCACGAGGTGCTTTACCTACTGCTGTACGATATCCGGCTATAATATATGCTTCCATTGTTTTAGTATTTTCTATGGCGATAAGCCAATATTATCTTTTATTTAAGTGTTGTACTGCCCTTTGCTGTCATTGCGAAATTAAAGGCAATCTCAAATCACATTCCTAATTCCTCAACGGTTTCCCTTTGGTTATAATAGATTGGATTCTTTCAAGAGATTTTCTTTCCCCGGCGAGTGATAAAAATGCTTCTCTTTCTAAATCCAGTAAATATTGTTCGGTTACTTCTGTTGGGGAAGATAAATCGCCACCACACATAACATACCCTAATTTTTCAGAGATCTTTTTATCATGCTCAGAAATATAATGTCCGGCATACATACTATTGGCACCTGCATAAACAATTCCTAATCCTTGTTTTCCTAAAACCTTGATGTCGTTACGCGGAACAGGTTTGGTGTAACCCGCATCTGCCAGTTCGATTGCTTTGGCTTTTGCATCAGCCAATAAACGATTACGGTTCATAGAAATAGAAAATTTATCTTTTTGCAGATAACCTAATTCGTAAGCCTCATAACCAGAAGTAGATACCTTAGCCATTCCTATAGTTAAGAAACGATCTTTCAAAGCATTTTGAACAATTTGGTCATCTTTAAATTCATCAGAGGCGCGCAAAGCAAATTCTTTTGTTCCGCCACCACCAGGAATTACACCAACACCAAATTCAACAAGGCCCATATAGGTTTCAGCAGATAGCTGAACGTGATCGGCATGTAAGCTAAACTCACAACCACCACCTAAAGTTAAATTATGGGGCGCAACAACCACAGGAATGGAAGAATAACGAATGCGCATAGAGGTATTTTGGAACATCCGGATGGCCATATTTAATTCATCCCACTCTTGCTCCACCGCCATCATAAAGATCATGCCTACGTTGGCACCCGCCGAGAAATTCGCCCCGTCGTTCCCAATTACCAATCCACGGTAGTCTTTTTCGGCCATATCAATGGCTTTATTAATGCCCGATATCACATCTCCCCCGATCGTATTCATTTTGGTATGGAATTCAACATTCAGAATACCATCTCCCAAATCGATAATGGAAACACCAGAATTTTTCCAAAGGGTTTTGTTTTCCCGGATATTATCGAGGATAATAAATTCATCCGTTCCTGGTAAAGCTTTATATGCTTTTGATGGAATATCGTAGTACTTTTTAACACCACCCTCTACTTTATAAAATGAAGTATTTCCTGCATCAAGCATTTCGTGAACCCAGGCAGCAGCTTTATTTCCATATTGCTCCATACCCTCTATAGCTTCTTTTACACCAACCGCATCCCAAAGCTCGAAAGGGCCAAGTTCCCAGCCAAAACCTGCACGCATTGCATCATCAATGCGGTACAATTCGTCAGAAATTTCAGGAATCCGATCGGAAACGTATTCAAATAATCCGAAAGAAGAATGGCGGAATAATTCGCCTGCTTTATCTTTTCCTTTAGCAAAAATCTTCATGCGTTCGCGCAGATTTTCAACCGGTTTTGTCATTTCTAAGGTAGCCGATTTTACTTTTTGCTGAGGTTTGTATTCAAGTGTTTTTAAATCAAGTGCAAGGATTTCCGTTTTTCCTTCCGGTGTTTTGGTTTTCTTGTAGAAACCTTGTTTGGTTTTATCACCCAGCCATTTATTTTCTTCCATTTTTTGCACATACGAAGGAAGTTTAAATAGCTCGTGCGCTTTATCATCAGGGCAATTGTCGTATAAACCTTTTGCAACCTTAATCATGGTATCTAATCCAACCACATCCGAAGTACGGAAAGTAGCAGATTTTGGCCTGCCCAAAGCCGGGCCTGTAAATTTATCAACTTCTTCTACCGTTAAATCAAGCTTATCAACAAGGTGCAAAAGCGCCATGATGGAATAAACACCAACACGATTTGCGATAAATGCCGGAGTATCTTTACATAAAACGGTAGTTTTACCTAAAAACTTATCTCCATAATGCATTAAGAAATCAACAATTTCGGGCTGCGTATGTGGTGTAGGAATAATTTCAAGCAACTTTAAATAGCGCGGTGGATTAAAAAAGTGAGTACCACAGAAATGTGCTTTAAAATCATCGCTTCTTCCTTCGGCCATTAAATGAATGGGAATACCTGAGGTATTAGAAGTAATTAAGGTGCCTGGTTTACGAAACTGCTCAACCTGCTCGAAAACTTTTTTCTTGATGTCTAAATTTTCAACAACAACTTCAATTACCCAATCAAAGCCAGCAATTTTCGACATATCATCGTCGAAGTTTCCTGTTTTGATTTTGTTTAATACTTTTTTAGAATAAACCGGAGATGGATTGGTTTTTACAGCGGTTTGCAAAGCTGTATTTACAATCCGGTTTTTTACCGCCGGGTTATCCAGCGTTAGTCCTTTTGCCTGCTCTTCAGCGCTAAGTTCTTTGGGCGCAATATCCAACAGCAAAACCTCAACACCAATATTAGCGAAGTGGCAAGCTATACGCGAACCCATAATACCCGAGCCTAAAACAGCAACTTTATTTATGCTTCGTTTCATTATAAATTATTATTTAATCAACAGTATATGCTACAGTAATATCATTTAACTTAATTAGCAGATTAATGAATGTTTCTTTTTCCTTTTTAGAGAAGTGCTCATCGAGGTATTCATTAAATTTACGAACAACACCCTTTGCAAGATGTTTTTTTTCTTTTCCGAAATCGGTCAGAAATATTTTTACAGAACGCTTATCGCCGGCAGCTGTTTCCCGATAAATCAGGCTGCTTTCTTCCATATTATTTAACATTCTGGATAAGCTTGTTGCCTTTACACCAAGCAAAGCTGCCAAATTTGAAACTGCAGTACCCTGTTCATCATCAATATTGATCAGCATATAACCAATGGCCTGTGTGATGCCGAAACCGGCAGCCATTTGATTGTATTTATTAAACATATTTTGCCAGGCAAACTTAATGTGATAATCCAGTGTTTGTTGTTGTTTCATTTAGCTAATTTATTATGCTTGCATAACAAAGCTAACGAATGTATTTTGTTAATGCAAGAGGAATGTGCATATTTTTTGTCACAAAAAAAACGCCTCCGATTTGCATCGGAGGCGTTCCATATCTACTAAAAATTGATTAGTATAAAGTAAATTCTACACGACGGTTTTGTTGACGACCAGCTGCAGTTTTGTTTGTTGCAATTGGTTGACCCATTCCGTAACCAGTAGCTTCGATTCTTGATGCGTTAGCACCTTGAGAAACTAAATAAGCTTTTACTGATTCAGCTCTTTCTTTAGATAAACGTAAGTTTAACTGTTTAGAACCTGTGTTATCTGTATGACCAGCTAATTTTAAGCTGAAGTTTTTCTCTACTAATAAAGCAGCAACACGGTTTAAAGTAGCATATGATTTTGCACGAATAGTTGCTTTACCTAAATCAAATTCTAAATCTTTAATCGCATCTTTAACTACTTTACGATCGGCTTCAGTTACAATTACTTTTTCAGTTACTACCGGAGCAGGAACTTTTAAAGGACAACCTGAACCATCAACTACAACACCAGCAGGAGTTCCTGGGCATTTATCTAATTTATCCGCTACACCATCACCATCAGTATCAGTTAATAAGTTGCTCATTTCTGAACGCAATTTAGCGTTTTCAGCTTTTTGTGCATCAAGATCTGATTTTAAACCATCAGCAGTTTGTTTTGCTTTTAAAGCTTCATCATAAGTTAAAGCTACCGGATTGTGGAAAGCCAATTGTTTTCCTTTACCCAACACAAACTCTAAACCTGCATAAGCATAATTATATTTATCATTTCCACCTCTGTAGTAACCATCTAAGTTATCACCATCAACAAAATTGATTGTCCAGCCTAAATCAAAGTTAACTGCATCAGAAATTTTAAATTTAGCACCTACACCTACCGGAATGATTAATTCACTGATTGTTTTATCACCTGCATATAATGAAGTACCTGAAGCAGTAGTAATAGTAGGTTTGTAACCTGCTAAACCAGCACCAGCTGAAGCATATAATTGCAATGCGTTCTCTTTTTTAAACATATCGATGTTAAACAAGTTAACAACTGCGTTTAAAGTTCCTGAATATTCTAATTCCGTAGAAAAAGATTTTACAGGGCTATTATTTACAACACCGCTTTCGTAAGCCTCTGTATTATCACCCTTTAATTTACCTCTAACTCCATCTAAACGTAAAGAGAAGTACGGGGTAAATTGTTTCTTAATGTAAAGACCGTAACCTAAACTTGATTTGTTGTTACTGAAGTCGTTTTTACCTCCAAGTGGAGAAAGGGGAGTTAATATACCTGCATTAACACCAATAGACCAAGATCTTAACGTGGCACTTGTGGTGGCTGGCTCCTGAGCTTGCGCTACTGATCCAATAAATAAACCGGCTAATGCAACCGGTAGTGCTTTAAATAATTTTGATTTCATATTGTTTTATTATAACGTTAATAAGCGTTGCTCTCCTACAACAATCCCCATACCAAAAAGCAGCTATCTAAAAAATATTTATCAACTTATCCACATTAATATCCGATTGCCACATCATCCCCTCTCGGATCTGCACCTCCCTGATAGTAACCCCACTTCGTTTTTAAAATGGCATCAACCCTTCCTATTGGGCCTCGTTGTATAATCTTATACCCTTTATCTTCTAACTTTTTCACTTCCAGACTGTCTAAAGCGTCTTTTTCAACATACACTTCATCTGGCAACCACTGATGATGAAACTTTTTTGCAGCAACGGCTTCCTGCATATTCATCTCAAAATCAATAACATTGATAATGGTTTGAAATACCGAGGTAATGATGGTTGAACCTCCGGGTGTACCAACAACCATAAACAATTTACCATCTTTTTCTACAATACTGGGCGTCATGGAGCTCAGCATTCTTTTATTTGGGGCAATTGCATTTGCCTCGCCGCCTACTAAACCATACATATTTGGCGCTCCGGGCTTTACAGAAAAGTCGTCCATTTCATTATTCAACAAAAACCCTGCTCCTTTAACCACAACAAGCGAACCATAAGAACCATTTAAGGTGGTGGTTATCGATACTGCGTTACCATCATGGTCAACAACAGAAAAGTGGGTGGTTTCTTCGTGTTCTTTTCCATTTACCTCACCTGCTAAAACTGAACTGCTTGGTGTAGCTGCCGCCCAGTTAAAATTAGCCATTCTTTTCTTATTGTATTCAGCACTTAAAAGCTGGCTTTGCGGCACCGCATAAAAATCGGGATCACCTAAATGTGTAGCACGATCTGCATAAACTCTCCTTTCGGCCTCTACAATCAACTGAACTGTAGAATCAGCATTATGACCCCACTTTCTTAATGGATAAGGCTCTACCGACTGCAATAATTGAATCAAAGCAATTCCACCACTTGAGGTTGGAGGCATGGTAATTACCTTATAACCACGGTACTGACCGGTTACCGGCTTACGCCAAACCGCATGATAGTTTTTCAAATCTTCTTTGGTTACCTGCCCTTTGCCTCGTTGCATTTCGGCAACAACCGAATCAGCAACAGCGCCTGTGTAAAAACCATCACGGCCTTTTTGCTGAACAAGTTTTAATGTATTACTCAGTTCCTTTTGTATTAAAAGATCATTTTCTTTCCAGGTACTTTCTAAATTTACAAAGGCAGTTCCTAAAGGATTAAAATCCATAAACTTACGGTGCAAACCATTTAATTCGCCCGCCTGGCGTTTCGTTATTTTAAAACCTTTTTCGGCTAAATCAATTGCAGGTTGCAGCACCTGTGCCCAGCTTAATTTACCATATTTTTTATGGGCTTCAACCATTCCATCTACAGCACCTGGTACACCGGCAGCGAGCTGTCCGTACAAACTTTTATCAACAATCGGATTTCCGGCAGCATCAAGATACATATCTCTTGTTGCTGCTGCAGCAGCCTTTTCCCTGAAATCTAATGCATTAACTTCTCCACTTGCCGAACGGTAAACCATAAAACCGCCGCCACCAATATTTCCGGCATTGGGATAAACAACCGCTAATGCAAACTGAACAGCAACTGCAGCATCAACTGCATTACCCCCTTTTTTTAAAATATTCAGGCCAACCTGTGATGCTTCGGGATGAGCGGAAACAACCATACCGTTTCTATATTCGCCACTATTATTTTTCCCTAACTGGCCACTTGCACAACCATTTAATAATGCTGCAGCAATTAAAAAAAGGCTTAAAATAAGTAAGTTACTGCGGCGCTTTGTAATTTTCAGCATCTTTATAAATCTTTTCTATTATGGTATTATTTTTTTCTGTGATTACTTTTCTTTTTAAACTTAATTTCGGGGTTAATTCTCCGCCATCAATACTCCACTCTTTTGGCAATAACGCAAACCTTTTAACCTGTTCCCACTTACCAAAAGCAGCATTATAACTTTCTATAACCTCGTTATATTTAGTTAAAACCTGCTCATTTTTAACAATTTCCTCATTACTGGTGTAGGTAATGCCTTTTCGGCCAGCCCAGGTTTTTAAAGTTTCGAAATTTGGGACAATTAATGCTGATGGAAATTTTCTGTTTTCACCAAGTACCATAATCTGTTCAATAAATATAGACTCCTTGTACTTATTTTCAAGCATTTGGGGGGCAACGTATTTACCACCAGCGGTTTTAAACATTTCTTTTTTACGGTCTGTAATCCTTAAAAAACGACCATCTGCCAATTCGCCAATATCGCCGGTATGAAACCAGCCTTCTTTATCTACGGCTTCATCGGTTAAATCAGGACGGTTATAATAACCTTTCATAATGTTGTGGCCCCGGGCAAGAACTTCCCCGTCATGCGCAATTTTCACCTCAACACCTTCAATAACCTCCCCAACAGAACCAAACATGGTACCGCCAAAATGGTTGACAGTAATTACAGGCGAAGTTTCTGTTAATCCATATCCTTCAAAAACCGGCATACCGGCGGCCCAAAATATACGGGCCAAACGTGGATTTAATGCTGCGCCTCCGGATACGATAACCACTATTTCTCCACCCAGCGCTTCCTGCCATTTTTTAAAAACAAGTTTACGCGCAATGTCCAATTTAAAGTTATACCACCAACTTGCTTCAAGCGTATATTTCTCGGCAAGGGCTACCGACCAGAAGAAAATTCCTTTTTTGATGCCTGTTAAGGCCTTCCCTCTCTCCATGATTTTATCATATACCTTTTCGAGCAAACGTGGAACAGTAGAAAATGCATTTGGTTTAACGAGTTGAATATCGGCTACGATGGTATCCATGCTTTCTGCATAATACACCGAGGTACGATTATATAAATACAGATAAATAATCATCCGCTCAAAAATATGCGAAAGCGGTAGAAAGCTCAGTCCTTTATTTAATCCTTTAGGAATAACAACAGCAGAATTTATAAAATTTGCAACCAGGTTATGATGCGTAAGCATAACACCTTTAGGCGTACCCGTAGTACCAGAAGTATAAATCAGCGTTAAAACATCTTCCGCATCAATCTTTTCCCGGTATTCATCAAGGTTGGTTGCAGTATCAGCTTTTCCTTCATCTAATAAAACTTTCCAGTTTTCAGCTTCCGGGATTTCGTCAAAGCTGTAAATTTTAACTTCGGGATTTACCGCATCAACGCAGGGTTTTATCTTTTTATAGATTTCTTCGTCAGCCACAAAAATAATGGAGATTTCTGCATCCTTTAAAATGAACTGAATATCGTGCTCGGCAAGTGTAGGATATAAGGGTATTTGATATGCTCCAATTTGATTGGATGCAAAATCAGCAATATTCCATTCGGGCCTGTTATGAGACATAACCGCAACGCGCCCGCCTTTGCCGATTCCTTTTTTAATCAAACCTTTACTTAAAGCATCAACGGTATTGCAAAATTCTTCCGTGCTATAGTTTATCCATTTACCTTTTATTTTTCCGTTAATGAATTCTTTTTGGGGATGCTCAAGGCTATATTTTAAAAGATCAAAAACCCGTTTAATTTCTGCAGCCATATGATTTATATTATTTGGTTAAGTTAAAAAAAAATCAAAACATAAATATGTAATATCTCTATGTCTTTAAATCTAAAACACAATTTTACCTTCCATTACCTGAAAAGTATAAGCGTATAAAATATTTGAATAAACTTAGCAATTCCATAATTACTATGCAAGCATTGTTTTTTATGAATAAAATTTTTGACGTTAAAAACATACAAAATCAACAGGGTGATTGAAAACTTGGAGTTCAGAAAGGCCTATCTCCTATTTAATACCATGCACTGTAACTTCCATTTGACAGAGGCTGTTATACTATAAAATACTTTATGAAAATTAAATTAATAATGATCTTCTTGTTTGCATTAATCAACACCAATATAACTGATGTTGATGATTACGCCTTACAAACCAGAAAGCAGTTTTTTTAGTGAAAATGAATAGCTGATCAATTAAAATGACACTTTAAAAACATTACGGCATAGAAGTTGCTTATAGGAGAATAATTAAAAAATCATTTAAACAACTGCTTTTATGCTTATTCAGGTATACAGAAAGTGGTCAATTTTAACCTAAAAACAATTAACACATGAAAAAATTATTTTTTACTTTTCTTGGATGCGCCTCCTTATTTGCTTTGAGTATTACCGGAGCGAAGGCTCAAAACTATAAAACTGCTTTAGGCCTGGGCTTAGATTTTGGCGACGGAACTACTTTGGTTGGTCCATCGGTTAAACATTTCTTTAGCAGACATGGTGCCGGGCAAGCAGAGGTATTATTTGGTTCTCACTTAACTACTATTAATGCTTTTTATCAGTACAATGATGATATTAAAGGCGCTAAAGGCTTACAATGGTACGCTGGTGGTGGTCCATCATTAAATTTCTTTAGCTATGGCGGTTACAGCAACACTACGTTTGCATTAAAACCAATGGCTGGATTAGATTATAAAATTGCTGGTGCTCCTTTAGATATTGCTTTCGACTGGAGACCAACCCTCTATCTTGGTGATAACGATAGTAATTTTGCTGCAGGCAGATTTGGCTTAGGCTTCAGATTTACTTTCTAAGCTAAAAATTTTAAATAAAAAAATCCCGGCAGTTTTACTGCCGGGATTTTTTTATTTGTGAACTGGGTTAGTTTTTATTTTCCTGTCCATTTTGCAAATACAGCTTTTTGACCAGCTGTTGCATTTTCATTTATACTTGCTTTTAAACGCACACTTGGGTTGGCTTTCAGGGTTAAAGAAAATTCCTTATCCAGCCCGTCTCTTTTCACTTTTACTTTAAGCACATCGCCAATATTCTTTTTCGCTACAACAGGTAAAATATCCAAAGAAACCATTGGGCTACGCAATTTAATTGTAGACAAAGCTTCACTTATAGAAATGCCATCAACTGCAATAATTTCGTCGTTTACATTTAAGCCATCTACCCACGCGGCTGAATTTCTTGTTGTTGAAGTTACCACTAAACCATTGCTGGTTAAAGAACAAGATGCACCTGTAACAGGTCTGTCAGGCGTAGCGTTTTCTGTTGAAACATCAACTCCGGCATAGCCAAAGTATTTTACATAGGCTGCATCCTCTACTCCGTTTACGTATTTAGCCCAGAAACCGGTAAAACTTATTCCTGAGATTTTCTCCACCATTGCTTTAAATTCTGCATCGGTATACCCTCGTTTCAATGTTTTGCATTGCAGGTACATGGCTTTCATTACGTCATCTAAACTCTTGGCGCCTTTTGTGGCGTTAATAATTTCAAGATCCATCAAAATACCAATCACTTCTCCTTTATTATAATAAGAAATGGCGTTGTTTTTTGAGTTTTCGTTTGGACGGTAACCAATAATCCAGGCATCATAGCTTGAAGATGCTGCCGATTGAACTTTTGCGCCAGGTGTATTTAAAACAGTTGCAATACCTGCAGCCAAATCATTTACAAAGCCGTTTGCATCTACAAAACCAGCCCTGTGCATGTATTTATTTTCATAATATGAAGTAAAGCCTTCGGCAACCCACAGGTTGGTGGTATAATTTTCATTATCATAATCAAATGGGCCTAAAGCAACCGGACGTAAGCGCTTAACATTCCAAAGGTGGTGATATTCATGCGCGACTAATGCCAAGAAACCATTGTACCCTTTTTCAGTATTGTAAGCATCGCGGCTTGCGCCTAAAGTTGTTGAGTTTAAGTGCTCTAAACCACCGCCACCGCGTTGAAAATTGTGCACGATAAATACATAATGTTTATTAGGATTTTCGCCGTAAACTGCAGTTTCCTGATCTACAATTTTAGCCATATCAACTTTTAATTTTTCTTTATCATAGTTGCCACCACCGTACATGGCCACTTCATGGCGTACTCCTGATGCGGTAAATTCAAACACATCCTGATTACCAACCTCAATAGGGCTATCATATAAAATATCAAAATCAGTTGCGCGATAGGTAAAATCCTGTCCTGCTACCGGCGTTAAACCTGTAGACACTTTACTCCAGGTATTAAATGGAATAATTTTCACTGTACTCGGTGATTTAATCATGCCATCCGGATGCATAAAAATTCCAGTTGGAGATAAAAACGCATGCGATTCATCAATAAATGGCGTACGAACCGAAATTTCGAAAGCATACACACGATAGTTTATTTTTATATCATTGGCTTTAGCAGCATATATTCTCCAGGCGTTCTTCCTTACCTTCTCTACTCTTAACGCTTTTCCTGATGCTGTAGCTTTAAAATCCTCAACACTTTTTTCAAATTCACGGATCAAATAAGAACCTGGGGTCCATACCGGCATTTTAACATCTACATAATCTTTAGCAAGGCCAGAAATATTCATCTGAACCTCAGCATAGTGAGCCTGCGGTTCTTTAAAGGAAACCTCGAAACCTATTTTTACCTGCGCCTTTGCTGCCATAATACAAGTGAGTATTAAAACTAAACTTAAAACTGATTTTTTATTAAACATAATTTGCGTTTTGCCACAAATTTATATTTTATGTACAGGCTTTAAAATTTAAATTAATATTTGGGCTGTAAAATAATGAATACACGTACAAATTGTTGTTAAACCCAATGCTCTATTCCAAGTCATACTCTTGTCTGAATAATTTTCGCTGTAACTAAAAAAAGGCTGTAACATCCTTAATACAACAATTTTATGGGCAACTAATTGAATATTTTTACGAAATTTTTTTTAGGAATACTTTTATAATCAAGTATTCCAAATGAGCACACACAAACAAAAACATGAAGAAAAGGTATATCGTATATGCTGTTTTGGCACTGGGGCTTGCCTGGTTAGTTTACTACCGGATAAACGCAAACAAGAAACTGGAAGGCAAAGGCGCATCAACAGGAAAAGGAAAAGATGGTAAAGGCAGCAAAGGTGCTCCACCACTAACGGTTGATGGAATTATAGTTAAAGCTGGAACCTTTAATAACGATCTTGAAATTACAGGCGCTATTGATGCCAATGAATCTGTGATCTTAAAAAGTGAAGTCTCGGGCCTTGTAACCGGCATCCATTTTCAGGAAGGCACTACAGTAAATAAGGGCAGTGTACTGGTAAAAATTAACGATAGAGACATTCAGGCACAGCTTAATGAAGCTTTAACCAAACAAAAGTTATCTGCAACGAATGAAAACCGTGCGAAACAATTATTGCAAAAAGGTGCCATTAGCCAGGAAGAGTATGATACTTCCTTAGCCGATCTGAAATCCTTGCAGGCTCAATCGCAATTAATCAGGGCGCAGTTGGCAAAAACAACCATCCTTGCTCCTTTTAGTGGCAAAATTGGCTTGCGCAACATTTCTTCAGGAACTTACATAACACCAGCTACTGTAATTGCCAATCTGGTAAGTACTAATCCTGTAAAAATTACATTTTCTGTTCCCGAAAAATATGCTGGCCAGATAAAAATGGGTTCTGAAATTTCTTTTACAACTGATGGTTCCTCAAAACAAAACACCGGAAAAGTTTACGCTATTGAGCCGGGAATTAACGCCACAACCAGAACTTTGCAAATAAGGGCCTTAGCTCCAAATGCCAGAAATCTACTTTTACCAGGATCTTTCGCAAAAATTAAACTGGCTTTAAATACACTGGAAAATGCAATTCTAATTCCAAATCAGGCCATTGTACCGGTATTGAATGGTAAAATTGTTTATGTAAGCAAAAATGGAAAGGCAAAGGAAACAAAAGTAGAAGCCGGAACTAGAACAGATGAAAATATTGTGATTACCTCGGGTTTAAAAGTTGGCGATACTGTTTTAACTACAGGCTCAATGGCACTTAAAAAAGATGCCCCGGTAAAAGTTCATCTCGTTAAAGAATAACCTATGAGTATTTCAACAACGAGTATAAAAAGACCGGTTCTTGCTATTGTAATGAACCTCTTAATTGTGTTATTTGGGGTAATTGGCTATAACTTCCTGGGGGTTAGAGAATACCCTTCTATTGACCCTACGGTGGTTTCTGTCAGAACCTCTTATCCGGGGGCCAATTCAGATATTATTGAATCACAGATTACAGAGCCGCTGGAAAAATCGATCAATGCTATTGATGGTATTCGTAATATTTCATCATCCAGTAACCAGGGTACCAGTAACATTACAATCGAGTTTAACCTTGATAAGAACATTGAAGAGGCAGCAAACGATGTGCGTGATAAAGTATCGCAGGCCGCCAGAACCTTACCGAAAGATATTGATGGCTTGCCCGTGGTAAGTAAAGCGGATGCAAATTCGGATGCAATTTTATCCATGACCATTCAGAGCGACAAAAGAAGCACCCTGGATTTAAGTGATTTTGCTGAAAACGTAATTGCAGACAGGATTCAAACCATCCCGGGGGTAAGTAGTGTACAAATTCAAGGGCAACGAAAGTATGCAATGAGAATCCGCATCGACCCAAATAAACTGGCGGCATACGGATTAACCTCACAGGATATTGTGACCGCTCTTGACAACGAAAATGTAGAACTTCCTTCGGGTAAAATTACAGGTGCTACCACAGAGCTTACTGTAAAAACCCTTGGAAAATTAACCACGGCCAATGAGTTTAATAACCTGATCCTTAAAAACGACAGCACCAATGTTGTTAAACTTCAGGATGTTGGTTATGCCGAAATTGGCTCTGAAAACGAAGAAACCATTTTACGTGAATCAGGCAGGCCCATGGTTGCGGTGGCAATTATCCCCCAGCCGGGAGCAAACTACCTCGACATTAGTAAAGAATTTTATAAACGTTTCGACAAATTAAAAGCGGATATCCCTCAGGATATTAAACTCAAAGTTGCCCTTGATAATACGTTATTTATCAAACGATCTGTAACGGAAGTGGCAGAAACCATCGGTCTATCGCTGGTACTCGTAATTCTAATTATTTATCTTTTCTTCAGAGACTGGGCTATTGCTTTCAGACCATTGATTGATATTCCTGTATCCTTAATTTTTACATTTTTTGTAATGTATGCTTTCGGGTTCTCCATAAATGTATTGAGCCTATTGGCCATTGTACTGGCAACGGGTTTGGTGGTGGATGATGGTATTGTGGTAACTGAAAATATATTCAAGAAAGTAGAAGAAGGCATGTCGCCTTTTGAAGCAGCCATAAAAGGATCGAATGAAATCTTTTTTGCTGTAATTTCTATTTCAATTACGCTGGCTGCTGTTTTTCTTCCTGTAATTTTTTTACAGGGTTTTGTTGGCCGTTTATTTAGGGAATTTGGTATTGTAATTGGCGCAGCCGTTTTAATTTCGGCTTTTGTATCGCTTACCTTAACCCCAATGCTTAATGCTTATTTAATGAAAAAAGGCGGGCACAAACCTTCGCGGTTTTATAATTTTACTGAACCTTATTTTATTAAGCTAAACGATGCATACCAATCTAATTTAAATAAATTTTTAAACAAGAGGTGGCTGTCTGTACCCATTATAGTCGTTTGTTTGGGCTTAATTTTCTTATTCTGGAAAATACTACCAAAAGAAACTGCACCTTACGATGATAGAAGCGCAATTAATATTAACGTTACTACGCCAGAGGGATCATCTTATGCCTATACAGATAAGTTTATCATGAAACTGAATCAAATGGTTATTGATTCGGTTCCAGAAAAAAATGTAAACATAACCATTACCTCACCGGGTTTTGGAGGTTCAGGTTCTGTAAACTCCGGGCTTCTGAGAATTGGACTCGTTAACCCCGAAGATCGCGAACGTACTCAAAAGGAAATTGCCGATCAGCTGACTAAAATCACCAAAAAATACAGCGAGGGTAAAACCATCGTAAACCAGCAACCAACTATTTCTGTAGGCCGTCGTGGTGGTTTGCCAATCAGTTATATTATCCAGGCACAAAATTTTGAGAAATTAAGGGAAAAAGTGCCCCTATTTATGGATGAGGTAGCGAAAGACCCAACCTTTACCGTGTCGGACGTGAATCTTAAATTTAATAAACCAGAAATTAACCTCACCATAGATCGCGATAAGGCAAAAAACCTGGGTGTTTCTATTTCGGCAATTGCACAAACCCTAAACCTGGGTTTAAGTGGGCAACGTTTTTCTTATTTCTTTATGAATGGAAAGCAATACCAGGTTATTGGTCAGTTTGATCAGGTTGACCGTAAAGAACCATTGGATTTAAGCTCGGTTTATGTTCGGAATGATAAAGGAGATTTAATTCAGCTCGACAATTTAGTTAAAGCTAAAGAAGAAAGCAGCCCGCCACAATTGTACCGTAACAATCGTTTTATTGCCGCTACGGTTTCGGCCGGATTAGCACCAGGCAAAAGCATTGGAGAAGGTATTGATGCTATGGATGCTATTTCTAAAAAAGTTTTAGACGAAAGTTTTTCAACGGATTTAAGTGGCGAATCGAGGGATTTTAAAGAAAGTTCTTCAAACACTTTCTTTGCTTTTGGCTTAGCTTTATTATTGGTTTACCTGATCCTTTCTGCACAATTTGAAAGCTTTAAAGATCCCATTATTATCATTTTAACTGTACCAATGGCTGTTGCAGGTGCATTTTTATCCCTATGGCTATGCGGGCAAAGCTGGAATATCTTTAGCCAGATTGGTACCATTATGCTAATTGGTTTGGTAACCAAAAACGGTATTTTAATTGTCGAATTTGCCAATCAGCTTAAAGAAAAGGGCATCCCTATTCCTGAGGCCATCCGCGAAGCGGCAGTTTCTCGTCTACGTCCAATTTTAATGACAAGTTTAGCAATTGCAATTGGTGCCTTGCCTATAGCATTGGCCTTAGGTGCAGCTGCAAAAAGCAGAATGAGCATGGGTACTGTAATTGTTGGCGGAACATTGTTCTCCTTAGTTTTAACCCTATTTGTAATCCCTGCGATTTACTCTTACTGGGCAAAACCTTACAAACCAAATAAAGAATTGAAAAACGCAGAACGTTTTGAACAGGAAGCTTTGAAACCATCAGAAGAATAAAATGAGCAAGAGATTAAACCTGATTATCGCATTACTGAGCTTATGTTCCTTTTCACTTTTGGCACAGGAAAAACTTAGTTTACAGGAGGCAATAACTATTGCGCTTCAAAATAATTACGATATAAAAATCAGCAAAAACAATATTAATATAGCCAAAAACAATGCAAATATTGGAAATGCAGGTATGCTCCCAAAAGTAGACGGAACCTACTCCAATGGCGGTAGCGTTCAAAATACCAGGCAAACACCTGCAACCGGACCAGACCGTGTTATTACGGGTGCTAAAAGTACCAGCAACAACCTTGGAGCAGATTTGAACTGGACTATTTTTGATGGATTTACGATGTTTGCCAATTACGACAGGCTTAAGGAACTTCAAAAACAGGGAGAGCTAAACTCAAGGTTGACTATCTTAACGACCATTGCGGATGTAATTGCAGCTTATTACGACGTAGTAAGGCAGCAACAATTGGTTATTGCCGCAGATAGTGCTATGGATGTTTCGGTTTTAAGAACAACCATAGCTAAAACAAAACTGCAGCTTGGCCGTGGCTCCAAACTTGATGTACTTACTGCACAGGTAGATTATAATGCAGATACATCGGCCTATTTGCAACAAAAAAATGCTTTGCAAGTTGCCAAGGTTCGTTTAAACCAATTGATGGTTAGAGAAATAGGCACAGCTTTTTCGGTTGAAGATCAAATTAATGTAGATGCGGCTTTGGTGTATAATCAATTGGCCGAACTGGCAGAAAAGCAAAATCCTAATGTTCAGAATGCTTTTATAAACCAAAGAATTGCTTCCTTAAATCTAAAAGCTGTCCGTGGTGCCCGCTATCCTGCCGTAAGTTTAAATTCGGGTTATAGCAGGGCAAACAGCACCAGCCCAACCGGATTTAATCAAAAATTTGCAGCCAATGGTTTTACCTATGGCGTTACAGCCAGCATTAATATTTTTAATGGTTTTTTACAAAGACAACAGGAAAGAAACGCAAAAATAGAAATTGACAACTCTGCACTTAATTTCAATAAAACCAAACTCGATGTTAATGCACAATTGCTTACAGCGTATGAAAATTACATTACTTACCTTGATTTGGTTAAATTAGAGCAAAAAAACCTGGAAATCGCAAAAGAAAACCTGGATATTACTTTGGCCAAATACCGGCTGGGGAGTATTGCTCCTTTAGAATTAAGGGAAGCGCAAAGAAACGCAATAGATGTTCAAAACCGTTTTATTGAAATGCAGTACCAGGCAAAACTTGCAGAAATCACTTTAAAAGAAATTAGTGGAAATATAGATTTGAGCAATTAGTTCATTTATTCCCTGGTTCATTACTCATTGATTTATTTGGCGCAGAAAATTGTTCTGTGCCTTTGCAGATTATGGTGAAGATTCATCTATTCTATCATCTTTTACAACGGGAAGTATAATCAGCTATTTTTAATAGAAAGTTGATTACCCCAATGATTTGTTCATTATTATTTGTCTTTTCTTTTTCTTATCCTTAACTTAAAGTTGGCTTACGTATATTGTTGATCCATCCCCCAAATTAATAAACGTAAGCAGTAGTTTAAAGCCCAAATCCCTGTTGAGCAATTATCAATTATTGTTTTACTATGGAAAACGGTTTATTGAACACATTTAACATGCGTTTTGCAATATTGCAGAGCGAGCCATTAACTGGCGGAATCGTTGCGAAAAACCTGCGTATTACCGATAATGGCAGCGGTGAACTGAGTTTATATGGCGATTTTACCATTACCCTAAAAGTATTAGATTTAACCACCAATGGCGCGCCAAATTTAAATGGCTTAATGACTTTTACCCAACAGGTAATTACCAGTAAACCAAGAGGTGGCGGGTATAAAAGCAGGGTAAATATTTTGAAGTACAACCCTATAAAAAGAGCATTTGATAAAAGTAAAAGCTGGATTTACTCTATAAGATATAACTTTAATTTTACTGTAAATGTTATACAAATTCATATGTTAAATCAGCTTAAGGGTAATGATTTTGTATTAGCCGTGGTAGATGGTATTGGATATCAGTATGCAGATCAATATGGACGACGCCAAACCTCAGCAGGACTTACTCAAGGTGATGGTGGACCAGCAATAGTTAGCTATAATGAGTGGCAAAAGAACAGATATTTTGGTGTTCATGAGTTTTTTCATACCCTGGGTTTGGATGATATTGAAGACAATAGTAAAAAGAACAGATTAATGTATCATTTGGGTGATAATAATGGTCAGTTTATATCTGATACTGAAAGAGGAAATATGCTAAATTTTATCATGACTAATATTAATGATATGACAAAAAGTAATAGCACAAATATAAATTTCAATACATTAAACAGATTAAGAACATTTTTAAATAATCCTACAAATGGTTTCAAATACAATAAAGCTAAGTTTAGGTAGCTCATTATTTTGCATACTACTATTTGCATGTCAAAATGAAAATAATGATATCAATACAAAATCTGCAAATACATGTAAGTTCTCTCGATATGAAGCAGGTGAGATTATATCCAACTTGGGTTGTAAAAATTGTCATATTACTTCGATTAAAGAAAAAATTGATACCAAAGGTTCTATCTCATTTATAGGTTTGGCAGCAATGGACAGCTTAAAGTTAATTGATTATACTTTTACTAAAAAACATAAGGGTTGGTACAGTAAAAATGGCACTCTCAAAGCTACTAGAATGGATACTTTAAGCGATTGTGAAATAAAAAATGTAATTAGATACATTAAAGATTCTGGTAGAGATATCCCAATGCCAAGCCGATAATTACTATGGCTTCAAATACAATAAAGCTAAGTTTAGGTAGTATATTACTCTGTTTGTTTTTTGCATGTACAATTGAACCTCGAAGCAATAAAAGTGTTTTCCAAAAAAAAAATGTGACTGACACCTGCGGCTATTCCAAATATAATGCTCGACAAATAATGACCGGTTTGGGTTGTGATAACTGCCACACCAAATTAGGATCTGCCAAATTCAGAGATATACCTACATTTAGTGATATTTCAACGTTTGATAGTCTTAAAATGATAGATTTTGCTTTTATAAAAAGACACAACGGCTGGTATAATAAAAACCTTAAAGCATCGAGAATGGATACATTGACAAATTGTGAAATAAAAAGTGTTATTCGATATATTAAAGACTTTGGCAGAGATGTACCGTTACCCAACCAATAATGTGAATGTTTTCAAATACAGCCAGGTTAAAAAACTGTCTTTCAATTAAATGAACAGAAGTATTGCTCAAACAAAATTAAACCAGGGCGATAAAGTTTTCAATAGCTATTTTAATGGTTGTTTAATACAGGTAACTAAATCATTGCAAGTATAAATTTATCTAATTAATTTTTATATTTATTGCATGATACTTGTTGCAGACAGCGGCTCATCTAAAACAGATTGGATGGGTTATTTTAATGGTGAGGTAATAAAGTTTAATACACCTGGAATTAACCCTTATTTTTTAAATGAGCAGGACATCAACAAACTGATTTTAAAAAATGAAGATTTAGTTCAGTATGCCCAGGCGGTTAAAGAAATTTACTTTTTCGGTGCTGGTTGCTCCTCTCCTGATAAACACGAAGTTGTATCAAATGGTTTATCGTCTGTCTTCCGAAATGCCTATATTTCAGCCGATCATGACCTTTTAGGATCGGTTTATGCCACCTGTGGTGATGAAGAAGGCCTAAACTGCATCCTGGGCACAGGTTCGAATATTTGCCATTTCGATGGAAAAAAAATACAGGAAGGCCACCATGGATTGGGTTATGTTTTGGGTGATGAAGGTTCAGGAACTTTTTTTGGGAAAAAAGTATTGTTAAGCTATCTATACAAAAAAATGCCTCAGGATTTATCTTCAGAATTTAAAAAAGCATTTCCTGCCGAAAAAGAACAAATCATCACCAATGTTTATCAAAAACCCTTTCCAAACATTTACTTAGCAGGGTTTAGCCGTTTTATGGCAACCCAAAAAGAACATCCTTTTATACAGAATATTTTAAAAACCGGTTTTCAGGAATTTGTTGATACCAATATTAAAGATTATCCCCGCTATAAAAATATTCCATGCCACTTTGTTGGCTCCATAGCCTATTACTACCAGGATGAATTAAAGGCAGTATTGGAAGACAATGGCATTCCCGTTGGAAAAATTCTTCAGAAACCCATTGAAGAACTTTTTAATTTTATTTTACGTAAAGAAGGGGTTGTAAAACAGGCCATTTAACGTACATATAAATTTATTGTTAAAATCTTTTTAAGATTGTAAACAGAAACCACAAACTAATTGTTAATATTTACAGCAACATACAAATTGCTTAAACATATGAAGAGAATACTGGTAGTAGACGATGACATTGAGGTTTTAGAAACCATACAATTAATACTGGAAATAGGTGGATTTAAAGTATCAGCCTTAAGTGATGGTGAAAAAGTATTTGACAGGATAGAAAGTTTTAAACCGGATTTGATTTTACTTGATATATCTTTAGGTCATATTGATGGGCGTGTACTTTGCGAACAATTAAAATCAATTGAAAGCACTTCGCTAATTCCTATTCTATTAATTTCTGGTTTATATGATCCAAAAGATTTTACAACACTGAATTACGGACAAGACGATTTCTTATCTAAACCTTTCCAAATGGATGTATTACTGAAAAAAATCAGTAAAATCCTTTCTCTTGAAGAAGACAAGCCCACTTTTCATTTAAACTAAATCAGCTTACCTATAATATTTTAGCCAGAAAGAATAAAATTTTTCTGGCTTTTTATTTATCGTTGCTGAAGGAAGTCCATTAACGGCAATTGATTAATGCTTATTTCTTGTTAATTAGAGAATTTGAAAATTTTATACTCAAGAAAACAATATTGAGTTTAATCTCTGTCATTTTGGCAAATAAAACCCTTTGGAACAGCGCTTGTTATGCAGCATATGGATTAAACAATTTATTTACATATGAGCATACAGGAAAAAGGAAATATCTCAATACATACCGAGAATATTTTCCCGATAATTAAAAAGTTTTTATACTCTGATAACGAGATTTTTCTTCGCGAACTTGTTTCTAACGCTGTTGATGCGGTTCAGAAAATTAAAAGACTGGGTTCATTAGGTCAGTTTAAAGGCGAAGTGGGTGCACCCTTGGTTGAGGTGGCGGTTGATAAAGATAAAAAAACCATTACCATTAGCGATAATGGCTTGGGTATGACTGCTGAGGAAATTAAAAAATACATTAACCAGGTTGCATTTTCTGGCGCAAGCGAATTTGTCGAAAAGTTTAAAGACGCTAAAGATGCCAACGAAATCATTGGTAAATTCGGATTAGGATTCTATTCAGCCTTTATGGTGGCCGATTTAGTTGAAATTAATACTTTATCTTACCAGGACGGATCAGAACCTGCACGTTGGGTTTGTGATGGAAGTACAGAGTTCGAAATTACGGAAGGTACAAGAACAACCCGTGGTACCGATATTATTTTACATGTTAATAAAGATTCAGAAGAATTTTTAGAAGAATCGAAACTTCAGGCCATACTGGATAAATATGCTAAATTTTTACCTGTTCCAATCAAATTTGGCACTAAAACCGAATCGGAAGAAGATGGTGAGGACGAAGAAGGTAAAAAGAAATACATTGACGTGGTAGTTGATAACATCATCAACACAACCAATCCAATCTGGACCAAAGCACCTGCAGAATTGTCAGATGAAGATTATTTAAATTTCTACCGCGAATTATATCCATTCTCTGAAGAGCCGCTTTTCTGGATCCATTTAAATGTAGATTATCCTTTTAACTTAACCGGTGTATTGTATTTCCCGAAATTGAAAAATGATTTCGAAATGCAACGCAACAAGATTAAACTTTACTCTCGTCAGGTATTTATTACAGATGAGGTTAAAGACATCGTTCCTGAGTTTTTAATGTTATTACATGGTGTAATCGATTCTCCCGACATTCCATTAAATGTTTCCCGTAGTTTCTTACAGGCAGATAGCAATGTTAAAAAAATCAACAATTACATTACTAAAAAAGTTGCTGATAAATTAGGTGAATTATTTGCTAAAGACCGTAAAGCCTACGAGGATAAGTGGAAAGACATTGGTCTTTTTGTAAAATACGGAATGATTAGTGAAGAGAAATTCTACGATAAAGCTAAAGATTTTGCTTTAGTGGGTAACACCAAAAATGAGCTTTTTACCCTCCCTGAATACAAAGAGAAAGTAGCACCATTACAAACAGATAAAAACGGTACGGTGGTTTACCTTTACACAAACGATGCCTCTAAACAAGATGCTTTCATTCAATCGGCCAACAAAAAGGATTATGATGTATTAGTATTGGATTCGCCAATTGACAATCATTTTATTAACCAGTTAGAGCAAAAACTGGAAAAAACATCCATAAAACGTGTTGATTCCAGTGTGGCAGACAAGTTAATCGAGAAAGATGAGGTTAATGAACATGTTTTAAGTGAAGACCAGGTTAAAGAGGTAACAACCATTTTCGAAAAAGCGATTACAAAACCAGGCATGCAGGTTGAGATTGTAGCTTTAAATCCGGATGAATTACCTGTAACCATTACCATGGATGAGTTTATGCGCCGTATGAAAGATATGGCTGCTATGGGCGGTGGAATGGGTTTTTATGGCCAAATGCCCGATAGTTATAAAGTTGCCATTAATGGCAACCATAAGTTAATCAGCAAAATATTAAAATCTGATGCTGATGAACAAAATACTTTAGCTAAGCAAGCCGTTGATTTGGCTTTATTGGCACAGGGCATGCTAACCGGGGCAGAGCTAACTGCTTTTGTAAGCAGAAGTGTTGAACTAATTTAACACAACATGCGCCCACTATAGGAGTATAATTTAAGCGTGTTGAAGGTATTGTGCAATTAAGCAAATACTTTTAACACGTTTAGTACTTACAAACAACTATGCTTTAGTACAAGAAAACCCCTTCCGATTTTACATCTGAAGGGGTTTTCTATATTGGGTTAGAATATGTATTTTAATTAGCTAGCTAAAGCAGGTTGCTTGTGCGCAACATTGAAATAATCTTTATGCTCTTCAATTAATCTTGCAATAGTTGCAGCTTTAGTATCAGTAATTTTAAATTCGAATAAAGGCTCAGAGCTTTTTTTGCTTCTTACCATTTTCTCTGTATAAAAACGGTACACTAAACCATTTGTTAGCAAACCATATTTGGCTTTTGTTTTACGAAAGTATTTGGATAAACGAGAATCGTGAATATCTAAATTATCGTTATGGTGCTTGCATTCTACTAAAATAGCTGGCTCACCATCTTTCATAATGGTATAATCAACTTTTTTGCTTTTTTTAACACCAAAATCTAAAACAGCTTCACTTTGTACTTCTGAAGGATCAAAGCCCAATATCTGAATGAAAGGCATAACTAATGCATTTCTCGTTAAGTCTTCAGATTGAACTTGAGGAAGCATTTTCTTAATTCTTACGGCAAATTGCCCGATTTCATCTTTAAGTTCCATTTTAATAGCTGTTAAATGTATATTTTTTAAGGTAGTATCTTATCTGTTTTTGTTCCCCTATCAAAACCCAATATTGTATGGCCTGTTTCTGAGTTTCCTGTACACAGGCTACACAAGGTTGGGTAGGTAGATGTTTAAATTTAACCAAAGCCTTATTAATCATATTGCTATTGATTATTTGTTTTTGGCAAACAGTTTAAAGATTATAAAAATATGATCACGGGTTAAGTTTTTTACATGAACCCCGTAGTATTTTACACGAAACCCCGATTTTTACAGGATGAAAACAGATAAGATTTTTTCAATGTGATGATCAAAGCAATTCTTTTTTTATTTATCTTGCATAGAAATCATTCCAAACACACATATCGAATATCATGAATTTAAAATGCGTTGTAATTGACGACGAACAACATGCAATAGAAGTTTTAACGGATCATATATCAGAAATGCCGGGGTTAACGGTATTTAAAACATTTACGAGTCCGGTACAAGCACTTACGGAGATAACTGTCGAAGATGAGATAGACTTGCTATTTATGGATATCGATATGCCAGGCATTAACGGCATTGAATTGGCTAAAAACATCAGGGAAAAAGCAAAATACCTGATTTTTACAACTGCGCATCCTGATTATGCGTTACAGGCTTTTGATGTACAATCGGATCAATATCTTTTGAAGCCAATTTCTTTTGCGAAATTTGCTTTAGGTATCGACAGAATTCTGAAAAAGGAAGCCGCAAATGCTAAAAGTGCTACAAGGGAAGCTGATCAGGTTGCCGCTTTATACATTAAAGGCGATCACAAATATGCCTTTTCTAATATTGCTATAGATGATATTTTATACATCAAAGCCCTTCAGAACTATATTCAGATTATTACAAAATCAGAAACACATACAACTTATTTAACCTTAAAAGAGATTGAAAAAGCTTTAGAAAACCATGCATTTATCCGGGTAAATAAATCGAACATTGTTGCTAAGGCTTCAATTAAGAAAGTAGATGGCAATATAATACGATTGGTTAACAACGAAATGATCCAGATTGGCGAAGGTTATAAGGAAGCCTTTTTTGCCTATGTTCAAAGTAGTTTACTTAAATCGACCAGAAACCAATAACTATTTTCTAAAAAAAATATCGAAAATATCAAAGATATCAAAAGTCAAAAGTGTTTTTGCCGTAGCGGTTGATGGATCAGTACGAAAATCATTTTGGTCTTTGGCACCTTTATAAATAAATGCGGTCTTTTTAACCAATTTGTTTACCTGTTGAACTTTCATACGACTTATTTATTAAAAGAAATGTCAAAAATATCAAAAGTCAATAGCGTTTTTGCTGTAGCAGTTGACGGATCAGTCCGGAAATCATTTTGATCTTTGGCACTTTTATAAATAAATATAGTTTTTTTAACCAGTTTGTTTGTGTGTTGTGCTTTCATGCTGATTATTTATTAAAAGAAATGTCAAGAATATCAAAGGTTAAAAGTGTTTTTGCCGTAGCGGTTGATGGATCAGTATTGAAACTATTTTGATCTTTAATATTTTTATAAACAAATACCGTTTTTTTAACCAGTTTGCTTGTGTGTTGTGCTTTCATACTGATTATTTATTAAAAGAGATGTCAAAAATATCAAAGGTCAAAAGTGTTTTTGCAGTTGCAGTTGATGGATCAGTACGGAAGTCATTTTGATCTTTTGAACTTTTATAAACGAATACCGTTTTTTTAACCAGTTTATTTGTGTCTTGAGCTTTCATACTGATTATTTATTAAAAGAGATGTCGAAAATGTCAAAAGTTAAAAGTGTTTTTGCAGTTGCAGTTGATGGATCCGTACGGAAATCATTTTGATCTTTTGAACTTTTATAAATGAATACAGTCTTTTTAGCCAGTTTGTTTGTGTGTTGTGCTTTCATATTATGATATATTTTATAATCGTTGTTATTAATTTCTGTAAAGGTGCAACACAAAAACCAATGACACTACTTTTTTACACAAACACCCCTTTTTAAGGGTATAAAAGCCCTTTTTTATTAAAAAATGAATCAAAAAATGAGTTTTTCAAACATTAAAAACTATTTCAAAAATTATAAGATACATCTTATTGTATGGAGTATTTATATCATTTATGAAGTTTTTATAACGGGTATAATAAATAATTCTTTCGGACAGGTCGCAAGCTATATCCTTTTCTATTCTTTGAACATTGCCCTGTTTTACGTTCATGCAAACCTTTATAACAGAGTATTAAAAACTAAAACCTTAAAATTTATTTCTGTTCCGGTATTCTTCCTGATTGAAATCGCGATTTATGTGCTTACGGCATATTTATTACAAACCATATTTGTTTACCTGCATTTCATAAATCGTTCGGAGCCTATATTGTTTAACAGAGATTATATTGTGAGGTCTGTTTGGCGCTCTCTATACGTTATCGGTTTTTCTACGGGTTACGTTTACATTTTAAAATCTTTCGAAGACCGTAAAAGAGTAGAAGCCCTTGAACGACAAAGCTTAGTTACCCAAATAGAAAAACAGGCTTTAGAAAATGATCTGGTAAATTCTCAGAATAATTACCTGCGAAGTCAGATTAACCCGCATTTTCTATTTAACACTTTAAACTTTATTTATAACGACGCACGTAAAAAAGCGCCAATGGCTGCCGATGCCATTATGAACCTTGCTGAAATGATGCGTTATGCACTGAAAAGGCCCGAAGCTTCTGAAATGGTTCCCCTTAGTGAGGAAGTTGAGCAGATTGAGCATTTAATTAATTTACACCGGCTTAGAACAGCGAATACGATTAATTTAGAGCTTGAAATTAAGGGGGATTTATTTGGCCTTAGGTTTCCTCCTTTAATTTTATTAACCTTAATAGAGAATATATTTAAGCATGGCAATGTATCTCATTCTACCCAACCGGCGTTGATTAAGATTAATTACGAGCATAATCATTTAAGCATCAAAACCATCAATATGATTAATGATGTTAAAAGCAAAGCAAGCGACAGCCACCATGTAGGGGTAGAAAATATTGGCAAGCGCTTACATAATTTTTATAAAGATGCCTGCGAATTTAAGTTCTATCAGGATCCTTTAAACCGCTATGTTACTGAAATTAATGTAGATGTTGTTAATCCATTAGCGAAACTCAATACAACAGGCTTAGGTTTAACCTAAGCTGTTGCTTTTTTTCTTTGCAATTCTTTCAACAAGAAATAATACATAACCATTTCATGGCTTCGCTGATCTTTAACAAACATGCGGTTAATATGCATGTGAATTAAATCGCTGAATAGCTTTATCCGCCTCTCTAAAGGGCAAGCTTGCAACAGGTGAATAAAAGATGCAACAAAGGCTTTAAAATTCCTGACTTGTTCTTTATTTATAGCGGGCGTGTTCTCTTTACGATAAAGCTGGTAATGAGCGTTCATCTTTTTAAAATCTGCAGGTTCTAAATGATGTTCTTCGTTAAAGGTATTCGACATGATTTTCACGACCTCTATAAATGTACCTGCTTCAAATATCCCTGCCGCCTGGATTTGATAGGCCAGGGCAACACACAAAGCATATTTGTTAAAGTTAGAAAACTGGCTTTCAAGGAGAGATAGCACAAACTGACTGTCTGTACAAAAATGTGCTTCGGCTATTTCGATCAGATTATTACCATAACGTTCCAGTTCGCGTTTATATGTTTTTATTTGAATATCAGACACCAGACCGTTTAAAACATCCTGCTCGAGATAACTACTGAGTGCTGCTGTTAGTTTATGGCTGTTTTCCAGGTTATGCAGCAGTACTCTAAATCTTAAATGATCTCCATTTTCATTATAGCGGATAAAAAACCACTGTTTAATCTCTTGCTGATGTATATCCAAGAAGTGAGCTATGGGACCTGAAAGAATTTGATCGGACCTTTGCTGATGGCAAAAAATTTCGAAATACAGCCATTCTGTTCCCGGCAGAAAAATTTGTTTGACCTTTTCGGGTTTTTTCAATCCAGTGCGGATTACTTCATCATAAACTTTTTCGCTATGGAACAAGCTTACCACAAACTGTCCTAAATATGGCTTTGAATTTTGGTCTTTAACCAAGCTCTCCTTAGGCAGACTCACTTCTTCCAAAAATAAATCCTTTTGCTTTTGTGCATATTGAATAAATGCAACCAAATCATCATCACTTTTTAAGCTAAAACATAAAGTTTGATCAGACAATCCTGTTTTAAAATAGTTGCTTACGCCAAGTTCCTCAAGATAGGTTCTGCATTGAAAAACAGTAGGTTCGCTATTTTTATCCTTAAATAGGTTTTCCTTCTTAAATTTCCACTTCGCCTGGCTTAAAACAATATTTTTATATTGAAAACGGGGATAATAATCTAAATTGGGGAATAAGGCTTCCAATGAAATATTAAGGTTAGTTTGAACTGCGTGGTGTTGTAAATCGCAAAGCAACCTAAATACCGACAGATCTGAGCGGGTATAATTATAGGCAGAAGCCATTTTAGGTATGATTCTTTTACCTAATTTTTCGGATCTTAAAATGATCTCGTCGCCCTGAACCGAAACCATAATATCGCGAAGACTTAATGGATCTTTTGAAGTATCGTAGTTTAAAATAGAAAGCTGATGGTCATAAATAATTTTTCGCCTGTTGATGTTATCAACATTTGCCTCAATCATATAAGCTACATCAAAAAACAAAACTCCGGGGTTAGCCTCCTGCTCGATTTGGGCAATATTGATACAATTTTCTAAAACATCCTGCCCCACTAGGGTAAAGCGTCCGCTTAGCGCGTTGGCTGTTGCCCCTCCTATTTGCTCTACATGCACAAATTCGTCGCATATGCCCATCATAAAGCTAAATGAATTTGGAATGGGCTTTAATTTTTCATTTAATTTAAAAAGTGTTGTATTCAGGAAAAGTGTTTTACCTTTTTCAAAATTTTCGGCATTAAGCTCCTTTCCCAGTACGGCTTTCAATTCGATTCCAATTTTTTTAGGGGCAGGTTTTTGCTTAAACCCGGCAACAAAATCATCTTGTTCTCCTGCATGTTCAAGTTCATCATAACCAATTCCCATTTCCGGATCTAAAGCGAGTAGCAATGGAACTTCTTTTTGCTCAAACTTCTTTTTGAAGCGGCCAATAAAATTGGTTAAAGCACCTTTTTCTACATGCGGAACAACTTTATGTAAAAACTGAACCAACTCAGGAATGTGTTGTACTAAATTTTCATCAATATGACCTGAGATTTGTTTACGTTCTGCGATCAAATATTCAGGTAAATTATTCCCGGGCTGTAGGTTTAAGCGCTGAAAATAATCTTCGCCAATAATATTAGGATCATAACTTGTAAAAACGAGTTGCAAAGCATGCATATCTTCCAGTAAAGCAAATAAAGAAAGTTTTTCCTGCTCGTCGGATTTAAGTTGCTCAATTAATTCACTGATTCTGATAGGTGTTAAACAAGCATCTAAAACCTGCTTAACTAAAGGGTTGTCGTCAATTTCGGCCAGTTCAAATACGCCTTCGGTGCAGGCAATGTAACGAATACTGGCTGAGATGTGGTAATAGCTACTGTTACTAAAAATAAAACAGTTTTTCGCCAATAAATCGGGTAGGCTAAATGGAAGATTGTTTTTATAAGGCCAGTCTATAAACCGATGAACCTGTTGCAATTCGTTGATTACGATGGTTTCGCCGTAAGCTTTTATGGCATCTTTTAAAAGGGCAAAACTGGCAAATGTTCCATAGGGTGTAGAGCGGTATTTTGCCCGGTTAAAGTATTTCCAAATGGTAAAAAATATCCTGGAAGGTAATTCGCTTAGTTCTTCGGCCTTAACCTCTTTTATGGTTTGGTAAAAAGCGTCGGATGATATGGCAATATCCTCTTTAAGCTCATTCCAGAAGGTTGATAAATTAGCCTGGTGTGAAAATTTCGGTGTTCTTAAAATTACAGTTGGGTGGATATTTAATTTCATCAGCTTTAATGGACAGCGAAAATTACAAAGATTATGTTAATTAAAGCGATTTCGCGATAAGAATATACATTTAAGATGGCAACACCGAATGTGGAGCAAGATTATTAAATAAAAACAGCACTACGACATTGCGCTAAACTTACGCCGCTGATTAAAGTAATAGGTTAAAATACAAAAAAGCCATCTCTTTTGAAGATGGCTTTAGGATATTAAGGATATCGAAGCTTATTTTTTGGTTACTTTAAACTCTGTTCTTCTGTTTTTTGCCCTGCCTTCAGGATTATCTTTGCCATTTTTAAATGTGTTAGGTGCTATAGGCATTTTTTTACCATAGCCTTTAGCAGTCATTCTGTTGGCTGCAATATCTTTGCTGATTAAATAGTCAACACAAGATTGTGCTCTTTTTTCTGATAAGGTTTGGTTGTACTCATCCGTACCAATTCCATCTGTATGGGCGCCTAACTCTATTTCCATTTCAGGATTATCGGCCATAATGGTTACCAGTGCATCTAAAACTTTTTTAGATGGTTCAGTCAAATCGGCACTATTAAATTCATAGTACACGTTATCCAGCACAATTGGAATATTAATTCTGAATGGGCTTATACAATAATCTTTGGCAATTAAAGTATCGGCTTTTGCCATTTCTTCATAAACATAACTTTTGTTTATTGAGAAATAATTTTCTTTTGAGAATTGTAATTTAACAGGTCTTTTGGCATCAACTTTAAGTAAGTATTTACCATCATTACCGGTAATCATTTTTTGCTCTCCTTCATAGTTTGAAACTAAAACCGTTGCACCTGCTACAGGTTTATTCGTTTTACAATCTGTAAGCAGACCGGTTATAGAAAAAAATTCCCTTTTGACCTCAAAAACCTCTAAACAGCAGGAAGATTCCCTGTCGGAACTGATATAACCACGTTCGCCCTGTGCATCAATGGCCGAAAAATAAACGTCATCTTTTGAAGAATTAAATGGATAACCCATGTTTTTAGGCTCAGACCAGGTAATTAAATCGCCTTCTGATTCAAAGAAATCCAAACCACCTAAACCAATTCTTCCATCGGTACTAAAAAGCAATTTTTTGTTTAATACATTATAGTATGGTGCTTTTTCATCATTCTCGGTATTAATAACCGGCCCCAGGTTAACCGCTTGCCCTAAAGAGCCATCTGTTCGAATGGAACAATACCAGATATCGAATTTTCCATAACCTCCTGAACGATCGGAAGAGAAAAGGAGAAATTTCCCGTCAGCAGTTACAAAAGGTTGTGCTGAATTGAAATCTTTGCTATTAACCTGAAAACCTAATGGTTGCGGATCAGACCATTTATCGCCCGTTCTGGTTGAGCTGTAGATGGCGTACTTTTCTTTATCACGCCATGCCGTAAAATAAACTACATTACCGGCTGGGTTAAAGGTAGAAGCTGCAATTTCCATATCTCTTGGAAAATTGATATCAAATGCTTTTACAGAAATTTCTGCCTGTGTATTTAGCGGGCCTTTGGTAGAGTAAATATTATTAACAAATGGGTTGGCTTTTGTTGATATCTGCACACTTCCGGCATCTGTTTTCACAATATCTCTTTTAGAACCAACTGCAATAGGTCTTGAGGAGGTGAAGTAAAATTCGTTGTTAATTTTAACCGCAGCATAATTAGAGCCCAAACCATTTACATTATTTGGCATTTTTCTAATCTGCATCATGCGTGGGTAACGCATTTCTTCCATGGCAAATTTGCAGGAAAGGATTTCACGCGCTGCAGTTTTCACAAACAAATCGTTGGGATTATTATTAATAAACGATTCAAAAGCTGTTATGGCTTCAGGAAATTTTTTATTTGCCCTTAAACTTTCTCCATAATAAAAAATAGCTTTTCTATATTTTGTATTGGTAAAAGTACTGGCTACACTATAATATTTTTCGGCTTCAGAGAACTCTCTGTACATACGGCTTGATTCTGCCAGGTTATAAATTGAACCTTCATAATCTTCAATTACTTTATCTTCTTTAATCGGCCGTTTATCCTTGCCGTAAGGAATGATGGCTTGTGCGCTATCTCCTTCAATTTTTAAAGCCTTTTTGTAGAATGTAGATGCCGCATAATAATCCTTGTTCTGAAAATAGGTATCAGCAACTTTTTTATAATCTACTACATATTGGGCGTTTGCAGCGCCCGCATATACGAATAAAAGGAATAGGAATATTTTTTTCATTTGATTGTTGATTATAATCGTGGACAGAAGAAGTTAGGGCCAATAATTCCATTACGACCAATTAAAGTTATTGATAGCTCCAACCCGCCATTACTATTTGATGCCCTTTGGAAAGTTGATGTATTCACATCATAGCTTAAGCCGAAAACCATATTTTTAAGCTGCAAACCAACAAATGCAATTGCGGCATCTTTAATTCTGTAGTTACCCCCGAACAGGATATTTGAAGAATTATTAATGGTAAGCTGGCCATAAGCGCCTAACGAAACCTCATTGGTGTTTCCCTGGTACATTACTAAAGCATTGGGTACAATATCCAGCATTTCGGAAGCCCTGATTCTGGCTCCTCCATGAGCGGTGAAACGAATTGGAGTACGTTCGCTTGTGCCAGAGAAACGCTCAACCGGCCGATTTAAATGTGCAGCACTTGCGCCAACAAATACATTTACAGACTGGTTGGGATTTCCATCAAAATACATTACCCCGGCATTTATATCGGGTACAAAAGAGGAGCTTGAAGATAATGTTTCGCCACTGCCAACTCCGCCATCATAACCAGAAACGGGATTAAACTGATCTCCAAACCGGGCTTTCGAGAAATCGAAGCTTCTGTTTACAAAACCCGCCTGTAAACCAAAACTAATCATTTGCAAACCTTCTACACCAAACCTTAACCGGTAAGAACCAGAAATTAAAGCACTTAAATAGTTAAAATCCAAATCTCCGGCCCTTTGGTTTAAGACCGTTGCACCAAACGCAAAGTTCTTTTTAGGGGCTAAGTCAAATGATGCTCCTCCCGTTAAAAAAGAATTGTTTAGTCCGCCCCATTGCTGTTTAAAATTAACAGATGCTCTGTAATCTCCATCTATAACACCCGTTAATGCCGGGTTTAACCATAGTGGATAAGCATAATATTGGGAAAAGTGCGGATCTGTTTGGGCAAAAGATTTAGCAGTAAGAAGCACCAAACCCAGTACTGCATATATTTTTAAAGCCGATAGTATTTTCATAATATTCAATTTTGTCTTTTTATAAATTATCCTGCTTATCATTATCTGATTAAGGTTATGGTACCCTTCTGTACGGATGTGGTTCCATCATTAAAAGTAACTTCGACCATATATACATAAACTCCTGAAGTTTGGTTAACACCTTTGTAGGTTCCATCCCATCCGTTTGAAACAGAATTAGACTGGAATATTAATTGCCCCCACTGTGTATACACGTACATTTTTGCGCTGGCAATAGCGGTACCATAAATCAGGAATACATCATTTTTACCATCATTATTAGGTGTAAATGCATTAGGAATGTACACTGTATTTCCAAGCGGGTTGGTTGCCTTACCGGTAAATGGATTTGAATTTGCACTGGTTTGGCAATCAATCTGACCTTTAGCCCTTACAATTATTGTTACAGCCTGATCTGGTTTTAAACCTGCAATGAAATAGGTTGTGCCTGACGTTCCATTGGTTGGAGCTATCCATGTTAAACCATTATCTAAAGAAACTTCATATCCTGTTGCTCCATTTACGGCCGCCCAGCCAAAGGTTATACTTCCTGCATCTGAGGTTCGTAAAACAACAACTGGTTTTTCCAGTACTGGCAGTACATTTATAGTTACGGCTGTTCTTGTTGCACTTGCACAGCCACCAGTAGCAACGCTTTCTACATAATATGTGGTACTGGCTGTTAAGGCAGGTGTAGTAAAGGTTATGCCTTCTGCCAAAACAGTGCCGCCTGAGCTTGAAGCATACCATCTGTAAATTAATCCCGTTACCGGATTGTTAACCGTTAATATTGTCGTACTTCCAGCGCATAAAGTTCCGTTTGCAGGCGTTGCCGATGCTGGTGCAACGGGTACAGGCAATGGCGTCACATTAACAGCGGTTCTTGATGCTGAGGTACACGAGCCAGCCATTCCTTCAACATAGTAAGTAGTATTAGCAATTACTGCAGGTGTTGAGAATGAATTTCCTGTTCCTATAGCAGTTCCCCCGGTTGCATTTGTATACCAGTTGTATGTTACATTTGCCTGTGGATTCGAAACAGACAGTACAGCCGAACTTCCCGAACATACACTAACTGATGAAGAAGCAACCGAAGGCACAGTTGGTTTAGGATTTACGGTTACTGTAACTTTCACCCTTCCTCCATTATTGTTACAACCGCCGGTACCGATGGCTAAAATATAGTAATCAGTTGATGCGGCAAGCATTCCAGTGGTATAAGAAGTACCTGTGAATAGCAAACTACCGCCTGTTGCCGCACTATACCACTCGTAAGTGACACCTGTTTGCGCGTTCGAAATATTTAATGTTGTAGCATCACCTGCACATATATTGGTTCCGGTATTTGAAACAACCGGGTTATTTGGCAATGCATTAACGACGATATTTACTGTATTTGCAGTTCCCGCTGTATTTTCACATCTGTTATCACCTTTTACCGTTACATAATAAGTGGTATTTGTGGTGAGCGTTGGTGTTGTAAATACCGCACCCACAAAAGCTACACTGGTTAAGGCCGCATCATTATACCAGGTAAATACTGGATTGGTTACGGTTGTGCTGCTCGCCGTTAAATTGGCGGTGGCGCTTGCACAAATTGCTGTAGAACCTGTTACTGTAACATCCGAGGCTGTTGCAGCCGGATTAACCTTAACCGTAACCACTTTTGCATTTGCAGCTGTGTTTTCACACCTGTTGGTTCCTTTAACCGTTACATAATAAGTAGTGGTTGTGCTTAAAACCGGAGTTGTAAATATTGGTCCAACAAAAGCTACACTTGTTAATGAAGCATCATTATACCAGGTAAATACTGGATTGTTAACTGTAGTTGAACTTGCGTTAATTACAACGGTTCCTGTTCCGCAAATGGTATTAGGAGTTGTTAAAGTAATGTCATCTGCTGTAGCGCCCGTGTTCACATTTACGGTTACCGCTTTGGCCGTTGAAGGTGAGCTTTCGCATCTATTGTCTCCTTTAACGGTTACATAGTACTTAGTGGTAGTGGTTAATGGGTCGGTGTTAAATGATCCGCCAACAAAAGCAACTGTGGTTAAAGCGGCATCACTATACCAGGTAAATACCGGGTTGGTTACCGTAGTAGAGCTTGCAACCAGCGCGGCAGAAGAACCGGCACAAATAGTTGCATCAGCAGCGGTAATATCTGCTAAAGATGCAACGGGATTAACAACGAGGTTAACCGATTTTGCATTGGCAGCCGTATTTTCGCATTTATTATCCCCTTTTACAGTTACATAATAACTGGCATTAGCGGTTAATACAGGCGTTGTAAATACTGCACCTACATAGGCTACATTTGTTAAAGCGGCATCACTATACCAGGTAAATACTGGGTTAGTTACCGTAGTACTGCTTGCGGTAAGCACTGCAGTAGAATTTGCACAAACGCTGGTTGAACCATTTACAGTTATATCAGCTGCTGTAGCGAATGGATTCACAATAACCGTTACAGCGCTGGCATTTGCGGCAGCGGTTTCGCACCGGTTTGCACCTTTCACGGTAACATAATAAGTAGTGGTTGCCGTTAATGTTGGTGTTGTAAAAATTGGACCAACGAAAGCCACACTTGTTAATGAAGCATCGTTATACCAGGTAAATACCGGACTGGTTACTGTAGTTGAACTTGCATTAATTACAGCACCTCCTGTTCCACAGATTTTAGCAGGTGTAGAAACGGTTACATCAGCAGCTGTGGCAGCCATATTTACATTTACAGTAACCACTTTTGCGGTAAGTGGCGAATTTTCACATACGTTATCCCCTTTTACCGTTACATAGAATTTAGTTATGGCATTTAACGGGTCTGTTGTATAGGTAGCCCCAACAAATGCAACTGTAGTTAAAGCCGCATCACTATACCAGGTAAATACCGGATTGGTTACTGTGGTCGAACTGGCAATCAGCGTTGCGGAAGTTCCTGCACAGATGGTTGCATCGGCTGCAATAATATCAGACGATGTTGCAACTGGTTTAACAATTATATTAATTGATTTAGCTGTACCTGGAGCGTTTTCACATTTATTATCGCCTTTAACCGTTACATAATAAGTGGTATTGGCAGATAGAGCCGGCGTTACGAAATTGGCCCCGACATAGCTTAGATTTGTTAAAGCTGCGTCGCTATACCAGGTAAATATTGGATTGGTTACTGTTGGTGATGTTGCTGTAAGCGTTGCAGAGGCACCACCGCAGGCAACTGTACTTCCATTAACAATAATATCTGTCATTGTAGCCAGTGGATTAACCGTAACCGTTACCACTTTAGCATCGGCGGCACCATTCTCACATTTATTGGTTCCCTTAACTGTTACATAATAAGTAGTGGTGGTGGTTAATGAAGGGATAGTAAAGGTTGGCCCCGTAAATACTACGCTGGTTAACGAAGCATCGCTATACCAGGTAAATACAGGTTGAGTTACGGTTAAGCTTGATGCCATAAGCACCACAGATGATCCTGAACAAATATTTGCATTGTTCACTGTAATATCTGCCGCTGTTGCGTAATCTTTTACAGTTACGTTAACAACCATGGCATTGGTTTTATTTTCACACCTGTTATCTCCTCTTACTGTTACATAATAGGTGGTATTGGCCGTTAAAATCCCTGTTGTAAAAGTTGCGCCTGTATAAGCAACCGTTGTTAGTGCAGCATCGCTGTACCAGGTAAACACCGGATTGGTAACTGAAGTAGTTGTTGCAGACAAGGTTGCTGAAGAGCCTTTGCATATAGATGTTATACCGCTAATGGCGATATCTGCATCGGTTGCAATTGGGTTAACCGTAATGGTAATTGATTTAGCCGTTGCTGCTGTATTTTCGCACTTGTTAACTCCCTTAACGGTAACATAAAAAGTTGTATTTGCATTTAAAACGCCTGTGGTAAAGGTTGCACCTTCAAATTCTTTGGTGGTTAAAGCGGCATCACTATACCAGGTAAATATCGGATTGGTAACCGTAGTACTGCTTGCGGTAAGGGTTACTGTAGAACCACCACAAACTGTACTTGTACCTGATAAGCTAATATCAGCAGCAGTGGCTACTGGATTAACCGTTATCGTTACCTCTTCTGCACTGCCTGGCGCATTTGCACATTTATTTGTTCCACTCACGGTTACATAAAATTTAGTCGTTACCGTAATTGGTGATGTTATGAATTGAGCTGAATTAGAAACAACATTTGTTAAAGCTGCATCACTATACCAGGTAAACACCGGATTAGTTACAGTAGTGGTACTGGCTGTAAGTGTTGCTATTCCAGAAGCACATAATGATGTATTTCCGGTAACGGTAATATCATTTGCTGTTGATGATGGATTTACAGTAATACTAACTTTAGTGCGTGTAGGGTTAACGCAGCTGCTGCCACTTACTGCTTCTACATAGTAATCGTAAGTACCCGGCGCTAAAGAAGCAGAAGTAATAAAACTACTATTATTGCTCACTAAAAGATTTCCTCCGGTGGCAGCATCATACCAATTATAAGTAACACCTGTTACCGCAACCACACTTAAAGTTGCTGGTGTATTTACGCAGGTTGTGGTTGGATTGGTTGGCGATGGAACCGGATTAACAGCCGGAGGTAAGATGGTTACCACAACTTTAGTTGGCTGAGTTTCGCAACCATAAGCAGAAGCCGTTACAAAGAAATCGTAACTACCAGCTGCCAGTGCAGGATCTGTAGTAAAAGTTACTCCATCTTTACCTGCCTGGTAAGTTGTACCCTGGTACCATTTGTATACCGTATTTGCTTTTGGATTAGTAACTGTTAATGTTGCAGCTGTACCCTGACATGCGCTAACTGTAGCAGCGGCAACAGTTGGCAATGTTGTAGTCCGCTGTGCATAATTTAAATTTACAGATGATAATGCGCCCAACAAACCTGAGTTTAACCTTACTTCTACCTGATCAAATGGTAGTGTTGGTACAAATCTGAATGTTGCCTCGCTTCCATCATTTAACAAGTTTAACTCAATAAGTGGATTGGTTACGGCTACGCCATCATTGTTGCTGGTACCGTTATTAAAACTCGTTATGGTTAAATTTGGCAATACGGCTAATGATAATAATTTTCCTGGCGAAGTGATTTTCACAATCAATGTATCGCCAACGTTTGATACGCCACCGGTAAATCCTACTCTTTGATATACTGAAGCGCCCAAGGCACCAACTGGCATAACTAAACTCGATCCGGTGTTAATATCATTATCAACAGCCAGGTTAGGATTAACTACGCTTGCCAGAAGAGCAATTCCGTCTACGCCTGTGGTTACCGCTACGGTAGCCGCTCCGCATGGGGTTGCTATAGGTGTACCATTAGGAATAACAGTTACCGTTACACTTGCTTTGCTAGTTGCAGGACAACCACCGGGAACAGTTGCTTCTACATAATAAGTTGTCGTAACAGTTAAAGGTGGGGTTACAAAAGTTTCTCCTGTAAACACTGGAATGGTAGCCGTTGGACTATCGTACCAGGTAATAATAGCACCCGCTGTACTTGATGTTGCCGTTAATGAGGCAACAGAACCTTCGTTTATGGTTACCGCAGCCGGGGTTATTACCGGAATATCAATTGAACCAACAGTAACGGTTGCTTCAGTTCTTGCTGAGGCAGTACCGCAACCATTAACAGCTTCAACAAAATAACTTGTATTGCCTGTAACAGTTGGCGTAATAAATTTATCTCCGGTAAATAGTATGGTGGTAGAAGTTGAACTGCTATACCAATTATAGGTAGTACCCACCACAGGATTTTTAACCTGGAAGGTTGCCGAAGTAGTCAAACAAGTATTAACATTTGAAGCCAGCAGTTGCGGAACATCGGCCAGCGGATTTATGGTTACGTTTACTACTGTTCTGTAGCTTACGCAGCCCGAAGCAGATACACCCGAAACATAGTATTTGGTATTTGCTGTTAAAGCTGGTGTTGTAAAGGTTGTTCCATCTTTTCCGGTTAAATATGTGCCAGTGGCATCATACCATCTGTAGGTTAGCAATGCCGATGGATTACTAACTTCCAAAAGGGCAGTTTGACCAGCACATGCCGTAACATTTGCAGCTGTAACGGTTGGTGCAACCATTACCCTTTGCGCATAATTAAAGTTAATAGAAGCTAAAGCACCTAATAAACCAGAATTTAACCGCAGTTCTATACCGTCAAATGTAGCTGTTGGCACAAATGTGATTAATGCCTGGCTATCACCACTTAATAATTGGATGTTTAATAAAGTGGTGTTATTTAATAATCTTGTATCGTTATTGCTGGTTGTACCATTATAAGTGGTAACCTGGGAACCATTTAATAAACCTAATGACAATAATTTTCCTGGAGTGGAAACTAACATACGTACGGTATCGCCAACACTTGAAAGTGATGCAAACCGAACGGTTTGATAAGCATAAGCGCCCAATGCACCAACTGGCATAACCAATGAGGATGCCGTTTGCGTATCGTTATCAATTGCAAGCGTTGGGTTAAATACACCTGATAATAAGGCAACTCCTACCACATCGCTGGTTTGACTAACCGGTGCTTCGCATGGTACAGGATTTGAAGACCCACCGCCATCTACCGTAACCGTAACCTGAACACGGCTAACAGATACACAACCCGAAGTATTTGAAACAGACTCTACATAATAAGTGGTGGTTGCTGTTAAAGGTGGGGTTACATAAGTATCGCCTGTATAAACTGCTGTGGTTGCATTTGCAGAAGTATACCATTTAAAACTAATATTAGGATCTGTTGGGCCGGCAGTTAAAATAGCTGTTTGTCCCGGACTTACAGTTGATGCAGATGCGGTAATAACCGGTAAAGCCGGACGAGGAGTTACGGTTACCGCAGCAGCAGTACGTGTAGCACTTGTGCATGTACCTTGTGAAGCTTCCACATAATATGTAGTGCTGGCACTTAAAACAGGAGTTGCAAATACCGAACCGGTAAATACAAGGTTTCCGGCAGTGGCCGCATCATACCAGTTGTACGTAATCGTTGCATCTGGATTGCTAACCGATAAAGTTGTAGAAGCACCCTGGCATGCCGCAACGATTGGCGCCAATACCGGTGCAGTTAATACCGGAGTAACCGTAACGGTTACCGGAATTCTTACAGGGTTTGCACACGTTCCTTTTGATACTTCTATATAATAAGTTGTGGTTGCAGTTAAAGCCGGCGTTGTAAATGTTCCGCCAGAAGTTAATAATGTACCTCCTGTTGCGGCACTGTACCAGCTTAAATTAGTGCCTCCATTTGCAGTAGCTGTTAAAGTAGCCGTATTTCCTGAACAGATGGTTTGATTTCCGGCAATTAATGTTGGATTAGGGTAAATAATTTGAGCACCATATATATCTAAACTCGTTATCGCTGATACCAATGCACCGAATCTTACTTCTACACGATCGTACACGCCACCTGCAAGTAAGGTAGCCGTAAAACGGTTTCCGTTTAAAAGTTTCAGGTCTAATAAAGACGAATTTAACTGGTATGTTTTTACAAGTGTTGTTCCGTTGAGTATATTAACTGTTATGTTTCCTAAAACGCCAAGATCAAGTAATCCTGTTGGCGTTGCTAAATCAAGACGAACGCTGTCAGTAGCCGCGCCTGCCGCTGGAAAAATTAATTGCTGATATCCAACCGATGTTACACCCACAGCAAGGGATATGCGGGTAAAGTTGGTCAAATCTGCATCGGTAGAATTTCCTGGCCCGGTTATACCGCACAATAAACAAAGACCTGTAATACCTGTATTTTGACTGTTTGCTGCATTACAATTTGGATTTCCCGGCCCTGTAAGTACAGTAACCGTTACAGGAACCCTGCTTGCACTTACGCAACCATTGCTATTAACTGTTTCAACATAATAAGTTGTGGTCGTTGTTAATGCCGGTGTTGTATATGAAGTGCCTGTGGCCAGTTGAGTTCCGCCAGTTGCTGCGCTATACCAGTTAATGGTATTTCCAGCATCGGCAGTTGCCGATAAAGTAGTCGTTTGTCCGCTATTTATAACCTGGTTATTGGTTGTAATTACCGCAGGTGTAGCTGCCGGGTTTATAGAAACTGTAACCGCTGTACGGCTACTTAAAGCTGTTCCCGATACGGCTTCTACATAAAATATAGTTTGAGTGCTTACAGCAGGTGTTACAAATACGCCCGTGTTATTGGTTGCTAAAGCTGTATTTCCTGATGATGCGTACCAATTATATGTTACACCAGCTTGCAGATTGCTCACGTTTAATGTAGCCGGGCTACCCGCGCAAACACTTACACCTGCTGCAACAGGGGCTTTTACGGTAACCGATATGATATAATCTGTATTAACCTTATTGTTGTTTGCATCTGTTGCCGTTAAAGAAATGGTATAATTACCTCCAACTGTTGGCGTACCTGTTATTTCTCTTGTAACGGTATTAAAACTCAATCCCGGAGGAAGGTTGGTAGCCAAATAAGTATACGGGGCTGTGCCACCGGTAACTGCTGGCAGTGTTTGTGTTGTATAAACATCTCCAACCACACCATTTGCCAACGTTGCAGATGGTAAAGAAAGTTGTCCGATAATTTTAACAGGATAATTGGTTGTTACGGTTTTGTTTTGACTATCAGTAACGGTTACGGCTACTGAATAATTTCCGGCCTGGGTTGGGGTTCCGGTAATTTCTCTTGTAACCGGATTAAAAGTTAATCCCGGAGGAAGATTCGTTGCCGCATAAGTATATGGTCCTACTCCACCCGTTGCTGAAGGAATTGACTGAGTAGTATAAGCCACACCAACTGTGCCATCTGCCAAAGTAGTAGCAGGAAGAGCCAGCGGATCCGTTACCGCTAAAGGATAACTGGCATTTGTGGTTTTTCCATCGGCATCGGTAACTGTTACAACAACAGTATAATTGCCGGCTTGGGTTGGCGTTCCGGTAATTGCCCTTGTTGTTGGATCAAAGCTTAATCCCGGAGGAAGACCTGTTGCCGAATATGTAAATGGCTCAGATCCACCGGTAGCAGCAGGAATAACCTGTGTATTATAGGTACTTCCTGTAATTCCACCTGCCAGTGTTGTTGCAGGCAAAACCAATGGATCAGTTACTTTAAGTGTATAATTGGAAGTAACCGAATTTCCGTTAGCATCGGTAACGGTAACCGGAATGGTATAAATTCCTTTTAATGTTGGCGTGCCCGAAATTTGTTGTGTAGCCGGATCAAAAGTTAATCCCGGAGGAAGATTAGTTGCACTGTACACATACGGGCCTGTTCCGCCCGTTGCCGGTGGAATGGTTTGCGTAACGTATACAGTCGAGGTAACTCCATTGGCTAATGCGCCAGGTGTTAAAATCAAAGCCGCAGTAACTTTTAAAGTAAATGGCGTGGTTACAGCACATCCTTTACCATCCGTTGCTGTAATTGAAAAAGTATAGTCATTTGCAACAGTAGGTGTTCCTGTAATTAAACCTGCCGGTGATAAACTTAAATTAGCAGGCAATGTGCTGCCCGAAGCCAAAGTATAGGTATAATTTGGTGTACCTCCTGTTGCAACATTGATTTGTTTGGTATATGCAAAGCCAATAGTGGCATTGCTCAATATAGTGGTATTAAAAACAATTGCCGGATTAACGGTTACCACAATGGGCACCCGACCAGATTCGGCAGTACAATTTAATCTTCTGGCCGCTACATAATAGGTTTTTGTTGCAGTTAATGCACCTGTTGGATATGTTCCGTTATAAGCTGTTGTGGCCAGTGCAGTTCCGCCATCAACCACATCATACCACCTTAATTCATTGGCAGCAGTTGTTGTTGCAGATAATGTTGCACCGGTATTATAACAAATAGACACCGCATTGCTTGCTGGTGCTGTAAAAGTTGGCCTTCCGGCTGATCTGGTTAAACCGTAAATAGAAATGCTTTGCGTTAAGTTTACATTCAGCAATGATGACACCGTAACCTTAACCCGATCGAAAGGTAAACCTGGCGAAAATGGTACAGATACAACCTGACCGCTTTGAAGCAGCCCCAATAAATCAAGGTTTAATAAGGTTGATGCAGGCTGGGTAAATACCTGGGTATTGCCATTATATGCCGTTACTGTAATATTATTTAAAAGTCCAGCGTTTAGTAAGGCTGCAGACGTTTGAAATCTTAAATTAAATTCATCCCCTGCGTTAGATAAGGTTTCAAAATAAAAAATCTGACTAATTGAACCTGCTACGCCTAAAGCACCTAAACTCACTTCAGAATAATTGGTTTGATCGGCATCTATAGCCCTTTCAGCGTTTGTTACCCCTGCTTTTCCAAGGCCTAAAACATCCACGGTTAAACCATCTCCTTCATAACCTGTAGCAAAAGCTTGTGCACACGGATCAGTTCCGGAACCGTAGAAGGCATAGTACACTTTACTGCTATTGCTTGTTCCCAGTAACAATGCATTGGTTATATCTTTTACATAAACCCTATCATAAGCTTGTGTAGGTGTAATTTCTACGTAGAAAAACCCATTTGCATCCTTAACAATTCTTAAGCTGGCATTGCTGAAGGCCCCGGTACTCGAACCGCTTAATACAGTTGTTCCTGAAGCATTTCTTGCGCCAACCTCAAACGAATGATTCCCTAAAACAACATTCCCTAATACATCTGCTAAAAGCCCTCCAAGGTTCCCTCCCAGTAATGCGTTTAAAACATCAGGGCTAAAATCTATCCTCACATAAGATGGCGTACCTGCGGGTAAGGTGTTTGGAAACTTCATTTCAAGTTCGCCGGCATAACTGCCCAAACCTACAGCAAGCCCACCATACGAATTTAGGGTTGCAAAATCAGTTAAAGAAGCCGATGTTATGGCGCCCGAACCCGTTACATGATCTTGAATAGTTACCTGATTTGCATAAACTCTGGTTTGTGCATACGATTTTGAGTTTAAGAGCGTTAATAAAGTAATGATCGCAAATACAAGCGCATTGCAGATTCTTCCTTTAAGGAGATGAGAGGTAAAATTTTTCATCATGTCAGCGTTTATTAGGGAAATACTACCATATAGTGAATTTGGCCACACTACTTAGGCATTAAATGATTATGACAAATCTACACCTACACGAATAACCTTATTTATCCATTACTATTCATTCTTAAAATCAGGTGGTTCATTCATTTCATTCATAGAAATGTTTCTTATCAAAATCATTTCAATGATTGTTAAATTATGATGACATTAGCAAAGTCATCCATCTCTATATTTAATGAACGCTAACGAACTCCATCAGGAACTAAGGAAGTTTGTACTTATAAAGTCTGGTCTAAGAAACATAGACCCCGGGCATTGTAAGGTAATTTCTGAATTTGTATTTCAAGAAACTAAAAATTACGTTAGTGAAACGACAATTAAACGTTTTTTTGGATTTGCAAATACATTACATAAATTTTCTTTATTCACGTTAAATAGTCTTTCACAATATATTGGCTACGCTGATTGGGATTCTTTTTGTAAAGACAAGGAAAACCAGGTTTCTTCTGTACAAAGCATATGGCAAAACCTAAAACTTAAAACCCAGGCCATTACTGAAATTTCTTTAATTGCAAAAAAGAATAATTCGGGCGTGCCATTTTCATCTACCGCAAGCAGAAGCTTTTTCTACCCTGATTTTGAATATTTTTTAAAAAATAATTATCAGTTTACAACGGTAAGCGCACAACCCGGGCATGGTAAATCCATCTTATTAGCACATATTGTAGAACATTTCTTTTATTCAGAAACGGCACTTTATAAAAACGACATTGTTTTATTGATCAATTCAACAAGCATAAATACAGTGCTTCAAAATGGCATTACGTTTAAAGATTGGTTTTTAAGAGAGTTTAAGTTTGGAAGCGTTAGTGAATTGATTGCCTACTTTAAGAAAAACCCTGAAAAACGCGAAGGAAGATTTATCATGATTATTGATGGATTGGATGAATACCTTATGAAAAGCAGGTATTTTAAAGTTTTAATTGATTTTTTATGCAGTATAGAAGAAAATAATTTCTTTAAAATTGTTTTTGGTTTAAGAACAAACGCATGGATAAATTTACAGCCCGTAATAACAGGTTCAGCTTTTTTAACCAAAACCTGGTACAACGGATTATTTTATGATTCGGATGTGTTAAGCAATGTTCCTTCTTTAAATACGGAAGAAATACTACATACACTCAGTCATATTGAAGGTAAAACGATCCATAAACACGATATTCACCCAAGCTTACTCAACCAGTTTAAAACACCATTTTGGCTGCAGGTATATTTCAAGTTAAAAAGCGAGGTCCATTTACTCGAACTGTCTAATCCTTTACTGTGTTACGAACTGATTAATTACTTTTTGGAGAAAAAAGTCTTCCTTTCTAAAAAAAGTACAGAGAAAATATTCATCCTGAAGAAAATCAGCGAGTGTTTAACGCAGGGAAATAAAGGATTAAGGGTGGCAAAAGAAGAAATACTGAATTATGCCATTTCTTACCCTGATGCGTACGAAGAACTGATTTTTACCGGCATCATTATCGAAGAAAAAAGGTTGAGTACCTCTATTCCTACAGAAGTTATCCGTTTTTTAAATAACGATATTTATACTTACTTCATCTTTATCCAGATTACCGAGAAATTTCAGTATAAACCGAGCAAAGAATTTTTTGAATACATTTTGAAAAATTTTAGTGACCAGTCAAATTTGAGGGATCACATTTTAAACTGGACAATCAGGTTTTGTATTAACAGAAATAAGATTGCCGAATTAAAAAACATTTTTAAACTTCCATTTGCAAACCTGGAGAAAAACAATTCTTTTGATTTTATATGTTATGTAGCGAAATACGAACTCGGCAAACCCAACTCAAATTTCAATAAACAGAGTATTAATATCGATTTTATTGATATTATGACCATGGGTAGAACCATGGGAAGTTTATACAAGGAAACCATTAAAAGTATATCTGATAATGTTTTTAATGAGGATATGCAGATTATGCTTAACGTAATAGAATGCATAATTTATTTAATTGATATTGACAAGACTGCGCTAAATAACAACATGCAGCTTTTAAAAAGAAATTATAAAAGATTGGGCGAACTTTTCCCTATTAATCCTTACGATCTGATTTTATATTTCAACAATAACCTGAATAATAAACCCAATGAAAGTAAAACTTTAGAGGAGAAAATCATCAAGCTTTGTCGGGAAATAGATAAAAGTAAACCTTTAAAGAATGAAGATCTGACAACAGCTGAATTACTTGCATACAGGCTTGTTTTGCTTACCCTCTTTTCTCAGAAAAATTATGCCGAATGCCACCGGTTTATAATGGCAATATTAAATAAATACCCCAACATCTTTTACATCCGGTCGTCGGTATTCTCCCCTTTCCTGTTGATTATTTTAGGGCAAACATATTTACAGCTTCATTATTTTAAAAAAGCACAAAGGATTATACAATTCCTTGAAAAAATAATAAGCTCTGATTATACCTATCACACACCTTTCGTAATTACTGCATTCCGTGTATTTAAAGCCAATTTTTATAACTATACGGATAATTTTGAGCAGGCTTTAGTTGAAATAAGTGCAGGAATTGAACTCACTTCAAAAAATGAATTCAAAATGTATGAAATATCTTTAATGTTGATCAAAATAGATTGCCTTAAACATACTGACGCAACAGAAGAGGTATCGAACGTAATTAAAGAATTATTGAATTTTTTAACCGTTCATAAAATTTCTATGCCCGATTATGCAAATCTGAATGGAATTGAGTTCGATCATACGTTTAAAATTCTTAAATCTTACAAGCGTAATTAGCAAAATCCATATAAAAAGTAAAGCCCCGGTATTTATACCGGGGCTTTACTTTTTATCACCTAAAATTATTTAATCAGGTTGTACAGCTCGTCTAATTTCGGCGATAATACAATCTCAATTCTTCTGTTTTTACTTCTGCCATCAGCACCAGTATTTGGTCCAAGCGGCTGGAACTCGCCTTTACCCGTAGCCGTCATTCTAACGCCTTCTACTTTTTCACTTTCAGTTAAAAAACGAACAACAGAGGTGGATCTTAAAACACTTAAATCCCAGTTATCTTTAATCTGTCCTAAATTATTTACTTTCTGATTATCCGTATGTCCTTCAACCGCGATATTAATCTCAGGTTGTTCTTTCAAAACCTTTGCAAGCTGCGCTAAGGCTTGTTTTCCTTTTTCATCAATAATAATACTGCCCGAAGGGAATAAAAGCTTATCCATTAAAGAAACATATACTTTTCCATTTCTAATGTCAACGGTTAAACCGCTTTTTGTAAAACCTAATAAAGCCTGTTGCAATTTCTCTTTTAATTGATTTGTGGCTTCATCGCGTTTACGCAGTACTTCTTCTACCTCTTTAAGTCGCTTTTCTCTCGCCGCTAAATCTCCTGATAGTTTAGTAATTTCTGACGAACTGTTGTTTTTAAGCTTTTTATAGTTCGCATCAACACTGTTATAACGACCTTGGATGTCGCGAAGCTCCTCGCCCATTAATGCTGTATCTTTCTTTAATTTTTTTATTTCCCCTTCCAGGTTTTCAATTTTAATTTGGCCTTCGTTAAAAGCGGTGTATAAAGAATCTTTTGTACCCAATAGTGCTTTATATTTTTTGGGCGACATTACCACACAAGAAGTTATGGATGATACGAATAGTAAGATGGCAAACGCAAGGAAGGTATTTTTCATTATCATTATTTTGGTTAATGGTTTATATTTTTATTGATGGCTAATACATAAATTAGGCATCAATGGCATTTCGTAAAAATGCAACTAATGGTTGAACTGTTTGAAAAGAACTTATCAACTTATTAACGAGTGTTGGTTTAAAAAATTCATCATCACTCAACAACATGGATGCTTCAAAACTTTTCAACTTTAAAAATTCTATGTTCGGATCGGCAGGATCATATCCTTTTGGCGCGTTTTTTAATGCACCTGAAGTACCTAATTTAAAGCTTTCCTTAAAATCCTTATGGTTTATAATTTCTTTAAAATCGCCAATGTTATAATCTATTTCCTGACGGATCAATTTTACATGTGGCGCATCCGGCATCCAGTATCCACCGGCAACAAAACTTTGCTTGGGTTGGATGTGTAAGTAATAACCTGGCTCATTACCGCCTTTACTGCGCGAGGAAAACCAAACGCCAAAGTTATTTTTATAAGGATCTTTATTTTTACTGAAACGAACATCGCGATAGATACGCAATAAACATTTCTTGGGATCGATTTCGGAAGATATTAGTGGGTCAATTTTAGCAATTTCAGGAATGAGTAAAGTAACCAGATCCAAAACATCCGCCTTGGCTTCCTCGTATTTGTGCTTATGCTCCGCAAACCATTCGCGGTTGTTGTTCTCAGCAACATCTTTTATAAAATTGAGCGTATCTTTTTTAAGCATAGTTTTTTGATTAACTGATTTAATTGTTCACAGTTAATTGAAAACTGCTAACAGATTAACTTAAGAATCAATTATCGTAATAAGGTTTGTACTTAATGTTTGGAGATAAAACATGTAGTAAAACAATTCTCGAATATCTGTAATTGAACGGGTATAAAAGAAAACACCCTGTAAAAATTACAATAAGATATGTCCAAAAAGTATCATCAGTTAAAGGCCCACAAATTAGATAGGTAATTAAGCTAACCAAAAGCATCTCCATTACATTCATGGCATAACTTACATACATTGCAGCATAAAAATAACCAGGTTCTATCTCAATTCTCTGCGCACAATGACTGCAGATTTCCTTAGTATGCTGAATGTTAAATCCATACATGCTTCCGGTAAAGATATCGCCTCTGCGGCAATGCGGACATTTTGCATGTACCATTGCATATAGCTTCGAGGTTTTATCAGCCATATTTAATTCAGGTTAATCGGCTCGTTCTTCATGTTTAGCTGAATGTTCTTTTTACGGTATTTTTTATACCACACCACACCAACGATAAGCGCCATCAGGTAAGGAATAGACAACAGATAAATAACGCCGGTGTTTAATCCTTCTGCCTGTGTATTCCCATTTTTCACACCCTGCTCGGCATTAATGCTGCACATGGCACACTGTGCGTTAACTTTAGGGCTTATGGCAAAAGTTAAGGCAAATAGAAATAAGATAAATACGACTTTCTTTTTCATTAGGCAAATATACAGATAAAACGTTTGGAGGGGTTTAAAAATTATGTCATAAAAAAACCCCCGATTTACGGGGGCCTTGAGAGCGTTTGAAATAAACAATATTAAGTTGATTATTATAGACTACATTATAAATTCATGGCAACATCGCCTATTATAACCCCGTAAGATTTATAAGATATTTGAAATCCATTTGCATCAAGTACTCTAAATAATTTTGCACCAACAACAGGTTCTAATGAGAAATACTTGCCATATACAAAATCAACATAATCAACTAATCCAACTGGAAGTGTTCCCGCATATGCCAGCAGTTGATCTCGTCTGGTCAATCTATCCTCGGGAATCTCTAATTCTCCATTTGAGTTAGTAAAAATCGCAGCAATAATGGTATTGAAAATTGTTAGTTTATTTCTTGCAATTACATAATCTTGTTCAGTAGACGGCTCAGGCACATCCAATAGAGCCCAATAATATTGCATTAAATCTATTTTAAATGTAGAAGGAACCATGCACGGCAAACACTCTGGTGCTGGGTACATGGGTGGTTTACCCGGCATTGTCAGATTACCTAAAGTATTTCTTCCGGCTAACATATCATCCATACAAGAATCGTAAGCATCATTATCACGATAGCCAGAACTTGATGGATCAGTAAGTCTTATTGCACAACCAATTGTACCTCCAACCTCATATGAATCAAGATTGAAGCCTTGCTGCTTAGCATTTTTATTCAGACTTGTAGGATCAATATCTTTTTGCAAGATTTCATTTTTTTTACAAGAGGGCAATAGTGCAATGAGAGCTATCAAAAGCATTAATATGTTTTTTTTCATTTTTAGTTAATTTAGAATGATAAATACATTAAAGCCCCCGATTTACGGGGGCCTTGAGAGCGCATGTGTTAATTTAATAAAGTTTCTTATTCGGAAAATTTACTGGAATGTTATCCAGCTTCTTGCATCAGCAACGGCAACTAAATCATAAACTTTAGCGTCTGTTTGGATGACGTAAAAACCACCGGTTTTAATAAAGTTATTAGTTACGTTAGTTATAATAGGCGCTATTGAAGCAGGTGCATTGCCATAAGTACCAGCTAATGTATAGGAGATTTTACCATCGGCGCTTACTGTTGGTGTAACAGCTGGACCATAAGCTCCATATGCTGTACCCAACCAAAATCTAACGGCTCCATAAACTTGTCCTGTTATTTTAGGGTAATAATCTATAGAACCGAAATTTGGAATTGTTCCAACTTTATAAGCATCTTTGATCCCATCTACAGTAAATCCGGTATAATTTTCATTATATGTACCATGGACTGGATTTGCTAAAAACCGTGCTGCAACCGTTTGATCATAAGATAGTGGGGCTATTGCCTCTTTAATTTGTAAAGCAGCTCCTCCTGATGCACTTGCATTTATAAAACCAGTTGATGCATCATATGTAACTCCATTAATAGTAGTTAAAGATGTTTTACCGACAACCAATGGGTCATATAAAATAATGGATGTTCCAGCCACAAAGTAGTAGCTGCTCACAGATTTTAAAGTTGTACCATCTAAATAATTAAAACCAAATATTCTGTTCGCTGGATCCAGTTTAACCTCACCTTCAATACCGCCAATCGTTGTACGTTTAAAATAAGTTCTTAATTTGCTCAGCATTGCTGTCATATCGTCTACTGCTGTAAAAGCTGTAGTATTATCAACAGCAGACTTTGAACGTACCAAAATCAACTTACTTTTATTAAAGGTTCCTTCTAATTTAATCGTATCTGCACTCGATGAAAGGAAAGCAAATTCGAAATCTGAGTAATAACCATCTCCCGTATCTCCACCAATTATATTTGGATTTGGATCTGCTATTAAGTGTAAGGTAGAATAGGTATCGAAAAGCAAGGTTGGTCTTTGCAATGCTTTTAAACGATATGAGCTTTCTTTAGGGGTAGCTGCATAATCTGCAGCCATAGTTACCCTGTTTTTATCTGTGAAATTAAAAAGAAACGTTGCAGAAACTTTTGAATCTGTTAACAGATAACCTTTCCAGCCAAACTGAGCGCCTGCCAACTGGGTTTGATATCCTGTAAGGACTGCATTCAGTCGCTCATCCGGGTTGCCCAATTCAGCTGCGGTTTTATCCTTTTTACAAGCTGTAAAAGCAATTGATATCAATAAAAAATATAATAAATACTTTTTCATTATTTCGATTTTAAATAATTTATAATGTTCCAAATAAATACGAAGTCGCATCTGTTGTTTTTACAAAACCACCAAAAATGCTCTTAGATTGCGGAATGATATCATCTACCCAACGTACATTAAATGACTGGTTATTGAAATAAGCCAATAATACTGGCAAATATGCTTCAATAGCTCTGGCATTAGCATTTGTTGGTTGAGGGTTGGTATAGGTTAATGTAAGTACACCATTTACGTTAGTAGTTGTATAGTTAAAATCTGCATTTGAACCATTACCAACTGTAGCCGCAGGGTTTAAATAATTTACCCTAAGTGTCATTCTGTTTGTAGCGGTAAAAATCATAGAAATATTATCTATATATAAAGGAGTTGGAGCAGCAAGCATGGCATTATTAGCGGTGTTAAAGGCCGTTAAAAATTTAGGCGATAATCCTGTTAATTTTTGAGGATTAATGGTTACAGTACCATACGTTTTGCTTGGCCCTAATAAACTGTTAAAATCTGCTGTAGGTGAGTTTGCTTCAATAGCTGCCTGAGTTTTAACTTGTAAATCGGTTAAATTTATGCCCCAGCTATCTTTCATATAAGCCACTACAATATTTTTCTTTTTAGTAAGCTTTGCTCTTGCATCCGTATTTTGTTCGTAAACGCCTTTTCCGTTTCTTTTAATAAAAGATCCGTCATAAACAAAAAGATTGTTTACAATATTGTCGAAATTAGCTTGTCCGCCCTCTAATAAGGTTGCTAACACTTCTACAAAATCATCATCTTTATTTGATCTTGAATAAGGTGTAATAAAACCCTTGCCCCAAAAATCAGCCTCATACATAATTTTATCTAAAACGGCATTTGAAGAATATGCGCCTCTAAAAATATTAAACCACGTTGCGGTGTAATCAGAAGGCGTAATTCTTTGATAATCAGGAGTTACTGCAATATTCTGATTAAGAATGTGACCAAACTCATGGTGCATGGTGTGCAAAATTTGCTTAACCGCCGCTTTATTGTTCGGATCGAAAGTATTCAAATCAAGTAATACAATTTTTCTACCTGCTTCTGCAGTACCTAAAGTAATTGTACCGTTACTATTATAAGATGGACTTCCTGCTAAATAAAACTGTTTCTGACAGTATTTTTTCATAAAGTCTTCACCCTTTATAGCCGCATAAGGCTCAATCCAGGTTTTCTTTATAATACTCATTACCGGTATTACAAGTTCTTCTTTAATTGGGATCACGTTTTTATAAATCTCCGGTAGTTCAGATCTGTCCCACTTGTACTTAACTTCAATATTGTAAGGGGTAGTGTAATTTGTACTAATCCACTCATCAATCGGGCCTTTTGCCCAGGTGTCGCCACCTAACCCAACTGGTACCTGAGATAAATCATCTTTTTTACTGCAAGATGCGAGCATAATGGTTGTAATTGCAACCAGCGATATTTTAAATATTTTACTTTTCATAACTTTTATATTTATGATTATTATCTTGGGTTAGCTGCTAATCCAGATGCAACTGCATCTTGTGGTATTTGAACTACTCTTCTCGGATCGTCTGCGTTTAACGTAATAACTGTTTTGGCATCAAATGAAGTATGAACAACCGTTTTCTTTAATCTTATAAGGTCTAACCATCTTAATCCCTCGTGCATATATTCCATGCGTTTAAAGTTTAAAACAGTCTCCACAAGGGCATCACGAATAGGCATATTTGGAAAGAATGTTGTGGCTTTAGCTTCCGTAAATTTATCAGCAGTTGCACTATAACTCACAATTCTTTTAGATAAATAAGCATCGAAGTCAGCGATAGTTTGGCTATTATTACCCAGCATCGCATTGGCTTCAGCACGGTTAAACAGAACCTCTTCACTGGTAAATAAAGGAACCATATTATAGCCATCACCAAAATTGGCACTGATGGTTTCTTTTACAAAATGTTCTCTGAATTTTGGAATGTTATAAACAACTTCGGTACCTCCATAGATTTTATTACTCATGGCAAGCGCTTTTTTACTTGGATTATTTGCGGCATTAAAAATGGGTAGTACAGAAGAACTTAAACCATAATTGTAACCACCGTAACTTCTGCCCCAATAAGAAGCTGCTTCCTGTAATAACAAATTTGCAGGTTCAGTTGAGTTTGTGTAGATAGCCTGAAGCTCGTAATAACCAAGCGCATTATAGGTTGTGTTCCATGGCCTTAAGTTATCAGCAACTGTTACTCCTGGAAATACAGTATTTGCATGATCAATTACTTTCTGGTAATCTTTCTTAAATAAATAAAAACGAGTTGCAAAAGCGTGGGCAGCCTGCGTGGTAAAATGATATTTCGGAACACGATACGTATTATTCTGAATTAAAGGTAAACCTTCTTCCAGGTCTTTTTGAATAGCATCGTAAACTGAAGCCACAGTACCTCTGGTATAAACACCTTCTACCGTTTTTTGTGCTGCAGTAACATAAGGAATACCGGGATCTGAAGCAGAAGTAGCAGGATCGTAAGGTTTTGCAAAAAATGTAACCAACATAAAATGAACATACGCTCTGGCTACTAAGGCCTCTCCTCTGCTGGCTGCATAATCGGCAGTATTACCTGCTTTATCAATCGTTTCTAAAGCATAGTTTGCTGCTGCAATTGCTTTGTAGCAAGAGTTCCAGTAAAATTGGGGTGTATCTTCCGAATTTGCATCAACCTGATCCTTAAAGTTCCATGGAGATGAATTTTGTAAATCTCTATTAGGTGTTCCCTTATCACCTGCATTATCACTCATGGATTCAGCAAACGTAATGTAATTGCCATGGGGATACGCATTAGCCAATAGCTCGGCAACTTTAACTGGAGAATTTAACTCCGTCCGGTCATCTGGCTGATGATCCAGAAATTTCTTACATCCCGATGCCAGTACAACGGCAAAGAAAGCTGAGTATAAGAATATAATATTTTTTTTCATTTTCATTTCAGATTAAATTAGAAGCCAACTTTTAAAGACAGTGTGTATTGTTTTGGAATTGGTAATGCCACACCACCAGATGCAAAAAATTCAGGATCTTGTCCCATAAGTTTCTTATCTGAATAAATTAATAAGAAGTTATTCGCAACCAGACTGATTGAAGCGTTATTTGCCCCAATACTTTTGATGATTTTTGGACTTAAAGCATAGGATAATGCTATTTGTTTTAAGCGAATAAAACCACCATCTGCTACTCTAACTGAAGAATAATTATAGGTATTGTATGGATATGTACCTGCAATATTACCTGCAAGTTCAACATCAGGAATAGAAGGGATATTTGTTTTCAACTCATCACCTGGCAATGTCCAGCGATTTTTAAATTCATTAGGCATTGCATCTAAATCCGAATAGTTTGCACCGAAAGCAGGGTTTAAACGAATTTTATTACCAGCAGAAAATGTGAATAACGAACTAAATGTAAAGCCTTTATAACTTACAGTATTGTAAAAACCTCCTGTTAATTTTGGATCTGTAGGACCTTCATATTTAAGGTATTTAGTTTCCAAACTTTGTAAGTATACATCCGTACTTACTTCGCCTTTTTCATTAATAAACTGCGGAACGCCAGTATCATGATTTAAGCCAACAAAATCAATAGAATATAAACCACGGTAAGGATGACCTACCTGAGGGCCCCCATCAGCACCTACCAATGTAAATATGTTTGGTGTACTGGTTAGTTTCGTTACTTTATTTACGTTATAGCCAAAATTAATGTTACTTCTCCAAGACCAGTCTTTAGTTTTAATAATTGGTCCGCTTAAGGTTACCTCAATACCTTTAGTATTCATATCGGCATAGTTTGCGTCAGTAATAAACTGACCTCCAATACCTGAAGTTCTTAAAGGACTGATTAAATCGAACCCATTTCTATTGTATAAATCAACTGTTAAGTTTAACTTATCTTTAAAAAACCCAAGGTCTAAACCAACATTGGTTTCATATTGCTTTTCCCAGGTAAGGTCTTTATTTTCAATATAAATGATATTCATTACTGATTCTATCTCGTTTGGATAAGGTCTTAATGCGCTTGAGTTCTTTAAAACCAAAGCAGAGTTTGTAGCACTTCCTAAACTGGCTGTTAATCCGTAAGTTGCTCTAACGGTAGCACGATTAAGAACGTTAGTTATACTCTCCTTTTCAAAAAAGTTTTCCTTATCAATATTCCATGCTCCAGAAATGTTCCAGGTTGGTAACCAGCGGGCTGTTGCAGAACTACCCAACTGATTTGATCCATCATATCTACCGGTAGCATTAAATGAATATTTTCCTTTATATGAATAAGCACCCCTAACCATAAAGGCAGCAAAGCGGTCGTACTTATGACCCATTGAATAATAATTCAGGTTATTCAGCGTGGCTTGCTTTATGATATTTGGATCAACAAACGGTACACCCCCTTTATCAAACTGATAACCATAGCCAATATTTGATCTGGTTTGACGGTTAGCCAGTCTTGTTTCCTGAACAGCATAAATATTAATCAGGTGATCTTCATTAATGGTGTTATCATATTCAACAGAGTTTCTGACCATATAAGATTTCAAGAAATCATCTGTAGTATCATAAAAACCTCCATAAGGCAGTACAACTACCGGCTGCAATTCAGAATGTTCAGGATCGCGGAATAAGAACCTGTTGTTATCCTGTATAAATGAATCGCCATTAGCTCTGTAAGCCGCAGCCATGTTAGAGTTTTCCCTTACTTTATGCTCGTTGCCGCTTTTAACATAACGCATTGAAGCTAAGAAGTCATATTTAAAATGTTTACTAAATTTATAATTTAAGCCACCTTGCAATTTAAAATCAAGCATGCTCAATTCTAAAGTGTTATTGTCTAACTCATTTAAAATGTTAAAATCGGCAAAGTTTCTGCTAAAATTCTCTCTGTTTCCATTTAAGTCATAAGCAGTAAGGGTTCTGCTTGTATTTAAAGCATAACTAAAAGGATTGATGTCAAAATCTCTCGAGTACTTTCCTTCAACCGGATTACTTACACGGCCTAATGTACCAGGTGCCAATTGATTACGAATAGATCCTGTAGTAATGAAGTTAAGTGTTAATTTATCTGACAGGTTGAATACCGCATTTACATTGGCTGTATAGCGTTCTACTTTATTTCCGGCCGCCCAACCATTATCGTTTAAATAACTGGTAGAGAAATACAATTGCGATTTTTCAGTACCTGAAGATACACTGATTGCATGTTCTTGTTGAAGCGAGTTTTTAAATAAAACGTCAAACCAATCTGTATTTGCAGTAGTATAGCGACTTAAAAATGCATTTCTTGCTTCAGGCGTGTTGGCTAAACCAAATTGACCTGATGTTGCATCATAAGTATTAATTAACTGGTACATTTTTGTAAAAACACCACCATCTGCTGCTCTTGATGCTGAAGAATGGTTTAACCAACCTTTGCGGGCTAACTCAGAATAAATAGACATTTGATCTGCAGAGTTCATGATGTTATAATCATCATAAGTTGGTTTTAGGTATGTAGAGAAGTTACCTGTATAGGAAACCAAGGTTTTACCAATACGTCCTTTTTTAGTCGTAATTACCACAACACCGTTCATTGCACGAGCACCATACTGTGCTGTTGCAGCAGCATCCTTCAAAATATTAAAACTTTCAATATCGTCGGCATTAATACCTGCAACCGAAGATCCGATAAGCGTGCTTACATCACCTGATGATAATTGCTCATTGGAAATGTTTACCACATCTTCCAAAATTACTCCGTCAACCACCCATAAAGGTTTATTATCACCTGTAATTGAAGTTGCACCACGAACACGAATTTTTGGCGCAGCACCAAAAGTTCCGGATACGTTTTGAACCGAAACCCCCGCAACACGGCCTTCAAGCATACGACTTACGTCGGTGATACCATCTTGTTTAACATCCGAGCCTTTTAAAGCAGTTGCTGATCCGGTAAATAATTTTTTGTTTAAGTTCTGATATCCAGTAGATACTACATCAACCGTTTTTAAATCATTAACATTTTCTTTAATGCTAACATTAATTGTAGTACGTCCGTTTACAGCAGTTTCTACTGTGTTATAACCTACGTAACTGAAAACCAAAGTTGCTTTTTCATCAACTCTAATGGTATATTCACCATTCGAATTGGTTGTTGCAGAATTGTTTATGCCTTTTTCGCGGATGCTCACACCCGGCATACCTGTTCCATCTTCACCTAAAACTTTACCTTTAACTTCTATAACAGCAAAATAGCCTACAATTTTATCGAAGATGGTTTTATCTTTTGGTTTAATTAAAATGGTTTTATCTTCTATCGAATAAGTTAAATCCTTACCTGATAGAATTTTATCCATAATAACTTCTATAGTGGCATTGTTAAAATCAGCATTAACCAGTGTTGTACTTTTGATTTTATTAGTGGATAATAAAACGTCATACCCTGATTGTGTTCTGATTTCTTTAAATAGTTTTTCTAATGTTACGTTTTTTTCTTTCAACGTAACCAGTTGACCAAAAGAAGCGGCGCTTACTTGCATAAGCGAGGCGAGCAATATGACCGTAACTAACTTCATCATTAATAATAATTTAGGTATGTAGCCAGGAGGCATACACAAAATTCTGGTATAAATTTTATACATTTGATAGTCTGTTTTTTGTGCGAAACACTGATTTGTTTAAGCGCTAAAAAGCGTTTCGCGGTTAATCCAAGAAATAATTGATTTTTTTGATCGATGTCCGGTGTATACCGGTTGGTTAACAGATACACAGAAATAGGGGTGTTACTTCAATAACACTCCTGTTTTGTTTCTATATAACCTGTAATCTAAGTTTTTAGTGTGATTTTCTTCATGTTTGTTCGGTTAAGTTTGTTGATTAATAATTAGTATGGTACGCTTTTAATGTTATAACAAAGGCTGGTTAGTCCTTCAACATTTATTTTTTATTATCTTCTTTGTAAACGATAATTTTATTGTCTTTAATCTCAAACCGAACTTCTCCGGTTTGTTCAAGTTTTCTTAATACCTGCGATACTTTTCCAAAACGACCTACAGTTCCGTAATACATCACTTCTTTTGCATCAGTATCCGCATATTCAATTTCCACATTATACCATCTGGAAATTTTACGCATTACACTTTCTTGCTTCTCGTTATTAAACATAAAGTAGCCGTTTTTCCAGGCTATTGCTTCTTCTACATCAATCCCTTTTATGTTAATACCTGTATTTGATAAAACCGATTGCTCTCCTGGTTTTAATATTTCTGTATCATGCGTGGCATTATGCGATACGCGAACACTCCCCTCAAGTAAGGTTGTTTTAGTTACATATTCATCTGCATAGCAGTTTATATTGAAATGAGTGCCTAAAACTTCAACTTCCTGCTTGGCTGTACGAACAATAAATGGATGTAATTTATCCTTTGCGACTTCAAAATAAGCCTCCCCCGTTAGCTCAACCACACGCTGTTTAGCAGAAGCAAAACTTAAAGGATAAGTTAAAGAAGAAGCTGCATTTAACCATACAACAGACCCATCAGGCAATTGCACTTGCCATTGCCCTCCTCTGGGTGTGGAAATGGTATTTATTTTTGAATCATCAGTTTCGTTAGCACCTTCTGATACCTTATAAATTAATTGCCCATCTGCGGTTTTGGTTATGGACAAACCCGCTTGTTTTGCAATATTTCCCGTAACAGCATCTGTTAACGATATTTTTTTACCGTCTGCTAATGTCAAAACAGCTTTATTTCCTCCAGGTAAAACATCCTGAATAAAAACATGTGCTTCTGGTGTTTTATCAATGCGATACAAATAGGAAGCTACACCGATTGAAATGAGTACAATAGCGGCTGATGCCCACTTTAAAACAGGCAGTAATTTTCTTCTTTTTATTTTGTGTGGTTTATCAGAAGCCAAAATATTTTGAAGTACAGTTTCCCATTTATCATTAGCACCCGCAGGTGTTGCGGACGCTTCTCCCTCCGTAATCATATGAACAAGCTCATCACTAATTCCCTCTTTATCAGCAGACACAAGTTCTAAAAGCTCCTGTTTTTCAACAGAACTAAGCTTACCTTCCTGAAATTGATTTAATAAATGGCTAATTCTTTTTTCCATACGATTCTTATACTAAGAAGCCGCACAGGAAATTTAGGACTATCGGATATTAATATATTTTTTATTTATTAAAACAAATTGGCAATCAATGTTGTTTCGGGCAGATTTGGAGCGACATTATTTCAAAAAAAAATACCTTACCGAAAAGCCAATGCTTAGAAGCACATTTAAAGTAATTCCATGTTGCTCTAAATTTGCCCTTATCGTTTTTAATGCAATTACTAAGGCATTTTTAACTGTGCTTGGCGATAAATTAAGGATTTCCGCTATTTCTGGAATAGTTTTGCCTTCCTGCCTACTTAACTCATAGATTTTTTTTCGTTGGCCAGGTAAATCACCAATAGCTGTATTGATTATTTTGTTAACCTCATTAAGATGGATGGTTTCAACAGTATCATTACTATGATCGGAATGCGTGTTTTTAAAATTATCAATGGTTTTGGTTTGTCTAAGTGTTTTTCTTAAATAACTTAAACATTCGTTAGAAACATACTTGTATAAATAAGCCTTAACATTTTCAACCGTTTCTAACTTGTCGCGGTTAAGCCAGATTTTTAAAAAACTGTCCTGGATAATTTCTTCTGTTGCGTGGTCAGACTTGGTAAACTTTAGGGCAAAAGATTGTAAAACTGGAAGGTACTGATAAAATAAAACAGCAAAGGCTTTTTCGTCCCCTTCGGCTATTTTCTTTAACAATTCCAGATTATCTTCATTTTTCTTATTCAAAACAAGCCCTTTTAAATCCTCTTTTATCTTTTACCGCTGCCATGGGGGATGGTATATCAATAATAGATAATTATTTTGGTTCTTGAGTCAAAAATTAATGAAATATATCAACAAAGATATTTTTTCTATTCAAAATTACGCTAAGGCCTTAAATAGTCATTGGCAGCTTCTATAAAATTGATATAAAACAATAAAGCCTCACTTTTTAGGGTAAGGCTTTGAATTAGGAATTGATAATAAATAGTTTCGTTATTGAAAAAATGCTAAATGAGTTGCAGGATCAAATGTTTCTAAGGCTCTATATAGATCAAGGTCAATGACAGTAGCAACTAAAACAACTTTCCCATCTACAACCTCCCTATATTTTTGAGAAGAATTAGAGATATTCATATCCTCAGTTAGAATATAAAAGCCATCTGGTAAAATTTTAGTGAACAATGCGTCTTTATAATATCTTGAATCTGATGAGTTATAATAAATGTGTGTTAACGGTTTAGCTATGTTACTTCCACTTGTACCTAAATAATTACCTAAATGAGTATAGTATTTTGTAAAAAATACATTATCATTATAATTTAAGGGAAACATCATTTGGGCATTGTCATCAACTAAGTCATTTCTAAGCATGCTCCCTTCGGGTATATCAGGCTTATTATTTGGATCTGTTGCTTCACTTCCAGTTAGCATGCAAAGGCTAAAATCATATACAAAAAATGTTAATGCTAATCCACCACCACCAAACATTTGTCCAGCCCTTGTAGCAAGAACCTTGACTACAGACTTTTTAGCACCATAACTTAAAGCATTAAATCCAGCTCTAAATCCACCGCTAATTAACAGATCTCGAGCCTCTCCTTGAAAAAAGTCCATGATTGTACATGGAATTAAAGACTGAACTATGCACTTTATTACTTTACTATCAGAATTACACCCTGGGATTGACCATCCTCCTTCAGCATCAATTGCCCGGAGCTGAAAAGCAACATATGCAATTTGGTAATTATTTAATGATGAGAACTCATCAATTAAATCAAAACTAGACAAACCAGCATCATAAAAATATTGTCTAGAGTTAGTCATCAACGGCGCAACCAAAACAGATGCATCATATTCATTATTAGGTAACTGAACAGACGAAAACTCATACCCTGCGAAAAGCTCCATTGTTTGCAATTCTAAAGGTTTATTCGGATCAATAGACACGAGTTCTCCATTCGGACCAGTTAAATATTTAGATGTTTTTAATAGATCATTAGATTTTTTATCGTTACTAATAAATTCAGACTTTTTACAGGCAACTACAATTATGCCTACAAGCATAGCAATTGACAATAGCATTTTGATTTTCTTCATGTTAATTTAGATTAAAGAGTTAAATTATTGTTGTTATTTTAATAGATAAGTACTGAGAGTATTGCTTTCAAAAGCTAAAATTCTGTTAAAAGTTTTTTATTATAAAAAACCCCAATTTTTAGGCTGGGGTCTCTTTGAGAGCGGATTGAATTTATAAATTACCTGTAAAGCTGAATGCTGGGTTTTGAACACTTGTAAATATTGCCATTAGAGCGCCAGTAGTACTATTAATCATATAATCTACAGTAAAAGTGTCTACATTTAAACGCTGTGCCAATAATGGTGCACAGTAAGTATTAACTAAGTCTCCATTGGTCCCATAATCAACATATGTAAATTTATATACACCATTACTCGTTTTTGTGTATGTATAATTTAGCGTACCTACATATTGTGTTATGGCTCCTGTTGTTGTATTTGTTTGTGGAATGTTAACCGTTAAAGTAAGTTTTTTAAAGCTCTCATTAAAAGTGTAAACCATATTTTCGACATGAATTTTATATGCTGCAAAAAAAGCGGCATCAGACGCTGCTCTTCTGGCAACATAATCTGCACCCCAACCTTGGTAAGTTGCTGCATTTGGTAATGAAACTACAGTATAAGCCGAGCCTAATAATATAAATAACGGTGTAACCGGGCTTGGGCTATTTTTAACAATATATTCTTTCCCAGTTGAATCGTAAAAAGCTAAAGTAGTTGCGTCTTTCCAGCTAAATTTCACGAAGCTAATGCCACCGTAAGTTAGGCCAGCATTTAAGATATCTCCTCCATCCAATGAGAAAGAGAATTTCCCAACACCACTTGTGGCTGTAACTCCATCCGCCAATACACCCGTCAATGTTATCCTTTTACCGGATGTTAAATTATTTGTGGTATTAAATGCAATTCCGGCTTTTAAAACTGAAGAGCCTGATGGAATTTCCAGGTATGGAAATTTATTTGTAGTAATAAAGTTTTGAACCCTATCAATGGCTGTTTTAAAACCACCAGCTTCGTAAATGGCCTTTTGGGCTGCAGTTGCTTTAACTAATTTAAAAGGTTGCCTGTACTTTTTACCGATAAATATAATGCTATCAGCCGATGATCGGTCGTAAATAAAGTCAATATCACTACTGTAACCAACTTTACTGGCGCCGCCTAAAACATCAGAGTTTGGATCATCGAGCATTGAGATGTAGTTGTAACTATCAAAAACCAAATCAGTACCCAAATCTTGCTTTATCCTATAATAGGATTTAGCGCCAGTTGCCGCGCTTGTATTCGTCATATCGCTATACATCACCACATTTTGATTATTATCAAAAGTCATATAAAAAGAATAACCGCCTCCTGCCTGCGTAGGCAAAGTTGCTATCCATCCGTTTGGTGCTGAAGTTAAAGTAGTAGATACCAATGCAATCTGCTCTCCAGCGCGTTCTTGAGGTGTTTTATCAAACGCTGGCACGTAAGAACTCTTCTTACAGCCCGAGATCACAATGATTAGGACTGAAATATAAAATAATATTTTTTTCATATTCTTCATATTATTAATAAGCTAATTGACCATAAAAATAATTACCAGGTGTTGCTTTTAAATAAAACCCTCCATACTTCATGTAATTATCGCCGTTAATATTAGCGGGTAACCAATCTGCCACAAATGTGTTATTAAGTAAATAATCAAGGAAAACCTGAACCCCCGGTTTTATTGTATTAGCATTAGCAACCCATGGAGCATCAGTGCCTCCGGCAGTGCCGTTAGTAAATTTAACTTCTCCTGTTGTTTGATTTATAGCAACATTGAAGGCATATTTAGCGTCAGATACACTTCCTGCAGTACTGGTATAATTAACATTTACAGCCATAGTGGTTGCTGTAGGAAAATCTAATCTGATGTAATTTAGACGGCGATTAGCATTACCTACAGCTGCAACTCCTGTTCTAACGCCTTCATAAACGGTAGTAAAATCAGTAGAGATGCCATAAGTTTTATAAACATCCTCATCTAAATTGATCATTATAGAAGAATAAAGCTTTTGACCTAACCAATACGAAAACCGAGACTCATTTAAATTCAATTTATTTTTCATGTACAATTGAACTTCTTTTTGCAAATCTTTAAAGTTTATGCCTAAGCTTTTATAGTAGTTTATAACATTTAATTCTTTTTGAATTAATCTATTTTTACCTTCTGCTGATGATGTATTTGCCCAATAGTCATACCATGCCTGACCATTAATTAGCGCCCAGCTTATTGTTTCAGCATAGTCTTCAGTTGGCTGTCCGCTGGCGTAGCTGGTTACAAAACCATTAGCATGCGCCGTTGCAATTGGGGTATCTTTATAAGGCTGTTTGTATAATCCTTTCGAAATAGCCTCCCAATCGGTTGGAATTGGAATAATTTGATTTAAAATATGTCCAAACTCATGGTGCATAATTCTATGTCTATCCCATGCATAAAATTGGCCTGCTGGTAAAGGCTGGTAATCATTTAATCCATAAAGGGTAATTCTTCTTCCTGCTGCTGCTGTACCTGCAACACCTGGATCATTTGCGTCTGCATAAGAATAAGAACCAAATAAAACCCATTCTTTTGGCATATAGGTTTTGGTAAAATTATTGCCTGCAACTTTTAGGTATGGGCTAATAAATCCATCTAAAACAATTTGCATGGTAGGCTGTATATTATTCAGATTACTTGGAACCACATTTGCCGTATTGCCATGATAGTATCTGTTATATCTATATATTACCTCAATATTGTATGGATCTAAAAAACTTGATTTCAACCATTGGTCTAAAAGCGTATTTGTGGTTGGATTGTCAGGGTTAAATTTGGATAAATCAGCCTCAACAGTTTCTGTTTTTCTACAGGAAATTGTCAGTACAAGTACTGCTATAAACCCTATTAATTTATATAATGTTTTCATATTCTTATTATCTTGGATTAAGTTCAATACCAGACAAGTTTACTTCTAAAGGCAATTGGAAAAGCCTGCGAGGATCATTTGGTGCTAACTCTACAAATGTTTCTGATGTTGTTGTAAAAATATTATGAACAACCGTTAATCTCCGTCTAACAATATCAAACCACCTGATGCCTTCTTGTAAAAACTCTGCTTTCTTCGCATCTAAAATGGTCTTGATTAAACCTTCTTTGGGATCATCAATTAAATAAAAAGCTTTAATTTTAGCTAATGTAACTGCATCAGTTGATGGGTTAAATCCAGTAATTCTAACACTCATAAAATCATTAATATCCTTTAATGCTTTATCGAACTGATTTGCTTCAACGTAAGCTTCTGCTCTGTTCATCAAAGCCTCATCAACTGTTAATAATGGTGTATAGCATAAATTGTAACCAATACCTGGTCCGGTATTAAAAAAGTAACCTTTGTATTTATACGTGGTATAATCATTTGAAGTATAGGATAAAACTCTATTTGCCAACACTTTTCCTGTTACATTTTTTTGTGTAAACATTTTTACCAGTTTTGGTCCATAACCATGTCTTGGCGAAGAACCAAAAGAAAAATAGGTAGAGTAACAATTGGCGATTAATAGATTATATTTTTGTGCACTACCATTAAAATTTGTTCTAAACTCTTCATTTGTTATACTTTTCAAGTCGGTGGTGTACCTTCTCATATTATTTACAAAATCGTTACCCGGTACTGTTAATGAAGCTGCATCTATTGCTTTCTGCCAGTCTCCTATAAAAAGATAAAATCTGGAAGCAAAGGCATTGGCCGCGGCAGGTGTAAAATGGAATTTAGGCGATTTGTAGGCGGAAACTGATAATAGCTTAATTCCATCTTCTAAATCTTTTTGAATTTGCGCATACGTTGATTGAACCGTACCTCTGCTATAATTAACCAAAACTTTAGTTTCAGGCGTGGTTATATAGGGAATACCAGGAGAATTATTAGCGCCTCCTTTCTCGTATGGTTTTGCAAAAAATATGGACAGCATAAAGTGTGCATAGGCTCTTGCAACTAAGGCCTCTCCCTTATACGGCAAGGCCGCTGCACCAAGGTTTTCTTTCTCAATTGACGCCAGTGCCTGATTAGCTGCTGCTATCGATTCATAAGATGCATTCCAATACCCAGATGGACGGTCAGAATCAGAACCCAGAAGATCGGCCCAAGAATAAGGTACGTCTGTTCTCTCATCGAGATTTCCTATACCTACGCCTTTATCTTCTGCATTATCTGAAGCCGATTCTGCAAAGGCTACATAATCATAAGTTGGATATGCAGTTGCTAATAACTGAGATACTTTTTCTATTGTATTTATTTCTGTTCTATTATCAGGTGCAGTTTCCAGGTATTTCTTACAAGAAGCTGTAAGAACTAAAACAGAACCTAATATTACAAACTTTGATATTTTAAATATTTTCATAACTAATTAAATTAAAAACCAATTTTTAATGATAGGGTAAACTGTCTGGCTACAGGTAAAGCAACCCCTCCCGAAGTATAAAATTCCGGATCCTGACCATTCAGACGTTTATCGGCATATATTAACCAAAGATTGTTTCCTACGATAGACAACGATGCATTGGTCATTTTCAATTTCGAATAAATACTTTTCGGAATATTATAGCCGAAAGACACTTGTCTTAGTTTAATATAATCGCCTTTAACAACCCTTTCAGTTGAATAGTTGTATAGATTATACGGATACCTTGAGTCAACTGATCCTCCATCGGCATTTACTATTTTAGCAGCCGAAAGCGGGTCTAAGATCGCTGGAATTGAAGTAAATTTCTCGTCGCCAGGCATAACCCATCTATTTAATATATCCCTGGTCATCGATGTCATATCATCATAACTATTTTTGATAGTTGGGTTAAGACGTAGAACATTACCTGCAGAAAACCCTATTAATGCCGATAGAGTAAAGCTTTTATATGTAAATTGATTATAAAAACCACCGGCAAACGTTGCATCTATTGGTCCTTCATATTTTAAATAAGTTAAATTATTACTCTGTAAATTAACATAGGTGGTTTTTCTTCCATCTAAACCAATAAATGTCGGGTATCCATAATCATGATCTAATCCGGCAAATTGCACGGAGAATAAACTTCTCGAAGAATATCCCACTACAGGAGAGCCATTTGAAGAAACTGATCTCCAAACACTTGGATTTATATCCAGCTTAGTGATTTTATTTGTGTTGTATCCAAAATTAAAATTGGTTCTCCATTTAAAGGAATCGTTCTGTATTACATTTCCAGAAATTGCAAATTCTAAACCCTGCCCTTTCATTTTACCATAATTGGCCATTTTGGTGTATTCACCACCGATACCAGAAGTTTGTATTGAACCAATTAAATCATATATATTTCTTTTATAAACATCAATGGAAACATTTACCCTATCCTTTAATAAGGATAAGTCTAATCCAATATTCAAATCTTTCGTTTTTTCCCAGGTTAAATCCTGATTTTCCAGGTTTGAAATGAATGTTTGTACTTCCTGATCAAAAACATTATTTCGGTAAGAGTTTCTATTATAAAATACAGCGGCAGAATTTGTTGCGCTTCCAATACTGGCAACTAAACCGTAAGATGCTCTTAGTTTTGCTCCTGTTAAGATATCGCTTTTAGGAAAGAAGCTTTCTTCATTAATATTCCAGCTTCCTGATACATTCCAGGTTGGTAACCATCTTGCCTGAGCACTTTTCCCCATTAAATTGGATCCATCATAACGGCCAGACAATTTCAAAGTATACTTTTCTTTATAGGTATAACTTCCATTGGCCATGTAAGCAACATACCTGTCGAAACCATTCCCCATTCCAAAATATGGCTTTCCTGTTTCAGTAGCTTGTTTAAAGTAATTGTAATTTGAAGTTACCAATCCTCCATTACCAAATTGATACCCAACGCCATCAAAAAACTCATCTTGCCTATCGGCAAACCTAACCTCCATACCTCCATATCCTGCAATATTATGGTCTTTATTAAAGGTTTGGTTGTATTGTAACGACTGTCTGAAATAGTATGACTTTAGGTTGTTGGTAGAGATTTTATAAAAACCTCCTTTGGGCACTACGCTAATAGGCAAACTGTTTGGAATATCCGGATCTGTGTATAGATTTCCATTCGCTGCAGCAGATGTTGCATCATCGATTGTTCTAAAGGATGTTGCCATATTAGAATTCTCCAAAATTGAGATCTGGCTTTCGGTTTTAGTAAACCTGTAAGCACCATTAACAGAATAGGTTAAACTTGGAATAATTTTATAGTTTACATTACCCTGAACTTTAAAATCAATCATACCAAGAGACAAAGAATTTGTATTAACCTCATTAATGATGTTGAAAGGAGCACTATTTTGTCTAAAGTATTCTAAATTTCCATTCTCATCATAAGCCGTTGTAATTCTACTTGTACCCAATGCATAACTATAAGGGTTGATGTCAAAATTTCTATAATAATTTCCATAAACCGGATCTGATTGTAGCGATGTAGCACCAGGTGTTTTCTGGTTTCTAATCGATCCGTTAGATAACAATTCTGCACTTAATTTATCACTAAGTTTAAAATTGGCTCTATAATTTCCTGTAAACCGGTTCACACTATTACCTATCGTTACTCCTGCATCATTTAAAAATGAAGTTGAGGCATAACTCTGAAATTTTTCGGTACCCGAACTTACACTTAATGAATGTTCCTGCTGTAATGAATTTTTAAACAAAACATCAAACCAGTCTGTATTGGCATTAGCATACCTCGATAGGAAATTGGTTTTACTTGCATTATCATTTTTCAATGCATAAGTATCACTAACTGGGTCATAGTTATATAACAGATTATACATTTTATAAAATACACCTCCAGAAGTTCCCCTGGAAGCATTTGGGATCTGATAATAACCCTTATTTTGCATTTCTATCATTACAGCCATCTGATCTGCTGAATTTAAGATATCGAAATCTGAATAAACTGGTTTAGAGTAAGTTGTGAAATTTCCAGAATAGGTTATTCTCGGGGCACCCTCAGTTTGTCTACCTTTTTTAGTTGTAACAACAATTACCCCATTCATAGCCCTTGCGCCATACATACCGGTGGCGGCAGCATCTTTTAATATATTAAAGGATTCAATGTCGTCAGGGTTTAATCCGGCAACGGAAGATCCGATTAAAGTATTCGCATCCCCTGTCGTTAGTGCTTCATTAGAAATATTGACCACATCTTCCAGGATAATCCCATCAACAACCCAAAGAGGCTTATTATCACCCGAAAAAGAAGTTGCACCACGAACTCTAATTTTTGGCGCAGCTCCAAATGTACCCGACACGTTTTGTACAGTTACCCCAGCCACTTGTCCTTCAAGCATTCTGCTTATATCTGTAACACCAGCTCTTTCAGCATCTTGCGCTTTAACTAAGGTAGACGAGCCCGTGAAGGTTTTCTTTTCTAATGTTTGATAACCTGTAGATACCACATTAACTTCTTTCAACTGAGCAGCATCTTCTTCAAGAGAAATATCAATTGTTGTTCTCCCATTTATAGCAATTTCAAGTGTTTTATAGCCAATGGATGAAAAAATTAATATCCCACCTTCTTTAACTTTAATCTGATACTCTCCTGATGAGTTGGTTGAACTGGCATTTTTTGTGCCCCTCTCTCGAACGCTTACACCAGGTAAAGTGGTTCCATCCTTTTTATCGCGAACTTTACCTTTTACAATAACTTCTTTAGTTTGTATTTCTGCCGATGGTTGAAACCTTAAAATAACTTGTTTGCCTATTAGTTTGTAAGCAATGTTATTTTCGGTTAAAGGATCCAGTGCCTGTGTAATAGAGGTAAATTTCTCAGGCACATTAATTATTGCGCTTTTATTAATTTTATCGGCATCATATACAAAATTTACTTTGTAAGCCAATTCAACTTTTTTTAGATAATTATCCAATCTTTCAGGCATTAATTTCGCTTGTCTTGCATCAGCTTGAGCTGTTATGCCCCACAAGATTGCGCACAGCAGCAGCACCATTCGGTGCAACTTGGTTCCAGCATGTCTTTTGTAGAGATTTTTCTCCATAGTTTATTAGTTTATAATTTAATTGATTAGTGGTTGGTTGTTTAAGTAGTTTTGGTTTTCTTTTTTTTAATGGGGTTTAATGATTATTCGATTATTTTCTCTTTTAATTTTTACCCGGTATGCTTCCTTTAGTGCGACCAGTACTTCATTTAAACTGATGTTATTAAAACTTGCGTTAAATTTTTCATATACACCCTTATCATCCTCTAAAACAAAATCAATTTTGTAATAGGTACTGAGTTGCCTGCAAACTTCTTTAAGTGGTGTATCTACAAATTTCAATTCTCGGGTAATCCAGGCATCTCCATTTTGCGATAGCATTGCAGCAAGTTGTTTTGTATTTAAATCATAGTTAATATTCTGCCCCGCGATTAAAATAGATGATACAGCACCATTAAATGGCGTAAACATTACTCGTCCGGTTTTTACAGTTAAATTAATGGCAACAGGAGAATACCCTATATTGAAAGAGGTACCTAATACCTGAATGTGCGAGGCGCCCATGTGTACCTGAAACGGATGTTTCTCATCTCTGAAAACCTTAAAAAAGGCCTCACCTTTATTTAACGATATAATCCGTTTATCTTTTTTAAATTTTTCAGGATAGGAAATGGAAGTATTGCTGGCCAGGATTATTTTAGAACCGTCAGAAAGCACCACAGAGTCAATTTGATCTTTAGTTGTTTTAACAATTAAATGCTCTTCGTTATTTAAGGCATAAAACCAATAGCCCATCGCAATAACCAAACAAGCAGCGGCAGCTGATAAGATCCAGCTTAAAGGCCTTATGCGGGCAGGTGTTATTTTTCTTATATCATTTTTGAAACGTTTTTGAGATGTCTCAATGTCAACAAGATTTAAACGCCCTGCTTTAGCAGCGTTATTCCAAATTTGTTCAATCTTCAGAAAATATAAATTATTTTCAGCTGATTCAGCTCTAAAATCCTGTATTTGCTTTTTCAGGGTAGGATTTTCCGCATCATTAAAATACCGGATGATTAAATCCAGCGAATTTGGTTCAGAAAGCATGTAGTTTGTTTAGGTTACATGCAAGACAATAAAAAATGAAAAAACCCCTAGTGTATTTCTTCTTTTTTTTAAAAAAAATAAAAATAATTATGAAACAGTCACTAAAAGCTTTTAGATAGCCTTAGATAAACGACTAATAAAGAAAAAGAGTCATAAATTTAACAACCTCTCCAGGTTTTAAATTTGTTTGTTTAGCCGCTTCTGAGAGTCGTACTTTTAGTACTTTAAGCGCTGCCCGAAGATGATTTTCTACTGTACGTTCTGAAATATTTAATTTCAATGCAATTTCTTTGTATTTTAAAAGTTCAAAACGACTCATTTTAAATACTTTTTTACATTGTTCGGGCAATTTATCGATCTCCTGATATAGCAAAACAATTAGAGAATTTTCCCGGTCTAAAGCATCCAGATCTTCCTCAGTTATTTGCTCCGGCATGTGTTCTTCGTACACAAGGATGTTTTTTTGTTTCCCAATATAATTAATGGATGCATTTATGGTGCTTTTATATAAATAAGATTTTAAAGATCTTACCTCAGCAAGTTTATATGGATTTTCCCATATTTTTATGAAAACATCATGGACAATTTCTTCAGCAACAGGCATTTCATGAACATATTTATCACAGATTAATAAAAGTTTCTGAAAATATTGGTTATAAAAAAGAGCGAAACGGTTAGCATCTTTCCTTTCGAAAAGGTTAATTAAATCCTGGCCAGTCTCAATTACATCGAATTTCATACAGGGTATATCCGTTACGAAATTCAATTATACAAAAACTGACGCACAAAAATTTAATTTCCTAAATATTAACTTTTGAATCAGAGTATAAAATCATTAATAAAGAGCAACAATTAAATTTCTTTATTAATAAATATAATAAGGAGAAATCATCAGGTAAACCACTACTCCGGTAATGGCTACATAAAGCCATAAAGGAAAAGTTATTCTGGCTATTTTACGATGCCTGTCAAATCTTTCGGCCAATGCCCTTACATAGGTAATTAATACCAACGGGATAATGGCTATTGAAAGCAGGATATGTGTTAATAAAATAAAGAAATAAACATATTTAACAGCGCCATCGCCCCCAAATTTTGTAGAAGGTGTAGTCATATGGTAGGCAATATACATGACCAAAAACAATAATGAACAGCCGATAGCTGTTTTCATTAAGTTTTGATGCAGGGTAATTTTACCATTCTTAATTGCCCAAACTGCAACAATTAATAAAACAGCTGTAATCCCATTAATGGTTGCATAAATTGGTGGCAGAAAAGGTAAAGGCTTAGCGTTGGGTATTTTCACAAAAAACAATACGGCTACTGCAACGGGTATAACAATAGAAAGTAAAATGATCCATTTGCTGTATTGCTTTTCAATCGGACTGTTGTTCATGGGGGGTATTTTTAAATATTATCTGCCGTCTTTTATATTTCTCAGATCTTCGGCAACAAGAACTTTTATTTCGTCATCAAGCTTGGCTAAAGCGTCAGGATTTGTCGCTTCATAATAACCTCTTATGCGATGTTGATTATCCAACAGCACAATTTGGTTTCCATAAATAAATTTATCCTTATCTGTATCACCATGGGCAATTACGTCCAAGCGTAAACCTTTTCTAATAAAAGGATAAATCTGGCTTGTATCTCCAGAAAGGAAATTCCATTTATCGGCTTTTGCACTTAATGATGTGCTGTAGGATTTAAGTTTGTCTACTCCGTCGGTTGGATCAACTGATATACTCAAAAACCGGATTAAAGGATTTCTTTCATAGTTTTCAACTATTTGCTTAACGTTATTGCTAACTTCTTTAACGGTAGTATTGGTATAAAATAAATTTAACACCACAATCTTATTCTCTAAAGATTTCCAGCTAATGGAATCATTGTTTTGATTGATGAACTTAAAATCAGGAACAACATGATAAATGGTATCTGGAATATTTTTACCCTTTACAGTATGAAAGGTGCTTGCTACAATCTTTTCGCCGTATATGGGCAGGCTTTTATAGCGGTTCTTGGCAAAATGGGGCAATAAGTAAAAAAATAAAAATCCCGGTATAGCTAATATGCTTACCAGGATTAATACCTTCTTTATAGGGTTTCTTTTCATTAATGATTGAAGAACATATTTGCATTTAAATGGTTTCCTTCTATCAGCATTAGCACAATAAAGTAAATAATGAATATAAATGAAACGGTTAATGCAAGCTGTAAGCCCAGTTTTTCAAATTTCAAGTGCATAAAATAAGCAACAATATAAAATGCCTTTACCAAGGTTAAAGCAATATAAATATAGTTTCCAATATGCTGAGGAATATGTCCGCCAGGTATAGCCCAAAGCGCTATAATAAATTCGATACCGGTAATTAGAGATAAAATACCTGCTACTTTCCAGATTTTGGATTTATTCATTCCTGCGTGTTCGCCATGTTCGTGGCCTTCTGTTGTATGTGCGTGCTCTGACATAAAAATATTTTTATAAAATGATCAATTAAACCAAATAGAAGAATGTAAATACAAACACCCATACTAAATCTACAAAGTGCCAGTACAATCCAACTTTTTCTACCATTAAATAATGACCTCTTCTTTCAAAAGTTCCGTTAATGGTCATTATCAATAAAATGATATTAATTAAAACACCGGTAAATACGTGAAAACCGTGAAAACCTGTAATGGTAAAGAATAAGTTAGAAAACTGCTGCGCAGCAACTAAAGATACATCGCCATTAAACAAATGGTGTAATTTTTCCATTGTAGGAATTTTACCCCATCCAAAACCTTCATGGAATAAGTGTGTCCACTCTAAAGCCTGACAGCCTAAGAACATGAAACCTCCAATAATGGTTGCAACCATCCACCAGATTACTTCTTTTTTAGCACGGCGGTGCCCAGCTTCAACAGCCATAACCATAGTTACCGAACTAAGAATTAATATAAAGGTCATGATACCCACGAAAACTAATGGTGCACCACTCTCTTTTAGACCTGGGATGGATTGGAAAACCAAATCCGGATCTGGCCACGTTGCTTTAGAAAAACGCTGCGCGCCATAATAGATCAATAAAGATGAAAAGGTGAAAGCATCTGACAAAAGGAAAAACCACATCATGATTTTACCATATTCTACCGACCACGGAGAACGACCACCATTCCATGGTCCGGTTTTAACTTGATCTAATTGTGATACTGAATTCATTTGGAAATAGTATAATAGTTTGTTAACAAATTTAACGGTTCAAAAGTAAAAAAACATACAGATATATCCATAATATATCTATAAAATGCCAAAAAATAGAAGCAATTTCCATTCTGTACTTGCCTTTGGCGGGCGTAATATTTTTATAACTGCCTATTAAAGCGCTGGTAATAAGTGCAACACCGGCAATAATGTGCAATAAGTGCATTCCGGAAACGACATAGATAAATGAAATGGCTGCGTTGTTACCAACCATTGTGGCACCACTTCTAACCATACTTCCCCATGCATTAAACTGCATTACACCAAAAACAACAGCTAAAATTACCGTTATCCAAAGCATTGAGCGTTGTAAGCTAAAGTTAAGGTTTCTTAACGCTCTTGAGGCTAACATTAATGTTATACTGCTTGCTATAATAACCAAACTGCTGTAAATAAAGGCATCTGGCAGTACTAATCCATGGCCTTTGCCTTTTGATGCTGCAAATACCAGATAATAGCTGGTAAAGCCGCCAAACATAATTGTAGATGATACGACAAAAAGCCAGACAATAAACTTTCTGGGTTTTGGGTCAAATGTATCCTGGGTATTTTCCATTGTTATAACCATAAAAATTATTTTGCTATAAAATCAAATAATAACACCAACTGTACGGCTGGTATGTAAAAAAAAGAACAGAACATCACCTTTTTCGCATCCACGAGTTCTCTGTTCAATAAAAGTTTAAAGGCAAGCCAGCAAAAAATAATACCTGCGATTAAAGATAACCCTGCGATATAATAACCGCCAAAGCCATAAAAAGTTGGCAATAAGCTTACCGGAATTAAAATTAATGTACCTAAAAAGGTCATCAATGCCGAAATCTTATCTCTTTTTTTTGTTGGCAACAATCTAAATCCGGCTTTTTTATAATCATCATCCAAAACCCAGGCAATGGCCCAAAAATGTGGGAATTGCCAAACAAACTGGATTAAGAATAATACCACGGCAATTTTGTAATCTATATCTAAAAACAACTCGGCCTTTAAACTGCCAAATGCGGCTAAATAACCAATAAGTGGAGGTAATGCACCTGGAATGGCACCTACAAAAACCGCTATTGGCGATTTTCTTTTTAATGGTGTATAGGCAAATGCATATAACAAAATTGAGAATACAGATAATAAACCTGTTTCCAGATTTAACCTGCCCAGTAACCATGTGCCAAAAAATGCCATAAACAGGCCTAAAATTAAGCCCTGTCCGGTGGTCATTCTGCCTGCAGGCATTGGACGGTCTTTTGTTCTGCTCATTAATTTATCAAGATCCTTTTCAATGATCTCATTAAAGCAATTTGCTGCTGCTGTTACCAAAAAGCCTCCTGCAATCAGGATTAGCCAGTTACCCCAGTCAATTGAAGGAATATGCCCTCTTCCTATTTGCATTTTCTGACCAATTAAAAATGAAATGGATGCAGAAAACACAACTGTAAAGGACAGCCTGAATTTTATGAGTTTAGAAAAATCTGAAAAAAATTGTTTCAATTTCCTTAAATATTATTGTTTATAAGTGCTTGTACGGTAAACCAACAAATACAAATAAAACTGTAAACTAAATAACAGCGTAGAGAATAAAATGTGTATTGCCTGTGCTGCCGGTGGAAATGCGATGTATGCCAATGCAAAACCACTTAATAACTGGATTAAAAGCGTAATGATAATAAACCTTGCGGTTAACAATGGTGCAGCTTTTCCGCTAAAACGATCGATAACCATTTTATAAACTACTCCATTTGCGATTACAACCAGTATGGCTAAATCTCTGTGATAAGAAAAAATACTGCCTACTTTGCCTATCCAGCTGGCCCTGCTATGCAAAAGTGATTTTGCAATCACATCTACTGTTTCTCTTACTTCGGTACCCAACACAATTTGTGCTATGCTTAAAACAACGGTAAAAAACAAAAAGCCTTTTAACCACAATATCCGATACATGATAACTGAAGGCGTTTTATTCAGTTGTTTAGCGTAGTTGTAGGTATAAATTGATATTGCTAAAATAACCAGCGCCAACAACATATGAACAGTTACCACCCATTGTGCTAAGTTGGTGGATACCACTATTGAACCCAACCAGGCCTGATAACCGACTACAAAAATGTTTAAAATGCTCAGTACAATAATTCGTTTTGCTGTTTTTTTATAGGTAAACGAATAAATTGCGGTTAGCAGTAAAAATATTCCAGCCAAAACGCCTGCTAATCTATTCAGGTATTCTGTCCAGGTTTTTGCCGGATTAAACTCTTCCGGTATGGTTATACTTTTATCGTGTCTGATCTGATCTGCCAGTTCAGTTTTACCCATACTTTCAAGATACTTAGCAAACTTCTCGTTCTTTTTAAGTCTGCCGGCAACGTATTTCTCTTTGTAATTCGCTGGAAGCTGCGATACATCAGTTGGCGGAATGTATCTATCGAAACACTTCGGCCAATCTGGACAGCCCATTCCTGAGCCGGTACTGCGTACAATACCGCCAGCCAGTATAACCAATAAAGTAACGATTATGGTTATAAAATTAATTCTGATAAAACGCTGTTCTGATCTGCTGATCATATCTCTATTAAGATGAAAAGGGTATCCGGATAAGCAGAAACTTAATCAGATACCCCTTTAATTTTGTGTAAAGCTAAAAATTAGCCTTTATTTTCTGCAACTGGATTTGCCAATTCCCAATCTTGCTGTATTTTTTCTGCTTCTGCATTTCCTTCAAAATCGTGAGGCAAGTTAGAGCTCATGGTTTGAGAGAAAGGTACTGTTTGAGGAATAAAATCTTCATCATGACCTGGTTTGCTATAGTCATATGGCCATCTGTATACTGTAGGGATTTCTCCTGGCCAGTTTCCGTGGATATGTTCTACAGGAGCAGTCCATTCTAATGTATTAGATTCCCAAGGATTTTGAGTTGCTTTTTTACCTCTGTAAATTGAATAGAAAAAGTTAAATAAGAACGCTACTTGAGCCAAAGCGGCTAAAATAGCAGCCCAGGTTACAAATACGTTAACAGTTAACCATTTCTTCATAAACTCAAACTCTGTAAAGGCATAGTAACGACGTGGAACGCCATCTAAACCTAAAAAGTGTAATGGGAAGAAAACCAAGTAAGCTGCAATGAAAGTTAACCAGAAATGCAGGTAACCTAATTTAGCGTTCATCATACGGCCAAACATTTTAGGATACCAGTGATAAACACCCGCAAGCATACCAAAGATTGCTGCTGAACCCATTACCAGGTGGAAGTGGGCAACTACAAAGTAAGTATCGTGTAAGTTAATATCTAAGGAAGCGTTACCTAAGAAGATACCGGTTAAACCACCTGAGATAAAGAATGAAACTAAACCAATAGCGAATAACATTGCCGGCGTAAAGCGGATATTACCTCTCCACAATGTGGCTAAGTAGTTAAATGTTTTTACGGCTGATGGTACTGCAATAATCAAAGTAGTGATCATAAATACACCACCCAATAATGGATTCATACCCGTTACAAACATATGGTGCCCCCATACGATGAATGAAAGTACCGTAATACCGATTAGAGAGTAAACCATGGCGTGGTAACCGAAAATTGGTTTACGTGCATTTACGGAGATAACTTCTGATGAGATACCCAATGCCGGCATAATTACGATGTATACCTCAGGGTGACCTAAGAACCAGAATAAGTGTTGCCATAAAATTGGAGAACCACCTTCATTTGGTAAAATGTTTGTACCCATAACAATGTCAGAAAGGTAGAAACTTGTTCCAAAACTACGGTCGAATACTAATAATACCACACCTGCAACTAATACAGGGAATGATAAGATACCCAGAATAGCCGTTAAGAAGAATGCCCAAATGGTTAGTGGCATTTTCCAAAGGTCCATACCTTTAGTACGCATATTTAAAATTGTACTTACATAGTTAATACCACCCATTAAAGATGATGCTACGAAAAGTACCATACTGACTAACCAAAGTGTCATACCGCCTGCTGAACCTGGTATTGCTGTAGGAATAGCAGATAATGGCGGATAAACTGTCCAACCTCCGGATGCTGGTCCTGTTTGAATAAAGAATGAAGACATCATGATCACACAAGCCATAAAGAAGAACCAGTATGAAAGCATGTTTAAGAAAGGCGATGCCATATCTCGTGCTCCAATTTGTAATGGAATTAATAAGTTACTAAATGTACCACTAAGCCCGGCTGTTAGTACAAAGAAAACCATGATGGTACCGTGAATGGTTACCAGTGCTAAATAGAAATCGGGTTTGATACGACCGCCTTCAGCCCATTTGCCTAAAAATGTTTCTAAGAATGGGAAATTTTTATCTGGCCAAGCCAATTGGATACGGAATAAAATGGATAAGCCCATTGCTATAACCGCCATAATAATACCGGTTATTAGAAATTGCTTTGCAATCATTTTATGGTCCATACTGAAGATGTACTTCGAAATTAAAGTCTCCTTATGGTGTCCGTGATCGTGGTGATCGTGATTGTGATCGTCGTGTATTGCTATTGTTGACATAATTCTTTCGCTCTGCGGTAATATTATTTATTTAAAGCCACTTGGTTAGTTTTCACTCCTGCTGAATCTTTAGCTGTTGAATCGGCTACAGATTTTACTGGTGCAGGTGCCACTGGCAAATTAAATTCTTTTCTTAAATCATCGTTTAAGTAGGTTTTCTGTTTAGCTATCCATTCTGCATATTCTTTTTCAGAAACAACACGAACGTTTTTTTGCATATTCCAGTGACCTGAACCGCAAATTTTAGCGCAATAGAAAAGATATTTAAAGTTAGGATCATTTGTTTTCTCCTGCATCTCGCGAGTGGTAATGGTTGGAGTAAATTCAAATATTGTTCTCATGCCCGGTACCGTATTTAATTGTACTCTGAAGTGTGGCATGTAAAAACTGTGGATTACATCCTTACTGGTTAAGATTAGTTTTACTGGTTTATTAACCGGAATTACCATCTCATCTGCCATCTCATCATCACGAGAGTTTAAATCTTTAAAATCGATTCCTAAAGGATTGGTTGCAGTAGTTAATTTATAATTTTTGTTACCTACAACACCGTCAGCTCCAGGGTAACGGATAGACCATTTAAACTGCTCTGAAGTGATTTCGATTTGTAAAGGTTTGTTGTTTGGATCTTCTACTTTGAAGAAAATCGATCTCCAGGTTAAGAAACCCATTAACACCAATACTGTTAAAACTAAAGCTGGTACAATGGTCCAGATTTTTTCGATTGTATTGTTGTGAGGATAGTAATATGCTTTTCTTTTAGCTGAATATTTATACACATAAGAAAATCCGAATAATAAGATGTGTGTTACCACAAATACGATTGTAGTGATGATTAATGTTAAATTAAACATTTTATCAATACGTTCTCCGTGGATCGAAGCTGCATCTGGCAATAACATTGCGCCATGCACTGTATATTCCCAATACACACCATATAAACCTAAAACAAGGAATAATGCAAATAAACTTGCATGTACTCTGTTCCAGTTAATACCTACTGGTTTGCCTTGTGCTTCGCGGCTTAATTCATATACCCTTATGGCTTTACCCACAATAGCAATGAATAAACATATAGCCAGGAAAACCAGAACGTAAAAAATTACTGATTTATAAACCTCGCCCATATCAACAGCTTTCGGTGCCGCCGCTGCTGCTGCATCTTGTGCAAATGCGCTCGTGTTTGCAAAAACAGTAAGTAATACTGCTAAAGCTGCGGTCGTTTTATTCGTGATAAACTTTCTTAAACTCATTTTCTTAAAAGTAGTACGCTGTACTGCTAATTATAATAATAATTAAATATTTGCTCTTATAAAATCATCGGCTAAAGCTGATGATGCAAACTTTCTTGTAATAAAGGGTGATTTTTTGCGATTAAAGGCTTTTTGCTTAAGGCCGATAAAACTGTAAAGGTAAACAATCCTACGAAACCTACAGCAGTACCAATTTCAACAATTCCAAAACCGTTGTGACCATCTTCTACTGCTCCTGGCATAATCATTTGGTAGTAATCTACCCAGTGACCTAATAATACCACGATTGAAACGAATAATAGTTTTATATCTGTTCTCTTATTATCTCTGTCCATTAATAATAATACTGGCGCTAAGAAGTTCATTGCAAGGTTTAAGAAGAACCAGAACTTGTAATATTCAAAACGTTTGTAAAAATAAATAGTTTCCTCAGGCATGTTGGCATAGTAGATTAATAAGAACTGTGCAAACCATACGTAAGTCCAGAAGATAGAGAAACCAAAAATAAACTGGCCTAAGTTATGTAAGTGGCTATTGTTAACCCATTGCATGTAACCTGCTCTTCTTAAAAGAATAATGATTATGGCAATTGTAGCTAAACTGCTTACCCACATTGCGGCAAAGTTATACCAGCCAAACATGGTAGAGAACCAGTGTGCTTCTAATGACATTACCGTATCAAAAGCAAAAATTGGTGTGGTAAAACCATAAATTACTAAGAAGATACATGCATTTTTAAAACTCTTTCTGTATGAGTTTAATCCTCCGGCTAAATCTTCGTTATAAGAAAACTTAACAAAAAGCATAGAGAATATACTATATACACCTAAGAATACAACCTGACGACCTAAAAAGAAAGGAACGTTTAAGAATACCGATTTACCTGCAATTAGCGAATCGTAATTAGGGCTATTCGGATCTGTTAAACCATCAGCATGCCAGTGGTGATATAAGTTGTGTGTGTACAACCCTGCTGAGATAATAACAACAAGTATTACAGCAGCTATAGGCAAAGTTTTAGCCATAGCTTGAGGTACACGTAAAATTGATGCAGACCAACCAGCCTGAGCAACGTATTGAACAGCAAGGAAAAATGTACCTGACATACAAACGCATGCAAAATAATATCCCATAAGTAACAGGTTGGCAAAAGTGCGCTCGTGCATCACTTTATCTCCGGCTAAGAAACCATAAGCTACTGCAATTACACCTAATGCAATTCCAATAATGCTTAAAGTTTTTACTTTTCCTGTAAACTCAAATTGTTCACTAAAATTAATATTGTGAGTTCCCATTTATATTCTGCTTTACTTATTGTTCTTTTTGTAATTGTTGAACATACATCACCACTTTCCAACGATCTGTTGGTGAGATTTGTGAAGCATGTGAGCCCATGTTATTTACACCATATGTAATGGTATGGTAGATTTTACCAGCAGTAAGATCTTTCATAGCACCACCTCTTGATGAACTTCCTTCGTGATAAGAAGGTACACCGTTAAATTTCTCAATTTTAACTAAGTGTCCTTGTCCATCTCCTTTTTCTCCATGGCATGGAGCACAGAAAACGATAAATGAATGTTTACCTTCTGCAAGGTTCGTTGTATCTACAGGTAATGGATTAACCATGTTTGCTCCGGCAGCTTCATATCCTTCTTTAGTATTAGGATATTCATCATACTCTTTAAAACCTACTGGTTTAGTATTTGCTGGTGGCAACTGTGCAGTTTTACCATCTTTGAAATTTTTATTTGGCTGATCCGGATTATAAGCAATCGGATCATACATGTTCCTGGCATATTCAAGCCCGGTACTGCGTTTATCTTTACAAGCCGAAAAAGTAGCTGCAAAAGCGATAGCTAAAAACGCGGCATAAACAAATTTATTCTTATTCATAGCTAATGTACTTCCTTTCATTATACTTTACTTCTAAAGCACCGGCATCTTTTAATAAACCATCAATTACGGTGTGTTCTGCATTTTCTTTTGCATCTACTGCAATTACAAAACGATCATCGGTAGCACGCAGGTCCATTACTCGTGGTGCTCTGCCTGGAAAAAGGTGTGTAGAAGCATAGTAAGTTAACACCATACCGAATGCACAGAATAAAACTGTTAATTCGAACATTATCGGAATAAAATCCGGCAATGCAAATGATGGTTTACCACCTATGTTTACTCTCCAATCGATAACTGCGCAAAAATAAATTAAGGCGAAAGCGGCACATGTACCGGTTATACCAAAGCAAAATGCTGCGATATCAATTCTTGATCTTTTAATTCCTAATTTGGCTTCTATTCCGTGTATAGGCATTGGAGTATATACATCATAAATGCTGACGTTATTTTCCTGAAGTTTTTCGATGCCGTGCATCATTTCATCAGGATCACCAAAACTGCCTAAAATATATTTGATATCACTCATTGTTATATTTTTGCGTAATCTTCTTGTTTAACACTATCAAATTTCTCTAAAGATTCTATGTACTCCGCTACATATTCTTTATTCTCATGTCCTTCTTTAATCTGCTTCATTTTAGCCTGCTCACTTGCAGTTTTCAATAATAATTTAACCTCTGCAATCGCAATTGAAGGTAAAACTCTTAAGAATAAAAGGAATAAGGTAAAGAAAAGTCCGATTGAACCTACGAATACACTCACATCAACCCATGTTGGATAAAACATTGCCCAACTTGAAGGAATATAATCACGGTGTAAAGAGGTAACGATAATTACAAAACGCTCAAACCACATACCTACGTTTACTACGATTGATAAGATCCAGGTAGCACGGATGCTTAAGCGGATTTTTTTAAACCATAATAGTTGTGGAGAGATTACGTTACACGTCATCATCATCCAGTAAGCCCACCAGTATGGACCAGTTGAACGGTTAATGAACGCGTATTGCTCATATTCTGAACCAGAATACCATGCAATAAAGAACTCCGTTAAGTAAGCTACACCTACGATTGATCCTGTTAAGATGATGATTTTATTCATCGACTCAATGTGGAACATGGTGATGTAGTTTTCAAGGCCTAATACTTTACGTGCAACCAATAATAAGGTTAACACCATTGCAAAGCCTGAGAAAATTGCACCGGCAACAAAGTAGGGAGGGAAAATGGTGGTGTGCCATCCCGGAATTACTGAAGTTGCAAAGTCCATTGATACAATTGTGTGTACCGAAAGTACAAGCGGTGTAGAAATACCTGCAAGGATTAGAGAAACGGCCTCAAAACGCTGCCATGTTTTTACACTTCCACTCCATCCAAATGAAAAGATAGAATATACTTTCTTACGCATTCCTGTAGCACGGTCGCGGATGGTTGCAATATCTGGTAATAAACCTGTGTACCAGAATAATAAGGATACAGAGAAATAAGTAGAAATTGCAAACATATCCCATACCAATGGTGAGTTAAAGTTTACCCATAGTGAACCGAACTGATTTGGTAATGGTAATACCCAATACGCTAACCACGGACGGCCCATGTGTGATACAACATAAGTTGCCGCACAAATAACCGCAAAGATGGTCATTGCTTCTGCTGAACGGTTAATGGAGTTACGCCAGTTTTGACGGAAAAGTAATAGTACTGCTGAAATAAGTGTTCCAGCGTGACCAATACCAACCCACCATACGAAACCGGTGATGTCCCAAGCCCATCCTACTGTTTTATTTAAACCCCAAGAGCCTATACCATTCCAAAAAGTATAACTCACGGCAACCACCCAAAGTAAAGCGCCTAAAGAGGCAAAGATGAAACCGATCCACCACGCTTTGTTTGGTTTATTCTCTACCGGGCCTAAAATATCATCCGTAATTTTTGCATACGTGATGTTATCGCCGGTAATTAATGGTTCTCTAAGTATTGATTCGTTATGTCCTGACATAATTTGTATTTTCTTTATACTAAAGCTTACGCTTGTACTGTTGTATCTGTGTTTCTAATTTTTGTCATGTATCCGATACCTGGTTTCACGTTGATTTCTTCTAAAACGTAGTAGATACGCTCAGAACGTAATGCTTTTGAAACCTCAGAGTTTGGATCGTTTGAATCACCAAATATGATTGCATTTGCTGAACAAGCTTCCTGACAAGCCATTTTAATATCGCCATCTTTTAATGGACGTTTCTCAATTTTAGCTTGTAATTTGCCACCTTGTATACGTTGAATACACATAGAGCATTTTTCCATAACCCCTCTTGAACGTGTTGTTACATCAGGATTTAAAACTAATTGAGTAAACTCGTTATTTAAATAGTTATCGAAACGAGAATCGTTCCAGTAGTTAAACCAGTTGAAACGACGTACTTTATACGGACAGTTGTTTGCGCAATAACGTGTACCTACACAACGGTTATAAGCCATGTGGTTTAAACCATCTGATGAGTGTACAGTTGCTAATACCGGGCAAACGGTTTCGCAAGGTGCGTGATCACAGTGCTGACATAACATGGGCTGGTGAACAACAGAAACATGGTCTAAATCTTCCAACTTAGCAATTTCTTTTTCTCTTGTTACATCTCCGTCTTTAGTTTCGTAGCTATAATAACGATCAATACGGATCCAGTGCATTTCACGACGGCGGCGAACCTCATCACGACCTACCACAGGAATGTTATTTTCTACGTTACAAGCAACAATACAAGAACCACAACCTGTACAAGCATTCAAATCGATTGCCATAACCCAGTTGTTACCTGGTTTTTCGTATTGATCCCAAAGATCATAGTTTTTATGTCCTTCTTCGCTTTTACCTGTACCTGCACCAGCATCTTTTAAATATGCTGCGAAAGTAGCCTCACGAATTACGTTACGACCTTCGAAAGAGTGGTGAGTTTGTGTTTGAGCCAATTCGTAATGGCCACCTGTTGGAGTGATGGTTACGTTGGTTGCATACTGCATTGTTCCATTTACAAAAGTTGCAAAAGGGAAAGCATTTTTACCAACACCGTTACCTGCTTTACCTACTTTCTCACGTCCGTAACCTAAAGCGATAGATGCTGTTCCTTGTGCCTGTCCTGGCTGGATTAATACCGGAAGATCAACCGAATATCCGTTGCCACCTTTAACGGTTACAACATCAAATTCTTTAACGTTTAATTTTTCAGCAAATTTTGGAGCAAGGGCAACAAAGTTATCCCAGGTTACTTTTGAAACCGGATCAGGTAACTCTTGTAAGAATGCGTTGTTTGCATTTTTACCGTCGCGCATTGCAATGTTTTCGTAAACTTCTAACTCAATATCTTTTGCTAAAGCTTTGCTGCTGTTAGAAATAGAAGCTACAACGGCTGCTAACGATAAACTGAAGCTATAAGTTGCAGCTGGTTTAGCGGCAACAGTGATAACACCTTTATCTAAAACATCTTCCCATTTAATACCTGCTGCTGGTAATACTTTAGTTTCCCAGTTGCTGCGTACAAATTGGTAGTAATCTTTAACCGGTGCATCAGCCCAAACCAATAAACTTTCTTCTGCCTGACGGCTATTGAAAACCGGGTTAATGGTTGGTTGTACAATTGAATAATATCCTTCGTAAGCATTTGCATCACCCCACGATTCTAAATAGTTGTGGTTAATGGCAATGGCATCACAAAGTGAAGCTGTTTCATCAGCACGATCTGCAAATGAAATTTTTGCAGGAACCTTAGCTAATGCTTCGGTAAATGTTTTGTTGTTGATGTAATCGTAAGCCGGGTTGCTGTTTAAGAATAAAACTGCACCAACTTCTCCACGGTTCATTTCGGCAATTAAACCTGCAAATTCTGCATCGTTACCTGCATATAAATGACATGCGTTGTCCAAATCGATAGTAGTACCGTAGCTACCAATAGCAGCGTTGATGGCATTTACTAAAATTTGAGTAGAAACATCATTTGATCCACAAACTACAAGGCCTTTGCCTTTAGCTTGTACTAATTCTTTAGCAACTAATTTAATTACTTTATCTGCAGTAGCATTATTACCTAATGTACCACCGGCTAAAGATTGACCGGTAATTGCATTGTATAAAGCGATTAAAGCAGGACCTTGTTCTGATAATTTAACCGGAACACGTGTATCTGCATTAGTACCTGTTAAGCTCATTCCACTTTCAAACTGAATGTGGCGGCTCATTTTTTTGTTTTCTAATGATTTATAGTTACGGTTAGCTGTGTATTGTGAAGTAAACTCTTCACCGCTAATCCATGTACCTAAGAAATCGGCACCGAAACTTACAATTAAATCTGCTTTATCAAAGTTATATTTTGGTAAAACGGCTTTACCAAAGCTATTTTGATTGGCCTGAATAATACCTGTATAAGAAACAGCATCGTACTGAACCAATTTAGCAGCAGGATATTTAGCAATAAAGCCTGCAATAACTGCATTGGTTGATGGACTGTTTACCGTTGATGAAACGATACGAATCTTTTTGCCCGAAGTTTGTGCTTTGTTTAATTCGCCTTTTACAAATGCATCAATTTTAGCCCAGCTTGTTTCTTCGTTTTTAAGAACTGGTGCTTTTAATTTAGATACATCATATAAATCTAAAACTGAAGCCTGTGCTCTTGCATCGGTACCACAATTAAACTCACCCGCATTTGGGTTTGGTTCAATTTTAATCGGACGGCCTTCTCTTGTTTTAACTAAAATACTCTGGCCATTAAAGCTGGAAGTATAATAGTTAGGAATACCTGGAGTAACCTCTTCAGGTTTTACCAGATACGGAATAGATTTGTGAACAGGAGTGCTTTGACAAGCTGCTAACGTAACTGCACCTAAACCAAAACCTAACGCCTTTAAAAAGTCGCGGCGTGGGGTAACGGTACTTAACCCTGCTTCATTTAAAACATCTTCTATTGGAAGTGGCTCGGCAAATTCGTTTTTGTTATTCTTAACAAAATCGGGTGTATTGTTATACTCCTCTAAGCCTTTCCAGTATTTTTTGTTGCTTTCCATTTAAGCTATATTACTGTTTATTCGAACGTTCTTACTAAACTCTATTTATTAATAGTGGCATTTACCACACTCTAAACCACCCAACAACGCTGGAGTAATTTTTTCGCCTTTTTTAATTTTCTCATGCGCTTCGATAACCTTAGCGTAGAAAGCATTATTTTTCTGACCAGAAATATCAGTTTCTTTGTGGCAGTTGATACACCATTTCATGGTTAATGGAGAATATTGATAAATTTCTTCCATTGTATTAACTGGACCGTGACAAGCGAAACATACTGGCTCAGTTGGCTGTAATCCTTTTGCTTTACGAATCGCATCTTCTGCAACAACTACGTGCTGAGAGTGATTGAAGTAAGCAAAATCAGGTAGATTGTGTACACGTACCCACTCCATTGGTTTTGATTTACTTTCATCGTATTTCTGAGTTTCAGGATCGTAACCTAAAGCATTGTAGATTTTCTTGATCTCAGGAGAAATCTCGCCATCATATTTATCTCTTGCCTGTACTGCTTTATGGCAGTTCATACAAACGTTTAATGATGGAATAGACGCATTTTTAGATTTAAATGCACCTGAGTGACAGTACTGACAATCGATTTGATTGATTCCTGCGTGCAACTCGTGCGAGAATTTAATTGGTTGTACGGGTTGGTAACCTGTATGAACACCTGTGTTCCACATACCCATCCATCCAAATGAACCTAAGCAGATGATTAAACACAAAATAAAGAACATTACAAACTTTTTGTTCTTGAACATTTTGCGAACACCTACCTTTAAAGGTACATCTTCTTCAATTTCAATTCCTTGCTTTTGTAAAATCAGACGTTCCAATAATTTAGAAGCACGTCCTAAAATTACTAAAATCGCTAATGCAACTAAAACAATAGCTACGATACCTGCGATAGACAAACCTGAAGTGGTATCATCTTTTGGAGCAGCAGCACCAGCAGCATCACCAGTTGGTTTTGGCTCACCTTCTTTAATGTAGGCTAAAATGTCTTTAACTTTAGCTTCATCCAATTCAGGGAAGGTAGTCATGGCAACTTTACCGTTGTCATTGAAAAGTTTAACGGCAGCAGGATCACCAGCAGCGATCATTGCAGCGTTATTCGGAATCCACTTTAATAAGAAGGCTTCCGGGTGACGATCACTCACGCCTGTTAAAGCAGGACCGATCAATTTGGCATCCAGGGCGTGACATGAAGCACATTTTGCTTTGAAAAGCGTTCTTCCCTCTTTAGCATCCTGCGCATTAGCGGCAGAAACCGCTATAACAGAAATAGCCGAAAACAAGAATAACGACTTCCAAACACTTTTTAAAATCATCGAGATATCTCTCATAATGAACACTTTATACTTATTTAATTTACTTTTAGATATGAAATTGATGCTTAGACGATAGCCTGCCTATCAAAACTTCAACAAAAGTATAACTTATTAATAAATCCGATGACATAATAATGACTGGAAATACAATTTATAATCATTCTAAACAAATGCAGTTTCAAGCCTCTCAGTCAACAAAAATGGCCAATTACAACAAAATTGTAAGTGGCCATTCAAAATTTTGAATTTTGATTGTCGAAATTTTATTTTATTGTTTTAAAATCCACGCAAACATTAGGGGTGCCACAATTGTAGCATCACTTTCTACAATAAACTTAGGTGTATGGATATCGAGTTTACCCCAGGTAATTTTTTCATTTGGTACAGCGCCAGAATATGATCCGTAAGAAGTTGTTGAATCAGAGATCTGGCAGAAGTAACTCCAGAAAGGAATATTTTCCATTTCCATATCCTGATAAAGCATTGGTACTACACAAATCGGGAAATCGCCGGCAATACCGCCGCCAATCTGAAAAAATCCGATTCCTTTGCCTTCGCTGTTTGCTATATACCAATCGGCCAGCCAACCCATATATTCAATACCGCTTTTCATGGTTACCGCTTTTAACTCTTTTTTCATTACGTAAGAAGCAAAGATATTACCCATGGTAGAATCTTCCCATCCTGGAACCACAATTGGAAGGTTCTTTTCTGCAGCAGCCAGCATCCACGAATTTTTAGGATCAATTTCGTAGTATTGCTCTAAATCACCACTTAAAAGCATTTTATACATGTATTCATGTGGAAAGTAACGCTCGCCAGCTTCATCTGCATCTTTCCAGATTTTATGAATGTGTTTTTGTAAACGACGGAAAGCTTCTTCTTCCGGAATACAAGTATCAGTAACACGGTTGTAATGGTTTTCTAAGAGATCCCATTCATCCTGCGGACTTAAATCGCGATAGTTAGGTACGCGTTTATAGTGTGAGTGTGCAACAAGATTCATAATATCTTCTTCAAGGTTTGCCCCTGTACAAGAAATAATGGCTACCTTATCCTGACGGATCATCTCGGCTAAAGAAATACCAAGCTCTGCAGTACTCATTGCACCAGCAAGCGTAATCATCATTTTACCGCCTTCATCTAAATGCGTTTCATAGCCTTTAGCTGCATCCATCATTGCCGCAGCATTAAAATGGAGGTAATTACGCTCCATAAACTGAGATATCGGTCCTCTTGTATTGCTCATTTCGTTTTGTATTGTTTGGCGCAAAAATAGACAAACCGTTTGCAATTTGCAATTAACAGTTTTAACCGGCAGTATACGCCTCAATTTTTGGTTTCAAATCTTGCCTGCATTTGCCTAAATCAACAAATACACCAATTTACGATTACCGTGATGAACTAATGACAACCGAACCTATAATCTTTTAGTTAAATTCCTTTTCTTTGCGCCATGAAAAAAATATACGTTTTATTTTTTCTTCTGATCGTTTCTTTACCCGGCATGGCGCAAATGAAACTGATCAGAAAACTCCTTTCTGAAGAAAAAGATACCACCCGTAAGGCCAGTTTTATGCCTATCCCAGTTTTTGGCTATGCACAGGAAACTGGTTTTGAATTTGGGTTAGGTGCCCTTTTCTCTTATTACAGAGACAGAAAGGATACTACTAACCGCAGCTCCAATTTTTCGGGAACAGCTTCTTACTCTACAAAAAAAACGTATAGTGTAAGTTTACAGGGCGATGCCTGGAGTAAGGGCAATATTTACCATACGATTGCAGACATCAAGTTTAAAAAAATGCCTTTTGACTTTTTTGGAATTGGCAATAATACACGTAAAACAGATCAGGATAAATTGGTACAGCAACAATTAAAAATTGCACTCGACCTTGAAAAAACCTTTATTAAAAATGCTTACACTGGCGTTTCCTTAGGTTTTGAAGATTATGATTTTAGTGATAAAAGTCCGGACGGGATTTTCAATAAACATACCTTTTCGGGTAAAAAAGGTGGAAGTGTAATTTTTACAGGCGTATCCCAGAGTTACGACACACGAAATTCTAACAACTATCCAACAAAAGGCTTTTTCGGTCGGGTAACTTATCAATATGCACCTGATTTTTTTGGAAAAGATAATTTTACCGGAAGCCAGATTACCGTAAATGTCCGTAATTTCTGGAGTTTGAGTAAAAAACTGGTGTTGGGCGCGCAGGGAATTTATAATACCATACAAAGTGCACATACACCATTTTATTTGTTGCCACAACTGGGTAATGATGAGATTATGCGGGGTTATTATGCCGGCCGCTATCGCGATGAGAACTTGCTGGCTTTACAAACTGAATTGCGTTATCGTTATAATAACCGTTTCGGAGCGGTGCTTTTTGCAGGAACAGGTACCGTTTGGGGAAGGACAGATTTTAATGTAGATAAATTTAAACCAAACCTGGGTGCTGGCTTGCGTTATTTCTTCGATCCGGCTAAAGGTTTAAGTGTACGTTTAGACTACGGCATTGGCGAAAAGCAAGGGAATGAAAAACGCCAGAGTGGATTTTACATCAGTCTTGCAGAAGCATTTTAAAAATTAAGCTCATTTTACCAGGAACTACTGAAATGTATAGTCTTTCCGTTATTTCTAATTTTGAGTTGCTTATTTTTTGCCACAGGTTTTATGGCGGTCAAACGGGGCATTTAATTGCTCCTTCTTCGCTCCTCTTCATTTCCTGGTTTCCTATCCTGCTGTTTTATTTTTGCATTGCCAAAATTATAACGGATGCTAAACCGAAGCTGCTGAGAATCGTAATAGTTATTGTATGCCTGGCTAATTCCATTAACAACGGTATTAAACCTTTCCTTATTGGTTTTCAAAACATCCGATGCACTTAAAGCCAGTTGCAGTTTCTTTTCTAAAAGAAGTATTTTAAATCCCAAATCAAGATTACTTTGCGCTTTGGTTTTGTTTAAGCCTTCCAATCCAGCAAATTGATACCAAAAACTCATGTCGGCAAGTAAGGTTTTTCCTTTGTTTAAGGTAAACTGGTTTAAGGTAGAAAAATAAGCGCTAAACCCATTTAAGTTGGATAGGGTTTGACTGATTGAAGAATGATTAGTTGAATACAAAACATCCAGCCTGTTGCTACTTTCGAGCCAGTTTAACTGATTAAATGTAATTGAGTTGCTTAACTGGTATTGATAACTCCTGATAAAATTTATTGGTTTTGAAACCTGAAGATTAGAAGTTGCTTCTACAAGATTAACATCACTGTAACCATTATTGGTATTGCTTAAAGATAAAGTGGTATTAAAAATGCTGGCGTAGGTATGCGAAATTTCGATATTATTGTTGTAAGATGGCTTCAGGAAGGGATTACCCTCTGCATAACTTGATGGATTGCTATACCAGCGAAATGGATTTAATTTTCGGTAAGCTGGGCGGTTAATTCTCCTGCCATAATTAATGGAAAACACACTCTTGTTACTTAATTCATAATTAATAAATAAAGTAGGGAACAGCTGAAAGTAATCGCTTTGATTTTTTTCGTTAAGCGAAATGCCTTTAATTTGTGTATACTCTCCTCTTAAACCCGCCTGAAACGCCCACTTTTTAATTTGCCGGTTTATATTTAGATAGGCGGCCTGTGTATTTTCAGTATAGTTAAATACATTACTCTGATCCGGATCAGTCTCGTAAATATTATTGTTCATTTTATAAAATGAAACATCACTGGCATTTTTTATAAAACTCAGTTTTGTACCTACAGATAGCTTAAAAACTTTATGAGGCAGATCAACATCAGCTTTAAGCGTATACAAATCTATGTTTTGTTTGCTGGCAGATAAATATTCAGCAAATGAATCTGGGATAAACATTCCATCTCCAAAATAGCTTACGCTATTAAAGAAACGGTTTTTATCATCATTGTATTTAAACCAATCTGCATTAAATGTAACTTGTTTTCCGGCAGAATCAAGCAATTGCTTTACATAAAAATTTACGGAGTTATAATTCGATTTAATTAAAGCGTTTGCATCCGAATTTAAAATGGAATCAACCTTTTGCTGACGGCTTAATATGGTTGTTTTAATATGCTCTTCAGAATGAAAATCGGTATGCCCGGTATTGTAAGATAATCCTAATGTAGTATTTGGATTAAGCTGATAATCTGCTCCAACCTGCCCACTGGGCACTGTTCTGAAATTCCGGTCCTTGTTTACAATATTTCTGGTTTGATTGGGATAAAAAATATTGCTTTGTTCAAATGGCACCAAAGAACCTTTTCTTATATTAAAATTGCCGTATAAGGTAACCCGGTCTTTTTTGTAGCTTAAATTACCACCAGAGGATGCCGTAATATGATTTGCCTGTGTTAAAACAGCATTCACTGATCCACGAAATCCTTCGGTAGTTGTTTTTTTAAGTACGATGTTGATTAAGCCATTATTTCCCTGCGCATCATATTTTGCAGGTGGATTGGTAATGATTTCAATTTTTGAGATGTTACCGGAAGGAATTGATTTTAAATAATTGGATAAATCATCATCTGACAGCTGAATAAGCTTATCGTTAATCATCACATTAACGCCGCCTTTACCAATTAAAGATACTTTATCATTTAACACCCGTACACCTGGCACTTTAGCCAGCAACTCGAGTGCATCCGTACCAATCCCGGCAATACTATTTTCGGCATTAAAAACTGCTCTGTCTATTTTTTTCTCCAGTAACGGTTTCTTAAAATTAACCTGAACATCATTAAGGTGAGTTGATGTACCTTTTAAAACCATATTGATTTTAACACTTTCTTTAAGTGTTATGGTTTTTTCTTCGCTAAGAAAATTAAGCGCCGAAAAAACGAGCGTGTAGTTGTCAGCTTTAAGGTTTTGGAAGGCGTAATAACCCGATTCATTACTTTGAGTATATTTTACCCCATCCTTGCTGCTTAACTTAACCGTAACCGTTTTTAAAAGTTGATTTTCCGTGTCGCTGATTTGACCACTTACTGTAAATTGGGCAAAAGCATTCCATGTACAAAAGAGTACCATTGTAAAAGTTAAGAATATTTTCATGTTGAATAAACCAGATTAGCGTTTGTACTACTTAATCAATCTTGCCAAACTTCTGTTTTTCCTTTTAAGTCGAACTTTAATCGTGTACCAGAAATTGTGGTTTGGGTTTTACGGTTTACCATAACAGGATTTTTTGCCGAGCCGCTTAAGGTTTTAGTATTATAGGTAATTTCATCGGCTGTAATGTCAAAATCTTTGTAGCTTATTTTTGCTTTTCCATATAAAGTAATAATGGTTTTATCTTTACTCATTCTTATAGAATCATTAGCCTTATACTGAAATTTATCTAATATACTTTCCTGTTTTAATTCAGGTGGTATGCTTTGGGGCAATTTTAGTTCTGCAACAGTATAATAAGTTCCTTTTTTCAGTTCAAAAACCATTGTCGTGCTACTCACTGCATTTCCATTTCTATTTACAAAAACAACATTTTTAGCATTAATAAGGCCATTTTCCGTATCTACTTCTGCGTAAGCGGCCTGTAATTTCCCACCATAAATTTCCATCTCAACACCTTCAAAATTCGACAGTTTTCTTTTAGCATTACCTGTAAGCTTTTTATATGATAAAATCTTTGGCATCTCAAAGGCTTTAGTGGTATCTACATTTACCATTAATACTTTTTGTTTTGTTGCTCTATATTTAGGTTTGGCAGAATTAATTACACTTTTCTCTATGTCTGTTTGCTCACCAGAAATTGATTTCCGGTTAGGACCGTCGCTAACTGCTGTTTTTATTTTAGCCGGAGATTTAATTTGTGCATAAATAATTTGAACCGAAAACAACCACATTAACCCTAAGCCTAAAGGCAAAACCAATAAATACATTAACTTTTTCATGTTTTTAGACTTAGATTGAAACAACATTTTTATTCTTTCCTTGATTGGGCTTTTTACAAAATTGTGTACCAAAGGCATATTACTTTTTACCACAGCAAGTTTTAGCAATAGCCCTGCATAATCTTTATTTCCAAAACTTAATGAAGTCAACTGATCGGCTTCATATTCATGTGTTTGTTCCAAAGTTTTATTATACAGATAAACCACAGGATTAAACCATAAAATTGATTTACAGATCATCATGAATAGTTTATCTGCCGAATGGTATTGACTGGCATGGACCTGTTCATGTTTTATCATCACCTGTAATTCATTATCCGTTAAATCATCCTGGTTAATAAATACATAATTAAAGAAAGAGCAGTTTGTAAAGCCACTTTTTTTGAAAATTAACTTTAAGCCGTTAATCTGATGTGTGTATTTTCTGGTGTGCTTAAACAGCTGAAACAACTGCCATGTGCAAAGGACTAACCATGCCGCTGCCACAAATGTATATATGCCCTCAATCCACGCAAACCAGTTAATTGCGTCCACCTCATTTGGCATTGTCTGTATTATTGAATTTGATTGAACCACTTCCTGTGACGGTCCAATTAATTCCTTTTGCAGATTTACAGCTGGAATAGATGCTATTTTCCGTTCTATATTAAATTGAAGTGCCGGAATCATAAAACTCAGCATTAAACTGATGATCAGGTAAAAACGGTTGATTTTAAAGAAGGTTAATTTTCTTAATACCAAAACATAAAACCCAAAAAATAATACTGTACAGGCACTTACTTTAAGCAAATAGATTAACCATTCCATATTATTAAGATTTTGAAAACTTTACAAAACCATCTAAAATCAAATTACTTATTCTCCGCAGGTTTTTTTCGTCGTTTGTATAAGCCAAGCTGTTCTCATCCTGCATATTCCCTAACTCAATCATAATTGCAGGAATTTTAGATTCTCTGAGCAGCATTAAATTTGCATTTCTTAAACTGCCATTAACCTCCACTCCATGGAGTCGATTAAGCGCATGGATAACATTTACGCCAAAAATTTCAACTGCTTTAATTTCAGGATTTGATTGCGAAACCAATACTTCTATTCCATTGAAAGGAACTTTTACCATTGGATTGGGGGTAGAATTATGGTGTATAGAAATAAATGCAGTAGCATTTTCATCAGGTAATCGATCTTTAAGTGCTACATATTCATCTTTATCACGGGTTAATAGCACCTTAATGTTTCTTTTAGCCGCTTCTTCTTTTAATATTTTTGCAGCCCTCAAGTTCAAATCCTTTTCCTTGATACCACTTGGGCTTTCTGTTGCTTCATCTTTTCCACCGTGTCCCGCATCTACAACCAAAACCAGTTCCTGATCAACAATAATTTTTTCAGCTTCTGCCTGGTTTTCTAAATTGAGCGCTGGTGAAACATTATTTTCGACTGGCTGCGTCTTTGAAATACGCTTCCTTTGATTATTAATTGTGTTTAAAGGTTCTGTTCTTAAAGCCTGTTGTGGCTTAATATTAACCGGGGGCGAAACTGTTTTATAGATTAAGACATCTTTTTGATTTACAAATGCCGTACAACACAGAAAAACAAGGGGGATAATGATCAGGTAAACAAGCTTTTTAACATCTGCATGAGGCTTTTTATACAGCATACTAATCCGGCTTTTTAGTGGAAGTTTACTAAAACTATTTATAGCAAAACCGTTTAATGGCGTGGCAAGATTAAGCAAAAGCGAAGCATATTGTTTCTTATCATACACTTCAGTTGTTGCCTCATCTGCCAGATATTCGTGTACATGATCCAGCGCATTGCGCCAGCGGTAAATAAAAGGATTAAACCAAAGTATTGAAACCGCTAAGTTAACCAGCAATTTATCCATAGCATGCCATTGCATAACATGGATAGATTCGTGCTGAATAACCAGTTGCTGCTGCGCTTTTGGAAGTGAGTAATCAACAATAATTTTATTAAAAAAAGAACAATTCTTAATCCGCGAATTTTCATTTACAGAAATGACATTGCCCTCCGTATTTATTTTATTCTTATTTAGATGATAACGCACATAACCAAAGAGGTAAAGCGCACGTATAAATAAAAGACCTAAAATTAAATAATACAAATAGGTTAAATCTTGCCACCAGTTTATAGCTAAAGAAGTTTCATTTCCCGAATTGATATAGTCTTTCTCCGCTGATGCATCTTTACTGTAACTTGGCTTGGGGATTTCCTTTCCAGGTTGCGTAAAAATTTCCTGGCGGTGCTCAAGCGTAATTGCTGGAATGGCAAAACTTATCAATAACATAAGGAGCAGGTAAATTCTGTTTAACCTAAAGAATGTAAGTTTTGATAGCAGGAGGTGGTACACCAGAAAGAAAATACCTGCACAAGCAGAAACTTTCAATAAATAAATTAAGATCATGGTTTCGTTTCCTGGTTAATAATTTTCTGAATCTCTTCTATTTCCTGCTGGCTCAGGTTTTCTTTCTTTACCATGAAAGAAATCAGGTTGCTAACAGAGTTGTCAAAATAACCTGAAAACAACTTGGTAAAAGTTGTTTTTGCATATTCATCTTTGCTTATGGCTGGGTAATATTCGTAGGTTTTGCCATAAGCTTTATACGCAACATAACCCTTTTTCTCTAAAAGCCTTACAATTGATGAAATGGTATTGTACGGTGGTTTAGGTTCCTCGTCCAGTTCATCAATAATATCCTTAACAAATGCCTTTTGCAGTTTCCATAAAACCTGCATTATACGCTCTTCTGTCTTCGTTAATTCTTCCATACCCAAACATATAACTTATTTTTCAGTTTAGCAACTGAAAAATAAGTTATATGACTGAAAAATCAGTTTACAAGAATTAAAAAACTGATATACAGGGAAATTACCTTAAAAAATAGCACAAAACGGATCGTAGAAATGTATGATCCTTTAAAAAAATTACAGTTGATTTGAATTTACTGTGTAACCAGGTAACACGATAAGAGGTAATTGCTTTCCGTTTTTAACAGAACAGCTTCTGGTACGGCAATTTTTAAAAGGTGCTTGCCAGCATTTAAAGGCCCCAGGTTAACTATACGAACCGGCACAGCTGCACCAGGGCACCAGCTTCGGCGCTCATTTGCAATATTGCCAAAATAAATCCCATTGGGTTGGGTGTTGTAAATTTCAAAAGGGCTACAATTCTGATTCATTTCCAAGCGGGTATATTCTTTCCCATCTAAATATACCACATGCGTTCTCCAATTGTATTCTTCACCATTCTCACCGGCTCCATGCCCTGATGAAATCAGGTATAACACAGCAGATTTTGTATTCTTAGCAATTGTAAACTCAATTTCCTTAGCGTTATGGCCGGCAGTAGTATCCTTGCCATCTAAAGGAAAATAGCTTAATAATGGTGTTATTTGTGTAGTACCTTTTGCTTTGCTCTTATCACTGATAAAATCGACTGAAACGGTAAAAGTTAACAAGGAACCATCACAACCAATTACTTCCTTCTGCCCCGCTCCGGTTGTACCGAAAATTTCTGTTAATACCCAAATATCACTGTTTTTATCTCTGAACATACCCGTTACCTGATCTGCCTGTGCGATATATGGAATTTGATCAGGCCTACGAGACTTATACATAAAAGGGGTCATAATGCGCAGCAGTTCATATGCTTCTGCCTGAACATCATCGTAAGGCTTATTTTTTGGGGTTTTATATAAAGTTACTCGTCCTATCCGGTCATAATTATCACAACCGGCAGTTACCACTAATTTAACACTTAACGTATTGCCTACTTTCGATTTCTCCTCATCAGTAAGTTTACGCATATACTTGGTATTGCTTAACCTTGTTAAACCTGTCTGCACCGGCTCATTTACTGGCTTTGCATAACCATCGTAAAAATGGACACCCTCCAGTACATTAATTACATTACCATGCTTTTGGGCAAAGGCACATAATGAACTAAAAAAAACTAAACTGAACAGGAAAATATTTTTTGTAAAAGTAGTCATGGTTTTTAGACGGATTAGTTCTTTTTTCTTTTCTCCTTTATGTCGGCTATTTCTTTAATAATATCATGGCCATCAACAGATTTTTGTTGCTCCATAGGCAATTTGTTAAAATATGCCTGCGCCTTATCTAAATTAAGCGTAGAGCCGTTGGCTTTTAAATACATTAAAATTGCATCAGGTGCATAAGGTTTGTTTATATCCTGATCTAAAAATGTAGCTAAGAGTTTCATTTTAGCATTCCGTGCGGAATCTATTTGTCCATCTACTGCTTTCATCTTTATGGGATCAGTAGCTTTTGTTCTCTTTTTCTTCCACCCAAGTAAACGTAAATTTGTATCTATTTTCAGGTACACTTTCTTAAAGGCAGCGTATTCATCCTGCATAGGCACTCCGGTCACTTTCGCTCTTCCTAAATAGCCCGTTGCATTTACATGAACAGTACCCTCTTTAACAAAAAAATTTAAAATATTAGGGTCTGCTGCCTGATTTGGAGAAGTTCCAGGCTTTGTAAACAGCAATTTAACTTTAACATTGGGGCTCAAACTCTTATCAAACGTAAAGGCATTGTTTTTTACCAAGGTACTGTCTAAAATAGACTGATTTTTAAGCTGATAAACAAAATAAATCAACCGCGAGCTTTTGTCATCCTCAGGGAAATTGATTTTCCCGATGATTTGTGTCCTGACTTCTTGTGCGAAGCACAAAAACGGAAGTAAGCTAAAGGTTAATATCAAAAACCGCTTCATGAATTGAAAATTAATTTTAAAATTTAAGTTTAAAATGTTCTTTAGCTTGTCCTTTTTTAAAATAAACAAGCCCTATCCAAAATAAATCAATTGTTACCATAACATCAGGATGATTTTTAATTTCTTCCCATGCTTCTTTCATACCCTGACTCCAGTAAATATCATCAAAAATAAGCAAGGAGTTTTCATGAACTTTTGGCAAACACCATTTAAAATAATTCAGTGTAGCGTCCTTTCGGTGGTTACCATCAATGTATACAAAATCCAAATGTTGCTGCTCATCAATAATACCAGGCAGGATTAAATCAAAATTCCCTACATGGAGTTCGATATTATTCAATTCCAATGCTTTAAAGTTATGCCGGGCAACTTCTGCCGTTTGCGGGCACCCCTCTATGGTAATAACCGCTGCCTCCGGGTTTGCTTCTGATAAATACGCCGTTGTAATGCCCAGGCAAGTTCCAAGTTCTATTAAATTTTTGGCTTCTGTGTTTTTGGCCAGGCGATAAATCAGCTGCGCCAAACGTGGACTTTTAAGTGCATTTTTTGCAATCTGACTTACCTTCTTTGTTCGGTTTTTATTCAGGTGAGAACCCGCTCCAAGGTCTGTAACCGTAATATCAGAATCGTCATTAAAAAGTTTTTTTCGCTGCGCTTCTATATTTTTGTATTCAGTTTTCTGGGTAAAATCGTAAATTACCTCATCGGCCAGTTTATAGGCAAATGGAGAATGTGTGCCGTGCCTCGATTTAGCTGTTAAACGGTGTTTTAGGTAATCTGTAATAAATTGAAATAGCATATTATTGCAAAAGTAATTAAACGCCGCAAATGGATGTACATTTTATGGAAAATAACGCAGAGATAAGTGCTTTAGTAAAATTGCTTGATGATCCTGATGATGAAGTTTATCAGCATGTTGAGCAAAAGCTACTGGAATATGGTGGGTCGGTGATTCATTATTTAGAAAATGCCTGGGAACAATCTTTTGATGGTCTTTTACAGGAACGTATAGAAAACATTGTTCACCAGATCCAATTTAATACCGTTAAGGAGGATTTAAACTTATGGTATTTAAGTGGCGCATTTGATTTATTACAGGGTGCATTGATTATTAACCGCTATCAATACCCTGATTTGGATGAGCAGAAAATAATTAACCAGCTGGAAGAAATTAAACGTGACATTTGGCTTGGCTTGCAGTATGAAATGAGCTCGGTTGAAAAAGTAAAACTGATTAACCACGTGCTTTACCAGCAATATGGCTTTGGTGGCAATACAAAAAACCATCACGATCCTCAGAATTCTTATTTAAACCAGGTTTTGGAGAGCAAAAAGGGAAATCAAATTTCTTTAGCCATAATTTACTCTACTTTAGCCCAAAAACTGGATTTACCGGTTTATGGCATCAATTTACCGCAGCATTTTATTTTAGGCTATATTGATGAAAGCAAACAGGATGGTAGCGAATATGGTGTGCTTTTTTACATTAATGCTTTTAATCGTGGTAATATATTTGGCAAACACGATGTGGATCAGTTTTTAAGACAGTTAAATTTAGAAGCTTTACCTGAATATTATCGCCCCTGCTCCAACACCGATATTATTAGAAGAGTGATTAGAAATCTAATTTCGGCATACGAAAACGCAGGAGCTACCGAGAAGGTTGCTGAACTGAACAAATTGCAGGATATTATTGCCGAAAACAAAGATTAAACCGATAAAACCATCCCCTCACCACATTTAAGTAATCTACCTGCAGGTATAAGCTAAATTGTATTTTAGGTTTGTTGTTACATCCGTAAGCGTTGTGGCATCTGCTAAGGTTTTTACATTTTTCTTATTCAAGATACTGGTATAATTAGAGGTAAAATCCTGCCCGGTCGAATTATTGGAAATTAAATCCTTATTGAAGGTATAATCGTTTGTGGTAATGGTTTGATTCACCACCGTTCCTGATTTTGTTGATTGGGTATTTACCACTTTGGTTGCAATACCTACCGACATACTGCCATATATACGGTATGGCGCATCAAATTTCGAAACCATTGTGTTAAATGGTTCTATAAACTGTAAGTTAGGGTTGGTTAGGGTTGATGAATAGGTAATTGTAGTTACATCCGTTTGATCAGCACTAAAACCAACATCTTTCCGGGTAATGCCAACCAAGTTACCGCCCGAATAAGCTAAAGTATATGTTGATTTTAAAGCACCGGCTTCATAGTATTCTACCGTGGTAATATATCCGTTGGTATAGGTATATGCCTCGTAATTGCTTGTACCAGTACTTGCTACCTTAACTGCTTTGCCGGCACTTAAAGTAACTTCCAAATTGCCGCCATTGGTACCTTTAACGGTTACTTTATCCGTGTCATATGTTATATTGAAGGTATTTGTTGTACCTGCCCGCTGAATAACCCGGTTATTTGCATCATAAGTAAGGTTGTACGTATTATCTAAAGTGGTTTCTGTAAATGCTTCAATTTTAACGGCCTTACAGCCCTGGTCTATTACAGGATCAGTATCAGCTGTTTTTTTACAGCTAATGATAAAAACCATTGCCAATAAAAAAACTGCAGACAGTAAGATTTTTATTTCCTTATTCATTTTTATATTTTCTTAAGCAAGTTATATTACTGAAATATTTTTAAGCCAGTCTCTTAGTAAATTAAACCAATCTACATCCGAAGTTTTATTGTGCAGACCAAAACCATGGCCACCCTTGGCGTATAAATATAATTCTGTTTTTACTTTATGTTTTATGAGGGCGTCATTCATCAAAATACTGTTTTGAACAGAAACCGTTTTATCGTCCTCTGCCTGAACTAAAAATATTGGCGGCGTTTTTTTAGTTACATTTTGATTTGCCGAAAAATAATGCTTTAAAGCATCTGAAGGATTTGGGCCTAACAAATTTTTCATAGTTCCGGTGTGTACCGATTGTTCAAAACTAATTACTGGATAAATTAAAGCTCCGAAATCAGGTCTTAAACTAATTTTTTCAGCATCACTTATTTTTAGGTCATTGTAATGGGTAAGCAACGTTGAAGCTAAATGGCCTCCGGCAGAAAAGCCCATAACGCCGATTTTATTTGGCTTAACAGCATATTGCCGGGCATTTTTCCTAACTAAATAAATGGCCTGTTCAGCATCCTGAAGCAAAGCATAGGTTTTATCCACCATAATTTCATCACTTGGCAAGCGGTATTTTAATACAAAAGCCGTAACACCTATTTCATTAAAGCGTTTAGCCACTTCTGTGCCCTCATGGTTATACGCTAAAATACTATAACCACCACCAGGACAAATAATTACCGCAGCACCATTAGCGATATTAGCCGGTGCCTGAAAAACCATAAGATCTGGCACAGTAACCTTGCTGATTCTTATTATTCCATCCTGTCCCGTTTCCGAAACTTCTTTGTAGTTTTCTGCGTATTTAGATCCGGGTATGGTATCCTGATACAATGGAATAATTTGCTGTGCCTGCACATAAGTTGCTGTCATAAAGAACAGGATGCTTAAAAGTGATGATTTTATCATTATTTTCAATTAAAACTCCATTAAATATGCTTTCAGAAAATCGTTAATATCGCCATCTAAAACCGCTTGCGGATTTGAAGTTTGGTAATTGGTTCGATGATCTTTAACCCTGCGATCATCTAATACATAACTTCTGATTTGCGAGCCCCACTCTATTTTCTTCTTTGAACCTTCAATTGCAGCCGTTTCTTCATTACGTTTTCTTTGTTCAACTTCGTAAAGCTGAGATTTTAATAAACGCAATGCATTTTCTTTATTCTGCAATTGAGACCTTGATTCCTGGTTTTTAATAATAATGCCCGAAGGCTTATGGTACAAACGAACAGCGGTTTCGACTTTGTTTACATTTTGTCCACCGGCTCCACCAGCCCTGAAAGTTTCAAACTCTACATCAGCAGGATTAATGTTAATCTCAATGGTATCATCTACCAATGGATAAACGTAAACGGAGGCAAAAGAAGTATGCCGACGTGCATTTGAGTCAAAAGGCGAAATCCGCACCAACCGGTGAACACCATTTTCTCCTTTCAGATAACCATAGGAAAAATCACCGTCAAATTGAATGGTTACCGTTTTTATCCCCGCAATTTCTCCATCCTGCCTATCTTGCTCTGTAATTTTATAGCCGTTTTTCTCGCCCCACATCATGTACATACGCATCAGCATATAGGCCCAGTCGCAACTTTCGGTTCCACCGGCGCCTGCTGTAATTTGCATTACTGCAGAAAGCTGATCTTCTTTGCTGCTCAACATATTTTTCAATTCAAGATCGGCAACAGCCTGTTTACTTAAATCAAATTGCTCCTGCAATTCTTCTTCTGAAGCATCTCCTGCCTGATAAAAATCAAACATCACAACAGCATCTTCTACTGCGCCGTTTGCTTCATCAAACCCATCAGTCCATTTTTTCTTTGAGCTGATGCTTGCAAGAACCTTTTCTGCTTTTTTCGGATCATCCCAGAAATCGGGTGCCATGGTTAATTTTTGTTCTTCACGGATGGCATAAAGTAGTTCATCAACGTCAAAGATGCCTCCTCAGTTCCGTTATTCTGGAACTTAAATCCTGTATTTGTTCTTTAGTCATTACGCAAATGTACTTATATATTTTTTTAATGGCCGGAGAAGATTTTCAATTATTTCTTCATCTCCATGTAATCAAGTGTTAAATTAGATAACAGTTTAACCCCCAATACAAAACCACTTTCATCGATGTAAAAATCGGGCGTATGATGCGAAGGGGCCTTTAAAGGATCTTTACCTTTTGGCATTCCTCCTAAAAAAACAAATAATCCGGGTACTTTCTCCTGAAAAAAAGAAAAATCTTCAGCACCGGTTACAGGTGGCTTGAGTTTAACGTTATCCTTCCCCGCTGTTGCCTGCATGCTTGGAAGCATTTTTTCGGTTAAAGCTACATCATTAAAAGTTACCGGATAGTGGTTGCTGTATGGAATTTTAACCTCGGCAGTTGCCCCGCCAGCTTCAGCTGTTTTCGTTACAATGGTTTTAATTCTATCAATAAACATGGCTTCATCTTCTTTACTAAAATTACGTACCGTTCCCAGCATTTCTACTTTCTCGGGTATGATATTCGAGCGTACACCACCATTTATAGCACCAATAGTTACTACACCAGGATTTTCAGTCACATTTAAATTTCTGCTTACAATGGTTTGCAGGTTATTAATAATTTGAGCCGAAACAACAACCGGATCTATACTGCTCCAGGGGTAGGCGCCATGAGCCTGCCGACCTGTAACTATAATTTTCATGTCGTTTACTGCGGCCATTGTACCGCCCGGGCGATAGGTTACTACGCCTACTTCAGTTTGCGAATTGATGTGCAAACCAAAAATTACATCTACTTTAGGATTCTCCAATACACCTTCTTTGATCATCAGTGCTGCTCCGCCCTCTTCCCCAGCCGAAACACCTTCTTCTGCAGGCTGAAAAATGAACTTTACCGTTCCCTTAATATCTTTCTGCATGGAAGCCAGCACCTCTGCCACGCCCATTAAAATGGCCATGTGGCTATCATGCCCACAGGCATGCATAACCCCAACCTCTTGTCCGTTATAAGTTGTTTTTACTTTTGATGCAAAAGGAACATCAACTCTTTCCACTACCGGCAGGCCATCCATGTCAGCTCGCAAAGCTACAACAGGCCCTGGTTTACCGCCTTTTAATATGCCTACAACTCCAGTTTTAGCCACGCTGGTTGTTACTTTAAAACCTAAGGATTCCAAATGTTTTGCAATAATATCAGCTGTTCTAACTTCATGGTTACCCAGTTCGGGATGTTCGTGAAAATCGCGACGCCAGCTGATGACTTTTTGTTCAATGGCATCAGCCTTTTTTGAAACCGCGGCCCTTTGATCTGATTTTTGGGCAAATGTGCTAACCGATAAAAGTGTAAAGAGGGGTAAATAAAATATTTTCATAGAAACAGATGGCTTAAATGCCCTAATCTAATCAATTTAAGCAAATTACGACAAGCTGCCAATAAAAAAAGCTATACAGATTTGCATAGCTTTTTTTTCAACATTATATCGTTTCTAATTAAACATGCCTTTTAATTTATCAAGAATGCCACCACCTTCTGGTTGTGCGCCGGCCGCCTGGTCTTTATTACCACCACCAAACATGCCCACTACATCTGATAAGTCAAATTTACCATCTGCTCCGCCTGCCAGCTTACCAATTACATCCTGAATATTGAATGAACTATCGTTAGGATCGTTGGTTTTCTGCGTAAACTTGCTAATGATAACCGGGATAATACTGGCTGCAATAGATTTGGCCGTATCACCACTAATGCCCAAAGCACTTAATTTATCAACAAAAGTACCTGAAGCCTGAGTAGCAACGGCGCTACCTTCTGCATTTTCACTTTTAAAGATGTCGGTTAAAGAGCCTATATCACCCGAAGTTAATTTATCTTTCAGGGTATCAAAAATAGAACTTGAAGCAGCTTGTATTACGGCTTCATTATGCTCGTTTGGTATTGCGCTATTGTTAACAACAGCATCCTGTGCGTTTTCCCGCACTAATTCATTTAAGTTTTCTAACATGATCGTTTTTATTTCTTATTAATTTAATGAGGATGATTTAACTGTCAATAGGAATCTATATGCAAGTTAAGGCTTTAATTGAAATAAAAAATTCTTTTGTTTTTGAACCTTAAAAGACAATTTTAAATTTTTGCTTTATTACTTTTACAAAAACAAAAAGAATATGCTACCAAAAATAAATTTTACCGAAACGGAAGCTTACAAATACCTGGCTGACCATTTTATAGATATTAACCAAAAAAGTATTAAGGATCTTTTTGAAAGCGATGCTGATCGTTTTACTAAGTTTTCGGTTTTCTTTGAAGATATTTTGCTTGATTACAGTAAAAACAGAATAAGCGATGAAACCTTGGCATTACTGATGCAACTTGCCCGCGAGTGTAAGCTTGACGAAGCAATTAAAGCGATGTACAATGGCGATAAAATTAACGAAACTGAAGACCGTTCCGTTCTACACATTGCCCTGCGTAACCTGAGCAATACCCCCATTTTAGTTGATGGTAAAGATGTGATGCCTGAAGTAAATGCCGTATTGGGTAAAATGGAAAAATTTAGCAACAGCATTATAAGCGGCGAATGGAAAGGCTTTACTGGCAAGGCAATTACCGATATTGTGAATATTGGCATTGGCGGTTCCGACCTGGGACCTGTAATGGTTACAGAAGCATTAAAGCACTATAAAAATCATTTAAATATCCATTTTGTTTCCAATATTGATGGTACGCATATCGCTGAAACTTTAGCCGGTTTAAATGCCGAAACGACTTTATTCTTAGTGGCTTCGAAAACTTTTACCACCCAGGAAACCATGACTAATGCACACTCTGCACGCAGCTGGTTTTTAGAAAAGGGAGGAAAAGAAAACGATATCGCCAAACATTTTGCGGCCCTCTCAACCAATGCAAAAGATGTAGCTGCATTTGGAATTGATACGGAAAACATGTTTGAGTTTTGGGATTGGGTTGGTGGTCGTTACTCTTTATGGAGTGCTATTGGCTTATCGATCTCATTAAGTATTGGTTTCGACAATTTTAAACAATTACTTGCAGGTGCACATGCTACTGATAACCATTTTAAAACGGCAGAATTTGAAAGCAATCTTCCGGTTATTTTAGGTTTACTGGGCATTTGGTACATTAATTTTTATAATGCCGAAACTCAGGTGATTTTACCATACGATCAATATTTACATCGTTTCGCAGCTTATTTCCAACAGGGCGATATGGAAAGTAATGGTAAACATGTGGATAGAAACGGAAACGAAGTTGATTATGAAACAGGACCGATTATTTGGGGAGAGCCTGGAACCAATGGACAGCACGCTTTTTATCAATTGATCCATCAAGGCACAAGAATTATTCCTGCTGATTTTATTGCCCCGGCCCAAAGTTTAAACCCGCTTGGCGAACACCATGCTATTTTACTTTCAAATTTCTTTGCGCAAACAGAAGCTTTAATGAATGGCAAAACAGAGGAAGAAGTAACTGCTGAGTTAAAAAAAGACGGCAAAACAGAGGCTGAAATTAAAAAACTGGCACCGTTTAAGGTTTTTGAAGGTAACCGTCCAACAAATTCTATTCTATTAAAAAAAATTACGCCATATAGCCTTGGAAGCTTAGTTGCCCTATACGAACACAAAATATTTGTACAAGGGGTAATCTGGAACATTTTTAGCTTTGACCAATGGGGTGTTGAATTAGGTAAACAACTGGCTAAAAAAATACTTCCTGAACTCGAAGACGCAGGTAAGGTTTCAAGCCACGACAGCTCAACAAACGGGTTAATCAATCAATATAAAGCTTGGAGATAGAATAATATTACCCTAAATATCAAAAGGCAGCCTGCGGCTGCCTTTTTTTGTGATATATTTTTTAATTTAGGCCAACTAACCCTATAGTTATCTACTCAGGTAGAATCCTTACTAAACATTATTATTTAAAAATGAAAAGAAAATTCCTTTTAACAATGGCCATATCCGGTCTGTGCTTTGGTGCTTTTGCCCAAAAAGTACAGTTTACGGAATATGATCTTGACAACGGTCTTCATGTAATTTTACATCAAGACAAAACTGCGCCAGTTGTAGCGGTATCTGTTATGTACCATGTAGGTTCTAAAGATGAAGATACCACCCGGACCGGTTTCGCCCATTTTTTTGAACACCTTTTATTTGAGGGCTCTAAAAACATAAAGAAAGGCGATTTTATGAAACTGGTAAGCAGCAATGGCGGGCAGAATAACGCCAACACCAGTCAGGATCGTACCTTCTATTACGAAATTTTCCCATCTAATCAGCTTGAGCTTGGTTTATGGCTGGAAAGCGAACGCATGTTACATCCGGTTATTAACGAAGTCGGGGTGAAAACACAAAATGAAGTGGTCAAAGAAGAAAAACGCCTTCGCATTGATAATGCCCCTTATGGTAAATTTACCGAGAAAATTTTTAGCCATCTTTTCGACGGTTCTCCATACAAATGGCAGCCAATTGGTTCTATGCAACATTTAGATGCAGCAAAATTAAGTGAATTTATTGCTTTCTTTAAAAAGTATTATGTGCCTAACAATGCTGTATTAACCATTGCTGGTGATATTGATATTGATAAAACAAAGACGCTGGTAAAATCTTATTTTGCTGAAGTACCAAAAGGCGAACCTGTAGTACGAAAAGCTTACGAATTACCTGCAATTACTAAAGAAATTATCGATACAGCCTATGATGCCAACATCCAGATTCCCGCAATTTTTGCCGCATACCGGGTACCAGGCATGAAAAGCAGGGATAATAAAGTTTTAGGTATGATTAGTTCAATTTTATCTGGTGGCGGAAGTTCAAGATTAAGCACTAAAATGGTTGATCAGAAAAAAACGGCACTGCAAGTGGCGGCCTTTAATTATACATTGGAAGATTATGGCGCCTACATTACGCTTGCATTACCAAATAAAAATACTCCACTTAATGATTTATTAAAAGATATGGATGATGAGGTTTTACGCCTTCAAACGGATCTAATTAGTGAAAGTGATTATAAAAAGCTCCAGAATCAATTTGAAAACAGCTATGTAAGTGCCAACAGCCGAATGCTGGGGGTAGCTGAAAATTTAGCAAACGGTTATACTTTCCACAATAAGGATAGTAACGATATCAACAAACAATTAGAAGTAATCAGGTCAATTACACGCGAAGAAATCAGAGACGTTGCAAAAAAATATCTGAACAAAAATCAAAGGGTTGTATTGTATTACTTACCAAAAAAATAACAGCTAAAAACTATTTTCAAATTAATTACATTTCAGAACATGAAAAAATTATTCATTATAGCTGCTGTTTCCTTATTGGCTCAGGGCATATCAGCACAAACTATAGATCGCAGCCAAAAACCTAAACCAGGTCCGGCCCCGGTTATTACCATCGGCGACCCCGTTGTTTATAAATTATCAAATGGAATAACCGTTTTGGTTGTAGAAAACCATAAACTGCCTAAAATAACGGCTAATTACAGCATTGATGCTGGACCTATTACAGAAGGTGCCAAGGCCGGCGTAATATCGTTAATGGGCAGTATGTTAAACGAAGGAACGACAGGTAAAACTAAAATAGAATTTGACGAGGCTGTTGATCAGCTTGGTGCAGATGTAAATTTAGGTTCCTATGGCGGCAGTGTATCGGCTTTAACCCGTTATTTTAACAGTGCGTTTATATTAATGGCTGAAGGCATTCGCCAGCCTTCTTTTCCACAGGCTTCTTTTGAAAAAATTAAATCCCAAACGTTAACCGGATTAAAATCAAGCGAGAAAAGTGCCAAAGCCATTTCTGCACGGGTTGTAAATGCCCTTGCTTACGGAAAAAATCATCCTAACGGAGAGTTTACTACCGAGGCTTCCATTAACGGAATAACATTAGACGATGTTAAGGCTGCTTACAAGCAGTATATCACACCTTCAAGAGGTTTCTTAACTTTTGTAGGTGATATTAAACCAGAAGCGGCAAAGGCTATCGCCGAAAAGGCATTTGGCGATTGGAAAGGTACTGCACTCACCATACCTAAGCTTTCTATGGTAAATAATCCGGCTAAAACTGAGGTGGATGTGGTTAATGTAAGTAATGCAGTTCAATCTGAAATTACCGTAACCAACCTGATTGAGCTACCAATGAGCAGCCCTGATTATTTTGCCGTATTGTTGGCCAATCAAATTTTGGGCGGGGGTTCTGAGTCCAGATTATTTAACAACCTGCGCGAAAAACATGGCTTTACCTATGGCGCATATGCCAACACAGGTGCCGGCCGTTTTCAATCTAAATTTTCGGCTACCGCTGCTGTAAGAAACGAAAAAGTTGATAGTGCTGTTGTAGAGTTTTTAAAAGAAATTAAACTCATTCGTACAGAAAAGGTCTCTGCCGAAGAATTGCAGAATGCTAAAAACCTTTATAACGGTTCGTTTGCTTTAGGACTGGAAAACCCTGCACGTACTGCATCTTTTGCCAGCAATATTTTAATTAATAATTTACCTAAAGATTTCTATCGTACTTACCTTCAAAAAATCAATGCGGTAAATACAGATGATATTTTAAGAGTTGCCAAAAAATATTTTAACCACGATAATACCCGTGTTGTTATTGTGGGCAAAACAGAACAGTTTATTGAAGGTTTAAAGAAAGCCGGTTTCACCGTTAATCAGTTCGACAACTACGCGTCGCCTGTAGCTGCAAAATAACCGCCGAATTTAACGTTTTTTTTAAAAGCCATTTCTTATTTAATTAAGAAATGGCTTTTTTGGTTTATGGAATTAATTTAGTGGAGATTGCCGCAGATCACAGCCCTGTGAACACATCGATAAGATGACCAGTTTGTGCATTTAACAGCCATTATAATTAGTATCTTTAATATAAATTCAATTATCATCTATGGATTTACAACACTTTCGGCATCATTAAATTGTTAAACACATACAATTGAATATGAAACATTTAAAATATCTGATGGGTATTGCACTCCTTGTAGTAGCAACCCAGGGTTTTGCTCAAACCGATAAAGAAACAACCGTAAGAATTGTTGGAGATAAAAACTTCGTTTTTGTTGCAAACTCAGCCACACCAATGTCTAATATGGATGTTTCAAAGGTGATGGCAAGGATGCCTGGTGGACAAACCGGAGGTATAATTAATTTATCAGGCTCGCAATACGATTTAAAAATAACACCCGATAGCATTGTGGCTTACCTTCCTTATTACGGGCGTGCTTTTAATGCCTCATTTGACCCTAATGAAAGTGGCATAAAGTTTACTTCAAAGGATTTTACTTATACGCAATCTAAAAACAAGAAGGGAAGTTATACCATTCAGATTAACACTAAGGATGTTAAAAGGGAAAATTACAGGTTAACACTTAGCGTTTCTACAAACGGCTACGCCAGCTTAAATGCAATCAGCACCAACAGGCAACCCATTACTTTTAATGGTTATATAAGCGAACCGAGTAAAAAAAAGGAATAAATAGAAAGTTTACCAGGCTGAACTTGCCGAAATGATTTGTTTAGAAAAACACATCGTACGACAAGCTCAGACTGGTATATAAATTTATTTTTTAACAATTTGAATCTGGAAGATATTTGGCCACTTTTTACCGGCTACAAATAACCTTTTACCAGCTTTATCATAGGCAATTCCATTAAGCACATTATTTGCAATTTCATCTTCTGTTTTGAAATATCCATTAGGTAAAAGCCCTGAAAGATCGATTTTTCCTTCTACTGCGCCTGTTTCAGGATTAATTATTAAAATATTATTTGTGGTGTAAACATTGGCGTAAATTTTTCCATCAATGTATTCCAGTTCATTTATCTGTTTAATTGGTCCTTTATCATCGAAAACATCAATTGATCCAATTTTTTGATATGTATCTTTATCAAGAAAATAAATGGTGTTTGAGCCATCAGTGTTCAAAATTTTCGCGCCATCAAAAGCCAGGCCCCAGCCCTCTATTCCAACCGTATAAGGAAATTCAGCCAGTTTTTTAAAGGTCGCTTTATCATACACAAAACCAACCTTCTCCCGGTAAGTTAACTGAATTATTTTATTACCAACCACTGTAATGCCTTCTCCAAAATATTTTTTATCGAGATCGGTTTTCTGTATTACTTTCCCGGTATTAACATTAACTTTCCTCAAGCTTGAAGTACCATAACTTCCAGCACTTTCATAAAAAAATCCATCATGATATTCCAATCCTTCTACGTAAGAAGAGGTATCGTGTGGCAACGTCTTAATCACTTTATATGTGTATTCTACTGGTGCCTGAGCTGCTAAAATATTAATATTCGAGGTTAAATCTTCTGACTGACCATCTTTATAAATTTTTGCCGTAATCAAGTGGCTGCCCATTTTAAAGCCTGCGGTTTTTAGTTTAATATCGGCTGTATCTTTTTGAGAAACGATTTTAGTAGAATCAATAAAGTAAATGACAGAATCTACTGGTTTTTCTTTCCCAAACTGGATATTTATGTCGAGCTCTTTTCCTAAAGCTACGTTTGTTCCCGATTCAGGGGATATAAAGCTCCTATAAACGGCAGTAACCTCCGGATGGCAGGCACTTGCAAATAGAACCGTAGTACCTATAAAAAAAGTATTTTTAATTTGTTTAATCCGCTGGCCAAAATGCATCTTCTATATGTTTTAGTGTATAATTGTGATCTTTTGTAAATGTAATGGCAATTACATCAAAACGAATTTCATTCTGATGGTTCATTATTTCAATATAGGCAAGCGAAGCCAATTCCATTTGCTTTTGTTTGGCCTGGTTTACAAACTCTTCTGGTTGACCAAATGCCACAGAACTTCTGGATTTTATTTCAACAAAAACCATCAGGCCATTTTGGTAAACGATTAAATCTATTTCAGCTTTACCATAGGTCCAGTTTTCATCTAAAATTTCGTAGCCTTTTTCTTCTAAATAGCGCTTTCCAATGCTTTCACCTAATTTTCCTAAGTCATTATGAAGTGCCATATTTCCGTCGTTCAATCATTATTTAACAATCACAGAACCTAAAAACTTAGAAATATCCCTTTCTACATTTTTAATAGTTGCGTAACGCTGCATTAAAATTGCCTGGTTATCTCCATCTTTTTCTTCTTTAATTTCTTTTAAAAGAGAAGTTAAAATATCATCAACCTTTCTTTTCTTCAGGTGAAAAATTCCACCAAGAATTGTAGCTTTTAAGTTTGAAGATTCATCTTTAACGTAAATAAGGTGTTTATTTAACCAATTTTCACTTAGCGAGTATGGAGAGGTAGAAAGCGTAATGGCCAAATCGGCTATTGTTCTATCCTCGTGTTTTATAAAATGATTTGCTGTTGGCAAACGGCCATTTTCCAATTCTATTTTATAATAGTCGATTATCTTTTTACAAAGCGGATCTGTAAACTCAACGTCAGCTAAATTCTGTACGATGAAAGAGCCGATATACATATCGTCAATATTATCCCAGTTTACAAATTCGTGCCCATAAGCCAGCAACAGGCGTACAATCTCCTTTTCCTGATGCTCATCTGCATCAACCTGTTCCGGCATACCATCAGGTCCGGCATTGTCATCCCAAAGATTATCTGGTGGCCCTAATGGTTCGGGAGGGCCTGATGAATATGAATTATTATTTGAATAAGCACTGCTGTTATTTGACGGGAAGCTTTTCTTCAACTTAGCTGAACGCATTTTATTCAACTCTGTTAAAAGGATACGTTCTTCAATTTCGAGCAAACTACTACATTCTCTTATAAATACTGAGGCTTTAATCGGGTCAGGAATTTTCGCGATACTTTCTACAATATCTCTAATAATACCTGCTCTTTTAATCGGATCATTACCGGCCTCCTTTAACAACACATTGGCTTTGTATAAAATAAAGTCCTTTCTATTGTTCTCTATATAGATTTTGAATGCGCCTGCTCCTACATGATGCATGTAAGAATCGGGATCGTGCCCATCGGGGAAGGAAACAATTTTCACGTTTAGTCCTTCTTCCAAAATCATATCCAAACCACGCAAAGAAGCCTTTATACCTGCAGCATCTCCATCAAACAGGATGGTTACATTTTGCGTAAAACGCCCGATTAGTTTGATTTGTTCGGTGGTTAATGAAGTTCCGGAAGAGGCAACAACATTTTCCACACCCGCCTGATGTACCGAAAGTACATCAGCATACCCTTCTGCCAGGTAACAGTTATCCAAATCCCTAATGGCCTTTTTGGCATGGAAAAGCCCATATAATACGTTTGATTTATGATAAATTTCACTCTCTGGTGAGTTTACATATTTCGGAACATTTTTATCTGTTTTTAGGGTACGTCCGCCAAAACCGATAATCCTGCCTGTAAAATTATGAATTGGAAACATAACGCGACCGCGAAAGCGATCATAAATTTTACCCTTATCATTCTTGATCGATAAACCGGTTTGCTCCAAAAACTCCAGATTATGCCCATTATTAATGGCACTTTGAGTCATCGCGTCCCAAACATCCGGTGAATAACCAACTTCGAATTTCTTTAAAATGTCTTCTCTAAAACCGCGTTCTTTAAAATAGCTTAAACCAATTGTTTTGCCTTCATTTGTTTCCCAAAGTTGTTTTACAAAAAAAGCAGCTGCATATTGAGAAACGATGTAAAGACTTTCCTTTGCACTTTGTGCTTCTGCATCCTGCGGCGTTAATTCTGTTTCAGCAACCTCGATGTTGTATTTATTTGCTAAAAACTTAAGTGCTTCAGGATAAGAATATTTTTCGTGGTCCATGATGAAACGAACCGAATCTCCACCTTTACCACACCCAAAACATTTATAAATACCTTTGGTAACTGATACGTGGAAAGATGGTGTTTTCTCTCCATGAAAAGGACAATTACCGATTAAACTGGTTCCGCGTTTTTTTAAGTGCACAAAATCCCCTACTACCTCCTCAATGCGGGCGGTATCCATTATCTTATCTATCGTTTCGCGGTTAATCATATTTTATTTTTATTCGTCAACTTCTGTTCGCAATGACGTAAACATTAACGTCTTTGCGAGGCCGAACGACGAAGCAATCTACCTCACTATTTAATTTCTTATTCCAAAACCTAAAGATTGCTTCACTCCATCGCATAAACCCTTCCTTCTGTTCGCTATGAGGTAAACATCAGCGTCTTTGCGAGGCGGTACGACGAAGCAATCTTTTGACAAAAATAATGAATATTACCACTCTTTCACTTCTGCCCACAAGTCCCTCCACTCTGGGTTCATAGATTGAACTAATTTAATCTTCTTTATTCTACTACCACCTTTTATCCTTTTTTCTTCCGCAATTGCCTCCTCAATAGAACTGTAAGAGCAAAAATAAACAAGTTTATCCGTGTTATACTTCGCCGAGAAAGAATTAGGATATTCTTTCTCTTTATGCTCTTTTATACGGAACAATAAATCAGAAGTAACTCCTGTATATAATGTGGTATGGGTAAAATTTGTCAAAATATAAACTGTTCCGCCACGCTCCATATTTTATCGATTTACAGGGAGATTGCTTCACCCTATCGCACAAAAACCTTCCTTATGTTCGCAATGACGTAAACATTAACGTCTTTGCGAGGCGGTACGACGAAGCAATCTCTCTCACTATTTAATTTCTTATTCAAAAACATAAAGATTGCTTCACTCCATCGCACAAACCCGGCCTTCTGTTCGCAATGACGTAAACATCAGCGTCTTTGCGAGGAGGTACGACGAAGCAATCTACCTCACTATTTAATTTCTTATTCAATTCCAAAACCTAAAGATTGCTTCACTCCATCGCACAAACCCGGCCTTCTGTTCGCAATGACGTAAACATTAACGTCTTTGCGAGGCGGTACGACGAAGCAATCTACCTCACTATTAATTTCTTATTCAAAAACATAAAGATTGCTTCACTCCATCGCACAAACCCGGCCTTCTGTTCGCAATGACGTAAACATCAGCGTCTTTGCGAGGAGGTACGACGAAGCAATCTCTCTCACTATTTAATTTCTTATTCAAAAACCTAAAGATTGCTTCACTCCATCGCACAAACCCGGCCTTCTGTTCGCAATGTGGGTGCCTATTTTACCAAAGGCAGCAACTGATCTGCAACCAGCTTGTTTCCAATATCATTGAGGTGTACTCTATCAACGGTTAAAATCCCTTTTTCTTTATCTTCAGGGTTGTTTTTAGCTTCATATTCGGTGAAAACTTTTCTTAAATCGCAAAGCGGAAGATTGTTCTTAGCGGCGAGTTCCCTAATACCAGCGGCATATTTATTCAACTCTGCATCCAACTCATTGGAGCCATCTTTTTTCTCACCAACCACTGAGGGTGTACACAATACCACCTTACTTCCCACACCTTGAATTTTATTAATTAATGCCTGATAAAATTTTAAATATTTATCATAATCTGTTCCGGTATGCGACGATTGTTTATGCCAAACGTCATTAATACCGACATAAATAACCACCAAATCGGGCTTTTTATTCAGCACATCATCTTCCAATCGCAAATATAAATCGTAAACTTTATTACCGCCAATTCCCGCACCTGTAACAGTATATTTCGCAGAATCTAAAGCTTTTTTAATCAAGGTTACGTAGCCATTTGCTGATACGCCTTGCTGGGTAATAGAATCACCAAAAAAGATAATACGTTTTGGTTTATAAGTCATTGCTGTTAGAAAAGTTAAGCAGATACAAAGTACAATACTTGTTTTAAATAGGTTTTTCATAATTTATGTTCAATGGTTCATATTATTTCTGATCATCTTTCTTAAAATCGAGATCCTGGAAGTCAAAACTAAAGTCCGTCAATGGTGAAATGGCTTCCATTTTAAATCCATTTGCGCTTGCATTATTATCAAGTGAGAAATTCACGAAGGCATCAGCATCCAGGCTCCTGTCGTTCCATTTTACAATAAAAGTGTTGCCTTTATAGTAAACCATATCGCCTCTTAGTTTTGGAGAATTTTTAGCCTGGAAATGCATTTTTCCATTTTGCTCACTAATGGTTGCTTCACCAAACCAAACATCAGAATAGGTTCCTAAATATTTTTTATTGCTAACCGCATTGGTTGCATTTTTTTGTTCAGCAGTAATATCTGCCCAAATTTTATCTGTTACTTTTTTAGCATAGTCTACCTCAGCTTTTGCTCCCGCAGCTTGTTCCTTAACCCTGTCTTTTCCCGTTACACCAAAATAACCATCCTTAATAGCATGTGTAACGGCATTAAAAGCACCGCCAGCTTGCTGATTGGTTAAAACAACAATTCCGAGTTTTAATTCAGGAATTAAAGTTACCTCGCTTACCATACCAGCTAAACCACCTGTATGCTCGGCAACCAGGTTTCCTTTTTCATCACTTAAAAACCAGCCCAGGCCATACCCAAAGAAATGCCTGTTATATGAACCTCTTCCTGCCGGAATAATGCTGTGTAATGTCCACATTTGATTTTGTGCAGCTTTGCTAAATAAGGTTTTATCTAAATTATCACCATATTTCCCTCCATTAAGCTGCGCCAATACCCATTTGCTCAAATCGTTTACACTGGTGTTAATCCCACCCGCAGCATTACTGTTTTCCGAAAAATCTTTAGGTATTACACTAATTTTTCCATTTACGGGTGCGTGGGCATCAATAATATTACTTTTATCTTTTAAACGATTAAACGACAAAGCACTTTTTGTCATGCCTAAAGGCTGCATAATCTTCGATTCGATGAAATCCTCATACTTCACCCCTGCAGTACGTTCTATAACTTCCCCGGCAACGATATACAATAAGTTGTCATAATCCCATTGGGTACGAAAGCTCGATACAGGTTTTAGATATCTTAAGTTATGGATAATTTGTTTCTTAGAAACCGTTGAAGAATCAGGCCAGATCATTAAATCGCCGGCACCTAAGCCTAAACCGCTCCTATGCGAAAGTAAATCGCTGATGGTAAATTCTGCCGTAACGTATGGATCGAACATTTTAAATTCGGGGATAACATCGGTTACCTTTGTTTCCCAGGTGAGCTTTTTTTCATCAACCAGCATTCCTAAAGCGGCGGCTGTAAAAGCTTTAGTATTTGATGCAATACCGAAAAGTGTATTTTCATCTACCTTTTGGGCTGATTTTAACGATCGTAGCCCGTAACCTTTTGCATGAATCACTTTTCCATCCTTAATTACCGCAACGGCCATGCCCGGCACATCGAAGGCTGTTAAAACTTTTTCGCTTAAACTATCGATTTGCTTAGATGTTAATACCTGTGCTTTTAAGTTGCTACTTATTGAAAATATAGCTAAAACAATAAATACACTTCGTTTAAAAAAATGATGTTGGTACATGGAGTGAGGTTTAATTAAAACGTTTAAAGATAATAAATCTTTTAACCCTAATTAAATCCTTATTTGTGCTTCTCGAGCTTATAGTCTTTATGCAAAATCAGAAAACTTGCCCGTTCTTCCTTCTTAAAAGGAACATTCCAGTTTCCCTGGTAGGTAATTTTAGTTGGCAACTTATCTTCTCCAAAATAACCCATTTCAATATTCATTTGTACATTGAAATCAAAAAGCATGTTACTGTATTTCATATCTACATAACGCCCAAGAATGTTAAAATTGCGTTTATCAAAAATGGTCACCAACTCTTTAATCATGATCCCATCTTTGGTCCAGCTGCTTAGTTCAGGCTTAACAGAAACTTTAAACCGGTAAACGGGAATCGAATCCAGGTAAGTTCCACTGGTAAACCCATAATCATAATACTGCCGCATATTGGCCGTAAAAATCTCCGTTTTACTTCCTATAAACGGAATACCTTTTACCGGTCGGCCCGGATTAAAAATTAAGGTTTTGAGTTTTACTTTATAGCCTTCATTTGTTGTGCCCCCTTTTTTGCCATCCATCGGTTCGTTTTTAACAAAGTCAGAACTATAGGCATTCATAAAAATGTAATCAAACATTTCTACTGTATACAATTGATACTTGCCGTTTTTCTTATATACTTTGCCAGTATCCTGCTTAACTAAATATTCTATTTTATAAGGACCACTATTATTGTGGCGAAGTTTGCGGTAAATGCGACCATCAACTTTATTTTTTTTATCGTAGGTATAAATGCGGTTTTCGGCAATGAAACTATACCGTTTCATATCCCTGAAAGATTGATAAAATGTGGTATCGTTTATAATGGCATTGATGAAAGTTTCAATATTTAAACGTTCAGCTTTAATGTTTACGGTAGAATCAAGCGTTATCGTTTTAATGGTATCGGGATTGAAACGATTAATTTCCTGACTGTAACTTTTGAAAAAGAACGGGATTAACAATAAAAACAAAAATATTTTTTTCATGTGTTACTTTAAATACAAAAATAAAGCCAAAGGAAATAGCATTCATTAAAGATGGCCGTCAGGTGGAATTATTTCAGCAGCTTTCTTAAGTTTAAAAATTCTAAAATAAATTTAAGGCGGCGATCGTTTTAAACAAATTGCCTAATGAATAAATTTTAGCCCATGGCATTACACTAATTTCCCAATTGTTTTACTGCAATATAAGCCATTAAACCTGTTGATAGCTTAAGTGCATCTTCATCTACATCAAATTTTGGTGTGTGTACGGAGTGCTGGGTATCTTTTGCGGCATTTCCAGTGCCTAAACGGTAAAAACAAGCATCCGTTACCTGCGAATAAAAAGAAAAATCCTCTGCAGCCATCCAAATATCCAGGTCTATTACATTTTCTTTACCTAAAAAATCCTCTGCAAAACTTTTAGCATTTGCGGTTAACTTTTCTTCATTAATTAAAAATGGATAACCTCTGTGAATATCAAAGTCACAACTGCCACCCATACTTTCGGCCATGCCTTCTGCCATCTTTTTCATACGCACATGCGCTTCGGCACGCCAGTTTTCGTCAAGCGTTCTGAAAGTACCTTCTATTTTAACTTCGTTAGGAATAATATTAGTTGCGCCGTTGGCAATTACTTTACCGAAAGATAAAACAGATGGTAAACGGGGATCTGCATTGCGGCTTACAATCTGCTGTAATGCAATAATAATATGAGAAGCAATTAAAACAGGATCTATATTTTGATGTGGTTGTGCTCCGTGGCCACCTTTTCCGGTTACGGTTACATATAACTCATCTGTTGAAGCCATGTAAATGCCCGAACGGAAACCAACTTTACCTGCGTCGATTAATGGCATTACATGTTGCCCAACAATAGCATCGGGTTTAGGATTTTCCAGAACGCCTTCTTTAATCATAATACTGGCACCCCCAGGCAACAATTCTTCCGCTGGTTGGAAAATTAATTTAATCGTTCCACCAAAATCATCTTTAAGCTGGTTAAGAATATAGGCTGTACCCAAAAGCGAGGAACTGTGCACATCGTGACCACAAGCGTGCATTACACCCTGATTTTTAGAACAGTATGGCTTGTCATTTGCCTCATGTATGGGCAATGCATCCATATCTGCACGTAATGCAATAACTTTTTCAGAAGGTTTATTTCCTTTTATTAAACCTACAACACCTGTGTTGGCACAATCTGTAAATTCAATACCCCATTTGCTCAACTTTTCTTTAATAAATAACGAGGTTTCAAACTCTTTAAAAGAAAGTTCGGGATTGGCATGTATGTGGCGACGATAGGCGACAACATCATTAAAAATGGTTTCGGCTAAGTCTTTAATTTTATCTTTGATCATCCGTGTTGGTATCTAAATTGGGTGCATTAATTTTTTCCCTGAAAATAAATAAAGTTGGGAAATTTGGTCTGAGTTCGTTCATTAAACGCTGGGCTTCCAGTTTAGTTCTGAAATCGCCAACACGAACATAATAATTCGGCTCCTTGTAAATGATATAGGTATTCAGTTTCGGGTAAAGCCCTTTAAAACGCGATTGCTCACTAAAAACTTCTCTTCTATCCGAGCCATAAAATATTTGTAGCCGGTACCCATAAGAAGAAACAATGGCTTTATTAGCCGTAACATCGCCGGTTGATTTGTAAACTTCTATTCTTTTGGCTATTAAACTATCAATTAAAGGATCTTTTATAACAGTAACTTCTCCCCTTTGCGCAAAAGAAATTTTTGAAAAAAATATACAAAGTACAAAAGTAAAAACTATCTTCATGGTCAATTAACTTTCTAAGGCATAAACAGTCTCGCCGAAATTGATACAAAATTCGGCATTCTTTATGGCTATTACAAATATTATAAACCATGGGATGCCCTGAGCAGCCCAAAACTAATCAACAACCAACCAAAAGTCATTTTAAGAAATAACAAAAAACGATTGGAAATAAACAATACAGAACTACATCTTCGACCAAACAAATAAACTACAATAAGATTAAAACCACTTCCTACCTGATAGATTTTAATCTCTAAAAATTCAGATTTTCATATAACCAATGAATATTTTAACGCAAAAAAATCATTCAGATAAGGAATTGCTTCTTTTATTGAAGGAGAACAACCAAGTTGCGCTTAAACACATCTATAATACCTATTGGAAGCAACTTTATCTTACTGCTTTCAGCATTCTTAAAGACGCTCAGCAAGCTGAAGATATTGTTCAGGACATTTTACTTCAGCTCTGGATTCGCAAAAATGAGGTAGAAATTGAATCCTTAAAAGCTTATCTTTTCACTGCCGTAAAGTATAAGGTTTTAACTTATATTAAATCGGCCAGCAATCGAAAAGTATTTTTAGAGGTAGATGAGTTTGAAAAACTTGCCGGAACTACCGTTTTGAGAGACCGCCTGGAAGAAACGGAGATAAACATGCTTTTGGATCGGGGAATTTCTACTTTACCAGAACGTTGTCAACAGGTTTTTATATTAAGCAGAAAGGAAAACTTAAACAACAAAGAAATTGCTGAACGAATGGGTATTAGTCCTAAAACCGTCGAAAATCAAATCACAATAGCATTACGGCAGCTAAAATTAGTGATGAGCGATTATGTTTTAATTTTTGGCCTTATTTTCTTTTTCTAAAAATTTCATAATCCTTTGGGGGTAAGGCTGCTTTAATCAGACTTACCTATATGAACGATCCAAAAACAGATCAGGAATTTAAGGAACTTGCCCGCAAATGTGAACTCGGCATTGCAACAGAAGCTGAACAAAAAGCATTTGATCAAGCCTATGATAAGTTATCTGTAAGACACCAGGATTGGAATAGCGACCTAATGGGTGATGAAGACTCGGTTAAGCACACTATTTTTGCTCAGCTGCAGCAGAGTGTTGCTAAACACGAATCACAAAAGAAAAGGCTGTCGTTTTATAAATATGCCGCTGCTTTTGCAATTTTATTTTCCATAGGATTAGTATCTTATTTTCAACTCCACAAAACAGATAGTACAAGTTATATTGTTTCAAGCCACAGCAAAAAAGACAATAGAGATTACAATAAGGCGTATTTAACATTAGCCAATGGCTCTAAAATATCTTTAACAGATGCTGCCAATGGCAATATTATTCAGGAGGCTGGTATTTCTGTTTCAAAAACAAAGGATGGTCAAATTGTATACCGCGTTTTAAGTAATGATGCAAGCAACGAGGAACAACCAACAATAAATACAATTTCTACACCTGCTGGCGGCCAATATGCTGTGATTTTACCTGATAACAGTAAGGTATGGTTAAATGCCTCATCATCCATAACATTTCCAACGGCTTTTGTAAATAAAGAAAGAAATGTAACCACTACCGGCGAAGTTTATTTTGAAGTTTCTAAAGATCCCAATCACCCTTTTAAGGTTAAATCAGGCGAAGCACTCGTTAGTGTTTTGGGCACACATTTTAACATCATGAATTATGATGATGAGCTAAATACACAGGTTACCTTAATGGAAGGCTCGGTTAAATTAAATTTAGGCGAAAATTCACAAGTCATAAAACCAGGCGAGCAAGCATTCTTCTCCCGCAATTCGAATCAAATTACACTTAAAACAATTGATACAGACGATATTATTGGCTGGAAAAACGGCTATTTTAATTTCGATAATACGCCAATTGAACAAGTGATGCGGGAAATTAAGAGATGGTATGACGTTGATGTAACGTATGACGGCGCCAAACCTAAAATTTCTATTACCGCAATGATTTCCAGACGTAATAAAATCGATAAGATACTTGATTTGATTAAAAAGTCTGGCGGAGTAGATTTCGAAATAAACAACAAACAAATTACAGTTAAAAAGATTAATGGAGGGATATAAATGGATAAATAAATACTAAACTTCAATTAGGGTTAACAAAAAATAACCTTTCCAGATTGCAGTCCGGAAAGGTATAAGTCCTGCATGCTCGCAGGGTGAAGGGTTACCCAGAAATCAAATATGTGAATCAACTTACTTAATAAACCCAACAATCTAATATATGAATGATTTATCACATTCACTAAGGAGTTATATCGCTCTTTTTTATCCCACTATTCATAAAAAACCAACCTTTACAGGTACAAAAAAAGCCTTTTTGGTTATGAAATTAACAGGAATAATAATTTTGCTGATTACTTTTCAGGCAAGCGCAATAAGCTTCGCCCAGAAGGTTAGCATCAACAAAAAGAATACAGAATTAAAAGACCTTTTTAAGGAAATCCATAACCAAACGGGTTATGATTTTATTTACAACAACGATGTTTTAAATGTTTCAAGCAGCTTTGACATTAATGTAAAAAATAAAGATGTATCAGATTTATTAAAAGATATCTTCTCAAACAAACCACTTTCGTTTTCTATTGAAGATAAAAACATAATTGTTAAAGTAAGAGAAAGATCAGATTCAAAACCTGACCGTATTGTAACTGGTAGAGTTATAGCCAGCGAAGATAAACAGGCTTTACCTGGCGTTAGCATTAAGATAAAAGGTACAGCAAAAGCTGTTTCTACAAGCAATAATGGAGAGTTTTCCATTAGGGTAAGTGATGGTGATGTTTTAGTATTCTCGATGCTGGGCTATGTTTCTCAGGAAGTAAACACGGATGGCAAGAATTCTATCAATGTTACTTTAGTACAATCAACCAGCAACTTAAACGAGGTCGTTATTACGGGTATTGGTGGTGCAGTTGATAGAAAAACGTTTACCGGAGCAACTACAAAAATATCAGTAAAAGATGCTGAGTTAGGTGGATTACCTGATCCAAGTAGAATGCTTGAAGGTAGAGTGGCCGGGGTAAGTGTTCAAAATACGACCGGTACATTCGGAACCGCGCCTAAAATCAGGGTACGTGGAGCAACCTCTATTCTTGGTAGCTCGAAACCACTTTGGGTTGTAGATGGCTCTATTTTAGAGGATGTAGCGGATGTATCTGCTGATGATTTGGCGAGTGGTGATGCACTTACTTTAATCAGTTCGGCTGTAGGTGGAATGAACTCTAACGATATTGAATCATTTCAAGTTTTAAAAGATGGTTCTGCAACGTCTATTTATGGCGCCAGGGCCAAAGCAGGGGTAATTGTAATTACCACAAAAAAAGGTCGCTCAGGCTATAGCCAGCTTAATTATGTTTCAGAATTTACCGTAAGAGCTGTTCCTTCTTACAGTTCATTCAACATTATGAATTCTCAGGAGCAAATGGGTTTTTATCAGCAACTTTTCCAAAGAGGCTGGTTAAACTTATCTGATGTTTCCAATGCGACTTCCAGTGGGGTTTATGGCAAAATGTATGAATTAATTAATTCAGGTCAGTTGTTAAATACTGAAGAAGCCCGCAATGCTTATTTAAGACAGGCAGAATATAGAAATACAGATTGGTTTGGAGAATTGTTTAACAGTAATGTAATGCAGAACCATTCCTTAAGTATTACATCTGGTACGGATAAATCTCAATATTATGCTTCAGTAAGTGTTGTTTCTGATCCGGGATGGGCAAAACAATCTCAGGTTAAAAGGTATACCGCCAACTTAAATGCGACATACAACATATCTGATAAGCTTAAGTTAAACATTATCACCTCGGGTAATTACAGGGCACAAAGAGCGCCGGGTACGTTAGGTCAGGCTACCAACGTAGTAACCGCAATCGTGAGAAGAGATTTCGACATTAACCCTTACTTGTATGCTTTAAATACTTCCAGAACGCTTGATGTTAACGAAACGTACACGAGAAATTATGCACAATTTAACATCTTAAAAGAGTTGGAAAACAACTATATGGATATAAATGTTGCCGAAGTTAAGTTTCAGGGCCAGTTAAACTGGAAAGTAGTTAAAAACTTTGATTTAAGTGCTTTCGGAAGTGTAAGGTATCAGCAAACCTCTCAGCAACATTACATCAAAGATGAATCTAACCAGGCTTTGGCTTACAGGGCCATGGGCACAACGGTGATCCGAGATGCGAATCCTTATTTATATACTGATCCGGTTAACCCATATGCTGTACCGGTAAGTATTTTACCTGCTGGTGGTATTTACAACAGAACGGATTATAAAGCGCTTGTTAATGATTACCGTGTAAATGCAAAGTACCACAATAAGTTTGCAGAAAAACATGTATTAGATGTTGAGGCAAGTGCTTCTGTTAATTCCATCGAAAGAAATAACAACTGGTACAGAGGCTGGGGCTTACAATATGGATTAGGTGAAATTCCATTTGTAGATTATAGAATTTTCAAAAAAGGACAGGAATCTAATTCTCAATACTATTCTGTTGGCAACACAAGAGGTAAAGAAATTGCTTTTTTTGGTAAGGCTGCTTATTCTTACGATGAAAAATACAGTTTAGAGTTAACAGGTAGATATGAAGGCTCTAACAGATTAGGTAGAAGTACATCTGCAAGGTGGGCACCTACATGGTCTGTTGGTGGATTATGGAATGCGAGTGAAGAGGATTTCTTTAAAAAGTTAGAAAGCCCGTTATCTTCATTAACGTTTAGAGGTTCTTATAGTTTAATGGCCGATCGTGGACCATCTTATGTGACCAACTCTTTAGTTGTAATTGATAGTTATAACCCATGGAGACCAAGTACAACGGATAACGAAACCGGGCTTCAAATTAGTGATTTAGAAAACTCTGCCTTAGGTTTTGAGAAACAATATGAAATGAATTTGGGAATGAATTTTGGCTTGTTTAACAACAGGTTAAATGGTGATGTAAACTATTATAGAAGAAGAGGCTTTGACCTTATTGGCCCAATAAATACGCAAGGATTAGGTGGACAGATTACTAAGTATGGTAACGTAGCCAATATGAAATCGGGAGGTTTAGAAGTTGCCTTATCGGGTACGATTATGAAAACACCTGATTTCTCATGGACCGCTACTTTTAACTACACTCATGCAACTACAGAAATTACGGACTTACAAAACAGACAGAGGGTTATCGACTTAATAACAGGTAAAGGGCTTTCGCTTGTAGGCTATCCGGTGAGGGCATTATTCTCTATTCCATTTGTTGGTTTACGTGATGATGGTTTGCCTCAGTTTACCAATGCAGATAATTCAACAACGGTTACAGGTATTAACTTTCAAAACAGAACTAACGTAAGCTTTTTAAAATATGAAGGTTCAATTGATCCAACTGATTTTGGAGGTTTCGGTAACGTTTTTACTTATAAAGGTTTTAGCCTTACCCCGTATATTACCTACTCTTTTGGTAATGTAATTCGTTTAAATCCAGTTTTCAAAACAAATTATACAGATTTAGATGCTACAACAAGAGAGTTTTTTGATGCATGGAATGTACCAGGCGATGAGTATAAAACCAATGTTCCGGTTGTTTTAGATGATAGATATAACCGCATGAGCAGTCAATATTCGTATGCCTATAATGCTTACAACTATTCTTCGGCTACAGTAGCAAAAGGCGATTTTATCAGAGTAAAAGATATTTCTGTTGCCTACCAATTGCCTAAATCATTTTTAGCCCGTATAAAAGTTGCGTCAGCCAGTTTAAGGTTTAACGTTTCTAACCTTTGGTTAATTTATGCAGATAAAAAATTAAATGGACAAGATCCTGAATTTGCTAATGCTGGTGGTGTTGCATTGCCTTTAGCGAAACAATACACGCTATCATTAAAATTAGGACTTTAAATTAATTATTATGAAAAAGAAATTTATATATATAGTACTTGTTACGGTTGTATTATTTAATCTTTCTTCTTGTAAGAAATATTTAGATGAATTACCGGATAACAGGGCCGAGTTAAACAATACGGATAAAATATCCCGTTTATTAGTTTCAGCATATCCTGCAAATGCTTACGTTGTAGCTGCAGAGTTTTCATCAGATAATGTTGACGATTACGGACCGAGTTATAGCACCACAAAATTGTGGCAGCAAATGTATGGATGGGAAGATATTACCGAAACGGCTAACGATGGAATAGAACGGATTTGGAGCGGCTGTTATGGTGCAATTGCAAGTGCTAACCAGGCATTAACAGCTATTGATGAATTGGGGAACCCAAGTTCGTTAAATGCTGCCAAAGGTGAGGCATTAGTGGCCAGGGCTTACAACCATTTTATTTTGGTAAATGTATTTGGTCAGCACTATTCGCCTACAACATCTGCCACGGATTTGGGCGTAACGTATATGCTTAAATCAGAAAATACGCTTGATCCAAAGTATACCCGCAATAGTGTAAAGGAAGTATATGATTATATTTTAAAAGATATTGAAGAAGGTCTTCCATTAATTAATGATGCATCATATGCGAATGCGAATGTTGCTAAATTTCACTTCAATAAATCGGCTGCCAATGCATTTGCGGCAAGAGTTTATTTATACATGGGCAGATGGGCTGATGCAGTAAAACATGCTACAGCATCTTTTGAAAATTCTCCTACAAGTTACGTAAGAGATTATGTTAAAATTGCGAGTTTCTCTGCATCATTTTCAAATATGGCAAGAGAATATAATGGGAGTTCAATTAAAGCCAATCTTTTAATTACACCTGCAGTTTCTTCTATGGGTACTATTTTTGGAGGTTATACCAGCAATACCAGAATTGTACCAGGTGCTGCTGTTGCTAACTTTGAAACGCTCCTATCAAAAGGACCGTTTGGAACATTTTCTACTACTGGCTACAGATTAAAGGCTTTTTCTTATACATCAAGTAGCAACAAGGTACTTTTCCCTCACTTAAGTTATCAATTTGAAACCACCGATCCGGTTGCTAATACTGGGTTTTCTCATGGTGTATTTTCTCCTTTTACATTCGAGGAGGTTTTACTAACCAGAGCAGAGGCAAATATCCAATTGAAAAACTATACCGCTGCCCTTGCCGATATGCAATATTGGGGTAATTTCACCTACACCAGTACAACTTTACCAACTTTAACAGAGGCGAACATCAATACATGGGCAAATTCTTTCGCCTATTACACTCCAACAGCGCCTACACCGAAGAAAAAGTTGAATCCTGAATTTACCATCGAGGCCGGCACACAGGAGAACATGTTGCACGCTGTATTATACATGAGAAGAATTGAAACCTACCATACGGGTTTAAGATGGTTCGATATTAAAAGATATGGTATTGAAGTAACCAGAAGAAGTACAACAGGAGCGGTAATAAATAGTGTTTCCAGTAATACTTTGGCCATTAAAGATCCAAGAAGAGCTATACAATTACCTCAAGATGTAATTGCAGCAGGTTTAACTCCTAATCCAAGATAACTATGAAAATTAAATATAACCTTATATGCTTAGCCCTCATCAGCTTGATTTATACATCTTGTAAAAAAGAAAAGCTAAGCGATAAAAGTGTTTTTGTGGATTCTAATCTTCCTAAAAATGCTTTAGATAATTACGTATACAACAATTATACTGTTCCTTATAATATCGATATCATTTACAAATATGTTGATAGAGAAAGTGATATAACTTATAACCTGGTGCCTGCAACATACGATGCATCGGTTAGAATGACAAAGTTATTGTTGCAATTTGGTTTAAAACCCTATGATGAAGTTACCGGAAGCAAAACTTTTATTAAGAGATATTTTCCTAAACTTTTATCATACATAGGCAGTTCATCAGTTAAAAGTAATGGTACAATTGTACTTGGAACAGCCGAAGGTGGTAAAAAAATCAACTTATACAATTTAAATAATTTACCTACAAATTCTACAAGCATCAGTTATTTAAATCAATACTATTTTCATGTTATCCACCATGAATTTCAGCACATACTTAACCAAACCAAGCCTTTTCCAACCAGCTTTCTTACAATTTCTGGTTTGGCATATGTAGGTGATACCTGGAATACAGCGTTTACATCTAATGCGGCGGCAATTACTGCCGGCTTTATTTCTCCATACGCATCAAAAGAAGGTACCGAGGATTTTGCTGAGTTATATTCGTTTTACGTAACCACATCTGCAACTGATTATACGGCTTACTTAAATTCGGCAGGAACTTCTGCAGCAGCATTAGCAGGGATAGCAACCATTACAACAAAAATGGAAATTGTTAAAACCTATATGAAAAATGAATTTGGAATTGATATGGATGTATTAAGGGCAAATATTCAAGCTAAAGTTGCAGGCTTGCCAACATTTGATCAAACCACCCTACCTTAAATTAAAAGAATCATGAAAAAACAATTTTTATTAGTATCAATAGTATCAGTTCTTTTATTTGCAGGTTGTGATAAAAAGAAAGATAGAATATTTGATGAAGATCCAACCACAAGATTAAATGCCAGTGTTGATAATGTGTATAGTGCGGTTAAAACAAAGCAAGCATGGATATTTAGTTATTATCCCGGTGTAAATACGGAATACGGAGGATTTAATCTTTTCCCTAATTTCACCAGTGCAGTAGATGTAACCATCCAGGCAGATTATGTAGCTACTTTACAGACTGGCAGTTTTAAAGTTTATCCAGGTGCCGGGCCAATCCTCACATTCGACAGCTATAATTCGGTTATTCATTATTTTGGCTTACCGGCCTATTATACAGTTGGCAATGGCTCTAACCCTACAGCTGCTCAACTCGCGGCAGCCAACATCGGAACTACAGATGCAGGCATGAAAGGTGATTTTGAATTTTTAGTGCTTAGTGCCAACCAGGATTCTATCTTGTTAAAAGGTAGAAAATATGGCAACATTATGAAGATGAAATCTGTTGATGCGGCTCAATTGCCAACCATTATTACTAATTACAAAGCTGCTGCAACTACTTTTAATGCATTCAGAACTTTTAAATTAGAGGTAAACGGTACTGCCTATGCAACAACTTCTACCACTTCTACAGTAAGTGGCGTGGTAAGGCCAAATCGTTATTTGAATGTAACAGGTAAAAGCATAAGCATTTCGTTTATAGTAACCGATACAGGCCTTGAATTTTATAAAGAGTATCAAATTGATGGTGTTAAATTTAGTAAGCTAAAATATAACGCCCCAAATACTACTTACGCAAAAGGCTATTATTCAAACAGCAGTGGTTCATTTAAAGTGATTCCATTGTAGGAATACAATTTGTAATTTATTTACCGCCACAATTAACATTAATTGTGGCGGTTTTTTTTTGTCTGATTATTACCTAAAAAAGCTTAAACAAGATTAACATCAAAATGCCCTCGTTTTCAAGCGCCTGAAAAGGTGAGTTGATTTTATTTTTTTGGTTCTAATTTAATTTCATGAACCTTTGGATCGTACTTCATCATAGCGCCTGTAGCCGCATCTATTGCGAAACCAAATAAGCCTATTAAATTTAAAACAGCTACCGGATTAAAGGTGGTTCCAGGTTGAAATGTTTTTGTTTCGTATCCGTCCAATTTCAAGGATAATGTTTGTCCCGTAAATCCTTTCTTTAAAGGAACTGCCATCGGGGTTACGCCAACTTTAATGCCATCAACTTCAATGTCGGCAGCCGGAGGAATAGAATTAATTTGAACGGTTTGTTTTGACCCTGTAAAAACAGTGGCGCAGCTGGAGAACAGCAGTGTCGCGCTCAAGGCGGCAACGTTAAAAACTTTTTTCATTTGTGTGTTTGTGTGTGTGTTTCTTACTCTTATGGCTTTTCAGTACCGCCCCGTTTATAATGGTTTCTGGACTCCATTTTAAGTTTATTTATCATCAGGAAACTGCCTACCAGTTTCAAATTGATTTATTCTATTTTTTAATCCTTTCGCAACATCGAAACTATAAAAACTTCGAAAATCCCCTTTTCTAAATATAGGGTTTAATTTGAAAATTAAAAATTTAGTTATACAAAAAAAGGCCTTGATTTCTCAAGGCCTTTACAAAATATTTATATTTTAATTACAAATTAGCTCCGTGGCAGTTTTTGTATTTTTTGCCACTACCACAAGGGCAAGGCTCATTACGCCCAACGGTTGCTTCTTTGCGAACGGGTTGCTGAGGAACTGCTTCACGTGTATCTCCAAATTCAACACCTGGCTCTTCTCTTCCAAACTCTTGTTTGGTTGTTTGTAGCTTAGGTTGTTTTTGCGGAGCCGGAGCTTCTCTAACTTGTTCTGCTTCCTGCTGAACAGGAATACCACCTTTATACAAGAAACTTACAACCTCTTTATTTACTGCATTCAGCATGCTTTTAAATAAGTTAAAGGCTTCCATTTTATAAATTACCAATGGATCTTTTTGTTCGTAAACTGCATTTTGAACAGACTGTTTCAAATCATCCATTTCACGTAAATGCTCTTTCCAGCTATCATCAATTAAAGCAAGTACAATTGTTTTTTCAAATGAACGAACAACTTCTTTACCTTTATTTTCAATGGCCTTCTTCAAATCTACAGCAACCTGGATTCCGCGAATACCATCTGTAAAAGGAACAACAATTTGTTCGATATGCTCACCACGCTCTTCAAATACCTGTTTTAAAACGGGCAATGATTGCTGAATAATTGCATCTGATTTACGGGCGTAGAACGATTCAGCCTCATCAAATAATTTCTCTGTTAACTGAGTTACGTTTGATGAAGAGAATTCTTTTTCGTTAATGCTGGTATCAAATGAGAAGTTTTTAATCACTTCTAATTTAAAGCCGTCATAGTTTGCTTCTTGTTTATATTCAGTAACGATATCTTCAGCAACATCGAAAACCATATTGTTCATGTCCACATCTAAACGTTCGCCGAATAAAGCATTTTTACGTTTAGCATAAATAACGGTACGCTGAGAGTTCATTACATCATCGTACTCCAATAAGCGTTTACGAATACCGAAGTTGTTTTCTTCTACTTTCTTTTGTGCACGCTCAATAGATTTTGTAATCATGGAGTGCTGAATTACCTCGCCATCTTCGATACCCATACGCACCATGATACCAGAAATACGTTCTGAACCAAATAAACGCATTAAGTTATCTTCCAGCGAAACGAAGAATTGAGATGATCCCGGATCACCCTGACGACCAGCACGACCACGTAACTGTCTATCTACACGACGTGATTCGTGACGCTCGGTACCAACAATAGCTAAACCACCAGCATCTTTAACGCCTGCCCCCAATTTAATATCGGTACCACGACCAGCCATGTTGGTTGCAATGGTAACGGTTCCTGCCTGACCAGCTTCGGCAACAATATCGGCCTCTTTCTGGTGCATTTTGGCATTTAATACATTGTGTTTAATTCCGCGGAGTTTAAGCATCCGGCTTAACAACTCTGAAATTTCTACTGAGGTTGTACCAACCAATACCGGACGACCTGCTTTTGGTTCTAACTGACCAGTTTGAGGGTTAACCGCAGGTATTAATGCACCTTTAGCATCAAGCTTAGGTACGGCTCTACCCGTTGCATCGTATTTAACCACCGGTTTACCGTCTTTTTGTTTGGCATTTCCTTCTTTATCCAGTTCATATTCTGTTTCGTAATGAGAATATGGGAAAACAAGGAATTGAATTTCAGATGCTACAGCATTATATTTTTCACGAACGGTACGGTAAACGTAATCCTGCTCATCTCTTCTTGAAATATTTCTGTTGGTCGGAATCTCAACCACATCTAATTTATAGATAGACCAAAATTCGCCTGCTTCTGTTGTTGCAGTACCCGTCATACCGCAAAGTTTGTGGTACATACGGAAATAGTTTTGAAGTGTTACGGTAGCATAGGTTTGTGTAGCATCCTCAACCTTAACATTTTCTTTAGCTTCAATTGCCTGGTGTAAACCATCTGAGTAACGGCGGCCATCCATAATACGACCGGTTTGCTCATCAACAATTTTAATTTTACCTTCATCAATGATGTATTCAACATCAATTTCGAATAAGGTATATGCTTTTAACAACTGGTTTACAGAGTGAATACGTTCTGCCTTAACAGAATAATCACGCATTAAAGCATCTTTGGTTACTACTTTCTCTTCTAAAGGAAGATCAGATTTTTCCAGTTCCGCAACTTCAGTACCTACATCAGGCAATACAAAGAAATGAGGATCTTCTCCTGATTGGGTAATTAATTCAATCCCTTTTTCAGTTAATTCTACCTGGTTATTTTTTTCATCAATATAAAAGAACAATTCAGAATCTACCTTTGGCATATTCTTAGATTGATCTGCCATATAGTGGTTTTCTGTTTTTAACAACAAACCACGTACACCGCTTTCACTTAAGAATTTAATTAAAGCTTTGTTTTTTGGCAAACCACGAAAAGCACGTAATAAAGCTAAACCGCCTTCACCTTCTTCGGTACCGTTGTTACCGGCATTGATTAATTTTTTAGCTTCGTTTAAAGCTTGTGTTACATAGGCTTTTTGAGCATTAACCAAACGCTCAATGCGTGGTTTTAACTCATAAAATTCGTGCTGATCGCCATGAGGAATAGGACCTGAAATAATTAAAGGGGTACGTGCATCATCAATTAAAACTGAATCGACCTCATCCACCATTGCAAAGTGCAATTTACGTTGCACCAACTGATCTGGCGTTTGCGACATATTGTCACGCAGGTAATCAAAACCGAATTCATTATTGGTTCCGTAAGTAATATCTGCAGCGTACGCTTTTCTTCTTTCTTCTGAGTTTGGTTCGTGTTTATCAATACAATCTACACTTAAACCATGGAATTCAAATAAAGGGCCATTCCACTCACTATCCCTACGGGCAAGGTAATCATTCACGGTAACAATGTGAACACCCTGACCGGCCAGTGCATTTAAATAAGCAGGCAATGTACTTACAAGGGTTTTACCCTCACCAGTTGCCATTTCCGCAATTTTACCACTGTGTAAAACAACACCACCAATTAACTGTACATCGTAGTGTACCATGTTCCAGGCTACTTCTGTACCGGCTGCATCCCATTTATTGGCCCATTGAGCTTTATCGCCAATAATTTTAACATTGTTTTTGCGTGCCGCATAATCGCGGTCAAACTGGGTAGCCGTTACTTCTAAAAATTCATTTTCACTTAAACGGCGCGAAGTTTCTTTAACAACGGCAAATGCTTCAGGAAGAATTTCTAAAAGTACTTTTTCCAGTTCTGCATCACGGTCTTTACCTAAAGCATCAACCTGATCGTATAAAGCTGTTTTCTGGTGAAGATCTAAATCTTCGTTTTCTGCATCAGCTTTTAAGGCCGAAATTTTAGCATCTATATCTGTTAAAAAAGCAGAAATCCTGCCTTTAAATTCTATTGTCTTAGTGCGCAATTCATCATTGCTTATTGAAGAAAGCTTTGCATATTCTTCGTTTATTTTAACAACCAGCGGCTGTATGCTCTTTATATCTCTTTCTGATTTACTTCCGAAAACCTTGGCTAAAAATCCTAACATTATATCTTAAATCGTATTTATTATTAAAAAATTGTTGTGTTACAACAACCACGCCATGGCTTGTTCTAAGTCAGTTTGGCAGTTGCTGGTTTAAATGGGGATCAAAATCTTATCAAAAGATTTTTCAAGAAAGAGAACTAAGGGCTGTTGTTCTTTGGCTTTTTCCGTATCGTTAAATCAGCAATAACCTGATTTACGCTCACATATTTTTCGACTTTTAATTGCGGTTGGGTACCAATTAAAGCAAGTCGGGTGTAAGAAAGCAAATAAGGATTACGGTGTTCATTAAGCTTAACCGACACATTATCAGCTGTATTCACACTGATTTTATGCTCATTACAATATTCATTTAATATCCTAAGCCCTTCAACACGTTCGGCTTTTGCCAAATGTGTTAAGCTAAAAAATACAAGAGATATGGTAACCAGGTGTTTCATTAATAGCGGCAAAGCTAATTTTAATCTTTTATAAAAAGAAATTTCATTATCGCAAAAAGTGTACCTTAATTTTAGTGTTGTCGCTCCACATACGGTTAAGCGTTCCAAACCGGCTAACAAAATAACGGTTAAAGCTGGCAAAACAACCTATTTTATTGGAAAATTATCGCCGCGTTTGCATGCTTTTTGGTAGTCCTGCTCTTGCTGCAAGCCCGGTAAAAAAACGGGGCTTTCCATGTCGATCAGGCTTATTTAACAGGGGTTCTCTGGGATGCTGTATATTCTTTTGACTTCGAAAACAGCCCGAACGAGTTAATTGAAATTATTTTGTTTAATGACTTACCGCTTCGGATTAGTGCCGGGATTTTTGAAGGTCGTAAGGAAGCGATATATAAAATGCAGAAACCTAAAAATAGTTTTTACGCTTTTACAATAGATGGCGCATTTGAAGTAGAGGAGCGCTTAATGCATGCCCGCGATGGCTTAGCACTTTGGGACTGAGCAAATAGAATTAGAGGCATTAAGCAACAACTCCATTGTACTTATAGTTGAAATACTGAACTAATGGGAGTGAAAATTCGCTCCCATTAGTTCGGCCTATTTAAATACGACTTCTGTAGCACCGTAGCCAAATTTTTCTTTACGGGCATCCATATAGGTTTTTATATGTGGATTTTTGCTAATCAGTTTATGGATTTTATCTCTTAGGGTTCCGTTTCCGGTACCGTGTATAAAAATAATTTTATCAAAATGATGTACAATGGCTGCATCCAATGCATGCTGAAAATGAGCTATCTGAATCTGCAACATTTCATCGGCTTCCAAAAAGTGATGATCGTCTCTTAGCTTTTCTATATGTAAATCAATCTCTCTTTCAGGCGCGGATACCGTTTTCTTTTCGGCAGGTGATTTAAAGAAACTCTCTTTTAATTTTTGCGCATCGATGGTTACCTGAACCTGTTCGTCTAATCTGATTAACCAGCCTTTATTTTTTAATTGAGGTAATTCTTTTTGATCCGTACTAAAATCTTTTGCCCTGAATTTCTTTTTAATTACTACAGGCTCAACTGGTTTGACATCAGCTTTGCTAAACATCAGAAACTGAAAATTAAATTCGGGCCAAATGTCCAGATCAGGAATGGAAGCCGAATAGACTAAGGCCGACTGATGTGCTTCGATAACACCATAAAAAGAACCTGCATATTTATCTTTACGCTGGGTTGTTAAACTAACCAATAAAACATTTGGACTGTGGTTTTGTAAATGGAAATGAACTACATTACCTACTTTTTCATCTGTAGCCACGGCAAGGTAAATTCCACTTTCAGTTTTATTTATTGTGGGCACGTTTACAACTATTGGCTTCGGTAAATCTTCTTCTTCGGCTGCACCATAGCCATGTACCGAGGTTAAATTACTTACCGCAACCGGAATTTCAAACCCATCACTATCTGTTACGCCCAGCGTTTGGTTATCAATAACCTTGGTTACATAACCCTCACGTTTTTCATCAACAAAACGAACAAAATCACCCAGTTTAAATTTCATCTTTTATTTTTTTAACCACAAACACTCCCACATTTATCAGTTAAGCGATTGAGTGTTGTTTCGATTTTTGTTTTTAATGTCGGGTATCATTTCCGTGGAAAATGCTCAGGTAACTTTCGTACCTCGAAACGGCAATTTCACCTGTATTAACAGCTTCTAAAACGGCACAACCAGGCTCATTTATATGTCTGCAATTGTTAAAACGGCAATTGTGCGAAGTTTTAAATATTTCCCTGAAAAAATGTCCAAGTTCTTCCTTCTCAATATCAATAACGCCCAACTCCCTAATGCCTGGGCTATCCACAATAAAACCACCCTGCGGCAATTCAAACATTTCTGCAAAAGTTGTAGTATGCTGTCCTTTATCGCTCCAGTCAGAAACCTCGCCGGTTCTTAAATCACGATCAGGCAGAAGCGCATTAATTAAACTTGATTTCCCTACACCTGAATGACCAGAAATTAAAGTAATTTTATCGGTAATCAATTCCTGGATAACAGGTATATTAATTCCTTTCAGTGCGGAAACTTCATAGCATGCATAACCAATATTTTCGTAGATATTTTTAAATTCCTGTAGAATTTCAAGCCCTTCCTTGCTAAACAAATCTAACTTATTAAATACCAGAACTGCAGGAACATCATAGGCCTCTGCAGTTACCAGAAAACGGTCTATAAAACCTAAAGATGTGCGTGGCGAGGCTAAGGTAACCACCAGCATAGCCATATCCAGATTTGCTGCAAGAATTTGAGCTTGCTTACTCAGGTTAATGGATTTGCGAATGATATAATTTTTACGGGGTAGCATCTCATTTATTAAACCTTGATTGCTATCTCGTTCCAGCTCAAATTTTACCCGATCTCCAACCGCTATCGGGTTGGTGGTTTTAAGTCCTTTAATCCTGAATTTGCCTACAATGCGACAATCGTAGCGTTTACCATCGTCGGCTAAAACACTATACCAACTCCCTGTAGATTTAATAACTAAGCCCTGCATATTTGCAACAAAGGTATTAATTAGGAATGGAAAAGGCTGTAAGATAGAAGTGGTAAAATGGCATATGGGAAAAGAGCCACAAACTTATTCCTCATTTACAAGCTTATCCGCCTTTGTTTGGTATTATCACCAATTGCACAAAAACAAACCATATTCATTTTAGGCGGTACGGTGATAACACCGACCATGAGCTTCCTTTCTTTATTCAAAATATATGGCTATTTTATTTAGTTAATCGTTTTATTGATAAATTTTAAATAAAATTGAAAAAATATTTGCATTTTAAAAAAATATTCTCCTACTTTACGGTGTACAAAGTACACAAAGACAAGATGAATTTTAACACTTCGATTATTACAACAATTATTACAACCACCGGTATAAACCAGAGGGACTAATTTGTTGTAAATTGAAAAAACATAAAACACAAAGAAAGTCCCGACCCGAGTCGGGACTTTTTTTTTAACCCAAATTTTTTAAACCCAAAAATAATGAAGGTACTCAAATTCGGCGGCACATCCGTAGGTTCGGCCGAGAACATTAAAACACTCTTACGCCTGGTGGCTGAAGAAAAACAGAAGAACAATCCGATAGTTGTATTATCGGCAATGAGTGGCGTAACCAATTTGCTAACGGATATGGCCGAAAGTGCCGAACGAGGCGAAGATTACGACTCATCTTTAAAAGAAATTGAAGCAAAGCATTTTGCGGTTATTCGCTCGTTGCTTCCAGCAGCAGCTCAAAATCCGGTGTTTACCCGGTTAAAAATCTTTTTTAATGAGCTGGAAGACTTATTACAGGCCGTAAGCAATTTGCGCGAACTGAGTTTGCAAACCAAAGACCAGATTTTAAGTTATGGCGAGCGCTGCTCAACCTTTATGATTGCACATATTGCTGCACAATCTTTTGGTGAAGCGCAGTATGTAAATGGTTCGGAGCTAATTAAAACTGATGGTAATTTCGGTCAGGCAAAGGTAGATACCGAATTGACTGAAATGTTAATCAACGATTTTTACCAGGCCAACAAAAGTAAGGTTCTTTTTGTAACTGGTTTTATTTCAAGCAATGCAGCTGGTAGGATTACGACTTTAGGCAGAGGTGGTTCTGATTATACCGCAGCAGTTTGGGCTGCCGCTTTAAATGCAGAGGAAATAGAGATCTGGACAGATGTAAATGGTATGATGACCGCAGATCCACGTATTGTGAAAAAAGCATTCTCTTTGCCAGAGTTAAGTTATACAGAGGCCATGGAGCTAAGTTATTTTGGGGCAAAAGTGATTTATCCACCCACCATGATTCCAGCTTTCATGAAAAAAATCCCAATTGTTATTAAAAACACTTTTGAACCGGATTTTGCAGGCACTTATATTAAAAGTGATGTTAAGCCATCAAGTTTACCCATCAAAGGAATTTCTTCTATTGATCACATCAGCATCATTAACTTAAGTGGTAGCGGTATGGTGGGTAAAGCGGGTTTCAGCGGCCGTTTATTCTCTTTACTATCCCGTGAGCAAATTAACGTGGTGCTGATTACTCAATCTTCGTCTGAGCATAGCATTACTTTTGCAGTTAAACCCGCTGATGCTTCACAGGCCATTGCTTTAATCAAAAAGGAATTTGAACTGGAACTGGATGCCATAAAATTAGAACTTCCGGAAGTTGAAAACAACCTTGCAGTTTTAGCTATTGTTGGCGAAAACATGAAACGTACACCTGGAATGAGTGGCCGTTTATTTAATGCCTTAGGCAGAAACGGAATTAATGTAAGGGCAATTGCACAAGGCTCTTCCGAATATAATATTTCCGTAATTATCAGTGCGGCCGATCTGTCAAAAGCAGTTAATGCGGTACACGATGCTTTCTTTACCGATTTAAAACGAACCCTAAACATTTTCTGCTTAGGCACTGGAAATATCGGCAAAACCTTATTTAATCAATTGCGGGAACAAATGCCTTTCTTAGCTGCCAATAATGATTTGCAGGTTAAAGTTGCCGGAATAAGCAATACCAGGAAAATGGTTTTCAAAAGCGAAGGTTTGTCTTTAGAGGATTGGGAACAAGAATTAAATAATAACGGCGAACCAGCTGACCTGTCAGTTTTTGTGGAGAAGATGAAAGCCTTAAACTTGCCAAATTGTGTTTTTGTAGACAACACAGCAAGCGAATCGCCAATAGAATTTTATCAGGGCATTTTTGAAAGTAGTATTTCTGTGGTTACCTGCAATAAAAAGGGGAATTCTGCAGATTTTGCACAATACAAATCATTTAAAGATACTGCCCGTAAGTTTGGTGTAGATTTTTATTATGAAACCAATGTGGGTGCAGGCTTACCAATCATCCGCACACTACGGGAATTGATGATGAGCGGTGATAAGGTTGCCCGTATCGAAGCCATCTTATCGGGAACAATTTCTTATATCTTCAATAATTTTAAAGGAGAAGCAGGTTTTTATGAAACCGTTAAAGAAGCACAGGAATTGGGTTATACCGAACCCGATCCGCGTGACGATTTAAATGGAAAGGATTTTATGAGAAAAATGCTCATCCTGGCTCGCGATGCAGGTTATCCTTTAGAAGCAAGTGATGTAAAGATTGATAACATATTACCACAAGCCTGCTTACAGGCCGCAACGGTAGAAGATTTTTATAATGAACTTCAAGCCAACTCAGCCTACTTTGAAGAACTTAAAAATAAAGCGGCTAACGAAGGAAAGGTTTTACGCTACATTGGTAAACTTGAAGATGGAAATGTAGAAATCAGTCTACAAATGGTTAACGACAGCCATCCGTTTTACATGCTATCGGGAAGTGATAACATTATCTCCTTCACTACCGACCGGTACAAATCGCGCCCTTTGGTGGTTAAAGGACCAGGTGCTGGTGCAGAAGTTACAGCTGCAGGCGTTTTTGCCGACATCATCAATGTAGGCAACTTAAACAATTAAGGTAATGAGCCTCGTTTTGGAACAAAAAAATGAAATTCTTAACCTGGTTGACCAGGCTTTGATTGATTTTGAAAATATTGTAAAAGAAACCTGGAATTATAAACCCAATCCGTTAAAGTGGTCTAAAAAGGAATTATTAGGTCACTTGGTTGATAGTGCTTCAAATAACATCCGCCGTTTAATTGTAGGACAATATGAACAAGGAGTTAAAATTGTTTATCACCAGGATGAATGGGTTTGTTATCAGAATTACCAGGAAGCTGATGTTGAAGATGTTAAAATGCTTTGGAAATTACTAAACGGGCACATTTGCAGGGTAATTGAAAAAATACCTGAAAATAAGCTGCAAAACATTTGCGATACCGGGAAAGGAAAAATAGAAATGCATACCCTCGCCTATTTTATTGAAGATTATATAGTGCATTTAAAATACCACATACAACAATTAATTTCATAATTATTATGTTAGGGATAGAAAATTTAGGGGCTTTTATATTAACGGCAATTATTGTGGTTATTACACCAGGTGTAGATACGGTAATGGTTTTAACGCGCAGCATTTCGAAAGGAAAAACTGCCGGTTTATACTCTGCTTTAGGCGTAAGCCTGGGCTTGCTTGTGCATACTTGTGCAGCCACCTTTGGGCTCTCTCAAATTTTATCAAAATCGGCAATGGCTTTCAGCATCGTTAAGTATTTAGGAGCAGCCTACTTAATTTATTTAGGTTATAAATCTTTTACCGGAAAAAGTGAACCTGTTGAGGTTAAACTTGCCGAAACAAAAGTTACGGGCATGAAGCAAATGTTCTTCACCGCATTGCTAAGTGATGTTTTAAATCCTAAAATAGCCTTGTTTTTCCTCGCATTTTTACCCCAGTTTATTAGTAGCACCGAAATTAACAATCCAGTTCCTTATTTAACATTGGGCATAATCCTGTTTTTTGTAACCTTAATCTGGTGCTCATTTTTAGCATTAGCCGGAAGTAAGGCAGCCCGGTTATTTAATAAAAACAAAAACATTGAAAACTGGATAAACAGAACATCAGGTGTTATTTTTATCCTGTTGGGTTTAAAAATAGCTTTAACCAAAAAATAGATACGTTTTATAAGTGCAAACAAGTCATTTAATGAACATGCAGACAGAGGTTTTGGTCAAAAAAGATTTAAGCATTCTCGAAAAAGAAGCCATCATTATACTTTGGAATCAAGAGTACCCAAAAAGGCTAAACTTAGAAAGCTTAAATGCATTTGATGAATACTTAAATGCTTTATCGCAGAAAGAGCATTATTTATTATTTATCGATGGCGAAATTAAAGGTTGGGCATTTACCTTTATAAGAGAAGAAGAAACCTGGTTTGCAATTATTATTGACCAGAAAGTGCAAGGCAGGAGAAATGGCTTGCTTTTGATTACTAAAATAAAAGAAACTAACACAGAACTAAATGGCTGGGTGATTGATCAAGAAAGTGAGATTAAACAAGACGGACAATTTTACCATTCACCTTTAAAATTTTACCTGAAAAACGATTTTAGTATTTGTGAAAATATCAGACTGGAAAACGAAAAAATGTCTGCTTTAAAAATAAAATGGGTGCGCAAAAAATAAACCTTGCCACATTTAAAATATAATCTGAAAAGATAACAATGGAAGATAAATTAGAACTTAAACCAAAAGAAGAGCTGAAAAAAGCATCTGCAAATACGATCAAAAGTATAAAGGTTTTCGCACCAGCAACAGTAGCCAACGTAGTTTGTGGTTTTGATGTATTAGGCTTCGCCGTTAACGAACCAGGCGATGAAGTGGAGATGCGTTTAACAGATACACCCGGTGTACTGATTAAAAGAATTACTGGCGATGAGGGTAGATTACCGCTCGATGCTACAAAAAATACTGTTAGCGCAAGTGTTCAGCATTATTTAAAACACATCAATCGCTTGGACATTGGTGTGGAAATAGAATTGCATAAAAAAATGCCAATCGGAAGCGGATTGGGGTCAAGTTCTGCAAGTACAGTAGCCGGTTTATTTGCCATTAACAAATTAATGGGCGATTTATTAACACCTGCCGAATTGGTACCTTTTGCGATGAAGGGTGAAGAACTGGCTTGCGGTTATGGCCATGCAGATAATGTTGCCCCTGCCCTGCTTGGTGGTTTTGTTTTAGTTAGAAGTTACGAACCACTTGATGTAATTTCTTTACCAACGCCCGAAGGCATGTATGCAGCCATTGTTTATGCAGAAGTTGATGTTCCAACCAAAGATGCCCGCCAAATGATTCGCAGTAAGGTATTGTTGAAAGATGCTGTAACCCAGTGGGGAAATGTTGCCGGCTTAGTGAGCGGATTATTTATGAACGATTTTGACTTAATCGGGCGAAGCATGAAAGATGTTTTGGTGGAGCCTACCCGTTCCATTTTAATTCCTGGCTTTGAGGAAATGAGAAATCTGGCTATGGAAAATGGCGCAATCGGATTCGGAATTTCAGGTTCAGGCCCTTCGGTTTTTGCTTTAACCAAAGATGAAGAAACCGCAAAACGCATTACCAAAGCACAACAACAATACTTAAACAAAATTAATATTAACAGCAAAGCTTATGTTTCTTCGGTAAATGCCGAAGGTCCAAGAGTAATGTAAGAAAGATGTGAGTTAAAGGCTAACCGTATAAACCCCTAGCCCAAATAAGAAACTAAAACGCCGTATGTTTCTTTAAACTTTACACTTAAACCTTATACCATAAAATGAAACTATATTCAACCAATAATAAAACTTTACGTGTTTCCTTTAAAGAGGCCGTTTTTAACAGCATGCCGCAAGATAAAGGTTTGTACATGCCTGTAGAAATCCCGCAGCTTGACCCAGCGTTTATCCAAAACATTGAGCAATATTCTTTACCGGAAATTGCCTATAAAGTAGCGTCAGCTTTGCTTAAAGATGAAATTCCGGCTGATGATTTAAAGGCGATTGTTGATGATGCCATTAATTTTGAAGCCCCTGCAGTTAAGCTTGATGAAAAAACCTTTGTACTGGAATTATTTCATGGCCCATCCTTAGCTTTTAAAGATTTTGGTGCTCGTTTTATGAGCAGGGTAATGGCTTATTTCCTTAAAGATGGAGAACAACTCCTGGATGTTTTGGTTGCAACTTCGGGCGATACCGGAGGCGCTGTAGCACTTGGCTTCTTAGGGGTTCCGAATACCCGTGTAACCATACTTTACCCTGAAGGAAAAGTAAGCCCGATACAAGAACTTCAGCTAACAACCAACGGACAAAACATCAGGGCAATTGAGGTTAAAGGTACATTTGACGACTGCCAGGCCTTAGTAAAACAAGCTTTTGCTGATGAAGAACTTAATGCGAAGTTCAGGTTAACTTCTGCCAATTCAATCAATATTTCAAGATTAATTCCGCAAACTTTCTATTATTTCAATACCTACGCCCAACTTAAAAAGCAAGGTTTCAGCGATGTTTTGTTTTCTGTACCCAGTGGAAACTTTGGCAATATCGGGGCAGGCTTATTAGCCTATAAACTCGGCTTACCCGTAAAACAATTTATTGCGGCAACAAATGTAAACGATACAGTACCTCGTTTTTTAGAAAGCGGCATATACGAAACCAGGCCATCCGTGCAAACTTATGCCAACGCCATGGATGTTGGCGCACCAAGTAACTGGGTACGCATTATGGATTTGTTTAACCAGGATTTAGAGGCCTTGAAAAAAATCGTTACCTCATACCGTTTTAACGATGACGAAACGCTTGCAGCCATTAAAGAAATAGATGCCAAATATGATTATGTAGCCTGCCCGCATACGGCCATTGCTTACCTGGCTGTTGAAAAATACAGGAAGGAGATCCCACAGGATAATGGCGCCGCAGTATTTTTATCTACCGCACATGCCTGCAAATTTCCTGATATTTTTCCGGATGATATTGCTGCAAAAATAGAAATCCCTGAACAGGTAAAATCTTTGGAAAGCAAACCCAAACATGCAGATAAACTGGGGGTTGATTTTGATGGATTTAAAACCTATCTGATAAGTCAGGATTAAAATGCTTAGGCAACTACGAAAGCAGGATGGTTATAAAGGAAAAAGTCAGGAAATATTTCCTGACTTTTTCCTTTAGTGTCCAGATTTCATACTGGTTTGCTCAATATTTTTCAATCGTTTGGAGCAATAAATCCCGAAGTATAAAATAAACAGGTAACAAACTAAAGGCAATACAAATGAGTGGTGAACACCAATTTTATCGGCAATTGCAGCCTGTATAAGAGGCATTATGGCTCCTCCTAAAATAGCCATAACCAATAATGATGAGCCCTGACTGGTATAACTTCCTAACTTGGCAATAGCAAGTGTATAAATATTAGAGAACATAATCGAATTAAAAATTCCGATCCCCAGGATGCTGTACATGGCAGTATCACCTTTATTAACCATAGCAGAAACCAATAGCAATACGTTAACGGCAGAAAAAATTGCCAGTGTTCTGGCAGGAGCAGATTTTCCGATCAAGAACGCAATAAAGTTTAAACCTATAAAAACCAGGAAGAAACTGATTTGCGCAAAGCTTAAACTTACTATGCTAAAAATTAATACAAATACCAAAATACCTGTACCAAGCATGTAAATGATTTTTTTGGTCTGGCTTAAGGTATGGTTAAGCGATATTGAACCTACAAAACGACCAATCATTGCGCCACCCCAGTAAAGAGAAAGGTAATTTTTACTGATGACTTCATCAAAACCTTTAATTTCTTTTAATAAGCTGATGATGAAACTTCCAACGGCAACCTCTGCACCTACGTAACAGAATATGGCCACAATACCCAGTTTTAAATGCGTAAACTTTAAAACACCAAAGCCTTTAACCTTTTCATCTTCTTCAGCTTTAAAGGATGGCAATTTCACATAAAAAATTAACAAGGCTACCAGCAATAGTATTCCTGCAAATATTAAATAAGGAATGCGTGTTGCTGATGCGCTGAAACTTCCGTCTGCTTCAGAAAATAATTCGAAAATTAAATGCCCGCCAAGAATTGGGGCAATGGTTGTACCAAAAGCATTAAAAGCCTGAGTTAAATTTAACCGGCTTGATGCGCTATCTTCGGGTCCTAAAAGCGAAACATAAGCATTTGCGGTAATTTGTAATACGGTAAAACCTAAGCCTAAAACAAACAAAGCTCCCAAAAACAATGGATAAACCGAATAAGTTGCCGCCGGATAAAAAAGTACACAGCCTACTGCGGCCAATAGTATTCCAAATAAAATGCCTTTTTTGTAACCCACTTTATTAATTGGATCGCCTTTGGTATACGAGATGATAAAATAAATTAACGAACCTATAAAGTAAGCACCAAAGAAACAAAACTGAACCATTAAGGATCCAACGTAACTCAGTTTAAAAAGCTCTTTCAGATAAGGAATTAAAATATCGTTCATGCAGGTTATAAATCCCCACATAAAAAATAAAAGTGTAATGGTAATTAGAGGAACAGCGTAATTTGTCTTAGTCTTGCTTTCGGCAATTGAGTTATTCATTATTCTTATTAGTATTTAGTTCTGTAAAACTACCGAATAAACACCTTTAAGCCATTATAAACACAAATTAGTTACTCCACCAAAGGGTTAATTTAACATCTCGCTGACCATTTTTACGGCATAACCTGCATAATTTCCATCTTACTTTCGTTCCCGGTCCGGTCTACAGCCGTTACTGCAATATTTTTCAGTTCGGTTTTAAGGCTAACTTTGCCTGAAGTATACATTGCAGACTTAGGAACCAGTAAAAACCTGCTTTTGGCATTTAAAATCGTATAGGTCCATTGATCGCCATACTGGCTATACACAATATACCTGAAGACATCATCCTCGTTTTTAGGTGTCCATTTTACATAAAAATCTGTTTCTTTGGCTTCTACATTAACTTTTGGTTCTGCCGGGGCACGGTCATCCAGCCAGGGCGAAGCCGGAACCAAAGCATCTTGCTTGTAAGGGCCTTTTAATAAATCGTTACGTAAACTCTCGTGTTTGGTTAATGCACCAATACTCCAATGCACCGCTCCAGGGCTTTTAGGCAAAATTCCCCTGGTAATCATAATTTCGTTAATAATTTCGTCGCTGTTCTTTTCTCCGCCGCCAATACCACTATTCATTCCAGGCCACAAATGACGCTGTTTTATGTTTTCAGATTGCCACCAACCCAGCAATACAGGAAAACTCTGCGGGATGTTATTAATTTGCCAATACAATTGTGGGGTAAAATAATCTATCCAGCCTTCATTTAGCCATAATTTTGCATCAGCATATAGTTTATCGTACTGATCGTAGCCTTTAATGGATTCAGGGTATCCCGGTCTCCAGATTCCAAAAGGACTGATGCCAAATTTCACATATTTCTTTTCAGATTTTATCGTTTTGTAAATCCTCTTGATAAATGTATTTACCGCTTCCCTCCGCCAATCTCCCTTCGATAATTTGCCGCCATCCTTTTGGTATTCGGCATAACTGGCCTCATCAGGAAAATCGGCACCTCCATTATATTCATCATAAGGATAGAAATAATCATCAAAATGTACGCCGTCAATATCATAGCGTTTAACAATATCTTTCACAACTTCTGCAGATAAATCCTGGGTTCCTTTTTTTGATGGATCGAGCCACCAATAGCCTTGCTTTAACTTATAAACCAACTCGGGATGTTTTTTAACGACTGATAAAGGCCCAGGTTCTCCACCAGCAATATGATGGGCGCGGTAAGGATTTAACCAGACATGTAATTCTAAACCACGCTCGTGCGCCGCATTTATCCAAAATTCTAATGGATCGTAGTAAGGATCTGGTGCTTTACCCTGGGTACCTGTTAGAAAATATGACCATGGCTCTAAATCACTTTTGTAAAAAGCATCTGCTTGCGGCCTCACCTGAAAAATTACTGCATTAAAATGATTCACCTTAAGCATATCAAGCAAAGCCAAAGCCTCATCCTGCTGTTGTTTTGTACTTAAACCCGGTTTGCTGGGCCAGTTAATATTGGCAACTGAAGCAACCCATGCTGCACGAAATTCTCTTTCGGCCTTTGGTAAAGCATTTATTCCGGTTTGTTGCGCATAAATATGGCCCGTGATAATCGCAATTAAGCTGAAAAAAGAAAGTAAAGATTTTAAGCGCATAATATCTGATTGACCCTAAACTTAGGCCATTTTGTTTGAGGGTAAAGGATTATGTTAAATATTTTACGTTGCCTCAATTATTTTTATCGAGTTTATTCCAGTATTCCAAAATTTCGGTTTTAATACTTTCGGGCAAACTTGCAAAGTTTTTGCTTTGACTTTGTTTTCCTTCCGTCGTTTCTGAAAGGGTATAACTTTCGCCTTTATGAAAAAGAAGGAGGTGCACAGAAAGTTGTTTCTTAAAACCGGCATCATGAAAACTATAAATAAAAAAGGCATCTACTTGTTTATCTTTATCGGCATCTGTAAATCCTTTTCTTGCGCCCCAAACACTTATTACGCCATTGTGTGTAATGGTTTGTTCTTGCACCAGTTTCCAAACATCACCCATTTTAGTAAATTTCTCTGCATACAAGGTATCCGGGTTACGCCCCGCCGGGACTTTAGAAAAAACAAAAATATTTTTAGAAGATGCATCGTCAATTCGATCCACCATCATTGCCCGGGTTCCTTTAAATTTAAATGGTGCACTTTTTAAATCATCAATATGCATAGCGGTAGAGGTAATTTGTGCATTAGCCAGATTAAACAGCAGGCAAAAGATTACGGAAGCGATAATTTTTCTCATGATTAATTTTTTATTGAAGCTACTCGTTTTTTTTTAGAATTTCAGCCACCAACCTTACATTGGTGGCGAATGGAGAAATCTTTAAAAGGGCGTAGATTTCTCCACTACAGTCAAAATGATACACCGCCAAATCAGTTTACTTAGATTTTTGAGTTTTCAAAACTTCAATTTCCCGTTTCAATTGTTCTATTTGTTGTTGTTGTTCTTTAATACTGCCAACTAAAAGCGGAATTAAACTTTGATAATCTACAGTTGGAATGGTTGCTGTTTTAAAAGCATTTTTGCCCGATGGATAATCCTTCGCACGTTTTGAAACCAAAGCCGGCAATACCTTTTGAACATCAGCAGGTATAAAACCATATTGCGGATTAGAATTTAACTTCAGCTTTTCTGCCCATTGTTTTTCATAATTAAAACTTACGGGTTCCAATTGTGAAACCAATGAAACTGAATTATGAATAGGCTGAATGTTATTTTGCACAATTTCCTGTGCACTAATTTTTAAGGATGCGGAAATTAAAAATACCGCAAAACAGAAAGAAATTGCTCGTTTCATTTTATTGTTTTTTAGAGTAAATAATGTTAATGATCTCTTTATTAAAAAAGGAAAAATTTAATACGTTGCTTTACCTGACGGAGGAGGCGTTAAAACCTCAGGAATATAAGTTGGATTAAAAACTTTATAATAAGCTACCTGATTTTTTAAAGGTAGAGCTGGAATAGCTAAATACGGAAGGGAGATTACGCAGTCATCAAAATAAGCTGTTTCAGCCTTCTCTTCTTTCTCTGTTGGGTCTTCATTTAAGGAAATAAATTTATTGGCAGAAAGATTTAAATATGCACCCGCACCACTTGCCTTAAACATTAAGGTAATGGTGAAACATAAAATCAGAAGATATTTAAACTTTCCTAAATTCATTATTACAAAGATAAAGTCTATTCTTTAAAACAGTTACGATAATCTCATGGTTCTGTAAAAAGGTTTCAAATTCAAAATATGTTTCTTCCTTAGCCTGATTTTAAAAGCAAAGAATAAAGCATATAAATAATTAAAATTGCTGCTTCGTATTTCCTAAAAAAAGAAAACCATGCAAATAGTAATTTTAATTTTCCTTCCTAAACTCTGACGGGGTTTTGCTGACAATTTTCCTAAAAATCTTGTTGAAATAGGTAACATTATTAAAACCACATTCAAAACAAACCTGCGCTATCGTTTTATCCTGCAGTAAGAGTAAACAGGCTTTCTGGATTCGATAGCGATTAACAAATTCAGTAAAAGTTATATGAGTCATCTTTTTAAAATAATTACAAAAAGAAGGCACCGAAATGTTGACGAGATTGGCGACTTCCTGTATATCGATATCTTTTAAATAATAACTTTCCACGTAGGTAAATATTTTCTGCAATCTCGACCGGTGTTTACTGATTAAATTTGCTACAATAGGCTGCTCATTTAAAAGATCGTAAGTATCGTTACTTGCCAGTAAATTAAAAACCTCCAGTAAAGCAATTATTTTATTAAAGGGTTTCATATCCTTCATTGCGATAAGTTTAGTTTTAACTTTTGCCTTTACCGCACCATTAAATTTTATACCATGTTTAGATCGTTCAATTAAATCGGCAATACCTTTCATTTCAGGAAAACCTTTTAATAAATTATCGAGCACTTCTGGTTTTATTTGCACTACAATTTCTTCATGCGGATCGCTCGCATTTAAACCAAAGCCTGAGTGTGGCACATTTGAACCAATAAGCACCAAATCGCCTTCTTCATACACACTTAAATGCGAACCCACATGCCGGGTTCCGGCACCTTCAAAAACACAAATCAGTTCATATTCGGGATGGTAATGATATTCCCAGATAAACTCTTTGGTTGGCTTATTCTGATGTAAAAACCTGAACGACGAATTTTGATCGGTTTTAATGATTTCGTAATGTATTTTCATTTGTATAATTTTAATTCGAAAGCAATGGAACTACGTTTACATTTTCATCGCTATTAAGACTTAAATCTATAATATTATTAATTAAATATTAATATAGTTAAATAAATAATGAATACAGGATAATTTGAATTTACAAAGAATGTACATTTTTGTTTAGTACGAACTAAACAACTTTTAACCAAATATTTCTTAAGGCCACATGGAATTTTTAAAGATAAAAATTTCTGTACTAATCAATTACCTCCTGTTTGGAGTATTATTGAATAGTGTAGGTACTGTAATTTTACAGTCGCAACGATATTACAAAGTTTCGGCATCTTCTGCATCTATTTTAGAGGCTTTTAAAGACATAACCATTGCATTGGTTTCTTTTCTTGTCGCTTCTTTTATAACCAGAATAGGCTATAAAAAGTCTATGCAAATTGGCTTGGCAGCCGTAGCAGTTACTTGTTTTATTATTCCTTCTTTAAAAACATTTATAGCCATTAAAATTTTATTCGCCATTACAGGAGCCAGTTTTGCATTAATTAAAATCTCCGTATTTGGCACAATAGGTTTGATTACCAGAAGTGAAAAAGAGCACATTAGCTTGATGAATTTTATTGAAAGCTTTTTTATGGTTGGCATTTTATCAGGTTATTTTTTATTCAGTTATTTTATTGATGACGCCAACGCAAGTTCGGCCAGGTGGTTTCAGGTTTATTATTTAATTGGCTCTTTATACATTTTAGCCTTAGCCTTATTAACGCTATCTCCGCTAAACGAATCTGAAATTAAACCTGGTGCCGAAGTAAGCTCGGGAGAATCTTTTGTAAACATGTTCAAATTGCTCATGTTGCCATTGGTTATTTCGTTTATTTCCTGTGCATTTTTATATGTTTTGATTGAACAAAGCATTATGAGCTGGTTACCCAGTTTTAACAATAAGGTGCTGCACCTGCCCTCGTCCTTTAGTATTCTTATAGCCAGTATATTGGCAGGTACAACTGCCTTAGGCCGCTTTTTTGCAGGATTGGTTTTGAAAAAAATATCCTGGTATATATGCCTTGGTGCTTGTTTGGCTGCCGCAGGCATATTGGTTCTTATTACCATGCCGTTGGCGGCAAATACAGTACAACACAGCATTATAAGCTGGAAAGATATTCCTTTAGTTGCCTACATTTTCCCTTTAATTGGTTTTTTTCTGGCACCGATTTACCCGGCCATCAACTCGCTTGTACTCGCGTCGCTGCCTAAAAATCAACATGCGGCAATGTCGGGCCTTATTGTAATTTTTTCTGCCCTTGGCGGAACTTTAGGCTCATTAATTACGGGTAATATTTTCCAGTATTATGGTGGAAAAGAGGCATTTTATTTTTCTCTGTTTCCTTTATCCGTACTTGCAGTAGCCCTTTTGTTTTTTAATAAATTAAAGAAAACAGTCGTAACCGATTTAATTAAAGACTAACTGCAACTATTTATATGCAAGAGAACTTACTTTATATAGAAGATTTAGAAGAGTTATTCTTCGATGTACAAACCCAGAAAATTTTTTCTGACCAAAAAGTTTTTACGGATTGCGTACCAAAGTTTAGTCCGGATAAAATCTTAAAAAAATACCGCTTACAAAAGAACAGTCCTGATTTTGATCTTTTGACATTTCTTCAGGGAACATTCTTTTTACCTGAACAATTAAAGCTTGGTGCAAATCAGAAAACCACTACTTTACTTGAACATATCAATAATTTATGGGATAAGCTTATTCGCGAAACTGTTGAAGAATATAGTACCCAGATTAACCTGCCTTTTAAATTTGTAGTACCAGGAGGCCGGTTCAGGGAGTTGTTTTATTGGGATAGTTATTTTACGATGTTAGGCCTGCAAGTATCGGGCCGGGTAGAGTTGATTGAAGACATGGTTAATAACTTTGCTTTTCTTATTAACGAATATGGTTTTATTCCTAATGGCAACCGAAGTTATTTTTTAAGTCGCTCTCAACCTCCATTTTTTTCCTTAATGATCGAGTTACTGGCAGAAGAAAGAGGAGAAATGAACCTCATCAGGTATCTGCCTGAATTAAAAAAAGAATATAATTTTTGGATGCGTGGTAGTGAAGATTTAAATCATAATACAAAAGCCGTAGCGCATACGGTAATGTTGCCTGGTGGAGAAATTCTGAATCGGTATTGGGATACACTAAATACCCCAAGGCCTGAAGGATATCACGAAGATTTAGAAGTTTATGGAAACACCAATCCCGAAAGACCTGATTTATACCGAAATATCAGAGCCGCCTGTGCATCTGGCTGGGATTTCTCGGGAAGGTGGTTTGAAAACCCACAGGATATGACCAGTATAAAAACCATAGACCTGATTCCTGTTGATTTAAATTGTCTGCTTTGGCACTTGGAATATACCATTGCAAAAGCTTCAAAGTTTGCAGGCTTTTATGATGAATACTTATTCTTTATTCAAAAATCCAATGAGCGTTTGGCTGCTATAAAAAAATATTTATGGAACAGCCAAAGGGAAGCTTACCTGGATTATGATTTCAAAAAGAACCAATCTTCGGAAACCCTGAGCTTAGCAACAATGTTCCCTTTATTTTTTGGAATAGCCACCAAACTTGAGGCTAATGCTGTAATTAAACATATAGAACAGGATTTTCTTAAACCTGGTGGTTTAATTACTACTTCTTTATTAACCGGCCAACAGTGGGATGCACCCAATGGCTGGGCACCCTTACAATGGATAGCACTTTTAGGCGTAAAAAATTATGGTGCAGATGCGTTGGCAAAAAGCATTTGTAAAAACTGGCTGAGTACCGTTGAACGTGTATTCAATAAAACCGGAAAGATTATGGAAAAATATAATGTTGCGGATGTTTCACTGGAAGCAGGTGGCGGCGAATATCCAAATCAGGATGGTTTTGGCTGGACAAATGGTGTTTACTTAAAAATGAATGCAGAAAAACTAAACCTAACCAATATAAACCTAACCGCTGTAAACATGACAGAAAACAATCCTATTTAATAACCTAACTGTACAGATAAAAACTATTAACTAAAAACCAAATATTAAACCATGAGAATCACTTTACTAATGAATAACTGGTTTGTTCAGCTGAACAAACCCAAATTGTATGCATTGAGAATGCTTGCAGCGTTAAGCTTTTTTATGCTGCTTAATTCGGCTGTATTTGCGCAAACAATTGTTAAAGGAATTGTTTACGATACAGATAAAACCCCAATGGTTGGGGCAACCATTCAGGTAGCCGGTACAAATACCAGAACCCAAACAGATGTTGAAGGAAAATACGCAATATCCGTACCCTCAGGATCAGCAAAATTAATCATCACTTTTGTGGGCTATCAAGCGCAAACGGTGAGTGTTAACAATCAAAGTATTGTTAATGTAAATCTGCAAACCACCAACAATTTAGAAGGCATTACTGTTGTTGGCTATGCTTCTGTTAAAAAGAGTGATTTAACAGGTGCCGCCACAACCATATCTGCAAAAGATTTTAATAAAGGCCCGCTCACTTCTCCCGATCAGTTATTACAGGGTAAAGTTGCAGGGGTACAAATGACCAACAACAGTGGCCAGCCGGGTGGTGCCTCTACGGTGCACATCAGGGGTAATTCAGCCATAACAGGTACTGGCCAACCCTTATACGTAGTAGATGGAGTGGCCTTAGATGACAGATCTGCCAGGCCATCAACCAATCAGGGAGTAGGTGGTTTAGCGGCCAGTGCTGGAACAGGTACAACGCCTGATGGCAACCCGTTAAACTTTATTAATCCGGCAGATATTGAAACGATGGAGATTTTAAAAGACGCATCGGCAACAGCTATTTATGGGTCTCGTGCTGCATACGGAGTTGTATTAATCACGACCAAAAGAGGCAAAACAGGCGAGACTAAAATTGATGTAAGCGCTTCGGCAGGTATTAGCAACATAGCCCGTAAAGTAGATGTGTTAAATGCTGACGAATACCGTTCGGCACTTAAAAAATATAGTTTAACCAGTGGCGATTTTGGCAGCAATGTAAATGCTCTGGATGCCATAACTCAAACGGGTTACAACCAAAATTATTCCGTAGGAATCAGCGGCGGAACAAACGGAAATACCTATCGTGCATCTGTTGGTTATCAGGATCAGAAAGGCATTATCAAAACCAGTGGATTTAAAAAATATAGTGCCGGTTTTAATGGGAATTTTAAATTTCTGGAAAGTAAAAAACTGGGATTAGACATAAATATGATTAGCAGTCAGTACTTGGAAAATTTAGCACCTATTACCACAGATGCAGGTTTTCAAGGTAGTGCAATTAGCCAGGCTTTGTCATGGAATCCAACTCAATCGTTATATAATGCTGATGGTAGTCTTTTTATCGATCAAGGTTCAACGATTATTAACCCATTAGCTGCACTGGCTGCAAATAGCGATAAATCAAAAGTATCAACTATTTTAGGTAGTATTTCTCCTTATTATAAAATAACTCCTTGGTTAGAATATCGTATGTTGGTGAGTGTAAATTACAGCGCAGGCATCAGGCGATCATCAACCCGAAGTTTCCTTAACTTACAGGGCATAGCTGCAGATCCGGCTAATGGATCACTTGGCGGATTTGCCAGTTTAGCCACAACAGAATTAATTACTCAACAATTTACCAATACACTTAATTTTAATAAAGAGATTGTTAGCAAATTAAACTTAAATGCTGTTATTGGTTATGAGTATTCTAATTTTATAAATAAGGGTGCAATTAATACGGCAACTGGTTTTGGAGAGCTCCCAGGCGACTATACTGACTTCTTTGCAGCCACTAATCCTGCCAACCGAACCTTCGTAACCTATAACGATCCAACAACTGAATTACAATCTTACTTTGCAAGAGCTATCCTGAACTATGATAGTAAATATATTTTAACGGCTACAGTCAGAGCAGATGGTTCGACCAAATTTGGAAGTAACAATAAGTATGGTTATTTTCCTTCTTTCGCAGCAGCCTGGAATGTTAAAAATGAAAATTTTCTTAAAGATGCCACTTGGTTGAGCCAGTTAAAATTAAGAGTTGGTTATGGCGAAACAGGTAATCAGAGTTTCCCGTCGGGATCTGCACAACAGCGCTATAGTGTAATTTATTATGGAAAAGATGGAATTGAAACACAGAACAAGGGCTTAAATAATCAAAACAATAACTTAAAATGGCAGTCGGACAAGCAAACTAATATCGGTGTAGACTTTGCTTTTTTAGGAAGTAAAATTACAGGCTCCATTGACTACTTTAATAAAAAGACTACTGATTTATTGTTTCCACAAATTGCCTTCGTACCAGCAGAAACTGGAAATGTACCTACATGGACAAATTTAGATGGTCAGATTATTAATAAAGGTGTTGAATTAAGTTTAAATGCAAACATCATCAGTAACGACAATTTCGCATGGTCTATGGGTGGCAATGCAACTTTTATTAAAAACAAAGTACAAAATCTAACCGGCATCATTAAAACTGGCTCGTTAAATGGGCAAGGCTTAAGTGGAGTAAATACAGAGGTGATTCAAAATGGCTTGCCTCTATTTGCAATGGTCACAAGACAATATAATGGCCTGGACGCAAGTGGTTTTTCGCTTTACACCGATGATGGTTTTACTAAATATTATGTAGGCAATCCTAATCCTAAAGTTATTATAGGTTTAAGTACTAACCTTAATTATAAAAAACTTTCTTTCACGGCAAATTTCAATGGTGCTTTTGGTCAGGATATTTATAACAACACAGCCAATTCCGTATTACCAATATCCAATTTAGGTACCCGCAACGTGGCCTCTGCTTTGCTTAGTTCTCCAGTCCAAGAGTCGTTAGCTAACCCCGTAGCTGCATCATCAAGATACATTGAAAATGGCAGCTACCTTAAACTGGCCAACGCTACACTAAATTACAACTTTGGCAATATTGGTAAATCTATTAAAGCTTTAAATGTTTATGTAAACGGGCAAAATCTTTTTGTAATTACCAAATACACTGGTTTCGATCCTGAAGTTAATATTAACAAAAGTATAAATGGTGTTCCTTCAGCAGGTATAGATTACAATGCTTACCCAACTGCCAGAACATTTAATTTAGGCGTTAACTTTTCTCTTTAACCATTTTTAACTGTAACAACATGAAAAATACATATATTATTGGATTTGTAATGGCGGCCCTTTCTTTTTCGGGTTGTACAAATCTTAAAGAAGATTTAAACGGTCAAACCAATAGCGGTTCGTTAACCCAAGGGAGCGTGCCTGGATTAATAGCCGCAAGTTATTCGGCTATGGTTGGTCCATATCAAGCCCCCTGGAACTGGTCAGCTTTGCAAGAAGTAACCTCTGACGAAATTATCGTTCCAACCCGTGCAGGTGACTGGGATGATAATGGTGCATGGCGTGCCCTGCACTTACATAAATGGGGAGCAGACGACTCAAGAATTACAAGTGTATTTACTGATTTAAACAGTATTTCTTACGTAAGTACAAATGTACTTGGTTATAACCCAACCCCAGCTCAATCGGCCGAGGCTCGGTTTTTACGTGCTTTTGCACAGTTCTCCATCTTGGATGGCTGGGGGCAGGTACCATACAGAGATTTTGGCGAGGATGTAACCAAGCCATCAAGGGTTAGAAAAGCAGCCGAAGAGATAAATTACCTGATTACGGAATTAACTGCAATAATCCCTGACCTGCCATCAGGAGGGGTCAGTAACGCTACAAGAGCAAATAAAGATGCGGCGAAAGTATTGCTTATGAAAGTTTACTTAAATAAAGGTGCATTTTTAAACCGCAGTAATCCAACTTTCGATCAGACCGATATGGCTAAAGTAATTACACTTGCTGATGAAATTTCTGCCAGTGGTTATACTTTAACAGCAAACTATTTCGATAATTTTGCAGCAACTAATCACTTATTATCAAAAGAAAACATTTTTACTGCTCAAAACACAGGAGGTGTTGCCGGAAGTGATTTAGATGGAGCCTGGAGGTGTACACTACATTATAATCAAAACCCAAGTGGTTATAACGGCTTCTCTACTTTATCAGATTTTTATAACAAATTTGAAACAGCAGATTTAAGAAGAGGTGGGTCTTACACAGGACAAACAAATATCTCGGGAGTAAGAGTTGGTTTCCTTGTTGGTCAGCAGTACGATCAAAACGGTGTTGCATTAAAAGACAGAAAAGGTAATCCACTTGCTTTCGATCCTAAAGTAAGTATTATTGAACGTGATCCTAACCACCTGGAAGTTGCTGGTATTCGAATCGTAAAATATCCTATTGATTATCCAAATGAAAATACAACTAAAAAACCAGAAAATGACTGGGTTTATTATCGTTACGCCGACGTATTGCTAATGAAAGCCGAGGCTCTATTACGCACAAGTCAAAGTGGACCTGCTCTAACTATTGTAAATACATTAAGGACTACAAGAGGTGCAACATCATTTAGTACACTAACATTAGATAATCTGATAGATGAACGTGGTCGTGAATTATATTGGGAAAGTTTCAGAAGACAGGATTTAATCCGTTTTGGTAAATTTCTAACCCCATGGCAGGAAAAGCCAACAGATGATCCAAAGTACTTACTCTTTCCTATTCCTGATACTCAACTGGGTAATCCAAATTTGATTCAAAACCCTGGTTATTAGTAATCGTTTAACTTTACCTTAAATGAGTCTGGCACCATTGCCAGACTCATTTTTATTAAATCCATTTTCTTTATAAAACACATGAAAAAAATAATTACACTCTTTTTGCTTGCTTTTTTTTGCTTCGGGTTAAAAGCACAGGATCCGTGGAAAATTAAGCCTGCTCAAATTGATCTGAATAATTATTATGGTATAACTGTTGGTAACGGGGTAATTGGTGTGGTATCATCCGCTGAACCTTTTAAAGTTAAAGATGTTGTGTTGGCGGGTGCCTACGATACTTATGGGCGGGGAAGAGTGAGTAACTTTTTAAAGGGGTTTAACCTGTTAAATATGTTTATCGAAATTGATGGCAAAAGACTGGATGCTAAAAACATTCAGAATTTGCGGCAGGAACTGGATATGCAACATGCTTCTTTTACCACTACCCTGGATTATGGCAACAAGGCAACAATCAAATACACTTATTATGCGCTGCAACAACTACCCTACTCGGTATTAATGGATGTAAGCATTACCGCAAAACAAGACCTTAATTTAACTGCTGCAAGTGTAATGGAAACCCCGGATGCCTTGCGTGATGTACAAAATTATTATAATGAGATTGACAGGCCACATGTTACCTTAAGTTTATTAACCTCTACAGCAAAAAGCCCTACAGGTAAATTGCAGCTTTGTGCTTCAAACAGTTTCCTTTTTAATGAAATGCATGGCAATGAGCCTAAGATTATCCATGAGATGTGGGATAATAACATGCACCTAATGAAATTTAGCAAAACACTTAAGGGTGGCTCTATTTATTCTTATTCGGTTGTGGGCAGCACCATTACATCTGCACAACATGCCGATCCTTTAAACGAAGCCGAAAGATTAACTATTTTTGCAAAACTGGAAGGAAGAGAGAGGTTAATTAAATTTCATAACCAGGCCTGGGATAAATTATGGGAATCTGACATTAAAATAGAAGGCGATTTGCAGGCTCAACAGGATGTACACAGCATGTTGTATCATTTAACTTCTTTCTCAAGAGCAGGAACCTCAAATTCTCTTTCGCCAATGGGTTTATCGGGTTTAGGATATAACGGGCATGTGTTCTGGGATACTGATATATGGATGTTTCCGGCTTTGCTGGTTTTACACCCTGATATTGCAAAATCGCTTATCGAATATCGCTTTGAACGCCTGGAGGCAGCGAAGCGTAATGCTTTTTCACATGGTTATAAAGGAGCGATGTACCCATGGGAAAGTGCAGATACCGGTGTTGAAGAAACGCCTGTATGGGCATTAAGCGGTCCTTTTGAGCATCACATCTCAGCTTGTGTAGCGTTAGCGGCCTATAACTATTTCAGTGTAACTCAGGATACCGTTTGGCTAAAAGAAAAAGGCTGGCCAATATTATCCGCTACTGCCGATTTTTGGGCAAGCCGGGTAGAACGAAACGGGCCTGGTAAATTCGACATTAAAAATGTAGTTGCTGCTGATGAATGGGCAGAAAATGTAGATAATGATGCTTTTACCAATGCTGCAGCCAAGGCTAATTTACTTAATGCCACAACGTTGGCCAAAATATTAGGTTTAAAACCGAATGCAGACTGGAATTATGTTGCACAGAACATTCCAATCCTTAAATTGGAGAATGGGGTAACCAAAGAACATGAAACCTACAAAGGCGAAGGCATTAAGCAGGGTGACGTTAATCTTTTGGCTTATCCGCTTAAAGAAATTACAGATAAAAAGCAGATTGAAAAAGATTTGGCGTATTATGAAACCAGAGTTCCAACAGAAGGAACCCCTGCCATGACCCATGCTATATTCTCCCTTTTATATTCGAGGTTGGGCGATGGAAAAAAAGCTTATCATTTCTTTAAGGATGCCTATGAGCCTAATTTAAATCCGCCTTTCAGGGTAATTGCCGAAACAAAAGGCGGTACAAACCCTTACTTTGCCACCGGCGCAGGTGGTGTGTTGCAGGCTGTATTAATGGGCTTCGGGGGATTAGAAATTACACCCGCAGGCATAATACAAATTAAAACACAGCTTCCACCAAACTGGAAATCTATAAAAATTACAGGTGTTGGGGTTGATAAAAAAACATACAGTAATGGGCAGTAAACTGCAATTATAATCTTATCCAACTGAGGCACGAAACAGAGCTTCAGTTGGATAATTTATGAACAAACTATTTTATTCATTTCTGCAATAACAATTTCTATATCTTCTTGAGTTGTACGCCAGTTTACAAATGCTGCTCTTAAACCTTTTTTACCATTATAAACTGTGGGCGTCATAAAAACTTTACCAGTTGTATTCAACTGATTGAGAAAGTTGCCGACTAAATTTTCTTCCGTTAAAGTAAAGCAAACGGTATTTAACCTTACCGGCGCAAGCAATTCGAAAGAAGTATTTTCTTCAATAAAACCGGCGAAAAGCAAGGCCATTTCCACATTATTTTCTACAATATCCCGGTAGCCCTTTTTCCCATAGCTGATTAATGTAAACCAGGCTGGCAATGCTTTTAAACGCCTTGAGTTTTCGGGCAAAAAATTAAGGTAACTAAAATTCTCCAGGGGATCTCCGAGATAAGCTGCATTAGAATTTTGGAAGGTTTGCACTTGCAAAAGCTGGTGTTTTTCCTTTATAAAAAACACTGCACTTTCATAAGGTACGTTTAACCACTTGTGGCAATCCACGGTAATACTATCGGCAATTTCCCAGCCATTAACCAAATGGCTGTATTTAGGAGAACAAGCTGCAAAACCACCAAAAGCAGCATCAATGTGCCACCAGAAATTATATTTTTCTTTCAGTTTGGAGATGGTTTTAAAATCATCAAAATCTACTGTATTTACGGTTCCAGCACTTGAAATAAGGATAAAAGGTTTGCCATCGAGTGCAATAATTTTATGTTCTAAATCTTCTATATCAATAGCTTCTCTGTTTCCTTCTGCGGTTTGTAATTGGGTAAAATTATGACTTCCAAGCCCCAGCATGGCTAAAGATTTCACCGATGAAGAATGTGGCGTGGCCGACAAAACAGGAATTGCACCTGATATTCCATTTAAGGCAAAATCTTTTCCGCTTTGCTTGCCTATCCATTGCCTGGCCACCGCCAAACAAGTAAAATTAGACATGGTTGCCCCGGTTACAAAGCCGCCAAAAAAATCATTTGGTAAATTGAAAAGCGACAGCAAAAGTTTAATCGTTTCTAATTCGATACGGGCCGAAACATCACCATTTCCTTTTACCGACTGTGTATTTTGATCATAAACAGCAGTAAGCCAGTCGCCAGCTATTGCAGCAGGTGTAGTTCCACCGGTTACAAAGCCCCAATATCTTGGCCCTGCAGCGGCAACGATAATTTCTTCGAAACGTTTATTAAACTGTGTCAGCGCATTAAGTGTGCCTATACCTTCCTCCTCCAGATCAGTTATTACCTGAACCTCCTGTTGTGCAAAGGTAGACCGTTCATGAATGTTGTTTAAAAAATCTATCCCCTGGTTTTTAACCTGTTCCAATATGGATTCTATCGATTCCAGATCATTTTTTAAATGTTTATTCATACGAAAGTTGTCAACTTAAAATATTGCCTTTGCTATTCTTTTGGTTGGTTCAGGATTACTCATTGTATAAAAATGGAGTACAGGAGCGCCAACTTTAATCAGCTCTTTACACTGCTCAATCATCCACTCTATGCCTACTTCTTTAACATCCTTTTCATTTTTACAGGCGTGTACCGCTTCACTTAATTCATCCGGCAAATCAAGGTGAAAAATTTTAGGTAAACTGATTAATTGCTTTGATGAGGTAATTGGCTTTAAACCGGGTATAATAGGTACGTGAATATCATTTTCACGACAAAGCTTTACAAAATCAACGTATTTCTGCACATCAAAAAACATCTGGGTTACAATAAACTCTGCGCCCATTTCTATTTTTTTCTTCAGGTATTTAAAATCTGTTTTTAAATTTGGAGCCTCAAAATGCTTTTCCGGATAACCGGCAACGCCGATGCAAAAATCCGTTTTAAAAGCATCATGATCTTCGTGAAGATAATGGCCATTATTCATATCCGTAACCTGCTGAAGTAAATCTGAAGCAAATGAATGCCCGCCGGGAGTAGGTACAAAAGAAGAATCTGCATGGCGTGCATCGCCACGTAAAACTAAAACATTATCAATTCCTAAAAACTGTAAATCAATTAAAGCATTTTCAGTTTCTTCTTTGGTAAAACCTCCACAAATTAAATGCGGTACTGCATCCACTTTATAGCGGTTCATAATGGCTGCACAAATGGCTACTGTACCTGGCCTTTTACGGTAAGAAACTTTTTCAAGCAAACCACTGTCGTGTTGTTTATAAATGAAATCCTCTCTATGGTAAGTTACATCAATAAAAGGCGGATTAAACTCCATTAACGGGTCTATCGCTTTATAAATTTCATCAATACTTTTCCCTTTTACTGGTGGTAAAAGTTCAAAAGAGAAAAGGGTTTTACCCTCAGAATTTTGAATATGGTCTGTAATTTTCATAACCCAAAAGGGGCTTTAGTTTGGTTTCTTATTTATTCTTCTTAGTAAGCTAAATTGGGGCTTAACCAGCGTTCTACTTCTTCAACTGACATTTCTTTACGAATGGCATAATCATCAATCTGGTCTTTGGTAATTTTTCCAAGTCCAAAATAACGCGATTGAGGATGTGCAAAGTAAAAACCGCTCACTGCTGCGGTTGGATACATGGCGTAACTTTCCGTCAGGCGTAAACCTATTTTATTTTCGGCATCCAGTAATTCAAATAAAGTTCCTTTTTCGGTATGCTCCGGACAGGCGGGATAACCCGGTGCCGGGCGAATGCCTGCATATTCCTCTTTAATCAGCTCCTGGTTACTTAATTGTTCTTCTTTGGCATAACCCCAAAACTCTTTACGTACTCGTTCGTGCATACGCTCGGCAAAGGCTTCTGCTAAACGATCAGCAAGTGCTTTTGCCATAATACTATTATAGTCGTCGTGATTTGCTTCAAATTCAGCAACCAATTCATCAACACCAATACCGGTTGTTACGGCAAAACCACCAAAATAATCCTGTATTCCACTTTCTTTTGGTGCAATAAAATCTGATAAAGCATAGTATGGTTGTCCATCTACTTTTTCAGCCTGCTGGCGAAGGGTATGTATGGTTACAACTTCCGAATCCGGAGACTGATGTTTAGCATCATTAACTGTAAGTTCAATATCGTCACCTACCGAATTTGCCGGCCAGAAACCAATAACTCCCCTTGCAGTAAATAATTTCTCGTCAAGCACTCTTTTTAACAATTCCTGGGCATCATCAAAAAGCTTTTTAGCTTCATCACCTACATTCTTATCATCAAATATTTTAGGGTAGCTTCCACGAAGTTCCCAGGTATGAAAAAATGGTGTCCAATCAATATAAGGAACCAGTTCTTCTAATGGATAATGATCAAAAACCCTGGTCCCGGTAAATTCAGGCACCGGAAGATTTGGTTCAAAATCTATTTTAAATTGATGTTTACGAGCTTCTTCAATGGTCTTAAAACGTTTATCAGATCGTTTATTTAAATGGGCTTCGCGGGCTTTTTCATATTCTTCTTTAATCTGGCTAATGTAAGTGTTTCTGGTTTCTCCATTCATTAACGTGCTGCAAACCGTAACACTTCTGGATGCATCGAGCACATGAATAGCCGGTCCCGAATAATTTGGGGCAACCTTAACCGCAGCGTGGATTCTTGAAGTAGTAGCCCCACCCAGAATTAAAGGAATGGTAAAGCCCTCACGTTCCATTTCTTTGGCAAAATGAACCATTTCATCTAAGGATGGTGTAATCAATCCACTCAGGCCAATAATATCCGCATTAATTTCTTTGGCTTTTTTAATAATGTCTTGCGCCGGAACCATAACGCCCATGTCTACAACTTCGAAATTATTGCAGGCTAATACAACGCCTACAATGTTCTTTCCGATGTCGTGTACGTCACCTTTTACGGTGGCCATTAATACTTTTCCGGCAGATGAACTCTGATCCTGATCCGGATTATCAAGTTTTTCCTGTTCAATAAATGGTAATAAATAAGCAACTGCTTTTTTCATTACACGGGCAGATTTAACCACCTGCGGAAGAAACATTTTCCCTGCCCCAAATAAATCACCAACGATATTCATACCGTCCATTAGTGGCCCTTCAATAACCTGAATTGGTCTTTGGTAAAACTGACGGGCTTCTTCAACATCATCATCAAGATATTCTATCAAACCCTTTACCAATGCATGCGATAATCGTTCCTGAACCGTTCCTTTACGCCATTCTTCATTTTTAACGATTTCCTTACCTTTGGATTTTACAGTTTCGGCAAATTCTACCAAACGTTCCGTGGCGTCATCTCGGCGGTTTAAAAGCACATCTTCTACCCTTTCCAACAATTCTGGCGGAATTTCCTGATACACTTCAAGCATCCCTGCATTTACAATGCCCATATCCAAACCAGCTTGTATAGCATGGTAAAGGAAGGCCGAGTGCATGGCTTCACGTACGGTATTATTCCCTCTAAATGAGAACGAAATATTGGAAACTCCTCCACTAACTTTGGCATGCGGCAGGTTTTCCTTAATCCAACGGGTTGCATTTATAAAATCGACAGCATAGTTATTATGTTCTTCTAACCCTGTAGCTACGGTTAAAATATTTGGATCGAAAATGATGTCTTCAGCAGGAAAACCAACTTCATTCACCAAAATATCATAACTTCTTTTACATATCTCTGTCCGGCGCTCGTAGTTATCTGCCTGGCCCTTTTCGTCAAAGGCCATAACTACAACAGCAGCACCGTAAATCATAATTTTCCGGGCACTTTCTTTAAACTTCTCTTCTCCTTCTTTTAAAGAAATTGAGTTTACAATTCCTTTGCCCTGCAAACATTTTAAACCACATTCAATTACACTCCATTTAGAGGAATCGACCATGATGGGTAATTTCGAAATATCAGGTTCAGAAGCAATCAGGTTTAAAAACTTAGTCATTGCGGCTTCCGAATCCAGCATTCCCTCATCCATATTTACATCGATGATTTGAGCACCACCTTCTACCTGCTGGCGTGCAACTGCCAGTGCGGCTTCATAATCGCCACTTAAAATGAGTTTGGAAAACTTAGGAGATCCTGTAATGTTGGTTCGTTCACCAATATTTACAAAAATACTTTCGGGTGTAATGGTTACGGGTTCTAAACCGCTTAAACGCATATAAGGCGCTAAAGTTGGGATTTTACGTGGCGCAGATTTACGGGCATTGGCAGCAATACAACCAATATGCTCGGGCGTAGTACCACAACAACCACCTACAATATTAACGAAACCAGAATGAATAAAATCATCAACCAAGTGCGCTGTTTCATGTGGTTGTTCATCATAAGCGCCAAATTCGTTTGGTAAACCTGCATTTGGATAGGCCGATACATAACATCCTGCTTTAGCAGAAAGCTCTTCAATGTGCGGGCGCATATCTTTTGCCCCAAGCGCACAGTTAAAACCAATACTTAATGGTTTGGCGTGGATAACCGAATTTAAAAAAGCTTCGGCCGTTTGGCCTGAAAGCGTTCTGCCGGAAGCGTCAGTTATCGTTCCAGAAATCATAATTTCAAGCTTACGCTCAACAATTTCTTCGTATTTTTTTATGGCTGCAATGGCTACTTTAGCATTCAGGGTATCAAAAATGGTTTCGATTAAAAGTACATCAGAACCGCCATCAACTAAACCACGAACCTGTTCATAATACGCATCGAAAAGTTCATCGTAACTAATGGCCCTGAATCCTGGATCATTAACATCAGGCGATAAAGATAAAGTACGGTTGGTTGGACCTACCGCACCGGCTACAAAGCATTTCCGATCGGGATGCTGCGCCATAAATTGGGCGGTTGCCTCCTTGGCTATTTTTGCACCTTCGTAACTCAGTTCATAACTCAGCTCTTCCATCTGGTAATCGGCCATGGAAATCCGCTGGGTACTAAAGGTGTTGGTTTCTATAATATCTGCACCCGAACTTAAATATTCAAGGTGTATGGTTTTTATAATATCCGGACGGGTTAAATTGAGTAAATCATTATTACCCTTAACATCACAGGTGTGATCCTTAAAGCGTTCCCCTCTAAAATCCTCTTCGGTTAATGTATAGCGCTGAATCATGGTGCCCATCGCTCCATCAATCACTAAAATACGCTTTTCTAATTCTTCTCTTATGCTCATTTGTCTTGTAAAATGTGGGATAAAACAGAAAACAGTAAGATCATACATCTTCCGCTTAACGGTTTATATCTCCAAAAATGGCTTATTTAAAAAGCAGGTACACGATTGTACTTCCTAAACTTATCTTTCTCCTGATATGATCAGGAATAGAATTTAGCACCTTGTTGGCACAGGTTGCTAAGACTTCGTTGGGTCTAATCCCTCCGTCTTTCTTAATAAGCATACAAAAATGCAACAAAGCAACATCAATTCCAAAAATTATCGCCTTGTTACCAAATAAAATTACAAAGGCCATGCAAAACTGCACGGCCTTAAGAATATTGTTCTGTTTTAAAGATTATTTCCTGCTTCCGAAAATACGAAGTAAGAAAAGGAAAATATTGATAAAATCTAAATAAAGATTTAATGCGGCCATGATGGCTAACTTTTTAGTATCTGCTGAAGGGATAGCTTCTCCACTTTCTTCGATACCCATTCCAATTCTTTTAATTTTCTGAACATCATAAGCGGTTAATGCAGTAAATACGGCAATACCAATAAATGCCATTACTAAACTAAATTGCTCACTTTTAATGAACATGTTAATAATGCTTGCAATGAATATACCTGCAACGCCTACCATTAATATTGGCCCGAATTTGCTTAAATCGATATTGGTTGTATACCCCATAAAGGCCATGATGCCAAAAATACCAGCTGCAGCTGCAAAACAGGTAATTACTGATGTGCCGGTGTAAACTAATAGGATAAAGCTTAAACTAACGCCTAAAAGCAGAGAGAAAAGCACAAAAACACCCAACAAAGCGCCATATGATAATTTGTTAAAACCAGCGCCCATAAGTAATACTAAACCTAAAGGTGCAAACATGGCAACGTAACCTAAACCGGTTCTTTGTCCTGTTTCAAAATTGATTAATTGTCTTAAAGCTGCATCATTGCCTGAGATATAAATTGCCGCTAATGTAGATAGCGAAAGGGCTACAAACATCCATAAAAATACATTTGCAAAGAATTTTTTAGAAACCGTCTTTTCCTGAACGAAAACACTGTTGTCTTGATATTGATAATTTTGTTGTTCCATTTTTAATTTGTGTTATGGTAAATATTATAAAAATAAATATTTAGTTCAATCTTTTTGTCAGCAATTCTTCAACTTTTTTAAAGAACTGTAAAGGTTTTAACGTACGCCAGGGCATATCATCAAAAGCACCACCAAAGTTAATGTAATAATCGATACTGTTATCTCTAAACTCGCTAATTACATGTTCGCTAAAATTAACGCCAACAATCCAGCCTTCATCAACTTCCTGAAACCACTCTTCGTAATAACTATCATCTGATGCGTGAAAATTTAATACATTTTCGCCAATCAGGATAAATTTATTAATTCCCTCGTCCATCATCAGCTCTATAATATCACGTTTTAACAACATAATATCATTATTTATGGCATCATTCCATTCGCCTATAAACTCTATAATGGCGTAGCTACAGTCGTAATCCGCAAAAAGCACTTTCATATAAAGCGTGCTTGAACCAAATTCGTCCCATTGCGGATGCAGTAAAAAATTATATATCTGCTTATCAAAATAAAGTTCAGAATATTCGGTATTGAAAAACGGCGACCGTTCATCTTCTGCCGAAATGTATTCATCTCTCCATTGGTAATAAGGTTCTATCTCGTGCATAATTGATTTTTGAATGTGTAACCGGTAAAACCTGTTGAATAAGCGAACATTTAATTGCTATCGCAACAACCGGTTATTTTATCACTTTTTAATTGTTGCAGCTTCTACCGCTTTACGCACGCTACCATATTGGTTTAATAAATTTGCAGCTTCATCGTAATTAATATTCAGCTCATCCATTACCATTTGGGTACCGCGATCTACCAGTTTATTATTGGTTAACTGCATGTCGACCATTTTATTGCCAACAACTCTACCCAATTGAACCATTACTGTAGTACTCAGCATGTTTAAAACCAGTTTTTGTGCAGTTCCTGATTTCATACGTGTTGATCCGGTAACAAACTCTGGACCCACCACTACTTCAACAGGAAAATCGGATTCAGCAGCAATTGGGCCGCCGGTGTTACAAACAATACAACCGGTTAAAATTCCATTTTTACGTGCCGTATTTAAGCCACCAACAACGTAAGGCGTTGTGCCCGAAGCAGCTAAACCAACTAAGCAATCTTTATCGCTGATCTTAAATTCCTGCAAATCCTTCCAGGCTTGCTCTTCATCATCCTCGGCAAACTCTACAGCTTTTCTAATTGCGGTATCTCCACCTGCAATAATACCCACAACCCAATCAAACGGAACGCCATAAGTTGGCGGGCATTCAGATGCATCTACAACCCCTAAACGACCACTTGTACCAGCACCTATATAAAAAAGACGACCGCCTTTTTTCATTCTATCAGCAACTGCCGATGTTAGTTTTTCTATTTGAGGCAAAGATTTTTCAACTGCATAGGCAACAGTTTTATCTTCGTTATTAATGCCCTGCAGAACTTCCATTACCGACATTTGTTCGATGTGATTGTAATTGGATTCTTGCTCGGTTACTCTGTTCATAAATATAATTTTGATAAAATTCGGTAAATTCTTTCTAAAAACTACCTTAAAAAATTAAAAATCTGCAAGCAATAATTTAACGAAGCGCCGCATCCGGTTAAATTATGTTAAAAAGTATAAACAAAATGCATGAAAATGGGGTTAAAAAATTAATCAACCCACTAATTTTCATAAATTTGCAAGGTCGCCGATGAAAAAGAATACCCGTAATAATCTTCTGATTGCCATTAGTTATACAATCATTCTGATTACTGGAATGGTGCTGGGCATTAAATTCATAAAGGATCAGGGATTCAGCGTGCAAAAAAATCCTCAACTCACAGCAAACAACACCGAAAAACTGGATGAAATTCTACACATCATCAATAAAAATTACGTTGATGACATCAATACAGACTCGCTCCACAACCTCCCTATTGACAGCGTTTTACATCAGTTAGATCCGCACAGCATTTATCTTCCACCAACTGACGCACAAGACATGGAAGATAACCTGGAAGGAAACTTTGAAGGTGTTGGTATTGAATACTATATGCTTAACGACACGATGATGGTAACGAGCGTAGTTAAGGATGGGCCTGCTTACCAGGCAGGGATAAAACTTGGCGATAAAATTTTAAGTATTGATAGTACAGTAATTAGTGGACGAAACTTACCTAAGGACCAGATTACAGGCCGTTTTAAGGGAAAATCAGGTACAGGTGTTAAAGTGGTTTTATTGCACACCGGAAGTTTGCAACCAAATAAACTAATGGTAACCCGCGGCAAAGTAAATATAAGCAGTATTGATGCTGCTTACATGATTAATAACGAAACCGGCTATGTCCGCATCAGTAAATTTGGCGCCAATACCGATAGCGATTTTGCAACAACTGCTGCAAATCTAAAATCAAAGGGAATGAAAAAACTCATTCTGGATCTTCGTGATAATGGTGGCGGATATTTTAGTGCGGCAACGGGTTTAGCAGATCAGTTTCTTCCTGAAAATAAATTAATTGTTTACACTGAAGGTAAACACGAGCCACGTACCGATTACTTTTCTACGGGAACAGGGGCTTTTCAACAGGGCAAATTAGCCATTTTAATTAATGAAAATACTGCTTCTGCGAGTGAAATAGTTGCCGGTGCTATTCAAGATCTCGGACGCGGAATTATTGTTGGCCGCCGTTCATTTGGCAAGGGCTTAGTACAGGAGCAATTTGCTTTTGGCGATGGCTCGGCCCTAAACTTAACCATTGCCAGATACTATACGCCTTCTGGTAAAAGTATTCAGAAATCTTACAAAAAAGGATACGACGCTTATAAACATGAGCTGGATGATCGAATGACAGACGGAGAGTTAACCGGAGATCGTACTTCGTTCCAAGATTCGGTAGAAAAACCTGACGCAGCTAATCCTTCGGTAATTAAACAAAAAATTATTGGTGGCATCAGGCCTGATGTTTTTGTAAGATTAGATACTGCTGGTTACAATAAGTTTTACAGCAACCTGGTAAGTAAAAAAATATTAGCGGATTATGTTTTTAATGTTTTAACCAATAAATATAGCGCAGCTTTTGTGGAGCAAAACATTAACATATTTAACATTAACGATAACGATTTTAAAGACTTTATTGGCTTTATACAGCGCAAAAATGTGCCGATTGATCGTTTACAACTTTATAATGCTAAGGGTGTCATCCAAAACGACCTCAAGGCTTTGCTTTGTCGCTATTACCTTGGTGATGTTGGCTATTATAAAGCCATAAATCAAAATGATAATGCCGTTAAACAGGCGCTTGCTAATATTCAATAGGCAAACCACATTATTCTGGCAATACATTATGTTTAAGAACGGAGAAAAGAGCAGCTAAAACAAAATATTAACCTAATAATAGAATTAAATTCAATATAATATTCTAATTTAACTCAATAAAAAGATATTATATTTCGATTTCATAACTTTGTAATTCAACATTACAAATATGGAAACGAACAATTTATCTGTAGAAAATCAGGAAATATTAAATGCTCTACTCGAAAAAGTCAAGGAACAAACCAGCTTGTTTTTGGGCTACCCGGTTTCTAAAGATTTTAATTACCAGGATTTAGCAGCGTTTTTAAAATACCCGATGAATAATCTTGGAGATCCATTTGTAACTTCTACTTATGGTGTTGGATCGCGCGAGCTTGAAAAAGAAGTTGTTCAGTTTTTTGCCGAATTATTCAGGGCACCAGCAGATAATTGGTGGGGCTATGTAACCAACGGTGGTTCGGAAGGTAATTTGTACGGTTTATACCTTGCCCGCGAACTTCATCCAAAAGGCATGGTTTATTATTCTGAAGCTACACATTACAGCGTACAGAAAAACCTCCACCTGCTAAACATGCCAAATATTGTAATCAGAACGCAGGAAAACGGTGAGATTGATTATGAAGATTTAGAGCATACCATTAGGATGAACAGGCACATGCCCGTAATTATTATGGCCAACATTGGCACCACCATGACAGAGGCACGTGATGATGTAGCTAAAATTAAAACCATCCTTAAAAGATTAGCCATACAACATTATTATATCCATGCAGATGCAGCCCTTTCGGGAACTTATAGCGCTTTAATTGAGCCACGGCCTGCCTTCGACTTTGAAGATGGCGCGGATAGTATTGCCATTAGCGGACATAAGTTTTTCGGCTCCCCTATGCCTTGTGGGGTTGTTATAGCAAAAAAATCTAACCGCGACAGGATTGCGCGTTCAGTTGCCTATATTGGGAGCGTAGATACAACGATAACAGGTTCAAGGAACGGACACAGTCCGTTGTTTTTATGGCATACCATTAAACGGCTGGGAACAGAAGGGCTAAGAGAAAGAGCCATGCACAGCCTTAATATTGCCGCATACACTGAAGCAAAACTTAAAAACCTGGGCATTGCAGCCTGGAGAAATCCGAATGCCATTACCGTTAATTTTCCAACGCCTTCTTTAGATATTTGCAAAAAATGGCAGCTTGCTGCAGAAAATGGGAGTTCGCACATTATTTGTATGCCGAATGTTACCAGCCAACATATTGATCTTTTTATTGCTGATCTGGAAGCAGAGATGGCCGTACTTTTTTAATTGGGGATAGATTAAAACTTTTAAATGACCTTAATGTTTTACAGCAATCTTAACTTTAAGTAAATCATTTAAAATCTTCTGATATGAAAATAATTATAGTGGGTGCTACAGGTACACTTGGCAAAAAAGTTTCAGATGCCTTTGCACAAAAGCATGAAGTTGTTCGGGTAGGCAATACACATGGTGATGTACAGGTAGACATTACAAATGAAACTTCAATTAAAGCAATGTTTGACAAAATAGGTGCATTTGATGCACTCATCAGTACATCAGGAAGTGCCCCCTTTGCGGGTATACAAGAAATGACAGGCGAAAAATTTAGGGAAGGCCTGTTAGATAAACTGCTGGGGCAAATTAACCTGGTATTAATTGGCCAGCATTACATTAATAAAGGTGGTTCGTTCAGTTTAACATCCGGAATTCTTTCCGATCATCCTGTTGCAGCAGGCATAGCCCTGAGCACCATAAATGGCGGGTTAAATTCTTTTGTTTATGCTGCCTCAGCTGAACTGGAAAATGGCGTTCGAATTAATGCCATTAGTCCAAACGTTGTGGAAGATTCTCCTGCTTACTTCGATTCTTTTCCTGGCGAAATTCCGGTAACGATGGAAAAAGTGGTTAAAGCTTTTGAAAAAAGTGTGTTAGGCATTATTAGCGGCCAGGTAATTAAAGTTTATTAATCGCCAAAATAAAGAACTATAAATGCCGGTAATTTGTATTTTAGGGTACAGATTACCGGTTAATGAATATGATAGAAAGCGAACGCCTCATTTTACAGCCTCTTAAGCACCATCAGCTTTTAAAATACATCCGGGATGATCATTCGCTGGAAAAGGAACTTAAGCTTAAACCCACCATAAAAAACATTTCTCGCCAGCTTCAAAAAGATTTAAAGGAAAGTGTTTTACCCAATATCCACGATGAGGATAAAAATTACTTATACGATACGCTTTGGATCATTATATCCAAACAGGAACACGCTATAGTGGGCGATATTTCTTTTGTAGGCAAACCAGATCAGGACGGCGAAATACAAATAGGTTATGGAACTTACGAAGCATACAGGGGAAAGGGTTTTATGACTGAGGCCGTTAAAATAATTATAGAATGGGCCAAAGTACAACCATCGGTAAAATCCATTTTCGCTACAACTACAAAAGTTAATGTGGCTTCGTATTCTATCCTTGAAAAGAATAACTTTGTACCTATTGGCGAGGTTGACGGTATGTTAAGCTGGCAAATTCTACTTAAATAAAAACGACATGAAATCCCTGCTTACCTTTCTATTGGCCATAATTTTCACCAGTGCTTTTGCTCAGAATCCAAAATTAAAAATCAAACACATCACTGGCAACTTATACAGCTATAAGACCTACAACAACTATAAAGGAACATTAATAGATGCAAATGCAGTATATTTAGTTACACCAAAAGGCGTGGTGGTAATTGATGCTCCATGGGATCCTACAGAATTTCAGCCCTTTTTAGATAGCATCTGGATCAAACACCATCAAAAAGTGGTACTGGATATCGCAACGCATTCACATGGCGATCGTGCAGGCGGCCTAGCATTTTTTAAATCTAAAGGAATTAAAACATACACCAGCACAGCGACAGACCAAATATTAAAAAAGAATAAAGAACCGAGAGCGCAGTTTACCTTTTCAAAAGACACCACATTTACGGTAGGCAATTATAAAATAAACACCTATTACGCCGGCGCAGGACATACAAAAGACAACCTGGTTATTTGGTTTGGAAAAGACAAAGTACTTTTTGGGGGATGCCTGGTAAAAAGTGTTGAATCTAAAGATTTAGGATATATAGGCGAGGCAGATTTACCTGCATGGCCAAAATCGATTAGTAAACTCAAGCAAAAATACCCGGACTTAAAATATTTAGTGACCGGCCACGAAGCGTGGAATGGTAAGGAAAGTTTGGATTATACGCTTGATTTGTTAAAGAAAAAAAGCTAAAGTTTAATTTCGAAAAGGTTTAGGCTAATGCCTTCATAATGTTTTGGCAATCCTTCCGATTCCGACATATTTACGGTACCTGCAAAATCAAAACCGCAGCCGGTGTAATATTCGAGCAGTTTTTCATTGTCTGCCCAGGTATCCATGCGAATAAATTTAAGTTCATTTTCTGCTGAATACTTTTTAGCCCATTTTATGATTTGTTTTACAAAAGAATAACCTCTAAATGATGGATGGGTTACAATTCTGTGAATATAAATGGCATCATGATCCCGATCTCCCCAAATTAGCTGATCGTTAAAAGTTACTGCAAATACACAAGCCACAGTGCCATCTATCAGCATTTTATATTGACGATTTTCGTCTATCTCAGTTTGTATCAGTGCGCGGCTAAAACCTTGCCAGTGCTTATTAAACACCTTCTTCTGATGAGCAATAGCCATATCGTAAAAATCGAAAATGAGATCAATATCGCTTGTCTGGCTATTTTTAACCTCTAATTGCATTTGACAAAGGTAAGCGTATTTTTACTATAACTTTAACCTGTTACAACTAATCACTACCTCAAATTTGTGTGCCCTATAACTCTTTATCACCTTAAACATATAAGATCATCTTACCTATGCTTGCTAATCCTTTTTTGAACTAAAAAACCTAGGTGCGCTTAGGTGTCTTAGGTAGTCAAAAATTTAGTTTATTCCCAAAATTTATAAGCACATAATCCTTTACCACCTTAGACATATAAGATCATCTTAGATATGCTTGCTAATCCTTTTTTGAACTAAAAAACTTAGGTGCGCTTAGGTGTCTTAGGTGGTCCAAAAATTTAGTCTATTCCCAAAATTTATAAGCACATAATCCTTTACCACCTTAGACATATAAGATCATCTTAGATATGCTTGCTAATCCTTTTTTGAACTAAAAAACTTAGGTGCGCTTAGGTGTCTTAGGTAGTCCAAAAATTTAGTTTATTCTCAAAATTTATACACTACATAATCCTTACCACGTTAAACGTATAAGATCATCTTAGATATGCTTGCTAATCCTTTTTTGAACTAAAAAACTTAGGTGCGCTTAGGTGTCTTAGGTGGTCCAAAAATTTAGTGTATTACCCAAATTTATAAGCACATAATCCTTTACCACCTTTAGACATATAAGATCATCTTAGATACGCTTGCTCTCTTCTTTTTTGAACTAAAAAACTTAGCTGCACTTAGGTGCCTTAGGGGTCCAAAAATTTAGTTTATTCTCAAAATTTATACACTACAAACAAAAACAGGATTACATTTTTCTAAAATGCAACCCTGTTTCTAAATAATTTGTTTTAACCTTAAATTTATTTTTGTCTGAAGAAAATCTGAATAGGTGACCCAGAAAAATCAAAATTTTCTCTCAATTTATTTTCTATAAAACGCTTGTACGGATCTTTAATATATTGCGGGAGATTACAGAAAAATGCAAACATTGGCGAGGTAGCATTAATTTGAGTGATGTACTTAATTTTAATATGCTTACCTTTTAATGCCGGCGGTGGAAATTTCTCAATCAATGGTAACATTACATCGTTTAACTTCGATGTTGGAATTTTCTTACCACGATTTTTATAAACTTCTAAAGCAGCTTCTATTGCTTTAAAAATACGTTGTTTGTTTAATACCGAAGTAAAGATAATTGGCACATCAGTGAAAGGGCGAATACGTTCCTGAATTTGCTCTTCAAAAGCTTTCATGGTTTGCGTATTTTTTTCGATCAAATCCCATTTGTTAACCAAAATAACGATACCTTTTTTATTTTTTTCTGCGAGGTGAAAAATATTAATATCCTGACTTTCGATACCTTCCTGTGCATCAATCATTAATACCACTACATCCGCTTCTTCCAAGGCCTTAATGGTACGCATAACCGAGTAAAATTCAAGATTTTCTTTAACCTTGGTTTTTTTACGTAAACCTGCTGTATCAATCAGCATAAACTCATGGCCAAACTGATTGTAATGAATTTTTATCGAATCGCGTGTTGTACCTGCATTAGCCGTTACGATATTTCGTTCTTTACCAACTAAAGCATTTACTAAAGACGATTTACCTACATTAGGACGACCGGCAATAGTAATTTTAGGCAAAGCATTTTCTTCTTCAGGAATATCTTCGAAGTGCTTGATTACTTCATCCAAAAGCTCACCGGTTCCAGAACCTGTCATCGATGAAAGCGGGAAAACCTCACCTAAACCAAAGCCATAAAAAGTACTGATTTCACTGTGTAAGGCTGTATTATCAACTTTATTTGCCGTTACAAAAACAGGCTTATTACTACGGCGAAGTACCTGGGCAATGTCATCATCTAAATCGGTGATGCCTGTTGTTACATCTACCATAAAAATCAATACGCTCGCTTCTTCAATAGCAATCATTACCTGCTCGCGGATTGCAGCTTCGTAAACATCTTCTGAATTGGCTACATAACCACCAGTATCAATTACTGTAAATTGTCTGTCTGTCCATTCACCAACACCATAATGCCTATCGCGGGTTACTCCGCTCATATCATCTACAATAGCTTTACGGCTTTCGGTTAATCTGTTAAAAAGGGTCGATTTGCCGACATTCGGCCTGCCTACAATGGCGATAATATTACTCATGGATTGGTATTGTTGGAACGTTGCTGTGTTGAAACGTTATACTGTGTGTATTAATTAATTTTTAAATAATGAAGGCACCGTTGTAGCCGTTCATCTCTTTTTTTTGCAAATTTACGCTTAATTATCGTAACCAAAGCTTTTTAAGTAATTCTTCTTACTTCTCCAGTCAGGAATTACCTTAACAAACATCTCCAGAAATACTTTATTACCTAAAAACTTTTCAATTTCCAGCCTGGCTTCTGTACCTACTTTTTTAAGCATTTTACCTGCTGTTCCAATTAAGATATTTTTCTGAGAATCGCGCTCTACTACGATTTCAGCAGTAATTCTAATCATTAAATCGCCTGGTTTTCCTGAACGAAGTTCTTCCTCTTTAAAGCTCTTTACAATTACTTCAGTACTGTAAGGAATTTCTTTCTGATAATTCAGGAATATTTTTTCACGGATAATTTCAGAAACAAAGAAACGCTCTGAGCGATCCGTATACTCTTCTTTATCATAATATGGCGGGTGTTCGGGCAACATACTCAAAACCTGGTCAAGTAAGCCGTCTACATTATGTTTATGCAGTGCAGATATTGCGTAAATGGCAACCGGATTTAATTTCTCCTGCCAATAAGCAATTTTTTCATCTACCTGTTCCTGTAAAGCTTTATCTATTTTATTAATAAGTACAATAGTCGGAATATCACGGTTTAATAATTTCTCTAAAACATCCTCCTCATCATGCTGTTCATTGATGTCAGTCACAAATAAAAGCACGTCTGCATCGGTTAAAGATCCATTAACAAAGCTCATCATACTCTCTTGCAAGCTGTATTTAGGCTTAATTATACCCGGAGTATCAGAAAAAACAATCTGATAATCTTCTTCATTCACAATCCCTAAAATGCGATGTCTTGTGGTTTGAGCCTTAGGCGTTATGATGCTAAGCCGCTCTCCTACAAGCACATTCATAAGGGTAGATTTACCAACATTTGGCTTACCTATTATACTTACAAAACCTGCTTTATGCGCCATTAAAATATTTTTTAAAAAAAATTTGCAGTACAAAGAAACGAATTATATCTTTGCATTCCAATTCGGAAACAGCGTTAAGGATTTAACAAAAGATAAAAACGAATGGTATAGAGTGCGGGGTGGAGCAGTTGGTAGCTCGTCGGGCTCATAACCCGAAGGTCGCACGTTCGAGTCGTGTCCCCGCTACCAAAAGAGTTGAAAGACACTCTGATATTTAATGGCCCGTTCGTCTAGGGGTGAGGACGCCAGATTTTCATTCTGGAAACAGGGGTTCGATTCCCCTACGGGCTACTTAACTTCTAATCGAAGTATTAAAACCCTGCAAACGATATGTATTGCAGGGTTTTCTCATTTATATTAATTCTAAAACATTTAATTTGATCAAAAACGATCTATTCTGGGGGTAATTTAACCCAGATTTTCTCTTAGTATACAGCAAAAAAAACTTTTTAGTTGATTTGAGCACTTCACAAAAAATTATCTTACTGTTTGATTAACAAATTATATAACACCAAATAAAATTGTTCAAAAAATCGGTAAAATTATCAGGTTTAGGATTCAAGAATTGGTAATAATGCAAAAAATCAATTCATTAAAGGGCTGAAACAATTGCACTACGAAGATCGATTACTGCTCTTAAACAATCATTTATAATAAAATTGACACTGTAATTGATTTCTAATAAATTAACATAAAACATTTACAATTTTTATTGCATAATAGAGTATAAGATTTTTTATATTAGGTAAGTCTAATTTCTTTGGCATTTTCTATTTTACATAGGCATGGATATGATCAAAAAAGCTTCTATTCTTTTTCTCTCCTTCGCATTATTTTCGTGTAGCGAAAAAAACAAACAAACTAAAGATAAACCTGATGAAAGTTATCAGGTATTAACCTTAACCCCAAGAAAAGTTATTGTTTACACCGATTTCCCTACCACCATACAAGGAGAAAATATTGTAGATATAAAACCAATGGTTTCGGGCTATCTTCAGGATATCTATGTGCAAGAAGGTGCTAATGTAACCAAAGGGCAATTGTTATTTCGTATTAAAAACCCACAGTACGAACAAGACATAATTACCGCAAAAGGTGCCATAAAAATTGCCGAAGCCAATGTAAATACTGCGCGCATGAATGTGGAAAAGGTTAAACCACTTGTAGAGCAGGAAATTGTAAGCAAATATCAGCTAAATGCTGCATTGTATACCTTAGAATCAGAACAGGCTGCTTTATCACAAGCAAAGGCAACACTTACAAATGCCCAAACCAATGAGGGTTATACAATTATCCGAAGTCCGCAGAATGGCACTATTGGACTTATCCCCTATAAAATAGGCGCATTGGTAAGCAGCACCACTGCAGATCCGCTAACGACCCTGGCCAATACCAAAAATGTATTTGCTTATTTTTCAGTAAACGAAAAGCAACTGCTCAATTTTATGGAGCATGTAAATGGCAATACCATTACCGAAAAACTGAGCCATATGCCTGCGGTTACGCTGGTACTGGCAAATGGAACCGTTTATCCAGGAAAAGGAAAACTCGAAACAGCCAGCGGCGGTGTAGATAGCAATACGGGCACAGCAACCTTTAAAGCCACATTTAGCAACGAAATGAGCATTATCCAAAGCGGATCGAGTGCTACTGTTCGGATACCAAAAGATGTAGACAGCGCCGTGATGGTACCACAAACCGCAATATACCAATTGCAAGATAAATCTTTTGTATATAAAGTAGGGAATGATAATAAGGTACTGAGCACCGTTGTTACCACATCGCCCACCAATGATGGAAATTTTGTGGTGATAACCAGTGGTGTAAAAGCCGGAGATAAGGTTTTGCTAAACGGACTTAACATTAACGACAATACTGTAATAAAACCCTTGCCTACTAATGCAGATAGCATTTACCGCACCATGAATACCACCTCTAAGCCATAAATTATGCTAAAGCTATTTATAAGAAGGCCAGTACTCAGTACGGTAATTTCTGTAATTATTGTAGTGTTAGGCATTTTAGGCCTAAGTAGTTTACCAGTAGCTCAATACCCTGACATAGCCCCGCCTACCATCCAGGTATCTGCATCTTACCCGGGCGCAAATACAACCACATTAATTAACAGTGTGATATTTCCGCTGGAGCAACAAATTAACGGGGTACAGGGAATGGCCTACATGACCTCTTCTGCAAGCAATACTGGCTCGGCCAGTATAAGTGTATATTTTTCGGTTGGTGTAGACCCGGATGAAGCAGCTGTAGATGTTCAGAATAGAATTAGTACTGTTTTATCTAAGTTGCCCCAGGCGGTAACGCAGGCGGGGGTAACGGTAAGAAAACAACAAAATAGCAATGTTTTAATTGTTGGATTGTATAGCGATGGTAAACAATACGATCAAAAGTTTTTACAAAACTATGCGGCCATCAACCTGGTGCCACAGCTGCAAAGAGCTAATGGAGTGGGTGGCGCCAGTATATTTGGAGGGGCAATGACTTATGCCATGCGCATCTGGTTGCAACCAGATAAAATGGCTGCATACGGATTAGTACCTGCTGATATTACAACAGCATTAAACTCACAAAACTTTAATGCTGCCCCCGGTAAAGTGGGCGACAACGGAAGCCAGGCTTTTCAATACGACATTACCTATTCCGGCACGCTGGTTTCGCTGGAACAGTTTCAAAATGTAGTGGTTAAATCAAAAGGTAATGGCGAATACCTCTATTTAAAAGATGTGGCAAATATCGAGCTTGGCACCCAAACCTACACCAGTGCCACCAACATTAATGGCAAACCCGCAGTAGCGATTGCCATTAGTCAAACACCTGGCTCTAACGCTCAACAGGTAATTGTAGGTGCCCAAAAGGTAATGGCCGATGCAGGAAAAACTTTTCCATCGGGTGTTAAAGCAATAGAATTGGTAAACATTAATAATTTCCTTGGCGAAAGCATTAATAAGGTATTGCATACGCTGGTAGAATGTTTTCTATTGGTATTTTTGGTTATTCTTATTTTTCTGCAGGATGTACGGTCAACCATTATTCACGGCGTATCGGTACCGGTTGCCATTATAGGAACCTTTTTCTTTTTATACATATTTGGGTACAGCTTAAACCTGCTTACCTTGTTTGCTGTGGTACTGGCCATTGGCATTGTGGTAGATGATGCTGTGGTTGTGGTAGAAGCCGTGCACAGCAAACTCGAAAATGGCTACACATCATCGCGCAAAGCAGCTATTGATGCCATGGGCGAAATTGCACCAGCCATTATTTCCATTACTCTGGTAATGGCTTCCGTATTTTTACCGGTAACATTTCTGGGTGGTTCTGCAGGCGTTTTCTATAAACAATTTGGCATTACACTGGCCATTGCCATTATGATTTCTGCAGTAAATGCACTTACCCTTAGTCCGGCTTTAGCTGCAATGTTTTTGCGCCCGCCCAAGCATGCCGAAGAAAAGACAAAAGTAGGTTTATTGCAAAAGTTCAAAAATGGCTTTAACTCAGGCTATGATAAACTGGTGAATAAGTATACCAATTGGGTAAGCTTTCTCATCAAAAGAAAATGGCTTACGCCTTTATTGGTATTGCTTTTTGGCGGACTGTTTTATTTCATGATCAAAAGTGTGGCTTCCAGTTTTGTCCCCGCTGAAGATATGGGAACGATATATGTAAATGTTACCTTGCCCGCAGCGGCCACCAAAGAAAGAGTGCAAGCCATCAATAAACAAATAGATAGCATTGCACACACCATCCCACAGATACAGGCATCAATGACCACTTTGGGTCAAAATCAATTGGGTGGCAGCGGAAGTTCTTACGGCATGTTAATTTTGCGCCTTATACCTTGGAGCAACCGGCCTGGCGTAACCGATAAAAATGTGATACAGCAGTTAATACAAAAAACCAAATATATAAAAGGTGCTTCTATCAATTTTATGCAACAGCCTACTATTAGTGGGTTTGGCACCAGCGGCGGTTTTACATTTCAGATTGAAGACCGGGGCGGTCACAGCATCAGTCAATTTTACAACGTTTCACAAAAGTTTCTTGCTACATTAAATAAAAGAAGCGAAATCCAGTACGCAGCCACCGCATTCAATCCTAATTTTCCACAGTATGAAGTGGATGTAAATGTTGCCAAGTGCAAAGATAATGGGGTACTGCCTTCAGATATCCTTAACCTGATGAGTGTGTATTATGGCAGTTCGTACGTCAGTAATTTTACCGAGTTTGGCCAACAATACCAGATTATACTGCAAGCAGATACAGCTTACAGGGGTACCATTGAACAAATGAACAATATAAAAATACGCAACAGCAGTAATACCATGTCGCCGATTTCGGAATACATTACAATGAAAAAAGTCTTCGGCCCTTCTTCGGTGGCCCGCTTTAATATGTACAACGCAATTTCGATCAGTGGCTCGCCCAATGATGGTTACAGCACCGGGCAATCCATACAGGCAATTAATGAGGTTGCCGCAAGTTCTTTACCGCCAGGGTACAGTTTTGAATATAGCGGCATAAGTAAAGAAGAACAAAGTACGGGATCGCAGGCAACCATTGTTTTTGTACTCAGTCTTTGTTTTGTTTACCTGCTTTTAAGCGCTTTGTACGAAAGTTATATCCTGCCTTTGGCTGTACTCCTAACATTACCGGTTGGCTTAAGTGGCATATTTGTTTTTGCTAAATTATTTGGTGTGGATAATAATATTTACGTGCAGATATGTATGATTATGTTAATAGGCTTATTGGCTAAAAATGCCATTTTAATGGTCGAGTTTGCTTTAGAAAAAAGGCGGGCGGGCATGGACTTAATAGAAAGTGCATTGGCTGGTGCCAGAATTAGAATAAGACCAATCCTGATGACCTCATTAGCCTTTATTTTTGGTTTAACGCCCTTAATGTTTTCTTCTGGTGTAGGTGCCAACGGCAACCAGTCTATAGGTATTGGCTCAATCGGGGGCATGCTGTTTGGCACCCTGTTTGGTGTTTTTGTAATACCAGGATTATATGTGTTTTTTCAGGGTTTGCAAGAAAAAATGGGCACCAATAAATATGATGAAAACGACGAATTGATTGTGGAGCATAAAAATAAATGATATTGTAAATGTATGGTGTCTTTAAATAAAAAATATCTTCTTTTTGTACTGGTTATAAGCCTTTCGGCTATGTTATTTGGCTGCAGTATTTCTAAACCATTTGCGACCAAACAAGCCATTCCTGATGGTTTATATGGAGATAAGCGTACCGATTCCAGCAACATGGCAACACTGTCATGGCGGGAGATTTTTAAAGATTCTTTACTACAGCAACTCATTGCCGAAGGCATAAACAACAACCTTGACCTTAAAACCGCTACAGCTAATTTAAAAGTTGCAGAGGCTAATTTTGCACAAAGTAAACAAGCATTTCTTCCCTCACTGTCTGGAAATGCATCAGCCGGAGGCTACCATCCTGCCGATGGACAAAGCACCAATACACAATTGTATCAGCTTTATGCACTTTCTTCATGGCAGGTAGATATATGGGGCAAATTAAGCAGTACAAAAAGAGCTGCTTATGCATCTTATCTTGCCAGCGAAGCTTATAAACAAGCCGTGCAAACGCAGTTAGTAGCAGATATTGCAAGCGCTTATTATCAATTACTGGCTTACGATGAGCAATTGAATATTATCCAGCAGTCTCTAATAAGTTATTCTACTGATACCGCCACCATGCGTAAATTGAAAAATAGCGATGTAGTGACAGGTGCCGCAGTGGTGCAAAGTGCTGCAAACTATTTTGCCGTTCGTTCTACCATGCCCGACATTAAAAACAGCATCCGCCAATCAGAAAATGCATTATGTTTATTACTGGGCAGAACGTCAGGCTCAATTAAACGAAGTTCGCTTTTAAAAGAACAGGTTTACAGCGGCTTGGCCATTGGCTTACCAGCGCAACTGCTTGCCAACCGGCCCGATGTAAAGGAAGCTGAACTACAGCTCCGCAGTTATTTCGAACAGATTAATGTGGCCCAAACGTATTTCTACCCCGCCTTAACCATAACCGGCGAAGCAGGTTTATACGGTTCACAGTTAAAGTCGTTTTTTGATGCAGGTGCTTTTTTCGCCAATGTAATAGGTGGCTTAACACAGCCAATTTTTAATAACGGCTTAAATAAACAAAGATTAAAAGTGGCAAAAGCAAATTACGAAGCCGCTGAATATAATTACAGCAAGGCTTTGCTCACCGCTGGCAACGAAGTTTCTAACGCCCTTTATCAATATCAAATGGTAGAGGAAAAAGCACTATCAAGAAAAGAACAGATTGCAAATCTCGAAAAAGCAGTTCGGTTTACTAAAGAATTGCTAAAATATACAAGCACCACCAATTATACCGATGTACTCACATCTGAGCAAAATCTTTTATCGGCCAAGCAAAATGCCATTACTGATAGGCTACAGCAACTACAATCTGTTGTAAGTTTGTATGCTGCTTTAGGTGGTGGATGGAAATGATTTCAGGCATCGATATTTCAAGTTTGTTTAACACCAACTTCTATTTTATCATTTGTTTAAATCCTTAAAAACCCTGCGCAACTTCGTTTATAAATTCAAATTCCTGGCTTCTGTTTTTTAATCTTGAAATCAAAAATCATGAACAAATTGAATAAACAAAATCCGAACAATATTATTTTAATTTGCCAACCAAAGCAATTGTCAATTTTCATCATTGGTAACCAAACAATTTTCAGGCAACAACAAAATAACATTTGGACATGACTGAACCAGAAACCACTCGCAACAAATCCATTTCTTTGGATGTTGATTTTATTCTTAAAAGAAATCATGTTAATATTATTGGTAAAGGCACTAAGTTTATCCTTTTTGCACACGGTTTTGGTTGCGATCAAAGCAGCTGGAAATTTATCAGTGATGCTTTTATAGATGACTATAAACTTATTCTGTTTGATTACGTTGGATCGGGCAAATCGGACATTAGCCAGTACGATTACCACAAGTATTCTACCCTCGAAGGTTACGCCTGTGATGTGGTTGATATTATCAATGCACTAAACCTAACAGATATTATTTTTATCGGCCATTCGGTAAGCAGTATGATTGGAATGATTGCCGCTTTACAAATGCCTGAAGTTTTCGATAAACTTATTTTTATTGGCCCTTCACCCAAATACCTAAACGAGAAAGAATATTTTGGAGGCTTTGAAACAAAGGAAGTAGAATCTTTATTCAATTTTATGGCCGAAGATTATATTGGATGGACTAAAGCCATGCCTCCATCTGTTATGGGTAATTTATCAAGACCCGAACTTGCAGATTTTTTACAGGAAAGTTTTGAGGCCATGGATCCTAAAATTGCTTTGGCTTTTGCAATGACTACTTTTAACTGCGACTACAGGAACCAGCTTAAAGACTTGAAAGTACCCAGCCTTACCGTTCAAAGCAAGGAGGATGTTATTTCTCCTATTTCAACCGGAGAATATATAAAAGAGAACATGCCACTCAATTCTTTACATCTACTTAATGCAACCGGGCATTATCCGCACATTAGTGAACCAAAAGAAACTGTGCTGGCTATCAAGGCTTTCATTAATAACCAGTAAAAAACTTTATCTTTTTCACTTAATATCTTTGCATGTTTAAAAAATAATTCTACCTTTGCATTCCCATTCGGAAACAGCGTTAAGGATTTAACAAAAGATAAAAACGAATGGTATAGAGTGCGGGGTGGAGCAGTTGGTAGCTCGTCGGGCTCATAACCCGAAGGTCGCACGTTCGAGTCGTGTCCCCGCTACCAAAAGAGTTGAAAGACACTCTAATATTTAATGGCCCGTTCGTCTAGGGGTGAGGACGCCAGATTTTCATTCTGGAAACAGGGGTTCGATTCCCCTACGGGCTACAATAGCAATTAAACCACTTGAAAAATCAAGTGGTTTTTTTATTGACCATCAATTTTATTAAAGTGTGTTACTTTTCTTAAATCACGCCCTCAACGATTCCTTTTATATTAAAAGAATAAATCCAAATCATTGATTAACTGCAACCAAAGACTCGAACATACGCCGGCAGGATAGATTGATGCCTGCCCATTCTTATTAAATAGGATAACGGCTAAAGCGGTGAACGTTCAGGCTTAACTATGATTAGTTTTTCTAATCATCTTTTGGTTCCCAAAGCTCAATAATATTTCCTTCCGGATCGAGTATATGAATAAATTTGCCGTATTCATACTCCGTAATCTCATCCACTATCGTTACGTTTTCTTTCTTTAGTTCTTCCACCAGTTCAACCATATTTTCTACGCGGTAATTAATCATAAATGGCTTAACTGATGGCTTAAAATTTTCAGAAGTTTGGGGAAATGTGCACCAGGATGTAGATCCCTTTTTCGACGGATCATCATCTTCACGCCATTCAAAGGTTGCGCCATAATCACCTGTGTCTAATCCAAGGTTTTTAGTATACCATTCGTTCATATTTTTAGGGTTATCACATTTAAAAAATACGCCGCCAATACCTGTTACTTTTTTCATATTTAAATTTATAAGGTTAAAAAGTGATATAAAAATCATTCATTACATGCATAATAAATATATTAAAAAATAAATTAACACCACTTATACTTATTTACGCTTTGCGTAATTTTTGAGTGTATTGAAAGTCGTTTTTGCTTTGCAATAGAAGAATGTATCTAAATAGAAATGAGATTCCTTTGTTCCGATCCATTATTTTAGTTTTGCTCTACTAACAAAACAAATTTATGTCAAAAACAAAACTTACGATTAACAATAACGGATCGGTGAAAATCGAAGGTGATTTTGAAATCGTTGATCGCAACGGAGATGCATATGGATTACAAGGAAGAACAGTTCTTTCCATTTGCAGATGTGGCCTTTCGAAAAACAAGCCTTTTTGTGATGGTGCACACAATGGTCATTTTGAGCATGAAGCCATTGCTTTTGATTTGCCTCCTAAAAAAGTTTAATAAAATGCTTAACTAATCCTGTAAACATCAAAAAAGTAGATCTGATGTTTACAGGATGAATTATTTATTGGGCATCGTAAATAATTACCTTTTCAAACAATTCGCGAAATTCATCTAAAAAGGCCTTATGTACCGGGTGTACCTGATAAACATCATGTGCGGCAAGATCTTCAAAAAACAACACTAGGCTAAAGGTATAGGTAGTATCTACCACAGCACGCTCAATTGGCGCTGGCGTTCCGATATGGAAAGTTTTAACTACTTCGATATTTTCTAAGGTTTGCAAGCCATTACGAAAAGCATTTTTTTGTTCAGCATTGGTATCGGCTTTTAGCCAGAATAAAACATGGTGTGAAATCATTTCTGTATATTTTTTTTCCAAATATAATCAAAGTCAATAAGCCTGGTTAGGATATACGCACCATTTTCCGATAAGCTTTAGGGCTGTTGCCTTTTTGTTTTTTAAAGAATTTATTAAAATGGCTCTCATCTGTAAAACCAAATTCGCCAGCAATTTCATTTAAACGTTTATCACTAAACTGCAAACGATGCTCAATTAACCTGGTTTTATAATTGGTTATGTATTGCTGCAGCGTTTCGCTGGCATGCTTTTTAAAATACCGACCGAAGTAAGCTCCTGATATATTAAAATGGTTACTAATTTTCTCGGCTTTAAGTTTTTCAGGGTAATAAATATTGCTTTGGATATATTGCAGAATATCCATTGCTTTTTCTTCAGCACCCATGTTTACCTGCTCTGGAAGGTATTTGGCAATATTCCTGGCTACAACAATGATCAGGGTGTTGACCAGTTGCTGCACCAGTTCTTTATTGTACAAATCTTTTGTGGTGTATTCCTGAAGGATAGCATCCACTATAGACTGCACCAAAGCTTTATCTCCAAGATTTTTAAGAATGCAACCCGGTTGGTGGTTGGCGTTATGAAGAATAAATTCGAGCCTTTTAATATTTTCCGTTAACAATGCACTGTTCTTTAGGTAAATATCGTTAAAGCGAAGAAAGAAAAATGTAGTTGTGGTTTCAATATCAAACGAATGGCAATCATCAGGTGTTATTAAAAACAGGTGCCCGGTACGGTAACAAAAACTATTTTTATTGATACATTGTTTTCCTGTACCGGCAATGATATAAACAAGCTCAAAGAAATTGTGCTGATGACCTTCTTTACCGCAGTCATCAATGGTTTTACTTACTATGGTAAAGGGTTCGTAAAGGTTTTCTTTTAACATGACGTAAAAATACCAAATTATAGAAATATTATACCGTTTATTTTGTTTTTATTGGTATAATTTTGACTTATAATTTAATGATAAAAAAATGAAAGCAATTATTTTAAAAGGTTTTGGAGGTGTAGAAAACTTCGTAACCACTGATATAGAAGTTCCTGTACCTAAAGAAAATGAAGTACTGGTGCAAACAAAATCAATAAGTGTTAATCCGGTTGATGCTAAAACGAGGGCTGGTAAAGGCAGGGCAAGCTTTTATAAAGATGTTGATCCAATTATTCTGGGCTGGGACATTTCGGGTGTTGTAGCCGAGGTGGGTTCGAAAGTAACAAAATTTAAAAAGGGAGATGAAGTTTTTGGGATGATTGACTTTCCCGGACTTGGAAAGGCTTATGCGGAGTATGCCGTTGCGCCTGCCGAACATTTAGCTTTTAAGCCTTCAAACATTAATCACGAAGAAGCTGCAGCTGCAACTTTAGCGGCACTAACCGCATATAAAGCTTTACAATTGCTGGAGCTTAAAAAAGGTGAAAAAATACTCATCCATTCAGCAGCCGGAGGTGTTGGACATTATGCTGTACAAATTGCAAAGCATATTGGTGCACATGTAACCGGAACGGCCTCTGAAAAAAACCGCAGCCTTGTAAAAGAATTGGGTGCTGACGATTTTATCGATTATACATCGCAGAAACTTGTTGATGCCACATCAGGCATTGATAAAGTATTAGACGCCATTGGTGGCGAAAACATAGACCTCTCTTTGGAAGTGATGAAACCTGGTGGAATTATATTAAGTATGCCATCAGGAAAAAACGATGAAGTTGTAGAAAAAGCTGCTGCAAAGGGCATGAAGGGATTGACGATGATGGTAAATTCTAACGATCACCACATCGATCAAATAGCCTCTTTTCTCGAACAAGGAATTTTAAAATCAATAATTTTTAAAACCTATTCATTGGATCAAATACCGGAGGCTCATTTACAAATTGAAAGTGGTTGCACAGCTGGTAAAATTATTATAAACCTATAGCCGTTTATCAGTCTTATTAAATTTATTCCGGCATCACTAAAACATGCCTGATCCAGGCATAAAAAGTTTTATCTGGTGTTTAAATGGCTTCTCAATATTTAATATTAAACCCGTTTTATAACCTAAAACGGGTTTAATTATTTTTGATCTAAATTTTCTAAACCAATCTGGAAGGTGCAATGCCATAAGCCTTTTTAAAAGCGAAAGAAAAGTGAGAAAAATCTTTAAAACCGACCTCGAGGTAAACCTCCGAAGATTTCCAGCCTTTTTCCTTAATCAGGTAATAGGCATCGCCGAGTCTTTTATGCTGCAGCCAGCGGTTTGGTGAAGTATTATAAATTTTTTCAAAATCTCTTTTAAAAGTAGCCAGGCTTCTTCCGGTGAGGTATGCAAAGCGGTTAATATCGACATTAAATTTATAATTGGCATTCATGTAAGCTTCCAGGTCTATTTTACCAGGCTCACTAAAATCAAAAAGAACGTCTTTTAAAATCGGCTTTATTTGAAGCAGAATAATCACGGCTTCTTTTACTTTTAAATCAATCAATGCCTGATTAAAAGCATTTTCCCCATCTAAATAAGGCTTTATAGAATCAATATAGTTTTTCAGTAAGGCACTGGGTTCAAGCGCCAAGCCAGTAATATTGGCATTTGGTTTTTCCATCTGCCAATTGTACTCATTACTTATCGCGCGTAAAATATCCTGATCCATTGTTATGCTAACCGACTTATATTCACCTCCTGCCGGAGGATATTTCGTATATCGAGCCAGTTGGTTCCTTCTAAAAAACCGAAAATCGCCATCACTATACACAAATTTTTCATCTCCAATGGAAATTTCTGAGGTACCCGAAATAACCAGGCCCAAAGAATGGTTGTGTATAAATTGTTCGCCCTCACTACTTTTTTGCGAATAACAGGAATACAAAATATTAGGTCTTTTATTCTCTTTCTGCATGTTAATCTAATTTAAGAATTAAAACCCAGGTCATTAACGGAAAATCCGGGCAAATCGTTAAATACTTTTAAGGGGCTAAAAAACACTAATTTAAAAGGAGCATTTTAATTTTTTATCTTTTAGTAAAAGATTTACCTAATGCCGTATTCAAAAAATCCTGAGCATCATCATGATCGGTTGATAAACTTACGTCCATCCACTTCTCCATCTCGGCTGTCCTGGTCTCATCGGCATGTTTCAACATTCCAACAGCTTCGCTACCCAGCACCAGGTGTATGGGTGGCTCAGGGATTTCAACCAAATTGAGCATCACCTTTGCAGCTTTATCCGGATCGCCCATAGGAACAAAACCTCCGCTTTTAAAAAATTCAGCTCGTTGTTCTACTGTTTCATAACCCTCAACAGATGGAGCATAAGTCATAGAATCACCAGCCCAATCGGTACGAAAGCCACCAGGTTCAACACTGGTTACATAAATGCCCAAATCAACCACTTCTTTTGCCAAGGCCTCGCTAAAACCACTCAATCCAAATTTTGCTGCCTGGTAAATGCTTATACCAGCATTACCTACCCTACCCCCTACGGAGCTAATCTGGAGAATACGGCCAGATTTCTGTTTCCGCATAAAAGGCAATACGGCCCTGGTAATGTCAATTGGTGCGTATAAATTAGTTTCCAGCTGACTGCGGACCTGCTCATGAGTAAATGCTTCTGTTGCACCAACAATTCCAAAACCAGCATTGTTAACCAAAACATCAATCTTGCCAAAATGTTCAATTGCCAATGCTACTGCCGAATGTATTTCGCTATAATTTGTTACATCCAGTTTAACCGGAAAAATCTGATCCTCAAATTCTTCTTTTAAGTCGTTTAATGCCTCAATGTTCCTTGCTGTAGCCACTACCTGATCTCCTTTTGCCAATACCGCTTTTGTTAAACTACGTCCCAATCCTCGGGAACTGCCTGTTATAAACCAAACTTTTTTCATGATTTCTATTTTTTTATACCCTCAAAATTAGTTTGTTTCAGCACGCAAAGCTTTGTTAAAAAGCTCAATTTATTTTGTTATGAAGCTCATCTTACCTGCAATTTAACAGGTGAATGTAAATTATTTAATTCCTGTTTAAAATATAAATTGAAGCCGTATATTTGTAAGGTAAACTTATAAGATTTACTTACTAAAATGGATTTGAAACACAGCCATAAAATTGCGGCACAGTTGCGACCGGTTTTAACAAGACTGGTTAGAAAAATGCGAAAACTATCTCCTGTTAATACGGTGCTTTCGCAAACCGAACGCTCTGTTCTGGTTTTACTTGAAAACCAGCAATTTCTTTCTGCTGAACTTGCGGTAATTGAAAAAATAACACCACAATCTATGGGCGCCGTATTAAAGCACCTGGATGGATTGAATTTAATTGAAAGAACGCCTTCAGAAACTGACAAGCGTAAAGTATACATTTCGATCTCTGAAACTGGAAAAGAAATTATCCGGCAGGTTAGAAATGAGCGCGATGAATGGCTTAGCAAAGCCATTGCAGAAGTTTGTACAGAAAAAGAACAAGAAGCAATCCTGGCCGCAATTGGCCCATTATCTAAACTCGTCGATTTTTAAACACACTATGAAAATCAGCACTTTTAATGCTTTTAAAAGCAGAAATTACAGGCTTTACTTTGGCGGCCAATCCATTTCCCTGATCGGAACATGGATGCAAAAAACTGCCGTAAGCTGGGTGGTTTACTCAGAAACACACTCTAAATTTATGCTGGGTTTAACCTTGTTTGCAAGCCTATTCCCTTCATTTATATTTTCTTTTATTGGTGGCGTGGCATCAGATCGGTATAGCCGTTACAAGTTATTGTTAACCACGCAGATTGCCTCCATGATTCAGGCTGTTTTATTAACTTTACTTATTTTTTTCAGGCATTATTCTGTTTGGGAAATTATTGCACTAAGTGCTTTACTGGGCTTAATTAATGCTTTTGATGTTCCGGCCAGGCAATCTTTAGTGTATGAAATGGTTGATGACAAAGCGGATTTACCAAATGCACTGGCGCTTAACTCCTCCATGGTTAATTTATCGAGGCTTATTGGTCCGGGCCTTGCGGGCCTGGCTTTAGAGAAATTCGGTTACGACATTTGTTTTGGTTTAAACGCCGTTAGTTTTATTGCAGTTATCGGCTCTTTATTAATGATGAAACTACCGAAATATGTTGCAAAACCACATACAAAAAATGTAATAGGCGAATTGAAAGAGGGTTTTGCCTACATTAAAAGAACACCATCTATAGGGTTAATTTTAATTATGCTGGCTTTAATCAGTTTGATGGTTTTACCTTTCAGCACCCTGATTCCGGTATACGCCAAAGACATTTTTAAAGGAACGGCATCAACATTTGGTGTAATTGATAGCGTGATAGGCCTGGGTGCCTTTTCTGGTGCGATATTTTTAGCTTCGTTAAAACCTGGCAGAAACCTCAGAAAAATCCTCGCCATCAATACCTTGATTTTTGGCATAGGTTTAATTCTATTCTCGCACAGTACTTATTATCCAATCGCCCTGGTTGTTGCCACTATATCTGGTTTCGGCATGATGTCGCAAATCACCATTAGTAATACCTTAATACAAACTACTGTTGATCCTGCTATGCGCGGGCGTGTAATTAGTTTTTATGCAATGGCATTCTTTGGCATGCAGCCTTTAGGTGGTTTATTAGTTGGCGGGGTTTCACAATGGATTGGCACACCCGATACGGTATTAATAGAAGGTATTATAGCCTTAATTATTGGTGGATTTCTTTTCAGAAAACTAAGGAAAGATGAAATTAAAAACACCAAAATAACAACGCTCCCGCAGCAAATTGAATTGGAAAAAATATAATTAAATCAAAAAATATGGTTACTTCATTAGATAAAAACACAGCATTGGTTTTAATCGATCTTCAAAAAGGAATTGTAAACTTTCCTTTGGCAAAACCTGTTCATGAGGTTTTAGAAAAAGCAAGCCAATTGGTTTCCGCTTTCAGAGAAGCAGGCTTACCCATTGTAGTTGTAAATGTTGACCCTACCCATTCGCCGTTAAATGAGCTGCGTAAAGATGCTCCATCAAGGGCTATGACTTTTCCAGATGAATGGTATGAAATTACACCGGAAATTAAAACCATAAGCGAAGATATTTTCATTACCAAATCCATCTGGAATGCTTTTACCAATCCGAATTTAGATGCCGAACTAAAAAAGAGAAAAGTTACCGGAATAGTCATTGCAGGTGTATCAACCAGTATAGGCGTTGAAGGAACGGCAAGAAATGCGAGTGAACTTGGTTATAATTTAACCTTCGCCAGAGATGCGATGGCAGATACCATTGCCAGTGCGCACGAACATAGTATCCAAATTATTTTCCCAAGGCTGGGCGAGGTTGATGATACAGAGAAAATTATTCAAAAATTAGCTGAACTTTAGCTCGAAAAAATTCCCAGTCGGTTTGATGTTTAATGACCGGGATTAAAAAACTGATCTCCTAATTTTGATTGTTTTGCCTTCATGCTTTTTTTTGCAAAAACATAAGTACATTTACTATCCAAAAGATATTAGTATCCCAAAGGATAGTAGCATCCTTTAAGAAAGCTGTGTAATTTTGTACTATGAGAAAAGGAAAAGAATACCACAACAAAGAAACCTGTACTGCAAGTCTTAACGCCGTAAAAGATGCACTTTATGTATTGAACGGTAAGTGGAAACTCCCTTTGATTATTTCCTTGCAGGATGGGCCTAAACGTTTCAACGAAATTCAGAAATCGCTTGGCGAAATTACACCCAAAATTTTATCCAAGGAATTGAAAGACCTTGAATTGAATGAATTTGTAGTGCGACAGGTATTTTCTACAACGCCGGTTACCATAACTTACGAGCTTACGCTTTATAGCGAAACGTTGGAAAAGGTTATTGAAGAATTAAGAAACTGGGGATTACAACATCGCGAAAGGCTGGTGACCAACAGAAGAAAGATACAAAAAACTGAAGGGGCTATTTTAGCAACCGCTTAATTTATAGAACCTCATCAACCAAAGCTTTAATTTCTTTATAGTTTTCGTTGCGTCCTTTATTATTCAGGTAAAAAGCCATCAAAATACCTGCTGTTTTGTTTTTATTGTCTACCCAAGGAAAAGTACCAAATAAACCCGGACTGGTTACTGTACCGTTAATGTTTTTATCGGTTCCTTTTTCCATAATCCATTCGCCGTAACCATAACCAAAATTACCGGCCTCGCCTGGTGCATAAGCAATTTTCACATCTGCGGTTATCCTGTTAACCTGCATTTGGGCCACACTGTTTTCTGATAAAATTCTTTTCCCGTTAAATAGCCCTTTATTTAATATCATTCGCATAAAATTCATATAATCGTTTGGTGTACTGCTTGCGCCACCGGCAGGCAGGGCAACCTTTCCATAACCAAAATCGGTATTTTTCATTTCCAAAGGTTTGGCAATCCGCTCTGAAAAAAGTGTTTCGAAACGCTCGCCACTAATTTTTTCGATTACTGCACCCGCAATTTGCAAACCTGTATTGCTGTACCTAAATACTTTACCAGGCTTACCTTCTACAGGTAGTAATGCTATCTTTTCGATGGCCTCGTCCATATTGTTTAAATTTTTAATCTCATTCAGACTTTCCTTTAAACCAGGCGATTTTATACCGGTTAAATGAGACAGACAATCGCTAATGGTAATATTGCCCTTACCATTTTTAGAAAGCACGGGAAGAAATTTTCCTACAGTATCCGTTAGCTTTAATTTGCCTTCGTCAACAAAAGTCATAACCAATGCGGCGCTTAACCATTTACTACAGCTTGCAATCTGTTGTTGGGTGGTTATGGTATACTCGTTCAGGTTAGCTGCTTTACCCTGCAGCTTTGCAAAATAATTTACAACTGTACGGTTCTTTATATCCATTTTACTTACGCCATGATTGTACACCATTTTACCGTTTTTATAAACAAGCAAATAAACCCTTCCTCCCATTTCATCTGCATGGTTACTAAGCCATGAATCTATTTTAGCCGTGTTTTGCTGTGCCTTTGCTTGCAGTACGAAGGAGAAAATTAAGGCAAATAGAAAAATGATTTTAGTGTTGGATGATTTCATATCCTTGTGACAGACAAAGTGGTTAAAAGTTTAAATCTCTGATGTACATGATTATCTGTAATATCGGCTATCTTTGAGGAAATTTAAAATCGATGGCGGTATTACATAAAAAAGAAGAAAAAATTCAGGCAGTGCTGGGTAGGTTGCCTAAAAAATACACACACGAGCAATTTGTAGAGCTTTTTATCAAACTTTACTCTAAAGACTGGGGTAAAATTAAATCTGCATATATCAAACAATCGCAGGATAAAGAACCGGGAACGATTATTAATATGCCTAAACCGGATGTTTATTTAAAACAAATTTTAACTTCTTATTTGCAACAGGCTGATGAGCCAAAAGCTGTGGCAAAAGAAATTGTAGCAGAAGTTGAACCTGTTGTTGAGGTTAAAAAAGCTAAAGCACCGGCAAAAAAGAAAGTCGAAGTAGTAGCAGAAGAAGCGAGTGAAGTTAAAAAACCAAAAGCTCCAGCCAAGAAAAAAGCTGAAAAAGAGCAAGTTGATACAACCGAGGTTAAAAAACCAAAAGCTGCGGTAAAAAAGGCTGCAGAAAAAAAATAAAAATAATTACATCTGTATATACTAAATCGAATTTACAAGCGTCTATATATACGAGAGCGTTAATTTAGATGACGGGGATAGGTCGGTATGATTTATCCCCGTTCTTTTTAAAAGAAATTTTAATTAGAATAAAAATAATTGCATCCGTGTATACTAAATCGAATTTATAAGCGTCTATATATACGAGAGCGTTAATTTAGATGACGGGGATAGGTCGGTATGATTTATCCCCGTTCTTTTTAAAAGTTTTTTTTTCACAAAAAAAGCCGCAAATTTCTTCGCGACTTTCACAATTAACCTATTTTGTATGTCGTTATTTTTCAATCATTTTGTAATAACGAACATAATCGACTTCCATTTTCTGCGGCCAGATGCTATCATCAATCCCTTGTGCCCCGCCCCAATCGCCACCAACTGCAACATTTAGCAAAAGATGGAAACGCTTATCAAAAGGCCAAACCTTATACCCTGTACCTTCGTTGGTAAATTCAAAAACTTTAACATCATCGTAATAACCACGAACCGCAAAAGGTGTCCAGTCTACCCTGTACAAATGGAATGCTGTACTTGCCCCATCAATCTTTTTGGTTATCGTTTTTTGAGTATTAATTTTAAAATAATAGGCTTCGGTATGGGTAGTAAAATGTACGTTATCCTGATCGTAGCCTACATGCTCCATAATATCAATTTCTCCTGATTTTGGCCAATCGCCATAAGTTCTGTCGGTTGGCAACATCCAGATTGCAGGCCAGGTTCCTCTGCCGGAAGGTAATTTGGCTTTAATTTCAAAACGGCCATAAAGCACGTCCAGTTTACCTCTGGTTACCATACGCGATGAGGTATAGGCCATGCCACCCATATCCTCTTTCTTAGCGGTAATGGTTAATTTTCCATCGGCTACACTTGCATTATTTGTGGTACTGGTATAAAACTCCTTCTCGTTATTGCCCCAACCACTACCACCGGTATCATAATCCCAGTTAGACGTGAGTGGTGCCCCGGTATTGCTAAATTCGTCGCTCCAGGAAGGCGTACTTTCAAAAGTCCAGTTTTTTTCAACTGGCGTTGTTGTTTCTGGCGGAACGTACACGGGGCCGTCATCTGTTTTTTTAGAACAGCTGCTTATTCCAATTACCGCAATTGCCAGCGCGGCCATAATTTCTTTCCTGAAGTACTTTACTGAATCTGTCATTATAATTAAATTTTAAAAAGAAAGTTTGGGCCATTGCCCAAACCTCTTTTGAATGAAGGAGCGTATACGATTATTTAAATTCGAAATCGTCTATATAAAACAACCCGGCATTTGGATGGCCTTCGCCGCCCAGCTGCACAACAATTTTATCGTATAAAGTTTCTGTTGAAAAGGCTGAAAAATCAAACTCAAGCTGAATCCAGCGATCAAAGGTTGTGATGGTTTTAACCACCTCCTTTTGTGTTTGCCACGAATTTCCGCCCAATAATGAATTTTGAAGTTTAACCGATACCGTTGGAGGCACTAAGGTAAAATCATTACCACTCGAGAAGAAAACTTTTAAACGGATTTTATTTTTCGTGGTTAAATCAAAGCGGTATGGTAAAGTGCTTTGTAAATTTCCGTATTGATTATCTGCACCCGCCAACCGGCCATAATAGCCAACCTTAGCTGAAGTATTAATTGGAAAAGGTGATGGATTATCATAAGAACGTTTAAAGCTAATGTTCTCTGCAGTCCAGGTAATATTCTGTACCAAATCCAAATCATCACCCAAATCAGCAGCCTGCAATGGTTTTTGTACAACCGGCCTGGTAAATCCCTTTTTAATTAATTTTAAATACCATGCATTACCGGGATTTGCCTTATCCAAACAACGCAAAGACATTTCGTTTTCGGTTAAAGATAGAATCTGATATTGCGAAACACCAGTATAATAGCTAATAAACCCACCACCAGAAATGGTTAAATATTTAGTGCCGTTAACTTCGGTAATTAACCAGGTTAAGTTTGTAGGCGGTGTATAGTTAACCGTAGGATCAGACGCCCCGGTTGGCCCTCCAATACCTGGCGCATTGGCCGCATTTGCAAACGTGGTACCTTTGTTATCGTAAGTATATTTCAACCCGTTCATGTTAAAGGTCATTTCGTCATCGTAAAAACCAAGCCCATTTTTCTCATTAGGCCCGGCTTTATACCAACCTGGCTCTGTAGAACCATCGCCCGTTGCAGGCCCAACACCAAGATGGCCCAGTTGTGTTTGGTCAATAACCCAGGTAAAACCAGCTGTATTGGTTAAACCACCAGATAATGTTGTAAAAGCCGGATCGGTTAACATAGCCGGATTAGTTTGGGCAATAACAACGGTTTTGGTGCTTGATACATAACCTCCATCCGTTACAATGGTTAGTTTAACCGTATAGGTTCCGGCAAGTGGATAAGAAGCTGTTACCTGTGTACCATCGCCTGTATTCCCGTTTCCAAAATCCCAAATGGCTTTAAAACCGGGAGATTGATTTTCGAACGCTATGATATTGGCATTTGTTGCTGTTGGCGTAATGGTAAATTTCACCTGATCTGCTGTAGGCGGCGTACCAAGATCTCTGTTGTCATTTTTCTCACAAGCACTAATGGCCAGTAAGATGAGCAAGGCTAAAAACCCGGCTGTTTGTTTAATGATATAATTTAATTTCATGATATTTCTAATTAATTATAGCCTGGATTTTGTTTGATAACACCTTTGGTAAGGTCAATTTCTTGTTGCGGAATAGGTAACAACTCACTTTTACCGGCTTTATAACCCGAAGGTCCTAAAACGGTAACCGCTCTGCCGCTACGAACCAAATCAAAAAAGCGATGCCCTTCGGTAGCCAGTTCCAGTCTGCGTTCGTTAAAAATATTATCTAAAGTTGCAGGCACAGAAGTTAAACCAACACGGGCCCTAACCGCATCCAGCAGTTCTTTTGCACGGGCAGCGCTGCCACCACTTCTAACCAAAGCTTCGGCTTGCATTAAATAGGTATCAGCCAAGCGGATTTCGATTTCGTTAATTGGCCAGTTTAATTCTGCTGTACCACTTCCGGAGCGGAATGCTTTTAAGGGTGCGTATTTTTTAATAAAATAATCAGTATTCTGGTAACGGGTGTTGTAAGTTGCACCAGCAGCCTTTAAAGCCTTTCCGTCTATAATAGTTGCATCAAACCGTGGATCGTTCTTTAATGCGTTTACTAAATCTAAAGTAACCGGACAAAATCCCCAGCCACTGCTGTAGGTATCGCCGTTATAACCATCCATCCCAATAAACTGTGTAGCCACATTCCCTTCGCCTCCGTTTACCCAACCCCAATCGCCCCAGGCAGCCAAATTAGTATGTGGAATTTCTAAAATAGATTCAGCATTGAATTTATTATCTGGTTTAAAAATATCCGCATAGTTGGGCAATAAACTGTAACCATAAGCATTACCGGTTTTGTTCACATCTTCCAGTAAGGTTGCAGCTTCGGCAATTTTAGCATTATCATTTTCTGTTAAAAGTACTTTTGCCAGTAAAGCTTTGCCGGCACCCTGCGATATTCTACCTTTTTCAGCAGTAGAAACGGTTATCGGTAAACCCGGATACGCATCTCTTAAATCTTTTTCAATTTGTGCGTAGGTTTGGGCAGCCGGCACTTGTACCTGCGTATATAAATCAGCTGTAGCAATTACATCTGTCATTAAAGGAACATTGCCAAATAAACGCACCAGATCAAAATAGAAATAAGCCCTTAAAAATTTCGCTTCAGCCGTAACACGGGTTTTAAAAGCTGCACTTAATGTGGTTGATTTGGCTATTTTATTTAAAATCAGGTTTGCACGGTTAATGCCGGTAAAGTTTTTAGACCAAAGCCCAACCTGAGGACCAACGCGCGAATCCATGTTAAAATTATCGTAAGCCACCCAGTTTGGCTGATCGGAGGCGTTACTACCACCGGCAAAACAATCGTCGGAGGCCGCACTTAACAATGGCATTTTCATTGTATAACCACCGGTTGTACCCCACTGCATAACATCGTACACAGAGATAAGGCCCTGGAAAACTTCTGTTTCATTTTTATAAAAATTATCCTCCAAAGCCGTACCTCTTGGGGTAAGCTCTAAAAAATCTCGTTTGCAGGATACTGTTATTAGCGTAATGGCCAAAAACAGTGTTGAATATTTTATGTTTATAAATTTCATGATCGTGATGTTTAAAGATTAAAAACCTACATTTAAACCGAAATAGAAGGTTCTGGCCTGCGGATAAAATCCCCTGTCTACGCCAAAACTACCCCCACCAACTTCCGGATCGTAACCTGTGTATTTGGTTACGGTAAACAGGTTATTGCTCATTGCATAAACCCTAACCTTATTTAAACCAGCTTTCCTAACTAAGTCTTTTGGTAAAGTATAACCTACCTGAAGTGTTTTTAATCTGAAATAAGAACCATCTTCCAAGAACAAACTCGATACCCTGCTGTAATTTTTATTTTCATCCTGCAAGGTTACACGTGGCATGGTATTCGTTGAACCTTCGCCTGTCCAGCGATTTAAAATAGAAGTGCTGTAATTTGAGGTTGGCAAATCAAAACGTCTTAAACCATTAAAAATCTGATTACCTGATACACCCTGACCAAATACTGTGATGTCGAAATTTTTCCATGAACCTGAAAAAGTAAAGCCATACGTAAAATCAGGATTAGAATTTCCTATAAAGGTCCGGTCAGCATCGCTGATTAAACCATCACCATTTAAATCGAGGAATTTAATATCACCAGGCTTAGCATTTGGCTGAATTAAACCACCGCCAGTATTTTTATAATTATTAATTTGTTGCTGGTTTTGGAATAAACCATCAGATTGGTAACCATAAAATGATCCAAAGGCATAACCCACGGCAGTTCTAATTACCTCAAGCGCCTGTGGCGTAATGGTTTGTGCATTCGGGATGTAATCTTTGTCATCACCTAAATACAAGATTTTATTTTTGATGAAAGAAGCATTGGCCAAAACTTTAAAGGCAAAGTCGCCGATTTTTTTATTGTAGCCTAATTCAAATTCGAAACCTTTATTGCGTAAAGTTGCCAGGTTTGCCATCGGGCCGGTATTGCCAATGTAAGACGGAACCGCCTGCCTTAACAACATACCATAGGTTTTCTTATTAAACCAGTCAACCGTTAAGGTTAAGCCTTTAAGTAAATTGGCATCAAAACCAATATCAGTAGCAGAAGTTTCTTCCCAGATTAAATCGGGATTAGATAAGGCGTTAGGGCTTACGCCGTTAACCAGACTTTCGCCGGCGCCAGTACCTAAAGAATAGTTTCTGCCACCACTAACTGTTGCTAAATAAGAGAAAGCGGGCATCCTGTCGTTTCCGTTGATACCATAAGATCCCCTGAATTTCAAAAAGGTAACCACGTCATTTTTAGGGAAAAAATTCTCTCTTGAAGCCACCCATCCTACCGATGCAGAAGGGAAATTTCCATATTTATTATTTGGACCGAACTGGGAAGAACCGTCTCTTCTGATGATACCGGTAAATAAATATTTTTCGTCGTAATTATAAATTAAACGTCCAAATACAGAGTTCAGGGTAGATAACCCTTCGCCACCATAAAAATCATTATTTATCCTGGCCACGGGAAATTGTAAAGAAGCATCTCTCAGATTATCTACCGGAATACCCTCTTTTACGCCACCCTGGGTTTCACTTTTATCTTTTTGTGCAGAGTAGCCCAATAAAGCCGTTACAACATGTTTATTTATGGTTTTATCGTAACTTAATGTGTTTTCTAACGACCAGAATAAACCGCGGTTAGAATTACGTGTATAGGCCGTTAAGATGGATTGATTAACAGAATTTAAATAATAAATTGGCCTGAAACTTTCATCCCCCCAGAAAGATAAATCTGCACCACCTGTACTTCTGGCCTTCAATCCTTTTATAAATTCTACCTCTACATATACATTGCCAACCACTTTATCAGACCAGCTTTTACCTTGCGAAACCTGTAGTGCTGCAATTGGATTTAAAACTTCTGATTGTGCATACTGTGAAATTCCATAAGGGAAACCTGCAGCATTTCTAACCACCGGATTTTGAAGATAAACTGATGCGCCGTATTTAGCCGGGTCGGTTTCTACAACCGGTGTAAGTGGGTCCATGTTAATGGCCCTGCTTAATGGCGAGCCATATTCTGAGTTGGTACTTACACCTATTGAGTTAATTCTGGTATACCCAATGGTGTTACCAAATTTTATACTTTTTGTAATTTTATGTTCTGAATTAAAACGGGCAGTAAAACGCTTAAACTTAGAGTTTGAAGTGGCTACAATTCCATCCTGATCAAAATAACTGAATGAACTAAAATAAATGGATTTATCATTCCCGCCACTTAAACTTAAATCGTGGTTTTGAATCATGGCATGATCGTTAAATACAGCGGCCTGCCAATCGGTACCTGCACCATACTGGGTTGGATTTGGGAAACGCACGGCAGTAACTCCATCAGCCAGCTGTGCTTCGTTATACAGCGTGGCATATTGGGTTGCATTTAGAAGTTCTAATTTTTTAGAAGCAGCTTGTGTACCTAAATATCCATTGTAATTAACCTGTATCTGGCCGGAGTTTGAGCCTTTTTTAGTACTCACAATAATTACACCGTTTGCTGCACGGGTACCATAAATGGCCGCTGAAGCCGCATCTTTTAAAACCTCGATAGATTCTATATCTGCCTGGTTCAGGTATTCAATCCCGCCATTAATTTGTACTCCATCAACAATAAATAAAGGATCTGAGTTTCCTATGGTTGTTGTTCCCCTAATCCTCAACCGCGCACCTTCGCCCGGCTGACCTGAATTGGTGGTTACTGTAATACCGGATGTTCTCCCTTGCAGGGATTGCTCTACCCGGGTTACCGGCATGTTTTCCAAATCAGTAGCTTTTACCTGCGAAATTGCACCTGTAACCACACTTTTCTTCTGTGTACCATAGCCAATTACAACGGCATCGGCTAATAAACCGGCCTGAGGTATTAGCTTTATAGTTAAATCTGCTCCAACGGTAGCTTTTATTTCTTTGTTTTCATAACCGATGTAAGAAGCCACCAAAGTGGCATTTTCGGGCACATCACGCAAACTAAACGTTCCATTGGCATCAGTTACAGTGCCCTGGTTTGTTCCTTTTACTTTTACACTGGCTCCAATCATAGGCAAGCCCGATTCGTCAATAACCTTTCCGCGTACATCAATGTAAGCCATCAAAATCAATGGCATTCCATCTGCTGCTTTACGATGAATAATAATGGTATTGTTTTTAATGGTATAACCCAATGGCTGTTCATTAAAAATTAGCCTCAGCGCTTCTTTAATATCAATATTTTTCAATTCGATATTTACGGGTTTAGCTTCTTTTAAAAGTTCTGTATCGTATAAAAAACTATAGCCAATACTCTTATTTAACTTGCGAAAAACTTTGAGTAGCGTGGTGTTTTTTTCAGACAGGGTTACATTTTGTGCACTTGCTCCGAAACTAACTTGAAGAAAGGTGGTGATTAATAAGACGAAAGTCAGTTTCATAATCAACAAAAATTTAAACAGGCTGCCCTTAGGTTTGGGAAACCATTCAGTATAAAAATTCATATATTTGGTTATTAGGTTTAGAATAGTTGTATCTCACAATTTTACGATTAGAATAAAGCCCTAATTATAACCGGGAGCGTTGCCGCGCTTTCGGTTTTTTAGTTCTGCTAAATCCTAAAATCATCTTTTTGATGATAAAAAGTATAGGTTTATGGCATAACTAAAATCCTCCTTCCCTCTATTTTAAAATGTACGGCACCTGTAGTTTCCAGCATATCCAAAACCTCGTTTACACTGTTAAACCTGGAAATGCGCCCGCCAAACACTTTATTAATTCTATTGCCCCGATAGTCGATATCTACATCATACCAGCGCGAAATTTTGTTCATAATGGTTTCCAAATTTTCTTCATTAAAACTAAAAACCCCATCAATCCAGCTCACGGCCTCCTCAGCATCAATATCTTTAATCAAAATTGAAGGAGACGACGCTTGAATAATGGATTGCTGGCCAGGTTTAAGCAGGTTAGCGTTTTTCGATTGTAGGTTTACAATCCTAACGCTACCCTCCACCAAGGTTGTTTTATTTGAGGGTTCATTACGATAGGCATTTATGTTAAAATGAGTACCTAAAACATCAACTTCCTGATCTCGTCCATTCCCTAATTCAGTAATCACTTTAAAGGGCACTCGTGTACCAGATTTATCCATTCTTTTGGCCACCTCGAAATAGGCCTCGCCTTTAAGCTCTACCACGCGGTCTTTCTTGTCAAAAGCCGTCGGGTATTTTAATTTAGATTCAGCATTAAGCCATACCCTTGTACCATCGGGCAAATTAACCTGGTATTGCCCGCCTCTTGGGGTTTCTATTGTATTATAAAGATTTTTGTTTTCTTTCTCTGTTGCCGGTGCAATGGTGTAAATCAATTCGCCTTTACTTGTTTTTGTAATGCTAATGCCTGCTTCCTGTGCAATTACACCATCTGTAGCATCCGTTAATGAAATTTTAGAGCCATCAGCCAGGGTGAGTGTTGCTTTGTTTCCTCCCGGACTGATTTCTTTAACTTCGTTTTTAACCTGCTGTAGGTTGGGTAAATTTTTATTTAGCTGGGAATAAATAACAAAGCCTATAAAAAACAAAACAACAGCAGCTGCGGCAATCCTGAATAATGAAATGTATTTTGCTTTAGTTTTAAGTGCCGTTTCTTCCTGAATAAAATCCCACATTTGGTTTTTGGCGCCCAGGATTTCTTCTTCGGTCAGGTCAGAATTTTTCTTGCTTAACTCCGTCAAATGCCACGATTCTACCAAGGTTTTTTCTTCTTCGGTACAATTTCCTTCATTATATTTTTCTAAAAGTTTTTCAACTTCCGGCTCTTCCATCTTAATTTATATTTGGCTAATATTAAACATGTAGGTTAAGTACCGGCCAGGTAGTAGATGAAATGAAAATATTTTTTCAGGATAGATTTAAATGCACATTATATCCGCCTAAACTTATTTCAACTCCGACAAAAAAAGTTTTGAATACCTTTAGCAGGTGTACGGAAAGGGCAATAGTTATTAGCCCAGTAAAAGAATAATCGCGAGCAGTAAAAAAGAGGTAAGTTTTAACCTTAATACCTTTAAAGCATTGCTCATTTGCTTTTTGACCGTTTTATCAGAAAGATGAAGGATTTCTGCAATTTCTTTCTGCGAAAGGTGCTGCTGGCGACTCATCTCAAAAATCATCCGCATTTTAGCCGGCAGTAAACTAATTTCTTTCTCAATAATTGATGCAAACTCCTTTTCCCTGATGTAATCATCGGTAATGCAACTGCCCTCATTGGCAAATTTTTGTAAAGAACTTAAGTAGTTGGATTTTGTTTTGTTGCGGTCAAGCCAGTCAAATATTTTATAACGGACGGCTGTATATAAATATGATGAGAGCTGAGATTTAATCTTAATGTTTGGATTACTCCAGAGGTAAACAAAAATTTCCTGCACAATATCCCGTGCATCTTCACGGTCAGAAACCATTTTACAGGCATAAACATACAACAAACCATTAAACCTTTCGTAGATCTCTTCGAAAGCACACTGATCCCCATTTTGCAATAAAATAAGGAGTTCGTTGTCAGTTAATGATTTATAAGTGTTCATTTGGTTAGGATGATTAAACGAATGTAAGAAATAGTTTAATTTAAATCCTAACATTTTTAACAATCATTTCCTCAATTTAAAAAGACTAAAACGGTTTATCAACTTATACATCAAATTGTAAACTTTACACAATTAATAGGCATATCGGGAAAAGTCGATATACATTTGCATCATGGAACAAGTAGAAATTTTTAAAGCGCTATCAAACAAAGCGCGTTTACAAATCCTAAACTGGTTAAAAAATCCGGAAAAAAACTTTCCTGAACAGCCGCATGCCTGTTTTGAGAAAGAAGGCGTTTGCGTGGGGCAAATTCAATTAAAAAGCGGATTAACACAAAGTACTGTTTCAGAATACCTTTCCATTTTATTGCGCGCCAATTTAGTTATTGCTACACGAGTGGGGCAATGGACTTATTACAAAAGAAACGAAGCAGCTTTTGAAAAGCTGAGTCAAATGATTAATTCAGAATTATAAATTGAATATATATGAACACAGATAGTTTATTCAGGCCATTTAGCCTTAAATCACTAAATATTAAAAATAGAATTGTGATGGCGCCCATGACGAGATCATTTTCTCCCAATGGCATTCCAACGGCTGATGTTGCCGCCTATTACCGTAAAAGAGCAGAAGGCGAAGTTGGTTTAATTTTATCAGAAGGCACAGTAATTAACAGGCCATCCTCTTCTGCTGATCCAAATATTCCTCATTTTTATGGTACCGAAGCTTTAGCAGGTTGGGAAAACGTAATTAAAAGCGTTCACCAGGCTGGCGGACAAATGGGTCCACAAATCTGGCATCAGGGTATTCACGCAAATCATGCTTCCGGCTGGCTGCCAAGTGCTCCATTTGAAGGCCCATCATCCCTTAACAGTCCCGGTTTTGAAAACGGCGTACCAATGACAGATGCTGCCATTGCCGATACCATTGCTGCTTTTGGGCAAGCTGCTGCTGATGCAAAAGCCCTAGGTTTTGACACTGTCGAAATCCACGGTGCACACCAATACTTAATCGACCAGTTTTTCTGGGATGCAACAAACAACCGTACCGATATTTATGGGGGCAAAACTTTAGCTGAGCGTACACGCTTTGCCGTTGAGGTAATTAAAGAAGTACGCAAAAGAGTAGGTGAAGATTTCGCATTGATTATCCGTTTATCGCAATTTAAACCTTCCGCCTACGATTTTAAGCTGGCCAAAAACGAACAAGAAATGGAACAATGGTTAACACCGTTGGCTGATGCCGGAATTGATATTTTCCACTGTTCGCAACGTCGTTTCTGGGAGCCAGAATTTGAAGGTTCTGACCTTAACTTTGCTGGTTGGGCTAAAAAAGTAACCGGAAAAACCACTATTTCTGTTGGTTCTGTTGGTTTAGACGGCGATTTCTTCGGTGCATTTGCCGGACAAAGTTCTCAACCAAGTTCTTTAGATGAGTTGGTGCGCAGAATGGATAGAGGTGATTTTGATTTAGTAGCGGTTGGCCGTCCGCTTTTAGCTGATCCGAATTGGGTAGAAAAAATTAAAAACAACCGTACAGAAGAACTTAAAGGCTTTAGCAAAGAAGCCCTGATGGAATTGGTATAATAATTTTTCTTTTTTATTAGTTAAAGAGGCGTCCGGAAGGATGCCTTTTTAGTTAGAATAGTTTTTCGAACGAAATAATTGGCTTAGCAAGGGCAAGCGCTCTTTAAGAAGTTTCGATGATCTAAAGAAATCAATACCTGTGATGCATTGGTCACGCCAACCCCGCCCTTTGCTTAATCCGACTGAAAAAGTCGGGATAACGCTGTCGGCCGGGTTTATTTTACTCCTGACAGTTGCATTACAGCTGCCACTTAAACCCGATCAAAGCGAGATGCCAATTTCCTTCAAATTGGCAGAAGCGGGAGCGGGATTGCAATAACCTAAAAGCCTCTACAATTGCTTTCAAAAAAAGTCGGATGATATAAGTTTTCTCAAATAGATTCGTTTTCGTTCAAAATAATGTCACAGTAGTTAGAATAGGAAGATGTTTTTCGTTCGCTTTCTCGTGATTATTCCCAGGCCTTATCTTACTATGCAATTAGTTAGTCAATAGATTTTCGCCTCAACTCCCGCAGTTTTTCCCTAAATTCACAACATCAAAAACAAACAGCACTATGTCAAATATTAAACTCATTATCGAAGAAAGACCCGCTAATATTGGTAATTTCATGGTTGGCAGATTATTGCCTTTCAGGGAAAAACGAATGGTTGGCCCATTTTCTTTTATTGATCATATGGGACCAGCTGCCTTAAAAGACCATCAAAACCTTGATGTTCCGCCGCATCCCCATATCGGTCTTTCTACCCTCACTTTTCTTTTTGAAGGAGAAATTACACACAAAGACAGTTTGGGTACAAACGTGGTCATTAAACCCGGCCAGGTAAACTGGATGACTTCAGGCAGCGGAATTGTACATTCAGAAAGAACGCCTGAATATTTACGCCATACCGATAAAATGCTTCATGGGCTACAGATTTGGGTGGCCCTGCCAAAAGATTTGGAACAAATGGAACCTGCATTTTTTCACGCCGATGAAACGGATATTCCTGGCTGGAAACAAGATGGTGTTGACTTTAAATTAATTGCGGGTGAAGCATTTGGTAAAAAGTCTCCTGTTCCGGTTTATAGTCCTTTATATTTTCTGGAATTAAAAAGCAGCAAAAAACAAACGGTAAATATTGGCCATGATTTATTCGGTGAAAGTGCTTTATATATTCTCGAAGGCGCAATAGAAAGTGAAGGTTATGTTTATGAACCTAAACAAATTTTAATTGCCAAAGATGCCAAGCTTTGTTCGTTTGAAATGCACGAAAATACAACAGTCTATATTTTTGGAGGAGAACCTTTTCCTGAAGAACGTTTTATTTATTGGAATTTTGTGGCTTCAGATAAAGAACTGATTGAAAAAGCAAAACAGAAATGGCTGGAGCAAAGTTTCAAACCGGTACCTGGTGAAACAGACTTTGTACCTTTGCCTGAGCCAAATCCTTATCATAAAAAGTAAAAGATGGCCATAAATCTCCGAATAACTTTAAGAAGCTGAAATAAATCGTCAATAACAGATTACGAAGATTGGTCGTCATTGCGAGGAGGAACAACAAAGCAATCTTTCCTGTTAGTTATTTTGCACCTAAATAATATCGCTTAGTTGAAAAGATTGCTTCACGCCCACGCAATTCCCCGTGCTTCCGTTCGCAATGACGATCGGTTAGGGTTGTGCCAATTACTTTTTTTCTAAGAAAACTGATCTCTCAGCATGACGGTGGGTTAGGAGACACGAGCCCTAATTCCGCTTAAACAAGTTCATATTTACCGAAACTGCTACACCTGTTGAGGATAGCTTTGAGTTGCCATAACCGATGTTGGTTAATGGAATTTTCATAAATGGCTTGGCACTGATGCTTAAATTGTTGTTTATTTTATGCTGAAACTCCACCCCTACATTGGCAATACCTAAATAATGTTGGTTGCGGTTTTTCACTTCAAACCCCTGCGGCCCCTGGTAAGCACCATCGTAAGTATAACTGTATTGCTCTTTTAACATTAAATAACTCGACAGCCCAGTACTTACGGTAATCACATTTCGACTGTTGCCGAAAACCTTATAATTTACATTTAATGGAATATCGATTACATCGCAGTTGGCATGGATATTTGTTGGTGCAACTTTAAAAACATAATTGGTATTTGGTCTGTACAAACTAAAATCCGTGTTGTAAATTTTCTTCGCATAAGCGGCACCTGTAGTGATACTCAGTTTTTTTGTCAGGAACATGGTGACTTCTATCCCAAAACTACCACTCAAATTATTTGTACCCGATTTCTGAACACTGGTTAAATCGGGTGCAGCCAAAATGCTCAGTACAAAACGCGATTTTTTCTTTAAAACCGGGGGTGCAATACGCTCGGTTTTACCAGTTGCAATACTGGCGATCAACTGTTCATTAAACTCTACTGAATCAATCTCAGCGCCCAAGGTTGGTTTATAGACTACGTTAGCCACAACGTTGGTACTGTAACCTCCCGTTTCGATTCCTTTCGGCGTTTTTTCTTTTACATATGTAATTTTTTCTGTTTGGTTATCTCTAATTTTTTTAGGGTTTTCAATTAGCGCCAAAGCCTCCGAACCTTTATTTACAGCCGGATTTTGCTCTTTTGTTGGCGTTTCGGTCGCCCCACCTGTACTTTTTTGTGGCTGATCATTATTTTTATTACCCGAGTTGGTTTTTACCACAGGATGAACACCAATTGGATTACCTGATAGTTTTACCAGTAAAAATACGATTAGTAACATTGCAGCAATTCCTGCTGCAGCAGCAAGCCAAACCATAGGCACAATTCTCCTTTTTGGCTTTGGATGCAATCTTTCCTCCAGATCATCCCAATCTAAATCATTAAAAGGAAGATCGGGGTTTTCCAATCCATCCTTAAATAATTTATCTATATCTTTTCCCTCTTTCATTGCATATTTGTATTTAACCTCATCTGTAAAAGGTTTCTATCTGCTCCCGAATTCCTTACCTGGTAAGTTTTCGCTTCAGTAGCTTTTAACATTTCCTGTAATTTCTGTCTCGCCTTAAACAGGTTCGACTTTGACGTACCTATCGATATTTGCAACATTTCGCCAATTTCTTCATGGCTGTAACCATCTATTGCAAAAAGATTAAAAACGGTACGGTACGCCGGGCTTAAGTTCTGAACCAATGCCAGCAGATCGTGATAAGCCAGCTTATCGTATACCGAACTTACCTGAGCAATATTTTCGTGATCCAGAATATCCACATGATCGGCAAATTTTAAATTGGCACGGTAATAATCTATAGCAGTATTGGTTATTATGCGCCCCAACCAGGGCATAAATGCTTTTGAAGTTTCGTATTTTGAAATATTTTTGAAGGCTTTAAAAAAGGCATCATTCAGTATCCCCGCAGCATCCAGCCGATCGTTTGTATAACGCAAACAAATGCCCATAGCAAAGCTATAGAAATGCTTGTATAGTACTTTTTGACTACCTCTTTCATTTCTAACACAGCCCTGAATATGCTTCTGTATAATATGTTCAGTATCGCTATTAGCGGTCACAAGTTCTCCTTTCAAAACACATTACGGTAGCGGATTATAAAAGGTTGCCTGAAAAATATTTTTTTTTGAAATTATTTTATTTCGTTGGTTTTAGCACAAAATCTTGATGCTGAAAGCAACCATTTACAACCCCGGGGCGTAATAGCAGCATACTCATTTATTAAAGTTAAAACTAAAAACGAAATCTTATGCTAATCTACTTAAAAAGAAACCTGTTGGCCATTAGCTGTATGGCCCTGGTATTTACTGCCTGCAAGAAAAATAGTTCGGAAGAACCTACAACTCCACCTGTTACCAACACTAATAAGGGAATCCAACTGGCTACAGATGCTAAATTTGGATCTGTATTACAAGATAAAGATGGAAAAAGCTTATACTTTTTCTCTTCTGATGCTGCCGGAACACCAACCTGTACTGGTGGTTGCGAAACAACCTGGCCACTTTATTATTCTGCCGATGCCAGTACTGACTTAAACCTGAACAAAGCCGAAGTTGGCGAAGTTACCCGCGCCGATGGCCGTAAACAAAGCACTTACCGCGGTTACCCGCTTTATTACTTTTCTGGCGATGCTGCAAAAGGTGATGTTAAGGGCGATGGTATTGGCGGAATCTGGTTTGTAGCAAAGCCTGATTATTCGTTGATGCTGGCCAACGCACAATTAATTGGTAATAACACAAAAAGCTATACTAATGCTTACGTAGAAGGAACGGGAACTACAAAGTATTTTACAGATGCTTTTGGAAGAACTCTTTATGCTTTTTCACCAGATAAGAATGGCGTAAACACCTTTACCAAAAGCACTACACAAGAAGGGATTTGGCCCGTTTACCAATCAGAAATACTTGGCCTACCTTCTTCCATAGCAAAGGCAGATATTGCGGTAATTACTGTAGCCACAATTAATAAAAAACAGCTCACTTATAAAGGGTGGCCATTGTATTATTTCGCATCAGATACTAAGAGAGGTGATAATAAAGGGTTTACCCAAGGAGGCATTGGCACTTTATGGTCAGTACTACAACTAAATGCTACGGTTGCTCCGGGACCTTAATCATTTGGGAATGGCGGGGTAGGATGGTCGGCTGATGTTTTCACAGTCGGCCTTTTTTATATTTCAGATAAAGCTTCTCTGATTTTTGCTGCGGCTTGTGCCAATTCTTCTTCTGTTGGCTTTAATTTTTCCTTACTAAAGTTCATGTCGCTCACATTATTCATCGGGATCAGATGAATGTGTGCATGCGGAACTTCAAGTCCGATAACAGATACGCCAACTTTTTTACAAGGAAAAGCAACTTTTAATCCTTTAGCTACAATTTTGGCAAACATCCAAAGCCCAACATATAAATCTTCCTCCATATCAAAAATATAATCTCTTTCGATTTTAGGAATCACCAGTACATGTCCGGCAGTTAAAGGCTGAACATCTAAAAAAGCTAAATATTCTACCGTTTCAGCAACAACATGTGCAGTAATTTCACCGGCAACAATTTTTGAAAATATGGTCATTTGAGGTGTGGGCTATAAGGTTAAAAGTATAAAGTTTGTAATAGCGGAGAGAAATGCCTCAGGCTTAAAGCTCTCCGCCTTTACCCTATCTTGAAATTTCTAAAACTTCAAACTGCATTTTACCTGCAGGTACTTCAATTTCGGCAAACTCCCCTACCGATTTCCCCAATAAACCCTGGGCGATAGGCGATTTAACAGAAATTTTTCCTGTTTTTAAATCAGCTTCGGTTTCGGCTACCAATTGATAAGTCATGGTTGCCCCGTTTTTAACATTTTTAATTTTAACTATAGATAGTGCAAGTACTTTTGATGTATCCAGTTTAGATTCATCAATTAAGCGTGCATTAGCAAGCGTATTTTTTAGTTTAGAAATCTTAGCTTCATGCAAACCTTGCGCTTCTTTAGCTGCGTCGTACTCTGCATTCTCAGATAAATCACCTTTATCTCTGGCCTCAGCAATTGCTTTAGATATTAGCTGACGACCGGTGGTAGTTAAATAATGTACTTCCTCTCTTAGTTTATCTAAACCCTCTTGGGTATAGTATGTTACCTCTGTCATTGCTCAATTAATTTTTATGTAATCCTATAAAAAACAAACAAGACTACATCGGCTTTAGGCCTACATAGTCTTGCTTCAATTATAACGAAGATAAAATGCTGAAATTACAAAAGCAAATAAATAATCATGTTTTTAGATTTATATCATTCTAAACCATCAGAATGCAATAGGTTTTTAGCTTTGTGAACAATAATGATCCTTGCAAAAAGTATATAGTACATATACGCATCAGGGAAATGGGTACTTGAAATGAACTACAGCCATATGTTAAATAAACCCGACCGGCAGCGGTATCCCGATCCCTTCATCGGGATTTAGCAAAGGGCGGGACTGCCTTAAGCTAAATGCGAGATCCGTTAATTTTTTAATAATTGTTTAATCGAGTATTTTAAATACGCCACCCGTGCATTATAACTTTCCACTTACAGTTTAAACATTAGCGCATTTTTATTTAGCTTAGCTTTAAATTATTCAATAAAAAATCATGAAGAAGTTATTCTCTGTATCGGTGATTCTGTTTTTAGCCAGCGGAAGCATCTTTGCTCAATCCCTTTATATGCCAAGAAACATTAAAGCGGCATATAGTAAAGGCACTCGTTCTTACGATGGGAAACCTGGCAAAAATTATTGGCAAAACCATGGCAAATACAACATGGATCTTACCGTTGATGCCGAAACAAAAGTTGTTAATGGTAAAGAAGAAATTATATACAGCAACAATAGTACAGATACGTTAAGGAATTTGGCCATCCGGTTTGTTAACAATTTACATAAACCTACTTCGCCAAGAAGCGGTAGTGTAAGTGAAGATTTTTTAAGCACCGGTTTAAATATCCAGGCCTTTTCTGTAGATGGCGAAGTTTATAAGGTTGACAGTAAAAACTGGGGCACGGTAGGAAATGTAAAGTTAAAAAAACCTTTGCTTCCAGGCACTAAAATTACCGTTAAAATAGACTGGGATTATCCTTTATCAAAAGAAAGTGGCCGGGAAGGGCAAATAGATCCCAACTCCTTTTATGTAGCTTACAGTTATCCTCGTATTTCTGTTTACGATGACTACAATGGCTGGGATAGAATTCCACATACGGATAGAGCTGAGTTTTACAATGATTTTAACGATTATGTATTCTCTGTTAAAGCGCCAAAAAACTATGTAGTTTATGCTACCGGCGATTTTTTAAATCCGGATGAAGTACTACAACCTGAAATTTCCGCCCGTTTGAAAAAATCTTATCTGGGTGAAGATGTCATCCACATTGCGAATGAGCAAGAGTTAAAAGACGGAAAAGTTACCTTACAAAATGACTGGAATACCTGGAAGTTTTCTGCAAACCACATTACCGATGTATGTTTTGCATTAAGCAACCACTATTTATGGGATGCAGCGAGTGTTGTAGTTGATCCTAAAACCAACCGCAGAGCAAGTGCTCAGGCTGCTTATAACGGTGCAACAGGCAAAGATTTTATCAATTCTGTAAAAAACAATGTTTATGCTTTAGCGTGGTTCTCTAATAACTGGCCCGGCGTTCCTTACCCCTTTTCAAAAATGACCGCTTTCCAAGGGTTTGCAGATATGGAATACCCAATGATGGTAAATGACTCTAATTTTGGAGATCCTATTTTTGCTCAATTGGTGCAAGATCATGAAGTTGCACATACCTATTTCCCTTTTTACATGGGCATTAATGAAACCCGTTACGCTTACATGGATGAGGGTTGGGCAACAACTTTTGAATATTTAATTGGCATTGCCGAACATGGTAAAGAATCAGCAGATAAATTTTATAAATCGTTCAGGGTTAACCAATATATAAACGATAAATCGGCGGAAGAAGACCAGCCTGTTATTTCAATGTCAGATCAGGTTTCGGGTGCAGGTTATGGAAATAACTCTTATGGCAAAGCCTCTTTATCTTATTTAGCTTTAAAAGATATGCTTGGTGATGATTTATTTAAAAAAGCATTACACACTTATATGGATAACTGGAATGGTAAACACCCCATTCCATGGGATTATTTCAACTCCATGAACAGTGGCTCGGGACAAAACTTAAACTGGTTTTTTAACAACTGGTTTTTCACCAACAATTATATCGATTTGGCATTAACCAATGTTAAAGCTGCAGCAGGAAAAACCACGATCAGTATTAAAAATGAAGGTGGCTTTGCTATTCCTTTCGATGTTGTAATAAAGTATGCAGATGGAAAAACAGAAACCATCCATAAAACACCTGCAGTTTGGAAAAACAGCGAAAAACAGATTTCAGTGGCATTAAACCATGCTAAAAAAATAAAATCAGTTACGCTTGATGGCAACATTTTTATGGATGCCACACCAAAAGACAATGTTTGGGAAGCAAAATAATTCAATTTCAGTTGGTGATTTTAAGTTACAAAGAATCAACAACTGAAATTGTTTAATGATCAACAGTATTGCTACAAATACTTATTCGTTTTCAGCGGTACAATTTGGTTCGTGTTTTACCGGAAAATTAAGCGAATTAGCGATGAAACACATTTTATTGGCTTCCTGATGCAGTGTATTTGCCAAATCGTGATGTGCCTTATCGGCAATTAAAACCTTTGGATGTAAAGTAACTTCTTTAAACTTCCCACTTCCATCTGCCAATTCTTCCATTGTACCTGTTGCATCATCTTGATAATCAATAACCACAATTTCATTCTTTGAGCATAGGTGCAAATACCAAAGCATATGACAGCTTGATATTGAAGCCAGCAACAAATCTTCGGGATTGTATTTTGATTTATCACCTAAAAAAGCAGAGTCTGATGAACCCGAAATATCGGCTTTTCCATTGATAGAAATCATATAATCGCGATCGTACGAACGGTAATCCATTGTACCCGAGCCCTTATTACCGGTCCAGGTTACAGTAGTTTTGTATAGATGATCTTTCGGCATGATATAATGAGTTAGAATGTATATAGCCAATTTAAGGAATTAAGATTGATTTGATGGTAGATTTTAAGGAAAGATTGTTCCGTCATATTAAATTTGATACCAATAGTCTTCCCATGTTTATATTCGTATTAATGCATATTAACGCTATTTTTATTGTTAACAACACTAATGACTTTCGGGTTAAAGAAAATTGATTTGTGAACCATTTGATATTTCCACCGTCACCCTGAATTTATTTCAGGGTCTAACAGAAGGATTCTGAAACAAGTTCAGAATGACGCGCGGTTATTATAAATTCCTCAACTTCTCTGCCAAGACCTCAGAAATTTTACGGTAAGAGTCAAAAGTCCAGCCCCCAACATGTGGTGTTAAAATTACTTTTTCGTTCGCTTTTAAATCGTTATACCAGTTTTGCTCTCCAAGTGCAGGAAATTTTTCTGTTTCTAAAACATCTAAACCAGCACCCAATATTTTCCCTGATTTAAGGTTATTAAGTACAGCAGCAGTATGCACAATCTCTCCCCTTGCGGTGTTGATAAAGAAAATCGGCTTTTTAAAATGAAAGAAATATTCATCGGTAACCATTTGTTTAGTTTCAGTGGTTAGCGGAATATGTAAACTTAAAACATCACTGTGTTTTACAATTTCTTCCATACTTACTTCTTTGGCAAAAGCATCGCTAAAACCAGTTTTATACTTATCATAAGCCATTACGTCAACTTCAAAGCCAGCCAGTTTTTTTGCAAAACTTTGTCCCATAAAACCATAGCCGATAATACCCACTTTTTTACCCTTAAGTTCGTACCCACGACTTCCTTCCCGATCCCAAACTCCATTTCTGATTTCAATATCAGCTTTGCGGAAATTATTCATTAAAGATAAAAGTAAACCGATGGCATGCTCGCCAACAGCATCACAATTACCTTCTGGTGCATTAATTAATTGAATATTACGTTCAAAAGCAATTTTATCATCAATATTATCGAGTCCTGCACCTGCTCGGGCCACAAACTTCAAATTTGGAGCAGCATTAAAAATTTCAGCATCAATCCTAAACTTTGTACGCACAGCGATACCAGCATAATCTTTTATTCGATCCAAAGTTTGTTGTCTGGTAATTAAAGGCTCGTCGTCTACCTCATACCCCATAGCTATGGCTTGCTCTTTAAAGGTAGGGTGTAAATCATCAACAATTAAAATTTTTTCACTCATGATAACACAAAAGTAACATTACAAATAGATCGTAGTGGCAAAATTATGTCATTATTTATCGCTATGTGCCAAGACAATATTATCCAGCCGCTTGCCGCGGAGGCTTCTCTTCTTTGGACAACCAAAGAAGCAAAGTTGCCGGCTTGCAATCTTTCTGTTAAAGTAAGTAATAAGGCTTGTACAGTGCCCCCCGAAACATTGACCATGCCGGTTTAAAAGTTTAACGTAGAAATCGTGCTTTGGCCTTATTGGGTGGAAATTACAGTTGCTAAACCATACTAAACAAACCTTAAATTTTCTACTATTTTTACCCAAGTATGCATCCGGCATAGCAGCATTTCGCAGAAGAGTATATTAGAATTCTTATACTCCCTATCATGTTCCGAATAACCAAGGGAATATACAGCGGGCGCAGGGCTATGAATTGGGCTAAGCCCCATATTGCCGCTATTGGAATTCTGATGATGCTATTCAAGAAAGGATGCAAGCCTTGATTTTTGTTTCTTTTTATCAAGAAAAAGAAAAAAGGCCCGTCTGGCCAAGACAATTTCATCCAGCCGCTGGCCACGGAGCTTCTCTTCTTTGGCAACCAAAGAAGCAAAGTTGCCGGCTCGCAATCTTTCTTTTAAAGTTAGTAATAAGGCTTTTTCAGTGCTAACCGAAACATTGACCATGCCGGTTTAAAAGTTTAACGGAGAAATAGTGATCTGGCCTTGTTGGGTGGAAATTACAGTTGCTAAACCATACTAAACAAACCTTAAATTTTCTACTATTTTTACCCAAGCACGCATCCGGCATAGCAGCATTTCGCAGAAGAGCATATTAGAATTCTTATACTCCCTTTCATGCTTCGAATAGCCAAGGGAATATACAGCGTGCGCATGGCTATGAAATGGGCTAAGCCTCATATTACCGCTATTGAAATTCTGATGATGCTATTCAAGAAAGGATGCAAGCCTTGATTTTTGTTTCTTTTTATCAAGAAAAAGAAAAAAGCCCGTCTGGCCAAGACAACGCTATCCAGCCGCGGGCTTCTCTTCTTTGGCAACCAAAGAAGCAAAATTGCCGCTCGCAATCTTTCTTCTAAAGTGGGTAGGCAGGCTTGTTTAGTGCCTGCCGAAACATTGACCATGCCGGTTTAAAAGCTAACGGAGAAATAGTGATCTGGCCTTGTTGGGAGGAAAATTGCAGCTGCTAAGTTGTGTTAAACCAACTCTTGTTTTCGCGATGTTTTTACCTTACAAATTGGCCAAGCAAATAGAGCATATACCTGATTAAGCCCATCAAATATAGCGTTTTGCAGAAAGCCTTAATGAAGTGATTATTAACACAACAAATGCGATTAATCGCTTTTACACAAACCCACAAAAATATTACTTTAAAATAGCTGTAATAAAATAGTTACGGCCATTTTTTTAAACTTCCATGCCGTTACTTTGTCTCCCTTTACAAAAACACGCAAATTTTTAATATTTAATGAGAATACTTCAATCCAAAACAATTAAAATTTCCCTTTTCCTTTTTTTCATATCGTTTAGCTTATTTGCCCAAACAGGTGGGAAAGCAAAAATTACCGGAACACTAAAAGATGCCCAAACGCAGGAAACCATTCCATTTGCTTCGGCATTATTGATAAACAAAACGACAAAAGCTAACGTAAAAGTTACTCAAACCGACATAAATGGTGCTTTTGTAATGGCAGATATCCCTACCGGAACCTTCACTTTTAAAATTAGTTATGTAGGCTATCAAACCATGGTTAGAGATAATGTGGTGATTACAGCAAGCAGTGGTACCTTAAATTTTGGAGACATTAAAATGAATGCATCTAAAGGAAATGTATTAAGCGAGGTAACCGTTACTGCTCAAAAAGCACCTATGCAAATGGGCATCGATAAAAAAGTCTTTTCAGTGGATCAAAGTTTAGTAAGCGAGGGTGGTTCTGCAGGAGATTTACTACAAAATGTTCCTTCAGTTTCTACTGATATAGATGGAAACGTAAGCTTAAGGGGTTCAACCGGTGTAAAAGTTTTAATTGATGGTAAGCCATCTTTAATTGCTGGTGGCAACGTAGCCCAAATTCTTCAGTCTATTCCAGCAAGTTCAATAGAAAGTGTTGAAGTAATCACTAACCCCTCAGCTAAATACGACGCTGAAGGTCAATCGGGTATCATCAACATTGTGTTAAAGAAAAACACAAAACTTGGCTTCAATGGTTCTGCAGCAGTAACTGCCGGGAACCGAGACAACTACAATGCAAATACCAATTTAAGTTTCCAAAACAGCAAAGTAAATCTCTACGGAAATTACAGCTATCGTTATGGCAACCGTATTGGTGGTGGTTATCAGGATATTTTTTATAAACAACCTACAAACACAACTGTATTCGCAAATCAAAACACAACTTCTACTTCCTTAGATAAAGGCCATAATGCTAAAGCGGGTTTAGATTATTATTTAACTCAAAAAAGCATAATCAGTCTGTCAGGTAGTTATAACTCAAGAGAAAACGATCGCGACGAGCTTACAGACATTCAGCAGCTCTCTTCTTCGAGAAATACTGTTTTAAACAGCTACACCACCAACAAAAATAATGGCAGTGGAAACAGTTATGATTTGAACCTCGATTTTAATCAAAAATTTAAGAAACCTAAAGAGGAATTAACTTTTAACTTTGGCTACTCGCATGGTGATAATGATAACTTTCAAACATACAACAGCAATGTAACCAATTTAAATGGCACACCTGTTGATTTAAGCCAAAGCCTGCAACGCACCACTAACAACGGAAACAACACCAACTACAACATACAGTTAGATTATAGCTTACCAGTTGGGAAAGCGGGTAAAGTTGAGGCTGGCTATCGTAGCCAGATTCGTTTAAGCGACAATAACCAATATGCCGATTCCGCTTCTACCGCTATTGATTTTTATGTACCCAACAACAAATTAATTAACGATTTTAGCAGTAAAGATCAGGTACATGCCTTATATGTAAATTATCAAAATCAGATTAAGGATTTCGGTTACCAGATTGGTTTAAGAGCAGAAGATGCCAGTTTAAACACCCATCTGGATGGATATACCGGCAGCGTTTTAACCGGCACTGATGGCAAAATTGCCTATAGAAGATTGTATCCAAGTGTATTTCTGACGCAAAAGTTAAAAGGAGATCAGCAGGTGCAATTGAGTTACACACGCCGGGTAAATCGTCCGCGGCCATGGGATACAAACCCATTTTTAGATGTTTCAGACCGTTTAAATTACAGGGCTGGTAATCCAAATTTATTGCCCGAAGATGTACATTCGTTCGAATTAGGGTATAGTAAATACTGGAAAAAAGTAACCTTAACTTCAAGTTTATATTTCCGCCAAACAAACGATGTGATCCAAAGGGTAAGAAGCATACCAGTTAATGGAATTATTACCACAACACCTCAAAATTTAAGTCACCAGATTAATAGCGGTTTGGAATTAATTGGACGTTTTGATTTAATTAAAACACTAAGCTTTACCACAAACGTTAACTTATATCAGAGCAGGTTTGCCGGCGATGCAAGATACAACATACCAACCAGCAGTGGTTTTAGCTGGAATGCAAACTTAACCGGAAACCTTACTGTAGTTAAAAATGTTTCGTTACAGATGCGTGGAGATTACAGAGCAGCTGAAGTTATGGCCCAGGGTAAACGCAATGCAATGTATGGCATTGATGGCGGTGCCAAATATGATTTTCCAAACAAAAAAGCATCCCTTAGTTTTAACGTAAGAGATATTTTTAACACCCGTAAATGGAGCATGACCACGGATGATGATTATACAAATGTTGATTTCGCCCGCCGCATGCAAGGTACAATGGGCAACTTAACTTTCTCATACCGGTTCGGGAAAAGTACATTTAACTTTAAGAAAACAAAGAAAGACGATCAGCAGGAAAACAGACCTGACGAAGGTTCATTCTAATAATATATAGATCGTTTTACATGTATTGCCCCCAAATCCAGACATTTGGGGGCATTTTTATGCCCTTTAAATTTTCTCAGGCATGCAGCTTAGTATTATTCTCCGGCTGGTTCAATAAGCTCAATTGATATTTTATATATTGCGATATGGAAGAAACAAATCCCTGGCAAACTTTATCCAGCGAAATTAAATACGATAACAACTGGATAAAACTAACCGAACATCAGGTTATTAATCCTTCGGGTGGAAATGGCATTTATGGCGAGGTTCATTTTAAAAATTATGCAATCGGCATTTTACCACTTGATGAAGATTACAACACCTGGCTTGTTGGACAATACCGATATCCTTTAAAAGCTTACAGTTGGGAAATTCCTGAAGGCGGAGGTCCGCTGAATGAAGAACCATTAGAAAGTGCAAGAAGAGAACTATTGGAAGAAACCGGGTTAAGCGCTAAAAACTGGAAAGAGATTCAACGTTTGCACCTTTCAAATTCTGTTAGCGACGAGTTATCCATCTTATATATTGCCACCGATTTGATTGAAGGCATTGCCATGCCCGAAGAAACTGAGCAACTTGTGGTAAAGAAAATCCCTTTTGAAGCCGCTTATCAAATGGTTTTAAATGGAGAAATTACAGACTCCATGAGTGTTGCTGCAATTTTAAAAGCACAGCTGATGATTTTAAACGGTGATTTGTAATTCTTACCTTTGCCAAATTTCACTACAAAAATGAGCAAGTTTTTCGGATACATTTTAAGCCCAATATTTTATTTCTTTTTTGGATTAACACTTTGCATCTTTCACCCGATACAATGGGTTTGTCATAAATTTTTCGGCTACAAAGCACACAAGGTTTCTGTTGATGCCCTTAACTTTTTCCTTACCTATTGCCAGATATTCCTTTTCAATTCGGTTAGCTTTAAAAACGAATACGATTTACCAACCGATAGGCCAATTATATTTGCCGCCAATCATCAAAGTATGTACGACATCCCATCTTTGATTTGGTTTTTACGCAAGCATCACGCAAAATTTATTTCCAAAATAGAACTAACCAAGGGTATTCCTTCCATTTCCATAAACCTTAGGGTTGGCGGTGGTGCAAACATTAACCGCAAAGACAATAAACAAGCCATTTCTGAGATTATTAAACTTGGCCGAAGAATGAAAGCGCACAACTGGAGTGCTGTTATTTTTCCTGAAGGCACCAGAGCAAAAGACGGACAACTAAAAACCTTCCAGTTTGGCGGCGTAGCTACTTTATTAAAAGCGGCACCCAATGCACTTGTGGTACCTGTTGCAATCGAAAACTCCTGGAAAATAGTTCGCTTTGGAATGTTTCCCTTAACAGCAGGGCATGCTTTAAGATGGACCGTTTTAAAACCTATTGAACCTGCAGATAAACCAGCCAATGAAATTACACTGGAAATTGAAACAGGAATAAGAAAAGTTTTAGGGCAGCCGCTAAGTTAATTCCTTATTTCTGCACCTTAGGTATCAGATATTTTTATTACCAATTACTTTAAAAAACTCATCGCGGTAAGTATCTCCTACCGGAATAATTTTATTGTTAATGGTAATGCGGCTTCTTTCTATACTTTCTATTTTATCAACAGCTACAATATATGATTTGTGCACACGGATAAACTGGCTTTGAGGTAAAGCTTCTTCCATTTTTTTCATACTTTGAAGCGTAATAATGCGTTCATCTTTAGTAAAAATAGAGATATAATCTTTCAAGCCTTCGATGTACAAAATATCGTGAAGGTATATTTTTTGTATTTTATGTTCTGTTTTTACGAAAATAAAATCCTGAATCGGATTTGCTGATCCTGAAAAGGGAGCAGGTGTAACAATGGGCTGTGCAACACTTGCCGGTGCTTCAACAGGTTTAAACTGGTTGTGAACTTTTTCTACCGCTTTATAAAAACGATCAAATGCAATCGGTTTTAATAAATAATCAGATACGTTAAGATCATAACTTTCAAGTGCATATTCAGGATAGGCGGTTGTTAAAATATAATGGCATTTGTTGCCTGCAATTTTCAAAAACTGTATACCAGTTAATTCAGGCATTTGTATATCCAAAAAAACCAAATCAACACCACCGGCCTGTACAATCTGCAAAGCTTCAATAGGATTTTCGCAACGCTTAACCATTGTTAAAAATGGAACTTTAGAAATATAATCTTCTAAAATATCAAGTGCCAAAGGCTCATCATCAACAACAATACAGTTTAAGTTCATTTAAAGAGGTTTTTTATGGTCAGTTTAAAATGATTAATATTAAATATCAATCATCAGTTCGCAGTTATAATGCGTAGCCGAATTTACAACATTTAATTTATATCTGTCCGGATATATCAATTGTAACCTTCGTTCTACATTAGGCAGGCCAACCCCACCCTGTGCATCCTTATTCTGCTGGTTCTTTTTGTTAACGACGCTAAAGTGCAAAATTTTCTGGTTGGCAATAATATTTATTTTAATCGGTTCTTCTGGATCATTAACCACACCATGTTTAAAAGCATTTTCAACGAAAGAAATCAACATTAAGGGCACTATTTTTTGATCGTCAATTTCGCCGTTTAAAGTCATCTCTACATAAGCCCCATCCTTAAACCTTATTTTCTGAAGCTCGATATAACTTTTTAAATAGTCTACTTCTTTACTTAAAGAAACCGTTGGCGTGTTACTTTCATAAATCATATAGCGCATAATTTCAGAAAGCTTCATAATCGCATCCGCAGTTTTATCAGATTTCTGGTACGCTAAGGAGTAAATGTTATTAAGCGAGTTGAATAAAAAATGTGGGTTTAACTGCGATTTTAGAAATTGTAATTCCATTTCCCTGCGTTCAGATTCCAGATTGCGCTTAATCCGTTCACTATTAAACCAATCGATGGTAAATTTTATAATGCAGCTGGATACTAAAAAGAATCCACAGATAAAAACCTGTCCGAAATAGTAGAGTGTAACCGTAAGCTCGGGTTTCTTGCCATCTTTTAGATTCACAAAAATATCATTCCGCATTAATACGGTTAGTGTTGTTTTAAGCAACGGAACAACTGCCAGCAGGGCAACAAATGCCAATACATAAATAAAGTAACGTTTCTTTTTCTCTATAAGTTGCGGGATAAGAATAATGTAATTGATGTAAAATAAAGAGATATTGATTATTCCAAAGATTACCTTACTATAGAAAAAATCTTTGATGTTAAATTTCTCTTTATTCAATGCAACATCAATAATAATTAACAGCAGCATTAAACACCAAAATATACCATGAAGTACTAATGCCCCTTTACTTTTTTTCATTTTATCTTAATAAACAATTAAAGTTTCCAAAATAGTTAAACTTTCAAAATAAAGATAAAACAATCTACCAACGGGCATTTTTTTTCTACGAACGGTCCATCTGGCAAAATTTATCGACAAACGCCAAAAATGCCTGTTGATCTATAATCATTAACACTTGGTATAATAGATTTTAGCAGCTTAATTTTCTTGCCTTTCTTTGAATCATCAAAACGAAACAAAATGAAAAAGCTAACTAATACCTCGCCATTCTTACTTTTATTATTACCTGTATTTATGATGATTGTTTTAACCCTAACAATCAATACAAATCAAAATAATGATGGAGAAATCGTTGTTAAACCAGCTAAAACTTCAGGTTCTATTGTGAAACAGGCAACTGCCATTTTCAAATAAAATCAATGAGTAATTACGCGATCGAAACTGTTGGTTTAAACTTTAACTATGATAACCAGCCCATTATTAAGGATTTATCCTTACAAGTACCAAAAGGCAGTATTTATGGCTTCTTAGGTCCAAATGGAGCGGGTAAAACCACCACCATAAAAATATTATTAAACCTGTTAAAATCGCCTTCCGATCAGGTTTTTGTTTTCGGCAAAGAAATTAACCATAACCGCATTGCCATTTTAAAAAGAGTGGGCGCCTTAGTAGAACAGCCCGCGATATACGGGCATTTAACAGGCAAAGAGAATTTAAATAACCGCTGCCTGTTGTTGGGCATAAATAAATCAAAAACGGATGAAATGCTGGCCCTTGTTGGCTTAACAGAAGCCGCTGGTAAAAAAACATCTAAATATTCTTTAGGCATGAAACAACGCCTGGGTATTGCCCTGGCACTGGTGTCTGATCCAGAACTTTTGCTTTTAGACGAACCTACAAACGGGCTTGATCCTAATGGCATTATTGAAGTTAGAAATTTAATGCTTGATCTTGTAACAAAGCACAACAAAACGATATTGGTATCCAGCCATTTGCTGGCAGAAATTGAACGTACCGCTACTCATGTGGGTATTATCAACAAAGGCTCACTTTTATTTCAGGGTACAATTGATGAGTTGCATCAATTAAGCAAGCCAATGCTCGAAATTGAAGTTGACCAAATAGAACCCGCAGCTGATTTACTTAAAAAATCTGGCTATAACATTACCGAAAAAACAGAAAAGAAGATTATTGTGCCTTTTACAAGTGCAAAAGACAGCGGAACTTTAAATACGCTGTTAATTCAAAATGGTTTTATGGTAAGCAGTCTTTATCAACAAAGAAAAGACCTGGAAAATTTATTTTTAGACATTACTAAAAACAACTAATTATGCGCTCGCTATATATTTCTTTTGCTTCTGAATTTTACAAATCACGAAAAACTTTAGCCTTTTGGGCAGCCATAATTTTACCTGTTGTTATTTGCGGTTTAATTACTTTTGGTTTTTACAGCGGGGCTGATAAAATATTACCGCTTAAATATCCGCCAATGATTTTATGGTTCCGTTATATCGGGGCAGCCTTAGGTGTAATGGGTGTATTAATTTTGCCCTTTTATGTAATCTTTATGGCTTTCTCCGTGAACAACATTGAGCATAAAAACGACACCTGGAAAACCCTATTCGCTCAACCTCTAAATAAGTTTTCCATTTACGCAGCCAAATACCTGTATGCCGTAGTTTTAATCTTTATATGCTTAGTTCTGTTTAGTTTTTTAACCTTTGCATTCGGGCATTTATTACAGATTTTAGTTCCTAAATACAATTTTAATGGTTTCGATCCATCTGTAATATTAACTAAATTCTATCTTAAACTATTTCTTTCTTCACTGGGCATATTGTCTATCCAGTTTATTTTAAGTTTGGTATGGTCTGATTTTTTAAAGCCTATGGGTATTGGTTTTGTTGGAACCATTATGGGAATAATAACGGCAAATGTAGGTTGGAAATATGCATATTTAATTCCCTACAGTCACCCATCATTAGTTTTAAAAAGTAGTAGCGGTGCAAAGAAATTAGCCGACCCTGCCGATTTTCCAATTTTTACGCATGAAATTTGGACCAGCTTAACATTTGCTTTAGTCCTTTTTATCCTTGGTTATTTTATTGTATCCAGAAAAAGCATCAAATAAAAATTCGCTAATTAATATAATTTTTTAACTATCCGTGGTATTCATTTACTGCGGATTTTTTTTGCCATTCAACCCGGTAAAAAATCAAATGCAACTTGATAACGATGTAAAAATATCATTGGAAATCATTACCACTTGGTTTAAAGTGTAATTTTAAATAAAAAATCACCTAAACTATTCAAGTATGATTAAAAGACTTACAATAACCACATTAGCCTTTGGTTTTTGCTTTTCAGTTTTTGCACAGGATACTCCTGATGCAGCAATTGTTCAAAAAATAAGAAAAGAAGGATTAGAAAATTCAAAGGCTATGGATATTGCCTTTAATTTAACAGATGTTAACGGCCCGCGTTTATCTAATTCTCCAGGCTTAAAAAAAGCACAGGAATGGGCGATGAAACAATTAACAGACTGGGGTTTAAAAAATGTTCATTTAGAAGAATGGGGTACTTTTGGCAAGGGCTGGCAAATTGATAAGTATTATGCGGCAACCACACTTCCATATTACCATGCAATTATTGCTTCGCCAAAAGCCTGGACACCTGGCACCAATGGACCAATTAAATCAGATGTAGTTTTAATTAAAGCCGACAGCGTTGCTGATTTAGCGAAATACAAAGGAAAACTTGCAGGTAAAATCGTAATGATGGATCAGGGAAATCCTTTACAAAGTGGTATTAAACCTGATTTTGTACGTTATCCCGATACCACATTAGCAAAAATGGCGTCGGCAAAACCACAAGCAGCCGGAGATCGCCAGCGTTTCGGAAACGGCAACAATATGATGGCTCAGATGATGAAATTACGTGAAATCAGAGCGGCAATATCAGCAATGCTGGTTGAAGAAAAAGTTGGCTTGATTTTAACTTATGCCCGCGGTGGCCAGGGAACCGTATTTACAAGCAATGGTGCTTCTTACGCCCTTGATGCAAAACCTGTTTCTCCTGAACTGGAAGTTTCTGCAGAGGATTATTTACATATGTTGCGTTTGCTTCGTGCAGGTAAGCCGGTAGAAGTTGAAGCTGATGTTAAAACTTCTTTTTACGATCAGGATCCTAAAGGGTACAACGTAATTGCAGAAATACCCGGAACAGATAAAAAATTAAAAGATGAAGTGGTTATTATTGGCGGCCACTTCGATTCATGGCACGCAGCTACCGGCGCTACAGATAACGCTGCAGGCTCTACTGTAATGATGGAAGCCATGCGCATTTTAAAAGCCATTGATTTTAAACCAAAACGCACCATTCGCATTGCACTTTGGAGTTCAGAAGAGCAAGGTTTATTTGGCTCGAGAAATTATGTACTTAAACATTTCGGCGATCCTAAAACCATGGTTTTAACACCCGACCAGAAAAAAGTATCCGCTTATTACAACTTAGATAACGGAACGGGGAAAATCCGTGGAATTTATTTACAGGGAAATGTTTCCGCAGGTCCTATTTTTCAAAGCTGGTTAACACCATTTAATGATTTAGGTGCTTCAACGGTAACCGTAAGCAATACCGGAGGAACCGATCACCAGGCTTTTGATGCTGTTGGAATCCCCGGATTTCAATTTATACAAGACCCAATGGATTATAACACCAGAACGCACCATAGCAACCAGGATACCTACGACAGGTTAGTTGAAGATGATTTAAAACAAGCCGCAACAATTATTGCATCGTTTGTTTACAACACTTCGCAACGTGATGCACAAATTCCAAGAAAAGAATTACCGGTAGCACAAACTGCAAAACAATAACAATATCAACTCAATATTGAAGTCGGCTTAATGATTAGGCCGACTTTTTTTTACAAAAACTTGCAAAACTAAATAATTAGTTCTAAATTTAATCAGGGCAACATTACGACCCCATCCTTATTATTATAAAATTATTATGGAAATTAAAGATTTAACCAAAGCCGAAGAACAGATTATGCAGGTGTTGTGGCAGTTAGAAAAGGCATTTGTTAAGGATGTAATTGATGAGTTACCGATGCCAAAACCTGCTTACAATACGGTCTCAACGATTATCAGAATCCTGGAAACCAAAGGTTTTATTGGGCACGAAGCATTCGGAAAAGCACACCAGTACCACCCGTTAATCAGCAAGGAAGAATATAAGCGCCATGCAACAGAAAAGCTATTGGGAAATTATTTTGAGAACTCTGTAGAAAGCATGTTTTCTTTCTTCGTTAAAGAGGAAAAACTGGATTTAAGTGATGTGGATGAAATTTTAAAAATGATTAATAAAATTAAACATAAACCAAGATGAGTTTTGCCCACTACCTGCTACAGGTAAACTTATACTTAATTGTTTTTTTTGGTTGCTACAAATTACTTTTAGATAAGGAAACCTATTTTACTTTAAACCGCATTTACCTCGTTGGTGCGGGCGTTTTGTCTCTATGCATACCATTTATCAGATTAGAATGGCTAACGGAGCAAAAGGCAGCACAATCGGTTTACGCATCGGTAAACTGGGAAAGCGTTTTACAACAAGCAACGATTGTAACCGAAAATAAAACCGGTTTTAACTGGGGAAATTTACTGGTTTATATCTATTGTGCAGGTATTGTGTTTTTCCTCGGCAGATTGATATATAATTTATTTACCGTTAAAAAGCTCATTAAAACGGCTAAAGCAGGATCTGCTTTTTCTTTTTTCAGCAAAAAAATTATCGATACTGAACTTCCTGAAACAGATATTATCAATATCCATGAGGAAGCCCATATTAAACAATGGCATACCCTCGATATTTTGTTTTTCGAAATAATCGGCATAATAACCTGGCTTAATCCGGTTATTTACCTCTATAAAAAAGCAATTAAAAACATCCACGAATTTTTAGCGGATGAAAAAGCGGCCGAATTTCAGGGTGATAAGGCAGAATATGCAATGCTTATCTTAACTAAATCATTCGGAATATCTCCGAACGCCCTCGCAAATGGTTTTTTTGATAAGTCGTTAATAAAAAAACGTATTTACATGCTTCACAAAGAGCCTTCCAAAAAAACTGCCGTTTTTAAATACGGCATTTTTATCCCGCTCTTCGCAATTTTAATTGTATTCTCTTCTGCAACCATACGTAAAAACGAGAAATTAATATCCATTGCAGAGCAGATTCCGTTAGACAAGCCTATTGAGGTTGTGCAGGCTATTGTAACCGAGCCAAACCCAAGCACTCAGGCCGCAGCAAAAATCCCACAGGAAAATAGTAAGAATAAAAAACTTTTAAAAGAAACCCTGACAGGCCAAAAAAACATCATTAAATCGGCTACAGCAAAGCTACCTGAACCTTTAACGATTGAACAACCTGTTAAACAGAAAGAAGATAAGGTATTTGATTTTGTATCTTTAGATAAGGCGCCTAATTTCCCGGGTGGTATAAGTAAGTTTTATGAATATTTATCTAAGTCCATTAAATATCCTAAAGCAGCCCAGGAAAACAATATTCAAGGAAAAGTATTTGTAAGCTTTATTGTAGAACCCGATGGTAGCTTAAGCAATGTAGACATTACCCGTGGCTTAGGTGGCGGATTGGATGAGGAAGCGCTAAGGGTAATCGAAAAAAGTCCAAAATGGTTACCCGGATATGTTGCTGGTAATGCCGTTAGGGTAAAGTTCAATATCAATGTAAACTTTAGCTTAACTGATGATGCAGAAACTAAAGATTCGAAACCCGAACCGGCTTATAAAACACAAAACTTGCTGTATAAATTGAATAACTCGAATCCGTTAAGTTTTGGAAAATCTTATAAAGGAATAATTATTATGGATGGGGTTGCGCTGGCAGATACCAAAATACTAAACACGTTAAATCCTCAAAACATCGCCAGCATTTCGGTACTGAAAGATCAATCGGCAACCAGCCTATACGGTTATAAAGGAAGAAATGGTGCAATTGTAATTACCAGTAAGGCCACCAATTTTATTTTAACTAAAAAGCCTGAGGTTAAGGCGCCAGACGTGGATTAATGTAATTAAAACACTTCTTAAAAGAAATAATTAAACTAAATATAAATGTTATGAGAAAGCTGATCATTTTAGGCTTACTGGGGATTGTTATGTCCTTTAACCCGGTAAAAGCACAAACAAAAGGCAAAAAAGTTTATGATTTTACTGCCGTGGATAGCACACCTTCCTATCCGGGCGGAATTGCAAAGTTTTACGAATACCTGGGCAAAAACATTAAATATCCCGATGCTGCTAAAAAGAATAAAACGGCAGGCAAGGTATTTCTTGATTTTATTATTGAAGAAGATGGCTCTTTATCGAACATCCACATACTCAGAGGCCTTTCAAAAGAGACGGATGCAGAAGCGATCAGGGTTTTTAAAGCATCGCCAAAGTGGACCGCTGCAAGAGTTAAAGGAAAGCCTGTACGTGTAAAATACAACATCAATGTTAATTTTGCAGATCCTGAGGGCAAGCAAAGAGGAAAAAGTTAATTTTTTGCCAATAAACCTGTTAAACATCCTGATGGAAATGCCAAATAAACATAAAATTCGATTTTACAGAAGCTTAGCCATTTAAAAAAAATCTAATAACCTGAGTTCGATTATTAAATTCTCTTTTACCCTAATTTAAGCATATTCTTTGACGCCTTAATACGTTACCCTGAATTTATTTCAGGATCTTTCTCGCCAAAAAGACGCTGAAATAAATTCAGCCTGACGATGAGCTTAATCATATTGTATATAAAGGTAATTTTTGTAATTAATAATCGAACTTAGTTTAATCGCGCTTAAAGCACAAAACCCCAGCTAAAATAGCCGGGGTTTTATGTTCTCTCTCCTGTCTCGGAACACTAAATCTATCAAAATTTTAATTTATAAACAAATTTTGCCAAATAAAATTTCTAACGGAATCTGTATTTAATATGCTTACATAGAAATAAACAACCCCAAACGAATTATAATTTGCCAAAAATGGCTTATCCACCTTAATAATAACAACTTGCTGACTTGAATTAAAAAGCACCCAATTATTTTTAATAATTGCACAAAAAAACCCAAACTGCTTTCGCGATTTGGGTTTACAATTGAAGGCAATATTTTTAAACTTCTTCTTCTGAAACGAATTTCGCACTTGCAAAATCACGGTTCATACGGGCGATGTTTTCTAATGAAATTCCTTTAGGGCATTCTGCTTCGCAAGCACCGGTATTGGTACAGTTACCAAAACCTTCAGCATCCATTTGCGCAACCATACTTTGTACACGGCGGTAACGCTCTGGCTGTCCTTGTGGCAATAAAGCCAGCTGAGATATTTTTGCAGATACGAATAACATGGCTGAAGCATTTTTACAAGTTGCAACGCATGCGCCGCAACCAATACAAGCAGCAGCTTCAAAAGCAGCATCAGCTTGTTTTTTAGGGATTGGCAAATTGTTTGCATCCTGGGCATTACCGGTGTTTACCGAAATAAAACCACCTGCAGCAATAACCCTATCAAACGCAGAACGATCTACAGTTAAATCTTTTACTACCGGAAACGCAGCCGCTCTCCATGGCTCAACCGTAATGGTATCGCCATCTTTAAAAGAGCGCATGTGTAACTGGCAGGTTGTTACTAAATCCTTTGGTCCATGCGGACGGCCATTTATAAACATAGAGCACATACCACAGATTCCTTCACGACAATCGTGATCGAAAACGATGGGCTCATCACCTTTGTTAATTAACTGCTCGTTTAACACATCGAACATTTCTAAAAAAGACATGTCAGGTGAAATATCGGCAAGTTTATAATCTACCAAAGCACCTTTGGCATTGTTATTTTTTTGACGCCAAACTTTTAGCGTTAAGTTCATATTTCCTGTACTCATGATATTGAGATTTAAGTATCAAATAGCGAGAATCAATTATCAAGTTTTTTTAATCAAGCCTTGATACCTGATGCTTACGTGTTGCTACTATTTATAACTTCTTTGTGCTACTTTAATATTTTCAAACTTCAATTCTTCTTTATGAAGTTCGAAGTTTACACCTTCTTTAAACTCCCATGCTGCAACGTATGCGTAATTTTCATCGTCACGTAAAGCTTCGCCCTCTTCGGTTTGGTATTCTTCACGGAAGTGGCCACCACAACTTTCATTACGGTTTAAAGCATCAATACACATTAACTCTCCAAGTTCGATGAAATCGGCAACACGGCCTGCTTTTTCAAGCTCAGTATTTAATTCATCGGCCGTTCCAGGTACACGAACATCCTTCCAGAATTCTTCACGTAACGCCCTGATTTCTAAAATGGCTTCATTTAAACCTTTTGCATTACGCGCCATTCCACATTTCTCCCACATAATTAAACCTAATCTTTTGTGGAAATGATCGACCGATTTTGTTCCCTTAATGTTAATCAGCTGGTTTAAAATGCCTTTTGCTCTTTCTTCAGCTTCAACAAATGCAGGATGATCTGTAGGAATTGCTTTTACTGAAATCTCTTTAGAAAGGTAAGCACCGATTGTATAAGGAAGTACGAAATAACCATCAGCCAAACCTTGCATTAAGGCAGATGCACCTAAACGGTTGGCACCATGATCAGAAAAATTGGCTTCTCCTGTACAATATAAACCTTGTACACTTGTCATTAAGTTATAATCAACCCAAAGTCCGCCCATTGTATAGTGAACTGCAGGGTAAATACGCATTGGTGTTTCGTAAGGGTTTTCACCGGTAATCTGTGCATACATATCGAACAGGTTACCATATTTCTCCTTAATTACCTCTGTACCTAAGCGCATACAGGTTTCTTTATCAGGATTGTGATTACCGGCTTTAGAAGCTTCGATTTTACCGTAACGTTCTGTATTGGCTTTAAAATCTAAGTATACGGCTAATTTAGAACTACCAACACCATAACCAGCATCGCAACGTTCTTTAGCAGCACGAGAAGCTACATCGCGCGGTACAAGGTTACCAAAAGCAGGGTAACGACGTTCTAAATAATAATCTCTTTCCTCTTCAGGTATTTCAGATGCTTTACGGGGATCATCTTTTTGTTTAGGTACCCAAATACGTCCGTCGTTACGCAACGATTCAGACATCAGGGTTAATTTTGACTGGTGATCTCCCGATACCGGAATACAGGTTGGGTGAATTTGAGTGTAGCAAGGGTTTGCAAAATAAGCACCTTGTTTGTGTGCTTTCCACGCTGCTGTTACATTACTTCCCATTGCGTTGGTAGAAAGATAGAATACGTTACCGTAACCACCTGTTCCTAATACTACCGCATGGCCAAAATGACGTTCAATTTCGCCTGTAATTAAGTTACGGGCTATAATACCACGTGCTTTACCGTCGATTTTAACAACCTCAAGCATTTCGTGGCGGGTGTACATTTCTACTTTTCCCATACCAATCTGGCGTTCTAAAGCAGAATATGCACCTAATAATAATTGCTGACCGGTTTGACCTGCAGCATAAAAAGTACGCTGAACCTGAGTACCACCGAATGAACGGTTATCTAACAAGCCACCATATTCGCGGGCCAAAGGCACACCTTGCGCCACACACTGATCTATAATATTGGCACTTACTTCTGCTAAACGATGCACATTGGCTTCGCGGGCCCTGTAATCGCCTCCTTTAATGGTATCGTAAAATAAGCGATAAGTACTATCACCATCATTCTGATAATTTTTTGCAGCATTAATACCACCCTGAGCAGCAATAGAGTGTGCTCTGCGGGGCGAATCCTGGAAACAAAAACATTTAACTTTATAACCCATTTCGGCTAAAGTTGCTGCTGCCGAAGCACCTGCTAAACCAGAACCGACTATAATTACTTCTATACTTCTTTTATTCGATGGATTAACTAAAGGCACAGAAGACTTAAATTTAGTCCATTTTGTGGTTAATTCCCCTTCAGGTATATTTGAATTCAAATCTGACATATTCTTTTGTACTAAAAATTAACTAATCCAACCAAAGTAAACTGCAATCGGCATTGCCGCAAAAAGCAATGATATAATAATTGAATACCAAACACCCAAACCTTTAATGATACCATTATATTTTGTATGGTTCCAACCTAAAGTTTGGAAAGCTGAAGCAAAACCGTGTAATAAGTGATAACATAACGAGATCATTGCCAACGTGTAAAGCACCACAATTAAAGGGCTTTTAAACGTTTCACGCATTACGGCATATAAATCTTCATGTCCGTTTGAATCAACCGTTGGGATTCCGGTAAAACGCGAAACAACCCAGAAGTTAGATAAGTGAACAATTAAAAAAATCAGCAATAAAGTGCCAAGCAAGCCCATTGAACGGCTATACCATTTACTATTTGCCTGACCATCGTTTACAGCATATTTAACCGGCCTTGCCTTTTGATTTTGCAACGTTAACCTTAACGCCTGAAAAATATGCGCAAGCAAACCAATAAACAACACAATTTCGCCAGCCCGGATAATCCAGTTGGAGGCCATAAAATGTGCGCCAATGTTAAAAGTTAAACCACCATCGTTAAAAAAGATTAACGCGTTGATGAAACAATGTACTACCAAGAAAAGTACCAGGAATAAACCTGTAATACCCATTATGAATTTCTTCCCGATTGAGGATGAAAGAGCATTTCCGAAACCACTCATTTGATTAGGATTTTAATAACTATTTTCTGCAAAAGTATCTAATTATAGCTTTAATTTATAAAGCATTATGACAAAACAGCGATAAAGTATTTATTTAGAAACATTCTAAAGCGGTTTTGTTAAAAAACAGAAGTAAATTGATTATTTATGATTTGATTTAGATTTGTTCTGGCTTTCTACAGCTTCTGCCAGGTCTTTATGATTCGTGTTTTAGAATTAAATTCCTAATTTAGTTTGCTGATTTTACGAATTAATTTATAATTAAAAACTGCTCTTTTCATGGCATAAAAAAGTGGAGAGCGAAAAATACAATAGCAATAGCTACGCGGAAAATTAAAAACAGATTATGGGAATTTTTGATAAACTTTTTGGGGATAAAAAACAGCCTGAACAAGAAAATCCGGCTCAACAAACTCAATATATTGAAGATTGGGATACCTATTTTACCAATGTAGATCACCAGCTTGGATCCATTATGGTTGATTTGGGACTTATTAAAATTGCTCCCATTGCTGAAAAACCTGTATTAATCTGGATTTCCATAAAAATGAAAGCACCGAGAGCGGATGGCTTATCATCAAACGAAGAAAGTGAACAGTTATACGAAATTGAGGATCACCTGGCGGCACAGCTAAAAAACAAATTCGACAGCATCTATATTGGCCGCCTTACTTCTGAGGGAAACCGTGATTTATATTTTTACTTTGACGATAGCTTATTATATGATAAGGCCATAGCTGATGTAATGGTTAATTACCCAACGTATGAATATGATTTTGGCACAAAAGAAGACCCGCAATGGTCGGTTTACCTCGACTTCTTATTCCCGCTGCCACCACAATACCAGGCCATACAAAACAGAAGGGTTTTAACAAACCTCGAAAGTCATGGCGATGACCATAGCAAAGCCAGGGAAGTAGACCATTATTTATACTTCACTACTGAAGAAGGTAGAGAAAATTTTGTAGCCGCCATTGAAAATAACAGCTTTAACGTCAGGAATAAAGAAACTAAAACAGAAGGCAACCATCGTTACATGCTTCACTTAACCATTACAGAACCTGTAGATTACGACAATATAAACGAACGAACCATAAATTTATCAGAAAATGCGGCCAGTTTTAATGGCATTTATGATGGTTGGGGTTGCCCGATTGTTAAATAATTAAAAAAGCTAAATAACCTCTTCATTCATGAACCCTAAAAACAATGCATTATTGCTGGTGCGTATAGCCATAGCAATGATTTTTCTTAGCCACAGTTTACACGGAATATTTAACGGTACGGTTAATGCTTTTGGCGAATCTTATTTAAACACGGTTGGCTTTAAGCCTTTCGGTGTATTTTTGGCCTGGGCCGTTATACTCTTCGAAATCGTAGCTTCCCTGCTCATCTTAATCGGGAAGTATATACAATGGGTAAGCCCGGGCTTAATTCTGATTTTAATCACCGGAATTATCTTAGTTCATTTAAAAGAGGGTTGGTATGTAGTAGGCCCCGGCAGAAACGGCATGGAGTTTAGTTGTGTGCTCATTTTATTGCTGATAGCCATTTCCTTACCGGATAAAAAACATTAATATATTTTCTAAGAATCATAATGGGAAACTACAAACAACAACTAAATTTTTAGTTATATTGCGATAATAAATGTAGTTCTGATGAAAAAATATTATTGTTTACTTTTTCTTTTTACGATATTATTAGCTGCTTGCGAACCAAAACCTGCATTATTTAAATTGCAGACAACAGATTTTGGCAAAAATGCAGTGATTGGCATTTATGGTGCCGATAATGGAGAAATTTATAGCGTTCAGAACATTACCAACACTAAACAGAATTTTAAAATTAACATCCCCAATAAAGGTTATGCAGCCATTAGGGTAAATGATGGCCAAAAAGAAAGTCAATTTTGGATGTACCTTGAAGATGGTGAATTTACCTTTCATTTAAATGGCAATCAGATTCAGGTTTATCCGGTAAGAACAACAACCAACAAAAAAGAGCAGGAATTTATTGATTTCTACAACATAAAAAATGGGATGAGCACAGGCTTAACCGATAGCCTGGCTAAAGCAAAGCTGGAGATGGACAAGGCAACCACGGAAACCATAGCGTTGAAAGCACAAAACCTGGACATTTGGCAAGAAAAGAAAGCGGTTTTGGATTTAGAAATTATCCGTGCTTTTTCGAAGAAATTTCCGAATTCGGAGCATACCATATTTTTGCTGGATAAACTTGGACGGACAGATTCAGACCCTAATATTTACCGGTCGATTTTCAATAACCTGAATGAAGATATTAGGGAAAGTAAAGCAGGTAAAAAATTACTGGAACAGATTAATCAATCCGGCCAGATGATGGCAGGAAGCAAAATGCCGGAAATACAAGGGCAAAATCAATCTGGCGAAAAATTTAACCCTAAAATTTTAAAAAAAGTAAATCTCATTATTTGCTGGACTTCTTACAGCTGGAAAAGCAGGACAAACAATAAAATCCTGACTGCTCTTTATAAAACCTATCAGGAAAAGGGCCTGAATGTAGAATTTATTGGTGTTTCTTTAGATAAGAAAAGAGATTGGTGGTTAAATGTTATTAAAGAAGACCAGTTAATATGGCCACAATTTTCGGATTTAAAAGGCGAAAAGTCTCCTAATGCAAAAAACTTAAGCAATTACAACATTACCTATTTCTTTTTGGTTGATAAACAGGGAAATCTTTTATCCAACAACGATCTGAATATAGATTTTGTTGATGACGAGATTAAAAAGAATTTAAAATATATAAAATAAGGGCACAAAAAAAGTCCCGATTTGCATCGGGACTTTTTACGATTTATGTGTTGAGTTTTATTAAGCTACTTTAACATTTACCGCGTTTAGGCCTTTTCTTCCTTCTTCTACGTCGTAGGTTACAGAATCATTCTCGCGAATGTTATCGATTAAGCCTGAAGCATGAACAAAAATTTCGGCATCGCCATTTGAAGGTGTGATGAATCCGAAACCTTTAGTTTCATTAAAAAATTTTACTGTTCCTTGTTGCATTGTATTCTATTTAATTTTGACAAAGATACTGTTAAATACCTATAAATCAATTTTTTATTTTAAAAATTGATTTTTTTGCTAAATATATTGATTAATTGTCTGTTAAGGCTATTTTACGGCCCTATTTAATCCGTCAACACTCGATGTATCTTCAGGTTTAATGAGTAAAGCACGTTCAAAACATGCTTTTGCTTCTGCATTTCTGCCTAAAAATAGCAGCGACCAACCCAGTATTCCCGCACCAGGCCCAATTGTATCTTTACCAACTGCAAGGATAGGTTTAATCCTTTAGGCTTGGTATCCTGTAAGCCTTTTAAGGAAGCCATTACACTTTTATTATGCCTTAGATTATCGTAAAGCTGTGCGTAATACACAAAGCCAAAGAGCAAAAGCAATGAAAGGGCGTAAATAAATAGAATAAACAAATTAATGTTTTTAGGATACAATGGACACAGCAGTAGGTTACCAATTGCTTCCAAAAGGATAAGGCTTAATGGTAAACTAATTCAGTTACTTTTTCATAATTTACAATTAAATCTGCATTTATTTTAACCATAAAAGTTTCTCCATCATTCTTTTTAGAATCATAACTCAAGATGAGTAAATCGCCAATAATTTCGTGTAATATAAGCTTAGGGCTAACGTAGGTAATCGAAACCATATGACCGGCTTTATTTAGCAAATCTGATGCGCAGATATGAAGCTCGGCTAAATCAAATAATACCGGATGGTTATCTGTATCATTTAATACAGGCATCTCATGATCTAAGGCTTCGATGGTATTCATTACAGCATAGTTGAGCTTTTGGTGTAAGGAATTAGCCTTTTCATTGGCTGCACACATCTGGTTAAAAGTGTGCAGGTGCTGTCCTAAACTATAAGCTTTAGATTTTTTTTGAAATTCCTTATAACTATCGTGGTAAATTCTTCTTTCAAAATCTGTTTTGCACATAAAATTGAAATATTGTTTAGAGCTAAGGTTGATGTGAGCTAAAGCCATATGATTTGGTTTTTGTTGCTGATTCAAATAGGTAATAATTAAAAAAAGATTTTACAAAGTATCGGTAAACACGGATTATCAATCGGTAAATAACGAAGCTATAGCTTCAATATGAAAAACGCATGAATATGTTTAAACCTATAGATGTTATTTTTTTAAAACAGTTTAAAATGGGTAGCGTTAATTAATTAACAAAACATTTATAATTAAATAAAATGATATGGAACAACGTAATAATCAGGCATTAATCCAAACTTTATTGGATTGTGCATTGGCATGTGAATATTGTGCCTCTTCCTGCCTTGAAGAAGAGGATGTTAAAATGATGGCCGGCTGTATAAAATTAGATCGCGATTGTGCTGATCTTTGCCTGCAGGCCGCCCGTTTATTGCAAAGAAACTCGGTCATCGCCCATCAATATTTATTATTGTGTGAAGAGATTTGCCGGCAATGTGCGGAAGAATGCGGCAAACATGATCACGAACATTGCCAGGCTTGCGCTAAAGCATGTAAAACATGTGCAGATGCCTGTCATAAAAACCACCAGCCAATTCAGCAGGATTAAAATTTAAGGTAAAAAAAATGCCCCCAATATTGGAGGCATTTTTTTGATTTCTATGTTATTGCTGCTGTGCAGGAAAACTGAAGTTAAATGTTCCTTCAGGGCTCACACCAGACATGTAAATCATATTGTTTCTGGTTTGAGGAAGTGCCTTCTGAACATCTGCAACATTGTTTACCGGCTGACCGTTTACTTTAGTAATAATCAAGCCTTTTTCAACGCCTATATTATCAAAGGCCTTACCTGTAGTAACAGAGGTTACCACTACACCGTTGCTAATGCCATATTTAGATTTTTGAGCTGGACTTGCCGGAACAAAGCTGGCGCCCAATTTACTTACTTCTACCGTTTTTGGAGCGTTACTGGCTAAAACACCTGCATTTGGCTCACCCTTTAGGATTACTGTATAATCTTTTAAAGATCCATCTCTTAATACAGATAATTTAACTTTATCGCCAGGATTTAATCTTCCGATTTTTTCCTGTAAATCAGGAGAATCATAGATCACATTGCCATCTACTTTTTTAATAATATCACCTGATTTAATTCCTGCTGCTGCTGCACCGCCACCAGCAACTACGTCATTTACGTAAAGACCGTTAATCTCACTTGTTTTAATTTCAGATGGATTATCAGCACTTAAAGGCACGAAACTCACCCCAATATAACCTCTTTTTACAGAGCCATATTTCATAAAATCGTCTACAACTTTTCTGGCCAGGTTAATTGGAATGGCAAATCCATAACCCTGGTTGTAACCACTTTGAGAAGCTATTGCCGAGTTAATACCAATTAATTCACCATTTGCGTTTACCAATGCACCACCGCTGTTTCCTGGGTTAATCGCAGCATCTGTTTGAATAAACGATTCTATACTGGTATTTGCCGGGCGATCGGGTCTTTTACCCGTACGCTGATATTCTCTGTATTCTTCTTCAGTAATTTCGTTGCCTTGTTGTTCGCGGCCGATAATGCCGATGCTGCGGTTTTTTGCACTTACAATACCCGCAGTAACGGTGGTATTTAAATCTAAAGGAAAACCTACTGCCAAAACCCATTCTCCAACCTGAACATTGTCTGAGTTACCCATTTTTACAACCGGTAAACCCGTTGCACTAACTTTAATTAATGCTAAATCGGTGTTTGGATCACGCCCGATAACTTTCGCTTCAACTTTACGTCTGTCGGTTAATACCACTTCAACTTTTTCAGCATTTTCTACTACGTGGTTATTGGTAATAATATAACCATCCTGACTAATAATTACACCAGAACCCGATGCTGCTGAAGGCTGACGTTGCATTTGACGACCACCACCGCCAAAGAAATCATCAAACATATCAAACGGAGAAGATTGTGATTTTCCTTTGCCACTTGCGGCATAAGTTGTTTTTATATGCACTACACCCGGTGCAACCGCGGCAGATGCCTGTATGAAATCAACCTCACCTGATGAGGAGACTTTAAGTGGATTATTGGCAAAGTATAATTGTTGTTTTTCAGAAATTGTACTGCCCGCCTGGTTACGCTCAAAGAGCTTGTAACCACCTATTGCAGCTGCACCACCTATAAATGCAGCTAAAACTGTGATTCCTAATATTTTTTTCATGTGTCAAAAATTTTTATTTAGTATGGTCGCAAGAGCATCAAACTAATCTTTATTTAAGCAGGGATGCTCAGGCAATTATTATCTGCTTAAAATTTTTCTTTCGTAAGTTTATTCAAATTTAATACCATATAAACGATATTTGTGTACGAAAAGCGCGAGTTCTTTGTTAAAAAATGTTAAATCAAAAAACGAGGTTAACAAAGATGCTTTTTGCAATTCAAATATTACATTTAAAAATGAAGGTTTCATGAAAATTAATTTTTATAAATATCAAGGTGCAGGTAACGATTTTATTTTAATCGATCACAGGGCAAATCCTGTTAAAAACATCGATTACGACCTTGTTGCACAGCTTTGCCACCGTAGATTTGGTATTGGAGCTGATGGATTAATGTTTTTGCAGAACCATAAAGATTACGATTTTGAAATGCTTTATTTTAATGCCGACGGCAAACCGGGCAGCATGTGTGGTAACGGTGGAAGATGCATTGTTGCTTTTGCCAAACACCTGGGTATCATCGACAAAGAGACTGACTTTCTGGCTGTTGACGGACCACATCATGCCAGAATTTCAGAAAATGGAGAATGGGTCGACTTGCAAATGATTGATGTAAATACCATGAATAAAGATGGTGATGCTTTTGTGCTGAATACAGGTTCGCCGCACTACGTTGCCCTACAGAAAAACTTAAAGGACATAGATGTTTTCCACGCAGGGAAAAACATCCGCTACAATGATACTTACAAAGCCGAAGGAATTAATGTAAACTTTGTTGAGGACATGACCGATTATTTGTTTGTGCGCACCTACGAACGTGGCGTTGAAGATGAAACTTATGCCTGCGGAACCGGAGTTACAGCGGTAGCAATGGCGATGGCAAAACATAAAAATCAAACCGGGCATATTAAAACCGATGTTAAAGTTTTAGGTGGTGATATTAAGGTAGAATTTGATTACGATGGAACAACTTTTACAAATGTATTTTTGTGCGGCCCTGCCAAACTGGTTTTTGAAGGCGATGTTAATAACACCATTGAATAGACACGTAAAAAGCTACGATTCGAAATCCAATTATTAGGACATTAATGGCTACAAAAGGCCCTTTTAACAAGCTTTTAACATCTGTCGCAATTTATTTACACACAAAACTCGGGTAAATAAACTTTATTAAAACACTAAAAACCAGCATATTTAAGCGCAGTAAAGCTGTTTTTAATCAAAAAATAAATCAATCGATTGATTAAATGACAGAACTTCGACAGATTTATATTTTTTCAGGCTTTATTTTTGGGCGGTTATTGCGAAAATTCAAAACCTCATTTTTGAACTGGCAATTAACTTCCGGAAATTAAAATTTAAACACACAGAAATATCCATGAGAAAAGTAACAACTCTCTTTTTTAGCATAAGCATTGGTATGCTTTTAGCATCATGCGGAAACAATGATGCGGCAAAAAAGGCGGCTGCCGCAGCCGCTGCTGGTCCGCAAGCCTATCCAGTATTTGCAGTTAATGAACAGTCTACAACGCTTGATTCTGATTATCCCGCAACCATAGAAGGTATTCAAAATATAGATATCCGTCCTAAAGTAGATGGGTTTATCGAAAAAATTTATGTAGATGAGGGCGCTGTGGTTAAAAAAGGCCAGTTACTTTTTACCATTAACGCACCGCAATACGAACAAGAAGTAAGAACAGCAAGTGCTGCAATTAGTAGTGCCGAGGCCGACGTTAATGCTGCTCAATTACAGGTGAATAAAACAAAACCACTTGTAGACAAAGATATCATCAGTAAATATGAACTTGATGCAGCTCAGCTAACTTTACAAAGCAAAAAAGCGGCCTTAGCGCAGGCAAAAGCTTCATTGGCTAATGCAAAAGTAAATTTAGGGTATACTGCAATTACCAGTCCTGTTGATGGTGTGGTAGGAAGTTTACCTTTTAAAACAGGAAGTTTGGTAAGCAGCAGCAGCACACAGCCACTTACTACAGTATCAAACACCTCTAAAGTGTATGCATATTTCGCTTTAAATGAGAAAGATTTATTAGATTTTTCTAAGGTTTATAAAGGCGCAACACTTGCCCAGCAGATGAAAAACATTCCGCCGGTTAGCTTAGTACTTGCAGATGGAACCATATATGCAGAAAACGGCCGAATTGAATCTATTAATGGCCAGATTAATACCAGCACGGGATCAGCAAGCTTAAGAGCTACTTTTCCAAATCCCGTTTCTTTATTAAAAAGCGGCGCTAGTGCTTCGGTAAGAATTCCCCGCCATGTAGAAAACGCCATCTTGATTCCACAAAAATCAACCATTGATTTACAGGGTAAAAAGTTTGTATACGTTTTAGGCGATTCGGCTAAAGTGGTTAACACTGAGATTCAAATTATGAATTTAGCCAAAGGCAATTTCTACGTGGTTACCAAAGGCCTTAAAGTTGGCGATAAAGTGATACTGGAAGGTTTTCAATCTTTAAAAGACGGAACTAAAATTAAACCAGAAGAAAAAAGTGCCGATTCAGTTTACGCTGAAATAAAAAAATAACATTTAAATACTTACCGACTTCTTAGCCGGACGAAATTAGCATATATGTTTAAGAAATTTATAGAGAGACCGGTTTTATCAACGGTTATATCCATCATCATCGTTATTCTCGGTGTGTTAGGTTTAGCTACACTGCCAGTTTCGCAATATCCTGAAATTGCACCACCTACCGTTCAGGTATCAACGTCGTACCAGGGCGCCAATGCAGACGTGGTAATGAGTAGCGTTGTTGTTCCGCTTGAAGAGCAGATAAATGGTGTGGAAGACATGACTTACATGACTTCTACCGCAAGTAATGATGGTACCGCAACCATTACTGTAAACTTTAAACTGGGCACAAACCCAGATTTGGCTGCTGTAAACGTACAAAACAGGGTAGCAAGGGCAACAAGTTTACTTCCTGCAGAGGTTACAAAATCTGGGGTAATTACCGCTAAAAGACAAGCCAGTAACGTGCTTATTTTTGGTATTTACAGTGATGACCCTTCTTACGATCAGAAGTTTTTACAGAATTATGCCAACATTAACATCATTCCTCAAATTAAACGTATTAATGGTGTAGGTGATGCGAGTGCTTTTGGTACATTAGATTACACCATGCGCATCTGGTTAAAACCTGATGTAATGGCTACTTATGGTTTAGTGCCAAATGATGTGAGTGTAGCTTTAGCTGAACAAAACGTTGAAGCTGCTCCAGGTCAGTTTGGAGAGCAAGGCGGACAGGCTTTTCAATATACTTTAAAATATACAGGCCGTTTAAAAGATGAAACTGAATTTAGCAACATCATCATCAGAAGTGATGCAAACGGACAAGTTCTTCGCTTGAAAGATGTAGCCAGAATTGAGCTTGGTGCACAAAGTTATGCCAGTTCGGTTATGTTTAACGGTAAACCAGCATTAGGTATCGCCATTAACCAAACCGCAGGTTCAAATGCAAAGGAAGTAATCGAAAACTCGATTAAAACTTTAGATGATGCTTCTAAAACTTTCCCAAAAGGTGTTCATTATACCGCTTTGGTTAACGTAAATGATTTCCTGGATGCATCTATCGAAAAAGTAATCCATACTTTAATTGAAGCTTTTATCCTGGTTTTCCTGGTTGTGTTTATTTTCCTGCAGGATTTCCGTTCAACATTGATTCCGGCAATCAGTGTACCGGTGGCCATTATAGGTACCTTCTTCTTTTTGAGTTTATTTGGTTTTACCATTAACTTATTAACGTTGTTTGCCCTGGTGCTTGCCATTGGTATTGTGGTAGATGATGCCATCGTGGTCGTCGAGGCGGTTCATGCTAAACTCGATCATGGTTATAAGGATGCCAAAAAAGCAACCATTGATGCCATGGACGACATTAGTGGTGCCATTATTTCCATTACCTTGGTTATGGCAGCAGTATTCATTCCCGTGAGTTTTATCTCTGGTTCTTCCGGAGTATTCTACAAACAATTCGGTTTAACATTGGCCATTTCGATTATTTTATCGGCGATTAATGCCTTAACATTAAGCCCGGCTTTATGTGCTTTATTCTTAAAACCACATAAAGAAGAACACGAAATATCCAAAAATTTCCTGCAACGTTTTTATACCGCGTTTAATACTTCATTCGATGCTGTAACGGGTAAATATAAAAAGTCGGTAGGCTTCCTGTCGCGTAAAAAATGGATCGTTGGTTTAGGAATTGCGTTCTTCACCATAGTACTGGTTTGGACCATGAACACCACACCAAAAGGTTTTGTTCCAAATGAGGATTTGGGTACCATCATGTCTGATATTTCATTGCCTGCTTCAACTTCTCAGGAAGCAACCAATATAGTAATTGCAAAAATAGACAGTATTGCACACTCTATTCCGGAAATTAAAAACTCTTTAAGGGTTGTGGGTAGAAGTATGATCAGTGGATCGGGTAGTTCTTATGGTATGGTAATCGCCAGATTGTCTCCATGGAACGAACGTAAACGTGATGTTAAAGCGATCATTGGCGAATTATTTGCCAAAACAGCTGGCATTAAAGGCGCAAAAATTATTTTCTTTGCACCGCCAACCATCCAGGGTTTTGGTACCAGTGGTGGTTTCGAGTTTCAGCTACAGGATAAAACCGGTGGCGATATTAAAAAATTCAATGATGTTGGTAATGCCTTTTTAGCCGCATTAAGCAAGCGCCCTGAAATACAATATGCCTCCACATCTTTTAACCCTAATTTCCCTCAATACCAGATCGATGTAAATGTTGCTAAAGTAAAACAGGCAGGTCTAACGGTAAGCGATGTTTTAGGTGTTTTGCAAGGTTATTATGGTGGGGTTTATGCTTCAAACTTTAATAAATATGGTAAACAGTTCAGGGTAATGTATCAAGCCGATGCGAAGTATCGTGCCAACCAACAAAGTTTAACCAGAATTTATGTGCGTAATGCCAGCGGAACAATGGCGCCAATTTCTGAATTTATCAATTTAGAAAAGGTTTATGGTCCGCAAGCCATCTCGCGTTTTAACTTGTTTACTTCAATTGCCGTAACGGGTAACCCAAATGCAGGCTTTAGTTCTGGTGATGCGTTAAAAGCTGTACAGGAAGAAGCGGCGATCCATTTGCCAACAGGTTATGGATACGAATTCTCAGGTTTATCACGTGAGGAAATGAGCAGCGGAAGCCAAACCATTTTCATCTTTTTACTTTGCGTAATCTTTGTTTACTTTTTACTTTGTGCGCAATACGAAAGTTATATTTTACCATTGGCCGTTTTATTCTCTCTTCCAATTGGTTTAGCAGGTGTATTCGTATTTGATAAAATATTTGGTGTGGATAACAACATTTATACGCAGATTACCTTGATTATGCTTGTAGGTTTATTAGCCAAAAATGCCATTCTGATTGTAGAATATGCGGTAGACAGGCGCCGAAAAGGTATGAGCATTGTGAATGCCGCCATTGATGGGGCAACAGCTCGTTTACGTCCGATTTTGATGACTTCGTTTGCCTTTATCTTAGGTTTATTACCTTTAATGCTATCAACAGGTGTTGGAGCATCCGGAAATAAATCAATTGGTACCGGGGCCGTTGGAGGGATGTTAATTGGTACCATATTCGGTGTATTTGTAATTCCGGCCTTGTTTATCATCTTCCAAACTTTACAGGAAAAAGTAAGTAACAAATCTCCTTTTGATGAAGGTATAGACCGTGAACAAACAGCAGAAGAGTATCAGTTAGCGGTTAACCGTCAACATTAATTTTTAAAGAACATGACATTCAGATATAAGCATTCATTTTTAATCGGTTTTACGATACTTACCCTAAGTGCTTGCGTAACTCAAAAATACGATCGCCCTCAGGTAAAAAGCAATAACCTTTTTCGCGATCAAAACACAACAGATACAGCCACTATTGCTGATTTGCAATGGAAAAGTTTGTTTAGTGATACTACGCTCCAATCGTTGATACAACAAGGTATAAATGAAAATTTAGATCTTAAACAAGCCATTGAACGGATCAAAATTGCAGAAGCGACTTTACAACAAAGTCGTGCTGCACTTTTACCAAGTTTACAGGGCGATTTATCGGTAACAGATGCCAAGCAATCAAAAGCAGCCCTAAACTTTCCGGAAGGTGTAAATATTAATTTAGAAACCCAAACTTACAAAGCACAGCTTAGTACCAGTTGGGAAGCTGATATTTGGGGCAAACTAAGTAGCGCTAAACGTGGTGCTTATGCTTCTTTATTACAAAGTGATGCCGCTAAAAGAGCCGTGCAAACTCAATTAATTGCCAACATTGCCAATAGCTATTACAGCTTGCTGGCATTGGATAAACAATTGGCTATTACCGAGCAAACGATTAAAATCAGACAGACAGATGTAGAAACCATGAAAGCGCTAAAAGAAGGCGCAATTGTAAATGGTGCTGCTGTAGTGCAAAGTGAGGCTAATTTATATGCAGCACAGGTTACTTTGCCGGATTTAAAAAGAAGTATTAAAGAAACTGAAAATGCCTTAAGCATTTTATTGGCAAGAGGCCCTGGAAGTATCAATCGTACTTCATTAGATCAGCAAGTGCCTTTTACCAACTTACAAACAGGTGTATCCGCGCAGTTATTGCAAAATCGCCCGGATGTAATTGCTGCTGAATTGGGTTTCAGAGCTGCATTTGAAAATACAAACGTTGCTAAAACTTATTTTTATCCTGCTTTAACTTTAACAGCCAGCGGCGGTTTATCAAGCTTGCAGCTAAAAGATTTCTTCAGTAATTCTGTTTTTTACAACCTGGTAGGCGGTTTAACACAACCTATTTTTGCCAAAGGGCAAAATAAAGCTCGTTTAAAAACAGCACAAGCACAACAACAACAAGCCTTTTATACTTTCCAGCAAACACTTTTAACCGGTGGGCAGGAAGTATCCAATGCGTTGTATGCTTATCAAACTGCCGATGAGAAAGAAACAACCAGGACAAAACAGGTTGCATCCTTAACTAAAGCTGTTGATTTTACAAAAGAATTATTACGTTACAGTTCATCCACAAATTATACAGATGTTTTAACCTCTGAACAAAGTTTATTAACTGCTCAGTTAAGCAGTATTAATGATCGCTTACAGAAATTACAATCCATCGTAAATTTATACCGTGCATTAGGCGGTGGCTGGAAATAAGCAACAACAACCTTAAACCATAAAGGCATTCTGAAAAAATCAGGATGCCTTTATGGTTTCTAATGGGTTTTATTTAACGGCTACTACAGGTTGTTTAGCTTTACGGTATTTGGAAAAGTTAATCAGTAAAACACTTGCCAGGATTACAAATAAACCTCCGGCCTGTAGCCAAGAAATCTCTTCATTTGCGATGAGTACGCCCAATAATAATGCAATAACAGGATTTACATAAGCATAAGTGCTAACCTGGGTTGCCGTTTTTACCTTTAGTAACCATACATAGGCACTAAAAGCGACAATAGAACCGAAAATAATTAAATATACCAAAGAATACCAGGCTTCAGCCGGAACAGAAGAAACATCAAAATTTACAGGTTCTTTAGCGATTAAACTTACGGGGATAAATGCTAAACCAGCGATTAACATTTGCCAGGTTGTATTTACCGTTGCTGAATTTCCGCTGGCTTTATATTTAGAATAAAGTGAACCTCCGGCCCACATTACCGAGCCTAAAATAACAACACCCATGGCAGGAAGGTTTTCCGTACTTCCTCCTTTTAATGAGTGAGAAAACTGTTCTCCAAAAAGTAACAACACACCTAAAAAGCCTATAATTAAACCTAAAATGGTCGAGGTACTTTTAAAGTTAATTTTCCAGTGCGAAACATCAAGTAATACAAACCACACCGGGGCAGCCGATACTAAAATTGCTGCTACTGCACTTGGAACCATTTGTTCTGCCCAGATTAAACTTCCGTTTGCGCCAAAAAGAATCATTAATCCGCTAATACCCGATTGTTTAATGTCCTTAACCACCCAAACTTTTTCTCCCTTAATTAAACTCCAGGCCAGCATAATTAATCCGGCCGTAGTAAAACGGACAGCACCAAGCAAAAATGGCGGAATGCTGAGCACTGCAATGCGGATAAAGAAATAGGTAGAGCCCCATACAATATAAACCAATGCAAAGGCAATTATAACTTTTAAGGTTGATGGTTTTTGAGATGCAGTTGTCATGGTCGAATTATTTTTCAGGGATAACCAATTGTTGTTGTTCTTTTACCGTTTCCAAAACAATGGTTGTACGGGTGCTTAACATATTTGGGATTTTACTAAAATGAGTACGCATAATCTCCATAAGTGAAGCTGAATCATAAGTGCGGATTTTAACCAGGTAACAATCGTCTCCGGCGATATGATGTACTTCCTGTACCTCGGGGATTGCTGTTAAACCTGCCGTGATTTTTAAATCGCCGCCAGGCCCCGCATTAACTTTTATAAAAATAAACGCCAATAATTTTTGCTCCAGGGCAGCAGGGTTAATCCGGATAGTAAATTGCTGGATTGCATTTTTCTGTTCCAGCTTTTTTACCCGCTCCAATATTCCCGATGGCGCCATTCCAAGCTCACGTGCCAAATCAGCATTCGAAATCCGTGCATTATCCTGTAAAACTGATAATATCTGTAAATCGACCTTATCTAAAGAAAATTCGTTTCCTAAAATCATTCTGCAATGTATTAATAAAAATGAATAATATTCATAATAATAATTAATAAAATGAATAATAACCACAATATCGCTCATATAGTGATGCTATTTAACAATAGCCAATCCTTTAATCAGCTACCCAATCTCCTATAGGTTACTTTAATTACCATATTAAATTTCTAAGTACACTTCTTTGGGAAAGTCTTCAACAACCAGCCAAAAATGTTTTTCGCTTAAACTACTGGTCACTAAATAGTTTATTTGTATTTTGGCTCTATCAATTTCAAATATGCGCATCTCAAAATATTTATTGCTCTTTGCAGCATTACTATGCTTCAACACCTTATACGCTCAAACTTACATTGTAACCAGTAATGCAGATAGTGGTCCCGGAACCTTAAGAGAAGGCTTAACACAAGCTTCTGTAAGCACCAGAACCACTCCTTTTATTATTAATTTTCAGCTGCCAGGCAATCCAGCTGATCATGCCAACAGAACCATCCGGCTTAGAAGCGCTTTACCTATTGTAACTTCAAATGTGGTTATTGATGGTTCATCGCAAGCTGCCTGGCCGGCACTGGGCGTTTCGGGTGCCAAAGTTATTTTAGAACCTGAATATATAAATTCAACCTTTTCAGGTCTGGTGATCGGCCAGTATTCGGCTACCTCGATCCAAACCTCCGGAGTAGAAATTTACGGTTTATACATTCGAAATTTTGCTTCCATTACCAATCTTCAAAATGTAAATACCTCCCAGGGATCAGGTATTGTAATTGATTACCGGGCAAGCGACATTACCATTGGAAAACTGGGTAAAGGGAATGTTATTGGAGGCAACATAAATGGAATTCTGGTCCAGAATTCTTACTATTACACCAATAATACAGCTGCAAAAATTAAAATACAATCCAACCTCATTGGTGTAATTTATGATGGAATTACAGCAAATACCAATGTTACAGGCGTATCGGCAAGTTTATACGATTGTGCTCTTGATTTGGGTGGAGATAATGCCGGAGAAGGTAATGTGATTGCTGCAAACAAAATTAATGTAGATATTAAAAGATATTATTCTTCTACAACCCGCTTTGATATTAACATTATTAACAATAAAATTGGCGTTGATTATACCGGCGATAAAGATTTTCATGAACTACCAATTTTCCTTTCTTCATCTTCTTTAGAGATTTCGGGAATTAAAGTTGATGCAGCAAATTCAGCTCTTTACATTAGAAATAATGTTGTTGGCGGAAACCGTACTGTAGGAATTTCCATAGCAAATGCAGATTTTATTTTAACCGGAAATGCTGTTGGAGCCAGTGCCAACGGCAATATAGCCATGGGTAACGGCATTGGAATTAAGATTGAAACCAATGGAGGCGGAACCATTGGAGGGGCAACACCAGCAGAGACCAATATTATTGCCAATAACAATTATGGGATAGAAACGGTCTCGGGCAGACCGGTGAAAATTACCCGTAATAGTATGTTCTGCAACAGTAAATTTGGAATTGGTAAAACCCTGAGCATATTGCAACCCTACATCCAAATTTTAAAAAAGAGGGCTAACTACGTGGCTGGGCGTGCAACACCAAATTCGGAAGTAGAATTGTTTTTTTCTCAAAAATGCGGAGACCTCTGTGAAGGCAAAACATACATTGCCACCGTACAGGCTGGAAGCGATGGCAGATGGGAATACAATGGTGCTGTGGCTGGAAATGTAACAGCTACGGCCAGTTTATTGATTGCAACGACTTCGCCTTTTTCAACAGCAGAATTATTACCAAATGAGGCCATAGTTGAACCCGTTACCTGTAATGCCAACGGCTCTATTACTATTCCTGAACCACGCGAAGGCTTTACATTCAGCTGGTTTAAAATAGAAACTGACGGCAGTCGCGTACCCAAAGGCAATACACAAAGCATCACCGGACTGGATGTAGGTACCTACGAAGTAATTGTTGACGATGGCTGCAAACCTTTTTCAAGCGTTTTTATAATTAAGGATCAGAAGCTAACAAAACCGACGATTAACGCACCTACTCCAGCTTGTGGCCAAACTTCTTTTCCATTTAGTGCCGAGGTTTTAAGAGGCAAGGGTGTGATCTCCTATTCGTGGATTAATACTGTAACCAATGCCGTGGTAAGCAACGTCAATCCAACCAACCTACCTGAAGGTAATTATCTGGTTCGGGTTAAGGATGAGGCGGGCTGTACGCTTGATTCGGATCCGGTTGAAATTAAAAGAAAACCAAAACCTATAATTACCAGCACAACATCACCCATTTCGGCAACTTGCGGAGAAAAAAATGGTGCTGTAAAAGGCATAAGGATTACCGATGTTACCGGTACGGTTACTTATAAATGGGTAAAAAATGATCCAATAACTGGTATCCCGGGTACAACGAGTATTTCCGAAAATCTGGATTTAGTAGATGTGGAAACGGGAAGTTATACCCTTTATGTTTCTGATCAAGGGCAATGCTCGCCTACCACTTCTCAGCCTTTTTATGTTGGCATTATTAACAACATCGCCATTAGTGATGCAGGGTTAAACACCCCTACAACCTGCGATAATACTAATGGTGTTTTAGATTTTATCTCGATCGCAAATGCGGATACTTACGAATGGTTTGGTCCAAGCGGTGCAAGTTTAAAAAAAGGCAGCTATTCAAGTGGAACATCCTTGCGCATAACCAACCTTGCGCCAGGTTCTTATCGTTTACAGGCAACCAACAGCTTATCAGCTTGCGCTCCCATAAGTAAATCCTTTGTAGTTTTAGCCACACCAAAAACAGTATATGCCTATACCGCAACACCTAACAACACCACCTGCGAGCTGATTAATGGCAGTATTTTAATAAACTTTACCTCTGTTTTGCCTACAAGGTTCGAATGGAGAGATGAATCCGGAAATATCGTTCCAGGTAGTACCAGAACCACAACAAATATCCAACTTAAAAACATTCCGGCAGGTAATTATAGGATGTTTGCCTATGATGTAAACAACTGTGAAACTGTTTTCGGTCCATATACTATAAATGTTACCCCTAAACTTAGCATCGTTGCTAAAACAGGCACTTCAGTTGATGATGGCTGTACACTTCAGCGAGGCTCTATTAAAGGGGTAACCGTAAACGGTGGCATTCCGCCTTACGATTTTAAATGGTTAAATGAAGCTGGTGAAACCGTTCAGTCTACTCAAGACTTAATTAATGTAGGAGCCGGTGTTTATAGATTAAAAGTAACGGATAAAACAGATTGTGGCGTAGCGATAAGTGAAGAGTATACCGTTGTTGATAAACCTTTTAAACTGGCCACACCAATCGCCAATGATATTCGGGTTTGTTATGTATCCGACATTACCATACCAATTGTTGCACCGGAAGAAGGCACCTATCAATTATTTGAAACCCCAACAGATATAGCACCTTTGTACGAAAGTAATAAAGGCGTGTTTAACTTTAAAGTTAGCAAAACCGCCGATTATTACATCAGAAGAAAACTCGGTTCCTGTACCAGCGAATTTATAAAAGTACATGTTGAAGTTACCTTTGACAATTTGGAAATTACCAATATCATGACTCCAAACGGAGATGGATTGAATGATTATTGGGTGGTTAGAGGCTTACCCGATTATAAAGGGAACAGCATTAAAATTTATACCCGCGGTGGACAGTTGATATACGAATCAATAGGCAATTATACGAAACCTTTCGATGGACGTTTTAGAGGCGAAGAACTCCCTGCAGGTGTTTATTATTACGTAATTGATCTGCGGTCAGAGTGTAAGCCATTGGGTGGAAGCCTCACCCTTTTACGTTAAAACTGTCTGGAAGGACACCTCACTTCGTAACGGTTATTTAATAAAATACCCAAAACGATTTCGTGTGTTCCATTATTTACAGATCGTAATTTACTGGTGTTTATATCGTAAGAATAACTCAGGTTGACTAAAGAAGCGATGTTAAAACCAGCCAAAAGAGAAAATGAATCATTATTTCTAAAGCTACCACCCAACCAAAACTTATCCTGGTAAGCCAGTTTTAAATTCGCATCAAATGCAGCCGGAGAATTGGCCCAGTAACTAATCAAAGCAGATGGAATCATGGCAATATCCTCGTCCAGAAAAATTTTATACCCACCCGTTGCATAAAAGGCAGTACTTTGATAGGCTAAAGTTTTGACCTCATTGTTTTCAATTTTACTTCTCGAACCCATTAATTGTTTAGCCGAAGCACCCACAAAAAACCGTGGGCTATATAACCAAACACCAGCGCCTAAATCGGGCCTGATTCTGTTATTATAATCTGCCGAAAATAAAGGATCTGAAATCTCATCGGCCTTAATGCCTAAAGCATCAATACTTAAGGAATTAAAACCAGCCGAAACCCCTAATGATAAATTAATTTCGTTGGTTAAACCTAAATGATAGGCATAAGAGAGATTAACATTGGTTTGCCTCACTAAACCGGCCTTATCTGTCATGGCAATTAGTCCAACACCATGGTGAGGTTCGGCGGCTGAATAGCTGTTTACATAACTTCTGCTTAATGGATTTTCATTTGAGCCTGAAAATGAATTAACTGAGCTTCTTACAAAATCATCACCCAGTGCTGTGTGCATAGAAACATATTGTGTAGTGGGCGCACCTTCTAAACCCGACCATTGTTTCCGGTAACCCAATTTTAAATCTATATAGTTGTCTATACCCGATAATGCAGGGTTTAGTAAATAATTATTGAAAATATATTGTGTTGTACGTGGTGTTTCCTGGCCGTAACAAAATGTGTTAAGACCTAAAAACAAAATTATCGCAGAGAAAAATTTCATTTATGAGAGCGGTATTATTTGACCTGGCCATTTAGCCGATTTTTTGGTCAGCAGCCATTAATTCATTGCTAAGATAACAAGTTGCCGTTAATTAAAAATTTTTTATTTCAATACTTACCAGGCTGAAAATATGGGCCGTACTCAAAAAAAGAATATTATTTCAAAAAAAACCGTATTCCAATTCTAAAAAGCCCGATTATTTTGTAAGTTTAAAGTTTTTTAGAAGTATAACTTCTAAAAATTTTTAATCCCATTAATGTTACGCGTCGATAGTTCAAAAGCCTGTAAAGTTGTTTACTCATTGTGCAAACATGAGTATCTCGGCTATTTAATTGAGCCTCACGTAGTTCAGTTAAATCCACAGGGTGATTTTTCCTTTACGTACCAACGTATATTTACACATACCGCCCAGGAGTTTAAAGCATGTTTAACAGATATAGATTTAAAACTGATTCGGATTTTAGATGATATTGAACAGGACTCCCTGATTAAGAAATATTACAAAAAATTAATCCGCCCAACCGAGTTTTTCACAAAGATTTTTGACGCTAAATTTTACGATAGCGTAAGGCCAAAAATTGAGAAGAAACTTGCTGAAGCACTGGAACTGTTAAAGGTTAAAAACGAATTATATGTAATGGATAAGGATGGCTGGCCGGTTGAACGTAAAATTGAACTGGCTGCTGAACCGGCATCTATTCTTTTTCACTTTAGAAGAAACGAAACCGAAACCCGCTACTTTCCAACTATAAAATATCAAAACCTGCGCATTGAATTTATGTTCAAAGATGCGCAGATTATCAGCAATAAACCTGCCTGGCTATTATTAAACGACGTTCTATATTTTTTCGATCAGGATATTGAAGGTAAAAAATTACAGCCTTTTTTAGCTAAACGTTACATTGCAATTCCAAAAGCTACTGAAGCTACTTACTTTGAAAAATTTGTGGCCCCACTGATTGAAAAACACCATGTTTACGCAGAAGGGTTTGAAATCAGAACAGAACAATTTGAAGCCACTCCGGTAATAAAGGTTTTATATGTAGATGGCGGTCTATCTCAATTACAACTATACTTTAAATATGGAGAATATATTTTTCCGGTCGAAAATGCCCATCGTGTTACCGTTCGTTTAGAAAAAACACCAGATAATTACATCTTCCACCGGATTAAAAGGTCTGCTGACTGGGAAAAAAAACAATTTAACCTGTTGCTTTCCCTTGGCCTAAAAAAAACGAGTGCTTTATTTAGTAACCTCGAAGTAGCCGAAGAAGAAGAAAATCCAAGTTATGGTGCAATTAACTGGGTAAACGAACATATAGAAATTTTGGAAGCCGCTGGTTTTGAAATAGAACAAGCCACCGGGCAAAAGCGATTTGTTTTTGGAGCCAATAAAATCGATCTGGAAGTTAAAGAAGGGAATGATTGGTTTGATATCTATGCCACGGTATGGTTTGGAAAATATCAAATTCCTTTTCTTTCCTTAAAACAACACATTCTACATAAAAAACGAGAATTTTTACTGCCTGACGGAGAAGTAGCAATTATTCCTGATAAATGGTTTGCGCAATATGGCAGTTTATTTAGCTTGGCCGAAGCGGGCAAAACATTAAAATTAAAGAAACACCATATAGGACTGATTAACGACCTGGCAGAAGACAGTTTAGCGAATGTTACGCTTGAAAGAAAACTGCAACGCCTGTCTGATTTTGAGAATATTGAAGATACCCTGATGCCTGTTCATTTTAAAGGTAGTTTGCGCGACTATCAAAAGGCTGGTTATAATTGGTTTAGTTTTTTACGTGAATATAATTTTGGAGGCTGTTTGGCAGATGATATGGGTTTGGGTAAAACCATACAAACACTTGCCATGCTGCAAAAGGTTAAAGAAGACGATCAGTTACTGAAAGTCCAAACAACCTCTTTAATCATTATGCCTACTTCTTTAATCTACAACTGGTTAACAGAGGCTAAAAAATTTACGCCTAAACTTAAAATATTAGCGCATACAGGCACTAACCGAAATAAAGATGTGGCAAATTTTGCCAATTATGATATAGTAATTACCACTTATGGTGTAACCCGGGTTGATGTGGAAGAATTAAAGAATTTTTATTTTAATTACATCATTCTTGATGAAAGTCAGAACATAAAAAACCCGTCTTCAAAATCTTTTAAAGCAGTAAGAAGCTTAAAATCAAAACATAAATTAATTTTAAGTGGTACGCCGGTAGAAAATTCAGTTGGCGATTTATGGTCGCAGCTTACTTTTTTAAACCCGGGTTTATTGGGTACACAAGCCTTCTTTAATGAAGAATATGTACAGGCCATTGAAAAAAGGAAAGATGAAGATAAAGCCAGAAAACTTCAATCCATTATAAAACCTTTTGTTTTACGAAGAACAAAAGAGCAGGTTGCAGCCGAGTTGCCCCCTAAAACCGAGCAGGTTATTTATTGCGACATGAGCGAAGACCAGGCTGCTTATTACGAAAAAACAAAGTCTGCCTACCGCAATGATCTTTTACAGAGCATGGATGATGGTACTTTTGCCCAAAAGCAAGTGCAACTACTGCAAGGCTTAACGGCCTTACGCCAGCTGGCTAATCATCCGGTTATGATTGATGGCACATACATTTCGGATTCGGGAAAATTTGAAAATGTAATCCATACACTGGATAATGTGCTTAAAGGCGGGCATAAGGTACTGGTGTTTTCGCAATTTGTAAAACACCTCGATATTTTTAAAAAACACTTTGAAGCAGAGCATATTCCTTTTGCTTATTTAGATGGTGCAACAAGAAATCGTGGTGAAATCGTTTCCGAGTTTCAGCAAAATACAGAACTTAAAGTTTTCCTGATTTCGATAAAAGCTGGAGGTGTAGGTTTAAACTTAACACAGGCTGACTATGTTTTTATTCTTGATCCTTGGTGGAACCCGGCTGTAGAACAACAGGCTATTGACCGTACACATCGCATCGGACAAGATAAAAAGGTGTTCATTTATAAATTTATTGCGAAGGATACCGTTGAGGAAAAAATTCTGGCTTTACAAAATCGTAAAAAATCGTTGGCAAGCTCTTTAATTACAACAGAAGAAAGTTTCTTCAAATCTTTAAGCAAAGAAGATATTCGCGATATCCTGAATTAAACCGGCAAAAAACAGGTTCGAAATCAGCGCTTCTAAAAATTAATTTACCTATTCAATAAACATTTAAAACTCAATCGCTTCTGTTTTGTTATAGTTTAAATAAAAATCTACTATTATGACAAACCAAGAAATAAACACTGCTATTTCTAATGTAAAAGAAGCCTGGAAAAATCCTGATTTTTTTAATAATGTATCTAAATCAGAAAGGATTTTATCATCTGCAACTGGCGGTTATTTTTTATTTAAAGGAATAACATCGGTATTTTCTCATCCAATAATTGGTTTGGCAAGTGTTGCAATCGGAACCGGATTATTGTACAGGGCTATAACTGGTTATTGCCCTATAAAAGAGATTACGGAGAAAGAAGAAATTTTTGCTGATGAAGTTTTAGTTACAGAAACTTACGTTGTTGATGAATTGGCGTAATAAATTGAATACTAAATTTCCATTTCTTAATAAACTGGTTAACTTTATAAAAGTTAATCGACAATTATGAGTAAGTACGCATTATTATTTATCCCAACTTTATTTGCTATGCAAGCCTTAGCGCAGGATAAAAAGGTAGATCCCGCAACTGAAGCCGCTAAAACTGAAGTTTGGGAACCCGTTCCTAAAATTGTAACACCTGGTAATACTCCGCAGGATGCACCATCCGATGCCATTATTTTATTTAATGGCCGAAATCTGGATGCCTGGCATTCTGTTAAAGACCCTTCAAAACCTGCCGCTTGGACTATTGATGATGGGTTTTTTACTGTAAAAAAAGGAACCGGAAATATAGAAACCAATAAAAAATTTACCGATTACCAACTTCACCTGGAGTGGAAAATACCAACTAATATTACAGGCACAAGTCAGGCAAGAGGAAACAGTGGTTTATTTTTAGCTTCAACTGGCCCCGGAGATGATGGATATGAAATCCAGATTATGGATTCGTATAACAACAAAACCTACGTTAACGGCCAAACCGGAAGTGTATACAAACAAGGTATTCCTTTAGCAAATGCAAACAAAAAACCGGGAGAATGGCAATATTACGATGTCATCTGGAAAGCACCACGTTTTAATGAGGATGGCAGCGTAAAAACGCCGGCCTACGTAACCGTTTTTTTAAACGGAGTGTTGTTGCAAAATAATTTTGAACTAAAAGGCGAAACAAGATGGATTGGAGCACCTGAATATAAAAAGCATGGCGCTGCATCTATTAAATTGCAAGACCATGGAGACCCAAGCCCTGCAATTAGCTTCAAAAATATCTGGATCAGAGAACTTTAACAACAAAACAAATAGAGATCAAAACCCGTAACGCGCAATTCGTTATGGGTTTTGTTTTATAGAGAAATTAGCAGATATTGTAGCGGTTAATACATCAAAATAAATTGAAATGAATAAGGCAAGGTTAGAAGCTTTTAGTGATGGAGTAATAGCTATTATCATTACCATTATGGTGCTCGAAATTAAGGTTCCTGAAGGTGTGGATTTAGCAACGTTAAAGCCACTCATTCCAAAATTTATCAGTTATGTATTAAGTTTTATTTATGTAGGAATATACTGGAACAACCACCATCATTTATTACATGCCGTAAAAAGAATTAACGGTAAAATTTTGTGGGCCAATCTATTTTTTCTCTTTTGGCTTTCCTTATTTCCGGTTGCAGCAGGCTGGATGGGCGAAAACCATTTTGCTTTATGGCCTGTAATTGTTTACGGAATTGTACTTTTTCTGGCTGCAATTGGCTATACAATTTTAGTGGTGGTTATTAAAGGTAATGGGGAAAACTCGCTTATTGTAGAAGCCATTGGAAATGATGCTAAAGGTAAAATTTCCTTGCTCTTTTATCTTGCAGGCATCGGCCTCAGCTTTATAAGCCCATGGCTTGGTATTTTCATGTATTTTGTTGTAGCCTGCATATGGTTTATTCCCGACAAAAGAATCGAACATTTGTTTGAACAGGAAAGGTTGAAAGAATAATATATTTAGCCCGACTTTACACTGGGACTCAGGCTTTCAAAACACCCATATAATTTTCCCTGCTGATCATTTCAGCACCCATACTCATTAAATGATCATTAGGCAACTGGCAATCAATCAGATCAATATTTAGCTTACTTAAATAAATAAGTGCCGTTTTAGATGCGTTACTGACCAAACTAAACATACTTTCGCCACAAAAAACGCGGTTAATTTTTATTCCGTATAAGCCCCCAACCAACCTTTCATTTTCCCAAACCTCTATACTGTGTGCATATCCATTTTGATGTAAATTAAGATAAGCTTTCTGCATATCGTCAGTAATCCAGGTTCCATCCTGATCTTTTCGTATGGCATTTGCACAATTTTTTATTACCTCCTCAAATGCAGTATTAACCGTTACCTTAAAACTTTCCAGCTTCAAAATTTTACCCATACTTTTGCTGATCTTTATCTGTTCAGGATAAATTACGCACCGTTGGTGTGGCGAATACCATAAAATTGGTTCACCCTCACTAAACCATGGAAATATTCCGTTTGAGTAAGCTATTAGCAATCTTTCCAGGCTTAAATCGCCTCCAACAGCAAGTAAACCATCTTCCTCTGCCAGTGCCGGATCCGGAAAACCAGGGTCATCATCAAGTAGTTGAAAAAACATAGGCGAAAATAACAAACAAAACAAAGATTAAACCCTAACGTTTAATTAAAGTCATACTGTAAAATGTCCCAATATGAACTCGAAAGATAATTTCCTTAAAGTTAAGCATCTTTACAACAGGGCCGGCTTCGGCATATCATACCCCGATCTGCATAAATTGAGTAAAAAAAAACTCGACAAAGTGGTTGATGTCCTGCTTAAAGAACCAAAGCAAAATATTGACATCACTTTAATCGATACAATTGAATCCAAAAAGCAACTGCTGGAACAAGCAGGCTTGTATGCAAAAAAAGATCTTACAGACGATGAAAAAAAGCAGCGACAGGAAATTGTAAGATTGCAAAATGAAAAAAGCCGAGACCTCAATATCGCCTGGATTAACCAGATGATTAATACCGCCAACCCGTTAAGGGAAAAAATAACACTCTTTTGGCATGGGCATTTTGCCTGCCGTAGCAACAATCCGTTTTTTGCGCAACAACTAAATAACATACAAAGAGATCATGGCTTAGGCAGCTTTAAAACGCTTTTAGTTGAAGTTTCTAAGTCGCCGGCTATGTTGCAGTACCTCAATAACCAGCAGAATAGAAAAGGAAAGCCGAATGAGAATTTTGCCCGCGAACTTATGGAGCTTTTTACCTTGGGTAGAGGAAATTATACCGAGGAGGATATAAAAGAATCAGCACGCTCTTTTACAGGCTGGATGTACGATAAAGATGGCACTTTTATTTTCAGGCCAAACTTACATGATGCCAATACAAAAACCTTTTTTGGAAAAGTAGGCAATTTTCAGGGAGAAAACATTATTGACCTGATTTTAGAAAAACCAGAAACGGCTACATTTATTTCAAGAAAAATTTATAAGTTTTTTGTTAACGATACGCCTAATGAGAACCACGTTAAAGAATTAGCTGATCATTTTTATAATTCCAAATACGATATTGCGGAACTGATGAGAAAGATGTTTACCTCAGATTGGTTTTATAGTCCTGAAAACGTAGGCACTAAAATTAAATCGCCGGCAGAATTTTTAGTTGGTCTAAGTCGCGAATTTTATGTTACCTACAATAAACCACAGGTTCTAATCCAATTACAAAGCAGTTTAGGACAATATCTTTTTAATCCGCCCAACGTAGCCGGCTGGCCAGGCGGACAAAGCTGGATAGACAGCTCATCTCTAATGCTTCGCATGAGAATACCATCGCTTGTGCTTAATGATGGCGAGATTGATTTTAGCGGTAAGGCTGATCCCGAAGACGAAGCCATTATAGCTTTAAACAGAAGTACAAAACAAAACGTTGTTAAATCTTATGTAAATGCAAAAGCAGACTGGCCCAAGTTTTTAGAGACCTTTCCAAATGACTTTAAGCCTTTAGATTTAGCTGAATTTCTATTGCAACCAAAATTAAATGATAAAATTACCACTATGGTAGCCGATAATAAAGGATTGAGAAGCACAACAATCGAAGTAACCAGCATGCCCGAATATCAACTTTGCTAAGGCTAACCTTCAGCATGATTAATCATTAAAAAGATGAACAGAAGAAATTTTTTAAGAAATACAGGTTTCGTTGCTGCAGGCTCTCTATTTGTTCCTGCTTTTATGAAACCATTTGAAGCTATGGCTTTAGACGAATTAAGCTTGTATAAGAATTTAGTTGTTGTACAGTTATCAGGCGGCAATGATGGTTTGAATACGGTTATCCCTTTTGGAAACGACATTTATTATCAAAAACGTAAAGGCATTGCCATTAAGCCAGAAGACGTAATCAAGTTAAACGATATGCAAGGCCTAAATCCTAACATGGCAGCATTACAGGAAATTTACGACCAGGGCTGGATGACCGTTTTAAACGACGTAGGCTATCCAAATCCAGATCGGTCGCACTTTAGATCAATGGATATTTGGCAAACCGGAAGCGATAGTAATCAATTTTTATCTACCGGATGGATTGGTCGCTACCTTGACAGCAACTGCCAAACTTGTAAATTTCCATATACCGCTATAGAAGTCGACGATTCTTTATCTCTTGCATTAAAAGGGCAGACAAAAAAAGGAATTGCTTTAAAAGATCCGGCGGCGCTATTCAGAAACACAAACGATCCTTTCTTTAAAAATATGTTGCAAAATGATAAGGAGCACCTGGATGAGGATAATTTAGGTTACCTGTATAAAACCATGATAGAAACTTCATCCTCTGCCAGCTACATTCAAAATACGTCAAAGGTTTACCAGTCTAAATATACTTATCCAACATCGGGCTTTGCCAATCAGCTTAAAACCGTTTCAAAGTTTATATCATCCGGCTTAAAAACCAGGGTTTACTATGTTTCATTAAGCGGATTCGACACGCACGTAAATCAAAACCAGCAACAGGGCAATCTGCTTAAGCAATATAGCGAAGGTATGGCCGCCTTTTTAAAAGATTTAAAGAGCAATAATAAGCTGGATGATACTTTGGTTATCACCTTTTCTGAATTTGGCAGGCGCGTAGAGCAAAATGCGAGCAATGGTACCGATCATGGAACCGCGAATAACATGTTTGTTTTTGGAGGACGTTTAAAAAAACAAGGAATTTATAATTCAGCCCCAAATTTAGCTGATTTAGATACTGGAGATTTAAAATATCAGTTGGATTTCAGGCAGGTGTATGGAACCATTTTAGATAAATGGCTGGACGTTAATAATGCCGATATTCTAAATAAGAAGTTTAATAGTCTTGATTTTATTTGATTTAAACTTCTCGTAATGTTCTATTTTAATAAGGAAACGCGTGTTGGTGTTTCATGGCTGCTGTAGCCCTGCCCTTTCCTGCAATCTTTTTGGTTATTGATCTTTAACAGGATAGTTGTTACGCCAGCCAAAAAGGGTTTTCGTGAGGGTCAGGTTTAGCTTGCAACGGCCGGGTGTAGAGATGGAATTTCTGGCAA
>NZ_JAVTSO010000004.1:0-500655 GCF_032678625.1 Pedobacter nototheniae | reverse complement strand
TGGGTTTGGTGTACCCTATTTGAAGATTTCGTCCTTGCGAGTTTACGAAGCAAACTTTATTGCCTGGAAACTTCGTTATAAAGATTACTTCAGCCAATAAAAAATTGCCTTCGCAATGACGGGTCCAACCCTGCACTTAAACCTGCCTAAACCTCATCACTGTTTTTTGGGTAATCAAAGAAAACCATTTCTCCGGTACCACGACTAACCATTTTCCATGATTCGAAAGGAAAAGAAATTAAAACCATACCTGCAGTAGGGATATTATAGATATTAGCATCACTTAATTCATTAGCAAAATCTGTAAAGCCAGGGTTATGCCCAAACATTATTACAGTATCTGTATCCTCGCCAAAAGAATTGACAATTTTAAGCAAAGTAGTTGTATTGGCTTCGTAAATAAGTTTTTCAAGCTGGATATTTTCTGTCTGGTAGGCTTCAGCAAAATATTTTGCTGTTGTTAATGCTCTTTTTGCCGGACTACTTACCATCAAATCGAATTTAAAACCACGTTTTAAAAGCCGCTCTGCCATTTCAGGCGCATTCTCTTTCCCTCTTTTGTTTAAAGGTCTGTCAAAATCTGTTTGAGCCGCTGTTCCCCAATCCGATTTTCCGTGTCTAACCAACAATAACTGTTTCATAATCTTATTTATTGATAAAATCAACAACCATTTGGTCAGGAATGTTTTTCATACAGTTAAAATGTGTTAGCGGACATTTTTCTAATCCAAATTTTGAACAAGGCCGGCAATCTAAATCAACGCCTGCAATTAAAGAATCGGTGATTTTATAAGGTTGTACACCAAGTAAATCTGGTGTTGTACCGCCCCAAATAGAGGCCAAAGGTTTATTAAATGCCTCAGAAATGTGGGTAAGGCCGGTATCAAATCCAATAACCTTATGTGCTTTAGATACAAGGAAAACAGATTGATCTAAGTTTGTTATTCCACAGGTATTGTAAATAGCATTGCCTACTGCATTTTTAATCACTTCGGCATTATCTTTAACATCAGGCCCACCCAATAGTACTATAGGAAGATTAATCTCTTTGCAAATGGCTATAATTTTATCGTTGGGCAAGCGCTTGGTGAAATGTGTAGCGCCAATAATAAAGGCTATATATTTTTGTTGGTGGCTTTCGGGTAAAAAATCACTTAAATTATAATCTTTAGCGATATAATAATCGATTGGTTTATTGTCGTTTTTTACGCCTAAAGATTTTACAGTGTCCAGGTATCTTTCAACTAAGTGCCTGGGATCTATAAAGCGTTTCCATCTGAATTTTAAAACTAAAAGTTTGCTTAACCTGTCTTTTTTATAAGTTAAGGCTGGTATGCTCGTTGATAATTTAATAATGGAAGTGCGTAAGTTATTATGCAAATCGACAATTAAATCAAATTTTTCTTCTTTAATATCAGCGATGGTTTCTTTTAACGTTGCTTTTAAAGTATGAAGTTTAGTTAAATAAGGATTGTTTTGGTAGATGTACTGAAACTCTTTCTTGGTTAAGAAATGAATTTCTGCATTGGGTATTTGTTCTTTTAAACAGCGTACAACCGGGGTAGTATAAATAATATCACCCATTGAACTAAACCTTATGACCAAAATTTTTGCAGGTGTTTTCAAATTAACCCTCTTTTTTTATTTTTTCTATAATGGCAGTAGAGGAATAACCTGGTAAAAAAGAAAGTACCTCTACCTGTCCGCCTTTTTCCAATGTTTCGGCAGCACCAACAATGGTTTCAATTTTATAATCGCCTCCTTTTACCAGCACGTCGGGTTCAATTTTTTTTATCAGCTGAAGTGGTGTATCTTCATTAAAAAGAACAATGGCATCTATAAAAAACATAGCTGCAAGCAATTGTGCCCTGCTATGTTCGTTGTTTACAGGCCTGCTTTCTCCTTTGATTTTTTTTACAGATTCATCTGTGTTCAAGCCAACTACAAGTTTATCGCCAAGACTGGCTGCTTCGTTTAAATAAGCAATGTGCCCAGGGTGAAGTAAATCAAAGCAACCATTTGTGAAAACAATTTTTTGATGATCATTTTTCCAGCCGTCAATTTTTTCTTTAAGGTTATCGGCGTTGAGGATTTTCTCTTCGAGTACCTTTAAAAGATTTCTCGCCATTTTAATATAAGTTATCTACTGCGGTACATAAAATATGCCCGATAAGAATGTGCATTTCCTGGATTCGCGCAGTATTGGTTTCAGGAATAACAATGTTTACATCACAAAGATCGTTCATGGCACCACCACCTTTTCCAGAAAGCCCAATGGTTTTGCAACCTAATTTTCTGGCCGTTTCTAAAGCAGCTAAAATATTTCTGCTGTTCCCGCTTGTTGATAGGGCAATGAATACATCGTTGGGTTTAGCAAAAGCTTCTACCTGCCTGGCGAAAACTCTTTCGTAACCATAATCATTACTAATGGCGGTTAAAGCAGAGGTATCAACTGTTAAAGCAATTGCAGGCAAAGCAATCCGTTCTTTTACAAAACGTCCGGTAAATTCTGCCGCAATGTGTTGTGCATCAGCAGCACTGCCTCCATTTCCGGCCAGCAAAACTTTCGAGCCTGAGTTAATGGTTTCGATCAGTATTTGACAGGCCTGCTCGATTTGCGGAATTGTTTCGGCAATTACTTTATCGATGGTTTGTTTATGATGATTTAACTCGTTTAATATCATTTATCAAGTGATTGAATAACTTCTTCGATGGTTGTGGTTGCACTGCCTATGTGTTTAATTACAATAGCGGCAGCGTAATTGGCAATTGTTGCGGCCTCTTCAATATCAAAACCTAAGGCAAGGCAATACGCCAGGGTTGCAATAACCGTATCACCGGCACCGGTTACATCATAAACTTCTGTAGCTACAACCGGTATAACTTTATGTTCCTTTTCATTTATAATGGCAATACCCGCTTCTGAGAGTGTAACCACTAAATATTCTGCCTGCGTAATTTTAAAAATAACATCGGCAGCTTTTACTAAGGCTTCATTACTAACAATTCTTTCGGTTTTAGATGCTTCAGCTAATTCTTTACGATTTGGTTTTATAATATAAGCACCATGATATTTACTGTAATCGAGCCCTTTTGGGTCTACAACAACTTTTTTATTATTTTGTTTACAAAGTTCAATAATCTTAAGCGATAAATTGTGGCTTAGCAAACCTTTATTATAATCAGACAAAATAACGATATCAGCTTTCTGAATGCAAACTTCAACTGCATTTACAAAAGCATTTTGAAGTTGAGTGGAGATGTCGTGAATATCTTCCTTATCAATTCTTACAATGTGATGATTGCCGGCAATAACTCTGGTTTTAATGGTTGTAAGGCGGTTATCATCCATCATAATCAGACTGGTATCAATCTGGTTCGAATCTAAGATAGATTTTATTTCAGCACCATAAACATCATTTCCGGTTACGCCAGCAAGGTAAACATTGGCGCCCAGTGCTTTTAAATTACTGGCAACATTTGCGGCTCCTCCAACTATTTTGGTTTCTTTATTGATATTAATAACAGGTACAGGTGCTTCTGGCGAAAGGCGGTTTGCCGAACCAAAAATATAATGATCTAACATTAAATCGCCTATTACAAGTACGTTTGGTTTCGATTTGGTTTTATAGGCGTTATAAAGTTTTTCTGATAGCATAGTCCGTTAATAATGGGCAAAGTTATAGTTTTTTACCCAATGTCATTAATTAAAGCGTAATTGTTGTCCATACGAAGGCTAATTAAAAGATTTAAAAATTTCTCCATCTGCCGCCGGTTTTTTAAATCTGCAATTGGTGGCTTAAATAGGATCAACATTTTAATATATGCCTTAAATAATTTAAGCAGATTAAAAATCTCGAATCTTTCTCGTAGTTAACTTTGCTTTTTAGCCGTAAAATAGCCTGAAATTTCCTCCAACGAGAAAGCATTTAAACATTTACCTGCACTTAAACCACCTTTACGGGCAACTAAAATGCCATAATGCATATCATAGAAACCCTCTGTACGGTGTGCATCAGGGTTAACCGAAAGTAAAACGCCTTTTTCTAATGCATATCGGTGCCACCGCCAATCTAAATCTAAACGTAAGGGATTAGCATTAATCTCTATAACAACATGGTTTGCCGCACAGGCATCAATAATTTTTTTATAATCTATAGGATAGCCGGCCCGACTTAGCAATAAACGACCTGTTGGGTGACCTAAAATTGTGGTATATGGATTTTCAATAGCTTTTAATAAACGGTTTGTTGCTTTTTCTTCATCCATTCTTAAATTGCTGTGAACCGAAGCCACAACAAAATCAAAAGTTTTTAAAACATCGTCCGAATAATCCAATGAACCATCGCTTAAAATATCACTTTCAATGCCTTTAAAAATTTTAAATGGTGCTAATTTTTTATTTAATTCATCTATTTCCTGGTGCTGGCCAAAAACCCGCTGTTCATTTAATCCCTTTGCATACACTGCAGTTTTAGAGTGATCGCAAATGCCCAGGTATTCAAGTTTTAATTCGTCTTTACAAAAAAGAGCCATTTCTTCAAGCGTATGTACGCCATCGCTCCAGGTAGAGTGATTGTGTAAACTGCCCTTTAAATCTGCATAAGTAATTAAGGTGGGTAATTTATCAGCTTGAGCCAGTTCTATCTCGTCAAAATCTTCACGTAGTTCGGGCGCTATAAAAGCCAGTCCAGCCGTGCTGTAAATGGCTTTTTCATCGGTAAACGGACCGGAACCTGCAAGACTTAATACTTTTTCTACATGTTGGGCATTGCCTGTTTGTTTAAACCATTCAAGGTAAAATGCTGGTTTTTCAACCAGGTGGAGCTTAATTTTTAAACCAGCCTCTGTTGTGGCTATAAATAAATCTTCAGCCTGGATAAAAGAAACCGGTTCAAAAGTATTTAATGATGCTATAACATCAGATAAATGTTCGCCACCAATTACAATTTCAAGTTCATCAATAATTTCGCAGCAACGGCGGTACTGCCCTGCAAAACCAAGCAAAGCATTTAAATCTACTTTAATTAACCACTCAGAAATCTGTGCGAACAGCGTGTTTGCAAAACCTTCTACCTGAGCATATAAAAATCTGCCATTTGCGGCCAATTTAAATTCTATGGCTTTTTTAATTTCTTCCTGTGTTTTTAAACCAAAGCCTTTAGCTTCAATCAATCGGTTTTCGTTGCAGGCATAATAAAGTTCGCCAATGCTTTCAATACCCAGGGCGCGCCAGATGATAAAGATTTTTTTAGGACCAATACCTTTTATGGCGAGCATTTCAACAACACCTTGAGGTGTCTTTTCCATAATATAATTTAACTCCTGCAGTGTACCTGTTTGCAAGAGTTCAATAATTTTTGCGGCCAAACCTTTTCCAATTCCATCAATCTGATCTATCTCATCCAGTGGTTTATCTTTTAAGGCAAAAGGTAGTTTATCCACCTTAAAATAGGCATTTGCAACCGATTTAATTTTAAAAGGGTTTTCTTCATGCAATTCCATTAACTGCGATAAAAGACGAAGGGTGCGGGCGATGGTTTTATTCTCCATAAGCCTGTAAAATTAGAAAATAAAGCCTGAAATCCTTCCGCCGTCATTAATTTCTAAACACAATTTTAAAGATGTGTTGTTAAATTAAAGATTAGATCATGAAATACCATTAAAATAAATTCTGAATGAGAACACTTAAAATCTTAGTATTTGGACTAAGTGCAAGTTTAGCTGCTTGTCAATCGTCAACCAATTCGGGGCATAAAAGAGATTCTATAGCAAGCATTGAATCAGGACCTGGTAAAATTGTTGATGAACGTTTTTTGATTGTTCCTGGAACTTCTGTAGGGCAAATATCCGTGGGGGAAGACATGACAAATGTATTTGAAAAGATGGGGAATGCCGATGATGGTGATGCTGCAATGGGCAAAGCCTGGGGCATTTGGTATGGCAAGGTTTCGAAAGGCGATAAAAAAGACGAGCTTGCGATTTACTCTTCTTATCGCGATAGTACTATGGTTATCAGAGATGTAAAACAAATCAGGGTTACTTCTAATCTTTACAAAACACAGGATGGTTTTGGAACAGGAAGAAGCCTGAGTGATATTGCCCTTAAATTTCCGGCGATGGAAAAATTGTCAGCTTATTTAGATCAAAATAAGGATACCATTTTGGTGTACGATTCTAAACCGGATGGGATTGGTTTTGAATTTATAAATAAGAAAAGCGTAGCATTAACCGTGCATCCAAAACAAAAATCAGTTAACGAAACTTATTTAACCTTGCATCCTGAATGGAAACCGGTTAAATAGAAAAACAAAGAGCGCAATAGAGGTGTCTATTGCGCTCGTGATTAAGCAAATTAATATTTTATTTATTTAATTTCTGCTTCAAAAGGCATTCTCATTTGTATGCCCGATCTGGTTACCACTTTTTTCATTTGCTGGTAAATAGGGTAGTTGTCGCCCAGTTCTTGTTTGGTATAATAAGTTTTAATCTTATCTGTGCTTTCAGATAGAAAAGATTTCAAAGGATCAATCACCTCCGGATATTCTACTACTTTATACTCTTTAACATTGGCTTTTTTAGCAGCAGCGGTAATGGCATCGTTAAAACTTCCAATCCTATCTGCCAAACCTATTTGAACTGCATCTGTTCCAATCCAAACATGGCCTCCACCAATACTGTCGATATACGTTTTGCTTTTCTTTCTTCCATCGGCCACACGGCTCACAAAACCGCTATAAATCCTGTTTAATTCATTTTGAATAATAAACCGCTCACTACTCGTCATTGGTCGGTTGGTACTCATAATGTCGGCAAATTCACCTGTTTTAACACCATCAAAGGTAATTCCCAATTTATTGGTCATTAAATTTTGAAAGTTTGGAATAATGCCAAATACACCTATTGAACCTGTAATGGTATTTGGCTGAACAAAAATACTATCTGCAGCGCAGCCAATGTAGTAACCACCAGAGGCGGCCACATCACCGAAAGAAGCCATTACTGGTTTAACTTTTTTGGCTAAAATTACTTCCCTCCAAATCACGTCAGATGCCAAAGCACTACCACCCGGAGAGTTGATCCTCAACACAATGGCTTTAATATCGTCATCCAGGCGGGCTTTTCTAATGGCCCTTGAAATGCGCTCAGAACCAATCTCACTGTCAGAACCTTCTCCGCCATTAATTTCGCCATTGGCATAAATAACAGCTACTTTGTTTTTGCTGGTTCCATCAGCAGGATTATTAAGTGCATAATCATTGATGGAAACAGACCTGATGTTATCTTTTTTCGATCTGGCTGAAAAAGCTTTAAGTTCTTCTAAAACCTCATCTTTATACCTTAAACCATCAATCATTTTGTAATGAAGGGCGTCTTGTGGTTGCTGTATTTTATATTTATCAGCAATAACATATAAACTGTCTTTTTGTATATCTCTTGTTTGGGCAATATCAGTTAAGAAGGTATTGTACAAACCACCAACATAGGCCGTAACCTGTTTGCGGTTGTAATCGCTCATTTTATCTAAAATGTAAGGCTCAACAGCACTTTTATAATTGCCTACCCGGATTACCTGTGCTTCTATGCCTAATTTCTCGAGCGTTCCTTTAAAAAAAGTTAACTGCGAGCTAAAACCTTTAAATTCGAGTGCACCTTCAGGGTTTAAATAAACTTTATCTGCTGCTGATGCTAAGTAATAAGCGCCCTGGGTGTAAACCTCACTATAAGCAATAATTTTTTTATGAGATTTCTTAAAATCAATTAAAGCATTTCTAACTTCACGCATGGTTGCAAAACCTGCCTGAGGACTACTTACGTTAATGTAAATGCACTTGATGTTGTCATCATTTTTAGCCCTTTTAATTGATTTTAGAAGGTCGTTCAAACCAATTCCACCTTTCCCTTCGCTGCCAACAATAGGTAAATTACCAAAAGAATTTTTTGGCGTACGTTCGGTAATGGGTTGGTCGAGGTTTAAAAATAACACACTATTTTCGCTTACGCTAACCGTTTTATCCGAATCTACTGATGCAATTAATCCTACAATTATAAAGAAGAAGATTACGCATACAATTACAATAGAAAGGAAAAAACCTAACATTGAAGCAAATAGATATTTAAAAAAATCTCTCATTTAATGTTTTAATTTTGTTTTTGTAAAGATATAAAAATACATGACGCTTAATATGGCATTAGATAGTACAATTGCTTATTTGTTACTGGGGGGTAATTTGGGAAACCGCGAAGAGAATTTGCAAAAAGCCATTGCGCTTTTAAACGACGAAATAGGAGAAATTGTTTCAAAATCATCGATTTATGAAACCGCGGCCTGGGGTAAAACAGATCAGCCCTCATTTTTGAACCAGGCGATAAGTTTAAAAACAAATTTATCTGCACTTGAAGTGCTGGAAAAATCCTTAGAAATTGAAAATAGTTTAGGTAGGGTAAGAAAAGAGAAATGGGGAGCACGCCTGATTGATATTGACTTGATTTTATTTGGTGATGAAATTATAAATATAGAAAACAAACTGCATGTACCTCATCCTCAAATGCAGTTTAGGAAATTTGTAATGGAGCCTATGGCCGAAATAGGGGCAGGTGTTGTACATCCGGTATTAGGTAAGACTATTTTAGAGATCGCTGAAAATATTGTTGACGATTTGAACGTTAAGAAATTGTAATTAATTAAATTTGCAACATGCAGGAAATAAAAGATAGTCATCCCCTGGATTTATCTTATCTCATCAAAATGGTCGGTCATAATCCTACTTTTATGATCGAGGTTTTTGATACATTTATTGATCAGACGCCAGTTTATTTAATAGAACTTGATAGTGCTTTAGTAAATAAGGATTGGGATATGGTTGCCAATAGCATCCATAAAATAAAGCCAACCTTCAGTTATATTGGAAGAGATGATATTAAGGATTTTGTACAGGAAATTGAACAAAATGCGCGCAGTAAAGAAAATGTAAACGAAATTCCGGCTAATGTAACCAGGCTTAAAGAATTGCTTGAGCATGTTTATGCTCAACTGGAACAGGCCAAAAAGGATATTCAGGCCAACCTTTAATTTTATTTAGATAAACTTTCTACATTTCTAAAATGCAGAAAGGACATGGCTATATACAATACCAATACGAAAGGAATTGCAGCAAATTTTAAAGCAGCAATAAGCAATGCTGACAGGATAAGGAAAATAAACTTTACCTTATTGGCTTGCCAGCTTAAATTGTTAAATTTTAAGGAGAATATTTTAATTTCGCTGATGAGTAAAAAGCTGGTTACGGCTATAATTCCGATTAATAATATCGTAGAATTAATAATTGTGGGGTAATCTACTGCAATAAAAGGCAATGAACATATAAATAATGTATTCATTGGTGTGTTTAAGCCTATAAAATCCTGAGTCTGTCTTTCGTCGTTATTAAACTTAGCGAGGCGCAATGCAGAAAAAATGGTAATGAAAAAGGCTAAATAAGGAAGGTAATCAGAAGTATAATCACTTGTTTTTAAAAGTTGAAACATAACTACCCCTGGTAAAAAACCAAAGCTTACCATATCTGCCAAAGAGTCTAAATCTTTACCTATGTTCGATTTTACATTTAGCATGCGGGCAACCATTCCATCAAAAAAATCGAAAATACCCGAAAGGATTACAAGGTAGGCCGTTATTTGTAGTTCGCCTTTAAATGCAAAAACGATACCGATGCAGCCTGAAAATAAGTTGGCGCAGGTTATCGCATTTGGAATGTGCTTTTTCATAGGATTTAAGGTGTAACGTTTAAGGTGTACAGCTTAAGCATCCAAAAAGGAAACCTTAAGCCATACACCTTTTTACCTTTCAGCTTATTTTAGCTGTTCATCGAAATTAAGAATTCTTCGTTGCTTTTTGTGCCTTTAATTTGAGCTTGTACAAACTCCATTGCTTCCTGACTGTTCATATCAGCAAGGTGGTTGCGTAAAATCCAAACACGTTGCAACGTATCTCTGTCGTGCAATAAATCATCACGACGAGTACTCGAAGCAGTAATATCAATAGCAGGGAAAATACGTTTGTTAGATAATTTACGATCCAGTTGAAGCTCCATGTTACCGGTACCTTTAAACTCTTCGAAAATTACTTCATCCATTTTAGAGCCGGTATCTGTTAAAGCAGTAGCTAAAATAGTTAATGAACCACCATTTTCGATGTTACGTGCAGCACCAAAGAAACGTTTTGGTTTGTGTAATGCATTGGCATCAACACCACCTGATAATATTTTGCCGGATGCAGGAGCCGTTGTATTGTAAGCCCTTGCCAAACGGGTAATCGAATCTAAAAGAATCACTACATCATGTCCGCTTTCTACCAAACGTTTAGATTTCTCTAAAACGATATTGGCGATTTTTACATGGCGCTCTGCCGGTTCATCAAAAGTAGAAGCAATAACTTCTGCCCTTACACTACGGGCCATATCGGTAACCTCTTCCGGGCGTTCATCAATTAATAAAATAATTAAATAAACTTCAGGATGGTTTTTAGCAATCGCATTGGCAACTTCTTTTAATAAATTGGTTTTACCTGTTTTAGGTTGTGCCACAATTAAACCACGCTGCCCTTTACCAATTGGAGTAAATAAATCCATAATACGGGTAGAATAGTTATTCGTATCCGTAAATAAATTTAATCTTTCAGTCGGGAAAAGTGGCGTTAAATAATCAAAAGGAACACGGTCTCTAACTTCGGCAGGAATACGACCATTAATCGTTTCAACACGTACCAAAGGAAAATACTTTTCGCCTTCTTTTGGTGGGCGGATGCTTCCTTTAACTGTATCACCGGTTTTTAAGCCAAAAAGCTTAATCTGCGATTGCGATACATAAATATCATCAGGAGAAGTTAAATAATTATAATCTGCAGATCTTAAGAAACCGTAGCCATCAGGCATAATTTCTAAAACACCTTCATTGGTGATTACATTATCAAAATCTAAATTAGAATAACTGTTTTCGTTTTTATGGTGGTTACCACCGCCTGGTTGTTTTTGGCGGTTATCTTCGCGTTGTGGTTTTTCGCGAGGTTCCTGTTTTGCAGGTTTTACTGCCGGAGATTCATTGTTTTCTTCAATCAGTGCAGAAATTGGCTTTACGCTTTCTTCTGTTTCAACAACCCGCTCAGGTTGTTTTTCTGGTTGGGCTTCTTTCTTTTGCTGATGATTTGGCTCGTCAAATAACGTTATCGAATCTCTTTCCCTTACAATAGGAGCAGCAGGTTCATCCTTACTTAAACGAACTCTTTTTTTAACCGGTTTTTCAGCAGCAGATTTCTGAACTTTATCTGCTTTTACAGCCTTTGTTTTAGGGGCAACAGCAGCAGCTACAGTTTCTGTTTCAGTTTGCGGTTCAGCTGCAACTTCTCCATCTTGTTTCACTGCATCAGTAATTACTTGTTGGTGTAAAAGTACTTCAACAAGGTCTATTTTCCTTAGTGTATCAGCACCTTCAATGCCATATGTTTTTGCAAGTTCACGCAGTTCTGATGTGAGCTTATCATTTAATTCTGTTTTACTAAACATTTGAAATATATATGTTTCAAGAAAATTTCATTAGGTATAATTCTTATCACAGGTTATTTAGCAATCCTTAAGTAGCCATTCAATTTGTTATGAATAACAACTCCATCATGTTTTAATTGTGTGTTTATTGGCTGAATAAAGCAAAAAATGCAGTTAAAAATTGATAATAAAAGACAAGTTTTGAAGATTTTTCTGTGATATTCAGATAAACGATTGAGAAATTATGCTGCAATTGTATGTATTTGAAACGTAATCTGCAAGAGAAAGTTTAAAATGTTTAAAAAAATAATTCAAATACTGTAAAATAATAGGCCCTAAAAATTTTAAAATCTTCATATTTGCAGCAATTAAGCCCAAAAATATGACCAAGCAGCAACTTTTCGATCAGATTAAAAAAAAGCGTTCATTTTTATGTGTCGGACTGGATTCTTCTTTAGACAAGATTCCTCAGCACCTTTTAAAGTACGAAAATCCGATTTTAGAGTTTAATAAGCAGATTATTGATGCAACAAAAGATTTATGTGTGGCTTATAAACCCAATACTGCTTTTTATGAGTGTTATGGTAAAAAAGGATGGGAAAATTTAACCGAGACCTGGAAATACATTCCTAAAGATATTTTTACCATTGCAGATGCCAAACGTGGCGATATTGGAAATACATCAGCCATGTATGCTGAAACATTTTTTAATGAAGCCTCTTCCGAAATGAGCTTTGATTCTGTTACCGTTGCACCTTATATGGGCAGCGATTCAGTTATGCCATTTTTGAATTTTAATGATAAATGGGTTATTCTCTTGGCTTTAACCTCTAATTCTGGTCACGCCGATTTTCAACTGCAACAAATAGGAGAAGACCGTTTATTTGAAAAAGTAATTAAAACTTCTTCCACATGGGCTACTGATGAGCAAATGATGTACGTTGTTGGCGCCACACGCGGTGCAGCTTTTGGCGACGTAAGGAAATTAATTCCCAATCATTTTTTACTGGTTCCGGGAGTTGGTGCCCAAGGTGGCGATTTACAGGAGGTTTGTAAGTATGGATTAAACGATCAGTGTGGTTTATTGGTTAACTCTGCCAGAGGAATTATTTATGCAGGCAGTGGCGAAGATTTTGCCGAAAAAGCAAGAGCAGAAGCCTTAAAGCTACAACAGGAAATGGAACAGATTTTAATCAATGCCGGTTTAGTTTAGTCAAAAAAAGGATTTTCATCAATTTTCCTGACTTATCCATTAAGATTAATACACGATATTTCTTCTTTTCCGTAAAAATTAGCCGCTCTGGTGGTTAGTATACATACAATTATGAAATCCAAAATAGATTTAAAACTTATTGTGGCGCTAAGCGGCGTAGCATTGATATGGGGTACCACTTATTTAGGCATTCGCATAGCTGTTGAAAGTATCCCACCCTGGTATGTAACCGCCATGCGTCAAACCATTGCCTCAATCGTTATTTTGTTTATTTTAATCAGGCAGAGAGAATTAAAATGGATTGGCTGGACAGCATTAAAACGCCAGTTCATCTTATCCTTGCTTATGGTGGTAATTGCAAACGGAATGACAACTGTGGCAGAAAAAACTATTCCCAGTGGTTTAGCTTCTCTAATTAATGCAACTTCACCTTTAGCGGTTTTTTTAGGTTGTGTGGCATTGGGAATTCAAAAATCAAGTCTGAAAGGATTTGTTGGTGTACTTATTGGATTTTTAGGCGTAGTTTTCATTTTCAGGGAGGGTATTAACGATTTATTGGATCCCGGGTTCAGGAACGGGATTTTATCTTTAATCGTTGCCGTTACCGGCTGGACCATTGGTACAATTTATAGCAAAAAACATAGTGGCAAAGCCGAAAATATCTTTTTAAACCTTCTTTATCAATTCGTGTTTTCCGCAATTGTACAGCTTGTTCTGGCTTTGGTGTTTTCGGGGAAGGCTGATGTAGCCACATGGAAAACCGAAAGTATTTTTGCAACTGTTTATTTGGCTATATTTGGTTCTGTATTGGCATATTTCTGTTACCATTATGCTTTAAAGAAAGTCTCAGCGTCTGAAGTTTCCATATTAACCTATTTTAATAGTGTAATTGCTATATTTTTGGGCTGGTTGATTTTAAATGAAAAGGTAAATACTGACCTGCTCATTGCTACAGCGCTAATCATTACAGGCGTTTTTATTACCAATTATAAAAAGAAAGCTTTGCTATAGTATAACTGTTGTGGATTATGATTAATATTACGTTATGTATTATTAATTAGCTTTCTTCATTATGGGCTTTCCTGAAGATTTTTTACATTATGTTTGGCAATTTAGATCATTTGATTTTAATGACTTAAAAACAGATGCGGGTGATGATTTAATCATTCTTAATCCTGGATTGTTGAATAAGAATGCCGGACCGGATTTTAGTCATGCAAAAATTAAAATTGGAGAAACCCTTTGGGCAGGTAATGTAGAAATTCATTTAAAATCTTCCGACTGGATTAAACACCATCATCAAAATGATTTAAGCTACGAAAATGTTATTTTACATGTGGTATTTGAGCATGATGTGGCCGTTAAAAGAATAGATGGAACTGTTTTGCCCGTGCTGGAGTTGAAAAACCGCATCTCTAAAACGTTAATGGAGCGGTATGCCAACTTATTTTTAACACTTACAGATTTTCCCTGCGCTGCACAAATTGGAAATGTAGACCAGTTTGTGGTAAATGCTTTCTTATCCAGAACTTTGCTGGAGCGTTTTGAATGCAGAACAAATGCGGTTTTAGAAATGCTAAATGAACTGAATGGCAATTGGGACGAAACCTTTTACCGTTTTATTGCACGCAACTTCGGTTTTAAAATCAATGCCCTTCCATTCGAAGTTTTTGCAAAAGCCATTTCTCAAAACATTTATGCAAAACATAAAGATAATGCGTTTCAAATCGAAGCGCTGGTATTTGGTACGGCTGGTTTTTTAAATGGCCCTTTCGAAGAAGAATATCCTAAAAAGCTTAAAGAAGAGTTTAGGTACCTGCAGAAGAAATATAAAATTAAACCCCTGGAAGTTTCTATATGGAAATTTATGCGGATGCGTCCACAGAATTTTCCAACCATCAGGCTTGCGCAGTTTGCCGCTTTAATTGTTAAAGCAAATCATCTTTTTTCTAAGGTTATGACCATAAAAGATACGCTTTCTTTACATCATCTGTTCGAAAATTTACCCGTTAACGAATACTGGAAAACACATTATCATTTTAAAAAGGAAGCACAATCTGTAGCCATACAAATTGGAAAAACATCCGTTGATAATATTTTGCTAAATACAGTGGCGCTATTTTTGTTTGCTTATGGAAAACATACCGATACACAATTCTATATAAGCAGGGCTATTAAGTTATTAGAGCAATTGCCGGCAGAAAAAAATGCGATAACCGATAAATTTGTAGCGGCAGGATTAAAAATGGAGCATGCTTTTGCATCGCAGGGAATTTTGCAGTTGAAAAAACAATATTGCGATCAAAAAAAATGCTTATCTTGTGGTATTGGAATTAAAATTTTAAAACAAGCTTAACATGTTTCAAAGAATTATAACTTATTTTGAACAGCAAAGTTTTGGTGTATCTACTTATTTAGCCAACAAGCTGAATATGAGTACGGCCAAAGTTCGTTTGTTTTTTATTTATTCATCCTTTTTAGCTGTAGGTTTTCCAATTCTGTTTTATTTTCTTGCCGCAATTGTGCTCGACATCAGAACCTATATGAAAAAAATGAGGTTAAGGATTTGGGAATAGTTTAAATTTAATTTTATCTAATAACTCAAAGGCATAATCCTAACTGAAAATTGCCCTGTGGTTAATCATCATCCCTTAAAATCTCAGCTATTTCATTAAAACCCTTTTCAGCGGCTAAATCAGCAGGTAATTTTCCACCTTCCATACGCAAAGTAACTTCTGCACCATGTTCCAGCAAAAGAATTATTAATTCTATATTTCCCAATTGAGCTGCGGTATGAAGGGGTGCCAAACCTGCCTTTTGGCAAACATTTGGATAAGCACCACGATCTAACAGCATTTTAGTTATGTTGAAATTATGAGCTGCAACGGCCGAATGGATCGGAAATACGTTAAATCCATTTTTCGACGCGAGGTTAACATCGGCACCTTTTGCGATCAGGAATTTAGCCAAATCCTCATGGCCGAAATAACAAGCCAAGCCTAATGGCGTAAAACCATCATCAGAATAACCGTTAATCGAATCTGGTTTTTCAAAAATGAGCAAAGTTGCAACATCAAGTTTCCCAACAGCACAAGCTTCAAATAAGGTTAAATCATCCGTAAATTCGGATATTAAATCAGCTATTTCCTGTTTTTTATAATAACAAGCTAATAATAGGGGCGAAATGCGATGGGAAGTAAGTGTGTTGGCTAAAGCAGGGTTATGGACTAAAATATCTTTAACCGCTTGTAAATTACCTGATTCAATCTGTTCCTCGAGCTGCGTTATATCCATGTTAAGCCATTTATTAGTTAACAAATAAAATGAAACGATTCTGATTTTCAAAATTATACCAATAATAAAATCAGGGTTACTTTCTCATCTTTGGTTGCAGAAGAAAATAAGGGGCAATAAAAATCCCGTTTCATCTCTCCAGATCAAACGGGATAAACCTAAAACAAAATCCGTCTCATTTGAACAAAACGTAACAACTATCATGTTGTATATTGAATAGACATAGCTTGTTTACAATGGTTTAAATTATATTTAAAATTATTTATAGAAAAAGATCACCAACAGATACAACTATATATTTTATATTTGTTTTTTAATAAACTTTAGGATAGAAAATGTCGGCAAGGGGTAACCAGTTTAAAACCAATACATTCAGAGATAAAAATGCTGAAAATGCATCTGGCAGAGCGACTTCAAGCCGCCAGCCAAAAGAAAAAAGGGAATATCTGCCAAATTTTGACCTGGCTGATGGACGCGCGATCAAGATTATAGGATTATTTTTTGTTATACTTTCTTTATACTTTCTCATTGCGTTTACTTCCTATTTATTTACCTGGCAGGATGACCAGAGTTATGTAATTGACGCAAATGGCGGCTGGAAAAATTTATTTAAAACAGCCGAAGAATTAAAAGATGCAGGTGTAACCACTCCGGTTGTACAAAACTGGCTTGGCAAATTTGGCGCGCTTCTTTCGCACCAGTTTATTTACGAATGGTTTGGTATTGCTTCATTCCTGTTTGTACTTGCTTTTTTTATTATAGGCTACAGATTGTTGTTTAAAGTCAAAATCCTTTCCATTTCCAAAACCTTAGGTTATAGCTTTTTCTTTTTGTTATTCCTATCCTTTACATTCGGCTTTGCGCATAGTTTCTGGTCAGAATCTCCACATTATATTGAAGGAGAATTTGGTTACTGGAGTAATAAATTACTGGCAGCGCAGGTTGGCGCTGCAGGCGTGGCAGGCTTAATTGCTTTTGCAGGTTTAACCATTTTAATTATTGCTTATAACATTGATTTTAAAATTCCTGAAAGAAAGAAACCAGAATTTATGGCGCCTGAAGTTCCGGACAATATCGAAATTGTTAGAGAAAGACCTTCAGAACCTGTTGAATTTTCAGTTCCAGGAAAACCCTCAATTAATAATGAGCGGAAGCCTCAAAATGTAGTTTTAAGGCCTAACCGTTACGAAGAACAGGAAAAAGAGGACGATGAAGACATTATTCCTCCGGTTGTTTTGTCCCCATTATCTACAAACCTTCCAATTACTCCGGTGGCTACTGCGGTAGCTACATCTTTACCGCTGGACGTAGAACCGCCAATTGAAGAAAAAGACGAACCAACGTTTACCATAGAAAAAACCGAAGAAGAAATTAAATCAGACGATTTGGTGGAACAGTTTGGTAACTATGATGAAAAACTTGATTTATCAGGTTATAAATATCCACATATTGATTTACTCGAAAATTATGGCACCAATAAAATTTCGGTAAATGCAGAAGAATTAGAAGCCAATAAAAACAAAATTGTAGAAACCCTTAATCACTACAATATAGAAATTGATAAAATTAAGGCAACTATTGGCCCAACCGTAACCCTTTACGAAATTATTCCTGCGCCAGGTGTAAGGATTTCAAAAATTAAAAATCTGGAAGATGATATTGCCCTTTCATTGGCCGCATTAGGAATTCGTATTATAGCACCAATGCCCGGTAAAGGTACAATTGGTATTGAAGTTCCAAACCAGCACCCTGAAATGGTGGCGATGCGAAGCATTTTAAATACGGATAAATGGGCTCAAAATACAATGGATTTGCCAATTGCTTTAGGGAAAACCATTAGCAATGAGGTTTATATTGCCGATTTAGCTAAAATGCCCCATTTATTGGTTGCCGGGGCTACCGGACAAGGTAAATCAGTTGGGATTAATGCAATTTTAGTTTCTCTTTTATTTAAAAAACACCCTGCACAGTTAAAGTTTGTATTAGTCGATCCTAAAAAAGTAGAGCTAACCCTCTTTAACAGAATTGAACGTCATTTTTTGGCAAAACTTCCTGGTGAGGCGGATGCCATTATTACGGATACCAAAAAGGTTGTGAATACTTTAAATTCACTTTGTATTGAAATGGATCAGCGTTATGATTTGTTAAAAGATGCGCAAGTAAGGAATTTAAAAGAGTACAACGATAAATTTGTTAAACGTAAGCTTAACCCAAATAACGGACACCGCTTTTTACCTTTTATTGTATTAGTGGTGGATGAGTTTGCCGATTTAATGATGACGGCAGGAAAAGAGGTGGAAGCTCCGATTGCACGTTTAGCGCAATTGGCCCGTGCCATCGGTATTCACCTGGTTTTAGCTACACAGCGTCCATCTGTAAATATTATTACAGGTACCATTAAGGCAAATTTCCCGGCAAGGCTGGCTTTTAGGGTTTTATCTAAAATAGATTCGCGTACCATTTTGGATAGTGGAGGTGCCGATCAGCTGATTGGTCGTGGAGATATGCTTTTATCTACAGGAAGCGACTTAATCAGGCTACAGTGTGCTTTTGTGGATACACCGGAAGTTGACCGTATTTCGGAATATATTGGCAATCAACGGGGTTATTCTGATGCGTATCAGTTGCCAGAATATATAGATGAAAATGGCGAAGGAAATAAAGCCGATTTTGATCCAGATGAACGTGATAAATTGTTTGAAGAGGCTGCAAGACTGATTGTTACGCATCAACAGGGCTCTACATCGCTTATTCAGCGTAAAATGAAATTAGGCTATAACCGGGCAGGTAGAATTATTGATCAGCTGGAAGCTGCAGGAATTGTTGGGCCTTTTGAAGGCAGTAAAGCCCGTGAAGTTTTATACCCTGATGAATATTCTTTGGAACAGTTCTTGAATAGTTTAAATAAGAAAGATTAATAGCCCATTAAACTAAAAGGCATTTATCTACTCTAAGATTAAAAGAAAATTAAAAAAGAAAAGATGAAGAAATTAATTTCAGCATTAATGGTTATCGTTGCTTTTACAACATCAACCTATGCTCAAACTGATGCTAAAGCTAAAGCAATTTTAGCCGAAGTAAGTAAAAAATACAAATCGTATAACATTGTTAAAACTGATTTTACCTTTACTTTGGATAATCCTAAAGCTAAAGTTAAAGAAACGCAGCAGGGTACTTTATATGTTAAAGCCAACTCTAACAAATATAAAGTTGCCATGACCAACCAGGAATTGTTTAGTGACGGTAAAAGCCAGTGGACATACTTAAAAAAAGATAAAGAAGTTCAGGTTAGTAATGTTGATAATAGCGGCGATGCCATCAATCCTGCAAAAATATTTACCGTTTACGAAAAAGGCTTCAAATACCTTTATACAGGAGAAGAAAAAGCAGGTGGTAAAACGTACCAAATGATTGATCTATCACCCATTGATAGTAAAAAAGCGATCTTTAAAATTCGTTTAAGTATTGATAAAGCAGCAAAACAAATTGCTAATGTTGTTTTATTCGATAAAAACGGTAACAAATACACATACAACGTTAAAACATTTTCGCCAAACGTAAACGTACCAGAAACTACTTTTGCTTTTGATGCCAAAAAATATCCAGGTGTTGAAGTGGTTGATTTAAGATAATAAATACTCAAATCGTATTTAAAAAGGTTCGGCTAAAGCCGAGCCTTTTTTGTTTTACGTTATCCTCATCATGCTGAATTTATTTTATATGTTCATTCTTTTTATAAAGGTTTAACTGCGCCAAAATAAAAGGGGTTAACACTGTTGTGGTGATTATTAATTAAAGCAACACTCCGTAAATAAGGAAGAAATGCGTGTTCTATTCTAAAGTACAAAAGCACTACAATAATTTTTTCCAATGTATTTATGAATGCTGCGCAGATTTATCTAAGTTTGTTTCTAATGTCATTGCCACTAACAAATCATACTTTAGAAAAACTCGAACAGCTGTTGCTCGCCATGGGCTATAAAGTGAGATATGAAAAAGGAAACTTTAAAACCGGCTCTTGTTTATTGGAGCATAATAAAGTTATTGTAGTTAATAAATTTTCTAACCTCGAAGGTAAAATTGCTGCATTAGTTGCGCTTGTAAAGCAAACCAATGCAGATGAAAGCTTATTTGATGAAAAGCAAAAACAATTTTATTTATCACTACAGCAGATGGAGTTATTTTAATGAAAGTTACTTTTTTAGGAACAGGAACCTCACAGGGTGTGCCTGTAATTACATGTAAGTGTGAGGTTTGCCAATCAACTGACAAGCGCAATAACCGTTTAAGAACTTCTGTTTTGGTAGAACTGGGCGATAAAACCATGGTTATTGATAGCGGTCCTGATTTTCGTTACCAGCTTTTACGCGCAAACGTTCAGGATTTGGATGCCGTGCTTTTTACACACGAACACAAAGATCATATTGCTGGATTAGACGACATAAGGCCATTTAACTATTTGTTGCATAAAGTTATCGATGTTTATGCATCCGAGCGTGTTCAAGAGGCTTTAAAAAGAGAATTTCAATATATTTTTGCCGAAACCAAGTACCACGGGTTGCCCCAAATTAATCTTCACAAAGTTGTGAACGGAAAGGATTTTAAAATAGGAGCGCATACGATTATTCCTTTTGAAGTATTGCATTACCGCCTGCCAATTACAGGTTATAGAATTAACGATTTTACCTATATTACAGATGCTAAAACACTTCCTGATGCATCTATAGAAGCTATAAAGGGCACAAAAATTTTAGTGCTTAATGCTTTACAAAAAGAACCACACATTTCGCACTTTACTTTAGACGAAGCTGTAGCTTTTGCAAAAAGGGTAGGTGCCGAAATGACTTATTTAACGCATATCAGTCATAACCTGGGTTTACACGAGGAGGTAGAAAAAGATTTGCCCCCCAACATCCGTTTAGCTTATGATGGTTTAACTGTTGAATTATAAATGAAGATTTTTTAAAATCGCCATCCTCAAATCTAAAATTAAATTATATTTGCAGCACTTACCCAGGTGGCGAAATTGGTAGACGCACCAGCTTGAGGGGCTGGCGCCTGTATGGGTGTGGGAGTTCGAATCTCCTCTTGGGTACCGGATGTCTAAATAACCTATTGAAAATGAGTAATTTACAGTAGGTTATTTTTTGTTATATACATCCGTATATACATTGACTCTTCTGGTATCTGTTGAATTATTAAGGAACTAACAGAGTATACATATTCAATATGTAGTTGTTCATAATGCCTAAGAATATGTTTTTAGTTGGCATTTGTAAATTGAACCGTTAATCAACTTCGTTAATCGATAAGAAAGTAAATTCACATTGATTAACAACGTATTATATATTTAAAATAACAATTATGAAACAAAATCAACATTATATTTGCTATGTTTAGGTTTGAAAGCCCTTATTCTCACTTTGTGAGTATTTCCAATAATATACTTATTGATATTGTAAAAATCTATTTCTTCTATATCTTCCGCATGGGCAAAACAGCCTTGTGAAGAATTTTCAATTTCTAATAATATACCCCATCTTAGAATTTTAATAATTTTAGCATTAACAATGCTGCCATTTTTTAAAATGTTTTCGCTCTTAATTATTTTCGAATCTTCAGTCTTTATTATATCATTTTCAATATCTTCAAAATCAACTGGTGATTTGAAAATTTTGTTTGATAAAAACTTCTCATGAACGGTGAAAAACTTATTTTGATAATTTTTAAGGTAGCTAGCTAAACTTTTAGCATTAGAAAAAGTAGTTTGAAGTGAAAAATGTGTCGAATCTTTGTTGATCCTACTAAGTATTTCAGTTGCAACGCTATCATCACTATAATAAACATCTTCCGAACATGCACTTAAGTAATCAATATTTTTAAGTAATTCCAAATGTATAACGCCGGGGCTATTAATAGAAATCAATTCTTCAACTTCTACCTTCTCTAAGTTTTGTGACTCTGACAAAATTAAGGATTGACTCACCATTGTAGTTACTTCAGAATGTAATCTCTCTAAGCCATGACCTAACACAGTTAAATCTTTGAGTAAATCCGAAACCTTATGATATCCCAGTATTCCACTAGGGCCTTGTATTCGACTATGTTTATTTAGCCAATCAAGTATTGCTACTCTAACGAATGGATCAGGTAGTTTATCTGAGTGATCGCTAAAAAATAGATTTTTAATTCTAGTGTCTGAATCGGAATAAAAAACTCGATTTCCTCTCAGAAATATTCTACTAATTAGATGATTAGGCAAAACGTGAGTGCCTTTGGAAAATTTCATTTGAAATATATCAGAGTCAGTTATGTGACCACTCTTGCAAAAATCAAGAAAGATTTCTATTCCCTTTCTTATGTTTCTGCCTGTTAGACCAGATATTAACTTATTAAAAAAACGATTTTGAAATAGCGAACTCATTATACTATTCAGATAAAATAGTTCATCTGATGATGGATAAGATGCTTTAAAGCCGTTTGGTAAAGTGTAATATTTCGTGGTATTTTTATCAATTAATCTTTTAGCATACCTAATTCGATTGTACAGTACCTTATTTAAAGGAGGCGGATTTATTCTAAATATTAAATCTTTTACAACTGTATCAAGCGGCTTTTGATTTCTAAAATTATCAAATGTAGTTTCTCTAAGTGGTAAAAAAACTAGTGATTTAATGTTTTCCTTTAACCAATTTGCTACTTCAAACATTAATAGCTGTTCTGATAGAGTTCTTTTATCGCAGTTATCTAATATAATTATTAATTCTTTATGGAAGGTGTGAACAAAATATGAAATATAACTTTCTAGAGTTATATCAATATTGTTAATTGATTCTTGAATTACTGAAAATAGTTTTTCGTTGTAAGAATGAGTACCTTCACCTAATAAAGCACCTGCAATTTTATCAAAAGACTGAATTTGATTGAAGTATATTTTTTTTATTGTGCTTAGTTCGTCAGTATCAATATCAGGATTTTGTCTTTTAAGCTCTTCAATTATATTTTTTTTAAGCCATTGATAAATTTCATTACTATTAACTGGAGCATTATTTAAATCTAATCTAATCCAACAAAGCTTTTTTGATAATGTTTTATCTAATGCTACATCTTTCAGATAACTCGTAAATGTAGATTTACCTGAGCCAACACTACCAACAAGTAATAGAACTTGATTATTGTATAAATGAGCATCGTTAAGCTTATCAATAATTTCTTTAGGAGATATGTTGTCTTCTATTTCTATTGTATCAGACACTGAAGGACTGATTTTTTTTCTAATAAGCTTATCTATGGGATCAACATGCGATAAGTGTTTGTCAACTTTAACATAAGCATTTTGAACAATATCCGACCTTTCTCCTTCTTCCTCTGGATTGAATAAGTGTCTATATTGAATCGAAATTGTTTCTCCAAATGAATTTTTTGTTTGCTGATTTTGTATATGTTTGCCGCCTAATAATTGAATTGGTTTTTTATAAAAAATATTAGTTCTGATAATCTCTCTTAATTCCTTTGATAATTCTTTGATTTTATTCAATGAGAAATTTTCTATAAACCAACTAAAGTCAGCATTTGTAGTCACCCAATTTTCAATGGATATTTCAACATTTGGAGTATTATTGTCCCACCTGCCTGCAACTAATATTTCCCCATCAGTTGCCATGATGAGACTACATGGATTAATATTAGTTTTATAAAATGAATTTATTTCCAGGGCATACATTCTTGCTTCTCTATAAGCTTCTATTAAATTTTCACCAATTTTTTTGACTTCAATAACTACAAGCGGCAATCCTTCAATAAGTACAACATAATCAGGAAAGTAAACCTTTGCAGCATTACCTTTATCTATATTAAGTTTTTTAAGACTTGTTTTAGTTTGATAATGAATGTAACTATAACCTAGGCCGTCAGGTTCATCATTTGTAAGCAACGGAATAACAACTTTTTGCTCAACATCACTTTCACTAATAAGAAATTGTTTATCTACACTATATAAGCTCATAGTTAATTTAATTATTGTTTTAAATTTAGAAAAATATGTTAAAACTTAACAATCCATATTTTTAATTTAAATACTTGAAAACTACTTTTTGAATCCTTCAGCCAAATTAGAAGTTAGTTGATTGTAAAATGATTTCCCCCACAACTGACGATCTATATCTCTCAGAGAAGTAGTGTGAGTTTCTAGGTTTCTTACAGATTCAACAAATTCAAAGTATTTAACTGATAATTTTTTAAAATCTTTAATATTGTCAATCCCTTTGTACAGAGTTAGTGTCTCACAAACTCTGTAATCATAAACTGTAAAGCTATCTGGGTATAGTAATGATAATATTGCAGATGCCATCGGTAATCGAAATTCATAATCAAAAATTAAAATTTCTAATTTCCCAATGTTACTTTCAGCAAGATAAATTGCTTTTGTTAATTCAGATACACATTCTTCGAGATTCGGGTTGTATTTTAACAGCCTTTTAGCAATATTGGTTTTGGCTCTATTTGCTTTCCAAATTATTATACAAAAAAAATCAAAAGCATTTAAATACCGTTTTTCATGAAAATAAGATTGAACATCATTTAAGATATAATCTTCTAGATGATAAAATTTTTTGTAGTCGAAACCCATTACATCCAATGTTTTGTTAATTCGATTGTTTTATTGTCGGGTTCGAAATCTTTGTCCATTTCAGAAATATCTACCATTACAGGAACTTGAAGGCATTGGCCAGCTATTATACATGTACCCGTAGGCAATATTGGCAACGACTCGAAAGAAACCTTATCTAAATATGATATAGTTTTTTCTACAGCTAGTATATCATTATTATTGATTAGCCTGTGCAAAAAGAAATTGTGAAGTTGAGAAATAATTGTTGAAGAAATATCTGAAGGTCGTTGACTAGCAATGGTTAGAAATACACCAAATTTGCGTCCTTCTTTAATTATTTCCTCAAATGTTTCAAGCCTATAATCTTTCCACGTTTCACTTTCTCTATCTGATGCATAAGATAAAATGTTATGAGCTTCATCAATGATAATATTTAAAGACTTATCTTTCTTCGAAGAATTATTTTTTTTATGTTCTGCATATAACTTGAAAGATACCAGTAACGGGATCAACTTTTTTAGTTGAGTATTGGTTTTGTCTAGATTAACGACACAGAAAAAATTATTATCCCAGAAATCTGGCTCTGTCTCATCTTTTATTTCTATCACCTGCTCAAGATCTTTTTGAAAGCTCTTCAGTTTATTTATTGCTGGGCCAACATGCTCATTATTAGCTCGATTACTAAATACATCGTATATAAGTTGTAAATAAAGAAATTGAATAATTTTTGTTATAAAATTACTATCAAATTTATATTTGTTAACATGATCATATAGTATTGTTTCTTCAATAGAATCAGGATTGGATCTTAAAAAAATACCATTTAATTTAAATTCTGATGCTTGGTTATGAAAGTCAACATCTTCTGATAGATCTATTTCAATGCCATTACTATCAAATTTAGACGGTAGTATTTCCTTAATATAATCGAGTAGCAAAGAGGCTTTGTGCTTATCTGCCATTTTATAAATATCCTTGATTCTTTTTCTAAGAATATTTTTAAAATAGTCTAATGGGTAATCTGAATCATTAACTCTCTTATAAAAATCTATTGTTCTGGATATAAATGGCTTTTGTGTTTTCTCAGTAGCATTAGCAAGTATTGAGAAAAGGTCTTTATCTAGTAAGTCAGCTTCATTAAATACTAGCCTGTCTTTGTTTCGTTTATTTCTTGTATTTAAATTATATACTTTTTTTTGAGGAAAAATACTATTTTCACCTTCGTATTCACCATTGAAATCAAATAGAAGAAACTTGGCATTCTTTTTAAATTTACTCTCGTTTTGGAAAGTCGAAAATAGATTATTATAAATTTTGGCAAGTGTGTATGACTTACCACTTCCTGTGTTTCCAAAAATACCGATATGACTAGCAAATAATTCATTCACTCCCAATTGTACACTTTGTCCCTGCTCATGTGTAAGACTACCTAATATTAAAGGAATATCACCGTGCTTAACAAACTTATGAACTTCTTCAAATTCATTTTTATCTAATAAAAAACATTCGTTGTTTATTAACGGAAGCTCCTTTATACCTCTTTCAAAACCTTTTACACTAAAAAAGCCCATCAATCTTACAATGAGTATTCGTTTGATTTTCTGTTTCTCACTGGAATAATTCTTTTCTAAAAATAACTTATCCTCAACAATGAATTCACCATCAACTTTACCAATAATTTTATCAAAACCTTTTGTAATCTTTACATAACTATTCACTGAAATATTGCGAATTATCTCTCCGTCATATAATAAGTGAGAACTATTTTTGGTTTTATCAACCTCAATTTTGATTGTTCTGCCTTCCACTGATGTTACCTTGCCTATGCGAAAGATAGAGTCTTTCAATACGGCTTCCTTAATCATATTTACTTGATTTGATGTTAGCCAAAAGCGGGATCAGAATATTATTATTAAATTCCATCAACGAAAAACCATCGAATGGGTTAATTAATTCAACATTGTGATAGTCTTTTAAATCAATATTATCCTGCTTTAGATTACGAAGAATGTCTCTTGCGCTTTGTGAAAATGAACATATAAAAACTTTTAAGGTTGGGTTAGATTTGATTGCTCTGAATGTAATGTCACGAATATGTTCGTCTGCCATAGAAAAACCCATTATATAAAGTATCGAATTTTCTTTTTCAAGTTCATTGGCATACATTCTCAACATTTCATAATAAGATTTATTAAATGTTGTGTCTTTGAATTTTTCTTTCGTAGGATTTACAACTTGCAATTTTTCATATTGAAGTATAAAATTCGAAATATCAGGCAGAGTTTTGATTTTTTTTGCCTCATCGATAATTTCATCAATTGTCAAATCTCTGCCACCTGTTTTCCACATTTCATTATTTAATTCAACAATATCTAATAAGTCAAATCCTTCTAAAGCAAGATTGATTGACTTAATGAGGGAAATTCCTTTAAATTGTAGCTGAGAATCAATTAAGCGCCAAGTTACTGAACCATGAATTTTCAATAAGTTATAAACAGGGATTTCGGTAATATTATCGTAATGTGAACTTTTTTGATAACAAGATTTCCTAAAATTGCTTAAGCTGAATCTCTTGGTAAAAATACCATTGAAACCATCGTTACAATGCAGATCAAGGTCTTCAATCACTTTTTCCAAAAAAATATCAACATTTGTAGTAAACAAATTAACCATTTTGTTTACTGTATTACTTCTTCTATTATAAATTATTTGATTTAAAATTCTTAGAAAGTCTTTATAAGAAAGATAAGTATTGACAAGTTTTTCTTGATTACTTTTGGGCACAGCTACTACCTCCTCTGGAACATCTGTTGCTTTATACAAGTCGATATTATCTTTCATTGCTATCCGATAGTAGCTACCATACAATGATGCTTTGATAAATGCTTTTAATGGTCCATCTATTTTTGTGCTCTCATCAAGTTTAGTAAGCCAAATCTCAATATTACCTAGAGTGCCAAAAAATGGACAAGATAATCCGGAACCGATTAAAAAATTAATATTACAATCTTGAAATAAATTTTTTGCATTATTTATTTGATAATCAAACTTTTCAATTTCTTCTTCCATGGAGCGTTATGTTATTTTAGTATTGCAAGATAACGAAACAACTCCAATTTGGTGTTTGAATTAATTTAAATCATAAATAAAATTAGCACAGCACAATTAAAAATAACTTCAATTTTTTTTACCTGGATCGGTTTTTTGTATCCCATTTAGTGTGTCAATAAAACTATAACATGAAAATTAAATATAATCGTGTCTCAACATTGAGCCAAACAGGTGATAGATTCACCGCCGATAAAGAATCTTATGATAAAATTTTACTTGATAAAGTTTCGGGTTCTGTTCCATTCAAAGAAAGACAACAGGCTAAAGACTTAGTTAAACTTGTTGAAAAAGGATTGGTTTCAGAATTAACAATTGAAGAGTTTTCTAGATTAGGAAGAAATACTGGTGATGTTGTAGCTACTATTCAGTGGTTAGAAGAAAAGAAAGTAAATATAGTGGTTCGAAATTTAGGATTACAATCTCGTCCAAATGGAAAAAAAATCCCATTTGGAAAATGGTTTCTACAATTATGTCTTCTCTATATGAAATGGAACTAAAAAACATCAAAGAACGTACAACTGTTGGAAGAATCATATTTGTGCAAAATGGAGGGCAATTAGGCAGGCCTACTGGTTCAAATGAAAATGAAATTACTTTCCTAAAAAAGAAAGCAAACATAGTTGCATTGAACTGTCTTAAAAAGGGAATGACTATCAGAGAAACTAGTAAGATTGCTAATATTTCTATAGCTACAGTAATGAAAGTAAAAGAGTTCAGCCAATTAAACGATTAAACTTCTAAAAGAAAATATCAATATTAATTGATTCAATAAATTCTAAACTGAATAAAATGATACATAGTGAAATATATGCCTCAGCCGTTATAAAGGCTGACGAGTTGATAGCAAATACAATAGGAGATTTTTCTGATCTAGTCATCCAATTATCGATGTCTGGAGAATTTTCAGATATTGATGATTTATTTGATGAAGGAGATGAGGTTATACTAAGTGTTAAAGATTTTCTTCATTCAAGTGATGAAAGAGTAGAAAACCTAATTAAAATACTTAATTGCTTACGTAATGTACAGAATTCATTTAGTAACAATAATGGATAACTGTTTTTAGCCCCAAATCTGTTGGAGAAAAGCTTTCTTCAAATATAAGGGCTTTTTTATTAATGTTAATTTAAAGGAACTGTATCTATACTTTAAATTGAAATACCTCCACCTAAACGATTACAGAGAAATTAATTTCCCTACCACTATAACGCATACCCTTTCCGATGAAAAACTAAGTTTAGTTACAGGAGCGCGTTGAACAATTGAAATTAAAGAATAGATTAAAAAAGGGTACAAAACATAAGTCATGTACCCATTATCGCTTTCGTAAGTAAAAATAAGAATTATGATAACTTATTAGATTATTAATTTGATTTTTATCCAAAATTTAATTTCATCTGAAGAAATTAAATTACTATATTTTAATTTTCATGCCAATAAAACTTTATTTTATCAAAGCGTGAATGTTGGCGTTAGTAGGAGTTGGTTCCAGCAAAGGAACTATTGTTTCAATGGTGGTGGATCTGTTACTATTACAGTATTTTTAGGATCAATTATTTTACCATTTTTTAATTTTGTTCTTCCTAGAAATTTATGATCAGACCACCAATATTCAAGAATCATATCATGCCAATCTAAGTCTTGTGGATTTTTTATAATATATTTTAAGTTATCAATATCTAAAGCATTATAGAAACTAATAACGTAAGAATCACAGCTGTCTTTTTTGAGATTACCCAATTGGTGTGCAAAACTATCAATCTGCTTTTCAGAGTATTTATTATTTTGATAGTTCTCAATAATATAACTTTCTCCCCAATAAGTTACTTTTTCATTAGTTTCAGGGGCAAATGTTTTGCTCTTTTTTAATAAAATAAACTTGAGTGGCTTTTGTACGCCACATGCTACAAACATGGTGGCAAGGCTAAGGAGTATTAAAACTTTAAATTTCATATTCATTTTATTTATAATATCCTATTATAGTTTTTCTTGATACTACTTTAGTTTGAAAGGGTACATAACCTCTATTGTGCTGTAAAATCCACCAGGCACTAAAGCCATCATGCATATGTTGTTTACTAACTACATCATTTTTATCTAAACCAAAGTGGTCCATAATGGTAACTTCAATTACGGCTATAAATTTACCATTTGGAAGTGGATCATAACTTTCTAGTCTTATGGTAGTTTGCTCCGTGTCATTTAACAGTATAGTCAACCCAGCAACCATATTGTAGTATCCTCCGAACTTTGGGTGAACGTCTTCCATCTGAATTGACATTCCATTTATATCGCCATTGGTTTCTCGTAGCTTGGTCTGTAATCTGGCCCCGAATTTTTTAGTAAAATTAGCAAAGACACCGCTTATTTCTACTTTCTGGTTTAGTATTGGATTTGTTGCAACAGTATTAGGACTGGTATTAGTCTTAAATAAATTAACAAACTCATGTGCTACCTGTCTTAATTGTCCATCTTTAACCGTTCCAAAATCCATCAAATCATTCATTGAAATAAATAATGTGGCATCACTCTTTCCCAACATGCTGGGATTTACACCAGTCGCATCATGATTAGTACCATAAGTTAAATCTTCCGTATTATTCCTATTGGTGGTAGAACCAATTACAGGTTTGGGGCCATTGGGTATAATAGCGGGAGCGTCTTCTATTTCAATTCCATTATTTATAATTAGCACGTCATCAAAATTAGGCGGATTCAACGTGTAATCTAAATTTTCGGCTTTAAATTCACTGAAATCTATGTTTGGATTTTCCATCAAATACCTAATTGCCCACCTTACAAATTCACTAGCCTCTGGTGTATGCTCGTGAGCATCTAACCACATGGATAGAGTAATTTGAATATCTAAATTAGCATATAAAAAGTCTACTGTTGCTACATCAGTAATGCCAAGCGTACTAACGATATAATCGTTTGGATTTAATTCTATTAACGCCTTACTAGGATGGTAAGAAGTATAACCGCCACCAGACCCACCACCTCCTACATTAGGTCCGCCAGCAACCCCCGAATAACCGGATGCATATGCAGAATATATTTTTAATCCCGCACTTTGATAGTTATCTGGCCCATTCCCTGAATTCCCAGGATCACCGCTAAATACTGAATGCCAATCAACCTCGAGCCGCCAACCATCAAGGGAAGTATTTCTATAGTCACCAGAAAGCCCCAATAGACTTCCTACCCACCCAACACCATCGGCTAATAAATCAGAAAACCACCCCCAAAAACCACTAATTTGCTTTTCCTTAATCCCTTTTAATGATTGAAGTTTATTTGTCTTTAAAGAAGCACTTAAATTATCATTCTGATTATTACCATATTTTAATAAGTAGCCGACTTTTAGAACGCTTTTTTCTAATTCTTGTATCGCAACTGTGTCTCCATTTAAATTCCATTCATATAGCTTACCAGTCCACAAGCCATTTTGACCAAAGTCTACATTTTTATCTTTTGGCACAAAATTCAATAGATAGGTTTTTAATGGAGCATTTTCATCCTCTTGGATAAAAAATAATTCAGGGGGATGCTCATTAGAAAAATTCGCATTTATTCCTAATTTAGGCTTGCCATCACTGTTTGTAGAAGATGCTCCATTGGAAGCAAGTATATTTGCTTTTAAAGATGAATTCTTAAACATCGATATTTTATCTACGTTTAGAGTTGGAACCCTTACAACATTTTTTCCATCAACTTTAGCTTGCATCGCTTTCGCCCAATTTAATGTTAATATCTTGGCTGATGGATTTGTTTGTATCCATTTTAAAATGGTTTCTTCCTTAATGTATTGCAGAGATGCATCTGGTAATTCAACCTTGGCTGGCAAAGCATCCTTGCGACAGGATTGCATCAAAATTAGACACAGTAGAATTAGGCAAGTCATAGCTCTGCCTGTGAGGAGCGTTAAGTTTTTCATCATTAGTTTTATTAATATTGATTTTTATAGATATAATATTCTGTCATTTGACGTAATCAAAAAATAAAATACCGTTTTAGTGATGATGATGGAACGAAGATAATTCCATAAATTTATAAAACAAAATAAATTAATACAGAATCGTCTATTCTTTAATACATTTATTTAGATCGGGCATTTCGGCAAAAATGGCCACCCGTTCCGCGTTTAAACTGTCACCCCATTTCGCTTTAAAGTGACCACCTGTTCCGGGTTAAACTGGCCGTTATGATCTTTCGATCAGCTTTTTTCACGATTAGCTTTCGGGAATAATTTTTCAATTTCTGCATAAAATAAAGGCTCCTGAGAGCGTATCTGTAATTCGGGATGGTAAGGTAATTTAAGCTGTTTTGGAGGGATCATGGCGTTTTTTTAAGCATGCTAATACCTGCGAATGAATTTTGATCTTTAGGAAGGTCTGAATTGAAGATAAATCCGGCAGTAGGATGGATTAAACCGAGAAGTTTTGAAGGAAATGGATTTGGATCCGATGTATATATTTGTTCAGGGGAAAGGAACTTAAATACGCATCATCCGGTAATCAAATTGGCGGCCAGTTTGGCTCGAAACAGAGGGGGCACTTTCACTGAAATACACAATAGGAGATTAGTTCAGAACTATTTTTTGATAGCAAATTTTTGAAAGTTAAATCCACCATTATTTTCTATAGGTATTACGGTATGCCAAAGGCGATTTTCCGGTTTGCAGTTTAAAATACCGGTTAAAATTTGATAAATTACTAAATCCCGAATCATTGCAAACCGAGGTTATGCTATCGTTATGCTCTCTCAGTAACTTGCAGGCGTGTTCAATTCTTACGGTTATCAAAAAGTCGAAATAAGTTTGACCGGTACGCGATTTGAAATAATGGCAGAATGCATTGGGTGCCATGTGGATAATATCTGCAATTTTTTTTAGCGTAATATCTTTATAGAAATTATCCATTGTAAAAAGATAGATTGTTGTTAACCTGCTTTCGTCAATCTTTTTAAAAGTTTGTTTTTCCTCGTAGTCTGATAAATTTGATATTTCCTCACTTTCGCCAATCTTATTCAATAATTGCAGCAGCAGGGGCAATTGTTCGTAATGGCGTGATGTTTCAATCTTTTGCAGGTATTCTATTGCAACTGTTTTAGAGCTTTGACTGATGAGAAGACCTTGTTTTGATTTGGCCAGTAAACTCTTTAGCATTACATTTTCTGGGAGCATTAAAAAATCATTTCCCAATTTATTCGGATCGAAGTGTAAGGTTAATAGCTGTAAGGGTACAATTGGTTTTGCATGTTTCATGGCATAATCATAGTACCTGTTGGTTTCGAATTTAAACATGTGCGGTACATTTGAGCCAATCAAAATCATGGTATCGCCAGCAATTCTTTTTGAAGTTTTTCCGATAGAAAAAGTTCCTTCTCCCGATTTAATATAAATGAGCTCTATCTCCTGGTGGTTGTGGAAATTGTTAAGCGCATGATAAGTATCGGCCTCTGCCAAGGTAAATGTAGAGTTTGAAACTTTTAAAAGTTGGAAGAAGAACTCTTTCATTTGTATTATATACCTATCAAAAAATAAAAGTATAAATAAAATGAGTAATATAGTATCAGTTTATCTTAATATTTAACAAAACGAAATTTAATATGGCACCTACTTTTGTTTCAAAGTATTTGAGCTATGAATAGGAACAAATTTACAATGAAACTGATCGAGGCCTCTATCGGCGATATCGAATTGGTAGGTGGAAAAAATGCATCTCTCGGAGAAATGCTACAGAAACTTACTCCGCTTGGGGTAAAAATACCTGATGGATTTATTCTTACAAGTTCGGCATATTTTCAATTTATAAAAGACAATAACCTCGATCAGCAGATAAGAAACATTATTGAACATGCAGATATTGATGATTTACAGATTCTGGCTTCATGTGGTGCGCAGGTCAGGAAGTTGATACAGGATGGCGAATTTTCTGCAGAAATGGAAGCAGAAATTTTAACAGCTTATAAAAACCTGATCGCTGCAGACGATGAGTATGCTATTGGGCTTGCTGTCCGTTCATCTGCTACAGCAGAAGATCTTCCCGATGCCTCTTTTGCAGGTCAGCAAGATACTTATTTAAATATCCGAGGAAAAAAGAACCTGTTAACTGCAATTAAAAATTGCTTTGCCTCACTATTTACCGACCGTGCAATTAGTTACAGAGAATCGTTCCGGTTTGGCCATTTTAACATTGGGCTATCGGTTTGTTTACAAAAAATGGTGCGTTCTGATGTAGGTGTTTCCGGAGTTGCATTTTCTATTGATACCGAAAGTGGTTTTAAAGATGCTGTAATTATTAATGGCTCATACGGATTAGGCGAATTGATTGTGCAGGGGGCGATTAATCCTGACGAATTTATTGTATATAAACCACTGCTTAAGAAAGGTTTTCCTGCTATAGTTGAAAAAAAGTTAGGCAAAAAACAAGAGAAAATGATCTATGGAACGGGAGAAGAAACCGTAAAGGTTATTGATACACCTCAAGAAGATTCAACACGTTTTTGCCTCACCAATACACAAATACTGCAGCTTAGCACCTGGGTAATGATTATTGAAGATTATTACACGAAACTGAAAGGGAAATGGTGCCCAATGGATGTTGAATGGGCTTTAGATGGCAGTACCAAAGAACTTTTCATTGTACAGGCCAGACCCGAAACCATCCATTCGCTGAAAAAAATAAATTGCATTACCGAATATAATATAACTGATAGTAACAGGCATAATAATGTACTGTTAAAGGGCATTGCTGTTGGCGATAAAATCGCGTTTGGCAGGGTACATAATCTACAAGGACTTAAGAAACACCTTATTCACGAGATAAACTTTTTACCTGGCGATATAATGGTTACTGAAATGACGGATCCAGACTGGGAACCAGTAATGAAAAAAGCTTCGGCAATTATTACCAACAAGGGTGGAAGAACCTGCCATGCCGCTATTGTAGCCAGAGAACTGGGCGTACCTGCAATAGTAGGTTGCGATAATGCGACTAATTTTTTGAAAACTGGCGATGAAATTACGGTTTCGTGCGCTGAAGGTGAGGCTGGAATTGTATACAAGGGAAGAATTCCGTTTACGAAACAGGAGCATGATCTTTCTCATTTGCCGGCAATTAATACCCCGGTTATGATGAACATCGGCTCACCGGATATTGCATTTCAGTATGCAGGTTACCCATCAAAAGGAGTTGGCCTTGCCCGTGAAGAGTTTATTATCAACAATTACATTAAAATTCATCCAATGGCGCTCTTAAAGCATAAAAGCCTGAACGATGAGGCATTAACCGCTCATATTCAGCATACAATTTCGGGCTATGAAAATGAAGAGCATTATTTTATCGAAAAACTATCATTTGGAATAGCAAAAATTGCAGCCGCTTATTATCCAAACAAGGTTATTGTACGTTTTTCTGATTTTAAAACCAATGAGTATTACAATATGCCCGGAGGTAAATATTTCGAACCAGGAGAAGAAAATCCAATGATTGGATGGAGAGGAGCATCAAGGTATTATTCTGATGCTTATAAAGAAGCATTTGGAATGGAATGTAAAGCCATAAAAAAGGTGCGCGAGGTTATGGGACTCGATAACGTTGTAATGATGATTCCATTTTGCCGAACCGTTAACGAGCTTTTACTGGTTTATAAAACCATGGACGAATACGGACTTAAGCGTGGAGAGCATGATTTGGAAGTATATCTGATGGCCGAAGTACCCTCTAACGTAATTTTGGCCGAACAATTTGCCCTGCATATTGATGGTTTTTCTATCGGTTCAAACGATCTTACCCAGCTGGTGCTAGGGCTCGACAGAGATTCTGCGCTGGTTGCAGGTTTGTACAGTGAACGAAATGATGCGGTAAAGATGATGATCTCAAATTTGATAAAAGCTGCAAAAAAAATGAAGGTAAAAGTGGGGATTTGCGGTCAGGGGCCATCCGATTACCCCGATTTTGCGCAGTTTCTGGTAGAAGAGGGGATTGATTCCATTTCGGTTACACCAGATTCTTTTCTGAAAACAGTACATGCAATAAAAGAAGTTGAAGATAAATTGCTTAGCGAGCTGCAGCACAAATATTAATTGCTGAGCATAGCATTTTCCTCATTGCCGTTTTAAAGAGGGTGTTCAATAATGGTATCTAAAAGGCTTCAGCTAACATAGTAAATGCTTTAGTCAAATATGCTTAACATTTTTGGAAACCCTCTTTTTGACTAACCGGAAATTTATTGCTTTTGTTTATCAATGTTTTCTACCTCTTTCTGTATTCAACAAAGCATTAGTTAAATGCTTCTTGTTGATATTACTGCTGCCGCTATTCATTTTGTGTTAATTCGAAAATCCTATTTTTTTTCTTCCTGAATAAATTCAGTGGGTGTTTTTCCAAACTGTTTCTTAAATTCCGAACTAAAGTATTTTCGATCTTGAAATCCTACTGAAAACGCTGTTTGGCTAATGTTTCCCTTATTCTGTTTAAGTATTTGTGCGGCTTTCTTTAGCCTGAATGATTTAATGAAATCGTTGACCGATAATCCTGTTAACGCCCTTATTTTTTTGTATAGAATGGGCAGACTCATACCTACTTCATTCGATAGCATGGCTACATCAAATTTAGGATTGGAAATATTTTGCTCCATAAAATCAAGCACTTTATTGATAAACTTTTGCTCCGTAAGGTTAATAACCAGGTTTTTGGGATCTAAGGTAACTACTTGTTCAAATTTTTTCTTAATGGTTTCTCTTGCCTGTAACAGGTTGTGTATGTTTAACAACAGAATTTTAATACTAAAAGGTTTCATAATATAAGCATCGGCTCCACTCTCAAATCCATTAATTTGGTGTAAATGGGTAGACCTGGCCGTTAAAAGCACAACTGGAATATGGCTTGTACGTTCATCTGTTTTTAATTTCCGGCAAAGCTCCAGACCATCCATCTCTGGCATCATTACATCACTTAAAATCAAATCTGGTATCACATCTAAAGCTAAATTCCAGGCCTCAATACCATTTTCACTTTCATATATGTTGTACTGATCCTGGAGTGTATTTTTAATAAAGCTTCGTAATTCCAGATTATCTTCAACCAAAAGAACTGTATATTTCTCTAAGCTATTTGACTCCTGACCAAAATCAATACTCTTTTCTATTGATTGCTCCATAGCCAGCTGATTTTCTGTGTAGTTTTTAAGATCATCATCATACAAATAATCAGTAATCAGATCTGAATCTTTAAAATGTTTATTGCCTTTTTTCAAAATAACGGTGAAACAGGTTTCTCCATTTTTATCATGGGTTTTTTCCTTACTCTTTACAGAAATGCTTCCCTGATGTAACTCAATAATACTTTTAGATAGCGAAAGGCCCAACCCTGTGCCCGTAATAATGCTGGGGCTAACCTGGTAAAAGTTGCTAAACAAACCTTTCTGCTTGTTTAATGGAATTCCTTTTCCATTATCTGTAATATATATAATTACGGTATTGGTATGCTCTTCAATCATCAAATCAATACAGCCACCGGTCTGTGTAAACTTGAAAGCATTAGAGAGAAGGTTAAACAATACTTTTTCAAACTGAGGTTTGTCAAAGTAAATTTCTGTTTCCTCTATTTGCGATTTGAAGTTATAGTTGATGTTATTATTAATAGCCAGATTTTGGAAAGCCAGAAAAATTTCCTTACAAAATTTAACAATGTTTCCAGGCGAGACCTGTAATGACATTTTCCCACTTTCGGCTTTTCTAAAATCCAATAGCTCATTAACCAGGTTCATTAAGCGGTCAGTATTATTTTTAATGGGTTGCAATACATCGTATAATCCGGCTTCATACTGTGCTTTGTCCATAAGTTTTTCTAATGGCCCTACAATAAGTGTTAAAGGGGTGCGGATCTCATGTGAAATGTGTGTGAAAAATTCCAGTTTATATTCATTTATTTCTTTCTCTTTTTCAAAAACAGCTCTAATAAGCAAATACCTAATTACAATAAAAAATAGAATGGCTATCATACAGAGGTAGAAAAGGTAAGCCCACCAGGTACGGTAGAAAGGTGGCAACACTTTTATGTTAAGCTTAATTGGGGCAGCCCAGTAGCCATCATTATTGCTGCCCTTAACTAAAAGTGTATAGTTTCCGGGCGATAAATTGGTATAACTGGCGGTAGGTGTGCTTACATAGTTCCAGTTTTTCTCAAAGCCCTCCAGTTTGTAACCATATTTATTCTTATCAGCCTTGACAAAGTTTAGGATGGCAAAATCAACAGAAAATACATTTTGACTCCATTTTAATGTAATGGCTTTAGTCAGGCTAATATTGCTGTCGAGCAAATTATTGTACGCTCCAATAGCAACAGATTTGTTGAACAGTTTCAAATCAGTAAAAATAATATTCGGAATTCTATGGTTTGTTTTGATCTGGTTTGGGAAAAAGCTTGTAAGGCCAGTGAGGCCACCAAAAAAAAACTGACCACTACGTGTTTTTAAAGCCGAGCGATAATTAAACTCATTACCAGACAGACCATCACGCGTATCATAATTGATAAAATATTTCTTTTTGGAAATATACTTGCTTATACCCTTATCAGAACTTAACCAGACATCACCATTGTCATCAATTAAGATACAAGTTATATTATTGCTCGAGAGCCCATTATTTTTATCAATTTTTTTTACTGTATTTGTTTTCGGATGAAAGACAACCACTCCTGAAATAGTCGTTGCAAACCATAAATTTTCATGTTGATCTTCATTTATATAGCAAATATCTTCAAATTGTATTTCCTTTAACAGGGGCTTGGAGACTTCTTTTATAAATTCGGCTGCATTTTTTTTTAAAACGTATAAGTCTGAAGTTGTGGAAACCCATACATTTCCACTCCGATCTTCGAAGATATAAAGTATTTTATCAGTTAGCCCGCTGTGGCTAAAGCGCACAAAATTATTTTTATCTTTCGAATATTTATGCAATCCCTTATCTGTCCCAATCCAAATTCTACCTTTGCTGTCTTCTAACAAACAGTTCACGTCAGTACTGTTCAAACTATTTACATCATCGGGATTGGATTGATAGTGCCTGAACGCATTCGTATGTGGATTGTAAACATCCAGTTTACCTAAATAGGTTCCAATCCAAATGTTATCTTCTCTATCCTGGATAATTGCTTTTAAAATGTTCGAACTGATGCCCTTGGCATTCTTTGTGTTAGAGGTATAATGAGTAAAGCGGTTTTCTGCTTTGTTGAAAAAATTCAATCCTCCACCTTCTGTACATATCCATACATTCCCTTTTCTATCCTCCAGCATACTGCTTATTACATTGTTATTTAAAGCATTTCCAGATTTTGATACTGGATACTTTTTAAAAGGGCTAAGGTTTGGAGTAACATAATTTATACCGCCATAATAAGTACCCACCCAAAATATACCCTGCTTATCCTGATAAATAGAATATACCGAATTTTGACTCAGGCTCTCCGAATCTGCAGGATCATGCTCTAATATGCTGAATTGTTGAGTAGCAGGATCAAAGATTTTAATACCTTGTATGGTACCAATCCATAATTTCCCATCATTAGCCAGGATTATTTTTCTAATATTTCTGTTAACGAGTCTATTATTTTCCTGTTTTGTATCGTAGTCTTTAAAATTGTTATTGGATTTATCTACCGAACTAAGTCCGGTTTGTTTGCTGCCCAGCCAAATCGTTTGGGTTAAATCTTGTGCAATACTGGTTACGTGGTTATCAGCTACAGCATTGATCTTTTTATTGTACACACCAAAAGAAGTAAAATGTAGGGATATCTTATCGTTATCAAATTTCATAAGTGCGAGACCTTTATTAGTGCTCAGCCAAAAAGTCCCTTGTCGATCTTCGAAAATAGTATAACATTCACTTATAGATTCATTTGTAAAACGAATGTTCTTGAATTTCAAGGATTTTTTATTCGTTAATAAGCTAAGGCCTTCTTTTGTGCAAAACCACATTCTGTTACTGTGATCTTGATACATATCGTTAATATAATTACTACCGATACTGTTTTTGTTAGATTTATTATGCTTTATCCTTAAGAAATCATCACTTCTCTCATTATATATATTAAGTCCCAACGTGGTTACAACCCAAAGGGCTCCTTCATGATCAGCTAATAATTGTACAACATAACTTGAGCTTAAGCTTGTGGTATCATCAGTCCTTTTATATACTTTAATACTTTTAGAATCATATCTGTTAAGCCCTGATCTTGTAGCAAACCACATAAAGCCCTTTTTATCTTGCGTTACAGATAGTACAGAGGTTTGAGACAATCCGTTTTCTACATTAAGGTGCCTAAATCTAATTTCTTGCGCATAAAGTGATGTATTTAAAAAGATAATAAAATAAATCAATAAAGAATACCTCATGAATTGTACGGATTTAATGTAAAATAATATACCAAAAAAATAGGGCTTTAGCTTAATAAAGTTTGTTTCCTAAATTGTTTAATCCGCAATTAAAAAATAAAAATGTACAGTTTATAATTATTTACCTAATTGTATCAAATAATAAAACTACAATTTACAATCCTGAAATATGAACATTATATTATATCATATTTTAAAATTTTCCCTCAATTTGTTTAAGATTTTATACCCCTCCGTATATATAACTCCACTAATTTTAGCACTGTAGACTATGATAGTCTCTAGTTACTGATACATACCAATGCGGAAATCGTTATAAAGGCGATGTCAACATATTGGCCTTGGTTATTGTAACATGGCTGGAGGAAAAAGTTTTATACGAATATCCTATGAGGGCTAATCGATACTATTAGGCTGCTTGTATAGATCTTTTAATTTAGTTACCTCCCTATAAATATAGTTAATGTTTGGTTGAGCTGCCTATGAGTGATCTAATTAGCTCTTTATTAAATAAAAGGATGAAATGCCAGTTTAATAAAAAATATTACTTGTTAACACTTCGAATATATTATTAAGAACTGTCAGTCAGAATTTACTATTCAAAAAGCTCATGGCTCAATAATCAATTCAGGTTTGTTTCCAGGTTGTATGAAATCCTGACCAAAAGCAGAGCAACTATATACCATATATAAAATTAAGGACCTTGAAATACATTTTAAATAGAGCGTATCAGGATGAAAATTACGGTCTCTAAAAATTCCCTTTTGGACAAAAAATCAAAATATATAAAAAACTAAAAAAAATGACACAGAAAAATCAGTACAACAAAGGCGTTGATCTAGTCGAGAAAATGGGTGAAGTTTTGGGTTATGCTCCAGGTTTTAGGGCTATACATGCTGGTGGACGTTTTTATCATGGTATTTTTAAAGCTACCGATATCGCCAAAACTTATTCAAAAGCAGTGCATTTGCAAGGTGATAATACACCAGTTACTGTACGTTTTTCAAAAGGAGGTGTAAATCCAGATGCACCTTTTGGAGCAACACTTGGCATGGCAACCCGTTTCTATCTGCCTAATGGTATGGTAATGAATACGGTGATGTTAAACATTAAATATTTTTTTGCCAATAGTCCTGAGCAGTTATTAGAATTATTAGAATCGGCAACCCCAACTGAGCCAGGAGGAGCCCCCAATATGGCTGGTGTACAGAAATATACATCCGAACATCCTAATGTTGGTTATGCACTTAAACTACTTACCGAACGAGAAGAGCCTGTAAGTTTTGCCGCTTCACTATTCAATTCCCCACATACATTTTTGTACAGAAATGCTAATGATGAGGTTACACCGGCTCGAAGTAGTTGGGTTCCTTTAGCAGATGTACTGAGCAGGCCTGTAGGAGAGTTATCCACAGAGTCTATTGATTTGCTTTATACAGAGTTGGAAGAAAGATTAACCAAAGGAAAAGTAGAATTTGATTTGGTTTTGGAGATAGCGGGGCCAAATGATTCAACAGATGATCCTTCTGCGCCATGGCCAGCTGATCGTAAAAAAGTTGTTATTGGAAGATTAACCATTTCTGAACGAGCAAACGAAGCAGATTTTACCGACCCAATAATGAACCACGACCCAACACAACTTACTGATGGAATTGAAACCAGTGCTGATCCTGTGTTACACGCACGCCGCGGTGTATACGAGGCATCTGTAGCAAAACGTACCGGAGGTTGGAAAGGTGCAGAAAAATGCCCCTTCGGTCATGGCTAAATTTTTTCTACTTAGAAGGAAAAATCTCTAATAAATTAAATAATTAACAAACAATTTAGATTGAAAAAATTATGTTTACAGATGCAGAATTAAAAGTAAAATTAGAAAACTTAGTAGAAGCCATAAAACATTATCCACCTATGGATGGCAGAAACCACAGCTCATTTGCGGATGAAGATGCTGGTTTGCGCAGTGGAAAAGTAAGCGAACTTACTGTAATAGGCAAAATAAAATCAGATGGTGGCGCCGAATATTTAAAAAAAGTACGCCATTTATTAGACTCAGAACACGGTTCCGTAGTGTCTTGCGTTGGCACCATACACGACATGCGTTTTGCCCTTATCGATAACGAAACAAGACTATTATTTGCTTCTACTTTCGATGGAAGCTGGGATTCGTACATCAACGATTTTGCAACCAAAATTCCCGAAGTTTTGGATATCGTATTCGATTGTTTAGAAGGCTGGCCTGGCATTACGAGCCCAACCGTAAAAGATTTCATTAAAAGTATACAGCAAAGTTGTTTTGGTTGGTATGTTTCACATCCTAACTTAACTATTAACGACATTACAAGACATGAAAAAATAGCAAACGGTATAGATAAAGTTTTAGACGAAGCTTCTTTAATTTAACCCAATTAATTTATGTTGCCTAAGTTTTCAGGTAACATAAATTTTCTAATTAATCCGAAATATATGGATCAAAGCAGTAGCAATTTCGACCAGTCTAAAGTTACTTTGGAGTTGGATCAAATACAAAGTCTCATTTTAAGAGCCAGGCCTATTCCATATTATGGAACGGTAGTCGTGGTAGAAATTAAAAATAAAGAAGCAGGAAAAACATTGATAAAAAACCTACTTCCCGAATTAACCACTTCTGTAAATTGGCACCATTCGCACGAAGGCTCTTCCTCCATTGCCATTAGCTATAAAGGTTTTGAAGCATTAGGATTGCCGGCGGAAACCTTAGAAAGTTTCCCGAAAGAATTTAAAGTAGGCATGGCCGCTCGCCATGAAAAATTAACTGATACTGGCGAAAATCATCCTGATAATTGGCAACATCCTTTTAAAGATAGTAACATCCACATCGTTGTAAATGTTATTGCACAAACTGAAGCAGATTGGAAGCAAAAATTGCAAAACGTAAGAGATAAATTTAACGATATTTCTGGGTATAACATTGTGGCCATGGGCGATTTTTCTGCCACCGAAAAAGTAAGAAATGCTTTCGGTTTTAGAGATGGATTATCTAATCCGGAGATTGACGGTTCGGGAGTTGATGTTCCACCAGGTTACGGCAGAGCTATAAAACCAGGCGAATTTATTATCGGCTACCCGGGCGAAGCAGGAAATGTGGATGACACTATTAAGCCCTTAGCATTTTCGAAAAATGGCAGTTTTGTAGCCTTACGTAAATATCAAAGTAAGGTGCATTTATTTAACCAATTTTTGCACAAAAATGGCAAAACACCCGAAGATAGAGAACTTTTGGCCGCTAAATTATTCGGTCGTTGGCGCTCTGGTGCTCCGTTGGCACTAAGTCCAATAGCTGATGATTCTGAATTGGCTACCGATAAAATGAGGATTAATAATTTCGATTTCAAAGGCGATGAGTATGGCCGTGTAACACCGTTATCTTGCCACATGCGCCGAATGTACCCACGTGATACCAAAATGGCTGTAATGTCTGATTTGAATATGCACCGCATTATTCGCCGTGGTGCGGGTTTTGGCGGTGTTCCTGGCGATGATTTTTTAGAAGATGACGGAAAAGAAAGAGGGCTTTATTTTATGGGAATTTCGGCCAAAGCGATGCAAACCATGGAGTTTTTGCAATCTGAATGGGTAAATAATGGAAACTTTATTAATCACGGCGAAGAAAAAGATCCAATTATTGGCTTACAAGAAGAAGGTAAAGATGGTGTATTTACTTTGCCCAAAGCAGAAGGTGGCCGTACACGTGTAAATGGTGTAAAAACTTTTAATAGGATGCTAGGTGGCGAATATTTCTTTATTCCGGGCATCAATGGATTAAACTGGATTTTGGAACAAGAATAAAATTAATTGTTATGAATTTTAAAAATATAACCACTGCTGGCAGTGGCGTTTTAGGCTATCAGATAGCTTTTCAAATTGCCTTTAAAGGATTTAAAGTAATTGTGTACGATATCAATGATGAAATTTTGGAAAAAGCTAAAGCCAAATTTGACATATTAAGTGAGGCTTATAAAAAAGATTTGAATGCTACACAAGAACAATTGGATGCCACATTTGCTAACTTAAGTTACCACTCGGATTTGAAAATTGCGGTGCAAGATGCGGATTTGGTGATCGAATCTGTGCCCGAAAACCCAGCTATAAAAACTGATTTTTACCACAAGTTGGCTCAGCTTGCACCTGAAAAAACAATCTTCGCAACCAATTCATCAACGATGTTACCTAGCCAGTTTGCAGCTGAAACAGGTCGACCAGAGAAATTTCTTGCCCTGCATTTTGCCAATAGCATTTGGAAACACAATACCGCCGAAATTATGGGGCACGGAACAACCAATAAGTCTGTTTTTGATGAAGTAGTCGCTTTTGCAAAGGCTATTGGTATGTTGGCTTTACCTTTAAATAAAGAACAACCCGGTTATATTATTAATTCCTTAACGGTGCCTTTATTTGCTGCCGCATTAGATTTGCTGGTGAAAGAAGTAGCTGATGCGCATACCATTGACAAAACCTGGATGAAAGGTGTTGGCGCACCAACAGGACCTTGTGCAATGATGGATGTAATTGGTCTTACAACGGTGTACAACGTTTTTAAAATGAAGGCAGATGCGTCAGAGGATCCATTTAAAATTAAAGTGCCTATTTATGTAAAAGAAAATTATATCGATACAAATAAACTGGGCGTTGCCACAGGCGAAGGCTTTTATAAATACCCAAACCCTGAGTTTTTAAATAAGGATTTCCTGAAGTAACCGAATTTAAGATTAGATTATCTGTTATATGAAATATTATATTTGGAATAGTAATCATTTTTGAGAATATTATGTATATTATATAGAAAGGTATTTGAAAAACACCTTTAATAATAACTAAATTGATAAAATTCAGGCTAAGAATTAGCAGTGGCCTTGGATTTTATTTTTTTTTCACTTAATCACAAAAAATGATTTTACTCTTTAGCATTTTATAGATATACCCATGAATATAAAACTTACGCGACTACTTTTTGTGCTGATCATGATTTGTTCGAGCAAAGTAATAGCACAGCAACTTATCGACCCTCAACTTCGGGAGCCGATAAAGCAAGCCATCTCTACCAATTATGAGCTACTAAATAAAAACATTGAAGTTCATAAAACAATTATTAATGCCGAGAGTGTACATGCCAAACGTTTACCGGAAATTTCGGCTAACGCGGCATACACCTATTTTAACCAAAGTGGTGTTTTGGATGTTCCTACCGTTACGCTTCCCATTACTGGACTGGAGCTTTTTGAGGGGAGCCGTTCGTTTTCGACTAATGGGAATATTGGCCGCGTTGGCCTGTTGGGCAAACAGATTATTTTTAGCGGTATGCAAATTCCCAATGCCGAAAAAGCCTTAATGGAAAAATCAAAAGCTGAGCAGTTAATGGCTGATGCCAGTAAAGAAGGAATTGCAATGGACGTGATTGGTACATTCGACCAGTTAATGCTCCTTGCCGAAGTTGATAAATTGATTGTAGATACTGAAAAACGCCTGCAAAAAGAGAATTTATACGTATCTACTGCTATAAAAAACGGATTGGCTATTCCATATGATAGGGATAAAATTCGTCTAGCTTTGTTAGAATTAGAAGCTAAGAAAACGGAAGTTAAAGGCAACAGGCAACTTTTGCTACAAAAACTAACGCAATTAACACACCTTGATGTAGCGCAGTTTAAAAATATAAATTACCCTTTAAATGCACTCAACTTAACAGAAACAAATTTCAATGCAGAGAACCGAAAAGAGCTACAAGCACTTCAACATTCATCTAAAGCTTATGAATATTTAATTAAAAAAGAAAAAGGTAGTGCCTTGCCTGCCGTTTTTGCTTTCGCCAATGTGTCTTATCTAAATGTATTTAATTCTACCACTACCCTAAAAGATGTAGGCACACTTGGTAACGTAGATTTAAAACTTAATAAGCTATCTACTTTTCCCAATGTTTTAGTTGGAATAGCTGCCAAATGGGATATTTATGCGGGGGGCGAACATAAACACAAAAAGGCTTTGGCCAAAGCCGATCTGGAAATCAATGAAAATAAGATAAAAGATACCGAAGAAAAACTAAATCTTTTGATTAATAAATCAAAAATTGATTATGAAAATACGTTGGAGAAAATAAAAATTACGGAACAGCAAATCGTGATTTCAAAGAACAACATGTTAATGGGCAGTAAACAATACCAAGAAGGGCTTATCAATATTTCTGAGCGATTGGAAATCGAAAATGACCTCTATAAATCATCTCTGAATTATTATATGCAAGTTATACAACAGCGTAGTGCAGGCCTACAACTGTTACAAAATTCAGGAAATCTCCTCAAAAAAATAATGAACTAAAAATGAAACGGATGACAAATTCTACTTTATATCTTTTACTTTTCGCACTGTTGCTTACTAGTTGCAGTACCAAGAAAAATAGCGAAAGCCTTTTAGAAGGAAAAACAGAACGAGAGCAAATTTCTGTATCTAGCAAACTGGCTGGAAAAATCCAAAAAATAAATGCAACTGAGGGTGAAATGGTTCAGGCAGGCGATACACTCTTAGTATTGGAGCTACCCGAAGTACAAGCAAAAAAAGAACAAGCCAAAGGCGCACTCAATAGTGCAGAAGCGCAATACAATATGGCAAAAAAAGGTGCTACAGCAGGGCAGCTTACCCAATTAAACGCCAAAGTTTCTGCTTCAAAAGAGCAAATGGATTTTGCAGAAAAATCTATGTTCAGACTAAAAAATATGCTAAAAGACAGCCTCATTTCTCAACAAAAATTTGATGAAGTTTTTACAAAATACCAAGGGGCAAAAAATCAATATATAGCGGCAGAGGCCGAATTAACGGAGGCTAAAAACGGTGCACGGCTAGAACAGCAACAGATGGCTTTAGGGCAGCAAGAACGGGCTGTTGGTGCATTAAATGAAGTAGGCGTTGCCGAAAAAGAACGCTTTATTATTGCCCCACAAAAAATGTCTATTGAGAGCATCTCCTTAAAACAAGGCGAATTGGCATTACCTGGCTATTCTCTGGTTTCAGGATTTTTAAATAACACTACTTTTTTCAGGTTTACCACAACGGAAAAACAAGCGGCAAAAATGAAAACCGGACAAGAAGTAAGTGTACAGGCCATAAACGAAAACAAAACCATAAAGGGAAAAATTGTATGGATAAAACCACTTAGTGCTTATGCAAATATTAGCTCAGCCTACCCAGATTATGAGCAAGGCCAATCACTTTTTGAAATAAAAGTAGTGCCACTTAACCCGCAAGAAGCAAGTACATTGTTGCTAAAGGGAACTGTACATCTAGATTTGGCCAACACTAACAAATAGCACGAACTAATGAAAGAAATATTTCAGCTCATTGGCAGAGAATTCAAATTGTTTTTTAACAATAAAGTATTGAGAATGCTTTTTATTGGTGCTCCTATTATGTACGGTTTTTTAGTAGGTAACGTATATGAAAAAGGAAAGGTAACCGATTTACCAATCGTTGTGGTTGATGAAGACCGTTCGGCAATGAGTCAAAAACTCATTCAGATGTTTACAGAAAATGAGGTCATAAGGGTCGTCAGTATTTTAGGAAGTACCGATCAGTCTCGTAAAACGGCATTGGAAAAAAATGCACCTTGTGTGGTACTTATCCCGAAAGGTTTTGAAACTCAAATTTTTTTAAAAAGATATCCAGAGCTTACTGTTTTTGTTGATGCTTCAAATACCCTTACAGCAAATTTTGCCAGTTCGGCCGTTAATTTGTGTGCTGCAACTTTTAAAGCCGGAATACAGATTGAGGCTTTAAAAAAACAAGGCGTGCCAAGCAATATTGCCAGTACCCAGTACGAGCCTTTCAGAACTACTTTTATAAAGGAAAATATAAGGAGTGGTAACTATTTATATTTTATGTTACCAGGCGTATTACTTACCGTTTTTCAGCAAGTATTATTATTAGGGCTAGCCCTCAGCTTTTCGTCCGAGTTTGAAAAAGACACTTTTAAAGATTTAGTAAAAAAAATAAGTAATCCTTTCGGATTAATCTTTGTAAAAATCGCTCCTTATGTAATAATGTCTGTTGGCATATTATTGCTGTACTACGGCTTCTCTGTTTTTTACCGGCTACCCTTACGAACAGAGGTATTCCCATTTGCGCTCGCTACCATTTTGTTTGTTCTAGCGGTTTGTTTTATTGGTATTTTAGGAAGCATACTATTACCTAACCAACTTAAAGCTACAGAAGTATTAATGGTAGTAGCCACACCGAGCTTTATTTTAAGTGGCTTTACCTGGCCCTTAAGCCAAATGCCACAATGGGTACAGCATGTTGCTGGCATAATTCCACTTACGCATTATTTAAAAATTTATCGAACGCTATTTGTTGAGCATGGCGATCTTTCAAGGGTGGCAGCACCGATGTATGCACTCCTGTTTATAGCCGTACTTTGCCTTTTACTGGCCGCCAGTTTACTCTATTTAAAAATAAGAAAACTAAAACATACAGCTATACCAACAACTTAATAGCCTGAGTACAATCAATAATACCAAAGGGATTTTATAAGAAGAAGAATAAAGGAATTAATTAAGTTTATGAAACATATCGTTATTATTGGGGGAGGATTTGCAGGGATTAATTTAGCCAATGGTCTTTCAAAAAAAGAAGGGTTTAAGGTAACTTTGGTTGATAAGAACAATTACCATTTTTTTCCTCCCCTGTTATATCAGGTATCTACAGCTTTCCTGGGGACTAAAATAAACGGTAATTCATATCCCCATTCGACCATTGAAAAGCTATCATCGTCGTTGTCTTGGTTTCCTTTTCTGGGTATATTGCTTAGATAAATGCGTTCTGACATAGAAGCAAGATACTAAATGAACTGTCCTATTATGGATTCATCCAAGTGCTATGGCGTACAGCTCATTTGGATGAACTGTATATCCTGTTTTTGTTAAACTATTTTTGCTTCAGCATGGCGACTTGATGTAGGTAAGCTCGGTAATTTTAAAAATGATTTGTTGTGTAATTTTCATTTGACAGGTGTACGACCTTTTTGAAAGAAATTAATGGTTTTGATTTTTATATGATCAGTGATGACCCGGATAATAAAAAAATAAAATAGAAGTATGTCAGAATTTAATCAGTCTATACGCAGTTTAAATGTGGGTATTCAAAAATAAAAATTTGATACTGCTTTATTCCAGTTTAAAGAAATCAAGCGGTTTTCAATCATATGAAACCCTGTTTATATTAAATAACAATTTTTTAAATTAAAACCATTACCAATGAGAAGCTTGAAAATCCTATTCCTTTTTATTTTTGTGTTGCCATTTATTTGTGAAAATGCCGGATTTGCACAAAAGAAGAGTTCTTCAAAAGGAAAAATAACTTACCAGTCACTATTTGATAAAGCAGATGGGTTTTATCAAAACGGACAGTATGATTTAGCCATTAAGCATTATAATGCCGCGATTCAGTTAGAACCAAAGAGTTCAGATGCATATATGAACAAAGGGCTTTGCTATTTTTATAAAAAAGATTATGCTTTGGCTATAAAAGCTTACAATACTTCTTTATTGTTAGATCCGAGAAACACGCTGTTATATTATAACAGGGGACTTTGCTATTATCGTAGAGGAGACTACGCGCTGGCTATAAAAGATTATGAAACTTATTTACCATCAGACCCAAATGATGCGGATGTATATATGAACAGGGGGATTTGTTATAATTATCAAGGAGATTATGATCTGGCTATAAAGGATTATGAAACTTCTTTATTGTTAAACCCAAATAATACGGAAGTATATTATAACAGGGGATATCTCTATCTAACTAAAAAAGATTATGATCTTGGGATAAAGGATTTTGTAGCCTACTTAAGGCTAAAGCCAGATAATGAAGATGGATATATTAATAGAGGGATTTGTTATTATTATAAGAGAGACTATGATTTGGCAATAAAAGATTTTACAGCCTGTTTAGAGCTAAATCCAAATAATGTAGAGGGATATTATAACCGGGCGCTTAGTTATGACCGTAAAATGAATTATGATTTAGCTATACAAGATTATAATTCGATTCTGAAAATTGATCCAAAGATGAAAGATGCTATCGATAATTTAGCAGCTGACAAAAGAAACAAGGCGGATCAGTGATTTGAATAGTTAATAGTTTTTCTGCCCCATATGATAGTTGTCGAAGTTTGGTCTTGCCTGGTTTTTCAGGTAAGTTGCTACTACTTTGTTTAATACTAGTTAAATGATGTACTCCTCACATGGATGACACATTTGTATCCATATTAACATGTATTTTTAGTTAATAATACAATTAAATGAAGAGTAAAATAATAATAATACTGATAGCCATTGCTTGTGTTTCTGTCCCGGCTACTATATATATTGGTCGGTATTTGTGGAGTAGAGCAGTGGTGAGTCCTGAACATAGATTACAGGTGGGAAGTTTTATTTTCTCGAAACAAAAACGTGAAAAGATAAGCTATCCATTTAACTATACGGATTATGCAATTTTTAAGGTGCTAAAAATAGATGGCGACCTGGTGATAGTAGCAGGTGTAAATGTGGAAGGTTTAGCAAAAAAAGAGGATGGAGATAGTTTTGTGGATGAAGCTGGAATTTATAAGAAGTTTAAAGAAAACATAGCAAGTGCACTGGTAACGGGAGTTCTGCCAGAAGACTTTAGCGATCTAAGTAGAAAAGCTTTGTTAAGCAAGTACCCAGGCCTAAGCAAATCGAATTATTGGTATGAAGAGCTACGTGAATACGAACGGGGCGGAGTCCGTCCTACTGATAGAAGTGAACTGAGTCTTTATGTGGGGGGAGCTTATTCTGCTAAAGCAATTATAGAAGAAAGAAGGTTGCGGTCTTATTCGGATATTTTGACTGATGACGGAAAACCGGATTTGTCTCCCTTTGAGGGGGATAAAATTGACCTGATTATCAATAAAAAATAAAATCCTCGGTGGGAAATACTTCAGACGATTTAAAAGTCAGTATAAAATAGCTGTGTTAGGTTCGGACTGTCATAAACACAAATTCAAAAATGAAGATCGTAAAATTTATGCCCCCTTTTTTCCTTTGTCATTCACGATGCAGCACTACAAGGTACTTATCTGAAACTTCAAGATTAAATGATATTTAAAGTTAAAACAAGGATTCTGAGTAATGTGGGCCTGTTGTGTTTTGTGGTGAGTTTGCTGCTGCCTGTCGCTGTACCGGATAACAGCTCGCCAGTCTTTAACAAACTTACAACTTACAATGATGTTAACATGATTGGAGTCTGGTATCTTTTGCTTGGGTGGTACGTCGCATTTAAAGCAGTTGGTATAAGTTGGTGGGCTAATGTTCTTTTACTACTATCTTGGTTTTGGTCGAAGAACCTAAAGGTGTCATTTATATTGAAATGTCTTGCCATAGTTTTTAGTCTTTTCTTTTTTGTGAACAGACAATTTGCACTTCAGCATTCAAGCTATGTTGGCGGAAATGGAAGCTCTGAATTTACAATGGTGGACATTACACCAAGTTATGGATATATTTTCTGGCTATCAAGTTTGGTGTTTTTTTTATGGGTTGACTGGATGAAGGTTTTCAATCAACATGCATAATGAAAAGATTAATGGCATAGTTGGCATCCATTTTGCTTATATACTTTTTGAAATTTCATAACTTAATGCTCTTTTTTAAGCCATATGTTAAGTAGCAAAACGTACTTTTTGATTATTTCAGATGACTTTATGAGATTAACAAAAATTATTATGCTTGATTTTATGTATGAAAATATTTAGGTTAATTATGCTTAAAATCAATACCCTGAAACTAATAAAATTCCGACACAAGGAAAACTTCGCTTTTAGGATGATTACGCTTATACTGCTTACTCTTATTATCCTCAATCTTTTAAATACTTTTAAATTAACTTCTGGAGGTATCCATTATGTACATAAATTATGGAACCCCAGTTTATTATTACTTGGCCCTTTGCTTTTTGCCAGTTATCTGCAACTTTCAGGAAAAGCAGTTTGGAGAGACTTTAGAAATCTGTTGCATCTGATTCCATGCCTGATCAAAACGTTATTTTTGCTCAATATCCTTTTACATTCTGGGGGTAGTGACCAGATCAGAGATACTTTGATCGTTAATTACCAAAATAGTTATTTTCTGATAATTTTATCTTTACTGATTTACAGTGTTTATATATTAATAAGGGTCAATTCTCTTAAAGATATTAATGACTTGGATGCCGAAACACTTGTTCTTTTGATTTCGTCTGTATTTATTGTAATCTCCCTGGTTATGACGATTATGTATCCAGCCAAAGTGATCTTTCATTTTAACCTGGGCATAGATTATAGGTATTTTGCTTACGGATTACTTCTTATCGTGTGCATAGCAATTATCCGTTATTGGATCATTTCGGGAATTACCACAAATTTAAACGGAGTTACTCAAAATCAATTTAGCGCAGCGTTACAAAAAGGATACAAAAAGTCTACACTTTCTGATTCACAGGTAAAGCAATTCAAAGCAGAAATTATTGACTATTTTGAACACAGTAAAGCTTATCTCGATCCGGATCTATCTCCTGTACAACTATCCAAAGCATTAAATATATCTGCACATAATTTGTCGCAGGTATTTAATATTTACTTTGAGAAAAAATTCTACAATTTTGTTGCAGAGTATAGAATTAAACATGCAATGATAATTATGGAAAATGATGTTTACCGTTTAACAATTGAAACAATAGCCTATTCTTGTGGATTTAATTCAAAAACGTCTTTTAATCATTATTTTAAAATTACGACAGGTATTACTCCTCGTGAATACCGAACGGAATTAGAGGTGAAAAAGAAGCAAGTATAGCAGACGCTGTACATTGATTTATTATAATAAAAGTATTCTAATCACTTATCTGCAGAAAATGTTCTCACTGGTTTCTTTCACATTTATAGCAATACTGTTGTTCTCATTAACTACATTTCTGTTGACATTTTTGGTTAAAAGAATAAGCGCATTCTACCGTGTAATACGAGGGGCGATGGTTCTTGTATTCACAAATTATCTGTTTATGTATATCATGCTGTATTTGTATAGGCAGGATGATTTAGATAGGGGGCATCTGATTCCATTTTATTTATTATATGGGCCTTTACTATACTTTGGAATTATTTCATTGCGGGACGGGGTTTTGTCTAAACAAAAGGTTATCCTTCATTTATTGCCGTTTGTACTTTTTTCGAGTGTAACGATTATGCAATCTTTTGGTTGGATAAACATAGAGAAAATTGTGCATGTACCGATGAAGTTCATATCCTTTATCCTCCTCTCAATTTCTTTGCTTTTTTATGTGACATGGTCTTTTCTTTCAGATAGTTTTGAGCGCAGTGATGAATTTAGAACAGAGCGCAGCCTTTTCGTCTTTACAAAGATCTTGATGATTTTTGTGGGCATACTTTCTCTGACTGTTTTCTATAACGGAATGCTTGATCGGGGCGGATTACCAGTTTATTTTGCCCAACTTTTACGTTACCTTTCTGTATTTTTATATGTTTTGTCCCATTTAATTTATTTAGTAAATAAACTACTTTATGAACGCACTAAAGTCTCTATCCCATCTTCGCAGAATACAATTGGAATAAAAAAAATCGAAGCAGCAGAATTGCCAAAGTATAAACATTCGGCACTTACAGACGAACAATTGATTAAGTACGAACAAAATCTGATGCACCTGATCCAGGAAAGAAATCTTTTTCTTGACAGGTCATTATCCCTGGCTAGTTTAGCGCAGCATTTGAGAATACCCAAACATCACTTAACCGAAGTATTTAGTCGGCGTATAAAAAAAAGGTTTAACGATTTTATAAATACATTAAGGGTATATCATGCTGGTAAATTACTTAAAGACCCCAATTTGGATATGAAACTTGAAGACTTATCAGAAAATAGTGGGTTCAATTCAAAAGTTTCTTTTAATCGTTATTTTAAAATTGTTTACGATTGCACTCCTTCTCAGTACAGAGTTAAATATCGAGTTCATGGCAAGGATCAGGAATAACATCATTTTTGAGTAACAAAAATACTTAAGGACAAGACGTACGGCGGCTGATCTTACTGTTATAAATGGGTAATGTTTTTAAGAATCAGAGCAGCAGCAAATAGAGGAGCTGTGGTTAAAGTCGAGAAAAATTAGCCATTAATAATGACTTTTGCATGGAGCTAATCTGGGTAGGTTGATTTCATGCAATATTCTTTTCCAGATCATGGAAGTGCGCGATGGGGTCCAAAAACAATAGCGAGTACTACTACCAACAATTGTAATTTTACTACTTAGGGTTTTCTTAAAAAAGAAATAAACGACCATGAAGAATTTAGCCAGAGCAAAAGCCGCCAGCATGCTGTGGGTAAAAGAATAGTTTACCTAAACTTAATAGTTTTAGTCCCTTCAAGTTCAGGGTTTTCTATACAATTTTATATTTTCAGAACTGTCTTTACTTAAGAATTTTAGGTTATTCAGGGATGATGTTGTACTTCTCACTTGGGTGATTCATTGGTTTTATTGTTTAATGATACTTTTACTTTTAAAAAGAGTTGCATCATAATTCATCTATTAATTTTTATAAATAGAATGAAGGACTGGTGATCTAAACTTTAATATTTAAAATGGATTAAATGTTCGGATCAGTAATTATGCTTAAGCAAGGGATGAGTTTAGTGGTATTGTTTGTGTTATTAAGTTGTACGAATGCTAAATCGCAAGTGTCTGTTAATGACCTTAAATTGAGAGGATACAAAGGCCCTGTGAAAAAAATGACGACTACATATTACAGTGCTAAACAGTTGAAAAATAACAAACCTATTCGTAAAGAAGATTTTTTAACGAAAGATGTGGTTTCATATAATGAAAATGGGGGTATGGCTGTCAACGAATTAATTACGAGTGCGGCTTACACCAGAGGAAAAACTTACTACACTAAATTAATCGCCCTTTCATTGAATGAATTCCCTTTAACAATAGAATCATTTTCAGTGAGCGCTTTTGAAGGCGGGAAATATAGCGAAAAAGATAAGATTAAGGAAACCACGAAGCGTAAAGTGGTAAATTCCAACTTGTACGTAACTGATTACTTTACTCAGGGTAAGCTAAAGGATCGAAGAGATAGTGCCTGGTTAGACGACATGGGGCAAGCAAAGACAGAAAAATTTATCTATAGTGTGGGGGAACCAGAAGACAGTTTGATGGTTATACAAACCGTAGAGAGGTTAACCAATAAAAAACAGGAAATGATCAGACAAACAACAATAAGTGTGGATTTGCGTAATCCTAAAGTGTATAAAACTGAAGGCACCGAATTAACTGAGGTAACTAAACTTCGGATAGATCAATATGGCAATCCAACCTGTGTTATTCTTAGAGATACAGCTACAGGTGTGTTAAAAACAGCGTTTCGGGAAATTGAATATTATACTGATAAACAATCACATTAATTTTAAATGATTATATAAGACCTCTTTTTTATGTTTAATCTTGATGTGCACCTGGTTTTATGGCTAAAAGTAATATTATTAAGTGGTTTTATGGTGATTAACCAAATTGATCTTTGTGTTAATGGTTGTTAAGAGCATTATTAGAACAGAAATACAAATTCTATAAGAATTCTTCTTATTAGCCAGAAATAATTACAATCTAACTCGCTGATTTAAAGCTGCAATAATATCCAAAGGGAAAAGATGATATAATGTGTGTTATGAACTTGTGAATATTATTTCTTAATAAAGAAATTAGTTACATAGCCGTAAAAAATACAATACGAATTTTAAAAGTGACACTTTGGTGAAAAAAAACGATGGTTTAAAACGATTAATACAAGGCAAAACCGATTACAAAAAAATGATTAAATCTGTAGTGTTTTCGCTTTTTTTTAGCTCGATTATATTTGCTGGTCTTGCAGTAATGGATTATTATAAGGAAAAAATGGCTAAATTAAATTTTAATGTGGGACGATATGTTGGCGCTATACCACTTTCTGAAAACAAAAAAATAGGTGTTTTCCTTGTGCTCGAATCGGATTATACTTTTATCCTGAAAGAGCAATTGGTTGATCCAACGGCTAAAAAAAAACCTGATGCATTGGTTTACGCAGGTTCATGGTCCTTAGATCCAACGTCTAAACAAATTATTCTCAAACAGAATAGAAAAGCCCTAATAACTACATTTAGTATCGTTACAAAAGATACCATCCTGATGCATAGGATGGATTTACAAGGACAAGAAAAAATCGGAAACAGCTATAAATTATCCCATAGAAAGTGGTATCAATCAGCTGCGTTTTAAAGAAAACACCAAATCAATGAAATCTATTTACCTCATTTTAACTATTATGGTTTCATTTAACTCGGGCTTGTTGGCCCAGGGTAAACAAAATTCAGCGTTATTTCCTTGGCTCGCCAAATCAAAAAAAATGGGCTATTGCGATGTAAATGGCAAGCTCGTTATAGAACCTATGTTTGAGGTTGCCAATCCCTTTGTAAACGGATATGCGGTTGTTGGCGATAAAAATAATTATGGCGTAATTGATGAATTTGGAAAAATAATTGTGCCAGTTCAATATTCAAATATCGAGTTGCAGAAAAAAGGTCGATTTACGCTTTTGATACAGAAAAAAGAATACAACTCTTGGATGCGTTTTTGGAATTGGAAAATTTTACCCGATTTTAATGTTTTGAGCACCAACAGTAGCGGCCCGTTTTTGGCCACAAAAGTACCCCGAGCGGTGTGGACAATTAAACATTTGCCGGATCAAAAAATCCTTTTTAATGGAAATCGTTCGGATGCCGAAGGTGGGAAGTATTGGAAAAACAGTTGGTCGCCTACAAGTGGAATTCCGGATGACATTAATATCTCATCGGCAGGAAATATTTTAATGGTTGGCAACAATTTATACCAACTGGGTACTGATCAAAAACTGAAGAAAATTGCGAACAATGTTTTCGATATTATCGACAGCAATGCAGTAATTACTTTTGAGAAAAACGCGTATTTTAAATCCAGTTTAACCGAAGGAAAAATAGAAAATTACATTGCCATAGATAGCATAATGGTTAGCGTTGGTTCCAATAAAACGATTGAAATTAAAAAACGAAACGCGGGCGTGTACCCTTTCGCAACAATTACAACCGATCTTTTTAAAGATAAAACTGGCAAAACTTATTTCTTTCCTGATTTAGAAAAACCGTTTCCAACCAATATTGCCGACTATAAAACCAGCAATGAAACCGTCTCTGCCGAGGAAATTATGGCCAAAGCATTTGTTGTTGCCTCCATCCCAGATAGCAAGTATTTTTTGGTCGTTTCTGCATTTGGAAAACGGCCTACAAACAGTGCATTATTGTTAGATGGAGATGGCAAATGGAACACTAATATTCCTGTTTACGAGGGTTTTGAAAAAATGTTACCTAATGGCGAAATGTTTTTTACACGCGCTGAAAAAAAAGGCATATTGAACAATACGCTGGACTTTAAAATACTTCCGTTTGATCGTGAAGCCTACCCAATAAATTTTTCTCCAATTATGTTCATCGGTAAAGATGCGGCATCAAAAAAATACGGTATTTATAATGTATTGAGCGAAAAATGGCAGATTATGCATTTGTACAATTTTTTAACGACTACAATTGAAGCTGGAGTTGCGGTATATTCTTTAGAAGAAAGCAGAACGAAAAACGAAAAGTATGGACTGTTAAACATTAAAAACCACAGCCAAATTACGGCTGCCATTTACGATAAAATTACGGCTGATGGTTACGCTTACAAAACCGAAAATGAGCAGCAAATCAAATTTTACATCAACCTAAATACGGGGAAAGAATACAGAGAACAATAGTTAGCGAGTTATGAAATATAAAATACCCTTACTTTTAATTAGTTTGTTGTTATTAACTGTTTTGTGTTTTTATCTAAAACGAAAATACAACCAGCATTTATGGCAGAAGACTATAACCAGCACCGAACATAAGTTACAACTGGGCAGTTTTATTTTTTCGAAAGTTTGGCGTGCTGATGGAGGAAGCCAATGGTATAAAACGAGTTATTCTGTGTTTAAAGTAATTCGGATAAAAGGAGATTTTGTAAGGGTTGAAGCGGTAAATAAACTGTACTTAACCACAAATTTACTGGAAGAACCATTTTTATCTCCTTCGGACGAATATGAAAACTTAAAAAAAAATATCGCAAATATCACTGTAACTGGCATACTGCGAGAAGATTTGTATAAGCAAGGCGGAGGCGCATTTGTTTTAACTAAAGATTTGAAAGAGAAATATCCGGGTTTAAATCATTCGCGTTATTACTATGAGGATATGCCTGATACCGAAAAAATTGCGTTAATGCCCAAAAATAAAATCGATGAAATTGAAAACTGGATGGGAATCACTTATTCGGCAGCACATATTGTAAATGACGGCAAGTTGGTGCCTTATACATTAACAAACGATTTTGGCGATTATAAAAAGGACAACAAAACGCCATTTTTAGCACCAGATTACGGAACAGATATTGATTTAATCGTTAACAAAAAACAGCAATAGCTTTACCAACAAAAAGCTAAACCAAACCATCCAAATATGTCGCACAGAGTTTATTTATACAATGCCGAAGAAATAAGTGAGGCTTCGAAAAAAGATAGAATGATGATGGAATGGGGATATGAAATTCCTCTTTTTCTAATGCCCTTATTAATTGATGGCGCTACAATTGCCGGCAATAATTACAATACGCATACGCCCGGGAGCAATTCGGGCTTGTTTTATCTCGCACCTGCGGGAGTGAAAAATCTGAAACGGTTCTATAATTTTATCGAAAAACATCAGGACGAATTGATTGACGATGTAGAAAGGTTTGCTACCGCCAAAGCAAATATTTTTGAGTACATCGATGACCTGAAACAGCCTTATTTTAATTTAGATGCCTGGGATGTTTTTAATATGAACAGCGAAAGTCATCAAGAACAGGCCGAAGAATGGCTTGCGGATATTAAAAAGAATAATGATGTAATTAATTTCGCCATCGAGGCCGATGAGGTTTCGTTATTAAAACTATCGTTGTTTACAAAAGATGTTGGGCTCGGATATAATGATTTTAAATCGTTGTTTAACGCCTCAGGTTACGATTATGGCTGGGAAGTTTTTTACCCCTTAGAACCTGCCGAACCAGAAATTTTTGAGGAAAATAAACTTTGGGGATTAAAAAACGAAGACGGAAAAATACTAGTTTCGCCCAAATACGAAGAGTTTTATGCCTTCAATGATGATGGTTTTGCGGTGGTTATGCTGGGTGCAAAATTTGGTTACGTTAACAAGGCTGGCAAAGAAATTACGCCGCTTTGCTTTGATGATGCTTTTGATTTTGAGGGCGATTACGCAACGGTGGTAAAAGCTGGCAAATTTGGTCTGATTGATAAAAAAGGTAATGTAGTTATCGATTTTATTTATCAGGATATGGAAATTATAGACTTTAGCGAAGGATACACTACTGCAAAACTGAACGATAAATGGGGAATTGTAGATCCTCAAAACAAAACATTACTCGCTTTTGAATACGAAAACACAATTGAACGAAACTACCACGGATTTTATTTCACGGCCGTAACAGGAAAAAAATCGAAACTCATTTTTAGCAATAAATTTGCCTTTTTAACAGAATGCGAAGAACATTTTGTTGAAATGATGTACGTTCCTGATGGCTTTATTTACGCCATCACTAAAAACAAAAAAACAGACGAACACCTGTTGTTTAGCGATGAGGGAAAACTGCTTTTGAGTGGCTACGAAAAAATAATAAACAATTTATATTATGTTTTTGTAATTAGGAAAGATAAAAAATATGGCTTGTTGGATTATAAAGGAAATACAATTCTCGGTTTTGAGTACAACAGGATAGATCAGCTTCCCATTAATATGGATCAAGAAGTCCGGGATTTTTGCGCCGGTATATTCCCCGAAATGGAACGCTTGCAGGAGGCTTTTTTCAAACTTAAAAAAGATGGGAAATATAGTTTTTACCTCAGCATTAATAATTTTAATAAACAAGTAACCGATTTTATTTATGATGATATTGTTGTGTTATCTGATGGTTTACTATCGGTACAAAACAACGGTTTATGGGGCATTATGCATGTGCTCGGCAATTTAAAAACACCTATTGAATACGATTTAATAGCAACAACAAGCAAAATTTATTGCTGTAAAGGCGATATGGTTTATACTTTTAAATCGAACAGAATTGTTGAGGTTGATAAAGCTAGACTACAAGATGATATCGACATAAATAAAGAATATGGCTACTGTTATTTTAATGGCGAAGTGGCTAATAGGTTACAGGCTTTTCTCGATAAAGATCTTCCTTTGGATGAAGTATTTTACAAAAAAGCAATCGACGCTAGAGAATTAGATACCAAAGTTGGCATGGCCGAAGCCGTAAATTATTTTAAGCAAGCTACAGATTTGGGTAATGCAGAGGCGATGAACGATTTGGCCAGAATTTACGAAGATCCCGAAGGAAAATATCCCGAATATAAAGATGATGCGCAAGCTTTTCAGCTGTTTTTAAAATCGGCACAATTGGGTTGTGATACTGCGATGCTCAATACCGCGTTTTGCTATTCCGACGGTATGGGCACGCCAATCGATTATCAGCAGATGGTACATTGGCACAAGCAAGCTTTTGATGCGGGCAATATGCAATCGGCCATTCATTTGGGGCACTATTATTACGACGGCGAACATGAAGAACAAGATACGCAATTGGCCTTAAAATATTATTTAAAAGCAGATGAAATTGATCAAAATGTAAATGCCGAACTCGGCTGGCTGTACAACGAGCTCGATATGCCGAACAAAGCACTGCCTTATTTATTAAAATCTATTGATGGCGATGAAACTCCGGGTTATGCCAACTGGCAATTGGGCTTTTACGCAGAATATGGCGAACAAATGAAGGTAAACTTACCCCTCGCCATTAAATATTATAAAAAAGCCGAGGAATTTAATCGAGCAGATGCTTTTGAAAGCCTGTACTTAATTTATGCCCGCAACCCAGAATTTAAAGATAAAGCTTTGGCCAATGAATACAAGCAAAAAGCAATATCGGCTGGTTTAGAAATAGAAGAAGAGACTTTTTTAGGCAAGCTTTTTAAAGGATTTAAAGGTAAAAATGAGTAGCCAATGCCTTATAGTTTAGTGTTTTACCACAAAGCCACGAAGGTCACCAAGATCATATTTTGTGTTCTTTTGTTCCTTTTGTGGCTTTTCCTAAAAAATATTACTTTTTGTGGTGTACTGAACTTTAATTTATAAACACCAATTACATAAAATGAAACATTTAATTAAAATAAACGTATTGGTTATTTTTTGCTTGCTTGCTGGCATTTGCCATGGGCAACAAAAAACGCCGGGAATATTAGATAAAGACAAGTTTAGCTATACGGGTTTTATCAACAAAAAAATTCCTGTGCAGCTCGATCTTACCATATTGGGGGACAACACCGTTTTTGGTGAAATCAAATACCTGAATACGAAAAACCCGATACCAATTAAAATAATTGGCACTTTCAACATCGAACAAGAATATGTTTACACCTTGGCCGAGTATGAAAAAAACGGAAATATGAGTGGCATCATCAAAGCAAAATTGACCGATCACGAGCAAAAACTTGTTGGCGAATGGGGCTCGACCAAATCAGACCTTAGCTACCCGATGAATCTTACTTTTAAAGCACATACTACCCTAAAGCCAAATGTTTTGGCAACTGCCGGATTTGAAGGTGATTACGAATATCATCTTGGCGAAACTGGATTTGACGGTGTTATCAAAATAACAAAAGAAAAAAACGGAACCTACGCTTATGCAATAGCCAGAGTAACTGGCGGTGAAACCAAAGATGTGGCCAGCGCAAGCGGAACAGGCATGCTGATAAAAAATAATGAGAGTATTATTGAGGTAAACAAAACCTGCAAATTTAAAATCACTTTTTACAACGGCTTTTTAAGAATTTTTACCATGTACGAAGAAACAGACAAATGCGGGTTTACAGGCCCAAATGCAAGTTTACAAGGTGCTTATTTAAAAATTAAACACTAATTAAACCCAATACGAAACATAAAAAAAAATGAACAAATTTTTAATTATCGCCGTTTTTACGGTATTTGCTACAGTTAATTTCGCCAATGCGCAAAAAAAGAAACCCGAAAATAATGTTGTAAATCCAACAGTAAATATTAACAATAAAGTCATTAAAATTGAACAGCTAAAACAATTAATTCCTATTGATATTGTAGAACCGAAAAGTAAAAATATTTATAAAAAATTTGGTTTAGACCTTTCAGGTAATTGTTATGCTTGCGATTTAGCAAAATTATCAATAACTGAAAAAACAATAAAATTGACAAATGTATGTGATGAGCAACAAAATCAAGTGTTAGAAATTGTAGAAATCACAAATACTGAGAATAGGATTAATATTAAGACAAAACAACTCAACTTTATATTTAACCAAATAGACAAAGCACCTATATATGAATTAAAAATTATAGGCAATAAGGCTAAATATCAAAATTTACGAATTTCTAAATATTATACATTGAAAAAACTATTGAAAAAATTTAAGCAACACGATTGTGGAGATTTTCAAGGATAAAAAATAGAATATAAAGCCACTAAAATGTAGAGCGCTTAGATTAAACTTACAAACAACCCATTATTTAAAAACAAAACTACACCTCAACAGATGAAAAAATTTTTAATTACCACAATTATCATCGCATTTAGCACCGTTAATTTCGCCAACGCACAAAAAAAGAAACCCGATAATAAAATCATTGATCCACAAATAATAAATAGAGAAAACAAGACCATCGAAAAAGCAAAAACTTGGATTACCCTTGCCGTTGCCGGTAGTTTAAACAAGGCAAATGGCCTTGCAGAAAATACAAATGATGAAGCTGAAGGAAAACATCAAGAAATTTATACAGCCAAATACATGGCTTATAAAGATGATGCGATGAATGTTGATATGGATGGAGGCATGAGTTTGAAGGCTTTTACAAAAAAATGGACTAAAGATTTTAGCTGTAAATATGCTGGCATTGGTGTTGGCTATCTGGTACCTGGTCAAGATTATGGATTAATAAAAGTAACCCGCTGTGATTTTACGAAAAAAATCGGGAACGCTTATCTGTTCGGCGTAACCATTAGAGATACTGAAGCTAAAATCGATTACAAAAGAGACATCAAGGTAATTCCTTCGGGCAACGTTTTTTTAATTGAAGATGTGCTGGAATATAATTAGCAACATACATTTTGGAAAAAAAGAATAGAAGACTCAAGTATATTGGTATTGCTTGTTTTATTATAAGCCTGATATTGCCTGTAGCGGGTACTAACACTGATGATGCTGGAATATGGTATCTTTTGATGGGCTGGACCGAAGCTTTTACCCGGGCAGGAATTAGCTGGTGGGCAAATATTTTTGTGTTATTAGCCTGGTTTACCAGAAAAAACTTTAAACTATCATTAGTATTTAAAGGCACAGCTGTATTTTTTGCACTAACTTTTATTATTAACGGACATACTTTTCATGGAAATATGGGAATTGTAGGAGGTGGTGGAGGTTCAACAATTATCGAAAGTGCAGTACCAGGCATAGGGTATGCATTTTGGCTCGCCAGTTTAATTATTTTTTTATTGAGATCGGGAACCGAGTTTTTGCATGGGAAAAAGAAAAATAACTTATAAATTTTAAACACATTTTGTCATGCTGAGAATTCCTTTTTTAATTATCTTCAAACTGCTTTATTTAGGTAGTTTTCCCAATCAAATAGCCACAATGTATTTCGACAAGAATTGGCAACCTACAACCGAGAAGCAAGACATCTATTTCTACACACCAATGCCCGAAAAAGTTGGAGATAAATATTTATTTAGAGATTATTACAAATCGGGTAAACTGTATTTCGAAGCCTTATCTCTTTCTAAAACGGATAGAAAATTTGATGGCTTGGCTAAATTTTATGCCGAAAACGGTCAGTTGATAGAAGTTGCAACTTTAAAAAATGGACTGATTAATGGCGAGGTTAATTCTTTCGATGAAACCGGGAAAGTAAAAGGAAAGGCTCTTTACCTTAATAATGAACAGGTTAATGCCTTTATGATTTACTATAAAGGTGATGAAGAAGGATCTACAGATTACGATACCGCAATAAAAAGTAAAGGCGGAGATATGGAGTATGTAATTGATTTTGATGGAGATATTAAAGGCATTAGGCAAGAAACTTATTTTGACAATAAAATAATGAAAAGTTATGATAAAAACGGCAAATTAATTGGTACGGCTAAATTAGATATTGGTTACGACCCTATTGAAGGTACGGCAGTTAAATATTTGTATAAACCGATGCGGGTTAAGAGTATTACACATTTGAAAAAAGGTAGTAAACCGATACGGGTTAAGCGTATTTCGCATTAAAAAACATAGAAATTAAAAAGACTATACTTAGTAAGGAAGATGCCAATATTGTACGCAAAATCGTTAAAATAAATGCGATGGGTTTGGTTCTTTTATTGGTGCCTTTTTTCTTATGGACAACGGTGCTTCTTTTCGCTGTACCAATGACCACATTTGGAGATAACCTGTTTTTTATTCCGGCTATTGTGTTGTTCTTAAGTACCTTGGCGCTTCCTTTTTTTTACGCTAAAGCGAGATTTTTAAAACTCCGTACAGGGCTCAAAATCATTAAGGCAAATCAAAAAACGGTTATTAGTGGGAAACTGAAAAGTATGCGAGGAGATAACACCCGCCTTGTTTATAAAATTGAAAAAGAAACTTACACGCTGAGGCCATTTTTGGGTATAGGTTTTTACATCCAAAATTATCGGGCTTATATGCTCGATTTTTGTAGAAATGACGAAGAAATCATTATAAGTGGCTTGCCGGAAATGGAACTACTGTTTGATGTAAAATATCCTAAAGTAGCAGAAAATAAACAAACAAAACAGCTTTTAGATGATAACGATTTGAGTTACCTGCGAAAAAATACATTTAGTTTATTTAAACCCATGCTAATAATGGTTTGCTTCGAAATTGGGCTGATGGCTGTTATTTATTTTGCATTTGGTATTTTCGATCTACGCTATTTTTTGCCCGTAGTTATTTTGGTGCCGCTACCTTTTTGCCCTAATTTGTTTATATTTTTCAAATCGTTTGGCGCTACAGAAAAAATGGTTATTTCTGGCATTGTAACCGAAAAATTTGAGATTGATATTGGATACAAAAACAATGATATGATTCCCAGACGGTATGGAATCAGGGTAAATGAAAGACTTTTTAGGTGCATAAATGCCCTGGCCTACGCAGGAGAAATTTATAATATAGCTTACGTTTTAAACAAAGATGGAACGATGGGTAGGATGTTGATGTAACAAAATCAGGAGAAATAAAAAGATAAATTGACCAAGCTTTCCATTAAGAAACATTACCGAATGTCGGAATTTTACAAATCATTTAAAAGCTAAAAAACCGCATAATTACAAAAGAAAAAAATGGTTATAAAAGAGGAGCCACTTACCGAATCGGAAAGAAAAAAATTAAAGTTTATACTAAAAGCCAGGCTTGTATTAGGCTTGATTATATCGCCATTTATCATTTTAATTTTTGTATTTATGGGGGCTATAATAATTGACGACATGAGTAGCCATACTGCAGGCGGAAGCACTTATTTTGCTGTAGGCTTTACTGCTATTGTTGTGTTTTTAATTTTAAGGTTTGTAATTCCTTTTTATAAAAATTCGTTTAAAAACCTTAAGATAGACCATAAATTAGTGGTTTATACGACCGTTTTATCTGTTGACCAAAGGTGGACAAGTAAGGGGTATAAATACTCTATTGAAACGGAATATAGATCTATAGATTCTTGGTCGATAACTACTGTAATGCAACCCAGTCTTCCTTTTAGCGAAATGCGAGCCAATATGGCCATCACTATTCATTGTTTAAAAGATAACCCAACGGACATACTTTATATCGAAAAAACAAATTAAAATCAATATGAGAAATCTACTTATATCTGCATTTTTATTATCTTTTTTAACGCAGCCGTTGGATTGTTTAACTGCAAAAACGACTAAAAAACAAAGCGAAACTTGTTTAATCAGTACCTCGGAGACTAAGTTTTTAAATCAGAAAAAACCAACAGAAAGCGTGAGTTGTACTTATGATATACAAGGCAGAGTAATTGATTTAAAATCAGTCGATACAGAGCGAAATTACACTTACAACAATACCGAAATTATTGAAAAATACGGTTATAACGGTGGTGAAAAAAGATGGATTACCGTTCATCACAAATTAGATCCAAAAGGAAGAATAATTAGTTCCGAAAATCCACTTATCAACATTAGGTATAGTTACGACAATAATGGTTATTTGGCCAAATCGGTTTATTTTAGTAATGGAATTTATCAAAAATCATCAAAGTATATAATTACGAATGGTAGCTTGCAAAAAATGGAAAACAATACAGAAGAAGAATCTCCCGAAGATGTAGATATTATTGCAGTTAGCTCATCGAATGAGCTTTTTCCTAATAATTTTCATTATAACATAAAAGATCTTCCTTTCGAATTTACCGGCGTACTTAGATATTATTATGGTAAGCCATTAAAAAAACTAATTATTAAAACTAAAACCCCAGGACTTTCTCCAGTTTTTTATGCGTATAAGAAAGATAGTAAAGGCAATATTATCCAAGCAAAAGCCACTGCTACTTACGAGAAAGTAGAAACTGATTTGATAGATATAAAATACAATTGTAAATAATCAATGATTAATTAAGCTTGTGAATTGAAAATAACTAAAAAGACGTATGAAGACATTCTTTAGCTTGGTAATATTATTATGTAATCTGACTGCATTTGGACAAAAAAAGATGGATTATCTACTGTCATACCTGGATACAACATCGGGAAAAAAATTGGTTGGGTTTAAGAGTGTAACCGGAAAAATAATTATTAAAGCAAAGTACCTGTCGGTAGGATACGAAAGCGACACACCAGAGAAAATGTATAAGGTAGCGCTTGTATATGACGATAGCGGTTGGGTTTACATTAACAGACAGGATAGCATTATTCTTCGTCCATTTATTTATGATAGTGGCCCCGATTATCTCGAGGAAGGACTTTTTAGGTTTGTAGAAAATGGTAAGATGGGTTTTGCAAATAAAAATTACGAAAAAATTATTCCGGCAATGTTTGATTTTGTAACTTTTTTTGAAAATGGCATTGCAGAATATACACTTGGTGGTTCCAAATCAATGCATGTTGTGCATTGGTCATGGGGAGGTGGTTACGATGGAGGTTACATAAATAAAGCAGGGCAACTTTTTAGTAGAGTAACAGATTTTAAAAACAATCAGCGGCAAGCCTGGACACTTGATAAAAAACACGTTTTACTTAATAAACAAGGGCAGGTCATAAAAACATTTAGCAAGTGAAACTGATAACGGTCTTGCCCTTATTATAAACAGTTTCAGTTAATAGGTAGAACGGATTCTAAAATTTTTACAGTCTATTATGGTTGTGTCCTTAAAAAGGCCAAATGACTTGTTTCGTAAATAAAAGGAGGAGAGGTTTAAGAAGCCGCCAAATTACTGAAAACTATTTCGACTTACTTTTTTGTTCTAAAATAATCTTTTCAAGGTGTTCTTCATGAAAATCAGGATAATTTTTATTCGCTGTTTATATGAATACTTTTCGCTCCAAATCCTCAATTATAGGCTCTATAAGTAACAAAAGTGATTTAGATGTTAAAAGGCATTCCTACTCATGGTTCAGTCTGGTAAAGTGGGATAGAAGATTAGTTTAAAACTCTTATACCTACATAACCAAAGCTATTTTGTTTTGATTGAGCCCAGATTATTCTGGGGAAATACGCACAGTGAGATTTTTAGACTTTATTCGTCTATGGAAATACCTGTTTTCCAATATCTATTTTCCAAAGATTTACAAAAACTAATTGCCATTTTTGAAAATATTGGCGGTGGTTTTTATCTTTTTTGGCTGCCTTATTATACATGTAAATAAAGTAAAAAGGGTTTTGTACATTCTCAATTAGTGCTTTACGATAACCATTGCGTACGATAATATCTGCCATATAATAACCTGGATTATGTCCACTTGAGTAATTCATAAGGTTGCGGTATTGTTTTACTGTTTTAAATGCTGCGCCTTTTGACTTCAGTATCAACTGCATAGCTGTATCCAGCTGTTTAACAAAGTGCAATCTGGCTGTTACCATTTAAATAGAGATTGAAAGCTTATCATTAAGATTTTGTTAAAAATATTCGCTTTTTGTTGTCGTGTATATTATATTTGCGACAACAAAAATAACTAAAATGATAAAATTAGAATTTGCATCTCTTCAAGTAAGAGATTTAGAGGTTTCAAAAGCATTTTACACCAATAAATTAGGGTTCGAATTATCCGAATTGTCGAATTTGGAAGCCTGTATTTTTAAGTATAACAAAGGCGACGCAAGTTTTGCAATAAGAAAACCCATTGGAAATTTAGACGGCAAAGAACTCGGTATTGGCGCATCTCTTTGGTTTTCGATTGATCAAAAAATTGAGGATCTGCAAAGTCAGCTTTTAGAAAATGGCGTAACACCTTTAGGTTCAATCAACAATACTCCGTTTGGTAAAACCTTGATGGTAAAAGACCCCGATGGTTACCTCATCACCTTATTGGAAACAAATTAAATCGCCATGACTACGAGAGACACAAAATATTGGATAATCGTGGCATCAAAAGACCATGTGAAAAAAGGTATTACGCAAGGGATTGGGCAATCGTGCCACGGGAAATCTTCACCGTTAAAGCGAATGAAAAAAGGCGATTTTATTGTTTATTATTCAGGGAAACAAACACTGGGAAAACCCGACAAATGTCAGGAGTTTACCGCTTTAGGAACGGTATCAGATGATGAAATCTATCAGGTTCAGGTATCAGAAGATTTTTGTCCTTCAAGAAGAAATATAGAATTTTCGCAAACGGAAGATATTTCTATTCTGCCATTAATCGATAACTTAGCTTTTATTCAAAATAAAAAAAAATGGGGTTATGCTTTTCGTTTTGGTTTCTTTGAAATTAACCAAAACGACTTTAATCTAATTTCATCACAAATGCTTCAACATCATTATGCCTAAAGAAATAGAGTTTCAGTTTAAAAGTCCAAACGACAGCCCGGGTTACCTGCTTGGACAGTTAACCATGTTGTGGCAACGCAATCAAAAACAAGTTTTGGATCCATTAGATTTAACACAAACGCAATTTGTACTCTTGTGTGCATTAGCCTGGCTTTCTAAAACAAAAAAAGAAGTAACCCAAGTCGATATCGCCAATCAAAGTAATGCCGATAGAATGATGGTGTCAAAAGTGCTACGAACTTTGGAAGAAAAAGATTTTATTACCCGTCAGGAACATCAAACCGACACCCGGGCAAAAACAATCAAACTAACCGAGAATGGTGAAGTTGTTTTGCAAAAAGCACTTGTTGAAGTAGAAAATGCAGATCTTCATTTTTTCTCCATATTAGAAAGTAAACTTCCATCATTTAATGAAAATATGGTAAGGCTCATCAACATAAACAGGAAAGAATAATAGCATGACATTGTTTATAAAAATGCCTTCATTTAATAGGACATTTGACAGGTATTGCGTAAAACAGATAAGTTTTAAACGCTTTTGCGGGAGGGGAGAATTTGGTCTAAAATAGATTTCAGAGGAAGCGTTTGTTTTGTTGGTTCAATATTTGAAACCAATTGGTTTATTGGTTATTAGAAATCTTTAAAAATTCATAGCTTAATATAAATAACTTTATACGCGATATATTCTTATGTTGTTTTTTGAAATTTAACCGGATAAACAAAGCAAATTAAAATATGCTAAAGAGAAGCAGCCAAATTACTGAAAACTATTTCGACTTACTGGATAAACATATTGCCGATGTTGTTACAGGAAAAGTGAGTGGTTTTATGGAAATTAATCAAATCGCGAGTGAATTATTTGTATCACATAAGCATTTAACGGATACCGTTCGGAAAGAAACGGGGAACCATCCTTGTTATTTTTACGATCTTAAAATTATTGAGCAGGCAAAACAAATGCTTTCTGATACAGGCGAATCGGTTTCGGGAATTGCAAGAACACTGACTTACGATCCTTCCAACTTTTCAAAATTCTTTAAAAAAATTACCGGACAAACACCGGGACAGTTCAGAGCTGAAGGAAAAAAATAGAACCACTAAAAGTTCCGAAAAGTTCACCATGATTTATATTTTTTGCCGGCCTACCTTTATTACATCAATTGGATAACATTTAAATTTAAATCAAATGACAAAAAACAATGTAAACGGAAAAGTGGTTTTAATTGCCGGCGGTGCGAAAAATTTAGGTGGCTTATTAAGCCGTGATTTTGCAGCTAAAGGTGCAAAGGTAGCCATTCACTATAATAGCGACAGTACAAAAGCCGATGCGGAAAAAACCTTGGCAGACATTACAAATGCGGGTGGAACAGCATTTTTATTTCAGGCAGATTTAACAAAAAATGAGCATATCGAAAAGCTCTTTGAAGAAACAAAAACGAAATTCGGGGGAATTGATATTGCAATTAATACGGTAGGAATGGTATTAAAGAAACCTATTCTTGATACCAGCGAAACGGAATACGATACTATGTTCCACATCAATTCAAAAATTGCTTATTTCTTTATTAAGGAAGCAGGGAAGACATTAAATGATAATGGGAAAATTTGTACAATTGTAACTTCTCTTTTAGCAGCTTATACAGGTTTGTACTCTACTTATGCGGGCGCAAAAGCACCTGTAGAGCATTTTACAAGAATGGCATCTAAAGAATTTGGAAACAGAAGGATTTCGGTAACAGCAGTTGCACCAGGGCCAATGGATACACCTTTCTTTTACGGGCAGGAAGCTGATGACGCCGTTGCTTATCACAAGTCGGCTTCGGCTTTAGGTGGTTTAACCGATATTAAAGACATAGCACCACTTGTAGCATTTTTGGTAACTGAAGGCTGGTGGATTACCGGGCAAACCATTTTTGCAAATGGAGGTTACACAACAAGGTAAAACCGGATAAAATAATCTTCTCTAAAAAGCAAACAACAGCTGTTGTTTGCTTTTTGTTATCCCTTCACTAAGAATAAACCCGGATTTTATTGTTTTGGCATACGATCATCTATGAGCTTTATTTATCATAATTCTATCTCCTAATAAGAATAAAAAACTCCGATCAGTTAAATTATTGTGCTAAAAGGGCTTAATGGTTTGCTAATCATGAGGAATAAAGATGTCTTGGTACTTCTAAATTTGTTAAAGCCAAATATAATATTTTATTGAGATGCGAAAAGGATAAGCCTGTATCTGCTTATAATAGTGTTAACTTATACCGTATGGATTGGCTGTAAATAAAAAGGGGATAGTATATGGTTAATGATAGGGAGCTGGTTATACTTCTGAAAAACGGTAACCAGACAGCATTTACAGAAATTTATAACAGATACTGGAGAGTGATGTATGGGCATGTTTATAAAATGTTATTGGATAAAGAAGAGGCAAAAGATGTTATTCAGGAACTTTTCAGTTCGTTGTGGATCAAATCTGAAGCAATTCCTACCGAGGTAGCGCTTTCTGCATACCTTTATGTAAGTGCCCGAAATAAGGTGTTAAACCTTATTCGTAAGAATAAATACCAGCAATTATATTTAAATTCTTTAGCAACATACCTTAATGAGGCGAGTACATTAACCATGGATGTACTTAATGAGCGCGATCTTGCAGCAGCAATTGAAACAGAAATTCAACAACTCCCGCCTCGAATGAAACAAGTTTTTGAACTAAGCAGAAAGGATAATCTTACCCACCAGGAGATTGCAAACCAACTCGGAATATCCAGTGAAACGGTTAAAAAACAAATTCATAATTCTATAAAAGTAATTAGAGGTAATTTGAAAGAATTGGCCGGCGTGGCTTTATTGCTGCTTCAGTTTATTTTTTAATGATTATTCGCAATTACAATTTTTTACTTTGAAGCGCAGGGCTATCCGCTTTTTAAAAAGTTTGTCCCTGCCATTCGCTTTACTCGCCCTGCGTAAACTTCGGGCTCATGTTCGCTACTGTCAGAGCTAAAAATAAAAACCTGTGCAAGGTAAACCGGCCTAGTAGCACAAGCCTGACCAACCTAAACCCGATAGCAGGCGATAGCTCCCGATTTTTCATCGGGACTAAAGCCGAATAGCGGGGCAGCACTTGCCAATTGCACAGTATTTGCTTTTCAACAAACAGCGCTATATTTTAATGGTTAATAACTGGTGATAACACCAGCCATAGGTAAATGACGTTAGATTTCTCCGCTACGGTCGAAATGACGATAGGTGACAAAAATATTTTATTGGCCAATACCCCCTAAACTACTTTCATGTGTTTTATTTAAAAGCGGCGTAAAATGCAAGCTTTTTAAATAACAAAATATGAACGAACAGGAAGCGCAAAAACTTATCGATAGATATAATCAAGGAATAGCAAGCCCGGAAGAACGGATTTTGGTTGAACGTTGGTATCTGAAAGAAGCTGCAGAAAGAGTTTTTTTAGAACAAGATGATTTTGAGCACCTGGATAAAGAAATGTGGGTTGGTACGCTTAAAAAGGCAGGCCTTCCCCATAAAAACAGTAAATCATTCAAACTTTGGTTAAAATTAGCAGGAGCAGCAGCCATTTTGTTGTTAGTCGGCGTAGGTATTTATTTTTATTCTATCAATCACCCTGTGCAGCAGGTTGCTAAAGCGAAAGCTCTTGTTCAGGATGTTGCTGCGGGAGGAAACAAGGCCATACTTACTTTGAGTAACGGCGAGCAGATTGTGCTTACCGATGCAGCCAAAGGCAAAATTGCAGAACAAACTGGCATTAGTATTCGTAAAGCCGCCGATGGCCAATTAATTTATACCGCCGATAAGCATATTTTACAGGATAAAGGTAAAGAGCTGGTCTATAATAAGATAGAAACGCCTAAGGGTGGTCAATACCAGATAAGCTTGCCAGATGGTACAGTTGTTTGGTTAAATTCTGCTTCCTCGTTAAAATTTCCTGCAAAATTCTCGGCAAAAGAAAGAAGGGTTGAGCTAACTGGCGAAGGTTATTTTGAAGTCGCCCACAACCCGGCAAAACCTTTTAGGGTAATAAGCAATAAACAGGAAGTAGAGGTATTGGGTACACATTTTAATATGAATACTTATGCTGATGAAGATGGAGACAGAACAACCTTATTAGAAGGAAGTGTTTTATTAAAACAGTTTGGAAAACAGGCACTGCTAAAACCTGGAGAACAAGCCCTACTTAAAGGCAAAACAATTGAAATTGCCCCTGCCGATGTAGAGCTGGCTGTGGCCTGGAAAAATGGATATTTCATGTTTAAACAAGCTAGCCTCAAGACTTTGATGCGCCAGTTGGCTAAATGGTACGATGTAGAAGTAAGCTACTCGGGAAACATTCCACCCCTTTTATTTTCTGGCAAAATACACCGGAATACAAGTCTGGCACAAACGTTAGAACTGCTGAGCTTTTCGAAAGTAAATTTTAAGATTGAGGGCAGGAAAATAGCTATTATTTACCCTTAAACAAAGATAGTAACAAACAAACTAACCAAATATAAATTAATTTTTCTATGAAACGAGCACTAAAAACCCGATGACATTCGGCGGCTGGGTATTCGCAAAAACCGCAGAAGTAGGTCGAAGTACTTCCGCGGCAAACATTTGGGTCTACCCGAATTTCTGACAATGTCAGGGATAAAAAATTTCAAATCCAATTCTTGTATTAACCCAAACAACCAAAAGTATGGAAATAAATGCTATTAGTACAGCTATGCTAAAAACATGGCTCCCACAAAAATTACTGTCAGTCATGAAATTAACCGTTTTTTTAATGATTATCAGCCTGATGCATGTAAATGCAAAAGGATATAGCCAGATCAGTTTAAATGAGCGCAATGTTAAACTGGATAAACTATTCAGCCTAATTGAAAAACAAACAGATTACGTCTTTTTTATTAAGAATTATGATGTAAGTCGCCTCCAGACTTCTGTAAAGCTGAAAAATGTTTCTATAAATGAAGCTTTAACACAATCTTTAAAAGATTTGCCGGTAACCTTTAAAGTGGTTGGCAAAAATATAGCCATCATCGAAAAAGAAGCGGTAGCCAACCCAACGCCTATAAAAATTTCACTTCAAATAGCGGTTAGAGGGAGAGTGGTAGATGCAAAAGGACAAGGGATTCCGGGTGTGAATGTGATGCTGAAAGGCGAAAAAGGGAAAGGTACCGTAACAGATGCAAACGGAGGTTTCTCTTTAACTGCGAATAAAGGGGATGTACTGTTATTTTCCTTTATTGGATTTAAAACGAAAGAATTTACGGTTAACGGTGAGCAGCTTCCTGATATAAGGATGGAAGAAGATACCGGACAACTCGAATCGGTAGTCGTTGTGGGTTATGGTTCGGTAAAAAAAACTGACCTTACCGGGTCGGTATCTTCTATAGGTGCAGATAAAGTAACCCAGGTAAAGGGCATTTCTAATGTAGCACAAACGCTGCAGGGGCAAATGGCCGGTGTGCAGGTTAACCAGGGTTCAGGTCAGCCGGGCGAAGCCATGTTAATTGCCATAAGGGGTGCAAATTCTATTGGTGGCGATAATAAGCCTTTATACGTGGTAGATGGTATCCTTACACAAGGGATTGCAGGTCAGTTAAATGTAGATGATATTGCCAGCGTTGATGTGTTAAAAGATGCTTCTTCAACAGCAATATATGGTTCCAGAGGTGCAAATGGTGTAATTATGATTACCACAAAAAGCGGCAAATCAGGAAAATTGCAAATCAACTATAACGGATCGTACGGTGTTCAAAGCCTGAGAAAGAAAAAAGATTTAATTGATGCGGCAGAATATGGTCAGTTGCAGAATGAAGTTGCAGCCAATGACGGATTACCGCAACCTTATACCACGGCTCAATTACAAGGCTTAGGAAAAGGAACTGATTGGCAGGATGAGGTTTACAAGAACGCTCCCGCCCAAAACCATACCTTGTCTTTTGCAGGAGGAACCGAAACAACCAAATATTATACCTCTCTTGGTTATTTTGATCAGGACGGAATTATTGAGAACTCCAATTACCGCAGATTGTCTTCCCGGTTTAATCTCGATCAGAAATTAAGCGAGAAATTAACCCTCAATATGAACTTATCCCTGGTACAGGAAAGATATTTACAGGCAAATTATGTAGGCGCGGATTACGGCGGCGTACCCTTTCAAACCATGGTTATGCCAGCAACACAGGGTGTATACGATGCCAACGGAAAATATACGGTTTTTACTGGCGTATCCTACGGACAAACCAATCCGGTAGGCATGGCCAGAGAACAATATAATCCCAGCAATACATTACGGATACTTGGCAGTACAGGGTTTACTTATGAAATAGCCAAAGGTTTAAAATTCAAAAGCAGTGCCAATATCGATGCCTATAATACTAAGGTAGACATATACAACCCGCCCAGCATTACTTTCGGCCAGCCGGCAGGAAGAGCCTCGAAAGCGTATAGCAATGGTTCTTCTTTTACGAATGAGAACACGTTGAGCTATAACCACACTTTTGGCGCCCATAGCCTTGATGCTGTTGCAGGCTTTACCTATCAATACGATAAATCAGAAGGGTTAAATAGTAATGAAGCATCGGGTTTTGTAACCGACGATTACCTGAATAACAATATCCAGTCGGCCACCAATAAAGCACAACCCTCTACCAGTTTTAGTGAGCGGAATCTGATTTCTTATCTGGGAAGGATCAATTATAATTATGAAGGCAAATATTTTGCTACCCTAACCGGGAGATACGATGGTTCTTCGGTTTTTGGACAGAATAATAAGTATGCTTTCTTTCCATCGGGCGCATTGGCCTGGAAAGTATCTGAAGAAGATTTTCTGAAAAACAGTGCTACGGTTTCAAATTTGAAATTAAGAGTAAGCTACGGGGCTTCAGGTAGTCAGGCTATTAATCCTTATCAAACCCTGGCCAGGGTAACTTCGGTAAATCCTATTTTTAATAATCAAGCCACATTAGGCTATATATTAGGCTCGTTGCCCAATCAAAACCTGAAATGGGAAACCACAAATGAATTAGATTTAGGGATTGATTTTGGAATTTTTAAAAATAGAATTCAGCTAACTGCCGATTATTATAACAAAAAGACGAAAGATTTGCTTCTGGCTGTTGATTTGCCAACATCATCGGGCTTTACTACAGTTTTACAAAATATAGGATCGGTACAAAACCGCGGATTTGAATTTCAGTTAACGAGCAGAAATATTGAAGGTAAAGATTTTAAATGGTCTTCTACTTTAACCGTATCGCATAACGAGAACAAGGTTACCGATCTTGGAAAAACAGCAAATGGTAGCCCTGTTACTTATAAAGAAGTTGGCGCAGGAGGGAACTGGTTTCCAATGATTTTAGGCAAGCCAATGTATTCTTTTTACGGACAAACCGTAACAGGTGTATATCAAAGCGATGCAGAAGCGGTAGCAAATGGCGAATCGCAAAAGAAAGCCGGAGAATATAAATTTTTGGATTATAACGGCGATGGAAAGGTTGATGATGCTGATAAACACGTGTTGGCCAATTTAACGCCTAAGTTTACTTTTGGTTTTAACAATACATTTACCTATAAAAATTTTGATTTAAACCTGCTTTTTGTCGGTTCATATGGAAATAAGATTGTTAACGAATTTAGGAAATATAACCTTACATTAAACGGTTTATGGACGCCTTCGCAAGAAGCTTTTGATCAAAGGTGGACTGGACCAGGCAGCAGTAATGGGAGCGATAAGCCTTCAAAAAACAGTATGCAATACACGCGCGACTATGCAAATAGTTTATGGGTAGAAAACGGCTCTTACTTGAAATTAAGAGATGTAACATTGGGTTATACCTTCTCGCCAGCATTATTAAAAACCTTAAAAATTGTCTCTATCCGCATTTATGCCAGTGCGCAAAACTTTTTTACCATAACCAAATATTCAGGCTACGATCCCGAGGTTTCCTGGGCAAGTTCCAATGTAAATGGATGGGACAGGGGGAATTATCCATCTACTAAATCCATTACAGCAGGTGTTAAAGTTAATTTTTAATCATTTAGAAGAACAGATTATGAAACGATATATTAAATACTCTTTATATACCTTGCTCTTACTTTCAGCGGGCTTTTCGGGATGTAAAAAGACTTTGGATGAAAGTGCCAAAACATTTATCTCCCCGGAAAATTTCTTTAAAAACGCCGAAAGTTATGAGTTGGCTGTACGTGGTATATACGCTAATTTGCCACTTTATTCGGGAAATAAAGCCATGATGTTAGAGATGTGTACCGATATTTATGGTAATCCGGCATCTGCTTACGAACAGGCACTTCCAATGTACCAGAATGCACCATCGGATGTATACTATAATACCAGAGAAAACTGGGCCGATGCTTATGCCATTATAAAAAATGCCAATTTCATTCTCGCGGCCTTACCTACCGGACCTTTAGCCGATACAAAAAAGGCAACACTTGGTGCCGAAGCCCGTTTTTTAAGAGCCTATGCCTATTTTCATCTGGTTCAACTTTATGGCGATGTACCTATGCCCGTAAAACCGGCTACCGATTATGGCAGTTTGCAAATGCCACGCAGTCCGCAGGCAGCCATTTACGGTTTAATTTTAGACGACCTTAAATATGCCGAGCAAAACCTTCCGGAAACAACTACCGAACAAGGTAGGGTGTATAAACTGGTGGCTACCGCTTTGCTGGCCAGGGTGTATTTAACCATGGCTGGAAATCCTTTAAAGCAAACGCAGTATTATACTGATGCCAAACAAAAAGCGGTGGCCGTAATTAACAATACAAATGGAATTCATTTGGTTGATGATTTTTCGGCCGTGTTTCATAAAACCACCTATACTACCGAATCGATATGGGAAAAAGAATATGTAACTGGTTTGGGCGGCAATCCGGTACATGGCTTAACCCTAACTGCCGCTACCTATAATCCCATCCTTGTTCCGGCACCTTGGTTTATCAACAGCTTTGCTAAAGGAGATCAGCGCAAAGAATGGGGGATTGTACAAAATTTTCCTGCTCCGGGAGGCACAACACTGGCCCCGTTTTTTCAGAAATTTGCCGATGCATCGGGTGTTGCCTCTGGTGTAACTTCGTCAGGCGCTATTGTTAGTTATAATTTCCCTTATCTTCGGTTGGCAGAAATGTACCTTATAGCTGCCGAGGCCGAAAATGAAATTAATGGTCCTACGGGTGCTTATACTTATATTAACGAAATAAGGAAAAGGGCAAGGGTAAACAAAGCCGATTTAAGCAATGTGCCAGATTTGGCCGGACTATCAGCCCAACAGTTTCGCGAAGCGGTTTGGATGGAGCGCAAATGGGAACTTTGTTTGGAAGGCGGCACCTGGTTCGATCTTAAAAGAACAAATACACTGCAAAATATTCAAAATAGAAGGGGTAGCGGATTAATCAACCCAATAGGACTATATAACCAAACCTGGCTAATTCCCGATAAGGAAGTCGTTAATAACAATATTCAACAAAACCCACTGTATAAATAATAACAACTGGGCCAACGTTAAATTAGATATATACGCTTTATAATCAAAGCACCAAAAAAAGTAAAAATTGAAGTGTATGTCAAATAATTATTTACCCATGCAAGGGCTTTTAAACAGTATAGAATAGACAGGTTTTTTTGAAAACCAATTGTAGCACACAATGGCAAATACGGCCCGCTATACGGCTTTAGCTCCCCCGATAAAAAATCGGGGGGCCGCCTCCTCCTATCGGGTTTAAATTACTATGGCTTGTGCTACTATGCCGGTTTTGCCCTGCACAAGCCTTAGTTTTATAGCCCTGACAGTAGCGGACATGAAGACCGGAGTTTACGCAGGGCAAATAAAGCGAATGGCAGGACTGGCCTTTAAAAAAAGCAAATGGCCCTGCGCTTCAAATAAAAAAAGCCAGTAATTTGCTGGTGTTATTTTGCTAAAACAATAAAAACCCCACTACACAAATAATAATTTATGGTAATATTCAGAACAATTGTAATTGCTACCCTGTTGTGCTTGTTTTTGAGCAACAGCAGTACCGCAAAAGATTTTTACGTAGCTAAGAATGGAAACGATAGTAACCCTGGAACTAAAGAAAAGCCTTTTGCTACTTTTACTAAAGCACAATTAACCGCCAGGGGCATAAAAGAAGCTGTAACGGTTTATGTTCGCGGTGGGACTTATTATTTTGCTTCTCCTTTAATTTTTGGGCAGGCAGACTCCCGCAGTAAGGGCGCAGCATTAGTTTATAAAGCTTATCCGGGCGAGCAGGTAAAGGTAAGCGGAGGTAAGTTATTGGCACTGAAATGGGAAAATTACCAGGGCGGAATGATGAAAGCAAAGGTTAACGAAGAATTGATATTCGACCAGTTGTTTATTGGAGGCGCACAACAACGCATGGCCAGGTATCCCAACTACAATCCAGCTATCCGTTTTTTTGGCGGCGCTGCTGCCGATGCCATTAGCCCTGAGCGGGTAAAAGGCTGGAGCCATCCCGAAGGAGGATTTGTTCATGCACTGCACAAGCATGAATGGGGAGGTTATCAATACCTGATTACAGGAAAAGATGAACAAGGAAAACTAAAGCTTGAAGGAGGTTTTCAAAACAACCGCCAAATGGGCATGCACGACAAATATCGTTTTGTAGAAAATATTTTCGAAGAGTTGGATACCGTAGGCGAATGGTATTTTAATAAAAATGAAAAGGTTGTTTATTTCTATCCCCAAAAAGGTCAGGATTTAACCAAATTAAAGGTAGAGGTACCACAACTTAAGTCCCTGTTCGAATTTCGCGGTTCGGCAACACGACCAGTTAAAAATATCAGTATTGAAGGAATGGAGTTGTGCCATACTTTACGCACATTTATGGAAACTAAAGAGCCTTTATTGCGTAGCGACTGGACCATTTACCGGGGTGGAGCTGTGCTGATGGAAGGTGCAGAAAACTGTGTGATTAAAAATTGTTACTTCAATACTGTTGGGGGCAATGCTGTGTTTATGAGCAATTACAACCGCAACAACTTAGTTTCGGGCTGCCATATTGCACATGCTGGTGCTAGCGGCGTTTGTTTTGTAGGCGATCCTAAAGCTGTACGTTCGCCAAGTTTCGAATATAACCAGTTTGTTCCGTTAAAAGATATCGACCGTACACCTGGGCCATTAACCAATAATTATCCGGCAAACTGTACGGTAGAAAACACGTTGATGTACGGTTTGGGCACAGTAGAAAAGCAGGTTGCAGGCGTCGAAATATCTATGGCTATGGATATTAAAGTAAGCCATAATACCATTTATGATGTGCCCAGGGCAGGTATAAATGTAAGCGAGGGTACCTGGGGTGGACACATGATTGATTATAATGATGTGTATAATACCGTATTAGAATCTGGCGATCATGGTGCATTTAACTCCTGGGGCCGCGATCGTTATTGGCACCCCGATTATGATGTGCTGACCAATATTGTTAAAGAAAACCGGACACTGATTACTGCCGATGTGATTAAGCAAATTGTGATCCACGACAATCGTTTTCGTTGCGATCATGGCTGGGATATCGATTTAGATGATGGTTCCTCAAATTACCACATTTATAATAACGTATGTTTAAACGGCGGATTAAAACTTAGGGAAGGATTTTTTAGAACGGTAGAAAACAATGTTATTTTAAACAATTCTTTTCATCCGCATGTATGGTTCCAAAACAGCGATGACATTTTTAGGCACAACATTGTAAGCAGAAATTATTTTCCTATCCGTTTACAAGGCTGGGGTAAAGAAGTAAACTACAATCTTTTTCCTGATGAAGGATCATTAAATGAAGCCCAAAAAGCAGGTACAGATGCAAATTCTGCTTATGGCGATGCGGGTTTTATAAATCCAGCCATAGGCGATTACAGGGTTAAAATAGGATCGCCAGCGCTAAAACTTGGTTTTAAAAACTTTCCGATGAACCAGTTTGGCGTTACCGATCCGGCACTAAAAGCATTGGTACGCCCGGTAACTTTACCCGTACTTACTTACGATGTTAAAATAGATGATCAGGGCAGCTATGACTTTTTGGGTGCAAAGGTTAAAAATTTAAATACGCTTGGCGAACGTTCGGCAACTGGAATGGATAGCGAAAGAGGCGTATTGGTACTCGAAGTTTCTGTAAAAAGTATTTTATACGGGAAATTGCAGGCCAATGATGTAATTCTTAGTTTAAACGATATTCCCGTTAACAATACAAAAGAGCTGAAAACCATAAAAACAGGTTTACAATGGAGTCCAAAAGCTCCAATAGGACTATTTAGAAACCAGGCAACAAAAAAAATAGAGATTCCGCTAAAGTAAAGTTGTTAAAGTCATTTTCTTTGCGCCCTGTTATAGCAAAGAAAATGACTTTAAAATACGTTAAGCTTATTGATGGATAATCTATGCCTTTGGTAAATCGATAAATGACATCAATGGATGCAGGGTTTTAACCCTGTGCAGGTTGTTGTGTCGCACAATACTTTCAAGCCTCAGCCTCTCTTCCATATCATTACTGTACAATGCATAATTTATGCTTTATAGCAATTTTTGATAACAAAAAAAACGTAACCCGGGACGTTTGGCCAATGTAATTTCTCCGCTAAACTGATAACCCAGCTTGGGAAATAATGCCTGTGTAGCTTTGTTCTCGCTATTGGTATCTACCCTTAAAATGTTAATGTGGCGTGTTTTGGCCACTTCTTCGGCCTGTTGCATTAGTGCTTTGGCAATTCCTTTGCCCTGAAGATCGGGATCTACGGCTAAGCGGTGGGTAACAACGGCAATTTCGGTAATATCCCAACCGGCATTGGCGTATTCCGGGTCCTGATCGGTGGTAATGGCCGAAACTCCACCAATTTTACGGTCTATTTCTGCTACCCATAACTGGTTTAATGCGATGTCTTTTCCGAATACTGCGGGGCTCGGATAATCGTTTCCCCACTGAAAATTTCCTACTGCTTGCATTAAAGGCACAACTTTGCCTACTAATTGCATAATACCCGGTATATCTGCTGTTACAGCCAATCTAATTGTCATGCCCAAAGATAATGGAATCGCGAAAAACATCGTTCACAGATATGTCAGAACAAGTTTTTAAGCCATCTTATAAATGGGTGATAAATCAATTCTGCGCGTTCTTTTTGCAGAAGGAGTTTAATGCTTTTTTCCTTTAGAAATGCTAAGCATTGAAATGGCGTTGGGCATTCGCCATTTAAGCTCTGATACAAGAGTGGCCATAAATATCAATCCACCGCCAACCAACAACCGGGATGTTATTTGCTCTCCTAAAATAAAGTGCGCGGCTATTGCTCCAAAAACCGGCTCAAAAAGATAGATAATGGATACCCTTTCGGCACTGATGTATTTCTGCGAGATGTTGGAAATGGTGTACATGTAAGCAGTTGAAAATAGTGCACAAAAAACAATGCCAATCCAGAAAGTAGTTTGTTGCGGAATCCATATAGTTTTTCCATGGCAAAGGCTTAACAAAAAAGTTATTAGGGCACAGGTTGCAAACATCGGTACTATTGTAGGGATAATATTTCTGGAGGCCGATGTTTTCTCAATCTGAATTAAATATAACGCAAAGCAAAAAGCACCGGTAATGGTGTAAATGTCGCCAACACCAACACTAAAATTTTTGTTAATGGATATTACAAACAAACCGATTAATGCGGTAAAGGCGGCAATCCATATTTTTAAAGAAGCAGATTTACGGTAAAGGGTTAGCTTTAAAACCGGAATAATGACAACGGTAATTCCAGCCACAAACGAACATTGCGATGCAGAAGTGTAAGTAAGGCCCAGTGTTTGTAAATAAATGCCCAGCAACAGTGGGAGGGCCAAACTGGCGCCTGTTTTAATGGTGCTTAAATTGAGCTTTTTAACATGTTTCCAAAAAACAACTGATAAAACCACTGTGGCCAGTAAAAAACGATAGAACAAAAACAACGCGTATTGATTCTCTCCGATAGCGAGTTTGGTTACAGAAAAAGAAATCCCCCAGAAAGCAGTACCGAGTATCAAAAGAGCCATAAAAATGTTCTTCTTTTCCATTAAGATGTTTTTAAAACACGATCGTTAATCAATACCTTTTTCATCATCAGGTCTGTCTGCTCATCGTTGCCCAGCCAAAATGCGTGTTTATCAAATGCAATAAGACCATTTTTTTCATAAAACTTTTTGGCTTTGTGGTTTTCTTCCCATACGCCAAGCCATAAATAAGACGCTTTTATATCATTAGCAAGTTCAATGGCTTTTTGATACAACATCTGACCAATTTTTTGGCCCTGAAATTCCTTCAGAACATAAATCCGTTCGATTTCAAATGCACCATCATCCAACTTTTCAGTTTGCGCCTCACCAATGTTTATTTTAAGATAACCAATTACCCGTGCCCTAATTTTGGCAAAATAAATTTGAGAATCTTTGTTCTTAAGCTCACCTGTTAATTTATCTATTGAAAAACTTTGCTCAAGATAATTTTGCATGTTTTCCTCATTTTCTTCATTCGCAAAAGTTTCGCTAAATGTTGTTCTTCCGATTTCCTGTAACTTACTTATATCCTCAAGTCTTGCTCTTTCTATTGTAATGGTTTCCATAGGGCGAAAGTAATAAGTCTATAAATGTTATAAAATGCTATTTTTTCATTTATTAATGCATAAATTGCATTAATGGATCTTCAGCGAATCAAGTACTTTTTAGCTTTATCTCAACAACTTCATTACTGGAAAACAGCAGAAAAAGTGAATATCACACAGTCTGCGCTTACCCGTCAAATCCAGTCACTTGAAAACGAGTTGGGTTTGCAGCTTTTTGAGCGCAATAAAAGAAATGTTAAACTTACACAAGCCGGTAAATTTTTAAAAGAGAAGTGGGAAGTAGAGTTGAGTGAATTGGATTATATCCATCAGTTTGCTAAACAAATCCACCTGGGCGAACGTGGAACAATAACCATAGCGCATCCTGATTCTATATCAGCTTCAATTATGCCGGATATTCTGGATAAGATTACCCAGCCATTTCCGCAACTTCAAATTAAGCTGGTGCAGGTTTTGTATGAAAATCAGTCAGAATTTTTAAAGAATTATAAGATCGATCTTGCAATTACCAGGGATATCAATAGTGAGCCCGGGATAAAAGCAAGAAAACTGTATGCTGATAACTTAGCTTTAGTGGTTCCGGAAGAACATGCTTTTAAGGATGTTGCTGATCTATCTTCTGAAAGCCTGAAGCAGGAAAAATTTATCCTGCCAACCAAGGATGGAGGAAGTAGTTACAGTGATATTATTCAGGCCTTTTTCAAGGACTATGATTTTGTTCCTGATGTATTTCTTCACTCAGAATTTGGATCTACAATTATTGCACTCGTAAGAAAAGGTTTGGGAATAGCCATTTTGCCTGATTCTTATGTTCATCACCAAAGTCCCGGTATACGATTTATTCCTTTACCACTTAAAACCGATTTGTTTATCAATTGGAGAGCCGATGATCATAATCCCGTACTTTCCAACATCTTGGATCTTATACTCGAATATTAGAAAGATGTTATAAATTTCTACGTTTTATTTCTTTTTTCAGCTTACTCCAGCTGTTAATATTAATCACCAAAATAGGCAGTAAAGCTATTGGTATAACAATTATAGCACTGAAGCCCTTTTTTACAGTTAATAATATATTTACGGTAAACAAAACAATTAAAACTCCTGTAAAAACCAAGGTAAGTCCTTTAATTTTTCTTTCAGTTTTAATCAGTTCTTCATTACTGATTTCAGCTATCTTATCGTTGATCATTATTCTATTTAAAATTAAAGGGCGGGATGATTTTTAGTTGTTATTCGCCGTTAAAATACCAATTTTTTTTTAATCAGCTGATTTAACTATTTATTTAGCAGGTTTTCTGTTTAAAAATTTTATTAAAAGATTGAGGATGCTCAAAAGCAAGCTGGTAAGCAACCTCTTCAATTAAAGACCAAAAAGCGCGCTTTTCAGGCTTGAAAAAATTTTTGAATGAAAAATTTGTAGCTGGTTATCTTGTGCTTACAGATATAAGTGGCAGAAAGTACAGATAAAGTTTGTGGAAGTGATCTGTGTTTGTATTTTTGCAGCGGAAAGCTGGCAGAGTGGTCGAATGCGGCAGTCTTGAAAACTGTTGACTGTAACAGGTCCGGGGGTTCGAATCCCTCGCTTTCCGCCAAGCGTAGAATTTATTAAATTCTACGCTTTTTTATTTTATATTGATTCGTAAGCAATGAGCTGAATTTGAACTATCTATTAAACAATGATTAAAATGGTTATGTTCTTTTTTAATCGGTAGTAGTACTGAGTTTCTCCTTTATACCTTAGTACTTCAATTTCTTCAACTATACCCGACCTACCGTTTTCATCTAAAATTCTTTCGCCACATTTTATTGAATCTAACTCATGCAGAGACAACGTCCTTTTAATCAATTTCATAGGTAATCAATTTAGATTTTGATTTATTTACGAAAAAGATTCTAACCCGGATTTTGATTAAATAATAATTATTTTAAAATCGAAGATGCTTTAATTTGTTTAATTAGTTTTTTTGAAGGTATAGGTTTATGAAATTATTTTTTATTAAAAACATTGATTTTAAAGTATAAAATAATACCTTTATTGAAGTATTAATTAATATGCTTTGTATTAATTAACAGTATAAATCATAATCTTCCCATTGTTTTAATATCCACATCTACCCTGATAGCGCTCAGCGTTTATTGGTATGCAACATTTTCTTTAATCGATCAATCTTAAGGTTTGATAATTAGTTTAATGATTAAGTTGCGGTAAGGTGGATACCTGCCGCACTTTTTAACAATGCCGTAAAGGATTTTACCTAACCTGAAACTTATCTCTATATTCTGAAGGCGTCATACCAACAGATTTTCTGAAAATTTTTCTAAAAGCTTTAGGATCATTATAACCTGAATTATAAATCACTTCAGTCATTTGCTGCGCAGTTTGTTCAAGCAGTTTTTTAGCTGCCTCTATTCGGGTTTGCTGCAAATACTCTATTGGAGTAATTCCAATAACCTGTTTAAAGCGGCGTACAATATTTCTTCGGCTTGATGGAATATCTTTAATCATTTCTTCAATAGTAGCAATATCCTGATAATTGCTTTCGATTTTTTCCTGTGCTGAAGCTACAATATTATCGTTATGGTGACGAATAGGCTGAAAAGTGCTAAAATAGGATTGATTGACCCGGTCCATATCAATGGCGAAAATTTTAGCCATTTTAACAGCAATATCCTTATTGCAGTGAATTTGCAACAGATGGAGTAATAAGTGGAAAGAAGAAGTAGCCCCGCCACTGGTGTATAATTTGCCATCCTGGGTTACGGTTTTATCTGGTTTTAAATGAACCAGTGGAAAAGCCATTGAAAAAGCAGGGCAGGCATCAACATGGGTAGTTGCCACCTTACCATTTAGCAAGCCCGATGCAGCTAAAAGAAATGCGCCTGTGCAAAAGGTCGCAATTTCTACGCCTTGCTGATATTGTAAATGTAACCACGGAATGAAGGCTGTATTTTCTCCAACCGCAACTTTCACATCTTCGCTCGAAAACGATGGAATAAGTATAAGATCAAGTTCTGGTACAGCATGTATTGATTTGCACTGGTGTGTACTGAAATTTACCTGTTTATCATTCTGGCTGATTAAAAGCAAATCAAAAGGTTCTGCTAAGCCATCGTTTAAATAAAATTTATTTACAGTTTCAAAAACATCCAATATGGCGGCAACGCTCAACAGTCTGTATTGTTTAGGTAATAGAATACCGGTACGAATCATAAGGTTAGACTTTATTTAAGTAAAAATATAAAAAAATGTCTTAAATGCCCCTTAAAATTGACTTCAAATGCAACTGCCTTTTCGCATTAAAGATTCTAACTTTAAATAAGCTAAAACAATAACAAAAACCATGGAAAATAAACCAGTTAGTAACCGCTTGTATAGCATTATTGTACTTTATGAAATGCATACAGATTTTTTAATCAAGGCTTTGGATGGATTAAATGATGAGGATGCGAAACAGAGACTGGATACCCAAGCCAACCACATTGGGTGGATTACCGGAAGCATAGTGGCCGGAAGATTCCAGCTCGCCAAATCATTGGGCATTGAATTAACCAGCTTAACGGGCGCTCTTTTTACTGAAAATCAGGGTATACAGGACGGAGTAATTTATCCAACACTCGATGCCTTTAAAAAAGATTGGGCAGCTGTATCGCCTTTATTGCAAAAAGCATTAACTGAAGCAACAGACGAAAAAATTGATGAACCTTTTGTAATGCCGGGTATGGAAATAAAATTATTTGATATGATTGTTTTTAATACCTACAGGGAAGCGAATTGTATTGGACAAATTGCACTTTGGCGCAGGCTTTTAGGTTATAAAGGCATGAATTATATGTAAGGTAAACTATAAGATGGAAAATGTACTTATGGAAAAAGTGTATAAAGAAGTTGATGATGCTTTAAGCACATTACAAACTTTGTTTGCAGATTTCGATCAACAGCAGGTTAATGTAGTTCCTTTTGAGGGCAGCTGGACGGCCGGGCAGTTGGCTGAGCACATGATTATGGCAAATGGAGGCTTTACGGCGCTGTTAAAAGGGCCAGTGGAAGAAACAAATCGGCCGGTAGACTTAGCTGTGGCAAAAATTAAAGAAGATTTCGAAAATTTCGATATTCGGATGGAAGCCCCGTCTTTTGTAATTCCGCCGGTAAAAGATTATAATAGAGAAGCTTTAATTAAAAAATTAAACCAAATCAGGCTCGATATTGCCAACGCAGTGGATCAATTAGATTTAACTAAAACAATTACAGAATGGCAATTGCCTGGTTATGGCTATTTAACCCGTTTAGAAGCCGTTTACTTTGTAGCTTACCATACCAGGCGCCACAACCGCCAATTGGCTAATATCTACCGTAAACTTATTGATAACTAAAACAACAAACCCAAATTATTAAACCGCCTAAAAGGCATAAAAAACAACAACATGGCAACATTAAACACTTATTTAAATTTTAACGGTAATACCGAAGAAGCCTTCAATTTTTATAAATCAGTATTTGGAGGCGAATTTATTATTTTGCAACGTTATAAGGATACCCCGGCATGTGATGGGATGCCTGCAGGAGACCAGGATAAAATCATGCATGTTGCATTGCCCGTTGGCGGCAATGTTTTAATGGGTACAGATGTAACTGCACCTATGCCAGCTGCAACCTATGGCACGGGCATTTCTATATCTATAGATGCAGCCAGTGAAGAAGAAGCACAGGCATTATTTAATGGATTATCTGCCGGTGGAACTGCAACGATGCCTTTAGATAAAATGTTTTGGGGTGCACTATTTGGCATGCTTACAGATAAATTTGGCATTCAGTGGATGGTAAATTACGATTTTAAAGAAGGGAAATAGAGTAATTAATTTTTTGAACAGGGTGTTTTTTACCCTGTTTTTTTATTAAATTTAAACAACTAAAACCAAATTTTCTATGAAAATAGCTGTTATTATTGTAAGAGTTTTATTAGGCGCTTTGTTTCTTTTTTCATCTGCTGCCGTTCTATTTAAATTAGCGCCTCAACCTGTATTAACAGGCGATGTTAAAACTTTTATGGTGGGCGTAACTGTATCCATTTATTTAATGCCATTAATAAAGGTTACAGAAATGATCTGTGCCTTATCACTACTCGCTGGCCGTTATACGGCTTTGGCATTGGTTATTCTGTTTCCAATCAGCATTAATATTTTACTTTACCACATTTATTTATCTCCTAAAGAAGCACCAGTGGCGATCATAATTCTGATTGCACATTTGTTTTTGGCCTATGCCTATCGTAAAAATTATGCAGGTTTGTTTCAGGCAAAAAGAATAGAATAATTTACAGTTCAAATTCCATCTAAATTTTTCGTCCTGTTCTCCTTGCGGGTTTCAGGCAGGAATTTCTTTGCCCTTTTTTGCTGGCCAATATTTAAGTTATACCAAATGATAACAATAAGGCTTAAAGATTTGCCAATCAGGTTGAAAAAAATGTCGATCAATTTAGGCTAACTTTAAAATTGAATAACCTAAACATTTTCCTAAGCAACAACCTATTCTATATGAAAAAACTTTTCTTAAGCACTTTACTCTTTTTAGCCGGCTTTCAATTGCTCGCGCAAAATTATACACCAACTGCAAGTAATCTGGAGGCAAGAAAAACATTTAACGATGAACGCTTTGGCCTGTTTATTCACTGGGGCCCATTTAGCATTCCCGGTAGTGGAGAATGGGTGATGAATGATCGTAAACTGACGGTAAAGAACTACACATTGCTTGAGGATTTTTTCAACCCTATAGATTTTGATGCTGCAAAATGGGTAAGTATGGCCAAAAATGCAGGAATGAAATACATCACTTTGATTACCCGCCACCATGATGGTTTTAGCATGTGGGATACAAAGTATTCTGATTTCAATATTATGAATACACCCTATAAAAAAGACATCGTGAAAATGATGGCCGATGAATGCCATAAACAGGGAATCAAGCTTAATTTATATTATTCTTTATTGGATTGGAGAAGAGAAGATTATCCACACGAAACTGGGCGTACAGGACAGTTTAGCGGTAGAAAAGGAAAGGGCGATTATGCCAGTTATCTTCAGTTTATGAAAAACCAGTTAACTGAACTGTTAACAAATTATGGCGAAATAGGTGCAATTTGGTTTGATGGACACTGGGATCAAACCGCACCCGAAGGGCAGGCAGATCGTTCATCCCGTATTGATTGGAAATATGATGAAATTTATGGTTTGATTCATAAATTACAACCACAATGCCTTATAGGGAACAACCACCATTTAAGTCCGCTACCAGGCGAAGATTTTCAAATGTTTGAAAGAGATTTACCAGGCGAAAATAAATCAGGTCTGAGTTTTCAGCAAGCTTCAAATTTGGTGCCTGTAGAAACGTGTGAAACCATAAATGGATCGTGGGGCTTTAACCTGAGTGATACCACTTGTAAAACTCCGGCAGAACTGGTGCATTATTTAGCTAAAGCCGCAGGTTTAGGAACCAATTTACTGCTTAATATTGGCCCGATGCCTAATGGAGATATCCAGCAGGAATTTAAAGACAGGCTTGCCTATATGGGCAACTGGTTAAAAACTTATGGAGAAAGTATTTATGCAACCGAAGCTGGATATTTAAAGCCACAGGCATGGGGCTGTACAACTAAAAAGGGGAATAAATTATATGTTCATGTATTTAATGGCGAAAAAGAAATATCACTGCCAAACTTTCCGTCAAAAAAAATTACAAAAGCCTATTTATTAAAAGACGGACTTGCTGTTAAAACCCAGTTAAAAAATGGTACAGTTACAATATCAGCAAATTATAATGCCAGTGAACCAGACAATGTGGTGGTGCTGGAAATTGCAAAATAATAATATGTACCTGGTCTTTAAAATATAGCTGACAAGCTAAAACTTTAATTATTTTTTCGCGTTACTGTTCTAATCGTTATATTTAAAAATACTAAATAGATTCAGTTATGAGAAAAATCCCGTTTTTAATGCTTCTTTTTGTTGCTTTGGCTTATAATGCAGTGGCGCAAAATAAAGACGCTATTGTTGGTAAATGGCTAAATCCATCAGGAGAAGGACAAATAGAAATCTACAAAAAAGGCGATAAGTACTTCGGTAAATTAGCCTGGCTAAAAGAACCAAATTTAAATGGAAAACCAAAAGCCGATGCTAAAAATCCGGAAGCAAGTTTGCAGAGTAGACCGTTATTGGGCTTAGAAATTTTAAAAAACTTTGTTTATGATGATGGTAAATGGACTGACGGAACAATTTATGATCCTAAAAGTGGAAAAACATACAGCTGCAACATGACTTTAAAAAGTACTGATGTTTTAAATGTGAGGGGTTATGTAGGCATCTCCCTTTTAGGGCGTTCGGAAACATTTAGAAGAGTAAAATAAAATCTTTAAGATGAAGAAAATATTATGGTGCCTTATTATGGCACCTTTTTTTTGCGCCGCGCAAACCTATACTTTAAAACCATTAACGGAGAATACTAAAACCAGTATCAGGGGGTTAAGTGTAGTTTCCGATCAGGTTAGCTGGGTAAGCGGGAGTAATGGAACCATTGGAAAAACGACCAATGGTGGTGCAAGCTGGGAATGGATAAAACCAAAAGGCTATGAGCAATTGGATTTCAGGGATATTGAAGCATTTGATGATTTGCAGGCTGTTGTTGTAAATGCCGGTGCCCCGGCATATATTTTAAAAACCATTGATGGTGGAAAAACCTGGATGGAAACGTATAAGAATATAGATACGGCAATTTTTTTAGATGGATTGGGCTTTTGGGATAAAAAGAAAGCCATAATTTTTGGCGATCCGATTAAAAATAAAATGCAATTGCTTAAAACCATTGATGCGGGTAAAAGTTGGACTGATGTATCGGCAAATTTAAAATTTACACTGGCTGACGGCGAAGCTGGCTTTGCTGCAAGTGGAACCACTATTAAAACTTTACCGGGCGGTAAGGTTTGGGTGGCAACGGGTGGTAAGGTTTCCAATATTTATTTTTCTGGTGATTATGGCAACAACTGGCAGGTTTTTAAATGCCCAATTTGGCAGGGTGAAAATAGTACAGGTCCTTTTTCTATTGATTTTTACGATGTTAAAAATGGAGTTGCAGTAGGTGGGAACTACGTTAAAGATAAAGAAAACAGCAATAATGTTGTGCTTACAGCCGATGGTGGCAAAACCTGGGTTAAGCCGCTTACACCTGTTTTGGGCTACCGTTCTGGTGTGGCTTATATTACAGCAAAAACTTTAGTGGCAACCGGAACTTCAGGAACGGATTTATCAATAGATGGTGGCCAAAATTGGAAGCATATTTCCGACATCAGCTTTAATTCTGTTCAAAAAGCTAAAAAAGGGAATACCATTATTTTAGCCGGAAATAAAGGATTTGTTTATCAGCTGGAACTAAAAGAAAACTAAGTTAATTTTGCTTTAAATAAATCTATCGTTCTTTTCCAGGCAAGCTTAGCTGCTGCTTCATTATACCTGGTAGGTGATGTGTTATTATTAAACGCATGATTAACACCTTCATATATAAACAACTGGTAATCTATTTTATTTTCTTTAAGGGCTGCCTCATATACAGGTATGCCCGCATTTATCCGCTCATCTAAACCACCATAATGCAACATAATGCTGGCTTTTATTTTTGGAACATCAGCAGCATTTGCCTGTGCGCCATAATAAGCAACGGCTGCATTTAATTCGGGATCATTAACAGCGAGTTTATTTGCCATGCCACCGCCCCAGCAAAAACCTACACAACCGGTTTTGCCATTTCCATCTTTCCGGCTGCGCAAATAATCCAGTCCCTTTAAATAATTTTGAAGATTTTTCTCCGGATCCAATTTTCCAATCAATTCCCTTCCTTTGTCTTCATCAGCAGGTGTACCGCCAAAAGGCGAAAGTGCATCTACCCCAAGGGCAATAAAACCTTGAGCAGCAACACGTTTAGTTACCTCAATAATATGTGGATTTAAACCTCTGTTTTCGTGGATAACCAAAACACAACCCAAGTTTTTTTTGCCCTTTGGTTTTGCTAAAACAGCCTTTATTTCACCATCAAATCCTTTATAAGTAATGTTTTCAACTTCAATTGATGCATCTTCAAAAGTAGCTGCAGCTGCATAATTGTTTTCTAAAAGTGGTAAAATGGTTAGTGCCAAAGCTGTACTGCCGGCAAGAATGGATAATTTTTTTATAAAATCTTTTCTGTCTGATTTACCATGTGTATACTCATCGTACAGGTTGATGATTCTCTGATCCATAAATTCCGGTTTAGCTTTTAAAAGCAATATACCCAACTAAAAGAATAAGTAAACAAAAGTTTCTTAAAAATTACAATCTATCTCTTAGCATTTTTTTAATTAAAGCTTTACCCAACTTCATCCTTAGCATGCAATAATTATCCACTAAATTATTTTTCTTTTCACGTAGGGGTAAATTCTAATTCCCGTGTCTCACTTTAAAATAAGATAGAAATGAATACAACTTTTACACCCATTAAATATGTTCTGACCAAGTTAAACGACCTTCGCAGCATACATACCATACTAAGTCTGGCCTTAATTTTAAGCACAAGCTTAAATACCTTTGCCCAGGATAATAAAAAAGGAAGCGTAAATATTGGATTGGCCTATCCTGTTAGCACAAATGGTACACATGCGGCGAAAGATACCAATATGTTATCTATAAATGCATTGGTTGGCGTATCTGCAGCAGAGAAAGGATTTTCATTGGCAGGCCTTTCTAATGTTATCCGAAAAGATGCAAATGGCCTGAGGCTTGCAGGATTTTCTAACCACATTGGTGGCAGGGCAGAGGGCGCACAATTGGCAGGTTTTATCAATACCTACGGAGGTGGCAAGGGTCTATCTGTTGCAGGTTTTGCAAATATTTCCAAAAAAGAAAGCGAACCGCAGGTGGCCGGCTTTATGAATTGGACATCGAAGAATGTTTCAGGTTTACAGCTGGCTGGTTTTATGAACAAGGCTGAAAACGTAAAAGGATCTCAAATTGCCGGTTTTATTAACGTTGCCAAAAAGGTAAAAGGTGTTCAGCTTGCAGGTTTTATTAATATAGCCGATAGCAGCGATTACCCAATTGGAATTATAAATATTGTTAAAAATGGTGAAAAAAGCATCGCTGTAAGTACCAATCAGAATTTAACAACGATGGTCACTTTCAGGTCGGGAGGTAAAGTGTTATACGGGATTATTGGCGCAGGTTACAATTTTAAAAATAAAGATGAAGTTTATGCTTTTGAAGCAGGTTTAGGGGCACATTTTTTTCAATCAGAAAAATTCAGGCTTAATGCGGAGCTTACCGCAAGTTCTCTTCAAAACTTTAAACGTGGAAACTATTTCAAATCGTCATTTCAGCTTATGCCCGCTTACAGAATTGGTCCGTACCTGGAAATATTTGCCGGTCCTTCTGTCAATTTTGTTTCAACCAATACAGATGAGGGTAAATCCTTGCAGAAACATTATTTTAAAAGCTGGGATAGAAAAGACAATACCCTTAATGCCCTGTTTTTGGGTTATACCGGAGGTGTAGCCATCAGTTTTTAAAGCCAATGAAATTATATTCAAGAGCATTTAGAGCGCTCAGTGGATAAAATAATTTCAATAAATTTTAACGACACACATTTATCGCAAAATAAATAACACATATATTTGAATTCAATTAAGCCAGTGGTATTAACAGCAACAGCTTCCGGAATTACACATCAGTATTATGATGATGCAGCATTTGAACAGCTCTTCAAAACTCATTATAAGGCCCTGCATGTTTATGCGCAGGTAATTTTAAAAGATGAAGATATAGCCGAAGAAATTGTACAGGGTATGTTTTTGAAATTTTGGGAAAAAAGAGAAAGCCTTAAAATTCAGTCGGTAAAAGCATACCTCTACAGGTGTGTGTACAATGATTGTCTGAATTACATCAGGCAGGAAAAAACCAAATTTAAATATCAGGAATTTACCATACACACCATGAATACAGAACATGAACCCGCATCATTAAAAGTTGAATTAACGGAACTGCAACAAAAGTTAAAACAGGCTTTAAATGATTTGCCTGAACAATGCAGAACGATATTTCAGATGAGTAGGTTTGAAGAGTTAAAGTATCGTGAAATTGCAGAGCAACTGGGTTTATCTATAAAAACAGTTGAAAATCAGATGGGTAAAGCCCTGAAAATTTTAAGATTTAAGCTTGCAGATTTCATGGTTTTGTTGGTGTTAGGCATTTGGTATTATAAAGATTTTTTTAATTAGAAGGATATGATGGATGATTTATTGATGAAATTTCTTCTAAAAGAATCTACTGAGGAAGAAAATATGGATGTCAGGGCATGGCTTAATGCTTCTGATGAGAATAGAAAATATTTTACCCAGCTGGAAACCATTTGGCAGTTGAGTAAAACGTTGCACAACGAAAGTAAAGTTGATGAGGAATTAGCCTGGACCAAGTTTAAAGCTAAAACAGAAACTTTAAACACTGAACAAGCCATTGTAAAACCCTTAAAGGCAAAGTTTGGCTGGTTAAAAATTGCTGCGGTTTTGGTTATTGCCATCGGTGCATGGACTATTTATAATTTATTTGGTCCTGGTTATTACACGATGCTTAGTACAACTAATAAAATTGCAACCGAAAAACTACCGGATGGATCAACACTTACTTTAAATAAGCATTCTAAAATAAGTTATGCGGGTAACTTTAAAAACAACCGCGATTTGATGATGGATAGTGGTGATGTGTTTTTTGATGTAGCGAAAGATAAAAGCCATCCCTTTACAATTACAATTAAAGAGGTTTCGGTAATGGTTGTGGGTACTTCATTTAACATTAAGCACCTTAAAGATGAAACTGAAATTATTGTTGAAAGCGGAATTGTGAAAGTTGGTTTCGGCCAGGCAGAAATTAAGCTGTACAAAGGCGAACGGATTTTAATCAATGGCAAAACGTCAAAGTTAATTAAGGAGCAAAGCAGCGACGAACTCTATAAATACTATCGCACTAATTTATTTGTAGCCAATAATATGCCGCTATATAAACTGGTTAATACACTTAACGAAGCTTATGGCGTTCATATAATTCTGGATGATAAAGCAAAGGATTTGAGCATTACCACTGTTTTTAAAATGGAATCGTTAGATCATATACTTAACGTTATTTGCCAAACTTTAAACTTAAAGAAATCGCACCAGGGCAATGATATTTTGCTGTCTTATAAAGAGTAATGAGGTTTAAAGTATTTTTTTTATTGTTTTTGATTTGTGGTTTTTGTGCAGCACAGAATCCTGTGGTTTACCGTCAAAATTTATCAAAGCTGGTGTCTGTTACAGTAAAACAGGAACGTGTAAGTAATATTTTGCAAATGTTAAGTAAGGCCGGTGGATTTTATTTCTCCTATAACGGGACATTATTTCATCAAGATAGTCTGGTTAATATTAGCGTGAAAAACACCCCGGTACGAGAGGTGCTGGATAAAATTTTTGATGGGAAAATAGATTATAAAGAAAGCGACGAATACATCATACTCCGTTATGCCGTAAACCACTTAACGATTGAAGCCGATAATATATCCAGTAACGATAGCCAGTATGCCATAAGCGGTTATGTGGTAGATACCAAAACCGGAAACAGGGTTAAACAAGCCAGTGTTTACGAAAAAAGATTATTGCAGTCGGCGTTAACCGATAACGACGGCCATTTCTCATTGAGGTTTAGAGGATTGCATAGCAGCGTAATTTTAACAGCCAGTAAAGAAACCTACCGGGATACTGCATTGATTTTTTTAGCTGATGTAAATATTAAGCCCGGAACATACGACGATCCGGATAAAGAAAGAGGCGCATTTTTTTCGAATACTTTTGGCGGACGGGGCTTATGGAAGTTTTTGCTCTCGTCAAAGCAACGGGTCCAGAATTTAAATATTCCTACCTTCTTAGCGCAAACTCCTTTTCAGGCTTCATTTACGCCTGGATTAAGCTCGCATGGTAGCATGAGTTCAAGCGTGGTTAATAAAGTTTCTTTAAACTTATTGGGCGGCTACACGGCCGGAACAGACGGGATAGAATTAGCAGGAGCCTTTAATTTAAATAAAGGTGATATTAAGAAGTTTCAAATGGCTGGCTTATTTAATGTTGTTGGCGGGTCGGTAAAAGGTGTTCAGCTTGCAGGTGTATACAACGATGTGAACATCAATATGGATGGTGTGCATACCGGAGGAATATACAATCGTGTAAAAGGCAAAGTTAGGGGGGTACAGGTAGCCGGAGTAGGCAATGTGGCAGGAAAAGATCTTAAAGGTGTACAGTTGGCGGGTTTAGTTAATGTAAGCAAAAATACAAGCGGCTTTCAGGTTTCGGGCGCTGTTAACACCAACTCCGGGCGTTTAAGAGGAGCTCAAATGGCAGGCTTGGTTAATTATGCTAAAAAAATGGATGGCTTTCAACTGGGGATTGTTAATCTGGCCGATTCCTCATCAGGGGTAAGTATTGGCTTAATTAATTTATTCAATAACGGCTATAAGAAAATCAACATATACACCAATGAGGTAACGAATACCAATATCTCTTTTAAAACGGGTAATGCCAATTTGTATAGCTTGTTTATTGCAGGGAAGAATTTTTCTGATACAGCTAAGGTTATCAGCTTTGGTTTTGGCCTGGGCCACGATTTTGTTTTAAATAAAAGGTATTCTGTAGCGGTTGAGGGCACCATACAATCTTTATATGTAGGTAGTTCTGATTATGTTAATAATCTGTATAGATTCCAGGCCCATTTCCAGGCAAATATTTTAAAAGAATGGGCTCTTTTTGCAGGTCCGGCTTATTCGTATTATAAAAGCAATATGCCAATGGGTGGCGCTGGTAAAAATTATAAGCAAGAAATTGCGCCAGGTAAGCATCATAATTTTGATAATGGTGCGCAAGGCTGGCTGGGTTGGAATGCAGGGATTACATTTTCATTATAAAGAAAGAACTTCTAATCAAATTTAGAAAAGCAAAACCCGTAGCTTTTTTTAATGATGCACCCGTTTTCTGCTATAGCCCGCCAAAAAAAGGCGGGGCTGCCGCTTCAACCGGGTTTAGTTAACTTTCAGCAGCATGGTTATTGAAAAGTTAAATGTTACAGCAGTACTTGTGACTTCTTCCGTATTGCTGTGGCAATTTATTGTCAATTCTCAACTATTTTCTAAAAAATCTTGGTGTGCATTGCATCTGTTTCTTAAAAAAGATATTGAAATTGGCTGGATACTCAAAGCCCAGGCAATAAGCAATCTGGGCAATGTTCCATTCGGTATGTTTTAATAAAGCAATCGCTTCAGTGGCAATACGTTTCGATATATGTTCAGAAGTTGTTTTGCCTGTAACTTCCTTTACGGCATGGTTTAAGTGGTTTACATGTACTGAAAGTTTACAGGCAAAATCGTGTGCTGTTTTCAGCTCCAAAGTATGGTCTGTAGAACCAATGGGGAACTGTCTTTCCAACAACTCTATAAATAAAGAGGTTAGGCGTACGGCAGCAGTACTTGGTTTTGAGGCATTGCCCGAAGGCAGGATTTTTAATGCTTCGTGCGCAACCAGCTGTACATAATTCCGCAATAAATCATATTTATGCACGTACTCTCCATCCATTTCCTGCATCATTTTAGAAAAAAGAGCACTTAAACACTTTTCCTGCTCATCATTAATTTCAATAATCGGGTAATCGTTAATGCGGTATAATAGAGATTCCCTCAGGCTTTCGTTGCGGTTATGAATAAAATTATCTGTAAATAAACAAAAATAGCCAGCTTGTTTTTCCGAAGTACCTTCCCACGCATACGGAATGTTTGGATTGGTAAACAACAGTGCGCGGCCATTTACCTCAATACTTTTATCAGGATAATGCAAAATGCCAGAACCGATAATCAGTGAAATTTTGTAAAAATCCCTGCGGTTATAAGGCGATGGGGTAAGTGAGCAATAAGTAGACCGCTTAAATACATTAAAATGCCCCATATCGTTAACCATATTTAAACTGGGTATAACCATTTCAGGACGGTTAATTTTTAACCGGTTATAAAAATCTTCTAAAGATTCGCTCTTGTTTACGGTATACAATTCCTGATGCTTGGTTAACATAGTCTTGCTGTTAATAATAGGTGGCTATAATTAATTATGGTTCTAATTCTAATAAAGCGTTTCACCAAAGGCGGTTTCCTGCCGAATTTATTTCAACATCTAACTTGCTATAAAGATCTGGAACAAAATTCAGGGCGATACTTTCTTATGCCTAAAGGTGCTATATCTATCCAAATGTATAAAATTAAGATTTAATCGCCATTCCATCATGCATTTCTTCGGTAGGTTCTGTAACTAATTTATCGCCTTCGTTAAGGTTGCCAAAAATTTCAACTTTATCTTCCGTTCCCCTGCCTTTTTTAATGGCAACTTTTTCTACTTTGTTATTTACTACTTTTAACACAAACAAACCTTCACTGGTATCTAATAACGCTTTTTTAGATACGATAAAAGTACTTGCATTGGCTGGCAATGGAATATTTATTTCTGTAACCATGCCCGGTAATAAGGTTTTGTTCAAATTTGGCACATCCATTTCTACGCGTTCCGAACGTAAACGAAGGTCTAATGCACCCGACATGCGCTTAACCTTTGCTTTAAAAACCTGATTTGGTAAAGATTTAACGGTAAATGTTACTTCATCTCCGCTCTTTAAATATCCCGTATAGATTTCAGGAATAGAAACAGCCAAACGTAAATTACGCTGATCTTGTAAAGTAAATAACGGCAATTCAGAGCCTTTACCCGAAGGCCCTACATAAGCGCCTAAGTTTACATTTCTTGCCGAGATAATTCCATTAAAAGGAGCCCTTATTTCTAAATAATTTTGAATAGTTGCCACCTCCTTGTAAGATGCTTTTGCGGCTTCAAACTGCGCAAGATCAGAATTTTTTCTGGCTGTAGCCTGATCTAAATCGTTGGTTGAAATAGTTCCGGGTGTTTTGCTGGTTTCGTACAGGCGGTTGTAATTGGCTTTGCTTGCGGTGTAAATGGCTTCCTGTGATTTTAATTTAGATTGTGCCGCTGCGAGTTGAGAAGTCATTTCAGGGGCTTCTAAAGTCATTAATAATTGTCCCTGGGTTACGTTAGAGCCAATGTCGACTTTAAGTGATTTAACAAAGCTGCTAACCTTGGCATACAAATCAACCTGTTGCAAGGCAATTAATTCGCCGGGCAGGTTTAATGAAGTAGAAAGTTTATCCTTTTTTAAATCGAATGTAGAAATGGTGGCTTTCTTTTCTTTTGCCGGTTCAGCTTTGGTTTCAGCACTGCCACAGCCATACATTGCCGTTAACACCACTAAACCTGTGCCCAATAATGTGCTTGAAAATATGTTTGTTTTCATTTGTAATGATCGTTTATTCGTTTTCTTCTAAACCTTTAATGTAATGTGTACTTTCTTTGTCTTCCGGATCAAGAGAAATGGAATCAGTTGAAACTTTTCCCTGCACCCATGCAAAAACCAATGGAAGAATAATTAACACCGCAAAGGTTGATGCAATTAATCCGCCAATTACGGCTCTTCCCAATGGAGAAACCTGGTCGCCACCCTCACCATGTCCAATAGCCATGGGCAACATTCCCATAACCATGGCCACACTGGTCATTATAATCGGGCGCAGCCTTAAAGCAGCAGCCTCTCTGGCCGATTCTAAAGCATTGCCATTATGCTTTCGTAAATGCTCGGCATTGGTAATTAACAATACCGCATTGGCAATTGAAACTCCAACAGACATAATTATGCCCATGTACGATTGAAGGTTTAAGGTAGAACCTGTGAGGGTAAGCAATAGGAGCGAACCTAAAACAACCGCAGGTACTGTTGCTAAAATAACCAATGGTACTTTAAAGGACTGAAAGTTTGCTGAAAGCATTAAAAATATTACAACAATAGCCACAAGTAAACCCGATTGCAAACTACCCAGTGTTTCTGTTAAAACCTTACTTAAACCAATTGGAGTAATAATTAAGCCCCTCGGCAATTCGCCAACCTTTTTAATGGCTTTGCTTACATCTTTAGTCGCTGTACCCAAATCGGTATGGTAAAGGTTTGCCGTTACTGATAAATATGGAGTAGCTCCAAGATTATCGTTTTCTCCATAGGTCGTGTCAGGCTCAATGGTGGCTACATCGCTTAATACCGGGCGAGCTGTATTTCTGAGAACAGGGATTTCGCCAATATCTTCTTTGCTGTTCATCTGGTTTAAAGGAACCTGTACCTGTACGTTATAAGTAAGGCCTATTTTTTCATCCAGCCAAACATTTTTATCGGTGTAACGGGATGACGAGGTAGAAGCCACAAGCGATTTCGCAATATCGTTCATGTCAACCCCAAGTTGTGCTGCCCGTGTTCGATCTATATTAATATTTAATGAAGGATATTTAATAGGTTGTGCAATTTGAACATCGCGCATATATGGTATTTCCTTAAGCTCTGATAGTATTTTATTGGCATACTGTTCATTCTGCTTTTTGTTTTTCCCGGTAATCCTCACTTCAACCGGGGTAGGCGAGCCCTGGCTTAATACTTTTTCTGTTAATTCTATAGGTTCAAAAGAAAGTTTTACTTCAGGCATTAATTCTTTAATCCTGGCCCTGAACTTATCTTTAAACTCATCCATGTCCACATGGTAATCTTTTAAACTCACCTGGAAAACAGCCTCATGCGGGCCGCCCATGAATAAATAGATGGGGTTAACCGAGAATAATGCCGGATGCTGGCCAACGTATACTGAAGATATGGCTAAATGATCAGCACCAACCATATTTTTAAGTTCGGCGAGTACTTTATTTGCTTTTTCTTCTGTGCGTTCCAAACGGGTTCCATCAGGTGCCCTAAGGCGAAGCTGAAACTGGCTTGAATTTACCTTTGGTAATACATCTCTTCCAATATTGGCAAGCAATAAAGCAGCACAACCAATAATTACCACCAGGTAAAGTAAAACTACAGGTTTTCGGTAAGGTAAAATCCGATCTAAGAAACGCATAAAACGATTCCTGAATTTATCAAAAAACGAAATCTTTCCATCACCACTGAAGTCTTCGCGCTCAACCAATATTTTCTTTTGGTTCAGTGTATCCTGTTCGGTTTCAATAGCGATTCCCGTTGCGGCAAAATCAGCCTCGTCCTGCGTAATTCCCGGATGGTGTTTGGTGCCCTTCTTTGGATGAGCCACCATTAACCAATTTGCCATGATCGGTACAAAAGTTTGTGAGAGGAAGAAGGAAACAATCATGGAAAAACCAATGGCCAGGGCCAAGGGCAAAAATAAAGCTCCTGGAATTCCTGTCATGGTAAATGCGGGCGCAAATACGGCCAGAATACAGAATAAGATCAGTAATTTTGGAAAGGCAATTTCCTTACAGGCATCCCATATGGCAAGTGCCTTTGGTTTACCCATATCAAAATGCTGGTGAATGTTTTCTATTGTAACAGTAGATTCATCAACCAAAATACCAATGGCAAGTGCTAAACCGCTTAACGACATGATGTTTATGGTTTGGCCGAAAAGCTTTAAAAATAAAACACCTGCAATAATAGAAGTTGGTATGGTTAAGATTACAATTAAGGCCGCCCGTTTATCACCCAAAAACAACAGCACCATTAAACCCGTTAAAATAGCACCAATGGCCCCCTCGCTGATTAAACTTTTTACCGCATTAATAACATAAACCGACTGGTCAAACTCATAAGATAACTTAACATCTTCGGGTAAGGTATTTTGAATGTTTGGAAGATTAGCTTTGAGGTTTTTTACCACATCCCAGGTAGAAGCATCACCTGATTTTGCAATACTTAAATAAACAGAACGTTTGCCATTAATTAATGCATAGCCTGCTGTTAAATCTGCTCCATCTTTAACCGTTGCCACATCACGAAGCTGTAAGTTTTGTACAGCACCTTTAAATAAAGGAATAGATTCAAAATCCTTGATTTTTTTAATGGTATAATTGGTTGGTGTGATGTAATTTTTATCGCCAATTCTAACATTTCCCGAAGGTGCAGTTTGATTGTTTAACCGAATGGCTTCCACCACCTGGTCTACCGTGAGGTTATGAGACCTTAACAGGGTGGGATCTACATTAATTTCGATTGTACGAGGACTCCCCCCAAATGGGGCTGGAGCAAGTAAACCCGGAATAGCCGTAAAAGAGGAGCGGACATAGGTATTGGCCATGTCTTGCAATTCGTTATTGGTTCTAATGGGACTGCTTAATACCAACTGACCAATCGGGAGAGATGAAGCATCAAAACGAATGATAAATGGTGGTTGTGAGCCGGGTGGAAAAATAGCCTGTGCCCTGTTTGAAAGCGCACTCAACTCTGAGGCAGCCTGTGCCATATTTGTACCTTCATAATAGGTTAACTTCATAAGCATTAACCCCTGCGTATTCTTGGTTTCTATGCTCTTTATACCGTTGGCGAATAGTAAAATATTAACATATTGTTTGCCAAAATAAGCTTCCATTTGGCTTGGAGTATAACCTCCAAATGGGTGTGCTATGTAAATTACAGGCAAATTCATTTGAGGAAGAATATCAACTTTTATCTGGTTGATTGCCCCAATTCCGAAAAAGAATAACCCTGCAACTAAAACTAAGATGGAAATGGGTTTGCGAAGTGCGAAACGTATTAAGTTCATTTATAGGTAGCCTGATTAAAATTCGTTGATAAATAAGTCGTAATTGCCTAAAGCGGCAGATTTGAGTAATAAGGCCTGCCAAACGTTGGTGTAAGCAATATCGCGGTCAGTTTCTGCTCGGTTTAAAGTAAAAAGTGCCTGTGTAAGGTCAACCAATGTGGTTAATCCATTTTTGTATAAAGTGCTTTTTTGCAGGTAAGCATCTGATGCAGCTTTAACCTGTATTGGTGCTTCATTATAATTGCTCAGTGCATTTTTAAGTTTGGCATCTGCCAGCGCAAGTTGTGCCTTTAATTGCTGGTCTGCCAGTTCATATTCGTTCTTTAAGCCCTCGGTAATGTAATGTTGTGCCTTAACTTGCGGCGAATTTTTTAAAAGGCTTGCAATGTTCCAGCTCATTCCTATTCCAATCAAATAGTTTCCACGAACCGGATTAATCCCATCCGCATAATTACTGCTATAAGCATTTTGATTTAGTCCGTAATCTGATTTAAAGCCCGATCCGCGTTCCTGCATAACGCCAAACAAAGAAAAACTTGGGTAATATAGTCTGCGGTAGTAACCCAGCTGTTCGGTACTTACATCAATTCTGTTTTGATAATATTTTAAAATGGGGTGATTAGTTTTAACAGTTGTATCGTTAAGCATATCAACCGGAATTCTGCTGATGGATGCAGTATCAAGTGTGTAATCAGTAGCAGTTAAACCCATTAAAATACCCAACCGATTGGCTTGCTCCTGTTCCAGATCCTGTGATTTGGTTAAGGCAATTTTAGCATTGGAAACCTCAGCTTTAGCAAATGAGGAATCTACACCCGCAATTAATCCATTTTTAGCCCTGATTACGGCCGTATTTTTAAAAGTAATGGCCCTTTCCAAATTCTTTTGTTGCGATTTGGTTAAACGTTGTGCGGCCAAAAGATTTAAATAAGCTGCTGAAACCCTGATTTCCTGTTGGAATTTTTCCTGTTCTAAATCATTTTGATCTCTTTTATACGCAGCCTCAGCCACTTTTATTTTCTGTTTTGCTCTTCCAAAAGTGAAAAAATCCCAGTTTACATTGGCTAAGTACAAGGCTCCGAAAGCTGCGTTCCAATTTTGTTTATCTAATGCCGGACCAGAAGATGCTGTACCAAAACCGCCAAATCCATATGAAGGACCATTTTGCCCGTTTATAGTTCCGTAATCTTGTTGGGCACTTAAAACTAAATTGGGTAAGTACTCCCTTTTGGCTTGCTGAACGCCAGATTTTGATGCATCTGCGTAATTTTTTTTTGCTTTAATGGTGCCGTAATTGTTCAAAGCTGTGTTCACGGCTTCTTTAAGGCTTAGTTTTTGAGCATTTGCAGTTAAAGCATTAAAAAAAAGTAATCCAAAGACTGAATAAAGTAAAAATTTGCGGGGCATAGTGTGGAAATTACACGGCAAATTTATTACAAGCAGGCATAATCAAAGTATTCAGTTCAAATCAATACTTATGAAAATCAAATAATGCAGAAATGTTACGTTGGGATGATTTTAGAATGATAATTGGTTTAAATATAGATGATTTGTCATCATTTGCAATGTTTATTTAAGGATTAACGATTAATTCATGAAAACATCATGTTCAGGCTTTATTAAAAATCTAACAATTTTCATAATTTAGAAATACTAAACACCATTTTAAAAAGAAACATCATTTTATTGGTATTCTTCAGCGGAATAATTTGACTGAATAATCAAACCCATTCAAAACAACTAATTTTATACTTTGAACCATTTTTCATATCAATTTGGTATTATTACATAAATCAATTTAACCAGGATGAAAAAAAAATCTTATATGCCCATGTTGGCATTGCTGGCAATTATGAGTGCCTGCAATAATAAAAACGCAAGTGACAGCACTGAATCATTTTCAAGCTCTAATCCTTTTTATGCGGAGAGTAAGCTGCCTTTCCATGCGCCTGCTTTTGATAAAATCAAAAATTCTGATTTTAAACCTGCCCTGGAAGAAGGAATGAAACAGCAAATGGCAGAAATACAGAAGATTGCAGATAATACGGAAGGGCCTACTTTTGAAAATACAATAGTTGCGATAGAAAAAAGTGGCCAGCTTCTTAGCCGCGTTAATATGGTGTTTTCATTATTAACAGGAGCCAATACAAACCCTGAATTGCAGAAGGTAAAAGAGGAGGAGGCGCCAAAGTTAACGGCTAATAGTGATGCTATTTATTTAAATACAAAATTATTTAAAAGGGTAGAAGCGGTTTATCAAAAACGGGCTGACTTGAAACTGGATTCAGAATCGGAAAGGTTGTTGGAGTATTACCAGCAAAAGTTTGAACTGGCCGGTGCAAAACTGAATGATGCGGATAAAGAAAAATTGAAAGAACTTAATAAAGAAGAAGCTTCTTTAAGTGCTAAATTTACAACTCAATTGCAAGCTGCGGGTAAAGGGTTAAGAAACACAACTCAACAACCCGAATTGCAAACTATGGCCGATCGGGCCGCCCGCCAAAAACTTTTTGAATCATCGTGGAATCGTGCAGAAAAGGGCGATGCGAATGATACGCGCAAAATAATTTCCCGAATTGCACAAATTCGGGCACTGCAGGCCCAGCTTTTGGGTTTTAAAAATTATGCGGCCTGGAAACTGCAAAATCAAATGGCTAAAACACCCGAAGCTGTAGAAGCATTCTTTAGTAAAATTGTTCCTGCTGCTACAGCAAAGGCAAAAGGGGAGGCTGCGGATATTCAGGCCGTAATCGATCAGCAGAAGGGTGGTTTTAAAGTTGAACCCTGGGATTGGAATTTTTATGCAGAGCAGGTTCGTAAAGCAAAATATAATTTAGATGAGAATGAAGTAAAGCCTTATTTCGAATTGAATAAGGTACTGACGAACGGCGTATTTTATGCGGCAACCCAGCTTTATGGCATCACCTTTAAAGAACGTAAAGATTTACCTGTTTACCAGGAAGATGTTCGCGTATTTGATGTTTTTGATAAGGATGGAAGCCAGATTGGTTTATTTTATTGCGATTATTTTAAAAGAGATAATAAAGATGGTGGTGCCTGGATGGACAACCTGGTAACGCAATCCAAATTATTTGGGACTAAGCCTGTAATTTATAATGTCTGTAATTTTGATAAACCTGAAAAAGGTAAGCCAGCCCTAATTAGTTTTGATGATGTTACAACCATGTTTCATGAGTTCGGACATGGCTTGCATGGTCTTTTTGCCAATCAGAAATTCCCAAGCTTATCGGGTACCAATGTTGCACGCGATTACGTAGAGTTTCCTTCACAGTTTAACGAACACTGGGCATCAGATCCCCAGGTATTAAAAAATTACGCTGTTCATTATCAAACCGGAGCTGTAATGCCACAGGCACTTTTAGATAAAATTAAAAAAGCAGGCTCGTTTAACGAAGGGTATGCTTTTACAGAAGCTTTGGCGGCTTCAGAATTGGATTTACAATGGCATACTCTTCCTCCAAATGCACCTTTACAGGATGTAGACAAGTTTGAAGCCGATGCGCTAAAGAAAACACACCTGAATTTGTCTTATGTGCCGCCTCGTTATCGTTCGAGTTATTTTCTGCACATCTGGAGCAATGGTTATGCTGCAGGTTATTATGCCTATAGCTGGACATCGATGCTGGAGAACGACGCTTATTCCTGGTTTGAAGAAAATGGTGGTTTAAACAGGGCTAACGGACAACGTTTTCGCGATCTGATTCTATCCAAAGGAAATACCGAGGATTTGGGTAAAATGTTTTATAATTTCCGTGGACATAATCCTGATATTAAGCCAATGCTTAAAAAACGTGGGTTACTGTAAAGTATAATTGATAAACATAAAAGCCATTCATTTCGAATGGCTTTTATGTTCTTCTGAATAAATGTTCTACAAAGAATCTTTTGTAACCTGGATTGTTTTTTCCAAAGCAATTTGTATCAAGCTTTTATATTGAAGAAAGTTTTGTTGGCGTAATTCGTCCGTTTCACTTTCTTTAAGTAATTTTCTGCCTTTTTTAATGTCCTGAAGCTCATTTTCGTAAAGCGCTCCAAATAAATCAGGCACTTTGTTTTTTAATATTCTAACCGAGTGAGAATACTTTTCATAACTGTCATTTAGAATGGCTAGATTTTTTTCGTTATAAAGATCTAAACCATTGATATTTTCGGATAACTTTTCCAGTTTCCCTCTTTCTTTTGCGTAACCCATAATTTCGGTGAAGATACCTTTTATTTTTTGAGGCATACTATAGTCGTTATTTAATCTGAAGTTTATTTCATTAAATTTACGAGTGTAATGCACATAAATTATTTGTAACCTGCTATCGGAACCATTGTTTAAGCAGGCAATTTTAAATCTTAACAAAATGAAAAAAAACTTACTACTCGTTTTATTCTTGATTGTCAGTGCGTATTCATTTGCACAAAAAGGTTATGAAAAGGTTTATGCCTACAACAAATACAATAAAGATTGGGCAATGGTTAAAACCAATAGTGGAACTTACGGCTTTATAGACAGAAAGGGAAAAGCTGTTGTGCTACCAATTTATACTAAAATTGAGAAATTTGGAACGTATGATACGGATCTTGCTTTGGTAAGGAATATTAGTGGAGGATATGGTTTTATAGATCGAAATGGAAAAGAAGTTATCCAGGCCATTCATGAGCTTGAATACATCAAAACGAATTTCAAAACGTTAAAGCAAAGAAGTTTGAGATAAGCTAAAAGCAAGTGCTAACAATTACATCTTACCATAAGACTTTTTTATCGGGAAATTCGTTGCATGAAAAAGTTTTTGATCAAAAAAAGCCTTGATTTTCATCAAGGCTTTCCGTTCGATTTTTGTAAGTACTCGGGGCGGGAATCGAACCCGCACGCATTTTAGGTGCACAGGATTTTAAGTCCTGCGTGTCTACCAGTTCCACCACCCGAGCAGGCTTTGTTCCGATTTTATTCGGAAGGTGACCAGTTTAAAAGCTTTCAATTAAGAAAAACTTTTAGAGCGAAAGACGAGATTCGAACTCGCGACCCCGACCTTGGCAAGGTCGTGCTCTACCAACTGAGCTACTTTCGCAGGTACTTTAAATGAATAAAGCTTGTTTCCTTTGGGGTTGCAAATATAGAAATATAAATTACAGATTCAAAAATAAATTTATAATTATTTCAATAAAAATGTAATTCGGAGTCCTATCGGCTTATTTATAGAGACTTAAACTTTAAAGGAAATTGAAATATATTATTCTAAAATTTTTAATCTGGTTTTATTTCAAGAAAGTGCGTGGTGCATTCTTTTTTCTTAAATAGGTCATAACCTTCCTGCCACCAGCTTGTCATCTCTTGCTTATTAAAAACAAACGAATGGGTGGTAAGCAGTCTGTTTATAAAATAAAAACTGATTTTCACATTTTTGCTGGCTGTTTCCAGTTTAGAAATTATCAGGTCATCGTTTGCAATTTGATTTAGCATAAAATCGCTGGTGCGGGCAAATACTTCAATGGCATTTTGCAGCGGAGGATTGTTATATTCTGCTTTTTCTTGCCTCAAAACAATGGTGTCAATTTCTGTAGAACCTTTAATAATTGCTTCCTGCACCGGGATAAGATTTCCAAATCCACCGTCTGCGTAATCAAATCCATCTTTTTGATATAAGCTCATTAATGGCGCTAAATTGCACGATGCCCACATCCAATCACAGAAATCCTCATATTCATAATCATTAGAGGATTTATATTCTATCATTTGTGTGGTTAAGTTAGCGACTGTAACAATCACCTCTTTTTTTAGTATTTTAATTTGTTGATAGTCTTTTTTTGTGAAATTTTCTTTAATCAGTTTTCTTAAATTACCACTGTCTCCAAGGGTTTTTTGTTTTTTTAAAAATTGCATGATAATCCCAAAATGGTTCATGCGAAGTTTAATCTTCCCGTCTTTATATTTTACAATGAAGGGGCATACCGTAAATATATCTGATTGTGTTATGGTCGTATACAATTTCTTAATGCGTTCAATATCGCCTATAGCCAAAAAAGGTATAAGAAGGCTTCCTGTTGAACTTCCTACAAAAAGGTCATATTCTTTATGGCTATCTTTAATAAGGTATTCAGCTATTCCGCCGGCGAAAGCACCTTTGCTTCCACCACCAGAAATGACCAGTGTTTTCATGATATTTTAGTTAGAATATTCCAATCAAATATATTATAATGTTTTAATTTATAGGGCCGTGATGCAATAAGTTAATTAAGCTGGGTATTTTAAAGTGTGAAGAATAACGCCACTGCTGCTGCGCCCATAACAAAAAACGTAGCCCAAAGCAAAGTTTTTGAAAGCCACCCGCTTTTAAATTCTCCCATAATCTTTTCACTTGCAGAAATTCTTACAATAAGAAATAACAAGGGAACGGCAGCTACACCATTTAACACAGCCGTGTAAACCAAAGCTTTTACAGGATCTATACCGAGGAAATTAATGGTGAGACCAATGAGTGTAGATACAATGATGACCGTGTAAAAGCCATGTGCTTTTTTAAACTTAAGGTTAAAGCTGGCGTCCCAGTCAAAAGCCTCTGCAACGGCATAGGCAGCAGAAGCGGATAATACTGGTACAGCTAAAAGGCCTAATCCGATAATTCCGACTGAAAAAATTATCTTGGCCAGAAGTCCTGAATCAGGAAAAGAATGTACCAGCGGTTCAAGGGCTTTAGCCGCATCTGCCGCACTTTTTACATCCGTTACCCCGCTATTGTGCAATACGGTAGCGCCAACAAGAAGTATACACCAGGTGGTAAATTCTGAAATAATCATTCCAACGTTGTTGTCCTTACGCATGGCTCTGATGTGCGGCCAGCCAATTCGGGGTTTCCCATTTCGAAATAAACCTTTGATTTTTTCTTCTTCAACCTCTTGCGAGGCCTGCCAGAAGAACATGTAAGGTGTAATTGTTGTTCCAAATACACCTGTTATGATGAATAAAAAACTAAAGGAAAATTCGAAATGCGGTACAACCGTTGCCCTTAATACAGTTGGCCACGGCTGATCTATAATAAATGCGGTAATAGGGTAGGCCAGCAAAGCCAGGGCAAGCCATTTCAGGATTCTTGAATAAACTTTATAGTTGGTAAAAATTTCGAGCAGTAAAATGGTTATTGCGAAAAAAAGGGTGAGCACTACAAAATGTACCGGAACAAGAAGTTGGGCGGCAGCAGCCATGGCGCCAATATCAGCCCCAATATTTATGGTATTTGCCACCACAACAATACCTACAACCGCATAAAGTATTTTGCGGTTATAATGCTCTTTTACCACAGCAGCAATGCCTTTACCGGTAACTAAACCAATCCTTGCGCAAGCTTCCTGTACTGCTGTCATAAATGGTAGCATATAAAGAGCTGTCCACAATTGCCCATAGCCAAATTGAGCTCCGGTTTGAGAATAAGTCGCTATTCCCGAAGGATCATCATCTGCGGCACCGGTGGTGAGCCCAGGACCTAAAAGGCTAAGGAATTTTTTAATTTTTCTGAGTCGAAACCTGGAACTACGTTTTATTGACATAGAGGAAGAATATGATTACAACCAATATAACATCAAATAACGGATTAACAGCGTTTTATTTATCTATTGTTAATATTTAAGTGGAAAATAAGGATTGTCGAAAGTTAAGATTACAGAAGCATTTATTCAGGTATCGTTTTAACTGTAAAATAAATAAGCTTTGATTTTTTCAAGGCTTCAGTTCGATTTTTTGCGAGTATTCGGGGCGGAAGTCTCACCTGTGTCTTCAATACCTTTATAACGTAGTTTTCTGTTCAATTTCTTGAAAGGCGAACGAGTGACGCACATTTTGTAAAACCTTAAATAGGATCTCATACCTATTTACAAATTAAAGGCTGCAATACTCAAAACAATTGATTCAAGGCAGTACAATCCTTATCCCTTATTATGTCAAAGATAAAAGATATTTCACAAAACTGAATTCCTTTTCTTATAGAAGAAGAGGAAAATCTCACTTCCGAATTAAGTATGTATTTTATTCTTTTTATAAAAATTCGGATTTAATTTAAAGGCGCTATATTGTGAAAATAATAATGCGACTCTCAAAGGTTGTGGATGGCGGTGTTTGGCACTATTAATGTTTTGATAAATATCTTTTGAACACAGCAAAAGGCATTCTGATTCGATTTATTCTAAGATTATTGCAAACCTGTGCATCATAAATTTATAAGAAATGAAAACAGTTTTAATAACAGGAGCCAACAAAGGAATTGGTTATGAAACCGCTAAACAACTGGCAAAACTTGATTATTATGTTTATATCGGAAGTCGTGACAATACAAATGGAGTTGAAGCAGTAAATAAATTGAGAACATTAGGTATTGAAAATGTTGAAAACATTGAAATAGATGTAACCAACATCAATTCTATAACGTCCGCAAGGCAAGAATTAGAAAGAAAAATAAAGAAACTGGATGTTTTAATCAACAATGCAGGTATTGCAGGTGAAAAACCTCAAAACTTCTCTCAGTGCAATATAGAAAACTTACGAAAAGTTTATGACACTAATTTTTTTGGCACTGTACAAACAACTCAAGAATTTCTTGAATTACTAAAAAAATCTGACGAACCTCGAATTGTAAGCATTTCCAGTGGACAAGCTTCATTATCGCTTCATAGCGAAGGCCAAACAAAAAGCGGTGTTTATGATATTTATAGCTCCTCCAAGGCAGCTTTAAATGCTTTTACAATTATGTTGGCCAATGAATTTAAAGATACAAACTTTAAAATAAATGCCATTGCACCAGGTTACACATCAACCGATTTGAATAAATTTCAGGGCACACAAACAGTAGAACAAGCCGCAGAGATAATTGTGAAATATGCTACCATTGACAATAGCGGTTCGACAGGGAAATATTTTGACAAAGAGGGAGAAATAGAGTGGTAGCATCTAATACAAAACGAAGAAACACTTTCTTTTGAGTAAAATTTGGATAAAAATTCTGTTTTATATGCGTTTCAGTGAAAGTGCACCATCTGTAAAGCATTCCGAGAAATAGCAACTCATATAAAAAACGGCTACCAATTTTTGCAGGTGGTTCGATTCCTTTGATTTACTAATAAGTTCAATATAATTGAATCTGAAGGAGCCTAATTTTTTATACTGTCGTTTACTACAACGGAAAGCAGTAATATACAATGCGATCTCTTTTAATAATACTTCCGCAACTTTTGGTATTGGTTGCTTATTTAGCTGGCAGTATAAGGAAGAGGGTTTAATGCAAAAAAGCCTCAATTTTCATCAAGGCTTTAGTTCGATTTTTTGTAAGTACTCGGGGCGGGAATCGAACCCGCACGCATTTTAGGTGCACAGGATTTTAAGTCCTGCGTGTCTACCAGTTCCACCACCCGAGCAGGTGATTAACCTTTTAAAATTAAAAGCCCTCATTAAAGAAGGCTTTTAGAGCGAAAGACGAGATTCGAACTCGCGACCCCGACCTTGGCAAGGTCGTGCTCTACCAACTGAGCTACTTTCGCTTTTACAAAACAAGTATATGTGTTTCGTTTTGGTGATGCAAATATAGGCAGATTTATAATTCTGTCAAGAGATTTTTAACAAAAAAAATAACATTTACTTTAAATTGCTGTCTTTCAGGGTAAGAAAAATTAATTCACTTTCGAAACCTTTTCCCTGCAGGTAGTTTATCAGCTTAAATTTTCGTTTAAATGGATCATTTTCGTTTAGTACGGCTGCTTTTTTGTGCGCTAAATTTTCCAAGGTTTGTAAATAATCATCTTCATCCAGGCTATAAATTGCTTTTTGTAAAATTTTATCCGGAACGCCTTTTAACTTTAAGCCCTGTTTAATTTTTATACGCCCCCAATTTTTAATGTTAAACTTTCCGGCAGCATATTGTAAGGCAAAGCGTTCTTCATTTAAAAAATTGGCAACAATAAGTTCTGAAATAATTTCTTCCAGTTCATCGCCGCGCATGCCCCAGTCTAATAATTTTCCTCTTACTTCTTTTTGCGAACGTTCCTGATAAGCACAAAAACTTTCGGCTTTTGCCAGGGCCTGCTTTTTATCTAAAAATACTGCCTCTTGTTTTCCGATTTTCATAATTAATTACTGAAATTCGTAAAAATAAAAACGATTACTGTATTTTTCTCTATTTAAAAAGATGCTGAACCCTATATATACCGTTTCAAAAATTGCCGAAATTTTAAAAGCCCAATCTAAATTAGTTGATGAACAGTCGATTATTCAATTTTTGGTAATAGATAGCCGCTCCGTTTTAGTGCCAGAAAATTCTTTGTTTTTTGCTTTGGCTTCACACAGAAATGGGCATGAATTTATAAAGGATGCCTACCAAAAAGATATCCGCAATTTCGTAATCAGCGACTCTAAATATATTTCAGTTTACCCCGATTGCAATTTCATCATTGTAAATGATGTTTTGGAAGCGTTGCAAACCTTGGTAAAATATCACCGCAACCACTTCCACCTCAAAACGATTGGGATTACGGGGAGTAATGGTAAAACCATTGTTAAAGAATGGTTGTATCAGCTTTTGGCGACCGATTTTAATATTGTACGAAGTCCTAAAAGCTATAATTCGCAAATCGGAGTTCCACTTTCTGTATGGCAAATAGATGCCCGGAATGATCTCGGTATTTTCGAAGCCGGAATTTCGGCCGTAAATGAAATGGAAAATATTGCCGGAATTATTCAGCCCGAAATTGGGATTTTAACCACCATAGGAGAGGCACATGCCGAAGGTTTTTCTTCAAAAAAAGAAAAACTGACGGAGAAGTTAAAACTATTTAGAAATTCAGATCTTTTTATTTACTCACCTGAATATACTAATGAGATTAACATCAAAGATTTACCAGGTAAAAAGCAATTTAGCTGGAGTAGCAAACAGGTTGCCGATTTACAGATTATTGCCGTTGAACCAATTGAAGGAAACTGTTATTTACGGGCAATATATCAGAACAGGGAGATAGAATGTATGTTGCCTTTTAAAGATAAGGCTTCTATAGAAAATGGTATGATTTGCTGGGCAACTTTACTGGCTTTAGGTTATACACCGGAGCAGGCAGATTTACGCCTTGAAAAATTAAGCCATGTAAGTATGCGATTAGAACTTAAAAACGGAATAAACCAATGTTCTGTTATTGATGATTCTTACAGTGCCGATATTTCCTCTTTGGCCATTGCACTTGATTTTTTAAATCAGCAAAATCAACACCCTAAAAAAACGGTTATCTTATCTGAGTTGTTCGAAACAGGTAAAGAAGATCTTGATTTATACACTGAAATAGCCGATTTACTGGCGCAGAAAAAAGTAAGCCGATTAATTGGAATAGGTACACGCATTGCAAAATTTGCGAACCTTTTTAAATTTGAAACACAATTTTTTGATACCACAAACGATTTTATAGAGGCTTTTCCGGGTTTGGTGTTCAATCATGAAACAATATTGGTAAAGGGGTCAAGGCGTTTTGAGTTTGGTAAAATCAGTAAACTGCTTACCCAAAAAATACACGATACGGTTTTAGAAATTGATTTAAACGCTATGGTTGGCAATTTGCAGTTTTATCGGTCTAAACTTGCACCCGGGGTAAAAATAATGGCGATGGTTAAAGCATTTTCTTATGGAAGCGGAAGTTTTGAAATTGCTAACTTACTTCAATTTCATAAGGTAGATTATCTTGCTGTAGCCTATGCGGATGAAGGCCTTGCTTTGCGTAAGGCAGGTATTACCTTGCCCATTATGGTTATGAGCCCCGAAGAATCTGCTTTTGAAGCCATTATAAAAAATAACCTGGAGCCAGAGATTTATAGTGTAGAAATTCTGAAGAGTTTTTTAAATGCACTTTCTGATTATGAATTTAATTACCCGGTGCACATTAAAATAGATAGCGGAATGCACCGGTTGGGTTTTGATCGGCCAGAAGTTGAAACTTTACTTGGTTTATTGAAAGACAATGCTAAAATTAAAGTTCAAAGCATATTTTCTCATTTGGTTGCCAGCGATGCGGCTGAACACGATGGTTTTACGCAAACTCAAATTGATAAGTTTAATCCCATTGCCAATCAAATTGCTGATGCTTTAGGGTATAAACCTTTATTTCATATTTCTAACACCTCTGGTATAACCCGTTGGCCCGATGCACAAATGGATATGGTACGCCTGGGAATAGGTTTATATGGCTTTGATTCTGGTCTTTATCAAAATCGAGGTTTACAAACTGTAATGGTTTTAAAAACCACCATTACACAAGTCAAACAGCTTGAAGCTGGAGAAACCGTTGGATACAGTCGTAAAGGTATAATGAAAAAGGGTGGTAGAATAGCAACCGTAAAAATTGGCTATGCAGATGGCTATAGCCGGGCTTTTGGTAATGGAACAGGTAAAATGCTTTTGAATGGCTATTTAGTGCCAACAATTGGCTCTATTTGCATGGACATGACCATGCTTGATGTTACTGATCTTGATGTTAAACCTGGCGATGAGGCCATCGTATTCAATGGCGAGCATACCATTATGCAACTTGCAGAAGAGGTTAATACCATTCCATATGAAATTTTAACAAATATTTCTCAAAGGGTAAAAAGGGTTTATTTTTACGAATAATTACCTGTTGCATTACAGCGCCATTTAAATCAAAATACCCGTTAAGGATATTGAATGTTTATCTGTGGCAAAAATAAAGTAAATTTGCGCTATGAATAGAATAGGGAGAGCCATTTTAAATTACCTGATTAAAGGTTTGTTAATTGTTGTACCTATAGCCCTTAGTGTTTTTATCGTAATTTGGGCAGTTACTACGGTGGATAGCTGGTTAAACGTTAATAATATTTTAGGTGTTGATCCCAGAACAGGAGCCAGCCGGAATATTCCGGGTTTAGGATTGCTGACCGTGATTAGTATTATTCTTATTGCCGGTATTTTCGTAACCAATTTTGTTACCGAACCGATGTACAACTGGTTCCAGAAGATTATGCACCGCCTGCCGCTGCTTAATTTCATCTATTCATCTATAAAAGATTTAACAGAGGCGTTTGTTGGCGATGAGAAAAAGTTTAATCACCCTGTGCTGGTAGAAGTAGAGGGCGGCTTAAAAAAGATCGGCTTTTTAACACAAAACGACTTGAAGAAACTGGAATTACCAGATGAGGTAGCCGTTTATTTCCCACTTTCCTATTCATTTGCCGGACAGCTTTGTTTTGTAAACAGAAGTAAGGTAACCGATTTAAAAATGAGCGCTGCCGAAGCCATGAAACTCGTTGTGAGCGGTGGTGTTAGTGGTTTGTAATTAATAGAAATATGATTAAAATTTACCATAACAGTAAATGCAGCAAAAGCCGTTCTGCACTTGCTATTTTAAATGATAGCGGGAAAGATTTTGAATTGATTAATTACTTGCAACAGCCCCCAACAGTTGATGAGTTAGTCTCAATTATAGATAAATTAGGTATTAAACCTTTTGAATTGGTTAGAAAACGCGAGTCTGTTTATACTGAAAATTATAAAGGGAAAAATTTAAGCGATGCTGAATGGATTGATGTTATGGTACAAAATCCCATTTTAATTGAAAGACCAATAATTGTTTCAGGCAATAAAGCAATTATTGCAAGGCCAACAGAAAAAATCCAGGAAATTTTAAGCTAATTATTCTAATACATCGTATTAACGAATGATTACTAAGATAAAAAGAATTACAATAAAGAGAATGAGCATTCTGGTGTAGTATTCTCTGGCAAAAAGGCCGGCAATCAATAAAATATCATCGTCAACATTGCTGCTAATCATCCCGTTTCCTGAAGATGAACTGAAAATAACCTGCTTATCCACATGATTATTAACTGACCACCTGCTTAACCAGCTGTTTTGATAACTCCAGTTAAACTGTTCGCCGGTGTTTAATACAATTTTAGCTTTAAAACCAAGTAAGTCGTATGTAATTACTGCAACTGCCTCGTTTTTATTATTTAGTATTCGGGTTTCTGAAGCCAGGATGCCATTCGTTTTTAAAAGATAAACCCCATCTTTTGAGGTTGCAATGGCCGTATTTTTCCATGAACTGAAGCTTAGTGAAAATTTCAGTAACCCATCTTTATATACCTGATAATTGCTGTCAAATAGACCTTTTCTCCAATTTAATATCTGCTCCACACGTAAAGGGTTTCTTTTAAGACCGCAAATATATTTAAAAGTTACATCTAAATCTTTTTAAAAGAAAAAGCATCTGTTTTGCAGATGCTTTTGTCAATTTTATGTTCCTTATTGATTTAAAAATTCGGTTTCAATACATACTTATCGTAGAAACGGAAAATGTGCTCAGCTGCTTCTTCGGCTGTATCAACCAAGCGGAATAAATTTAAATCTTCTTCGTGGATGTTATGCTCTTTAAGCAACATGGTATTTTTAATCCAGTCAATTAAACCACCCCAGTAATCTTTACCCAATAACACAATCGGGAAGCGGGCAATTTTACCAGTTTGAATTAGAGTTAAAGCCTCAAAAAGTTCATCCATAGTACCAAATCCTCCAGGTAATACCACAAAACCCTGGCTATATTTCATAAACATTACTTTACGAACAAAGAAATAATCAAATTCCAGTAATTTATTGTGGTCAATATATTTATTGTGGAATTGTTCAAAAGGTAATTCGATGTTTAAACCAACTGATTTACCACCATTTGTATGTGCACCTTTATTACCAGCTTCCATAATGCCGGGACCGCCACCTGTGATAACACCATAGCCACGATCGGTTAAGAGCTTACCACATTGCTCTGCCAACTGGTAGTATCTATTTGTTTCTGCTGTACGCGCCGATCCGTAAATGGTAACGCATGGACCAATTTTAGCTAACTTTTCAAAACCATCCACAAATTCTGCCATGATTTTAAAAATCTGCCAGCTATCTGTTACTTTAATCTCCTGCCAATCTTTATTTTCAAAAGCACTTCTTATTTTTTCTTCACTCGTCATATAAAAACTCTTTATTATTATTAAAACTTAGTTTGTTGATCTGTTTTTTTACTGATCAGTAACAGGCCTAAAAATGTAATCAGGCCATTAATTAAAATCAATTCCACACTAAATGTGTAACCACCCAATAGCTCTTTTGAGTAAGTTGCAAGCAAGTAACATAAAAATGGGGAAAATAAACATACAATTGGAACTAATTTATCATGTAATCCGCGTTTTTTTACAAATAATCCAAAACTGTACAAGCCCAATAGCGGTCCGTAGGTGTAAGATGCAATTTGAAAAATTAAGCTCACCACCGAGGAACTGTTTAAAACATTAATTACAATGATTACCAAAAACATTAAAATGGAAAACCCGATGTGTACCGCATGACGTTTTTTAACGGCATTATGTGCATCAAGATTTTCTTTCTTATCCATGCCTAAAAAATCTACACAGAATGATGTGGTAAGTGCAGTTAAGGCCGAATCGGTTGTTGCAAATGTTGCTGCGGTTAAGCCCAGCATAAAAATAATTGCAGGTAAGGCACCCAGGTTGTTCAGGGCAATTTCAGGAAACAGTAAATCTGTTCTGGGTTTATTTGTAATATGATCTAATGGAATATCGATTCCATTTTTACTTGCGAAGATGTATAATAGTGCACCTACACTTAAAAAGAAAACATTTAAAACAATAAATACACCGGTAAAGGTAAACATGTTTTTTTGTGCTTCTTTGATGGTTTTCATACTCAGGTTTTTTTGCATCAAATCCTGATCTAAACCCGTCATGGCAATGGTTACAAAAATACCGCCTATAAACTGTTTACTGAAATAAAACTTGTTGGTTAAAAAATCATCCCAGAAAAATATTTTAGAATAACTGCTGTCTTTTATTGTTTCAAAAGCTTGTGGAATACTGAAATTTAAGCTGTTGCATATAAAATAGATTGTTAAAAAAACCGAGAGCACTAAAAAAAATGTTTGTAACGTATCGGTAATGATGATGGTTTTTAATCCACCTTTAAACGTGTAAGACCAAATTAGAGCCAGTGAAATTAATACGGTTAGCCAAAAAGGGATACCATAGTTGTCAAATATAAAACGTTGTAAAACAATAACAACGAGGTATAAACGCGTGGCAGATCCTAATGTACGGCTTAAAAGGAAGATAGAGGCAGCAGTTTTATAACTGTAGTGTCCCAGTCGTTTTTCTATATACCCGTAAATGGATGTCAAATTCATCCGGTAATAAAGCGGTAAAAGAACAGTTGCAATAATAATAAAGCCTACTGCATTGCCTAAAACAAATTGAAAGTATTGAAACTGATTACCGCCCGGTGCACCAACCTCTCCAGGTACCGAAATAAATGTTACACCAGAAAGTGCTGTTCCAATCATCCCGAAAGCAACTAAATACCACTTAGAATTTCGGTTGGCAATAAAAAATGTAGCATTGTCTGACGAATTTTTTGAAGTAGCAAAAGAAATTACAATCAGGACCAGAAAATAGCCCAGAAGAAAACATAACAGGATGGTTGGGGACATAAATTTGTTTTTAGCGGCTAAATGTAGTAAAAACGATTTTTATAATCAATATATAGATTTTTAAGATTGATCTTTCCCGGTAGAAAAATAAATTCCGAATCTTACAGGCGATAGAAAGCAGAACTACAAAAAGCTAAAGTTTGACGATCTTTCTGGTTTAATGGTTTTCAATCCCGTAGATGTAATCCTATAATATTCCTCCTTTTTACCTATTTTTGTAAAATGAATTTCTCTTCCAAACTGCTTGAAGATGCAGTAAACGAATTCTCTAAGTTACCAGGTGTTGGGCAGAAAACAGCCCTGCGTTTGGTTTTACATTTACTTAACCAGGAAACTGCCGAAGTAGAAGTATTTGGCAACAGTTTAATCAGGCTCAAACAACAAATTAAGCATTGTAGCATTTGCCATAACATTTCTGATCATGCGGTTTGTGAAATTTGTACTTCATATAAGAGAGATAAGGAAACCATTTGTGTGGTAGAAGATACCCGAGATGTAATGGCGATTGAAAATACGGCTCAATATTTTGGTGTTTATCATGTTTTAGGTGGTTTAATATCGCCTATGGACGGGGTAGGGCCATCCGATTTGTATATAGATACATTAGTGCAAAGGGTTGCAGCGGGTGGTATTAAAGAAATTATTTTAGCTTTAAGCCCGAACATGGAAGGCGATACCACGCTATTTTACCTGTATAAAAGACTAAAGGAGTTTAATGTTCCTGTTACCACAATTGCAAGAGGAATTGCCTTTGGTGGAGAGCTGGAATATACTGATGAAATTACACTTGGACGTTCCATTATTACGCGAGTGCCTTATGAAACAGCAATGATGAAATAATCAATTGCACAAAAAACCATTACATCATTAATTAAACATACACACATTAAGTTTTAAGATGAACTTGAAAGATAAAGTGATCATTATTACAGGCGCTTCGAGCGGAATTGGTAAAGCTTGTGCTGAAGAATTTGCAAAACGAGGAGCCAATTTAGTTTTAGCTGCGCGCCAATACGTTACCCTTTGCGAAATTACGGCCAATTTAGAGAAGAAATATAACATCAGAGCCGTTGCTGTACAGGCCGATGTAAGTAAAGAAGCCGATTGTGAATTGATTGTTAAACAAACCATGGTTTCCTTTAATAAAATTGATATTTTGGTAAATAATGCCGGATTATCAATGCGGGCACTTTTTAACGATCTTGATCTGTCGGTTTTAAAAAACCTGATGGATGTAAACTTCTGGGGAACAGTATACTGTACAAAGTATGCATTGCCAGAAATTTTAAAAACCAAAGGAACGTTGGTAGGCGTTTCATCTATTGCAGGTTTTCGAGGTTTGCCTGGTCGAACGGGTTATTCAGCTTCTAAGTTCGCCATGAACGGATTTATGGAATCTTTGAGAACCGAATTGCTTAAAACAGGCGTAAATGTATTATTAGCCTGCCCGGGATTTACAACTTCAAATATTCGTGTTGCAGCATTATCTAAAGATGGCGAAGCACACGGAGAAACCAGTATGGAAGAAGGCAAAATGATGACTGCAGAGGAAGTCGCCAGTAATATTGCCAATGGTATTGAGCAACGTAAACGTACTTTAGTAATGACAGGGCAAGGTAAATTGGCCGTTTGGATGAATAAGCTTTTCCCTGCATTTGTTGATAAAAAAGTATTTGATCTGTTTGCAAAGGAGAAAAACCCATTAATTAAAGCTTAGTAACTCACCTTCAGGCTTTTTTCTTTCGTCATTGCGAACTGAAGCATGGGACAAGTGAGGAGGCGTGAAGCAATCTTCATAGTTTTGAAAAAAAAGTACCTTTTTCAATAGCTAATGGAGTATAAATGATGATTTTCAAAATTTATCAGTTAATTTGCTTTGATTGGTGATAACACTAATCAAAAGTTAGATTTTCACTTTCGTCATTGCGAACTGAAGCATGGGACAAGTGAGGAGGCGTGAAGCAATCTTCATAGTTTTGAAAAACTGTGAATATCCACATCAAAGAGCATAAATGATGATTTTCAAAATCTATTTTCCGAACAATTTCGTTTATTTCCTTGTTAGAGAATAAAAATTTATATGTTCAAAGCTTCCATTTTTATAATGTTCCTTTTTCAAACCCTAATTTCTTCTGCACAGGTTAAAGCCGTTAAAAATATTAACTATGCGGGTAACAACGCAGAAGCTAATACACTGAATGTTTATTATAAAAATGATGGCATTCAGGATAAACCGGTTCTGGTATTTATCCATGGCGGATCGTGGAGTAGCGGTAAAAAAGAGACCTATTGGTGGCTGGGTAGAAATTTTGCACGGAAAGGGATAGTGACCGTTATTATTAATTATCCTTTAGCGCCAAATGCAGGGTACGAAAAAATGGCAGAGGATTGCGCTTTAGCCATTAAATGGGTTAAAGAAAATATTAATGGCTACCAGGCCAGTGCAGATAAAATATTTGTAATGGGGCATTCTGCTGGTGCGCACTTAGGCGAACTTGTTAATGCCGATCCGCAGTATTTCAAAAAAGCAGGGATAAAAAATCCGGTAAAAGGAATGATATTAAATGACCCTTTTGGCTTAGATATTTATCAGTATTTAACTGAAGCAGAAAAAGACGATTACTACTACGATTTTTTAAGAACCTTTACCAATAAACCCGAAACCTGGAAAATTGCTTCACCTTTAAACTATGCCAATAACATTACCAATCCGCATTTACTTTTTTATGGAAGTAAAACTTATGGAGCAATTAAAATTCAAACCCCAAGGTTATACGAAAAATTAAAAGCCAATCATGTTCCTGTAGAAATTAAAGAAATTAAAGGCAAAAGTCATGTGCCAATGATCAGTCAGATGATTTTTGGTGGCAACGACTTGTACAAGGATATCGTGAAATTTATTTCAACCACAAAATAAAGTCTTCTACTCATTTAATAATTCAATTTCATCGAGTTTACTGTAGTCTAAAACCAGTTTGCCCTCCTCATTGTGGTCGTACATTTTTATAAATTTTGCATCTATTTCAATCTCCTCATCCTGATAGCTGGTGCGGGTATGGATACTTTGTGAAAAAGTATCATCAAAAGCTTTAATAATTAAAAATACTTCTACTTCAGCAAGTTTTAATTCTTCAGCAGTTTTATTATAAAATGGACTTTCTTCCGTTATGGCATGCACCAATGTCCAGTTTAATGATAAAATACCCACCTTCTTTCGCTCCAAACCCAGCGGATAAAACCTTCTGATACTTTTGCCATCAACGGTTTCATTGTAAGACATTACCATTTCAGCTTCTACTTCAATTAATTGGTTTCGTCTTAAGTTTACCAGTCTGCACATTAAACCTTTTCCATTTTCATAAGGAGCAATTACCATTTTTTTACTGAAACTTACCTTCGAAGTCGGCCTGCTGAAACGTCCATATAATAAACCTGTTGCCAAAGCAAACGCCAGTAAACCCAGCATACTTTCAAAAGCAGCAAGGCAGCTCGTCATAAAACCCTGAGGAGAGATATGACCATAACCAACGGTAGAAATGGTTTGGGCAGAAAAGAAAAAAGCATCAAAAAACTGATCTCTGAGCGTTACGCCATTGGCTCCATCCAGGTTTTTAATCCCGACTACATTATATAAAACGGCAAAAATGGTGTTTACTACAAGGTAGGCAATTAAGATTACGAAAAAAAAACGCCTCCAGCTCATGGTAACCAGTCGGGTGTAAGTATCGTCAAATTTAAACCATGGCAAGCCAGTACGCATAATATTTGCCGATCCGTCAGGATTAAGCATTCGCTCGTTCTTGGTAACAGGATTTGAGCTAAAGCCCAAATCATCATTAAAGTGTACTTTTCTTTTAAAAAAAGACATAAATTAGTATAAAGATTTTGGAAATATTAAAAACAATGTGAATATTTGTCAATATACAAACATGATAATTAAAAACTTAAATAACAATTGGTGGTGGCATAACGAAATTCGTTAGGCAAATTCCATTGTGTATTTTTTAAAAAATATTATTTAACAAAATGAGAAGGATTGCCCAAAAAGCAATCCTTTTTTTATGCACTTTTTTTAAGATCGTCGTGCTGAATTTAATTCAGCATCTTTCAAATCAGATTCTGAAACCAGTTCAGAATGACGCTATAAAATGAATACAGAACATGAAAAAAATATTAAACCACTTATTCGAAAATAAAAGTTTTAGCAGGGAAGAAGCCCGTAATATTTTAGTTTCTATTTCCGAGGGGCAATTCAATGCTTCGCAAATTGCTGCTTTTATTACGGCTTATGCCATGCGCAACATTACCGTTCAGGAATTGCAGGGCTTTCGTGATGCAATGCTTGATATGTGTGTTAAAGCCAACCTTTCAGGTTATGAACTAATCGATCTTTGTGGTACAGGCGGCGATGGAAAAGATACCTTTAATATTTCTACCTTATCCTCTTTTGTAGTGGCTGGTGTAGGGCATCATGTAGCTAAACACGGTAACTATGGGGTTTCGTCGGGTTGTGGTTCTTCAAACGTAATGGAATACCTGGGTTATACTTTCACTAATGATGAAAGCATTTTAAAACGTAACCTTGATGTTGCCGGAATATGTTTTTTACATGCACCATTATTTAACCCTGCAATGAAAATTGTAGCACCCATCCGTAAAGAATTAGGTGTAAAAACATTTTTTAATATGCTTGGTCCAATGGTTAATCCAGGGCATCCAAAATATCAAATGGTGGGTGTTTTTAGTTTGGAACTGGCTCGTTTATACGCATACCTGTACCAGGATACAGATAAAAATTATACCATTGTCCATGCCCTCGAAGGCTATGACGAGGTTTCTTTAACCTGTGATGTGAAAACCTTTACCAATAAAGGCGAAAATATTTTAACGCTGAACGATATGGGTTTTCAAAAGCTCAATGTTAACGAAATTAAAGGAGGGGATACAGTAGAATCCTCCGCCAAAATATTTATGGATGTTTTAAACGGAGAAGCTACCGATGCGCAAACCAACGTGGTTTTATGCAACTCAGCAGTGGCTATAAGAACAATTAAACCAGAAGCATCTTTCGCTGATTGTTTTTATGAAGCAGAAGAATCTCTGATCAGTAAAAAAGCTTTAAATAGTTTTAAAAGTTTATTGGCGTGTTAAAATTAAAAGTTTGCGGAATGCGCCTGGCAGCTAATATTGCAGCAGTTGCTGAGCTACAACCTGATTATATGGGTTTTATTTTTTATCAAAAGTCGCCACGCTTTATTAGCGATGTTTCTGCCGAATTAATAAAATACATTCCTGCTGAAATTAAAACAACAGGCGTATTTGTAGATGAAGATATTGAAAAGGTAAAACAAAAAGTGGCCTCCTACAAATTAAAGGCTGTGCAATTGCATGGAAGTGAGGGTGTTGAGTATTGCAATGATTTGCGTACAGCATTTAATGGATTGGAAGTAATAAAAGCTTTTGGTGTTGATGAAGATTTCGACTTTACACTGGTAGAACCTTATGCAAATGCTGTAGATTACTTTTTATTTGATACCAGAACCCAGGCACATGGCGGATCAGGAAAAACTTTTAGTTGGCGTCTTTTAGATCAGTATAAAGGAAGTAAACCCTACTTTTTAAGCGGGGGAATTGACCTGGAACATGCCTCATCCATAAAAAATATAAACGATGAGCGCTTATATGCTTTAGATATTAACAGCAGGTTTGAAATTGAACCCGGTTTAAAGGATGTGGAAAAGATTAAAGAATTTATTAAAGAAATGACAAGATAGACGGTTAGGTTGAGGAACGAAAGATTAGCTATCGATGCAAAGTTGCAGCTGTTCAACACATCTTCATCATGACAAAATTTACAGATATGAAATACAAAGTAAACGAAAAAGGATATTATGGAGATTTTGGGGGCGCATACATTCCCGAAATGCTTTATCCAAACGTAGAAGAATTGCGTCAGAATTATTTAAAAATTATTGATGATGCTGATTTTCAAAAAGAATTTCATCAGTTACTGAAAGATTACGTTGGCCGTCCTTCGCCATTGTATCTTGCTAAAAGATATTCGGAGAAATTTGGCGCCAATATTTTTCTTAAAAGGGAAGATTTAAATCATACGGGTGCACATAAAATCAACAATACTATCGGGCAAATTTTATTGGCCGAAAAATTGGGCAAAAAAAGGATTATTGCCGAAACCGGCGCTGGTCAACACGGAGTAGCCACGGCTACGGTTTGTGCTTTACGCAATTTGGAATGTGTAATTTACATGGGCGAGGTTGATATTGAAAGGCAGGCGCCAAATGTTGCACGAATGAAAATGTTGGGCGCTAAGGTGGTGCCGGCAAGTTCGGGGAGTAAAACCTTAAAAGATGCAACTAACGAAGCCATGCGCGATTGGATTAATAACCCGGTTGATACCCATTATATTATCGGGTCAGTTGTAGGGCCACATCCTTATCCGGATATGGTGGCAATTTTTCAATCCATTATTTCTGAAGAAACTAAAAAGCAACTTTTAGAACAAACAGGAAACGACCAGCCCGATTATGTTTTAGCTTGTGTGGGTGGCGGAAGTAATGCAATGGGTATGTTTTATCACTTCATGGACGATGAAAACGTAAAACTGATTGCTGTTGAGGCTGCAGGTAAAGGTGTTTCGAGTGGTTTTTCTGCGGCAACAACCTATTTAGGTAAAGAAGGGGTTTTACATGGCAGCAGAAGCATTTTAATGCAAACCGAAGATGGACAAGTGGTAGAACCGCATTCCGTTTCTGCAGGTTTGGATTATCCGGGCATTGGTCCACAGCATGCACACTTGTTTAAAACTGGCCGCGGGCAGTACGTTTCCATTACCGATGACGAAAGTTTACAGGCTGGCTTGCTTTGTACACAGCTGGAAGGTATTATTCCGGCAATTGAAAGTGCACATGCATTGGCTTACTTAGAAAAAATGGAATTTAAAGGTGGCGAAAATGTAGTGGTTTGTCTTTCGGGCCGTGGCGACAAGGATTTGGATACTTATATTAAATATTTTAAACTTTAGTAAAACCGTCATTGCGAGGCACGAAGCAATCTTAATGCTTTGGCTATTTAAATCCTTGCAAACGTTGTAGGATTGCTTCGTGCCTCGCAATGACGCAACATGTAAAGAAATGAACAGAATTAAACAACTCTTCGAAACGAAGAAAGATATATTGTCAATTTATTATACCGCTGGTTATCCAAATACCGGTGATACCATAAAAATTGCAGAAGCACTTGAAAAATCAGGCGCAGATATGCTCGAAATCGGTTTCCCTTACTCTGATCCTGTTGCCGATGGGCCAGTAATTCAGGCCAGTAGCAAACAATCTTTAGATCAGGGAATGACCCTTAAAGTCCTTTTCGAACAACTTAAAGAATTGCGTAAAAACGTAACTATTCCTGTTTTATTAATGGGATACGTAAATCCGGTTTTGCAGTTTGGTGTAGAGAATTTTTGTAAAGCTTGTGCCGAATTAGGCGTAGATGGTTGCATTGTGCCCGATTTGCCCATGGTTGAGTATGAAGAATTTTATAAAGAATGCTTCGAACAACATGATTTAAGCAACATCTTTTTAATTACACCACAAACGGCAGAAGAGCGTATCCGTAAAATTGATGGTTTAACCAATGGTTTCATTTATCTGCTTTCATCGTCGGCCACTACAGGCAAAAATTTAGAGGTTGGCAATACTACAGAAGCTTATTTTAGCCGGATAAAAGAAATGAACCTTAAAAATCCAACCATGATTGGTTTCGGGATCAGCGATAAGCAAACTTTCGATAAGGCTTGTTCTTATGCCAATGGGGCTATTATAGGTACTGCTTTCGTTAAGGCCATTGCTGATGGTAACCTGGAGGAAAGTGTAAGTGGTTTTATGAAAAAGTTTAAAAATTAAGGTGACTTTTTTACCACCTTAGGCACCTAAGAAATAAACTTTCATTTCGACTGAAGCGCAACTTGTTCCGATTTTTCATCGGGAGCATAATGGAGAAATCTTTTTAGCATATTGAAAAGATTTCTCCACTGCGGTCGAAATGACGGTTTATCTAAAAGTTGCTGTTTAATAGCATGTGTCCTTACAGACCGTGTAGATTTATTTAATGTTACTTTCAATGGATTTAATTAAGTGATCTCGTCATTGCGAGGCACGAAGCAATCTTATGATAAAGAGTTAAATGGCTTGTACCTTAAGGTTCTTTTCATGACTCGCAATATTTACATGTTATTTTTTTGGAAAGCACTAACCCTGCTAATCGGTTTCGATAGTCCCGCTTTCCTTTCTGCTCCGATGAAAAATCGGGAGCATCCATTCAATCGGGTTTAAATTACCTGGGCTTGTTTTTCAAGTTCGCGGCTGTTTTTAATGCAAAATTTGATATTAAAAATCATTTGCATAAATTAGTGCTATTAAAATCTCTTTATAAAATATAATTCGCGCAGTATCATACTGCTATCCCGTTTATCGATCGTATAGACAGGGTTAAACTGTTATTATCTAATTTTTATAAAGAACAACATGCAAAATTTAAAAATTGCTTTAATCGGTGCCACAGGAAAAGCTGGGGCCTATATTTTAAATACACTTTTAACCCAAAACTACCAGGTAAAAGCGCTGGTCAGAAATTCCCAAAATTTAACTGTTTCTCATGCTTTGTTAACAATAGTACCTGGCGATGTGGGGGATGCTGAGGCTGTATATACCTTAATCAATGGATGTGATATTGTAATAAGCGCTTTGGGTATGGGGAATCCTGCCAGCGAAAAAACAATTTTTACGCAAGGAACAGCCAATATTATTACGGTAATGGAAACATTGGGCTTGAAACGTTATCTGGTTATAACGGGGATTAACGTAGACACCCCGTTTGATGAAAAGGATGCTAAAACGCAGTTTGCCACAAAATGGATGTATGAGCATTATCCCATTTCGACAGCCAACCGGCAAAAAGAATATGACATGCTGACTGGAAGTAAGCTCGATTGGACATTGGTGCGTTTACCGCTCATTACCCAAACGACTGAAACCACAAAAATCGCTGCAAATTTGCTGAACTGCAACGGTGATCAGATTAATGCCTCTAATTTGGCGTTGTTTATTATTGAGCAGTTAGAAAGCAAAGCGTTTGTAAAGCAGGCACCTTTTATCTGGAATAGTTAAAAAAAATCATTATGAGGCACAGCTTGGTACGGAAACGAGTAGGCTGTGTCTTGTGATGATGATCTGGATTTTGGTTGGTGAGATACCTGCTAATAGATGGAAATAGAAGATGTTAAATGGAAGATGGAATTGATTTCACGGCTCTTTTCTAATTTTTATCTTAAGTGTCTCAGGTGCTGAAAAAATAAGCGTCCAGCTTGGTGCCACCTTTTGCCTTTTCTCTGCGCAGTCCGCGGTTAAAAATAGCTGCACCAACCCAACCCAGCAAAACCTGACCGGAATGGAAAACCCACAGTGGCGGTTCTTCACCGGTATGAGGATTTGTAATAAAGAGCAGGGCAGGTATTTCAAAAAAGCTGCTGTCAGTGCTTTTCAAATTAAAAATGTCTCCCTGTCAGGTTATATTTTTTTACGAAATAAAATTCTTGTAAAAAATATTTGTCGGATAATGTGCTTTTAAATAATCTAAACGAGCTTTTTATGCTTGCGAAATTCTATTTGACAATTGAATGATTGTGGTTTCTGAAATTGGTTATACATTTGCTTAACGGTGTTAGATTATTTATCACATCGAAATTCCAAATGGGAAGCAAAGAAAGAATACTACGTTTAAAAGATGAAACCAGGACAAAAATTCTGGATGCAGCCTTGAACATTGTTCAAACAGAGGGTTGGCAGGCTTTGAGTATGCGTAAAATTGCCGATCAAATTGAATATACTGCCCCAATTATTTACGAATATTTCGCCAATAAAGAAGGTATCTTACTTGAATTAACCAGAAGAGGCTATTTAATTTTAGCTAAAGACATTAGGGCTGCCAAAGCAAAACACGAAGATCCGGAGACACAGATGGAAACAATGTGGGTAGCCTACTGGAATTTTGCCTTTGAACATAAAGAGTTTTACAAACTGATGTACGGCGTAGATATGAGCTGTTGCGAAATGCAAAAAAGCTTGCCCGAAGCTGAAGTGGTTGCTACACTGTTAGGTGATGTAATTGAAACACTTTTTGTGAAAAAGCCGGTTGATGAAGATGATATTTGCATGAAATATTATACCTATTGGTCTATCATACATGGTTTAATTTCCATTAATCTTGTTCGCCCTAACGGAAGAACAAATAATGAAATGAACCAACAAATTTTAAAAGATGCCATTAAAGGCATTACATTATCTATTAATAGTTAATTTTTTTTTACCCCTCTATTTAACAGTGTTAAATAGTTTTTACACCATTAAATCCTAATAATTTTTAATCATATGAAATCTCTACATCGCTTGCTTTCATCATTTAACGCTGTTAAACAGTTTAATAGTGTAATAGCAATTCCTGCAATTTTCCTTTTATCGATTATATTTGCTGGCTGTTCATCAAAACAGGAGCAATCTGCAGCTGCTCCACCACCGCCGTCCTTACCGGTAGCCAGTATTGTTTCTGGTAATCAAACAACCTATCAGGATTATCCGGCCTCAATAGAAGGTACAGATAATGTTGAAGTTCGTCCGCAGGTTAGCGGAACACTTGATAAAGTTTTTGTTGATGAAGGTGCTTTGGTTAGCGCCGGTCAGCCAATCTTTAAAATTAACGAGCAACCATATCGTGCTGCTTATAACAATGCAATAGCTGCGCAACACTCGGCAGAGGCTGCAGTTGTAAATTCCAATTTAGAAGTAGAGCGTTTAACGGCTTTGGTTCAGAATAAAGTAATCTCTGATTTTCAATTAAAATCGGCCAAGGCCAGTGCACAGGCTGCCAAAGCTAATGTAGAACAAGCTAAAGCAAATGTTTCTACTGCCTCAATTAATTTAGGGTATACTTTAATTAAAGCACCAGTAAGCGGTTATATTGGGAGGCTGGCTAAGAAACGCGGCAGTTTGGTTAATCCATCAGATGTTGAAGCTTTAACCCAATTATCGGATGTGCACGAAGTGCATGTTTATTTCTCCTTAGGCGAAAAGGATTTCGTGAATTTTAAAGCACAGTATCCGGGCCAAACACTTAAAGATAAAATCAAACAACTACCTGAAGTAACGCTTCTTTTAGCAGATAACACTGAATATACTAAAACCGGTAAAATTGATATCATCGACGGTCAGTTTGACAAAAATACTGGTGCCATTACATTAAGAGCTACTTTTCCTAATCCCGCTGGTTTATTAAGATCAGGCAATACCGGAAGAATTCGTTTAAGCCTTGAGCACAAAGATGCTTTAATGATACCTGGATCTGCTACGATTGAGATGCAGGATAAAGTATTTGTATTTACCGTAGGCGACAGCAGCAAGGTGAAAAAACGAGCCATAACAATTGTTGGTAAATCCGGCGAAAATTATTTGGTTAAAGACGGCGTAAAAGCTGGCGACCAGCTGGTGTTAAGCGGCATTGATAAATTACAGGAAGGCATGGTTATTCAGCCTCAAAAGGTAGCAGATAAGGTAGCTGCTGTAAAAACAAAAAAATAAGACAACAATAAAATTTAAAAAGTCATGTTTCAGAAATTTATAGAAAGGCCGGTACTTTCGACTGTTATTTCCATATTATTGGTAATAGTTGGTATACTTGGCTTAACAAAGTTGCCCTTAGAGCGCTTTCCAAATATCGCACCTCCGTCGGTATTGGTAACTGCTGTGTACCCGGGCGCTAATGCCGAAACCATTTTACGTTCGGTAACGCCATCATTGGAAGAGGCAATTAATGGAGTGGAAAACATGACATACATGACCTCCACTGCAAGTAACGATGGTACCCTGGCGGTTACCGTTTACTTTCAACAAGGTACCAACCCCGATCAGGCGGCTGTGAATGTGCAAAACCGTGTTTCGCAAGCCACAAGCCAATTACCTGCAGAGGTGGTGCAATATGGTATAACCACTACTAAACAGCAAAACAGTTTTATTGGTGCCATAGGGATTTACTCAGAAGATCCAAAAAAATACGATGCTGTTTTTGTAAATAACTATGCACAGATCAACATCATCCCCGAATTAAAAAGGATTTCGGGTGTAGGCTCTGCCAGTGTATTTGGTGGTATTAAAGATTACTCGATGCGCATTTGGTTAAATCCAAGTCAATTGGCCACTTATAAAATTACACCCAATGAAGTAATCACGGCTATTCAGGATAAAAACCTGGAAGCGGCACCAGGCAGGGTTGGAGAAAGAAGTAATGAGGCATTTGAATATGTAATTAAATACAAAGGCAAGCTTACTAAACCAGAGGAATATCAAAATATTGCCATCCGTTCAAATTCAGATGGTTCTATATTACGCTTAAAAGATGTGGCACGTGTTGAATTAGGTGCTTATAGCTATAGTAGTGTTAACCGCTTAAACGGGCATGATGGGATTACCATTGGTGTAATCCAATTATCAGGGTCTAATGCCAACGAAATCCAGATTTCGATTGACAAACTGATGGAAAAGCTATCAAAAGATTTCCCCGCCGGTATTAAATACAATCAGTTCTACCGTACCAAAACCGATCTTGATGAATCCATCAACCAGGTTGAACATACCCTTGTAGAAGCCTTTTTACTCGTATTTATCGTTGTATTTATATTCTTGCAAGATTTCAGATCTACCTTAATCCCGGCCATTGCGGTACCGGTGGCTATTATTGGTACTTTCTTTTTTATGCAGTTGTTTGGGTTCTCTGTAAACCTTTTAACCTTGTTTGCACTGGTATTGGCCATAGGTATTGTGGTAGATGATGCCATTGTGGTGGTAGAGGCGGTGCATGCCAAAATGGAGGAAGATCCTACGCTTACGCCAAAAGAGGCAACTACCCAGGCGATGAGTGAAATTACCGGGGCAATTATATCAATTACGCTGGTAATGGCGGCGGTATTTTTACCAGTGGGTTTTATGACTGGCTCAACAGGTATATTTTACAAACAGTTTGCTTTAACCATGGCTATCGCCATTATTATATCAGCTGTTAACGCCTTAACTTTAAGCCCTGCGCTGGCGGCCTTATTTTTAAAGAATAAACATGCTGATGGCCATAAAGCACCTAAAAAAGGTTTTGTAGAAAAATTTTATGCAGGCTTTAATGGTGGGTTTAATTATTTAACCAACCGCTATATTAGCGGCTTAAAAGTGCTTATCCGTAATAAATGGATTAGCATGGGTGGGCTTGCTTTAATTGTTATTGTTACCGTTTTCTTAGTAAGCAGAACAAAAACAGGTTTTATTCCTACCGAGGATCAGGGTTTTGTGGCTATTGCTGTTGCCAGTCCATCAGGAACTTCATTAGCCAATACCAATAAAATGTTAAAACAAGCTGAAGCTGAGTTAAGGGCTATGCCATCAGCACGGTTTGTAATGTCGTTGGCCGGTTATAACTTTTTAACCGCATCAAACAGTCCTTCAGCAGGTCAGATTTTCTTATTGTTAAAACCAAACGACGAAAGGGGTGCGGTAAAGAACATTGATGAAATACAAAATATAGTAAGGGCTAAAATGGCTGCCATATCTGCCGGTACTTTCTTTGTATTCAGTTTTCCAACCGTGCCGGGCTTTAGTAATGTTGAGGCCATGAACGTAATGTTACAGGATAAAACAAATGGCAGGCTGGATAAATTTAGTGGTGTAGCCAATAACTTTATCGCAAAGTTAATGGCAAAACCGGCAATTGCTTATGCTTTTACTTCTTATAAAGCAGATTATCCGCAGTTACAGTTGGATGTTAATGATGAAAAAGCAGACCAGCTGGGGGTAAGTGTTAAAGATATTTTACAAACCATGCAGACATTTTTTGGTACTGCACAGGCATCAGATTTTAACCGCTTTGGTAAATACTACCGTGTAGTGGTTCAGGCCGATGTTGCCGATAGAACTGACCCTGCAAGTATCGATCGCGTGTTTGTTAAAAACAAGGCTGGAGAAAGTGTGCCAATTAATACACTGGTTAAATTAACCCGTGTTTATGGTTCGGAAACGGCTTCGCGTTATAACCTGTTTAACTCTATTGAGGTAAACGCTATTCCTAAACCAGGCTTCAGTTCTGGTGATGCAATTAAAGCGATACAGGAAACCGCTAAAGAAGAACTGCCATCGGGCTTTGCTTTTGAATTCTCAGGCCAAACACGTGAGGAAATTTCTTCAGGTGGGCAATCCACTGTGATTTTCCTGCTTTGTTTGGTATTTGTTTACTTCCTGTTATCAGCACAGTATGAGAGTTACATTTTGCCGTTGGCGGTAATACTTTCTATCCCTACAGGTGTATTTGGTGTGTTTGTGGTATTGGGTTTAACAGGGATCGAAAATAACATTTATGTACAGGTAGCGCTGATTATGCTTATTGGACTATTGGCTAAAAACGCCATCCTTATTGTAGAGTTTGCCGTGCAGCGACGAAAGGCAGGACTTAGCTTAGTTGATTCGGCTATTGAAGCCGCCCGATTAAGGATAAGACCAATCATTATGACCTCACTTGCGTTTGTGTTTGGTTTATTCCCGATGAGTATTGCAACAGGTCCATCAGCACAGGGTAACCACTCTATTAGTATAGGTGCTGCCGGTGGTATGGTATCGGGTGTAATTCTGGGCTTATTTATTATCCCGGTATTATTTGTAATCTTCCAGTATTTACAGGAAAAGATTTCGCGTAAACCTGCCGTTGTTGTTACTTACAATGAAAATCACATTAAAGAAAATGAATTTGCTCATGAAACCGTTTAATATTATAAGCATCCTGGCCTTTGTTTTAACATTGGCGGGATGTTCAATTTCTAAAGATTTGGCTACACCTGCGGGCGTAGAACCAAAAATATTCAGAAATTCTTTCGGCAAAGATTCTTCAAGCATTGGCGATTTGCCTTTGAAAACCTTTATCACCGATCCAACTGTACAGGCGCTAATTGATACCGCCTTGCAAAAAAATTACGATATCCAGATTGCACTAAAAAATATTGATGCAGCAGAGGTATTGTTCAAACAATCCAAACTGGGTTATTTACCCGAATTAAAATTACAGGTAGCGGCTAATACCAGTCGCCCATCTGATAACAGTTTAAATGGCTTAAGCATCAGTCAGTTTACAGGCTCCAAACATATTGAAGATTATAGTGCAAATTTGGGTGTATTTTGGGAAGCCGATATTTGGGGTAAAATCCGCAATCAAAAAGCGGGCGCCTTAGCTGCTTACCTACAAACAGAGGAAGCTAAAAAGGCAGTGCAAACCCGTTTGGTAGCCAATGTTGCTGAGGGATATTATAATTTATTAATGATGGATGCACAGCTTGAAATTGCTAAGAAAAACTTAAAGCTTAACGATAGTACCATCAGAATTATTAATTTACAGTATACCGCCGGACAAGTAACTTCTTTAGCCATTCAACAGGCAGAAGCACAACAATTGGTTGCTGCACAGCTTATCCCTAAACTGGAGCAAAATGTAGCTTTACAGGAAAATGCATTAAGTGTTTTAATCGGTAAATTACCCGAAGCCATAAGCAGAAAAAACCGTTTGGATGATATGAATATCCCTACTCAATTAAGCTCGGGTTTCCCTTCTGCTTTGTTAAGCCGCAGGCCTGATATTAAAAGTGCTGAGCTGGCATTAAATATAGCCAATGCAAAAGTTGGTGTAGCAAAAGCCAGCCTTTATCCATCTTTGGTGATTACGGCCAGTGGCGGGGTTAATTCTTTTAAAGCCAGCAACTGGTTTAATGTACCGGCTTCTTTATTCGGTATGGTTTCTGGTGGGATTACACAGCCAATTTTTCAACGTGGACAGTTAAAAGCCAATTATGAAATTGCTAAAATCGATCGAGAAAAAACGGTTATCCAGTTCCGTCAATCGGTTTTAAATGCTGTTGGCGAAGTATCGGATGAATTGACAAGGGTTGAAAAATTGAAATCTCAATATAGTATAGCCGAAAAAAGATCTATCACTTTACAGCAAGCGTCGAAAAATGCCAATTTGTTATTTAGAAATGGAATGGCAAACTACCTGGAGGTAATTACTGCACAAAGTAATTTATTACAAAGCGAACTTGAATTAACATCTATTAAAACAGAGCAGTTAACCGCCGTGGTTAATTTATACCGCTCATTAGGTGGTGGCTGGCAGTAAATTGCAGAAATTCTTCATTGCGAGGTTGGGCTTGATCACGCCGAAGCAAACTTAATAGCGAGTTAGTCGTTTTACGGCTAAATCGTAGAGGCACCAAGGGCGTAAGTTCTTGGTGTTTTTTTGTTTAGGGTTTTACAACCTGCTAAGTTCTTGGAGGTTTATAAAGCGTTCGTCATTGTCTGCCTTTCCTGTCATCCTGACTATTGGGCCTTTTCTGTTACCTTGAGAATTCCGCCTTTCCTGTCATCCTGAGGTACGAAGGATCTCTTAGTATTTAGCAGTCTTGCTTACTGCCTGATAAATTTTCCATACGCTCAGGCTTGCCTCGGCTCATCGCCGCCGAGGGGCTCTTACTTTTTCCTTGATGAAAAAGTAACAAACCTGAGCGTAGCGAAAGCATGCCTGCCATAAAAAACAATAACAAAGAAGGCATAACTGAAAGGCTTGGATCTGATATCGGATAAATTCGTTAAAGCTTTAATTGCGGCAGCATCGAGGCTCTTGCCCTTGCTTTGTTCCACCGCACCCGCTTGATGCTGCTTGTGCATTGGTGATTTGAATGGAAGATGCTAAAGCTTTAACGTTTTCTCCTTCCATCACATCCTATGCTTTATAGCGTGGCGCAGAGGGGGCACTGAATGTCATCCTGAGGTACGAAGAATCTCTGCGTAAGGAGCACAAACTGCATTAACGGTTACCTTTCACATTTACAATAAATAGGTTGGCTTAGGCGCAGTCTTGCCTCGGCTCACCGCTGCTGAAGGGGTTTATACCCGATAGCTGAGTGCCAGTAGTATGACACACATTGAAGGGGCGATAATTTGTTTTTTTGATAACGACACTATATTGAATGTTAACGGAGGCAGTTTGATGGGTAACGTAACCTTGTTTATTAATAACGATGCTATATTAAATGATAACGGATACCGGTTTGATGGGAACGGAGTTTTGTTTATCAGTAACGACGTTACATTAAACGATAACGGAGACAGTTTGAGGGGTAACGGAGCCTTGTTTATCGGTAACGGCACTATATTGAACAGTAAAGGAACCAGTTTGATACTTATCAACGCCTTATTGAACAGTAACGTATAACGAATGCTTGAATGAGCATGTAGTTGAATGGAGGGATTGATTGGAATAAAAAACAGCTGCTCATTGGTATACGGCAGCTGTTAGGATTTTAGGGAAAATGGGATGATTGTTTTCATGATTTATTCCATATTGGTTCTAATTGGGATTTTGCTGATTTCCCGATACTGTGGACTACTTGTACCTAAGAGCGATTTTACATAGTTTTTAACGCCTGATGCGAGATCTGAAATTCCGGTGTTGGGTGTAAACATAATTTCGTTGCGGGCAAAACGGCTACTACTAATGGCGGTATTGGCTTCTATTACCAGGTGGTTCTTAGTGAGCATGTCGTTATAAAGGCTTTGTAATTGCTCGGTCTTTAGTTCGTTTTCGTTTGGCTTGTAATCGGGAATAACCGAAAGTTGTTTAACTACTTTGTCGAAATTATCGAGTTGACTGTCGTAACCCAGTTGCGCGCTCGAAATTGTAGCAGGAGTTTCTGTAATTGCGCTATTGCTCGCTGTTGCGCTGGCACTGCTCTCTATTGGGGCGGTTGTTTTCGATTTACTTAGCTTTACACCTTGTACTTTTCGGTTTAAACTGCTTAGGTTTTCAATTTGCTGCGGTAAAATGTTAACGGCCTTCGCTGCGCTTAATAACCTGGTATTGAGCTTTTTTAAGGGCTCAAAAGCTGCACTACGGGAATGGATTGCATTTTTTTGCTGAGCCATTTGCTCGTGTAGGCTACTTAATGCCAACCGGGCCTGGTTTAACTTATCGGTTAGGTTAGCCAGTTGGATGGCCTCGCGTGAGGGGTTGTAAATCGGGCCCAATGCCTGAACCCGGGAAATGATGTTTTCGAAGTTTGCTAAATTTTTGGCAAACCCACTGTCTGGTGTCTTCATTGCTTTTAAGTTTTAATTAGTTAGTAATCTGTTGATTGGCTTGATAACGTAAAGATTAATGACTTATTACTATTTTATTAGTTGTTTGATTAGTTTTGTTTTATTGTATTATTAAAAAGTCTTGTGAGAGGGATGTAGTTTGAGTTGTTTTTTACAATACGGTTTCCCGTATGGTAATGGAAATCATGGTGTTTAACTTAGTGAAATTCATTCATTCAATTCATCCCTACTGTGATAAAATCAATCATTACAAGCTGGAAAAAATGCAACTGGGCGAAACGTATTGCCAAACTGAAAAACAGAATACCACCTTATTTACAAAAGGATTTTGAGGTTGAACTCAATTATAAATTATGGACCACCAAGGGCGCCCGTTTTGCTGCCAGTCATAGAACTGAAACCTTACAAAGGTTATCCAGTCAATGTGTGGGCTATTTATCAGCTTACCTTATTATTGTTGGTTTAGTAAATGTTTTTGGACTTCGATTTTGGATGATTTGGCTTAGTGATAGTGAAGTGAGTTTTGCTTCTGTAGCTTTTTCCGTTTTAATATTATTGTTTAGTCAGTTCAGTTGGAAAACTCAGAGAGCTTTGTGCTCAAATCTGATCGTTATCACAATTGCGCGTTAGCTATTGCAGAATTGTATAACAAACTTCGATACGCTAAAACTTATGATAATGACGATCCAAATAAAAAAGATACGCTTTTGCAAATTAGCAACGACTATGATAAGATTTTAAAACGATGCGAAAACCACGCACCAATCGATTATTCAATGTTGCAATTAACCAAATCAGATTACTTTAAACTTTCAATTTGGAAAAAGTGGTTCATTAGAATTGAATACTATTGGCGTGTTCAATTTAAGTATCACTTATTTATGTTTGGCTCAATATTTCTTTTCTTAGCTGTTAATTTTTACAAATTGTTTTTTAGTAAAAATGCCTAGTCTGAGCCACCTAATTTTACTAATTTAGAAACTTTTCTAAAGGACTTAAATATTCCAAAAATACAAATGAATCAAGCCGTACATAATAAATTAGTTTCCTTTATCTGGTCTATTGCAGATGATTGTTTAAGAGATGTTTACGTTAGAGGGAAATACCGTGATGTAATTTTACCCATGGTTGTGCTACGCAGGTTAGATACTTTGTTAGAGCCAACTAAGGATGCTGTAATGGAAGAAGTTTCCTTTCAACACGAGGAAGCTGGCTTTACTGAATGGGACGAAAAAGGTTTGACTTTAGTAACTGGCTATGTTTTTTTTAACACCAGCCAATGGACATTGCAGCGTTTGTACAATACAGCAACGAACAACCAACAACTTTTACTAAGCAATTTTGAAGAATACCTGAACGGTTTTAGTCCCAATGTAAAAGAGATTATCGAAAAATTTAAGCTCGCCAGCCAGATACGCCATATGGCTGCTAAAGATGTGCTTTTAGATGTACTCGAAAAGTTTACTTCACCAAATATTAACTTGACGCCGTTTGAAAAGACTGATGGCAACGGGCGTAAATTGCCAGCACTTTCTAACCTGGGTATGGGCTATGTTTTTGAAGAGTTGATCCGTAAATTTAACGAAGAGAACAATGAAGAAGCAGGAGAACACTTTACTCCACGCGAGGTAATTGATTTGATGACACACCTAATTTTTGATCCTGTAAAAAACACCCTGCCACCGGTAATGACCATTTACGATCCGGCTTGTGGTAGTGGGGGAATGCTTACCGAATCGCAGAATTTTATTAAAGATGAGGAAGGTGAAATTAAGGCTAAAGGCGATATTTACTTATATGGCAAGGAAATAAACGACGAAACCTATGCCATTTGTAAATCGGATATGATGATTAAGGGCAACGACCCTGAAAATATCCGTGTGGGTTCTACACTTTCTACAGATGAGTTTGCAGGAACTTCATTCGATTTTATGCTGTCTAACCCGCCTTATGGTAAATCGTGGGCCAGCGAGCAGAAATATATTAAAGATGGTAAAGACATTATCGATAGCCGTTTTCAAATTAAACTGAAAAACTATTGGGGCGTGGAGGAGGACGCGGACGCTACACCGCGCTCGAGCGATGGGCAATTGCTGTTTTTAATGGAAATGGTAAACAAGATGAAACCATTAACACAAAGCGCTGCAGGTACGCGTATTGCTTCGGTACACAATGGCTCGAGTTTGTTTACTGGCGATGCAGGTGGTGGCGAAAGCAATATCCGCCGATATATTATAGAAAACGACTGGTTAGATGCCATTGTGCAGCTGCCCAATAACCTTTTTTACAATACGGGGATTACCACTTACATCTGGATTTTAAGTAACAATAAAGCCGCAAAAAGAAAAGGCAAAGTGCAATTAATTGATGCTGGCCAAGCTTTCCGTAAGTTGCGCAAAAACCTGGGCAATAAAAATTGCGAATTTTCACCACAGCACATTAACGATATTGTTAAGGTGTATAACCAAATGGAAGTTAAAGGTGAAGAAAGTCTAAACAGCAAAGTTTTTGACAATAACGATTTCGGTTATTATAAAGTAACCATCGAAATGCCAAAACGCCTTAAAGCGCAATTTACAGCAGAACGGATAGCCGATTTACGTTTCGATAAGAATTTAAAAGATGTAATGATTAGTTTATTTGAGCAATATGGTGAGAAGGTTTATGAAGATTTAAAGCCGTTTGCAAAAGAAATTGCCAAATGGGCCGATGCAGAAGACCTGAATTTAAACACCAAACAGTTAGCCAGCCTTACAGATAGCAAAGTTTGGCAGAAACAGCTTGACTTATTAAACCTCGCAAAAGGTTTAATGAAAACTGTTGGTACAGATGAATACCAAGACTTTAATGTTTTTCGAGAAAAAGTAGACGAAGCGGTTAAGGCTAAAAAACTAAAACTTTCTGCGTCTGAAAAGAATGCCATTCTAAATGCAGTTAGCTGGTACGATGCTGATGCCGAAAAGGTAATTAAGAAAACAGAAAAGCTTACAGGCGAAAAGCTTTCGCAACTTTGCCTAACACTGGGCTGCAAAGCCGCAGAACTAGCAGATTATGGTTATTATGCTACTGGTAAAAATAACGAATATTTAGTTTACGAAACAGAAAGCGATTTACGCGATACCGAAAATGTGCCTTTGAAGGAAAACATTCATACCTATTTTTTACGCGAAGTACAGCCTCATGTTGCCGAGGCCTGGATTAATTTAGATGCCACTAAGATTGGTTATGAAATCAGCTTTAATAAATATTTCTACCAGCACAAGCCATTACGCAGTTTAGCAGAAGTAACAGCTGATATATTAGCTTTAGAGAGAGAAAGTGATGGTTTGATACATGAGATTTTAAATTTTTAAGTGATGATTGAAATTAAAAATACCTATAAGGCCTATAAAGACTCAGGAGTGGAATGGTTGGGTGATATACCTGAGCATTGGGTGGTGAAGAAATTAAAATATCTTTTTAATGAAATTAATGAACGAAGTTTTGATGGTTCAGAGGATTTACTTTCAGTTTCGCAATATACTGGTGTTTCTAATAAAAGTGAAAAGCTAGAAGAAGGTGGAATGTTAACTAACGCTTCTTCACTTGAGGGTTACAAGAAAGTATCAAAAGATGATTTGGTTAGCAATATCATGTTGGCATGGAATGGAAGTTTAGGTTTTTCTCCTTTTGATGGAATAACAAGCCCTGCATACTCTATTTATCGATTGAAAACTAATGACGCAAATAGATATTTTCACTATTTGCTTAGAACAGAATTGTACAAGTCAGAATACAAACGAAATTCTTCTGGTGTAGTAGAAAGTAGATTGCGATTATATACAGATGATTTTTTTAGAATAGTTTCAATCTTACCTCCACAACAAGAACAAAGCGCTATTGCCAAGTTTCTTGATGATAAAACCGAAAAAATAGACCAGGCCATAAGGGTAAAACAAGAACAAATTGTTTTGTTAAAAGAACGTAGACAAGTTTTAATACACCAAGCGGTAACACGAGGTTTAGATAAAAGCGTAGGGCTAAATGATAGTGGTGTAGAATGGATTGGTGAAATACCGGAGCATTGGGAGATGAAGAAAAATGGAATGCTAAGTAGAATTATCAGAGGGGCTTCACCTAGACCAGCAGGACACCCAATGTATTTCAATGGAAATGATGTTCCTTGGATTGCTGTCGGAGATATAACAAGGGACAATGAAGTTTATTTAAAATATCCTATAAATTATCTCACTATAGCAGGAAAGAAACAAAGTAGATATATAGAAGCTGGCACTTTTGTTTTGACTAATAGTGGTGCAACATTAGGAGTTCCAAAGATAATGGGAATTTCTGGTTGTATTAATGATGGTGTTTTAGCATTTCTAGATTTGAAAGAGGATATCATAGATAAGCTTTTTTTGTATTTTTATTTTGTAACGCAAACAGAGCGATTAAGAGATGAAATGAATCAAGGTGCAACTCAACCAAATCTTAATACAAATATTGTAAAGCAATTAGCAATAGCAGTGCCACCACTCAATGAACAAAGATCTATTGTTAAAAATATTGAAAATTTAGAGCACAAAATTTATGCTGCTATTTCCCTCAAAGAAAAAGAGATAGAGAAGTTAAAGGAATATAAGGCAAGTTTAATTAATAGTGTGGTAACGGGTAAGGTGAGGGTTGGGTAAAAGAATAACAAAAATTAAATTAACGTAAACTCATAATGAAAATTAAATCTTTAAGAATACAGAATTTTAGAGGCTACAAAGATGAAACTTTTATTCAATTCGATGATTTGACTGTACTTGTTGGTAAGAATGATGTGGGCAAATCGACTGTGCTGGAAGCGCTTGATGTTTTTTTTAATGATGGTAAAGGTGTCGTCAAATTAGATAAAGATGATATTAACAAAGCTGCAATAAATAGCGGGGATAATGTGATCACAATAGCTGTTACATTTCAAAATCTACCATTAACTGTGGTAATAGATACAAGTAATGAAACTACCCTTGCAGGAGAATATCTACTAAATAATGATGGTGATCTGGAAATCATTAAGAGATATCCTAACGCAGGCACAGCAAAAGTTTTTATAAAGGCAAATCATCCTACCCATGCAGAATGTTCTGATTTACTGTTAGCAAAAAATGCTGAGCTGAAAAAAACATTAAAAAACTTTGAGATTGAGTGCGAAAACCAAACAGCGAATGCTATAATACGTAAAGCGATTTGGGAAAAATTTGCTGACGAATTAGCATTAGCTGAAGTAGAGTTAGATGTAACTAAAGGTGAAACCAAAGATATCTGGGAAAAGTTACAATCCTATTTGCCTTTTTACATACTATTTCAATCTGATAGAAAAAATAGCGATAATGACAGCGAAGTGCAAGATCCTCTTAAAAAAGCAGTTGCACAAATTTTAGCTGACACAGAAATCTCTACTATGCTTGACGAGGTGGCTCAAAGAGTGTCCATAAGATTAAAAGAAGTGTCAGATAGTACATTGCTGAAACTGCAAGAGATGCATCCAGAGTTAGCTTCCTCATTAAACCCAGTAATTCCAGCGTCAAGCGCTCTAAAATGGAATGACGTATTCAAATCGGTATCCATAAGTGGGGATGAAAATATTCCAATTAATAAACGAGGCAGTGGTGTTAAAAGATTGATATTACTCAATTTTTTTAGAGCAGAAGCAGAACGAAGATTAACAAATAGTGATACAAATTCAATTATTTATGCGATTGAAGAACCGGAAACCTCACAGCATACCGATCATCAAAAAATATTAATTAAGGCATTTAGAGAGTTGGCTGCAGCTCCAAATACTCAAGTATTAATGACTACCCACAGTTCAACTGTTGTAAAGGGATTAAGTTTTGAGCATATTAGACTTGTAGCAATTAATGCTGCCGGAAATAAATGTATTGATAGCATTGAACCTAATCAACTTCCTTATCCCTCGTTAAATGAAATTAACTATATCGCCTTTAAAGATTTAACGGAAGAATATCATAATGAATTATATGGTTTTATTGAAGCCGAAGGTTTATTAATAGATTACAGAAATGGAAAGGACTTGATTGCCTATAATAAGATTAGACGGGGCGGAGTTGTAGCTCCTGAACAGATTATATTAACTGAATATATTCGCCACCAAATTCATCATCCAGAGAACACCAATAATACACGATACTCTTTCGAACAATTGACAGAGTCTGTTGATTTGATGAGGAATTTTATTTTAAATCAAAACAACAATTAAATTAGAAAATAATTATGCAAGTTAAAGCTGACGTTAAAAGCATTGTAGAGTTAAAAGACTATTATTTTGTAGTTCCGGATTATCAACGTGAATATGTTTGGAAAGCGGATGATCAGGTGGAACAGTTTTTAATAGATATAGAAAATGAGTATAATCCAGTAAGTGATAAGCAAGCAAGTTATTTTATCGGTTCCATCATCATTGTAGAAAATGAAAATAAGTTTGATGTAATAGATGGACAACAACGATTAACCACAATTATTTTGTCGCTTATTGCTTTTAGAGATTTATTAAAGTCTGTTAAAGATGAATTGGATTACGTAGGAGAAGAATATTTAAAATCTATCGAGGCATTATTGTTTTCGTTCGATTTAAAGTCAAAGAAAAAAACAATAAGACTTGATTTACAATATGAGGAAAGTAGGGGGTATTTAATAAAGCTTATTGAAAATGAATCTTTTGAAGAGATGAAAACGCCATCTATATTAAAAATGGAGTCAGCACATCAAAAAGTAAAACAATATGCTCAAAACTTGTTGATCGGAAGCATAGATACATTATTACATTATGTAAGTTATTTTTTAACACAAATAGAATTAGTAGTTATTAAATCAGAAAATCTAAGTAGTGCTTTAAAAATATTCGAAACTATTAACCAGAGAGGTTCAGGATTAAATGCCATGGATTTGGTGAAAAACCTGCTGTTCAGTCAAGCTAATGAAGATGATTTTCAGAAGATTAAAAATATTTGGAAAGAAATTATTATTCATTTGCAGAATTGTAGAGAAGATGGAAACCCACTACGCTTCTTAAGATATTTTGTGATTGCCCGTTACCACAATCAGATCATTCGAGAAGATGAAATATATAAATGGTTTATTTCTCCAGAAGGAAAATCTGCCTTGCAATATGAAAAAAATCCGGTTAGAGTAGCCAGTGAATTAAATAAAATGGCAAAACGCTATTCTGATTTAGTGATAGCAACAGAATTGGTAAAAGATGGTGGTCAATACCCTTGTGTAACCAATATTGGTTTTGTAAATAAGTATCGTTCTCGCCAGCATTTGATTTTACTTTTAGCTCTAGATGAGTATGCACCAATAGATGTGATTGAGTTTTTAGCCAAGCAATTAGAGAGCTTCTTTTTTTATTCGATTACATTAAGTATACAAGCAAAGTATAATGAGAATAACTTTACTAAATGGGCAGGGAAATTAAGAGGAAGAAAAACTATTGATGAGATAAAACTAGTAGTTGAGGAGGAACTTATACCCTATGTAACCGAAAGGTTAGCTGATTTTAAGAATAGATTTTCAACAATAACCCATGGACATTATAGTCCCACTTATAGAGAGAGATATATTCTTGGGAAAATAGAAAATACAATTCGTTCTAAATGTAATTTGCCACTGCAAGGGAATGATTTTATTGGTGGTTTGCAAATAGAACATATATTGCCACAGACACCTAAAAATGATATTATTCCAGTTGAATTTGTTGATAGATCCGAGTATCAAAATTATGTTTACAGGTTTGGTAACACAACCTTACTTGAAGGAATGATTAACCAAGCAGTTAATAATTTTAACGATATGATAAATGGCTGGTTTGATAAAAAGCAATCTGAGTATGCTAACTCGGATATTATTTCTACTAAATTAATTGACAAAGACTTTCAAATTGGCGCTCACACCGCACTTAATAAATTTAAATCAGATTACGAATTTAAATTTGATGTTTGGGATAAAAAGGCGATTGAAAAAAGGCAGTCATTATTACTGGAGCTGATCTTTGAAAGTTGGACTTTGAATGGAAAGAATTTAAATAAGTTGAATTAAAATTTTGTCATTATTACACAAATAATATAACGAATGCCTTCACAAACTAACGAACAAGCCTTAGAATCTGCTATTGAAAAACATCTTGCTGGTATTAACTTAGAAGAACTAAGAGAAAATGGTCAGAATTTTGCACAGGTTAATGAACCCAACAGTCTATATAGATCGGCTAAGCATTATTACATTGGCAATACGAAAGATTTTAACGCAAAATTTGCTATTGATGAGGTACGTTTCTGGCATTTTTTGGAAGCTACACAAGCCGAGGAATTAGCCAAACTACAAAAACAGGGTGATTGGAAGTTAAAGATTCTGGAGCGTTTTGATCGTTTAGTGAAGAAGTATGGCATTTTGAGAATCTTTAGAAAAGGTTTAGATGTAGATGATGCCCATTTCGATCTGTTTTATGTTTTGCCTTTAACCAGCAGTGGCGAAAAGGTAAAACAAAATTTTAAAGCTAATGAGTTTAGTGTAACGAGGCAATTGCGCTATTCGCAAGCAAATCCATTAGATGAAATAGATATGGTACTGTTTATTAATGGTATTCCATTTTCTACTATGGAGTTAAAGAACCATTGGACAGGGCAGAATGCTAAAGTACATGGGCAAAGTCAATATAAGTTTAAGCGAGATATTACGCAGCCCTTATTGAACTTTGGCCGGTGTGTGGTACACTTTGCTGTAGATACTGATGAAGTTTACATGACCACTAAGTTAGATGGAGCGAATACTTTCTTTTTGCCCTTTAACTTGGGTAACAATCATGGAAAGGGTAATCCACCAAATGCTTTCGGGCATAAAACCACTTATTTATGGGATGAGGTATTAACTAAAGAAAGTGTTGCCAATATTCTGCAGCACTTTGTTAGGTTCGATGGAAAAGATACCGATCCATTAAATAGTAAAACATTATACTTTCCACGCTACCACCAAATGGATGTAGTGCGGCGTTTGGTTAAGGATGCCAGTGAAAAAGGTATAGGTCAAACTTATTTAATACAACATTCTGCTGGTTCAGGTAAATCAAACTCCATCACCTGGGCGGCTTATCAATTGATAGAAGTTTATCCGGAAAGTGATGATTTACCGGGTAGCAAAGGCAAAGGTAATCCGCTTTTCGATTCGGTAATTGTGGTAACCGATAGGCGTTTGCTGGATAAACAATTGCGAGAAAATATTAAGGAATTCTCAGAGGTTAAAAATATTATTGCACCGGCTTATACTTCTGCAGAGTTAAAAAGCAGTTTAGAAAGCGGCAAGAAAATCATCATTACCACGATTCAAAAATTCCCGTTTATTGTTAATGGTATAGCCGATTTAAGCGACAAGCGTTTTGCAGTAATTATTGATGAAGCACATAGCAGCCAGGGTGGTTCTGCAGCCGATAACTTAAATAGGGCAATGGGCGCCTCGGCCATAGAAGAAGTAGAAGATGCCCAAGATAAAATATTAGAGGCCATGCGAGGGCGTAAAATGAGAGATAATGCTTCTTATTTGGCTTTTACTGCTACCCCTAAAAACAATACTTTAGAAAAATTTGGTGTAGAAAAAACTGATGGATCATTTGAGCCTTTTCATCTCTATTCGATGAAACAGGCTATTGAAGAAGAATTTATTTTAGATGTTTTAGCCAACTATACCACTTACAGAAGTTATTACGAGATTGAAAAATCGATAGAGGATAATCCGCTTTTCGACTCCACTAAGGCACAAAAGAAGTTACGGGCTTTTGTAGAGCGACATCCGGAGACGATTGCTACCAAAGCAGAAATCATGGTTGATCACTTTGTAACCAAGATTGTAAATACTAAAAAGCTGAAAGGTAAAGCAAAGGCAATGGTGGTTACGCAAAGCATTGAATCGGCTATTCGATATTACCAGGCTATTAATAAGATACTTGCTGATAAAGGAAAGCCTTTTAAAGTGACTATTGCTTTTTCTGGAAAGAAAATGATGGATGGAGTAGAGTATTCGGAAGATGGTTTGAACGGATTCCCGGAGAAAGATACCAGAGACAAATTTAACGAAGATGATTACCGTATTTTGGTTGTGGCCAATAAATACCTTACAGGTTTCGATCAGCCGAAGCTTAGCGCTATGTATGTGGATAAGAAATTAACCGGGGTGTTGGCGGTTCAGGCATTATCGAGGTTAAATAGATCAGCTAATAAATTAGGCAAGAAAACAGAAGACTTATTTATTCTTGATTTTTTCAATTCAATAGATGAAATTAAAGAGGCATTCGATCCTTTCTATACTTCTACCACATTAAGTGAAGCCACGGATGTAAATGTTTTGCATGAGCTTAAAGCAATGCTAGATGATGTTGGTGTGTATGAGTGGGTAGAGGTTGAGGGTTTTGTAGAAAAGTATTTTAATGGTGTAAATGCACAATTACTAAGCCCGATTGTTGATTTTGCTGCCCAAAGGTTTAATATATCTCTGGAGCTTGAGGATACTGAAAAAGCTGATTTTAAAATTAAAGCGAAGCAGTTTGTTAAAATTTATGGGCAAATGGCTTCTATTTTAGATTATGAAATGGCTAAATGGGAGAAATTGTTTTGGTTTTTGAAGTTCTTAATCCCAAAATTGATTGTTCTTGATCCGAGTAATCAAATAGATGAATTGCTTAACTCAGTAGATTTATCAACCTATGGGTTGGAACGCGTTAAATTAAATGCCTCGATTGGTTTAGATGATAGTGAAACAATTCTTGATCCACAAAATGCCAATCCAAGAGGTGTTCCGGGTGGTGGAGAAGAAATTGATCCTTTGGATTTAATTATCAATAGTTTTAACGAGCGTTTTTTTCAAGGCTGGGAAGCTACTCCGGAAGATCAGCGGGTAAAGTTTATTGCTTTAGGAAAGTATATTCAGGCTCATCCCGATTTTCAGTCTAAAGTTGTGGATAATGCAGATATCCATACTACTAATTTAGCCTTTAAAAAGATATTGGATGAGGTGATGTCTAAACAAAGAAAAAATGAACTCGACTTGTATCGGCTATACGCTAAAGATGAAGCATTTTATCAAGCATTTTTTGATACAATGAAAAGAATGGTTGGTGTATAAGAGGAATGCGTACCGAATAAGGTCTTGCACTCTAGGGTAATAATTTAGGTAACGAGGTTTACTATTTTTACTAAATGAATGGTTAATGAAAGTTCATAGAAATATAAAGCCCAATCACCACTAATTGGGCTTTATATTTTTATAGTTATTTATTTTTCAATGTCTCCACTTTTTCTCTTTCACTCGCCAATAATCGTTCGTATAATTCTACAATTTTTTCAATGATATTAAAGGTCGGCTGATAGTTTAGGTACGAAGGATCTCTTAATGCTTCTCGTACTAATGTTTGTTTTGCTTAATCCCTAATAAATTTTCCATACGCTTAGGCTTGCCTCGGCTCATCGCCGCCGAGGGGCTCTTACTTTTTCCTTGATGAAAAAGTAACAAACCTGAGCGTAGCGAAAGCATGCCTGCCATAAAAAACAACAACAAAGAAGGCATAACTGAAAGGCTTGGATTTGATGTCGGATAAATTCGTTAAAGCTTTAATTGCAGCAGCATCGAGGCTCTTGCCTTTGCTTTGTTCCAACGCACCCGCTTGATGCTGCCTTGTGCAGTGGTGATTTGAATGGAAGATGCTAAAGCTTTAACGTTTTCTCCTTCCATCACATCCTATGCCGGATAGCATGGCGCTGAGGGCATAATAGATTGCTTCGGCTCGCTTTTGCCCAGCCTCGCAAAGACGATTGTTTAGTACTTTGGTGTTATAAAACGTTCGTCATTGCGAACAGAAGCGTGGTTTGTGATGAGGCGTGAAGCAATCTTATTTGCAAGTAGAATTATTATTGTTTTTATTTGGTGAAAACGTAATAGATTGCTTCGGCTCGCTATTGCCCAGCCTCGCCATGGCGATTGCGCATAAACTCCGTGCTTTGTTTCCTTAAATGCTTAAGTTGGTGAGCAACGCGCAGGGCTTATTCCTCTGTTTGTACTGCGGTTACCGGAGAAGCTTTAACCGATTTTAAAAATAAAAAGCCAACCACACCTGATAAGATTGAGGCCGTTAAAATGGCAAATTTAGCTTCCAAAATGTGCAATTCGTCGCTATAGGATAAAAGGGCTATAAAAATAGACATGGTAAAGCCAATACCGGCCAGCATGCCTAAGCCTAATATATGTTTCCAGCCGGCACCAGATGGTAAATTGGCAAATTTAAATTTTACGGCCAGCCAGCTAAAAAAGGTTACACCAATGGTTTTGCCTGCAAAAAGGCCCACAACTATTCCTAACCCCAGTGGGGAAAATAAGCCTGAAATCATTTCTTTTTGGAAGGTGATATTGGTATTTGCCAGCGCAAAAATGGGCATAATGAGGTAGTTAACCGGAACGGTTAAAAAATGTTCGAGTTTCTCTAATGGCGATTCTACATCGGTTTCGTTGGTTGGAATGGTAAAAGCCAATAACACGCCGGCAATAGTGGCATGGATACCCGAATGATGGATGAAATACCAAAGTAAAATACCGGGAATGATGTAGAAAAATAGGTTTTTTACCCCAAAATAATTCATCAGTCCAAGGATAAGCATTATGCCTGCCGCCATTAATAAATAATCGTAATGGATTTGGTTGGTATAAAAAATGGCGATCACTAAAATGGCGCCCAAATCATCGACAATAGCAAGGGCAGCCAAAAATATTTTTAAGCTTGTGGGTACACTTTTGCCCAGCATGGCTATAATGGCTAAGGCAAAGGCAATATCGGTAGCCATTGGAATGCCCCAGCCCGAAGCGCTTTGTGTACCTTTATTAAATAAAAAATAGATAGAGGCAGGTACAAGCATTCCGCCCAATGCGGCAATAACAGGTAAAGATGCTTTCTTTAAAGAGGATAATTCTCCTTCTAATAATTCACGTTTAATTTCCAGGCCTACTAAAAGAAAAAAGATAGCCATTAATGCGTCATTAATCCACGCTAAAATGGAATAGTTAACGGCACCAAAACCTAATTTAGTTTGTAAAAAGGCTTCAAAACTATCTTTAGATGCTGTATTGGCAATTAAGAGAGACATGGCAACACAAATTAACAGGAGGAAACCACCAATTTGCCCTGAACGAAAAAATCTTTGAAATACCTCTAAATTGATCAGTTTTGCCATAATTGTAAAAATAACAAAAAGGAGTGGGTAGGCAATAAAAAAGCGGGTTAATCTTTCAAATAACCCGCTTTATTTTTAAAAAAATTATGGTTTCTTCCGGAGGTTTAACCTAACGCTGATTTCGAAATCTCCATCGGTATAGCCACTTATGGCAGAGGTTGCCGTGTTGTAGTAGGCCATAAAATATAAAGTAGATTTGTAATTCATTCCAAAACCTACTGTTGCATTTTCTGTACTGTGGTACATGGCCATTAGGTATAATTTATCGTTAGCAAAAGTGGCATTTACTCCTGCATCCCATAAATTATCGTAATTTTTAATCCCTCTAAACACACCTTTGGGCTCTAAACTTATACCATTTATTCCATTGCCAAAATTAAACTTATAGCTTACTGCCGAATAAAATACAGGTTTATCGGCGTAATTCAAATCATCTTTTCTAAAAACAGATCTCATATTTGGAACTGCTCCTTCAATGCTTAATCCGTTTGAAGTATAAGAAATCCCGAAATCGCCATCCAGGTAATAACCACGATCGTTAAAACGGGCAATTGATGGATCGTTTAAATCACTGTTTCTAATGCTGCTTAAATCGAGTTTATCCTGACTTGCACCAAAAGAAACACCAAAATTTAATTGTTGGTCTTCGTTATTTAAAGGCAGGTGATAGGCAAATGTTCCAACGGCTTTAGTGCGCTGTATTCCACCCGCTTTTTCGTTGTAGATGTTTACTCCCCAGCCCACCTTGTTTAATTGCTGATCTAAAGTTATGCTCTGTGTAATTGGAGCACCCGGAATGTTAGACCATTGTTTGCGAAAACTTCCGTTGATGTTAAAACCTTCGCTTATACCGGCCATAGATGGATTAACCAGGTACCTGTTTTGGAAGTATTGCCCATTTAATGGAAGGATTTGCGCTTTTGCTGTATTAAATAAAAATATCGTTGTTGCAAATAAGACTGTTACACGAGTCGCTTGCTTTATGTTTTTTGTAATTGCTTTCATGTCTCTGTAATTAGTCTCTTATAATGTTGATAAACCCTTTGAAATTTCCAAGCCCCGAACCCATATCCAGGATGTAATAGTAAGTTCCTTCAGAAAGCGGACTGCCATTTAGCGTGCCATCCCAATCGTTATTATAACCTTGTTTGGTGTATAAAACACGACCGGCTTTATCAAATATTTTTAAGGTATTGTTAGGGTAGTAGTCGATATTTTTAATGATAAATTTATCGTTAATACCATCGCCGTTTGGTGTTAAAACAGTTCCGGCTTCTAACTTATAGTCCTCCGTAATTTGAATGTTGATGGTTTGCTGGCTTGTACAACCATTTGCGTTTGTAACCACTACACGGTAATTACCACTTTGTTTTGGCCTGATGGTTACTGCCGCCGCATTTTGGCCGCTTAAAATATCAGAACCCGTCCAGCTGTATTGAATACCGCCCGTAGCCGTTAAAATTATGGCATCGCCTTTAGAGATTGAAAAACCCTTATTGCTTGTAATTGAAACAACCGGTAAAGGATTAATGGTTACTGTTGCGTTACCACTTTGTAACTGATTGGCATAAACATCGGCTACGCTAACCAGATTATAAACAAATGTACCAACTGTATTGGTGGGTATATTAAGGGTTGCCGTGGTTGTATTGGTGCTAACTGTACGGTTGCTGCCTCCATTAATGTTATACGTAAAAGTATAAGGTGCCGTACCTACCGAGCCTGTAAAGGTGATTACCGGATTGCCTGAGCCAAAACACGCTGCTGCTGTACCTGCAATAGTTGCAACAGGTAACGGACGGATGATTACGGTTGCTGAACCTGTTTGTGCCTGACCGCAATTTACATCTGCAATGTTAACCAAATTGTAAACAAATGTGCCTACTGTATTGGTAGGTGCATTAATGGTAGCCGTATTTGTGTTTGAGCTAACTGTACGGTTTGCGCCTCCGTTAATGTTGTAGGTAAAGGTATAAGGCGCAGTACCATTTGCTGCGGTAAAGGTAATTACAGGTGCTGTTGCATTTTGTGGCGTAGCGGTTGTACCACTAATGGCTGCGGTAGCTAATGCCCTAACCAATACAATGGCCGATCCTGTTTGGTTTTGATTCGCATATGCATCGGCTACACTTACTAAATTATAGTTAAAAGTACCTGCAACATTGGTTGGTGCGTTTACAGTGGCTGTTGTATTTGCACCCGTAGTTGTAATGGTTTGGCTTGTGCCGCCATTAATGTTGTACGTAAAGGTGTAAGGTGCAGTACCGGCTGAACCTGTAAAAGTGATAACCGTTGAACCTGGTGTTGCACATGTTGTTGTTGCACCTGCAATGGTTGCTACCGGTAATGGACGGATAATTACGGTTGCCGATCCGGTTTGTGCCTGACCGCAATTTGCATCTGCAACATTAACCAGGTTATATATGAATGTGCCAGCTGCGTTTGTTGGTACAGCAACTGTTGCTGTATTTCCAACTGAAGTTACGGTTTGCACTGTACCGCCGTTAATGTTGTAACTGAAGGTGTATGGCGCAGTACCATTAGCACCGGTAAAAGTAATGTTGGGCGCAGTTGTATTTACAATTACGGTTGTAGTACCGCTAATGGCTGCCGTGGCCAGTGGTGCTACGGTAATGGTAGCGGTTCCACTTTGGTTCAATCCGCAATTGGCATCACTTACGCTTACCAGATTATAGGCAAAGCTACCTACAACATTTGCCGGTACGGTAACCGTTGCAATATTACTTGCTGCAGCTGTTGTAATGGTTTGGCTGGTTCCGCCATTAATATTATAGGTAAAGGTATAAGGTGCTGTACCATTGGCCCCGGTAAATGTAATTGCCGGAGCAGTTCCATTTAAACAAACTGTGGCCGTACCGTTTACCGTGGCTGTTGCTGCAGCCGTAACCGTAAGTTTAAAAGTGCGGTTAATTTGGTCTATGCCACCAAAATCAGTTCCGCCATTGTCTTGAACAGTTACTTTAATGTTTGCAATACCACTTACATTATTCTTTAAATGATAAGTGATGGTTGCTTTATCGCTTCCGTTTGCCGCTACCGTTAAAACATCAAATAAATTTGCATTATCTGACGTAACCGAAAGGTTGATGGTTTGAGCAGTTTCAGGGCCTGCAGAAATGCCTGTTAAAGGAATGGTTAAGTTTGTGGTATTGTAACACGCTTTTTGATCAGGCACAACATCTAAAGTTGGTGCACCATTGCCAAATAAATACCTCGTTTTAATTGGGTAGTGATCTGTTGTCGTGGTACTATAATTGGTTACCAAACTTTTCAGCGCATCCAGTACTTCGGCAGATGCCGGAATATAATTGGTATTTAAGCTTTTAGTTACAATAACATTATCGATAACGGTTGGGAAACCTGCTGTTGATTGTTTTCCTGCTAAACTTAATGGTAAAGTAAGCGGGAAATAATTGGCGGCATCATTGGTAAAATCAGAATAAGATGTACCTGTGCCGGCTGGCATTGGGGCAATGGTTTTATCTGCATCGAGCACATCATTAAAATCGCCCAGGATAATTACCTTTTTACCTGCAAGGTTTGCATCAAGCCAGGTTTTAAATTGCAGGTTACCATCTTTTCTACGGTTGTATGCATCTACTTGATCGGCTGCAGTACCCGTGTTTGCTTTTGCGTGTATTTCTATAAAATATACCGTATCGAGTTTATTGTTAATTTTTACCTGCGCTTCCATTAAATATGGGAAACGACCTGAAGACCAGTTTTTGTAAGGCGTGCCGTTTGCACTTGTTGCAGGTATGGCCGGGTTATAAGTATCTCTTAGTACACCAAAAGAGTTTATTGGATGAATAATGTCTGTGCGGTACATGAAAGCCAGTTTCTGTGCCAATGGATAATCAGCATCGGCTTTATCATCTGCATACGAACCAAAATCACTGAAAATTACATTGTAACCTGCTGGTAAAACGGTATTTCTGAATAAAGTAGTATCTACAACTTCGGCAAAGCCATAAATATCGGCATTAATGTTATTAACAATGGTTTTTACATTTGCGGCCTGCAGGTTATCATCTTTTGGATCTTGTGCCGGACTTCCAAACCATTCGATGTTCCAGTTAACCACTTCAAGACTATTTGCAATATCAAAAGTGTTACCTGATAAACTCACAAATTTATTAACCGATCCTGATGAAGCAATACTAACATTACCCGAATAATTTGAATTAACGGTTGTTGGCGAGAATTTAGCATAAACCGTTTGAGAAGTATTATTGATATCGGCCTTAGCATATGAAAGGCTATTGCCGAAAGTACCACCACTTGTTTTAGCAATAGTGAAGTTGGCAGGGGCGGTTAAGGTAACATCATCTGTTAAATTTCCGGCAGAAAAGCCAAATGTTTTCTCCGGAGATGTTGTTCCGCTTGCCTGAAAACCAAAATTTAAACTTGATGGCGAAGTGGTTATATCAACTGCCGGTGGGGTAGTTGAATTTAATACCTGGAAATCATCAACTGTCCACCTACTTGCCGATGAAGTAGTAGAGGTATAAATAATGGCAACATAAATTGGTGTTGCTTTGTAGGCGGTTAAATCGATGTTATCAGATTTTGTCCAAACATCAGTAGCCGTTTCAGGAAACTTACCGTCTAAGCTGGTCCATGTAGCCAAAGCCGGATTGCCCGAACCTGAATAATTTGTTGAAATTTTAAGCTGAAGTTTATCTCCTGCAAATGCAGATCTTGTCCAGAAGGAAAGGATTGCGTAGTTAAATGTAGAAAGGTTTAAAGCTGGAGAAATTAACCAGTCTTCATTTAAAATGTTACCGGCAGAATAGCCATTAATTTGAAGTGCATTTCCTAAACTTGCTTTCCCGGTTGGGTCAGAAGCATCGTGGCCAAATGTAGTTGTACATCCCCAGGTTTGAGGGCCGGTTACACTATACTGATAAAAACCATCAGATAAGGCTGAACTTCCAACAGTTGTACAGTTTTCAAAATTGAATGCGGTTTGATTTGGGTCAACACCCGCGCCTGTTAAGCCCAGGCTTACTGTTTTTGCACCCGTACTGGTGTGCGAAATGGTTCCTGTAGCGTTTCCTATAGCAGTAGGCGTAAAACGAACATAAACGGTTTGATTGCTTACTAAATCGGCAACCGTATAATTTAAAACGTTAGAGAAAGTAACGTCATCTTTCGAAATGGTAAAAGATGCTGTTGCCGTTAATGTAACCGGGTTGATTAAATTACCACCAGAAAGCACGTAAGTTTTGGAAGCAGAAGTGCTGTTAAGTGCCTGACTGCTGAAGGCAAGCGTGGTTGGCGTAACTTTTAAATAAGGACCAGTGGTGGAGGCAGGCTCTGTTACACTTGAGTTTTGAGGTTCAGGTGCTCTGGTAATAAAATCAGTGGCATTGTCATCGCTATCATATCCATTACCCGCAAATTCTTCAGTACCGCCAACGGCTAAAGTAGCTGCAGTTGAGTTTGGACTGGCTTTACGCTCAATAGAAGTGGTGTTGGTTGTTGCAGCAGCAGGTGCCGAACCCTCAAAACCGTTTGCAGTACCAAAACCTACTAAATCAATAATGTTTAGGCCTGCAGGTTTTATGCCGGTTTGTATGGTGCTGGTATTACTTAAAAGTACTTTTCCGGCTGTGCCTGATAAATTTAAGGTTCCGACTTTATCTGGTGTTGGTAAATCCAATGTGCCACCCGAGCCAGCTGCCTCTTGAATTAAGTAGAAACCTTTTGCGGCAATACTTCCGGAAAGAATGGTAGCAGCCCAGTTTCCTGTTCCTGTTGCGCTTGCATATTGTACACTCCAGCCTGTTAAATCAACCGCAGTATTGGTTGGGTTATACAATTCAATAAAGTCGTTTTTATAAACCGCTCCGCTATTGCCACCGCCGCCATATACCTCAGAGATCACTATATGTGTTGCGCCAACTGGTTCAACTATAGCGGAGTTTTGCGGGTTAGGACTTTGCGTTACAAAATCGGTATTGTTATTATCCGTATCGTATCCATTGCCCTCAAATTCTTCTATACCGCCTATTGCCAATGTTGCCGTAGTAGAGGTAGCAGAAGCTTTTCTTTCAATAGATGTACTGTTAGTCGTACCGGGCGCTGCAGCAACACCCTCAAAACCATTTGCGGTGCCGAAGCCCACTAAATCTATAATTTGAGCACCAGTAGGTTTGGCCCCTGTTTGGAACGCGGTTGTATTTGCAAGCAATACTTTGCCTGTTGTACCCGATAAGTTTAAATTGCCAAGCTGGTCTGGAGTTGGTAAATCTAATGTACCTCCGGCGCCTGCAGCTCCTTGTATTAAGTAAAATCCTTTTGCCGGAATACTTCCTGTAAGCGCCGTTGTAGCCCAGTTTCCTGTTGATATAGCCGATGCATACTGTACACTCCAGCCTGTTAAATCAACTGCAGCATTTGTTGGGTTGTATAATTCAATAAAATCATTTTTATAAGTTGCACCACTGTTGCCACCACCGCCATAAACTTCAGAAATAACCACATGCCCCTGAGGGGCTGCAGGTGTAGTTCCGGTTCCGGTTAGGGCTACATTTACAGTTGTTGCGCCTGTACTTGTATTTACAACATTATCTGTAGAGGTTAAAGCTGCTGTTGGACTAAAACGTACACTTACTGTTTTGGCCGATGCCAGTTCGGCAGCCGTATAAGTTACAGAAGTACTAAACGTAGTGTTGTCTTTTGAAATAGAAAAAGGTGCATTTGTGGTTAATGTAACATTGCTTGTTAAGCCAGTTGCACTTAATGTATAAGTTTTTGTAGTGTTGGTTCCTGTATTTAAACTTCCAAAATCCAGCATACTTTGATCGGTTGTTAAAACTGCCGATTGACCAATACCGGTTAATGAAACGGTTGGAGGAGTGCTTACGCCACCGCCGGCTGTTGTAATGCTGCCCGCCTGTGTACCTGCTGTTGCAGGGGTAAAATTTACATAAACCGTATTGCTTCCGGTAAGTTCTGCATTGGTGTAAGTTATTGATGTGCCAAAACCCGTTCCAGTGGTTTTTGATATGGCATAAGGAGCCGTTGCTGTTAAAATAACATTTGTTCCATTAAGATTTGAAGAATTAAGGGTATATGTTTTTTCAGAAGAAGTAGTATTGTTTAATTGTGTTCCAAAATCTAAAGATGAAGGTGTAACCGATAAAGAAGGAACAATTGCTCCCCCTGTGGCAAATGATAAACTGAAATTATCTATTGCAGTACTGGCTCTATTTCCCGAAACACCTGAGGCTGTAAGGGTAACAATGCGAATCCAGATGGGACCACTGTTGTTATTTAAAGCAGCACCAAAATCAATATTAATTGTGTTGTTGGAAAATACTGATCCTCCGGTAGTTAGGGTGCCTGTTGCGCTTGCATTAGTAAAGGTGGCTGGAGAAGCGCCAATACCATAATCAACCCGCCATATTGTACTTCTGGTAGAAGTTGGATCAAGGGATTGAAGGTTAAAACTTAATTTTAAATCAGATTTTCCTGTTGTATTGGCAATTTGAAAAATAAATGCTGCCCCGGGATCACCCAAAGAACCAGTTTGCCTGATACCCAAAGCCCTGTCGGTTTTGGTTAACTGATCGGCCCCTGTAGCAGCAGCACCTGCCGCGGCGCTGGCAAAGTTTTTAAAAGCGCCATTGCTACTTGCCCAGTTAGTGCCTGATGTAGCATTATTGATTGGAGTAGCAGACAGTGTAGCTGCGGTTCCTAAGGCAGTAGCGGTAGAGCCCGTCCTTACAGAAAAACCCGCGGGTAATCCTGAACTTATTCCATCAAAATTTTCAACATAAGGCGAAGTTGTTAGCGTTACCTGAGCTTGCGAAAATTTTGAAATGAAAAAAAGGGATAAAATTAATAGTAAGGTTTTTTTCATATAACGTTGTTAGTTTAAAACAAATGTATATGCAAAAATCCTCTTTCAATATTAACTTGTTGTTAATTATTGCAATTGTGGAAAAATAATGTTAATGTTGGATAAGAATTTGACTTTTACGTCGTTGCGCTTCTTTTTTTATAGAATTTTTACAAATATTCTTCGATGTCTCCTTTTCCTTCACGGATAATTTCAAAGTCACCCGTTGTACAATCAATCACCGTCGAAGCCTCATTATCCCCATAACCACCATCAATTACTAAATCAACGAGGTTTTCATATTTTTCATGAATTAATTCAGGATCGGTTGAGTATTCGATCAGCTCATCATCATCTTTAATGGAAGTAGAAAGGATGGGATTGCCTAATTCCTTTACAATACACCGGGCAATATTATTATCAGGAACCCGGATACCAACCGTTTTTTTATTCGAGCTTAATAACTTCGGAACATTATTATTGGCATTAAAAATAAAAGTAAAAGGCCCTGGTAAAGCTTTTTTCAATACCCTGAATGTGGTATTATCTATGGGCTTAATATAATCTGCAATATGACTTAAATCGTGGCAAATAAAAGAAAAATTAGCTTTTTCAGGTTTTATCCCACGAATGCGGCAAATTTTCTCAATAGCCTTCGGATTGGTAATGTCGCAACCCAAACCATACACAGTATCAGTAGGATAGATAATAATTCCGCCTTTTTTTAATACTTCAACAACCTGTTCTATGGCTCTTTCGTTCGGGTTTTCGGGGTAAATCTTAATAAGCATATGTAAAAATAACAAAATTATGATGCCAGTTGTTTAATAATCCTAATCTTTGTACCACAAAACATATACGCTAATCTAATTTTATGAGAAAAGCATTCATCGCCATTGCCGCATTTTTAGTAACCATAACGGTTATGTTAGGTTTAACCTATCCACCACTTTGGTGGATTTCAATTTTTACAGGCCCAATTGTTGTTTTGGGCATTTACGATTTAATCCAGCCCAAACACAGTATTGTCCGAAACTATCCCGTTGTTGGTCGTTTGCGTTATTTTATGGAAGATTTACGTCCTAAAGTATACCAGTATTTCGTAGAAAGTGATACCAACGGAACCCCTTACAGCAGGTTAAACCGGTCTTTAATTTATCAAAGAGCTAAAAAAGATAACGATACCATTCCATTTGGTACACAATTAAATGTATACGATAATGGTTACGAATGGTTAAGCCATAGTATTGCAGCCATCAGTCACCACGAGTTAAACCTTGACCCGCGCGTACTCGTTGGCGGACCGGAATGTAAAAAGCCGTATTCTGCCAGTATTTATAATATTTCAGCAATGAGTTTTGGTTCATTAAGCCAAAACGCAATTTTATCGCTAAACGGTGGTGCTAAAATGGGCAACTTTGCACACAATACCGGAGAAGGAGGGATCAGTGATTATCACCGCCAACCTGGAGGAGATTTAATCTGGCAAATCGGAACCGGATATTTTGGTTGCCGTAATGTAGATGGAACCTTCAATTATGATGCCTATGCTGAAAGGGCAAAAACGGATCAGGTAAAAATGGTTGAAATTAAACTTTCTCAAGGTGCAAAACCAGGTCACGGAGGAATGTTACCCGCAAAAAAAGTAACTTCGGAAGTTGCCCGCATTCGTTTGGTGCCCGAAGGTAAAGATGTTTTATCGCCACCTGCACACTCTGCATTTTCTACGCCAATTGGTTTATTAGAGTTTGTTAAAAGACTCAGGGATTTATCTGACGGAAAGCCGGTTGGTTTTAAATTGTGTATTGGTCGCCGCAGTGAATTTTATGCAATTTGTAAAGCGATGATTGAAACAGGTATCTATCCTGATTTTATTACTGTTGATGGAGGCGAAGGCGGTACCGGAGCTGCGCCACAAGAATTTTCCAATTCGGTAGGTATGCCATTGCGTGAAGCTGTAGCATTTGTTTACGATGTTTTAAATGGTTTTAATCTTAAGCAGCACATTAAAATCATTGCTTCGGGTAAAGTTGCAACTGGTTTTGATTTGGTTAAAAACATTGCCCTGGGCGCCGATATGTGCAATGCTGCCCGTGGAATGATGTTTGCCTTAGGATGTATACAGGCTTTGGAATGTAACAGCAATACCTGTCCAACTGGTGTAGCAACACAAGATCAGAGTTTAATGAAAGGTTTAGTGGTAGAAGATAAAACGGTGAGGGTTAAAAACTTTCATAATTTAACTGTTGCAAGTGCAGTAGAACTTTTAGGCGCAGCCGGTTTAAAAGAACCACAACAGCTAAGTCGGGCTTACATTAACAGGAGGGTTAGTCCAAATGTAATGCAGTCATATTTAGAAAGCTACCCATATATTCCGGCAGGAAGTTTATTACAAACCCCATATCCATCACGTTTTGAACTGGGTATGGCTTTGAGTAGTTCAAAAACTTTTGCACCTACCGATTACAAGGTGTCGGCAGTAGATTATTCTCACGCCAATCCGTATAACGATACCATGGCAGAGCCAGGAAATTAATTCTTCCTTACTTTACTATAAACAGAGGCCAGTTCATTTTCAACCGGCCTTTGTTGTTTCTAGGCATTAACAATAATTAGAAAGGATACCTAAAGTGCTCTTAGGTGTCTAAGGTGGTCGACAAACAATAAAAGTATGATGATTTAGAAACGTACGGTTCTGTGTGTATGGCAATTGTAGTCCCGCTTTTCGCTTTACTCCGTTTCACTTCGTGCTCGCTACAATCTGGTTTAGATACAAAGTTTTGCTGCGCTCTGTCTATGCTCATTATTGCGAGCAATCTCTTTATTTTCTTACGCTTTCCTTAGAAAATTAATCTAAGATGCTCTTAGGTGTCTAAGGTGGTCGACAAACAATAGAAGTATGATGATTTGGGAACGTACGGTTCTGTGTATGGCAATTGTAGTCCCGCTTTACTCTATTTCATTCTTAAGTGCGCTTAGGTGTCTAAGGTGGTCGACAAACAATAGAAGTATGATGATTTGGGAACGTACGGTTCTGTGTATGGCAATTGTAGTCCCGCTTTTCGCTTTACTCCGTTTCACTTCGTGCTCGCTACAATCTGGCTTAGATACCAAGTTTTGCTGCGCTCTGTCTATGCTCATTATTGCGAGCAATCTCTTTATTTTCTTACGCTTTCCTTAGAAAATTAATCTAAGATGCTCTTAGGTGTCTAAGGTGGTCGACAAACAATAAAAGTATGATGATTTGGAAACGTACGGTTCTGTGTATATGGCAATTGTAGTCCCGCTTTTCGCTTTACTCCGTTTCACTTCGTGTTCGCTACAATCTGGTTTAGATACCAAGTTTTGCTGCGCTCTGTCTATGCTCATTATTGCGAGCAATCTTTTTATGTTCTTACGCTATTCCTTATAAAATCATCTAAGATGTTCTTAGATGTCTAAGGTGGTCGAAAAACAATAGAAGTATGATGATTTGGAAACTTACGGTTCTATGTATGGCAATTGTAGTCCTGCTTTGCTTTACTCTATTTCATTCTTAAGTGCGCTTAGGTTTCTAAGATGGTCGACAAACAATAAAAGTAAAATGATTTGTTAATCTCTAAAAAACACAATTACAAATAAAGATTTTTTACACTTCAAAAGAAAAAAAACTTAAATTTATAAACACTATACACTGCTGATTGTTAATGTAATATCTTAAAAATAAATTAATTAACGCCTATTTAAATTATGCTACTATCACACACCGTTTATACCATTCTCATTTGGGTTTTCTTTTTTCTTGTTGCCGGATATGGCTGGTACATTGAAAGAATGAAAAAAAGTAAAAAAGGAATTTTATTTCTGCTTGCTGCCATTGTGCTTTCTCTGTTAATCAACTGGACTTGCCCATCTCTTTATATTGTTCAGGGTTGCGGGAAATATGAAGAAAAGGTAATGATTAAACCGCTTGAAATTAATGGTGTAAAATTAACCTATTGGCATAGCAAATGTTATGTAAATAATGTAGGAAATACGCCAGTTTATATAGAAACTATTGCTTATGGAAGCCTTACTGATGAAGAGCTGGAAGCCAAGCGTGTTGACAGAACCGTAATGCCTGGTAGAATTGCAGTGGTGCCAGCGGTAAAAATTGACTATGTATTTGAAAAAGTACCAAAAAGTGTATCTACTAAAGCAAGTAGCGAAATTAAATATCACTTAGAATGTGAAAAGTGATATTTTGAAGCAAAAAAGGGTCCGCTGATTTTTCTAACGAACCCTTTTTCTGTTAAATTTAAAGGCTAAAACTCCGCATTTTTAGGGAAACGTGGAAACGCAATTACATCGCGGATATTGGTCATGCCTGTAACAAATAATACCAATCGTTCAAAACCTAAGCCAAAACCTGCGTGTGGAGCAGAACCAAAACGGCGGGTATCTAAATACCACCATAATTCTTCCTGCGGAATGTTCATGTCGTCCATTCTTTTGGTTAAACGATCCAAACGCTCTTCACGGGCCGAACCTCCGATCATTTCGCCAATGCCGGGAAATAAAATGTCCATAGCTGCAACTGTTTGTCTTCCCTCTGCATCCGGTTCATTCTGGCGCATGTAGAAAGATTTAATATCAGCTGGATAATCTGTTAAAATTACCGGCTTTTTAAAGTGTTTTTCCACTAAAAAACGCTCATGTTCACTTTGTAAATCAGCGCCCCACTCATCAATCAAATATTTAAATTGTTTCTTCTGGTTAGGTTTAGAAGATTTTAATATTTTAATGGCTTCTGTATAGGTTAAACGTTCAAAATCATTAGCTAAACAGAAATCCAATTTTTCCAGCAAAGTAAATTCACTACGCTCATTTTGAGGTTTTTGTTTATCTTCTTCCGCTAAACGGGTATTTAAAAACTCTAATTCATCCTTGCAGTTATCTAAAGCATATTTAATTACATACTTCATCATATCTTCTGCAAGTTGCATGTTGTCTTCCAGGTCGGCAAAAGCAACCTCCGGTTCAATCATCCAAAACTCAGCCAGGTGGCGGGTCGTATTTGAGTTTTCAGCTCTAAAAGTAGGGCCGAAAGTATAAATTTGTCCGAAAGCCATTGCTGCCAGTTCACCTTCCAGCTGACCAGAAACCGTTAAGTTTGTAGCACGTGCGAAAAAATCCTCAGAAAAATCAACTTTACCATCCGCAGTACGGGGCGTGTTGTCAAAATCCAAAGTAGTTACTTTAAACATTTCACCAGCACCTTCTGCATCACTTGCTGTAATTACAGGCGTGTGCATGTAAACAAAGCCACGTTCGTTATAAAATTGATGAATGGCAAAAGCCAAAGCATGACGCACTTTAAAAACGGCATTGAATGTATTGGTGCGGAAGCGTAAATGCGCAATTTCGCGTAAAAATTCCAGACTGTGTTTTTTGGGTTGTAAAGGGAATTTTTCCGGATCACTATCGCCCAAAATTTCAATGTTGGTTGCTTTAATTTCTACTGTCTGACCTTTTCCTAAAGATTCAATTAGTTTTCCGGTTGCAGAAATGGCTGCTCCGGTTGTTATTCTTTTTAACAGCTCCTCAGGTAAATTATTAAAATCAACCACAACCTGGATATTGCTCATGCAAGAACCATCATTTAAAGCTATAAACTGATTATTGCGGAAGGTTCTAACCCATCCCATAACCGTAACTTCTGTGTTGAATGCTGTCGATTTTAATAAATCTTTAATTTGCTGTCTCTTAATCATAATTTTAATTGTAAAAGGCCCAAATTTAGAAAAAATAAATAGTTTTCAGCTGGCAATTTTTAATTCGGATTGCAAATAGAAGAGTGTTGTGTTATTTTGATAAAGATTTATCCCTGACTGCTTTAAACTCCGAACCTTTTTTCCATGCAGGAAAAGTAGTTTCGTTGCTTATTTTGTAACCCACATTAAATAAAATATTGGCAATTTGAGTTATTCCATCCGCATTGAAGGCATTCGTATAATCGTCAGAAGGCTGGTGGTATTTTTTATCGTTATAAAGTTTCTTTTGCGCCGCTCCCCATTCTTTGCCTTTTTCATAGCTGTCAATTCCATTGCCAACATCAACAGCCGGCACACCAACTTTGGCAAAATTAAAATGATCTGATCTATAATAACTTCCTGCACTTGGCCTTTGATCGCCCACGGCATACAGTTTATCTTTTTCAATTTCAGCAGTTAAATAATCTTCAACCTCATTTTGCCCCTTACCTTTAATAGAAATGTCTTTTGTTTTTCCATAAGCGCCAAGGGCATCCATGTTTAAATTAGCAACTGTTTTATTTAAAGGGTAAACCGGATTGGATGCATAATATTCTGAGCCAAGCAAACCTTGCTCTTCGCCAGTTACAGCTAAAAATACAATCGATCTTTCGGGCTTTTGTTTTGCTTCCCTAAAAGCTTTAGCAACGCTAAGCATGGCTGCAATTCCGCTGGCATTATCCACTGCACCATTATAAATGGAATCGCCATTAATTTTTGGTCCAATGCCAAAATGATCCCAATGCGCGGTGTATATAACATATTCATTAGGCCTTTTGGTTCCTTTAATTGTAGCGATTACATTTTGAGAAGTATTGTATTTTAATTTATTCTTTAAGCTAATCGTTAAATTTTCATTTAAAGACACCGCTTTAAAATCTTTTTTTCGGGCATAATTACGAATATCGCCTGTTATTCCTGCGTTTGCCAACAATTTAGTGGCCGCTTCTTCGGTTATCCAGCCTTCCAGTTTGCAGCGTGATGCATGTTTGTCTTTTTCCTGCAAATACAAACGTGCGCCTGTATTGCTATTGGTAATTACCGACCAGCCATAACTGGCGGCATCTGTTTGGTGGATAATAATTACACCTGCAGCACCTTGCCTGGCTGCCTCTTCAAATTTATAAGTCCAGCGCCCATAGTAGGTCATAGTATCGCCTCTGAAAACCGTTTTATCATTAGATTTAAATCCTGGGTCGCTTACCAAAACAATAACCGTTTTACCTTTAACATCTAAATTTTTATAATCATTCCAATTGTATTCGGGTGCTACTATTCCGAAACCGGCAAATATTAAAGGCGATTTTTTTAGCTCGATGTTAGCTTGTTCTCTTCTGGTAAAAGCAACAAAATCTTTGTTTGCCTTTAAATTTATATTGGTTTTACCGCCTGTAATTTCCATGGTTTCAGATGGGGTAGACGTAATTTCGACCATAGGTACTTTTTGGATATAACTTCCAGCATTGCCTGGTTCTAAACCCATTTCTTTAAATTGTGTAGCTAAATAATTTACGGTTTTTGTTTCACCAATTGTAAAAGGGCGGCGACCTTGTAAACTATCGTTTGCCAAAACTGAAATGTACTGTTTTATTGATGCAGAGCGAATTGTTTCATTGTTCTCCTCTGATTTTTCCTGTTGGCAGGAAAATAAAGTAGTTGTAAAAAGGATGATTAATAGGTAGGGGAGTTGCTTTTTATTCATGATAGCTTATTAATAAATTTAATAATTTGAATTGAACAGTGGTTTGTCCACTATAGCGATGTAAATTTAACTGAATATTTAAATATGTTTATTATCCACCGCATTTATAATTCCTTCAGTATAAATTAATGTTATTCGCTACGCTAAATTCCTTTAAAAACTGTCAATTAAATGAATTAACTGATTTTTTTAGTCGATTATTCTTAATTAACGTGGTTTTTTTATTTTTTAATTAAATTTTTTATCATTTTATTTAAATTAAACTCAAATATTTAGTATATTTTTTTATTATTAATTAATTTTTGATTGATTTATATTAATTTAGTATACTAATTTATATTTTTTAATTTTTTATTTGTGTTTTGAAGTGTATTTTTATTATATTATTATCTTTTAATAAAAATATTTTAATTTTTATTTGAAATAAATTGCTTTTTAAATAAAAATATCTATTTTTGTGATGCTCGTTAATTATTATTATATATTTGGTTTAAGAAAAGCGCTGGCAACGGCGCTTTTTTTATAAAGAAAACACAAAAGACTTATTCATAATCAACATAAACCAAACCAACTAACCAAAAAAGCTTCCAGGGAAACCATGGAAGCTTTTTAATTTTAAGGGATTTTGTGTTTTTACAAGGCAACGTTTTGTTTTTTATATAAAAAAAGCTTCCATGGAAAACCATGGAAGCTCTTATCAACAATATGTTTTGTTAGTTATTGTTCTGAATAAGTGATTTTGTTGACATGTTTGTCAATTTCCCATCTGCCTGTTCCTTCTTCGCCAATTACTTCGAATAATTCCAATGCACGACGTGCTTTATATTCTTCTTCGCGTTGCTCTTTTAAGAACCAGTTTAAAAATTCCATTGTAACGAAATCTTGCTCCTTGTGGCATTTTGCAGCAATGTTTTTAAAGCTTTGCGTTATTGCAATTTCAGCTTCTAAAGCGTCTTCAAATACTTCTCTGAATCCTGCGAAGTCAGTTTTAATGTTTGCTACTTCCGGAGAGATTGCATTTCCACCCATATCTAAAACATATTTAAATAATTTTAGCTGGTGAGCGCGTTCTTCTTCTGATTGTTTTAAAAAGTAATCTGCTGAAAAGTCAAATCCGTTTTGGTCACACCAAGATGACATTGATAAATATAGTGATGAAGAGTGTGCTTCTTTTTTAATCTGCTGATTTAATAATGTTTCGATCTCTTCAGAGATTAAACATTTAATGCGCATTAAGTCTTTCATAATTCTGTGCTTTAATAACAATACAAATGTAACATGTATTTTAGGTATTTGTGTGAATTATTTGCTATATGAAATTAGTCTAAATTGCTGGGATGTAGGTATTTGTAATCAGTTTAAATAAGCTGAAATTGGTAATAGGAAATCAGAAATAAATGAGGTTTCCTTATAATCGGATTGCGAAATCAGAAAAAGAATTAAACAATAATGTTTAACAGGAGGATATTGGATGGGAGAAAAGAATAGAACAGCAATGCAATTTAACGTGCTGGTATTTAGCACCGTCATGCCTTTTTACATTTATATTAGTGTACCAGCCTGTAAAGGCAATCGCTAATCATATGGTTAAGTTTAAACATGGTAAATGTACCTTGTAATAAATCTTTAAGTGCCAGGATTTCTAAAGCGCTTAGCAAGTAAATGTGCTCGCAACCGTTAAAGGTTACCAATTCAAAATCCGCTTTGTGTGTATTTAACAGGAGAGATTCTACATCAATGTTTTCAACAGCATTTTTAAGTTTTTGTAAAGCCAGGCAATTGAAACGGGCAAACTTGCCGCCAAAATCAATATAAAAGCAATTAAGCTTATCCGATTGATAAATAATACCGTGGTTGTTTGAGAAAACATTAATCAGCTCATTGATATTGATACAGGCTTTTTCCATTGCTACAAATGTTGTGATTATTTAGATTAAATACAAATAATCTTTTCATAAAATTAAAAAAACTGTATTTCTTAGTCTGAAACGGTGTTTTTGAAAAACCTCTGAAAATATTAGCGTTTGGAGCGCTGACTATAAATTGTTATAAACCATATGGTAGTATTGGCTGCCGATAAATGTTCTTTCGTTTTCTATTTTAAAACCCATTTTTAAATAAAGTTTTAAAGCGCCTTCATTCTTTTTATCGACTAATAATGCTGTTTTTTTGTGCCCCAGTTTTACTGCCCATTCTAAACCAGCTTTTATTAAGCGCTTTCCAATGCCCTTTCCCTGTATTTTTTCAGAGACACTAATCGTATCTAAGTAAAATTCACCGGCCTCGGTTTCAGGCTCGGGGTTAAAGTTTTTTAATCCTTTGTGCTCAGTTAAATACTGAAGAAATGGAGCCCGGAGTTCTAAGATTTTCGCGCCATCATAGGCATTTATAGATCCGGCAACTTCTCCATCGTTTTCAAAAACTAAAGTATTTTCATAGCTGTACTGGTTGCCTTTTTGTTCGAAAAAGTATTCAAATAGAGCAATAACTTCCGAAAAGTTATTGGAATTAGCAAATTTGAAAGCTAAATCGCCCATGGCCTGTACAATTAATGGCGCTACAGCTTTACTGTCTTCCGGTTTTGCATATCGGATCATTATAGATCCGATAAGTTAAATGTATCAGCAACCCTGATCCCTTTTTCCGTTTGTTGTAGGGTGCAACATTCATTTATAGGGTCGTGCTCCAGGTATAAAATATAATCGTTAGCTACAGCTTCTTCTAAAAATGATTTCTTTTCTGTCAATGTTTTTAAAGGGAACATATCATACGCCATTACGTAAGGAAGGGGCAAATGCCCAACAGAGGGTAGGAGATCAGCCATGTAAACAATGGTTTTACCTTTATAATTAATTTTAGGGAGCATCATGGCATCTGTATGTCCGTATGCAAAGCTGATGTTGATGTTGGGTTGCCATTCAATATCCTCTTTCTCTTCCACAAACTTAAGCTGGCCGCTTTCCTGGATGGGTAAAATATTATCTTTTAAGAAAGAAGCTTTTTCTCTTGCATTGGGTTCTATAGCCCATTGCCAATGTTTTTCGTTGCTCCAATAATGGGCGTTTTTAAAAGCCGGAAGTAATTTTTCTCCTTCACGTTTTACTGCACCGCCTACATGGTCAAAATGTAAATGTGTTAAAAATACATCTGTAATATCGGCACTATTAAATCCAAGAGCAGACAATGATTTCTCCATGGTATCATCTCCATGCAGGTAATAATGACTAAAAAACTTTTCATCCTGCTTATTGCCAATGCCAGTATCTATTAATATGAGCTTATTTCCGTCTTCTATTAAAAGGCAACGCATGGCCCAGGTACAAAGATTGTGCTCATCAGCAGGATTGGTTTTTTGCCAGATTGTTTTAGGTACTACGCCAAACATAGCACCGCCATCGAGTTTAAATAAGCCTGTATTTATGGTGTGGAGTTTCATTTTTTAAGATAAATAAGTTGGATAATGCAATTTAGGGATAAAAATAAGAAAACCCTTTAGCGAATGCTAAAGGGTTTTTGAAAATTCATTTTAGTTTTAGGAGATCAGACTCCAGACTACCTAAAGGTGTATCACTTCTCCATACGCATCAGCTGCAGCCTCCATAATGGCTTCACTCATGGTTGGGTGTGGATGTACAGCTTTAATCATTTCGTGACCGGTAGTTTCCAGTTTACGTGCAACTACAATTTCTGCGATCATTTCGGTAACATTGGCACCAATCATGTGTGCACCTAATAATTCTCCGTATTTAGCATCAAAAATTAACTTTACGAAACCATCTTTTGCACCGGCAGCACTTGCTTTACCTGAAGCAGAGAAAGGAAATTTACCGATTTTTAATTCGTAGCCAGCAGCTTTAGCGGCTTTTTCTGTATAACCTACAGACGCAATTTCTGGTGTGCAGTAGGTACAGCCCGGTATATTATTGTAATCTAATGGCTCGGCATGCTGACCAGCAATTTTTTCTACACAAATAATGCCTTCTGCAGAAGCAACGTGTGCCAAAGCTTGTCCACCTACAACGTCACCAATTGCATAATAACCTTTAACAGAAGTATTGTAAAATTCGTCGGTAACGATTTTACCTTTTTCAGTTTTGATACCTACTTCTTCTAAACCAATGTTTTCAATGTTGGCCACAATACCAGCAGCAGAAAGTACAATGTCAGCTTCGATGGTTTGCATACCTGAAGCCGTTTTAACCTGAACTTTACAACCAGTACCACTTGTATCAACAGATTCAACACTTGCAGAAGTCATTACGTCAATACCTACCTTTTTAAGGCTGCGCAATAATTGTTTCGAAACGTCTTCATCTTCTACAGGAACCACGTTTTCCATAAATTCAACTACAGTAACCTTCGTTCCCATTGTTGCATAAAAATAGGCAAATTCAACGCCAATAGCGCCTGAACCAACAACAACCATGCTTTTCGGTAATTCTGGTAAAACCATTGCCTGGCGGTAGCCGATAATTTTTTTGCCGTCTTGCTTTAAGTTAGGTAATTCTCTTGAGCGAGCACCTGTGGCGATAATAATATTTTTAGCAGTTAATTCTTGTTGAGAACCATCTGCACCTTTAACTTCTAATTTGTTGCCCGGCTTAACTTTTCCGGTACCCATAATTACGTCAATTTTATTTTTTTTCATCAAAAACTGAACGCCTTTACTCATTCCATCGGCAACACCACGGCTGCGTTTTACCACAGCTGCAAAATCAGCAGTTGCTTCAGCGGTAGTAATACCATAATCTGCAGCGTGGTTAATGTATTCAAAAACCTGTGCACTTTTTAAAAGTGCTTTGGTTGGAATACAGCCCCAGTTTAAACAAATGCCACCTAATGATTCGCGCTCAACAATTGCAGTTTTTAAACCCAGTTGGGAAGCTCTGATTGCAGCTACGTATCCGCCCGGACCGCTGCCTAAAACAATAACATCGTAATTCATATCTATTAAAAGAAATTTGCTTTTTAATTGTTTCGTTATACCTTATTATAATCTCCGGGTAGGAGCGGGCTCTGATTGGTCAGATTTCCCCATCGGTTTGATTAAATTCTCGCCGAATTATAAATAATCTGGAAATTTTTTGGTTTCCAATAATTGCCAAAACTAAAAAAAAAATGTCAATTCGGTTAGAGATTGTTGTGTTTGCTGCACAAAGAATATAAAAATTACATTCATGAAGGATTAGGCTGTGTTTTAAGAAAAGTTTAAAACAGTTTTTAAGATAATTTTACTGTTAACCTTAATTTAATATGCAATTGCTAATCAAACATGTTGTTTTTTGATAATTCGAGTAATGAATGAACAAGGGATTGATAAAGTGAAAGTTATAAGGCGATTAATTCATGTTAATTGTTGAAAAGTTTTGCGATAGTTAATAATTATTTAACATTGAATGTTAAATTGTGTTAAAATTTATTATTTACATTTGCAGCGATAAAATCAGTTGATCTTATTCATAAAAAACAAAACATTTAAAAAACAAAGTATGAACAAATCTTTACTTTTAAAATTTGTATTCATTATTGTAGCTTTCGTAGGTTTCGCTTTCGCAGCTAATGCGCAGGTAACCACATCTTCAATGACTGGTACAATCAAAGATGCAAAGGGAGCTTTGCCAGGTGCCAGTGTTAAAGCTACACACACACCAACCGGTACAGTTTACTCTGTATCAACCAACAACGATGGCCGTTTTACGATTGGCGGTATGCGTGTTGGTGGTCCTTACACCATTGAAATTAGTTTCGTTGGGTACAGGCCAGAAAAATTAACTGATGTTTATTTAAAGTTAGGTGAGCCTTATCTTTTAAACTTAACCTTAGTTGATAATAGTTCAACATTAGCCGAGGTTAAAGTTGTTGGACAGAGCAGTAACGCAATTCTGAACTCTAATAAGAGTGGTGCTAATACTGTAATTACCAGACAACAAATCCAAAACTTACCAACCATTACCAGAAGTGTAAATGATTTAACCCGTTTAACTCCTCAGGCTAACGGCACTTCAATTGGTGGTGGTAATTACCGCTCAAACAACTTTACGGTTGATGGTGCTAACTTTAACAATCAGTTTGGTATTGGTCAAAACATTCCCGCAGGAGGTTCTCCAATTTCTATCGATGCATTAGAGCAAATTTCAATTAATGTTACACCTTACGATGTTCGTCAATCAGGTTTTACAGGTGGTTCTGTTACTGCTGTAACCCGTTCAGGTTCAAATACGTTTTCGGGAAATGCATTTTACACAATGCGCGATGAAAGTATGCAAGGAAAAAGAATTGGCGATACCTATCGTATTCCTGGAACTTCTATTCAAAAATTGGATGAGAAAAACTATGGCTTTAGCTTAGGTGGACCAATCATTAAAGATAAATTATTCTTCTTTGTTAATTATGAGAAGAAACATACTATTGAGCCTGGAAATAACAGGATTGCAGCTACTGCAGGTCAGCCTTATGGTAGTTTAACAACTGTTGCTCCAGCAACTGCTAATGATTTAGATAAATTGAAATCTTATTTAATTTCTAGATATGGTTATGATCCGGGTGTTTATCAGGGCTATTCAAATCTTAGTGATAATGAGAAAATGTTTGCTCGTTTAGACTGGAACATTACTAAAAACCACCGTTTCAGTGTTCGTTATAACCAAGTAGAAAGCAAGTCTCCAAGTCCTGCATCAACTTCGGTTTCAGGTTCGGGTGTAACCGGTAACTTAGGTTATGGTAATAACAGATCAGGATCAAACACAAATGCTGGTTTAAATTTTTCTAACTCTAACTATTATCAGGCTGCAAACTTATATTCAGCTGTTGCTGAGTTAAACTCTAACTTTGGTAGTAAGGTTACGAATGTTTTACGTGCTACTTATTCTCACCAGAATGACCCCAGAAGTTCTGACAGTTCTCCTTTTCCATTAGTTGATATTTTAAATAATACACAGTCTTCAACTTCTGCTGGTAGTGTTTTAACAACTTTTGGTTATGAGCCATTTACTTATGGAAACTTAAGAGATGTTAAAGGTTATACTTATAGTGATGATTTAAGTTTGGCTTTAGGTAAACATAACATTACTTTAGGTTTACAGGCAGAATATAGTACCACTAAAAATGGTTTCCAAAGATTCGGAACAGGATTTTATACTTTTGCTTCTTATGATGATTTTTACAACAACGCAAGACCATTACAATATTCTGTAACTTATCCTTTAACGGCTGATGGTTCTCAAGCTTATCCAAGCTTTAAATTTGCACAGTATTCAGCTTATTTACAAGATGAATTTACAGTTTCTGAGCGTTTAAAAGTAACTGCTGGTATTAGATTTGAGCAGGCAACTTATCCAAATGTTTCTGAAATTAAAACACATCCTTTAGTTGCTGCACAAACTTTCGCTAATGGTGAACACATTGATACTGGTATATTACCAGCTAACAAAATAACTTATTCTCCACGTTTCGGTTTTAACTGGGATGTAATGGGCGATCGCTCTTTACAGGTTAGAGGTGGTTCTGGTATCTTCACTGGTCGTGTTCCATTTGTTTGGATCGTAGGTCAGTCTGGTGATGCTGGTTTATTGCAATATACTCAAGTTTATACAGGTGCAAATACACCATTTTTTAACCCAAGCATAGCCCCTAACCTGGCAACTGCAGCTCCTGCAGCAGGAACAAGTATTCCGGGTACAATTAGTGCTATGGCTCCAAACTTAAAGTTTCCTCAAACCTGGAAATCAAGTTTGGCGGTTGACTTTAAATTACCTGGTGGTGTTGTAGCTACTTTAGAAGGTATCTATGGTAAAGACTTAAACGTTGCTGTTGGTAAAAACGTTAACTTAAAAGATCCAACTGCTTTAAATATCCCTGGATATCCGGATAACAGACCTTTTTATGGAAGTTCTGTAAATTCAAGACAAGTTGTGAACATGAATACTGCAGGTATCCCTGTTGCAAACGGTACATCTGTATTAAACGTTACTCAAATGACTAACGCTAAAGGTGGTTATAACTGGCAGGCAACAGCTCAGCTGACTAAACAATTCTCTAATGGTTTATCTGCAATGATCGCTTATACAAGATCTGACCAACGTAACTACGGAGATGGAAGTGGTGATCAGTTATTGAACTTATGGTCTATTCCATTTACTTCAACAAATGCTAATAACCCTACATTAAGTTATTCAAGTAATTTAAATCCTGACCGCGTTGTTGCATCCGTATCTTACAGAAAAGAATACTTAGCTAACTTAGCAACTTCGTTCTCGTTATTTTATTCAGGGTCTCAACAAGGAAGATTCTCATATAGCTACAGTTCAGATTTTAACCGTGATGGACAAACAAATGATTTAATTTATATCCCTCGTGATGCATCTGAAATTAATTTTGTTGCTATTCCTGCCGGAACTACTGGTTATGCAAAAGCTTATTCTGCACAAGAGCAAAGTGATATCTTCATGGCTTATATCAACAACGATAAATATTTAAGTGAGCATAAAGGACAGTACGCTGAACGTAATGCAGCTACATCTCCTTGGAGAAACCAGTTTGACCTTAGAATAACCCAAGAGGTTTTTAAAAACTTTGGAAAAACGAAAAACTCATTCCAATTCACTGTGGATATCTTTAACGTAGGTAACTTATTAAACCGTAAATGGGGTAACGTAAATTTTGTGAACAACTCAGCAATTTTAGTTCCTCAAAATGTTTCGGCAATTAGTGCTACCACAAAACCAACATTCAGATTAGCTAATGCTCAAGGTGATATTGTAAGAAATACATTTGGTACTTCTCAAACAATTTCTTCAACTTACTACATGCAGTTTGGCGTTCGTTACAACTTTAACTAATTCATAATCTTGAACCGGTCTATTTTTATAGATCGGTTCGGAATTAAAATAAAAAAATATGAAAAAATTAATATCAAAATTTACGGTCTTAGCGAGTCTTGTTGTATTATCAATGAGTGCTTGCAAAAAAGATCCAAATGCTGAAAAAGAAGTTACAGGTACTGGTGCTACAACCTTCGAATTAGCTAAGGGAGCGGCCATTTCAGCAAATGGTACTACAGGAGCAAGCCTGGTAACAATAAATGCTATTGTGGGAGAAGCTATTGCAACAAACAAAGCAATTGCCAGACTTGAAGTTTATGTTTTAAAAGGAACTACCAGTTCTTCAAGCAAAGTTTTACTTAAAGGTTATGATAATGTGGCTTTAGCAGCCTCGTCTACTACTGATCCTGTGGTTACAGCTATTGGTGCTTATGGAAATGCTGCAAATGTTATTTGGGGATTAAAATTTACTTATCCTTTAAGCAGCTTTGTAGGCTTAACCAATCCTACCACCACTAAAACCACTGGTTCTACAAGTGTTATTTTTACTTTAAAGAATGCTGCCGGAACAGTTATAGCTGAATATACGGCTACAACTGCTGAATATGGTTTGAAACTTTCAAATTAATTTTCAGAAAGCGTATTAGATAAAAAAGCAAGGCTTTAGGCCTTGCTTTTTTTGTATAGCCCCAAATTTATTTTGGGGCTTTTCATTTCAACATTGTTCATAAACTTCACCAATACAGATCTCTATTCCGTTTTTTAGCTTTATCCCAGCCTCAGAAAAGTGTGCAACATAATTTAAGTTAACCAGGTAATTATCCATCCTTAAAAAGCGCAGGTCGTTTCTAAACGCTTTTAGCACATCACTAAAATATACATGTATACTGAGCTTTTTCGCTTTGGTAACTACTGAAATAAACCCTTCTGTACTTTGAATCAAAATAATATCTGCTTTTATTAACCGATCAAAACTCCCTTTTTTTTCTCTTTCAATAAATAGATTATCATCGCCGTTAATTTGATAGGGGTAGGCAAGCTGATGGATAGTGTTGGTTAATTTAAGCTGGTTTACAGGTTTAAGTAAGTAATGATCTGCACCTACCTGGTAGGCCTTTAATGCATAATGTAAATGAGAAGTGGTGAAAATAATGAACTTTACTTTACTTCTTAATTTTTTTACAAGCTCCAGGCCAGAAAGATCGGGCATTTTAACAGCTGTAAAAAGAAAATGAATGTCATCTTCTTCATTAATTTCGAAGAGCGCTTTTACAGCACTGGTATAGCTTTTAATAATGGTTAGCAAAGGATTGTGTTCAATTAATCCTGTTAAGCTATCAAGCGAACCTTGGTCACTATCTATAATGACACACCGTAATTTTTTCATAACATCTGTATAACAGTAATTCTTTACATCATTTCAATTAAAATTTCTCTTCGTTTATTCTTTAATAATTAGTCATCAATTAGAAAGGTATTTTGCCTCACCTACGCTTGAACGATCATTAATAGCCAATTTGTAGGATAATATTTTTTTAAATGAAATTATATGTACACATAAGCTGTAGTATAAATGTACATATTTTTTTTAAAAAGCGGTCTTTAGTGACCGCGGAATTTTTATATAATCTGAACACTTTGCTTAACTAAAAAAGTTAGGCCAGATTGATGTCAGAGAAGGATTATACATATATTCAGAAACAATTTGGAGATAATCTTCAGAGAATTAGGCACAGCAAGGGCTTAAGTCTCCGCGCGCTTGCGGCAAATTGTGACATTGATGACAGCAAGATTTCTAAAATTGAGAATGGAAAATTTAACATTAAACTTTCTACAATCATTGAACTCGCTAAGGGATTAGAGGTTAGTCCTACAGTTCTTCTTGATTTTTAAGGTAATTAGTGTATTAAAATATTTACTTCTTTATTCTTTCCTTCTTATTAATTGTTATACATTAGATTTATCAAAAATGATTCTAACCCATTTTTGTAAATTTTTTTTCATTCCCTTTTGATAATCAATCCCGCTGGTCTGCAGTATTGCAAAGGCCCGTACATTATTAATCATCCCTAAAATGGTTTAATAATTATCTTAAACCCCGAAAATTTAATGTAGGTAAAAATCTTTAATCTTCGGATGATGGAATTTTAAGTGCTCATTTTTTCTAGGGATTTGGTTAACGCAAAACAATGAAGAAATTTTTAATGTTGTGTGCAGTTTTATGCGTACAGAAACTGGCTTTTGGCCAAAAGGTTTTTCAATCAGGAAATTATGAGGGGCAAAAGCAAAAGAATTACCTGGAAATTAGTGGTGTTTTAAAAGAAAAATACAAAAATAAAGGTTTTTATTGGTTTAGTTTACAACGTAAGGATGATGTTTGTATCGTAAATATCGTAGATACCATGTTTTATAACCAAGCCATGCCCAATACAGCAGTAACTTTAAAGCAGTGTTTTATACTGAATAGCAGGCAGTGGAAAAGAAAATAGACTTGAATTTTTAAGGTTAATGGGTATAACTTTTTAATTGCAAAAACACATTCGATTATTTTAAGTTATATAATTGATTAACTTGAAATTTATGGGATGGAATCCGGAAGTATATAATAAATTTAAAGAAGAGCGCTACGAGCCTTTTTATGATTTGCAGGCTTTAATAGAAATAAAACCTGGTTTAAAAGTAATTGATCTTGGTTGCGGAACAGGGGAGTTGACACATAAACTTTCTCAGTATTTACCTGCATGTACTATTTTGGGTATAGATTCATCTGCCGAAATGCTGCAGTCTGCAAAAGAATTTGCAAATGATCAGGTTCAATTTGAACTAACGAGTATACAGTCTAAAATAGAAGCCAATAGTCGTTATGATTTAATTTTTTCGAATGCAGCTCTGCAATGGTTAAATCATCATGAAATATTGTTTCCCTCCATTATTAAGCGTTTAAATCCTGGAGGTCAGCTGGCTGTGCAGATTCCTTCTAATCACGATCATTTTACACATCTTGCCTTAACAAATTTAGCTGCCACCGAACCATATTTTACAGCACTTAAAGGTTGGGCAAGATCTGTTTCTGTTTTAAAAATTGATGATTATTCGAAGATTTTTTATGAGAATAATAGCCAAAAGATGGTTGTTTTTGAAAAGGTATATGCTCATGTATTACAAGATGCAGCAGCTGTATTTAACTGGACTTCTGGTACGGCTTTAATCAGGTACTTAGAGCGATTGCCCGAGCATTTGCGAGATAATTTTAAAGCAGATTATAAACTTAAAATTGAAAAGGAATATCCGTCAAGCCCGGTTTTTTATCCTTTCAAACGCATTCTTATGTCAGGATTTTTTTAAATGGAATAATTTTTATCCAATACTTTTCAAATTGATTAATTTTAGAACTTAAGTTTATCTTCTGAAATAATGAAAAATTATCTTTTTTTAGCCTTTGCAATCTTATTTGAAATACTTGGAACAACTGCATTAAAATATTCTGAACAATTTACCAAAATTACCTATAGCATTGCTACAGTTTTGGCATATGCAGCTGCATTTTACTTTTTAAGTTTAACCTTGCGGACCATACCTGTTGGCATTGCCTATGCCATTTGGTCGGGCGTTGGCATTGTACTTATTACCATAATCGGGATTGTTGCTTTTAAACAAGTTCCTGATTTGCCTGCCATTATTGGGCTGGTATTAATTATAGCGGGTGTTATTATTATTAATTTGTTTTCTAAAACAGCTTCTCATTAATTACCGGTTCTTTTTTAACCATTTTATAGCCTCCGTAATTTTTTTGTCTTCGGTTAACTTTTCGAAATTATCTCCACCTTCAACCAATATGGCGGGTTTTAAGTTTACGGGATATATTTCTCCATTTCTATCAACCGGATAATCTACAGCTAAATTAAGTCCGGCATCTTTATTAATTTCAAAACCCAGGTTTGTAGTGGTGTAACCCGCGCTATTTTCACCGATTAAAATACTTTTTTTTCTGCCTATTGTAGAAATAGCTGTCATTTCTCCTGAACTTGCCGTATAACCCGCAATTAATACAGCTATCGGAATATCTTTTTTTAGCGGATAACCCTCGTATTTAACATTGGTAACTTTAATTGAATCAACATAAAAGGTGCCGTCTTTAATTATCCAGGTTCCTTGGGGAACGTTATCTGCGTTTATAAAACCACCTACTTTACCCTCTCCAATAAAATCTGTTAGTCCGGCAATCATTGGATACATATTGCCGCCATCATTTACCCTTAAATCTATTATCCAGCCTTTAATGTTTTTATCATTAACCTTTGCAATTGCATTTTTTATTGATTTACTAATGCTATCCATCAATTGCCCCCTGAAATCGCTGTTACCTGGTACTAATAAATACCCAATAGCTGAGCCAATTTTTTCTGAACGGACTTCTTTATATTGTTTTGAAGCTTTTTTAATCGCCTCACTGGCTATAATTGGTGTTTTTCCATTCCATCCGTAAGTTTTACCTTTAAATTTTAAACTGCCGTGATGATCATCAATCTGCTCGAAAATATAGCGATACAACGGAAGTATATCTTCATATGTTTTTGCCCCCGATGCTTTATGGTAAATCTGACTTCTTAAAATCTCCCAATTTACTTTTTTACTATTTAATGCATGCTTTTGGATAATATTAAGGCTGCTGTCTAAAAAGTTTTTTACACTGTCGGCCATTGGCTCTTGTGCCATTAAATTGAATGACGAAAGAAGCAGTAAGAGCATTAAAAGATATTTATTCATAATTGCAGGACGATATTTTTACAGCTTAAGGTTGCACATACTCTGAAATATATATTAACTTGTAATGATAATATCGTATTTGTTTAAAAGACCGCTAATTCCAGCTTGTGAGAACCGGGCTTTTTTAATTCTATTTTGTTCCGGATCAATGCTGTAATTATAAGCGGTACGGAAGTCTGTTTTTTCTAATATTGTATTTTGAAAAGTAGCCTGTGATAAATCACAATGATCGAACGTTGCCCCATTTAAATCAGATTCAGTAAAGTCTACTTCATCCAGTTTTGTATTGAAAAAGGAGGTTTTTTTTAATTTAACTCTATAAAAAGTAGAATGTGTTAACATGCAGCGATCTGTCGAGATTGAAAAGCCGAAATCATTGCAGTTTTCAAAATGTAGCCCAAGCATTTTGCATTCTTTAAACTTTACATCCCTAAAAGCCGTTTTTGTAAGTTTGACTAAGCTGAGGTTGCAGCCTATAAAATCACAGTCGGTAAAGGTATTGCCAGACAAATCAGCGTTTGAAAAATTACAGTTTAAAAATGTGCAACGATCGTATTGTGCTTGCGGAAATGGTGTTGCCGAGAAATCTAATTTATCGTAAGTTTGGTCTTCTATATCGTTTTGCATAAAGCTATTTGTTCAGTAGAAACGGGGGCTGGAAATTAAAAAAGTATGCCCGTTTTATCCAGGCATACTAAGAAAATTTATTTAACAGGGATTTCTCGAAGCACGTGAATCAGGTAGTTGTAGAATTTATCAACTGAGGCAACGTTTACGCGTTCATCCGGTGAGTGTGCTCCACGAATGGTAGGGCCAAAGGAAATCATATCCATTTCAGGGAAATAAGAGCCTAAGATGCCACACTCCAAACCCGCATGGCATGCACCTACATGCGGCGTATGCTCAAAATGATCAGGGTATAACTTTAGCATTAACTTAAGTATGGCCGAATCAGCGTCAGGTTTCCAGCCAGGATAATCTCCATTCTGAACAATTTCACAGCCAATGTTTTCGAAAGCAGATTTAACTGCAGTAGCAACATCTTCTTTGGTGCTTTCTACACTGCTGCGTTGAAGAGACTGCGTTATAAATGTACCCTCTTTAATGCTTACTTTGGCGAGGTTGGTGGACGCTTCTACTAAATTTTCTATATCCGGACTCATTCTGAAAACACCATTTGGCGTAGCATATATCGCCCTTAAAATTTTAGGGAAGTAATCAGGGTCTACTATTAATGAGGGGGTTTCTATTGAAATACAATCAATAGTTAAACCAGTTTCTATAGTTTTATATTCTTCTTTAAGAACCGCTGAAAATAAACCGAAAGATTTTAAAAAATCATCTTTTTCAGCTTCAGGGAGTGTAATTATAGCAACAGATTCTCTTGGGATAGCATTCCGCAAGCTCCCGCCATCCAAACTGGAAAGCTGAATGTTAACAAACTGTTTTACTTTGTATAATAAACGGTTCATTAATTTATTTGCATTAGCCCTTCCACGGTGAATATCCATGCCCGAATGGCCGCCCATTAAACCTTTAATCTTAACTTGAAAGGCAACAGAATCGCTTTCAACAGGAACTTCTTTGTATTGTGCTTTTGTATTGGTATCCAGGCCACCAGCACAGCCAATGGTTAATTCGTCTTCTTCTTCTGTATCCAGGTTTAAAAGAATTTTGCCAGTAAAATTAGCTGGATCTAATTCTTTGGCGCCGGTCATTCCGGTTTCTTCATCAATGGTAAACATAGCTTCAATTGCAGGATGTTGAATGTCTTTAGAAGACAGGACCGACATAATTGCCGCTACACCAATACCATTATCGGCACCAAGTGTTGTTCCTTTTGCTTTTACCCACTCACCATCAATATACATATCTATGCCCTGGGTTTCAAAATCGAAGATTGTGTCACCATTTTTTTGGTGTACCATATCCAAATGTGATTGCATTACAACCGTTTGGCGATTTTCCATTCCTGCCGTTGCAGGCTTTTTAATCACAACATTTCCAATGGAATCTTTTATTGTTTCAAGACCTAAGCTTTTTCCATAATTTAATATAAACTCTATTACGCGCGCCTCTTTTTTTGAAGCTCGTGGTACAGCATTCAGATTGATGAAATTCTCCCATAATAGTTTCGGAGATAAATCTTTTAATTCCATTTAGTATTGCTTAAATATAATTGTTAAGATATTTTGAGACGTAAAGTTACTATTTACCTGAGCGGATATAATGGAATTTCGAATCTTTTTAAGGAGAAATTCCTGAAAGGCTTAAATAAAAAAAATGCGGTTAATTTTATTAAACCGCATTTCAATATTTTTTCGAAATTATATTTAATTGTAAATAAAAGTTCCCTTTTCGCTTTCAATCGTTACTTGCTTTTGATTGCCTTTTTCTACGCGCCCAATAATTTTTGCGTCAATGTTAAAGCTTTTAGAAATCTGGATAATGCTTTCTGCAATTTCCTGAGGTATGTATAACTCCATGCGATGACCCATATTAAAAACTTTGTACATTTCTTTCCAATCTGTACCCGATTCTTCCTGGATTAACTGAAATAGGGGAGGAACAGGGAATAAATTATCTTTAATGACATGAATATCATCATTAACAAAATGCAATACTTTGGTTTGGGCACCTCCGCTACAATGTACTATGCCATCTATTTGGCTACGGTGCTGATCTAATATTTTTTTAATTACCGGTGCATAAGTACGGGTTGGTGATAAAACCAATTTACCTGCAGTAATTTTGCCAAAACCTTCAACTTCAATTTCATCAGTTAGTTTTTTTTTACCAGAAAATACCAAGTCGAAAGGAACAGCAGGATCGAAACTTTCAGGGTAAGCATTTGCTACAGATTTGTTAAACACATCATGACGGGCAGAAGTTAAACCATTAGAGCCCATTCCTCCGTTGTATTCAGTTTCGTAAGTGGCCTGGCCATAAGAAGCCAAAGCAACAATTACATTTCCAGGTTTAATATTATCATTGCTGATGATGTCTTCGCGTTTTAAACGACAAGTTACTGTTGAATCTACAATAATCGTTCTTACTAAGTCGCCAACATCGGCAGTTTCTCCACCAGTAGAATAAATAGAAATGCCTTGCTCACGTAAATCGGCTAAAATTTCTTCCGTTCCGTTAATTACTGCTGCAATGACTTCTCCGGGGATTAAATTTTTATTACGGCCAATAGTTGATGACAACAGGATGTTATCAGTAGCACCTACGCAGATTAAATCATCAAGATTCATGATAATGGCATCTTGCGCAATTCCTTTCCAAATGGAAATATCTCCGGTTTCTTTCCAGTAAACATAGGCTAAAGATGATTTTGTACCTGCACCATCTGCATGCATGATGTTGCAGTAGTTTTCATCACCGCCTAAAATATCAGGAACGATTTTGCAAAATGCTTTAGGGAATATTCCTTTATCTATGTTTTTGATGGCATTATGCACATCTTCTTTGGAGGCAGAAACCCCGCGTTGATTGTACCTGTTATCACTCATGTTGGCGCAAAGATAAGGTTTTAAGGGGATATGGGAAATGTAAAACGTACGATGAACTAAGTAAATTTTTATTTTTTGAACGCGTGATTGGAATTGATAAATGGGATTGCTTTTTCTTAAAATATTTGACCACCTAAGGTCTCTGGGTACACCTAAGGTATTTTGTTCTTGGAGTCGTCGGCCTAAATTTATTCCGAGGTATTTCCCGAATGTTTTTTTGCTGGTAGCAGTTGTATTTTTCTTAGAATATTTGACCACCTAAGACACCTGAGTACACCTAAGGTATTTTGTTCTTGGAGCCGTCGCCCTAAATTTATTTTGTGGTCTATCTTGAATTTGGTTTTTTTTGTTTTTAACGGTAGAAAAGGGATTGAGGAAGCCAACCACACCCGGTGGCATTTAAGTTTGTTGTTAACATCACAAAAAAGGGCGTAAAGTTAAACCTTACGCCCTGTGCTATAAATCTTAATGACTTAAATCTTATTTCAAGAATAATAACTCTCTGAATTTTGGTAAAGGCCAAACGCTGTCGTCAACAATTTGCTCCAGCTTATCAGCATGGTAACGAATGGTATCGAAATAGCTTTTAACTTTCTCATCATAAGCAATCGCTTTATCGCGGGTGTCTTCGATTTTGTTGGTTACTTTACGCTCTTCTAACATGGCATCAATATTGGTTTTAACAATATTTAAATGCTCGGCTAATTTGTTAACAATATCTAAAGAAACTTTACTGTCTACACCAATTTCTTTTAGTCCTTTAACATTTTCGATCAAAGTATTTTGGTAAGCAATTGCAGCAGGAATAATCGCGGTATTGGCTACTTCGCCCATTACGCGTGCTTCGATTTGCAGTTTTTTGTAGAAATTCTCTAACATGATTTCATGGCGGGCATGGATTTCACGTTTGCTGTAAACATTTGTAGCTGCAAATAAATCGGACGATTTTTCTGATAAATAAGCATCTAATGCCTTAGGGGTTGTTTTGATGTTTGATAAACCACGTACAGCAGCTTCATCTTCCCACTCCTGGCTATAGCCATTACCTTCGAAACGGATATTTTTAGATTCTTTAATGTATTTTTTAATTACAGTTAGTAAAGCGATGTCTTTTTTGTCACCTTTCTTAATTAACTTATCTACATCAGCTTTAAATTTAACCAACTGATCTGCCATAATCGCATTTAATATGGTCATTGGTGCTGAAGAGTTTGCTGATGAACCTACGGCTCTTAACTCAAATTTATTACCGGTGAAGGCGAAAGGAGATGTACGGTTACGATCGGTATTGTCCATCAAAATTTGAGGGATTTTAGGAATGCCTAACCATAAAGCATTGTCTTCTTTGATTTTTTTGCTGATGCGTGAGTGTTCAATCTCATCTAGCACATCATTCAATTGTGAACCTAAGAAGATAGAGATAATTGCAGGTGGCGCTTCGTTAGCTCCTAAACGGTGATCGTTGCTTACAGAAGCAATACTTGCACGTAATAAATCAGCATGCTCACTTACGGCTTTAATTGTATTTACAAAGAAAGCAAGGAACATTAAGTTGTTTTTAGGTGTTTTACCTGGAGCCAATAAGTTTTTACCGGTATCGGTAATTAGCGACCAGTTATTGTGTTTACCTGATCCATTGATGCCTGCATATGGTTTTTCGTGTAATAAAACACGGAAATGGTGACGACGGGCAACTTTTTCCATCAAATCCATCAACAATTGATTGTGATCAATAGCCAGGTTGATTTCTTCATAAATAGGCGCACACTCAAATTGAGAAGGTGCAACCTCATTGTGACGCGTTTTTAAAGGAATGCCTAATTTTAAAGCTTCGTTTTCGAAATCTACCATATAGCTGAAAACGCGCTCAGGAATAGATCCAAAATAATGATCTTCTAATTGTTGTCCTTTAGCAGACATGTGACCGAATAAAGCACGGCCTGTTAAAGCTAAATCGGGACGGGCATTAAATAAAGACTCGTCAACTAAAAAATATTCTTGTTCAATACCTAAAGAGGCATTTACTTTAGTGATGCTTTTATCAAAATACTGACAAACATCAACAGCAGCTTTATCTAATGCGGCTAATGCTTTTAATAATGGTGCTTTATAATCTAATGCCTCGCCGGTATAAGATACAAAAACAGTAGGAATACAAAGCGTTTTACCGGCTTTGCTTTCCATAATGAATGCTGGAGAAGAAGGATCCCATGCAGTATAACCACGAGCTTCGAAAGTATTGCGAATACCCCCGTTAGGAAAGCTGGATGCGTCTGGTTCTTGCTGAACTAAAGCACTACCGGCAAATTTCTCAATGGCACCATCACCGCTTGGCTCAAAAAATGAATCATGCTTTTCTGCAGTAGTACCTGTTAATGGCTGAAACCAGTGCGTATAATGTGTTGCTCCGGCGCTCATTGCCCAAGCTTTCATAGCTGTAGCAATCTGATTAGCGTCGTCAGAATTGATTAATTCACCTTGGTTAATAGATGAAATTAATTTTTCATACACGTCTTTAGATAAGAAATCTCTCATTTTTCTCTTATCAAAAACATTTGAGCCAAAAAAGTCAGAAATTTTTGCTGCTGGTGATTTAACTTCTGGTGAAATTCTGTTTTGAGCCTCTTTTAATGCGATGGTTCTTAAGCTTTTCATTAATTTATTAAGTTTTTTTGTCAAAAATAGTATATTTTATTAATTTTTATAAGGTGAAATGTTAAAAATCGTCAATTTTATTGAAAATGAAATAAAAAAATGTTTTTCAGATGAAAAATTTCATTTTTTGTAAATAATATAGATTTTTTTAAAGTTTTATGGAATTGATGATTTTCTTACATCATGGTATAAAACTTAAATACTATGTTCAATTCATCTTTTAACGTATACAAAACCGAGTGGCTCGATCTTGTATTTTCAAACAGAAACAAAAGTTATGGTGCTTACGAATTGAGGTCTAATTCTTCTAAGATCATGACGAAGTCTTTAATCGTTGCAGGTGGTCTTTTTATACTGCTTTTCTTTTCACCAATGATTTACAATAAACTTTTCCCGAAAGCAGTTGAACCTGTGTATGTAGCAAAAGTGGTTGATCTCTCCAATGTGATTCATGAAAATGTTAAGAAAGAGGAGCCGAAGAAAGAAGAACCAAAAAAAGCCGAGCCTGAACAGCCGAAAATTAAGACCGTAAAAATGGTTTCGAACATTGTAGTGACTAAAGATCCGGTTACTGAAGAACCTCCAACCATGAAAGAACTGGAGAAAGCGGTTGTAGGTACTAAAACTCAGGATGGCGAGATAAAACCAAACCTGGTTATAAGTGATACCAAAGAAAAAGGAGAGGGCAATGGGGCTGGTAAAGTAGAGGGTACGGGGGATGGAAATGCAATTTTAGATCCAACCGGTGTGGATGAATATCCTGAATTTGCTGGAGGAATGAATGCCTGGGCAAAATACATACAACGTAATTTAAGGTATCCGTACCAGGCACAGGAAGATAATATACAAGGAAAAGTATTTATCAGTTTCGTGGTAGAAAAAGATGGATCGATAACAGATGTAAAAGTGGTGAGGGGAATTGGCTACGGTTGCGATGAAGAGGCGGCGAAAGTGATTAAAAAATCACCATTGTGGAAACCAGGAAAAAATAAAGGTGTGGCGGTAAGGGTTCGTTATAATTTACCTATAAACTTTACCATTTCCAATTAAAATTTTCAATTAGCGCTCAGTGTAGGGGATGAGAATGAAAAGGTCGGGACTTAACGCCCGACCTTTCATTTAACTTTTATAATTTATAGGAGTCTAATTGTTTAATAAGTTCTTTATTAGATGGTCGTTTAGCATCATTGTCAATAATTTTGCCATCAGGGCCAATTAATATAAATCTAGGAATAGCATTGATTCCGAATTTCTGGATAAAGTCTGACTTAAAATCATTATCTGCCATAAGTTGTGTGCCTTGCAGATTATTTTTTTCTACAAAATTTAGCCATTGTTGTTTTTGAGTTTTTGTATCGACAGATATACTTACAAAGTGAATTTTTTTATCTTTATATTGTTCTTCAATTTTTTTTAAAGATGGAATCTCTGCAATACATGGTGCACACCAAGTTGCCCAAATATCAATGTAAACATATTTTCCTCTAAAGCTTTTTAAACTGACTAATTCTCCTTTGTTATTTACATAATTAAAATCAGGTGCTACTTTATCATTAAGAGTAGCTATCAAATTGTCATAAGATTTTTTTACTTCTAGCTTATGCTTTTCATTTTTTGACTGATTGATAAAAGATTCGTAAATGATTTTTACTTCTGTGGGTATTTTAGCTTTTTTAATGGCGCCGTTGGTATATCTGAAAGCGAAATCTTCTTTAATTCTATTATTACTGATTAAATTATTTAGAATAGAAAGTTTAAGAATATCATCATTTTGAATAGAATCTCTTAGTTTTCGATGTTCAGGAAGATAGGCCATATAATCAATTCGATAACTAATCATATCTACATAGTATTTCGAATTTTTATATAAAACTTCGTTGTTTAAGTCCCAGTCCTCATAAATGGTTTTATTCAGTAATTGTTTTTCTTCTGGTGTTAATTTTTTAGAAAACTGTGCCTGATAGGCTGTTTGAAGTTCTTTTTTGTAATCTGCATTGCGATTGGCAACCGGAATAGATAATATTTTTCGTAAAGCGGCCATTTTGGAAGAATCAAGCCCGTAAAAACGATTATATGCATATAAACAATATCGTTTATCAAATTCTGCTTCCTGTTTTATAAAATCTTTAAAAAATGTATTAGATGATTCTTTAGCACTTAAATTGGACTTTTTTATGTAATCATCAAGTGCTGGAATAAATATAGATGGCTCTGTAAGTAAAGCGGAAAAGCTAACTCCATAGCCGGTATTACCAAAAAACTTGTTTAGGTTAATACCCATTTGTTGTAAAATATTATTTTCAATACTACCGCTTCCTGTGAAAATATATTTCTTATCAATAAAATCGATCTGTGTTTTGTAGTCAGGTTGGATAAAGATTTCATCAATTTCGCCAAAAGAATAAATTCCTGCCGATAACTTGCTTATATCCACCCAAAAATGCCCATTCTTATCGCCCTTAACCTTTAAGTTATAGCCTGTTTTACTACTTAATGTCCAGACGGTATCTCCTAATAAAGGAATTTTTCCGCTTAATTGTGCCTTTGTTTGAAGGGTGATTAGCGCTAATATGCCAATGAATAATATTTTAGGATTTTTCATAACTATTTATCTAGTTAAATGTATGAAAAATTAACTAATTATCTAGTTTAAAATATTTTTTTATTCTTCATTAGTCATAAAAAAAGCCGCTTTATTAAAGCGGCTAGATTTTTTTAGATTATTTCTTTTCAATCCATTTTCGGGCATTTACAAAAGCTTCCATCCAAGGCGATACTTCATCTTTACGGCCTTTTGGATAATTTGCCCAGTGCCACTGAAATAAAGAACGTTCAATATGTGGCATCATCACCAGGTGACGACCCGTTGTGTCGCACATCATGGCGGTATTGTAATCTGATCCGTTAGGGCTTGCAGGATAGCTCTCGTAAGCATATTTGGCTACAATGCTGTATTGATCTTCGCTATAAGGTAAACTGAAACGACCTTCGCCATGCGATACCCAAACGCCTAAAGTATTGCCTGCTAAAGTGGAAAGCATTACTGAATTGTTTTCTGCAATGGTTAAAGAAGTAAAAATACTTTCGTGTTTATGACTTTCGTTATGCAGCATTTTTGGCTTTTCTGAATGGTCTTTATTAATTAAGCCCAACTCAACAAAAAGCTGGCAGCCATTACAAACGCCAACTGAAAGTGTATCAGGGCGGGCAAAGAAGTTTTCTAAAGCTACCTTAGCTTTTTCGTTAAACATAAATGCACCAGCCCAGCCTTTAGCGGATCCCAAAACATCAGAATTAGAGAAACCACCAACCGCACCAATAAACTGGATGTCTTCCAATGTTTCCCTGCCCGAAATTAAATCGGTCATGTGTACATCTTTAACATCAAAACCGGCAAGGTACATCGCATTTGCCAGCTCACGTTCCGAGTTACTGCCTTTTTCGCGGAGTACAGCTGCTTTTGGTCTTGGCTTACTTTGGTCAATTACTGGTTTTTTACCGTCAAACTGAGTAGGGAAGGTGTAATTTAAAGGCTGGTTTTTATAGTGATCAAAACGTTCTTTGGCTTTTACAGGCCCGCTTTGTTTCTGATCTAATAAATAAGAGGTTTTAAACCAAACATCACGTAAATGATCAATATCGAAATTTAAACTGTCTGATTGGTTTTTTAATTTAAGGCTGGCGGTATTGCTTACTTCTCCAATTTTGTGGTAAGCAACTCCATTCTGATTAAGGATGGTTTCAACAGCAGCATCAGCCTGGAAAACAACAGCAATATTTTCGGCAAAAAGGACCTTAACAATATCTTCTTCTACCAATGATGAAAGATCAATATCTGCACCTAAATTGCGATCAGCAAAGCACATTTCCAGTAAAGTGGTAATTAAACCACCGCTGCCTACATCATGCCCGGCCTGTATTTTATCTTCCTTAATTAATTGTTGTAAAGTATTAAAAGCAGTTTTAAATTTGTCAGCATCTTTAACGTCAGGTGTTTCGGTGCCAATCCTGTTTAAAATTTGTGCGAAAGATGATCCTCCAAGCTTGTAAGTATCGTTAGAAAGGTTGATGTAATAAATTGAACCGCCATCTTTCTGAAGAACAGGCTCTACCACTTTGGTAATGTCGTTACAATTACCGCCGGCAGAAATAATAACCGTACCTGGCGCAATTACATCACCATCCTTATATTTCTGTTTCATTGAAAGTGAATCTTTTCCGGTTGGAATGTTGATTCCCAAATCAATTGCAAAATCAGAGCAAGCTTTAACTGCAGCATATAAACGGGCATCTTCACCTTCGTTTTTACAAGCCCACATCCAGTTTGCAGAAAGGGAAACACTTTTCAAACCATCTTTTAAAGGGGCCCAAACAATGTTTGAAAGAGATTCGGCAATGGCATTACGACTTCCGGCCGCTGGATCAATCAAAGCAGAAAGCGGGGCATGTCCAACCGAAGTTGCAATACCTTCTTTACCCTGAAAATCTAAAGCCATTACACCACAATTATTTAAAGGCAATTGCAGTGGGCCGGCATTTTGTTGTTTAGCCACACGGCCACCAACGCAACGGTCTACTTTATTTGTTAACCAATCTTTTGAAGCCACAGCTTCCAGCTGTAAAACTTGTTCTAAATATTCGTTAACTTTTGTTGTATCGTAAGTAACCGGTTGATATTGACGATCAAGGGTTTGATCTTCCATCACAATTTTCGGAGAACTGCCGAACATGTCTTTTAGTTCAAAGTCCATTGGTTTGGCACCTGTGGTGGCCGATTCAAAGGTAAAACGATGATCGCCGGTAACTTTACCTACAGTGTACATTGGAGAACGTTCGCGATCGGCAATTTTTTGTAAAGTACCGATGTGCTCATCGCTAATCACCAATCCCATACGTTCCTGAGATTCGTTGCCAATAATTTCTTTAGCAGAAAGGGTTGGGTCGCCAACAGGAAGTTTATCTAAGTTAATTTTGCCGCCAGTTTCTTCAACCAGTTCAGAAAGGCAGTTTAAGTGCCCACCTGCACCATGATCGTGTATAGATACAATTGTGTTATGATCACTTTCTACCATACCACGCACGGCATTGGCTGCTCTTTTCTGCATTTCGGGGTTTGAGCGCTGGATTGCATTTAATTCAATGCCACTTCCGTGTGCACCGGTATCAGCAGATGAAACGGCTGCTCCACCCATTCCAATCCGGTAGTTTTCACCACCTAATACTACGATGTTATCGCCAGCTGTTGGTTTTTGCTTTTTAGCCTGGCTTGCTTTTCCATAACCAATACCTCCGGCAAGCATAATTACTTTATCGTAACCTAATTTTTGGGTTGCGTTGCGTTTATCGAAATGTTCTTCATGTTCGAAAGTTAAAACCGAACCTGTAATTAAAGGCTGGCCAAATTTATTTCCAAAATCTGTAGCGCCGTTCGATGCCTTAATTAAGATGTCCATTGGTGTTTGATATAACCATTTTCTTTCCTCAACACCTTTTTCCCAGGGACGATTTTCTTCTAAACGAGATAAAGCAGTCATGTAAACAGCGGTTCCGGCCAAAGGTAAAGAACCTTGTCCACCAGCTAACCGATCTCTAATTTCACCACCTGATCCTGTAGCAGCACCATTAAAAGGTTCTACAGTGGTAGGGAAGTTATGTGTTTCTGCCTTTAAAGAGATTACGGATTCGAAATCGCTTAATGCGTAATATTCAGGTACATCGGCACGTTTTGGTGCAAATTGCTGCACTTTCGGGCCTTTAATAAAAGCCACATTATCTTTATAAGCCGAAACAATATCGTTAGGGTTTTCTTCAGATGTTTTACGGATTAACTTAAATAAAGAAGTAGGCTGTTCTACGCCATCTATTACAAAGGTTCCGTTAAAGATTTTATGACGGCAGTGTTCTGAATTTACCTGAGAGAAACCAAATACTTCTGAATCTGTTAAAGCCCTGCCCAGGTTTTTAGAAAGATTATTTAAGTAATCTACTTCTTCATCACTTAAAGAAAGTCCTTCTTGTTTGTTGTAGGCGGCAATGTCTGTTATTTCTAATATTGGTTCAGGTTGAATGTTAATGGTAAAAATGTCCTGATCCAGTTTGTTGTATTTTTGAGAAAGCATCGGATCAAAATCCGTAAAATCTTCATTTACAATTTGAAACTCCTCAATTCTGATTATGCCTTGCATATCCATGTTTTGAGTGATTTCAACAGCATTTGTACTCCATGGAGTAATCATTGCTGCGCGGGGGCCAACAAAGAAATCAGTTAAAACTGTTTCGTTTTGTTTTTTAGCTCCACCGAATAACCATTCTAATTTCGTAATATCAACAGTAGACAGCGCTTGTTCTGTTTGTAAAACAAAAACCGCGTTGGATTGGCTTAAGAAGAAATGAATCATGCTTTTTTTTTGAAGCTGCAAATTTAGCTTTTTTAAATGAAAAATTAGCGTAATGGGGCGATTGAATGAACGAATTTTGAATGATTGAATGTCAAAAAGCATAATTAATAATTGGTAAGATCTATAATTACAGACGGTGTAGATTTTTGACAATTGGTTTTTGAGTTATGGAGATTGAATAAATAATGGAGGGGCAAGAAAGTTAGCCCGAATTTTGATTAAGTGATGGAGATATTTTGCAACTTTGCCTGCGTTATTCAAATCATTAGTCTAAAATTATAAATATGTTTACCCGAATCCATCATATAGCCATTATTTGTGCCGATTATGAAAAATCGAAAGATTTTTATGTAAATAAACTGGGTTTCGAAATATTGGCTGAAGTTTACCGGGCAGAGCGGAAATCTTATAAATTAGATTTGGCCGTTAATGGATTGTATCAGATCGAACTTTTTTCTTTTGAAAATCCGCCCGCACGGCCATCAAGGCCAGAAGCGCAGGGGTTAAGGCATTTAGCCTTTGAAGTTAATGATATTGAAGAGGAGATTGCACGTCTTTCAGCTCATGGAATTGCAACAGAGCCGATTCGTATTGATGAATTTACCGATAAAAAATTTACTTTTTTTACTGATCCGGATGGTTTACCTCTGGAACTTTACGAGGTATAATTTATGGACAATGTTTTTAAGTTTAAGCAGTTCCAGATCGATCAGACGGGTTGTGCTATGAAAGTAAATACCGACGGTGTTTTACTTGGCGCCATGGTAACGCATCAAGCTCCTCTACGTATTTTGGATATTGGAACCGGTACAGGTGTAATTGCCCTGATGCTTGCGCAACGTTTTGTTAATGCTTTGATAGATGCGGTAGAAATAGATGAACTGGCTGCAGAAACCGCACAGAAAAATTTTCAGTTATCCGTTTTTAATAAGCGGTTAACGATACATCATTTGGCTTTTCAGGAATTTGCTGGTCAGCAAAAGTATGATCTGATTGTATCTAATCCTCCTTTTTTTGTGAATGATTTGAAAAATGAAGAACACAGAAAAGGAATAGCAAGGCATGCTGATGTTGATTTTTTTGAAATGCTGCTAAAAAAATCCGCCCACCTTTTGAGTGCCAATGGTAAACTATGGTTAATCCTTCCCGTTAAACAAGCAGATGAAGTTGTAACCAAGGCTCATCGCTTTGATTTGTCGCTTTGTAAAAGGGTTAATCTGCATTCGGATAAAACCAAACCCACCTTCAGGCAGATCATCTGTTTAAGTAAGGGTAATGTGCCGCTAATTGAAACAGATTTTTACATCTACGAATCTTTAAAGCAAAATACACACGAATACAGGCTTTTACTCAAAGATTTTTTTTTAGCATTCTAATAACTTCTCCAGCAGAATCTGTCTTTATTTTCGGCTAATCTTAAATTATCTGATTATCATTTGTAATTTAGGAGGGTACAACTTATCTCAAACAAATTAAAATGAAAAGCCCACTAAGTGCTCTCTTATTATGCCTAATCGCATTATCCTCCTTAGCTCAATCAAAAAAAACAACCGATCCTTTAAAAGGGATAGATACTTTATTTAACCGGATTTTAAAAGATCAGCAGATGGCTGGTTTTGCTGTAGCGATAGTAAAAGGCGATCAGGTAATATATAGTAAAGGTTTTGGTTACCGCGATCTTGAAAATAAAAAACCGGTTACACCTAATACCCTTTTTGCAATAGGCTCGAGCACCAAAGCTTTTACCTCATCATTAATTGGTTTATTGCAAAAAGAAAGAAAATTATCGTTTGATGGCAATGCAGTTTCCTATTTGCCACAGCTGCGTTTTTACAACGATAATATGAATAATCAAATTACCGTGCGCGATTTGATGTGCCACCGTACTGGCCTCTCGCGTTACGATTTGTCCTGGTTTGTTTTTAATACTTCTAATCGCGATAGCATAATACAAAGGGTGCGCTATATGGAGCCTACTGCTGGAGTTCGTGAAAAATGGCAGTACAATAATTTTATGTTTTTAGCGCAGGGTATGATTGTAGAAAAAATGAGCGGTAAAACATGGGAGCAGAATATTAAAGAGAAGTTTTTTGATCCATTGGAAATGAACCGGTCTAATACCAATGTTTTTGAAATGGAAAAAGATGCGGATGCTTCTTTGCCCTATACCGTTAATGATCAGGGCGCAATTGAGAAAACAGATTATTATAATATTGATGGCATGGGCCCTGCGGGCAGCATAAATAGCAGTGTAAACGACATGGCACACTGGTTAAAGGTTTGGATAAATGATGGTAAATATAATGGGAAAGAAATTTTACCGGTTTCTTATATCGTAGAGGCTGCAAGTTCGCAAATGGTGATTAACGGAGGTTTGCCCGGAGAGGATAAAGATATTTTTCTTTCTAATTATGGTTTTGGCTGGATGATTAATTCTTACCGCGGGCATTATATGGTAGAGCATGGTGGTAATATCAATGGTTTCTCAGCAAGTGTGTCTTTTTTTCCTACAGATAAATTAGGGATAGTGATTTTAACGAACCAAAATACGTCTAAAGTTCCCGAAGTTTTATACAGCAGTATTGCTGACAGGATGCTTGGGTTAAAAAACACGGATTGGAACGGTCGGTTAAATAAATCAAAAGCTTTGGTCAAAGAAAGAAAGAAAGTTGCTGATAAAAAGGAGGAATCCGATCATGTTTTAAACACGAAACCTTCTCATCCACTAAAAAATTACGATGGAGCTTTTGAAAACCTTGCTTATGGTACTATAGACGTGGCATTTAAAAACGATTCACTTTTTGCCACTATGGGAAAAGAACGTCTTTTGCTTAGACATTACCATTATGATGTATTCAATATAAGTGGAATAGATAAAGACGGGAAAATAGATACTGCAGTTAGTAATTTGCGATTTAATTTTATCAGTGGCCCGGATGGTAAAATCGAAAGCATTAGTATTCCGCTTGAAGCAGGGATGAAACCCATGATATTTGCATCAAAACAAAAGGTGGTAAGTTTAGATGAGAAAGCTTTAGATAAATACATAGGAGATTATGATAATGGAACAAAAGTATATTTAAAAGGCAAAACTTTATTTGTTTATGTAGTAGGGCAGCCTGAATATGAAACTGTTTCAGTGGGAAATGATACTTTTAATCTAAGAGACTTAAAAGGATATAGTTTGAAATTTGAGGTGAAAGATGGCGATGCCAAAGCTTTATCGATTTCATTTATACAGCCCAACGGAACATTTAAAATGATGAGAAAAAAATAATAATCATTGAAAAAAATAGGATTGATATCAGATACCCACGGTTACTTGGATGATGCGGTATTTAAGCACTTCGAAACTTGTGATGAAATTTGGCATGCCGGAGATTTTGGTCCGGGCGTGGCCGAACCTTTAGCTGCCTTTAAACCATTAAGAGGGGTTTATGGTAATATAGATGATAAAATTATTCGGGCAGAGTTTCCGGAGCATAATCGTTTTATGTGTGAGGGGGTGGATGTTTGGATGACGCATATTGGCGGTTATCCCGGCAGGTACTCTGCGCTGGTTAAGCCAGAAATTTACACTAAGCCGCCTAAATTATTTATAACCGGGCATTCACATATTTTAAAGGTAATGTTTGATGCTAAAATCAAATGTTTGCATATAAACCCCGGTGCGGCTGGTAAACATGGCTGGCATAAAGTTAGAACCTTAATTCGTTTTTGCATAACTGATGAAAATATTCATACCTTAGAGGCCATAGAATTATCGGGTAGATAATGTAAAAAGTACACTAAGTATGATTTGTGGCGTTAAAACATTAGGACAGTTTATTATTGAGAAACAAAGCGATTTTCCTTATGCAAAGGGAGAGCTTTCCAGACTATTGAGAGACATTGGTATTGCAGCGAAAATTGTAAACAGGGAAGTAAATAAGGCTGGATTGGTCGATATTTTAGGAGACGTAGGCACTACAAATATACAGGGAGAGGAGCAAAAGAAGCTTGATGTTTACGCAAATGAACAATTTATTGCAGCCTTAACCAGTGGAGGCGAGTGTTGTATTGTAGCTACCGAAGAGGAAGATGAAATTATCCATATTGAATCTCCGGTATCTCAGAATGCCAAATACATTGTGTGTATCGATCCGCTTGATGGCTCTTCTAATACAGATGTAAATGTTGCTGTAGGTACAATTTTTTCTATTTTTCGCAGAAAATCAATCGAAGGCAAAGCATCAATAAAAGATGTGCTGCAAAGAGGAACAGAGCAAGTTGCTGCAGGTTATATTATTTATGGTTCGTCAACCATGTTGGTTTATACCACCGGAAAAGGCGTAAACGGTTTCACTTTAGATCCCTCTATCGGTGAGTTTTGTTTATCACATCCTCAAATGAAAATTCCGGATACAGGTTATATTTACTCCGTTAATGAAGGAAATTATGTGCATTTTCCAGATGGCGTGAAAAAATACATAAAATATTGCCAGGTGGAAGATGAAGCAACTAAAAGACCTTACACATCCAGGTATATTGGCTCTATGGTTGGCGACATTCACCGCAACCTGATTAAAGGTGGTATTTACATTTACCCAACTACGTCACGTTCTCCAAAAGGAAAATTAAGGCTGTTGTACGAATGCAATCCGATGGCGTTCATTATAGAGCAGGCCGGAGGAAAAGCCACAACAGGTTTTGAAAGAATATTAGAGGTAGAGCCAACAGAATTACACCAAAGGGTACCAATTTTTATTGGGTCTAAAAATATGGTTAATAAAGCTGAAGAAATGATGGCTATTTATACCAATCCAAGCGAATTAAATGCCGATAAGGTAGAAGCAAAGCTTGAAGACCTGGGGATTGTTGGCGGAATAGACTAAAACTATTTAAAAACGCTGAGCATTTTGTAATTAAATGCTCAGCGTTTTACGCTTATTAATTAAAGCAAATTTGCTTTGCTTCGTTCAACTTCAAAAAAGTTATCAATTGCTAAATTCTGTTTATCGTGCGATGCTGCAACAGCCAAACGATCGCAACGTTCATTCTCCGGATGGTCGTTATGGCCTTTAATCCAGGTAAATTTTATTTTGTGCAATTTGTATAATTCCAGAAAACGCATCCAAAGATCTTTGTTCTTTTTGTCTTTGAATCCTTTAGTTACCCAGCCAAATACCCATTTTTTTTCTACAGCATCTACCACATACTTGGAATCAGAATAAACCATTACTTCCTGATTTAAACTTTTTAAAGCTTCCAGGCCTTTAATTACGGCTAACAATTCCATTCGGTTATTGGTGGTCATTCTAAAACCGCCACTTAATTCTTTATAATGCTTGCCTGCTCTTAAAATAGTGCCATAACCACCTGGTCCGGGGTTACCGCTTGCTGCTCCATCGGTATAAATCTCAATCATAAACGCTGCAAATCTAAGTTTTTAGGTTCGTAATAGGGGTTTTTATGTGATTTTAATAAAAAAGTGAAAATTCAAATAATTGAAATATAAGGAATTAAAAAATAATTGCCTGTAAAAGCATATTTTTTTTGCAGGAAATATTAAAAGTTGTACTTTTGTGACACTAAAAAACGGTGGTTGTAGCTCAGTTGGTTAGAGTATTGGTTTGTGGTGCCGAGGGTCGTGGGTTCGAGCCCCATCAGCCACCCCGTAGTGGGCAAAAGATTTTAAATAATCTTTTGCCCCTTTTTTTTGCCTTCCAATTTTTTGTTTTTCAGATAGATAGCCTCAAGGATCTTTAGTCACTCTCACTACAGGGGATGTTGAATTTTTAGAAATAAGATCAAAGACTATTCTTTTTTAAATGTGTTTATATCGGGCTTATAGGGGTTGATATATTTCTAATCATTAATTCGTTGTTAACGTTATAATAGTTTTAGAAGCCAAAATTTAGCAAATATTCCCGTGAGCTAAGTTATTTCGTGCATATATTATTGACATTATATGAAATTTTATACCTTAGAAAAGAAATTCATATCATGATTCCCTATAGTAAATTTCCGGACGAAGAATTGGCTTCCCTTTTAAAGGAGGGAGACAAGGAGGCTTTTGCTGAAATTTACAACCGCTACTGGAAGCTAATCTATGCACATGTTTATAAAATGCTTAGGGATGAAGAAGACTCTAAGGATATTGTGCAGGAGGTTTTCGGGAATTTATGGATTAAGGCAGAATCTATTAAACACAATACCAACATGTCTGGCTTGCTGTATACTTCGGCAAGGAACCGGGTATTTGATCTGATCGAAAAAAACAAAGTGCGAAGTGATTATATTGGAGAAATTGCAAGCTTTATGTCTGATCCTGTAAACCATCAGGTTGATGCGATTGATGAAAAGCGGATATTGGAAATCCTGGAAAGGGAGATTCAGAAATTGCCTCCAAAAATGCGGGAAATCTTCGAGTTAAGTAGAAAAGATAACCTTTCACATAAAGAAATTGCCTCAAAATTGAATATTTCAGAACAAACCGTTAAAAAACAGGTTCAAAATGCCTTAAAAGTTATTAAACCAAAGCTCAATAATATGGGAATTGGAATAGGGATTTTACTGCTTTTACGTTGATTTTAAATTATTTCAAAATTCTTCTACCCCCAACTTTGCGTTCACCCGTTTACCTGTAACTTAACCCTCAAAAAGATATGGATAAGCAACAGGCAAAAGAATTGGTTCAAAGATATAATCAGGGAATAGCATCGGCTGAAGAAAAAGCGAAGCTGGAAAACTGGTATATGCAAAAATCCGATAGTCTTTACCTTAAAGATGACGAAATAGATTTCGATAGCATTGATGAGGAACTTAGCCTGCGCACTTTTGAATATGCCGGCATCATCTCCAGGAAAGCTCCGGCAAAGCGATTTAAACTTTGGCAACGTATTGCTGCGGCTGCAGCAGTAATTTTGGTAGCCGGGGCAGGAATCCTTTATTATGCAAACCAACCTACGGGTGGTAATAACAGCCTGGCTGAATTAAAAGCTCATGATATTGCTCCAGGTTCTAATAAAGCCATATTAACGCTTGCAAACGGTCAACAAATTAGTTTAACAGATGCCAAAAATGGAAAACTGGCGAATGAAGCTAATACGGTCATTAAAAAAACTGCCAATGGCCAGCTGGTCTATTTAGGTGCTAATGAAACACAACGAGAAACCATTTACAATACCATTAGTACCCCGGTTGGAGGACAATATACTTTAATCTTATCCGAAGGAACAAAAGTAATCCTCAACGCGGCTTCTTCCCTAAAATATCCTGCTCAGTTTAAAGGTAAAGACAGGGTTGTTGAGCTAAGTGGCGAAGGCTATTTTGAAGTGGCTCATGATAAATCAAAACCATTTAAAGTGATCAGCAGAAGCCAAACGGTAGAGGTATTGGGTACCCATTTCAATATTAATTCTTATTTGGACGAACCCAACATTAAAACCACCTTGCTGGAGGGAAGCGTAAATGTAAATGGTACCATCATTAAACCTAAGCAGCAAGCCATTTTCAACAATCGCAGCATTCAGGTGATGGAAGTAGATCCTGAAGAGGTAGTTGCCTGGAAGAACGGACTTTTTAAATTTGACCATACCGATATCCATACCCTGATGAGGCAGATTGCCCGTTGGTACGATGTAGAAGTAGTTTATGAAGGTACTGTTAAAGACGGCCAGTTTTACGGTAAAATTGAAAGAAGCTATACCCTCTCTGAAGTGCTCAAAGTACTGGAACTTGGCAACCTGCACTTTAGGGTAGAGGGCAGAAAAATTATTGTGCTGCAGTAAACCTGCAGCTTTTAATAAATAAAATCAACTAAATAATAAACCACCTAAACCAAACAACCAACATGAAAAAATCTATACTACAAAGCGGTTAGGCTTAATTATAGGTTAACCACACGAAACAAAAGCCCGGAGAAGGCTTCGACACTTTTCCCCGGACTTTGCGTTTGGGTTAACCTGATCCGATCAATCGGAATAGTGAATAATTCTTGACAATTAATCCAAACCCAAACAATACAAACGTATGAATTTATCCTCATATGCAGAAACCGCCTGGCTGACGGGGCGGCTGATGCGTAAAACCATTTTGGTTATGAAACTGATTTTTTTCATCATCACCGTCACCTGTGTGCAAGTGGCGGCTGTTGGATATTCCCAAACCGTAAATATCCAACAAAATAATGCACCACTTACTACTATTTTTTCCACTATAGAAAAGCAAACCGGATATAATTTCTTTTGGAAAGATGCTGATCTGAGTTCGATAAAGATTAATGTAAAACTTCAGAACGCTTCTTTAGAAACGGCCTTAAAAGAAATTTTTAAAGGACTCTCCCTAACGTATTCCATCACCAAAAAATCTATTGTTATTCAGCAAAAGGAAACTTCCGTTTTAGATAAAATAGCGGATGTTTTTAAGGATACCGGTGTTCGCGGGTATGTATATGGTGCTGATGGACTGCAACTGCCCGGCGCAACTGTTTCAGTTAAAAACGGGAAAGCCCGTACCATAACGAATGCACGAGGGGAGTTTAGTTTAAAAGATGTTCCCGATGATGCCATTTTGCAGGTATCTTTTATGGGGTATACCACCAAGGAAGTTGGAATTGGCAATCGTGTGCTTGAAATCAGATTGCAATTGAGTAATTCTAAGCTGGATGAAGTACAGGTGATGGCTTATGGTAAGACCAGTCGTCGCTTTTCGACAGGTAATATTGCCTCGGTAACAGCAGAAGAAATTGAAAAACAGCCAATTATGAATCCTCTTTTAGCTTTGGTTGGAAAAGTGCCTGGAATGAATGTAACTCCGGCTACGGGCTATGCAAATGGAACTGTAAAAGTTGAAATTCGTGGGCGCAGTACCATAAGTCCGAATTATCCTTCAGAACCCTTATACGTTATTGACGGTGTACCGCTTATTTACCTCAACGTTGGGGGCAATGCCAGCTATGAAAGCGGATCTCCGGGGATTATCCAGAACGGAAGTTATACGGCAGGAAACGGGCAAAGTCCATTGTTTAACATCAACCCGCTTGACATTGAGAGCATTGATGTGCTAAAAGATGCTGATGCTACAGCCATTTATGGATCGAAGGGTGCCAATGGTGTAATCTTGATTACAACTAAAAAAGGGAAGGCGGGGCCAACGCAGATTAGTGCGGGTATTTCTCATGGGATTTCTCAGGTTACCCGTTACTGGGATATGTTGAATACTCAGGATTATGTGAAAATGAGAAAAGAAGCATTTAAAAATGACGGAATTCCATTGACACTTCAAAATGCCCCGGATATTGTAGGATGGGATACAACAAGATATACCAATTGGCAAAAGGAATTATGGGGAAATACTGGTCAGATGACAAGAACCTACCTGTCCATTTCTGGCGGAGATGAAAATACACAATTTATGATTAGCCCAAGCTATACCCGTTCAACATCCATTTTAACGGTAAGCGGATCAGATCAGGTTGCCGGAACAGCGGTCAGCATCAATAATGCGGCTTTTAACAAGCGGCTAAAAACAGCGCTAACAGTTAATTATACCTATTCTAATAGCAACATCAATTCTACACCTTCAGTTGCCACGCTTCCGCCAAATGCGCCTCCGATTTATGATGGTAATGGAGAATTGAATTATAAAGAGTGGAACGATGTAGGACTTCAGAATAGTTATCCATTTGGAACACTTAAAACTTTATTAAATTCAACCGCAACTATAGTAATGACTAAGTTAAATCTTTCTTACGAAGTGTTTAACGGACTTCAAATTTCCAGCCTTTTTGGTTTTAATACCACCAACCAGAAGAGCGAAGGCAGATCGCCAATTTCAGCCCAAAATCCGATTGATAACCCAACCGGGGGGTTAAATATCGGGACAAACAATAATCAGACCTGGAGCATTGAACCGCAAATGAGTTATAATACCACCATAAGTAAGGGTGATTTTTCAGCCTTTTTGGGTACTGCCCTTAGCAAGACTATTACTTCGGGACAGAATACTTATGGATTGGGCTACACGGATGATAATCTTTTGGGTTCCCTGCAACTTGCACCAACCGTTATGATTGTAGGTGATACTTATGGTCAGCTTAAATACGCGGCGTTATTTGGTCGAATTAACTATAACTGGGACAGAAAATATATCATTAATCTAAGCGGAAGAAGAGACGGGTCTTCACGTTTTGGACCTGGGAAACGATATGGAAATTTTGGGTCTTTAGGTTTTGCGTGGATTGCCTCTGAAGAATCCTGGATTAAAAGAAACCTTCCTTCCTTTATTGATTTTGTGAAATTTAAAGGAAGTTATGGCCTTACTGGAAGTGATGGTGTAGGCGATTACCAATACATCAGTCAATGGTCTAACATGAATAATGGAGTGCCTTATTATACCTATGGCGGGGTTACACCGCTGGTTAGCCTTCATGCGGTGAATCCAAATTTTCAGTGGCAGGTAAATAAAAAATTAGATTTATCCTTCGAAATAAATCTCTTTCAAAATCTTAACATCAATGTGGATTATTACCGAAACAGGTGCGGTAATCAGCTAACCGATTATCCAACGCCATTATTTACAGGCTTCGGCGCGGTAACGGCCAACTGGTCGGCTGTGGTTCAAAATAGCGGATGGGAATTTGAATTGAGTGCTATGCCATTCAAAACAAATAATTTCAGCTGGAACTTAAGTTTAAACACATCATTTAACAAAAACATTTTGTTGAGTTACCCAGACCTTGAACTTTCCAGTTACGCAACGCAGTATGTGGTTGGTAAATCTGTAAATGATGTTTATCTGCTTCACTATATTGGCCTTGACCCAATGACTGGTCAATATGTTTTTGAAGACCATAACAAGGATGGGTCAATTAGTTCAAATTCTTCAGGCAGACCGGGTTCAGGATATGATGACCGGTACATTACCATTAACAGGGACCCAAAGTTTACGGTCGGAATGAGTAATACATTTCGTTACAAAGACTTTTCCCTATTGGTTAATTTATATTATAAAAACCAAATGGGGATAAGTGCATTTTATTCAGGTGTGCCTGCAGGGAATATGGTAAATATACCAACCGAGGTTTTTAATAACCGTTGGCAACAGCCTGGACAATCGGGTAAATATGCGGCATTAACCAGCCTTACTGGTTCGCCATCAAATTCAGTTATAAGCAGCTCTGATCTGGCTTATACTGACGCCTCTTTTCTTAGGTTGCAAACGGTGAGTTTATCTTATATGCTGCCGAAGAAATTTCTTGATGGAAAACGCCTGGGCGTTTCTATTAATGCCCAAAATTTATGGGTATTGACCAAATACAAGGGAATTGATCCGGATACACAGAATTTCGGATCGTTGCCACAAGCTAAAACTATTGTTGCAAGCCTTTCACTGACCTTATAAACCATGATTATGCTTAACCATCATTCAAATAAATTTCTACTGCTGTTATCAGCATTCTTATTGTTTTCATGTAATAAACTGGTGGAGATTCCAGATCCTAAAAACAGTCTTACTACGGATAAGGTTTTTAACAATGATACACAGGCAATAGGTGCCATGGCGGGTATATTGACTCAAATGATCAATGCGAATGCTAATTCCTCTTTTGCGAGTGGGGCGGTAAATCAAACTGCAAGGGCATCTGCAGATGAACTGAGTATTGTAGGTACTATTTTTGCAGTAAATAACTCCAGTGGTGAGGCAGCCAGAAATGCGCTAACCGCAGAGAGCACCTTTACTAACAGCATCTGGTCATCAGCATATCAAGCCATTTATGGTGCCAATGCGGTAATTGAAGGAATTGAGGCTTCAAAATCTGTTTTACTTCATGCGCAAACCAGAACCCAGCTTACTGCTGAGGCTAAATTTATTCGTGCTTTTAGCTATTTCTATTTAGTAAACTGTTTCGGAGATGTACCATTAGTGTTGACGACCAACCTTGCTGAAAACTCCAACAAACCCAGAACGGCAGCCAACATCGTTTATCAGCAGATTATTAACGATCTTATCGAGGCAACAAATGATTTACCAGCGGATTATGCTGCGGGTGGGGGAGAACGTATCCGGGCAAATAAATGGGCGGCTAAAGCATTATTGGCCAGAGTTTATCTGTACACAGGCGATAACGCGAACGCCATTCAGCAGGCTACGGATGTAATTGGACAAACTGGCCTTTACCAATTGGAAACGGCAGATTTGAACAAAGTTTTCCTTAAAAACAGTTCGGAAACCATCTGGCAGCTTCAGCAAAATGTAAATAAAGATTTTACGGGCAATGCGGTGCCGGAAGCGATTTACCTTCTGCCTTCTCCATTACATACGGGGCCTGCCGGAGATCTTTCTTCCAGTTTGCTTCAATCATTTGAACCTGGAGATCTCCGTAAAGCGGCCTGGATAGATAGTACAGATTTCTCGCAAGGCGGGCAGACTTATCGTGCGAGGTTTATATATAAATATAAAACAGGATTTCATAACCTGGCGATAGGTAGTGCTGCGACTGAATATTATATGGTTTTGAGATTTGCTGAAATGTATCTTATTCGCGGAGAAGCCTTTGCGCTTAGTGGACAGCTTTCTGCGGGTATCGATGACCTCAATATTTTACGTCAGCGGGCTGGAATACTGCCATTGTCAAAAAGCTTAACCAGAGATCAAACCCTGGCAGCCATTGCAAAGGAAAGGCAAACAGAGCTTTTTGGGGAATGGGGCCACAGATGGTTTGACCTAAAGCGAACTGGAAAAGCAGAGCAGGTGCTTTCGGCGATTTCAGCGAAGCAACCATGGCGGGGCAATTACCAGTTGTTATATCCAATTCCGAAAACAGAATTGCAAAGAGATCATTTTCTGACTCAGAACCCAAATTATTAGAACCAGACCCAACCATTAAATATTGAACATTATGAAGAATCTAATTTTCCTATATATTTTAGCCGGGCTTTTTTTCTCAGCAATTATTTCCTGTAAAAAGGATGTTCAGCCACAAACTTTAACGTCCCTAACAATTGTCAATGCTTTGCAGGGTGGTGATTTTCTGGCTGCTAACTTTAATGAACAACGCCCAGCGGCAGGACTCGGAACTCCAATGTGGATTAAATACCGCATTTATTCACCTAATAATCATCTCTCGCTTCCTTCCAAAGAACAGCCTATTCTTATTTATAAGATTCCAGACACTAACGCAAATGATAAACCCATTTATAAAACGTCTCTTAACCTCAGCGCCAACGAGGCTTCAACATTGTTTTTATTTGGAACACTTTCGCAGCCGGAGATGCTTTTAGTGAATAAAATGCCCCCTTTTCATTCGCTAACAGATAGTGTTGCAGGTTTGCGTTTGATTAATTTATCTCCGGATAAAAAGCCGGTGAATGTGAAAATATCAGGCAACGGGACAGATAAGACCGTAAATAACTTAGCTTACAAGCAAGTTACCGACTACTTGACTGTAAATGCAACCTCGGCAACTACAGATGTTTTAATCGAATTTTATGATCAGGCATCGGGTTCCTTGTTAACCCGATATACTTTAAAAGATGTTGGCAGCATTAATGCCGAGGTAAATAAATGGCGCTACCGAAACTATACAATTGTTTGGTTGCCCAACGATGCTCAGGGCAACCTTGCCGATGACCCATTTCTGGTCTATGATTTTTAATTCTTAAAGCTTTTACAGCTGTCTTCTCGAATAAATACCTAACACACATTTAAAATATGGAACCAATTGTTCGTATTACTGGACTATCGCATCGCTATAGTACCAGCTGGGCTATCCGCGACATTAATATTGAAATCCCAAGAAGTGGGATACTGGGCTTGCTTGGCTCTAACGGTGCCGGCAAATCTACTACGATGAACATTCTTTGCGGGGTATTAACCCCAACCATGGGAGAGGTAATCATCAATGGGATTGACCTGCGAAAGGAGCCTGAACGTGCCAAACAGGAGATTGGCTTTTTGCCGCAAACTCCACCCTTATATATGGATCTTACGGTGGATGAATACTTAGTCCATTGTGCCATCCTGCGTTCGGTAGAACATTCGAAGCTAAAATCGGCTTTGGAAGAGGTTAAAGAACGTTGTGGATTGAGCCATATCAATAAACGCCTGATCAAAAATTTATCAGGCGGCTATAAGCAACGTGTTGGAATTGCCCAGGCCATCATCCATAAACCAAAACTTGTCGTTTTTGATGAGCCGACTAATGGTTTGGATCCTAACCAGATCCTGGAAGTACGTGCATTAATTAAAGATATTGCTACAGATCGTGCCGTTATACTTTCTACCCATATCTTAACTGAAGTGCAATACTTGTGCAGAGACATTGTGATGATTGAAAGCGGAAGGATTGTTTTTTCAGATACCATGGAAGCCTTTGACAATTATATTGCCCCGCACAGCATGTTGGTTGTGATGGAGAATGCACCTCCGGCAGAAGCTTTTCAGGCGATAGAAGGCATTACCAGGGTAGAATACCTGACAGAAAAACAGTTGCGAATCTATTTCAACGGAGACAAAGGAATTTCTGAAACGCTGGTATTGGAAAGTGCAAAACAAAACTGGCGACTGCGTGAATTGAATATGGAAAAGAATTCCTTAGATGAAACTTTCGCCCAGTTATCCAGGATATCTAACTAAGAATCACTTTATAGAATGAAAAAAATCATACAAATAGCAAAGCTGGAACTTAGTCTGCTATTTTATTCGCCTATTGCCTGGCTGCTAATCATTGTATTTTTTGTGCAAATGACCCATGCATTTATACCAGGAATAGCATCAATGCAGTATTTACAACAACTTATTGGAGATAATGGCTTTTTAACAAGCCGGCTGTTCACCACTTCTACAGGAGCAACTCTGGGAATCCTTTATACCATACTTGGAAGTTTATATCTATATACCCCATTAATCACGATGGGGCTCATCAGCCGGGAGATTAGCAGTGGGAGCATTAAACTTTTATATTCTTCTCCGGTAAAAATCAGGGAGATCATTTATGGAAAGTTTTTGGCCATGCTTATCTACAATCTGGTTATCATCCTGGTGGTATCAGGACTTTTCTTTATTGTGGGTGTGGGTGTAGTAGATCATTTTGATTATCCGCATGTATTGGTAGCCATGCTCTCCTGCTTCTTGCTTTTAAGTGCCTATACAGCGGTCGGAATTTTTATGTCCAGTCTTACCAGTTATCAGATTGTAGCAGCCTTAGGGACTTTTGGTGTACTGGCCTTTATGAACTACATTGGAAGTTTTGGGAAGGGTATAGACTTTGTTCGCGATTTGACCAATAGCCTTTCCATGCCCAGCCGGGCAGAGCGCATGGTATCGGGATTGCTGAACAGTAGAGATGTAATTTATTATATCGTGATCTCCGGAATCTTTTTGTCATTTACGATTGCCAGACTAAAACTCTTACGCTCTTCCAGGTCTGTTTTTTACCAGACCAGCCGATACTTTGCGATTATAGTAATTGGGCTTGCGGTTGCTTATTTAAGTTCCCGCCAAGCGGTAATTGTGTATTATGATGCCACAGAAACTAAAGTTAACACCATTGTAAAGCCAGTTCAGGATGTTTTAAAGAAGATGGGAGATGAGCCGGTGGAAGTGACGGCCTATATAAACGGACTGCATCAAAGTTATACTATAGGTGCTCCGGTTCAACGGCTGTACGGCATTGCCAAATGGGAGCCTTATCTGCGTTTTAAAGGAAATATCAATCTCCATTGGGTCTACTATTATGATTTTCTTGATCCACAGTTTTATGCCGCTAATCCCGGAAAAAGCATAAAAGCCATATTTAAAGAAGAAGCGAAAGCAAGAGATATGGATACCAGCCGCTTTTTAAGCCCTGAGCAAATCCGTAAACAGGTTGACCTCCGCGGGGAAGGCGACCGGATGGTGATGCAATTGAAATACAAAGGGAAATCGACCTTTCTGCGAACCTTTGATGATGGTGATGGCTGGCCTGAAGAGGCTGGGATTGCCGCTGCTTTGAAACGCCTGGTGGTAACACCGCCTAAAATTGTTTTTGCTACGGATGCCTATCAGCGCAGGGTAGATAAAATTGGCGACCGGGATTATCAAATGCTTTTCAATAATAAGTTGGCCAAAACCTCCCTGATTAATATGGGTTTCGATATTGACAGTGTTTCTTTGGAGCATGGCATAATTCCTAAAGATATTGCTGTATTGGTAATTGGTGACCCACGGGCTGTATTAAATCCAGCAGCGCTCACCAATCTGCGCAATTATATTCAAATGGGTGGTAATGTGTTGATTGCCAGTGAACCGGGTAAACAAGCCATTGTAAACCCTTTGTTGGATTCGCTGGGCGTTGAAATGCTCAATGGAACCCTGGTACAGCGTAGCAGAGACTACTCTTATGGCCTGGTTACCCCGCGGCTAACCCCTGCAGCAGTTCTAATGTCGCCAGCACTTAAAAAACCTTTTGATGAAAAAACAGTGGTTTCCATGTCAGGTGCTGCAGCTTTAAAGGACAAACATCAGGGTAATTTTAAAGTTGAGCCAATTTTAATGACCGATTCCAACACAAGCTGGATCAAAAGAGGATCATTTGTGCTGGATTCGGCGGCACTGGTGTTTGATAAAAAGACAGGTGATGAGCAGGGATCTTTTCCGACAACGCTGATGCTAACCCGTAAAATTCATAACAAAGAACAGCGGATTATGGTTTCGGGCGATGCCGATTTCTTTAGTAATAAGGAGCTGAGCAGGGGCAATCTGGAAACAGCAAATGGCTCTGTTGCGATCAGCATCTTTAGCTGGTTTTCCAACGCAGAATTTCCGATAGATATGAGCCGCCCCGCTCCAAAAGATGCACATCTAAAGCTAAACAAAGCGGGCGTTAAAACTTTAAAAGTAATGTATTATGCAGTTATACCTGGCGCAATCATTTTGCTTGGTATGGTGCTTTTGATCCGCAGAAAAAGAAAATAATGATGAGCTTTATAACTGATAAACAAACAATAGATGATTTGAACGTTTTCTCCAAATCGGGGAGCGATTCAATCTACCATATTTTCAACAAGACCTTCACGCAGGGTGGTGCGGCCCTGCTGGAGGAAATGTTCCGCAGTCCACTTTCTGATCATCAGGCCATAAATGAGCGTGTAGCAATATTGCGGTATTTTCAGGAAAGTCAAACAGCTTTCCCTTTACAAGGTAACCGTTTTGAAGAAACTGAAAGATATCTTTCAAATACGGACCCCAGAAGCCGCCTTTCTAACCAGGGTTTTAGTATGGCTGATTTTAATGCGGCCGGACAAAGTGTAACGGCGCTGATGGAAATCCTTCAGGGACTAAAAAAGTTTATGCTGGAAATCGAGCCTAAGGTGGTAAATAATCCCTATGGCAGACAGATTTCTACTGTTTTAGCCCTCTTGAATGCCAAAGAACTGGAGCTGATTTTTAAGGATCATGGCAAAGGAAAAATCTCGTCTGGCAGGATTGTGGAATACGATAATATCCTGCGTTTCCAGCAGCGTGGGTTGCTCGAGAAAATTTTGCAGCAGATTTATTTTCTGGATGTATGTATTTCCATCGCCAGGGTAGCTACTGAACGTGGATTTATTTTCGCCACAGCGCTACAACGTGATGAAAACCGTCTTCGATTGAAAGGAGTTTACCATCCACTGCTTAGCCACGCAATCCCCAATACGTTAGAAATGAATCCTAACGGGAATATTGTATTCCTCACGGGGGCAAATATGGCAGGTAAATCTACCTTTATGAAATCGCTGGGAATCTCGGTTTACCTCGCTCATCTGGGTTTTCCAATCGCCGCTGAAGAAATGGAATTCTCAGTATGCGATGGGATGTACACTACAATTAACCTTCCCGACAATCTGGCCATGGGTGCCAGTCATTTTTATGCCGAAGTGTTGCGGGTAAAAAAAGTTGCAGTAGAACTTGGTGCAGGAAAAAACCTGTTTGTCATCTTCGACGAATTATTCCGTGGCACGAATGTTAAGGATGCTTATGAAGGTACAATTGCCATCATGGAGGCTTTTTCAGCCAAGCCACACTCTTTATTTGTGGTTTCTACGCATATTATGGAAGCTGGAGAAGTATTAAAGGAGCGGTGCCCAAATATGAGCTTCCGCTACCTCCCAACGCGTATGGAGCAGGGCAAACCTGCGTACACCTATACATTGAGCGAAGGGATTACTGATGACCGTCATGGGATGATCATTGTGAATAATGAAGGAGTACTGGAACTAATTAACGATAAAACTGGAGTAAAGCCCCAATATCAGCATTTTCAGGCCGATAAGCAGACCATAGAAGACTTGAACCTGCAAGGCAAGTTTAAGCAACAATCTATTTATAGCCTGTTTAACCATTTGCAAACCCGCGGCGGGGAGAAAGTATTGGATGGTATGTTTCGCGAACCTTTAAATGACGTTAATCGAATAAATAACAGAAGTGCTTTATTTGACTTTTTTCAGCAAAATAGCCTGATTTTTCCCGTAATCCGTTCGCAGGTAGAATCCATGGAAGATTACCTGGCAGGTGGCGCCGGAGCAGCCTTACCAAGGGTGGCCTGGGGCATCTTTACCAAGAAGTTCAGACAGGTGCTTTTTCACAATGCCGAACTGCTCCAATTACAAGCCGGACAATCGGTAACCATTGAAGTGTTGCAGGCTTTTCGCGACTTCTTTTCAGAGCTAAAGGGTAAGCCAAATGTGGGTATTTATCAAAAAGACCTTGATGCCGCATGGAAAATATTGCAGGACCCCAAACTTGAAAGTGTTCTGAATACGCCTGAAGGGCAGCCTTCGCTGGGCCAGTTGATTCGTAATGATTATACCATCCGACATGCCATGATGCGAGAGATGGAAGTGCTGTTGAAGCTGATTTATGAACTGGATGTATATATGGGCGTGGCCGCAATAGCCCGCGAAGAAGCTTTTGTATATGCCAGGGCATTGCCGGCTGAAGAGATGCTCCTGGATTTGGAAGGTTTTCGGCACCCTGGATTAAGAAAAGGGGTAAGCAATAACCTGCACCTGACCCGTGAGCGTAACGTGCTGTTTTTAACCGGCGCCAATATGGCCGGAAAATCGACTTTTATGAAATCGATGGGAATTGCGGTTTATCTGGCACACATGGGCTTTCCGGTGGCGGCAAAACGGATGGAATTTTCTGTAAAGGATGGATTATTCTCCTCTATCAACGTGTCCGATAATCTGGATATGGGCTACAGCCATTTTTATGCAGAGGTACTGCGCACTAAAACGGTAGCTAAAGCAGTGAGCGAATCCCTGGATTTGTATGTTCTGTTTGATGAACTGTTTAAAGGGACCAATGTAAAAGATGCCTATGATGCTACCCTTGCAGTAACACAGGCTTTTGCAGAAAACAGGAATAGTTTCTTTGTGGTTTCTACCCATATTATTGAAGTAGGTGAGGCTTTAAGAAAAACTTGCAACAACCTGCAGTTCTCTTACCTTCCAACTGTGATGAGAGATGGTGCGCCAACATATCCATATACACTGGCTTCTGGAATCACCACCGATCGTCAGGGAATGATCATTATTGAAAATGAAAAGATTATAGAGATCATTAAAAATCAGCAACATGTTAGTTAAAAATAATTTTTTTAGGTTTCTGTCTATGGCTGCGCTTTGCATTCCTTTGGCATGCAAAACCCAAATGGGTACGCAGCCTTTGCTGCTCAATCCAGAAGTAAGGACAGGCAAATTAGCCAATGGCTTTACGTATTATATCCGTAAAAATAAAACGCCTGAAAATCGGGTAACTATGTACCTTGCTGTAAAGGCAGGGTCTATCCTGGAGACTGATGAGCAGCGGGGAGTGGCACATTTTGTAGAGCATATGAGCTTTAACGGAACCAAACACTTTCCTAAAAAGGAATTGACCAATTACCTGGAGAAATCCGGTGTACGGTTTGGTGCAGACATTAATGCCAATACGGGCTTTGATGAAACGGTTTATCAGCTTCCGCTACCTTCCGACAACCCGGATTTGCTTGCCAATGGTTTACAGATTATGCGCGACTGGGCACAGGAAGCCAATATTGATGCTGCAGATGTAGAACGTGAACGCCATGTGATTCTCGAAGAGAAACGCTATCGCGATGGGCTTGCACAGCGTTACCAGCAAAAGGCTATTCCCTTTTATACCAACGGATCCCGTTATGGTACCCGTTTGCCAATCGGTACCGAAGACGTGTTGCTTAAGGTTTCTCCAGAAGAAATACGCAATTATTATAAAGATTGGTACCGCCCCGATTTGCAGGCCATTCTGGTGGTCGGGGACATTGATCCTGATCAGATGGAAAAAAATATTAAAGCAAAGTTTTCCGATTTGAAAAAACCTGCAAATGAAAAAGTAAGGACAGTTTACCAGTCTAAACTAACAGGAAAAGGCCAGTATATGCAATTTATAGACGCAGAAATGGCTGGTATATCTGTGGAGATAATGATGAAAGAGTACACTGATAAGCTTACTACAACGACAGACTTCCGGGCCGTTCTTTTAAAAACCCTATTTGGGCAGCTCGTAAACAACCGGTTTAGAGGACTACCACTTGCAGGTTTTTCACCCTTATCAGGTGGATTGACTTCTTTTTCTGTTGGTGTAACCACTAAACCAGCAGAAACTGAACAAGCACTAAAAAGTGTTTGGCTGGAACTACGAAAAATGCAGGAGCAAGGCTTTACTGGCAAAGAATTGGACAGGGTAAAAAAGAGCTATCTCCAAAAGATGTCTGATGAGATGCGTGAGAAAGATAAAACAGCATCAGAAGTGCTTATTAGAGCCTACTTGCAACATTTTCTGACAGGTAATATACCTCAGGGGATCAAAGAAGAATACCAGTTAACGACAGAATTACTTCCTGATATTACCTTAGAAGAGATTAATAGCCTGCTGGATACCTATCTTAAGTCTAAAGATCGCGATATTATCGTTAAGGGGTCTGAGCACAATAAAGGATTTTTACCCGATTCCCCTACTGTGGATCGCTGGATAGAAAGCGTTTATACGCAAAGTTTGCCTGATGCTGAAGAAGATGTACAAGATCTGCCTCTATTAAAGGTTGAGCCTTCTCCAGGAAAAATCACATCAACCGAAGAAATTAAGGCTGTGGGTGTCCAAAAGCTAACCCTGAGCAATGGAATGACTATTCTATTGAAAAAGACGGGATTTCAAAATGATCAGATTTTGTTTAAAGGTATTTCTGCTGGCGGGGCCAGTTTATATTCTGATGCAGATTATCTAAGCGCCATTAATGCGGCAAAGCTAACGGTAGCTGCCGGAGCAGGAAATTATGATGCACTGCAACTTAATAAGCTCCTGGCGGGCAAAAAAGTGCAAGTAAGCCCTTTTATTATAGATGAATATCAGGGTTTTAATGGGAGTACGACTCCACAAGATTTGCAAGCCAGTTTGGAACTTCTTCATGCTTATTTTACCGAACCCCGGAAAAATGAGGAAGCTTTTGCCACATTGATAGAAAGAACTAAAGAGGAGATGGCGACCACCGGAAATAATCGTTCTAAAGTGTTTATGGATACGGTAAACTTTGTTTTAGGGAATTCTCACATCCGTAAAAGACCACAGCGTGCCGATCAGCTGAGCCAGATTAAGCTAAACCGAACCTTTGAAATCTATAAGGAGCGTTTTGCTGATGCCTCTGGTTTCACTTTCCTTTTTGTTGGTAACCTGGATGAAGGAACGATCAGACCTTTACTGGAAAAATACCTGGGCGCTTTGCCAGCTAAAAACCTTCATGAAACTGCAAGGGATGTTGGTATCCACATTCCGGCCGGTCAAATTTCAAAAACGGTGTACTTGGGCAACGAACAAAAGTCAAGCGTGTTTTTAACTTATTCAGGCGATTTTGATTATAACCTTCAGAATACCATTGATATGAATGCCGTTGCAGATGTTTTAAAGATCAAGCTGACCCAGCGGCTGAGGGATCAGCAGGGCGGAACTTATACTCCAAATGTGCAGATCAATATGTCTAAATATCTAAAGAGCAGGTTCAGCCTGATCATTAGTTTTGACTGTGCACCAGAAAATGTTGAAAAACTAATTACCTCAGCAAGAGAAGAGGTGCAGGCGTTAAGGACTTCGGGACCTTCAGCAGAGAATTTGCAGAAGTTTAAGGCTGCCCGAAGGGTTGGTATGCAAACTGGCTCAACTAATAATGATTTCTGGTTAGATTACCTGGCCTCGCAGATCATGACCAAAGAGCCATTGGATCAGTTCTACAATTACAATGCTGCCCTAAATGGGGTAACAACAAAAACGGTTCAGCGGGCCGCGGTAAAATACATCCAGGAAAAGAATTTTGTGAGACTTGTGCTGATGCCAGAAAAAAAATAACTTTTTAATAGATATGAAGAAAATTATACAAATAGCCAGGCTGGAGCTTAGCCTGCTATTTTATTCCCCAATTGCCTGGCTGCTGCTAATCATCCTGTTTATACAGGTTAGTTTGAGTTTTACAGGTATTATGCCCGATTTGGAACGTGCAAAAAGTACGCCATTTTTAACGAGCGCGTTGTTTACTGATGCTCAAAAAATCGGCATCATTGCCCGTATTCTCGATAGCTTGTACCTGTATGTTCCATTGATTACCATGGGGATTATTAGTAGAGAAATCAGCAGTGGAAGTATCAAATTGCTCTATTCTTCTCCGGTTAAACTCAGTCATGTAGTCTATGGTAAATTTGGTGCCATGTTAATCTACAATCTAATAATCATCGGCATTTTAAGCCTCTTTGTTCTCGGCGTAGCTTTCATCATTCCACACTTTGATTATGCTCATATTCTGGTGGCTTTACTGGCAGCTTACCTGCTAATTAATGCTTATGCGGCGATTGGGATTTTTGTGTCCAGCTTAACCTCCTACCAAGCAGTGGCTGCCATCAGTACTTTCGTCGTGCTCGCTTTTATGAACTATATCGGTACAGTTGGTCAGGATATGGATTTTATACGCGATTTAACTTTTAGTTTGTCTATGCCAAGCCGTGCAGAAAGAATTATGTCTGGCCTGTTAAATACCCGGGATGTTATTTATTATCTGGCCATTACCGCCATGTTTTTAGCTTTTACCATCACTAAATTGGAAATGGAAAGGGTTTTAAAATCAACTTTACAGCAGATAGGACGCTATGCGCTGATTATAGTGATTTGTCTCAGTATAACTTATATCACTTCCCGACAATCAATGATTGGTTACTATGATGCAACCGCCACTAAAGTTAATACGCTGACTAAAACCAGTCAGGAACTTCTTAATAAAATGGGCGATGAGCCCATCGAAATGACCGAATATGTTAATGGAATAGAAGATTCTTACAACAGGGCTACACCGAGTGAGCGTATTGCAGACATTGCCCGTTGGGAACCTTACTTAAGGTTTAAACCCAACATCAATCTCAAATGGGTTTATTATTACGACAGTATTCCTGGCCTTACTAAAAACTTAATTGAGTACAAAAGCACCTTTAACAAATATGTTGTGTTCATGTCGGGTGTAAATCAATTGGATCTTAGTGATTTTTTGAATCCTAAGGAAATTCATAAGCAAATTAACCTGTATGAAGAGGGTTCGCGCACGGTGATGCAGTTGAAATATAAAGGTAAGGCAACCTTTTTACGCACCTTTCCTTTTGAACAAAATATGTGGCCTAAAGAAGCGGAGACCGGAGCGGCTTTGAAAAGATTGATTATCACTCTTCCAAAAATCGTTTTTGCAACGGATGGTTTTCAGCGGAGCATGGACAAACTTGGGGATCGTGATTATAAAAAGCTGCTCAACGAGAAAACGACCAGGGGTTCACTGATCAATCAGGGATTTGATTTAGACAGCGTTTCTTTAGAAAAGGGAGAAATCCCAAAGGACATATCTGTACTGGTAATTGCCGATCCTAAGGTTGCTTTCAGCGAAGCCGTATTAACCAAACTTCGTAAGTATATTGCTGAGGGCGGTAACCTGATGGTTGCCGGAGAACCGGGTAAACAAAATGTGGTTAATCCTTTGCTGGATGTACTTGGAGTAAAAATGCTTAACGGAACCTTGCTTCAGCGTAGCCGGGATTATTCATACGGCCTGGTTACGCCATTGGTATCGGCCGGGGCGGTGGCAATGTCACCCTTTTTACAACCCTTTTATGCTTACCAATCCGTAGTTTCCATGCCTGATGCTGCGGCTTTGGATTATGATCCTAAAGGTGCCTTCGATATTCACCCCATCCTGATGACAGATGCGAAAACAAGCTGGTTAAAAAAAGGTAAGTTTACGTTGGATTCGGCAGCGTTGACTGTGGAAACGCGAAATGGAGATGAAGAAGGTTCATTTCCTACGGCATTAATGTTAACCAGGAAACAGAACAATAAAGATCAACGGATTCTGGTATCTGGCGATGCCGACTTTTTTAGTAATATGGAATTGGCCAGGGCAAATATGCGTACTGCCAATTCAAGCATTGCAGTAAACATTTTTAGTTGGTTTGCCAACGGGGAGTTCCCGATAGATGTATCGCGCCCGGAACCTAAAGACAATACCATTAAGCTCAATAAAGTACGTGTTAAAGTTATACAGGTTGTATATTACGGCCTGATACCTGGGCTCATGTTTCTCACGGGCACCATATTGTTAATCCGTAGAAAGCGCAAATAATTTCTTTCTTCCCCAGCCTGCCTCTATATAAAAATCAAGGCAGGCTGGTAAGGGAAAGAGTTTTTTAATTTAACCGCTTTTACAAAATTTGCCGTTAATCATAATATGAAAGATCACTTTATCAATTCGCTGACTGAATTATTAACGGATTCTAATGGGAGGCTACTTTACGATATAGAACCTTTATATGCTATGTCAAGGCTGATAACTTTGGAGGCAAATGAAATATATATTTCCAAAGGAGATTTGGGAAAGCGGCTGGCTTTTATTGAAAAAGGGGTTATGCGTGCCTATACCCACAAAGAAAATGCAGATGAGGTTACCTTGTTTCTTAGATGGGAAGGACAGTTTATTGCCTCCCATGATACAATCCTTCATCACAGGCCTTCACGCTTTATCTACCGGGCACTTGAGCCATCAATATTGATGGAAATTGATTATGATGTATTAGAAGATATGCTCAAATTACATCCCGATTTGGAGCCTCTTAGGAATTTTTTTCTGATGCGTATGTTGTCCGAAACCTTGCAGGTAATGGAGTCTTTTGTTTTGCAATCTCCGGAGGAACGTTACCGGGAGCTTGTTACTGAGCGTTCTCAATTAGTAAACCGCGTAGCGGATAAATACATCGCTTCCATGCTCGGCATTACACCGGTATCTCTAAGCCGCATTCGTAAGCGCATGCATCAAAAGGGTAGAAATTGATGGAAATTATCTTTTGTTAAGATTCGAAATTATCTTTTGTTAACGTCCTGAGCCACCTGGCTTAGTTAGCTTTGGTCTATAATTTAAAATTTATGGAAACGATTATAGAAACTTTTTTCAGAATATTCAGTCTGTCAGCCATCCGATATTTTGTAATTGCAGGGATTCCCTTTTTCCTCTTTTACCGATTACTCGCCCCGAGGTTATTCCGATCTAAAATTCAGGCACGGTTGGCCTCAAAGAAAGATTTTGTTCGTGAAATTTGGTACTCCATGCAAAGTACGCTTGTTTTTACGTTTATTGTTGTCATAATTCTTTTAACCCCCTTGCGTAAATATACGCTACTCTATGATAACCTTAACGACTTTCCGCTTTGGTACATTCCGGTAAGCTTGGTAATCAGTCTGGTTATACATGATACCTATTTTTACTGGATGCACCGGTTACTGCATCACAAAATATTATTTAAAACTGTACATCTTGTTCACCACAAGAGTACAAATCCCTCTCCATGGGCATCCTACAGTTTTCATCTTTTGGAGGCCATACCTGAAGGCCTGGTTCTATTGCTGATTGTCTTTTTAATTCCTATGCATCAGATCACCATATTTCTTTTCGTTATTGCTGGTTTCATTATCAATGTTTACGGACATCTTGGATATGAATTGGCGCCCAGGTGGTTTCGCGGCACTGTACTGTTTCAGGTATTCAACACTTCCGTACACCACAACTTGCACCATAGCAAGTTTAAAGGGAATTATGGTTTATATTTTAGAATCTGGGATAGAATAATGGGTACAGAACATCCTGATTATGTGAATGATTATGACCGGATACAGCATCAGCGCTTTGGAATCTATTCTGTTGTGGAAGAAATCAAAAATCAGTAGATTAAGGTAGAATTTAAAATGAACGTAAGGAGAAAACAGTACCGGATTTTTCTCTTTCCTTATCCATCATTATATAAATTTAGATTTAACCAAATCAATTTTTAACTACCAAAATGAATTCGTTCTGATCATTAATATAAAGGCTGTTACTTTTTTGTCAAATCTAATCCTTGCTCAGGTATATATTTATCATATTCCATTTGTTTGGCAACCGCAATTGCAAATTCTTTACCTTTTAGTTTTGCAACCAAATGTAAAGCCCCGTCTATTCCAGCTGAGATTCCTGCAGTAGTAATTATTCTACCATTGTCAACATAGCGAACATTGTTCAATACATGGGCGGTTGGCACTTTCTTTTGAAGATTTGCTATACTATTATGAAAAGTAGTCACGGTGAGCCCATCAAGTAGTCCAGCTTTTCCAAGTATAAATGCTCCAGTACATACCGAAAAGTAACTTTTAGTCGATTTATCCCTTGATTGTATCCATGATATAACATCGGGATCGTCTGCTGCAACTTCATCTGAGCCACCAAATACCGCAAAAATGTCTGTTTGTGGCGCATCTTCAATACTGTAATCCGGAATGATTTTTAGAATACCTTGTGACAAAAGCGGAGCTTTAGTTTTTGCAACAGTGATTACTTTAAAGCCAGCATAAGAAAAAACCTCCATTGGTCCTGCAAAGTCAAGCACCTCAACTCCTTCATATAAATAAAAGCATATTGAAATCTTTTCATCCTTTGGCGATTGTAATTTTTTTTCAATGAGCCTCATTCCACTTCGTGTACAAACCCCAGGTTGTTCAAAAAAATAGGTATCGTAAATATGGTTGTATGGTGGGTAAAGATATTTGGTATCAGAAGCTTTTGTAAATGCAAAGCATGGAATTGTTAAAAGTAAAAGTAGTAACTGTTTCATATATATAATTTACGAACAAAATTAGGACAATATGAAGGAAGAATCGGGACAGTCGCAGTAAAAATCCGGCCATTCTACACTTTACTATTAATCGTGAATTATTTTAGTTAGTTGCCGCAAAGAGGCAACACTTTTATAGCCACATTCTTTAGCTACCCACGCTGCTTTATAATTTTCTTTAAGTAAATGCTTCGCTTTTTCCTGTCTTAAAAGCTGGATATATTGGCCAATGGTTATTCCTGTAGCAGATTTGAATAACCTCGTTAGGCTCCGCGGACTAATAAATGCTGTTTCAGCCAACTCATCTATTTTTAATTTATGGTGCAAGTTCTTGGTAATATAATCCTGTATTTGGTGTACCTGATGGCTAATGTGTTGCCGGTTTTGCAGATAGATGCTATTTTGCACTTCCATTCCATCTCTGCGGATATAAACCACCATATCTTTAGCTACTGAACATGCAAAAGCTACCCCATGTTGCTCTTCAACTAAGTAAAGAGCAAGATCTATACCGGTAGAAATGCCGGCGCTGGTAAAAATCCGGCCACTTTGTACAAACAATTTATTCTCTATCACCTTTAAACGGGGATAATTTCGCTGCAAAGCCATTGTCCACGCCCAATGTGTAGTGCAATTTTGACCATCGAGGAGTCCAGCGGCGGCAAGTGCAAATGCGGCAGTACAAATTGAACAGACAGTAGCACCATTAGCAGCAGCCAACTGCAGCCATCCCATCCAGAGATGGTCATCTGCTCGGTTCCATTTTTCAATTTCCATCCCCGCAACTATTACTATGTCGTCTTTGTTCACTGTTACCGAGCTTGGTGCATTAATGTTTCTAAATCCCAGACCAGCTGAGCTTTCCGGATTAGGATATGGTGATACATAATGGATATCATACTTTTTTCCACAGCAGCCCGATTCATAAAAAACCGTCACGGCACCTGCCAAATCTAAAAGATGAACACTTTCAAATATCAAAAATATAACGCGGTTGGGTATCATTATTCAAAGCTAAGAAATTGGTTTACGCGCACTATAAAGATGGCCTAAGTAACGCCTCAAATCTAATGCTTAATTTATAATATCTACAGGCTTAATTTTCGACATTCACTACTTAAAGACAAGATTAAAATTATTGGTAAACAATTTCAAAATACTGATGTTCTTAAAAATATGGATCATATTACATCAGCTTTAATTCATGCTTCAAGGACTGGTGATCTCCCATTATTGAAAGAAATAATAGGAATGAAGGTTACACTTGAAGTTAGGGATGATAAGGGATATACACCTTTAATCATTGCTTCTTATAATCACCAATTGGAAGCAGCCAGATTGCTGCTCCAATCAGAGGCAGACGTTAATGGTGTAGATATAGGCGGGAATACAGCCCTTATGGGTGTTTGTTTTAAAGGCTACGCGGATATTGCTGAATTGCTCATGGCCTATCAAGCTGATCTAAATCTGTTGAATGCAAATGGCGGAACTGCTTTAATGTTTGCTACTATGTTTGGCCGGAATGAATTGATTTATTTACTCCTTCAACATGGAGCCGACCTAACAATAAAAGACAATCGGGGAATGGACGCATTGGACCTCGCTGTACAGCAAGGCAATGAAAAGGGATTTCAGCTTTTAAAAAAACATCAACTTATAAATCAGTAAAATAATGGAAAAGAAAAAACCGAATGCCGGAAACACAGTAAATTTAAAACAAAAAGATCTTGCACCGGATACCGTTTCGGACCGGGGTGAACTGATGACAACAGATCAGGGACTTAAAATAAATGATGACACAAATTCACTCAAAGCCGGAGAACGGGGGCCATCCCTGTTGGAAGATTTTATACTTAGGGAAAAAATAACGCACTTCGATCACGAACGGATTCCGGAAAGGATTGTTCACGCCCGTGGTTCGGGAGCACATGGCTATTTCCAGGTATATGAATCTATGGCCAAATATACCAAGGCAGGTTTTCTGCAGGACCCATCTGTAAAAACACCTGTATTTGTCCGGTTTTCTACCGTTGCTGGTTTCAGAGGTTCCACAGATTTGGCAAGAGATGTACGTGGATTTTCTGTTAAATTCTATACGCAGGAAGGTAATTATGATTTGGTTGGAAATAACATGCCTGTATTTTTTATACAGGATGCGATAAAATTTCCCGATCTGATCCATGCTGCTAAACCAGAACCTGACAATGAAATTCCCCAGGCAGCTACAGCTCACGATTCTTTTTGGGATTTTATTTCATTGACACCTGAATCTATGCATATGATCATGTGGGCCATGTCAGATCGGGCAATTCCAAGAAGTCTTCGCATGATGGAAGGTTTTGGTGTGCATACGTTTAGATTTATTAATGCCGAGGGGAAATCGAGTTTTGTGAAATTCCATTGGAAACCAATTCTTGGAATGCATGCTGTTGCCTGGGATGAAGCTTTAAAAATATCTGGAAAAGATCCTGATTTTCACCGCAGGGATTTACATGATGCGATAGAAAGCGGTGCATTTCCGGAATGGGAGTTCGGCGTGCAGATTGTTGCCCAAGAAGACGAGCACAAATTTGGCTTCGATTTACTTGATCCAACTAAACTAATTCCCGAAGAGTTGGTACCTGTTCAGAGAATTGGCAAAATGGTGCTGGACAGAAATCCGGATAACTTTTTTGCGGAGGTAGAACAGGTTGCTTTCCACCCTGGTCATCTGGTTCCTGGTATAGATTTTACCAATGATCCTTTACTTCAGGGCCGTTTATTCTCTTATACAGATACACAATTGTCCCGTTTAGGCAGTCCGAATTTCCATGAGATCCCAATTAACCGTTCCGTTAATACAATCCATAATAATCAGCGTGATGGACATATGCGTCAGCAAATCAATATAGGCAAAAGCAGTTATCATCCAAACTCCTTAGGCGGTGGAAGTCCTGCTCAGGCAAAAATAGCTGATGGCGGCTTTTCTTCTTATGAAGAACGTGTGGATGCCCATAAAGTAAGGGCGCGTAGTAAAAGTTTCATGGATTTCTTCAGTCAGGCTACCTTATTCTTTGAAAGCCAGTCTGAGCCCGAACAAAACCATATTGCTGATGCTTTAAAATTTGAATTAGGTAAAGTTGCGACGGTAGAGATAAGACAGCGAATGGTCAACCTCCTTACGCAGATTAGCATTCCTTTAGCAAATACGGTAGCAGAGAGTTTGGGCTTAAAAGCGGGGAAACCAGAGGAGCCCATAAACCATGTTCTGGGTGCGGATGCTAATCCTGCAGATTATCGCCCGCTTAAAGTGAAATCAGAAATTGAAAAATCTCCTGCCTTAAGTATGGCCAGTATGCCAAAAGACAGTATTAAAACCAGGCAGATCGCATTTCTTGCTGCTGATGGTGTGGCTGCCTCTGATTTTAGCAATATGCAAAAAGCACTTATAGCAGCTGGTGCTGTTATTAAGGTTGTTGCACCTAAAAATGGTACGCTTAAGGACTCAGCGGGTAAAGAAATTAAAATTGACATGAGTTTCTTAACCGGAACATCGGTGGTATTTGATGCAGTATATGTACCGGGAGGAGATAAAAGTATTAATGCCTTGTTGGTTGAGCCTGATGCAGTTCATTTTATTAACGAAGCCTATAGACATTGCAAAGTTATAGCGGCAAGTGGTAAAGGTGCAGAACTAATCCATCAGAGTTATGTAGGTGCCAAATTAAAAGCAGCCAATGAAGATGCAACAGCAGGAATACTGATGGATGCGACTGCTGATGCTTTCATTAAAGCCGTGGCCCAACACCGTTTCTGGCAAAGGGAAAAAAAAGATAAGGTGCCTGCCTGATCTAAATAAATGTTAAAAAAATGCGGCTAACTGAATTGTTGGCCACATTTTTTTTATTAGCCCTGGCGGGCCTAAGTTAACATTGGTATTATGCCCGATATCCGGATTAACGAAAAAATTTCGGACAAGATAAGTTTATCTCTGATTTCTAAGTTACCACTAATTAGAGGAGCTTTAAAAGCTATGCAAATAATTATGTATGGAGTGTCTGTTACAATCATTTTCTACGGTTCTGACATATAGTTCCGGATGCCTTTAGTAATTCTTTGAGTTTTCGAGAACTTAGCTTCATTTTAAATGAATTTGCCTATTTTTAAAAATGAACAGATACGTAATCTCGATTATTAAGAATCTTTTAATATTAATTTTAATACTATTTTCCTCGCAAGCCTTTGCTCAAAAATGCGACTGCGATTTATATTATAAATGGCTAAAGAGTACTTTTGAAAGGAATGATGCTGGATTTAAGTATATTTTGGAAAGCAAAGGGCAAGAGCGTTACGATAGGCATAATGAAAATATTTCCAGGAAAGTATCCCAGGAAACTGACTTGAATAAGTGCACGATTATATTAAAGGAATGGCTGACTTTTTTTAGAAAGTTTCACATCGGGTTATATCCAAATGCACCCGACGTAAAGAATAGGTTAACCGTTTCAATGGATTTAAAACCTAAAAAGAGCAATGAGATTGATAAACTTATTAAATCGATGCAAAACAAATTACCATCATCAATAGAGGGGATTTGGAAAACAAATAATTATGAAATTTTAATTAATCAGGAACGAAAGAACTATGTAGGATATATTGTTCAATCTGCCAACCAAAGCTGGAAAAAAGGGGATGTAAAATTCACTTTTTCTTCAAATTTAGGCAGTGGGGTTTACTGGGCAGGGGATCATTCTGCTGACACGATAAGCAAGATTTCGTTCTCAGGTAATAAATATCTGACGCTTGACGATCTGACCCTGGAAAAGGCAACACCTTTTATTAAACTTGAACCTCAACAAGCATTCAAATATAAAGTTAAATTTGCTACGGAGCCATTTATAGAAAGACTGGATGAAAAAACACTTTATATTAAAATCCCATCTTTTGGGTTAGATCAGAAAGCTATACTTGACAGCCTAACGAACCATTGGAAAAGTGAACTTACAACAACCAAAAATCTAATCATAGATGTTAGAGGCAATGGTGGCGGGGCTGATAAAACCTATAATAAACTTTTACCTTTCACCTATACCAATCCCATCCATAGAAATCAACTCGAATTTTATTCATCTGAAATGAACAATAAAAATTGGATAGAGCTTTCGAAAAATAAAAATTTATCTACAAAGGAAAAGCTGTTGTTCACAGATTTTGCAAACCGTTTACAAGCCAACATTGGAGGTTTTGAAAGGATCTTCAAGGAAGATATTTCTATAATTAAATTAGATAGTGTATACCGAAATCCCGAAAAAATTGCAGTTATAACGGACAAGCATACGGCCAGCGCAGCCGAACAATTCATTTTAGATTTGAAACAAAGCTGGAAAGTTAAGACGTTTGGCAATCAAACTGCTGGTGCATTAGATGTTGCAAATATTAGTACGACAGAATCGCCAGATAAAAAACTAACATTGGTATATTCAACATCCAGATTCATAACCATAGGTAAACTCGTTATTGATGATGTAGGCATATTACCCGACTACTATATCGATGATAAAATTAGTGAAGAAGCATGGGTGAAATTTATACTTGATAGAATGCATTGAAAAATGCTTCTGACCAAGAATATAATGGTTATGCCCCAAATGTTATTAGTTTATCAAATAAAAAAGATAACCGTAATAAAGGTTAACGCAGCCGGGTATAAGTGTCGCAATTGATACTTTTTGAACAAACCGCACGAAGTGTTTTTATCATAATTTGTACATTAGCTGGCCAAGTACAAGCTGTTGTATCTTTTGTGATTAATAACCGTTAAAAAACCAAAAATAGATGAATAGAGTTATGAAAAACGTTTACCTATACTTTATATTCATTTTAATTTCAGTCCCAATAAATTTATTTGCCCAAAGTATTAAAAGTAAAGGCAATTATACTTATCAGGTTAGGAAAGAAAGCGGAGACTTAAATGGTGATGGCAAAATGGATAAAATAATCGTGAAAATGGATACTGTAGACAAAACAAGGCCATTGAGGTTACAAATTTTCCTGTCCCAACCAAATGGAAAATTAATTTTGGCTGTATCGTCAACTAAAATCATCGAACCGCAATATCCTATTAAAAACCGGGGAGAATTTAATGGGTATCAAATTCCATCTTTCTTTATTGAAAAAGGTATTTTAAAAATGTGGGGTGAAATTAAAGGAGGAAATATTACGTACGACTTCAAATATAAGAATGGTAATTTTGAATTAGTTAACGTAACTAAACTCACCAATAATGCAACCAAAGGCTATACTGATGAAAATACAGTATTTACGGAAACTAAATTTAACTTGGTTACGGGGATCAGAACCGAAACTGATGAAATATCAGGTTCTGACAAAGTCTTGAAAGTTAGAAAAAAAAGAGTTTTAATAAGACCCCTGCCTAAAATACAAGATTTCAAATTTTCTGATAAAGAATTATATTAGGGACCGAATGGCTAATGTTAACTTTGCGCGATTAGGAGGGTATGTGAAAGCATAGAACCTAAACAACACCGTCGAAAAACGTTAGCTTTTGATGCGGTGTGACAGAGAATAAAATAAAAATATATTTTTAAATTAATAAAAATGATACACTCTTTTTTAATGGCCGGACAGTCTAATATAGCAGGACGTGGTTTTCTGAATGAGGTTCCTCTTATTTACAATGAGCGCATTAAAATGCTTCGAAACGGAAAATGGCAGACGATGGTAGAGCCAATAAATTATGATAGACCAACTTCAGGTATAAGTTTAGCCGGCTCCTTTGCAGCAGCATGGTGTTTGAAAAATAAGTCAGAAAATATTGGTTTAATTCCATGTGCAGATGGAGGGTCGAGCCTCGATGATTGGGCCATTGATGGAATACTATTTGAACATGCAGTTTTGCAGGCAAAACTTGCTCAAAAAACGAGTAAATTAGATGGCATCCTATGGCATCAGGGAGAAAACGATGCTAATCCTGATGCTGCTAATCGATATGAAGAAAAGTTTTCATTAATCGTGCAAGCCTTTCGCAGGGAACTTAATGAACCGGATTTGCCTATTGTAATTGGCGGACTTGGCGACTTTTTAATCGAAGGTATGTATGGAGCCTATTTTTCAGCATATCCAGTTGTAAATAAGAAGTTAAAGGATTGTGGGCAATCTATCCCTCATTGTTATTTTGTTACTGCCCTGGGGCTCACTTCAAATCCAGACGTCATACATTTTAATGCTGCTTCTCAAAGGATATTTGGTGTTCGATATTTTGAGGCTTTTGCTAATCACATGCATGTACTCGAACCGCTTAAGACGGAAGGGGAAATATTAGAAATGATTGAGCAAAGACCTTTATCGGAAACAGAGAAAAAAGAATTACTGAACTTGAAGTTCTCGAGTGGAGCTTTATCCCTTGAAGATTATAAAATTGAGCTATCAAAATTATAATAGTACAGGCTACGAAACAAAATTGCTGAATTTGTAGTGATTCGACGCTCTGTTTTCTGGGAAATATATTAAGTCGGTACGCTCAGATTAGCAACTGAGCGTACCGAAAAAACCTATGATATTTGAGTTCATCGCCTTTTTTTATTCAGGTAAATCCTGAATAGGTTTGGCATATGTTAGATGAAATCAGGTAAACATAGAAGAACTATTTAATGGAAAAAGTGTTTTCTATTTGAGTTTTTATTTGATTGGCGTAATTATCACCAGACTCCAAAATTCTATATTCAATTCTTTGATTCATTCTTGTCATTAATTAACTGATTCTACCATATTTTCTCAGGCAATCAATCACTAAATCGTGAGGAAGGCTGTATGCTTTATTTCCGTTGATACCTTCCATCGTTTTTGCGGCAACCATTGCATTAATTATAGATTCTTCTGTTGCCTGAACAGTTGCCTCAAACAATGGATTTATCAAATCGTTGGGTAACATTTCAATATTTGTGAAATCCTTTCTTTGAAAAGCAGTTTTATTTGCTGTTGAAAAAGCGATAAAAATATCTCCCGAACCATTATTTCCATGTCCACCAACTAAGCCTAAGCCTATGGTAACTCGCGTAGCTATTCTTTTTAGCTGGTGGGGCAAGAGTGGTGCATCGGTTGCTACCACCACCACGATTGATCCATCTCCTTCTTTTCTATAAGATGTTGGCAGATTGATTATGTTGTTCATCAAATCTATTAATTCCCGCCCTACCGGAACACCCGAAATTGTTAAATGCCTTTTTTCGCCAAAATTAGCTTGTACCAATACCCCAACTGTGTAGTCTGAATCGCCTATTTTTACCATCCTGGATGAAGTTCCTGTTCCACTCTTAAAACCTAAGCATAGCATTCCCGTTCCACCACCAACATTCCCTTCTTCTATAATACCCGTTTTTGCATTGTTTAATGCTTCGTAAACATGGCTTTCTTGTACATGAAAGCCGTAAATATCATTCATCAACCCATCATAAGTCTCGGCAACTACCGGGTAGGTATACCAATAATCTTCCTGATACCATCCTGTTTCTATAAACCATTTTAATACCGCATCTCTTACAACACCAACACTGTTCGTATTTGTAATCATTATGGGCGTTTCTAAAAATCCAGATTCTGTAACCCAGGTAGTTCCTGTCATTTCTCCATTTCCATTTAATGAATACCAGTTTGCAAAAACCGGGTTATTACTTTTACCCCTTGGCAATATAGCTGTTACCCCAGTCCTTACGGGCCTTCCGCCATTAAAGTGTTTGTTTGGATTAGATATAATTGTACTGTAACCAACCTCAACTCCTGGTACATCTGTTATGGCATTAAACTTTGCGGGCATACCATTAAAAGGTATTCCAATATCTCTGGCCCTTGGCTTGTATGTTTGCGTGCTATTCATTTTTTACAAATGATTTGTTAGGTATTTTAATAAAATATGTTTTACAGGCTAATATGAGTTTGTTGGTGTTAATTCAGGAATTTTAAAATTTCAGAGAGAAACACTGTAGGATTTTCTTCAACAACCCAATGTGCAGTATTGGGTATGCGAACAGCGGTAACGTTTGTTGCTACCTCGTTCATCATTTCCTCCATTATAGGGCCACTTGTACTTAATGTACCCCCAACTGCTAATACAGGTATCGAAAGTTTTCCATTTTTAGCCAAATACGCGCTATTGTCTATAATATCCTGATCAAAGGCTCTGTATACCTCCATTCCCGCTCTGATTGCCCCCGGTGCAGAATAAGCAACGGTAAATATATTGAGGTCGTCATCATTAATAGCGCCAGTATTGTATATCCTGTAATTGAAAAAAGATTGCAGGTATTGCTTCTCATGTCCTGAGATTAGCGTTTCCGGCAAATCGCGTACATTATGAAAGGCGAAGTGCCATACCCTGTGGTCTGTTCGTATCGCATCAAAAGCTTTTGTGCCTGGCAAGGGTGCATCTATAACTACGAGGTGCGATGTATGTTCCCTGTATTCCTGCGCATAAGCGTAAGCAACCATCAATCCTATATCGTGACCTACCAGGATAGCAGGGTTTTCTATTTTAAGATGCTCTTTTAAAAGGTAGTGGATATCGCTGGCCATTGTTCGTTTATCATAACCAGAAGCAGGCCGCCATGAATCGCCGGCACCCCGATAGTCAACTGCTATTACCCTGAAACCCGCTTCTGCCAATTTCGGGATAATGAAACGCCATTCCCACCAGGTTTGGGGAAAACCATGAAGGAGAACAATTACCTTTTCACCACTTCCAGCTTCAACATAATGGATGCGCAGCGTGCTGTCAATTACTGCCACTCCATGTATTACTTCTAAAGTATTTAATTTATTTTCTGTCATTGCGGATTAATTTATAACAAAGGTGGCAGATCAATTGTCTAAATTTGCTTTACTTTCTAAGGAATAACTTTGCAAAACTTTTGAATCGAAAGTTTTTAATTTTTAAATATGCAAACAGACGAATTACATTATGCCATACTAAATGAATTGCAACTTGATGCGAGAATGAGCAATGCAGAAATAGGCAGGAGAGTTGGTCTTTCAGCGCCGGCAGTGGCAGAAAGAATAAGGCGGATGCAAGAAGAAGGAATAATAAAAGGATTCTTTACCAGCATCGAGTTTTCAAAGCTGAATTATTTGCAAAAAGTGCTGATTGCTGTAAAATTACCGCCTGTACAGGTGAATGTTTTTTTAAAGGAAGTGGAAAAAATAGAAGGGATAACCCATGTAGTTCATACCACAGGAGAATATTGCTTTTTTGTAAGTATGATCCTCAAATCAACAGCAGAACTGAACATTGCATTAGATCGGTTTGGAAAGCTTGGAGCAACGACTACATTTTCTGTTTTATCAATCCCAATCGAGCTTAAATCGATCAATTTGCCTACAAAGAGATAGGTGGGTAACACTGGCAAAAAAATGTAATATTTATGCAGGAAATCTAATAACGTTAACCTTCAAACAATAGACCTTCATTCCAGTCATTTTTACACTAAACTACCGAGAACTGAAAGGCGGATTATACTGGTTATTTTGCCATTACTTTACAAATTCCGTAGGGTTTAATCCGAATTCTTTTTTGAAGGCATAAGAAAAATGAGATAAATCGGCAAAGCCTAAATCAAGATAAATATCTGATGATTTTTGCTTCTTATTGTTGATTAAAAAATGAGCTTCTTGTAATCTTTTTTGGATCAACCAACGATTGGGTGTTTTGTTAAAAATAATTTTGAAATCTCTTTTAAATGAAGACAAACTTCTGCCTGTTAGGTAAGCAAATCTTTCTAAGTTAACATTGAACTTATAATTACGATTCATAAATTCTTCCAAATTAATTTTGCCAAGCATCGAAAAATTAAATAGAACCGAGGCAAGTTCAGGTTGCTGTTCTAATAAAATCAATAGTAATTCTTCTCTTGATTTATTTGAAAAATGTTCGTCGATTTTTCCTTCATCCTTATAAAAAGCACTTAATTTTTGAACAAAATCTAAAATGAATTTAGATTTGAGCATCGGGATAAAGGTATCATCAACCTTCACTTTTGATTGCACTATTCTATGTTTTACTTGAAATTCTTTCAGAAATTCTTCATCAAAAATGATCACCACTTTTTCAAACTCGCCATTTTCCTTTTGCTTGTTATATCGAGCCAATCGGTTTTTGCGAATAAGACAACTTTCACCAGGTTTTAAACTATAATTTTTATTTCCATCATAACCGTTTATAATTCCTTTTGCCAAAAACAAAAAGAAATGTTCAGCAATAAATTGTTCTGGCGAAATTGCCGGACCTACGTAACAAGATTTGATTTCTGTAATTTTCATCGGCCTTATTTAATTCCTTTCCACCATTGTTTGAAAACCTGCTTATTATCCTTTAAATAAACAACTTCGCCAATCATCGGCGTTGCCAATCGGTAAGGTTTAGATTTGGCCATTTCTGTCATTTTTATTAAAGGTTCATCCCATGGATGTTTTGCCAGGGTAAATTTAGAATGATGCACGGGCAACAAATTTTTTGCCTGCAAATCTTCGGTCGCTTTCACAACCTGTTCAGGTAAATTATGAACAGCTTCCCAGGCGGGATTGTATTGCCCGCATTCCATGATTGCCCAATCAATAACACCATATTTTTTATTGATTTCTTTAAAACGATGATCGTAACCACCATCGCCGCTGTAATATATTTTTTGAGTAGGAGTAACGATTAAAAAAGATAACCACAATGCTTTACTGCTGATAAAACCACGGCCGCAATCGTGGTGGGTGCTTTCGGTGAAAATGGTAAATCCGCGACCTACTTTCACGTTATCTCCCCAATCTTTTTCAAGCAGTTTTTCTGTTGCATAGCCCCATTTTTCAAAATGTGCCCCAACACCCAAACCACAAATTACCTTTTTAACCTTAGGATTTAAAGCTTTGATGGTTTTGTAATCTAAATGGTCGTAATGATCATGCGAAATCAATAAGTAGTCAATTTCAGGCATATCTTCGGCAGTGTAAATATTGGTGCCTTTATACGCCTTTACCAAACCCGAAATAGGAGATGCAGAATTACTAAAAACAGGATCTGCCAAAATTCTTTTCCCATCTATCTGTAGTAAAAATGACGAATGACCAAACCATACGACAAGATTGCTATCGGGTGGTAAGTTTTTCAAATCAGTTTTTATTGTAGGAATTGTATCAATTGGTTCTGTTCGTGGGTATTTTTTGGTAATGGCCTTCCAAATTTCCCCCGTAAAAGAGTAACCTTGAGTAATGGTTGGTTTTTCTATTTTATTGTAGAATTTTCCGTTTTTATAATTTGGTGATTTTTCTATTTTCGCCAACCTTTCACCCTCAGGTAATTGCCCAAATTTATCTTGTTGCATATATATTAATGTGGCAATTGCGAACAAAATAATGAGTGATAAAAACACCAGCATCATTCTTTTTAAAATTTTATAAAATCGTTTCATTTTACTCACTTTTTAATATCGGTTACCTCCAAAATTGTTTTAGGGTAGCCTTGGTTAACACAATTTACCATAGCCCACACTTCTGATATCCTTGGGTTTTTTATACAAATCAAAAGCAAATCTTCGTCAACTAAACCTGTTGCAGCGGTTAAAATTACTTTCATTTTATTTACTTAAAATTTCCGAATTTTTGCAAGCTTTCAATCGTAGCCAAAATTGCTTCTTCTTTGTTTCGAGGGTTCCAGCCTAAAACTGTTTTCGCTTTTTGGTTACTGGCTTTTCTGTTGATACCAATAAGCGGTTTGATTTGCTTTAGTTTTTTATTGAATAAAGCGCCAATTTTTACTACCCAATCTGGAACTATTTTAGTAGATATTTTATAGAAAACTGCTGGGTTTTGGTTTTTAATAAATTTTGCAATTTCGGGTAAGGTCATCGTTCCATCACATAAAGCTAAAAAACGTTCGCCCTTTGCTTTCGAATTCTCCATTGCCTTAATGTGTAAATCTGCCAAATCTCTCACATCTACAATTGCCAATTCAATATTCGGTATCGCTTTCATATGGCCATCCACTACGTTTTTCAATAATTCAAAACCGCTGGAAAGTTTTTTATCCAAGGCTGGTCCGAAAATAGCAACAGGGTTTATTACGGTCAGTTCTAAATTGCCACCATTGCTACGCATAAAATCCCAAGCCGATTTTTCTGCCATTACTTTCGATTTATTATAAGCAGAAAGCCCTTTTTCATTAGGATTAGTCCAGCTTTCTTCCGTTATTAAAGTTTTAGGATCTTTATGACTATAGCCAACTGCTCCGAAATTTGAAGTCATTACCACTCGTTTAACTCCGGCATTTTTCGAGGCCTGCAGAACCCTCAACGTTCCTTCTACAGCAGGTTGTATCATTTCGTTTTCATCTTTCAGAATTTCGAGATGAATAGGCGAAGCAATGTGTAACACGTAATCGCAGCCCTTAGTTGCTTCATCCCAATTTTTATCATCAGATAAATCTGTTTCTACAAAGGATAGTCGCTCAAAAGAATTAATCCCTTCGTTTTTAAGCATTTCGATTACTGCATCTTTTTTGTGAATTGAACGAATGGTTGCTCTTACCTGATATCCTTTTTCCAAAAGTTGTAGGATACAATGTCCACCAACAAAACCCGAACCGCCGGTAACTAAAACTAACTTATCTGAATTTTCCATTCTTAAATTTTATAATGCAAATATCGAAAGAAAACTTGTTGGTCGCTTTGTTTAAAAGTTCAAATATTTTTTATTGATCAGGTTTTGGTTTTTTCGCCGTACAATTCCGCTGGGCTCATTCCAAATTCTTTTTTAAAGGCAAATAAAAGATAAGACAAAATTTCAAGTCTTAAATCAAAATAAATATGTGATGGCTTTTGTTGTTTTTTAACCCATAATATAAAATAATTGTAAATAAATTTGCGAAACCGAAAAGTTGCATATATATTTGCAACTGATCGGTTTCGTATAAGTAAATTAAGAAGATGAGAAGAGATGTATTTCAAGCTATAGCAGATCCAACCCGTAGGGCAATTATTACGCTTATTGCCCTACAAGCTATGACACCAAATGCCATGGCCGAACATTTTGATATGACAAGGCAGGCGGTGTCAAAACATATAAAGATTTTAACGGAATGCGACTTGGTAAAACAAGAATATAAGGGTAGGGAAATTTACTATTCACTCGAAATTAAAAAGATGAAAGAGGTAGATAAATGGCTGGAGCAATTCAGAAAAATTTGGGAAACACGATTCAATCAATTGGACGAAGTATTATTAACAATTAAAAAACAGGAAAAATGAAAAACAATTTGCTATTCGATTTTACCGTTGACAAAGCAGCAAAAACGGTATTCGTAAACAGAGAATTTGCAGCCGAACTTCAGTTGGTTTGGGATGCTTTCACCAAAAAAGAAATTCTCGATCAGTGGTGGGCACCTCAGCCATGGGCATCAAGAACAAAAATTATGAATTTTGAAGAGGGTGGACAGAGGTTTTATGCAATGGTTGGCCCTGAAGGACAAGAGCATTGGTCGATCCAGAAATTTACTTCCATTACCCCAACAACCAATTTCAAAATGTTGAATGCATTTTCAGACAAAGATGCAAACCCAGATTTGCCAGGTTCTAACTGGGATTTGAATTTTAGCGAACAAAACGGGACAACAACAGTACGCATTAGTATTTACAATGAATCCCTTTCGCGTATGGAGCAAATGATTGAAATGGGCTTCCAAGGAGGATTTACTATGGGACTGGATCAATTGGAAAAACTTTTGACGAGTTCTAATGCATAAGTAAATTCATTCAGGTACCCGCAGAAGATTTTTACTGTGTAGCAACAGTTTTTAAAGATGATTCTGAAAATTGGTTTTCATTAGCGCAAAAAAAAAATATATAATTTGCCATGAAAAAGAGGGGACACATTCAGTCAAATAAACTTTAGCGGAATCCAGGATGATTCCGCTAAAGTTATTGTAAGAAATTCATAAGCATCAATTTTTCAGGTTGATTGTGTTTTTAGCTTAATTTAATAGAAGTAATCTAACCGAAGGGAAAGGCCTGTATCAGAAAAAGGGACGGCCCCTAAAGTTGATGAAGAAAGGTGATATAATCAACTGCCTACCTAATGTTATTCATTGGCACGGTGCAATGCCTAAGAATGCGATGGTACATATTGTCATTGGTACAAGTGCACAAAAAGGCAAGGTAGTTTGGATGGGCTACATGTCTGATATCAAATATGAATCGTTTAAATAAACTAAAATACTGCAATATTACTTTTTGACTCCAGGCGCTTTTAATCTATATTTATAGTGCAATTATTCTCAATGTAATGGTATATCGGAGCAACTTAAAATACTGGAAAGAAGGAAAAACAATCTGTTTCTGTAGATTTTTATTTGTTTTTTCCTTTCTGTTTTTGACAAATACTTGCATTGCGCAATACAGCCCATCAAAAAAGTATAAACAGGATCCTTTAAAAATGGATACCGTATCCAAACTATACAGAACTGCTTATTCAAAAAAAGCCCCAGCCGGAGCGCCTAATGTTGTATTGGTTATGTTGGACGATGTTGGCTTTAGTACTGCCGCATCTTTTGGTGGTTTAGCCGAAACACCTGTGTTTGATCGTTTAGCCAAAAACGGATTAAAATATAATAACTTTCATACCACTGCACTATGTGCACCATCCCGTGCAGCTTTATTAACCGGGCGTAACCACCATACGGCTCATATGGGCCATTTTACCGAGACGGCATTTGATGCGCCTGGGTATGATGCTTATATGCCATTTGAACAGGCAACCATAGCTGAAGTATTACGCGAAAATGGTTACAATACCTTTGCCGTAGGCAAATGGCATTTAACGCCCGTATTAGAAAGAAAAGCTGCTGGTCCTTTTAACCGCTGGCCAACAGGCAGAGGTTTTGATCGTTTTTATGGTTTTCATGAATCAGCAACAGACCAATATTACCCTGTTTTATGGGAGGGCATTACAAGTGCACCAATTGATACCGGTTTGGGAAGACATTTAAATACTTATCTGGCTGATAAGGCAATTGATTACATTAAAAATCAGCAAAAGGCAGCTTCCGGAAAACCATTTTTTCTTTATCTAACCCCGGGTGCGGTACATTCTCCTTTGCAGGTTGATCAGGAATGGATTGCCAAGTATAAAGGTAAATTTGATATGGGTTGGGATAAATACAGAGAAATTGTACTTTCAAACCAAAAAGCCTTAGGTATAGTTCCAAAAAATACCACATTACCTGATCGCCATGTAAAAATAGCCGCATGGGAAACCCTTTGCGATGCTGAAAAAAAAGTAGCTGCCAGAGCTATGGAAGCCCACGCTGGGTTTCTTTCTCAAACAGATTTTGAAATTGGACGAATTATTGAATTTATATCTGGTATTGGTCAGTTGGATAATACTGTTGTGATGGTCATTATTGGAGATAATGGTGCGACTAAATATACCGAAGATATACCGGGCGAACCCGAAGGTTTAACCGGGGCGAGCAGGGAAGAAAGGGCAAAGGCAGCCTTATTAAATATTGATAAGATTGGACGGAAGAATTATAAGGGAGATATGCCTCTTGGCTGGACCCAGGCTACAAATGCACCTTTTAAACTTTGGAAAGCAGATGCCAACTCGGAAGGCGGTACTCATAATCCGATGATTCTCTTTGCGCCAAAATACATCAAAGGCAATGGTATTCGAAGTCAGTATACACATTTAATTGATGTATGGCCAACCATTTTGGAAATCAGCAATGCCAGCGCGCCCAAAACCATAAATGGATATAAGCAGTTGCCTGTTGAGGGAATTAGTTTTGCCTACACGATGAATGCGCCTGACGCAAAAGACAGGCATACCGAACAATATTATGAATCCGGGGCTTCGCGGGCAATTTATAAAGATGGATGGAAAGCGGGCGCACTCCATCAGCCTGGAAAATCTTATCTTGATGATGAATGGGAGTTGTACAATATGAAAGAAGACTTTAATGAGCAGATAAATCTCGCGAAAAAATACCCTAAAAAGTTGAAAGAACTGCGTGCCCTGTTTGAAAAAAATGCTAAAAAACATAATGTTTACCCTTTGCACGAAACCTGGTTTCCGAAAAACATAAACTTAAGGATAAGCGATAGCCGCTATACAGATGAAATATCAGAGAAATAATTTATAATAAAAGAAGGTGCCACCCCAGCAGTTCCTAACCAACTATTAATCCAACCAAAACTAATTTATAACGATTAGTAAAAAGCTATAGTGATTAATCACTTAGCTTTCCTTCTTTAATATAAGGCACATTCAAAAGCCTCTTCTCCTAATTGAAGGGTAAAAAATAAATAGAAAACTTTCTATCTAAATAAATCACTTCTGAAATTATAGAAAATTAACTTATAGTTTTTTGAAAGAGATTGAATAGTAGTCGTTTATGATTTAAAAATTAAAGCAAATGCATCTGCATCTGCATTTACACCGGATTTGGTTATGGTGTATTTCATGTACCTAAATTTTTTATTAAGCGCCATTTTGCATAGTGTAATTAAATTTCACACAAACGTTTGCGCAGCTAAAGATGAAGAAAATAGTATAAATTTATTATCCAGAGGATTGTTATGCAGCTTATCAACATTTAAATCTCCCTAAAATCCAACCCGTTTTATATCAATGGAGAAGATTGTAGTAGACGGGTTGTTGTTAGCTGCAAAAGAGTCCTTTAAAAAGCATCGACTAAACTAAACTTTGAGCCACAATATGCCAGGTATAAATTCACTAACTGACATTGAATTAGTCAACCTAATTAAGTCTGGCAATCGGGCCGCATTTGCTGAAATTTATGAGCGGTATTGGACGGTATTATTCTTACATGCACGCAACCTACTCAGGCAAAATGAAGAAGCCGCTGATCTGGTTCAGGAAGTATTTACAGCTTTATGGCTAAAATCACAATCGCTCGAATTAAGTGCTTCGGTTTCTGCTTACTTGTACAAGGCAATAAGAAATAAAGTCTTTGATCATTTAAGACATAAGAAGGTAATGAACGATTACCTGAAATCTATAAATGATTTTATGCTGGAAGAAAATTTTACTTCTGATCATTTACTAAGAGAAAAGGAATTGGCCAGTATTATAGAAAATGAGATTAATTCACTCCCTCCCAAAATGCGTGATGTATTTGTACTTAGCCGTAAGCAATACCTTTCATATGAGCAAATTGCGCTTCATTTAAATATAAGTGAGCATACGGTAAAAAGCCAGATTAGTAATGCGCTCAGAATTTTAAGAACAAAAGTAGGTGCATCATCTTTCCTGATTATCTATCTGCTGCATCATTAAACCTGTTAAAAATATTTTTTTTATTTTTTTTCATTTTCATCTCATACTTAGCTGGGTACAAATCGTCTTAACATGAAACTAAGCGAAAAACTTTTAGATGAACCAGGCAGAATTACGATCGTTATTAGAGAAATATGTAAATGGAAATTGCAGTCCTGAAGAAACTGTTTTGCTCGAAAGCTGGTACCTCTCGAAATCAAAAAAAGACAAGATGCCGCCCATACAAGAGGTGGAGCTTACCTTCTATAAAGAATTAATTTGGGAGGATATTGAGGAAAAGGCAAACATTAAAAGCAAGCCAACAGGCGGCAGGTATTTTGGTTCCTGGTCTTTTATTTCTGTAGCCGCTTCTCTTGCTTTAGTTTTATCTTTTGGTGGCTATTATTTATTCAAAGAACAAATAAGCCCGAAAAACCCGGAGGTTGCACAAATAAAGCAAGATGTTTTACCTGGCCGCAATAAAGCCGTATTGGTGCTATCAAATGGTAAAGAGGTTAATTTGGAAGATGTTCAATCGGGTGTTGTTGCTAAGGAAGGCGGCATCACTGTCCAGAAAAATGGGATAAATATTTTAAGTTATAAGCAACAGGGCGTACTAAAAAATGAGGGGTCGACCGCATATAATACCATCAGAACACCTAACGCAGGACAGTGGCCTGTAATAGAGCTGCCGGATGGAACAAAAGCATTTTTGGATGCCGCATCTTCCATTTCTTTTCCGGTAGCTTTTAATAAAGAACGTAAAGTAACCATTACCGGACAGGTTTATTTTCAGGTGGTCCACGATTCGAAAAAGCCTTTTCGGGTAGCTGTTAAAGGAATGATTATAGAAGATTTGGGTACAGATTTTAACGTAAATGCTTACGATGATGAATCGAGCGTTAAAACAACCCTGGTTGAAGGAAGCGTGAGTGTTGCTAAAAAAGATCAAAAGATTATATTAAAACCAGGTCAACAGGCGGTTTCAACATCGGGGAATGATAAAATTATCTCTAAAGAAGCAAATATTGAAGAAGTAATTGCCTGGAAAAATGGCTTGTTTCAATTCAGCCATACAAGCATTGATGTGGTTATGCGCCAGCTCGCAAGGTGGTACGATGTTGATATCGTGTATAAAGAAGATGTATCTAAACTTTCTTTTACAGGAAACCTCCCCCGGAATTTAAAATTATCCCGTTTACTCGAAATGTTGAGTGTTACGGGCCTTCACTTTAAAATTGAAGGTAAACAGATTATAATAACGCCCTAAACCTAATCGAATTATTAACTAACCAAACCTAAAAATTATGAAGAAATAACTATCAAACCCCTAATGGTTAGAAAGAAAAATGCCGGAAAGTGGTGGAACGCTTCCCGGCAAAAAAATCTGAGTTAACCAACCTGTCTTCGTTTGAGCCCGAACAGGTAAAATTATTTAAAGTGATATTTCGCACATTAACCCAAATCAAACAAAAGTAATGAAAATTTTCTCATTCAATTTGGCCATTCTACACCTGTGGCTACCACCTAAGCTGTTAAAGGTTATGAAATTAACCCTGATATTATTAATGATTGTGCTTACTCAGGTAAGCGCCAAGGTATTTAGTCAGAAAATCTCCCTCAACGAAAAAAATACCCCTCTATACAAAACGCTGGAGTCTATAAGAAAACAAAGTGGCTTTTTAGTGCTTTACCAGGACCAGGTTATGCAAAAAGCCAATCCGGTAACAATTGATAAGAAGAACCTTTCGCTGAAGGAAGCTTTAGATTATTGTTTTTTAAATCAACCTTTAACTTATGAGATTTTAGAGCAGACAATTATTGTTAAATACGCACCGGCCTTAGAAAAAAAAATAAACCCGGTAGTTGCTAAACTCGGAATTGATGTTAAAGGCAAAATAATCGACGAAACGAATAAACCATTGCCTGGTGCAAGTATAAAAGTTAAAGGCACAAATTCATCAACAGCATCCAATCTCAATGGCGAGTTTTCATTAAAAAATGTACCTGAAGATGCAATTCTGGTCGTATCTTTTCTGGGCTATACCACAAAAGAAATCCCCGTAAAAGAAAATCTCGGTACCATTCAACTTATAGCGGCTAATGCCAGTTTAAATGACGTTGTGGTGGTGGGTTACGGTACACAAAAAAGATTAAACGTTACCGGATCCATATCTCAGGTTAAGGGTACAGAACTGGCCAAGGCACCTGTAGCAAATATAACCAACTCTTTGGTTGGTCGTTTACCAGGATTAAGGGCCATTCAGAATAGTGGCGAACCTGGAAGAGATGCAAGTACCATTGATATCAGGGGTTTTGGTGCAGCACTTGTAATTGTAGATGGTGTACCTTCAGATTTTTCGCAGATAGATGCCAACGAAATCGAAAGCTTCTCTATCCTGAAAGATGCATCGGCTGCGGTTTATGGTGTACGTGCAGCAAATGGAGTTATACTGGTAACCACTAAGAAAGGAACGATAGGGAAACCACGGATCAATTATACAGCTTATTATGGATTACAGAATAATGCAACCAAGTATCCGGAACTGGCAGATGCTGCAACATTTGCAGAATTGAGTAATGAAGGTGCCGTAAATGCCTGGGTAAAGCAAAATAATCCTGCAGCTGCTTTGTCTCTGCCTTTTACAAAAGAACAGGTAGATCAGTACAAGAATGGCAGCCTGCCATCTTCCGATTGGTTTAATTCAACCATACGTAAAAATGCCCCGCAATATTATCAAAATTTAAATGTAGATGGTGGTACAGAGGATGTTAAATATTTTTTTAACCTTGGTTATTTAAATCAGGATGCCATATGGAAAAGTAATTCAACAAACTTTACAAGGTATAATGTTCGAAGTAACATAAGCGCTAAAATTAACAAACGCCTAACCGCCGAACTTAATTTAAGCGCACGCTTAGAAGACTTAAAAACCCCAGGTGTTTCTTCCGCTATCATCATGTCCACAGTGAAAAGAGAAAGCCCCGTTTTCCCTATTTATGCCAATGATAATCAGGATTACTTAGCACCTTCTAATGTACAGCAAAATTCGCTTGCCCAAACAAATGATAAAATATCAGGTTATGGTTCAGAACGTAACAAGTTCTTCTCGGGTATTGCCCGTTTAACGTACGATTTACCTTGGGTTGATGGATTAAGTGCCAAGGCTACTTATTCTTATCAAAATACAGATAAGGCGATTAAAAATTACGTTAAGAGATATAATTTGTACAAATACAACACCAGTACAAAAACATATGATGTAGATTACACAGCCAACGATCCGAGTAACCTGTCAGTAAGAAATAACCACAGTGATGATCAGGCCCTTCAATTGTCTCTAAATTACGCCAAGAAATTTGGCGATAAGCACAATGTATCGGGTTTATTATTATTTGAAAGAACGCAAACCAATACCTCGTTTTTATCCGCTTATAAAGAATTTCTTTTAGACAATCTGGATGAGTTGTTTGCAGGAGTATCAAACAACCAAAGTAATGACGGAAGTTCGGCCCAGATTGCCCGTGAAGGATATGTTGGTAAATTTAATTACGATTATGCAGGTAAGTATTTAATTGAACTGGGATTTAGATATGATGGAACTTATAAAGTTGCACCAGAGAATAGATTTGGGTTTTTTCCTAATGTATCAGTTGGATGGCGCATCAACGAGGAAAATTTTCTGAAAAATAATACGACAATAGATAACCTTAAACTGAGGGCATCTTTTGGAAAGGTAGGGGATGATGGAGGAGATGATCCGGATGCGGCAAACTACATTATACCATTCCGCTATATACCTGGTTACAATTACCCAAGCGATAACTATATCTTCGGTACACAACTAATTCCAGGGTTAATTACCAGTGGCTTAACCAACCCACTGCTTACCTGGTATACCTCATATACCGCTAATTTAGGTGTTGATGTTTCTTTATGGAAAGGCTTGTTAAGTGGTTCATTTGATGTTTTTTACCGTAAAAGAACGGGCTTGCTTGCCACACGTGTTTTGAGTTTGCCAAATACTTTCGGAGCCAGCTTGCCTCAGGAGAATCTTAATGGAGATAATACCCGTGGTTTTGAACTTGAGTTAACCCATAAAAACAAAATCGGAGAATGGAATTATAGTATTTCGCCAAACCTGACCTTTACCAGGAGTAAAAACGGTTATCTGGAGCAAAGTCCGCAAACCAGCTCTCTGGGCAACTATCAGGGTAATATGACTGATAGGTGGATTAATATAAGCAGGGGATATGTGGCAATGGGGCAGTTTCAATCTCAGCAGGAAATTAACACTGCACCGGTACAGGATACTCAGGGAAATAAAACGCTTTTACCGGGCGATATACGCTACCAGGACTTAAATGGCGATGGTGTGATAGATAGCAGAGACCAAACCGTAATTGGCCGGGGTACTACGCCCGAAATATTTTTTGGACTTAATCTTGGTGTTAATTATAAGGGGTTTGACCTTTCTGTATTGCTGCAAGGTGCTTCAAATTTTAACAGGTATTATAGTGAGGAATTGCAGAACCCATTTTTTAACAACGCCAATACCCTTTCCATGTTTACTGATCGCTGGCACAGACAGGATCTTTACAATCCTAACAGTCCATGGATTCCGGGGAAATATCCGTCAACAATAATTTCAGGATCGCCAAATAATCAACTTAATTCAACCTTCTGGTTGCAGGATGCAACCTATTTAAGGGTGAAAAATATTGATTTTGGCTACACATTTCCTAAAGATTTGATAGAGAAAATAGGGATGCGTACGGCGAGGGTATATATTTCCGGACAGAATGTACTCACTTTTAGTAAAGTTAATTTTATCGATCCTGAACAGCCAAGTGGCAGGGGCAATTTCTATCCTCAGCAAAAACTATGGTCATTAGGTTTAAATGTTGGTTTTTAATCAGAAAAATATGAAAAAAATTAGAGTATATAGCCTGTTTTTAGTACTGCTAACAGGCTTGATATCCTGCAAAAAGGATTTTTTGGATCGGGAACCTAAAAATTTGGTTTCAGAAGATGTTTCCTATGGCAGTGTAAGTGGGGTTACGGCATTAACAGTAACACTTTACAACAGCATGCCAACTGAAGATTTTAATTACACCGTAAGCGATGAGGCTGGTTTCCCATCAACCACTACTGATGAAGCCGTACGGTCTTATGTATGGGGAAGTATCAATAACGCAGTAATGGGAAACTGGTACGGAAACTGGGATTATGCGAGGATCAGGAGGGTAAATGATTTTATAGAAAAAGTGCCTAATGCTGCAATTGATAATGATTCAAAAAAACGCTTTTTAGCAGAAGCAAGGTTTATCAGGGCTTTTGAGTACTTTTCTTTAGTAAAACGCTACGGAGGTGTTCCTTTAGTTACCAAAGTGCAGGAATACAGAACCGGTGATGATGTATCAAGTCTGATTGTTCAGCGAAGTAAAGAACAGGAAATTTATGATTTCATTTCAACCGAATTAGATGCCGTTGTTGCGGATTTACCTGATGATTATGGAAGTGATCCTGCCAATGCCTTTCGTGTAAATAAATATGCTGCAATTGCGCTAAAATGCAGAGCTATGCTTTACGCAGCCTCGAGTGCCAAATACGGAACAGTTCAGCTTAACGGATTGGTTGGAATTACACCTGGACTCGCCAATTCGTATTGGCAAAAAGCAATGGATGCAGCTGATTTAATCATCAAATCAAATAAATACAGCTTGTATGATGTTAATGCAGATAAAGCCGCAAACTTCCAGCAGTTATTTTTAACACTGGGCAATTCAGAAGCCATTTTTACAAAGGTTTTTCAATCGCCGGATAAAGCACATAGCTTCGATTTTTATAATGCACCCCAAAGTTTTAGGGTAGATTATGGCAATGCCACAAATCCTACCCTCGAAATGGTCGAAGAATTTGAATATACAGATGGCTCAGCAGGAACATTGAAGGTAAATGATGCTGCCGGAAATCCAATCCTTTATGATAAACCAACTGACTTATTTAAGGGGAAAGACCCGCGAATGTTTGCTACCATTTTAACTCCATTTGATGCCTGGCAAGGTGGTATTGTTGAAATAAGGAGAGGCGTAATTGATAATGGTGTAAAACATACATCAGAAAGTTTGTCGGCAGTTTATCCGGCAGGAGGTACATTTAATATTGTTGGTAAAGATGGACCGGTAACGACAAACGACCCTACTAAAACCGGTTTTTACATCAAAAAATTTATGGATCCGGTTAATCGTGTTCCTTATAGTCGTTCCTCCACGCCCTGGATGATTTTCCGTTATGGAGAAATATTATTGAATTATGCGGAGGCAGCTTACGAATTAGGAAATGCAGCACCTGCAATGGATGCAGTGAATCAAATAAGAAAAAGAGCAGGGATAGTACAGTTAACCAGTATTACCTTAGACAAAATAAGGCATGAAAGAAAAGTGGAACTGGCATTTGAGAATCACCGTATCTGGGATATCCGGAGATGGCACACGGCGGGTGCTATATTAAATAATACGCAATTTCGGGCGCTTTATCCATGGATTATGTGGCAAAATGGTGTTGATCCGGCACAGATGAAATATACATTTGAAAAGGCTGTGGCACCTAAACTTACGCGAACATTTCCTGAAAAATTATACCTGGAGCCAGTGCCTCAGCAAAACCCACCATATATCCAAAATCCAGGTTACCAATAAATAAATTACAGACACATGAAAAAAATATTCATATTCCTTTCTTTTTTACTGGTGGCATTGGTTAGTGCCTGTAAAAAAGACAATTACGAATCGCCTGATGCAGAACTTTCGGGCAATATAGTAGATGCTGCAACCGGTAAAAATATACCGCAGCAAACCAATGTAAGCGGGGGGTACCTCCAGCTTTTCCAAACCGATTACGCTAAACCATCTGCCATACAAACGGCATTGCATCCAGATGGAAGTTATAACCGGGGCTTTATGTTTAGCGGTAATTATAAGGTAGTGCCTACAGGCCCGTTTTTTTATTTTGATACCTTAAATGTGCAGGTAAGCGGATCAACAAAACTCGATATAAAAGTGGTTCCTTATTTAACTGTAACCTGCGAAGTGCTTAGTAAAACAAGTACCAGCATTACGGTAAGGGTAAAAGTTGCGCTACCTGCGCAAAATACACAGAAAATTGCGCGGATATTAGCCGTAGCAGCGCCTTTTAACACGGTTGATGTAAATAATTACATTGGCGATAGAGGATTAACCAATACCGAAGCAATTGATAATGCTGTAGTAACAATCACCAGTTACGATTATACAATTGGACAATTAAAACCATCTACCCTGTATTATGTTCGCGGCGGTGGCAGAACAATAAACACGGGAAATTATTATAACTATTCGCCGATGCTGGAAGTTACAACAAACTCACAATAAGGTAGAGTATGTACTAAAAACGAATTCTATTACCTATGTTTTTTTAACAGGTGTTGCGGTAAGCGCACCTGTTTTTTTGATTTTCTTTTACACTACATTTCGATTTCAAAAATGAATTTTTGATTTAAAATGGGTTTGACAATATAGGTTTTTGGCCTAAGCGGATGTTATATCATTTTTGTCAAAACAAAAAACTTTCTGGTTCGTGTGTTTGAAAAAGATTATAATTGAGTTTAGTTAAATTACGAAAGCCTGTAATTCAAATAGCTTGCCATCCCGAAATTTCCAAACATCGCAGTAATTAAAGTCTACCATTTTTCCATCTTTATCCTTCATACTGATCTTGCCTACCGCAGTTACAAATTCGCCTTCTTCAATCAGGGTTTCAACCATAAATTTTGGTGGTTCGATGTAAGCCGTTTTAAAGTAAGCTCTTACCGCTTCTTTGCCTTTTAAGGTCTGGTCACCAACAAATATCCAGTTGGTATCATCAGTACAGAACGATAGAAACTTTTCATAATCGCCTGCAGCAATTGCTTCATTAGCATTTTGGAGTATCTTTTTATTAATCATGGTCATTTATGCTGAATGTTTTAGAGCTTAGAAAGCTATTTGGTCTATAACCCTAATAATATTAAATTTTTGTAATTCCAATATAGAACATATCCTTCATTACCGCAATACCTGCCTGTCTCTTACTTCAAAAAGATTATGCTGATCAATGAGTAGGCTTTACATAAGTCAACTGCATTTGTTCGGAATTTTTCGAATTTCTAAACTATGTTTTAAGATTTGGTGTTTGTATATTTTATAATGATTTTTACGACAAAATATTTTAGAAACGCCCTATGCAATTTTCCAATGATCAACTTTTAAAGGATGCGGTAAATAACGCCCCAATCGGTATTTGTATACTCAATGCAGATACCTTGGTTAGCGAAATTGTGAATGAAAAATTCGTTGAAATTGCAGGAAAACCATATGGCGCCATATTTGGTCAGTTTTATTGGGATGTTTTTGCCGAAGCCCGACCTTATTATGAGAAAGCTTTGGCAGATGTAATAAAAAGTGGCATTACTTATTTTGCAGAGGAGGCCGAAATCGTACTGCTTCGCCAGGGTCGTTCGGAAAATATTTTTGTAAACTTTGTTTATAAACCAGTAAAAGATGGCCTGGGCATTGTAAAGAAAGTAGCTGTTTGGGCCTTTGAAAATACGGCGCAGGTAACTGCTCGGAAAGAAATTTTAAGCTTGAATGGCGATTTAAAAGCCAAAAATGAGGCGTTGGCCATTGATCAGCAAAACATTAGACAAATGATATTACAGGCACCCGTTGGTATGTGCCTGGTTAGTGGATCTCCACTTTTTGTGGAAGAAGTGAATGATGTTTTCCTGGAAATTATTGGTAAACAACGTGAGCCTTTCTATACCATTCCATACTGGGAAGTAAATATAGAAGCTAAAGCAATTTATGAACCCGTTACTGATGAGGTGATATCTACCGGCGAAACCTATAAAGCTAAAGAGCATGAGATTTTGCTCGTTAGAAATGGCATTCCAGAAACAGTTTTTGTAGATTTTGTTTATGAGCCGATGCGGAACGTAGGAGGCGATGTAACGGGTATTATGATTGTTGCTACAGAAGTAACAGATAAGGTCTTGGCCAGGAAAGTACTTCAAACGCAAAATACTGAAATAGAAGCGAGCGAAGCCCGGCTTGATCAGGTCATTAATCAGTTGCCTGCCAGTATTACCGTATTGATCGGGGAGGATTTTGTAATTGAAAGAACCAATCCTTCCAATCTTGCTTACTGGCAAAAAACGGCCGAGGAGGTTATTGGTAAACCTTTATTAACGGCACTTCCTGAACTTGCAGATCAGGCATTTCCAGTCCAGTTAAAACAAGTGCTGCTTACTGGCATAAGCATTTTTGAAAAAGAACACCCCGTTAGGTTAGTTTCTAAAAATGGAGAAACCAATACCACTTTTGTTGATTATTCTTATCAAGCTTTAACGGATAAAGACGGTAAAAGAACTGGCGTCCTGGTAATGTCGAATGATGTAACAGAGAAAGTCGAATCCCGTAGGTTGTTGGAAAAGCTGGCCGGAAAACTTCAGGGCATAAACGAAGAGCTTGCAGCGTCGAACGAAGAACTTGAAGCGACCAACGAACAACTTTTCAAAACCCAGCATACATTAGAACAAAGTTTAAAAGAGCTTGGGACTAGTGAAGGTAAGTTTCGGTTGGAAAAGCAACGCCTGGAACGATTTTTTATGCAGGCTCCTGCCGGCATCTGTATTTTGGGTGGCGAGGATATGGTTTTTGAGTTGGTTAATCCTTTGTACCAGCAATTCTTTTCAGGGCGAAAGCTCTTAAATAACCCGATATTAACGGCCTTACCCGAAATTAAAGGTGAACCCGTTTGGGACCTTTTGCAAAATGTTTATCAAACAGGTAAAACTTTTGAGGGGCGAGAATTATTAGTGCCGCTGGCCAGAACAGATGGAGGACCACTTGAAGATCGTTATTTTGATTTTATTTATCAGGCACGCCTGGATGAAGATGAACATATTGACGGCATTTTAGCATTTGTTATTGAAGTAACCTCAAATGTTCAAACCCGTAATGAGATAGAACGGAGCCGGGCAGAACTTCAAAAAACTGAACAACTTTTGCGGTTTGCCATCGATGCTGCCGATATTGGTACTTTCAGCTATAATTCAGTAAACAATCAGCTCATTACATCCCAGCGTTTTAAAACACTTTTTGGCTATTACCTTGAAGACGAGGTTTCTTATACAGATGTTATGGAATGTGTGGTTCTACCGTATCGGGAAACGGTTGGTTCCCAAATTGAAGTGGCCATCAGCCAAGGCACAGATTTTCAGATGGAATTTCAGATCAAAGGATTCCATAATGATATTGTCCGCTGGATACGCGCTGTAGGCAAAATAGACAATCATGCAAAACCAGAGCAACAGTTTTTCTCAGGGGCAATTACCGACATCACTGAACAAAAAAAATATGAAGACCAGCTCAAAGATAATGCTGAAAAGAATGCCCGTCTTGCTTCAATTGTAAGTTCAACAGACGATACTATTTTAAGTAAAACCCTTCAGGGAATCATCACCAGCTGGAATCCTGCAGCGGAGCGAATGTTTGGCTATTCAGAATCAGAGGCCATAGGCCAGCATATTTCACTGATTATCCCATCCTCAAGACTAAGTGAAGAAGATTACATTATAGGGCAAGTGAAGGCGGGTAAAAAAATAGATCATTTTGAAACCATCAGAATAACGAAAGACGGAAAGGAGGTGCCTATTTCATTAACGGTTTCGCCAATTTATGATGACAGCGGCCAGGTTACCGGAGCATCAAAAATTGCGAGAGATATATCCGAAAGGCAAAAAGATGAAATCCGTAAAAACGATTTCATCGGAATGGTTAGTCACGAACTTAAAACACCTTTAACATCAATGATTGCACTGATTCAGCTCACGAAGATGCAGTTGTCGAAAAAAGGTGATGAATTTTTAGCTGGAGCAATGATAAAAGCAGAAACCCAGGCTAAAAAGATGACCAAGATGATCAATGGCTTCTTGAATATTTCGAGATTGGAATCCGGAAAAATTTCCATTGATATTGAGCAGTTCGATATGGCCTCCTTATTGGCTGAGTTGGAACACGAAGTTAAAATGACCCACGCTACCCATGAAATTATTTTTGCACCGGTTGAAAAAACCTTCGTAAATGCAGATGTGGACAAGATAGGGCATGTTATCAATAATCTTATTAGCAATGCAGTTAAGTATTCTTCGGCAGGAACTTCAATTTATATTGCCTGTATTCAGAAAGATGGTTATGCAGTTGTAAGCGTAAAGGATGAAGGAATTGGGATAGGTACCAAACATACTGCACTTTTATTTGATCGTTATTACCGGGTAGAAGAGGTGAGTACAAAATATATCGCCGGATTTGGAATAGGACTGTATCTAAGTGCAGAAATTATCGCCCGTCACCAAGGAGAAATCTGGGTGGAAAGTGAGTTAGGGACGGGTTCTACATTTTATTTTACTTTAAAACTCGCTTAAGCGCATTTGTTAGGATTCGTCATCAGTATATTTTTTTAATCAATAATTAATATTTATGTTTTGCTATAATTTGCAAATTTGCATATTATTGGCATAATTTGCAGAATGAATAATGAAAAAATAACAATTAAAGCTAAATACTCAACGCAAGCAATTTTTCTTGTTTGCGGACTGGCAATTTCAAGCTGGGCACCAATGGTACCCATCGCGAAACATAGGCTGGGACTTAATGATGCCAATTTAGGTTTGCTACTTTTGCTTCTGGGTCTTGGAGCTATTGTTATGATGCCCGTTAGTGGTTACCTCACGCACAAATACGGAACACGCATCGTAATTCTGGTTTCGGGTTTAGTGGCGGCAATCTCATTACCATTTTTATTAATTATGCCCGAACCAATTTCAATGGGCATAACCTTATTTATATTCGGTGCAGGTGTTGGAACGATAGATGTTGCGATGAATTCTCATGGAATTCATGTTCAGAACAAATATGGAAAGCCCATTATGTCCTCACTCCACGGTTTATTTAGTGTTGGCGGATTATTTGGTTCTTTAGGCCTCGGTATCTTAATTAAAATGGGGCTTCAGCCACTTGCGGCAGCTATTGCCATTTCAGTGCTTTTAATTGTCATTCTGGTTTTTAATTTTCCAACCTTGTTTACGAAAGCGATTGAAAAGGAAAGTATCGAGAAAGATATTAAAGAAGAAAATGTTCAACAATCATCCCGGTGGGTGTGGCTAAATTTTAGTGTAATTTTTCTTGGTTTTGCCTGTTTTGCCGTATTTCTTTCAGAAGGAGCAATGTTGGATTGGAGCGCTTTATTTCTGAAAGAAAACAGATCTGTAGGGCCTGAACTGGCTGGGATTGGTTATGCTGCATTTTCAATAGCAATGGCACTTATGAGGCTTTTAGGCGACCGAATTGTGGAACGGTTGAGCGGTAAGACAGTTGTTGTAGGCGGCGGTCTTCTTGCTGCTTTCGGAATATTTATTGCAGTAAGTCTTCCATGGTTGCAAACAACTTTATTGGGTTTTGTTTTACTTGGAATTGGTGCGGCAAATATTGTTCCGGTGTTTTTTAGCGAAGGAGGAAAGATAAAAGGAGTTCCAACATCGATTTCTATCCCAGCAATAAGTACTATGGGGTACGCCGGACAACTGGCTGGTCCCGCTTTGCTTGGATTTGTGGCCTATCATTTTTCGTTGCCGCTTGCTTTGGGATTAACAGGCTGTTTATTATTCATTGTTGCCGTTTGCTACGCCCTAAAAATAAAACAGGGGAAATAAGAATAGCTCCGGTCAATACTTGGAAGCGTATTAGTTCAACACCAAGGTTCAAAATGTATTTCTTTAAAGCATATATAAATTAAATTTTTTGATTAAATTTAGGCAAGTAAGCTCTAAAAAAATGACGCAAAAAAGAATACTTGTTGTTGAGGATTACCAATCAAACGCGGATATGGTTGCTCAGGTATTGCGCGAGGATGGTTACGAGGTGAAAGTATTATATGAGGACCTCGATTTTTTTGATATTGCTTTATCGTATAAACCCGATTTGGTTATTATGGATATTAGGCTTCCTAATGCTGATGGGCGCGATTTGTGTAATTTAATGGCTGAACATGCGGAATTGAGTTTTATTCCCGTTATACTGATATCTGCAATATTAGAGGCTCAGTTTGATGACATTCCCAGCAGGGCAATAAGAAATTTTACCAAACCTTTTGATATTAATATTCTTTCTAAAAGTGTTAGCCAAATACTCTCACAGAATTAATTTTTCAGTTCAATAATAAAAAGCTATACCTGGTTTAAAAGGTATAGCTTCATTATAAAATTTACACCGGGAAATACCTTTTAATCAAGCAAGGTCCACGTTTTACGGGCCTGTACCTGCTGTACCACCTGTTGCTCGGCAACCACAATATTTTCCTTACGCTGACCGATGTATTCCAATCCACTCAATTTATTCCAAAGGGCAATAAGTACGCTTAGAAAATCATTTACCGTAGTCATAGATTGATTGATCTGTTTATGGTCGTACACCAGTTCTATCGTTTTGGCTAATAATTCTTCAAAATTACCAGGCGTAACATCTTTCCACTCGTAAAAGTATTTCAGTAACTCTTCCCGTTCTTTAGGGTCGATAAGTTTTACCGCTGTGAAAAAAACGTGCGCCAGGGTAGAAAAATAGCCAACTAAAACGACTGGCGATTCTCTATGGGCAACATTTCTGTATTCATAGAAAATGCCGGCAATAAAGCCAACAATCTTTTCTGAAATTAAGCGTATGTTTTTGCCTAAAGGGGTAATGTTATCCCGGCCACCGGTTTTATCAATAATTTTAAAAGAAGCCAATTGCAAATCATTAAGCAAAACATTAAAAGTTTCGTAATAACGAATTAATGTAGGATGGCTGGTAACGGTAGAACTGGGTGGAATGTAACTTTTATTAATCGTTAACCTGCCGTTCTCATGGTAAACCTGTCCAATCATTAGAAAATAATTATCAGGCATTTGGCTGGCAACCTCATTTTCGGGCAAAACAACTATACTATATGCTTTCGCCAGTTCAGGATACCTTAAAGGACTTTCTTCTGGATCTGGAGTGCCTGCAGGAACCCGGTTAAATGGGTTTACCACTAAAAGAATTGCATAATTACGGGGCTCAGACTGTCCAAAATAATGGCTGTGCATTAAATTATCCATGGCATCGCTCTGTACAATATCTATGTGGCAGCCTTCTGGGGTAATTGCATTACAGTGTTTAACCCTAATTTCGATATGGTTGGTGGCCTTTTCCAGGATTTCGATATCATGAGAACTGTTGTAACCAATAAGTGGCGGTAAAAAACCGTAATTGCTATTATTGATGTTAAGCGATACCGCATCCCGCACAAAATCTTGTAAATAAAGATCGCTTGCAGTAAAATGGTCGCTGGAAAGTTTCATTCCATTGATCCAGTTTATCGATTTATATTTTAAAGGCTTAATCATAAAAGAGGGTTTAACTGGTTAGATATATATAGCATTTTCGCCTGCTTCAGTAGATTTATTTACATTTTCTGATACGCGCTTTGCATAGATAGTCATTTTCTCCGAAATACCGTTTTCTGTAATGTCCAAATCGGGATCAATAAAAATATTACGCTTAAAGAATGAAGTCTTAATAAAGAAAATCCATCTATAACCATCCTGGTCTTCATCCCTGAATTCAATCGGATTTCGGGCAAATTTTAGGTTGTAATCATCAATAAATTTATGAAACCAAATGCCAAAATTCATGTTTTCAGGTGCTTTAACCTTTACTTTTAAGGGTTCTGGATCAATACTTTTTTTGTAAAGCTCCAGTTCTAAAACCAGCAATTTGTCGAAATCCACATGGTCCATATTAATATCCAGTGGTGTTACCGGATACTGCCATATTTTGTAAATTTCTGATGGGATATTGAGCAATGAAACATAAGCCCACCAAAAAATAAGTGGTACAAAAAAACAAATAATGCTGCCTGCGCCCCACCAGCCAAAGGCCACATCGCTTAACCAGTTAAATGCCAGTTGATAAAGATAAACCGAAAGCAAAGTGGAGATAAGCGTTGCAAAAAAAATGAAAACCTTTCTTTCTAAAAGCGGCTCCGCATAGTACCTGGTTAATAAATAAACATAAAGGGTGCCGGATAAAAGATAGAAAATACAGCAAATGATGTATCCCCACGGCATAAAACTAAAATTAAGAAAGCCTAAAAAACCTGGAATTGCCAAAATAATACCGATAAGCAGAACACTTACGATAAGTTTTTTGTTGTTTAAAAATTGGTTCTTTTTATTGATGACGGAGAGCACCACTGTAGAAACCAGGAAAATTAAAGGAAATAAGAGGTAACGGATAAATAATGATTGAACGTCCATTGTTAAAATTAGATATAATGTAATTACAAATATAGTATCTTTAGTACTTGGTTAAAATGATTAATTTGTTTGATAATAAAAAGTTAAACCTATAACAAAGAAGCAAGCTTAATGTTTAAATGAAAAAAAGAACGCTAATTAGTAACGAGATTTTTACAGATTACAAGGCAGTGGCCCAGGCTGCAGACCTTATTGAGCGCAACATTGCAGATGCTGACCAGATTGAGGTAGTTCCTCTTGGTGCCGATAAAAGAGCTTTTGCCAAGGATATAGAGGGAATTTCGACCTATTATTCAGAAAAAAGAAGACAGGAAAGAATCCGGATCAACACCAACCGGGAAGGTTTGTATGATATGCTGCCTGAAGGACTTTTCCATCGTCCACCGAGGGGTAATGCAGACCTGGACGAAGAAGGCATGATGAAAGATATTCGGGAAAGGAGGGAAGAAGAAAAGCAAGCCAGATTGTTTTTTAGCCCTTTTGATGTAGAATTGAATCATGCCCGCCTGTTAACCGAACTGTATGAAAATAAGCTCGATAAAAAAACGACCTATACACATTTAAGCCAGATTTTTCAATACGGATGGAACGAATTTAGTTTACTTAATAAGGAACAGAGTATTATTTGGATGCATTTGTTGCCCGAAATTCAGAAGAAAAGAAATGATATTGGCTTTATATCAATGATTTTAACCGCGCTTTTTAATGTGCCCGTGGAAATTACAGACACATCGAGCACCATAAAACCAATGGCCATTGCAGAAGATTTACAAATGCAACTTGGTAAAAGTGCTTTAGGTATTGATACCATTATAGGTAATAATTTTATGTCTGATCATAGCCGTTTAACCGTTCATATTGGGCCAACCTCGCCACACGACCTCATTGAATTTATGCCAGAACAAAAAAACAGGATAATCATGGATATGGCCATTAGCTATCTTATTCCCGTTGATGCCGAAGTTAGTATTGAATTGCTTACGGCAACAAATTTTCAGGAAAGCTTTCTGCACACCGATTCGGAAAGTAATTACCTTGGCTATACCGTATATTTATAATTTTAACTAAGTACGTTGTAGGTTGCCGCTTTAAGCTGTATTCTATAATGTACGTTCATAATGCTGCGTAATTTAAGTTTAGATAGTGTAAGCGCCAGCAGTTCATCCCAGTCTTGTCTGGATAATTTACTGCCCTCTGCGGGGTCAATAATAATGTCTGTTGTTTTAATAAAACCCGAGTTTGGTTTCGAATCCATGACCAATCCTTTGGCGAGGATTATATTTTTAACGTTGTCTCCCAGTTCAAATTTACAAAAGTTAATTACATCAGCCTTTGTAATCACCTTATCGCCGGTGGTTAATCCATATTTATAAGCCTGTACCCGGTTCACCGCATTTAACTTAGAACGCCCGCCTTTGGTTTGCGTTAACAGAAAAACACGATCAGCTACTAATTTTTGGTTGTCGTGTACCGACAGTTTACTACCAGTACCAATTTTATTGGCATCTTCGCTTTGCGTTACCCAAATGTCAAGAAAAACAATATCCGCATCATCTAAGGGTTTAACAATAACGTAGCTGGGCAATTCTTTTATAGATTTTAAAACCGTTCTGCTTTTTTGTTCAATCAAGGCAATATTTTGTTCCAGATTTTTTAAAGCATTGGTTAAAAAGTCAGGGCCATAGGCAGAAAAAGCCGCCTTTTCATCCCTCAATAACTCAAAAAGATATTCCATAAGCTCCTTTGCATTTCGGGTGTCAAACCGTTCAGTGCCTCCGTAACGTATAGAAAATGAGCCGTCACCTTTTTCATTTTCGTTGGTGTAAGGAATTTCATTGTAACCCTTGCCCTTATTATCTTTTAAACTTTCTACCGCTAAAATCTGTTCCAGATCTTCGGTTTTTATAGGTACAACATTGTTCATCGTTTTAAGGCGATGTTTAATTTGGGTTAGTTTTTTATTTACAACCGGGAAAGCATTTATAAAAATATGCAGCTCATTTAACATATCTTGTGTAATGGCTGCAGGAAAAACTACTTTTAGCCAGTTCACTTTGTCAAGCTGATTTAAATTTTCCTGCTGAAAAACCGTTGAAAAAATAGCGGGCCAACGTTGGTCTTCAGTAACCTTAAAATCATTTAAATCGCCCAGGGTAATAAACCTGTTGCTGTAAAACTGCAACACATCAGCCTTGATTAAATTAAGCAGCCGTTTATGATGGAAAGGTGCTTGTGTTTGTCCGGAAACGGGCTCATCCATAAACCGTTCCGTGTATGCAGTAATATTGTTTTCCTGAAATGACCATTTCCCGAGCGAAAGCAGATCGTAAATATGTTCGGGCACCGCATAGTTTTTCCAATCGAAAAAGAAATTTAACTTATTAAAATCCATCCAATCGTTAATTCCGCTTAATCCAATGTAAATGGTATTTTTTTCAACAGTAAAGCCGGGGATGGCATTAAATAACGGAGTTTTATTAAGAAATTCGACTTTTTGAATAGAATTTCCGGTAACCACGTATTTTATCTCCGCTTTTTGAAGTTTAACCGTTTGTAAAGGACTAAAGAATATGTCGGTTTTTTTATTTGCCGTATTGGCATCATCCTGTTGCAGGTTGTTCTTTTTTACTGAAAAATGGGTGAAAGGAGAGATGGAATCTTGCTGTTCAATAGGCCAGGCATGTACAATAGCGTGTGCAGGCAAAGCAGATGTTAAATGATCAGGCGCTAAAATTCTGCTTATTTTATCAAAAATTCGGTTCTCCAGATTTTTTACATCGTTGGCGATATTAAAAAGTTCGTTGCTTATCGCCTCAAGAATTAATTTTACGAGCGGATCAAATTCGTTACTATCCTTAATGCTCCAGAAATCTTCAGCATTTTTTAAAATTCTATTCCGGATTTCTTCTTTTGACGAATAAAAAACTGGTTTCATGTGTAGAGTATAATGGTCGTTAATTTTTATGTAGATAGAGGGCTGAGGAACAAAGCGATATTAAAAAAATATTTTTCACCTGTGGTCGTTATTAAACCACGAACACTAATATCAACCTTTTTTTTAATCTCGGTAATCTTTCTTAAAGGGTAAACGTTTTCTACCTCAGCAATTCTAACTTCTACCTCTGTTTGATAAATTCGGGACTCGTATTTGGTTATTGATTTTAGTAAGGATTTACGGAATTTCTCCTCCCACATGCTCTCACTAACGATAAGTTCAAAGTCCAGGTCCCAGATTTCACACCCGTAATCATGGTTGTGCCTGTTTTCCCCATAACGCGTAAAAATGATCAACTCCAGGTGGTTTGAAATCGATTTTCCAAAGTCAGTAGCTTGAAAATCAACACCCCTGAAAATGTTGTCAAAACGGAAGGGTTTATTGTAAAAAAAATCTGACACAGGCTTTTGGCTTAAAGTTTGTTAAAATTATAATTAATATTAATAAAAAAAACCTTTTTGTACTCAAACAACAGAAAGTGTAAATTGTTATAGAACAGGATTAATCTTTAGAGATTTTTTGTGGATTGGTGGGTTTAGATTAATCATTTAGTAACCAAAGAGTATGTGAATAAACCAATATAAACAATATGAAATCCATTAACGCGCTCGAGATCAAAAGATCTTACACTATTTTTATTCTTAATTTTATCTTTCTTACCGCTTTTTCAATTCTTTGCATCTTTTTATTTTTTAATGCATCAAATCGGGAATACGAATTGCTTGATCAAAAAGTTAAAGAAACAGAAAAACTCTCCTCCCTTAGAAAAGAGATCAATGTCAACTTCGATCTTGTATTGCTTCGCTTCAAAGAGCTTTCCCGCTACCGTACTTATAATGCAGATGAATTGAGTAAACAAAGCATTCTGCTGGAAGACATTCAAAATGCCAACAATAAGATAAAATCATTAATAGATAAAAAGCCAGTTTCGAGCATTAGTTTTAAGCTGTACGAAAAAATGAACAATAATGTAGCCACTATGGCTAACCTGCAGGATTCTTTATTTACCAGCAGATATAGTATTGAAAGTTATCGGGATCAGTTAGATAACTGTTTAAAAGCAAACCGTTCAGCAGTTACCAGGATTCGCAGTGGCCGCTTTGGCCGTTAAATTACTATTATGATAAAACTTAGTTTAAAAGAAAGAAGAGAACAGTTTCTATTTTTCACAGGCCTGTTTGTGCTTGCCGTTGGCTTACTTGGTTTCGGTATTTTCTACAGTCCAAAATCACCTTATCAAATTTCTAAAACAGAACTTGAGCTTAAAATAAGCGAAAATGAAGCATTTGAAGATATGGTGAAAGAAACCATGCCTACTATTGATACTACCTATAAACAAATTATACGCTTTGACCCAAATGTACAAGCTGTTTTTTTGAAAAGTGACATTCAGAATTCATTAAATTCCATTAAATCTGCTTATGAAAGGAAGGCTTCAGATTCCAGGTATAAAACCTTTATACAAACCTCGCAGTTATACGATATTCTGTTTTACGATAAGCAGGAAATGAAAGGAAACCTGAGGGATATTGAAGGATTAAAGAGAAACCTCGATGACTGCGTGATCTCTCGGCGACAACTGCAGCAAACCATGTCTACACAAAGATAAAAAACTAAAAATCAACCTAAAACGCTAATCATGTCTGACTCAAACACCAAGCAAGTAAGTTCAAATTCACAAGGCTACGTTATACTGTATATTTTATTAGCTGTACTGCTTTTAAGTGGCCTTATTTTTCTATTCAAAAGTTCACTCTTTGAAAAAAGGGCCGTAGATGCCCGGATTTTGAAAGATGAGATTTATTTAAATGAAGATTTAGTTTATACCGATAATACTAATAAAGCCACCAAATGGAGCTGGGAATTTGGAAATGGTGATAAATCTGCAACTCAAACCGGTTCTTATCATTATACTAAACCGGGCTCTTATATTATACGATTAACTGTAGACGGAGAACTTAGGGAACAATTTCCGGTAAATGTACGCGATACAGTTAGAGCCATTATAGATAGCGTGTTAACCATCAGCGGCCCCACCGCCGGTGTAATTAATGAGGAAGTAAGGCTGGAGGGAGATGGAGAAGGTAAAAATTTCGAATGGTCCTTTGGCGAAACCGGCCGGGTAGATGTTAAAGGGAAAACAGCTCTTTATACATACAGGGCACCAGGAAAATACATTGTTCGCCTTAGAACAGATAAAAGTCCACGCCCGGTATACCATACCATATTTATTACCGATCCCAATGCAGAAATTGTACAGGATCTTGTTGCTCCTGGAGATGGCGAACGTAAAACCATTGATGACATTAGGGCACGACTACAGGCCATTGCAAATGGGGCCGATTTCAATTCAAACTATTATTATTTAATCAATAAGTATATGTGCAGCAACGAAAAGGTTGCCGTAAACGTAGAAATGAACGGGAAGAAAAAACAAACCGATATTTATTCTTATTGTATGGGATTAACCTTTGGAGGCGAAATCGCGATTGATGAGGCGCAACTCAGTATTAAACCAAATTCTACCTGTGCCAACCTGCTCAACATCAAACAACATTCTTCAGCAACCCAGCCAGCTCAGCCTGCACCTGCTGAAAGTGCTGTTAAAGCCCAATAAATTAACCTAAAGAACCAATTATTAAATTAAAAGCTCAACATAAAATACTATGAAAAGATATTCTGTTCTCTGCATTCTGTTCTTAGGGATATTTACCGCACAGGCGCAATCGCCTGCATCTTTCGGGAAAAAGGTTAAATACATGCCTAAAACTTACGAAAAGCCATCAGAAACCATAAATGTTAACGAAAGTACCAGCAGCAGCAGCTTGCCCTGGATAGTATTTTCAGATCGGGATGATAATTATACAACTACCGCTCCCGGTGGAAGTTTGATTATGAAAAAATTGAGTTTTATGGAACCTTTTTATGTATCTAAAGAAGAAAACGGATACTTAAAGCTCATAAAATATAAAGCGGGAATGATTAGGGGAAGAAAGATAAACGATAAAAAAAGCGCCATCAGTTACGGCTGGATTCCGAAATCTAAATTGCTTTTATGGCAGCGTTCTTTCTCTAACCAAAAAACGGGTTATGCCGAAAAAGCAATCGGTATTATCAATGGTAAAAACCCTTTAACAGAATCTAAATTTTATTACGATACCACCGATTCTATATTAGTATACAATACACCCGAACTTAAGGATAGAAGAACAAAAATACGTTTGCACGAAATTGCCTATATCTTTAAAAAATCTGAAGATGGTAAAAAATACCTAATCGGCTCTGACGATCAGCTGATTGCAGATACAGCTTTAAAAAGTATTTATGGATGGGTTTCTGCTGATGCCATTCATAACTGGGGAGATAGATTATACATTACTTCGGTAAAACCAGGTAATTATGATGTGGATGATTCTACTGCTTTGGCGATTAGAAATGGCCTTGGCGGTGGTCAGAATTTTGTGATAGACCCACTTTTGCAAAGAGAAAATATAATTTTAAGGAGTGTCCCAATTATTGCAGATAATGAAGGAAGCTACTCTATAGGAATCGCAAATGATGTTTATAATAAAAAGGACAATAAGTTATTAACCATAAACGGTTCATGGCTTTCCTACCAGGATTACCTGAATCTGCGTAAGAATAAACGCAAGGTTAATGTTGTTTTCGTAGTGGATGGAGGCAGTGCCATGATGAAGTATTTTTCAGGAATGACCAATACCATATCTTCTTTCGAAAGTGCTTTAAACGATTTTGGAAAAGGAACCAATGTAAGTTACGGTGGTGTGGTGTATAGAGGTAACAATGGCTGCTCTGTACCAGGTATTTTTGTAAACAACATTCAGGGAGATTATCGTGAGCTTATGGCCTTTTTAGGCAACCAGGCAAAAAATACGGATAAGTGCAACGGGGAGGTAGTTAATCAGCCTGTGTTTGCAGCCATAAGTGCAGGCTTAAATCTTTTTAAAAAGAAAAAGGATGAAACCAACCTGATTATTTTGGTGGGTAGTACCGGTAATACCGGTGGTGCAAATAATACATTGATTAATCAGTTAAGTGAGCAGGTTGCTCAAACAGACGCCAGAATACTTGCCCTTCAGGTTTACAGCGATTTTGATCAGTCATTTAATAATTTCGTCATCGAATCACGTAAATTGGTGTCCGAATCAGCTATTCGCACGGCTGAGTACCGGAAAAATACGACCGTTAAAGGTGAAGGTTTAAAAAATTTCCAGCCTTATAACACCAGTTTGCAGGATTCTATTTCTTACTATTTGGATTATCCAACAAATAGTTTAATACAGGGCGGGGTAGTTTTTCCAACAAAAGGTACAGTAAACTCAAATCAGAGTATGACTGTTGCCTTGCGTCGTTTTGTAAAGCAAACCAATATAGATATTTATACACAAATTAGTTCGCTTGACAGTGCCTTTAGGTTAACCGGTATTTCCCGCAAAAACTTAGCACCGGATGTTGAAGCGATGCTTCCGCCACCTGTTGGAGAGGAAGTAGCAGATCATATGCCCCATAATGCTTTTAAATATTATTCTACAGCAAACTTATCTGCCGATGCCGTAAAAAATAACCACACTGCATTACAATACGCAATCGTATTAAATAATATGGAGTACAAGCAAATTGTAGATGTATTCTCAATCATGCTTGGCGAAAATCTGCAACAGGATCAATCCTCTTTCAGAAGTAAACTGGTAAAAAACTATGCTAAATTGCCGAAACAACTTTTAGGCATGAATATGTCAACCAGTAACGTTAGAGCAATGACCTTAGCTAACTATATTAAACTGGTTACCGGTTTGCCTGTAAGTAATGAAATGCTTACCCAATATACAGTTGGGGATTTAAAAAACAATTCAAAAATGCCTTTAGAGCAATTTGAAGCCTATATTAAGTTGTTAAACCAATCTGTACAGCAAATTAAACGTGCCACGCAAATAGAACAGCAGTTTTTATCGAACGGAAAAACCTACTATTTCATTACCGAAAATAATTTTAACCAGGCAATTATGCCAAAAATCAATTAGGATTATGGCTATCACAAATCTTAGCGAATCAGTAAAAACCGCAGTCCATATTGCGCAATCCTTAGCAAAGGAATATAGGAATGCTGAATTTTCTGCAGCACACCTGCTTAAAGGGCTTATGCATAAGGATGTTGGCCTGCGTTCATTTTTAACCTCGATAGGGAAGGATGAAGAATATATAAGCGAATGGGCAGAAGTGAGAATTGATGAAATAGAAAAATCATCAAATTTTAACGATACCGTTACAGGTGCACCGGAAATTGCTGTGGTTTTTGACGAAGCTGATCATGTACGTATTAAACTGGGACTTGATTTAATTACACCAGTTTGTGTTTTAACTGCATTAGCAAAGCCTGGAGTAGGATTTCAACCAGATCAGTTAAAATCATTTCCCATAAAAGAAAGGGAGATTTTAGATCTTTATGTTAAGGATGAAGAAATAAACAGGGCCGTAATGCCCGAGAAAAATGCCAGTACAAAAGAAAGTAAGGGTACCGGAAATGCGTTGTTTAAATATTGCATAGATCGGTTACAGTTGGTTCGCGATGGTAAAACAGATGCCATTATTGGTCGTGATAAAGAAACACGGATGATGATGGAGATTCTTTGCAGAAGAACAAAACCAAATGTAATTTTAACTGGTGATGCCGGCGTTGGGAAAACAGCCTTGGTAGATGGATTTGCACTTGATATTGTTAATCAGGATGTACCGGAAAGCCTAAAAACCGTTCAGCTTTTTGAACTTGATTTGGGCTCACTGATTGCCGGTGCATCTTACAAGGGCGAAGTGGAGGACCGTTTGAAAAATATCATTAAAGAAATTAAACAGTTTGAGAAAGCAGTTCTTTTTATTGATGAAATCCATACGCTTTTAGATAGCAAAGGCCCTGTAGGCGCCGGAATCGGCAATTTGTTGAAGCCTGAACTTGCCAGGGGCGAAATTACAGTTATCGGGGCTACAACCATTGATGAATACCGTAAAATTATAGAACCCGAGCAAGCATTTAGCCGTCGTTTTGAAGTATTGCAGGTAAACGAACCCAATGAAGAAAGCACGATTAAAATGCTTGAGAAATTGGCGGTAAAATATGAGGAACATCACCTTTTGGGCATTGAAAAAGATGCCTTAACCGAGTGTGTACGCCTGGCGAAACGATATATGAAAGACAGGCGCTTGCCTGATTCGGCCTTTGATTTGCTAGACAGAACCATGGCGGCCATGAAGATGATGAACGATACCTCCAACAAGGTAATTGAAGGTTTGGAAGAAGAATTTACAGCCTTACAGAACAATGCCGAATTGGATGAGGTGCAACGATTTGCAGATTATAAATGGCTTTATGCGTTACTTCAGAATAAATTAAGCCCGGTATTGCTCGGCCGTTTAACAGACGAAACCCAAACCGATGCTTTTGAATCAGCCGAAGAGTTTGATGCTTATTTAAAAAATAGCTTTGGCGATTTAAAAAAGTATGCAGCAGAAAAAAGTGATGTCATTACCAAACAGGACATAGCCTCCATCGTTTCGTATAAAACCGGCATCCCAATGGGGAAACTACAGGCTGGAGAAAAAGAAAAACTCCTGAACATGGAGCAATACCTTAAAAAGAGGGTGGTAGGTCAGGACCAGGCTTTAAAAGCGGTTTCAGATGCCATTTTGGAATCCAGAAGCGGACTGAACAAAAAAGGGCAACCCATTGGTTCCTTTTTCTTGCTTGGCCCAACCGGAACCGGTAAAACAGAACTGGCCAAATCAATAGCTGAATTTCTTTTTAATGATGAAAAAGCGATGATCCGCTTTGATATGTCTGAATTTAAGGAAGAACATAGTGCTGCCTTACTTTATGGAGCGCCTCCAGGATACGTAGGATACGAAGAAGGTGGACTGCTGGTTAATAAAATCAGACAACAACCTTATTCTGTATTGCTTTTTGATGAAATTGAAAAAGCACACCCTTCGGTATTTGATACTTTTTTGCAAATTTTAGATGAAGGCCACATGCACGATCGTTTAGGAAAGGAAGGCGATTTCAGCAACTCATTAATTCTTTTTACGTCCAATATTGGTAGCGAGTGGATTGCTGAACAAATTAGCAAAGGCATTATCCCGGTATCAAATCAGTTGATGGAAGTGATGGCCGGACATTTCAGACCGGAGTTTTTAGCCCGTATTTCAGAAATTGTTCCTTTTGCTCCGATAAATGAAAGCAACGTTGTCCGCATTTTTGAAATCCAGTTGAAAAGCCTTATCGATTCCTTAAATAAACTGGGTATAGAGTTTGAAATTGAAGAGGATGCTAAAAAAATGATTGCACTGGATGGTTTTACACCTAAATATGGTGCACGGCAGTTGTCTGCAGTTATCAGAAACTTATTACGGAGGCCTATTTCCAAATACATTATTTCAGGGCAGCTTAAAAAGGGTTCAAAAATAAAAGTGAGCAAACACCCGCAGGAAGATAAGCTGGAGTGGAACATTTTAAATGCAGAAAATGTTGTTTTGGAACAAAATTTGGAATAAAACGTTAAGTACTATATCATTATAAGTTATAAATTAAAATCTAAAAATCGACCATACTATGTTTAATTATGAAATTGGAGGAAATGAGCGCAAAATCGATACCTCAGAAGCCTTCGCAGATATTGCCTACAATAAAACGCTGTTTGTACAAAAATTAACGGATAACGAACCAATAAAACCAGAAAAGGTAGAAGGATTGAAAACTGTTCGCGAAGTATTTGAACATTATAAACCCAGCGTTAAGGTCGCATTCGAAAAGCAAGACGGGGGCACTATTGGTGAAACCCTAAACTTTAAAGACCTTAGTGATTTTGGCGTAAAAAATATCGTTAACCAGAGTAATTACTTAACCAATGTAAACATCGAACGCGAGATGTCATTGAATGTAATTAAGCAATTAAAATCTAACAAAACTTTAAAAGCAACCCTTGATGATGAAGAAACGAAAACAGCCTTCATTAGCGCTTTAAAGAATTTTGTGGATGAATTGGAGCAAAATAAATAATTAACGACCTAAAATTTAAACTATGTCAAGTTTACAAGAATCTCAAGCGAACCAGGATAACCCTCAGGCAGGCTTTAAGCAGGCAGAGACCAAAACTATAGAAAAAACCCAATTAAAAGATAACCTGGAAAAATTGGCCAGGGTTGGCGGATTTGATTTGTTAGAATCTACCGTTGACGGACTTCAGAATTTAAACCCTGAACGAAAAGCCAGAAAACAAATCTTTTTAACAGGAGATGAAAAGAAGAAAGAACGTGAAGAACTGAAAAAGAAAATTCAGCTTTGGATCGATGTACTGGAGTCTTCCAATTCAGTTGCTGAAATGGTTGAAAAAAGTACCGAAAAATTAAGTGCAGCAGAAGAAAACCTGAATAAAAATGTAGCCAATGCATTGGAAGCTTCAAGAGAACTGGAGCAGGCCTACCGTTCGGTTCATTTGTTTTATAAAAACACAGAATCTGATAAATTGAAAAATGTGGTGCTTTTAAATGCATCAATGGATCAGGTTAAAGACCTGGACAATCCTCGTTTTATTGATTTTGTGGATGATGAACTTAAACAAAATTACGACCGCCTGGATCTACGTAATAACTATTCTATAATGGTTGTTCCGGGTTACATGGGTTCGAATAAGGTATTGGAACGCTGGGGTAAAATAGCACACAACAATAAGGCAATGTTGGTTACAGATTTTGCCGATCTGGATCAGCCGGATGATGTTTTAGATTTATTTACTGCTGCAAATTTCACAGGAGCTGATGCCTTTCGTTCCAATGTAATTATGACCTGTAACTGGCTGGTAGGAAGAGGTAAAGTAGCCGAAGTGGGCGAAGAAGAAGACCTAACCGTTCCAGGTTCAGCGGCACTTGCGGGTAAAATGTACTATACCTTAATGTCGCAGGTTACTGCAGGTAAAAAACATGGAGCCATTAACGAAGTAGATGGTGTTAAATTTGACCTTAAAAAAAGCGAAATTTCTCACTTAGAACGTGTGGGCTTAGTGCCCATGGTAAATGAATATGGCAAGGTAATGGCTTTCTCCGCTAAAACATTATTTAATGGCGATAACATTGGTTTACAAACCTATTCAGTTGTTCGGGTATTCGATTATGTAACCAAAGTACTATTCGATTTCTTAAACAGAAGAGCTTTCGAAAATTGGACTTCTAAAACCGAGAAAGATTTACGCGGTCAGATTGTTAAATTTTTAGATGGCATCCAGGGACCTGAACGTTTGATTGAAAGGTTTAAAATTATGCGTTTTGAACGCGATGAACAACAAAAAGACAGGATTCATTTAGACATTCACATTACGCCTTATTTTCCTGCGAAAAGTTTTGTGGTTAAATTAGATGGACATAAAGGAGAAGACGAAAGTACCACCTGGGCATCGGAATATAACCAGCAATAAAACTCATTTTTTTAAACAATAATATAAAACCTGACTATTTTAGTCAGGTTTTTTTGTTTTGATACACTGCGTTAACAAAATCTTTATAATTTTGTAACACATTTACCGCCTCAATAGCTAATACCAAACCATAAATGAAGCAAGTACTTATCCTGAATGGGGATATAGAAAAGACGGTATCGACAGATTTTTTAATCAACACTTATAAAAGCGGGGCTGAAAGTGTTGGTGCCACGGTTAGGGAAATTGCAATTACCGACCTGATCTTTAATGCAAATAAACTTTTTAACAACAGGCAAATAGCCGAACTTGAACCTGATTTGCAAAAGGCACTAAATGCCATCAGGCAAAGCAATCACGTTGTGTTATTTTGCCCGGTTTATGTAGATCATATCCCTACAAAAATCAAGGGCTTTTTTGACCGCTTGTTTATGCCTGATCAGATTTTCAAAACCAGGAATCAAAGTATAGATAATAATTTTAGTGGGAAATCCGGACGTATTGTATCCATTCTGGACGAAGCAACCTTCAAAGACTGGAAAGTTAATAAGAAAACAACCTATCTTTCTATTAAGAAAAATGTTTTCGAGAAATGTCACATCAATCCTGTGTTAACAAACACCATAGGAGAATTACATTCTCTTGAAAATCATTATAGCCAAAAATGGGTGGCGAAAATGAAAAAATTCGGCGCTCAACTGATATAATTTAATTTTGAGCAATAGGTTAATGCCCTTTTTTGCTGCACTTTGTGGAATAATTCCACAATAATTGTCCTATATCATTTAGCTTTTTTAGGTGTAGGAAATATTTTTTCTCTCATTTCTGTGAAAAAATAATTTTGGGGTTCCATATTTTTCAGTTGATATGGCCGTGGCCTTCTTTGTGTATCAATTTTTATAATTTTTCTGACCATTAAGTTAGACGGTGTCTCGGTACATAAGATAGTACAGTAGCTGGTATATTGCAGCAGGAAAAGAAACAAAAAAGTTACATTGATTTTTTAAGTTAATATATATCAGTCATTTATCGTAAACGCGATTTATGAGGTAATTTTAATTATGATCACTATTCTTTTCTATCAAAGCGGAATCGAAATAAAACTTTTGGCATAATATTTCGTTATTCTATTTCAGTAGGCTTACTATTAATAACCAAATTTTTTCACCTTTAAATTTTAAAACTATGGCTTTCAAAGCTAGATTAAATTTTTCAGGCAAGGAGTACGATGTGCTTCATTGTGCCTATGCGCTAAGTCGTGATGTAGACGCTAAAGGAAGACCCTCTTCCGGAGTTTACGGCGGAACCATTGATGTTGAGATCGAATCAACAGAAGACACCTCAATTATCGAGGCAATGGTAAACAACCAATACAAACCCATAACCGGAACGCTTTTGATTAAGAAGACCGAAGAAGATGCCAAAATGAAAGAAGTTAATTTCGAGGATGGCTACATTGTTAAATATTCCGAAGGAATAAACATTGTGGGCGATCATCCGATGACACTTAAATTCCAGATCTCGGCCAGAATGCTGAAACTCGGAAATGCAGAGCATCGTAACGATTGGCCAACAACCACTTAGAGAAGACTGCGGTTAAGTGGTGGCATTTGAAATTGATTTCAGACATGCCCACGCCAAAGTCGAAACAAATTATTCTTTTTTCAACATTAAAAACTTATTACAATGGCATTTAAAACCAGATTAACGTTAGGGTCAAAAGAATTTGACGTCCTACAGTGCAGCTTTTCATTAAACAGAGATGTAGACGCTAAAGGGCGCCCGTCATCAGGTGTTTACGGTGGTACCATTAACATCGAAATTGAATCTACTGAAGATACTTCAGTAATAGAATCAATGGTAAATAATCAGTATAAACCACAATCAGGTACAATCGTTTTCAAAAAAGGCGAGGAAGATGCCAAAATGAAAGAGCTTTCTTTCGAAGACGGTTACATCATCCAGTACAATGAAGGAATTGCGGTTAACGACAATACTCCAATGACACTGAGCTTTGTGGTATCAGCACGTAAACTTAAGCTTGGCAACGCCATGCATGAGAACGACTGGCCAAAAGGCTAAAATTTTTAACAAGGGAAATCCTTTATTCAGGATTTCCCTTGTTTATCTAAAAAAAATAATTTTGCTTTTTAGCATTCTGATAAGTATTAACGCTAAAATATTTTATTTTAATGCTTTCGGCTTTCCAAACGTCATTTCTCTACCAAATTGCCCTACCGGCGGTTTAAAAAATTATGGGTTATTCTATGGTGCTGATCGCGTTAATTCGTAATTACAGATAAGTGAAAGGGCTTACATTTTCCACAAGTTATGAACCACATCTATAACTTCGGAAAATAGAAAATAATCTATTATGGAACTGAAACTGATTACCGATATCAACATAGAGAATAAGACAATAAAGCATTTTAGTTCTTTAAGTCTTAAACAAACCTTTAACGATCACCACTATTTCGAATTGCGCTTCAACCACGATCAAATGGGATCGCCAGGTCTTATTACCCTTGATGAAAGCCGTGATTTTGTAGGTAAAACATTTTCCGCATCCTTTGGCCATGCCAATGATAAACTTCAAAACTTTGTAGGCATTGTAACTAAGGTAGAGCTATCTCAACAACATGGTTACCATGGTGTATTGGTGGTAAGCGGCTATAGTCCAACAATTTTAATTGATCGTGGAGCTGATTTGGGCTCTTACCTGGATAAAACACTGGATGATATCGTAAAATTGGCTTGTAAAGATACCGCCGAAAATGATCTAACCATTGTAAGTAAAGCAAGCCGAACCTCACCAATTGATTATGTAATTCAATACCGTGAAAGTGATTTTGAATTTTTAAACAGGCTTTCAGGAGAGTATTTTGAGTGGTTTTACTACGATGGCACTCAACTTCGCTTCGGAAAACCCGATGACCAAAAAGAGGTTTCATTATTTTATGGCAGAGATGTAAATAATCTTCAATATGCCATGGAAGTTGCCCCAATTAAAAACAAGCGATTTTCTTACAACCCGAAAGGAGATGAGATGTTGTTAAGCCAGAGCAATGGCAAAACATCTGGTTCTCAGGACCTTACTCATGTAGTTCAGGCTTCAAATCAGGTGTACAGTAAAACATTCAACCAGCCATCATCCATCAGGTTAGACAACAGTAACGACATTAAAAGTTATGTTGATAATGAGGAAAAAGCCAACATCAGTGAGCTTTTAAAAATTAAAGCAACTGGAGATAATGCTACATTAAGCATTGGTAGTATTGCCGAAATTAGCATGAGTTTAAGGAAAGAGGCAGCCTTTAATACACAAAGCCTTGGTAAGTTTTTAATTACCAATATTCATCATGAAATAGACGGTTTAGGCCGATACCATAATAGTTTCGAAGGTCTTGTTTCGACCACGGAAAGGTTATTGGTTAAAAATTATAAAAAACCCAGCCCTGAAATGCAGCTTGCCGATGTGGTTGATCATCAGGATCCCGACCAGCAGGGCCGCATAAAGGTGAAATTTAAATGGGAATGCATGACCAACGATGTAACCGAATGGTTAAGGGTTGTAACACCTAATGCGGGTATAGGCGACAGGGGCTCGAACAGAGGTTTTTTTGCAGTACCTGAAATTGGTGACCAAGTTGTAATCGGTTTTGAAGAAGGTAATGTTGCGAGACCTGTTGTAATGGGCAGTGTTTATAACAGCAGCAATGTGGATAGCAGCCCGCAGATTAAAAACCATTTAAAAAGTTTAACTACCCGAAGTGGCCATTTAATTGAATTTGATGATGACCCAGGATCGCAGGGTATAAAAATTACAGATATTAATTCAAATATTATCCATATTGATACCAAAGGAAATAATATTACCATTACTGCACTGGAAAACATGACGTTGAATTGCAAAAATATGCAGATTAACGTTACAGAAAATATGGGTGTTCAGGTTGGAAAAGATCAGTCTGTTAATGTAGGTACAAACCAAACCGTGTCAGTAGGTAAAGATATTGCCACCACTGCAGGTAATAACTATTCATTGGCGGCCACAGGTAATATTGAAGAAAACTCAGATAATCGCACAGAAATTGTAAGTAAGGATTTTTTGCGCCAGTCTGAAACCTCCAATGAATTGGCCAGTGAAATAAGCGTTTTTAGCCAAAAAGAAAATATGACACTGCAAAGTGGGAAAATCGTTGAAGTTAATAGTGCTGAGAAATCTAAAATGTTTTAAGCCATGGCTATTCTAAAACGATGTACCAACATGTCTTTAAAGGTTAATTCGACCTATTCTTTGCAGGTAGACAATAAATTAGAAAAAAAAGCAGATAAGGTTAATATAGAAGCCATGCATAACAATTTAGTTTTAGCCTGCAACAAGAGAATCGTGGGCAGAGGAGGGAAAGCATGATTTTAAAAAATAATTTATACCTGCTACTGCTTTTGTTTGCAACAACAGTAGTAAGTTGTAATGGACAAAATATGGAAGAAAAATTTGATTGGACGGCAACATTATCTGCTCCTCAAGAATATCCTGTGGAGGTTTATCAGGGAGAAGTTGCCGGAAAAAATTATGGACAAACCTTGAGTCATTTGGGTCCGATTGCGGTTGGTTGGGGGCTTGGCGGCGGAACAATTTCGACTGGCCCGGATACTAAAGAATTGCCGGATTATGTAGGTCTTACCTGGGTTTCGTTTGCAGAACGTAAAGTATACACCGGGCAATTTCAGCTTCCTAAAGAAAAAATCCTTAAATTATTTAAGGAAGGATTTACTAATGAAACCACCAAAAAGAAAGAAACCTATAATACTTTTATGGTTGGCATAGCGCCAAAGGGTAATGTTGTGGTATGGGTTGCCGGTGGGGGCAATCAGGTAGAAGTAGCCCAATTTACGGGGGTTGAAACAAAAATTGACACCGCCAAACTCAACGATGAGGAAAAACACATGTTTACGATTAAATACGTGGATTATGTTTTATCTGATACCATGATTGTTGAACCACAAGTTCAGGCAAAAATTAAATCTAAAGGGTATTCTAAACCCGAACTTTTTACCGCCGTTTACCGGGAAAAATACAATTGGACACCAAAAGTTGCATTGCCAGCGGGTTATAATTTAACAAACTGGTCTTTTATGCTATGTAACGGGGAGAAAGAATACATTTTAGACGGAAATAATATTTTAGCAAAGCAAAGCCGTGCTATACCTTATTTGCTTAATGTAATGTTTACCGATAAGGAACAAAACAGGTACGAGGCAGATGTAGTCATAACTCAGGATAAAAACTATTTGCCCACTTTACAGCAAAACGGCTTGGCTACAACTATTCCTATCGATTTTGACGTTAACGAAATCAATAAAATTTATAAAGAACAGTTAAATAAAGCTTTACCAGCCGAGCTATTGATTAGTATAAGTCCTCAAAATAAAAAATTGACTTTGGATTTGGTGCAGGGAGCATTAAAAATACCGGTTAAACAGATTGAATTCCAAATAAAAAATTATGGCAACCAACGTTAGTTTCAATGGTTATGCACCACCCGGACCAGTAGAAAAGGGACTGGAATATCGTTTTGGAATGTTCTTCGATGGTACACGGAACAATAAAACAAATACCGAAGGTCGTGAAGAATACAATAAAAAAAATAAATCTACAGATCCTAATGATATAGCTAAAGCTGCGGCTTATAAAAAACATGGTAAGGGTGACGAAAAAAGTAGTTATCAAAATACCTATAGCAACGTTGCCCGAATGCTGGAGGGGTATAGAAGAGGGAAAATTTATATAGAAGGAATAGGTACGACTGATAAGGGCGGTGATGATACATTAGGTTATGCTTTGGGTACAGGCGAAACGGGTGTTAGAAGTAAAGTAGAAAAAGGTTGCAGGCTATTAGCCGGACTTTTGCCAAAGGGAAAAGAAATCTCTGTATTAATACTGGATGTTTTTGGATTTAGCCGTGGGGCAGCAGCAGCCAGAAATTTTGTTGCAGAAGTAACGCGGAGTGAAATAAAAATTAGTAATAACAATAAAGCCAATCCTGCTGTAATCACAATTCCTGAACATGGCTTTTTAGGTGGTTTATTTAGAGATGCTGGAATAATTGTAAAACGACTGGAAGTTCGTTTCCTTGGAATTTACGATACCGTTTCCTCTTACGAACCAAGGGCCACCTCTATGGTATCAACAGCCGCTTTAAACCACGATTTTACCAACGATATAACTGATTTAAGCCTTAATAATATTGATAAAGCAAAATGCGTTTTTCACCTGACTGCAGAAAATGAACATCGTGAAAATTTTGCCTTAACCAATACAAGGGTAGGATTAGAGAAAAGTTTGCCTGGCGTACATTGTGATATTGGCGGTAGTTATCCAAACGGTGTTGAAAATGTTGATGAAATTTTGGATGGGTCAGAACAAGATTTAATCAAAGAAAAAAACAGATTAGTTGCCGAGGGATGGTTCACTGATCAGCAGTTAACCGTACACGATTTTTGGGGAAAACTTTCGGGAACAAGAGATCTGAAAAACACCTATAGTTACATCCCTTTGCACCTGATGATTGAATATGCTTTGGAATTTGAAGAAAAGTTTCCAATTAACAAAGAGTTGCTCGAAAATCAAAAGTATGTAATATCCGCCGATCCATTATTGGTTAGGGTAAAGAAAAAACTTCAGGATTCTATACATAAAAACGTTCGGCCGTATGTTTTTAAACCCTATAAAGATATACATGCAAAGTATAAGGGCGCAAAGGTACCTGAACAGCGTTTTGCCGACTATCAAAGAGAGTTGACTGAGCAAAGCGACCTCAGAAAGTTAAGAAACGAATACCTTCATTGGTCTGCTGAGTATGATGGAGTAGGAATGGATCCGGCACCAAACAGAACCAGAGTAACCTATTAATAATTCTGATCGGATATGAATTATAGAAGCCTTTTGTCAGATGAATCCGCTGCTCCGGAAGAGCAGAAGGCATTTGTAGCCTTAGAAAATAAAAAGACGGGTTTACCAGTTCAGTTTACGGGTAACCATGGACTAACTTCTAAGTTTAATAAGAAGGGTGAAAGGAAAAATTATGGTTTAACCATATTAACCCAGGAAAATTCTGCCGAGAACGAAATTAAATACGAGCTCGCAGTAACTTGTTTGGGGATTAATGAAGAATCTACCATTTCATATCAAATAGAGCGAACCGGCCCTGTTTATATTAATGAATTAGAACCTGATTTGGTGGCAGATAAATTGGCTTATGAAGCCGGTAAAATATTTTATCCGCTAACCATAGAAACCGATAAAGAGGGTAGGTTTTTAGGTGTTAAAAATATAAACGAAATAAGAAAGCGCTGGCCTAAGGCAAAAGAAAAAATTACCGACTATTTTGAAGGTGAGTATGTTTCAAAATATTTGGGTTTGATGGAAGAAAGATTGGCAGATGATGATTTTATCCAGCTTATTTTTAGGGATGACTGGTTTATCAAGGTTTATTTTCAGGCTATTTATAGAAACTATACTGAAACCTTAACCGTAGAAGAGTATTTAAATTTTCCCATTCTTCAACCTTGGGTGTCTGGTTATAAAACAATTGAAAAAGTAAATCAGTATACTAATCATTTTGGATCGGTAGAAGTAAATCACCAGGGCGAATTGATTCAGGATGAAGAAAATTCAATGACTGGAAATTATGAGGCACGATATGTTTTAAATGCCGCTTCCAAAGCCATTCAGATTATAATAGCAGAGTGGACCTGTAAAGACTTAACCGAGAAAAGGATTGTTTTTAAGCTTTTTACGAGAGATGGAATTGAAACAGGAAATGTACAAACAAACATATCGCCCTCTGAAGTAGATAGTTTGGTGTTTATTGATGGGCGTAAAAATACAGGTAAAACAAGCTTTTGGGAAAAGTGGTTTTAACGGCAAAAAAATTAACATTATGGCAGAAAAACATATTGTAGTACAGGGCGCCACTTGTTTGTGCAATTTTGGTACAAAGCCCGATAATTTGAAGGTTTTGACTAATACCAAAAATTATGCAAATGACGATAAAGGAAGCAAAAAACCAATTGCAACAGATAAGGATTTAGGTTCTACTTTCGAAAAAAATACATTCGGTAGTTGTGCTAAAAAAAATAATTCGCCCTGTGTTGCAACGGTAACTAAATGGTCTGCTTTTTATGAAAGTACGGTGCTGGATAACGGTGGGAAAATTCTTTTGGAAGATTCTAAAGCGACCTGCCCGATTGGTGGAACAGATTGCATAAAAATTATTAAGCACGGACAAACAGCAGAGCCGGGCGGGCAGAATTTTGACAATACAAATAAAGAGGTACAAAAGAGCTTGAATCCAATGGTAAGTGCCCAGGATATGAAAGAAGACGAAGTGGTTGAAAGTGGTGTTATTGATGGATAGTTTATGGCAAAATACGGAAAGCAATGGCTAAAAAAGGTGTAAAAAAAATTGTTTGGAATGGAGAAGGTAAGATTTATAAAGATAAATCGCAACCAAACTATTCTATTGTTATAGAAGGAGGATCTACTATAGGTTTTGTAGTTGGCGAATGGTTTCCAGGTACAACTGAAGCTGATAAAAAGAAGGAAGTTATCTGGATCAGGCAATCAGCAGATCGAAAAATAGATTACTATAAAGAAGGCCGCTCTGTTGCAAAACCATATACTTTATTCATCCCCAAATCCAATGCAGGCAAAGTCTCTTATTATGTAGAAGCCAGCTTAACAGGCTTTAAAGATTTGTCGGGCGGTACAGGTTTATATGTACGCGCTTATAGCCCATGGCGCGTAGTAAGCTCTTACTGGCGGGAAGATATTGAAGGAAATAATAAGCAAATCCACGGCGGAAACCCTACCCAATACAATGTACCGCTTCACCTGCATTTAGAAGTGGAAGGTTTAAATGGCTATAACTGTACCATTCATATTTACAATTGTGAGTTTAACTTATTTAGGGATGACAACCAGAAAATAAAAAAAACCTATACCGAAACATGCAGTAACGGTATAATAGATGTGCATATTCCTTATGCCGACGTGCTCCAATGGAGAAAAGAAATTGGTGCAGAAAAACCCATCGAACAGTTTTACATCATGTTAACAGTAGAAGGTGCTTCAGGGTATGTTAAAGACACCACCCCGAAAGGCGATTTAAAACATGCAACCCACCTTTTTATTAAAAATAGTTTTGGCAAATTAATTACCAAGGTTGTTCCATTGCCAAAAGGCAATAAGGTAATTACCATAGGCGAGGAAGAAAAACAGCCTATTAAATATGATCTTTGTTCATTTGCTCAAATTAATATCCACGATAGGGAAACATTTATAACGGTATTTGATCAAAATAAGCCAGTTGCAACAGGCTTTTCGCAGAAACCATTTTCTTTTGGTTTAAATATTTTCTATGATACAGATCAATATGAAGTGCCTGCGGCTAATAAGAAAATGCTTGATAACGTTGTAAAGTATCTTAAAATAAACTCGCAGGTACCTGTATCTATAGAATCTTACGCAGATATTAGGAAAGATAATAAGTATAACTATGATTTAACAGAGAAACGAGCAAATGCTATCTTAAGCTATTTTTTAACGCATGGTGTTAAAAACAAGCTATCTGTTTACCCTTATGGCGAAAGCAAAGCAAAGCAGTTTGATTATATTACCAATGAAGATAGACCAATACATAAAATAAATCGTAAAACAGTACTTACATTTAATGTAAATAATGCAAATACTGTTTTTTATAACACCATAACTCCAAATGTAGAAGAACCAGTTGACCTTGCCGTTTTTGTGAAAAAGTATGTAACAGACGGTTGCATGATGGGGAACGATAAAAAACAGCAGCACGACCATACCCAGATTGACAGTAATGTTTTAGTCAACTTCAATAATTTTGAACCTAATTATAAAATTCCGCTTAATGGCGAAAAAGGAAGTTTAAAAATATTTTCTTTTGAAGGCGATATGTTTCCATCTGCATTGGGATTAAAGCCCAATAGATATGAACTGGGCATCCACTCTTGCGCCTACTTTCCAAACCCAAAAAAAGCCACTTTGGTTGTTAATGCCTTTACCGATGCCCTATGGATTTTACAGGCTACCTACGATTTTGATGGCGATTACCCGATTGTATACCGTGGCAAACCCGAGCCCATATCGGTAATTAAAGGCATTAAAGGGCTGCACGAAAGGGCTAAACATTATATCGATTTATACCTCAGCGTACTTAAGTATTTTCCAATGGGAGAAGCTTACGTAATGCTTACCAATCTCGCCATTGATTTTTTCGTATCAGAAGCAGAAATGTATGGCATAGGTTACGCTAAAAAATGGAACTATAGTGGCGGTAAGTTTAGTAAACTAACCAACTACACAGACAACAATAGAGACTTGGTAGAAAAAGGGATTTTAACCCTCACCATTATTGTAATGATTGTTGAGCTGATTATTGCGGTGCTTACCATGGGCGAATCTGCTGCGGCTAAACTGCCAAAGTTAAAAAAGGCAGTCCGTTTGCTTAAAAAGGCCCAAAAAATAGAAAAGGAAGTAAATGAGTTAGGTTTCGATTTTATATTCCCCAAGGTAGCCTTTACCTATGGTACTTATTTAGAAAAATATAAAGATGGCATAGTACATTATATTACCGAATTTAATGTAAAGGCCGATCCGGTAATTGGCATTAAATTTGAAAAAACACTTACTTTAAAAGACATTATACAAAGAGCGCTTACCCAGGAAAAAAAGGTAAATGAAGAAGGTAAGGAAGAGTATGTATATAACGAAGATTTTAAAGACCTGAAAAAGGAAAAAATGGATGAGAGTGATCCATTAAATGATAATATATACAAAACAGGTAGAAACTTTGGGCGGAAACAGGCAGAAGGAAATATCGGCAAGGGTTTGCAAACCTTATTAGATCGTGCAGGTTACGATGCGAAGATTAAAATTATGTTTAGCGGGAGTATTAACCAGGAATATAAAATTAAAATTTCTTCGCCAGCGCCACACGAACAATTTGCCGGGCCGGTAAGTATTAAAAATAGTTTAAAACAAGGCTTTAGCAATAGTGCGGGTAAAGTAATTGGCGATACATCAATAAAAATGGAAGCCGAATTAATGGTAAAAGGCCGCATACATGTTGTTGGTTGTATCCCGATTTCACCTTTTTTAGCCTCAACCTTTTTTAAAAACAGCCATACACAGTACGATGCAATGTTAGAAACTGCTTTGGAGTCTCATTTAGTGCACACCCGTACCTATGGAGCCAATGAAACTGAAGGGCTTTTTTATCAGGACAAAATTTATTTTTCGGGGATTAAAGGGAAGGTGAAGCTTGGGGTTAAAAAAAGTAGCCGTGAAAAAGAAGATTGGGATAGTGATTCAGAAAGCAATCTAATTGATACAGAATTCCATCTATTTAAGGACAAGACTTTTACAATTATGAAAGTCAACTTATTTTATAAAAACAATACAGCGCAATAATGAAAACAAAGTATATCATACTCTTAACCCTTTTTAGCTTGGGAGCATGCAAACAAAAAAATAATTCTATGGATAATACAATACCCTCTATCACAGACTCGAACAAGGAAAAAATAACAGCTGAAAATACTTTGCAATATCAGATAAAAGAAGTGAAACGTTATGCTGATGAGCCACTATATTATCTTTATGTAAATCACGAACAGTGTTTTTTTCAGATATTGATTAATGATATACCCGTATTTCGCTATTTTGAAGATGGCGGTATTATGACCCCTATTGTCCTAAACAACTACATTAGTCACTCTGGTAAACAAACCATTACTTATAGGTTGTATCCTCAAACCAAAAGAACATACGGCGAAGGATTTAAAATACTTACGCCTTACACCAAATTTGACGTAAAATTATATGTGCGCAACAATGCCGATACAGCAAATAGCTTCGAAAAGCAAAAATTGCTGCTCACAAACCACGCGGCCACAAAGCCAGATGGGAAATCTTTTATAGCAGATGGGAAAGATTATTATGAGTATAGCTTTACTTTTGAAGCAAAAGTACCATTCGAGTTGAAAGGTTGGGAGGAAAGTAAAGACCTTAGTAAGATAGAGCCAAAGGTACTTTTAGCAAAAACGGAGGCTGCTTATCAATATTATTATAATATTATTAAGAACAAGCAAATAGAAACTTATTACAGGCTAACATTTGCAAATACTATTGCTCAAATAAAATCTGAGTATTGGGATGTGGATGATATCAAGGAAGGAGAGAATGAAGACCAGGCATTTTTAAAAGATGCAACCTTTAAATTAGAACCGCTCGAAAACTATAAATTGCAATTGTATGGTAATGGTAGGGTGGTTTGCTTAGAACAAACAAATGCAGATTTGAGGCTTCAGAAAAGGCAGTCAATTTGGGGCAAAAGTAAAAATGAAAAAGGAGGAACGGAAGCAACTTTTATTAAGTTATATCTCCACATTCCTAAAGGAAAAGATACCTTTGAAATTTTATAGTAAATGATTGGGAGAATACTAGTTTTTTGTTTCTTTTCTTTTGTATTTCTTAGCTGTAATACAAAGGATAGTACTGTTGGTAAACCTCCTATTACAGACTCAAATAATGAAAAGATTAGCGCTCAGAATTTTTTTCAAGAGCAATTAAAATTTATTAAGCGATCTGCAAATGAACCTTTATACTATATATACGTTAATCATGAGCAGTGCTTTTTTGAAGTTCTGGTAAACGATATACCAAGATTTCAATATTTTGAAGATGGCTCAATGATGACACCAATAACTTTGAATAATTATATTTATCATTCTGGTAAACAGACTATTACCTATCGTTTGTGCCCTCAAACCAAAAGAACTTATGGCGAAGGGTTTAATATACTTACTCCGTACACCAAATTTGATGTTAAATTATACGTGCACAATAATGCCGATACAACAAATAGTTTCGATAAGCAAAAATTATTGCTCAGCCACCATGCGGCTACAAAGGCAGATGGGAAATCTTTTATAGGAGATGGAAAAGATTATTACGAATACACACTTTCATTTGATGCGGTCGTTCCTTATCGATTAGATGGTTGGGAAAATAGTAAAGATCTTAGTAAAATGGATCAAAAAGAATTGCTGACTAAAACTGAGAAAGCATATCAATATTACTGGAATTTGATTAAGGATAAAAAATCGGATGATTACTTTAGATTAATATTTAAAGGAAATGCAGCTGAGATAACAGCAACTTATATAAGTCAAGAGGCTCTTAAAGAAAGTGAATCAGAAGATAAATTTATATTTAATGAAGCCACATTCAAACTTGAGCCATTAAACAATTATAAAATGCATCTATATGGAAATGGAAAAATTGTTTGTTTAGAACAAACAAGTGAAGATTTAAGATTAAAAAATAAGACACCTATTTGGGGGAAATATAAAACTGCCGAGGGTGAAACAAGGGTAAGATTTAATAAGATATATCTTCACATTCCTAAAGGAAAAGATACCTTTGAAATTTTATAGTAAATGATTGGGAGAATACTACTTTTTTGTTTCTTTTCTTGTGTATTACTTAGCTGTAATACAAAGAAGAGTACTTTTGTTAAACCTCCCATTACAGATTCTAACAAGGAAAAAATAACAGCTGAAAATGCCCTGGAGAACCAGCTCAAAGCAATTAAGCGTTATGCTGATGAGCCACTATACTATATTTATGTCAATCACGAACAGTGTTTTTTTCAGGTATTGATTAATGATATACCCGTATTCCGTTATTTCGAAGATGGCGGTATTATGTCGCCAATTATCTTAAACAACTATATTAGTCACTCTGGTAAACAAACCATTACTTATAGGTTGTATCCTCAAACCAAAAGAACATATGGCAAAGGGTTTAATATACTTACGCCTTACACCAAATTTGACGTAAAATTATATGTGCGCAACAACGCCGATACGGCGAATAGCTTCGATAAGCAAAAATTATTGCTCACTCACCATGCGGCTACAAAGGCAGATGGAAAATCTTTTATAGGAGATGGAAAAGATTATTACGAGTCTAGCTTTATTTTTGAAGCAAAAGTCCCTTATGAATTAAAAAGCTTAGACGATAGTAAAGATTTAAGAAAGATCGATCAAAAAGAACTGCTGAAGAAGACAGAAATGGCGTATCAATATTTTTGGGATATTTTAAATAAAATGAAGAAGGATGATTATTTCAGATTAGGTTTTGCGTCTAATATTTCACAAATTAATTCGGAATATTTAGATGAAGATCTGATTAAAAATGGAATGAATGATGAATTACTTGATTTTAATGAGCCTTCTTTTAAATTGGAAACATTGGGGAATTATAGCATGAAATTATATGGAGATGGAAAAATTGTTTGTTTAGAACAGATTAGTGAGGATCTACGACTTAAAAAAAGATGGGCAATTTGGGGTAAATACAAAACAAGTGAGGGAGAAACTAGAGTGAACTTTACTAGACTTTATCTCCACATTCCTAAAGGAAAAGATACCTTTGAAATTTTATAGTAAATGATTGGGAGAATACTGCTTTTTTGTTTCTTTTCTTTCGTATTACTTAGCTGTAATACAAAGGAGAGTATTGTTGGTAAACCTCCCATTACAGATTCTAACAAGGAAAAAATAACAGCTGAAAACTCTTCACAAAACCAGATAAAAGCAATTAAGCGTTATGCTGATGAGCCATTATACTATATTTATGTAAATCACGAACAGTGTTTTTTTCAGGTATTGATTAATGATATACCCGTATTTCATTATTTCGAAGATGGTGGAATCATGACCCCCATTATTTTAAATAACTATATTAACCATTCTGGAAAACAGATTATTACCTACCGTTTGTACCCTCAAACCAAGAGAACATATGGCGAAGGGTTTAATATACTTACTCCGTACACCAAGTTTGATGTTAAATTATATGTGCGCAACAATGCCGATACAGCAAATAGCTTCGATAAGCAAAAATTGTTGCTCACACATCATGCGGCTACCAAGGCAGATGGGAAATCTTTTATAGGAGATGGAAAAGATTATTATGAATACAGCTTTGCTTTTGAGGCAAAAGTACCATTTGAGTTGAAAGGTTGGGAGGAAAGTAAAGACCTTAGTAAGATAGAGCCAAAGGTACTTTTAGCAAAAACGGAGGCTGCTTATCAATATTATTATAATATTATTAAGAACAAGCAAATAGAAACTTATTACAGGCTAACATTTGCAAATACTATTGCTCAAATAAAATCTGAGTATTGGGATGTGGATGATATCAAGGAAGGAGAGAATGAAGACCAGGCATTTTTAAAAGATGCAACCTTTAAATTAGAACCGCTCGAAAACTATAAATTGCAATTGTATGCCAATGGTAAAGTGGCCTGTTTAGAGCAAACCAGTAATGATTTAAGGTTGAAGAAGGAGTCATCTATCTGGGGCAAAAGTAAAAATGAAAAAGGAGGAACGGAAGCGACTTTTATTAAGTTATACCTCTACATACCTAAAGGAAAAGATACCTTTGAGATTCTATAATAAGTATCGGTTACAAATGAAAAATTTAATCGCTTTAATATTTCTTTTAAGTTTTTGTCAGCTGGGTTGTGGGCAAAAAGCACCTGAAAGTAGCAAAGCTTCATCCAATGAAGAAGCACCCATTACAGCATCTAACCAGGAGAAAATTACCGCACAAAACTATATACAAAAAGAGATTAAATTTATTAAGCCTTCAACAGGAACCGAATATTATTTTTCTATAAGGTCAAACCAATGTTTTTATGAAATTTTGGTAAATGATGTGCCTGTTTACAGACGTTTTGAGGAATCATCTGTTATAACACCTGTTTGTTTAAATTCCTATATCAATCAATCTGGCAAGCAATTGCTTACCTATCGTTTGTACCCACAACATTCGGCGGCTATTGGCGAAGAGTTTAAGCATTTAACAGAAAATACATACATAAAAATTGAATTGGTTGGCCGTAAAGAAACCGATAGGATAACCGCTTTTAAAAACCAGCAAGTGGTGCTCAAACATACATCAGCCACTAAAACTGATGGAAAAACTTTTATAGAGGCCGGAAAAGATTATTACGAATATACAGTACCGTTTGAAGCAGAAGTGCCTTATACTTTATCAACATTGGCGGATAGTGAAGACTTGAGCAAGTTAGACCAAAAATTACTTCTCAAGAAAACTGAAGAAGCCTACCGGTATTACTGGAATTTGATTAAAGGCAAAAAAATGGACGATTATTTTAGATTGGGTTTTAAAAGCGATGTAGACGAAATTGTATCATCATATGTTCATCAGGAAGATTTGGAAGCAATAGAGGATGCAGATAAATTTTATTTCTTAATCCCTGAATTCAAGTTAAAACCATTGGAAAACCACCGAATGCGTTTGTATGGTAATGGCAAAATTGTTTGCTTAGAACAAACAAGTGAGGATGCAAAACTTAAAAACCGAAGCCCTATTTGGGGCGAAGCTCAATTGTCAGGCGGTGAACTTTCAACTAAATTTTATAAACTCTACCTTCATATTCCTAAAGGGAAAAGTACTTTCGAAATTTTATATAAAAATACAAGATTTACTGGTTTTGATGATTAAGTTGTGATAACCTGGTTTCTTGAAATAATTAGTTAGTATAGGTTAAGAAACTTGATGTTGAAATAAAAAATAAACCATGATCTTTGTTTACGCATTATTATGTCTCTCAGCTGTAATCTGTTTTACAGTTTTTATGTTTAAAAAGATCAAAAAAGACAGCTCATTTCCAGAAATCATTCTGGCTGTTGTATATGTTCTTTCCTTAGGCTTATTTTTTATAGGCTTGTTAACGCATAAAAACGACTATTATCAAGCCATTGATCCTATTGATGGCGATTGTTATATTCTATTTGGTGGCAAACATATTATTACTTTAGGGTTTTATTTTGCAGCTTTTAATGTTTCGTTATTGCTCGTTTGGACAAGAGGGCATAAGTTGCCTCCATTAACAAAAGTTTTATCGTTGGGTTTTATCTTTATTGGGATTATACTTAGCATAGTTGTCTTATTGCAACTTACTAAACATGATACCAGCAGCATTGATGGGTATGACAAATCCGAGCATATTTTTTTCTTCTTATTTGCCCCAACCTTAAGTCTATTTATTTCAATAATACTGGTTGTTCAGGTTATTAATAGCCTTAGCCGCAACTGAACAAAAGTATTCCAATAAAACATTAGCTACGTTAAATCTTTTCTTGGCGAACAAATGTAATTCACCCCTATGGATTATCATCGTAACTGCTCCATTGCTACTGCTTGTAACCGTTATTCTGATCCTGTTTGGGCAAGATTCGAACTCGCTTATTAAAGTATTTACAGAAACCACAACCTGGCGATTTTCTCAACAGATGCATCCACCAATATTAGATCATAAAGGACATTATTTATGCACAGTAGCGGCATCAGGAAATCCAAAAATTGTAAAACCTTTAAGGTTTGGCAACAGGCATGGAAATACTATAATTGTAAACCGGCAATTGTTAATCGCTAACGCCTTTGAAGAAATGGTACAGGATTTTTCACCCCGGCTTCATAGATTCATCCGTCGCAATTACGATAAATACGGCTATAATCTTTCCAAAAAAATCAACAGTGAGCAAATGTCTAATTTAACTTATTTGCTAATGAAACCTTTAGAATGGGGAATTCTTAACTTGCTTATATTTATTTTGTCACAAGCCCGAGCAAAAAATCAATAACCAGTATCAGGGATAAAACTTATTGTTGGTGTTGTCACCGATGATTTGGTATGGTAATAAAGCCAAAGAATTGAATAACCGATGTGTCATTTCACAAGCACTAATTTATTTTCACCGTTAAACCGATAAGTATCTTTCCACCAGCTGGCTGCACCACGACAAGCGCTATACAGCAGCTTTTTTTTACTGTCTATAGAAATATCACATAGGCAAGAACAATTGGATTTAGCATAATCAGGTTCCTGCAGTTTAACAAATTGTTTAGTTTTTGAATGGTAGAGTAAAATGCTAAAAGTGTGGTAAACACCCATCCCGGCATCAGGTATTGAAAATGCAATATCATCATATCCATCAAAATTGTAGTCGGCAATAATGCTCCGTCTTGTATAATTGGGGTTATCAAAACCGGGTAATGTTAATGCTTTTTTCGTTTGGTTGGAGTAATTTATGTTTAATAAATCATCATTAGAATGATTGAAACTGAGCAGAGCTCCATGTAAAAGGTATTTATCTTTCCCATCTAAATTTTCTGTTTTTTCTTTAACTGAGGTAAATAAAAAACGTTTACCATCTTTTTTACGAAGGTACCAGATGGCAGACGCCTCATCCTGCTTAATTGTTAATCCATAATTTCCTGTAATCTGTCCGTTTATAATCTCATCCCATTGATAAACAGCAACATCTGGCTTGTTGTTTCTGCGTCCTGCAGTATCAAACATATAACTTTTTACTTGTAAAGGAATAATGCCTTTTTGACCATTGTATTGTACAAAAGCTCCTTTGCCCGCCGTGCCAAAGTAAATTTTAAGGCCGAATGCTTTAGGTTCGCCTACCGATTTTAAGTTGAATGGCTGAGCATTTGCGAAGGAGGTTATTAAAATTAGAGATATAATTAGTAAGGGCTTTATCATGATAGTTTGTGGGATTTGAGCATTTTATTGTTTACAGAGTTTCAATTTTCTTATCTATACTTTATTATTCATTTAAATTAAAAAAAGTTTAGGTTTATTTGCTGTGCATAATAAAAATATCAATTGAAAAGATAAGCAATTGAATAACATTAAAAAACTGCAAAAGGGAAAATCAATCCCATATATATGTCCCAGCTTGTGGAAAATAAAAAAACATGAAGGGCTAAATTTACCTTGGTTGCCCGTTTTTTTATCATTTCAATACATTATTTATTGCCCTTTTTATGATCCGGCATAATTTTTACAGGTTCCATTTTAACTGGCATTGGCATGTTTTCTGCCTTATGCTTTTCGAAGCCGTTATAGTGATACGACTTTTCTGAACCTTCGCCGCAAGTGGAAAAAAAGATACTTTCAATGGCTATATTGCTTTTAATGGAATTTATGTGTTCCTTGGTTTGTGGCTGTAATTTTAAATATTTACTTAGGTAAAGGTTGTCTTTATATTGATTTTGCTGGTAATAAGATTCATTTTCCTTATCATGGATACTGACGTATTGATTTAATGTTTGATTGTACTGATAATTTAAGGTGTCAGGTTCTGGAAAAATATTATAATGTTTGTTGGCAAAAATTATATTTTCTTGGGCCCCTTTTGATTGATCATATTGGTTTTTCCATTCCAGAATTTCCGACATCTGTTTTTCTTCATCCTTGTTCTTTTTTTGTTTCCCGTAACCCTTATCTCCACCATAATTAGAGAGTTTTAAAACTTCACCATCCGCACCAGCAGAAACTATTCCGATAAAATTTTCATATTCACGTTTAGGCGCATTATATACCAAAATAAAATCATTATAACCATTTTCGTTGGTATAGTGCCATAAATTGTTGGTCTTACTTTTGTCTCTCGAATCTTCTATTAATGCTAATAATGCAAAGCTTGCCGGTGTTTTTGCTCTTTCATAAACAAAAGGGGAGTTAAAGCAATTGGCTCCATCATTAAATATTTTATACGTATTTTCTTTATCAAACCGAATGTAAGTTTTTCCAGTTCTTTCAAAACCGACAAAATTTATTCTTGTGTTATTACCAATGCTTTTGTTCTGATGCGCAAATACATTAAACAATTCCTGCTGATCCGGATAAAATAAAAGTTGATTGTTTTCAACGTTATAACTGCCAAATACGCTTGTGGCATAACCGTAAAGCAAAAACTTTCCATCATCAAAAAGGCATACGCCCGAACTGTTGCCATATCGCCCGGCATATTTTTTATAATTCATGTGTTGGTTGGTGTTTTGTGCTGATAAAGCTGTTGTAAGCATAAGCAATGCAAATAAGTTTATCAATAGTTTCATTTAAGCGCAATTTGAATGGATAAACAGTACTGTTCAAAGACTTTATTTAAATCAAGTTCTTTGCCAAATAGGTATGTGTTTATGAGTCTTACAAATCTAACAAAGAATTTTTATATCACAATTATGTGGTATATATAGTTTTTAAGGTTGAATTATATTTTTTTTGTAGATAGGGGTAAAGGCATTTGTAGTTGTCATACTTTCAAATAACAAAAAAAACATCCATTATTCAACACAAAAATTATGAAAGTAAACAAGTTTTATTTATTTATTGCAGTTATGGCGATAACGGCAGGCACTGTAAAAGCACAGAATTCAGACGTCGTATTTGGTTTAAAAGCGGGTTTAAACTATGCAACATTACCAACAAGCCTAAAAGGGATAACAGATAAAAAAGGGAAAGTTGGCTATAATGTTGGTGCATTTGCCCGAGTGGGTAATTCGCTTTATTTCCAGCCCGAATTAAATTATGTAACTTTTAAAAGCTCATACGTTTATGCTTCCAATACGTACACACCTAAATTTCATCAGGTAAATTTACCGCTGATGGTTGGTTATAAACTGATTAATACTGAAGCTTTAAACTTCAGGATTTCTGCCGGACCTGATGTTAACTATACACTTAATAAGGCTGAAGGACCAAGCGGATTTGATTACAAAAAACTTAATTTTGGTGGCGTAATCAATGCAGGAGTTGATATTGGTAATATTACTATAGACGCTAAATATAGCAGGGGAATTACTAAAATTAATAAGGGATTGGATGAAAAATCTGGTTTATTTAACCTGTCGGTTGGCTTTAAATTATTTTAATAAGGCGCTGGGAGAGTCGACCTAAACCTCTACAAAAATTATAGTTTATCCTGTTTGTTTCCATTCAGGACTTTAAAGACTAAAATCTTATGATTTTGGTCTTTTCTGTTTTTGATACAGCAGCATTATAAATTACACAAACGTTTGCGCAGCTAAAGGTAAATGGAATATTATAAATTTATTGTCACTACGTTTAGAAAGTTAGTGCCTATTGTTATGAAAAAAACGCTAATAGTTATTGGTTTACTCATCCTTAAATCTCATTTTTTGTTCGCACAAACAGACAGTACGGTTGTTCAATCTGTGTCTGATATTAAAGAGATTAAAACTGGCGACAGAAAAATTGTTTTTCCGGATAGCCCAAAAGGTTATCTTTTAATATTAAAAGGAAGCGATCATAACCCAATTATAGATGAATCAGGAAGAATTACAACGCCACTCGTTGCAACAAAAGTAAATTTATATTTTCAACTGGTTAGTCAGGCAAACGATACCCTTAAATATGATGTTTCAAAACAAGTTACTGTTCCTGGAAAATTTTCCAATGGAGGTACCAACGGGCAGCCTTTCGTAATCCCTGCTTTACGCGAATGGCATGGGGGTAACGGCGACTTTTTTTTAACTGCATCCAGCAGAATCGTTTTAAATCCGGCAGATGAAAAACAGTTACAAAGTGCAGCAGATATTTTAAAGGAAGATTTAAAAAAGCAATCCGGCTTTAATTTGCCGGTTGTAAAAGGGAAAGCGAAAAAAGGGGATATCTTTCTAACACTGTCTGCCGCTGATCAGAGCATAGGCGAAGAAGGATATTATTTTAATACAGAAGAATACATTACAATTATTGCTATAAAATATCAGGGACTATTTTGGGGTACAAGAACTTTATTGCAACTATTAGAGCAGAAAAAAGGCATTCCAAAAGGATTGGCAAGAGATTACCCCGAATTTAAAGTCCGTGGATTTGTACTTGATGTAGGAAGAAAGTTTTTCAGTTTACAGTTTTTGAAAGATTATGTAAAATTGATGTCCTATTATAAAATGAATGATTTTCAGATTCATTTAAACGATAATGGCTTTAAAAAATATTTCAATGATAACTGGGCCGATACCTACTCTGCTTTCCGTTTAGAAAATACAACTTACCCGGGGCTTACTGCCAAAGACGGTTCGTACACCAAAAAAGAATTTATGGATTTGCAAGTCTTAGCCAATCAGTATGCCGTGCAGATTATTCCGGAAATTGATGCGCCGGCACACGCACTTGCTTTTACCAAAGTGGTTCCCGAAATTGGAAGCAAAGCCTATGGAATGGACCATCTTGATCTTCATAATCCACTTACTTATTCTGTAATGGAAAAAGTATTTAAAGAATACCTGTCTGGAAGTGATCCTGTTTTTATGGGTAAAACCGTTCACATTGGTACAGATGAGTATGCCAAAAAAGATGCAGAAGTTTTCAGGGCTTTTACAGATCATATGATTAAATATGTTGAAGGTTTTGGAAAAGATGTACGCCTGTGGGGTGCATTAACGCATGCAAAAGGCAATACGCCTGTAAAAGTTGAAAACGTAACCATGAATACCTGGTATAATGGTTACGCCAACCCGGTAGAAATGAAAAAACTTGGCTATAAGCAAATTAGTACACCTGATGGATGGTTGTATATTGTGCCGGGAGCAGGTTATTATTTTGATTACCTGGATGTTAAAAATATTTATAATCAATGGACACCCTCTATGATCGGGAATGTGAAATTCCCGGCGGGTGATCCCACTATTTTAGGTGGCTCTTTTGCCGTATGGAATGATATTGTGGGCAACGGATATACAGAAAAAGATGTAAACGACAGGGTATTTCCGGCTATGCAGGTTTTAGCACAAAAAATGTGGGCCGGAACCGAGACTGCTTTAAAATTTGATGATTTTAATTTGTTAAGCAAAGAAATTGGGGAAGGACCATCGTTAAATATGAGGGGAGAAATAACTAAAAATAACGTGCCTTTTACAACCCGTTTCGGATTTGATGGTAAAGATAAAAGAGTGCGGATAACAAACGCCCTTTATTCAAAAGGATACCTGCAGAATGCATTGGCATTTTCAGGGAAAAATAGCATTGCAAGTTTGCCTTATACTGAAATTGGATATAATTATACCGTATCTTTCTGGATAAATCCTTCTAACAATTTAAATGATGCAGTTTTGTTTAAATCGCCTAATGCCGTTGTTAAATTAAAACAGGCAGGTACCGGTAAACTTGGATTTTCAAGAGAGGGTTATGATATCGATTTTGGGTACACGGTACCTGAGAATACCTGGACTCATGTAGTCATTACCGGTACCAGTAAAGGCACCAGTCTTTTTATAAATGGCAAACCTGAAAAGAGATTGATCGACAACTGGATTGTGTTTACAGACAAGGATAAAACAAAGATGCGGAAATCTGAAACCTTATTTTTTCCGTTGCAAACTGTAGGTGGGTTTAAAGGAAAGCTTGATGAGTTGCAGATTTGGAATAAAATACTATCTGACGAGGAAATTTCTGTTTTAAAATAAGGATTATAGTTTAAAATTAAAGGGATTTTAGCCGAATTGGAAAACAAGGTATAAATTGAATAGATTATATTATTTTTGGTTTACAAATAAATTATGGAAACAAAAATGAATATTAAAAAGGAACTGCCTGCAGCGCTGCACGAAGAATTACTGAGCCAGTTAAAGGCCCGTTTTAAGAAAAATAGCAGCTTCCATAAAGATATAAAGTGGGAAGCTGTAGCAGCTAAACTGGAAGCAAACCCAGAAAAACTTTGGTCAATTAATGAGATGGAAAGAACGGGTGGAGAGCCAGATGTTGTAGCTTATAATATCCATACAGACGAATATATTTTTTACGATTGCTCGGCTGAAAGCCCTAAAGGGCGGAGAAGTACTTGCTACGATCGAGAAGGACTGGAATCCAGAAAAGAACATAGGCCCGAAAATAATGCAATTGATATGGCCGCCGCAATGGGCATTGAGCTTTTAACGGAAGAACAATATAGAAACCTGCAAAAACTTGCTCCATTCGATACAAAAACGTCGAGCTGGTTGCAAACGCCTGCTAATATCCGAAAACTTGGTGGTGCAATTTTTGCAGATTTCCGCTATGGTACCGTTTTTATATACCACAATGGCGCACAATCATATTATGGAGTAAGAGGCTTTCGTGGAGCATTAAGCGTTTAACTCAGAAGATTTTTCCTGTTTATTCCTGTAATTTTGGATATAAAAACTTAAATGCATTTGCAACCGCCTGATGCATAATCGTTGCATGGTTTTCTTCGGGTAAATAATCAAAATATACTTTCACATTTTTAGTCTTTACACTTTTTATCTTTTCAGCCAGCAAATTTGCATCTACCTCCATTACCCTGGGCTTTTCAGTAGGTGTAAGCCCTTCTTTGCCAACACCAATATAAACATCAGTTTGCTGATTAAAACCGGCTTGTAAAAACTTTGGATTTTCACTTAATAACGAACCATTATTCCACCACAAACTTGGGCTTATAATAATGTATTTATTGAAAAGCGTTGGCTTTTTTAATAAAATTTCTGTTTCTAAAAGTCCTCCTAATGATTGTCCTATAATGGTTTTAGAAAGATTTGTTTTGTATTTTTTTTGAATATAGGGCTGTAATTCTCTTTCGATAAAAGCAATAAACCGATCAGAATGCCCGGTGGTTGGATATTTTTTTTGATCGGCCTCAATGTTGGTCGGAAATGTAAAATCCCTGCGCCTGTCAACCGTTGCAATACCTACAACAATTGATTTGGGTACCTGGTTTATCCATTCAAAGCTGTTAAACTGTACAAGTCCAACGATATGAATAAAATCTTCATCCGCAGAACCATCGAGCAAGTAAATTACCGGATATTTTGTGGTATCACTTTCCTCGTAACCTTCCGGGAGATAGATGTTTAAAATTCTTTTTTCGGCTAATTCTTTTGATTGAATTTCCTCTATTTTACCCAGTATAAAAGGCTTGCCTTGGTCTGCAGCTTTGGATTTACGGATTTGTGCTGAAGCTGTAGCAGTCAAAAACAATAAAGCAATAATGGTCGCAAAAAATCTATTCATCTTGTGTAAATGTATATCGGGCTAAATTAGGATTATTAAATGCATTATTTAAGCTTTTAAGCAGCAGAGGGCTTTTATGTCTTTTAGAAATCGTTTTGTGCTTATATTTAATGTGTTACATAATTCTGATTTCAAAATCAAATGCTTACTTTAGTTATACAGGATTGCCTGATTGCAATGTTGTTCCTGTGTAGTTATACTTCTCTTAGTAGCAACAGCTAAGAATACGACTAAAAAGAATAATTATGAAAACAAAACTGAAAGGAAATTTTAAAACCTTAACAAGGGATGAGCTTAAAAAAGTTTTAGGCGGCGCGAATTTTGGAGATTGTTATGCAACAGATGGATGTTCAACAGGTTGTGCAACTGACCGGGTGTGCAATACTTGTTGCTATGCAACCACCGAGGAAAGTATTTAAATCAAAAGATTTCGATGGTTCTGTAAAGTGCTGTCGAAATCAATTATTTTAGTCAATGAAGAGTTTTTTTTTAACAGGTCTATTGGTTTTAGTGTGTGGTGTTATTTCAGCGCAGGAGAATCCAAAAAATGAGGAATTAATTACGGGACAAATGGTTGGATTTACCCAGCCAAGTGATTCTGTTTTCTTTTTCGGTGGTCAGCTTGCATCTAAATATTTTAAAGGAAATACGCTTGCTGCTGAAGTTAAAGAAGGGAATTATCGTTTAAGAAAGCATTTTAACGAACCTATGATGTATAGAATGGTTCTGTTAAGTGATAGAAACCAGCTGATTTGGCGGGCCGGAAGATATTTTATCGACAGGAGTACAACAAACATACGTACCGACCTGAGCAATAATGATCAGGTTACGATAAATGGAATGGTAAATACAGAATATGAACATGAATTTATACCGTTTATTTTTGCGAAAAAAACCGGGAGCAAATACACAAGTGATGAGGTAGAGAAATTTGAGGGCAGTAAAGAAACAGGCTTTGATAGCTTATTGCATACTTATGTGCAGTTGCATCCTTCATCTTATGTAGCCCTTTGGGAACTGGTAAACAGATTTATGCGTTTTGGCCACAGCATTACCCGGCAAGAAATACTTAATCTATTCTCAAAAGAAATTAAATCAGGCTATATTTGGAACACCCTAAATGATGACTTTAAAAACATCCTGATTAAAGAACAAAAAGTTTTTCCAAGTATAAAAGTTCAGAATACCGAATATACAACGCAATCTTTAATAATCCCTAAAGCAAAGTTTACGCTTGTAGATTTTTGGTTTAGCAGGTGTAAACCTTGTCTCGAATCTTACCCAGGGCTAAAAAAGATATTTGACAAGTACAGAGAAAAGGGTTTTAATATTGTAAGCATCTCTACAGATAAAAGCAGTGAAAAAGCGCTTTGGGAAAAAAGAATTAAAGAATATGGATTAAACTGGCTTCATTATCTTGATGAAAATGGTGAAGAATCCAAGAAACTATTAATCCGAAACTTTCCCACAACAATTCTTCTTGATTCAAAAGGCAGGGTGATTAAACGAGATTTTGACAACCTACAACTGGAAAAATTTTTAGAAAAACAGTTGGGGAAATAAATTTTTATAAATCAGTTGACATTCAAATAAGACTATAAGCAGGTGCTTTTAATTATTTATAATTGCCTCATTTTAAAACCTCGGCCTTGGTTTTAGGCATCAGGTATTTAAACAGCAACAGTACAGCAACAGCACTAAATAACCTTAAGGCATTTCCCTGCCAGCCTGTTGCTGCGGTATCAGATACGGTAAATACATTCCAAGCCGCATTTAAAGAAATATGAAATAAGAGCCCGCTCCATAAAGTATATCCATCTAAGGCATTAAGAATTGCAAATAAAATGGCGCCAAAAAAGGTAATCCAGAAAACCTGTAAAGCAATGCCGCCATTGGCACCAAGGCTAAGCCAATGTATTCCACCAAAAATAATAGCCTGAAATAATACAGCAGCAACAAAATACCAACCCAGAATTTTACGTGTAAAAATAAAACCAAATCCCCTGAATACAATTTCTTCGGCAAATGGAAATAAAAAAGATAAGTAAAAGAAACTTTTAAATTCTAAATCAGTAGCGATTTTCGCCTGCACAGATAGTCCGATCCAAAAAGGGAGGGTAGCAACTAAGGCCAGCAAAGGTCCCCTGAAACCATTCCACCGGAAGCCCAAAGCTTGCATTAAGCCCGATTTATTTTTATTGATCAATAAAAACGCCGTAACTACCACAAGCATTACTGCTAATAAATTATCCATAATGGCGCCACCAAATTCAATTGGAAAGCCAGGGATTTTAAAACCAAGAAAAGGCGTAAGATCTCGGATTTGTAAAGCAGCCACTAATACTGCTGCTGCCAGTAAAGTAAAAAGGATGGCCTTGCTTTTACTTGTTTGGCCTGTACTTTTTTGCGGAGAATGGGATGTAACTTTCATCTTCAATTTATAGATTTAAAAGAAGATGAAAAAACAGTTAAAAAGGTTGCATGGATTGTTTTATAGCTTGTCCAGTTTAAAATATCCCAAATGAATCTGATCCTCTGGCAAACCTTCAGCTGGTTTTATCTGAATGCGATAATTTTTTTTTAATTCGTCATCTAAAATATCTTCCATTTTATATATGTCATCCACATCTATCCCATATTTCTCATCAATATGGGCGTTGGCACCTTTTAAAGAATTAGTTTTAAAAAATACAGTCTTCTTAGCGCTTTGTACGGCTAATACACGATTTTCCTGAACAGTTAAAATGGTATAATGCTGTTCTTCCAGTTTGTTTTCCTGGTAGCCACCCAGGTTGATGAAAAATAAATGCCGATTGGGTATTTCTTCTACCTGTGCTCTTGGTACAATACTAATTTGGTAACCGTCTACCACATTTACTTCCCGCCAACCATCCACATGTATACTTGATCCGGCTTCTGGCCAAAATGCTTTAATTTGTGGAACAAGCGCTTTAAGTGAAGCCGCAATTCCGAAAAAATAATCATGTTGTTCTACATTTCGTTTCGGTGCCTTTGAACCTAATAATAACTGGTAAAGTTTTAATTGTGCCTGGCTATGCTCCATAATCTATTGTTAACTCTAATTTACCCTTTAAATTAATACTGAAATTTATAAACACATTTCTTTGCAATTGGTTTCTGAAAAGACTTTTTATACCATATTATAAATAATTGAATTAATTTTTAAAACAATTACCGTTTTTATGGATTATATCTCAGGATTGAAAATGAACTTGGCAAAAGAAAGCCAGCACAGAACATTGATTTTTAGTTCCAGTACACATTAAAATAGATATGGTTAGAAAACGCATCGCAATTCTTGGTGGCGGTCCCAGCGGGCTTTTTATGTTTAAAAGATTGATCGAATCTGGTCGTAATGATTATGAAATCGAAATTTTTGAGCGTAAACAGCACCTCGGTATGGGCATGCCATATAGTGCAGAAGGTGCCAATGATGAGCACATTACAAATGTTTCGGATAATGAAATTCCGACTATTTTTAACCACATTAACGAATGGGTAAAAGTAGCGCCTGAGCCGCTCTTAAAACGCTTTAATATTATTCCCGAAAAATTTAATGAATATAAGGTTTTACCGAGGCTGTTTTTTGGTGAGTACCTTTCTGCACAGTTCGATTTATTAAAAAAACTTGCGGATAAGCAGTCCATACCTGTTAAGGTTCATTTAAACTCTAATGTGCTTGATCTTATTGATTTGCCTAAACAGGATAAGGTCGAAATTGTGGTGGAAGGTCAGAAAAATGCTTATTTTGATGTTGCTGTAATTTGTATCGGGCACAACTGGCCAAAAAAATACGAAGGTAAAATTCCGGGCTATTTTGATTCCCCATATCCACCAAAAAAGTTAGCCTTAAAACTAAACCACCAGGTTGGATTAAAAGGTGCATCGCTAACGGCTATTGATGCAGTTAGGACGCTGGCCCGCCAAAATGGAGATTTTTATGAGGGCAATGATGGTAAACTATGTTTTCAGCCGGATCGGGATAGTGAAGGATTTAAAATGATTATGCATTCAAGAAATGGCCTACTACCGGCTATTCGCTTTCATTTGGAAGATTCTCATTTGGGTAAAGATGCTACTTTAAGTAAAGCTGAAATTGCAGCCAATATTGCCGATAACAACGGTTTCCTCTCTTTGGATTATGTGTTTGATCAGAATTTTAAAAAAATGTTTATCAGCAAAGAACCTGCTTTTTACAAGCTGATTAAGGATATGAACATTGAAACTTTTGTAGAAGCGATGATGAATTTACGAGAGAAAGAAGATCCGTTTGAACTTTTTAAAAAAGAATACGCAGAAGCAGAACGTTCTATAAAAAAAAGAGAGTCTATTTACTGGAAAGAAATGCTTGCCGTATTAAGCTTTGCCATGAATTATCCGGCTAAGTACCTGTCGGCAGAAGACATGCAGCGACTGCAAAAAGTGTTAATGCCTTTAATTTCTTTGGTTATTGCATTTGTACCGCAAAGTTCTTGCAGGGAGTTAATGGCGCTGCACGATGCGGGCTTGCTCGAATTGGTTTCGGTTGGCGATGACAGTGAAATAGAACCTGAAATTAAAGGTGGAGCGAGTTATTTATACACTAACGAATGTGATGAAAAGGTTAAAGTACACTTTGATACTTTTATTGATTGCGTAGGACAACCACATTTATCTTTTGAAGATTTCCCTTTTAACGGATTGCTAAAAGGGAAAACGGTAAGCGCTGCACGCTTAAAGTTTAATTCGGCAAAAGAAGGGAGTGCCGAAATGGAACGAGGGAATAAACAGGTGGAAAAAGACACTGATGGGTATTATCTAAGGGTACCCGGAATTACAATAAATGACGCATTTCAGGTTGTTGAAGAAGAAGGCGAAGCCAATAAGCGAATTTACATTATGGCCGTGCCTTACATTGGTGGCTATAATCCCGACTATTCGGGTATTGATTTTTGTGAAGCGGCATCAGAGAGTATTATTAAATCGTTGGAAAAAGGCTCTTTACCAGAAGAGAAAGAACAGAGAGAAGGGCTTAATTTTTAATAAAATAAAATTAGATTCCCTCATTCCGTGAGTTGAGGTGGTTTTTTTATTAAAATTTGTTTCAGCACAAACGTTTGCGCTATGATTTTGCAGACACAAATCTTTTATAATAATTAGATTAGCTCAATTCAACAAAATTCTCTTAACAAAATTAGAGAATTTGCCTAAATCCGTATGACGAAAATGTTTTTGACTTCTAACCAAAAAAAGGCAACTCTGCTTGCGCTTGCCATTCCTTTATTTATTTCCTCTTCGCCATTATTTGCTGTTCAAAAAATAAACCCTGTAAAAACGGTTCAGCAGCAAACTCAAAAAGTAATTGGTGCTAAGAAAATTAATTCGACAACAATCGAAGTTTCATTATCAGACCATCAACGATTGACCTTAGATTTTTATGGTGAAAACATATTCAGGATTTTCCAGGATAATAATGGCGGTTTTATTAGAGATCCTGAAGCCAGGCCGGAAGCTAAAATTTTGGTAGAGAATGCCCGAAGGCCACTTTCCAAATTAAATTTAAGCGATGAAAACAATCAGATTATTATTACAACAGATAAAATTTCGGTTCTGATTGATAAAAATACTTCTTTATTAAAAATTATTAACCAGGCTACCAAAGCTGTTGCTTTAGAAGAAACAGCGCCTATACGTTTTGAGAAAGGAAAAGTTACAATCCTTTTAAAAGAAAACCCACAGGAATACTTTTACGGTGGCGGTGTTCAGAACGGACGTTTTTCGCATAAAGGAAAAGTAATTTCTATTGAAAACCAAAATAGCTGGACCGATGGCGGGGTAGCTTCACCAACACCTTATTATTGGTCTACTAATGGTTATGCCGTTATGTGGCATACCTTTTCGAAAGGCAGTTACGATTTTGGAGCCAAAGAAAAAGGTGTGGTAAAACTGTCGCACGAATCAAGTTATCTTGATGCCTTTTTAATGGTTGGAGATGGTGCGGTACCTCTTTTAAATGATTTTTATCAGCTTACCGGTAACCCTATATTATTGCCTAAGTTTGGTTTTTACCAGGGGCATTTGAATGCCTATAACCGCGATTTCTGGAAACAGGATGAAAAAGGTATTTTGTTTGAAGATGGTAAACGATATAAAGAAAGCCAAAAAGATAACGGAGGGATAAAAGAATCTCTTAACGGGGAAAAGAATAATTACCAGTTTTCGGCCCGTGCGGTTATAGATCGGTATAAGAAAAATGATATGCCATTAGGCTGGTTGCTGCCCAACGATGGTTATGGAGCAGGTTATGGACAAACGGAAACCTTAGACGGGAACATTCAGAACCTTAAAAATTTGGGCGACTATGCCCATAAAAACGGAGTAGAAATAGGTTTATGGACACAATCAGATCTTCATCCTAAACCAGAAATTAGTCCGCTATTACAGCGCGACCTTATAAAAGAGGTGAGGGATGCTGGTGTTCGTGTGCTTAAAACTGATGTGGCCTGGGTAGGGGCAGGATATTCTTTTGGGCTTAATGGTGTGGCCGATGCTGCACAGATTATGTCTTATTATGGAAGCAGCAGCAGACCCTTTATCATATCTTTAGATGGCTGGGCAGGTACCCAGCGTTATGCCAGCGTTTGGTCAGGCGATCAAACCGGTGGCGTTTGGGAATATATCCGCTTTCATATTCCTACTTATATTGGCTCGGGCCTATCTGGTCAGCCCAACATAACATCGGACATGGACGGTATTTTTGGTGGCAAAAATTTAATCATAAATACAAGAGATTTTCAATGGAAAACCTTTACGCCAATGGAATTGAATATGGACGGCTGGGGTGCAAACGAAAAATACCCACATGCACTTGGCGAGCCTGTTGCATCCATAAACCGAAATTATTTAAAGCTTAAAGCAGAATTAATACCTTACTCTTACAGCATTGCAAAAGAGGCTGTAACGGGTTTGCCAATGATAAGGGCTATGTTTTTGGAATATCCAAATGCATACACCAAAGGAGCAGCTACGCAATATCAGTATTTATATGGCCCTTATTTTTTAGTGGCTCCAATTTACCAGGAAACAAAATCTGATGCTAAAGGGAATGATGTACGTAATGGGATTTATTTACCCGAAGGTACCTGGATTGACTATTTTACCGGCGAAAAATATGCTGGAAACAGCATATTGAACAGTTTCGACTCGCCGCTGTGGAAATTACCGCTTTTAGTTAAAGCCGGCGCTATTATTCCAATGGCAAACCCCAACAATAATGTGTCAGAAATTAATAAAGGAATCCGCAAATATGAACTTTATCCATCTGGAAAAACGGCGTTTACCGAATATGATGACGATGGTACTTCTGAAGCCTATAAACTGGGGAAAGGTGTTGCTACCTTAATAGAATCAGAATTGGATAAAAATGATGCAAGGGTAACCATTCATCAGGCTAAGGGAGATTTTGAAGGTTTTGTTAAAGAAAAAACAACCGAATTTATCGTTAACGTTACTGCAGAGCCTAAAAGATTGACGGCTAAAATTGGAAATGCTAAAGTTAAACTAACCGAAGTACATTCAAAAGAGGATTTATTGAAAAACCAGAATGTATACTTTTATGAAAGCGCCCCAAATTTAAACAGATTTGCAACCCGTGGAAGTGAATTTGAAAAAGTAGTAATGGCTAAGAATCCTCAGGTTTTAATAAAATTAGCACCTACGGATATTACATTGAATGAAGTTGAAGTGAGCATAGAAGGCTTTAAATTCGAGCCAGCGGATAAACAGCGTATATCTTCAGGGAAATTAACAACTCCGCTTAATGCTGCTGTTACAGATAAAAACAAAGAAGCTTATACACTTAAGCCAAGCTGGAGCAAGGTAGACCATGCTGATTTTTATGAGATCGACTTTAACGGGATGCATTATACAACCATTAAAGATACCACACTTTTATTCGAAGGCTTAATGGCAGAAACAGCTTATGCCTTTAAACTGCGTGCTGTAAATAAAGATGGCTATTCAGACTGGAAAGAAATAAAAGCAACAACAAAATCTAATCCATTAGAATTTGCCATTCAGGGCATTGTTGCTGAAACTACAGCTGAAAACCAGGATGAATCAGAAATCGATAAGTTATTTGATTTTGATGAAGGTAATATGTGGCATACCAAATGGGGCAAAAAATCAATTCCTTTTGATATGTTAATTGATTTAAAATCTATCAATCAACTTGAAAAATTCCAGTATCTGCCACGTACAGGAAGAGGAAATGGAATTTTGTTAAAAGGGAAAGTATTTTACAGCAATAATAAACAAAGCTGGACAGAAGCAGGCCCGTTTGAATGGGCAAACAGTGGAGATGTTAAAACATTTAACTTTGCCAGCCATCCAGTTGCACGTTATATTAAATTAGCAATTACAGATGGTGTTGGAGGTTTTGGTTCTGGCCGGGAGTTGTATGTATTTAAAGTTCCGGGTACTGAAAGTTATCTTCCTGGCGACATTAACAATGACCGCTTAATTGATAAGAACGATTTAACTTCGTATACCAACTACACGGGATTAAGAAAAGGTGATGCAGATTTTGAAGGTTACATCAGCAATGGCGATATTAATAAAAATAACCTGATTGATGCTTACGATATTTCAGTAGTGGCCACTCAGCTGGATGGCGGCGCAGGTGATGCTAAAATGGATAAAGTAGCAGGGAAATTAGAAATCAGCACTGCAAAACAAGTTTACAATAAGGATGAAATAGTTGAAGTTAAAGTGAGGGGACTAAACCTTAAATCTGTAAACGCGTTAAGTTTTGCGCTTCCCTATAATCCACAGGATTATGATTTTGTTGGTGTTCAAAGTTTAAATGTTAAACAAATGGATAACCTGACGAATGACAGGTTACATACCAATGGCGATAAAGTTTTATATCCAACATTTGTGAATTTAGGTAAGCAGGAAGCCTTATCAGGTAACAGCGATTTATTTATATTGAAATTAAAAGCAAAACGTAAGGTTAAGTTTGACCTTAAAATGCGTGATGGGTTTTTAGTTGATAAAGACCTTAATTCAGTTCAGTTTTAATAAATCTATTACCGCTTACAGCAAAGGCCGTTAAGGAATTACTCCATAACGGCCTTTGTTTTTTTATGATTAGCAATATACTTATTGAAAATACTGAGAAAGATCAGTTGCTATACCAGATAAGTAGGAGCCCTTTGGAACAAGTAACTGGGTTTTTGAATCTTTTATGATAAATAATTTCGATTTACCGGCTTCAAAATTTAGTAAACCATATTTTCCGTCGTTTGGTTTAAACGGATATGCTGCAGCTATAAATGGTGCTGCTGTTGTAGTGTAGGGAACATTATTTGTACCTTTTTCTACAATATCAAAACTGTAAATATAATTGCCGGCAGGCAAAGGTGGCAGCTCGATTGAATTAAAAGATCCATCTTTAGGAAGTGTAAACCTGATTTCGGGATTTGGTTTAGTGGCTACATTGGTCGACAGGTTTTTTTGATAAAGAACCAGTTCAACATCAACCATTTTAAAATATTGCGCAAATGTGGTTTCAAATTTTGCACTTACCATCATATTGGCCGGATTTACCGGAGGTTCGAGCTTTACATTGTCAACTATTTTGGTGCCGTCAAAAAAGAAAAGTAAATTTTGCTGTTTAATACTGCTTTCTATTTTTTTAACAAACAGCAATGTTGTTTCTCCTTTTTTTCTGACCTGAATTTCTCTGGTTGTACCATTGTCAATCAGTACCGAGACGGTATTATTAACAGCAGCCGTAGCTGAGAACAGTAAATTTCCATCTAAAAGAAATTCAAGTTCGCCCGATAGGGCATAACCTTTAACCTGTACGGATACGGAATTGTTATAGATTTTATCGCCATCGTAATAAATATTAATGTTTTGATCAAAGGGGCTGGCGGTAACTACTTTACTCAGTAAGATATCGGTACTTCCTTTTTTTCTGATCTGTACCGGGGCCGTTTGGTTTTTTACCGATAACAAGGTTTTAACATTAATGCCGCCTGTGCCGGCTTTTGTAGTGGCTATAACACTGTCTTTATAAAGATATTCTAAATCAACAGTGGTATTTCCGGTAATGGTTAGCTGCACCACTTTAACAGGCTCGGCCTGCAAAAGTACCTCTTTGGTACAGGAAATACTTAAGGTGGTAAAAAAAGCAAGAAATAAAAGAGTAAATGTTCTTTGTTTCATCAATTTGTTTTTTAGTTTGAAAGTGTTTAAATTTTATTCAAATATTTTAACCGTTAGCCTTAATTTAGTTCAGTTTGTTGGCGTATGTGCATTTTTCCAAATAAAATTTAAAACGGTTTCTAATTATTGTTGTATTAAAATAAAGAGACCATACCCATTGGGTACAGCCTCTTTGTAATCAGAGAGAAAAATTAAAATACAAATTTAGTCCAGCCAGTTGTCCAGTCAGGTGTGCCTGTTGGAATTGCACCATTAGTTCCACCCGTAAAATTAACGGTTGATGGAGAACCTGGAAGATTGTACCAAGGTTGTGCAATACCAAAAGCATTTGCATTTGTTGCGTTAACGGCTAACAAGTTACCGCCACCATCTATATAAGTACCAGATGAAGCAACGATTGAATTAACAAAACCATGAACTGAAGTTGTAGAGATTGATGAAGCAGAAGCAGAAGCATCTGGATCGAAAGAAATACCAGTAGCATAACCCGTAATGATACAGTCGATGAAATCAATTTCCGAACCTCTGCGTTCACGTACACCATAACGATAACCTAAACCAGAGATAGACGCTGTATTTTCGGTACCAATAATGCTAAAATTAGCCAAAGTTGGATGTGTTTTAGGTGTTAAGGTATAAGTAGCATCTTCAGCTGGTGCATTGTTATCAGACTCAATACCGTTTGAATCGCTGCTTCCACCACTTGTACTGTGTGTAGAGTTTTTGTCTGCAATTGCAATAGCGTACTGAATACTTCCTGTAAAACCATTATCAAAGTCAAACTGGTCATCATCAGAAGCTAAAGCAATTAAATTAGTTGCATTTACAGTTCCACCAAAAAATTCGAAACCATCATCTAATCCGTAAGAAACCTGTACGTGATCTATTGTAGTACCACTACCAACACCACCTAAAGTTAATCCATTAACTTCTACGTTTGGTGCTAATTGGAAACCTGCATACTCAATACGCACATATTGTAAAATACCACGGTTATCAGCATCATTATTGCCTCCATAATAATATTTAGATTCGTTAGCCAAACCCTCAATTAATTTTCCACCTGGAGTTTTAACGTTGATTGTAGCGTTACCCAAAACAATTAAACCACCAAAATCGCCTGGTTTTCCAACGGTACTATCATTACCATCTAATAAGTTACGACTGGTAAAAACAATTGGGTTTGTAGCTGTACCCGATGCGTTAATCATTCCATCTTTTCCAATAACCAACACACCATTTTGTATGCCTGCTGTATTTACAGATGATTTAATGAATGTGCCAGGTTGGATGGTTAATGTTGCACCACTTCTTACGGTTACTACACCACTAATTTCGTAAACGTTTCCTGCTGTCCAGGTAACAGAGCTGGTTATATCTCCAGTTACTGCAACCACTGGTAATGATGATTGAGAATAATCTGCTGCCGAAGTGCTGCGGTTGCCAAAAGAAGCTGAACCACTATCATTTTTCTTACAAGCCGTAAAAGAAACAGCAGCAATTGATAAAATACCCATTAATTTTTTGAAGTTTTTCATTTCGTTTTTTTTGTTTTTCACAGGATTTTATGGTTTAAAATCCATGTTAGTAAGGTTGATTTAGTTTTTCTTGATTTAAATATTCTTTTTCAGCTTTAACTCCTGTTTTTTTATGGAAAATAAAGTTGGTTTTATATTTAAATGATATGATTTTTTTTACCTTAGTATTTAACTTTTAAATTAAGTACAGGCAGATTGTTAATAACCCTTGGTTTTTAACAGTATTTCTTAAATACATTTCAGGTTCAGGCCTGGATATACCGTGTTTCCGCATGAAATTATCGGTTTAAAGAACGGAGGGTTTTACAAGAACCTTTCGTTTTTTTATATCGCAGGAAATTTAAATTCCTCCTTTCGTTATTTTAATTCGTTTAACCATATTTATAACACGCATCTCGAGTTTATTTAAAAATTGTAAGTGATTGAGGTACTGTACGTACGCCCGAATTTTTGCCTGTATCTAATTTGATCACCTTCATCATATCTATCGCTGAAGCCCGTTTTCAACCGGATGCCAATATCACTTAGGTCATTAACATCACGGTCGGGTTTAGACTCATAACTTGCATTGTTTATGTAGAATGTGGAAGCTTTATTAAGCAGGTTGGCCGCATTAACTTTAATCTCGAACCTTTTATTTAAAAACTTATAGCTCAATTGTGCATCAATCTGCTCCCGCGGTTGTTCATATTCTATCTGGTCGAAAAGCGAACTCACGATATAGGTTTTATATCCCGATTTGTTGTAGGCGATATTCATACCCAACCGATCTCCTGTGTACTGCAGCCCTAAATTGATCAGGTATGGAGACTGCCCGTACATAGGCCTTTTTTGTTTAATTGGTACTGAAATTGGTGGAAGTTTTGGATCTGGGTTGTTTACCTGATAAGTGCCTACTACATTTGACTTTTGCAAAGTTAAATTACCATAAATGGCAATGTTGGTTAAAATTGGGTTATCGGTAATAAAACCCAGGTTCTTTCTTAACTCAAATTCTAAACCATATACCTTGGCCTCATCGGCGTTTTTGATGTAATAATTTACATTACCATTAACCAGTATAAAGGTAAGCTCCGTAGGTTTATCAAATTTTTTGTAAAAACCACCTACCGAAATAATTTGGCCCAAGCCCGGAAACCATTCTGCTTTAACATCATAACTATTAATTCGGGTACTGGTTAAGCCTTGATTTCCAAACATCGCACCCAGGTTAGGATCAAATCTGAAAAACTGACTGTTATCCAAAAGTTCAGGCCTGATTACGGTGCTTGATATGGCAGCCCTCAAATTAATTTGACTGGTTGGACTGTACGTTAAGTTCGCCGAAGGCAGCCATTGCCATTTCTTTTCAACTGGAAGTACAAATTCGCTCTTTCCGTTTGTATTTAAGTCGTTCCTTATTTCGTTATACTTATAATATTCGGCCCTTAAACCCCAAACCAATCGAATTTTTTCACTCAAGCGATCATCAAACATTACATAACCGGCATGGGTATTACTATTGCCCTCGTAACCATTCAAATAATAGGCATTAATGGCATAATTATAGCCGTTAACACCAAAATTTGCCGGATTTGCCATTTCGCTTATGGGAATATACCTTAAGCTATCAGCCAATGTTGGACTACTTGCTAAAGCTGCAATTTGCCAGTCGAATTTGCCTTTTTTGTTAATGCCGAAATAACCTGCCTTTACCGTATTTCTTATGCCAGCCACGTTAAATGGAGTGGATGCATCTAAACTCCACGAATAATGACGTTCGCTGTTGCTGTAATTATGACGGGATGTTGGAAGAATGTTGCCCTGAATAAAAGGCGTGGTATCATAAAAATATAGGTATTGCCCACCCACAAGCTTAGGAATATTAGTGGCTATGCCGATATCTTTCTCTTTTCTGTCTATTGATGTCCTTGCCGCATTCCACTCCAGTTTTACTTTGCCCACCTGGTGCTGACCGCTCAATTTGTTTTGCAAAAGATCAGTAAAGGTTGGGTCATCAACTTCTTGTACGCGACTTGGAGGAATGCCAGCATTTATAAAACTCGATCCGTCGTTATTGTCATAACCAGTAGTTCTGACCAATTCATTATTGTAAAGGTGCGTGTAGGTATTGCGGAAACTGAAGCGATTTTGCCCCAGCTGCAAGCCAACATTAAGTAAGGCACCTAAAGTGGTATTAAAAATGTATTTAGCGCCATAGTTATTGAAATTGTAATACCAGTCACTTCTGCGCACATTATCAAACTGATTAATATTTTGGGTGTTCCTGTAGGTTAAAGAGCCTGTAAACCCTAATTTATTCTGTTTAACAGTATCAAGTTTAATTAAGCGCCCAATGGTAAACTGGTAGTTTTGAGATGGTGCTGTTTTATACTTATAAATGGTGAAATTATCGTTGGTAAACTTTTTACTTTGATCATCTACCTTTTTCTGAAATTCCGCATCAGTGAGTACATTATTAGGGGCTGTTCCACGGTCTGTTTGTTGTAAATCTACAGGAAAATCCCTTCTGCCGTCATCAAAACCAAAGTAGTCGTATTTGCCACGTTTATGGCTTAAAAAATCTTTACCCGTACTTTGGTCGTTATACGAGGTGCCGGCTGTAAAACTCATAAAATTTTCTGTTGGAATATCTTTGGTGTTGATTTGCACCAAGCCACCACCGAAACTGGTATTCATATCGGCAGTGACCGTTTTACTCACCACAATATTATCAACCAAATTAGAAGGGATAAGATCGAAAGAAAAATTACGGGTTTGTGCTTCAGTACTCGGTAACAATACTCCATCCAGCTGTGCAGAATTATAACGTTCGCCAATGCCGCGAACGATAACAAATTTATTATCTACAGTGTTTACCCCACTTATGCGTTTTAAGCTTTCACCAATGTTTTTATCAGGTGTTCTTGAGATCTGATCGGCACTGATGCCGTTGCTGATTTCAGCTGCATTTTTCTGGCGGCTTAATAAACCTTCTACCGATGCCTTTTTGTAATTTGCGGTAATTAGCACTTCTTTTAAACCTTTTGAATCTGGTTTTAGCGAAACATCCAGCGGCGTGTTTTTATCTGCCTTAACCACCACACCACTTATCCTGTAGGTAAGAAAAGAAACATAACTGATTTCTAAAGTATACGTACCCGGATCAATGCTTAGGCTATAACTTCCGTCGATTGCTGTTTGCGTTGCCTTGCCGGTTTCAATCACTTTAATTGAAGCACCAGGTAGTGTTTCGCCCTTTTCGTCGAATACTTTTCCCGATATCTTCCCAGGTTTTACCGGATCAGGAAGTTTGTAAAGCAGTATGGTTTGCTGGTCGGCAAATTTATAGGCCACGTGGGTGCCTGCCAGAATTTTTTTAAGAATCTGATCGATGCTCATCTCTCGCACATCGATGGTGATTTTTTGGCTTTCGCTGAAGATCGATTTATTGAAATTAATAGCGTAGCCAGCTTTATGTTCAAGAGCCGAAAGCGCCTCCGGAATGCTTACTGCGGTTAGTTTAAGGCTGAGGCCATTTTTTTTTAGGTTTTGAATTAAACCAGCAGCCAGGGTTGAACTAAATGTAAATATACCCAGTAACAGTATGGCCACCAGAGGACGGCAATTCAAATTGATAATATATTCTTTTATGTGTGCATAAAAACCTATTTTCATAGGTTCAAGACGTTTTTTAATTTTCACGAGTTAGAAACTTTTGTTTAAGAGCCGTATTGTTAGCGCAAGCCGGCTCTTTGTTTTTAATAAAAGGTTTAATGTTTTCCGTAGGTTTTATATCAGTTGGCTCCTTTAGCAGAAGCTATTTAGTATAGCTATAATGTCATTTACATCCTTCCCCCCAAATGGTAATTAATTTATTATGGTCTCCAAGTTTATACTGGATGTGGTTACCGCTCATTATTTTTATCTGCTCCATAACATCAGTAATGCTTTTGTTGGCAAAAGTTGCATTAAACCTGCAATCCAAAATTTTAGCATTATCTACCTTGAAGCGTACATTATAATACCTTTCAAGGCATTTGAACATATTGGCCAGTGTTACATTACGAAAGGTAAACCTGTTTTTAATCCATGCATCCGCTTCCTCAACCGGTCTGGTATCTAATACGTAGTTGTTGGTGTTTACCTCATACAGCAGTTTCATGCCAGGGGTTAGCAACGATAATACCTTTAATTTTCCGGTAATATTTTCTGAAACTTTTACCTTACCCGTTCGAACGGTAACACTAAAGGTTTTGTCTTTAGGATAGGCATATATATTAAAGGAAGTGCCTAAAACCTTAGTTTGCATTTTTCCGCTATACACAATAAAAGGGCTGGTTGTATCGCGCTTTACTTCAAAAAAAGCTTCCCCTTCTAAATATATTTCTCTGTATTTACCTTTTATAAAACGGGCAGGCCAGGTAAGTTTACTGCCACCCGCTAAGTACACAATCGTACTATCAGGTAAAATCATTTTTATTCGTTCTGCTTTTTGAGTGCTTTTACTTAATAATTCGACCACCAGATTGGAATGATCTTGCTGTTTCTGGTAACTATACCAGCCAAAAGCGGAGGCAATAACGATGGCAATTGATGCGGCATATTTTAAAAATTGATATTTTTGCTTCTTCTTCCGGTTTCTATAATCGATCTTATTCAAAATCTCATTAAATGCATGGCCAGCTTTTATCGAATGTTCTTGTACAACAGGTTCTTTTAGCCAAGCTGTATCCATTATATCGTGAAACTCACTGTCTTTATTTTTATCATCCGCTAAGTAGTCGAATAATATCGTTTCCTGCTGAGCATTGATTTTGCCCTCCAGGTAAAGGTTAAATAATCTTTTTATGTCCTCGTTTTGTTCCACTGTAAATTGCTATAATATCAAAGGCTCAATATTTTTGCCTTTCTATAAGTATATATGTTTGAAAAGCCGGGAATGGCTATGCCTAAAAAAAATATTTTTTCGATGTATGTTTTAAATACTTTAAAACCCATCATTGTGAGTAGAATAAGAGGGTTAATGGGGGCGTGAAGCAATCTTTGTTCTACTTATTTTTACCACCTAAAGACATGTAAGACACCTTAGCAATTAGAGAGTGTCCGTCATTGCGAACAGAAGAAGGCGGTTGAGCATGGGCATGAAGCAATCTTTGTTGTGCTTATATTTAATCACCTAAGACATGTAAGACACTTTAGCAATTAGAGAGTGTCCGTCATTGCGAACAGAAGAAGGCGGTTGAGCATAGGAGTGAAGCAATCTTTGTTATGCTTATTTTTAACCACCTAAGCCATGTAAGATACCTTAGCCGTTAGAAAATACCCATCATTGCGAACAGAAGAAGGCGGTTGAGCATGGGCATGAAGCAATCTTTGTTGTGCTTATATTTAATCACCTAAGACATGTAAGACACCTTAGCAATTAGAGAGTGTCCGTCATTGCGAATAGAAGAAGGCGGTTGAGCATGGGCGTGAAGCAATCTTTGTTCTACTTATTTTAACCACCTAAGACATGTAAGACACCTTAGCAATTAGATAGTGTCCGTCATTGCGAACAGAAGAAGGCGGTTGAGCATGGGCGTGAAGCAATCTTTGTTCTACTTATTTTTAACCACCTAAGACATGTAAGACACCTTAGCCGTTAGAAAATACCCGTCATTGGGAGTAGAAGGCGGCGGTTGAGCATGGGAGTGAAGAAATCTTTGTTCTACTTATTTTTACCACCTAAGACATGTAAGACACCTTAGCCGTTAGAAAATACCCGTCATTGGGAGTAGAAGGCGGCGGTTGAGCATGGGAGTGAAGCAATCTTTGTTATGCTTATTTTTAACCACCTAAGACATGTAAGACACCTCAGTAATTAGAAAGTGTCCGTCATTGCGAACAGAAGAAGGCGGTTGAGTAGGGGCGTGAAGCAATCTTTATTGTGCTTATATTTAACCACCTAAGACATGTAAGACACCTCAGTAATTAGAAAGTGTCCGTCATTGCGAACAGAAGAAGGCGGTTGAGTAGGGGCGTGAAGAAATCTTTGTTCTACTTATTTTTAACCACCTAAGACATGTAAGACACCTTAGCCGTTAGAAAATACGCGTCATTGCGAACAGAAGAAGGCGGTTGAGTAGGGGCGTGAAGCAATCTTTGTTCTACTTATTTTTAACCACCTAAGACATGTAAGACACCTTAGTAATTAGAAAATACGCGTCATTGCGAACAGAAGAAGGCGGTTGAGCATTGGCGTGAAGCAATCTTTGTTCTGCTTATATTTAACCACCTAAAGAGATGTAAGACACCTTATTAATTAGAAAGTGTCCGTCATTGTGAGTAGAAGAAAAGGGTTAATGGGGGCGTGAAACAATCTTTGTTCTACTTATTTTTAACCATCTAAGACATGTAAGACACCTTAGCAATTAGAGAGTGTCCGTCATTGCGAACAGAAGAAGGCGGTTGAGCATGGGCATGAAGCAATCTTTGTTGTGCTTATATTTAATCACCTAAGACATGTAAGACACCTTAGCAATTAGAGAGTGTCCGTCATTGCGAATAGAAGAAGGCGGTTGAGCATGGGCGTGAAGCAATCTTTGTTCTACTTATTTTAACCACCTAAGACATGTAAGACACCTTAGCAATTAGATAGTGTCCGTCATTGCGAACAGAAGAAGGCGGTTGAGCATGGGCGTGAAGCAATCTTTGTTCTATTTATTTTTACCACCTAAGACATGTAAGACACCTCATTAATTAGAAAATACGCGTCATTGCGAACAGAAGAAGGCGGTTGAGCATGGGCATGAAGTAATCTTTGTTTGTATTAATCAAGATGTTAATTTACTAATAGACTAAAATCAATAAAAGCGAAAGAATGGTTTCGGGCGAATACGTTTTGAAATATTTACGGATAACACCAAGAGATTTTTTTATGTGGTTATTTACCGTATTTTTTGAGATGCCCATCATTTTAGAGATTTCTTCGTGGCTGTGGTGATCGTTACGGCTCATCAGGTAAATTGTTTTCACCTGTGGCGAAAGTGTATCAATGGCATTAACAGCTATGTTTTTCGATTCTTTAAAATCGATATGGGCTTCTATGGAATTAAATGATTTCGCTTCATCGGCAATCTCATTGGAGTAAGCCTTTTCTCTTGCCTTTTTTCGCAATGCGCCTAAAAAATTATTGCGGATAAGGGTATATAAAAAAGCATCGAAATTTTTTTCAGGATCTATTTTGAATCTGTTTTCCCAAAGCCTTACAAAAGTATCTTGAGTAAGTTCTTCAGCGGTTTCGCGACAGCGTGTAAAGCGATATGCATAAGCATAAACTTTTTTACGATATAGGTGATAAACTTGGTTAAAAGCAGCTGAATCGCCAATTTTAAGGTCATTCAGTACCTGCTTTTTTTTAAAATCATCAAGCTGTTCCATAGGGCGTTAGATTTGTAAAGGCAAGTTAGCTGTCCAGTTTAAAGTTAATGTTAAATCCATAAAAACCTTTTCAGACCCTTTAACGATGCGCGTTAACCATACTGTTCTGCGCCACCAGTTTTCTGGTGTCAGTTAAAACCATTCCCGGAGAAAAACCATTTGCTTTGACCGAACTTATTCCATTTACGGCTACGCTTCTTTTTCCACTTAAATGATTAAGGGCTGCTTTTATTAGTGGGTCGGCAGTATCGCCGAAGGGTAGCAGGGGTAATGTGCCCAACTCGTTTATGGCAACATCGGGATTTATACCTGCACTGTAATTGCCATTTCCCGAGGCATTAAATAATTTGTAAACAATGGGGTGCATTTCCCAGTTAACCATTTTAGGTACACGCGCATCAAAAATCCTGAAAGAAGCTTCATCTTTCCCCCTGGTTTTTTCGCCGATCAATACTACTTCTATATAAGGTTTTAAATTATTAATGACCACTTCTGCAGCCGAAGCTGTAGCCCCGGTTGATAAAATGTAGACCCTGCTTAAACCCAGGTTGTTTTGCAATAAAGTATTAAAGTTTGCAGTGCCATCAAAAGTTGCAGCACGGCCTATCGATTCGGTTTTTACACCACCATTTTTATTGCCTTTGTAGGTGATAAAGGGTTTTTCGTAAGTGCTGTTTTTAAAAATCATAGCACAAACCCCAGCCGATTCGGAAACTTGTCCGCCAGAATTGTAGCGTAAATCCAGAATAAGCTCGGTTATTGCGGCATTTTTGAATGTATTAAATACACCTGTTAACGAGGTAGCCAATCCGGGGTTAAAATCCTGAAAATATAAATAGCCTATTTTTTTTGCACCTTGATTTATTACAGAACTTATTTCTTTTTGATCCAATATTGCACCTTTACTGATTTCTACCGACCGGCTTTCATTCCATACACTTCCGTTTAATACTGCAAGGCCGAGTGTAAACTTATCACCACTTAAAATTTCCTGCTGCAATGCCTGTGCATTGGCTTCGTTAAGTGTTTTTCCGTTAATTTTGCTGATGTAGTCACCGCGTTTCAAACCAGCTCTTGATGCCGGAGAATCTTTTAATACCAGTTTTACAATGCCAATGGCTTTTCCGGTGTTTTGTTCTATAACAGTGGAATAATCAAATCCAAAGTTTTTATTGTTTGGAATAGTAGTAGTTGGGTCATTAGGAAGAATGATGTAGGAGAAACGATCAGCTCCATTGCGCACAGAAGTAAAAAAATCCTTAGGAGACAAACCAATATTTGGGTTGGAAGGTAGTACATCACTCCAATAATAATAGCGTTTCAAACTGTCCAGTATCCAGGTGTTGACGTTTTCATTGCTTCCGGCAGGGTATTCGAATTTCGACTTATCTTTTTTGCAGGATACGAAAAAGACAGGTAAAGCAAAAAGAATGACATAAAAGCAGGTAAATAATCTATTGTGAATGGTTAGGGCGTGATTCATAGTTATTTAGATTTATGCAAACCTATGTTTACTATTGTTAACTAAACATTAATTTTATTTAGTCCGCTATTAATTAAATGATTCTATAATTTTTAATGAACAATTATTTAGAGAATACAGAGTTTGTAACATGGGCTATTTAACCAAAAATTAATTTAGAAAGTGGCAATGACAAGAAATATATTTGGTATTTTTAGTTTTTAAAGCGGCATTTGCTTTTAGCTGATAAATACAGTCTATCAGCCCTAATTTTATGCTTTATTCCGTAATAATTAAAGGATAAAAGATAAACCCACATCAATTATCCTGTTAAGTGCAAATTATCCTAATTATTTAACCTAAAAAAACAACAAAATGAGTAAGATCACAGTAAAAGACGGCACCGAAATTTATTACAAAGACTGGGGAACAGGCCAACCACTTTTTTTTCATCATGGTTGGCCATTGTCTGGCGATGACTGGGATGGACAAATGATGTTTTTTCTGAATAAGGGATTCAGGGTAATTGCCCACGATCGCAGAGGACATGGAAGGTCATCGCAAACTGCAAACGGACATGATATGGATACTTATGCTGCAGACGTGGCCGCACTTACTGAAGCTTTGGATTTAAAGGATGCTGTACACATCGGACATTCTACCGGTGGTGGCGAAGTTATCCGCTATGTAGCAAAATATGGAAAAAACAGAGTAGCAAAAGCTGTGTTAATCAGTGCGGTTACCCCGGTAATGGTGAAATCTGAAAGTAATCCGGATGGCGTTCCTATGTCCGTATTTGATGAAATTCGTGAAGGTACAGCCACTAAACGCCCGCAATATTTTCAGGATTTTACCATACCATTTTATGGTTATAACCGCGAAGGTGCTGAAATATCACAAGGGGTAAGGGATAACTGGTGGCGTCAAGGGATGATGGGTGCTATAAAAGCACATTACGATTGTATTAAAGCTTTTTCGGAGACTGATTTTACGGAAGACTTAAAAAGCGTTGATGTTCCAGTATTGGTTTTACACGGAGAAGATGATCAGATAGTTCCTTTTCCATTATCGGGCGCAAAGGCGGTAAAACTTTTAAAAAATGGCAAGCTAATTTCTTATCCGGGTTTTCCTCATGGAATGCCAACAACAGAAGCGGCAACTATAAATGCAGATCTTTTAGCTTTTATTCAAGAAGCTTAAACAAAATAATCGAATTAAATAATGAGTTTATAACCTCACCCAACAGGGTGGGGTTAATAAATTTTTTCTTTTTTTAGGGTATCGGTCATTCTCTGTGTCTCAATCAATATAAGATTAGACACAAACATGAAAACACTCCCTTACTTCTTTATTATCGCTTTTATTGTACTCAGTACGCCTTTATTTGCACAAACTGTATTTTCAGGACAGATAAAAGCTGAATATGTGCCATTTTCTAATTACGTTAGACCCATAGATAGCGTTAAAACGGGTTCTACCAGTGATTTTAAACGAATTCAGGCCGCTTTTAATGTCCCGGTTTCTGTAAAAATAGATGCGGCCGGTCGTCCAACCATGTGGGCAATTGCAATGGAAGGTTCATATGCAAGAATAAACAATCGAAATTACGAACAAACTTTATTTCCAACTGAATTGCTAAATGTGCAAGTTGGGTTAATGCATTCAAGGCCAATTAGTAAAACATGGTCTATTATGGCAATGGCTTCAATAGGTGTTTATACCGATATGGAAAAAATATCATCAAAAGATTTTCTGGCGCAGGGAGGTGTTTTGTTTATCAAACATTTTAAGCCCAATTTGGCGCTTGGCTTTGGTCCGGTATTAAGCAATACCTTTGGTGTTCCTATGATTTTACCTGCCATTTACTTCGATTGGACTACACAAGGAAGGTATAAATTGCATGTTAATTTTCCGCAGGGAATAGAGTTTGGTGTAAAACTAAGCAAAGCGGTAGACCTTAATGCAGTGGTGGAGCTAAGCGGCATGACAGCCGAGGTAAACCGCAACAATACTTCAATGCTTTTAGGTTACCAGCAAATTATTGCGGGCTTGCGCCCCGAATTTAAATTAAGCAAATCGTTATCGCTCCAGTTAACCGGTGGTACAACACTTACGCGCTCTTTCAGTTTAAGCAGCAGAAGACTAAAAGATTTCTTTAAAAAGAAAGATGAGGCTAATCCACGTTTTACCACTACAGCTTATGGTGCTGCTACATTAAAATGGAATTTTTCTAAACACTAAGGCTTTTATAAAATCAAAGATAATTTTTCTATGTAGGTTCCCTGCAAGTACAATATGATGTTTGGTATTTAATGTTTGTCTACCGTCATTTGTATAGGCCGAATAAAATTTGGGCTGCATTAAGTTTAACTTTGTAGCTGAATTTTATTCATAAAAGATGACAGGCAAAGGCTTACAAGATATATCTTACTCTCTACTTGATTTAGCAACCGTATTGGAAGGAAAAACTCCTGCAGATACTTTTTTAAATAGTTTGGAACTGGCCAGGGCGGCAGAAACACTTGGTTATACAAGATATTGGTTTGCCGAACACCACAATATGGTGGGGGTTGCAAGTTCGGCTACTGCAATTCTTATTGGTTACATTGCTGGTGGTACCAAAAGCATTCGGGTAGGATCGGGAGGTATTATGTTACCCAACCATGCACCATTAATTGTTGCAGAGCAGTTTGGTACATTGGCTTCACTTTATCCAAACCGGATTGACCTTGGTTTAGGCAGGGCACCAGGAACAGACCAGGTAACCGCTATGGCAATAAGAGGCGAAAATTTTAATGCAGTACATAGTTTTCCGCGCGATATTCAGAAGTTGCAGCAATTTTTCGATGCCGATAACCAATATAGTAACCTGAGGGCAATTCCGGGCGAAGGACTGGATATTCCAATCTGGATTTTAGGCAGCAGTACCGATAGTGCTAAACTTGCGGCTTTATTGGGTTTGCCCTACGCTTTTGCCAGTCATTTTGCACCAACTTACTTTGCCGAGGCTGTTAATATTTATCGCACTAATTTTAAACCCTCCGCGCATTTGGCAGCACCTTATGTAATGGCCTGTGTTAATGTGGTGGCGGCCGATACCGTGCAGGAAGCCGAGAAATTAACCACATCGCTTAAGCAATTTTTCATGGGAGTGGTAACCGGAAAACGCGAACGCCTTAAACCACCGGTTGATAATATGGATGCCATTTGGAACCAGTATGAAGAAGAAGCCGTTGAACAAATGTTAGCCTACTCTTTTATTGGCGATAAAGCATTAATAAAGGAAAAATTATTATCGTTTGTCAATCAATTTGGTGTAGATGAAATTATGGCAACTTCGCATATCTACGATCACGATGCAAAACTATATTCTAATCAATTGCTTGCAGAAGTATTTGCTTAAAAATATAAAGGATTTTGTAATTTTCGGCAGTGAAAACAAAAGCCAATATACCGGTACTTGGAATAAGTGAATTCCGGATTGATCAGGAAGCTGCAACCGATAATAGTTTTCAATATCATGAAATTATTGGTTCCAGGTATATTGAAAGTCCACATATACACGATTTCTTCCTTTTTCTTTTGTTTGAAAAAGGAAGTGGCACCCATACAATTGATTTTATTGAATATAACGTAGAACCAAAGCAACTGCATTTATTGTTTCCAGGGCAGGTGCATTCCTGGAAATTAGGCGAAACAACCAATGCTGTTCAGATCATGGTAAGCCGACGGATTTTTGAAACTTTTGCAAATGCCTTACGGTATGATTTTGTACTCTACCGAAAACACCCTGTCTTAAATCTAACTGATGAAACTTTTCAAAGGCTGTTATACGAGTTTCAGTCGGTGCGGTACGAACTGAACTTAAAACCTGTTCTCTTAGATATTATAAGTTCCAGATGTAAAATTATTGCCCAAATGGCCAGCAGGGAAGCAGAAGAAAGTTTTGAAGATCTAAAAGTTTACCACACTAAACCCATATTAATAGATTATCTTTCTTTAATTGATGTACATTTTAAAGCGCATCGATCTGTAAAATTTTATGCAGAAAAATTAAACATTACGGCTAACTACCTCAATATTCTTTCCCAAAAGCATTTCCATACTTCAGCCACTTCATTAATACACAATAGAATTACGCTTGAGGCCAAAAGGTTATTGCTCACTTCTAAAAACAGCGTTAAAGAAATTGCCTACGCACTAAGTTTTTACGATTTAGCCTATTTTTCAAAATTCTTTAAAAACCAAACGGGTATAGGTCCGCGCGAATTCAGAACGCCTTTATAAATTTAGCCAATTAACACACTTGTTATAAATGGTACAAGTTATGGCATAAATGATACGATCATTTTGCGGCTTTGACTTTTAAATTTGTATAAAAAGTATAAGTTATGTCCGTACAGTCCATTTCACGTAAAGATTTTATTAAAAATTCATCTATTTTGTTGGCTGCCGGAAGCGGTATTTTCAGCGCATCCCAGTCTATTGCTTCAGAAAAAGAAAAACTTAATTCGGCTTCCAGTAAAAGTTTTACCCTTAAAAATGTAAGGCTTGAAACCGGTTTTGAATATGAGGAAGATGAAATTGTCCAAACTAAAACAGATTTATTTACGGTAGAAATTAGTGATGGGAAAATAAAAGCCATTTTGCCTAATCAGGTAAATGCCGATGCTATCGATGCAAAAGGCATGCTGATGCTTCCTGCATTCAGGGATATGCACATTCACCTGGATAAAACCTGGTATGGTTTACCCTGGAAAGCAAATTCAAATAAGCGGAGATCGGTAAAAGATATGATTGCCCACGAACAGCAAATTATCCCTGAATTACTGAAAACTTCAATTCCACGTACCGAAAAACTTATTGAATTGATGCAGAGTTATGGTACGAGTTATGCGAGGAGCCATGTAAACATAGAACCAACTTCGGGTTTAAACTCATTAAAGCATTTACAAAAGGCCCTCGAAAATAAAAAGGACTCTTTCCAGGCCGAACTGGTGGCTTTTCCTCAGCATGGCATTTATTACACCAAATCTGAGCAACTGATGAAAGAAGCGGCTAAAATGGATATCGATTTTATTGGAGGTTTAGATCCTTATTCAATTGATGGAGCAATAGAAAAGCATATGGATTTTGTGGTACAGCTGGCGTTGGATAACCATAAAGGCATCGATATCCACCTGCACGAATCCGGAGAATCGGGTTTGAAAACCATTAATTATTTAATGGATAAAGTAATTGAAAACCCGGTTTTAAAAGGTAAAACATTTATTAGTCACAGCTTTGCACTTGCCAACCTGGATAAAGCCAAAACCGAGGAAATAGCTGAAAAACTTGGGCATGCAAAAGTTGGTATTGCATCAACCATCCCCTTCGGACGCACGATAATGCCCATACCAACGCTTTACAAATATGGTGTAGATGTATTGGCAGGTAACGATTGTATTATCGATTGGTGGAATACTTTTGGTAGTGGCAGTATTTTACAAAAAACAAATATGGCTGCTCAACTTTACGGGTACCGCTCAGAGTTTGATCTTTCAAGAATTTTGAAACTGGCTACGCATAATATTCTGCCATTGGATGATAAAGGAAACCAAAGCTGGCCAAAAGCAGGCGATCAGGCAAATGTAGTGCTGGTTGATGCAAGTTGTTCTTCGGAAGCCGTAGCCAGGGTATCGCCTGTTAAATCATTAATTCACAATGGTAATGTGGTGTTTATGAAATAATTACCTCAAATCGTTATTCCATTAAATCCTGGTCATGAAAATGGAAAAAATGTATTAAAATAAATTTTGAAATAGTAACGGTAAAACCTCCAATTCATTTTATAGTAGTCTTTAAGATTTATTAACATTAAGGGAATATTGCAACTTTAGCTTTGCCATAAAATAAACCCGTTAATTCCATTGAATATAGATTTACTGGCATCCCTTAAAAATGGCACTCATTCGGCTATGGAACAAATTTACCATAGCCATTGGGAGCAGGTTTTTGATGCTGCTTTTAAAAAACTGGGCGATGAAGATTTGGCCCAGGATATTACACAGGAAATCTTTATTTCTCTTTGGGAGAATAGAACTCACCTCAAGATTGAAAGTAATTTATCGGCCTACCTGCACGGAGCTGTTAAATACAAAGTGATTAATCACTTCAAATCTGCTGCATTAAAGGATAAACAAAAAACCGAACTTGCCTTATTAATGAATGAGCAGTTTGCCTCTGCAACGGATGGTAAATTGATTTTAAGCGAACTTAATCTGGAGGTTGAAGCCGCAATAGAACTTTTACCTGAAAAGATGAGGATGGTATTTTCAATGAGCCGAAAACAGGAAAAATCTATAAAAGAAATTGCCACAGAACTTGATATTTCGGTACAAACCGTAAAAAATCAAATCAGTGCTGCCATGAAATTGCTTAAAAAAAGCTTATCTTATATTGCTTTTCTGGCGGTTTTATTGGCCTTAATATAAACTTAATCTATACATAACATCTTTGGGTAGTACCATTCTGCTTTTGAATTGACATGTATTCAAATGACGGAAGAACAAGCAAAACACCTGCTGCAAAAATATTTAGAGCATCACGCAAGCCCTGCTGAAATTAAAAAGGTAGAAACCTGGTATGCATCCTTAAATCGTAAGGAAAGTAATTTATCGGGTGATTGTAAAACTGCAATCAGCGAAGAAATTTTTTCAAACCTTCGTTTGGCCATGCAGGGAAAACCAAAACACAGGAAATTATTTGTTTTTAATGGTTTTGCAAAAATCGCCGCTATACTACTGGTCAGTTTTACTTTGGCCTTTAGCATTTGGAAATATATGGGCAGTAACGGTAAAGAAAACCTGATTACCGTTACAACAGGCCCAAAGGAAAGAAAGAAAATTATCTTAACAGATGGTTCAGAAGTTTTACTTGAACCTGAAGCAAAATTGATTTACCCGGATCGCTTCGGAGCCAGCAGCAGAAACATTTCTTTAACAGAAGGGGAAGCCTTTTTTAATATTGCCCACGAAGAACGCCGTCCTTTTACGGTACACATGATCTCTGGCCTTGATGTTAAAGTGTTGGGCACCTCTTTCAGAATAAAATCTTATCGCAACAAGCATAATATAGAAGTAGTCGTAGCCACGGGTAAAGTAGCCGTTAGTAATAAAAAAGGCTTAATGAGCACTTTAATTAAAGATCAGCAGCTGGATTACGATAAACACGCCAATCATATTTCCATAAGAAAAGTTAAGCAGGCCGCCTATGTTGATTTTGCTTTTGAGGGCAATACCCTACAACAGATTATTGGCAAACTGGAGTATGCATATAATATTAAAATCGCACTCAGCGATGCAGAAATGGCAAAGCTAAAATGTACTGCAACTTTTAGTAGCAAACAGCAGCCCGAAGAAATTCTTGATATCATTTGCAGCCTCCATCACCTTAAATTCAGTCCATCAAAAAATCATAAAACCTTTAAAATATACAAATGATGAGTAGATAATATCAAGGTACAAACCGGTACTGATCAGATCAGTAACCGTAATTTATCGTCCGGAAATAACACCCGGAATATTTTAAAAGCAATTACAATAAATAAAACAAACAAATGAAAACAACCTCACACAAGAGGATAGCTCTTTATAAGATCATGAAATACTCATGTTTAACTTTTTCAATCCTCTGCTTCTTTTGCAGCTCATTACTCGCTTCGGCAGGTATGGCGCAAAAACTGGAGAAAAGTACGGTTAGTATTAAAATTAATAAAGGACAAAAAATAACCGAAATCATTAAAGAAATTGAAACCAATACAGGTCTTAGTTTTGTATACAACCCCGATTTATTACAACAAAGAAATACCTTTTTAAGCGGCGACTTTAAAAAAGAACCTGTTCGGTCTCTTTTAGATAAAATGGGACTTAACGTTTTAGAAAAGGGAGATTACATTATTTTAAACAATGCCACTTTTAATAAACCAGAGCGGATTATAACGGGGGTTGTGAAAGATTCAACCGGGGTTACCTTGCCCGGTGTATCCGTAAAAGTGCTGGGCACCCAAAGCGGTACAATAACCGATGGTAATGGTACTTTTCGTATAGAAGTCGCTTCAGAAACCATTTTATCTTTCTCGATGATTGGCTACAGAACCAAAGAAATAAAAGTTGGCGATAACCAGGTTTTAAATGTCGTATTAAGCGAAGAACGCTCTACACTTTCGGAAGTAGTGGTTGTAGGTTACGGTACGCAGAAAAAGGTAACCTTAACCGGGGCCATCAGCAATGTTGCTCTGGATAAACTTTCTTCACGATCGTTAAACAGCGTGGGTGATGTACTTGCGGGGAAATCGCCAGGTGTAATTGTAACCAACGAAGGTGGCGATCCAACCTCAACACCACGCATCAACATCAGGGGTTCTGGTGGTTTAAATACCGAGAGTGTTTTATATGTAATTGATGGATCAATATTTACCGGAACGCCACAACTTAATCCCAACGATATCGAATCCATATCGGTATTAAAAGACGGTTCTGCAGCCATTTATGGTGCCCGGGCATCAGGTGGTGTATTGTTAATTACCACTAAAAAAGGCAAAAGCGGTAAAATGCAAATCAGCTTCGATGCTAAAGTGGGACAACAAAGTGCCTGGAAAAAATTAGAACCACTTAATGCCGAACAACGCGCTATGGTTGCCGCAACGGCTGCTAAAAACGGAGGTACAACTTTATTGCCGGCCTTTGACCCTGTGAAATATCCTGACGGGCAAATTACCCGTACCAACTGGATGGACGAAGTATTCAGAGATGGTTTGTTACAAGATTATAATGCTGCAGTTAACGGCGGTTCAGAGAAATCTACTTTTTATTTAAGTTTTAACTACCGCAAGGCTGAAGGCATTGTTTTAAATACCCAAACACAGCGTTACAATTTCAGGATAAACACTGAACATGCCATAACGCCCTGGTTAAAACTGGGCGAAAATCTTTCGTACAGCAGCACCAACGGAAACGGCGCCAATACCAGCAGTGATTATACGGGCGCATTGCTTTCGGCTGTTTATTACCCTGCTAATGCCACGCCTACCAATCCGGATGGTTCTTACGCAGGCTTGCCCGGTCCGTTTGCGGGTGATTATGGCGACATTATCAACCCGGTTACCGAGCTTAAGCGTATCGATATTAATAACCCTGTAAATGTGTTAATGATAAACCCTTACGTTACCCTAACATTAGCTAAAGGTTTAACTTTCAGGTCTAACTTAAGCATTACTAAAACCGATGCCCAGTTTAAAAGCTTTACCCCTAAGAGACCCGAAGTAGGAAAGCCTGTGTTAAGCAATAGCTTAGTACAAAGAAGTAATCAAAGCAATGATTTTTTGGCAGAGCAAGTTTTAAACTATAAAACAGTTTTCGGCCAGCATCAGTTAGATTTTACAGGTGGTTATTCTTTTCAGAAAACAAAAAATAACGGATTGTATACTTCAGGATCAGGATTTGATGATGAATCACCTCAGTACCGTTACCTTTCTAATGCAACGGTGCTTCAGCAACCATCAAGCGCATTTGATGCGACAGCACTGCTTTCGATGTTTTTAAGGGCAAATTACAATTACAAAGAAAAATACCTGTTGTCGTTAATCGGCCGTCGTGATGGAACATCGCTTTTGTTAACGGATAAAAGATATAGAAATTATGGTTCGGTTTCTGCCGGATGGGTTGTTAGCAAGGAAGATTTTCTAAAAGATGTTTCCTGGTTAAATGAATTAAAACTGCGCGGCAGTTATGGCGTTTTGGGTAACCTGGCCAGTTTAACACAATCAGCTGTTAACCCTTTATTAAATCCTACACAAAGTTATTTCGGGCAATCACCAAAATTGCAAAATGGGTATGCACAAAGCATTTTAGCAAATAAAGACTTAACCTGGGCAGAGTCAAAACAAACCAATATAGGGCTTGATGTTACCGTGCTAAACAGGCTGAGTTTAACGGCCGATTATTTTATTAAGGACATTGATAAAATGATTATAACTAAAACACTTCCAGGTACCTCTGGCTTAAATACACAAACTGTTAATGCCGGTAAGGTTAGAGATAAAGGGATAGAGCTTGGCATTACCTACAACAGCGATAAATCAGCCGAATTTAATTATTCAGTAAATGCAACCTTAACCAAAATAAACAATAAGGTAATAAGCTTAGGCGAAGGATTGGATGTAATGTCTATGCCAAACAATTTCCGTAATGAGCTTGCACCTATTTTTGTAAAAGTTGGCGAACCGCTTTACAGTTATTATGTATTAAAAACGCAGGGCATTTTCCAAAATCAGGCTGAGGTAGATAATTATAAAAATACTAACGGACAAAAAATACAACCCAATGCAAGGCCAGGTGATTTTAAATTTGCCGATTTAAATGGCGACGGCACAATTGACACTAAAGACCGTTATTTTGCCGGCAGTGCATACCCTAATTTTTCTTATGGTTTAAGCTTTAATGCAAGCTATAAAAACTTCGACTTTAATATTCTTGCCCAAGGCGTACAAGGCAATAAATTATTTAATGCGGTAAAAAGAACAACTTATAATGCCAGCGGTCCATCTTATAATAAACTGGTTGGGATTCTCGACGCATGGTCGCCAGAAAACCCCAACGGTAAAGTGCCGATTATTTCAACTTCTGATAACAATGGAAATTTCAATGCTTCTGATTTTTATGTAGAAGATGGTTCTTACCTCCGCATCCGAAACGTAACATTAGGCTACAGTTTACCAAAAGCTTTAACCAGTAAATTAAGAACCGGAGCGGTACGCGTTTATGCTACAGCCAATAACCTGTTTACCATAACCAAATATTCAGGTTTTGATCCGGAAATTGGAATGGACAATTTGGGATTAGATACCGGCCGTTATCCGCAAGCCCGAAGCTTTATCCTTGGTTTAAGTGTAAATCTATAATTTTTAATACGAATGAAAATAAATATAAAATGCTTGACTTTAGCAGCCCTTGCGCTATTCAGTTCTTGTACAAAACAGCTCGATATTACGCCTGAGGGTTCTCCTTCAGCACAAAACTTCTGGAAAACCAAAGAAGATGCCCTGAAAGCAGAAGGCGGCATGTACGAAAAATATAATGAAGAGGATTATTATGGCCGTGGCATGTTTTGGTTTATCAACGCCAGTGATGATATGGTAACAGGCCGTAACAAACCCGAAGCCGATAATATTAAAAACTTTAACCGCACCTATATTGGTGGCGGGTATACCGAAAGCCAATGGGGCATGCGTTACGCTGTAATTAAAAGAGCCAACGATATTATTGTTAACGTTCCGAAAATACAGATGGATGAAGCATTAAAAAAACAAATTATTGGCGACGCTTATTTTAATGCAGGCTTAGTTTACTTTCAGTTAGCTGCAAACTACGGTAATGAAAAAGCCGGCGTGCCAATTGTTACGCCCGAAACTGATGCCTCATTAGCAGTACCCCGCGCCAAAAATGTAAACGAAAATTATGATTACATCATCCAGTTGTTATTAAAAGCCGCTGATAATTTGCCTTTTTTCTCTGCAATGAAAGCCGAGGATTACGGTAAAGCACATAAAACAGCTGCATGGGCTTACCTTTCAAAAGTTTATCTTTATAAAAAGGATTATGCCAATGCTGCAAAATATGCCGATATGGTCATCAGTTCAGGTCAGCACGATTTGGTTAAAACCAGTTTTGCAGATGTGTTTAAAGCATCAAACAACTGGTCAAAAGAATACATCTGGTCGGTGGTTTGTACACCAAGCGGTGGCGGTACAGGTTGGGGGAGTAAATTACCGGGCGTAATGCTAACCAACAAAGCCTGGGGCATTTACAATGGTTGGGGTTATTATTTACCAACTAAAGAATTATACGACTCTTTCGAAGCAGGCGATCAGCGCAGAGAAGCTACTATTTTAAAAACTGACGATAAATTTATGTTCTTTGGCCAGGAACGCAGCTTTACAAAAGATGCAGGAGCAACGTCTGATTATCAATTTAAAAAATATATGGAACCTTTTTCTTATTCCAATCCAATTCCTACACATGTAAACCCAAATGGTGACAACGGAACAACTGATTTAAACGTACCCTTAATGCGCTATGCCGAAGTATTGTTAATTAAGGCCGAAGCGGCCATTATGTTAAGCGGAGCAGGTGCAGGCGATACAGAGTTGAATAAAATAAGGGTTAGAGCAGGCTTAGGTACCAAAGCAGGAATGACGATAGATGACCTTAAACGCGAACGTCGCAATGAACTGGCAGGAGAGTGGGCCGATCGTCACCGCGATTTAGTAAGATGGGGCGATGCACAGGCAGTTTATGCAAAACCGTTGCACGATTCGGGAGGTAATGTAATTTGGCCGGCAAGGGCATTTAACCCGCAGGTACATGATGTTTGGGCCGTGCCACAAAAAGAAATTGACAACAGCGCCGGGGTAATAAAACAAAACGCAGGATGGTAAAAAAAATATGGATAAACTGTTTAGTGCTAACCTTTGGGTTGGCACTAAATTCTGTTTCTGCACAAACTGCATTAAACGCAAACCGTGGTCACAGCCACAATGATTATAAGCAGAATATTCCCCTGTTAACGGCTTATTATGCCGAAATGGGTTCTATTGAAGCCGATGTTTTTTTAAGAAACGGCGAGTTATACGTAGCACATGATAGTACCGAGATAAAACTTGGACTTACGTTAAAAAAACTATATCTCGATCCGCTGGCAGCCTTTTATAAAGCCAATGGTAATCATCCGTATAAAAATGCTTCTTTAAAATTGCAATTGGTTATTGATGTAAAACAAGATTACCAGCACGTACTGCCACAATTACTAAAGGAGTTAAAAGCTTACCCGGCAGTATTTGATGGAAATCAGAAAGCCGGAGCCATTAGTATTGCAGTAAGTGGTGATGTGCCTAAACCAGCCGATTTTAAAAATTATTCGGAACAGCTTTCTTTTGATGGCCGTCCTTACATTACCTATACCAAGGAAGAGTTGAAACGTGTAGCAATGATTAGTGATGACCTTAAAAATCATACACAATGGAATGGAAAGGGTAACCCGACTAAAACAGATGAAATACATTTAACAGAAATTATTAATAAAGCCCATGAGCAGGGTAAACCTTTCAGGTTTTGGGCCACACAGGATAGTCCAAACACCTGGATTGTACTCGAAAGATTGGGAGTAGACTGGATTAATACGGATCAGCCTGTAAAACTTCGTGATTTTTACCAGAACAAAGCTAAACTTACTTATACCAACGCTACACCTTATCCGGTTTATACGCCCACTTACAAAAGCGACGGGCTGCATAAACCTGTTAAAAATGTTATACTCTTAATTGGTGATGGCATGGGACTGGCCCAAATTCATGCGGGTTTGATGGCCAATCATGGCGATTTAAATTTAGCAAGGGTACACAATATTGGCTTTGCACAAACCAGCGCAGCTGATGCGGGCAATACCGATTCGGCTGCAGGTGGAACCGCTTTAGCTACAGGTTTTAAAACCAACAACAGGTATATTGGCTTAGGGCCTGATAATTTACGAAGAACTAATTTAGTTGATACCCTTGCTAATTACGGAATTAAAAGTGCTGTAATTAGTGTGGGCGATATTACGGATGCCACACCTGCAGCTTTTTATGCACATCAGTTAGACCGGGCAATGAGCAGCGAAATTGCACAAGATTTATTGCAAAGTAAAGTGGAGATTTTAGTTGGCTCTAACCAAAAGAGTTTTTACAAAAATAAAAACCTCAATTTGTTGCAACAGCTTGATAAAAAGGGTTTTCAGGTAAGTACAAGTATGACCAATTTTACCAGACAAAGTAATGGAAAGCAATTGGTTTTATTACCCGATTCCACTACTCGTCCGGTGTATAAAGGAAGGGGAGATATGCTAAAACAATCTCTTGTACATAGCATAGAAATGCTGAATAAAAACAAATCTGGTTTCTTCATCATGACAGAAGGAGCACAAATTGATTATGGTGGACATGTTAACGATTTACCTTATGTAGTGACTGAACTGCATGATTTTGATAAAACGATAGAAGCCGCATTGCGCTTTGCTGATCAGGATGGCGAAACTCTTGTAATTGTAACCGCCGATCATGAAACGGGTGGTTTAACACTTTTAGATACTGAACTTGAAAAAGGAATGATTCGGGGAGAATTTAGTACCAACGATCACACCAATATTATGGTGCCGGTTTTTGCTTATGGCCCGGGTGCCGAAGATTTCAGAGGTATTTATTCTAACAATCAAATTTTTTATAAAATACTTCAGGCTTATCATTTAAACACAGATAAGCGCTAAAAATCCTAAACTTTAGTTCGCAATGACATAAAATAATCCGGTCGTTATTCTTCATTGATTGGTGATAACACCAACCAAAAGTTAAATAATGCGGTCGTCATTGCGAACGAAGAAGAGGTTTAAGCGCGAGGGTGAAGCAATCTGTTGTTTTAAATAGACTACTATCCGCACCATTCCATATTTCCCTATGGCTGGTTTTATCATCACCTATCTTCATTGATTGGTGATAACACCAACCAAAAGTTAAGTTAAATAATCCGGTCGTCATTGCGAACGAAGAAGAGGTTTAAACGCGAGGGTGAAGCAATCTGTTGTTTTAAATAGAATACTATCCGCACCATTCCATATTTCCCTATGGCTGGTATTATCTTCATTGATTGGTGATAACACCAACCAAAAGTTAAAATTAACAAGCATAATTTTTTTTAATCAAATTTTATTGCATCTTTGTTGCAATTGGAAAGATCGGAAAAACATAAACACCATTTCGTACTGCAGCACGTTTCTATGCTGCTTGCTGCCGTTTTTATGTTTATAATTTTCGCAGGCCTTTTACACAACCACCATCGTTCAATACCAAAAACGGATGACAGAGAAATTGTTTACGCACCCGAAAAATGTGATATTTGCGCATATTATTTCCATAAAAGTAGTAAAGACTTCATCCACGTTCTACCTGTTTCTTTTATAAGTTTAAAACCTATTGTTTCCATTTTTCTATACGGCTTCATTTTAGGCAATTATAAATTTACCCTTCAGGGATTTAGTAACAAAGGTCCGCCTGCCCTAAACGCATAGCCAGGAATTACTTTTTTTGTATTTCCATTACCCTGCAGAAATTCTTCTGTAACCATGCCTTTTAACTAATTTTTATTAACCCGAGTCCGCTTTGTGCTGCGGTATTTTCTTGCCTTATAAGGCTTATTTTACGATGCTAAAAATATTTATGCTATGCTGTAGCGTATTTCTCACTTTGGGTACCTATGCCCAAAAGTATAATCTTCATATAAACATAACCGATACGACAAATAAAGCCTTAAAAGGAGCTAAAATCAGGTTGTTTAAGCCTTTACAGGAAGAAATTAGTGACCATAAAGGTATAGTAGATATTGAATTAACATCCGGCACATATACTTTAGAATGCATTTTAAATGGCTATTTAACCGTAAACCAAAAGGTCGAAATTTCTGTGCAAAATATCAATTTGTCCATCACGCTTCATCGGATGGGTTTTCAGTTAAATGATATTACCATTAACGATAAACGACAGGAGGAAAGAAGGAGAACAGAATCTTTAACTATAGAAGTTGTTAAAAGTGATTTCATACGGCAGAATCTTGGGGGTAGTTTAATGCAAACACTGGAACGTCTTCCAGGGATTAAAACCATCGGAATTGGATCAGGCCAGTCAAAACCACTAATCAGAGGCCTGGGTTTCAACAGAGTTGTGGTTGTTGATAAAGGCATAAAACACGAAGGCCAGCAGTGGGGAGCAGACCATGGGCTTGAAATTGATCAGTTTGCAGCAGATGAGGTTGAGCTTTTAAAAGGTGCAGCTTCTTTTGCTTACGGCTCTGATGCCATTGCCGGCGCCATTAACATAAAGCCTGCTACAGTACCGGCTGCCGAAAGCATTGGTGGCAGTATAGATTTAATTGGAAAATCTAATAATAATCTATATGGTACTTCAGTAAATCTGTATGCAAGGAAACAGAAATATTTTTTCGATCTGAGGGCTACTGATCAGAACTATGGCGATTACAGGGTTCCGGCCGATACGCTTTATGTTTACGATTATGCCGTACCACTGTATAAAAATCATCTCCGTAATACAGCAGGCCGGGAAACCGGGCTACACTTCAGCTCGGGTTATATAGGTCAAAAATTCAGGTCGATATTTTACATCAGTAACCTATACAGTAAAAGTGGTTTTTTTGCAAATGCGCATGGTTTAGAACCAAGAAGGGTGGATACAGAATTGCACGATAGTAACAGTCGCGATGTTTTAATGCCATCGCAAAGGGTTAACCATTTTAAGTTTAGCAACAGAACAACTGTAGAACATGGTTTAAATCGGTTCGAAGCCGAAATAGGTTACCAGCGTAATTTCAGGCAGGAGTTTAATCATTACGTTAATCACGGTTATATGCCCGCCATTTATCCGGTTGATTTGGGTATACCTATCGATATGGAAAGGCAGTTTGATAAATCGGTTTACACCCTAAATTTAAGAGAAAAACTTTTGCTGGGCGCACATCAGTTAATGTTTGGCCTTAACGGAGAAATACAGAAAAACCAGATTAATGGCTGGAGTTTTTTAGTGCCCGCTTTTAATCAGCAAAGCGCTGGTGCATTTATTCACGACAAGTTAAAGCTAAGTGAGCGCGTATTGCTTCAAGGGGCTTTGCGTTACGATTATACTAACCTTTCTATGTTTCGTTATGCCGACTGGTTCTATTCTGAATTGGTAAGCAATCAAACAACCTCCAGCCAGCAGCTTATTAGGTCAGAAAATTTGCAACGCAACTTTAACAGTTTAGTATGGTCAGTTGGGATAAACTATGTAACGGAAGAGGTAGAACTAAAAGGAAACTTAGGAAAGAGTTTTCGGGTGCCAATTGCAAAAGAACTTGGGGCAAATGGGGTTAATTATCATTATTTCAGTTACGAAAAAGGCAATTCAAATCTCGATCCTGAGCAATCCTACCAGTTAGATGCTTCCGTTTTATGGAAAAGAGAAAAGTTCTCCGTTCAGTTTAGCCCTTTTGTAAATTATTTTCCCAATTACATTTATTTAAACCCAACATCAAAGCACGATTATTTTTATGGTGCGGGTAACCAGGTATTTCAATATGCACAAAGCTGTGTATTTAGGTATGGCGGAGAATTACAACTTAAATCAACCCTTACAAATAACCTGAGTGCTGAGGTGCTGGCCGAATATCTTTATGCAAAACAGCTATCAGGCGATAAGAAGGGTTATACTTTACCTTTTTCGCCACCCGCTTCAGTTCTATGGAACCTAACTTATAAACGTAAAAGCGGAACCGCTCATCCCTACCTCTCTATAGATTACCGCTTAACCGCTGCACAAAATAACATTGTACCACCAGAGCGCAAAACCAGTTCGTACAGTCTGTTCAACATTCAGGCAGGCACATCAGTATTTATAGCCAAACAGCAGGCAAACATCAGCCTTCAGGTGCAAAACGTTTTTAATACCCGCTACCTCAATCATACCAGTTTTTACCGCCTTATTGGCTTACCCGAACAAGGACGGAACCTGGTGCTTTCGCTCCGCATACCCTTTAACCTTCGCAAACAGTTAAATCATTAATAATATACACCATGAGAAAAAAAACCAAAGTATTAGCCTTTGTTGCAGGGCTGGTTATGCTTTTAAACAGTTGTAAAAAAGATGCTGAAGAGATAGACACCATTTATCCGGTAATTGATGTTACTGCGCAGGATGCATTTCCCAAACAATGCAGTGTGCTGAAAAGAGGCAGCAAGTTTATGTTCGTTGCTACGCTAAGCGATAACCGCGAACTGGGATCGGTAAGTGTTGATATTCACCACAATTTCGATCATCATACGCACAGTACGGAAGTAGTAGACTGTAGTTTAGAAGCCGTTAAAACTCCGGTTAAACCTTTCCTCCTCATCAAGGATTTTACCGTTCCTGCCGGACAAAAAACTTTCCGCGTTGCACAGGAAATAAGTGTACCCGCCGATGTAGATGCCGGAGATTATCATTTCCTGATCAGATTAACGGATAAAGAAGGCTGGCAAACCATAAAAGGACTTAGTATAAAAATTAATTAATAAAAATTTAAACCAATCATGATGTTAAAAACAAGAAAAACATTTAGACGTATTGCATTTGTAGTAGCCATTAGTGCTGCATTTACCGCCTGTAAAAAAGACAAGCAGGAAACAATTCCTGAGCCTGTAAATAACAGTAATAAGGAGTATAAATACCTGCGCATTTTGGTGGCCGATGAGTTGAGTCCGGTTATTTCGCAGGTTAATCCCTTTGAAGGGAAGGTAAGTGCTTTTGATGGAAAATATCCTCTTGCAAACCTGTATGGTACCGCTTCCGGCAGGTATGCAGCAGTGTTGTACCAAAGTCAGAACCTGGTAGAAGTATTCGACAGCGGGCTTCAATCGCACATAGATCATGTTGATGTGGATGGAGTAGCAAAATGGGCTTCAATTACGGCAGATGGGATTAAACCAACCCATTTTAAAAGCAGAGAAAAAGAGTCTTTAATTTTTAACGATGGGGCGGGTACACTTAGTTTAGGAAATGATGCGGATTTTAATACAAAAGGGGCAAAATTTAAAACCATAAATGCTGGATTACTTCCTCACCATGGCGCTATGGCACAATTTTTAAACGGAACCTATGCGGTTACATCGGCTGCAAGTTCAGGCGCATCGCCAACAAGGGCAATTGTAATTGATAAAAACGGTACAACATTATTTCCTTCAACGGTAGAAGTGGGTGCCATACATGGTAATGCAAGCGATGGGGTAAATGCCGTGTTTGGTGCTTATGCCACCTCGGCTGCAAGTGCTGGCGGCGTGCTGGTGGTTAACCAGAGCGGTGCGCAACGTTTTCTTGCCAACCCGGATGGATTTGGTGCTTATCGCTTCGGAACGATACTGTACGCAGAATCTGCAAAGAAATTTATTGGTTATGTGGCAGCAAAAGGCGCGTATTTAATTGATGTTGCAATGCATAAAATTACACCTATGTACGCTGGTGCTGATGCTTTTCAATGCAAAGTTGATTATGCCGGTAAAAATCTTGTCGTGCTAACGCTGGATGGAAAACTCAGAATTTATGAGCTTGGTACAGGAACACTTAAAAAAGAAGGTAGCATTTTATCTGCTGTAAATGCCACAGATACCTATAAACCTGTACTGGAAGCAACAGCAAAGTTTGCTTACGTTGCAAATCCCGCTACCGGAGAGGTTTTACAGATTAGCCTTGACGATTTTAGTAAGGTGATTAAACACAAAGTATCTGCCCGTCCGGTGAAACTTACTTTATTCGGTTTCGAAAGCAATAGCGGGCATAACGACTAAAACCTGCTAAAACCAATTAAATCTATTGTAGACTATAAAATCCATTAAAAATGAATGCAAAAAAAATACTGTTAGCCTTATTGTTTATTGGTGCCATGTTTTCGGCCTGTAAAAAGGATAGTGAAAATGAGGTGCCAAAGTTGAAACCTACCGCAGAAAACATAGAAATCGGAACTGCAAATAATAAAAGTGCACTGCGGGGCAGGGATTTCCATTTTAATGCCGATGTACTTGCTGTTACTAAAATTGGCGATGTGCGATTGGATATTAAACAAAAAAGTGGCGAAACGTATACTGAAAACTGGAAATTTGAACTGGTTTGGGACGAATACAAAGGTGCAAAGAATACAAACGTGCATAAACACTTTACCATTCCGGCCGATGCACCCGAAGGTAAGTATGATTTTTATTTTACGGTAACCGATGAAAACGGGAGTAAACTGGAATTAAAGGAAACCCTAACCATTACCGATCCCGCAAATATGCCTGTTGATCCTAAAATCGGGCGTGATTTTGTTTCCAGAAATGGTACGCTTATTTACTATACAGATACCTTTGTAGAAAAGGAACTGATTTTTAAAAAAGGGGATGAATTAACCTTGCATGCACAAATTAGTGAGATAAAGGATGATGGAATACTTTATTCTGTTTTGATAAAGAAAAAAAGTAATTATTATCCCGAAAGTATCGATAACCTTGATTTGAGTAAAGCCATAGTAATTTCAAAAGTAGCGCATAAAGGGCTTCCTGCAGCTTCGAAAACAACAACTTTAAAACAAGTTAATGGCGTTTGGGGTGGCGAGTCTATCATTGTAGGTGCAGTAAATGATAATAATGAACCTCAGGCAAATCAGGTTACCGGAGAAAAGGCCTGGGAATCTGGTCAATACAACTGGGTTATCCTTTATAAAAATACAACGCACAACATAAATGTTTTTAAATCAATACCCATCACAATTGATTATCAATAATTAGTATTCACAAAAAAAAGTCGTCAGTAATGACGACTTTTTTGTGAATTTTATAGCTTAAGTTTTAAGTTAATGCCTTATTTAGTTAGAGGCGAGTGGTGAAAGAAAACGGGCAACACTATTTTTCTTTATTCCATAGCGGGAATTCCCATGGCCTGCCATTCTTCTTTTGTAGGGCCGTAAATGCCAGCTACCGGTAAGCCCAGCATACGCATAATTACCGTCATTTGACCACGATGATGGGTTTGATGTACCAGCAAAACATGCAGGATTTTACCCTTTTCCCAATCTTCACCATACATAGGTACAAGGTTTTCCAGTGCAGAATCCGTCCATTTTAAGTTTACATTGCGGCATAGAAATTCGGAAGTGTTTTTATAGCTTTCTATAATTTCCTCCATCGAATCCGGAACAGGTAAACCTTCTAAGTTATCCTCAGCAAAAATCCCGGCATGTTTGCCCATTTCCATTATGGTTTGGGTTAAGTGCCAGCTCAAACGGCCCAAACTGCGCACATGCTCATTAATAATTGTATTTTTCGTTTCGTTCGTAATGAGTCCGAAAATTTTCAGGGTCATTTCTTCTTCACTTTTCCAGTTTTCAAGGAAATCATTTATGCTGCGATACATGGGATATATGTTTTGTGCCGCAAAATGCAAATAAAGGAAAAGCTGCACAAGTTTTATTCATTATTATTTAAAAATTGATTGGCTCTGATTGGACCAATCCAAAAAAATATTATTTTTCTTCTGGTCCAAATCATTAGCATTGATCTAATCGCTTTATGCTTAAAATTTATAGCTGTAACCAATCCTGAAAACCTGAGTTTCATAATAGTCTGTGCTGTTTAACCTGAAGCCATTTCCGGTAATCTCTTTTCTAATTTTTAGGGTATTGAGTAAATCCGTCCCATTAAGAAAAAGTTCTCCTTTGCCTTTTTGGATTTGTTTTTTTATGCCCATATCTGTAGAAAACCTGGAACCGATTTTACCTTGTGGAATAATATCGGGTGCTAAATAAGTGGCCGAAAGCTGAATATCGGTTTTACCTGTTAACTTAAATTGCCCGTTAAATTTAACATTGCCCGATAGCATCGATTCTTTGGGCATGGTATAAGTTGTAGGTACAGGATATTGATTTACGATGGTAAAAGCATTGATGCTGTTTTGGTAAACGGATGTACTCAAATTAAAAGAGAACCAGGGATTTATTTGCTGCTGCAATAGCAACTCTGCCCCGCTATTAAAGCTCCGTCCGGCATTTTGAAAAATATTATAAATAATGGTATTACCCGGCACAATGGTTGCAATGCGTGTAATTGTTCCGTTTATCATTTTATGAAAGGCAGCACCGTATAGGTAACCATTATTCCAGTTGTATTTATATCCAAGTTCTATTGCATGGGTAAATTGTGGCCGTAATGTAGGGTTTCCAACCTTTAATAATTCAGGCTCATCGTATTTTGGAAATATGCGAATATCAACTTCGTTTGGCCTATCAACCCTTTGATTGTAAAATAAACTGATTTTATTCTGATCGTTTAATTTGTATGCAAAACGCAGATTAGGAAAAGGCCTGAAATAGTTGTACCCATCACTTTTATAAGTATTGTGGTTTGGGTTTACCTGGTAGTTAATTTTTGCATATTCCAGTCTCACTCCAGCCTCAACTTCAATTTTTTTACTTTCATAAACATAATTACCGTAAACAGCGGGGATATTTTCTCCATAACTGGCCCAACCGCCGGCATTTACATCAATAGGCGAATTAATTCCCGGAAAAAACTGCATATCAGTAGGGATAGATCGGTTTCTGTATTTAAAGCCTGCCTCTAATCTTCCCTGTTTAAGCGGACGAACATAATCTATATTTACATCTGCCACACGCTCATCAGAAAGTAGTTTAAAAGAATCTTTCCCGGTATAAGCGGGCATAATGTTAGTAAAAAAGTATTTTTCATCTTCCCGGTGCCAGGTATAATTAAAACCTGCGCTCAGAGTATGCCCGGGTTGGGCAAATTTATGCTGGTAAACGGCCGATCCGGTTGCTGTGTATTTAACCTCATCTTCAAGAAATTGCCATAAACGGTTGCGTAGGGTAAAATCACTGTTGAAATAGGGAATGTCGCCATTGTCGGTAATTTTTTCACGGTTAAAGAAACCCGAAAGCGTAAAACTGTTATACTCATCAGGATTATAGTCAACACCAGTTTTAACAGTAGAAAAGGTTGTGGTCCGGTTTCGTTTTACCTGCTGGTTAATAACCGTTCCATCTTCGTAAATCCGTTGGGCAAATTCGTTTTTATTTAAGGTTTGCGTATATAAATAATCTGCCTGGAGAAAGGTGTTCAACTTGTTTTTTCTATAATTTAACGAAAGTGAAGGGTTAAACTTCGGCGTTGCCTCATATTGTGGTGCAACATCAGGAAGATTGTGCTTTCTTACCCATAAGGCGCCCAAACCGGTACTCATACTTAGTTTTCCATTAAAACCTTGCTGTTTATTCTTTTTGTAAATAATATTAATAATTCCGGCATTGCCATTTGCATCATACCTGGAAGATGGATTATTTATGATTTCAATTCTTTCTATGGCCGATGCGGGAATGTTATCAAGTCCGGTCTGACTTCCGAAACCGGTAATTGCATTTTGTTTTCCATCAATCAGCACAGCAACTTTATCGTTTCCTCTAAGCTGTACTTTTCCATCTTGTAAAGTAACGCCCGGCAAATTCTGCATGGCTTGTAAAACCGAACCGCCCAATTGGCTGGTGTTTTTACTTAAATCGTATGATTTTTTATCCATAGCCGAAGAAACCCCTTCATTTAGCGAACCCTGGATGTTAACCGTTTGAAGGGTTTTAGCATCTTCTAAAAGTTCGAGCACACCCAGATCAAGAAAGGGACTTAAAGAACCAATGTTGATTTCTTTAATGAGCATTTGGTAGCCCATCATACTCATTTGGAGGCTATAATCGCCAGGTTTTAAATCTTTAAAGGTAAATCGACCATTGTCGTCGCTCACCGTACCTGAAATAAACCCATCGTTGGTTTTCAGCACAAGATTGGCAAAAGGAAGTGTGTTTTTGTTTTTTGCATCTTTTATTTGTCCAGAAATGGTTATTAATTTTTCCTGTGCGCATACTTCATCAGCCAGCAGGAATATAGAAAGGCATAAGAGCCTTAATATTCGCTTATAAATTTTCATAATCTTAAAAGTTTTCCGCCTGAAAGATAGAAGGCAAATCTGAAGAGAATCTGAACGAGGTGTTGGATGTTAATTTTTCAATTTCTTAACACAACGTAGCATTTATACGATTTAGTGATCTGTAATTAACAATATACTGACGATTTGGTATTGTAACACAAACATTACGGTAACGTATCTGCTCTACTTTCGTGCAGCTAATCATTAAAGAAATGCTCATGAAAAAAAACTTACTTATCGTAAAGATGTGTATGGTTGTTATGCTTGTAATGGCATCCATAATCACATTTGCCCAAAAGATTCAGTACAAAGGGATCGTAAAAGATGAAACCCAGAGCATAATGCCTGGTGTTAGCATTATGATAAAAGGTACCAAAACCGGAACTTCAACCCAATCTGACGGTACCTTCGCTATTTCAGCCGAAAAAGGACAAATATTAACAGTTTCGTCTATCGGCTTTGTAACCCAGCAAATTGTTTTAAGCAATGAAACAAACCTGTCTGTTTCACTTAATAATGATGCCAACTTATTATCCGATGTGGTGGTAACGGCTTTGGGTATTAGAAAAGAAACAAAAAAAATAGGTTATTCTACACAAGAGGTTAAGGGGTCGGAACTTGTAAAAGCCCGCGATCCCAATGCAATTAATTCATTGGTAGGTAAGGTTGCCGGTTTAACCGTTGGCGGTAATGCCGAAATGCTGGGCAGGCCACAATTGGTTTTAAGGGGAAGCACCGATTTGTTATTTGTAGTGGATGGTGTTCCTGTAAATTCAGATACCTGGAACATCAGCGCCGATGATATTGAAACTTATACCGTATTAAAAGGCCCTAATGCGGCGGCCCTCTATGGCTCAAGAGGCCAGAATGGTGCCATTTTAGTCACCACCAAAAAAGGATCGAAAGATGGCCGGGGTTTTACAGTTGATGTAAACAGTAGTACTTCACTGGAAAGTGGTTTTGTAGCCTTACCTGAAACTCAAACCCAATATGGTTACGGTAATGATTACAAATATGCCTATGGCAACGATTTGTATGATTTGGATGGAAGTTACCGAAGAACAAATATTTGGGGGCCAAAGTTTGATGGTCAGGGTGTTGCGCAATACAATAGCCCACTTGATGCCAGCGGCAAACGTACTTTAACGCCATGGTTGGCAAAAGGAGCCAATAACTTCGAAAACTTTATGGAAACCGGCGTGCTTTCTACCAATAACATTGCCATTGGCGCATCAGGCGATAAATATGACATTAGAGCGTCGATTACACACACTTACCAAAAGGGCATGTCGCCAAATACCAAGTTAAACATCGATAATTTTGCCTTATCAGGCGGTTACAAGTTTAACGATAAACTGAAATTTGAAGGAAGTTTAAACTTCAACTCCCAGTATACCCCAAATATTCCTGATGTATCTTACGGCCCAAACAGTTATGTATATCAATTTAAAGTATATGGATCGGCCAACTGGGATATTGAAGAAGTAAAAGATTACTGGGGAGGAGCGGGCGGACGAAAAGACTTGGTTCAAAACTTTGTGGAGTACGGCAGGCACAATAACCCATATTTTACGGCCAACGAGTGGTTGCACAGCCATAATAAAACTGACATTAATGGTTACGCCAAGTTAAGTTATAAAGTTGATGAACATTTAAACTTTTTAGCCCGTACACAAATTACTACCTGGAACCAGTTGCGTACAGAGAAAGTTCCGCCATCCACCAATTTAAATCAGTATGTTAACGATTACTATTTTAATAAAACCGGCGGGGTTTATAACATCTGGTATGGCGATTACCGCGAAGATCAGCGCAGGTTAATGGAGCATAATCATGATGTTTTGGCTAATTACAACAATAAAGTTGGCGATTGGTTAGATATTGGTGCCTCGGTAGGTGGAAACTTGCGTACTTTCGAATACAGTTCTAACTGGGAAACCACTTTTGCGTTAAACATTCCGAATGTTTACAATTTCGCCAATTCCAAAGGGCCAATTAAAGGATACACTTTTGGTTCAAAAATGCAGGTATACAGTGGTTACTACTCTGTAGATTTGGGGGTTAAAAACTGGTTAAATATTAATACCACAGGCCGGGTAGATAATCTTTCTACCTTGCCAAAAGGAAACAGTACATTCTTTTACCCATCCGTTTCACTAAGTACGGTGGTTTCAGATTATGCAAAACTTCCGTCTTTTATTTCATTCTTAAAATTCAGGGGATCGTTTGCTGATGTAAAAGGTGGGTTAACCAATCCAACCATTGGTACGGCATACCAGGCTTTAACAGGCAATACGGTTGGTTCGCTTTTAGGCGGTGGTACCTATGGTGGTTACGGTACGGAATTAATATCTTCTTATGACGGGCCATCTTATGATAACCAGAATTCGTACAGTGCAACTACTTATTATAACAACACCCCATCGGTAGATTATTCTAAAAATATTGCAAATGCGAGCATTAAACCTTTTAACGTGAAATCGTATGAAGCGGGTGTAGATGTTAAATTTTTAAAAAACAGGTTAGGCGCAGAGTTTACATACTTTACCTCCATAAACGGACCGCTTATTTACCAACTTGCTGTAGCACCTTCTACCAGTTATGCCACGCAAAGTGTAAATGCCATCACGTCTCAAAAGAAAGGGTGGGAATTATCAGTTACGGGTACACCGGTTAAAACCTCTGGTGGTTTTTCATGGGATGTAATGGCAAATGTTTCAACCTATAAAGAAACGCTTAAAGAAATTTATGGCAGTGTTGATGCCTTACCAATTAACGGGCATAATTATAAAGTTGGCGAACGTTTGGATGCTTTTTATGGACGTGCTTATGTACGTGCACCTGATGGTCAGGTTATTCATGATGCAAGTGGTCTTCCGCTGGCCCAACAGGCAGGCATTAACAGTAACCAATTTTTAGGTTATGCAAACCCTGATTTTGTATTTGGTTTTAACAACCGTTTTACCTACAAAAACCTCAGTTTTAGCTTTCAATTAGACGGGCGTTCGGGTGGAAAAATCTTCGATTATGTTTATGCGCAGATGATGAATGCAGGAAACGCAATGGAATTGGTTGAAGGGCAATATGGTGATGCCCGTTTAAAAGAATGGCAAAGTACTAATGGTGGTACCGGAGCTGCAACTGCGGCCATGGTTGGTTCTGGTGTAGTTATAACATCGGGTACGCCACATTATACAAATGGTAAAATTGATAATTACGATCAGTTAACTTTTGCACCAAATGCTAAAGCAGTAACCTTAAGAAGTTACATCCAGAATGGTGTATATGGTTCTTTTGATGAACCTTTTATGGTTAACCGCTCTTACCTTAAACTTCGCGAAGTGGTAATTGGTTATAGTCTTCCTAAAAAATGGCTCGAAAAAACCTTTGTTCGTTCTGCAACATTCTCATTAGTAGGTCGTAACCTGTTGTATTTCGCCGAACGTAAAGATATCGATCTTGATCAGTACGCTTCTGGCTTTAACCTAACCAACAGAAGTTTGGGCGGTAAACAGTCTGATTTGCAAAGTTCAACTGCACGCCGTTACGGTTTCAATGTTAACATAGGCTTTTAATATTTAAAATGATAAACAAGATGAAATCATATATCTTAAAAATAACTACAATGATTGTGCTGGTAATTTCGGTTGCCGGCTGTCAAAAGGGAGATTTACTGTCGAACCCCAATGTAGCAAACGAAAATTCGACCATTCCGGCCTCTTTATTGCTTAATCACATTACCTGGAGTTTTTATAAAGGCGGTGGCGTGGTAGATAAGGTAGCCAATTCGGTAGAAGAAGATCCTTTTGGACAGGTAATGCGCTGGAATCAGTTTCATACTTCATCAGACTCCTATTACCGCGGACAAAATGCCTATGCATTCAGTAATACAGCTACAGCTTATGATTTGTTGAGGTATGTAACTAAAATGGAAAGCCAGGCTGCCAAACAGTTTAATTCTACGGCCACAATTTATGGTGCTTTGGGTAAATTTTTTAGGGCATACAGCTTTATTTGGTTAACCCAGCGTGTTGGCGATATTCCGATGGCAGAGGCTGGAAACCCAGCTGTTTTTCAGCCAAAATTTGATAGTCAGCACGATGTTTACAAAAATACACTGCAACTATTAGAAGATGCCAATAACAATATAAGTGCTTTGGCAGCTGCCAATCCGGGGAATGTGGTAGATGGCGATATATTTGGCTTAACACAGTTGCAGTGGCAAAAGGTAATTAACACTTATAAATTAAGGATATTAATTTCCTTAAGTAAACGTGCAGATGATAATGCCGATTTAAATATCAAATCTCAGTTTGCGGCCATCATTGCCAATCCTGCAAAATATCCTGTTATGACAGGGAATGCAGATAACCTGAGTTTTAAATTTAATGCTACGGTAAACAAGTACATTTATAATCCGGACGAAACATACAACAAATTTGGCAGTGTAAGTAAAACGTATTTAAACATTACTACAGCCAATAAAGATCCAAGAACCTTTATTGCAGCAACACCTGCACCAGCGCAACTGGCAGCGGGCAAAACTGTAGCAGATTTTACAGCTTACGTTGGTTCTGATATTTCTTTAACGCAGGCCAGTTTATCAACAAACAGTTTGGCAGGCATGTATTCTTATGTAAATTTTAAGCGTTACTATACCTCATTTGCAGGGCCTGAACCTTTAATTTTAATAGGTTATCCTGAAATGTGCTTCAATATTGCCGAAGCCATAAACCGGGGATGGTTATCGGGTTCGGCTTCTGCATGGTACACCAACGGTATTAATGCATCATTAAACTTTTATGGCATTGTAAATGGCCAGGGTTACGATGTAGGTGATGTTGGTGGAGTAACGTTAGGTAGAATTACGTTTAATGTTACTGATTTCTTAAATAACCCTAATGTGGTTTATAAAGGCGATAATGCGGATGGCCTGGGCCAGATTCTTCAACAGAAATATGTTGCTTTCTTTGAAAATTCAGGTTGGGAAGCTTTCTACAACTGGAGAAGAACAGGTGTGCCTGCATTTGCAAACAATGGTCCGGGCATTAATCCCGTAGGTAAAATTCCGGTACGCTGGCAGTATCCGGTTGATGAAATTAACAATAACACAGCCAATTACAAATCAGCTATCCAGTCGCAATTTGGGGGTAATGATGATGTAACTAAAGATACCTGGTTAACGAAATAAAACAGTCCATTTCTCAAAAAAGAAAAGCTATAGTGAAGTCATTCATTATAGCTTTTATAGGTTATAATTAATATTTATGAAAAAACATATCATTTTATTTTTAAGCCTGCTTTTCAGTCTTCACACGGTTTATGCAGCCCTTACCGATAGCAGCAGAGTTGTTGCTGTAAAAGGTGCTACAAATTTCAGAGATCTTGGTGGTTATGCAACCAGGCAGGGCACTCATGTAAAATGGGGTAAAATTTATCGTTCGGGCGAGATTAGCAAACTAACCGATGCAGATATGCTTTTGCTTAGCCGGAAACACATTGGCTTTGTGGTCGATTTTCGCGGAAACGATGAAGTATCAAAAGCTAAGGATCGTTTGCCAGATGGTGCCGGATACCTTCAGTTACCTGCCGGAAGCGAAAATCTGGGCAACTGGATGACGCAGTTACCCAAGTTAAATTCTGCCGATTCATTAATGGAATCTTTTTACAGCCAAACATCACATTTAAAAGCAAAGTACAAGCCCTTTTTTCAGTCGCTGCTAAAACAACCTGATTCATCTGCCTTACTTTTTCACTGTACAGCCGGAAAAGACAGAACAGGAATTGGTGCAGCTTTACTACTGTATGCTTTGGGTGTGCCTGAGGAGACCATTTTAGAAGATTATTTACTCAGCAACGAATACCGTAAAGCCGAAAATGAGCAAATGGTACAGGGAATGGTTAAAATGGGTATAAAAGAACAAGTTGCAAAAGATTTAGCTGGTGTTAAACAAGAGTATCTGATGGCAACTTACAACGCGATTCTATCTAAATATGGTAGCCTCGATGCTTTCTTAAATACAGAAATGGATTTAAGTGATGCCGATATACAGCAATTGCGCAACAAATACACAAAGTAATATGAACAGAAGATCGTTATTAAAAGGCGGCATACTTGCCGGAATTGGTTTACCCTTTGTGGGTTTAAATGATGTTATTGCAAAGCCGGTAACCAGTGGCAAAAAAGCTAAAAATATCATTATGATGGTGAGCGATGGCATGAGTACAGGTACTTTAAATATTGCTGATTTATACGCAAACCGTACTTTTGGACAAAGTAGTAAGTGGATTGGTTTATACAGAGATAATAAAGCGGTAAGGGCATTAATGGATACCGCTTCTGCAAGTTCGATGGTTACCGATTCGGCTGCGGCCAGCTCATCATGGGGTGGTGGCTTACGGGTTAGAAATGGTGCTTTAAACGTGGGCATGAATGGTGAAAAACCTCAGCCAATTCTCCAAAAATTTAAAGAACAGGGTAAAAAAGTAGGTTGTGTTACCACCGTTCCAATTACGCATGCCACGCCGGCCGGTTTCTGCGTAAATATAGATAACCGCGACGGGCAATCGATTATAGCTGAAATGTATCTTGATTTAAAATTTGATGTAATGCTTGGCGGTGGAAGTAAATATTTCGGCGCACAGCGAAAAGATGGAAGTATTATTCCCAAATATTTAACACAAGGATTTAAAGTTGCTGAGAATAGAAATGAAATGCTTGCGCTGAATAATCAAAAGCCTGTTTTAGGTCTCTTTGCAGAAGATGGTTTACCTTATGAGGTGGATCGCAGAAATGATCCGGAATTAATGAAAACAGTACCTTCTATCGCCGAAATGACTTTAAAGGCAATAGAATTGATGAAAGATCATAAAGATGGTTTTGTTTTACAGGTTGAAGGTGGGAAGGTAGACTGGGCTGCACACTCAAATGATATTGGAGGTTTATTGTTCGATCAGCTGGCTTTTGATGAAGCGGTGGGGAAAGTAATTGAATTTGCAGAAAAGGATGGAGAAACCCTGGTTATTATTACTACAGATCATGGTAATTCTAATCCAGGCCTTTTTTATGCAGATGAAGCCAATAAAAAATTTGATAGCCTGCAAAAATTTAAATGCAGCAATACCTGGTTACTCGCTCAGTTAAATCAATCTTTTAGCGAGCAGAAAGTTGCCGATATTATTTTGGAAAACCAAGGTATAGAAATGAAACGGGAAGATGTAAAATCCTTGCTGGTTCATTTTAAAGACGTAAGCCCCGGCCAGTTATATAACGAATCGCTGCTTCCATTTTACGAGTATGGAAAGATAATGGGTAAATATACCGATGTACAATGGGCAGGAATGAACCATACCGGAGATTATGTAGAGCTTACAATGTTTGGCCCGGGATCAGAACAGTTGAAACCATTTGTAAAAAACTATGAATTGCATAATTTCATGCTCAAAGCCGCGGCCATGCCCGAACATTTTATTAAAAAGATATAAAAGAGGAGCTTAGCGCTCCTTTTTTATTATTTTAAATTTACGTATACACGTGTAAATTCTTCCATGAATTTGTATCTAAGTTCTTGTTGCTTAGGTAAAATCCTCTTTTTATTTAACGATTTTGCTTTCGATATTGTATGATTAATTTTTTTTATTGTAATTTTTTAAAGTCAAAATATTTTTAATCTGTATTGAAGTGTATCAAAGTTATTTTGTCAATAAACCCCATTAAAATAGTAATAACGCCCTAATATTACCCGCCTTGTAAATTTATTTGCCGTTCGTTTTAATTCCCTGTTTTTTGTTCATTTTGTTCGAATTTTAACTTTTAATATTAAAGTTAGTTTTTAATATCTACTTTCATGTAGTGCTTTTTAAGCATTCAGTAGGCTGCTTTATCCTTGTTATTAAAATTTAATTTACGTGAGTCAAAACGTATAAATTTACTATAAATACATGTTATGATAGAACAAAGACTTTATTTGTGCTGAAACTGGAAATTAATCTCTTTTAAATAAGTTTATCTGTTTTATTTAAAAGGAAGATGCTGTATAGAAGCATTTCCTTATGAATTAACAAGTTGATGGCTTACGCAGCTCATCGCCCGGAATAAGGGCAGGCTGCATTAAGAGTAGATAAACATTGGTCCAAGTTCTCCCATCAGCTAAATACCGCTTTTTCTTAGAGGTGCACATCAACATATGGTTTGTGGTTTTTGCCGGATAGATAATTTATCAATCCGTTTTAATTAATCATCTAAATTACATCCCTATGAAAAAAAAATCTACTCGGATTTTTAGTGTACGCTGTGAATTTTTCAATGCCTTTTTTAATAAAATTTTGAAAATTTCGTTGTTGGGGATGTTCTTGCTTTTATTGGCATTTAATAGTAAAGCTCAAGTACAGGCAACCGGAGGCAGTGGTTTATATAAAAACAATATCTACTGGCTAAATTTCACCGGGTTAAACCTGGCATCGGGGGGAACCAAAACTTTCAATTTCGTAGTGAACGGAATTACCATAACCACCATTATAGATCAGGTATCGATTACCGGAGCAAATGGGGCGGGTACACCAACCTTAATTCCTTATATTTCTGGTACTTATTTTGAAGACAGGCTAAATTTTTTATATAATATTGGTGGTACAGGAACCAGTAATACATTGGTTAATGCCATAAGAACAAGTATTGACGGAGCGGATGCTGTATTCAGAATTCGTACCTACGCCAGTATTAACGGCCAGCCGGCTGATGTTGGTCTTGTTTTTGGTAATGCAGAATCTGATGCACCAGCAGAATACACCCAGGGTGTAACCAATGGCGACGCATGGAAACTTCTTGAGAGTTATGTGGGCAATTCGGCCGATCAGGGTGGGGCTGGATTTGGTAGAAGAATAACATTTTCGAATAGTGATAATACGGTTCGTTTACAGTGTAATCAGAATGCGGCACTTCTATACACTCAAAAAACAATGACCAGTTTAGCCAATCCGTTAACTATTAATGCCACCATTCAATCTGGCGGTCTTACGGCCATGGCCTTAGGCGTAATTGCCTATTCAGAAAAAGGGGATGCACCTGCAAGTTATGGTACGCCATCTCATACTTTAAACCCTACACTTGTTGGAGGAAGTAACCCGGTTCCTACAACGGCACTAACATCCAGCACGGTATATATTGCAAACCCACCAGTAGGCGGAGTTCAGATTAATGCAGGGACTGTAATTAAACCGGCAACTCCAAAATTAGGTGCAATTTCGGGGGATTTTGATCCCGCTTCTTTTACAAATTTAGGTGCAAATGCGGATGCAGATAACCTGAATGGTGAAAATGATGAAGATGGAATTGCAACCTTCCCACAGTTGAGTGTACTTTCTACTACTTATTCTGTAACCGCAACAGTTGGCAATACGAGTGGTACAAATGCCAATCTTGTTGGCTGGATAGATTTCAATCGAAACGGGACTTTCGAAGCTTCGGAGGGCGTTGCGGTGGTTGTACCTCCGGGTGCCACAACGGCGGTGCTAACCTGGACAGGGTTAACGGGCTTAATACCCGGACAAAGTTATGCCCGTTTCAGGATATCTACGAATCAGCTGGATACCAGTACACCTACAACAGTGATAAGTAATGGTGAGGTGGAAGACTATACTTTGCCGATAATGGCAGCCTACGATTTGGCCGTTACAAAAACGGCTTCCGTTTCTCCTGCTGTTGCGGGTTCACCGCTGAGTTATACCATTAAATTAACCAATAATGGGCCAACTACAACGGCTTCTACAGATGTGATTAAGGTTGTTGATAATCTTCCGGCAGATTTTACACCTACAACTTATACGGCAGCTAACGGAACTTATACACCAGCAAGCGGCAACTGGACAGGTTTGACCTTGGCCAGTGGACAAAGCACCACTTTAGTTATTGCGGGTACGGTAAATGCAACAACAACGGCTACAAGTTTAAGTAATACGGTTACGGTTACTCCTCCAGTTGGATCAGTTGATCCTGTAACAGAAAATAATTCGGCAACAATTGTTACACCCATTAGCCGGATGGTAGACCTTGGGCTTACCAAAACAGCGTCGCCAAAACCAGCAATTGCAGGTCAGGCCTTAACTTACACCATTACCTTAGTTAATAATGGTCCAAGTGCAATTGTTGCCTCTGATGTGGTAAGTGTTGTAGATGTTTTGCCAGCTGGCTTTACTGCAACATCTTTTACTCCGGCTGCAGGTGTTTATGTTAGTGCTACTGCAAACTGGACAGGATTATCGCTTGCCAGCGGACAAAGTACAACTTTAACCATTGCAGGCAGTGTTTTACCAACAGCAACCGGCACGCTAACCAATACCGCAACTGTAGTGGCGCCAATAGGAACTACTGATCCGGTACCTGGCAACAATGTAGCTATAGATAATACAACTATTAATAGAATAATTGATTTTAGTCTGACTAAAACAGCAACGCCAAAGCCTGCCATAACTGGTCAGGGTTTAGCTTATACAATTACGTTAACCAATAATGGCCCTGGAAGCTTATTAACCACGGATATTGTTAAAGTAACAGATGTATTGCCAGCTGGTTTTACAGCAACCGCTTATGTGCCGGCAGCCGGCAGTTATGATTCGGCCACCGGAAACTGGACAGGACTAACTTTGTCAAACGGACAGAGTGTAATTTTAACCATCAATGGTAATGTTTCGGCTTCGGCAAGTACCACATTAAATAATACAGCAACAGTTACAGCACCAACAGGTATAACCGATCCGGTAATAGGAAATAACACTGCAACTGATGCAACTAACATAAGCAGGGTAATAGATTTAGGGATTAGTAAAACAGCGACTCCGAAACCTGCTGTAGCAGGCCAGGCATTATCTTATGTAATTACTTTAACCAATAATGGTTTAGGCAGTTTATTAGCTGCGGATGTTGTTAAAGTAACGGATGCCTTACCGGCTGGATTTACAGCTACAAGTTACACCGCCGCAAACGGAACTTATACTTCTGCAACAGGTAACTGGACTGGACTGACCTTGGCAAGCGGGCAAAACACAACCTTAACCATTGCAGGTACTTTAGCTGCCACAGCAACCGGAACCCTAACCAATACTGCAAATTTGACACCTCCAACGGGGACCGTAGATAATAATCTTTTAAATAATGTAGCAACAGATTTAACAACTGTAAGCAGGGTAGTTGATTTGGGCATCTCTAAAACGGGATCGCCAAAACCAGTAGTTGCAGGCCAGGCTTTAACCTATACCATTACGTTAAACAATTCGGGTCCAAGTTCGCTATTAGCTGCTGATGTGGTTAAAATAACGGATGTTTTGCCAGTTGGATTCACCGCAAATACCTACACTGTTGCTAATGGAACCTATGATTTTGTTACCGGAAACTGGACCGGTTTAACCTTGGCCAACGGGCAAAGTACTACTTTAACCATTGCAGGTACAGTTGGTGCCGGCGTTACGGGTAGTTTAACCAATTCGGTTTCTGTAGCGGTACCGCTTGGAACAATTGATCCTGTACCGGCAAATAACATCGCTACGGATGTAACCAATGTTAACCGATCGTTAGATCTGGCACTTACTAAAACAGCATCACCCAAACCGGTAATTGCTGGTCAAACATTAACTTATACCATTACCCTAACAAACAATGGCCCATCTACCTTGTTGGCAAGTGACGTGATTAGTGTTGTTGATAATTTACCTGCGGGATTTACTGCAACAAGTTATACAGCAGCAGCCGGTACCTACACTTCAACGAATGGAAACTGGACTGGCCTAACGCTTTTAAATGGCCAAAGTACAACTTTAACCATTGTGGGTAATGTGGCCGCAACGGCCGGTGGTACCTTAAATAATACAGTATCGGTAACTGTGCCAGCAGGCACAACAGACCCTGCACCAGGGAATAATACGGCAACAGATCAAACGGTGGTGAACAGGCAAATTGATTTTAGCATCAGTAAAACGGCATCACCAAAACCGGCAATAGCAGGGCAGGCCTTAACGTATGCCATAACCCTGACCAATAACGGGCCAAGTGCCTTAACAACAGCTGATGTTGTGAAAATTACAGATAATTTACCTGCAGGATTCAGCGCCTCAACATATACGCCTTCATCGGGCACCTACGATGCTGCAACAGGAAATTGGACAGGCTTAACCTTGAGTAACGGCCAAAGTGTAACATTAAGCATTGCCGGCACTGTTTCTGCTACTGCAACCGGCAGTTTAAGCAATACAGTTTCAATAACAGCACCCACAGGGATTACCGATCCGGCAACAGGAAATAATTCGGCAACGGATGTTACGGCTATAAACCGAGTTATAGATCTTGGACTAACTAAAACAGCTTCGCCAAAACCAGTAGTTGCCGGCCAGACCTTAACTTATACCATTACGCTAAGCAATTCGGGCCCAAGTGCGTTGTTAACGACTGATTTAATTAACCTGACCGATAACCTGCCAGCCGGATTTACCGCTACAACTTATACTGCAGGTACCGGAACATTTAATTCGGCAAATGGAAACTGGACCGGATTGAGTTTAACAACGGGACAAACTACAACTTTAACCATCGTTGGAGCAGTAAGTGCAACATCCAATGGTACCCTGACAAATACCGCTTCAGTAACCGGACCAACGGGTGCCACCGATCCGGTTAGTGGAAATAACAGTGCAACTGATGTAACCAACATCGGGCGAGTTATTGATCTGGGAATTACTAAAACAGCATCTTTAGCTACCGCTGTTGCCGGTCAGCCTTTAACCTATACCATTACGTTAACCAATAACGGGGTGAGCTCTTTATTAAGTACGGATGTTGTAAAAATTACGGAAACATTTCCGGCCGATTTTACGGCTTCAAGTTATACCCCATCAACAGGAACTTATTCAGGCGTGAACTGGACGGGTTTGAGTTTAGGGTCGGGACAAAGTGCTACATTAACCATCGCAGGAACCGTATCGGCGACGGCTTCGGGTACATTAAATAACCAGGCGGTGCTTACGCCACCAACCGGAACAACAGATCCGGTTATCGGCAATAATACAGCTACAACAGCCACACCTGTAAACCGGGTAATTGATTTTATCATCACTAAAACAGCTTCACCAAAACCGGCTGTGGCGGGGCAGGCTTTAAGCTATATCATTACATTGCAAAATAATGGGCCAAGTACACTAACCAGTAGCGATGTAGTTAAGGTGGTTGACAATTTGCCAGCAGGATTTACCGCTGCAACCTACACACCACTCAATGGTACGTACGATAATACAACCGGAAACTGGACCAGTTTAACCTTAATTAACGGGCAAAGTACAACATTAACGATTGCAGGTACAGTGGCACCTGGCGCAAATGGCAGTTTGAGCAATACGGCTGTAGTTACGCCGCCTGCGGGGATTACAGATCCGGTGACAGGAAACAATACGGCTACAGATGTAACCACCATTAGCCGGATAATTGACCTCGGGGTAAGTAAAACAGCATCACCAAAACCAGGCGTTGCCGGGCAGCCTTTAACGTATACCATTACTTTAAGCAATAGTGGCCCGGGCTCTTTATTGCCTGCTGATGTTGTTACCGTGGTTGATAATTTGCCGGCAGGATTTACACCAACAACTTATACCGTTGCAAGCGGAACTTACACCAGTGCAAATGGCAACTGGACAGGGCTTAGCCTGGCCAATGGACAGAGCACAACTTTGGTTATTGCAGGTACATTATCTGCAACGATTTCGGGTACATTGAGTAATTCGGTTACCTTAACGCCTCCAACCGGAACAACAGATCCCGTAAGTACGAATAACACGGCAACCGACCAGACTGTTATTAGCCGGGTAATCGATTTCAGTATTGTTAAAACAGCCGCGCCAAAACCAGGAATTACCGGGCAGGCATTAACCTATACCATAACATTAACCAATAATGGTCCGAGTGCTTTAGTTGCTGCGGATGTTGTTAAAGTGGTCGATAATGTACCTACGGGATTTACGGCTGCAACATTTAGCCCTTCTGTAGGCACATACGATCAGCCTACTGATAGCTGGTCTGGTTTAACATTGGCTAATGGTCAAAGCGCGGTATTAACCATTACGGGGATTGTTGATGCCGCGGCAAGCGGAAGCTTGAGTAACACGGCTACCGTAACTGCGCCCGCAGGAATTACTGATCCGGTAAGCGGCAATAATAATTCAACTGATTTAACCGCCATTACAAGATCTATAGATTTAAGCTTAAGCAAAACGGCTACACCAAAACCTGCGGTTGCGGGGCAGGCACTCAGTTATGTAATTACGTTAAAAAATAATGGAACAGGATCCTTATTAACCTCAGATGTAGTTAAAGTGGTGGATAATTTGCCTGCCGGTTTTACCGCTTCTACTTACACCGCTGCTACAGGTACCTATAATGCTGGTACCGGAGAGTGGACAGGATTAAACTTAACCAACGGACAAACAACCACGCTAACAATAACGGGTAATGTAGCTTCAACTGCAAGTGGAACATTAAATAATACCGCTACGCTTACCCCGCCAACAGGAACAACTGATCCTGATTTGACAAATAATACGGCAACAGATGCCACAGTGGTAAATAGGGTTATAGACCTTGGTTTGAGTAAAACCGCAACGCCGAAACCAGCTGTAGCAGGACAGGCTTTAAGTTATACCATAACACTGAGTAATAATGGGCCGGGTGCATTACTGACTTCAGATGTGGTGAATGTTTCAGATAATCTGCCTGCAGGATTTACCGCTAATTTATATACAGCTTCAGCAGGTAGTTATGATAGTGCAACAGGCAACTGGACTGGTTTAACCTTAGCTTCGGGGCAAAATGTAACTTTAAAAATTGATGGAACCATATCCACAACAGCTACGGGTTCATTAAGCAATACTGTTACTTTAACGCCACCAGCAGGCACAACCGATAACGTAACCGGAAATAATACGGCAACAGATGTAACAACCTTAAACCGGATTATGGATTTCGGCATTACAAAAACTGCAACGCCAAAACCCGTGGTAGCAGGAGAAAGTTTAACTTACACCTTAACAATCACAAATGCAGGGCCATCTCAATTACTTAGTACAGATGTTCTGAATGTTTCGGATAACTTGCCGTTGGGATTTATAAACCCTGTTTATACTGCTGCCAGTGGAACCTACACCAGCAATAATGGCAATTGGACAGGTTTAACATTGGCTTCCGGACAAAGTACAACGCTTACTATTTCGGGACAAACAGACCCAACGCTTACAGGTTCATTAACCAATATGGCTACAGTTACTGTTCCGGCAGGTGTAAATGATCCTCAGACCACTAATAATACGGCAACAGATAATACGGTGGTTCAAAATAAACCGGTTTTAAATATTACAAAAACAGCACCTGTGGATGTTGTTGCTGGTGCTGTTTTAACTTATACGCTTACCGTAACCAATACAGGAAGCAGTACTGCAATTAATGCCGATATCACAGATGCTGTACCTGTGGCTTTAACAAATGTTAGCTGGACCAGTTCGGTTTCAGGAACCGCTTCTGTGACTTCCAATCCTTCAGGAACCGGTAATAATGTTAACCTTAATGCGTATGTACCTCCAGGTGCCGGAAATACAATTGTGGTCACCATAACCGGAACTGTAAATCCTGCTACACCAATTGGAACCATTAGCAATACGGCAACTGTAAGTCCTGCAGAGCCCTTGGGAACAGGTGGAACTTCCACCGCTACAACAACTGTGAAGCAAACACCGGTACTTACCATAACCAAATCCGGACCATCAACAGGAAATGCAGGTGCACAGGTTGTGTACAGTTTGCAAGTATCAAACACTGGTTTAAGTAATTCACTCAATTCCGTAATAACGGATGCAATACCAGCAGGATTAATCAATGTTAGCTGGATGGCTACTGTACAGGGAAATGCAAATATTGTAAGCGGTGCTACCGGAACAGGTCCGTCAGTAAGTATTACAGGGAATATTCCAGCTGGAATGGATAACCATATTGATGTGGTTATTACCGGACAAATTGATCCGGCTTTTACAGGTCCTTCTATCAGCAATACCGCAACAATAACCCCGGCCGAACCGGGTAATCCTGCTGTGAATTCAAATACAATTACAACGAATATAACCAAAACGGCAAATCTTGAAATTACCAAAACCGGGCCCGACAATATTGTGGCAGGCCAGGCGATTAATTACACAATAAAATTACTTAATACCGGGCCAAGCGATGCAACAGGAATTAATGTAACAGACATTATTCCGGTGGCCATCTTAAATCCGTCGTGGACAGTAACCGGTACCGGATCAGCAACAAGTTCGGTGGGTAGTGGTACAGGAGATATAAATATAATTGCGGCCTTAAAAGGGAATGGGGCAGATGTACTAACCATTTCGGTTACTGGAATTCTGAATGCAGCTTTTACCGGCACTACACTGTCAAATACAGCAACAGCAACGCTGCCGGCGGGTTATACCAATTCAGGTACACCGGTAAGTAGTACCGCTACAACCACTACCGCTACTGCCGCCAACGTAAGAATTGTAAAATCCGGACCTGCCGATATTGGGGCAGGACAAGCCATTCAGTATACTTTAAGGGTAACCAATGCAGGGCCAAGTACTGCCGTTAATACGGTAATTACAGACTTGCTTCCTGCAGGTATAATTAATGCAACATGGACCGTTTTACCAAGTGGAGGGGCAACAATAATAACCCCGGGAACTGGAACAGGGAATGTGAATTTAACGGCTGATGTTCCAACGGGAAGTATGGTTATTGTAACCATTAATGCAACCGTAGATGCTGTCACTACAGATGGAACCATCATCAGCAATACGGCTACCGCAAATTCTTCTGTGCCCGATCCGTCAACGGCTGATAATACCTCAGTTTTTAACACTAAAGTGAGTAATATTGCAGAATTTTTGGTTTCTAAATCTGGACCTGCTACTGTAAATATTGGCGATCCGATTGTTTATAAAATTGTAGTCAGTAATTTATCTCCGGGAAACATTACGGCAGCTAAGATTACTGATAATGTTCCGCTTGATCCGATAAATGTAACCAGCTGGACGGTTACAACCAGCGGTGGCGCAACAACTACTGTAAACGGAGGCATTGGTAATTTGATTTCGACCATTGGCGATATTCCTGCCGGTGCCGGAAATACCATTGAAATTACCGTAAACGGAACCGTTAAGGCCACTAATTTAACTGTTTTTACAAATACAGTAACGGCAGAGGCTGGCGGAACAAAAACAAGTTCGGTAACAACCTCTGTAAATAATTCGACCGATTTAAGCATTGTTAAACAAGCCCCTGCACAAGTGGCCGCGGGAGAAAACATCAGCTACACCCTGAAAGTTCTCAACAATGGTCCTGTAGATGCGCAAGGTTTAAATATTGCTGATGCAGTTCCTGCAGGTATTACAAATGTGAGCTGGACAGCGGTAGCTACGGGTTCGGCAACTGTAACCACAGGTGCTACCGGTACCGGTCCAAATGTTGCCGTAACCGGCGATGTTGCCTCAGGTGGAAATAATTATATTTTAGTTACGGTTAATGGTTTAATTCCGGCGAACATGTCTGCGGGATCTATATCAAATACCGCAACAGTAAGTATTTTACCCGCTTCTGTTGAAATCCCATTCCCGGTAACCGATTACAATACCGCTAACAACAGCTCAACGGCCAGCACAAACATTATCAGTAATGCGGCCCTTGCCGTCTCGAAAAATGGTCCGTCAACTGCAATCGCAGGTGAGCAAATCAGTTACCAGATTAAAGTGAGTAATAATGGTACAAGTGATGCCACAGATGTAAGGATAGCAGATGTATTGCCTACAGGCTTAATTAATGTAAGCTGGGTGCCAACCGTATCAAATAATGCAAGTTTAACCACATTAACCCCGGGCGTAGCCTATACCACACTTCCAATAGCCGTAAATGGTGGAATACCGGCAGGCGCAAATAATTTTATTACCATTAATGTAACGGCAACAGTTGATCCCGGGATTAGCGTTGCCACAATAAATAATACTGCAACTGCAAATATAGGCGGTGCGCCGGATGTATTGTCCAACCAGGTTACAACAACCATTAGTAAGGTAGCCGATTTAAGTGTAACCAATACGGTATCACCAGGTTCAGCAAAAGTTGGAGATCAGGTTGTTTTTACCGTAACAGTACGTAACAACGGACCGAGTAATGCTTCAAACGTACAGGTATCTGACCTATTGCCAGCCGGTGGTTTTACTTTGGTAAGTTCAGTACCTGGCCTGGGTGGGTATGATCCGGGAACAGGCACCTGGTTAATAGGTAATTTAGCCAATGGTGCACAGGTTACATTAACCCTTACAGCAACGGTAAAACACGATGCAAATCATCAAACTACTGCGGTTGTTTCCGCAACAGAATCTGATCCGGTTACAACCAATAATACTGCTTCAGCAGGCATCACCATTATAAACTCAAACCCTGTAGCCAATCCAAATGCGAAAACAACCTTAGAAGATGCAACCTTAACGGTTGATGCTGCGAATGGTTTATTGGCAAATGCATCTGATGTAGATTTAGATGCGCTGGAGATTAGTAAATTCAATATTGCAGGTATAACCGGCGATTTTTCAGTAGGTACAGCTGTTCCAATTCCTGGCAAAGGCACCATCACCATAAACAGTGATGGCAGTTACAGCTTTATTCCGGCACCCAATTATAATGATACTGATCCGTTAGGCGTTGTTCCGGTTATTACTTATACGTTAATTGATGGAAATGGTGGTACTGCAACCAGTACGTTAACTATAAATGTTACACCAGTTAATGATCCTCCGGTATTTACAAAAGGGCCTGATCAGGTTTTGCAGCAATATGCAGGAGCACAGGTGGTTAATGCCTGGGCAACGGGTATTAGTGCGGGGCCGGCAAATGAAAGTGCACAAACCGTTAATTTCACGCTGACCAATTCGGATAATACTTTCTTTACTGTTCAGCCAGCCATAGCGCCAGATGGAACATTAACCTACACCCCGGCACCAGGAAAAACCGGAACGGTTACGGTTACGGTGTTGTTAAGCGACGATGGGGGAACGGCAAATGGAGGTCAAAATACCGCTGCTGCACAAACTTTTACCATTACCATTAATCCGGCAAACCCTGCCATTACTTTAACCAAAGCCGCCAACAACGGCGGAACCAAAGTTGGTGACGTAATTAATTACACTTTAGTCGCAAAAAATACCGGGGATATAGTCTTATCAGGCATTGTTATATCCGATACTGGAGTTGATGCAGGAAGTATAACACCGGCATCTGTAGCCAGTTTAGCTGTTGGGGCAAGTGCAACATTTACAGCTAAATATACCCTCACACAAACCGATGTTGATGCAGGATTATACAGCAATCAGGCTAATGTTACCGCCCAGGATCCAGGAAATAACCCGGTAACTGATTTGAAATCTGATGATCCGAATACACCAGCTGTTGATGACCCAACTGTGGTTACCATTACCCCGGTAAATAGCACAACATTAACTAAAGTTGTGGCTCCAGGTACGGTAATTACAAAAGCTGGCGATGTGATTAATTATACTTTGGTGGTTACCAATACCGGTAATGTAACGATAAATCAGATTATTGTTACTGACCCCGGTGCTGACCCTGGAAGCTTAAGTGCTTTACCAGCCAGTATTGCGCCTGGTGCATCAGCCACTATAACCGCCCAACATACGGTTACACAAACTGAAGTTGATCTCGGTTTATTCAGTAACCAGGCCAGGGTAGAAAGTAATTCGCCAAATGGAATACACGAAATTGGTCCAAAATCAGATGACCCTTCTACAGTTGCGCCGGATGATCCTACAATAGTGGTCATTAACCCTGCACCGTCTATAGGTTTAACTAAAGCAATAAACGCCGGTGTTGTAGTAGCTAAGGCTGGTGATGTAATTAATTATACCATCATCATTACAAATACCGGTAATGTTACTTTAAATAATTTTGTACTTACAGATGCCGGAGCCGATGCTGGAAGTATAGGTTCCGCTCCATCAGTTTTGGCGCCGGGTACATCTGCAACATTAACCGCTCAGCATACTTTAACACAGGCTGAGGTAGATGCAGGTAGCTTTAGTAACCAGGCTTCCGTAACGGCTATAACACCGGCTGGTGTAAACGTAACTAATCCGGCTTCGGATGATCCGAATACGCTTGCAGCTAACGATCCGACAGTTGCGGTTATTGCTCCATCAGGTTCATTAAGCCTTACAAAAGTTGTTGTACCGGGAACTGTGGCAACCAAAGTTGGCGATGTAATTAATTATACACTGGTGATTAAAAATACCGGTAACATTACATTAAATAATATGGTGTTAACGGATGCCGGAGCCGATGCTGGAAGTATCGGAACAGTACCTTCAATTTTAACACCGGGTGCATCGGCAACTATAACGGCTCAGCATACTTTAACGCAAACAGAGGTTGATGCAGGTATTTTTAGCAATCAGGCTTCGGTAAGCAGTACGGCACCAGGTGGAGCGGTTGTTTCCAATCCAAAATCTGATGATCCTTCCACACCAGCGGTTGATGATCCAACAGTGTTTGTAATTAGTCCTTTAGGTGCAATGACGCTGACTAAAACAGCGAACAATACAGGTGTTAAAGCAGGCGATGTGATTAACTATACTTTGGTTGTTAAAAACACCGGAAATGTAACGTTAAACAATGTTAATCTAACCGATTCGGGCGTTGATGGCGGATTACTCACGCCACAAAGTATTGCCAGTTTAGCCCCAAATGCTTCGGTAACTTCAACTGGTAAATATACATTGACACAGGCAGATATAGATGCCGGAAATTACACCAACCAGGCAAGTGCAGGCGGATTAACGCCGGGCGGCACATCGATTGTTGTTCCGGGATCTGATGATCCGGCTACAGCTACGCCTAATGATCCAACTGTTATAATCATCGTACCTGCAAGTTCTATGACTTTAACCAAGGCGGTAGCGGCGGGTACAACGGTAAGTAAAGCGGGAGATGTGATCAATTACTCAATCGTTATAACCAATACCGGTACGGTAACCATAAGTAATCTGGTATTAACCGATCCAGGCGCTGATGCCGGAAGTATAGGTGCAGTACCAAGTACTTTGGCACCAGGTGCATCTGTAACCGTAACGGCTAAACATACCGTTATACAGGCAGAAGTAGATGCCGGGCTATTTAGCAACCAGGCAGCCGTTGCAGGCACAACGCCTGCAGGAACAGCAGTTTTCAATCCGAAATCTGATGATCCGGCTACGCCTGCAATTGATGATCCTACAATCGTAACTATTGCACCTTCAGGAGCATTTAGTTTAACTAAAGAAACCGCTGCGGGAACAAATGTTTCGAAAGCAGGAGATGTAATTACCTATAATATCCTGATTAAGAATACTGGAAATATAACACTTGGTAATTTGGTATTAACCGATGCAGGGGCAGATGCCGGCAGCATTGGTTCTGTACCGGCCACTTTGGCGCCAGGTGCATCGGTAACGGTAACACTTAAACATACTTTAATCCAATCAGAAGTTGATGCAGGTTCGTTCAGTAATCAGGCAGGTATTTCCGGTACAACACCGGGAGGCGCAGCTGTGAGTAATCCTACTTCGGATGATCCATCTACAGCCGCACCAAATGACCCTACAGTAGTTGTAATTACACCGGCAGGTTCAATGAGTCTGACCAAAACCGCAGGCAATACAGGTTCGAAAGCGGGTGATGTTATTAACTATACTTTGGTGGTAACCAATACCGGAAATGTAACCTTAAATACGGTGGAAGTTTGGGATATGGGTACAGATGCGGGCAGCATTAATCCAGCAAGCATTGCAAGTTTGGCACCTGGTGCTTCCGCTACGGTTACCGCTAAACATACCTTAACCCAGGCCGATGTGGATGCCGGAACATTTAGTAACCAGGCCAGTGTAAGCAGCAAAACCCCTGGAGGAACGCCAGTTATTACGCCAAAATCTGATGATCCGAATACACCAGCACCAGACGATGCTACAGTGATTACAATTGTTCCTTTAAGCGCCATGACCTTAACCAAGGTGGCAAATAATACGGGGACAAAAGCAGGTGACATAATTGAGTATACCTTGATATTAACCAATACAGGTAACTCAACGCTGAATGCAATTGCAGTAACCGATCCGGGTGCAGATGTCGGAAGTATCTCGCCAGCTACGGTTGCTACCCTGGTGCCAAATGCTTCAGCTACGGTTACCGCTAAACATACCTTAACCCAAGCCGATGTTGATGCGGGTATTTATAGTAATCAGGCCGGTGCAGCTGGAACCACAACAGGTGGTACACCCGTATTAATACCTAAATCTGATGATCCTGCCAAACCTGGAACGGAAGACCCAACAGTTGTAAACATAACTCCGGCAGGTACCATAACTTTAACCAAAGTAGCGGTTAATACAGGTGCCAAAGCAGGCGATGTAATCAATTATAATTTAGTGGTTACCAATTCGGGTAATGTAACACTCAACGCAATTACAGTAGCCGATCCGGGTGCGGATGCCGGAAGCATAACACCTGCTACTATTGCCAGTCTTGCTGTTGGAGCAAGCACTACGGTTACGGCTAAACATACATTAACCCAAACCGAGGTAGATGCAGGCGTTTACAGTAATCAGGCAAATGTAAGTGGTACAAGCCCGGGAGGCTCTGTGGTTACAAATCCAAAATCTGATGATCCGAATACACCAGCGCTAAATGATCCAACGGTTTCTGTAATTACGCCTGCGGGTTCAATGAGCCTGACCAAAGTAGCTAACAACTCAGGTTCGAAAGCCGGAGATGTAATTAATTACACTTTAGTGGTAACGAATACCGGAAACGTAACCTTAAATGGCATTGCAATAAATGACGCCGGTGCGGATGCCGGAAGCATAAGCCCATCAACAATTGCCAGCCTGGCAGTTGGTGCAAGTGCTTCCGTAACCGCTGTACACACGCTTACGCAGGCAGATGTTGATGCAGGTACTTATAGCAACCAGGCAAGTGTTGAGGGCAATACACCTGGAGGTATTCCTGTAATGAATCCAAAATCTGATGATCCAAATACACCTGCGCCTGATGATGCTACAGTGATAACGATTACGCCTGTAAGCTCCATGAGTTTAACCAAACTTGCTAATAATGCTGGGGTTAATGCAGGTGATGTAATTAATTATACACTGGTTGTAACCAATACCGGCGGAACAACTTTGAGCGCAATTGCAGTAGCAGATGCGGGTGCAGACACAGGCAGTATTACGCCTGCAAGTATTGCAACCCTTGCTCCGGGTGCAAGTGCTACAGTGACTGCTAAGCATACTTTAACCCAGGCCAATGTGGATGCCGGGCAGTACAGTAACCAGGCTTCGGTAACCGGTACAGCACCGGGTGGTGCGGTTGTTTCCAATCCTAAATCTGATGACCCTTCAACACCAGCGGTTGATGATCCAACGGTTGTAACCATTACACCGGTAAGTTCCATTGCTTTAACAAAAGTGGCACAGCCAGGTACGGTGGTAACTAAAGCAGGCGATGTAATTACCTATAACCTTGAAGTTAAAAACACAGGGAATGTAAACCTCACCAATCTTGTGCTAACAGATGCCGGTGCCGGAAGTATTACACCTGCAAGTATTGCAAACCTTGCTCCTGGAGCAAATGCTACGGCTACCGCAAGGCATACCGTAACACAGGCAGAGGTTGATGCTGGGCAGTACAGTAATCAGGCAAGTATTACAGGCGCAACACCAAATGGCGGAGTGGCCACAAATCCAAAATCTGATGATCCGACTACACCGGCAGTGGATGACCCTACGGTAACAACCATATCACCTGCAGGTGCCATGAGCTTAACCAAGGTTGCCAATAATACAGGTACTAAAGCCGGCGATGTTATTAATTATACGCTGATGGTTACCAATACAGGAAATGTGACTTTAAACACCATTAAAGTAACAGATGCCGGTGCAGATGCCGGAAGCATTACGCCATCAACCCTCGCAAATCTGGCGGTTGGGGCAAGTGCAACCGTAACGGCAAGCCACATACTTACACAGGCTGACATTGATGCCGGCATGTACAGTAACCAGGCAGGTGTTGAAGGCAATACACCTGGAGGTACCCCTGTAATCAATCCAAAATCAGATGATCCGAATACCCCGTCGCCTGATGACGCAACCATTATAACGATACCACCGGTTACTTCTATGAAATTAACCAAACAGGCAAATAATACGGGTGCAAAGGCAGGTGACGTAATTAGTTATAGTATAATCGTTACCAATACCGGAAATGTAACTTTAAACACCATTAAAGTAACAGATGCTGGTGCAGATGCCGGAAGCATTACCCCGGCAACGATTACAGCACTTGCCCCAAATGCTTCAGCAACAGTTATGGCCAACCATAGCCTGACGCAAACAGAAGTAGATGCAGGCTTATTCAGTAATCAGGCCAGTGTAGAGGGCACATCACCGGATGGTACAGTGGTTACCAACCCTAAATCTGATGATCCTTCAACGCCGGCGGTTGATGATCCAACCATTATAACCATTACACCTGCTGCCACATTAGGGCTCACAAAAGCTGCTGTTGCAGGCACGGTCGTAAACAAGGCTGGCGATGTTATTTCTTATAATCTTGTGGTTACCAATACTGGGAACGTAACCCTGTCTAATGTAGCCGTAACAGATGCTGGTGCAGATGCTGGTAGTATTATGCCCGCAAGCATTGCAAACCTTGCACCAGGAGCATCGGCTGCAGTTAGCGCTAAACACACCTTAACCCAAGCTGAAGTTGACAACGGTAATTATAGCAATCAGGCCAGTGTAGCGGGGGTTACGCCTGGAGGTATACCGGCTAAAAATCCAAAATCTGATGATCCGTCGACACCAGTTGCTGATGACCCTACTGTTGTTGCAATTGTGCCCGCAGGTAGTTTGACATTAACCAAAGTTGCCGGCAACACCGGAGCTAAAGCCGGAGATGTAATCAGTTACACGCTGGTATTAACAAACACTGGTAACGTAACGTTATCGAATGTGGTTGTGGCTGATGCCGGAGCGGATGCCGGAAGTATTACGCCTGCTAATGTTGCCAGTTTGGCTGTTGGCGCAAGTGCTACAGTAATTGCTAAGCATACATTAACGCAGACTGAGGTAGATAATGGAAGTTATAGCAACCAGGCCAGTGCTACCGGAACAACACCAGGTGGAAATCCGGTGGTAAAACCAAAATCAGATGACCCTAATACGCCAACGCCTGATGACGCAACAGTAATTACAGTTGCCTCTAATGCTGGAGTTGCCCTTGTTAAAACGGCCGCATTGGCTGCAGATGGAAATACCATCACCTATACTTTCCGCATCATCAATACGGGTAATGTAACTTTAAATACAGCTACTTTAAATGATGCTAAGTTGGGCATAAGCAGGTTGGTTGCCTTACCTGGCGGATTGGCTCCGGGCGCATCGGTATCCACTACTGAAGTATATACTTTAACAACTGCAGACAGGAATACGGGCAATGTAACCAATACTGCAAATGTTGCAGTAACTACGGTGAAAGGTGATAATGCAACAGATATTTCAGGAACTGATGCCACAAATGATAATGCTACCGTTACAGATGTTCCACAAATTGGGGTAATTAGCCTGATCAAAACCGCATCATTTAGTGGCAATAAGGTTACTTATACTTTCACCATTAAAAACGGTGGTAATGTTAACCTCAATACTATTACCCTATCGGATGCTAAACTGGGCCTTTCTAATTTACCTGTAGCAGTACCTGGCGGATTAATTCCTAATGCTATTGTAAGTATAACACAAGTGTACACTCTTACCCAGCAAGATAAAGATGCGGGTAAGGTAACAAATACCGCTACCGTAAATGCGCTAACACCAGGGCTAAAAGTAGTGACCGATGTTTCAGGAACGGCCGAGAATAACAATACACCAACGGAAATTACAGTTCCGAAATCCCCGGTAGCTTTTGACGATAAAGCAGAAGCAAAAGCCAATCAAGCCGTAATCATTAAGGTGCTGGCAAATGATGATCCGGGATCTTCAAGCTTTGATAACCTCACTGTACAGATTATAACCCAGCCGCAACATGGAAAAGCAGTCGTAAACAGCGACGGCAGCATCACCTACACACCAGATCCTGGTTATACGGGGCCGGATAGTTTTACCTACAATGTGAAAGACTTATACGGTTATCAAACCAATACGGCTACAGTAACTTTAGGGCTTAATTTCTTTGATATTACTATCCCGAATTTATTTACACCAAATGGCGATGGTATTAATGATACGTTCGAAATCCGTGGCTTAAATCAGTACGGTGCAAACGAACTTACAATTGTAAACCGTTGGGGCAACGAAGTGTTCAGGCAAAATAATTATCAAAATACCTGGACTGGCGAAGGTTTAAATGAAGGTACTTACTATTATCTGTTAAAGGTAACCCGCAAAGGAAGTACAGATACACAAGTGTTTAAAGGTTATATCACGTTAGTAAGAGCATTTAAAAAATAGAATTTATGAAGTACATAACCCAATTTAATAACCTGCAAGCAAGTGTTCTGCTTAAAAGTAAACTGATGTGGATGTTGCTTCTGGTTTTGCTGCTGCCCAATTGGCTCCGGGCGCAGCAGGATGCTCAGTTCAGTCAATACATATTTAATGGTATTTATATTAATCCTGCTTATGCCGGTTATAAAGAACAGCTTAACTTGCATAGCTTTTACCGTTCTCAATGGACGGGAATAGAAGGAGCGCCCAGAAGTTTTTCACTTGCTGTTGATGCAACGGCAAATGATGGGAATGTAGGCCTGGCACTTCAAATTGCTGCCGATAAACTTGGTGCCCAACGCAACTTATCCATTTATGCAAATTATGCTTACCGCATCAGGATGAACGCAGAAGGAAGTTCGCGACTGGCTTTTGGAATTGGTGTAGGAGTTGTGCAGCCAGGTATTGATGGGGCATTGTTAAATCCTAATGATCCGGAACCAAACCAACCTGTTGGAATACAAAGTACAATTCTGCCTGACGCCAGGGTGGGTGTTTACTTTTCAAATAACCGGGTATTTGCCGGTTTATCTGCCGATAACCTCATCAGCCAGTACATTGATGTAGACCGATATGCTTTTATTCCGCAACCAAAACCTCATTATTATTTAACCGCAGGTACATTGATTCCATTATCGGAAGATATTTTATTAAAACCTTCCTTTCTTTTAAAAGACGATAGGGCCGGGCCAACAAGTTTAGATTTAAATGCCTTTATTCTGCTTGGCGAAAAATTATGGATTGGAGGTTCCTATAGAACAGGCGTAAAGCTATACGATAAAAGTTATCTTCAAAAAGACCTCAGTAACCGAAATTCGGCCATCGGGATGGTAGAGTTTTATGCCTCTGATATTCTTCGTATAGGTTACGCTTACGATTTTTCTATAGGCCCTTTACAAGGATACAGTAGTGGTACACACGAAATATCAATTGGTTTTTTCTTTCGTAAAAACAACCTGCGCATAAAAAGCCCGAGGTATTTTTAAATTAAATAAACGCTAACAGGCATGCATAATAATATGATGAAAAAACTAAACGCGGGCATATTTATTTTTGTAATTACGCTAATTACATCTGCGCAGTTAAAAGCACAATACATAATTAAAGAGGCTGATGCCCAATATGAATTGTTTAACTACAGTAAGGCAATAGATCTTTACGAACAAGCTTACAAGAAAAAAGCCTCACTGCATGCTGCAGAAAGATTGGCAGCAGCCTATAGCGCATCTAAAAACTACCGTGAAGCCGAAAGCTGGTATGCAATTGCAGCTGCAATGCCCGAAAGTAAAGCCGAAAATGTACTGAATTATGCAAAAGCCTTACAGGAAAACGCTAAATACGCTGAAGCAAGGCTGCAATATGAAAAATATGCATCCTTAAATCAGGCAGTCACCGCAGATCAAAAACAAAAATGGTTGTTATCATGCGATTCTGCTCAATACTGGATAAAAAACCCAGTTGCTGTAAACCTTTTAAATGAGAAAAAGTTAAACTCGGCCGATGCGGAGTGGGGCGCAGTTCAGTATCAGAACGGCATAGTATTTACTTCTGACAGGAAATTATCCGATGAGAATAAGTACACTAAAAGCAAGCCGTTTTTGAAATTTGATGGTGCTAAACTGCCCAGTTCTGGATATTATGGGTGGACCGGTAATGCCTACCTCAATCTGTATCAAACCATTTCTTCTGCCGATAGTGTTCAGCCATTTAAATTAAAAAGAGATACAAAATACCATGTTGGTGCTGCCAGTTTCACGGCCGATGGTGCCACGATGTATTTTACCATGACGCGCATTCCGGATCAGGTATTGAAAGTTAAAGGCGAAATTTCGACAATTAACATTGAGATTTACAGCAGTACAAAAGATGCCGCAGGAAATTGGGCAAACCCCAAAGCTTTCCGGTATAACAATGCCAATAAATGGTCGGTAGGCGATCCTTATATTGCTGCAGATGGCAAAACACTTTATTTTGTTTCCGATATGCCCGGAGGAAAAGGTGGAACGGATATGTACAGTTCGGTTAAAAATGATGACAATTCCTGGGGAAATGCAACCAATATAGAAGCCTTAAATTCTCCCGGAAACGAACGAAGCCCTTTTATCTCAAACGATGGAACTTTTTATTTTAGTAGCGACGGTTTTATCGGTATGGGTGGATTAGACATTTATAAAGCATCGAAAACAACTTCTGGTTATACCGTCCCAAAACATTTGGGATATCCTTTAAATTCGCCACAAGATGATTTTTTCTTCAACATTAACAGCAGTCAGCAAGGTTTTTTATCTTCTAACCGGTTTGGAGGGGTGGGAAGTGATGATATTTATAGTTTCATCAAACAAGAACCTCTGCTTTTTAAATTAGAAGGTATTGTATATGATAAAAATAGTAATGCCCGGCTTTCGAATGCGGTGGTTACTTTAAGCAAAGAAGGAGCAGCGCCATTGGTGGCTTTAACTGATGCAAACGGCATGTTTAAATTCAGCATCGATAAAGGGTTTAATTATAGTTTAAAAGGAGAGAAGACCAATTATCGCAAGGATACCGCTTCGGTTAATACCTTTAATCTAAGTGCAGCAGAAACCCTGCATAAAGATTTATTTCTTGTGGCTATAACGATCGATAAACCCATCAGAATTGACAATATTTATTATGATTTTGATAAGTGGAATATAAGACCGGAAGCAGCATTAGAATTGGATAAATTGGTGGCAATAATGAAAGCAAATGAAACCATCTGGATTGAACTTGGTTCGCATACCGATAGCAGGGGAAGTGATGCTTACAATTTATGGCTTTCCCAAAAAAGGGCAGATGCCGCAGTTGATTACATTTTGTCCCGCGGAATTCAAAGAAACAGGATTACGGCAAAAGGTTATGGCGAAACGCAATTGGTTAATAAATGCGCTAACGGGGTTAAGTGCACAGAGGCCGAACATCAGTTAAACAGGCGCACAGAATTTAAAATCGTAAAGCAATAATAAATAATGCTACCGTTCCGGTTTTTATTTGAAGGTTCTTTATGCTGCAATAGATTTAGAAAGAATCACGGATTAATAAGTAACAAATCTAATACAATTGGGTTTTGAAATTTGGGTTTTAGCTAAAAGTCCTACCTTCATTTCAACACATAAGATATGTGCTGTTTTAACCAAATATAAATATGAGCTACAATCGTCGAAATTTTATCGGTGACAGTATAGCCATTTCAGCTGCTTCCTTTTTACCAACTTTAAATGTATTTGGAACTTCAAAAGCACATTCGCCGGCGGCTGCAGAAGGCTTTGTATTAAAAATTATGGCACCTTATTGGGGTTTCAATGGCTCGGTTACAGGTTTTTGTAAAAAAGCAAAACAAGATGGATATGATGGCATAGAAATTTTATGGTCGGCCGAAATTGCAAAAGAACTTTTTGCTGCCCTGAAAGAATATCGCCTTGAAGTAGGTTTTCTTTGCCGTGGAGATGAGCCAGTTTTTGAATCGCATTTTGCAACATTTAAAAAAGTACTTAACGAAGCGATTAATAATAACTTGCAAAAACCGCTTTACATCAATGTCCACTCCGGAAAGGATTTTTTTAAGTATCAAGAAAATAAAAAGTTTATAGATTTTACAATTTTGTATGCCAAACAAACTGGTGTAGCCATTTACCACGAAACACACCGTTCGCGCATGCTTTATTCGGCTCCCGCCTCGAGGGTATATTTAGAAGAAAACCCAGGGCTCAGGCTCACACTCGATATTTCTCATTGGTGCAATGTTAGCGAGAGCTTATTGGAAGACCAGCCCGAAACGGTTAACCTTGCCATTTCAAGAACAGATCATGTCCATTCGAGAGTTGGACATGCAGAAGGACCACAGGTTAGTGACCCACGGGCACCCGAATGGAAACCTGCAGTTGAAGCTCATTTTGTCTGGTGGGATAAAATCGTGGCCATAAAAAAACAGGAAGGAAAAATGCTCACCATGCTCACCGAATTTGGTCCGCCCACTTATATGCCAACATTGCCATTTACCAATGTCCCGGTTTCCGATCAATGGGCCATAAATGTGTATATGATGCAGACCTGGAGAAAAAGATATTTATAAAATGATTTTTGTAACTTGTAATTAAATAGGGTATTAATGGACATCTTTAAAATAGTATATGATGAATTAATCGGCTTTTTCAGTTTAGGAGGCCTTATAAAAATAGTACAATCAGGAGATTATGGTTCTTTAGCTACTTTATCGGGCATCCAGAATTTGCTATGGCCGCTTATTCCTTTTCTGCTTCTTTTTGAAATTATAAGGGCAGCTTTTTATAAGCGCTTCAAAGTAGAAGAATATAAAATACCATTCTTAGTATTTGTACTTAACCGCTTTATTTCCAATTTTATTTCAATTGCTGTAGTTGGCCTTTGCATAGGCTTATTAAGCCGATGGGCAATTTTTACCACCACTTTTACCTGGTACTGGCTTATTTACGGTTATATTGTGTGGGAACTTTCGCACTTTGTTTATCATTTTCTGGGGCATAAAGTCAGGATTTTATGGTGCCTGCATTCCACACATCACGCACCCCAGCAGATGAATATGTCGGTAAACTTTGCACATTTCTTTCTCGAGGCACCTTATGCCGATTTAATCAGGACCTCAATTTGTATTCTCCTTGGCGTTAACCCGGCACTGCTGTTTTTCATTATGTTTATTGATGGAATTTGGGGTTCGTTTATTCATATTGGTGAAAATGTAATTAAAGATGGCAGGTTAGGTTTTTTAAATCGCATTTTACTTACGCCTTCTCACCACCGGGTACACCATGCAAAAAATCCTTTATACATGGATACCAATTTTTGTAATCTGTTAAATATATGGGACCATATATTTAAAACTTATCAGGACGAAAGAAAAGAAATCAAAATAGAATATGGCATTACCAGGGAAATGAATCCTAATAGCCTTTGGGATGTTTATTTTGGCGAATTTATTTGTTTAGGAAAAGATATTGCTGCGGCCCCGGGTTTAAAAGCCAAATTACTTTATATCGTTATGCCACCGGGATGGAGCCATACAGGTGATCATAAAACTGCAAAAATTACGAAGGCACTGTACATAACAGAAGAAAATGCCATAGAAGAGGAAATACCTTCAGGTAGTTTATCGGCTTAACTTTTATCGTCATTAATAATCCGTATTTCCCAACTTAAGGGCTTGCTTTAGCCTGGAGTAATGCCCTGTATTCATTCTTTTCTTTAAAGAACGATACAAACAGCATCTGTTAAGGAATCATATAACTTTTTCTTAAAATCATGTAAGAACAGCGCGCTTAACTCATGGTATCTTTGTATCATTCAATACAGATAAAATGAGTTCATCAAAAAATATAGAAACCATTTCACTACCCGTTTTGGGCATGAGTTGTGCAGCTTGCGCAGTAAGCGTAGAGAGTATGATTGCTGCCCAGCCAGGTGTAGACAAAGCAGAGGTTAATTATGCAACACAATCTGTAAAAGTTCTTTACCATACAGATCAGGTGCAACCTGCTGATTTTCAAAAGGCAGTACAATCTGTTGGTTACGACTTAATACTGGATGTAGAAAGTGGTCAAGAAAAACAGGAAGAAGTACAGCGCAGCAATTACGAATCGCTCAAAAAACGAATGATTGCATCCGCTGTTTTAACCTTACCCGTTGTTGTTATTGGCATGTTTATGATGGATATACCTTATGCAAACTACATTATGCTGGTATTTACCACACCTGTGCTTTTTGTGTTTGGCAAAAACTTTTTCATCAATGCTTTTAAGCAAGCTAAATATGGAAAGGCCAATATGGATACACTGGTTGCTTTAAGTACCGGTATTGCCTACCTGTTTAGTGTTTTCAACACCTTTTTCCCTGAATTTTGGCATAACAGGGGTTTGCATCCACATGTTTATTTTGAGGCAGCAGCAGTTGTAATTGTATTTATTATGTTGGGCAAGCTTTTAGAAGAAAGGGCCAAATCGAATACGTCTTCAGCAATAAAAAAACTGATGGGCTTACAGCCTAAAACTGTTTTACTGATCACCAGTGAGGGAGAAAAGGAAATTGCACTAACTGATGTACATATTGGCGACCAGCTTTTGGTTCGCTCCGGAGAGAAAATCCCTGTAGATGGAGTTGTCTTTCAGGGAAGTTCTTATGTTGATGAAAGTATGATTTCAGGAGAGCCTGTTGCAGTATCGAAAAACGAGGGCGATAAAGTATATGCAGGAACCATTAACCAGAAAGGGAGTTTTCGTTTTACTGCCGAAAAAGTTGGTGGAGAAACCATGCTGGCACAAATTATTAAAATGGTGCAGGATGCCCAGGGATCGAAGGCACCGGTTCAAAAACTGGTGGATAAAATTGCCGGGATATTTGTACCGGTAGTTATGGCGATTGCGCTTTTAACCTTAATAACCTGGATATTGGTTGGTGGCGAAAATGCTTTTACACAGGGAATGCTGGCTATGGTTACAGTATTGGTTATTGCCTGCCCTTGTGCACTTGGCTTGGCAACACCTACTGCCATTATGGTGGGGATTGGAAAAGGAGCCGAAAGTGGCATTCTGATTAAAGATGCTGAAGCACTTGAGCAGGGCTATAAAGTTAATGCCGTAATTTTAGATAAAACCGGAACTTTAACCAAAGGGAAACCCGAAGTAACAGAAATGATCTGGGAAACTGGTATTAACGGCAAAAAAGAAAAGCTTATGGAGGTATTTTTTGCTCTTGAGCAACAATCCGAACATCCGCTTGCCGAGGCCATTGTTAACCACATTAAACCCCAGCTTACAAGTGCGGTAGCGGTAAGCAATTTTAACAGCATTACGGGTAAAGGTGTACAGGCTGATTTTGATGGAAATACATATTGGGCTGGCAGTCATAAAATATTAAAAGATCAGCAAATACAAATCAGCAATGATTTGCAGCAAAAGGCTGATGTTTTACAGCAAGCTGCCAATACGGTTATTTATTTTGCAGATCAGCATCAGGTATTTGCAATTGTAGCCATTGCCGATCAGCTCAAAGAAAGATCTGCGGATGCCGTTAAAATATTGCAGGATATGGGAATAGCAGTATATATGCTAACCGGCGATAACCAGCAAACTGCAGCTGCAGTGGCGCAACAAACCGGAATAAGCCAGTACAAAGCAGAAGTATTGCCATCCGATAAAGCTGATTTTGTAAAAGAATTACAGGCTCAGGGTAAAGTAGTTGCCATGATTGGCGATGGTATAAACGATAGCCATGCACTTGCACAGGCAGATGTTTCTATCGCGATGGGTAAAGGATCTGATATTGCGATAGATGTAGCTAAAATTACTTTGGTATCCTCTGATTTAATGATGGTGCCAAAAGCATTGCGTCTGTCAAAATTAACCGTTCGTACCATTCGCCAAAATCTGTTCTGGGCATTTATATACAATTTAATCGGCATTCCAATTGCCGCAGGCGTATTATATCCCATTAACGGATTTTTATTAAACCCCATGATTGCCGGGGCTGCAATGGCTTTAAGTTCAGTATCGGTGGTTGGAAACAGCTTAAGGTTAAAATTTTCAAATTTATTATCAAACTAAAAATAAAATAATCATGGAAACATTAAAATTTAAAACCAATATTAAATGTGGTGGCTGTATTGCTACTGTAACCCCTTTTATGGATAAACTTAGCCATGTTGAAAGCTGGGAAGTAGATACGCAAAACCCTGATAAAGTGATGACGGTTAAGGTTGAAGAAGGTACTGATGCAAAAAGTATTACCAGTGCCGTTGAGCAGGCCGGTTACCTGATTGAAAAGATTTAGGTTTTTATAGATGAAATCCGTCACCCAGAATTTATCGGGGCTTTTTATCAAGAAAGAGGCTGAAATAATTCAGCATGACGAGCATTCTAACTTATAGGTTTTAACAGACCTTTTACACGCCATTATCAGAAAATATTCTCCAATGAAAAAAATGATTTTGTATTTCTTTTTAACCTGCATGTATGCATTTGCGTCAGCACAGGAAAATGGAAACGCCATAAAAACCGATGTTCAACAAATAGTATACACATGCAGCATGCACCCGGAAATTAAAAGTACAAAGCCGGGAGCTTGTCCGAAATGTGGAATGGCATTGGTTAAGCAAAGCACAAAATCAAATTCATCTCCAGAAAAAAAGGAGCCGGAGCATTTGAAAAAAAATATTGACGTTAATTCTGTTGCAAACAAAGCTAAAGCTGCGCCCGTAAGTGCTAAAACCGTTCGCTACGACCTTTATGTAAAGGATACAACGGTTAATTTTTCGGGAAAACCAAAAATGGCTATGGCTATAAATGGCCTTATTCCTGGTCCCGTACTTACTTTTACAGAAGGCGACACTGCCGAGGTTTATGTGCATAACCTGATGGATATGGAAACCTCAATCCATTGGCATGGTGTATTTTTGCCTAATAATATGGATGGTGTGCCTTATTTAACGCAAATGCCCATTAAGCCACATTCTACATATATCTATAAATTTCCGGTTATTCAGAATGGTACATACTGGTACCATAGCCATACCATGCTGCAGGAACAAAGTGGTATGTATGGCGCCCTGATTTTTAATAAAAGAAACGAACCCAAAATGCCAGCTATCCCGGTTGTATTGAGCGATTGGACAGATATGAACCCGAATGAAGTAGACCGGTCACTTCATAACGCATCAGATTGGTTTGCCATTAAAAAAGGTACTACGCAGAGTTATGGTGAGGCCATTGGCAAAGGTTATTTTAAAGCAAAACTACAGAATGAATGGAAGCGTATGACGGCCATGGACGTAAGCGATGTGTATTATGAAAAATTTCTGACCAATGGAAAAAATGTTAACGTTCAGCCTCAGTTTAAAGCTGGTGATAAAGTAAAATTACGGATTGTAGATGGTGGTGCTTCAACTTATTTCTGGCTTACCTGGTCGGGCGGGAAAATAACTGTTGTAGCCAACGATGGTAATGATGTGGAGCCTGTTGAAGTAGATCGTTTACTGATTTCACCTTCCGAAACTTATGATGTGGTTTTAACGATTCCGGCAGATGGAAGCTACGAATTTCTTTCCACGGCTGAGGATCGAACCAATTCAACTTCTTTATGGCTGGGCAGCGGGGTTAAAAAACCTGCAAAACCACTGGCCAAGCTCAAGTATTTTGAAGGCATGAAAATGATGAATGGAATGATGAAGATGAATGGTGATATGGAGCCTATGGGCATGAAAATGTCTAACCAGCAAATGGATATGAATAATGTGATGTACCCTGAAGTAACCGGACATGAGTATGGCAAGAAGAAAAAGACCGAGCCGGCCAAAGAAGAAGTTGAGGAAGCCGCACCGGTAACCTTAAATTATGGCATGTTAAGGGCTACCGAAAAAACCACTTTAAGAGAAGGGCCTTTAAAAGTATTAAAGTTTGAATTAACGGGCAATATGAACCGTTATACCTGGACGCTTGATAATAAAACAATTTCTGAAAGCGATAAAATACTGATTAAAAAAGGAGAAAACGTAAGGATTATCCTGTATAATAATTCGATGATGCGGCACCCTATGCACCTGCATGGTCACGATTTTAGGGTGTTAAACGGACAGGGAGAATACGCACCGTTGAAAAATGTACTTGATATTATGCCAATGGAAACCGACACCATCGAATTTGCTGCAACAGAAAGCGGCGACTGGTTTTTTCATTGCCATATTTTGTACCACATGATGAGTGGCATGGGCAGGATATTCAGCTATGAAAATTCGCCACCTAATCCAGAAATCGTAAATCCGAAATTTGCACAACGCAAGCTGTTTAGCGACGATAGAAAGTTTCATCCCATGGCTACCGTTGGTTTAGAAAGTAACGGCAGCGACGGCGAATTTATGCTGTCCAATACCCGTTACCGTTTATCTACCGAATGGCGAGTGGGTTTAAAAGCCGAGCATGGTTACGAAAGCGAAACTTATTTTGGCCGGTATATTGGGAAAATGCAAATGTTTATGCCTTTTGTTGGGTTCGATTATCACTATAATAATATGAAAAATGAATCTGAAAAGAATCTATTCGGACAAACCAGCAACCAACATAACCGTAAGGCAGCTGTAATTGGTTTTCAATATACATTGCCCATGCTTTTCGTTGCCGAGGCACGCCTCGATAGTAAAGGGAAAATGCGTTTTCAGTTAACAAGAGAAGATATTCCAATTACAAACAGGCTTAGGTTTAATCTGATGGGCAATACCGACAAAGAATATATGGCAGGTTTTCGCTACATTGTAACTAAATATTTTTCATTTTCGACCCACTACGATAGCGATATGGGCTATGGTGGAGGGATTACGTTAAACTATTAATTTGTGCAGCTAAAACTGGATTTATGAATGTTAAAACAAATCATCACGATTTACACACCCATATTCCTGTAAATAAACAAGGCATTCCGGTAAACCAGCTCGGTAAAGATTTTGATCTTGGCATATCCATAGGTCGCATTACACCAGAAAACCTGGAAGCTTTTGGAGAATCAGAAGATTCCCACCGTCATGATTACCATATTTTCCTATTGCTCCAAAGTGGTTCGGCATGGATTGAACTTGATTTTGAAAAACATCATATTTTAGCGCCGGCCGTTATGCACATCCACCCCAATCAGGTGCACCGAATACTGGAGGTCGAAAAATCCGATCTTTTTCTGATGGGAATTACCGATGAAAATATCAACGTTAGTTACCTCGAACCATTAGAGCAATCGCTGCTTCTGGTAGAACCATTAACAATTGATATAGAAACATTAGCTTTACTCAATAATACAGCCTCCTTGTGCGAACAGGCTTTTAAACGTAAGGGAGATAAATTGTATGCCTCATTTTTGAGCGATCTTTGCAATGCACACCTGGGTTTAACCATTTCGAGGTATCTCGAACAAACTTCGCTTGTACCTAACCTTTCCAGGGCAAAAATATTGACCGGAGATTTTAAAATCCTACTGGAAAAATCTTTTCTAAAACTTAAAAAGCCTACAGAATACGCAACCCGGTTAAATGTATCAGCTGCTTACCTCAATGAATGTGTAAAGCAGGTTACAGGTTTCCCGGTATCGCATCACATACAACAGCGGGTTATATTAGAAACCAAACGCTTACTTTTTCATACCAATAAATCAGTTAAAGAAATTGCCGCAGATTTAGGCTATGACGATCCGGCATATTTTTCGAGACTTTTTAAAAAGATAACTGGCGCTTCTGCACTATCTTTCAAAAATAAAATCCTCGAATAATCCAATACCTTCACTTATCCATCCATTGTTTGGGCTTATAAAATGAGCTTACTTTGTACTGTAATCAATCCATATAAATAGGCAAATAGATTATGCTTATTTAAAACTGAAAGATTTAGAAAGTTTTAATTTCATTGCCCTGAATTTATTTCGTGATCAAAACCTGGTATAAACGCAGTATAATAAGCATAGATAAAATTAGAAATTTAAACACTTTCTTAAAGGATAATTGTTAGTTTTGAAAAAAATGAGGTATTCAATAATTATATTTTCTGTTTATTTAATCCTTTTAGGGCTAATGCCTTGTCAGGATATGGCAGATATTGTTGCAAATACTCAATATTCTTCTATCGTACAGCACACTGATTCGGCAACGAAACATTTGCAGGACGAATCCTGTCCACCGCTTTGTGGTTGTGCATGCTGTTCAGTAGGTCAGCATTTTCCAATTGATCAAACTTCAGCCCAGATAGAAGCACCTCATTATAAATCTTATCAGGTTTTTTGTATCACCGCTATAAAAAAACAACCTGTAGATGTTTGGCAACCGCCAAAACTCATCGCTTAATTTCCTTTTTTGATTCTACTGTGATGTTTGTAAGCATGTTTATCTGTTTTCATCGCAGTTAGCAATCCATACCTTATTTATCAGATAATTTGTTGTCAAGATTTTACAGCCTGCAATCCGGGCCATTGCCTTGTACAACTTATAATCTGATCATCCATCAATTCATATCATTTTTAGAAATGTTAGATCAAATTATAAAATTCAGCATCAAAAATAAGCTCATCATTGGCTTACTTACACTGGCACTTATTTGCTGGGGTATATGGAGCGCTTCCAAGCTGCCAATTGATGCCCAACCCGATATTACCAATAACCAGGTGCAAATTATTACCCTTACACCCACGTTGGCTGCACAGGAAACAGAACAACTAGTTACCTATCCCATAGAACAAACTCTTGCTAATCTGCCCGATCTTCAGGAAATAAGATCGGTTTCAAGATTTGGACTTTCCGTTATAACCGTTGTATTTCATGAAGATGTTGATGTCTATTTTGCCCGCCAGTTAATCGGCGAAAAACTTAAAGAAGCCGAAACAAAAATTCCTAAAGGATTGGGTACACCCGAACTGGCTCCGGTTAGTACGGGGCTTGGCGAAATATACCAATACGTTGTTCACCCAAAAAAAGGTTCAGAAAATAAATATTCGGCTATGGATTTACGAACCATGCAGGATTGGATTGTTGCCAGGCAACTGTATGGTACGCCCGGCGTTGCCGAAGTAAATAGTTTTGGCGGTTTATTAAAACAGTATGAAGTTTCAGTAAATCCGAATCGCCTAAAAGCCATGAACGTAACCATTGCTGAAATTTTTACTGCACTGGAAAAAAACAATGAAAATACCGGAGGCGCTTACATTGATAAAAAGCCAAATGCTTATTTCATCAGGGGCATTGGCCTGATGGGGTCTATGAGCGATATTGGCAATACGGTTGTTAAAAAAGTAAACCACATTCCGGTATTGGTTAAAGATGTTGCCGAAATAAAACTGGGTAATGCAGTGCGTTATGGTTCAGTTACTTATAATGGAGAGAAAGAAGTAGTTGGAGGAATTGTAATGATGCTGAAAGGCGCAAACAGTGCTGCAGTAGTTCAAAAGGTAAAAGAAAAAATGGAGGTTATTAAAAAAGCCTTGCCAGAAGATGTGGTTATTGAAGCATTTAGTGATCGGGCCAGTTTGGTCGAAAGAGCAGTTAATACCGTAAAAACAAATTTAATAGAAGGCGCGCTGATTGTAATACTGGTACTGGTTTTGTTTCTCGGCAATTTCAGGGCAGGTCTAATTGTAGCCTCTGCTATTCCGTTAGCTATGCTTTTTGCTTTAGCCATGATGAATGTATTTGGGGTAAGTGCCAATTTAATGAGTCTGGGTGCAATTGATTTTGGATTGATTGTAGACGGGGCTGTGATTATTGTTGAAGCTACTTTACACCATTTAGCCTCCCGAAAATCAACTAAAAAGCTTACACAGAACGAAATGGATGAAGAAGTGTTTGTTTCAGCATCCAAAATACGCAGCAGCGCGGCTTTTGGCGAGATCATCATTCTGATTGTTTACATTCCTATTCTAACTTTGGTTGGTATAGAAGGTAAAATGTTTCGCCCAATGGCCATGACAGTAGGTTTTGCCATTTTTGGAGCCTTATTGCTTTCGTTAACCTACATCCCGATGATGTCGGCATTATTTCTCTCAAAAAAAATATCGCATAAAAAAACCTTTTCCGACCGTATGATGGATTTCTTCCAAAGAGGATATACACCATTAATTAATTGGGCAATTAGAATGAAATATGCGGTGGTAACAGGTGCAGTAACTTTATTGGTTATTACCATTTTTGTTTTTAGCAGAATGGGCGGCGAATTTCTTCCGCAGTTGCAGGAAGGTGATTATGCTTTTCATTGTATCCTTCCACAGGGTACATCACTCAGTCAAAGTGTAGAAACCTCTATGCAGGCCAGCCGGATTATAAAAACATTTCCGGAAGTAAAAATGGTTGTTGGTAAAACAGGAAGTGCGGAAGTACCAACAGACCCGATGCCGCCCGAAGCAACCGATTTAATTATAAACCTTAAGCCCAAAAGTGAATGGACAACCACACAGGATTATAATAAATTGGCACAACTGATGATGGAGAAACTTGAGGCCTCTATACCAGGTGTTTTCTTTGAGGCTTCGCAGCCGATACAAATGCGCTTTAATGAGTTAATGACGGGAGTAAGGCAAGATGTGGCCATTAAAATTTTTGGCGAAAACATTGATACCCTGGCAGCACTTGCACCTAAAGTGGCAAAAATTGTACAAACGGTTAAGGGTGCAACAGAACCTCAGGTAGAAAGGACAACGGGTTTGCCTCAAATTACCATTCAGTACGACAGGGCAAAAATTGCCGGCTATGGATTAAATATAGAAGATATAAATAACACCATAAGCACTGCTTTTGCAGGAAAAGCCGCAGGCGTGATGTTTGAAAATGAAAGAAAATTTGATCTCGTTGTTAGGTTGGATAGTGCCAGCAGAATGTCAATAGAGGATGTAAATAACCTGTATGTAGCAACAAACGATGGGAACCAGATTCCGCTTTCGCAGGTGGCAAATATTTCTTTTAAAGATGGACCTGCCCAGATTAGCCGCGAAGAAGGCAAACGCAGAATTGTTGTTGGTTTTAATGTAAAAGACCGGGATGTGCAAAGTGTGGTTACAGATATTCAGCAAAAATTGAATGAAGCTAAACTTTTACCTACAGGTTATTACTATACTTATGGTGGCACTTTCGAAAACTTACAGGAAGCCTCGGCAAGGTTAATGGTTGCCGTGCCCGTTGCTTTGGCACTGATTTTCCTTTTACTGTTTTTTACCTTCGGAACCGTTAAAGACTCTTTGCTCATTTTTACAGCCATTCCGATGAGTGCTATTGGTGGGGTGTTTGCATTGTTACTCAGGGGCATGCCTTTTAGTATTTCTGCAGGTGTTGGTTTTATTGCATTGTTTGGCGTAGCTGTACTTAACGGTATTGTATTGATTGGCACTTTTAACCAACTGAAAAAAGATGGCATAGACGATATTATCCAGCGAATACTGGAAGGTACAAAAATGCGCCTGCGCCCGGTATTAATGACAGCCACCGTTGCTTCTTTAGGGTTTATACCTATGGCATTAAGCAGTGGGGCAGGCGCTGAAGTGCAAAAACCTTTAGCAACCGTAGTTATAGGCGGATTGATTACTGCAACATTTTTAACATTGGTTGTATTGCCATTGCTGTACCTGTTATTCTCCGCTAAAATCAAAATAAAGCCAAAAGCTGCAATTTTTATAGGGTTTCTTTTTCTGGCTGGTTTGTCCAATAATGTTCAGGCACAACAAGTAATTTCAAAAAGAGTAAGTATAGAGGAAGCGCTGATGCTGTCGAGGGGAAATCTTCAATATGATGTAAATAGCCAACAATTAAATAAAGGCAAGGCACAAATTAAAACCGCTTCTATTTTAACAAAAACAGGTGTATTTGCTGAGAATGAAGATTTAAGACCCAGTGATCATACAGGTGTTTTAAAGATAGGTCTTTCTCAAAATCTCGCCTGGCCGGGTTTATATAAAGCACAAAAAAATCTGTATACAGAACAGTTAAAATACTTTGAGGCTAATGATGCCGCTATTGGTGTAGATGTAAAACGAAACATTAGGGCTGTATACTATCAGCTTTGGTATTTGCAGGATAAAAAGGAGTTGTATCATCGTTTGGATAGCATTTACAGATCGTTAAATGCGGCTGCAAAACTTAAAGTAAAAACAGGTGATAGTCCGGGGCTGGATAGCATAGCATCTAATGTGCGCGTGAAAGAACTTGGTGCTTTAATGCAGCAAATGGATCGGGAAACTAAAATACAACAGCAGGCAATGATGCAGCTGCTTAACCTTTCCGACTATATTTTGCCCTTACAACAACCCCTGGTAAAATTAGCTGCACCCGATAGGCAAACAGGTGCCACACACCCTGTACTGGAGTTACAGGCGCAGAATATAAATATTGCAAATGCAGGAATATCTGTGATTAAAAATGAAAATAAACCAGATTTTTCAGGTCGTTTTTTCAGCCAGCGCTTATGGGGAGCAAAAGATCCTTTTACCGGATTTTCAGTTACGGCTTCCTTTCCGTTGTTTAACGCCGGTACTTCCCGAAATAAAGTAAAAGTGGCACAGGCCGAAAAAGCCGTGCAGCAAAAACAATATGATTACGATGTGCAGCTTTTCGACAATAAAAAATCACAGTTGTTGCAGGAAGTAGATAAAGGGTACAGCATGCTGGCCTTTTATGAAACTACGGGCTTAAAGCAGGCTAATGAAATTATAAAGGCAGCTACTTTGGCCTATAGAGCCGGAGAAATCAGTTTTGCTGAAATGTCGCAATACCTTACGCAATCAATTGATATACAGAAAAATTATTTAGAAGTGCTAAATACTTATAATCAGTCGGTTATCCAGTATAATTATTACATCAACCAATAAAACAACTATATTCAAATGAAAAAATATCTGATTATTATATTCACATTGCTCATCGCTTCGGCTATCCTTGTTTCCTGTAAAGGGAAAAGCAGTACCGAAACGGAAAAGTCAAAAACAGCACCTGAAGAAACCCACGAGGAAGCAGGTGGAAATACGGCTATGCTTACCGATTCGCAGATTAAAAGCATCGGTTTAAAATTAGGAAGTATCGAAAATAAACAACTTACAACGGCCCTAAAAACCAATGGAACATTACAGGTGCCAAATCAAAACAGGGCAAGTGTAAATTCGGTTTATAATGGCGTAATTAAATCATTACTTATACAACCTGGCAATCAGGTACGTAAAGGACAAGTATTGGCAACCATTTCAAATCCGGAATTTATAAGGGTGCAAAGCGATTATTTAAACACCAGTGCAAAAATTAGTTTGGTTGAACTGGAAGTAAAAAGGCAGAAAGAATTAAATGCAGGTAATGCCGGCGCTTTAAAGAATTTACAATCTGCCGAAACGGAATTGAAAACCCTGTTAACGGCAAAAGCAACGTATGCACAACAAATACAGTTAATGGGCATTAATCCGACCAGTTTAAATAAAGGAAAATTGATTTCGGTTTTATCGGTACGAAGCCCGATAAATGGAGTAGTAAGCAATGTAAAAGTTGAAATGGGAAGTTACGTAGATGTAAATACACCCATTGCCGAAATTGTAGATAACAGCCAGCTGCACCTTGATTTGTTTGTATATGAAAAAGACATTCCAAAGCTTAAAGAAAACCAGTTAATTCACTTTACTTTAACCAATAATCCCGGTAGAGAATACGATGCACAAATTTATTCCTTAGGATCGTCTTTTGAAGGCGAAAGTAAAGCAGTTACCGTGCATGCCAAAGTGCAGGGCGATAAGAAGGGTTTGATTGATGGTATGACCATCACCGCGGTAATTAGCCTGGAAACCGGAACCAAACCTGCGGTACCATCAGAAGCCATTGTGAATGTAAGCGGGCAGGATTTTATTTTTGTACGCAAGGCCGAAACACAGCATAAAGAAGGGGCAACTGAAAAAGGAATGCTTTTTGAAAAAATACCTGTGGCAAAAGGTACCACCGATGTTGGCTACACAGAAATTACCTTGCTTAAGCAAATACCCGAAAATGCCGAAATTGTAGTTAAAGGCGCATTTTTTGTGCTGGCTAAAATGAGTAATGCCGGTGAGCATGAGCATTAATGAAAAATGAAATATTTAATCCGTATAAATAAAATTATAACGATGAAAACACAAAAAAAAGATAAAGAAAATCATGATAACCATGTTCATAGCGCTCAGGAATCCGGAGAAGGCCATCATCATGAAGGTGGCATATTTGGCGCCAATACAGAATTGTATTTTGCCATTTTAAGTGGTGTTTGTTTAGCGGTTGGTTACGGACTTGGCTATATACAGGGCTTACCATCATGGTCAAGTTTAAGTTTATACATTTTGGCTTACTTTTTTGGAGGTTTCTTTACCGCAAAAGAAGCGGTAGAAACCATCTCAAAAGGGGGCTTTGAAATTGACTTTTTAATGCTGGTTGCTGCAATAGGTGCTGCAATTTTAGGTTCGTGGGCAGAAGGAGCACTTTTATTGTTTCTTTTTAGTTTAGGCCATGCCCTGGAGCATTACGCTATGGGTAAAGCACGCAAATCTATCTCGGCATTAACAAGCCTTGCCCCCCCAACCGCGCTTGTGGTAAGAGCGGGTAAGGAAACTGAAATACGCATTGAAGAATTAAAGCTGGGTGATGTAATTATTATTAAGCCGAACAGCAAAATTCCGGCCGACGGTGTAGTGGTAAAAGGTGAAGGAAGTGTTAACCAGGCACCCATTACCGGCGAAAGTGTTCCGGTTGATAAATTACCTGTTGCTGATGCCAGCCTTGATTATTCGACAGATAAAAGCATAAAACCACAGTTTCGTGTTTTTGCAGGAACCATAAACGGCGCAGCCGTTCTGGAAGTAAAAGTAATCCGTGAAGCTAAAGATTCGACCATTTCACGGTTGATTAAAATGGTTAACGAAGCTGAAAAACAAAAGTCGCCAACCCAGCTCTTTACAGATAAATTTGAGAAATATTTTGTGCCTTTTGTTTTGGTGCTGGTCACCTTACTGTGTTTCGCTTTTTTGGTTATAGACGAACCTTTTAGCAAAAGTTTTTACAGGGCAATGTCGGTACTGGTCGCCGCAAGTCCATGCGCTTTGGCTATTTCTACACCCAGTGCTGTATTAAGTGGGGTAGCGAGGGCCGCCAGGGCTGGTGTTTTAATTAAAGGTGGGCGACCTTTGGAAGATTTAGGCGCATTGAATGCTATTGCTTTTGATAAAACAGGAACCTTAACCGAAGGCAAGCCGCAGTTAACCAATGTTATATCTTTAAATGGTGTTTCCGAAGAATCATTAATGGCTGTTACGGTTGCTGTTGAGAAAAGGAGCGATCACCCATTGGCCGAAGCCATTGTACAGGGGATGCTTCAAAAGATGAAAGATCAAACGGTTCCGGAGGCTCAAAATGTGAAAGGAATTACAGGAAGAGGTGTACAAGCCGAAGTAGAAGGCAAAAAAATATTAATCGGAAATAAAGCGCTATTCGAAAAAGAAGGTATTCCACAAGATATACTAAAGCAGGTTGAAGAACTGGAAAAAGGCGGACACACTTCAATGCTGGTTAAGCAGGAAAGTACTTTTATAGGTTTGCTTTCGCTGATGGATGTTCCGAGGGCAGAGGCCAAACAAACCCTGGCAGCATTAACCAGTTTGGGGATCAAAAAAATGATTATGCTTACCGGGGATAATCAGCAGGTTGCCGAAGCAGTAGCAAAACAAATTGGTGTTACAGATGCATGGGGAGACCTAATGCCCGAAGATAAAGTGGAAGCAGTACAAAAACTGGCAAAATCTGAAAAAATGGTTGCCATGGTAGGCGATGGGGTAAATGATGCACCGGCTATGGCTAAAAGTACCGTTGGTATAGCCATGGGGGCTGCTGGTTCTGATGTGGCCTTAGAAACAGCAGATATAGCCTTAATGGGCGATAAGCTGGAAAGTTTACCATTTGCCATTGGTTTGAGCAGAAAAGCAAGGGGAATTATTAAACAAAACCTATGGATTTCCCTCGGGGTAGTTGCCGTATTAATTCCTTTAACCATTCTTGGAATTGCTTCAATAGGACCAGCTGTAATTGCACATGAAGGATCTACACTGATTGTGGTTTTTAATGCGTTGCGGTTGCTTGCTTACAACCCTAAGAAACCAGTAAGCGTTTAATCCATTTCTATTTTTGCCCGCTCCGGTTGCACAAACCGGAGCGGGCATTATGGTAAAATGATGTAGTATGTTTGATTACATATCTTATCTGCAGAAAGGAAATCGTACAGCAGGTGAATCAAAGCGGAAGGTGCAGCAGTTATGCTGTATATTAATAAACTAAAGTAAGATAACTAAGCTGCCACCAACAATCATTAATCCGCCAATAAGTGTTTTGGCATCAATGGGTTCCTTCAATATTAAAAAGGCAAGCCCCATTGCAATAGCCACACTCAATTTATCTATCGGTGCTACTTTGGATACGTTTCCGGTTTCGAGTGCTTTAAAATAAAAAATCCACGATAAGCCCGTGGCTACGCCAGATAAGCCCAAAAAAATCAGGTTGTTTTTACTTAGTGTTTTTAACTCTGAAATTTCGCCGGTTGCCAGAACAATTCCCCAGGCAATAAAAAGAATAACAACTGTGCGAACGGCCGTTGCAAGATTACCGTTAACGCCTTTAATTCCAATTTTAGCCAAAATTGCTGTTGCAGCAGCAAAGAAAGCGGATAATAAAGCATAAAATTTCCACATCATTTTGCGATTACTTGAATATTAAAGATCGCTTTTAATTCTGTAGAAATACTGAATATAACGTTGTCGAAGTTCTTTCTTCCCAATGGGTGGCCCTTCGTTATCCATAAAAGTTAAAATTTCTTCCGCGTTTCCATAACTCAATTACGATTTGGGTAAAGTTTAGCCTCAACTTAAAAGGATGTTTTGTCAGATAAAAGATATAAAAGCCACCCGATGGGGCATATCATCTATATCATTTTGCAAAATCGAAAAGTGTTGTTAACTTGAACAACTGCGGCATTGTAGCCATATCTTTTTAGCTACAGCATTTCTTCAGAATTGGCAATTATAATTGTTGTCGCATAACAGGGTTTAATTCATGGAAATACCTCAGGAGTTTTTATTAGAAAAAGTTGAACAGTTTGCTGAAGATTTGCTAAAAAATAAACTTCCTGATTTTATGTATTTTCACAATTTTGAACATACATTATTAGTTGTTGAAGGTGTGAAAGTTATTGGCAGGGAAACTAAAATTTCTAAAGAAGATCAATTCATTTTAAATATTGCCGCATTTCTGCACGATATTGGTTATACGGATCAATACATGGGACACGAAAACAGCAGTGTACGTATTGCCGAAAACTTTCTGTTTGAAAATGGGCTAAGTGCAGGTAAAGTAGAGCAGGTTAAGGCCTGCATTATGGCAACGCGTTACCCGCAATTTCCCTCCAATATGCTCGAAAAGGTGATTTGCGATGCCGATTTTTACCATTTTTCACTAAGTAATTATAACCTTTTTGCAGCCCGGCTAAAACAAGAATGGGAAGCGAAATTAGGATTGGTATATTCTGAATTGCAATGGACGGCACTAAACCTCGAAATGTTAGCCAAACACGAATATTTTACCGGTTATGGGAAACAGTTTCTTCAAAAAAATAAAAATTTAAACATAGAAAAACTCATTCAGCGCTTTACCTGATTATTTATGAAGATTTTAGTCATTGAAGATGAGCAAGCTTTATTGGAAAGCATATTAACCTATTTTACCGGCGAAGGGAATATTTGTGAGCACGCCATAAATTTTAGCATGGCCTTAGAGAAAATTTCGATGTACAATTACGATTGTATCTTACTTGATCTTGGCTTGCCCGGTGGCGAAGGACTTGAATTGTTGACCAAACTTAAGCAATTAAAGAAGAGAGATGGGGTGCTTATTATTTCTGCCCGACATTCTTTAGATGATAAGCTTGCGGGATTGGATCTTGGTGCCGATGATTATTTAGTGAAACCCTTTCACCTTTCAGAACTGAAGGCCAGGGTAAGTGCAATTGTACGCCGTAAAAACTTTGATGGCGATAATGTAATTGTTTTTAATGAAATCAGTGTAGATGTTTCGGCAATGAAGGTTATAATTAACAATAACCAGGTTGTACTAACAAAAAAGGAATTTGATTTACTGGTTTACTTCCTGTCTAACAAAAATAAAGTCGTCACTAAAAATGCTATGGCCGAACACCTTTGGGGTGATGAAATGGATCTTTCTGATGATTTCGATTTTATTTATACACATGTTAAAAACCTCAGGAAAAAATTAATGGAAACCGGTGCGGCAGACTACTTGCGCTCCGTGTATGGAATCGGGTATAAATTTGGAAGTATATGAAACTTTCCAGCCGCTACAATCAGGTTAACATTTATACCTCCCTTATCGTTCTGATTATTACAGGGATTATATATTATTTGGTTATCCACTTTATTTTAACAGAAAAACTCGATAAGGATTTAGCAGTAGAAGAAAATGAAATCAGGCAATATACTGCAGCTTATAACCGCCTCCCACTTCCGGCAAGTTATTTAGATCAGCAAATTTCTTACGAAGAAGTTAAAGGCCAGGTACCGGAACGGGAATTTTTATATACCAGCTACCTTAACCCGAAAGAAAAGGAAACAGAACCCGGAAGAAGGTTGGTTACAACGGTTAATTTAAATGGCAAAACCATTATTGTAAATATCACCAAATCAAGGGTAGAAGCAGAAGATTTAGTTCGGATTATTCTATTTATTACACTTGCTGTAACCATTGTTTTACTCCTTTCCTTGTTGGGAATCAATCGTTTTGTGTTAAGCAGGCTTTGGAAACCCTTTTACAGCATCTTAAACCGGATGAAGACTTTTGAGGTGGCCCGAATGGAAAATATTGAGGAAGAGCCCACAACAATAGACGAATTTAACGAACTGAATAGATCGGTTAATGCAATGGCCGAAAAAGTTAGGCGAGATTATAAAGAACTTAAAAGTTTTACCGACAATGCCTCGCATGAAATGATGACACCACTGGCGGTTATTAATTCCAAACTCGATTCCCTTTTACAAACTGAATCTTTTACTGAACAACAAGGTGCATTACTGGAAGATATTTACCATGCTACCGGCCGGCTTTCAAGATTGCACCAATCGCTTTTGCTTTTGGCGAAAATAGAAAATAACCTTATTTCTGATGCTCAGGATATTGATCTCAAGGAAATGGTAGAAGGGAAAGTCCGCCAGTTTCAGGAATTGTTTGAACGAGACGGTTTAACGCTAAAAGAAGAACTGGAGCCAGCCAGCCTAAAAATGAGCCGTTATCTGGCCGATATTTTATTAAATAATTTATTTAGTAATGCGGTAAGACATAATATACCGGGCGGACAGATTAGCATTAAGCTAAATTCAAAGACATTAGTGGTAGCCAATACGGGGAAAAGCATGCAACAAAACAACCGCATTTTTGATCGGTTCTCTAAATCAACAGAATCAGAAGGTATGGGCTTGGGTTTAGCCATTACCAAGCAAATTTGTAACCTGTATGGTTTCGATATTCAGTATACCCAAGCATTGGATACACATGTTTTTACGGTATATTTTAAGTTAAATCACTAAATATTGCGATAATCATTGCAAACTCGTACTCCGGATTGTCTTGTATAATGCCTGCCATTGCGGCCAGCTCGTTGATGCTGATGGGCAGCTGTGTGCTATAAACTGATTGAGCAAAAAGCATGTTTTACCATGCAAATCAAGCCTTTATTTATTGCTTAAAAATTCAGGCAATGTTACTTAGGACAGTATTCAAGCCTGGGTTATTTCTTTTATCATCAAGATTATTTTTTGGCTATAAAATTCATTTTTAACTACAGAATTCCTCCATAATTCAATTATAGATTTGATTACAACTTATCACCGTTAAAAAACAATAAATAAACAGATGAAAAAGATTTTTGGAATTTTAATCTTAGTTGGTGGCATTGTTATTTCCGCACAAGCACAAAAGATAAGCGTAGCAAAAGTATCCGTTCAGGCAAAAACAGCATTTGCTAAACTACATCCCGGAATAACAAATGTAACCTGGGAAATGGAGAAGCAAGATTACGAAGCGGGTTTTCGTTTAAATGGTAAGCATGCTTCAGAGTTATATTCGGCAAAGGGAATTCTTTTAGAGTCAGAAATTGAAATTAAAAGTTCAGAACTGCCGGTTCAGGTAATTACAAAGTTAAAAGGAATGAAGATTGCTGAAGCGGCAAAAATTACCAAAGCTAATGGTACAATTCTTTATGAAGCTGAAGTAAAAGGAAAAGACTTATTATTTGATGGGGCTGGAAACCTGGTAAAACCTTAAAAATGTACAAAATATTTTTTGCCAGTGTGCTGCTTGCATCAACATTCGCTACCTGTTTCGCTCAAAAGACAGATACGGTTCAAACTTTCCCCGCGGATACCACAAAGGGCAGATGGAATACAAAAGTTGAAATTCCTAAAAATAAATTTCGGCCGGCAGTATTTATTGCCCCAGTTGTACTGATGGGTTACGGCTTTGCCGCCGTTTACGATCATGGTGCACTTAAGCAATTAGATGTGAGTACCAAGGCCGAACTTCAGGAAGATCACCCTTTATTTGCGGCGCATGTAGATGATTACCTGCAATTTGCGCCGGCAGCAGCAGTTTATGCACTAAATCTTTCAGGTATAAAAGGAAAACATAATTTGTTTGATGCCTCCATGTTATATGTTACTTCGGCTGCAATTATGGGTGTATCAACTCATTTTGTAAAGCAAGGCGTAGGCAGAATGCGGCCAGATGAATCGGGAACTAATTCTTTTCCTTCCGGACATACGGCCTCGGCTTTTATGGCCGCAGAATTTCTGCACCAGGAGTATAAAGATGTAAACCCATGGATTGGTTATGCAGGTTATTTTGTTGCAACAGCTACCGGTACCCTGCGTATGTACAATAATAAACATTGGTTTAGTGATGTTGTTGCAGGAGCAGGATTTGGAATTGCTTCAACAAAAATTGCTTATCTTGTTTATCCATACGTTAAAAGAATTTTTACAACAAAAAACACAGGTAATTTTACCTTAATGCCTTTTCATCAACAAGGAAATACAGGTTTAATGTTTTCCGGAAGGTTTTAGTGCCCTTTACACTTATCTTCTATCAATATTCAGGTTTAAAATTTTAAAAATGAACGTCGTCTTTAAATATCTCTCCATCGGCATTCTTACGGTTTTAGCTACGCGGGCAATGGCTCAGTCTCCGGTTAAAAACCTCGATTTTTTTTTAAAACAGGCAAAATCTACCAGCCCTGTACTTAAAGATTTTGAAAACCAGAAAAGATCTGCAGGGATCGACAGCCTGATTGTGCGTGCAACTGGCCGCGTACAAGTTACAGGTACAGGAGCAGGAATGTATGCGCCTATTATCCGTGGTTATGGATACGACGGAATTATTACAAATGGCCAGGCACTCGAGGCTTTGTTAAATGTTAATTACGATTTGCTAAATAAAAAACGAATTAACAACCAGCTGGAGGGCATAAAAATTCAAAGCGATTCCATTAAATATGCCAGCCAGTTATCGTTGTACGACTTAAACAGATCTGTTGCCGATCAGTACATTACGGCTTATGCAAGCCAGGAACAGGTAGATTTTAACCGTGAAGTTGTTTCTCTTTTAGAAAAAGAAGAACAATTGTTTAAAACATTAACCCGGAGCAATATTTACAAGCAATCTGAATATTTAACTTTTTTGGTTACCCTGCAGCAGCAACAATTGGTGATGAAGCAAGCGGAAATTCAATTTAAAAATGATTATGGCACTTTGAATTACCTTGCGGGCATAAAGGATACCATAACCGTAAAACTTGCCGAACCAAGACTGGAAACAGAATTGTTTAAACAGGACAGGCTTTTCTTTACCAAACGTTTTGAATTGGACAGCTTAAAGAATATTAACCTGAAAAACAGCATCGATTTGAGTTACAAGCCAAAACTTGGGGTTTATGTAAACGGTGGTTACAGTTCATCATTAACCTTGCAACCTTACCGGAATTTTGGAAGCAGTGTTGGTTTTACATTTTCAGTACCTATATATGATGGACACCAGAAAAAAATGCAGTATGATAAGCTTAAACTTTCATCAAATACAATTGCAGATTATAAAGGCTTTTTTGTACGGCAGCAGGAGCAACAGCTGAACTTAATCAGGCAGCAGATTGTTGAAACAGATGCACTTTTCGGGAAAATTAAAGAGCAAATCCGTTTTAGTAAGGGTTTAATTGATGTGGATAGTAAATTGCTGCGCACCGGCGATCTTAAAGTAGTTGATTTTATAATTGCCATTAATAACTATATGTCTGCACAGAATCTGCTTAGACAAACAAATATTAACCGTTTAAAATTAATTAACCAATACAATTACTGGAACCAATAACATGAATAATGATCTAAAAATCATACTAACCATTTGCTCGGTTTTACTGGTGTTTTCTTCCTGCAGCCAATCTGTGCCGGCTGATGCAACAGATGCACCTTCACCGGTAACCCCCGTTCAGATAACCAGTATTAAAGACAGTTCGCTGGCGGAGTATGCAGAGTTTTCGGCAGTTTCTGCCTATCTGGAAAAAAGCTATGTTAAGGCAAATATCAATGGTTATGTAGAAAGGGCCAATGCAAAACCAGGACAGCAGGTGGCAACGCAACAACTGCTGTTTGGTTTAATTACAAAGGAAGCAAAATCGATTGGCAATACGGTGAATAAACTCGACCCCGGTTTTAAGTTTTCTGGAGTATCTAATATCCGGGCAAATCAGGCAGGTGTTATTGTACAGGTTAACCACCAGAAAGGAGATTACGTGCAGGATGGGGAGTCGTTGGCAACCATAAGCAATCGAAACAGTTTGGTTTTTCTGCTGGATCTTCCCTACGAACTTAACCAGATGATCAGTCAGAATAAAATACTTGAAATTGTACTCCCTGATGGAACAAAGCTAAACGGCTCCGTTTCGGGAACGCTGCCTTCGGTTGATTCGGCTGCGCAAACTCAGCGGTATATTATTAAAGTTTCTGCCACAAAAGAAATCCCCGAAGGATTAATTGCTAAAGTTAGATTAACGAAGATTAACCATAGCAATGCCCAGGTTCTGCCAAAATCGGCGGTACTATCCAATGAAACTGAAGAGGAGTTTTGGGTAATGAAAATGATTAACGATTCTACGGCGGTAAAAGTTAAAGTAAAAAAGGGTATTGAGGGCAGCAGTTCAACGGAAATATTAGAACCCGTATTTAGTAAAACAGATAGAATAATTACAGTTGGTAATTATGGCATTGCCGATACAGCTAAAGTTAAAATTCAGAATTAGAAATGATAGCGGATCCATTTACCATCATCCAACTTACATTTTAAGCAGATGAAAAACTTTTTTATTTCACATAAAAATCCAATTCTGGCTGTGCTGGTAATTATTATTGTTGGAGGAATTTATTCCTTTCAGCAACTTAAAACCGGGCTTTTCCCTGAAATTACTTTTCCAAAGATTAAAATTATCGCCGATGCAGAACTGCAACCTGTTGATAAAATGGTGGTTAAGGTTACCCGCCCATTAGAAAATGCGGTAAAGCAAGTTCCCGATCTCCAGTTGGTTAGAAGTACCACCAGTAGAGGGAGTTGCGAACTTTCAGCCTTTATGAATCCTGGTGCAAATATAGATTTAAGTCAGCAGCGTATTGAATCTCAAATTGCTAAAATCAGCGCTTCCTTACCACCAGGCGTAAACATCTCCGTAGAAAAAATGAATCCATCTATTCTTCCGGTAAGCGGATACAGTTTAGAAAGTCACAACTATTCTCCGGTAGAACTTAAAAAAATAGCAACTTACACCGTAAAACCTTTCCTTTCACAGGTGGCAGGTGTTTCCGAGATTCGGGTAATAGGCGGTAAAAATAAAGAATTCTGGCTCGAACTGGATATTCAGAAAATGCAGTCCTTAGGCATTTCTCCCGACCAGGTGAGTAACGCATTGGCGCAAACAAATTTTATAAAATCAAATGGTTATCTTTCCGATCACAACTTTTTATACCTTTCTGTAACCGATGCCACCGTTAAAACCAAAAATGATCTGGAAGAACTGGTTTTAATTAGAAAAGGCAACAGGGTTATAAAGGTTAATGATATTGCAAAAGTAAACATTCAGCAAAGTGTTGAATATACACGCATTAATGCGAATGGTAAAGATGGAATTTTGATTGCGGTAATTAAACAACCCAATGCAAACCTGGTCGATCTTTCCAGCCAAATGGAAGTTAAAATTTCTCAACTTCAGCATCTTTTGCCATCAGGTGTAAGCATAAAACCATATTACGTACAGGCAGATTTTGTAAACGAATCTGTTAAAAGCGTGAGAGACAGTTTGTGGATAGGTTTGGCATTAGCCATTGTGGTTGCCATTATTTTCCTTCGGTCATTAAAAGCCAGTGCAACCATACTCATTACCATTCCGGTTACCCTTTGCTTAACTGTAATTGTGCTGTATGTAATTGGTTATTCGCTAAACATTATGACTTTAGGCGCAATTGCCGCCGCCATAGGTTTAATTATTGATGATGCAATTGTGGTGGTGGAGCAAATTCACCGTACACACGAAGAACACCCCGAAGTACCAACGGTAAGATTATTAAGCAAAGCGGTAGCTTATCTTTTCCCCGCTATGCTCGGCTCCTCTATTAGTACAATCGTAATTTTTGTTCCTTTTATCTTAATGACTGGGGTAGCCGGTTCGTATTTTCAGGTAATGACCAATACCATGATTATTACCCTGGTATGTTCATTTTTTGTAACCTGGATAGGTTTGCCTGTAATTTATTTAATGCTTACACCAAAATCAAAAAACAAAAATTTAGGTAAAACAGAAATCGTACATGAAGTTAAAACCCAAAAATGGGTGCCTTATTTTATCCAGAGGCCATATTTTACGTTTGGTTTTATGCTTTTACTCCTTGTTTCAATTGTATTGATTTTCCCCAGGCTCGAAACCGGATTTTTACCCGAAATGGATGAAGGAAGTATTGTTTTAGATTATGCTTCTCCTCCAGGAACTTCTTTAGAAGAAACCGACCGTATGCTCCGGGAAGTAGAAAAACAACTGGTCAAAATTCCAGATGTACAGGCATATTCGCGAAGAACAGGAACACAAATGGGTTTTTTTATTACGGAACCCAATACCGGCGATTATCTGATTCAGCTAAAACCAAACCGAAGTAAAAGTACAGACGAGGTTATTTCAACAATCAGAACGCAGATAGAACGTACTCAGCCAGCTTTAGTGATCGATTTTGGCCAGGTAATAGGAGACATGCTTGGAGATTTAATGAGCTCAACCCAGCCAATTGAGGTTAAGGTTTATGGAAACGATCAGCAAAAATTACAGGAGTTATCTAAGCAAATAGCTGCTATTCTTTCAAAAGTGAATGGAACGGCTGATGTTTTTAACGGAATTGTGCTTTCAGGGCCAACAGTTGGCATTCAGCCAAACTTTACTATGCTGGCTCAATATGGAATTACGCCTGCAGCCTTTCAAACTCAATTGCAAACGGCTATGCAAGGAAATGTGATTGGCGATTTATATGATAAACAACAACTTTCACCTATCCGTATGGTGTATGCCGGAAGCCGGAAATTTGCCGTTTCGGATATTAATAATTTAAAAATATTTTTACCAGACGGAACAACGGTACCTATCCAGAATTTAGCTAAAGTGGAGTTAAAATCCGGTAGTGCAGAAGTACAGCGTGAAAACCTGCAAACAATTGGTGTTATAACCGCCCGCTTGGATAACAGAGATTTAGGTAGTGTTATGAAAGACATTAAAACCGCGGTTAATGCCAAAGTTAATCTGCCTTCGGGCTACCATGTTGAATATGGAGGTGCTTACAAAGAACAACAACAATCTTTTTCTGAATTGCTGACTATTCTAATCGCCTCAAGTTTACTGGTGTTCAGTGTAATTCTGTTCTTGTTTAAGGATTTCAAAATTGCATTTTTAATCTTATTGATTTCCGTTTTGGGGATTTCAGGGAGTTATCTTGCTCTCTTTTTAACCCATACGCCTTTAAACGTTGGCAGTTATACCGGCTTGATTATGATTGTAGGCATTATAGGTGAAAACGCAATTTTTACCTTTCTCCAGTTTAAAGAATCCCTACAGGATAAAACGGTAGATGAAGCCATTACTTATGCAATTTCAACCCGGCTAAGGCCCAAATTAATGACGGCACTTGGGGCCATTATTGCCCTTACACCCTTAGCTTTAGGTATAGGGGCAGGCGCGCAGTTACATCAGCCACTTGCTATTGCAGTAATCGGAGGATTTATTGTAGCACTGCCTTTACTATTAATTGCATTACCAAGTTTAATCAGGAAATTCTATTTTAATACGTATGTACTTTAGTTTTTTCGTCCTGCACTAAATATGATTTCCTGTCCTCCTGACGAAGGAAGGATCTCATTAGCGGCTGTGCAAATAGAGAGATTCTTCGCTACGCTCAGAATGACAAAACGTTAAAGTTTTAAACCCCAATTTGTCCTCCTGACGAAGGAACAATCTCATTAACAGATGTTCAGATAGAGAGATTCTTCGCTACGCTCAGAATGACAAAGGTTGATTGGTTTTGCTGCCCTCAGAATGACAGAACGTTAAAGTTTTAAACCCCAATTTGTCCTCCTGACGAAGGAAGGATCTCATTAGCAGCTGTGCAAATAGAGAGATTCTTCGCTACGCTCAGAATGACAAAGGTTGATTGGTTTTGCTGCGCTCAGAATGACAGAACGTTAAAGTTTTAAACCCCAATTTGTCCTCCTGACGAAGGAAGGATCTCATTATCGGCTGTGCAAATAGAGAGATTCTTCGTTGCACTCAGAATGACAAAGATTGATTGGTTTTGCTGCGCTCAGAATGACAGAAGGTAAAATTTTCAACCCCAATTTGTCATCCTGACAAAGGAAGGATCTCTTTAGAAGATGTACAGATAGAGAGATTCTTCGTTGCACTCAGAATGACAAAGGTTGATTGGTTTCGCTACGCTCAGAATGACAGAAGGTTAAACAATTTTATTTACCCAGTTCCAAAATCCTAAACGTTCCCGGAATTCTTTTTGGACGTTGTCCTGAAATAGTTGCTTTTTCAAGGTCTGCAGTAGGTAAAAACAAACGATGAAGATTATAATCCATTGCAATTGTTCTTGCACCAGTAGCTGTTTTTATGGTTTCCTGAACTACAAATTTATCTGCTGAAATTTCTTTTACAACGGTGATGTTTCCTTCTCCATTAGCACTGTAAGCTGTTTGAGTAGCCGGATCAAAAACAACCCCATCACATTCTTCGCCTATGGGTAGAGATGTAATCAGTTTGCCTGATTTTGCGTCCAGGATAAGCATTTTTTTATTGGAGCAAACTGTAAATAATCTCGACGTCAAACGGTCAATGGCAAGCCCTGAAGGTTCTTCTCCGCCAGGAAGATTATACCTGGCTAATATTTTAAAATTAACCGCATCAAAACATACAATTTCGTTAGTGTCTTCTATATTAACGTAAATTTTGCCTTTCCCATCAGATACGCCAGCTTCGGGTTTACCACCCAGCGGAACGGTTGCAATGACCTGGTCATTTTGCGGATTAATAATGCTTGCATCCTTACTTTTACCATTAAATACAATTACCTTTCCTGAGAAATCATCATAAAATGAAGCATCAGGATTCTGTCCTACAGCAATATGCCCTAAAACAGCAAATGTTTTTAGGTTGAAAATTGTGCAGGAGGCATCTTTGCCATTGCTGGTATAACCTTTGTTTAAGGTATTTGCAAATGTAATTCCGTGCACACCCGGCGTGTTTGCAATTATCCCTACAGAATCGCCTTTACTATTCAGAATATTAACCTGGTTGCCATGTGAAATGAAAATATTTTTATTTTTTTGGTCTACGTTTAAATAGTCCCAGCCGCCATCACTGTTAATCTTATGTACACCAAGAATACGTAAACCACTTTTCTGTTGTGCAAATACAGAAAAACTTAATGCAGAAAGGACTACAATACTTAGAATTTTGTTTTTCATGAAGTTTTTTTCTTAAATAAAACAAAACACTCTGTAGCAATCCTGAAGATTAATTATTTACGCAATATCCTGCCTTTGAGCACTCGGTAAATACCATACTCAAATCCGTTACAGAAGTGCTAAAATTCTAATCAGCAAAAGCAGTATCACAAATATAAACCTGTTCTGTTGCATAACAGAATTCGAGAGAAATTATGCTTATGATGCAGCTTTTTTAAGATTGGGCTAAAATGGAGGCGTTTGGGCAATGTTGTTGGCCATTTTGTATTCAGAAGGGGAGAAGCCTGTGTTTTTCTTAAAATACTTTCCAAAAAACGAAGAATTACTGAAATTAAGCGCTTCAGAAACTTCAGAAACATTTAAAATGTGCCCGGTTAAAAGAATTTTAGCCTCACCAATAACCACTTCATCAATCAGTTCTCCGGCAGTTCTGTCGGTAACCTGTTTTACAACCTGCGATAAATGCCTGGAAGTAATGCATAAAGCATCAGCATAAAACTGAACCCTTTTTTCTTTTCGGAAGTTTTCCGAAAGTAACGTTAAAAAACGAGTAGTAAGCTCGGATTTACTATCGTGTTTAATCGGAATAAATGTTTTTCTTTTATTGTTAATCAAAAATATATCATACAATATTTCTAAAAAGCTGTTGCGGATAATATCCTTAATATAAGGTGTGTTGGCGGGTAGTTTTAGTTTTTTTTGTAAGGCCAGGATATCATTTAAAATGTCATTAAACTCTTCCTTAGATAAGGAAAACTTGTGTGTAGAATGCTCACGGAATAATCTGTAACTCTCTGCGCTGCTTAAAAATACGCCTTGTTTTTTCAGGTATTCGCCATTAAATCCAATCCTTACAAAAGAAACCTGTTCCTGTTGTTCAATTTCATGTATTGAGCCCGGAAAAACAAATACAATATCCCGCTCTTTCAGACTGTCGGAAACAAAATTGGTTTTTAGGTTAAGCTTTCCTTTTAAAATTAAAATAAGTGAGTATGAAGCTGCCCTGAAAGGTTCATTGCAAGGCCTGGGGATTTGTCCGTCGTGCCGTGTAACGTTTAAATCCTCATTCAAAAATGATTTTTCATCGAAATTTTTAAGCGTACCGGGCATGTTAATTAGATGTTGTTGCATAAAATTATTTGTGATTCGTAACCATTTTTTAACAGATTTAACTTCTACTTTTTATACTTTTTCAAGACTTTAAAAAGCACCGTTTTAGCCACAAAATCCTACTCCTTTTACCTGTTATTTTTCCTCAAAAACAAATGTAATATTTGTTGTAAATTATAAAATAGCAATTTTTTAAAATGACTAAACGTTGATGCATTTTTTAATTTTGATTAACTTTTTCGTTTCGCATAAGTTGTTGTTTTGTAGAGTTTTATTTCTTTTATGCTGTAATTTACGTAGAAATAAGGGTTTTTCTAAATTTAATTTTTAAATTTTACCATTTTAAATAATAAGTCAGGAGGTCAGAAGGTCAATTCATCTAAATGTCACATTTCAGCAATCCACCTTTTTGACCAATATTTCCCACATTTAAACCTTTTTTTGAACCTCAACCCGCGTTAAAATTGCATAATCAAATCATTTAATTACTGTTACCAGCTTTAGTTGGCTCAATTCAATGAAAATGATCTTGGTTTTAAGGGGGAAAGCCAACTTTCCGGATAGAATTTAATAGGGCTCTGCCGAATAACTGCACTGGGATGCGTAAAAAATTACAAGATAGAATTGCTTCATTTAAAGATGCTTCGATTATCAAGGAAAAAGGATTATATCCTTATTTCAGATCAATTGAATCAGCTCAGGATACTGAAGTAGTCATTAATGGGCAAAAAGTATTGATGTTTGGCTCAAACTCATACTTAGGTTTAACTAACCACCCTAAAATTAAAGAAGCCTCTAAAAAGGCAATCGATAAATATGGCACTGGCTGTGCCGGATCAAGGTTTTTAAATGGTTCACTGGATATTCATTTGCACCTGGAAAGCCGTTTAGCCGAATATGTAGGTAAAGAAGCCGCCGTACTTTTTAGTACGGGCTTTCAGGTTAACCTGGGGGTAATATCCTGTTTACTGGATCGGAACGATTACCTCATTCTGGATGAATACGACCATGCTTCGATTATAGATGGAAGCCGTTTGTCATTTTCCCGAACCATAAAATATGCCCACAACGATATGGAGGATTTGCGCAGGAAACTGAGCAGATTGCCAGAAGATGCGGCAAAACTGATTGTTTCTGATGGGATTTTTAGCATGGAAGGCGATTTGGTAAACCTTCCTGAAATGGTGAAAATTGCGGATGAATTTGGTGCCAATATTATGATGGATGATGCACACAGTTTGGGTGTTATCGGTTTTAACGGCTCAGGTACGGCCTCTCATTTTAACCTCAATAATAAGGTAGATTTAATTATGGGCACTTTTAGCAAGTCGCTCGCATCTTTAGGCGGTTTTATTGCCGGAGACGCAGAAACCATTGAATTTATTAAACACCGCGCACGTTCATTAATGTTTAGTGCAAGTATGCCACCATCGGCAGTTGCCAGTGTTATTGCTGCCCTGGATATTATAGAATCAGAACCCGAACGCATCGATAAGCTTTGGCAAAACACAGAATATGCTAAGAAATTATTGTTACAAGCAGGTTTTGATATCGGGCACTCCAACAGTCCGATTATACCGGTTTACATCAGAGACAATACCAAAACTTTTATGATTACCAATATTCTGCAGCAAAATGGAGTATTTGTAAATCCGGTGGTTTCACCTGCAGTACCTTCTGATTCTTCTTTAATTCGTTTTTCACTAATGGCAACACACAGTTTTGAGCAAATAGAAACTGCTATTGAAAAATTAAGTGAGGCATTTAAAACCGTTAACTCAAACCTTGTAGGTACGCAATCATGAAAAGAACAGTAGAAGTTAGTGGCAAAAAAGACCTTAAAGCATTTATTGATTTTCCGCATGCATTATACGCGGATGATGTGAATTATGTGCCTGAGCTTTTTATAGCACAACGCGATTTGCTTACTCCAGGTAAACATCCTTTCTATGATCATTCTGAAATTCAGCTTTTTTTAGCTTACGATAACGATAAAGTGGTTGGGCGTATTGCAGCCATAAACAACACTAACCACAATAAAATATATGAGGTAAAGGAAGGTTTTTTTGGCTTTTTCGATTGTATAAATGATGCCGAAGTGGCTCAGTTATTAATGACGGCTGTAGAGGACTGGCTTACTAAAAAAGGCTTAACAAAAATTTTAGGTCCTGTTAATTTCTCTACCAACGAGGTTTGCGGACTTTTAATAGAAGGTTTCGACGGGCCGCCAGTAGCCATGATGCCATATAATGCAGCTTACTACCTGCCACTTTTAGAGCAAATTGGTTTTAATAAAAATGTTGATTTAAGGGCATACCGATACACCGCTGGAAATTATAGCGAACGATCTGTTGGTTTATTAAATAAAATCGAGGAACGGTTACAAAGAAATAGCATCATTATCCGCAAAATTAACATGAAAAATTTTCAGCAGGAGTGTGATGCAATTCGGGAAGTATACAACAAGGCCTGGGATAAAAACCTTGGTTTTGTGCCGATGACAGATAAGGAATTTAATTATACAGCAAAGGATTTAAAAATGATCCTGGATCCTGACTTCTGCATTATTGCCGAGCAACATGGGAAAATAGTGGGTTTTGCATTGGCTATTCCAGACATTAACCAGATTTTAATTAAGATAAAAAAAGGACGCTTATTTCCAACAGGGCTTTTAAAACTGTTGATGAATAAAAAGAAAATAAACGGTATACGTATTTTATTGCTTGGTGTGATTGATGGTTATCGCAAAATGGGCATAGAAGCCTGTTTATACGGAAATATCATTAAAAGTTTTAGTGCTAAAAAGATGCAGTATGCAGAGGCCAGCTGGACGCTTGATCATAATGATATGATTAATAAGCCGATAGAAGACATCGGTGGAAAACTTTACCGGAAATACCGGATCCTCGAAAAATCGATATGAAAAAGCGGGTATTAATTACTGGAGCAACTGGATTTGTAGGTTACCATTTAATAGAATCGGCACTGGCATCCGGTATGGAAGTTTATGCAAGCATCCGAAGATCGAGTTCAAAGGATCACCTTAAAAATTTAGACATTAACTATGTAGAACTGGATTTTGAATCTATGTATCTTTTAAAAAGAGATATTGAAGAGAAAAAATACCATTACATTATTCATGCTGCAGCAATAACAAAGGCTAAAAACTTACAGGAATACCTGCATATTAATGCTGTTTATACACGCAACCTGGCAGTAGCAGCTTCGATAGCAACACATAAAATAGAAAAATTTGTATTTGTAAGCAGCCTGGCCGCAATTGGTCCTTTAAAAGAAAAGAATGGCGAATTGCTGGATAGCAGTTCTTCTAATCCGGTAACAAATTACGGAATAAGTAAAGCCCTTGCCGAAACTTACCTGAACCAGATTAAAGCATTACCGCTAATCATATTTCGTCCGACAGCAGTTTACGGGCCGCGTGAAAAAGATATTTTCATCCTGCTTAAAAGCATAAGCTCGGGCTTAGAACTTTACATCGGTGATACAGAGCAACAGCTCAGTTTTGTGTATGTAACTGACCTGGCGCGAACGATAGTAAAAGCATTGGGATCAACCGTGGTGAATAAAACCTACAACATTTCTGATGGCTTAATTTATGATCGATCGGCCTTGGCAAATTATGCGCGAAAAGCATTAGGTAAGAAAACCTTTACGTTAAATGTGCCTGTTAAAATGATTAAGGGATTGGCCTGGGTTTTAGAACGCAGTTATGGGCTATTTAGCAAAATACCTGCTTTAAACGTAGATAAAATTAAAGAACTCACCGCAGTAAATTGGGCGGTAAATATTGAAAATTTAGAAAAAGATCTTGGTTTTATACCCGAATACCAGCTTGAAGAGGGGCTTGGTGAAACCATAAAATGGTATAAGAACAACAATTGGTTATAAATAATTAGACAGTTAAAATAAAGTAAAATGAAAGAACAAGTAAAATCAGCTGAGGGTAAACTGGGTATATTAATGCCTGGACTTGGGGCGGTAGCGACTACCATGATTGCCGGTGTAGCTGCTATTAAAAAAGGTTTGTCTAAGCCTATTGGTTCGTTAACCCAAATGGGAACCATCCGCATAGGTAAAAGAACCGAAAATAAGCAACCTAAGATTAAGGATTTTGTGCCTTTGGCTAACCTTGAAGACCTGGTTTTTGGTGGTTGGGATGTATATGAAGATAATGTTTATGAAGCGGCACTTAATGCAAGGGTATTAGATGCAAATTTATTACGCGATGTACGCGAAGAGCTGCAGGCCATTAAGCCCATGCGTGCGGCATTTGATAAAGACTATGTAAAAAACCTTGATGGCAAATTTGTTAAGGATATAGAAAATCGTTACGAACTGGCACAAGCTGTTATTGCTGATATTGAAAACTTCAAGGCAGAAAATAATTGCGACCGTTTAGTAATGGTATGGTGTGGTTCTACTGAAATTTATTTTGAACCTTCTGAAGTACACGAAACACTTGCAGCTTTTGAGCAAGGTTTAAAAGACAATGATAAACGCATTGCACCAAGTATGATTTATGCTTATGCAGCGCTTAAACTGGGTGTTCCCTTTGCAAATGGTGCACCTAACTTAACAGTTGATATTCCCGCACTTTTAGAGCTGGCTAAAGAAACCAATACACCAATTGCCGGAAAAGATTTTAAAACCGGACAAACATTAATGAAAACCATTTTAGCGCCAGGTTTAAGTGCACGTGCTTTAGGCGTTAATGGCTGGTTCTCTGATAATATTTTAGGCAACAGAGATGGTTTAGTATTAGATGATCCGGATAACTTTAAAACTAAAGAAGTTTCTAAGTTAAGTGTATTGGATGAAATTTTTAAACCAGAATCTAACCCGGATTTATATGGTGACATGTACCACAAAATTCGCATCAACTATTACCCGCCTCACGGTGATAATAAAGAAAGCTGGGACAACATCGACATTTTTGGCTGGTTGGGTTATAAAATGCAGATTAAAATTAATTTCTTATGCCGCGATTCAATTTTAGCTGCACCAATTGTGCTTGATTTAGCTTTATTTATTGATTTAGCAAAACGTTCAAATATGTCAGGCATTCAGGAGTGGTTATCTTTCTATTTAAAATCGCCACAAACTTTACCTGGATTAAATGCAGAACATGACATTTTTAAACAGTTAATGAAACTTCAAAATACCTTACGCTACATTATGGGTGAAGATCTAATCACGCATTTAGGTCAGGATTATGAAGAAGAATTAGAAACGGCATAGTGCTATTTCATAAAATCATATCAACCGGTTTGGGAATTGGGTACATTGGTAAGGGTGCAGGTACTTTCGCTGCTATTGCTGCCTGTGCCTGCTGGTACCTTTTCCAAACCGGTTATCATTACCCGCATATATTGGCAGTTGTAATAACGGTTATATTGGTTATTCAGGGCATAATAAGTGCAAATAAAGTAGAAGCAATTTGGGGGAAAGACCATGGAAGGGTTGTAATTGATGAAATTGCCGGTATGTGTATCACTTTGTTGTGGGTGCCGGTAAAATGGGAGTATATCCTTTTAGGATTAATCCTTTTCAGGTTTTTCGACATCCTGAAACCATTATTTATACGCCGTTTAGAAGCCTTGCCAGGCGGCTGGGGCGTTATGGCTGATGATATTTTAGCAGGGGTGTACGCCAATTTAATTCTTCAGCTTGTTATCGTGCTCAAATTAGTATAGCCATATGATTACTTATCTAAAGGCACAGGCATCGTCGGTAATGGCTTCGCTGATTGATTTTTTGGTCACCATTGCAGGTGTAAACCTTTTAAGCTTATGGTACCTTGCCGCAAGTATTGCAGGAACAGTGGCTGGTGGTATTTTCAATTTTACTGTAAATAGAAAATGGGTTTTTTCAGCAACTTCCGAAAACATAAAAGCACAAATTGTTAAGTACATAATTGTTTGGCTGGGCAATTTATTGCTGGTAACAACCGGCGTATATGTATTAACACACTTCTTTAATTTAAATTATGTGCTCTCAAAGGTACTGGCATCTGTTATAATGGGTACAACCTACAATTACATCATGCAAAAGCAGTTTATTTTTATCCGTTAAATGAAACGTCAATATATTTTTTCATTCCGAACCTTTTTATTTGTGGTCCTTAATGTAATGTTAAGCGGGAGTATTTTTGCCCAAAAAACAGCTATCTCAGGAACCGTCCGTGATGCAGCAACAAAAGAAACATTGCCTTATGTTTCGGTATTTTTTAACGGAACCAAAATTGGTACACAAACCGATTTAAATGGAAACTACAGCATCAGCAGTAACGAGGCTCAAAGTGCTTTAAGTTTTAATTATGTAGGTTATCAGGTGCTGGTAAAAACAGTTATACCAGGTACAACCCAACAGATTGATGTAAACTTAAAACCCGATGCCAAATCGCTTGACGAGGTAGTTATCGTTGCCGGCAAAAAGGTAAAATACCGAAATAAAGATAATCCTGCAGTAGAACTCATCAGGCAGGTTATAGCACATAAAGAAGAAAACCGAATTAAAAGTTACAATACAATATCGTACAGGCAATACGAGAAAATGCTGTTCTCCTTAAGCAACGTATCGGATAAATTTAAAAATAAAAAGATATTTAGAAACTATCAGTTTCTTTTTCAGGAGCAGGATTCGACATTAATTGGAGGTAAAAACCTTTTGCCAATTTATATACAGGAGAAGCTTTCTGATAATTACTACAGTAAATTCCCTGAAAAAAACAAAACGGTAGTCGTTGCCGAAAAACAAGTTGAATTTGACAATCGTTATATCGATAATAAAGGAATGAAAACTTATTTCGACCGCATGTACCAGGACATTGATATTTATAAAAACAACATTTCAGTTATGAGCAATGAGTTTTTGAGTCCTGTAGCAGATGGTGCACCGGCATTTTATAAATTTTTTATTACCGATACCTTAAAAAACCAGAAACCTCAGCTCATTGAACTTTCTTTTACGCCACGCAACACGAACGATATGTTGTTTGAAGGAAGGATTTATGTAACCAACGACAGCCATTATGCCGTTACGGGTGTAGCCATGAGTGTAAATAAAAATATAAACTTAAACTTTGTAAGGGCTTTAAAAATCGATCTTGATTTTGAGCCAAATGCTAAAGGGAAATACAGTTTAAGCAAAAGTAATTTGCTTGCCGATTTTGGCATTGGTAAAACAAAAGGCCTGGGCTTTACCGGCGAACGTACCGTAACATTTAAAGCTTATCAATACGATACGCCGTTGCCGGATACACTTTTAAAAGGAAAAAATACAGTTATTTTAGCTGATGCCGCTAAGAAAAGTGATCTTTTTTGGCAACAAAACAGGTTGGATAGCATTTCCAAAGATCAGCTTAAAATTTACCACAATATAGATACGCTGCAAAACCTGCCATCTTTTAAAAGGACAATGAAAATTGTTACCCTTCTATTTGCAGGCTATCAGGATTTAGGCCCTTACGAAATAGGTCCGGTAAATACCTTTTACAGTTTTAATAATGTAGAAGGCTTACGTTTGCGGTTGGGCGGTCGTACCACCCCTCAACTCAGCAAACGTTATTATTTCGAAAATTATGCGGCTTACGGTTTTAAGGATGAAAAGTGGAAATTTTTCCTTTCAGCAACGTATTCGCTTAACAACAAATCTATTTATGAGTTTCCTCAAAATTACGTGAGGGCAAGCTTTCAGCGCGATACCAAAATACCCGGACAAGAGCTACAGTTTGTGCAGGAAGATAATTTTTTGCTATCCTTTAAAAGAGGGGTAAATGATATGTTACTGTACAATGATTTTTACCGTGTTGATTATGTTAAAGAATTTGAAAACCATTTTTCTTATAGCATAGGATTAAAAAAATGGAGCCAAACGCCGGCTGGAGGTCTTTACTATCAAACTTCTACAGGCGGTTTAGTAGATCGTTTAACAACGAGCGAGGTTTCGGTACAATTGCGTTACGCACCCAATGAAAAGTTTATTCAAGGTAAAATTTACCGCTCACCAATTGCCGATCGTTATCCGGTTTTTAATTTAAAATATACCGCAGGCTTAAAAGGTGTTTTAGGTGGCGAATACAATTACCATAGCCTGATGGGCAGTATTGATAAGCGTTTTTATCTTTCGCAGTTAGGCTATAGCGATGTAACTTTTGAGGGCGGTTATATTGCCGGAAAAGTACCGTTTCCACTATTGGACATTCACCGGGCCAACCAAACTTATGCTTACCAGCTTAATTCGTACAACCTGATGAATTTTCTGGAATTTGTAAGTGATCATTATGTGAGCATTAACATCGACCATAATTTTAATGGGTTCTTTTTTAATAAACTGCCTTTACTTAAAAAGTTAAAACTTAGAGAGGTGGTTTCTTTTAAAGCACTTTATGGCGGCTTGAGGAACGAAAATAATCCGGCTTATAACCCAGGACTGTACCAATTGCCAGTTTACGAAAATGGTTCGGTTAGGACCTATGCATTGGGTAACGACCCCTATATGGAAGGTAGTGTGGGTGTAGGCAATATTTTTAAATTTTTAAGGGTTGATCTGGTTAAAAGATTTAACTACCTAAACCATCCAGAAGTTTCTGAATGGGGCATCCGGGCAAGGATAAAACTTGATTTTTAAAACTACTTTATGAAAGCAAAATTTAGAGACAGCCTGCAACAAGGCATATACAAAGTCATTAATCCTTTTGTAAAGGGATTAATTAAAATAGGTTTAACGCCTAATGCGGTAACCACTATAGGTTTAATTTTAAATATTGGTGTAGCAGTTATTTTTGTACTTGGAGCCGAGAAATCCAACCGTGGCGACCTTTCCTATATTGGCTGGGGTGGTGCATTGGTTCTTTTTGCCGGGCTTTTTGATATGCTGGATGGGCAGGTAGCGCGACTGGGTAATATGAGTTCTAAATTTGGTGCCCTTTACGATTCGGTTTTAGACCGTTACAGCGAAATGATTATGTTCCTGGGTATTTGTTATTATTTAATCGCACACCATTACTTTTTAAGTTCGTTATTTGCATTTATTGCATTAATTGGCTCTATGATGGTAAGTTATACAAGGGCACGTGCAGAAGGCTTAGGCGTAGAATGTAAGGGTGGTTTAATGCAGCGTCCTGAACGTGTGGTTACCATTGGTGTTTTTGCCATTGCCTGTGGTGTAAGCAGTCATTTTATTGGCGGCGATTATAAAATTTATGCACCGGGTATATCCTTTCATATTTTTGAAACCATGACCATTTTTACATTGCCCATTACCATTATGGCTTTGTTAACCAATATCACCGCAGTTAAGCGCCTGCTCGAAGCCAAAAAGGGATTAGAGGCACAAGAAAAGGCAGAACGTATTTCGCGGAATAAAGCAGCGCTGATTATTGGGTTTTTGCTTATTTTTGGTAGTTTTAGCATTTCTGGCTTTAAGGCTGTTGCGCAAAACAGTGATCCTTCGCCAATTACTTTTCCTACACCTAAAGGCATTAGCAACCAACTGTTTTACTTGCAGCGTGATCCCAATACCAATACAATTATTTGCCAGTTAAACGTTGATAAGCATGGAGAAGTGAATGAAAATGAGCCTATAAATGTGTTTTGGATGCGGTATGGAGATAACGGCGAAAAAAAGGAACTGGGCTACATTCAAAGAAAATTTGCATATGGTATTTTAAGCAAATCACTTGGGAACGGGCAGTTCGAACTCCGCTTTACCTCCCATAAAAAACTGCCAATGTACCTTAATAAATCTGCAATTGATAAAAAATACCACGTTTACGTAACCGTAAACAATAAAAAAATGCAGATCGAACGTATCTTTTTAAGAATTGAAGGCGGCACATTTTGGTTACCGAATGTAAAATATGTAGAATTAAAAGGTTATGATGCGGCCGATCCTTCTAAATTGCTTGTTGAGCGTATTAAAGTTTAAATTATGAAAAGGAATTTTGTCTCAAATTCATCAGCATCCATCCGGATGTTTAAAAATGATTTCCTCGAAAGCTTATCTAAGGTAAGGTATTATGTGCCTTTGATTGTTTATATTCCGGTAATCGCATTTCTTTTCTGGAAAGCACTTTTTCTGATCGAAATGCCTTTGCAGACTTTCGCCATTTGGTTTTTGATTGGTTTAGGCATTTGGACCATTACAGAGTATATACTGCATCGCTACGTATTCCATTTCGAGCCAACTGTTGAGTGGGGTAAAAAGATTCACTTTATATTTCACGGAGTACACCACGATTATCCGAATGATAATAAAAGGCTGGTAATGCCTCCATCCGCTAGTATTCCGATGGCACTTGGCTTTTATTTTCTTTTCGACTGGCTTTTGCCTGAAAGCAGGGTTTATCCTTTCTTTGCAGGTTTTATGATCGGATATTTATTTTACGATATGGTTCATTATGCCTTACACCATGCTAATTTTAAAAGCGGGTTTTGGAAAAGGCTGAAACAGCACCATATGCTCCACCATTATTCAGATTCTACAAAAGGTTACGGGGTAAGCTGGACTTTTTGGGACCATATTTTCAGATCAAATTTTGACAAAAAATAATATGCAGCATGAAATTGAGTTAAAGGAAGGGTTTTTTAAGTGGAGAGATGTTTATTTAACAGCTTCAATTTCTATCGGATATATTTTGCTGTCTGCCTTACTTGTTGGCTTCAAAATAGATCAGCTGGTATTGGTGTTTATTTTTAACAGTCTTTTTTATTTATCAAAAGGAACCCGGAAGTTTATTACAGGCTTTTCCATCTTCATCGTTTACTGGATTTTGTACGATTACATGAAAGCCTTCCCAAATTATCTTTTTAGCGAAGTTCATATCCAAAGCCTTTACGAATTAGAGAAAAAATTATTCGGAATCCATTTTCACCAGCTCATTCTTACACCCAACGAATATTGGAAGCTAAACAGTATCGCCTCCCTGGATGTAATAACAGGCTTTTTTTACCTGATGTGGGTGCCTGTACCGCTGGCATTTGCCACTTATTTATTCTTTTATAATCGGAAGCAGTTTGTATATTTTGCCCTTACTTTTGTTTGGGTAAACCTTTTAGGCTTTGTCGTTTATTATGCTTTTCCGGCAGCACCGCCATGGTATGTGCAGGAGCATGGCTTTAACTTTATTGCTAAAACACCTGGTAATACAGCGGGTTTGGTTAGGTTCGATCATTATTTTAATACCACACTCTTTCAGGGGATATACAGTAAAGGTTCTAACGTTTTTGCAGCAATGCCATCATTACATTCCTCTTATCCGGTAATTGTACTTTATTACGGCTTAAAAAATAAGTTAGGTGCAGTAAACATTTTCTTTTTTACGGTAATGATTGGTATTTGGTTTTCGGCAGTGTACACCAGCCACCATTATATTCTTGATGTTGCTGCAGGCATTACCTGTGCCACAATTGGGATTATAACTTTTAATTTTTTAATTAAACGAACACCGGTTAAACAGTTTTGTAATAACTTGATTAAAAACATTTCTGCTTAAAACTTTATACTGAATTCAAAATTCTGGAGAGAAGAATGTAGATGATCCGTTGTCGGCGGAGTTTTACTTCTTTGGGTAACGAAATAAACAAAACTTAAGGATGCAACGCTGAATATTTTCTTTTTTATCATCGATAAGAAAACTCATCTCGGTAAGCTGTATTTAAATTAATTTCAATCGTTCAATATTGTACACTTACCGTTCGTTAATGAACAATTTTATAAACGATTTGCGTATTAAATAGCTTATAAACAGTTGAATAAGCAGTTTTTTGTAATTGGCATAAACTTAGTGCTCTGGATGCTAATCATAGTTAGTTATAAATCGTTATTGCCATGTTCAAACTCAACTTAAAAATAGCTTTGCGTAATCTCTGGAGAAATAAAACCTCTTCTGTTATTAATATTATTGGTTTAGCAATTGGTTTATCAGCTTGTTTACTCTTGCTTTTGTATGTTAGATATGAAATGAATTTTGACCGTCACTTTAAAGATTCGGATAAAATTTATCAGGTAATGACCAATTTTCAGGATGCAAACGGAAAAGTCACCAGTACCGGTGGCTCGCCGGGCGATGGAATAGCAATGGCTATAAAGGCTAAAGTTCCCGAAATAGATGTAATTGCAAGGATGGGTGGTGGCGATCAGTCGCTTATTGCCAATAAAGAATCGGTATTTAAAAAGATGGATTTTTTTGCTGATCCGGAAGTACTGAAAGTTTTTAACTATGATTTTATCGTTGGTAATCCAACAACTGCGCTTAACGCACCCAACTCTATTATACTAACTGCACAAACTGCAAAGCTTTTATTTGGGAGTACAGATGTGCTGAACAAAACAGTGCGGTATAAAGATGCATTCGATTTAAAGGTTACAGGAGTAATTAAAGATTTTCCGGCCAACACCTCACTCAGGTTTGATTATTTAATGCCCTGGTCTTTTTTTGAAAGTATAAACGCTTATCTGAAAAATCCGGGTTGGGGCAATTTTAATTTTTTAGCAATGGCAAGGGTTAATAATCCGACAAATATAAACCTGATTAATGCCAAGGTAAAAAAGCTGTTCAACGAAAATTATAAGAATGAAAAAGCTGAAAATTTTTTATATCCATTTGCTGATCAACATTTGTATGGCGAATTTTTAAATGGCAAAAGTGTGGGTGGAAATATTGAACGGGTTTATCTTTTTGTTGCGCTGGCTTTTGGTATTTTACTTGTGGCCTGTATTAATTTTATGAATATGGCCACCGCCAAATCAGAGCGTAGGGCAAAGGAAGTGGCCATTAAAAAAACAATAGGGGCAACAAGAAATTCTTTGGTTATACAGTTTCTAACCGAGGCCATGGTGTTAACGACTATTGCAGCCATAATTGCCTCTATGATCGTTGAAGCCAGCTTACCTGTATTTAATAACCTCTTGGCAATTGATATTGAAATTGGTTATACCAATGTTGGCTATTGGCTCGGCATTTTGGCTGTAGCCTTGTTAACCGGACTTTTGTCTGGTATTTATCCTGCTTTATTTCTTTCAGCTTTTAAACCTATTCAAACCTTAAAAAAGCAAACCGCCCGAACTAAACTTATTCCGGTAAGCCTTAGGCAAGTGCTGGTTGTAACTCAGTTTTGCTTTGCTATTATGCTCATCATTGCTACGCTGGTCATTTATAAACAAATGCAGTTTATAAAAAATAAATCGGCAGGATACAACATGAATTTACTTGCTGAAATGCCTCAGGATGGCGAGTTGTTTAACAAGTTTGAATTATTTAAAACTGAAGCGCTAAAAACAGGGGCAGTTATCGCCGTTAATCAAACTTCGCAGGGTATGACTGGTGTTAGCAATTGGTTTTATGGATTGAAATGGGATGGGATGGAAGAAAAGGGTAAGGAAATTGTTTTTAGCCGTTTGCAAACCAAGTATGATTTTGCCAAAACAAGTGGTGTTCAACTATTGGAAGGGCGCGATTTCTCCAAAGATTTTGCTTCTGATACTGCAGCAATTTTATTGAGCAGCACTGCAATAAAAATGATGAATCTCAAAAACCCGTTAGGCACCAGTGTAAACCTTTTTGGGAGCCAGTTAAAAGTAATCGGTGTTTTTAAAGATTTTATTTGGGATTCTCCTTTTTATTCAGGGCGCCCGATGGTTATTAATTACAGTAAAAATGAAGGTGGCAACATCAACCTGCGTCTAAATCCAGCCAATAGTTTAAGCAAAAATGTTGAGTTAATCTCAAGTGTTGCCAAAAAGATCAATCCAACTTATCCTGTACAAATCAATTTTGTGAATGATTTGTACACTAAAAAATTGCAATCAGAAAAAATCCTGGGTTTTCTGGCCAATCTGTTTGGAGGTATTGCCATATTTATTTCCTGTATGGGGCTTTATGGCTTGGTTGCTTACAGTGCCGAACAGCGTACTAAAGAGTTTGGCGTGCGTCGGGTATTGGGCGCTTCAGTTGGTAACATCATGAACCTGCTTTCAGTTTCCTTCCTAAAAATGGTATTTGTTGCAGCATGTATTGGCGTACCTTTAGCTTATTACCTGATGAACAAGTGGCTCACAGGTTTTGAATTTAGAACCACCATATCCTTTTCAATTATAATAATATCCATAGCAGGCACAACAATCATTGCATTTTTAACAGTTAGTTTTCAGGCTTATAAAGCAGCAAAAGCCAATCCTGTTGATGCACTGAAATACGAGTAGTTCTACTATGGCATTAGAATAACAGAGGCTTTTACCAAGGCCTCTGTTAAGGAAATTTTTAATTGATTTATTTGTCAAGCGAGGAAGCACGCTTGCGCAATGGGCTGTAAATTAAGTAAACAAAGTTTTACGCAGGCATAACTACAAATTACTTAATATTGAAGTTCAAACAACCTTCATGAAAAAAGTAATTTTCTCTGTCCTTTTATGGGTTTGCTTTGCAACAACCTATGCGCAGCAAAAACCAAATATCATTTTCATTTTAGTTGATGATTTGGGTTACGGTGATGTTGGCATATTTTTTCAAAACCAGCGTAAACTTTCAGGGAACAAAGCATTGCCTTTTGAACTCAGTCCCCAACTGGATAAAATGGCTGCAAATGGAGCTATTTTAACACAACAATATGCCAATGCACCTGTTTGCGCACCCTCAAGGGCATCTTTGCTAACGGGTGTTAATCAAGGAAATGCAAATGTAAGGGATAATCAATTTGATAAAGCACTGGAGAATAATCATACCACTGCCACGGTATTAAAACAGGCTGGTTACCGCACTACAGCTATTGGAAAGTGGGGCCTGCAGGGCGATGACGAAAAGCAAAAACCCAACTGGCCAGCTCATCCTTTAAAAAGAGGTTTTGATGATTATTTTGGTTATATGCGACATGCCGATGGACATGAACATTACCCTGTAGAAGGTGTTTACAGAGGTAAAAAAGAAATCTGGGCTAATTATAATGAAGTATCAACAGATTATGCAAAGTGTTATACTACAGATTTGTGGACGGCGAAAGCAAAGGATTGGATTACAAAATTTGAAGGCAGTAAAAATAAATCTGATCCATTTTTTATGTATTTGGCCTACGATGCACCTCATGCGGTTTTGGAATTGCCAACGCAAGGTTATCCGAAGGGTGGCGGGGTAAATGGAGGGCTTAAATGGCTGGGGCAATCAGGCCATATGATCAACACGGCTTCCGGTGAGGTTGATTCTTATATTCACCCGGATTATGCAAATGCAACTTACGATGATGACCACAATCCTGTAACCCCGGAAATTCCGTGGCCAGATACATACAAGCGTTATGCAACTGCAGTAAGAAGAATTGATGAGGCCGTGGGCGACCTTTTAAAACTGCTTAAAGACTTAAAAATTAATGACAATACATTAATTGTGTTTTCATCAGATAACGGACCATCTATAGAATCTTATCTGCCTAAAAACTATGTTCCAAATTTGCCAACTTTTTTTAGCAGTTATGGCCCCTTTGATGGTATAAAACGCGATTGTTGGGAAGGAGGGATGCGCATGCCTGTTATTGCACAATGGAGCAAACACATCCGTCGGGGCAGTGTAGTTACCACACCTTCTATGCTATCAGATTGGCTCGCTACTTTTGCAGATGCGGCTAAAATAGCTGCTCCCGCAAAAACAGATGGAGTTTCTTTACTTCCATCACTTTTGAAAAATGGAAATCAGAAAGAAAGCCTGGTATATTCTGAATATTTTGAAGGTGGCAATACTCCAAAATTTGATGCATTTGAAAAAGACAGGCAAGGTAGAAAACGCGGGCAAATGCAAATGATTCGTTTTGGAGATTTGGTTGGCGTACGTTATAATATAAAATCTGCTACCGATAACTTTGAAATTTACGACGTGATTAAAGATCCAAAACAAACCGATAACCTTGTCGAAAAAAATGGATATGTTGATGTACAATTAATAATGAAGAATAAAGTTCTTCAGGTGAGAACAAACTTAGCCGATGCTAAAAGACCCTACGATTCAATAGCCATTCCGGCAGTAGTGCCAAGTAGCCTAACTAAACCTGGTTTGAAATGGCGCTTTGTGGAAGGTTCTTTTCCATGGGTAATTGCGGCTGATGATTTGAACGCCACGCAAACCGGCTATTCAAATTCGCTTCAGGTTAATGAAGTGAAAAAAGATGGGTGTTTTGTATTTACGGCTTATTTAAAGGTGCCTAAAACAGGTAAATATGTGTTTACTTTAACAGGAAACCAAAAGGCTTTTGTAAGGTTACATAGTGCGGCTATACTGGATGCAGACTTTAATTATACAGGAAAAGAAACGGAGCGCGAAGTTGTATTGGAGCAGGGGTTTCATCCGGTTAAAATTTATACTTTAAATAAAGATTTTAAAAATGATTTGCAGATCAAATTTGGAGTGGCCGGAAATCAACTCCCTATAGAACAATTTTTATGGCAATTTAATTAGGACCCATATTAAAATCATAATTTACAGGCTTTAAGTAACGAAAGTCATAGTCAACCAAATATAATTTATTAATGATGAAATACCTGTTTAGCCTTTTTATAACCCTTTGTTTTTTGGAAAGTGTAGCACAAAAGCACCCAAATGTAATCCTGATTTGTGCTGATGATTTAGGTTATGGCGATTTAAGTTGTTACGGTGCTACAAAAATCAATACACCAAATTTAGACAAACTGGCGGCCAGCGGTATGCGTTTTACCAACGGACATTCTACTTCTGCAACTTGTACTCCATCCCGATATGCAATGATGACGGGAAACTACCCCTGGCGTAAAAAGGGAACCGGTATTTTACCTGGAGATGCCGCGCTGATTATTCCAACAGACGAAATAACCTTACCAAAGGTATTTAAAAATGCGGGTTATCAAACGGCTATAATTGGTAAATGGCATTTAGGCCTGGGAGATCAGGTTACAAAAGACTGGAATAAAGAAATAAAACCTGGCCCGAATGAAGTGGGGTTTGATTACTCATTTATATTTCCGGCTACGGCAGATCGTGTTCCGACGGTTTTTTTAAAAGATCATAAAGTTATTGGACTAGAAGAAAATGATCCTATTGCGGTTGATTATAAAAATAGGGTAGGCAATGATCCAACAGGAAAAGAACATCCAGAATTATTAAAAATGAAAAGCTCACCCGGACAGGGGCACGATAATACAATTGTTAATGGCATTGGTAGAATTGGTTATATGGCTGGCGGAAAAATGGCCCGATGGACAGATGAAGAGCTTTCGCTTACATTTTTAGAACAAGCCAAAGGTTTTATTGCCGAGAAAAAGGATGTTCCGTTCTTTCTCTATTTTGCTACAACAGAACCTCATGTTCCAAGAATGCCAGCAACTATGTTTAAAGGTAAAAGTGGGTTAGGGCCAAGAGGAGATGCTATTTTGCAGTTGGATTGGACGGTTGGGCAACTTATGGATCAGTTAAAGAAAGAGGATATTGCAAAAAATACCATCATTGTTTTTACCAGCGATAACGGCCCGGTATTGGATGATGGTTATCAGGACGATGCCGTAACAAAATTAAATGGACATACACCTGCCGGTACTTTGCGTGGTGGGAAATACAGTGCTTTGGAAGGTGGTACAAGAATGCCTTTTATTGTAAACTGGGGGCAAAAAGTAAAACCTGGAGTTTCAAACGCCCTGATCTCTCAAATAGACCTTATCCGTTCATTTGCCGCCATGCTTAATCAGCAGATTGAATTAACCGAAGCAAAAGATAGTGAAAACCAGTTACAGGCGCTTTTAGGTAAAGACAGGAAAGGAAGAGCTGAATTGATTTTGCAGGGCGGACCTCTTTCCATCATCAAAGATGGCTGGAAATACATTACACCGAATAAAGGTGTGGCATATGATAAAGCAGTTGGCATTGAAACAGGTAACTTACCGTTGGCGCAACTTTATAACCTCAATGATGATGTTTCAGAAAAAAATAATGTGGCAGATAAATACCCTGAAAAAGTAGAAGAACTTAAAAAGCTGCTCGAAATAAGTATCGGGAAAACTCAAAAATAAGCCTGCATAAATTCTATTACTCGGTTTAATTCTTGTAATAACTATTTGTTGTTTAGTTGTTGTAGCTAATTTATTAGTTGTATATTTATTGCTCATCAAATACGTTTATGGATATTAAAGATTTAACCAGGGTTGAAGCACAGTTAATGCAAATACTTTGGCGCCTGGAAAGAGCGTTTGTTAAAGAAATTGTTCACGAACTTCCTGAACCGAAGCCCGCATACAGTACAGTTTCTACCATTATAAGAATCCTTGAAAGTAAAGGTGTAATTGCTTACGAAGCTTTCGGTAAAACCCACCGCTATTATCCGCTTATTAGCAAAGAAGAATATATGCGCCATGAGGCGGATAAGTTTTTAGGTAATTATTTTTCTAATTCCGTTCAGGATATGTTCTCCTTTTTTATTCGAGAAAATAAAATAGATTTAAAAGATGCCGACGAAATATTGAAAATGATAGATAAGATTAAAGATTAATATGCAGTTTATAATGTGCCTGATCTGGTCTAATGTATGTTTGATTACGTTGTACCTGCTTTATTTGTTGTGCTTTAAAAACAGCACTTTTTTTATTGCAAACAGAATCTACCTGCTTTCTGCATTGGCAATTTCCATGTTAATTCCATTTATCACCGTTTTCAAAGTTATCGCTCCTGTTCAGGTTAATGTAATCTCCGTTTATATTTCTACTTCTAAAATTGCAGATCAGGTTTTTGTAGAAAGTGCTAAATATCCTATGCGCTGGTTGTTTATACTATATTGGTTGGGTGTGGCCATTAGCAGTCTTTTGTTTTTAACGAAATTAATGCACATTAAGAAGTTTTTAATAAATCCACCAGTGCCAGGTTTGGCTTTTACTTTCTGGAGGACTAAGGTAATCGATCCTGGTTTTTTATCCTATCAGGCAATTAATGAACATGAATCTATCCATGCGAAACAATTGCATACCATTGATGTGCTGCTCATGGAAATGATTGGTGTTTTTTACTGGTTTAATCCAATAATTTATAGCTATAAGCGTAGTATTAGAAATGTGCATGAATTTTTAGCAGATGAGCACGCCTCCAGATTAGCTGGAAGTAAGAAAAATTATGCTATGATGCTTTTCTGCCAAACATTTAAGGCAAGTCCGGATTTAGCCAATGCATTTTCGGGCAAAACTCAACTGCAAATGCGTGTTAACATGTTGCAGAAAAGGAGGTCATCAAAATCAATGCTATTTAAATATTTATTCGTTGTTCCGGTACTTTTTTTACTCGTTGTATTATCATCGTCAATACCTGCAGGCTTTAATAAATCTATAGTTAAAGGTGTTTCTGATAAAATGGCCTCTTTTCCGGGTGGATTTCAAGCATTCGAGGCCTATTTAAAAAAATCAGCCCTTAAAGTAAACAAGGCAAAAGGTAGGGTTGTCGTTAGCTTTATAGTAGATTTAGATGGAACTGTTCGTAACGAAAAAATTGTGCAGCATTTAAGTGATGTTCAAGATGAAGAAGCATTGCGGATGATTAGAATGAGTCCGAAATGGAAACCGGCTATACAAAACAATCAGATTGTTCGTTCAAGCTATCAAATAGGACTTAATTTTTAATTTTAAGAATGAAAAAACAAATTAACTAACTATTTAGCTGATTTATTTAATAAATTAGTTGTTTGACTAATTTATTAGTTATATGTTTGAGGTAAATCAAAACCCAAATATTCAGCTATGGCGTTATCTAAATTTTTCATTTTAAAAAAATCTGCTTGTGTAGTTCTTCTTATTTTAAGTTCAGCATTACTTCGTGCACAAAATATCCACCAGATAAAAGGAGAAGTACTCGACGAAAATAAAATTCCCTTACCCTTTGTGCAGGCTAAATTAAAACGCGGCGCAGATTCGGTACTGATTAAAACCATTTTATCCGATAATCTGGGAAGATTTAAATTTTCTGTAGCACCGGGGGAGTATATCGTTCAGGTATTGATGATGGGCTACCAACCTTACACTACAAATGTGCAGCTTTCGTCAGAAAGTACAATCGACATGGGGAAAATACAATTAATTCAGCAAATGCAACAGCTGGGTACTGTTAATGTAACTGCTTCTGTGCCGTTTATTGAACGAAAGGCAGATAAACTCGTGGTCAATTTAAACGGACTTGGATCAGGCGCACCAATTTTGGATATCATGAATCAATTGCCGGGTGTGCAGGTTTCACCTGATGATGTTTTAAGTTTAAACGGCCGGCCGGTACAGATTTATATTGATGGAAAAGCCAGTACGTTATCAGCAGAAGCACTTGCAGGGCTTTTAAAAGGAATTTCGTCATCATCTATTCAAAAAGTAGAACTTATTGCCCAGCCATCGGCAAAGTACGATGCTGCGGGTAATGGCGGAATTATTAATTTAGTAAGAAAGAAAAACTATAAGGCAGGTTTAAATGGAAATGTTTATGGCGGGGCAGGAGCCGGGAAATATTTAAAAACCAATGGCGGAGTAAATTTGAATTATAAAGGAAAAAATTTCAACCTTTTATTAAATGCAGATTATTCTTTTAACAAGTATTTTGTAAACAATTTTATCACGTCAGATTTTTTTAGCGATGAGCGGCAATTTACAGGTCGCACTTTATCAGATATTTACAGCGTAAGGCGCAATGCAAGTTACACGCCTAATTTAGGATTGGATGTTTATCTTTCAAAAAAAACAACTTTATCCGCATCCATCAGGCCCGGTTTTGCCGATTTTAAAAAAGATGCATCTTCCGGTACATCTAATTTTGATGCAACAGGCAGTTTATTAAACAAATCTATTTTTTTAAACCTTGTGGATACACGTTCTACCAATTTTTCGTCAGGATTACATTTACAGCATGATGTAGATACTTCAGGCAGGCAACTTACAGCCGACCTGGATTATTATCGTTTTGGAAATTACAGCAATCAAACAAATAACACTACTCTTTTTAATGTTGGCAATAATAACAGCACAACACAGCCAAGTCTTTTTTATCAGGACAGGGTATTTAGTGTTTATGCACTAAAAATTGATTATAGCCTTCCATTACCTAAGGGCAGGCTTTTGGAAGCCGGAATAAAATCAAGTAATGTAATTTCAACTAATTCCAATCGGTTTTTGAATGTTGTTCAAGAAGCTTTTGTAACTGATTTTTCTCAGAACGATACTTTTGCTTATAGAGAAAATGTATCGGCACTTTATGGCACTTATAGTTTCACCGGGAAAAAACTTTCTTATCAGTTTGGCTTGCGTGGTGAATATACCTGGGGTAAAGGAAACGGACAAATGAATAACCTGGATTTTAACAGGGCGTATTTTCAATTGTTTCCTTCATTTCACGCCGATTATAAATTATCCGCCTCAAATAGTTTGTTTTTTGGACTGAATAAAAGAATTGAAAGACCAGGTTATGAAAATTTAAATCCATTAATAAGAATTATAAATTCTAATAACCTTCAACAAGGAAATCCCTTATTATTACCGGTAAAATCATACAATTTAGAAATGGGTTACGGGTATAAAAATCAACTTTTCCTGGGCGGGAATTACAGTTTAAATGTAGATGATTTTACATCTGTCACTGTTCCATACGCAAATGATGTTATTTCAACGATGCCTGGAAATGCAGACTATTCGCAGTACTTTGCCTTTTATGCAACCTATAATAAGCAGATATTGCCGTGGTGGACAACCAGTTCAAATTTAACTTTATGGCGCAGGGGTTTTAAAGGGATGCTTAACGGAAGTTTATTTGAAAACAACGGCATGTTTGCTTTAAATGCTACATCCTACAACAGTTTCAATATTACTAAAAACACATCTATAATGTTTCTATTTAATTATAGGAGCAAAAGTGTCGACAGAACGCTAACCAATGATGCTTACGCCATGCTTACCGCTGGTATACGACAAACTTTTTTGGCCAAAAAGGCGTCGCTGCAACTCAATTTTATGGATATATTTAAATCATTCAAAAATAGTTACCAGCAAAATTCAGGGCCAATACAGCAGCAATGGCTTAACCAATACGAAACGAGAGCAATAAAAATCAACTTTAGTTATAGCTTTGGGGGTGCAATAAAAAATACCAAACGAAGCCAGGGGGCGGAAGAAGAAAAAATCCGGACCAATTTGAAAGAAAATTAAAATTTGCTGTTATTCTTTTAAATTTTCTCAGAAAAATCTCCCTAATGGAAAAATCATTCTACATAATTACTGCATCATTTAATCGTTACAAATTTATTATTATTGATTTTATATCTTGTCGCTTTTAAATGCTTAATTATTTTCCAAAATTTATGAAATTACTTTTAGTTAATCTGTACTGCGTTCTTTTCCTCTGTTTAGTTGCTTCTGCGCAGAAAAAAGAACTTACTTTAATTAATCCGGTTGGGCAACCAAGAACGGATGAATTGATTGTAATAAAAAGATTTTCGGTACAAAATTTATTAAGTGGTAAAAATAAAGCGACTTATTTAAACGTAACAGATCCATCAGGGAAGGCAGTATTTGTTCAGTTCAACGACCTTAATTTTGATGGAAATTGGGATGAAGCTGTGTTTTTATATTCATTTAAGCCCCTGGAAAAAGTTAAATTTACGGTTACCGGAACCAGTCAGAAAAATAATGATGCCGTAGCGAGGGCACATGTAAGGCACCGCAGAAAAAATGCTGACGATACCTTTGCGCCTGCCATTAACCTGGATTCAATTCCTGCAGGACAAGCAAATACAGATTTCTCTAAGACCAAGCTACCTCCGTTTTTAACTGAAGGTCCTGCCTGGGAAAATGATAAAGTAGGTTTTAGGTTATACTTTGATGTGCGTAATGGCAAAGATATTTGGGGTAAAACCACCTCGGCAATGATGATGGATACGGTAGGTGCTAATCCTGCGCTTATTTACCACAACCGGGCAGATTGGGGCATGGATGTATATAAAGTTGGCTCTTCTTTAAGTGCCGGTGCTTTAGCCCTGAATGTGAAACTTAAAAATGGCAAAGATTCATTAATCAGGCTGGGGGGTAAAAATATGGGTAAAGTAATTTATCAGAAAATAGCCGATGGGCCAGTAGAGGCTAAATTTAAAATGATATATCCAAAATGGAATTTTGCAGCAGGTTATGATCCTATTTTTTTAGAGGAAGAAATTAGTATTTGGGGAGGCCAGTATTTTTATGAGAGTAAAATTAAAATTGTTGGAGCGCCAAAAGGTGCAAGCCTGGTTACCGGTTTTGCCGATCTGTTTAAAATTGATGCTTCAACGATAAACTCAAAAAATACCCGGGTTTATTACAGCTATGGCATCCAGAGTGAAAATAAAGATAATTTAGGATTGGCCGTAATGGCTTCAAAAAGCGAATTTATATCAACAGGAAAATCGGCTGAAACAGAAAAGGATATTAAAAACAGTTACCTCGTGTCGCTTAAAATCCCTGAAAAGGAGTTTGCCACATTTCGTTTTTATGCAGCCTGGGAACCAACAGATAAAAGATTTAAAGAGAAAGCTGGCTTTGAACAATTTTTACAACAACAGACTGCCGATTATGATGCAAAAATTAGCTTGCAATGGAAATAAGCTAATTTCTAATTTTAAACAATCAAAAAATAATTAACCCTCAAAACATGATAATATGAACATCCGTAAAGTAGTTTTAATTATTGGCTGCGTCCTATTCTTTATTGGATTGATTTCATCTTTTGCTATCGATAGTTTTTTTGAAAGGTACAGCCTCAATAAAATGATATTCATCATGTTTGAGCTAATTGGTGGTGTAATATTAGTGCTTTATGGAGCAGTTGGCCGGCATTTGCCTAAAGCTTTATTGTTCATTTTGTGCAGTGTATTATTTTGCATGGGCCTATGGACAATTTATGAATGGCATAACTGGTGGGGCATATTTGCTATTTTTTATAACGGTATTGGATCAGGTATTTCTTCAGCAGTGCTTATAATTGCAATCCGTTATTACTTTTTTATAAGGAAATCCAGAAAACCATCATTGGCAATCTTAATCCCGGTTTACCTTTTATTGGTATTCATCAGCTCTCTTGTATTTTCGGGCGGTTCTGACGTTATTTTTGATGTTTTTGGTTATTAATCTTAGCCTTTCCATCAAACAAAAAAGACCTTGAAAGTTAATTCAAGGTCTTTTTTGTTTTGTATAAGATTTTAAATCTGGGCATTAATTTGTACCCTTCTGTTTAAAGTACGACCTTCTTCGGTGCCGTTGCTGCTTACAGGTTCTTTATCACCGTGGCCTTTAATAATAAAACGCTTAGGATCAATGCCCGCATTAATTAGATAAGATTTAACAGCATTTGCACGATCTACTGATAGCGACATATTGTGTTCGGGTGTACCTTCTGCAGAGGAGTGACCGTTTAAAACAAATTTGATCGAAGGGTCTTTTTTAATTTCGGTCACTACCTGATCTAAAATTGGAAAAGAAGCCGTTTTTAAAACAAATGAGTTGAATTCAAATTGAATATTTTCAAATTTATAATCTGGTTTTTCTACCGGAGCAGGTTTTTCTTCTTCTTTAACAGGCTCGGGTTTCTTTTCTTCAACCGGAGGAGGAGTAGGTTTTGCAACTGGCGCAGGATCTGGCTTGGCAACCATCTTTTTTGTTTTACAAGAATACATACCAAGTGTAAACAATGCGATGAGTGCTGTAAATGAAAGTTTTTTCAGGATGTTCATATTTTAAATTTGTGTTTATAACTGCAAGACTAATAAAAATTAAGCAATTGCAATTAAATGATTTCCTATATAACGATAGTTTATCAAAGAACTTACATTCTATGCCGGGCTAATACCAGTTTTAAATCTTATTGCACCTTTACTCCGCTAATCATTTTGGAAATTATTCCTCTTTCTGTACCCGAATCAGCCAGTAATACACCACCTATATGAAGAATTATAAAGGTTAAAACATAGTATAAAGATTTTACATGTATAAATTCCATACTTTCTTTTAAATTCTTGGGCCCATTTACAACCATAAAGCCGGTAAAAAGCGATGTGGCTAATAAAACATAAAATAAGAGGTAAACCCAGCCTTTAAATTTATCCTTTCCAGATGTTTTCTTTGATAATGGATTTGGATAGGCTATTCCCTGAATGGCAATTAAAGAAACCCGAAGTAAATAAAGAGCAATCATTACATAACCAGCAAGCGTATGGTAAGCCCACATCGGACGCCGTAAATTTTTGCCTATGGACGCAGCCTGATCTTTTGTGATTTTAATTCCTGCTTTCTGTAAATCCTGCTGAACAATTTCACCCAGGTGATCCTTATTCATCCAGCCAAGTCTTAAAAATACAGTAAGCAACATAAATAAAATGGTAAATGCAATTGCCCAATGGATCAGGCGGTGTGCAAGATTAAATTTTTGCGCCTTCATAATTCTTCATTTAAATAAGGTTCAACATGAATTAAAGCATTTTTAATGTGTAGGTTGGATTCGATAAGCTCATCTTTAACCTGGTGAGCAACTGCATGTGCATCAAACACATTAATGTTTCCATCTACTTCAATGTGCATATCTACGTAGTAATCAAGACCCATTTTACGTACATAACATTTTTCAACCCTTTTAACTTCTTTGTGTAAGGATGCGATGTGGCTTATGGCCTCAATCAACTCATCAGAAGGTGCTTTATCCATAATTTCAGCAAAAGCAGGGCGGATTATTTTGAAAGCATTATATACAATAAAAACACAGGCAAGCAATGCAGCCCAATCATCGGCACCTTCATATCCTTTACCCAGAAACAGCGCAATACTAATGCCCGCAAAAGCAGCAATAGAGGTAATGGCATCGCTTCGGTGGTGGTAAGCATCGGCTTGTACAGCGTGGCTGTTAATCCGTTTTCCTATAGCAAATACATAACGAAACAACAGTTCTTTAGTTACAATAACAATAAGCAGGATAATGAGCGTATAACGCTTGGGCAATTCGTGCGGGGTTTGAATAAAGCCTATTGCATGCCAGGCAATCCATATGGCAGCCAATAAAAGAAATAAACCAATTAATACGGCAGCTACAGGTTCAGCTTTTCCATGCCCGTAGGGGTGACCTTTATCTGGTGGCCGTTGCGCATATTTCAAGGCAAGCCATAATAATCCGGAGCTAATTACATCAGCTCCAGATTCTGTAGCATCGGCTATTAAAGCATACGACTGGCCTAAATGCCCAGAAATTCCCTTAACAAAAATTAAAATAATACTGATTACGATCCCGATTTGGGTCGTTCTGATCGCTTCTGCCGAAGCCGATCGTTTTATAGAATCCATAAAAGAAATTAATAAATAAGTTAGTTATCTGTTTTTTTATTTACAGATAGTGGTTTAACAAATACTTTGACCGTTAATTTTATACGCTAACTTGTGGTGGCCGGTAAAGCTGATCAAGATAATTGTTTTGAAAAAAGTGATCCTGAATATCGTGGTTACGGGAAATGATTTTGGGCTTGTTTTGTGCCTGCCAGGTTTTGTTAGTCTTTTGAAACAATACGTAATGGTGGCTTTGGCTTATCTTTTTAAATGGCAATTTCATATCTCGGTCACCATCATGATCATTTAAATCTTTGCCCCAGTAATGAATGGATAAAAAAACAATGAAGGTAATTTTTGGATCTCGTTGCCTATGTTCTATAAAATGCCCGGCAAGAACAGGAAGCTTGAAAAATTCTCCAAGCGTGGTATTGCTCCAAAGGATAGAGAAAATAAGAAAATTGAGCAAAACCTGTTTCACGACGTAAAATTACCAATTCTATTTTAAATTAATTGCGCTATTCTTTTAACAATAATTTCCAATACCGGGGCCATGAATAAAACTAAAACCAGCTAAGTTTTTTATGAAGCTTTAATAAAAATAAGGCCGAGTATTTTTTGTTCAATACCAATAAGCCATAGATTTTAAATTCAAATGGAGCAATTTACGCAAACGTTTGTGTGTTTAATTGTGTTTTTATGCAGCTCCAGTATTTATAGAATCAGTTAAAACCTTCGTGTTTAAAGTACACATTTACAGGGTTTAATGCATTGAAATAATTTGCTGAACGGTATGGCCTTTTTTACTGCATTTTAAGTGGTTTTAATGACTACACAAAAAGGTGTATTATTGTTTTATTTAAAGTAATTATTTTCTTAAAAAGAAGGAGTTACTTCTTTAAATATCTTAACCCATACCAACGAAAAAAAATATTTTGTATATGGAGATAGTAGTTGATGAGAAAGTTAAATAAAATGAGCATTTTTTTAAGTTAAATGGGCAGTTTTTTAATTGAAAAAGTGCTTTTAATGTAAGTTTCAAACGTTTGAAATGAAAAATCAAACGTTTGCGTGATTATTTTCTTTGTCCTCACCTTATGTTATAAATAACTTGGCTTTCAATCAACCAACTTAACCATGATATCAAATTTACTAACTATTTATCCTGTAAAATGGATAGTCCGGGAACGTGTTATTCCTTTTAAAGTCTTTAGAAAAAAAACATTTGGATCAGGGCTTCTCCATTAGGAGTTTTTAATCTGATTAAAATTTAGTTACACACGTTGTAACAGGTTATTTCATTCTTAATTTTCTTAATCTCTAATTATGAGAAATTCAACGAAAAAAATGCACTGCGTTTTCTTCGCAGTAGCCCTTTTGTGTCTTTTTTCCTGTAAAAAAGATACTTACACCTCTGATGTATTTATTCGGAAACAGTGGAAAGTAGAGCTAAATACTACTAACAATATTCCTGCTGTTACGGGCCGTACCGATGCTGCAGTGTGCATGTTGTTTCTGATGGACAACAATCAGCTTTTTTATGATATTTATTTTATTAATCCCCTTAATAATGGTGATGCGCCAACTTCGGCGAAACTTTTTTTAGGGAACGCTGCTGAAAACGGCTCCGTACTTATCGATTTACAGAATGCAGCTTTTAATACTGATCGTGAAGTTAAAGGAAATGTAACCCTTAACGCGGCAACAATTACAAGTCTTTTAAGTGGCCCCGTTTATTTACAGGTCAATTCTAACCAACAAACAGCAGGTTTAGTTCGCGGGCAAATCGATAAAACGGTTAAGTTTTCTGCCGATGTGGATTTGGGTAAATATGCAAGCACGGTTAACACTACGGCTACCGGAAAAGCTTATATCCGCTTGTTAAGTGATAATTCTCTTGCTTATAAAGTTGAAGTAAATGGTTTGCCTACAGGCGAGGCATTAAGTACAGCTCATTTGCATAAAACAACAGATAACAGCATCATTCTAACGCTGGTTTCTTCAGCTGCCGATTTTAACAAGGCCATTTTACTTCCGGCAACAGCTGTTCCGGCAGCAAGCATTACAGCAGATCCTTTATACATAGATGTGCATTCGCAACTTTATCCTGCGGGTTTGCTTAAAGGAACGTTGCGATAATTTTCTGGTAACAAACAAAATTTAATGAAATGAACAATCAAAATATTAAGTTGAAAATTTACAGGTTTTTACTCGCATTGCTGATGTTTTCGGGTATCTGGTTAAATGCTTTTTCCAGGCAGCAGCAAACTGATACAACCAGGAAAGACACTTTGGTCGTGAATCCAATGTCGGTTAAAAAGAATATTCAGGACCGGCATATTAATTTATGGAACAGAACCATATCACACCTTCAGAATGTAAGTGGCAGTTCTACTATTTATAACGAAGATGTTAACACAACACCTGTGGCCGACATTAGCAATGTTATTGCAGGCCGAATTCCGGGTTTATACTCTTCCAGAAGTTCGGGACGTACAGGTCCGATGTTTGATGCTTCTTCTTTAACTTTAAGAGGGCAATCGCCATTAATTGTAGTTGACGGGGTAGTACGTGCCTTTACTTCTTTTAACGTAGAGGATATAAAAAGTATAACCGTGATGAAAGATGCGGTTTCGACCAGCATGTATGGTTTACGGTCCTCGCATGGTGTAATTTATATTACCACTAAGGATCAGAGTGATGAAAAACCTTTTGAATTAAATTTTTCAGCACAATATGGTTTTCTTAATGAGTTTAAAAGACCAAATTTTATCAATGGTGCCCAATATGCGCAATTGTATAATGAAGCACAAAAAAATACTTTTCCCGGTGCCGTACCCGCTTATTCAGCATCAGCCATAGCTGCTTACCAAAATGGAACGAATAATCCTTTTTTACAACCTAATAACGATTGGTACAATACCATTTATAAAAAGAATACTGCACAGCAACGTTATGCCGTTAATGCTTCCGGCAATGGAAAAAGCTATCGTTACTATACCTCTGTTGAACATTTTGCACAGGATGGAAACTTTTTAACAGATAGCAATAATCCTTACGAAACCAACAATTTTTATAAGCGCTATAACCTTCGTACCAATGCGCAGATAGATTTTAATGAAGACATTCAACTCTCATTAAATATTTTCGGTTCCATTGAAAATAACAATGAACCTGGTGTTGGTGCATCTACAATTATGGATCGTATTTACGGTGTGTCGCCATTGGGCTATCCTGCGCGTAATGCAGATGGCAGCTTTGGAGGAAATACCCAGTATACCACTACCATAAATAATGTTACTTACGGAACCAATATTTTAGGCAGTACCATAAACTCGGGTTACACCAGGTATAATGAGCGTACTTTAAGTGCAGATGTTGGCTTAAAGTTTAAATTAGATGATTTTGTCAAAGGATTATGGGCCAAAGGCATGTTATCCATTAATAATTATTACCTGCAAAAAACAACCAGGATTAAAAACTTTGCAGTTTATTATCCGGTAACAACACCTGCCGGAACAACTTATACTAAAATTGGCAGCGATGGAACCATAGAAGCGAACAAGGGCATTTCTACCATAGATACTCAAAATAAACAATCGTTTTTTAACGGACTTGTAGGCTACGATAAAGTATTTGGAAAACACAGTTTAAATGTGCTTGGTACATTCAATTTAACAAACTTAATTGATTCATATTCCCAGCTCAATCAAATCTATCAGAATGCCGGTGTAACAGCAAGCTACAATTATAATAAAACCTACCTGGCAGAATTAGGAATGGTGTACAGTGGATACAACCGGTACCAGGAAGGAAGCCGATGGGGCTTTTTACCTTCTGTTGCTTTAGGCTGGGTTGTTTCAAACGAAAATTGGTTTAATAAAGGCACACTTAGTTTTCTTAAACTTCGTGGAAGTGTTGGCAAAACGGCTTGGGCAGATCCGTCGAACTATTACACTTATCTGCAAAATTACACAGTTGGCCTGACTGAAAACTATAATTTTGGTTCAACAGCTACTGCTGTAAACGGTACTTATGAAAATGCTTTAAATAATCCAAATATAACCTGGGAGAAATCGCTTAAGTATGATTTAGGTTTGGAAGCAGGTTTCTTTAAAGATAAGTTAAACCTCGAACTTACATATTATAACAATAAAAATACGGATGAGCTGATTGATCCTGCCAATGGCTATGCATCAGGAATGCTTGGCTTAACTTATCCTAAGGTTAATGCTGGGCAAACCAGGTATTCCGGCTTAGAAACTTCAATTGGGTTTAGCGATAAAAAGGGAGATTTCAGCTATTTCGCCAAAGGAAATTTTACGGTCGCAAAAAATAAAATACTTTCCAGGGCCGAAGGCATCTACCCTTACAATTGGATGTATAGGGCCGGCCAGCCTTCAGCAACATTCGGTTATGAGGCAATGGGCTTTTACCAGGTTGGAGAAGACGTAACTAAAACCGCGAATATACCAGGCTACAATCCGGTGCCGGGAGATTTAAAATACAAGGATTTAAATGGTGATGGGATTATTAATTTCCTTGATCAGAAAGCAATTGCGGGAGATAAGCCACTGGTATTTTTTGGCTTTAACTTTGGTTTTGGCTATAAAAACCTCGATTTCAGCGCCTTGCTTGAAGGCAGGATTAACCGCGATATTTATTACGATCCGGTTTCAATGTCTGCATTTTACAACAGTACCGGTTATGTATTGGATTATACTACAGAAAACAGGTGGACACCAGAAAACAATACGGCGGCTACCTTACCAAGGTTAACTTTAGGTGCCAATACCAATAACCAGCAAGTATCATCTTTCTGGGTTAGAAGCGCAGATTACCTCCGGTTAAAAAATGTGGAGATAGGATACTCTGTACCACAAAAATGGCTTAAAAAGGCAAAATTAAGTAAAGTCAGATTTTTCGTTAACGCCTATAATGCACTTACCTGGACAAAGCTCGAATATTTCGATCCTGAAACAGGTCTTTCTGCCTTTCCAAATTACAGGGTAATTAATGGCGGCGTATCTCTAAAACTATAATTCAAAAAACTTAGATATGAAAAATTTTATATATACACTAATATTCGTCTTCTTTTCATTCTTAATGTTAACTACGGGTTGTAAGAAAATGATTGAGGATGGCCCGCTTGAAAACGCAAACAAGGATTTGGTTTTTGATAAAACAGATTCTTTGGGCAAATACGCCGAAGAGTTTTTAAATAACATTTATGCCGCCTTACCAAAGGGGTATAACAGAATTGGAAATAACCTGCTTGATGCCGGTTCTGATGACGTCTTACCATCTTCAACAGCCGATGTGGTTCAGTTTTATTCTAACGGTGCTTTTAACCAGGTAAATCTTCCTGATAATACCTGGGATGCAAACTATGCCGGAATTAGAAAGGTAAATGAGTTTTTAGCAAATATTGATCAGGTTCCTTTAAAAACACCAGGTTTTAAACAAAGATGGAAAGCAGAAGCGAGAGGTTTAAGGGCTATGTTTTACTTCGAACTTATAAAAAGATGGGGCGGTGTGCCTATTATAGGCGATCAGGTTTATGACTTAAGCAGTAACTTAAATTTAGCCAGAAACAGTTACCAGGAATGCGTAGACTATATAAATGCCGAAATTAAGGCCATTTTACCGTTTTTGATTTCGCCAAATACAACTAGCAGTTATACTACTATTTATTTCGGAAGGTTTACCACAGGGGCAGCACTGGCGCTAAAATCAAGGTTAATGCTCTACGCGGCCAGTCCGTTAAATAACCCGTCAAATGATTTATCTAAATGGGTTGCCGCTGCCGCTGCCGCAAAAAGCGTAATGGACAGCGTTACCGCGAGCAAGTATGTTTATGGATTATCTACCGCTACTACAACTGCACATTACACAACAACCAATATGGCTGCTTTGGCTCCATCAGCAACGCTGACTAATTATGTTGCCGGTGTAAATAAGTTTTTGAATATTTTTTCTAACCGCTACAGTGCCGAAATTATTTTACCCTATTTACAGTCAACCAACACCGGCGTAGAATACAATAACGAACCTATAGGTTACACACGTGGTGGTTTGGGTAAAACCAACCCTACACAAGAACTGGTTAATGAATTTGAAACTTTTGAAGGGAAAATGATAGGCGATAACACTTCAGGTTACTCGCTTACCAATCCTTATTACAACCGCGATCCGCGCTTGGCCAGTTCTGTTTCTTTTAACGGGCTTTACTGGTTAACCCGGAATGTACAAATCTATGATGGGGGATTGGATCGGCCAAAAGGTTTTGGTAATGCTACATCCGGCGAAACCAGGACAGGGTATTACATGAGGAAGTTCATGACCGGAACCACCAGTGAAAGTTCTTATACGGCTCAAAACCACAATTTTCCAATTTTCAGGTATGCGGAGATACTCTTGAATTATGCAGAGGCTCAGAATGAAGCTGTTGGGCCTGATAACAATGTGTATGCGGTAATAAATGCAATTAGAAGCAGGGTAAATATGCCGGCACTTCCTGCCGGGCTAAGCCAAATGGATATGCGTTCGCGTATTCGCCACGAACGTCGGGTAGAGATGGCTTTTGAAGAGCAGCGCTTTTGGGATATCCGCCGCTGGAAAATTGCCGAAAATGTATTAAACGGTACACTTCATGGCATCCAGGCAACTTTGAACGGAAGTACAACAACATATAAAATTGTTGATGCGGCTCCAGCAAAATTCGAAGCCGCAAAAATGTATTTGTTTCCAATTCCATTTAAGGAATCTGCCGCTAACAATAAAATGGTTCAAAATCCAAACTGGTAATCCTATTAATAATCGTATGAAAAGATATATATATGGGCTATGCCTAATCTTAGCCCTTTTTTTAAAAAATACAGCCTTAGCTCAAACAGCTCAGGTTGTTTCAGGAATTGTTTCTGATGATAATGGTCCGGTACCCGGTACCAACATTTACGAGAAGGAGGCTACTGCCAACGGAACGGTTACTGACGAAAATGGAAGGTACAGGCTTACATTAAGAGGAGCTTCTAAAATTCTTATATTTTCTTCAATTGGCTACTTGAAAAAGGAAGTTAATGTTGGCAGCAGAGCAACCGTAAATGTTACGCTTGCAGAAGATTCAAAAGGGCTGGAAGAAGTTGTAATCCTTGGTTTTGGCGAGAAAACCAATAAAATAACCAGTACAGGTTCCATTAGTTCTATTACAGGAAAGGAAATCAGACAGAGTCCTACATCGAGTTTGCAAAATTCACTTGCCGGCCGCTTACCGGGTTTTTTCTCGCAGCAAAGAAGCGGGCAGCCGGGTAAAGACGGAGCCTCTTTTCAAATCAGGGGAATAAGTACTTATCAGGGGTCAACTACGCCATTAATTGTGGTAGATGATATTGAGGTTACTTCAGACCAGATCAGCATGATTGATCAGAATGAAATAGAAAGTTTAACCATTTTAAAAGATGCCTCCACAACTGCATTATATGGCGTTCGTGGTGCCAATGGTGTTGTGGTTATTAAAACCAGGAGAGGGCAGGCAGGTAAGCCTCAATTAACTTTCAGGCAGGAAACAGGCTTAAACAGTTCTGCTATGAATTTTGATACCAATGACGGGTATACCACATTAGCTTTATTAAGAGAAACAACATCCGAACAATATCTTGATCCTGCTACTCAATACCCTAAGTATTTTGGGGGCAATAATTTAGAACATTACCGCTTAAAAGATGATCCTTATAATTTCCCTTTTGTAGACTGGTGGAAAGAACTGACCCAAAAATTCAGCATGCAAAACCGTACTAATTTTGACATTAGCGGGGGCACTCAAAAAACCAAATACTTTGTTTCTTTGGGCTATTTTAATCAGGGTGGTTTATACAAGGATTTTACCAAAGATGAGGGTTATAATGCCAATTATAATTTTGATCGTTACAATTTCCGTTCAAATGTAGATTTGGATCCAACAAAAGACCTCCACATCAGGTTTGATTTATCGGGCAGGTTTGGTGTAACCAATTCACCAAACGATTCGCCGGGAAATGGTGGGGCACCAACTTTACAATATTTATGGAATGGGCAGTTATCTGCATTTGCTTATCCTGCTTACAACCAGAATGGCAGTTATGGGGGTTCTACCAGTGGTGCAACCAAAATAAATCCAATAGCAAATTTGAGGTGGTCTGGCTATAATAGAGATTACACCAATAACCTGGCCTTTGTATCTCAAATAGATCACAAGCTTAATTTTATAACCGATGGCTTGGCTGCTAACTTTTTAGTTTCGTATGCAAGCGATTATAAATTTAGCCGCAACCTTACCAGGAGCTCGTCAGAAATACCAACCTATTATTGGGACCCGAATTTAAACAGTTATATGCCTGTGGTTAATAATTTGTACCGTTTGGGTAAGTTATCCCGTACTGGTGGTTACACGGGTTCAAACAGGCTGGTTAATTTGCAGGCATCTTTAAAGTATAACAGGAGTTTCGGATCGCATAATGTAAGTGCACTTGCGCTGTTAAATCAAACTACAAAATCAGAAGAAACCATTGTAAGCAATACCTTGGTTACCTACGATCCTTATAATGTTAGGGGGATAACCGGAAGAGTGAGTTATAACTTTAAGCAAAAATACTTAGTTGATTTTAATGGCGCTTATAATGGTTCCAATAAATTTCAGTCCAGTAAATTATACCAGTTTTTTCCTTCAGTTAGTGTTGGGTACAACATTAGCGAGGAACCGTTTTTTAAGAACAACATTAAGTTTATTGATAACTTAAAAATAAGAGGTTCTTATGGTATGGTTGGTAATGATGGGATAGGAACTACTGTATATGCTTATGAGAAAACATACTCATCAGGTAGTGGAAAGCCTTATGTTTTTGGAGAAACGCCAGGCACAAGTTCTACAGGTTTAATTGAGCCTACTTTAGCCAACAATAACATTACCTGGGAAACCCAGCAAGACGCCAATATAGGTTTGGACTTAAAAATGTTTAAAGGAAAATTAGCTTTTACAGCAGATTTTTATAAAAAGCGAAGAAAAGATATTTTAACACAAAGAGCATCTGTTGCTTCCTCATTTGGGGCATCATTGCCTTATGTTAATCTGGGGATAGTAGATAATAAAGGTTATGAGTTTGAACTGACTTACCGTGACAATGCGCTTTCCAACAAACTAAGTTATTTTGTTAATGCACAAATCAGTCATTCAGAAAATAAAGTGGTTTTCAGAGATGAAGGCTCAGCAAGATATCCCTGGTTGGGTTTAACGGGCAGGCCGGTAGGGGCTTTATTTGCATATCAGGATGCAGGCCTTTACCAGTCGCTTGCCGATTTATACACCAGCCCAAAACTTATAACCTCAACGCCGTTATCCAATACCAGTTTGGGCGGGGTTAAGCTGGTTGATTTAAATGGTGATGGTATTATCGATCAGAACGATATGGGTTATATTGGTACAAACCAGCCCGAATATATTGCAGGATTAAGTTTTGGATTCTCGTATAAGGGGTTTGATTTCAGTACCTTATTTCAAAGCTCATTTAAATATCTGATTAATATTCAGCGTGGTATTATTAACTACAGCCGCCCTGAAAATCAGTCTATTCCGTACAATTTAGGCAGATGGACTCCGGTTACTGCAGAAAACGCAACCTTTCCGGTATTAAGCGGAAGCGGTTCTACAAGTTCGCCATATTCTACCTACTGGGCAAAAAGAGGAGATTATGTAAGATGGAAGAACGTAGAAATTGGGTACCGTTTACCAAGTTCTGTTGCAAAAAAACTCCATGTAAACAACATCAGGGTTTATGCCAACGGATATAATATGGGCTTAATCTACACTGCATTACCTGTATTTATCGATCCCGAATCTGTTACCGGTTCTTCAACCACAACCAATATTGGCGATCTAAATGAATATCCGCAACAACGCATTTACAATTTTGGAATTCAGTTTGGCTTATAATCATAAATAATATGAAATTAAAATATCTTTTAGGCAGTTTAGCTATAGTAGTCATCACTGCTTTTTCAGCCTGTAAAAAGGCAGGTTTTTTGGATAAAAAAGCCGAAACACTTACCGAGGATAAAGTCTTTGCCGATAGTGCCTTAACTTCTGCTTTAATTACAGATATGTACGCTTTTACCGGTCAGGATGTGGTTCCGGCAAGGTATACGATGATTACGACGCCTGTAAATAACGAATATGGTTGCTTAGATGACCAAACCACACTTTCAATGGGCTATTGGGATGATCCAACCAAAAGCGTAATGCAAGGTACCTATACGGCTGCCAATTATGCTTTTAACAATTATTGGATAACCTATTATAAAAAAATAAGACAGGCATCCTTATTTATGCAGAAGGCAGTTAACAGCCCTATTTCTGCGCCCAGAAAGAAACGCCTCATGGCAGAAGCAAAGTATTTGCGCGCATTTTTTTACACCGGTTTAATCCGTTTTTATGGTGGCATACAGATTATGCCAAATGAACCACTTGATGTAGAAGATCCGCTGATTTCTAAACGAAATACCTATAAAGAATGCGTTGATTATGTAGTTAGCGAACTCGATGCTGCTGCTGTAGATTTACCAGCAGCCTCAGCACAGGATGCCGGCGAATATGGGCACGCTACAAAAGGATCGGCCTTAGCCTTAAAAGCAAGAATTTTACTCACAGCGGCAAGTCCGTTGTTTAATGGCAAATCCTTTTCTTCAGATGCGGGTATGCTTCCATATATCACATATTCTGCAAATTACAATAGTGCATTGTGGCAAAAAGCGGCTGATGCTTTGAAAGCGGTAATTGACATGCCTGATTACAGTTTGGTAATTGACAACACCACCAGACCTGGACACGGATTTTGGAAAATGTTTTTAAAGGGCCGTAGAAATCCAGAATTAATTACCCCGTATTTTTGGAGTGGAAGTGCTTTGGAATCTTTACGTTTTCCAAGAAGCCGTAATGGATCAGGTGGCTATAGCAACCCAAGTGAAAATGCCGTAGCATACTTTGGTATGAAAAACGGAAAGGCCATAACAGACCCAACTTCAGGTTATAATCCGGCAAATCCTTATGTAGGCAGAGAGCCACGTTTTTATTATTCGATTATTTATAACCAGGCCCCAATCTGGAAAAGTGGTTCGGGTACTACACTGGTTCCGATAGATATTTATTTTAACAAATCTACAGGAGCCATGACAGCCGATGGGATACAGGCTTACTACACCCGAACGGGTTATTACTCCAGGAAGATGTGTAATGATTCTATTGCTCCGGGAGGTGTTGCAAATTCAAACAGGGCTTATCCGGTAATACGACTGGCAGAAATGGTGATGGGTTATGCAGAAGCACTGAATGAAATGGGGCAAACAGAACAGGCCGTAACGTATTTAAATAAATTAAGAGAACGCTCCGGAATTGATCCTGGTAGTGATAATCGCTATGGCATTGCTGCCGGCATTTCGCAGGCCGATTTACGTAAGGTAATTCAGGGAGATTACGTTACAGAATTTTTTCAGGAAGGTTTATTCTGGTACAATACTCGAAGGTGGAGGACGGCAGAAATAACAGAAAAGATGAATACAGGATCGATGCTGGTTAACAGAGAAACCAACGGAACTTTTACCTATACACCGGGAAATGCCGTGGTGGTGAACTGGCAGCAACGCGCGTATTTTGCGCCTATACCACAAGCAGAAATTAATAAAGCAGCAACACTGATTCAAAACCCTGGCTGGTAAAGCTTTAAAAAGAATAAAAACACAATCTATAAAAACATATTGAATTGCGCATGACTAATGAATTAACGATTAAGGAAGTAAATCCAATGATTTTTTATTCCGGAAAACAAGACGAAGTACAGATACTATTAAAGGCTGCTGAAACAGGAGAGCTGATTGTAAGGTCTTTAACCACGGAGATTATGAAAGTAAGTGATGTAACGCTGGATAATGATCCGGTTGAAATTAGCTGGCACCAGGATACAAACGGACTTAAAATAAATGTACCTAACCAGCTTCCTGTTCCGGATAACAATGTGCGCATTTTGAAAGTAAGGTTTAAAGATTAAGCCTGAGCATTTTACTTCTATTACTAATTATATACCCATTAAGCTATTAAACCATAAAAATTTGAAATAAATAAATAATCAATCACTAAAAACCAATTCATTACCTATGAAAACAACTAAAATTAGAAGAAAACAACGCATTTTAATTGTGATGCTGTTCATCGCAAGTGGCGTTTTAATGGGCGCTTGTAAAAAGGCAGCCGTTGCAGAGCAAGAAGTACCGGCGCTTAAAAAAAATGGATCTGCCATGGGCCTTGGTAGCGGGGCCTCATTTACAACCAATACCAAAAATTTAAATATTGTGATGTTCGTTCCAACAGATAATCCGGCATTGCCTGATTATAAAACACGTTTAAGCACGCTCTTCATTCATTTTCAAGATTGGTTTCATACAGAAATGTTGAGGTACGGCTATGATAAATATATGGGGTTGCCCATCAATACATCAACAAACCTGGTTAATATTATAGAAATTCCAGCCCAGTTTGGCCAATCCGCATACCCTTACAGTTCGAGTGTATCGGCCAATAAAATTTTAGCAGAAATAAATACATATAAAGCTGCGCATCCTGCCGAGTTTTCTAATTCATCGCATACGTTAATTCTGTTGCCGATGAGAACAGATGGTGGCGACCAGCCTTTTTATGGATATGGTAAAAATTGTTTCGCTTTGGATAATGTAAATATGGCGGTCGATAAAATTCCCAATCCATCCTCTAACTACCTGGGCGGAATGTTACACGAATTAGGTCATGGTTTAAATTTACCGCATGATGCAGGCAAATACACAACAGAAAGGCCAACGCTGGGCACTTCATTAATGGCAAATGGAAATGTAACCTTTAGCAAAGGTCAACCCACATTTTTAACCCCTGTTGATGCAGCTATTTTAAATAGAAATGAGATTTTTCAAAATCCATTGCCAACCGAAATTCCTTACGAAGCTGCAACGGCAACATTTGATGCGCAATTTAGTTACAGTTCTGCCAGTCAATCTTTTAATGTAACAGGTTCTTTTACAAGCAACAAAGAAGTAAGCGATATATTGGTTTACATGGATCCTGATTTGGGCAGCAGCGATGCTGATTACAATGCCGTTACCTGGAGGTTTAATACCGCTACAGGCAATACTTTCTCTGGAAATATAGCCCTTAACGATCTTCAGTACAAAACAAACGAACCTTATAACATCCGCGTTAAGCTTTTATTAAAGAATGGAAACGTGGTAAGCAAAACGTATTCGTTCTCTTTTTTAAACGGTGTACCGCAAATTGGAGCCAATGGATCAGCAACGTTTTATCAGAATGGAAGTTATGGAGGTTATGCTGTAGAACTTCCTGTGGGTAATTACACCACGGCAAACTTAATTGCAAAAGGCATTACCGATAATGATATATCATCGGTTAAATTGGGTTTAGGCGTAAAGGCAATTCTGTATAATGGAGATAATTTTACCGGAACCAGTTATGAAGTAACTTCAAGCACCAGTTTCTTATCTACTTTTAATGATCAAGCATCATCAATTAAAGTAATTGCCGTAAATTAATATCCAAACAGGAGTACTCCTGGGTTAGGCTACTAAATTAAACAAATCACGCACCGGAAATTTTCCGGTGCGTACAATTATTACTTAATGAAGAAATTATACATCGTTGCCTTGTTCCTGACGTTTTTAACAACGGGTGTGTTTGCTCAGGCAAATCGTATGGACTGGTTTAAGGCAGATAAATTTGGCCTTTTTTTACACTGGGGTTTATATGCCCAAACTGCGGGCGATTGGAAAGGGCATGCTGTGAAAGGTGGAGAGCACTTCATGTTATACGAACGTATTCCCGTTAAGGAATATGCACACATTGCAGATCAGTTTAATCCTGTTAAGTTCGACGCCGATCAATGGGTTAAAACAGCAAAACAAGCAGGTATGAAATATATTGTTTTCACCGCGAAACACCACGATGGCTTTGCTATGTATGCATCCGAAAACAATGATTATAATATCGTAAAGAGAACACCATTTAAGCGCGACCCTATAGCGGAACTGGCCAAAGCCTGTAAAAAATATAAGCTTAAACTCTGTTTGTATTATTCGTTAGGCCGCGATTGGGCAGATCCTGATGTGCCGACCAACTGGCCTGTAAAAGCGGGCAGAAGCAATACCTGGGATTATCCTGATGAAGATTCGAAAGTTTTTAATCGTTATTTCGAACGTAAAGTTAAACCTCAGGTTACAGAATTGCTGACCAAATACGGACCAATAGGTGTATTGTGGTTTGATACGCCTGAAATGATTAGTAAAGCAGAAAGTGCAGAATTAAAAGCGTTGGTTAATCGTTTGCAACCCAATTGCTTGTTTAATAACCGTATCGGAAATGGCTATGGCGATTTTTCTGTATCAGAACAAACCTTAACACCTTCTTCAAAAAAGGCCTGGGAATCTTGTATTACCATTGGGCAAAATTGGGGTTACAACAGGCACGATAGTGTGTGGAAATCGCCTGAAGTTTTAGTGCGCCACCTGGTCGAAGTTGTAGCTAACGGTGGTAATTTATTGTTAAACGTTGGACCAATGAGCGATGGAACTTTTGCAAACTGGTCTGCCGCAAGATTAAAAACAATTGGACTGTGGATGTCTGTTAACCACGAAGCCATTTATGATACCCATCCATGGAAATATGTTGCGGAAGAAAATTCTGAAACTAAAAAGCCAGAACTAAACAATAGCAAAAATACCATAAAAGATGCCGTTTTTGATGGTACCCCATCGGCCATTAAACCGGATGTATATTTTACAGCAAAAGAAAATGCGATATATGCATTTTTAAGAAGCTGGCAGAAGCCTGAAGTAATTCTGGATAAAATAAACAGCCAGAATGTTTCAGTTAAAAAAGTGGTTTTACTGGGAAACGTTAAAAAATTAAGCTGGACTTTGTCAAATTCAGGATTAAAAGTAAGTCTACCGGCTGATTATAACCAAAATGTTGCTGTGCCTGTTTACGTATTAAAAATAACTTTGAAACCATGAGAATTTTATTGCTTGTTGCTTTTTTTGCTATAACACAAATTGCATTTGCCCGCCAGAAACCGGTACTAATTCCGATGCCTCAATCTTTTGTGCTAAGAAAAAGTGTTTTTGAAATGAATAACCATACCGCTATTGTGGTAAATAATCCTAAGCTTAATCAACTTGCCCGATATTTAAAAAATGAACTTGCAGTACAAAAGAAAATTAAGCTTTCCGTAAAAACCAGAATTGAAGGCCCGGCAATCGTGTTAAAACTGGTAGGCGAGGCTAAAAATAGTAAGGATGAAGCTTATCAGTTATCGGTTAATTCAAAAGAAATAGCCATTACGGCTTCAAGTGATAAAGGTATTTTCTACGGCATAATTTCGCTGTTGCAACTCTCAGCAAGTTCAAATCAGCCTGTAATTCAGGGTTGCAACATCAAGGATGCACCTGTATACAGTTGGAGGGGCTTTATGCTCGATGAATCGCGTCATTTCTTTGGAAAGGATAAAGTTAAATCTATTTTAAACTGGATGGCCTTTTATAAACTGAATACTTTTCATTGGCATTTAACGGATGAGCCTGCCTGGAGAATAGAGATTCTTAAATACCCTGAACTCACACTAACAGGCGGCAAAGGCGATTACCTGAATCCAAATTTGCCCGCACAATATTATACCCAAGCCGATATTAAAGAAATTGTAGCCTATGCTGCAGAACGATTTATTCAGATTATTCCTGAAATTGATATGCCCGGACATGCAACTGCAGCCAATAAAGCATATCCCGAGTTTTCTGGTGGTGGCTCTGCCGGTCATCCTGATTTTACTTTTAATCCAGGCTATGAAAAAACGTACACTTATTTAAATGATATTCTTAAAGAAACACAGATCCTTTTTCCTTCCAATAAAATTCACCTCGGCGGTGATGAAGTGAGTTTCGGAAATGAAAAGTGGAAAATAAATCCTGAAATCCAGGCTTTAAAAATGAAATATGGTTTGAAAGATGAAAAGGAAGTCGAAAAATATTTCATGAAAAGAATGGCCGATTCTGTTTATAAACTGAAATCGCAGGTTTTAGTGTGGGATGAAATGGTTGATGCAGGTTTGCCTGCAGATAAAACCATTATGTTTTGGTGGAGACACGACCACCCTGAAGTTTTAAAAGCTTCGCTGGCAAAAGGCTATAAAACAATTATATGTCCAAGATTGCCTTTTTATTTTGATTTTGTACAAGATAGTACACATAAATTTGGTCGCAAATGGGATAAGAAGTTCAATCCGGTACAGTCTGTATATCAGTTTAACCCCGCACAATTAAGCGATATTAATCAAAACAATATTTTAGGTGTGCAGGCCAATCTTTGGTCAGAAACCATAGCAGATAACAAACGATTGGATTATTTACTTTTTCCACGTTTGGCGGCACTTGCAGAAACCGCGTGGACGAGCAATGAAAATAAAAACCTGGACAACTTTATGGAACGCCTTAAATTACATTTACCTTTTTACCGGGCTGCAGGTTTATACTACTACAATCCATTCAATCCGACTGAAAATCCTGAACCGGCAGGAGGGAAGAAACTACCATTAAATTATAAAGACTAATATGAACAATACACAATCCCTGATGATATGAAGAATTATTTTAATATAAAAAAAACCTGCTTAATGCTTGGCATATCGGTTTTCAGCTTAGGTATTTTACAGGCCCAGGAAAAAACCGTTAAAACAGATACAATTCCTTTGCAACACGGTGCACATCGCATTGGCAAACGTACAGATAGTGTAATGACTAAATGGCGTGGATATGGCCTGGGGCAGTTTATTCATTGGGGATTATATGCAATTCCAGGTGGAGAATGGAATGGAAAAACCTATAACGGTGCAGCAGAGTGGATCCGTTCATGGAATGGAATACCTAAATCTACCTACGATTCTCTAATCTATAAATTCAATCCTACCAATTTCAATGCCGAAAGCTGGGCAAAAACGGCCAAGCAAATGGGCGCAAAATATGTAACCATTACAACCAAACACCACGATGGATTTTGCCTTTGGCCAAGTAAATACACCAAGTATACGGTAGCCAATTCTCCATATAAAAAAGACATTATCGGGCCATTGGTAAACGCCTATAATAAAGAAGGAATAGATGTAATTTTATACTTTTCTATAATGGATTGGAACCAGCCAGGATGGAGATATGAGATTAAAACGAAAGAAGATAGCATTGCTTTTGAAGGATTTAAAAAATTTACCAGAAATCAGCTTCTCGAACTTCTAAATAAATACCCAACCGCAAAAGGATTGTGGTTTGATGGAACCTGGGATAAATCGTGGGTTAAACAAGCAGCATTTGCGGATGAACTTGAAAAAGAAATGCGGGCTTTAAGGCCAGGGATGATTATTGGAAGTCGCTTCCGACCAGATGATTATGGTAAGCGGCACAACGATTCTAATGGAAGGCTGATGGGCGATTATGAACAAGGCTGGGAGCGTAAAATCCCAAATAAAATAGAGGATGTACATGGCAACGACTGGGATTGCGTAATGACGGTTCCGGAAAATCAATGGGGTTACAATAAAGCCTGGAACGGCCATATTAAAACCGTTAATGAATTAATTGAAATGACTGCCAAATGCGTTTCGCTGGGTGGTAATTTTGTGTTGAACTTTGGTCCAAAAGGCGATGGTTCTATCCGTAAAGAAGAACTTGATTTAGCAGAAGGCATTGGCAACTGGATGAAGATTAATAACGAGGCTATTTACAATTGTCAGTATGCAGGTTTAGAGAAACAAGATTGGGGTTATTTTACCAGCAAAACGGGTTCAAATAAAGTGTATATGATTGTTTTCAATGTTCCTGTATCAGGGGCTTTCAGGGTAAAACTCCCGGCAAAAACAGCTATAAAAACGGCATCGTTAATGGCACAGCCAAATACAGCGTTAAAAATTGAAGAGATAAGCGAAAATCAATATTTTATTCATGCTTCGGCGCAAACAGATCATAAACCCTTTGTAATTGTGCTCGATTTGAATAAAAAAGCAGGAAGTACAAACGGTACTTACGAAAAAGCAAAAATATAAGCTCCACTTTAATCAAAACCCAAAACCAATAATTTATTATAAATGCAAAATTTTAAGAAACTACACTTAATACTCTTTATAACATGCTTTATACTGCAAATAACCGCAAATGCGCAATCCAGAAAAACGCTTACCTTCAATTCAGACTGGTCTTTTAAGAAAACGAAAGATACCGCCGACCATAACCTGAATTGGGAAAAAGTTACCTTACCGCATACCTGGAATGCAACCGATATGCAGCTAAGCAAAAACTTTTATGAAGGTGAGGGCATTTATAAAAAAGACATGGTTTTTGGTAATGAGTATCAAAATAAACGACTTTTTCTGCGTTTTGAAGGTGTCGGTCAGGTTGCACAAGTATATGTTAACGATAAATTGGTGGGTACGCACAAAGGTTCTTACAGCGCTTTTTGCGTTGAAATTACCTATGCTGTTGTTTTAGGTAAAAGCAATAAAATTGTAGTTAAGGCCAATAATACAGCCAGAAAAGATGTTATTCCGGTAAACCATTTCCTTTTCGGAATTTATGGTGGTATTTACCGTCCGGTTAGCTTAATAGTAACCAACCAGATTAACATTAGTACTACTGATTATGCATCTCCGGGTATTTATATTTCGCAAAAGAATGTAAGTAATGAAACAGCAGATTTGAACCTATTGGTTAAAGTAGAAAACAGATCGCCGCTGGCTGAAGATATTAAGCTTAAAAGTACTGTGTTTAATAAAGATGGAAAACTGGTATTGGAAAAAACAACTCTGGAACATGTTACTACACAAGGCAGGCAAAATTTTACGCAGAATTTTACTTTATCAAATCCAACGCTTTGGGATGGTTTTAACAACCCGTACCTGTATAAAGTAGTTACACAAATTATTAAAAATAATGAGGTTATTGATGAAGTTACCCAGCCGCTGGGCATTCGTAAGTTCGAAATTGTTGCAGGTAAGGGCATGTTGCTCAACAACAAACCATATAAAATGTATGGCGTGGCCCGGCATCAGGATCGCTGGCAGTTTGGCAATGCTTTAAGCAATGCGCAGCATAAAGAAGATTTGGATATTATTAAGGAAATGGGTACCACCACCATTCGTTTTGCCCACTACCAGCAGGCAGAATATTTGTATTCGCAATGCGATAGTATGGGTTTTGTAATCTGGGCAGAAATTCCTTTTGTAAATACATCCACAGGAGAAGAAGGCGAAAATGCAAAACAGCAAATGAATGAGTTGATTAAACAAAATTTTAACCATCCCTCTATTTATGTTTGGGGTTTGCATAATGAGGTTTATGGCAAAACCATAGCCGATTATCCTGCAGTACTCACGCGCGACCTGGATGATATTGCTAAAACACTCGATCCTGACCGATATACCGTAAGTGTAAGCGGATATGGTGAAATGACACGGCCAACTAATTTAAATGCGGATATCCAGGGCATGAACCGCTATTACGGCTGGTACGAAGGGAAAATCGGGGATTTGGAAAAATGGGCTTCAGGGTTGGAAAGTAAATATCCCGACAATAAAGTAATGCTTACCGAATATGGCGCCGATGGAAACGTTTTTCAGCAACAGGAACAAGCCGAGTTAAAAGATACATTTGATTACGGTTCTCCATTTTACCCCGAAACTTACGAAACAAAAACGCATGAAATACAATGGCCCATTATTGCAAAACACCCTTATATAGCAGCTTCGTACATTTGGAATATGTTTGATTTTGCCACGCCAATGTGGAACAGGGGAAGCATGCCTGCACGTAATATGAAAGGTTTGGTAACTTTCGACAGAAAACTAAAGAAAGATGCTTTTTATTGGTATAAAGCCAATTGGAGCAAAAATCCGGTTTTATATTTAACGGAGCGCCGTGCCACTGAGCGTAAAAATGCCATTACCCAAATTACAGTTTACTCTAATATAGGTACGCCAGATGTTTTTATAAATGGGAAGAAATTGCCTGCCACAAAACCCGAAGGTGTTCTGTATCGTTTCGAAAATGTTAACCTGAAAAAAGGTAAAAACGTAATTAAAACCAAAGCCAATACAAATGGCCAGGTTTATAATGATGAAATAACCTGGAATTTGAAATAATGCTTAAATTCTTCTGAATTTTAAATCCTGAAAGTAATTTATAATAAACTTTCAGGATTTATTGTTTTTGGCCGCTTAGTAGAATAATGTTATACGGGTAATAATTTATCAATAAAAGGGCGGTTAAAGAAAACTTTTAAGAATACCTGCTGTTTGTGATTTGATACTTACAAACTGTGAATTTATAATCAGGCAAAATAAAGCATTCCTATATTATGATATACGAAAAACCATCAATCAATAAAGAACTTTTTTGTGCAATGGGAGAACATTCTATTGACGCTTATTTTATTTATGAAGTAAAGAACAACAAATTTATTTACCTCAACCAGGCCTTTGAACAAATTTGGGAATTAAGTTTAAACGATGTCGTACAATCTCCTGCACTTTTAATCAATAGCGTATATAGTGAAGACAGGCAGCATGTAGAAGATTGTTATGAAGAATGCCTGGAAGAATTTAGTCCGAAAAAATACGAATTCAGGATTTGTGTAGCCAATGGAACTGAAAAATACATCAGAATCAGCATATATCCCTTAGAATGGGAAGGAGAAATCATTGTAGCAGGGATAGCTGAAGACCATACGGCTGTAAAACATAATAAAATCCATATTGAGCAAATTAATGCACGGAAAAATACAACGCTCGAAATCCTTTCGCATGATTTGAAAGAACCTTTAGGCATGATGAAAATGGCTGCATCATCCATCGAGAGTGAAGTAAGGGCAATTGGCAGCGATTACATGTTAAAATCCCTGAATTTTATTCAGGATATGTGCGAGCGCAATATATTGTTTATCAGAAGCTTGATTAATTACGAGTTCCTGAAATCAGCAGAAATCGAAATTAAAAAAGAAAGGGCTGAGCTTGTTTCTGAAATTAGAGATGTATTACAGTTTTACAGGCGTTCGCGCTTAAGTGATGTTAAAAGCTTTGAATTCAGCAGCTCAGTAGATAAACTGTATTTGAATATAGACAGCATGAAGTTTTTACAGGTAATTAATAACCTGATTTCTAATTCTATAAAATTTACGGCAGATCATGGTGAAATTAAAATACATATTGAAGACCATCATACCACCGTGTTGATTACGGTGAGCGATAATGGAATCGGTATACCAGATCACTTAAAACCACATTTGTTTGATAGATTGCACGAGGCACTTCGCCCCGGGCTTAAAGGAGAAGAATCAGGAGGTTTGGGAATGGGCATTATTAAAGCTATTGTAGAATTGCATCGTGGTAAAATCTGGTTCGAAAGTAAAGAAAATGTAGGGACTAAATTCTTTATAGAATTGCCAAAATAATGGCATAATTACCTGTTTGCTTTATTTTTGGCTATACTTTTTTATAAAAAGGCTTAAAAACAGATTTATTTTTTTGACTGATTTTAGCCAATCCATTAATTTTTATTTTACATTTAAAACTGATTGTACTGAAATATGAGCTGAACCTAATCAGTTAATGGATATTAAAAAATTGGCATGAGTAGAAAAAATAATGTTGAAGTAGTTTGTTTCGGTGAAGTTTTATGGGATAATTTTCCCTCGGGTAAAAAACCCGGAGGTGCGGTAATGAATGTGGCCTATCATTTAAAAACCTTAGGCGTAAATAGCCATTTAATCAGCAAGGTTGGTCGGGATGAAAATGGTAAAGAATTACAAGAGGTATTAAAAAACCTGGGCATTGATCATACGTATGTACAAACAGATGCCAAACATAAAACATCAACTGTAGAAGTGCATGTAGGTGAGGATAATGAAGTAACTTACGAGATTGTGCAGCCAGTAGCCTGGGATTTTATCACCCTGGAAAAAACACATACCAGGTTAGTGGCCCAGGCAGATGCTTTAGTTTATGGAAGCCTTTCGGGTAGAAACGAAACCAGCAGAAAAACACTTGCTCATTTACTCGAATTAGCACCTTATCGTGTAATGGATGTTAATTTAAGAGCCCCATACTATGAAGAAAGTTATATTTCTTCATTATTACATCAAACCGATTTATTGAAATTAAACCTGGATGAGCTCGCTATTATCAGCAATTGGTTTAGCCAAACATGTAAAACAGAAACCGAGCGAATAGATTTACTGCAAAGCAAATTTAAAATACCAGAAATGGTGGTAACCAAGGGTGGTAAAGGTGCATCTTATTACGGAAATCAAACAGAACACCATTGGGCGGCCTATGATATTAAGGTTAAAGATACTGTAGGCAGTGGCGATTCCTTTTTAGCAGGACTGCTCTCCATGAAATTATCAAACGAATACATTAACGATACTTTAGATTTTGCTGTTGCCCTGAGTGCTTACATTACTACGCAGGAAGGCGCATGCCCGGTTTACGAAAAATCGACCGTTAATCGCTTTATGATGAAGCATAAAAAAACCTGGAGTATAGATCAGTAAAAACTTAAAAGCCTACTGTTTAATCTTCAAATAAATATCCGCTATAAGCAAGTCCTTTGGCAACGCTTTTAAAGTTATCACCAGAGTTTAAGCTGATGTGAGGGAACCTTGTTTTAAATAAGTGTTGTACGGCAGCAACCATAGAGGTGCCACCTGTCAAGAAAAGACTATCGATATCAGCCGGGTTGATTTGGTTTTTAGTTAGAAATTCATTTAAATAATCACTGATTTTATGAATGTCTTTTTCAATAATTCTGCCATATTCTTCAATAGAAATGTGTTCATCAATTTCAATATCCATATTGGAATACCTAAAATCAGTTTGTTCAGCACCAGATAATGTAATTTTTGTTTTCTCTATGGATTGAAAAACAGAATAACCCAGATTATGCTCAATAAGGGTAATCAGGTTTTTAAATAAGCGGTCGTTACCCGAATAATAATAGTAATCGTCAATGTCTTTTCTAATTCGGTTCCCATTGAAAAAGTTCATCTTATCCCAGGTGCAAATATTGGCGAAGAGCGACTTCGGCACTGTAAGCACTTTACCCGGAGTAGCCTCATATTGTGTGTTTTTGCCAAAATGTGGTGTGCCTTTATCCCACATAAATGCAGAGTCAAAACTATCGCCGCCAACGTAAATACCACCGGTAGCCATCATATCATTTTTACGGTCTTTACTATCTGCCTTTTCAGGATCCAGAATTAAATACGTAAAATCTGTTGTACCACCTCCTAAATCGGCAACTAAAACATTTTCTTTTTGTTTAATTGTTTTTTCGTAGGCAAAGGCTGCACCAATGGGTTCAAACTGGAAACGTACCTGGTTAAAACCAGCCAGCGCTGCAGCTTTATTTAAACGGGTTTGTGCAAGTGTATCTTTTTGAGTGCTGTCATCATCAAAAAATACAGGGCGACCAATTATTGCTTTTTTACAATCCTGACCTGTAATTTCATCCGCTTTTGATTTTAAATCTTTCAAAATTAGGGCAACCAGATCTGAAGCATTATAACGTTTGTTCTGAATACGTGTTTCGGTGAAACTGCTTCTGGATAAAATTTGTTTAATGGATTTAATAAAACGCCCCTTCATCCCATCGTTTAAATAGGCAGAAATAGCACTTTCACCCACAACAAAGTTTAATCCGCCAGTATTTAACTCGTGAAAGAAGTAAATTAAAGATGGAATAATAATGGTATCAACAATTTCTTTTTTTTCTTCATCATAAATGGCTAAAGCCGAGTTGGTGGTTCCAAAATCAATACCATATAAATACTTACTCATCACAAAGGAAATTTAATTAAAGAAAATAAGGGAGTGTTCCGGCAAAACCGGGCGGCGAAAGTATTGAAAAAAGCTGATATTATAAATTTTAAATTCATATAGTACACGGGTAAACTGCCAGAAGTAGTGTATTCAAAACTCAAAAAAACATATCTTTAAAATATTGACTTAAACCAGCCATATTCATTAATAAAAAAACCTTGTTTTTATGATAAGATTAAAGCACTTTCTATTTGTTGTACTATTTGTTTATGTGGGTGTTTCGGCAAAACAAAATCCTGACAGCACTAAAAAAGTAATTTTAAATGTTAATGAGGCCGTTTTATTAAAAGATCAGCAGCAAAAGCAAATCGACTCTTTAGTGAAAATCCAGTTGAAGATAGATCTTCAGGATGCCGTTGGAGACAAGAAAAAAACCGAAGCACTGGAGAAACAGCTACGGGAAATAATGATTAACGACTCATTACGTAATATAGACCAGCTAAAGCAAATTAATGCCTTGAAGAAAACGGCGAGGGGCTACCCGGTTTATTTAAATAACGATACCCTGTTTTTTATTTATACCCGAACGGGATCTTTCAGTGCAGCTGAGCGGGCCAGATCTATTTCTGGTAAAATTGAGGTCTTGTATGATGATCCTTTTTTCAAGACCGATTCAATTCGAATTAGCCACAGTGGCGATAGCTACGATATTATTTATAAAAACGACGATATTTTACTTAGCATCGCTAACCTTGACGGACTTTGGTTTGGGAAAAGTAACGGCCAGCTGGCAGCAGAATACCTGCAGAAAATTAAAGAAACTATTGTATCCGAACGTAAAAGCCATAGTTTAGTTAACTGGCTTAAACGCATTGGTTTTGTATTGCTGATTATACTTGTGCTCAGCCTTATTGTAAAAGGAATTAATTACCTGTTTAAACGCAGTGAAAATTTAATAAAGGCAAAAAAACAGCAATATAATGAAGGGTTCAGGATTCAAAAAATTAAAATTTTAACGCCTGCTTACCTCGAAAACGGATTAATAAGGCTTAATAATATTGTAAGGATTGTGGTAATCCTGCTGATGATTTATTTTTCTTTGCCCTTATTGTTTAGCATTTTCCCAGAAACAGAAACCTGGGCAAGTACTTTAATTAATTGGGTATTGGCCCCACTTAAAAAGGCACTAAATGGCATTATTCATTACCTGCCTAATCTGTTTACCATTTTAGTGATTTATTTTCTTTTTAAATATGCCCTTAAAGCAATCCGCTATTTTTTCTACGAAATTAAAAAAGGCGAAATCCGCATTACCGGTTTTCACTCAGACTGGGCTATTCCAACCTTTAACATTCTCCGTTTTGTTTTGTACGCTTTTATGCTGGTTATTATTTTTCCGTATTTACCAGGTTCCGGCTCTCCTGCATTTCAGGGGGTTTCTGTGTTTCTCGGAATTTTAATTTCTTTAGGCTCATCAAGTGCAATTACCAATATGGTTGCCGGTTTGGTAATTACCTATATGCGTCCGTTCAGGTTAGGCGATCGTGTTAAAATAGGGGAAGTTACGGGCGATGTTATTGAGAAAACCATGTTGGTTACCCGCATCAGAACCATTAAAAATGAAGATGTTACCGTGCCTAACTCTACTGTGTTATCCAGCAGCACCGTTAATTATTCAAGTCAAACCAGAGGAGAAGCGTATGGGCTTATTGTACATTGCTCAATAACTTTAGGTTACGATACCGACTGGCGGAAAATTTATGATACACTTATTTCTGCCGCACTTAAAACAGCCTATATTGAGCAGGAACCTAAACCTTTTGTTTTACAAACCGCATTAAATGATTTCGCTGTATCCTATCAAATTAATGCACATACCCGCGAGGCAAATAAGCAGGCCGTTATTTATAGCAGCTTAATGGAAAATATACAGGACGCGATGAATGCTGCAGGAATCGAAATTCTATCCCCTAATTATAATGTAATCAGAAAAGAAGATAAGTAAGAAGTTTTTCGTGCGTTCATCCCGCAATTGTAAAAACAAAATAACAATTTAAAAATATCAGGCACGTTTTTTGGATACTAATAATATTAGTATAAATTTGTGTGTTATTAAAGCGGATTTAGAAAAATATGTATCAAATGAGCCTCATGACAGACATTTTGTCTCCAATACCAGGTCTTTGGAAATATTTAAATTAGAAAGCTTTTGATTTTATGATATGACAGTTACCGTTTTAGCAATTTTAGAAACAGATTTCCGGCCTGATACATCATTAGGCAAAATAATGAATGAACGTCTTCAAAAGGCTGCTGCCGAATTACAGGATGTGCATTTCAAAAACCTGGAAAACATTGGTCAGCGAACTGATGATTTGGTGGTTTATATTAGTTACAATCCAAAATATGCTATCCGCTGGAGGGTTGTAAATGACGTGTCAGCTCTTATAGAAGATACCGTAGCCAATATTTGTGGCAAACTTGGTTACATTCAATGGAAAACTTCAGTAATTAACGTGTTTAAAGGAAACGAATAATTAATTAGATTCTATTAATAATTTTAATGCCTTTAGTCTGAACAATAAGGACTGGTTTACGCGGCTATCCGGATTGATGCGTAATGGGGCAAAATGACTTTCTAAAAAATGATCGATATTATTGATTTTTGTTGCGGGGTTTAGAAATAGAGGCTCCTCCGGTTTAGGGGCATTTTTAAAATATTCTTCCAGTTCAGCGATTGTCATGCCTTAAAGTTAAGTAAATGAAATGGCCTATTTTGTTTCATTAGCTTTTAAATAAATTCAATAATTGGTTATCAGCCAAATAAATTAATCACATTTTATGATTTCATTAGATTTTCTTTATGATACAGATGATGGAACTCAATTATACGTTTTACAACAGGTAGAAAAAAAAGCTGTTTTTAAAGTATTTTTTAACCAGGATTTAATTGCAGAAATTGATCAAGGAATAGCGGGTTGGACTCAGCTTTCAGGAAATGATTTAGAGCCTCAACTTCTAATTCGAATAGGCGAGTTTATAAACCATCAGCACTATCAGAAATTACCTGCCGAAATTAAGGAACATTGGTTTAACTACGTAGCAGAAGCCATTGCCACATCAGACGATTTTTACCTGATTATAACCAGGCCCGAGATTGATTTCAATCGCTTTGAAAAAACTTTCAAAAATTACATCGCCAATTTAGTTAAAGATGAGTGGGCAATTACCTTCAGGGTTTGTGATGCCGGTTTTAACCATGAGTTTACTCTCGTTATAAATGGATAATCCCGCTGTGTAATTGGGGTGCTGTGTAAAATTTCCCCAAAATGGGTAAGTATTTTCCTGTCAAAATCGTTTATCAAGATGGGACGTGTGGTTTAGGATGAAGAATTTTGACAAAAATCAATTTTTTTAACATTTGTAAATCCGCATATAACGTAGGATTAAGCCATTTTTAACTTAAATCGCTACTGAGGTTGCGGCTAAAAGCCGCTCATTTGGCTCAAATCTTGGATTGGATACCATAACTAATTATCATCCCATGACAAGAATAAACCACACTACTTTAGAGGCTGAAATCTTTATAGATTTTTTAAATGCCATTACCAAGATACCTAATGAATTATGTGATGAAATTATAAAGCATTGTTATCCGGTATCTTTCAAAAAAAACAAATTCATAATTTCTGATGCGGTACATGCGCCAAGTGTTTACTTTATCGTGAAAGGCGTTGCACGCGGCTTTATAAAAGAAGACGGCAGGGATATAACAACCTGGCTGGCCAAGGAAGGGCAATTAATAGGTCGTTTGGATGAATCCGGTAGAAATTTAGATGATCCTGAAATTATGCAGGCAATGGAAACTACCCGTTTGCTGGCTATTCCTTATACTTTAATCAACGAATTGTACGAGAGATTTGCAGAAACTAAAGAAATTGGATTAAAGATTTTGACTCACCAGTATGAAAGAACAAGAGAATCGGCAATTTTAGCCAGGATTCCATCTGCCGAACAACGCTACCAGCGTTTTATTAAACTTTCGGGAATTATGATTACCCGCCTGCCCTTAAAATGTATCGCTTCCTACCTGGGTATCCGCATGGAAACACTAAGCAGAATCAGATCTAAAGGACGGAGATTGTTCATGGAATCTTTGAATTATGCAGAGAATTAAGGCTTTATAAATTATTAACCAATAGCGTTAAAAAAAGATTTATTTTTTTTGTTTAGAATTAATCTAAATAATGTATGTTTGTATCATATCAGCGCTCAAGCACCGCTTTAGAACTGCATATATTTGGTTAATAAATAAAGCCCTGTTTACCCGCATCGAATTGTGATGCGGGTAAAGCAGGCACTACCCCGCATAAATTTCACAAAATTGTATTGTGAAAGCACAAAATGTATCTGCTTCAGTTCATTTAAGTGATGGAGATCACTTTTTTTAGTGATGTAGCCCTGCATATCAAATACCCACGATTTTTAGGTTTGCAACGAATGATTAAACAACATAAAATAATTCGTTCTACCTAAATTATGACACCCCATACTTTTCATATTCCGGTTTTAGGACTTGGTTTTTCCATCGATACACCACTTAAAGTTGGTCGTTACGGCATTTCATCAGTGCTTTCTATTGTTGATGATGAATTAATTGAACGCATGCGAAAATACCACGCCGGGCAGTCACGAACACCTTTTATTTCGATTCCCAAATCAGCTGCAGATGGACGTGCTAAACGTATTACAGCCTACTTAAATCTACTTGATGAACTGGTTGATCAGCAATTTGAAAATTTAAAAACCCTTCCTTTTGAAGCCGGAAATGATCTTTGCCGATTTTTTGAATTGCTGCCCGAAAAATCCGTTTTACGGCAGGGTTATGATTTGATGCTGGATTTTCCGGAAGGAGAACGCAAAATTATATTTCAGCAAATTCTGCGTAAAGGGATGGTTAAGGGTAGTATAGATGTTAACATTATGGCAAAGGTTGATAAGATGAATTTTGTTGCTAAACAATATACTGGTGATGAAAATACCGATGCACTTGCTGCCTTACGCGGGTTTGCACAGAGTAAACTCCAGGCATCAGTAGTACTTTCTGCAGGCATGAATCCTAAATTATATAGCTATGTGGAAACGTTTGATGATTTTTATCCGGATGAAAACAGGGTGTTAAAAAAGAAGATTATTTTAAAAGTGAGCGATTTCCGGTCTGCCCTGATCCAAGCTAAATTCTTAGCTAAAAAAGGACTTTGGGTATCCGAATTTCGAATCGAATCTGGCTTAAACTGTGGTGGACATGCCTTTGCAACCGAAGGGTACTTATTGGGGCCAATTTTAGAAGAATTTAAGTCTAAAAGAAACTCGATGATGGAAGCGTTGGGGCAAATGTATCAGACGGCTTTAATGCAAAAGGGATTTTCCTGCTCTACACAACCCAATTACAGAATAAGTGTACAAGGTGGGATAGGAACGGCAGCCGAGCATGATTTTCTGCTGAACCATTACAAGCTGGATGCGGCAGGCTGGGGCAGCCCTTTTTTGTTGGTGCCGGAAGCAACCAATGTAGATGAGGAAACTTTAAATCGTTTAACAGCATCAACTGAAAATGATTTTTATTTAAGCCAATCCTCACCACTGGGTGTCCAGTTTAATAACTTTAAAGGAAGTACCATGGAAAACCTGCGTATAGAAAGAATAGCAAAAGGCAAACCGGGAAGTCCCTGTACTAAAAAATACCTTTGTAATAACACTGAATTTGGTGAAAAGGCAATTTGTACGGCATCCAGAACGTACCAAAACCTTAAAATAAAAGAACTAAAATCAGCCGGTTTAAACGAAAAGGAATATCAGCAGGCCTACCAAACAATTACTGAGAAAATTTGCCTGTGCGAAGGCCTATGTGCATCGGCATATTTGAAATATAATTTACTTCAGCCAAAAGAAAGTAAAGCCGTATCCATTTGTCCGGGGCCAAATTTGGCTTATTTCTCTAAAGTATATTCACTGGATGAAATGACGGGACACATTTATGGGCGCAACAATTTGCTCGAAAAGACAGATCGTCCGCATGTATTTATAAAAGAGCTGAATTTATATATCGACTATTTAAAAACAGAAATGCAGCAGCATTTGGCGCAGTTAACCGATAAAAAAAGGAAGTATTTTAACAGCTTTAAATCGCAGATGATTGACGGGATTAATTACTATAAAACACTTTTCGAACAAGCTGCTTTTCAGGCGTCTATGCAGTTTCAAAATGGACTTGAAGAGTTGCGGTTTTGTGAGCATAAACTAAACGAACTGGATATTTTATAATGTTTTAGCTTAAATGTAATAATGAAACTTAGTTATATTTATCCCCTCAACCGTATTAAATTTTTCGTTTATGGACAGGTCAAAATTTTTAGATGCAATTATAGAAAATGCTATTGATGGTATTATAACCATTGATGATGCAGGGATTATTGAGCATTTAAACCCTGCAGCACTTGAGCTTTTTGGTTATACAAAAGAAGAACTGGTCGGTTGTAATGTATCTAAATTAATGCCTCAGCCTGACAAGGCCCAGCACGATGGCTATATTCATAATTATAACACAACCGGAAAGAAACACATTATAGGCATAGGAAGGGAAGTGCATGGACAGCGTAAAGATGGTTCTGTTTTTCCATTCAGGTTAGGCGTAAGCGAAGTTAAATTTACGGATCGTAAAATTTATACGGGGTTTATTCACGATTTGAGTAAAGAAAAAGCCAATGAGGAGCAGATTAAATCCTATACAGAAAAGCTTGAGGTGAAAATTAAGGAGCGCACCCGGGATTTGGTTAAACTGGTTTCGGAACTGGAAATGGCTAAAGAAAACATGCGCGCTTTATTTCAAAAGGAAAAAGAACTGAACCAGCTTAAAACCCGGTTTGTTTCCATGGCATCGCACGAATTTAGAACGCCCTTAAGCTCCATACAGCTATCCGCCTCATTAATTGATAAGTATACCTCTAAAAACGATGTGAGCAGTGTAGAGAAACATACGCTGAAAATTAAGAATTCCATTAATAATTTAACCACCATTTTAAACGATTTTCTTTCTTTAGAGAAACTGGAGGCCGGAAAGGTAGAAGCCAATGTACAGCAATTTAATGTTGTAAGTTTTGCTGAAGAAATTGCCGAAGAAATGCAGTTAATGAGTAAGCAAAACCAGCATATTGTTTATGAACATACCGGCACCATTGCCAATGTTTACCTTGATCCTAATTTGTTGAAAAACTGTATTATAAACTTAATTTCCAATTCTATTAAGTATTCTGGTGAGGATACCTTAATTCAGTTTAACACAATTTTAAAAGCCGGGGATTTAACGCTTGAAGTTAAAGATAATGGCATTGGTATTCCAAAAGCTGATCAGGCTAATTTATTCGAACCATTTTTCAGGGCACATAATACGGGCGATATTCCGGGTACCGGACTCGGTTTAAACATTGTTAAACGTTATGTTAGTTTAATGGACGGAACCGTAACCTGTGTAAGCGAACAAAACGAAGGCACAACTTTTTCCCTGCATTTTACCTTTAACGAACCCAGTTAATTACCAGCATAAATTTTAGTATTGTTATGAACAGAAGCGTATTGGTTATTGAAGATAATGATGACATTAGAGAAGGAACAGCAGAAATTTTAGATTTAGCCGGATACCAGACCTACACAGCCAAACACGGCAAAATTGGTGTAGAGCTGGCAATTAAACATTTGCCGGATTTAATTTTATGCGACATTATGATGCCTGAACTGGATGGGTATGGGGTATTGTATTTATTGCATAAAAATCCAAAAACAGCTGCCATACCTTTCATTTTTATAACGGCTAAAACAGAACGGGCAGATATGCGGAAAGGAATGGAAATGGGAGCAGATGATTACCTGACCAAACCTTTTGATGATATAGAACTTTTTAAAGCAATAGAAAGCCGCTTTAGAAAGAAACAGCAAGCTGTAGGTTTTGGTTCTTCGGCCATTGAAAAAGAAGAAATTTTAGAGGAACTGCGAAAAAAAGGAAAGGTACGAACGGTTGCAGCCAAACAAATTTTATACCTGGAAGGTGATGAACCTGCACACCTTTATTATTTGATTAAAGGACAGGTAAAAACATACAAGCGCTTTAAAGATGGACGTGAACTTTCCTCAAACCTTTACCACGACAGTGATTTCTTTGGTTATGAAAGTTTGTGTAGCGGAGCGTCCTACGGCGATCATGCGGCTACCTTAACAGAAAGCGAAATTGTTTATATTCCAAAAGCTGATTTTATGGAAGCCTTGCTCAATCACCAGGTGGTTTCTTCAACTTTCATGTCTCTGTTATCCGGCAATGTACGCGATAAACAAAAACAAATGCTTCAGCTGGCCTATTCTTCTGTTCGTAAAAGGGTAGCAGAGGCCTTGGTACAGGTGGCCAGTAAATTTGGCGACAGGCAAACCGATTCGGCTACGCTAAAAATTTCGAGAGATGACCTTGCTGCTTTAGTTGGTACGGCAAGCGAAACAATAAGCCGAATGCTGGCCGATTTCAAAGAAGAGGGACTTATTGAAAAAAAAGGAAATGCCATTCAGGTAATTTCCATCGAAAAGCTGAGTAACGTAAAACAGTAACTCAATGGGCTTAAAAGCACAGTTAAGCTATATAACTGTGCTTCGGTTTTATAGGTCATTAATCTTAATTTAATGATTAAAATCATTTTTTAGTCTAAGCAGCCTCATCAGGCGAAACCCTTTCCTCCTTTAGTTTTGCATATATAAATTTTGTATATGAAAGCTATTGCCTATAACATTAAGCCAGAAGAAAAGGAATGGCTGGTCCTTGCTAATCTTAAAAAGCACGATATTACCATCATCGCAAATAGCTTAACCAAAGATACTTTGGCTTTTGCAAATGGAAAAGAAAGTTTGCTGGTGTTTAATAATGATGTATTGGATGCTGGTATGATTGCCGGATTAAAAACTTTAGGGATTAAATACATCGCTACTTCATCATTTGAAACCGATCATTTAGACCTTAAAGCCGCCGGTATAGCCGGAATGAAGATTGCAAATGTTCCTTTTCAGGAGGGTAATCATAACCTTAAATCAAGGATGGAGCAGGTTATTAAAAACCTGGATCAATGGGCTGCAGGTAAATGTGTAGGTAAAGCCTGTTGCTGCCAAAATAATTGTGGTGTTGCTAAAGCCTTAAAGTAATGGATACTGCTGCGCTGCTTAAAAAATATAACGTTGCTGCACCAAGGTACACCAGTTATCCTACCGTACCTTACTGGGATGCAGAAACCTTCAGCACCAGTGCCTGGCTGGAGTCGGTACAAAAAACGTATCTGAGCCATCAAGAAGAAGGAATCAGTTTATACATTCATTTACCGTTTTGCGAGAGCTTGTGTACCTATTGTGGCTGCAATACCCGGATTACTAAAAACCATGAAGTAGAAAAACCTTATATCCAGGCATTACTTAAAGAATGGCAAATGTACCTTGCTGTTTTTGGGTCGAAACCTAAAATAAGGGAATTACACCTGGGCGGAGGAACGCCTACTTTTTTTAGTGCTGAAAATCTTAATGACCTCATACTCGGTATTTTGGATTATGCTTATTTAGCAGCAGATGCCGAATTATCTTTTGAAGCACATCCGGCAAACACTTCGGCATTGCATCTTCAGGTGCTTTATCAATTGGGTTTTAAACGTTTGAGTTTAGGGATTCAGGATTTTGACCCTAAAGTGCAATTGATGATCAACCGATTTCAAAGCCCTGAGCAGGTTTTCAAGGTTACTGAGGAAGCAAGAAGAATAGGTTACGAATCTATAAATTTTGATCTTATTTATGGCTTGCCTGCACAAAACATTGGAGGCTTAACCGAAACCATTGAGGCGGTAATTGCCATGCAGCCCGATCGGATAGCCTTTTACAGCTACGCGCATGTGCCTTGGTTAAAACCCGGACAACGTCATTATTCAGAGAAAGACCTGCCCCAGGGCGATGCCAAGTTTGCACTTTATAACTTAGGGAAAGACTTGCTGCTCCATGCAGGTTACGGCGATATTGGCATGGATCATTTTGCTTTAAAAGATGATTCCCTTTATCGCGCCAGTACAGAAAAGAAACTGCATCGTAATTTTATGGGATACACCAATCAGCATACCCATTTACTTATTGGCTTAGGTGTGTCGTCTATCAGCGACTGCTGGACAGGTTTTTCACAAAATTCGAAAATGGTAGAGGTGTATCTGGATAAAATAAATGCCGGGATTTTACCTGCAGAAAAAGGTCATATACTTTCAACTGAAGATCTGATAATCAGACAGCATATATTAGATATTATGTGCAGAAACCAAACATTTTTCAATGAAGGTATTGCTCAGTCTGCTTACGAACGCTTACGTCCACTAATTAAAGATAAACTGGTATCGGTAACAGAAAAAGAACTTAATGTTACGTATTCTGGTATGTCTTTTTTAAGAAACATATGCATGGCTTTAGACGAAAGACTGTGGCTAAAGCAACCTACCAGCAGCATTTTTAGCGCAGCTGTATAAAACTATATGATGCATGGAAAATCAAAAAAATACAATAACCGAAACGGTTTGTTACCACTGTGGCGATGATTTGCCAAAAGTAAATTTCCAGCTGGATAACCACAATTTCTGTTGTGCAGGTTGCCAGGGTGTTTATAAAATGCTCTCAGAAAATAATTTATGCAATTATTATGCTTACAACGATAATCCAGGGCAAAGATTAAGTGGCGATAAGCACTTAGAATATTTGGATGAACCGAGCATTGTTGCACAATTAATTGATTACAGGCACGATCAATCTACCATTGTTACCTTTTATATTCCGGCAATACATTGTAGTTCATGTATCTGGTTGCTTGAGCATTTATATAAAATTGATCCTGCTATTTTCAACTCCAGGATAGATTTTATCAAAAAGCAGGTAACCATAAGTTTTAAGCACGAGGAAATTTCGCTCAGGCAATTGGTAGAGCGTTTAAACCACATTAGTTATGAGCCTTTAATCAGCCTTCAGGATGTGGTTAAAGCCCATAGCAATTCTGTTGATAAAGCATTGATTTTAAAAATTGCCGTAGCGGGGTTTTGTATGGGTAATGTTATGCTGTTCAGTTTTCCTGAATACTTTGGGCTTTCGGGTTTTGAAAAACAATTTCAATACCTTTTTGGCTGGCTTAACCTGGCTTTCTCCCTTCCCGTTACCTTTTACTGCGGTCGCGATTATTTTATTTCTGCCTTTACCAGCATCAGGCATAAACACATTAATTTGGATACGCCGCTTGCCCTCATTATGGCTGTTTTATTTTTAAGGACAGCTGTCGAGATCCTTTTCAATACAGGTCCAGGGTTTGCCGATACATTAACAGGTTTGGTGTTTTTACTTTTAATGGGTAAATGGCTTAAACAAAGAACTTATCATCATATTTCTTTTGATCGGGATTACCGTTCTTATTTCCCTATAGCAGTAACTACCCTGGTTGAGGGCAAAGAAAAACCTGTAGCCATTAACGATATTAAGATAGGAGACAGGCTTTGGATCCGAAACGGAGAATTGGTGCCGGCTGATGCCATTTTAATGAAGGGCGATGCGTGGATGGATATGAGTTTTGTAACCGGCGAATCTGAACCGGTGCACCATGTATTGGGCGAAATTATTTATGCAGGCGGCAAGCAAACGGCAGGAGCTGTTGAATTGGAAGTTATTAAGCCTGTATCCCAGAGTTATTTAACTGGTTTATGGAATCATGAGCATTATACCCCTGGTACCAATAAACAAAGTTTTAACGATCGTATTGCAAAGTACTTTAGTCTTGGTGTTTTTATTATAGCCTTTTCTGCAACTGGTTATTGGCTTGCTCAGCACGATAGTCATAAAGCCTGGGCTGCCTTTACCGCAGTTATTATTGTAGCTTGTCCTTGTGTATTGGCCTTGAGTACCCCTTTTACTTTATCGGCTATTTTAGCGGTTTTTGACAAACAAGGATTTTATGTAAAAAATACGGATGCAGTTGAAGCGCTTGCTGCCTGCGATACCATTGTTTTTGATAAAACAGGAACACTAACGAGTGCTGAACATGCCGAATTAAATTTTAATGGCATACTTACTTACGGCGAAAAAATGGCTGTGGCCTCTTTACTTCGCAATTCTTCACATCCATTAAGCAGGCATATTTTAAAGGATTTACGGGTGGATCAGTTTTATGCTGTTGCAGATTACGAAGAAATTGCCGGGCAAGGTTTAAAAGGAAAAGCAAACAAACAAATGATACGCATTGGGCAGGTTTCCTTAATGCCGCAAAATGTTAACTCTTTAAATGGAAATGGTGTGCACATTGCGATAGATGGTGTGTATAAGGGTTGTTTTACCATTCGGCAAGAATGGCGTAAAGATTTGAACATATTGCTCTCGCATTTAAAAAACCGTTTTGATTTGCAGGTTTTGTCTGGAGATAGTGATAGAGACAAAGAAGTTTTACAAGCGGTATTTCCATCCGGAACTAAAATGAAATTTAGGCAGAGCCCACATCAAAAGTTAAATGCCATTTTAGAATTGCAGCAGCAAACTAAACAGGTTATGATGCTTGGCGATGGTTTAAATGATGCTGGTGCATTAAAACAAAGTAATTTTGGCATAGCCCTTACCGATAACATTAACAATTTTACACCGGGTTGTGATGCCATTTTGAAAGGAGATTCCCTACAGCAACTGTCTAAATTTATTAATTTAAGCAAAGATGGCTTGAAAATCATTAAGATAAGTTTTGCCATCGCCACCGTTTACAATTGTATCGGGATTTATTATGCCGTACAGGGTACACTTTATCCATTAGTGGCTGCCGTATTAATGCCCATCAGCACCATTACCATTATTGGTTTCACAACATTGGCCACCCGTTTCTTTGCACGTAAACATAAACTGATATGAATATTCTGTATTTTCTGGTGTGTTGCAGTGTTTTCATGGCTGTAATATTTCTTGCTGCATTTTTCTGGGCATCTAAAACCGGCCAGCACGATGATGTATATACCCCAGGTATACGCGTACTCTTTGATGATGAACCTGAAAAGGAAAAAAGTGAAGAAGATCACTTTTCTGCCTAATCCCTGTCACCTTTACGCAGGGCCCTGCTCAATACCTTTGGACTATAAAAACGAACAAAACAATTTCTATTATTATGCAGTTAGAAAAATTTACTTACGATAACAAGATCGTTCGCAATTTTGGGATCGCCACGCTGGTTTGGGGGATCGTAGGAATGACGGTAGGTCTTCTTGCAGCCATGCAATTATTCAAGCCAGCCATGAATTTGGGCAATCAATACACCACTTTCGGAAGGATCAGACCTTTGCACACCAATGCTGTAATATTTGCCTTTGTTGGAAATGCCATTTTTATGGGGGTTTATTATTCACTGCAACGTTTGCTTAAAGCCAGGATGTTTAGCGATGTACTGAGTAAGATCCATTTTTGGGGTTGGCAGCTTATTATTGTTGCAGCGGCAATTACTTTACCTTTAGGTTTCACCACCTCTCATGAATACGCTGAGTTAGAGTGGCCTATAGATATAGCCATTACCATAATTTGGGTGGTGTTTGGTATAAATATGTTCGGTACCATTATTAAACGCCGCGAACGCCATTTGTATGTGGCCATTTGGTTTTACATTGCCACTTTTGTAACCATTGCTGTACTGCATATTGTTAATTCATTCGAGTTACCCGTTTCATTTCTGAAAAGTTATTATGTGTATGCCGGTGTGCAAGATGCACTTGTACAATGGTGGTATGGACATAATGCGGTTGCGTTTTTCTTAACCACACCATACCTTGGAATGATGTATTACTTCTTGCCAAAAATGGCCGGAAGGCCTGTATATTCTTACAAGTTAAGTATTCTACACTTTTGGTCATTAATTTTCATCTACATCTGGGCAGGTCCACACCACTTGTTGTATACTTCTCTTCCGGGCTGGGCACAATCTTTAGGCGTGGCTTTTTCAATTATGCTTATCGCACCAAGCTGGGGCGGTATGATTAATGGTTTACTTACGTTAAGGGGCGCCTGGGATAAAGTGAGAGAAGATGTAACCTTAAAGTTTATGGTTGTGGCACTTACCGCTTATGGTATGGCTACTTTTGAAGGGCCTTTGTTATCGTTAAAACAAATTAACGGCGTTGCACACTTCACCGACTGGATTGTTGCCCATGTGCATGTTGGCGCTTTAGGCTGGAATGGTTTCTTAACCTTTGGCGTACTGTACTGGTTAATTCCACGAATTTATAAAACAACCCTTTACTCAAAAAAACTGGCCGGATTTCATTTCTGGATTGGTACTTTAGGTATTCTTTTTTATGCCATTCCAATGTATTGGGCAGGTTTTACCCAAGGATTAATGTGGAAGGAATTTACACCTGAAGGTTTACTTAAATACCCCAACTTTTTAGCAACCACACTGCAAATTATACCCATGCACGTTTTACGTTCAATTGGCGGGGCACTTTATTTAACAGGAGTAATTGTAATGACTTACAATTTGGCTAAAACAATGCTTGGTGCCAAACTGGTAGCCAATGAGCCTGCTGAAGCGATGCCACTTGAAAAAGTAATTGTAGATAGTTCTCCTGCCGACAGGGCCTGGCACCGCGTTTTGGAACGTAAGCCAATGAAATTTATGGTGCTTTCTTTAATCATCATTTTAATTGGAGGTATGGTAGAAATGATGCCAACATTCACCATCCAATCTAATGTACCAACCATTGCCAGTGTAAAGCCATATACGGCTTTAGAATTACAAGGTAGAGATCTTTACATTAGGGAAGGTTGTGTAAACTGTCACTCTCAAACGGTACGCCCTTTCCGTTCAGAAACAGAACGTTATGGGGAGTATAGTAAAGCCGGGGAATTTGTTTACGACCATCCGTTTTTGTGGGGCAGCAAACGTACCGGACCAGATTTACACCGTATAGGTGGAAAATATTCTGATGCATGGCATTATAATCACCTGGTAGATCCAACATCTATGTCGCCCGGAAGTATTATGCCACCATACCCATGGTTAATTGAGCAGAAACTCGACATCAGTACAACAGCAACTAAAATCAGGGCGATGCAAACTTTAGGTGTTCCTTATCCAGAAGGCTTTGATCTGCATGCAAATGAACAACTGAATGTTCAGGCCGAAAAAATTGCTGCCGAATTAAAACAAAATAATATTAAGGTAAAGAGCGACAGAGAAATTGTAGCCATTATAGCCTATCTGCAACGATTAGGGACCGATATTAAAGCAAATAAAGAAGAAATTCCATCAAACCAATAAATTATGTTTAATCAGATTAAAAACTTAGCAGGCGGAGAATTATACCTGATCAGCTCACTGATTATGTTCATGGTATTTTTCATTATAGTAGGTATTTATCTACTTAAATTAAATAAAGGGCATATCCAGCTGATGAGTCAACTGCCAATTGAAGACAACCAAACCAATGAATATGAAGAAGATTAAATTACTGTTTTTACTTTCATGCTGGTCTGTATGTGTATTTGCTGCCGATGAAAAAGTTGTGCCTCTGCCAGCAGTTTCATCAGAACCAAGTTTGTTGGGTTTAACAAGTGCCGAGTTATTGATTGCAATGTCGTTACTGTTTATGGTGATACTGCTTTTTGTAACCATTACTTTGCTGAATGCATTTAAAGTAATGTATCGCGAGCAACTCAATCCAACACCGTATAACATGCCTGCTAAAGAACCGAGGCTTGATTACGATAGCTGGTTGAAAAAGAAGGAGAAAAAGACTTCCATCTGGACTAAAATTTTAAGTTTAAGACCTATAGAAGAAGAGAAGGATTTAGAAATAGAGCACGCTTATGATGGCATAAAAGAACTTAATAATCCGGTGCCAACCTGGTTTAACGTATTGTTTTTTGGAACCATGTTTTTTGCAGCTGGTTACTTGTTTTATTACCACATTGGTGGTTATGGCGATCTTCAGGATAAGGAATACGAACACGAAATGACCAAGGCACTGGAAGAAAAAGCGGCATATTTAGAAAAATCTGCCAATACAATTGATGAAAACTCGGTTAAGTTTGATAATACTGAAAGCGTTGTAGCAGAGGGTAAAAACATTTTTACAGCCAATTGTGTGGTTTGTCATGGAGATAAAGGCCAGGGACTTATTGGCCCAAATTTAACTGATGATTATTGGTTGCATGGAGGTGGGATTAATAATGTGTTTAAAACCATCAAATACGGCGTACCCGAAAAGGGAATGATTAGCTGGGAGAAAAACCTGACACCAAAACAAATCAGCGCCGTTGCCAACTATATTTTATCTCTGCACGGAACAAATCCGGCAGGCGCTAAAGCACCACAAGGCGAAAAATTTGAAGAGAAAAACGTTGATGATAATGCAATAAAAGAAGATGCTGCAAAAAAGTAAAGAATTGGATAAAAGCAAGGGTAGAGAATTTGTTTACCCTAAAAAACCAGCAGGTAAATTATACAGCTACCGCAAATGGGTAAGTTATGTATTGCTGGCGCTTTTGTTTTCTTCACCTTTTTTGAAATTCAGGGGAGAACAACTTGTATTGCTTAATTTTTTAGAACGCAAGTTTGTTTTTATTGGCTTAATTTTTACCCCACAGGATTTTTACCTGTTTGCGTTGGCCATGCTGATCTTCATCATGTTCATTGTGTGTTTTACAGTTGTTTTGGGCCGACTTTGGTGTGGGTGGGTTTGCCCGCAAACCATTTTTATGGAAATGGTTTTTCGCAGAATTGAATATTGGATTGAAGGCGATGCAAATAAACAAAGAAAATTAGACCAGCAAAATTGGAATGCAGAAAAAATTGTGAAAAAGGGTAGTAAACACCTGCTCTTTATGTTCATCTCTTTTTGTATAGCCAATACTTTTCTGGCCTATATTATTGGTTCTGATTTATTGATTAAAATAATTACAGAACCGATTTCAAAACATTTGTCTGGTTTTATTTCCATCTGGCTCTTTACCTTTATTTTTTACGGCATTTTTGCTTATGTACGTGAAGTAGTTTGTACCGTAATTTGTCCTTATGGCAGGCTGCAAGGTGTTTTGCTTGATAACCAAAGTTTAGTGGTTGCTTACAATTCCACTCGTGGAGAGCCCCGTGGACGCATTCAGAAAAACATTTCCAATACAGAACTGGGCGATTGCATCGATTGCGGTCTTTGTGTACAGGTTTGTCCAACAGGTATTGATATTAGAAAAGGCACACAGCTTGAATGCATAAATTGTACAGCCTGTATTGATGCCTGCAATGAAGTTATGCTTAAAACCGAAAAACCACCATCTTTAATTGGTTTTTACAACCAGGATTTTATTCAGCATAAAAAGCCCTATAAAATCGGATTAAAATCTTTAGGCTACGCTGCGGTACTATTTGTGGTATTACTGGTATTTTCTTCCCTAATCTACAAACGCGAAAATGTACAAACTACCGTACTCAGGGCAAGCGGCACCCTTTATCAAAACCGGGCCGATGGTAAAGTAAGCAACCTGTATAATGCAGAACTGATTAACAAAACGAATAAAGCAGTTAAATTTCAGTTTCAATCTGTAAATGAAGGAGATGAAATTGAGTTTATTCAGAAAGCAACCATATTGCCAAAGGAAGGAACCGTTCAGATTACATTTTTTCTGATTCGTAAACAGCGCTACATTAAAGCTTATAAAAGTGATGCCGGGTTTGAAGTTATTGCTGACGGAAAAGTGTTAAGTACCGCAACAACCAGCTTTTTTGCACAGCCCGATAATTAAATAACTAAAGAGATGAATATGAACTGGGGAACAAAAATTGTGTTGGGCATGATTACTTTTATGCTGTTTATTATTGGTATGGTGATTTACATGTTCTTTGTACACGGAAGAGATGCGCTGATAGAAGAAAATTATTACGAAAAAGGCATTAACTATAACGAGGAATATAATGCAAAACAAAATACCCTAAATGATAATGCCGAACCCGCTATTCAAATCAATAAACAACAGGTAATAATTACCTTAAAAGACAGTGCAAGCTATAAACTTGTACTCATGCGGGCTTCAAATAATGCCGATGATCTTAAATACGAAGGAAATACCATTGGGACCTCTAATTTAATTTTAATTGATAAAAGTAAAATGGGAAAAGGGCTTTGGTTTTTAAACCTGCAATGGCATTCAGGTAAAAAGAAATACCAGTATAAAAAGAACATCATGTTATGATAAGCTATTTCCCTTTGGCATTTATAATGGGGCTGTTGGGCAGTTTACACTGTGCGGTAATGTGCGGTCCGTTAATGTTAGGTATGCCATTTCAAAAAAATAAGCTCATCCATGCCGCATTTCAATTATTATTATATCAGCTCGGTCGAATCCTTATTTATACATTGCTTGGACTAATTGCAGGTACTTTAGGAAACGGTTTAAGCGTATTCAGCAATCAAAAAGTTTTGAGTATTGCAATGGGTGCCACGCTTATTCTTTTTACAATTTTACACTTAAGCAATGCTTACCAAAAGAAATTATCTGGTTTTCAGTTAATCCTCATAAAGCCAATCAGTAAATTAATGTCTAAGGTTTTCATCTTGCCATTTTGGGGCTTTTTTGCCGGAATGTTGAATGGTTTAATTCCCTGTGGCATGGTTTACCTCGCTTTGGCTACCGCTTTAAATAGTTCAACCTCACAAGGCGGCGCTACCTTTATGTTTTTGTTTGGTTTGGGCACCACGCCGCTCATGCTGATGATTTCTCTTGGCGGTGTTTACCTTAAAAAATACATTCGCTTCAATACCCAAAAACTTATTCCCTGGTTTATGCTTTTTATTGGTGTACTTTTTATTCTCCGCGCTTCAGATTTAGGCATTCCTTTCTTGTCTCCAAATTCAGGTCCTGGAAAACACGGAGCCGTTGTGGAGTGCAGATGATTTAAATAAATCCTGATTAAAATAGGATATAAAAAGATTCTGTAAAACTTAAAGCTTAGTTTAAGACTTATATTCGATATGCTAATTGTTTGTAAAATAATTGATTGATGTAGTTTTTTTTATACAAACTAATAATACGGAAAAGCTTAATATTGAATCGATTTATTTTTGTAAGTAGTTGTGTATAAAATATATGATTAGAAAAGGCAAAATCACTTTTATTGATGAGAATAATAGTGGTGTTATTACTGATGAGAACGAACAGGAAATTACATTTTCTTTAGCAGACTTTAAAAGTGAGGTTTGGGTAGGCATGGATATCTATTTTAAAATTGAAATGAGTAAGGCTGGATTGGTAGCAAGTGCTATTGAACCTGTATAAAAAGGTTTTACTTCAAATTGATCAAGCCAGATCAACAGAAATATAAATATCTACAATAGTTTTACCCCGGCTATCATTTAAATTATTAATTTGCTTGCGAAACCTAACTAAGCGTACATGATTAGAACCCTTATCATTGAGGATGAGCCTGCAGTAAGAAAAGAAATTGTTTGGCTGCTGGAACAGGAAAAAGATTTTAATCTGCTGGGTTCTGCCACCAATGTAAGTGATGCCTTAACCTTAATTAAGGCCACCCAACCTCAATTGGTTTTAATGGATATTCAACTAACAGACGGAACCGCATTTGATATTTTGAGCCAGGTTGAAAAAGTTGATTTTCGCATTATATTTATTACTGCCTACAATCATTTTGCGATAAAAGCCATAAAATACGGTGCTTTAGATTATTTGCTTAAACCATTGGATGAAGCCGAACTTAAAGCCGCACTTCAAAAAATTACGGATGAAAGCGGATTAAATCTTTCGAAACAACAGCAACAGCTGGAAGTTCTGAAAGTCAGCAGCAACCACACCGAAGGATTGGAGAGCCGCATCGTTTTACACACCCTGGAATATTTACAAATTGTACAGCTAAAAGATATTGTTTATTGCCGCAGTGATGGTAGCTATACCCATTTTGTTTTAGCCGACGGACAAAGAATCATCATTTCCAAACCGCTTAAATTTTATGATGAACTATTGCCCGAGAAATGGTTTCTTCGTCCGCACCAATCCTATCTGGTCAATATAACTTATATCGATAAATTTTTAAAAGTTGGAGAACTGTTGTTAAAAGATAAGACCGAAATTCCGGTTTCAGATCGCCGTAAAGAGTTCATTGTTCAAAGAATCAGTCATTTAGGTACGTGAAAAAGATAAGCATATTCTCCTTGTTGGTGGTTTTATTTTTCTTTTCCTGTAAACAGAAAATAAGTCATATGGTGCAAAGTGATACAGATCAGCACCTTAAAGAATTTAAGCAATTTGTTGATACCTTAAAGAAGAATCCGGATTTAAAAGTGCGGCTTGCTTTTTGGAATCAAAAACTGGCCGATAAGCGTTTTGAGGGTGATTCTGTACTTCGGTCGAAAATAGAATATAATATTGCAGGTGTTTTTTACGGTCTGCGCGAAAGAGATTCTTTAAAAAAACATATGGAACTCGCCTGGGCTTTTATGGATAATCAGCCAGGTCACTTAGATGATAAAGTACTTTTATACGCGGGCTTGGGTAATGCAGCCAACACGGAACATAAAATTCATCAGGCTAATTATTATTTTAATCAGGCAGGGCAAATGTTAGTTGCAGATACCTCATTAGGTTTATCAGCGAAACAAAAAGTAACGATCTTTTTTTCTGCAGCACAATCCAGCGAAAAGCTTTATCAGTTTAACAATGCTTTTAGCATGAATAGAGAAGCCTTAAAGTTATTACCGCAACTACCTGATGACTATTCGGCACAATACCGTGCAAGTAGCCAAATGTCACTTTGTTTTTTTAAATCAGGAGGAAGTAAGGATTCGGTCTATAAATATGTGTCCAAAATGGACAAATTACATCGCTTACACCCCGACGAAACAGAGGTTAGATTTCTTTACGACCGTAAAGCCCTATATTTTCAACAAACCAATCAAACCGATTCATCTATTTACTACAATAAAAAACGACTTTTATTGGATGAAAAGGAAGAAATGGAACGGGGTAAATTGGCCACCAGCGTAGTTTCGGCAAATTTATTTGGTACTTATTCTGATTTAGCGGGTGCATTTTTAAAAGATAAACAGCACGACAGTGCTCATTTTTATCTTGAAAGGTGTAAAGATTTTATTCAAAAATATCCCGCTGCCGGAGACGATCAGAATTTTATTTCTTACCATCAGAATCTGTTAGGCTATTATTTTTTAACCAAACAATATTTCAAAGCAGAGCAACAGCAAAGCAGGTTAATTAATTTATTTAAGTCTGTTTACGAAACAGAAAATGCACGTGCTGTTGCAGAAATGGCTTCCATTTATCAGCTTCAGGCAAAAGATAAATCTATAAATACCTTAAACCAAACCGTCGGAATTGCTCAGGGCCGTTTACAAAGCAATCGGTTATGGCTGGTTATTACCACGCTGGTGGCTTTGTTGGGTTTGGCCATTGCCTTATTGCTTTATTTTATTCAACGCCAGCGCAAGCTGAACAGCGAAACTGAAAAGGCTTATTTAGAACAACGTTTGCTGCGTACGCAAATGGAGCCTCACTTTATTTTTAATACGTTATCAGCATTGCAAAGTTTTGTCCGTTTTGATGAGAAAGAAAAGACCTTAAAATATTTAAATCAGTTTGGGCGCTTGCTGCGAAGTAGTTTAGAGCTTTCCAGAGAACGACTGGTTCCGCTAAGTGAAGAAATTGCAGCATTAGAAAATTACCTGAGTTTACAGCAAATGAGGTACGATGATGCTTTTCAGTACGAAATAAATGAACCTGTTAATGATGATACTGGCGTGATTATGATTCCGCCAATGCTGATGCAGCCCTTTGTAGAAAATGCAATTATTCATGGTATAGATGCAAATAGTAAAGAAGGGAATGTTTCTGTACACTTTAAAATCGATGGTCAGATTTTATTTGTGTCTATTAAAGACAATGGAAAAGGATTTGAAAATGAGCATCAAAAATATCCGCAACACAAATCTTTGTCTACAGCCATTAGTAAAGAACGTTTAGAAATTTTAGCTAAAGAAAGTGGTTTGCCTGCCGGGATTAATATAAACAGTAAAACGGGCGAAGGCACCACGATAGAACTTTGTATTCCCTTCACCATTGATCAATAAATTTATTTACAATTTACCCGAACGAATAATAAGCGCTTTCGGGCAGATAATAAACGGTGGCGAACGAATAATAAATCTGTAGGTTTTTATAAATATATACTTCTAAATTTATTTTGGTCAGTTAAACACAGGCAAAAACCTGTTGATTTATTTTCCGGATAATTCATGATTAAACGAAAACCACATGTATTTTGGATTCTAAGCATTTTCTGTAGCTTATTTTTTGCTTTGTGGGCCTTTATCTCGTTAAACGAATGGTGGGTTGTAAGCATTAATAAAGAGGTGGCCAACTATTCCTGGGGTGTAGTCAATGGTAATCCGTGGTACTATGTAAATCCGGTAATTTACTCCAGAGCAATGCTTGGCGAGGGTTTACTGATGTTAAGCTGCCTGTTGCCTGCCATTTACTTTATGGTTACCCATAATAAAAATAAAACCTATTATTGCTTTACGGCTTGTTTGGCCTTGTTGATTGTAATGCTGATCAGCGCCCAAATTACCTGATTAAAGATTTAAACTAACCGTGTTAAAATATCTCATGAAAAAGATTTTATTCATTTTGCTAATGCTTTCGTTTGGTGCCAAGGCTCAAAAAAGTAGCTCTAAACTATATAAAGGAACCATTGATAGCAAACCAGTTACCCTGTATTTAAAAGAAAATGAAAATCCCTGCGGAGGATTTGAAAACTATATGGCAATTTATCGTTATGGTAAAAATACTCCGTGGATACAATTGCTGCCAGAAACCGACGGGAAAGGTAATTTTACCATGCCCGAGTTTCGTTTTACAGGAGTAATGATTTTACAAAAAACATCAAATGGCATGCAGGGAATTTGGATTAGCCCGGATGGAAAAAGACAGCTTAAAGTGATCTTAAATGTACAGCCACTACCTAAACAGCAAAAAGACGTCATGGAGGATGCGCTGGAGAAAACTAATTATGGAAATTACGATTGCTAAATTTTAACCAATGAAAAGAAAGCAGGTTTTTATTGCAGTTGGTATAATATTGCTTTTAGCGATGGTATATTGGGCAATATCTTATCAGTTTGGCCGGGAAACGGATTTCAATAAAAAAGCAAATGTTAAAATAGCAGACACGGTTTCAAAAGACAGTTTAAAAGCCGAAATTTCTATTCCCAAACCTGATTATAAATGGCAGCCCGAAGTTAAAGATTTTAGCTTGGAAGATGTGGAACGATTAAGCCAATCTGTTTACGATACAGTAAGCAACGCAGCCATAGGGGATATGCCTGGAGATACAATTCAAAGAGAATTTAATTCTTTGGTGTTTTTTCAGGCAAATACCGACTTATATGGAATAGCCGTAGCAGAAAACAGAGCCCCTTTTTATGGCGCTTCAGTTGGGTGGTGTGATGTTTTTGTCTTTAAAAAAGAAAACGGGAATTGGCAAAGAACTGATTTTATGCTTAATGCCGGGGGCGGAGGTATGTATGGAAATCCTGGAGAATTTGAAAAACTCGTCCTCACAGGTGACCATTCAGTAGGGATTGTTTTAACTGGCGGACAAGAGCACATGGGAAGCAATTATCACCACGATGTGATTAATCTGCAAAACGGAAAATTAAGTAATCTGGTTCACATTACAACTTACCATAACTATGGCGAAGGTGCAGGTGATGATTTTAAATTGGTGATTTGCGAAAGCAATACCTATAGTTTTGAACCTAATGGTAAATCAGTATATGATTTGAAGATTATAAAAAATAATTGTCTTCTGGAAAAAAATGTAAAAGTTGCAGAAGTTACTATTCCATATAAAAAGGGCTACAAAATCCCCAAACAATTTGAGTTTGAAAATTGATTTTTATGAAAAACTGCAAATTATTAAATACAGATCTACTCCAGGCCTATCGGTTGGTGAAATAAATCAGGAACCTGAACCACATTTATCAATTCAGGAACTGTCGAAATATCATTAGAATAGACAATATTTCGACAGATTCAATCTACCAAAGCCCAATAAGAATCGAGTTTTATAATAGAGCTTCCTGATGATAAATTATATTTTTTCTAATTCAGTTTGAATAAATGCAAGTTCATCCAAGGTTAAATCAAAATTCATAGCACCTGCATTAGAAATTGCCTGCGCTTTATTTCTTGCACCCGCCAACACAATTGTAATGCCCTGCTGTAAGGTTGTCCACCTTAAAACCAATTGTGCAACAGTAGCTTTTTTACGTTCTGCAAGCGGGCTAATGCTTTCTAAAAAGGTTTTTACATTTTCCAGGTTAAACTGGTTAAAATAACCATTTCTATGGTCATCATGTTTAAGTTTGCCCTGTTTAAAATACTTGCCAGTTAATAAACCACGTTCCATGGGACTATAAGCAATAATTCCTTTGTTTTGCTCAATAGAGTAGAGTACTAAATCTTTTTCTATAGCACGGTTTAACATGCTGTAAGAAACTTGGTTTGAAGCGAGTGAGATAGTTTTTTCAGCTTCCTGCATTTGATCAATACTATAATTAGAAACACCTGCTGCTCTGATTTTTCCTTGTTTAATCAAGTCGTCAAGCGCTTCCATAGTTTCTGCAATTGGCGTAGTCTGGTCTGCCCAATGGAGTTGTAAAAGGTCTATATAATCGGTCTTCAATCGCTTCAGGCTCTCTTCAACCTCTTTAATAATGTTATTTTTGGAAGTGTATTTATAAACAGGAATTTTTTTATCACCTTCCTCAAGATCAAAAAAATGTTCGCCTTTACCCTGGTTACTGCCATCCCAAACCAGTCCAAACTTAGTCAGAATCTGTATTTTACTCCGGTTTTTACCTTTTAAGGCATCACCGATTAATTCTTCACTTAAGCCTAATCCGTAAAATGGAGCTGTATCTAAAGTCGTCACTCCATGATCAATAGAAGCGTGGATGGCTTCAATAGAATCACTTTTTTCATTTCCACCCCACATGGTGCCACCAATAGCAAAAGCGCCATAAGTAATTGCGGAGAGTTTTAAATCTGTATTTCCTAATTTTCTATATTCCATTTCTGTGTTATTTAATGCAGCAAAGGTCTTTAAAAAAGGAACAGCCCTATAATTACTTAAATCATGTATAAGTATCATTAAACTAATAGAAAGTTTATGAAAAACTAAAAATGTTAAACCAGGTAGTAATGGCTCAGCTTTTGTAATTTATCATCAAATTCGTAAACCAAAGGCACGCCGGTAGGAATTTCTAAAGCAGTAACCTCTTCATTGCTCAAGCCATCTATGTATTTAATTAAAGCCCTTAAACTATTGCCATGAGCAGCGATAATAATTTTCTGATCGCTTTGTAAAGCCGGAATTATAGTTTCTGTCCAAAAAGGTAAAACACGGGCAATGGTATCACTTAAATTTTCGGTCAAAGGTAATTCTGCTTCAGTCAAAGCCGCATATCTTAAATCCATGCCCGGGTAACGTGGGTCATCTTTGGTTAATGCCGGAGGTTCTTCATCAGGATCTCTTCGCCACTTATAAACCTGTTCGGCACCATATTTCTGAGCAGTTTCCGCTTTGTTTAACCCTTGTAAAGCCCCATAGAAACGTTCATTCAAACGCCATGATTTTAGCTCTGGTATCCACAAATGATCCAGTTCTTCCAGCACAATGTGGAGCGTTTTTATGGCCCGTTTTAATAAAGAAGTAAAAGCCAGGTCAAAGTTATATCCGTTCTTTAATAAAATTGCACCAGCCTTTTTAGCTTCTATGTAACCATTTTCTGAAAGATCAACATCAGTCCACCCTGTAAATCTATTCTCCCGGTTCCATAAACTTTCTCCATGCCTGATTAATACTATCTTCTTCATTTTTAAATCATAAGTCCCAACCTTCCAAATGTAATATTACATCATGAAAAAAATATATCTTTATTTTATTTAGCTGTAATTCAGTTTATTGTGTTTTTTTAATTGTAAATATTAGTTTGGTTATACTAATAAGCCAAAAAAGCAGTTTAATTATTTAGTAGGCAATTCGTTTGCCTATCAATCAGCCCTATTGAGTATTTATTGTTAACATTTCTTAATGTTTCATCATTAAGCTTCAATCTGAAAAGAGAAGTTTAATTTTGACTGGAATACTTATAAAAAAAAATAAAATTTATTGCAGCTGTAAAACAAGCCAGAATTGGCTTAGCGTATTTATTTGTGCTTAAAATATAGCCATGCCAGGAAATTAAACATTTTAAATTGTTTATTAATGGGATGTGCTTTCTGTTACCGGCCAAGTGATGTTTTTATCTAGGATTAGGGATGATCCAATGACGATAGTAAACAGCTTGGCCTTTTTATTTGTTTAGGCTCCGAAAAATAAAAAAGTAGTTGTGCTACTACCACAACTACTCAATTTATTCTTATTAGGAAAGGAATTTCTGATGAATATGTTTACCTGTTCTTTTAGCAATTATTCCCGCGAAAAGTTTAAATAGAAAACCCTGGCGCTTAAATAATTTGCCTTTAACCATTTTTGATAAAAAGTTACCAATCAGATTTTTATTAAAGACTGTTTTTTCTGCATGTTTAAAACTACCTGAATTTCGATGTTTCAATCGTACAAATTTAGATTGGAGTAGGTTAAGGCTGTCTTTTGGTATGGTATGTTCTTTTTCTTTTAATTGGTTTTTTAAAATTTCTAATTGGTTACAGAGGGATTTATGGTTGGTAATTTGGTATGGTTTACTCATAGGCTTTTGTTAATGCTTTATTGTAGCAATATTCATTATAGGTGTATATGAACATTAACAAAAATAGACAGACAAGGTTTTTATTAATTTGTCTTTATCTAAAGTAAATTGTATAATCCATTCTTCGGGAAGAATTTACTTAGAAGCTTAATTTCGCCTTTTGGCTGGTTATTTTTAGAGAAAATGCCATCCTTACTGGAAAAAATATCTTCTGTTGAAGGTAAATCTATAAGATGGTTGCAATCCGTTATAGGTTGGATGCCATTAATTTGAACGCCCGCTTTCTTTGTACTTTTCATTGCCTGATGCATTAAATAAAGGATTCGTTAAATGGCGTTTGCTTTAGTTTATGAGAGGTTAAATATTGTTGAACCTTAATAAATTCCATATTATGGATTGCCCTGATGGCAGATTTTAAGGTTTCGCAACTCACACCGAGCTTTTCGGCCCAGTATTTACGGTCACTTTCTTCAGCTACATCAATCAGTAGCAATTCTTGATTTGTTGGGATGTGCAGTGGCTCCATAACATTTATACATTGGTGAATAATAAAACAGCCTTTTGGAGATTTGGTTTGGGCTTTTTTTGTCTTTTACAAATTTATGATAATCAGATGTATTTTTAATTAAGTTGTTTGTTAACAGTTTGTTATGTGTTTGTGTTTTTAATAAGTTAACACTATTGTAAAACCTTTTTCACCATACTATAGTTTTAAACATATCCATTACCTGTTAAACAATCGATATGAGCCTTGAAAAATATGTAGCTAAAAGAGATTTTTCTAAAACAGCTGAACCAAAATCAGGAAAAAGTAAAGAGAATAATGAATTATGGTTTGTGGTACAAAAGCATGATGCATCGCGCTTGCATTACGATTTTAGATTGGAAATGGATGGCGTATTAAAAAGCTGGGCGGTACCTAAAGGCCCTTCAACAGATCCCAAAACTAAACGCCTGGCCATGATGGTCGAAGATCATCCTTACGATTACCGGACATTTGAAGGGATTATACCTGCAGGAGAATACGGAGGAGGTACAGTGATTGTGTGGGATGAAGGTACTTATGAACCAATTGAGGAAATAAAAGGCAAAAAGGCCCGGGAAAAGCATCTCTTAAAGCAACTGGAGTCCGGCTCGCTAAAAATAAAACTTAATGGAAAGAAACTTAAAGGAGAATTTGCCTTAGTTAAAACCCATGGAATGGGCGAAAATGGCTGGCTTTTAATTAAACATAAAGATGATTTTGCGTCAGTAAAAGACATTACCAAATCGGATCAATCTGTAATTTCTGGTAAAACCATTGAAAGTATGGAAAAAACTTCCGAGAAAGTATGGAAAGAAGGCCATGAACAAACCCTTAAACCTGAAAAGAAGGCAACGAAAAAGAAAGCGATAAGAGAAACGGAAGAGGCTGATGCCGATGATGAAATTGATGTTAAGGCTATCTTGAAAAAAGCGCCAAAATCGCCATTGCCCGAAAAATTAAAACCCATGTTAGCCACATTGGTTAATGAACCTTTTGATGACCCTGATTGGCAATATGAAGTAAAATGGGATGGTTACCGCGCATTGGCTTATGTTAACAAAGGAAAAGTAAACCTGCTTTCCAGAAATAATAAGTCCTTTAACGATAAGTTTTATCCAATTTACGATTTGCTGGGCAAATGGAAAATGAATGCTTTGTTGGATGGAGAAATACTGGTATTAAATGAAAAAGGGGTTTCGAGTTTTTCTTCACTCCAGAATTGGCGGAGCGAAGCAGACGGAGAATTGGTTTTTTATGTTTTCGATGTACTTTGGTATGAAGGTAAAAATTTGATGGACCTGCCTCTTTTTCAAAGACAAGCAATTTTAAAAGAAATTTTGCCGGTAGAGGATGACCAGATCAGGTTGGGTAAAGTTTTTAAAGCAAGTGGGATAAACTTTTTTGATGCAGCAGAAAGAATGGGGCTTGAGGGAATAATTGCCAAGAAAAGCAACAGCCTGTATGTACCAAACCAACGATCAAAAGAGTGGCTTAAAATTAAAGTGCACAAAAGGCAGGAAGTGGTAATTGCAGGGTTTACAAAAAATGCCAGTACCAGCAAGTATTTTAGTTCTTTGCTGCTTGGCGTTTATAAAAAAGGCGCATTGGAATATGTAGGCAAGGTAGGAACAGGTTTTTCCGATCATTTACAGAAAGAAATGATGAAACAGTTTGAACCGCTTATCGTTGATAAAAGTCCTTTTGAGGTTTTACCCGATGTAAATAAACCATCCCGTTTCAGGCCCAATCCTCCTAAGGCAAAGGCAACCTGGCTTAAACCAGAACTGGTTTGTGAAGTTGCCTTTACCGAAATTACTGAAGACGGTGTTTTCCGTCATCCATCCTTTAAAGGCATGAGGATAGATAAAAAGGCTAAAGATGTGGTTTTAGAAAAAGAAAAATCAACAGATGAGCTACTTCATAAAAAAGAAGATAAACATGAGGAAGCCATAAAACCACCAGTGGGGAAAGAACCAAAAACACTTCTTAACCCAAAGGATGAAACCCAGGTACGTAAAATAAAAGGTCATGAACTTAAATTTACCCACTTAAGTAAACTTTACTGGCCGGAAGATAAGGTAAGCAAAAGAGATATGTTTAATTACTACCATCAGGTTGCTGCTTATATTTTGCCTTATTTAAAAGATCGTCCGCAGTCTTTAAATCGTTTTCCCGGAGGCATTCACGGTCCTGGTTTTTATCAAAAAGATGTGAAAGGTAAAGCGCCTGATTGGGTTAAAACCTTTCCTTATGAAACCAGCAATGGAGAAAAAAAAGAGTACCTGGTTGGGGCTGATGAAGCAACATTAATGTGGATGGCCAGTTTAGGCTGTATAGAGATGAATCCTTGGTTTAGCAGGATACAAAATCTGGATAACCCTGATTATTGTGTGATAGACCTCGATCCTGATAAAAATACTTTTGACCAGGTGGTTGAAGCGGCCTTGGAAGTTAAGAAAGTTCTGGATGCCATTGATGTACCTTGTTTCTGTAAAACATCAGGTTCAACCGGAATGCATATTTATATTCCTTTAGAAGCCAAATACAGTTATGAGCAAAGCCAGATGTTCGCCAGGATTATCGTAGACCTGGTTCATAAACAAATTCCGGAATACACTTCATTAGAGCGAATGATTTCTGCCAGAAAAGGAAAAATGTATCTTGATTTTTTACAAAACAGGCCAGGGGCAACCATTGCCGGGCCATATTCGCTCCGCCCTAAGGTTGGGGCTACAGTTTCCATGCCTTTACACTGGACGGAAGTAAAACCTGGTTTAAAAATGAAAGATTTTAATATTTTTAATGCAATAGACCGCTTAAAAATTGAGGGAGATTTATTTAAAGGTGTTTTGGGTAAAGGAATAGATTTAAAAAAAGCGATTTCTAAAGCAAAAGAAATTTTTGGTTAATTAGCGCTCAAATTCTGAAGCAGCCTGAGGTTGAATAATGATGAATTTAATTAAATCAAACTCAGTTTTTATATTTTCCCTGATTCTTTCTATCGCATCTGTTAAATCTTTCGTGTCCAGTTCTGGCTGGAAATTTAAGATAAGCATGAGTAAAACCTCTTTTGGCGATTGATAGGTCGTTAATATACTCACAACGCTTACCACATCTTTATCATTCTCTGCAATGGTTTTAATTTTTTGCTGTGTTTCTGGTGAAACGCCTTCACCCATCAGCAAACTTCTGCTTTCCCTGGCTAAAATAAACGAAACAAAAACCAATAAAGTACCAACTAAAACAGATGCCAGTCCATCCAAAACGGGAAGGTTAAATGCGTGGCTGAACAGCATCAGGATAAATACAATTAACAAACCTAAAATGGCTGCCCCATCCTCAAAAAGAACAAGAAAACCGGATGGATCTTTACTTTTTATAATGGCTTTCCACCAGGAAACGCCATTTCTGGTTTTATTAAATTCTTTTAAAGCAACAAGAAAAGATGCACCCTCAAACACAAATGATAAAGCTAAAACAACATAATTCCAGGTTGGATTTCCTAAAACTTCCGGATGGCGAATATGGCTGATGCCTTGTGAGATGGAAACAATACCACCCAAACCAAAAATCATAATGGAGACAATAAAAGACCAGAAATATAATTCTTTTCCATAGCCAAATGGCCGATATTGATCTGCAGGTTTTTGACTTCTCTTCAATCCGTACAGCAATAAAATCTGGTTACTGGTATCAACAGTAGAGTGGATTCCTTCTGCAATCATAGAAGAACTATTGGTAAATCCACCAGCAATAAACTTGGTAAGTGCAATAAGTAAGTTGGCCGCTAATGCGCTGTATATTGATTTGTTGGCTCTTGCCATAGTTCAGATGAAATAAAATTGATAAAAGATTAACCATCAGATCAACATTTAGTTTGCACCTGCTCCATAGAAAATTTACGATTGACCTTAAATTTCCGGGATTAAAGAATTAATCCCGGAAATAATTTAGCCTTTAAGAATCTGGTCGATTAAATTAATCTCCTCCGGGCTAAATTCTATATTATTTAAAGCTTTAATAGAATCCGTAATTTGTTCGGCTTTACTGGCGCCAATTAATACAGAAGTAATTCTTTTATCTTTTAAAATCCAGGATAAAGCCATGTGGGCTAATTTCTGACCTCTGGATTTAGCCACATCATTCAGCTTGGAAATAATTTCAATATTTGCTGCGGTAATATTACTTTCCTTTAAAAATACACCACTTGTTGCTATTCTCGAATCTGCAGGGATACCTTTTAAATATTTATCAGTTAACATGCCCTGTGCCAAAGGCGAAAAGGGAATACAACCCACGCCATTATTTTCTAAAACATCAAGCAACCCATTCTCCACCCAACGGTCAAACATTGAATATTTAGGCTGATGAATTAAGCAATGCGTACCCATATCTTTTAAAATGCCAATTGCTTTTTCTGCTTCAGGAGCCTCGTAATTTGAAATCCCAACATAAAGCGCCTTGCCTTGTTGAACCATTAAACTTAAGGCAGCCATGGTTTCTTCTAAAGGTGTTTCCGGATCAGGACGATGGTGGTAAAAAATGTCGACATAATCCAATTTCATCCTTTTTAAGCTTTGATCAAGGCTGGAAACTAAATATTTTTTAGAACCCCAATCGCCATACGGACCATCCCACATGGTATAACCAGCCTTGCTGGAGATAACCATTTCGTCGCGGTAATTTTTGAAGTCGTCTGCAATTATTTTTCCAAAAACCTCCTCAGCAGCGCCTGGAGGAGGACCATAATTATTTGCTAAATCAAAATGGGTTATTCCGTTATTAAATGCGGTATAAATTAAATCTTTACTGTTGCTAAAAACATTTACATGCCCGAAATTATGCCATAATCCCAACGAAATAGCAGGTAACTTTAAGCCACTTTTTCCGCAACGGCGGTATTCCATATTGTTGTAGCGGTTATCCGATATATTTTGATTCATCTTTCTTCTTTTGAAGAGCAATGTTAAGCAGATTTTTCGGAATTATTATCTGATATAAGTGTTTAAATCCACATGAAAAGGCAATTCTTTACCTCATTAAGTATTCTTTTTGTGATAACTAAATCGATTTATACATATTCTTAAATTAATATTTATATTTATCTTTTTTAGCACTGACCAATTTATCACTAAAATGAATTTTAAAAACCTATTGGGCATCGTTGTTATTGCGGGTATCGCTTTATCAGCTTGTCAATCTGAAAATAAAGAAGAAATATCTGTTGACGACGTTAATGCGGATACCCTTAAAGTTGTTAAGCTTTTAGCCGATTCTTTCAAAAAGGAAATAGACGGTAAGCAAACCGCACTTTATACCTTAACGAATGCAAAAAATGCGGAGGCCGTTTTTACCAATTACGGTGGGCGATTGGTTAGCCTTTCTGTTCCCAGCCACGAGGGAAAAATGGTTGATATAGTAGTCGGTTTTAAAAGTGTAAACGATTATATAAAATCAACTGAGCCGTATTTTGGTGCCACCATTGGGCGTTACGGAAACCGCATTGCCAAAGGCAAATTTACATTGGATGGAAAAGATTATACTTTGTTTACCAATAACGGCATCAACACACTTCATGGTGGTAAAAAAGGTTTTCAGGCCGTAGTTTGGGATGCTAAGCAAATAAATAATCATACCCTCGAATTTCATTATTTATCAAAAGATATGGAAGAGGGCTTTCCAGGGAATTTGGATGTTAAAGTAACTTATACCTTAACAGATGATAACGAATTGAAAATGGATTATGAAGCCAAAACAGATCAAAATACAGTGCTTAATTTAACCAATCATGCCTTTTTTAATTTAAATGGCGAAGGAAGCGGACAGATTTTGTATCATTCTCTGCAAATTTATGCAGATGAATACACGCCTGTGGATTCAACCTTAATCCCGACAGGGAAAATAGAAAAAGTAGCCGGTACGCCTTTCGATTTTACTAAATTAACAAACATTGGTGCACGTATTCGGGATAAAAACCGACAACTTACTTATGGCAAAGGTTATGATCATAACTTTATTTTAAATAAAACTGAGGGTTTAAACATGTATCATGCAGCTACGGTTAAGGGTGATAAATCAGGTATTATTATGGATGTTTATACCCAGGAACCAGGTTTGCAATTTTACAGTGGTAATTTTATGGAGAGTAAAAATATCTTTAAAACAGGGGTAAAAGATCGGTTTAGAACGGCATTCTGTTTAGAAACCCAGCATTTTCCAGATTCCCCTAATCAGCCTGATTTTCCGACCACAACTTTAAAAGCAGGAGCCACTTATAAAACCAGTTCGATTTATAAGTTTAGCAATTAATTGAATAATTGTAGTAGTAAATATGTTAATTAAATATAAATCGACTTACGATTTAAGTTAAATAATTGCTCTATATTTCTTTATTAAGATGTTTGAATTCGTAGGTTTGCAACGTAAATAATACACTGCAGGCGGGATGGAATCAAATACAGCATTAGTTGGGTACAACAGAGATACCTTATTGGAATTTTTTAATAAGCTGCATCCTTTAAAAGAGGATGTAGTTTCTTTTGCGAGAAAAGAAACTTTTACAATTACAATTAAAAGAAATGAACTTTTAGATGCCGTAAATCATTATAAAGATTGCTTGTTTTTTGTAATTAAAGGTTTTATAAGAGGTTATATTGTAGAAGATGAAAAAGAAATTACAACTTCTTTAAATGGAGAAAAATGCCTGGTTGGCAAGGTTAGAAATCCTTTAATCGTAAAATCGCCGTACACAGAACATTTACAGGCCCTGGAAGACACGGAACTTTTAGTAGCCCCTTATCATTTGATTGATGGATTGTACACTCATTTTCCTGAAACCAATGTTTTGGGCCGAAAGTTATTAGCCATTCATTACCAGCGCTCTTCCGAAAGATCAATTTTATCCAGAATACCCACAGCAGAGGCCAGATATAAACAATTTGTTATCAATCATCCCGATATAAGTAAACGTGTATCGGTAAAAATTTTGTCCAGTTACCTGTGTATGCGATTAGAAACCTTGAGCAGGATGAGGAGTAAAATTAAAAAAGACATTTAACTGTGCTGACAATCAGTGGATTCTGATTTAATGCAGATCTTTTATTTATAATAAGTCTAAATAGCTATATTTGCGCATAATCATTTAGCAGGTTTTGGCAGGTAATACAGATAAAAAACTTCCGGGTACATTTAGTCGCATCGATAAAGATTTGTTCGAGCGGTCTTACGAATTGTATTGGGAGAAAGTTTACGCTGTTTGTTATAATAATATCCGCGAAGTTGAGCCAGCTAAAGAAATGGTTCAGGATATTTTTAAATCCCTTTGGGAGCGTAGAAATGAACTGGAACTCCAGAATATTGAACATTACTTAATCCGCTCCGCTAAATTTAAAACTTTCGAATACATTAGAAATAAAGTAAGCCGGCAAAAACATACCGAGTTTCAGATGATGGATTGCTCAGAATCCAGCAATTGTACCGAAGAGCAGGTTTTATTTAATAACTTAAAAGAAAAAGTTAATGTACTGGTTGATACTTTACCGTGCCAATGCAAACGGGTTTACAAAATGAGCCGGGAGCAGGGACTAAGCAACAGGGAAATAGCTGCATTACTTTATATAACAGAAAGGGCTGTAGAATATCACATTACAAAGGCAATGGGCAAACTCAAAGTTGCTTTGGCCAGTTATTGATAGTTCGATAATTAAATGCCGGATTTTGACATTTACAAGGCCAAAAAACTTTACGGTACACTGTTTGTTATCTATCTTTAAATAAAATTGAAATTATGAAATGGTATAAATCAATCCCTGTTATGCTCGTTTCAGTCGTACTCATTCAAGGTTGTGTAAGCAATAAGAAGTATACTGAACTACAATCTACCTATTCCAAACTTCGTGAACGAAATCAGGAATTAAGTGATAAATATCAGGATAGTCAGCGCGAACTCTCTGGCTCAACCAGTCGGGTAAAAAGCCTCGAAGAACAAATAAGGTCTGAGCGGGCCAATGTTACAGCCTTGCAGGATGCTTTAAATAAATGTCTATCATCAAGTAGTCAGGGAAATGTGAATATCTCTAAATTGGTTGATGAAATAAACAGTTCTAACAAATACATCCAGCAACTGGTAAACACCAAGAATAAAAGCGATTCGCTTAACCTGGTCTTAACCAATAACTTAACCAGGTCTTTAAGTCGAGAAGAAATGAGTGATGTTGATGTTCAGGTACTTAAAGGTGTGGTATACATATCGCTTTCTGATAATATGCTGTATAAATCAGGTAGCTATGAAATATCTGATAAAGCAGGAGAAACGCTCAGTAAAATCGCTAAAATCATTACTGATTACCAGGGATATGATGTGCTGATTGAAGGTAATACCGATAATGTGCCTATTTCACAACCCAATATTCGCAACAACTGGGATTTGAGTGCACTTAGAGCATCTTCTGTTGTACAAGCTTTACAAAATAAATATTCAGTTGATCCAAAACGATTAACTGCTGGCGGAAGAGGAGAATACAATCCGATAGTAGGCAATGATAGTGCGGCCGGAAAAGCTAAAAACAGGCGTACTCAAATTATCATAACACCTAAATTAGATCAGTTTATGGAATTAATTGGTAAAGCACCTGCTGAAACACAAAAATAATTTATTACAACCAAAAGGCTAAAACATTTAAGTTTTAGCCTTTTTTGTTTAATGATGCTTAACATTTAAATTTTCTAAATTATTTAAGGTTGCTATTAATCCTTTTCTTATTTTAATAGTCTCATAAATTTTAAAATATAGAAATAGTACCTCTATTTTTATAGCTTAATAAGACTAAGAAATGAACCCGGAAAATATTTATTCAAAAGATAGGTGGGCAAATTACAACGGGTTTTCACCGTTAATAACTGTTTTTAAATCATTTCACCCCCTTAATACGGAAATAGAGCACATTATTAATACGCAGACTTTTCCTGTTGTATTTAAAAAGAATAAGTTTATTTCATCTCCGCTTCACCGAAACAAATACATCTTTCTGGTTTTAAAGGGCCTGGTTAGAGGTTATATGAAAAACGGAGAAAGCGAAGTTACCACATGGATGGCGAGAGAAAATGAATTGGTCGGCAACATCAGGAATTTTATGGAGGAAGAAATTCCTTCTGAAGAATATATACAAGCAATAGAAGAGGTGATCGCAATTGCAGTTCCGCTTTCTATGACACGCCAGTTGTATAGTAATTTCGAAATTGCGAACTATGTAGGCAGAAAAATGACTGAACTTTATTTTCAGCAAGCTTGCGAAAGGGGTTTTATTTCCCGTCTACAATCTACCGAAAGAAAATATTTACGTTTTATCAAATCATATCCTGATCTGGTAAAGCGCGCACCAATAAAACACATTGCTTCTTTTTTGGGCATGAGGGTAGAAACACTCAGCCGGTTAAGATCAAAATTAGAACAATAGGCTAAAACCTTTTATTGTTATTATACGCACTGAAATTTTAGCATAGTGTATCCTTAAAAAAATAATTTTTGCCAACTTTTTAACAGTCATTTGCGAAAAAATGCCAAAACTGACCTCGTTATACCATCCTGAAAAGAACAATTTTGGCATGATTGATGCAATAAGATGCCCTTTTATCAAAATTGTTTTAAAAAATTAAAAATTAAAATATTGTATATCAGTGGTTTGTAATCTTGTTTTATTTTTACTCACTGTTTTACACTATTTAACATTTAACAATTATCTTTTTTTAAAAAAATATATATATTTGTTCTTACCCTTTCGAGGGTATGTTTTTCATAGGTAGATGTAGGGTCGAATACTTGTATTCGGCCCTTTTTTATTTTATAAATCCTATTTTGTGCTGTTATGATAAAGAAGAAATTAATTGTTGCCATTACCGGGGCAAGCGGCTCTGTTTATGCTAAAGTTTTATTTGATGAGTTGGCTAAACTTAAAAATCAGATTGAAGCAGTTGGAGTGGTTATGAGCGATAATGCAAAAGAAGTTTGGGCATTTGAATTAGGCAATCAGGATTATAACAACTATAACTTTACTTTTTACAGTAAAAATGATTTTAATGCACCCTTTGCTTCAGGATCTGCAAAATATGATACCATGATAATTGTACCCTGCTCTATGGGAACATTAGGCCGAATAGCACATGGAATTTCGAATGATTTAATTTCAAGGGCTGCGGATGTTGTTTTAAAGGAACGCAGAAAACTAATCGCCGTTGTTCGGGATACACCGTTTAGTTTAATTCACATCAATAACATGAAAACAGTAACCGAGGCAGGGGGAATTATTTGCCCGGCAAATCCATCATTTTATAGCTTGCCAAAAAGTATTGAAGAAGTAGCCGGCACTGTTATTAGCAGGGTTTTAGATCTCGCCGGTTTTGAGCAAGACAGCTACCGCTGGCAGGAGAAATAGATCCGGGCATTATGAGGCATAAAATTAAACGTTGGCTATTCCTGATGTTTTAAATTCTCTAATCCTAATCAAGCTTATTGTTATCTCACTGTAATTTGTGCGCTAATGGCTGCCCAGGTTCCTAACTGTGAACAAATTTCTTATCTTTGCAGGCTAAATGAAAAAGGTCGCATTTTATACATTAGGTTGTAAACTAAATTTCTCAGAAACGTCTACCATTGGTCGTTTATTTACCGATGCAGGTTATGGTGTAGTAGAGTTTCAGGATAAGGCTGATGTTTATGTGATCAATACCTGTTCTGTAACGGAGCATGCCGATAAAAAATGCCGTAAAGTAGTTAAAGAAGCCTTAAAGCATTCTCCAAATGCCTATATCACCATTGTGGGTTGTTATGCCCAGTTAAAGCCACAGGAAATAGCTGAAATTGAAGGCGTTGATATGGTGTTGGGTGCCGCAGAAAAATTTAGAATTGTTGAATTTATTTCTGATTTAACTAAACAGCCAAAGGCAGTTGTACATCAGCAAAACATAGAAAAAGTAAACCATAATTTTATTGCTTCTTATTCTATAGGCGATCGTACCCGAACTTTTTTAAAAGTGCAGGACGGTTGCGATTATCCTTGTACTTATTGTACCATCCCTTTAGCACGTGGTGCCAGTAGAAGTGATACCATAGAAAATGTGGTAAACCGTGCAAAAATAGTAGCCGAAAGTGGTGTAAAAGAAATTGTTTTAACCGGTGTAAACCTGGGCGATTTTGGTATCCGCAATGGAAATCGTGAAGATAAATTTTTTGATCTGGTTAAAGCACTGGATGAAGTTGAAGGCATAGAAAGAATCAGGATTTCGTCCATTGAACCCAATCTTTTAAGCAATGAAATTATTGAATTTGTAGCACAATCTAAACGCTTTGTTCCACATTTCCATATTCCGTTACAATCGGGTTCTGATAAAATTTTAGGCTTAATGCGCCGTCGTTACCGCAGGGATTTATATGTAGAACGTGTAGCTAAAATTAAAGAAGTAATGCCGCATTGCTGCATTGGTGTGGATGTGATTGTGGGCTTCCCAGGCGAAACTAAAGAAGATTTTCTGGATACTTATCAGTTTTTAAATCAGCTTGACATTTCTTATTTACACGTGTTTACTTACTCAGAAAGAGAATTAACTGCCGCTGCAGATATGAAGGGGGTAGTAACAGGTAGTGAGCGTAATGAAAGGAGCAAAATGCTTCACATCTTATCGGACAAAAAAAGAAGAGCCTTTTACGAATCTCAAATTGGCAGCAATGCTGAAGTTCTGTTCGAGGCAGACCATAAAGCAGGTTATATGCACGGTTTTACTAAAAATTATGTAAAAGTAAGGGCTAAATACGATCCGGTTATGGTTAATGAGTTAAAAGCCGTTAAACTTTTAGAAATTACCGCAGATGGAGAAGTAGAAGTTGCCGAACTGGAAACGGCCTACGCTCATCACTAATTAGACAGGATGTTAAAGGCGTGCAAAAGCTTTTTTCCTGCACAAGCTTAATTTTAAACCTCACCTTTCCGCTTTAATATTGTGGTTTTGTACTTTCGGCTTTAGCCTTTCAGCTTTGGTCTTTCTTTACTATCTTCGCAACAAATAATTTTTATGTTTCCTACCGTTTCGCATTTTCTACAATACTTATTTGGCATTAATCTGCCATTGCCCTTTAATACTTTTGGTGTTTTTGTTGCGCTTGCATTTATTGCAGGTTACTGGGCTTTTACCCAGGAATTAAAACGTAAGGAAGCTTTAGGAATTCTTCATCCTGTAAAAAGAACCATTACGGTAGGAAAGCAAGCCACAACAACCGAATTAATTCTAAATGGCTTATTCGGATTTATAATAGGCTACAAATTGGTATATGCACTGGTTAATTACAGTTTATTCGTCAGTGATGCCCAAACCGTTTTGTTATCAGCAAAAGGAAATATTATCGGTGGTTTGTTTTTTGCTGGTTTATTTGCCTACTGGGATTATAAAGAAAAAGATAAACACAAATTAGCTTCACCAAAAGATACTGTTGTAACCATTCATCCATATCAGTTAATGAGTAATATGATTGTTTGGGCAGCTGTTTGGGGTTTTTTAGGCGCTAAATTCTTTGATAACTTAGAATACTGGGACGATTTTGTTCAGCACCCGATAGACCGACTTTTATCTTTTAGCGGCTTAACCTTTTACGGAGGCTTAATTTGTGGTGGGGCCGCGGTATTATACATTGCAAAAAAGAATAATATTAAGCCATTACACATGCTTGATGTTGGCGGTCCGGGTATGATGCTTGCTTATGCAGTTGGTCGTATTGGATGCCATTTAGCTGGTGATGGTGACTGGGGAATTGTAAACAACAACCCTAAGCCATTTTCGTGGCTACCAGATTGGCTTTGGTCTTATAAATACCCGAATAATGTAGTGGGTGAGGGGATTCCAATCCCTGGATGTACTGGTAAATTTTGCAACGAACTGGCACAAGGCGTTTATCCAACGCCAATTTATGAAGTAATTATTTGCTTAATCCTTTTTGCATTTCTTTGGAGCATCAGAGACAAGATAAAAGCACCAGGTTTAATGTTCGGTATTTATATGATTTTGAATGGTGTAGAACGTTTCTGCATCGAATTAATCCGTGTAAATTCGAAATACCACGTTTTTGGGCTGTCTTTTACACAAGCAGAAATGATATCTACATTTTTAGTTTTTGGCGGAATCATACTTTGTGCATATTCACTAAGGAATAAAAATACCCTGGCTTAAGCCGGTTTTAATTAAATAAGCACTCCACTTTAAATCATTTAAGGATATGGATTACGAATTACTCTGCAACAAGGTAATTTCAATTGTTAGGCTTACGGCAAATTTTATCCGTAAAGAATCTATGCAGTTTGACGCCGCAAAAATCGAATATAAAGGACTCAATGACATGGTTTCTTATGTTGATAAAACTGCAGAGGAGAAATTGGTTCGTAACCTTGAAAAATTGATTCCTGATGCCGGGTTTTTAACAGAGGAAAAAACCATAAACCGTGTAGGTAAAACCTATACCTGGATTATCGATCCGCTGGATGGTACAACAAATTTTATTCATGGTATACCTACATATGCCATTAGTATAGCTTTGTATGAGGATGATAAAGCTGTATTAGGTGTGGTGTACGAAATAAACAGAGGGGAAATGTTTTATGCCTTTAAAAATAGTCCAGCCTTCCTCAATAAAAAGGAAATCAGTGTTTCTATAAATCCGGATTTAAAATCAAGCTTGTTAGCCACCGGATTCCCGTATTACCAGTTTGATAAGCAACCTCAATATTTACAGCTTTTGGCGGAGATGATGCAAAAAACACACGGATTGCGTAGAATTGGTTCGGCAGCTACCGACTTAATTTATGTAGCCTGTGGTCGTTTTGATGCCTTTTTTGAATATAACCTTCAACAATGGGATTTTGCTGCCGGATGTTTTATCGTTCAGCGGGCCGGAGGGGAAGTTCTTGATTTTTCGGGTGGTGATGATTTCTTTGAGAAAAGAGAAATCCTGGCTACAAACGGAAAATTAACCGCTGAAATTCTAACTTCCATAAAAAAATATTTCGGCTAATCATCAGTTTTCTTTTAGTCCAAAACTTATCAATACTTCATTTAAATCAGGCACGGATATTACCTGCTCGATAATAATAAAAAAGGCTTACTAAAAATTAGTAAGCCTTTCACTTATGTACTATGAAAAATGCTTTCTTATAATGCCTCAGAAACTACATCGGTAACCTCGGGAACCATTCTTTGTAATAAATTCTGAATGCCTGATTTTAATGTTAATGTAGAAGAAGGGCAACCGCTGCATGATCCGCGTAATTCTACTGTAACTACACCTTCATCAAAAGATTTATAGCTAATTGCGCCGCCATCCTGCTCTACGGCCGGGCGAACGTAATCATGTAAAATTTGCTGGATTTTAATTTCAGTTTCAGTTCCTTCAAAGCTTGGAGCTTCTTCGGTAGTCGCATCCTTAATCTTTAATTCAGATTCTACAGCACCTTTAACAAACTCTTTTAAAATGGCTTCAATATCCGCCCATTCTGCATCTTCGGTTTTTGTTATGGTAACAAAGTTACTGGCAAAAAACACACCAGCAACAAAGTTAAATTTGAATAACTCTTTTGCAAAAGGAGAGTGTTCAGCACTTTCTTTAGTGGCAAAATCCTCACTACCATTTATTAACAGCTTGTTTACCATGAATTTCATGGTTGCCGGGTTAGGAGTTTGTTCTGTATATACGTTAATCGTCATGTCTTAATCAATTTGAATAAACAAAATTAACAATTAGTCATTAATAAAACCTGTTGCAGCTGTCTGTTTAGCGTCAATTTAATTTGGTCTAAAAAACACCAGTATAATTAAATGGTGTAATTGTTCTTAGCTGTACCTTAATAGCTTCTGAAACAGATAAACCCTCAATAAATTCGGCAATACTTGCTGCGTTTATTTTAGAATTAGTTCTTGTTAGCTCTTTCAAAGCTTCGTAAGGATTAGGATAGTTTTCCCTGCGCAAAACCGTTTGAATTGCCTCTGCAACTACTGCCCAGTTATCGTCTAAATCAGCATGAAGAGCTGCCTCATTTAATAAGATTTTATTTAGGCCACGCAATGTAGATTGGATGGCAATAAGCGTATGCCCGAATGGCACGCCAACATTTCTTAAAACTGTAGAATCTGTTAAATCTCTTTGCAAGCGGGAGATAGGCAATTTAGCCGCAAAAAACTCAAATAAGGCATTCGCAATTCCCGCATTTCCCTCTGCATTTTCAAAATCGATTGGATTTACTTTGTGTGGCATGGCCGATGAACCAATTTCACCTGCTTTAATTTGTTGTTTAAAGTAGTTTTTAGAGATGTAAGTCCAGATGTCACGGTCTAAATCGATAATAATGTTGTTAATGCGTTTTAAAGCATCGCACTGTGCTGCAAACTGATCGTAATGTTCAATTTGTGTGGTATGTTGTGCCCTGGTTAATCCTAAAGTATTGTTTACAAAATGGTTTGAAAAATCTACCCAGTTTACCTGCGGATAAGCAATATGGTGTGCATTAAAGTTGCCGGTTGCACCACCAAATTTTGCGTTATTGGGAATGGCTTTTAAGTTGTCAAGCTGGAGACTCAAACGTTCAGCAAATACTAAAAATTCTTTACCTAATTTGGTAGGAGAAGCTGGTTGCCCATGCGTATGCGCCAGCATTGGAATGTCTTTCCATTCTGTAGCCAAAGCATTGATTTTTTCTATCAGTAAAGTTATAGCTGGATAATAACTTTCGTTTAACGCTAATTTAATGGAAAAAGGAATGGCTGTATTGTTAATGTCTTGTGAGGTTAAGCCAAAATGAATAAACTCTTTATAATCCTGTAAAGAAAGAGCGTCGAATTTATGTTTGATAAAATATTCTACGGCTTTTACATCGTGATTGGTTACTTTTTCTGTTTCTTTTATTTCAAGTGCATCAGCTTCCGAAAAATTCTGATGGATTTTACGTAACTCAGCATATAAACTTTTATCAAACTTATCCAGGCCTGGTAAATTAATTTCACAAAGTGCGATGAAGTATTCAATTTCTACAAAGACACGGTATTTGATCAGCGCTTGTTCTGAAAAGTAAGAGGCTAAACTTTCTGTTGTTTTTCTGTAACGGCCATCAACAGGTGATATAGCTTGTAGTGCGGTTAAATTCATTATGCGGATTATATTTGGCGCAAATTTACTACAATTGATGGATTTTAAGGTCTTAAGCTTAAACAATTGCTGTAAAACAAGAAATTCGCAATCTAAAAACCGCGAATTTCCCGTTCACTAAATATTTATTAATGTTTAACTTCGGTTTTAGTCGTGGTAATTTTTACAGAGGTATCTTTAACTGTAGAATCTTTAACCACCGTATCAACTTTATTCGTATCTGTAACTAATACTGATGAATCTGTTTTGGTTGAATCAGATTTGCCTTTTGATTTTGAAATGCCATCACAAGCTGCAATGGTTAAAGATAAAGCCATGGCTAAAAAGCCCAATTTGAATGCATTTTTCATTTTAATTAATTTTTTGGTTGAGTAAATTGATTTACTCTTAATGCCTGAAAAACAGAAAGGTAACCATGGTTTTGTGAAAAAAAAAAGTCCTGATTTTCATCAGGACTTTTTTCTATAAGTAAAATTAAACTAGTGTTTAACTTCAGTTTTAGTTGTAGTTGTTTTTACAGATGTATCTTTAACTGTAGAATCTTTAACAACTGTATCAACTTTGTTAGTATCAGTAACCATAGTTGAAGAATCAGTTTTAGTTGTGTCAGTTCCTTCAGCTTTTTTTTCTGAGTTACAAGCAACAACTGATAAAGATAAAGCTAAAGCTAAAAAGCCTAATTTGAATGCATTTTTCATGTTTGAGTATTTTTTAAATTAATTAATTTACTGCTTAATACCCATAAATTAAAAAGGTAACCCATTTATTTTAAAAAAAATAAAATACATAAAAAAAGTCCCGATTTTCATCAGGACTTCCTTTATATCTGTACTGTTAAACTAGTGTTTAACTTCAGTAGTAGTTGTTTTAGTTTTAACAGATGTATCTTTAACTGTAGAATCTTTAACAACAGTATCAACTTTGTTAGTATCAGTAACGATAGTTGAAGAATCAGTTAAAGTAGTATCAGCGCCTTCAGCTTTTTTTTCTGATTTACAAGCAACAACTGATAAAGATAAAGCTAAAGCTAAAAAGCCTAATTTGAATGCATTTTTCATTTTGATATTTTTTAAATTGAAATTTTTTAAATTAATTAATTACTCGTTAATACCGATAAATTAAAAAGGTAACCCATCTATTCTAAAAAAAATAAAAGACAAAAAAAAGTCCTGATTTTCATCAGGACTTTTTATATCAAGTAAAATTAGACTAGTGTTTAACTTCAGTTGTAGTCGTTTTAGTTTTTACAGATGTATCTTTAACTGTAGAATCTTTAACAACAGTATCAACTTTATTAGTATCAGTAACGATAGTTGAAGAATCAGTTAAAGTAGTATCAGCACCTTCAGCTTTTTTTTCTGAGTTACAAGCTACAACTGATAAAGATAAAGCTAAAGCTAAAAAGCCTAATTTGAATGCATTTTTCATTTTTGAATTTTTTAAAGTAATTAATTAATTTACTGTTTAATGCCGCAAAGGTAAAAAGGTAACCCGATAATTGAAAAAAAAATAAAAAATAATTTTTATCGGGCTATTTTGGGTTACCGTTTAAAAGGTATTGTATTAAGCATTGTAGCAGCTCTAAATATTTTTGTCTAATATTGGGTTACTATTTACAGAAAAAGGTATTAATTGGTGAATAACAGTTTAAACAGTTCAGTTCCAACAGATAGAGAGGTTATTTTAGGTATTCTAAATAACTCTGAGGACACATTAAATAAGTTATATAAAGGATATTTTGCGATGATACTGCAGTTTATTCTGAATAATAATGGCAACGAGGATGATGCAAAAGATGTTTACCAAGAGGCTATTATTATTTTATATAACAAAATTAAGGAGGGGAATTTTGAACTTAGCAGCAAGCTTAAAACATACATATACTCAGTATGCAGGCGCATTTGGCTAAAGAAATTAAGTCAGAACAGTAAAAAAGCGGGTAATATAACAGATTATGAGGATGTGTTTGCTGTTGAGGAAGATGTAGACTACCACGAGGAGAAAGATTTGCAGTTTGTAAAGATGCAATCCGCACTCGATCATCTGGGAGAACCCTGCAAAACAATTATTCAGGATTTTTATATCCATAATTTATCCATGCAGGATATTTGCGAAAAATTTGGTTATACCAATACGGATAATGCCAAAACGCAGAAATATAAATGCCTGCAAAGGTTAAAGAAAATATTTTTTCAACCATAATTGAAATGAGAAACGATTTAGAGTTAGATGCAATTATTGAAGATTATCTTTTAGGTAAACTTAACCCGCAGGAAACAGAAGCTTTTGAACAATTGCGTCGTAATGATGCCAGTGTTGATCATAAAGTGGTTTCGCATAAGGTGTTTTTACAATCGATGAAAGATTTTGCAGTTCAGCTACGCCTAAAAGAACAGTTAAATGGGATACATTCAGAAATTGATGTCGAAAAATTAGCTGCTGATTTAAGGCCACATCCTTCGCGCATTGTTAAAATGTGGCGTAAAAATAAAGCAGCGATATCTATAGCCGCATCATTTGTTTTGTTATCGTTTGTATCCATTTATTCACTTCAGCACAACAGCCAGCAAACAGATCGTTTGGTGCAAATGCGCATGGAAGTAAACAACATTAAAAAATCACAAAGCAATTTAATCAGAAATATTAAAACCAGTACTACTCAGGTAAATCCAAGCCCTGTTAATCCAGGTAATTTTGGGGGTACAGGCTTTGCAATTTCGTCTAATGGCTATATTTTAACAAATTTACATGTTATTAACGGAGCCGATTCTGTTTATATCCAAAATAACAAAGGCGAATCGTTTAAAGTAAAAACTGTTTATTCTGATCCTCAATACGACATTGCCATATTAAAAATTAACGATAAGAATTTTGATAATTTATCAGCCTTGCCTTATACCATTAAAAGAAATGGAACCGGTGTGGGCGAGAATGTTTATACTTTGGGTTATCCAAAAGATGATGCCGTGTTAGGTGATGGTTACATCAGTTCTAAAAATGGCTTTACAGGAGATACTACTCAATATCAGGTTTCTATTCCGGTTAATCCAGGCAATAGCGGCGGGCCTTTATTGGATAACAATGGAAATCTTGTAGGTGTAATCAGTGCCAAGAATTTAGCAGATGGAGCAGCATTTGCAATTAAATCAAAATATATTTTAGAAGCAATGAGGGCCATTCCACAAGATTCTTTAGGTAGAAAATTAAGCGCCAATAAAAAAAGCTCATTAGCGGGATTAAAACGTACCAAACAAATTGAAAAATTACAGGACTACGTATTTATGATAAAAGCCTATTAATTTACCCAAACAAATTAATTTTCTTGAAACCCTGTTGGCTAAACCCTTCAGGGTTTTTTTGTGATTATAATCTCTATGTCTTAAAATAATATAAAATCTATGTATTTAGTATAGTATTGCTTAAGTTTGTGTTCATCCAATAATTTAAATAACTTTATTATGAGTATTAGACTGGGCGATACAGCACCAAACTTTAAGGCCAATACATCTATTGGCGAAATAGATTTTTATGATTTTTTAGGCGATAGCTGGGGTGTTTTATTTTCTCACCCAGCGGATTATACGCCTGTTTGTACAACAGAACTTGGCCGTACAGCCGCACTAAAGGGCGAGTTTGAAAAACGAAATGTAAAGGTTTTAGCATTAAGTGTAGATTCTGCAGAATCGCACAAGGGCTGGATTAATGATATTAATGAAACGCAAAATACTACTGTAGAGTTTCCTATAATTGCTGATCCCGATAAAACGGTTGCTAATCTTTATGATATGATTCATCCAAATGCATCAGAAACGTTAACTGTAAGGTCGTTATTTGTGATTAGCCCGGATAAAAAGGTGAAATTAACCATTACTTATCCAGCATCAACCGGAAGAAATTTTAATGAAGTATTAAGGGTTATTGATTCTTTGCAACTTACTGCCAATTATAGTGTAGCTACACCGGCTGATTGGAAAGACGGAGAGGACGTTATTGTGGTAAACAGTATAAAAACAGAAGATATTCCTGCTAAATTTCCAAAAGGACATAAAGTTATTAAGCCATATTTACGTACAACCCCGCAACCAAATAAATAATTTAAAATATTTTGCAACTTTATTGTGCTATAACTTGTAAGAGGTTAAATTATTTAGGTAAATTATTATATTTGGTTGTTTTGTTTCAATATTAACGCCTCATTTAATTGATTCTTTTTCGATTCGTTGAAGTAAATGCTGATCAAAGCGTAAATCATCCTATTTATTTTATATATTTTTTTATTTTTTATGGCGAACGGAAAAGTTAAGTGGTTTAACACGCAAAAAGGCTTCGGATTTATTGTTACTGATAACAATAAAGATTTATTTGTACATTTTAAAGATGTTTTGGGCGGAATAGATGGTATTCAGGAAAATGATGAGGTTGAATACGAGGTTACCGAAGGTAGAAAAGGCTTGCAGGCCATTAACGTAAAGAAGGTTTAATCCACTATACTGATGTACATCCCTTATAAAAAGCTACTCTGGTGAGTGGCTTTTTACGTTTAATAGTATTGTATAATTTTAGCGCTTATAATAATATTCTCTCCGCTTGCTGTTTTGCTAAAAATTAAAAACTTTTCCTGATCTGCTTTAATCTTAAATTTTTTAACTAAGTCTTCCGCTTTTGCAGGGTAGTTACGAACGATTACATTGCCGGTTAAATTTTGCATTTTTTTTAACGGGCTGCTTGAATAGATTTCTTCAATTTTAAATATTCGCCCCGGGAATTCATGATTAATCTCTACCGCTGTATACAGTTGGGTTTGAGGATGAAGTTTTGTTAATTTGTATCTTTCTGCAATTAAATTAAATGCACCTGATTTTAAAAGTGCTGCATCGGGTTCGTATAAATACTGACCAATTAAAATTTCTTTAGCAAAAGCGATCTCTACAACTGATTCTGATTTGTAAAAACTAAAGTTTTTCACTTCTTCATTAAGGGTAGAGGCTGTGATTTTAGTTTCTCCGGCGAAATCTTTATCAATAATCCATAGAATTTCCTTACACTCATTTTTAAGGCTTATGATGTGAATTTCGCTTACATTTCCAAGTTCTTTTAATCCAGCTGTAAGGTCTAAAAGCGGAGCTGTTTTAATAATTATTCTTTTGGATTTTGATAAAATCAAATCAAGGTTCGAGATTACATCTGGTGTGCAGTCTTTAAGCATAAAAACCTTACCTTTCTCTGCTCTTCTTGCCGGATCAATATAAATGTTGTCGAAAGGTTGATTGATATTTTTAAGGAATTCCAATCCGTCAACGGCTTTAAACACTATATTATTTGCAGATAAAACCTTTGCATTGTGTGCCGCAATTGCGGATAAATCTTCGTTGATTTCACAGTGAGTAACTTCCTTTATTTCTTTGGCAAAGAAAAATGCATCTACACCAAAACCACCCGTTAAATCAATTAAAGTATTTCCCTTTGCCAGTTTAGCTTTATGCCTGGCCGTAATTTCAGACGAAGTTTGCTCTATTGAAAGGGGAGAAGGATAATAAATGTTGGCTGCATTAAACCAGGTTGGTAATTTTTTCTCCGATTTCTTTTTTGCTGTAATTTGTCCTGCAAGCACTGCCTGGCTTATATTTTCGAATAAATTTTTAGATAAAGCAATTTGATTCACATCTGCATTTAAATTTGCATTGATGTATACCTGGACTGCCTGATCTAAAATGTTTTTATTCATTTATTTGAACTTAAAATTGCTCTGGACCTTGTTTTGATAGATAGTTAAACTTTATTTTTCATCACCATTTGACAGGTATAACGACTTTTTACTTCCAGTAAAATATCTTTATTAACTGCAACACGATCTATGGTTTGCTGATTATAATATCGAATGGTTACCAGTTCAAGCCCCTTATTATATTTTAGGGTAAAATCGTCAGATAAATCAGCAATTAGCTTTTCTATTTTACGTTCATTATCATCAACACTTACCGAAAAACTAATGGCTGAGTTTAACATGGTATTGATTTTAACCTGATGTTTATGGAAAAGGTCAAAAATATTACTCAGGTTTTCTTCAATAATAAAAGAATAATCTTTCGGGAAAATAGAAATTAAGGCCTGGTTAACTTTAAAAATAAATGAAGGAACGGGCAGTGGGTTGCTGTCTTTTGTAATGGCAGTGCCACTGGCTTGCGGTTCCAGGAAAGAACGCACAAATAAAGGTATGCCCTTGTTTTGTAAAGGTTTTATCGTTTTTGGATGAATAACGGTTGCACCATAATAAGTAAGTTCTATTGCATCATGGTAAGAGAGCTGTGGTATTTTTTCGGTATCATCGAACCATTTAGGGTCTGCATTTAAAACACCGGGAACGTCTTTCCAAATGGTTAAAGCTGCTGCATTTAAGCAAGATGCAAAAATAGCGGCTGAGTAATCAGAACCTTCTCTGCCCAACGTAGTGGTGTAGTTTTCGCTTGTTCCTCCAATAAAACCCTGTGTTACAATAATGTTATCGTTTAATAAAGGCAATAAATCTTTTTGGATAATCTGGTTGGTTTTATCCCAATCTACCTTTCCTTCACGGTAAGTATTGTCTGTTTGAATATAATTTCTGGCATCAGCCCATAGTGCTTTATTGCCGGTTTCGTTTAGCCAGGCCGCAACTATTTTAGTGGAAACTACTTCTCCAATAGATACAATCTGGTCGTAAATATAATCGTCGTTATTATCAGGTTCATCTTCAATCAGCCAATCAATTTCTACAAAAGTATTTGCTACATCATTATAAACAGGATGAATTTTGTTTTCAAAAAGGGCTTCAATAATGCTAAAGTGAAAGTGCTTAATTTCTTCAAAAATAGCATGTGCTTCATCGTTTTGAGTTAAATATGCATGGGTAAGGTCCTCCAGTTTATTGGTTATTTTACCCATTGCCGATATTACAATCAGTAAATTTCCTTTTTTATAATCCCGAACAATATTTGCCAGGTTTTTTATTCCAGCTGCATCCTTTACTGAGGCACCTCCAAACTTAAAAATATCCATATTTAAAATGCCTTAACCTGTGTTTTAGAAAGTGATGCATTTAACCAGCCGCTTTCCAAATCAGCACTGTATTTGTTGTAAAAATTAATAGCCGGTTCATTCCAATCTAAAACCTGCCAAACCATACCACTATAATTTCCTTCTTTTGCTTCTTCAACAACTTTTTCAAAAAGAATTTTTCCGATGCCTTTTCCCCTGTATTCTTCTGTAACGATAAAATCTTCCAGGTATAACCTACAACCTTTCCAGGTCGAATATCTGGTGTAGAACAAGGCGAAGCCAATAATTTCATTGTCAATTTCAGCAACATATGCTTTCCAAACGGGTTTTAAACCAAAACCAGCGTCAATAAATTCATCTAAAGTTACCGTTACCTGCTCAGGTGCTTTTTCATAAAGGGCAAGTTCATTAATTAACTCCAGCAATCGCTGACAATCGGCTGCATGTGCTGTTCTTATATTTATATTCATTTTTGTTTTAGTATTATGTGTTGCAGTAGAAGGAAGATTTGTCGAAGTGTCTCCTTCCATTATCATGAAATTTCAACACGATTTTTTAATTAACGGAGATGTCGTTTTTAAAATGTTTAATTACTCTTTTTCCAAAAATACCACTTCCAACACGTACCATGGTGCTACCTTCTTCAATCGCCAGTTTATAATCGGCACTCATTCCGCTCGAAATTTCTTTGAAAGCATCGTCTTTTCTGAAAAAGCTCAATTTTAAACCATCAAATAATACTTTAAGCTCATTAAATTCTATAGCAATCTGTTTTTCGTTTTTTGTATTGGTGGCAATGCCCATTACACCAACTAAGCGAATGTTTTTTAACTGGGCATATTCATCTGAACGTAAAAGTTCGATGGCCTCATCAAAACCCAATCCAAATTTTGTGTCTTCATCAGCAATGTAAATCTGCAGCAGGCAATCAATTACACGTTTATTTTTAAGTGCTTGTTTGTCAATTTCTTGTAGTAGTTTGATGCTGTCTACGCTGTGAATTAATTTAACAAAGGGCGCAATGTATTTTACTTTATTACTTTGTAAATGCCCAATTAAATGCCATTCTATATCTGCTGGTAGCTGAGTATGTTTATCAACCATTTCCTGTACCTGGTTTTCGCCAAAAATACGTTGCCCGGCATTATAGGCTTCTAATACGGATTCAACAGGTTGGGTTTTTGAAACTGCAATTAACCTGACTCCATCAGACTCAACTTCGCTTTTATATTGTTTAAGATTATCAGCTATGCTCATTTATAACTATTTTTGGGTAAAATTAATAACCTTGCCGCAATTTGGGCAATAAATAATTATTTTAATTCAAAGATGAGACGATTAATATGGGCTTTAAGTATTGCAATTTTGTGGCTGGGTTGTAAACCTGGCATCCCAAATGATGTAATTAAGCCCGATAAGATGGAGAAAATTTTATATGATATTCATGTTGCTGATGGCTATGTTTCTACCATTTATGTAACCGATTCGGCAAAAAAAGTGGCGGCTTCATTTTATAAGGGTATTTATAAGAAGTTTGGTATAGATTCAGCACAATACAGCAAAAGTATGGCTTATTATAATGCACATACAGATGATTTGGGTAAAATTTATAAGAATATTTCCAAAAGATTGGAGTGGCAAAAAAATAAAATGCAAAAAATAGCATCTGCAAAATTATCTGAGTTAACTGAGGTAAAGCCTATCCTGGCCGAAGATAAACCAGTTAGGAACCTGAAAAAGGCACCTAAAAAAGCTAAAAAGGCAAAGAAAGCAGCTACTTTAAAAATTAAACCTGAGCGAGTTAACGTTCAATAGTTATGTTATATCCCGAAAATTGTTTAGAGAGGTTAGGTTTTATAGAGATCAGGCAATTAATTACGAGCCATTGTTTAAGCCCGATGGGGCAGGCAATGGTGCAGAAAATGCAGGTGATGAATCGCTTTGACCAGATTGATAAATTTTTAAGACAAACCAGTGAATTTAAAAGTATAATCCAAAACCAGGAGCCTTTACAAATTAATACCTTCTTTGATATCAAATCTTTGGTAGATAAAATTAGGGTTGAAGGCACTTATTTATTGGAAGATGAGTGGTTTCAGGTTTATACATCCCTGCAAACCGTATTTTCTGTTTTGCGTTTTTTTGAAGAGCGTGCGGAAGTTTATCCAACACTCGAAGCTTTATTTGAGCATTTGCCTATTGAAAAAAATATCCTTCGCAAAATAGAAACTGTAATAGATCCAAAAGGAAAGATAAAACCGAATGCATCAAAAGAATTGCAGGAAATTACAACTTCGATTGCTAAAACAGAACAGGATGTGCGCAAACGGATGGATTCTATTTACAAGCAGGCTATTGCTAATCATTGGGTCGCTGACGGAAGTTTAACCATTCGTGATGGAAGGATGTGTATTCCGGTTTTGGCCGAGAACAAACGTAAATTAAAAGGCTTTGTTCATGATGAATCTGCAACAGGGCAAACGGTTTACATTGAACCAGAAGAGGTTTTTACTTTAAATAACAAACTGCGTGATTTAGAATTTGATAAGAGAAGAGAAATTATTAAAATCCTGATTGCGCTAACAGGTGATTTAAGGCCTTACTCCCCGTTACTGTTATCTTATCATGGTTTTCTTACCAAATTAGATTTTGTTAGGGCTAAGGCTCTATTTGCCTTAGATGTTGAAGGTGAAATGCCGGGGCTAAAAAAAGAACCCAAAACAAAACTGATTAATGCCAGGCACCCATTACTGATGCTTTCTTTTGCCGCGGAAAAGAAAACAGTAACCCCTTTAAATATTCATATTGATGCAGAAACAAGGGTTGTATTGGTTTCTGGTCCAAATGCAGGGGGAAAATCGGTTTGCATGAAAACGGTTGGTTTATTACAAATTATGTTGCAAACAGGTTTACTTATCCCTGTTGATGCAAATAGTGAAGTTGGAATATTTGAAAATATTTTCGCCGATATTGGTGATGACCAGTCTATTGAAAGTGATTTAAGTACCTACAGTGCGCATTTAAAAAAGATGCGTTATTTTGTAGAGCATGCATCGCCGAAAACCATGGTTTTAATTGATGAGTTCGGTACAGGAACAGATCCGCAGTTTGGCGGACCCATGGCTGAAGCCGTATTAGAGGTTTTAAACCGTAAAAAAGTTCGAGGGGTAATTACGACGCACTATTCTAATTTAAAACTTTTTGCAGGCAATACTGAAGGACTTGAAAATGCTTCCATGTTATTTGATAACACCAAAATGAAGCCACTTTACATTCTGGAAATGGGTAAGCCTGGTAGTTCTTATGCTTTTGAAATTGCCCAAAATATAGGTTTGCCAAAAGAAGTTATAGAACTGGCAAAGTTAAAAACCGGATCTAACCAAAATAGGATGGATACTTTACTGGTTGATTTAGAACGGGAGAAGAAAACCATTTACGATACTAAAGTGAGTTTGGCAAACCAGCAAAATAAAGCGAAAAATTTAGTTGCCGAAAATGAAAAATTAAAATCATTTTTAGAGGAAAATAAGAAACTCCTGATTAAGGAAGCTAAGCAGGAGGCACAAACCATTATAAAAAATGCGAATAAGCTTGTTGAAAATACTATTGCCGAGATAAAGGAGAAACAGGCCGATAAAGTTGCAACCAAAGAACTTAGGCAAAATCTACAGAAAGAACTGGTTAAAAACGAAGTTAAAGTAGAAAAGCCAAAACCTCAGCCAGTGGTTGTTGATGGTAAAATAGAGGTCAATGATTGGGTTAAGTTTACAGACAGTGAAACTACCGGGCAGGTATTAGAAATTAACCGGGATAATTTGGTGCTGGCCATTGGCGATTTGCGTTCGGTAGTGAAAAAGAACAGGGTTCAGAAAATTAGCAATAAGCAAGCTAAGAAAGTTGTTCAAAGCCACTCTTTTGCCGGGCGTATGAACGAAGCCGTGAGTGATTTTAGAGCAGAACTTGATTTACGAGGCAAAAGGACTGAAGATGCCTTGCATGAGGTAGAGAAATACTTAGATAAAGCCATTATGTTGGGCTTTCCTTCAATAAAACTTATTCATGGTAAGGGTGATGGTATTCTGCGGAAAATGATTAGAGAATATTTGCGAAAATATAGTCAGGTAAATCGCATGGAAGATGAACATGCAGATAGAGGTGGTGATGGAATTACCTATGTATATTTGAATTAATTTTAAGTAGAAGGACACAAAGCGTAAATGATTAAACCTTGATGCTCATTGAGACTTTGCCTTAGGTTAATGGTGGTTACCCAAACTAAAATTGTAGGCGCTAAAGCTTTTATGTGAATGCATACAGCAGGTTAAGAACTGTTTGCCAATCGCCGGAAGGAAAATTTATGTTTGTGGTAGTGATGATAAGATTGTAAAAATCTATAAATAACCTTTATCCGCTTTCCGCGGGGCTTGTTTTCTTTTTGACAGCAAAAAGAAACAAAAACTGCCGGCTCGCAATCTTTCTTTCAAAGTTAGTGGTGAGGCTTTTTCAGTGCCC
>NZ_JAVTSO010000003.1:0-629541 GCF_032678625.1 Pedobacter nototheniae | reverse complement strand
ATGCCATTAACCAGAAATTCCATCTCTACACCCGGCCGTTGCAAGCCAAACCTGACCCTCACGAAAATCCTTTTTGGCTGGCGTAACAATTACCCTGTTAAAGATCAATAACCAAAAAGATTGCAGTAAAGGGCAGGGCTACAGCAGCCATGAAACACCAACACGCGTTTCCTTATTAAAACAGGGATATTATCAGTCTGACGGCCCCTAAAGATTAAGTTAAAAAATCATAAATATGCATCAGAGGATGCAATAAAACCGTATAATTGCATTATTACGTAAATATCTTTATGATGAATTTTAACCTAAAGAAATTGATGTTTATCATCTTTTTCCTTTGCTTACAAACGCTATCCTTCGCTCAGAGTAAAAAAATAAAATTACCGGCAAACTGGCATAATTTGGATTTAGCGGAAAATGGATTCTTTGGAATTAGTACCGAAAAGGCATATCGTGAAATTTTAAAGGATAAAAAGCCAAAGCAAAAAATTATTGTGGCAGTTATAGATGGTGGCGTAGATATTAATCACGAAGATTTAAAAGGTATTTTGTGGACTAATCCTAAAGAAATTCCTGGCAATGGCATAGATGATGATGGTAATGGCTATGTAGATGATATACACGGATGGAATTTTATAGGTTCAAAAAAAGGTAATTTGCAATATGATAATCTTGAACTTGTTCGGTTGTTAAGAATTTATACTCCAAAATATCAATCTACAACTAATCTTACACCATTGGATAGCATACAAAAAGAAGAATTTAGGTTGTATAAAAAAATGGTTGGAGATTTTGGTAAGAAATACGAGGATGCGAGCAATACTTTTTCAGTCCTTGTTGCCATAAACAAAGTTTTAGATTCTGTAGCGAAGATTAACAATAAAAAGATTCCATCTTTGGAGGATATTGATCGATATAAAGCCGATGATGAGACAGAGGAGCAGGTAAAAAAGATTATAAGAAGGGGTAGCCAGGAGGATGGTAGTTTTGAAAAATTTTATAAAAATATAAAAGATGGATATGAGCAGTATGATGCCATGCTTAAGTATAACTTAAACCCAAAATATGACAGAAGGGCTGAATTGGTGGGCGATGACTATTCAAACGCTAACCAAAGAAACTATGGCAACAGCGATGTAAAAGGCCCTGATGCTATGCATGGAACCCATGTTTCGGGAATTATCGCTGCTAACCGTACCAATAATATTGGTATAATGGGCGTTGCAGATAATGTAAACATAATGGCTATAAGAGTTGTACCTACCGGTGATGAACGGGATAAAGATGTAGCCAACGGCATTAGATATGCGGTTGATAATGGGGCCAGGGTAATTAATATGAGTTTTGGTAAAAGTTATAAATGGGATAAAAAAGCAGTTGATGAGGCTGTTAAATACGCAGAAACTAAAGGTGTTTTATTGGTACATGCGGCAGGCAACGATAATCAGGATAATGATATTGATGAAAACTATCCAAATAAATACTTCGACAGTAAAGAGGCAGAGGAATATAAAGTTGTTCATAAAGTAAAAGCGAAACCTGATTTTACACCGCCTAAAAATCTAAATAGAAATGGGTTGGGTATGCTTCCGGCTGTAGAAAGAAAGAATTTAGATAAAGTGGAAGCCTTAGATTCACTCAAATTTAACCTTCCACATGCAAATAACTGGATTGAAGTTGGGGCAAGTGCTTATAAAGATGATGATAATTTGAAAGCAAATTTTTCTAACTATGGCCGCTATAGCGTTGATGTTTTTGCTCCCGGCTTTTTAATTAATTCTACGGTTCCTGATTCTAAATATGAAGATTTAGATGGCACGAGCATGGCATCGCCGGTGGTTGCTGGTCTGGCTGCTTTAATTTTAAGCTATTACCCTGAATTTACAGCTGCTGAGGTAAGGGACATCATTATAAAATCAGTTTCTAAGGTAAACCATAAAATAAAATATAAGAATGGAAAGGGTGAAAATGTACGGGTACTTTTTTCTGATATTTGTGTAAGTGGTGGTATTGTTAATGCATACAATGCCTTAAAACTTGCTGAAAAGTATAAAAAATAAACCTAAAACAGATGAAACACTGTTTTATTATTAGTGATTAATGGTTTTAATAAAATCCTGAAATGTTCCGAATGGATATTTTTTTAATTTCATCCACGAAATTAATTCATCCATTCTCTCAATCATTTTGGTTCCTGTATTTTTCCGTACGTAAGCTGGAAAACCAAAACGTTCAAAATCACTTAAATCTGTAAATTCCCAGGGGTGGAAATAAATGTTTAAGTACTTGTCTTTTTTATAGGTCCAATTGGATAAGAATTTATAAATCCCGATCGGTAGATTATGAAATGACAACCAAAATAATGGAAAACGAATAATCGGACTTACTGAAGCAGGAATTTGCAGTACATTTTCCTTTCTGAAATACGTTCTGGAAATGTTGAAATTATTGTACCTGCCCGGTAAATAAGTAGGATTGATAGAGGTGTTGTAAATATAGCCGGCTTTAAAAATTTCCTTTTCATCAACAGGCATCATTCTCGCCATGCGATAACCCGTTATTTCCTGACCAGAAAGTTCTTCCAGTTTCAATTTTGACTGCAGGAGATGTTCAGGTTTAAAATCAGAATGGTAGTATCCGTGAGAAGCAAGTTCATGGCCGCTTGATGTAATTCTGTTAATTAAATCAGGGATATGCTCTGCAAAGGTTACGGTACAAAAGAAAGTAGCTTTAACGTGGTATTTATCCAGTAAATTTAAAATAGAAATGGTACCGGCTCTCGAAATTGCAATCTGATCTTCAAAAGAAATGTCTTTTCCATATTCAAAGGGCATATCAAATTCCTCAATGTCAAAACTTAGAAGGATCATTATTTATCTTGGATGTTTGTTGAACGAATGATGTAATTAGGCCGGTTTTTAGTTTGCATAAACATTTTACCTACGTAAATGCCAATAATACCTAAAATAATGAGCTGTAAACCTCCAAAGAAAACAATTGTCATGATTACAGAAGCCCAGCCTGACACTTCTACTTTATTTAAAAAAGCATAAAGCACGTAGGGTACATATAAGATAGAGGCGAAAGAAAGAATAAAACCTAAATAAACAGCGCTATAAAGTGGCTTAATGCTAAATGAAGTTACGCCATGGAGTGCAAGCCGGATCATTTTTTTAACGGTGTACTTACTTTTTCCTGAAAAACGTGCAGCAGGATTATATTTAATTGCATATTGCTTAAACCCAAGCCATTTAACAAGCCCTCTTAAAAAGGGTTCGTTCTCATGGAAGTTTCTAAAAACATTGACAACTTTCTGGTCGAGAAGACGAAAATCTGCTGAACCAGGTTCCAATTCAATATCCGAAAGGCTATTTAATACTTTATAGAATAAATTAGAAGTACTTCTTTTGCGTTTTGATAAGGATTTATCTTCTTCACGGATGGTATAGACGACTTCATTTCCTTCTTCCCATTTTAGTAGCATTTCCGGAATTAAATCGGGAGGGTGTTGCATATCACAATCCATGGAAATTACGCAATCTCCAAAAGCATGATCCATGCCTGCTTTTACAGCAAGCTGATGGCCAAAGTTTTTGGAAAATTCAAGAAAAAACACATTGCTTGATGCAGCAGCATATTCTTTAATTTTATCAAGTGTATGATCTGCACTTCCATCATCAACCAAAATAACTTCGTGGTTGTAATTAAGGGTCGAAAATACATTTTTAATACTTTCTATAATTATAAAAATATTATCAGCCTCGTTGTAAGCGGGAATAACTATTGAAACTAACTTTTTCATTTACCTGTAACCAAATAACAATTTAAATTACACATGAAAGCTTCAGCTGCCCTTTTGGCAAAAACAGAACTGTTTTTACTAATTTAAATTGGTTAATGAGCGTCATTTTTATTTGATGTTGCAAGATATGAATTTTAAAGAATAGTTATCAAATAAGTTACATTTGAGTATGAAATAGGCATCTTTAAATAACGCAACTCCTTATGAAATCTTTATTGCTCTTGTTTTACCTGATTGGTATTAATGCACCTAAAAGTGATTGTAAAACTCAACAGGATTCCTGTTCAAAATATTATGATAAAGCGCTGCGTGCCTTTGTTTATAATTATGTTGATGAAATGCCAGAGTACCCAGGCGGGCAAAGTAAATTTTATTCCTATCTTTTTAAGAATGTTAAGTTCGAACCTGACACTACAAAATCCTGGCAAAGCAGGGTTTTGATTACTTTTATGATAGATACATTGGGTTCGGTTAAAAACATTAGCATCGATAATAAGTCGCCCAAAGCTTATTCAAGCTTAGATTTGGGGTATGTGGATGTACTTAAAAAGTGCCCAAAATGGAAGCCGGGAAAATGTAAAGGGAAAAAGGTAATGGTAAGGTATCGAATTAATCCAATTATTGAACCAAATTAAACAATAGTTGAGACGAGACTTTATTTATCCCACCAAACCCTTGAAGTTAACACATCGCCTCCATTCAATCTACTAACAGCATCCTTATAATTAATGGTATTGTTTAAAATTTCTGTTGATAAATAAATCATTCTCCTTGGAATGGTTGCATTGGTTACATTACCTGTATAATTAACGGGTACAAGTTCTGGATAACCACTTCGTTTCCAGTTTAACCAAGACTCAATAAAGTTAAAATTTGTACCGGTGGTAATCCAGTATTGAGTGTTGATAGACTTTAATGAGTTTTGTACACTGCTTTCGTCCAATGGGTTTTGGGCAACATAGGTATTGATAACTACAAGATCTATTTTGGCCTGCTGGTCTAATTGTGCCAACGATTGTAAGGATGCGGTTAAGCCGTTGCTGTAATGGTTGCTTGCTGTACCCGATACGTTCCAGCCTCTGATTTTTGCCTCAGCAAGTAAAAATTCTGTTTCTGCGTAAGTAAATACAAAAATAGGCCCGCCAAGTTTTAAGTAAACAGATGTTCGTGGCCGTGAATATTTACCTAAGGGAGCAAAATCAATACCACTGCCCGTACCCCCCGGATAACCCGGAGCGTTATGGATATCTGTTGCGCCATCCTGCAAATCATATCCGTTGGGCATTCCTATTTGAATGGCCGGACTATTATCTCCTTTTAGGTTTTGATTGGCATTTTGGGCCAAACCATTTAAAGGAATTTCGCCAATTACACCCAGCCTTGGGTCATTGGTGGTTTTCAACTGATCAATTAATGTTTTGCTCCACCGAACTTCCAGATAATCTGAATACGTTCTAAGGGCAAGAGAAGTTCCGTTTTGGCTATTAAAAGACATGGCGTCGGTTAATAATATTGCATTATCATCAATACCCGAAAAAGTTTTACCAGCTGCTTTTTCTACCCAGATTTTGGCCTTATCCGGGTTAATTTTTGTCAGCCGCATCGCAATTCTGAGCATTAAGGAATAGCCAAATTTTTTCCACTTATCAATATCTCCATTGTAAAATAAATCGGCGGTAGGTTTTGGCTTTAAAGGGTCCAGGTTATTAATTGCATTTTCAAGATCCTGGAGCATGAAATTGTAAATATCTTCTTGCTTATCGTAAACGGGATATTTAATGCCTTGCATAGCTTTGGCGGCCTGAGTGTATGGAACATCGCCATAAGTGTCGGTTATTCGCTGTAAAATTAATACAAACATAATATCGCCGATATTAATCAGGTTAACATTGTTATCCGGGTTTTTTAAGTTAGCAAGTCGCTGCATTTCCCGTATCGTTGAAACTTCGGCGTAGCCTTCATCAAAAATTCTGCCCTGATAATCGGTAAAACTGGCTACGTTAATGTATTTATCGCCATTATTGTAATAATAGTAGGTAGATGCAAGCAGTTGCATCATTGTACTTTGGTAAACCAGTTGATAATAACCAATATTGGCATATTTTAATTGTGCGGAAGAAAGCAATTTGTTCGGATCGTAATTATCTGCTGTAACTTTGGTAGGGTCGGTATTAATATCGTCCAGTTGTTGTTTGGAGCAGCCTGCATACATTAAGCAGAAAAAACCGGTTAAATAGAGGATCGCTTTTTTCATACAGTTTTTATTTAAATTTAAAATTTACGTTTAAACCAAATGTCCTTGTAGCCGGCAAAGAGGCACCTTCTATACCCGCATAGGCAAGCACAGGTGAAAACTCAGACTCGGGATCGATGTTTTTAGTATATTTTAATAAGGTAAATAAATTTCTGCCAACAAAATCTATACTGATGTTTTTGAAAGGCGTTTTCTTTAAGAAATTTTCTTTAAAAGTATAACCAAAGGTTGCTTGTCTTAATTTTATAAAACTTCCGTTTAGTACAGACAATGCAGAGATGTTGGTGGCCAGTTCAGGGTAATAATTATAGGCCGGCACTAAAGTTGTATTTTTTACCCCATTCTCATAAACACCATCTGCAATAATACCCGTTTCCCTTCCTGCTAAAGTTGCCTTATTTAGTCCGTTTACATAAGAATAGTTTTCTGTTGCGGATAAAATTTTATTACCAAACCTGTAATCAATTAAAAAGGAAATATTAAATTGGCCAAAGGTAAAACTATTGTTTAATCCACCATATACAGAAGGGATCGTACTTCCCATAGGCATAAGTTCGCCACGTTTGGGTATTCCATCCGATCCGATGATCACGTTACCCATTGCATCTCTTTTATAATCGTAAGCCATAATTTGCGTAATCGGTTTTCCTACAACCAAAGCGGTGTTGGCATTTAACGGTCTGTAAGTTCCTGTTAAAGTATAGGTATTGCTGCCATCGATAGATAATAACCTGTTTTTTACTTGTGTAAAATTAAAACTAACCTGCCATTTTTTATTCTTCCTTAAAATTGGTGTATACTCTATGGCAAGTTCGGTACCTATATTTTGGGTTTTGCCTAAGTTTACATATGCCGATGTAAAACCGGTGGTTATGGACTGCTTTGCATTAATAATTTCGTTGTGTGTTACTCTATGGAAAAAAGTAAAATCGAGATCAAGCCTGCTATCAAAAAACTTTAAATTTATTCCAGCTTCAAACTCGCTTAATGTAAATGGTTTTAAATTGTAATTGGGTAAATCTCTTGAAAAATCGCCTATCGGGGTGCCGTTAACACGATCATCTGATACATAATATATCTGCGTGGTGTAAGGAACGATTGGCTCGCCGCTGGTTTTTGCAAAATCTAACCTCAACTTACCAAAATTTAGGTTCTTAACGTCAATTAAGTCTGAAAAAATAAAGCTTCCTGAAATTCCGGGTACAAAAATCCCCCGGTTATTGGATGGAAGTGTAGAGTAAATATCATATCTACCGGTTAGAGATAAATTTAGGAGCTGTTTAAAAGATATGTCAGCTGTATAATAAGCAGATTCTGTTACTATTTTGGATATGGTATTGGTATTTGTTTTGGTAATTAAATTTTCGGGTGTATATAGATAAGGAATTATAAATTGCGAGCCTTTTGTTTTATTTGTTTTTCCATTTCGTTCCCTGTAATTTGCACCTAATGAAACATCAAGATTAATATTTTTAGTAATATTCCGGTTGGCAGAAAGCAGAACATCACTGTTTAATTCTGACGTTTGCGATTGATCAAAAGCATTTATTCCGCCTTGCCTGTTGATTGAAAATGCGGTTCCGGTGGGCAAAATACTAATCACTTCATCTTTGCTGATGTCGTAACCAAATCGCCCCTGAATAGAAGCCCAATTGTTAAATTTATATTTTGCAGCAGCCGAAGAAATGTAGCGGTTACGTTTTGCGTAATCAGCCTGTTTATTCATCAGGAAATATGGATTTGTTTTATACTCATCGGCATTCCAACGGGTTTCGTTTCCTGTGGCTTCATCATATCCGGGTGCTAAAAGGGCCTGATTTAAGCTGGTTGCTAATGATGCTATGCCATAATTAGCGTTAAGTGGGCCATCGCTTAAGTAACTTTTATTTTTATTGTATTCGTAAATGTAATTTGCATTAAAATTAATCGTCAGCTTTTTGGTTAAATCAAAAGAACCATATACATTAAAGGTTTTCCTGTTTAGGTGGCCGTTTTTTAAAATAGAACCATAATCGAGATTGGAAGCGGAAAAGCGGTAAATATTTTGGCGACTTCCGCCTACTAAAGATAAAGTATTGGTAAAGGCAGGAGCGGTTCTGTAAAAATCAACGATATTATTTTTTGCCGGCAGATAAGGTTTAAAGGATCCATCGATTTGTGGGCTAAGGGCACCATCCATTTTTTCTCCCCAACTTAAAATCCCGGTAGAAGTGGCATTATAAACATTAATTGGTCGTTTATTTTGTGCCCCCTGGCCGTAAATATACTGGAAATCGGTATTGTTTATGGGGCTTTCAAAAGATAGGTTTGTGTTGTATTCTATTGACGGACCAGCATTTTCTTTTCCACTTTTTAAATTGATTAAGATTACACCATTGGCTGCCCTGGCACCATATAAGGCAGATGCCGCAGAACCTTTGAGGATAGTAATGGTTTCTATATCGTCAGGATTAATATTGCTGATGCCATCGCCATAATCAGCCCCTCCGTATTCATTGGCACTGCCACGAATCGTATTGTCTATTGGAACCCCATTAACGATAAAAAGCGGAGATGCAGCAGTCATGCTGGCAACACCTCTAAGTAATATTCGTGCTGAAGAGGACGGGCCACCGTTGGTGCCGCTGATGTTTAATCCGGCTATTCTTCCCTGAAGCGCCAAAATCATATTAGATTCTCTCGCCTGAGTTATAGAACTGCCCTTAATTGAAGTTAGGGCATAGCCTATTTTTCTGTTGTTTTTTTCTATGCCCAAGGCCGTAATTATAACCTCGTTAAGCATTTTAACACTATCGGGATAACTCGGTTTTTTTTCGGTGGCTTTAATTACAATAAGCTCATTAGGCAATAATGCATACTCATAGCCCGTATTTTTTAAAATTTGATTCAGTACCTGAACAACTTCAAGATCATTTACTTGAATGGTGATTTTTTTCTGAGGAATTTTTGACTCACTAAAAACGAAATGGTAAATGGTTTGGTTTTGGATAGATTCAATTACGCTTTCAAAGTCGACAGATTGAAAGTTTAGGGTAACTTTAGTTTGCGAGTAACTATTTATTGAAATTAAAAGAAGTATAAAAAGTAGTAATTTCTGTACCCGCTTCATAAAAATGAGTGTGCATAACCCGCGTTAGAACCGGTTAATTATAAAGGTAAACAATTTTACCCTGTAGGCTATAATTAAAATGCTCAATCATTTTGAGGGCCTTTAAAGCATCAGTGATACTTTCTTCTTTAAACTTCCCTGTAAATTTAAACGACTTTAAGGTTTCGTCTTTGAAAACTATTTTTACTCCATACCACCTTTCGAAAAGCCTCGAAATTGATGCAAAATCATTGTTTTTAAACATCAGTTCATTTTTTGTCCATGATGTTTCTATAATTGAATTTTCATCATTTGCAGAAAAATAGGTAAGCTTCGTTAAATTGGCTTTATTGTTTTGCTTTGTAAGTACAAATTTTTCATTAGGATTCAGAATAAAAGGTGTAGCCATGTTATCCTTAACTTTGATTTCAACACGCCCCCTGATTAGCGTTGTTTCTGTGAAATCATCATTTTTATACGCTTTAACATCAAATGCAGTACCTAAAACTTTAACGTCTATCTGTTCGGTGTGTATGATAAATGGGTGTTTGGCATCTTTTTTTACATCAAAAAAGGCCTCACCGCTTAAATACACTTCCCTGGTACCGCCTTTAAAAGATGCAGGGTATTTAAGCTGGCTTACGGAGTTTAATGTTACGGATGTTCCATCTGCCAAAGTAAAATTTTTCTTTTCGGCAGCAGGTGTATTTATGGTTTGCCACTGAGATTGATCTTTATTGAAATAATTTTTATAGATGAAAAATCCACTAACGGAGAGTACGAAAACCGCTGCAATTTGAAGCCATATTTTAAAACCCTTATCAGGCCTGATGGATTGAATATTTGTGGCCTTGCTGCTCTTTCCAGGGATTGTAATTTTAGATTTTATACGGTCAAAAACCACATCAATTTGCCCGTCTGTATTTTCCTCTTGTTCAAAATAGGTGGTTAACGATTTGTGTTCCTGGCGAAAGTTGTCATTGTTGGCAAGCAATAATTCAAGGTCATTCGATTCCTCTGGTGAAATTTCACCAGCCAGCTGTTTGCCAAGCAATTCTGTAAATCTTTGATCCGTCATTTATCCTTAACCTGTTTATACTATTATAGTACCTATTTGTTTTAAAATTGCCTACAAAATATTAAAAAAATATAGCATACCGGGGATTATAATTAAGCTTATAAGCTTTTCTACTATTTCATTTCCGGTATTATTTTGCTGATTTGGCGATAAAATTAATCTGAGTTTGGCAATAGCTCTAAATAACTGAGTTTGTACCGTTCTCGGGCTAATCTCTAAAACCTCGGCAACTTCTTTATATTTCATGCCATTTTCTTTAATCAACCTGAAAATAATTTTAGCCTGCGGAGGCAAAGTTTCTATGGCCTGGTCTAATTTTTTATGTAATTCTTTTCGTTCTAAAATACTTTCAGGATTAAAATGATTCACCGGATCATGCGCTCCTGTGTCTCCTAAATCGATAAACGTAATACCTGAATTTTTTTTTAGATATTTTAAAGATTGATTTCTGATGGCAACGAAAAAATAGCTTTCAGGGTTTAAAATATGCGTACTTGTTTTGCGGTTTTCCCAGCATTTAACAAATACCTCAGCAACAATATCTTCTGCGATTTCTCTGCTGTTAACATAATAAACCGATAGTTTAAGCAGGCCTTTATATAAAAAACGGTATAGTGCTTCGAATGATTTTACATCATCTTCGAGGCAAATACTTGTCCATAATACGAGAAGATCCGGCTTTGATGCTTTCAATTTCGGTTAGATTTATTTGATCAAATGTAAGGTAATAATTAAAAATAATTTACAAAAAATGTATTTGCCTGTAGGCAGTTTTCTTAAAAAATGGATTCTTACTAATAATGGCATTATAAATTTTAACGCTGCTTACAATTTATTAATACTTAAACCAATATAAACCCTTCTTAAATATGAGTGAGCAACTACCTACTGCTTTTCAGTTTTTTAAAATCTATTACGTAAAAGGATTTACTAAATCCTTAGGCATTTTAAACAAACTACCTATATCAAAATGATTACAAATAAATATGTACTTGGTGTAGACATCGGCGGATCCCACATTACGGCAGCAATAATGGATATGCAAAACAGATTCATCCTTGAAAATTCATATACCAGAAAATGGATCGATTCTCACGGCAAGCCTGATCTTATTATTGAAAACTGGAGCAAAGCCATTGCACTTTCTTATAACAAGGCTGGTATAAACATAGAGAAAATTGGAATTGCTATGCCAGGCCCCTTTGATTACGAAGAGGGAATATCTTACATACAAGGTAACGATAAATACGAAGCTTTTTACGGCTTAAACGTCAAAAATATGCTGGCCGATAAACTTGGAATAGAACACGCTGATATTCTGATGAAAAATGATGCTTCTTGTTTTTTAGCTGGAGAAGTATTTGCAGGCGCTGTAAAAGGATATAAAAATGTAATTGGTATTACCCTGGGTACGGGTTTAGGTACTGCGGTATTAAAAAATGGAGAAACAAATGATGCAAATTTGTGGTGTTCGCCTTTTTTAGACGGTATAGCTGAGGACTATCTCTCTACCCGATGGTTTTTAAAACGATACTATGAATTATCCGGACTTAATATTTTAAATGTAAAGGAAATGACCGGGCTGTATGTTTATAACCCAACCATTAGAAAAATATTTATAGAATTTGCCAATAACCTCACTGCTTTTCTGAAAATCTTTCAAGAAGATACCCAGGCCGATGCAATTGTTATTGGTGGTAACATTGCAAATGCTTCAGAACGGTTTTTGCCATCCATTATTAAACAATTTAAAGCTTTTGATATTGAAATACCAGTATTTATCTCAACACTTAACGAGCATGCGGCTATTGCAGGTGCGGCAAGTTGCTGGGAAAATAAATTGATTATCAGTTCATCAGCGGGTACATAAAATAATTTACGTAAAACGATTTTCTTGTAGGCAATTCGTTTAAAATAATGCTCTCTACTAATAACGCTATAATCATATTTTTAAATGCGTTTACAATTAACCAAATAATAACCAAAGTTTATTCTTAATGAGTATGAAAAAATCATTACAATTAACATGTTTATTGCTGTATGCTTCCACAAGTTTATACGCGGCTGAAACTGTCAATAATCTAAAACTGTCCTCGTCCTTTACTGCATTTTACCAGGAACCTATAAAAGGAACGGTAAAAGATGCAACAGGAGCAACAGTACCTGGGGTAACCATTACCATTAAAGGCGCCACTGGCGGCACTCAAACAAATACATCGGGGCAATACTCAATCCAGGCTAAAGCCGGGGATGTATTGGTGTTTTCATTTGTAGGGTATCAAACAAAAGAAATAACGGTAAGTACACAAAGTGTAATCAACGTAACACTGGATAATGATTCTAAAAACCTGGAAACCGTTGTGGTAACCGCATTGGGTATTAAAAGATCAGAGAAATCAGTAACATATTCTACTCAGCAGGTAAAAGGAGATGAATTAACCAAGGTTAAAAGTACAAATCTTGCCAATTCATTAAATGGTAAAGTTGCCGGTTTAACCATTTCTTCCAGCTCATCAGGCGTTGGTGGTTCGGCTAAGGTAATTTTAAGAGGTTCAAAATCTTTGGTTGGAAATAACCAGGCACTTTACGTGATTGATGGGGTGCCAATGAACAACACCACCACCAACCAGCCTTCAAGTGCTTACGGAGGAACCAATTCTTATGATGGCGGTGACCCTATTTCCAACCTGAACCCGGATGATATTGAAAATATATCTATCCTAAAAGGTGCTTCTGCAGCAGCGCTTTACGGAAGCCAGGGCGCAAATGGTGTTATTATTGTTACTACAAAAAGCGGAAAAGAAGGTAAAACAGAAATCAATTTTTCTTCAAGCGCTTCATTTGATGAGGCAGCCTTTAAACCAGCGTTCCAAAATTCTTACGGTGTTTCAGATCAGTATAAAAGCTGGGGTGCTGCCATAACAGGATCAAACGATAATTTAAAAAGCTTTTTTCAAACCGGAACAAATTACACAAACTCCATCAGTTTATCAGCAGGATCAAAAGTTGCACAAACTTATGTTTCTTATGCAAATACAACAGCAAGGGGAATACAACCAAATAATAACTTAACAAGAAATAATTTAAATTTTAAACAAGTAGGCCACTTCTTTAACAATAAGCTTACGGCCGATGCAAGTGTTAATTATGTAACGCAAAAAATTGAAAATTCTCCTTTGGCAGGTTTCTATTTTAACCCGCTTACTGGTTTATATTTATTTCCAAGAGGCGTAGATATTAATCCATATAAGAATGGCTATGAGTCTGTTAATCCTTTAACATTATTAAACGAACAAAACTGGATTGCAACTAACCGTGCAGATGGGGTACAGAAGTTTAGTGAAGATACTCAACAAAATCCATGGTGGATTATTAACCGCAACCCAAATACATTGGATAGAAACAGGGTTTTATTAAACGGAAATTTAAAATACGAAGTAAATTCATGGTTTAACATTCAGGCAAGAGGAAGTATTGATAGAATTAATGATATTTATGATCAGAAATTATATGCGGGTACGTCACAATATTTAGCCAAAACAAATGGTGGATATTCTTATTCAAATAGTGTAAATACTCAAAAATATGCTGATTTACTTGCAAACTTTAACGGTTCAATAAGTGATAAGTTTAAAATTACAGGCGTAGTTGGTGCCAGTATCAGAGATACTAAAACGAAGGGTTTAAAATACGCCTCATCAGGAGATATTGGTTTAATTTATCCAAACATCTTTACGCTGCAAAATAGCATTACCGATCCTTCATCAACAGGCGATCTTCCTGAAGAACACACTCAGTTTCAGTCGGTATTTGCCAGTGCAAACCTGGCTTATAACGATGCTTTATATTTAGATGTAACAGCCAGAAACGATTGGGCTTCACCTTTGGCATTTACAAAAAGCGGTGTTTCTTATTTTTATCCATCAGTAGGTGCAAATGCAATTTTAAGCCAGTTGTTTAAATTGCCACAATCCATAAGTTTTGCAAAAATACGTGCATCGTATGCAGAAGTAGGTAATGCACCTTTAGCGTATCAAAGCAGGCAGCCATTAGCAACCATTGGTGCCGGCGGTTTAACACCACTTGGGTCAATTTCCCCTTATTCAGATTTAGCTCCTGAAAGAACAAAATCAATAGAAATTGGTACAGAATGGAGATTTTTTGGCAACAAGTTAGGCTTAGATTTTACATATTATAAAACCAATACCCGTAATCAAACCTTATTAATTGCTGCACCTGAAGCCTCATTTTATGGAACAGCCTATTTAAATGCCGGAAATATTCAAAATCAGGGTATTGAATTTGTAGCCAATTATAATAACGTATTTGATGGTGATAACCTTAAATGGAATAGCTCGGTAAACTTTGCCTTAAACAGAAACAAGGTTATTGAGTTATCTCCAACAGTTTCCAAAGCTGTACTAACAGGTTCTTCTGGTGCTAATTATCAATCTGTTGCCAGTGTAGGTGGTTCTTTTGGTGATATCTATGGAAAAACCCTTCAGCACGATAGTCAGGGACGTATTATGATTGATGCTGATGGAAAACCAATTGTTCAGGGCGGAGATTTTACTTTCTTAGGTAACCCGAATCCAAAATGGCAGTTGGGCTGGAACAACAACATTACCTACAAACAGTTTAATTTATCATTCTTGGTTGACGGAAAGTTTGGCGGAAAAGTAATGTCGGTAACTGAGCAAATGCTTGATGCTTATGGCGTATCTAAAGCAAGCGGCGATGCCCGTTTGGCTGGTGGTGTTTTGGTAAATGGTGTTGGCCCTACTGGTAATGCCATTACTACGGTTGCAGCCGATAAATGGTACCAAACCATTGGAGGTAGAGAAGGTGTATCTGGCGAATATATGTATAGTGCTACAACAGTTCGTTTAAGAGAAGTTGCTTTAGGTTATACTTTCGATATTAAAAATAGTTTTTTCAGGGCATTGAAACTTTCATTAACGGGTAGAAATCTTATTTATTTCTACAAGAAAGCACCTTACGATCCAGAGTTAACAATGTCTACTGGTAACGGTCTTTCAGGTGTGGATATTTTTATGCCACCTTCCACCCGCAGTTATGGAATCAGCTTAAATGCTAATTTTTAATCCCAGTTTTTAATTACAACTAAAATAATAATCATGAAACATATTAATAAGTATAATTTCATATCTAAATACATCATTCCATGTGTGCTTATTCTTTTTGCCACTTCATGTAAAAAGAATTTCGAAGAGTATAATACCAGCAATTTGGCGGTCGATATTAACATGGAAACCACATTTAAACACATTCAAATGGGTGTTTATAATTTTTCTGGTGGTGGCGATCCCAATTCTTACCAATTGCAGCAAAATTTAAATTCTGATTGTTACTCAGGTTACTTTATGAGCCAGATTAATTTTGCAAGTGGCAATAATAACTTAAACTATGCTTTGGTATCTGGCTGGAATAGCGAACCTTTTAAAGTAGGTTACTTAGATATTATGCGTTATATCGATATCCTTAAAGGACAGGCTGTTGATACCAAATACCCGGGTATTTGGGCAGTTGCACAAATATTAAAGGTAGAAGGCATGCACCGCGTAACTGATATATATGGCCCTATACCTTACAGTAAAGTTGGCCCGCTAACCAACGGTGCAACTGGTGTACCATATGATAATCAAAAAGATGTATACAATAGCTTTTTTGCAGATTTAGATGCAGCTACCACCGCGCTTAAAGCCTTTATTGCCAGTGGTAAATCTTTACCTTTCGATTTTTCTAAAATGGATTTGGTATATGGAAGCAGCACAGGTACAGAGTTTGAAAACTGGCTTCGCTTTGCAAATTCGTTGCGTTTAAGGTTAGCCATGAGAATAGTGAAAGTAGATCCGGCAACGGCAAAATTGCAGGGAGAAAAAGCACTTGACCCAGCTAATGGCGGCGTAATTACCGATAATACTCAGATTGTGAAAGTAAGTATACCAAGCGGCAACTTCAGCAATCCTTTGGTTTTTATTACCCAAAACTGGGCAAATATTTGCATCGGCGCATCTATTCAAACTTATATGAGTGGTTATAATGACCCTCGTATTGGAAAATATATGGATAAATCAACAGATGCAGCCTCAAATGGTCAGTACCAGGGAATTCGTATCGGATCAGACGTAGGCGCATTTAAATACGAAAAATACTCTACCCTGAATTTTAAAGATGGAAGCCCTTCTTATACCTTAAAAACCGCGCCTGTATTAATGACGGCTGCTGAAGTATATTTCTTACGTTCGGAGGCTGCTTTAAGAAACTGGAGCAATACTGGTGGAACAGCACAGGCACTTTACGAACAGGGTATTCAAACCTCATTTGCTCAATGGGGTGTAAGTGCAACAACTTATTTAGCCGATGCTACAAGTAAACCTGCAGCCTACGTGGATCCATTAAACGCTGTAAACAATGCGCCAGTGCCATCAACCATCACCATTAAATGGGATGAGAGTGCTGGCAATGAGCAAAAATTAGAGCGCATTATTACGCAAAAATGGATTGCTAATTTTCCTGAAGGACAAGAAGCCTGGAGCGAATTCCGCAGAACCGGTTATCCTAAATTATTGCCTGTTGTTAAAAATAATAGTGCAGGTTCAATTTCTACAACAGTTCAGATCAGGAGATTACCATTTTCTCAAAACGAATACAGCACCAATAATACTGAGGTACAAAAAGCCATTTCAATGCTATCAGGACCAGATAACGGAGGAACAAGATTATGGTGGGATTTAGATAAAGCGAATTTTTAATTTAATAAGCAAAACAGGATTAGTCATTGATTAATCCTGTTTTTTTTTACAGCAAGAACCACATGACTGACAAAGACCTTTTTTAATTATATTATTAACATCTAATCACAAAAACTATGAAAAAACTAATTTTATTTACAGCAATTGCTTTAATCGGAATTAAAGCCAATTCAAATCCAAGAGTTGCCGGAGTTAAACCACTTTCGCTACCTTTGAACACTTCATCCATCGCATTTAAAAATTTCAAAACTGCTGCAACCTATTTTGATAATAGTTCAAATGCCTGGGCAACAATTACGCTAACCAGTACTTCGGGTGGTAGTAATTATACATTTACAATTCCACCTAAAACAAAAGTAACGTCCAATGTTATAGATGATGGTGTTTACAACATACAGATATCAGGGTCAGGACCAAATAGTTTAGGCGTATTCCGTTGTGATAATCAGTTATATGGTTACTCGGTACCCACACCTTATACTTATACAGGTTACAGTACGGCTTCCAGTGGGCAGTTAATCATTATTCTTGTACCATAATTTTATATTCCTTACAGCTCGCTATGAACGGGAAAAAATACTTGGAGTTACGGGCTTAACTTAAGCCTGTACTCTTTGGTACATCACAATCTAACCAAAATTTAAACCTATGAAAAAAATAATAACGTTAGGAATGGCAGTTCTTGCTGTTTTTACTGTTTTTTACGCCTGTAAAAAAGACGGTCCAGAAAAAAAGGAAACTTTGCTTAACGCCAATGGTAATGCAATTGCGGTAACCAATGTTTCTAACTTCACAAGTTTAATTGCCTACAAGAATAGCACCCATATTAAAACCGTTGGTTATTTCAATGGTGTAACCCGGGTAGTTACTCCAGACTATTATAATTTAAGAAATATTCCAGATAGCGTTGACATTGTTAATGTTTTTACCAGATTTGTTAGCTTGGGAAATTTAAAACGAGGTTCGCGTACACCTGGAGCAACCGGCGAAGATGCAAAATCATTAACTGAAATTATCGCTGATGTAGATTATTTACAGGAAAGAGGAACCAAGGTTGTTGAAACTCAATTTTTAAGTGAAATTTTTGATGCTTATAAAAACGCCGCTAAAACTGCAAAATGGCAAAACACGCCTGAAGACTATGCCGGTTATGCAAAAGCGGTATCTGATTCTTTGAATGTATGGGGTTTTGATGGTATTGATCTCGATATTGAACCTGGATTTTCAGTAGGTAATTTAACAATAGCACAACAAGAAGCCTATGTTAATGCTTTTGCCAAGTATTTCGGGCCAACTTCCGGGACAGGTAAATTACTTATTGTTGATACAAATGTGGGGTTTAGCACATTAGGCTACTCTATGCAGACCCTTAATAAAGTGGATTACATCTACATTCAGGATTATTTTGGTTCTCAATCAAGTTCTGATGATAAAATCGATGGTTATATAGCTAATGGTTATCCTTCAAACAAAATCATGCTGATTTCTGCTGATTTTGAGAGCAGTTATTCAAGCGGTACCACCAGGTTAAAACAATATTATACCAATAGTAAATATTCGGGAAAAGTAGGCGGTTTTGGTGCTTATGGTTTTAATTTTGATAAACAGAGTAATTATAAAAACACAAACGACCAAATTAAATATTTTAACCCGTCTGCAGTCGCGAGCACCGGCATCACCTCTGGTAGCACTTATCAGTTAATTTCGGCGGTAAATAATAGCAGTGTACTGGATGTTACGGCCAGCGGTACAGCAGATGGAACTTTGGCTGAACTTTGGAGTGCGAATAACCCTAAAACCAATAATCAAAAATGGAAAGTAATTAGTGTTGGAAGTGGTTACTACAAATTACAACCTTTAAATGCATCTACAAAAGCATTAAATGTGGCTTCCTCAGGAACAGCCGATGGAACACAAATTCAAATTTATACCGATAATGCAGCAAATGCACAGAAATGGAAAATAACCAGCTCAGGCGATGGATATTATACATTAAGTCCGGCTAATGCTCCGGCCAAAAATCTTGATGTGAGTGGTTCTGGCACTTCAAATGGTACAAAAGTCCAAATCTGGACTGCTAATAGTTCCAATGCGCAAAAATGGAAATTCGTTCTTCAATAATTTCAACCTAAACGAAAAGTATAATAGAATTTTATTTTAAATTAAAGAAAATCCAATCTGTTAACAGGGTATAGAATTATCCTGTTAACATTTAATCTAACCACTTATAATCAAATTTATGAAAAAACTAATCATCTTCGGAGGGGTAATTCTATCCGCATTCGTTTTACTGTATGCCTGTAAAAAAACAGGAACAGAAACAACAACACAAACCGCCAGTTTAAAAGGTGCAATGATGGCTGCAAACCCAGTACCGCTTTCAGCAGGGCCATTTGTTACTGGTTACGTAGAGGTAAACGACCATGACATGGCAAATATTGGTACTTATACTTATGGTAATCCGTCAAAACAATTATTTAGTCTTTCGGTTATTTTTGCAGCCAATATCAATTCAAGCAATAATGTGCCAACTTTGTCTTTTAACCCGCAGGTACAAGCTGTTTTAAATTCAAGTAAAGTAGCTGATTTACATGCTTTAGGTATAAAAGTGGTTTTAGATGTGCTTGGTAACCATCAAAATGCAGGATGGGGCTGCTTTACAACCTATGCCCAGGCAGATGCATTTGCTATACAATGTGCTAATGCAGTACAGCAATATGGTTTAGATGGGATTGATATTGATACGGAATATTCTCAATGTACAACAAATGATAATTCTTTAGTCCTTGCCGTTGCAGCCTTAAGAGCAAGGTTAGGGGCTGATAAACTGATTACAATTGCTGCTTTTAACGATGCGCATTATTTTACAGCCACCTATAACGGAAAAAAAGTTGGTGATATTTTAGATTATGTTTTTGAGCAAAGCTATTTTTCTTCAAGTTATGCAAGCAGATTACAGCCCTATATTAGTGCCGGTGTACCAAAAAGTAAATTAGGTTTAGGCACCGATTTGGCAAATAACGATCAGGCAGCGGTAGCCACCTATGTTAAAGATAATGGTTTAGCAAGCGCAATGGTTTATAATGTAAGTAACGATTCGCAGGCAAAACTTTCCAACCTGGCTACTGCACTCTTTCCTGCAACTACGCCACCAACCGGATCAAATATGTCATTAGTATTCGATGGTACCAACGAATACCTTAATTCTAATACTTTTAACTTAGCCGGAACAGGATTAACCTTTGAAGGATGGGTAAAACCAGCAGGCTTTAAAGCCGCATCGCCTTATATATCAACCATTATGGGGGTAGAGGTTAGTGATGCAAATGTAGCTTTACTGCGCCTGGGTGATGCTTCGCTGGCCAATAATAAACTACAGTTTGTTTTAAATACAGGTGGTGCTACGCCTAAAAAATTAAATTCTGCAACCGCATTAACTGCAAATACCTGGTATCATGTTGCGGCAACCTATGATGGGGCCACCATGAAAATTTACATTAACGGAGTTTTAGATGCAAGCTTGAGTGCTACGGGTACAATTTCAGCAAATGGCACATTTCAGGTTTCCAGAAGCTGGGATGCAAACCGTGGTTTTAACGGACAACTTGACGAGCTGAGGGTTTGGAAAACGGCATTACCACAAACCTCAATCCAGGGAAATAAATGTAGCGTTGCAGTAAATAGCAGCAACCTGGAAGCGTACTGGAAATTTAATGAAGGTACAGGTACGTCCATAGCCGATGCTACGGGACATGGACATACAGCAAACCTTGTAAATATGGAAAGTACAGATTGGTCTACAATTGTACCTTGCCCATAGATTTTTATTGTTTAACAGCCTTTAAAATATCATCTCTGAGTTTCGATAAAGAGATGATATTTTAAATATTTATTCTTCCATGAACCAGTAATCAGCTGCTGTTTTGAGCTCATTGTAGTCTGGTTTATTGTTGCAAGCCCAGGCAATAAGTCCATCCGGACGGATCAGTAGGGCGCTTAAATCCAGTTGATCTTTTGCACTACCTGTAACGTATTTAATTTGCTTTCCATATTTGTCTGCTAAATTTTTAAGTGAGGTATTCCCATCAAAATCAAGTAAAATACCTTTACCGTCGTGCATCAAGTCGCCAATTTTTATACCATCATCAAACTCAAAGTTAGGTACACTGTATCCTACCATCGGGTGGCTATTGCCCAGGTTTGTTTTTGTTAATACACCCCACACCCTTCCTGCAAAATAAGTCGAGCCATCACGTGTATCCATGAGGTTCTGTATAATGGCGTACAAAGCACGTGCATGCGGATCTGGTTTCATTATGGCAACCTGTGCCCTCGACCAATCTAAAATCTGTGCACCAATTGGTTGGCGTTCGGCATTATAGCTATCCAGCAAGCTTTCAGGAGCTTTCTTCCAAATGGTTGAAGCTAATTTCCACCCTAAGTTCATGGCATCGCCTAACCCGAGGTTAAGCCCTTGCCCGCCTAAAGGCGAATGAATATGGGCTGCATCGCCGGCCAAAAATACCCGCCCGTTGCGGTAGCTGGTGGCTTGTCTTGCCCGGTCTGTCCAGGTGGTTGCAATATGTAGGGCATTAATTGTAACGTCAGTGCTCGAAATTCGACGGAGCACCTCCTGCAGGTGTTCAAGTGTAATTGGTTTTCCCGATTGATGAAAGGCCCCGCCATCAAAATCCTGTAACATCAGATAACCCGGTTGCGATTGCATGTACATCCCTTTAGCTGTTACATTTCTGCCCGGATTAAGCTTCTCAGGGTCGGCAATATCAACTTGGATAGAGTAGCCGGTAAATTCAGGCTCTGTACCGGCAAATTCAAAACCGCCTAATTTGCGTACAGCACTACGACTTCCGTCGCAACCTACAAGCCATTTACCCTTAAAAAGTTCATCGCCGGCCTGCACAGTTATTTCATCATCAGTTTGGTTAAAACCTGTAAGGCCAAGTCCACGTTTTATACTTACGCCAAGTGTTTCTGCGCGGCGTGCAAATACGGTTTCAAGCTCTTCCATTTCAGAAATTAAACTGGTTTCTGTAGCGCTTGGTAAGCGGTATTTCCATTGAGAGGAATCAATATAATCACTGTAAATTGGAATGCCGGCAAAGTGTCCGGCCTGGCGCTTGGTTTGCGGTACCTTGCCTGTTGTAGCGTGCGGGCTTTTAAGTCTGTTGTGCAATTCAAGTTCTTTTAGCAAGTCTCGACGGTAAAGTGCCTCAACAGAAGGTACAGATACTCCACGGATTCCGAAAGGAAATTGCTTTAAAGGCGAATGCAATTGTTCTGTCTTTTCAAGGATAAGAACCGAACATTTCATTAGGGCAAGTTCGCAGGCAAGAAATAAGCCTACGGGGCCCGCACCAGAAATAATTACGTCGTAAATAGAATGATGTTGCGCAGATTTATGATTTTCAGTAGTCGTTTTCATATTCATAATATTGAACTACAAACTTCCTGAATGCTGCAGGATTAGGCTTGTATAAATGCGACAAAATCGCTGTCCAAAGTCTCTTTACCTTTCTTTGCTTTTCGGGCAAAAGCAGCAGGCGTAGTACCGCTGTAACGTTTAAATTCCTTACTCAAGTGTGCCTGGTCTGAATAACCCAATTCATGAGCTAAACCAGCAAGATTGGTATCCGGATAATGCCAAAGCCGGTTTCTAACCTGCTCAAAGCGCATTAAACCAGCCACATCTTTAACCGTATAGCCCGATGATTGCTTAAATTTTCTTTCCAGCGTACGCACTGTAGCATGTGCTGCTGCCGCTACCTGGCTTACCGCTATAGTGCCTTTTGCTTTACTCATGGCAAGGCCTGCCTTAAATAACAGGCTATCAACAGCAATTTCTGATTGCGCATTCAGAAAATATTGTCTTACATACGCTATTGCTTCATTGATCATGCCCATCCCAATTAATTTATCCAAATGCGGTTGAAGCTGGGCAACAGGATGCTCAAATATATGTACACTGTCCTTGCCGGATGGAAGTCCGAGTAAATCAAAAACCGTCCAGGGGAAACATCTGATCCCGATAATTTCTAAGCAGTTTTTGGCATAAAAAATAACTGGCTGGTTAAGCAAGCCCATTAAAAAGGGCGAGGGCAATGGCTGCAAATCTCCGGTTGGTGATATGTTGTATAAATTTCCAAAATGAAAAATAATTTCAGCATAACCATCAGGTACAACCTCAAAACTTGAGTGCACAATGCCCGATTCTCTTTTATTGTACCAAAAGCACTTTATTGTATCCTGTAATTCTTTGGGGGACTCGAATTCCTGGTGCTGCATGTTTCAAAAATAATATTTGAGCGGAATTAGATTTGCTAATTAAATAATAACCTATTAGTATTTAACTCTATCAAATTCTGAATTTACCAAGAGGGCCCTTAAATATACAATGGTTTTTTAAAATTAAGCAATACAAGTTATACAAGCTTTCAGCAAAAAGTAAGCCTTGTATTTATTTATTGAAGTTTAATCGTCAATATACCTTATTTAGCCAGTATTAAACAAAAGCCAGGCCAGCTACATCGGCCAGCGCTTCTTTTAAATTTATAGAGCTGTCAAATTCTTTTTTTCTGATTCTGCTCAGTGTTTCCAGCCTCATTGATAGGTAACTTGCCAAATGACGGAGGGGAATACGGCTCATTATAAAGCGTTCGTCAGTAAGCATTCGCTTATAACGGTCGGTAGCTTTTGGTATTCTTGCCAAAATTGATCTTTGCGAAGCACTAAAATATTGCAGGGTAAGAAACTTCCTGCTAATTTTGTTCCCTTCCGCAAACTCTTCGCACATCCTGTCGATTAATAAATAAGGGATGCATACCAGCATACAGTTCTCAAGAGCGTGGAGGTATTCTTCCGAATAATGTGTTGCCTCTTCCGGATGGCGTAAAGCCCCCATAATCTCCTGTTCAAAGGCAAACCATGTGGTGATTTCCTGGCCCTGATCTCTGATAAAACCACGTACAGTGCCACTAACGATATAGTATAAATATTTATTGTTATCTACCGGGGAGAGAATATACTTGCTTTTTTTGACTTTGATAACCTTACAATGCTGTCTGTATTCTGAAACTAACCTTTCTGGCAAAGAATGTTGTTGTTGTAAATAGTTAAGCAAAAACGAAATGGCGAGTTGATCTTCATCTTTAAAACTCATATAATTAGGGATAATTAATGTTTACTATATTGGCAGTACTTTTTTGCTATAAAGCTGATTGAACAAGTTTAATATTGTTCATAACCGGCAAACAGTTTGGCTCTACAAATGGTAATACAGAAAATCCAAATTTCAACTATTTGATTTTTACAATACTGCCCAATTTGTGCGCAAAATTGACAAAATTCGATTTTTGATTATTATTTGGAAGAATTTTAAGAAGTAAAGCGGTAGACTCATTTATAAGCGTATTTTTGCTAAAGCTGCCTATTCCTTATAGATTGATTCATTCCATGGATAAATTGCCAAAGAACGACCTTTTTGATTTAGAGTACTTTTTTGAATTGTCGCCCGATTTGCTCTGTGTAGCAGGTTATGATGGTTATTTCAAAAAAATTAATCCCGCAGTTTCAAAAACATTGGGCTACAGCCATGCAGAATTGATGGCTGCCCCGATAAATTCATTTGTGCATCCGGCAGACCGCGAGCGTACGGCTCAAAAACGTGATGGATTGAGGAAGGGGGAAACACTCCTCCATTTTGAAAACAGATACCTTACAAAGGATGGAACAGCGGTTTGGTTGTTTTGGACATCAATACGTATTGAGCGCGATAAGCTGGTATTTGCCATTGCAAAAGATATTACCTACCGGAAACAATTTGAAGAATTGGAGCGAATATCGGCTATTTTAATGCGGCTCAATACCGAACAGATTGAGCATTTTAAAATACAAACCGATGGCACAGGTAAAAAAATAAAAGAAACAATAGCAGGGCATCAGCTTCCCAAAATAAAAACCGAGCCATCACAAACTGATCAAATGTGGTTGAATAGGTTTGAGGCCATTGTAAGAGAAAATATAGGAAAAATAGATCTGAACTTAAGTTTTTTGAGTGCCGAGCTGGCCATGAGCGAGCGCCAGTTGTTTAGACAAGTAAACCGAATCATGCTTATTACGCCAAATAATCTGATCAGAATAATCAGACTGCAATTGGCCTGGGAAGCTATTGGCTCAGGAAAGTATAAAACCATAGCAGAGATATCAAATATCGCAGGCTACAGTTCAAGAGCTTATTTTAAAAAACTATTTGAACAGGTTTATGGAATTGATGTTGCGGAATTGATTTAGCATTGTGTTGCTTCGGGCTAAAACCGATCATTTCAGATTAAAAATCGGTTGAGTAATTAGTGGTTTTTTGAAAGAAGAGACCTAAATAATTTATAATTCTTCCCTTTGCTATTTTTTATTCGTGTTGTTACCAAACCAAAGATATATTTCACATCTATATATAAGCAATTTATATTCAGTTTTCTTTTGTAAACTTTAGGGTGATCATTCATCACATTTATTCCCCATCCTGTCACATTTATTCCTACCGGTTTACCATCCGAAGTATATTGCTTCACATTTAAATAATCGTAATAACCGGGAATAAAATCTCTTAAATTAAAAACAATGAAACCATATTTAATTCTTCTGTTCGGCTGCTTCAGTCTTAACCTTTTTGGACAAAACGTGCCTGAACTTCCCAATCAAACAGACTTCAGCACGGAAAATGTTGAGTTCAACAGTGCCGGCGTTACCTTGGCTGGTGCAATTTTTAAACCCAAGCATCTATATGGTGCGGTCGTTATCGTGCATGGATCTGGTCAGGCGACAAGAATGGAGGAAATGGCCAAATTCTTAGCCCAAAACGGTATTGCAGTATTAACTTACGACAAACGTGGAGTAGGTAAATCGGGTGGTGTTTATGTAGGGCCAGAAGTGGGAACCAACAACATTGATTCTGCCAACCTCAATCTACTTGCCTTAGATGTAAACGCCGCTTCTAACATGTTGTTGGCACATTTGCCGGCCAAACACGGTCAATTGGGTTTAATTGGGTTTAGCCAGGCCGGATGGGTAATCCCTATAGCCGCACAAAAAAATCCTAAGATAAATTTTATGGTATTGTTTAGCGGGCCAGTTGTAACCACGCTCGAGCAGCTGCGGTTTCAGTTTTATACCCAAGGAAATTCTGCCTTTTGGAGCACACATACCGAAGCAGATGCACGGGCACACACACGCAACGACCCAGATCGGTACCAATTTGCGGCCACTGATCCGCAAGACGCTCTCTCCACACTTTCAATCCGCGGGCTTTGGCTTTTTGGAGGTAAAGATATACAAATCCCTGTAGGTTTATCAAAAGAACACCTTGATGCTTTTAAAGCGAAAGGTAAGCCCTACACATACCAGTTGTTTCCGGAGTTGGGCCATAACACTTCCTTCCCCAAATTTCAAGAACCCATTAATGCAGCCATTCAATTTATTAAAACAGTCGACAACCATAAGAAAGGAAAGTCATAACTATACATTCATCCAAATAGATTGATGTAATTGATAAAAAGAGTTCCGGACAGAGTTTCCTGAACTCTTTTTTTAGTTCAAACCGAAAACAGATCAGGCAAATCACCAAAATTTCCTTTTGTTGGTGTTTTTTCCTCGGTTAATTTTATCATCAACTAAAAGATAACCAACCAAAAGTTATCTGTGTCCTGTGCACCGAATGTTTGGTGTCGTCGTCAACTAAAAAGATAAATTATTTGGGCGTTTAGCACGATGTCGCGTTTGGCCCTACTATTTGTCCTTTGCTAACGCCTTAGCGCCCTTGTGAAAACTTATCTTTGATATGCACTTAAAATAATCTATAATGGACAACAGGGAAATCGTTATTAAATTTAACACCGCTTTTGATAAAGACACCAAGGAGGATATTGCCAAATATGTATCTGAAGATTTTGAATGGCATATGCTGGGCGATAGTATTATTAAAGGAAAAGAAAACCTGCTAAAATTTTTTGCCGAGCATCCAGATATGAAAATACTTTCGGTGAGTAAAGACTATATCCTTGTTGATGGAGATAAAGCTTCAGTTGCAGGTGAAGTAAAATGTACGGATAAGACCGGGCAAGTTTATGATATGTTTTATGCTGATATTTATGAGCTTGCCGATGGGTTGATCACAAAAATGATCTCTTATACCGTTAACAAGAAGAAATGATACTTCTTTCTATTTTCTTGTGGTGGAGTTATAACTCGCGTCACTAAGGTATTGATTGGTGATAACACCAAGCAAAAGTTAAAGTTAAGTTAATGATATTCTAAATTGTGTACGGAAAACCGTAAGTATGTGATTAAATTCTAAGTTAAATTTGTTTCAATTTAATACAAATATTTTTATGAAAAACATTGAAGCAATTAAACCCGGACCCAAGCCTAATAAACCGGACGGCACACCAGACAAAAGGAGAAGAGTAACACCTGAAACAAAACCTAAACACCCAGACCTAAAACCACATAAACATAGAACCGGAGATTCTAAGTAATTATAGAGTGGGTTGAACCTATTTTAACTTTTATTAGCGATAACACCAACCAAAAGTTAAAATAGTTGTGGTAATAAAAATGAAACAATAACTCCGCGTAACCAACCACAGGTAATTGTTTATAACAAGCCGTGTATTGTTTTTTGCACTAACGATATTTTAGATATATTTGAAATATGGAAACCGCACTAAAAACCAACCGCCCGCATTTAGGTCGCAAAATTAGTCGCATACGCGAATTAAGAAGCTATCGATTTACAAGTTGCACATTACGTCTCAGCTAAAATCAATTATCATTTCACCAATTCGCATGTGTCAAAAGGTAACACAATTTTGGAGGTTTATGAAAATTTTAAAAAATTTACAGGCGAGATAGATATAAACAAATGGGCAGCCGAAAGAAAAATAGAGTTACTAAAGATTATAACTGATCAGGATTATACAAAAGCCATAAGCGTATTCAACAATAAAGGACTAAGATTCATTGTCGAAAAGCATATTAAGATAACAGATTTTTTTGATCGCAGCATAAAGATGTTACAGTACGATATTCCAGCTAAAACTATTCTTTAAAGAAGTTTTTCCCAGATTCTCCACTGGTTGGGGTTATCGCCAACCAATTAGAAAGTAAATAGTCAAATAATTAAGATTCTTTTGGCTGGCGTTATCACTAACTAAAGGAGCTTTTTCTATGATTGCTTTCATTTTTATAGTAATAATACCTGTATTGGTAGTGTCCCAACCAATTAGATTATTTCTTTTGATCAGAAAGATTGTTTAGTTCTTTTTCAAATCTTTGATCATCCGGTGTATAAAAAAAACTATTAATAACCTTTCCTTTATTATCTAATATTATATACCTCGGGATTGATATTACATTAAAAAACTTTAATAATGGAGAGGTTTCCTTGTTTTTTAATTGATACTGATCTTTACTGTTATATATTGCTTCTTCTTTTAGTGCATTAATCCATAACTGTGGCTTATCCTCATCATCAATATTTATAGAAATAATACGAACAGTACTTTTGTTTTTTAATTTATATTGTTCTAAAAAAGGTATCTGCTGTCTACATGGTTTACACCAGCTTGCCCATAAATCTATTAAAATAAATTTATTGCTTTCGTTGGCAATATCTTTTAAGGTTGTTTGTTCGTTTTGTATATTAATTAATTTTACCTCTGCATATGAGGAAAAATCATTTTGATTAATTTGTTTTATTAAGCCCTCGTATTTACCATTTCTTTTTGCAGACGCAAACTCTAATAAATTATTATAAGCTAATTTATAGTTAGGATCAGAAACTTTTGAGTAATTTTTTATTAAACTATATGCTTCATTAATAACTATTTCATAGCCAAATTTTTGCTCGTTACGAATTAAATATAGAATACGATCATTTATATTATCAATATTTTTATTATCTTTTAATAATCCATAGTTACATAGATAGTAAAATAGTTCATTGCTAAAATCTACCTTCGAAACATCGCGACCGTAATTGTTTAAAATAGAATCAGCTCGTATTTTGTATTTCTGAGTGATAGAGTTGAAATTATTTTTTTTAAAAAAATACATATATGCGGTATTGTATTCAATTGCTTTATATGCTTCCCAATTATTTTTTGTTTTTATATCTATGATCTTAACACCGTATAGGCTATCAATTAATTTTAGATTTTTAATGTTAAACTTATCTACTTTTGAAAAGTAAATTTTATAATCATTTTCATTGCTCAGTTTATGATGGATATAATTATACTTGAATCCAAACCAATAATCCAGAAATAATGCTTTTTTATCTGTATTCAATGGTTGGATGTCAATCCCGTTAACCATTTCAAAAGTGGTCACTGTATTTGGATCTAAAAGAAAATGGTGAATGAATCTACCGTTTTTATTCCCCCTACCGTATCTAAACTCCTTTGGTTTATTACTTGCTATTTGTTGAGATATTATTGTGTCAGTAGTTCCTGTATTAAAAAAAATGATTTTCTTATCATCTCCTGTTGAGTCATCTGTTAAAAGTGTTGCATTTTCATTTGGCCTTAATTTAAACTTTACAGTAATAAAACCGGTATAAAGTTTACTTTTATGCCGAGTTTTGGTATCTCCACTGAAAAGCCACAAAATAAGGCTTGAAATTAGAATCAAAAACGTTTTCATGTTTACATTCAGTTAATTTCAACAGCTTAATTATTAAGCTGTTGAAGTCTAAGTTAACAGAGTTTTCTAAACTCCTTCACAATCATATCCAACCCGCTTTCCACTTTCAATCGCCCAAAATGTTGCTTCGTCATGGGCGCTGTTTGCACCAGGAGAATCTTCATCGAAACTCATGATGTTTTTTCTACCTCCGCCAGGTAGGATGTAATACACATCACAATTTCTTGCAACGCCCCCTGATACTTTTTTCATTTGGTCTTTACTAAGCACTAATAGATTTTTCATAATCTAACAAATTTAAATAAGAGTTTAATTTTTGCTATTCCTTCACGCAAGAACGGCTTAGGCGATGCAAGTAATCGCCTGCATTCGTAAATCTGTTTGTATTTATTTTGTAATAAGTAAGTCTAATTCGTGCGGATGAATAAATACTTTAATCAGGGGATGATAGACGAATATACTATAATAACTTAATAATTACCAATCTAATAACTTTTTTTTAAAAATTTAACATTGTATTAAGTATTAATATTTATAATTATTTTGTAATTTTAAATTTACATATTTAGTGTTAATTATAATTATGGGTTTGTTTTGATTTTGATGATAATTAGATTTAATTCATTTTAAGGCTAATTATTAATATAGGTTTAAAATTAATTTGATTTTAGATAGAATTTTAGTGGTGTAGATTTTATTATCAAAAATATTATTTGTATTATTATTATGTTTTTTATTTGTAGTTTTTAAATTATTTTAATTGATTAATTATATGTTAATTTCTGTTATATTGATTTACATATTGCCAATACAGGCAATTGTTAAGAATAAATACTTATATGGCAAAAACTTATGAAACTGGGCATGCAAAAAACCTGGCTAATTTGGATGAATTAACACGTAGTGTAATTGTTGTGTGAGGCTTATAAGCCACCAATTGTGCAAATTACCTTAGAGCGGTTGATTAATAAAGGTGTAACAGTAAGAGAGGCATTAAATTATATAACATGGGTAGCTCTGTAGCCTATCACTGAACAATACAAAGCCCTAAGCCAGTAAAGAAGTTAGTCATCATTTCTTCTACCTATAAAACTTCTGGTTGGATGCCAAAGGTAAATAATGTGTTTAAAGGTATAAAACCAGAATTTTCAACAAACACACCAATGAAAACAGCATATGATGCTGTAGCGGCCGACAAAACAAAATGGACAAAGTTTGGGGGGCAGATGATTACTTTTGCTACGATGATGGCCTGGATAAAATTGAATTAATCAGAACCTATCAATTATTTAGGGGTGATGTATTTGCTGATATGGTGGCGATGCCAAAATCGCAATTGGCCATCGTTCATGCGCAAGAACATGTGAGCTTAATGATGCAAAAGAAAACAATATTGGCTTGCTTGGATGGCTTTTTAAAGTAAACGTCTCTATTGAGGAATGCTTACGTTTTGAGCTTTACATTCAGGAATGAAAATTTAGGTACAAAGTTTTATGAATGAAAGCCCTAAATTTTGCACTGCAGTATGTCTGAAGCAAAACCATAGTTGGCAGAAAGTTATTATTTAATTCCTAATTGATGAAAAATATAGGCTAATAACAATAAAATTAGTCTGAAAGATACAGTTCCGAGAATACAGCATATGATTGCTTTAACATAATTTATTAGCTTTTTTTCGCCAAAAAATTGTCCAATGGACCAAAAAATGTAAAAATAGGATACAAAAACTCCAATAGAGGCGATTGTTTTAGTTTTAAACAGAATTGAAGTTAAAGCAAATAAACTAATGATTAAAAGTCCTTGACCAACGCAATAGCATAATAAAGTTGTGATTTCATAAACATTGTATTTCTGCTTTTTAAAAAAAAGTGTAATCCATAATGCAATAAAAAACCCAATGATAAGCGAAGTATAGCCGATATGATTATTTGTCCAGTCACTAATCCTTTGCTTTTCTAAAAAACCGTCAATGTTTCCAATTTTTTGATTTAATGAAAAGAAAATGTATTCAATATGAAAAAAGTGAAAAGTAAGCGTAAGTATTGTACCTGAGAATATTAAAAAAATTAAAGGTTTTGTAATTTTACTTCTATCTTCTAAAATAAAATTTCTTATTAATTTTCCTGGTCTGATAAATAGTTCTTTTACAGTGAATAAAAAACCACTTTCCAAATGGAGCAGATGCTGTATTTCATGCATGATATACGATGAATTAATTCGCTTCAGCTTGCTATTTTTAGATAAATTGTCAGCCTGTTTCATTTTAATTTTCAATCTGCATTGTTGAATTATGATTTCTGCTAACAGCTAAATACACGAAACAAACGATTTGCCAACATCTTAGATTGCAGTTCATCAAAACATTTTTAGCCAAATTAATAATTGAGCATTTTGAACAGTCTTTATTCGTGTTTAAATCTTTATTTATGTTTAGAGTGGATAAATTGAGATGGAGCATGATGTTAATTTTTGCGGCAAGATATTAATTTTCATCGAAAAGGGAAGGTCAAAAATATTAATTAATATATCTAAAGTGCGGTTTTTAACGAATAAAGTTTCAGTTCCATATTTTTTCCATTAAAATAAAAAATAACTAATTTGTCAAATAAGGAATCACTCCTGAGAGCATTAAAAATTCTTTGTTAACAATTTTTATTTTCATAATGTTTGGCTTATATCCTTGTACATAACGTTTTGCGACTTGAAGAATTTTAGAACTAAAGTTCATCCCTCGCGCAACTGTTAAAGTAAGCCAGTCCGCATTTTGCCAAACTGCTGTTATGAGACGTTTTTTATCTCTATAAGTCTGCTTTATAATATTTATAATGAATGCCACTTCCATCGCCTAATTTAGCTTCTTCGTAAATTTTTAATGCTATTATTTTGTCGTCTACCCAGGTCAAATCCTCAATTGACCAGTTCTTTGTGTAAAACTTAAGAGCAGGCTTTATTCCTTTTAATCCAATTCCTGTGGTTACTTTGAAAACAAATATTTCTGCTCTATGTTTATAGTAGTTTCTATAATCAGGCCCGTCATACGATGAGCAAACTATAAGCTTATTGCATGCTGGCGAAAGTAACATCGTTAATATGCCCGCATCATAGCTTGAGGGAATTAGCATTTTTCTGTTTGTAGTTCTTTCTGAGAGGTAAGTTTCACAAATTTCATTACAGTGGCGACTTACATAAAGATCTGAACCCCTAATAAAGTTCCCTGAATCCAAAACGCAACCTGTCTTATACCTTTGTTTGTAGGATTGAAACTCATTTTTCGAGATTTCAGTAAAGTTTAGTTTCAGATCACTATACAAGAAGTCATTATACAATATCAAAGAATCGCTTACTATTTTTCTTGCTATCTTATCATTCTTCTTCTTCAGTGTGTCAGAAATAACCTTAATAGTACCTACTTTTGGAGTCTCAGTTGTCAAAAGGTTTTGACTACAAGCAATCGACAAGAATGTTATGGTCAATATGTAGAGTGTCTGTTTCACGGTTGTTTTTTCATTCGTTTACATATTTCTACTTAGTGTCAATATGGACATAAGTGGTGTCCAATTTGTACTGATATTTAGTTTTATCAAATTTAAAAATTGCTATTTGGAGTTTAGAAGGATTATATGGTTCAATTTCTTCTGATGATTTAATTGTCCACAAACCATTTTTTTCTATTTCAAATTCTGCATTTTTCAAATAGTTCATAAAAGCCAATTTATAGTAATTGTCGTATTGATTTAAAAATAAACCATACATACATCCGCCTGTTCCACAAGCACCCAAATAGACTAAAATATCTTCTTTTTTATCTGCATTAAAGTCGCCCAATTTATAAGGTTTTGTTTTGGCCGAACTGTCGGGGAATTTAAATTTTGAATTTTTAGGTGCAATAATTTTAACAAAGTTTTTATTAAGATTTACATCAAGTTTAAACAAACCATCTTGTTTTTTTATTTGGTTTTGTTGTACTGTATCAGGTTTTACAAGATTGGGCACTGCGTTTTTACCCTCTTGTTTATTTAGACAAGAAATAAGAGAAATTAATAATATAAATCTTGAGATACTTTCCATTTTGATGATTTTCGTATGTCGGTGTGCAATGAACACCAACTCCTAAATATACGAAACTCCAATTAATAACATCTTTGATTGTGGTCCATTTTCCTTCGATTTGTGTTCTCTCCAACTAAAGTTAAATGTTTAGGCTTTGTTGAAGTAGGAGTAGTTCGTTTTGTTCTTAAAGGGCTACTCAATTTCTTATCCAACTGTTATAGATTCTTGCTTGCAGTTTATTGACTTCAGGTAAAGGTGTAATGTCGAAACTTTTAGTGTACCATCTTTTTAAAGTTAAGGTTAAATTTTGCACAATCCCATTACGTTTAATTTGCAAGGTGATTTGCTCACCTTCATTTTTGCCTGCCAAAGGCGCTTTAAATTGATCAAGGCTGGCCTGTACGCCGTCGATTTTTAAGATTTGGTCATCTGCTTGCAAGCCAGCTTTCCAGGCGGGTGACGGCCAGCTTACCGACCTTACCACGATTAGATCATTGTTTAAACGGGCCGTAATGCCTAAGTTATTGGCATCAACTGTATGCCTTGCGGTATCAATGGCCAGGCCGGCATAAGCAAAATACTTTGGGTAATTGGGTGCCACGGTTGTATTTGCATAGGAAAATAACTCCGTTAGTGGAACACCGGCAATCTGTTCTGCTTCTTTTCTAAACTCATCGTCCGTAAAGCCGCGTTTTTTTACTTGATAATACTTGCGATAAAGTACTCGCATCAAGTCGTCGAGCGAACTGCGGTTTTGGGTTTCATTGCGTATTTTTAAATCAAGCATCAGACCCAATGCACACCCTTTATCATAAACAGAGATTGTTTTGTTCAAAGCATCTGCATCACGATTGTTAGGATTGCCTTCCATTTCCCAAATGGCCCGGCTTGCGGCTGATGCCGATTGATAAAGATGTCCTGGCTTGTTCTCATAATTGGTGATGGATTCTTTAAAATTGTCCAACATCTGTTGCGCAGTCATTAACTTGGCTGCCCGGGTAATTATATTTTCATAATAAGCGGTAAAGCCTTCTGATACCCAAAGCAAATTGGTGTAGTTCTGTTTACTATAGTCGAAAGGGCCCAAGGCGATAGGCCTAATCCGTTTTACATTGTAGGCATGGAAGTATTCGTGAGCCAGCAAGTTGTAAAAATGTATTTTATTCTTTGGGGCGAGCAGATTTTTATTGCCGATAATCAGAGACGCCGAATTAAGATGCTCAATTCCGCCAAGGCTTCCACTTACAGAGGTGCCTACTGCTAAAAAAGTGTAGTGTTTGTAGGGGATTTCACCAATGATCTCGCTACCGCACTCAAAAATCTTTTTTAAATCTGCCGCAAGCTGGTTTCGATCGAGATCTCCAAGGTTATTGCCGATAAATTGGTGGGGCACTCCTTTAATCATGCTAACAGGTAAGGCTTCCAGTTGCCCCATAAGCAAAGGACTGTCATACAACTCATCGAAGTTGGCTGCACGAAATACATTTACCTGGTTCGGTAGCGCGCCGAGACCCGTTGCTACAAACGTTGGCCACTTCACATAAGGCTTTACCTGTACAGTTACTGGTAAGGGCAAGGCCTGTTTGGTGTAGAGTAACATAGCACCAGGAATGATGTACCCATAATCTTCAGTGAGGTTGATGTTCGCAATAAACGGGTCATTGGCTTTAACATCGTAAGTAATTTTAAGATCTTGTTTTTGGGCAATAACTTGCCAGGTTGATGAACCTGTTTTTGACCATTTCAATAGCTTGTTCCCTTTTCCAATTACCTTAAAATTGCTTACTGCACTGGCATAGTCCATTATAGAGTAAAATCCAGGAGTCCAAACGGGCATGTGGAAATTGAGTTTTTCATTTACATTGTTACGATAATTGAGTTCTACATGATAGAGGTGGTTTGCCGGCTTTGGCATGGAGATTACAAAACTGGTTTTTGCAGGTTGTGCCAGCAACATGGATGAATTAAGCAGGGTTGCAATCAAGACCAATAACGAACAGGTCTGGGTATTCAGCTTTGGAAAGTTAAACATCATATTCATGAAATGAACTGGAAGATTTTATATTAAGATAGTGAAAGATTACGTATTGTTACAATTTAAGGCATGGGAATACTTATCCTATTGGAAACAATAGGCCCCGATCTGAAGGATAAACGGTTTAGGACATTTTATTCTGTTTTCGAACTAAAAAATCCGATCATAAGAGTCAGACTGTCAGATTTATTTAGGTATAAAAAAAGGAAACAACTTATATGTGTTGTTTCCTTAAGTAGCGGGGAGCAGGATATTCCTTTGGCAATATCTCAGGCGAGAATATCTCGCTACAAATGCTACAAAAGCTTTACAAGCATACTTCGATTACTACCACGGTTATCTATCAAGGAAATTTTATCAATAAAGATGCAGATGATGCTTTGGATTTCTGATTTTTTATTTTTGTTGTAGGATATAATCTATCGGTAGCGCATCTCCAATTCTTTCAAAACCAGACCAATAGCCTCCTATTACAAAATCTTGGGAAGCTGTTACAACGCCTGTTTGCTCAATATAAATGTGTCTATCTGGTAAAATAGTAAGTTTGGAAGTAGCCAATCTGTTCAAAATCTTATTTTTAACTGATATTAAGCTTACATATAAAATGTTAATTCCAATAATGCCTCTCTTCCCATCGTTAATAGCACTTATAAAATTTTTTGGATGCAAAGGGGCAGATAATACTTTGATACTATCCTCCTGCTTAATAACTTGTTGATAGTATTTGATGGAATCCTTCTTGTGGGTATTACTCTGCCTCAGTAGGTTAATCACACGAATTTTTTCGGTATTTAGCCTTTTTTCAATCGATCTTACTTCGTATAAATCGTCAATCGCCTGGCCTTTGTATAAAGTACGTACAAATCTAGCCATAGAATATTGATACGTTAAATGCCTTGCAGTTTCCCATCTTTTACGTTTGATCGACGAGCCTTCCATTTCAATAAATCGAACAAAGCCCTGATAAAAAATATATTCATTGTTAAAGTCGATGCTAAAGTCTTCAATATTGTAATGAATAATATAACCCAACCCATCGTTTTGAATAACCAAAGGTTCGGTATTGTAGGCGTATAATTTGTTATTATCTTTATCGTAATTAAACCTAACTGCCTTTTTATTTAAAAGATTACAGTTTTGTGCGTGAGAAGAAGTGCCTATAAGAGTAGCAAGAAATATTTTCCCCCAGCGTTTCCATGAGTTATTCTGTAAGGAAATCGTAACTTCACTAAGACTAATTGTCCTTCGTTTTAGCCTTATAGTTATCAAAATTGGTCTATCAGGTTGTACGCTAACATTTACTTCTTGTGTTTCGTAACCTATGGAAGAAAATGCTACTGTATACTTATTTATAGAAAGGTAATGTAATAAGAATTCTCCTTTTTCATTTGTCATTGTCCCTCGTGTGCTACCATTAATAAATACACTTACGTTAGCAATAGGCAAATCGGTTTCATCATCTAACACTTTACCATTAACGATTTTCTGGGAGTATACACTAATCGGAGAGACAAAACAGAATACAAGCACAAAACAAAATTGATAAAAAAGTTTGTAGTTAATTGATGCTTTTTCTTCTTTCATATTTATTCAAATGCATTGAAAATCATTAAAAGAAACTTCATCCACAAAGATGTGGATGAAGCCTTAAATTCTGTTATTGATTTTTAAATTAGTTGTGTTTTAGTAATGGTTATTAGGGGTTGTTGATTGGCTTATCTCTTGGTCTGTAGTTTTGGTACCTTATCGGATCGTAAGCATTATTAAGATAAACAAGCGAATATTTTGGATATTTTATCAAATAATCTATAGCCCATTTGATGAAGTCTTTATTTTCCTCGCTCAAGCTATACTTATCAAGATATTTTTTCATGTCTAGTACATGCAATTGATTGTTGTCGTTTTTAACAAACCTTATTTCTTGAGGAGTTAACGGTAAGTGGTGCAAAAGTAATCTACACGCCAGCTTAAAATCGCCCCGATTAGCTTCATCGTATCCATTATAATCTTTCTCTCTAATTACAGGTAGTCCGCGAAAATCCTCTGGTAAAATTTCATCATCTTTCTTAAATAAGCTGTATCTAATAACCCTGTATAAATCAATTTTTTTAATTCTATGCCAACTTTTATTGATGTACTCTCCTGTTCCGGGTACGTATTTATAATAAACAGTTTCCTTGCCTTGCCTAGCTTTGTCATTCTTTAGTGCACGCCTGATGTACTTTAGATATATCTCTGGCGATTTCTTTATTTTATTGACCTGACTTTTATAAAGGGTAAGAATGGTATCTCTTTTTGGAGCATTGTTTTTATATCTTTCGTAATCCCATTTCAAATCAGTTAGCTTCTGAAATTCTAGATCAATCGAATTTCCATTAATCTCTTGCGAGTGTACGTGTCCTGTAATTGATAAGAATAAACTTATAACTAAAATAATTTGCTTCATGACGATAATTACTTTTTTCTCCAATAGATGCGAGACGGATATGTCTTGCCATCTATTATAAATGTTGGCTCTGTAGATCCATAAGATACAGGAATATCTCTTGGATGATGTTCTATAATTTCATAAGCTCCCATTTTACTGCTTACTTTGGTGGCGTAACCCTCGGCATCTACTTCAGTTACTATGGCCGAGTGTGTCCAACCCGATGCTCCATTATTATTTAATGAATACATTACCCTATCGCCAACTCGAACGGCTCCGGTTACCAGTTCCCAGTATTTCGATGTTAGTGATATTGCTGTTACCCATTTTGGATTTTCATCATCTACTTCTGTTGCATATTCTAAACCAAATGCGTAATAATGGCAGTTAAATGCATCTAAATTTACTTTTTTTTGCCCATTTGGATAAGTAAAACGTGGTGTCGTTTCTGTTAGATAATTACTAAAGTCATCGCTAGTAAGCTTTGGCCTCCAATAATAACTCGCAGGTTCTCTATCCCTAAGCACATAAGTTTGATATCTAACCATATCATAAATATTATCTAGCTGTGCCAATGAAATATTAGGTCTAATTGTCCAGTATTTAATCGCCCAATGATAAAAATTCTCGGCATCGATTTTGTCGGTCGCCTCTCTGAAATAATTATCTAAGATTACTTTTACATTAGGATGATTGGCAAAAAAATCTGTTTCTTCTCTGTCAAGAGCAGGGAGAAATCCGACAGGCGTAGGAATTGGCACTGTCCATGAGCAGGGAATTATTCCATTTATAACCTGAGTCGCATTTGGGTCAGCATTGCAAGTGGTTGATGGTGGATAGTCTCCAGCTCCGGTACCTCCACCACTACTAGTACCACCTCCGCCCGTTTGACTACCATTGTGACTACCTCCAGTACTGCTGCCATTGCCACCTGTTCCATCATCCCCACCACCACCTTCATCTTCACCATTCCCAACAAACCAACATTTCCGACTGTCGATTACATTGACCCCACAAAACTCATGACACACTGTAATACATAGTATTCCGAGACCAGGGGCTGTCGGCTCGGTTGGAGTTATGGGCGGTTGTTCTGTAACGCTCATTGATGCAGGTATATGGCCTTTCAGTTTAGTCTTTATTGAGCTTAAGCCATTAGCAGGAGATAAGTTTTTATAATCGTATTGTTTTATGAAATTTCCATCCCAATCTTTTATCACTATCCTACCGGTATACACATTTCGGTTACCGTATAGCCATTCATGATCGGGCAACATGACTACCCATTCGGTATGGATACGCTGTAAACTATCTTTGTACATAAAAAGATAATTTAAAGAGCTAAAAGGAATCAGTTCTTTTTTCTCTACATTGGTCACAGCATAGGCTTTACCAAAATCTAAAGGTACCTTAACCGCAGCTCCCGTTGAAATTATTTTTTGATAGGCTTCATGCCAAATTGCTTGTTTCCTTTGCAGGATTTCTTTAAGTGCTGGATCAGTAGTGGTATTATTTGAACCAGTAGTTGACATTAATTTTTTAGAATTCAAAGTTTGGACTATCTTTTTCTCAAAATAGTTTTTTGCCTCAGCTATAGTTAGTTCATTCGATCCGCTTGTAGGTAAGAGTATTGCCTTTCGACAACTTTGCACTATAAACAGGCACGGCAAGATTAGACAAATCGCCAGTTTGCCTTTAGAGAGCATTAATTTTTTCATTATTATTTTAGTTTTTCGGTTTTGATTCTCATCAATTATTGAATTTGAATCCTTTTACCAAAACTAATAAAAAACATATACTACACAAGTTTTGCATTAATGTTTTGTAGTATTTGAAATATTAGTTTTGATATGGACCTTTTAGTCGGTAAGAATAAACAAAAGACAATATTCGGTAGGACTATTATTAATAGCCTTATGCTCATCCGCACCATTTGCAACATGCCTTTGGCAATATCTCGGGCGAGAATATCTTGCTGCAAATGTTTTACTGCCACACGTCGATAGCCACGACGGTTATCTATCAAGACAATTTATCAATAAAGATGCGGATGAGGCTTTGGATTCAGTGATCGGGTTCTAAAAATAAGGGTATCGTTGATTGCAATACAAGTTATAGCTTGATTCTTTATATAGAATAAATAGAGAACACCCAAATAAACACCCGATTTTTAAATCAAGCTATACCTTACGTTTCTATTCTCCGCTTCGTTAATGATAAAGTTTGAGGCAATGATTTTTAGAGAAAATCAGAAAAATGTTTTAGCTATGTTTAAGCGGGAATAAAAAATCCCTTAGATTTTTATGTCTAAGGGATCGATAATCAAGTAGCGGGGAGCAGGATCGAACTGCCGACCTCAGGGTTATGAATCCTGCGCTCTAACCATCTGAGCTACCCCGCCGGGTAAAAATATTTGCTTATATTATCAAATATTTGTGTGGTTATTTTTTGGAGTTGCAAATATAGAATAAATTCCTTTTCTTTAGAAAAATAAAATAAAAAAAATCGTCCGGAAGATTATTCTGGTAATGAATTAACATGGCAGAAAAGAAAAAATTTACGCTAGAGTACGAGGTTAAATCGTCACCAAGAATACTGTATAGTTTTATAAGTGAGCCAAATGGCTTATCGCAATGGTTTGCAGATGATGTTGTTTTTCGCGATCAGCTTTATACTTTTACCTGGGATGATGAAGAGTTAAAAGCAAAGCTAATTTCTATAAAAGAGAACAAATTAGTTAAGTTTAAGTGGTTAGATGACGAACCACAGTGCTATTTTGAGATGGAAATTGTGCAGGATGAGTTAACAAATGATGTTGCCCTTTCCATAACGGATTTCTCAACAGATGAAACACTTTCTGAGAAAAAATTAATCTGGGATAATCAAATTGATTATTTGATTAGTGTTTTAGGTGCATAATATTTTAATGCTTTGTTTACCTTTGTAGGGTGAAAAAAATACATCTTCTTTTAGTTAAAGCATTTATCTGGCCTTTCATTACTACTTTTTTTGTGGTTATGTTTATCCTTTTAATGTTTTTTCTTTTTAAGTGGGTAGATGATTTAATAGGCAAGGGCTTTGAGTGGTATACCATTTTAGAGCTGATGTATTATGCATCTGCGGCAAACGTATCTATGGCGCTGCCGCTATCTATCCTGCTTTCTTCCATCATGACATTTGGTTCACTGGGCGAAAACTATGAGCTTGTTGCAATTAAATCTGCAGGTATATCCCTTCAAAAGGCCATGCAGCCCTTATTTGTGGTGATTATTCTCCTTACAATAGGCTCTTTCCTTTTTTCTAACTATATGTTGCCAAAAGCCAATTTAAAATTTGGCTCGCTGCTTTACGACGTAAGAAATAAAAAACTCTCTTTTTTAATTAAACCTGGTGTTTTTAATAATAGTATTCCTAATTATTCTATCCGGGTAGATAAAAAAGATGACGACGGAACCTTACATAACATTATGATTTACGATCATAAAGGCAATGGCGGTATCCCTAAAATTATTATGGCCAAGCAAGGGGTAATGGAAAAAACCAGTGATGGTAAATTTCTTGTGCTGAAATTAAAAGATGGCGTACAATACGAAGAACAGGCTAATAACAGCGGGATATATAATCCGCGGCAGATTTTTTACAGAAATAGATTTAAAGAAACCGAACCAAAGTTTGATCTTTCTTCTTTCGAGATGAACAGGACCGATCCTAATGCTTTTGGAAACAGTACACCCATGCTTAACTTAAAGGGAATTTCCAGGAAACAGGATTCGTTAACAAAAGTGCTCGATACCTTTAAGCGAAACACCGCGATGAACCTTGCAAATAACTTTAAGCAAAATAATGTTGCAAAAGGTTACTCGAAGTTAAAGGTAGCGCCAAAAAAAATTAATGATATTATTCTTAAAACCATTCCAAATGGTTCAAGAAAACAAAGTATTGAAAATGCAGCAGGTGCAGTAGCCTCTATTAATCAAAGTTTAAATAACGATTCGCCACGGACGCAGGATTTAACATCTGAAATTATCTTCGCCAGAATAGAATATCAACGCAAATTTACACTTGCCGCATCGTGTATTTTATTGTTCTTTATCGGGGCACCGCTTGGCGCCATTATTAGAAAGGGTGGTATGGGCTTGCCTGTAGTGATGGCCATATCATTTTTCTTGGTTTACCACATTTTAACTACGGTTGCGGAGAAATCGGCCAGAGAGGGGTCATTAAACCCAATTTTTGCCATGTGGATTGCGGTAATTGTATTGTCGCCCTTAGCCGCATTTTTAACCTACAAGGCAACTGTAGATTCTGCGTTGTTCGACATCAATTACTACAAACAATTCTTCGTTAAGCTTTTCAGGATAAAACAAAAACAGTAACACGTCAGCTTCTTTTCCTTTACTTCAAAATGATATAATATTAAATTTATTGTCTAATAAGGTTGTACCTTTGTATAGCTAAAAAATATGGCTTATCTTATTAGAAGTATTGCTTTTAGCCGATAATAATCAAATCTTATTGCTTTATAAAAATGCAAACAAAATTAAACACCATACAAGAGGCTATAGCAGATATAAAAGCCGGTAAAGTTATTATAGTTGTGGATGATGAAGGAAGGGAAAACGAAGGCGACTTTGTAACTGCAGCAGAAAACGCAACACCAGAAATCATTAATTTTATGGCTACTTATGGGCGTGGTTTAATTTGTGCGCCCCTTACAGAAGAGCGTTGTGATGAACTGAACCTTAATTTAATGGTTACTAAAAATACAGCTGTACACGAAACTAATTTTACGGTTTCTGTTGATCTTGTTGGGCATGGCTGTACCACCGGTATTTCTGCAAGCGATCGTTCAAAAACAATGCTGGCTTTAGCCAATCCAAAAACAGATCCTGAAGAATTAGGAAGACCCGGACATATTTTTCCGTTAAGGGCAAAAGATGGCGGTGTTATCCGCAGGGCAGGGCACACAGAAGCTGCGGTAGATTTGGCCAGGCTTGCCGGATTTCAGCCTGCAGGTGTTTTAGTAGAAATTTTGAAAGAAGACGGCGAAATGGCTAGACTTCCCGAATTGTTTAAAATTGCCGAACAGCATCAGTTAAAAATTATTTCTATTGAAGACTTAATCGCTTATCGTTTAGGAATAGATAGCCTGATTAAACAAGAAGTTACCGTTGATTTACCTACGCAATGGGGCGATTTTAAAATGACAGCCTATACGCAGTTAAATAATAATGCAAACCATTTAGCCATTTCAAAAGGAGAGTGGGCTGCAGACGAACCTATTTTAGTGCGTGTACACAGTTCTTGCGTTACCGGAGATATTTTCGGTTCTTGCCGTTGCGATTGTGGACCTCAGCTTCATAAATCACTTGAAATGATTGAAAAAGAAGGTAAAGGGATTGTGGTTTATATGAACCAGGAGGGGAGAGGTATTGGACTTATTAATAAATTAAGATCGTATAATTTACAGGATGCTGGTTTTGATACGGTTGAAGCAAACATTAAGTTAGGCTTTAAAGGTGATGAACGCGACTATGGCGTTGGTGCACAGATTTTAAGATCAGAAGGTGTAACCAAAATGCGCTTAATGAGTAACAATCCAACTAAAAGAGCCGGCCTTGTGGGCTATGGCTTAGAGGTAGTAGAAAATATTCCTATTGAAATCGAAAGTAATGTTCATAACGAGCGTTATTTAAAAACAAAACGTGATAAAATGGGTCATTCCATTATGAAAGGATAGATATAAATATGGAGTTTGGCGTTTGGAATCAGGAGTCTTTTTATTTGGATCTCCCGCTCTAAACGCCAACTTTGATTATTATTCTAATGTAAACCCTTTTGTTTTTCATCCAAAACATTTACCCAAGTAAAGCGTTAGTATAGGCGTATTTTGCATTGGCGCAGGAACAAAATGCTGATTTTGGAGTTAAGCGTTTTTTTATTTGACTCCAGACTCTAACACCAACTTTGATTATATGAAGCCCGATTTTAAGGACTTTTCTCTTTTTACTTCCTCGGATTATTTTTGCTTTGGTTAATAATCACTTCTTTACTGATGGATTTATTTACCTTAGGCTGTTGCTCACTTTGCTTTCTTTTTAAATTGCGCCTGTAAGCACCTGATAGTTTTTGAAGAAACTCTTTAAAGGTATCAAATTGTTGTGTATAAAGTAAGCCTAAAGAAGTTACATTTGCAGTAGGGCTAATTCCGCTATTTAAGAAAATACTTTGTTGTGTTGGTGGTTTGTTGGCCAATTTGCCTGTTAAACTACCATCTTTCTTAATCAGGAATAAGGCTTCAACTTCACTACCTACATTGTTTTTAGAAAAATCGATAACCGTAAAGTCACTCAAACTATTCCGGTCTACAATACCTGCGTTTACAATTAACCTGTCGTTAAAGAATTTGAATGATGCATTCGCTTCACTAAGTGATTTCACATTTAAATCAACAAAGTTGAGGTTTAATGACGAAAGAACATTGTTAAACTGGTTAAATACCAGCTCAGTAGCGGTACTTTGAACTGTAGATCCCAACTGGTTACCAATAGATTCACCACCGTTTCCAGGAGCAAAACTTCGTCTGATGATTAAACTGAAGGCCTGCAGGTTCAGGTTATTCTGGTCGCTCAGGTAAGTTTGCAACTCGTCCTTAATTGCCGGAAGTGAAGGGAAATTAATGTCCAGTTTAATATCAGGTTTTAACAGTAATCCGGTTAAGCCCATCTCAACCTCGGTATTTACCCTTTGATTGGCATTACTGCTGGCATCTCGGTTGGCGGCTTTAAATAGCTCGTTTAAGTTTGCCCTTAGCGCATACACGGCCTTTAAGTTAATTTGGGCTGCGGTAGGATTACCAGTCCACCTGATGGTACCGCCCTGCCTTATTTCGAACTTTTTATTGATTACCTCTTGCGCCGTAAAATCAAAACTACCCGTTTCGATAATATAATCGCCCGACATTTCAAAATCTCCAAAGCTGTTAATGTTCAAGTTCAGTTCAGCGTTACCTTTACCGCTCAGGTTGCCCAATGTGGTAAAAATATTTGCTGTTGTATTGGGGTCAATAGTAAGTTTAAATGTTAAGGTTAAGCCGTCAAAACTTGTCGCTTTTTTAACAACTTTGGTGGAGTCTCGGCTAATAAAATTAATAAAGTCGTTGTCTGATACGGTTTCCGAACTGTTTAAGGGTAAGTTAAAGACAGTGCCTTTTTCTGTTTTGGCTTTAATGTCTATCTTCATCTTGTTGGTTGGTCCGGTAAATTTAAAAACACCAGTTCCATACGCTTTTCCGTAGTAAACAGAATTGTCTTTGGCAGTCGTATTTAAAGCCATAAAATTTTCTGCATTTACAACTACCTGCAATGTTGGGTTATCTAAGTTGTTTAAATCTACAGTGCCGTTTGCTGTAGCCTCATTACCCTCAATATCACTTAATTTAAAATTGTCAAGATTAATTACACTGTTCTCAACATCAACCTTATCGCTAATTACATAAGTTGTTTTTAAGTAATTAACCATCAACTGCCCCTTATTCAGCGCAACCGAACCATTAATCTGGGGTTTATCCAGCGGGCCTTTAATGGTTAAATCCGAAGAAATATTTCCTTTTAGGTTAGAAACCAGTTGCTTTACAAATGGCTCCAGAATGGTAAGTTTACTGTCGTTCATTTTAACAGCAAGATCAATCTGTTTTTCCTTCAGGTCAACATCTCCCGTTAATTTAAAGGTCTCTGTATCATCCGCAATGATTTTAGTAAATACGTTAACTTTATTTGATTTGGTATTGAAAGAAGAAGTGTCTGTTAAGGTTCCAATATAAATATTGTTAAAGGTTAGCGAATCGATTTTTACATCATCATTAGCCCTCAAACCTTTTAATATGCCAAATAATTCGGTTTTACCATTTACATTTCCGCTTAATTTAATGCCCATACTTTTGGTAAAAGGATTAAGCGTTTTCAGGCTAAAATCTTTAAAGCCAACTTGTAGCAAATCTTTAGGATCTTCAGATATTAAACCATCAATCGTAATTTGCTGCTGGTTGTTGGTTAAATCGAAATTGCTTATTTCTGTTTTGCCATTGTTCAACACGATACGCACTTTTTCCTGTATCCGCCATTCCTGACTGTTAATTTTTAAAATCGACGGCAGAATACTTAACCTTGCTGTAGTATCCTGGTTTTTGGTAAATTCAACCAATCCGTTTAAATCAAGTTGATTGTCTTCATCGGCATTTGACATTTTTACGTTAAATGCAAGGCTGTCATTCCGAAGGATGTTCGAAATGTTAAAGTCTTTAATGTATAAGCTGTCGTTTAACTGAACCCGATCAGAAGTAATGTTTAACTGTAATTGCTGGGGGGTGGTGTTTTCATCAAGGATAATGTTATTAACAACCACGCCCTGGTAATCTAATTTTTTAATAAAGCCATTTAAAGTAGCTGTGTTTTGTTTAGAGTCGAAATTACCAATAAAAATAGCACCTTCTTCGAGCTTTAAGCCTGGGGATATAATCTGCGCCAAAGGTTCAAACTTTTTAACCTGCAGATTAAACTTAAAAATCTGATCTTTAAATTTAATTATTTCTGCTTTTAACGAAGGAATATAGGTTTTGGCAATGGCTTTATAATAAGATCCAATCGAGTTTAGATCGTACTCACCGGTAATGCTGGCGTCCAGAATATCTGATTTAATAGTCAGGTTTCGATTTACACCTGTACCATTTGCGAGTAACTGTACCGAATCTACATGGTAAATTCCCTTTGGATTTTGTAGCCTGATTTCTTGAATCGATAACCGGCCTTCAATGTTATTTAAGTTAGTGCCCGAAAAATTAGTGCTGAATTTGGCATCAACCATTAATGAATCACTTAATAATTTAAGTGCTTTAAGCTTAGCCCTGGTAATGGTTGCATTGAAGTTAAATACGGGCAACTTGGGGTTCAGGTTTACGCCGCCGTCAAAAATCAGCTTCACGTTTTTATCGTCTATGCTGAGTTTGCCGTCAAAATATTTTTTATCAAAAGTACCATCAACCTTAACATTGTGGTAACGGTAATTATTGAAATCTATATAATCTACATCACCATTTATATTTTCAGATAGGTTTTTAAGCTCCGTACCTCTACCTTTAACATATAACGAAGAACTAATTCTGCCCAGACTTTTTTCATCAAGCAAGTTGCCAATATTAAAATCAAATGTTTTAACGTTTCCTGTGTAAGAAGGCACATCGTTTTTATCGATTTTCATATTCACATCAGAAACAATTTTGCCCAGTTTGGTTTTAAATTCGCCATAGGCAATAAAATCGTTCTGAAAGCCAGTGAAACTACCATTGAAATTTATATTTCCGAATTTATTTACAATGGAAGGAATAATCTTCGCATTTTTTCCGGTAATGCCACCAATAACCTCTTCCAAATCTGCTTTGTTTGTGCCGGCCATTTCAATTTTAAGATCCATAAAAGTTTCTTCCCATTTAGGAAGCCCTTTGATAATGAAATCACCTTTGATGTAGGTAGCCTTTCCTGATTTTATAGACAGCTTTTTTGCCCTCAAATTATTCACCAAGCCCGTAATCTGGCCATCAACATCAACGTCAAGTTTCATTTTGCCGAGCTCAGGTGCAAAAAACGAAACATCTTTAGAGGTAAGATGGCTTTCCTTAAAGATTGCTTTCATCCTTACATTATCAACGTAGTGATTAAAATCTTTGAAGCTCTTAAAACGCATTTGATAATAGTCTGTTAACCGGCTTTGATTGGTTTCCAGCAATAAACTCTTCAATTCAATTGCATTGCTGTCAACAGTTGTTTCGGCAGTAAGATTTTTTAAGTAAAAACCACTTTTTTCCCTGAAAGTTAATCCCTTGATATTGGTTTTTAGTAAATGGTTTTTAGTGTCCAGCCCTTCAAAAATGCCGCTTAAACTATGTAAACTTACATCATCAAAATTTACACTCTGTTTAAGTACAGTATCTTTAACTGCGTAGTTTTTATACTTAAAGCTAATTTTATTTAAAATAATTCTCCTGAAATCTATTTTATAAGGTTCCGATTTCTTTTTCTTTACAGTAGGTTTACCAGAATCGAAGTAGTTAATAATAAAATCAAGATTAGATGTCTTATCTTTATAATCCTTTAGGAAAAAGCTGCCATTGTTAATTTGGACAGTGCTTATGTCAATTATTCTTTTCTTAATAGATAGTTGGTTGATATCGACAAGAAAGGCTGGAGTGCTTAATAAAGTATCTTTTTGCTGATCAAGCACCAATAAATTTTCGAGCACAACAGATTTAAAAGGCTTAATGTATACACTCTTAATAGATACAGTTGTATTGAGCTCTTTAGAAAGATATGAGGCTGCTTTTTGGGCAATATAAGTTTGAACAGGCTTAAACTGTAGAGAAAAAATAACAAGCGCCAGCAGCAAAATTATTGATGCGATTACCCAAAGGAGTATTTTAAATAGTTTTTTAATAATTTTGCAGCTTAAATATAAATAATTTGTCTGTCATACTTGCTATCGAATCTTCTTGCGATGATACTTCAGTTGCCATATGTAACAACGGCAAAATTACTGCCAATGTTATTGCAAACCAAACAATTCATCAAAATTATGGTGGTGTAATCCCTGAATTAGCATCAAGGGTACATCAGCAAAATATTGTACCTGCCGTACAACAAGCATTAATTTATGCTAAAGTTACAAAACAGGACATAAATGCGGTTGCTTTTACACGCGGTCCGGGTTTATTGGGGTCGCTTTTAGTTGGTGTTTCTTTTGCTAAATCTTTCGCATTAGCCCTAAATATACCGTTAATTTCTGTAAACCATATGCATGCGCATATATTGGCGCACTTTATTGATGAGCCTAAACCCAACTTTCCATTCCTGTGCCTAACCGTTTCTGGCGGGCATACACAAATTGTTCTGGTTAAGGATTATTTTGACATGGAAATTGTTGGCGAAACGCTGGATGATGCTGCAGGTGAAGCTTTTGATAAAACTGCCAAAATTTTGCAACTTCCTTATCCGGGTGGCCCGCTTATAGATAAACACGCTAAAAATGGTAATCCACTTGCGTTTAAGTTTGCCGAACCTCAAATTGCGGATTTAAATTTTAGCTTTAGTGGTTTTAAAACGTCCATTTTGTATTTTATAAGGAAACAGGAAAAAGAAAATCCAAACTTTATTACAGAAAATTTAGATGATATTTGTGCCTCTGTGCAGTACAGCATTATTCAGATTTTAATGAAAAAACTGAAAAAAGCTGCTGTTCAGTTTAACATTAAAGAAATTGCCATTGCTGGGGGAGTTTCAGCAAATTCGGGTTTGCGCAATACTTTGCAGGATTTAGCCGGAACATTGGGGTGGAAAGTTTATATACCTGCCTTTCAGTATTGTACGGATAATGCAGGTATGATTGCGATAGCCGGATACCAGAAGTTTTTAAAACAGGATTTTGTTGGGCAAGAGGTATCGCCTATGGCCCGAATGGAATTTTAATACATAATTTAATAAAATATTGATTTTTATAATATGACAGGAGCATCGCTAATATTTTGGATCGTTTGTGCAATTCCTCTAATGGGAGCATTGTACTGGATGATAAGAAAAGATAAAAATAAGTTAAGTGGGAGTTGGGGTGTAATTATTTTAGGTGCTTTACTGGTTGCCGCAATTTTAGTTATAGTTTACGTTACCAAAGATTTTAATGCCATCTTTAGTCAGGATGGTTCGAAATAAGATTTGCTCCTCATAAAAAAGGCCTGCTTAAAATTTTTAAGCAGGCCTTTTCGTTCATACAATTGGCTTATTTCTCCGCTAATTTCTCGCCGGTTACTTCCGCTTTAATTTTAATTTCTAATTCTTCTGCCAATTCAGGGTTATCTGATAATAACTGTTTAACGGCATCTCTACCTTGTCCTAATTTTGTATCTCCATAAGAATACCATGAACCGGCTTTTTTAATGATACCGAAATCAACACCTAAGTCTACAATCTCGCCATTTTTAGAAATACCTTCTCCAAACATTACATCAAATTCGGCAATACGGAAAGGTGGAGCAACTTTATTTTTAACAATTTTAACTTTTACACGGTTACCTGAAACCTCGTCAGAATCTTTAATTTGTGAAATACGACGGATATCTAAACGTACAGATGCATAAAATTTTAATGCGTTACCTCCTGTAGTGGTTTCTGGGTTACCAAACATTACACCAATTTTATCACGTAACTGGTTAATAAAAATACAGCAACAGCCCGTTTTAGAAATTGTTCCTGTTAATTTACGCAAAGCCTGGCTCATTAAACGGGCATGTAAGCCCATTTTACTGTCGCCCATTTCGCCTTCAATTTCACTTTTAGGAACTAAGGCCGCAACAGAGTCAATTACGATTACATCAATAGCGCCAGAGCGGATTAAGTTATCTGCAATTTCTAAAGCCTGCTCTCCATTATCTGGTTGAGAGATTAAAAGGTTATCAGTGTCAACGCCCAATTTTTTTGCATAAAACTGGTCAAAGGCATGCTCTGCATCAATAAAAGCTGCAATACCACCTTTTTTCTGAGCTTCGGCAATTATGTGGGTGGCCAAAGTTGTTTTACCTGATGATTCAGGGCCATAAATTTCGATAACACGTCCTTTTGGAATGCCACCAATACCTAAGGCAATATCTAAACTGATAGATCCGGTAGAAATAAAATCAATAGGCTCAATGGCAGTATCGCCTAATTTCATAATGGTACCTTTACCATATGACTTTTCTAATTTATCAAGCGTTAATTGTAGGGCTTTTAATTTATCTGGATTTGCGCTGCTCATGTTTTGTTTCATCTATCTGATTACGTAAATATATATTATTTGTCTGGCTATCAAGCCTAAAGTTTTACAATTTAAAATACTAAAATATTTAGCTAAGTTAAGTGTTTTTTAGCTAATGTCAATAGCAAGGTGAAAATAGTTTTAAATTTTTAGTTTATCTCTTTCGTTTTGCGCAGTTAATCGTTCAAAATACCTGCACATATAAGTAATTTCGCAAATCTCACACTTAGGCTTTCTGGCTAAACAAACATACCGGCCGTGTAAAATTAGCCAATGGTGGGCAATATGAATATCTTGCTCGGGCAGGTTTTTAACCAAATCTTTTTCTACTGCCAAAGGGGTTTGGCCATTTGTTAAACCTAAACGGTTGGCCACCCTGAAAACATGCGTATCAACCGCCATAGCTGGAGCATTGTAAATAACCGATGCAATTACATTGGCCGTTTTACGCCCAACACCAGGCATTTTTTGCAAATCGTCTATGTCTGAAGGAACAACGTTATTAAATTCGTTTAACAGGATGTGGGCCATTCCAACCAAATGTTTAGCCTTATTATTGGGGTAACTAATGCTTTTAATATAGTCAAATACAATGTCGGGCGTTACTTCAGCCATGGCCTTCGCATTTGGGAAACGTTGAAAGAGGGCAGGTGTAACCAGGTTTACCCGTTTATCGGTACACTGGGCAGACAGAATTACGGCAACTAAAAGCTGGTAAGGGTTGTTATAGTGTAACTCGGTTTCTGCATCAGGTTGCTTGGCCGAAAAATGTTCTACAAAAAGTTTGTAGCGTTCTTTTTTAAGCATTTGCAAATATAAGTAATAGATTGTTCAGGAAATTTAAATTAATGGCTGTTTATTTCTCTAATTAGTTTATCGCACTCCGCAAAAGCATTGTAAAGGTATTTGTTTCGGTGTTTTTCTCCCTGACCGCTAAAGGAAACTGATTTCATAATCAAACCCTGCATCCAGTTTTTAGTTTGGTTGCAATATGCCTGATCTTCAGTTCTAAGGTAATTAAAGGTGTTAAATCTATTGTAGCAGGCCATGCGGTCCTTAAAATCAACTAAATAAGCAATGCTTCCTAAAACATCGCAGTTGTACCAGTTAAAAGTGTGATTTGGATCAATGGTTTTTTTACTGCTAATGGCATACATATTCATATCGGTAAGGCAATACCTTACCTGCTCTACAATTTTCACAGCCAGTTCAGGGTCGGTCAAATGTCCTGCTTCAAAAGCATACCTGATTTGTTCAAGAGTGCCTGTTACGGTATCTTTCGACCATATTTCGGTACTTGGTATTTCCAGGTAGGTGGCATGCAGTTCTTGTGAGATTTTAATAATTTCATCAGACAGGAATGAGGCGCTGAATGGCATTTCCAAATGGTTTGCACTGTTTGCCCAGAAAAATAATTTAAAGCTGGTGAGTTCAGGATATTTGAAAAAATGGAATAAAGGAATGTCGTCTGTAGTAATGGTGATGTGCTTTTTGCCGCTGTTTTTGATGGTTTTAAGATTATCGAGCAAATTGGCCAGATAACCAATCATATCCAAGTCTTCATTTACACTCAGGTAGCTGAAGGTAACGGATAAAGATTGCTTTGGACTGTATAAGAACTGCACGTTGAAACAATCAGAGAGTTTAATAATCTGCTGAAACGTTAAACTGCTTACGCCTCTGATTTTTTTATAGGCTTCGTTGGTGCTGATTCCTAATTCCTCCGCTACACTTTGTGCCAGATTTTGATAGGCTGGCAATGCCGATTTAATCGTTTCGAAAAAAAGTGCCTGTTGATTCATCTTAAAAGAATAATTTTATAATTGAATTTAAATATAAATTATCGCTTTCTGTGCTTATTCTCTTTTATTTTTAAAGCTAAATAATCTTTAATGATTATTTTTTAGTTAGTGTTGGGTTTTTAAAACTTTTTTGTTTTAGGGTAATCTTTTTAGGATTAATTGCTTTTTGTGAGTTGCTTAAGTTTGATTCAAACAAAATTTAAGGATATGAAAAAGCTAATTATCATTGCTACAATAACTTTCGCAGGTTATGGCAGTAAAGCACAATCGCAAGTTGAAACATTTATGGGTGGTTTAACCGGAGGTTTAGAAATTGGTGCCGCAACGTTAAAGGAGCCATTAATATCAGGCTTTGTAGGGTACAATAAACCTAAAGCTTATTTTAAGTTTAGGATTTCTTCCATTTTACAAGACACCTACGAAGTTAATATAAATGGTGAAGAAACAAAACTCCCGGGCTTTTCAGAGGTTGCGCTGATATTGGGGAAAAGGATAAAAATCAATTCAAATCATCGCATTGAACTTGGCGGTGGAGCGGCCGTGATCTCAGATTTGAAAAAGTACGATCAGTCGAACAGCCAAACTTCCCGGGATAAAATTGTTCAGAAAAATTCAGCTGGCCTTATTGCTGAGGCTAAATACATTTATCGTTTTTTTAATGGTGTTGGCCTGTCATTATCCGTAAATGGAAATGCAAACAGACAAAAAACGTTCGCCTCCGCAGGTTTAGGTATTGTGCTCACTTCAAAAGATAATGAATAGGCATTAACGTATACGCCGATAATGCGATTGATTTTAAATTGGTTTGTTTTTCTAATGGAAAGCTGTTGCCGTAATTTTACCTTCTTGTTTTACATTGCGGTTATTTTTGATTAACCAAAAAGCAAAACAAGAGCCGATTAAAGCCATTGCAGCACCCACATAGGCAGGCGAGGTATAATCGAAACCGTAAACTAAGGGTAAGCCACCAAAAAACGCACCAAGGGCATTTCCAATGTTAAAGCTGGCCTGGCTTGCAGAGGCTGCAAGCATTTCCGAACCTTTTGCTGACTGAATCATGAGCATTTGTATGGGTGCAGCCAAAGAAAAAGCAATTGCACCGGTTACGAATGTCATAACCAAGGCTAATGTTTGATTGAACGATACAAAGTGTACAATAACTAAGGTAATCACCATTGCGATTAATAAAAACGCCGAAGCTTTTGCAGGCGAAAAACGATCGGCTAAAATTCCACCTACGAAATTTCCTGCCATCATACCAAAACCGGCAAGCATTAAAATATAAGTTACATTTTCGGCCGAAAAATGAGCAACCTCCGTCATGAGCGGGGCAATATAACTATACCAGGTAAAGAGGCCGCCAGTGCCAATAGAAATCATAAAAATAATGATCCAGGCATCACGTTTTTTGAAGAAACTTAGTTCTGATTTTAAATCTCTGTTTTTTGTGGCTTCTAAAGCCGGTAGCCATAATTTAAGACTTAATAAAGTAACGAGGCCAACAAATACGACTACGGCAAAGGAAATGCGCCACGAAAAATTATGGCCGATATAAGTTCCGAGTGGTACGCCTAAAACATTTGCAATGGTTAAACCTGCAAACATTAATGAAACGGCCTGAGCAGACTTACCTTTCTCTGCAATACGACTGGCAACAACAGAGCCCACTCCAAAGAATGCGCCATGGGGCAATCCGGATAATAACCGGGCAATAAATAAGGTATCGAAGGTGGGAGCGAATGCAGAAAAAGCATTAAATACGGTAAACATCACCATTAAAGCCATCAGGATTTTTTTGGGTGGATACTTGCCCGCAATCATAATCAGCAATGGGGCGCCAATAACAACGCCTAAGGCATAGGCCGAAATTAAATGCCCGGCTTGTGGAATGGTCACGCCTAAATCTTTAGCAATGTCAGGAAGTAGGCCCATCATTACAAATTCTGTTATGCCAATGCCCAGGCCACCCAATGTTAAAGGAAGTAAATTTTTATTCATGCCTTAGTGTTTAAATTACACTATGCAAAGGTAGGCTTTTTCTTAAAACAGAATTGTAATCGCTACGACATTTTGAATGTGCGAAATTACCTGTAATCTGAATACAGGGAGGAAATACAGTGCTGAGATTTCATTATATTTTTTTAATGAAAATAAACTGTTTAATACAAGGCTTGCTAAAAGACAAAAAAAGTTGCACCAATTTCAGGACAACTTTTTTTGCTCGTGTAAATTTTACTTCGATTTGCTGTAGGCTAAAATCCTGTTGATGGTGTCATCCTGAGGATTTTTAATTAGCCCATCCAACTTGCTTTTGATTTGATCGTAAAACAAGTCGATTTCTGCATCGGATTCATTATCAGTAGTAAGCTGAAACATGTTTTGGGGTAAATTTACATTTTGTTTTGATGTAGAGGTTTTTGTCATAAGCAACTAAATGTGATAAGTTTTATAAACTTAACGATAGTTGCTTAGCTTTATTTTACATCAACAAACTTTTTTTGTAATATTTATGCTACCCCTTGTATGTCATCTCTTTTGTCTTTAACATTTTACGAAGGTTACTCAAAGCGTAGCGCATCCGTCCAAGTGCTGTATTGATACTTACATCTGTTAAGTCTGCTATCTCTTTAAAACTCAAATCGGCATAATGACGCATCAAAAGTACTTCCTTCTGTTCGTCAGGCAATAAATGTATCATTTCCTTTAAGTCTTTATGTGTCTGGTCGCGAAGCATTCTATCCTCTGCGCTTTCATCATAAAATTGTAGCATATTAAACACATCCATGCCATCGGCACTGGTGATAATTGGAGTGCGTTTTTCTTTTCTGAAATAATCAATTACTAAATTATGGGCAATACGCATTACCCAGGGTAAAAATTTACCCTCTTCGTTATACCTTCCTGATCGCAGCGTATTAATTACTTTGATAAAAGCATCCTGAAAAATATCTTCTGCCAGATATTGGTCTTTAACCAATAAGTAGATAGAAGTATAAATTTTGCTTTTATGCCTTCTTAAAAGCTCCTGCAATCCAAGTTCGTTCCCGGTAATATATACCTTTACCAGGTCCTGATCATTATATGATTGTAAATTCATAGGTTTACCTACACTAAATCCCGTACTATTTGCTAAAAATTAATTTGTAGATGTTTAATTTCTATAGCTTATCTCCTATGGTTTTTGACTATTGTTAGTTTGGTTTTGAGAGGGTTGATATTCAAAGAAAGTGTTTTTTTTATCAAAAAACAAAAAATAAAATGTTAAAAAATAAATAAACCGTCTCAGTACCTTATTTTTGTATGTTTTAAAAACCCAAAATATACTTCCCGGGTTATATTTCATATATTAATAAATACATGAGCAAAAAAGAAGCCGAAAAAGATCCGCATAAAAATATTATTATAAAAGGTGCCCGAGTGCACAACCTAAAAAATATAGATGTTGCTATTCCAAAAAATAAATTAGTAGTGGTAACGGGTATGTCGGGGTCAGGAAAATCTTCTCTGGCATTCGATACACTTTATGCGGAAGGACAACGCCGTTATGTAGAAAGTTTATCTGCTTATGCCCGACAGTTTATGGGTAGAATGAACAAACCGGATGTTGATTATATAAAAGGTATAGCTCCGGCAATTGCAATCGAACAAAAGGTAATTACGTCTAACCCGCGCTCTACGGTTGGTACCTCAACAGAAATTTACGACTATTTAAAGTTGTTGTTTTCCCGTATTGGCAAAACCATTTCTCCGGTTTCGGGTAAAGAGGTTAAAAAAGATTCGGTTACAACAGTTGTTGATTATGTAAGCGCAATGCCCGAAGATACTACGGTAACTCTCTTCTGCCCTTTATATCCGCACAACAACCGCACAATTAAAGAAGAACTTGCCATTTTATTGCAGAAAGGTTTTTTAAGGGTGCTGATTAAAAATAAAATTGAAAAAATAGAAACGGTTTTGGATGATGCTGACTTTAAAGATGCAGAATTGACGGACCACGAGACTGTTCAAATCCTGATAGACAGAATTGTAGTTAACCAGGAAGAAGAAACCTTAAGTCGCTTAGCTGACTCTGCTCAAACTGCCTTTTTTGAGGGTAAGGGCGACTGTTATGTAGAAGCACAAGGTAAAACCAAGCATTTTAGCGATCGCTTTGAACTGGATGGAATCCGTTTTGAAGAGCCAACACCTAATTTCTTTTCTTTTAACAATCCATATGGAGCGTGTAAACGATGCGAAGGTTATGGCAATGTAATCGGCATTGATGAGGATCTTGTAGTTCCTGATAAAAGTAAAAGTGTTTACGACAATGCAATAGCGCCCTGGCGGGGCGAAAAGATGAGTGTTTGGTTGCAGAATTTTATCAAGGCCTCTTCCAAATTTGATTTTCCAATTCACCGTGCATACAGCCAGTTAACAGAAAAGGAACAAAAATTACTTTGGACAGGAAATAAATATTTTGCCGGATTAGATGCGTTTTTTAAAGAACTGGAAGAGCAAACCTATAAAATCCAATACCGTGTAATGTTATCGCGTTACAGAGGCAAAACGGTATGTCCGGATTGTAAAGGATCTCGTTTGCGTAAAGATGCATCTTATGTTAAAATAGCTGAAAAATCGATTATCGACGTTGTTTTAATGCCTTTATCAAAAGCTTTAGGTTTTTTTAATGATTTAAAACTAAATGCAAACGATGCAAAAATTGCTAAGCGTTTACTGGCAGAAATTGATAACCGGTTTCTTTATTTAAACAATGTAGGCTTAGGCTACTTAACCTTAAACAGGCTGTCGAATACTTTATCAGGGGGAGAATCGCAAAGGATCAACTTAGCTACATCATTAGGAAGTAGTTTGGTAGGTTCTATCTACGTGTTAGACGAACCCAGTATTGGTTTGCATCCACGTGATACGAATAAGCTGATTGAAGTGTTATTATCATTAAGAAACGTAGGTAATACTGTTTTAGTTGTGGAGCACGAAGAAGAAATGATGCGTGCTGCTGATTATATTATTGATATTGGCCCGGAAGCAGGTACACACGGTGGAAATCTTGTTTTTAGCGGACATTATGAAGAGATTTTAAAAGATAAGAATAGCCTTACCGGCCGATATTTATCTGGTTTAGAAAAAATAGCCATTCCGGAGAAACGCCGTAAATGGAAAGATCATGTTTTAATTAAAGGGGCAAGAGAAAATAACCTCCAAAACATTGATGTCAAATTTCCTTTGGGTGTTTTTACCGCGGTAAGCGGGGTTTCTGGATCAGGAAAAACCAGTTTGGTGAAAAAAATATTGTATCCGGCTTTACAAAAAGCAATTGGAAATTATGCCGGAGAGCAAACCGGGGCTTACGACGGGATTTTTGGTAATTACGATCTGGTAAGTGCAGTGGAAATGGTTGATCAGAATCCTATTGGCCGTTCCAGCCGTTCAAATCCGGTAACTTATGTAAAAGCCTGGGATGATATCAGGGCTTTATTTTCAGCTCTTCCTGCAGCCAAGGCCGCGGGCTTAAAGCCGGCAGCATTTTCTTTTAACGTAGAGGGTGGCCGTTGCGATGTTTGCCAGGGTGAGGGGGAAGTTAAGATTGAAATGCAGTTTATGGCAGATATTTATTTGCCTTGCGAAGCATGCGGTGGTAAACGGTTTAAACAACAGGTTTTAGACGTTACCTATAAAGAAAAAAATGTTTCAGAAATTTTGGATATGACCATTGATGAGGCGGTTGATTTCTTTAAAGATGAACAAAAAATCCTCAATAAGCTGAATCCATTAGTTGATGTAGGTTTAGGTTATGTTCACCTTGGACAATCTTCCAATACATTATCAGGTGGCGAGGCGCAAAGAATTAAGCTGGCATCATTCTTAATAAAAGGTAACAATGCCAATAAAACCATGTTCATTTTTGATGAACCAACAACAGGTTTGCATTTTCATGATATTAAAAAATTATTGAAAGCATTGAATACCTTAATTGAACAGGGAAATACCATTTTAGTAATTGAGCATAATATGGATATGATTAAATGTGCCGATTGGGTAATTGACATTGGCCCTGAAGGGGGGGATGGTGGTGGACAACTTGTTTTTGAAGGTGTTCCTGAAGACCTGGTAAAACAGAAAAATTCTTACACCGGAAAATATTTAGCTACTCATTTGAATATAAATCCATAATTTAGACAATGCTTTTTCTAACGTTTTTCATTGGCATCGTTCTCAACGCCATGGGTTATATCCCTCCGGGGAATATTAACTTAACAGTAGCCAAACTCGCCATTAACCGTGGCATGCGCCAGGTATGGTATTTTATTTTATCGTTTTCTATTGTAGAAGTGTTTTTTACATTTGGAATGATGCGTTTTGCCCGTTGGGCCATGAGCGATATTAATCCGAACGAAGCTGTTAGCGATGTAAGATTAAGCACTTTGGTAGATTGTTTTATGATTGTTATGTTCCTGGTAATGGGTACCATAACCTGGAGAAACCGTAAAAAAACGCCAAAAACAAATGATAAAGAAGATAAGCGTAGCGGAAGTGTATTGTACGGGTTAATTTTAGGGGTGCTTAATCCGGTTCAAATTCCTTTCTGGTTGTTTTTTGGTAATTATGTTATTCTGCATCAATGGATAGAAACGGATTACTTATCGTTGGTTATTTTCGCTTTAGGATCAGGAGTTGGTTCAGCAGGTGCACTGTATTTATATGGTCACTTTGCAAAATACATACAAGAAAAGTTTGCTTTAAGCAGTCTTTTAATCAATAAATCAATTGCAATTTTTCTTTTTGTACTGGCGGCATATTTAATTGTTAAACAGGCGATAGTTATTTTTTAAGTATCGTTTTTGCGCCCAAAAATTACTTTGTATTATTTTTGTTAAAAACTTATATCAGTTCAAAAACAAAAACAATCTTCAATCGTTGTTATAGAAATTATATAATAGCTATTATGAAAAAGAAATTTGTTTTTGGGTTATTGACATTAGCTTTGGTTGGTGGTTTAACCCTGAGTGTTAACGCACAAGAGAAAAAAAGTGGTGTTGAAAAAGCAGGCCAGGCCATAGGTAAAACTGCTGATAAAGTTGGAAAAAAAACAGCTGAAGTTGCTGTAAAAGGTGCTTCAAAAGTAGCGGATAAAGTATATAAAGGTAAAATGGCACCAGATGGATCTGATGTTTATATTAACAGTAAAAACGAAAAGTATTATGTTAATAAAAAAGGTGCAAAAATTTGGTTAAAAGCAAGCCAGATTAAAAACAGACCTGCTGAGAAAAAATAAAAACAAAAAACCCCGATAGCAAAACTATCGGGGTTTTTTGTTTGCATCAGATTCTATAAAAATTAATGCAACGATTAATTTAGATTTTTAAGGAATACATGCTACTAAGAAATGAAGCAGTAACATTTGGAAATTCTTTAGGGGCCTCCGTTTTATTAATTAGTAATTTTTCAACCAAAGAACTGGTTACCTTCAAATTAAGCTCATAAATTTTATCATCCCCAAGTTTCAAATAAAAGGTATTATCAATATTTTTGGATAGCGAAGCGATTTCGTAAGAGTGAAGTTGATAGTAAGTAACCTTTAGGTCGTTTGTATACGTAAAAGGTTGGTTTATCGTAAAACTAATCTGCTTAACTACATTATTTGCATCTTTTGAATAAAGTTTTATCTGGTCTTTACCATAAAAGCCTGCAGTAGTAGAATTCAGTAAATCAGCCTCGGTGCTGCTTTTGATTGTCAAGCTAAGAGAAGGCCCCACAGCAGGAGAACAGGCACATAATCCACCTCCCTCTATTTTTTTGCAACCTAAGTTAATGATAAACAATACTGCGAGTGTAATTAGGATTTTTTTCATGTTTAGTTTTATTATGCTAAACGAACTAATTTAGGAATACGCTACAGATTTTATTAAAAAAATAAAGGCAATTTTTTAATAAACAGTTGGTTGCTGTTTATTAGCAAAAAAAAAACCTGAAAGAAAACTCATCATTTTGATAGGGCAGTTTTAATCTTGTCTGCTAATATTGAAACGTTGTCTTGACTAAGGTTATCATTAACAAGTATCATGATTCCTATCTGTTCCTCAGGGTAGGCCATGCAAAGTGTGCTAAATCCGATACCAGTACGCCCACTATGATAAAGTAATCGGTTTCCATTATTATTTTTGATCATCCAACTTAAGCCTACACCAGTACTGTCTGATTGGCTAAAAGTATTGTTATGTGATAATTTAATAGCTGGATCGGTCTCTTTTACATTTGCTATTACATATTTTAGCATATCCGACATTGTTGAATTCATGCTTGGTCCTCCCGGGTAAAAAAGATTTGTATTAATATCATCTGTTTTGTTAATTGTAAGATCATACCATTGTACTGGGTGTGTAGAATCTTTGTAGCCTTGAATGAAGCGGCTTAATTGATTCACTGGAATTTTAGTTCTTGTATCATAAAGGCCAAGATGAGTTTTAAGGTAATTTGTGACTAACTGTTCATAGGGTTGATGGTATATGCGTTCAAGTAAAAGAATAAGGATGGTCATAGCGTTGCCGTTATATTCGTATTTTTTACCAGGTATAGTATTAAGCTTAAAATTATGCATATCTTTCATTAAAGTATCTTGGTTGTACTTGGCAAAAAAATCAAGCTGTTTAGGAAGGCTGATGTTTTTTATACTGTCCATAATTTTCGCAGAAAAATTTCGAGACGACTTTGGTAAGCCAGACGTATGATTAGCTATGTCAATCAACCTAACAGGGTGGCCTTCGTATTGTAAATTCGGATACTTTCCCGGTAGAAATTTACGGATGTCATCTTTCAAATTTGCTTTTTTTTGTATCACAGCTTCCGCAAGCATGATTCCAATAAATGTTTTAGCTACTGAGCCTAAATTAAAGAGTTGATTGGACTTGATAAGTTGGGCTGTCCCTTTTTTTGATTTTCCATAATTGTACATAAAACTGCTGCCATTTTTATAAATGGCGATTGAAAGACCAATGGTTCCCGGATCAGCCATATAATCAGATGCCGCCACTTGAACTGCCATATCTAAGTTATTTTTGAGCGGGTTATCCGTAAGCAATTTTTCAGTTTGCGACCAACAGGTTATAGAAAATAAACAAAAGCTGATTGTAAGTAAGAGTTCATTTTTCATAAATAACTTTTATACTATGATGCATAACAAGGTACCTTGTTACATATTAATGAATAACAGCAGCAATGAAGTCGGTGAGCAATACTAATGCGTTAGAACCTTGATTTATAGTAAAGCTAATTTGAGTAAAGTTTTATCTGGTCTTTGCCGTAAAGGCCTGCAGTTGCAGAATTAGTAAATAAGCCCTCGGTACTGCTTTTGATTATCAAGCTGAGAGAAATATCGACAGCAGTTGAACAGACAAATAGTCCACCTCCTTCAATTTTCGCAACTTAATTTTATAATAAACAATACCGCAAGTGTAATTAGGATTTTTTCATATTTAGTTTTATTATGCTAACCGAACGAATTAAAAATACGCTACAGATTATATTAAAAAATAAAGGCAATTTTATAATAAACAGTGGTTGCTGTTTTTTTGAGCAAAAAAAAATCCTGAAAGGATATCTTCCAGGATTTTTTAAAGGATTTATTTTTAAACAATTTTTCCGTATAAATCGAAATCTTCAGCCCTGTCTATTTTAACATTTACAAAGCTACCATTAGCGGCGTATCCCGTAGCCGCATCAATCAAAACTTCATTATCTACTTCAGGAGAATCAAATTCTGTACGTCCAACAAAGAAATCGCCTTCCTTTTTATCGATCAGTACCTTAAATGTTTTACCAACTTTTTCCTGGTTAATATCAAAAGAAATCCCTTGCTGTATTTCCATAATATCATCAACGCGCTGTTGTTTTACTTCATCAGGCACATCATCTGTTAAAGTATGGGCATGTGTTTTTTCCTCGTGAGAATAAGTGAAACAGCCTAAACGGTCAAACTTTGTATCTTCAACCCATTGTTTCATTTCTTCAAAATCGTGCTGGGTTTCGCCCGGGTAACCACAAATTAATGTCGTACGCATGGCTATATTCGGAACTTTATCCCTGATTTGATTCACCAAATCAATAGTTTTCTGTTTCGTTGTACCGCGACGCATTGATTTCAGCATATTATCTGTAATGTGTTGCAGTGGCATATCCAGGTATTTACAAATGTTGTCACGCTCGTTCATGGCATCTAAAATTTCCATCGGAAAACCAGAAGGGTAGGCGTACTGTAAACGAATCCACTCAATACCCGGTACATCGGATAAACGGCGCATTAATTCGTCTAATTTGCGAACTCCGTAAAGATCAAGGCCATAATAGGTAAGGTCTTGCGCAATTAAAATCAGTTCCTTCGTGCCGTTTTTAGCTAAAATTTTAGCTTCGTTAACCAATTCTTCCATTGGCTTGCTTAAGTGCTTACCACGCATTAAGGGAATGGCACAGAAAGAACAAGGGCGGTTGCAGCCTTCAGCGATTTTAAAATAGGCAAAATGAGATGGTGTAGTTAACAAGCGTTCGCCTATTAACTCATGTTTGTAATTTGCACCTAATTCGTGCAGTATATTTTGTAAATCGTTGGTGCCAAAAAAAGCATCAACGTTTGTAATTTCAGATTGTAACTCTGGTTTGTAACGTTCAGATAAACATCCGGTAACAATTACTTTGCCTACTTTACCAGCTTCTTTAAGTTCGCTGTACTGTAAAATAGTATCGATAGATTCTTGTTTAGCGTTATCAATAAAGCCGCAGGTATTAATGACTACAATGTCGTCTTTACCCACTTTGTCAGCCTCGTGTACAACGTTTAAGCTGTTCCCACGCAGTTGACCCATCAGCACTTCCGAGTCGTAAATATTTTTAGAGCAACCTAATGTAATTACATTGATTTTAGGCTGTTTAACTGCAACTTTGTTTTTTACTATTTTAGTATTCATCTTTTACACTTAATCTGTCTATTATTTAAAAAGGCTGTTTACAAATTCCTTTTTATCAAAAAGCTGTAAGTCGTTAATTTTCTCGCCTACACCAATGTATTTTACAGGAATTTTAAACTGGTCAGAAATACCAATTACAACACCACCTTTTGCTGTACCATCTAATTTGGTAATGGCTAAAGCATTTACATCTGTTGCTTCGGTAAATTGTTTGCACTGTTCAAAAGCATTTTGCCCGGTAGACGCATCCAGTACCAGTAAAATTTCGTGTGGTGCATTGGGTACAACCTTTTGCATCACCTGCTTAATTTTACCAAGCTCGTTCATCAAACCAATTTTATTGTGTAAGCGCCCTGCTGTATCTATAATCACTACATCTTCGCCATTAGCTACGGCCGATTGTAAAGTATCGAAAGCTACTGAAGCCGGATCTGATCCCATGGCTTGTGCCACAACCCTTACACCAACTCTTTCTCCCCAAAGTTTAATCTGGTCTACAGCCGCCGCTCTGAAAGTATCGGCAGCACCCAAAACAACTTTTAAATTTGCTTCCTTTAATTTGTGGGCCAGCTTTCCAATGGTAGTGGTTTTGCCAACACCATTTACGCCAACCACCATAATTACATAGGGTTTATGGTCGCCATATTCAAACTGACGAAAATCGTTGCTGTTATTTTCAGAAAGTAATAACTGGATTTCATCACGTAATATAAAGTTCAACTCAGAAGTTGAAAGATATTTATCTCGGGCTACACGCTCTTCAATCCGCTTAATAATTTTTAAGGTAGTGCTTACACCAACGTCAGAAGTGACTAAAACTTCCTCCAGATTATCGAGTACCTCATCATCAACAGAAGATTTTCCGGCGACAGCTTTAGTAATTTTATTAAAAAAACCATCTTTGGTTTTTTCCAAACCTTTATCCAGTGCTTCCTGAGCTTCAGGTGCAACCTCTTTCTTTTTGAAAAAATCGAATAAGCCCATATCTAAATTTTATATAACAAAAAAAGCCCTTCCGGTTAATGCGGAACGGCTTTTAATATTTTCAATATTAAAAAATATTAACCTTATTTAGATGCGATAGCATCTTTAACGTGGTCGTTATGAACGATAAGTTCTTTGAATGAATAAGCACCAGTTTTAGGTGATTTAACCATTGTAATTACTTTCGAATATTCTTTACCAGTTCCGGTTTTAAGGGTTGCAACTACTTTCTTTGCCATGATATTTTAAATTTTAAATGATCGAATTAGAGAATTTCAGAACGAAAGAATTTTAAAACTCGATCATTCAATCTATCATTCAATTATTTTATTTCTTTATGTACGGTTACTTTTCTCAATACCGGATTGAATTTTTTCAATTCTAATCTTTCGGTAGTGTTTTTACGGTTTTTAGTCGAAATATATCTAGACATACCTGGCATGCCACTTTCTTTATGCTCAGTACATTCTAAAATAACCTGAACTCTGTTACCTTTTTTTGCCATTTTAATATAAATTTAAACTGTTAATCTCAACAGTTAATGTTTTTTACAAAAATCCTTTTTTTACAAAACGACTAATCGCTTCGCTAATACCCACTTTGTTAATGGTTTTTATCGCTGAAGTTGAAACTTTCAACGTAATCCAACGGTCCTCTTCAGGGATATAAAATTTCTGAAGTTTTAAGTTAGGATAAAATTTGCGCTTGGTTTTAACGTTCGAGTGAGAAACATTATTACCTTTCATCGCCATTTTTCCTGTTAAATCACAAACTCTTGACATGACTTGTATATATAGTTGTTAATATCGCTACTTAATTTTTTTAAGAGTGTGCAAATATCTGAATAATAATTGTAAAAGACAAGAGTTGCTTAATTATTTTTGTAATTAATATTTACATCCCAACGTCCAGGCTCTTTTATTTCAAATTCAATCAACTCTTTACCTGATTTCATACTTAATCTTAATGGAAAGTTAATATTTTTTATAGTGTATACATTTTGATCGGCATTCAATTTATCAATTTTAATATCATCGTATCCGCCATTTAATATGTCTATTTTGTCCAATAAAGGGCCAACTCGATCTCTCTCTTGTTCTGATAACGATTTTCCGGAAATGCCATTTGAGGCAACATGATTGTTTAATACATCTTGTTTCTTATTTCCAAGCGTGATATAAAGTATGTTTCCGCCCTTTTTGATTTTGCGTATTTTTATAGTTTCAATCCCCGCAGATTGGTTAATTACCTTGTAACCTGCCTCCTGAGTAGAATCAATGGCTATAAAGGGTTTAACATCTTTTACAGATGCAAATGTGTGGTTTGCTGTTAATCCCGACAGGACTAATGCAGCATATAAGGCGTATGTTTTCATACTCAAATATAAAAATATAACTGATCTTTTTTATGCGTGAAATACATTTGATACAATTTAACCGTCTTATTCCCTCAATAATTATTTAAATTAGCAGCTACTAATCCAAAACATATAAACGAGCAATGCAAATTACATCTTTTAAGCAATACGAAGAAGATTATAGAAAAAGCGTAGATAACCCTGAACAATTCTGGGGAGAAGTAGCACAAAACTTTCAATGGCGTAAACCGTGGTATAAAGTATTATCATGGAATTTTGAAGAACCCAATATTAAGTGGTTTGAAGGCGCGAAGCTGAATATCACCGAGAATTGTTTAGACCGGCATTTAGCAAAAGATGGAGATAAACCGGCCATCATTTGGGAGCCCAACAATCCTGAAGAAGAAAGCGTAACCCTTACCTATAAAATGCTGCATGAGCGTGTTTGTCGCTTTGCGAATGTTTTAAAAAGAAATGGCGCTAAAAAAGGCGATCGGATTTGCATTTATATGCCTATGGTACCCGAATTGGCCATTGCTGTGTTGGCTTGTGCACGCATTGGTGCGGTACATTCTGTCGTTTTTGGTGGTTTTTCGGCCAAATCCATTGCTGATAGAATTAATGATGCTGAATGCAAACTGGTTATTACCGCTGACGGAGCATACCGTGGAAATAAACAAATCCCTTTAAAAGATGTAATTGATGATGCTTTAATTGGTTGTCCAACAGTATCAAAATGCATTGTTTTAACCCATATACGCACACCGGTTTCGATGTTAAAAGGTCGGGATGTTTGGTGGGAAGATGAGGTGAAACACGTAAATAACATTTGTGAAGCCGAAGAAATGGATGCCGAAGATTTATTATTCATTTTATACACTTCCGGCTCTACAGGTAAACCTAAAGGCGTAGTTCATACCTGTGGTGGCTACATGGTTTATGCGGGTTATACGTTCGCTAATGTATTTAATTATCAACCTGGAGAAGTGTATTTCTGTACAGCAGATATTGGATGGATTACAGGCCATTCGTACATTGTTTATGGCCCTTTGTCGCAGGGTGCAACATCGGTATTATTTGAAGGAATTCCGACCTACCCAAGTCCTTCACGTTTTTGGGATATTGTAGAGAAACATAAGGTAAATACATTATATACGGCACCAACAGCAATTCGTTCTTTAATGAGTTTTGGCGAAGATCCATTGAATGGAAAGGATTTAAGTACCATCCGTGTTTTAGGATCAGTAGGAGAGCCAATAAATGAAGAAGCATGGCATTGGTTTGATGAAAAAATTGGAGGTAGCAAAGCTCCAATTGTAGATACATGGTGGCAAACGGAAACAGGTGGGATTATGATTTCACCAATTGCTACGGTAACGCCAACAAAGCCAGGTTATGCAACACTGCCATTGCCAGGTATTCAGCCCATTTTAGTAGATGAAAATGGAAATGAACTAAAGGGTAATGGTATAAGTGGAAATTTATGCATAAAATTCCCATGGCCAGGTATGTTGCGGACCACTTATGGCGATCATGAGCGTTGCAAGCAAACCTACTTTTCGGCCTATCCAAATTTATATTTTACGGGTGATGGTTGTCTTCGTGATGAAGATGGATATTATAGAATTACCGGTCGGGTAGATGATGTATTAAATGTATCAGGGCACCGAATTGGAACGGCCGAGGTAGAAAATGCCATTAATATGCATGCTGGTGTAGTGGAGAGCGCTGTGGTAGGCTATCCCCACGATGTAAAAGGACAGGGAATTTATGCTTTTGTAATTTACCCCGAGATGCATGGCGAAGCTGAATTGTCTAAAAAAGATATTTTACAAACGGTTACCCGTGTAATTGGAGCAATTGCCAAGCCAGATAAAATATTATTTGTTTCTGGTTTACCTAAAACGCGTTCAGGGAAGATTATGCGTCGTATTTTACGCAAAATAGCGGAAGGTGATACCTCTAATTTAGGAGATACATCAACTTTGTTAGACCCTGCGGTTGTTGAAGAAATTATAGCTGCTTCGAAGAAACTTTAGGTCTGATTTTAGAATTATACAAAAAACGCCCCCGAATTTCGGGGGCGTTTTTTGCTCCTAAATTATATTAATAACCAGGGTTTTGCACTAAACTTTTGTTTGCATCCATTTCCCGCTGTGGTATTGGGAAAACCAATGCATTATCATTCCAGGCGATATTGCCAATATTGGTCTGGGTTCTTTTAGCATCGTGCAGAGAGAAGCCTTCAAAAGAAAGTTCTAATTTTCGCTCTTTTAGTATATCAGCAAGTGTAGCAGTTGTTGTCGTTAAGCCTGCTCTGGTTCTTACAACTGCAAGATCCTGTAAAGCTGTTTGGCCGCCAATAGGAGTAGCAGGAGCTAAACGCTGATTGCATTCGGCACGAATTAAATACATTTCGGCCAGCCTGATAATAGAAACATTACCATATAAATTTCCAAATTTAGACGTATAAATGTCCCCATCTTCATAGAAACTATTGATCCTGTCGTCATCGGTAGTATAAGTTGCATCAATCCAGTCTTGAGCTATTGCGGCTTCACCTCTTCCACCGTATGTAGATGATCCGTAAAACTCATTATAGCCATTAAAACCAGTTAAGGTAGTTACTTGCATTGCAAAAACATCTTCAGTCGTGTTCACTCCAGGTTTGCCTGTTAACGGGGGGAAGGCTCCAAGAAAAGTTGAGGCGAGTGTATATTTGTTAGAAGATATAACTCGATCTGCGGCACTTGCCGCGGCGCTAAAATTACCCATTTGTAGGTATAATCTGGCTAACATTGCAGCGGCAGCATATTTTGTTGCAAAAAAGCCATTTGTCGCCGGTAATTTTGCCTCGGCCTCGGTTAAGTCGGTAATGGCCTGTTGATAAACTGCTGCAACAGTAGCTCTTTTTACATAAGAAGCTTCAGATATAACATCAGTTGGGGTTAATACGATAGGTACACCCAAATTAGTTGTTGGGCTTCCATCATTATAAGCCTTTGCAAATAACCGAACCAAATCAAAGTAAACAGCCCCCCTGATAAATTTAGCTTCACCTTCTACGCGATCTTTTTTTGTCGCATCTACCTTGTCAATCGCATTTAAAACATTATTAACGTCATTAATCGTCTTATAACCTTGGGCCCAAACATTATCTACAAAAACGTTAGATTTTAATAGAGATTTATTAATCGTTTGGGTTAATTCCTGGTATGTACCTGTCCAATCTATAGCATTAGTATTCGCTAAAAAATCGGCCATTAAAAAAGGACGGCCCCCGTAAAGATTTCTGTTGCCCAAGTCAGAATAAGAACCTGTTAATGCAGCCTCAACATCTTTTGAGGTTAGTAATGCCGATCCCTTTTCTATAGTATCTTTGGGTTGTATATCAAGTGCTTTTTTGCAAGATGAGGTTGTTCCCAACAGCAGGCAAGCTATAATAAAGTTGTATATATATGTCTTTTTCATGATGTTCTTTCTGTCTAAATTATAAACCAATATTAATGCCGATTGAAATTACCCTTGGCTGCGGAGCAGTATAAAAATCCACGCCTTGATTAATATTTGTCGATTGATAATCCGCATTTACCTCCGGATCCCATCCTTTATAGCCAGTAATAGTTGCTAAGTTTTGAGCTGAGGCAAAAATTCTAAGTTTGGTTAATTTAATTTTACTTAAAGCGGTTACAGGTAAAGTATAACCCAATGTTAAAGTCTTTAAACGGATATAAGAACCGCTTGAAAGATATCGGGTTGAATTACCGGTTCCATTTCCATAACCTAACCGCGGCTCTGGAACCATTGTAATATCGCCAGGTTTATCCCAGTACGACATTTGATCTACGGTTTGATTATCATAACCATTAGATGCATTTGCGCTCATGTATTGGCCAGCAGAATTAAAGATTTTATTGCCTTGTACACCCTGGAAAAATATGTTTAAATCAAAATTTTTAAAAGACAAAGTATTATTTAACCCAAATGTATATTTTGGGTTAGGATTGCCGGCAAAAATTCTTTGCGCCTGATTAATATCATTGGTGGTGCCTCGATTTATATTACCATTTTCATCAACCGTATTCAAATAGTAAATGGCATCACCATTTGCAGGATTTACACCTGCATATTCCGGAACATAAAATGCACCAATTGGTTGTCCTGCGCTTGCTGCATTAATTTCATTGGTGTTTAATAGCTGGCCGCCCAAATCTGTTATTTTGTTATTGTTTATGGCAGCAGTAAAAGAGGTAGACCATTTAAGGCTGCCTGTTAAGTTTTCGCTGTTAATTCCAATTTCGAAACCTGAATTGGTTAGCTTACCTAAATTTTGTGTTTTTATAGAGAAGCCACTGGTCTGCGGTACAGGAACATCTAACAAAAGATCAGTGGTTTTTTTCTGGTAGTAGTCCAAAGTACCCGTAATACGATTTTTCAAAATTCCGAAATCTAAACCAATGTCCAGTTGTTTGGTCTTTTCCCAAGTTAAATCAGGGTTTGCAATTCGATTTGGAATCTGTCCTGGAATACCACCATAAGCAGCATCACCACTATATAAACCTCTTGCTGCATAATTTCCAATTTCTGCGTTACCCGTTAAACCATAACTTACCCTTAATTTTAATAAGCTAACGGTTTCATTACTTTTTAAGAAATCTTCTTCTGATAAGATCCATCCTAATGATCCTGCAGGGAAATAACCATACTTATGATTTGCACCAAACCTTGATGACCCATCAGCCCTGATGCTGAAGCCAGCTAAATACTTATCGTTGTATTTATAATTAGCCCTGAAAAAATAAGAAAGAAAACTAAATGCATTTTCATTTGAAGATGCAATAACCTTTGTAGCACCACTACCTAATTTTTTATATGCGTCACTTGGAAAATCAGTGGCTTCTATAGTGCTGTATTTTGTGGTCGATTTTTGATAACTGGTACCTAAAGCTGCATCAAATTTGCTTTTTTCTCCAATGTTGGTATTGTAGCTGAAAAAATTATTTGTGTTGGTATTCATTACAAATGTTGAAATGTTTTGGCCATCTCCATTTGGGGTTCCGGTATTTTTAAAGGTTAAAGAACCATAATAACTTTCTTCATTTTGGTTTAGGTTATCAACAGAAAAATCAGTGCTGAATTTTAAACCTTTCGCCAGGTTAATGTTCGCAAATGCCTTACCAATTGTACGGTAAACAGTTGCCTGGTAAAATGAATTGCCAACAGAAAGCTGGGGGTTATAATATAAAGGATAGTTAGAGGCTTCTCCAGGTAAACTCCCGCTAATTAATCCTGTTCTCGGATCTATAAAAGGTGTAATCGGCGATAATGCAACTCCCTGTAATGGGTTTGAAAAAGCATTGTCATTAGATAAACGGTTATTAATACTGTTAGAGAAATTTAAATTTACACCAACCTCTATATAATCGGTTACTTTATTGGTTAAATTTAATCTGCCACTATACCTTTTATAAGAGTTTCCAATTAAAATGCCCTTTTGGTCTAAAGCCTGTCCGCCAATATAAAATTTAGTTTTTTCGTTACCGCCTGTAAAATTTAAATCATATTGTTGATTAACTGGTTTATCCGCAAAAGCAGCTGCTTCCCAATCTGTATTTACTTTGTAAGTTTGATAATCCGTATTACCAGCTGAATATCTTTTTAGTCGATTTTCTACAATGCCGTTATAATCGTCGAGCGCTTCCTGTAAAGTAGCATATTCATCAGTCAATAAAAAATCTTGATTAGCGGCTCCTACACCAGCTCTTCGTATAATTTGCACAAACTCTTGAGCGTTTAAAAATTTACGATGGTTTGAAGGAGAACTAATTCCGCCTAATGCGCTAAAATTAATGGCTGTTTTGCCAATTTTACCTTGTTTTGTGGTAATAATTACAACCCCATTTGATGCTCTTGCTCCATAAATTGCTGACGATGCCGCGTCTTTTAAAACCTCAATAGATTCAATGTCGTTTGTATTAATATCAGCTAAAGAATTTGTTGCCGCGGTAGTACCAGACAAATCAGCAGCGGTAATTGGAATTCCATCTACAATGTAAAGGGGTGCACTACCAGCTGTTACAGATGCTGCACCGCGTATCCTAACATTTATGCCCTGCCCTAATTTACCCCCTTCAGAAGAAATCATAACACCTGCAGCTTTCCCTTGTAGGGCTGATTCAAAGCTGGTTACTGGTAAGTTTTCAAGATCTTTTGCTTTAACCTGAGATATGGCTCCGGTTACATCACGTTTGATCTGAGAACCATAACCTACAACAACCACATCAGATAAAGTTTTATTATCCTCTTCTAAAATTGTATTAATTGTTGTTCCATTAATTGCAACCTCTTTACTTTTATAGCCTATAAAGCTAAAAACGAGCATTTTTGAGTCACTTGGGACAGTTAATTTATACTTTCCTGTAGCGTCTGTTTGAGTTCCAACAGACGGAGAACCTTTCAAATAAATACTAACCCCAGGTATAGGCTCAGCATTACTTGATGTTACCTTTCCGCTAATAACCCTTTCTTGCGAGAAAGCTTGTGCCATTGCAAAGCAATACAGCACAAAACATAAGAGTAGTTTTTTCATCAAATTTTTTTTTAGTAAATGAATTTGTTTGTTCGTAAATGATAATACAATGTAACGAAAAAAAAAGATATACATGAGGTTAATATGACAATACAGGCTTTTAATCAAATAGCGTTTAATGATACAAAACTGTATGGGCAGAGCGTTTGTAAGCAATACAAATTGGCCTGGTTTTTAAAAGATTAGAATTAGCAGTTAATATTTTATATCGTTTTAGAAATTTGAAACAATAATCAGAAGAGCGTTGTTGTATTTACAAACACATTATTAATTTAAAAATATAACAATGGATAAGTTAGAATTAAAAGGAAAGTGGAACGAGATTAAAGGAAAAGTTAAACAGGCTTATGCAGATTTAACGGATGATGATTTAAAACACGAAGAAGGTAAAGATGATGAATTGTTAGGGAAGTTACAGCAAAAAACAGGTAAAGGCCGTGATGAACTGGTGAAATGGATTAATTCTTTATAGGTTTATGCCACTAAATATAAGAACAGGCAGTCAATTTTTGGCTGCCTGTTTAGTTTAAAAAAATAATTCAAACATCATGGGCAACCTTGTGAAACGTTTTTCGGAAAATCCGATATTAAAACCAGCAGATTTAGTGCCCAGTGTGCCTAACTTAGAAATTGCCTGTTTATTAAATCCTGGTGCGTTTACCTTTCAAGGTAAAACCTGGTTGCTTATTAGAGTTGCAGAACGCCCTAAGCAAAAGCCTGGCTTTATTTCTTTTCCGGTTTTAAAAGATGATGAAATACAGATTATAGAAATTAAGAAAGATAGTGCTGATCTGGTTGAAACGGATCCAAGAGTTATTAATTATAAAGGGAATGATTATTTAACCACTTTATCGCATTTGCGCTTGGTTTGTAGTGAGGATGGAATAAACTTTAAACCACTTACTGATTACCCCATTTTGAAAGGAGAGGGACCTGATGAAGCGTTTGGGATAGAAGATTGCAGGGTTGCCCAAATAGATGATACCTATTATTTAACCTATACGGCAGTATCTTCTCATGGTGTAGGTGTTGGAATGCGCACTACAAAAGACTGGAAAACTTTTGAAAAACACGGAATGATCATTCCTCCACATAATAAAGATTGTGCCATTTTTGAAGAAAAAATAAATGGTAAATTTTACGCATTGCATCGCCCCAGTAGTGTGGGTTTAGGTGGTAATTATATTTGGATTGCCGAATCTCCCGATGGAATTTATTGGGGTAAACACCATTGTTTAATCAAAACAAGAAAAAATAGCTGGGATAGCGCCCGGGTAGGAGCCGGTGCCGCACCTATTAAAACAGAAGCTGGCTGGCTGGCCATTTACCATGGCGCAGATGAAAAACAGGTATACGGTTTGGGTGCCTTTTTAATGGATTTGGAAAATCCTTACAAAATAATCGGACAGACTACTGAACCTATTATGGTACCAACAGAAACATACGAACTTAATGGTTTTTTTGGTCAGGTGGTTTTTACCAACGGGCATATTGTTAATGGCGATGAAGTTACAATGTATTACGGTGCGGCTGATGAATTTGTATGCGCAGCTAAATTCTCTATAAAAGATATTTTGGCGAGGCTACTATAACCAAAGTTCTTTTTAGAAAAAAGAAAGAGGTAAGTTTCCTATATGCATTAAAATAAAACAGCGTCCCGATTTATTATCGAAACGCTGTTTATAAATAAGCAACAAAATTTTAAACCTACTTAATATCCAAAAATTTGTTCTAAAGTTAATTTAGTAACCGCGCCATATTTTTCTAAATCGGCTGTACTAACTTTCTTGTCAGAAGCTACAATACAATAATTATAAGCTTTTCCTGATAAGTTAGTTTGATGGAAGGTTTTAATATCAGCAAAATTTAATGGCTTTAAGTTGGTGTAAAGATCAATTCTGGAGTCATGATCAAACCCTAATTTTTTATCCGCCAAATAAGAATAAATAATGCCGTCTTTTGTAATACGAGAGGTTTCAAGGCCGTTTAAACTATTGCCTTTTGATAAGTTAAATGATTTATCAGACTCGGGTAAAGTCGTTAATAATTCATTCATGCCTACAACAGCATCATTCATTTTGTCTGCCTGTGTACCAACATAAGCTACAACCGTATTTTCTTTTTCTTTACTATTTGGGGTAGAATAAAAAGCGAACGTAGAATAAGCTAAGGCTTTAGATTCGCGAATGGTTTGGAAAACAATCGATCCCATGCCGCCACCAAAATAGTTGTTGAATAAATCTACTTTTGCTGCATTTGCTGCATCGTACAACCCTGAATTACGTACCCAACGAATTTCTGCCTGTACCATATCGTAATCCGCAAAGTAAACTTTGTTGGCATCCGTAGTGGTATAAGTAAATTTTTTCATCGGTGCCTCCGGGGTAAACTCCTTTGGTAACGCATGCACTTTCGTAATATCTGCAGCAAAAGTTTCTAAATCTTTAGGGCCATAATAAGTAATGGTATGTTTGTAATTGGTTAAGTTTTGCAAAAGGTAAATTAAATCAGCAGATTTCATGTTTTTAATCTCATCATTTGTTAAACCGTAGTTAGATGGATTATCAGCACCATACTGTGCATAACTCATTAAACCGCTCATAATAGCGCCTTTGTTTAATTTATTGTTTTCCCTTGCTTTTAAAAGTCGGCCTTTTAAATCTTCAAGTGCTTTTTCATTTGGTTTACAATTGGCTAAAACATGTTCAACTAAAGCAACCGCTTTATCAAAATTTTCTTGTAAACCGCTTACAGATATGGTTGTTGCATCGGTACCCACATTAATGCTATAAGAGCAGGCAATATTATAAAAAGCCTTACTAATTTCTTCAGCAGTATATTTATCTGTGCTTAAAAAAGTTAAATATTGAGAGGCATAAGGCAATAGCCTGTAGTTATAAGAACCCTTTTCAAAACGGTAGCTCATACGGAAAATACTGTTTTCTGTGTTTTTAACTGTAACTACATCAGCAATGCCGGCTTTACCAAAATTTAAATCTTTTGCATAATCTAAAAATTTAGGTGCAATCGGGGTAACTTTACTGTCAATAATAGATTTAGTAAATGGAGAAACCTCGTTTACATTAGTTTTTACAGCAGTAATGGCTGGTTTTTCTACTTTAGTGATGCTTTTATCCTCACCTTTATGTTTAAAAATTACAACATAGTTATCAATGAAGAACTTGTTGGCAAAATCAACAATCTCTTTTTTGGTTATTTTAGCCATAGCATCGGTTGATGATAAGCTTTTATCCCATTCAGTACCTCTGTTCTGGATAAAGGCTGTCATGGTTGCATCTGCTCTAACATCATTATTGTCGTAAGCCTCGAGTTCGCTTAATTTAGTGTTGGCAACTGTTGCTTTAATTAAGCTCTCATCAAAATCACCTTTTTTAATCAGGTCTATTTGTTCAAGCAATAATTTTTGAGCTTCTTCCAAACTCTGACCTGTTTTTGGCGAAGCCGAAGCGATAAAGAAGCCATAATCTTTAAACTGACCGTAACCTGCACTTGACCTTAATACCTTTTGTTGTTTGTTTAAATTAATGTCAAGCAAACCTGCTTTGCCATTTGATAAAATACTGCTAATCAAATCAAGCAATAAGCTCTGGTGAGAGTTTTGAGCAAAGCCACGATAAGAAATATTAACACTTTCTGCACTTGGGCCATATACATCAACTTTTTGGATCTGTGTTAATGGCTTCTCTGGTGCCGGATTATACAAAGCAAATGGTTTTGGAACCATGTATGCAAAATCTTTATCGATTTTTTTGATCAGATTATCATAATTAATATCACCCGACATAATTAGGGCCATGTTATTTGGCACATAATATTTGTTGTAATACTTTCTGATTTCAACCAAAGATGGATTTTTTAAATGCTCAATCGTACCAATAGTGGTTTGCTGCCCATAATTGTGGGTAGGAAATAAAGCCCTTAACCTGGCTTCATAAACTTTGCGGTTATCATCATCCAATCCTCTGTTTTTTTCTTCATACACCGCTTCTAATTCGGTATGGAAAATACGGAAAACAGGTGCGCGGAAACGCTCTGCCTGAACCGCTAAAAATTTATCGATGGCATTTGAAGGAAGATCTTCTTCGTATACGGTTTCTTCTACAGAAGTATGGGCATTGGTTTGCTCACTTCCTATAGATTTCATCATCTTATCATATTCGTTTGCAATAGAATAATTGGATGCTTCACCAGAAGTTTTATCGATTTCTTTATAAATCTCTTTACGTTTTGCCGGATCGGTGGTTTTATTGTAAACTTCGTAAAGGGCTTCTATTTTGTCAAGTAAAGGTTTCTCTTTTGCATAATTTAAAGAGCCAAACTTATCCGTGCCTTTAAATAAAAGATGTTCCAGGTAATGCGCCAATCCAGTATTTGTTCTTGGGTCGGTATTACTTCCGGCACGAACGGCCATTTTATACACAATTTTTGGTTCCTTATTATTTTGCGATAAAATAACTGTAAGCCCATTTTTTAACGTGTAAAAACGCGATTTTGTGGGATCGTTTGTTACATATTTGTAGTTGTAACCGCCCGATGTGCCCGTTTTCCATTGATAGGAGGTTTGAGCATGCGATAAAAAGCAGGTAAAGCAAATTATACCTGCCAGTGTTGTTAATTTAAACATATAATTTATGAAGTAATAAAAGTGGTTTTCTGGTATTCTTTTAAAAAACTATTGCAATCCTGCCATCCCATAACAGGCGGCAGGATTGGTTTACTAACGTGTAAAGCATTCGCCACCAGCATCGCCACAAATTCTGTCCACATCGTCAATCATGGTTTCAGAAACAGCGCCATTAATTGTGGTTCCGTTATTGCATAAGCAATAATAACGCGTTCCGCCACCCTGGATGTTTTTCATTTCTTCTCTCGAAAGAGTTTCTTTTTGTTTGGTTTTCATAGTTTTTATTTGAAGTTAGTAATCAAATATAATATTTTTTATAGTTGATACCTCTAAAGCTTTAATTAATTTTAAATAGAAAATCTCCATCCATTTTTACATTAGCAAGCTTATATTCCGTATTTTTACCCCTATGACAAAGCAAAGCACAAAACCCAATATTTTAGTTGTAAATGATGATGGAATAACGGCAACGGGCATAAAAAACCTGATGGAGGTGATGCAGGAATTAGGTAATGTTGTAGTGGTTGCGCCGGATAGTCCGCAAAGTGGCATGGGGCACGCAATAACCATTGGTAAGCCCATCCGTTTTGATAAAGTAGATCTTTACAGTGGTGTTGAAATGTACAAATGCAGTGGCACTCCTGTAGATTGTGTTAAAATTGCAGTCAATAAAATTTTTAAGGGTAAAAAGCCAGATTTATGCGTTTCAGGAATTAACCACGGCTTAAATAATTCCATTAATGTAATTTATTCGGGCACCATGTCTGCAGCGGTAGAAGGTGCCATTGAGAAAATTCCATCTATTGGTTTTTCTTTAGACGATTTTGGAGCAGATGCTGATTTTAGCCACTGTAAAAAATACATTAAAAACATTTGCGAGCAGGTTTTGGAACATGGTTTGCCTGATGGAACTTTGCTGAATGTAAACTTTCCAAATGGAGCCGAAATAAAAGGAATTAAAATCTGCCGCCAGGCAAATGCAAAATGGGCGGAAGAATTTGAAGAAAGAGTTGATCCTTACAAAAGACCTTATTACTGGTTAACGGGTGTTTTTCAGAACTTTGATAAGGGAGAAGATACTGATGTTTGGGCACTGGAAAATCATTATGCATCAATTGTCCCAGTTCAGTTTGATTTAACCGCGCACCATGCCATTCAAATGTTAAACAGCTGGTCATTTATTGACGGTAAAAAATCGAAAACAGATACGGCCAAAAATACGGTTTCAGCACCCGATGGATTAAGTTTAGGATAACGATATAAATGAACGAAAATTTAAAAAAACTGAATAACAATGTATGGGTTGGTGTAGGGATTGGTTTATTAAGTCCCGCTATTTTTTGTTCAATAGCCTGGTATTTAATTCACCATGTGTTTTACCTTTCTAAAGCAGATTTACTATACATTGGTGGCATAGCAATAAATGCCTATACCATGCAGTATTTTTTTAAACACAATAAGGAAAATATTGGAAGAGGGATTCTTGCGGCTACTTTTTTATGTGCTTTTGTGTTTTTCTTTTATAAAGTAGCTTAATAATGAAAAAGTTAGGCGGCTATTTAAAAGCTGGAAAATATAAAAAGATTGAAAGCAACTTTGTAAGAGGAAGCGTTCAGTTTTTATATGTTATTTTCAACCGCTTATCTTTTAATTTCGCACTTTCCATTCCAAAAATATGAAATACTACCTCGTAGCCGGAGAAGCATCAGGCGATTTACACGGTGCCAATTTAATTAAAGCTTTAAAGGCAGAAGATGCCCAAGCAGATTTCAGGTATTTTGGTGGCGATAAAATGCAGGCAGAAGGTGGCGAGTTGGTAAAACACTACGCCGATATGGCCTTTATGGGCTTTACAGAGGTGGTTTTAAACCTGCGGACGATTTTTAAAAATATGAAATCGTGCAAGGCAGATATTCTTTCCTGGCAGCCTGATGTATTAATTCTTATTGATTTTCCTGGCTTTAATTTAAAAATTGCAGAATTTGCAAAAGCCAATAACATAAAAGTTTGTTATTACATTTCGCCAAAAGTTTGGGCATGGAACCAAAAACGGGTTTTAAAAATAAAACGTGTGGTGGATCATATGTTTTGCATTTTGCCATTTGAAGTAGATTTCTACAAGGAATGGGGAATGAATGTTGATTATGTAGGCAACCCGTTGCTGGATGCGGTTGATCAGTTTAAGGCAGATAAAAATTTTAGAGAGCGGTATAATTTAGAGAATAAAAAAGTCATTGCTCTTTTACCCGGCAGCCGGAAACAAGAAATAGAAAGATTGTTGCCTGTAATGTTAAGTATTACCGATCAATATCCGGATTGTGTTTTTGCTATAGCTGCTGCACCCACTTTTAACAAATCTTATTATGAGCAGTTTACGGGTGAAAAAAATGTTCATTTACTGTTTAATGCTACTTACGACCTTTTACAAATTGCCGAGGCTGCAATTGTGGCCTCAGGTACCGCAACTTTAGAAACCGCATTGTTTAAAGTTCCACAGGTTGTGGTATATAAAGGCGGTACAATTTCTATCGCCATTGCCAGGATGCTGGTTAAAATTAAATTCATTTCGCTCGTTAACCTTATTGTAAATAAGAAAATTGTAACCGAGCTTATTCAGGAAGATTGCAATACAAAAAAGGTTGACGAAGAACTGCGTATTATCCTCGAAGGACCGGGTAGAAAATCTATGTTGAGTAACTATGAGGAGCTCTTAGATTTAATGGGAAAACCTGGTGCATCAGAAAAAACAGCCCGGCTGATATACAGCTACATGCAGCAAAAATAAACGACCTTAACCACACACTTTTTAAAGTTTTTTCATTTTGTTTAAAACAAAACCGCATTTAAAGCGTTACTAAATCGTTTTGCGGAAAACTTTTCATCTAATTAATCTTTTAAACGCCTCATTGATTAAGTGTAATTTGTTTGCCGCATTGCGAACTAATTATTTCTAAACCTAATGAGTGCCAATGAAAAACTTTTTACCAGCGAGATTGGGATTGCTATGCTTTTTCCTGATTTCATCCATGAAATTATTCGCCAGTCCCAAGGGCGAAAACGACAAGAAAAATTTTTTATATTTTCAACAGGACACCACCAAAAGGCAGGATACGACTAAGAAAATACCAGTTGTAAACACTGCCGACACCACTAAAAAGCCGGTAAATCCTTTGGGTTCATCAAACCCATCAGCTGTGGCGCAACCTGCTACAGCAAAACCAGCAGATTCAACCGGGCAAAAAACAATTACGGGAGTTGTTCTGGACGAAAAAAAGATTGGCTTACCAGGGGTTGGAATTAAAATCCAGGGTAAAACAGGAGGCGCAGTAACACAAGAAAATGGAAAGTTTTCGATAAAAGTTAGCTCAGCCAGCGATGTTTTATTATTCAGTTATATTGGTTACCAGGCAAAATCTATGCCTGCAGGATCTGGAAATACCCCTTTAGTGGTTAACCTGGTTCCTTCCGAATCGCAAAAGCTTGATGATGTAGTTGTAGTAGGCTATGGTACTTTAAAATCAAAAGAAGTTACCTCGGCAGTGGCACACGTTGATACAGCCCAGTTTAGGCAGGGCGGTGCCCGTAGTGCATTAGATCTGGTGCAGGGAAAAGTAGCCGGTTTAAATATTACCCGCTCGGGGTCAAATCCAAATTCAAGTCCGAGTGTGCAATTGCGTGGGGTGGTATCTGTTACCGGAAGCGCATCTCCGCTGTATGTTATTGATGGTATTCCCGGCGGTAATCCGGATTTACTTCAACAGGATGATGTTTTATCTATTGATGTTTTGAAAGATGGTTCAGGTGCAGCCATTTATGGAACAAGTGCAAATGCAGGCGTAATTTTAATCACCACAAAAAAAGGTAAACCAGGTATACCAACCATTAATTACTCGGGTTACATCAGGAAAGAATTTATCCAGAACCGACTGGACTTTTTAACGGCTGATGAATTCAGGTCTAAAATTGCTTCCGGACAAATCAATGCTATTGATTATGGAGGCAATAATGATTTGTATGATAAACTGGTTAATCATGGTAATTTATCTCAAAACCATAATGTTTCCCTTTCTGGAGGAACCGACAAAACCAGTTACCGCGCAAGTTTAAACTACCGTGATTTACAAGGAATTGCTTTAGAGAATGGCAGAAAAGAATATACTGCCCGAATAAATGTAAACCAAAAAGCTTTTAACGATAAGTTAAATTTGCAGTTAAACCTGGCAACCAATTTTAATCGCGCCAATTTACTTTCTAATGGAAGTCCGTTACAATTTTATGATAACGAATTGAATGGAAGTGGCTGGGAAGAGGAATTGGCCAAAAACCCAACAAAACAAATTTACAATGCAGATGGTTCTTTCTATTTTGATAACCAAAGTACCAACCAATATGCAAAACTGTTTCAGCAAACCAGCTATCGCAAACAACAGACCAGCTCGGCTGATATTAAAGCAGATATAGATATTGTTAAAGGATTAAAAGGATCTGTTTTCGGTTCATTACAGCGCGATTTTTATATCGATGGCGGCTATGCCCTTATTGGAAGTGAAAACTCTGTCGAAAATAGCGATTATCCAAATGGAGGATATGGATTTAAAAATAACTTCCTTTCGCAGAGTTATGCATTTGAGCCTACATTGCAATACACAACCACTTTAGCTAAACATTCCATTACCGCTTTAGCCGGTTACAGTTATCGTTATAACATGGAAGAAGGCCAGAAAGCCAGCAACCGCGGGTTTTTAAATGATCAGTTTCACGAAGACAATTTAGGTGCAGGACAAGCTTTAGCAGATGGTAAGGCCGCTATGGGAAGTTTTAAAAATGATAATACCCTGATTGCCTTTTTTGGAAGAATTAACTACGTTTTTGATGGTAAATATTTAGCCCAGTTTATTTTAAGGAGAGAAGGTTCTTCGCGTTTTGGCGCAAATAATAAATGGGGTAATTTCCCCGCTGTTTCATTAGGCTGGAATGTTACTGAAGAAGGTTTTATGAAAAATGTGAAGTGGGTTAACTATTTAAAGTTAAGAGCCGGTTACGGCGTAACGGGTAACTCGGGCTTTAGTAACAACGCATCAAGGGTAACCTTAAGTGGCGGTGGAAAATATCTTTACCCGGATGGAGTTTACCGCGAAACCTATGGTCCATCCAGAAACCCTAATCCTTTTTTAAAGTGGGAAACCAAGCGTGAAACCAATATTGGAGCAGACTTTACCTTGTTTAACAGTAAGCTAACAGGATCATTGGATTTATTTAACCGCACAACTAAAGATCTTTTAGACGAATATATTACACCTCAGCCACCTTTTGTACAAACCAGAATATATGCCAATGTAGGTACAATCTCTTCTAAAGGTATTGAGCTTGCCCTGAGTTATCAAGCGGTTAAAACCAAAGATTTTACATTTAGCATGGATTTTACCGGCAGCACAATTAAAAATAAACTAAACTCTTATTCTAATGATGTTTATAAGGTAAAATATAAAACCTTTGGTGCAATTGGTGGATCAGGAGATTTAGGCGATGCCATTATTACCTACGAAGGGGAAGATTTAGGTGTTTTTTATGGTAAACGATTCGCCGGTTTTGATGCAGACGGTAAATGGTTGTTTTACAACAGGAACGGAGAGGCTGTTCGTAACGATAAGATTAACTATTCAAAGGATAAAAACTTATCTGATTTAGCACCAATTGGAAATGCGATTCCAAAATATTACGCTTCTTACACGGCTAATTTTACGTATAAGAAATTTGATCTCCGAATTTTCCTGAGGGGTAAATTTGATTACGATATTTTAAATACAACAGCACTTTCTTATGGTAACCCCTTCATTAGCGGCTCCAATTATTTAAATGATGCGTTTACAAAATATAGTGCCATTAAGGACACATATATGTACTCCGATTATTATTTAGAAAGCGGTACCAACGTTAAAATTGACGAAGTAACTGTAGGTTATAATTTCAAGCTAAAAAGTAAAGTCATTCGTAATTTCAGGGTTTACGCAACGGGGCAAAACTTAGCAACCATTACCGGTTATTCGGGTAACGACCCTGATTTTGTTCAGGATACTGGTTTAGGCCCCGGAATTGATAGTCGTGGCGCTTATCCAAGCACCAGATCTTTTCTTTTTGGCGTTAACATAGGCTTTTAATTTATACAACAATGAAAAACAAATCAATCATATATACAGCACTTATTCTATTCACTGGTTTAGGAAGCGCCTGCACCAATCTGGATGAAAAGGCATACGACAGCATTCCGGCTGATCAGTTCTATAACAACAAAAACGAAGTTCTATCTGCCGTTTTAAGACCATATACCCATGCAAATGCCTGGGTTACACCTTCGGGGCAGGATGGATGGTGGCGCCTGGCAGAATTGTCGGCAGATCAGTTGGCCTGGCCAACAAAAGGCCCCCACGGAGAAGATGGTGGTAAATGGAAAAGGCTGCATTACCACGCCTGGACAGTTGATGAAGCCGGCATTAATAATGCATGGTCTTTAATGTATGGAGGTGTTGGTTACTGTAACGACCCTATTTTCAACATAGAATCAAGAGACATTTCTAAAATGGGCATTACCCAGGCCGAAAAAGATGCATACCTGTCTGAATTAAAACTCCTAAGGGCTTTCCATTATTTAAAATTGATGGATTTGTTTGGCAATATTCCAATTTCGACCTCAATCGTAGATCCATCTAATCCTGTTTTGCCCGGTACATCATCCAGAAAAGATGTTTTTGCTTTTGTAGAAAAGGAGATTAAGGATAACCTGGGCAATGTTCCAAAATTATCAAGGGCGCAGTTAGGACGTATGAGTCAGGCCAGTGCTTATGCCATGTTGGTTGAATTGTACCTCAATGCTGAGGTATGGACAGGAACACCACGCTGGGACGATTGTATTGCTGCGGCAGATCAGTTAATTAACGGGCAGGCCGGCGGACAAAGTGGAAACATGCAGTTAGACCCAAACATTAACGATCAGTTTAAGAATACCAATGATCTTTCCAAAGAAGTAATATTCTCCATTGCTTATGATTTTACGAGGGCTAAATTTGAACCTTCGTGGACGGGAGAGTTTTATCATTTTTCGCAAAAGGAAATTTATGGCGGCGGTAGAAACGGCAACGATGGTGTAGTTTTAGTGCCCGGTGTTTACACAACATATAAAACAGATGATCTTCGCAAAACGAGCTGGCTTTTAGCAGGCCCACAGCTTTCATTTTCTGATGGCGTAACACCGGTTAAAGGTACAGTAGAGTATGCAGGTAAACCACTTGAGTTTGTTGATAACATTCGAAGAAATGTAAAAAATTCTACACTTTCCAACATGAGCGAAGGAGAAGAAAACAGTGGCATTCGTTTTAATAAGTATAAACTTGGAAACTCATTGCCGGGTATTGTAAATGGTGTTAAGGTAGAGCCTGATCCGAATTACAACAATACCGACTGGAATGTTTACCGCTTAACCTGGATTTATTTTGCAAAAGCAGAAGCTTTAATGCGTAAAAATGGTGGTATGGCTACCGCAGAAGCTGTCGATCTAATCAATGCTTGTAAATCAAGAGCCTATACACCTGCAACCTGGGTAGGAAAAGCGTATACTACTGTAACTTTAGATTTAAACGAGCTGCTGGAAGAAAGAGGCAGGGAATTTATATTTGAAGGATTTAGAAGAAACGACTTAATCCGTTTTGGTAAATTTAGTACCGGTAGCTGGTGGGATCATACACCATCAGTTGCTACAAGAACATTATATCCAATCCCTCAGCAACAGCGGGATTTAAATACTAAACTGACCCAAAACCCGGGTTACTAATTTAGTTATACAAAAGGTGCAAATTATTTGCACCTTTTGTATTTTTATCCGTTATTACTTCCGAAAAAGCTTAAATTTTGTTAAAGGCTCGCTAAATACAATCGTATTTTCAAAAAAATACCCGATTATCTATTATATTAGCCAAAATCGAAATCTATAATTTATATTCGTTTATACATCCTTAAATAATTATTCATAATGAAAAGCCTTTCCATAAAAGATATTGCTTTAAAAGCCAATGTATCCATTACTACGGTTTCCTTTATTATCAATGGAAAAGCTAAGGAAAAATCGATAAGCGAGGCCGTAATTAAAAAAGTTGAAAAAATTATTAGTGAAAGCGGCTATAAGCCCAACCAAATAGCCAGAAGTTTAAGAACGGGCAATTCTAATATTATTGGTTTGATTGTAGAAGATATTTCAAACCCGTTTTTCTCTAAAATTGCCAGGCTTATTGAAGATAAAGCGTATAAAAAAGGCTATAAAATTATCTATTCCAGTACCGAAAATAGCATAGAAAAAGCTCAGGAGCTTATCAATATGTTCAAATCAAGGAAAGTTGATGCTTATATCATTTCTCCGATTGTAGGGATTGAGGAAGATATAAAACTGCTTTTAAACGATAATAAACCCGTAATACTCTTCGATAGGAATTTACCCGATATTGATACCAATTATGTAGGGGCCAACCATTTTACGGCAACCTATCAATCTATAGAAAGTTTTGCCAAATCTGGTAAAAAGAATATTGCTTTGGTTACTACAGATGTAGGTGTGCAACAAATTATCGAACGTTTTGATGGTTATAAACAAGCTTTAACCGATTATAAAATTCCTTATCAGGAGCATTTAGTTTTAAGAGTGCCTTTTGGACAAGCAGAAGAGGAAACCATTGATCATATAAAAGCACTTTTTAAAAACAACGAAATAGATGCAGTGTTGTTTGCAACCAATTATTTAGCCATAAGTGGTTTAAAAGCCCTTAAACAAATCAAAAAAACTATAGGGAAAGATCTTGCTGTAATTGCATACGATGATCATGAAGCTTTTGAATTGCATACGCCGCTAATTTCGGCAGTACAACAACCGCTTGAAGAAATTGCAGAAGCAGTAATTAAATTAATTTTAAACCAGCTTTCCTCAAAAACAAAACTTGCCAACCAGCAGGTTATTATTCCTGCTAAATTAATTTCAAGAAGTTAAACCTTACTTATTGAAAAAATTGTCTGATTGATTTTGATTTCCTTTAAAATCCTATAAACGTATGGTATTTGTAGGCTCCATATAGGCTTTCCTGTCATAATATCTACAAATAAACAGCAATCTGCGCGCATTTTTATTTATTCATTCTTTGATTATTCTTCTTTTTAAAATGATTTTTTTGTAGTTGTATAACTACTAAATTAAGGCCGTATTGTTATCCGACTGTCTTGTGTAACATATATGTTGCTCATCGCCGACTTGAAAATGAAGGAAAAATATTTATTATTGGATTGATAAATCGTTTTATCAAACTAAACCAAATGTATTTATGAGCTCAGGACTAATACTTCCGTATTATGCAATTTCTGTATGCATAATTTATTTAGTTACATGGAAAATCTACACATTAAAACGTAGTTCCAATTTACACCCAGTTATTTCATTTTAAACATTTCACGCTGATTAGGTACAAAAAACTTGTACTCGCAAATTTTATAAATAATTAGTAAAACGTTTTAACCAGTAAAGAAAACTATTTTAATTAACCATTAACTAAAACTAAATGAAAATCAATCTACTCAAGATTTCAGGACTTTCTGCGCTTTTTTTGCTCAATAGTCCTGCATTTTCAATGAATCACGACGGGGTTTCGCCCGGAGGATTTTTGACAAAGTATGAACCAAGAACTTTAATTCAGGTCCGAAAAGTAATCACCGGAACGGTGCTGGATGAAAAAAATCTTCCGCTCCCAGGTGTTGGAATTAAGAATCAATCTTCCGGCAAATCGGCTGTAACAGATGATTCGGGTAAATTCAGTATCGAAGCCAATCCTGGTGATGTGCTGCGCTTCTCTTATGTGGGGTATGAAACGAAAGATGTTACTGTTGGAAGTCAAAACAGCATCAGTGTCAAAATATCGCCATCCGAAGCCAGCAGGCTGGATGAAGTTGTTGTTATTGGCTATGGAACCGTTAAAAAAACTGATCTTACAGGTTCTGTAGGAGTGGTAAAAGCAAGCGAACTGCAGGAAAGGCCAGCCTCATCATTAAACCAGGCACTGGCCGGAAGAATATCCGGTGTGCAGGTAAATACAAACTCAGGCCGTCCGGGCGGGCAAACCAGTATTAAAATAAGGGGTTTCAGCTCCATTAATACCAGTAATAACCCGCTTTATGTGGTAGATGGGGTGGCTTTGCCAGTTGGTTCGCAAACGCAGAACAGTAATGCAATAGATTATATCAATCCAAGTGATATTGCTTCTGTAGAGGTTTTAAAAGATGCGTCATCTACAGCAATTTATGGTGCCAGGGGCGCAAATGGTGTTATTTTAATTACCACCAAAAAGGGAACGGCCAATTCGCAAAGAATTACCTACGATGCTGATTTTGGAATAAATACATTATCCTCGCATCATGTTAAAATGCTCGATGCTTACGAATATATAAAAGTGCAGGATCTGGCCTATGAAAATATAAAGGTGTACGATCCGGTTGGCTGGGCTGCCGGAAATTATGCTTCAACGCCGGTTCCTAAAGCAGCCAGAATTGCTTTGCCACAGTTTTTCGACGGTAATGGCGATCCTTTGTATAATACCGACTGGCTAAAAGAATCTACTCAAAATAAGCTCTCGCAAAATCATCAGCTGGGTTTTACCGGCGGTAATGAAAACAGCACTTATGGTGTTTTTGCAGGCTATCGTGATGATGAAGGATTGTTGCTTAATTCATTCTTAAAACGCTATTCAGGACGCTTTAATTTCGATAGCAAAATTAAGCCCTGGTTAAAAGTGGGTGGTAATTTAAGCTATAATAATCAGGTAGAAAATATTGTAGACCAGGGAACAGGGGGATTAAATTCGGTACGTATGATTACAGAGGCCTTCCCATTTTTACCTATAAAACTGGCTAACGGAACCTGGGCCGATAATAAATTAATTCCATGGGCCGAAGGAGGATCTAATCCTGTTCACATTTTAACCGATCAAAAATACGGTATGGTTACGCAAACATCTTTGGGTAGTATTTATTCGAACATTACCTTTAGTAAAGATCTGGAATTTCGTACCCAACTGGGCGCTAACATTGTAAGCCGGAATATAAATGAATATAATGCAAAGCAACTTTATGGTATTTCTGACGGACAGAACGGTACCGCTAATGTAACCAACGATAGAGAAACCTTCTGGTCTTTAGAAAATTATTTAACTTATAACAAACGTTTCGCCGAAGTACATGCCATTAATGCATTATTGGGGATATCCTGGCAAGCAACAAATTTCTTTAGCAGTACCGGCCATGCAGAAAATTTTGTAACCGATTTCTTTGGAAACAATAATATGGGCTCAGGAAGTAAATCCATTACTGTGGGCTCAAGCAGAAATAAATCGGCTTTTAACTCTTATTTTGGAAGGATAAATTATGCCTACAGAGATAAATACCTGGTTACTTTTACCGGCAGGGTAGATGGTTCGTCTAAATTTGGAGAAAACCACAAATTTGCTTTTTTCCCGTCTGCAGCATTGGCCTGGAAAGCTTCAGATGAAGATTTCCTTAAAGGAAATACAACCATTTCTAATTTAAAATTACGAACCAGCTACGGTTTAAGTGGTAATTCAGAACTGCCTGCCTACCAATCTTTATCTACGCTGGCTAATAACTTTGCCATTATAAATGATGGTAAAGTAACCGGTATTGGAATTGGACGACTGGCTAATCCTGACCTGGTTTGGGAAAAAACAGCGCAATATGATGCAGGGGTGGAATTGGGCTTGTTTAATAACAGAATTAACCTGGAAGCAGACCTTTACTACAGAAAAACAACCGACATGTTGTTGGATGCGCCTGTTCCAAGAACAACTGGTTATGCTGTAATCCGTAAAAATATAGGCTCGATGCAAAATAAAGGTTTAGACCTTGGCATTAATACCGTAAACATTGAGAGTAAGGATTTTACCTGGAAAACAAGTTTCAATATCTCTCTAAATAGAAATAAGGTACTTTCTTTGGCTACCCCTGATGATATTTTTGGCGTTGGTAACCCAAACTTTACTAATCAAACGGGTATCATCAGAGTGGGAGAGCCTGTTGGTTCTTTCTGGGGATTGGTTCGTTTAGGTACCTGGAGTGAAGCAGAAAGAGATGAAGCGGCTAAATATGTAAGTTATCGTGGTGGCAAAACTTTATTACCGGGCGATATTAAATACCTGGATGTAAACGGAGATCACGCCATAACAGATGCTGATCGCCAGATTATTGGAAACGGAATGCCAAAAGGCTGGGGATCATTCTCAAACTCATTCCGGTACAAAAATTTTGATTTAATTGTTGAACTTCAATATTCATATGGCAACGATGTGTTGAACATGACGCATCACTCGGGCGAAGATAGACAAGTACAAGCCAATAGTTTTGCAAGTGTATTAAATGCATGGACACCACAAAACCAAAATACACCTATCGCGGCCATCAGGGATCAATCAGCTGGTTATGTAACCAATGTAGATACACATTGGTTGGAAGATGGTTCTTTTATCCGTGGAAAAAACCTTTTACTGGGCTATACTTTTAACAGGGCACTTGTCGAAAAATTGCGCCTGAGCAAACTTCGTGTTTATACCTCAGTTCAAAATTTCTTTATCGCAACAAAATACACGGGCAACGATCCTGAGGTAACAACCTATGGAAATGCATTTGCGCAAGGACAAACATTTTTTGATTATCCAAAACCAACCACATTTATGGTGGGCTTAAACATTGGATTGTAAACCATTTTAAAGAAAGATACAATGAAAATCAACATAAAAAACATCACTGCTTTGCTGCTTTTGGGTGGAGCAATAATTGGAAATTCAGGTTGTAAAAAGTTTTTAGAAGAAAAAGACCCAACCAACCTTTCTCCAGGTAGTTTTTATACTTTGCCAGAGCATGCCGAGGCTGGCATTGCGGCAATATATTCTGAAATCAGGTTCATCGGAAACGGAGCAGGAATTTATTCCAATAACTGGCAAATGCTTGATGCCCCTACAGGCATACAATCTACTGAAACTGCACAAAATTCTGATTTAAACAACCTGTATTCGTTAATATACGATGGAACAAACCTGCACATTAACCAAAACTGGAATGGCTTTTACAAAGTAATTGCACAAGCCAATTTGTTGTTGGATAAAGTACCGGGCATTAACCCGATGGATGCGGTGCAGAAAAAAAGGATTTTAGGAGAAGCTTCTTTTTTAAGGGCATGGGCCTATTTCTATTTAGTACGTTTGTGGGGCGATGTGCCTTTAATTGTAAAACCGATAACAAGCCCTAACGATCCTGATTTTTATCCTGCCAGAACACCTCAGGAGCAGGTTTACAAACAAATTGTAGATGATTTAGTATTTGCAGAATCAGCTGGTTTGCCTTTTATGGATGCCAGTGGAAGGGTTTCTACAGCAGCAATTAAGTCAGAGCTGGCAAAAGTTTATTTAACCATGGCAGGTCAGCCACTAAATAAAGGTGCAGCATATTACCGTTTATCGGCTGATAAAGCGAAGGAAGTAATCGATTATTCCACTGGCAATCCAGGCACACTTAATCTTTTTGCAACTTATGGAGCCATACATGATGCAAAGAATGATAATAGGATTGAACACATTTTTGGTATTCAATATAATGATGCGGCCGGCGTTGGCAATCCGCTTCAATCTTCTTATTTACCACTGCACCAACCATTGGTTTCTAAAATAGATGGAATTGGAACAGCGATACCCACCAACGATTTTTACACATCGTATGAAGCCGGAGATTTAAGAGCAAAAAACAGAGATGGCTATTTCTTTACCGATTATTATACTGACGGATTTAAAATGCCATTGGTAAATAGGGGGAAACCTTATATTTTTAAACACTTTGATATTGTTGCCAATGGTACATTAGGTGTTGAAGGAACAACCAGAAGTGATTTAAATATCCCGCAAATCAGGTATGCTGAGGTTTTATTAATTTATGCAGAAGCACAAAACCGTGCTGATGGATCGCCAAATTTAGCCGGATATGCAGCGGTAAATGCAGTTAGAAGAAGGGCTTTGCTTGGAGATTTAGCAGGGCTTGGACAAACGCAATTTGAAGAAGCCGTTTGGAAAGAGCGCTGGCATGAGCTGTGCTATGAAGGAATTATCTGGTTTGATATGCTTCGCCTGCGCAAGGCTTATAATGAAAGTACCAATAGTTTTGACAGCTTTGTAGGGCATGTTAATAAAAGTGTAAACCTGCCTTTGCAAACAAAAAATCTTTTATTCCCGATTCCAACACCCGAAATCAAGAATAATTCAAAACTCACCCAAAATCCGGGTTATAATTAAGAACACTTAATTAGTATAAGGGATGCTTAAACAGGCATCCCTTATTTTTATTCTGGAAATCAGTTCGTTCAGGTTTTTAACTAAAATTATACTGTAACCAATATGTTACCCGCATTTGTTTTATTCATCTTTTTTTTTCTTTAAAATTGATTTAGTAAAACGTTTTACTGTTTTAAGCTTTGTTGCATATAAAAACCATATATGCACGATTAAAAATTTTCAACTTAATTTTTCAGCCTTCTTTTTTACCAGAGGGTTTAATTTTTAAAAGTTTACTAAAACGTTTTATTGATAAGTTTAACCAAATTCCTAATTATGAGAAACCTTTACCTACTCGGGCTGTGCCTGTTTATTTCAATTTGTGCGAAGGCACAAGACAAGGCTCCTGCCTATCCATTAATTACACACGATACTTACTTCAGCATTTGGTCTTTTGGAGACAATTTAAACCAATCGGTAACTAAACACTGGACTGGAAAAAAACAATCTTTATTGGGTGTTGTAAAAGTTGATGATCAATTTTATCGTTTCCTTGGCGAAGAAACTAAAGATTATAAAACCATTCTTCCGGCAGCAGATGAAACTGCATATAGCGTAAATTATACGTTTGATGATCCGGGAGCAAACTGGAATGGCCCTGAATATAACGACCAGAGCTGGAAAAAATCAGCTGCTCCGTTTGGAGATGATAAGACGGCAAAAACAAAATGGGATACCGATAATATTTATTACCGAAGGAAATTTTCCATCGCAAAACCCTCAAAAGCTAAAAAATATTTAAAGCTTAGCCACGATGACAATGTAATTGTGTATCTAAATACTAAAACGATTTATCAGAAAGAGGGATGGGTACATGAATACATTTATATCCCTATTGAAGATGGTATTTTAACCAGCGGGGAAAATACTTTGGCCATACATTGTAAAAATACAGCAGGTGGCAGGCACCTCGATGCCGGTATTGTTGAGGAAGTTCCGCAAGGCTCAAAAATACTAACCGCAAAACAAACCAACGTAGCGTTTGAAGCAACATCAACCCAGTACACGTTCAACTGCGGGCAGGTTAATTTACAGGTAACTTTTACTTCTCCATTATTGTTGAATGATATTAATTTAACGGCAAAACCAATTAGTTACATCAGTTATGTTGCCAAAGCTAACGATGCTAAAGCACATCAGGTGGCCGTTTATTTTAGTGCCTCATCTAACATTGCAGTAAATACAAGCAATCAGCCCGTATCTGCATGGAAAACTTCGAAAAACAATTTATCCCTATTAAAAGCCGGAACAGTAGAGCAGCCAATATTGCAGAAAAAAGGCGATGATACGCGAATTGACTGGGGTTATATGTATGTGGCTGTGCCTGCAAAATTTAAGGCTCAACAATTTATAGGTAAGCAGGACGAAAATTTAAAGAACTTTTTGAGTGGCAAATACCCGCAACAAACACAGCGTTTAAATACAACCGAATTAGATTTGAGCAGTGTAATTCCTTTTGGTACGGTAACGGCCAAACCGGTAGAGAAATATGTAATGATGGGTTATGATGATTTAAAATCTGTAGAATATTTCGGGAAGTCTTTATTGCCAATCTGGAAGAAATCGGGCCAGTCATTCGAAAACTTACTGCTTAATGCCAGCAATGATTATGCAACTATTAAAGCAAAATGCGATGCGTTTAACAAGCAATTGGTTGCCGAGGCAACGAAAGTTGGTGGCATTGAATATGCCGATTTATGTAAAATGGCTTACAGACAAAGCATAGCTGCCCATAAAATTTTATATGCGCCAAATGGTGAAATTCTTTTTCTTTCAAAAGAAAATTTTAGCGGAGGTTTTATCAATACGGTTGATGTTACCTATCCTTCGGCGCCCGAATATTTGCTTTATAATCCCGAATTGTTAAAAGGAATGCTAAACGGTATTTTCTATTATGCAGAAAGTGGTAAATGGAACAAGCCTTATCCTGCACACGATATTGGTACCTATCCGGTTGCAAACGGTCAGATTTATGGTGAAGATATGCCAGTAGAAGAGGCGGGAAATATGATTATTCTGGCTGCTGCCATCAGTAAAGCAGATGGAAATGTAAAATATGCCGAAAAGCACTGGCAAACCATGTCTACCTGGGCCGATTATTTATTAAAAGAGGGATTTGATCCTGCAAATCAATTGTGTACAGATGACTTTGCCGGTCACCTTGCCCGTAATGCTAATTTATCGGTTAAGGCCATTGTTGCACTGGGCGGTTATGCCCAAATGGCCCAGCAAATGGGTAAAACGGATGTAGCTGTAAAATATAGAAATGCAGCATTAGAAATGGCCAAAAACTGGCAGAAATTGGCTGATGGCGGCGATCATTATGCCTTAACTTTTAATGATAAAAATACATGGAGCCAGAAATATAACCTGGTTTGGGATAAATTATTAAAGCTCAATCTTTTCCCAGAAGAATTGTATAAAAAAGAAATCAACTACTATTTAACAAAGCAAAATGAATTCGGATTACCACTGGATAGCCGCAAAACCTATACTAAATCAGACTGGATTATATGGACTGCGACTTTAGCTGATAATCAAAACGATTTCCAAAAATTTGTTAAACCGGTTTATAAATACGCTACCCAAACAGAAAGCAGAGTTCCGATGAGCGACTGGTACGAAACAACTACTGGAAAATTAACTGGTTTCCAGGCTCGAAGTGTTGTGGGTGGCTATTTTATCAAGCTGCTGGCTGATAAATGGGGCATTAAATAGCATTACCAAAAATAATAACCAAATACAAACCATTCCATTATGAACAAGAAATTTACTAAACTCATTAAGCTTAGGCTTATGACGAGGTCGGGTGCGATTAAAATTGGCACTTTATCTTTAGCTTTTGGTTTAACATTTACCGCTTCGGCAGGTGCAAGAGAGATGAATACCAATGTGCGCACGACAAAAAAAGAACCGAACCGCAATATCGCTAACATTGTGGTTAGGGGTATTGTTAAAGACGAAACCGGTGCACCAATTCCAGGCGCAAGTATAAAAGTAAAAGGTACTTTAAGTGTAGCAGCGACAGATATAAATGGTAGTTTTAGCATCTCTGTCCCTTCAGAAGCATCCGTTCTTATTATTTCTTATGTAGGTTACGATGCTAAAGAAATTACCGTTGGCAATCAAAAAAGCATTTCAATCCAGCTGGTACCCAGCAGCAATGCATTAGAAGAGGTTGCAGTTGTAGGTTTTGGTACACAACGTAAAGTTTCCTTAATTGGCGCGCAATCAACAGTTAATGCAAAAGAATTAAAACAACCTGTGGCCAGTATTACCCAATCTTTAGCCGGTAGAATTGCCGGTGTAGTTGGCGTGCAAAGAAGTGGTGAGCCAGGAAGAAGTGCTGCTGACATCTGGATTAGGGGCATTGCCACTTTTGGAGGCAACTCAAGTTCGCCCCTGGTTTTAGTAGATGGTGTTGAGCGTTCGATTGATAACGTAGATCCGGAGGATATTGAATCTTTTACTGTGCTGAAAGATGCGTCTGGTACGGCAGTATATGGTGTTAGAGGTGCAAATGGAGTTGTAATTGTAAAAACCAAAACAGGTAAGGTAGGTAAACCCAATATCTTTTTCGATTATAATGAAGGCATAAGTACATTTACCAAAAAACCCGAAACGCTTGGTGGCATCGATTACATGAACCTGGCAAATGAGGCTTTGACTGGTAGGGGCCAGAGTGCTAAATACGCACAGGATTACATTGATAAAACGGCATCAGGTGCAGATCCGCTCCTTTATCCAAACGTAAACTGGATGGATGAATTATTTAAAGAGTACAGCCATAACCGAAGAGCAAATTTAAATGCAAGCGGTGGTGTTGAAAATGCACAGTACTATGTTTCATTGGCATATTACAATGAATCAGGCTTTTTAAAAACCGATGATTTATCGCAGTATAATTCTTCTTTAAATTACAACAGGTATAATTTTACCAGTAATTTAAATTTAAAACTAACCGGAACAACCAAGTTAGATTTAGGTATTCAGGGATATGCATCTACAGGGAATTATCCGGGCGAAAAAACAGAAGATATTTTTCGTTCTGCATTGGATGTTTCCTCAGTAGAATATCCTAAATTATATCCAGGTGGTTTTATTCCCGGCCGCTCATCAAACGGGGGGTTTCGTAATCCTTATGCCGATTTAACCAGAAGAGGTTACCGTACAGAATTTAAAAACCAGTTGTATACCAACTTGAGGTTAACGCAAGATTTAAAAATGGTTACTCCAGGTTTATCTGCCACAGCAATGGTGGCGTTTGATGCCTACAATGAAAATTTCATTAAAAGATCAAAAAGAGAAAGTACTTATTTCATTTCTAATGTTACCGGTACCAACTCGCCTTATAAAGCCGATGGTTCTTTAAATTTAGTACAAACCTTTACAAGTGGTGGTAACTATTTAAGTTTTGATCCAACCAGGGCCGGTAACCGTAAATTTTACACAGAAGCGGCTGCAAATTACGACAGGGCTTTTGGTAAACATCGCGTAGGCGGCTTAATTTTGGGTTATACACAGGACTATAATGATCCTTTTGCCGGAAACTTTACTTCGTCAATTCCCGAACGCCAGGTTGGTTTAGCCGCTCGTGGTACCTATTCTTACGATGATCGTTATTTTGCTGAAGTTAACTTTGGATATAATGGTTCTGAGTTGTTTGCTCCATCAAACCGATACGGCTCATTTCCAGCTTTCGGCATTGGATGGATTCCTTCTAATGAAAAATTCTGGGAGCCCATTAAAAATACCATCTCATTCTTAAAGTTCAGGTACTCAGATGGTGTTACCGGTATCGGTAAAATCAACGGCAGAAGGTTTGCTTATTTAACGCTGGTATCTGATAATCCAAACGACCCGGATAAAGTTCAAGGTTACCAGTTGGGTAAAAACTTCAATAATTCTGGTGGTATTACCGTAATGGATTATGGCGTAGATATTAGATGGGCTGAATCCCGTAAACAAGATTTAGGAATGGAAATCAGGACCCTTAACAATAATTTATACCTGATTGTAGATTTATTTAAAGAAAAACGTACCGGTATATTTTTACAACGCCAGTCGTTACCAGGTTATGTAGGCTTAACCAATCAACCTTACGGAAACTTAGGTGTGGTTGATAACCGAGGTATTGACGCCACTTTAGAGTATAATTTTAAAGTTGGGCAGGTTGATATTGGCTTAAGAGGTACATATACCTACAGTAAAGATAAATTGATTACAGATGATCGCCCGGCGCAACCTTATCCATGGATGAGCCATCTTGGTGACAACGTACTCGCACGTTACGGATATGTAGCCGAAAAATTATTCGATTCGCAGGAAGAAATTAATGCAAGCGCAACCCCGGGTTCGAAAGGCAGCATTAAGCCTGGCGATATTAAATACAAAGATTTAAATGGCGATGGCTTAATCAACGATTATGATAAAACTAAAATTGGCAGGGGCGATATTCCCAATACCGTATATGGCTTTGGCTTTACCGCATCTTACAAAGGTTTTGCAATAAGCACTTTATTCCAGGGCGTTGCCAATGCCGATATTATGTTGGGTGGCTCGGGTATATTTCCTTTTAATGGCGGTGGTGGTTTAAGCAATGCTTACGCAATTGCCAACGATCGCTGGACACCTTCAAATCCAAGACAAGATGCATTTTATCCTCGTTTAGCCTATGGAGAAGCCGATAATACAAATAACACTTTAGAAAGCTCGTGGTGGGTAAAGGATGTAAGTTTCTTAAGGTTAAAAAGCGCTCAGCTTAGCTATAATCTGCCAACCGCATTTACCCAAAAAGTTCACATTAAAAATGCAGCAATTTATTTAATTGGGTCTAATCTTTTAACATTCAGTAAATGGAAACTTTGGGATCCGGAGTTAAATACCAATGTCGACGGTAGGGCAAATGGAGCCAAGTATCCACTTACCGCTACCTTATCGCTTGGGCTTAATGTTAAATTTTAATAATTAGAAATCATGAAAAAATATATATTGATCACATTTGTAGCTTGCCTAACACTGGCTACTTCATGTAAAAAAGGTTTCCTTGATCAAGTACCTAATGATAGGTTAACACTTGAGGAAACATTTACCAACAGGGCCACAGCAGAGAAGTTTTTAAATAATATATACTCCTGGATTCCGGATGAATTTGGACAAAGAAATCCCAATACAGGCAGAAATGCAGGGATATGGACAGGTGCAGCCGACGAGGCAGAATTTGTTTGGGGCTTTAACCAGGCTAATAATGTTAACATTGGCAGCTGGGATGCAAACACAGGTTTTGTAAACGATTACTGGAACAATTATTATAAAGGCATCCGCTCGGCCAGTTTCTTTATGGCCAATATTGATAAAGTTACCCAGGATATTACACCTCAGTTAATTGTTCAGTATAAAAATGAGGCAAGGGCTTTAAGGGCTATGTATTATTTTTACTTGGTACGTACTTATGGCCCGGTGGTTCTTTTGGGTGAAGAAGTAATTGCGCCTGATGCACCGTCTGAAAGCGTGCGTTTACCCCGCAGCAGCTTTGATGAATGTATTAATTATATCGCGGCCGAATTGCAAACAGCCGCAGATAATCTGTCCGTAAACCCAGTAAATGATAATAACTATGGCCGCATTACCAAAGGCATGGCCTTAAGTTATCGTTTACAGGCTTATTTATTAGCCGCAAGTCCGCTGTATAATGGTAACCCGGATATGGCAAGTTTAAAAAATAAAGACGGCAAACAATTGATTAGCCAAACTTATGATGCCGGTAAATGGAAAAGAGCCTCTGATGCCTATAAAGCTTACATTACTCAATTTGTTCCGGGCACTTATAGCTTGTTCAGAAAAAATGATGCTTCGGGTAATTTTAGCCCATATCTATCTTGCAGGGATGTTTTTATCGATCGTTTCAATAGCGAAATCATTATGTCGAGAATTGAAGCATCAATTGAAGGCAGACAATATGAATTAACACCCTACCACAACGGCAAAAACTCTGAGGTTAGAGGCTCGGGTGGTTTAGCGGCAACACAAAATCAGGTAGATGCATTTTTTATGGCCAACGGGAAAAGTATTGAAGACCCGACTTCGGGTTATGTAACTTCTGGAAGCACCAATTACCAGGCACCGGGAAGTCCTATTGCTACCGATACCTACAATCAATGGGTTAACCGCGAACCAAGGTTTTATGTAAACATCACCTACCACAACAGTGTTTGGTTAAATACAACTTACGGCAATATCATAACTGAAATGAATAACAACGGCAACTCCGGTAAAGCAACAGGAGGTAACGATTATTCGGTTACAGGTTATATTGTACGTAAAGCTATGGGCCTGGGCAACTGGAGAGAAAGTAATCGCCCTTGTATTTTATACAGGGTGGGTAATTTATTTCTGGATTATGTTGAAGCACTAAATGAATCAACTCCCGGAGATCCGGATATTTTAATCTACTTAAACCAAATCAGGGAAAGAGCAGGCATTCCGTTGTATGGTTCAGGTGCCGGCCAGATTATACCTCCGGCAAGTCAGGATTTAATGCGTGAAGCCATTAGAAAAGAGAGAAGGGTAGAACTGGCGTTTGAAAACGTGAGGTATTTTGATACCAGAAGATGGAAAATTGCTGAAGTAACAGATAATGGACCTATTTATGGATTAAATATTTCTAAAAATCTTCCTGAGTTTCTTACCGTGGTCCCTTTTGAAACCCGGGTATTTACCAAAAGACATTATTTATTCCCCATCCCCTCAAAAGATGTAAATTCTGATGATTTGATGGTGCAAAACCCAGGCTGGTAATACAGCACTTAATAAATAACCATTTCAAGTTGTGCCTGTCGTTAAACGGGCAGGTACAACTTTGATTTTTCATCACCCATAAAACCCCGAGTTATGGAACAACCGAGATCAAACCTGTGGAATTATGTATAGAAATTATAAAGTAGCCTGCCCTGTTGGCGCAGTTCAATCTTACGAATCCTGCGCAGCAGCTGCATTAATGCAATTGTTCTCGCCGGCCCAATAATTCTAAACGATTAACGTACATCTTGCACCTATCGATCTCTCAAATGTGCAGGGTTTATATTTAAAATTATTTAAATGGAAAAATTAAAAGTTTATGCAACACTCGCCACTATTTTTCTTTTTCAGCAAAGCAATTTATCTGCACAGCTCAAAACAAAAGAAAAAACATCCTTTCAGGCTTCGGCACCATGGAGCCCTGATTACGATATTAGGGCAGATATTGCCATGGTTTATGGTATAAATGATGATGGCGGAAAATTTGAAGAAAGGGTAAAGAGTTATCGTGATAAAGGTTATGAAGTACAGTTTATGACCGGAATAGCCTGGGGGCAGTATAAAGATTATTTCCTGGGGCAATGGGATAGCAAAAAACACCTTGATGAAGGTCAGGTAATGCGCAATGGCGAAACCATTTGGCATGGCGAAAATGTGCCTTATATTGTGCCCTCTCAAAATTATTTAGCTTACATGAAAACACATGTTAAAAGAGCTATTGACGCAGGGGTAACCGCAATTTACCTGGAAGAACCCGAATTTTGGGCAAGGGCAGGTTATGGTGATGCTTTTAAAAAAGAATGGCAGGCCTATTATGGTTTTCCCTGGATGGCTCAACACGAATCGCCCGAAGCCACCTATCTCTCCTCTAAATTAAAATACCAGCTCTATTTTAAAGCACTAAAAGAAGTATTCAGTTACGTTAAATCTTATAGCGAAAGCAAAGGAAAAAGGGTTAGGTGCTATGTGCCTACGCATTCGCTAATTAACTATTCTTCCTGGCAAATTGTAAGCCCTGAGGCCAGTTTGGCTAATCTGGAAGGCATGGACGGTTACATTGCGCAAGTATGGACCGGAACATCAAGAGAGCCTATTTACTTTAATGGTATAGAAAAAGAAAGGGTATTTGAAAATGCTTTTTTGGAGTATGGCTCAATGGTTTCGATGACGGCTCCAACCGGGAGAAAGATTTTTTTCTTAACAGATCCAATAGAAGACAGAACCAGATCATGGGATGATTACAAGGTTAATTATCAGGCTACTTTTACTGCACAGCTGTTATACCCAATGGTTGATAATTATGAAGTAATGCCCTGGCCAAACCGAATTTATAAAGGTAAGTTCAAGGTAGAAGGCGTAGCCGAAAAACAGCCAATATCTCCTGATTATGCCACGCAGATGCAGGTAATGGTCAATTCGCTTAATCAAATGCCCTTATCAAAAAATAAGCTGAACGGCAGTCATGGCATTGGAGTTTTACTCTCAAACTCCATGATGTTTCAGCGCTTTCCAACGCATGCAGGTTACGATGATCCTCAGCTTTCTAATTTTTATGGAATGGCTATTCCTTTGTTAAAAAGAGGTATTCCGGTAGAAACTGTACATATAGAAAACCTGGCCAACAAAAATACTTTAAAGGATATTGAGGTATTAATTATGAGTTATTCAAATATGAAACCCTTATCTGCCGACTATCATAACGAGCTTGCCAAATGGGTTAAAAATGGAGGTACGCTTTTATATTACGGAAGAGATAATGATCCTTTTCAAAATGTAAAGGAATGGTGGAATACCAATGGAAATACATACAAAGCCCCGTCCGAACATTTATTTAAACAACTGGGCATTCAGGTAACTGATGGATTAACAGAATACCAGGCCGGTAAAGGGAAGGTATTTTTAGTTAGAAAAGACCCTAAAGAACTTGTGATGCAAGCCAACGGTGATCTTGAATTTTTAGCCACAGTTAAAAAAGCTTACGAAAAGAATGCTAAAGAATTAATAACCAAAAATAATTTTGTTTTAGCGCGCGGACCATTTACCATTGCTGCGGTTTTAAATGAGGTAACAGAAGAACCACTTACTTTAAACGGACTATTTATTGATTTATTTGACCCTACACTACCTGTACTTACTCAAAAAATCATTCAGCCAGGTACACAGGCTTACCTATATGATATCAATAAAGCCGAAAACAAAACCAAAGCACAGGTTTTAGCCGCCGCATCAAGGGTAACGAACGAAATGGTTACTAAGAAGCAATACTCCTTTATAGCGAAAAGTCCGGCTAAAACTAATAACGTAATGCGGATTTTACTAACCTCAAAACCAGGTGTTATTACCGCTAAAACCGGAGGTCGAAATTTACCGCTTATTCAAAATGTCTGGGATGAAAAATCGAAAACTTTATTACTTGGATTTGAAAATTACAGCGAAGGTGTAGAGGTTAACATTAATCTGTAAATAAACACACACAAATGAAATTTAAATTAATTGCAACAATTTTGTGCTGCATAGCCACTAAAGGTTTATTTGCGCAGCAAAAAGATTTGGTACAGTATGTAAATACTTTACAGGGTACCAATTCTAAACACGAATTAACCAGAGGCAATACTTATCCAACAACAGCACTTCCTTTTGGCATGCACACCTGGTCGCCACAAACCGGTAAAAATGGCGATGGCTGGAAATACCAGTATTTTAAAGATAAAATAAGAGGTTTTCAGCAGGCACATCAATGTAGCTCCTGGACCAGGGATTATGCTGTTTTTTCTTTTATGCCGGTAATTGATGAGCTTGTGGTGGATGAAAATAAACGTGAGGCTAAGTTTAGCCACGCAAATGAAGTTGCCAAACCCAATTATTATAAAGTAAAATTTGATAATGAGGTTACGACAGAAATTTCGCCTACAGAACGAGGTGCTCATTTACGCTTTTCTTATCCAAAAGGTAAAAAAAGCTTCCTGATTTTGGATGGTTATACCCATTTAAGCGGTGTAAAAATAGAGCCTAAGCAAAACAGGATAACCGGATATGTTAATAATGGAGAAGGTTTTAAAAAAGGATGGAAAAGCTATTTTGTGGTACAGTTCGATCAGCCAATTAAAGCTTATGGAACCTGGGAAAATAAGAAAAATACCATTCATCCAGACTCCGTTTTTGCTGATGGTTTAGGGAAAGGTGCTTATGTCGAATTTAAGGCAGGGGCAAAAGTTCAGGTTAAAACAGCTTCATCATACATTAGTTTAGAACAGGCAGAACTTAACCTGAAAAACGAGTTAGGGAAAGATAAAACTTTAGAGCAAACCAAATCAAATGGCGCTGCGGTTTGGAATAAATCATTAGGCAAAATTGTGGTAGAAGGTGGGTCGCGGGCTGATACGGAAACTTTTTATTCTTGCTTTTTCAGGGCCAGTTTATTCTCCAGAAAATTTTACGAACTAAATGCAAATGGCCAACCTTACTATTTTAGTCCTTACGATGGTAAAGTTCACCCAGGTTATATGTTTACCGATACAGGTTTCTGGGATACTTTCAGGGCTCAATTTCCGCTCAATACTTTGGTGCAAACCGAAATGCACGGACGTTATGTAAAAGCAATGCTCGATGCTTATGAACAATGTGGATGGCTTCCTTCCTGGTCTTTTCCAAGCGAAGCAGGGAGTATGATTGGCAACCATGCCATTTCTTTATTGGCTGATGCCTGGGCAAAAGGAATCAGAACATTTGACCCCAAACAGGCTTTGGAAGCATACTTGCATGAAGCCACCAATAAAGGGCCCTGGGGGCCGGCAAATGGAAGAGATGGCTGGAAAGAATATTACCAGCTTGGATATGTTCCTTACCCAAAATACAGAGAAGCTACGGCTAAAACATTAGAGTATGCTTATGACGACTACTGCGCCTATGAACTTGCAAAAATGACCGGGAATAAGTTTTACATGGATGTTTTTGAACGCCAGATGTATAATTATAAAAATGTTTACGACCCTGGAACTAAGTTTATGAGGGGAAAAAATGCAAACGGGCAATGGACGCCAAATTTTGATCCGATAGAGTGGGGCGGACCTTTTACCGAAGGGAATGCCTGGCACTGGCAATGGTCGGTTTTTCAGGATACCAAAGGCTTAATTAATTTAATGGGTGGCAATGAGCATTTCACTTCTAAATTGGATTCTGTTTTTAGCGAACCCAATAAAGTTAATGTGGGCAGTTATGGCGGCATGATCCATGAAATGACTGAAATGGTAATGGCGAACATGGGGCAGTATGCACATGGAAATCAGCCCATACAACACATGGTTTATTTGTATAATTATGCCAACCAGCCATGGAAGGCACAATTTCACGCACGTGAAGTGATGAGTAAGTTGTATAACGCTACCGAAAATGGCTACCCCGGCGACGAAGACCAGGGGCAAACTTCTTCCTGGTATGTATTAAGTGCTTTGGGTTTTTATAGTGTAACACCCGGTACCGGAGAATACGTAATTGGAAGTCCGATGTTTAAAAAAACCACCATTAACCTGGAAAATGGCAAACAATTTATTATTGATGCCGCTAAAAATGATGCTTCAAACGTATACATTAAATCGGCCACATTAAACGGTAATAACTATACCCGAAACTTTTTAACCCACCAGGATATTTTAAAAGGTGGAACATTAAAGTTGGAAATGGATAATAAACCTGCATTAAACAGGGGCTTGCAAGAAAGTGATAAACCTTTTTCTTTAAGCAAATAATGAACCCGGTTGAGGTGAAAAACAGGATGTAGAACATAATCAGGATAAGGTGGTTGATTATCCAAAACTTTTTATAATTTCATAAATCGTTTTAGCTGTGTGAGGCAGAATTCTAATTATTTGTAATACAGTGCTCTATAAAAGAGCTGGGGTTGAATGAAAAAAGGTATTTTAGATCAAAACAAGTGAAAACTAAGAATATTAATAGCTAAAATTAGCAGCGTTTGTTTTTTTAATGAAAGAAGATAGTATAACAATGAAATTAAAGCCTGTAGCATTAGGTGTAGATATAGGCGGTTCTCATATAACAACCGGAATTGTAGATATAGAAGGGAAAAAGTTGGTTGAAGGCTCAATAAAAAGAGAATTTATAGATTCTAACGGAACAGCAGAAAGTATTTTAGTGGGTTGGTGTAAAGTGATTCAGGATTCTTTTAGTGGATACGAAACAGCCGATAAAACAGTAGGAATTGCAATGCCAGGTCCTTTTAATTACGAAAAAGGGATTTCATTAATTAAAGACCAGGATAAATTCAGGTCGCTTTACGGTGTAAATATTAAAGAAGAATTAGCGGTGCGCTTAAATATCCCTTCCAATAATATTCACTTTATAAATGATGCAGCCGGTTTTCTACAGGGAGAAGTTTTTGCAGGTGCAGCCAAAGGAAATGCAAGTGTAATGGGTTTAACCTTAGGTACCGGTTTAGGTTCTGCATTTTGCCTTGATTATAAGGCCACCGACGCTGCATTATGGAATTCGGCGTTTTTAAATGGCATTGCCGAAGATTATTTATCAACCGGTTGGTTTGTTAAACGTTACCATCAGCTCACCAATAAAACCTTATCGGGTGTAAAAGACCTGGTGGGCCTTATTGGTACAGACCATAATGCTACCCGTATTTTTATGGAATTTGGCAATAACCTGGCTAAATTTCTAATTCCGATTATTCAGAAATATAAAATTGAAGTGGTCATTTTTGGAGGAAACATTACGCAGGCCTTCAACGAGTTTTCACCGGAGTTAATTGCAACTTTAAAAGGAAATCAGATTGAAACAGCAATTAAAATATCCGAATTAAAGGAAAATGCGGCACTAATTGGAGCCGCCAGCTGTAGAGACTTAAATTTACTAAAAAACAACGCTTAATATTGATGTCATTCCTAAAATTAATCAAATGAAGAAAATAATTTTATTAAATACCTTAGCATTGCTCGCCATTCCATTTGCTAAATTAAAAGCACAGGAAACCGTAAAAAAAAATGGTTATACCTTAACTTTTGAAAGTAATTTCGAGGCCTTAAATCCGCAGTTAAAGAAAAGATTAATTGAAACTTTTTTTGTTGTTTACCCTAAATTAGCAAAGGAATATAATCCGAAAACACTTAAAACAGTTAAGTTTTTTGTAGATACGGCTTATAAAGGAGTTGCAGCAACCAGCAATGGAAAAGTTACCTACAGCTCCATATGGATGGTTAAACATCCCGAAGATATTGATGTGGTAACCCATGAAGTGATGCATATTGTGCAGGATTATGGCAATAGTGTTGGACCAGGCTGGTTAACCGAGGGTATTGCAGATTATGCCCGTTATAAATTTGGTGTAGATAATGCAGGTGCAAAATGGGCTTTGCCTGATGTGAAACCAGAACACACTTATAAAAATAGTTACCGCATTACGGCAAGGTTTTTTGCGTGGATAGAGAAAAATGTAAAAGCCGGGACAATAAAAGCAGTAGATGCATCTTTAAGGGATCATACTTATACTGATGCAATCTGGACCAACTTAACAGGTAAAGATTTGGATGCACTTTGGGCAGATTACGTTAAAAACCCGACCTTATAGCCAAGTATAAGCCAGTAGAACAGCAAAAAAACCGAATATAAATGAATCGCACATGGTACAAATGAATAAACTAAAAGCCATTCATTACAACTGAAAACAAAATTACACAAATGAAAAAGTTATTTATCGCCTTACTCAGTTTTGCAGCCTCAACCAGCTTTGCACAAAATGTAGGCAAAATTACCGATCCGGTTGAGTGGATTAACCCTTTAATGGGGTCGCAATCTAAACCCGATCTATCAAACGGTAACACTTATCCCGCTATTGGCTTGCCTTGGGGAATGAATATGTGGACCCCGCAAACCGGAAAAATGGGCGATGGATGGGCTTATACCTACGATGCAGACAAAATCCGCGGCTTTAAACAAACCCACCAGCCTTCTCCATGGATGAATGATTATGGTGCATTTGCAATTATGCCAGGTACCGGAAAAATTAAATTTACAGATGATGAACGTGCAAGCTGGTTTAGCCACAAAGCAGAGGTTTCAAAACCGTATTATTATAGTGTTTATTTGGCCGATGCTGATGTAACAACTGAAATTACGCCAACAGAACGTGCGGCTCAGTTTAGGTTTACATTTCCTAAAACCGACAGCGCTTTTGTAGTGGTAGATGCCCAGAACAAGGGATCGTATATTAAAATTATCCCCCAGGAACGTAAAATTATTGGTTATACCACTAAATATGCACGTGGGCCATTGCCTAAAAACTTTAAAAACTACTTCGTAATCTATTTTGATAAAGATTTTACATTATCAAAAACCTGGAGTGGAAAAAAATTGAATAATCAGGAATTAGAATTGGAAAGCGATCATAGTGGCGCCGTGATTGGTTTTAAAACCGTAAAAGGAGAGAAAGTTTCTGCCAAGGTTGCTTCATCGTTTATCAGTTTCGAACAAGCCGAGTTAAACTTAAAAAGAGAACTGGCAAGCGATGGTTTTGAAGCAACAAAAGCTAAGGCTAAAGCTACGTGGAATAAAACACTAAGCCGTATTTCGGTTGAAGGTGGTACCATTGATCAAATGCGTACTTTTTATTCTTGCCTGTACCGTACCTTATTCTTCCCTAATAAACTTTACGAAGTTGATGCTCAAAATAAAATTGTACACTGGAGCCCATACACAGGCGAAACTAAACCTGGTTATATGTTTGCCGGTACAGGTTTCTGGGATACTTTCAGGGCACTTTATCCATTCTTAAATTTAGTGTATCCTTCTATCAACAAAGAAATGCAGGAAGGCTTAATTAACGATTACAAGGAAGGTGGATGGTTGCCAGAATGGAGCAGCCCGGGTTATGCCAACATTATGGTGGGCAATAACTCTGCTTCGGTCGTTTCTGATGCTTACATTAAAGGTTTACGCGGATACGATATTCAAACCCTTTGGGAAGCTTTAAAACATGGCGCAAACAACGAAGGGCCTATTGAAGCCGTTGGTCGCGATGGCGTTAAATACTACAATGAATTAGGTTATGTGCCTTTCGATGTAAAGAAAAACGAAAATGCAGCTAAAACTTTGGAATATGCTTATGATGATTTTACGATTTATCAGTTGGGCAGGGCATTAGGTAAACCTGCTTCTGAGATTGATATTTATAAGAAAAGAGCCATGAACTATAAAAACCTTTTCGATCCTTCATCAGGTTTAATGAGGGGTAAAAATCAGGATGGCACTTTCCAAAGTCCATTTAGTCCTTTTAAATGGGGGGGTGCATTTACAGAAGGAAACAGCTGGCATTACACCTGGTCGGTTTTTCAGGATGTAGATGGCTTAGCTAAATTAATGGGCGGTCACAGCAAATTTGTAACCAAACTGGATTCTGTTTTTTCTATGCCACCAGTATTTGATGAAAGTGCCTATGGTGGTGTAATTCATGAAATAAGAGAAATGCAAATTGCAAATATGGGTCAATATGCACACGGAAACCAGCCTATTCAGCACATGATTTATTTATATAATTATGGTGGTGCGCCTTATAAAACTCAATATTGGGTTAGAGAAACCATGGATAGAATGTATAAAGCAACACCTGATGGATATTGTGGAGATGAAGATAACGGGCAAACTTCTGCCTGGTATGTCTTTTCGGCAATGGGTTTTTATCCGGTTACACCAGCGGTAGATCAGTATGTGTTGGGTGCGCCATTGTTTAAAAAGGTAACCCTGAATTTAGAAAGCGGTAAAACAGTGGTGATTAATGCGCCTGCAAACAGCAATGCCAATCGCTACGTTCAATCGTTGCAAATGAACGGTAAACCCTATTCTAAAAACTGGATCAGCCACAGCGGCCTGCAAAAGGGAGCGGTATTAAATTTTAATATGACGGCTACCCCAAATAAACAAAGAGGCTCAAACCCTGCAGATTTCCCTTATTCTTTATCAACCGAAAAATAACAGAATGATATGGTAATGAAGAATCCCGATGAAAATCGGGATTTTTTTATGCTTAAATTTTTGAGCAAAAAGAAATGGGGATTCCACTTATGCAGAATCCCCATCATCTAAATTAACGCTCTCACATACATAAACGATATAATAAAGATTTATTGTGCAAGCGGTAAAATATTTTTAATTTTTTTTTAAGTAGGTTACATGGAAATTTCTTTTTCTATTTTTACTGTATGGGAGTTACAGATCAACATCAGCAGGATGCCGAAAAATTACTGGCCGCAAAAGAAGCCGTAAAATTTATAAAAAATGGCGATGTGGTTGGCCTGGGTACAGGCACTACAACCACTTTTGCCATAAAAGAATTAGGGAAAAGAGTTGCCGATGGATTAAAAATAACCGCGGCATCAAGTTCTATCCGGTCTGAAGAACTGGCTAAATCTTTAGGTATTCAAATCCTTGATCTCGGAGCCTTATCATCTATAGATATTAGTATTGACGGTGCAGATGAATTTACAGATACCTTAAATCTTATAAAAGGAGGAGGAGGAGCTTTATTCAGGGAGAAGATCATCGCCTCACTGAGCAAAAATTCGATAATCATTACCGATACTTCCAAACGAGTTGAAAAATTAGGTGCCTTTACCGTACCTGTAGAAGTTTTTCCTTTAGCATTTCAATATGTGTACAATCAATTAGCCAAGTTGGGCGGTAAAGGCATTCTGAGAAAAAAGGATAATGAAACTTTTATAACCGATAATAATAATTACATTATCGATGTAGATTTTGGCCTAATTGATGATCCAGAAAGTTTAGCTACAAATTTAAACCAGGTTACGGGCGTACTTGCCCATGGTTTATTTATTGGCCTTACATCAAAGGTTATCATGGCAAAGGGTACTGAGGTTATAAGTTTTGATAAGGTATAACAATATCTTCCTGTTTTTGGTTAAAAATGGGCTGAAGCCAGGTATTTCACCGATATTTTGATCATATTACAAAAAACCAAAATATTTTAACCGCCGTTTTAATTCCTTTTACCGATCATTTATATTGGTTTAAAGAAAAACCATAGACTGGTGTTCATTTGCATAATACATTTGAATAAAAAAACAAAGTCATGGAAACTTCAATCAAAAAAAACTTCGCAGACAGACAATTAGGAACAGGTGTTTTAATCTTAGTTATTGGAGCCGCCTTTTTACTTAGAAATATAGGCTTAGATATTCCACACTGGATATTTAGCTGGCATACCATTATGCTGGGCGCTGGATTATGGATCGGGTATCGTAAAAACTTTCAAGGAAGCAGCTGGCTTGCATTAACCATTATTGGCGCTGTATTTACATTAAACGACATAACCATTTTGGATTTTGCGGTATCAAAAATTACAACAGCAATTATTTTAATCGGCTTGGGTTTATATGTGATTTTAAAACCTAAAAGGAATAAAAATTTTGAAGATTATTTCAAAAACACAAATCAGGATACTGAAATAAAAAGCTAAAATCCTTAACTCCATCATATAATCGAAAAGGGACATTTTTAAATTGTCCCTTTTTTTGTGAATTATAATATAAAAAGAATAAACGCCTTCAGGAAATCTGTAAAAAGAAACGGGGACATCGCCGAAGCAGTATCCCCGTCATCTAAATTAACGCTCTCGGTAATATAAACGCTCATTTTAAGAATTATTGTATGGCAACGAAATTTTTTTTATTTTTTTTCAAATCCTAAGTTTGTCTAATTCTATATTAACAATAATTTGTCGCAAAACACCCCTTCAATTGTCTTCAATACACTTTACGATTATGGCTTTCACGTCCTATGTTTGTGTTACTAATCAATCACTAAAATATAGAACACATGGCTACTAAAATTTTTGTCAACTTACCGGTAAAGGATTTAAACAAATCAGTTGAGTTTTTCACCAAACTGGGTTATACTTTTAATGCACAGTTTACGGATGAGAAAGCAACCTGTATGATCATTAGCGAAGAAAATTTTGTTATGCTGATCGTTGAATCTTTTTTTAAAACATTTATTAAAAAAGAAATCTGCGATACGACAAAAAGTACCGAAGCATTGATTTCATTATCAGCAGAGAGTAAAAATGAAGTACAAGAAATTGTAAAAAAAGCGATGGACGCCGGTGCCTCAAAAAATGTAGATGCGCAGGATCTTGGCTTTATGTATGAAGAAAGTTTTCAGGATTTGGACGGACACATCTGGTCTTACTTTTATATGGATATGTCGGCAATGCCACAAGGATAAATAAAAAAGATAGAAACAAACTATAAACTGATGAAAAAACTAAATACCTGGTACTGGATTGCAACCATTATCTTCTCTTTAATGATGATTATGGATGGCATTGGAGGCGTTACCCAGCAAGAAGCCGGAAAAGAGGTCATGAGGCATCTTGGCTATCCGATGTACTTTCTGATCATTAGCGGCACAGCCAAACTTTTAGGCGTAATAGCTATTTTACAAACTAAGTTTAAAGCCATAAAAGAATGGGCATTTGCAGGCTTTGCATTTAACTTTATTGGTGCCTTTGCTTCCAGGAGCTTTGCCGGCGATGGTATAAGCTTATTGATTCCACCAGTGGTGGCATTAATTATTCTGTTTATTCCTTATTTCTTGTGGAAAAAATATGAGCAACAACATAAAAGCATATAAAAACTAAAAGATTAGTTTATTTTAATCTGATTCAGAATCAAATATTATTAACTTTGGTATATTGTACTTAACCAAACAATACATTCTGAATACATGAAAAAAAGTATTTTACTTATAGCAACCTTATTTTTATTAACAACATCGGCTTTTTCGCAAAATGTTATAAACCTGTTTAACAGTGCCAACCAGTTTTTTGCTTTAATGCAGGAAGGCAAATTTCCTGAGGCACATAATTATTTTGATGAAAGTATAAAAACCAAAATTACCCAGGAAATGCTGCAAAAACTTTGGGCCGATTTAAATACTAAATTGGGCAAAGCCGATTCTTTTGATGCCATTCAAAGTAAAGTTCAGGGCGAATTTTTTGCCGTAACGATTGAAGGTAAATTTGAAAACGGAAGCCAGAACTTTATTGTAGGATTTAATAAGGCCGAAAAAATTGTAGGATTATTTTTAGCTCCTGCGGCAAATGCCAATGCTTATTTAAAACCGGCTTATGCCGATACAAACCTGTATGTTGAAAAATCGATCTATTTAAATACACCAGGTCATCAGCTTGCAGCAGTGATAACCACTCCAAAAAATGTTAAAAACTTCCCTGTGGTTGTTTTTGTTCATGGTTCTGGTCCTGGTGATATGGATGAAACCGTAGGGCCAAACAAACCTTTTAAAGACATGGCTGCCGGGCTTGCAGCAAAAGGAATTGCTTCCCTTCGTTATGTAAAAAGAACATTGGTATATCCAAACGATTTTGCCAAGGTTTTTACCGTAAAAGAGGAAGTTTTGGATGATGCAAGTGCTGCACTTGCAATGGCTAAAACCATTGTTGGTGCCGATCAAAAAAATATTTATTTGTTTGGCCATAGTTTGGGCGGAATGCTTGCACCAAGAATTGCAACATTAACACCTGATTTAGCCGGGATTATTTTAGCGGCTGCACCGGCGCGCAAATTAACAGATATTATCATGGAACAGAATAAATATATGTTCCAGTTATCTAAAGACACCACCGACACCAATAAAAAAGCATTGGCAGATGCATTAACTGAAATTGAAAAAAGTAGGATTACGCAATTGGGTAAAATAAAGCCCGACTCATTGGTTTTGGGATTACCAGCGGCTTATTGGTCTGATTTGAATAGCTATAATCAGGTTGATGCGGCTAAAAAATTAACTAAAACCAGAATACTTGTTGTTCAGGGTGGAAATGATTTTCAGGTAAGCCAAACCGATTACAATTTATGGAATGAAGCATTGGGCAAAAAGAAAAATGCAAAGCTTAAATTTTATCCGGAATTAAACCACTTATTCAGTCCGCAAACAGAAAAAGGTTCATCTGCTCAATACCAAATTCCGGCAAGTGTATCCGAAACTTTAATCAACGATATTGCCACATGGATTAAAACCAAATAGAAATCTGTTTTAAACAATATTTTTAAGCAAAGAAGCCATCAGATAAAAATCTGGTGGCTTCTTTTTGTTATGATAAACCGCTCAATTACAGCATTTAGATTTAGCGATGGAAGAAATGAGCAAGTATAACTCAAAGATTAATAAAGGGGTTTGTGTGCCAGGTTCATTTAATCTCGTAAACTTTACAGCAAACAAATGCGATATTTTGTGGGTTAAGGTTTATATGGCGAAAGAAAAAATAACATTAAAAGGGATTTGGGGAATTTTAAAAGCGGCATTTTCAGGCTTTGGTGATCACAAAGTGACAAAGTTGAGTGGCTCATTAGCGTATTACACTGTATTTTCCATGGCACCTTTATTGGTTGTTATCATTTCGCTTTGTGCTATATTTTTAGGTCAGGAAGCTGCAGAAGGTCAGATTTACGGGCAACTGGATGGTTTTTTAGGAAAGGATACTGCTTTTCAACTTCAGCAAATTATTAGGAAGGCATCTTTAAGCGGTAAAGGGAATATTGCTTTTATTATTGGGCTGGTTACCTTATTAATTGGGGCCACTACAATATTCGGCGATATTCAGGATTCAATCAACACCATTTGGGGATTAAAACCTAAACCAAAAAGAGGATGGTTAAAAATGTTGCAAAATCGATTTTTATCTTTTTCTGTTATCATCAGTTTAGGCTTTTTGTTATTGGTTTCTTTAGCGGTTACAGCCGTTTTAGATACTTTTAGTCACACATTACAAGCCAGGTATGAAGATGTTTCCGTGGTGGTTTTTTACATCATTAATCAGGTGGTTACCCTCGCGGTTGTTTCCTTAATTTTTGGTGTAATTTTCAAAGTACTTCCCGATGCCATTATTAAATGGAAAGACGTTTTTGCCGGGTCGGTGGTTACCGCTATTTTATTTATGATTGGCAAGTTCGGTATTTCCTTGTATATCGGGCAGAGTAATGTGGGGAGCACTTACGGAGCCGCCGGATCATTGGTTATTGTATTATTATGGACTTACTACTCTTCCATTATTCTTTATTTTGGTGCAGAGTTTACCAAGGCTTATGCAGTAGCGTATGGTTCTGAAATTCATCCGGCACATTATGCCGTTACCACCAGAGAGGTGGAGGTAGAAACAGGAAATAATTCTATTCAGGATAACCACCCGGGAATTGAGAAATAAATTAATCTCCCCAGGCAGAGATAATTAATGTTCTCGAACCACCATGATTTCGATGTTCACATAGATAGATGCCTTGCCAGGTACCTAAAGCAAGTTTACCGTTTCTAATAGGAATGGTAACAGAATTACCCAATAGTGCTGCTTTTAAATGTGCAGGCATATCGTCCGAACCTTCATAATCGTGTTCGTAATCCGGGTCGTTTTCCGGAACAGCTTTATTAAAAAACATTTCAAAATCTACCCTAACGGTAGGGTCGGCATTTTCATTAATGCAGAGCGAGGCCGAAGTGTGCTGGATAAAAACCTGGCAAATACCAATTTTAAGTTTCGAAATTTCAGGTAACGCATTTTCAACCGCTTGTGTAATTAAATGGAAACCTCTGCGTTTCTCATTAAGGTTTAAATCTTGCTGGTAAATTTTCATACATTGTCCTCCACAATAAATTCACTTGGTGTTTTGCCAAAATACTTTTTAAATTCCAAACTAAAATATTTTCGGTCGTTAAAACCCACACTGTAGGCAATTTCTGAAATATTACCCTGGTTAAGTTTGAGCAATTGCGCTGCTTTTTTTAACCGGATGGATTTTACAAAATCATTTACTGAAAGATCCGTAAGTGCCCTTATTTTCTTATACAAAACCGGTTGGCTCATTCCTATTTCTGCAGCCAAAGCCGGAACATCAAAGTCAGAATCTGTAATGCGATCTTCTATAATCGAAATAATTTTATGCAGGAAATTTTGTTCGGTGGTATTAATAATCAGGTTTTTAGGCTCCAGTTTAACCACCTGGGCAAATTTCTTTTTTATCGTTTCGCGTGCATTTAAAAGGTTTATGATGTTAAGCTCCAGCATCCTTAAATTAAAAGGTTTCATAATGTAGGCATCGGCACCATTTTCGAAACCATTAATCTGGTGTACATAGGCAGATCTTGCCGTTAATAAAATAATGGGAATATGGCTGGTCCGTTCGTCCGTTTTTAACTTTCGGCACAGTTCAAGCCCATCCATATTGGGCATCATAACATCGCTGATAATTAAATCGGGAATGGTTTCTATAGCACTTTGCCAGCCTTGTAAGCCATCTTCGCTTTGGTTAACGGTATAGTTGTTTTGTAAAGAGCTTCTGATGAAATTGCGAACCTCCGCATTGTCTTCAACCAATAAAAGGTTGTAACCTTTATTTGCAATGGCTTGTTCTGAGGGTTTTTCAGATAAAATTTCTGCAGTTTCAGGTGTTTTTACGGTATAATTTGTAGCATCATCGTAATAAACATAGTCTTGGATAAAATCGGAAGGCTGAAAATGTTCTTTTCCTGTTTTTAAATGAATGGTAAAACAGGTAAAACCTGGCTGGTTATTTTGCTGTGCTCTACTTTCAAATGAAATATTCCCTTTGTGTAATGTTGTAATGCTTTTTGAAAAAGATAAACCCAGGCCGGTACCAATATTTTCGTTTGGATTGGCCTGATAAAAGTTATTAAATAAATTGGCCTGGTTTTCAAGCGGAATTCCTTTACCCGTATCACAGATGTTAACGTTGACAGCGTTTTTGTCTAAACTAATTTTTAAACTGATTTCTCCACCATCAGGTGTAAATTTAAATGCATTTGAAAGGATATTGAAAAATACCTTTTCGAGCTGGATTTTATCGAAATAAATGATAATTTCTTCGGTTTCTGTTTCAAAAGAATACGCAATGTTTTTGCTGATTGCCATATTTTGAAAAGCCAGGAAAATTTCTTGACAAAACTTAACCAAATTACCAGGGCTTACCTGTAAAGTCATTTTGCCACTTTCTGCCTTCCTGAAATCAAGCAACTCGGTTACCAGGTTCATTAACCGGTCTGCATTGTTTTTAATCGGTAGCAATTGTTTGTTTAATTGGGGGTTATCCTGGCTTTGTCCGATGATATTTTCTAAAGGCCCTACAATTAAAGTTAATGGCGTTCTAATTTCGTGCGAAATGTTGGTGAAAAACTCAAGTTTATGCTCATTAATTTCTTTTTCTTTCTTTAAAACGGCGCGGATGAGTAGGTAGCGTACACCTAAAACTAAAATACCCGTAACCATGCAGAAATAAATTAAGTAGGCCCACCAGGTTTTGTAAAAAGGAGGCAGGATTTTCAGATTAAGTGTTGTTGGGTTTTCTGCCCATAAACCATCATTATTACTCCCTTTAACCAATAATTTATAATCGCCAGGCGATAAATTGGTATAACTGGCCGTGGGCGTGTTTACATAATTCCAGTTCTTTTCAAAACCAATTAGTTTATAAGCATAAATATTTTTATCGGGCTTAATGAAGTTTAAAACGGTAAAATCGATTGAAAATACATTTTGGTTAGCTTTGAAAGTTATGCTGTTAAGATTGCTGATATTGCTTTTTAACAAATCCTCTTCCGTATTTAATTTTACAGGCTTATTGAATAATTTAAGCTCGGTAAAAACCGCCCCCCTCGCAATTTTATTCTCCTTTATTTCGCCTGGCATAAAACTTATAAATCCACTTAAGCCGCCAAAAAAGAATTCACCGTTACTATCTTTTAATATCGATTTATAATTGAACTCATTCCCCGGTAAGCCATCTTTAATGTTAAAGGTTTTAAAAGATTTTTTGGCTGGGTTGTATTTACACAAGCCATTATCAGTGCTAATCCACAAATTATGCACATCATCTTCAAGTATTCCAACAATGTTATTGCTGGGTAAACCATTTTTGGTTGTAATTTCACCAATTTTACGATTTTGTGCATTTAGTTTATAAATTCCATCGCGCATGGTTCCAAGCCAAATCATTCCTTGTTTATCTTCGGTAATACAGCTTATATTGCCGTAAGGTAATGAGGTAAAATGGTTTGAATTGCCTGTTAAAATGTATAGGCCCGAATTGGTGGCTACTAAAAGGCGGCGGCTGGAGTCTTCAAAAATATAAAAGACGGCATCCGATAATCCATTAACTTGTTTCCGGACAAATTTGCCCGTGGCGGGTTCAAAAGAATTTAAGCCATTGCTGGTTCCAATCCAAAAACGGCCATAACTATCTTCAAAAATACTGGTAATCTCTGCATCCGAGCTAATGCTGAAAGGATCATTGGGCTTATTTGTAAATCGAACAAAACTATTGCTTTTGGGCAGGTATAAGTTAAGTCCGCCCAGGTGCGTACCTATCCAAATCCTGTTTTTTTTATCTTTAAAAATTGATTTAACAAGATTAGAGCTCAGGCTATTAGGATTATTGGGGTTATATTTATAATGCGTATACGTGTTTTTTTTGCGATCGAAATAATTTAGTCCTTCACCTTCAGTACCAATCCACAGGTTATGACTGGTGTCTTCAGTTATCGCGCTAACCACATTACTGCTTAAACCATTTCTGGTGCTTTTATATACTTTAAAAGGAGTGTAATCGGGATAAACCATATTAATACCACCATAGTAAGTCCCTACCCAAATAATACCTTGCTTATCTTGAAAAATATCGTAAACAGAATTCTGGCTTAAGCTGCCTTTATTCTCAGGTTCATTTTGCAGGGTGCTAAAGGTTTTTGTATTTGGGTTATAAATACTTATGCCATGTAAAGTGCCAATCCAGAGTTTACCTTGCTGGTCTAAAATAATTTTCCGGATGTTATTGCTGCTGATTCCATTTGTATTTAAACTCGAATATTTAAATGTTTTGAAAACCCCGGTTTGTAAATTCAATACATTTAATCCAGTTTGTTTGGTGCCAATCCAGAGGTTGTTTTCCCGGTCTTCAACAATGCTGGTTACGTGGTTGTCGTTTACCCGGTTAATCTGATCGCTAAATGTTTTTAAATATTGAAAAGTAGCTTTGTGGTTTTTAATTTTCATTACAATTAAACCATTGCCTGTGCCAATCCAGATGTTGCCGGCATGATCTTCGGTAAGCGCAAAAACCTCCGTATTTAATTTATCTGAAGTAAGGAAATGCTGAAAATAATATTTTTTTTTGTTGGTTAATAGGTTTAGGCCATTCCCTGTACCTACCCAAATCCTGTTTTCCCGATCCTGGAAAAGGCAGTTTATTTTTGAATTGGATAAGCTTTTTGGCTCTTTTGAATGGTGGACTATGGAATCAAAGTTGTCCTGGCCTTCATTGTATTTATTTATTCCCACTGGTGAGCCAATCCATATTGATCCGTCCTTAGCTGATAAAATAGAAGATAAAGATTGAGAATTAATTAGGCTCCCGGCATCATTTGGATCATGTTTGTAGATTTTAAAATTTCTGGAATCATATTTATTTAATCCAAAACGGGTACCAAACCACATAAAACCCCTTGCATCTTGTGTAATAGAAAGTACTGAACTTTGCGAAAGCCCATTTTCAACATTTAAGTGCTTAAAAGAACTATTGTTTTGTGCAAAATTAGCTACTGAATGAAACAATAAGAAAAAAGTAAACAGCTGTTTCATGTTAAAACATTGGATGGGATTGGTTGATTGTTTAAGGCGATAAAAATACAATTAAGTTTTACTTTTTGGTTAGAAAGTGTGGACCTGACACCAGACAAAAAAATGTTTTATAAAAAATGGCCGATGTTTTATTTCAATCGAAATATAGCGTATTAAGCTTTAAAAAACATTAAACGATAAAATTTTACCCCTATTTATTAAGGATTTTCCCCCTTACACTCTGAAATAAACCAACAAATTTGGAATAGTTAATATTCAGAAAAATACTTGATGAGAAGTTTAAAGAATAATTAACATTCGTTTGAGGCTGTACACCGGCTTAAACAAATTTTATAATGTTTTTCCTTGCTAACCAATTTAATAAAACAATATAAAACCAAAAAAGATGGATAAACTTTACAATGATTTCCAATTTAAACACGGTTGGTGCATTAGGGGCGGCAGTATGCTTAAACTATTTGCTATAATGGTGTTCCTGAACCTTGCGGCATTTACGGCCTTCGGTCAGTCTGTGAAAATTTCCGGTACCGTAAAAGATGCATCGGGCGGTTCGCTACCTGGTGTTAGTGTAACGGTTAAAGGTACGTCAACTGCAGTGGTAACAGGCTCAGATGGTAAATATGCAATCGCAGCCCCTTCAGACAAAGTAACCTTAGTATTCAGCTATATCGGTTACGACGTTAAAGAAATAGCTGCCGGGAGTTCTCCCACTTTAAATGTTGTTTTGCAAGAACAAAATAACAGCTTAAACGATGTGGTTGTAGTGGGTTACGGTGTGCAAAAAAAGGTTAATGTTATCGGTTCTGTATCAACAATCGATGCTAAATCAATCGAAAACAGGCCGGTTACCAATTTGTCTTCTTCGCTTGGCGGTTTAAGTTCTGGTGTATTTGTACGTCAGTCTTCGGGTAAACCAGGTGCAGATGGAGCTACAATAAGGATCCGTGGTACAGGAACGCTAAACAGCAACAACGCCCTGGTGGTGGTTGATGGTATTATTGGAACAATGGATGCGGTTAACCCAAATGATGTTGAAAGTGTATCTGTATTAAAAGATGCTGCTGCGGCATCTATTTACGGTTCATTGGCCGCAAATGGTGTAATTTTAATTACCACTAAAAAAGGAAGTACCGGTAAACTGGCCATAACCTATAGTGGTTTGGCATCAATTGCAAGGCCTGCAAATTTACCAACCTTTGTTTCAGATTACATTACCCACATGAATTTGGTTAATGAAGGTTACCGCAACTTAGGCCAAAATCCCATTTATACAGATGCAACAATTGCACAATGGGCAGCGGCTAATGCTAATCCTGATGGCGTTACAGCACAAGGGGTACCCAATTATATCGCTTATCCTAATACCAACTGGGGTGATGTAATTTTTGAAAACAATGTTATTCAGCAACATAATATTTCATTAAACGGGGGATCGGAAAATACAAAGTTTTTATTGTCTGCAATGTATCTTAATAATCCGGGTACAATGGCCAATACAGGCTCTGATAAATACAGTCTTCGTATTAATCTCGAATCGAAAGTGGCTAAATTTTTAACTGTAGGAACACAAACTTTTGCCTCTTTGCAAACTTTTGGTTTAGCGAATACGGATAATGCTTTTAATTTTCTACGTCAAACCACTCCTGGCGTATACCCGGTTTGGAATGGGAAGTTTGGTTTCCCGGCTGCTGCAGAAGAATCATCTACCGCAAATAACATTTCATCTTATTTATATAGTACAGGTGGCGATGATAAAGAAACTCGGATTAACACGACTGTTTTTGCAAGATTTGATATTTTAAAAGGCTTAAATTTTGAAACCAGGTTTAATTATCAAACCCGTGAGGAAGAGTTTAACAACCATAGCATTACCAATGAGCGCTGGAATTTTGCCACCAATACTTTAAAATCGGCTAAAACTACTCCCGATCAGCTTAGTACCACTTATGGTTTTAACAAAAATGTTGGGATGACCATCGATAACATTTTGAAATACAATACAACCATTGCAAAAGATCATGAGATTAGTGCTTTGGCTGGTTACAATCAGTATTACTACAACTATTATAACTTCGGAGCCACTAAAAAAGGTTTAATTGACGAAAGCATTACAACACTAACGTCGGCTACAGCGGTTACATCAGCCACAGGCGATGAGTACGATTATGCTATGCGTTCGGTTTTTGGCCGTTTAAATTATGCCTACAAAAGTAAATACCTTTTTGAAGGTGTATTCAGATATGATGGTTCTTCGAAGTTTGCGCAAGGACGTCGCTGGGGTTTCTTTCCAGCTTTTTCTGCTGGATGGCGCATTTCTCAGGAATCTTTCATGAGCGGTTTAAACGATTATATCGGCAATTTGAAACTGCGTGCTTCGTGGGGTAAAACAGGTAATAATGTAATGAATACCAACCCCGCTTTAGGTAACTATGATTATCAGGCACTTTATGCCTCTACCAACTATTCTTATAATGGCATTCAATCCAACGGTTTGGTGTCAAATAAATTTGCTAATCCACTTTTGGTATGGGAAAGTACAACCACAAGCAACATTGGTTTAGATGGTAATTTGTTTCATGGTGCAATGACTTTTGAAATTGATTTTTACAGAAAATATACCGGTGGAATTTTATTTACGCCAACCATTCCTTTAACCACCGGAACGGCTACTGCTGCTACCCAGAATATTGCAGCGGTATCCAACAAAGGTTTAGAACTTACTTTAGGTTATAATGGTAAAATCGGTGATTTTAAGTATGGTGTTTCAGGTAATTTTGCCTACAATTTTAACCGTGTAACCAAATATAAAGGTTCTTTCCAGGCAGGTTATACTACCGATGCATTGGGCAACCGGGTGTACAAATCTAACCTGGGCAGTGTTTCCAGTGGCAGTGATACCCGCGTTTTAGAAGGTCACGAAATTAATGAGTATTACCTGCAAAAGGTATATAAAGGCGATGGAAATTATTTTACAGATGGTAAAGTAAACGTTAATGGCGGACCAAAAGATGGAATGATCCGTACACCAGATGATATGAACTGGTTAAACGCGATGATTGCCGCAGGTTACTCTTTTCTGCCAACAGGTGGGGTAGGTAAAACCAAAATTTATTATGGCGATTTAATTTATGCCGATAGCAATGGCGACGGGCTTTATGGCAACGATGTAGATGCGCAGTTTATGAATAAATCATCCACGCCACGATTTAACTATGGCTTTAGCATGAATTTATCTTACAAAAACTTTGATGTTTCTATGCTATGGTCGGGTAGTGCAGGTATGTGGTATTACTGGAACGCAACAGGTTATAACAATTCAATTGTGTCATTAGGTAATGCGGTAAGCACTTTAATTGCCAACGACCATTATTATTACAACGATGCAAATCCAAACGATCCGGCCAATAATATTACGGCAAAATATCCAAGACTTAAAAATACATCTGATGCACAGAATGGAGGGGTAGCCAGTGATTTTTATCTGTACAATGCCTCTTATTTAAAGTTGAAGAACTTACAGATTGGTTATACACTGTCAGAAAAAATTTCTAAAAAAGCAGCCATGAGCAGGGCAAGGGTTTTTCTTTCAGGAGAAAACCTCTTTACCATTACAAACTACCCGGGCTTGGATCCTGAAATTGGAGCAGGAGTGTCTTATCCAACTATGCGCCAGTACTCTTTGGGTTTAAATGTTACTTTTTAACGATTTAGAAGGAAAGAAATGAAAAAGATTTTAACTATAATATTTGCAATTGCTGTATTTACAGGTTGTAAAAAGAATTTATTAGATACCACACCGCCATCGCAAATCGCATCAGAAACGATGTGGACCAGTGATAATTTAACAGATCAGGGGATGACGGGGGTTTATGCTGCATTAAGATATGGTATGTCAACATCAGGCGCAACAGGACTGGAACTTTACCAAATGGATTGTTTGGGTTTTACAGGTCAAACTTCTGGTGCAGAATCTTTACTTGCAGGAACAATAACAGCAAGTAACACTTATTTCAGTGCGCACTGGCAAAACCTTTACGAAGGCATTCAGCGGGCAAACGATGCATTAAAAAATATACCTTTAAAATCGCCCTCAGCACCTGAGAAAAAGGCCAGATACATTGCCGAAGCTAAGTTTTTAAGGGCTTATTTTTATTTACGCTTAAACCAGTTATATAAAGGTGTACCGATTTATTTAGAACCTTTTTCGGCAGATGAGGCTATAAAACCACGTTCTACTGAGGCTGAAGTGTGGGCGCAGGTTATAAGCGACCTTAGTGCTGCCATTGTGGAAACAAATCTTCCTGATCGTTATGTTAGTGGAAACGGAAATTACGGACATATAACCAAAGGCGCTGCTTATGCTTTACGTGGTAAGGCTTATATGTATACTCAAAAATGGGATTTGGCTGCAGCAGATTTTCAAAAAGTTAAAGACGCCGGTTATAGTTTGTTCTCAAATTATAGTGCCCTTTTTAAAACCGCTAATGAACAGTCAAGTGAAATGATCTTCTCTATTCAAAACATTGGCATTACCGGATTTGGTTCTACAACACAATTTTATTGTGGTACACGTTCTTCCTTTGGTTCTTGCTGGAATACTTATCATGTTTCTCCCAATCTGGTCGATTTGTATGAAAATGCAGATGGATCAAAATTTAACTGGGAAACGGTTTTACCTGGTTATTCGGTGCTTTCTGTAGCAGAAAGGGAAGTTTACTTCCTTCGCAATAATTTAACAGCTGCGGAGATTACAGCGGCAACCACCAGGGGTGCTAAAATGAGTCTTTACCTGCCAACCGGCAACGAAGCACGCATTCTGCAAGCTTATGCCAACCGCGATCCCCGTTTGGCCGCCAATGTAATTACGCCATACTCTACCTATGTAGGGGTGTTTAGTGGTGCCAATGCAATAGTAACATCAAGATGGCCTTATCGTGCGGAAGCAGCAACCAATGGTGATTTAAGAACCGATACGCAAAGTTTGTTTTACTATCTGTACCGTAAATATGTGTACGAAGGTGTAACAGAAACACCTGCTCGGGATTACGGGCCAACAGATTTTGTTTTAATTAGATATGCGGATGTATTACTGATGTGGGCTGAAGCATTAAACGAACAGGGTTTAACAGCTGATGCTATGGCAAAGGTAAATGAAGTAAGGGCAAGAGCCGGAGCAGCCATATTACAGAATGCGAACGGTGCTTTACCAACATTTGTAGCTGGCCAGGTTGATTTAAGAGAACGTATCCGTAACGAGAGAAGGGTAGAATTTCCAAACGAAGGCATTAACTTTTTTGATGAAATGAGATGGAAAAGCTGGAAAGACAAAGTTTTTTATGCCGGCAATGGTGTAAAACAAACCTGGGGTAAAGTGGTATATGCTTATTCTTTTAAAGGCGATTATTTATATAACTGGCCGGTTCCGGCGGTAGAAATACAAAGAAATCCCAATCTGGTACAAACACCAGGCTGGGTAAATTAATAGTTAGTTAGTTGAGAAAGGTTTGCCATTGGTTAGATGGCAGCCTTTTATTAAATTTAAAAGATCATTAACCATTTGTTATTCTGAACCGGTTTCAGCAGGCAAGGGGTTAAATGCTGAATAATATAGGCAGCGAGGCTTAATATTAACAAAATAAAATTTGCAGAATCTTTAACCAAAATCATGCTTAAAAATAAATTCATTCCACTATGTTGTCTTTTAATTGGCTTTTCATCCCTTGTTAATGCGCAGTCTGTTGTAAAAAGAAACTGGTTATTTAATGCTTATCAGCAGGCCTATCCAAACGGGAGTGTATTGCCCGGCCTTGTGAAATGGCAAGAGCAGCAACAAGAAGAAAATGTAAAGGCTATTGCGGCTTTGCCCGATAGCTTAAAGCAAAAACTGATTCGCAACGCAGAAAATGCCAACAAATACAACTGGCCTTCTTTACCCGCATCTTTATACTTAGATTATAAGTTAACCGGCACCCGTGTAAACTATGAGAACCTGCAGGGCGAACGTAGAAAAATGCTTTCGCAAATGGTTATCGGCGAATTGGTTGATAATAAAGGCAAATACATTCCGCAAATTGTAAATGGACTTTGGTTGATTTTAGAAGAAAGTACCTGGGTAGCACCCGCGCATATTGTTGTACAAAAGGAAGGTGCAGGTTTAGCCAATATTGAAAACCCTTACATTGATTTAAACGCTTCGCGTACAGCTTTAACGGTTGCAAGCATTTACAGTGTGCTTGCCCCAAAATTTGCAACTTATTCTAAAGTCGTAAACAGCCGTATTTTATATGAATTGAACCGCCGCATCTTTGATCCTTATTTAAAATATGATTATTTCTGGTGGATGGGCTTTAAAGGCAATTCGGTGAACAACTGGAATACCTATGTAAATGCCAATAGCCTTCAGGCCGCTTTACTGGTACTTAAGCCAGGCGCCAAATTAGATAGCCTTACGGCTAAATTGTTGAAGAGTACCGATAATTTTATTAATCAATACCCTGAAGATGGTGGATGTGACGAAGGACCATCCTATTGGGACATGGCTGGAGGCAGGTTAATCAGGTTAATGCTGATTTTAAACCAGGCTTCGGGTGGCAAACTCGATTGGAGTAATAAAGCGCTTCTGCATCGCATTGGTGCCTATACTTATAAAATGCAGATTGCAGGAAATTACAATGTAAATTTTGCGGATGCAAATGCAGTTTATACTCAAAATCCGGAGAGTGTTTATGAATACGGTTTGATGTTTAAAGATGAAACATTAAAAGAATATGCTTCATTCCTGTTTAAAGAACGCGAAAATCAAATCCCATCAGATGATGTGAGCGATTTCCTGGCAAGTACGGATATTTATAATGACTTAAAAAACCTGCCAGCAAGCGCACCTTATCCTCAATATGCTGTACTGCCCGATTTGCAGGTATTTAATGCACGACTAAAGGCAGGCGATACCAAAGGGTTGTTTTTTGCGGCAAAGGGAGGCAACAATGCCGAAAGCCATAACCACAACGATATTGGGAATTTTATTGTTTATGCAAATGGTAAACCTGCATTAATTGATGCTGGCGTTGGCACTTATACCGCAAAAACCTTTAGCAGTAAGCGCTACGAATTATGGAATGTGCAGTCGCAGTGGCACAACTGCCCAACCATAAATGGTGTTAACCAGCAGGATGGGAAATCATTTGCGGCAACCGATTTTAAATATAGCAATACCAATACTTTGGCCTCCGTTTCAATGGATATTGCACACGCTTATCCGGCTGAAGCCGAAGTTAAAAAATGGAGCAGAAGTATTGTGCTCAACCGAGCTAAAGATGAAATCAGTTTGGTAGATGATTACGTATTGAGCGCTTATAAAGCGCCAACAAGTTTAAATTTTCTTACACCCTATAAAGCCGAATTACAAAAAGGGAAGCTGGTTATTAAAGAAGCTGGAATATCGATGAGCTTTGATGCTGCAAATTTTGAGGTAAATATTGATGAAAAACCAATGGACGATGTACGCATCGCGAAAATTTGGGGAGAAAAACTATACAGAATTCGATTAACCTCGAAAAATAAGAACACATCAGGGACCTATAAAATTCAAATTAAGGAAAATTAGAATTTGCTAAATAAGCAGCCAGTTCAATTTTACATAAGCAAATACTAAAATTTTATACCAATATGATTGATTTTATTGCTGAAAAGCCTGAATTTAATGGAGCTTGTTTGAGCTATTTTGCCTTTGAATTAAAACACTAATCAAATGAAAAAGAGTTTAATAGCAGGCTTAATGGTTTTAGCAGCAATGGAGTTAAATGCCCAGCAAAAAAGTTTTGTAAAAATAAATGCTTCAGATCAGGCACAGGATGTTATAAAAAAAGCAGCAAACATAACGCCGTCTGACAGGCAGTTACGCTGGCAACAGCTGGAACTTACCGCATTTTTCCATTTTGGCATCAATACGTTTACCAATAAGGAATGGGGAGATGGAACTGAAGATATTTCAAAATTCAATCCGGAGCAACTTAATGCCGAACAATGGATACAAACGGTTAAAAATGCAGGTTTTAAGCAGGTTATTATTACGGCCAAGCACCACGATGGTTTCTGTTTATGGCCTTCTAAATATACTGAACACAGCATTAAAAATACGCCCTATAAAAGTGGCAAAGGCGATATTGTAAAAGAAGTGGCAGAGGCTTGCCGCAAATATAATATTGGTTTTGGCGTATACCTTTCGCCATGGGACAGAAACAATGCATTGTATGGAACAGATGCATACAATGATTATTTTGTAAACCAGCTAACTGAATTGCTAAGCCAATATGGAAAGGTAGACGAAGTGTGGTTTGATGGCGCCAATGGCGAAGGTCCTAATGGTAAAAAACAAGTTTATAATTTCGACCGCTGGTATGCCTTAATCCGTAAGCTGCAGCCACAGGCCGTAATTGCGGTGCAAGGACCTGATGTACGCTGGGTGGGTACAGAAACAGGGGTGGGCAGAGAAACCGAATGGAGTGTTTTGCCCGTTGGCGAAACGAGCCAGGAAAAAATTGCAGCAACCTCTCAAAAAGATGTAAATGTTATTCCTGGTATTTTAGGAAGTTACAAAGACCAGGATAGGGGAAGCAGACCACAACTGACCGAAGCAGCAGGTTTGGTTTGGTACCCCGCCGAAACAGATGTAAGTATAAGACCGGGCTGGTTTTACCACAATGCTGAAGACCATAAAGTAAAAACTCCAGATCAGTTGATGGATATTTATTTTACTTCGGTAGGCCGAAACGGGGTATTATTACTGAACATTCCTCCCAATACCCACGGCCTGATTGCTGATGCCGATGTGAAAAATCTTTCGGGCTTTGCCAGTCTTATGAAAAAAACTTTCAGTAATAACCTGGCTAAAAAAGCTAAAATAACGGCCACAAATAGTAAAGGTTTAAACACTCTTTTTGATGGTAAAATGGAAACTTTTATAACAACTACCGGAAAAGATACCACAGCGGTAATTGAGTTTGAACTGGCCAAAAAAGAGACCTTTGATATTATAGCGTTACAGGAAAATATTGCTATTGGACAAAGAATTGAGAAGTTTTCGGCCGAGTACTTAGATGGAGACATTTGGAAAGTTTTTGCATCCGGAACAACAGTAGGCTATAAGCGGCTAATTCGTTTTGACCCCATTAGTACAAATAAAATAAGGTTTAATATTCAGTCATCCAGGTTAAATCCAACACTGGCAGAATTTGGGCTTTATAAAAGATCAACGCCTTAAAAAAACACGAATAAACACATACATGAAAAAAGTAAATTTAATTGCCGTACTCATTACGTTAAGCAGTATCACAGCATTCGCGCAAAAAGCAGCGCCACAAAAGAAAATGGCCCAGCTCATTAATGACGAGTTTAAATTCGCAGCAGATCAATACAAAGTGCTGGGGAAAAATATTCCCGAGGGAAAAACCCCCCAAAGCTTTGAAAAAGGTAAACCTGTAAACTATGATATAAAGTGGTGGTGCAGTGGTTTTTATTCGGGCAGCTTATGGTACATTTATGAGCAAACCCAGGATAAGGCAATTAAAAACGAAGCAGAAAAAGCCTTAAAAGTAATTGAGCCCAACCAAACCTATACCGGTAACCACGATTTAGGTTTTATGATGTACTGCAGCTTTGGAAATGCCTACCGTTTAACAGGAAAAGCAGAATATAAAGCCGTTATCCAGCGATCGGCAGAATCTTTAGCCACCAGGTACCGCCCGTCGATTAAATCCATCCAATCCTGGAATAAAAGTAAATATTGGGAATGTCCGGTGATTATTGATAATATGATGAATTTAGAAATGATGAACTGGGCAAGTGATAATGGTGGCAGCCCAAAATATAAAGAAATCTCTATTGCGCATTCTAATACAACATTAGCAAACCATTTTCGCCCCGATTTTAGTTCTTACCACGTTGTTGATTATGATTTAACCACCGGAAAAGTTAGGCGAAAAGCAACCTGGCAAGGCGCTGCAGATTGTTCTGCATGGGCCCGCGGACAGGGCTGGGCGTTGTACGGTTTTACCATGATGTATCGCTTTACCAAAGATGAAGCCTATCTAAAACAGGCAAAAGGCATTGCGCATTTTATTTTAAACCATCCAAATTTACCTGCCGACAAGATTCCTTTCTGGGATTTTGATGCACAAGGTATTCCATATGCTAAACGCGATGCATCTGCGGGTGCGTTAATCGCTTCTGCTTTGCTGGAACTTGGCCAGTATAGTAACGAACAAGAAAAAACTGAGTTTAAATCGGCAGCAGAAACAATGATTTATTCCCTGTCAAGTGATGCTTACAGGGCTAAATTAGGTGAGAATGGTGGCTTTTTATTAATGCATAGTACTGGCGCCTTACCTTTAAACAGTGAAATTGATGTGCCGTTAATTTATGCTGATTATTATTATCTGGAAGCTTTGGCCCGGTATAAAAAATGGTATTTGTAATGTTAAACCTTGCTTTAAATAACTAAAAAATGAAACTAATCTATAAAATCTCGTTATTCGCATTGCTGTGCTGCACACTCGTACATGCTGAGGCACAAATTAAAAAGGCCACTACCGGACAACAAGATCGTGCTTTTTGGGCCAAAACTTTATACCGCATTTCCTATCCTGTAATCCATAATCTTGCCAACGGAACGCTAAAACAAAATATGCCTAAAGAAATTGGTCCGCAATATTACCTGAACCTGGAAAAGGTAACTTATCTGGAAGCTTTAGGGCGTACCATTGCAGGTGTAGCACCATGGCTTGCACTTCCTGATGACCTTACCGAAGAAGGCAAAATGCGGAAACAGTTGCGTACTGAACTGTTAAAAGGATTGGCAAATTCAGTAGATCCTGCTAATCCTGATTACATGAATTACAGAACCGAGCAGCAGCCTATAGTTGATGCTGCTTATGTTGCTCACGCTTTTTTACGCGCACCAAAAGCACTTTGGGAGCCTTTGGATGAGGTAACGAAAAAACGTTTTGTTGAAGAATTTAAGGCTTTACGCACACGCACAGGTGCTTACAACAATTGGTTGCTGTTTTCCGGCTTAACCGAAGGCTTTTTATTAAGTATTGGCGAGCAGTACGATCCTGCACGTGTGCAGTTTTCGATTAATAAAATGAAAGAGTGGTATGTTGGCGATAGCTGGTATAGTGATGGAGAAAAGTTCAGCATGGACTATTACAATTCTTATGTGATACACCCAATGTTGGTTGATCTACTGAAAATTTTGGTTGATAAAAAGAAAGCGCCTCAAGCCGATTATGATCAGGCTTTAAAACGCATGATCCGTTATTCTGAATACTTAGAACGCTCTATTTCTCCTGAAGGTACCTATCCGGCTTATGGTCGCTCAATTACCTACAGAACTGCTGCTTTTCAGGCCCTGGCCCAAACAGCTTTAATGGAAAAATTGCCTGATTATGTATTGCCGGCTCAGGTTAGGGCAGGTTTAACAAAAGTAATGCATAATATGTACGATGGTAATCAAAATTTCGATGGTAAAGGCTGGCTTGTGTTGGGCTTTAATGGCCATCAACCTATGATTGCTGATCAATATACCTCAACAGGAAGTTTGTACATGGCAACATTAGGCTTTCTTACATTAGGCCTTCCAGCAGACAATAAATTCTGGACGGATGCAGCTGCACCCTGGACAAGTCTTAAAGCCTGGACAGGAGAACCTGTAAAAAAAGATTACAAAGTAGAGTATTAGTATTTAATTGCTTGTCATCCTGAGAAACGAAGAATCTCAAAGTTATTTGCATTTGTAGCTTCATGGTTTACAGATGCTTCGTGCCCTCAGCATGACAGCAAATTTAAGAGCAGGATTCGCTTAGGCATTTGCCATCCTGAGGAACGAAGGATCTCTAAGTTATTTGCAATGTAGCTTCATGGTTTACAGATGCTTCGTGCCCTCAGCATGACAGTAAATTTGAGAGCGGGAATTGATTCAGGTATTTGTCATCCTGAGGGAACGAAGGATCTCAAAGTTATTTGCATTTGTAGCTTCATGGTTTACAGATGCTTCGTGCCCTCAGCATGACAGCAAATTTGAGAGCGAGAATTGATTCAGGCATTTGTCATCCTGAGGGAACGAAGGATCTCAAAGTTATTTGCAATGCAGTTTCATGGTTTACAGATGCTTCGTGCCCTCAGCATGACAGCAAATTTGAGAGCGGGATTCGCTTAGGCATTTGCCATCCTGAGAAACGAAGGATCTCACAACTATTTTTTAAATTAGAAATTTAAACGGTTTCTAAGATTGTATAAATATATTTGTAATTAAGATCGATTACCTAACCACGATCTTAATTACAACTCAAATTTTAATCAATGAATAAATTCGAAAGCCGTTACGCCCAGAGCCCAAAAGAAGTTAAAGAAATGGATACCGCCACCTTGCGGGAAAACTTTTTAATTGAAAATGTATTTGAAGCCAACCAGGTAAATTTAACCCTATCACATTTCGATCGTTATATTGTTGGCGGTACTATGCCTGTTGATCAGAAAGTAGACCTTCCAAATCCGGATGATTTAAAAGCAAATTTCTTTTTAGAACGCCGCGAGTTAGGAATGATCAATGTAGGTGGAAATGCAATTGTTACTGCTGATGGCGAACGTTTCGAATTGGCATATAAAGAAGCTTTATATATAGGTAAAGGTACTAAGGTTGTTTCTTTTGAATCCGTAGATCAAAACCACCCCGCAAAGTTATATTTAAATTCTGCACCGGCACATCAAGCCTATCCAACCAAAAAAGTAAGCAAAGCCGAAGCTGAAATTGTAGAACTGGGATCGCCGGAAACGGCAAACCATAGGGTAATTAATAAACTATTGGTAAATAGCGTATTGCCAACCTGCCAGTTGCAAATGGGTATGACCGAACTAAAGTCGGGAAGCGTGTGGAATACTATGCCCGCGCATACGCACGATAGGAGGATGGAAGCCTATTTCTATTTTGAAGTACCCGAAAGTCAAAGCGTTTGCCATTTTATGGGTCAGCCACAGGAAACCCGTCACATTTGGATGCAGAATGATGAAGCTGTAATTTCTCCGAACTGGTCTATCCACTCAGGAGCCGGTACCAGTAATTATACTTTTATCTGGGGTATGGCCGGAGAGAATTTAGATTATGGCGATATGGATCACTGCAAAATCACCGAATTGAAATAATCTAATTAACCCACAACATGTCTTTAAATATATTTGAATTAAAAGGTAAAACTGCCTTGGTAACCGGCTGTAAACGTGGTATTGGAATGGCAATGGCCATTGCTTTAGCCGAAGCCGGTGCCGATGTAATCGGTGTTTCAGCCAGTTTAGAATTGGACGGCAGCGCCATTGAAAAAGAAGTTACGGCTTTAGGTCGGAAATTTTATGCTTATCAATGCGATTTTAGCAAGCGTGATGCGGTGAATGATTTTATTAAGAAAGTAAAAGCCGATCATCCAACTATTGATATTTTAGTCAATAATGCCGGTACAATTTTACGTAAACCCATTGCCGAGCATCCTGATGAATATTGGGATGAAGTAATTGCTGTAAACCAAACGGCTCCATTTATTTTAACCCGCGAAATTGGTAAAGAAATGGTTGCAAGAGGTAGCGGAAAAGTAATCTTTACAGCTTCATTATTATCTTTTCAGGGCGGAATTACCGTTCCCGGATATGCAGCAAGTAAAGGTGCCATTGCATCTTTAACTAAGGCCTTTGCAAACGAATGGGCATCGAAAGGTGTAAATGTAAATGCAATTGCCCCAGGTTATATTGCTACGGATAACACTTCAGCTTTACGTGAAGATGAAGACCGGAGTGCTTCAATTTTATCCCGCATTCCTGCTGCGAGGTGGGGAACACCAGAAGATTTTAAAGGACCAACTGTTTTCTTAGCTTCAAAAGCAGGAGATTACGTACATGGTACCATTTTAACTGTAGACGGTGGCTGGATGGGAAGATAAGTTTTGAGTTAAAGTTTGGAGTTTTAAATTGTACAGCTTTCTAAAACTCCAAACCCTAAGCTCTAATACAGCTTATAAATCTCCATTATATTTTTCAAAATTGCATTAAAATCTATTTTCAGATCAATTAAACGGCCACTGTGGATGTCAAAAACCCACCCATGTACAGTTAAGCCACGATCGATAATTGCTTCCTGTACCGCTGCCGTTTTTAGCAGGTTAACACACTGTTCTTGCACATTTAACTCAACAAGCCTGTTGTAGCGTAAATCCTCATTTTCAATTTTATTTAATTCTTCATGATGTATGCGATATACATCCCTGATATTTCTTAGCCATGGATTTAAAATACCCAAATCTGCCGGTTGCATAGCCGCTTTAACACCTCCACAATTATAATGGCCGCAAACAACAATATGATTTACCTTCAAATGCCTCACCGCATAGTTCAGCACGGTCATTACATTTAAATCAACGTTGTTTACTAAATTGGCAATGTTGCGGTGTACAAATGCCTGCCCTGGCTGGATACCCATTAAATCTTCGGCCGTAACCCGACTGTCAGAACAGCCAATGTATAAAAATTCAGGGCTCTGGCCTTTCGCTAAATTGGTAAAATAATCTGGATCAATAGCCAGTTTACCGGCAATCCATTTTTCGTTATTTTTAAATACGTCTTCTACATTCATTTGTTTTAGCCATTAAATTATAAAATCGAATTACTGCTGCATAAAGTCATCTATTCTTTTTATAAAACTAAAAAAAGATTTCCTGATATTCATAAATTCCTCTTCAGGAACTGAACTTTCTGAATTAAAATAAACGTAACCACTAAAAACCATTTCCATATAATTTGCTGTCATGTAAAAAGGAGTTGTAAAGCCATCTGGTAATGTCCCGTCTGTACCTACTGCAATAACCTGCATGGTTTTTCCTTTTAAATTACGCCCAACTTCTTTATTTAATGTAACCCAATCCGTCAACCGGTCAAAAAAGGTTTTCATTCTTCCGCTCATGGCGTACCAGTAAATAGGAGTGGCAAATATAATGTGCTTATGGTATAAAATTTCTTTGGCAAAAGCATTAAAGCAATCTTCCGCAGGGTATTGATTTTCGTAATTATATGGAAGAAAATAATGTTCAACCAAATTAATTTGCGAATGTTCAATGCCCTCCATTAATCGGCTTACAAATTTTTGAGTATCTCCATTCAGCCGCGCACTTCCATTAATAATTAAAATATCCGCCATCTTAAATTTTTAAGAATAACAATCTCACCCACCGAAAGTTGAACTTTTTATAAGTTAATTTTCTTTCTGTCAAACGCCCTATATTTTTTATTTATTGATAATTGTTTTTGACTGAAGGAAATGAACCCTGTTTAGATAAAAAAGTCGCTTGAAATCTGAAATGGCAATTTTTTTGGCTAAAAAGCGTTATTTAAAACATTCGATCGATTAACTTCGCTGGATTTTTCAGATTTATTACTTGCTGTAGCCGATTTTTTTTATGGGGAAACCAAAATTATTATTTTACCTTTTTGTTGTCTGTTTTTTATTTTTAGTAAATAGTGTTCGAGCCCAGAACCAAAGACCATTATCGGGGTCTGGTTGCTTATCGGGAGGTAAAATGTACTACTCGTATACCCGAACTGTTTATCAAATGAATGGTAGCACCGTAACCGGATTCAGGTATCAATACAATAGCAGTCTTTATTATGATTTATTTACCACCTGTAATCCGGGAGATACCAAGACCTATTTCAGACAGGGTTCAGCAGCTCAACAACCCAGTCCAAATACAAATTCAAATACAAACATAGGTTGTGGTTTTGGTACTACTTTCGATACAGCCAATTCCGGTATCATGTACTATTTCACCGTTGTAGCTTGCCCTTTAGATGAATCGATCTATATTTTATTAGGGTTTGCCGGCGTAATGGGTTTCTTTTTTATCAGGCAGAAGAAATTTTCAGCTGGAGCATAAAATTATGGACCGCAAAATAATGCTTTCTCTGTGCATGTCATCTTAAAAATCCTTTTTTCAAAACGTTTATTTCTTCTTTAATTCTATTCAGCAGTTTTAGTATTTGCTAAAAATGCCACCTCATCGCGTTCAAAATAATAAACCAAAATGATGATTATCAATTTAGTTATTGATAAATGTCAAGCAAAACCGGGATTTATATTCCTTTTAGGAATACCCGATTTTTCATTAAAATTCGAAAAAGTTCGATTACAATTAGTTATGGCTGTTTTTTTTAGTTTTTGCTATGCTTGCATAATATCATAGCGCTGTCACATTCATTTTATTCATTTTATAAAACATTCTGTTTTTCTCACTTTTGTATTGTTAATAATACGAAAATATCCCGATTTTGAAAGTTTTTTATCAGGAAATGGCAACGTTTCCAACCACTCCCAACCATTGTACATATTGTTCTTTTAAGAAAAAAATTGTTGTACCGCATCTAATATTTAATTCAGTTTACTGTAAAATAGCATTGTAATATTGTGAATAAATTTATTTTCGCAATAGTATTTATTGCTTCCAGTTTTTTTAGTCCCAAAACCTTTTCGCAAAGCTATGGCGAAGGTTGTAAGGTAGAGAATGTTGTTTATACAAACTATTTAGGAGAGGCACGACCATATGGCTCAAGTAACCCGCTAACTAAGTTTTATCAAAAACCAGGGCCAAATATTCAGATCTGGTATAATAATAGTAACACGGGTTACAAATGCGGTTATATTAATTCTTATGGTTCGAGCAGTTATTGGGATGGTACAAAAAACGTTTCAATTCCTGCCCAAAATGAAATATTAGCCACCAAAGGAGATTGCGTTACTGCTGCGACTTTAGGAGGAAGTATTACCGGTAATGGTGTATTGGTTGATTATAAAGTAAATGATCCTACCTATTGCAGTAGTCCTCCAACAAATAATCTACCCATAGATGATTATATGCCGGGCGTAATACTCTTGGCAGGTGGTATAGGTGTGTTTTTTATTAAAAAGCAAATATTAGCTTAAGCATGCTGCTTAACCATTAAATGAACAAAAAGAACGGCTTTTAGCTGATAAACACGACGTAAATTAGGGCATTGTCTCTGATTTATGAAAAAGTTAAAGTATCTCGTGGTTATATTTAGTTTACTTGCAATTCCTTTTGCAGGGAAATCTCAAACAGGCTGCTTAGTACCTACCGGAGATGTATACACCGTGCCAGAAGGATCTTTGGTTAATGCCATTTTAGGCTTATTAGTGGGTCCTGGATATAAAGGAAGCCCGTCTCCCAGTTCAACGGTATGTGTTAATAACACCATGACAACATATATTCCCGATAATTCAAAAAACTGTAGAGTTTGTACAGGTGGTGGGTTTACCATAGTTATTGCGGGCGTATTGGTTACTTGCGGCACCACTTTAATTGATGGTAAAGTTGCAACGGCCACTATCATAGGTTGCAGTCTCGATGATTATTCATGGACTTTGAGTTTAGCCGCAGGAATATTTGGTTTCGTGCTGATTCGGAGAAGAGTGAAATTTTAATATTCTACTAGCATTTTAATTTACAGGAATTATTGCCCATTATCACTGAATTTTAGTTGAGATATTTATCTTTATGGCAATAGTGCTTAATCAATGATAAGCATTTTTAATGATGAAGATATCCCTGATCACCGTAGTTTATAATGCCGAAACTTATTTAGAAGATTGCATCCGGTCAATCTTATCTCAAAATAATAATGACTTAGAATATATTGTCATCGATGGAGGATCAACCGACGGTACGCAGGCAATAATTGAAAAATACCGCTCCAATATCGATCATTTTATATCTGAAAAGGATAATGGACTTTATGATGCGATAAATAAAGGAATTGGATTGGCTTCAGGCGAAATTGTGGGTTTGCTAAATTCGGATGACATGTTTGCAGAAAGGGATGTGTTAAGCGATATAGCCCGTGTATTTGAGGATAATCCGGCTGTTGAAGGCCTTTACGGTGATCTTAATTATGTTAATGCAACAAATGAAAAGATCATCAGAAAGTGGATTTCGAAACCCGCAGATTTTAACGACATAGAAAAGGGTTGGATGCCGGCACACCCGACATTATATTTAAAAAAATCATTATTTAAAGAATACGGACTATATGCATTGGATATGGGCACAGCTGCAGACTACGATTTAATACTGCGCTATTTTCATACTTATAAAATAAAAACAACTTATTTGCCCCGTTTGATGGTAAATATGCGTACAGGAGGAGTAAGTAATCAATCTCTTAAAAGTAGGTTTAAGGCCATATTCAATGATTACAAAGCACTCAAAAGAAATAAAATTCCTAATCCATTGTCAGTTTTATTTAAAAAGAAATTTTTAAAGTTAAACCAGTTCACCAGCTTCCGGTCTGAGTAATTAAAGGTATATCGTTATATTTGTTTCCCCTAATCATCCCATTTTGTTAAAAGAACTTGTAAATACTCATCCAGAGTTTTTCTATTTAGCTATAGCATTGCTTGCCTTTTCGGTGGTGTTGTTTAGCGTTCCGTCTGTTATTTATACTTCGCTGAAATATAATCTCTTTGATCGTAATGATTTACACCGTAAAAATCATAAGCGAAATATTTCCCGCTTAGGAGGTTTAGCAATTGTAGGTAGTTTTACAATCAGCATTCTGCTTTTTTCTACCCTGATTAATTTTAAGGAAGCAAATTTTTTAATTGTTTCCTGCCTGATATTATCTGCGCTGGGCTTAAAAGACGACGTTCACGGAACAAACACGAGCACAAAGTTTATATTGCAGCTTTTAGTTGCCTTTATTCTGGTGTTTTTTGGAAGTTTTAGGCTTACCAGTTTATATGGAGTGCTCAATATTGGAGATATGAATATGCTTTGGGGCGGCGTTTTTTCTGTTATCCTGATCATTTTTTTAAACAATGCGTTTAACCTAATCGATGGAATTGACGGTTTAGCGGCAACCATTGGTATTATTGCAACCCTTACTTTTGGTATTTTGTTTTCGTTAATGAATGCAGTACCATACGCTTTTATCGCTTTTGCAATTGCCGGTGCAATTGGAGGCTTTTTAAAATTTAACTGGTATCCGGCAAAAATATTTATGGGCGATACAGGCGCACTTATAACGGGTTTAATTTGTGCCGCATTGGCCATAAAGTTTATTGAACTAAATAAGTTTACCAGTGCTTTTACTCCAGAATATTTTTCAGCGCCAGCCATAGCGGTGTCTATTTTAATTGTGCCGATTTTCGATTCATTAAGAATTTTTTGCATACGCATTTTAAAAGGAAAATCGCCGTTTAGAGGAGATCGTAACCATATACATCACCGGCTGGAAAAGCTTGGTTTAAAGCCAAATGAAATTGTATGGCTAACCTCAGGATTAAACGTAGGCATTATTGTGTTAACCATCCTGCTTCAAAATCTGGGTAATTTTTTGTTAATTTTCTTACTGATTGGAATTTGTGTCGTATTTAATTCGATTATTACAATTAAGTTAAATAAAAAACAATTCAACAAAATAAATTAACATCTTCATGTTTAATATTTTGAAATATAGCGACTTATGTTTTGTTGCGTTGTGCTTATTCAAGGTAGTGTAAACGCTTGGTTTAATAGCACTGCTTTAGCAGGTCAAATATCAAAATAAACACTAATTTTGCGCTCTAATTTTATAAGAATGAGATTGGCAATTAATGGTTTTGGAAGGATAGGAAGAACATTTTTACGTTTGGCTTTAGCCGAAGGCTTTGATGTTGTCGCGATTAATGATTTAGCAGATGCTAAAACAATGGCTCATCTTTTTAAATATGATACCGTTCATGGCGTTTTTAAAGGAAAGGTTAATGCTGCTCCGGATGCCATTTTAATAAACGAATTCTCTATTCCTGTTTTTGCAATTAAAAATGCGGATGAACTTCCCTGGGAAGCGTTAAGGGTAGATTTGGTTATAGATTGCACCGGTAAAAACTTAGATCGTGAATCTGCACAAAAACACCTTACTTCTGGCGCAAAACAGGTTTTAATATCAGCTCCTGCAGCAGAGGATATCCCGATGGTGGTATTGGGTGTAAATGATCAAACCCTGGATTTAAACAGTCCGGTTTTATCCAATGCAAGCTGTACAACCAACAACATAGCGCCCATGATTAAAATTTTAAATGATAACTGGGGCGTAGAAGAAGGTTACATTACAACCATCCATTCTATGACTGGAGATCAAAACCTTCACGATGCCAACCACAAAGATTTACGCAGGGCAAGGGCGGCCTCATCATCTATTATTCCAACCACAACTGGGGCAGCAAAAGCAATTACACATATTTTTCCAGAACTTGACGGCCGCTTAGGTGGAGCAGGAATTCGCGTTCCTGTTTTAAACGGCTCATTAACAGATTTTACCTGTCTTTTAAAGCAAAAAACATCAGTTGCTGAAATTAACGAGGCATTTAAAAAAGCCGCTGAAGGAGAATTAAAAACGGTTTTAGAATATACCGAAGATCCGATTGTATCCGTTGATATTATAGATAATCCACATTCTTGTATATTTGATGCACAACTTACATCAATTGTGGGCGATTTGGTTAAAGTAGTAGGTTGGTACGATAATGAGTATGGTTACAGTAGTCGGTTAATTGATTTAGTAAAAAAGATAGGAGCTAAAAAGAACGCATAAATTAATAAAAGATGGTCAAATTTATTCAGTCTGATGAAGTATTGCCCTTAAGAAGCCTGGTTTTGAGAAATGGTAAACCGTTTTCGGAATGTATTTTTGAAGGCGATGATCAATACGATACTTTTCATTTAGGTTTTGTTGTGGATGACCAGGTTAAATCTATAGCCAGTTTTATGAAAAATGACTTTTTTGAAGATCAGGGTTCAGGTTATCAGCTTCGGGGTATGGCTACGCATCCTGATTTTGGCGGGAAAGGTTACGGGGCAGCGCTGATTCTTTTTGCTGTAGATTATTTAAAAGAGTACCAAACAGATTATTTATGGTGCAATGCACGCTCAAGTGCCGCATCATTTTACAAGAAATTAGGCTTTTCAACAGATTCACCTGAATTTGACATTCCCGGAATAGGCTTCCATTACGAAATGAAATTAAACTTAAAATAATCACAAAATAAAATATATGAAAACGATAGACCAGTTAAACTTTAAGGATAAAAAAGCCCTGATTCGTGTAGATTTTAATGTGCCTTTAGGTGCAGATTTTAAAATTACTGATGATAAAAGAATGCGCGCAGCCTTGCCAACGATTACCAAAATTTTAAATGATGGCGGTTCGGTTATTTTGATGTCGCATTTAGGTCGCCCTAAAGATGGTCCAACAGATAAATATTCATTAAAACATATCCTTGGAGATTTATCGCGTATGTTAGATCTTGAAGTAAAATTTGCGGATGATTGCATTGGCGAAAGCGCGGTAAGCCAGGCTAAAAATTTATTTCCAGGAGAAGTTTTATTGCTGGAAAATCTTCGTTTTTATAAAGAAGAGGAGAAAGGTGATGTGGCTTTTGCGGAGAAATTATCTAAACTGGGTGATGTTTATGTGAATGATGCCTTCGGTACAGCACACCGTGCACATGCCTCTACAGCAGTAATTGCTCAGTTTTTTCCTGACGCCAAATATTTTGGTTATTTAATGGCTTCGGAAGTTGCAAATGCAGAAAAAATATTAAATCACGCAGAAAGACCATTTACGGCAATTATGGGTGGCGCTAAAGTTTCAGATAAAATTCTTTTAATTGAAAAATTATTAGAAAAAGTAGATAACCTGATTATTGGCGGTGGTATGGCTTACACTTTTGCAAAAGCACAGGGCGGCGAAATTGGTACCTCACTTTTAGAAGCCGATAAACAAGAACTTTCTTTAGAGTTAATTGAAAAAGCCAAAGCAAAAGGGGTAAACCTGATTTTACCTGTTGATACCGTTATTGCAGATAAATTTGCAAACGATGCAGCTAAAAAAGACGTAGATTCTGGCCACATTCCGGCAGACTGGATGGGCTTGGATATCGGCCCGAAATCTGTTGCTTTATTCGAAGAAGTAATTAAAAATTCTAAAACATTATTGTGGAATGGACCAATGGGTGTTTTCGAAATGGAAAACTTCCAGGTTGGAACCAAAGCTGTTGCTGAAGCAGTAGTTGCTGCAACAAAAAATAATGGTGCATTTTCATTAATTGGCGGCGGCGATTCTGCTGCAGCAATCGCAAAATTTGGCTTAGAAGATGAAGTAAGTTATGTTTCTACTGGCGGTGGCGCTTTGTTAGAATATATGGAAGGAAAAGAATTGCCAGGCGTAAAAGCAATCAATGAATAACTAATTTACAATCAGGCTGATAAAATTTATTTTTACCCGCTTTTAAGGCACTGGCTTTTTAAAAACCGCCAAATCAATACTGATTTGGCGGTTTTTTTATTGTAATTTGCTGAGCTTTTTTAGGGGCTTGGTGGGAGAAATGTGGTGTTGAAAACTTTTTTGTGGTAAAAAGTGGTAAAATGTGGTAGAACTATTTACTTTTACACTACATAAAAAGTGTAGATACCACTATGACTCAACTTTTGGGAGAATTTGATTGTAAACTTGACGCGAAAGGCCGCCTTATGGTGCCTGCTTCGCTTAAGAAGCAATTGCCCGAAGCCGAGCGTGATGGATTGGTAATTAACCGTGGTTTTGAAAAGCATTTGGTTATTTATCCTAAAAAAGTATGGGATGAAATTGTAGCCGATTTAAGTAAGCTAAATCAGTACGAAAAGAAAACCCGTGAGTTTATTCGCTTTTTTACACGTGGTGCATCTGAGTTAACACTTGATGCTTCCGGACGTGTGTTGTTGCCAAAATCTTTATTGGAATTTGCGGGCATCAGTGGTGATGTCGTGCTGGCCTGTCAGTTTAATAAAATTGAAGTATGGGCCAAATCGGCTTATGATGATTTGCTTGATAATGAACCTGAAAACTTTGCTAATCTGGCAGAGGAAGTAATGGGTGGAAAGAAAGGAGTTGTAGATGGAGAATAGTTATCACGTGCCGGTAATGTTGCAGCCTTGCATTGAGGGATTAAATATTAAGCCCGACGGGGTTTATGTTGATGTTACTTTCGGTGGCGGTGGGCACTCAAAAGAAATTTTAAAACATTTAGGTCCTAACGGAAGGTTGATCGCTTTTGATCAGGATTTAGATGCACAAAAGAACATCCCTGCTGATGAGCGATTTATCTTTATCGATCAGAACTTTGGATTTCTTAAAAATAACCTTCGTTTAAAAGGTTTCAGGCAGGTTGATGGTATTTTAGCTGATCTTGGTGTTTCTTCACATCAGTTTGATCAGGCAGAACGTGGTTTTTCCATTCGCCATAACGCAGATCTCGATATGCGTATGGATCAGCATGGTAAGTTAACTGCGGCAGAAGTTTTAAATACTTATCCGGAAGCTCAGCTGCATAAAATTTTTGGCATTTACGGTGAGGTTAAAAATGCAAAATCATTGGCCCGTGCGGTCGTTACAGCCCGTTTAGAAAAGCCTTTTACGGATATTGATAGCTTTAAAACTGCCATTTCGGGTTTTGTTCCAAAAGGAAAAGAAAATAAATATCTGGCCCAGGTGTTTCAGGCTTTGCGTATAGAGGTGAATGCGGAAATGCGTGTGTTGGAAGATTTCTTGTTGCAAACTGCCGAGGTTTTAAAACCTGAAGGTCGCCTGGTTGTAATGTCTTACCATTCTTTGGAAGATAGACCGGTTAAAAATTTTATGGCAAAAGGCAAGTTTCAGGGCGAAGTGGATAAAGACTTTTTTGGCAACCAGCAAAAGCCTTTTAATGTAATTACTCGTAAAGCAATTGTAGCATCTGATGAAGAAATAGCGCGGAACAACAGGGCGCGGAGTGCAAAATTAAGAATTGCAGAAAAGATATGAACAGGTTTAGGGAAGATATAGAAGAAGAGGAAATAGGGCCTGAACCAGAGTTGAAGGCTCCTCCAAAAAGGGCTAAAACAGCTGAAGAGAAAATGGATAGCAATTCATTTATCAGTAAGCTTTTTAATGATGGGTTAGTAACGAAAGAGGCGGCAACAAATGCTCTGCCTTATTTGTGTTTTTTGGCCTTTTTAGGAATGATCTATATCGCCAACAGCCACTTTGCGGTAAATAATGTACGCCGTATTGATAAGTTGAATAAAGAAGTAAAAGAATTAAGATGGGAGTATAAATCTTTAAAAGCCGACCTCATGTTTAAAAGCAAACTAACTGAGGTAGCTAAAAAGGTTGATACCCTTGGAATAAAGGAACTAATTGAGCCACCCAAAAAAATAATTGTTAAAAGCGATGAATATTAGAGCAAACATATTGCTTCGTGTATATCTGGCATTTGGCTTAATTGTGCTTTTTGCGCTGGCGGTATTTCTACGTTTAGGGCAGGTGCAATTTGTACAGGGGCATAAATGGAAAGCTATGGCTGATAGTCTTTCTACAAGATATGTAAATGTTGAGGCCACGCGCGGCAACATTTATTCTAACGATGGAAGTTTGCTGGCAACTTCGGTGCCTGAGTATGAGTTGCGTATGGATATGTACGCGGGAGGAATTCAGGACGACAAAGTTTTTAATGAAAAGGTAGATTCTTTAGGAATGAAATTATCCCAGTTGTTTCAGGATAAAACGCCCAAAGAATATGCACGTTACCTGCGCACTGGCCGTCAGGACAGTGCCCGCTATTTGTTGATTCACCGTAAGGTTGGTTATGCAGATTTAAAAACCATCCGGACATTTCCATTATACAATATAGGGAAGTTTAGCGGAGGTTTAATTGCTGTACAGCAGAACAAACGCATTTTGCCATTTAAAGCACTTGCTGCGCGTACCATTGGCTACAAAAATGAAAATGTAAAAAATGGTGTTGGTTTGGAAGGTGCTTACAAGGAATATATTAATGGTGAGACGGGTAAAAGATTAATGCAGCGTATTGCCGGTGGGGTTTACATTCCGGTTAACGAAGAAGCAGAGGTTGCACCTAAAGATGGAGCAGATATTATTTCTACCATTGATGTAAACATGCAGGATTTGGCGCAAAGTGCGTTGGAGAAACAGCTAATCAAGTCGCAGGCCGATCATGGTACAGTGATATTGATGGAAGTGGCAACAGGTGAAATCCGTGCAGTAGCCAATTTTTCTAAAGTAGAAGAAGGGGTGTATAAAGAGCAGTTCAATTATGCTATAGCGGGTAATCAGGATCCCGGATCAACTTTTAAACTCGCTTCTTACATGGCGCTTTTGGAAGATAAACTCATAGATACCAATACGATGATTGGCACAGGGTATTACCAGATCCCTGGAAAGTTAATCACGGATTCGCATCCAAAAATTGAAACGGTTACAGCCAAAAAGGCCTTTGAAACGTCTTCCAATGCTGCAATCGCAAAGCTGATCAATACGCATTATGGCAGTGATCCGATAAAATTTACCGATCACCTGTATGATTGGCAGCTGAACAAAAGAATGGAGCTGCAGATTCCTGGTGAGGCAATGCCAGTGGTTAAAAACCCTAAAACGAACAAAAGCTGGAACAAAAATATGACGCTGCCGCAGATGGCTTATGGTTATGAGATGCAGTTAACGCCATTAAAGATGCTTGTCATGTATAATGCCGTGGCTAACAATGGTAAAATGATAGCGCCAATTTTTGTAAAAGAGATTAGAAGGCTGGGTAATCCAATTGAGCAGTTTAAGGCCAGGGTAATTAACGATAAAATATGTTCGGATGTAACCCTGAGTAAGATTAAGAAAATGTTGGAAGGTGTGGTAACTGAAGGTAGCGGAAAACAGATTGTTTACAATCCATTATATCCGATTGCTGGTAAAACGGGTACTGCACAAGTTGCTGATGCAAATAAAGGATATAAGGCGAAGAAAGAGTATCAGGCTTCTTTCGTAGGGTATTTTCCAGCTGATAAACCTAAATATTCTTTAATAGTAGTAATTAACGATCCTAAAGGCGCTTATTATGGCGCTACGGTTTCGGGGCCTGTTTTCAGGGAAATTGCTGACAGGATTTATGCCAGCGATATGCAAATGTATAATGATCCTCCAGCCACTTTGGTTGGTAATACGGGTAACCCACCAACAAAAGCCGGACAAAGTAAAGCTACTCAGAAAGTATATAAGGCATTTGGATTTAAACCTCTTTTTGCATCTAAATCTGAGTATTACAATACAATTGATACCAGCGCCGGAACGGTATTCCAGGAAAATAACGAGCATAAAGGTGTAATGCCAAATGTGGCTGGCATGGGCTTAAAAGATGCTTTATATCTTTTGGGTAATGCGGGGCTAAAAACCAAAGTGGTGGGCTCAGGTAAAGTAGTTACCCAATCTATACTTGCCGGAACAAAGGTTGGAAAAGGATTGGGCGTAGAAATAATGTTAGAATAACTAATGTAGAATTGAAGAAATGAAAGCGATTGCCTTTAAACATTCAACAACTCATACATTAAACTCAATAATTAATAAATAGCATGCAATTACAGGATTTACTTTATGGCGTAACAATACAGGAGTTGGTTGGTAAAACCGATAGAAGTATTCGTGCGCTAAATTTTGATTCCCGTAAAATAGAAAAGGATGATGTTTTTTTCGCTATAGTAGGCACCACAGTTGATGCCCATAGCTACATCGATCAAACGATTAGGCAGGGTGCTACAGTAATTATTTGTGAAGTATTGCCCGCGCATATCAACACAGAAATTACTTATGTAAAGGTTCTTAATTCATCGGTTGCCCTCGGTATTATGGCGGGTAATTTCTTCGGAAATCCTTCTGCTGCTTTAAAACTTATTGGTATTACCGGAACCAATGGTAAAACAACTATAGCAACCATTTTATTTAAACTTTTTAAAGATTTAGGTTATAAAACCGGATTGTTATCAACGGTAGAAAACTACATTCAGGATGTGGTTGTTGCGGCTACACATACAACACCCAATCCTATTGCCTTAAACGCCTTATTAAAGGATATGGTTGATGCCGGTTGCGATTATTGCTTTATGGAAGTAAGTTCTCATGCGGTTGCCCAACATCGTATAGAAGGTTTAACTTTTGCTGGCGGTGTTTTTTCTAATTTAACGCACGATCACCTTGACTTTCATAAAACTTTTGACAGTTATTTAAAAGCTAAAAAGGCATTTTTTGATGGTTTGTCTAAATCTGCTTTCGCATTAACCAATATCGATGATAAAAACGGTATGGTTATGCTGCAAAATACTAAAGCAAATAAAAAGACTTATGCGCTTAAACAGCTTGCCGATTTTAAAGCGAAAATTATAGAAAACCAGTTTAGTGGTTTACACCTGGATATTGATAATGAAGATGTTTACTTTAAACTGGTAGGCTCTTTTAATGCTTATAATTTACTGGCCGTTTATGGTACAGCTATTCTTTTAGGACAGGATAAATTAAAGGTTTTAACTCTTTTAAGCCGTTTAAATGGGGCAGAGGGGCGCTTTGATTACATTACTTCTCCAGATGGTATTATTGGTATTGTGGATTATGCACATACACCTGATGCGGTGCAAAACGTATTGAGTACCATTGCAAACATTCGTAAAGGAACCGAGCAGGTAATTACGGTAATTGGCTGTGGTGGCGATCGTGATAAAACAAAACGCCCAATTATGGCTCAAGTGGCCTGCGATTGGAGTGATAAGGTTATTCTTACCGCTGATAATCCACGTACCGAAGATCCGCAAAGTATTATTACAGAAATGGAAGCCGGTGTATCACCAACAAATAAACGAAAAACGATATCCATTTTGGATAGAAAGGAAGCCATAAAAACCGCTTGTCTTTTGGCAAAAAGCGGAGATATTATTCTTGTAGCCGGAAAAGGCCACGAAAAATATCAGGAAATAAATGGGGTAAGAAACCATTTTGACGATAAAGAATTATTGATTGAACAACTAAACCCAACACGCTAATGTTATATTTATTATTCGAATACCTGCATAAGCATTATGACATTCCGGGATTAAGGTTGTTTCAATACATCACATTCCGTGCATCAATTTCTATTATCCTGTCTTTAATTATTACAACAGTTTATGGCCGTAGGATTATTGATTTCTTGCACAAAATGCAGGTTGGAGAAACGGTAAGGAATTTGGGTTTGGAAGGGCAAATGCAAAAACAGGGTACGCCAACAATGGGTGGTATCATGATTTTATTGGGTATTCTGATTCCAACTATTTTATTTGCCAACATTACCAATGTATATGTTATCCTCATGATTGTAACCACAGTTTGGATGGGGGCAATTGGTTTTCTGGATGATTATATTAAAGTATTCAAAAAAAATAAAGAGGGTTTAGCCGGCCGCTTTAAAGTTGTTGGCCAGGTAGGATTAGGTTTGATTATAGGGTGGACAATGTATTACAACCCTAATATTGTGGTAAGAGAAACCGTTCAGGATAATGTTAAAAATACTTCTTCGGTGCCCATGGTTTTACGCCAAAAGGGCGAAACTTTCTATTACACACAAGATGTAAAATCGACCAAAACCAATATGCCTTTTTATAAGAACAATGAGTTCGATTATGCAAAGGTGCTTAAGTTTTTGGGTGATGGGTACGAGAAATATGCATTTATTGTATTCCTGGCTTTCACGGTTTTTATTATTACGGCCGTATCAAACGGAGCGAATATTACTGATGGTATAGATGGACTGGCAACGGGCACATCAGCCATTATCGGTACCACGCTGGGTATCCTGGCGTATGTTTCGGGTAATACCGTTATGGCAGATTACCTCAATATTATGTATATCCCCAATTCGGGAGAGCTGATGATTTTTGCAGGCGCTTTTGTTGGGGCATGTGTAGGGTTTCTGTGGTATAACTCTTACCCGGCACAGGTTTTTATGGGCGATACAGGAAGTTTGGCTATTGGTGGTATCATCGCTGCATTTGCAATTATGATCCGCAAAGAACTTCTGATTCCAATTTTATGCGGATTATTCTTAGTTGAGCTGGTATCGGTCATTATGCAGGTTTCTTACTTTAAATACACCAAGAAGAAATTTGGAGAAGGCCGAAGGATTTTCCTGATGTCGCCTTTACATCATCATTATCAAAAGAAAGGGTACCACGAAGCAAAAATTGTAACTCGTTTCTGGATTATAGGAATTATGCTGGCCATTATGACCATTGTTACCCTAAAATTGAGGTAGAAAACACCTGGCGAAAAAGAAAAACTAAGGTAAGCTAAGGCCCTGGATAGAAAAAATAAAGAAATAAAATAATATAATGAGCACCAATAATAACACATCAGGCAATACGAAGTCAGCAATGGCAGGGCAGGGCCGTATGGTTATTTTAGGTGCTGGCGAAAGCGGTGTTGGTGCTGCAAAATTGGCGCAGCAACAAGGTTTTGATGTGTTTGTGTCTGATTTTGGCGTAATTACCGATCGGTATAAAGCCGCTTTAGAAAAAATGTCTATTGCGTTTGAATCTGAAAAACATACTGAAGAACTCATCCTTAACGCAACTGAGGTAATTAAAAGTCCGGGCATTCCTTCAACAGCAGGCATCATTAAAAAACTGGCTAAAAAGGGTATACCTGTAATTTCAGAGATTGAATTTGCGAAAAGATATACCAGTGCAAAAACCATTTGTATTACCGGATCTAATGGTAAGTCGACCACAAGTTTGCTTACTTATCACATTTTGAAGCGTGCAGGTTTAAATGTAGGCTTGGCTGGTAACATCGGGCAAAGTTTTGCCGCTCAGGTGGCAACTGAAAACTTTGACTGGTATGTTTTGGAGATTTCGAGTTTTATGCTGGATGATATGTTCAAATTCAAGGCGGATGTAGCCGTGTTGCTTAACATCACACCAGATCATTTAGACCGTTACGATTATAAGCTCGAGAACTACGCAGCATCTAAGATGCGGATTATCCAGAATCAAACAGAAAACGATGTGTTTGTTTACTGTGCTGATGACGAAGGAAGTTTAAAAGCTTTAAAAAATATTAAGCCTTTGGCTAAAACATATCCATTTTCAATCACTAAAAAAGTTGAACCAGGTGCGTTTTTAGAAAATAATACAATACACATCCTTATAGAACCAAATAAAGAACTAACCATGTCTATTTCAGATTTAGCCTTACAGGGCAAGCACAACATTTACAATTCTATGGCTTCTGGCATTGTAGCAAAAGTTTTAGAATTAAGAAATAGCTCAATCCGCGAAAGCATGGGCGATTTCAAGAATATTGAGCACAGATTAGAACATGTGGCCAAAATTTCTGGAATAGACTTTATTAACGATAGTAAAGCAACCAATGTAAATTCTACCTGGTATGCTTTGGAGAGCATGAGTACCGATGTAGTGTTAATTATGGGCGGTGTTGATAAAGGCAACGATTACAATATGCTTAAGGATCTGGTTAAAAGTAAAGTAAAAGCTATTGTTTGTTTGGGTAAAGATAACAAGCGTATACATGATGCTTTTGAAGATGATGTGGAGGTGATTGTCAATACTTTTTCGGCTGATGAGGCGGCACAAATTGCCTATCATCTGGCTAAACGCGGCGATACCGTTTTGTTGTCGCCGGCATGTGCAAGTTTCGACTTGTTTAAAAATTATGAAGACCGCGGTAATCAGTTTAAAGCGGCAGTAAAAGAACTATAGAAGGAGGTTGTAATATGTTGCAGGCACTACTTAATAAAACAAAAGGCGATAGATGGATCTGGTTGATCATCATCCTGCTTTCGCTTATATCTGTAATGGCCGTGTATAGCGCAACAGGTACGTTGGCCTATAAAAAAGGAGAAGCGGTAGAAAAACTGCTTTTAACCAAGCACCTTATTTTTGTATTACTGGGTATTGGAATGATTTACATTGCCCACTTGCTGGATTACCGGTATTATGCAGGTATTTCTAAAGTGCTGATGATTGTAACCATACCGTTATTATTGTATACTTTAATATTTGGTACAAACCTAAATGATGCTTCCCGTTGGGTAAAAATTCCTGTAATTGGTTTAACATTTCAAACATCCGATTTGGCCAAGCTGGCCTTAATTACCTTTTTAGCCAGGATGCTGACCAAGAAACAAGAAAACATTAAAAATGTAAAAGAATCGTTCATCCCGATTATGGGTTCTGTTTGCGTGGTTTTCGTGTTAATTGCCCTGGCCAATTTATCAACAGCCCTGATGTTATTTGGAGTAAGTATTTTACTGCTTATTATAGGCAGGATTAGTATAAAGCAAATTGCAATAGTTTGTGCCGGCGGATTGGTTTTGCTCATGTTCGTGTTCTTTCTCGGTCCCAGAAGAAAAACATACATGTCGCGTATTAATTCGTTTATGCATCCAGAGATGCAGCACTCAGATAAAACTTTCCAGGCAGACCAGGCAAAAATTGCCTTAGCTACTGGTGGTGTTTTTGGTAAAGGACCAGGTAATAGCACACAGCGTAATTTCCTTCCGCACCCATATTCCGATTTTATTTTCGCCATTATTATTGAAGAATGGGGAACACTGGGGGGAATTATAATTATGATGCTTTACCTGGTGCTCCTATACCGATGTATAAAAATAGTAACACGGGCACCCAAGGCATTCGGAGCTTTGCTGGCGGCAGGGTTAAGCTTTAGCTTAACCATACAAGCGTTTGCAAATATGGCTGTTGCTGTAGGTTTAGGTCCTGTAACAGGCGTGCCGTTGCCACTGGTAAGTATGGGTGGTACATCAATGATTTTTACCAGTGTGGCGTTTGGTATTATTTTAAGTGTGAGTAGGGATGTTGAAGAGAATGCCGGTATTGGAACAAAAGAAGAGAAAGACAAAATAAAAAATAAAGTTATTATAGGAGAAATACCTGCGATAGCATAAAAGATGAATGATAGAGTGAGACCATGATTGGATTAGAGAATGTAGCTATTGCAGTTAAACATTCATTCGTTCAAAATTCTATCATTCAGTAACTAAAGATAAAAAATGAATAATTCCCCAAAAATTATCATATCAGGTGGTGGCACTGGCGGGCATATTTTTCCCGCCGTGGCCATAGCCAATGCGCTTAAGCGTATTGTGCCCGCATGTGAAATTTTATTTGTGGGTGCCACCGGCCGTATGGAAATGGAAAAAGTTCCGGCAGCAGGATATAAAATTGTTGGTTTAAACATTAGTGGAATCCAACGCGGTTCGATCGTTAAGAACCTGGCCTTGCCTTTTAAGGTAATTGGCAGCGTGCGTAAAGCCATGCAAATTATTAATGAGTTTAAACCTGATGCAGTTGTTGGGGTAGGTGGTTATGCTTCCGGTCCTTTACTGTATGCGGCCTCATTAAAAGGAATTCCTTACTTAATCCAGGAACAGAATTCTTATGCAGGCGTAACCAATAAATGGCTGGGTAAAAAAGCTTCAAAAATTTGTGTTGCTTTTGATGAGATGCAACAGTTTTTTCCTGCGGATAAAATATTAAAAACAGGAAATCCGGTACGTACAGAGGTAGTTGATATTAAAGGAAAGCATTACGCTGGGGCAGAGCTTTTAAAACTCGATCCTCAAAAGAAAATTATTTTGGTTACAGGCGGAAGCCTTGGCGCCGGAACATTAAATAAAAGTATAGAAAAACATTTGGCTGAAATCCTTGCAGAAGATGTACAGGTGATTTGGCAAACCGGTAAGTTTTACTACAAAGGAATTATCGAAAGGTTAGGCCTGGATTACCATCCAAATGTTCGGATTCTGGAGTTTTTAAATAAAATGGATTTAGCTTATGCTGCTGCTGATGTAATTATCAGCAGAGCTGGTGCCGGAACCATTGCAGAACTTTGCTTAATTAAAAAGCCTGTTATTTTGGTGCCTTCTCCAAATGTTGCCGAAGATCATCAAACTAAAAATGCAATGGCTTTGGTTAAAAATAATGCGGCGGTTTTAATTAACGATCGCTCGGCAGAAGATACCCTGGTTACAGAAGCTTTAAAAATGTTAAAGGATAAAGTGCTTTGCGAAAAGTTATCAGAAAACATAGGCAAAATGGCGTTGCCACAGGCCGATGAAATTATCGCAAATGAAGTTTTAAAACTGATTAATAAATAAAAATGGAGTTAGACAAAATAAATAGAGCTTATTTCGTGGGTATCGGTGGTATCGGTATGAGTGCGCTTGCTCGTTATTTTGCTAAACGCGGCGTTGCTGTTTGTGGTTACGATAAAACCAGGACAAAGCTTACCGAAACATTAGAACAAGAAGGCATTTTAATTTCTTATCTGGATGAATCGGGAACCTTGCCTTGTGCTTTTCTGGATAAACATGATGATACACTGATTGTTTATACGCCAGCAATTCCTAAAGATTCAAAAATTTTAAATCACTTTAAAGATAAAGGCTTTAGCCTTAAAAAACGTTCAGCGGTTTTAGGGATTATCAGTAAGGGCATGTTCTGCATCGCGGTGGCCGGTACACATGGTAAAACTACAACCTCATCAATTGTAGCCCATCTTTTAAAAGATACGGGTTACGATTGTACAGCTTTCTTGGGCGGCATTACCAGCAATTACAACAGTAATGTATTGTTTGGGAATAACAATGTTGTAGTGGTTGAAGCCGATGAATACGATCGTTCTTTTCTAACCCTTCATCCTGATGTGGCGGTAATTACTTCAATGGATGCCGATCATCTTGATATTTATGGGGATAAAAGCCATTTGGAAGAATCGTTCCATTTATTTGCCAGTCAATTAAAAGACGGGGGAAAATTATATGCGCATGAGGGATTGCCATTAAAAGATGGAATTACGTATGCGGCAAGTTCTACAGCAATGGCAAGAGCCGAAAACCTGAGGGTTGAAGGTTCGAAATTTGTTTTCGATTATACGGATGCTTCCCACTCGATTAAAGATTTAAGCCTCATGCTGCCAGGTAAACATAATGTTGAAAATACAACCGTTGCAATTGCAATAGCTTTACAGCTGGGTATTAGCGCCGAAAAAGTAAAACAAGCAGTCGCAAATTTTAAAGGGGTAAAGCGCAGGTTTGAATACGTAGTAAATAATGGTAAACAAATTTATATTGATGATTATGCCCATCACCCTGAAGAATTAAAAGCTTGTTTTGATGCGGTGCGACAGTTATATCCTGATAAGAAACTTACAGTTGTATTCCAGCCACATTTGTTTAGCCGTACCCGTGATTTTGCCGATGATTTTGCGAAAATTTTAAGTACTGCCGATGAATTGATGCTGCTCGAAATTTACCCTGCAAGGGAACAACCCATTGAAGGAATAAATTCGGCTTACCTGCTGGATAAAATTACTGCCGCAGATAAAAAGGTTTGTACAAAAGAATTTGTAATTACACATGTTAAAGAAACAAAACCTGAACTGATTTTAACGGTTGGTGCAGGCGATATAGATACATTAATAGAACCATTAAAAAACACCTTAAACCATGCTTAAACGGATTAACTGGAAAGCAATATTTTTTGGGTTTGCCTGGCTGATTAGCCTGAGCGGAGTGGTTGTACTATTAAGTTTTATCAACGTTAAAAAGCAAACGGTAAAATGTACCAACATTAAAATACTAATACCAGGTGCAGATAATTTTATTGAACGCGAAGAAATTGATGCCATATTAAAAGAGGATCAGGGTGTGCTTTTGGGTAGAAACCTGGAAAATATTAATATTCATCAGATTGAGAAAAAACTAAGGTCAAACCCATATATCGGCTTTGCAAAAGTATATGTCGATATGGATGGTATAATGCACATTGAAGTCAAACAAAGACAACCAATATTGCGTATATTAAATAATGGCGGACAAGATTTTTACATTGATAATGATGGTTTAAAAATGCCTATTTCATCAAACTTTACTGCAAACGTATTAGTAGCCACAGGAAATATTGCCGAAGTTTTTGGAAGCCGTGTAGATACTTTACATACACAATTGGCAAAAGATTTGTTTAAAACGGCACAGTATATAAAAAGAGATACTTTATGGGATTCTCAGATTGAGCAAATTATTGTAGATGCCAAGAGCGATATGATTTTGATCCCTCGTGTAGGTGATGAACACATTATACTGGGTGATGCAGATTCGCTTGATGTGAAAATGAAAAACCTGAATATTTTTTATAAACGGGCCATGCCCCAGGTTATCGCCAGGCAGTATAAAACCATTAACATAAAATACACCAACCAGGTGGTTTGCGAAAAAAGGGATTCTACAGCAGCTAAAAAAGCCAAAGTGGTTTCAATAGCAGAAGTTTCACGCCTAAGAAACCAGGTAGCAGATTCACTAATCAATGATGTGATTGGAAATGCGATAAAAAACAAGGAGGTTCCGGCTGAGGCTAAAAAACCAGAGGCAACTAAACCTAAACCGGCAGAAAAGCCTGTGGTTGCAAAGCCTAAACCGGTAGCAAAACCTCCGGTAGCAAAGCCCGAAACTAATAAAGATAAACCAGCCCAACCCGCTGTAAAACCCAAGCCCGTAAAACCTGAAGCAACGCAGAAGAAAACGGCAACAGAAAAAAAGAATAAATAGCTCCCTATAAAAACAATATATATAACTCAACAAAATTAACGAATATGGACAAGGCAAAATTTACCAGTCAGTCGCCCATTGTAGTAGGCTTAGATATCGGTACTACAAAAATCTGTGTTATTGTAGGCCGCAGAACCCAACACGGTAAGGTAGAAATTTTAGGAATAGGAAAGGCAGAATCGGCGGGGGTTACACGTGGGGTGGTATCTAACATTCAAAAAACGGTACAAGGCATTGCGCAGGCAGTAGAAGTAGCCAGCGGCCAATCTAATGTAGAAATACAGGTGGTAAATGTTGGGATTGCCGGTCAGCACATTAAGAGCTTACAGCATCGTGGTATTTTAACCAGGAGAGAATTAAATAACGAAATTGGAAAAAAAGACATCGATAAATTAATCGATGATATGTTTAAGCTGGTTATGCCTCCGGGAGAGGAAATTATCCATGTGCTGCCACAAGAGTTTACCATTGATAACGAGCCGGGTATTAAAGATCCGATTGGTATGGCAGGCGTTCGCCTTGAAGCCAACTTCCATATCATTTCGGGGCAGGTTACGGCTGTAAAAAACATCATCAAATGTGTAAATAATGCAGGGCTGCAAACTCAGGATTTAATCCTGGAGCCATTAGCTTCTTCCGAGTCGGTGTTGAGCGATGAAGAAAAAGAAGCGGGTATTGCCCTGGTTGATATTGGTGGAGGTACTACAGATATTGCCATTTTCCATGAGGGAATTATTCGTCATACGGCCGTTATTCCATTCGGTGGTAACAGCGTAACAGAAGATATCCGTGAGGGCTGCTCTGTAATGCGCAATCAGGCTGAGTTATTAAAAACACGCTTTGGATCAGCTTTAGCTGAAGAAAATAAAGAAAATGAAATTATTTGCGTTCCGGGACTACGTGGCCGCGAACCAAAAGAAATTTCAGTAAAAAACCTGGCTTACGTTATTCAGGCACGTATGGAAGAAATCATAGAACATGTTTACTATGAAATTAAATCTTCAGGATACGAGAAGAAACTAATAGGCGGTATTGTAATTACCGGGGGTGGTGCTTTATTAAAACACTTAAGCCAGCTGGTAGAATATGTTACAGGTTTAGATTGCCGTATTGGTTACCCCAATGAGCATTTATCCAAATACGAAGACATGCCGAAAACCATTTACGACGATTTAAAAAGCCCGATGTACGCAACCAGTGTTGGCTTGTTAATTAAAGGTATTTTAAAAGCCGAAGAGCTGATTGAAGAAATGAAACAGCCAGGTGTGTTTGTAGAAAAAGCGAAAGTAGCGAAAGAAAAAGAGAAAAGAGGACCTGGTTTGTTCGATAAATTATTGGCAAAAACAAGAACTTTCATTCAGGATGATATGAACGTTAGCGACGAAGATTACCTGAAGAGCTAATTTATTTTTCAACAAAAGATGAGTTTTCCACATTCTTAACATTTGTGGAAAACGTGTGTTGAAAAAGTGTTAATATTACATTGAGTAATGAACAGGAATTAAGAATTTTTAAACAACTGATTCATAAGATTATGCAGTTCGAAATGTTAAAAGATAAGTCATCAATCATCAAAGTTATTGGTGTTGGAGGCGGTGGCGGCAACGCAGTTAACCATATGTACCTGTCGGGTATAACTGGTGTGGATTTTATTATTTGTAATACAGATGCCCAGGCCCTCGAGTCTAGTCCTATACCCAATAAGGTACAATTAGGTGCTAGTTTAACCGAAGGAATGGGAGCTGGTTCTATTCCTGAGGTAGGTAAAAACTCAGCAATAGAAAATATCGACGATATTAAGGCGATGTTGGGTAGTACAACCAAAATGTTGTTTATTACAGCAGGAATGGGTGGTGGTACCGGTACAGGTGCAAGTCCGATTATTGCAAAAGCCGCCAAAGAACTTGACATTTTAACTGTAGCCATCATTACTACACCTTTTTCTTTTGAAGGAAAAAGACGTCGTTTGCAGGCAGACGAAGGAATGGAAGAACTGAAAAAGTACGTAGATTCTTATCTGGTTATTTCAAACGATCGTTTACGTGAAATTTTTGGAAACCTAACCCTGGGTTCAGCTTTTGGGCAGGCCGATGATATTTTAACAACTGCAGCAAAAGGTATCGCCGAAATCATTACCGTACCCGGTTATATAAACGTGGATTTTAAAGATGTGCGTACCGTTATGAAAGATAGCGGTGTAGCCATTATGGGCAGTTTTGCATCGGATGGTGATGACCGTGCTTTACAGGCAGTAGAAGGAGCTTTGGCTTCTCCATTACTTAAAGATAATGAAATTGAAGGTGCCCGTTATATCTTATTAAACATCAGTTCAGGTGTGCGCGAAGTAACCATGGATGAAGTTTCCATTATTACAGATTATATCCAGGAAAAAGCAGGTTTATCTGCCGATTTAATCTGGGGTAACTGTACCGATGAATCATTGGGCGACAGGCTTTCGGTTACGATTATTGCAACTGGTTTCCAAACTTCGGAAGAACGTGTTAACGAAGAGAAAAATAAAAAGAAAATTTCTCTATTAACACCAGAAGAAGCGCCATTGGTACGTGTTGTTGAACCCGTAAATTCTTTTATTCAGCCAAAAACTACTCCTTCATACGAGCCGGTTTTAAAAGCTAAAGAAGAAACTTCACAGGCTGATTTATTCGGCGGTTTGTTTAATAAATCAGAAACTCCTAAAGTACAGGAGCCAGAAAATAACGTCGTTCGTCATACTTTAATTGAAGAAGAACCACAAGCAGAAGCTCCGGCAGAAAGCGGTTTCGAATTTGAAGTAAAGCTGGCAGAAACCAATTATGTTTTTGAAACACCAGTTGCCGAAATTCCGGCAATGCCAGAGCCAGAACCAGAAATTGAAATGCCTGTTGTTGGTTTAGATGACGATAAAAACGATGAATCAATGGAAGAGCAGCTTAGAAAATCTAAAGAACGTATTTTACGTTTGAAAGATTTAAGCATGAAACTGCGTACAACCAATGGTTTACAGGAATTAGAAAACGAACCCGCTTATAAGCGTAAACAAATGCAATTGCAACAGGTTCAGCATTCATCAGAATCGCAGGTTAGTCGCTTTACTTTAAGCAACGATCAGGACGGTGGAACGGAAATCAGACCTAATAATTCTTTTCTACACGATAACGTTGATTAGAACCAACCAAATATAATTTTAAAGCCCCGATATTAAATCGGGGCTTTTTTGGCATAAAATTGGCTTATAAGATTCGCGAAATTGACACGGGAAAGAAGAAGGATGTTGATTTTGAGCCAAATAAACATTAAATTTGCAACATTTTAAAGTACATAAATACATATTACATTGGATATATTTGATAAAATAGCAAAACACATGGGGCCACTTGGCCAACACCAAAAATGGTCTCATGGGTATTTCTCTTTTCCAAAATTAGAAGGGGAAATTGCACCACACATGCAATTTCGTGGAAAAGAACATCTGGTATGGAGTTTAAACAATTATTTAGGTTTAGCCAATCACCCTGAGGTGAGAAAAGCAGATCAGCAGGCCGCTGCAGATTTTGGTATGGCTTACCCGATGGGCGCTCGTATGATGAGTGGAAACTCTAAATATCATGAGCAGTTAGAACAAGAATTAGCTGCTTTTGTAGGTAAACCAGATGCATTTTTATTAAATTATGGCTATCAGGGTATGGTATCAATCATTGATACTTTAGTTGATAGAAATGATGTTGTAGTATATGATGCTGAATCGCACGCTTGTATTGTAGATGGCTTGCGTTTGCACATGGGTAAACGTTTTGTTTATAAACATAATGATATTGAAAGTGCACGTAAGCAATTAGAGCGTGCTACTAAACTGGTTGAAGAAACCGGTGGCGGTATTCTTTTAATTACGGAAGGTGTTTTCGGGATGAGTGGTGCTCAGGGTAAATTAAAAGAGATAGTTGAGCTTAAAAAAGAATTCAACTTCCGTATTTTAGTTGATGATGCACATGGTTTTGGTACAATGGGTAAAACCGGTGCCGGTACTCACGAGGCTCAGGATTGTATTGAAGGCATTGATGTATATTTCGGTACTTTCGCAAAATCAATGGCAGGCATTGGGGCATTTGTAGCTTCAACAGAGCAAATTACCAACTTCTTGAGGTACAACATGCGCTCGCAAACCTTTGCTAAAGCATTACCCATGCCAATGGTAATTGGTTTATTAAAACGTTTAGAATTATTAAAAAGCCAGCCAGAGTTAAAAGATAAACTTTGGGAAATTGCAATGACCTTGCAAAAAGGTTTACGTGAGCGTGGTTTTGATTTAGGCGTAACCGATTCAGTAGTAACACCTGTTTTCTTAAAAGGAGAGTTGAGTGATGCTACCGCTATTACTTACGATTTGCGTGAAAACTATAGCATTTTCTGTTCAATCGTTGTATATCCGGTAATTCCTAAAGGAATGATCGAATTGCGTTTAATTCCAACAGCTGTACATACTTTAGAAGATGTACAACGCACCTTGGATGCTTTTAGCGAAGTAGCAGAAAAGCTTGAAAACGGCTACTATAAAGAAAATCAATTTGCATCTGTATAAATTGTAAATAACACAAAAAAGCCCTTTAAATTTAATTTAAAGGGCTTTTTTGTGTTGCTATGCCTGTAATTGCTTGTTTTTTAGTGTGTTTTCTTTGTTTTTTGAGTGTTCAATGTTTATAAATGAGTCTAATGTGGAAAAAAAGCACTTTTAAGGCTGTTTTTTATTTTAGCAAAAGTTTTTTTATTTAATTAAACACATTAAATTAGAGTAAGTATTATTAAATCTTAACTTAAAAACTTAGAGGAGTTATTAAACATGAAAAAATTTGAAGAAGTAAAAAGTCTGATCGCAGCTTTAGAAGCAGATGCTGATAAGTTTTATACTAAAGGAAACAGTGCTGCTGGTACGCGTATCCGTAAAGGAATGCAAGACTTAAAAAACTTAGCACAAGCCATCCGCTTAGAAGTTCAGGAAACTAAAAACAAAGCTTAAAGCCTTAAAAATATTTAGAACCCATAAAAATCCCCTTGAATTTCAAGGGGATTTTTTGTTACCTGATAAATTTGTAATCATCAGGTTGTGCAGCTTGCTCATAACGAACCAACTTGCCGTGATAAAAATAATAAAAGGAATAAAATGGCGTACTAACTGAATCGAAAGTTCTCCTCGAAACACGATAAATGCTGGTTCCGTCTGCTACTGCCGAAACCAGTTCAGCTGTTCGGTTTTTTTGTTTAAAAGATGTTTCAGTTGTTCCGATAGGGGAAATTGCAGGTGTTTTGCAGCTTAGCATGAAAACGGCTAAGCCTGCCAGTAATAGTTTTTTCATTTGTGTGTTTATTGTGTGTGTATAAATCTAAGACAATAATAATGCCTTGAAACCGCTGAGAAATTACTAAATCATTTTACCTGAAGAAACTTTTTTGTTACGGTAGATGCTGATTTCAAAAAAGCGGGCCCTTATTCCATAAAAAAAGCATCTGGTGATGTTCCAGACGCCTTTTTTCTTAAAAAATTGAATTTAGCTAAACCAGCTGACTCAATTTTTCCACTTCGTTTATAATAGATTTTTCCAGTGTATCCGAAACTTTTACAAGCGGTAATCTAACCGTATCTCCGCAAACATTTAGATGCTTTAAAGCAGCTTTAACTCCAGCCGGATTGCCCTCCGCAAAAACCATTCTGGTAAAATCTACTAAACTTAAATGAGCAGGAATAGCGGCTTTATAATCGCCCGAAAGGCAAAGGTTAACCATTTCTGAAAACTGTTTAGGTAAAGCATTTCCAATAACAGAAATAATCCCTGCGGCACCCAAAGCAATCATTGGCAAAGTAATGGGGTCATCACCAGAAATTAAAAGGAAATCAGCTGGTTTATCCCTCATAATCTCATTAAACTGATCAAAGCTTCCTGAAGCTTCTTTTGTAGCTATAATGTTTTTAAAGTCGTGCGCTAAACGGCAAGTTGTTTCCGGACTCATATTGCTTCCGGTACGGCCTGGTACATTATATAAAATTAAGTCTAACGGACTAACTTCGCTCAAGTACTTATAGTGCTGATAAATGCCCTCCTGCGTTGGCTTGTTGTAATAAGGACTAACGGATAATATTGCACTATAGCCTGTAGTGTCGAAAGATTTAATGTCTTCTGCAACAGCTAAAGTATCATTGCCACCAATGCCCGCAACTAAAGGTAATCTGTTGTTGTTAATTTCAGCGGTATAAGCCCAGATCTTCTTCTTCTCGTCTTTAGTTAAAGTAGCGGTTTCGCCGGTTGTACCTAAGGAAACGAGATAATCTATCCCTCCATCTATCAAGTGATTAATCAGGCTTTTTAAGCCATTATAATCAACTGATCCATCTGCGTTAAAAGGTGTAACAAGAGCTACACCAGTACCCTGAAATTTGTTCATTATATATTGTAATTATTAAATTATTGAATTCCGAATGTAAAATGGTTTAATCTTTCGTTTATTGATTTTAACATCCATTCCTTCTTTGTTATTTTATCATTTCCAGCAACTCGGCATCACTGATCATTGGAATGTTTAGCTTATTTGCCTTTTCCAGTTTTGATGGTCCCATGTTATCGCCGGCAACCAGGTAATTTAATTTGCCTGAAATACTGCTCAAAATTTTACCTCCATTGGCTTCAATGATGTCCTTTAGCTCTTCGCGGCTAAAGTTTTCAAAAACGCCCGAAATTACGAATGTTTTTCCAATAAGTTTATCACTTGCCAGTGTAATTACCTTTTCTTCAATTTCAAAGGCCAAACCTGCTGCTTTTAATAATTCTATTTGCTTTAAATGCTCTGTTTTTCCAAAATATTCAACAATACTCTCTGCAATGCGTTGTCCAATTTCGTCAATAGCAATTAATTCTTCTATTGTAGCAGTAGCCAGTTTGTCGATGTTTTTAACACCGGCAGCTAATTTTCTGGCTACCGTTTCACCAACATAACGAATGCCCAATCCAAATAACACCTTTTCGAAAGGCATTTCTTTTGATTTTTCTATACCTGTAAGCATATTTTCAATAGAGCGTTCACCAAAGCGCTCTAATGTTTTAAGTTGTAAAGCCTTTTCATATAATTTGTATAAATCGCTGATGTGGTTTACCAACCCGTTTTTATAAAAGGTTTCTATGGTTTCATCGCCTAAACCATCAATATTCATCGCTTTTCTGCTTATGAAATGCTGAATTTTTCCAACAATTTGTGGCGGACAACCTTCATCATTGGGGCAATAATGAACTGCTTCGCCTTCTTTTCTGATGAGTTCGGTTCCACATTCCGGACAGTTGTGCAAATAATGAACTTTAGCCGCACCTGCCAGGCGCTTATCCAGGTTAACCTTTATTATTTTAGGAATAATTTCACCACCTTTTTCTACAAAAACAGTATCTCCTTCGTGAAGATCTAAACGTTCTATTTCATTTGCATTATGTAGCGTAGCTCTTTTAACGGTTGTGCCTGCCAGCAAAACGGGTTTTAAATTGGCTACAGGTGTAACTGCTCCGGTTCTTCCAACCTGATAGGTTACTTTGTTCAGAATGGTTTCCACTTCTGCGGCCTTGTATTTATAGGAAATTGCCCACCTTGGAGATTTCGCAGTAAAGCCCAGTTCCTCTTGCTGTGCATAACTGTTAACTTTAATTACAATGCCATCAATATCGTAACTTAATTTGAAACGTTCATTCTCCCAATGGTGGATAAAGGCCAAAACATCATCTATGTTTTGAACTAATTTATTATGTTCGCAAACATGAAAACCCCACTCCTTTACGGCATTTAAACTTTCCCAATGGGTTTTAAATTCATTTTTATCCGTGTATAAAAAGTAGATAAAACCGTCCAAAGGTCGTTTGGCTACCTCTTTGCTGTCCTGCATTTTAATGGTGCCCGAAGCAAAGTTTCTTGGGTTGGCATAAGGAATCTCCCCGAGTTCTTCGCGGGCTGCATTTAATTTTAAAAACGCAGCTTTGTGCATGAAAATTTCACCACGGATTTCGAAGTGATCGGGCGCTACTTTTGTTTTTATTTGATGTGGAATGGTATGGATTGTTTTTACATTATTGGTAACATCATCTCCCTGAGTTCCGTCACCACGGGTAACGGCCCTCAGAAGTTTACCATGCTCATAAGTTAAACTAATGGATAAACCATCAAATTTTAACTCGCAAACATATTCGAAATGATCACCAATTGCTTTACGAATCCGCTCATCAAAATCTCTTAAATCCTGTTCATTGTAAGTATTACCCAAAGATAACATTGGGTATTTATGCTTTACAGTGATGAAATTTTTGGTAATGTCTCCGCCAACACGTTGTGTAGGAGAGTTTGGATCTGCAAAATCAGGATTTGCCTTTTCCAGTTCAGCTAAATGTTTAAGTTTTTTATCAAACTCATAATCGCCAATGGTTGGCATGGCCAGTACATAGTAATTGTAGTTATGCAGGTTCAGCTCTGCAACCAGGGCATCCATTTCTTCTTTAACTGTAAATAGCGACATGAAGCAAAGATAAAAAAAGGAAGGATTGATTTAATAACTAAAACAAACTACTAATTTGTTTAATTGGTCGTCACGCTAAATTTATTTCAGCATCTTTTTTACTATGGAGGTGCACTGATAAATCCAGGCTGTTAAAAGAAATATCAGCTTATGTAAGCGCTGTTAACTTTTCCTCTATTTCATGGAAAATATCCATATAATCTTTTTCAAGCTGTTGTTTGTAAAAGGTAATCTGTTTGGTTAAATCCTGTAATTGCTTTTCTTCCAGGCTTTGCGGCCAAAGGCGCATACAAATTCGGTTTAGTGCATAGCTAATGTTGTCCAGCTTTTGGTAGCTCAATAAATAACGGCTGCTGATAAATTTTTCAAGAAAATTGAAAAAAATGTCTGGTTGTTTAAAATTACAATGTTCCAGAAAATCAGTTAATGATGCTTTTTTCACTTCGTTTAGATGATCGTAGAAATGATTAACCTGGATTAAATTATGCTCAATTAATAAATGATCTAAAAGCAACTCTAAGCCTATGTGGGCTAAAAAAGACGGACGGATCGGCGTACCTTCAACCACCGGTTTAATTAATATTTTTAATTCGGCTGTTTTTTCCATAAAGAAATCTGATGAATGGAAAAACAAATCGACAGCCAAATGTCGTTTCCATCCTTTTAATAAGTGCTCTTCATCAAGATTTCCCTTAAATAAAAACTCATTTTTCTGAGGATAGAGATTGGCTTCCTTAGAGGCATTTTTAATAAGGTCAGGTAAAACAGTACCCATTACCACATTTGAATCGGTTGTCAATCTGTCAAAATAATAGTGCGATAGGAAATTCATATAATTTATGCTTCGATTATGCCAGATTTGGTTTGGCAAGATAATATTTTAAACGTTTAATTTCTTTTGGCGAACTTCAAAAAGATAAAGATTTCATTCGCGATGCGTGATAACGCAAGCAGATTATACAGTTTCTGATTGCTAACTAAAAACTTTAAACTTCTTTTACCTTTCAGCTTAATAATTATCTTTGCCCAATTAATTTTATACCATGACAAATTTTGTTGAAGAGTTACGCTGGAGGGGCATGTTACATGATATTATGCCGAATACTGAAGAAAAGTTAAACGAAGGTATGACTTCTGGTTATATTGGCTTTGACCCAACTGCAGATTCGTTACATGTTGGACACTTAACTCAGATCATGACTTTAATCCATTTTCAAAGGGCTGGGCATAAGCCTTATGCTTTGGTTGGTGGTGCTACCGGAATGGTTGGCGATCCTTCCGGAAAATCGGACGAGCGCAATCTCCAAACAGAAGAAATGATTGAACATAATCTTGCGGGTATGAAACGCCAGCTGGCTAAATTCTTAAAGTTTGAGGATGCTGGTAATGGGGCCGTAATGGTTAACAATGCCGATTGGTTTAGGGATATGAATTTATTTACATTCATCAGGGATGTGGGTAAGCACATTACCGTAAATTATATGATGGCAAAAGATAGTGTTAAAAGACGTTTGGAGGGTGATTCCGGACTTTCTTTCACAGAATTTTGTTATCAGTTAATTCAAGGTTACGATTTTTACCATTTATGGAAAAATAACAACTGTCTGGTTCAAATGGGTGGCTCAGACCAGTGGGGAAATATTGTTACCGGAACAGAGTTAATCAGACGAAAAGATCAGGGAACAGCCTATGCAATTACTACGCAGCTAATTAAAAAAGCCGATGGTACTAAATTTGGAAAAACCGAAAGTGGCGCTGTTTGGTTAGATGCAGAAAAAACATCTCCATATAAATTTTACCAGTTCTGGTTAAATGCAACTGACGATGACGTTAAAAAGTGGATTCGGATTTTTACTTTAAAAACTAAAGAGGAAATTGAATCGCTTGAAAAAGAACATGATGCTGCGCCGCATTTGCGTATTCTGCAAAAAGCATTGGCAGAAGATATTACCATAAAAACACATTCGGTTGAGGCTTTGGAAACTGCCATTAAAACATCCGGATTTTTATTTGGTAATGGATCTTTAGAATTCTTGAGAAGCTTGTCGGTGGTGCAGGTTTTAGAAATGTTTGAAGGCATTCCTCAATTTAACATTTCAAAGGCAGAATTGGCAAACGGAATTGATGCGGCAACCTTATTAGCCGAAAAATCAACAGTATTTCCTTCGAAAGGAGAAGCAAAGAAATTAATCCAAGGTGGAGGTGTTTCAGTTAATAAGGAGAAAGTAGCTGATGCAAATCAAATTTTCAATGTGGAGCATTTGATAAACGATAAATTTATTGTGGTGCAAAAAGGTAAGAAAAACTATTTTCTTTTAATTGCAGAATAAGCCTGAATTAAAATCCTAAGGAAGGTATTGATTGAATTAATTTTTAGTATCAGACAATTTGCGTATATTTATGTGTAATTGTCTGATATGAAAAAGAAAACAGAAGATTTGCATATTGTTGAAGAACCAATGGTTGCTTACGTTTCGCACGTTGTTTCAACACCAATGGTGGCTATGATGGGCAACAGCTATGCTCAGGCTACCAATTTTGATTTACTTAATCTTGCCCGAAAAGGAATATCCAAAAAAGCGTTAATTGCACTTGCAAAGCAAATTTCTTTAACTCTTGAAGAGATTGCGGGCATCCTGCACATTTCAGAACGTACTTTGCAACGTTACACGCCATCTACACTGGTTAAAACTGATTCGGCCGATAGGGCTATTGAATTAGCACGTTTATACGAGCGTGGTATAGATGTTTTAGGTGATGCCAAAAGTTTTAATATTTGGATGCGCAGCCCCAATAAAGCTTTAAATAATGAAGTGCCATTAAACCTTTTAGATACCTCAATTGGTTTTGACATGATTCTGCAAATTTTGGGCAGGATAGAATACGGTGTAGTGAGCTAATGATTTTATACCGGATATCAAATTGCAAACATGCAAAGGATGTTAGTGGAACCGGAGCAAGGTTATTTGGCGGTCGATGGAACTCGGTTGGCATATCGGTACATTACATGGCATCGAGCCGTGCGCTGGCAGCTTTAGAAGTTCTGGTCAATAAAAATTCAATGGTTGATGCAGGAACTTTGTGCCTCACTGTTTTTGATGTTCCAGCAGATAACATTCAGGTTGTTAATAAAGCAGATTTATCAAAAAACTGGCGAAATTATCCAGCTCCTTCAGGCTTGCAAAAAATCGGGAATGAATTTGTCTCAAAAAATAAATCTCTTTTATTACAAGTTCCTTCTGCTATAATTGACGATGAATTTAATTTTTTGATGAATGTAAATCATGCCTTAGCCAAAGAAATAAGAATCATTGAGGTAAAGCCTTTTAATTTCGATAATCGTTTGTTTTAACTTATTGCACTAATAAATTACATCCTCTGATATCAGCATTATCAAAACGACCTAAAACCTCAAAGCTGTTGTCTTCATTTATTCTCCCTAAATCTTGGGTAGCTATAAAAGAGCATGAATTGACATTCGCCAAATCGATTACATTAATACCTCCGGTTTTCCCGTTTTCAATTAAACTTAAAGGATCATTGGTATCGCGGATTAAAATCTGCATCCAGCTCGGGCAATTAAAAATGCCATCTCCTAAAGAATAAGCCTGAGAGAGTAATTCTGTCATTCCATACTCACTGTGGATAGATTGGATGCCAAAACCTTTAGTCAGTTGTTCGTGCAGTTCTTCACGTACCATTTCTTTGCGTTTCCCTTTCATGCCACCGGTTTCCATGACAATTAAATCAGGGAAATTAATATCATATTGCTCTATAAAGTCGAGGAGCGCATAGGTAACACCGATTAATACAGTTTTCTGGTTCTTTGATTTTAAATCCAGCAAGGTATTCAGTAAATCATTATGGTTGTAAAGAAAATAACCACTTTGAGGATGTTTGCTCTTTTCTATTAAATCATTTACCATGTAAATTAAAGAAGAGCCCGATCTTTGTTGGTAAGAAGGAAGCAGCGCTAAAAAACTATACCCTTCTATATTTCCATAAAACTGGTTAAAAGCTTGCAGATAACTTTGTTCATATAACTTTACATTCGTTACATGGTGGCTGCTTTGAATCATTCCTGTGGTACCTGAACTACTAAAGGTAACCTCAATTGGATTTTTACTGCTTAAAACACTATGGCTTTTAAAAAAACTAATGGGCAAAAACGGAATCTGTTCAACCGCCTTAACTTCATAAATGTTTACGCCTAAATGGCGAATATATTCCTTATAAACAGAACAGTTTACTGCCTGAAATTTAAATATTTTTAGTGCAGTTTTATTAAAATCTGCTGTACTTTGAATGGAAAATAGATCTTCAGAATGCTTTATCACAAGGCAAAAATACGAAGCATTATGCTATTTAAGCGTCAGTTTTTTTTACAAGCATAGCTTTGCGGAATTGATAGCCACAATAACCACTTATTCCTGCGGCCAAACCACTCAGTAAACCGGTAACCAAAAGTAATAACCACCAGATTTTTACGCCTGTCATAATTGCTACACGACTGGCTAAAACATTATCATTTGGTAAGCTTTTAAAAAGGGAATAACCGATCCATAAGCAGAATATGGCAAAGAAAGATTGCCAGAAAGCGATTTTGCCCGTTTTACCAATAATGCCACAGGTAGCAAAAGAAATAACGATTATAACCCACCAGGGTAAAACCATTTGTAAAAGGAAGCAAACTATTAATATAACGATGAAGACCATTTTTATTTTTTAGATATTTTTAAACGAGAAATAATTGTGCCCGATTTATCATCAGGGCTTTGCATGTAAAATAAATCATATAGCTTGCCATTTGCCCAGGTATCAACCATGTTGTCGTAAAACTTACTGCCTGGATTTCCGGATTGGCCGCCCGGATAAACGCCATGTCCTTTGGGTGTTTTGCCCAGCTCAATAACCATACGCCATGATGGGCCGTTGCTTTCGCTAATGGCATTTATGGTGCTCTTTGCGCCGCCTATCATTAAAACTTTTGAACCAAATCCTGGAATTTTAGCCAAATGGGGTACATTGGTTTGTTTTACATTAGCCCAGTTCCAATCCTGGTTAATTGGACCGAAGCGTTTTTCTAAACTGTCGCAACTGTATTTAAAAGATTCGTTTACTAAATCTGCAAGGGTTTCTTTTTTATTAGTTTTAATATTATCGTACCATTTTGCATTCGGTTCTTTTAAAATCATTTCTACTGTACGATCTCTCGAAGGATAACGCATCGGAACACCTTCAACCTCAAACTCATCATTCCATATATCGAAGGATAACCTTTTGGTCCAGATTTCGAAAACGCTGGCCGCAATTTGGTTGGCATCGTATCTTTTGTTCCATTTGCTTAAATAAGCAAGTGCTTCTTTTTGGGTTGCATTTAGTTGTTCATTATTAACTAAGGGCATTAAGGCAGGCAATAAATTTTGAGCCATAACGCTATAATTGTCCGTTTGCATCAATCTTATACTGTCGGCCGTAGCTTTAGTCATTGCGGCTAAACGATCGTTAATTCTTTTTCCTCTTTCGTAAGGAGAAAATTCCCAGTTGATGTAGTAAGGATAAGTTGTATCGGTTGATGATTGATTTGCAGAGCTTACAAAACCCCTTGGCGGGTTTTTAACTGTTGGGTTTTGTGCTGCCGGAATCCATCCCTGCCAATCGTAAGCAGGATCTGTTCCATCCAGGATAAATTTACCCTGATCTTTCCATTTTAATGGAAATTTACCATTTGGCGTAATGGCAATATCATTATCGATACTGGCAAAAACAAAATTTTGTGCGGGGGCAGTGTAAAAAGTTAAAGCTTTGCGGTAATCATTGTAGTTTTTGCCGCGGTTTAAATAATAGAAAGTCATCAACTCGTTTGATTCATCATGCGCAATCCACCTTAGTGCATCGCCAACAGGAACATTATTTGCCCTGCTGTATTTCGGTTTCTGGAAATAAACAACCGGACCATGATGTGTATAATAAACGGTATCAACTTCTGGTCGGGCACCACGAATGTTAATGGTTTCTAAACGTTTAGTGGTTTTGTTCCATTTATTGTTGTACCAATATTCGTTGTGAGAGCTATCCTTAAATTTAATCTGATAAAAATCAAGTACATCAGCCGCAACATTGGTAACGCCCCAGGCAATTTTCTGGTTAAAACCAATAATAACACCAGGTGCACCAGGAAGCGAAACGCCATAGGTATTAACACCTGGCGCATGCAGTTGTATCTGGTACCAAATGGATGGTAAACTCAAATCCAAATGCGGATCGTTTGCCAGTATAGGATAACCTGATTTTGTTTTAGAACCGGATAAGGCCCAGTTGTTGCTGCCAATGCCTTCTACCTTTTCTTTAGTTTTTACATCGCCAGTAATGGCTTTGGTAAAAGATTCGGGTGTTTTTGGTATTGGAAGGGGAGTGAAATCCCACTTTGTGCCTACCGGAATGATCGGGTCTTCACGGAAAGGATAATCCGGAAAAAGATCCTTGGTTACTTCAGGACCAAACTTCCTCAAAATATTGGTCATATAAAATTCATCAGATCCCATTGCTAATACTGCCGACATTTGCTTCAGTAATAAAGCACATTTTACGGGCGTCCAGTTTTCAGGTTTAAAATCCAGGATTTTATATTCGATTGGATAATTAGCTTGGTTCAGGGTTTTAATGTAGGCGTTAATCCCTTCGGTATAGGCATTAATCATTTCTTTGGCTTTTGGATCTGCCATCATACCTTTTAACGAGTTTTCCGCACCATATACCATGCCCATACGGCGTTGATAGCGGTCTACTTCTATGGCTTTATTGCCAACAACCTCGCTAATTCTTCCAGCAGCAAAACGCGTTTGAAAATCCATTTGCCACAGCCTGTGCATAGCAGTAACATAACCTTGGGCTAAATAAAGATCGTGGTCATTTTGGGCAAAAATATGCGGAATCATCCGGTCGTCAAAAACAATCTCAATCTCTGCAATTGCTCCTTTAATCTTTGCCTTATGGTTAAACATAAAATGATTATTCTCGGCATTTTGCCAAAAACCCATAAAAGGATTAAGAAATTTAAGCAAGGGTGGCGTACTGCCAATTTTTGTATTGAAGAGGAAAGCTATTGCGATTGGGATAATGATGCAAAAGACAGCTTTAATTTTATTCATATGGTTAGCAGAAAAATCCAGGCAGCATTTTATTATGCGCGGATGGATATAAACTGCAAAATACAAAAAAATATCTATCTAAAATAAAATTCGATTTTCAAATTATTATGCATACATAATTTGTTAAAATGGAAAAAAGCAATTAAGTTTATATAACTAAAAACCAATAACCAAACTATAATATTTATGAGCAGAATTTTCACAAAGATTTTCTTTGTGCTTTTTGTTGTATGCGCAACCGGTGTTGTGGCACACGCACAAAGCATTACGGTAAGCGGAACCGTTAAAGATAAGCAATCAAAAGAGGCATTGGCCGGGATTAGTATTACCATAAAAGGACAATCTGGTGGCGCAGCTACAAATGGTAATGGTACATTTTCTTTTACAACTACTGCAAAAGTTCCCTTTACCATAGTTGCCTCTTCGGTGGGTTATGGTACGGTAGAGCAGGAGGTTACAGGTAATACTGCTAATATTAATATAGAAATGGAAACTGCCGTTGTTTTGGGAGGAGATGTAGTTGTTTCTGCATCCAGAACACCAGAGCGCATTTTAGAATCGCCGGTTTCTATTGAAAGGTTAAGTGCTGCATCTATAAAAGAAATTGCAGCCCCTTCTTTTTATGATGCATTGAGTAATATGAAAGGTGTGGAAACCAGTATGCAAAGTTTAACCTTTAAATCAATCAATACCCGTGGATTTAACTCAAACGGAAATACCCGTTTTAATCAATACATTGATGGAATGGATAACCAGGCGCCGGGCCTTAATTTTTCTGTTGGTAACATTGTAGGGATTACAGAATTAGATATTGATAATGTTGAGCTTTTGCCGGGTGCTTCTTCGGCTTTATATGGCGCGGGTGGTATAAATGGAACTTTATTAATGACCTCAAAAGATCCGTTTAAATATCAGGGTGCAAGTTTTCAATATAAAACAGGCGTTAACCACGTAAATGATGCAAGCAGCAGTGTGCAGCCTTTTAACCAGTTGGATGTACGTTTGGCAAAATCGTGGAACAATAAATTTGGCGTAAAAGCGGCTTTCTCATTTTTACAGGCTAAAGATTGGTTTGCCAATAATTATTCAAATTACGACAGGGTGGCCAATAGCGTTAAACCCGGCGACCGTAATTCTGATCCAAATTACGACGGCGTAAATAGCTATGGCGATGAGGTTAATGCAAATCTTCGGTTTGTGGCTGCCGGAGTGGCTTCCAATCCACAATTGGCTCCGGCCTTTGCGGGGTTTAATAACATTATGAATGCTGCTCCATCATTAACATACAACAATTTGGTTAGTTTAATTAGTTCAAACCCTACGTATGCGCAGCTGAGGCCGGCATTGCCTTATCTTGGTTTGGCTTATGGAATGAATAAAGGTCTGATTTCCAACCAATCGGTATCGCGTACAGGATATAACGAGATCGATTTGGTTGATTATGATACCAAATCGATGAAAGCATCTGGTGGTTTATATTATAATTTTACACCAACCATTCAGCTGGTAGCCCAGGCTAACTGGGGAACCGGTACATCTGTTTATACGGGATCGGATCGTTACTCTTTGAGAAATTTTAATATCGGCCAATATAAACTGGAATTAAAAGGACAGGATTTCTTTGTTAAAGCTTATACAACCCAGGAACGTTCGGGCGATTCTTATATATCATCCATATTGGGTAGTTACATTAATGAAAAAACAAACCCTTCAAGAACAGGTTGGTTTCCAACTTACACCGTAGCTTATGCCACAGCCAAAGCCCAGGGCGCTTCTGATGTGGCGGCAAATGCGGCGGCAAGATCAGTTGCTGATGCAAACAGGGCCTTACCAGGCACGCCTGCTTTTGAAACGGCTAAACAAGCCATTATGAATACCAACATTAGTGCTACAAATTTTGCCACTGGTGTTTATGGAGCCAAGTTTGATGATAAAACAAATTTATATCATTATGAAGGAATGTATAATTTTACAAATGCCTTTAACAATGTGATTGAATTTCAGGTAGGTGCATCGTCAAGGTTATATCAGTTAAGATCTGCAGGAACAATATTTGACGATTTAAACCGTAAAATTGACATCAATGAATATGGTGCATTTGCACAGGCTGGAAAAAAATTCGGCGAATTCTTTAAACTTACCGTAGCCGGTCGTTATGATAAGAGTACCAATTTTGATGGACGTTTTACACCACGAATTACAGGTGTATTTACTGTAGCAAAAAACAATAACATCCGTTTGTCTTATCAAACAGGTTATCGTAATCCAACCACTCAAAATCAATATATCGATCTTTCTGTTGGTGGTGGTTCTCAAAGACTTATTGGCGGTTTGCCAGAAAGTTTGGCCAAATACGGTTTAGGTACTGAGGCTACTAAAGGATACACGGAGAGCAGTTACAGGGCTTTTCAAACGGCACAGGTTACTGGAGTACCTACCGCAGGAATATTGCAGAAATATACTTTTGACAGCAGAGGTGTAAGGCCAGAAAGCGTACAAGCTTTTGAAGTAGGTTATAAAGGTTTGTTAGGTCCAAAATTCTTGATTGATGCTTATGCATATTATAATCAATATAAAGATTTTATCACCTCGGTAAATGTTTACCAGCAGGTAGGCGCTACTACAGATTATGTTAAATACGGTGTTCCGGTAAATGCAACAGGCAAAGTAACGTCGTATGGTGCCGCTTTGGGTCTTGATTATCTACTTGGTAAATACAATATCAGTGGTAATGTTTCTTATAATAAAATTGGCGATTTGCCTGATAATTACATCAACGATTTCAACACCCCAAAAATTCGTTATAACCTGGGTTTAGGAAATAAAGAAATTATTAAAAACTTTGGTTTCAATGTTTCTTACAGATGGCAGGATAAATTCTATTGGAATTCTTCTTTTGCAGCTGGCGATGTTCCGGCATACAGCTCATTGGATGCGCAGGTTAGCTTAAGGGTTCCGTCGGTAATGTCTGTAATTAAATTAGGCGGTTCAAACGTGCTAAACAAATATTACAACACTTCTTTTGGTAACCCTGAAGCCGGTGCTATTTATTATTTAGGTTTTACATTTAACCCTTAAAACTTCTTTTTTTCTCTCTAAAGCCTTCGTACTTTTAAAGTATCGAAGGCTTTTTTTATGATTTACTAAGCTGCTTTTATAAAATATTTGTATTATAGTACTTTCTTAAGCACATCCCGGTTTGAGAGTAAGATGTTTTTAAATTTTTGAAAAAGTAGGATGGAATCGCAAAACGACAAACAAGACGAAATCAATGAGTTAATTGAGAAAGAGCAGGAAATACAGCACTTAAATAACCCGGTAGATATATCTGTAAAGCCAATTGTAAAACAATACCTTGGCGAAGTAAAGAAAGTAAAGAAGGAGGGAAATAGATTCTATTTTTCTGATGGAGATGCCCGCGTCGAAATCAGGGTGGTGAGTGATGATATTATCCGGGTTCGCCTTGCGCCACATGGTGTTTTTCTGGATGATTTTTCTTATGCCGTGCCGGAAGTAGATCAAAAGGTATCCTTGTTTAAAATGCAGGAACATGACGACAGTTATACCGTATCTACACACGCTGTAACCTGTAAAATTGAAAAAGCTAACTTTCATATTTCTTTCCATGATAATATTACCAATTTATTGATGGTTGATGAAGCCAATTCAATGCATTGGGAGGAAAATGTAGATTTTGGAGGTTATTATATTTTTGCAACGAAAAAATGCCATCCTGAAGAAAATTTCTTTGGCCTGGGCGATAAATCGGGCAACTTTAACCTGCGCGGCCGAAGGTTTGAAAACTGGAATACCGATGCTTATTCATTTGGCTGGAACCAGGACCCCTTGTACAGGACCATTCCATTTTACATGGGTATCCACAACCAGGCGGCTTATGGTATATTTTTCGATAATACTTTTAAATCTTACTTTGATTTTGGTGGGGAAGACGTAAATAAAACCAGTTTCTGGGCCGATGGTGGCGAGTTGCAGTATTATTATATTCATGGACCCCACATGATGGATGTGGTTAAAAGATATGCAAGTTTAACGGGTACACATCCAATGCCTCCAAAATGGACATTAGGCTATCAGCAATGCCGCTGGAGTTATTATCCTGAAACCAAGGTTAAAGAAATTGCAAAACAGTTTAGAGACCGTAAAATTCCATGTGACGCCATTTATTTAGATATAGATTACATGGACGGCTATCGTTGCTTTACCTGGAACAAAAAATATTTCCCCGATCCTAAAAGGATGATTAAAGAACTTTCAGATGATGGCTTTAAAACCGTTGTGATGATTGATCCGGGAATTAAGGTAGATGATGATTACTGGGTTTTTAAAGAAGGTAAAGAAAAAAGATTTTTCTGTCGCAGAAGCGATGATTATTATATGGAAGGGCATGTTTGGCCAGGCCGTTGCCAGTTTCCTGATTTTACAAATCCTAAAGTGCGTACCTGGTTTGGTAACTTGTACAAAGAGTTGGTCGAAATGGGAGTTGCAGGTTTTTGGAACGACATGAACGAGCCAGCAGTATTTGGATCCGGAACTTTTCCAAATGATGTACGCCACAATTATGATGGTTTCCGCGGTTCGCACCGTAAGGCACATAATGTATATGGCATGCAAATGGTTCGGTCTACCTACGAAGGCCTAAAAAAACTGATGCGAAATAAACGACCGTTTACCATTACCAGGGCCGGATATTCGGGCATGCAGCGTTATGCCAGTGTTTGGACAGGCGATAATATTGCCACCTGGGAGCATTTAAAAATTGGAAACATTCAATGCCAGCGCTTGTCGGTTTCGGGGGTGCCTTTTTGCGGTACCGATATTGGCGGCTTTAGTGGCGAACCGGATGGAGAATTATTCTCCCGCTGGATTCAGTTAGGAACTTTCTCACCCTTTATGCGTGCACACTCTGCCGGAGATACTGCAGAACGTGAACCATGGAGTTTTGGTGCTTTTTTTGAAGACATTAACCGCAAGTTTATCGAATTAAGGTATCGTTTAATGCCTTATTTATATTCCGTTTTTTGGGAGCATCACCGTTATGGTTTTCCAATATTAAGGCCGCTGGTTATGCTCGAGCAGGAAAATATTAGTAATCATTTCCGCCAGGACGAATTTACCTATGGTGATAAACTTTTAATTTGCCCGGTTTTAGAACAAGGTGCAATTTCAAGAGTCGTTTACCTGCCCAAAGGCAGCTGGTATAATTACTGGACCAACGAAGTGCTTGCCGGAGAAAGCGAGCATACGGTTGAGGCCAAAATAGACAGCATGCCTATTTTTGTAAGAGCAGGTTCGGTTATTCCCGAATACCCTGTAATGCAGTACGTAGATGAAAAAGCAATTTCTGAAGTAACTTTAAATATTTATTATAGTGATTACGAAGTAAATTCGTTTATGTACGAAGATCATGGGGATACTTTTGCCTATGAGCAGGATATTTATTTAGAAAAGAAGTTTACGGTAAAGGGCGATACTCAAAATCTAAAAATTACCCAATTAAGCGAAGGTTTATATACACCTAATTATGAGTTATATGCTTGTAAGTTAATGGGGGTTAAATTCCAGGTTAGAAAAGTTGTGGTTGATGATAAAGAAATCAAAGAATTCTACACTGACGATAAAAACTGTGTACAGTTTAAATGCAATAAAAACTTCTCCGAAATACAGATTTTCAGTCTGTAAATCTTTTAGCCCCAAATGCTGTTTAGTATTTGGGGTTTAAATTATCTAACCAAGAAAAATATGTCAGCAGTAAAAAAAGTTCCTGTAAAAAAAGCAGTCGTATCACAAATTGATCAAAGCCAGGCGGTTTGGGCTTACAGTTTACTTAGTGATTACGATATCGACTTATTTTTGGTAGGGAAACATTTTCGTTTATACGAAAAGATGGGCAGCCATATTTTAACTGTAGAAAATAAAAAAGGCACTTATTTTTCTGTTTGGGCACCCAACGCCATAAAAGTTACGGTAGTTGGAAATTTTAATGGCTGGAATCGTACAAGTCATATACTAAATAAACGTTGGGATGCATCTGGAATTTGGGAAGGGTTTATTCCCGATGTGGATAAAGGAGAGGTATATAAATATTTTATTAAAGGTTTCGATGAGTCAGAGCATGAGAAGGGAGATCCTTATGCTAAGAAATGGGAGCATCCTCCACAAACGGCATCAATAGTTTGGGATACCGATTATGACTGGAAGGATAAAAGCTGGCTTAAAAAACGACCCCGGTTAAATGCTTTAGATCAGCCAATTTCTGTTTACGAATTGCATTTAGGTTCATGGCAACGTGATCCTGAAAATCCTGAAAGAGTTTTAAACTGCAGGGAAATTGCTAAAACTTTAGTGCCTTACATCACTGAAATGGGTTTTACGCATGTAGAGCTTATGCCGGTTATGGAGTTTCCATATTTTCCTAGCTGGGGTTATCAAATCACAGGGTATTTCGGAGCCAGTTCCAGGTATGGCTCGCCCCAGGATTTAATGTTTTTAATAGATGAACTCCATAAAGCAAATATTGCCGTTATTTTAGATTGGGTACCGTCGCACTTTCCTGGCGACAGGCATGGATTGTATGAGTTTGATGGTACACATTTATATGAACACGCTGATATGCGCAAAGGCTTCCACCCCGATTGGAAATCTTATATTTTTAATTACGACCGTAACGAAGTCAGGTCCTTTTTAATCAGCAATGCACTCTTTTGGTTAGATCAGTACCATGCAGATGGATTAAGGGTAGATGCTGTTGCTTCTATGCTTTACTTTAATTTTTCGAGAGAAGAGGCCGATGCCGCAACAAATGAATACGGAGGAAGTGAAAACCTGGGCGCCATTCAATTTTTAAAAGATTTAAACGAAGCCGTTTATGGAAACTTTGAGGGCGTGCAAACCATTGCCGAAGAAAGCAGTACTTACCCTGGTGTAACCCACCCGGTTTACGCAGGTGGACTTGGTTTTGGAATGAAATGGATGATGGGCTGGATGAATGACACTTTGAAATACTTTAAAGTTGATCCGCTTGATAGAAAACACCATCAAAATCAGCTCAGTTTTAGCATGACTTATGCCTTTACAGAGAATTTTATGCTTCCATTTTCGCACGATGAGGTTGTACATGGAAAATCGCCGATGCTGTATAAAATGCCTGGAGATGAATGGCAGAAATTCGCTAACCTAAGAGCATTGTATGGGTATATGTTTACACATCCCGGGGCTAAACTTTTGTTTATGGGTAACGAATTTGGAGATACCAACGAATGGAATTTTACCCAGTCCTTAGATTGGCATTTGTTGCAATATGCACCCCATAAAGGTATGCAGGAAACAGTTAAAGCCCTGAATTTTTTATACCGTAAAGAACCTGCATTGTATCATTTTAATTTTAGCTACGAAGGTTTTGAATGGCTCGATGCCGACAACAGCAACGAATCTGTTTTTGTGTATATGCGTAAAGGACCGAAAGCAAAGGATACCTTGATTATCGCTTTAAATTTTACACCGGTTATTCGTGAAAATTATAGAATAGGCGTTCCGTTCCAAACTAAATGGAAAGAATTATTTAATAGCGATGCCACAGAATTTTATGGCAGCGGTAAATTAAATGCGGGCGATATTGTACCGGATAAAGAACCTTATAATAACCAGCAATTTTCGATTAAGGTAGATTTACCACCTTTAGCTGTAGTTGTCTTTAAAACAAAATAAAACATAACCCTGTAAAGCTTAGCCTTAAAGATTAGTAATTCTAATTTTAAGGCTATTTTTTTGTTGAACCAATTGTAATTCCTTTATTCTTTGTAGTTGTTTGATTGTTAGATAAATGTCAAACAATTATTGCTAAAATAGGGTTGAACGATATATAACGAAAATTGCTTGCATGGTTAAAATTTACACAAATCATAATGAACAGTCAAATTCAGGATTTTGGTTATCTGATGAAACACTCTTTTTTAACCAACTTAGGACCCATGATGCAAAAGCCTTTAAAAACTTATATCAACTTTATGCTGCGGCATTATACGGTTCTATCCTAAGAACGTTGCCAGATGCATTAAATGCAGAACATATTTTAGAACAGACTTTTTTCGAAGCCTGGAGCAACATCACCACTTTTGATGAGTCTAAAAGCAAAATTTTTACTTGGTTAAATAAAATCGCAAAAGCACAGTGCAGTAAATTTGCTTAAGCAACCAAACTTATTCAATCATTACGTAGGGGTAAAGTAAGGTCACCGTGTCTCATTTTTAAATGAAATGCTATGGTTTGTTCTGAAATATTTTTAATGTTAGGTTCTATTGGATTAGTTGTTCTAATCATCCTTTTTTTAGCCATTTATCCGGTTGTAAACAGCCTTCACGATACTGAAGAGGCAAAATATTAAATCCTTATTTATTATTATGCCTATCGCTAAATTCCCTGAGCGGATGCTCCGCTTTTTTGCATTCTGGACCATTTACACACTTCTGGTTTTAATAAGTTTGTTGCCCGTAAAATTTTTAAAAAACACACTGGGTAAAATTCTATATAAACTATGTTATTCTATTTTTCGATACCGTTATCCCGTAATTATCCAAAATTTATCGCGTTGTTTTCCTGAAAAATCTTACGAAGCCATTAAGCAAACCGCTTCTGCTTTTTATGTTCATCTATCTGTTTTTATCATAGAAACGGTCAAACTGTTTAGTGTTTCTAAAAAAGAGATGTTGAGAAATGTAGAAATAACCAACCCTGAAATTATAACCTATTATTACCAGCAGAAACGTGATGTTATTGTTATGCTTGGACATTATGGGAATTGGGAATACCTGAATATTTTGCCCGGAATGATCCCTTACGAAGTAAATGCAATTTATAAACCATTGACGAATAAAGTTATGGGAAAGTTGATTTATAAGTTAAGAACTAGGTTTGGCATGCAGATGCTTCCTGCCAGCCGTGCATTAAGAATCCTTTTAAGAAAAAACAATAAGCCCAGGTTAACTTTGTTTTTGGCAGATCAGTTTCCGGGAGCAGATGCAAAATGCATTTTGAATTTCATGAACCAACCCACAAACTTATTTACCGGTGCCGAAAAACTGGCTAAAGTAAGCAATTCTGTTGTTTTATATCTGGAGATCATTAATAAACATGGAAATGGCTATGAATTTAAGTTTTCATTAATTACCGATTGTACGGAACGAATGGGGGAAAATGAAATTACACAATCGTTTATTTGTAAACTTGAGGAGCGTATTTGTTCTGAACCTGCCCAATGGTTATGGTCGCACAGGCGCTGGAAATAAAAACTTAATATACAACCCGAATTTTTGGTCATGTTTTTGTTATTGAACAACCACATAAATTAATGAAAACTTATTATGGTAAAAAAAGTATATACAGCAGTAATTATGGCCGGTTTGTTTTTAACAGCTTGTAATGTCAACTCAAAAAAAGAAGAAACCAGTAGTACAGATAGTACTACTACCGTTACTAAAGAGGAAATTGTAGCCGATTCTTTGGTTAATGAAGATGGTTCTAAACTTGGTATGGTTTTCAACAACAGTAAAAATACCGCAACTTTGGTTTTAAGCGGGGAGAAAATAGAATTAACAGGACAAAAAGCTGCTTCGGGCATTTGGTACAAAAATGACCATTATGAATTGAGGGGAAAGGGACGGAATTTAGAATTGACTAAAGATGGTAAAGTCGTTTTTAGCCATAAAGATGATGTAGTAGAAAGTACAGTGATTGATAAAAATGGGAAAAAACTGCAAATGTCTTTCAATAATACGTTAAACAAGGCTACTTTTCTACTTGATGGAGAAACAATCGATTTAAAAGGAGATACAACCGGTTCGGGTATCCAATACCATAATCAAAATTATATTTATACGGAGCATCAGGGAAATATGGAACTAAAGAAAGACGGTAAAATCATATTTGAAATAAAAAAATAACCGTATTTTAAACTTTAATGAAATGAAGTTCGTGATGGCATACATGACGAACTTTTTTTGTTTTTAAGGTGCGTAATTTTCCCTATATTGCTTAGAAATTAACCAATTCTTATCCTTAAAACTGAAACCTTTAGTACAGGGATTTGAAGGTTAAAAACTGCCTTAAAACCCGTTTAAGGTAAAAGGATTTAGCAAAAAACAAATAATTCAGTTAAAAAATGATTTTATTTTTAATTGGAGTGTTAAAAAATAAAACAAGCCCAGATCGGGCGCCTGATTTTTGCCTTTTGAACTTTATTTTTTAGCTAAAGGGTTAGTTGTTAGGTGGTTTGAAAATAAGCTGTTTTTGGCTGCTTAAAAAAGCTAAAAACAATTATGCTTAATTGTTGTATAAGTAAAAATACAGAATTATTTTTTTGTGTAAATGTTTATTAAACAGCAAGTTATGTTGTTGTTAAATTTAATGTTCCGTGCATTTTTATTAATGGATTTTTGATTATTTTCGACTGAAAAATCCCCTGTTTTGACTGTTTTAAGCTAAATAACAACTACTAAATTTAATTTTTTTGATTGGTAATTTGTTGTGTTGGATTTGTACAATAAGCGTATTGCTTATGCATAAATTTTAAGCATAGAATCGCTCAATTTATGGGGTTTGATCAATTGCTTATGGTTAAAAATCTACTTAGCTTTCTATATAACGTACTACTGGTTTTAATATTGCTGTTTACAGTAAATATGGCCTTTGCGCGCGAGGTGGCTAAGACTGAAATTTCTTCTGGTTTAACAGCTGAAAACAGCTTTAGTTCTGGAGCCGATAAAAGCAAGCTTAGCCCTCCAAGCTATTCAAAACATTATATCGCGCCAGCTCCATGGCAATACTGGAGTAAGGCAAACGAACTTGTAATTACTTCAGATGCAGGAACGGTTACCGGAACCATATCTAAAAGTGATGGTACCTTATTGTTTAATTTTACCTGTGTTGAAGGTACTCCCTATGTTAAACGTTTTGATGGACTACCTAAAAATGCTTTAGCATATGCTTTAAACACCGTATTAAATGGAGCAGGTTTAATTGTTCAAGCAACAGGTTCTATTTCTGTAAACTTAAGAAACGTAGCTTCAGATAATTTAGGTAGCGATGGCAGCGACGACAATATTAAAGGAAATGCTTCTCTTTTTAGTTTTGGTGATGCGGCAATCGGAACCTCTTTTAGGGTAGGATATTACCGCGACGGAAACCTGGCGGGTAGCGCACATCTACCGATTTATAGCATTATGGCAGTGGAAAATAATACCATTGTTAAAATAGGAGGGGTGGCTACAGCTACCTTAAATGCGGGTCAGAGTTATTTGTTCCATGCACCCATTGGAACTTTAGTCGAATCTTCTGGCTCAGCAGTTATGAATACTTCTGCAGATTTAGATGCGCCTGGCGGATGCGGCGACGGGGCATACAATCCTATTCCTCCAATTGCTTCATTGGGTAAGGAATATGTGGTGGTAAGAGGAGAAGGTAATATAACTGCAGAGCAAACTACGGTGATTGCTACTGAAGCAAATACCAGTTTTACAGTGGTGAATTTTGATCAAAATGGTGTTCAGAAAGGTACAACTACTTATGTTTTAGCACAACCAGGAGATAAGCAAACCTTTAATCATGGGTATCTTAATGGAGCATACGACCCGGTAAATAATACCGGAAGATATTCTTCTACCTGGATTTTAGCGACAAAAAATATTGGAGTTTTCTCAGGTACAGCGGGTGCATCAGGTGGTGCCGGTTGCGAAGTGGATGTGGCTACGCTGGTTCCAATATCAAGTTGCTCGGGATCAAAGCGGGTAGAAACCTCAAAGTTTACGGCCTATGTGCCAACCACCAATCTGGATTACTTTGGTTACATCATTACCAGAAGTGCAGATCGCATTTTTCTGACGGCAAATGGTACACCTCCCTATCCAAACCGCGATATAGAAACCATAGCCGGTATTGGCACCCGTAAAAGTTTGGGCAGTACAGGCTTGTCCTTAGTTAGTTTTACAAATACAAATATTGGTTCGCCAAGTACAATTATTATAACCAGTTCAAGCAGGCTTACCGTTTCAATGGTACAGCAAAGTAATGCATTTTCCATGTCCAATTTTATTTCCCGGTTCCCGGAGAAAGCAGAACAACCCTTAACGAGTCAAACTGATTGTACGGCTGCAACATTAACCGCAACGGCGAATGCGGGGCCATACCAATGGTATTTAAACGGAATGCTTATAGATGGAGCCACTACCAACACCTATGTGGCTACTACTTCAGGGAACTATACGGTGGTAACCCAGCTGGATTGCGGGGTTAGTGCGCCATCATTGCCTGTTAGCATTTCACTGTGTAATATAGACCGGTCGATTATTAAAACAGTGGATATTGCTTATCCTGAGCTTAATACCAATGTGGTTTTCACTTTAAAGGCAGAGAATTTAGGTAATGGCAATGCTGTTGGAGTATCGGTTTCTGATAAACTTCCGGCAGGATATAGTTATGTTTCTCATGTGGCGCCAACAGGTACCACATACGATCCTGTTTCTGGTGTATGGGCCATTGGCGATATGGCTGGCGCGGCTTCTTCAACTTTAAAGATTACAGCTAAGGTTATTCAAACAGGTGTAAATGTAAATACAGCAAGCATAACAGGTTCTCAGCCAGACCAGGTAAGTAGCAACGACCAAAGTTCTGTGTCTACTACAACCGGATCGGGAGATCGCGTGGTTTGTGTAAATACTTTAATGAATCCTATTGTTTATGCTATTCAGCCTTCTACTACAAATGTTAAGGTAACCGGTTTGCCAGCGGGTATTACATGGAATTATGATACGGGTACTAAAAAATTAACCATTAGCGGAACACCCACAGCGCCCTCGGCAGAAATGACTTATACCGTTTCGGCTACCCAGGGTACAGCTTTAACTATTAATGGAAAAATAACGGTAAATGATAATGTAAGCACACCTGTTTTTAATACTGGGCTGGTCGATAAGCGTTGTATTGGTGCCGGAACAAATACTTATGTAGCAACGGCCAGCAATACCAGTGGAATTGTTTATTCGATAATGCCGCTTCGGGCTGGTGTAATTAATGCTTCAACCGGTGTGGTTAACTGGTCTGCAACTTTTTCTGGTACTGCTACCATAACAGCAACGGCTACTGGGTGTACAGAGAAAAAGCAGGATTTTGTAGTGCTTGTAAGTGGTTTGCCAAGCTTAACTCTTGGTGCCGATCCGGAAGTTTGTGCAGGTTCGGCAAGCTCGGCACTTACTTATGCCGATGCAGTTAATAATCCTTCAACTTACAGCATTACCTGGCTTAATGGTGGCTTTGATTCTATTCTTGATCAGCCTTTGCCAGCTGGAACTATTCCGTTTAATATTCCCGAAAATGCCGTGGCCGGCACTTATAATGGTGTTTTAACTATTAAAAATACTGCAGGCTGCAGTAATCAAATCAATTTTAGCGTAAAAATTACTCCAAAACCACCGGCGCCACATGTGCTGGTGCATCCAACTTCACAATATTAAAAAATTAAATAAACTAAAAATTATCCCCATGAACAGTACAATTTCAAAAACAATTTTAGCGGTAGCTTTCTTGCTTATCTGCAACATTTATCGCGTTTCGGCTCAAGCTGCGCCAACACCTACAACAACCGGTGTGAATTTATTTTGCCAGGGTTCAGAACTTACTTTACCAGCGCCCGCCGGGGGTGAAGACTGGATTGTAAAGTATAGTCCTACACAAACAACTACGCCTACAACAGGTATCACCTTGGCTGCGGGCAATAAAATTTCATCAACCGATTTAAAAACGGGCTATTATTATTTAAGTTCTAAATCAACTGCGGTCGGAGCCTGTGAATCATCTATGCAGGAAATTCCGGTTTATGTGCTTAAACCACTGGTTCCTGCTTTTACACCTGCAGGTTTCTGTGTTGAAACGCCTTTGCCGCAAGTGGGTACAGTTACCAATCCTGAAGACCCAGCCATTACAACACTTGCTTATCAATGGTATACAGTTTCGGGTACTACTGAAACTATAATTGCAGGTGCAACCAGCCTAAGTTATACGCCAGCTTCGCCAAGTGTAGGTACAACAACCTATCGTTTAAAAGTTGGCTACGTAATTAATGGCAATAAATATTGCCCTCAAATAGTAGATCACGATGTGGTAATCACCGCTAAACCAGGCAAACCAACCATTACTGTTGGCACGGCTAACGGAACTGCTGCGGCTGTTACTTTTTAAAATAGGTTTAGGTTTTATTAAGGTAAATCTATAAATGAGGCAAAGGCTTTGTTCCTTCCTGTTTTTGGTGTTCCTGTTGTTTTTTGCAACGGCTGGATTTAGCCAAACAGTGCCCAATGAGCGGCAAACCGTCACGATCAGAAAAGGATCGTCGGCAGTTTTGCGTGCAAATTCGGCAGGGGCAAGCTCGTACCTATGGTTTAAGGATGGTGTTTTAATAAAAGGGCAAAATAAACTGATGCTCATTACGGCAACGGCGGGCATTTATAAGGTGGTAGGTCTTAATAGTTTTGGATGTTCTTCTGATGCTTCCGACGAAATTAAACTGGTCATTTTGCCTGAAATTTCTGCTGATGTATCCATAACCAAACGATCGGAAACCAGGACAGTATTAAGTAACCAGGTTTTTGATTATTATCTGAATGTTAGAAATAACGGTATAGATGATGCCAATCAGATTAATGTGAAAGATGTACTACCGGATAATTTAGATTTTGAAAGCCTTGGGGAGCCAACAGATGGTACTGCCGTTTTCAATACGGCTACCAGAACAATTAATTGGAACATTGCCTTTTTAGCCAATCAGAAATTTGCCGAACTGGTTATAAAAGTGCGCTCTAAATTGCCCGGAACGGTGAGCAATACCGCCACAGTAACAGCTAATGAGCACGATCCAAACTTATCCAACAACACTTCAACCGACAATAAAGAGATCTCGGGTTTACGAATACCAAATGTATTTACGCCTAATGGGGATGGCAAAAACGACAGTTTTTATATCGAAAACCTGAGCTCTTTTGAATCAAATGAAGTAACTGTAATTAACCGTTGGGGTAGCACCGTTTTTCAATCTAAAAGCTACCTCAATGATTGGACGGCTTCCGGATTAAGTGATGGAACTTATTTCTATATCGTGAAAGTTAAGAACGGAACATCGGCCTGGCTGGAGTATAAAGGCTATGTAACAGTTATCAGGTAAAAAAAAACAAAATGGGCATGAAGATTTTGAAAAGGATATTTTTTGTTTTAATGATGGTTATAACATCAACTAAACTTTTTGCACAGCAGAATGCGCAATTCGGGCAGTATGTTTTTAATGGAATGTATATTAATCCGGCTTATACCGGTTATAAGGAAGAATTGTATGTGCAGGCATTTGCCCGGGCACAGTGGACTGGTGTTAGGGGAGCGCCACAAACTTTGTCAATATCGGCAGATGAAGCCATAAATAACGAAAGCCTCGGCATAGGACTGATTGTAACTAAAGATAAAATTGGTGCGCAGAGTTCTTTAAATGCTTCTGCAAATTTGGCTTATAGGATTAAACTCGACCGTACTGAAACCAATGTTCTGGCTTTTGGCTTAGGTGTTGGTGTAATGCAAACTTCCTTAAATGGAAATTTGCTTGATCCGATTGAACAAGGCGACAATCGCATTCCGGCTGGTTTTGTAAGCCAGATTATGCCCGATGTCAGGGCGGGGATCCATTATTCAAATGAAAAATTCTACATTGGTTTTTCAGCAGATAATCTTTTGTCTAAAGCCCTGTCTGTATTTAAGGATTATGAATCGCTTAATGTTAAAGTAGAGCCGCATTTTTATTTAAGCGCAGGCATGGCTTTTCCATTAAATGATGATTTCGTTTTTAAGCCTACCTTTTTAATCAAAGATGATCTGCATGGCCCAACTTCTTTGGATTTAAATGCTTTTTTATTAGTAAAGGAACGCTTTTGGATTGGTGCCGTGTACCGTACATCGGTTAAGGTATATCCTAAAGCAAACCTGCAGAGTGATTTGACCAATAAGGCTGCGGTTGGTTTTATCAGCGAGTTATTTGTGCGGTCAAACCTAAGGCTTGGCTATGGCTACGATTACAGCTTGAATAAGTTGAGTAATTATGATTACGGTTCGCACGAAATTTCTGTAGGTTATTACATCGTTACGAAGAAGAGCAGAAGGCCGAAGTGTTATTTTTAACAACAGTTTGTTTCTTTGACCAAGCTTAATAGAATGAATTTGACCAAAACCATATTGAAACAAGTATAGATATTTCAGGAAACAATGCATCTTGATACTTGCTATAAATAACCCTTAAATAAGAAAAGAGATACTCCATCCAGACGTATCTCTTTTTTCTAACCAAATATAAACCTGTTATGAGCCAGGCTTTGTCTTAAATTTCTATCCAAAACTTGCGTTCTGTAAGAAATGATTTATCTTTTTTAATCTTGAATAAACAATCTCGCTGTTTATTACTCTACAAATATAGGAAAAAAAATGATAGTGTAAAAAATACACTAAGAAAATTTTACGTATTTTTTTTGTCATTTTTTAATTGCAAAACTTTTTTAGAAGTATTTGGTGTTTAAAAACAACTGTAATGCAAATATAGTATAAAAAATAGTGCCAGAATTGTTAAATATTGTCAAATAATTAACTTTTATATTCAAATTGTCTCAATTTTAATTTAATGTTATCTGTTTATTAATTTTTTCTGCTAAAAGTCATTAATTTTTATTTTTATTCTGTCATTTTGTATTTTTTTAAAAGCTAAATGCCTTTTCGTAAAGAATTTTACTGTAAGAATTTTCTTAAAATTGGATTTATGAAAAAAAGGCATCATTATTTTAGTAATGATGCCTTTAAAAACTATAAAAATGCTTATTCAGCTATTTTACTATTTTAAGTTACTGTAGTATTCTACAAATTTAGCAAGTGCAGAAGAATATCCCCACTCATTATCGTACCATGATACCACTTTAACGAAGTTATCGTTTAATGAGATGCCCGCTTTAGCATCAAAAATAGAAGCGTGATCGTCGCCAATAAAGTCAGAAGAAACAACTTCGTCTTCAGTATAAGCCAATACGCCTTTCAATTCACCTTCAGAAGCTGCTTTCATAGCCGCTTTAATTTGCTCGTAAGTAGCTGGTTTTTCTAAACGTACGGTTAAATCAACTACAGATACATCTGCAACAGGAACGCGGAAAGACATACCTGTTAATTTTCCTTTTAATTCAGGAAGAACCATACCTACAGCTTTGGCAGCGCCGGTAGAAGAAGGGATGATGTTAGAGAAACCACCGCGGCCACCTCTCCAATCTTTAGCAGATGGACCATCAACTGTTTTTTGAGTTGCGGTTACAGCGTGGATTGTGCTCATTAAACCTTCTACAATACCGAAGTTATCGTTTAGAACTTTAGCGATAGGAGCCAAACAGTTTGTAGTACATGATGCATTAGAAACGATTGTTTGATCTGCCGTTAATTTATCATGGTTAACACCCATTACGTAAGTAGGAATGTCGCTATCTTTAGCAGGCGCAGAGAAAACTACTTTTTTAGCACCGGCAGCGATGTGTTTTTCTGCATCAGCACGTGTTAAAAATAAACCAGTAGATTCAATTACTACTTCAACACCAACAGCATCCCATTTCAAGTCAGCAGGATTTCTTTCTGCAGTAACACGAATAGTTTTGCCATTAACAACTAAATTACCATTAACAACTTCAATTGTACCATCAAACTTGCCGTGGGTAGTATCATATTTTAACATATAAGCCATGTAATCTGGCTCAATTAAGTCATTTATAGCTACGATGTCTAATCCTCTTTTTAATGCAGCTCTGAAAACCAGTCTGCCGATACGGCCAAAGCCGTTTATTCCAATTTTGCTCATTGTTTTTGTTAATTAGTGTAATGTTTTAATAAATTTAGTATTGGTTCTTTTATAATTGTTTTAATCTCCAGGTTGTGCCTGGCCGCGGTAAGTTTTAGTCTGCCTTCCAATTCTGCAGCTACTTTACCAACAAAATGTAAATCCTGGTGACCATATTTTTCTATTGTAGGTAAAATATAAATCTGGAAATATTTTTCAAATCCCTCATCAATCATCTTGGTGAGGTAAGGATGTTCTATGTTTTGTGTAAAAAAATCAAAAAAGGAAGTCAGAAATATATTCGCCTGTGGCTTATTGTAAATCCTTTCTAATATTTGAGGGCGGTCCAGGTTATAAGTTCTGGTAAATTTGGCATCAAGATCTGGCGGTAATTTTTTGCTCAGAAAATTTTTCAGCAGTGTTTTACCTAAATAATTTGCTGATCCTTCATCGCCTAAAATGTAACCTAAACCAAAGTTATTGGCTGCTGGTTTTTTACCATCGAAATAAGCGCAGTGTGCGCCACTCCCTAATGTACCCACTATGCCTGGTTTATTGTAGCAGGCGGCTTTTGCCGCACCAAATAAATCATCTTCTACAACAACTTTGCTGTACCTGAAAAATGAAGATAAAGTATCGGCCAATTCTTTTTTACGTTCAGGAGATGAAGCTCCGGCAGCAAAAAAATAAATCTTTTTAATACTTTCTGCATTGTTTACCAAAACCACTTTCTTGTTTAAAATCTGAAGAATGGTTTTAGAATCTACAAAACATGGATTAATGCCAGTTGTATTGCAATGCCCAACCACTTGTCCATTTTGGGTCAGTTTCCAAAATGCAGTTCTCGATCCGCTATAAACAACCGCTACCATATTATATAGAAAGTACTTCTGTCATTTCCATCAAATCGGGTTCCAGCTTAAAGGTATGTGCAGTTAAGGCATCTTTAATGCTGGTTAACTTTATTTCGTTACCATGCAGGCCAACCATTTTTTCGGTTTCTCCGGCAATTAATGCATTTACAGCGGCATAGCCCAAACGACTGCCTAAAATACGATCGAAACTGCTCGGGCTTCCACCTCTTTGTAAATGGCCTAAAATGGTTACTTTGGTGTCATAATGGTCAAAAGTTTCTTTAACCTTCTTCGCAATATCGTAAGCACCGCCTTGTTTATGTCCTTCGGCTACAATAACAATACTTGATGTTTTTTTTGTCGAAGCACCTAATGCCAGCTTGCTAATCAACTCATCAATGCTGGTTGCGCGTTCAGGTAATAATACCGCTTCGGCCCCGCTGGCTATAGAGCTTCTCAAGGCAATACAACCAGAATCTCTGCCCATCACTTCTATAAAAAATAATCTGTCATGTGCATCAGCCGTATCCCTGATTTTGTCAATGGCTTCTATAACCGTATTAATAGCTGTATCGTATCCCAATGTGAAATCCGATCCGCTTAAATCATTATCAATTGTGCCTGGTATACCAATTACTTTGACGCCAAATCTTTCCGAAAAAAGTTTTGCGCCTGTAAAAGTGCCATCACCACCAATAACAACTAATCCATCAATGTCGTTCTTTTTTAAATTATTGTAGGCAATCTCCATGCCCTCAGGAGTTTTGAATTCTAAACAGCGTGCAGTTTTTAACACGGTTCCGCCCAAATGTAAAATGTTGCTTACAGAACGGGCGTCCATTGGTTTTATATTATCGCTGATTAGACCCTGGTAACCTTGCATTACTCCGAACATATTTAGTCCATGGTAAATGCCCGTCCGAATTACTGCTCTAATCGCAGCGTTCATTCCCGGGGCATCTCCGCCAGAAGTAAGTACAGCTATGTTTTTAATATTTGGCTTCATCTTTATAATACGAATATAGTGTGTAATTTTTACACTAAGTAATTTTTTTTATTTTTTTTACTTAATATTGAAAGTACTACCTTTATCTGCTTAAAATAACGAAATTTTACCTTGGAACAAATTTTACCACATTTAGATTCTGTATTCTCCATAGATTGCGTGTTGTTCGGATTTGATGGGAAAGAATTAAAAATCTTACTTATCGAAAGGAATGAAGAACCTTTTAAAGATTGGTGGGCTTTGCCCGGCAATATAGTTGGTCATGATGAAAGTTTGGACCAATCTGCATCGAGAATTTTGTATGAACTTACTGGTTTGCGCGGAATATACATGGAGCAATATTACGCTTTTGGCGATCCGCACAGGCACCCGCAGGGCAGGGTAATTACTTTAGCATATTATGCTTTAATTCGTTTGGGTGGTGATAAAGAACTTCGCCCGATTAGTAATTATGCAAAACAGGCCAACTGGTTGCCGATTTCTGATTTGCCTAAACTGGCTTTTGATCACCAAAAGATTTATGATAAAGGTTTAGAAAAAATAAAAAGAAGAATTAAGCACCAACCCATTGCTTTTGAATTGCTGCCAGAAAAATTTACACTAACACAGTTGCAACATGTTTATGAACTTGTTTTGGGTAAAAAATTGGATAAGCGTAATTTCAGGAAAAAGATTACCAGTTTTGGTGTTTTAAAAGAGCTTGATGAAAAACAAAAAGGTGTTTCTTACCGTGCCGCCACATTATACCGGTTTGATAAACGCAAATACGCTAAGCTTTTTGGTAAAGAAATATCTTTTTAAGACTAAAGACCAAAGCGGAAAGACTAAAGCGACTGCTACAGTTATAAAAGAAAAACCCCGGTTTGAAATTTCAAACCGGGGTTTTTTATGCGTTTTATTTTGTTACCGTGATCAGACTCCTGACTTAGGACTCTCAACTCGGCACTACGCTTTCGGAGCCAATTCTAAATGGTAGTGTACCAGGTCATCTATAGGTGAGCGGATAATTTTTCCAACGCCCATTTCGTAACGGTCTGCAACAATACTTAAAATATCACGGAAACTATAACCTACAGAACCTACGCAGTTCAGTTTATGATCTTTGTAATTTGGATAGTGGATAACCAGGTTTTCGAAAAATGCGGTAAATGCATAATCAATGGTACTGAAGGTATAATCTTCGTAACTTTCTTTAAAATCGTATAAAAACTTACTAAAGCTTGCACAAAAACGGTTTGGCAGTGGTTTGTTATAAATATTGTCAAAAATATCTTCGTTGGTTAAAGCATAGTTGTCGTAAAAAGCCTCACGTAAACCTTTAGGCATATAACCTTTCATGTAATCGCTCAAAATGCGCTTACCAATATAAGAACCACTTCCTTCGTCGCCTAAAAAGTAACCTAAAGAATCGATGTTCATGGTAATGTCAGTTCCATCATATAAACATGAATTGGTTCCTGTACCTAATATTCCGGCAAAACCTGGCTCGTTACCAAGTAAAGCCCTGCAAGAGGCAAGCAAATCGTGACCAACAAAAACACTGGCATTTGTAAAAATTTGTTTAATAGCATCAGCTACAATTTTTACGTTAGCAGGAGTAGAGCAACCGGCACCATAATAATAAACACCCGTTAATTTCTCTCTTTCCAAGTGGTCTGGTAGAGTCTCATTTAATGATTTTACAATGTACTCCGTTTTTGAGAAATAGGGATTGTAACCTTCTGTATTAAAATAAATTTTTCTGCCGGCCTCGTTAATCAAGCACCAATTTGTTTTGGTTGATCCGCCGTCTGCAATTACTATCATTTTATTTATTTTTGGTTTTAGCACGATAAAAGTATAAAAACTCTTATATTTTGTATCTTTTTTTTTAATAATTTTTTAACAATTTGTTGTTGTTGAAAATTAAGTGTGTAAAAAATACACTATATAGGGCGTTTAAATGCCCAAAAACCTTAAAATTATACCAGAAAAGGCATTGGTCTTTTTTTTGAACATCAAAAACTTTTTACAATTCATACAAAAAATGAAGAACGATTTTTTAGATTTTAGAAGCGATACGGTAACTAAACCAACAGCCGGAATGATGGATGCCATGATGCATGCAAAAGTTGGTGATGACGTTTTTGGAGAGGATGAAACGGTACATGAACTCGAAACAAAACTGGCTGCAAAATTCAATATGGAAGCTGGTTTGTTTTGTCCTTCGGGTACCATGACCAATCAAATTGCGATTAAATGTTTTACGCAGCCTATGGATGAGGTTATCTGCGATCAGACTGCGCATGTTTACCGTTACGAAATTGGCGGAATTGCTTTTCATTCGGCAGCCTCTGTTAGGTTGTTATATGGTGAGCGCGGTATTTTAACCCCCGAACTTATTGAACCCGAAATTAACGAAGACAATATTCATTATCCAAATTCGAGTTTGGTTGTACTCGAAAATACAGTAAACAAAGGTGGTGGTAGCTGCTATACTTTAAATCAAATTGCCTCAATTCATCATTTGTGTAACATAAAAGGACTCAAATTGCATTTAGATGGGGCAAGGATTTTTAATGCGCTTGCTAAAACAGGAGATAAGGCACACGATTACGGACAATATTTTGATGGCATTTCGGTGTGTTTATCAAAAGGGTTGGGTGCTCCGGTAGGTTCGGTGTTATTAGGAAGTAAAGAAACCATTAAGAAAGCGACTAAAATAAGGAAAGCATTTGGTGGAGGCATGCGTCAGGCAGGTTTTTTGGCTGCAGCTGGAATTTACGCACTGGATAATCATGTAGAACGATTAAAAGAAGATCATCAGCATGCACAAGTTTTGGCAGACGCCCTACTTAAAACCAGTTACGTGAAATCGGTAATGCCTGTTGAAACCAATATTGTTATTTTTGAAGTAGCCAATGGTACGGCATCAAAAATTGTTCAGCAATTTATGGATAAAGGTTTACGCTGTAATACCACCAGCGCCAGCACCATTCGTTTGGTTACGCATTTGGATATTAGTGCAGAAATGATTGACCAGGCTATTAATATCATAACACATGCTTAATTAAGAGCGTAAGTTCGAATAAACAATCTTCTTTTTGATTTTTTCATTAAGTTATCTACATTGTACCTGTTAATTAATTATGAGAAAAATTCTGATTGCCAATCGCGGAGAAATTGCCTTACGCATTATGCGCTCGGCCCGCGAAATGAATATAAAAACAGTTGCTGTATTTTCTGAAGCCGATCGTAATGCCCTGCATGTACGTTATGCAGATGAAGCGATTTGCATTGGACCGGCACCGTCCAATCAATCTTATTTACTTGGCGAAAAGATTATTGAAGCCTGCCAACAAACGGGCGCAGAAGCCATACACCCGGGCTACGGATTTTTATCTGAAAATGCAGGTTTTGCTAAAATGGTGGCAGATGCCGGACTGATTTTAATTGGCCCTTCGCCCCAGGCGATGGAAATTATGGGTAATAAACTTTCGGCGAAAGCAGCGGCTTTAAAGTACAATATTCCAATGGTTCCGGGTACCGAAGAAGCCATTACCAATGTAAACGAAGCCAAGGAGAGAGCAGTTGAGGTGGGTTTTCCTATTTTAATAAAAGCGGCCGCAGGTGGTGGTGGTAAGGGTATGCGCATTGTTGAAAAAGTGGAGGATTTTGAAGAACAAATGCAACTGGCCGTTAGTGAAGCAACTTCTGCTTTTGGCGATGGTTCTGTGTTTATCGAACGGTATGTTACTTCACCCCGCCACATCGAAATTCAGGTTTTAGGAGATAATCATGGTAACATTGTGCATCTTTTTGAAAGAGAATGCTCTGTTCAGCGCCGGCATCAAAAGGTTATTGAAGAAGCTCCATCATCGGTACTTACAGAAAAAATCAGGCAGGAAATGGGTAAGTGTGCAGTAGATGTTGCCCGATCTGTAAATTATACCGGAGCAGGAACGGTGGAGTTTATCCTGGATGAAAACCTGGATTTTTTCTTTTTGGAAATGAACACGCGCTTGCAGGTAGAACATCCGGTTACCGAATTAATAACAGGTATAGACCTGGTAAAAGAACAGATTAAAATTGCCTCGGGCGAACCGCTAAGTTTTAGCCAGGAAGATCTGAAAATAAACGGACATGCTATTGAACTAAGGGTTTATGCTGAAGATCCGAATAATAACTTCCTGCCGGATATAGGTACTTTGCAAACCTATAAAACCCCCAAAGGAAACGGTGTAAGGGTAGATGATGGTTTTGAGCAGGGCATGGAAATTCCGATTTACTACGATCCGATGATTGCAAAATTGATCACTTTTGGCAAAGATAGGGAAGAGGCAATTGAGCGTATGGTGCGGGCAATTGAAGAATATGAGATTACCGGGATAGAAACTACTTTAGGTTTTGGTACTTTTGTAATGCAGCACGACGCATTTAAAACAGGCCGGTTTGATACTCATTTTGTAAGTAAGTATTTCAACGCAGGGAGTTTAAAAGCTGAAGATGAAACCGAAGCTTTAATTGCGGCGGTAATTGCCGCAAAATTATTTCAGAAAGACGATGGCCTGAAAGTTAATAATCAGGTGGTTAAAAACTCATCAGACTGGAGAAAAAATAGATTAAAGTACTAATAACCATTACGTCATTGCAGGAAGGCTTTTTCAAAGATCAATTATAAAGGTCGGTCTTTACTTTAATGAACCAACCATAAATAACATGTTTACCGGAATTATAGAAACCCTTGGTGAAATTACTGCCATCAGAAATGAACATACCAACGTTCATTACACCATTTCATCAGCCATTAGCCACGAGCTTAAAATAGACCAGAGTGTTGCACATAATGGTGTTTGTTTAACGGTTGTGGCCTTAACGGAAGATATGCATACCGTTACAGCTATAGAGGAGACCCTTAATAAAACTAATTTAAACAGTTTAAAAGTAGGCAGCAAAGTTAATTTAGAACGTTGTATGCAAATGAATGCCCGTTTGGATGGTCATATTGTGCAAGGACATGTAGATCAAACTGCAACCTGCATAAAAAGAGCAGAACTGGATGGCAGCTGGGAATATCGCTTTAAGTACGATGCCTCTGCAGGTAATGTAACTGTAGAAAAAGGCTCTGCTTGTGTTAACGGTATTAGTTTAACGGTTGTAAATTCTGCTACCGATGAATTTTCAGTGTTTATTATTCCATATACTTTTGAACATACCAATTTACACGAAGTTGAGGTTGGTGATACGGTAAACCTTGAGTTTGACATCATTGGTAAATATGTTGCCCGTTTAATGGGAAACAAATAGTTTATGCATGGTTATATTTGAAAAGCAAATGCAGTTTTTCAATTAAAGTGAGTTCCCGCTATTTCTGGTGAAAAATCGGGATGCCGTTGCAATCCCTTTAATTTACCCAGGCTTATACCAGCATGTAGTTTCCAGTTTCAAATTCAATAAGATTAAATGTACAGTAAAGAAGAAGCCGCAAGATTACGTCAGCAATTCTGGATTAGTTTTGGGCAATACATGAAACCCGTTCCTTCGGCAAGCGGATCTACCGTGAACTGGATGAATTACAAAACCGGGGTTAAGCACATTTTTTTTAAAATGGATGTAGATCAAAAAAAAGCATCTATTGCCATTCAGCTTGCGCATCCTGATGAAGGGATTCGCCATCTGATTTTCAATCAGTTTGAAGAATTTAAACTTATGCTAACCAATACCATGAACGAAGAATGGGATTGGAGCCTAAATTTTACTGATGAATACGGAAAAACCGTAAGCCAGATTTTTATTGAATTAAAGGGCGTAAATATCTACAACAGGCAACACTGGCCCGAGCTTATCTCTTTCTTTAAACCAAGAATAATAGCCCTGGATGATTTTTGGGATAATGTTAAACCTGTATTTGAAAATTTAAGCTAATCGGTTTGGTTTAGCTGATCAATTCGGCCCCTGGTATATTTAATTTCCTCTGCATCTCTTTCAACATCGGGTTTGTTTTTAAGGTACAGGTTATAATAACTCAAAGCATTTTTCTTGTTTTTATATTTAAGGTCGTAAAGTAAACCTAAATGATAATAAATGCTTGGATTTACCTTGTATTGCAATCCCTTTTTGTATGCAGCGGTGGCCAGGTTGAGCTGGTTATTTTCATCGTAAATAAGCCCAAGTAAATCATAATAGTTTGATGTATTGGTTGAAATGCCCTCTTCGATGGTTTTCTTTGCATAAGTGCCCGCATTTTTATAATCTTTAAGCTTTCTGTAGCTTAGAGTTGTATAGTATAAGGTTGCTTCATTTTGCATACTGAAGGTTTCTAAAAGTTTAAGCATACTAATGGTTTTCTCATATTTTTTGGTATAGTAGTAAGCCATAGCTACATCTTTCAGTACATTACCATCAGCACCATCTTTTAACAGTTTTTCTCCTGTTTTAATAACTTCATCATATTTTTTTAATGCATTGGCAACAGGAAGCTTTGCTCTTTGTAAAATCAGGTTTCCTGAATCGGCTGCAATTGCGGTATTAAGTGTATTATAGGCCATCAGGTTGTTTTTTAGCTTTTGGTAAGAATCTGCAAGGTCGTAAGCAACATCACCTTCCACGGGGTTTAGCTTATTTGCCTTTTGCAGGTATAATAAACGTAAGCTATCGGTAGCTACAGGATATAAATTAGCCAGTTGCTTATAAACATTAAAATTATTACTATCTATTTTAACAATTTCCTTGTAATATGTTTTGGCCTTGTCGTTATTACCCCGCCTGGAGTTTATACTCGCCATACTAAATAAGATGGGAAGATTTTGAGGCTGTTGCTGGTATGCTTTAGAATAATACTTTTCAGCTTCAACATAATTGCCAGCCATTATAAAGCAGTAACCTAATTGTGTAATGGCCTTAAAATCGGTTACTTCCTCACCATAAATTGCTTTTAAATATTGTGCAGCTTCAGCATAACGTTGCGTTTGATAAAAGTCGTAGAGTTTTTCTTTATCAACATTTGTACTGGTTTGGCCGAGGGCAGAAAGGACTAAAAACCAGAAAGACAACAATAGGAAGGGCGTTTTCATATTCGTATAATTTTAAACTAATTTATTAGTTGTTTTCGTGGAATCCAAATTTATCGATGGATTTTTTATGGAAAAAAACAAATTGGCCGGGTTATTGGTTACTGTTGTTAGTATAAATTTTAAAACAGAAACTTATGAATACTTTAAAAAAGTTTGAATTAATGGAAAAGATTGTGCGTGAATTGGAAGATTTACAGAACTCTCAGCAAGCACTGATTCAAAAAATCGGTAAGATAGAAGTAGATAATATCGAACTTGGTGATAAAAGACTGGAGAAAGATTTACCAGATATGCACCAGCGTTTGGCAGATAACCTGGATACAATTGTTTCGATTTTAGATTATTTTGCAGATAAAACGAGTAACTTTGGTGATAAGAACAACGTAGATGCCTTAAAAGAGCAACAAGCTATTAACGACGCTACGAGTTAATTATTAAACCAAAACATTTTAATTTATGAAATCGATCTACATCACCCTTGCCTGTTTATTTATAGGCTTCTGTGCAAGCGCGCAGATTTTACCAACTTTTCAACTGGGCGTTAAAGCCGGAGCAAATTTTTCGAAGTTTGATACAGAAAACACTTTTAGCAGCGATAACCGGACAGGTTTTTATGGTGGGCTTTGGGCAAGGGTAGGTGCAGCTGGTGTTTATTTCCAGCCTGAATTATATGTATCTGGCAAAAAGACAAATTTGGTAGATGCAAATGGTCAGGTTAACTCTGTTCGTTTTACAAGTTTGGATGTGCCCTTGTTAATCGGTACTAAATTTGGAGCTGCAGGAATTGGACTAAGGTTAAACACCGGACCAATGTTCTCCTTAATTTTAGATGATAAACAAAGTTTTAGCCAGGCGGCAGGAAATGTTTTTAAGGCCGACTTTAAAGACCAAGGCATTTCGTGGCAATTTGGTGCTGGACTGGATATAAAAAAGCTCAGTTTTGATGCCCGTTACGAACTTGGATTATCTAAAATAAATAAGGCAGGTTATCCTGGTACTAAACTAAATCTATTTACTATAGGTTTGGGTTACAGGATTTTGTAAGTTATCAACATTTTGAATCTGTAGAGCTGATTTGGACTAATTATTGTATTTAACAAAATAAATCTAATCAAAATGTCAGCCCTATGAATCTAAAAGAATTATTATTAAAAGGCCAGAATTTTATCGCCTTGCTTAATCAATTCCGGATTGATGTAAATGATTTGATTATTAAAGATGAGGAAACAATTTTTAATAATCAATCTCATCAAAACAGCGAAGTGGTTAAAGAAACGGTGTGGATAGAAGGCAAAAGTAACGAAGGTTTGGTAAACCTGTTTGGTACATTACATTACAATTTATTAAATAAACTGGCTGTATTTGAAATGCAGGGTTACGAAAAAGTAAATGCATTAAAGTAATGCAACAGTTAAAATAAAGCGGGCAAATCAATAACATGGTTTGCCCGCTTTTTATTTATTTAACCTCGTGTTCTATTTGGGTTAATTCGTAGGCAAAGGCTCCATTTTTTGGAACAATTGGCGTTTCTTTTTGCTCACTTAACGCCTTAATGTAAGAAGCTCCGAAATAAAAGATCAATGAAGAGTAAAATACAAAAAGCATAATTACAATTATAGACCCTGCTGATCCGTAGATGTTGCCAATATTGCTTAAAGGAAGTAAAATGCGCAGGATGTATTTTCCTGCAGTAAAAAGGCAGCCCGTTAGTAATCCACCTGATACAGCAGCTTTCCAGGTTGGCCTTCCATTGGTTAAAAACCTGAATAAAATGGTAAACCAGGTGGTTACAATAACCACAAAAACAAGCTGGTTGATAACGGATGTCATAACCAATTCAAAAGATCTGGAATTTGTATTAATAAAAGAACCAATAATTGCCTGTACACTATCGGCAAGTAAACCAATAAAAAATAAAATCCCGGCAAGCAAAATAATCGTAACAGAAATTGCCCTTGATTTTAGCGTATCTAAAATCCCTTTGCCCCCCTCTTTACCTATATTCCAGATTTGTTCTAACGAATTTTTAATCACATTAAATAATGTGGTGGCAACAAATAGAAAAAAGATAAAACTAAACAAAGTAACATACCAGGCTTGGTCTATTCCCCTAATATTTCTTAACGTAAGCCTGATTTGCGCAATACTGCTATCGTCTAAAATATTTGCCAGGCGTTCAAAAAGGTGAGTCACCAATAAGCGCCTGTCGGTAAACATTCCAAACAATCGGATCAGGATAATTAAAATAGGAGGAAGGGCAAAGTTGGTAAAAAAAGCTGTTGCACCAGCTAAACGCAAGGGGTCGTTTTTTTGGAATAAAATAAAGGCCTTTCTTGCGGTAGAGAAAAAGAATTTTAAATCTCTTTTAATTGATAATTGCATCCTTTGTTAGGTAAACATAAAAAGTCCGAAAATACTAAAAATAGTTTGTCGCGGGCTTATTATAATGTTAATTTACGGTGCTAATTTGTTAAAAACTAAAATCGTCTTGTCTCCATTTAATAAATGCAACTTGCCATCTATTAATTTTGCATGAGTTGTTTCGTTCAGTGCTGTTAAATAGGCACGTTCTAAATCATCCGTTTCCTGGCAGAACATTTTTGTTCCAAAAATATTTTTAAGCACAAATTTATTGTCTGTTATTTCGCCCTGGCCTCCATAGTTATTGCAGAACGATTTTCCACTAATTTTTAGTCCTTCACCAAAATTTAGAGTTGCTTTTGTTTCTGGTAATTTTTTACCTGGTAATTCTGCCAATTCCCATTTGGTATTGGTTAATGTAGAAGGATCAATTTTTTCGAGGCAGGCACTAAATAAGCAAATGATAAGCCCACAGATAAATAGATTTTTCATAGTTAACGATTTTTGCTTTTAATCAGCAAAAATTAATCCAATACCAGGGGTATAAATGGCTTTACAAATAAATAATGGTATGTTTTTGGGCTATAATTAGTTTTTCTTTTTTAAGAACATGGTTTTAAGAACTAAAACAGTGCCGTTTACACGGCCTTCAATAGCACCGGGATCATTAGTTAACCTGATGTTTTTTACAGCAGTTCCCATTTTAATGTCGGATGCCATTCCTTTAACCTTTAAGGTTTTAATTACAGTTACTGAATCACCTTCGTTTAAAATATTACCGTTGCTATCTTTTACTTCCATATCTGATGTATTTAAGACGCCAAAATTAGAATATATATTTAATAAACTATTTATGTTTCTCAATCTTTAACCAATAATGAGGCTCACCCTCATAGTCGAAAGTATTGATCCGCTGTAATCCAACTTTTTCCAGTACATTAATAGATGCCTGGTTATTAATATCAGCAATTGCATATACTTCATTGATATTCAGCTTGTTAAAGGCGTAATTAATCGAAGCTTCAGCCGATTCTGTTGCGTAACCTTTGCCCCAATATTTCTTCATTAGCCGATAGCCTAAATCGTAATAATTGATATGATTGTTGGTTAATTCTGTAATGAGTTTTAATCCCGACCAACCTATAAATTGCTTGGTTTCCTTCTCAATAACTGCCCAGCGGCCAATGCCGTTTTCTATATATTGTTTGCGGATATAATCAATATTTTGCATGCCCTCTTCAACAGTTTTTATCGTCTTTTTCCCTAAGTATTGATGCACTTCAGGGTCAGAATCCAGTTCGAATATTCCTTCTGCATCTTCTGGCTGTAACGCTCTTAATAGTAGTCTTTCTGTTTCAGCATATATTTTCATCCGTATAATTATTTTTAAGGGTTACCCAATTATCTTGTGTTTATGGGGAGGCAAATGGTTTCGTTAATTCAACTTGGTCAAGTTTTATCAAACGCTGTATCAAAGATCAAAAATAGCATCGATGAAACCGATGTAGAAAATTAATAATTTTTACCGAAAATGCTGATTAATGCTGTTTTATTTAAACGACAGTTGGATTAGCCAAAAATAGGATAAATCTATCTGTTGACATGTGAATTTCTGAATTAAGACAACCACAAAGATTCTTCTCTTTTAACCAGTAAAAATTCTTCCTGGCTTATTGATAAATAACCATATTCGTAACAGAATACATAGAAATTTCCATTTTGAGCCTGATAGGTATGGGTATGATAATCGAAATTAAATCCAGCAGTTAATAATTCTTTCCTTTGAATTTTAATTTTTGATTTAGGGTTGAGCTTTGAAAGAATAGTGCGGTTTTTTCTAAGGATGAAGTTTATTCTTTTCAATATGGCGCTATCACCGCTTTTTAAACGGTTGTTGTAGTTATTGCGACATAAATCGTTACAGAATTTTTTATCAGCACGGCCTTTCAAAGGTAATGCGCAATCAAGGCATAAGCGATCCATAATATATACAATTATTTATATTCTATGGGATGCCCTAAAAGTAGTAAAAATATTTTTCTTTTTTAGAAAAAAAATCTTCGTTTTAACGCTGTAATTGTATGTTTTCCGTTTTTAAACGTTTATAAACGACTATAACTATTTATTATACGGGTAACTTTTTGGTTCCTCCCCACCTTTGTAATGTCGGTAGTCAAGAGAATTACTGGTCGTTAAATAATTAGAAACTTAAATTAAAAGATCATGGGAAGCGCAACAAACAAAGTAGTATTAAGTGGTTTTGCAGGAGCAGACGTAGAAGTGAAAAAACTTACAGGAAACCTAAAACTGGCGAGGGTAAATCTCGCTGTAAACGAAAATTACAAAAATTCTTCGGGCGAAGAAGTAAAAAAGACGCAATGGTTCACCTTAATCTTTTGGAATGCTAAAGCTGATTTAGCTGAAGTGCAAATTAAAAAAGGTACAAAAATCACAGTCGAAGGTAGGTTACAATGTGGCAGCTATGAAGCTAAAGACGGCAGCAAGCGATACACCACAGAAATTATAGTTCAGGAGATTTCTTTTAAAGCACCTGAAATCGTAAATTAAAAAGAATTGCTAAAAGGGCCCGATAGATTAATATCAGGCTCTTTTAGTTAAAACTATAGCTTTATAGAAAAACCGGTGTAAAAATTAATTCCTGCAGCAGGGTTAAAATATCTGTCGTTTGCTGCGTTCAGGTCGTTCCCTAAACTATACTTTTCATTAAATAGGTTATTAATGCCGGCGAAAACATCAAGTTGGGCTTTTTCAATTTTCAATGATCTTATTCCCGCCTTCATTTCTACAATATGGTATCGGTTGGCAAACACTGTATTTGCATCATTTAATGGAATTGCAGAAGTATAATTATGCTGTGCGAAAAAATAAATGCCCCTATTAAATTGAAATTCTAAACTGCTTGTCAAAGTATGTTCAGGAACACCGGTTAATTTATTTCCACTATAATTTCCGGTATCATTTACAAAATTCCTAAACCTAAAATGCGAATAAGTGTAACCATTTCTGAAATATAAATTATTTAGAAAAACATTCGTATTTCTGAAAATTAATAGGGTTGTCTCCAACTCTAAACCTTGCTGTTTTGTTCCTCCTGCATTTATAAAGTATTCTGTATCAACATCCTTTTGTCGTCTTACAATTGCATCTTTTAATTCATATTGAAAGATATTTACATTGGCGTAAAAACGGTTAGATAATGTTTTAAATCTTAGACCTGTTTCATAATTCCAGCCAGATTCGGCCTGTAAATCATTATTTATAACATTGCCTGACGGGCGAACTTCTGCCGTGGTAGGAGGAGAGTAGCCCTTGCTCACAGATGCTCTTACAGAAAATTCGGGATTGATGAGGTAAGAAGCTGCGATTTTAGGCATAAACTGCTCCCTGAATTTTCTTTGTTTTACTGCTATAGAAACAGGGTAGAAACGCTCATATTTATAGTTAAAGAAATTTAGACTGGATGATAACTCAATTAATAGCTTACGGTTCAGATCGAAATTTACACGTATAAAGGCAAAATCCTGATTGGCTTTTAAATGGTCATATGCTTGCATTGCAGCAGGAGAACCAGCATTGTTATTAAAATTTTTAATCTGGCTTTTTGTACCTGAACTTTCCAATCCTGCCTGCACATTCCAATTCATATCTTGACCGGTTGTTGCAAATTCTAAAAAAGTTCTAAGCCCCAACGTACTTTCATACCTTTTTTCATAATTGGTTATAAAGGGGTTTTTGAAATCGGTATAGGAGGTGAAGAATGAGATAACATGTTTAAATTTGTCGCTGATTTGATAAGTGTTTGAAAGGCCTCCAAACGTTGTTTTATTATAAATAGCCGCCTGTTGAGTGATGGCACCCGGTATTTTGGATGTTGCAGGTCGTGCTAATTCCGGATTTTGTGCTACCTGTTCCGCTGTTAATCCGCCCGGAGTTTGATAACTTAAATCACTATAAAAGGCAAAGAGATCTAAAGTTCCCGCCTGGCTGTATTTCCATTGTTGCGTAGTTTGAAAATATTTACGGTTTAAAGCGCTGTTTTCTCGGTAACCATTGCTTTTCTGGTAGCCTTGAGTAAAACTAAACCGATAATTTTTAAAATTACGTGTGATACTCGCGGTTTGGTGTAGTAAACCAAAGGAACCGGCAGTTAAAGACACCTCCATTTTATTTTGAGTTAAATCAGGTGTTGAAATTAAAATAGCCCCACCAGTGTTAGCCCCAAAAATACTGGCTTCTGGTCCTTTATAAATTTCTAAAGTGCCGGTAGCAATTACATCTAAAGCATTTAAATAGGTATTCCCATCTGCGCCGGTTAAAGGGAAATTGTTAACATAAATTTTGATGTTCCTGATGCCGAAGGGAGACCTTAGCAAACTCCCACGCAGAGATAAACGATAACTGCCTGGAGAACGTTCTTCCATTCTAACGCCGGGTACAGTACTGAAAACACCAATTAAAGAGCTGTTTTGTTGATTTCTGATTAAATTGCTATCCACCACAGATACAGCGGATACCGATCGGAGGATGGGTTGTTTGTTGTAATACCCTTTAACCGTAACCTCGTTTAATTTCAGCGTATCTGATGGGATATTTTGAGAAAACGCATTAAATAAACAAAAAACCAGGAAGAGTAATATGAAGGTCGATTTCAAAATAGGGCTTTTAAAAAAATGCATACCTATAAAGGTATGCATTCTGAAATATTGTAAATTTATTACTGTTTTCTATTTAGCTGAAATTCTCCAAATCACCCCGCTTACATCATCGGCTACTAATAGTGCCCCGTCTTGTGTTAAGGTTACGCCCACTGGTCTGCCGTATACTTCTGCTTTATCCGCATCAGCCACAAATCCTGTTAAAAAATCTTCCGGTTTGCCTGTTGGCTTCCCATCTTTAAAAGGGACAAAGGCTACTTTATAGCCTGAAATCTCTGATCGGTTCCAGGAACCATGTTGCCCTATAAAAGCTCCACCCTGATATTTTGCCGGAAATTTAGTGGCTTTATAAAACGCTAATCCTAAAGAGGCTGTATGTGCACCAACCGGAACATCAGGAACGATGGCTTTTTTTACCATTTCGGGATTTTTTCCTTTCATCCTCGGGTCTTCATTTTGGCCGTAATAAGAAAAGGGCCAGCCATAAAATGCTCCAGGTTTAACACTGGTAATGTAATCAGGAACAAGGTCATCGCCAAGTTCATCACGTTCATTTACTGCTGTCCATAAGGTATTCGTGCCGGGTGCCCAATCTACCCCAACAGGATTTCGTAAACCACTGGCATAAATTTTTTCTCCGCTGCCGTCCGGATTTATTTCTAAAATATTGGCTCTTCTAACTTCGTTTTCAAGGCCATGTTCTGCCACATTACTGCCAGAACCAACGGTTACGTAAATTTTTGTCTGATCGGCATTGGTAATTAAGTTACGTGTCCAGTGGTTGTTGTAACCTCCGGCAGGTAAGCTTAAAATCTTTTTACCCGTTCCGCTGATTTTAGTTTCACCAGTTGTATAGGGATACTGCCAAACACCATCTGTATTGGCAACATAAAATGAGTTTCCTATAAAGGCCATTCCATAAGGTTGATTTAAGCCTGATAAAAATGTAGTTGTAGTTTCTGGCACGCCATCTTTATTTGCATCGCGATATAGCAAAATGGTATTAGCACTTTGTCCGGGTACTTCTGATTTCGATTTGCCAGAGATTGCATTTACAGCCGCTTCGGCTTTACTTCTTTCAGAGTTTGACAATACAACTAATACATCTCCATTAGGGGCAATAATCATATTTCGAGGACTTTTAATGCCCGATGCAAACTTTGTAACCACAAAGCCTTCAGGAGCAACAGGTGTTTTACCGTCTGGCCAGCCAATTACCTTACTGAATTTGTTTTTGGAAGCTTTTGTATCGGGTGCAGGAAGGTTTAATTCTCCAGTCTCCGTTTTTACTGCTGTTTGTTGTTGCGAACTGGAGTTTGATTGACAACTTAATAAAATTACAGAAGAAAATAAGGAAGCGTATAAAATCTGATTTTTCATAGGTGTATAGTTATAGGTTTGAGATTATGCCACCAAGCATAAAATTTATAACATAGAAAACAAAAAGAAGTTTTAGGCGCGTCCAGAATAAACCTTTTGAGAATGTTGAATGGTTAGTCTTATAAGTAACCTAAATCTTAAAAAAAATAAGGTGTTCATCATTTTAGGCTTTACTGAATCTTTTGGAATAGACCAGGAATCAATTCGTGGCTACGATTAAGATATTAGAGCAATTAAAAACGGAGATTTTTATTCCTCGATTATTTTCAATTTTTCATTTCTGATTTCAAGTTGATTTCCTTTTGGGCCCGTTGAAAGAATTTTTCCGAATCGTTTAGTGTCTTCTACATAAACAGCCGCCGGACGTTTCACATGGTAATAGAGATTTGCTATGAAAAAAGATTGCTTCTGCTTTGGCGTAATAGGATTATGAAGTAGCCAGGTATTGCTAATGGTAATGCCCGAATTTCCACTTGCATCCAGATAAAGATTATCTGTTTTAAGATAGTTGATCAGGAATTTAGAGTTATTCTGGGTGTTGATTTTAAAAGATTGATTTGCAACTAAAGAATCAATTCTGCAAGTACCGTTTTTTATGGTTACGGATTGAAGTGATTGTACAGTTAAAAAAAACGTTGGGTCATAAATTGTATTGGACAATGTTTTTTCATTAATCCTGTTTTTTTCTAAAGTTAGGTATAAGGTATCGCTACTTATCTGGTATTTCAAAAGGGGTTCAAGAAATTTAAGGATGCCAATCGAGTTTTTTTGATTGGCACTGCTGTTAACTAAGTAAATCGGATTCCATAGCATTTCTTTGTTTTCTGATGTCTGTATAGCGCCATTAATAACAAGATGTTTAAAAGCAGGTACTTCTTTAAATGTCATTTCAGCTTTCCATCCATTTTTTTGCGGCAACAATTCTTCTGCAAAATCTCCTTTTTTATACTTTGATTTCATCAGCAAGTTAAATCCTGATAAGCTCAGCACAATTAAAATAATAAGCACAATTAATATTCTATAGCTCGTTTTCATAAGGCCTATTTTGTAGTCTTGTTTTGTTGTTTGAATTTTTCAAAATCAATGTCAAGATCAGATAATTCTATACCCATTACATACATTTTGCGAAAAAAAATTGGAAGTTCTTCTTTTAAAAACTGTTCTTTTTTAAGTTTATTAAGCAATTCTGCAGCCTGATGATGAACGAAATAGCCCATGCCTCTTTTTGTATAAATGATGTTTAAATTTTGCAGGTACTCGTAAGATCGCATTACGGTGTTGGGGTTAACTTCAAGATTTATAGCCAATTCTCTAACCGATGGAATTTTTTCGTCAGGCAGCCACTTTTTAACCAGAATCTGATCGCTAACATAATCTGCTATTTGCAGGTAAATTGCTTGTGTATTATTAAAATCCATGCGCCTTACAATTGAGTTTCTTTCAACTTAAATAAAGTTGCCACGAGCAATAATGTGAAAATAATAATACATAAAGAAGCAGGAATCCAGCTGTCTTTATCATCAACCCTAATTTTATTGTTGTCTGCGTACTTGTTTTTAAAAACAAGATCAGAGAATAAAGTGCCATTATCAGCATCACTTTCAAAATTACTTTTTTTAAGGGTCGCATCTGATAAACCAGTTTTTTTCTTGTATAAAGCAGAGAACTCGGTAGGCTGCTCGTTAGAATAGATGCTTTTGATCATCAATCCATTTAAGGTGTTAAAAACTAAAATAATAATGGCAAAGGAAAGAAACACTTTTAGAAATATGAACTTTTTAAAATATAAAGAGCAATGTAAAACAAACGATTGAGCCATTAAAAAAATACAGAGCATAATTTTTATATTCCTTGTATTGAGCGAAAGCGATTTATTGAGGTTTCCAAAACCTTCGGTATCTATTTTATGAACAAGTTGCATAGTAGGATATCCAAGAGCAAAGTACACTAATGGGAAAATTATGATGCCATATACAATTGCAACTAAAAGTTTTTCGAGCGGAGAAACGGGCAACATTAAATTGCGAATACTTGTTGCTTTTGGTGCATATACACTTAATAGCGAACTCGTAAAAATGGAACCAATAATAAAAAGTCCGAAACTAAAAATCATGTTTTGTACTTCGCTGGTCAACCGACTATCCGTTATAGGAAATAGAAGGGTAAGCGTAGCCAAAATAACAGGAAGCGCAATTATACTCAGAAAATAAAGTTTTTTATTTTCTGACCATTGCTTGGTAAACAGATTAAAAAAACGAGGAAAAGAGAATTGCATAGTTATTGGCGGTTAAATATTGGGAGAATTTGTTTTTTTTCCGATAAAACGGCATTGAAGAAAAGCTCCATATCCAGTTTTGAATGCTCCTGTTCCATATTTTTAGTTACAATAACGTAGCCTTTTAAGCCACCTTCTACGTAAAAAGGTTTATTAAAATCATCCAGTTTCATAACCTGTTTAAATACCAGTTTTTCAGTAATGGCATCTACAGATTCATGAAGCAGGATTTTCTTATCGTCGAGGATTAAAACATAATCGATAAGCTGATCTAAATCCCGAACCTGGTGAGTGCTGATTATGATGATTTGGTCTTCTTGTAGAATCCCTGCCATAATTTTTCTGAACTGCCTTTTGGAAGGAATGTCTAAGCCGTTTGTGGGCTCATCCATAATTAATATTTTAGTTTGTGCAGCAATGGCAAATGCAATCATTGCCTTTTTCTGTTGCCCATAACTTAACTGATGGAGCTTTGCACTTTGAAAAATTTCAAATTCAGTAAGGAGTTTGTTAAATAAAGCTGTATCAAAAGCAGGATAAAACGGCTTATTGATCTTTAAATAGTTTTTGATAGAAATTTGTGGTGTATCCACCTCTTCCGGCAGTAAATAAATAGATTGCAAGAACGACGTTGTTCTTTTGGAAGGAATTTCACCAATAACCTCAATGTAACCGGATTTAGGGAAAATTAGACCACAAATTTGATGCAGAAGACTGCTTTTTCCTGATCCGTTAGGCCCTAATAAACCATAAATATGGCCGGGCTTTATTTCTAAATTTAGGTTTTCGAGTACAGTTTCCTGTTTTTGATAACCGAAGGTTAAATTTTTAATTCGAATCATGGTTTAATTTTATCAAGAATCTTTTCTTAGTTTTTTGTGGCTAATGAAAGTGCTTTTTCAAGTACATCATCTTTATCTGTTTTAATGCCTTCAACGGTTTGATGTACCTCAATATCGGGAATAATTCCGATTCTTTGTGTTTCTTTTCCATTAAGGTGGTAAACACCTATTTGGGTAAAAGCGGTGCTTAATCCACCGGGAAATGGAATCTGCATGCCAACAGATCCATCCGCTCCAGCAGTTTGAGAGCCAATAACTATGGTATTTGGCCTGGTTCTTAAAGCCATTACCGACAATTCTGCCAGGCTCTGAGTCTCCTCATTAATTAAAACAATTAATTTACCTTTATAATTATCGTTTTTAGTTTCACCAATTCTGATGTTTTTCATGTAATCATCAGATAGATACGTGAATAATCCTGGTGTTTTAACGCTTGCAGCCGTATATCTGGCAAAATCCATTGGCTGGCTAAAAAGATATTTGCCAATTACCCATACAAACATCGTTTGCTTTGGATAGGTTCTTAAATCTATAATAAGGGCTTTTGATTTTGCCACCTGAGGCATAATCAACGGAATTTGTTTTACATCCAAAATACCTGGATTTATATAGGCGATATCATTAATAATTTTAAATCCAGTATCAATCGGTTGAGCGGGTTTTTTATAATTAATCTTGTATACCGTATAACATTTTACAATCGTACTTCCAGCTTTATTATCACGTAAATAGCTTATGTTAAGGGTAGAATCGTTTGTTCTTAATAATTTTGGCGCAAGTTTTCTAAGTAACGTTGGATAGTTCGATGCTGTAATGTATTGGATTTTCGATTTTATTACTTCATCCACCGGAACATTATTTATTTTTTCAATCACATCTCCTTTCTTTAAAGCATCATTTAAACCAATAATTTCATCATTGCTATATTTAACAACAGGTTTTTTATTAATAAATACAAGCTCAATATTGGGTTTAAACAGGCCATCATAGGCAATTAGGGTTACGTTATTTTGCCTCACATCAGAATGGGTATCCTGAATTTCTGAATTTAGAGCCGAGATGGCTAATTTATAGTTAAGCTCGTCTTTGGCTGCAATAAATCTGGGTAAATATTCTTTTAAAATACTGCTCCACGGTTTATCGGTTAAGCTTTTGTAGGGTGCAAAGTATTCGAATATGTTCCAAAACCTGTATAAGGCTAAAATGCGAAATCCTGCATCGGGATAGGTTGGTTCTAAATAAGGCGATTCATTTTTAAAAATCGCGGCGGGTGTTTCCTCATCGTATAATTTTACGTAGTAATTGTCATCCGGTCTTTCGGCGGCTTTAATGGTATTTAGCTGGGCAATTAGAGTCTGATCAAATCCCGAAGTATTAAACCAGCCAAAATCTGGCTTGTACCTTACTTCGGCTTTATTGGTAACCTTACTGGCAGGTATAAAGGTGCCTAATGAGTTAATCCATTTTGATAATACTTCATTTCTTTCCGTTTTTGATTTACTGTTTAATATTTTTGGCATAACCCTAAACAATTCATAATCCCAATTATAATTTCCGGTTGAAATGGCTGGATGGTGGTATTTTAAAAATCCCCAAACTTTTCCTAAAGCAGTAAGGTCTTCAATTTGGGTAGGAGAGATATGAGTTATAAAAATTTTGGAGCCCGCGTTAAATGCAGTATCCAGTTTTGCTTTAGAGGGTTTGTTGTCCTGAGTTGGATCAGAATCCTGACAAAAGCCATAAACGACGATTAAAAAAAACGAGATTAAAAGAAGTAACTTTTTCATTTTAAGAGATATTTAGTTATGCTGAAACTTATAATCAGATTAAGTGTATTAGTATGATAGTACACTGCAATTATAAATTTTAATTCTGGTAACTGCAAAATAATGGTGATAAATATTTTTAGTTCTGCCGGATAGAGTTTGTTTATAGAATGGATATTTAATTGTAAAAATGACGAGTATCATCGAACTAATTTAACCTGCGTATGTTACTTAATTCGTTCGTTTATTTTATCTTTAGGCGATTTTGAAATCGATGGTTTAAATACAAGCCTATTGATAAATTAACTTAATAGCAAAAATTAATATATGTCAAACACATCAAAAATCATCTATACAAAAACAGATGAAGCGCCTATGCTGGCCACTTATTCATTTTTACCTATTGTACAAGCTTTTACCGCTTCAGCTGGTATTGATGTAGAAACCAGAGATATTTCCTTAGCAGGAAGAATATTAGCAACCTTCCCTGAATACTTAAAAGACGATCAAAAAATTGGTGATGCTTTAGCTGAGTTAGGCGCATTGGCCACTACTCCGGAGGCGAACATTATAAAATTGCCTAATATTTCAGCATCTATTCCGCAGTTGGTAGGTGCAATTACCGAATTACAATCTCAGGGTTTTGCAATTCCAAATTATCCTGATAATGCGCAAACTGAAGAAGAAAAAGCAATTAAAGCTAAATATGCTAAAGTTTTAGGTTCGGCTGTAAATCCTGTTTTACGTGAAGGTAATTCAGATAGAAGAGCACCTAAAGCGGTTAAGAATTATGCTAAAACCAATCCTCATTCAATGGGTGCATGGTCAGCTGATTCTAAAACTAAAGTTGTTAGTATGAGTGAAGGCGACTTTTATGGTTCAGAAAAATCTGTAACCGTAACGGATGCAAGCCAGTTTAAAATAGAATTTGTAAATGCAAGTGGTGCTGTAACTGAATTAAAAGGATTATCTCCTTTAAAAGCGGGCGAAGTAATTGACAGTTCTGCATTAAGTTTAGCGGCTTTGAAAACTTTTGTTGCAAAAGAAATTGTTGAAGCGAAAGCTGCAGGTGTTTTATTGTCTGCGCATTTAAAGGCAACCATGATGAAGGTTTCTGACCCGATTATTTTTGGCGCAATTGTAGAAGTTTATTTTGCTGATGTTTTTGCCAAATATGCCGATCTGTTTGCTTCATTAAATGTTGATACCAGAAATGGTTTAGGTGATGTTTACGCTAAAATTGCAGGTAACCCTAAACAAGCCGAAGTTGAAGCAGCAATTGCAGCAGCGATTGAAAATGGCCCGGCTTTAGCGATGGTGAATTCTGATAAAGGAATTACCAATCTTCATGTTCCTTCGGATGTAATTGTTGATGCTTCTATGCCGGCAATGATCCGTACTTCGGGGCAAATGTGGAATGCAGCTGGTCAAGCTCAGGATACAATTGCTTTAATTCCGGATCGCAGTTATGCTGGCGTTTATACCGCAACTATTGATGATTGTAAAACGCATGGTGCCTTTGATGTAACGACTATTGGTTCTGTTCCTAATGTAGGTTTAATGGCTCAAAAGGCTGAGGAATACGGTTCGCACGATAAAACTTTCCAGTCAACTGGAAATGGAACTATTCGTGTAACGGATGCTGATGGAAAAGTTTTCTTTGATCAGAAAGTAGAAAAAGGAGATATTTTCCGCATGTGTCAAACTAAGGATGCACCCATTCAGGATTGGGTTAAACTGGCTGTAAACAGAGCTCGTTTATCTGATACACCGGCAGTATTCTGGTTGGATGAAAACAGGGCACACGACAGGGAAATCATTGCAAAAGTGAATAAATATTTGCCTGATTATGATACAAAGGGTTTAGACATCCGCATTTTATCACCGATAGAAGCCACTAAATTTACTTTAGAAAGAATCCGTAAAGGTTTAGATACCATTTCGGTTACTGGCAACGTACTTCGTGATTATTTAACCGATTTATTCCCGATTTTAGAACTGGGTACTTCGGCTAAAATGTTATCTATAGTTCCGTTAATGAATGGTGGTGGTTTATTTGAAACCGGTGCGGGTGGTTCGGCTCCAAAACACATTGAGCAATTTATAAAAGAAGGTTATTTACGTTGGGATTCGTTAGGTGAGTTTTTAGCACTTCAAGCTTCTTTAGAACATTTATCACAAACGCAAAATAATACTAAAGCGCAGATTTTAGCTGATGCACTGGATGAAGCCAATGCCAAATTCCTGGCAACCGATAAATCTCCAGGTAGAAAACTTGGTACAATCGATAACCGTGGTTCACACTTTTATTTAGCTTTATACTGGGCTGAGGCCTTGGCCGCCCAAACAAAGGATGCAGATTTAAAAGCAAGATTTGCACCATTGGCAAAAGCTTTAGCAGAAAATGAATCCAAAATTAATGAGGAATTAATCGGATCGCAAGGCAAACCTCAGAATATCGGTGGTTATTACAACCCTAATGATGAATTGGCAGGTGCAGCAATGCGTCCGAGTGCAACTTTAAATTCGGCTCTGGCAAGTTTATAAGCGAAGGCAAAATAAATATTAAAGCCCTGACCGATTTATTTCAGTCAGGGTTTTTTGCTTTCTAACCTGAGTTAGATTATAATTTTGCTGGTATTTTGGGCTACAGGCAGGTATTCAGGTGATGCTCCGAATTTATAATCGAATTCTGTTTTTTAAGTATTTATTAGATCTGACAATTAGATCAACATTTTGTAGTAGAGGATGTAACCTACCAGCGCAGCTATGATTATCAATGCAATGTAGAACTTAATGTTTGTGGGCCTTTCTTTGATAAATACAGAATCCGAAGCATCTGCTTTTCGGTTGGTGTTCAACGGCTGGCCACGTTGATTTGTTGCTCCATTGTTGTTCATAATATTCGTTGCATAGTTGCCAGACGACATGTTATCCACCAGGTCTTTTGCGTCTTTAAGGCCAATATCTATCTGCGCTTTCAACGCTTTAATGGCTTCTAATTTTTTATTTTTATGGATAAGTTCCATGATTTCGGAAACATCAACTTCCTGGTTATTTATGGTTATTTTTTTAATCTGTTTCATAGGGTTCGGGTTATAAGCAAGTTACAACTTTACAGAAGTAAAGCCAAAATGTTTAAGCGCTGTTAACTTCGTATATACTTCTGAAATATTTTTGACCACAATAGAAACCATATTCAAAACAGTTTGTTATAACTTTATAATCGAAACAGGAGATATTATTATGGCAAATAACGAAAACAAACCCGCAAAAGATAAATTACACAGTACAACAGAAAGTAGTGAAATTAATAACGAAAACTTATCTTATGATGAGACTAAAGAAAGTTACGAGCTCGATGTAAAAGGTACTGATAAAGATTATGATCACCCGATGGGTTACGAAACAGTAGCTGCCGGGGCAAAGGATGACGACTCTACTTATGATGAAGCTAATCCGTATGTGGGCGATGAGTATGCTAATAATGATGACATTGCCAATGACAATTTAGAAGAATTGGGTATGCATGTTGATAACGGTGAAAGTGTTAAGCTAAGTGCTGAAGATGAAATTTTAGCCCGTACGCCTGAAGATAATCGTGATGATTTGGATGAAGAAGGCTATCCAGTTAATGACAGGCCATTGAAATAAAATATATTAACCATGCAGCCTTAGTTGCATGGTTTTCTTATGCTTTAGTTTCTTATGTAAATCAATCAGATTGCTTCGTCGTCCCTCCTCGCAATGACGAAAAAGGAGCATCAGCGCAAAGACAGGTAAATTGATTGTAGTATTTTTCCGTATCAATTAGGTTGCTTCGTCGGTATTTCTCTCCATGATGAAATTATAAGGAGTGAAGTTTGGATTACTTTATAAGGGATTACTTAAGGAATAAGATCCAAACCGAATTTTCTGCGCAGATCTTCCAGTTTAGGATTTTTATTAACCAGGTAATCATAACGTTCTTTTGAGGTGTATAATCTTTTCTCATGCGCCCGTTCAGCATGCTTATAAGAAATTTCGACACCAAAATTTTTCAGGTTATTACGGAGATAGTTCATTAATTCTACCGATTCTCCCTGCACAAAATCTTCCTGGGCTTTACCTTCTACCGAAATTACAATATGTTCTTTTCCTTTTAAGGCTGGGGCAAAGTTGTTTAAAATGGTATAGAGGTTGATTTTATTTTCTCTCTTTAGCTTCTCTGCATAATTACTCCAAACTTCCAATAGCCTTTCGTACGTAAAATCTTCACGTGCTTCTCCGGTTACAGTTTGTGGTCCTTTGGCTTCATCACTGCTTGATACACGATCCAGGTCGTTTAAAGAAGGAATTAAGATGCTTCCTGCATTGGTTTTTGGAATATTAATCTTAATTGTTGTAGCAGATGAGGCTAAAGCTGGCCTTGGCGCTTCGGCTTGTTTCTCAACCTGAATAGGTTTAGGAAGCTCGGTTTTAGTTTCACTTAAAGCATTTGATTGTGGTGAAACTACAGGATTAGACGCGTTTTGCGCTACCGACGTAGTATTTTCAATTTTATGGTCTTCGTTATTTACGCCGACTAAATTAGTTTTTTTTTTATCCTGATCTTGGTCAGTTGCTGTATTTGAGGCCGGGCTTAGAGGTTGTTGTGCGAGCTGCACTACGGATCGGATATGACACATCTTAATGAGTGCCAGCTCCACCTGTAACCGTTGGTTTTTGCTGTTTTTATAATTTAAATCGCAAGTATTGGCCAGGTTTAAAGCAGTTAACAGAAAAGAAAGTTCTGTTTGCCTGCATTGCTCTAAATACTTTTGCTTAATGTTTTCGCTAACCTCTAATAATTTAATGGTTGCGGCATCTTTACCTACAAGCAGATTACGGAAATGGCTTGATAAGCCATTGATGAAATTATTGCCATCAAAGCCATTGTTTAATATTTCATCAAACAAAAGCAAGGTTTCGCTAACCTGGGCTGCGGTTAAATATTGGGTAAGTTTGAAAAAGTAATCGTAATCTAAAATATTCAGGTTATCAATTACCGCACGATAGGTAATGTTTTTATTGGCATAACTGGCAATCTGATCAAACATTGAAAGGGCATCGCGCAAGCCACCATCTGCCTTTTGGGCAATTATATGTAAACCGTCTGATTCAAATGCAATATTTTCGCGTTGTGCAATAGTAGCCAGATGACTGGCAATATCTTCAACCTGTATTCTGTTGAAATCAAAAATCTGACAACGCGATAAAATGGTTGGCAAAATTTTATGTTTCTCCGTTGTAGCTAAGATAAATATGGCATACGAAGGTGGTTCTTCTAATGTTTTAAGGAAAGCATTAAATGCACTTTGCGAAAGCATGTGCACCTCATCAATAATATAGATTTTATATTTTCCGGCTTGTGGCGGTATTCTCACCTGCTCAATCAAACTGCGGATATCATCAACAGAGTTGTTTGATGCCGCATCCAATTCGTGTACATTAAAAGAATGCCCGTTTTGAAAAGACTGGCAATTGTCGCAAGTACCGCAAGCTTCCATATCGGCTGTAGGATTAGTACAGTTAATGGTTTTGGCAAGAATACGTGCGCAGGTGGTTTTACCAACTCCACGTGGCCCGCAAAACAAAAAGGCTTGTGCGAGTTGATTGTTTTTGATGGCATTTTTAAGCGTACCCGTAATATGCTGCTGGCCAACTACGGTTTCAAACGTGGCTGGACGGTATTTGCGGGCAGAAACAATAAAATTTTCCATCGCCACGAAAATAGGAATTTTTGTTAGATGTTAGGTTACAGAATTGTTTGATTGTGGAAAAATTAAATCTAAGATGCATGGGGCGCTATGCCGTAACATTTAACGGAAGTCCTGATCTAAACGGTAACTAACTTATTTTAAGCGTAATTATAAACCTAAATTTAACTTTAAACAAAGATGAAAAATTTTATTCTGCTTACAATAGCGCTCTGTTCTTTTGGGATTTATGCGAAAGCACAAATAGATACCGTTAATGCGGGTAACAACAAGTTAAAAATAGAAAACCTTAAAGAAGGTAAAAATGCCTATCTCGTGTATTTTACAGATTCGCTCGAAAAGAAAAGAACCATTGGCGATTTATGGGAAAGAAGTACAAAATTTACTAAAATTAACGGAACTGATGCTGTCGCATTCGATTGGAAATGGATTCATGCAGATACTGTAATGGCAAACATCCTGAATATTTGCGACCATAAAACTTTGGCACCCATTTATCATAAAGCAGATTATAAAAAGAGAGGGGTTTTTGCCTACGATTACAGGGATGGCTTTATGATTCCATCTGACTCTGTAAATAACAATGAAGCCATAAAAAAAGGTAAAGTAAAATTAGATATACCGATTATAAGCTGGGAGCTTGATTTGGAAACCTATCCTTTATTGCCCATTAAGAAAATAGGGCAGAAGTTTGATATATCCTTTTTTGATCCGAACGAAAAAGTAGCTACCTATCATAGATATGAAGTAACAGGAAAAGAAGATTTAACTTTGAACAACGATACAAAGGTAAAGTGCTGGCTGCTTAAAATTGATTATAATAAAGAAAGCTATGCTACTTTTTGGCTAACCGAGAAATCTAAAGAGGTAATCAAAATGAAAGAATATTATAAAGGCAATTACAGGATAAAAGTTAAACAATACTAAGGCTATTCGTTATTGAGTTTAAATTCAGCTTCATATCCGGAGGATCGGGCCTCTATATTACAACTCAAAAAGGCAAAAACTTTTTATAGAGCCACATTTTTTAATACTAATGCAAAACAAATAGAGTTTAATGTTGACCAGACTCGATTAGGAAAAATAATTTTCCGGCTTGTATCCTTTAGTTATAAGAAAAGCAGGCGTATAATGCCGGCTTTTTTGCTTTGCAGGTTTTGTTAATTCATGTTTTTCTTGATTAATCATTTGATTTTAAGAAATATATTGCTACATTTGCAGCCCGAATTATATCGGAAATAAACAAAAAAATTAATTAAATAACAATGAATCAGTACGAAACTGTTATCGTTCTAACCCCGTTGTTATCAGATGAAGCTGCGAAAGAAGCATTAGCTAAATTCAAAAACATCATTACTGGTAGCGGAGCCGAAATTATCCAAGAAGATAATTGGGGTTTGAGAAAATTAGCGTATCCGATTGACAAAAAAACAAACGGATTCTTCAACTTAACTGAATACAAAGCTTCAGGAGAGTTGATTAGCAAATTAGAGCTTGAATTAAAACGCGATGAGCGTGTGTTACGTTTCTTAACCATCAGGTTAGACAAACACGCTATTGCTTACAATGAGAAAAAGCGTAGTGGTGCTTTTAACAAAAAAACTAAGGAGGTTGCAGCGTAATGGCAAGAGAACAAATACAATACGTTACTGCCCCTAAAGTAGAGGATAACCGTAAAAAATATTGCCGTTTTAAGAAAAATGGTATTAAATATATCGATTACAAAGACGCAAACTTTTTGTTAAAATTTATTAACGATCAAGGTAAATTATTACCACGCCGTTTAACTGGTACATCGTTAAAATTTCAACGTAAAGTGTCACAGGCTGTTAAACGTGCCCGTCACATCGGTTTGTTACCTTTCGTTGCTGACCAATTAAAATAGGAGGATTTGATATGGAAATTATTTTAAAACAAGATATTAAATCATTAGGCGAGAAAGATGATATCGTTACAGTAAAGGCTGGTTATGGCCGTAACTATCTAATTCCGCAAGGATTTGCTACTTTGGCTACTTCTTCTGCTAAAAAAGTATTAGCAGAAAACTTAAAGCAAGCAGCATTTAAACAAGATAAAATTAAGAAAGATGCTGAAGGTATCGCTGAGCGTTTAACTAACGTTAAATTATCAATCGGTGCTAAAGCTGGCGAAAGCGGTAAAATCTTCGGAGCGGTTAATACCATCCAGGTTGCTGAAGCATTAAAAGCTCAAGGCTTTGATGTTGACCGTCGTCGTATTACTTTCGAAACTGAACCTAAATTTGTTGGCGAATATGTAGCTAACTTAAACTTACACAAAGAAGTAAAAGTTCAGGTTCCTTTTGAAGTAGTAGCTGAATAAGCATTCTTTTTAAGAGTCATAAAAAAAGGGTTTTGCATTTGCAAAACCCTTTTTTTGTTAATGAGTTATTGAACAGCAGGAAAAGGTTTATTTTATTTGCTAAATTTTTCCTGCATGTATTACTTCGGTGTTGTTGGCCTGATCTCTACCTTGCTTGGAAGCGTTCTGGCAGGCATTTTAAGTAAATCAGCAATCAGCTGTCCCATATCCTCAGGTTGGATTTTCCATGCATCATCTGCAGCATTTGGATGATGGTCGTTAAAATGGCTCGCCACCGATCCTGGCATAATTGTACTCACTTTTACGCCATACTTACGAAGATCAAGCATAACGGATTGGGTAAAACCTGTTAAACCAAATTTGCTGGCATTATAGGCAGATCCATTGGCAAAAAAGTTCGTTCCTGCCAAACTGGAGATGGTAAATATGTGGCCTTTAGATTTTTTTATTTCTTCTACACAGGCCCTTATGCTGTAAAATACACCGGTTAAATTGGTATCTATAGTTTCCTGCCAAAGCTGAATATCCATTTCATCAATTGGTTGAAAATGCCCGACACCCGCATTGGCAATTAAAACATCCAGTTGGCCCCATTGATCGATAACGCTTTTTAATGCATTTTGCTGCGATGCATAATCTTTAACATCAGCTTCCAAAGCCAATACATCTGCAGAATTTCCTAAAGCCTCTGCAGCTTTATCGGCGCTTTTTTTTGAGCGACTGGTAATGGCAACTTTATAACCTTCTTTTAAAAGTGATTCTGCAATTCCAAAACCAATTCCTTTACTTCCTCCGGTAATGAGGGCTACTTTTATACTCATATCGATTTCTTTTTAGTGTAACGGATAGAAAACAAATATGTTTAAATGAAAATCGTTTTTAGTTAAAAAAATGTCATTCTATCTAAAAACATAGGTTTATCCGCTCTGGCAGGAGATTAAAGATTTTATTACCTTTGCGCCATGGCTAAAGCGCGATCATCCAAAACGAAAACCAAACGTCCTTTATTAAAGAAAATAACCAATATTGCCTCTAAAGTATTTATTTATTTTTTATTGGTTTCGGTGGTGTGGGTTATTGCATTGCGATTTATAAATCCACCAATAACCTTATTGATGGTTTTACGTAATATTGAACGCAAATCGGATGGCAAACCTTTTAAAACAGAGAAAAAATGGGTCAAATTTGATGATATTTCGGATAATATGAAACGTGCTGCGGTATCTGCAGAAGACCAATTATTTTTAAAGCATATTGGATTTGACGTTAAAGCCATTGAAAAGGCCTTTGCAAGCAACGCAAAAGGAAAGAAAGTTAAGGGTGGGAGCACAATTTCGCAACAAACCGCAAAAAATGTATTTCTATGGCCGGGGAGGTCTTACATCAGAAAAGCATTTGAAGCCTATTTTACCCTATTGATAGAATTGTTCTGGAGTAAAGAACGCATTTTAGAAGTTTATTTAAATGTAATTGAAATGGGCGATGGTATTTATGGTGCCGAAGCTGCAGCACAGGAATATTATGGAAAATCCTGTACCAGCCTCTCTAAAAATCAGGCGGCTTTAATTGCGGCGTGCTTTCCTAATCCGCTTCGCTGGACTCCAAAAAACGCAACGCCCTATATCAGACATCGTCAGTATTTGATTTTAAGAAACATGAGAAGGTTGGGCCCACTTGACTTTTAATGTTTGCACGTTAATCGAACTTGTGGGTTTTTCAAGATTGAATCGTTATTTATTTAATCTTGAAAAACTTAATAACTTCTCCTAATCGTGATCCTTATTCCATCTGATCTTTACACCACCTTTCTCATCATCAACGGCTTTAAGGTGGAGTACAATACCTTTCATCCGGGCATCCTTTTTCTGCTGGTTATCTAAATTTTCATCACCTTTTGGATTTCTTAAAGGAATATCCATGGCAATATTTGTGCCTGTGCTTAAACTATAAATGCCTTTAACGTTAAAATTTAAAGCCGAAGAATTAACCAGCATCGGGCTAATAATCACCTTATCACCTTTTACGGTTAAAGTGCCGTCTAATTTTGGTATCTGAATATTAGATAAGTTTCTTCTTGGGAAAGCAAATTTACCTACATCGGCAATAGGACCGAAATTAACCAATGCAGCATTTCTTAAATTAAAAATTACCTTGCCATCCATTGATCTGGGTAGGATGGTGCCTGTATTGGAAATCCTTCCTGATATATTAACCAGCGAAGAAAGGTAGCCATTCAGGTTTTTATTTGTAATGGTGTTCTGTCCAAAATTGTCAAACGAATAAAAGAAGTCTTTAACGCTTACATTGCTGATTTTAGAGTTAAGTGTAAATCGGTTCGAATTTCCTTCCTGCTTAACATTTCCGTTTAGCGTTAAGGTACCTCCGGCATTGCTTACATTTATCTTATTAAAGAAAATTCCTTCGCTACGCAATGAAATATCTGCATTGAGGTTTTTGGCTACAAACTTCTGGTAAATCGCCCTGTCCACATTTAATAAAATATTCATTTTCGAAACTTCCAGCACGTTACTTAATTGTGCAGTGGTTTCCTTTATCGAACTTTTTGATTTAGACTTACTCTTCCGTTCACGTGGGCCTAAAAAAGGTAAAAATTCATTCAGGTAAAGTTGCGGACTGCTCATCTTCAGGTTTACCAGGATTTTATCAGGAGCGGTGTAATATAAATTCAGGAAATTATCTATCGTGCAATTTAAATTTAAAATGCTTTTTCCAAGTTGGAAATGCCCATTCTGGATGGACAAATTATTTTGCGTAAAATTAATATCGAGGGCACTTTTAACGAGGTGTAGTTTACGAGGCAGATACATAATATCTGCATCAATAACGCGTACTTTACCCGATACAACAGGTTTTGTGAAATTAAAATTATCAATATCTGCTTTACAATATAGCTTTACGTCAGCAGTTCCATTTTTAAAATCGAAGTTTTCGCCACCTAAAGAATTATTGAGGTTGGATAAGGGGAAATTAGACGTTACAAGGCCTGTTGCAATTGGCCTCGATAAATTGGTAACCAAAAAGGTATCTATCTTAATGGGGGCATTAAAGTAATTAGCATTAAGTTTTAACAACCTGATAATTGAATTTTCGTCGCCAATAATTCCACCTAAGGTATCCTGATTGGTAAAAGAGCCATCGAAGTTACACTCTGTTAACCTGATTGCCGGAAGCATTGAAACTACATTATTTCTAACGGTCATGCCAACCCTTATTAAGGGATCTCCGTATTTTCCACTGCCATCATCAATAATATGACCACGAATATCAACGGGTTTTTCTATTCCAAATTTTAACAATTTAGAGGATATATTTGGCGCTAAGAGGAGGGCTACATCTTTAAAAAGAATTTTATCAACTGCAATACTAATGGCAAAGGCCGATTTGCCTAAATCTATTTTAGCACCAATTTTAAAAGGCGCACCACCAATATTTAATATTTCAGGATTAATAATTACGGCATCTTCTGCTTTACTATAATGTGCCGAAAGTGTGCCTTCTAATGTTTTATCTTTTAAGAAACTTCCTTTTTTAGTGTTAAAAGCAAAGCTTTTTACAAAGGTTTTTAGCTTAATTTTCCCCGTCCAGCCACTATCCGGATATTCAATTCTGCCCTGAATCTGATCGATGTCGAAATTAAAGAGTTTAAAACGTTTTTGATTGTCTAAAATAAGACTAACCTTATTAAAATCAATCTTGCTGATTTCTAATGGTGCTGATTTAGAGGCGGGTTTCTTTTTATCTGTTTCTTTACTTTTAAATATGCTTGTATTGCTATAGCCGGCCGAATCCGTATATACATAAATAGCCGCATTATTGATGGAAATTCGATTGATTTTTACATCGCCGGCGATAAGTGAGAAAACATTTAATGAAACATCAATATCCTGGGCATTTAAAAGATCGTGTTTATGTTTTGTCCATAAGCTATCTCGTAGAACTACTTGGTTTAAAGAAACAGAAACTCCTGGAAAACCTTTTAATAGTGTTGGCTCCATACTGCCGGCAGTAATTTTACCATTAAGGTTTTTGTTCAGCTGCTCCAGTATGGTGTTGAGTACCTGTTTTTTATTTTGATTAATGTAAAATGATCCAGCTACCCAAATTAGAATAATAAGGGCAGCAAAAACCGCAATAATTTTAAGTGAAATTTTTAACCACCGGGCCATACAATTTGTTTGATTGAACAATATAATACATTTAATGGCATAATTGTTTTTGAAATAGTCGATTTATTTTTTTCTTTTAATAGTGGTAAAACAGTGGAAATGAATTGTTTTATATTTGTATTATGAAATACACGCTTTTACTTTTGCTATTTTGTCCTTTTTTATTAAAAGCACAAAAGGCTGAATCTGCTGCCGCTAAAAAGCCTTTAGTAAGCAGCACTGTTGATCAGCAATCTGAATTTGAAGGTGGTTTGCAGGCCTGGGGAAATTTTCTAAGAAAAAACCTTGATGCTTCGCGGGCAGCTGAAGCACAGGACAGCCTTAGTTTTGCAAAATATGGAATGCGGCAAATGGCAATTGTTAAGTTTATGGTATGTGAGGATGGAAGCCTCTGCGATTTTGAAATTGTCAATAAAAACAAAGTAAGCCCGGCCGTTGCCAACGAAGCTTTAAAAGTAATACAAAAATCACCAAAATGGATTCCCGCAAAAAGTAAGAATGGAAGTGTTAAAACAATTTTCCAACAACCAATTGCTTTTTATTTTGGTGATTAGCCCAAAGTTAATTTATAGCAAATGGGCAAAGACAGTAGAATGCCAGCTGTTTTTAAAAGGAACTTCCCATTTATTTTCCAGCTCAGTAAGGTTTTGAACCATGTTATTGAAAACAATTGTTTCAGGGGTTACCTGTTTAATGTTTACAAGTGTTTCAAAATCTTCTTTACCCTGTACTTTAACTTCATCGTTAACTTTATAGGCTATGTTAAACCGGTTAAACAAATCTACATGGTATGTCTGTTCTATTTCCTTGATTAAACGAACAGAGCTATCGATAGAACAGCCGGTTACGTTTGCCTGGTTTTCATCAACAGTTAAAATAATAAAAAAGCCATAGCGAATTTCTGCTTTAGCCATTAACTCGTTGCCATGTGCTTTCCATTGGTTGGTAAATGCAGATAGGCTTTGAAGAATCTCGGTTTCTTCAGCTGTGCTAAATTTTCTGTCGCTTTGGTAGATCCAAACTCTTGATTGTGGAGAAAAACTCATATTACAAATTTAATATTTTAATTAATTTGGTTCTATCTAAAACTTCATCCTTATGAAAAAGTTTACATTAAGCTTGAAATTGCCTTTTATTTTGGCTTTCAGCCTGTTTTTATGTGCTTTTGTTTCCTTCGATTCTATAGATGAATATGTTAATTACCTCCAAAAAAGCTTTACCGATCACTATGATTTTAACCAGGAAAGCAATCAAATTAAAAAGTACGAACTTAATGTTACCAACAATGGTTTTTGCCGTTATAAGCGTTATTTTAATAACGGCAAGATAGAATATTTTGCCTTTAAACTGGCTAAATTTAAAGCTATGGATTACATTGGATCAACAACATCGGGTAAGCTTTACCTGCATACCAAAAATGATGATGTAATTGTGCAAACGTACAATGATAAAGGTGGCGATGTAGATTCTATGGGGACTTGTGTAACTATCCCCATTAAAAATATCGAAGCCGAAGACCTTAACCAGATCAGGGAAACATTGGTAAAGCTGGCGCCAGAAACACAAATTATAAAGCCTTAGCCCTATAACCCGTTTGCTCTTGCGGTAATTTCTGCAATATCCAATACTTTTACTTCCTGCTCTTTATCTTTCAATTTAATGCCATCACTAAGCATGGTCATACAAAACGGACAACCTGCCGCAATAACCTCAGGATTGGTTTCTAAAGCTTCGTCTATCCTTTCTACATTTATATCTTTATTGCCTTTTTCAGGTTCTTTAAACATTTGCGCACCTCCGGCACCACAGCACAAACCATTGCTTTTGCAACGTTTCATTTCTACCAGTTGGGCATCCAAAACTTCAAGGGCTTTCCTTGGTGCTTCATAAATCCCATTGCCGCGACCTAAATAACAAGGATCGTGATAGGTGATTTTTTTGCCTTTAAAACTTTCACCACCCTCTGCTTTTAGCTTGCCCTCATTAATTAAATCCTGGATGAGTTGCGTATGGTGGATAACTTCGTAAGTGCCGCCAAGACCAGGGTATTCATTTTTAATGGTATTAAAGCAATGCGGACAGCCTGTTACAATTTTTTTAATATTATAGGCATTCAAAACCTCAATATTGGTCATCGCTTGCATCTGGAATAAAAATTCGTTGCCCGCACGTTTAGCCGGGTCGCCCGTACAACTTTCTTCGGTACCTAAAACTGCGTATTTTATACCCACATGATGTAATATTTTACAAATGTCGCGGGTAATCTTTTGTGCCCTTTCATCGTAACTTCCAGCACAGCCAACCCAAAATAATATTTCCGGCTCTTCACCTGCGGCCATCAATTCGGCCATTGTAGGTACTTTAAATTCCATTGTATTTATATTTTATACAAACCCTTTGCAGAGTATGAACGTTTTTTAATCTTTAATTTTCGTTTTTAAAAGTTTCATCAATTCCGTTAAGCCCTTAAAGGTACCAGTGTAATAATCATCCTTTTTAAAATTGGGGATGATGTACTGGTCTATTATTCCTTTAGTTTCTTTATCTGAAATTAATTTTTCAATTCCGTAGCCGTTGCTAATCCTAATCAATCGGTGTAAGCGCGAGAAACCAATTACAATTCCATTATCTTTCCCTTTTTCTCCAACGGCCCATTTTTTTGCAATTCTTAAAACCAGGTTGTTAAATTTTTCTTTGTCAGTCATTGTAGTATCAATGGTAACAATGGCAATTTGAATGCTGGTTTCATTTTTAAATTGGGTAATCAACTTATTTAACGTGGTAATTTGCTGCTGATTAAAATCTTTTTCGTAATCATTAATCCATCCGGTCGGAGCAGGAATGTTATCCCAGAACCTTTGTCTGTACTCTTCTAATTTCTTTTTTTGTGAAGTTTCTTTTATTGTTTGTGCCTCTGCCTTAGTTAAGCTGAAAAACACCATCAATAGGGAAAGGAAATAAAGTTTTTGAATTTTCACAAAATTAATTTTTAGTTTCCTTCTGCCCAGTTAAAGCGATCAGCAGGCGAATATTTCCATGGCGCCTGGTTATTTTCTATGTTACCCAGCATGGCATTAATACTTCCTGGCGCCTGCGATTCTTCCATAACGGCATAACGGCGCAATTCCATTATAATTTGTAAAGGATCAATATTAACAGGGCAAGCCTGTACACAGGCGTTGCAACTGGTACATGCCCAAATTTCTTCTCTGCTGATGTAATCATCTAATAACGATTTTCCATCCTGATGTTCAGCTCCATGTTTGTCGATATTCTTACCTACTTCGGTAACCCTGTCGCGGGTATCCATCATAATTTTTCTTGGCGACAATAATTTTCCGGTAATATTGGCCGGACAAACTGAAGTACAACGGCCACACTCGGTACAGGTGTAGGCATTCATCAGGTTTACCCAGCTTAAATCGGTCACATCTTTTGCTCCAAATTTACCAGGCGCTGTTTCTTCAGGCACGAAAGCAGGATCGAGCATGGCTTTAACCTCATTGGTAACCGATGCCATATTGTTAAACTCTCCTTTGGGCTCCAGGTTTGAAAAGTAAGTATTCGGGAAGGCAAAAAGAATGTGGAAGTGTTTAGAGTAAGGCAGGTAGTTTAAAAAGGCTAAAATACCAATAATGTGAAACCACCAGCATCCACGTTCTATGTAAACCAGTGCGTTTTCTGAGCTGGGTAATAAATTTTGTAAAAACTGACTTACCGGAAAAGAACCTGCATTAACATAATGGCCTATGCCCAAAGCCTGAAGTTTTGCATCGGCGGCATTCATTAATAAAAATGCCGACATTAATAATATTTCAGTAATTAGAATATAGTTTGCATCAGATTTAGGCCAGCTTGTCATTTCTACCCCTCTAAAGCGTTTAAGTTTTAAAACATTTCTCCGGATTAAAAAAATGGCACACGATAGCCAAACACTTAAAGCCAATAGTTCAAAAGCACCAATCAAAAAATTATATATGCCACCTAAACCATGGAAAATCCTGTGTGTACCAGATAAACCATCAATCATAATTTCAAGTACTTCGATATTGATGATAACGAAACCTACATATACAAAAAAATGGAGGAAAGCAGGGATAGGACGAACCACCATTTTCGACTGGCCAAATGCAACTCTGATCATTGTCATAAGCCTTTTCTGTGGCTGATCATTCCGGTTAAGCGATTTGCCTAAGCGGATATTGCGAATGATTTTACGGAAATTAACCGTAAACAACGCAACTGCAGCAAGTGTAAGTATAAGAAATAGAATTTGAGCCACCATACAATTATAATGATTGTTTAAACGCTAAATTAGGATATTTAATTTAAATAAATTGCTATGCATGCATAAAAAAATCCTTAAAATTATTAGTTTGTACTGATTCTAAGTAAGAAAAAAGTACATTTCAATTGTGATTGAAAAATTAATTAATTGATAATCAGTATTGGGATGCTTTATTGGCGGTTTTTTTGAATAAAAAATTTTGCATTTTAAAAAAGAACACTACATTTGCAATCCCAAACGGATGGTGCCATAGCTCAGTCGGTAGAGCAAAGGACTGAAAATCCTTGTGTCCCTGGTTCGAATCCAGGTGGCACCACTTCCAAAGCCTTTCAGAAATGAGAGGCTTTTTTGGTTTTTAACCTTTTTTATTCCTGCCTGAGGTATGGTATTATTTGCTAAGTATTTAGCACTTTTGCTTTTATGGATAAACCTACCGATGATATTATAACTTCGAGACTAATTCTGCGCTTAATGAACAAGGAAGTTATTTCTGATTGTCTTGAAAAGGATGGAATGGGAGCGGAGGAGTTATTAAAAGCTAAAATTCCAGCCGAAATGTTTGATCATCCGAGCAGTTTGAAGTATGCTTTAAAACAGTTTGAAGCTGATGAACATTATCTGCCTTGGGCCGCCCGGGCAATTATACTTCCAGAAGAGAACCAAATGGTAGGTTTGGTTAGGTTTCATAGCCAGCCAAATCCGGAATATTTAAAAGAGTATGCAAATAATGCTGTTGAGTTGGGTTATCGAATATTTGAGGATTATAGAAAGAAGGGTTATGCAACCGAGGCTGTAATTGCTGTTGTAAATTGGGCGAAGGCAACATTTGGTGTTCTGAATTTTATCGCATCAGTTTCTCCGGATAATGAAGATTCGCTTAAACTAATTTCGGGATTGGGATTTATAAAAATTGGTGAAGCCATGGACGAGGTTGATGGCTTGGAATATGTTTTTTTGAAGAATGTTACCGACGATTAATCTGCTCAAAATTTTTTTAATAAAAAAATGATGAAGAATTGGATGTTTAAAAAATAATACTACCTTTGCAATCCCAAACGGATGGTGCCATAGCTCAGTCGGTAGAGCAAAGGACTGAAAATCCTTGTGTCCCTGGTTCGAATCCAGGTGGCACCACTTCCAAAGCCTTTCAGAAATGAGAGGCTTTTTTGGTTTTTAACCTTTTTGCATCCTTCCATGTGCTTTTATCGTTAAATACATCTGGTTTAACGATACATTTTTAATAAATATTTTTTTTAAAATTATATTGGTTTAATATATAAATTAGCTGTGCCACAATTTTTTAGTGGATTACTACGTATATCTATAAAAAATATTCTAAACCTCTATATGAAAAACAATACAATTAATGCCTTATCCATTGCTTTAATGCTTTGTGTGGGGATATTATTTTCCTGCAAAAAAAATAAAACTACGCCCGACGATCCAACAACAGGTGGTACTGTTACGCCCTCGGGTACACGAAGTGAATTGACAAAAGATTCTATCTTTTTATATTCAAAGGAACTTTATTACTGGAATACATCATTACCAACTTACGATGCTTTTAACCCAAGGAGTTATGCATCCAATGAAACGGAATTGTATGCAATTACACAGTTTTCTAATGATCCGGCCACAGGAAAGCCCTATGAATATGTAGCCAGGTCTACCAATCCAAAATATTCATTTATTGATTATTTAAGTACTGCGGGGAAAACAGGTGCATTAAAAGCAGATATAAACACAGAAAGTGATTTTGGTTTCTCAGTTTTATACGATTTAACGGGTGCAAATTTATATGTTAAATATGTTTATGCAAATTCTTCGGCAGCCCAGCAAGGTTTAACCAGAAGCTGCAGAATTACCAGTATTAACGGGCGTACCAGTTTAGCTTATAGCGATTCAAACGTCGATTTTCTTAATGGCGCACTTTTTGGCAGCAACACCAGTATTGCCATAACTTTTACTGATTTAAACGGCGTTTCTAAAAGTGTTACAGTAACCAACAGTTCGTATACGGTAAACCCTATATTGTTTACAAATGTTTATACCGTTAATGCAAAAAAAGTGGGTTATATTGTTTTTAACAGCTTTACCAATAATCAAACCGCAGCTTTAAATACAATTTTTTCAAATTTTGCTGCACAGGGCGTAACAGAACTCATTGTAGATTTACGTTATAACGGAGGAGGTTACATCTCAACCGCTGCGCAAATTGTAAACCTGGCTGCTCCAGCTGTGGAAACAGGTAATACCATGTTTACTTATTATTACAGTTCTTACCTGCAGAATTTAACAAACGCACAGCGAAAAGCATCTGTGTTAATACACCAGCCCTTATTAGATGATAACGGGAAGTTACAAACCGGTAATTTTATAAACGGCAAATATGCCACTTACGCGGATGTTGATTATACACCTGCCGCAAGTGAAAACGTAGAGAAATTTTCGAAACAGGGTACATTAAATTTAAGCCAGATTTATTTTATAGTTACAAGTGCTACCGCTTCTGCCAGCGAGTTAACCATTAACAGTTTAAGACCAGTTATGAATGTTAAATTAATTGGGTCTACAACCTACGGAAAACCTGTTGGCTTTTTCCCGGTTAGAATCGATAAACTGGATTTATACATTCCTGAATTTGAAACTAAAAATAAGGCGGGTGTTGGGGGCTATTACTCAGGTTTAACGGTGGATAAAGTAGGTTCAGAAGACCTGACTAAATCCTGGGGAGATGAGAGTGAAACTTTATTAAGTTATGCCTTGGGTTATGCTAAAACCGGAAGTTTTCCAACCACCACAAGTAAAATTGCAAGTTTAAAAGTTGGTTCATCAGCTATAACAGAGAAATTATCTGATGATGAAGCTAAACATGTTTCGAGCAGCCTGGATGCGCACAACTTCAATGGAATGATCAGAGAATCAAAGAGAAAGCCTTAATTATATATAGCTGGTTTGATTATTTTAAACCTGAACCAAAAAGGACCATCTGTTTAGATGGCCCTTTTTGGTTTACAGTAAAATTTTACTGCTGATGTCTTTATTAATGGTAATGTAACCCGGATATTTAACCGGCGTATTTCCAAGCATAAAAGTTGGTCTGATTTTGATCGTCAGCAAGCCCAGTTTTTCATCTTTAGATGTACTTCCTCTCTTCGCGGCTTTAATAATATCATTAAACATATTTCCGTTAGAAATTAGTCCGTAAATGTTACTGTTAAGTTGTACCGGAACGGTTACCGTTTGACCTTGTGCAATACTTACGTTTTGGTTTACAATGCCTTCGGCCAAATCCGTATTGTTCACTAAAATTTTATATTCAAACTGATTAATGGCAGCTAATTTTGTAGAAGGATTCGAAATTTCGAGATTAAGGTTTGCCCTTAAAGGAATATCTTTTCTCAATAAACCCAGTGCTACTCCAGGTAAGCTCGTTAAACTAAAATCCTGCTGATCTAATAATCGTTTAATATCAGTGCCTGCAATGGAAACCTGCTGTACGCTGGTAATTTTATAAGTGCAGTCTTCCAGCGCTTTTATTTGTTGTGCCTGCCTGTTTATTCCACATCCGAACATGGAAATTGTTAAAAGGCAAAGCAATATTTTTTGTTTCATGTTAATCATAACGCCAAAATAGTAAAACTATTTCAGTTGAGCCATAAGATGTTTTTTATGGCGTAACCGTTTCAATATCCTCTCCTTTATCTTCGTCTTTTTCAGGATTCTTTGCTGCAGATTCTTCTTTAGGTTTATCGGGCTTAACCTGATCTGCTTTAGGATTAGCTTGGCCTGCATTTTTTTCGGTTTGGGGTGTAACTGTTTCAATATCTAATTGTACCTCATCAGAAGGTTTTGGATGTGCTGGGTTTTTTGGAGTTTCCTCAGTTGTTTTTTTCTCGTTTTCCATATTGTGATCTGTTTTACTCTTATTAAAGAATTTTTGACCACATTTTGTTTGAACTTTTTAATAAGCTGTACCTGAATTTTGTAACTTTACTAAAAAACAATTATGAGCATTACTTTTCGTAAAATAGAAGAAAAAGATAATAAAGCACTTGCTGGATTGATCAGAAATGTATTTGAGGAATTTAATATCGAAAAAATAGGAACGGTTTATTCTGACCCCACAACTGATCATTTATCTGAGGTATTTAAAAACCCCAAAGCTGCTTATTGGCTGGCAGAAGAGGATGGTGTTTTATTGGGTGGTTGCGGCATTTTCCCAACAGAAGGTTTACCTGATGGCTGCGTAGAACTGGTGAAATTTTACCTTTCTCCTGCTTCAAGAGGAAAGGGAATTGGTAAAAAACTGATGGAAAAAAGCATAGAATCTGCGCAACAATTGGGTTATAATGAAGTTTACCTGGAATCTTTTCCTGAACTCTCCACAGCAATTGGTTTATATGAAAAGGCCGGATTTAAAGCTTTATCCGGCCCTTTAGGTAATTCAGGTCATTTTGCTTGCAACGTTTGGATGTTATTGGTTTTATAAATAACAGCACATAAAATTGCAGTAATTCCTGGTAGAGTTGGAAACTTAATTTCCAACTCTACTTTCTTCATCGCTTGTACCTGTTTTTCTGTTGCGGGCCGTTTTAATTTTCGTATTCCCGAATTTATAGGTAAAGTTTAATGAAACTTTGCGGCTTTCCCATTCGTTTTTCCAATAAGTGTTAACGTTGTTGTATATCAGGTTAGCCCTGAATGCACTTGTTTTAAAAACATCATTTACCTTAAAAGCCAATGTTGCATTCTTTTTCCAGAAGATTTTTTTGGCGCCAATATTTACCTGATAGCTTCCTAAATTGTTAAACATGCCCGATACAGAGGGAGAGTCGTAATAGGCATATAAAGATAAACTATAGCCCTTTGGTAAAGTAAAGGTGTTATCGGTGTTTAAAAACCAACTCCATGATGAATTGTTATACCCATTTCCTTGTATTGGCGATTCTGTTTTATTGTAGGCTAAAGAAACCTCGCTACTGTTATTCCACCATTTGGTTACATCAAAAGGACTTCCTGTGGCGGCATAAAAATTTGTAGTGCTGCTTAAATTTTCAGGATGAGTAATACTTTCTTTGGTTATATCATTTTGATAGATAACTTCAGATATCGACTGGTTTCCGCGCGAATAACTTAAAGTTAACAGCCTGAAATTTTTAAATGAATAATTAATCTCGAAACTATTTGAGTAAGATGGCTGTAAAAATGGATTTCCCTGTATCGCCGTGTATGGATCGGTATAAAAAGTAAAAGGGTTTAAGCTGTTGTATGATGGGCGGTTAATACTTTTGCGGTAGGCGGCTGTTACCTGGTTGTTCGAATCTATTTTTAATAAAGCAAAAACAGATGGGAAAAGTTTCCAGTATTTGCGGTTTATCAACGTATTGGTTCCTGAAGAACTGCCGTTGCCCAAAGTTTGTTCGGCACGCAGACCTGCGTTTATTTCAAAATTTTTAAAACTTTTATTAAGCAAAATGTAACCTGCATTTATATTTTCTTTATACTGAAATTTGTTTGTTCTGCGTGGGTCGTTCATCCAGCCATTGGTTTTTAAAGAATCAAAACCAATGTCGCTTTTTGATTGCACCCAGCTGCTTTTTAATCCGGCTTCCATTTTAAAGTTTTTAGAAAAATTAAGGGTATAATCAGCCTTTATTGAATAGATGGAAACGTTGCCCATGCCATTGCTTCTCAAATCAACAGGATTTCCAATAATTTGATCGGTGGCATTTAGGTAGGTATTGGTAAAAGTTTCATTTTTTCCATTGTTGTACCTAACATAATCCGCATCAAAACCAAGCTGACCACCAACACTGTCTGTTTTTAGGCGGTAATTTAAATTCAGGGCATGGTTATTTTCTTTATTAGTTTGAGGGTTAAACATTTCTGTGCCACCAGCCTTGGTGCCTGATGGATTATAATTTACAGAAGTACTGTTAACTTTGGTATTATAAGGCCCGGTGCTGCCTTTAAGCATTATGCCAAATGTATGTTTGTTGCTTGCAAAATAATCGGCCCCTGTAGAATAATCCAGGCTGTTTGTAACCGGATGCCAGAAATTTACCTGATTATATTGTTCATCTTCAATTGTGCGCTTTAAAGTTAAGCGGTTGAAAGAATTATAATGTCCGGCATTTAAACGAACATATGTGCTTACTTTACCAATATTGTAATTGAGGTTGGTTCCACCATACACCTTTTCATATTTACCGTACCCTCCACCCAGGTTCATACTGCCATTGAATCCTTGCATGGTATTTCTTTTCAATTTAATGTTAATTACACCAGCCGTTCCAGCAGCATCCATAGAAGCTGGTGGGTTGGATATGAGTTCTATTTTACTTAATACCGTTGCGGGTAACGATTTTAAGTAAGTAGTTAGTTCTGCGCCGCTCATGTAACTCATTTTGCCATCAATCATCACATTAATCCCTCTTTTACCCTTTAATATAATGTTATCGTCTTTATCTAATCTAACCCCTGGCGCCCTGCTTAACACTTCAAGTGCATTATCGCCAGCAGTATTCATCTGCTCAACATTTACAATAACCCGATCGGCTTTTTGACTGATCACTGGCATTTTAGATGCAATCGTAATCTCTTTTAGCTGTTGGCTAATCTCCGTTAGTGCAATTGCCGGTACGTTAATATCGCTGCCTGTAATTTCGAAAGCTGGTGTTTGATTTTTCTGATAACCTACTGTAAGTGCTTTAATTAAATACTTTCCGGCCTTAGCCTTAAATTCATAGGTTCCATTCTCGCCGGTTGCCCTTAAATTAATCACGGCAGAATCTGGCAGATGAATAAGGGATACCGATGCATAACTTAATGCTTTTTTATTTTGATCGGTTACGCTGCCGCTCACTTTAATGGTTTGTGCCCTCGCAATTTGCAGGCAAAACATCAGGGTAATTGAGAAACTTAATTTTAGTAGAATTTTCATTATGTCTGGTTATTGATATTAGATAATCTTATTTAGATACTTGTTTTTGCGTCTGTGCTTTTAATGGAATTATAAGCTTTAATGGAGTAAGAGTTAATGGGAAAGGTTTCATAATTGAATTCATAATATTGTTTTTGATTATGATTCAAAGGTGCAGGCTTGGCACAAGCCCGGGAATTAAATAATCTCAACCCCTCAAAATATTATCCCAAACCTTAATTGAGGTTAATTTTGGGTTCGAATAGAAAAAACGGGTGTTGGGATAATTTTTTACAAGTTTGGAATAAGAAAATAGGTAGTTGAAAAAGCTTTTGATAGTTTTAGACCATGAAAAAAACACGCATTGTTTTAATCCACATCATTTGCTGGGTACTTGTATTAGGATACTTCTATGGCTCCGATATTATCAACGGAGTTCCATTTAAGCAGGCTATATTTAGTTACTCGATGAATTTTACTCAGATAGCAGAATTTTACATCTGTTTCCTTTGGGTATACCCAAAATTTTTAAAACGTGGAAAAAGCCTGCAACTCATAGGAGGCATTTTGTTAGCCATATGTATATTTATCGCAATGCGCTACCTTATTGAGGAGGTTTTGTTCTTAAAATGGTTTAATAGGCATAACTATTCTGATGATACGCCCATATGGTACTACATAACTGATAATATTTATTTCAGTTTAGCTTTTATTGTAGTGCCAGCGGCTATATATGGAGCAAAATTAAGTTTCGAAACTGAGCGTACTAATCTAAAGCTCAAGGATGAAGTGGTAAAATCAGAGCTGGCCTTTTTAAAATCGCAAATTAACCCACATTTTCTATACAATACCTTAAATTATGTGTATTCGCTCGCCATTCCAGTTTCTGATAAGCTGGCAAATGCAGTGCTTCGTCTTTCTGATTTAATGCGGTACACGTTAACTGAAAGTCCTGACGGGCAAGTAAGACTTGATAAAGAAGTAGATTACCTGGAAAGCTATATTGAACTTTTTAAAATGCGCTTTGAACCAAAATTTTTTGTTGAATTTAATACTGAAGGTGTTTCTGATCAGAAAGTGGCTGCTTTGGTGCTAATTCCTTTTGTTGAAAATGCTTTTAAACACGGTATTGTGAATGACCAGGCACAACCTGTGCGCATTAATTTAAAAGTTCAGAATAAAAGATTAAGCTTTGAGGTGAGCAATAAAATCAGTCATGCCCAAAAAGATCACTCCAGTGGCGTAGGTTTAGTTAATATTCACAGGCGACTGGATTTAATTTACCCTGAAAAACACGAGTTGTTAATTTCTAACAATGGCAACACGTATAAAACAACGTTAATTATAAATCTATAATTCTTTTCTCTTAGTTTTGAATAACCTAAATTCCAAAATATGATCCGCTGCCTTGCCGTTGATGATGAATCTTATGCGTCAGATATTATCGCTTCCTTTATCCATAAAACGCCATTTTTGGAGCTCGTTGGAACAACAACAAGTCCTTTTGAAGCTTTAAACCTGGTTCAGGAAGGGAAAATTGATTTGGTGTTTCTGGATATTCAGATGCCCGAATTAACAGGAATCCAGTTTCTTAAAATTTGCGGAGGGAAGTGCAAAGTAATACTTACAACGGCTTATCCTGAGTACGCTTTGGAAGGTTTTGATTTAGATGTGGTGGATTATTTGCTTAAACCAATTTCTTATGAACGTTTTTATAAGGCAGCCTCAAAAGCGCAGCAAATATTAGAGCCTGTTGTATCTCCTCAAGCCGGGAACGTAAGCACGGCAACTGCTCAAACAAATGATTTTATTTTTATTAAAGGGGATACCAAGAATAAGTTTATCAAAGTTAATTACGATGAGATTTTATACATTGAAGGGCTAAAGAATTACGTTTCTGTTTATACTGCAAACCAACGGATAGTAACCTACCAGGCTTTACGCGAACTTGAAATTCAACTGCCTCAGCCTCCTTTTTACCGTATTCATAAATCTTACATTGTTTCTATCGAAAAAATTAGAATGATTGATGGAAATACGGTTTTTATAAACGATCAGGCAATTCCGGTTGGAGAAACTTACAAAGAAGATTTTTTTAAAATCATAAGAGAGAATAAATAAATCAGGCTATTTTTTAACGACCATAAATTTTTATATGAATGTCGTTTATGTCTTGTGTGCATAAATTAACGAAATTATTTACTTTGATTTTTTTAAGTTTGCCAACAATAAAATCAAACATTTGTTATGCAAGAAACGAATTCATTAAACCAGGTTGCTGAATTTCATACAACCTTTAAACATCCAATATTAACTAATCCGGTAATCCCTTCAAAACAAAGAGCTAATCTTCGTATTTCTCTTTTAGCTGAAGAATTAAAAGAATTGCAGGAAGCCGTAGAAAATGATGATTTGGTTGAAGTAGCAGATGCTTTGTGCGATTTACAGTACGTTTTGGCTGGCGCTATCCACGAATTTGGATTAGGGGGCAAGTTTAAAACATTGTTTGATGAGGTTCACCGTTCAAATATGAGTAAAGCTTGTAAAACAGTTGAAGAAGCAGAGCAAACCATCCAGTTTTATATGGATAAAGACCAAACGGAATCTTATTATAAAGAAATAGACGGATTGTTTTTAGTTTTCAGAACATCAGACGATAAGACACTGAAATCAATAAACTATTCTCCCGCAGATTTAAAGGGCTTATTGGTTTAACATTTTAATTGAATATTTAAACTTGTATTAATTTATCCGGATCGGTTGAAAAAGTTAAAGCAAATCGTAGCAGATATAAATCATGCTCACCTGCAAAATATCAATGCGGATAAATTAATTCGGAGTTTTGTTTTCTATGCCCCAAAAATGCCTTTAAGGTTGCATCAGCAAAACTTATTGGATGAAGCTAAGAAATTTAGCCTCGAAGTGTACGATACTTATTTTACCCAAACCAATTTAACCATAAATTGCTTTAGTTGGGGAGAAGGAGAGAATAAAGTATTGTTAACCCATGGATGGGCATCAAAAGCAGCAGATTTTTTTGAACTGATTACGGAATTAAGAAAGATTGATGATGTGGAAATCATCACTTTTGATGCGCCCGGCAATGGAAGTTCCGTTTCTGAATTTTCTAATTTAATGTTGTACGCCAAATCAGTTGAGGCAATAGTAAAAAACTATGCCCAACCTGATATTATAATCGGCCATTCTCTTGGCGGAATGGCAAATGTTTTAGCCATCCAGGAAACCGGAATTAAACCCAAGCTTTTAATCAGTATTGCGCCATTAATCAGGTTGAAAGAAAACTTTGAACAAAGCTTAAATTCTATAAATATTGAGCAAAACGTTCAGAAAATATTTTTTCAAAACTTTAGTAACGAATTTCCGGTTTCAGCAGATTATTTTAACCTGGTTGATTTATACCATTCGGACAAAAACCCGAATCATTTCTTGGCATTTGATCCTGAAGACCACATTTCGCCCTTGCCGTACCTGCAAGAGTTTTTAGATGCAAATGCAACAATACAATCCCGTTCGTACGAGAACATAGGGCATTATAAAATTTTAAAGTCGCCAGCGGTAATTGATGATATTGTTGAAAAGATTAAACAGAATCTCGCCTTAAACAAATAATCCGGTAGAGTACTAAGACTTAAATAATGTCCAAAAAAACTGCCACTAAAAATCTTATTAATTTTTATAAATCCTTACTTTTATTCCCTAAATAATTTAGCATAAATGCAGGGACAGTTTGCCGAAAATCAACCAACAGAAGGAAATCCTTACGATTATATTTTAAAGGATTTTAACCTGAAGGATTTGAGCAACCTGTATATTTTAAAACACCTTAACCAACAAATTTATACTGATTTAAAAGGTTTTTATAATCTTTTTCCGGTGCAGATAGAAATAGATTTTGGTGCCTTTAGTCACGACACATCAGCTTTACCATTTCCAATTGTTCAGGTTCAGCAAAGTGAAAATCATGTTAAACTTTCCTGCAGGTGTACTGCACCAAAAAATAAACTTTGCGAACACCAGGCACAGGTTTTGTATAATATTTTAAAGCGCCCCGAACTGCAGATTTTTTTTGATGAAAATTTTAGAACAGAAAAAATAAGAAAAGTTGCTGCCGATTATGGTTTAGAGCATGAAACAGAACTGGATACTCTTTTTAAGGTTAATTACAAGGATGGGCTTGCTGTAATTAAACCCATAATGGATGCCCTCCAACCTTTCGATAAGGAATCACAACAAATACTTTCATCAATTTTATTGCCGCAAACAAAAGCTAAAAAGACGGCAAAAAGTGATCACGCGGAGCAGCTTAAAATGATTGTGGTTTTAGGTTATCATCGTTATTATAATAACCTTACTGTTGAGTTATATCAAGCTGAAACAACTAAAACTGGGAAGGTTAAAAATCCTTTAAATAATGTTCATCCTTCTACTTTGGTATTCAAAACTAATGAGCGCGATGAATTGAAATTTTATAGCGGCGTAACTAAGTTTCAGCAAAATTATAATGCCGAACAAAGCGAGGCTGAGCTTGATGCTTTAAAAGCCATTGTTAAAAACCCATTAAACCTTTCAATTTACCTGCACGATGCAAAGAAATCTGCCAATGTTCAGGCATCGTCTATCATTCCCGTACAAATTAAAGTACTGGATACCGATTTAAGATTGTCGGTAGCCCAAAAAGGAGATTATTTCGACATTAGCGGGCGGTTAATGATTGAAGGAAATACTTATGGACTGGATAATTTAGTAGTTAAGCATGATTATTTTGTACAATTAAAAGATACACTTTACTTTATAAACCGGGCAGATTTTGTAAGGGTTATTGGTTTCTTTAAGAAGCAAAGCAACCGTTTGGTTTTGCATAAAACCAAATATACCGAATTCCAGAAAAATATCCTTATCCAGCTGGAGGGAAGCATTCATGTAGATTATTCTTATCTGAAACCGGCTACAAAAAGCCAGATTGAAGAAAAAGGTTTTGATTTGGAGAATGAGCAACTGGTTTACCTGTCCGAATCTGAAGATTATATCCTCATTACGCCTGTCATGCGTTATGGCAACATCGAAATTCCGGTATTATCTAAAAAACAAATTCAGGCGCAGGATAAATTAGGGAATCTTTTTACGCTGCATCGCGAGGAAGAAAAGGAATTGCAGTTTATAGCCAGTATTTTAAAACAGCATCCACATTTTTACGATCAGGAAACCAATGATTCTTTTTACCTGCACCGGAAACGATTTTTGGAAGAAGGTTGGTTTTTAGACGCATTTGAAACCTGGAGGACAAAAGATATTCATATTTTAGGGTTTAATCAACTTAAAAATAATAAGCTTAATCCACATAAGGCTGAAATTAATATAGAGGTTTTAAGTGGAACGGATTGGTTCGAAACCAAGGTAAAAGTAAAGTTTGGTAAACAGCGTGTTTCCTTAAAACACTTGCATAAATCTATTCGCAATAAAAATAAATTTGTAACGCTTGATGACGGCACGCAAGGTATTTTGCCTGCCGAGTGGATAGAGAAATTTATCGGGTATTTTAGTGCCGGCGAAATTGTTGAAGAGAGTTTACTTACGCATAAAATTAAATATGCATCTATAAACGAGCTTTACGAAGATGCGCTGCTGAATAATGAGGTGCAGAAGGAATTACAGGTTTTTAAAAAGAAATTTGAAGGACCGGATTCTATTCAGGAAGTTGAATTGCCAAAAGGTTTAAATGCTGAATTAAGGCATTACCAAAAAGATGGGCTAAACTGGCTTAATTTTCTGGATGATTTTAATTTTGGCGCCTGCTTGGCTGACGATATGGGATTAGGTAAAACCATACAGATTTTAGCTTTTATTTTAACGCAGCGGAAAAAGGTTAAACACAATGTAAATTTAGTTGTTGTTCCGGCATCACTAATCTTTAACTGGAAGGCTGAAGTAGAAAAATTTGCACCATCAATCAAGATTAAAACCATTTATGGTGCCGATCGCGCAAAAAGTACGGCAGGTTTTGTGCATTATGAAATTATCTTAACTTCTTATGGTACATTGTTATCAGACATTCGCTTTTTAAAGGATTATCGTTTCAACTATATTTTTCTTGATGAATCTCAGAACATTAAAAACCCTGAGTCGCAACGATATAAAACCGTTAGGATGTTGCAGGCCCGTAACCGCGTAGCCATTACCGGTACACCTGTAGAAAATAATACCTTTGATTTATACGGACAACTGTCCTTTACCTGTCCGGGTTTATTTGGTAGTAAACAACAATTTGCCGATCTGTATTCTACACCAATTGATCAGTTTAAAGACAGTAAACGGGCTTTGGAACTTCAAAGAAAAATTAAGCCATTTATTTTAAGGCGGACTAAAGAACAGGTTGCGAAAGAGCTTCCTGATAAAACAGAAATTGTTCTTTATTGCGAGATGGGAGATGAGCAGCGTGAGGTTTACGAAGCAAATAAGAAAGAAATCCAGGATTACATTTTAGGCAAATCGGAAGATGAATTGCCTAAAAGCTCCATGCATGTTTTGAAAAGTATTACCCGGTTGAGGCAAATTTGTAATTCTGCCGCTCTACTGGCCGATGGTAAATCTTATTTGCAGGCTTCATCGAAGATTGAGGTTTTGATGGAGCAATTGGAGCGTAAAGTTGGCAATCATAAAATATTGGTCTTCTCTCAGTTTGTAACCATGCTTGATTTAATTAAAAAAGCACTGGAAAGCCGTGGAATCAGGTATGAGTATTTAAGTGGACAAACGAAAAAAAGAGGTGAGGTGGTAACGTCCTTTCAGCGTAATGCTGATATTCCTGTTTTTCTTATCAGCTTAAAAGCAGGTGGAATTGGGCTTAATTTAACCGAAGCAGATTACGTTTACCTGGTCGATCCATGGTGGAACCCTGCTGTAGAAAACCAGGCTATCGATAGGGCTTACCGGATTGGGCAGCATAAAAATGTAATGGCTGTTCGGTTAATCTGTCCCGATACGATTGAGGAAAAAATTATGAAGTTACAGGCCACTAAAAAAGATCTGGTAAAAGATTTAATTCAAACAGACGGAAGTTTATTTAAGAGTCTGACTAAGAAAGAATTATTGGGTCTCCTTGATTAGCATGGCAAGGCGTTTTATTTGTCATCCTGAGGCATAAAGGATCTCAGGAAATAATCTTGCTGTATTAAATTATAGGTTTTATCCTGGTTATTACTAATCGGAGCAGATGCTTCGTGCCTCAGCATGACAAGGCGTTTTATTTGTCATTCTGAGGCACGAAGGATCTCAGGAAATAATCTTGTTTTATTAAATTATAGGTTTTATCCTGGTTATTACTACTCGGAACAGATGCTTCGTTCCTCAGCATGACAAGGCGTTTTATTTGTCATCCTGAGGCACAAAGGATCTCAAAGAATAATACTATTTTTAGGGATAACCAGCAAATAATTATATGAACCACAATTATTTTGTCTATATGTTAACTAATAAGAATAAAACGGTTCTATATACTGGTGTAACAAATGATTTAGCTGTAAGACTTAGTCAACATATAGAGGGAACGGGTGGAAAGTTTGCCTTTACCAAAAAGTATAATTGTTATTATTTAGTTTATTTTGAAAGGTATCAATATATTCAGCATGCTATAGAGCGTGAAAAAGAAATAAAGGGATGGACCAGAGCAAAGAAAAATGCTTTGATTGAACTTGAAAATAAAGAATGGAACTTTTTAAATAACGAGATTCTAAATGCTTAATTTTTTTGCCTCTAATTTTGTAAACTTTGAGAAGATGCTTCGTTCCTCAGCATGACAAGAAGTTGTTATTTGTCTTCCTGAGGCACGAAGGATCTCAAGAAGTAATCCTGCTTTATTAAATTATAGGTTTTTATGTTGGTCATTGCTAATCAGAACAGATGCTTCGTTCCTCAGCATGACAAGAAGTTGTTATTTGTCTTCCTGGGTCAGGAAGAATCTCAAGAAAACATCCTGCTGTATTAAATTATAGGTTTTATTTGTTATTGCCAATTAAAACAGATGCTTCGTTCCTCAGCATGACAAGGCGTTTTATTTGTCATCCTGAGGCATAAAGGATCTCAAGAAAACATCCCGGTGTATTAAATTATAGGTTTTATTTGTTATTGCCAATTAAAACAGATGCTTCGTTCCTCAGCATGACAAGGCGTTTTATTTGTCATCCTGAGGCACGAAGGATCTCAGGAAATAATCCTGCTGTATTAATTATAGGTTTTATTTGTTATTGCCAATTAAAACAAATGCTTCGTTCCGCAGCGTTACAGGAGGTTTTTCTCAAACTTATATTCTAAAAGAGTGGGAACACATACACTTTCTACAATTTTCCAATTCTCTTTTTCTGCTATAAACTCAGGTTCGGGTAAGCCGGATGTTTTAGCCGCATTTGTATAAAAATCCATTCTTGTAGGGTGAGAAGGACTACAAGCGTGGTAAATGCGACCAAAAGCTTGTTTTTCAAGCAAGCGGATTGCAATCCCAACTGCATCTTTTTGGTGTATTAAATTTACTGGTGCCAGGCCATTCGGAACATTTGTTTTTCCGGCAAAAAACCTTCCCGGATTACGGTCAGGTCCAATTAATCCTGCAAAGCGGATAATGGTGTGGTTGGTGTTTTCTTCTTTTAAAATTTCCTCGGCAGCCACTACAACCCTGCCCGAATCGGTATCGGGACAGGTGAGTGTTTCTTCGTTTACAGATTGGTTTTCGTCCGCATAAACACTGGTCGAGCTAATCAGTACAATTTGTGCTGTTTTACCTTTCGCAGCATTTAAAATCAGTTTTATTTTTTTTGGATAATCATTCAGCTCTGAGGAGTTTCTTTTTGGCGGAATGCAGATAAACAGAACATCACCTTCAAAAAAAGTAGCTTCGGCATCAATATGCTCCGCTGTAAAATTAACCAGGTAAGGCTTTATGTTTTCTGCTGAAAGCAAATTTAGTTTGGCAGCTGTGGTGGTCGATCCTTTAACCTGATAACCCTGTGCTACCAATGTTTTGGCAAGGGCAAAACCAAACCAGCCACAGCCCAAAATAGAAACTTCCTTTATTGTATTTTGATGTGCTGCAGAATTTGAAATCATTTCGCTAAAGATAGGCAGTTCTGACGTCAAATTCCCGTCAATTCTGTTTCTTGTACATGGTTTTAGAGAGTTTTAAAATACCGTCGTGGTAACTTGTTGGCTTAAAGTTGAATGCTTTTTCGAATTTTGTAGAATCGAAATGGTAGTCGTGATCGTATTGATAATACATTTCTACTGTTCCTGCTACTACTTTTTTAAAGAGGCCAACTAAACGCAGCATCAGTTTATTAATGGTAGAATAACTGGGTTTGGTTTCGTAAATCTGTGCAGTCATTTCCAGCAATGCTTTTCCTTTTAAAGGTGCAGCAGTAGGTAGATGCCAAATTTGGTTACCAGATTCTGGGGCTTGCCCTAATAAAAACATTGCTTTGCCCGCATCTTCAACGTAGGTAAAACTGTGTAAAGTATTCGGGTTTCCAATCCACTGTGCACTCGTATTCCTGGCAAATTTATCGAGCACCATCGTATCGAAGAAACTGTTCATCGAATCGGCGCCATAAAAATCTGCAGCACGGGCAATGGTTACATTAATGTGGCCGGCATTACTTTCGGCCATTAGTTGTTTAGCCACTTTTGCCCTAACTTCGCCTTTTAAGCTACATGGATTGTAGGGGGTGTTTTCTGTCATGGCGCCATTTACCAGCCCATACATATACACATTATCGAAAAATATTAACCTGGCGCCTGTGCGTTTACAAAGATTAATTACATTTTGAATAATGATTGGCCATTGTTCCTGCCATATTTTTACATCGTAAACCAAACCGGCACATAAGTATATTACGGTTGAGCCTTCTGATGCTGCAAAGAGTTCTTCTTCATTTAACAAATCGGCTTTAACCCAGCTTACATTGGGGTTAGTAGTCGCAACTGGTTTTCTGCTTACCAATCTAACAGTTTCGTTGTGGGCAGTTAATTCTCTGGTTAATGCGTTTGCTGTTGGTCCGCCGGCTCCTAATATAGTATGCATATTTTTTCTTTTTTGATTGACTCAAAGTTATGCGGTACCAGGGACTGAAAACGTTAACAAAAGATAATGATTTCGAATTGTCAACTTTAAATAGATAAGATGACGATTACTTAAATCTACGTCTCTTCTCTGCGAAATCTGTGGGAATAGAGTATTTTAGTGCATCAGCGTTCTTCTGCGGATACGCGAAAGAGAAACCGGGGTAATGCCTAAAAAATTGGCGATAAAGTGCTGCGGAACCCGCTGAAAGATATCTCTGGCTGTTTTTTCGAGTGCAGTATAACGCTCTTCGGGGCTTTGCGTAATAAAAGCAGTTAGCCTATCGTCATAACAACAAATATAATGCTCGGCAATTAGGCGGCCAAAACGCTCCATTTTCAAAGCCAATAGAGGATGGTTTAGCATTTCCTGCAAGTTGTGATAAGAAATAAGCACCAGCTCCGTTTCTTCTAAAGCCTGAATAAAATTGGTGTTGGGTATGCGTTTTAAAAAGCTTTTATAAGCACTTACAAATTCATTTTCGAAGCTGAAATAACCTGTAATCTCTTCCCCGTCTTTAACATGGTAATACCGAATTGCACCCTGTACAATAAAGGCCATGTAGTCGCACACTTTTCCCTCAACTGCAAAATGCTCTTTTTTATTTAAGGTAGAAAAACTCAGGTGCCGGGTAAATATCTCCCATTCAGCTTCGTTAAAAGTTATAAAAGGGGTTAAACCGCTTCTAAAAGCGTCGATTTTAAATTGCTTGTCCATATCAAAAATAAAATGCTGATTAAAGATACAGATTAATCGATAAGAAGGTTAACCCTTGCCCAGGTTATAACAAGCCCTGCATCTTGGTTCGTAACTTTCTTTTTCGCCAAGTAAAACTGTAGAATCATTGGCTACAGTACGGTAGCTAAACAGCGCAGGATTACCACAGCAAACACAAACCGCATTAACTTTTGTTACGTGCTCAGCAATGGCCATTAATGCAGGCATAGGGCCAAAGGGTTTTCCTGTAAAATCCATATCCAGCCCTGCCACAATTACCCTAATGCCTTTTAGGGCCAGTTTATTGCAAACATCCGGTAACTCATTGTCAAAAAATTGTGCCTCATCAATGCCAACCACCTGGGTATTGGTTCCTAAAAGTAAAATAGCCGAAGCACTCTCAACAGGTGTTGAAGGAATTGAATTTAAATCATGGGAAACTACTGCCGTTTCATGATAACGTGTATCCGTACGCGGTTTAAAAATTTCAACATTCAATTTAGCAATCTGTGCCCGCTTTAAACGACGGATTAATTCTTCTGTTTTACCCGAAAACATAGAACCACAAACTACTTCTATGCTTCCTGAGAATTCGCCTCTTCTTCTAAAATTTTGTTCGCTAAATAACATGCTCAATATTTAAATATTCATTTTAAGACTAAAGTGAAATGGTTCACTTTTTTTAATGCCCTATTGAAATGAAGATGTATCAGCCGGTTTGAAACTTGATTTTTTCAAAGCCGAACTATAATTTTTAAACCGAACAAATATCATAATTATGTGTTATTTTTGAAGACTTAGTTACCAACATAAATCGGCTAAAATTTCGTTTTAACTTTATGATGAATCAACAGGATATTTTTAGAAAAATAGGAAACATTTTAACAGAATTGAATGAGCAATATCAATTTCTTGCTCAAAATCCCGATAAATTAAACGATTTAGAGGTTGAACTCTTTCTGGCGAATGCCAATTTCCTTTCAGATCATGTTCATATTGTTCAGAAACTTAATGTAACTAAAGTTGAAAACAAACCTAAGGCGGTTTTAAATACACCTGTTTTAGAAGAAGCAGAAATTGAAAACATTTTTACTGCTGCACCCAAAACCGAAGTGGTTAACGAGTTTAAACCTGCTGAAAATAACTTTATTGAAGAAACCAAGGTTTCAGATTTAGATTTAAACGAAATAGCTGCTGCCGAAGAAGAGGAAGAACGTATAGATATAAAACCGGAACAGGAAGTTTTTGATGAGGAGAAAATCCACGAAGAAACGACCGAAACTTTCCTGAAAAAAGATTTCTTTAAACCAGATCAGGAAGATCATCCTTTTGAATTTATTTTGAGCAAGGATGATGCAGATGATAAGTTTGATTATGAAGAAAAATCTGTAGAGCAAATTTTCGACAGGCCTTTAAGTAAAGAGGAAGAAGAAATCTTGGCGCAGAAGAAAAAGATTCATGAAAAAGAAGATGCGCCGGTAAAAGCAGAAAATGAAATTTCTGTTGCGGATGAGGATGAAATTGGCCCTGAACCATTTTTAATTTCGGTTGAGGAACAGGAAGAAATTAAAGCCCCAGAGGCAATAGTACCTGAAATAGAAGTTTCGGTTATTGAAGAAAAATTAGAGGAGCCCATTGAACAATTAAAAGGGATAGATTTAGATGAACCTGTTATTTCTCCACCAGTTGATGAACGCCCAATTTTTATTCCAGAAGCCATTCCTGTTAAACCTCCTGTACAGCCAATTTCAGAAAAGCCTGTACCGACCTTAAACGATCTCTTATCTAAAACAAATAACAGTCAAACTGAACAGGTAAAAGCCCCAATTCAGGATTTAAAACAAGGCATAAATTTAAACGAGAAACTGCTGTTTATTAAAGATCTTTTCAGCGGTTACAATATGGCATATTCTGAAGCTATAGATTTAGTGAACCGGATGAACAGTTTTGAAGCAGCAGATAGCTTTTTACAAAATAATTATGCTGTTAAAAATAACTGGGCAGCAAAACAAGCTACAGTCGATCAGTTTTATGAGTTGCTGAACAGAAGGTTTAGTTCTTAGCCGGTTTTCATTGTTTAGCGTTAGGCTGGGATTTATTACAGCATCTTTTTAGCGGGAAAGACCCTGAAATAAGTTCAGGGTGAGGATCCATCTTTTGGTTGGTGTTGTCACTAATCAAGTGGTTTTTTATTTTAGGAAAGCAAAGGCTGTAACGCTTCGGAGGCTTTGTTCCTGCTTTACGCTGTATCCCGATAGAAAAAATCGGAATGCCGCTTCAATCAGGTTTAGAGATATAAGAATAGTGCACTAAAGAACTAATGTTGTACCTAAACCCGATCTGAGTGGATGCCCCGATTTTTCATCGGGCAGCAACGGGAGCGGGGCTACAGCTTCCTAAAGATTACCAATGTTCATTTCTTAATTATTTTAATAGGTCCAACTTTGGGTCGATGTTGTCATCAATAAAATAAAATTAATTAGCCGGTGAAAACACCAGCTAAAGGAGAATTCAGATAAAGTTATTTTTCATGCTTTTCATCTTGCTGAATTTATTACAGCATCTTATTAAGCAATAAAGACCCTGAAATAAATTCAGGGTGACGATCCTACTTTTTCCAGCTTTTGGTTGGTGTTGTCACCAATCAAGTGAATTTTTTTGTTTTAGGAAAGTAAAGGCTGTAGCGCTTCGGAGGCTTTGTTCCTGCTTTACGCTGTATCCCGATAGAAAAAATCGGAATGCCGCTTCAATCAGGTTTAGAGATATAAGAACAGTGCATTAAAGAACTAACGTTGTGCCTAAACCCGATCTGAGTGGATGCCATGATTTTTCATCGGGCAGCAACGGGAGCGGGGCTACAACTTCCTAAGGATTACCAATGTTCATTTCCTAATTATTTTAATAGCCCCAGCTTTTGATCGGTGTTGTCATTAATTAAAGGAAATTACTCTTCATACTTTTTGTCTTGCATCCTTTTAAGCCGGAAAGACGCTGAAATAAATTCAGGGTGACGTATTAAGTAGTTAAACCGCTTAACTAAATAAAGCCCATTCTGTTAGAGTCCAGTTTAAGGAATATAAATATCAATATGGTGAAACTCCAGAGCGAAGAACCTCCGTAACTTATCAGGGGCAATGGGATACCTATAACCGGAATAATGCCAATCGTCATTCCGATATTGATAAAAACGTGAAAAAACAGGATACAGGCAACGCTGTAACCGTAAACACGAGAAAAGGTAGATCGTTGCCGTTCAGCAAGGTTAATTAATCTTAAAAGCAGAAAAACATATAATCCAATAACAACTGAGCATCCTGCAAAGCCCCATTCTTCACCAATGGTAGAGAAAATAAAATCGGTGCTTTGCTCGGGTACATAACCATATTTAGTTTGTGTGCCCTGCAAAAACCCTCTGCCGGTAGCCTGACCAGAACCTATAGCAATTTGCGATTGGATTACGTTGTAGCCCGCACCTTTATTATCTGTTTTAAGGCCCAGCATTAATTCAATACGGGTACGCTGATGTGGTTCTAAAACTTTAGTATAAGCAACCTTAACCAGAAATAAATATCCAATGGCGACTAAGGTTACTAAAACCGTAGAAATAATTATCTTTTGCTTTCTTTTATTTGCGTAAATAAACAGACCGGCTACGGCCAATAAAATCAGAATCAGGATATAAGTTGGGACAAGGAAATCTGCTACGAATAACACAATCATGCCCATGAAAATTAAAAGGAAGTAGCCTGATAGTCCTTCGCGGTACAGCGGAAACATGAAAGCCAGAAACACGAGTGCTGAACCCGTATCTGGTTGCAGCATAATCAGCATTAACGGAGCTAAAACAATAAGGGCTGCAATTAATATCGATTTAACATCCCTGAATTTAGGATTGAAGGTGCTTACATATCTGGCCAAAAGCAATGCGGTTCCAAATTTAGCAAATTCAGAAGGCTGCAACCTAAAGGAGCCTAAGGGAATCCAGGCCTGGTTACCTCCAACATTTCGGCCTACAAACAGTACAACAACCAATAAAACCAAGGTCATGCCGTAAATGAAGGGGGCAAAAACATTAAAAAGGCGTCCATCAAATAAAAGGATAGACAGGCCCAGGATTAATCCTGTAATTACATAAATAAGTTGCTTGCCGTAGCTGCTGGCAAAATCAAAACCTGCTGCGGCTTTATGCGGAATAGATGCATAAATGTTAACAAAACCTATCGCACATAAGGCGATGTAAATCAATACCGTGATCCAGTCTACATTAAAAAAGAAGCGATTTCCCTGTTGTTGAATCATTTTTTTTGAGTTGCGGGTTTGGTCGTTACGGCAGTGCCAGCTATTTTAGGTTTTGATGAAAGGGGTGGGGTTAATTTAACCGTCTTCACCTTCAAGCTGTCTTTTATTCTTTTAATAGAGTCAGCTTTTTTAACAGCGAGACTATCTAATTTAGTTAATTTAATCTTTTTAGGCTTTTCAATAATTGCAGGTAAAAGATTTGTTTCTGCGAAAGCTTTTACGGTATAACCGTTCGATCTTGGCTTAATGCTATCCGTTAAATATTTTTCTACAATAAAACTTGAAATTGGAGCCGCGTAGGTTCCACCGAAACCGCCATTTTCTACAATAACCGCAATGGCAATTTTAGGATTGTCCATAGGCGCAAAACCAATAAACACCGAGTGGTTTTTACCATGAGGATTCTGAACTGTTCCTGTTTTTCCACACATGGTAATGCCTTGAATTTGAGATTGTTTTGCCGTTCCCCATGCACTGTTTACAGCATCGCGCATCCCTTCAATAACCGGAGTAAAATATTTTTCATCAACGCCAACATAATTTTTGGTTACGTATTCTTTCTTAACCATTTTCTTGTCGCCAATTCCTTTAATCAAATGTGGTTTAATATAATAGCCTCTGTTTGCTATCGCAGCCATAACATTAGCCATTTGTAGTGGGGTAGAAGTGATCTCGCCCTGTCCGATGGCCTGAGATATAACCGTGGTATAACCCCAGCGCTTTCCATAAATTTTATCAAAGTGATCTCCTGTGTAGAAAATACCGCCCTTTTCAAAAGGCATATCAATACCTAATTTCTGGCCAAAACCCCACTTAGCAATTTGTTCGTGCCAGTGCGCAAAGGTTTGGCGTTGGTTTTTCATGCCATTTTTGGTGATAATATTTTGAAAAACATGGCAGAAATACGTATTACAACTTCTGGCAATACCCCTTTGCATGTTAATGGTACCATCAACGTGTTCGCATTTAACTTTATGATTGCCGGCCATGTAATAACCAGGACAGAAGAACGTAGTGGAAGGATCTATGGCGCCATCCTGTAAAGCAACTAATGCATCTACAGGTTTAAAAGACGAACCCGGCGAGTAGAAACCTTGAATTGGACGAACTATTTGCGGACGGTAAGGGTTACGCATCAAATCCATATAACCATTGCCCCAGTTTTTTCCAACAAATTTATTTGGATTAAAACCCGGACTACTTACAAAAGCCAGTATTTCGCCTGTGGCAGGCTCGATGGCAACAATTGCGCCTACTTTATTTTGCATCAACTCTTCACCCAATTTCTGGATTCTAATGTCCAATGAAGAAATTAGGCGTTCACCTGAAACCGCATTTATATCGTATTTTCCTCCGGCGTAACTTCCCTGTGCCACATTGCGGGCATCGTACAGGGTATTAATTACACCGCGTTCTCCACGAAGAAAATCTTCATATGAACGTTCAAGACCACTTTTTCCAATAAAATCTCCGGGTTTATAGTAACCTTCAGACTTATCAATATCCTCCTGACTTACTTCTTTTACCCATCCAAATAATTGTCCGCCAACACTATCCGGATAATGTCTTACCGTTCTGTCCTGCGTTCTGAATCCTGGGAAGCGGTACATAATTTCCTGCAAACGCGCATAACTCTCCACCGATATTTGTCTTTCAAAAAAGGTCGATTGGTAATTAGATTGAATTCTTGCTTTGTTTAGTCTTTTACGAACTCCATCAGGGGTAATCCCCAGTGCATTTGCAAGGGCCAGGGTATCAAATGGTTTAACTTCGTTGGGGATAACCATTAAATCGTAAACAGGCTCATTCTGTACAATAACCTTCATGTTTCGGTCAAGAATTGCACCGCGGGCGGGATATTTATAAACCTTACGCAAAACATTACTTTCTGCCGAAGCAAAAGCTTTATCACTAATGATCTGGATATAGAATAACTTTCCCAATAAAATCAGGGCGATTACAATAAATAATCCTTGAATGATATATTTTCGATTGAATAATTGCTCCATTAGCGGGATGTTCTTCTATAGAATATAAACTCTACCAATAAAATAATAAGCAGTGTAAAGATACAACTTAAGCCGCATCGCATTAAGGTATAACCAATTTCTGTTAACCTAAACGTTTCTAAAAAGAATAAAACCAGGTGGTGGGCTAAAACACAAAGCAATGTGTATAAAGAAAACCACTGAAAGCCCATATAGCTTAAAGAAGGTTCAGGATCGTCAATTGCATCCCGGTTTAAGCTGATGGAAATAAAAGATATCCTTACAAATGCAAGCACAACACAAGCGGTAGCATGTACGCCCATTGTATCGTAAAAGGCGTCAAGAGTTAAGCCAGTTCCAAAAGCCAGCAGATATAATAAAATATTAGGAATGCCAAAAGGAAGAAGCAACAAAAACAATACGTAAATAAATGGTGTAGAGAGGTCGTAAAAGCCCATGTTTTTGAGCAGGAAAATCTGCACAAAAAGGAGTAGAACCCACCTGATAATATTTACAATTATAATTCTGCTATTCATTTGGTTTAACCAGGCTTTCTAAAGCTTTTTGCTCTTCAGCTGTTTTATCTTTAACTACATATACATATTGCAATGTGCTAAAATCGGTAAATAAATTTATTTCTGCTGAGAGGAAATTATCATTTGTTGCAACATTTGTTTTACTAATTCTGCCCACCAAAATGCCTTTAGGAAAAGAACCATATCCTGAAGTTACGATAGAATCGCCAACATTCATTTTAATGTGGTTGGGTACTTCTTTAATAAAAGCTTTCAGGATATCAAAATTTCCATCTCCCCAAACCAACGATCCTAAAGCCTGACTTTTTTTAACAATAACACTTATTTTAGTGTCTTTATGCAATAAAGATTGGATGGTAGCCAAATGATCAGAAACATCCCTGATAAAGCCAACAACACCTCTTTGTGGGGCAATTACAGCCATTCCGCTTTTAATTCCATCCAAAGTACCTTTGTTAATCGTCATTACATTATTGCGGAGTGTAACTGAGTTTTTAACTACTTTAGCGGCCAGATAAGTGTATTGTTGTTTGGTTAAAGTATCAATTACCTTAATTTCTTTAGCCGAATCAACAGTGGTTAGGGCCAATAAATTTGTTTTGAGCCTTGCATTTTCAGCGGCCAGGCTATCGTTTACCATTCCTAAGTTTAGGTACCTTTTAAAAACATTCAGGCGCTCATAAGCTGTGCCCACCACTTCATTGCTGGAGTTTAAGGTTACACTTCTTTGATAGGCATTATTTTTTAACGTGAGCGAAATACCCAGGATAAAAAAAATGATAAACAGGAAAAATGCGTTGTATCTGCTTATGAAAATCCAAAGGTTACGCATTCGAGTATTGAGTTGGGAGTTAAAAGTTTGGGGTCTGAGTGGAAAACTCCAAGCTCACAACCCCAAACTTCAAACTAAATGTTATTGCATTAAGAATTTATAGCCACCAATGTTTTTAAGGGCAATACCCGTACCTCTAACTACGGCACGAAGCGGATCTTCGGCAACGTGAACAGGTAATTTAGTTTTAGCCGCCACACGTTTATCTAAGCCCCTTAATAAAGCTCCACCGCCGGTTAAGTAAATACCTGTTTGGTAAATATCAGCCGAAAGTTCTGGAGGTGTAATCTCTAAAGCTTTTAAAATCGCTTCTTCAATTTTAGAAATTGATTTATCTAAACAGTGCGCAATCTCTGTATAAGAAACTGTTATCTGTTTTGGAACACCTGTCATTAAATCACGTCCCTGAACAGCAAAGTCAGCAGGTGCATCCTGTAACTCAGGCAAAGCCGCACCAACCTCAATTTTAATTTTTTCAGCCGTACGGTCACCAATCATAATGTTATGCTGGCGGCGGATATAATTTACAATATCAGAGTCAAAGTTATCTCCCGCAACGCGGATAGACTGATCGCAAACAATACCAGATAAAGCAATAACAGCAATCTCAGTTGTACCGCCACCTATATCGATAATCATATTACCCATTGGTTCTTCCACATCAATCCCGATACCTACAGCAGCAGCCATTGGCTCATGGATTAGATAAACTTCTTTTGCGCCTGCAATTTCTGCAGAGTCACGTACGGCACGTTTTTCTACCTCGGTAATGCCCGATGGGATACAGATTACCATACGTAAAGAAGGAAACATCCAGCCTTTACCGCCATTAAGCATACGGATCATACCTTTAATCATCGCTTCTGCAGCGTTGAAATCGGCAATTACACCATCCTTTAATGGGCGAACAGTTTTAATGTTGTCGTGGGTTTTGCCCTCCATTTGCATCGCCTGACGGCCTATAGCAATTACTTTGTTTGTTGTACGATCGAAAGCCACAATAGACGGTTCATCTACAACCACTTTGTCGTTATGTATAATCAGGGTATTCGCTGTGCCTAAATCAATGGCAACTTCTTGCGTAAACCAGTTAAATAATCCCATGTATGAGGTATGTTTTAATTTTTTTTGTTAAATCTATACTATTCCTAATGTAAAAATAGCTTTTTTATTGTTTTAAGTTTTATTTCTTTGTCCATTAAATTCTTTTTAAACCAAATAAAATGTTTTAGGAAATGAAACTCAAAATGTCAAAGGTAAATCATTCTTAAACGATCATCATTGCGAGGCACGAAGCAATCTTAATGCGACAACGCTCTGCAATGAGGGCATGGAGACAAACTTTCTACCTAACACGTCAGCTTTTTATCTTTTTAGTGTTTAAAATGTCTAACGCCTGTGGTAACCATTGCAATACCTTTTTCGTTTGCTTTTGCAACAGAATCTGCATCTTTAATTGAACCGCCTGGTTGTAAAACTGCTGTAATACCCGCTTCAGCTGCAATTTCTACACAATCAGGGAATGGGAAAAATGCATCTGATGCCATTGCAGCGCCTTTAACACTGAATCCAAACGAAGCCGCTTTTTCAATGGCTTGTCTTAAAGCATCAACACGTGAGGTTTGACCAACACCACTTGCAATTAAAACATCATCTTTAACTAAAACAATGGTATTTGATTTGGTATGCTTTACAATTTTATTAGCAAAGAATAAATCTTTTAGTTCTTGTTCAGTAGGTGCTTTATCTGTAACGGTTGTCATTTGCTCGGGGCCTTCGATAATTAAATCTTTATCCTGTTCAATAACGCCATTTAATAAAGTTTTGAATTGTTTTTTGCTTAACTCAACATTGTTGCGTTGTAAAATAACTCGGTTTTTCTTCTTGCTGAATAACTCAATAGCTTCAGGCTGGTAAGACGGGGCAATCAGCACTTCAAAAAATAAGTTGTTAATTTCTTGGGCAGTTTCTAAGTTAACTTCAACATTGGTAATTAATACGCCGCCAAATGCCGAAACAGGATCGCAGGCCAATGCATCCATCCAGGCTTGTTTAACCGTTGAGCGTGAGGCAATGCCACAAGCGTTTGTATGTTTTAAGATCGCGAAAGTTGGATCTTCGAATTCATCAATTAAGGCTACAGCCGCATCCACATCAACCAGGTTATTGTAAGAAAGTTCTTTTCCGTTCAATTTGGTAAACATAGCTTCTAAATCGCCATAAAATACACCACCTTGATGTGGGTTTTCGCCATAACGTAAAGTTTTAGCTTCGGTTACACTCTGTTTAAAAACATCAAGTGGTTCTTCCTGGTTAAAATAATTGAAAATTGCAGTATCGTAATGAGAAGAAGTGTGGAAGGCTTTTTTCGCAAAAGCTTTACGCTGTGCTAAAGTAGTTTCGCCATTTTGTTCTTTTAGTTGTGCCTGTAAAGTCGGGTAATCGTTTTTTGAAGCAATGATTACGACATCATTGAAGTTTTTAGCCGCGGCACGAATTAATGAAATTCCACCGATGTCGATCTTTTCAATAATTTCATCTGCCGTACCACCAGCCTTTACCGTTTCTTCAAAAGGGTAAAGATCTACAATAACCAAATCAATTTCAGGAATTTCGTATTCCGCAATTTGTTGCTGATCGCCCTCTAAACCTCTTCTGTTTAAAATGCCTCCAAATACTTTTGGATGCAGGGTTTTAACACGACCGCCCAAAATTGAAGGGTAACCCGTTAAATCTTCAACCGCTGTTACCGGCAGGTTTAAATCTTTAATAAATTGTTCGGTGCCACCGGTAGAAAATAATTGTACACCTTGTTCGGCTAACAATTTTACCAATGGTGCTAAACCATCTTTATAATATACTGAGATTAAAGCGTTTTTGATTTTAATGGATTGACTCATTCTACTGGAAATTTTGAGCCGCAAAGGTAGTAAAACAAGGGCATTTATTTAGCCGCACAAACCAATAAAAATGAAATTATTTGTATATTTTTCTTTGGTGGTTATTTTTTCTCCCTTAACTGTATTTTTCAACTGCATTTACAGATTCAAAAGCTTCTTTTTGCTTATTTGTTCGCTTGAAAACTTGTCCACCAATCTTCTAAAACATCAATTACCGGAATGAGCGTTTTGCCAGCACTGGTTAGTTTATACTCAACACGTGGCGGAGATTCAGCAAAAGCTTCGCGGAGAATCAACCCATCGCGTTCCATTTCTTTTAATTGTGTGGTAAGCATACCCTGACTTAAGAAATTAATTTCGCGCTTAAGTTCACCGAACCGCTTAGGGCACTGTGCTGCGATGGCTTTAATGAGTATAATTTTCCACTTACCACCAATTACCTTAAATACACTTGTCAACGATGAGTCATTTAAAAATAAATCCTCATTTTCTGTATTTGTAACTGCTTTACACTCATTATTGGTACTGTTTTGCATACTAAGTACGGTTTTTAAGACTACTTGATTACTGTTGAAGCGTTTTCTTTCTTTAAAAATTAAATATAATAAATTATGAAAAAAGATAAACGTTGGTTCTTGTTTCTGATCGTCTGTTCGGCAATATTTTTATCTGTAATTGATTTGTTTATTGTAAATGTAGCCCTTCCGTCTATAAAAAATGGAATTAAAGGTACCGATGCCGATATGCAGCTTGTGATTGTAATGTATATAGTAGGTTATGCCTCTTTTTTAATTACAGGAGGAAGAGCAGGAGCGTATTTTGGTAAGAAAAAAGTGTTTTTAACAGGTATGTTCATTTTTACCATTGCTTCTTGTATTTGTGGACTTTCTCAGTCGGCAACACAATTAAATATTGCCCGTTTTATTCAAGGCATAAGTGCTGCATTTATGGTTCCTCAAGGCGTGGCTTTTATACCCGATTTATTTCCGGATTCCCGGGAGCGTGTAAAGGTGTTGGGGGTGTATGGTAGCATTGCAGGCATTGCTTCTGTAGTGGGGCAGTTTTTGGGTGGGTTTATTCCGGATATGACGATTATCTCTGAAAGCTGGCGTTTAATCTTTTTAATTAACATACCTGTAGGGCTGGTGGCGATGGTTTTAGGCCTTAAATACCTTAAAGAATTTGCTCCAAATACCACTGAAAAGTTTGATTATAAAGGCGGGTTATTACTTATGCTCACTTTAACAGCTTTTATTTATCCACTTATTCGAGGTAGGGAAATGGGCTGGCCGGTTTGGAGTATTGAACTCCTGGTGTTATCGTTTATTTTGCTTTTAATCTTTATCTTCCATCAAAAAAACAGCCTTAAACAAGGTTTAAGGCCTTTAATTGACATCGCCATTTTTAAGAACTTTGATTTTAGAATTGGACTTTTAGTTTCCCTATTTTACTATTTAGTTCAGGATTCTTACTTCCTGATTAATACGGTTATGCTGCAAAATGGGTTGGGTTTTAGTTCTGCCCATACCGGTGTTTACTTTGTTTGCCAGGGAATTGGTTATGTGCTTGCTTCTGTATTTTTTACGTCAAAGGTATCAAGCTATGGTAAGTACGTATCACTTACCGGTGCAATAATTATGATTTCAACACTCTTGTTGCACCTTCTGGTTATTGGTAAAGAAACACAATCATTATGTATTGCTGCTGTATTATTTGTTTATGGAGTGGGCTGTGGTACAATTTTACCTTCTTTAATGACGATTTCATTAAAAAGTATTCCCGAAGATATGCTGGGATCCTCCTCAGGCATTTATTTAACATTGCAGCAAATTTCGGTTGCGATAGGTGTTGCATTAGTCGGTGGTGTATTTTTTCAGCAGTTGGGTAATCCGCCTGCATTAAAGTCATTTTCAGGTGCTTACCAATGGGGCACACTCCTCAATGTTGGCTTTCTTGCCGTTGTTGCTGTGTTATTGCTGCTTATGCCCAAAACGGATAAACGGGTAGATTAATATACCCATCGCTAAAAAATTATAACCGAGGTGATGCCTGGTTGATTTAATAAAGACAGTTTTTTAGGAAACTATTTTTTGATTTTTTTAACCAGGCTTTCTACAATTCTCGGGTAGTGCAAATGTTCCAGTTGCTGCCCTTTAAATTTTACCATTTCTAAATTATCGTTTTTATCGATTTTATAACGAGCCTGATAAATATACTCACCCTCATCATAATTCTGATCTACATAATGGATGGTTATACCGCCTTCAGGTTCTCCTGAAGACATAACGGCATTGTGTACATGATCACCATACATGCCCTTGCCGCCAAATTTTGGTAAAATAGCCGGGTGGATATTTATGATCCTGCCTGGGTACGCATCAATCAGATTTTTAGGAATCAGCCATAAGAAACCAGCCAATACAATAAAATCAATATCCAGGTTTTTAAGCAGGTCGATAATATTATCCGTTTTGGTAAATTCATGCTTATCGAAAATATGGCTCGGGATTTCAAAATTATCAGCCCGTTGCAATACATAAGCATCTGCATTATTGGTTAAAACCAAGGAAATTTCTATCTCAGGGTTAGATTTAAAATGCTCCATTAATTTTTGGGCATTGGATCCGGAACCTGAAGCAAATATGGCGATTCTCTTTTTCACTAAAAATTCGATTTCCCCAAAAATAACATTTTTAATGTGCTATCCTAAAATAAGAATCTTAATTCTGTAGCTATCCCGATTTTAGTAAAACTATTTTTGTAATTTTCTGTTTACAAACAAATGTTTTGCTACTATTCTAATGATTAAAACACCTTTTCCATTCTACATTAAAGCGCCGGTAATTTTATTGGGCCTTGTAATCACCGTTTTTATTTTAAATGTATTACAAGATGTTTTGGTTCCGCTTGCCTTCGCAGCATTAATTGCAATTCTGCTCAATCCATTAGCTAACCGCTTCCAGCGAAAACTGCCAAAAATAGTTTCAATTTTATTAACCATGCTTATTGGCTTAATTGTAGTTGTTGCGTTAATGTACTTTCTTTCCTGGCAGGTAGCGCATTTTTTTGATGATCTTGATGCCATAAAACAAAAGTTTAGCTTGTTGCTGCACGAGCTGCAAGTGTGGTTGCAAAATACGTTTGGGTTATCTACAAAAAAGCAAGTACAAATTTTAAATGATGCAGCAAATAGTAGTAAGGCCATGATTGGACAAACACTGAGTGGCGTATTGGGTGTTTTAAGTGTGGTTTTCTTAATTCCGGTTTATACCTTCCTGATTATGCTTTATAAAACTTTGATTTTGAATTTTCTTTACGAAGTATTCTCCGAAGAAAACCAGAAAAAAGTTGGTGAAATACTCGGCGAAACTAAATCCGCCATTCAAAGTTATATTGTTGGTTTATTAATAGAAACATCAATTGTTGCCGTTTTAAACTCTGCAGCCTTGCTTATATTGGGTGTGCAAAACGCCATATTAATTGGCGTAATTGGTGCCATACTTAATTTATTGCCTTATATTGGGGGCATTATTGCAATTGCGTTGCCCATCTTAATGGCTACTTTAACCAAAGATGGTTTTACCACCCAGCTTTTAATTGTTGGCGCCTATGCTTTAATCCAGTTTATAGACAATAATATTTTAGTACCAAGAATTGTGTCGTCAAAAGTGCAGATTAATGCGCTTATATCTATTGTTATTGTGTTATTGGGTGCCGCCTTGTGGGGCGTTTCCGGAATGTTTTTGTCTATTCCGTTTATAGCCGTGCTGAAAATTGTTTTCGATAGGATAGACGGATTGAAGCCCTGGGGCAAACTTTTAGGTGATACTATCCCAACCGAACACATGGGGCAAATTAAAAGATTAAGAAAAAAGAAACCAGGTTTGGCAACCAAAAATTAAAAGATTGGAACACAGAATATTTAATTGAAATAAAAAAAGTAAAAGTGTTTTGTAATTTGAAAATATTAATCCTATATTTGCAACCCGAATTATAGGAAACGAATAAGAAAAATAAAAGGCTAAATAGAAATGGCAAATCATAAATCTTCATTAAAGAGAATTAGAGCAAACGCTACAAAACGTTTACGTAACAGATATCAGGCAAAAACTACACGTACCTTTATTAAAAGACTACGCGCTGCTGAGGACAAAAAAACCGCATCAGAATTATTGCCTAAAGTGATCTCTATGTTAGATCGTTTAGCTAAAAAGAATGTTATCCACAAAAACAAAGCGGCAAACAACAAATCGAAATTAACTAAATTTGTTAACGGTTTAAATTAAGCTGTTTTTTTACGATATTAGGAACGGCATCCCAACCAAAAGTTGGGATGCTTTTTTTTTATCTGAAAAAAATGGAAAACTATACGCACAAACTTGGAATTAAGTTGTGGGCTGAAGAGGACAGGCCACGGGAAAAACTTTTGCTTCATGGCAAAAGGTATTTAACAGATGCAGAGCTGATTGCCATTTTAATAGGCTCCGGTAACAGAACCGAAACTGCCGTTGATCTTAGCAAACGCATTCTTGCTTTTTATGATAATAGCTTAGCTAAATTAGGGCGCGCCAGTATACAGGAGTTGTCGCGGTTTAAGGGGATTGGTGAAGCAAAAGCCATAACCATTATTTCTGCTTTAGAGCTCGGATTAAGGCGTAAAGAAACTATCGACGATGAAATAGTTAAAATAACCAGTTCCATAGATGCATACAGGTATCTTGAAAGTACGCTAACAGATTTAAGTCACGAAGAATTTTGGGTAATTCTGCTCAATCGGTCAAACCATATTTTGGGCAAATATTTAATCAGCAAGGGTGGGCAGGCAGGCACCGTTGCAGACCCGAAGGTTATTTTTAAAATTGCGTTAGAGAATAATGCCGCTAATATCGTTTTAGCACACAACCACCCCTCTGGCAACCGAAAACCCAGTGATAATGACCTTAAATTAACTAAAGATATGGTTGCTTCAGGACGTTTATTGAGTTTGCTGGTGGTTGATCATCTTATTTTTACCAATAGTGGTTATTACAGTTTTAAAGACGATCACCTGATTGATTAGTTTTTGTTTTCCGATTTAAAGATTTATCTGAAGCCGGGCTTAACAATTTCCTAACATACGGGTTTTGTTCTGTTTTTAAATAATTTCCTAAATTGCCGGGATGAAAACCCTAAAATTATTTTATCTTTTTTTACTAATTTCTGTAGCTACTTTTGCTCAAAAATCAGAAAATTCCCTAAATGTAATTACTTATAATATTCGTTTGAATGTTGCTTCTGATGGTATAAACGCATGGCCAAATCGTAAAGATAATGTTAAGGCTTTAGTTAAGTTTCATGATGCAGATATTTTATGTGTTCAGGAAGCATTACCAGAGCAATTTGATGCGTTATTGGAAAATTCTAATTTTGACGTAGTAGGTGTGGGGCGTGATGATGGAAAACGCAAAGGCGAATTTTCTGCCGTATATTTTGATAAAACAAGATTTATAAAAAAGGACGGGGGTACTTTCTGGCTTTCTGAAACACCAGATGTGCCTTCTAAAGGATGGGATGCAGCTTTAAACCGGGTTTGCAGCTGGGTTAAGCTTTATGATAAATTAAATAAGAAAGAATTTATTGTTTTTAATACCCATTACGATCACATCGGTGTGCAAGCCAGAATAGAATCAGCCAAATTAATTAAACGGAAGATTCAGGAAATTGCACCAAAGCTACCGGTTATTCTTACCGGCGATTTAAATGTTACGCCTGAAACAGAGGCCATCTCGACTATAAAATCATTTCTTTCAGATACTAAAGACATAACTGTAGAGCCGCCTTATGGCCCTACGGGTACCTTTAATAATTTTAATTTTAACAGCGAATTGAAAGATAAGATTGATTATGTTTTTGTTAACAAAGGTTTTAGTGTTCAGAAATTTGCCGTATTAACAGACAGTAAAGATCAGCGTTATTATTCAGATCATTTGCCGGTTTTGGTTAAGCTGTTTTTTAAGTAAAAAACTGTTTATAAAACCGCTCCATACTTCAGCCTTTCGGCTTTAAATATTATCTTTGCGTTTTATAAATTTTGAGCAACGGCCAGAATACAAATCCTGATGCCAGGTGCTCGCTACTCGATACGGCAACATGAAAATATCATATAACTGGTTAAAGCAGTTTGTACAAATAGACAAAACCCCTCAGGAACTTTCCTTAATCTTAACCAATGTTGGTTTAGAAGTGGAAAGCATAGATAAAGTTCAATCGGTTGCCGGCGGACTTGAAGGGCTTGTTATTGGGCATGTTTTAACTTGTACCCAACATCCAAATGCCGATCGTTTACGTGTAACTACCGTAAATGTTGGCGGTGCAGAAAATCTTCAGATTGTTTGTGGTGCACCAAATGTGGCTGCCGGACAGAAAGTTGTTGTGGCTACGGTTGGAACAACGGTTTATCCATTAGAAGGCGAACCTTTTAAAATCAAAGAATCTAAAATCCGGGGAGAGGTTTCGCAGGGGATGATCTGTGCGGAAGATGAAATTGGTTTAGGTAAATCTCATGATGGAATCATGATCTTGGCAGAAGATACCCAAATTGGTATTTTAGCTAAAAATCATTTCAAAATGGAAGATGATTTCCTTTTCGAAATAGGTTTAACCCCAAACCGCGCTGATGCAGCTTCGCACCTGGGTGTAGCAAGAGACTTAGCCGCTTATTTCAGAACCAGTTTTGAAACCCCTGATCTTTCAGGTTTCAAAGTTGATGAAGAAACTTTAAATATTCCGGTAACTGTAGAAGATCAGGACGCCTGTCCGCGTTACAGCAGTTTAACCATTTCTGGCGTGGAAGTAAAAGAATCTCCAGATTGGTTAAAGGATAAATTAAAAGTAATTGGTTTACGCCCGATTAACAATATTGTAGACATTACCAATTTCGTTTTACATGGCCTGGGCCAGCCTTTACATGCTTTTGATGCAGATAAAATTTCTGGTGGGCAGGTGATTGTTAAAAAAGTAGCAGAAGGAACAACTTTTATAACTTTAGATGATGTTGAGCGTAAATTAAGTGCCGATGATTTGATGATTTGTAATGTAGAATCGCCAATGTGTATTGCCGGCGTATTTGGAGGGAAATCTTCAGGAGTAGATGCCAATACTAAAAACATCTTTTTAGAAAGTGCTTATTTTAATTCAGTTTCGGTACGTAAAACGGCTAAAAGACATGGTTTAAAAACAGATGCTTCTTTCCGTTACGAGCGTGGTACTGATCCGGAAATTACCATTACCGCTTTAAAATATGCGGCGATATTAATTAAAGAGCTGGCAGGTGGTAAAATTTCATCAGCAGTTTCAGATATTTACCCGAATCCGGTTCAGCCGTTTGAGTTTGATGTAAATTACAATAACATTAACAAACTCATCGGCGCAAATATTCTTTCAACCGAGATAAAAGAAATTATTCTGGCTTTAGGTATTGAAGCAACAAACGAAAGTGCTGAAGGATTATCGCTAAAAGTTCCGGCTTTTAAAGTTGATGTAACCAGGGAGTGCGACATTACTGAAGAGGTTTTGCGTATTTATGGTTATAACAATATCGAAATTCCAACTAAGGTAAATGCTTCCTTATCTTATAGTCAAAGACCTGACAAGGAAAATACGCAAAATGTAATTGCAGATATGCTTACCGCAAATGGCTATGCAGAGATTTGGTGCAACTCTTTAACTAAATCTGCTTACTCTAAAAACCTGGACGAAGCTGTTCACATTTTAAATCCGTTAAGTAGTGATTTAAATGTGATGCGTCAAAGTTTGTTAATGCCTGCTTTAGAAAGCGTGGCTTATAATCAAAATCGTAAAAATGCAGATGTTAAGTTTTATGAGTTTGGAAAAACGTATAGCTTAATCAACGAAAAATATATTGAACGTCCTCGTTTATTGCTTTTAGTATCAGGGGCAAAACAAACCGAGCAATGGAACCAAAGTACTAAACCTTCAACATTTTACAATTTGAAGGCTGCAGTTGATGCCATTATCTCCCGTTTAGGCATTTCGAGTTATCAAAGCGATGTTTTAAATGATGAAAACTTTGCTTACGGCATTAAGTATTTCAGAGGTGACAAAGTATTGGTAAGTTTTGGTGCAGCAACCAAAGCAGATCGCAAACTGGCTGATGTAAATGCAGAAGTATATTATGCAGACTTTGACTGGAGTGCTTTGTTGGATATTATTAAGAAAAATAAAATTGTAAATAAAGACATTTCAAAATATCCTCAGGTTCGTCGCGATCTTTCAATGTTGATTGATAAAAATGTAACCTTTGAATTGCTTAAAGGCATTGCGTTTAAAACGGATAAAAAATTAATTAAGGAAGTAAACGTTTTTGACGTTTACGAAGGCGATAAATTACCGGAAGGAAAAAAATCTTATGCACTAAACTTTATTTTGCTGGATGAGGAGCAAACCCTTACAGATAAGCAAATTGAGCAAACCATGCAGAAGTTAATTGCTAATTTAACCCAACAAGCAGGGGCAGAAATTAGGAAATAAAATATAAATTCGTATTTTTAGAAATAAATTCATGACTTCTGTTGCAGATCAATTAGATAAGGTAATACAAAAAACAACGCGTTTAATCGAGTTGTGCAATGCCTTGCAGGAAGAAAATGATTTATTAAGGCTTGAAAATCAATCGTTAAAAGTTGCTTTCGATACATCAAAAGGCAAAAGTGCAGAACTCGAAGAAAAAATGCGGGTTTTGAAATTGGCTAAAAGTATTGAAGGTACCAGTGAAAAGTCTGTTGACATTAAACAAAAAATTAACGATTTTGTGAGAGAGATTGATAAGAGTATCGCATTGCTTAAAAAATAAGTGAAGCGAAAAAACAGAAACTAAGCTAAACAAATGGGAGAAATCTCGATTAAAATAACCATTTCTGACCGTATTTATCCTTTAAAGGTTAATATGGAAGAGGAAGAAATTGTGAGACGGGCAGCAAAAATGATCAATGAACGCATAAAAGACTATCAGGAAAATTATGCAGTCAGAGATAAGCAGGATCTACTCTCTATGTCGTTATTGCATTATGCAACAGCAGTATTGAGAACGGAGAATAAGGCACAAAACCAGGATACTGCAGTTGCTGATAAAGTTGAAGAATTAGATGTTATTTTAAACGGTTTCTTTTCAAAATAAAAAAGGTTCGTTCTTTATATTTTTTGTCCTATTAAATGCAATTAAAATCTGGAAGAAAAACCAGTTTTCAAGCATATAAGCATGTTGGGTGTCTTTAGCCACCATTGCTTTGCCCTTTAGTATGACAGATAACGATATTAGCACAAAAATATAGCCGCAGCTATTTTTTGAGTTTCAAATTTTATAAAACTTAACACTTCAATATCTATAGGGTTAAGAGGGCGTATTTCATCTGCTTTGGCACCTGAAAATGGCTTAAACCCTAATTATGCTTAGTTGAGGTTTAAAATGTATGAGACTTTAAAAATTAGTTGCGGTTTTTTTATTTAAAAAACAAAATGGAAATAGTTGAAATATTAGGATACGTATTTGCCTTAATAGTCGGTTTAGGTGTCGGCGTAGTAGTAGGAAGATTCCTGCTGCGTAATTTACTTAAACAGCAGGAAGTTGCTGCACAAACCAAAGTAAAGAAGATTTTAAAAGATGCAGAGAATAATGCAGAGATTTTAAAAAAGAATAAGCTTTTAGAAGCAAAAGAGAAATTTTTGCAGATGAAAGCTGAGCATGAACAAGAAGTTAATGCGAAAAACAATAATATAAATCAACGCGAAAACACGATGAAACAGAAAGAACAATCTGTTAATCAGCGTATGGAAAATTTTAATAAAAAAGAGCAGGAGCTTGATAAGCAAAAAAGTCATCTTGAAAAGCAAACCGAAATTGCAGTAAAAAAACAAGATGAAGTAGAAGTTTTAAAGAACCAGCACCTTAAGCAATTGGAAACTATTGCAGGTTTATCTGCCGAAGAAGCCAAAAATCAATTGGTAGAAAACCTGAAACAAGAAGCACGTACTCAGGCGATGATGCAGGTAAAGGATATAGTTGATGAAGCTAAATTAACAGCGAGTAAAGAAGCTAAAAAAGTAGTGATTCAAACCATCCAGCGTACAGCAACAGAAGCTGCTATAGAAAATTCAGTATCTATTTTTCATATTGAGAGCGATGAAATTAAAGGGCGTGTAATTGGCAGAGAAGGTCGTAATATCCGTGCTTTAGAAGCTGCAACAGGGATTGAAATTATTGTTGATGATACACCTGAAGCCATTATTTTATCCGGTTTCGATCCGGTTAGAAGGGAAATTGCACGTTTGGCATTACACCGTTTGGTAACGGATGGTCGTATTCACCCGGCACGTATTGAAGAGATTGTTGCTAAAACCAAAAAGCAAATTGAAGATGAAATTGTAGAAATTGGCGAACGTACCGTTATCGATTTAGGTATCCATGGTTTACACCCTGAACTAATTCGTATGGTGGGACGTATGCGCTACCGTTCATCTTATGGACAAAACTTACTGCATCACTCCCGTGAAGTTGCTAATTTCTGTGCTACAATGGCTGCAGAGTTAGGCTTAAATGCAAAAATGGCCAAACGCGCAGGTTTACTACATGATATTGGTAAAGTGCCTGATGATAATCCTGAATTGCCACACGCAATTTTAGGTATGCAACTGGCCGAAAAATATAAAGAGCATCCTGAAATTTGTAATGCTATCGGCGCTCACCACGATGAAATCGAGATGACTTCTATGATTTCTCCAATTGTACAGGCTTGTGATGCAATTTCTGGTGCTCGTCCGGGCGCCCGTAGAGAGGTTGTTGAAAGTTACATTAAACGTTTAAAAGATTTAGAAGAACTGGCATTATCTTACCCAGGTGTAGAGAAAACTTTTGCGATACAGGCCGGTAGAGAATTACGTGTTATTGTAGAAAGTGAAAGAATTACAGATGCTCAGGCAGAATTGCTTGCCGCTGATATTTCAACCCGTATTCAAACGGAAATGACTTATCCGGGCCAAATTAAGGTTACTGTAATCAGAGAAACACGTTCTGTAGCGTTTGCTAAATAGGATAAAAGACTTTGGTCTGAAAGATTGATATAAGCGATGGATATTCCATCGCTTTTTTTATTTTATGGGCCTTATGTTTGGTTGTGCAAAAGGATTCATATTGATACTACTATTTAAGAAAAAGGTACGGAGCCTGTATAGCTAAGACAATTATTCCGCTTGCCGCGGGGGCTTCTCTTCTTTGGACAACCAAAGAAGCAAAGTTGCCGGCTTGCAATCTTTCTTTTAAAGTTATTGGTGAGGCTTTTTCAGTGCCAGCCGAAACATTGACCATGCCGGTTTAAAAGCTGAACGTAGAAATGGTGCTTTGGCCTTGTTGGGAGTTGATTGCAGTTGCTAAATCATGCTAAACAACTTTAAATTTTCTACTGTTTTAACCCAAGCACGCCACCGGCATAGCAGCATTTCGCTGAATAGGATATTAGAATTCTTGCAGAATTTTAGTGTTCCGAATAGCCAAGGGAATATGCAGCGTGCGTTGGATTGTGAAAGAGGCAAGCCTCATATTACCGCAATAAGAATTCTGATGCTGCTATTCAAGAAAGGGTGCAAGCCTTGACTTTTGGGTACCTTTTTGTTAAGAAAAAGGTACAAAGCCTGTCTGGCTAAGACAATACTATCCGCTTGCCGCGGGGGCTCTTTTCTTTTTGACAACAAAAAGAAACAAAAACCGCCGGCTCGCAATCTTTCTTTTAAAGTTAGTAGGTAGGCTTTCTCTGTGCCTACCGAAACATTGACTATGCCGGTTTAAAAGCTGAACGTAGAAATGGTGGTTTGGCTTTGTTGGATACAAATCTGCACTATTCTAAAACGGTCAGCATTTTTAGAGTAAATGCTATTTAATCAAAACTATAATATTTATAAGTTTACGCCCTCAGTTATTATAATCATGACATTTTCTATACTCAGCACCATAAAACAAATATAAGCGATGAATATTCCATCACTTTTTTTATTTTTACATAATGAGCAAGCAAACCATAACAATCGAACCAAAACGACCTGTAGATGTACTTTTTGATAAGTACGCTGAAAGCCATCAAAATCCAACAAATAAATTGGTGCATTGGGTTTGCGTTCCATTAATTGTATTCAGTTTACTGGGTTTGATCTGGCAAATTCCCTTTCCACATATTGGTTTTTTGGGTAGCTATAATGGCTATTTCAATTGGGCTTCCTTTCTTTTGGCCTTTAGTTTATATTATTATTATACTTTATCGCCCGTGTTGTTTTTCTTAATGATTTGGGTTATTGGTTTAATGAGTTATACCATTGTAAAAATAGAGCAGGCTGTTGGTTTAGGGAGTGGAACGGCCTATGCCATTTATGCTGTAATATTTGTAGCGGCCTGGGTTGGGCAGTTTATCGGTCATAAAATAGAAGGTAAGAAGCCATCGTTTTTAGATGATGTTAAATTCTTGTTAATTGGACCGATTTGGTTATTGCACTTCATTTGCAAAAAAATGGGTATCAGATATTAAATTGTAAAAACTGTTAACCTTTAATTAACCTTAACGTAAACAAATCTTAATTAATGTGTAACGCGTAGTTAACACTGTGGTAATACTTTTGCCCTTATCAAATAAGGACAAATTGGATTTACTAAACTCTTTTAAAAGAGCGGCACTTACTGTGTTTGCTTTGACGATTAGTGTGCTTTCGTATGCACAAACCGGAAAAATTTCTGGTAAAGTTACAGACAAGTCAACCGGGCAAACGCTTGTGGGTTTATCTGTATTGATAGAAGGAACTTCAATTGGTACCACCAGTGATGCTGACGGTAATTACGTCTTAAATACGGTTAAACCAGGTACTTACAAGGTTGTTTTTTCATTCATTTCTTTTAAAAAACAAGTTGTTCCAAATGTAAAAGTAACTTCAGGTAAAACAACATCTGTTGATGTGATTATGGAAGATGATCAAGCAACACTTAATGATGTAGTAATTTCGGGAGTAAGAAAAAGCGGTACAGAAGCCTCTGTTTTAGCTGAACTTAAAAAATCTCAATCAATAGCTAACGGTGTTTCCAGTCAAACGATTCAAAGATCAGGGGATTCTGACGCTGCACAAGTTGTTAAACGTGTTCCAGGGATTACCATTGTAGATAACCGGTTTATTAATATCCGTGGTTTATCAGAACGATATAACAGCGTATTGTTAAACAATGTGGTTGCGCCAAGTTTAGAAACCGATGTAAGATCTTTCTCTTTTGATTTAATTCCGAGCAACCAGATAGATAAGGTTTTGGTTTATAAAAGCCCATCGGCAGATTTGCCAGCCGATTTTGCAGGTGGTGTTGTTAAAGTATACCTTAAAAGTATACCAGATGAAGATAAGCTGACGATCGATTACGGTATTAACTATCGCGAAAACGCTACCTTTAAGGATTTTAAACGCCCGGCAACTGGTGATTTATATTTTACAGGTTTTAATACCGGCGATAACGATCTTCCGGTTAATTTTCCATCATCGCTTAAAAGCGTTACCAACAGTAAATTAAATGCGGCTGGTCATGCTTTAAATAACAACTGGATTCCCGAAATCAATACGGCAAACTTAGATCAGAAGCTAAACATCTTCGGTAGTAAGCGTTTTAACATCAATAACAAATTGCTGGGTAATATTACCGCAATAAGCTATAGCAACAGCAAAACGCACAATGCCGTACTAAGAGGAAATTACGATAAGTATGATCCTATTGCACAACAGTCAAGAGAAATTTACAGGTATAACGACGATCAGTACAATTATAACGTACGCTTGGGTATTGTACACAACTGGGCATTTAAGTTAGACAACAATAATACTTTCGAGTTTAAAAATTTATACAACCAGTTAAGTACATCGCAATATATTAACCGTATAGGAACAGAAGATCAGGCAAGTTATTCTAACTATGCATCAAATGTATTGTATAGAGGGATATATTCCGGTCAACTTGCAGGAACGCATAAGTTTAACAACGAAAATACCAAGTTTGATTGGGTAGCGGGTTACAGCAAATCATTCCGCGATCAGCCAGATTATAAACGCTACAGAACAGATGCCACAGGCAACGGCGCATATACCTTATTTGTACCTACTGGTGGTGCACAGCCTGAGTTTTTAGGCCGTTTTTATTCAAGAATGGACGAAGACATTAAAACAGGCAGCTTTAATCTGGAGCAAAATTTAAATCCACAAAGTACCGTTTTTAAGCCAAGTGTAAAAGTTGGTGGTTATTATGAAGATAAAAAACGTACGTTCACTTCCCGTAATCTTGGTTATGTAAGAGCAAATAGTGATTTGTTTAATACAGATTTATTGAATGGTACAATAGACCAATTGTTTAACTGGGAAAATATAAATTTAACCAATGGCGTAAAGCTCGATGAGAAATCTAACGACAGAGATAATTACGATGCTTCGAACAGGCTTTTATCAGGATACGCAAATTTTATATTACCATTTAAAAATAAACTTACACTTGTTGCAGGGGCAAGGGTGGAAAGTAACTTACAAAAATTAAACAGCGCAGACCAAGGTTTACCTGTAAACGTAAACAACGATATTACAAGGGTATTGCCATCTGCAAACCTTACCTACAATTTAAGCGAAAAATCTTTATTCCGTTTAGCTTACGGTAAAACATTAAACCGCCCTGAGTTTAGAGAATTGGCTCCTTTTAGTTTCTACGATTTCGATCAAAACTTTACCATCAGCGGAAACCCAAAACTAAAAACAGCTAAAATAGATAATTATGATTTGAAGTATGAGTTTTATCCTTCTACTTCAGAATTAATCAGTTTATCCGCATTCTACAAACGCTTTCAGGACGCCATTGAATCTCATGCCATTGTAGGGAGCAATTTGCAATCTTTTGATTTTCAAAATGCTGAAAAAGTAAGGAATATAGGTGTTGAACTCGAATTACGTAAAACACTTACAGGTTTAACCGGTTCGAAATTTATAGATGATATTACGGTATTACTTAATGCATCCTATATCAATAGTAAAGTAGAATTTACCGGAATTAATGCCATAGGTCAATCTAACAACAGGCCAATGCAAGGGCAGTCGCCATATATTATAAATGCAGCACTATTTTACAACAACATCAAATCCAAGTTGCAGGTTAATTTATTATACAATGTTGCCGGAAAACGAATAGCCTATGTTGGTACTGAAAATATTCCGGATATGTATGAAATGCCGAAAAATGTAATAGACTTAGTGGTAACGAAAACCTTTTCGAACAGGATTTCATTAAAAGCAAATTTTAATGATCTGCTGAATCAAAATATAACCCTGTTACAGGATGGAAACGGCGATGGAAAGTTTGATGCTTCAAAAGATCAGATCATTTCTCAATTTAAAACAGGCCGTCAAATTGGCTTAACATTATCTTATAAATTATTCTAAAATCTAATAAAAAAATATGAACATGCAAAAACATTACAAGCCAAAATTTGGTTCTTTATCTTTCAAAATGATGGCTATTGTTTTAGCCGGAACATTGATTGTGAGCTCGTGTAAAAAAACAACCATTATTGAGTATAACGAAAGTGGTGGTGTAGTTACTCCGCCAACAACAAATCCAACCAAGCCAATTATTGAGGTAAATCCTGGGAGCATCTCTGCAAATACCAAATGGACAAAAGGTAATATATACCGCTTAAATGGTATGGTAAGAGTTGGCAGGGATATTAAAAACCTGGCAGGTTTACCAGCTATAGAAGGCATAACTTTAGAAATTGAAGCGGGTACAGTTATTATTGGCGATAGAGAAAGCCAGGGAACTTTAGTTGTACAAAGAGGGAATAAAATTATTGCTGAAGGTACTGCAACTGCTCCTATTATTTTTACATCAGAAAGAACACCAGGACTTCGTGAGCCGGGCGATTGGGGTGGTGTTGTAATTTGTGGTAAAGCAACCAACAACCAACCAGGTGGCGAAGCGCAGTTAGAAGGTGGATATGAAGGATGGCATGGTGGTACAAATGATGCTGATAACTCAGGCATATTAAAGTATGTTAGAATTGATTATGCTGGTACGCCGATTAACCCCAACCAGGAGGTAAACTCTTTAACAATGGGCTCTGTAGGTAGCGGAACAGTTATTGATTATGTTCAGTGTTCGTACGGATTGGATGACTCTTTTGAATGGTTTGGTGGTGCTGTAAATGCCAAACACTTAATTTCTTACCGTAGTTTGGATGATGATTTTGATGTGGATTATGGATTCCACGGAACAGTACAATTTGGTTTAGCCATTCGCGATGCCAACTTAGCAGATCAATCCGGATCGAATGGTTTTGAGGTAGATAACGATGGTAACGGAACTACAGCTACACCTTTTACTTCTGGTCAGTTTTCAAATATGACCATTATCGGTCCGAAAAAAGATAAAAACAAAACCATAACCATTCAATTCCAAAATGCAATGCATTTAAGAAGAAGCAATAAGATTAAAATATACAACTCCGTATTTACAGCTTTTCCTAACGGATTGTTTATTGATGGATCTGTAACTTTAGCCAATGCGGCTGCAGGCGAACTTGTATTGAAAAATAATGTACTTGCTGGTGTAGATGGATGGGGTACAAACGGTTATGGTACAGGTGGTTCGCCTACTTTCCCTAACCCGATTGGTGTAGAGATTAAAGGAACAGGAAACGTTGGTTCGCAAACGGCTGAAGACTGGTTTAAGACACCTGCTTTTGCTAATCAAACTTTCCCTAAATGGCAGGACATTGGTATTGATGGAAGTATTTTCGATGTAGGTGCTACACCAAAATTATTGCCAAATACAGGTTCTATTTTATTGGCTGGCGCAAGCTTTACCGGCTTAACCGGATTTGAAGTTGTAACCTACAGAGGTGCGTTTGGTACAATTGATTGGTCTTCGAATTGGACAAGCTTTACACCTCAGCAAAATATCTATTAATCGTTTCGATAAACAATAATATTCTTTTCTTAAGCCCGGAATTAATTTCCGGGCTTTTTTGTTTTTAAATCAACAGCCAGTTTATATCATTTCATATTGTGGCGAATTAAAAATAAGCTTCAATTTTTTGCATAAGCCAAGTTTTTCCACCAAGGCAAACAATTTATTTAATTGAGGTTTTTTTAGATGTTTAAAGAAAACTTCATCAAATCTTCATCTTTAATAGTGATTTTTATGAATTAATTCTGACTGTATACAGGCCATCGTAAAAGGTGTTAAGCTTGTATTTTCTTATTGTTTCATATTTATTTTCTTTTTGTTAAAATACCGTTAAACTTAATTTACACTTAATATTGAATTAACATTAAGGCTGTTTTTTTGTGGCAAATTAAAATCACAAAAGATGAAATTACGTTTACTATCCCTACTGGGTGTTTTTATGTTGTTTGTAACATTGGTGCAGGCACAGGTTACTACATCAGGTATTAACGGGAAAATAAAGGATGCCAAAGGAATTATTCCCGGCGCTACAATTGCCATTGTACATGTTCCAACTGGTACTGTTTCTAAAGGATCGTCTAACGAAGCCGGTATTTATCGCATTGGAAATTTAAATCCGGGTGGTCCTTATAAAATCACGGTAACCTATATTGGCTATACCCCAATTGTTAAGGAAAATATATACTTAACACTTGGTGCCGATCAAAAAATTGATATTGATTTACAGGAGCAGGGAAACCAACTTGCCGAGGTAAACGTTAAGGGACAAAAAGGCCCGACTAAATCTGGTGCCGGTACTAATATTAACGAAACACAGATTAAAAACCTGCCTACCATGAACCGTAGCTTGCAGGATGTTACCCGTGTAACTCCTCAGGGAAGTAAAGACAATACCTTCGGTGGTACAAATTTCAGGTACAATAACGTAACCATTGATGGTGCAATAAACAATGATGCCATTGGGTTCAGCCCTTCTTTAGGTGGACAGAGTGGTAGTTCTGGTATGCCTGGAAGTAGTACACGTACCAATCCGGTTTCTTTGGATGCCATTCAGGATGTAACCGTATTACTTGCTCCATATGATGTTAAAATTGGTAACTTTTTAGGTGGAAGTATTAATGCTGTAACCCGCGGTGGTACAAACGATTTAACCGGATCTGTTTATGGATATGGTCGTAATGCTGCTTTAATTGGCAGAAATAAAATTGGCGATAACTCAAAAGAACCATCCGCATTTCACGATTATCAAACGGGCTTCCGTGTAGGTTTCCCAATTATTAAAGATAAATTATTCTTCTTCACCAATGAGGAAATTACCAGAAGACAAGATCCGGTTATTTTAGGAGCGGGCTCACCTGATGGTATTATTACTTTGGCACAGGCGCAGGCAATTTCAGATCGAATGAAAACTGCTTACGGTTTAGATGCCGGTGCTTATGGCGATTATAATATCTATTCTCAATCGAATAAATTCTTTAACCGTTTGGATTGGAATATTAACGAGAACAATCAGTTAACCATCAGAAACAACACGATTATCTCTAAAGCAACAAACTTAGAAAGAGATCAGTCTAACTTTAGGTTTGGTAGTATAGATTTTAAGCAAAACAATAATCAAAGTTCTACAGTTGCCGATTTAAAAACAAGATTTAACAACTCGGCTACCAATAACTTAATTCTGGGTTATTCTACCGTTCATGATTTCCGCGACCCACTATCTGATCCGGCAATTCCTCAAATCGAAATTGGTTCAAATGGAGGCACAATCTTTTTAGGTACGGATAGAGAAGCAAGTATTTTTAATATGAAACAAAATACTTTCGAATTAACAGATAACTATTCATTCAGCAAAGGAATACACAATTTTACCATTGGTACGCACAACGAATTTTACAAAATTAACTATGGTTTTGTAAACGCGTGGAATGGAAGGGTAGCTTACGATACCGTTGATGATTTTTTAAACAACAAGCCGAAAAGGGTACGTACCAGTTTTGATTATGCTGATAATTCCCGCGATAACATTATTGCTAATCCCACAGCTAAATTTAATGTTAACCTTTACAGTGTATATGGGCAGGACGAAATGCGTTTAAGTGATAAATTTAAGCTTACCTTAGGCTTGCGTTTTGATATGGCTGATTTACCAACCATGCCAACGTTAAGCGACAAAACAATAAATTCTCCTGTTGATCCGAACTATGGTACTACATACAGTTATACGCAGCCATCAACCATTAACAACAAATTTTTAAATAAAATTCAGGTTTCGCCAAGATTAGGTTTTAATTTTGATGCCCTTGGCGATCAAAGCTTAATTGTACGTGGTGGAAGTGGATTATTTACCAGCCGTGTTCCTTTTGCATGGTTAGGTTATGCTTATTATAACAATGGCGTAAACTATGGAGCATACGATTTGAAACCTGCCAGTGGCAATAAAGTGGTTACACAAGTGCCGGGTAGCGATCCTATTAGAGATGCCCTAAGTGGAAATGGTGAAGCAGGATATGCAGCAAAGCAAGGGGTGAATATTAAGGATGTCAATGGCGCAACCCAAGTGGATTTGGTGGATAATAATTTCAAAATGCCAAAGGCTTGGAGAAGCAATTTAGCTTTTGATTTCAGAACACAAGACAACTGGAAATTTACCTTAGAAGGTATTTACAGTAAAGTTATTAAGGACGTAGCTTTTCAGCAAATTAACTATGTAGATAACCCAAGCTACATGGTATACGATACACAACACCAGCAACCAATTTACAGCACTACTTCTGGCGCATACGGGAATGGAAAAATTAATAATAAGTATACTAATGCTTATCTTTTATCCAATACCGACAAAGGCTATAAATATTCGTTAACTGGCCAGGTGAGTAAATCTTTACCTTTTGGTTTAGACGTGATGGTAGCCTATACTTACGGTCAGTCTAAAGATATTGCAAACGGAATCCGTAACTCTATGGAATCTAACTGGCAGTTAAACCAGGCTTTAAGTCCAAACAACCCTGGATTGGCATATTCTAACTTCGATATTCGTAACCGTATTATTTCTACCTTAAATTATAAGTTAGATTGGGCTAAAAATGGTAAATATGTAAGTAATTTCTCTATATTCTTCAGTGCACAATCAGGAGCGCCTTATTCATTAGGGTTTGTTAACTCAACCATCAATAATACAGGGCAAACCGTAAGTTTGGTTTATATTCCAGCAGCTGGCGAAACTTCTAAATTCTTCTCAGCAGCCAATCAGGCACAAGCTGCCGCGTTTGATGCTTATGTTGATGCAGATAAATATTTAAGTACCCGCAGAGGACAATTTACAGAACGTAATGGCGCACGTACGCCTTGGAATGTACAAGCAGATTTCCGTTTCTCTCAAGATATACAGGTTGCAAAAGGTAAACACCCGCATGTATTAACCTTAACTTACGATATTGTTAATTTAACAAACTTGCTGAATAAAGATTGGGGAATCCAGTATTTTTCACCAAACACATACAATTCAATGGCTAACGTTGGCTTAAAAGTGGCTACTGCAGGTACGCCAACTTCTTACCCTGTTTATACGTTTGCTCAAAAAGATGTAACTTCTTATTCTAAAGATTTCTTTGCATCACGTTATCAAATGCAATTGGGTTTAAGATATAGTTTCTAAACCTTAAATAATATTTTAAAAAGCCCCCGGTCAATTAAGATCTGGGGGCTTTTTAATTTTGTAATATTCAGGAAAATCTAATTCAGATTATAGAATAATCATAAGCCTTTTAGGCCCGCACTATAAAGCAAATTCAGTGCGGAATATGTTTTCTAATCTTTGAGATGTTTAAACTAAGCCTTTTGTTTAGCTAAACGTTTGGGTTTAGTTTCTTTTAGTGCAGGTTCTACAGCCTTAACTTCTTCCTCTATCACTAATGGCGCTTCAACAACGGGTTTAACTTCAATAGCTTTGGGGTTTTTAGATAGTTTTTTTGCCAATTGTTTAGCAAAGTTTTCTATAATCTTTTTGCTTTTCTTCGCTTCACCATATTGGCCTACCACTTCTTCAAAAGCAGTTACTAATTTTAACGATAACTCTTTCTTTAACTTCTTGTTTACGGAACGATTCTGGGCGTTTGATTTCTTCTTTTTCATTTCCCTCAAAGATATATGATCATAAAATTAAATTAATATTATCCTTTTGTTAAGTCTATCGAAAACGCTTAACATCAAATTGTTTTTTAGTAGCTGTTTGTTTAACTCATATGCTGCTGTTCAAGAAATGGTACGGGTCTTGGTTTTTAGTTATCTTTTGGTATAAAGCCTTTCTGCTTAACTTTTCCGCTGGCCGCGGGGGCTTGTTTTCTTTTTGGCAGCAAAAAGAAACAAAAACTGCCGGCTTGCAATCTTTCTTTTAAAGTTAGTAATAGGGCTTTTTCAGTGCCAGCCGAAACATTGACCATGCCGGTTTAAAGCTAAACGAAGAAATCGTGCTTTGGCCTTGCTGGATGATCATGCTAAACCAGCTTTAATTTTCTGCAAATTTCCCCAAGCACACCTCTGGCATAGCAACATTTCGTAGGAGAGCACATTAGAATTCTTGTATTCCCTTTCATGCTTCGAATAACCAAGGGAATCTGCAGCGGGCGCAGGGCTGAGAAAAGGCCTAAGCCTCATATTGCCGCAATAAGAATTCTGATGTTGCTATTCAAGAAAGGATGCAAGCCTTGAATTTGGGTACCTTTTTGTTAAGAAAAAGGTACGAAGCCTGTCTGGCTAAGACAATTATTCCGCTGGCCGCGGGCCTTGTTTCTTTTTGACAGCAAAAAGAAACAAAAACTGCCGGCTTGCAATCTTTCTTTTAAAGTTAGTGGTTGGGCTTTTTCAGTGCCAACCGAAACATTGACTATGCTGGTTTAAAGCTGAACGAAGAAATTGTACTTTGGCCTTGCTGGGTGTTAATTGCAATAACAACATCATGCGAAAGGAACTTTAATGCTTCAGATAGTTAAGTGAGCATTCAGCAAACTAAGGGAGAATAGTGCTTAACCTTACAAATTGATTAAGAAATTGAAATATATAGCGGTGTTTGGTTATAAAAAGGAGTAACCGTTTCTAAATATTAGTACCAGGAATTACATCGCCACCTAAATCTAATGTGTTTTGAAATTCTTCAATGTATTGTAATAAATGACGCTCCGCAGTTGCAAAAGAATTAAATGTAGAAGCCGGTTTGTTTCCTTCAGGGTGGCTTTTACTTCTGTAATGTAAATTGGTTTGGAAAGTAAAAGTTTTTTGATCGTAAATAGGCGACATAATCCTTGCCTTAAGCCCGTGCGCATGAATTTCTACAAAATACTCTTTTAAAATGGTGTAAATAGTGGCCGGCATAGTTTCTTTAGATTTATATTAGGCATAAAAATACCTGAAAAACTGATTTATACTGCCTGTTGTTGGTATGATAATATTAAGTTAACGTTAATTTAATATAAATTAAGAAAAACAGGTTTAATAATGCTTTACAGGATCGTAGGCATATACAATTTCGTATTTAATGTTTTTAAGCTGTGTAGCAAGCTGGCCAATTTTTAAATCCTGTAGCTGCGGAGTGGGTTCGCAATACGAATATTTTTTGCCCTTGTAGGTAATAAAACTCCCAACAGGCTTGTCAAACTGTACAGCCATTGTTAAATGAGTAGGATAGAGGAGTGCTATCATTGGCAGATTATAAATTTCTTTAACCAGGTAAAAGAATAAAGCTGCACGGTCATCACAATCACTATACTTATTGGCTAAAGTTTGTTCGGGCGATAATCTTTTTTCCATCCCAAAATTTTGTTCATCATTTTCATAAAGAAATGCATAACGGGTAAAGCGCATCAGGTAATCAACGCCTTTTTTTTGATCCATGCCTTTTAAATTTTCTTTAAGCGCCGGAATTAGCGAACTGTAGGTTTCACGGCTTAGCGGAATGTTAAAATAAGTTTCAAAATCTACTCCAGGGTAATTTTTGAAAATAGCCAACACATCATCGTTTACTTTAAGCTTAAAGTGATAAACTTTTTGACGATAGCTAAATTCAACATCTCTTTCTTCATAACTTTCAGGTTTAAAATCGGGCATTCGTGTAACTTTATAGGAAAACGAATGGGTAGCTTCAGGCATAAAAATGTCTACAGGCTTGTAAGCAACAGCCATGTTAAAAAGTTTGCCATAATCATGATAATTTAAACACATGTATTTTCTATGATCGATGGTAAAGAAAGGAATGTCGCTGATGTCTTCCTCGTTTCTAACATAAAATATAATTTGCTCATTACCCACAGCAAGCCTGGCGTCGTATCCACTTTTATTTAGTAAAAACCATTTATACAAAGTGTAACGAAAATAATTTTCGTTTTTAGGGCTTAATTGTTCCGCAGTTTTTCTAATCAATTGATAGTAAATCCAATCGTTTAGTTTATATTTTTCTTTGTAACTAATTAAGGCAGTAATAATAGCTTGATAGTTTACTAAATTAATTTGGGTGTAAAAATCATGAACGGCCGTAGCAGAGGCTTCTTTTGGTACAGGAATAATCACTTCAGGTTTTGCCTCGAATTCAAAAGTTCCGGCATAAAAATCAAACTCAAAATTTTGTGCACCGGCTTTAGGTATCATACTCATAAACAGTATAATCCCAAGTAAAAGCTTGTGGTACCTAATCACTGAAGTTTTCAATATAAACGTGGTTGTTTACATTAAATTTACCTATAATTAATATAAAAGCAACAATTTCTTTATGTGAACCCTGTGCGAAAACTTAACCTAAACGTAACCTGGAACAATTGTTAATTTGTTTTTAACGGTTTTTTACCAAGCGCATATAAATTTGTTCTAAGATATTTTAGCATTGATAAATTACAGGCTGAAGGAATTTCTTTCGGCAAAATGGGTTTGCCTATTTTAATTTTAAGCACATGACCTTCTTTATTAAATAATTCTGAAATGAGTTTGGCCGTTTGTAAGGATGGATGGATTAACCGAAGTAAGCTGAACAGAAACCCATTATTACCAAAAAAATAAACGGGTAAAATCGGTACATTGGCTTTGGATATAATTTTACCAACTACAGGATGCCAGTCTCGGTCTGTGATTTGAAGTTTTTTGAATTTATACGAGGAAACCTCCCCGGCAGGAAAAATGGCCACCGGAATCCCTTCTTTTAAAGTCTTAAAAGTTGTTTTTAAACCACTGATACTTGAAGTATCCTGAACGTTTTCGAAAGGATTTACAGGAATAATGCATTTACTTAAGTTCGGAATTTTTTTAAGCAGGAAGTTTCCCATAAACATGGTGTCAGGACGTTTCCGGGTTAATGTGCTTAATAAAGCCAGCGATTCAATAGCGCCATAAGGATGATTTGCGATTGAAATAAATGCCCCGTTCTCCGGAATATTAGCCAGGTCTTCATCATCAATTTCAATAATAACACCCAATGTATCCAACAGATAATTTGCAAATGCTGCACCTTCAAGTTGTTCCGCATCGCTAACAATACGGTTAAGCGCATTAATTTTCATCATTTTCATGAGCATTTCCGCCAATCCGGGAAAAGGTAGTTTGCAGATTCCCGTTGCTTTGGAAAAATCGGCTTTAGATATAATTGTCATATAGGGTGTTTACATTTCAGCATCATTTTATTAATTTTTATACTGAAATAAATAAGCTATATATAAGGAGGGAAGCTTTAAAGTTATCGCTCAACAAGACTCATACAGAGTAGCTAAAGATAATACAATAATGTTAACTGCAAAGTATTTATTGCAGCGCGTAGGCTTAGGTTAAATAATCAATAAATAACCTTCACATAACAGATACTTAACATGTCGGTTTTACTTTTGCAGTATAAATATTTGGTTAGTATTTATAAAGTTTAGGTTAGTTGATAATAAAAAACCCGGATGGATGTCCGGGTTTTTTTATTTAAAAATAATTAGAGATTCTTACCAAGTTTTTCCAGCATCTCAGGTGGGATATTATGTGTATCCACCACAAGGAAGCCATCCAGACAATCCGAAAATTTAGGATCTATATTAAAAGAAATGATTTTTGCGTTCAAATTCATGTACTGTCTTAGTAACACCGGAACTTTAATGTGTGAATTTTCAATATCACCGATTAAGCTATCTAAATCTTTAAAAGAATCGCTGCTATCCACTAAAGTATCAGTAGAGATGGGGAGCAAATCGGCTTTGAATTTATTTTTTGGTTTTACGTATTTAGCCATTTCATAATCAAAATGGTTTTTGGTAATGTAATCCACAATTAAAGCCTTACTAAATTTAGAAAAGTTATTGCTAATGCTTACCGGACCAAACATATAACGGTATTGCGGGTTATCAATCAGGTACTTTAAAATTCCTTTCCAGAGTAAAAACAAAGGAAGTGGTTTGCCCTGGTATTCTTTTCTAATCCAGGATCTGCCCAATTCAATACCCTGTTTTAACATTGGGTAAAACTGGTCTTTCATTTTAAACAATTCAGAAAGATAGAAGCCGCGGCTGCCCATACTTTCTAAAATTTCATCACCCTTGCCAATTCTGTAAGCCCCAACAATATTTTCTAAATCCCGATCCCAAATAAATAAATGGCTGTAATAAATATCGTAATTATCTAAATCTATTTTTTTATTGGTTCCTTCGCCAACCTCTCTGAAAGTAATTTCGCGTAAACGACCAATTTCTCTTAAAATGTTAGGAATTTTTAGTGTTGGAACAATATAAACTTCATAGTTCTTCTCTGTCCACACTTTAAAATCTTCCAGGGTCTCCACCTCGTCCTTAATTAAGTTTCTTGATGTTTCCTCAATAATTTCAGCAGGTTTTTTCTTAATTTTAAATAGTTTTAATGGATTAAATAGTTTCTTTTCTGTATCCAAACCCACGCCCAGGGCATAAGTACGGGCCCTTAAAAAGTCCATTAACTTATTGCTGCTGTTCATGTGTGATATTTCAGAAACAGCAATTGGTTTTCCTACCCTAACCTTAATGGTACGTCCATGTTTATTTAAAAATTCTGAGGGCAGTTTTGCCGTACGCAAAGTAGGATGTATAAAGCTTAAAATGTTAAAGAAAACGCCGTTGTTGCCATGGAAATAAATGGGTACAACAGGTACTTTAGCCTTGGCAATAAGTTTGCCCACAACCGGATGCCACATTCTATCGGTTACCTGCTGGGCATCGAGTTTAAAGGTAGAAACCTCGCCAGCCGGAAAAATTCCGATCGGAATTCCGTTTCTTAATAAATCGAAAGTAGTTTTTAAACCGCTGATACTTGATGAGTGCTGTACGTTTTCGAAAGGGTTAACGGCAACAAAAAATTCATCCAGATTGGGTATTTTCTTCAAAATAAAGTTAACCATTACCTTAGCATCTGGCCTAACGGTACATAAAAGTTTAACCAAAGCCAAACCTTCAACACCGCCATAGGGGTGGTTTGCAATAGCAATAAATGGCCCTGTTTTAGGGATACTGTTTAAATCATCCTCATCAAAATCGATAGAAACGCCAATGGTTTCCAGTATTTTATCTACAAACTCTAAACCTTTAAAGTGCTGGTTTTGAGAGAATACATCATTAATATCATTCAGCTTCATGATTTCCATCATCAAGCCGGCCAATCCCGGAACACCCAGTTTATCTATCTTCGTCGCCTTCGCAAATTCAGAGGTAGTAATGATCTTCATATAAAAATTATTAGGTTGTTGCATTTTGCAAAGCATCTCTGTTTTGCAATCCCAAAAATAAGATTTATATTCAAATATAAATGTCATAACATGTATCGATGAGAACTTGGCTTAATAAATACTTCGGTTTTAGTAAAAGTGAGTTCAATGGACTGGTGTTGTTAATTTCAATCCTGGTAATTTTAAAATTGATACCTTTTATATATGGTTATTTAAAGCCTGTTGAAAAAGATGAGCCTAATCTTTTGGTTCAAATCCAAAAAATAGAAACCACAAATGAAGAAGCTTTTCGTTATACGCCGAATAAACGCATAGAAACTCAGCATAAAAAGACAGGAAAACTTTTCAACTTCGACCCCAACCGCATAGATGCCGCGGGCTGGCAGGCGTTAGGTTTATCGGTAAAACAGGCAGAATCGATTGTTAACTATAGAAATAAGGGAGGCAAATTTTATAAAGCAGAAGATTTGCAGAAAATGTACACCATATCTCCTCAAATGTACGAGCGGCTTTTGCCTTATGTACAGATTGAAAATCTGGTAAATACTTATCCGAAAAGAGAACTTCAGCCACAGAAAAAAGAATTTATCAAAAAGTCATTGACTATCGTAGATGTTAATTTAGCTGATTCTGCCCAGTTGGATGAGATAAAAGGAATTGGGCCTGCATTTGCGGCACGGATTTTAAAATACCGGGAACGTTTAGGCGGCTTTTATAAAAAAGAACAATTAATGGAAGTTTATGGCATCGACTCTGTTAAGTACAACGAAATAAAAGGGCAGATTACATTGAGCGAAGGCAAGTTTAAGATTATAAATATCAATACTGCAGCATTTGATGACTTGAAAAGTAACCCATACCTTACTTATAAACAAATGAATGCCATTATACAGTACCGTAAACAACATGGCAAATATTCGGGAATTGCAGATTTAAATAAAATTGGCATTCTAACTCCGCAGGTTATAGAAAAAATTAGCCGCTATATTACATTCTAAAATATGTGCATCATTCAGAATGATGTAATTGTTTTGTTTAAAACTTCAGATTTTGTTTAAAATAACAAGGCTCTTAAGCGAAATATAATTTTAATTCTCTTCTTTTTTTTGATTCTGCCATCGGGCTAACAATAAAAAGCTTAAAAAATTGAAAAAACTTTTTAAGCTCATTTACAGCCTTTAAAAATCGGGTGTAAACTAATTGAACCAAATACCATTTCATTCTACAAACAGGTGTTTTTTTAACTATAAGTAACTATCAAATAAATGTTTATAATTGCCGAAAACCAGTATAAAATATAAATATTAATGAGCGTTAGTTTTAACTTTTCAGAAACAGAAACCCAGCAAAGTGTTAGGGCTATGGTTCGTGATTTTGCAGAAAAAAATATCCGTCCGAATATTATGGAATGGGATGAATCACAACATTTCCCTGTAGAGTTATTTAAACAGTTAGGCAATTTAGGCTTAATGGGGGTTTTGGTACCTGAAAATTATGGTGGCTCAGGTTTGGGTTATCAGGAATATGTTGATGTTATTGTGGAAATTGCCAGAGTTTGTGGTTCAATAGGTTTGTCGGTTGCTGCACATAATTCGCTTTGTACCGGACATATTTTAGCCTTTGGTAACGAAGAACAAAAACAAAGATGGTTGCCAAAATTGGCTACAGCCGAATGGATTGGTGCATGGGGTTTAACAGAAGCGAATACTGGATCTGACGCCTTGCGTATGATGACCACTGCTGTTGAAGATGGTGACGATTATATATTAAACGGTGCAAAAAACTGGATTACCCACGGTAAAACCGGCGATGTTGCCGTAGTAATGGTGCGTACAGGAGAAAGCGGAAGCTCGAAAGGAATTTCAGCTATTGTTGTAGAAAGAGGTACCCCAGGTTTTTCAGCAGGTAAAAAAGAAAATAAATTAGGCATGCGTGCTTCAGAAACCACTGAAATGATTTTTGATAATTGCCGTGTCCCTAAAGCAAATATTTTGGGCAATGTAGGCGAAGGCTTTAAGCAAGCGATGAAGGTTTTAGATGGAGGAAGAATTTCCATTGCTGCCTTATCATTAGGGATAGCTAAAGGTGCTTTTGATGCTGCGGTTGAATATTCTAAACAACGTCATCAGTTTGGACAGCCAATTTCGAGTTTTCAGGCGATTAGTTTTAAACTGGCCGATATGGCTACTGAAATTGAAGCTTCAGAGTTATTGATTCGTCAAGCTGCAGATTTAAAAAACAGACATTTACCTATGACCAAAGAATCTGCTATGGCTAAATATTTTGCCTCTGAAGTAGCGGTGAGGGTATCAACTGAAGCGGTGCAGATTTTTGGAGGTTATGGATATACCAAAGATTTTCCAGTGGAGAAATTTTATCGCGATAGTAAATTATGTACAATAGGAGAGGGTACATCCGAAATCCAAAAGATTGTAATTGCAAGGGAAATCCTTAACTAAAAATATAAGACCCTATTTAATAGGGTCGAAGCATAACAAATAACCAAATATACTATGAGTAATCCGGACGATGATACGCCTCCGGATTTTTTTTGCCCTTTTTTTTAAACCAATCTCTGTTTCGCATTGTTCTTGTTGAGTAATTAATACCTAATAATATGGCAAAGTATTCAGAAAAAGCAGGCGAAAAAGTAGAAAAAACCATGCATGAAATGAAAGAGGGTAAACTTAAAAGCGGATCAGGTAAAAAAGTAACCTCCAAAAAGCAGGCAATTGCAATTGGTTTATCAGAAGCGAGAAAAGAAGGGGCAAAAGTACCCAGAAAAAAAGAGTAAATGCTTGATCGCAAAAGGATAGAATTTGAATGAGAGAATTATTGATCAAATATCCCCTCATTCAAAACATTCCGCTATTGTTACTGTGGTACGTCTTTAGACGAAACAATACTATCGACTACATAAACGCTAAATCCTCTCCAGGGTAATGTGTTTTTATATTCTTTATAATGAAGTTCATAAAATTTGCCACTATTGGCCATCATTTTATCGGCAATGTCTTTATTGGCTATCGAAAATTCGAATTCATTATTTTGTAAAGTACCTGTTTGCCGCGATTTAACCCCACTTTGGATAAGCTTACCTTCATAGGTTTTAAACATATAGCCTTTCTTTACCACATAATTTAATTCGCCGGCCTTTACCCCTTCACCAAAAACGAAGAAATATCGGTAATAAGCTAAGCCACCTAATATTAATATGGCTATAACAATAATAATGGTGATTATTTTTTTTCCTGGTGTCATATGTTTTTCTTTTGTTAAACTAAGTTATGTTTTTAGAATCAATAACTAACACAGATAAGCGGATAATGTTTTTTATAAAATTCGCGAAAAAACCTTTCTCATTTTCAATAATTTACTTACATTTGCATCCCCGATAAGAGGGAGTATTTAAAAAAACACGAGAGGAGGTATTTCAGCGTTATGATCATTATCAACATTAAAGACGGCGAATCATTAGATAAAGCCCTAAAACGTTTCAAGAAAAAGTTTGAAAAAACAGGAGTATTGAGAGAATTACGTAGTCGCCAAGCATACGAGAAAAAATCCGTTGCTCGCCGTACAGAAATTAAACATGCTGTTTACATTCAGAACATGAATCAAGACACAACTGTATAGTTGTTGACTATATAAATTATTAAATGCCTCCAGGATTTTTCCCGGAGGCATTTTTTTTGTCATAAAAAATCTTAGAATTTCATTCTATCAAAACTATTTGTAACTTCATATCAATGCAGGGCTAAATTACATTTGAATGTTGCTAAACAGTTTCCTAACCTATTTATCACACGAGAAACGTTATTCTCAACATACAATTGTTTCCTATCAAACAGACCTTAATCAATTTGAAGCTTTTATAAGTACAGCCTTTGAATTGGGTTTCCTCGAAATTAAACATACACACGTTAGAAGTTTTATGGTTAATTTGATGGAGCAGAAAACTTCCGAATCTTCCATCAACAGAAAAATATCTACACTGCGCAGTTTTTATAAATTCTTACTGCGGGAAGGAAAAACTACCCAAAACCCTATGCTTTTAATCAAAGCACCCAAGGTTGCTAAGCGTTTGCCTGTTTTTGTTGAAGACCATAAATTAAATCACTTACTGGATGCTAATCTTTATTTTGATGATAGTTTTGCATCTCTTCGCGATCATTTGGTAATTGAAATGCTTTTCGGGACCGGGATTCGTTTAACTGAATTGATTCAATTAAAGGATACAGATATAGATTTATATAACGGAACGATTAAAGTTTTGGGTAAAAGAAATAAAGAACGGATTATACCCGTAAATAAACAGCTTATCAATCAGGTAAATACCTATATTGATTTAAAAAAGTTGCAAAACTTTAATAACAAATTGCTTAACTTAATCGTTACCAATACAGGAACAGCGGCATATCCGAAATTAATATACCGTATTGTTACAACGTACCTAAACCATATCACCACAAATGATAAAAAAAGTCCGCACGTATTACGTCACAGTTATGCCACCAGTTTACTTAATGCAGGGGCAGACCTTAATGCGATTAAGGAACTTTTAGGGCATGCAAGTTTAGCGGCCACCCAGGTTTATACGCACAACTCAATTGAAAGATTAAAAACAATTTATAAACAAGCCCATCCAAAGGCATAAAAAAAGGAGGAAAAATGAAAATCGGAGTTCAGTCAATCCATTTCAACGCAGACAGTAAGTTGTTAGATTTTATACAGAAGAAAGCAAATAAGCTTGATCAGTTTTTTGATCAGATCATAAGCGGAGAAGTGTATTTAAAATTGGAGAATGTAGATAACGAAGCCAATAAGATTAGCGAGATTAAGTTAATTGTGCCGGGTGGAACACTATTCGCTAAAGAACAATGTAAATCATTTGAAGAAGCCACAGACCTGGCAATTGAATCTTTAAGAAAGCAAATAACGAAGCACAAAGATAAAACACGTGCAAAATTAAGTGAACATAAAGCCATTTTAAGCGAAAGCGAAGTATCGGATTTTTAATTCACATTAAATATTTTCATAAAATCGACCGGTATCCGGTCGATTTTTTTTATTTCTAAACTTTTTTTCAACTATTTTTTCAAAAAAAAATAGAGCGGATTTTAGAAAAAATAAGTCAGATGATAAAAATTGAAACTTATTTTGGATTATTTTTCTTCAGGTTTAAGAAAAATTAATGCGCTTAAAGCTTCTGATTTTAACCTTTTGAAAAAAAACTAAAAAAAATATTAAAAATAATGCCCTTTAAAAACCATTCAGAAATATCTGATTATTAAGCGAGTATTTTCTGAAATAAAACAATCTCTATTGGAGAGAATAAATTCCTTTCATTTTTTTTCAAATTTATTTTGAATAGAAATATAAGTGTGTATATTTGCATTCCCTTTCGGAAACGGCGTTAAGCAAAGAAGAAAAGGATAAGTTCTGTGAAAAGATAAAAATTTAAAAAAACACGTTAATGGTATAAAAAAAGAAGTTTTTTCGTATCATTGCAGCAAATTTAAAAGCCTCCTTAGCTCAGCTGGTAGAGCAACTGACTTGTAATCAGTAGGTCATTGGTTCGATTCCGATAGGAGGCTCTTTATTTTAATTGTTAACATTTTAAAATAAGTTGGGGAGATTCCAGAGCGGCCAAATGGGACAGACTGTAACTCTGTTATCGCAAGATTTCGAAGGTTCGAATCCTTCTCTCCCCACACTTTAAATAAATGAATGACCAAATGTTTTAATGATAGAATACATCTCTCATTCTTTCATTCAAATCAATCATTAGTTTTAAAAAGCGGAAGTAGCTCAGTTGGTAGAGCGATAGCCTTCCAAGCTATAGGTCGCGAGTTCGAACCTCGTCTTCCGCTCTAAAATTAAAGTGGGCAGTTTAAAGTATCGGTTGGAAGTTTACTGAAAACTGAAAGGCTGGAACTGAAAACTAAAAGCCGACTTAGCTCAGCGGTAGAGCACTTCCTTGGTAAGGAAGAGGTCATGGGTTCAATTCCCATAGTTGGCTCAGGATAATAAAGCTTTGTTAAATCTGTTTAATATGCAGGGTAGACAAAGTTTTTTGTGTTGCATTGCATCAAAACAATAAATAAAAAAATAATAAAAAGTTAACCTACTAATTAGTTATAAATAAAATGGCAAAAGAAAAATTTGACCGTAGTAAACCGCACTTAAACATCGGTACCATCGGTCACGTCGATCACGGTAAAACAACTTTAACAGCAGCTATTACAAAAGTTTTAGCTGATGCAGGTTTATCTGAGGCACGTTCATTCGATTCAATTGACTCTGCTCCAGAGGAAAAAGAAAGAGGTATTACAATTAATACTGCGCACGTTGAGTATTCAACTGCAAACCGTCACTACGCACACGTAGATTGTCCAGGTCACGCGGATTATGTTAAAAACATGGTTACAGGTGCGGCTCAAATGGATGGTGCTATTATCGTTGTTGCTGCTACTGATGGTCCAATGCCACAAACTCGTGAGCACATCTTATTGGCTCGTCAGGTTGGTGTTCCTTCATTAGTTGTATTCATGAATAAAGTGGATATGGTTGATGATCCAGAATTATTAGAATTAGTAGAAATGGAAGTTCGTGAATTATTATCGTTCTACGATTTCCCTGGTGATGATATTCCTGTTATTCAAGGTTCTGCTTTAGGTGGTTTGAACGGTGATGCTAAATGGGTTGGAAAAATTATGGAATTAATGGATGCTGTTGATAGCTACATTCCAATTCCTCCACGTCTAACTGAGCTTCCATTCTTAATGCCTGTTGAAGATGTATTCTCGATCACTGGTCGTGGTACTGTTGCAACTGGTCGTATCGAGCGTGGTGTAATCAACTCTGGAGATCCAGTTGAAATCTTAGGTATGGGTGCTGAGAACTTAAAATCTACAGTTACTGGTGTTGAGATGTTCCGTAAGATCTTAGATTATGGTGAAGCTGGTGATAACGTAGGTTTATTATTACGTGGTATTGAGAAAACTGATATCCGTCGTGGTATGGTAATCTGTAAACCAGGTTCAGTAACTCCTCACACTGATTTCAAAGCTGAGATCTATGTATTATCAAAAGCAGAAGGTGGTCGTCACACTCCATTCTTCAACAAATACCGTCCTCAATTCTATTTCCGTACTACAGATGTAACTGGTGAGATTTCATTAGCTGAAGGTACTGAGATGGTAATGCCAGGTGATAACGTTACAATTTCTGTGAAATTGATCAACGCAATCGCAATGGAAAAAGGTCTACGTTTCGCAATCCGTGAGGGTGGTAGAACAGTAGGTGCTGGTCAGGTAACTGAAATTGTAAAATAAATCTTAAATCCGATTATTCGGAGCTTAAGAAAAAATAAGAAAAGCAAAGTGTTTGAGCACGCTTAAACACTTTGCTTTCTAATTACGGGAATAGTTCAACGGTAGAATAGAGGTCTCCAAAACCTTTGATCAGGGTTCGAATCCTTGTTCCCGTGCCAAAAATAATGATTGAATTAGTGGATGTTTTAATGATTGGATGTATTTTACATGCTCTCACTCACTAACTCAATCATTTAATCATTATAATAAATATGGCTAAAGTAGTTCAATTTATAAAAGAATCATACGATGAAATGACTCAGAAGGTTACATGGCCTACCTGGGGAGAGCTTCAAAGTTCAGCAATTCTTGTTTTAGTGGCTTCTTTAATTATTGCATTAGTTATTTTTGCAATGGATAAAGGCTCTACATTTGTATTAGATACTTTTTATAAATCACTTTCTAATTAATTTTACTGATAATGAGCGATCTAAAATGGTATGTGGTAAGGGCTGTTAGCGGTAAAGAAAAGAAAGTTAAACAGTATATTGATGCTGAGATTAGCCGTTTAGGTTTTTCTCATCTGGTTCCGCAGGTATTAATCCCTATGGAAAAATATTATCAGATGAGAGATGGAAAAAAAATTGCAAAAGAGCGTAACTATTATCCAGGATATGTTTTAATTGAAGCCACGTTAGATGGTGAGTTAGAACACATCATTAAAGGGATAAACAGTGTTATTGGATTTTTAGGCGATAAGGCTGGTAATCCAATTCCAATGCGCCAGGCAGAAGTTAACCGTATATTAGGTAAGGTTGATGAAATGAGTGAGCAAGGCGAAACCATGAATGTTCCTTATTATGTTGGAGAGAACATTAAAGTAATGGATGGTCCTTTCAACGGTTTCTCAGGTATTATTGAAGAGGTAAACGAAGAGAAGAAAAAATTAAAAGTAATGGTTAAAATCTTTGGTCGTAAAACCCCTCTTGAACTTAACTATATGCAAGTAGAAAAAGAATAAGAAATTATTTTTAAGATATATTAAAATCCGCGTAGTGATTCAAATAATTTTGAACATTACGCGGATTTTTTTTTGCCGCAGGTTTTTCTAAAAAAAAATCCTTAATTCCGTACATAATTAAGGATTGACTAATGGCACATTTATTGTTGCGTTTTAAAATATACCAACTATTTATTGAGATCTAAAAGGTTTAGTATTAAATCATTAAATAACGCTAACAATGGAATATTCTTTAAAAGAAAAAAGAAATGCAGGGATTTTATTTTCTTTTTACGATCCGTTTAGGTTATCACAATATACATATAGTGTGTCGTTTTCACCCGGATCAATCCCTTTAGTCATTGATGCTATTCATAAAAATTATGAGGTCAAAAAAATATCCATTAAAGGTGGTATAGACATTGATTATTACATACTTGATCCAACTTTTTTTTGGGACAAAAGGAAGAAGGTGAAATACAATAAGAAAACCAATAACCTGCTTTTGCTAATCGAAAACGGTCTTCCAAATCATTTACGGCCAACCTGGGATGAGGTTACAAATAAACGGATTCTGACATTGGATAAAAGATTACAAAATCCGGCAAGAGCATTTATTAATACCGTTGAAGAAGAATTAGGGATACAGTTGAGGATTGTGCAGGCATTAAGGACTATTGCTGAACAAAATGCTTTGTACAATCAAGGCAGGACTACGCCTGGCGCTATTGTAACCAAGGCTAAGGGAGGCACCAGTTATCATAACTATGCTTTAGCGATGGATGTTGTAATGATAGAGAAGGGACAGGCTGTTTGGACAATTTTACCTAAAGAGGTTGTTAAAATAGGTGAGGACCTGGGTTTCGAATGGGGTGGCACCTGGAAGGGCTTTAAAGATTACCCGCATTTTCAAATGACTTTTGGTCAGAGTATTAGGGATTTACAAAATAAAAAATAGATATGAAAGTAATTCTGATCCTATTTGTATGCTTTTTAGGCCTTAATAATGGAAATTGCACGGGTAATAATAACTTAAGCAAAGCCGTAATTGATACACCTAATATTATAAAAAAGATACAGACTGATTTTGTAAATATCAATTCGCGTTTAAAATTTTATAAAAAGAAGCACAAGGAAACATTCGAAATGTCGGCTGAAGGGGGGGATGTAACCGGTTATTATGATAAAGGTACGCTGAAAAAGGTACATTGTATTTATTATGGTGAAATGGGAAAGGCTGAGGTTGATTATTACTTTAATGAAAAGGGATTGTTCTTTTTATATAAAAGAGAAATTTTTTACGATAAACCTATGTACCAGAAAGATTTTAAAGTTAAAAGTACAATCGAAACCCGGTATTATATAAATGAGAAAAAAATAGTCAAATCGATTTCTAAACCAGTGGGTTCAGCCGTATTGCCATACAAAGAGATAGAGCAAGAAGTAAAACAGATTGTAAATATTTTAAATTCAAAATAACCTCATCAATTTCTGACCAATCGAAGAAGATATATATTCCATTTAAAATTAAGTGGTGAATAATAAAATATATTTTCTCCAATCTATTGTGGTAGTGCAAGATTATCCATATCTTTGCAGTCCTTTTGGTTTTGTAGAAACTGAAAGGAATTTAAATGTTACATGCTTCCAATATTTAACATTGAGTTTTAAATAAACAAAAAACACAAAATGGCAAAAGAAGTCAGTGCAATGATCAAATTACAGATCAAAGGCGGAGCGGCAAATCCATCGCCACCAGTAGGACCTGCATTAGGTGCTAAGGGTGTTAACATTATGGAGTTTTGCAAACAGTACAACGCTCGTACCCAAGATAAAGCAGGTAAAGTATTGCCAGTTGTAATTACTGTTTATGCTGATAAGTCATTCGATTTCATCATCAAAACCCCTCCTGTAGCTATCCAGTTAAAAGATGCTACTAAATTACAGAGTGGTTCTGCTGAGCCTAACCGTAAAAAAGTTGGATCGGTGACCTGGGACCAGATTAAAGTTATTGCTGAAGATAAAATGCCTGATTTAAATGCATTTACAATCGAATCTGCAATGAGTATGGTTGCCGGTACAGCACGCAGTATGGGAATCACCGTTTCTGGTGACGCACCCTGGAACAATTAATTAAAAAACAGTTTACAACAGTGGCGAAATTAACTAAAAATCAAAAAAAGGCACATGCTAAATTAGAAGCTGGCAAAGCTTATACTTTGAAAGATGCTGCTGCTTTGGTAAAAGAAATCACTACAACTAAATTTGATGCATCAGTAGATATTGATGTTTCATTAGGTGTAGATCCACGTAAAGCCAATCAAATGGTGCGTGGTATTGCTACTTTACCACACGGAACAGGTAAAACTGTACGTGTTTTAGCTTTGGTAACTCCTGATAAGGAAGAAGAAGCAAAAGCAGCTGGCGCAGACTTCGTAGGTTTAGACGAATATGTGGCTAAAATTGAAGGTGGTTGGACCGATGTAGACATTATTATCACAACACCAGCTTGTATGGCTAAGGTAGGTAAATTAGGCCGTGTTTTAGGTCCAAGGAACTTAATGCCGAATCCAAAATCAGGTACAGTTACTAACGATGTTGGTAAAGCTGTAACTGAGGTTAAAGCGGGTAAAATTGATTTTAAAGTAGACAAAAGCGGTATTATACACGCTTCAATAGGGAAAGTATCATTCCCGGCAGATAAAATTTATGAAAATGCAATGGAGATTATCTCTGTAATTTCTAAATTAAAACCATCTGCTGCAAAAGGAACTTATTTTAAAAGCATTCACGTGTCTTCTACAATGAGTCCTGGGATTGCAATTGAAACTAAATCAGTAGCGGGGATTTAATCATGAACAGAGAAGAAAAAAACGAAGTAGTTTTAGAACTACAAGGACAAATGCAAGAGTTTGGCAATTTTTATATTGCTGATACCTCAAGCCTTTCTGTTGAGCAGATTAATAACATCCGTCGCAAATGTTTTGAAGGTGATATCGTAATGAAGGTTGCTAAAAACTCTTTAATTCGCAAAGCGATTGAAGGTTTAGAAGGCGATGCTTCTGAGATATACGAAGCCCTAAAAGGTTCTTCATCATTATTATTCTCAAAAACAGCTAATGCTCCGGCTAAGTTGATTAAAGCTTTGAGAAAAACATCTGAAAAACCATTGCTTAAAGCGGCATACATAGATTCATCAGTTTATGTTGGCGATGACCAATTGAATAACTTAGTAAGTCTTAAATCAAGAGAAGAACTTATTGGCGATATTATTGGATTATTACAATCACCAGCTAAAAACGTTGTATCTGCCCTTAAATCAAGCGGTGGTAAAATTGCAGGAATTGTTAAAACTCTACAAGAAAGAGAAGGTTAACGAACACCTTAAGTTCGCAATTAAACAAAATTATTTTTACGTAAATTTTTAAAATCTTAATAAAATGGCAGATTTAAAAGCGTTTGCTGAGCAATTAGTAAACTTAACAGTTAAAGAAGTTAATGAATTAGCTCAAATCTTAAAAGACGAGTATGGTATCGAGCCTGCAGCTGCTGCTGTAGTTGCTGGTCCTGCTGCTGGTGGTGATGCACCTGCTGCTGCTGCAGAAAAAACATCATTTGATGTTATCTTAAAAGAAGCTGGTGGCGCTAAATTAGCAGTTGTGAAACTTGTTAAAGACCTAACTGGCCTTGGTTTGAAAGAAGCAAAAGACTTAGTTGACGGAGCACCAAAAGAATTAAAAGCTGGTGTTACTAAAGACGAAGCAGAAGCTCTTAAAAAACAATTAGAAGAAGCTGGAGCAGTAGTTGAAATTAAGTAATCACTTAATTTAGCTTCGCTAAAAAAGTATCAGACACCGACTGAAAATGTCGGTGTCTTTACCTGTTTATAAACATCTCATTTTGTTTGGTTGATGAGATGCTATAACCAAAGCCAAACAAATAGTTTATTCTTAAACTAAAATCTTTTAGTCCATTGGCAAAGACAGTCGAACAAAGAGTAAATTTTGCAACGAGTAAGCACATTATAGACTATCCGGATTTTCTGGATGTGCAATTGCAATCATTCAGAGAGTTTTTCCAGATAGATACAACTTCAGACGATCGCTCAAGCGAAGGTTTGTTTAAAGTGTTTGCTGAAAACTTTCCAATCACAGATTCAAGAAATATCTTCGTTTTAGAATTTCTTGATTATTTTGTGGATCCTCCGCGTTATGATATACATGAGTGTATCGAACGTGGTTTAACGTACAATGTTCCATTAAAAGCAAAGCTTAAGCTTTCTTGTAATGATGTTGAACATGAAGATTTTGAAACCATCATTCAGGATGTGTACTTAGGTACTATTCCTTACATGACACCAAAAGGTACATTTGTGATCAACGGTGCAGAACGTGTTATCGTTTCGCAATTACACCGTTCTCCAGGCGTGTTCTTCGGCCAAAGCCGTCACACAAACGGAACCAAATTGTATTCTGCACGTGTTATTCCTTTCAAAGGTTCATGGATTGAGTTTGCTACAGACGTTAACAACGTGATGTATGCTTACATCGATCGTAAGAAAAAATTCCCGGTAACCACTTTATTACGTGCTATTGGTTACGATTCTGATAAGGATATCTTAGAGTTATTTGATCTTGCTGACGAAGTAAAAGTTAGTAAATCAGGCTTAAAGAAATATATCGGTCGTAAACTTGCTGCAAGAGTATTAAAGAAATGGGTTGAAGATTTCGTAGATGAAGATACTGGTGAGGTAGTTTCTATCGATCGTAATGAAGTGATTCTTGAAAGAGAAACTGTTCTTGAAGACGACCACATCGATATGGTTATCGAAGCGGGTGTTAAAACCATTATCTTATCTAAAGAAGATGGTGCAAGCCAGGCCGATTATACCATTATATATAATACATTACAAAAAGATACATCAAACTCTGAAAAAGAGGCTGTTGAAAACATCTATCGTGCTTTGCGTAACGCAGAACCACCTGATGAGGAAACTGCACGTGGTATCATTGATCGTTTATTCTTTTCAGATAAACGTTACGATTTAGGAGATGTTGGTCGTTACCGCATCAACCGTAAATTGAAAATGAATACGCCGGATGATGTAAAAGTTTTAACAAAAGCAGATATTATTGCAATTGTTAAATACCTGATCAAATTGATCAACTCAAAAGAAGAAGTGGATGATATTGATCACTTATCTAACCGTCGTGTACGTACGGTAGGTGAGCAGTTGTACGCACAATTTGGTGTTGGTTTGGCCCGTATGGCCAGAACAATCCGTGAGCGTATGAACATTCGCGATAACGAGGTGTTTACACCAACTGATTTGATTAACGCCCGTACGTTATCATCAGTTATCAACTCTTTCTTTGGTACTAACCAGTTATCTCAGTTCATGGATCAAACCAATCCATTAGCAGAGATTACACACAAACGCCGTTTATCGGCTTTAGGTCCAGGTGGTTTATCACGTGAGCGTGCTGGTTTCGAAGTACGTGACGTTCACTATACTCACTATGGTCGTTTATGTACTATTGAAACTCCAGAGGGACCAAACATTGGTTTGATTTCATCACTTTGTGTGCATGCAAAAATCAACAATTTAGGTTTCATTGAAACACCATACAAACGTGTTGAAGATGGTAAAGTAGTTGTAGATTCAGATGTTATTTATCTTTCTGCTGAAGATGAAGATGGTAAAACCATCGCTCAGGCTAACGCAGAGTATGATGATAAAGGTGTGTTTACAACGCCACGTGTTAAAGCACGTTACGAGGGTGACTTCCCGATTATTGAGCCTGAGAAATTAGACTTAATGGACGTTGCACCTAACCAGATTACTTCAATCGCTGCTTCATTAATCCCGTTCTTAGAACATGATGATGCGAACAGGGCCCTAATGGGATCCAACATGCAACGTCAGGCTGTACCTTTGTTACGTCCTGAAGCTCCAATTGTTGGTACCGGCTTAGAAGGTCGTGTAGCTCGTGACTCAAGAACTTTAATTAATGCTGAAGGTAACGGTGTTGTTGAATATGTAGATGCCAATGAAATCACTATTAAATATGAGCGTAACGAAGATGATCGTTTAGTTTCATTTGAAGGGGATAGTAAAACGTATCGTTTAATCAAATTCAAGAAAACCAACCAGAATACTTGTATCAACTTAAAACCGATTGTTAAAAAAGGTCAGAAAGTTACTAAAGGACAAGTACTTTGCGAGGGTTATGCCACTCAAAACGGAGAATTGGCCTTAGGTAGAAACTTGAAAGTGGCATTTATGCCTTGGCAAGGTTTCAACTTTGAGGATGCGATTGTAATTAACGAACGTATTGTTCGTGATGACGTTTTCACTTCATTGCATATTGAAGAGTTTGAATTAGAAGTACGTGATACTAAACGTGGAGAAGAGGAATTAACACCAGATATTCCTAACGTTTCAGAAGAGGCTACCAAAGACCTTGATGAAAACGGTATTATCCGCGTTGGTGCTGATGTAAAAGAAGGTGATATTTTAATTGGTAAGATTACTCCAAAAGGAGAGTCTGATCCTTCACCTGAAGAGAAATTACTACGTGCAATCTTTGGTGATAAAGCAGGTGATGTTAAAGATGCGTCTTTAAAAACTCCTCCTTCAATCCAGGGTGTGGTAATTGATACTAAATTATTCAGCCGTGCTAAGAAAACTACAAAAGCTGAAGAGAAATCGGCAATTGAGAAATTAGACAAAGGATATAACAATATCACTGAGAAATTAAAAGCAGAATTAGTTGACAAATTATTCACTATTGTAAATGGAAAAACATCTCAGGGTGTATTCAATATCTACAAAGAATTATTAGTGGCTAAAGGCGCTAAGTTTACTCAGAAAATTTTAGCAGAACTTGATTATAATCACATTAGCCCTAACAAATGGACTACTGATGAGGATAAGAACGAGATGATTAAAATGTTGCTTCACAACTACGGTATCCGTGTTAACGAAGAACTTGGAGCTTATAAACGCGATAAATTTGCTATCAGTGTAGGTGATGAGCTTCCTTCAGGAATCGTACAGATGGCAAAAGTTTATGTTGCTAAAAAACGTAAATTAAAAGTAGGTGATAAAATGGCGGGTCGCCACGGTAACAAAGGTATTGTTGCACGTATTGTACGTGATGAAGATATGCCTTTCTTAGCGGATGGTACTCCGGTTGATATTGTGTTGAACCCATTGGGTGTACCTTCACGTATGAACCTTGGTCAGATCTATGAAACTATCTTAGCGTGGGCAGGACAGGAATTAGGCGTTAAATTTGCAACTCCTATTTTTGATGGTGCTACTCACCACGAGGTTGAAGAGTGGATCGCTAAAGCAGGAGTTCCTGCTTCAGGAAAAACTTACTTATACAATGGTTTAACGGGTGATCGTTTCGATCAGACTACAACTGTAGGTATTATCTATATGTTGAAACTTGGTCACATGGTTGATGATAAGATGCACGCCCGTTCAATCGGACCATATTCATTAATTACACAACAACCATTGGGTGGTAAAGCCCAGTTCGGTGGTCAGCGTTTTGGTGAGATGGAGGTTTGGGCATTAGAGGCATTTGGTGCAGCTAATATTCTTCAGGAAATCTTAACCGTTAAATCGGATGATGTAATCGGAAGAGCAAAAACTTACGAAGCCATTGTAAAAGGTGAAAACTTACCAACTCCTGGTGTACCAGAATCATTTAATGTATTGGTGCATGAGTTACGCGGTTTAGGTTTAGATATTACGTTAGATTAACTAAGGTAGAAGGTATAAAGGTAGAAGGTTGAGGGTTTAAACGCCCAGACCTTCCACCTTTCCACCCTCGGCCTTTAACCTTATACAAGAGATATGTCTTACAAAAAGGATAATAAATTAAAAAGCAATTTCACATCGATAACCATTAGCTTATCGTCTCCGGAGATTATTTTGGAGCGTTCAAGCGGTGAGGTGTTGAAACCAGAAACCATTAACTATCGTACCTACAAACCTGAACGTGACGGTTTGTTTTGCGAGCGTATTTTTGGTCCGGTAAAAGATTACGAATGTCATTGCGGTAAATACAAACGTATCCGTTATAAAGGTATTGTTTGCGATCGTTGTGGTGTTGAAGTAACAGAAAAGAAAGTACGTCGTGAGCGTATGGGACACATCGCTTTGGTGGTTCCTGTTGCACACATCTGGTACTTCCGTTCATTACCTAACAAAATTGGTTATTTATTAGGTTTACCTACTAAAAAATTAGATTTAATCATCTATTACGAACGTTACGTTGTTATCCAATCAGGCCTAATGGCTGAAGAAGGCATCAACTACATGGACTTCTTAACAGAAGAAGAATATTTAGATATTTTAGATAAATTACCTAAAGAAAACCAATACCTTGATGATAAAGATCCTAATAAATTCATCGCCAAAATGGGTGCTGAAGCATTAGAAGATTTATTAAAACGGATTAACTTAGATACTTTATCTTACGATTTACGTCACCAGGCTGCAAACGAAACTTCACAACAACGTAAAAACGAAGCTTTAAAACGCTTACAAGTTGTTGAGGCTTTCCGTGGTGCTAATACACGTATTCAGAATAACCCAGAGTGGATGATTGTTAAAATCGTTCCGGTTATTCCACCAGAATTACGTCCTTTAGTTCCATTAGAAGGTGGTCGTTTTGCAACTTCCGATTTAAATGATTTATACCGTCGTGTAATTATCCGTAACAACCGTTTAAAACGTTTGATCGAGATTAAAGCACCAGAGGTAATTTTACGTAACGAGAAACGTATGTTGCAGGAAGCTGTAGATTCGTTATTCGATAACTCACGTAAAGTTAACGCGGTTAAAACTGAAGGTAACCGTGCTTTGAAATCACTTTCAGATATCCTGAAAGGTAAACAAGGTCGTTTCCGTCAAAACTTATTAGGTAAACGTGTGGATTATTCTGCCCGTTCTGTAATTGTTGTAGGGCCAAGCCTTAAATTACACGAGTGTGGTTTACCAAAAGATATGGCTGCTGAGCTTTACAAACCATTCATCATTCGTAAAATGATCGAAAGAGGTGTGGTTAAAACAGTAAAATCAGCCAAGAAAATTGTTGATAGAAAAGATCCTTTAGTATGGGATATCCTGGAAAACGTATTAAAAGGTCACCCGGTATTATTAAACCGTGCACCTACGTTACACCGTTTAGGTATTCAGGCTTTCCAGCCTAAATTGGTTGAAGGTAAAGCAATCCAGTTACACCCATTAGTGTGTACTGCATTCAACGCCGATTTTGATGGTGACCAGATGGCTGTCCACTTACCGTTAGGTAATGCAGCAATTTTGGAAGCCCAGGTATTGATGTTAGCCGCACACAACATCTTAAACCCTGCAAATGGTACACCAATTACAGTACCATCTCAGGATATGGTTTTGGGTCTTTATTACATTACTAAAGGCCGTAGAACAGATGAAACCCGTGTTGTAAAAGGACAGGATTCAAGTTTTTATTCTCCTGAAGAGGTAATCATTGCTTATAACGAGAAACAATTAGATTTGCACGCATTTATTAAAGTAAAAGTAAATGTTAAGCAAAACGACGGTTCTATCGTTAATAAGTTAACTGAAACCACTGTAGGTAGAGTATTGTTTAACCAAATGGTTCCTGAGGAAGTTGGTTATATCAACGAATTATTAACTAAGAAATCGTTAAGAGATATTATCGGTGAGGTAGTTAAAATGACTGGTATGGCTCGCGCTTCCCGTTTCTTGGATGATATTAAAGAATTAGGATTCCGTATGGCATTCCAAGGAGGTTTATCGTTCAACTTACAAGACGTAAACATTCCGGTAGAAAAACATACATTATTAGAACAAGCGGCTGCAGAAGTTGAAGAGGTAAGAAACAACTATAATATGGGTTTCATTACCAACAACGAGCGTTACAACCAGATTATCGATATCTGGACCCGTATCAACAACAGGTTAACTACTTTCGTTATGACTCAGTTATCTTCAGATAACCAAGGTTTTAACTCAGTTTACATGATGCTTGATTCAGGTGCACGTGGATCTAAAGAGCAGATTCGTCAGCTTTGCGGTATGCGTGGTTTGATGGCTAAGCCTCAAAAATCAGGTTCAGGTGGTGATATCATCGAAAACCCGATCTTATCAAACTTTAAAGAAGGTTTATCGGTATTAGAGTACTTTATCTCTACTCACGGTGCGCGTAAAGGTTTGGCGGATACGGCGTTAAAAACGGCGGATGCGGGTTACTTAACCCGTCGTTTACATGATGTTGCTCAAGATATGATTGTTAACTCGGTTGATTGTGGTACTTTAAGAGGTATGTACACCACTGCGTTAAAAGATCAGGAAGATATTGTTGAGCCTTTATACGACAGAATTTTAGGCCGTACTTCATTACATGATGTTTACAATCCTTTGGATAACACATTATTGGTAAGTGCTGGTGAAGATATCAACGAAGATGTTGCTAAATTGATCGAAGAATCTCCGTTAGAAGGTATCGAAATACGTTCGGTATTAACTTGTGAGAACAAACGTGGAGTTTGTGCATTATGTTACGGTCGTAACTTAGCATCTGGTAAACGTGTTCAAAGAGGTGAGGCTGTAGGTGTAATTGCTGCACAGTCAATCGGTGAGCCGGGTACACAGTTAACACTTCGTACTTTCCACGTGGGTGGTACTGCATCAAACATTGCTGCAGAATCAAACATCGTAGCTAAATTTGATGGTGTTATTGAGTTCGAAAATATCCGTACGGTTGATACAGAAACAGAAGATGGAAAAGTACAAGTTGTATTAGGTCGTTCTGGTGAGTTTAAAATTGTTGAACCTGGTACAGGTCGTATCATTGTAACCAACAATATTCCTTACGGTGCATTCTTATTTGTTAAAGAAGGTGATCGTTTAACTAAAGGTGATAAAATCTGTTCGTGGGATCCGTACAATGCGGTAATCATTTCAGAGTTTGCCGGTAAAGCACAATTTGATGCCATTATTGAAGGTGTAACCTTCCGTGAAGAATCAGATGAGCAAACTGGTCACCGTGAAAAAGTTATTATCGATACACGTGATAAAACTAAGAACCCTTCAGTTCAAATCGTCGACAAAAAAGGCGAGTTTATTAAAGGCTATAACATTCCGGTAGGTGCCCACGTTTCAGTTGATGAAGGTGAAGCAATCCAAACGGGTCAGATTATCGCTAAAATACCTCGTGCTACTGGTAAAACCCGAGATATTACAGGTGGTTTACCACGTGTAACGGAATTATTCGAAGCACGTAACCCATCTAACCCGGCTGTAGTAACCGAAATTGATGGTGTGGTAACTTTAGGTGGCGTTAAACGTGGTAATCGTGAGATTACTATTGAATCTAAAGATGGTGAAGTTAAAAAATACCTTGTTCCATTATCTAAACACATCCTTGTGCAGGATAATGACTTTGTAAAAGCAGGTATGCCTTTATCAGATGGTTCAATTTCTCCTGCAGATATCTTATCAATTAAAGGACCAGCAGCGGTTCAAGAGTACTTAGTAAATGGTATTCAAGAGGTTTACCGTTTGCAAGGTGTGAAAATTAATGATAAGCACTTCGAGGTAATTGTTCACCAGATGATGCAGAAAGTTCACATCGAGGATCCAGGTGATACGATTTTCTTAGAAAACAATGCCGTTGATCGTTGGGATTTTGCCGACGAGAACGATGCCATGTACGACAAGAAAGTTGTTGAAGATGCAGGTGATTCAAACGACTTAAAACCAGGACAGATTGTTTCATTACGTAGATTAAGAGACGAAAATTCTCAATTGAAACGTAAAGATTTAAAACAAATCACGGTGAGAGATGCGAGACCAGCAACTGCAAGTTCAATTTTGCAAGGTATTACAAGAGCATCATTAGGTACTAAATCGTTCATTTCTGCGGCTTCGTTCCAGGAAACTACGAAAGTATTAAATGAGGCAGCTATTGCGGGTAAACGCGATAACATGTTAGGCTTGAAAGAAAATGTGATCGTTGGTCACTTGATCCCTTCAGGTACTGGTGTGCGTGGTTACGAGCGTATCATTGTAGGATCTCAAGAAGAATACGATAAATTATTAGCTTCTAAACAAGAAGAAGTAGAAGCTTAATATTTTCTCATAATTGATTCCAAAACTCCTTCACTTAGTGAAGGAGTTTTTTTTTGAAGTAGATTTTTTAATGAGATTAGCTAGCGCAAATGTGCTCTTAAAAATTTATCCGCTCAGCTTAACCAAGCTCTAATTCTTTCCTTCCTATCCATATCGTTACAATCTGTCAAACGTTTGCGTAAAAACTCTTATCCGGTCTCCTAATCTTACTTTACCAAGTTTGATTAACTTAGGTTTATGAAGTTTTTAACCATATTTTTAATGTTAGGTTTTAGCCTGGCAAGCGCAGCCCAGGACGTAAGTTTAGCCCTTCAAAAAACAAAACTACCAGCTAAGCAAATAATCGATCACAACTGGAGCAAAGCTCCGGCAGGATTAAATATCAGTTTTGCTAACAGTAATGTAAGGTTTGCAAAAGAGTTACCGCCAACCATTTCTATCCAAACTACCTGGAACACTTCTGCCTGGAAAGGAGAAAAAATACATACTCAGCTATTGCTTTGGGCAAATAGCAATATAGCTAATTTGACTGTACAGATTTCTGATTTGAAAGATGAAAAAGGGAATAGTATTCAAAAAGAAAACATAACTTCTGGCTTTATTAAATATGTAATAACTGATGAATTTAGAGATGGCTGTGGCTATCGTAAAGCTGCAGACTTTGATTCATCGTATGTAGCTGACCTCATAGATACAAAAATTAATAATATTAACATTACTGCTAAAAATACGCAGCCGGTTTGGTTAAGTATAAAAATCCCAGCCAACGCAAAAGCCGGAAACTATGCTGGAACAGTGAAAATAATAGCAGATCAGGAATATAGCTTACCCGTTAAAATTGAGGTAATTGATAAAGTTTTATCTGCACCGGTTAACTGGAGTTATGATTTGGATTTATGGCAACATCCGGCCGCCATTGCCCGAACCCACGATGTAAAATTATGGAGTGATGCGCATTTTGCTTTAATGAAACCATATTATGTAATGCTGGCAAACGCAGGGCAAAAAACAATAACGGCAAGTATTGTAAACGAACCCTGGGGACATCAAACCTACGACGATTACCCAAGTTTGATAAAATGGATAAAGAAGAAAGATGGCAGCTGGGTTTACGATTATAGTTTATTTGATAAATATGTATCTTTTGTAATGAGCACGGGAATTACTGAGCATATTAACTGTTATAGTATGGTGCCATGGAAAATTGCTTTTACCTATTGGGATGATGCCCTACAAAAGGAAGCTGTTTTTACGGAAGCAATTGGAACACCGGGTTATAATGCATTCTGGAAGACTATGCTCGTTGATTTCACCAGGCATTTAAAATCAAAAAAATGGTTTACCAAAACCTATATAGCGATGGATGAACGCCCAATGAAGTCTATGCAGGCCGTAATAAATTTGCTCAAGAGCATTGATCCCAATTGGAAAATTGCACTTGCGGGCGAATATCATCCAGAAATTGAAAAAGATATTGATAATTATTGCATTGCCTCAAAATGGGAATTTCCAAAAGATATTTTAGAAAAACGTAATAAACAAGGGAAAATAAGCACTTGGTATACTTGCTGTACTGAAGCTTATCCAAATTCTTTTAGCTTTTCCTCTCCTGCAGAATCGGTTTGGATAGGCTGGTACACCGCCAGTAAAAATATGGATGGTTATTTACGCTGGGCTTATAACAGCTGGACTAAAAACCCGTTAACCGATACCCGTTTTACGGCCTGGCCTGCAGGTGATACCTATCAGGTTTATCCAGGGCCGTTAAGCTCTGTCAGGTTTGAAAAATTGATTGAAGGAGCACAGGATTTTGAGAAAATTAAGCAGTTGAAACTACAATACACCAACAGTAATAATAGCACGGCACTTGCTGAACTAAATAAAGCATTGGAAAATTTCAATATTAAGTCTTTATCAACTGTTCCGGCTAATGAAATTTTAGAACAGGTAAAACCATTACTAAACAAATAACCAATATGAAAAGGTATGTTTTCTTTAGTTTATTGCTTAGCTTATTTTGCGCTTGTACAATAAAGAAAAACTATAACAGGCATCCGTCATGGGAAGAAAATTTCAATCAACAACATACATTTGATGCTGAAAAATGGTCGAAGATACCTCGGGGAGGAGCCGACTGGAACAGGCACATGAGCGATGATGAAAGATGTTACGCTTTGAAAAATGGCAAAATGATTCTTCGGGGAATAAAGAACAATGATTTTTCTAAAGATACTTCTGGCTATTTAACAGGTGGTATTTACACTAAAGATAAGATTGCTTTTGGTTACGGACGATTGGAAATTAAAGCGAAACTAAAAGGTGCAAAAGGCGCGTGGCCTGCATTTTGGATGCTTGCAGAAAATAGTCAGTGGCCTGATGGTGGAGAAATTGATATAATGGAGCGCTTAAATTTCGATTCTATTGCTTATCAAACCATTCACAGCTATTATACACTTTCACTTAAAATAAAAGATAACCCCAGGTCAGGCGCAACAGCTAAAATTAAGCCGGAAGATTTTAATACTTATGCCATTGAAAAATATCCTGACAGTTTGGTGTTTTTTGTAAACAACAAACGAACTTTTACCTATCCGAAGATAAAAACAACTGAGAAAAGCCAGTTTCCATTTCAAAATGTAAAACATTATTTACTTATTGATATGCAGTTGGGTGGGAGTTGGGTTGGGGAAATAAATGATGCAAACCTGCCTGTTGAAATGGAGATTGATTGGGTAAAGTTCCATAAGTTTAAAAAAGATACAAAATAATATTCGCTTGCTTTTGGCTGTAAATACAAGCTGAAGTATTTACACTGATCTTATTTCGAAACAAAAAGAAATTATATTTACGTTGTTTATAACGCACTGGTTTAATTAAATTATCCATACATATTTTATGAAAAGCTTTTTAACCCTTCTATTTCTTTGTCTGCATTGCCTGGTTTTTGCTCAAAATAAACGGCCGAATATCATTTTTATACTTTCAGACGATCATGCTTATCAGGCAATAAGCGCTTATGGCAATAAAGTGATTACGACACCTAACATAGACAGGCTTGCAAAATCGGGGGCTTTGTTTAATAATGCAATTGTATCAAATGCCATCTGCGGTCCCAGCAGGGCGGCATTTATAACCGGACAATACAGTCATAAAAATGGTTACAAAGTAAATGATGGTGTATTAGATACCAATCAGCGTTTTTTGCCGCAAATATTAAGCGAAAATGGCTATCAAACCGCATGGATAGGAAAATGGCATTTAGGAAGTTTACCTCATGGCTTTGATTATTGGAATGTAATGCCAGTACAGGGGCATTATTTTAATCCTGATTTTATTAACCAAAAAAATGATACCTTATTATATCATGGCTATGTAACAGAGGTTATTACAGCGTTAACAAAAAATTATTTAAGCAAAAGAGACCCGAATAAACCTTTTTTTCTTGTGGTTGGCGAGAAGGCAACGCATAGAGAATGGTTACCCGATTTACAAGATCTTGGTGCGTATGACTCGGTGAAATTTCCTTTACCTGCCACATTTTACGATGATTATAAAGGAAGAGTTGCCGCATCCAAACAATTAATGAGTATAGGAGAGGTAATGACGCTTAAAACAGATTTAAAAATCAATCAGCCCTTCGGAGAAAAAATGCTGAATAACCAAGCTGTAAAACCAGCGGTTAAAGGTAAGCAGATTGAAGAATCAATGATGCGTTATTATCAGCAGGGAGAATATGGGCGTATGGATAGCTTGCAAAGCAAAGCCTATCGTGCCTATTACGGTAAACTTTCTAAAGAATTTGAGCAACTTAACTTAAAAGGTAATGCCCTGAAAGAATGGAAGTTTCAGCGGTACATGAAAGATTATTATGCTACGGCAAAATCGTTAGACAGAAATATTGGTGAAATCCTGGATTACCTTGATCACAACGGATTAAGCGAAAATACTATTGTAGTTTATGCTTCAGATCAGGGTTTTTATTTGGGTGAACACGGATGGTTTGACAAACGTTTCATCTATGAAGAATCACTTCGGACGCCATTTATAATCCGGATGCCCCAGCTTTCGCAAATGAAAGATAAAAAACTAAATCAAATCATATCTAATGTAGACTGGGCACCAACCATTCTGGATTTTGCGGGTGTTGCAAAGCCAGGCTTTATGCAAGGCAAGTCTTTTTTACCTGTATTGGAAAATCCAAAAGTGAAAAACTGGTCAAAAGAAGGGGCATACTACCATTATTATGAATACCCTGGGCCACATTATGTTTCTCCGCATTTTGGTATTCGAACCGATAATTATGTTTTAGTCCGTTTTTATAAGGGTACTGAAGCCTGGGAATTGTATGACCTGAAAAAAGACCCTCAGGAACTAAAAAATATAATTGAGGATAAAAATTATATCGCAGTTAAAAATGACCTTAAAAATAAACTAAAGTCATTAATTGTAGCTTACGACGATAAAGAAGCCCTGACTGTTTTTAATCAAAATTTATAGCATCCGGAGGAGCGATTTTTTTTACAAAGATTTAAGCATTAGCCAATACATAACCGAAGATTTTTTTACTTTTGATTATCATGGAAGAACAACAAAACGAAAACCAATTAAATATAGAATTATCAGAAGAAATTGCTGAAGGAATTTTTTCTAACCTGGCGATTATCACACATTCCAACACCGAGTTTGTGTTAGATTTTATTCGTGTAATGCCAGGTGTGCCAAAGGCTAAAGTTAAATCCCGTATTATTTTAACTCCAGAACATGCAAAACGTTTATTATCGGCATTAGAAGATAATATAAGTAAGTTTGAAGGTGTAAATGGCCGTATTAAAACACAAGAGGAACCTCCTTTTCCAATGGGATTTGGCGGGCCAACCGCGCAAGCTTAATTTTTTATTTCTTTAAGCTTTTCCATTCACTCAAACTTTCCTGTTTATAAAAACATCTTTTATCCTCTTTATAGGTTAAAAGATGTTTTTCAAATTAACTTTTTAGGTAAATCTTTCCTTAAATTTATAATGCATACAAGGTAATTCTTTGTATACGACGTTGTTGTGGCCTTGTTTTTAAAATAAATTACGATTTAATAAGGCACCAAAACAAGTTTAGGCAGGCGGGTGTTATGCAATGTAACAATTCACAATTTCGCAAATAAATACTTGTTTACTATGTTAGCATAGTATATATTTGTGTATAACCATTTATAAGCATGAAAAAAATTTTATTAAGCGTATTACTTGCGGCTCCTTTATGGGTATTGGGGCAAGGTTTTCAGGTTAACCTGCAAGGACAAAAGCAAATAGGGATGGCCGGAGCCGGGTCAGCACTTGCTTTAGATGAGGCTTCTGTATTTTTCAATCCCGGAGCGGTTACTTTTCTCGAGAAGAATTCCATTTCCGGGGGTATTAATCCCTTACTATTTAAATCAGCTTTTCAACTTTCAGGTTCTAATATTACGGAGAATGTTAAAAATAAAATTGCTCCTCCGTTTGAATTTTATGCCGTTTGGGGCCCAAAATCCGGTAAATGGAAATTAGGCTTAGGTGTTTATACGCCGTTTGGTGGACTGGTAGATTGGGGAGATAACTGGTCGGGTAAATATTCTTTAACTTCTTTAAATCTTAAAGCAATTTATTTTCAACCAACTTTAAGTATTAAAATTACCGATGCGATTGGTATAGGTGCAGGTTTTGTATACAACCATGGAGAGGTAGATCTTCAAAAAGCAATACCATATGATTTCCCTGATGGAAAATCAGCTTCGGCACAATTAAAAGGTACAGGTAAAGGTTATGGCTGGAATGCGGGTATTTATATTAAAACCCTGAGCGATGTTACTTTTGCTATTACCCATAAATCTAAAGTTATTACTAAATTAGATGGGGGTGATGCAAACTTTGATGTGCCAGAATCATTAAGAGGAGCTTTCCCAAGAGGCAATACATTCAATGCTGAGTTGCCTTTACCGGCTACTACCTCTTTAGGTATTGGCATTCCTTTATCAAAAAGTACCAAGTTAGCTTTTGATGCAAGTTGGGTACAATGGCATGTGTATAAAGAGCTGGCTTTTGATTATGCAATTAATCCTCCAGGCGGTTTGCCAGATACAAAATCACCACGTAACTACCGTGATGGATCATCATTTAAATTAGGTGTTAATCACCAGGCTACAGAAAAGTTAGCTTTGAGAGCTGGTGTAGGTTATGCTTTTTCTCCAGTGCAGGATGGCTATGTAACGCCTGAAGCGCCTGATGCCGACCGTTATATTTTAAGTGCTGGTGCAGGTTATTCTTTTACTTCTAAATTCGAAGTAAATGCTTCGTTCTTTTTCGAAGATGTAAAATCTCGTAAACAGAAAAATATTGAAACTAATTTAGATGGTACATTTAAAACATTAGTTTATGCACCGGGTATTTCATTAACATATAAATGGTAGGAGAGTTAAAAATGAAAAAATATATATTTAATAGTTTAATTGCTGCCACTTTATTATTTGCAGCATCTTGTAAGCCAGAAATAGATTCGCCGGCAGGAACAACAGCAGGCCAGGCCAACTTTGCGAAGTACATTGCAGTTGGTAACTCCTTAACTTCAGGTTATGCCGACAATGGTTTATACTTGGAAGGACAAAAAGTAGCTTTCCCTAACCTGATTGCGGATAAAATGAAATCTGTTGGTGGCGGAAGTTTTACTTCTCCATTTTTTACAGATGCCCAAGCCAGCGGATCAGGATATTTGCAACTAACCGCATTGGTAAATGGTGTTCCAACAATTACTCCGGTAACAGGAGCAGCACTCAGTAATGGTAAATTAACAAAATATTCTGGTGAAATCCAGAACCTTGGTATTCCTGGAATGCGTTTAGATTTGGCTTTTGATCCAACCTTTACATTCAGCGCCGCTAATATTTATTTTGAACGTTTGTTAACTGATGCACAAGTTGGAAAAACCAATTATTCTCAGTTTATACAAGGCAGGAACCATACTTTTTTCTCTTTATGGCTGGGTAACAATGATGTTTTAGGTTATGCAACCAATGGTGGCGTAACAACAGATGCTACGAATAAATTAACGGATAAATCTACTTTCTCGTTTCTTTATACCAATATGTTAAATATTCTTACTGCAGGTGGTCAAAAAGGTGTAGTTGCAACCATTCCAGATGTAACTTCAATCCCTTTCTTTAATACGGTTACTATTCCAGCTTTATTAACTGCTTCAAAATTACCTTTAACTACACCAATTTATATTCAAACTGCTGCCGGATCCAGGGTTGCAACGAGTCAAGATTTGTTTACCTTATCTTTTCAAACGGAAGCTCCGCTTTTATTGGGTAAACCAAATGGGCTTGGTGCTCCATATGGTTTTCACCCCGCAAACCCTATCGAAAGTAAATGGGTGTTAGATAAGGATGAGGTAGCGCAGGTAAAAGATTATGTATTGAGCTACAACAGCACGATTAAATCTTTAGCCAATAGTAAAGGCCTTGCAGTAGCGGATGCCTATACATTTTTGAATCAGGTTAAAACAGGCATTGTACTTGATGGAATTCCTATTGATGCAAGATTTATCCAGGGCGGTGCTTTTTCTTTAGATGGTGTGCATTTAACGCCCAGAGGAAATGCAGCTATGGCTAACTTGTTCATTAATGCCATTAACAATAAATATGGTTCTACTATTCCAGTAGTTGATATTTCACAATATAGAGGAACTAAATTTCCGAATTAAATTTTAGCAAGAATAGATTAAAACCAAAACGGCAATTTTCAATATGAAAATTGCCGTTTTTTTATAAAATGAATTTTAGAGAAGTCAATTAGGTTATGACCTAAATGAGTTATTTTTTACTAATTGTTCTATTTGAGTGGAAAGTGATTTTTTAGATTAATATAAATTTGCTAAAGACAAATTTGTATTGTAATTTGCTTACGTAAAAAGTAGTTGTATATGTGTTATATAGTAATCTATAATTTACGTATTATGAATTACTTCATTCCTGTTTTTATTGAAAATTAACATTCTGTAGTTAATATTTTTAATAAAATGTTTCATCCCATGCCTTTATAAAAGGCAATATTTTTTGTTGAGTAACAAGATCCCAATAATTTTAATTTGTATTAATTTAGAAATTTGATAAATCTACCCATGAAAGTATCACTTATAATTGGCGTGTTATTTTTTATTTCATCATCTATTGCTCTTGGACAAACAAAAGTTTTTAAAATTGAGGGCGTAATTAAAGATGAAACACCGTATAAATATGCTTATTTGTACTGCCATAAATCAAAAGAACTTAAGCGTGCCCCAATTTCAAATCATTTATTTGTTATTGAGGGTAAGACAGACTCTATAGATACGAATGCAGAATTGGGACAAATTTTTTTAGGATTAGATTCTAATCAAAAATTTATTGATAATAGAGAAGTCTACTTGTCAGGTATCAACAGGGAATACCGACCCATCGTGTTAGAAAATTTATCAATAAATATTACGCCAGACATAAAAGAGTCTATTGTTCATGGCAGTCAATTAAATGTTGATCTTGATGAAATGTATGTCTCAATAAACACAAATAAAATTGAGGATTATTTTCCAACGCATACTGATACGCCAATATCGCTGGTTTTTCTTAGAGCAATGCTACCGATGAAAAAGATGCCCAATTTTAGCTTGAGTATAGATTTTATAAATTGTTTTAATGTTTTATCTGATAGATTGAAGAACTCAGTTGCAGGGAAAAAACTTCTCGAAGCTATAAATGAATAGTTCAGAGCGCTAATCGTTCTATACTTGATATTTCAAATACAGAATAAATAAATTTCCGAATTAATAAAAGATTTAACCACAAAAAAAAGCGCCACGGGACTTAATCTCTGTGGCGCTTTTGATTTAAAAAATTTTTGGGTTTAGAAACTCAATTACTGCTTTAGCCGCTTCAGGTTCGAACCATTTTATTTCTTCATCTCGCCTAAACCAGGTTAATTGTCTTTTAGCAAAACGACGGGTATTTTGTTTAATGGCGGCTATTGCCTCTTCCAAAGTAATCTTTCCGTCCAAGTAGTCGAATAACTCCGCGTAACCCACTGTATTTAATGCATTGAGCATTCTGAAAGACTGAAGTGATTTTACTTCATTAAGCAGGCCCTCGTGCATCATTTTGTCAACCCTGAGGTTAATTCGGTTATATAAAATAGGCCTATCGGTATTTAAGCCAATTTTAATAATATTAAATGGTCTTTGTTTCTTAGTCGCAGATAACATCGACGATAATTTTTTTCCGGTCGAAAGGAAAACTTCGAGTCCCCGGATCATTCTTTGTGGGTTTTGCTGGTCAACTTTAGCGAAATATTCGGGATCATGCAACGCAAGTTGCGTTTGAATCACGCTAATGCCTTCGCTTTCAAATTGTTTGTTCAGTTTTTCACGGATGGAAAGATCAATTTCGGGCATTTCATCGAGCCCGTTTACAACAGCGTTAATGTATAATCCTGAACCACCCACCATAATCGCCGTGTTGTGATGATTAAAAATAGTGTCAATTGTTTTTAAAGCTTCAACTTCAAAATCACCGGTACTAAAAAGCTGGGTAACCGAATGTGAATCTATAAAATGATGTTTGGCTGCTGCCAGTTCTTCTACATCGGGTTTTGCCGTACCAATCGCCATTTCCTTGAAAAACTGCCGGCTATCTGCTGAAATAATTTCTGTGCCGAAATGTTTGGCAAGTGTTATGGCTAAAGCTGTTTTACCTATTGCAGTGGGGCCAACAACAACAATTAATGTTTTGGGGGTTTTAACAGTTTGATTTGCAGTAGACATACTATTTTTTAAAAGAAAAAGTCAGATGTATACACCTGACTTAATATATTTTGAATTACAATTTTGTGCAATCAGTTGCTGAAATAAACCCAGCCTGATGGCTAAAGAGCAGATTAATAATCATCTTTGTGGCTATCATCTTCGAAGTTATCGCCATCAGAAAACTCATCTCCAAATTCATCTCCTTCTTCGCTTTCATCTTCTTCATCACGTTCCTGTTCGTTAATGCCCATTTCGCCCATGGCTTCCAGTTCATCTGTATCTTCAGGAACAAAATTCATCTCATTTAAGAAATCAAATTCGCTGCTGGATACTGCGCCGCGGGGATCAACTGCCTGAGGGCTGTTTTGCTCCATTATTTTTGGTGCTTCACCAGTACTTTTAGCTAAAAAAGGATATTCAATATGCGGGTCGGCATCCAAAATAATTTTAATCAACTCTACATGGAAATCATAAGGGCGATCGAAATTATAAATATAATAGAACTTTTGATGCGGATCTTCTATGAAACCACTCAATTTAGAGTTCTCCATTAAAACTACACGGTCTTTCTTTCTTTCACTTGGCAAATAGGCAATTTCATCCCCTTTTAACCAGTTATCTGTACTCACATAAAATGACGAGGGTTTCTCTGCGTTGTAACCCGTAGACTTATGTATAGCCTTGTGCAGATCTTCAAACGTTTGGTTTGATTTAATGTCGATTTCTCTTACAACATCATCAAAATCCTCGAAAGTAATTTTAAATTTATAAATAGCCATTATTGTATTTTGGAACCGTAAAAATAAAGTTAATTTATATTACCGCAAAGCGGAGAATGTCACAAAAAGCTGTTTGTTTTGCTATACAGCTTAATTATTTCCATTTAAATTATTTATTAACAGGATTTAAACCCATTTGTTTTGCCTGATTTAGCATAAAATTAAATGCCTCCGTATAATCATTTGTAATTTCGCCTTCCAGTATTGCCTCGCGAATGGCATTTTTGATTATTCCAACTTCTTTGCCTGCATTTAGCCCAAAAGTTTCCATAATATCATTGCCGGAAATAGGAGGCTGCCAGTTGCGGATTTTATCGCGTTCCTCCACATCCTTTAGCTTTTGTTTAACCAGTTCAAAATTATTGCGGTATTTAGTTTTTTTATACTCGTTTTTAGTGGTTACATCGGCATTGCAAAGCAGCATTAAACTTTCAATTTCCTCTCCTGCATCAAAAAGTAAACGCCTTACCGCCGAGTCGGTTACCACATCCTGCGCTAAAACAATAGGTCTTAAATGCAATTGCACCAATTTTTGAACATACTTCATTTTTTCATTGAGTGGCAATTTTAATTGCGCAAAAATTTTAGGTACCATTCTGGCCCCTTTATCCTCATGCCCATGAAAAGTCCAGCCATGTCCTTCTTCGAAACGTTTGGTTGCGGGTTTGGCAATATCATGTAAAATTGCAGCCCAGCGCAACCATAAATCATCCGTATCTGCACAAATGTTATCTAAAACTTCTAAAGTATGATAGAAGTTATCTTTATGCCCTTTGCCTTTTATAGTTTCTACCCCATAAAGCTGTGCCATTTGAGGGAAAATGATAGGTAACAGGCCCGTGTCGAATAAATGTTTAAAACCAATTGAAGGTTTTGGAGATAAAATGATTTTATTCATTTCATCGGTAATGCGTTCTTTAGAAACAATGCTAATGCGTTGTTTTTGAAGTTTTATAGCATTTATTGCTGCCTGATCTATATTGAAGTTAAGTTGTGAAGCAAAACGAATCGCTCGCATCATCCTTAACGGATCGTCCGAAAAGGTAATTTCCGGATCAAGCGGAGTGCGGATAAGTTTATTTTCCAAATCCTCAATTCCATTAAAAGGATCCAGCAACTCTCCGAAATGTGCTGCATTCAAATTAATGGCCAAGGCATTAATTGTAAAATCTCTTCGTAACTGGTCATCCTCTAAAGTGCCATCCTCAACAATTGGTTTGCGGGAATTAGCACGGTACGATTCTTTTCTGGCGCCCACAAACTCAACTTCCAAATCATGGTATTTTATATTTGCGGTGCCAAAGCTTTTAAATACAGCAACTTTAGTGTTGAGTTTTTTTCCAACTGCTTCAGCATAATCTATTCCGCTGCCTACAACCACTACATCAATATCTTTAGATGGACGTTTCAAAAACAAATCGCGTACAAAACCACCAATTACATAAGCTTCGGTTTCGGTTTTATCGGCAATAGCAGATAAGGTTTTAAATACTGGATTTTGTAGGTGTTGTTGCATGAACTTGATTATTTTGCCGCCAATGAGAGAACAACATCTGTAAGCTATAAAACAGATCCTTGGTGCCTCAGGGCGACAATAAGAATTACAAAAGTAATAAAATTACTTACGAATAAATTCAAATTGTCCGCCAGGAGATAATTTCATGATGGTAGAAGGTTTTTTATTAGATCTGTTTTCCTGCTCAAAGTCTACAACGTAATCTACCGCTTCTTTAATCGCTTCATTTATATCATCGAAATTTTTGGGTGAAGCCTCTCCGCTTAGGTTTGCAGAAGTGGATACAATGGGCTTTCGGAAACGTTGGATAAGTTGTGTACAGAAATCGTGCTTCACCACACGAATGCCTACGCTGCCATCGCTGTTAACTACGTTTTTAGCCAGGTTTTTGGCTCCTGAAAAAATGATGGTTAATGGGTTTTCTGCATATTCAATTAAACTGTAGGCAACGTCAGGCACTTCCGAAACATAACTCTGCAGTTTATTATCTGTATCCAATAAAACAATCAGACTTTTTTCAGCAGGGCGGTTTTTTATTTTAAGTAATTTTTCAACGGCTTCTTCGTGGGTAGCATCACATCCTAAACCCCAAATGGTATCGGTAGGATAGAGGATTATTCCCCCCGCTTTTAAAACTTCCAGAGCCTTGTTTATTTCTTCTTTAAGCATACACAAAGGTAAAAGATAATTGGGATATTAAATCTGTCCAAAAAACCGACACAAGAAGACAGTTAAGTTCTACTTAAAAGTAAATATTTTATATATTAGATTTTATTAATCATTTATACCTAATCTAAAATCTATGAAAAAACTATTGCAAAGCTTGTGCTTTGTGCTGTTTTTTGCTGCCTCAGCTATTGCGCAGGACAAAACAGTAACAGGCACGGTTGTCTCAAAAGAAGACGGTCTACCACTTCCAGGTGTAAGTGTGCTGGCCAAGGGAACTAAAATTGGTACCGTAACCAGCACCGACGGAAAGTTTACCCTTCGCGTTCCTGAAAACACCACAACGATCGAATTTACATTTATTGGTTACAAGGCGCAGAGCCTTCCGGTTACCTCATCTAATGTGGTTAATGTTTCCATGAGCACGGATGCGCAGGAGCTGGCACAGGTGGTGGTTACTGCTTTGGGCATTACCAGAAAGAAAAATGAGCTTCCTTACTCTGCCCAGGAAGTTAAATCGGATGAAATTACCAGAACAAGGGATAATAACCTGGTAAACTCTTTGGGTGGAAAAGTATCCGGACTTGATATTAAGCGGAACAATGCCATGGGCGGATCAACAAACGTTGTAATGCGTGGAAATAAATCGCTTCTGCAAAATAACCAAGCCCTTTTTGTAGTAGATGGTGTTCCTGTTAGCAATGCAAATAATAACACAGCCGATCAGCAAAATGGCCGTGGTGGTTATGATTTCGGTAATGCCGCATCTGATGTTAACCCTGATGACGTAGCGTCCATAACGGTGCTAAAAGGTGCTGCTGCAACTGCACTCTATGGTTCGAGAGCTGCCAATGGTGTCATTATGATCACAACCAAAAAAGGGCAGAAAAATTCAAAAACAAACATCACCGTTAATAGTGGTGTAAGTTTTGGAAAAATTGATAAAAGTACTTTTGCAAAATATCAAAATGAATATGGAGCAGGTTACAACAGCCCGGCCGAAGATGGTGACGGTAATGTAGTTCCTGTTCCAGGCTTTTGGTACAGAGATATTAATGGCGATGGTAAAATGGATTTAATGCCACAATTTACGGCAGATGCTTCTTATGGCCCTCGTTTCGATCCAAACCTATTGGTTTATCAGTGGTCTGCTTTAGATCCTGCTTCTCCTAATTATTTAAAAGCAACGCCCTGGCTGGCTGGACAAAATACCCCTGCATCTTTTTATGAAAATGCAGTAAATTCAAGTCAAAGTATAAGCATTGACGGCGGCGGCGAAAAAAGTACGTTTAAATTCGGTTATACCCGTAATGATGAAACTGGTGTATTGCCGAATAGTAAAATTATTAAAAACCTGTTTAATGCGGGGGCGTCATACGAAATTGTTAAAGATCTGACCGGTAGTGTATCTGCCAATTATTCAAGAATTGAAGGCTTGGGCCGTTATGGGACTGGTTATGATGGTTTAAATCCAAATCAGCAGTTTAGACAATTCTGGCAAACCAATGTTGATGTTCAGGAACTTAAAGAAGCTTATTTCAGGAATAAAAAAAATGTAACCTGGAATTGGTCGGATCAAAATGCAACAGGCCCTATTTATTCTGACAATCCTTATTTTTCAAGGTACCAGAACTATGAAAATGATACCAGGAATAATTATTTTGGAAATGCAACTTTAGCCTGGAAAATAAATAGCTGGGTTGATGTAATGGGGCGCATAGCCTACAATGGTACTTTTGATTTTCAGGAACAACGGATAGCCGTTGGAAGTGCAGATCCATCAGCCTACCAACGCTTTAACCGCGATTTTACAGAGACAAACTACGATTTAATAGCAAATTTTAATAAGAATATTACAGAAGACATATCTTTTAAAGGGTTAATCGGTGCAAACTTACGCAGAGAGAACGCCTCTTCTTTAAGAGCGCAAACCAACGGAGGTTTGGTTGTACCCGGCCTCTATTCTTTATCTAATTCTCTTAATCCAATCGAAGCACCCCTTGAAACTTATACCAGACGGGCAATTGATGGTTATTTTGCTGGCGTAACCTTTGGCTATAAAGAATTTGTATTTTTAGATGCAACAATTAGGAGAGACCAGTCAACAACCCTTCCAACAAGTAATAATGCGTATTGGTACCCGGCAGTTTCAGGAAGTTTTGTGCTTTCTAATGTGTTAAAAGAAAACACTCCCTGGTTAACGTTCGCTAAAATACGTTTAAATTATGCCGAAGTAGGTTCAGATGCACCGGTACTTAGTCTTTACGATACTTATTTTAAACCCACAGGTTTTGGTTCCGTACCTTTATTCTCCATACCCAGTATCAGGAATAACATTAACCTTAAACCAGAACGTACCAAAAGTGTAGAGGCCGGTTTGGAAGCTACATTTTTAAATGGCCGTTTTGGGTTTGATCTGACCTGGTATAACACCAATACGATAGATCAGATTACACCTGTTTCCGTAAGTTCAGCAACAGGATATACACAGTTATTTGTAAACGCTGGTGAAGTGAGAAACCGGGGGATTGAATTAAGTGCGTTTATAATTCCCGTAAGAAGTAAGGATTTCTCCTGGACCATGAACGTTAACTTTTCACGGAACAGAAGTAAAGTATTATCCTTGTATCAGGGGGTAGAAAATCTTCAGCTAAATCCATTAAACCTGCCGGGTTCTGTAACCATGAACGCAGCAGTTGGCCAGCCATATGGCATTATTCGGGGTACCGATTATGTGTACACTAACGGAGAAAAGACGGTTAATGCTCAGGGATATTACCTCACAACAAACTCAAATGCTATTATTGGTGATCCAAATGCAGACTGGATGGGCGGAATTTCAAATACATTTAAGTATAAAAATGTGTCTTTAAATTTCTTAGTAGACATTCGTCAGGGTGGAAGCTTATTTTCTTTAGATCAATGGTATGGTCAAGGGACAGGGCTTTATCCTGAAACGGCCGGGCTAAATGATCTGGGCAACCCTAAAAGAAATAAACTAAGCGATGGCGGTGGTGTAATTTTACCTGGTGTTAAACAAAATGGCTTACCAAATGATATCCGGGTTGACATGTCAACATCAGGCACATCCCCTTATGGATATCCAAATAATCCTCCCAGAGCCTCAACCATTTACGATGCGAGTTATGTTAAATTAAGAGAAGTTGCGATAACCTATTCCCTGCCAGAAAAATGGGTGTCAAAAATGCGTGCTTTTAAAGGGATTGATGTTTCCTTATTGGGGAGAAATCTATGGATCATTCACAAAAATGTGCCATATGCAGATCCTGAAGATGGTTTAAGTTCCGGAAATCTTCAAGGTTATCAGGGCGGTGCCTATCCTACGGTAAGGAATATAGGTTTTAATGTTAGGTTCAAATTATAGAAAAACAGTTATGAAAAAAATATATAGTTTATTAATTCTTTCTCTGTTGATTAGCGCTTGTGCTAAAAATAAGGGTGATTATAATATAGATGTGAAACAACCGAGTGTTGTACCTGCTGCAACATTATTTTCTGCAGCCCTAAAAAGTTATGCAGATGTTTTAACCTCTCCGAGTGTAAATGTTAATGTATTCCGCTTTTATGTTCAACAATGGACGACAACAGAATATTTGGATGAACCCAGATATAATTTATTAGCCCGGCCCATACCACAGGCATTTTGGCAAGCCGTGTATCGGGATGTACTGATGGATTTAAAAGAATCGAAAAAAATACTTAACGCCGATCCTCTTTTAGCCGCTGGGATTAAAACCAATCAAACGGCACAAATTGAGATTATGGAGGTGATGGCCTGGTCCAGTTTAGTCAATACTTTCGGTAACGTTCCTTATACAGATGCGCTTGATATTAACAATGTTCAACCGAAATATGATGATGCTAAAACCATCTATAATGATTTATTGGTGCGTTTGGATGCTGCGCTGGCTAAACTCAATCCTTCATTTACTGGTTTTGAATCTGCTGATCTTTTATATAAAGAAGGTGGTGTTTCAAAATGGCTAAAGTTTGGTAATTCTCTTAAATTAAGGTTAGGGTTAATCCTGGCCGATTTAGATGCAGCCAAAGCAAAAACGATTGTTGAAGCAGCAGCAGCAAATGTTTTTACCAGTAATGATGATAACGCCAGGTTCAGGTACCTGAACAGTACACCGAATAATAACCCGGTTTCGGAGGCAATCAATCCTGCAAGAACTCAGCGGAAAGATTATTTAGGCTCGAGGGCATTTATTGATAAATTAAATGCCTTGAATGATCCACGGAGATCAGCGTTTTTTACAACTGTTAATGGAAGCTATATCGGCGGATTTTATGGGTTCAGCAATTCTTCAGCAAATTACTCCAATATAAGTTCAAAAATTAGTGCTTTGGATTTTGAAGCTTTGCTGCTTGATTACACTGAGGTAGAATTTGCATTAGCAGAGGCAAGTGCACGGGGTTTTAATGTAAACGGATCACCGGCCGAGCATTATAATAAAGCCGTAAGGGCATCGATTTTATATTGGGGCGCCAGCGATGCAGATGCCACAACTTATCTTGCCCGTCCGGATGTAGCTTATGCAACTGCAGGATCAAATTATAAAGAAGTAATTGGCATCCAGAAATGGATTGCATTTAACAATAGAGGTTATGATGCCTGGGTAGAATGGAAGCGTTTAGGTTTTCCTGTATTAATTCCGCCGAGTCCTGATAATGCCCCTCCGGGCCAATCAGCACCTGCCGGATTACAAATTCCTGTACGTTTAATCTATCCGCTTAATGAGCAAACACTAAATGGCGCAAATCGTTCAGCGGCAGCAGCTGCAATAGGTGGTGATGTAGTGACAACCAAAATTTTCTGGGATGTAAACTAATAAAATCAATCCGTCACATTTAATTGCATTATTTATAGTTCCCGGTTGCATCAGGTGGCCGGGAATTTTTTTAATATAATGCATTGAAAAAGGTCGTATTCTTAATACAATTTAATTGTAAAAAGTGTTAAATCAATTGGATATGCTATTTTTTGAAAGTATATTTATATTGATTTCAGTTAGGGGAAATACACACAAATAAGTCATATGAGAACAACACAAAAATTATTAGTGCTATTTACAGTAGCTGTAATGGCATTATCGGCATGTAGTACATTGCGTACCGCTTCAGATTACGATAAAAAAGTAAGTTTTACTAATTATAAAACTTATAATTTTTATGATAAAGGTATAACCCGATTAAAATTAAACGATCTGGATAAGCGAAGGATGCTTTCGGCTATTGATGCTGAAATGACAACTAAAGGTTTTACCAAAGCTGAAAACCCAGACTTATTAGTTAACCTGGTTGTGGTAGCAAGAGAAAGAGTTGATGCTTACGGATCTGGTTTTTATGGACCAGGCTGGGGTTGGGGCTGGGGCTGGAGATCACCATTTTGGAGTGGCGGCGCAAATTACATCGATCAATATATGGAAGGTACCATCATAATTGATTTTCTGGATCCAAAAACCAAAACATTAGTATGGCATGGCCGTGGTAGCGGTTTTAACCTGGATAATTTCAGAAAAAGAGAAGAAAGAATGAATACTGGTGTAAAAGAAATTTTGAGTCAATATCCACCAAATGCATCAACAAACAATTAGTTGGAGTTTAGCTGATTATAGCAATCCATTAATTGTTGCGTAACTAAAGGGCTATTGAATTTTTGAACAAATTCGAAGCCCTTTTTTTTCATTTCGAGCTGCTGCTGTTCCGACGAAAGAATTTGATTTATTGCATTTGCCAAAGCATCGGCATCGGTTGGAGAAACGTACAAGCTGTGTGGTCCGCCGGCCTCTTCCAGGCAAGATCCTGTTGCGGCAACCACCGGAACATTTGAATATAATGCTTCGATAATAGGAATGCCAAAGCCCTCGTAAAATGAAGGATAGGCAAAAACAGACGCCATTTGATAAATACCTGGTAAATCTGCAAACGGAATGTTTTTTAAGAAAACAATGCGGCTTTTTAAACCAAGTTTTTCTATTTCTTTCTCTACAGATTTAAAATACTTGGTTGGTTTTCCAATTACGACCAGTTTATAATCTTTATTTACCTTTTCCAATGCCTGAACGATTAATTTAAGATTTTTACGTTCTTCAATTGTTCCAACATTCAGAATGTATTTTTCAGGAAGTTTATAAGTTGCGCTTATTCTGCTGAGGCTTTCCTTCGCAAATGCTTTTTTAAAACTGTCATCACAGCTTTGGTAAATTACCTTGACTTTATCCGGATCAATATTATAAAACTCTATAATATCTGATTTGGTTTTTTCGCTGATGGCAATAATTTGATTGGCATGTTTACAGGCGTACTTACTTTTTAAAAGATATAGTTTCCTGTCTATATATTTAAAATAATGAGGGAAACGCAGGAAAATTAAATCATGAATGGTTACAATCGATTTAATCCGGGTATGTTGAATGGCGAAAGGAATTTCGTGACTTAAACCATGAAAAATCTGCACCCCATCGCGACTTAAATCTTTTAAAATATTTAAGCTTCTCCACAGAAAACGACCATGTAGCGGTAATTTGAGTTCGACATTCTCCTTTTGAAAAAAAGCATCAATTTGCCTGGCTGGTTTAACTTTTGGAGAATAAACAAAATACTTGTTTTCCGGGAACTGTTTGGCCAAATGTTCAATTAAAGAACGGCTGTAGTTTCCAAGTCCGGTTAAATTATTTGCAGCCCGCTTGCCATCGAAACCAATTTTCATTAAGGGTGGGGTAAAAGGTGTAAGGTAAAAGGCATAAGGTTTGGATTAAATGTAACCCTAACTTTATGCCTTTAAGCCATTTATACGGCTACATTATTTTCTCTTAACGCATCGTTAAGCGAAGTTTTTTTATCTGTACTTTCTTTACGTTTGCCAATAATTAAAGCGCAAGGCACCTGATAATCTCCGGCAGGGAATTTTTTGGTATAGCTACCCGGAATTACTACAGAACGTGCAGGTACAATACCTTTATATTCAATTGGTTCAGGGCCTGTAACATCGATAATCTTTGTTGATGCAGTTAAAACCACATTAGCACCTAAAACAGCTTCTTTTTCTACTTTTACACCTTCTACAACAATCGCTCTCGAACCTAAGAAACAATCATCTTCAATAATAACAGGTGCTGCTTGTACCGGCTCTAAAACACCACCAATACCAACGCCACCACTTAAGTGAACACGTTTGCCAATTTGCGCACAAGAACCTACAGTAGCCCATGTATCAACCATGGTACCTTCATCAACATAAGCACCAATGTTTACATAAGAAGGCATCATAATTACACCTTTAGCTAAAAATGCGCCATAACGGGCACTTGCCATTGGTACAACACGAACTCCGGTTGCTTTATAATCGGTTTTTAATTCCATTTTATCATGGTAAACAAAAGGCCCAACCTTAATTTCCTTCATCTCACGAATAGGAAAATATAAAATCACAGCTTTTTTAACCCACTCATTAATGCCCCAGGAATTTAATACAGGTTCCGCAACGCGAATTTCGCCTTTATCAAGACCCATAATAACGGCTTCAATGGCTTCGCAATAGTTGCTATATTTTAAAAGGCTTCTGTCTTCCCAGGCGGCTTCAATTAGTTTCTTTAAATCTGAATACATGATGTTTTTAAATTTTACGCAAAATAAATCAATTTTATCTAAAGACAGGCTTTTTCTGCTGATAAAAATTGTTGAACAGCCTTAATGGGACATTGTTTTAACCTTTTCTCCGCCCAATCTTTTAACATCAACCCAAGGGTTTCGTGTCTTTACTGACTAATTTGTATTTTTGGGTTTTATGACAGAAGCAGAAAAACTCAGAATCGATAAATATTTGTGGGCCATTAGGTTGTTTAAAACCAGAAGTTTAGCTACAGATGCTTGTAAGGCAGGTAGGGTGAAGCTGAAAGGGCAGAACATTAAGCCTTCGGCTATTGTAAAAGTGGGCGATGTTTATCAGGTATCTAAAGGAATAGAGAAGAAAATTATTGAGGTGGTAGAGTTGTCATATAACCGTACCGATTCTCCAACAGCCATAACAAAATATAAAGATTTAACTCCGGTTGAAGAAACACATGCTTTTAAATCTATGTTTCATTCGCCAAGTTTAAAGCGTGACCGTGGTACTGGCCGCCCTACTAAAAAAGACAGGCGCGAAACGGATGACCTGATAGGCGGGATGTTCGAGGAAGATTAGTTTGAAGCAGGATGTTTTAAGGTGGAAGTCGGGCTCAAAACGCTCAACCCCGAGCTTAAAACTCTCATACGATAGCTCATCATCGCGGTTTTGCCAAGCCTGTTTATTAGTTTATAATTTGCAACTGCACCCACTGCTGCGCCTACAAAAGGAAGCATTTGGGCAAGTTTGGCTAAATCAATATAATCACGGTATTGCTGCTGAAAAGTTAACCAGTCAAATTCATCAATATTTGAGGGGAGTGTGTGCGCTTTATCATCCCAGTTTTGCATTTTCATAAAGATATTTTTACTTTCTTCCTTACTTGAAAAAGCGAGCTGGAAAATATGTAGAATAAACAAACGTTCCCTGTAATCTTTTACATCGTAACCATATAAGGCCGCAACATCAAAAAGCATTTTCATTTTAATGCCAAGTAATAATGGAAAATCGGCAAGGCTCATTAAAAAGCCTCCTGCTCCGGTAATGCCACCCTCTGCAGCACCAGTTTTTTTATAATTTTCTATTTTTTGTTTAATTAAAGCTTCGCGGTGCATTAATGTTAAATCTAAAGCGGGTTTGGCTGTGGTAAAGGTAGAGCCCAAAAGTACCCCTTTAACCATTTGCTTAATAGCGGAAGTAATTGCACTGTGTACTTTATCAGGGATATAGGTATTGATTTTTCTTTGAACTTTATCGGTAACCTTACTAAAAAGTGAAGGTTTTTGTAAAATTCTAAATTTCCAGAAATCAAGTTCGCTACCTATTTTTTGCTCGTAAGTCATAAAAAGTGATATTTAGTTAGACGTTAATACCATTCTTTTTGTTTCGGCAGAGGTGCGCTTTTGTTTAAAATACTCGGAGTGAATTTAGTAGGTAGAAGAAATCGTTTAAAGTTAAACACTTTAAACGATTTGCATACTGAATTAAGTTGTTCTTGTTACGCAGATGGATTGTCCGCTTGAACAAAGAGAACTGGTTAAGTTGTCGCATCCTGAATCCGTAACGCAACCAAAACTGTTGCCTCCATCAGTGCAGTAACAGTCTTGCGGTTCAAATTGTGTAAGCTCTTTTTTACCGCCTAAAATTCCTTTTAACTCGGTTCTGGTTAATGCTTTAAAGTTTTTCATAATGATTAGAGTTTTGTGTTAAGTATATCCCTAAAATAATAAAAAAAACAATGGTAACAAAGTTTAAATATTTGAAAAACAGATTGTTGTGTTAGTATTCTATTCGCATAGGCGAAGTTTCCCAAAGTTTAAAGGCTTCCTGTGCTTCGTCTCTTAATAATTGAACAACAGGTAAGGATCTTTTCTCCATAGGTTTATCCAGCTCATCGTAGATAAATTTATCATCAAAACCAATTTTACCGGCATCGGCTTTGGTGTTTGCATAATAAATGGTTTCAATCCTCGACCAATAAATGGCTCCAAGACACATAGGGCAAGGCTCGCAACTGGTGTACACTATGCAGCCACTTAAATCAAATGTATTTAATGCGGTACAAGCCAGGCGTATAGCCGATACTTCAGCATGTGCCGTTGGATCGTTTGTAGAAGTTACTTTATTGGCCGATTGCGCAACAACTTTTCCATCTTTAACAATTACGGCGCCGAAAGGACCGCCAACCTGCTCACTCACATTTTGCACAGATAAGGCTATCGCCATTCGCATAAATGTTTCGTGTTGTTTATTCTCTTCCATGATAAAAAAATTAAACACAAAAAATGCCTCAAATTTTGAGGCATTTTTTGTGTGTGCTATAGGATTAACAGTAATTTTATTTTTTTGTTTTTGTATAATCTTCGTTTAAGCCTTTAATTACATCAGTAGTAATGTCTAAACTCTCATCGGCAAATAAAATTGTACTGCCTTTAGTGTAAGATAAAACCATTTTATAACCTTTATCTTTTGCATAGGTTTTTAAATAACCGGCAACTTTATCATAAAGTTTTTCAGTTTCTACAGCCTGCTCATTTTGTAAAGCACCACCTGCATTTTGCTGATAAGTTTGTAATTCCTGTTGCTTGCGGGCTAAACGCTCTTCAGTAGTTTTACGTACGTCGGCAGCTAAAGTGCCTGCACTTTGCTGATATTGAGTTACTTCTCTTTGGAAAGCCTGGCCTTTAGCCTGCATGTCAGACTGAGCATCTTTGGTTTTTTTCTCAAATTTATTTTTAAGGTCTTTATAGTATTCGTACTTGGTTAATAAAGAGTCTTGGTTAACAAATACGATTTTTTCATTAGCAGATACAGCTGCTGTACTATCTGTTTTCTTTGTTGTTTCAGTCGTTTTAGCTTCTTTGTTTTGGCAAGCAGAAAATGTTGTAATTATAGCTGCGGCTGCAAGTAAACCAAGGTTTTTAAAGGTTCTTCTTTCCATTATTGTTTAATAAATTTTAGCAAACTTATATAAATTAGTTTTTATATGCAATTTAACATCAAGTTTGTGTTTTATAAGCAGTTTTAAAACAATAGCGGCAGGTTTAAGTAGGCTTTGTTTTTCTGCTTCGCTATGTGTATAACAAATGAATGGTTTAAATAACCAATTAAAAGCGGGCTATAAGGAAGGTATTTGAATCTTAACATAAAAAGCATGTGCAAGCTCCAAAACATTGTATCGTCTTTGCTTTTCAAAATCCTGTACAGTGCATCGTAAAGCCTTTTAGCTTTAGTCTTTTAGCATTCCTTACCCCCTTACTTTTAATGCCTAAAACTTCTCCACATATTGGGTTAATTGCCGAAAAATGCGTATTTTTGATAATTATTGTTTTTAATTAAAATATGAGCGAAGAACAGGATTTAAAGTCAAATTATTCGGCAGATAATATACAGGTTTTAGAAGGTTTAGAAGCGGTGCGTAAGCGCCCTTCGATGTATATAGGCGATACTGGTGTTAAAGGTTTACACCATTTAGTTTATGAGGTTGTGGATAACTCCATTGATGAAGCTTTGGCTGGTCATGCAGATACAATTGACGTTAGAATTTTAGAAGGCAACTCCATCAGGGTTGAAGATAACGGGCGTGGTATTCCAACCGGGATCAATACAAAAGAAAATAAATCGGCGCTTGAAATCGTTATGACGGTTTTACACGCAGGTGGTAAATTTGATAAAGATACTTACAAGGTTTCTGGTGGTTTACATGGTGTGGGGGTAAGTTGCGTTAACGCATTATCTACAGACTTAAAAGCTGAAGTACACCGTGAAGGTAAAATCTGGATGCAGGAATATAAAATTGGTGTTCCGCAATACGATGTAAAGGAAGTTGGTACTACAGATAAACGCGGTACAATTGTAACCTTTACGCCGGATCCTACCATCTTTACCCAAACAACAGAGTACAAATACGATACTTTAGCGGCTCGTTTGCGCGAATTAGCTTTCTTGAATAAAGGGATTAAATTAACCTTAACGGATGAGCGCGAAGCTTTAGAAGATGGAACATTCTTATCAGAAGTTTTTCAATCAGAAGGTGGTTTAAAAGAATTTGTTTCTTTTTTAGATGGTACAAGAGCATCTTTCTTGCCTGAACCAATTTATATTGATGGTATTAAAAATGGTGTGCCAGTTGAGTTGGCTTTCCAGTACAACGACAGTTATTCAGAAAATGTCCATTCTTACGTAAATAACATTAATACGCATGAGGGTGGTACACACATTGCTGGTTTCCGCAGAGGTTTAACGCGTACGTTAAAAAGCTATGCAGATAAATCTGGTTTGTTAAAAAACCTGAAAATGGAAATCACTGGTGATGACTTTAGAGAAGGTTTAACAGCAGTAGTTTCGGTAAAGGTACAGGAACCGCAATTTGAAGGGCAAACTAAAACCAAACTGGGTAACAGTGAGGTAATGGGCGCGGTAGATATTGCTGTTGGTGAGGCATTGGGTGCTTATTTGGAAGAAAATCCAAAAGAGGCTAAAATGATCGTTAACAAAGTAATTTTAGCGGCTACAGCCCGTGCTGCAGCACGTAAAGCCCGTGAAATGGTGCAACGTAAGAGCGTTATGGGCGGATCAGGCTTACCTGGTAAACTGGCCGATTGCTCTGACAGTGATCCTGAAAAATGTGAAATTTATTTAGTTGAGGGTGACTCGGCGGGTGGTACCGCTAAACAAGGTCGCGATAGAAACATTCAAGCTATTTTACCTTTAAAAGGTAAGATTCTGAACGTAGAAAAAGCGATGGAGCACAAAATTTACGAAAACGACGAGATTAAAAATATGTTCACCGCAATTGGGGTGAGTATTGGTACGCCGGAAGATGATAAGGCTTTGAATATGACGAAATTACGTTATCACAAAATCGTAATCATGACGGATGCGGATATCGACGGTTCGCACATTACTACTTTGATTTTAACTTTCTTCTACCGTTATATGAGGGCTTTAATTGAAGCGGGATATGTTTATATCGCATCTCCGCCACTTTATCAGGTTAAAAAAGGTAAAGATTTTGAATATTGCTGGAATGATGTACAACGCGATGCCGCTGTACAGCGAATTAAAGGAAATGGTAAGGAAGATAGCGTACACATCCAACGTTATAAAGGTTTGGGTGAAATGAATGCTGAGCAGCTTTGGGATACTACTTTAAATCCGGCTACGCGTACCTTATTGCAAGCTACAATCGAAAGTGCAGCAGAGTGCGATCATACTTTCTCTATGTTAATGGGTGATGAAGTTGCACCACGCAGGGAATTTATAGAGCGTAATGCAAAATATGCCAAAATTGATGCATAATAACTAAATTCCCTAAACAGGATTTAGAAAATATATAAGCCCTTTCAAGTTAAATCTTGAAGGGGTTTTTGTTTTAATTAGAGTCTGTTTCTCTGTACGACAACCAATTATTTCACATGTGATATAATTTTGCCAATTAATACTTGCCTTAAATTTTATATGCATAGTTTTCTTATGTATGTAAAATTTATATATATTTGAACCATGGCAGTAAATAATGAATTATTTAAAGGCACTTTACAAACCATTATTCTTAATCTTTTATCAGAGAATGAAAGGATGTATGGTTATGAAATTACGCAGAAGGTAAAATCAATTACACAGGGCGAGCTGATGTTAAAGGAAGGCGCCTTATATCCTGCATTGCATAAATTAGAGGCTGATGGTTTATTGGAAACAACAACAGAAGTGGTTGAGAACAGATTAAGGAAATATTATTCGTTATCAAAAAATGGTGAGAAAGAAGTTGTAAATAAATTACAGGAAGCGAAAGATTTTATTGCCCAACTGCAATTATTGTTAAACTTAAAACCTGCAATTTAAATGGTATTAACTGCACAACAAATTCAGGAAATTAAGGATTATATTTTTGATGCTGTAAAATACAGAGAAACTTACCATGAGGTTTACGACCATATGTTAAATGCACTTGCAGATGTACAGGAACCTTACAGCTTAGAACTGGTTGCAGAAATAATTAATATTGATTTTGGAAGCTTTAAAGAAATTAAAAAACAGGAAGCCCTTTATCAGCAACAGGTTAATAAGAAATATGCGAGACTTTTTCTGTCAGAATTAGCCACTACATTTAAATGGCCAGGCATATTAAGTAACCTCACAATTTTAGCCTTATGCACGTGCATTTATTATAGCAGCAAAACAGCTCCATTTAACATGAAGCCTATGATTATAGCTATTTTTTTATGCTCTATTGTTGTCGCCTTTTATGTTTATAGCAAAATCCTGCTTGGGAAGAGAAAAGAACAAAAATATTCTATTACAGATAATTCATTAGGGAGTTTAGCTTCGGTTGGATTGTTTATGGGGAACTTTGTTTTGTATTGGTTTCTTACTAAAGACAGTTTAATTGATTTAAGCCAAAACAGTAAAGTTATTACAATGCTTGTATTATTCTTTTTTTGCAGCATGTATGTAAGAACTTTCATAACTTTTTACAACCAAAAAATTAAAATATTAACAGCCTGATATGAACCTAACCAAAATACAACTAAATAAAATAAGAATCTACCTTGAAGAGATCGGATTTAAGTACATTGATGTTCAAATGGAGATTTTGGATCATGTGGCTTCCGCAGTGGAAGAAAAGATGACTGAGAATCCGGCCTTAACATTTCAAGATGCTGTAAACCAAACGCAAACTTCGTTCGGCAAAGCAGGCTTTACCAAAATTGAAAAATCAATTATAAAGGGGTTGGGTAAGAAATACTGGAAGCTTTTTTTGCGACATTTTTGCTCATTTTTCCATATTAGTTCTCTCTGGATTGTAATACTCTCAGGTTTTGGCTTGTACCAGTTGCAAAATTTAATTGCTAATCAGGATAATTTTTTTACCGTATTTATTATCGCAATCATTATACTTTTCTCTGCGTTGGCATATAGAGGTTTTAAGGCTGTAGGTTATAAAAAATTTATGGTTTATAAAATTTCAGGTTCGTACGCAGCCTATGTCGGTATATTTTTAATGTTTGTATTTCAGGCTATAAATAAACCATCAACAGGCATGTTATTTGGCTTAAATAAAAGCTATCTGGTTGTGTCTGTTTTGATTACCTTTTTTGGGTTGTACTACAGTGCGGCCCTTAAAACAGTAAAGGCTGGTGCTTTAGAGAGTAAAGCCATAGCCGATAAATTAAAACTTTTATACCATTAACTTTTTACTAAAAAGCCCCTCCAGATTTATTGGAGGGGCTTTTTTTACGTCTATAAAATATAATAAGAACCTACAGGAGCCAGTTCTGATTGTGGCTTATCTTCGTAAAGCTTATTGTCATTCAGCATCTGACAAAGATCTCTTTCAATATTTCTACAAATGGTTGTGGTAGGTGTATCAGTAGGTTTATTTTCGAAAGGATCTTGTAAATGAACGGCCATTTTTTCGACCAGTAAGAAAAAAGTGGCAATTGCAATTACAACAGGCACTTCTGCATAACCGAAATATTCAATTAAGCCAAAAGGCAACATCACAATAAATAAATGGATAGACATGTTGATGTATTTACTGTAGGTGACCGGAAAAATAGTGTTTTTAATTCTTTCCGATCCACCCATATGGTTACATAAAGCTGTTATGGTTTTATCAATCTCTATCTGTTGATATTTATTAATCCAGCCTTCGTTCAGTGCCTTTTTTAAATCCATGGCATGCAACTCTAAAATAGAAACCGTTACATTTCTACGTTTACTTATAAAAGTCATTTCATCCGCACTTAGGTATCTTTCAAGGCCTTTGTGAGCAGAAAAACCACGTAGTGACTGGCTTAAAGCATAACACCAGGCTATTTGTCGTTTAATAAACTTCTCTTTAAATTTCTCTATTTCATCCAGCCCATAAGGATTTTCTACAAATGATAATATTTGTCTTGATAATGACCTGGAATCATTAACGATTGCACCCCATAAAATTCGGGCTTCCCACCACCTGTCGTAAGCCTGATTTGACCTGAAAGCCAGTAATAATGAAATAATTGTGCCTAAAAGCGCTGGTACAGCAACAGGAATGGAGATGCGTGTAACATGGAAATTCTCGTAAAGAACAACAATGCCAATGGAGTAGGCAATAACAAAAATCAGTTGTTTTTTGATCTTTCCAAAAATATAAGTAAGGGGAATATTGTTTCGTAACAGCATAATAAAATTAAATTAATAAGATTGGCTAAACAGTAGAAGTTTGCAATCTGTTTTCGTGAATTTTTGTATCCATTAAGTATTCTGAATTATTTTCAATCTGATGCGGGGCACTATCCAATTCGAGTGTTTGGCAGCCACAACGTTCAGTTAAATACTTAGGTTCGATACTGTATTTGTTAATTTTCTGGAAGTCGTAATCCTTGAGGTAGGCAACACAATCCACATCAAATGCATCAATAAAGTTTTTAAAAGCAGCAACCGTACTGCCATAAAAATATTCTATACCCACGCAACCCAATTGATTGGAATATTTCGTTTTATATTGATTGAGTTTAAGGTAAAAAGTGTCGCTAACATTTTCATAGTCGCGACTCCGGCGGCTCAGCATTAGCATATCTGTTATAGAATCAGATAATTTAAACGCATGTACAAAAATGATGTTTAATTTTTCTTCTTTTTGGTTTAAAACCAGTGCGTCAATAATTTTGGTTGCATCCGGATTAAAATCTGTTGGAACTAATACTGTTTTCATAACCTGATCTTGTTAAATGAATAATTAAATATTTATACAAGAATAGCCTAAGGTTATTATAACGAAATAAGAACGAGATTAGAATGAGATTAGAATTTACATGCTGGTTGGTAATAAAACTTTAATTTCGGTCCCAATCATTTCCTGAGATTTAATGGCTATACTACCTCTGTGCAGTCTGATAATGTTTAAAGAAAGTGGCAACCCGACTCCATAACCTTTATAATTATTGGTGTTTGATGCCCTGTAAAAAGGCTCAAAAATATGTTGAACATCATTTTGCGGTATGCCGATTCCTAAATCTGTTACGGTTATCGAAATCATATTCAGCTTACTTTCTACTCTAACGCTAACCGGCATATTATTAGAATATTTGCAGGCATTGCTTACTATATTGGTTATGGCAAGCTTAATCAGATTTTTATTTACCTTAATGTTAAGGTGTTCTTCGTTTTCAGGAAGGTTGTTAAAATCTATTTCAATTTTACTTTCTGGGTGCACCTGGTTAACAGAGGCAACTACATCCCATATCAATTCGTCAATCCTAACTTCTTCCCAAGGCTGGTTTTTTCCATTAAAGCCAGATTGCGCAAGCCCGAGCAAACTTGTTAAAATATGCTCTAATCTTTCAGCTTCATCTTTTATTTTATTTAACGCTGCATTTTGCTTTTCTGTATCCTGTTTGGCCATAAGTGCCAGCTCAACCTCGCCGTTAATAATGGTTAAAGGCGTACGCAATTCGTGGGATGCATTGCTGATGAAGTTGTTTTGCGTTTCAAAGGCAGTTTCCAAGCGGTTAAGCATATTGTTAAACGTTTGTGCCAATTGCGACATTTCATCGGCCCCAGGTACATCCAGGCGCAGGTGCAGGTTTTCTGCCTTAATTTTCTTTACACTTTTAATAATGTTACGCAGCGGCCGCAACATGTAACCGGAAAATTTCCAGCCCACTACAAAGGATAGTACCACAGAAAGGAAAAAACCTGCAAATAGAATTTTCTGAAGATCTTTTAATTCTCTAAATCCAAATGGATCATTTGCCGATATAATTACGATATAACCCTGTTGCGGGCTTTCGAAATATTTGCCTGCATAAAAATGGTTTTCCTTACGGTAACGGGCCATTTTACCCGAAATAATTTTTTCGTAAAAAATTTCAGGCAATTCAATATCCGTGATTAATTTTTGCTTAACCCTTTTATCCGTTTTAATAATGTATTCTCTTTCTGATGGAAGCCTTTCTAAGTAACGATTACGCATTTTGGCATACATATCGTTATTTTCGTCCTGGTAAACCTTAATCTGTGCCGCAATATTTACCCGGGCTTCTAATCGTTTATAAAAATCTTCGAAAGCAAATTCGTTAGAAAAATACCAAACAAAACCACTTAATAAAGAAATAATTATGGCAGAAAGAATGGCAAACAGAAGGGTTATTTTTTTTGCAATAGACATTATTTTTCCTTTAAAACATAGCCTAACCCAACTGCAGTATGAATCAGTTTAATGTCAGCGTTTTTATCGATTTTTTTTCTCAGGTAATTTACATAAACATCAACTACATTGGTGCCTAAATTAAAATCAATATCCCAAACACTTTCTAAAATATCAATTCTCGACAGGATTTTAGACTTATTTTTGGCCATAAACTCCAGCAAACGATATTCAGTAGCAGTTAATATAATCTCGGTTTGATTTCTTTTAACGGTTTTGGCTGTTAAGTTAATTTGCAAATCGCTGATGTTAATCATTTGATCATTCATTACCACTCCGCTATAACGCCTTAAAAGCATCCTTATCCGGGCAAAAAGTTCGGCAAATTTAAAGGGCTTAATCAGGTAATCGTCTGCACCATTATCCAGTCCGTTTACCACATTTTCTGTGCTGCCGAGTGCTGTAAGCATAATAATAGGTACATTTGGCTTCTCGCTTTTAATAATCTTACAAAGTTCCAGGCCATTTATTCCAGGTAACATGATATCGAGAATAATCAGATCGAAATTATTTTCCTTAGCCATTTGTTCGCCAATTAATCCATCAGGCGCGATGCTCACGGTAAAACCCTCATCTGTTAATCCACGTTTGATTACAGACACAACGTTTGGCTCATCTTCTACTAACAATAAATTCATCAAAGGGCAAGTAATCTAAAAAACATGAAATAACAAAATCTTAATCAAATCAATTTAAAATTGAATGTTATTTTAACGTAACGAAGACATAATTGTTTGGTGTACTCAAAATAAGCGAATATTAAGGAGCTCCTTTATTTTTATTAAGCAAGTAGAAAATAAAAATAGCCTTTCAAAAACTGATTTCGAAAGGCTATTTATTTAAGGCTGAAAGGCTAAATTCCTTTCTCCGATTTTTCTTTGAGTGATTTTAAACCGCTTTCAAAATCTTTACCAACCATTTTATCCATGTTCATGAAAAGGCACATCCATCGCTGAATCAGATTGTTATTGCCGCTCATGGTCCAGGTTACTTTTTGTGCGCTGCCTTCTGGTTGAATATCAAATTTGGTATTGGCCAAACTTTCAAACGGTTTTATAAATTTTAATTCAATATTAACAAGGCTATTTGGTTTCGCTTCCGTAATTTTCATCGAACCCTGTCCCGTTTCTTTACCAGCCCATTCGTATAAACTACCGGGTTGAGCAACCGGGCCAGATATTGTTATTTTGGCTGTGGGTTCCATTTTGGACCATGTATTCCACTTCGTAAATTCATTAAAATCAGCAATATTCTTATAAATTACACTATCAGGAGCACTAATTTCTATATTGCGCGCAACTGAAAATGTTTTGGGTAAAAAAAGGCCTCCACCGAAAATTATGATTGCCAGGATAACGATTATCCACAGTAAAACTTTAAGAAATTTCATATTTGGTTTGTTTTAGTTACTTAAAGTTAACGATAAACTCAGAAAGAATATAAAATACTATTGGTTTTTAATTGTAATGTGGGGATTAGGTGCATTTAATTTGAAATGCATTAAATCGGCTATAGATTGTGCTTTTTGTTTAATGGTATCTGCATTTTTGCCTTCAAATAATTCATCAACGGTTTGATAAAAGAGGCTTTTCCAGGCGTTAAACTCTTCCTCTTTTAAACTGGTCTTTTCTCTGAGTGCAAAATGGGTAAGCATTGGGTTGCCCTTGTAAATTGCTTTACCAAAAAGAATACTTTCCCAAAAATCATACATCTTAGGTAAATGATGCGCCCAGTTTACTTTTGCAACCTCAGTAAATATTGGCCCGATTTGAGTATTTTGTTCAACCTTGTTATAAAAAGTATCAACCAGTAGTATAATATCCTGGCGATTAAGAATATCTTTTTTCATGTTTTAAATCTTTAAGGTTTAAAAAGCCAAGCGTAATCAGCAACAAGAATTTAATTACCTCTACAATTATGTATAGAATATGATGAATGCTTTCTGGAATAAATTTTCCGCTCAGGACTAATTTAGCGCTTTCATCCAAAATGGGTAAAAGCCAAAAAGTATCCATTAATAGCAAAACCAAAATTAAGGAGAGTAACAAGCCTTTAAACGATTTTAACTTGAAATCGTATAGGCAAACTATGATAACCAGTATTAAAACAATTTCAACTTTATTCAAGGCCTGAAAAACCAGCTGGCCAATGCCTAAACCTAATGGAATGGTAATACCGGGTGCCTGAAATTTTAAAGGTGCTTCTAAAAAGCTAATTCCTGCAATAAGGCCAGACCAGAAAATAATACAAAATGTTGCTAAATACTTTTTCATTTAAGAAACAAATATCAGCTTAAAACACTTTTAAAAAATGATTTTAGTCATAAAACCAAAAGATATTATTTATACAGCGTCAATTCAAGGGTAGCATAATTTATAGTTGCCTGATATTCCGTTAAAATATCGCCGCCAATAATGCTGGCAATAGGAGGGTGTCCAAACTGCTGGTAGGTTTCGCTTACCGATTGCAAATCGAAAGCTACTGCGTGGTAATCTTTAATTTTAAGTTTGCCAATTTTTAATTCTGGTATAGTAGCCTGTATGGTGGTGGTGGTGGTAAAAAGTGTGGCTGCATTAATTTCATCGCTTACCTGCAAAGTTTCGGCAAGGTGTTGTTCTATCAGGGCCTTATCAAATACACTCCTTGATGCTCCGGTATCCAGCACGGCAAAATGCTTTTTTTTAAAAACAACAACTTCCATCAAAAGATGGAAGCCGTCATCTTGTAAATTAATTAGTTTAAGTGGGATTGAAATTGTTTTCATTGATTTTCAAGCTGCCATGCTGAGGTACGGAGTATCTGTTTTATTGGTTGCAAATACTTTTTATCTTAACATGGCAAGTAAATTTATACCAATTTCATTTCGGCCAGTACACTATTCATATTTCTAACCGCATCGGCACTTTTGTTAAATGCAGCCTGCTCCTCATTTGTTAATTTAAAATCAATAATTTTTTCCCAGCCGCTGCGGCCAATAATTACCGGAACACCTAAGCAAATATCTTCCTGTCCGTATTCTCCTTCTAAGGAAACGCAGCAGGTAAAAAGTTTTTTCTCGTCGCGTAAAATGGCTTCAACCAAAGCAGCACCGGCAGCACCTGGTGCGTACCAGGCAGAAGTACCAATTAATCCGGTAAGCGTTGCGCCCCCAACCATGGTATCAGCAGCCACTTTATCAAGTGTAGCTTTATCTAATAAATTACTTACAGGTAAACTTTGGTAAGTTGCCAGGCGGGTTAAAGGGATCATAGTGGTATCGCCATGGCCGCCAATAACAAAACCTTGTAAATCGTTAGGGTTACAATCTAAAGCCTGAGATAAATAAAATTTAAATCTTGAACTATCTAAAGTACCACCCATACCAATAATGCGGTTTTTAGGCAAGCCTAAAGATTTAAGTGCAAGATAAGTCATGGTATCCATCGGGTTGCTGATTACAATAATAATCGCTTCAGGAGAGAATTTTAATATATTTTCGGCAACACCTTTAACAATACCTGCGTTTATGCCAATCAGTTCTTCACGGGTCATTCCCGGTTTGCGGGGCAAACCAGAAGTAATTACAACAACATCAGAACCAGCTGTTTTGCTGTAATCGCCGGTTACACCGGTAATTTTTGTATCGAAACCTAAAAGGGTAGCAGTCTGCATCATATCGATGGCTTTACCTTCGGCAAAACCTTCTTTAATATCCAATAACACTAATTCATTTGCCAATTCTTTGCGGGCAATATTATCTGCACATGTTGCGCCAACTGCGCCTGCACCTACAACCGTAACTTTCATATATCTTATTTTATTGGTTTGCTGTATTAATTATCAATCGAAGTTATAAATAAATATAGGCTTAAAAAATCCTTTTCAAAACTTTATAATTTATTGACGGTTTAGTTAGTGTAATCATTCATTTAGATCAGTATTGAAGGGTGGAAAGAAGAATATGGAAAACAAACCAATAGATATACATGTAGATGTTTTAAGTTTTGCAGGGCGGTGGTATTCTTTATATTCCATACCTACATTTATGGATGCGCACTGGCGGCATACTGTAGAAACTTATGTGATTCACCCGGATGGTTACTATGCGGTATTTACCACTTACAATGTTGTTGGCGAAAGGAAGAAAAAATACATGCGTTCTAAATTAACGGTGGTTGCCAAAAGTGGCAATTCGCGTTTAAAAGCGCAGTTTATATGGCCGGTTAAGATTGATTACTGGATTATTGAACTGGCAGAAGATTACAGTTACGTTGTAGTTGGCCACCCTAAGTTTAAGTACCTTTTTATTATGGCACGTAAGCCAGAAATGGATCCCGGTTTGCTGAACGAAATTATTTACCGATGTAAACAACGAGGCTACAACACCGAAAAGCTGGTAAGCCAGGAGCATTTTAAAATTAAGAAATAAGCATTATGGAAAATAAACCCTTAAACAATATAGATTATAAGGCCTTTGAAGGCAAATGGTATTCCTTATATTCCATTCCTACATTAATGGATAAACACTGGAAACAAACTACTGAGACCTATACTTTGAAGGATGACGATTATTTTGATGTGTGCACAACTTATCATAAAGAGGGTAAAACTGAGGAAAAATCAATAAGCTCGAAATTGTTTTTTAAGCAGGATAAGCCTGATGGCGATATGAAGGCACAGTTTTTATGGCCTTTTAAAATTGGTTACTGGATTATCGAAATTGCTGAAGATTATAGTTATGTTGTTGTTGGGCATCCTGATGAGAAGTACCTGTTTATCATGTCTCGGGAACCGAAAATGGAAGCCGATTTATTGGTTCATATTATCGAACGATGCAGGCAAAAAGGGTACGATGTGAGCGAACTGACCAGTCAGGAACATTAACAGAATTATTGTTTAATAATTTTATCAATCTCTGCTTTAGTATAAGCTTTGTAAACCACCCCTAATCTAAGTGCATTTGCTTCTACTGTAGAATCAAAACCAGCTTTTTTGCGTCGTTTATTTACATTTTTAGGATCTTTAATCGGCATCACGTACTGGAAAAATTCTTTTTTACCGGTGCCGGGATTATTAATCATTAGGCCATATACCTGGGTGCCGTAAATTTGGTCTTCTCCTTTTTGAGTCAACTTTCTATCCAGCATCATGGCTACATATTTAAAGGGTAATTCGCCCTTTTTACCAGCTTTTTCTATCAATGGGTAATACGCTGAAATTTTAGTTGGATTGTGTTGGATTACATAAAAGACTGCAGTGTTTGCAGGTTCACCCACTAAGGTTTTGCCTGGATAACCATATTTAGAAATAATAATTTCTACTTTTTTAAGATTAGCCGAATCAATTTTCGGCATGATGTTCCAGGCATGTTTTTTAAGTTCCTCTTTCGGGTAATTAAAAAATTGCGCGAGGGTATCTTTTCTTTTTTCTGAGGTTTCTGAATCAACAAATTCCCGTATTCCCTGGTCGGTCTGCAAGATTGAATCAAGTTGTTCTTTCAGTTTTAAATGAACAGGTTTCTGCGCTAAAGTTGCAACAGCGCTAAAAATCATAAATAAAAGTAAAGAATAGATTTTCATATCGAGTTGTTTAATATTTTAAATCTACGAATATTCCGTAGATTTATGTTGCTTTAACTTTTTTTAACAAACAAGGATTGAAAAAAAATCGTTGCCATGTTAATTTATGTTGATAATTTACTGACAACTTCCGGCACCAAATTTCTTATTTTTGAAGAACCGTTTATATTCCCAAACGGCTAATTCTTTACTGCAACATATGTACTTAATTTTTGATACTGAAACCACTGGTTTGCCCCGCAATTATAATGCACCCATTACCGATACGGATAACTGGCCGCGTTGTATTCAGATTGCCTGGCAACTGCACGATGAGATGGGGAGATTGGTTGAGCATCAGGATTATTTAGTTAAGCCTGAGGGTTTTAATATTCCATACGATGCGGAACGAATTCACGGTATTTCTACCGAACTGGCTACCGAACAGGGAATTGGTTTTGACGAAATGCTGGCGAAATTTAATGAAGTTTTAAATAAAGCCAAATTTATTGTCGGCCAAAATGTTGGTTTCGATGTAAATATTATGGGTTGCGAGTTTCACCGCTTTGGGGTTGCCAATCGCATGGCAGAAATGCCGGTATTAGACACCTGTACGGAAATAACCGCCGATTTATTGAAGTTGCCTGGAGGTAGGGGTGGCCGTTTTAAACTACCCACTTTAACTGAACTGCACTCTTATTTATTTGGTGTTCCTTTTAGTGAAGCGCATAACGCAACTGCCGATGTGGAAGCCACAACCCGTTGTTTTTTAGAGCTGGTTAAAAGAGAAATTTTTAAGAAAGAAGAATTATTAGTTGATGTTGAATATTTTCCACGTTTCAGGGAGCTTAATCCCGGTGAAATCGGAACTTTTGGAATACAACATGTTAACCTAAAATCGGCATCGGATGAAATTCGAAAACGCATTCAGAAAGCCGAAGGCGGAGGCGTTTCAAAACAAGCACTTGCCGAAAATAAACAAGAACTTGCTGCAGCTACTTTTGTACACCTGCACAACCATACCCAGTTTTCTGTTTTACAAAGTACCATCAGTATCCCTGACCTGGTAAAAGCTGCTGCGGCACAGAAAATGCCGGCTGTAGCCATGACCGATCATGCCAATATGATGGGCGCATTTCACTTTGTAAACCATGTTTTAAACCACAACAAAGCGGCAGAAGCAAAAAATGCAACTGCAATTGAAGCCGGAGAGCGTCCTACAGAAATTGTAATGAAACCTATTGTAGGTTGCGAATTTTTTGTTTGTGATAATCATTTGGATAAAACTGTTAAAGATAACGGTTACCAGATGGTGCTATTGGCGAAAAATAAAAATGGCTATCATAATTTAGCCAAAATGTCATCTATAGCTTATACAAAGGGTTTTTATTACGTTCCTCGTATCGATAGGGCGGTGATAGAGCAGTATAAAGACGATATTATTGTTTTGTCGGGTAACCTTGGCGGCGAAGTATCGAACAAGCTTTTAAACATGGGCGAAACCCAGGCCGAAGAAGCTTTAATTTGGTGGAAAGAGAAATTCGGTGTGGATTTTTACGTCGAAATTATGCGCCACAACCAGGAAGATGAAGACCGTGTAAATGTTGCTTTAATTAGCCTGGCCAGAAAGCATGAGGTGAAAATGGTGGCCACCAATAATACCTACTACATCAATAAAAAGGACGCAAATGCCCACGATATTTTACTGTGTGTAAAAGATGGCGAAAAGCAAGCTACGCCAATAGGTCGTGGCCGAGGCTATCGATACGGTTTGCCAAATCAGGAGTATTATTTTAAAAATGGGGAGGAAATGAAGGCACTTTTTGCCGATTTGCCTGAAGCAATTTTAAATATACAGGAGGTTGTAGATAAAATTGAAATCTACAAACTTGCCCGTGAAGTACTCTTACCTAAATTTGATATTCCGGAGCAATTTTTGGTTGCCGAAGATGAAGAAGACGGAGGGAAGCGTGGTGAAAATAAATATTTACGCCACTTGACTTATGAAGGTGCAAAGATCAGGTATGGCGTGCTTACGCCAGATGTGACCGAACGACTGGACTTTGAACTGCAAACCATTGAGAAAACGGGTTACCCGGGTTATTTCTTAATTGTACAGGATTTTATTGCTGAGGCACGCCGAAGAGATGTATCAGTTGGGCCAGGCCGTGGCTCGGCAGCCGGATCAGTAGTGGCTTACTGTTTATGGATTACCAATATTGACCCGATTAAGTACGATCTCCTTTTTGAGCGTTTCCTGAATCCCGATCGTGTATCCATGCCCGATATTGATATTGATTTTGATGATGAGGGCCGTGGCCGTGTTATGGAATACGTAATTAATAAATACGGATCCAGTCAGGTAGCGCAAATCATCACCTATGGTACTATGGCGGCAAAATCATCTATTCGGGATACTGCCCGTGTATTGGATTTGCCACTTTTTGAGGCAGATAAAATTGCCAAGCTGATTCCAAATATGAAGCTGGCCAAAATCTTTAACCTTGATGAAAAGACTTTAAAGGATTCTTTACGCCCTGATGAGTATGAACGCGTACTTGAACTGAAGGCTATGGGCCTTTTAAAAGATTTAAGTGCCGAAACCATTCAGCAGGCACAAGTTTTAGAAGGATCGTTACGCAATACCGGTATTCATGCCTGTGGAGTAATTATTACCCCGAGTGATATTACCAATTTCGTTCCGGTTGCTACCGCTAAAGATTCTGATTTATATGTTACCCAATTTGATAACTCTGTTGTAGAAAGCGCGGGTTTATTAAAAATGGACTTTTTGGGCCTAAAAACCCTAACCTTAATAAAAGATACGGTTAAACTGGTTAAGAAAAGACATGATATAGACCTCGATCCGGATAATTTTCCAATTGATGATGTACTGACTTATGAGCTTTTCCAGCGGGGCGAAACCATCGGTATTTTCCAGTATGAGAGTCCGGGTATGCAGAAATACATGAAAGAGTTGAAACCTACGGTTTTTGACGATTTAATTGCCATGAATGCATTATACCGTCCGGGACCAATGGAGTATATTCCAAGTTTTGTGCGCCGGAAAAATGGTGAAGAAGACATTAAGTACGATTTAGATGCCTGCGAAGAATATTTAAAAGAAACGTATGGAATTACGGTTTACCAGGAGCAGGTAATGCTTTTATCGCAAAAACTGGCTGGTTTTACCAAAGGTGAGGCCGACGTTCTGCGTAAGGCGATGGGTAAAAAGCAGAAAGATGTACTGGATAAAATGAAGCCTAAATTTGTTAAGCAGGCTGCAGAAAAAGGCCATGATGCAACAACTTTAGAAAAAATATGGAAAGATTGGGAGGCATTCGCATCCTATGCTTTCAATAAATCGCACTCTACCTGTTATGCCTGGATTGCTTATCAAACCGCTTATTTAAAGGCGCATTACCCTGCAGAATATATGGCTGCGGTACTTTCGAACAACATGAGTGATATTAAACAGGTTGCCTTTTTTATGGAGGAATGCCGCCAGATGGGGGTTGTGGTTTTAGGACCTGATGTGAACGAATCAGACCTGAAATTCTCTGTAAATACTAAAGGTGAAGTTCGTTTCGGTATGTCAGCGGTAAAAGGCGTTGGAGAAAAGGCGGTAGAGAGTATTATTGAAGAACGTTTGGCTAATGGCAATTTTGCAAACGTTTACGATTTTGCTAAAAGATCAAATACCCGGATTGTAAATAAAAAGGCTTACGAAAGTTTTGTGTACAGTGGTGCTTTTGATGCATTTGGCGGGCATAGGGCACAGTATTTCTATATTGGGCCAAATGATAAAATGAATGGCATCGAAAAAATCATCAAATATGCCAACGATTTCCAGAACAATGAAAGTACCTCTCAAGCTTCTTTGTTTGGTGGATCAAAAGCCGATTTAATTCTGGAACCTTCACTTCCGGTTTCGCCTGAATGGGCTTTGATTGATCGTTTAAAATACGAAAAAGATGCGATTGGAATCTTCCTTTCAGGCCACCCACTTGATAATTATAAATTAGAACTCGATCGTTTCTGTACGCATAATGTTAAGCAGCTTAGTATTATCAATAAAGTGCGGATGGGTGATACAAACGAAGAGGTTTTGGGCGAGTTTGACAAGTTGAAAAACCGTGAACTTTGTGTGGGTGGTTTAGTGGTAACGGCTTCGCAAAGGGTAACTAAAACCGGAAAACCGTTTGGAACCTTTGTTTTTGAAGATTATGATGACGCTTGTGAAATGGCATTATTTGGGGAAGATTTTATTAAGTTCAAATCCTTTTTAACGGAAGGTTATTTCCTTCAAATCAGAGGGAGGGTAGGAGAACGTTTTGGTAAAGCCGGAGATTGGGAATTTAAAATTACAGCCATTAATTTGCTATCTGATTTACGCGATAAGTTAGCCAAAAGTATTACCATCCAGGTGCCTATTGAACGGATTAATGATGAGCTGATGCGACAAATTGAGGCCATATTAGCAGACAATAAGGCGAATTCTGAGCAGCAAAACTGCCAGTTGAATTTTGCTATTTACGATAGAGAAAAGGAAATTATGTTAGATTTACCATCTAAAAGTCTTAAAATAAATCCAAACAACAGGTTTTTAGAACAATTGATTGGGTTACATGTTGTAAATTATAAGTTAAACTAAGATTTAAGGCAGAAAGTTTAAAGGTGAAAACGCCTAATCATATGCCTTCTATCTTTAAGCGCTCTCCCTCAGAATAATGTCAAATTGGCATTACGTTATAGCTGGCATTAGAATTGAATACATATATTTGAACATAAAAAAAATAATTATGGCATTAGAAATCACAGATGCAAACTTCGAGGAGCTTGTATTAAAATCAGATAAACCCGTATTAGTAGATTTTTGGGCAGAATGGTGTGGCCCTTGTCGCATGGTTGGTCCTGTAGTAGAAGAAATCGCTAAAGAATATGATGGTAAAGCAATCGTAGGAAAAGTGAATGTTGATAACAACCCTCAAATTTCTATGCAATTTGGAATCAGAAACATTCCTGCTTTGTTATACTTCAAAGATGGTCAAGTTGTTGATAAACAAGTTGGAGCCGTTCCGAAATCAGTATTGGCTGAAAAATTAAACAAGCAATTAGCTTAATTAATTTAAAAACAAAAAAGATTAAAGCCTCAAGGCTTGTAACATATTTAAAACCCGGGTTCGATTATTGGATACCGGGTTTTTTATTAGATAATTTTTTTGTTCTTTTAAACAAATAATCATTTTCCTTATGAAACTGTTCACTAACAAAACATCGAATTTACTAATAGCCGGTTGCCTATTAAGTGTGGTTGCACTTGCTCAAAGCCCGGTCGAAATTCAGGAGCCTTCAGCAGATTTTAAACCTGCTTTTGCCGGACAAACCAGAATTAAAGGTGTAAAAACAAATACCGCATTAAACATTACCATCATCAATTCGAAACTAGAAAATCCCTGGGGCATTTCTAATCTTCCTAACGGTGGTTTTTTAATTTCTCAAAAAGCCGGAACAATGGTTATTCTAACCGCGGATGGAAAGTTAAGTAAAAAAATAACTGGCCTGCCAAAGGTTGATCCTTCAGGGCAGGGCGGCTTGCTGGATGTAACGCTTGATCCTAATTTTGCTAAAAACCGAATGGTATACTGGGCATATTCGGAAGCGCAGAGCAAGGGCGTTTTACTGGCAATTGCAAAAGGCAAATTATCTGCAAATGAAACTTCTATAGAAAATCAAACGATTATTTATCGCGCTACACCAGCATATTCGGGTAAACTGCAATATGGTTCGAGAATTGTTTTTGATAAAAATGGAAACCTGTTTGTAAGCACTGGCGAGCGTTCGGGCAACGATATCAGAATCCAGGCACAATATTTAAATTCTTCTTTAGGTAAAATTCTTCATTTAACACCTGAAGGAAAACCAGTAGCAAACGGTCCATTTGCAGGCAAGACAGATGCAAGACCAGAAATATATGCTTATGGATTGCGTAACCCTGACGGTTTAGCCATTAATCCGCAAACTGGCGATTTGTGGGAAGCAGAATTTGGGCCTAAGGGTGGCGATGAAATTAATATTATTAAACCAGGTAAAAATTATGGCTGGCCAATTATTACTTACGGAACCGAATATAGCGGTAAAAAAGTAGGTGATGGCATCCAGCAAAAAGAAGGTATGGAACAACCAGTTTATTACTGGAACCCCAGCATATCTCCAGGTTCCATTGCTTTTTATAACAGCAACAGTATAGCTGAATGGAAAGGTAATTTATTTGTTGGTGCACTCAGCGGATCACACATCATTCGCTTAGTTATTAATGATAATAAAATTGTTGGCGAAGAAAGATTTTTAGAAGGTAAGGGCGAACGTTTCCGGGATCTTGTTGAAGGTAAGGATGGAGCGTTGTATGCCATTACCGATAATGGAAATTTATACAGAATCGCTAAAAAGTAAGGGCTTTAAAAAGCGTAATTTTCCTTTTCCTGAAGTAACAGCTCTTCCTTTATTAGTTGTTTTTTTAATAATTTTTTCAAGAAATTAATAGAAAAAAAGAAAAATGGAACGGATACAATGCTGACTGCATAAATTAATGTTGGAACTGGTTCTGTATAAAAGCCCAATAAAAAGCCGATTTGTAAAATGCTAAGCAGTATAAAAAATATTGATGCTGGCCAGATGATTATTTTTATGCTTTTTAAAAGTTTATTAAGTTCTTCAGAACCTTCAATTTTTAGAACCATATATTTTAGGAAAAATATCAGTAGTGCAGTCAATAAAAAAAGGTTCCTAAACAAATCCTCAGTATTGTGATCTTGTTTTAAGATTTTTAGTACATTAAAAACCAAATTAACTGTAATTGTATTTATAATTAATCCATTAACGATTAATATGGTATAGGTAATAAAATTTTCTTTTTTAGTCATTTGGAGCGAGGTTTTTTACTAAAGTATGAAATCCAGTTATAAGAAACAAACCCCGTAGATTTCTAAAATCTACGGGGTTTATCAATATTTTATTGTCCAGATCGTGTTATGTTTCAATTAAATCGGTTAGTATTTCCCAAATTTATAGGTTAAGCCTACACCCAAAGTTTCTTTAAGCTGTAATTTCCCAATCTGGTTATTGTCGTAAAATAAATCTGCTGTAATTTGCGTAGAAATAAAGCGATTAACTTTAAGGTCTAATATGGCTGAATAAGCTAATACTAAATTCTGCGGATCTTTCAAGTAGTTGCTGAATATGCCAAAACGGTTATCTAAAAGAATGTTTTCCATCAACTTTGTTTTATAACGGCCACCAACATAGGCGCCAAACTGATAAACGAAATGTTTACCGGGATCGACACCAAATGCCTGGGTTAAAATGCCATCATGATCCGGGTCAAAAACGGCATCATCCTGAACAAAAGTTAAGCGTGATGTTAAAGGACGGATATTGATTTGAAAATTATCGTTTGGAATATAATCTATTCCCAGCCCGAAGGTTAAATAACCAGGAGATAAAAAGTTAGATAAATAGCCCTGGTCTGGTTTGCTGTAATCGTAACCTTTGCTAAACTGAGTTTTAATGTTTAAACCAGCAGCAGCATACCAATTGCTTTGTTTAATCTGGTAACCATAGTTAGAGGTAAGGTCTATCACATCTTCAACTTTTGTGGTTTGGCTTTTTTGTTCAGAACGTAAACCATAGCCCATTAAAATGCGGTTTTCCCAAAGGTTTTTTCCTCTTTTAAGGTTAAACTCATAATCAGCCCTGGCGGTTAATGCTACAGAATTTATCCCGCCTGCAACCCAATTGGAGAATGCCGCCTGGTTTAATAAAAATGTGTTTGTACCACGAACTGTCCAACCTTCCTGCTTTTTTGCAGTATCCAGTTTACTCGCCAGTTTGGCACTTTCAGTATCTACTTTACCGTTTTTAACACTTTGTCCAAAACTATAAAGACTTATCAGGGATGATAAAATTAATAGTAGGTATTTTTTCATGGTTATTAGATTTTTTATAAAACTAATAATTAAAAATAACTTTCGCACCTACGCTGTGTTATATAGATACAGTTGCTGTATGCAAAGCATTAATAAGTAGATGCTGATTTTTACTATTCAATAAAAGAATAAAATACTTTGTTTAGCTTTACGTATGCACACAATTAATTATGGCAACGAAACGGGGTATGGTAATTTAGAGTTGCTTGCCCAGCAGGTTGTTGAAGGTTTTATAACAGGTTTACATAAGAGTCCTTTTCATGGTTTTTCGGTAGAGTTTGCAGAGCATCGCCAATATAACATTGGCGATAATGTTAAAAATATTGATTGGAAACTATTTGCTAAAACAGATAAATTATACACAAAAAGATTTGAAGAAGAAACGAATTTAAGGTGTCAGTTTGTAATTGATGCATCTTCATCCATGTACTTTCCAGAGCCTGCTTATAATAAACTTAGTTTTTCTATTCAGGCCACCGCTTCTTTAATGTATTTGTTAAAAAAGCAGAGAGATGCATTTGGCTTAAGTTTATTTACAGATGAAATACTGTTAAACGCTCCTGCAAAATCCACTACAGTCCATCAAAAATTCCTATTTGCACAACTGGAAGATTTGTTGCAAAAACCAAAAGTAAATGCACAAACAAATTTAAGTGAAGCGCTACACCAGGTTGCCGAATTAATTCATAAACGATCGCTGGTTATTATATTCAGTGATTTATTTAACACAGAAACCAATCAACAAAAAACAGATGAGTTTTTTGATGCACTGCAACATTTAAAGTTTAATAAACACGAAGTTGTGGTGTTTAATGTAGTTGATCAATCAAAAGAAGTCGATTTTGAATTTGAAAACCGTCCTTATCAGTTTATAGATATGGAAACGGGAGCAAGTATAAAAGTACATACCAGCCAGGTTAAAGCTAATTATAAACAAGCTATAACCGATTACCGGCAACAAATAGCCCTAAAATGCACACAGTATAAAATAGATTTGATAGAGGCTGATATGGCAGATGGTTTTTATCCCGTGTTACAATCTTATCTGATTAAAAGACAGAAAATGGGGTAATTAATTCAGATTTAGTCCTGAGGTTACAAACAAGAAAGCGTTTATACTGTTAATAAAATAATCATCATTTAAACCCAGAAATATGTTAAAGAAAGGCGCAACAGCACCAGATTTTGAATTGAATGCAACCCCTGACCAAAAGATAAAACTTAAAGATTTTAAAGGGAAAAATGTAATTCTTGCCTTTTATCCGGCAGATTGGAGCCCTGTATGCAGTGATCAAATGGCACTTTATAACGAAATGCTCAAATATTTTTCCAAACAAAATGCGCAGATTTTTGGCATTTCTGTGGATAGCGTATGGTGTCATTTAGCTTTTGAAAATGATAGAAAGTTACACTTTCCTTTACTGGCAGATTTTGAACCCAAAGGCGCCGTATCTAAAGCTTATGGTGTATATGATGAAGAAGTAGGCGAGAGCAAAAGAGCCCTTTTTGTAATTGATAAAGATGGCAAAATTGCCTGGAGTTATTTATCACCAACAGCTGTTAATCCGGGAGCAGATGGTATTTTGGATGCATTAGAAGAAATAAATAAAGGTTAATTTTATGAGTTTGAAACCAGCAGTAGGCAGTCAGGATCATGTTCAGGGTGATGATTCCGCTTCAATAGAAATAGTAGAATATGGCGATTATGAATGTCCGCATTGTGGAAATGCCTATCCAATTATAAAGGAAATCCAGGAGACTTTTGGTGATCAGATTCGCTTCGTTTTTCGGAATTTTCCTTTGTCCGAATCGCATGAATACGCTTTTCCTGCTGCTTTAGCTGCCGAAGCTGCGGCCTTGCAGGATAAATTCTGGGAAATGCACGATGCACTTTATGAAAATCAACATCGAATTGATAATGATCTTTTTGAAGAACTTGCAGAACAATTGGGACTCGATATTGATCAGTTTAAAAAAGATATTGAATCCACTAATTTAGAGCAAAGAGTAGAATTTGATTTTGAAAGTGGCGTTAGAAGTGGCGTAAATGGAACGCCATCATTTTATGTAAACGGCGAAAAATTTGACGGCGGTGTAACTGATTTATATCAAATGCTAAAAGAAAGCACAGAATAAAAATTTGTTGCGTTTAAATTTAATCTGTGAAACCGGCAATGGTTAATTGCCTTTTAGATTAAGGCCTAAATCATCTTTCGTTAGCTGGATTTGTTGAGTTTATGTGCCAGCTGGTTGCATTTGTGCACATGAACAGCTACAATTAACATCTTTAATTTTAAATATTTCTAAAAAGTGTTGATAAAATCCAATTCTATCTTTCATTGCCGGTACATTTTGGCCTTTACCACATTCGAGTTTACCATTAATAATGTTAATTGTCATGCCAAAACCTGAGGTATAACCTTTTTGACTTTCGGCAGCAGTTGGTTTCCATTTACCAGTTATTACATCGTGGGCCGAAGGTTTTAAGCTCTGGGGCGTCATCCAGAAATAGATTGCTGTTTTAAAGGCAATTTTTGCATCCGAACTTACCAGATCAGGGTTATTTAATAAAATATTTTTATCACCAAAAATACAATCAGAGGCAAAACCATAATTTCCGTTATAGCTTAGCTGCAAAGGACCGCGACCATAATATTTTTTTCCTTTTACTGCAGGGTAAATTACATTTTGACTAATATAAGCAGAGTCTGTTGCTGCTTCCTGAACCAGCATTAAACCATCATTAAATTTATTGTTCATTCCATTTCTGGTTTCGTGCGCCATGTGTGCAAATATTGCGGCAAGCTCTTTTTTGCTGGTGCAAAAATCTGCATAATCAATATCGGTGATTTGATAAGGTTTTTGTTTCGCCCAATTTTCTTCCCAATCTTTATCCTGCCTTACAACGGTTATTTTTCCTGTTTTTTTATCTTTTCGGCTAATTTTATAAATCCAGTCTCCACGTTTTTCAATTTTTATTTTAATGGAAGCCATTTCATTAAAAGCTGCTTCAAAGGCACTGTAACTGTAAAACTTATTTCTGGTTGGAAAACAAAGGTTAAACTCTTTCTCTGATAGAATGGGTTTCATCAGGTTACTTTTTTTAGCCTTAAAACCTGACATTAAAAGAATAAGCAAAAGGGGTAAAATGGCAGAATTAAAATGTTTAAGCCTCATAGGAGAATGTATGGATAAATATAAACAAAAAACCCTCATATATTTTTAACAATACATGAGGGATCAGATAAGGGTAACCGGAAAACTAAAAAACTAATTATGAGTTTTTAGAATTTAACAAAACGGAAATCGCTTCTTATGTTTTGTTGTTTCAAAGGTGCAGTTCAATTATGAAGTTTTAGTGAAGATTAACTTCATCTTACACTAATCTATGCGCATCACTAATTTTTTACCTCTTGTTAAATTGTCTTCCATTAACTTATGAGCATGTTGTACCGTTTTTACAGAGAAATTACCCACAATATTAATTGCAGCTGTATCTAATTTGTTGCCTTCAATCAAATCTTTTAACTGGTTAAGTGTTTCTCCATACCATTTGAGGTTATTATTTAAAGTAAATGCATAATTTGAAATATTTAAAATGGTGGCACCTTTATCAAATAAAGTTTCCCTTGTTTTTTCTGTCGCTAAAAAGGTAATATCTGCATAGGTACCATTTACCATTAAAACAGATGCTGCAATTTCTGCTGATTGACCACCGACAAGATCTACTGCAAAATCAAAATGTTGTTGTTGGTTTGCCATTAATATTCTGTTTTGTAGATCAGGGTTTTTATAGTTTAAAATCTGATCGTCATTAAGCCCCATATTTTTAATGGCTTTAATACTTTCGATATTTCCAGCCGTGGTTATAATTTTATTGATGTGGTTGGATTTTAATAATTTAATTAAAAAGGAGCCCACAGCGCCACTTCCTCCATTTATAAAAATGCTTTGATTTGCTTTAATGTCCAGGCGCTTAAAAGTTTGCCAGGCAGTTAAACCTGCAGAAGGAATGGCAGCAGCCTGTTCAAAACTTAAATTTTTTGGCTTTTGTGCTGCCTTTTTTTCTGTGAGCGTCATGTATTGGGCATAACTTCCATTTGATCCGCTGCTTCCGGATGCCGCATAAATTTCGTCGCCCGGTTTAAAATTTTTAACCTTTTCTCCAATTTGTTCTACAATGCCTGCAAGTTCACGACCTAAAACGGGCGAATTCATCAACTCGCTTTCTCTTTTGCCAAGGCGCATCTGATAATCTATGGGGTTAAAGGCCGTTGCTTTTAACCGGATTAATATTTCGTCTCCTGTAGGTTTGGGTACACTCATATCTACTAATTCAAAATGATCTGAACTTCCAAACGCTTGTAATGTAATAGCTTTCATGGATATTATAATATGCCTTTTTTATGATCAGGCGGTGAATAATTTCATTTTTTGTTTTTATACCTTAGTCAAAGTTGATTTAATAAAACTTGCCAGGCAATGGCTTGTTTTATTTGGAGTTACTCAAAAAGAAGTGAGTTATGGTGAAAGAAAATTCCTCAAATGCATTAAATAAGGCATTTTTATTAAATTCATGCCGCATAAATGGCGCTTTAGATGTGATTTCGGGTAGATGGAAAGCATTAATCCTGATTCATATTTTTGAAGGTGTAAACCGTTTCAGCCGGTTAAAAAATGTATTGCCCTCTATATCCGATCAGGCCTTGGGTAAACAGTTAAAAGAACTGGAGGCAGATCGGTTGCTTATCAAAGAAATTATTGCTGAGGTACCAGTGCGGGTAGATTATCATTTAACTGAAAAAGGACTGGCATTAATGCCCATTCTGACTAATCTTTCTGAATGGTACGATACTAAATAGATTCAGTTTGATGGTTTTTACATGACAGTGGGGCTAAAACAATTTGTTGCTTTTTGAGGTATTTAAATCAATATTTATTTTTAAAGATAAATTTCATGAGTAAAAATGTTGCAGAACAATTGGTTGAAATGCTGGTTGAAGTTGGTGTAAAGCGAGTTTACGCGGTAACAGGCGATAGCCTGAATTATTTTAATGATGCTGTTAGAAAAAACGGTAAAATTAAATGGATACATGTTCGTAACGAAGAAGTTGGGGCCTTTGCTGCTGCTGCTGAAGCGGAACTGGATGGTATTGCCTGTTGTGCAGGTAGCTGCGGGCCTGGGCACGTACACTTAATAAATGGTTTGTACGATGCACACCGGTCTCATGTTCCGGTGATTGCAATTGCCTCAACCATTCCAACGAATGAGTTTGGTATGGAATTTTTTCAGGAAACCAATACCATAAAATTATTTGACGATTGCAGCTATTATAACCAGGTTGCAACCACGGCAGAACAGGTTCCAAGAATGTTCCAAACAGCTTTGCAACATGCCATTCATAAAAAAGGTGTTTCGGTATTTGGCTTACCTGGCGATGTTGCCCAACTGCCGGCAGTAGAAAGTGTTACTTCCATGCAGTTATTTAGAAATAATCCGGTTATCCGCCCTGCTGATGAAGAATTGAACGCTTTGTCAACTTTACTGAACAGCGAAAAAAAGATAATGTTGTACTGTGGGATAGGTGCCGCCGAAGCGCATGATGAGGTTATAGAACTGGCTGAAAAATTAAAAGCACCGGTGGGTTTTTCTTTCCGCGGTAAAATGAGCATTCAATATAATAACCCTTACGAAGTTGGTATGACCGGGCTTTTAGGGCAGCCATCTGCCTATCATAGCATGCACGAGGCTGATGTTGTATTGTTGCTCGGAACCGATTTTCCGTATTATAATTTTATGCCTGAAAAAAATAAAATTATACAGATTGATGAAAAACCTGAGCGGTTGGGAAGAAGAGCGAAATTAACCATGGGTTTATGTGGCAATATTAAAGATTCTATAAAAGCGCTGTTGCCTTTACTGGATGGCAACCAAGATGAAAATTTCCTTAAAAGCCAGCTGGAATTTTATGAAAAGGTTAAATCTCAGCAACAAACCTATATAGATGATAACGGTTCGGAGGATAAAATTCAGCCAGAATTTGTGGCAGATGTAATTAATCGTTTAGCCAACCAGGATACTATTTTTACAGTTGATACAGGCATGTGCTGTGTTTGGGGCGCCAGGTTTATTGAAGGAACTGGCAAAAGGAAAATGTTGGGCTCTTTTAATCATGGTTCTATGGCTAATGCTATGCCTATGGCCATCGGAGCAGCGTTAAGCCATCCCGAAAGACAGGTAGTTGCTTTATGCGGTGATGGTGGATTATCCATGTTATTGGGCGACCTTGCAACCATTAAACAATACAATTTACCAATTAAACTGATTGTTTTTAACAACAGGGCGCTCGGCATGGTTAAACTTGAGATGGAGGTAGATGGATTACCCGATAATGAAACGGATATGATTAATCCCGAATTTGCTTTGGTTGCGCAAGCTATGGGCTTTAAAGGGGTAACTGTTCGCAAACCAAAAGAGGTAGAACAAGCTATTTCGAATGCTTTTGCTGAAAACGGGCCAGTTTTGGTTAATGTTTTAACTAATCCTAATGCGTTGGCAATGCCGCCAAAAGTTGAGTGGGCACAGATAAAAGGAATGACTGCCTCGATGGCCAAGTTAATGCTTGGTGGTAAAATGGATGAGGTTTTGGATACCATAAAATCTAACTACAAACATCTTGGAGAAGTTTTATAAACCTGGATAAATTTTAAAGAGAATACTTCATCAAGATGCTGGTCTGGAATAAGAAATTTCAGTTAGGGCTTTTAGCAATTATTATAAACAACAAAAGCCGGAATGTTCCGGCTTTTGTTTGGGATAAGCGCAATATAGATTAAAGATTACCTCTTAATTCTTGTTCACGCTCTAAAGATTCAAATAGGGCTTTGAAATTTCCTGCACCAAAGCTTTGTGCGCCTTTACGCTGTATAATTTCAAAGAATAACGTCGGACGGTCTTCTACTGGTTTGGTGAAAATCTGGAGTAAGTAACCTTCTTCATCACAATCAACCAGGATACCTAAATCCTCTAAAATTTTAATTTCCTCATCAATTACGCCAACACGTTCTGGCATCATATCGTAATAAGCTTCGGGTGGAGCGCTTAAAAATTCTACACCACGTGATTTTAGCTCTTTTACAGTTTTAACAATATCTTTTGTAGCCACCGCAATATGCTGCACACCTTCGCCTTCGTAAAATTCTAAATACTCTTCAATCTGTGATTTCTTTTTGCCTTCTGCGGGTTCATTAATCGGAAATTTAGAGAAACCGTTTCCGTTACTCATTACCTTACTCATTAATGCAGAGTATTCGGTATTAATTTGCTTATCATCAAAAGAAAGAATATTTACAAAACCCATTACATCTTCATACCATTTAACGGCTTCATTCATTCGGTTCCAGCCCACATTGCCTACACAATGGTCAATGTATAAAAGTCCGGCATCGGCAGGTGCATAATCGCTTTCCAAAACACGGTAACCCGGAAGGAAAGCCCCTGTATAGTTTTTGCGTTCGATAAACATGTGAACGGTTTCGCCATAGGTATAAATTCCGCTCATTTTTACTTCGCCTTGTTCATCAGTCAAAGTTTGCGGTTCCATATAAGATTTTGCACCACGTTTTGTAGTTTCTTCGTATGCGCTGTATGCATCATCCACCCAAAGGGCCAAAACTTTAACGCCATCGCCATGTTTTTTTACATGTTCTGCAATAGGGTGATCTGATTTTAAAGCCGTTGTTAAAATTAATCTGATTTTGCCTTGTTGTAATACGTAAGAAGCACGATCACGAACGCCAGTTTCAGGTCCGGCATAAGCCAGGCTCTGGAAACCAAAAGCTGTTTTATAATAGTGTGCAGCCTGTTTTGCATTACCCACGTAGAATTCTATATAGTCGGTTCCGTTAATTGGCAAAAAATCCTGCGCTTTCGATATCTTTTCTGCAAATGTTAATGTTTCCATTGTGTTTTTATGTTTTGTTGTAGTATTAATGTGTTATAATAAAATTTTAAGTGTTTCTGAGCTATTCTACGTTAATCTGCCAGCTTTTATGATAGTTTTCATCTTCAATATCCAATGCATCCTGTGTGAGCATTAAAGGCTTAAAGGGGTCAATCATTACTGCAAGTTCATCAGTTTTTTCCTTGCCAATCGATTTTTCTACCGTACCAGGGTGTGGTCCGTGTGGTATGCCGCCTGGATGCAGGGTAATTTGTCCTTTAACAACGCTCTTACGGCTCATGAAATCTCCATCTACATAATAGAGTACCTCATCGCTATCTACATTACTGTGGTTATAAGGAGCAGGAATAGAATCTGGGTGGTAATCGTATTTCCGGGGAACGAAAGAACAAACAACAAAATTATGCCCTTCAAAAGTTTGATGTACGGGTGGCGGTTGGTGTAATCTGCCGGTTATTGGCTCAAAATCGTGGATTGAAAATGCGTATGGATAATGATAGCCATCCCAGCCTACATAATCAAAAGGATGTGTTCCGTAAGTGTATGGATAAATGAGGCCTTGTTTTTTAATCAGAACTTTAAAGTCGCCGTATTCATCGTGGGTTTGCAGATTTTCTGGTAACCTTAAATCGCGTTCGCAATACGGCGAATGCTCCATTAATTGCCCGTATTGATTTAAATAACGTTTGGGCGGGCGCAGCGGACTGAAACTTTCAACAATAAATAAACGATTGTCTTCAGTATCAAATTCCATCTGGTAAATGGTGCCTCTCGGAATAATGAGATAATCGCCATATCCGAATTTAATTTCGCCAAAACCGGTTTTTAATTTACCAGAGCCTTCATGTACAAAAATCATTTCATCAGCCTGGCTGTTTTTATAGAAATAATCTGTCATTGATTTTCTTGGTGCAGCCAAAACAATGTGTAAATCGCTGTTCACTAAAACAGGTTTACGGCTTTTTAAATAATCATCTTCAGGCTTAATTTTAAAACCAATTAAGCTGGTGTGTTTTAAATGCTTTTCGCGTGCAATTTTAGGCTCAACATTGTATGGCTCACCCAAATGTTTTACAATAGTTGGCGGGTGGCAATGGTAAACAAGGGAATAAAGGCTGGAAAAGCCTTCGGTGGATACCAGTTCTTCTGCATAAAGATTTCCATCGGGTTTACGAAAAACCGTATGTCTTTTTGCTGGTATTTGCCCCAATTTATGATAAACAGGCATAATTAAAATGATTTGTGGTTAGAAAAATCTATAGAAATAAACAATTAAAACGGCATTGCGTTTTAATTAAGGAAAAGCACGAAAAATATTAAGAATATTGAGCCATGATCAGCTTGGATAGCATCTTATAACGACGTGCTGCAATGGCATCGTTTACTAAGTTAATATGTAATGCTTTTAAGATCATGCTTTTGAAAGTACTAAAGTAGGCATTTTATTGATAAGATGAAATTTTAACCCTTTAATAAAAAAATAAATTACTTAGTTTTAAGCTATAGCTAATTCGTAGCTTTACCCCGAATTTTAACCAAATCTTATGAAATTAGTATCGTATAAAACTGAAGACAGAGAACATTTAGGCGTTTTTATAAACGGTCACATCTACAATTTAAACAGTTGCGATAAGCTTCTGCCAAATAATATGAACGAATTTTTGCAGGGTGGTGAAGAATTGATGGACCGTGCAAAAAAGGTTGATGTACAGATTAAAGATGGAAGCCTGCAGGCTAAAGAAGAAATTTTTTATGAAGTGCTGGCACCTGTTCCGCATCCGGCAAGCTGCAGAGATGGTTATGCTTTCAGGCAACACGTAGCGGCAGCACGCCGTAATAGGAAAGTAGAAATGATTGCTGAGTTTGATCAGTATCCCATTTTCTATTTTACCAATCATAATGCCATTCAAGGGCCTGGAGAAATTGAGTGTATGCCAGATCATTTTGAGAAGCTGGATTTTGAACTCGAAGTAGCGGTTGTGATTGGCAAAAAAGGAAGAAACATTAAAGCTGCCGAGGCAGATGAATATATTGCAGGTTATATGGTGATGAACGATATGAGTGCAAGAACCCTGCAAATGGAAGAGATGCTTTTAAATCTCGGCCCGGCAAAAGGAAAAGATTTCTCTACGGTAATTGGACCTTGGCTGGTTACACCAGATGAACTGGCAAGCTATAAAGTTGAGGCTAAAAAAGGGCATGTTGGTGCGGCGTATAACTTAAAAATGACATGCAGGGTTAACGGTGTTGAGTTGTCTAACGGAAACATGGCGGATATGGACTGGACTTTCGCTGAAATTATTGAGCGTTGTGCATATGGTGTTGATATTCTACCGGGTGATGTAATTGGATCGGGCACGGTAGGTACAGGTTGCCTGTTAGAGTTAAATGGTACAGGATTATTAAATGATCCTGGTTATACGGTGCAATGGTTACAACCAGGCGATGTTGTTGAAATGGAAATCACCGGATTGGGTGCATTAAGCAATACCATTAAAAAAGTTGATACCGATTTTTCAATTCTTGCACTGAAAAAGAAATAGACACATGGTTTAAAGGCTGGAATGTTCCGGAAACACATTAGTTTCCGGAACATTTTCTTTTACAATCGAGGCATTCATATTAATCTTTAATTTGCTGCAGCTCAATATTCAAACTTAAATTCAAAGGCACGTGCTGACTCTAAAAACATCCGATTTATCTCCCGTTCAATTACAAAATTATTTGCAATATGCCATTGCACCAAGGCCAATCTGTTTTGCTTCTACGATAAATGTTGAAGGACAGATCAATTTAAGTCCTTTCAGTTTTTTTAACATGTTTAGTACAAACCCACCGGTTTGTATTTTTTCGCCTGCAAGACGGGTTCGCGATAACACAACAAAGCATACGCTCGAAAATGTGTTACAGGTTAAGGAATGTGTAATCAATATTGTAGATTATAGTATGGTGCAGCAAATGAGTTTAGCCAGTACAGAATATGCAAAAGACATAAATGAATTTGAAAAGGCCGGTTTTACCATGCTTAAATCTGATTTTGTACAGCCTCCAAGAGTTGCTGAAGCACCTGTACAATTTGAGTGTGTAATTAACCAGGTTATCCCGTTAGGAGAAAGTCATGGTGCAGGGAATTTAATTTTAGCTGAAATAAAACTGATCCATATAAACGAAGCTATTTTAGATGCGGAAGGAAAAATAGATCAGGAAAAAATAGATCTGGTTGCCCGTTTAGGCGGCGATTGGTATTGCAGGGTTACTAAAGACAGTTTGTTTAAGGTTGCTAAACCTCTTGCTAAGCTGGGAATTGGCGTTGATTCTTTGCCGCAACCAGTAAGGTATTCGAAAGTTTTAACAGGAAATGATTTGGGTATGCTGGGTAATGTAGAACATTTGCCAACTGATGAGGAAATTGATTTAATTATGCAGTTACCTGAAGTAAAAGAAGTTTTGGATGCCACCATAGGCGATGCAACCAATAGAGAAAGAGAATTGCACGAATTGGCAAAGTCTTTTTTAGCTAAAGGTGGCGTAGAAATTGCACTGAAAATTGTTTTACTGTAAACGTTATTAAATATAAGTATTTGCTATATTGGTGTTTAAGTTAAAATTATTATGCGCAATTTTTCATTAAATGAAAGGTACATTTCTGTCATTTATAAAAAATACGTAGACAAATTCCAAGTACCAATGAAATTACATCTTGGATACCAGAAAGAAGACCAGAGAGAGAAGTAGAGCTTATTTTTTAATTATTAACAATTATATACATACTGACCGAAGGGAGACAGAAATTGTTACTTATTTAATAAATCCGAAGAATAACGAACCTGGAATATTATTAAAGATGGTTAAAGCAGGCGTAAATTATACAATTGATGAATTTAAGCCTTTTATTTTAAAAAGTTTTGGCTCTATAGGTTTTTCCTTAGGTGCCGAAATAGGTGTTAAAATGGAGTGGGCTAAATACCTTAACTGGTTAAATGATAGACCTGATAAGTTGATAAGAACAGCTAGTTATCTAAGCAAAGGCACTGCATTTTCGAAAATAGCGAAGTTTTCAGGAAAAGTAATGAAGAAATCAGGAATAGCATTAGATTTTTTAGGGACAGCTTTAATTTATTATGATGTTTTAAGTGCAGGATCCCCATCTATTATTGATTCTGATAAAATAATTGAGTCTACAAAAGATGAAATTTCAAAATTATGCCAAAAGAGCCGTCCTTACAACATTTAGTTTATAAATCTAATTATCCTTTTAGCATTTATTTACTTTTCCTTTTACCGGTTATATTCCTTTTACTTTCAATTAAGTATGAACTGAATTTATGGGGCTTGCTTGTTTATTTGCCTATATTTATTGTTTTATTTTATATTTTCTTTTCAAGGTATAGTGCTAAAATTGAGATAAACGATGCTTTCGAAATGAAAATCTTTTACTTTTTCCCTTGGAATAAGGATATTACTTTAAACCTGCATACATTTAATAGATTTGATTATGCAAGAGGCTTTTATGACCCGTTTGACGATAGGAGATTAGGTTACCTTAGTTTCTTAAGAAGGTGTTATGATCTTCTAATCTTGTTGAGTAGCAATCGTAATATTCAAAATGAGTTTAAAGTCAATTTGAGGGTAAGTGCTTTTAAAAAGATAATCAATATCTTAAATAAAGATATAAAAATTGATCTTATCAAATTGAAGAGTTCAGGAAATATAATATGGTAATTTTGTAGTTATGCACAACATTGTTCAAATAGATCAGTACATTGTAAATGCCGCCGAATTTGCAATTCCAATATTAACACATTTAAGGAAATTGGTTCATCAGGCCGATGCCCGCGTGGAAGAAAAGATAAAATGGGGAATGCCTTTTTTTGATTTTAAAGGAACCGTTTGCCATATGGCTGCATTTAAAAATCATTGCGCATTTGGATTTTGGAAAGGGGCAATAATGGAAGATCATTATAAAATTTTTAAAGAACGTACGGAAGCGATGGGCTGGTTGGGACAAATCAGGTCTTTTTCTGATCTTCCTGCGGATGAAATTATAATTGCTTATATTCAGCAGGCCATTCAACTAAATGAAGAAGGGAAAAAACTCCCTCCAAAGCCTAAAACTATTAAGACAGAAGTTATAGTGCCTCAATACTTTCTGGAAGAATTACAAAAAGATCCGGTAGCATTAAGTGTTTTTCAAAATTTTAGTCCCTCTAATAAAAAAGAATATGTGGCCTGGCTTGAAGAAGCCAAAACAGAAACTACAAAGCAAAAACGGCTGGAAACAGCAGTAGAGTGGATAGGTGAGGGGAAAACCCGGATGTGGAAATATAAAAAGTAATTTAAGGGTTGGATTTTGTTTATGTTTTTATTTTCATCAATGAGCTCGCAGAAATGCTCGGTTTTGCTTCTTTGGTTGCCCCCGCGGCTAGCGGCTGGATCATATTGTCTTGGCCAGACGGGCTTTTTTCTTTTTCTTGATAAAAAGAAACAAAAATCAAGGCTTGCATCCTTTCTTGAATAGCATCATCAGAATTCTGATGGCGGTAATATGAGGCTTAGGCCATTTCACAATGCCTACGCCCGCTGCATATTCCCTTGGTTATTCGGAATATCAAAGTTTCTGCAAGAATTCTAATATGCTCTCCTACGAAATGCTGCTATGCCGGATGCGTGCTTGGGTTAGAGAAGTGAAAAATTTAAGGTTTGTTTAGCATGATGTTGCGATTACCATTTCCACCCAGTAAGGCCATATCACTATTTCTCCGTTCAGCTTTAAACCGGCATGGTCAATGTTTCGGTAAGCACTAAATAAGCTTTAATAATGACTTTAACAGAAAGATTGCGAGCCGGCAACTTTGCTTCTTTGGTTGCCCAAAGAAGAGAAGCCCTCGCGGCCAGCGGATAGTATTGTCTTGGTCAGACGGGCTTTTTTCTTTTTCTTGATAAAAAGAAACAAAAATCAAGGCTTGCATCCTTTCTTGAATAGCAGCATCAGAATTCTGATGGCGGTAATATGAGGCTTAGCCCTTTTCACAATGCCTACGCCCGCTGCATATTCCCTTGGTTATTCGGGATATCAAAGTTTCTGCAAGAATTCTAATATGCTCTCCTACGAAATGCTGCTATGCCGGAGGTGTGCTTGGGTTAGAGACGTGAAAATTTAAGGTTTGTTTAGCTTGATGTAGGAATTGCTATTTATGCCCAGTAAGGCCAAATCACTATTTATCCGTTCAGCTTTTAAACCGGCATGGTCAATGTTTCGGTTGGCACTGGGTCAGCGTTACCACTAACTTTAACAGAAAGATTTGAGCCGGCAACTTTGCTACTTTGGTTACCCAAAGAAAAGAAGCCCCGCGGCGAGCGGATAGTATTGTCTTAGCCAGACGGGCTTTTTTCTTTTTCTTGATAAAAAGAAACAAAAATCAAGGCTTGCATCCTTTCTTGAATAGCAACATCAGAATTCCAATAGCGGTAATATGAGGCTTAGCCCTTTTCACAATGCCTACGCCCGCTGCATATTCCCTTGGTTATTCGCAACATCAAAGTTTCTGCAAGAATTCTAATATGCTCTCCTACGAAATGCTGCTATGCCGGAGGCGTGCTTGGGTTAGAGAAGTGAAAAATTTAAGGTTTGTTTAGCTGATGTAGGAATTGCTATTTATGCCCAGTAAGGCCAAATCACTATTTCTCCGTTCAGCTTTTAAACCGGCATGGTCAATGTTTCGGTAAGCACTAAATAAGCCTTAATAATGACTTTAAAAGAAAGATTGCGAGCCGGCAACTTTGCTTCTTTGGTTGCCCAAAGAAGAGAAGCCCCCGCGGCGAGCGGATAGTATTGTCTTAGCCAGACGGGCTTTTTTCTTTTTCTTGATAAAAAGAAACAAAAATCAAGGCTTGCATCCTTTCTTGAATAGCATCATCAGAATTCTGATGGCGGTAATATGAGGCTTAGCCCTTTTCACAATGCCTACGCCCGCTGCATATTCCCTTGGTTATTCGGGGGATATCAAAGTTTCTGCAAGAATTCTAATGTGCTTTTCTACGAAATGCTGCTATGCCGGATGCGTGCTTGGGTTAGAGACGTGAAAATTTAAGGTTTGTTTAGCTTGATGTAGGAATTGCTATTTATGCCCAGTAAGGCCAAATCACTATTTCTCCGTTCGGCTTTTAAACCGGCATGGTCAATGTTTCGGTTGGCACTGGGTCAGCGTTACCACTAACTTTAACAGAAAGATTTCGAGCCGGCAACTTTGCTACTTTGGTTGCCCAAAGAAAAGAAGCCCCCGCGGCGAGCGGATAGCTAATATAATCTTCGACTAAAAAGCTTCGTGCCTTTAACAAAAGTATACCTAAGTCTCCAATAAAATCAATAATAATTCGAACTATGCTAAATATGATGTTCGGTTTCTGATTAAAGGATAGATACCACTTTCATAAAACGACTTTTGTAATAATCATTAAATTCAGTAATGGTTACTCCATGTGCCTTGCCGGAAGTAGAATGGATAAATTTAATCCCATCTGGATCTATTGAATAGACTATACCAACATGCCCAATTCTCCTTACTCGTGGGTTTGAGCCTGTGAAGATTAATACATCACCAACTTTAATATTTTCCAGCGTAGTTTCTTTTCCTGCACTGCTAAATTCTACCGATGAACGAGGCACCTTAAAGCCGAAATTACCAAATACATAACTCACAAAACCAGAGCAATCGAAACCAATTTTAGGGTTGCTTGTGGCATAGTGATATGGAATACCCAGCATGGATTTAGCAAAATCAATTAATGTGGCAGAGTTTGTGTTTGAGCTTGTAACTGATGACAAATCTTTACTGCTCTTAGGTAAGTTAGCAAGAAGTCTTTTAACAACTTCCTGATATTGAATCGGTAGAATGGTTTGTGCTTTTCCTGCTGTTGCAGACAAAATGAAAAACAAAATTGCAACTAATATTTTCTTCATATGTTGGCGCCAAATATAGAAAAAATATTTTAAGTGAATTAAAATGTTGATAATGAGTTTAAACACAAAAGCCTGAGCTTATGCCCAGGCTTTTAAATATTTTTTTAGATTAAATTAGATCGATGGGAACATCGTTTGCGCTTTCTCACCAATTAATGGTAAAGGCTTTCTTTGACTGTTGCTTGCACTAACAGCACCTATAATTACAAAAACGATATAGACTAAATAAATTACATAACTTAAATAGGCCAAAATAACGCTCGGAATTATCATAATAATTATTGTTAAAGCAATATTAATTACAATAATAGATAGATGAAGTAAAAGTGATTGACGCAAATGATAAGTAGACAAGGCTGTTTTATTGTCTTTATACATTGCAAAATAAGAGATTAACCAACCAATAAGCGTAATGTAGCTAACAATTGCAGCGCTTTTACCGTCGTCTGTTGTAATGATGTTGTTGTTTGTTTCCATATATTTAGATTTTAGTTTTCCTATCCGATTAGAGAATAAAGAGTTTAGGTTTATCTAAGTAATGAAAAAAAAACTGTAATCAAAAATTTATTTATGGTGTTGTTACTGCAACGGGCAGTATTTTTCCGTTAAAAAATTTATTTCCTGTTTTTGCAAAATCTGCCACATATTTACCCATTTCAAAAGCCATAACCGGACTTTGATAGCCTGGAAACGCCGCTTCAAGCATTTCTGTTTGGGCTGAGCCCAATGCCAGACAGTTTACTTTAATCCCCGTTTCGGCCAGTTCAAATGCCAAACATTCGGTTAAAGTATGCAGTGCAGCTTTACTTGAAGAGTAAGCAGATAGTCCCGGAAATTTAACACTTCCCTGAAAACCACCCATACTGCCTATATTTACAATGTGACTGCCCCCGTGCATTAATGGCAAGGTATTTTGTATCATCCTGAAGTGACTGATGACATTACTCTGCAGCATTTCACCTAAATCTGTTTCTGTTGTTTCTAAAAATGGTTTGTTAATTAACGAACCCGCATTATTAATTAAGATGTCTATTTTACCCAAGCGCTCCTTTAAAAATGGAACTAAGGCCGCATAATCATCATTTACAATATCAAATTCTACCGGCAGGATGGTGCAATCGGGATTAATGCCCTTCGCTATTTCTAAAAGTTTACGTAGTTTATCTGCTGAGCGCGCAATGGCAACAATTTTGTTTTCTTTATGTAAGCTAAATTCTAAAGCCGTTTCAAAACCTATTCCGCTACTGGCACCAGTTATTATAATATTCATTTTGTATTGTCGTAAATTAAATGCGAGGCAAATTTAGTCATTTTCAATAACCAACTGGCTAACCGGATTTTTAATTACATGAAGCCCATCGTTTATTAGTTTAGTATGATCGGCTTCTTTTCCTGCCTTAATCTCCAGGTAAACTGTAATTTCTTTTTCCAACTGATGGTATTGTTTTTTATGGAAAATAATTTCAAGTATTTCCAAGGCACAAAGCCAATCTTTTCTGTGTTTCGTTTTAAGCTCATCAAAAATAGCAAGAAGCTGATCCAATCTTTCACCGCTTTTTCTAATCTCCCTTACAGTTTTATAGAGGTTATGTAATTGAAGCGTTTTTTCGTCATAGTTGTTTTGATGTGTTTTAGCCTGACTTATTAAAGAAATTTCCTCATAAGCATCTTTGTCAGCAGCACCATTATAAACAGAGACGATTTTTTCGCCAACAGCCATATCGTATATGCCCCATTCGGGCTTAAATAAGTAGTTTCCATTACTTTCGATAACCGTACAATCTGTAAAAGCAATTAACACCACCTGATCATTTTCTACAGTGATGTCTTTGATTTTTCCACTAACTTTAATTCCACTTTCAAAAATAAGTTCTGCTTTTTCTCCGGTAATTATTCCAGCAGCTTGTAGATCTGCCGAAGTATAATTTTCCAGAGGTTTAGCATGGTGTTTTAATTTTCCAACAGGAGAGGAGAAGCCGTCTGCATGATATTCTTTCCCATGTCCGGGAAGTTGTTTATTTGCAAAAGCAAGAGCTGATGAACCGGTTGTTTTAATGAAAGTAAGTCCATCCACGGTGTTTACGCCAATGTCGGTAAAAATGCCGCTAACTTGTAATCCCGAACTGTAAACGGCTGTTGCTACATTTTTACAAGCAATGGCTTTCATAATGCTTTCGGTGCCACCCCGCCTGAAAGCCATGGTATTTGCAAATTCCTCTAAAACATCAATCAGGTTTTGGAAGGTTTCAGTTACAAAAAGCTGCGGTTGCGGTTTGGTAATGTCATACTGATAATTTAAGGTATCAATATTATACCACAATTTTTCTACATCGCTCTGCATACAACTTGCGCTTTCACCAATAGATGATAATAAACCCGCACCATAAATTTTTGGGTCTTCTAATGTGCCAATTAAGCCATATTCAACGGTCCACCAGTGTAACCGACCTAATAAAGCCATTTCTGACGGTTCACCCATATTTTCGCTGATGTAGCGAAGTTCTTTCTCCGCTTTTGCAATATCTGCTTCTTTAGCATCAGCAGCTTCCTTTAAAATGGAAAGTTTTCTGATGGCTTCATAAAGCTCAAAATCTTTGGCAGAAAACATGGCCTTTGCACCAATGGAGCCAAAGTAACTTAAATAATTATTGTAATCTGTATCAGCAATTATGGGCGCATGACCTGCACTTTCGTGTATAATATCAGGCGCCGGTGTATATTCTATATGATTAATCTGGCGGATATCAGCCGCAATAACCAATACCCGATAGGCCTGGTATTCCATAAAAGCGGCAGGAGGGATAAATCCATCAACAGTAACGGCACCCCATCCAATTTTGCCCAAATTATCGTTCATGGTCTGCAAATCAGGAATATACTCAATGCTTAACCCTGCCCGGTTTAAACCCTTTATATACGGATAGTAAGCCACATTTTTGAGGTAACTATAGTTCTGGCGCATAACATAACGCCAAACGGCCTGGTCTATCGGGGTGTATTTTTCGTAATTCTGCGCAACAATAAATTGCTTTAAATGCCTCGGCAATTTAGCAACCTGTGCGTTGCCAAAATCATTAAAATCGCTCATATCATGAAAATAAGTTGGTCGGCAGCTAAGTTATGATGTTGCTTTTATCTAAGCAAATAAAGCAGCCGCATTAATTAACATACCGATGTAAATAAACATTTAACGCAACTGTTTAGGCAAGGCCATTAAAGTTTGGTTATAGAATGTAGAAACAACAAAAGCGTTTTAATTGTGTAGGAAAATGGTTAAGACCGGGGTTTTGTTTTTTTCTCCCGCTTGGCTACCTTTTTAACACTAAAAGTAAAGTAATGCTGATACAGATAACTAAAGCCAGCAATTAATACAGTAACAATTACCCTTGAAACGGTAGGGTAAATGTGTAAAATCTCTGCAAAGAACTTAAGCAGAATGGTGGTTAGCAGGATATTTATGAAGTTTAAATTTAAGAAGCGGAGCAGCTGAGTTCTTCCGCGCACCTCACTGTGGGTAAAAATAACATAGCGGTTCATCAGGAAACTGTAAGGAATAACCACTGCAAAATCTACAATAAGCGCTGCGGTATCACGTTTTAAAACAATATTTAGAATGCCTATTTCGGGTTGCGTAAAAATATATTTAAAAGCAATGGCATATACTAATATTCCTAATGCGGCAGAACTACCCCCGGTAACCAGGTAACGGAAATTATGCTGCGAAATATATTTTTTAAATGGTGGATGGAAAAAATCGATGAAGGCTAAAATTGCATTACGCATTGTTTAAACTGGTGCTTTAGTATATTTTGGTGCAATTTACCAATTAAATTTTTATGTGGTTGCATCCCTGAATTTAGATTTGTTATTATTGAGCCTGCCGAAGATTATTAAATCTGGTTAAATCGTTTCGACAGGCTCAATGTAACTGTTTATGATGGTTTTAGGCGGCAGAAAGTTTTTTAACATTTAGTATTTTAAACTCTTTAATTCCATCGGGCATTTCCCAGTTAATAATGTCTCCGGTTTGATAGCCAAAGAGCGCGATGCTGATGGGGGCAAAAACAGATACTCTCTGACTTTTAATATCAGCCATTCCCGGTTCAACAATTTTAAAGGTAAATTCCTGTTTATTGTCCGTATTAATAATTTTAGCTTCAGTGTTTAAGCAAACCACATCTTCAGGCAGTTCGTCATCATTAAATATTGTAGCTTCTTTAATTTCTGCCATCAATTTTTCTTTATTGTAATTGCTGAGGGCGGATTTCTCCAAGTGTGTGTTTAAAAACTTGTAATCACTTTTGGATAACAAAATAGATTTCTTGTTCATGGTATATATTTTTAAATAATAAAATGAAAGTATAATTGCGTTTTGAAAAAAACACATAAGGCAAAGCCGGCGGAGGTTTATCCCCCGGAGTTAAAAAAAGAATAATCTAACCGGGGCTTAATTAATAAAGTCTTTACTGGAAATTTGGAAGCTGAAACCTAATGAATAGTTTTCTCCATAAAATCGGCGAAACACAGCAAAATCCTGATCCTTTATGATAAAGGCCCAAATGGGGTTGGTAAACAGGTTTTTATAATTTTGCATATAAACAAATGTGCAGTTCATTTATGGAAAAACAAAGTATAACCACATAAATGATACATTTATGATAAATGCAGAAATTAAACCATAAGATGTATGTTGAAGGTTATTAGAGAAAAAGAAGTAATACTACGTCCCAGAATTTCTTTTAGCTGTATTTATACCTGCTTATTCTTTGACTGGGTTAATCAAAAAAAGCCCGGTTGATTAACCGGGCTTTTTTGTGATTTAAATTATTTATTTGTTGCTTTATGTGCCGGATCCGGGTGAACCATGCCTTCCATTGCCTGATCAAGGTTTAAATCAAGTCCTTTTGCAATTGCAAGCCCTAAGCCCATATCAGCCCTGAACCAATGGCACAACTGGCGGTTAACAATTTCATCTTTCTTCGCTCCATTAATGCCTCCCATAGCACCTACAATATTTTTTACAGTATTTTCTTTAGCTTGTGGATCCATTAAACGGTAAAGATTTCCTGGTTGGGTATAATGATCGTTTTCGCCTTCAGCATTACGATCGTAATTGTCTGCCAGTAATGAGTCTAATGGCCATGCCGGCTGGTCGTAACTTTGGTCCACTTCAATGTCATCAAAACTATTAGGGAAATAATTAGGTGCTGAACCACCATTTCCGTCAATGCGCATTTGTCCGTCGCGTTGATAGTTGTTGGTCATATACGGGCAGCGGTTTACAGGGATTTGCTCGTAATTACCACCTAAACGGTAACGTTGTGCATCCGGGTAAGATAAAATTCGTCCCTGTAACATTTTATCTGGTGAATAATAAATGCCATCAACTACGTGCGCAGGTGCAAAAGCAGCTTGTTCTACATGGGCAAAATAATTATCCGGATTTTGATTTAATTCCAACTCCCCAACTTCAATTAAAGGATAATCACCGTGTGGCCAAACTTTAGTTAAATCAAAAGGGTTTAAATGGTAATTCTTCGCTTCTTCAAAAGGCATAATCTGAACAGATAAAGTCCATTTTGGAAATTCGCCTCTTTCAATGGCTTCGAATAAATCGCGTTGTGCATGATCCGGATCCTGTGCTTTCATATCTACCGCTTCATCATTGGTGAAATTCTGAATGCCCTGTTTGGTTTTAAAGTGAAATTTCACATAAAAACGTTCATGTTGCTCATTATAGAAAGAGAAAGTGTGGCTGCCAAAACCATCCATGTGGCGGTAAGAAAATGGCGTTCCCCTATCGCTCATTAAAATTAAAACCTGGTGTAAGCTTTCGGGATTTAAACTCCAGAAATCCCACATCATGGTTGGACTTTTTGTATTGGTTTGTGGATCGCGCTTCTGTGTGTGAATAAAATCACCAAACTTTTTAGGGTCTTTTACAAAGAAAACGGGCGTATTGTTTCCTACTAAATCCCAGTTGCCATCTTCCGTATAAAATTTTAGTGCAAAACCCCTTGGATCACGTTCACTATCGGCCGAGCCCTTTTCTCCACCAACAGTAGAAAAACGCAAAAAGGTTTTGGTTTGCTTGCCAATTTCTGAGAAGAGCTTGGCTTTAGTATATTTAGTAATGTCGTGCGTAACCGTAAAAGTACCATAAGCGCCAGAGCCTTTCGCATGTACCACACGCTCAGGGATACGTTCGCGGTTAAAGTGAAACATTTTTTCATGTAAAATGAAATCCTGTACTAATATTGGTCCTCTTGGACCAACTGTCATGCTATCTTCGTTATTCGCATACGGAATGCCAGATGCGCTTGTTAGTTTTTTCTTTTCGCTCATGTTTATGTTTTTATTAGTGTTTTGCGATTATAAAAATCAGGTTATTTTAGTTAGCACGCAAACTGTTATTTTCTATCTCTACATAGATATTATTGATATAGTTTTAAACAATTTCCAATTAAATTTAACTATTATTATTGGTTGCGGGCGTAAAAATTTGGTTGCGCAACAAAATCAATAACTGTACAATAATTAAACGAAGGATGTGGCTGAATGTTTACGCCAACAGTATTTAATTTATATTTTTGATCCAGGATATTGTAGCGGTGCCCCAGGGCAGGAACACCACAATCTAAAAGCAGGTGGCAAACAATATCCAGGCTTTTTGAATAACCAAAATCTATGTTCTCGCTCATGGCTTTATTGGGGAAGTACTTCGATAAACGTTTAGAAAATTTTTCGCCATTACTGCTTTCATGTGTATCGCTGTTGTTTCGGTTTAAATCCATCGCATGGCTTTTGCTTAAAGAAGTTAATTTCTCATCCGGATAGAAAAGCGGAAGATTTTTAATGCCTTTCAGGTTTTTGAGCAGGGAGAGATAATATGGATTGTTCCCGGCGATTTTAAGCTCGTTGTAATTTCTGTACTTTTTAACGTTGGCATTATAAGCATTAATATAATCTTCCAAAAAAGTGTAATAAAACTTTTCCCCATCTAAACGGATGAGGTTCATGTATAAAATAACGTTCTTTTCCTCCGTGCTGAGGTAGTTTGCTTTTTCAGCCGTATTGGCCTTTTTAATTTCTGCATCCGTCCAGTCCTGAGCAAATGCTGGGTAAGTAAAGGTGATGAGAATCAGAATAAGAAAATGGCGCAACATGATTGTTTTTTATGCATAACGCAATTTAAAACTATTTATTTTTTCAAGTTTGGTTTTAACACAAGATCCCCGTAAGCAATTAGTTACAGCAACTTAAAGCTGCTGAACTTAGATTATGTGTATTTTAGCTTCTGTAATTATGAAAAAAATATTTATTGTTTTCTTGTGCCTGCTTTACTGTTTTGGCCTCAAAGCACAAACAGATACCACTTTAATTAAAACAATTGCCAAACAGGTTCAAAAGGAATATGCACCAGATAAGCGCAGCATTTATTTTAATGTTCGTATTAAAGATGATAGCGTTCTGGTAGAAAGCACTTCAGAAAAAGCTTTACAGGAATTTAATAAGCGAACAAAAGAGCTCCCAGGATTAAAAGGCACCACGCAGTTATTGCCTTCTACATTGTTAAACGGATATGAATATGGATTGGCAAATCTATCCGTTTGCAACAACAGGGCTTTTCCTCAAAATTCGGCAGAAATGATGACGCAAATGATTTTAGGCACACCGGTGCAGGTTTTGAAAAAACAAGCAGGTTATTACTTAGTTCGTACCCCTGATGGCTATATTTCCTGGACTGATGGTGCTGCTGTAAGTTTAATGGATAAACAAGGCTTTGAGCATTGGAAAAGTGCTAAAAGGATTATTTATATAGCAGATTTTGGACATGCTTTCTCGAAGCCCAATTTGGGGTCAGATCGCGTTTCTGATTTGGTGAAGGGTAATATTTTAGTTTTAGGCGGCGAGGAAAAAGGTTTTTATAAAGTGGTTTTTCCCGATCAGCGGTTGGGTTACATTAAAAAACAGGAAGCCATGGTGCTTTCTGATTGGGAAAAAAGGGCTAATCCCGCTGCAGATGCCATTTTAGCAACAGCCAAAACACTAATAGGCGTGCCATATTTGTGGGGCGGTACTTCAATAAAAGGAGTGGATTGTAGTGGTTTTACAAAAACAAGTTACTTTTTAAATGGCATCATTATTCCACGTGATGCATCGCAACAAGCTTTAATTGGAAAGGAAATTGATGTTTTGGAAAACGATACCATTAGCGTGGCTAAATGCCTTAAAAATTTATTACCAGGCGATTTAATGTTCTTTTCAGCTGCAAAACGCAGAGGCATAAGTGGCGGCAGGGTTACGCATACAGCTATTTACATGGGCAATGGAATATTTATACAGGCGGCTGGTATGGTTAGAGTTAATAGCATTGTACCCAGTGCAGCAAACTATGATGAACACCAAACGCTTACCTTGGTAGGTGCGCGAAGGCTGCTTACGGAAATTGGTCAGCCCGAAATTACCCGGGTAGATCAACATGAGTGGTATGGAACCAGGTTGTAAATGGCTGGCCGTGAATGTGAAAAATTTTTATAAAACACAAAAGGCATTAAATTTAATGCCTTTTGTGTTTTTTTGGTTATAAAAACATACCGCCCGATGCCTCAATGCGTTGTGCATTAATCCATCTTGCTTCTTCGGTACATAAAAAAGCAACCAAACCACCAATATCATCAGGTACACCTGCACGGCCCAAAGCGGTTTGTGCCGAAATCATTTTGTTTAGTTGTTCGTTATCGCGAACCGCACCGCCGCTAAAATCGGTTTCTATTGCTCCAGGTGCTACAATATTAGATCTGATGCCTCTTGCTCCCAATTCTTTAGCCTGATACTTTGTTAAAGTTTCCATAGCGCCTTTCATTGATGCGTAAGCTGCATATCCAGGTAAGCTGAATCTTGCTAAACCGGTTGAAATATTAATAATGCCGCCACCATCATTTAATAGCGCTAATGCTTTCTGTGTTAAAAAGAAAGGCCCTTTAAAGTGAATGTTTACTAAGTTATCAAACTGTTCTTCAGTGGTTTCTGCAAATGATGCGTGGGTACCAACTCCTGCATTATTTACCAGGAAATCTATTTTATCTGCGTTAAAAGCTGATTTTAGAAGGGACTTAACTTCGGTAAAAAAAGTATCAAAAGATGTGGCATCGTTTACACTCAATTGTAAAGCAGCAGCATTTACACCTAATTTTTTAATTTCTGCGACAGTATTTTCGGCGTCTTCTTTTTTCGATTGATAAGTTACAATCACATCAATACCCTTAGCTGCGATTTTTAAAGCCGCATTTTTTCCCAACCCGCGGCTACCACCGGTGATCAGGGCAATTTTATTTTGTGTTTCCATTTTCTATTAATTTGATAAACAAAGGTATGTCCAAATTAAGGATTAAAATGGTGAGTAGTTAAGTTAAAATGGTGACAGTTTAAGTTTTATATGGTGACAACTTCCTTTTTTTGTGCTAAAGATTGGAAATAAGCTTCACGATATTGTTTTGGAGTTTGCCCCGAGAAATGTTTAAAGAATTTAGTGAAATTTGATGGGTCATAAGTAAGAATCCTTGCAATTTCTGAAATGGGCATACTTACGTTTTGCAACATGGATTTTGAAATATCCATTAACCGCTCTTCGAAAAAAAAGCATGGAGAATGCCCTGTGGCCGATTTAATCGTATTACTTAGATGTGTTGGATGAACATGGATAAGCGCTGCAAAATCTCTAACCTCAAACATCTCTGTGGCTCTGCCAGAAACAACATCGTCCAAATGTTTATCCAATTCTTTCAAAAAATCTGCTGCAATTTCGTGTTGACGGGCAAAAAACTTCTGTGGAATTTTCATATCAGTGATTATGGACTTTAAACAAATATAATATTCAAAGAAAAAAACAGGGAATATGTTGGCGCATTTGGGCTTTTGTGACTAAATGATTACCTATTCGTATATTAATTAATTCTTTTCCCTGTACCAAGCCAGATTAATGCATTCATAATCATTCTGTTTTGGATCTTGTTATCAAAGGTATACGATAGTGTTTTGTTGGTTTTATCAAATTTGTGCTCGTAATCAATATCGTTGTGCCCCATATTTACATAAAGCATTTTATAGTTTTTATTGGTCCAAACAACGGGGTAATAACCATTGCGCCAAATTTCATGTTCTTTGGGTCCGGTTCCTAATGGAAAGCTTGTTGAATCTATGGAAAGTAAAATATCAATATCTGGGTTCTTCCTTAAATCATTTTGCCACCTGTACCATTCGTTTGGTTGTGCTTTAAATGTTTTGGGCAGACTTTTAGTCACCGGATGTTTTCTGTTTTCTACTTTTAATGTAGCCGAAGTAGGCCGCCAGGTATTACTGCCATAAGCTCCAGAAGCCAAAAAAATGTTATGGTACCAATCCCAGTTTGTATCGTAAGCAGACTTTTCCAATGCAAAAGCCGAAAAATGAAAGCCCATCCAACCACCGCCATTTTCCATGTATTTTCGAAAAGCTTCACGCTGGGCAGGTTCTTCAGGGCGGGTATCTAAAAACAAAACCACCTTGTATTTCGACAGAAACCCGGCATTTAAATTACTCCAGTTTGCTGTAGAATCGTAACTGAAGTGATATTTTTTAGCCATTTCAGGAAACCATTTATTGGCTTCGTGTACATAACTAATATGTGCCTGATCGTTTTTAGCCGTGTAAAAAGCAATTACATTAAATTTTGTTTTTTGTGCTTGCTGCGCGAAAATAGCTAAGCATGAAAAAAGCATCAGGATAATGACTGTGGCAATTTTTTTAGAATGATTCATGTTCGGGTAATTTAGCTGTACGTTAAAATTTCATATAGTTTACAGAAAATTTACCCTCAGTAATTGTTTTTGAACTGCCACCGAAACTTGTTCCGATAAACTGGAAAGTACCTTTAATGTTTTTATCCGTTACGGAAATTACTTTTACAGTGCCGCTCTCCCCCATATAAGCCGCATTGTAAGGGTCGGTAGGCACGTCTATAAATGAGCAAATTGCCTCATCTTTTTCAATGGCGTAATCGCCTGCACCGTGATAATTATTCAGCATTAAGCTAAAGCCGGAGGCATTTTTCATGCCCATAATCTGCATCGTTAAATTTGGTGTAGTAGTATAGAGCTGGGCTGTTATAAGTGTGCTTTCGAACTGGATTTCATTGATTTTGCCACTTAAAGATTCGGTTTCAGGCAAGGGTTTGTTCCATTCAGTATGGTAGTTGATGTCTTTTTTACAGGCAGAAAATGATAAACAAAATATAGATAGGGTTAAAATAGAGAATTTGAATCTTTGCATGAGGTGCTTAATAGAGATTTGTTTTCCGAAGATATAATAAACTTTGAAAAATAAAACAGCCGCAGTTTACTAAACTGCGGCTGTATAATTTGAAAAAACAATTACATGGTTGAGTAGGCAAGGTTAAAACTGCCTTCTGTAACTGTTTTAGTGGTATTGATTTGAGAATCTTCATTTGGCGCAACAAAAGTAAACGTACCTTTAATATTGGTGCCGGTAGAGCTGGTAACAATAACACTTCCTGTTGATGACATAAATGAACCGCTTGGTGTTAAGTCCTGATTGTAAGATGCCTGAGCAAGATCATCAATACTATATACACCAGCACCTTTAAAATCATATATGGCCACTGTTATTATTTTATCTCCGTTTTTGCCTATAATGGTTAGTGTTTTACCCAAAGGACTTCCTGTTATTAACGTAGCCTGTGCTGTAAAGGCAGTATAAGTTCCATCAACTTTTGCACTCATTGCAGCATCAGCCACTATCGGTTTATCCCATTCAGGATGATAGTTGATGTCCTTTTTACAAGAAGTTAGTGCAATCGCAGCAACAAATACAAACAAGGCAAACGTTTTGAAAATTCTCATGATTACATCTTAAAAATCAATTAATTCGATAATAAAGTTTTCCAGCTTACCTTATCGCCAATAATTTTCTCTAAATCGGTAATGGCAACACGTTCCTGTTCCATACTGTCGCGATGACGAATGGTAACTGTATTGTCTTCTAAGCTTTGGTGATCTACTGTAATGCAAAATGGTGTACCTACAGCATCCTGACGGCGGTAACGTTTGCCAATCGCATCTTTCTCTTCGTATATGCAATTGAAATCAAACTTCAGGCTGTCCATAATCTCGCGGGCTTTTTCCGGTAAACCATCTTTTTTGGTTAATGGGAATATCGCTACCTTAACTGGCGCAAGGGCAGGGTGCAGGCGTAATAAAGTACGGCTGTCCTGTTTATCCGCAGTGCTTAAATCCTGTTCTTCAAATGCATTAATCATGGTTAATAAGAACATGCGGTCTAAACCAATCGAAGTTTCAATTACATACGGTACATAGTTGCCATATGGTTTGCCTTCTTCGTTTAAATCGTTGTCAAAATATTGCATTTTCTTGCCAGAAAACTCCTGGTGTTGTTTCAAGTCAAAATCAGTACGACTGTGGATACCTTCAACTTCTTTAAACCCGAACGGGAATTCAAATTCAATATCAGTTGCAGCATTGGCGTAATGCGCTAATTTTACATGGTCGTGGTAACGGTATTTATCAGGAGAAGTACCCAAAGCCTGGTGCCATTTTAAGCGTGCTTCTTTCCAGTATTCAAACCATTTCTTATCCTCACCTGGGCGAACAAAAAATTGCATCTCCATTTGTTCAAACTCGCGCATACGCATAATGAACTGGCGGGCAATTACTTCGTTTCTAAATGCTTTTCCAATTTGGGCAATGCCGAAAGGGATTTTCATCCTTCCCGATTTCTGAACATTTAAAAAGTTTACGAAAATACCCTGCGCAGTTTCAGGACGAAGATAAACCTCATCACTACCTTCTGCCATTGCACCAAACTGTGTGCTAAACATCAGGTTAAACTGGCGTACATCGGTCCAGTTTTTTGTACCGCTTACCGGGCAAACAATGTCATGTTCTTCAATTAAAACTTTTAACTGAGGTAAATCCTCCGCAGTTAAGGCTGTATCCATATCTGCCTGCAATTTTGCAGCCTTCTCTGTTTTGCCATCCTTTTCATAACGGGCAATTTTATCTTCCAGTAACTGATCGGCGCGGTAACGTTTTTTCGAATCCTTATTGTCAATCATCGGGTCGTTAAAACCATCAACGTGCCCGCTGGCCTTCCACACTTTAGGATGCATAAAAATTGCAGAATCAATGCCTACAATGTTTTCATGCATTTGCACCATGGCTTTCCACCAGTATGTTTTAATGTTGTTTTTTAATTCGGCACCCAATTGGCCATAATCATAAACGGCACTAAGGCCATCGTATATTTCGCTGCTTTGAAATACAAAACCATATTCCTTAGCGTGTGATATTACATTTTTAAATTGTTCGTCGTTACTTTTTGCCATAATGCAGCAAATATAATAAAAAGGCGGAGGGTTTAAAGGTATAAGACTGAAGGTTTTTAAACAGGATTTAAGGATTATTGATTTTAATATTTTGTGAGTAACGCATGAGCTTAAATGCCTTGTAGGATTTAAAAATTTTTAGAAAAGCAATGACTGTAATTCTTGGGGTGCTGCAATCGGGTTTAAATGGCAAGGCAGGGGAAACCATTAAGATTGTCCAGCCACAATAAATATTTCGATGATTAAGCAATACAACAATTAATCAATTTACCTTACTTTTGAAGCATGAAATTTCAACGGTTAATCATTTTAGCTTTACTGTTTGCTTTGGCTTCTTGTAAACAGGGAGAAGTGGTCCATCATTACATCAACTTTAAAAGCACTGGCGAATTGTACACATTCTTAAACTGGACCCCGGAGCGTTTTCCATTAATCAGCGCCCACCGTGGTGGCCCAATGCCCGGCTTTCCTGAAAATTGTATTGAAACTTTCGACCATGCAACAACTTATAATCCTGTTGTTATAGAGTTTGATATTGCTTACAGTAAAGATTCGGTAATGGTAATTATGCACGATGACAACCTGGACAGAACTTCGACCGGAAAAGGGCCAATTGGAAATTACACCTATGAAGAATTAAAAGCTTTTAATTTAAAAGATAACGAAGGAAATGAAACGAAGTTTAAAATCCCGGTTTTAGATAGTGTGCTCAGCTGGTCTAAAGGAAAAGTGCTGCTTACTATAGATTTAAAGAAAGGGGTTTCGTATGCAAAGGTGATCGAAAAAGTAAGGCAATATAAGGTTGAAAGCAATTCCATTATAATCACTTATACCGCCAATCAGGCACAGGAAGTTCATCAGCTGGCACCAGATTTAATGATTTCGGCTTCTGTACAAAAGAAATCAGAACTGAAACGTTTAAATAGTTTGGGCATTCCAAATAACCGTATTGTTGCATTTGTAGGCGTTTCTGCACCTGATAAGGATTTTTATAAATACCTTCATGATAAGGGCATTACCACAATTTTGGGCACAATGGGCAATATTGATAAAAGCGCCAAGGCAAGCCCGGCAAAAATGGTTTACTATCATTTAGTTAATAATGGTGCCGATATTTTATCGGGCGATAATTTAGCCCAAACCGCAGAGCAACTAAATAAATTCAGATACAACAAACATATTTCGTCTCCATTTGTTAATTAAGTTTTAAATACTACTTTTGTGCCCCCTAAGCAAAAGTAAGTACAGCATCCCATAATGTTAATTTGGCTACAAAGCCAATAGTTTAAGCTTACTAATAAACAATTATATACATTACACATTTACATTATGAAAAAACTATTAATTACATTATTAACAGCGTCAGTAGTTACTTTATCAGCAAAAGCTCAAATTTCAAAAGGAGATGTTATGATCGGTGCAAACTTATCAAACATCAATTTCGCTTTAGATAAACCAAATGCATTCAGTTTAACCCTTAACCCAAAAGCAGCTTGGTTTATTCAGGATGGTTTAGCTTTAGGTGGTGATGTTTCTTTTGGCGTAGAAACACCGGGTAAAGGCCTTGGTACAACCATTAATTATGGCGTTGGTGCTTTAGGTCGTTATTATGGATCAAAAGGCGCTAATGAACTGGCTAATCACAGCCGTTTCTTTGGTGAAGCTACTGTAGGTATTTCTGGAAGAAACTTATCTGGCGGTGGTTCTACCAATGGTTTAGGTTTTAGCTTTGGTCCTGGTTTTACTTACTTTGTTACCAGAAACGTTGGTTTAGAAACTTTGTTAAAATACCAGGGTGTTGTAGGTTTCGGTAGCAGTGCATATGCACACAACCTTAACTTAGGTGTTGGTTTCCAAATTTATCTTCCAGGTAAATCAACGGCTAAAAAAGTACAGAAAGATTTTAACTAATTAGAGCTTTAATCTATTGTCAAAAAAGGATACATTCAATTATGTATCCTTTTTTTATGCCTTAAATAATTGCATATTTGACTGTGAGTATTGTTGTAAATAAATTATCAAAACATTTTGCCAGTCAAAAAGCCGTAAATGACATCAGCTTTAAGGCAAATCCAGGTCGTATTTTAGGTTTTTTAGGTCCAAACGGTGCAGGTAAATCCACAACCATGCGAATGCTGACCGGTTACCTTGAACCAACTTCGGGCAGGGCTGAAATTTATGGCAAGAATATACAAACACAAGCAATAGAAGCTAAGAAACATATTGGCTACCTTCCTGAAAATACACCACTTTATACAGATATGTATGTAAAGGAGTATTTAAATTTTGTTGGGCAGACTTATGAAATAGCCAATTTGCAAGCCCGTGTAGAAGAGGTAATTAAGTTGGTGGGCTTAACGCCCGAACAACATAAAAAAATTGGCATGTTATCGAAGGGTTATCGTCAAAGAGTAGGTTTAGCACAGGCCATTATTCATGATCCTGAAGTGTTAATTCTGGATGAACCAACTTCAGGCCTTGATCCTAATCAGCTGGTTGATATCAGGGCTTTAATTAAAACCTTAGGGGCCGCTAAAACAGTAATTATTTCTACACATATTATGCAGGAAGTAGAAGCCATTTGCGATGACATTATTATTATCAGCCAAGGGAAAATTGTGGCTTCTGATTCATTGCAAGGGATTAAAGAAGCACATCAGGGAATTTCGCTGGAAGATATTTTCAGAAAACTTACTGCCTGATCCAAATTGCAAACCAAATTCAGAATAACACCTTAGATTCTTGTGGGTAATATACTCTTCGGTTTTAGAAAAGTAAATCGGGCTGAATTTTTATAATTGAGGCATTTTTTGCTGAGCAGCCATCTTTACAACTACTCGTTTTAACTATTTTGTTAGTTTTTAATTTTTATCTGTAACATTTGTAAAATTATGGTGTCTATTCACCTAACTAAAAACAATTTTTTACAAAAAAATCAGATGAAAAAATTAACGTTATCTTTATTAATGGTTGCAGGACTTGGTCTTGCAGCTTCAGCTCAAACCAGTCCGGTTAAATTTGGCGTAAAAGCCGGTGTAACTTTTCCATCATTGACAACATCAGGCTCTGATGCTGGAGGTGAAACTGCGTTTAACAAATCAACAACTTCCTTTTACGTTGGCGGTACAGTAGATATTCCTGTAAGTGAAATGTTTTCTGTTCAACCAGGTTTATCATTAATCGGTAAAGGTGGTAAAGAATCAAATTTGGCCGGTACAACATTATCGGCTAAGATCAATACCATGTATATTGAAATTCCTGTAAATGCCGTTGTAAGCTTTAAAACAGGTGATGCAGGTAAAGTTTTTATCGGCGCTGGTCCTTATTATGCGATGGCTATAAGTGGTAAACTGAAAGTTGGAGATCAATCTGCTGATATTAAATTCGGTAAGTCTGAGGACAATTTAGGTGAAGACGATTTAGGTTTAAGACGTGGGGATTTTGGTGTGAATTTCTTAGGCGGTTTCCAATTGAATAACGGTTTAAATATTCACGCTGGATATGGTTTAGGTTTAAGTAACATTCTTCCTGAAGGAAATGGCAATGTTAAATTAAAAAATAGTGTTATTTCTGTAGGTGTTGGTTTTTCTTTCTAAAACCCATAAAATTTTTAAAAAGTCCCGGTTTTACCGGGATTTTTTTTGTTCAATATTTTTCCGGATTATTATTTCGCTTCCACTTATAAAGTTTATTTTGCACGAATAATTAATTAACTTCGACCTTTTGATTATCTATGTACGCAGTTTTTAAACGCGAATTATTCAGTTTTTTAAATTCCATGGTCGCCTATATTACCATTGGTGTTTTTTTACTGGTTTCCGGTCTTTTATTGTGGTTTTTTCCTGATACTTCTGTTTTAGATTATGGTTATGCCGAGTTAAGCGGTTTTTTTAGCCTGGTGCCTTACTTATTTATGTTTTTAATTCCGGCTATTACTATGCGTTCTTTTGCAGAAGAAAAACGCGAAGGAACTTACGAACTGTTAGTAACAAGGCCAATAACCCTTTGGCAGATTATTGGTGCTAAATACCTGGCCAGTTTGGTATTGGTTCTTTTTGCTTTAATACCTACAATCGTTTATTATTATTCTGTTTATCAATTAGGGTTTCCAAAAGGAAATATAGATTCGGGCGCTGTAATTGGTTCTTACACGGGTTTATTTCTGTTAGGTACAGCTTTTACCTCCATCGGAATTTTTTCATCTTCACTAACTAAAAACCAGGTTATTGCCTTTGCCATTTCCGTATTCCTTTGTTTTGTATGCTTTAGCGGTTTTGATTCGGTCAGTAAAATGATCAGTTTACAAGCTATCGAATCCAACTTAACCGCTTTAGGGATCAATGAACACTATCAATCGATAAGCAGGGGAGTACTGGATACGCGTGATTTGATCTATTTCATTACTTTTTCCATCCTTTTTTTATTGTTTACCAAATTAGCAACGGGAGGGAGGAAATAATGAACAATAAAAGCAAATGGGTAAATGTAGCGTTGGTCATTATGGCTTTGTTAGTGCTTAACATAGCTGGACAATACCTTTACCACCGTTTCGATTTTACTGCGGATAAACGGTTCACATTAAACGACAAAACAAAAAAGATTTTAAAATCTACGGATAAACCAATTATAATTACCGTTTTTTTAGATGGAGAACTTCCTCCTGCCTTTAAACGACTAAAAGCTGCCGTTAAAGATTTACTTGCTGACTATAAAGCCTACTCAAAAACAGAGTTAAAGATTGTTTTTGTGGATCCTGTTGCTGGTTTAAACCAGGCAGATCAGGATACGGTAATTAATAATTTATTCCTGAATGGAATTGAAGCAACCAGCTTAAGTGTTAAAACAGAAAGTGGCTTAACACAGAAAATTGTTTTCCCAATGGCCATGATAGAAAGTGACGGAAAGCAATTACCAGTTAAACTTTTCCAAAACCTTGACCCCGGACGTAGTTACGAAGAAAATATAAATAACTCCATTGAAAACCTGGAATATACTTTTACTTCCAGCCTTAAAAAGGTAATCACCGGTAAAAATCCGCGTATTGGATTTACCGAGGTAAATGGCGAATTATCAGATTTGCAGTTAAACGATGCCATTCACACCTTATCCAACAGTTATGAAGTGGGGCGCATTAATTTGAACAGCATTGATAAAGCGGGGCTCGATAAATTAAACTTAATGGTTATTGCCAAACCTAAAAAAGCTTTTACCGAGGCTGAAAAGTATAAAATAAACTATTTTATATTGAATGGTGGCCGGGTGGTATGGAGCATTGATCAGGTAAATGCAGATTTAGATAGTTTGAGGGGAAGTGGCGGCCAAATGGTATTTAATAGCAACCTAAATCTTGACGACATGCTTTTTATGTATGGCGCCAGGATCAATTACAACGTAATTGCTGATGCAAATTGTGCTGAAATTCCAGTAGCTACTGGCCGTGTTGGGGGGCAGAGCCAGATACAAATGGTGCCCTGGCTGTATTATCCTATATTGTTGCCCGATACCTTGCATAGCATGGTTAAAAACTTGGATGGGATTAAAGCTGAGTTTCCGAGCACAGTTGATTCCATTGGTGTAAAGGGGATTGCTAAATCTTATGTTTTAACCACCTCGGCTTTTAACAAGGTTTTTGAAGTGCCAAAATTGTTTTCTTTACAAATGGTGGCAGAGCAGCCTGATCCAAGGAGTTTTCATCATACCCCAAAAAATGTAGGTTTGTTGCTTGAAGGAAATTTCCCTTCAGTATTTGCCGGAAGGCCCTTGCCTCCAGGAATTGCTGCCGCATACAGCACCAACAATATTGGTAAACCATCAAAAATGATCGTTATCGGAGACGGAGATGTGTTTAAAAATCAGGTTGTTGAGAAAGATGGTTCGCCATTACCATTAGGTTACGACCGATATTCTAAAATTACTTATGGAAACAAGGCTTTACTGTTAAATATTGTCGATTACTTTACTGATGACGATAATTTAATTGCTTTGCGTAATAAAGAGGTTAAAATCAGGCTTTTAGATAAGGCTAAATTGAAATTGGAAAAGACAACCTGGCAAATGGTTAATATTATTGCTCCATTGCTATTGTTAATATTGTTCGCAATTTTTCAACATTATTACCGTAAGTACAAGTACGCTAAATAATTTTTATATTTTTGAAGAAGACTAAATGATATCATGAGATTTATTGTATCCACATCAACTTTATTAAAACACCTGCAAACTGTAAATGGTGCGTCAAGCAGCAGTACAGTTTTACCTATATTGGAAAATTTCCTGTTTGAAATTAAAGACGGTAATTTAACCATATCGGCTACCGATTTGCAAACCAGTATGACAACTTCTTTGCCTGTTGAATCAAAAGAAGAAGGTAAAGTAGCTGTTCCATCAAAAATTTTATTAGATACACTTAAAACTTTACCTGATCAGCCAATCGCTTTCAATATTGATGATGCTTCATTTGCTATTGAAATTAGTGCAGGCGATGGTAAATATAAATTGAGCGGAGAGAATGGAGACGATTTTCCAAAAATTCCGGTTGTAGAAAACGCTTCTTCTGTAAACTTGCCTGCATCTGTTTTAACGGAAGCGATAACCAAAACCATTTTTGCGGTAAGTAACGATGAGTTGCGTCCGGCAATGACAGGTGTTTACTGCCAGTTATCTCCTGAGCACATTACTTTTGTTGCAACAGATGCTCATAAACTGGTTCGTTACCGCCGTATGGATAGCAAAGCAGATAAAGCAACATCATTCATTCTGCCTAAAAAAGCATTAACGCTTTTAAAAGCGGCATTACCTTCTACTGATATTAATGTATCTGTTGATTATAATGCTACAAGTGCCTTCTTTAAATTTGAAAATATAAATTTAGTGTGTCGTTTAATAGACGAGCGCTATCCTGATTACGAGGCGGTAATTCCAACTAATAATCCAAATAAGTTAATTATAGACAGGGGATTGTTTTTGAACACATTGCGTCGTGTTGTTATATTTGCAAATAAAACAACACATCAGGTAAGATTAAAAATTAACGGCAGCGAGTTAAATATTTCTTCTGAAGATTTGGATTTTGCAAACGAAGCACATGAGCGCTTAAGCTGCCAATATGATGGTGAAGATTTAGAAATTGGCTTTAATGCCCGTTTTTTAATTGAAATGCTGAGCAATTTGAGTGGTGATGAAGTTACTTTAGAACTTTCGACTCCAAACAGAGCTGGTCTTTTAATTCCTCAAACCAATGATGAAAATGAAGACGTTTTAATGCTTGTGATGCCAGTAATGTTAAATAACAGTTACTAACTGACTAAAAATTTAGTTTATTATAAACAATGGCTTGGTTTTTGACCGAGCCATTGTTGTTTTAAACCAAATACATTTCTAATATGCGCAGCTCTACAAAACATACTCAGTCATTTCATTTCATTTTACTATTCTTTATAATCTTTAGTTTTTCTTCCTGCAAAAAAAACACTCCCGGTGTAGTAGTAAATGGAGAAGCCAAAGTTAAAATTGTAAATGCTGTTCAAACAGAATCAGCTCATGATCTTTATGTTGATGACCAGAAAGTTAACATTACTTCATTAGCATTTGGTGAAACCAGCGAATATTTAAAAATATCATCCGGTAATAGAAAAGTAGCCTTTATGGGAGAGAGTAATGTTACTACAACAGCTGAGATTAACTTTGTACCTTCTATAACCTACACCACTTTTTTGATTAGCGACAGAACAGGGAAAAAAGAAGTATTAAATTTCGAAGATAATTTAAGCAACACGGAAAGTGGTAAAGCCAAAATTAAATTGATAAACTTAACTCCTTATTTTAATACCGGAATTAGTGTAAGTGTACAAACCGGAACACAGTTTGTAAATAGTTTAATGTATAAAGAAGCCTCTAATTATTTTACAGTTGATGCAGGCGTTAATTTGCGTTTTAATGTAGTGGGTTCGGGCACTATTAAAACCATTGCAGGTGCCGATTTACAGGCCGGTAAAATTTATACCATCTGGTTTAGCGGAACAACAATAGCTACGCTCGATTCCCATATCATAACCGATAATTAATTTCAGTAAACTCAAAAGCTTTCTGCTATCTTTACGTTTTAATAGTAAAGTAAAATTCTTTATGAAAAAACCATCTTTTGTTCTTGTAAAACTTAGTTTTTTATTTGGCTTTATATTGATAATCAGTTCCTGCATTAAGAACAATAATCTTATTGCAGGCGATGCAAAAATTAAATTTTTCAATTTTGTAAATACCGGCGTAGCAAAGGATTTTTACCTCGATAGTGGCAGATATGCCAGTAACGTAAGTTATGGCAGCAGTGTGAGTTATACCGTTGTACCTGTTAATAATTTCCCCGACGGGCAGACATATAATTTTATAGTTAAAAATACGCTTAAATCGGGTACATTGCCCGGAGCAGCCAAACAGCTTATTCAGGTCGGTAAAAACTATTCTGCCTACTACACAAAAACAAAGCTGGTAGGTGGTAAACAAGATTCTCTTTTGGTTATTTATGAAGATAATGTAAAGCCCGATCCGGATAAAGCCAAACTAATATTTTTAAATTTAGGCTATAACTTAAGCAATAAAGTTTACATCAGGGATGCAAATACAACCTATGAAGCAACTTTAGGTTATAATGAAAAAACAGATTATAAATTTATAACAATTGATCCTACAGCAGCTAAAATCTATATGAATAATTTAGATTCGGCAATGATTATTGATACCATTTCAGGTACAAGTTTCTCAAAAGGCAAAATTTACACCATCTTAATCGATTCTGATAAAGCAGGCCGCCTGCTTAAAAGAGTATTAGGTAATAATTAATGTCAATTTATATTTAAAATTACCCCTTAATCGTTTTCATATTCATACTTTTGTTCAAAATTAGATAACTTGGAATTACTACAACAACTTTTAGATTTTATTCTACACATTGATGTTCATTTGGCACAAATTGTTAATGACTATCAAACCTGGACCTACCTGATTCTTTTCCTGATTATTTTTGCTGAAACTGGTTTTGTGGTTACACCATTTTTACCTGGTGATTCCTTATTGTTTGCAATGGGGGCATTAATTGCCGGTGAACACGAAACAGGCTTAAACATTTGGATAATGATGATTATTTTAATTGTAGCGGCAATTTTAGGCAATACTTTAAATTATAAGTTGGGAAGTGTGCTGGGCGCAGGTGTTTTTAAAGAAAGTAATAAAATTTTAAAACTTAAATATTACCATCAATCACACGAGTTTTTTGAAAAACATGGTGGTAAGGCTATCATGTTAAGTCGTTTTTTACCCATTTTTAGAACCATTGCTCCTTTTGTTGCAGGTATCGCGAAAATGCCTTTCGGCCGTTTTACGTATTACAATATTATTGGCGGTGTAACCTGGATTATTGCTTTATTAATTGGTGGCTATTTACTCGGACAAATTCCTATAATCAAAAACAATTTCGAATTGGTTATTATATTTATAGCGGTTGTTACTTTTGTACCAGCAGTTTGGGCGGCAATTAAAAGCCGGTTAAAACCGAAAGAAGTTGAAAAGATGATAGAGCCTGAAAAATAAAAGGCAAATAGATATTTTTTAGGAGGGGTTCAATAAAATGAACCCCTTTTTATTTTATCGCTTTTAAAGTTATAATAAGCAAGAAAAAGGAGTTCATAGTTCTCTGCCAATGAGTTGACCATTTTGAAACTTCTTTTCAACATCCTTTTCTGCTGTAACTTCATTTGGAAGCCCTTCTACAAATTTTAGATTTTTAAGCTCCGGTTGGCCGGCATCAATCCATGCCGAATACCAGAAAGAACCTATTTGTAGGATCGCATTGCGCATTTGTTTTTCAACCATATTATTCATCTGACCATGATAAGCCTTTGAATAGGGAACCGAATATTGTTTTAATATGGTATTATTCCTTTCCGAAAAACTATATTTCTGATCTGAAGGAAAAGTTTTGTTTAATTCAGCTTCAAGCTTTAAAACAGTATCCACCAGGTTATGGCTGTGTTTAATTATTTTCCAGGCTTCTTTTAAGGGGTTTTCAATGTAAATGGCTTTACCAACTACATAATTATACTTTATAGAAAATAATTCGGGCAAGCGGCTTTCCCAAAACGCGTGAATGCCAACCTGATTGCTGAGTTGACCATTGTGATTGGCTGTAGTGTGCAAGGGCACATGCGCATCGCCAATGTAATGACCTAAATAGGCAGAGTATTTTAGTATTTTAAGTGAATCGTGCGCTTTAAAGGCCTTAACCAAGCTGTAATAGGTGCGCTGGATTTGCCATGGAAGAATCCCGTCTGTATTTAACTTCTTCAATCCATATTTCGCCAGGGCATCATTCCATTTTTCAGGAATGCTATCTATATCCTGCTCATAGTTTTCTACGTCAAGATAATGCCTCGGAGCTTCGAGCGTATCTGCATAACGCCTTTTATCAGGATCTACTGCATGATCTGTGAGGTACTTAATGTTGGCTTTATAAAAAGAGATCATGCCTGCAGGAAGCGTAAAAACAGCGAGATTGTTTATGCGTTGATGGGCAAAAAATCCCCATGAAGTGCAAAGTAATATTGGGATGATTAACGCAGCGTAAATCGTTAATCTTTTCATAGATGAATATACAGAAAATTAATGCACACACAGAATATTTTCTGCCGAAACTACGCTATGTGCACAATATAAATTAAGCATTTACAAGCGTATCGAAATCTATTTTTTTCATTTGCATAACCGCTTTCATCATGCGTTCAGCTTTTTCAGGATCAGACATTAACGTGCCCAAATTGGCAGGAGCAATTTGCCATGATACACCAAATTTATCTTTTAACCAACCGCATACACTTTCTTCGCCACCATTAGCAGTTAATTTTTCCCAGTAATAGTCTATTTCCTCTTGATTTTCGCATTCTACAAGAAATGAAACTGCTTCATCAAACTTAAATTGAGGGCCTGCATTTAACCCCATAAACTTACTCCCGTTAATTTCAAACGTTACAACCATTGGCGTATTGCTTGTAATTTTAGAATCTTTAAAAACTGTACAGTAAAAATCTGCTGCTACTTTTGCCTGTCCATCAAACCAAAGGCAGGTTGTTATCGGATTTGCCATTTTTTATCGTTTAAATCTTTAACTAATTGTTATACAAGTTTAAGCAACCTTCAGTAATTTGGTGGGGTATGGAAACGACATATTTAAGGGGCAATCCGGACTGTTATTGAATTAAATTAAAAAGGGTTAAAATTGATGTCGTAAGCATATGGATCCTCTGTAGGAGGCTCTATTGGTTCTGTTTCGTAAATTTCTATTTCATCAGCAATTCTAAAACCAATTTGCATGCCCACACTTTGAAACAACTCAACACAATCTTCAAAAGATTTCACCCACATTTTCATGCCCATAAAAGCATTTCCATTTGGACAGCTAAAAGCTTGCAAATCGGTTACTGTTCCAGCCGCTAATGCAGTATAATGATTGTATTGCGTTTCGTATTTCCCGTATTTCAGCGTTGATTTTGATTTAGTTTTTGGTTCGGCCATTGTAAAGTTCTATTTGTGTACATACTTGCTTCTACAGCAGTATGCATTATACTATATTAATATTTTATTGGTTGAATTTTTTATGAAAACAGATTGCTAAACACCAAATTGATTTAAGTGGTGATCCAGGTGTTTGTAAAACATATTGTTCCACTCAGAAGTGGATAATTTACCAAAGGAATGTGATTCTTTTTCGTTAAAATGCAGCGCACCTAAAAGTTGCGTTTTTGTTATGTAATCAATCAATCTGGTGCGTTCATTTTTGAAATCTTTTTCTTCCTTGATGATAAATTGAGGAGCAGTTGGATTACCTCGTTTATAGGGTGTTTCACTTACAACTTTCTTTTTGACCAGGTTTTTTAAAATGAATTTCATAAATGCATTTGGTCTTTTATGAATGTCATCATATACCATTTCATAACTTATGTTGCAATGGGCAAGCATTTGCGCAACATTCATTTTACCCCAAACAGCTGCGGTTGAAGGGTTTAGTTTGTTTATTCTGTCTATAACTTCGTTTGCAACTTCTTCACTAAATATATTCTTCATTTATTCTGCTAATTATAGCGTTAAATTAAAATCTTTTTTAGTTTTTATAACCATCATCAGGCATATTTTACTGTATTCTTTTTGGTTTTAATTTTTTAGCATTTTATAAGAAAACCAGCCCAAAAGTGCAATAATGATAATCATTAATGCCCATAACCAGTTTTTATTACTAAATAAGGGTTGCTCTGCCAAAGTAGTTCTGTAGTTTGCATTTTTTTCTTCTTTATCGAGTGTAAGCGTGGTTAGTTTTGCGGGTATTTTATTTTCAAAATTGGCAATGTCATATTCTGCTTTTACCGCTTTATCATTGCCGTAATATAAAATATAACTAAGTTTAGGATTTTCAAAACGTGCAATTAAGTTGTATACATTTCCTTTAAGCTCTATTGTATTAAGCCTTAAAGGCCTGTTGTCGTAATTTTCAATTGTAATCTTTAATTTAGAAGTGATGGTGTTTTCAAAGTTAAACACAGGTTTTTCTAAAGAACTGATAATCCCATTATAAGCGCTGGTGTAATTATATTGTATGCCTTTATCTGTTTTGAAACTATCCGTGGCCAATTCTATTTTTATCGGACGGTAAAAATCAAAATCACTTTGCGCATTTATTTGTATGCTGGCTAAGGGCGTTGCATTTGGCAAGGTAACTTCTATGGTGCTTTGCTTGGTTTTATTGTTATTTTTTAATTGATAACCAGTATATTTTACATCCTGATAATTTCCTTTAACAGTATCGATTAATAACGTTTTAGCCGATAATAATGCCGCTTGTACGCTGCCCTTGATTTGTACGCGGAAGTAAGCATAGGCGGCATCAGTAAAGTTAAGCTTGGTAAACTGATAATCGGTGTTATCATTTTTAATGGATAAAATGCGGTAATCTTTTAAAATGGTAAACCATTCGGTGCCATTATTACTGCCTTCCAATGTGGCTTTCCAATCGAAATTATTTTGTTTAAAGCTTAAATCGATTTGATTAATGGTACTGATTTTTGAAGCCTGTAGTGTAAAATAAAAGCCGTTTTGGTTGTTACTTTGGTTAATCAGTTTAAAAGGAATTTCTTTTTGACTGGTTTGGCTGGATTGTAATTTTAACAGGTAAGGAACTTCAACCGTATCTTTACCATTAAAACCGTATATCCTGATATCTTCGAAACCGGGCGCTAAGTTTTTAAAAATTTGTACTGGCAACTCTATATTATGCCAGGTGCTTTTTACACCATTTATATTTCGTTTATATTGGTATTGATTAACCTGAGCTTGTAAAGTTCCAGCCAAAAACAGCAACAGGATAAACAGCTTAAATTTCGGTTTTAACATCATCTGTAATTAAGTGTTTGTACTTGTTGTAAAGGAATGAAATAATAAGAAGCAACACGCCTAAGGATACAAAAACAATGGTTTTAGCAATGGTATCTAAATAAGAGATGTCATAAACAAATAATTTAATCAGTGTAAAGCCAAATAAAACAATAGCACCAATACGTAAGTGCTTTTTGTTTTTCCATAGGCCTATGCTAATCATAAATAAAGCATAAACACCCCATAAAATACTTAAACCAAGTTTGTGCCCGCTATCTTGTTTAGATAACTCTAAAATATTAATCAATTCACTGCTGATGATCCACAGTAAAGAAATATAAAAAAGGTAATCGAAAGCAGTTTTATGCTTTTTCTTAACTAAATCTAATTGACTTAGACGATAGCACGCAGCAATGAGCAAGGCAAAAAATGCAATAGAAACATACCTTACAATAATATTAACGGGGGGAACAGTAAAGTACGGATCATTTTGAGCTTTAAAAGCATCTCTTAATTCACTTAAATTCCACAGGCCATGGGTTAGAAATATTAATATTACCACTACATTAATTGCAATAGTTGTAACTGTTAGTGCCTGATTTTTAATCTTTTTAAGATTGATCCAGGTAAGTGCTGTTGCAAAAAATAAAGTATAAACATATATCCAGCTGGTTTTTAGCGATAAAATATTATAATTATACCTGAATGATTCGTAATTCGCCTTTGCACCCGGATTAATATTAATCTTTGTTGCATGATATAAATTATTAAAATAACGCTCAATTTCTAACTTAAAGGTTATGTAGGTAACCAATAACAAAATAGACGGAATAATATAAGTTAAAACCTGTTTGGTCCATAACCAGCGTTCAGGGTTTTCATTGTCTTTTCTATTAATGGTTAGCATCCAGCTAAAGGCGCCGATGAAAATTGCTGCGGTTAAAAATCCCCCGTTTAAAAACGGTGTCAAGGCTTTATATTGGTTGTTGTAGTCGTAATAACCGTAATCATAATTTACATTCCAATCTTGTAATAAGCTTAGAAAAGCCAAAAAGATAATCGGGAAAGATAATTTTTCGTAGATGGCAATGTTTTTAATTCTTCCGAGATAAAATAATATAGCGGCTTCTACTGCCCAAAATATAGTTACCCAGCCACCATTTAGCTGCACAGGTACAGCCATAGTTATGAAAGTAATAACCATGGCTAAAATTAAATAGAACAAATTTCTATCTGCCAATTGCCTTTTGTAAATAACAAGGCTCACTACAAAATGGATAACGGCATTTGCGAGGGTAAATAATCCTAATAACTGTACACCGGTTTTTTCGGTTTGCAATATGTAGTAACCAATGCCATAATAAACAAATGAGTTAAGCAGGAGTAAAATGACATCTGTAAAACCGAACTGCTCTTTTTTGCCTACTTTATAGGCTAAGTTGGTGATGTAGAAAATGAAGAAAAATAAGGTGCTAAAAATTAAGGCAATAGTGTAATGTTGTACAACATCGAAAGAATCCATTAACCAGGAACCAAAAATAATCCAGCTTAAACCGAATGAAAGATAAAAAAGGGGTTTCCAGTATTTTTTAAAGCTTAATACCAAAATCCCAATGTTTATAATTGCCATGTAGCTGAAGAGTACAACTACTTTTCCTGATCCATCACTGAGTAAAAACGGAACAGCGTACGCACCAACCAATCCAATATGTGCAATAATTTGTTTATTGTATTTTATTGCGGCTACAACAGTAAATGAGGTAAAAACAACCATTAAAATAAAGGCCAGTGCCTGCGGAATAAGGGCATAAAAATCGTAAGCGGCATAGGTAATAAAATACATGATGGCAATGGCCCCGCTTACCAACACGGCAGAGAAGTTTTCGTACTTTTCTTTAAGTTTAATTGCGAATGCCATTAAGCCTGCACCAACGGCATAACCCAAAATAATGCGGGTTAATGGACTTATCATATCATGATCTATGGCATATTTGGCACCAATTGCAACACCAATAATTAAAATTAAGATGCCAATTTTACTGATGAGGTTTTCGCCAATAAATTTTTCGAAATCTGACTTTCCGATATTTTCTCTCTTGAAATTAGCTGAAAAGTTGCCTGCATCCGGCGTTCTTGGAAATCTTGGCTGGGGTTGCGGAGCTGGAATATTTTGACTGGCGTAAACCGGAGGCATATTTTTTGGTGGAAAAATAACTGTTTGTGGTTCAACCTTTAAACTTGGTGCAGGCGTTTCAGGTACAGCACCAGGAAATTGTAACTGCCTTACTTCCTTCTGTAAAGCAGTAATTTCGGCCTCGAAATCCTGCTGTCTCAGTAATAGGTTTTCCAGCTTAACTAAAAGCAGGTTTAACTGTTCGGATTTATCCATTCTTATAATTTAGATAGAGCTTTAAAATTGATTCTTACTAAATATAAGCATCAATTTTTATAAGCGCTGCAAATTATGAACCAGATTGTGTTTGTAACAAAATAATCAGGGAAATAAAAACAGTTTACTCGGGTTTTAAAAAGGTGCGGCGGGATAAAAGCCGGATGAAAGATTTTTTATCAATTTTGCCAATCCCACAATACCACACTCCATTCTATACCATCTGGAGCAGTAAACCGATGGATTTCCTTAAAGCCAATGCGGTTATGTGCTTTCATTGATCTCAGGTTTTTGGTGGCAACCTCTGTAATTGCGAAATCATATTTGTTTTGGTATTGTTTTTTGTAAGCGTTATATACTTCATCGAAAATTCCCTGGCCACGATAATTTTTATCTACACAAACCTGTCCAACAACCAAGTAATTATAATCTGTAATAAATTTTTTCTGATAAGTTATTTCAGCAAACATTTCAAACATGGGTATCAAGATGGCGATGTCAAACCTGGATTGCGCTGTCATGGCCAGTACATACGCCGCTACTTTTCCGTTGTCAACAGCGATAATATGTGGCTCAATATGATTAAGTTTATTTAACTCGGCTAAGGTATGATATGCGGTAACAAAGCCCTGTTCCATTGCTTCGGAGGCTGTTAAGTTAATGCCCAGGTTTGCTTTTTGTAATGCCAAAATCGCTAAAAGCTCCTGTTCTGTCTGAGCAGTTTTATACTGTATCATAAATTGAAAAAACTAATTGTATTGTTGCTTTGCCCATTGCATTGCCGGTTCCATCCATTCTTGCATAGGCTTAAATAGAAAACCATGTTTTAGCCCGGTATTTAATTCAATTTCTTTAAAATGATTGATTTTCAGGTTGGAAGTTTCTTTTCTTTTAAGAGCCGAAACGCCAAATTCGTCTGATTTTTCGTAAATGGTTAATATATTTCCGCAATAATTAATTCCAGGGAAGGAAGTAAGGTCTTTATCACGGTAACAGCCAATGAAAACAAAATTTACATCCGGATTTTTTAAGTTGCTTGAAACATATTGGGCAATGTAGCCACCTTTTGAAGTGCCAATTACGGTGATGTGATTTGGCTTAATCCCGAGTTTGAGTAAGCTGTCTATTTGTGAGATTACTTTTTTAGTATATTTTCCAACATCCGTATTGGCAGGCCTTTTTTCACTGATTACCTGAAAACCATTTGCATTGAATTTATCTAAAATCTCCTTATAAGCTGTTTTTCCATATTCGGGATGAGCCTCTGTAAGTGGATGGTCTTCTGCAAATTTATTGTGTAAAAAGAAAATGTAATTCTGTCCAAAACTATAATAGGAGCAGGCCATAAAAAATAGCAGGAATAAGGATTTCTTAATGTTCATAGTTTAAATTAGTTCTTTGTAATAAGCCACAAACTCACGGATTAGTGAATATAAATCGCGCCATTCGAAATACCTCGGACTTGCGCTGCCCAAGTTACTAAAACCATTCTTTCTGAAAAGCATTTTGATTCTGCTAATGTGGTAGTATTGAGAAACGACAATCAAACTCTTAAAATGAAGTTTGTTTTTTAAAGCTAACGTGTTTTGTACGGTTTTAAGCGTATTATCTCCATAATTATCCACTGTAATAACCGAATCGGGAATGCCATTTTTGACCAGAAATGCTTTCATTTTTTCAGCTTCGAAAAAGCCTTCCTTTCCAAGCCCGCCACTTACAATAATTTTTTTTACTTGTCCTGATTTATATAAACCCAGACCACAATCCATACGTTGCATTAAACGAGCTGACAGTGTCCCATCAGGGTTTACTTTATTGCCTAAAATTACGGCTGCATCTGCCTTGGTTTTTGAATTTTTAAGGCCATCAACCACGGTAAAAACAATGTGCAACACAAACGAGGAAACTAAAAGAATAAATGTTGTTTTTAGCAGCTTTTTGGCTTTCATTAAGATCAGCTTTCGGTTAGGTAAAGTTAAAACATCTGATGATAAATAAGAATTGACTGCAAATTGTTAGCCAACAATCGTTCTGAAAGTTAGGTTAATTCTCGGTTTATTAATGGTTTTAGTTGGCGGTAAGCGGTGCAGCCAATGGGTTTGTGTGGTATCTTTCATGACCAGTAAACTCCCATGCTCCAGCACCATGGAAACGGTTTTTTTATTCTGTTTGTGTTTAAATGCAAACTTACGCTCAGCACCAAAACTTACCGAACCAATGGCGCCATTTTTCTTTAAATCCTTTTCTCCATCGCTATGCCAGGCCATACCTTCATCGCCATTGTGGTATAAATTAAGTAAGCAAGAATTAAAAGTCTCGCCAGTTCGTTGTTCAATTTTTGCTTTTAATTCAAGCAATTCCATTGTCCAGGGCAGGGCCTGCTTTGTCGTGTTTGAATAAGTATACTCAAAAGGTTTTTCGCCATACCAGGCCACTTTACGTTTGGTTAAAATGTGCTTACCAAAAATAATTGCCTCGTCGTTTTTCCATTCAATGTTACTGAACAAAACATCATAATAATGATTTGCCTCTGCTATAGAGAATAACCTGCCATAGTAATTTACAGTGCCATCTTCTGGCAACAGGTTAATATCTTCAGTTTTTTTGTTATTGAATAAGTCCATTTTTCCAATTTTGATATTTTACGGGCATACAATTACCGCAGGGGCGAAAGCCATTTTGTAAAGCTTCCATTTCTGATGAAAAGAAAACCCTGTTTACAACTTTCATTCTTTTGCCCGATTTACAGTGCAAAGTTCCGTAAATCTTTAATTTTAAATTCCCTCCATAGCAAACTTCTTTTTGTTTGAGGGCTTTTTTTAATTCAATAGCGGAGCTATTTTTATGCAAAATCATCACTTAACCAGAAGTCTGGGTTTGAGCGTTCTCCCAGCCAATAATGGCCGTTTTGCGTGTATTTCCCCACATGTAACCACCAAAATTTCCTGATGACTGGATAACCCGATGGCAGGGAATTAAAAAAGCAATGGGATTACTGCCAATGGCGGTACCTACAGCTCTTGAAGCATTTGGATTTTCTAACTTTTTGGCTATTGAGCCATAGGTAGAAAGCTGGCCCATGGGAATTTTCAATAAAGTTTCCCATACTTTGAGCTGAAAATCAGTTCCTTTTAAATGTAATTTTATTTCAGGCAGTTTACTCCAGTCGTTTTGAAAGATGAATAGTGCATTTTGCTGCAGTAAATCTAACTTTCTGTTAAATAAAGCTTCTGGGAATTTTAATTTTAAATCTTCAAAACCTTGTTTTTCAGATTCATTAAAAGCCATATAACATACACCTTTGCTGGTAGAGGCCACAATTATATTTCCGAAAGGACTTTCTGCATAACTGTAATTTATCTGAAGGTTTTTGCCACCCTGTTTGTATTCGGCAGGCGTCATACCTTCAATATTAACAAAAAGATCGTGTAAGCGGCTTGTGCCTGAAAGCCCGGTTTGGTAAGCCGTTTCAAATAAAGTACTTTGGGTGTGGGTTAAAAGTTGTTTGGCGTGTTCTACGCTTATGTATTGCAAGAATTTTTTAGGACTTGTGCCGGCCCACTCACTAAATAAGCGCTGAAAATGAAATGGACTTAAATGTACTTTTTCGGCAACTTCATCTAAACTTGGCTGGCTTTTAAAGTTTGCTTTAATATAATCGATAGCGCTTGCAATGCGATTATAGTTGATTTGATTCTGCTCATTCATTTGCTTAAATTTTACCTGACAAATATCAGTTGAAGTGGGCGGTTATAAAATCCGAAACTTGCTGATGTTTGATTTAGCCATAGTGCTTAAAATTACCAGATGTTGTTAAAATAAAAGGACACCTGTAGCTACAAATGTCCTTATTTAATTTCTCATAAATATTGCCTGAGGCAAGGCTTTATTTATTCAATCTTTTTACCCTTCATTGCAGTAGAAATGGCTGCATCCATTACGCGCTCCGCAAAAGGACGGGTAAATTCATTTAATTCATCGGCTTTTTTAAGAATGCTATCTTTTTCGGCACTTGCCAAAGCCGATTTAAGGGCTTCTATATGAGTTTTTGTTTCGGTAATTTCTGCTGTTGTTAAATGTTCAGCGTGCTTTTCTATAAAACGTTCGGCAGTATAAAGCAATTGTTCGCCTTCGCTGCGGGCTTCTATTAACATGCGTTGCTCCACATCGCTTTTAGCATGTGTAATGCTGTCAATTAACATTTTTTCAACAGTATCATCACTTAAGCCATAACTCGGCGTAATTTCAATTTCCTGTTTCACACCCGAGCGAAGTTCGACGGCTTGTACAGTTAAAATACCATCCGCGTTTAGCAAAAAGTTAATATCTACTTTGGGTAAGCCTGCAGGCATCGCTGGAATCCCTTTTAAATCAAACTCAGCCAGTTTACGGTTTTCCTTTACTAAATCGCGCTCTCCCTGAAAAACAGAAATTTTCATGTTTACCTGTCCATCAATAGAAGTGGTGTATTGTCTGCCTGCTTTGGTTGGTACCTTGCTGTTTCTGGCAATAATGGTATCCATTAAACCGCCCATAGTTTCAATGCCTAAAGAAAGCGGGGTAACATCAAGCAATAAAATATCAGAACGGTTTCCGGCCAGTACATCGGCTTGTATGGCGGCTCCAAGAGCAACCACCTCATCCGGATTGATATTGTCTTGTGGCTTTTTGCCAAAGAAATTTTCTACCTGTTGTTTAACGAAAGGTGTACGGGTAGAGCCGCCGACTAAAATAACTTCATCAATATCTGCTGCCGTTAAGCCAGCATCTGTTAAGGCATTTTTGCAGGCCGTTATGGTTTCTTCTACTTTGGCAGAAATTAATTGCTCAAAGGTTTGTTTATCTAATGTACACCAGATTTCGCCAACCTGTTCATTATACAGGTTTTGAGTAGATAATGCTTTTTTTGCCGCTTCTGCCTGCAAACGCAGGGTTTGCATTAAAATGTTGTTTTGGGCTACTTCCGATGTATTCAGGTTATTTTTTTCGAACCAATGGTTTAAAATAGCCCTGTCGAAATCATCTCCACCTAAATAAGTATTTCCATTTGTGGCCAAAACTTCAAATATTCCGTTTTGTATCTGAAGAATAGATACATCAAAAGTACCACCTCCCAAATCATAAACGGCAATGGTTTTTTGCTGAGCCGGATCTAATCCAATTCCGTAGGCCAAACTGGCTGCAGTTGGTTCGTTTACAATACGCATTACATCGAGGCCGGCCAGCTTACCTGCATCGCGGGTTGCCTGGCGCTGGCTATCGTTAAAATAAGCCGGAACGGTAATTACAGCTCTATTTACTGGTGTTTTTAATGCGTGCTCTGCGCGCGCCTTTAATTCTTTTAAAATTTCGGCAGAAAGTTCAATGGGGGTGTAGAAACGATTTCCAGCCTGGATTTTAACCAGTGCATCCGTATCGTCATCAATTATTTTGTATGAGAAAATTGCGGAATGTTCAGCAACATCTTTATATGATCGCCCCAATAAACGTTTTACAGAGAAAATTGTATTTGCAGGATCTGTTGTTAAATATTCTTTAGCTTCATTACCTACAATGGCATCGTTTTGGCTATTAAAATAGACCACAGAAGGAACTAAAAGCCCTTTTCCGGTATCGTTTATAACTTGCGGGTTTTTATCCGGATTGATAAAAGCAACCAGGCTATTGGTTGTACCTAAATCTATACCGACTATAATTTCTTCTTTTTGAAACGAACCTGTAGCAAGGTTAATTGATATTTTTGCCATGGGGCGAATTTACATACTTTGTTTTTGAAATTTGTTGGAATGTTGTAAAGTTGAAATTTGTTCCGCTCCAATATTGAAAACAGTTATTTGTTCTTTTCTTGTATCCATAGCGACATGTATTTGGTGCTTTGTACGGTATGGTGGTTTAAAATCTGTCCAAAAAAATTATTCTGACGGTGTTTGATCAGCCCCAGCAACAGTTCCTCAACCTTTAACATAAAAAAATCGGCAAAAGCCGCGGCGTTGTAACGCTCATTAATAATTTGTACACCGTTTTGCTGAGCCGTACACCACAAGGTTTTATTTTGATACAATTCGGCTGTTTTTTCTACAAAAAAAGTTAAATCATCTTCAATAAAACCATTCCAGTCTAATTGGCCTTTCATGGCCTCAGCACCAACATTAGTAGTTACAGATGGCGTTCCAACTTGCATGGCATCAATAAATTTTCCTTTTACGCCGGCGCCAAACTGAATAGGTGCGAGTAGAATTTTATGTTTGGCAATGGTTTCGCGGGCATTTTTTGCCCTTCCGTGGATAAAAAATCTTTCGCTTTTATTCGCCAGCTGCAAAACTTTTTGCGATGCATATGCACCATAAATATTCATATTTGCCTGTGGGAGTTTTTTGCGCAGTATGGGCCAAACCTTAGTTTTTAAAGTTTGAACGGTATTCCAGTTTGGTTCGTGAAGGAAGTTTCCGATGAAAATAAAATCGGCCCGTTCTTCAAATGGAACCCAGTTTTGAATGGCTTTGCTTGTAATTTCCGCTTCGAGGAAGGGCAGGTAGTAAACTAAAGAAGAATCAATTCTAAATTGCTTTTGAAGGATCTTCATTTCTATTTCTGATATAATCAAGGATAAATCGCATCGTAAAATTGAAGCGATTTCACGTTTTGCCACCTCATTAAATAAATTTAACGTTTCCTGCTTTTTAGTACTTTGCTGTCGGGCGCTGCGCAGAAAATGTAAATCTTCGGTATCTAATATCCTTAGGGCATTTGGGCATTCTTGTTGTACGCGCCAGCCGTATTGCTCTTCAACCATAAAGCGATCGAATAAGACAATTTCAGGATTTAAATCTTTTAAAAATGAATTGAAGCTTTCATCATTTAGTTTAATTTCTTTTTCAATAACTGCTCCCTGAGCGAAATTATAACTGAAATCGCTTTTCGAGGCGGCAGATGCAAAGGTGATTTTATAACCCTTTTTCAGAAATAAATCAACCAATTGAATCATTCTGGTGCCAGCTGCCGATGAAGTTGGTTCTGGCCAAACGAATCCAATAATTAATAATTTCTTTGCATCCATGATTTAAATTTTGTGCAAAATAAGCTGTTTTTGCTACACAATTTTAAAAGCGTGCCGATTATTTCTAATTTTGGCATTCGAATTTTGAATAACCATGTTAGGATTAAAATTATTAACAGACCCGCGTTGGGCAAATATTGCCGAATCTAATTTAGAAGAAATTTTATCTGATCATGCCTGGTGTGAGCAAAAAGCGGCGAGTAACGCCATTACTTTAATAACGCAAAATTCTGAACACCAGGATTTAGTTGATGAATTAACAGCGATTGCTATTGAGGAAATGCAGCATTTTCAGATGGTTATTGAAATTATAAAGCAACGTGGCTACACCTTAAGCCGCGAACGCAAAGATGATTATGTTGGGCGTTTGGTTAAATTCAGCAAGAAAGACGGAAGCCGTAATATGGCTTTTATCGACAGGCTTTTATTTGCTGCAATGATTGAAGCCAGAAGCTGCGAGCGCTTTCGCGTATTGTCTTTAAACATCAAAGATGAGGCGCTGGCTAAATTCTATCATGAATTAATGGTTTCGGAGGCGGGCCATTATACTACTTTTTTAAATTTTGCGCGCAAATACAGTACCGATGTTGATGTGGATAAACGCTGGAAAGAGTGGCTGGATTTTGAAGGGGAATTGATTCAGAGTTTTGGAACAAAAGAAGCCATTCATGGATAGGCGTTACGTAAACGGTAAAAATTAGTGTGAAAACGGGTAGCTCAAATCTTTGATCGTATGTTCAGCTCGTTTTTATGGATATTCCAAAGCCAGATTACAATATCCTGATAACTATCGATACCCTTTTTCTGATTGTTTAGTTTTAAGAAACGATCGAAAGCAGCGTCCATATAGCCAAACATTTCGCCGTTGTATTTACGCCAGAATTCTTTTTCTGTTTTAAAATCGGCCAAAACCTGCGGCAAAAGCTTGTTGTAAAGTATAGTGTAATCATCAGGCGATTTCATTCGGATTTCGAATAAAATATACCGCAACATTTCGTAATTGGCGGAATACCTGAAATTTAAATCTGTACTGTTTGCAGCAGTTAAATAACCCAGTAAATTGGCTTCGTCTTCATACGCAACTCCTAATTGGTGGCCAATTTCGTGGCAGGTAACATAGGGTTTAACAAAATCAGGCAAATTTGTATTGATATTGGCTTCGCCCGATAAGGGAGCATAATAACCTTCAATACCCATTTTACTGGTTAGCCATGGGCTTAACACGGCTTTAACCGATGGATTACGGTACTTGAAAACACTGTTTTTCGCAGCCATTAACGCATAAGCAGCTGCAGATTTTGTTTCCAGTTCTTTTACCGTATACACAGGAACTTTACCTTGTTTAACGGTTTGTAGTTTTAAGGCATTTGTTTTTTCTAAAAAATAGTTGCCTAATAAAACCAGCTCTTTAACATCATATTTTTTATTGCCTACACCCAATTCTTGCGCAATACCTGGGCGGCTGTAATTTAATCCCCACACAATTTTGAACAGAATATAAAGAATTAGAAAAAAGTTAAACACTTGCAATGGGGCAATCAGTCTGTTTTGCTTTTTAAGTTTCTTCCTGTTTTTAAAGAATTTAACAATTTTATAAACTGCAAATGCAAGGAGCAGGGCATAAATAATATCGCCTATGGCAAAAGGAAAGATCGACGAAATAAAACGTAAGGCAGAGGATATATACAGGTAAAGTCCTGTAGAATAATATTTTTGAACAAGTGCAGGAAATAAGCCAAATAAAAAGATCAACAAACCTGCACCAAGCAGGGCGCCGGTTTTAAAAAGAATCTTTTTTAAGTTTTTAAGCATTATCGAACAAATGTCAAGCGTTTTCCGATCTGATCTGTGGTGAAACGACCATTTAAATAAGCCAGATTACCTGAAACAAATGTGTGTGTAATACTGGCCTGAAAAGTTTGCCCATCAAATGGTGACCAGCCGCATTTATAAAAATTATTAAGTGTAGTTACTTTCCATGGATCGTTCAGGTTTACCAAAACTAAATCGGCCCAATAACCTTCGCGTATAAAACCACGTTTTTCAATATCAAAGCAAATGGCCAGGTTATGTGCCGTCTTTTCAGCAATTTTTTCGAGTGAGATTTTACCTTGTAAGTGCATTTCAAACAAAGCAGGCAATGCATGTTGAACCAATGGCCCGCCTGCAGGGGCTTGTGAATATGGTTTTTGCTTTTCTTCTAAAGTATGTGGGGCATGATCTGTAGCAATCACATCAATGTGATTATCCAAAACACCTTGTAAAACGCCAACCTGGTCTTCAGCAGTTTTTACCGCTGGGTTCCATTTAATAAAATTTCCTTTTTCAGCGTAATCCGTATCGTTAAACCAAAGGTGGTGTACACAGGCCTCTGCCGTAATTTTTTTATCCTTTAAAGGTATTGTGTTGTCGAATAATGTAATTTCTTTAGCTGTAGAAATGTGTAAAATGTGCAAACGGGTTTGATGGCGTTTAGCCAGCTCAACAGCCATTGATGAAGATTTATAACAAGCCTCTGCACTTCTGATCAATGGGTGCATATCAATCGTTAAATCCTCGCCGTACTTGGCTTTAAAGGTAGCAAGGTTGTGGCGGATGGTTGCCTCGTCTTCGCAGTGTGTGGCCACCAAAATCGGAGCCTTGCTAAAAATGCTCTCTAAAGTTTTTTCATTATCAACCAACATATTTCCGGTTGATGAACCCATAAAAACCTTAATTCCACATACATTTTTAGCATCTGTTTTTAGCACCTCTTCAATATTATCATTGCTGGCCCCCATATAGAATGAATAGTTAGCCAATGAGGTTTGCGAGGCAATATCGTATTTATCTTTTAATAAATCTTGTGTTAAAGTATTGGGTACGGTATTGGGCATTTCCATAAAAGAGGTAATTCCTCCGGCTACGGCAGCCATACTTTCTGTAAAAATATCTGCTTTATGTGTTAATCCCGGTTCACGAAAATGAACCTGGTCATCAATCATGCCGGGTAAAAGGTATTGTCCTTCGGCATTTATTTCCTGAGCACCATTTGCAGCTAAATTCTGCCCTATTTTGGCGATCATTCCATCTTTAATTAAAACATCAGCAATATATTTTTGGCCTTCGTTTACTATTGTAGCCGCTTTTATCAGATAAGTGTTCATGGTTTCAAAGGTAGTAAATTGGGTTAACTGTTTAATTGTAAAATTGATTAATTGAATTCAAAAAGTTTAGTTTTTCAACAATCCGAAATCAAATTAAAATACAATTAGGCATTCCAAAAACGAATGTTTTAGATTTAATAACCATACTGCAGGATATTTTAAAAGGTAAAGCCTGGGTTTTAACGCCATGCTAAACACTAAGAACTCCTGACTATTTAAGCCTTTTCGGCTCAAATAAACTATCTTTGTACGCTATGGCAAAATCGTTTGAAGAATTTAAGTTAAACAGGCAAATATTAAATGCAGTAGCCGAAGCAGGCTACACGGTTGCAACGCCTATACAGGAAAAAGCAATTGCGCCGGTTTTATCAGGACAAGATATCTTCGGGATAGCCGAAACCGGTACCGGAAAAACTGCAGCATTTGTATTGCCTATGTTAATGCAATTGAAATATGCACAAGGCGATCATCCAAGAGCTTTAATTTTATCGCCAACCCGTGAGCTTGCCATGCAAATTGCTGAGGAAGTTAAACGTTTCTCGGTTTATACAGACATCCGTTCTGTGGTTATTTTTGGTGGCATTGGCCCTAAAACACAAAAAGAACAAATTGCAAAAGGGGTTGATATTGTTATTGCCACCCCGGGACGCTTTTTAGATTTATATTTATCAGGAGACATTAATACCCAAAGTCTTAAGTTTTTAGTGCTCGATGAAGCCGATAAAATGATGGATATGGGCTTTATTGGTTCTATCCACAGGATTTTGGAAATTGTACCCCGCAAGCGTCAGAATTTGCTTTTTTCGGCAACTATGAGTGAGCTGGTTCAAAAAATTGCCGGCGACTTTTTAAAGAATCCCACGATAATAGAAACCTCTCAACAAGCTACACCAGCAGCAAACGTTACCCAAACACTGTATTATGTGCCTAATTTTAAAACCAAAATTAACTTATTGCAGCATTTGTTGAAAAATGATGAGGCCTTTAACCGCCTGATTATTTTCTGCAAAACTAAAACCGTAGCCGATAATATTTACAACTTTATTGAGCGCAGGTATGGTGCCGCAAATGTTCGTGTAATCCATGCCAACAAAGGACAAAATACCAGAATTAATTCGATAAACAGTTTTAAGGAAGGCAGTATACGGGTTTTGGTGGCTACAGATGTTGCAAGCAGGGGTATTGATGTAAGCGATGTAAGCCACGTTATTAATTTCGATGTGCCCATTATCATCGAAGATTATGTACACCGTATTGGCCGTACAGGAAGAGCCTTTGCCAAGGGCGATGCCATTACCCTCGCTACAGATGCGGAGAAATATTACATCCGGAAAATTGAGAAACTAATCCGTCAGTACATTCCAGTTGCCGAAATTCCGGCTGAGGTATTTATAGATGAAACGCCATACGAAGAGCGCCAGCATATTGCTAAAGAAATAGACATGCAAAAACGTAAGGAAGATCCTGATTTTAAAGGAGCTTTCCACGAAAAAAAACATGCTAAAGCTATTGAACAAAAAGAACGTGATAAAGCGAAGGCAAAAGCTGGTAAAACCATAAAATCATTTAAAAAAGGCAAACGCTTCGATAAGAAAAAGTAATGAAATTTCGAGTTACCCCATTAAATATTGTTGGAGCAGCCAGCCTGGCTTTGGTTATCGTAAATCTGTTTTCTAACAACGAACATACACCAAGACATGTTGATTTCAGCCGTTTTTACCTACTTATTTTAGGCTGTTTAATTGTGGTTACTTTTATAACAGATTTAATTTTTCGTTTTACGCTAAAAGACCTGAAAAGAATATGGATTGTAGAAGTCGTATTTATTTTCATTGCTGCAGTTCTGATGTTAATTTTACAAAAAGTAACTTAAAACCAATTAGAATTACCTTTTAAATTAAGCATATTTGCAGCCGCAAAATAAAGTATAAAAGGAATCCCTTAAAACGGTGAAATCAATTTTAAAATGAGAAAAGCAGAAATAAAAATAACAGTAGAGTTAGATGATAATAATATGCCAGAGAATATTCTTTGGGAAAGTACTGATGCACAAACGAAAGATCAGGTACCTGTTAAATCAATGATTTTAGCACTTTGGGATCACAATTATAAAAATTCAATGCGCATTGATCTTTGGACAAAAGATATGCCTGTTGATGAGATGAAACGTTTTTTCTACGAAACCCTTCAAACCATGGGCGATAGCTTTTTAAAAGCTACAGGCGAAAATTTAATTGTTGAAGATTTACGCGATTATTGTGCTCATTTTGCTGATAAAATGGGTATTATAGAAGGTCAATAGGACATTAGACGTTTATTGTAAACGGCAATCGTGTTAACAATTTAGTTTAGCAACAAATCAATTTAAACAGTTAACCATCTTAAAATATGTTAGTACTAAATAAATTTTATGCCTGGCTTGGCATTCTGCTGTGTGTAATTGCAGGTTTTTGTCCCATGTTAAAAGTGCCTATAAAAGGCAACTGGAATCTGTATCAATCTGATGCGCGTCTTTTTTTAATTACTTACGCACTTATAGTTATTTCTATACTTATTCTTTTTATAAGAAAAGTTGGAGCCTTTAAATTTATGAGTTTTGTAATGGCTATTTGGTACATTTTAAGCGTTATAGCAGTTTACTTTACGGCCCATAACTACACCAAATATGGATTCGCCAATAAGCTTATTGGTAAAGTAGTACATTTCCAATGGGGATGGATTGTACTGTTGGTTGGCGTGTTATTTATGCTTTTTAGTACCTCTAAATTAAAACCTGCAAAACTGGAAAGTTTATAAATAATTTAAAGGGCTAAAATTGATTTTTAGCCCTTTTTTATTTAGCAACAAATCGTGTCATAATCTTTTTAATTAGCATGCTCGAGGCCAAATCTCCTGGCAATTTCTTATAAAGGCTAATTGTCTTTTCCTTATCCTTTTTTCAATTAATTTTAATTTAAAGAAACTTAGTTGGCATTTTTAATCATCTTAATCGTTAGTGATAGGATGAATAAAGACTTGAATTATCCAGCTTTAAATAAATAAAATTATAATATGGAATACAGACAATTAGGTGCTTCGGGACTTTTTGTACCCGCATTAACATTTGGAACAGCAACCTTTGGTGGAAGCAACGACTTTTTTAAAGCTTGGGGCAGTACGCAAGCCGATGAAGCAACCCGAATGGTTAATCTTTGCCTTGATGCAGGTGTAAATCTTTTTGATACTGCCGATATTTATTCTGATGGCTTATCGGAAGAAATTTTAGGAAAGGCCATTGCCGGGCTTAGAGATAAAGTTTTAATTTCGACCAAAGCAACTTTTACCTTTGGCGAAGGTCCAAATAACCAGGGATCGTCTCGTTTTCACCTTTTAAAACAATTGGAAGGAAGTTTAAAGCGTTTAAATACAGATTATATTGACATTTACCACATGCACGGCTTTGATGGAAATACACCTGTTGAGGAAACTTTAAGAACGCTTGATGATATGATTGAAAGTGGAAAAGTAAGGTATATTGCCTGCTCAAACTTTTCGGGCTGGGGTTTGATGAAATCTTTAGCCATTTCTGAAAAATACGGATGGAATAAATATGTTGCGCACCAGGTTTATTATTCACTTGCCAACAGAGAATATGAGTGGGAATTAATGCCTTTAGGTGTAGACCAAAATGTGGGTGCATTTATCTGGAGCCCATTGGCTGCCGGACGTTTGGGTGGTAAATTCGGACGAAATAAACCAGTGCCACAAGAGAGTAGGGTAGCGCAGGGCGGAAGTCCGGTGCCTGAAGCAGCTTTTAACGAAGAGGTATTTTACAACATAACCGATGCGCTGGATGAAGTTGCTGAAGAAACCGGGAAAACTGTTGCCCAGGTTTCGCTTAACTGGTTGTTGCAGCGGCCAACGGTTTCAAGTATCATTATTGGAGCCAGAAATGAAGCGCAGCTAAAAGAAAATTTAGGCGCTACAGGTTGGAGGTTAACAGTGGAGCAAATTAAAAAACTTGATGCAGCAAGCGAGGTGCCAACCATTTATCCATATTGGCATCAACGTCAAAACACAAGTTTAAACCCATTACCGAAATTTTATTAAGCTAAAGGTTTAGCATGTTTTACGGGGTAAACTGAGCGGTAAGCTTGTTTACCTCGTATCCTTTTGCTTTACACCTCAAAGTTATTTCTTCATATTTTTTCTTATCCATTTTTGGGGTTCTGCTCATAATGAATAAAAATTTATGATCGGGATGCCCAACCACCACGTATGAATAATCTTCTGCAAGCTCTATAATCCAGTAATCAATTTTTATGGGCCATATAAATTGTGCATGCAACTCGCCGTTTTTACCATCTTCCGGGGGGAACATTTTCGAATTCCGGGAATAGACTTTCTCATCACCGGATTTTTTATAAGTTGTAACTACATTATAATAGCCCTCTTTGTTTAAAGAGTACCTTGTAGTGGTTTCTCTGCTGCCTCTATCAAATACAGTTGGAATTGAGTATAAAGAGTACCAGGTGCCTGCGTACTTTTTTAAATCAACTTTTGCCACCGGAACGTTTTTATCCATTGGCAAAAAACTTAATACAACAAAAAATAGACTGCAAAGAATTTTCATAACATCATTTTAGGTTGATGTTATTTACGATGTGGTTTAAAATACGGATTTATGTAGAGGGCTAAAATTATTAAATTGTAGATAATTACAAACTATTATTCTCCTAACTTAAGCTTGTCATTCTATCTTTTTCACTTGCAGATCAGGTTTTTCCCATATTTAATCTGCAATAAAATAATCCTCGGCATTTTCTTCAAGCGGAATATACAGCCGTTGCCATTCTTCGCCATCAATAAGTTCCCAGGTATGTCCGGACCCCGCGGTATCGGCCGCAATTAAAATAATGCCAGGCTCTACAATAAAAGTTTCGCCATTACTTACTTTAAACCTTAATCTGCCCTTTATCGTAATTACATATTGCCTGCGTGGGGCAGGATGGGGGATTTTCTCATAAGCATCAACTGCGGTTTGCGCAAAAAAGTAATTTACATTTATATGTTGCCTCACTGGAATTTTTCCAAGTTCGAATGCGCATTGTTCTTCTTCTATATTTATTAAGCGAATTGCTTTTAAGTAACCGTTGTCGTTTGTCATGAAGGAATTGTCTTGATTAAAAAGGATCGTAAATTATAAAGGTTTTAATTGTTTAAACCCAATGTTTTATGCTGTCGTTTTCTTTTCCAGTGGGTTTGTTTCAAATTTTTATCTCCGCTTATAATGCTGATGTTCCCATCAACTTCCAGCATGGCCAATTTAACATCTCTGAAATGGTCTACGCCATGTTCACGCATAGCCTCCTGCAGCTCCTCGTTAGAAATGCCGAGTTTGCTCAACATGGTAAAATCCATTTTACCATCGTGGATTAAAATTTGTGGTTTGTCATAAATCAGGTCACGCAGTTTCTGACTTTTGAAAAGAAACTTTTTCAGAATGTAATTAAGGATAAATAAGACTGCAGCTGCGGCAATACCACCTAAAAGGCTGGTATCAGGGCCTACCATAGCATTTTGAACGGCATTACTAATCAGCAAAATTAAAACCACATCAGTTGTATTTAACTGGGAAAGTTCTTTTTTACCCGTAAGCCTTATGGCAACAAGCATAAAAATATATACTGCTGCGCTACGTAAAGCGATATCTAAAAATGGATTCATGATTTAAAACTTTAATTCTGTTTGTCCTGTGTGCATCACTTCCCGTTCGTGTTGCAACAGCCACTGTTTGCGCCATAAACCACCGGCATAACCTACCAATTTGCCATTGCTACCAATTACTCTGTGGCAAGGTACAACAATGGCTAAGTTATTTTTACCATTTGCCGAAGCAATAGCACGTATGGCTAAAGGTTTATGCTCAGAGAATTTAGCATAAGAAGTTGTAACGCCATAAGGGATTTTTAATAGATTTTGCCAAACTTCCTGCTGAAATTCAGTTCCTTTTTGCTTCATCGGGAAGTTGAAGATTTGCAAATTTCCTTCAAAATAAGCTTTTAATTGTCCGGCAGCTTTAACGGTTAATCCATTTTCTTCAATTAAGCCAGCATCTTTACCTTCAAAAGAAATTTCGTACACCGCTTCTTCATCAGCAAATATGGTTAATTTGCCAACAGGCGATTCTATCGTTGATGCATACCTGCTTTCCATAATATACAATATTAGTCATTAGTATGGACGTTGGAAAGGCCAGCGTTGGAAAACTACAGTTGGCTTAATAAAAGCTATGCGCTGAAGTTTGATCTTGGAACTAAGTGATTGGAATACTCATTGTATATTTTGGATTAAATGAACCCACTTGGAGCCTGTAATATTCCAATTTGACAATAACCAAGGCCTTAAAACATTACAACAATTCAACATTATAACATTACAACAATTCAACAATAAAAGTATCTTTGCGGTTATGCAATTGGCCAAAGAGGTTAAATATTTAATCCACAAGGAAGTACTGTTAGAATGGCGTTCCAAATACACCATAAACGGAGTTTTATTATATGTGGTTTCCACCATTTTTACCTGTTATTTATCATTTGTAAGCCTGGGCGATAAATTAACCTGGAATGCTTTATTTTGGGTAATCATGCTTTTTGCATCTATTAACGGTGTATCTAAAAGTTTTTTGCAAGAAAACAAAGGACAACAGCTCTACAGCTATATTTTAGCAAGTCCGGCCGCTATATTAATTTCAAAAACCATTTATAATACTTTATTAATGCTGGTTTTAACTACCGTTGCGCTGGGTTTTTACGCCTTGGTTTTTGATACATTTACACCGCCTGATTTAGCGATGTACTACATAGCTGTAATTTTAGGTGCCATTAGCTTTTCAACGGTTTTTACCATGGTATCGGCTATTGCGAGTAAAGCAGGAAACGGAGGCATGTTGATGGCTATTTTAAGTTTTCCAATTATTATCCCTGTATTGATATTACTGATTAAACTGGCTAAAAATGCGGTTGATGGTTTACCCTGGGAAAATAGTTTGGACGATATTGGAATGCTCATCATTGTTAACGTAATGACAGTAGCTGCATCATTATTGTTATTTCCCTACCTTTGGAGGGATTAAATAAGCATTGAATAACAGGGGTAAATAATGATGGTTTGCAAAATTAACTCATTTTAAACCCGGCAATTTAAATAATAAAAAAATGGATAGCTGATTTATGGAGCTCATGTAGTGCTTGGTAATTCAATCGTTTAAAACTTAATAATTTTATATATATGCGTAAAACTTGGTGGAAAATTTTAGGTGCAGTTTTAGTAATTTACACTGCAATTGCCGGTTTACTTTTAGGCGTACCACACTTAGCCATTTTAAATGAAACCATTCGTAACCTGTATTTCCATGTGCCAATGTGGTTTGCAATGATTGTACTTTTCTCAATCTCTGTATTTTACAGTATAAAATCGTTAAGCAGCAAAAGTGAAATTGATGATTTAAAAGCAGTAGAAAGCGTAAATGCAGGTATTATTTTTGGTATTTTAGGTTTAATAACCGGGGCAATCTGGGCTAAATACACTTGGGGTCAGTTCTGGAGTTTCGATCCAAAGCAAAATTTTGCAGCAATATCGATACTCTTGTATTTTGCTTATCTGATTCTTCGGAATGCGATTGATGAAGAACAAAAAAGAGCAAAATTATCTGCCATATACAATATTTTTGCTTTTCCGATGATGGTGGTTTTATTATTCGTTTTGCCAAGATTGAAAGATTCTTTACACCCCGGCAACGGCGGTAATCCGGGTTTTAATAGTTACGATTTAGACAGCCGCATGCGTATGGTATTTTATCCGGCATGTTTAGGCTGGATATTAATAGGTTATTGGGTATATACAATCCGTTTCAGAATACGCACTTTAGAAAACAAACAACAACAAAACTAAAAAGTACTGTAAACGCTCCACATCTTTTTAACAGCATTGAAAATAAATATAGCAATGAAAAAAATTACTTTCTCTTTAATATTAATGATGACCGCCCTGCAATTATTTGCACAGGATAATGGTGTAGAAATGGCTGATACTTTACGCAGCAACGGTAAAATCTACGTTGTTGTGCTTTGTATTGTGATTATTTTGATCGGTTTAATCCTTTATCTGTTCTCGTTAGATAAAAGATTAAAAAAAATTGAAAAAGAAAATACGACTAAAAAATAGGTTTAAACAGTTTAAACCTATTTTTAGTTTAATCCTCCAAATGTGTTAGCTGTACACTAAGTCTTTTTAAATTTGCATATATGCGGTTTTTTTAGGCAATTTTGCAGCATACTAAATTCATAAAAATTATATAATGGCTAATCTAGCAGACGAGAACAAGTTTTTTGCAGATGTTTGTAAAAACTTTGACAGTGCGGCTCAATTTACCAACCATCCAGAAGGTTTGTTGAACCAGATTAAAACATGTAACAGTGTGTATCGTTTCCAATTTCCTATTCGCCGCGGAAACGGTTTTGAAGTAATTGACGCATGGCGCGTAGAGCACTCGCATCACATGAGCCCAACAAAAGGTGGTATCCGTTATAGTGAAATGGTTAATGAAGATGAGGTTATGGCCTTAGCTGCATTAATGACTTATAAATGTGCGATTGTAAACGTTCCTTTTGGCGGTGCAAAAGGTGGTATTAAAATTAACACTAAACAATACAGTGTTGCTGAATTGGAAACCATTACCCGTCGTTATACTACAGAATTAATTAAGAAAAACTTTATCGGTCCTGGTATTGATGTTCCTGCTCCGGATTATGGATCAGGTGAACGTGAGATGAGCTGGATTGCCGATACATATATGACCATGAATCCTGGTCAGTTAGATGCTTTAGGTTGTGTTACCGGTAAACCGATTGCTTTACATGGTATTCGTGGCCGTAAGGAAGCTACAGGCCGTGGCGTTGCTTATGCCGTACGTGAGTGTGTAGAAGTTGCAGAAGATATGGCTAAAATCGGTTTTAAAGCTGGTTTAGGTGATAAAAGAGTAATTGTTCAGGGTTTGGGTAACGTGGGTTATCATTCAGCTAAATTCCTTGCCGAATTTGGCGCCACAATTGTTGGTCTTTGTGAGTTCGAAGGCGCAATATATAACCCTAATGGCTTAAATGTTGATGAGGTTTTTGCACACCGTAAAAATACAGGATCAATTTTAGGTTTCCCGGGTGCTACAGATTTCAAAAACTCAATGGAAGGTTTAGAGCAAGATTGCGATATCATCGTTCCTGCTGCTTTAGAAAATCAGTTTACTGAAGCAAACATCCGTAACATTAAAGCAAAAATTATCGCGGAAGGTGCAAACGGACCAACAACGCCAGAGGCGGAAACCATTTTTACAGAAATGGGTGGTATCATTATTCCTGATATGTATTGTAATGCTGGTGGTGTAACTGTATCTTATTTTGAGTGGTTGAAAAACCTTTCACACGTTGCTTTTGGACGTATGGAAAATCGTTATGCAGCAAATTCAAACGCGAACTTAATTGCAACCTTAGAAAACTTAACGGGTAAAACCATTTTACCTGAACACCGCTTAATGATTGTTAAAGGTGCTTCAGAGATGGAATTGGTAAATTCTGGTTTAGAAGATACAATGATTCATTCTTACCACGAGATCAGAGAAACGTTAAAAAACAAACCAGGTACTCAAACATTGAGAACTGCTGCATTTGTAAACTCAATTGATAAAATTGCTGTTTCTTATATGAACTTAGGCGTTTGGCCATAATAGCAAAAATCTTAAAATAGAAAATCCTTGCAGATGTAAATTTGCAGGGATTTTTGTTTTATAATAAGATATCATCATTTCACCCCACTAAATCGTCATTTCGACCGTAGTGGAGAAATCTTTAACATGATCTTAGTTTATTCTTTTAAAAGATTTCTCGACTTCGTTGCACTCCGCTCGAAATGGCGGGTGGTTAATTCTATTCTCGTAAAGAAATCTTTGTAAGCGGTGTTGTCATTTCGATTTTAGTGAGGAAACCTTTAACTTGATCTTAGTTTATTCTTTTAAAAGATTTCTCGACTTCGTTGCACTCCGCTCGAAAAGACGGGTGGGTTAAGTCTATTCTCGTAAAGAAATCTTTGTGTACGATGTCGTCATTTTGACTTTTGTAGGGAAACCTTTAACTTGATCTTAGTTTATTCTTTTAAAAGATTTCTCGACTTCGTTGCACTCCGCTCGAAATGATGGGTGGATTAGGTTCTATTCTCGTAAAGAAATCTTTGTGTACGGTGTCGTCAATTCGACTGTATCTGAGAAATCTTTAACTTGATCTTAGTTTATTCTTTTAAAAGATTTCTCGACTTCGTTGCACTCCGCTCGAAATGACGGGTGGGTTAAGTCTATTTTCGTAAAGAAATCTTTGTGTACGATGTCCTCATTTCGACTTTTGTAGGGAAACCTTTAACTTGATCTTAGTTTATTTTTTTAAAAGCTTTCTCGACTTCGTTGCACTCCGCTCGAAAAGACGGGTGGGTTAGGTTCTATTCTCGTAAAGAAATCTTTGTAAACGGTGTCGTCATTTTGACCGTAGTGGAGAAATCTTAATACCTGATTTCTGACTTTGGGACAAGTGGGCGGAACTACCATTCGTTAATAATGCTACTCAAATCAACCCAGCTTTTATTGAAACTATTAATTAAAGTTTCTTTTTTTGCTCTATTCCATTTTTTTAATTGTTTTTCTCGATTAATTGCCTCTTCTATTGATGGATAAATTTCATAGTAAATGCAAAAGATCAGATTATATCTCGCTGTGAATGAGTTAGGATAGGTTTTATTTTGATGCTCATGAATGCGGTTTCTTAAATCGGAGGTTACCCCAATGTACAATGTTGTTTTTTGATAATTGGTCATTATGTATATACAACCTCCCCGTTCCATATTCGTGAATTTAAATGAAAATTATTTCAGTTATCAAATTTAAAAGATTTCTCGACTTCGTTGCACTCCGCTCGAAAAGACGGGTGGGTTAGGTTCTATTTTCGTAAAGAAATCTTTGTGTACGATCTCGTCATTTCGACCATAGCGGAGAAATCTTTAACTTGATCTTAGTTTATTTTTTTAAAAGCTTTCTCGACTTCGTTGCACTCCGCTCGAAAAGACGGGTGGGTTAGGTTCTATTCTCGTAAAGAAACCTTTGTAAACGGTGTCGTCATTTCGACCGTAGTGGAGAAATCTTTAACATGATCTTAGTTTATTCTTTTAAAAGATTTCTCGACTTCGTTGCACTCCGCTCGAAAAGACGGGTGGATTAGGTTCTATTCTCGTAAAGAAATCTTTGTGTAAGGTGCCGTCATTTAGACCATAGCGGAGAAATCTTTCGGCAAAAGTTCAAAGATTTCTTTGAGATCCTTCGTTCCTCAGGATGACAAATAATAACTTTCTGTCATGCTGAGGAACGAAGCATCCCAGCTAACAAACACCCCATCTAATAAGTTATTAAAACATTTATTGGAAAAATAAAGGCTGCATTAATTGATACCCCAAAATAGGATCCGTTCAAATGAGGCTTTTTAAAAAAGTTTTAATAATTGATATAGTGCATTAATGTCTTGATTAACAAGTTTTAGTTCCCCTTCAATTTTTACTTTGTTGTTCCCCATAGCTTTTCCTTTAACCTCAAGCGTTTTCACGGATTTTACCTGATTAGAGAAAATAGGCAAACTTATTTGTTTATTTAGTTTAGTAAAATTAACATTCAGGTAAAAAAAGTCTGAAGCTTGAGCTTGTTCAAAAATAATTCTCTGGTTTTTCTGTGTGCTGAAAATGAGGTTTTTACGTTCGTTTCGCACAAATAGCTTGTAGAGTGGGAATACAGCTTTATTTACAATATTACGATCAGCTATAATAAAATTTTGCTGTTGTAAATAATTTTTTAATCCATTTGGATTTGCTGCAATATTTATAATAAGATTAGGCACATCGTGCTTTTGCAAAGTTATTTTTTCTACTTTTTCAAAATCATCATTATAGTCGTAAGTAATAACAGAATCAACTTGTTGTGTCGAATTTGTCCATTCTACATCCAGATAGTCTTTATAATATTTTAGAATACTATCGCGTTCTACCGTAAAATCATTTAGTTTAAATAATTTGTTCCCGGTTTTTTCCAGCCTTGCGTTGAGCCAAAAAGTCATCGTATTATCTGTATTGAATACCCTATGACTTGGTTTTTCACCCGGTATTAATATTTTGGTCGTAAATTCATGGCTAAAATCTATATTTCCGCTATTGAAATTTAACTTCGACAGGTTTTCTTGATTTGTAAAGAGAATATGATCTCTGTAATCGTTTACCTTATTAAAATTGCTCTGGCTTACTTTTATAAAATTCTTTTGGTTCAGAATATCTAAACGCAACTGCTCCGAATCTTCAGTTCTGAAGGAGTAGGAAAGAGCAACAGCCGTTTTGTTGTAAGAAATACTTAAGCGATTGTCTTTAGAACTGGTCGTGTAAGTTCCATTTCCAATATTTTTTACTGGATTTAAACTTAGAGCTTTGGTGATGAAATTCTTAAAAGCAACAGAATCTTTAATCTCCAGACGGCTAAAAAGAAGATCATTTGATTTACCCGCAATGGTATAAAAATATAAGGCGGCTGGTACATCCAGGCCGGTATCAAAATTTTTTGCTTCAATATTGCTAATTTTCTTTTCGCCGGATTTTAAATAATAGCCCAAATTGGAGACCATATTTAGGCCAATGCTTTTATAAATCTCATCTGTATTGATTTTTATAAGACCACTTACATTGGCCGGTATCAGCAATCGGTTACCTTTGTATTGCCTGTATTTGAAAGTGCCGACAAAAAAAATAAGCAGCAATACAAATATTGCTGCTGTTATTTTTAAAAATTTGACCATACCGATTAAGGTTAATTGTTGAATGGGTTAATCGATCAATTGAAAATTGAATTATTTTGTTGCATTTTCTATTAATGAGAAGAGGTATTTCAAAGCATTTTCATGTCCATTAGGAATTTCTGCACTTATCTCTCCTGAAACGATATTGCCTTTAATGGGATTCGATTTCATATATACATCACCCATTTTGCTTAATGTTTCATTAAACTTTTCTGCAGTTTCTGTACCACCAAGTTCATCGGCAGGTACTTTGCCAATTATGTTTTTGGGATTAAACAACATACTGAAGTTGTTTTTGGCCAAAAGCGCCTTGTGCTTTTTACTTATAGTGGCATTAAACTGATTATTGTAAATGCTTTGCATTTCAGTTAATGAATTTCCGAAAAATACAATTCCATCTTTAATCATGAAATAAATATCCATCGGGCTTTTTCCTTCTTTTAATTTATAAATTCCTTGCTCTGGTACAACATAATTTTTGTTTATGCCATATTTAATCAGTTTTTGAAACAGCTTAGTGTCTTCAGAGGAGAACATGAAAAGGAAATCAGGTAAAGTCTCTTTTTTTGTTTTTTGAACTTCGGTACGGTTATAATCATCATCATAATCATAACTGGTATAGTTTACATCTTTTGTATTTAATCCGTTAATTACAAAAAGAGCATCGCCCTTAACTACTTTGCTTACGGCTTCTTCATCTAATAAAAGAGAGAATAAATCAGTTCCTAATTCTATTTCCTCATCCATTTTACCACCTAAAATAGAGCCGTAAGTTTGCTTCATTAACTTAGGGAATTCTTCGAGATAAGCTTTGGTATCTATAGAATAGCCTAAAAACCCGATCGCTTTTTCGCTATTTACATATTTAAGGAAGTTTTTATTCAACTTTCTGTTCATAATCTTTTTATATGAATCTGCCTGTTCCTGCGCAAGTTCTAATTGAGCTGAAATGCGGAAACTCTGTTTATCCATAAATAATTTTGAACTTAAACTGCCATAACCTTTCATAATTCCCGATCTTCCATAAGCACTGTATGTACTAAGTTCAGGTGTTAACATGTTGTAAACATCCTGCAAACTCGATACCCAAATACTGGCAATAGCCTGATCGTCCAAGCTATTTGTGTAAGATTTGTTACTTGTAATAGATTCATAATTGCCATTAAAAATCATATCGGCCTGCGCGGTCATCCAAAGATAAGCCAGTCTTTTCTTTTTATCTTCTTGTTCTTTACGTTCACCCTGATATTCATCGTAATGATCGTGGAAGGCCGAATCTGATGTATTACTCGCATTTACAGCCATATTTGCTGCTTCATATGCAGCCTCAGCAGCAGAATCTGCCGCAGTCGTTAATCTTGGCGGTTCTTCATCAATTATAATATCAGATCTTTTAGGTTTATTTATTACTTTTTTCTTAACTACTTTTTTCTTGGTACCTTTTTTAGCAACCGCCTTTTTTCCTGTTTTTTTCTTTTGAATGGTCTTTTTAGCTGGTTTTTCTGTGTCATCATAAGCTGGAGCTGCTGTTGCAGCGGCATCCATTACATAAGTAGAATCAACCGCTACCACAGCGCTGTCAGTTAAGGTATCATAATTGTTTTGATACCTGATGTCTTTTATTCCATATTTTGCTGCTTTTAAAGAATCTGCAAAAAAAGAACTTCTAATGGTTCCGGTAACGAAATACATCATGCTTTTATTCCACATCAGCAAGCTGGTGCTGTCGGGCAAAGTCAAGGTACTTACCTCACCTTTAGTGCTTACCTTTTCGTTTTTATCTTTAATCAGGTTTTCAAATTTTGCAGCGTCTTTTAAAGGAATTAAAAAGCAGTTGTAATAAACACTATCGGTAAACTGATTAAAATAGTACATGCTTTTTTCGAGGTTAATTCCAAAATCTTCTATACTGTTAAAATCTTTGTCTAATGATTTAGATGTTTCAGTTAAAAGTTTCTTACCCAAAAAAGATTCGTTAAAATCTTTGACAAACATGAGTTTAAAAACATTATCGCCTTTTATTGTGGCTACGGTAAATGCATTGGCAGGTATTTTTTTGACTAAATCTTGTGCTGATGCTGTTTTTATTAGGAAGAGAAATGAGATTGCAATTAGGATTTTTTTCATGGGGTATTTTTTAGATGTAATAAGTTTACGCCTGTAAGCGCAGCGTTTTTTATTTAGATAGTTGTATTTGATTGGAAACGTTGGTTTTTCCATTAATTAAGTCCATAATACTGCTTTTAAGCATCACTGCCTTTTTTGATTTTGAAATATTGGCTGCAGGATTACTAACTGTTTCAACAGGTTTTTCGAAACGATAGATACTGGTATAACTTGCGGTATTAAAAACCGCTTTATCCTGCGATTTTAGTTTGTTGAATTCGGTTTTCGTTGTGCTAACGGCCTGGTATTTTCTGCTAAAAAGTCCGGTAGACTTATTATAACTATAAGAAGAACTGTTGGTTGCTTTTATTTTATGTTGGGTAAGTATGTTCTTCGTAATGTTGTTGATATTTGAAACTTCTTTAAACGAAAAACTTATTGTAGCAATGAAGTTGTTAAAATCGGTGGTGCTTTTAACATTAGAAATACCCTCAGATTTTTTTAAATAAGCTACAGCTTCATTCAATTCTTGCTGTATTTTTTGTTTACTGGGTACTTTGTAGCCCTGCACGCTATCTAAAAGCATTACAGAAGCTACTTTGGTTTTACTCTGACTTAAATTTATAGTGAGCACAACATCGCCTGTACCGTCATTTCTCATGGTAATTTCTTCAATAACCTGGAAACAGGAACTTAATGTTGGGATTAAAAAAATAAATAATAAAAGCGTGTAGAACTGCTTAAGGTTCATGTTAATTTAGGATTATGTTTTATGATTAGGTATTATATCTGCAGGTCAAATTTAACAATTAAACCGAATTTTTTAGTGTCAAATCATTTTGCTTTAATCGTTAATGGATTGCATTACTCAAACAACAAACTTGGTTAAAAATTGTTATCAAAAATGATTTTTTTAAAAGAACAATTATAAATAGCTGCGCGGTTTATTTTATTTGTGTCAAAACTATCAGTTAATTGTCAATATAAAGACAAGAAAAATGTAAAAGAGGCTCTGCTATGCCTAATTTTCTATCTTTGTTGCCAGCTTTTACAATTAATATAACCATGAAGAAAAGTGCAATCATTGGGCTAATCACAATAGCAATTTCCGTAGGAATTTTATTCAGCTTAAATGCGAATACAGATACTTACTCTAATTTTACGCAAGCCTCCAAATCTGAAAAAGAGGAACATGTAATGGGCTACTGGGAAAAATCTCAGGGAATGTACTACGACGCTGTTAAAGACGCCAATCATTTCTCTTTCCATATGAAAGATGAAAAAGGAGAGGTACGTAAAGTGGTTTACAGCGGAACAAAACCTCAGGATTTTGAACGTTCAGAAAAATTAGTTCTGATCGGTAAGATGGATAAAGATACTTTCTACGCTTCGAAAATTTTAATGAAGTGCCCTTCTAAATATAACGATAACCTTGTTGAAGTAAATAAAGACGGTAAGGTTGAGTCAGTAGGAAAAGACGGCAAGGTTCAAAAATATAATTAATTTTAATGGATATTCAATTTGTAGGCGAAAACCTGTTGCCGGGTAAAATCGGACAGTTTTTTATTGTATTGGCATTTAGTGCATCATTGCTATCAACCATAGCATATTTTTATGCCAGTAAGGATAAAAATTTAGAAGATAAATCATGGCGAAACCTTGGCCGTATAGGCTTTTTGGTTAACTGGTTTAGTATTATTGGTATTGGTGCCATTTTATTTTATTTAATATTAGGCCATTATAACGAATACAATTACGTTTATTTCCACTCTTCAAAACAGCTGCCTGTTTACTATATTATTTCTGCTTTTTGGGAAGGACAGGAAGGGAGTTTCTGGCTTTGGGCATTCTGGCAATCACTTTTAGGCGGAATTTTAATCTGGAAAGCCAAAACTTGGGAAAAACCGGTTATGACCGTTGTTGCCTTTTCTCAGGTATTTTTAACCTCCATGATGTTGGGCGTTGAAATTTTTGGCGAACGTATTGGTAGTTCTCCATTCATCCTGCTAAGAGATGCTGTTGACTTAAAAGCAATGGCTCCTGTAGTTTTTGCAAACCCTGAAAATTTTAAGGATTACCTGAAGTTTATTACAGATGGACGTGGTTTAAACCCGCTTTTACAAAACTATTGGATGGTGATTCACCCGCCAACCTTGTTTTTAGGTTTTGCGAGTATGGTGGTTCCTTTTGCTTACGGTATTGCCGGTTTGTGGCAAAAAAGATATAAAGAATGGATTAAACCAGCCATGCCATGGACGCTTTTTGCGGTAATGGTTTTAGGTACAGGTATTATCATGGGTTCTTTCTGGGCATATGAAGCCTTAAACTTTGGTGGTTTCTGGGCCTGGGATCCTGTAGAAAATGCATCTTTAATTCCGTGGTTAACTTTAATTGGTGCCGTACACGTAATGATTGCCTATAAAAATACCGGTCATGCTTATTTCACTGCAATTGCATTGGTTTTTTTAAGTTTCTTATTGGTTTTATATGCTTCTTTTTTAACTCGAAGCGGAATTTTAGGCGATACCTCCGTTCACTCATTTACCGATATGGGCATGTTTGGACACTTAATTTTATATAATGTAGTGTTTGCTGTATTGGCCATTTACTTTATTGTAATCCGCTGGAAAGATTTACCCATTACCAGTAAAGATGAGGAAACGTATTCGCGCGAGTTTTGGATGTTTATCGGCGCATTAGTGGTTACAATAGCTTGTATTCAGGTTATTTTCTCCACCTCGGTTCCCGTATTTAACAAAGCTTTTGGAACCAAATTTTCTCCACCTATTGATGCAGTAAAGTATTACAACCAGTGGCAAGCCCCATTCGCGGTATTAATTACTCTAATTTCTGGTTTTTCTCAGTACTTAAAATATAAAAGAACAGATCCACGTAAATTCTACAGCAGCCTGGTTTCAGCCATTGTTTTTGCTGTTGTGTTAACTGCAGGTTTGGTATACATAGCCGATATTTATACCAATACCATGTATATCTTGATTACGTTTAGCTGTTTGTTTGCCATTTTATCCAATGCCACTGTTTTATACCAGGCATTTGGAGGCAAAGCAAAACTGGCCGGTTCTGCCATTGCGCACATAGGTTTTGCCCTTTTAATATTAGGTGCTTTAATCTCTGCTGCTACAAATAAACCAATTTCCCTTAATGCAAATAACTTTATTCCTGTAAAGGATTTTGAAAAAACAGAGAAACCTGGTGAAAATATTATGTTGTATAAAAACGAGCCTAAGAAAATGGGTAAGTATACCGTAACTTATGTTAGCGATACCACGGTTGCTCCAAATACAACATACGAACTTAATTTTAAGGTATATGATGAGAAAACCGGAAAAGTTAAGGAAGATTTCAACCTGCATCCTCATGTACAGGATAACGAGAAAATGGGCTTAATTGCATCTCCTGATACCAAACACTATTTAACGTATGATGTGTATACGCACATTACAAGTGCTGCCATTAAAAAAGCAGATCACGAAGATCATGAAGGGCATTCAGATGATGAAAATTATAAGGAACCAAGAATTGTAAAAGTATCAGCCGGCGATACCATTCACACCTCAAGTGGTATTATTACCGTTAAAGCTTTAAATAATAAGCCAGCAGCTAAAGATTTAGTTTTAACCAAAGGCGATTTTGCAGTTGGTTTACCTTTAGAAATTAATTCGGCAGGTAAAATTTACAATACTGAGCCTATTTTCCTGATTAAAGGAAATAATACTTTTGATTTTGCCCGCAAAGTTGAAGAGTTAGATTTAAAAGTTCGTTTCTCTAAAGTATTACCTGAAGAGAAAAAAGTAGAATTACAAATTTTTGAGAAACCACAACAAGCTAAAGACTGGGTTGTTTTCAAAGCGATAGAATTCCCTTTCATTAATTTATACTGGGCCGGAACAATTGTAATGGTTATTGGTTTCTTACTTTCTATTTTCAGGAGAAGAAAAGAAGCTAAAACGGCATAAAATGAAAATTGTTTTATTAGGATCGGGGAATGTAGCCACACACTTAGCCCAGGCTTTAAAAGCCCAAGGAGAAGAGATTGTACAGGTTTACAGCCCTAACTTAATAAATGCTACCAGTCTTGCAGAAAAGGTTAACGCAGTTGCTGTACAAGATTTGTCAGCAATTGTGCAACAAGCCGATTTATACATTATTTCTGTTAAGGATGACGCAATTGAACAAGTTGCCGCTGGCTTAAAAAATGTTGATGGTTTAGTTGTTCATACATCCGGAACAACTGATATTAAAGTACTATCAACACATGTTGCCCATACGGGAGTATTTTACCCGCTGCAAACCTTTTCGAAAAATAAGGCTGTAGATTTTAAAAATATACCGCTTTGTATTGAAGCAAACAATCAAAAACAACTGGATATTTTAAACCAGCTGGCTAACAAACTAAGTGATAAGGTTTATAAACTGGATGGGAACAAACGTAAGGTTTTGCACCTTGCAGCCGTTTTTGCCTGTAATTTTACCAATCACTTATACACATTGGCTCATGAAGTTTTATCAGCCAATGCATTAGATTTCGATATCATCAGGCCTTTAATTGCAGAAACTGCAGATAAAATTAAAGATGATTTGCCGGAAAATGTACAAACAGGTCCGGCTATCAGGCACGATGAAAGTACGATAGAGGCACATTTGGGCAGATTAAAAGATATGCCTGAATTGCATAACATTTATGAAACCCTGAGCGATAGCATTAAATTAACATACAAATAGTATAATTGCCGCTTTTGCTTATTACTTTTGCAACACATTATGAGTATTTATAAACTAAAAATAAATTTTGAAGAAGCAGATCACGAGCCAATAGAATTGCCTATAGCTGCCGGAGAATCTGTTTTAGATGTTTGCCTGGATAATGGCATCGAGTTACAACACAATTGTGGTGGAGTTTGCGGTTGCAGTACCTGCCACGTTTACGTAACCAAAGGAATGGATAATATTCAGGAAATTTCAGATAAGGAAGAGGATTTTATTGATAGAGCCGTTCGCCCGAAAATTACTTCACGCTTAGGCTGTCAGTGCGTGGTTTTAAACGGAGATATTGAAGTAACTATTCCAGATCAATCTGGGTTTATGGGACACTAAGATAGTCTTGAGCTCGAAATCCTTCGTCTGAAACCCGTTAACCGGTACGAACAATTAAGCAATCAAACAATTAACGAGTTAAACAATTAAACAAAACATGAATAACGATAAATTCGCATTACCTTTTTACTGGAATGATTATGAAGATATTGCGATGTCTTTATATGAGAAATTTGGTGATGATTTTTCTGAAACCAAAATCTATCGCATCCGTTTTACCGAATTATTAGAATGGGTTTTAGAACTGCCAAACTTTAAAGGTACACGCGAAGAAAGTTCTGAAGGCCATTTAGAGCAAATTCAATCCGCCTGGGTTTACGAGTGGAGAGATAATCAGTAATTTAGTTTGGAGTTTTAAGTTTAGGGAAAGCATTTTCTCTCCGCTTCCAACTCCAGACACGCAATTCAAAGTTTAATATGTTTCTGGAAAAGCTAAAAGAAATCACCACCTTTATTTTTGATGTTGATGGGGTACTAACCGATGGTTCGGTGCAGGTAACAGATAATGGGCAGGCTTTACGCACCTTTAACATTAAAGATGGTTACGCTTTACAACTTGCCGTTAAAAGGGGCTATCATGTTTGCATCATTTCAGGCGGAAAAGGTTTGGCGATGGAAAAACGCTTTGAAAGCCTGGGTGTGAAGGATGTTTATTTAGGTGCAGGTGATAAAGTCGAAATTTTTAAACAATACCTTTTAGATAAAAGAATTTCTGCTACTCAGGTATTGTACATGGGAGATGATATTCCGGATTTAAAAGTAATGAAACTGGTAGGTTTAGCCACTTGTCCTGCGGATGCAGTAGAAGAAATTAAGGCCATTTCTACATTTATTTCACCTTATACAGGTGGAAAAACCGCGGTTAGGGACATTATCGAAAAGGTAATGAAAGTCCAATCTAAATGGCACGATGAAAATCCTAATGCTGCCGATTCAGGCAAATAATAATGCTCCGGCCTTAATAAGATTATAAAATTCAGACATTAAAAACTTGCATTAAATGAGTTTATATCCGAAATTTACATATAGATATTAATCAATCGATTGATTAATATTTTTGTTTCTTAATCATGTAATTTTAACGATATGAATACCTATTTAATACCTGTAGATTTTTCCAAAACAGCAGAACATGCAGCCAAATACGCAGCCAGATTAAGCTGGACAATGACTGATTGCAAGCTGATTTTATTAAATTCTTATTATGTTTCTGAATATGAAAGTATTTTACCTACACCAGATTTAATTGTAACAACAGACGATCGCATTGCCGATGAAATAGAAAGCAGGCTGGATGCGCTTAATAAGTTAAAAAATATTTTACTGGAAATTAATCCAAATGCAGATGTGGAAATTTCCCTTTCCAGGGAAACCATTCTCAGGTCTATAGTTGATCGGGTGAACAAAGAAGAGGTTGATTTAATTATAATTGGCAGCAACGGAAAAAGAGCAAAAGATGAAAGTGATATAGGTTCAAATGCCATTAAAATTTCTAAAGCAAGTCCTGTTCCAGTGTTGGTTGTACCACCAAAGGCCAATTATCAATCGATTAGAAAAGGAATTTTAGCCTGCGATTTTAAAAAAGTAAAAGAAGTGGTGCCGGTTAATGCCTTGAAGAAAATTTTAAGCAAACATGTAATAGAGTTATTGGTGTTGAACATTAATCCGGCTCATGAGGTTAACCAGGAAGAAGAAGTTACTTTAAGGGATATGCTGAAAGATTATAATCCCCAGTATCATTATTCAGATCATGACGATACCATCAAAGGGATTGTAAAGTTTGCTAAGGCTGAAGAGGCACAAATTATTATTGCCCTGCCAAAAAAATACAGCTTTTTTGAAGGCTTGTTGCACCAAAGTGTCTCGCATAAATTAACGGTTAAGTCGCATATCCCGGTTTTATTGTTAAAGGATTAGCATGGTAAACTATTTAATTTTGCAACGGTGATGTTACATTTCTTCTTTTAAACTTTAATCTGTTTTTGTTCTCCAAGAATAATAATTCAACAAAAACAACAACATGAAAAAATTAATGATGATTTGCGCTTTGTTATTTTCAGTAATAACTTATGCAAATGCGCAACAAGGTGGCGGTCGTATGGGCGGTACACCCGAAGAACGGGCAAAAAAGATGGTTGATATGTTAACTGAAAAGTTAAAACTTAACGACGATCAAAAAACAAAGGTTACTGCTATTTACACCGAACAGGGAACAGCAATGGCTAAAATCAGAGAAGAAGCTAACGGCGATCGTGATGCAATGCGTGAAAAATCAATGAAATTGAGAAAAGAAACGGATGAAAAAGTTACAGCGTTGTTAACTGATGATCAAAAAACGGCTTACAAAACTTGGCAAGACGAACAAAAAGCAGCAATGCAGAATCGCCAGGGCGGCGGCGGTGGGAAATAACCAGCCCACCAGTAAAAAAATAAATAATGAAAGCGGCTATTGGCCGCTTTTGTTATTTTAGCAAAAAATAAAATTATGCCGTTCAATTTTCCACCAGTTATTTTAGCCTCAAAATCGCCCCGCAGACAAGAACTTCTAAAGTTAATGGGACTAAACTTTTCCATTGAATTAAAAGATGTTGATGAAAGTTATCCAGTGGGTTTAAGTCCCTCAGAAATTGCTGTATATATTTCTGAAAAGAAAGCCAAAGCTTTTCATTCTGATGATAAGATTGTGGTAACAGCAGATACAATTGTAGCTTTAAACGGGGAAATTTTAGGGAAACCAGAAAACCGTGAGCATGCGCAGCAAATGCTGCATAAGCTATCTGGAAGCAAGCATGAAGTGTATACAGGTGTTACCTTGGTTTTAGGAGATAAAATAGCTTCGTTTTACGACCGTACAGAAGTTTATTGTAAAGTGGTAGGCAGTGAAGAAATCGATTTTTACATTGATAATTTTAAACCCTATGATAAAGCAGGAAGCTATGGCGTGCAGGATTGGTGGGGTATAGTGGTGGTGGAAAGAATAGAGGGCTCTTATACCAACGTGATGGGCCTGCCTACCGAAAAACTTTATAATGAACTTTTAAAGTTTAGTAAATAGGCTTTTATAATCATGTTCCAGTTTTTTTATATCTTCGAGTATATAAATTAACGTTTCATCTCCATGCTTATTAAAAGAACTCTTATATGGGGCGCATTAACCGCGTTCCTTTTCGTACTATTTTATTATTTAATCCCTGTAAACCTTTACCAGTCGTTCACTACATTTATAGCATTGCTTGGTGCAATAAGCATTGCCATCTCGAGCGCATTGTTTGTTGGTGGAATAATTTTTCTGATAGAAGATCGTAATGGCCGGGATAAATCAAATCCTGGCGTTTCCGGATATTTTATGGCTGCCGTTTTTATGATCGGCTTATTTGGCGGAGGATTTCTATTCATCTATAGAGAAACTACCCTTGTTGAAGAAGAACTGGATAAAAATGGTGTTTTTACCGTAGCTAAAGTAACTGGTGGCGATTCTTACTCCACCAGGAGATTAGATATGACCAAAATAAGGGTGATGTTTAAACTGGATAATGGTTTAAATACAACTCAGGACGTATCGATTTCTAAATATGCATTCGATAATTATTATCTCGATCAGGAATTGCCGATTGTATATTCTCCCAAATATCCAAGTGTTGTGCGGCTTTTAACTTCAGAAGCAGAGATTTATAAATATCAGTTGAGAAAATAAATACGGTTTTATGGAATAGGTTCTCGGTTTACATCATGTATTAAAATTATTAAACATGAAAACCACCATCACAACCATATCAATTGCCGAACCTTGTGCTCAAAACTGGGAACAAATGGAAAAACGAGAGGGACATAATTTTTGTGCATCTTGTCGTAAATGTGTCATCGATTTTTCTACTTATACCAATGCTGAAATTATTAAAGCACTATCCGAATCAACTACAGAAGTTTGCGGAAGGTTAAGCCAGGACCAGTTAAACCAGCTTTCATATCATTTAGTTGTTGCGCCAAGCCAAAGAAACTGGATGAAATATTTAGGTGCATTAACCATTGGAGCAAGTATTTTCCTGCAAAGCGTTCAGGTATCAGCTTCCCCGAAAGTAGAAACAACATTTTCTGCTGCCAGGAACGGTGCAGACGATCCCACGCCAGCGCCTGTTAAAGTAATTTATGGTTATGTTTTTAAAGAAGGTAAACCGGTTTCTGCAGGCATCAGGGTAACTATTGAGAATACCAATAGCTTTGCCTTTACTGATGCAAAAGGCCGGTATGAGATTAAGTTAGATAAAAGCTTTGATTATAAAAACAATCGTTTAATTATAGAAAATACAAGAAACCAATCTGCCTTAAAAATTGATTATTCAACCTCTAAGCAAAAAGACCTAGTTTTAATGCAATATGAACCCATGATAATGGGCAAAGTGAATATTGAACGAAAACCAATTAGGGTTATATGAATTCCTGTTGATATTTTAACGGACTTTTACCCATAATATCTTTAAAACATTTATGAAAGCTGGCGAAATTATAAAAGCCGCTTTCATAACAGATTTCCTTAACGCTCATCTGGTTTTCAATCAGTAATTTACAGGCCTGACCAATCCTGATTTCATTTGTAAATTGAGTATATGTTTTTCGACTTCTGGATTTAAAGAATTTGCAAAAAGAATTCGGGCTTATTTTAGCAATTTCGGCAATTTCCTTTAAATCTATTTTCTTTTTGTAATTGGTTATGGTATAGTTGTATATCGCTTGTATGCGGTCTTTCTCCGCATCCTGGAAATTAGATTGAAAACCTAAAGAAACCAGGTGATTAATTTCTTTGCGGTGACTAATTTCTACTAAAGCTTCTAAAAGCGACAGAATCTTTTTTGTACCGGTAGCTTCAACAATATCTACAATGAGCTTGCCGATAATGGATTTTGAATTTCCTGTAATCTGAATGCCCTGTTTAGATTGTTCAATTACTTTTTTTATCTCTGTATTCTCAGGTAAATTTAAAAAACCACTGCCCCAAAAATTCTCTTCAAAATGTACAACATAAATATCTGCGGTTGTTTGGTTGGTGTTTTCGAAATATTCGCTATCAAAACGCCAGTAATGCGGTAAGTTGCTGCCGACTAAAACAACATCGCCATCGCCAAAATTTTTAATACTATCTCCAATAAACTGGGTTCCCCTTCCTTTTTTGAAATAAATTAATTCAAGCGCAGAATGGTAGTGCCATCTGTTATTCACATCAGGCATCATGTCTCTTCTGGCACTAAAAGATTGTGCAGAGGTAGGCGAAACTTTTAATAGATGAGGTTTCATTTTCCGGAATATTTGGTTAAAATTTAATTCAATTTGCAATAAAGATCGTTAAAAGTAATATATATTCCAATATCGCTTAATAATAAGGCAATGGAGCAAACTTTTAAATATGCTTTAAAAGTTTTATTTGTATGTTCAATAGCATCTAACCATTTGCCGTTTTTTATGAGAGTTGGATTATTTATACCCTGTTATATAGATCAGTTTTATCCCCAGGTGGGTGTTGCCACCTTGCAGTTGCTGGAGAAATTTGGTGTGGATGTATATTATCCCGAAAAGCAAACCTGCTGCGGCCAACCACTTGCAAATTCAGGTTACGAACACCTTACCCAGCCAGTAAACAATTGCTTTATTGAAAATTTTGCAGGTTTCGATTATGTAGTTTCCCCATCCGGAAGTTGTGTATTGCACATTAAAGAACATTTACTTGGTACCGGTAAAACTGAAGAGACGCAACAAATAAGAAATAATGTTTATGAACTCGTTGAGTTTTTAACCGATATTTTAAAAATAGAAGGTTTAACCGCTAATTTTCCTTATAAAGTTGGCTTACATCAAAGTTGCCACGGGCAGCGGGGTTTAAGATTATCAAGCATGACTGAGTTAAATGAAACTCAATTTTCAAAACCAGAAACTTTATTAAAAATGGTAAAGGGCTTGGATTTGGTTGAGCTAAAAAGAAAAGATGAATGTTGCGGTTTTGGTGGAACATTTTGTGTAACAGAGGAAGCTGTTTCGTTTAAAATGGGAAAAGACCGGGTTAAAGATCACATCGATCACCATGCAGAGTATATTACAGCAGCAGATATGTCTTGCTTAATGCATATGGAAGGAATTTTAAAACGAGCCAACAGCAGCGTTAAGGTAATCCACATTGCAGAAATCCTTAATGCCGGATAATATGAAAGATCACGCAACGTTAGCAGGCATTTTTAATAAAGATGAAGAAAGAGTATCGTGGCACGATGATACCTTATGGTTTGTTCGGGAGAAAAGGGATAAGGTAAGCAAAGAAATTAAAGATTGGGAAGCTTTGCGTAACGCAGCATCCCAGATAAAAGATAATGTACTTTCTGAATTGGATCATTATTTAATCCAGTTTGAAAAAAATGCACAACAAAATGGCATAATTGTGCATTGGGCAGCCGATGCCGTGGAACACAATCATATTGTCCTTTCCTTATTAAAAAAGGCCGAAGTTAAAAGTATGGTTAAAAGTAAATCCATGCTTACCGAGGAGTGCCATTTAAATGAATTCCTGATTGAAAACGGCATTGAAGTAATTGATACCGATTTAGGGGAAAGGATTGTTCAGTTGGCAAATGAAGCACCAAGCCATATTGTTTTGCCATGTATCCATAAGAAAAAAGAAGAAATAGGCGAAATTTTCCATGAGTTTTTAGGAACACCGAAAGGGCTTTCAGATCCTCAGCAATTAACAGAGGCTGCGCGACAAAACCTGCGCGAAAAATTCCTCACCCGAAAGGCAGCCTTAACGGGCGTAAATTTTGCCATTGCAGAAACAGGAGAGTTTGTGGTGTGCACCAATGAAGGAAATGCAGATATGGGGGCTCATTTGGCCGATATACACATCGCCAGCATGGGTTTTGAAAAAATTATTCCCGAAAGGAAACACCTGGGCGTATTTTTAAGATTGCTTGCAAGAAGCGCAACAGGGCAACCCATTACCACCTATTCAAGCCATTTTAAAAGACCACTTAAAAACAAGGAAATTCACATTGTAATTGTAAATAATGGCCGAACCACCCAGTTAGGTCGCGAAGATTTTAGAAACTCCCTTAAATGCATTCGTTGTGGTGCTTGTATGAATACCTGCCCGGTTTACAGAAGAAGTGGTGGGCATAGCTACCATACGGCCATTGCTGGTCCGATAGGTTCTATTTTGGCCCCAAACCTGGATATGGAAAAGTATAAGGATTTGCCTTTTGCATCCACTTTATGCGGCTCCTGTACAAATGTGTGTCCGGTAAAAATTGATATTCACCAGCAGCTGTATAAATGGAGGCAAGTAATAGTTAAAAATGGATATACTGATGCGGCTAAAACGCTTGCTATGAAGGGAATGGCTTTTACGCTTTCTTCGTCGGGCAGATTTGATTTTGCAGGCAAAGCCATGCGTTTAACTTTGAAATATGTTCCTTTTGCGATCAATAATAAGTTAAACCCCTGGTATAAAAACAGGGAAATGCCCGAAGTGCCAAAGGAATCTTTTAAAACATGGTATCATCAAAACAGAAAAAAGAATGATGGATAGCAGAACAAGTATTTTACAGGGCATTGCCGAAAATAAACCCAAAACAATTGTACCCTTACCAGATTTAAATTTTGATCAGGATGCAGAAATAGGACTTTATAAGTTTATTGCTTCTGCCTCGTTAAATGGAAGCAGGGTTTACAGAATAACAGATTTAACCGAATTAAAGAAACACATAAAAGAAAATTTTTCATCTTCTAACCGGGTTTTAACAACAATTTCAGGATTAAAGGATGTTGAGGGACAGCAGGTAGAGTTTTCTGAAGATGAAGATCCCCATAATCTCGAAAATATAGATTTGGCGATTTTAAAAGCTCATTTTGGGGTTTCAGAAAATGGAGCTTTGTGGCTTACAGAAGAACTTTTAATGCACCGGGTTTTACCTTTTATAACCCAGCACCTCATTCTTGTATTAAATGAAAATGAAATAGTAACTTCAATGAACCAGGCCTATGAAAAAATAGGCACGAAGGATTACAACTATGGTGTTTTTATTTCAGGGCCCTCTAAAACTGCCGATATTGAGCAATCGCTGGTTATCGGAGCCCATGGAGCAAGGAGCCTTGAAATATTTCTGATACAAAATAACTAACCAAAACATAACTAAACTAATGAGCCACCCAACAACAGAACAGTTTAATCTATCCGAAAACCAAAAACAGCCAGGAAATTACCTGTTTCCATTAATACTGGTTACCAGTTTGTTTTTCTTTTGGGGTTTTGTACATAATTTAGATCCTATTTTAATTCCACACCTGCGCAAGGCATTTAAATTGAATGATTTAGAGTCTTCTTTTGTGGATTTCTCCATCTTCATTGCCTATTTTGCCATGGCTTTACCTGCTGGTTATGTAATGAGGAGGTGGGGTTACAAAAGTGGTATTATTTTAGGTTTAATTCTATTTGCGATAGGGTCATTTTTATTTATTCCGGCTGCTGATACCAAAGTTTACATTTACTTTTTAGGTGCATTATTTATCATTGCCTGCGGTTTAGCTTTTCTGGAAACAGCCGCAAATCCTTATGTAACCATCCTTGGCCCTTCAGCATCAGCCACTCAACGCTTAAATTTTTCACAATCTTTTAATGGTTTAGCAGCCTTTTTAGCACCAATTATTGGGTCAAAATTTATTTTTACGGGCTCTACCGAAACTGAAGCGCAGATTAAAGCGATGACACCGGCCGCTTATAACACCTATGTAACTGCAGAAGCCGCAAGTGTTAAAGGTCCCTATACTTTTTTAGGTTTTGCCATTGTATTGGTCATTATCTTGTTTGCATTTACCAAATTACCCGATATAAAATCAAGTGAAACAGAAGAAAAATCAAGCATTTTTGATGCGCTAAAATTTAAACAATTGCGTTGGGGTATAATTGCACAGTTTTTTTATGTGGGTGCACAGGTATGTATACTTAGTTTTTTTGTCCGTTTTATTGGTGTTTCTGCCGGCATAAGTTTAGAATCTGCAGCCTGGTATTCGGGAGCGGCGGGCTTAGCATTTATGTTGGGCAGGTTTGCAGGTACATTTTTTATGCGCTTTATGGCCCCCAATAAATTACTAATGCTGTATGCTATAATTTGTACACTGCTTACAATCGTATCCATCTTTGCTCATGGAGTAATAACTGTTTACGCACTAATAGGAGTTGCGTTTTTTATGTCTATTATGTTTCCAACTATATTTTCACTGGGCATTTCAGGTCTTGGAAAAGACACTAAAATTGCTTCTTCGTTAATCGTAATGTCCATTGTTGGTGGTGCATTTTTGCCACTTGCATTAGGGTACATTTCAGATATTACAGGCAGCATACAATATGGTTACGTAGTGCCTTTAGTTTGTTTTTTAGTCGTTTTCTACTTTGGTAAATCAGGATATAAGCCGTTGCAAAATTAATTTTATATGAACACAGTAATTAAAATAAATAACCACGATAATGTGCTGGTTGCCCTTACAAATTTAAACAGGGGTGATGTGATTCGTTATGACGGTATAAATTATACCCTGCAAAGTGATGTGCCTGCCAAGCACAAATTTTTTATGCAGGATATGTATTCAGGCTCAGAAGTTTTTATGTATGGAGTATTAGTAGGTAAAACCCAGCATGACTTAGCTGCAGGAAGTATTATGAATACCGAAAACACTAAACATGCGGCAGAACCTTATGCTTATCGTAATGTAAATTATAAATGGCAGGCTCCCGATGTTACGAAATTTAAAGAACGGAGCTTTCAAGGTTACCACCGTAGCAACGGACAAGTGGGTACGGCCAATTACTGGTTGTTTATACCAACGGTATTTTGCGAAAATAGAAACCTTAACATTATAAAAGATGCGCTTTACAATGCTTTAGGTTATGCCGTTGATGATAAATATAAACATTATGCCAATCAACTGGCTGATGCGTTAAAGAACGGCGAAGACCTAAAACAGGTATCTTTCGATCCATTAAATGATGCAAAAGCCTCAAGGGTTTTTAAAAACGTTGATGGAATTAAGTTTCTTAACCACAACGGAGGCTGTGGCGGTACCAGGCAAGATGCAGATGTTTTAAGCCATTTACTCGCGGCTTATGCCGACCATCCTAATGTAGCAGGAATTACCCTTTTAAGTTTAGGTTGCCAGCATTTGCAGGTGGCCGATTTTAAAAGAGATTTGCTTACCCGAAACCCGTCATTTGATAAACCTTTACTGGTTTTTGAACAACAGCAAACACAAAGTGAGGAAGAATTGGTTAGACAGGCGATACAGCAAACGTTTGAAGGATTAATGACGATCAATAAGATTGAAAGAACGGATGCGCCTTTGAGCAAATTGTGTGTGGGTGTAAAATGTGGCGGTAGCGATGGCTTTAGTGGCATTTCGGCTAACCCTGCAGTTGGTCATTGCGCCGATTTACTGGTTGGGCTTGGGGCGAAGGTTTTGCTTGCCGAATTTCCTGAGTTGTGTGGTGTAGAACAGGAAATGATTGATCGTTCAGTTGATCAGGTTACGGCAGAAAAATTTATCCGTTTAATGACAGAATATGATGAATTAGCACATAAAGTCGGGTCGGGTTTTTACATGAACCCTTCGCCGGGTAATATCAAAGATGGGCTGATTACCGATGCTATTAAATCGGCCGGAGCAGCCAAAAAAGCTGGGAGCTCGCCTGTGGTTGACGTACTTGATTATACGGAGCCAGCAACTAAACCAGGTTTGAGTTTGGTTTGTACGCCGGGAAATGATGTGGAAGCCACAACGGGTAAAGCTGCATCTGGTGCAACGCTTATTTTGTTTACAACAGGCTTGGGTACGCCAACGGGTAATCCGGTTTGTCCTACCATTAAGGTGGCCACCAATTCTGCATTGGCCAAAAGAATGGCTGATATTATCGATATTGATACGGGCCCTGTGATTCGCGGAGAGAAAAATATTGAAGAAATGGGCGAAGATATTCTGGAATATTGTATTAAAGTTGCCAGCGGAGAGGAAATTCCTAAAGCAGTTCAATTAAATCAGGATGATTTTATTCCCTGGAAAAGAGGAGTAAGTTTATAATTTTAATTTTTTTAAGATGTTTAAATTAGAAAATAAAAAAGCGGTAATTACCGGTGGTGGAAGTGGAATTGGCCAGGCAATAGCCGTTGTTTTGGCTAAACAAGGAGCCGAAGTGCATATTATTGAACTTACAGCCGAACATGCTGCACAAACTTTAAAAGTAATAAACGAAGCGGGTAAAAAAGCTTTTGCACATGGCTGTAATGTTGCAGATCATGAACAAGTGGCAGCCATCTTCGAATCTATAGGAGCCATTCATATTTTAGTCAATAACGCCGGAATAGCCCATATTGGTAAAGCGGATACCACTGCAGAAAGCGATTTTGATCGTGTAATGCAGGTAAATGTGAAAGGAGTTTATAATTGCTTGTTTTCTGCAATTCCCCAGCTGCGTAAATCTGGTGGAGGTGTAATTGTTAATATGGCCTCTATAGCAGCATTGGTTGGTATTCCCGATCGTTTTGCATACAGCGCAGGCAAAGGTGCTGTTAAAGCCATGACCATGAGTGTTGCAAAAGATTACATCAGCGAAAATATCAGATGCAACTCCATTTCTCCTGCAAGGGTACATACACCCTTTGTAGATGGCTTTTTAAAAAATAACTATCCGGATAATATCCCCGAAATGTTTGATAAATTATCAAAAACACAACCCATTGGCCGTATGGCAAAACCAGAAGAGGTTGCTGCATTGGCGTTATACCTGTGCAGCGATGAGGCTGCTTTTATAACCGGCTGCGATTACCCTATTGACGGAGGCTTTACAACTTTAAACAATTAATGATGAAGTTAAAATTCCGGATTATAATTTTACTGACATTTGTTTTTATCCAGGCAAATGCACAGCAAGGATTAAAACTGTGGTATAAAAAACCCGCTGCCATTTGGAATGATGCTTTGCCAGTTGGAAATGGCAGGCTGGGTGCTATGGTTTTTGGTAAAGTCGGGAGCGAAACCATCCAGTTAAATGAAGAAAGTTTATGGGCAGGTAACCAATCAAATGATAATAATCCGCAAGCCTTAGCGCATATAAAAGAAATACAACAGCTGCTTTTAGATGGAAAAAATAATGAAGCACATGAGCTGGCTACTAAATACCTGCTGGCTACACCTCCTAATTTCAGGTCTTATCAAACCTTGGGTAACCTTCGTTTAGAATTTGCAAATAGCACTAATGTTAAAGATTATCAGCGTAGCCTTGATTTGGGAACAGCCATTGCAGCTGTAAACTATAATGCCAATGGCTCAAATTACAAAAGAGAAATTTTTGCTTCAGCACCTGATAATGCGATTGTTGTACACCTTATAGCAGACCAGCCAAAAGGATTGAATTTTAAAGTTTCATTGTCGAGAGAGTTGGATGCTGCGGTTAATGCTGTTTCCAACAATACCTTGCTGCTTAGCGGGCAGATTATGGATTTACCATCTGATGATGTAGGTAAGGGTGGAATGGACATGAAATTTAATGCGGTTGTGAAGGTTATTTCCAATTCAGGAAAAACAGAAGCTGCTAACAATGGCATTATGATTACCGATGCTACTGATGTAACCATTTTAATAACCGCGGCTACCGACTATAACTTAAGCAAATTAAATTTTGACAGGGCAATAGATAGCAAAAAAACTTGCGAAGATATTATTGCCAAAGCATCAGCCTATACCTATGAAACCATATTACAACGCCATTTGGAGGATTATCAACCCATATTTAATCGGGTTAAATTGGATCTGGGTGGTGATGATTTATCGAACTTACCAACGGATGTAAGAATGGATAATGTGCGTAAAGGGGCAGTAGATAAGCAATTAACATCGCTATACTTTCAATATGGAAGATACCTTTTAATGGGCAGTTCGAGGTTTCCAGGTGTTTTGCCTGCTAATTTACAAGGCGTTTGGAATGATTTATATGAAGCACCCTGGAAATCAGATTACCACACCAATATTAACATTCAAATGAATTATTGGCCGGCTGATGTGGCTAACCTTTCAGAAACAATGGTTCCTTTTGCAAATTTTGTAGATCAAAACCGTGTACCCGGTCGCGTGGCTGCAGTCGAAACTTATGGTGCAAAAGGGTGGACAATCCATCACGCGACCGATATTTTTGGAAAAACAGGCATTCAGTCGGGCATACATTGGGGAACTTCTCCGTTAGCCTCAGCATGGCTTTGTCTTAACCTCTGGGATCATTATCGTTTTACTTCCGATACGGATTACCTAAGGAATAAAGCATATCCGATTATGAAAGAAGCAGCAGAATTTGTACAAAGCTTTTTAATTAAGGATAAAAACGGTTATTTGGTAACTGCACCATCAATGTCGCCCGAAAACACTTTTATTCTTCCTAACGGCCAGGAAGATCAGCTTACTTATTCGCCAACAATTGATATTGAACTGATCCAGAGTTTATACGACGCCTGTTTAAAAGCCGGAAAACTCTTAAATGATGATCCCGAATTTTTGAAGGGCTTACGTGAAACACTAACTAAATTACCGCCAATTCAAATCAGCAAACGTACAGGAACCATTCAGGAATGGATTGAGGATTATAAAGAAGCAGAACCTGGACACAGGCATATTTCTCATTTACTGGGTTTATATCCTGCAGAAGTAATTAACCCTTCTAAACCAGCCTTATTTGAAGCGGCAAAGAAAACGCTCGAAAGAAGGTTGGCCAATGGCGGAGGGCATACGGGTTGGAGCCGTGCCTGGATTATTAATTTTTATGCCCGATTACTGGATGGAGAAAAAGCCTGGCAAAATGTACAAGCATTGTTACAAAAATCCACCTTAAATAATCTGCTCGATAACCATCCGCCATTCCAAATAGATGGTAACTTTGGTGGAACAGCCGGTATTGCCGAAATGCTGGTACAAAGCCAGAATGATTATATAGAGCTTTTGCCTGCAATCCCTGCCGAGTGGAACAAAGGAGAAGTAAATGGCTTGCTTGCCCGTGGTGGATTCGAAATAAAAATGAAGTGGGAGGCTGGTAAACTGGTGAACGCAGAAATTTTATCGAAAAAAGGTAATGATTGTAAAATCAAATACGGCCACACAATTATCCGTTTAAAAACAAAAGCAAATCAAACTTATCAATTAAACAAAAAGCTTAAACTTTAAATACAATGAAACTAATAAGATTTGGCGCAGCCGGAGAAGAAAAACCAGGTGTAATTATCAACGAAGAGTATTATGATGTTTCTGCCCTGGTAAAAGATTATGATGAAGCCTTTTTTGCCGGTAATGCACTGGAAGAACTTAAAGAACAAATAAAAAATACAGATTTACCCAAAGTAAATAAAGACGTAAGGTTAGGACCTGCGCTTGCACGACCTTCTAAAATTGTGTGCATTGGTTTAAATTATAAAGACCATGCGGCAGAAACAAATGCAGCCATTCCGCTGGAGCCAATCTTGTTTTTTAAAGCAACTTCGGCTATTGTTGGTCCTAACGATGATTTAGTAATACCAAAAAACAGCACAAAAACGGATTGGGAAGTAGAGCTTGCTCTTGTTATTGGTAAAAAAGCAAGTTATGTTGAAGAAAAGGATGCATTAAATCATATTGCAGGTTACGTTTTGCATAATGATTATAGTGAAAGAGCTTTTCAGATAGAACGTAACGGACAATGGGTGAAAGGGAAAAGTTGCGATACTTTTGCGCCAATCGGCCCCTTTATAGCGACCCAGGATGAGATAGAGGACATTCATAATGTAAGATTATGGCTCAAAGTAAATGATAAAGTTTTGCAGGATGGAAATACGTCAAACCTGATTTTTAATATTCCTTTTTTAATTCACTATGTAAGCCAGTTTATGACACTTTTACCTGGCGATGTAATCACCACAGGCACACCGGCAGGCGTAGGGTTAGGACAAAAGCCAGCGCCCTGGTATTTAAAGGAAGGCGATGTTGTGGAGTTGGGAATAGATGGCTTAGGTAGCAGTAAACAACATGTAAAAGCTTATCAATAACATATGAGAAGGTATTGTTTGGCTTTGGATTTAATCAATGATGAAAAGCGCATTGCAGAATATGAGCAGCACCATAAAGCTGTTTGGCCAGAAATCCTGGAAAGCATTAAAAATTCAGGAATTTATACCCTTGAAATTTACCGCAAAGGAAATCGCCTTTTTATGATTATGGAGGTTAACGAAAGCTTTTCTTTTGAAGCAAAAGGTGCAGCTGATGCAGCCAATCCCATGGTTCAAAAATGGGAAACTTTAATGTGGAATTATCAACAAGCTTTACCCGGAGCAAAACCAGGCGAAAAGTGGATGTTGATGGACAAAATATTTTCGTTATAAACAAATTAAAAAGACATAAGGCTTAAATTACGGTAATGGCAAGCAAAACTAAATTTGTGGTTCTATTACCCATATAACCTATAAAATTTAATCTTCGGAGGCCAGATTTCTGACTTCCGGATTTTTTAAACTAACCAAATGATTATAGATGCACACGTACATTTCTGGAATTACCATCCTGTAAAAGACAACTGGATTACGCCTGAGATGGATGTGATTCGTAAAGATTTTTTGCCTGTGGATCTTGAATCTTGTTTTACAGAGCATCAGGTAGAAGGTTGCGTGGCAGTACAGGCAGATCAAAGTGAAAAGGAGACGGCCTTTTTGCTGGCAGAGGCCGAAAATAATTCAATGATTAAGGCGGTAGTTGGCTGGATTGATTTGCTTAACCCGAATGTGGAAGAGCGGTTAAACTATTTTAGTCAATTTCCACAACTTAAAGGCTTCAGGCATATTGCACAGGCAGAGCCAAAAGGGTTTTTACTCCAAAATGAGTTTATTGAAGGATTAAAGTTACTCCACAAGTATAATTTTACTTATGATATTTTGTTAAAGGCAGATCAGTTAGGTGATGGAATAAGGTTGTTGGAAAGATTACCAGACCATTCTTTTGTTTTAGATCATTGTTGCAAACCTGATATTAAAGGTAAAAACATACAGGATTGGAAAGAACAGGTGCAAATATTGGCTCAAAACCCTAAACTCTGCTGTAAAGTTTCAGGGTTAATAACCGAAGCAGATTGGAATAAATGGAATGAACAGGAAATTTTTAACTGTCTGGATGTCGTTTTCGGCTATTTCGGCATTGATCGGTTGTTATTTGGAAGCGATTGGCCCGTTATGCTGCTTGCCGGAAACTATCCCCGTTGGCTTCAGCTTTTAAAATCATACACCAAACAATTTACAGAAACGGAAAGAAATAATTTCTTCTCGGAAAATACAAAAGCATTTTATAAAATTTAATAAAAATGGATCTTCATTTAAGCGATCGGATTATTGTGGTTAGTGGTGGTGCCAAAGGTATTGGCGAAGCTATTGTTAAAGCATTGGCAACAGAAAAAGCATTTCCGGTAATTGTAGGACGTAGCGAAGCAGATAATTTAAAGTTACTTTCAGAATTGAAAGCACTGGGTTTAAGCGGTGATTATGTCATCGCAGAATTAACTCAGCCAGAGGCTTGCAAGAAAGTTATTGATGAGGTGATCGAAAAGTACGGACGTATAGACGGTTTAGTTAACAATGCAGGTGTAAATGATGGTGTTGGACTCGAAAATGGCACTTATCAGGGCTTTATGGAATCATTGCATAAAAATCTGGTTCATTATTACTTACTGGCTCAGCATGCTTTACCCGCACTTAAAAAGAGCAAAGGTGCAATTGTAAATATTGGCAGTAAAACAGCCGAAACAGGGCAGGGTGGAACCTCTGGTTATGCAGCAGCAAACGGAGGAAGAAATGCTTTAACGCGCGAATGGGCTGTAGAACTACTCCCATTTGGAATCAGGGTTAATGCAGTTATTGTAGCCGAGGCTATGACACCACTTTATAAAACATGGATTAGTACTTTCGATCACCCGGAAGAGAAGCTGAAAACCATTACCAATAAAATTCCATTCGAAAAAAGAATGACCAAAGTAGAGGAAATCGCGGATATGGTTACATTTTTACTCTCCGATCGGTCAAGCCATACTACAGGGCAATTAATTCATGTAGACGGTGGTTATGTTCACCTGGATAGGGCAATTGAATAAATAATCCAATCTTAAATGCAGGTTTCTATTATTTAGAAAAGCAAACTCCGCCTTCTTATCGTTTCCGAAAGTCCCGCCATTTGCTGTATTCCGATGAAAAATCGGGATGCCGCTACTGTCGGGTTTAAATTATCTAAGACTGTTTTTGAACACCATTTCTTCCTCATGCTCAAATTATTTCAACATATTTGTAAGTAACAAGAAAATATAGTTTTAAAATGGAAATCACAGTTAGACAGGCGCAAGAGAAGGAAATAGATACATTGCTCGAATTTGAAAAAGGAATTGTAGCAGCAGAACGTCCTTATGATAGTACACTAAAACCTGGAGAAATTCATTATTATGATCTTTTAGAATTAATAAAATTATCAGAAGCCGAGGTTCTTGTAGCCGAAATCAATGGCGAAGTTGTAGGATCTGGCTACGCTAAAATTTTAACGGCCAAGCCTTATTTAAAGCATACTCAATTTGCATATTTAGGCTTTATGTACGTAAAACCCGAATTTCGCGGCAATGGCATTAATAAAGTCATATTAAACGCGCTTCTAAATTGGGCAAAAGAAAAAGGTATTTCTGAAATAAGACTCGAAGTTTATGAGGAAAATATAGCCGCCAAAAAAGCTTACGCTAAAGCAGGCTTTACACCTAATTTGTTAGAAATGAGAATGGAAATTTAAGTCCCAACAGATAAACTTCGCATGTTTTTAAAACCTGCGAAGTTTGATTGATTAATTTAGGATTGATAAAACACCCATTTTTAAATCATAAGTAGAAAGGGTCAGATTATTGATTTTTAATCTACCCAAAACATAATTGGTTATTAAAGCAGAAACTACGATCATATCTACCCTTAAAGGAATCATGCCGGGCATTACTGCTCTTTCCACATGCGTTGCATTAATTAATTTGCTGGCTATTGAAATATATTCATCAAAATCAAATTTATAGGTTTTAGCTGTTTTGATATCCGTATGCAGATTGTTCTTTTTGATAATCAGCTCTGCAAAAGTTTCGAAAGCACCAGCCGAACCGATTAAAAATTTGGGCTGATATTTTTCGCAAACCTCAAATAAATCTTTTAGTTGTTCCTGTACATGAACTAAAATAGAATTTCGGTCTTCATCAGAAATAGGATCAGATTTGAAAAACTTTTGCATTAAGCGGGCGGCACCAATATCATAACTTTTTTTCCAAATTAAGGCATTCTTATCACACAGGATAAATTCAACGCTTCCGCCACCAATATCCATAATTAAGGATAAATCTTCTACAGCCCCACTTAGTTTTACGCCCTGATAAATTAATCCCGCTTCTTCCTCCCCGGAAATAATTTCAATCTCAATCCCGGTTTCAGCCTTCACGGCATCTACAAAATCCTTTCCGTTGCTTGCGCTACGTATAGCAGATGTTCCCGTGGTTTTAAAGTTGGTAACACCATATTCTTGTAAAGTCTGACTGTAAATTTTTAATTGATCAACGCCACGTTTAAAAGCAGCATCAATAATCAGGTTGTCATTTAACCTTCCTTCACCCAGTCTAACCGGTGCATTGGTTTTGTAAATGATTTTAAGCTCATCATTTTCTTTTTCGGCAATAATTAAATGAAAGGTATTTGTTCCTAAATCGATGGCAGCTGTACGCATAGTTTTAAATTTCGATAAATATCGGTGTAAATGTTATTAACCACAAAAGCAAAACAAAAAAATCAGGACTGTTTTTTCTAAATTCAAGGCTACAAAGAAAGCGAATACCGTCGTTTGTCCTGTACCTTAATGATTTCCTTTTTAAGGATACAACATTTAAGCGCTTAAATGATAAAGGCAATTAACTTTTATACCAAAACCATTTTACCATCTCCTTAAAGCTTGCTTTTTTACCATACATTAAAATACCAACACGATAAATTCTTGAAGCAAACCAAACCGTTCCAATAAAACCAATTATTAAAATACCCATTGATAAAATCAATTCCCAGGCAGGAACACCATAAGGTAAACGCACCACCATGGCAATAGGGGAGGTAAAAGGAATCATGGAAAGCCAAAAAGCTAAAGAACCATAAGGATCATTGTTTACAACGCTTAAAGAAAGTGCATAACTGAGCAGCAAAGGCATCATTACGGGCATCATGAACTGCTGTGTCTCAGTTTCACTGTCGACCGCCGAACCTATTGCTGCGTATAAAGCACTATAAAATAAATAGCCTCCTAAAAAGTAAAATATAAATACGGTCACAATCTTACCAAAATCAAGCCCCTCTAAACTCTTCTGTACATCACCCATTGGTCCATCGTTCATAGCGGCTATTTGAGTTTGCGATGCAGCACTCACTGTAGGGATTTTTGAAGAAGTAGCGGCTATATTTTTTACATCATCTTTATTTACAAATAAACTTACTGCCAGCGTAGAAATAGATACGGTTAAAATAATCCATAGCAAAAACTGCGTTAAACCAACCATAGCAATACCAATAATTTTACCCATCATCAGTTGGAATGGCTTAACAGAAGATATAATGACTTCAATAATACGACTGGTTTTTTCTTCGATTACACCACGCATTACCTGCACACCGTATAACATAATAAACATAAACATCAGTACGCCTGCAATAAAACCAATAATGGTACTGGCACCTGCACTCGAATTTTCTTCTTTTCCGGTATCATTAATCTTTTTAACATCAATATTTACCGTACTTTTTAAATTATTGAGGTCTTCCTGAGAAATGCCTGATTTTTTAAGTTTATAATCCCTTATTAAATCCTCAATGGCATCAGAAATTTTTCCATCTAAAGATAAACCCGCTTGCTTGGTTCCAATTAACTGGATGCCTTTTGGAGTATCGATATTAAAATCAGGCAGGTACAAAATGTAATCGAAACCAGATTCACTTAAAGTCTTTTTTAAATGTTCAAAAGAGTCTTTTTTGTAAACAAAAGTTAAATTTTTGTTCGATACGAGTTTTTCCGTTAATGTTTTATTTTCGTTTATTACAGCAATTTTATCCGATTTATCAGAAACTCCTTTAATACTGAAATAAATAATCAATCCATAGAAACCGGCAATAATCAAAGGCGTTAAAAACGTCATAATAATGAACGATTTCTTTTTTACCCTTGATAAATATTCTCTTTTTATAATTAGTAAAATCTTGTTCATGGCTTATTTTTTAACACTCTCGATAAAAATATCGTTCATACTCGGAATAACTTCTGCTAAATGATTAATCTTAACTTTTGGTAACATCGTTCCTAAAACATCGTTTACGGTGTAGCCATCTTTAAGTTTAAATTTTATGCTTTTACTGTCCTTTAATACTTCTGTATGCAGGATGTCAAACATCCAGTTGCTTTCAAAATTACTTTCGCCAATGTACTCAATTACATAAGTATTGTTTCTGTAGGATGCTTTGATGTCTTCCACAGCGCCATCTAACACTTTTTTCGATTTATCAATTAAAGCAATATTATCACAAAGTTCTTCTACACTTTCCATTCTATGTGTAGAAAAAATAAAGGTTGTACCCTGTTTGTTCAACTCTAAAATTTCATTTTTAATTAAGTCGGCATTAACAGGATCAAAACCAGAGAAAGGTTCGTCTAAAATAATAAGTTCCGGGTTGTGCAGCACAGTAACCACAAACTGTACTTTTTGCTGCATGCCTTTGCTTAAATCCTCCACTTTTTTATTCCACCAACTGCCCATTTCTAATTTTTCGAACCAGAATTTTATTCTTTTGGTTGCTTCAGCGGTACTTAAGCCTTTTAATTTGGATAAGTAAAGAACTTGCTCACCAATTTCCATTTTTTTGTACAATCCACGTTCTTCGGGTAAATAACCAATTCGGTTGATGTGGCTTGCGTTTAGTTTTTCTCCGTTAAAAATAACTTCGCCACTATCGGGAGCTGTAATTTGGGTAATAATTCTGATTAACGATGTTTTTCCTGCACCATTAGGACCCAGCAAACCAAAAATCTTTCCTTCTTCAACCTCCAGGCTTACATCATCAAGCGCACGATGGTTGGAATATTGCTTAACAATATTTTTAACAATGAGCATAGTTACAGTTTTAGTAATGGTTAGAATACAAAAGATGCCAAACGTTACAGCTATTGGTGCGAATATTGCTTTGAAAAAATATCAGATTATTAAAACCTAAAAACATGAAATTAACGATTAAATTAATTGCACTTGCTTTCGCAGTATCATTTTCCGCTTGTAAAGGTGGTGGTAAAAAAGAAGGCGCTAAAACAGAATATGCAGAATCCAATAAAGATGATGCAAATGACATTGTAGAGTACAACAATGTGTTGGTTAGTTTTACCGATAAAAATAACAATTACCTGAAAAGCCTGGAGAATGGTTTGAAAACCATTAGCAGAGGTTTGGAAAACCCAAATAATCAATTCGCCTTTTCAGGAATAATTAATCCAATTTCCATTCCTTTTTATAGCAATTCGAAAATAAAACCCGAAACCCCACCTTCTGCTTTGAGTAGTGACGACCAAAAATTCTTTAAAGAAAATGTAGCTGGTTTAAACAGTACAATGACTAAAATAAAGGATACTTATAAATCATTAAACGATTATATTAAAGCCGAAGATTGGAAAGATGATAAAAGTGCTAAAGGCAAGCTTTTGGTAGATTCTATTTATTCAATGAGTAAAAATTATTATGCGTACGACGATAAAATTTTGGCCAAGCTGGAAGTAATCGGAGATGATGCAGAGCGGATTATATTAAAGTCGCACCCGTTAAAAGAATATATTTTTGCCTTAAAGGATGATAAAAAAGCAGTAGACGATTTTAACCGTTTACTGGGCGAAAGTGCTGAAAAGTATAAAGCAGCCGAACCAAAAATTAAAACTGCTTATGCTGCATTAGAAGCTCAACGTGGAAAACACAGTGCAATGCCAGCACCAAATGCTAAAGAATTTCCAGGACAAGGTGATTCTTTTAAGCGTTTTAACGAAGCTTTTAATGATTATTTAGTTGAAGCCAGGAAAGTAATGAGAGATGCCTCTACTTCAGGAAAAATAAGCCAGAGTGATGGTGAAAACTTAGTTAGAAAACAAGATTATATGCGCACTGCCTATAATAGTTTTGTAGATTAGTTTCTGAAAATCTCGAACACAAAAAAACCGATACTTTATGGTATCGGTTTTTTTGTGGATTATATCTGATTACTCAAAGTATTCCTTCATTCTTTCGAAGAAACTCTTGTCGTTTTTACCCGGTTGTGGCTTAAAATTAGGCGATTCGCGCAACTTCTCTAAAGTACTGCGCTCTTCACTGCTTAAAGCTTTTGGTGTCCAGATGTTAATGTGTATAATTTCATCGCCTCTATGGTAAGAATTTACTTCTGGTAAACCTTTTCCCTTTAAGCGTAATAATTTTCCGCTTTGTGTACCCGGCTCTATTTTAATTTTTGCTTTACCATCAATAGTTGGCACTTCAATACTTAGTCCTAAAGCTGCATCAATAAAGTTTAAATGTAAATCATAAACAATATTATTGCCTTCACGCTTCAGTACTTCATGTGGGGTTTCTTCAATCAAAATGATTAAATCGCCGGGAATACCGCCATTTGGTGCTGCATTACCTTTTCCACTCATACTTAATTGCATGCCTTCGCTAACACCAGCAGGAATATTAATGGTAATGGTCTCTTCTCCGCGTACTACACCATCTCCATGGCAAACAGTACATTTCGAAGTAATTTGCTGACCGCTACCGTTGCAGGTAGGGCAGGTGGATGCAGTTTGCATCTGACCTAAAATAGTATTGGTTACCCTGCGTACCTGGCCACTACCACCACAAGTACCACAAGTACTTACTGATGATTTATCTTTTGCTCCAGAACCATCGCAGGTTTTACAAACGATAAGTTTATTAACCTTAATTTTTTTCTCAGCACCGTGAGCAATTTCTTCAAGGGTTAATTTAACTTTTATACGAAGGTTGGAACCTTTAGCTACCCTACGGCCACCGCGTTGCTGACCGCCGCCACCACCTCCAAAAAAACTTTCGAAAGGATTATGTCCGCCAAAAATATCACCAAAATTGCTGAATATGTCATCCATATTCATGTTGCCGCCACCACCATAACCACCAGCAGCGCTGCTGCCAACGCCGGCATGGCCAAACTGATCGTAACGTTGTTTTTTCTCAGCGTTGCTTAAAACTTCGTAAGCCTCGGCAGCCTCTTTAAATTTATCTTCAGCAGCTTTATCTCCTGGGTTTTTATCAGGATGATATTTAATAGCCATTTTACGATAAGCTTTCTTAATCTCATCTGCTGCTGCGCCTTTGGTTACGCCTAATACGTCGTAATAATCTCTTTTGCTCATTTCTATATTAATGATTGAATGACTAAATGATGAAATGAAGGAATAGTTTTGAATATTCCATCACTTTTAAACTTGCTCATTCAAAATTATTTTATGCACCTACTACAACTTTGGCGAAGCGGATAACATTATCATTTAAAGTATAACCTTTTTCTACCTCGTCAATTACTTTTCCTTTAAGATCAGCAGTAGGGGCAGGTATATTGGTAATTGCTTCGTGGAAATCTGTGTCGAATTCTTTGCTGATGCTTTCTACATCTTTTAAACCTTTTTGGGCCAAAATATTTTTTAGCTTATTGTGTACCAAAAGTACACCTTCTTTAACCGGCTCTACATCGGCAGCAGTTTCCATTGCTTTAAGTGCACGGTCAAAATCGTCTAATACCGTTAATAAAGATACAATTACGTCTTTACCAGCCGTTTGCAATAACTCAACACGTTCTTTTTGAGTACGACGTTTATAATTGTCAAACTCAGCATATAAGCGTAAATATTTATCGTTAAGCTGTTGAACTTCTGCCTGCAATTTTTCTTCAGCAGATAACTCAACCGCTTGTTCAGTTTCATTCGTAACCGCATCAGAATTTTCTACATTTTCTGCTGCAGTATTTTCTGACGTATTTTCAGTATTCATTATATTTTCTTCTTTATCGTTATTTTTCTTCTTATTAAACATAATATTAGGCTGAATTTTTTTCTGTTAATCTCAACAATTTTGCCATAAACGGAAATCAGCCAAGCTGTCAGTTTTATTTAAAATTAACTGAACAGATTGGCTGATTAGCTGACGGATGTCAGGCGTTTTATGCTATTTGTGCGTCTTCATGTACAATACCATTATCGCATTTTATAATGCGTGATGGATATGTTCTGATGATGTGATAATCGTGTGTTGCCATTAAAACAGCAGTTCCATTCTGGCTGATTTGCTTTAAAAGGGTCACAATCTCCGAAGAGGTTTCAGGATCAAGATTTCCTGTAGGCTCATCGGCTAAAATAATCTCCGGATCATTTAATAAAGCCCTTGCAATAACAATACGCTGCTGTTCTCCACCGGAAATTTCATGTGGCATTTTCTTTATTTTAGAACGCAGGCCTACTTTATCCAAAACATCTTTAATGCGTTCATTTATCAGTTTCTCATCTTTCCATCCTGTAGCCCTTAAAACAAATTCAAGGTTTTTTTCAATGGTACGGTCGGTTAATAACTGGAAATCCTGAAATACAACCCCAAGTTTACGACGTAAAAAAGGAACTTGTTTTTCGGTCAGGTTTTTAAGATCAAAACCGGCAATATCACCATTACCATTACCAATGTGTAAATCGCCATATAAAATTTTGAGTAAACTACTTTTTCCCGATCCGGTTTGCCCAATTAAGAACACAAACTCGCCTTTTTCTACATGTAGATTTACGTTTGAGAGTACCAGGTGTTTCTGTTGAAATACATCAACATTGCTTAAATGAATTACTGCGTTTTCTGCCATTTTATATTTCTAATTTAGCAATCTGCCCAAAAGGCAAATCTTTTACCATTTGCATAATGTATTCCAGTTTGTCTCCAAGTCCTAATTTATCCAAAGATTTATCAGGTCTGTCTACCCTGAAATAAGCCAGCAAAGTAAATTTATCATCTCTCAGCTGAACATAGTCAGGTATTTTGGCGATGCCTTTAACTTTAATGATATACATTGTGTCCAAAAATAGCATTTCCAATCGATAAGCGAAAGCAAGCGCGCTTTTTTATCTGATTGCTTGATGGGTAATATATTAATTTAACTGGTTTAAAAAATCTATTGTATTTACATTATCTGCATAATCCCAAAGTTTTGGATGCTGGCTTTCTCCAAAATTAAAAGTATGCATGTTTAAATCAGCCTTTGTAATTACGCATTGGATCTGTTCTTCTTTATCTTTTAAAATTGTTTCTACCGCTTCAAGATGCTGATATTCCTCGTAAAATAAAACAGCTAAAGGAGAAGTTAAACTATCATCTTCCTTTAAAAGCAGAAAACCGTTGTCAAAATGTTTTGCCGCATTTACCAGGTAAATAGATTTATTATAGTCGTAATTATTATTGTATTTAAAGTGGTTAATAATGGGCTGGTAATTTTCAATGCCTTCGTAGAAATTTGCAATATCATAACCGGCAGGAAAATATAATTTAGAAACATTTCTGCAACCCAATCCAAAATAATCAAATATATCAGCCCCCAGGTTCTGTATATCCTCTTTGGTTTCATTCCCGGTTAAAACGGCTACACTGTTTCTGTTTTTTCTGATAATGTTAGGCACTTTGCTGAAATAGTAATCAAAATACCGGGAAGAGTTGTTGCTTCCGGTAGCAATAACGGCATCAAAATCTTTCAGTCTTTCTACATATTGTATTTTATCTTCGAAAGCAGGTTCTATTTTAAGCAACTCTGCCAGCACTGTTTTTAAAAGTTTATCATCTGAAGATGACAATTTAATCAAAGCAATATTTCCTGTGGCCAAAACACATAAAACATCATGAAATCCTACCATAGGGATGTTTCCGGCAAGAATTAAACCCACTTTTTTAGAAGATGCTGTGAAATTTACAGACTTAAACCAGGCATCTATATCCACCTCATTTAACATTTCTGAAAAGGATAAAATTGATTTTTTTACATTATCCGTAGTAAACCATGCATTGCTGTTTTGAGCGGCAAAAATTGTATTTTCCAGTACATCAGTAGGATTAGAAAGTAAAGTGCCCAGCTTTTTAAAGGCATTTATTACTTTATCATGTGTTAGTGCTGACATATTTAGAATTATTATTAAGTGATTATGTATTATATTTGCATCGCAAAGGTAAACTAAGCAAAAGAATTAGACGATAACATGGCGATTAAAATAACAGATGAGTGTATAAATTGTGGGGCTTGCGAACCGGAATGTCCTAACAACGCAATTTACGATGCCGGTACTGCATGGCGTTTTTCTGATGGAACGAATTTAGAAGGTATCATTGATTTTGGTAATCAGCAGATTGAGGCTGATGCAACACAGGAAGCAGTTTCTGATGAAGTGTATTATATAGTATCAGATAAGTGTACAGAATGTAAAGGCTTTCATGATGAACCACAATGTGCTGCGGTTTGTCCGGTAGATTGTTGTGTAGATGATGAAGATATCCGTGAAACAGAAGAAGAATTATTAGCTAAGAAAGCCTGGTTACATCAGGAAGGTTAATAAGCTATTGTAGAAGTACAAAAAATATAATTAAAGTCCTGATGAATGTCAGGACTTTTTTAGTTTAAATAAGTCTATTATTATTGTTAATTGGAGCAAATCCAAGTTTTTAATTTAATTAATCAACATCACATTTATTAGGAATAATTAAAACAGGACAAGCTGATTTTCTTGCAACGTGTTCAGCAACGCTGCCCATTAAAAAATGATATAAACCCGTCCGTCCGTAAGTACCAATTACGATTAAGTCAGAACCCCATTCATCAGATTGTTGAATAATGCCATGTGCTGCGGTGTCTACAACACTTAAATAGGCTGTTTTTATGCCTTTGCCATATTTAGATTCCATTTCTTTTAATAACAAATGGCTGTTTTCTTCACTATTATCATAAGTTTCCAAAAAAACAGGCGCTAAAGTTAAATCCGGATTTACATTTGCAGGCACTGGTTCTACAATATTAACCAGGGCTACTTCAGCACCAAATCTTTCAGCCATATCATAGCCCGCCTTAGCAGCTTTTTCTGAGCAGGTACTATTGTCAACAGCGATTAATATTTTCTTAAAGTTCATGGTTTGCAGGTTTAAATGTAATTATCATAAAAATAACAATTTTAAGCCTAAAATGTTAGGCTGTTAAGGGAATTTATTAGTTTTACGAAACATTCACTGGTAATATTTAATGGAAAATCAATACGGCATTTGCAGGGTAGCTGTTGCGCCTTTAAGAGCAGATGCATCAGATAGAGCAGAAATTGTTTCGCAGTTATTATTTGGCGAGCATGTAGAAATTATTCAGAAAGAAGAACGTTGGTGGCTGGTTCAAAACGGCTATGATGGCTATGAAGGCTGGCTGGATTTTAGACAATTAGCGCCAATTTCTCAAAATGAATTTGCTGATATGCACGACTGTAAATTCTATGCGCCATTAAATTTTAATAATGTACTTACAAGTGAGGATGGGAGTTTGTATCATTTGAGCCCTGGTAGTAATCTTCCATTTTATAATAACGGATATTGCTTTGCCGGAGCAGAGCGGTTTAAGTTAAATTTTGAACCACATTCATCAGTTAATTTTAATACCGAGATTATTTCTGTTTCGAAATTTTTCCAAAACATTCCTTATTTATGGGGCGGGCGGAATTTATTCGGTTTAGATTGTTCTGGTTTTGTTCAGTTGGTTTTTAAGTTGTTGGGTATTAAATTAAGAAGAGATGCTTCACAACAAGCGGAACAAGGCGAATTGGTTGGCTTTTTAGCAGAATGTAAACCTGGTGATGTTGCTTTTTTTGATAATGAAGAGGGTAAGATTACGCATGTTGGCATTATGCTAAACAATAGCGAAATTATCCATTCCTCTGCAAAAGTGCGCATAGATCCAATTGATGATCAGGGTATTTTTAATAAAGAACTAGGAAAATATACGCACAAGCTTAGAATTATAAAACGTTTTGTGGAATAATATGCTTTGTTGCATCTATTAATAAAATGCTTATGAAACCTCAGTTTAAAATAATAATTCCAGAATCCTGCAATGAGAGATGGAATGATATGACTGCTAATGAAGCGGGGAGGTTTTGTGATTCATGCCAGAAATCTGTTATCGATTTTACAGGATTTAATGATCAGGATCTAAGAAACTGGTTTATAGAAAATCAAGGAAAAGGTTGCGGAAGATTTAGACCAGAGCAATTGGGGCGATTCGTTGATCCGGAAATTTCTACAAGAAAATTTAGGCCGGGTTTAATCGCAGCATCAATATTCACTTTGCTAAGCTTTTCTAAATTGAGCGAAGCCAGGGCTGTTGAAAAACCTTCATTTTACCAAAATAATCAAAAACTTAATTTTAAGTTAAAAAATTTAAATAACCAACCCGCTACCGATTCTTTAAGGTTAATAAAAGGGAAAATTATTGATAAGGATGATAAGTCGGCTTTACCTGGCGTTAGTATTTCTTTGGGAGGAACAGATTATCGTACAACGACCAATTCTACTGGAGAATTTCTGATCAGAGTTCCCGCAGATTTTAATAAAAATGAGTGCTCAATTACCATAAATTATATTGGCTATAAATCAATGACTTCATCAATTAATTTATTGCAAGCTGATTCAATAAACCTCGAACTATGCGCAAGTACGGAAATGCTTGGTGGTGCACAGATTATGTATGTGCGAAATCCTTCAATTTGGGAACGACTAAGGCAATTGTTCAGTAAAAAAGTCAAATGATCAATTCCCAAATCATAATCTTGCGATCGTCTCCAGTGGAAATTAGGTATTTACCATCATTTGACCAGATTATTTTGTTAATGGAGTGAGTATGGCCAATTCCGGATTTTTCTAAGCTTAGGATTTTATATAATTTAAAATTTTCTGCATCCCATAACTTAATGCTTTTATCCTGACTGCTTGTAGCAAAATAGGGTAACGTTGGATGGAAAACAATATCGTAAATGGTAAACATGTGCGCAGGAATGGTTTCCTTAAGTCCGTAATCTGGTAGCCCCCAGATTTTCAACTGTGCGTCCCTGCTGCCCGAAATCAGGTACTTTCCTGCTGGATGGTAAGCTAAAGAAGTTACAGGTAAAGAGTGTCCTTCTAATTTTTGCTTTAAACTGTAATCTGAAAGATTATAAATCCTAATCAGGTGATCCTTACATCCAAAAGCTATTTCAGTTTCGTCTGGTGATATGGCAATGGTTCTAACGGTATCGTAGGCCGCTTGAAACCGGTAAATTTCTTTGTAGCCATCTAAAGACCAAATCGCAACTGTTCCATCCTCGCCAGTCGTAATCAATTCATTTTTAGACTGAACTGTTTTAATATCGAAAATGGGTTTTAAGTGTGCATTGATCCTAACAATAATTTCTTCTCTTTCTAAATCGTAAACACTAAATGCACCACTTCGTTCGCCTATAAATAGTTGGTTTTTATAATAATGTAAGCAATAAACAGAGCTTTGTACGGGCATTTTAACCTTTACAAAAGCCATCTTTTCCAATGACCATTCTACTATTCCCTTATCGTTTCCGGCGCTATAAAAAACATCTTTATGATTTGAACTACATAAAGCATATACTGGGTTTTGATGACCGGAAAAGGTTTGTAAGTGTTTAAGCATTTTTCGTCTTAGTTCTTAGATCGAATTTAAATTCAATATATTTTTGTTTGCCCTGAAAGCAATAATAAATTGAAAAATTATTGAAAAGTCTAAAATCTGTTTTATTACTATTAAAAAAAATGGAGGGCCAAAGATTATGGCGTTGTTAGAATATATTCCAATTATTAATTGAAATGTTAAGAATGTGGAAATGATAGAGAAAAAAACATTTAAAAAACCAATATAGATATGCCACTTTTCAAATCTTAGATTATTTTTAATAAAATGGAATAAAGTAATCCAATTAAAAAAAAGAGCTGGAACCATTAAAGCCAAATCAAGATAATTTCCATTACTCTTTAAAATAGCAATGAATATTATACCTAAAAAAAGATTTAAATAACTAATATATTTAAGCATGTTCTTATAATTTAATAAGGTCAAATTAGCAAGCGTCTTGTTATCTATCGCTTAGATTTTTTCTTTATTTGTGTCTTTTCTCAAGATTTTTAGCAATATCTTGGATAGATAAACCTTTTTCTTTTAACAAGAATAATAAGTGAAAAACAAGATCTGAGGCCTCGCCAATAAGCTCTTCTTCTGTTTCGGCTAATGCAGCAATTACAGTTTCAACACCTTCTTCTCCAACTTTTTGCGCAATTTTATTCAAGCCCTTTTTACGCATTTTATTTATATACGAACCCTCAACCGGATGCTCATAACGATCTGCAATGATGTTTTCCAGTTCGAAAATAAAATTTTGATTAAAGTCTGTTTTAAAACAACTTCTGCTACCCGTATGGCACGTTGGGCCTACTGCCTCAGCTTTTATCAGGATGGTGTCGTTATCGCAGTCTACATACGCATCCTTTACATAAAGAAAGTTATTGCTGGTTTCTCCCTTCGTCCAGAGGCGATTTTTAGAGCGCGAAAAAAAAGTTACCTTTCCTTCGACCTGTGTTTTGTCTAAGGCTTCAGCATTCATATAGCCGAGCATTAAAACCTCTAAAGTTTTATAGTCCTGAATAATTACAGGAAGTAAACCGCCTGTTTTATCCCAGTCAAGGGATGATGTATTGATGTTCATTTTTATGATATTACCGTCATTGGCTTCGTGCCTTGCAATGACGAGTGTATTATTAAATCCTTACCGGAATGTTATTTCTTTTTAATTCCTGTTTTAAATCAGGGATTAATATTTCTCCGTAATGAAAAACTGATGCAGCCAAAGCCGCATCAACATTTGCTTTCTGAAAAACTTCTGTAAAGTGATCCATGCTTCCGGCTCCTCCAGATGCAATAATCGGGATGTTGATTATGCTGTTAATTTTCCCCAATAATCCACAATCGAATCCCGCTTTCGTCCCGTCATGATCCATTGAGGTTAAGAGAATTTCACCTGCGCCCAAATCTTCGGCCTGTTTAATCCAGTTTTCGGTTTCCAGCTCAGTAATTAGTCTTCCTCCATTTAGGTGAACCATATTTTTACCATTCACATATTTGGTATCTACAGCTAAAACAACAAACTGAACACCAAATGCCCTTGCCAATTCTTCAATCAATTTAGGATTTCTAACAGCCGCCGAGTTAATACTAATTTTATCAGCTCCGGCATTTAGTAAAGCCTCGGCATCGGCGATTTCAGAAATTCCACCACCGATGGTAAAAGGAATATTTAATTGTCGTGCTACCGATTTAACCATTTCAATCATGGTTTTGCGGCGTTCGTGCGTAGCGGTAATGTCTAAAAAAACCAACTCATCGGCACCTTGCTGTGCATATTGGGCCGCCAGCTCCACCGGATCGCCGGCATCACGCAGATCGACAAAGTTTACGCCTTTAACGGTACGGCCATCTTTAACATCCAGGCATGGGATTATTCTTTTTGAAAGCATGTTTTTGTTTGGTTTTCGTCATTTCGAAGTCTGAAGCAATTTTAATGCTTTAGTTTTAGGCGGTTGTCAGCATAACGATCGCTTAGGGCAATGAGTTAAAATTATTTTTAATATTTTCGTTCTAAATCGAACTCAAAGCTTTCAAATTCCACTCTTTAATTTCTTCGATGGTAATACGGTCTTCATAAATTGCTTTTCCAACCACTACACTTCTAATTGGGAACTTCGCCAGTTCATAAATATCATCCATAGAACTTACACCTCCTGATGCAATTAATTTTATCATTGGAGAATGTTCAAGCAGTTTTTTATACAATTCAATGGCTGCACCACCTAATTTCCCATCCTTACTAATGTCGGTACATAAGAAACGGAAGAAACCAAGAGAAAGGCATTTATCCACATAATCCATTAATTTTATTGGAGAGCTTTCCATCCAGCCTGAATATTTTATTACCTCATCTAAAACATCGATAGCGATAACAATACGATTTGCGTAGTTATCTTTTTTAGCAAAAGCTTCGCTCAACTGTTCTAAAAATTCAGGATTGGTAATGGCCTGCGTTCCCACAATTACACGGTGAATCCCTGCGTCAAGTAAATTGGTAACTTGTTCAATGGTACGGATTCCGCCGCCATACTGCACCTTCATTTCGGTTTTCTTAATGATTTCAAAAAGTGATTTCTGATTGCTGAAATCACCTTTTGCACCATTTAAATCAATAATGTGAATAAAATCTGTGCCGTTGGAGCGGTATCTTTCAATCATTTCTGCGATAGAGACGTCGTACTCTGTCTTTTGGTTGTAATCGCCTTCACGCAGACGGACAACTTTTCCATCCAAAATATCAATAGCAGGTATTATGTACATTTTATAAGCTTAAGTTTGAAAAATTTTTTAATATCAATTCGCCGGCTTTTCCTGATTTCTCAGGGTGAAACTGAACGCCATAAAAATTATCTTTTTGTATTGCTGCAGAAAACTTTAATCCATAATCGGCAGATGCGATGTCAAAAATAGGGTTATATTCAATAAAGTAAGAATGTACAAAGTAAAATTGTTCATTATTTTCAATCCCCTTAAATAACGAATTATCAGCTGGTTGTATCGCATTCCAGCCCATATGTGGGATTTTGATATTCAATGCTTTATCAAATTTTTTAGTCTTTACAGGAATTATATCTAAAAGCGCAGAATTACCTTCTTCCGAATGTTCGGTAATAAGCTGCATACCTACACATATCCCTAATACCGGTTTGTTTAAATTCTTAATGGCCTCAATCAAACCTGTTCCTTTAAGTTTTTCCATTGCTGCCCCTGCATGGCCAACCCCCGGAATGATAATATGGCTATACTTTTTCAAGTCATTTTCCGTATTTACCATACCATAAGCAATGTTTAAACGCTCAAGTGCGGCCGCTAAAGAAAAAATATTGCCCGCTCCGTAATTTACTATTCCAATCATATTTAATGGTTCAGCTTCTTTTTTATTTGAATTTGAAAATGAAAGCCAGTTTTCATGGCTGCTGTGGTCCCGCTATTTGTTACAAGTTTTTATCTTCTGTTGTGTTAAGGTAAGAAGCATCGGTTCCATCGTTGCAGATGCTTCGTGCCTCAGCCTAACAGTTTTTCAAGGTTGCAGCAAAGAAAAACTTTCCACTACTATCGGGTTTATTTAACATCGTTTGTACATCAAAACCCTCAGCCTTCAAGCTTTCTTATAACATTCCCTTTGTACTCGGTAAAACCATTTTCTCTGCATCACGTTTTATCGCCATCTTTATTGCTTTCGCAAAAGCTTTAAAAATAGCCTCAATTTTATGATGCTCGTTATGGCCCTCTGCCTTAACATTCAGGTTACACTTTGCCGCGTCGCTAAAGGACTTGAAAAAGTGATAAAACATCTCTGTAGGTACGTCACCAACTTTTTCACGTTTAAATTCGGCTTCCCAAACAATCCAGTTCCTACCTCCAAAATCAATAGCAACCTGTGCCAGGCAATCGTCCATTGGCAGGCAAAAACCATACCGCTCTATTCCCAGCTTATTGCCTAAACCTTTAGCAAAAGCTTCGCCTAAGGCTATTCCAGTATCTTCAATTGTGTGGTGTTCATCAATATGGAGGTCGCCTTTGGCAATTATTTCTAAATCTATACTTCCATGTCTGGCAATTTGATCCAGCATGTGGTCAAAAAAGTTTAAACCTGTTTCAATCTTAGCTTTTCCTGTCCCGTCTAAATCCAGGTTAACGGTAATATCCGTTTCATTTGTTTTGCGTACATGGTTAATTTTTCGGCTTCCGGCTTTTAACAAATTGTAGATATCTTCCCATTTCTTGGTTTCCAAAATAATTACATCCAGCAATGTCTCATGTTTGTCTAACGCCTCCGTTGAACCCAGGGCATCATTCTGGCGAAGGAAAATTGCTTTGGCACCGAGGTTTTTTGCTAAAACCACATCATTTAACCGATCACCAATCACAAAAGAATTTTTCAAATCATAATCTTCTCCAAAATATTTTGTTAAAAGTGCGGTTCCCGGTTTACGGGTAGGGGCATTATCTTTTGCAAAAGTCCGGTCAATAATCACCTCATCAAAATGTACACCTTCACCTTCAAAAGTGTTGAGGATAAAATTGTGTATCGGCCAAAAATTTTCTTCAGGATTTGAAGGTGTCCCCAATCCATCCTGATTGGTTACCATCACCAATTCGTAATCCAATTCGGATGCGATTTTAGAAAGATAGTACAATGCCCTTGGATAAAACTGTAGCTTCGCAAAGCTATCTACCTGCTCATCTTCCGGTTCAATATCTAACGTTCCGTCACGATCAATAAATAATACTTTTTTCATTTATAAATTTCTTAAAACGTTTAATAATTTGTCATTTTCTTCTTTGGTCCCAACTGTAATTCTCAGGCATCCTTCGCAAAGGGTAACTTTAGAACGGTCGCGAACGATGATTCCTTTTTCCACTAAAACATTGTAAATTTTAAGTGCATCTTTTACCTCAGTTAAAATAAAATTTGCATCAGATGGGTACACCTTATTTACAATTTCAAGTGCGGTTAAATCTTTAGATAAACGTTCGCGTTCGGCTACAGATTCCTTAATCCAATTGTTTACTTGTGCAATATTTTTTAGTGCTTCAAAAGCTAAGTCTTGCGTAGCTTGATTGATGTTGTAAGGTGGCTTTATTTTGTTTAAAACATCGATCACTTTTGTAGATGAAAATGCCATGCCCAGGCGTAAAGCCGCAAGCCCCCAGGCTTTAGAAAAAGTTTGCAAAATAACCAGGTTTCCGTACTCCGTTAACTCCTGAATAAAGGTCTTTTGTCTGGCGTAATTTATGTAGGCTTCATCAATCACAACGATGCCTTTAAAGTTGGCTAAAATGGTTTCAATATCGGTGCGGTTTATTGAATTTCCGGTTGGATTATTTGGCGAGCAAATGAAAATTATTTTGGTGTTTTTGTCTATCGTTTCTGCAATTTTTTCAAGGTCTAACTGGAAGTTTGGAAGCAGGTTTACTTTGCGGATTTCTACATCATTTATGTTAGCCGAAACTTCGTACATTCCATAAGTTGGCGGCAGAATAATTACGTTGTCTTTCCCCGGGTTACAGAAGGCGCGGTATAATAAATCTATAGCTTCATCGCTCCCATTTCCAAGAAAAGTATTTTCAATCGGTACACCTTTTATTTTGCTGATTGCATCTTTCAAATCCAATTGTAAAGGATCAGGATAGCGGTTGTAATTTGCAGGCAAAGGAGAGCCATAACTGTTCTCGTTTGCATCTAAAAATACAGATGCCTGGCCTTTAAATTCGTCCCTCGCCGTAGAGTAGGGGCGTAGGTTCTTAATGTTTTCTCTTACTAAATCGTTAATATCCATCTTATAACTCTTCTAATCTAATCGTAATTGCATTTTTATGTGCTTGCAAGCCTTCGGCCGCTGCAAGAATTTCTACTGTTGGTCCAATATTCTTTAAACCAGCACCAGATAAATGCTGAAAGGTGATTTTTTTAATAAATGCATCCAGCGAAACGCCCGAATAGGCCTTTGCAAAGCCACTTGTTGGTAAAGTGTGGTTGGTTCCTGATGCGTAATCCCCTGCACTTTCAGGTGTTAAGTTGCCCAGAAACACAGATCCGGCATTAACAATTTGTGGTATAAGGCTTTCAAAATCATTTGTTGCCATAATTAAGTGCTCAGGGGCGTATTCATTGGAAAAAGCCATTGCAGCATCTAAATTATCCACTAAAACAGCATAAGAATTTTGTATTGCTTTTACAGCAATCTCTTTTCTGGGTAGTTTATCTATTTGTTTTTCAATCTCTTTTAATGTATCTTCTATTGTTTTAATAGAGTTTGAAACTAAAATTGCCTGACTATCAGTGCCATGTTCTGCTTGCGCAAGTAAGTCAGCCGCCACAAATGACGGAATGGCAGTCTCATCTGCTACAACTAAAACCTCCGATGGGCCTGCAGGCATATCTATAGCGGTAGTATTCTGTACCATTGTTTTGGCTGTAGTTACGTAGCGGTTTCCCGGGCCAAAAATTTTATAAACCTTAGGTACCGTCTCTGTTCCATAGGCCATTGCAGCTACGGCTTGCGCACCACCAATCAGATAAATTTTTTCGATACCCAGAAGCAAGGCACAGTAGGCTAAATAGCAATTTGTTTTGCCATCGCTTTGCGGCGGAGAACAGACCACAATTTCAGTACAGCCCGCAATAATCGCAGGTGTTGCAAGCATTAAAAAAGTACTTGGCAAAACGGCCGTTCCTCCGGGAATGTAAAGCCCAACTTTTTCTATGGCACGAGCCTCCCGCCAGCACATAACGCCAGGCATGGTCTCAATTTTATCTTCTGTTTTAGATTGTGCATGATGAAAGGTTTTGATGTTTTGATAAGCAATATCAATTGCATTTTTTGCATCATCCGGAATTGTAGAAGCAATTTCTTTAAGGGCTTCTACATCTAAAAATAGTTTATTTAAATCAACTTTATCAAATGTGCTTGCGAAGTTTAAGAGGGCTTTATCTCCCTCTTTTTTAACCGAATTTATGATCGAAAAAACACGTTCTTCAATCAGTTTATCGTCTTCAATTTGTCTCGAACACAGTTCTTCAATTTTTGATTTAGATAAATCTCTATAATTGTAGATTTTCAATGTTTTATGTTTTTAAATTAACTAATAGTTAATGTTGTTTTAGGTCGTTTATGTGATTATTTTCTCAATTGGCATCACTAAAATACCTTCAGCACCTGCGGCTTTAAGACTATTGATTTTGTCCCAAAAATCTTCCTCTGCAATTACAGAATGTACAGCAACCCAGTTCTCTTCAAATAGCGGAACAATGGTTGGACTTTTAACACCTGGCAATAAATCGACAACTTTTTGGAGGTTATCTTTTGATACGTTTAGTACTACATATTTGTTTGATTTTGCGCTGAGTACCGAACGGATTCTTTGCAGCAATTCGGCAACTTCCGGATTGTCTGAAATGGATTTATTTCCAATCAAAACAGCTTCAGATTGCATTACATCTGCAAAGGGTTTTAGTCCGTTGCTTTTCAATGTTCCGCCAGTGGAAACGATGTCGAAAATGGCATCACTTAAACCTAATCCCGGGCCAATTTCTACGGACCCGGAAATGGTTCTGATGTCTGAATTTATCCCTTTTGATTTTAAGAAATTTTCTAAGATTACCGGATAGGATGTAGCGATTGCTTTGCCATTTAATTCTTCCAGTTTTGAGATGCTGCTTGTGGCCTGGACAGCGATTTTTAACGTGCATTTTCCGAAGCCTAATTTTTGCAGATAAGCTACCTCTGCCTGCGCTTCTGTAATTACGTTTTCACCAACAATTCCAAGGTCGGCAATTCCGTCCTGAACGTATTCCGGAATGTCGTCGTCCCGAAGAAAAAGTATCTCCAAAGGAAAGTTGGTAACCGTTGATATTAAAGAGCTTTTATAATTCTCGAAAGATAAGCCACAGTTTTTTAAAATTTCTACAGATTTTTCGTTTAGCCTACCCGATTTCTGGATAGCGATTTTAAGTGTTTTCAAAGTATTGAATATAGAGTGAACAGGAAATTATTTTACGGAAAAAAAGTTTTGAAGTACAAAACAAACATATCATATCGCCTATCGGCGATGGTGTAAATGTAAGTGATGGTTCAAAATTAAGTTCATAAAATTATTTGTGCCTGTATCAATACTTTAGCTGATAAGCAAGGGCAAATATAAAGATACAATTGATAAAACAAAAAATTATGGCACTTAATTTGCCCTTTATTGATTTTTTAACATAATATCCCGGTTTTCACCTAAATTATAGTACATCTTGAAAAATTTTCGCTTTCTGATTATACCTCTTATTTTAACATTTGCTGCCTGTAACTGGTTTAAAACACCTCCTGAAATCGGTAAAGCCTTATCTGAGCATTTTAAAAATAAAATGTATAAAGACTTTGATACTGTAGCGTATGACAGTGTTTTTGTAAGAACAATGGACAGCTTATCTGCTGGTTTTGCCAATCCTAAATTGATGAAAGCTTTTTATGCCGCTAATAATTCTACGCCGCATATGGTGACCAAATTTTATATTAATGGTGGATTAGATTCATTAGAAGCCTATTTACAAAACAGTAAAATACATGGCTTTAATCCAAAAATATTTGGAACAGAAGAGATAAAAAGTTTACTCGACGAATTAAATGCCAATAACTTTAAGAAAGTTGAGGAAAGTTATCCGGTAATTGCAAAACTGGAGCTTTTATCTGCTAATGCTTACCTTAATTATTTTAACTACTTAAATTACGGAATTGTAAATCCCAGAAACATATTTTCGAGGTATTATATCAAAGTAAAAAGGCCGGATAGTTTATCCATTTCAGGGCTCTTAAACAGTGCGAATATTTTAGATAGTTTAAAGGCAGTTCAACCAAAATCGATTCAGTACAAAGCATTACAAAAAGCATATCTAAATGCTACAGCTGAAGATGAAAAAAGGATTCTTTTGTTAAACATGGAACGCTTTCGCTGGAAGCTTCCTGAAACTGGCGACAGTTATGTTCAGGTAAACATTCCCGACTTTAAATTAACCTGGTTAAATAAGCTTGATACTGTAATTTCTATGAAGGTTTGTGTTGGTGGAAAACGCGAGGCAGGTTACGAAGAAAAGATGAAGGCTTTTGCTAAATCGGGGAACCTGGATGATAAGCCGAAGAACCATGAAACGCCAATGCTTTTTAGCAAAATAAATTCTATACAGGCCAATCCAATATGGAATATTCCGGTTAGTATTGCACAAAGTGAAATTTATTGGATGGCCAGAAAAGATCCGTATTATTTATCAAACAGTAACATTAAAGTTTACTACAAGGATAAATTAATTAACGAACCAGATACGATTAACTGGAATAAATATTCGAGAGATAAATTGCCTTTTAAATTTAAACAAGGCTCTGGCGGGGGAAATGCACTGGGCAAATTCAAGTTTATTTTTGATAACAGTTCCAGTATTTATTTGCACGATACCAATAATAAAAATGGCTTCAATTTATCCAACCGTGCCATTAGCCATGGTTGTGTACGGATAGAAAAACCTTTACAATTTGCTGAGCTGCTTGTGAAAGATCCATACACCTACGATAAATTAAGGGCTGAAGTTGATTTACCACCTGTTGACAGTACGCATATGAAGTGGTATAAAAAACGCATGGCACAAAAAGCAGATACTTTAAATGCATTTCAATTAAAACCAGCGTGGTTCGGTCCTAAAAAAGCAGTTCCATTAATTATTACGTATATAACTGCCTGGTCTCAAGATGATAAAATTCAATATCGCCCTGATGTTTACGGAATGGATGATAAATTGTGGGTAGCTATGAAGAAATTTAGATAGAAGCCGTAGATTTGCAAAATGCAGGAAAAACCAACTTTCAATCATCAGGCCGATATTGTTAACAGTGCGATTAGATTTATCAATTCGTGGTTTAAGCAATCTAAAACAATTACTGATGAGTTAAGTGATTTCTTTATTCTTCCTGGAAACAAAATAATGGGCAGAGATGTTATTATCGCCAGATTGAAAGGGATTTTTGGCAAATCCGATGAATATGTGGGCGGCCGGTTCGATATTATTGATTCAAATTTTGAAATTTATGGTGAAGGGAAGGGAATAGGCTTTGTAGAAGGCGTTGCCGGCTTTAGAGCTGTAGTGAAAAAACAATCGAAAATTGTAAGCGGACCTTTCAAACTTTATTTCGGATTACAAAACGGTAGCTGGAAGATTGTAAATATCGAATTTCCGGGTTTTGCGTATTGATTGTAGGAATATCATGATTTGTTTGAATTGAAATTCGCTACTTTCCATAATTTTTCTATCTTTGGTTTTTAATGAATTTCCTTTATCCGGGCTTTCTTTTTGCACTACTAACGGTTGCCATTCCGGTTATTATCCATTTATTCAATTTCAGGAAATTTAAAAGAGTTTATTTCTCCAATGTTCAGCTTTTAAAGGAAGTAGAACAACAAAATTCATCAAAAGAGAAATTAAAAAATCTGCTTATTCTGCTTTGCCGGATATTAGCGATTGTGTTTTTGGTTTTAGCATTTGCCCAGCCTTATATTCCATCTAACGATAAAAAAACAAGCACACTAAATAATGTGGTAAGCATTTATGTTGATAATTCTTACAGCATGGAAGCCATCAATAAAGATGGGAATTTGCTCGATGAAGCTAAGAGAAGAGCAAAAGAGCTGGTAAAGGGATTTGGATTGAATGATCGTTTTCAGCTTTTAACAAATGATTTTGAAGGGAAACATCAGCGATTGCTTAATGCTGAAGAGTTTTTGAAGGCGCTTGATGATGTTAAAATATCGGCCGCTAACCGAAATCTGCAGCAAATTATCAACCGTCAGCAAAATGTTTTAACTGGTCCTATCAATAAATACGCTTTTCTGATCTCCGATTTTCAAAAAAATATTTCCAGCCAGAAAAACCTTCAGACTAAACCTGATGTACAGTTTGCCTTTATGAAATTAAATGCAACTACATTACCAAATGTTGCAGTAGATAGTATCTGGACACTTTCTCCCAACCACCAGCCCGGAGCGGGCGAGAAATTGGTGGTTCAGATTCGGAATTATTCTGATGAAGATGCAAAAAATATTCCCTTAAAACTTACTTTAAATAACCAGCAAAAAGGGCTGAGTTCAGTTACCATTCCAGCTGGAAAGGTAAAAAAAGATACCTTGAACTTTTCGGGCTTAAAATCGGGCTGGCAGAAGGGCATAGTTAGCATTAAAGATTTTCCGGTAACCTTTGACGATACTCTATCTTTTAGTTTTAAAGTAGAACAAAACCTTCCGGTGCTTGCTGTAAACGGAGCAGTTGAAGGAAACTACATTAAGGCGCTATTTACGGCTGATCCTTACTTTAAATTAACCGAAAATACCGAAAGTAATGTAAATTACAACAACTTTGGCGGGTATGGCTTAATTGTATTAAACGGACTTACGGACCCTTCAAGTGGTTTGGCGCAACAAATTAAAACCTATGTAAACAATGGCGGTACGGTGGTTTTATTTCCCGATTTGGACGCTGATATTAAAAACTACAACTTATTTTTAAGTGCATTGTCTTTACCTCAAATCCAGGCTTTAAATGCAAATACCATCCGGGTAGATCAAATAGATTTACAACACCCGATATTTAAAACTGTATTTGAAGAAGTGCCCAAAAATTTAGATTTGCCTGAAATTAACCGATATTTCTCCTTTATCGAAAATAACAGCCAAAACAAAGAAAACATTCTCCAGCTCCCTGGGAATAAGTTGTTTTTTGCAAAATTTAATATTGGCGGGGGGCAGGTTTATGTATGTGCTTCCGGATTAAACGCTAAAGACAGCAATTTTGCACATCATCCTGTTTTTGTTCCTTTAATGTATCGTTTGGCAACCAGCGGAGGTTTAGAACAACCTTTGTATTATACCATCGGGCAAGATAATGCGTTACAAAGCCAAAAAATTACCTTGGCAAAAAACCAAAGCCTAAAACTTACTGCCCTTCATTTTGAGGCGATTCCGGAATTGCGCCAGGCCAATGGAAAAACTCTAATTTATGTAGCAGACCAGGTTAAAGCGCCAGGCTTTTACAATTTGAAGCAGGCAGACTCTACCTTATCAGTTTACAGTTTTAACAATAGCCGTTCAGAATCAGATATGCACTACTTAAGCAAGACTGATTTGGAGAATATGGCAGGAAAAAACAATTTGAAAATATTTGATACCGATAAAGATGCTGTTAAATTAATTTCGGGCGAGAACAAAATCGGACAATCTTTATGGAAACTTTGTCTAATTTTGTCGCTGATTTTTATTGCAGCAGAAATTTTGCTCATCCGATTTTTGAATAACCCTAAAAAAACAATATGAATCTCTTAGTTAAGAATGCCAATATTATTGATTCGCAAAGTAAATTCGATAAAAAACGTAGCGATATTAGAATTAAAGATGGTAAAATTGTTAGCATTGGCCATTTAACTGCCGAAAAAAATGAAATTGAATTTGATGCAGCAGGAGCCTTCTTAACCCCCGGTTTTTTTGATTTAAATTGTGTGGCGGGTGATCCGGGTTTCGAAACTAAAGAAGATATATATACCCTTACGGCCGCTGCAAAAGCAGGAGGTTTTACCGGTTTAGCACTTTTACCACAAGCAAGCCCGGTGGTACAATCCAAATCGCAGGTAGAATACATCCTCAATAAAGCTAAAAATAACCTGGTAGATGTTTTGCCTATTGGGGCAATTAGTCAAAACCGAGAAGCAAAAGAATTGGCTGAGTTATTTGATATGCAACAAGCAGGAGCAGTGGCATTCTCTGATGGAGATAAAGCTTTGCAGGATGATGGCTTTATGAGCCGTGCACTTCAATATGCAAAAGGTTTTGATGCTTTGCTGATGGTTTATCCCGAAAATAAATCAATTGCAGGCAAAGCCCAGGTTAATGAAAGTAAAACCAGCGTGCTTTTGGGTATGAAGGGTTTACCTGCTTTAGCTGAGGAAATGCACATTGCCCGCGATATTTTTTTGGCCGCTTATAATGAAACCAAAATCCACATCAGCAACATCTCTACTGCAGGTTCAGTTGCATTAATCCGCAAGGCGAAAAAAGATGGCATAAAAATAACCTGTGATGTAACTGCACATCATTTAGTGTTTACCGAAGAGCTTTTAAACGATTTTGACAGTAATTATAAAGTAAAACCACCATTAAGGGGCAAAGCCGATGTTAAAGCTTTAATTGCTGGTTTAAAAGACGGAACAATAGATGCCATTACCTCGCAACACCGGCCGGAAGAAATTGAGTTTAAAAATGTAGAGTTTGAAATTGCACATTATGGCATTATTGCTTTGCAAACCGTTTTACCATTACTTTTAAAAGCAGGTTTAGATCCATCACTCATTGCCGAAAAATTAGCGGTTAACCCACGGAAATTGCTAAATTTAAATGTTCCGGTAATTGAAGAAGGTGCAGAAGCCAACTTTACGGTCTTTGCAGCAGATCAGAAATGGTTATATACAACAACCAATAACTATTCAAAATCTGCTAATTCGCCACTGCTGGGTACTGAATTAAGCGGTAAAGTAACATTGGTTTACAACAACAATCAATATCAAATTAATAACTAATGTCATCCAAAAGGGATCAAAAACCCCGGCTGATAAAATAATGGAAATAATTATGCGGGGTAATTCCATACTTCAGCATTATGTTTGTAAATAAAAATCCTAATTATGGACAATAGAGTAAAAAAAGCGCTAAGCGCATCAATCAATAAATATGCTGAAATATCAGCTGTTGCATCTGGTACATTCGAAAAAGAATTAATCGCGGCTTTCGAACTGGATGCAAAATTCATGAATAAAGTTGAGGCTTTTGATGAAGTATTTGATTCAAATCCAAAATTTGAAGAATTAAGAGAAGTTTATTTTGATTTGCTTATGGTAAATTTTTTCTCAAGCGATGTTCAGAAATTAGAAGAAGATTATCTGGAAAGTGAGGAATGGGCAAATATCGAAGAAGAAACCATCGATAGGGGAAGCGAGTTGTTAAACCTTTTATTGTACATTAAAGAGTGTCATGATGAGGATTTAGACCCTGAACTAAGCGATTTCTTAAAAGAATTTTTATTGGTTGAGGATGATGAGTTTCAGGATGAATTTGAAATTTATGAAGAGTTGATCAGCAACCAGCAACTGGCAGAAAGTAGTGTGGAAGAAATTTGTAAAACAGCACCAACCTTAAACATCAGTGATGAAATGCAGGAATTATTTGTTCCCTTTATGGTGTTTTTCCTTGATGTAGAAGGCAGCGCAGAAACGACAAAAGAATTAATTCAGTTTAGTGGTAACAAATCGTTCGATGTAGCTACTTATACATTAATAACCACTATTAATAACTAAATTAAACCCTATTATGGAACAACAAATTATCCAGGAAGAAAAAAAACCTAATTTATTGGCTTTTCAGGTTGCTATAGCTTTTGCTTTTTATACACTTGCACTTATATTTATCCTTAACCTTATCGGTATGGGTGCGCAAGGTGTTGATGCTCCGATCTGGCAAAAGGCATTATCCATGATCTTGTCTTATGGTACCTTTATAATTGCTATATATTACGCGCAAAATAAACACAAACAAGATTTAGGCGGCTATGTAACTTATGCCCGGGCATTTTCTACTGGTTTTAAAGTTGCGGCCTATGCAGGTTTGTTTATTGGTTTGTTAATGGTTCTTTATTATAAAGTTATTGATCCTTCTGCGCTTCAGGATATTATTGATATGCAAATTAAAGCTGCCGGAGATAATGAGCAAGCCGTAAAAGGTGTGCAAATGATGAGTAAGTATATGACCCTGATGATTGCATTCGGATCGGCCCTTACCTACACCCTTTTTGGTTTAATCATCAGTTTAATTACGGCGGCTGTTGTAAAAAAAGAACGTCCTTTGTACTAACACAGGTTATTAATAACAAAAACATAAAATTTAAAACGTGTGGGTTTTATCATTTAATTTGATGAAATTTGCACGTTTTTAATAAAATGCTGTTGCTAACAAGACATGGGAAGCAAGCAGGGAGCAATTTTTCCCTACAAATTCCCTCATTGTTCTTCCCCGCAACGGCGGTAATACTCAAAAATGGATATATCAGTTGTAGTACCTTTATATAACGAAGATGAATCTTTGCCCGAATTAACGGCCTGGATTGCTAAAGTAATGAACGAAAATAATTTTAGTTATGAAATTATTTTGGTTGATGACGGCAGTACAGATGCTTCTTGGGAAGTTATTGAAAACCTTCGACTACAAAATAATGCCATAAAAGGAATCAAATTCAGAAGGAATTATGGTAAATCGGCGGCTTTAAATGTTGGTTTTGAAGCCACAGCAGGAGATGTTGTAATTACCATGGATGCTGATTTACAGGATAGTCCTGACGAGATTCCTGAATTGTACCGTCGTATTAAAGAAGAAAAGTTAGACCTGATTTCAGGTTGGAAAAAGAAACGTTACGACCCGATTACGAAAACCATTCCAACAAAATTGTTTAACGCCGCAACCCGCAAAATGAGCGGTATCGAATTAAATGATTTTAACTGCGGATTAAAAGCTTACCGAAGCGATGTGGTTAAAACCATCGAAGTTTATGGCGAAATGCATCGTTATATTCCTGTAATTGCAAAATGGGCTGGTTTTAGTAAAATAGCCGAACAGGTTGTTGAACATAGAGCCCGTAAATATGGCACCACCAAATTTGGGTTCAGTAGATTTATAAATGGCTTTTTAGATTTACTTTCTATTTTCTTTGTCGGTAAATTTGGAAAACGCCCCATGCACTTTTTTGGTTCATTAGGCGTGTTAAGCTTCCTGATTGGAACATTTATAGCCATCTGGATGATTGGTGAAAAACTATACCATATTGCGGCGCACATTGCCTATAGAAGAGAAATTACAGATCAACCTTTGTTTTATATTGCGCTGGTTGCCATTGTAGTTGGCTCGCAAATGTTTTTAACAGGTTTTGTTGCCGAATTGGTTACCCGAAATGCACCAGAAAGAAATCAGTATTTAATAGAGAAAAGGGTATAAGCCAGGGGTTTAAGGTTTTATGCCTCATCCAAACGCCATCATCCTCAATCTTCAATTTTAAAACATGTTTTTCTCCATCATAATTCCACTTTATAACCGTCCACAGGAAATTGACGAATTACTGAACACTTTAACCAAGCAAACCTATTTACAGTTTGAGGTTTTGGTGATTGAAGATGGATCAAAAAACGATGCCAAAGAAATTGTGCAACGTTATGCAAATAAGCTTGATATAAAATATTTCTTTAAAGAAAATGCAGGGCAGGGTTTTGCCCGCAATTTTGGCTTTGAAAGGGCTACAGGTGATTATTTTGTTATTTTCGACTCCGATTGTTTAATTCCGTCAGAATACCTGGAAACTGTAAAAAACTATTTATACGAACATCACCTGGATGCTTATGGCGGCCCGGATGCCGCACATGATAGCTTTACTCCAGTACAAAAAGCCATAAGCTACGCCATGACTTCGCCATTTACAACTGGAGGAATCAGGGGCAATGCCAAGCACATTGGCCAGTTTCATCCCCGCAGTTTTAATATGGGAGTTTCACGCCAGGTTTGGGAAAAAGTTGGTGGTTTTATTTTAACCCGTTTGGGCGAAGATATTGAATACAGTATTCGCATCCATGAGAACGGTTTCAAAATTGGTTTAATTCCTGAAGCCAAAGTATATCATAAAAGGAGAACAAGTTTTAGCCAGTTTTATAAGCAATTACATTTTTTTGGCCGGGCAAGGATCAATATTTATAAACATTTTCCATCACAACTAAAATTTGTGCATTTTTTTCCTGCGGCTTTTACTTTAGGGTTTGCATTTACCCTTCTATGTAACCTGTTTTACTGGCCATTAGCCGTTATTTGCAATTTCTTTGTCCTTATTTACTTTTTGTTAATATTTTTTCACTCCTGGTCGGTAAATAAATCTTTAAAAGTTGCATTTTTGAGCATTATTTCTTCATTTATCCAATTAACCGCTTATGGTTTAGGATTTATGCAGGATTTAATTAAAAGAGTGCTATTAAAACAACAATGATCAGTTATCTAAAAGAAAGTACATTTGCCGTTAACGAAGTAATTCGTAAGGCCTGGGGCATTACCAAAAAGCATTATTTCTCTATAGCTACGCTATGTTTTTTAATGTTTATTACGGCGAGTGCATCAAGTTTAATGGCTTTTTTTATTAAAGACGTAAGTAAGGTATTAAGTGTTTTAATGGTGTTTATCTTTATTATGCTGTATTTTACCATCAACCTTTCATTGTTTAAATATATTTTCCATTTGATGGACGATGAGCAGGGTGATGTGAAAATTGTAGATACATTACCAACAAGACAACAAATTATTAGGTTTTTAGTGGCCACATTATATTTTATTGGTTGCATATTTGGAGTTTACCTGATTGTTATTTTGGTTGCATTTCCTTTTATTTACACCGGCATTAATTTAGAAATCGTTAAAAATGTTGCCATTTCAGTTGGTATTATTGCTATTTTTATTACCTGGTTAAGAATTTCGTTCTTCCCTTTTTTTATCATTGATAAAAATGCAAAGCCTTTTGAATCTATAAAATTAAGTTTAGCCACTACAAAAGGAAATTTCACAAAAATACTTTTGCTTCTTGTAATTTTAGGTGGCGGATACCTGATCTACCTATTGTTAAATTATTTGCAATGGCCGCTGGTGGCTTTTATTGTAAACATATTAAGTTCATTTATCATTGTTCCATTATCATCTGTAGCTTTAACGGTTGTGTACCGCAAGTTAATGGATGAGTATAAAGGCGATGAACATCCGGATATTTTACATAATATTGTTTAATAGAAAATAATATTCTATCAGGCAATGATCTAAAATTTAATTATTAATATATGGGATTAAAAGCAGCATTAAGTAAACCATTTGCAGCATTTGCAGTTAGGCAAATTAATAAGTGGAAATATAATGCCGTTGAAACTCAGCATAGAATCCTTCAAAAATTAATTAAAAGTGCGTCAGCAACTGCATTTGGGAAAGACCATCATTTTGAGGGCATAAAAACATACGCAGACTTTAAAAAGCAGGTTCCTATTCGTGATTACGAGGATTTAAAACCTTATGTAGATCGTGTGGTTGCAGGCGAAGAAAATGTTTTATGGAAAGGGAAACCACTTTATTTTGCAAAAACGTCCGGTACAACTTCAGGGGTTAAATATATTCCGCTTTCTAAAGAATCCATGCCTGAACATATTAAGGCTGCCAGAAATGCCATTTTAACTTATATTCATGAAACAGGTAAAACGGAATTTGTGAATGGGAAAATGATTTTTTTACAAGGTAGTCCTATTTTAACCGAAAAGCATGGGGTTAACATTGGGCGTCTTTCAGGAATTGTTGCCCATCATGTACCGGCTTATCTGCAAAAAAACCGCCTGCCATCTTATCAAACTAATTGTATAGAAGATTGGGAAGAAAAGGTTGATGCTATTGTAGAGGAAACGATGCACGAAAACATGACCTTAATTTCGGGTATTCCTCCATGGGTTCAAATGTATTTCGATAAGCTTTCTGAAAAAAACAAAGGGAAGAAGATTTCGGAAATTTTTAAAAACTTTAGTTTGTTTATTTACGGCGGTGTAAATTTTGAGCCTTACCGGGCAAAAATAGAACAGAGTATTGGCAAAAAGATCGACTCTATCGAAACCTACCCCGCTTCAGAAGGTTTTATTGCTTATCAGGATGCTCAAAAAGATAAGGGTTTACTTTTACTGGCGGATGCGGGTATTTTTTACGAATTTATACCTGCAGATGAATATTATAACGATAATCCAACAAGGTTATCATTGGGTGAAATAGAACTGGAGACCAATTATGCGTTGATTATGAACACCAATGCGGGGCTTTGGGGTTACAGCATAGGCGATACCATTAAATTTGTTTCCAAAAATCCATATAAAATTATGGTTTCGGGGCGCATTAAACACTTTATTTCGGCTTTTGGGGAACATGTTATTGGCGAAGAAGTGGAACATGCACTTTTAAGTGTCGCCAACGATGAAAATATTGAAATTACAGAGTTTACCGTAGCGCCACAAATTAACCCTAAAGATGATGCTTTGCCGTACCACGAGTGGTTTATAGAGTTTTCATCCTTACCAAAAGATTTAAGTGCATTTAGTAAAAAGGTTGATGAAGCTTTGCAAAAGAAAAATATTTACTATTTTGACCTTATTGAGGGGCGTATTTTACAGCCACTTATTATTCGTGCCTTAAAGAAAGATGCTTTCGTAAATTATATGAGAAGTGAAGGTAAACTGGGTGGACAGAATAAAGTACCAAGGTTAAGTAATGATCGGAAATTGGCGGATGAATTAGGGAAGTATATGGTTTAATCACGTCATTGCCCGGAAAATTTATTAGGCCGGATTAAAGTAGAACGTAGAAACATTGCTTAGGCATAGTTGGGTGGAAAAGCCTAAATTTAATGTAATGATTAAGGGGTTTGGCTTTAATAAGCATTTGAATGTTTGCTTTGCAGGCTAAACCAGATGGAAGTGAAAATACTTTTTTATTGCAGCAAACCAATGAATAAATTGTCATGCTGAGGCACGAAGCATCTGCAAACGATGAAACAGATGCTTTAATTTTCATCATTACAGTAGTTAAAAAAGATTGAAACGTACAGCGGGACTTTCGGAGCCGAGAAGCACTAATTTGCTTTTCGAAATAAAGAAAACCAACATTAAAATTTATTTCCTTTAAGGAGCATTTATTAAAAAGAATTGAAAAACATTATAATATTAGGTTCTACAGGTAGCATAGGTACACAGGCGCTCGATGTTGTTCGGGATAACCCTGCAATCTTTAAAGTCTCTGTATTATCAGCATTAAAAAATTCAGAATTACTTATCCAACAGGCAAAAGAATTTAAGCCTGAGGTTGTCGTAATCTGCGATGAAAGCAAATATCTTGAAGTTAAAAGTGCTTTAAGCTCTTTTGATATTAAAGTCTTAGCAGGAGAGGATGCCCTTACAGAAGTTGCAGTTTACCCAAAAGGTGAAATTGTACTTACTGCTTTAATGGGCTCTGTAGGTTTAAAACCGACCATTTCTGCAATCAGGGCTGGTAAAAACATCGCTTTAGCCAATAAAGAAACCTTAGTTGTTGCGGGAGAACTGGTAACCCGACTGGCGGCAGAACATCAGGTAAAAATCTTTCCGGTAGATTCAGAACATTCGGCTATTTTTCAGTGTTTGGCAGGAGAGGAGCAGAATGAAATTGAGAAAATTTACCTTACTGCCTCAGGAGGCCCTTTTTTAGGGAAAAACAAGGATTTTCTTGCTACGGTTAAAAAAGAACAAGCCTTAAAACATCCTAATTGGGTAATGGGTGCAAAAATAACCATTGATTCGGCTTCACTAATGAATAAAGGGTTAGAAGTAATCGAAGCCAAATGGCTTTTTAACCTTGATGTAGCGCAAATTGATGTAATTGTGCATCCACAGTCGATTGTACATTCTATTGTTCAATTTACAGATGGCTCTATGAAGGCGCAAATGGGCGTTCCGGATATGAAATTGCCCATTCAATATGCTTTAACTTATCCAAACAGGCTAAAAAACAATTTTAAGCGTTTTAACTTTCTGGATTATCCAAACTTTAGCTTTCAAAAAGCCGACCAACAAACCTTTAGAAATTTAGATTTAGCCTTTAAATCTCTAAAAAAAGGTGGTAATATGCCCTGTATTTTAAATGCAGCTAATGAAATTGTAGTCGAAGCATTTTTAAAAGATAAAATAGGTTTCCTTGAAATGAGTGATGTAATACAGCAGTGTATGGAAGAAATTGAATTTTTAGAGAAACCGCAATTGAGTGATTATTTAGAAACTGACAAACATAGCCGTATCTTAGCGGCACAATTAGTAACAAAAAGTATAGTTTAACATCTAACATAAAAATTTTATAAGAGAATATGAATGGATTGATTATGGCGGGGCAGCTTTTGCTCGGATTGTCTTTATTAGTAATCTTACACGAATTAGGGCATTTCCTTGCGGCAAGGGCGTTTGGTATTAAAGTAGAAAAATTTTATTTGTTTTTTGATGCATGGGGTTTTAAATTGGTCAGCTTCAAAAAAGGTGATGTAGAGTATGGTGTGGGATGGCTGCCTTTAGGTGGCTATGTTAAAATTGCCGGAATGATTGATGAGAGTATGGATACCGAGCAAATGGCTCAGCCCGCGCAACCATGGGAATTTCGCTCTAAACCTGCATGGCAACGCTTAATTGTAATGCTGGGCGGTATTATTGTAAATATTATTGTGGGTATCCTTATTTTCTGGATGCTTACCTTTAAATATGGAGAAACTTTTACTCCAAACAGTGCCGTTGTAAACGGAATTCAGGTAGGTAAAGTGGCTTCAGATATCGGGCTTAAAAATGGCGATAAGATTTTAGCCATTAATGGTACCAAGGTAATCAAGTTTGAAGAAATTAAAGGCTCTAAAGTATTAATGGGCGGTACCACGCTAACCATCATCCGTGGCGATAAAACGCTTGAAATTAAAGTTCCTGATAACTTTTTAGACCAATTAAAAGATGGTAAAGCGCTTTTTGTTGAACCTCGTGTAAAAAATATTGTTGATACGGTTTTAAAAGGGAGCGCTGCTGAAAAAGCCGGCTTAAAAATAGGCGATAAGGTAACCAATGTAGATGGCATCCCGGTTGTTTACCAGGATGAAGTAAAGCCAATTCTTGCAAAGAAAAAGGGCAAGAGTGCTATACTTTCTGTAATCAGAGCAGGAAAACCTATGGAATTGACTGTAAATGTAGATACTACAGGTACAATTGGTTATTTAGGTAATTTTAAAGAAATTAAACGTACCACAACTACTTATGGTTTCTTTGCGGCACTTCCGGTAGGTGCCAATATGGCCTGGAGTACATTTGCAGATAATGCAAAAGGCATTGGTAAAATGATTACAGGTAAGGTAAGCGCCAGAAACATCAGCAGTCCGGTTGGTATTGCCAAAGCTTATGGAAGTAACTTCGACTGGATTAAATTCTGGACCTTAACCGGATTAATTTCTATGGCTTTAGCTTTTATGAATTTATTGCCTATCCCAGGCTTAGATGGTGGGCACGTTGTGTTTCTTTTAATTGAAATGGTACAACGGAAGCCTGTAAGCGAAAAAGTGCTTGAAAGGGCGCAAATGGTTGGCTTCGTAATCCTGATTGGTTTAATGGTATTTGCTTTCGGAAACGATATCTTAAAATCTTTCGGTAAATAAACAAATTTATATATTGGCCGCAGCTGTATTCCATTGCTTTCAATGAGTACAACTGCGGCTTTTTTAATAAATATAAGCATGACTGAAAAAAGAGAATTACCTGATTATTTTGAATTTTATGAATTGCCGGTTCAGTTTAATCCTGATTTAAATGCTGTAAAGGCCAGGTTTTATGCGTTTAGTAAAAAATATCATCCGGATTTTTATGCGAATGAAAGTGAGGAAAAACAGCAGGAAGTTTTAGAATTTTCTACCTTAAATAATAAAGCATACCAGGTTTTAAGCAATCCGGCTAAGCGTTTAAAATATGTGCTTGAATTAAAAGGTATTGTAGAGACCGATGAAGGCTACCAGTTGCCTCAATCGTTTTTAATGGAAATGATGGACGTAAATGAAGCATTAATGGACTTGGAGTTTGAACCTGATGCAAATAAGCTTTTAGAAGTGAGTAAGGAAGTAGATGCCATTGAACAGAAGTTAAATGCTGATTTATTAACTTTAACAAGTGCATATAGTGAAAACCATCCGGACGCCGCACAACAGTTAAGCACTATTAAAGATATTTTTTACCGTCAGAAATACATTAGCAGGATAAGAGAACGTTTACCAAAATAAATAGAAGATTTTAGTTCTAAAACACTGTATTGTCAAATCATTTTTTAGTTTTTGTTTGGTAAAACCTTTGTTTTACTTTCGGAGCAAAACAATCAGATTATGAACAGTTCAATTTCCATTTTTCGCAAAGTAGCCGTTGCTGAAGGAATATCCTATCTTCTTTTATTATTTGTTGCTATGCCTTTAAAATACTTTGCCAATATGCCTTTGGCAGTTAAATATACGGGGTGGGCGCACGGCTTATTATTTGTGCTTTATGTGGCAACTTTGGTATTGGCCTGGCAAGAGCAAAAGTGGAAATTTGGTAAAGCTGTTTTAATTTTTGTAGCTTCATTATTGCCATTTGCACCATTTGTGGTTGATAGAAAGCTGAAAGACGAACGTCCTGAAAACATAAACGGCAGTATTTAAGTCGCTTATCAGATTATTTAAATCTAATTTAAAATAATTTTGCGATTTTGCCTTTCGTTATATACATTTGCATCCCGCTGAATAAGCAAATGCCCAGCTGGCGGAATTGGTAGACGCGCTGGTCTCAAACACCTGTGGGAAACCGTGCCGGTTCGACTCCGGCGCTGGGTACAATCGTTCGTAACACCGATAGGGATTACGAACGATTTTTGTTTTAAGTTCTATTGAAATGCTAACCTAATTTAGAGTGTCTCTTTTATTTTTAATACAAAATATCGTCATTTTGGATAGTATTGATTAAATGACCATATTATTTAGAAATTAGGATTAGACAATTTTTTGGATAAACCATAATAAACTGACCCTGTCCCATCAGAAATAAATTCAATGTAAATTATTGCTTGTCTTCATGTTAATGTTTTGGCGGAGAGGGGACCAATTGGATTGGTTTTTCCATTAAACCCTGCTTTCTCACAAGTGGATCAGCATATTTATGAATTGAGTTCAACAGAAAACCTTATTGCAAAAGATGTTGAAGAAATTTTAAGCAAAAAAAATTATTTGGTTTTTTCAGAATTATTACGGTAAACCCTTGGTGTGTAACCATATTGTCTTTTAAACTCGCGGCTAAAATATTTTGGATCATTAAATCCAATTAGAAATGATATCTCAGAGATGTTGTGCACTCTATCTTCGAGTAGAATGGCAGCCTTTTTTAAACGGATAGATTTAATAAAATCATTTACAGATAAATCTGTTATTGCCCGTATCTTTTTATATAAAATAGGTTGACTCATGCCAACTTCTTTAGCCAGTTCCGGTACCCCAAAATCTTGATCAACCATTCGTTGTTCGATGAATTGAATAACTTTTAGCATAAAGGCATGATCGATAGCATTTACAGTTGTTTCGCCAGGTTTAAGATTTGGTTGCTCACTGAACTTTTTTCTTATGTTTTCTCGAGATTGCAATAGATTTCTAATGTTTAACATCAGTAATTCTATTCCGAACGGTTTGGTTACATATGCGTCTGCACCAGTTTCCAATCCATCAACTTGTTGAGGATATGAGGCCCGAGCCGTTAATAAGATAACAGGTATATGAGAAGTTCGCTCATCTGTTTTTAACTGTTTGCATAACTCTAATCCATTCATTACTGGCATTACCACGTCCGAAATGATTAGGTCGGGCAAATGTTCCGTGGCAATTTCTAAACCTATTTGTCCGTTTTCAGCTTCAAGGATTTGATAAACTGATCCAATAGAACTGTTAAGCATTTGTCTGATTTCAGGATTATCTTCTACAAGTAGTATCGTTTCAGTACGCTTTTTACTAAATACTATTTCCTGAGCTAAAACATTTGGGGCTGGTACAGGTTCTGAAAACGCAATGCTTGTGTATTTACTTTCGTTTAAGGGGTTTTGTTCCAGCTTGTTTAGCCAGGTATCATCTTTTTTCAAAAGAACGGTAAAACAGGTATTTCTTGAGATTGTTTCATTTTTTGGCCTACTCTCTATTAGAATTGTTCCTGCGTGTGCAGTTACAATGCTTTTAGATAAAGCCAAGCCAATACCCGAGCCAATATGAACAAAATCAGGGGTATCTACCTGAAAGAAATCAACAAACAATTTATCTTGACTTTCTTCGGGGATACCAATGCCATTATCGCTTATCAGTATTCGAACATCTTTTTTAGCCTCCTCAATTAAAACACTAATTTTGCCATTGTTATTGGTGAATTTAAATGCATTAGAAAGGAGATTAAAGAATACTTTTTCCATTTGTTCTTTATCGAACCAAATTTCAATAGGTTGTCCATCGTAATTAAAGATGTATTCAATTTCTCTGGTTTTGGCTAAATGTTCAAAAGAATTGAAAATATCTTGCGTAAACTGAACAATATCCAGTTTTTCTACATGCAGTTTTAGGTTTCCAGTTTCTGTTTTTCTAAAATCCATAAGTTCAGTTATCAAACGCATTAAGCGATCGGCATTTTGTTTTATGGGGGCAACCTGCTTATTTATTTCAGGTAAATTTTTGGTGCTTTTTAATAAGCTCTCTAAAGGGCCAAGTATTAAGGTTAAGGGAGTTCTGATTTCGTGCGAAATATTGGTGAAAAACTGCAGTTTCATTTTTTGTACGTCTTCCGTACGTTTTAATAAAGCACGGATAAACAAATAGCGAATAATAAGGAATAGCGCTGCAACAAATAATAATGCATAAAGCAAATAAGCCCACCAACTGGCCCATACCGCTGGGCGTATAAGAATTTTTACAGAAGCCGTTTTCTCTCCAGGAATACCATCATTATTAACACCCCTAACTATAAACTGATATTTGCCAGCAGGTAAATTGGTATAAGTAGCACTTGGTGTTGAGGTATAAGTCCAGTCTCTGTCAAAGCCCTCAAGTTTATACGCGTATTTATTCTTATCAGGCTTTATGTAATTTAAAATGGCAAAATCAAGGGTAAATTGATTTTGCTCATGATTAAATATTAGCGTTTTTCCCTCATTTAGTTGTTCAGCCAATAAACCATCCTGACCATTTATATCTACTTGTTGGTTAAATAATTTTAGTCCAGTGAATACTAAAGGCGCAATAAAATTGTTCAATTGAATATCTTTAGGATAAAAAGAGGTTAGCCCGTTTATGCCGCCCAAAAATATTTCGCCTTTACTATCCACAAAATACGATCGGGCATTAAATTCATTTCCTGCTAAACCATCGCTTTTAGTATAGTTTCTAAATCGGCCGCTGCCTGGATGCAATTCTGATAAACCGTTAGTGGTACTGATCCATAAGTTGCGGTCCTCGTCTTCAATTATGCCCAGAACGTTATCATTAATTAAACCGTTTTTCTCTCTATACGTTTTAAAAGTATTTGTTTTAGGTTTGTATATACTTAAGCCACCAAAATAGGTTCCGATTAGGATTTCTTTTGCTCTGGTTTCGGTTATACAATTAATATAATCTGATTGAAGTGTATTGCTGCTTGTTTCGTTTTTTCTAAATAAGGAGAGTTCTGTCGTTTTCGGGTTATATCGATACAACCCTGCATATGTGCCAATCCAAATGTTTTCCTGACTATCTTCAAAAATGCTTGAAACACCTCTGTTATGCATGTATCGATTTAAAATACTTTTGCTTGTTTTATCTGGATAGTTGCCATTCTTTTTCTTTAGGGTGGTCAGGCCGCTGGCAGAGCCTATCCATATTGTACCCTTTTTATCAACCTGAAGTGCAATAATTTCTGCGGTTCCTATTGTACCTAAAGAATCTTTTACATTTTTAATGTGTCGGAATTTTCCAGTAGATGGGGTGAATATATTAATTCCGCCTCGGTGCGTTCCAATAATAAGATTATCACTTTCCGGCCCTTCCTTCCGCATAATTTTAACAAGGTTGGAGCTAATGCTAAAAGAATCGGCGGGATTGGTTTTGTAACTTTTAAATGAGTTCGTTTTCCGATTAAAATAGTTAAGTCCACCACCTTCAGTTCCAATCCATAAATTATGCTCTTTATCTTCTAAAACTGAGCTTAACACATTTCCACTTATGCTTGGAACAAATTTGCTGTTGCGATAAATCTTAAACTTAGTCGATATTGGGTAAATGATATTTACGCCACCAAAATAGGTACCTATCCAGGTATTAAGATTCCGATCCGTGAAGATGCTATGAATAGAATTATGGCTTATGGTGCTATTAATCTCTGGATCATGCTGGTAATTGGAGAAGATTTCATTGTTGGGATTTAAAATACTTAAGCCATCCTGAGTGCCAATCCATAATAAACCCTTATTGTCTATATTTATTTCCCTAATATCATTATGAATAACTGAATTTGAATTGTTATTGTCGTGCTGAAAGATTTTAAATGTATGGTTTGAGTAATCGAACCTACATAAGCCGTTTGCTGTACCGAGCCAAATATTTCCGTTAAGATCGGACGCGATTGAAGTAATATAACTGGAAGGTAACGATAAATAAGTATCTATCTTTTTATATTGGTATTTGCCGTTTTTATTGGTTAAAACAATTAAACCATTTCCTGTGCCAATCCAAAGGTTTCCATGTTTATCTTTAAAAAGCGCATAAATGCTATTTATCGGGTCTGTAACAATTGGGCTAAACAGAAAGGTTTTGAATAAGTTTTTTTCTTTGTTGAGCAGAAGTTTTAATCCATTTAAAGTACCAACCCAAATATTTTTAGCATCATCTTGATAAAGAACTTCAATGCTATTACTGCCGAGTTCTTTAATACGAGAAAAAGTATCTTTTTGTTTGTTGTATTGATTTAAACCACTTGATGTACCTACCCAAAGCGTTCCTTTGGCATCAGTTAACAAGGATGTAACTTCTCCAGAAGAAATGCTCGAAGAATTTTTTTGTGCGCTTTTGTAAATTTTAAAGTAATGGCCATCGTAACGATTAAGTCCTTGTCTGGTGCCGAGCCAGATAAACCCAGCACTATCCTGTGCTACAGAAATTACAGAATTTTGTGATAAGCCATTTTCTACGGTAAGACTGGATGAGGAAAGCTGAGCCTTTGCGGGAGGAGAAGCAAAGAAAATAAAAAGATAAAATAGCAATAAGGCATGTTTATTATAGCTCATATTCAAGTCCGTACACAAATATGTAAATATCATTTTATTTATCCTCATTTATCTGCTAATCATTGGTTTTTAACCATATGTTATCGATTTTTCTACCTTATTTTTTAGAATTTTCATCTTTTTTTTGTGTTTAATATTCCAGCTTTGGTTTAACCAATATGTGTAATCAAGTTAGGCTTGATTATGCAAAATCAATAAACTAACCAGTTATATGTAGGGCTATTCTTGCCGACTTATAACCACTAAACAAATTTAAATGATTATGAAAAAACAACTACTTCAAAAGTGTTACTTTTTGGAGGGCTACCAAAAGCTGTTATTGTTACTAATGTGCTTATTGCTCCCAAGTGTAACTGTACTTGGCCACTCGCAAGGTTTCACAATAACTTTAAATTCCTTATTTAAAAAACAAGTATTAGTTAAAGGCGTGGTTAAGGATTCTGAAGGATTACCTATTCCAGGTGTAAGTATTGTAGAAAAGGGAACAAAAAGCGGAGCAGTTACAAATGGACAGGGTGAATTCTCTATAAACGTAAAAGCCAACGGCTCAATACTAATTATTAGCAGTGTGGGCTATTTAACAAAAGAAGTGACAGTTAGTGGCGTTTCTTTAAACATTATTCTTGAATCTGATCAGAAATCGCTGAGTGAGGTTGTTGTTGTTGGGTACGGTACACAGAAAAAAGCAAACCTTACGGGGGCAATAAGTCAGATTGATTCGAAAATGCTGGAAAACAGACCAACTGGAAATCTTGGGCAAGCACTCCAAGGCCTAATGCCCAACTTTAATGTTAGCATTTCAAATGGTAGCCCCAATGCAACACCAAGTTATAATGTTAGGGGTGGAACTTCTTTCTTTAAAGATGCCAATGATGGAAATAAGATCAAATTTTCTGCTGGTTCTCCTTTCATATTGGTAGATGGCATAGAAATGGACCCTAACCTTTTAAACCCTGAAGATATCGAATCGGTTACTTTATTAAAAGATGCGGCGTCTGCTGCAATTTATGGAGCAAGAGGTGCCTTTGGTGTTTTATTAATCAAAACCAAATCTGGTAAAAAAGGGAAATCGATGGTAAACTATTCCAATTCTTTCCAATGGAGTACACCAACAGCAATTCCGGATATTTTGGATGCCTATACAATTCAGGATGCCATCATTAAAGCTGCTGCTTTAGAAAACACATCGGCAGGATCAAATGAGATACTTAAGCTCCAAAAAATTAAGGAATACATGGATGATCCAACCCATCGTGATCCTTATTATTTTGCGGATAATGATTTGCAGAAAAACAATATTATCTGGATAGGAAATGTAAACCCTTATAAAGAAGCTTTACTTGATTATTCGCCAATGCAGAAACATAATCTTTCCATTTCTGGAGGAAATGAGAAGAACTCTTATTACGGATCTTTTGGCTACCAAAACCAGGATGGATTGTACAAAATAAATACAGATGTACTTAAACGATACAACGCTTTGCTTAATGTATCATCACAGGTAAATGATTGGTTTAAGATAGACTTTAAAACGGGTTACAATACCTCAACTTACACCGAGCCGGTAAATCCATCGGGTAAAGGTGGCTGGTGGACTGCAATGTCGCAAGAGCCTGGGCGTAATGTAAGTATGCCAATGTTGGTGCCCTCATCGTTAGGGGTAAAATCAAAGTATACCGATAATATACTTTCTTTTATGGATTACGGTTCTTCGAATAAGGAGGCAACTTCAAATATGATTTTAACCGCTTCGCCAACGATAACATTAAGTAAATCTTGGTCGGTAAAGGGAGACATATCTTATTTAAATAATCGTTTTATTCAGAAAACCATTCTGCCAACTTTAGAGCGATTAGAAACGACGAGAAATTCAACTACAACTGTTCAAACCAATCCAGATTATATATATCGGTATAACTTTAACTCAGATAAATACACCTTGAATTTATATACTGATTACACCAAAACTTTTGGTGGTAAGCATAACTTTAGTGGCTTGTTAGGTTACAATCAGGAATGGTATATTGATCAGAGTGTATCTGCTCAGCGTAATGGCATTAATGTTAATGTACCAACGCTTGGGCAAGCGCAAGGAGAACGTACGGTTGGCGATAGTGAATCGCATTGGGCAGTACAGGGGTTATTTTATCGTTTAACTTATAATTATAATGGTAAATACCTTTTCGAATCGAATGGACGTTATGACGGGACCTCAAAATTCCCTTCATCAACACGCTTTAAGTTTTTTCCTTCTTTTTCGGCAGGTTGGCGTGTAAGTGAAGAATCTTTTGCACAATGGATGAAACCTGTTGTAAATGATTTTAAACTGAGAGCTTCATATGGTAGTTTAGGAAATCAAAATGTTAGAAATTATCTATATATATCAAATTACGGCACTACTTCTCAAATTCTATACCTTCTAAACGGCATAAGGCCGGTTGGAATTACCCCTCCAAATTTAATTGATCCAAATCTTACCTGGGAAACCGCAACCACCATAGATTTTGGTTTTGACATGGTGGCTCTTAAAAATTTCGAAATTAATTTTGACTGGTACAGAAGAAGAACAACTGATATCCTGACGGATGGTTTAAAGTATCCTGCAGTTTTGGGCGCATCATCGCCACAGGTTAATTCGGGTACAATTGATACCAAAGGCTGGGAGTTGATTATGAAATATAAAAACTCTACAGATTTTGGCTTGAGTTACGATGTAGCTTTAACGTTAGGCGATTATCAATCGAAGGTGGTTAAATTTGATAATAACCCAAACAAACTTATTAGTGATGCAACCCTTTACGAAGGGCAGAAAATGGGCGAAATATGGGGTTATGAAACCTATGGTATTTACCAATCGCAGGAAGAAATTACTGCTGCGCCATCACAAAAATTAATTTCATCAGGTTTATGGTTCCCTGGAGATGTGCGTTATAAAGATATTAATGGCGATGGCCAGATTGCTTTTGGAAATAATACTGTCGGGAATTCTGGAGATAGAAAAATTATTGGAAATAGCACGCCAAGATATCAATACGGTATAAATTCAAATTTCCGTTATGGAAACTTTGACCTGAACTTTTTTATTCAAGGTGTTGGAAAACGTGATTTATGGATTGGTAATAACTTGTATTGGGGTGCAGGAACTACGGGTACTTTCGAAACCTATAATAATTCATGGACATCAGAGCGAACTGATGCTTTTTATCCAGCCTATAAAAATGCTCCAAGAAATAGACAAGTACAAACCAGGTATTTAGCAAACGGAGCCTATTTACGTTTGAAAAACTTAGCTGTAGGCTATAATTTGCCAACAAGCCTGGTTAAAAAAATAAGCTTTCAAAAAATCAGACTTACTGCATCGGCCTATAACTTATTCGAGTTCAAACATGTTCCCGATACTTTCGATCCAGAAGTGGTTAGTATGTCCTATCCAATTATCCGCTCGTATGCATTTGGTTTACAAGCTATATTTTAAAGGCATAACACAAGAAATGATCATTGATAAAAGATTGAACTCATAAAAACTACAACAATGAAAACTAATTTAAAAATATATATAAGTGGCATTTTATGTATGCTAACCTTATTTGCCTGTAAAAAAGACTTCCTCGATCGTTATCCATTGGATAATATTGTTGACTCAAATTATTGGAAAAATGAAAATGATTTAAAGCTGTATGCCAATAGCTTTTATCCAAGGTATATTGTTGGTTTTGGAACCGACTATGCCGACGGAACAGTTCAGCCTTACGGTGTAAATGTAAATACTTTGGTATACGGAGATGTAATTACGGATAATGCTGCACCCCTAACCTATTCTAAAGTGGGCACAAATGAATACATCAGTTATCTTTCTGGCGGAAGTGGTTCTGGCGGATGGAACTTTGAAGGGATTAAGCAGCTCAATTTTTTTTTAGATAATTATAAAAGAGCAGAAGTATCAACCGATGTGGCCAATAAATATTTAGGCGAAATTTATTTCTTTAAAGCATGGGATTATTTTGAAAAAGTTAAACTGTTTGGTGATGTGCCTTGGTTAAGTCATTCGCTTAACATAAACTCCCCAGAGTTAACGGCAGCAAGAACTCCAAGAGCACAGGTTATGGATTCGGTTATCAATATTTTAGATAAAGCCATTATCTATCTTCCAGCTAAAGGAGCAGAAGAAAGCAATCGTGTTAATAAAGATATGGCTCTGTTTTTAAAATCAAGAATTGGTTTGTACGAAGGGACATATAGAAAATACCATAATGAATTAGGGTTAGATGTTAATAAATTTTTAAAGTATTCAACTGAAGCATCAGAAGCACTTTTGAATAAATATAGTTTAGTACAGGGCGATAAAAACACGGTCTATAACAGTTTGTTTGCAACCGAAAGCTACCGTAGCAATACCGAAGTGGTACTTTGGAGAGAATATTCTGCAACATTAAATTATGGTGCTGCATTTAGCCGTTATTTTGCTCAAAACCTAAGACATCAGTTTGGTGCTACACGGAGTCTTGTAGATGATTATTTATGTACCGATGGACAAAGTATTTCAACAAGTTCTTTGTTTCAGGGAAAAGGTTCCATTCAAACGGAGTTACAAAACAGAGATCCAAGATTGAGTCAAACCATCTGTAATTTTGGAACCTACGCACTGGCCAATACAACCATACAAGGTGCCAACAATGCGCCATTACCAAATATACCAGGCCTTAGCGGAAATAAATGCCCTACAGGTTATCGCCTAGCTAAATGGTTTTATAATAGCCCTATTGATTGGGATAGGGTAACCAGTGGCCAACAGGCAGCACCAGTTTTCCGTTTTGCAGAGATATTATTAAATTATGCAGAGGCAAAGTATGAGCTCGGAGAAGCCAATCAAACCGTAATTGATCAAACCATTAATAAATTAAGAGATCGTGTTGGTATGCCACGTTTAACTGTAGGCAACGAACCATTGGATCCAAGATTAGATGCCATTTACCAAACTTATTTAGGGAAAACAATTGCGCCATTACTTAGAGAGATTCGCCGAGAAAGACGTGTTGAAATGGCCTTTGAAAATACACGCTGGGATGATTTGATGCGTTGGAAAACAGGGAAACTTATAGATGTACCTGTAGAAGGAATTAAGTTTGTACAAACACAGTTTCCAACGGTGGTCGTAAATAAGGACATTTATTTAAGTACCGAAGGATATATTTTGCCTTATGCAAAAACAATCCCTACAGGGCGTAAATTTGATGAAACCAAAGCTTATTTATTCCCGATTCCAAGTGAGGATTTATTGCTTAATAAAAACCTGGTTCAAAACCCCAATTGGTAGGGGTTTTGAACTATTGTAGAACAAAGAATTAATGAAATATTTAAAAGTTGTATTAGTCCTCTGATGAAAAACATATTAAAATATACATTAACAGCGATTTTTGCATTAGCGGCTATAAATAATGCAGCTGCACAATGGACGGGTCCTAAGAAAAAACCTTCTGAACAAGTAGAAGTTAAATTTGGATCGTTAACTCCAATGCATCGTACCGATGCCAATATGCAAGCTTTTCGTGGTTACGGATTAGGACAATTTATTCACTGGGGAATTTATTCTATTGCAGGTAACGAATGGAATGGCGTAAGCGCCAGAAGTGGAGCGGCTGCATCAGAATGGATTCGTTCGTGGAGTGGACCAACAGCACCTAAAGATTGGACAAAAACCTACGATAATCTATATAAACAGTTTAATCCTAAGGATTTTGATGCTAAACGCTGGGCTAAACAAGCCAAAGACATGGGGGCAAAATATGTAATCTTTACAACTAAACACCATGATGGATTTGCGCTTTGGCCTACAAAATATTCAGACTATAATATTTCTAAATCTCCTTACAAAAAGGATATTGTTAAGCAAATAGTAGATGCATATACTGCCGAAGGCATTGACGTGTATTTATATTTTTCAGTTTTGGAATGGAATAATCCTAACTATGTAAGTAAGGCACCAAAAACGGAGGAAGAGCGGAAAAACTTTGATAAATTTCTACAATATACTCGAAATCAATTATTAGAGTTGTTGAAAAACTATCCGCAGATTAAGGGTTTCTGGTTTGATGGGACCTGGGATGCTTCTTGGAAAAGCGCTTATGAGTTTACATATAATTTAGAGAAAGAGCTACGCGAAAAACACCCAGGTTTAATCATCGGATCACGTTTCCGTAACGATGAACATGGTTCACGACATTTTGATTCGAACGGCAATATTTTGGGCGATTATGAACAAGGTTGGGAGCGTAAATTACCTGCAGAATTTGAATGGTTAAACGGCAATGACTGGGATGCGGTAATGACAATTCCACCAAATGGATGGGGCTATATGAAAGATTGGTCTGGTATTTATACCAAAACCACTGATGATTTAGTAGAGATGTTAATGCATTCGGTATCTATGGGGGGTAATTTTGTTTTAAATTTTGGTCCCGATGGTAATGGAAATATGCATCCTGAAGAGAGTAAAATAGCAACAGAAATTGGCCAATGGATGAAATTAAATTCGGAAGCGGTTTATGGAGTTCAACACGCCGCATTAACCCCTTCTAAATTAGGCTACTTTACGCAAAAGGCAGATCATCTTTATTTAACAGTTTTTAATAAACCTGTTAATAATGTTGTTCGCATTGCGGTGCCAAAAAATGCAAAGCAAGTTCCTGGTACAGCAGCGCTTTTAATCAATAGCCAGAAATTGGAACTGAAACAATCAGATATTGGATTAGATTTAGATAAGAACACTTATTATGATGTAATACTTCCAAAAGATTTCCTAATAACAAGTGCATTTGTAATTAAAATGAATTTAGTTACGCCTAAATCAAAATCTGCCAAACTAATGGAAGCGAAGATGTAAATGGAAATATTCTATCGAATTTTCTAACTATTCCTTTAGAATTCTACTCTTTTTTAAATAAGTACTAACACAGTTTTGCTTCAATTTAGAAATCAAAAACTTATAACACTAAGGTTGATTTTAAATTGGACGATTTAAATACACAAAAACTATGAAGAAATTATTGTTTACTATATGCTTTCTGGTTGTAGCAGCAATGGCCAATGGGCAGAAAGCAAATGGTAAAAAAAACCAGATGAAACAATTAATTGATGCTCAATTTAAATTTGCCCAAGAGCAATATAAAGTGTTAGCCAAAAATGTTCCGGCAGATGTAATGCCGAAAACCTATTATTTAAAAAGTAATAAGGTTGAAACAAGTGATACAAAATGGTGGTGCAGCGGTTTTTATCCTGGTTCATTGTTGTATATTTATGAGTATACGAAAGATACAGCTATACTAAAAGAGGCAGAAAAACGCCTCAATATTTTAGAAAAGGAAAAACACTATACAGGAAATCACGACCTTGGTTTTATGATGTTTTGCAGTTTTGGAAATGCTTACAGAATTACCAAGAACCCAATTTATAAACCTACAATTGATACGGCAGCGGCATCGCTAATTAGCAGATATCGTCCAGCAGCTAAAGTTATCCAATCGTGGAATGCAAATAAACAATGGAAAGGGCCTGTAATTATTGATAATTTGATGAACTTGGAACTATTGGCTTGGGTAAGCGATCATGGTGGAAATCCAAAGTATAAAGAAATTGCAATTAACCATGCTAATGTAACCCTGAAGAACCATTTCAGGCCAAATTATAGCTCGTATCACGTTGTTGATTATGATATGAGTACTGGAAAGGTACTTAAAAGGGGAACTGCTCAAGGTGCTTCTGATGAATCGGCCTGGAGCCGCGGACAAGGTTGGGCTTTATATGGTTATACTATGATGTACCGTTTTACTAAAAATCAGGAATATTTAAAGCAGGCAAAACATATTGCTGAATTTATAATTAATAACCCCAATTTACCTGTGGATGGAATTCCGTATTGGGATTTTAATGCAGCAAATATTCCGAATACTTATCGTGATGCATCTGCTGCGGCAGTTATTGCTTCCGCATTATTAGAATTAGGACAATATTCAACAAAAAAGGAACAAAAAATATATCTAACCAACGCCGAAAAGATGATGGTTTCTCTATCTTCTGATGCTTACAGGGCAAAAAATGGCCAAAATGGAGGTTTTATACTTATGCACAGCACGGGTGCTTTACCCCTGAAATCTGAAATAGATGTACCCTTAACTTATGCCGATTATTATTTTTTGGAGGCATTAATGCGATACAAAAAATGGTATTTATAATCATTGTATGAAAAGAAGAAACTTTTTAAGTGCACTGTCACTAACTGGAATTATCAGCGCAATAAATCCTAAAAAACTGTTAGCGGTGGAAGTAGTACTTCCTAATGAACTTAATTTAAAGATGAATGATCGGGAATACTGGGCCCAGCTTTTATATAAAATTGCTGATCCTGTAATTTCAAATTTGGCCAATGGTACTTTAGTTAAAAATATGCCATTAATTACCTCACCAACATTTGATTCCAGATCACCAACGGTATCTTACTTAGAGGCTGTAGGACGAACCTTTGCAGGAATTGCACCCTGGATCAGTTTGCCTGATGATAATAGCAAAGAAGGCATATTGAGAAAACAAATGCGTTTACAGGCAATTAAAGGTTTAGATAGTTGTTTCTCGGCCAATAGCCCCGATAAATTAAATTTTACCAAAGATTATCAGCCCATTGTAGATGCTGCTTATTTGGCTCAAGCATTTTTGAGGGCTCCGAAAGCACTGTGGGAGCCGCTAAAAGCTGAGACCAAGGAAGAGATTATTGCATCATTTAAGATTTTAAGAAAGCTAAAACCTTTTAAAAGTAATTGGTTGTTATTTGGTTCTATTACCGAAGCCTTTTTATTATCTATTAATGAACCACATGACGAAAGCCGTTTAAATGAAGGTGTAGATCAGCTTGCAGCATGGTATAAAGGAGATGGTTGGTATGGAGATGGCCCTAATTTAGCTTTTGATTACTATAATTCCTTTGTTATTCATCCAATGATGGTTGATTCGCTCGCCGTTATGCTAAATAAAAAATTAATTAAGCAGGATAGATACGATTTAGCCGTAGAACGGATGCAGAGATATGCTATCGGCCTGGAAAGAATGATTTCGCCAGAAGGAACCTACCCACCAATTGGGCGTTCAATTACTTATAGAACAGGGGCATTTCAGGCACTTAGTCAAGTTGCACTAATGAAAAAACTACCCGAAACGATAAAACCCGCTCAAGTGCGGTCGGCATTAACTAAGGTTAAGCAAAATATGTACGAAACACCTGGAACTTTCGATAAACAGGGCTGGCTTCAACTGGGATTTTGTGGCTATGAACCTGAAATAGCAGATTATTACACTTCCACGGGTAGTTTATATATGGCAACATTATCGTTCTTACCATTAGGACTTCCAGCTAATGATGAGTTCTGGTCGACGGCCCCAGCAGATTGGACAGCAAAAAAAGCTTGGTCAGCTAAAATATTCCCTAAAGATTATCATGTTGATTTTTAGGGTCTTATTTAATTGAACTTTTATGAAAAAACTTACTTTGATGATTTTTTAATATTGAGGATAGGGTAGTGCCAGCGGCTGTGGCCGTAGGTGTTAGTATATTTGAATGTCAGTAGGGATAGATTATTTTAATACTTGGATCAATTGAGATCGACTTATCCAATATAAATGTATTACATGATGATTTCATTCTATTATCGAAAAATCATTTCATCTTTGTTTATTTGCTCCAACATAAATTTTATCGTATGCAGCCTGTAAAGTGCATATTTGATAAACCGTTTATATTTTTAAAGTTCTGTGGATACAGGTCTTAATTTTCTTGTGGCTTATGGCCAATTATATTTTCCAATGTGCATCCAAGCCACTTGTACTGGTTCGTAGGTTTGGTAAAATTCGGTCAATAAGCTCATCCTCATTTCGGATTTTAGATGGTTGATTTCCGCTTAATGAATACTCTCGAGTATTGTCTTTTCTTCTTTGTATTTTTGAAACGAGGTTTGGTGCAATAGAAAAGGAAGGCATTCAGCCCTCGATTATTTAACCCCAGTGCAGGCCGAAAAGGTAATGATGAAAAATAAAATAGAAGCTGCCTAAAATGTCTCTACTTTTCCATTGCAATTCTAAATTGCCTGTTTAATAAACTTTATATTCCTATAGTATATTCCGCTCCTCAACTCTGGTCTTCTTCTCTGGCAACATTTTTTTTCTGGAAGCGTAGCCTCAAGGCTTTTTGAAATTCTAAGGGATTTCTAATGCTTAATTTCAGATTATATTCAACGGGTTCAGCATTTATTGTAAAAACCAATTTGGTTCCCTTTTTATCCGGAATTTATTGTCGGAGGAGGGAGCCACTTGGATATGGTTTATACTTACAATCCCATGAAGAACCAGCCGGGCGTTTTATGCGTAAATTAAATTACCTGAGCCCCTTAGATAAAAATATTCCGCGGGCTTTTGTAAGGATTTAAGTTTTCTAACGACCAATGGAGATATGAGAAATTTAAAATTATTAAGCATACTGTTTCTGGGACTGGCATTGAATGCCTGTGGTCAGAATAAACCTACCGATAAACAAACAATGTCAAGAGATATCAAAAAATATCCCGGAGCAAAAACATCAGCTTACTGGAAGCAGGTACTCTCTGCACAGGCTTATGATATCATGGTGAACAGTGCAACGGAAACGCCATACAAAAACCCCTTTTGGAATAACCACAAAAAAGGGATTTACGTAAGTGCCGCTACGGGAAAACCACTCTTCAGTTCGGACACTAAGTTTGAATCAGGCACAGGTTGGCCAAGTTTTTTTAAACCTATTGATCCAAAAGCGGTTAAAATTGTCCGTGATACATCTGACGGCATGGTTAGGGATGAAGTTGTCGAGGCAAGCACCGGCCTCCATCTTGGACATGTATTTGATGACGGCCCGGAACCGACCGGTCAGCGGTACTGCATGAATTCCTATGCACTGAAATTTATTCCATCAAAATAATTAAACAATCATGAAAATATATAGATTATGGCTGGCTGGACTGGTTTTTCTCGCATCATGCACGGATGCTCAGACCAGCAAGAATCAGCAGGCCTTTGCAGATTTACCCACACCAAGGGCAACTCAAAAGGTGGCAACCTTTGCCGGTGGGTGTTTCTGGGCATTGGCCGAGGGCATGAGCGAACTGAAAGGCGTGGATAAAGTTGTGTCAGGCTATTCTGGGGGAACTGTAAAAAATCCGACCTATCAAGAGGTCTGTTCAGATAATACAGGCCATGCCGAGTCTGTCGAGGTTTATTATGATCCATCTGTAATCAGCTATGCCCAGCTCACGGAGGCCTTTTTTAATGCCCATGATCCAACTACGCTGAACCGGCAGGGGCCTGATGAAGGAGAAGACTACCGTTCTGTTGCGTTTTACAGAAACCCTGAAGAAAAGAAAATATTAGAAAAGGTAATGGCCAGGGTAAACGCCAGTCATCATTATAGCGATAAAATTGTAACGCAATTAGTGCCCTTTAAAGTATTCTATCCGGCAGAAAATTACCACCAGAACTACTATAGGCTAAATCCGGATAATGGTTATATCCAGGAGGTTTCCAGACCCAAGGTGCTGAAGCTCAGGAAAAGCATGAATTCAATGATCAAGGCGGAGTTTAAGGATAAAATCTGATGAACTGGGGGATTGTTCCGGTCTTCATTTTTTATAGGCCGGAATAATAGTCATAACCCTGTTCTGCCCAGTAATCTTTAGGACGCTGGTCGCTGAAGGACATTAGTCCAATTCTCTTAAGGTTTTTGATGCCGTATTTTACCGGGATAATCAACCTCAAAGGCGCACCATGATCAGTAGTTATCGGTTTCCCGTTCATCTCGTAGGCTAAAATGGTCTGGGGATGGAGGACGCTGTCCCTTTCCAGCCCAACATAATATTCGCCGTTTGGGGTTTCCAGTCCCATATAGTTTTTCTCGGCAAGTTTATCCAGTTTATAATGCAATAAAAAATCGCTCAACCTAACCCCGGCCCAGTGCTGGATCTGGTCCCAGCCCTCCACACACTTAAAATCGAATATGATTTCAGTCTTCGGTAAAGCCTTGATTTCTTCAATGCCGATTTTTAAGGATTCGCGCTGACTGAGTTTAACTTCCAGTTTCCATTTTCTGATATCGAATTCCTCATCATCCTCTATGCCAATCAGACTGTTGACCCTTACCGTATTTGCCGCCCTTTCCATTGGATAGGTTTTTACCAAATGGTTATTGCTGAAAAAGTTCCGGAAGAAAAGCTCCGTCTTGTTCAGGGCCCTTCTAAGCGGTGCCTTGGCTCCACCGGTAATACCGGCATTTTCTTCCGGCGAGTTAAGCAGCCATTTCCAGCCAGTCACCGCGCTACCGCCCAGGGCAAAGAAAGCACCGAAGGAAATAAAATTCCTCCGTTTTATTTTTTGCTCTATGGTAAGCGGTTTTTTAATTTTCTTTTGATCCGTTGGTTTCATTTTCTGTGTTGTTTGCTGTTAGTGTTTTTTCTTCCCGGATCTGTGGTCCGGTTTCTACAACTTCGAATCCAGAGACGACAGAACGGAAATTGTTCCATCCGGCGAGTACCACCTGCAGGATGTGTATGAGAAAGAAGAGGACATAGCCAATGGTCAGCGCAAAATGAATGATCCTTGCGAAATGATAGCCCCCGCAAAGCCAGCATAGCCAGTAAAGCTGTACCGGTTTATAAATTGCCAGTCCCGTGATTACTGAACCTACCCCCATTAATATAATGGCGCTGTAGGCGATCCGCTGCGCCGCATTGTATTTTTTTTGGGGTGGAACTGTTTTTCTGATGTGCAGGTCATGAAGAAGTACCTGCCAGGCTTCTTTGAACGAGTTTTTTTTAGGGATAAGCTCCCTCCATGCACCAGAAAATAGAGTGTAGCTAATGTAAAGCAGCCCGTTGAGAAAGAAGAACCACATAAAAAGAAAATGGAAAGCCATACCCTCGGCAAGCCGCTGGGGAATGTGAAAATAGTTATAAAACCATTCGGGAAAAAATCTGATCAGGGTAAAGCCGAAAATAGAAATGCCATAGGCATCATTTGCCCAGTAAATAAATAAACCGCTCCAGATCATTACCGTTAGCACCGGGAAGTTTACCCAGTGTGTCCAGCGCATCAGAAGTGCATGCTTTTCCTTGATTTCTTTCATCGGAATATTTTATATCATTAACGAAATTCTGCCTGTAAAAGATCTGACCTTCCAGCTTTAAAATTTAATTTTGGCCGCTGCAGTTATTTGTCCCGTTTTGTCATTTTGCAATAAGGCAATGATTTCGGCACTACCTTTCTGGATCCCTTTTGCAGCAAGAAAATTTACGCTTCCTTTCTCTTTCCCGTTCAGGCTTAAATTTTCCAGGCTGCGCACAACCTGTACATGCGAAAGTATTCTCCCTTTATTTTCCCCGCGTTCAATTTTGTTGCTTGCATTGGGTGTTATCTGCGCAACCTGTAGGTGATAACCCGGGGTTGGCTGGTTGGTCTGGTAGGCTAAGGTCAAACTTTTACTGGTCTGTTCTGAAAGGGATATCTCAAGTTTTGTATCGGTGGCTTTAGCACATGCGGATGCAATGGCGCCCCGCAGTGTTTTTTCTTCAGAACCGATAAATTCTTTACTGCCATTGACTACGATCTGTGGCGTGTAAACGCTGCTCAAGTTTAACCATTTAGCATATTGATCCTGTCTTTGTGAAAATATGCGGTCGCTAAAAGTATCTTTCCATCCCAAACGGTCCCAATAATCAACATGATAGGCCAGGATGTAAACAGGCCTGCCTTTGTTTTCGTTCTCTATCCTGGCAACCAGTGCATCAGCAGGTGGACAGCTCGAGCAGCCTTCTGAGGTAAAAAGCTCCACCACCGCAAAACCGTTCTGAACCGGTTCCTTGCGCTTAATGGTGAAAGCAAGACTTATAGCGCATATTGAGATGAAGAGCAATACTGTTTTTCTGGACATAAGCTTATTTTTTTACCATTAGTCGCTTTTCCTGTGAATTCCTTACAAAAAATAAAAAAATGTAAGGAATTAATTTTTTAGCAACTAAATGCTTAAGTACTATATTTATACAATGTAATCAAAAAAATGGAAGAGGAAAAGACTGCAAGAAACAGCCCTTTAAAGAACGATCCGGTTAGCTGGGTTCAACAGTATGCCAACTACCTATCACTTTGCCTTTTCCAGGCTCCGCGATGAGGAGATCGCAAGAGATTTGGTACAGGATACTTTTCTGGCAGCACTGCAGCAGGTTTCCAGGTTTGAGGGAAAGAGCAGTGAAAAAATATGGCTGACCCGAGCTCGATGATGGCTTTAAGATGAGGCTTCAGGAGCGCATTGAAAAAGAAATGAATAAAAATTGATTTTTATTGTAAGGAGTTCTCTGGTCAGCCGACTAAGAGGGAAACAAAAACACAATAATATGAAAAATCACATCTTAAAATCGGCAAGTAAGCTTTTTCTTACTGCCCTGGTAATGGTAAGTCTTTCCGCATCAGCTTTTGCAACTGCTCCACAACAGGAGAAAGAAAAAATGTCCAAAATGAAACAGGATAAAATGGATAAGAAGAAAATGGATAAGATGGAGAAAAGTAAAATGTCCAAAATGAAGACGGACTCGATGAAAAAGGCCAAGATGGAAAAGTCAAAAATGTCTGGCAGTAAAATGTCTAAAGGAAAAATGTAGAAAACAGGCAGGAAAGGGTTTTCTTTTCCTGCCTAAATTTATAAGTAATGAAAAGAATTATACTATTTTTTGTGCTGGGGTTTAATGCAAATGCACAAAAAGGCTTGGCAAGTTTGGCTAAGCAGATGGTTTTGCAAGTATAATTTTTCGGATTTTACCAATCTTTAGTCAATTAAAATCAAAAATTTCGAAATACAGCTCTCAAATATTTTTTGCTAATGCTATCCCAAACAAAAACTGGCTTGAAAGCTGCTTTTGTTTGGGATATAGTTTAATTTAGATTTTTATATACTTTCCATCTCAAATGGTAGCTTGCGTATTCTTTTCCCCGTTAAATCGAAAATCGCATTAGTCAAAGCAGGAGCGAATGGAGGTAAGCCCGGTTCACCTACACCACCTGCATCCGCATCATTGTCCATGATGTGAACCTCAATTTCAGGAATATCTGCAATCCTTGGCATAATGTAGTCATAAAAGTTTTTTTGCTGAACAAGTCCATCTTTGAATGTAATCTCATGCATTGTTGCAGCACCCAATGCCATTATAATACTACCTTCAACCTGTGCCTTTATAATGTCGGGATTTACATACCATCCACAGTCCATTACCGCCCAAACCTTATCAATTTTCAATTTGCCATTTCCCCCTCTGGAAACTTTCACAACCTGACCAACCGTACTTGAAAAACATTCTGTAATGGCAACACCATAACCTTCATTTTTCTTCCTTTTGTTCCATCCCGACACCGCTTCAAGTTTATCAATAAGTTTTTGACACCTTTCCTCCTTCAGGTACTCTTTTCTAAATTCCAAAGGATCTTTTTTTGCTTCATGAGCTAATTCATCTAAAAAGCTCTCATAGGCAAAGCCATTTGTGGAAGCATAAACCGAACGCCAAAAGGTAACTGGGACCGGAGTTTCAAACTGCACCTCCGAAAAACTTACATTTGGAATGGAATCGAAGTAGGGTTTTAAAAATCCTTCGGAAGTACTTGGGTTTGCTTGATTGGTCTTTCCGCTCATCCAATGATTGGTATTCTGACCCGCCATCCTGAATCTTAAGGCCTTGACAACGCCTTGATCAAGAACGCCTTCACACCTGTAAGACATGCCCGGACGAAAAGGACCCTGGGTCATTTCATCTTCTCTGGTCCAAACAACCTGAACAGGCCCTTTGATTTCTTTCGAGATCATGGTCGCCTCATGCGGAAAATCCGTTAGGGCTTTTCGCCCAAAACCGCCCCCAAGAAATGTCATGTGAACTGTGATTTTCTCTTTGGCAATTCCTGTCTGCTCGCTGAGTGTACTCTGTACCCAGTCTGGTGCCTGGGTTGGTGCCCAGATTTCAATTTTGTCCTCTTGGTAATGGGCAATACAGTTTAATGGTTCCATGGGTGCATGAGACTGATAAGGTGTCTGATAGACAACATCGATCTTTTTTGAAGCCCCTACAATCGCACCATCAGGATCACCAACTTTCTTTAACAATAAACCAGCATCACTTTTTAACGCTGTGAGCTGTTTGGTATATACATCAGCCGAATTAATATGTTCAAAGCCAGTGTCGTCCCATTCCACCTTTAACGCTTTTCTACCCTGCATAGCAGCCCATGTAGAGGTCGCAACTACAGCAACGCCCTCCCGCATATTTTTCCATACCAACATTTTAACTTTAAATACCCGCTTCACTCCGGGAACCTTTAGCGCCTCGGTATCGTCATAGCTCTTGATTACCCCACGAAGCCTTGGATTTCGCTCCACTACCGCATATAACATATTTGGTAATTTTTTGTCCAAACCAAAAACGGCAGTACCATTTGTCTTCAATGGCGTATCCATCCGATGCAAGGGCTGACGAATCAATTTATACGCTGATATTTTCTTTAATACTACAGTTTTTGGCGCAGGTAGCTTAGCGGCTTCTTCAACCAATTCTCCATAATGGAATTTTTTACCTGTAGCCCTATTGATGACGTGACCCGCTTCGGCAAAACATGCCTCATCATTTACATTCCATTTTTTAGCCGCCACCGAGATCAGCATCATCCTGGCTGAAGCACTGAGCTTCAATAAGTTTTTATAGCCGCCCCTGATTGTAGAGCTTCCCCCGGTGATCTGATTTCCAAATTTTGTATTGTTGCCAGGGGCAGAGGCAACTATAATTTCCTTCAGATCGACCTCAAGCTCCTCTGCAATGATTTGCGGTACGGATTGATAAGAGCCTTGTCCCATTTCCGCCCGGTGGTTAAAAATGGTCACTTTTCCATTCGTGTCGATATGAATCCATGCATTCAGTTCAATATTTGAAGCTTCATTTTCTGCAGCGTTTATTATTTGTGACTCCTTGGCATTGGTAGGGAAATAAAATCCCAAACAAAGTGCCGTTCCGGCCAACCCTGATAGTCTCAGGAAATTCCTCCTTGATACTTGTTCGTTACTCATCGATCATTCTATTAAAATTCCTTATTTAGCTGGCGCATATGCACCAGTGGTAATCCAGGTAATCCATGCTTTTTTGAATTCAGCATGGCTCATTGGTGGAAGTTTCCTTCCCTCTCCAGGATTGAATCCTGCTAATACTAATCCATCATCCGCGTGCTCGATCAATTGCTGGGTATTCTTGTTTCCGTTTAACTTCGGGTTGATTAGCTGTTTTGCCAGCTGGTTCATGCTGCGTCCCTGGAATACCATTTTCATGTTTGCTGGTGGAAGATGCCAGTTTGGATTTCCAGGAGGCGTATGAAGGCCTGGCGTATTGGTCGATTGATGGCAGTTCGCACACTTCATCGCATATAGGCCCTTTCCATCCAAACCTCTTTTAGGAGACATTGCATGTAAATGGCTGTCATCTCCCTGAAGGGGGATGTCACCTGATGGATGGCAGTTCATACATCTTGGGCTCTTGAGTACGGCAAAAACCTGCTTAAATGCTTTTACTGAGGCAATACTATCCTTTTTGATGATAGGATTGGTTGGGGTAGATGCCTTAAGCTCAGATTCAGGTTCCAAAGAAAAAGCCATTAGCGTAACCAGACCAAGTAAAAGGGTTATAATACTAAAAGATTTATATGACCTTAGTGCCTTTTTAGTTAAATTGTTTCTATAACTCATTTAGCTGCTCCCTTTCTTTTTTGCAGCTCAGCGGCAGCGTGAATGGCCTTTCTGATTCGAGGGTAGGTTCCACACCTGCATATGTTTCCAGACATGGCTGAATCAATGTCAGCATCGGTCGGGTTAGCATTTTCCCTCAATAAAACTGCCGCAGACATAATCTGTCCAGAATGGCAATAGCCACATTGTGGAACATTTTCTTCCTCCCAAGCCAGTTGTAATGGATGGTCATTCTCTTTTGAAAGGCCCTCAATTGTGGTGATTTGCTGATCGATTGCCCTTCCAACCTTGGTCACACAAGAGCGGACCGCTTCGCCGTTTAGATGAATCACGCATGCGCCACATTGAGCAACACCGCATCCGAATTTTGTACCAGTGAGACCCGCCAAATCCCTTATCGCCCAAAGTAATGGCATATCTAGACTGGCATCTATATGGTATGTCTTCTGGTTAATGTTCAAAGAAATCATATTATGAAGGGTTATGTTTTGTTTGTTTTTTGGAATAGGCTATCTGATTACAGCATCCAAATAAAGTTAATTATCACTGCACTAAAATCATAAGGAAACTCAAAATACTAATTAAAATTTTCAAATGATGTTTTTATTCGAAATTTTTCTGTCACATAAATATAATAAGCAATTCCTTCATCACCGCCATATTTATCTTAACATTTATATTATAGACAAGAAGCAAATCAATGTTGTCCCGAATCTGATGAGAAATATCACGACGGGTAATCAACATAAACTTTTCAGGCCGGATTCTAACAAGATTGGTAGCACTTCAGCTACCCGCGTTCCATTGGTCGTAATTACCAGTTCAACAGGAAGTTTAGAAAGTGCAAGGATAATCTCGCCAGCATCCTTTCTAACCAATGGCGCTCCACCCGTCAGACGGTTTTTTTTACGCCCTTATCGTTGAATGTCTTGGCGTCATGCCTGTTTTTTGCTTAAATAATCTGGTAAAATGCTGCTGGTATTTAAAGCCTAAGTTGTTAGCGATGTATTAAAAGTTTTCGACCGGTCAAATACGCTCTTTTTTGCTTCTTCTATTATTTTTGATTGTATGTAATCCAATGCTGTATTTCCGGTTTAATTCTTAAGCAAAATAGGAAACAGATGGAAGTCCAAGCTGCAAACCAAGTCCGGATTTGAAATAATTAAGCATAAGGGTTTCGAATCTAACAAGAATGTCTTTATTAACATGGTTTCGCGTAATAAATTGGCGGTTGTAAAATCTCGAACAATAATTCAAAAAAAGCTCAATATTGGAAAGAATCAGTATCTTGCTGTGTTGGTCAACGTTTTGGTTTATTTCGTTCAAAATCTTATCCAAGAGATCAGTTATGGTTTTTTTTTCCTTTTTAGATAAATGCAATGCCTCATTTTCACCCGGTAAATAAATGAAGAATCGCAGAAGACAAAATTGCAAAAGGGGTTACCTGTTTATAACGGGTATCCCTTTGCTATTTTTAATGCTGTTTTCTCTTTCTTCGTTAAAGAAAGAAGAAGATGAATTAGTGAAAGTAGATTACCTGTTTACTTATCCAAGTTATTTTGGCAACCGGATTAATATTCCATCAGATAATCCCACGACAAAGGAAGGCGTATATCTTGGAAGAAGGCTCTTTTATGAAGTTCGCCTTTCTGCGAATAATGCCATTTCTTGCGGAAGTTGTCACATACAGAATAAGGCATTTACGGATGGAGAAAAATTAAGTAAAGGCGTAAACCAGGCGCTGACCGATAGAAATAGCATGTCATTGGTTAATTTACTATGGACCAGAAAGTTTTTCTGGGATGGCCGTTCGCCTGGTTTAGAACAACAGGCAAGTTTTCCAATGGAAAATCCCCATGAAATGGGTCAGCGAATTGCTGTCTCCGTAAAAAAGCTCCAGTCGACCAGCTATTATCCTGCATTGTTTAAAAGTGTTTTTAAGGATGACAGGATTACCGGAGACCGTATTTTTAAGGCACTTGCTCAATTTGAACGGACCCTGATATCCGGTAATTCCAGGTATGATCAGTACCTTAGCAACACAGTTAAATTATCGGCTTCCGAGATGCGGGGTATGTTGCTTTTTAATACCGCACCTAATCCGGATAAAGGGATTCGTGGCGCAAATTGTTCACACTGCCACGGGGGAGCGAAAAACTACCTCGAGCTGTTTCATAACAATGGTATTGATAGCATTTATAAAGACAGGGGTATTGAAGCTATAAGTGGTTTTAAGACTGACCATGGCCGATTTAAAGTGCCAACCTTACGCAACATTGCTCAAACCGGACCTTACATGCACGATGGGAGATTCGCTACACTGGAACAAGTAATTGATCATTACAGCGAGCACATCAAAAATTCACCTGCATTAAGCGCTTTCCTTAAAAACGAATCGAACATAAAAGGATCGATACCAATAAAATTATATCCTGATGAAAAGAAAGATCTAATCGCTTTTCTGAACACGTTAACCGACTCTACTTTTTTAACTAATCCTAAATTCTCGAACCCTTTTTTAAAACCTTAAAATGAGAAAATACATAATCAAAACTTTCGTTTTCATAGCGCTGTCAGTTTTTACTTTTTCGCTTGCACATGCCCAGCAAAGCACCCAGCCAGTTGTCAAGATTGCCGGAGAATTAACAAAGCCATTCTCCCTCTCCTTAGAACAAATGAGGCTAATGCCACGGGTTGATGTTTCCAGAAAAGACAGGGACAATAAGGATCATCAGTATACAGGCGTTTTGTTATCCAATTTGTTAGGCCAGGCTGGAGCAACAATGGGCAAAGACCTTAGAGGTGAAAATTTGACTAAATTTGTGCTAATTGAAGCCAGCGATGGTTATCAGGTGATTTTCTCCCTCGCTGAGCTGGATAGCGAATTTTCTGAAGAAAAGATTATACTTGCAGATACAGTTGATGGCATTGCACTACCCGCTGCTGATGGTCCATTCAGGATTATCGTCCAGAACGATAAAAAACCTGCAAGGTGCATCAAACAAGTGGTCAGTATTAAGATTGGATTTGCAAAGTAAATAAGGACTATATGAAATTAAGAATGGTGAAATCTAAAAAAATTGCGTCTATAAGTTTTTTGCTTTTTTTACTGTTCAATTTAAATTTTATCTGCCTTGCGCAAACAGTAAGAATTGCGGTGGCCGCAAATGCTCAGGGCGTAATTAAGAGGTTACAGCTTGATTTTAAAAAACGTACAGGTATAGAAACGGAGGTGATCATTGGAGCCTCAGGCAAACTCACTACCCAGATTATGAACGGTGCTCCCTTCGATATCTTTCTTTCAGCAGATACAGAATTCCCCGATAAACTTTATGCCGGTGGTTATGGGGTTAAAAAACCTAAAGTTTATGCTTTAGGGAGCCTGATTGTTTGTGGCGCAACGGATTTGGAAATCAAAAACTGGCAGGCCATTCTTGCTACCCCACAGGTTGAAAAAATAGCCATTGCAAATCCAAAAACGGCCCCCTACGGTAGAGCTGCTCAGGAATCTTTGAAATATTATAAGTTAACTGATGAAATCAGCAAAAAGCTGGTTTTTGGAGAGAGTATTTCACAAATAAATACTTATTTGCAAACCGGAGTAGTAAGCATTGGATTTACCACCGAAGCTTTCTTGTATGAGCATATTGACAAATCTAAATTTAAATGGGTGAGGGTAGATCAGAAGAGCTATAAAAAAATTGAGCAGGGGGTTATCTTATTGTCCCACGCAAAGAAATCCGGACTTGATAAAGCAACCCGGTTTTATGACTATCTTTCCTCTCCATCTGCCCGAAAAATCATTTCCACCAGTGGCTATCATTTGCCAAATTAATACTGAGCTATAGATGGATATGGAACCAATTTGGCTAAGCCTCAAGCTTGCATTTATTACAACCCTTTTATTATTGATTATAGGAATTCCCATAGCCTATTGGTTATCGCGTAAGCAAAATTTTCTTAAAATTATCCTGGAAGCTTTAATTACTATGCCTTTGGTCCTTCCACCATCGGTCCTTGGGTTTTATTTATTGCTTGCCTTTAGCCCCAACAATGCCTTGGGTAAATGGCTTCATGATCAATTTGATATGCAACTGGTTTTTTCCTTCAAAGGGTTAATATTTGCTTCCGTCATTTACAGTCTGCCATTTATGATTAGCCCAATAAAAGTAGCACTTTCTCATTTACCACGCTCAATGGCTGAGGCTTCCTACGTAATGGGAAAATCTCCTCTGCACACCTTTTTCTATGTGCTTTTGCCAAATATTCGTCCTTCAATATTTACTGCCGCTGTGATGACATTTGCTCATACTTTAGGTGAATTTGGTGTTGTACTAATGATAGGCGGAAACATTCCAGGCGAAACTAAAGTAGCCTCAATTGCCATTTACGATTCGGTGGAGATAATGGACTATGATTCGGCAAATTATTATGCACTTATTTTATTTGCAATTACCTTTTTAATCGTAACAGGTATTTTTTTAATTAACAGAAAAGCAATAAAAAGTCCGTTTGAATGATAGATGTTAGTATTGAAAAACAAATTGGTAATAAATACGGCGGTTTTAACCTCCGTGTCGAAACTAAATTCCATTCGAATTCAATTACCCGCATAATGGGCCCCTCCGGAGTTGGAAAGACAACGCTTTTAAAAATGATTGCCGGACTGATCTTGCCAGATAATGGAAGGATAAAAGTGGATGATGTGCTATGGTTTGATAGAAGTAAAAAATATTCAAAAAAAGTGCAGGAACGCAAGGTTGGATTTGTATTTCAGGACTATGCACTATTTCCTAACATGAGCGTTGAGCAGCATCTGCTATTTGGAACTGATGATTTAGATTATGTCCGGGATTTGCTTGAACTTGGCGAGATGCAATCTTTCGGGAATAGATATCCAAGAGAACTTTCCGGCGGACAACAACAACGCCTTGCTATTTTACGTGCGCTTTCTACCAAGCCCAGCTTGCTTTTGATGGATGAGCCTTTTTCGGCAATGGACAAAGAATTAAAGTATAGGTTTATAAAAAATCTTGCTGAACTGTTCGCTGAACAGCAAGCCACCGTTTTACTGGTTACCCATCAGGATAATGAGCTGGATGGCGTAATTAGTGATGAATTCGAAATGAAAAGTGTTCAATAAATAGATCATACAACACTCAACACCCAGCATAAAAATAACCGTTACCTTTAATTATTGCCAGGTTTATAAGAACCGCTTAGCCCATAGTTTATCAAGAGACTAACCTTAAGATCTCAGCGTTGCTCTTCCGTCAGCTAAAGATAGATTTCGGGTTTAAGCCTCAAACTGTATACATTTATTTTTCTATATTTTTACTCCAATCTTCCTCTAAATTCGCCAGGCGTAACCCCCAATAATTTTTTCACATATCTTGTGAAAAACGAACGACTGCTGAATTCCATTTCGTCGGCAATTTCGGAGATGTTGAAGTTTTTGTTTTGCAAAAGAAGTATAATTCGTTCTTTGGCGTGGCGCTGTATCCAATCGGAAGCCGTTATACCTGAATGAATTTTACTAAGGTGATTGAGGTATTTTGCGGTGATATTTAATTCGTTACTGTAAAACTGCACCTCCCGATGCGTTAAACAATGCTGTTGAAGCAATTGCATAAACCTTTCGTACAGCGTTCCGGTTTGCAGGCTGTGTTTTCGCTGTTCGTATTCGTTTGCAAACGTATGCCACATTTCCAGAATGAATATTTGCATTTGCAACTTCAACGCTTCTTCATAAAAACGGTGGCCTGATTCTAAAAAACGTTCATTCAACCGTTTAAAATTGGTCAGTATTTTATCTTTCTCTGTATCATTTTGAATATTTTTTATGGGATAAATTCTCGAATGTAATTGCGCATTGATTGACCAACCTTGGTCAGGAATATTGTCCATCAGGAAATCCTTTTCAACCAACAATATAGTTGCCTTGAAATTCTTTGACAACTGCAACCCAGACAATCTGCTTTCAGCAAACCAAAACAAAAATTGCCCGCTTTTGCAAACCATCTTCTGGTCGTTAAATAAAAACTCAATACTTCCTCTTTGGCAATACAAATGTGTATGATACCGCTTTTGAAAGTTTCCAGGCAAATCACTTTCTTTGGAAATTTCCAGGTAAACTACTTTTGGCAACATCATATTTTTCATTCTTAGTCTCGCGTTAGCTAAAATAGGTAATATTTGAAATTAACAACGACAATCGTGTCATAAAAGAGAATCGTTTTCTGTTTAAATTTGTTTATAAAGGAAACAACAAGATGAGCAATCCACATAAAACAATATTTGAGCGTTTAAAAAATGGCGAAACCATTATGCCGAACCATCCTGATGGCGCTCAGTTAAGAGAAGCTTCATACGCTACGATTAAATTATTGCAGAAACTGAACAACAGTTCTGATGCATTAGAAATTACCAAAATACTGAGCGAAATAACTGATGCCAAAATCGATGAAAGTGTAGCCGTATTTCCACCGTTGTACATTAATTATGGCAAGAATATCAGTATCGGAAAACATGTATTTATCAATTTTGACTGTATTTTTTTAGGTTTGGGAGGCATTATCATTGAAGATAATGTGCTGATTGGACCGAAAGTTAGCCTGCTTTCCGAAGGCCATCCGCTCGACCCTAACCAGAGGGGTGGTTTGGTTCCGGGAAAAATTCATATTAAAAAAAATGCTTGGATTGGCGCCAATGCCACCATACTTTCTGGGGTAGCCATAGGAGAAAACGCTGTGGTAGCAGCAGGTGCGGTAGTTTCAAAAGATGTACCTGACAATGTTGTAGTGGGTGGCATCCCTGCAAAATTCATTAAATCAATTATCTAAAAGTTAATGATGAAGCCAGCACAAATTACCGTCTTTACAATAGCAATAGCAATACTTTTTGCATGCAACCAAAGCAAGGAAAATGCAGATACAAAACGAGAAGCGCAAGCCATATTCGCAAAAGGAGAAAAAGGTTCAAAGGATTTATTTACTGGAAATGCGTATAGTACACGTTTGGTTGGTGCGGATAGTATTTACAATACGCTTATCGGAAATGTGTATTTCGAGCCTGGTGCAAGAAGTAATTGGCATACGCATCCATCTGGACAGATTTTAATAATAACCAGTGGCCTGGGTTACCACCAGATAGAAGGGAAACCAATTGAAATTATAAAAAAAGGCGACGTAATAAAATGTCCGCCCAATGTACGCCACTGGCACGGAGCGAGTACGGATGTAGGTTTGCAACAGCTTTATGTCATTTCTGATACCCATAAAGGTATCGTAAAATGGGGCGAAGCAGTGACTGATGAACAATATTCGGCAGCCAGTTTAAAGAAATAGAAAATGGAAAATAAAAATCTGTATTCAAGAATCAATTATGAACATCTACACATACCTAAAATGGACATTACTTTTTGTTATACTCACAAATTTCTACACAATGAAAGCACAAGATAAAACGACTTTAGATAGTCAGGAACAAGGTTTAGTCAGGATTTCGGCACTTACCGCAACAGGAAATATCGAAAATCTGAAAATTAAATTGAACGAAGGTTTAGACAACGGTTTAAGCATCAATGAAATTAAAGAAGCATTAACGCAGCTTTATGCCTACTGCGGTTTCCCGAGAAGTTTGAACGCCATTAACACTTTTAAAACCGTTTTAGACGAACGCAAAGCAAAAGGAATATCCGATAAAGAAGGAAAGAAAATCGTAGTAGAAAATAACCCGGAAGACAAGTACGAACAAGGCAGAAAAGTATTGGAAACATTAACCAAAACGCCACAAACAAAACCAGCGCCAGGATTTGGCGAATTTGCACCTCGTATTGATGCATTTTTAAAGGAACATTTATTTGCCGATATTTTTGCCAGCGACGTATTGAGTTTTCAGCAGCGAGAATTGGTTACTATTGCTGCATTGGCCTCAATGTCTGGCGTTGAGAGTCAGTTACAATCTCATATTACCTTTGGAAAAAATATCGGAATTACAGAAAATCAGCTGGAAGAAATATCAACATTAATCGAAAAATCCGTCAGTAAAGCACAAGCCAATACCATTAGAAAAATAATAGGAAAACCACTCGCTCCATAGTAAACACTATAGCACCCCAAGGGGGTATCATGAACGTGCTGTAAATTCTAATATCTGTTGTCTATTCAAATGAAATTTGACATAATAAATTCAAAATGCCAGAACACCAACAATTTACTGCGGGCGAACTGCTACAAATAAACAATGCTGATGATTTGAAAATTTCACCATTCCGAGCTGACGGAATCACCTACGGAACGCCCACCTGGATTTGGTCGGTAGTGGTGAATGATAATTTATATGTTCGTGCTTACAACGGTATAAAAAGCCGCTGGTACCAATCGGCAATTCTGCAAAAAACAGGACAGATACACACCTCAGGAATGATAAAGGATGTGAGTTTTGAAACAGCGGATGCGAGTATAAATAACAATATTGATGAAGCTTATCGAACAAAATACAGTAAAAGCCCTTATTTAGCTTCAATGATAAGCGACCATTCTAAGGCCGCAACCATAAAAATTTTACTAAAAAATAAATTACAAGAATAGGGGACATTGACAGAATTCATTAAAAGGAAACACATTAAATTCCTTCTTGCACTGATATCTTTCAATCCTTGAAATTCAAACAAAAAATAAAATCTAAGATAAAATGGAAACAAACGAAATATTCCCTAAAGGCGAACCAACATCAAAAGATTGGTTTACAGGTAACGCATTTCTTACGCTATTGGTTGGACAAGATAAAAACAATGATTTTTCCGCCGGAAGTGTCACTTTCGAGCCAGAAGCCAGAACCAATTGGCACACGCATCCCAAAGGTCAGGTTTTGTTGATTATTGAAGGCAAAGGTTTTTATCAGGAAAAGGGAAAAACAGCCCAATCTATAAAGAAAGGCGATGTCATAAACATTCCCGAAAACACCGAACATTGGCACGGCGCGACTGCAACCACAAAGATGGTTCATATTGCCATCACTAATTTTAAAGATGAAAAACAGGTAAATTGGTTAGAACCGGTAAGTGATGTAGAATATAAATCTGTGCATTAAGTAGATGGGTGATAAATCAATGCATTTAGCTCTCTTAACCAATTTAGTAACGAAATCCTTTTAAGTTAAATTAATTTCTGGAGAGAGGGGGTCAATTAGTTTAGTTTTTCCAAATGAAAACATTAATACGAAAAACACTTTGCCTATCTTTACGTAATGCTACAAAAACTATGGTCTATTTTATTTAAATTACCATTTAAGAGCGATTTTTTCTGATGAAAGAGATTAATGACATCCTTAAGGCTTACCAAAAAGCTTTAAACGAAGACAAAAAAACGGCACTGGCAACCGTTGTTAAGGTAGAAGGCTCATCTTATCGACGCCCGGGTGCAAGAATGCTGGTTACCGAGGATGGCATTTTAACTGGCGCCATTAGTGGTGGCTGCTTGGAAGGCGATGCTTTACGAAAAGCACTTTCAGCGATTCATCAACAAGAAAACAAATTGGTTACTTATGATACTACCGACGAAGATGACGCCAAATTTGGTGTTCAGTTAGGTTGCAATGGCATCGTTCATATTTTATTCGAGCCTATTTTTGCTGATGATGAACTAAATCCCATTAAAATATTAATGGTTGCAAATCAAAAAAGAGAAGATGCAGTTATAGTTACTGTCTTTTCTTCTATTGCCAAGCATCAATTGGGCTCGATAATGCTGTTCAGAGAAAAAGATTATTTAGAAAAACCGATTGAAGAAATTTCTGGCGCTATTAAAAATGATGCTTTCGATGTTTTAAAGCTTAAAATTTCTCGCTTCGAAGAATATGAAGTAGGCAATGAAATGGTCGAAGCTTATTTAGAGTTTATTCCTCCACCTATTCAATTGGTTATTGTGGGAGCTGGAAACGATGCACAGCCATTAGCCGAAATGGCGAATATTTTAGGATGGGAAACCATTGTTGCTGATGGAAGACCAACACATGCCACTGCACAAAGGTTCCCGAATGCTACACAAATTTTGGTGGCTAAACCGCTACAAGTTTTGCCGCAGGTACAAATAGATAAGCGAACCGCTTTTGTGTTAATGACACATAATTACAATTACGACCTCGAACTACTTGACCACCTTTTAAACACACCAGCCACTTACATTGGCACGCTCGGGCCTAAGAAAAAATTAGAAAAAATGCTTAATGAACTCAATAAGCAAGAACAAAAATTACGGGTTCATGGACCAATTGGATTAGATATAGGAGCTGAAACCGCCGAAGAAATTGCCATTTCCATTATTGCAGAAATCAAGGCCGTTTATTCAGGCGCATCAGCAGTAATGCTCAAAAACAAGAAAAGCCCCATTCACTTTTACGATTTAAAAAGCAATTGATGAATACTGCGATTATCATATTAGCCGCAGGCAACTCGAGCAGGATGGGTAAACCCAAACAACTGCTAAAGTTTAATGGTCAAACCTTGCTCGAATTGGTAACTAACCAAGCACTTAAAACCTCATGCCGACCAATAATTGTTGTGCTTGGTGCTTACGCCGATGAAATTAGAAAACAACATCACCATTTAGAAGTTATTTATGTTTTTAACGAAGACTGGGAGAAAGGCATGTCATCAAGCATTGCTAAAGGTGTGACTAAAACTCTCGAAAATGATATCCTGACCGAAAATGTGATTATAACAGTAGCCGATCAGGTATATATAGATTCAACTGTTTTAGAAAAATTGGTAGTTAAGCATCAATCGAACGGTAAGAGCATCGTTACTTGTACTTACGCGCAAACAACGGGCACACCAACATTGTTCAATAAAAAACATTTCGAAGAATTGTTAAATTTGGATGGCCAAAGTGGTGCAAAAACAATCATTAAAAATCATCCAGAAGATTTAGCTACTGTTAATTTTGAAGCTGGAGCAATTGATATCGATACAGAAACTGATTATAATAAAATTATAAACCTAAAATGATAACCGATTCGTTTGGACGTGTACATGATTACCTAAGGATATCCTTAACGGATAACTGCAACTTCAGGTGCTTTTATTGCATGCCAGAAGAGGACTATGATTTTACACCCGCATCTAGATTAATGCAACCAAACGAGGTACTCGAACTTGCAAAAACCTTTGTAGATGAAGGGGTAAAAAAAATACGTTTAACCGGTGGCGAACCACTTGTTCGTAAAGATGCAGCTGAAATTATATTGGCCTTAGGTAAGCTTCCTGTAGAATTGGTAATTACTACTAATGGAACTAGAATTGCAGAAATGCTGCCCGTATTAATTAAAGCCGGTATAAAAACCATTAATATTAGCTTAGATACGTTACAGCCCGAGAAATTCATGCTTATTACACGTCGCGATGTATTCCATCAGGTTCGAAGTAATATCGAATTATTATTGCAGCATAAAATTGCTGTAAAAATAAATATGGTGGTAATGAAAGGCCTTAACGATAATGAGATTAAGGACTTTATCGATTGGACAAAACACAATCCAATACAGGTGCGCTTTATTGAGTTTATGCCTTTTAGTGGAAATAAATGGACGAGCAATAAAATGTTCTCGCTCGAAGAAATTCTTGCTGTTGTAGAACAAGATTTTACAATATTACCGGTCAAATCTGCACTAAACGACACCGCTAAAAGTTTTATGATTCCAGGTTATGAAGGCTCTTTTGCAATTATAAGTACCATGACAGCACCTTTTTGCGGTACCTGTAACCGTATGCGCCTAACTGCCGATGGAAAACTTAAAAACTGCTTATTCTCTGCTGATGAAACAGATTTGTTGACTGCCTTAAGAAATAAAGAGGCAGTACTTCCCTTAATTCAGGCTTCTATTTGGGATAAGAAAAAAGAGCTTGGCGGACAATTAATTACCCATTTTGAAAAATTGGATACCGCCGCCATCAAAAATAGAAGTATGATAACCATTGGAGGATAATTAATGATTAGTGTTGGTGAAGCAAAAAAGCTGATAAGCGAGAATATCGCTACCTTATCTCCAATTCTCTTAAATTTAAGGGAAGCCGCTGGCCATATCTTGGCTCAAGATATCTATGCTCATTATGATATTCCTGCTTTCAAGCAATCTTCTATGGATGGTTATGCCATTATTTTCGGCGATAAAAACGAACTTAACCTGGTTGGAGAAATGGCTGCCGGAACGCAAAAAAAAATCAACTTAACAGCAGGAAAAACAAGCCGCATATTTACCGGAGCACCACTTCCTGACGGTGCAGATACCGTTATTATGCAGGAGAAAACTACTCGTGTTGGCAATATAATTCGTTTCGAAAGCGAAAATATAACTAAAGGATTGAATGTTCGGGCAATAGGCTCAGAAATTAAATCTGGCGAACTTGCCATGAAAAATGGAGACTTACTTACCCCAGCAGCAGTTGGCTTTTTAGCCGGTATTGGAATAAATAAAGTAAAAGTTTTTCCCATGCCCCGAATAGCAATTATCCTAACCGGAAATGAATTGCTGCAGCCAGGTTTGATGCTTTGTTTTGGTCAAGTTTACGAATCAAATTCATACACGCTTTCTGCGGCCTTAAATAAAGAACAGATTTTCAATATTGAAATTTTAGAAGCAGAAGATAATCTCGATACTTTAACGGAAATACTTCAAAAAGCCTTAAACAGTAACGATGTGGTATTATTAACGGGTGGTGTAAGTGTTGGCGATTATGATTATGTAATCGAAGCTTCAAAAAACTGTGGCATAAAACAGTTATTCCATAAAATAAAACAGAAGCCAGGCAAACCACTTTTTTTTGGCAAAAAGGGCGAGAAACTCATATTCGGTCTTCCAGGAAACCCTTCATCAGTGCTAAGCTGTTTTTATAATTATGTACTTCCGGGCTTAAAAAGATTATCAAACAAAGAAAATAATTTAGTGCAGTTAGAAGCAACGCTTACACACCATTATAAAAAACCAAAAGGATTAACCCATTTTTTAAAAGGAAACTATGAAGATGGAAAAGCAACACCGCTTGGCGCACAAGAATCTTATCGATTGAGTTCGTTTGCACAAGCAAATTGCCTTATTGTATTAGATGAAATACAGGATTTTTTTGAAGTTGGTGAAACTGTTTCTATTATTCTTTTACCTAATTAATGAGCTATGCAAATTAAATTAATCAGTTTTGGAAAAATAGCAGAATTTGTAACTGAGCAAAATATAGAAATAGAAAATATTAGCAACACTGATGAACTTTGTCTTTTTTTTGAAAAAAAATATCCGGCACTTGCCAACATGAAATATAAAGTTGCTTTGAATAAAAACCTGGTTCAACAGAATAGTAAGATTGAAAATATGGATACGGTTGCTTTAATGCCACCATTTTCTGGAGGATAGGCATGGATAAAGAACGGTATCAAAGGCAAACGGTTTTAAAGGGGTTTGGAGAAGTAGCGCAAACAAAATTAGCACAAGCGAGCGTGCTTGTAATTGGTGCTGGTGGACTTGGCTGCCCAGCTTTACAATACTTGGTAGCAGCAGGTATCGGCAAAATTGGTATCGCAGATGATGATCGAATAGAGCTGTCAAACTTACAAAGACAAGTGCTCTTTACTTCAACAAACATTGGAGAACTAAAGGTAGAAATTGCCGCAAAAAGGTTAAAGGAAATGAATCCTGATGTCGAAATTGTATTGTTTCCTTTTGCTATTGATACAGAAACCGTTTTCGAAGTGATTAGCAACTACGATATCATTTTAGATGGAACGGATAATTTTAAATCGAGGTACATCATTAACGACGCCTGTACATTAGCGAAAAAGCCTTTGGTATTTGCAGCCGTTTCGGGCTTTGAAGGTCAATTAGCAGTTTTTAACACAGTTGATGAGCAAGGATTTAGCACAAATTACCGAGACCTATTTCCGGTAGAACCCATTGCTACCGAAATTCCAAACTGTGCCGAAAATGGCGTTTTAGGTGTTCTGCCTGGTATATTGGGCACCATGGCCGCAGGTGAAATTATTAAACACATTACAGGAATAGGCAAAACGTTAGCAAATAAATTGCTACAATATAACCTGCTTAATCAAGAACAATACGAAATAAAAATTACACCATCGAGTGCATACAAAATAACTAAAGTGAACAGCAGAAAGCAACCAAATTTAGAAAAAACATACTTAGAAATTGATGCAGAAAATATGCTGGAATTGGCAAAATCGCCATTAACTATTTTAGTTGATGTAAGAGAAAAACACGAATTCCCGAGGTTAGATTTGAATATTTACAGGCAGGCTCCGATGTCGGATTTTGGTACCTTTGTATCATCAGAAATTGAAGAAGAAAACATTATACTGATTTGCCAACATGGTATTAGAAGTGTTGCCGCAGCAGAATTACTGCATGAGAAATATGGAAATACCAAAACTATTTATAGTTTAAAAGGTGGTATTTCTAAATGGAGAAATCATTTTGCAACTACATAAAATGAGCGAGAAGAAAGTTAAAAATATATTTATTAACGGCCCTGTAGATCCCGAATTTATAACCAAAAGTATTGCCAATCACAGTAGCAAAACCGATATTGGCGGGCACAGTATTTTTATGGGCCAGGTAAGGAAAGATGAAATAGATGGCAAGTTTGTTTCCGCAATAGAATATACCACTTTCGAAGATTTGGCCTTAACGAAGATGCACGAAATTAGAGAAGATATCTTTAGTAAATACCCACTTACTTGTATGCATGTTCACCACAGTTTGGGCAAAATAAATGTTGGCGAAATTTGTCTTTTTGTATTCACCTCATCTAAACACCGTAAACCGGCCATGCAGGCTTGCGATGAACTTGTGGAAAGAATAAAATCAGAATTGCCCATTTGGGGCAAGGAAATATTCGGTGATGAAACGCATCAATGGAAAGAAAATATTTAATATGGTAAACATCACAAAGAAATCGAATAGCTTAAGAATTGCGATTGCAACGGCTACAGTAACCGTTTCGAAACAGGAAACAATAGATGCTGTTTTGCAAAGAAAAGTACCTAAAGGTGATGTTTTTGAGTTTGCAAGAGCGGCTGGGCTTTTTGGTGTAAAAAGAACGAGTGATATGATTCCTGATTGCCACCCGTTACCAATCGAGTTTACCTCCATTACTTTCGATACCAGCGGGCTTGATATTATTATTATGGTAGAAGTACATACCATTTACAAAACTGGCGTAGAAGTAGAAGCCATGCATGGTGCATCTATAACAGCACTTACTATGTACGATATGCTTAAACCAATTGATAAAGGCATAGAGATAAACAGCATCAGGTTATTGGAAAAATCTGGCGGAAAATCAGGTCTTAAAAACTTAGAATTCCCAGAAATTAAAGCTGCTGTTATAGTTTGTTCCGATTCCGTATTCCGAAAACAAGCAGAAGATAAATCGGGAAAGGCAGCTATGTCTAAACTGAAGCTGCTGGGTATTGAAACATTAAGCTATGAAGTAGTTCCTGATGACATTGTTGCGATCCGGAAAGTTGTGAATAGCCTCTGCAAGACTAACCAAATCGTTATATTAACGGGCGGAACAGGATTATCGCCACGAGATGTAACACCCGAAGCCATTACTCCTTTGTTGGATAGAAAGATTGATGGCGTAATGGAAACAGTTAGACGATACGGACAAGAACGTATGCCTTATGCCATGTTATCAAGAGGCGTTGCCGGATTTATTGGCGAAGCCTTAGTGATTACACTTCCAGGTTCTAAAAACGGTGTTGAAGAAAGTATGGATGCGATATTTCCGCAAATCCTACATCTATTTAAAATAAATAAAGGGCAAAAACATTAGGTACACACAAAAATCACTATAAATTAAATCTCTGTTTACCGTAATCGCATCCTTCAGTTTTGGATTACTTATATGGTCTATGCCTAAAAATCAAGTTGGGCTTAATGAGTGGAAAAACCAGAGCTGATTGATCCCCTCTCACCAAAAATAAATTTGCCTTAAAAGCCTAAAAATCATTTTGTTGTTTAATTGGCGAAAAGGGGTTAGAAACACAGGTTTATCCACTTTAATAAGAGAATTTTTAAAAGGATCGGTTTCGGTTTTTTGAAGATGGTAAGGATATTGATTTATTTGCGATTCCTAAATGAGGTTATAAATCAGCCTGATCTAAGAAATCCTTGATCGTAGTATAATCGCCATATTAACGGGAACCGTGTATTTGGTTATGATATAGCACAAGGATTTTTATTATTAATCAATGCTGGTTTTGAACTCGAACCCTGAACCCCTTATTGTTTCGATGCTGATCCGTGGCTCTACCGTCAGATATTTACGCAGTTTGCTTACGAAAACGTCCAGGCTTCTACCCGAAAAATAATCATCGCTTTTCCATATTTGCAAAAGTACCTCCTCGCGCTTGAGCACACGGTTCTGGTGCTTACAAAAATAGAGCAGCAACTCGGCTTCTTTTTCTGTTAAGCGAGTGTTCCCTGAATCGTGCAATAACAACAGGCGGCTACGATCTAATGTATAACTACCGACTGTGATAACCTCAGGCATAGGGGCAATAGCAGTTTCGGTACGCTTCAGGATATTTCTGATCCGCAAAACCAATTCATCTGCTTCAAAAGGTTTTACCACATAATCATCAGCTCCAAGCTTCAGCCCTTTTAGCTTATCCTCTTTCTGGTTCCGGGCAGTGAGGAATACGAACGGCATATCCGGGTAAATATTAATGATTTCAGCAGCCAATGTGAAACCGTCCATCACCGGCATCATCACATCAAGCACACAGATATCCACACGGTCTGAATTCAGAAACTTAAATGCCTCAAGGCCGTTACTCCTCCACGTTACGCGGAACCCGGCTAACTCCAGGTATTGTTTCAGGATACCTGCGAAATCCAGGTCATCTTCTGCTAACAGGATATGTTTCATGTTAAAGGTAATGTAATGGTAAATGTAGTTCCTTTGCCGTAAACACTTTGTACACCGATCCGGCCACCATGGGCGGTAACGAGTTGCTGGCTGTAAAACAGGCCAAGGCCAAGGCCTTTAACGGTATGGATGTCACCCTTTTCTACCCGGTAAAATTTCCCGAAAATATGTTCAAGTTCTTCTTTAACCATCCCAATACCATTATCCTGGATCACGATCTGATAGAACGCGCCTTCAGATGCGGTACTAATAGTCAATTGCGTCCCCCCGTATTTTACGGCATTTTCGAGCATATTGCCAATTGCGGTGGTCAAATGAAACTGGTCGATGGCTATGGATACAGGTTCGCATTGCAGCCTTTCGATAAGTTCCGCTCCCGGATTTGCCGCTTTAAAATCGCTAATGATTTTTTGGAGGAAGTGCTCCATCGGTACCATTTCCTTTTTCAATATCAATTGCTGCGGCCCGGCGGTATGCGTCATAACCTGGTCAATCAGTTTTTTAAGCCGGATGTGCTGACGCTCAATTACCTGAACTGAATGGCTAATGATACGGTTCGTCTTTAGTTCCGGCTGGCTTTTAACCGTGCTAACCGCCACGCTTAAGGTTGCCAGCGGGGTATTGAACTCATGGGTAATATTATTAATAAAATCGGTTTGCATATCCGTGATCTTTTTCTGGGTAATAAGTGCCCGTATAGAAAAATAAAATAGCAAGATAACAAAAGCCAGCAGTAACGCCGAAAAAACAAGCAGGCCGATCATTTGGCCCAGTATATTTTGTTGCCAGTCATTAATACTAAAACTGGAGCGGGTATTAAAGTCACGCACCACCGGTCCGGCTGCGGCATCGTCACTTGCCGTCAGGTCATGAATGATCTGCGGTTCGTTTAGCCGTTTCCCGTTATTAAACCAGCGTTTGTTTTTCAGAACCAATTTGTAGCCGGAACGTTTATCGATCAGTATAGCATTTTGGATTACAACCTCATAAGCGGTATGGTATCGATCAAGCACTTGGTTGTGGTTGATGTAGTCACTAACCTGCCTGGATATAGCCGCTGAACCATTGCGTGTAAGCGCGTTAATTTCTGAATGTCGGTTTTCCCGTACCATGTTTTCTACTTGTTCGAACCAGGCATCGCGCAATTTATCAATGTTTATATGCTCCTCCATCTTGATCAGCTCTGCCCTGACGGCTGTCTCGGCCTCCCTTTGCTTCAGGATAAACGTATTATAGATGAAATACCCTTGAATGGCTGTTAACGCCAGTATGGCCAGCGTACAACCCCAAATCAGGTATTTTATTTTCAATTTCATGAAACAAAGATACCAGTAAACCGGAATTACAGGCAGCAATCCGCCGACGTTAACAAACCATTAACAAAGCTTTAACCAAAAGCCGAAGTTCAAACCGGCAGGTTTGTAGCAAATTAAAAGACTATGTACAAATTTATTTGCCTACTCGTATTCATCCCTTTTGCAGGCTTAGCCCAGCATTACAAACTCAGTGGTTCCTTAAACGGTGATCAAAAGCCGGTCTCGTACGCGACAGTGCAGGTTCAAAACGTAGCGGATACCTCAAAGAAACAAAGTACACTCAGCAATAATGACGGTGTTTTCGTTTTCGAAAACTTACCTTCAGGCGATTATCGCCTGAAGGTCACCGTTGTTGGATTTAAAATGTATAACCAACAAATAAAGATGCAAACTGATTTGCAACTACCTGTGATCATCCTGGCCAACGACCTTAACGAACTAAATGAAGTGATGGTAATGGCAAAAAGGCCGACTATTACCCGCAAGATCGATCGGGTAGATTTCAATGTAGAAAATACCGTGCTTTCGAGCAGCAGTGCCTGGGAGATCGTTAAACGCGCACCGGGTGTCCAGTCTGGAGGCGACCAGCTCGCGATTCGTGGCAGTCAGTCTATTATCGTAACCATCAACGATAAAAAAGTAACTTTGAGCGGGGACGAATTAAAAGCTTTTCTGGAAAGTACAGCGGGAAATGATATCAAATCGGTAGAGGTTATTACCAACCCGCCAGCCAGCTACGAGGCTTCGGGCAGCGCTGTCATTAATATCAAAATGAAAGCAAACCATACGCCCGGATACAAAGGCTCGGTTGGTGCAGGCTATACACAGGGTATTTATGCCAAGGAAAACATCAACACCAGCCAATATTATAAAACAGGGAAACTGGCTCTTTTTGGTAGCTACAACTTTGGCAGGGGTATTTACTATAACGAGATAAAAGAGGTAACCAACTATGCCGGACAGCAGCAAACCTGGGTGGATATCCTGCGCCGGAAAAACTATCGCGATGCCGAACATACTTACAGGCTCAATCTTGATTATGCTATCGATAGTCTGAATACCATCAGTGCAGGAACAGACGGCTATATTGCTAAAAATAATCACGCGTTATATAGTGTTCCCACAACTATCTATCAATCTGGTGCATTTCAATCCGCTTTTGATACACAAAATACCCGCCTTACACCCAATACCAACGTCAATATCAATCTCGGTTATGACCATCGCTTTTCGGCAACCGAAAAACTTGGCCTTTCAGCAGATTATACCAATTACCAGAGTACCACCGATCAGGATGTTAGAACGAGCTACCAGGTGGTTGATCCGCATAATAGCCGCTTTGTTACCGATACCCGCCAGCATATCCGGCTGTTTTCGGCACAGGCAGATTACAGTAAAGATAGCAAGGTGATTAGTGTCCAGGCAGGCGCAAAGTTTAGTAGGGTAAAAGCAGATAACTTCCTGGATTTTCGCCGTGATACTACCAGCGGTTTGGTGATCGATCCGGCACTTAGTAATACCTTTCTTTACCAGGAGAGTGTAGCCGCAGGTTATATTAGCGTGAATAAAGACTGGGGCACCTGGAGTTTTAAGGCCGGGCTCCGCGGTGAATATACAGACATCAACAGCAGTTCCATAAGCCCCGTGCAAACTAATGCACAAGGGTACTTCAATCTTTTTCCGACAGTCTTTTTACAGAATAAATTATCACCAGATAATCAGTTAGGCCTTTCTTACGGTAAACGGATCACCCGGCCGCCTTATAACTATCTAAATCCTTCTCGTTCCTATTTCAGCCCTAACTCTTACCTGATGGGCGACGCGAACCTGAAACCAGCCCTGACGGATCAGTACAGCCTGTTGTATACCTACAAAAGCAGGTACAATGCTGAATTATATTTTATAAATGAGCAGCATCCCACCATACAGCTCCCTTTCCAGGACAATGCTACCCATACGCTGATCCAGAAAGTGACCAATATTCCCGGTTCCCGGTATTACGGCATCGATTTGAGCACAAACTTACAACTCGCAGGCTGGTGGTCGTTGGATATAAACCCTGGCGCCGCCTTTCTCATCAGCAGTTTCCCCCTGAGTGGGGGTGGTTTTATCAAACGTAACGTTTTCAGTATGAACGGTACGGCAGATAACCAACTGACCTTAAACAAAAAGGCAGGCTTTACAGCCAATGTCAGCTTTAATTTTAATACGGCTGGTTTACAAGGCCCCGCAACCGTGAGTGGGATGAGCAGCCTGAACATCGGCGCAAAAAAGAAATTATTTAGCAACCATGGGGAAGTATCGCTGAGCCTCAATGATATTTACAAAGGCCAGAAAATGAAAGTTACCTCTGATTATGCCGATCAGCACAACTACTTTACCTATTATGGCGACACGCAGAATTTCCGGATTTCCTTTAAATATAATTTAGGTAATGCCGGACTGAAAGGGAAAGAACAAAAACAAAAGACCGATGAGCAGAACAGGTTATAAAGTTTAACGATTTATATTAAACAATAAAGTCCCTCGACACTCGATGTCGGGGACTTTATTGTTGCAAATGTTAAACCAAAGCCGCTGCTTACACTGGTGAAAAGTTTTATGCTGTTAATCAGTTTCATACTGTTTAACTAAATTTTGAAATCTTCGAATAGTGCAAATAGGTGGAAAAACCAAAATCAATTGACCCCTCTTTGTTAAAAATAAAGTTTTGATTACTTCTTGATAACCAGTTTGTTTCGGGGTTTTCTAAAATTGGCAGAATGAGGTTAATCAAATTGGTTTATTCACTGTAGTAATACCATATTTCTCAAAAAGCTTTTCATATTTATTTCTTTGCGAGCGTGTATGTTTCTTTTTTGCCTACAATTTTCTCCATTAAATTACCCGAGAGTAGATATTTAGTTTTGTCTGAACTCAGATTTAGTATCAGGTTTTTGCCGTCCACATCAGTAAGTTGTATTTCTTTGTCGTTTACATGCACAATTTTCAAGTCTTTTTGTACATTTTCGATATAAGTGTCGAGGTGGAAGGTGGCAACTTTATTTTCGATAGCAATTATAGTGATGGTAATCCTTCCCCAGGCCCGGGGGTCTCCAGACTCCTCTTCCATTCTTAAAAACGACCCTTCGTAAGTACCTTCCCATTTATTATTTATTGAAGTGTTTTTTTGAACTATAGGGGCAGTCGCAGTTTTTTCAGCTTCAACAAATAACTTATCTAAATAAATAATGCCCAAATCGGTGGTGTCTCCTGCCTTCGGGGCGCTTTGTTTTCTATATTTTCTTATATCTATCACCATTTTTTTATAGCCATCCTTCTCGATGAATAAGTTATAGGAGAGATTCTTTTGCAGGTGCATATCTTTATAGCCATTAACCGATAGCTGATCAATAAAAAAGCGGCCATCATTCTTTGTGTTGATGGTATCAAAGGCATTAAATGCATTTTTCTCTACATATATTTTTACATTGCTTATCGGGATTTTATCTAAAGAAGATATGACCCTTCCTTTTATCGGCTCGATAAGCAGGTGTTCTTTGTTTTTGCAGGCGCCTGTAAAAAGGATTATTGCCCAAATTAGATAGGTTCTTCTCATTATTATTTGCTTATTATCTGATTTATGCTTGGTTTTATCAGTGGCCATATTGTTGTTTAGCAATTAATGGTTCAGTTAACAATATGGAGATAGCTCATTGACTATTTCTCTACAACCATTTATAAAGTCAGTTAAATCTTTTTCTGGCATAAAATCAGCAATATCGAAAGGCTTTGCATTGTGAATATAGTAATCAAGATTGTTTTTGAGCAATTTTATTTATTCTTTATTTGCCTGATTGATTTTCATTTTAGAATGAGAATCAGTATGTGAAAGTTACAAGGGAATTAGTGCAACCATTTGGATGATTTCAGCGTCCTCTAAAAAAAGAAATATTAATTGATGAGAGCTAAACCATTCCATTTTATATACGTATGTATCTTTGTCGTGTTACCAGGTTTATTGAAAGCACAGGCAGATAATGAAAATCAGAAGATCGACAAACTGGTAAAGGCCTTTGTAGATATTAACCAATTTAGTGGCTCAGTTCTGGTGGCGAAGAAGGGTAAAGTTGTATTTAGCCAAGGCTATGGTTTAGCAAACCAGGAATGGAATGTAGCCAATGCTCCCGAAACGAAGTTCAGACTTGGTTCGCTAACTAAACAATTTACCGCCATGTTGGTTATGCAGCTTTATCAGGAAGGGAAAATTGATCTGGGCGGGTATATCTCGGATTACCTGCCATATTACAGAAAGGATATTGGTACAAAAGTTACCATTAACCAGTTGTTGAGCCATACTTCCGGACTTGGTGATTTTGGCAGTAGGGACGATTTTTGGGAAATATGCAAAACGGAATATGCTCCCCGCGAGTTTATAGAAAAATATTGCAGCGAGAACCTTGAGGCCGAACCTGGTGTCCGCTATCGCTATTCAAACTCTGGATACTACATCCTCGGGGCAATCATAGAGTCACTGAGGTCTAAACCGTACAGTGAGGTACTTAAAGAAAGAATATTGGATGTTATTGGAATGAACAACTCTGGCATGGAGATGAGAAAAGAAGTGGTTAGTCAACAGGCATCAGGCTATAACCTACAGTATGGGATATATACGAAACCTGATTATATCAATCTTTACGCAGTCATCTTTTCGGCAGGCGGGATGTATTCCACCGTCGGTGATCTTCTGAAATGGGACAGGGCATTGTATACAGAAAAGTTACTGTCCAATAAGAACCTACAGCTCATGTTTAAACCGAATATGGAAAAATATGCTTACGGGATACAGGTAAATAAAATGAAAATTCCCGGACTCCGATTTACTTCCGAGTTTTCTTCACATAACGGGGCTATAAATGGGTATCGCTCAATAATTCTTAGGGAAAGCCACGAGCAGCAAGTTATTGTTATTTTAAGCAATTTGGTGCCAGGAAGTACTAATGTAGATCTTTCCTCGATGAGTAACAAAATCTATTCAGTGATTAACGGACTTGATTATGAAAAGCCAAAGCCCGAGATTGTGCAGGCAATGGCAAAGAAAATATTGAATGGATCTGTTAAAGAAGGCATTTTATTTTATAGACAAGAGAAAATACAGGCAAGCGAAAAATTTGATTTTAATCTTGCAGAGAGCGAGTTAAACACCTTGGGCTACTATCTTTTAGCGCAGGACAAGAAAGCCGCAGCTTTAGAAATCTTCAAACTTAATACTGCGGAGTTTCCTCAATCCTGGAATGTCTTTGATAGCTACGCAGAGGCATTGGAGGGGGCAGGACACAAAAGCGAATCAATAAAAAATTACCAGCGGTCAATAGAACTTAATGCAAATAATGTCCACGCTAAGGAACGGTTGAAGTTATTAACGGAAAAATGATTAAGGCTATAAGAATTAAAAAGAATGAAACTGTTAAACAAATCAGCCTCAGTTTAAAATAGCTTAACCAAAATCAAAGTACCCCCGCTCATGGGGCATTTTCCTTAGGGATCCCGGAACGGGATCCCTATTGAATTTATAAAGCAATTTTAGATGCGGTAACCTTCGGAATAACGACTAATAAATCATAGCCTTTTATTATCCTGGATAGCTGTATATCGGAGATGCTAATCTTTCCCTCATTCAGTGCCTTTCTTAGCGGAAGCATATCAAAACAATACCATTGGTTCCCGTCGATTGCTTTTGTTATTGGTTTTAATGTTTTAAGTATACTGCTGTTTTCATTAACTTTTTCTTCAGGATCTCCTTGAAATGGCGACGCCTGGGTTCCTGACATACCTAATATCATGATGTGCGAAGAATTTTTGTAATTACTATCATCAATATTGTTTACTAAGTTTCCAATATCATAAACCTCCATCAAACTTTCGCCTTTTGCTAAGTGATTTGCACCATATTTAAAAAGATTTCTCTTGCCAGCCCAGTCTGAATATTCTTCCATGAGTTGATTTTTCATCAATTGAATTCGCAAATGATGGTTTCGAGACTTATATATTTTTACACTTTGCTTCAAAGCAGCAATTATTTGTCCTTCTTTTGGGCTTAATTGGAGTAATGATAGTTCTTCTATATTTTTTTCAAAGTCCGTTGTGAATAGATAAAGAGGCTTACTTCGATCCTTTAGAAAATTGTCAAAGTATACTTTTGAATTATTTTCTATCGTGGTATATATCTCTTTAGCTTTTTTATTCTTTGTGATTTTTTGTAGCTCGTTGCATATTACCCTGTCACCAACTACCATGATCTGATCAGTTCCATGGATCTGGGTGTTTGATTTAGTCAACTGTTTAAGCAGGGCAAATTCAGGAGTAAGAGCATAGAAAGAAAAGGTATTTCCATATTTACTTACATACTTCTGTAATTCAACCTCTGATAGATTTTTAATCTTCTGCTGTAAAATGCCAGCGGTAAAGGGATCAATTTCACAAAAGAAGTTATCAAATTTTACTTGTGAAGCTAATGCAGAAGTGAAATACGGGATTTCATTCGTAAAGTGATCTTCTCCAATGAGCACATTATTACTTCCGTTTACCTTCTCCATAATCTTGGTCCAACCTAAACCGGAAAACGAATTCCCTTCAGGCAAAAAGGATGATACATTAGCTTTTGCAAGGTTAGTGATTACACTATCTTGCGCAAAAGAACGGTATGTGCAGAAAAGATTTAAAAGCGCACATAATACTATACATAATTTTTTCATTTCAATTAGACGACATTAGCTTGGAAAGTTACAGCCAAAATCTTTATAAATATTCAATATTTATATAAAGCCTTTACTTTCAAATCCTTTACAATTAAACTCAATAAGTAATAAAAAGTCATTTAAATATTGAAAGTAGTTTTGTTTTTTGGTGAATATTTTAATGCAGCCTTTCTGTTCGAAAGCATGGTTTTGAATTCGAACAGCGAGGAGAATAATTTTTACTGCTACCAGATTAAAGTATGTATTAAGTGCTAATTTGAAGTTTGTATCCTTTGCCGCGAACAACAACAATTTTGGTATTCGGATCAAGTTCCAATTTTTTTCTGAGTTTTGATATGAACATATCCAGGCTACGCCCCACAATAACACCTTCATCTTCCCATATTTCTTTTTGCAGTCGGCTTCGCTCTATGGTCTCGTTAGGAGACAATGCGAAAATAAGCAAAAGGCGCGTTTCGGTGCCAGTGAGGTCTATGGTTTCTTTATTTATTTTCAGTTGCTTTTGCTGCGGATCAAACACAACTGAAGCCAAATGGAATAGCCTGCTGCGCTGTTCATTAGATGGAGTACTTTGCGGTTGAACAGATTTCAAAAACATAAAACCAACAAATGCTAAAAATGGCAAACTACCCAGAAGATATCCACTCTTTGCAGTATTTCTATCGATTGATTTAAATTTAATATTGATCCTATAACATGATTTAGGCTGTACTCTTCCTTTACAGGCTACAATATCATCTTTTTCATTTTTAGATATAGCATATCCGTAGGCTACGCTCTCGTTGCCACAGTTTAAAACGTTAACAACATAATCACTTGCAAGCGGATCTTTAGCCAACAAGCGCCGGGTTGTACTCACGAGGTAATCTGGTTTAAAAGTAAGCTCTTTCTCAAACCTGATCTGGTATTCATTTTCAGTAATCTTTTTTACCGGGAGTACCCTTGATGTACTGTCGCCCGATTGCAAGAGCAGTTCGTGTCCGATCTTACGGAGCAAAACCTCCCTTCTGGCATGATTAAAATCGTCAGTGCCAGCCATACTGAAAGCCACGCAGATTGCACAGCCAAACAAGAGTAGGATCAATCCGCACAAGTACTTATGTTTTCCGGAGAAGAGATTCTGACTAAGATGCATAGCGTAAAGTTTTTATTTACAAAGTTTACATTTTTATTTACAATTCAAATTCTCTGCACGGAAAGGTATCGAAGTAATTTCGCTGAACCAATTAGACGAGATGAAAAATAAAAGAACCGTTCTGTTTAACCTGATTATCAAATTAATTAAAAGAAAAAAGATAAAGCAAGTATACCGATATGCTTTGTTTTTGATGGTAATTTTTTGCACTTCCTGTAAACAAAACAAAAGAGATCTGCCAAAAGAGAATACTAAGTTCGGAACTAAAGATTCAGTCACTTTATACGGGCCTAATAGTATGGTGCGGAATGTAAAGCAAGATAGAAAGGGAAACATTTTGATTGCTGCCTCATTTAGTGGTGTTTTCCGATATGATGGAAAATTGTTTACCAATCTCACCAGGAAAATAGGTTCACGCAGATTTTGGGATGTTCTGGAGGATAGAAAAGGAAACCTTTGGTTCTCTTCCACTGATTCAGGTGTTTATTGTTATGATGGGAAATCCTTTCAACATTTTACAACTAAGGAAGGACTCGCCAGTAATGGCGTTGGGGCTATTTATGAAGATAAAGCTGGTCATATTTGGTTCGCCACCGGAGGAGGAGCAAGCCGTTACGATGGGAAATCTTTTCGGAATTTTACAGTTAAAGATGGACTGCCCAACAACGGTGTCAATACAATTATGGAAGACAAAACCGGGAAGTTTTGGTTTGGCACCAGGGGCGATGCCTGTTTTTATGATGGCAAAACATTTACTGTTTTCAGAAATAAAGATGGTAAAGCCTTTTACAATGTTTGGGCGATAATTGAAGATAAAAAAGGCAATATTTGGTTCGGTGGGTCGATAATAAAAGATCGAAAAAGAATATTAAATAATGGTGCTGTTTTGACTGTAGAAGAAGGGCTTTGGCGCTACGACGGCCGTATCTACACCAAGGTATCGCAGAGAGGTGCCTTTGCAATGATCCAGGATAAAAAAGGAAATATCTGGACTACTGGCATGGTAAGTCCTCCTAATGGGAAGGTTTGGGTACTCTCGCGTTATGATCAAAAGTCATTATACGATAAAGAACCCAGGTTAACCGAAATAATGGCTTTAAAAGGAACAGGAATGCTTTGTGGGATTTTGGAAGCTAACGATGGAAGTATTTGGTTTGGAGCTTTAGGATCTGAAAGTGGCGTGTATCGTTACGATGGAAAAAACATCACGGATTTTAAAAGGAAAACTGGACAGCAATGAGGTGTATTGCTCAATTAAAAAAACAATTATTATTAATCAATTTTATTTCTATATTATGAACAGTAAGCTATCAATCAATCACTTAATTATAATTGTAACGCTTTTGGCTTTCGGATGCCGTGGACCTGTAAAAAAGGAAAATAAGAATAATGCACCGGCAGGTTCCATATCCTTACACACTGGGAACGAAAAATATATTACAATAGATACGAAGGAAAGTGTTGTGGCATGGAAAGGTTTTAGTTTAATTGGCTCTAATTCTCATAATGGGTATGTTTATATATCAAAAGGAGAATTGATGATTGAAAACGGCCAACTTACGGGCGGTACAGTTGAAATAGACATGAATACAATTGAAGATGAAAAACATAGAAGCAATAACGGACTCATTAAACATTTAAAAAATCCTGATTTTTTTGAGGTTGAAAAATTTCCCTTTTCTACCATCGAAATAACGAAGATTACATCGATAAATGAGAATAATAAGGAGATTACAGGGAACCTAACCATTAAGAGTATTACACACCCCGTTACTTTTCCAGCTAAAATGGAAGTTAAAAACGGAATTGTTAAAGCGGATGGTAAGCTGATTATTGATCGAACAAAATGGAATGTCAGCTATAAATCAGGAAAATTCTACGGTCTTTTAGCAAATCAAGCGATATCAGACTCCATTGAATTTATTGTAAAGATCGTAGCAAAAAAATAAATAGCTTAATACCAATTAAAAATACAATATCTATGTATATTATAGGTTATCTGCCGCGTACTTCTTAATAACTTTTTGTTATTGACAATAACATAATTGAATTTCTATTTTACTCTTTTTCCAATCATATTTGTAATACAAACCTCAGGGTTAAAGTTGGGAAGATTAAAATAATGGAACAATTATTAAAACAAATCCGCCGCGGTATAACAGTAGTTATAATCTTAACAGTATTGCTATTAGGGCTTAGCATTACACTGGTATTTATGCGTATAATTCCAAAACCCACTCTTTTTGCTAAAGCAGAAGTCCCGGGTAAAGAAAATAAAAAGCCTCAACAACCAGGTACGGATTCTAATACGGGAATCTGGAAGGCTCCGGAAATCAGTTTATTGAAAAATAAACAAGAAAAGGAATTGGTTGAATATGGGAGAGATTTAATTGCAAATACAGCAAAATATTTTGGTCCGCAAGGGGTAGTTGGAAAGTTAACGAATGGTATGAATTGCCAAAATTGCCACATGGATGCTGGCACCAAACCATTTGGCAATAATTATTCTGCCGTTTATTCTACTTATCCAAAATTCAGAGCCAGATCAGGAACAAATGAGAGTATAGTGAAGCGTATTTCAGACTGTTTTGAGAGAAGCCTTAATGGAATAAAGCCTGATAGCTCCAGTAAAGAAATAAAAGCAATGTTGGCTTACATCAGGTTTTTAGGAACCGAAGTAAAAAAGGGTATTGTACCAAAAGGAGCGGGGTTAGAAAAATTGGCCTACTTAGAAAGGGCGGCAGATCCGGTGAAAGGTAAACTGATTTACCAGTCAAAATGCGCGACTTGTCATGGAGCAGCAGGGGCAGGATTGATTTCGGAAGACAAAAAAAGCTATACTTATCCACCATTATGGGGGCAAAATAGTTATAACGATGCGGCTGGCCTTTTCAGAATTTCGAATTTTGCAGGTTATGTAAAAAACAATATGCCCTTTGGTGCTTCATATGAAAATCAAATATTAAGCAATGAGGAGGCGTGGGACGTTGCAGCCTTTGTGAATGACCAGCCTCGGCCACATAAAGATCAGCAACGTGATTGGGTAGACTTATCCAAGAAACCCGTTGATTTTCCATTTGGCCCTTATGCAGACAAGTTCACGGAAATGCAACATAAATTTGGCCCTTATGAGCCAATAAAAAACTCAATAACAAAATAAATATAAACATGATGAAACAAATCAAATTTTTGATGGCAACAGTGGCCATCATGTTCAGTCTTAACCTTGCCGCTCAGGAAAAACCAGTTGCTGCCAAAGTCTTTCACGGTGCAATTGCTGACCAAAAAAAATATAAAGCTGTTTACCAGCTTAATTCCGACGAGGATAAGAAAATTCTTGCAACAATTAAAAACATCAATAATGCGTTAGAAGACCCAAGACTTAAAGGGAAATTAGAAATTGAACTGGTTGTTCATGGCGGTGGTGTTATATCATTTAAAAAAGATTCACCGTACCAGGAACAATTTTTACAGCTCAAAAATAAAGGTGTTATTCTTGCAGAATGTGAAAATACCCTGAAAGAACGAAATATTTCAAAAGATGAACTGTTACCTTTTATTTCTTATGTACCAAGTGGTAATGGAGAACTGATCATTCGCCAGGCACAAGGCTGGGCAATTATTCATCCATAAATAATCTACGTTTTATGAAACCATTCATTTTAGTGCTCGTTTCGGCACTTATAACATGTATATCAATAAACTTGCAAGCGCAGGAACAGGAATATAGATTTGATCCGCCTTGGAATAAACCATTTAACGATGGACTTAATTTTACAGTTAAGGGAATAGATAATGTGCCTGATTTATTTGGCGACATTACTGATCCGCAACTGGTAATATTTTTTGCCGGAAACCAGTTTATGGTAATTGATGAGTTGCTGGGCGCGTTCAAGAAAACCTATCCCCAATATTCAAGGGTATTTGCTGAAACCCTTCCTCCTGGAATCCTTGCGAAACAGATTCAAACTGGTTCCATAACCATAGGGAATATGCGGATATCCAATCAGCCGGATGTGTATACTGCAGGGAAATCAAAAATTACTGAATTTTCAGATTGGTTTTCCAGAACAGAGGCTTATGCAAAGAATAAATTGGCCATAATGGTACAGAAAGGTAATCCGGAAAAGATAAAAAGCTTAAACGACCTTGGGAGAGATAATATTAAAGTAGCTATGCCAAACCCCGAATGGGAAGGAATTGGTAAAAGAATAGAAGAAGCTTATGTGAAAGCGGGCGGAGAAGCGCTTAAAAATAAGGTAATGGTAGAAAAAGTAAAAGATAAGTCAACCTACCTGACCTATATTCATCACCGTCAAACCCCTATGCGGGTACTTTATGGCGAATCACATGCAGGTCCTGTTTGGTATTCTGAGGCGTATTATCAGAAAATGATAAACCATCCAATTGAGTTAATCCAAATTCCTGACAAAGAAAATATTGAAGCTACATACGTTGCGGGACAATTAAAAAAGGCACCACATCCGCAAGCAGCAAAGGATTTTATGGATTTCATTGTTAGTGAAAAAGGAAAAGAAATTTATAGAAAGTACGGCTTCACTACGAATTAACCCATATTGGTGGAAGAAACCGGAGTAATGACTTTTTAAAGTTTTTACTCCGGCTTTTTTATGGTGGAACCATATTTTCAACTTTATAATCCGGTGTGTTCCATTATCTTTGCCAAAAATTCAATTTTCATACTGTGATTAATGTAAATAACATCTCCGTTTCATTTGGCGGAACTGTCCTGTTTAGCGACGTAACTTTTTCCATAAACGAGAACGATAAAATTGCTCTGATGGGTAAGAATGGCGCAGGTAAATCGACCATCCTAAAGATCATAGCCGATGCAATTAAACCTACTTCTGGTAATGTAACTGGGCCCAAGGATGCCGTAATAGCCTATTTGCCGCAACATTTGCTTACCCAGGATAAGGTTACCGTTTTTGAGGAAACGATGAAAGCCTTTGAAGAAGTAAACCAGATGCAAAAAGAACTTGATGAGCTGAATGAACAACTCACTATTCGTACTGATTACGAAAGTGATGACTACATGAAGTTAATCGAACGGGTGTCGGAATTAAGTGAACAGTTTTATTCTATCGAAGAAATCAATTATGATGCAGAGGTAGAAAAGGTGCTAAAAGGTTTGGGTTTTGAGCGTAAGGATTTTGCCCGTCAAACTTCAGAGTTTTCTGGTGGATGGCGTATGCGTATCGAATTGGCTAAAATTCTGTTAAAAAAACCTGATCTTATCTTGCTTGATGAGCCAACCAACCACATGGATATTGAAAGTATACAATGGTTGGAAGATTTCTTAATCAACTCCGCAAAAGCCGTAATGGTTATTTCTCACGACCGTGCCTTTGTAGATAACATTACCAATCGCACCATTGAGGTTACCATGGGCAGGATATACGATTACAAAGCGAAATACAGCCACTATTTGCAATTGCGTGCCGATAGGCGTTTGCATCAGTTAAAAGCTTACGAAGAGCAGCAACGTTTTATTGCCGATAACCAGGAATTTATAGATCGTTTTAGAGGAACCTATTCCAAAACTTTGCAGGTACAATCGCGGGTAAAGATGCTTGAAAAACTCGAGGTTATTGAGATCGACGAAGTAGATACTTCAGCATTACGGTTGAAATTTCCACCATCGCCACGTTCCGGTCAGTATCCGGTAATGGTAGAAGAGTTAACGAAAACTTATGGCGACCATGTTGTATTTGAAAAAGCAAATATGGTAATTGAGCGTGGAGAAAAAGTGGCTTTTGTAGGTAAAAATGGTGAAGGTAAATCAACCATGATCAAAGCCATTATGAGCGAAATCGACTTTGAAGGTGGTTTAAAAGTGGGTCACAATGCTAAGATTGGCTATTTTGCCCAAAACCAAGCCGCATTGCTTGACGAGACTTTAACCGTATTCGAAACCATTGACCAGATTCCGCTGAGCGATAATACAATAAAAATTAAAGACCTTTTGGGGGCTTTTATGTTTAGTGGGGATGATACCACTAAAAAAGTTAAGGTCCTTTCTGGCGGTGAGAAAACCCGTTTAGCTATGATTAAGTTGTTGTTGGAACCTGTAAATGTGCTGATACTCGATGAGCCAACCAACCATTTGGATATGAAAACTAAAGATATTATTAAGGATGCACTCCGGGATTTTGATGGTACCTTAATTCTGGTATCTCACGATCGGGATTTCTTAGATGGACTGGTCGAAAAAGTATTCGAATTTGGTAATAAAAGAGTGCGAGAACACTTTGAGGACATTAAAGGCTTCCTGGCTTATAAGAAAATGGATAACTTAAAGGAAATCGAAAAAAACTAAGATAAATCTCCAAATATACCTTGCTGAAAACCAACATGGATTGTCAGCAATATGGTCATCTCAAATAAAAAGTCGGACGACGTATATCATCCGACTTTTTCAATTAAAAAAAATCAATCTATTGTTTATTTTTGTTTTAATGTTTGGTTAAGCCAATTTAGGATCAGGAAATACTTTATTTTATGGATAGAATTATGTTTTCGGAAGTACTAAACACCATAGGCAGTTTTTCTGATTCGGAACAAACACTCTTTCAAAATGAAGTAAAGCTTAAACATGTGAAAAAAAATGAGGTATTGCTGCAAAAAGGTGAAGTGGCAAAGTCGGTTTTTTTTAATCTTGAAGGTTTGTTTTATCAGTATAATGTTAAAGATCAATATGTTCCAAACATAACAGATCTCCATTTGGAAAGAGAATGGATAATAAGCCATAAAAGTTTTATTGCGCAACAACCGGCAGATGGTTTCATTACAGCATTTACGGATGGCACCGTTTTAGAACTAAGCATCGAATCGCTTCACTATCTCATTGGGCATTCAATTGCTTTTCTTCAGTTTAATAGGATTATGGAAAATGCAGCATCAAGGGTTGCTTTTTTTGAGAATAACCTAAGGCCATTGGAAAAATATCAGCACCTTTTGGATAACAAGCCGCAGTTAATACAGGCTTTTCCTTTAAAAATGATTGCCTTTTACCTGAAAATGACGCCCGAAACATTAAGCCGGGTAAGGGAAAAAATTGTTAGGCTATAAACTATTTCTTGATCCTAATCAAGTGCAAGCCTGGGTTAATACCCTTATCTTTAACCAAATTATAAGCTGAGTTTATGGAACACAGATCAATATCGATAAGACCTTTTATTGGCGCAAAAAATTTTGAACTATCCAGGAATTTTTACCTGGATTTGGGATTCCAGGAAGTGGTGCTTACCAGCAAAATGAGTTTGTTCAAAAGCAGAGAATTGGGTTTTTATCTTCAGGATGCCTATGTTCAGGACTGGGTGGATAATACAATGGTTTTTATGGAAGTGGAAAACGTAAATCGGTTTTATGATGATTTACTTGCCCTAAACTTAACCGATAGATACAAAGAAGTAAAGTTGGTTCCTGTTAGAGTAGAACACTGGGGAAGAGAATGCTTTTTGCATGATCCATCAGGTATTCTTTGGCATATTGGCGAATTTTTTAAATAAGAATCCTCTCCGCGTGTATCCGTTTACCGTTTGTTATGATTTAAAAAACAAATCTTCAAACGCAGACGCATTTCCTTACCTCAAAGCAAAAAATACAAACAGCATATTTAGATGTTGTAATCTGCCAGTGAGTCAGACATTTCCTTTAGTTTCTTTACACTAAAAGAATGCGAGCCATGGAGCCATCGGGTAATTTCACCATGATTGATGTCGAGTGCAACAGAAAGATCGGTTGAACGAAGTCCTTTTTCCAATAAATACCTGGTCATTTTATCCGCAACTTCACGGTTCACCTTGGTCAGCTCTTCAATCGCCGGGTTACCACTTTCCTCCAACCAGATCGAAACAAAATCGTTTTCTTCCATTTATTTTATGCTTATTAATTTGATGTTATGGATCGCTTTTTTTTAGTAGAGCGTCCGTTTGTTTTATAAGGGGCCAAATTTAACAATTATGTTATTGCCACAAAAACTCCACGTCACTTTTAACGAAAAAAGGATAAACTCCTCCTTGCAGTACAAAAACAAATCATTTCCGTACAAAAACGAACCCTTATAAGGAGGTTTTGTATTTAGTTTTTCGATAACAAAATACAACAACGAACAACATGAGAAGTAATCTAACAAGCCTTTGGATATTTCGGTAGCCCCGGATATCCTAAAAACAACGGTTTTAAAAACTTTAGAAAACCATTCAAAATTCGGGATAAGCAAGCGCAAAAAATGCATTAACATGGGCCAGCCTGTGTGACTAACTCTTATTACATAATTATTTTAGCTTACCCTCAAAAGCAAGGCTGCTCATTACGCTGATTGCGACAATACCCAAAAAAAACACTAATAATCCCAATTTGCTTTTAGAGTTTATTTTGCTGTACCTAAACAGTAAGTAGCCTATAATGATGTTAAATAAAGCCCATAACACATTTATCAAGGGAGAAGAAAGCCCTTTACCCGGAGGATCACTAAATGGCGTTGGAAATGGAATTCCTGAAATACCATTAACGAAATGCGGAATTGCATTTGTTAAAAATACACCTGCAAAAAAACCAGCTAAAAAATGACTCCATTTCATAGGATTATCTGATGTTTTGTCCATAACAGAGGGAATTTAATTCTTAAGTTTCAATTATTTTTATGTAAACCTTTGTAAGTTAATAAGAACAAGGTAAGAATTTTAGTTGCCATAAAGTTATCGCCTGTTTCAAATTTCTTCCACTATAGATTTACTCCGTTCTTAAGCTGTTTTTAAAGTGAAATCACAAATAGAGAACTTATGCAGTATTGAATGTACGTAAAAAGTGGGATCGTTTTGAAAGGTTAAGGTGTAGCGTTCATGATGTTTCGGGTGAAATTAAATTAATTATATTTGCCGTAGTTATGATTAGGGAAAAGCGCTTTGAACACATTCTTGCAAGCCTGAAAGATGCCAGGCAGATTTCCTATCAGGACATGTCTAATGATTTGCAGGTTTCTGAAGATACCATCAGGAGAGATATTGATTATCTGCATCAAAACGGCTTGTTGTCAAAGGTTAGGGGTGGGGCTATTGCTACAGACAAAAATCCGCTTGCCTTTCAGGACAGGACACAATTCCAGTCGGCAGAAAAAGAAACCGTAGCTTTTAAAATCCAGCCTTTGTTAAAAAAAGGAATGACCATTTTTATGGATGGCGGAACAACAATCTGTGCAGTTGCAGAAAGATTTCCGAGCAACTCCTCATTCCGTATTATTACCAATAACCAGGCTTTAGTTCCTATTTTATCCAATTTTAAAGGCATCGAACTGATTGTATTGGGCGGAACCTACAACCGAGATACACAAACCAATGTGGGTACGAAAACCTGTGAAGATGCAAAGCAATTTGTAGCCGACTTATACCTGATGGGTACCTGCGCAATTTCAAGGGAATACGGTGTTACTGCAGCCATTAGAGAGGATGGACAAGTGAAAAAGGCGATGCTGAAAGGTGCAAAAAGGGTAATCATTCTCAGCAGCAGCAAAAAAATTGGGAAAAACGAGGTTTTTAAAGTTTGCAACCTGGAAAAGGTTGATGCAGTAGTTACGGAACTGGCAAGTAACGATCGTAAATTAGACGAGCTGCGTTATCAGGATATGAAAATTATTTAATGCCTTTCTTCAGCCCAATTAGATTAATCGTTGCTGCTTCCCATGATTTCAGTGCTTGCAGAGAATCCGGCAATTTGAAGTTTTAATCAAAGGCGCCTAATTAAATTAAGCGCCCAGATTTTGATGATTAAAGGCTTTTAAGCTTAATGTTTTTAAAAGCAATTCCCTTGTTCCAATCCTGTAAGGCAATCTGTCCACTCGTATATTTTCCGAATTCAGGAAAATTCTTGAAACTGGTATTGGCTACCGCAGTTTTCCATGCTTCCGTTTTAAAGTCTTGTTCAGCAGTTAAAACACCATTCAAATAAAATTGTACTTTGCCATTTTGTTGTTTAATCACTGAATGGTTCCAGAGGCCAAAAGGTTTGAGTTCGACCGGATTTAATTGTTTAGAAAAACTGTAGAGGCATCCAGGTCTTTTCATCTCCATTTTATAGTCTGGATTAGAACGTTCAAGGAGTTGATACTCTGGTCCTGATGCCCATGCCGTTGGAATGTCTTTGCGTTCCAGCACATTAATAAAAACACCACTATTTCCTTCTTTGCTGATTTTCCAATCGAATTTCAACTCGTAGTTTTCGTATTTGCTGTCAGTAACTAAGTCTCCATGCGCCGCTGTTGTGCCCGGTGTACACCTAAGTTCTCCATTTTTAACAACCCATCCGGAAACAATTTTACCTTGATTGTATAAATGCCATCCGTTCAGGGTATTGCCGTCGAAAAGCAATTTATAACCTTCTTTTTTTTCCGTTGCAGAAAGTTCATTTTCCTTTTTTTGCTGGGCTAAACATGAACCAATCGAAACGCCGATTATAAGTGCAGTAAACATGTAGTTTTTAAGTCTCATTTAATGTAGATTTATTTTTATTTGCATTCGATTTCTAAATATAGAAGGATAACATTAAACAATATTTACCCTACTTTCAACAAAGTATCTTACTTAGAATTGTATCCAAACATAGGATCAAAACAAAGAATTTACGTATAGCGCTTTCAAATACGCGTTGAATTAATTTTTCTATATTATGCAAATTTGCTCGATATTGCAATTTTATTTTAAAATAAATGAGTGATGGTAGATCGGAAAATAATACCTGAAGTTAAGTTTATTTCTATATTAATAAGGCTCCATGATCAATACCACAGCGCCTTATGTTTCTCGATTATTAAAAAGCAGCAATTTCGTTATCAACAGTTAAATTTTCTGGCGCTATAATATCGGTATTGAGCGCTACAAAATTGTCAGAAGTCAGCTTTTGTTTTTTACTCATCACCAAGGTATGGTTGTTACTGGATCCGCTTAACTTTAAACTCGCATAGTCATGCATAACAGTAAATAATCCCTGCGTATTTGTATTAATATCTGCCTGGGCATTTCCTTTAAGAAATATTTGGAGAAATTTTGTAGTCAGCCTGTCTTCCGTTTTAACAACAACATCATCTTCAGCTTCTATTCTGTAAATTTCTTGTACATACACAAAAAGTTTTCCAGGCTCTTTACTGGTTCCGGTTATTTGGAGTACATCGCCCTTCCGCACAACTTTTGCAGTTCCAGTATTATCATCGGTATAAGAAACACCATCGAATGATCTTTGGACTAATATTACCTCTATGTTTCCTTTTAAAGCGATTTTTCTGATAGAAGAGTTGCCGGATAATGTTACCGGTGTTTTTTCCTTTGCAAATGTGTTTGCTGGAATAATTGCAATGGCTAAAAGCAATGCACTAACAAGTTGGATTTTGATTGAAGTTCTCATGGTGTACTTTATTTAATGATTAAAAATTATCAATTGTTTATACCCCCATAGGCCAAGCTTGTGCCAAAGGGAGTTTTATAATTTAAATACCTTATAGTCAGTTGTTTACAATTGTGTCAGGTGTCCGTTTTCGAACAGTCTTATGTGCGTGATCGAACAGTCGGTTTAATCAAAAGCAGTTTCTGTTAGATACTTTTTCGTTAAATAACTTTAGGGATTATAATTAAGAAATTGTACAAACCAATAATTCTTTCACAGGCATTTAAAAAATGTAAATTGCAGGATGGTATAACACGGTGGTGAAGAAATGAAACCAAAACGTGTGAAAAATAAATTAAACACTCTACAACAATGCGTACAATCTTCACAATTCTCGCTGTGCTATTTTTCATTCCTGTATTTGGACAAACAGTTAAATCAACTATCTCTTCCAAAATCCTGACGGATCAGGAAGTATCATCTTTACTTCCTGTTGCTGCCCGAGAAAAACTGGGGATCAGTTTCCCAATTTTTAGGGTTTACGGATATAATGATAGAAGCGGGCAGTATTATTGTGTGCTAACCGAAAGCCGTGATGTGGTTAATCGTGATAAAGATGCGTTCAACAAGGTAACTAATTATAAAATCAAGGCGATAAATTTTAAATCTGAAAATGGTTCCCTTACCAAAACCTGGGAAATTAACGATCGCATAAACCCCAAAATGCATGGTGAAGAATCGATATGGTTCTGGACAAAATATGCACAGTTTAATGATTATAACAATGATGGTTTAATAACGCCTATAATTGTGTACGGAACACAGGGAATGAATTATTATGATGATGGTCGTGTTAAAATAATCATTTATTACAAAGGTCAGAAAATTGCGATCAGACATCAAAATGGAGTTCTTGATGATGAACGAGATACGTCAATTGATCAAGCTTTTTACGCTTTGCCTATAAAGTTACAGGAAAGCATTAAGGAAAAAATGAATTTATTGGTAACCAACCAACATGCTATTTTTCCATACGGTTGGCAAAAAGCTATGCAAAAGAAAAAAATATTTTTTAGCGAACGGGGCGATTAGTTATTGCGGCGAGCAGACTTCTGTAAAGGCTTTTTTTTGAATACATAGAATAAAAATCCCGTTATAGGTAAGCTGGCTGCGATTAAACTGGCTAAACAGGCTAAAATTTTTCCTGGAAATCCAATAGCGCTTCCGGTATGAAGGTCGTAGTTAAGGGCTTTGAGTTTACTTAGTGGGTTTAGTTTAGCAAATGGAGCGCCCTTTTCCAATAATTTTCCACTATACCGATCATATTTATACTGTGTTTTTTCATAGAGGTGCTTATTGCTCATATAAGCACTTATATTAACTGTTCCGCTTTTTTGGGAAGGAAAATTATAAAGTAAATAGGCCGCCTTTGGAGATAGGGCATTGGTTTTAGTGAAAATTTCCTGGTGTGGCGTATTACCCGATGCAAATGTTGTGTCAGATTGTACCCTTGATTTTTTCTCGCTCACCAGCCCAAACGACCATGCCAACCCTGTTAAAGAAATCATAATCAGCATTGCTGCTGCATAAAAGCCAAGAACATTATGAAGGTCGTAATTTAAACGCTTAAATTTAGCGCTAAACTTAATACTCAAGCTATTTTTTGCCGCTTTTCTGTTTTTTGGCCACCATAATATAAGGCCTGAAATAAGTAAAAGCACGAAACAAATTACGCAATACCGCACAATCTGGTGCCCGATTTTATCGCCAAGAAGCAGGTTCATGTGCGCTGCAAGTATTACGGTAAAGAATTCTTGTTTTGTGTTTTCTAATTTAACAAGTTCGCCGGTGTACGGATTGATATAAGCCTTATAATAATAGGTGTAATAATTCCAGTAACCAATACCATCCTTGTTTACTTTTAATGCCCTGAACATGTAGGTTCTTCCCGGCTCATTGGATAGCTCGGCCCTTGAGATTTTATGATCTTTTCCCAGTGCAGCTTCAGCAACTGCAATCACTTTTTCAAAGGGTAGTTTCTTTTGGTTGGCAGGTACCTCAACCCAAAGCCGGTCTTTATAAAAAAGTTCTTTTAACTCATCCGAAAATGCATAAATAGAACCTGTGATTCCTAAAATAAAAACCACCAGCCCGGAAATTAATCCGAGCCAGAGGTGTAAAAGGGCTATTGTTTTCTTAAAATCTAACCGTAACATTGGCTGAAAGGGTTCTTGGCATCTGAGCACTCAGTACACCTTGCCCGGTAAAATACAATACATCACTGATATTATCTCCTTTAAGCCCTACGCGAAAACGAGGCGTATCGTAAAATATGCTTGCATTAAACAGGGTATAAGCAGGGAAAGTGAAAATCCCGGTAGTAAGTGAATTGCCTGAAAGATATTTTCCGGCATAATTGCCTCCAAATCCTGCACCAAGACCTTTTAATTTTCCATTTGGCTGCATGTAGCTTGCCCAGAAATTAACCAGGTTCTCGGGCCCGGCCGAAGCAGGTCTTCTTCCTTCAAGGGCCACAGATGATTTAGTAAGTTTGCTTTCATTGTGGCTATAACCAGCAATCAGATTCAGTCCGGTTAATGGATTCGCAATCAGTTCAAACTCCACACCTTTACTGGTTTGGGTTCCATTTTGTACAACAATATTGTAATCTATCCCATTCCTGTTTAGTACTTCCTCTCTGGTTACATCTTTAACTTTAATGTTATAATAACTTGCCGTAAAAGACAAGCGTCCGTCGAATAAGTCTGTTTTAACACCACCTTCAATCTGGTTTGCCTGTTGCGGTTTAAAAGTGCCCGAAACATCATCCAAAGGCTGGGTAACGGGAGCTACATTGCTAAATCCATTCATGTAATTTCCAAAAATGGAAACCTTTTCCTTTATAACCTGGTAAACCAAACCAAATTTGGGCGATACTGCTGTTTGGTTATAAGCTGTATTAGCCTGTTGCGTGTTTGTGGCTAAGTTTGTTGTTCCAAGGCTTTGAAAACGATCTACACGTAAACTTAACATGGCCACCAACTGGTCTGTTACATTTATCGCATCAGAGGCATAAATACTGTATATATTATTCGAGTTATAATTTTTAATAACGGCGCCGGCTGCACCAACACCAGTAACTGCGGCAATCTTTGCTTCTGCCTTTGCCCGGGTTAAATTGCCATATTTAACTGCTGTTGCACCATTAATGGCACTTACAGTATCAAATTTTACAATCGGAGAATTATTGTTGTAAGTAGTTTGGTTAAGGTAATCAAGCCCTGCGACTAAACGATGTCTCATGCCGCCAATTTTAAGGTCAGCATTGAAATTTTGTTGTACAGCTGTCGATGTTCCTTCGTAATTCTGATACTGTACATTTCGCTCTACCAGGTCATCGCTTGTAGCGCCACGGATAAATTCATACTGGTATATTCCATCCGTTTTTCTGATGTTTCTTGAAAAATTAGTTTGTGAGCGCCATTGATCAGAAATTTTGTAATTAAGCTGACCGTGTATGTTAGATGCGGGTGCTTTTAAAGTAATGTCATTAGAGGTAAAAGAACGGTTCCAATCGTAATTTAATGCCGCAGGTGTAGTTGCAATGTATTTTCGGGTACGGTGCAAAAAGACTATCGAAGGGTTTGTGCCCTCATAATCATAGAATTCTGCATTCAGTAAAAGTTCCAGTTTTTCATTAAAGCGATAAGAGATAGCAGGTGCAACGAAAACTGATTTCCTAAATCCTGCGTCCTGAAAACTGTTCCGTTTATGATAAGCGGCATTTAAACGAAATTTCAGACTTTTATCTTTATTAACCGGCCCGTAAACATCTGCAGTAATACGGTTAAGATTAAAGTTTCCGGTGGTATACCCAATTTCACCACCAAGCGTATCAAGCGGTTTTTTGGTAACTACATTAATCAGTCCGCCAAAGGTTGTAAGCGAACCCCCAAACAGGGTACCCGAAGGGCCTTTTATAACTTCTATCTTTTCAACATTTGCAGGGTCAATATCTCCATTGGTTTGGCCGGCAATTCCATCTATCATCGAAATCCTTGTCGGAAAACCACGGAGGTTATAATAAACAGCTCCATCGCCACTTCTCCCAATACTGCCTTGCATTTTCAATACGCCTGGTGTGTTTTTTAATACATCCGTTAAATCTGTTGTAATTTGCTCATTAAGCAGCGATTTGGTAATCGTGGTATATACCTGTGGATTTTCGAGGTTGTTGAGCGGCAGTTTAGCTACGGTTTCGCTTTTGCGGATGGCGAATTTGTTCTTTTTTCTACCATTAACCTCTACCTCATTAAGGTCATTACTGTTTTCGGTTAAGGTGAAATCTATTGTGGTGTTTTTAGAAGAAACTACTTTAATCTGCTGTCGTTGTGGGTTAAAACCAACATAACTGGCGGCAATGGTGTAATTTCCTTCCTCTATTTCTTTAATGCTGTAATTTCCGTTAACATCTGCCTGTGTGCCTCTTAAGCCGGCAATTTCTACGGTAACATAGGCAGCAGGTTTTCCATCACTGGTTTTTACATTTCCGGAAACACTCCCTTTTGCTGAAGAGGTTTGGATGGTAATGTTTTGTCCTTCGGTGCTTAGTCGCTTTATCTGACGGCCAAGTAAGGCTGTAAGAATATCTCTTACCGATTTATCTTCGAAGTTAAAACTTACTTTTCTCTTTACATTTAACTGCGTACTGCTGTAAGAAAAAGAAATGCCAGCCTTTGCTGCAATGGCATTCAATGCATCGCCAAGTGGCGTATTATTTGCCTGTATGGTAATGATTTTATTTAAAGGCGAATCCTGTTGTGCCCGGGAAGAAAAGGATATAAAACAGAGCGAACAAAAAAATAAGACTATAATTGAGATTTTTTTCTTTGGGGTACATGCTTTGTGCATACTTTTGTGTGTTGTTTAAATGAATTGATAAATTGATTTGCAATAGCCCGGAGTGAAGTTTGCAGACCGAAACCGGGTTTTTTATTTTCCTATGGTAAATGTTTTATTTTGCTGGGAATATGCTGATCTGGTCGCAAAACAGATGCTGCTTAGTACCTCTTTAATGTTTGGGTTGTTAAAACTGCCTTTGTAGCGCTCTTTGTTCAGTTCTTTACTGCTAATTACAATTGTAATGTTGTACCATCTTTCCAGAATGGGCTTAATTTCTTCAAGGGTGAGGTCGTCAAGAACAAGCTTGTTTTCTTTCCAATCCGTATATTTTGCACTGTGACCGATGTTTTGAGTTAAGTTTAATTTATTTTTCACATCTATAATTCCCTTTTGATTGGCCGTAAGAATCAGGTTGCCGCTTATTTTTAAGCCCGAAAAACTAACCTTTCCCTCTTCAACCACCAGTTCGCTCTGTCCTTCATTTTGATAATCCCTAAGGTTAAACCGCGTACCCAGAACTTTTGTAGTTGTACGTGGCGAACTGATGATAAAAGGTTTTTTTGGGTTTTTTGCAACCCTGAAATAGGCTTCACCGGTAAAGTTTACAGTTCTTTTTATTCCGGTAAATTCATTCGGGAAGGTTAAGCTACTCTCCGAATTAAGCCAAACCTGCGTACCATCTGTGAGCGCTACATATCGTTTTTCTCCTTTTTTTACCCGAATGGTTTGGTAAGCAGGCGCAACGGATGCTTGTTTATCATTATTGAATAATTTATACGTTATCCCCAGCGTAAAAACAAAAGCAAGGCAGGCTGCGGCAGGTAACCAAAAGCGTTCTAAGAAGTTTTTTTTCTTTGAGTGTACCTGAAGTTTAGCTGTATGATCTTGCCCAAGGCCATATCTTTCCGAAATTTTTTCCCATCCATTTGCTTGGGTGTTAACCAGATCAAAATCTTCCGGATAACTCATCGTAGCATCCTCAGATGCTAACCAGGCTTCAACTGCTAATTTTTCGGCTTCCGTACATTGGTCAAGATGGTATCTCCTGATTAATTCTTTAGTAATTTCCATTAATTTGATTGGAGCAAGGTGCCCGCTCACTAATCATGATGTACAACGAAGGTTTTTTCCTAAGAAAAAATTAAATAAAAATCAGGAATTGATTTAATTTGCTGGTTTTCAGTAATATATTTTATGCTTTCTCCAGGCTAAGTGATTCGCGTAGAAATGACATGGTTTTATATAAATGGTACTCTACCGTTTTCTCTGATATGGAAAGCATACCCGCAATGGTACTGTTGTTCAGCCCATCGTTCTGACTTAAACTATAAACTTCCTGGCAGCGGTGAGGAAGTCTGCCTATCAATGTATCTAACCTGTTGCGCAGTTCATTATACATAAGGGCATCTTCCGTGCTGTTTTGATTTTGGCTGTAGGCAGGAGGAAAATTTTCTAATAACTGCTTTCTGCGCACACTGGTACGGATGTAATCAAAAGCTTCCAGTTTGGCAGCCCTAAATAAATAGGCTTTAATGTCTTTTTGAAAAACCAATGATGCTCTTTTTTCCCATAGAGTTGCAAAAAGTTCCTGCGTTAATTCGGCTGAAATTTCTTTGTCTTCAGTATAATGATAAACAATTCCGAAAACCTTCTTCCAATAACTTTTATACAGGCATTCGAAATTTTGCTCATTGATTGTGTTCTGAACAATATTTTCATCAAAATCAGAAGAGTCTTTTTGTATCACCGATTTAAAATTTGTCAAATCTACAATATTATATGGAATCAATCTAAATAAAAATTCATTTGATTATTTTAAATTAAATAGAGCCGAAACCACTAATGGTTTTGATAGAATAGCTTTGCTATATAATTTCTAAAAGATATATTTGATTTCAATTATCTGAATTAAGCTAACCGAATAATACGCTATGAAAAATCTCCTGTTAACCTTTCTGTTCTCCTGTTTATTTCTTTCAGTTTTTAGTCAGATCAAAAATGATTCGTTTGAAAACCGAAGTGAGAGTTCAGCTGCTCTTCCAGCTGCCTGGGGTATCAAATTAATTGAAGGTTACAGTGCAGGTATGGATGATACAATTTATCATACCGGCAAATCATCATTTAAAATAATTGGTAAAGAGAGCATTAAGCCAGGCGCTTTTCAGAGTATTTCTCAGCTTATTACTTATGAACCGGCCGGATTGAGGCAGGTTGCGGTTTCTGGTTATCTAAAAACAAATGAGGTGATGGGGAGTGTGGCATTTTGGTGCCAGGTATGGGATAAGGATAATAAAATTATTGGATTTCAAAATATTCAAAGCCAACAGCCATTAATTAACGGTACCGGCGACTGGGAAAAATACCAACTGAATTTAACGGTTCCCAGAAACACAAAAAAATTATTATTTGGGGTGTATCTGGCCGGAACGGGAACGGTTTGGATGGATGATTTTAAACTGAATGAGGTTGAGGTTTCTAAAATACCACCCAGCAAGGAGGTGGTAAAATTTGTTAATGATTTTAGTACAATTATTAAACAAAACTCCATTTACAAGGATTCGTTAAACTGGACAAGCATTGATGCTGATGTTAAGGATTTATCAATGGGGCTTAAAACGGTTGAAGAGACTAAACCTATTACCGCATATATACTTCAAAAACTCAGAGATGCTGGCGATAACCATTCCTTTTTCCAAACCAAAACAAATGCACAAAGTTATGCCAGCGGTAATGTTAATCCAGATAAGGTAAAATCGAAGTTATTAGATGGCCATATTGGTTATTTATCTGTTCCTGGTTTTGGCTCGTTAGATAAAAAAACGATGAATGATTTTGCCAATGAGATACAAGAACAGATAAAAAAACTGGACACTGAAAATGCCCTCGAAGGCTGGGTAGTGGATTTAAGAACAAATACCGGAGGGAATATGTATCCAATGATTGCTGGATTAGGCCCTTTAACCGGCTCAGGCATATTAGGCTATTTTGTTTCGGACAATGGGGAGAAGAAAAAAATGAATCCATGGTCTTATTCTGCAACCAAAAAAAATAATTCAACTATGGGAATTGATCTTGAACATCCATATTTTTTAAAAAATGTGAATGCTAAAGTGGCCGTTTTAGTAGGGTCAAGCACTGGAAGCAGTGGCGAAATGACCACCGTTTCTTTTATTGGCAAAGCCAATACAAAATTATTTGGAGAGCCTACAGGCGGATTCACCTCAGCAAACAGTGGATTTAAACTATCAGATGGCTCATATTTATATCTGGCAGTTGGTTATGTAGCAGATCGAAATAAAAAAGAATACCGTTCCAAAATTATACCCGATGTTATAGTTAAATCTACTGCAAAAGACGACCTGGTTTTAAAATCAGCAACAGACTGGCTGCTGAAAAAATAGATCTGGATAAACCTTGATTATTTTTGATGTACTAATTTTTGGTTAAAGCCTGCGCTAAATTGTGTTTAGGCCAAAACCAGGCATATTTTGTAATTAAAGTTGTCAGGATAATTTCTATAACACCTAAATAAATATAGAAACTCATCCACCTGCTAATTGAGTTACTGACGACCAACAGCATAATAACAGTAAAGAATAGGCCTGTTACAATATTGACTATGCGATTTACCTTAGGTTTTAAGGTTAGAGATAAAAATATCATTAAAGGAGGAATTGATAATACTATAGCATACAATAGCAATACAATAGGGGTAGTTTGTCCTGCCCCAGAGTTACCGTTTATCAGATTCTGAATTCGCCCTGGCACAAACAATGAAAAAAAATCACCATAGATATAACAAAACATAACTGAAATCCATAATGCAGATAGTTTCACTTTAATATTCACTTTAAAGTCTTGTAAGTTATTGGTTTCTTTTATCATTTTTTATAGAGTTAGGTATCGGTTTATCCTTTATGCCTATAATTATAAACCACAGGCAAATTCCGATTTCGCCCAGGCTGGCAGGTAAGGTAATGTAGTTTGGAATGAATGTCTTATCGTAGCGGCTAAAAAGAAAAGTTCCTGCAAAATCTATTAAATAACCAAAACAACCAGCCATTAAAAGAATGCCTAAAATTTTTGGCATAAAGGGAGCCTTAAATACCAAGTAGCCAAAAGGAAATAACCAAAGGCCCCAAAATATTTGGTTTATGAAATTTCCATCATTGTATAAATGAATACGGAACAATACCTGGGCATTTAATTCTTGTACCGTGAATGCTTTGAGGTACGTAGAGCCGCTTGTGAGAGAAAGAACGGCAAATTTGTTTAGTAAATTTATAAATGCAATTGGAACCTGAACTATGGCAAAAACAACCATAAGTTTAGCCCAGGTTTCATGAACAGGTTTAAATAATTTATAAAGAAAAACAGGTAGCATTAAAAAGAAAATCCAACAGATTAATTCATATATAATGCCCATCTGAAACTGGAACCGGGCATTTATAATATTCTGGACTACTGTTTCGGGATTGCCTTTTAATCTGAATTTTGAAGGGATGTACTGTAAATAAAGGGTTCCAGATACCACTACCATTAAATAGAGGAAACCAGCTATCCTTGCCGTATTTTTTCTTGGATCCATCTAACAAATGTACCCCAACCATACTTATCTCAACTTAACATATGTTAGGAAATAATTCGCGCCTTATTCTGCTCAAACTTTCTGGTTTTATGCCCAGGTAGGATGAAATATATTTGAGTGGAACATTTTTTATAATATTAGGTTTTTCACTTACCAGTTTCAAATATCGCTGTTCTGCGCTAAGCGCAGCTAAATCATTCATTCTTTGCTTGTCGTCTTCCTGTATTTTTTGAAATAATTTTATCGTGAAATCCTTTTGGGTAATACTGGTTTTAACTGTAGCCTGTGCGTCATCGAAAGTAATTCTTAGCAATTCGCAATCTGTAATACATTGAAGGTTCTCATTAGAAACCGTTTGGTTCATAAAATGAAAGTAAGAAGTGAAAAATCGTGGTCCATCATTTAAATCTACCGTTATCTCTTCGCCCTTTTCATCATTGTAAAAATTACGCATATAACCAGATACAATAAAGTTATGATGGTTAGGCACACTTCCTGCCCGTTCCAGTAAGGTATCTTTAGTCACACGTATAGGGCTGAAAGATTGTCTGCACTCATTTTTATCACGCTCAGGCATTATAATTATTTGCTCAATATATCTAAAAAGTGTTTCGTAGTAATGGTTCATTTTATCTTGCATTATAATATTAAGGCCTCCTGAGCATAATTCTTATTCAATTACGGGCTTAATTCTGGTAAAATTTAAACTCTTCTATGTCGTGGTAACTGAAAACCTCAATTTCAGGATGCTTATTTACTAAGTTTCTGATTTTATTTAAAGTTTTTAGCCTTAAATCGTTGTCATCAGCGCGCATTTTAGCCAGTTCGTTTACAGGATGCTGGTCATCACTCAATTCTATCCGCATATAGTAAGCATCAGCTACATAAAACAACCATTTATCCTGGTTTTTCAGGGCTATGCCACAATGCCCAAGTGTATGTCCGAAAAGAGGGATAAGAAAAATTTCGGCAGTAAAATCGGTATGTACTTTCCTGGCCTCCAATCCAAACCAGTCAGCATCCGATTTTTTATAGGTTTTTAGGCTTGGCCTATGCGATAATGGTGTTTTCAGGTACCTGGGGTTCTCAGCGAGAAAATTTTCTAATTCTTCAATCGCCACATGTACCGTCGCCTCAGGAAAATCAGCAAGACCACCAATATGGTCATTATCCAAATGTGAAATAATGCAATCGGTCACATTTTTAGCATCAAGGCCTAAATTTTCTATTTGCTTTACAGCGGTTTGATGTGCTTCAAAATGATAACCAACAAGATCAATTAAAGGCTGGCCAATTCTTTCTAATGGTTTCTGAACATCTAAAAGACCAATGCCCGTATCTATTAATAAAAGTTTCTCATTTTCTTTAAGCAACAAGCAGTGCCCGCAAACATTGCTGTTAATGGGCGAAACAATTTTTACACAGTTTAAATGATGTAATTCTATCATGGTTTTTGGTTAAATTATTCTATCTGCTGTAGAAATAAGCAATTCTATTTCCTTAGCGGGTTAAACTTGCTAATCGTTTATGCCTTTGCCATTAAGGATTTGAGGAATCGACTTTTCAACCCTCGATTGGCGGGTTTTTGACTGTTTAGGTGAAGAAAAATGCAGCATGTAAGCCCTTTGCCTGCCTGGGGTTAAAGCCTCAAAGGCTGTTTTTAATTCTGGCATTCCATCTAATTTTTCCTGAAATTCATCAGCAACAGCAAATTCGTTGGTTTTTTTTAAACTGACCTGCAAGCCAGCTTTTTCTACTTCAATGGCTTCATAAACATGGGCTTTTAACGCGCTTTCCTGATCCACAATTTCCTTAATATTGATAAACCTGATTTGGCGTGCAGCCTGTACATTTTTAGTTTGCTGAATTAAAATGCCATCGTCGTTATTTAGTAAAGCACCTTTAAAAAACAAAAGGGCACAATACGATTTAAACACATGGATTAAAACAATGTTGCTCTGCTGGTACGTGTAGCAGGGGCAGCCCCACTTCAATTCTTCTGTTAGTCCACAATCAAGAACAATCCTTCTTAATTGGTTAATTTCTTCCTGCCACTTTTTTTCCTTGGTAAAATAAAAATCGACTTTGGGATTCATGATGTCATTCATTTATTGAAGGTTTAAATAGGTTAGATATTATTAGCCAAATTACATTAAGTTTTTTGATCGCTGTGTACACAAATATCTGTTCATTCAATAAGATTAGCAACATAAAAATTAAATCATAAAAACCCGATTAATTAAGCGCGGACAGGTGTTTTTTTTAAACTTTTTCTTTGATTTTTATTTTTTCAGGAAATCTAATATCAGGTTATTAAGCTTTTCTGCCTGTTCAAAAGGTACATAATGTGTGGCATCGGCAATAATTTGCAATTCAGAATTTTGAATGGCATTATGGATTAATTTGGTGTGTTCTTCCTTAATCACATCGTTACGCCCTGCCATAATTAATACCGGATTTTTTATGTTACCAATGGCTTCCGTTGAAATGTGCGGATGGTTTAACATTAAATTTACCAATCTTAGATTCGTACCTGCTTTATTTTCTGAAGCCTGAAGTTTAAGTGCATTAATTACCTCTTCTTCAACACCTGCAGGGTTTAAATTTGCACCGATTGTAATTAGTTTTTTTACCATTTCTGGGTGCTCATAATTGAAAATTAAACTGGTATTTCCACCATCGCTCCAGCCTAAAATGGTTACCTTATTTAATTTCAGGTTTTGAATAAGCTTAAATAAATCATCGGCAAATTCTTTATAACTGTAATCGTGTTCTGTTAAATCTGTACTTCTTCCTTGTCCGCGGGTATCTATAGCAATAACCCGGTAATTTTTTGAGAAAAATGGAATTTGTTTGTAGAAATCAGCAATACTGCCATTGTTTCCATGCAGCAACACCAAAGGTTCGCCCTTACCGTATTCCTCGTAGTATATTTTTGCATCTCCTAAATCTATGTACTTTCCATCCTTGCTTTTCCCGTAACTGGTTTTCTGTGCTTGCTCCCTGCTTTTGTAAACTGTAGCTAAAATTTTTGTATTAACATCATCATTAAATTCAGTATCCTGATCTGCTGAAATACTTTCTTCCTTACTGTCTTTATCATAAGCAATATTTAAATTCGAGATAAAAGTGCCGTCATTTGCTTCCCAATTTTCCTGGCTCTGGTATCTAAATAACAAATTTTTAGAAATTGATTTTTTAGCTGAAATTCCAAATACAAATTCTGTATCTGTAAGGGGTTGATAATCGACTAATTGTAGCGTAATGGCGATTTTATCAAGGCCTTTAAAAGTTAAATTCTTTTTAGATAAATCGATGTTTTGCCATCCGGTTGCCGAAGTCTTAAAAATAATATATTCACTCAGTAAAGATTTATCCGGAATATTGTTTTTTATGCTGTAAAGGTTCAGTTTTAAGGTGATTTGTTCAAATTTAGAGCTGGGAATAATGTAGAAATTATAAGATTTCAATTTTGTTTTTTGATAAAGCGGAAAAATACTGCCTTGCTCAATTGTGCGTACATTTTGATCAAACATTTTTGAGAAGGTAAGAAAGGGACGTGATTTTTGCCCGATAACTTTCTCCTTCATTTTTGCTGCACTAATTACCACCTCTTCAAGTGCTGTTTCCTGATGTTGTAAAACCACGTTGCTGTTTTCCCTCAACTCCTTTACCGGAAGATATTGATCGGCATATCCAATAGAACTGAAAACAATTTCCTTTTCCATTAAATGATTTGGGATTAGAAGTTTGTAATACCCCTTATCATTTGTTATGGCACCAACTTGGGTACCTTTAATACCAATAGAACAATAGGGAACAAAATGCTGTTCCTTGTTTTTTACCGTGCCTTCAATTGTTATTTGCGCGTGGGCCGTACATCCCATTAAAATCAAGAATACGTATAAGAGGTTATGCATTGTTTTTAGGTTTAATTTATTTCTATGTTTAAAGACGACTGATTTCGGGATCGGTTGCATAAGGTTCTAAAATTTAACATTGATTAACATCATTCTTCTAATAGAGCGTTGATGTATTTTTAGTTTCAAGCTCTAACATTAATACCCTTAAATCAGGATTTAGGTATTGTATTCTATTGTTTACAAAAGAATTTCGGCTGTAAACCAATCTTTTACTAAAATCTCGCTATCTTCACTATACACACAATTAAAACTTAAGAATATGAAAATTACATTAGACACGAAATCTCTTTTAATTGGGATTTTAGGAGCAGGATTAATGTTTACAGCCATCAGTTTCAAAAATGGGCAAGACCAAAATGGGGGAAGATTCCGTACAGAAATAAACGATCATGTTGTGGTAATTCTGGATAGTGAAACGGGAAATTACATTATCGCCCCAGCTATGTACGATGTTAATAAAGTACAATGGCTAAAAGGAGAATTTTACCAGACTTTTAAAACAGGAAAAGACAATAAAAAGGAATAAAGGTTTGCAAGCAGCGTAGGGAAAGGCTGCGCAAAAGATTTTTCTTTTAATTTCTCCTTAGGCAGCAGTTGGCAAAAAGCAACTGCTGCTTTTTTTTAAATAAAACATAAGTTTATAAACAAAATAAAATAAATGCAATATTGTTGCGTTTATTTAAAATAATATTTACTTTTGAAAAGTTAGGTTATAGTTAGTTGATTATATGGAGGGGTTGTGGTTAACCTCTCCATTCTTTTTTATCGAATTTTGCTTTGCCTATAATTTTTCGATAGAACTTATAGAAATGCCTGTAAAGCAATCGTCCTGGCAACCATTTTCTACATAACCACAAGAAGATATCATGCCATTATTTTTAGCTTCGAAAGAAGTTTCAGCGTCTTTTCTTTTTAACAGCCAGTTATTTTTAGCCTCCAGATATATTTCATCTAAAGTTCTTATTGTGGCGCCATCCTGATGCGTATTCAAGCTGGTCTTGTCCTCTGTCCATTCTATTAAAACAACTATAGCATGTGTTTTCTGATCCACGGCTTTAGAAACATAGGCGCGTTTTGTAACTACGCCGTTTTGTACGGTTATGGTGGTTTCCGTGCTATAACCTGTCCAGGAATAAGTGCCAACCTGATACCAGTAGGAATTATTTGTAGCAGCTTTAAAATCCAGCCAGGTCTGGTAACTCTTGGCATAATCACTTTTGTAAACTATTTGATCTTTTTTACACGCGTTTAAAAAAATCACTGTAAAGAGTAAGACAAAGAAGGAAGCGTATTTTTTCATATTTGGTTATTTTCTATTTAAACGGTAAAAAACAACCAAACGCTACAAGTTTGTTGTTACAACGATTAAGGGTGAACTACAGACCAGCCTTGTTGCTGCCTGATGATAATTTCTCCATTTCCACTGGGCACGTAACTGATAAAATCAAACAATTCCGATTTTTCTATTTTACGCTCTTTTATGGTGTTTTCACATTGGGCTAACAATACGCCGAGATCCCGGAGGGCTTCCAGTTGTTCCATAAATTTTCCATTTCGGTAATAAACGGCTACTCCATCGCCAAAAGCAATAAGTTCTACCTCCAGTTTTCCTTTTAACCTGGGATCATTCATTGCGTTTTTGATATTTCTGAGGGTGCCGGCAATATGTTTTTCATCACCGCTGTTCAATACATAAAGTGCTTTGTAGCTTTTCTGGTCGGCCTGGGCACCCTTAAAAGTCTTTGGATGATTCTGCGCATACATAGATTGACAACTTAAAAAGATCAGGAAGGAAAAGACTAAAAAAAGGTTTGTTTTTTTCATGTTTAGCGGGTTGAAATGAATTTTTAAATGTCGTCAATTTATACGCTGCATGTGATATTTATCACCATTAATTTACAATCTGTCCTTATTTAATGAAGAACAGGTGAAGATTTAAAGTGCTGAAATCCAGTGGGTATAAGCCGGCGTATCTGTTTCATAAGATTTAAAAATTATGAAATTCGCCTGGTTAATTTTATTGTGCTTATGTTCAGGGATTGTAAGTGCAAATGTTGGTTGCAGTACATATAATGGTTTATATCCAAATAGCATGGGTACAACTAATCCTGCAACCGGCAACATCTATTATAAAAATAGCGGATACATTGCTTTCCGGTATTACGATCAGGATCCAAATTGTGGCATACGGGATAATAAAATCACCATTTTCAGCCCATTTAGTTATTGCGATGTGGCCGGTATCCGTAATTATGGCGTTTTGGTGGTTTATAATCCGGCAGATAACTCGTGCATGCAAATGCCCCTTGATGATTTCGCTATTCCATTTTTTGTAATCCTTTCGTTTGGCGCCTATTTACACTTAAAAACACATTTTAATTAAGCAGGTACAACAAATACATAAAACAATTCAAAAAATAAAAGGTTATGTATTTAAGGTGTTGATAGTCAGCATAATTTTTTAAATTATAAAATTATGGTAAAGCGAATTTGTATACTGGAAGATAATGACATGATCCGCGAGATCATCAGTTTTATTTTAGAAGAAGAACATTATGAAGTGTTGGCTTATGCCAACGTTAAAGAATTTTTAAACCGCAATAAACAGGTACAGCCGGATGTGTTTTTATTGGATGTAATGCTTCCGGATGGGAACGGTTTGGATGTTTGCCAGAACCTTAAATCGGATAAGCTAACTCAGGATATTCCGGTTGTAATGATGAGTGCAAATTATAAGGCAAAAGAAATAGAATGTGCCTGTGATGCACAGGATTTTATCCCAAAACCATTTGATGTAGAAGATTTTGTAGCACGTGTAGCATATCAGGCAAGTGCCTAAACTGGCTATAATTTTGGAATGCCAAAAGAAACCTTTGTTCCCTTACCTAACGTTGAGGAAACATTTATTTCACCTTTAAGCTTTTTGATGAGGCTAAATACCGAATCTAATCCCAGTCCATTGCCGTTTTTGTTAAAACGGTCTTTTTCTGCAGAAACATAACCCGCTTCAAAAATTTTACTTAAATCTTCCTCTGCAATTCCTATTCCGTTATCACTAATGTTAAAAAGGTATTGTGTTGCATTCTCCTTAAAGTCAATTATAATTTCTGGCTCGGCTTTATCATTGTATCTTATTGCATTACTTAAAAGATTAAGTAAAATTTGTTCTAATGCAATTCTCGAACTTTTTACCAATGCATTTTGAGGCATTTTAATGCTATAAACTTCGGGTACATTTAACATTTGTATTACCTTATCCAAAAGGGTTTCCAACTCAAAATTTTCTTGCGCTGCAATTAAACTGGATGGTGCTTTAGAATAATTAAGCATGTCATCTACATACGTAACCAGGTTTTTGGCAGATCGAAGGGCAATATTAATTAACCTTACAGAGCGTTCATTGCCCTCGGCCTGCAATTTTTTCTGTAGCGATTCTGCCGAAATAATAATGCTGCTCAAAGGATTTTTAATATCATGTGCAGCCCGGCTTGCAAATTTTTCTATAAAACTATTGGCTTCACTTAAAGCCATGTTGCTGTTTTCCAGTTGGATCATTTTCCTCCTGAGTTCCAGCTGGTGAAGCGCCTGTTTGCCCAGAATACGCAATGCATTAATCTGGCTTTCATTAAGTGTTTTTTCTTTATGGTCGATTACGCAGATGGTACCAAGTGCATAACCTTCGGGATTAACCAGCGGTACGCCGGCATAAAAAATAACTTTTGTATCACCACTTACTAATGGATTATCGGCAAAGCGACTATCTTTTCTGGTATCGTTAATTACCATGATGCCCCCGTTTTCCAGAATGGTATGAGAACAAAAAGAAAGATCTTTGGGGGTTTCGGTAAATTCGGTTCCAAATCTTGATTTAAACCACTGTTTTTCTTCGCCAAGAATAGTAACCAAAGCCACAGGCGTTTGGCAAATTTCTGCCGCAAGTGTTGTTAAATCATCAAAATCCTTTTCAGGTGCGCTACCCATAATGCTATAGGTTTCCAACGCGGAAATCCTTTCCTTTTCATTAGAAGGCAGGGGAGCAATAATCATGTGGGATGTTAATTTAAATTATCTAAATATAGTTAAAAATATTCTTACAATTTAAATTGGAGATTTTTTGAATGCTATTTTAATATAAGGGTAGAAAGCAACAAAGCCATTTATCCAAATGGCTTTGTTAACAACAAAACAAATATATGATAACCAAAATTATCCTAAATTTGACGTCATGGGCGGACTCGAACCGCCGTAAAAGGTTTTGCAGACCTGTACCTAAACCACTCGGCCACATGACTATATTCTTAATTCATTCAGGTGTAAACCCAGACATCATTAAGTAGGACAAATATAGAAATATATTATATATAACCTATAGGGTTGGTAGTATTTATTTTAAATTTAAATTATTCCTTAAAAAAGTAGCTTAAATTGAGTTCTGTACTGTTTTTTTAGGGTTTACACCCGCGTGCTTTTTTACAAACTTGTTGAAATGACTCATATCACTAAAGGCAAATTCTTCGCTAATGTGCTTAATGGATTGGTTACTGTATTTAAGCCTGTTTTTAATTAACTTTATGCGGTAAGCATCCATATAGGTTTTAACAGTTTGTCCCATTCCATTTTTAAACAATGTATTTAAGTAGTTAGGAGAGAACTTAAATTCTGCTGCCAGCGCCTGAAGTTTAATGAGTTTTGGGTTTTTTATGTTCAGGTGAATGTAATCTGCAATTGCAGTTAACAAATCGCTGTTGGTTTGGGCATCATGAATTTCCAAAGTAGCTACGTTTTTTCTGATGAGTGCAAAAACAGCCCTGATGAGGTAAAAAATAACCTGGTTTCCCGGATTAAGTGAGGCTTTCCATTCATCAGCAATTACATACATCAAACGGCTGATTTTCCCCAGTTCTACAGCATTTTTCAATAAACTTTGATGGTTAACGGATGTTAAAGCTAACAAATGGTCAATTAGTTTATTCCAATCATCAGTAACCTGCGAGACGGAGACACCATTTAAATAAATATTGGTAAATTTTAATACCGTAAACTCGGTTTGTTCTTTAATTTTAAAAATATGGTAATCGGCTGGTGCCAGTAAAAATAATTCGGGTCCTGTATAGTTCGTTTCAACATCATTTAAGGTGTGCGTTCCAGTACCCGAATGGATAAAAACCAGTTCAAAATGATTATGGTTGTGAACGGGAAATGGCCACTGCATGGTACTGAAATGGCGAATAAAAAGCGCATCATGCTGGATAAATCGCTGCATCGTTGTTAAATACAATTATGTTGTTCAAAAATACAATTATCACAAGGAAACGAGTTCTATGTTTGTGTCATATTTTATTAAAAAGATGCACAATCAGGATCAAAAAAAAGACAATGCAGTTGTTATTCCATTAATGGCCGTTGCGGCAGGGGTAATTGTTGCCAATATTTATTACAATCAACCAATTTTAAAAGAAATTGCACTTTCCGTTCATGCAAGTGAAAGCGAAATTGGCCGCATTTCTATGCTGTCGCAATTAGGCTATGGTTTAGGTATGTTTTTTCTATTGCCCTTAGGCGATAAATTAAGGAGAAAAAAACTGATTTTACTGCTATGCTGCCTCTTAATCCTCAGTTTATTGTTGTTTTCAATAACCTCATCCTTTCTTTTATTATGCATTTTAAGTTTTTTGGTGGGTTTGTTTTCTGTACCCGCACAAATTATTTTGCCGATGGCGGCCACAATTTCGAAGGCAGACAGGGGTAAAACTGTGGGTAAAGTATTTAGCGGTATTTTAGTTGGTATTTTGGGCGCCCGGGTAATTAGTGGAGTAATTGCTGAATGGTTGGGCTGGAGATATGTGTATGGTATATCTGCAATTATGGTTACACTCATGGTTGTTTTACTTAAACTTTACCTGCCGGATATTGCACCAAAATTTAAAGGGAATTACGGGAAATTGTTAAAATCAACCGTTTCTTTAATTGGTGAGTACCGTGTTTTAAGACAGGCCGCTTTACTTGGTGCATTTACTTTCGGTATTTTTTGCTCCTTCTGGACAACTTTAACCTTTCATTTAAGTGCGGCCCCACTAAATTTTCATAGCGCTAAAATTGGCTTATTTGGGCTTATTGCAATAGGCGGAGCATTGGTAGCGCCTTATTTTGGCAAATTGGCTGATGGTGGAAATACCTATAAATCTTTATTAATTACAGTTTCTATGATTATTGCAAGTTTACTGCTAATTAAAATATTTCCCTTTTCAATTCCTGCGCTCATTATCGCTATATTTTTTCTGGATATTGGTGTGCAGGCTACTCAAATTACAAACTTTACAAGAATTTATAGTTTAGATGAACATGCACATAGCCGGTTAAATACCATTTATATGACGACTTATTTTATCGGCGCTGCAGTTGGTACCTTTTTTGGTTTACTTTCCTGGAAATTAGGTAAATGGAGCTTATCTACCACTCAAATGCTGTTGTGGGGTGCAATTGCATTATTAATTATTATTGCTTCAGAGCGTGTAAACAAACGGAATAAATCTGTAAAAGTTGCAGTTTAATAAGCAGAAAATAAACATTTGCTAATGTTTATTGAATTCCTATTCCATATCTTAGTCTCACAAAAAAGATAGCAACATGGCAGATATAAAATTTGAAACCGGTAATGGTGAGCCCGCTGCATTTAATTTATATGATGAAGGGCAAAAGATAGGTGAGATGATTGTTGAAATTAAAGGCGCAGATTTAACCGTTTATCATACTGAAGTAGATGAAGACCAGGCTGGAAAAGGTTACGCCGGAGAGCTGCTTGCTGCTATGGTAAGTTATGTTAGGGCGCATAATTTAAAAGTAATTGCCCTTTGTCCTTATGTACATGCACAATTTAAACGCCATCCCGATTTGTATGAAGATATTTGGAACAAAGGGGAGAGGTAGTTTATTCTACCCATCAACTCTTTGTGCCCTAACATTATAATATTAGAGCTTTCTATGCAGATTGCTCTATTTTTTATTTTATAAAATCCCTTAATTAATAAAACAATTCAGTTATTTACAGGTTATATTTTTTATTAATCTGGTAACTCATCTCATCCCTAAAAATTTATAATGAGTAAAAAAATCTGTGTTCTGGAAGATAACGACGATATCCGCGAATTAATAGGCTTCATTTTAGAAGAAGAGAAATTTGATGTAATTTCATTTTCTACAGTAAGCGAATTTAATTCTAAAGCAATTGATGTAGATGCTGATGTATTTTTACTCGACGTAATGTTGCCAGATGGAAACGGTCTGGAAGTTTGCCGCAATTTAAAATCGCAGGAAAAAACCAGGAATATTCCGGTACTAATTATGACAGCGAATTCCAAAATGGACGAAATGTCTAACGAATGTGATGCTGAAGATTTCATCTCAAAACCATTCGATATTAACGATCTTGTTAAACGTGTAAACCAGCAAGTTTACAAGCAATAAATAATTCCTTTTATTTTACGAAGAATCAGTGAGCTGATGAGCACAGCGAAAAGATTAAATAACGAACAAATTCTCTCCATCCTGTCGGGGTATAAGAATGCAATAGCCATTTATACAAGCGATGATATTATAATAGAAAGCGCTAACGATGCCATGATTTCTTTTTGGGGAAAAGATAGGTCTGTAATTGGAAAGTCACTTGCAGTAGCTTTGCCCGAAATTAAAGAACAGCCCTTTATGGGGATGCTACAGGCAGTAATGCGTACTGGTGTGGACGATATTGGAAAAGCCATTCGGGCAGATCTGGAAGTAGGCGGACGGTTACAAACATTTTATTTCGATTATGAATATATCGCGGTTAAAGATGAAACGGGCAAAACTTATGCAATTTTACACACCGCAACCGATGTAACCGAAAGGGTTTTGGGGCAGGAAGCGATTAAACAAGCCGAGCAACAAGCATCGGCCTTACAACGTGAACAAAGCTTAAACGAAGAGCTGGCTGCATCTAACGAGGAAATGTATAAGGTTAAAGACCGCCTGGATCTTTTAAATGCAGAACTGGAAAGCAGAGTTTTAGAAAGAACACAGGCGCTTTCCAAATCCGAGAATCGTTTGCGGTATTTATTATCCGATGCGCCTGTTGCCATCGCCGTTTTTAGGGGTAGAGCCTTAATCATCGAATCGGCCAATAAAAAAGTATTGGAAGCCTGGGGTAAAACAAACGATGTTATTGGTAAGCCTTTACATATAGCTTTACCTGAGCTGGTTGGCCAGGATTTTTTACAGATTCTGGATGAAGTTTACCTCACCGGTGTTCCATTTTATGGCAATGAAATTAAAGCCTTGCTGGAGCAAAATGGCAAAATGGAAGAAGTTTATTCCAATTTTGTTTACCAGCCACTTAAAGATGAAGATGGCATTACCAGGAGTATTATGCTTACTGCCAATGTAATTACCGACCAGGTAATTTCCAGGCAAAATATACAAGCTTTAAATGAAGAGCTTACCGTAATAAACGAAGAACTTAGTGAGTCGCAGGAACGCTTGCAATACCTTAATGAAAGCCTTAAATTAAGCGAAGGAAGGTTAGACCAGATTTTAAGTGAGCTTCCAACACCAATTGTGGTTTTACGGGGCCCAGACCAGATAATCTCTTTAACCAATACAGCAATTTTAAATTTCTGGAATAAAACAAGAGCGGAAGTCATGGGCAAACCCATGCTTGAAGTATTTCCTGAGCTAAAGAGCCAGCCATTTCCGGCTTTGTGGAAAAAAGTTTTAGAAACAGGCGAACCGATTATAAATAGGGAAAGACCAGTTAAATTTAAAAGACCTGACGGAAGCGACAGGTTGTTTTATGTAGATTATTATTACCAGGCACTTTTGGATGCTAAAGGCGAGCAAAGGAGTGTACTTGCAACGGTGATTGATGTAACGGATAAAGTAACTTCAAGGCAACAGGTTGAACAGGCTGAAACAAAATTACGTTTAGCCATTGATTCTTCTGAACTGGGCACCTGGCATGTAGATACTGTAACCAGAGAATTTACCGCATCAAACAGGTTAAAGGAAATATTTGGTTATTACGAAAGTGATGAAATGCCTTATGATGCCGTAACCGCTCAGATTAGCGAAGAATTCAAAGCTAAAGTTAGCCGCGCCATTAAGGATGCAATTGCAACCGGGGAAAGTTATGATATGGAATTTTCGATTATCGGATTTCACGACAGGCAATTGCGGTGGATCAGGGCAACAGGTAAATTGTATGACTCGGGAAATTTGACGGATTCAAATTTTTCGGGTACCGTACAGGATATTACGCAACGCAAATTGGAAGATCAGCGTAAAGATGATTTTTTAAGTATTGCCAGTCACGAATTAAAAACACCCATAACCACCTTAAAAGGTTCCTTACAACTGTTAGATCGATATAAAGAAAACCTTAGCCATCCGGTGGTACCAAGGCTTATAGAGCAATCAAACGGAAGTGTAGCTAAAATAACCGGCTTGATAGACGATTTGCTAAATACAACCAGGACCAATGAAGGGCAGTTACACCTCAATAAAACACATTTTAATATCGCTGAAATGCTCAACAGCTGTTGTAATCACGTTCGTATAGGTGGCAGGCACGATCTTAATTTAATAGGAGGCGAGGGCATAACGATTTTTGCCGATGAACAAAGAATAGATCAGGTTGTGGTTAATTTTGTAAATAACGCTGCAAAATATGCCCCCTTAAGCCGAGATATTAATTTAATTGTGGAAGAATTTAAGGATAAGATTAAAGTTTCAGTACAGGATTTTGGCCCAGGTATTCCGCAGGAAAAAATTCCACACCTTTTCGACCGTTACTATCGGGCCGATTATGGAGGTACCCAATATTCGGGATTAGGATTGGGTTTATACATCAGTGCTGAAATTATAAAACGGCATGGTGGTGAAATTGGTGTTGATACCGAGCTTAACGAGGGGAGTACTTTTTGGTTCACATTACCCCGGGGTTAAAACGATAATTTAGTGTTTCGGGCCAAAACATCAACTCGAATAATTAAGATTTATTAGCGAATAAAAAATACAAATGAGCGAATAATAATTTGGTCGCATACTTTAATAATTGAATGCCATATTTACATTGTTATCTGGAACGATAGCAAGTATAATTTAAGACTAAAGTAGTCCTTTACAATTAACCTAAAACAATGTTGGTTTAAAGGAATCAATTATAATCGTTTTGTATTTATTAATCTCTCCACAAAAACCATATGCAAGTATGGTTTTTTGTATTTAATAGGGACCTATTTTCCATTTCTGGTGTAGCGTTTTTATTCGGACTGACGTTTTATAACTGAATAAGCAGCCAAAATTAAGTTATTTAGTTTTTGTGGAATGAGCTAAGCACGGAAAACATATAACTCAACACGGTTTTTAGATTATCGGTAATTTTAATCTGGTAAGCTTTAAAGCTTTTTATAACTTTACACCAACTAACCTAACTAATTAATGAAGAAACTCTCCTCCCGAGTATTAGCGTGTGCTATGATTACCCTTCTTTTTTCCTGCGAAAAGGATATAAGACAGACAAAATGCTACCAGGTTAACTACCTATCTGATTATTGTAAAGAGAATGGCTCCATATTAGTGCGTTTTAGTGCTAAAAACACGGATGCAACACCTATTAAAAATAGCGATGGAAAAATTATAGAATACAGGGCCGCATTAATTAATGTTCCTGAAAGCTATCAGGTTGCGGGTAAAGTTTTTTATGTAAAATATCATTATAATTCTGATGATAATATTGAAATTAAAAGCTGCCCAAAAGGACCGGATGCAGTAAAAATTTTAACTGTTGATGCCGTATCGAGTGATGATTGCAATGTAAATTAACCCTGATACAAAAACCAACTTAATTGTTAAGTTGGTTTTGTATACCGTTAAAAGTTATTTAACATATTGCTTAATAAAAACCTGGGGATTAAAATACCGGTCGTTTAACTGGGTAGTGTTCATGGTTAGCCAGCTTGCACAACCATAATCGTCAAATTTTTTGCGTATTTCTAAGTGTAGGTGGTGGTAATCGCCACCATATTTTTTACTCTCTTCTGGTGTAAATAACCGGGCCAATTTTGTATTTGGATTTACTTGCTGGCCATTAGATACGTAAACCTCTTTAAGATGTTTATAAGTGGTAAACATAATCTTACCATCTTTTAATTTATGCTTTACAACAACAGTACGCTGGTTTTCTCCAAGATGGATAGAGCATACCACGCCATTGGCCATTGGATAAACTGCAACAAGTTTTGATTTTGGTTTTGATGGATTAATGTCTATAGCCGTATGGATATGGCCTTTATAAAAACTATCACGGTGATCTCCAAATATACTGATGATCTTTATGTTTTTAATGTCTTTTCGGTTGCTTACATCAAAAGGTAAAAACCAATTGTCGGCAACTAAATTTGCACTTGCATCTGTATAATAGGGTTTCCATCTGTCTTTATCTTTTTCTATCGTTGGAGTTTCTGTAAAGAAAATAGTAAACAAAATAATTAATATTATTTTCATATATAAAATGGTTAACCGAGAACAAGATAATCATTATTTAATGATAACTATTTAATTAGTTATTTTCTTTTTCAATTCTATAACGGTAATCTCCGGCCATATGCCTATGCGCCCCGAAAAACCCAAAAAACCAAAGCCACGGTTAATGTTTAAGAAACGGTTATTCTCGGTTTTAATGCCTGCCCAATGTTTATACCTGTATTTAACAGGGCTCCATTTAATGCCGAATGCTTCAATACCGAATTGCATTCCATGTGTATGTCCTGCCAAAGTAAGTTGAATTTTAGAAGGATATTGCTTCACCTGGGCATCCCAATGAGAAGGATCGTGAGAAAGGAGTACTTTAAAATCATTAATACCGGTGTTTTGTAAAGCCCTTTGTAAATCGCCGCGTTCTCCAAAACCAATTCCCCAGTTCTCTACACCTGCTAAAATAATTTTCTCCCCGTTTTTAACGATTTCTACGTGTTCATCGAGCAAAAGCGTAAAGCCTAAATCCTTATGGTATGCCTTTAACTGCTGTAAATTTCTAATTTTATCGGCCTCCGTTGGCCATTTGATATAATCACCATAATCATGGTTGCCTAAAATGGAAAACTGTCCGTAAGGGGCTTTAATCTGAGAAAAGTGTCCTATATATGGTTTAATTTCTGAAGCCGCGTTATTTACCAAATCTCCTGTAAACACAAATAAGTCGCTTTTTTGAGCGTTAATCATATCAATTCCTTTTTGTACCGCTATAGGATTGGTAAAACTTCCGGCGTGCACATCAGAAATTTGAGTAATGGTAAAGCCATCAAAATTTTCAGGCAGATCGTCAAAATACAGGGTATGTTTAATTACACGATAGGCATATTTCCCTAATGTTATGCCATAAGCAAACAGGGCGATGGTAATAGCAAACATAAATAGTGAAAAATCTGCCCAGTAAATATTTCTTTGGACCCAGTGAAATCCGGCATTTGTAAAATTAGAATTTGCCGAAAAGATAAGTCGATAAACATCACCGATGATTAAAAATAGGCCAAAAACAAGTTCTGATGCTAAGAGGATTAAAAAAATATGGCTAACAATAAGGAAAAACCTATTTACACCAGAGTTACGCATTTTTGTAGTTGCAAAAAATAAAGCAACACACAGGCCTATTATTGCAACCCAGAATATTGGTGCCAGCCACGACAGGTGGAATATGGTGTTAAGGCCAGATAGTATATAAGCATTAAGCAATAAAAAAACCAGGGCGAACAGGATGACAGGTAAAAGCTTAAATGTTCTTCTCATTTATGGTGTTTCAATATAAATTTTAGTAAAAGTAGATTTTAAACGCAGATAAATACTTTGAAGTTTTACGCAACCGTTATTTTTACGATTGTTTGATTAATCTACGAATATCAAGAACCCCATTGTAAAAGATTTGTCTATAATGCACTAAATTTGAAAAGGATGTGTTTTAAAGCCCGATTTATAAGCAAACGGGTTTTAGATTTTACATTCTTTTATTAGCTTTGTGCAAATATGCTATCCAAAAAAACAAAATATGCCATTAAGGCTTTAGTCGCTCTTGGCAAAAATGTAGAAAAACCACCCATGCAAATTTCAAAAATTGCAGAGGAGGAGCATATTCCTAAAAAATTCCTGGAGCAAATTCTGCTCGATTTACGTAACGCCGGCTTTTTATATAGTAAAAAAGGTGCCGGTGGTGGTTACAGTCTGAACAAAAAACCAGAAGAAATCTTTCTTGTACACGTTATGCGGATTACAGACGGGCCGATTGCAATGGTACCTTGTGCGAGTTTAAACTTTTACCACAAGTGCGATGAATGTACGGATGAGGTAACCTGTGGCATCAGAAGCGCCTTTATTGATGTAAGAGATGCGACTTTAAAGGTTTTGGCAGAAACCAGTATTGCTGATGTTATTGCCCGTGAAGACAAGCTGAAAACGCTGATTTAAAATTTTTTATAAAAAATTACTACTATTCCTATATACTTTATATATTTGGCAGATGAAATTTAATGTAAATCATAAATTTATGTCTAACCAATTGATGTGTTGTTACTGTACAGTAGCATAAGGGGCGATCTATACTTATAATTTATATAAAAATATTTGATGCTTCCCACTAAAAAAGGAAGCATTTTTTGAATAAAAGCAAAACAACAAAACATGCAAAGTTTCAGAACAGAACTCGAAAACCCAGTTATTGAGCAGGATATTATCGATTTGGAAAAGAAGATCAGGGCTTTTCGGGACGGAACCATACACGACGAGAAGTTTAGAAGTTTACGTTTAGCCCGGGGTGTTTATGGCCAGCGCCAACCAGGGGTACAAATGGTACGCATAAAATTGCCCTTCGGTAAGATTACTTTTAAGCAGTTATTGCGTATTGCTGATATTGCTGATGAATATGGTAGTGGAAATTTACACTTAACTACCCGTCAGGATATTCAGATTCATTATGTAAGCTTAGACCGCACCCCAGAGCTTTGGTCCAAACTGGAGCAGGATGATATCACCCTTCGCGAAGCATGTGGAAATACGGTTCGTAATGTAACCTCATCACCAAATGCAGGGATTGATCCGGACGAACCTTTTGATGTTTCGCCTTATGCACAGGCTGTTTTTGTTTATTTTTTGCGTAACCCGATTTGCCAGGAAATGGGCAGGAAAATTAAAATTTCCTTTTCCTCAAGCGATAAAGATACCGCATACAGTTATATCCACGATTTGGGCTTTATACCTAAATTAAACGAAAAAGGTGAACGCGGATTTAAGGTTTTGTTTGCCGGCGGTTTAGGGGCTCAGCCCTTTTTAGCAAATGCAGTGCACGAATTTTTGCCGGAAGATCAGTTAATTCCTTTTACAGAATCCGTTCTACGGGTTTTTGATCGTTATGGAGAGCGAACCAATAGAAATAAAGCACGTTTAAAATATTTAGTGCAAAAATTGGGTCTGGAAGAAGTTTTACGTCTGGTTGCCGAAGAACGAATTGCCAATAAAGTAAAAACTTTTAAAATAGACTTAACTACAGTTCCTCAGCCACCTTTGCCTTTAGCGCAAAACTATGCGGAGGTTAATCTAGAAAATGAAAAACATTATCAACACTGGCGGGCCACAAACGTAATAGAACAGAAACAGGGTGGTTTTTACGGCGTTTACATCAAAGTGCAAGTGGGTGATATTAAAACAGATAAAGCACGTGCTTTGGTTGATGCCATAAGGAATCATGTTGCCGACGAAATCAGGATTACCCAAAATCAGGGCTTGCTTTTGAAATTTGTAAGAAAAGAAGCTTTGCCTTCCTTATATGCTGCTTTGGATAAAATTGGCTTTACCACAGCAGGTTTTGATAGCCTGGCCGATATTACAACTTGTCCGGGAACAGATACCTGTAATTTAGGTATTTCTAATTCTATGACTTTAGCTGAGGTTTTGGAAGATGTAATTTATACCGATTTTCCTGAATTTATTTACGAGAAAAATATCAAAATTAAGATCAGCGGGTGCATGAATTCTTGCGGGCAGCATGGTCTTGCCGAAATTGGTTTTCACGGCAGCTCGGTAAAAGCCGAAGGGAAAGTAGTGCCCGCAGTACAGGTTATGCTTGGTGGCGGAACCGTAGGAAATGGTTTCGGAAGGGTAGCCGAAAGGGTAATTAAAGTGCCTTCTAAAAGAGCAACAAGTGTTTTGCATTTTATTTTAAATGATTTTAAAGCCAATAACCTGGAGGATGAAAACTTCCACCAATATTATGACAGAAAAGGTAAAGATCATTTTTATCAATTATTAAAACCACTGGCTGATTTAACCAATCTTCAAACCGAAGAATTTGTAGATTGGGGCCATATAGAACAGTTTGTTACGGCAATTGGTGTGGGCGAATGTGCAGGTGTAGTAATTGATTTAGTTGCAACTTTATTGCTGGAGGCCGATGAAAAATTTGATTGGGCAAAGCAAAACTTAGAAAAAGAAGCCTACGCCGATGCCATTTACCATACCTACAGCACTTTTGTTAGCGCAGCGAAATCTTTATTGCTGGATAAAGGGGTAAACAGCAGCACGCAGGTTGGCGTTATCCGGGAGTTTGATAATCACTATGTAGAAACCGGAGAATTTAGCTTAACGAGCAATTTTTCTGATTTGGTTTTACAGATTAATAAAAATGAACCAACAGCTGAATTTGCGCAGCAATATTTCGAAGAAGCCAATCAATTTTTAAACCAGATTAAAGAAAAGAGAGCAGCCATAAAAGGATAGCAGAATGGAGAAACTGAATGATTTGCAAAAAGAGTAAACACTCAGCAAAAAACATTCAAAATCCAATTATGCTCTAATTAAAAAGTAAAAGATGATTAATCAGAATAAAGAATCAAAAATAACCCTTTTAGGTGCTGGTCCGGGTGATCCGGATTTACTAACTTTAAAAGGTGTAAAAGCTTTGCAAACAGCTGACGTAGTTTTGTACGATGCCTTAACCAATGAGGCTTTGTTGGAGCACGCTCCTGCAAATGCAATTAAAGTTTATGTTGGGAAACGTTCAGGAGAACATTCTTATCCGCAAGATACCATTAACAAACTCATGATTGATTATGCACTTAATTATGGCCATGTGGTACGTTTAAAAGGAGGCGATCCGTTTGTGTTTGGAAGAGGTTATGAAGAATTGGATTATGCGGCTTCTTACAGCATTCCGGTAAGTGTTATTCCGGGTATTTCCAGTTCTATCGGCGTTCCCGGCTTACAGCAAATCCCTGTAACGCACCGTGGTTTAAGCGAAAGTTTTTGGGTAATTACAGGCACAACAACTTCTGGAGCGGTATCAGCCGATATTTATCAGGCAGCAGCATCGAACGCTACCGTTGTAATTTTAATGGGTTTAAAAAAGCTGGCCCAAATTGTAGAGATTTTTAAAGCAGCAGGGAAAAGTAATTTACCGGCAGCAGTAATTCAGAACGGATCGGCTGAGGATGAAAAACTGGTTGTTGGGAGCGTAGAAAATATTGAAAATTTAGTTAGCAGAGAAAACATTAAAGCACCAGCCTTACTTATCTTTGGTGAAGTGGTTTCCTTGCATCCTTCATTTAAAAAACTGGTAAAACAATATGCAGCTATCGCCTAACCAACAAAATAATGAATCGGCCTTTTCTGAAGAAGAAAAAGGTAATCAGCTGTTTCCGGTTTTTGTAAAACTGAATAAGTTGCATACATTATTAATTGGTGCAGGTAATATCGGGCTGGAAAAACTTCGTGCAATTGTAAATAACAGCAATCAGGCAAAAATTACAATTGTTGCCGAGTTTATTTTACCCGAGATTTATGAAGTGATTAAAGATTATTCGCAGATTAAAGTAAAGCAAAAAAGCTTTGATGTTAGCGATTTAGATGATATTGATATTGTTTTTGCAGCAACCAATAATCAGATTTTAAATGAGGAAATCAGGGCGGTAACACATGAGAAAGGCTTATTAATTAATGTTGCCGACAAACCCGATCTTTGCGATTTCTATTTGGGATCTATTGTACAGAAAGGTGATTTAAAAATTGCCATTTCAACCAATGGTAAATCGCCAACTATAGCTAAGCGCTTAAAGCAGATTTTAAATGAAGGTTTACCAGCAGAGTTGGATGCTACTTTGCAAAACATGAGTGCTTTAAGAAACACCTTAAACGGTGATTTCACATCAAAGGTTAAAAAACTAAATAAGGTTACCGAAAGTTTGGTTAACCCGCGAAAGAATTTTTTTGAAGCTAATATTAAATGGCTAATCTGGATTGCAGCCATTTTATTATTGGCAAGTGCAGGTGTTACTTTATGGAATACCGAACCAGCTTTTCAAACTTTTTTCATTAATATAGACCCATTATTTTACTGGTTTTTAGGTGCAGGTTTTGTATTTGCCCTAATTGATGGTGCAATAGGCATGTCGTATGGAGTAACCTCAGCATCATTTTCTTTAGCAATGGGTTTACCACCGGCATCCGCAAGTATGGCCATTCACATTTCCGAAGTAATGAGTAATGGTATTGCAGGCTGGATGCACTATAAAATGGGCAATGTAAACTGGAAACTATTTAAAATATTAATTATTCCGGCTATTATTGGCGCTGTTTTAGGTGCCTATATTTTGTCGTCATTAGAACATTACAGTTCTTATGTAAAACCTATAGTTGCCGTGTACACTTTATTTTTGGGCGGTGTAATCCTAATGAAAGCTTTTAATATTAAAAGAAAGAAAGCAGATCAGAAAATAAAAAAAATAGGACTTTTAGGCTTTGTAGGTGGTTTTATCGATGCCGCTTTTGGTGGCGGATGGGGTTCAATCGTTTTATCGAGCTTAATTGCCGGAGGCCGGCATCCTTTATTTTCATTAGGAACAGTAAAAATTAGCCGCTTTTTTATAGCCACATTAAGTTCTTTAACATTTTTTACCATGTTGGGTGGTAAACATTGGGAAGCGGTACTGGGACTGATTATTGGAAGTGCAGTTGCATCGCCAATTGCAGCAAGGGTTTCTAACAAAATTTCGGCAAAAACCATTATGGTAGCCGTAGGAATTATTGTAATGGTTGTAAGCTTGCGCAGTGTGGTTATGTTTATTTTAAAATTATTTTAAGGGATGGGGAATTTAGAGGAGATCAAAGAACAATTAAAAGGCTTAAATACCATTGAAAAATTAAAATTTTTAGCCGAACAATATGCTGGTAAAATTATATTTTCGACCAGTTTTGGTTGGGAAGATCAAGTAATTACACACTTAATTTTTGCCAATAACATTCCGATAAAAGTATTTACTTTAGAAACAGGAAGGCTATTTCCTGAAACCTATTATGTTTGGAACCGTACATTGGAAATTTATAATAAGCCCATTCATGCTTATTATCCTAAAAACGAGCTGTTGCAGGATATGGTAAATACTAAAGGGCCAAACAGTTTTTACGAATCGGTAGAAAACAGGAAGGAATGTTGTTACATCCGTAAAATAGAGCCCTTAAAAAGAGCATTAAAAGGAAATGAAATCTGGGTAACCGGAATCAGGGCCGATCAAAGCGCCAATCGGGAAGATATGCATGATATGGAATGGGACGAAGGCAATCAGCTAATTAAATTCCATCCAATTTTTGCCTGGACCTTAGAAGATGTAAAAGAATATATTAAATCAAATAATATAGTTTACAATACCTTGCACGACAAAGGTTTTCCAAGTATTGGCTGTGCCCCTTGTACAAGAGCAGTACAGCCGGGCGAAGATTTTAGAGCAGGAAGATGGTGGTGGGAAGACCAAAGTAAAAAAGAATGTGGTTTGCATGCTACTGAGGTAAAAGTAGAAGGCTAAAGCTGAAAGACTAAATCGAAAAGCCTGTAATACAGATTAAAAAAACTTTCCGCAAGGAAATCAATTGGATAACAACAAAAATATAAAGAGTTGAAAAAGGAACAGCGCCGAGCAGCAATCTTCCAACCTTTCAACAATCAAACATTACAACATTTTATAATGAGTACATATAATTTTGATTATTTAGACGAACTGGAGGCCGAGGCCATTCACATTTTACGTGAAGTAGCAGGGCAATTTGAAAAACCCGCGCTATTATTTTCGGGAGGCAAAGATTCTATAACACTCGTTCGTTTGGCAGAAAAAGCTTTCCGTCCGGGTAAATTTCCTTTTCCTTTAGTCCATATAGATACAGGTCATAATTTTGAAGAAACCATTACCTATCGCGATAAGATGATTGAGCGGATTGGCGAGAAATTAATTGTTGGCTCCGTACAGGAATCGATAGACCAGGGAAAAGTTGTTGAACAAAAAGGTAAAAATGCAAGCCGGAATGCTTTGCAAACCGTTACACTGTTAGATACCATTGCTAAATATGAATTTGATGCCTGTATTGGCGGTGCCAGGAGGGATGAAGAAAAAGCAAGGGCTAAAGAACGCATCTTCTCTGTGCGTGATGAGTTTGGTCAGTGGGATCCAAAACGCCAGCGTCCTGAGCTTTGGAACATTTACAATGGAAAAATACATAAAGGAGAAAATGTGCGTGTTTTTCCAATCAGCAACTGGACAGAACTCGATGTTTGGAATTATATACGTAGAGAAAAGATCGATTTGCCAAGCATTTACTTTGCACACAACCGTGATTGCATTACAAGGAATGGACAGCTTATGGCTGCATCGCCCTTTTTAAATATGGATGAAGAGGATGTTGTGATTAACAAAACTGTACGCTTCCGTACCGTAGGTGATATGTCTTGTACGGCTGCGGTAGAATCCGAAGCCACTTTAATTGACGATATTATTTCGGAAATTAGTGCTTCAAAAATTTCGGAACGTGGTGCACGTATGGACGATAAAGTATCTGAAGCGGCCATGGAAGACAGAAAAAAAGGAGGGTATTTTTAGTCGGGAGTTCGGAGTCTTTAGGCTTTATTCACTAATTCAATTCCCATTCATTCAATCATTTTTTAACATGAATATATTAAAATTTTTTACAGCGGGCAGTGTAGATGACGGTAAAAGTACCCTTATTGGCCGTTTGTTATACGATACAGATTCCATTTTAGCCGATCAATTGGAGGCTTTACAGAGCTCTAACCGTAAAAATGACGACGGAACAATTGACCTGGCTATTTTAACCGATGGTTTAAGAGCTGAGCGCGAGCAAGGTATCACGATAGATGTGGCTTACAAATACTTTCAGACAGAAAAACGTAAGTTCATTATTGCCGATACCCCAGGCCACATTCAATACACCAGGAATATGGTTACAGGTGCATCGACAGCTAATTTAGCCATTATTTTAATTGATGCCCGAAACAGTGTGGTAGAGCAAACTATCCGTCATTCGTACATCGTTTCTTTATTGGGAATCAAACACGTAGTGGTTTGTATCAATAAAATGGATATGGTTGATTATAGCGAAACGGTTTATACATCGATTATCGAGAAATATAAAATCCTGGCCAAGCAACTTAAGCTAAATGATGTAACCTACATCCCGGTTAGTGCTTTAAAGGGTGATAACATTGCGCAAACTTCTGAACGCATGGATTGGTACGAAGGAGAAAGCCTGTTACATTTCTTAGAAAAGGTAGATACCGATAATTTAGATAAATCTCAACTGGCGCGGATGCCGGTACAATGGGTTATCCGTCCGCAGACTGAAGAATTGCACGATTACCGTGGTTATACAGGCCGTGTATTGAGTGGAACATTTAATTTAAACGATAAAGTAAGTGTATTGCCTTCGGGAGCAAGCTCTACGATTGAGAAAATCGAGTTTTTCGATCAAACACCTGATGCTGCACACGCGGGTCAGTCGGTTATTATCCATTTAAAAGATGATGTGGATATTAGTCGTGGCGATACCATTGTAAATGCTTCGACTTTGCCGCAAGAATCGAAACTGATTGAAGCCGATCTTTGCTGGATGGATGCACGCGCACTCGATACTTCTATTATGTACAATATTCAGCATAACAGTAAAGTAACCCGTTGTAAAATAAGCGAGATTTTGCACAAAGTAGATATTAATACCCTCGAAAAACATGCTGCTGAGGAGTTTAAACTAAACGATATTGGTCGGGTGATTATTAAAACGGCTGATGCCTTGGCGTTTGATTTATATGATGATAACCGCGCAAATGGCTCAGCTATTTTGGTCGATAGCCGTACCAATTTAACCGTTGGTGCATTAATGTTCAGAGCGGCAGTGGAATAGTAGTAAATGTAAAAATAGGGAATGTGCGATGGATAATGTATTCAGAAAAACACAACCGAATATAAGATGAAGACCTTAGATTGCAAGATTTAAGGGGAAAGCAATTTCGGCGGGGCATCGTTTTACGGTAGCCCCGTTTTTCGTTTAAAATTATTATCTTAATTATGGAAATAATTAAAACTTTTCATCTGATTAACATATTATAAGAAAAAACCTTAATTACAAACAACATGAAAAGAAATCTTTTGTACCTGACCTTTGCGGCCATTCCATTTGTTTTTGCCTGTAACCAGTCTGAAAAAAAAGCGGATACCGCAAAAAAAGACTCTGTGATTAATCAAACCTGTTATGCTGCTTCGTTTGAAAAAGATAGTGCAGCGATAATCGTTAAAACCATGGAATCTGGAAAAGTAACTGGCTCGTTATTGATTAAATATGCCAATAAACCCCAAAATAATGGTAAGATAGCTGGTAAATTTAGCGGCGATACTTTGTATGTAGATTACCGGTTTAATACAGGTAAAGATACCACTACTGTGTTTACAAATCCGTTGGCATTTTTGAAAAAAGATGGTAAACTGGTGATGGGGGTTGCACAGATTGAAACCACTATGGGCCGGTCGTATTTCGTAAAAGGAAAACCAATTAATTATGACGCCGGAAAATTTATTTTTGAAACGGTTCCCTGTAAATAAAATTTAATACTTAAACAGAATGAAATCCTTAAGTCTAAAAGTGATTACCAGTATTATCATTATTTTGATTTTTATAAAAATAACTTATTCCTTTAATGTTGAATATAAGCGTGGATTACATTTCGACCATACCATTGGCAATGTGATTCTTATGTTTATCGGTTTCTTAATCTTTTTTACCTTATTTAAATGGTTTAAAAAATGAGAATTACGTACTTGCTGAAAGGATAATTTTAGACAATAACACAAAAAAGTCTTGGCAAAATGCTAAGACTTTTTTGTGCCGGTTGGTCAGGAAATGTTTTCCTGACCGTCTGATCTGTGGGTTTTTTAATCCACTTTTTGAGTAAGAAGTATAATGGATGGTTTGTGCGGACACAAACCATGGAAGAAATAACATGGAAGATTGCTTCGTCATTCTTCCTCGCAAAGACGAATTTCCATAAAGATTTTGTCATTCTGAGTGCAACGAAGAATCTCTCTCGAAAAGGCACAAAACGTTAGATGTGGTTGGTCAGGAAATGTTTTCCTGACCGTCTGATCTGTGGGTTTTTTAATCCACTTTTTGAGTAAGAAGTATAATGGATGGTTTGTGCGGACACAAACCATGGAAGAAATAACATGGAAGACTGCTTCGTCATTCTTCCTCGCAAAGACGAATTTCTATAGAGATTTTGTCATTCTGAGTGCAACGAAGAATCTCTCTCGAAAAGGCACAAAACGTTAGATGCGGTTGGTCAGGAAATGTTTTCCTGACCGTCTGATCTGTGGATTTTTTAATCCACTCTTTGGCTAAGAAATATAGTGGATGGTTTGTGCAGACACAAACCATGGAAGAAATAACATGGAAGATTACTTCGTCATTCTTCCTTGCAAAGCCGAATTTCCATAAGGCTCTAAACACCTATTGATTACACGGTAAAGGTAATAATAAATTTATTTTAAAATAAATTACTACAATATCTATAGACTTTATATATTTGTATTATTATTGAATGTGAACAAGTATAAAATTTTTCGGTTATGATATTAAATAAAGTAGAAAAAGCGAACATTGAACCACGAATTACTTTAATAGGTGCAGGTCCTGGCGATCCTGATTTGTTTAGTTTAAAAGGTGTTAAGGCATTAAAAACAGCTGATGTTGTTTTGTACGATGCAAATGTGAACGAAGCTTTATTGTGTCATGCGCCAGATGGTATTCCGAAAGTCTATGTAGGTAAACGTACCGACGATGAAGATTTTTCGCAGGAAGCAGTAAACAAACTTATTGTGGATTATGCTTTAAACTATGGTCATGTGGTGCGTTTAAAAAGTGGCGATCCATTTTTCTTTGCAAAAGGTTACGAAGAAATAGATGCGGCCGAATCGTACAGCATTCCTACAGAAATTATTCCAGGTATTTCAAGCGCTACGGGCGCGCCAAGCTTGCAAAAAATCCCTATGATTTATAAAGACCTGAGCGAAAGTTTCTGGGCGGTTACCGGTACAAATTCAAAAGGAGAAATATCTGAAGATTTATACATTGCGGCTAAAACCAAAGCAACTATTGTGGTTTTAAACGGAATAGAAAAGGTAAAAGAAATTGCCGCTATTTTTCAGGCAGAAAGTAAAAATCTGCTTCCGGTTGCAGTTATCCAAAATGGATCATCACCAGATGAAAAAATTGCGGTAGGTATTGTAGATACTATAGCAGAAATAGTAGAAGATAAAAAAATTAATGCACCAGCCTTATTGGTTTTTGGTGATGTGGTTTCGCTGCATCCTCAATTTCAGCCAATTCGCGATTTCTATGAAATTATTGCCGAAGAGTATTAAGGCACTTTAGCCTAAACCTAAATTATATATTTGTTTTGTTTTAAAGCCGCCGGCCTAAGCCTGGCGGCTTTTTTATGCAAATAAAACCAACAGATTCTAACTAAATTATCGACAAATAAGTTCTAAATTATTAGTAAACAGGTGGATTGGAAAAGTATAAATATTTAATTTAAAATAAATTTTGCATTATTTGCAAACAGCAAAACAATTAGTAACTTAACGGGGTTATCTACACCAAATATTTAATGGAAATAATACATATAAGTGCCGAATGTTATCCTGTTGCAAAAGTTGGTGGTTTAGCCGATGTAGTAGGGGCATTACCAAAATACCAAAATAAACTTGGCCATATTGCTAAAGTTGTGGTGCCGGCCTACGATACAAAATTTATCCGCGAAAACAATTTTGAGGTAATTTATGATGCTTGGGGCAATTATGGAAATAACCATTTTCAATATCGAATACTAAAGGAAAAGACCAATAAACTGGGTTTCGATTTATACATTATACACATTCAGGGATTAACAGACAGGCCAAATGTTTACGGTTATTTTGATGATACCGAACGTTTCATGGCTTTTCAGATTGCTGCATTGGATTGGATTGTACAATGGGAACACCGCCCAGATGTAATCCACTGTCACGACCACCATACCGGGTTAATTCCCTTCATGGTAGCCAATTCTATAAAATATCAACCTATTAGTGCGGTACCAACGGTTTTAACCATTCATAATGCGCAATACCAGGGGCAGTTTGGGTGGGATAAACTTTATTACATTCCGGGCTTCGATTTATGGAAATCAGGTTTGTTAGAATGGAATAAAGATATTAATCCTTTGGCAGCAGCAATTAAATGTGCATGGAGGGTAACTACGGTTTCGCCAAGCTATTTAGAGGAGATGAGCTATAATGCGCGCGGACTGGAAAGTTTATTAAGACAAGAACGAAGAAAATCTGTCGGCATTTTAAACGGGATTGACAACGAAGTTTGGGATACACAAACTGATCCTATGCTCGAGAAAAGTTACACAATTAAAACAGTAGAAGCGGGTAAACTGGCAAACAAAACATCGCTTTGCAATGTTTTTGGTTTAGATCCTTCCAAACCGTTGTTTACATTTATCGGTAGATTAGTTGATGAAAAAGGCGCAGATTTATTGCCCGATATTTTTTATACCGCTTTGCAGCAGCATGGCGATAACATTAATGTGCTGGTATTGGGTTCAGGTGATAATTGGGTAGAAGGCAGGTTAAATCAGTTAAAAGAAATCTTCGGAGGAAGATATAATGCATATATCGGATACAACGAGCAGCTATCGCACCAGATTTATGCCGGTGCAGATTTTTTAATCATGCCATCAAGGGTAGAACCTTGCGGCTTAAACCAGTTATATGCATTGAGGTATGGAACCGTACCGGTTGTAAGAAGGGTTGGAGGATTAAAAGATACAGTAATTGATATAGGGGATCAGGGTTTTGGCATTTGCCACGATCAAACCACTATTGGAGATGTTACACATGCCATAAGCAGGGCTGTTGAACTTTATAACGATAAGAAGAAATTTAAAGCTGTGCGCAAAACAATGATGCAAATTGATCATTCCTGGGATAATGCAGCACAACAATATATAGAATTGTACCAAATATTAAAATAAGCTTAAACATGACCGACAAAGTTTTAGGCGTTATCCTTGGTGGTGGCCAGGGATCCAGATTATCGCCATTAACACAAACACGATCTAAACCCGCGGTTCCTATTGCGGGGAAATATCGGCTGGTAGACATCCCAATTTCTAATTGCCTAAATTCTGGCATACACCGCATGTTTGTGTTAACACAGTTCAATTCAGCATCCCTAAACAAACACATTAAAAACACCTATCATTTTAGCCATTTTAGTACGGCTTTTGTTGATATTTTAGCGGCTGAACAAACTGTGCAGAACTCAGGTTGGTTTCAAGGTACAGCCGATGCGGTGAGGCAGTGTATGCATCATATTGTTTCGCATGAGTTTGATTACATCTTAATTTTATCTGGCGATCAGTTGTACCAGATGGATTTTAAAGATATGATTGAAAAACATATCGAGGCAAATGCCGAAATATCTATTGCAACAATCCCGGTAACGGCAAAGGATGCAACCGATTTTGGTATTCTTAAGGCTGATGAAGAAAATATGATTACCTCTTTCATCGAAAAACCAAAAACAGGCCTGGAGGATTGGATTTCGGATACTGGCGAAGAAATGCAGGGCGAAGGAAGAAATTACCTGGCCTCGATGGGTATTTATGTATTTAACCGTGATTTTCTAATTAATATCTTAAATGAGAACCCGGAAGAAAAGGATTTTGGTAAAGAAATTTTACCCAGAGCTATTATGGCCAATCGGGTTTTAAGCTATCAGTACGAAGGTTACTGGACAGATATAGGTAATATTTCATCATTCTTTGAAGCCAATTTAGGTTTAACAGATGAATTACCTAAGTTTAATATGTTTGATAGTAACCATACGATTTTTACAAGGGCGAGGATGCTTCCGCCCTCAAAGATTTCGGGTACTACTTTAGAAAAAACCATTATTGCTGAAGGTTGTATTATACAAGCCAGCAGGGTGGAGCATGCCGTTTTAGGCATTCGCTCACGAATTGGAAAGCATACCGTGGTAACCAATTCTTATATTATGGGAAGCGACAGGTACCAAACCCTGGAAGAAATACAGAATGAAACCAATTCCGGAAATGCATTAATTGGTATTGGCGATCGGTGTTATATTAACAATGCAATTATTGATAAAAATTGCAGGATCGGTAATGATGTTAAAATCAATGGAGGTGATCATCTGGAAGATGGTGATTACGAACTTTATGCGGTTAAAGACGGGATTGTTGTAATTAAGAAAGGTGCAGTTCTTCCAAGCGGAACTGTAATTTAAGATAAAAATTATCATGAACTACAAGCCTGCCCCAATTTCGGGGCAGGCTTTTTTTATTACTCTAAGTTTCCATTATTTCTAAAGCTGATCAAGTGAAAAAACCTATAATAAGTACAGATGAGGACATGAAACGGTAGCAGGTTATTGAAGCTGAACCCTTCATTTCAAAAAAATGATTAAGCTCAGTCTGAAGACGAGCTTAACCATCAAACCTTGCAGTTTTTTAAGGTTAAAAGGTCATTCCTTATAATTTTATTCAACATTTAAGGCATTGACTTGTTACTTATAAAATACAAAATTGCTTATGACAGATAAACACCTGTATCAAACCGGAATAATAGGAAATTGTGCTTTCATTGCACATGTTAATCAAAACACAGATCTATCGTGGTTATGCTGGCCAAGATTCGACAGCCCATTTGTTTTTGGGAGCCTGCTCGATAAAAAGAAAGGTGGCGAATTTTCAATTCGTCCTGAAAAAGAATTTACTTCGCATCAATATTATGTTGAAAATACCAATGTTTTAAGAACTGAAATTACGACCGAAGAAGGGAAATACAGAATTACCGATTTTGCTCCAAGATTTTACCTGTACGAACGTTATTTTAAACCTTTAATGTTAATCAGGAAGATTGAGCCACTGCATGGAAACCCACGGGTAACTATAAAATGTGAGCCAGTTTGTGACTATGGTAAGAGCAAAATGAACATTAGCCAGGGGAGTAACCATATTGATTATATAGGCTGTGATGAAAATATACGCCTGAGTACAAATGTATCTTTAAACTACATTCTGGATGAAAAGGCTTTTGTATTAAATGATACAAAATACTTGATTTTAACTTATGGTTATAACCTGGAAGCGCCAATTGTAAGTACGGCAGAAAATTTTTTAAGAGAAACGGTGGCTTATTGGCGCAGGTGGATAAAACACTCTTCTATTGCAGGTTTTTATCAACCTTTTGTTATTCGTTCTGCTTTAGTTTTAAAAATTCATCAGTATGAAGATACGGGGGCAATTATTGCCGCCAGCACAACGAGTTTGCCCGAATTTCCTGGAAGTACACGAAACTGGGATTACCGTTATTGTTGGTTAAGAGATTCGTTTTATGTACTCACATCTTTAAACCATATAGGTCATTTTGAAGAGATGGAAAGATACTTTAATTATTTATCTGATATTTCTTTCGCAGAAGATGAGCGCTATCAGCCGCTGTATGGAATAACCGGAGAACGGGAAATCACTGAGACAACATTAGACCATTTGGAGGGTTATGAAGGCGAGCAGCCAATTCGTATTGGCAACCAGGCTTACGAGCATATTCAGAATGATATTTATGGACAGGTACTGATTTCTATGCTGCCTCTTTACACCGATCATCGTTTTGTTTTTTCTGAAAGAAGTGATTCTGTTAAATGGATAGAAAGCGTTTTATCAAAAATTGAAAGGACAATTGACGAAAAAGATGCCGGAATATGGGAATTCAGAAACATTGCAAATGTGCATTGTTATAGCAATTTATTTCAATGGGCAGGGGCAAATGCAGCACTTAAAATGGCGAAAACAATTGGAAACCAGGATTTTGAAAACCGGGCGCAGGTTTTGATTGATAAAGCTGCTGCACATATTGAAGCTTGTTACGATCCTGTAAGAAAAGTATACACCAATGCAGTTGGAAGCAACCATTTGGATGCAAGTACTTTACAGTTGATTATGATGGGCTATTTGGATCCAGCTTCTCAAAAAGCCAAAGACCATTTAATTGCTTTGGAGAATGAACTTAAAACGGAAGACGGTTTGTTTTACCGTTACCTGCATGCAGATGATTTTGGAAAGCCAAAAACAACATTTTTAATTTGTGCATTCTGGTATGTAGAAGCGTTAGCCTGTGTTGGCCGGGTTGAGGAGGCAATTAAAGAATTTGAAAACATCATAAAATATTGTAACCACCTTTTATTGTTTAGTGAAGATGTGGATGCTAAAACGGGTAGTCAGTGGGGGAATTTCCCACAAGCCTATAGCCATGTTGGCTTAATGAATGCCGCTTACCGGATTGCCATTAAACTGGACCGGCCTGTATTTTTGTAAAAAGGTCATTAAACAGGAAATGCATCCTTTAAGATGCATTTCTTGTTTAAATATAGCTATGTATTATAGAATAACGACTGCTGTTTAATGAGATTTCTAAACCTGAACCAAAGATCCGAGTAATTTCCTTACCTCGTTAAAATCATTGAGGTAATATTTTGCTTCAGATAAGTTATTGCCTACTTTAACCGTAAAGGCATCATCAGGTAAAGCCCTGAAAATATCTTCATCCGTATGGTCATCACCAAGGGCGAGAATAAAATCAGGTGTTTTATCGTAAAGCCAGTTTAATGCAGCCTTACCTTTGTTAACCTCCATGTTTTTAAATTCAATTACTTTATTGCCTGGCATTAACTGCAGGCCCTTGTCGGCGGCTAGAACCCTCATGTGGCTTACAATTTCATTTGCTCTTAATTCACCCAATCCTTCCTCTGCTTTGCGGTAATGCCAAACCAGCGAATAACTTTTTTCTTCAATAAAAGAACCAGGAGTACGGTCTGTATAAGTTTCTAAAAGTGCACTTATTTCCTGCTTCCACTGGTCGGTAAGTAGCGGTAAGGAGTTCCATTTATCATTGTAGGTTTTTTGCCATGCCCCATGTTCTGCAATTAAATCTACTTTAACATGTCCAAACCATTTTTCTAAAGTTTCGTGCCTGCGCCCGCTAATAATAACCACATGGTTGGAGTCATCGGCTGTTAATTGTTTTAATAGATCATAAAGTTCTGCATCAGGAGAAGCATCGTCAATATTGCCCGAAAAGCCAACTAATGTTCCGTCATAATCTAAAAATAAAACGCGGTTACTGGTATTTTTATATTTTGCTGTAATAACTTCATTAATTGCATTTGCAGCGTGTTTTGTTATTAATGATTTTTGAGAATCTTTCACTTCGTTTAACCTTAAAATAAAATTATTAACCCAATGTTTAACATTGAATTTTTCTACAATAGTCCGCATGGCTTTCATGCGTTGTTTTTGCTCGTCAACAGGCATCTTCAACGCTGTAACAATGGCTTCCATAATGTCGCCCAAATTATTGGGGTTTACAATTAAAGCTTCTGTTAACTCTTTTGATGCACCTGCCATTTCGCTAAGAATCAGAATACCATCCTCATGGTTGCGACTTGCCACATACTCTTTACTCACCAGGTTCATTCCGTCACGCATGGGGGTAACCAAACAAATGTCGGCTGCCGAATAAAAAGCCGATAAAGTTTCAATCGGAAACGACCGGTAAAAATAATTTACCGGAATCCAGTTTAAAGATCTGTATCGGGCATTTAGATTGCCAACAAATTGATCTATCTGCTCTTTTAAATCCCGGTACTGGGGTACGGTATCGCGAGAGGGTACAACAATCATATTCAGCTCTATTTTACCAACATATTCAGGATGTAGTTGCAGTAATATTTCGAGTGCTTTTAAGCGTTCTAAAATTCCCTTACTATAATCCAGCCTATCAATAGACAGGATAATTTTAACCTGTTCTTTTCCTTCTTTTAAAGATTCTACTTTATCTTTCACAATTTGTTGTGAAGCCAATGCAGAGAATTTATCAAAATCAATTCCCATTGGAAAAGCTTCTACCACAATTTGTCTTTCGTTGCTGTTTAAAACATTTGACGAAGAATTAACTGGTAGCAATCGGGTGGCGGTACTGATAAAATGGCGTACATCATCGTACGTATGAAAACCTATTAGGTCAGCGCCGATTAGTCCGTTTAACAGTTCCTCCCGCCAGGGTATAAGCCTGAAAATTTCGTAAGACGGAAAAGGAATGTGCTGGAAAAAGCCAATGGTGGCTTCAGGTAGATGGTTTCTTAAAATTCCAGGTAATAAAAGGAGTTGGTAGTCTTGTATCCAAATTTTATCTTCTTGTTCTAATACTTGTAAAGCGGCACTGGCAAATTTCTCATTAACAGATTTATAACAATCCCAGTAACTTTGTTCGTAATTGGCGTAGGTAACGAGGTAGTGGAATACTGGCCATAAAACTTCGTTTGAAAAACCTTCATAAAAGAGGTTAATCTCCTCCTGCGTTAAAAATACAGGGTATAAATTGAGTGCGGCTAATTTTTGTTTTACTTCTTCCTGCCGTTCTTCCGGAACATCGATTCCTGGCCAGCCAACCCAGATGGAGTTGCCTGTTTTGTAAACGTCGCCAAGTCCGGTTGCAAGTCCGCCTTCACTCGGAATAAAAGTGTATTCATTGTTTTCTTCAATAATTTTAACGGGTAGTCTATTCGATATTATAACTGTTTTCATGCTAAATTGGGATGTATCTATTAAATAAAGCCCTTTAACATGTTTTTGTTTGAATTTTTATCTTAAAAAACATTCAAATGATTAAACATAATTAAATATCAACGAAAAAGTAGTGCCTTCTCCAGGCGTTGATGCAGCCTCAATACTTCCCTTATGCATTTTCATAATGTTGCGGCTAATGGTTAGGCCAATACCCGAACCCGTTTTACGTGTGGTATAAAATGGAACAAATATTTTTTCCAAATCCGCAGCTTCAATACCTTTCCCGTTATCAATCACCTCGATGTATAATTTATTGCTTTCTAACCGATAACTCACCTGTATATGCGGGTGAGGCATTTCTTCTACCGCGTAAATACTGTTCGTAATTAAGTTAATTAATACCTGTTCAACTAATTTTAAATCGAGTTGAACGGTAATTCTGGATGAAGTTTGTTCCACATCGAGTACTACATTGCGAACCTTTGCAAAAGGTTGCATCAACACTTTAATGTGTTTTAATATTTCGCCAATGGTATGCGATTCAAGGTTTGGTGTAGGTAGTTCGGCAATTAAGCGGTAATCTTTAACAAAATCTAAAAGTCCCGAAGATCTTCTCTGGATGGTTTGCAGGGCAGTTTTTAAATCATCCATCTCATCCTCCGTTAAATTTTCTTTATCGGTAACCATTCTGTTTATGGTATCAGATAGCGAACTGATTGGAGTAATTGAATTTAATATTTCATGCGAAATTACACCAATTAACCTGTTCCAGGCTTCAGTTTCCTTCTGCTCTATTTCGTCCTTAATATTTTGAAAACTAATGATGGTATAGTTATTTCCATATAAATTTAAAGGGATAACCTCTGTAGAAAGCTGGATAAATTTATCCTGGATTTTGAGTTCTAAAAACCGTTTGCCACCTTCAATAATCTGATCAACTTCATCGGCAAAAACAGGTAAGTGTTGTTTTAAGCGATGCCAGTATTTATAGGCAGGCACACCAAGCAAGTTGGAGGCAGCCTGGTTAAAAAAGGCTATTTCCATGTTTTCATTCAGCTGCCTTTCGGTATTGTTAACCACAATTACACCTACAGGAACTTGTTCTAAAATGGTTTTAATCAATTGAAACATAGCTTCCTGTTCCAGCCTGATTTGTTTATGTACAAGTAAAATATCACTGAAAGATTCGTACAGCTCAGGGAAACTGCCTTTGGTTGTTTTGTTTTTAAAATTTAAAGTATGGTCGCGGGTTTTTACGGCGAGAATAAACCGCTTAATATCTGCCCTGATTTCGTTAATATAAAGGTATAAGGAAATAATGGTACCAACAAAAATTAAACCCAAACCAATGATGGTAAACCAAAGTTGTGTGTTTTTAATAAGGTAAAATAATAAATACCCCAGCAGGTTAATGATCAGCAGCCGGAATACTAAACGAAAGGTAAAGCGTTTATAAAACATTTTTAGAGGATAAACTATATTCCAAATTTTTCTATTCTGCGGTATAAAGCTGCACGTGTTAACCCAAGTTCGGCTGCTGCTTTTGAGATGTTCCCTTTATGCTTATCGATTGCCTTTTGCACCATCATTTTCTCCATATCTTCCAAGGCCATTTCATCCGGCAAGGCATTATTATTTGAAAAACGCTGCGGACTCAATTGTAAATCTTCTTCAGATATTGTTGTGCCATCGCTCATAATTACAGCCCTTTCCAAAACATGCTGAAGCTCACGCACATTGCCGGGCCAGCTGTAATTTAATAATGCATCTTCTACCTTCGAACTTAGCGCACGGGTTTCTTTATGGTATTTTGAACTAAAAACCTGCATAAAATGGTTGGCAAGCAATAAAATATCCCTTCCGCGTTTACGTAAAGGCGGAAGTAACAATTCAACAGTATTTATCCTGAACAATAAATCCTGCCTGAACGTATTTTTAGCCACCATTTCGTTTAAAGGCATGTTTGTAGCCGTAATTAAGCGTACGTTTATTTTACGCTCCTTACTTTCGCCAAGGCGGGTAACGGTTCTGTTTTGTAAAACACTTAATAATTTGGCCTGCAAGGGTAGCGTTAGGTTTCCAATCTCATCCAGAAATATCGTTCCTCCATCTGCAAGTTCAAATCTTCCCGGTTTATCTTCTTTCGCATCAGTAAAAGCACCTTTGGCGTATCCAAACAACTCACTTTCAAAAAGATTCTCGTTTAAAGAGCCTAAATCTACATGCATAAAAACCTGGTTCTTGCGCTGTGAGTACCTGTGAATTTCATAGGCAAATACCTGTTTTCCGGTTCCGTTTTCGCCCAAAATTAACATGTTGGCATCAGTTGGTGCAACCTTTACCAAGGTGTTTTGCAGTTGTTTTATAACTTCGGCTTCGCCAACAATATTTTCAAAACCCCGGGTCATGTCTTTTTGTAAAGAAGAATGAATTTTTTCGAGCTTCTTTACTTTTCTGGTCGATTCGCGTAGTTTAGATGCAGAAGAAAGTGTAGCAAAAAGTTTTTCATTTTCCCATGGCTTAAGAATAAAATCTGTAGCCCCTTTCTTAATGGCTTTCACCGCCAGTTCAACATTTCCAAAAGCAGTCATCAAAATCACTACATAATCTTTATCAATAGAAAGGATATGTTCCAGCCAATACAGGCCTTCGCGGCCATCACTGGCCCCTTTCTGATAATTCATATCCAGTAAAACGATATCTACCTCATTTTTACTTAATAAAATATTAATCTCTTTTGGCGATTTACAGGTAACAACCTGCTTAACCTGTTGCTTAAGAAATAATCTTGCACTTAGCAGAATATCGTCGTCGTCATCAATAATCAGGACTGTGGCGTCTAACATAAATTTTAATTTGGTAATACGAATTTACTAAAACTGTTCGATCTCGCACATAAACTGTCCGGAAATGAACATTTCGTTGCGTGATTAAATTATAAGTTATTGATTTTTAGTTGTTTATTTTGTTTTATGCTTTTGGCACAAGCTTGGTTATTAAGCAACAAAACAGTACCAACAAACAATGGATAAGAAAATAGAAAAGAAAAGATTTAGCACCAAAACCTTACTAATATTAGGCGGGGCAATTGCATTTGTTGCCGTTGTAATTTATGGCTATACCTTATCATTAAAAAAAGTATATAAAGCTGATGCTGACAAGTTAACGATTAGCAAAGTACAATTTGGCGATTTTGAAGATGTGGTTTTATTAAATGCGAGTGTTGTACCACTTACTTCAGTAATCGTAAGTTCGTCTGAAGGGGGAACTGTAGCAGAAATTTTTACTGAAAATGGATCTTCTGTTGTTAAGGGTGCGCCACTTTTAAGAATTTCCAATTCCAACGCTATGTTAAGCTATACTTCAAGCCAAACGGCAGCAACTGAACAAATTAACCAGTTACGTAAATCGAGATTGGATTTAGAACAGAACCAAAGGGTGTTAAACCAGGATTTACTGGACGTTGAAAATAATTTACGTACTGCCGCAAGACAATATCGTTTGGACAGTGCTTTATATTCGAAAAAAGTAATTACAACACAGGAATTTACAAAATCTAACCAGGATTATGAGTATTATCAGGGTAAACGTAAAATTGTAAGACAAGCCATTCAGCAGGAAAATCAAAGCCGTAAAATGCAACTGGCTCAAATAGACCAGAGTATGGGCCAAATGAATGAGAGTTTGGAAATGATTCGTAAAAACATTGAGAACATGACCATAAAGGCCCCGGTTTCGGGTAAATTATCTTCTTACGATCCTGTAATCGGTAAATCTTATACTTCCAATGAAATGATTGGAAAAATAGACGTTTTACAAGGTTATAAATTGCAGGCGGGTGTAGATGAGTATTATATTAACAGGGTAAAGGAAGGCCAAACTGCAAGTTGCGAGTTTAATGGAAAAACATACAACTTAACCGTTAGTAAGGTGATTCCAGAGGTTACTGCAGGACAGTTTCAGGTAGAAATGGTTTTTAAAAATGGTTCTCCTGAAGGTTTACGTCGTGGTTTATCCTTACAAACAAAATTAACGTTATCTGACAACAGTAAATCGTTGCTTTTAGCACAGGGACAGTTTTTTCAAAGTACCGGAGGTTCGTGGGTATTTGTGGTAAACAACGGTAAAGCAACCAAAAGAAACGTTAAAATTGGACGCAAAAATTACCTTTATTATGAAATATTGGATGGTTTACAAAAAAATGATGAGGTAATTACTTCTTCATACGATCAGTTTAACCAGTACGATCAGGTAGAGATTAGTAAATAAGTTTAGCGTTTTTAAAAATAAACAATCAGAAAAAATAATAATCAGGTTTTGATACTTGATACTAAATACTAAAATATACTTCATACTAAAATTATGATTAAAATAGAAAATCTGGAAAAAGTTTACAAAACTGAAGAAGTGGAAACCACAGCGCTCAATGGAATTAACCTTCATGTTGCTGCTGGAGAATTTGTATCCATTATGGGACCATCAGGTTGTGGTAAATCAACTTTGTTAAATGTTATGGGCTTATTGGATAAACCGGAAAGCGGAAGCTACAAGTTTATCGATACAGAACTTTTAACCTTGAATGATAGGGAACGCTCTAATTTTCGTAAAAGGAATATGGGTTTCGTTTTCCAAAATTTTAACCTGATTGATGAACTAACGGTTTTTGAAAACATAGAACTTCCTTTAATCTATAATAAAGTGCCCGCAACTGAAAGAAAGAAGTTGGTAAACGAAATTATTGAACGTATGAATATCGTAAACAGAAGCGGGCACTTTCCTCAGCAACTGTCTGGCGGTCAGCAACAACGTGTGGCCGTTGCAAGGGCGCTGGTAACCAAACCAAAATTGGTTTTAGCCGATGAGCCTACCGGAAATTTAGACAGTTCGCATGGAAATGAAGTGATGGAATTGCTTTGCGAATTAAACGAAACTGGAACAACCATTGTGATGGTTACACACTCCAGCCATGACGCCAGCTTTTCTAACCGGATTATCAATTTAAAAGATGGACATGTGATCTCTGAAAAAATAAATAAAAGTAGAAACGAAGAGCTAATATAAGCAAGGGCGGCGTAAGTTTTAAGGTGATGGATTTAATTGTCATAATTTTTCTGCCTTCTACTTGCTCCTTCAACTTCAAACAAGAATTTAGTTTTAGTTAATGATAGCCAGCCCGAAAATCTTCCCGGATGGGAAGAGTGGGATTGGCCCTTTAATTTTTTAACTAAAATAACATAAGGCTGCATTTTAGGTCGTTGCGTTGTTAATGACCAACACCATTAGTTAAATGGTTACTTATTGGTTTGAGCTCGTGGCAGACCTAAAGAAACAACAAAATGCTCCATTAACAAAATCAAGCTTCAGTAAGTTACATTGACTTAACCATACAAATAAAATGTTCAAATTAAATTTTAAGATTGCCCTGCGAAACCTCTGGAAAAATAAAGGATTTACCTTAATTAACTTAGGTGGTTTGGCTATTGGTTTGGCCAGTTGTATGATTTTATTATTGTATGTAGCTTATGAGTGGGGATATGATAAACAATTTACCAATTATAAAAATACCTATGTTGTCTTTAATAATCAAAAAACAGCAACTACAACCTTCACTTTTGGGGCTACTCCTGGCGTTTTAGCAAATGAGGTTAAAACTAAAATTGCAGGAATTTCAAACGTAACACGTTTATCTTATGGTGAATCTAAACTAATTACCTATAACAACAACAACTTTAAAAAATTCGGAACTTTTGCAGATCCTGAATTTCTTAAAATTATAGATTATAAAATTTTAAAAGGTAACCAGAATCACTTATTAAAAAACCCAAATAGTATTGTAATTAGTGAAACTTTAGCTCAGAGTTTATTCGGAAATGAAGATCCGATCAATAAAATTATTAAACTCAACAACAACCAGCCTTTAACGGTTGAGGCTGTAATAGCCGATGCACCTAAAAACAGTAGTCTGCAATTTGATTATATTTTACCATGGGTTTTATTTGAAAATGAAAACCCTTTTATAAAATCGGTGGGTTGGGACAGCAATTTTTGTATGACCCTAATTCAGATGCAAAACAACAGTAATTTTAATGCGGCTGATAAAATCCTGAGGAATTTTTTTCGTAACCAGGATAAAACCAGCAACAACGAGGCGTTTATGTTTCCGCTTTACAAATGGCACCTGTATGGGAAGTTCGAAAATGGAATTTCTGTAGGAGGGAAAATAGATCAGTTAAGGATTTTCTTGCTGCTTGCATTTAGCATATTGTTAATTGCATGTGTAAATTTCATGAACCTTTCTACTGCAAAATCAGAAAAAAGAGCGAGAGAAGTGGGCGTAAGGAAAGCAATCGGCTCCTCGAGAACCAGCTTAGTTAAGCAATTTTTGTTCGAATCTTTTTTATTATCCCTGTTAAGTATGGTATTGGCTTTTGTACTGATTGAAGTAAGCTTACCGTATTTTAATAACCTTTTACACATCACCCTTCAGATTAATTATAGTGATTGGAAATTCTGGTCAACTTTTCTGGGCTTAACCATTATTACAGGTTTTGTAGCTGGAAGTTATCCGGCATTTTATCTGTCTTCTTTTCAGCCTATAAAAGTACTTAAGGGCTTTGCTTTAACCGGAAGTTCTTCTTTATCGGTAAGGAAATTTTTAGTTGTTTTCCAATTTGTATTTGCTGCTTGTTTAATTGTATGTACAGGTTTTATCTACCGTCAACTAAACTATATCAGGGTTAAGCCAATTGGATATGATAAAAACAATTTAATTGAAGTGCCCATTCAGGGCGTATTAAATAGCGCTGAAAAACGCAAATTACTAAAAGATCAGCTTTTAAAATCAGGCGCAGTAACCAATGTAACAGAATATAGTGCCTCTTTAACCGAAGGTGGTAATAATGGCTATGGTGTAAGCTGGCCTGGAAAAGATCCGAATGAAAAAGTATTAGTTAATTTTAGATGGGCAGGTTACGATTTTGTTAAAACAACTGGAATGACTTTGGTCCGAGGACGCGATTTTTCTTCAGCTTTTGCTGATACTGCAAATGTAATTGTAAATGAAGAGTTGATTAAAGTTATGGGTTTAAAAGATCCGGTAGGTAAGCAAATTACCTGGGGAAGACCTATAACCATAATTGGCGTGCTAAAAGATTATGTTATGGAATCGGCCTACAAAAAACCGGCACCATTAATTATGGCAATGAATGGTGGCATGTCTAATATGATTTTAAGGCTTAACCCAAATCAAAATTTAACCTCGTCTTTAAATACCATTGATGGGATTTTCAAAGATATTAACCCTGCTTTTCCAATCGACAGGAAATTTGTAGATGAAAAATTTGAAAGCAAGTTTAGAGACGAGAAATTGTTGGGTACACTTTCAAACTGGTTTGGTGGTTTTGCCATTTTTATTTCTTGTTTGGGTTTATTGGGCCTTGCTTTATACATGGCAGAGCAACGCAAAAAGGAAATTAGCATACGCAAGGTTTTGGGCGCCAGTACCGGAAATATCCTTGCATTACTGAATAAAGATTTTATTAAACTGGTGGCGATAGCCAATATAATTGCTTTTCCGCTTGCATATATTATCGTTAATAAATGGCTTTCAGGTTATGAATACCGGGTTTCAATTTCTTCACTACCCTTTATAGCGGCAATTGGCTTATCCGTTTTAATAGCCATTTTAACAGTAAGTGTACAATCATTTAAAGTGGCAAAAGCCAATCCCATTGATGCATTAAAACACGAATAATTCAATCAGTAGTTAAAACAGCGCAATTAAAAAAAATATACAGGTAACTCATTATGTTCAGATTAAACTTAAAAATAGCCTTAAGAAACCTTTGGAAAAATAAAGGATTCTCTCTAATAAATATTGGAGGTTTAGCCATCGGTTTGGCCAGCTGCATGATTTTGTTGCTGTATGTTGCTTACGAGTGGAGCTACGATAAACAATTTACAGATTCTGATAAAACCTATATCGTTTACCAGCATTCGCCTGCAAACGGTAAAATTTTTAGCTGGGCATGGACACCCAATGCGATGGCAGATGAAGTGAGAGAAAAGATTCCGGGAGTTAAAAATTCATCGCATTCTACTTACCCGAGTCCAAAACTAATTACGGTTGGCGAGAATAAATTAACTAGCAGGGTACTCTTTTCTGATCCGTCTTTTATTAAAATATTAGATTATAAGTTTATTAAAGGCAATCCAAATCAGGTTTTAAAAGATATAAATACCATAATTCTTACAAAATCTTTTGCTAAAAAATTATTTGGTAATGAAGATCCGATTAATAAAACAGTAAAGCTTGAGAATCAGGATGTATTAAAAGTAGAAGCCATCATTGAGGATATACCCGCCAACAACAGCATAACTTTTGAAGCTTTAATGCCATGGGCATTATTTGAAAGGAGAGAATCGTGGGCCAAAGAAGCAAACTGGGGCAGCAATATGTGTTTAACCATAGTTCAGTTACAGGATAATAAAAACTTTGCCGAAGTAAACGAAGCCATGAAAGGCATTTACAAACGCAACCAAAAAGACAATACCTCCGTCGCTTCGCTGCATCCGTTAACCAAATGGCATTTGTACGATGAATTTGAAAATGGAAAAATGGTTGGCGGGAAAATAGACCAGCTTAAAATATTCATTATGCTTGCCTTTTGTATTTTGCTGATTGCCTGCGTAAATTTTATGAATTTATCAACCGCCCGTTCTGAACGTAGGGCAAAAGAAGTTGGCATCCGTAAGGCAATTGGTTCAACACGTAAATCATTAATAAGCCAGTTTCTGTTAGAGTCGGTGTTTGTAACTTTTCTTGCAACTGTTTTGGCGTTTGTTTTAGTGGAAGTTAGCCTTTCGTATTTTAATAACCTGCTAAACATTGAGCTGAAAATAGATTATACCAATATTGGATTTTGGATTACACTGTTTGCTTTAATGGTTTTTACCGGATTTATAGCCGGAAGTTACCCTGCGCTGTATTTATCCTCTTTCGAACCAATTAAAGTATTAAAAGGTTTAAAAATTAAAACAGATTCTTCTGTTTCGGTTAGAAAAGTATTGGTGGTGGTGCAGTTTGTTTTTGCAGCTTGCCTTATTGTTTGCACATCAGTTATCTATCAGCAACTCCGGTATGTTAAAAACAAACCTATAGGGTATAATAAAACCAATTTGATTCAAATTGCTGTTGAGGGCGGAATGCAGGATAACAAAAAATTAGAATTACTTAAAACCCAGTTTATAAAGTCAGGTGCAGCATCAAATGTTACTTTTTTTAGTAAAGATCTGACCGAAAATGGAAACAATACAACGGCTATATCCTGGGAGGGTAAAGATCCTAATGAATCAATTTTATTTAACAACAGGGGGATTGGAAATGATTTTGTAGAGACCATTGGTACAGAGTTGATTAGCGGAAGGGAGTTTTCTACTCAGTTTCCAAACGATACGGCCACTGTATTGCTAAACGAAGCCGCAGTTAAAATGATGAGGCTTAAAAACCCTATTGGTGCTGTTATTAATTGGGGTGGTACAAGACTTACCAACGTTGGTGTAGTAAAAGATTTTGTGGTAGAGAGTGCCTATCAAAAAGTTGCACCAATGATATTTTATCCAAGTTATAAAGATGGTGCTGGTGTAATTTTAGTGCGTTTAAACCCCAATCAAAACATTAGCTCTTCACTCGAAAAAATAGATGAACTGGTTAAGCAAATGGAGCCTAACTATCCGGTTCGCCGTAAATTTGTTGATGAATCATTCGAAGTTAAATTCCAGAACGAAAAACTTTTGGGTACACTTTCCAACTGGTTTGGCGGCTTTGCCATCTTTATCTCCTGTTTAGGCCTGCTTGGATTAGCCTTATTTATGGCCGAGCAGCGTAAAAAGGAAATTAGTATCCGGAAGGTTTTGGGCGCCAGTACAGGTAATATCCTAACCCTTTTAAATAAAGATTTTATAAAACTGGTTGCTATTGCAAACCTGATTGCTTTTCCGTTGGCTTATATTATTATCAGCAAGTGGCTTTCTGCTTTTGAGTATCACGTTTCCATATCCTTTATACCATTCTTACTGGCTATTGTAATATCCATTTTAATAGCCGTTTTAACGGTAAGCATACAATCGGTAAAAGTGGCAAAAGCAAACCCAATTGATGCACTTAAATATGAATAAGACCTGCTTTTGGCGGTAAGCGTTTTAAATGTGAAACGCTTACGGCTAAATGCCAAACTATAAAAATATGTTTAGATTAAACTTAAAAATTGCTTTACGAAACATTTGGAAGAACAAAACTTCCTCATTAATTAATGTTACAGGTTTGGCTATTGGGCTTGCAGCCTGCTTAATGTTGTTGCTGTATGTTTCTTACGAATGGAATTTTGATAAGCAGGGTAAAAACGCTGAAAATGTTTTTACAACTATGACTAATGTTCCGGGAGAGCATGGTGTAATATCCGTAACTTTTGAAGGATCTACCGCGGCTTTAGGCCCTGCTATTAAAGAAGATATCCCTGAAGTTATGTACACTTCCAGAATGGATTATGGAAGTAAGGATTTAATTGCCAACGGCCAAAATTCATACAAACGGATGTCGAGGTTTGCAGAACCTACCATCCTTAAAATGTACGATTACGAATTTATACAGGGTAATGCCAATACGGCTTTAAATGCACCTAATGCCGTAATATTAACAGAATCTACCGCAAAGATCTTGTTCGGGACTACCGATGTATTAAACAAATCTGTTCGTTTTAAAGATCAACTCGATTTAAACGTTACTGGTGTAATTAAAGATCAGCCGGATAACAGCTCAAATAAATTCGATTATTTAATGCCATGGTCTTTATTTGAAACCATTGATAAAAGTGTAAAAGTTCCAAACTGGGAAAATTATAGCTTTTTAACCTTAGTCAGGTTAAAAACAGGTGCTAATTTAGATGCAGTTAATCAAAAAATATTCGGGGTACTGAAAAAGAACACAAACGACACCCATCAGGCACAATTCTTATTTCCATTAAGCAAGCTTCATCTTTATGGGAAATTTGAAAATGGAAAAAGTATAGGCGGAGCAATTGAGCAAATTTATTTGTTTATGGGATTGGCTTTCGGTATTCTGTTAATTGCCTGCATCAACTTTATGAACATGGCTACCGCTAAATCAGAAAAGCGTGCAAAAGAAGTAGGCATCAAAAAAACAATCGGTGCAAATCGGGCTTCATTAATTTTGCAGTTTTTAACCGAATCAATGGTGTTAACAATTATCTCATTAATTATTTCAATTGCCATTTTAGAAATCTTCCTGCCAACCTTCAATAACCTTTTAAACATAAAACTTGATATATCTTATTTCGAAACCTCCAGTTGGGTAGGTATTTTAGGAATTGTATTCGGTACAGGACTTATCGCCGGGAGTTATCCCGCATTTTATCTCTCCGCATTTAATCCAATCCAAACTTTAAAAAGAAAAATAAAATCAGGCAGTTTCTTTTCTGTTAGCTTAAGACAAGTTTTAGTGGTAGGGCAGTTTTGCTTTGCCATTATATTGATTATCTCTACCCTGGTGATTTACAAACAAATACAATACATTAAAAACAAACCAGTAGGATTTGATGTAAATGCGCTTGCAGAAATGCCACAGGATGGAGAACTGAAAACTAAATACGAAGTTTTGCGCACTCAATTGCTAAAATCCGGCGCCGTAACATCAATGTCCCAGTCATCGGTAAGTTTGTCTCACCATGGCCATAATTTTATGGGCATTACCTGGGAAGGGATGATTCAGCCAGATAATACTCAGATGTTTAATCAGGTATCTACCACTTACGATTTTACTAAAACAAATGGAATAAAATTAACAGAAGGAAGAGATTTTTCTAAAAACTTTGCATCAGATTCGGCGGGCGTAATGGTAAGTGCTTCGGCAGTTAAAACTTTTGGCTATACAAACCCAATAGGGAAAACAGTAACCGTATTTGGTGATAAATATAATATTATTGGTGTTTTTGATGATTACGTTTGGGATTCTCCTTACAAATCTAACAATCCAATGGTCGTTTTCTTTGATCCTAAGCGCACCGGAACAATTACCATGCGTTTAAATAAAGACAACAGTTTACAGCAAAATATAGAAACGATAACCAGTATAACCAAAGCCATAAACCCTGCCTATCCTGTGGAGATCAACTTCCTGAATTCGCTTTATACGGATAAATATAAATCAGAAAAAACACTGGGTATTTTATCTAACCTTTTTGGAGGGCTTGCCATCTTTGTTTCTTGCTTAGGATTATTTGGACTGGTTGCTTACAGTGCAGAGCAGCGCACAAAAGAGTTTGGTGTACGCAAAGTATTGGGCGCTTCGGCACTTAGCCTGATGCAGTTATTGTCTTTATCTTTTGTAAAAATGATTGCCGTATCCATTGTTATAGCGGTACCGCTTGCCTGGTATGCCATGAATGCCTGGCTTCAAAAATTTGAATTCCATACCGATATTTCCTTGTGGGTATTTGTGTTAGCGGCTGCGGGTACATTAATTCTGGCTTTAGTAACACTGAGTTTTCAAGCCTATAAAACGGCAACTTCTAATCCTGTAAATGCTTTAAAATACGAATAAGGCAAAAGGGTGAGGCGCTCCAGACAAAAATACCCAATCCCTCAACCTTTAAGCTTTTAAACTTAAAACTATGTTCAGATTAAACTTAAAAATAGCCTTTAGAAATCTTTGGAAAAACAAAGGTTTTACATTAATCAATGTTGGTGGTTTAGCCATTGGCATGGCTTGCTGCTTAATGTTGCTTTTGTATGTTAACTACGAATTGAGCTACGATAAGCAGTTTGAGGATGTAGAGAAGGTTTACATGGCTAAATTAAATCTAAAATCTAATGGGAATTTATTTACAACCGAATCTGTACCTAATAAACTCGCAGATGCATTAATACAGGAGTTTCCAGGTGTTGAAATAGCGGCACGAATAAATATGTACAACAGTTTGAAATTATTTAGTCACAACCAAAATAATTTCAAGCTTAGGTTAAATGAGGTAGACCCTGGTTTTTTAAAAATACTGAGTTATAAGTTTATATACGGAGATGTTATTACAGCTTTAAAAGATCCAAATAGTGCACTAATCACTGCCTCAACAGCCAAAAAATTATTTGGGAATGAGAACCCAATTGGACAAAGTATTAAGTGGGATAATAAAAAAGACATTAAAGTTACGGCCGTTATTGAGGATTTACCTAAAAATCAAAGTATCCAGTTTGATATTTTGCAACCCTGGGCATTTTTCGAACAAGAAAACCCTGGACAGAAAGAGAATGGCTGGGGTGCAATAACCTGTGCTACCATTGTCAAATTAAAAGATAAAGGGCTTTTAGAATCAACAAATAAGACTTTAAGCAATTTCATTGTTAATAAAGAGCCTGATTTAAAGGAGATGGCATATCAACCTTTTCTTCTCCCTTTCAAACAGCTTCATTTATATAATGATTTTCAAAATGGTAAACCCGTTGGTGGAAGAATAGATCAGGTGACGTTATTTGGTTTTTTGGCTGTTTGTGTGCTACTTATTGCCTGCATAAATTACATGAACCTTTCTACCGCCCGATCAGAAAAACGGGCAAGAGAGGTTGGTGTACGTAAAGCATTAGGCTCGACAAGAAATACCATAATGTCTCAATTTCTGATCGAATCGCTATTAGTTTCTTTTTTAGCAATGTTTGTAGCCTTTGTATTGTTAGAAAGCTTTTTGCCTTATTTTAATAATCTGCTGGATATTAGTATCCAAATCAAATACAGCTCATATACATTCTGGGGCACCCTAATTTCACTCATTTTAATTACAGGTTTATTGGCTGGAAGTTATCCGGCATTTTACCTGTCATCTTTCATTCCTGTAAAAGTTTTAAAGGGATTTAAAGGGTCAGCAGGCTCTCTGTCCATTAGAAAAGTATTGGTTGTGGTGCAGTTTACTTTGTCAATCTGTATGATTATTTCGGCAATTGTAGTTTACAACCAAATTCAATTTTTGAAAAATAAGCCTTTAGGATTTGATCAAAATGCCTTGGCCCAAATCCAGCTGGAAGGAGAGTTGCGAAAACCAGGTAAATTGGATATCTTAAAAAAAGAACTCAAAAATGCTGGTGCAATTGTTTCTGCCGTTGAGTATGCAAACTCCTTTACTCAAAGTGGTGGTTCCATCACCAGTGACTTTATATGGCCAGGGAAATCGAAAAATGATGTATCGATTGTTAGTTATAGAAGTATGGGTTATGATTTTTCACATACCGTGGGTGTTAAAATTTTAAAAGGCAGAGATTTTTCGGCATCATTTCCAGCCGATACCGCAACATCATTACTGTTAAATGAAACGGCTGTTAAATTTATGAATTTAAAAAATCCGGTAGGAGCCATAATTCATTGGGGTGATTCAAAACCATTTAAGGTGGTTGGTGTGATTCAAGATTATTTTAATGAATCACTTGGCGGAAAAGTACAACCAACAGTTTATTATTATAATGTAAAAGAAAGTGATGTTTTGTTATTGAAGCTAAATTCTAAAGAATCACTCACTTCATCAATCGAAACCATTAAATCCATAAGCCAGAAACTCAATCCAGCTTATCCTGTAGAAGTAGAAATGGTAAGCCAGGGCATGGCCGAAAAATTAAAGAATGAGCGATTGCTGAGTGTACTTTCTAACCTGTTTGGTGGTTTTGCAATCTTCATTTCTTGCCTGGGTTTACTTGGCCTGGCTTTATATATGGCAGAGCAACGCAGCAAGGAAATCAGCATTAGAAAAGTTTTAGGCGCAAACCTGTCGGATATACTGGTTTTGTTGAATAAAGATTTTATGAAACTTGTTATCATTTCAAATGTTATCGCCATCCCTGTGGCCTATATTACAGTTTCCAAGTGGCTCGAAAAATATGATTACAAATCAAGCATTAGTTTATGGCCTTTTGTGCTGGCGCTATTAATCTCGGTAATCATTGCCATATTAACCGTGAGTTTACAAACCCTTAAAGTGGCAAAAGCAAATGCCATTGATGCACTTAAATATGAATAAGGCTGATGGATTGAACGTCCAAATCTTCAAGCTTACAGCATTTTAATCTTCAAACTTAAAATTATGTTTAAATTAAACTTAAAAATCGCATTACGTAACCTTTGGAAAAATAGGAACATAACCTTAATCAATGTAGGTGGGTTAGCTATTGCAATTGCTGCTTTTATCCTGGTTATGATGTATTTTACATACGAAACCGGTTTTGATAAGAAAAATCCAAATTACAAGAACATCTACATCGTAGGCCGTGAATTGCCGGGCTTAAAAACCAATTATACCCCGCCACCCTTAGGCCAGGCCATTAAAGAGAAATTCCCGGAAGTGGTTTCTGTTGGAACAATGAAGTATAGTTATTTTGAAATTCCTGTTAATAGCGCTAACGCAGTTGTATTTTTAAAGAAATGTTTGTTCTTGGATACAGCGGCAGCTAAAATGTTTAACATTAGGCCCGATAATGGGATTGACAAACCAAATGGACCCGAAAATCTATTTTATTTAAGCCGTGAAAACGCTGAAACTCTCTTTCCGGATAAAACCGATAAAAAGCCAAAGATGATTGTTTTGGGAAGCAAATCATCCGGCATGCAGGGCGAGCTTAAATCCAGTGTTTATGCCGATCCACATTCTACGATCAGTTTTGATGCCATTTCCATTGTGAATAAAATAGGTGGAGATGAAAATTATGGGTACAATAATTACTATACGTATATTCAGGTTCGTCCGGGTACAGATATGGCTAATCTGGATCAGAAAATATTAAAATTATATAGAACTGAATTATTAGAAGGAGAAACCGACGCAGCTACAATCAATAAAATCAAACAAACCTCCACATTTCTTGATCCTTTAGAAAACCAACATTTAAGGCCCAAAGCAGGAAATAATGCAAATTATAAAGTTTTAATTGCCTTATCCGTACTTGGTATTCTTATTTTGATTATTGCCTGTATCAACTTTACCAATTTAAGCATTGCACAAGCTACAAAAAGAGGGAAAGAAGTAGGCGTTAAAAAAGTTCTTGGTGCCTATCGTTTCCAGCTTACTATACAATTCCTGATTGAAATTTTTATTCAATGCCTTTTTGCCACGATTTTAGGATTAATTATAGCCGAACTTATTTTACCAAAGTTTAACAACCTGTTTTCGGTCGATTTATCTATCTGGAGTGCAAACAATACCTTATTCTGGCAACTGCCTTTAATTTTGCTGTTTATTACATTAATTGCAGGGATTTATCCGGCCCTGGTACTTTCTGGTTTTAGGCCTGCCTTGGTGTTAAAAGGAAATTATCAAACCAGCAAACAAAGCTACTGGTTAAGAAATAGTTTATTGGTATTTCAGTTTAGTGTGGCGGTAATTTTTATTACGGGGCTGTTAATTATCAATACACAGTTGAAATACATGCGCACGCAGGATGTTGGTTTTAAGGCAGATCAAGTGGTTTATATTAAAAACCTGGCTTACTTTTCAAAAGCAAAAACATTTGAACCCATTCGGGAAAAAATAATGAAAATTCCAGGTGTAAAATCAGTTACTGTTGCAACAGAAATTCCGGATGGTTCTGATAGCGGAACTACGGGTTACACTGTTGATGGTGTACAGGAAAATTTGACTTTTACGAGTGTAGATTTCGATTATTTTGAAACTTTAGGGATTAAAATTAAAGAAGGAAGAACTTTCTCCCAGAATTTTAAAACCGATACAGCAACCTCCGCAATAATAAATGAAGCAACCGTTGCAAAATATGGGCTAATTAATCCGATTGGAAAAACAATCAGAGGCTGCGGGGATAATTATACAATTGTAGGTGTAATCAAAAATTTTAAAACACTTGGCTTTGAAAAGCCTGTTGAGCCCACCATTTATAGCATTAAAGCATCCTGCTCAAATCCAAAAGATAAAATTATGCTTAAGATAGATGCGAGCAAAATGGCGCAGGTGCTGGCTACATTAAAATCGCAATGGCCAGAAATTAATAAAAAAGACGGCGACAACTTTCGCTACCAGTTTCTGGACGAATTATATGGTAAGCTTTTTAAAAAACAAGAGCAGCTGGAGTCTATATTTTTTGCTGCGGCATTATTGACCATTTTTATTGCCGTGTTGGGATTATTTGCTTTTGCCAAATACATTACCAATGGCAGAATTAAGGAAATTGCCGTGCGTAAAATATTAGGGGCCAGCAATCTTCAGATTATGAAATTAATTAACACCTCATTTTTGATCATGGCCATAGTAGCCAATTTAATTGCCTGGCCTGTTGCCTATATTTTAACAAATAAATGGTTAAATACCTTTGCATACCGCGTAGAAATTCCAATTCTGCCTTTTGTAATCAGTGCGTTGGTTACCATTATCCTAACCATTTTTACGGTAAGTTTACAAGCCCGAAGAGCGGTAAAAGCTAAACCAGTAGATGCTTTAAAATATGAGTAGATTAAAGCGATTTTAATTCGTTCAATAACGTACAATTATTGTTCGATAATGAACATGTTTAAATTTTTAACAAAAACAACTATTTGATTTTCAGGTAGTTGTTTTTTTATTTTTGGTTGGTATAAAATTGGTATGCCAATGTTGAAATTTACGAACGATTTATATTAAAATTAAAATCAGATAAAACCAGGTCAAATTTTTAAAAATCAAGGCCTTATAGCTGATCGTTGGTAAATATTATGATGCTTTGAAATACGAATAGGGTGGAAGGAATAAGGTGGCGAGACGAAGGTCAAAATGGCCAAATCCTCAATCCTCAGTCCTCTGCCTTTCAACCATAACACTATGTTTAAATTAAATCTGAAAATAGCGTGGCGAAACCTTTGGAAAAATAAGGGCTATACTTTAATTAACATCCTCGGCCTTTCTATAGGAATGGCCAGTTGTATTTTGATTTTCATTTTTACACGCTATCAATTAAGCTATGATAAGGGATATAAAAATGATGACAGGATTTACAGAGTAGTTTCAGGTTGGAAGTATAGCGATGGAAATGAATTTTATTCGCAAGGTACACCACGTCCTTTGCCACCGGCAATGCGGAACGATTTTTCTCAGCTGGTCGATAAAGTGGCTGCCATTCAAAATAGTGGTGGTATTATTAAGATAAACAGTGCACCAGGCGTAGAAAAGTTAAAGACGGCCGAAGATGTATTTTATGTGGAGCCCGATTTTTTTGAGATTTTCAGTTTTAAATGGCTCTCCGGAAACGCAAAACAGGCTCTGTCGGCCCCAAATACAGCAGTTTTATCAAAGGAAATGGCGACCAAGTTTTTTGGTGACTGGAAAAATGCCGTTGGTAAGGATCTCAATTTCCAGAATAATGAAACTTTTAAGGTAACAGGTATATTAGATGATGTACCAGAAAACAGTTCATTCCCTTTAAAAATCGTATTCTCTTATAAAAGTTATAAAAATAGAAACTTAACCCGCTGGGGATCTTGTTCATCGGGTTCAGAGTGTTATATTTTGCTTAAAAAAGGTTTTGATATTAATAATTTAGACGCACCATTACAAAAATTCATTGCTAAATATTATGTAGAAAAAGGCCCGGGTAAAGAAAGTCATTCTTTTCAACCCCTGAGCGATATACATTACAATGAAAGGTACGGTAATTTTGCGCACTCAACCATGCCATTAAAGCAACTTTACGGGCTCGGCATTATCGGTTTGTTTTTATTGTTAACGGCATGTATTAACTTTATTAATCTTGCAACCGCACAAGCCGTTAGCCGAAGTAAAGAAGTTGGGGTTAGAAAAGTAATGGGAAGCGGCCGGAAACAGCTTGTCGTTCAGTTTTTAACAGAAACACTTACCATATCGTTAATTGCCCTGCTTTTTGCTTGTGTACTTACCGAAGCTGCTTTACCAGGCATGCAAAATCTTTTTAAACAAAGCATTTCTTTCAGTATTTTTCAGCACCCAAGCATATTTGGCTTTATGCTCCTTATGATTTTGTTTGTGAGCTTCTTTGCAGGATTTTATCCCGCTATGATTATGTCTGGCTTTAGTCCGGCATTAGCCATAAAAAATAAAATTACAGCAAATACCGGGGGCTTAGGTTTAAGAAAAATATTGGTCGTGGTGCAGTTTGCCATAACCATCATTCTAATCATCGGAACCCTGGTTGTGCTTAAACAAATGAAATACATCCGAGAAAAGCCATTGGGTTTTGATGCCAGCGCAATTGCACTGGTTGATGTGCCCAGCGATAGCATTGCCGGATTGCGTTACAATACCCTGCGCAACCGCATTATGCAAATTCCAGGTATAAAGTCGGTTAGTTTTTGCGCCGCTGCACCTTCATCAAGCAATAATAACGAAACCAGTTTCCGTTATAACAGCTCGAAGGATGCCGATTTTCAAATCAACACCAAGTATGCAGACGAAAGTTATTTTCAAACATTTGGTTTGCAGTTTATTGCCGGGAAAGGAATTTCAAAAAGTGATACCATCAAAGATTTTGTGGTAAATGAAACCCTTTTAAAAAGGTTAAACGTAAGGAATCCTAATGATGCCATCGGTAAAATTATGGAGTTAAACGGGGCGAAAGGGCCCATAGTAGGGGTGGTTAAAGATTTTAATAATGGTAGTTTGCACGAAGAAATAGCACCTATTGCAATTTTTAGCCGGAAAAGAGATTTTACTCAGATTGCAGTAAAGATGGACAGTAAAATGATCATGCAGGATATGGATGCCATTGAAAAAACATGGAATTCTGTGCTTCCTGAATACGTTTACGGCGCTTCGTTTTTTGATGAACAGATTAGTAATTATTACCGTTCAGAAATGATTATGGGTACTTTATTTAAAGTTTTTGCGGGTATAATTATGTTCATCTCCTTTATTGGCTTGTTCGGATTGATTTCTTTTGTCGCCACACAAAGAACCCGCGAAGTAGCCATTAGAAAAGTATTAGGCGCTTCAACAGTGGAACTTGTAAAAATGCTCAACGGTTCATTTTTATTAATGGTTTTTCTGGCAAATGTAGTCGCCTGGCCATTAGCGTATTTATTTGTTTCAAAATGGCTATCAGGCTTCACCTATCGCATAGAACTCAGCATCTGGCCATTTGTGTTAGCGATGATCGCTTCCATGCTAATTACCTTAATTACGGTAAGTGTAAGGTCTTACAAAGCAGCAAGTGCCAATACAATTGATGCTTTGAAATACGAATAAGTTTATTTGGTAACCTATCATTTATGCTTCCAATAGTAATAACCAGTTTAACAACTCATATAGTTAACCTCGCATGTTTAAATTAAATCTTAAAATTGCATTAAGGAACTTGTTTAAAAACAAGATTTACGGCTCAATTAATATTGGCGGACTTGCATTGGGCCTAACCGCTTTTGTATTACTGCTTTTGTACATTAACCATGAAGAAAGTTACGACAAATGGTCGACGGATTTAGATCATGTTTATCAGATTAGAGAGCGCCATAGTTTTTCTACGCCTGATAATAAAGAACATTTGCAGGAATCTAACGATAGCCGAGTTGCCAGCTTAATTCGTGAAAAAGTTCCGCAGGTATTGGCCGTTACTAAAGTAGATCCGGATTGGGATTTTAAAACCGGAAATTCAGTTAAAATTGACCATGCTGATCCTATAACGGTAGACAGGATGAAAGATGCTGACAGCAATTTCTTTCATGTTTTTAAGTATAAGTTTTTACAAGGCGACGAAAGCAGCGCATTAAATGCTCCAAAATCAGTAGTACTTAAACAAAGCCTTGCTCAAAAGCTTTATGGTACTGAAAAGGTATTAGGCAAAGTAATTAAGGTGGTGATGTGGCAGGGCGATGAAGGTACAGATTTAACAATAACCGGCGTGGTTGAAGATCCAAAAACACCCGAAACCGCAGGCTTTAGTGCTATGATGCGTACCGGCGATAAGGATAAAGATCCCGAAAATCCAACAAACAATAATTATTGCCAGGTTTATGTGAAAATGAATCCATCTGGGAATGCAGATATACTAAATGAGAATATTCAAAAAGTTTATCTCGAGGCTAAAAAGGCAAGAGCCAAACTTGTGGGAACGGATTATAAGAGTTATTTTAAAGACGGCAATTACTTACAGTTAAAAGCAATTCCATTAGCCAGTGCACATGGCAATCCTTCATTCCGGTTAAGCTGGTTAGAAAAATTAAAACCAATAATTGGAATCTGCGTATTTCTATTATTGGTATCCATTATAAATTTTGTTAATCTGGCCACGGCACAATCTGTTCAAAGAGCTAAAGAAGTAGGCGTTAAAAAGGTTCTGGGTTCTTATAAAAAACAATTAATAGGTCAGTTTTTATTAGAAGCAGCGTTACAAAGTGTAATAGCCTTATTTTTATCGATAATATTAATTGAGGTTTTATTGCCTTCTTTCAATGCCCAGTTTAATGTTGAATTAAGTTTCTGGCATAACCCTCATCTTTTAAATATGGTGGTACAACTGCTTGGTCTTTTTGTTTTAGTAACGCTATTGGCCGGTTTTTATCCCGCCTGGATTTTATCAAACTATAACCCGGTTTCTGTATTGAAAGGCAATTACGGCAACAGTTTAAAAGGGATTGCCTTACGTAATGTACTGGTGGTTTTTCAATTTATAATCTCGGTAACTTTTATCATTGCTATTGGAGTAATGCATTTGCAAACCCAATACGTAAGCAATAAAGATTTAGGTTTTGATCGCAGTAACCTCATCAATATCAGAACCAATTATAATAGCACTTTTGTTGAAAAGTTAAAGCGAATTCCAGGTGTACAGTATGTGGGTACAAGCACTCAAATAATGGGAAATGTATTTAATGTACCGGAAGAAATTATTTACAAAGGAAATAAAATAGGGCTCAATACCGTAACCGTAAGTATGGATGCTTTACCTGCACTTGGAGTAAAAGTTTTACAGGGACGAATCTTTTCTAAAGAATATAAACAGGATACCATAAACACGGTCGTAATTAACGAAGCTGCAGCAAGATTAATAGATAAGAACGCGGTAGGTAAAAGCTATCACATTAAAGATGAAGCTACAAATTATACTTTTCAGATTATTGGTGTAATTAAAGATTACCACAATGAAGGCTTTGATAAAGCCGTTTTGCCAACAGTATATAAAGTCACTCATTTAGGCGGAATGTCTGCAACAAACAATCTATTAATTAGGTTTAATACCGAAAACAGTACAACGATTGTTAAAAAAATAGAGGCAGAGTGGAAAGCAATGTATCCCAACTACATTATAAAGTACACCACGATTGATAATGCATTTCGAAAGGTTTTGGAAGATAATAACCGCTTTATGAATATGATTATTTTATTCAGTGTAGTTTCGGTTTCCTTATCTTTATTGGGTTTATTTGCGCTTTCTACATTTGTGGCAAAAAGAAGAACAAAAGAAATTGCGGTAAGAAAAGTTTTAGGTGCATCCAATGTTCAGATTGTTAGTTTGTTAAATAAATCATTTCTTATTTTAGTTGTTTTAGCAAACCTGATCAGCTGGCCAATTGCCTACATTTTAATAAATAAATGGCTGCAGGGATTTGCTTATCGAATAGAAATGCCTGTATTCCCTTTTGTAATGGCGACCATAATTTCGATTATCATAGCAGTATTAACGGTAAGCATTCAGGCCAGAAAAGTTGCTGTAGGAAATCCGGTAAAAGCATTAAAATATGAATAGGTTTAAACCATTTGGATAAGCCTGTTCATAAATTGAAAATATAAATTTTAAACCCAGATTTAAAAATGATAGAACTTAAAAATATAGAAAAATACTATGCGGCAAAAGGTGTAAAACACTACGTTTTACGCCATGTAACCACCAGCATCAAACAAGGCGAATTTGTTTCCATCATGGGCCCTTCAGGCGCAGGAAAATCAACATTGCTGAACATTTTAGGTATGCTTGAAGAGCCTACATACGGGCAATATGAGTTTATGGGTGAAGACGTAACCTCTTTGAATGAGCGTAAACGGATTGAGCTATACCGAAACCATATTGGTTTCGTTTTTCAGGCCTACCACCTGATTGATGAAATGACCGTTTATGAAAACATTGAAGCACCTTTATTATATAAAAAAATTGGCGGTTCCGAACGTAAAAGCCGCATTGCCGATTTGCTCGACCGTTTTAACATTGTAGCTAAAAAAGATTTGTTTCCAAACCAGCTTTCGGGCGGACAACAGCAACTGGTGGGCATTGCAAGGGCGCTGGCTGCACAACCTTCGGTTATATTGGCCGATGAGCCTACAGGCAACCTGCAATCGGTACAAGCAGAAGAAATTATGGAACTTTTTAGGAAATTGAATAAAGAAGAAGGCATTACCATTATACAGGTTACACACTCCGAAAAAAATGCACAGTACGGAAACCGAATTTTACACATTGCCGATGGCGTGGTAAAGGAAGATATTCAGGTATCGGATACATTTAAAAGCAGTATGTAAATTCATATTTAAATTACAGGGAAGTGTTAAAATTAAATTTTAAGGTCGCGTTTAGGAATTTGTTGAGGCATAAAACAAATTCAATAATCAACATTAGCGGATTGTCCATTGGACTTGCAGCAAGCATTCTTTTATTGCTTTACGTAGAGTATCAGTGGAATTTTGACAAACAGTTTGGAAACACCAAGAACATCTACCACCTGATGTTGAACTTTTATGGTGCAAATAAAAATGTGATTTCAACAGGTTCGCAGGCACCAAATGTACTTCCTCCTCTTTTAAAAGAACAAAATCCTGAAATTGAAAACATCAGTAGGATCTTATGGGAAAGTAACCGTTTATTGGCCAATGGACAAAATTCTTTTAAAATAGCTGGGCGCTACGCTGATCCTGATTTTCTGAAGATTTTTAGATTTGATTATTTGAGTGGCAATCCCGATAAAGCTTTTGACGACCCTAATTCTATAATACTTACCGAAAGTACTGCAAGGCGTCTTTTTGGAAAAACAGAAGTGTTGAATAAAACGATTCGTTTTGAAAATCAGGTCAACCTAAAGGTTACGGGAGTAATTAAAGATTTGCCTGCCAATTTTACTTATAGTTTTGAGTGTTTAAGCCCCTGGAAACTGTATGAGAATTTAAACGAATGGCCAGCTACGCCAAACTGGGGTAACTGTTCATATTTCACCGTAATGAGCATTAAGTCCGGTACTGATCCCAATGCTTTTAATGAAAAAATTAAAAATTTCATTTCCAAAAATACAGGCACCAATACACTCGATGCAGCACCTTTTATATATCCAATTGAAAAGTACCATCTTTTTGGGCATTTTACAAATGGTTTACCCGATGGAGGGCAAATTGAACAGGTGCGTATTTTTATCATATTGGCCCTAAGCATCCTTTTAATCGCCTGCATCAATTTTATGAATCTCTCTACCGCAAGGTCTCAGAAAAGAGGAAAGGAGGTAGGACTTAGAAAAACAATAGGAGCCAGCCGAAGCTCACTGATTAGGCTATTTTTACTCGAATCATTAATCCTGACCGTCATAAGTGTAACCTTTGCTATTGTAATGGTTGAAGTTTTTCTTCCATCTTTCAATAACCTGCTTAATACCAGCTTACAGATTAATTATAATAGTTTTTTAAACTGGTTGGCCGTATTGCTGCTTATATTGTTTACCGGGCTGATTGCAGGAGGTTATCCCGCATTTTTTCTGTCTTCATTTAATCCAGTTCAAGCGCTAAAGAAATCTGTGAAATCTCAGCGTAAATTTGGGTTCAACTTCAGGCAGATTTTGGTTATTATACAGTTTGGCTTTGCTGTTGTGATGATCTTATCTACTTTGATTTTATATCAGCAACTCATGCATCTTAAAAACAGATCGCTGGGCTATGACACAACGGCACTTGTCGAAATGCCCCATGAGGGCAACCTTTATCCTAAATTTGATCTCTTTAAGGATAGGTTGTTGCGATCGGGTGCAGTTACTGCTGTTGCGCAATCCTCAGGTAGTATTGCCCGGCAAAATTCTAATACCTCCGGCTTACAGTGGCAGGGGATGAGGCCAGGCGAAGAAAAAATATCTTTCGATATCATTCAAACCACATTCGATTTTATCAAAACCAACAACATCAGGCTTGTTGCAGGACGCGATTTTGTAAAAGGCCGGAGTTCAGATTCTTCAGCATTGATGTTGAATGAAACGGCGGTAAAAAAAATGGGCCTAAAAAATCCCTTAGAACAACAAGTATTTTTTAATGGAAAAAAAAGACCTGTAGTAGGTGTATTTGATGATATAGTTTGGGATGAACCCACCAAATCACAGCACCCTATGGTTATTGTATTTAATGCCTTTAATAGTGATGTAATTACGATGCGGCTAAATACAACAAGAAATACGCAGGAAAGTATAGATCAGATCACAAAAATTACTAAAGAAATTAATCCTGATTTTCCGGTGGAAATTAAATTTGTAGACAACCTCGTGGCAGAAAAATTTGAACATGAACAAACACTCACAACATTGTCTAACCTGTTTGGTGGTCTTTCTATATTTGTTTCCTGTTTAGGTTTATTTGGTTTGTCGGCCTTTACTGCCGAACAGCGAACAAAAGAAATCGGTGTCCGAAAGGTACTGGGAGCAAGTGTATCTGGTATAATTGCTTTGCTTTCGCTCAGCTTTGTAAAAGCGGTAGTTATAGCAATTGTAATAGCCCTGCCAATAGGCTATCTGGTCATGAACCAATGGTTAATGCAATTTGATTACCGAATTTTAATTGGTCCCGAAATGTTTGTAATTACGGCCCTTTCTACAGTGCTTATTGCATTTTTTACGGTAAGCTGGCAAGCCTACCGGGCCGCAAAAACAAATCCGGCAGAAGCCTTAAAGTACGAATAAATCATTTTTTATGTAAGAAACGAATTATCTTTGCCTTATGCAAAAATCGTTCACCGATCAACTGGGAAATGAAATCACCATAAACTTTCCGCCAAAAAGAATAGTCTCTGTTGTGCCTTCTCAAACCGAATTATTGTTTGATTTGGGGCTCGATCAGGAGATTATCGGTTTGACAAAATTTTGCATTCACCCAATCGAGAAATTTGCAGCACGAACAAAGGTTGGCGGAACAAAAAAACTTAATATTGATTTAATTAAAGATTTAAAGCCTGATTTAATTATCGGCAATAAAGAAGAGAATACACAAAGTGATATAGAAGAGCTCGCAGCTTCTTTTCCGGTTTGGATGAGCGATATTTTTACCCTTGATGATGCCATTAAAACCATAAGCCAAATAGGAGAGCTGGTTAATCGCGTTCCGGAAGCATCGTATTTAAATCATTTAATCAATGCAGGTTTTACCGATTTAAAAACACTCGCCCTTCAAAACCACATTGATAAAAAAGTAGCCTATTTAATCTGGCGCAAACCATATATGGCGGTCGGTAAAAATACTTTTATTGATGATGTACTTGTAACAAACGGCATGACAAATGTTGTTTCTGCAAAACGTTACCCACAACTAAGCCTTGAACAACTCCAAGCTTTAAATCCCGAAATTATCTTGTTGTCATCAGAACCTTATCCCTTTGGAGAAAAGCACATTCAGGAAATCCAACTGGCTTTACCCCAATCTAAAATTAAACTGGTTGACGGGGAAATGTTTAGCTGGTATGGTAGCAGACTGGTTAAAGCTGTTCAGTATTTTTTTGAATTTCAAAAGGAGCTTTACTAATTTATTAGAAGTATTTTTTGCTAATTTGTAGCATTAAATCTAATTATTACGTTTTTATTATTATGAAAAAAATACTTGCATTATCTCTATTTGTTGCCGTGTTTTCTGGCTGCAGCTCAATGAATAATACCACTGGCCGTTATCTTGCGCTAAGTGGAAAAATTGAAAAATTAGGCATGACAACTTTTCAGTACGGCACGCACCTGTTAAAAACTGAAAATAAAACTTATGCTTTAAAAAGCGAAACAATTAATTTAGACACATATTTAAACAAACCTGTAACCATTAAGGGGAAAAAAGTAATTGGTTATCCTTTGGATGGTGGCCCGGATCTTATCGAAGTAACACTCATTAAATATTAATTAAATAATTTTATGCCCTGTAAACCGCTTTGGTTTCAATTTAATTGAAGCCAAAGCGGTTTTTTATTATATACTCACATTTCGCTGGATTTTCTTCTCTTTTTTTTTAAAAAAAGTTTCTCAATACCCGGCCTGATGGACACTGGAAATACCTTTTTTTACATTTATTTCGAGTGTAAATGGTGGGAAAGGCTCAATCGCTAATCTCCACCATTATTTTTCTTTAAAATTTTGTAAAATCTTTCTCGTTAATCCTGAGTTATTTAGCATATTCCGCTGAAAAATATTTAACTTTTTTTGCGTTTCCCTTTTGATAATTCAATCTTGTTTCTATCTTTGCAGTCCTTAATAAATCCTAACAGCGGAAGTGGCGTAATTGGTAGCCGCACCAGACTTAGGATCTGGCGCTTCACGGCGTGGGGGTTCGAGTCCCTTCTTCCGCACACTAAGGTAAAGGCCGTTCCGAGATAATCGGAACGGTTTTATTTTTTAATAACATTGATAAAGAAAAATTGAACATCGATGTGGAGTTTTTTGAAATGAAATACGTTATTTGTCTCAAATCTCATATCTCAGTATTCAAACTTGATCACATCTCAATACTCAAATCTAAAAAATGAATATCACACAGGAAAAAACAGGCAACTTAAACGCTGTTGTAAAAATCAAAATCGCACCTGCAGATTATACTGAAAAAGTAGATAAAGCTATTAAAGAGCAAGCTAAAAAAGCACAATTACCTGGTTTCCGTAAGGGTATGGTGCCTGCTGCCCACATTAAAAGAATGTACGGTAAAAGTATTTTGGTTGAAGAAATTAACAACCTGTTAAACGATACTTTAACCAATTATATCGCTGAGCAAAAATTAGAAGTTTTAGGTCAGCCGTTACCAATGTTAGATAACGAAAATGAATTTAAATGGGATAATACAGACGAATTTGAATTTGATTATGAGTTAGGTTTAGCACCTGCTTTTGATGTAAACATCTCTTCTAAAGATAAATTTACTGAATATGTAGTTAAAGCAGATAAGGAAACTTTAGAAAGCCGTATCAAAAATATCCGCCGTAGCTATGGTAAAATGACAAATCCGGAAGTTTCTGCCGATGGTGACGTTTTATATACAGATCTTGTTCAGTTAGCTGAAGATGGTTCTGATGTAGAAGGTGGTATTTCAAGCACAGCAACTATACGCTTAGATCAGGTTAAAGACAAAAAGATTCTTAAATCATTAATTGGTGTAAAGAAAGATGATGTTGTAACCATTGATATTCAAAAAGCTTTTGAAGATGCTGCGGTTATTGCTAAAGCCTTAAACATTTCTGAAGAAGAAGCGGCAGAATTAAAAGCTAATTTCAAACTAACTGTAAAAAATGTTAACCGTTTGGAAGAATCAGACTTAAACCAGGAGTTTTTTGATAAATTGTTTGGCGAAGGTACTGTAACTGATGAAGCTGGTTTCAGAGCTAAAATTACGGAAGAAGTAGAAAGCATGTTTAAGCAAGATGCCGATCGTCAATTATCAAACGATATCTATCTTCAGTTAATTGAAAAACACAACTTCGAATTGCCTGATGAATTTTTACGTCGTTGGTTAAAAGCAACAAACGAAAAGTTAACAGATGAAGAATTGGCAGAAGGTTATGACGATTTCGCTAAAAACCTTAAATGGACTTTAATCGAAAATAAAATCATTAAAGATAACAGCATCGAAATTAAATACGAAGATGTGGTACAAGCAGCTAAAGCAAAACTCGATGCTCAGTTCAGAATGTATAGCCCAAGCCCACTTCCAGAAGATCAGTTGGCACAATATGCTGTTCAGTTCTTACAGGAAAAAGAAAATGCTAACCGTACTTTCGAGGAAGTAAAAGCTTTAAAAACTTTCGAATACATTAAATCTGTAGCTACATTAGAGCAAAAAGATATCGACTACGATAAATTTGTTGCTTTAAACAAATAGGCAATATAACTGACCAATTGGCAGTTATTTGAAGATACGATTAAAGAGCAGTCCATTAGGGCTGCTCTTTGTATATCTAAACCCCTGATGATTATTTTTTAATAATTTTCTGCATAATTTGCTCGTTAATTGAGTATTGCATATATTTCGGCCATTAGAAGTAAACAACTTGATAACTTTTAATAAACGTGTATTGTCATATCTAATACAATTCAATTTGCAATAGCGATAAATTAGATAAATTGGCACGAAAATTAACCAACAGAAAGAAAGATTCATTAAAATTATCGTTGGTTTAGCTGCGTTTGGTCATGGCTAAATCAATTAACCCTAATCAAGATATGAACATAGATTCACAAGAATTCAGAAAATTTGCCGTTAAACATCAGGGTATTGGCGGTTTACATGTAGATAAATTTATTGCGCAAGCAAACCTGTCGCCACAATCGATGACACCATATATTATTGAAGAACGCCAGTTGAACGTTGCTCAAATGGATGTTTTTTCAAGGTTGATGATGGACCGTATTATCTTTTTAGGTGATGCCATTTACGATCAGAATGCTAATATTATCCAGGCTCAGTTGTTGTTTTTGCAATCAACAGATGCGGATAGAGACATTCAGATTTACATCAACTCACCTGGTGGTTCGGTTTATGCAGGTTTAGGTATTTACGATACCATGCAATATATTCAGCCAGATGTGGCAACCATTTGTACAGGTATTGCAGCATCAATGGGTGCGGTTTTATTAGTTGCAGGTGCTAAAGGTAAACGTGCAGCTTTACCTCACTCCAGAGTAATGATTCACCAGCCATCAGGAGGTGCACAAGGTGTAGCTTCAGATATGGAGATCAACTTGAGAGAAATGTTGAAATTGAAAAAAGAATTATACGATATTATTTCAGAGCATTCTGGCCAAACTTACGACTGGGTAGAGAAGGCTTCAGACCGCGATTACTGGATGACTGCTGATGAAGCAAAAGGATTTGGTATGGTTGACGAAGTATTATCGAGAAACGCAAAAAAAGATGGCGAAACAAAATAAAGAATCCCGTTGCTCATTCTGCCATTCAGGCAAACATGAAACTTTAATGCTAATTGAAGGCATGGATGCATTTATCTGCGATAAATGTGTAACCCAGGCCAATCAGTTGCTTGTGCAGGAATTGGGCTCAAAAGGTTCTAAAAATATTCAGGAGGCTATTAATTTATTAAAGCCTCTTGAAATTAAAACACACCTTGATCAATATGTAATTGGTCAGGATGATGCAAAAAAAGTTTTATCGGTAGCGGTTTACAATCATTACAAACGTTTAAACCAAAAGATCGATGCAGATGAAATTGAGATTGAGAAATCCAATATCATGCTCGTTGGAGAAACTGGAACAGGTAAAACACTTTTAGCTAAAACCATTGCCAAAATTTTACATGTGCCTTTTTGTATCTGCGACGCAACGGTTTTAACCGAAGCAGGTTATGTTGGTGAAGATGTGGAAAGCATCTTAACCAGGTTATTGCAGGCTGCAGATTACGATGTTGCTGCAGCAGAACGTGGCATTGTTTATATTGATGAAGTGGATAAGGTTGCACGTAAAAGCGATAACCCATCCATTACCAGAGATGTATCGGGAGAAGGTGTACAGCAAGCTTTATTAAAAATTTTAGAAGGTACAGTGGTTAATGTTCCACCTCAGGGCGGACGTAAACACCCGGATCAGAAAATGATTCCGGTAAATACCAATAACATTTTATTTATTTGCGGTGGTGCATTTGATGGTATTGAACGTAAAATAGCCAACCGTTTAAAAACGCAGGCTGTAGGTTATAAGGTTAAAAAAGATGAAACCATTTTAGACCTTAAAAACCTATATAAATACATTACACCGCAGGATCTTAAATCTTTTGGTTTAATTCCCGAATTAATTGGTCGTATACCTGTTCTTTCGCACTTAAATCCATTAGATAAAGAAACACTAAGGAATATTTTAACAGCGCCTAAAAACTCTTTAATTAAGCAATACGTTAAATTATTTGCTTATGAAGATGTAGAATTAATTTTTGATAACGACGTACTGGATTTTATTGTGGATAAAGCAATGGAATATAAATTGGGCGCCCGTGGATTAAGATCCATTTGCGAAGCCATTATGTTAGATGCCATGTTTGATACGCCAACACAAAAGGATGTGAAGCAACTGCACATTAACCTCGATTACGCGGTAGAGAAATTTGAAAAAGCCGACTTTAAAAAGTTGCAAGCTGCATAAAAATTAAATCCTCCCGCAAAACGGGAGGATTTTTTGTATCACTTAAAATGTAAGCTTTTAAACTAAATAACCTGATTTGCAACCGTAATTTAATGGTATTATAAAACGCCGTTGATACAAACGTTAAATTAGATTTGTTATTTTGATAAAAATTGCTTATATTATTTGAAGAATAAAAATATATGAACGAAGAAAAAGACGTAAAAAAAGATGAAAAGATTGTAGAAAAATCTAAAAAAATTAAAGAAGTAGAGTCTCCTGTAAAATCAGGACTGAAATCAAAAGACGAAATTGTTAAAAACTGGTTACCACGGTACACAGGTCGCGCTTTAGAAGAATTTGGAGATTATATCCTATTAACCAACTTCAGTAAATATGTAAGCATGTTTTCTGAATGGAATGATAACGCTCCAATTATGGGATTAGATAAGCCTATGCAAAGTGTAACTGCAAATGGCATTACCATTATTAATTTTGGGATGGGTAGCCCGCTTGCAGCAACCATGATGGATTTGCTAACGGCCATTAAGCCGAAAGCAGTATTGTTTTTAGGTAAATGTGGTGGCTTGAAAAAGAAAAACCAATTGGGTGATTTAATCTTGCCAATTGCAGCCATCAGAGGTGAAGGAACATCAAATGATTATTTACCCGCAGAAGTGCCTGCATTACCGGCCTTTGCATTGCAGAAAGCAATTTCTACAACCATTCGGGATCATGGAAGGGATTACTGGACAGGAACTTGTTATACCACCAACCGCAGGGTTTGGGAACATGATAAGGAATTTAAAAAGTATTTAAAAACACTTAGAGCAATGGCCGTTGATATGGAAACAGCAACCATTTTCACCACGGCATTTGCTAATAAAATTCCGGCAGGCGCACTGCTTTTAGTTTCTGATCAGCCAATGATACCAGAAGGTGTAAAAACTGCAGAAAGCGATAGCAATGTAACCGCACAATATGTAGAACAACACCTTAGAATTGGTATTGATTCCTTAAAACAATTAATTAACAACGGATTAACCGTTAAACACTTATTGTTCTAACCATCAGCATAATAAAACCACAAGTCACTAAGATTACAGCGCTTTTAAAAGCAAATTGTGTTCTTTGTGCCTTAGTGGTTAAACATGGTTTAAACATTTGGTAAATAGCCATGTAAAATTAAATCTTCATCCGATTGGATGTTATAATTACAGCCATTGTGTAAGAGCACAATCCTATCTGCAATATTTAAAATAGATCGATAATAGTGATCGGTGACAATAATGCCCTTCTTTCCTTTAATAATTAACAGGTGTTTTTGGATTTCTTCAACCAATAAAGGCGATAATTGAGAAAACGGCTCGTCGAGCAAAATAAAATCAGCATCACTGTAAATAATTAACAGGCATTCCATTAATCTTCTCTGTCCGCCAGATAATTCGTACAGCTTAGAATTAAAAAAATTGGAAATTGCCTCAATCTTGAGTAGCTGATCTTTATACCGATTACAAAAAAGGTTAATTGCTTTAGATATTCTTAAATGGCCAGGTATAAAATTATCCTGCGGTAGGTAAGCAATTTTTCCAGTTAAATAACCTTTGTCAATAATCTTATCATTTAACCTCAAATACTTGAAATGAGGATTTATTACGCCAAAAATAACCTTGAGTAAGGTGGATTTTCCTGATCCGTTTCTCCCCAGTAAACCTGTTACTTCACCAACTCTGCAATTCAGGAAAACCCCATTTAATACGGTTTTGTTATTAAAACTTTGGGTAACACTGTCAATATGAAGTTCCTGCATGAAAAAGCAATTATTAAAATGGCAATGAAAACAATAATGTCGTAAATAATAATATTAATCATAATCCGGCGGAAGTTAATGCCAAGATTTTTGTAGAAATAAGAAGAGCTGGTTAAAAAGAACTGATTAAAGGCGATTGAACTTCCGTAACCAATTAACTTTAAGAAAATAACAAAAACATATAGGCCGACAAGGCTAAAGCCATTGATTACGAAAAATAAAGAAACCACTAAGCTAACCAGGATATTCCAGGCAATAATTGGCTTATAAACGATCAAAGTTTTTCTTCTAATGTTTCTCTCTTGCATTATAGCAGGAAATTACATTTTTTTATTGATTTATACAGGCTGGATAAATTTATACTGCTGAGGATTTTCTTCTCCCCAACAGTATAAAGTAAAAGAATTAATAATAGGTTAATCTAACAACATCACCAAGCTTTTTAGCTAACCTGATTACCTGTCGGGTATACCCATATTCATTATCATACCAGGCGTATAAAATAACGGATTTACCATCTTTAGAAATAATTGTAGCCGGTCCATCGATAATAGACGAGTGGCTGTTGCCAATCATATCTGTACTCACTAACTCGTTTGAGATGGAGAATTCTATTTGTTCAGATAAATCACCAAATAAAGAAGCCTGCTTCAATAATTCATTTACTTTTTCCTTATCCGTTTTCTTTGATAATGTTAAGTTTAAAATGGCTAACGAAACGTTTGGTGTAGGTACACGTACGGCATTTCCGGTTAATTTTCCGGCAAGATGTGGCAGTACTTTGGCCACAGCTTTATCGGCACCTGTTTCTGTAATCACCAAGTTTAAAGCGGCAGAACGACCTCTGCGGTATTTTTTATGGTAATTATCCAGCAGGTTCTGATCGTTGGTATAAGAATGTATGGTTTCGATGTGCCCTTTTTCAATTCCAAAAGCATCATCAACAATCTTTAATACCGGGGTAATGGCATTGGTGGTACAACTTGCATTAGAAAAAATAGTTTCTTTCTTAAAGTCAAATTCACTTTCATTAATGCCAGTTACAATATTAGGTACATCGCCTTTTGCCGGAGCTGTTAACAATACCTGGCTAATTCCTTTTGCTTTTAAGTGGCGTCCCAATTCTGTTCGATCTCTAAAAACACCGGTATTATCGATTAATAAAGCCGAATTTATACCATATTTGGTATAATCAACTTCTTCAGGAGTTTGTGCAGCAATTATGTAAATCATTTGTCCGTTAATAATTAACGCCTGATTTTCATAATCTTCGGTTATGGTACCTGCAAAAGTTCCGTGTACCGAATCGGTCCTTAAAAGCTCCGCTCTTTTACTCAGTTCTTCATTGCTGTACGTTCTGGTTACAATTGCTCTTAACCTCAATTGTTCGCCTTTGCCGGCCTGCGTAATCAATTCTCTGGCTGCTATTCTGCCAATTCTGCCAAATCCGAAAAGAACAACATCTTTCGGTGTTAAATTCTTTTTATCCTTACCAATGTAAGCCGATAGCTTAGTAATAATAAAATCATTGATGCTGGCGAACTTATTGTGCTCATCAAGCCATTCGGCTGTTAATCTGCCCAAATCAATTCGCGAAGGAGCAAGGTTGGAATTTAAAATTGCTTTAGCCAGCTCAAGTGTTTCATAAATAGAAATGTCTTTGCCGCTAATTGATTTTGCATACTGGTGATGTGCTAAAACCTGGCTACCGCCAACGTCGAATAAAGGCTTCCGAAATAGAAGTAATTCAATAGAACGATCGAACCAAAGTTTGCCGACAATATTGATAAGTTCAATTGCCTGCTTCTCTTTGTCAATCCAGCTCTGAAACTCAGTCTGGTATTTGTGTAACATGAAATGAATAATATGGTTAGAAATTGCCGCAAAAATAGAAAAAGATCGGCGGTATGCCGATCTTTTTCTATTTTATTTCTAAAATTATATTATTCTGGTTATCCTAAATAAGATTTTAAGATTTTGCTTCTTGATGTATGACGTAAGCGTTGTAAAGCTTTGTCTTTAATTTGTCTCACACGCTCACGTGTAAGATTAAATTTCTCACCTATTTCTTCTAATGATAATGGGTGGTTAGAACCTAAGCCAAAGAATAAAACGATGATTTCTCTTTCTCTTTCTGTTAAAGTAGATAAAGAACGTTTAATTTCTTCTGATAAAGATTCGTTAATTAAAGAACTATCCGTGTTCGGCTCATGATTTTCCAATACATCTAATAATGTATTTTCTTCACCCTGAACAAATGGAGCATCCATGGATACGTGACGGCCAGAATTGCTTAAAGTGTCAGAGATTTTATCAACAGTAGTTTCTAAAATATCTGCCAATTCTTCAGGAGAAGGCTCGCGCTCATATTCCTGCTCTAATTTAGAGAAAGCTTTACTGATTTTGCTTAACGAACCTACCTGGTTTAAAGGCAAACGTACAATACGGCTTTGCTCAGCAATTGCTTGCAAAATAGATTGACGGATCCACCAAACAGCATAAGAAATGAATTTAAAACCTTTAGTTTCATCAAAACGCTTTGCAGCTTTGATTAAACCTAAGTTTCCTTCATTAATTAAATCTCCTAAAGTTAAACCTTGATTTTGATATTGTTTTGCAACAGAAACCACGAAACGTAAATTTGTTTTGGTAAGACGCTCTAATGCTGCCTGATCACCTTCACGAATCTTTCTTGCTAAAATTACTTCTTCTTCTGCTGTTATTAAATCTACCTTTCCAATTTCATGCAAATATTTGTCTAAAGACTGACTTTCGCGATTGGTGATAGATTGCGTTATTTTGAGTTGTCTCATTTATGCTTTTTGTGTGCTCTTTAATTATTGAGTTTGCAAAGTTACGAAATTGTATAGCAATCCGAAAGGATAAAATGCTGAAAATGTTACCGTTTGCATACTTTTTTTACAGTTTTACTTACAACAAAAATCATTCCAAATACTTTTTTGTCATAATTTAAGTGATCTTAATCATATTATCTGTTTATCGTTTATTATTTATTATTTATCAATAAATATATTTCGATTTATAATAAAATATGTTTTCAGTATAAAAGATAATAATTAGAAAATTATGACTTTTATGAAAATTCTAATCTCTAAATTAAAAAACAGTGGCTTAAATAATTGAACGTTTTTGGTTAATAATATTTTTGTCATTAATGTAAGTAGACAGTGTGTCTTATTTTTAAGAATTTAGAAGTAATAGAAGTCTTAAAAATAAGAACATGTCATAATTTTTCTGTCACGCTGAGGCACGAAGCATCTGTGAGCGGATGAAGTAGATCTTCATGCTTTAGTATGAGAATGTTTTAAAAAGATTGGAAGGAAGGCAGAGGCGTGGGCTAAGCGAAAAATCTAAGTAATGAATTCAGTGTAATTTTAAATTCTGTCAGAAGAAATTACCATCAATGACAAATAATCAAATTAGAAAGGACTTGTTTAATAAAAAAAACCTTCCAGTTTGCACTGAAAGGTTTTAAAATATAATATTGTTAAGCTTGTAAGACTATGCTTGTTCAGCCAATACTTTAGTTACTAAATCAGCAGCTTCTTTTAAAGCAATTGCAGAGTAAACCTGTAATCCAGACTCATCAATTAATTTTTTAGCTTCTTCGGCATTTGTACCTTGTAAACGGCAAATAATCGGCACAGGGATATTTCCGATTTCTTTGTAAGCATCGATAACACCTTGGGCTACACGATCGCAACGAACAATACCACCAAAAATGTTGATTAAAATTGCTTTAACATTTTGATCTTTTAAAATAATGTTGAAAGCTGCTTTAACCGTTTGTGCATTTGCAGTTCCACCTACATCAAGGAAGTTAGCAGGTTCGCCACCAGCTAATTTAATGATATCCATGGTAGCCATTGCTAAACCCGCACCGTTAACCATACAACCTACGTTACCATCAAGGTTAACGAAGTTTAGGTTAGAAGCACTTGCTTCAACTTCCATTGGATCTTCTTCAGTCACATCGCGCATTGCTGCATAATCAGGGTGACGGAATAATGCATTTTCATCCAAATTAACTTTGGCATCAACTGCAATTACTTTATCGTCAGATGTTTTTAACACCGGATTGATTTCGAACATTGAAGAATCTGTAGCTTCGTAAGCTTTGTATAAAGCAGTTACAAATTTAACCATTTCTTTATGTGCAGCTCCGCTAACACCCAGGTTAAAGGCAATTTTGCGTGCCTGGAAGCCTTGTAAGCCAACCTTAGGATCAATTTCTTCTTTAAAAATTAAGTGTGGCGTATGTTCAGCAACTTCTTCAATATCCATACCACCTTCAGTACTGTACATAATGATGTTACGGCCCTTTGCACGGTCTAACAATACAGAGATGTAGAATTCTTTAGTTTCAGAAGCACCTGGATAATAAACATCCTGAGCAACTAAAATTTTGCTCACCAATTTACCTTCCGGACCGGTTTGAGGAGTAACCAATTGCATACCAATAATATCGGTAGCACGTTGTTTAACTTCTTCAAGGTTTTTGGCTAATTTAACACCACCACCTTTACCGCGACCACCAGCGTGGATTTGCGCTTTAATTACAACCCAATCAGAATTGTAATCAATTTTCAGTTGCTTAGCAGCCTCAACAGCTTGCTCAGGAGTATCGGCAACTATTCCTTCTTGAACGTTAACACCGAAACTTTTTAATATTTGTTTACCCTGGTATTCGTGAATATTCATTTGCTACAAAATTTGCCCAAAGCTACAATTCTAAAGCCTTTAAACAAATAGCAATTGCCGATTTTTTCAGAAAATGAATGTTTTGTGTTAATCCGGAATTTCGATCCAGCTTCAGGCGCATCTTTTTAATTTGTTAATCATAAATAAACAGAATTGCACTCGACTTAAATTTAATTAACTTCCTGAAAGTGGTGTTCCGAAAATGCCAACGGCGAGTTCTGTCCAAACCAGAAATAGTGTAAGTAAGATGATAACCAATAACACAGTTCTTAAAGTTGGCGTTTTTGCATATCTAATTACAAGCTCTATAGCTAAGCTTGCGCTTAATAGTAATATGCCCGCTGAGATAAAATCTATCAATGTCCAGTTTACTTCGTTTGTAAAAAACATCGCAATTAGCGGTATGCTTAAAATTGTTGCAATTACAACTAAAATGATTGTAACTCTATGTTTAGAATGATTTACGTTTTTTTGATTTTCCATAATTTTAATATTTTAAGTAATTATAGTAATAGGAGCTTGCCGCCCGATGCCATAAGCACCGGGAGAAATTAAAATCCAGCAAGAAGGGAGAGGCGAGTGGTTAATTTTGAAATACGTTGACAATCCCATGTTTATTTTTTATTCAACCCAAAATACTCGGCTGTATTCCAATCCTGCAAATTCCACGATAACCAGCCTGTTTTTTTATAACGTTCTTTAAAATATTCAATTCGGTTATCTAATATTTCTTGCAACTGATTTTCGGGCGTAGTTATAATAACTTCCTGCTGGCTTCGGTTGTTACTAACATGGGCAGTCAGGCTTTTGCGATTCTGATCCAGAGTGGGAAGTGTTTTTTCTGAAAGGGAAAGCATGTAATCCTGATCAATCGCAATACGATCCGCGTGTGAAAAGTTATATTTCACTATAAAAACATCCCAGTTTATGGTACTAAAGGCCAACAATAATATAAACCAAATGTTGCCATTTACTTTAAACAGGTAGAATAACGTTTTTTGTTTCGCAACTTTTAAATAAACGGTAGTCAAGCCAATAATACATAGAATTGCAAATACCAGCACACCAATTCTTTTGTGTGTTAAACCGTGGTATTCGATGTAATAACCATCGCGAATAAAAACTGAAATAATAAGAATCATGTTTTGAACCATCCAGGCATAAGCTAATATTTTTAACGATTTGCTTTTGCTGTAGAAATTAAGGTTGCCCCTGAAAAAATACAAGATTACAGCCATCGCCATAACAATGCTAAAAATTAAGGCGTTTGTACCCTGGTGCAAATCAGATGAAAAATTACCGGATGGTTTATAGCCAAACCAAAGTGTCGTCATATCAATGGCGTTTACACATAATAGCAGGAGGTTAAGTCCCACAAAAGAAATAACTCCAATAATGTATTCGGTTTTTAATGCTGTTTTACGTGTTGTTATGTTTCCGCTGAAAATTTGAATCAGCTCTCGCCATACGCCTGGTTTTTGTAAATGCTTCCTGATTCTCAGCAGTTGTTCTGTGCATTTGCCTTCGACATTTTCCAGGCCTTTGCTATAAAAAGTAATAAGTAGGCCGCCGGTTAAAATAATGCCTAAAAGGATGTGAAGTAGGCGGGGTAAGCTAATATCTTTGAAAATAAAACTGAAAGTATTATAGATGAAGTTGGAGATATTGGTTAAAAAGATGCCCAGGTAATTTGCAAATACATCATTGGCTGCGCTATATATGCCGGCAAAAACCACAAGGATAAGGATTGGAAGAATAATATATTTAAGCGGCCTTAATAAAAGCATTAGCTTGAAACGACCTATCTGAACAAAAGATAATTTATTTATAAAGCCGAAAGGAATGGTAATAATTTGAATTACCGCTGCTAAGATGCCTGTAAAAACTGTTCTGATGGTTGGATAATGGCTAAAACCGACAAAGAGGAGCAGGCTGATGTAGTAAGTAACTAAGGTTAAAGCAGAATTATTGATAACAACCAGCAAGGCAGCAATGAAATGAGCCAGACCATAAATTTTAAATTTGATGCCTTTATTTACCTCTTTATTAAAGTAAGTTATGGTTAAAATAAAAACACTGTAGATTAAAAGATTAAGGGCTAATCTTTCTGTCCAGAATAAATAATTAAATAAAATGCCACCTAAAAAAGCAGATAGGAGCAGGTAATTGGATTTGGTTTTCATGGTTATAAGTGGATTTAAATTGTAGGGTTTACACAAAGTGCCAGCCAGCAGTAGAAAATGCTTAAAGGAACGTTGCAAAGCATAAAAAGCATAGTTGCAACAATCTTTCGCCAATATTCTTTGTTTCTGAAACATTCGAACAGGAGTATTAAAAGGAAAGTTGAATTAAGAAGGAAAGCAAAAAATATGTATGTCAGACCTAAAGCTATTAATCCTTGAGCCTGGCTAATTAAAAAGCAGATCAGAATCAAAGTACCTATTGCTGTAGAATAAACTGCGACCTGTTTGCACAGGTAAATCATAATGGGTTCGTTTGTATTTTTCATTTTAAAAGTGCTTTGAATTTCAAAGTGAATAGTTAAAAAAAATATTCTATAATTTTTTAATCATTTTTTCAAGGGCATCTAAATGTAATTTAAAAGCCTGTTTGCCTAATTCGGTAATAGAATAGGTGGTACTGGTTTTTCGCCCGATAAAACCTTTATGCACCTTAATAAATTCAGCCTGTTCAAGCGTGTTCAGGTGAGAGGCTAAATTTCCATCAGTTAATTCAAGCATTTGTTTTAAATCGTTAAATGAAATATCGTTGTTCACAATTAACATAGACATTACGCCCAACCTGATTCTGCTATCAAATATCTTATTTAAATCTGCTATCGGATTCTTCATCTTACTTGCTTCTTTCGTATTTGAAATACATTAAAAGTCCATATACAATGTGTAGAATACCAAAACCAATGGCCCAGAAAATTAAGCCATAGCCAATGTAAAATATGCAGATCAGGCCTAATATTACTTCACACAATCCTAAATAACGAATATCACTGTAGGTGTATTTGCTGGCATTAATTAATGCCAAACCATAAAATATTAAGCAAGAAGGTGCTATAATGCTATAAGTGTTGGGGTGGTTAATTAGCAAAGCGATAATAAACAAGCCACCGGTTACTAAAGGAATGGCCAGATTGAAAAGAAGTGCTTTGGAGGTTTTATCCCAAATGGGTAGATTGTTTCTCTGGCTTTTTCGGTAAGTAAATAAAATACCACCTGCCAGGGCAACAATTAAAACAATTAAACCCAGTTTAACCAGGTTAAATTCTAAATCTATTTCGCCACCTACACCATAAGCATAACCGCGTTTATTTATAAATTTATCTATCTCATCATTAGCGAAATAGGCGCCAATAAGCGCAATAACCCCGGCAAAAACACCAGATAAACCACTTAAGGATATAAAACGGGATGAGCGGTCCATCATTTGTCTGATGTCTTTTAACGCATTCAATTGTTCCTCTGTATTGCTCATTTTAAAAGTACTTTGTTTTTCAAAGTTAAATAACAAAATGATATTTGCAAATTATTTTGTTAATAATCTACTATGCTTATGCTTTTAGTCTTTGCTTGAATGTATTTTCATTCCCATTTTTTTCAGAAAGAATCCGAAATAAATTCCGCATAACAACAGTGAAAACTTATTCTAACTGAGGTTAATCAAGCGTCTCAGGACTGGATTCGAAAAATAGGTTTTTTCAATGTTTTACTTTTGGTTTTCAAGCTTTAATTCGCTTTCCGGCTTCTGAGCTTTAGTCTTTCACCTTTAAGCTTTTTTAGTAAATTTGACCCATGCTAAAAGCCACAGGAATACGAAAATCATATGGAGATCTTTCCATTTTGAAAGGGGTAAATTTTGAAGTAGAAGAAGGAGAGATTGTAAGTATTATCGGGCCTTCTGGCGCAGGCAAAAGTACGCTATTACATATATTAGGTACACTTGATAAACCTGATGAAGGTATTGTAGAACTTAAAGGAACAACAATAAGTACATTAAATGGTAATTTGCTAAGTAATTTCCGTAACCAAAATATAGGTTTTGTTTTCCAGTTTCATCACCTCTTGCCCGAATTTAGTGCGGTTGAAAATATTTGTATTCCGGCGTTTATAGCTAAAGCAAACAAAAAACAGGCAGAATCAAGGGCTTATGAACTTTTAGATTTATTTGGCTTAAAGGATCGTGCTGACCACAAACCGAACCAGCTTTCGGGGGGAGAACAACAGCGTGTGGCGATTGCAAGAGCATTGATTAATAAACCTTCGATTGTATTGGCAGATGAACCTTCGGGCAATCTTGATTCAGAAAACGCAGCTGCATTGCATCAGTTATTCGTAAGTTTGAGGGATAATTTTAAGCAAACTTTCGTAATTGTGACCCACAATGAACACCTGGCCAAAACAAGCGATCGGGTGGTAAGCATGAAAGACGGATTAATTGTATAGTATAAGGCTTCGGACAGCTAAGATTTAATTTCATTCACTCATTCAAATTCATCCATTTACTTTGAAAATACTGATTACTGGCGGTAACAATGCCAAAACACTAAAACTATTAAAAGCTTTTCCTAATCATTTTGTATTGCTGGCAGATTATGGTGATGTTCCTGGAATTTTAACTGAAGAATATGGTTTTGCTTCTTTGGGCGCGCTTAACAAAGAAAGTATCGCACACATTTTATTAAATTTCTGCATCACAGAATCTATCGATTCGATTATCCCGCTCCACGATTATGAAATTGAGCCTTTGGCAAAATCGGCCGTTTTATTTGGCGAATATGGCATTCAGGTCCTTTTGCCTTCTCTTGAAAAACTGGATGATTTTACAAACAAAGAGGCTGTAAAATATGGTGATTTAGCCGTTTTTATTCATGGCGATCTAATCTTTACAACCAACAAAATTATGCCTGAAAATATACAGTCAGACTTAAATGGAATATTTGGTTTTAATAGCGATACTAAAAATTTTAAACTATTTACGATTTAAATATGGATGGATATCAATATGCAGAGGATAAAAAAATTATCATATTTGAACTGGATGATGTGCTTTTTCCTTCAAAAGATTATTTATTGCAGGTTTATTACCTCTTTGCTCAATTTATAGAATATACAGAGCAGAAAAATGCAGGTGAAATTATATCATTTATGCGTTTGGCTTATGAAAATGAAGGTGAGGAAGGGGTTTTTGAAAAAACAGCAGCTAAGTTTGATCTCGATAAAACTTATCGCAATAATTTTGATTTACTTCATCAAAATGCCAGGCTACCATTAAAACTCCTTTTGTACAAAAATATGCTGGAGTTTTTGCAGGAACTTGTTATAGAGCGAAAGAAAATTTTTATTGTAACCCGTGGGAATCCTGAAGAACAGCTCAATAAAATAAAACAAACCGAGTGGAACGGATTAGAACAGTATTTAACGGTTTTCTTTGCCGATGAGTTAAATTTACCGAAATCTCAAATATTTGGAAGCATATTGAGTAGCAATAATTTAACTGAAAAAGAGGTATTGATTGTTGGTGCAAATAATTTAGATGAGCAACAATCTAAATTAATTAATTTGCCGTATATTGTGTCACAAGAAATTTACAGGTAAATATGTTTAGAAAATCTATTGCACAAAAGATTTATTTGTGCGCTTTAGTTGTCATTCTGGGTTTTGCATCATCATGTAAGAAAAATAACAGTCAGCCGGAGGATAATAATCCGGCAACTCCCGAAACCAATAACCTTCAAACACCAACAACGGATAGAAACCTTTTGACAAGGGATTCTATTTTCCTGTATGCCAAGCAAACTTACTTTTGGAATATTGGCATGCCCTCTTACGATAATTTTAATCCCCGTCAATACAGTTCCAATGAAAATGTTGTAACCGCTATCCGTGCTTTACAAAGCAACGGTAAAAAGGATAAATATTCTTTTATCGATGATGGTGCTGTTGCCGGACAACTGAGCGGAGTAAGTGGCGATTATGGTTTTTCTGCTAATTTTGATAACGATGATGTTTTAAGGATAAAGTTTGTTTACGCAGGATCTCCGGCGGATAAACAAAATGTAAAAAGAGGCTACAGGATTACAAAAGTTAACGGAAGCACTAATGTTTCAAGAGATAAGGGCAATCTTGATTTTTTAAACGGAGCTATTTTCGGATCAAATCCTTCTGTATCCCTAACACTTTTGCCTACGGGCGGTACTGCATTCGATGTAACAATAACCCGTGAAAGCTATGCCATTAATCCGGTATTGTTTGCCAAAACCTATACGGTAGGTTCAGGTAAAATAGGTTATATTGTTTTTAACAGCTTTACAACAAATGCATTACCTAAGTTAGATGCAGCATTTAAAACATTTGCCAAAGATGGAATTACTGAACTGGTTGTTGATTTACGCTACAACGGCGGCGGTTCGGTGGCTACAGCAAATGCTTTTACAAATCTGATTGCCCCGCCTGCCCAAAACGGAAAGGTAATGTATACCACCTACTTTAATCAAACAATGCAGGATGGAAAAGCTACGATTTTAGAAAACCAAAAGTTTTATTACCAGGGTACAATGTATTCTATGTTCGATAATTCTTACAAACCTACGCAAGCTGCAGGCAACCAGGAGTTGTTTAAAAAACGCGGTGAAGTAAATAATTTAGCCAGAGTTTATTTTCTGGTAACAAATAATACAGCTTCAGCCAGCGAGCTGTTGATTAATAATTTAAAACCGGTAATGGATGTGAAGTTAATTGGCAGTACTACTTATGGTAAACCTGTTGGGTTTTTCTCCATTCGCATTAATAAAAGTGATTTATATATTCCACAGTTTCAAACCAAAAATTCAGTTAATTTTGGTGATTATTTTAATGGAATGGCTGTTGATAAAACAGTTGTTGATGATCTTTCTGTAGATTTTGGAGATACCAATGAAAACTTATTAGCACAGGCACTTTATTACAGTGTAAACAGTAAGTTTTCCGTTATTCAGAATAACAACAAGTTAGGGAGTAAATCAGGTGTATCAAATGCCCAGTTAACAGGTATTGAATTAGCTGATCATGAATTTAAAGGTATGGTAGAAACCAGTTTGCCTAATCTTAAAAAGTAAGTTATTCATAAACAGATATTAGCCCGGATAGAAAAAATGTCCGGGTTTTTTTGTTGTATAAATTTTACAATTTAAAGTATTTAAAAGTTGTATAACTTATTAAAATTTGATAAGCTTGTTTAACATTAATCGTTAAAGAGACACCATGCCAGTAGAATTAATAGAGAAAGAGCACATCAGTTATTTGAATATTATAAACGCCAAAGAAGATCATTCAGAAGAATTTAAAGATAAATTAGCAACAGTAGAAAGGTTAGGCAACGAGTTTAAAGGCAAAGCTGTTATAACCTTTAATACCACAATAGGACCAAAACGGGTAGATACTACAGTTTGGGCCGTATCAGAAAAATATATCCAGTTAAAAAACAATATCCATATTCCACTTAAAAGCTTAATCGATATCGATTTTTAAGTGGTTATTAAGGCAATAAATCATCCCATGCATTTATTTACCTTAACTTAAAAATTGATGAGTACGCTCCACAAAATTGCATTAACTTTTATAAAAAGTGTTGGTCAGGCTACAGCTAAAAATTTACTGGCTTATTGCGGCAGTGCCGAAAATGTATTTTCGGCAACCAAAAAGCAATTGCTGCAAATACCTGGGATAGGAGAAAAAACTGTAGAAGCAATTTTAGGAACAAATGCACTGGAAAGGGCAGAGGCAGAGCTTAAATTTGTGGAGAAACATGGCATTGAAGTTTTATTTTTTTCGGATGAAAATTACCCTAAACGGCTAAAAAACTGCATTGATTCGCCAATTCTTTTGTATTTTAAAGGTAAAGCAAATTTAAACCATCAACGTATTGTTAGTGTTGTGGGTACTCGCAACGCAACGCCTTATGGTAAAGCTTTATGCCAGCAATTGATCGAGATTTTAGAACCTTACCATGTATTGGTTATAAGCGGACTTGCTTATGGTATTGATATTGCCGTGCACAAAGAGTGTGTTAATGCTAAAGTACCTACGGTTGGTGTTTTAGGACATGGTTTAGACCGTTTATACCCCAAAATTCATAAAAGTATTGCCCAAAATATGGTGCTTAACGGTGGTTTGCTTACAGAGTTTCCTATACTCACCAATCCCGATCGGCAGAATTTTCCTCAAAGAAACCGCATTATTGCAGGCATAGCAGATGTAACGGTTATTGTTGAGGCATCAATAAAGGGTGGCGCCTTAATTACTGCAGAAATTGCAAATTCCTATAATAAAGATGTTTATGCTTTTCCTGGCCGAACAAATGATCCATTTTCAGAAGGGTGTAATTTTTTAATTAAAACAAACAGAGCGGGGCTGATTAACCATGCAAAAGATTTAATCTATTACCTGGGCTGGGATGATCAGGTGGTGGAAAAAAAGCCTCAAACTGTTTTACAGCTCGACTTAACCGTTAATGAACAAAAGGTTGTTGATGCCTTGTTGAAAGGGCAACGCGCAATAGATGAACTTTCGGTTGAATTAAATATACCGCAAAGTAAACTGGCAATAGTGATTTTAACTTTAGAGATGCAAGGTATAATTGTTTCGCTACCAGGCAAAATTTATAAAATTGCATAACCCAAAAATTGATTTTGCCCAATAAACAATCTATAATGCCTATCATTATAATAGATTATGAAATTTTATTTTTTTTATTCTATTTTTTCAAAATTATGTTTCAAATAAATATTAGTTTATAAAATACTTAATGCCATTGCTTAATTTTGTGGCATGTGGTATAATAATATTTTAGAAACCATTGGCAACACGCCTTTGGTAAAATTAAATACAATAACGAAATCGATTCCTGCTACAATCTTAGCTAAAATTGAAACAACCAATCCTGGTAATTCTATTAAAGACCGTATGGCTGTTAAAATGATTGAAGATGCAGAGAAGAGTGGAAAATTAAAGCCAGGAGGTACCATTATTGAAGGAACATCCGGAAATACCGGTATGGGCCTTGCAATGGCTGCCATTATAAAAGGCTATAAATGTATTTTTACTACAACAGATAAACAATCAAAAGAAAAGGTTGATGCTTTACGTGCTTTTGGTGCAGAGGTAATTGTTTGCCCAACCAATGTAGAGCCTGAAGATCCACGTTCATATTATTCTGTTTCTTCTCGCTTAGAGCGTGAAGTGCCAAATTCCTGGAAACCTAATCAATATGATAACTTGGCGAATTCGCAGGCACACTATGAGCAAACCGGCCCAGAAATATGGAAACAGACTGAAGGTAAAATTACCCATTTAGTAGTTGGGGTAGGTACGGGTGGTACCATTTCGGGAACAGGAAAATATTTAAAAGAGCAAAATCCGAATATCCAGATTTGGGGAATTGATACCTATGGATCGGTTTTCAAAAAATATAAAGAAACAGGGATTTTTGATAAAGATGAAATATATCCTTACATCACTGAAGGGATTGGCGAAGATTTTTTACCCGCCAATGTTAATTTTGATGTAATCGATTTATTTGAAAAAGTAACCGATAAGGACGCTGCCTTAATGACCCGCGATATTGCCCGCAAAGAGGGAATATTTGTAGGGAACTCTGCCGGAGCGGCAATTGCCGGATTGCTTCAACTAAAAGAGAAGCTAAAGCCTGAAGATGTTGTTGTCGTAATTTTTCATGACCATGGAAGCCGCTACATGGGGAAAATGTACAATGAAGACTGGTTGCGTGAGCGAGGATTTTTACAGGATGAAAAACTGACTGCAAAGTCTATTTTAGCTAAAAAGGATACCACAGAAATTGTTACTCTTAATGCACAAAAGACAGTTTTGGAGGCAATTAATACCATCAAATCGATGAATATATCGCAAATTCCGGTTACCCAGCAGGGCATGATTGTTGGTAAAATTGCGGAAAGTGATATTTTAACGGCTTTATTGGAAAACCCGGGTTTAAAATCAGCACCCGTTGCTGAGATAATGACGGCAACTTTTCCTTTCGTTGATTTAAATACTTCTATTGATAAAATATCTTCAATGATTAACAAGGAAAATTCAGCTGTTTTGGTTGAAGCTGAATCTGGTAAAATCGAAATTATTACACAGTATGATATTATTAACGCCATTTCGGGATAATTGCAAATAACAACTATTCCAAGCTGGAGGTTTAGATTGCATCAGAACAAAGCAATCTATTCGTCAAATGCAAAAGTTTAGTAATCCGATTATTGCAAGTAAAAAATATAAAAATGCCCGGGTAAATTTTTACCCGGGCATTTTTTATTGTTCTGACAGTTGATTTATCTAAATCTTACTATTGTTTTTGAACATTTAGTGGCCTGGTGCATCAGCGTTTACACGCTTAATTTGCGCACCTAATGCACGTAAACGCGTATCAATATCCTGATAACCACGTTCAATTTGTTCTATATTGTAAATGGTCGATTTGCCCTCTGCAGACAATGCAGCAATTAATAAAGAAACTCCGGCCCTGATATCAGGAGAGGTCATGCTGATGCCGCGAAGTTTATATTTTTTATCGATACCGTTAACTGTTGCACGGTGTGGATCACAAAGAATAATTTGCGCACCCATATCAATGAGTTTATCCACAAAGAATAAACGGCTTTCAAACATTTTCTGATGGATTAACACATTTCCTTTTGCTTGTGTGGCCACAACCAGAACAATGCTCAATAAGTCGGGCGTAAAGCCAGGCCATGGCGAATCTGCAATGGTTAAAATAGAACCATCAATAAAGGTGTCAATTTCATAATGTTTTTGTGATGGCACGTAAATGTCATCACCCCTGCGTTCTAACTTAATCCCCAGTTTTTTAAAAACTTCAGGAATTACACCAAGCTCATCATAGCAAACATTTTTGATCGTAATTTCCGATTCAGTCATGGCAGCCAGGCCAATAAAAGATCCGATCTCGATCATATCTGGTAACATTCTATGTTCGGTACCACCTAAAACTTTTACGCCTTCAATGGTTAATAAATTAGATCCAATCCCCGAAATTTTTGCACCCATGCGGTTAAGCATTTTGCACAGTTGCTGCAAATAAGGCTCGCAGGCGGCATTATAAATAGTAGTTGTACCTTTTGCCAACACAGCAGCCATAACAATATTAGCTGTTCCCGTTACTGATGCTTCATCCAATAAAATATAAGCACCTTGTAAATTGGTTGCATCTACATTAAAAAACGCTTTTTTGCTATCGTAAACAAATTTAGCGCCTAACTTTTCGAAACCAATAAAATGTGTATCCAACCTTCTGCGGCCAATTTTATCTCCGCCTGGTTTTGGTATTGCCGCCCTGCCAAAGCGCGCTAACAACGGACCTACAATCATAATTGATCCACGTAGGCCACCACCTTTAGCTTTAAAAGTTTCAGATTCAAAAAAGTTTAAATCGATGTTTTTGGCTTCAAAAGTATAGGTGTCTTTATCAATGCGTTCAACAATAACACCAAGATCACCCAATAATTCAATCAGTTTATTTACATCTTTAATATCAGGAATGTTGCTGATCGTTACCTTTTTTTCTGTAAGCAATACAGCTGATAAAATTTGTAAAGCTTCATTTTTGGCGCCTTGGGGAGTAATTTCGCCTTTTAATTTAATTCCGCCTGTTATTTCAAATGCGTTCATATATTTTTTAAGTAAATGTCCGTCTGTTTTATCGAAGATTGCATTTCAACAAGTTCAACAGGACAATTAAAAATTTATTAATATTTAGGTTTATTGTTGTTGTTTGGTCTGCGGTTGTTGTTATTATTGTTGTTCTGACGGTTTTTACCGTTGTTGTTGTTGTTATTGTTGTTTCTACCGCGGTTATTATTGTTGTTGTTCTGACGTGGGTTTTGTTGTCTGAATTCGACCTTAGCTAAATTTACATTTTCTTCCAAACGTAAAAGTCCCCCCGATAAATCATGCAAATCCTTTAAAATGGTTTCGTCTGATACATTGTCCTTATTCCAGGTAACATAAGCCATTTTCATAAAGTTGGCAATTCCCTGTACCATTGCTTTCTTTTGCTCTGGATTTTCTTCGCGCATGGCTTTTTCAATCAGTGTTTCAACCGTTTTACCATAATGTTTATAGGTAATTCTTTGCTGCGGATAACCGATATGTGCTGGCTTAACGTATGCGTTTTCAATTAAAGGCTTTGGATAAGGGCTATCCACATCAATCTGATAGCCGGAGATGATGTGTAAGTGATCCCAAAGTTTGTGCTTAAAATCGGCCACATCACGTAAATGAGGTTGTAAAAAGCCCATTAGGTCGATCACGGCCTGTGCATATTTATTACGTTCTTCAATGGTGGGTAATTCGCAAATATACTTCACCATGTTTTGTACATTACGGCCATATTCTGATAAAATCAGGTGGCTGCGTGTAGTGTTATAATCAAAATTCATGTATGGATAAATTAATAGATAATGAATCCGGCGATACGAATTATGAAATAACCAGAGGAGTTTAGGTTATGAATTCACCGAAATGTCTATTGCCAGATTTCGTTTTTGTATGTTCAAAGATAAAGAAATATTTGAATATGTATAATCTTAATCTTTATTGCCTGGAAACTGTGTTGTAAAGATTGCTTCAGCCAATAAAAAATTGCCTTCGCAATGACGGGTTGCTGTAACCTATTTGGAGATTTCGTCCTTGCGAGTGTAGGAAGCAAACTTTGTTGTAGGGAAACTATGTTGTAAAGATTGCTTCAGTAAATAAAAAATTGCCA
>NZ_JAVTSO010000002.1:0-1014084 GCF_032678625.1 Pedobacter nototheniae | reverse complement strand
TGTTCCTGCTTTACGCTATATCCCGATGAAAAATCGGGGATGCCGCTGCAATCAGGGTTAGGGTTGTAAGATAGGGCATTAAAAGGTTAACGTTGTAGCTAAACCCGATCGAAGTGAATGCCCCGATTTTTCTATCGGGCAGCAACGGGAGCGGGGCTGCAGTTTACTAAATGCTACTATCCGTTCATTTCCTGATTGTACAGCTTAACTTTTGGTTGGTGTTATCACCAATCAAGTGAAAGTAAGTTCCTATTATTTTTTTGTTTTTAGGAAAGCAAAGGCTGTGGTTCTTGTGTAACGGTGTTCCTGCTTTACGCTATATCCCGATGAAAAATCGGGGATGCCGCTTCAATCAGGTTTAGGTTTGTAGGATAGTGCATTAAAAGGTTAACGTTGTAGCTAAACCCGATCGAAGTGAATGCCCCGATTTTTCTATCGGGCAGCAACGGGAGCGGGGCTGCAGTTTACTAAATGCTACTATCCCTTCATTTCCTGATTTTATGCTTGATAAATAATTTAACCTTTGGTTGGTGTTATAACCAATCAAGTGAAAGTAAGTTCCTATTATTTTTTTGTTTTAGGAAAGCAAGGCCAGCGGATCTTGGGTGATTTTGTTCCTGCTTTACGCTATATCCCGATGAAAAATCGGGGATGCCGCTTCAATCAGGTTTAGGTTTGTAGGATAGTGCATTAAAAGATTAACATTGTAGCTAAACCCGATCGAAGTGAATGCCCCGATTTTTCTATCGGGCAGCAACGGGAGCGGGGCTGCAATTTACTAAATGCTACTATCCGTTCATTTCCTGATTGTACAGTTCAGACTTCATAAGTATTCTCTTTAAATCTTTATTTATCCTGTACGCATCTAAAGCCCAGATGTTCCATGCTGCTGTCTTCAGTTGTTTTCATTCTTCGGGCAACCCTGTAGCCCGAGCAATAGCTGTCGTTACATAAAAAAGAGCCACCTCTAACAACATGTTTAACTGCATAAGGTTCATCAGGATCATGCGAAATGCTTGGCCCCGTTGGATTTTTTATGCCTTCAGGCCGGTTTATGGTTTTGTAGTATTGATTATCGTAAAAATCTGAACACCATTCCCAAACATTTCCTGCCATATCATACAAGCCATACCCGTTGGCATTAAATGATTTTACGGGCGATGAATAATAATATTTGTCCTGAACCAGGTTTTTATAAGGGAAATCGCCCTGCCAATAGTTAGCCTTGGCTTTTCCGGTATTTACCGATTCATTTCCCCAGGGATAAATGTTGTTTTTAAGCCCACCGCGGGCGGCCCATTCCCACTCCGCTTCAGTAGGCAATCGTTTTCCCGCCCACATGCAGTAAGCCATTGCATCTTCAAAAGAGACGTGAACGACCGGGTAGTTTTCTTTTCCTTTAATATTGCTTTTTGGTCCGTGGGGATGTTTCCAGTCGGCACCTTTCTCCCAGCTCCACCACTGCGAATAATCGTTTAAAGGAACTGCGGATTTTGCAGGTTTAAAAACTAAAGAAGCGGCAACGAGTAAGCTGTCATCGGGTTTTGGCGTACCTGGCGGCACCTGTTTCCTCAATTGTTCCCAGTCGGGTTTCCGTTCGGCGGTAGTTTTATATGCTGTAGCATCTATAAATTTTTTAAACTGTGCATTGGTTACTTCTGTTTGGTCGATCCAATAACCTTTAACAATTACTTTATGTTTAGGATATTCATCTGCCGAAGCCTGTTTATTATCCCCACCCATCATAAAGTCGCCACCATTTACCCAAACCATATTTTCGTGGTTGGTATTGGCTGTTTTTATGTTATTAGAAACAGCCGCTGCAGGTTTAAACCTTGCCGGAATATTAGATTCGCAACAAAGCGCTGCCTTTTTTTCAAATTCATGTTTGGTATCTGCAACAGTAGAAGTTCCTTTTTGCTGTTTGCAAGCATAAAGGGTAGCGCTTATCCATAAGATATATATCAGGGGCTTGATCCTTTTCACATTAATTCGTTTGGTTCCAAGTAATTTAAGGCTGAAATCTAATATTGAGAACAGCGGATTTAAAATTACAGTTTTATTAGCAAATGAAGGTGTGCTTTTATTGACAATAAGTAATGGAAGGGTTTTTAATTAGGATACCTGTAGAAAAAAGTGATTTAACGCCATAAAAACCTTGGTAAAATGCTTTCATTTCCCTGGCTTCGGGATCATTTACCTTTATTTTTCCTTTGATGATTACCAAAATGAATGGATTAAGTGAACTATAGCCAGATTCAATTCAATATTTTTTCAAGGTGGCGATTTAATTTTATTTTTTTTATAATGGTATGGTTAAAGAATTTAAATTAGCCGAAAAATTAGGCTATCGTATCTATGAAATTAAAGTTATGCGCAATTCTATTCTCTATAGTATTATTGAGTTGCCAGCAGGAAAAGGAAAAAACAGAAAAAACGTATACTTCCAGGGCATTGGCTGCCACTGAAAGTTTTAATGAAACACCAAAAGCGAAAGAAGATGTATTAAGCATTTTTAAATCAGATTCTACCAATAAACCTGGGGGGTTACAATTCAGCATTAAATTTAAGGATACTGTTTTATCGATTAAGGCAAATGCAAAAGAGGTGAAAACAGCAGATAAGTTTTCATTAGCCGAGTTTATTAATACCCAGGAAACGGCAATACTGGTGCAATTGGCAGGTAATAAAGCTGTAGCATCTTTTTATGTTATTTCCCTTAAAAATGGCCTTCCGGAGGTAATTAGCCTGAACAGGCCTTCAACAGGAAAAGACGATTTAAAATATACTAAAGGGCTGGAAGAGCAGAGACGCAGCAGTTATATTATTAATAATGATTTTGTAGTTACAGTGGTAAATGGCAAGGTTTACCCTATAAAAAGACAACATGAGGAAGAGCGCATTCAGGGATCATATTTTATGAATTCTCCTGATAAAGGGACGCTGGTATTTTTAACCCCATCGTCTTTATATCAGGTAAATTATTTAACCAATGAAGTATTTAATCTTCCGGTTTCGTCAAATCTAACCAGTGATCCTACACAGATTTTTCAAAAAGTACAAAGCAATTACAGCTGGCATAAAAACATTAAGGGTACTTCTTTTTTAAAGGAGAATGCTGACGACAACCGGATTATAGATATTAAAGAGTTTAAGCATTAATAAAATACGGACGGGCTGTTTGGATTATAAAACAAACAGTTCGTTTTTTAGTGCAAATAAAACAAGCCCGGTTCGGGATTTAATTTCGAATTTTTGAAAAAGCTCCTGCCTGTAATTGTCTATGGTATGCGGACTTAAATTCATTTGATCTGCAATTTCTTTATAGGTATACTCAGAGCAGCAAAGCTGTAAAAATTTGATTTCGTTTGCGCTTAAATCTGTAGATATATTCTGAGTAGGTTGATTATCCTGTATATTCCTCAATAGTTTTCCCGAAACCAGATCATTAAGGTAATACCCATGATCTTTAATGGTTTTTATTGCCGCAACTACATCACTGGTTTTAGATTCTTTTAGCAAATAGCCACCAGCTCCGTTTTTAAGCATTTTAATGATGGGTTTATCCTCTTCAAACATGCTCAAAGCCAATACCTTAATCTGCGGGTAATTTTCTTTAATCCAGGTGGTAGATTCGTAACCATCCATTACCGGCATACTTACATCCATAAGAATTACTTCGGGAAGCACATTACGCGTTATTTTTTCTTTCATTTCTTCGCCGTTGGATGCATCAAAAACGATTTGAATTTCTTTAAATTCAGAAAGTAAACTTATCATACCCTGGCGAAAGAGGTTATGATCATCAATAATGGCGATGGATATGGTTTTGTCTGGAGTCATGGTAGGTAGGGTAAAGATTAATAGGGAGTAGTAATGGTGATTTTAGTGCCTGATCCGGGTTCAGAATAAAAAGTAGCGTTTCCGCCAATCATTTCTGCTCTTTTCTGAATGTTGTGCAGGCCCATGCCTTTATTCTGTTTACTGGTTTCGTCAATTTTAAACCCAATTCCATTATCCTGCATAGCTAAAGTTAAATTGTTGTTCGAAAAATCTAAATTAATGGATATTTCTGTTGCTTTTGCATGCTTCAGGATATTATTTAAAATTTCCTGGAATAGCCTGAAAATGATGGTTTCTTTATCGGGCTGGCTTTGTAATTCCTGGGCATTATTAACGTAAGTAATTTTAAAAATACCCGATTTTTCTACCCAGTCGAGTTCAAAGGCAATGGCTCCGGTTAAACCGCGGCTTAATAATTCTTCACCATGAAGCAAACGCGATAATGCCCTGATGGCCTTTACCGATCGTTTGGTTAATTCTTCTGCAGCCGCAATTTTTTCTGCGGCTTTTGCAACATTTTCAAGATCGATAGAGCTTAAAGTAACTATGGTAAGGCCTAAAAGCTGGCCAATATTATCATGTAAATCGTAAGCAACCGTTTTTAAGGTTTGCTCCTGAACTTCCATTTGTGATTTCAGCAGTTCATTTTCATAAACCTTCTTTAACAGCTCTTTTTCTTCGCTATGTTTCCTTTTACGCCTGTTGTAAAGTCTGATATATGCAATCAGAAATAACGGGATCGTTAAAAATATAATGGTTATTATACTGATTAAGAAGATGATTTCCTTTGAAGATATCTGCATATGAAGGCGTATGACCAGCAGCAATATAAGGATACATTAAGAACATTAAAAATAATATATCGTATAGAATGCTGGAATTTTGAAAACTGATCCATGATCAGGTAATCGAAAAAAATATTTGTCGCTGTGCTGCCGAAATAAAAAATCAAGGTGCCATTTACCCACCAAAACGGGGCATAGGTGCCTAATTTTTCAAATTTTTCGTCCCTAAGCATTAGGTAATAAAAGTATAAACCTGCCAACACAAAAACGAATGACATGCCAGAGGCCGTTTTAAAAACGAAGTTGGAGAAGTGATTGCTGACCATCTCTGAGGCATACATAATTACGAAAAGAAATAGCCAGGCCATCAGCCATTTAATCCTGTTTACATATTTTTTTAAAAGATTGTAAAAGAAAATACTGATACTAAAGCATTCTACAATCAAGAAAATATTATAAAGCGGAAGATTGGAAGTTACCAGAACCTTTCGCATAAAAATGGCCGATACTTCTGTAAGGCAAATGAGAAATAAATATAGAATAAAGAACCTCCATATTGGCTGTTTGTCATTGTATAAACAAAAGCAACCAATAAGGAGGCAAATTAATTCAATTATAGTATTTACGGTAAAGTAAATGCTCATGTTATTTTTTAATCGGTGGTACCGGTTCTGGTTTTTCCTCAATAAGAGTAGCACCAATATCATTACAATTTGCAGGTGGCGGGCACATTTCTCCGCGATTTTCTGGAGTGGTACCTATAATAAAACCATTTGAGCCTCCAACACCAACTTTTTTATCGTTATAATAATCTCTGTGGTATTTTTTTAGACTGTCTTTAGTAGAAATCATAATTAAAGTGTTGCGGTTCCAATATGGTTTAGGTGGAACATGCCCCTGGCTTTTATCATTATAAGTACTATCGTAAGATGCATAGTAGAAACGGATACCGTCTCCACCTTCAGACTCAACTTTTTTAATTAAAGCTTTTAAGCGGGCTATACCGAACCACACGGCTCTGGTATCTGGTAATTTCTTAGTTTTAGAAAAACCAGCTTCACTAAAAGAAGAATCAACTGTACCTGCACGTTTAGCATAATTGTTAACATAAGTTTTAGCTACAGTTAAGCTTAATGTGTCAATATCGGCTTTCAGATTTTCATCTTTTGAAGCGTCGACAGGTTTGTTCTGACAAGCACTTAGGCCAATAGCTGCTACGGCCAAAGTGATTAGGGTTGTTTTGAGGGACATAAAAAGGATGTTTATTTTGCGTAAAAATCAATATAAATATTTAGCTAAACGAATTATATTTTCATCCTTTTTATTCATGAAATTATTCGGAAAAAAGCCGAAAATAGCTTTTTAAGTTTAAGTGTATTAATACACAGTGTATTATGCTTAAAATAAACCATGTTTATATCTTTTAAAAACAATAAAAACCTCCTTTAGGAACCAAGTTCAGCCTTGTAAATTCGATTAAATAAATAATACAAACCATTTAATCTAAAACCATGAAATTGATTTCTCAAGGCGCTTATGCGCAGGAATTGTTTAACAACAAGGTGGTAAACCTTGGACAACCGGCTACCGACAAACAGGTTAGTGCTGCAGTTTTAAAATCTGTTAACGACTTGATTGAAGGCGCTACCAATATCCCGAAGGGTGCCGATCTTCCGGCCAATGCCACCAACAACCCTGCAAATACGACTCCGGCAACTGTACAGCAACTTTTTACTGCCCAAAAGGCTACATCAACATCTATTGTATTGCTTGGCGAATCGCATACGAATGCGGCAGACCATAAAAGGGCAGAAGATTATATTGCTGCAATGAATTCTAATCCACCTACATTAAAACCTGGCCTGGTGGTTTTTGAAAGAGCCTTAACTTATAATGCACCCAAGGATATTTCCATCGTGCGCGAATCTAATTTAACCACAGCAAAATCAAACGGAGGAATGGTTGATTTTGGTATAGAATTATCAAAAGCACAAAGAAGTATGGTGGTAGCAGGTTACCTTGTTTTATATGTAGCTTCTGGTAATCAGCAGGATATTAACCGGATTGTTATGTTTTACGGGGCAAATCATAACGACATCTATAGTTATTTTGATTATTTCGCCAGGCATACCGGTGCTTATTATGTAGTGAAAGAAACAAGAGATTTTTACAATATTAAATCGAACGTTTAACGCTTTAAAAAAAGTAAGCCCTTTCTGCTGACATTTGTGAGCAGAAAGGGCTTTTTTATGGTTGTTAGTTAACTGGATTTGATATCTGAAACGTTATTAACATTAATTTCTAACTGATCTAAAACAAGTAGTGGTAAGCTATTGGTTGTTCCGGTTAAATTTGAATAGAAAAATGCCGACAAGGTAATTAATCCATTATTTAACAGAGGTTGCGTATTGGCAAACCAATTAAGTATGGTGCCATTTAATGCATTTACTGCTGCCCCGGTTCCTTTAATATCATCATCCGTAAACAAGGTAGGCGGCATTAAAACGATGGGCAATGTAATGTATGGCAATTCTCCCGGTTTTCCGGCAGTTGTAAATTTATACTGGGCTAAAATTTTTAAACTTGCAGGTGCAGTACCTCCGTCAGGGGCAAGTAATAAGCTGGTTAATAAATTTTGTAAATAATCTTTTAGCTGTTTTCGATCAGGTGCTGGGGGCTGTAAATTAAATGTATTGCTAACATTTAATGACGGCATGAGTGGGTTGTTAAATCTGTTTAATGGAGTAGAATAAATAAATTCAGGTGCGGTTGGATATTTGCCCAATTCTGAATTTCTTTCAATCCACAAGCCCGACCATGCATTTTGAATAAGCAATACACTTAGGTTTTTGAAGCTCACCGTACGCAGCCTCAGCTCGGTGCCGGCTTTAAAGGTCAGGTATTCTTTTTTATCCCCTTTTAATTGGTAATACCTGAAAATTACCTGATCGAATTGTGCAGGATTTTGTCCTTTTGGTATAGGTAATGGATTACTGCAGTTTTTTTCCGTGCAATAATATAATTCCGGCAACCAGTCTTCAACTTTAATTTCGGGGAAATAAACATAGGTAATTGCTTTTTCTCCCGAAACAACCGACCAGTTGTTAACTACCAGCTGAAATAACCCTTTGTCAGGATCAACGTTAGATGATGACTCATTTACTTCAAAAGCTGCTGTAATTACCTCCAGTGTAGCATTAAGGTGTGCTTTTAAACCTTTGGTATAAAGGTTTAACCAGGCAGCACTTACATTATTACTTAAATCAGAATACGCTGTAAGTATTTTGGTAAGGGTTTTCAGTGCATCCGGGCTGATGTCTTTATTTACATTTGGCAGGGAAGTATTAAAATAATCAATAAAATCAGCTGTAACAGATTCAAATTGTGCCAGCTGTGTAAATAATGCCTTTTGTTTTACACTTAATCCTTTCGAATCCTGCAATACAGTAGCCTTATCCGGATCTGCATTAAAATACACTTCGAAATGGTAGTTGTCTTGTGCAACAAAATGATCTAAGGTATAATCAAAAGAAAAGGTACTTAATTTGGCATCCTCAATGGTAATTTTATTAAAATCCGTGTTTTGGATATTCGAATCAAATACCTGGCTTCCAAAAACAGGTAATGCCGGATATTGCCTTAATGGTACAGGAATCTGCGTATCGGCCAATGCGGTGTATTCAACATTAAAAGGAATGATAAAATTTAACCATTCTGATATTTCATAATTATTTAAATCATCAGGTAAATTGGTTCCTTTTTCCTTTAATTTTTGGATATTAAACTCGGCATGGGTAATGTTGTACTGTACAGGTACGGTAATGTTTGATGCAAGTGAAGGCGTTTTAGCTTCAAATGTATAGGTTAAATACGATTCCGGATTTTCTTCAGTAGCGGCAAAGTTTTTAAGCGGGATTTTTGCCGTAGAGAAAGAATAATTTTTAGTATCATCAACTACTGCATTGTTTACAAATGGTTTTCCATAATAGTTTGGAGCAATGCTTTGTGCATGGTTGGGATAAGGGCTATCCATAGCTACACGATATTGCACCACTGCATTGATCATATAGCCATTGTAGAGGTTAATCAACAATTGCTGTCTGAGTTTTTCTGTGGCCAAATTTAAGCCCGTTTCCTGCTGGCCGTTACTTAAAAGAATTGGGATGGTTTGCAGCGCAATGGCATCAGCCACCCTTTGTTTTGCATTTAATAAACCGGCTAATATGCCCTTATTATCCATACTGCCATTTAAATGGTCAATCATGGTTATTGGCAGGCTCATATCCGGCCCCAATACAGTTTCTATACTTTGTAAAAAGTTTTGTGCCCACACTTCTCCATCTATTTCACTAAAATTCTTTTTCATACTTCCGGTTTCACCACCGGTATAGTATTTAAAGTCGTGTATATCTACATCTTGTAGGCCAAAAAGGAAATTAGCCAATGGTTGCGGTGCATAATAATTAGCCTGACCATAATCTACAGCACAGGAAATTCCGTTGGTTTTATCGTTGAAACTTTTTAGCCTAACCACCCATAATTCTTCAGCATGTGCATTGGTTAAAGTATTGCTTTTTTCGCCAACATAGGTGGCAGCGAGTTTAAATTTCTGCGCACCAAAAGCCTCTTCAAAATTTAATGCAAAATTTCGTAGTGCCAAAGATTTATCATTCTCAACGGCGCCATTAGGTGCCGGAAGGTCAGAAGCTTTAGGTTTAACGTTGCTGATTGCCTGTTGTACACCTGGGGCATACATAGGTGTTCCATTATTATCAAAAATAAACTGAGGATCAATTAAATCAGCCGACCTTGAAATTAACAGGTTAACAGATAAAGAGAAAATATCCTGTGGATTTACGGCATTTACAGGACTGTTAAAAGCGTAACTATAGCTGTAAATTTGCGGATTAGGTTTATCGGCAGGCTGGTACTGATTGTATTTATCAGGATTGGTGATAAATTCTTGAATCCAGCTGGTGCTGGTATTGATAAAAGTAAGTACACCGTTTTTTAAATCTTGTTGGGCAGGGGCAAGTGGATACAGCGCATCAGGATCTACCGATATTTTGAGATTGATGGCCACATCATTTTGAATCACCTGATCTAAAATCCCTGCATAAATTTTTAAACTCTCTTTGGCCTGGTCTAATACAGCAGCTTTGAGGCTTTCTACATTGGGATCTGCGGGATTGAAACTGTATTTATCACCTGGCGTAAAGTGAAATGTCAGGCTAAAATTATCATTTGTACTGCTTGGTACAGGTTTAAAGAAGTAATAATCAATAGTTAACGAAGGCCAGGCAGAGAACGGAATCAATTGATCAAAATACAAAATTTTATAGCTTACATTATTTAACGGCGTATTAAATATATTACCGTAATTATCCTGCCAGTTAAAGGCAATGGAGACCGATTCTCCCAGGCCTGTATAAGCTGATGCGGCTGCACCATTATAAAACTTACGAACAGGCATGGCCTTACTGTAATGCCAGTCATCAGTTGTATGGTTTGGATCTTTGGAAGGGCTAACCGGGGTTACAGATTGAAGACTGTTAAAATGTTTGCCATCGCCTATAATGCCATAATTTAATAAATTGTACTGTACCTGGAGATCGTAGGCATAATTATCTGAATTGTCTTTCTGGCGGTTAAATAAATCATCCGGATTTTCTCTGTCTACTTCAAAACCAATGTTACCCGGTTTAATTACTGCATTTCTGATGATTTGATTTTGAACCAGCATTTGGTTTAACTGAGCTGGGTTAGCATGTTGTATATCAGTGTTCCATTCGCCAAATAATAACGATTGTGAAGTGTCGATAGTTTGATATAAACCTGCCATGTTCATATAAGCCGTAACCTGATTTTTAGGCAGGGATTTATATTGAATCAACAGGTAAATTTCTCCGTTTCCATTTTTATCGAATAGAGATTCTGGTAGGGTATCACCATCCAGGTCATAGTATAAATAATAACCACCCGTGCGCACCAGCGATGATTTCCACAAGCGGGAGATAAAATCAACAGGCGTAGTATTGCTGATTTTATTGGTTTCTGTTTTCGCAGAAAACATCAGGTTATCCGGATTGGTTTCAGTAGAAAGGTTGGTGTTGATTAAAAGGAGTAAGAGTTTATCCAAATCATCAGATCGCAAGGCCTTAGCCTCGTCATTATCCGGGTTTGAAGCGTATAAAATCGTTACTGAATTAAGAAGGCTGTCTATTTGATCGGCGCGGAGTAAAGCTGTTAAGGTTTCAATACCAGTAGCATCAGTACCAAACACTTCAAAAGTACGTTCGTTAATTTTTTCCTGACTTTGGTTGCTAATCTTTTTAATTGTAATGGGCACCATTGTGCCATAAAAATAACTTGCCGGATCTAAGGGGTTTACTGTTCTGCCGGCATCCGGCTTAGTTTGTACAGCAAGTTTTAAATCAACTGATGGATTGCCACTGCCAATTCCGGTTAATGAAGAAGGGAAGTTCCATATTGATGGAACTGGTGAACGACCATAAGCGCTCCAGCTAATTGGGTTGGAGAAAGCAAATACCCGGCTTTGATCTTTATACAGTTGAATATTTGCCGGGCCGTGATCAATTTTCGGCGTAAAACCAACGGTTTGAAAGCCATATACTCTATTAATTTCCTGCTGGCTTAATTTGTATTGTATATTATTTACATCAGGTGTTTGGCCATTAAAAATTAACCAGTTTAAGCTTGGTGTATCCGAAGCTTTACCAAGTGAAAGCGTATAACTGAATTTAGCAGGATCTTCTATTACCGGCATTGTAATCTGCTGTCCTGATAATTCATAAAGTCCTTTTAAAGATGCGCCCGGATTACCCTCTACTACTTCTGGCAATCGTAATCCGTGCAGGGCAAAACGACTGGCACTTCCACCTGCCTTAGAGAATCCATTACTTTGATAAACTGCATTTAAAATGGTTTGAATGCTTAGCGATTTTACATTGGTGATGAAAAAAGTAGCCCCGTTTTGCAAAATGTTTTCTTTAATGTTTGTTGAGGCAAGTAATGCTAATTCAGTATTGTAATGGGTTGATATAGATAAGAAAGTACTGTCTTTTTCTATTAAAATACTGAAATATGGAAGCTGAACGAGGCTAAAAACTTGTAATATAGGTTTGGTTTTGTTGCTGTTTATTACATCCGATAATTCGGCTATAGTTAAAGATTGATTGTTTTTAATGGTATTAAAGGTGTCACCTTGTAAAATTGTATAATTTTTTCCCTTTATCTCCACCACTGCATCAGTCTTAAACATCATCTTATTTAAGTTGCTGTTGATGAAATCAATATTCCAGTCGGTACCGCTTTGTGTGTATGAATAACATTTCTGTAAGGTATCAAAAGTATCTGTAGCCGTTATGGTATAATTTATTCCTGGTATAATAAGGGGTTTTCCGGTAATTAAAAGGCCCTGAACGGCTTTATTTGCCAGTACAATAGATTCTGCAGTAACTTTAAAGGTAACCGCCATTGCAGACAGGGTATTTTCTGTGCTTTGAGGCAAGAGGTAATGATAAACCTCCAGATTTTCTTGTGCCGACTGGAGCAGGGATTTTGCCAATAGCTGAAAGTAATCTCTGAACAGGAGCGTAGCCATCGACTCAGTTAAGTCGTTTTGAACGGATTTCAATTTTTCAGGGTCGCTATCTGTAAATTGCGAAACCAACTCTAATACCGTACTGATGTATTGATCGTTAACCGAATTGTAGGTGTTGAAATTGATTACCCGGTTGCTAACAGAATCGGTTAGTAACAAATCAGGTATCATCGGGAACACCGTTAAAGGTAATGTTTGTGTGGTGGTTCCTTGTTTTTCAGTAATGTTAACTGCAAATAGTTCTTTAATAAAGTTTGTAAGCTGTTTGTAGCTAAACACAACATTGTTTCCGGTTTCGCCCGTACTTTGATTCAGGGCACTAATGATCTGATCAATCTGATCCGCGCTAAGTTCATCGCTCAACAAATCAGCAAACGATGTGTTCTGCGTTTGTGTATTAGCCGCTGCATTAAATACCCAGGCCATAATACTAATGCATAATTTATCGAATGCTTTAAGCTGGCTATCAACGTCAAGTGCATGCTCATCAATAACATAATTTGCTATCGGGCTGCCGTTGTCATTTTCGGCAAAAAGAGAGGCAATTCCAACGGTTTGTTGTGCCTGGTCTGGTTTTGAAACACTAAAAAATGGTATAAAATAAATGTCTAACCTTTGTGGCGTGGCAAGGGTAACCAAACTATCCCAGTTTAATAGAAGAGGAGCAGCATCTTTAACATGGAGCTGGTAAAGAATATCTTTTGCACGGATAGGTTTCCACTGCGCAGGTCCGGAAGATCCGATCGTAAATTGTTCTCTGATGGTGGCACTAAATGATAAATGTATGCGGATGGAGAAAAAGCCAAGGTTTATTTTAACGGTAAGCTCTATAGAAACGCCCGCTTCAAACGCCAGTAAAATGGCTTCGGCAGCTTCCATGGTTATGGTAGCCTGTGCATATACAATAATATCAAGTGTGGCCGATATGATGGCAAAGTTTACCGAGCCAAAAATATGACCAACAATACCGAAAGTTCCTTTTAGTTTGTAATACAGATCGGTATCTGATTTATTGACAACAGCGTTTTCATAAGGTTTAAACCAACCCAATGTACCTTCTATTATTCCATAAAAAACAATGGTTAAACCTGCCGAAAGAATACCTTTATTAAAGGTTTTGCCCAGACCTAAATTTAAGCCGATGCCAAATTCAAGAACGGGATTAAAAGTACCCAAATCTGTTTTAGGAACAGTTAAAGAAGTAGATCCGTTTAATACGGCAAAATAAAAACCACCTGCACCTGTAAATGGAAATGCCTGAACAGTAAAAGAGCGAGAAAAGTCATTATTATACGGGAAACCGAGATCAATTTTGAAATTTCCGTTGGTGTAGATCCAGATTCCAATAACGGGTAGGGTAATCGATACCGCACCGAATTCTAAGTTTCTGATGCTATCCGGTAATTTAAGCTCTATTTGGTAAACGCCAATGTCGTCTGTTATTTTCTTGTATAAGATTTCGAATTCCAATCCTGCAAAAACTTTGGCCTTTGCGCCCGAGAGGCTCAGGTAAAGTCCGTACAACACAGGGTCGTTAAAAACGATTTTAAAAGCCACGGTGTCCATAATCACAGCATCAATAGCAAATAACCATTGGCTGTTGTTATTAAAATGGAGGGCCTGGCTAAAGGCCGGAACCACTGTGCCGGGTGGCGGTGGTTGCATGAGATCCTGCAGGCGGTCTACAACCTCGTTAACATGATTGTACTGAGCCGCATTGGCAAGTTCAAGGTGCTGGCCAGCACCTAAAAAGTTAAGTTTAAAAACCGATGGTTTTGGTTCTGGCTGCGGCATACCCTGCGGATCAAGCAAGTTAACCCCATCTTTGCCAAAAAGATCATCAAGATTGTATTTCAGACCCAGAAAATCTAAATTACCCGTCATATTAAAATTTACATCCCGGATAGAGCGAGCCATAATGGTCAGCGAAGTAATTTCAAATCCTGGTATTTTAATATTGGTTGTGTACTGGATGCCAAATTCAATAGGCTTTTTCGAGGCACTGGAAGGTACTTTTAATTTAAGTTTAAAGTTTTTAATTTCCGCATTCAATATATAACTCCATGGCGCATCAAAATTTAAGGTGTAACCAGGTTTTACCATATGGATAATACCATTGATGATTTCACCCAGTGTAAATTTTGGCATATCCACCTCGAAATTGGTCTCATTATCTGAAAGAATTCCGGTAAGGATAAGTGGCTTGCCTGCAAATGTTAAATAAATACTGGCGCCATATTGTGTTTGGTACGACATATGTTTTATTGAATGCCCAGGCTATTAACCTGTTTTGGTTACTTTAATCTGAAATCCAACCCCATCAATGGTTACGTTTCCGAGAAGTGATGTCCCTTCACTAATTTTAACCGCAATCATAAAAGAAATTTGATCGATAGGGTGGATTTCAAGAATTTGCATAAAGGCAATTTGATCAGATGACTTTAGCAGAGAGAGGGCAGGTATAACCTCTATAATTTTTTTGGTAATGCTGTTTAAAGAATCCTGAGCATTAATAAATGTACCTGCATCACCCAACTGTCCGGCAACGCTGGTAATGGCTTTATCCGCTGCGGAAAAGATTACAGGATTGGCAGAGAGCGAGGGGACCGTATAATAGCAAATCAGTTTTTGGGCTGTTTTGGCTATTAATTCAATTTCCCGCCCTTCCAAAGTTATGGTGGTGCAGATTTCAGGCATGTTTTAGGCAGTTTGGGTTAATGCAATGTTAAAAGAAACACCATCAAGTGTAATTGGGCCAAGCTTATTGCCTGTAGTTAATTTTAAACCCATACCAAAACTATATTTTCCGTCTTTTGCCGTATCAGAAGATGGCGGCTGAATAACAAATTCTGTAATTATCAGTTCCGAAGTTAAAATCTGCTTCAATACCGGCAGGTTGCTTAAACTATCTATCTGAGCCGTTACAGTGTCAACTGAAATTCCAGTCGTATCACTAAATTTATTCAGGATTAAAGTTAAAGCATCTTTAATCTGACCTAAACTTACTGCGGTATAAAAAGATTCAGAAACATAAGAAAATCTTGGAATTTTAAGATTAGCGGCTGTAAGCATAATCTGCGAATCGCCAAAGGTTAGGTAAACTGCACCACCGTATGTTGTAGCATAGGTAGAGGTGCCTGTTGTTGTTAAATTTTTAGAAGCCATTTTTTTAAGTTTTAAGTGTTAATGGAGTATGATTGTTTAAGTTTTTACTTTTTTCTTTTTCTGGCCGGTAAGCGCCAAACCAACCCAAATTGCCTTTTGATGTATCACTGTTTCCATCCGGATTGCCGAACAGGTAAAAAATAGTATTGCCCGACCTTGGAAGTTTTAAACCCATTACAGAAACCCCGATCTGTGTAAAAACCATGGCATACTGGATTTTTTTACCATCGCCTGCAGGGGTATTAATAAACATCACGGAACCAATGGCAAACTTTAAAATACCTTGCAGGCTAAAACCTTTATCGGGTTTACTACCACTGAAAGGCATTTTTATAAAAACCTGCGCGCGGTTACCTGCCAAACCCGGACTCCAGGCCAATAAGATTTCGGCATTAAATCCAATTTTTGCTGTTAATGCGCCCATTGAGCCCAGGTTTACATTAAATCGTAATGCATACCAGGTATCAGAAAGAGATAAGGTGGCCAAAGGCGCATCAACCTCGATATAGGATAATGAGGCTGGTGTTACAACAGGTGTACCTTTTGCTGCGGTGGCAGGACTATTATAAAGTAAGTTTGTTAAATCCAGCGGGAAATTTGGCGCAAGACTTGCCGGGCGGGCCATCGCATTAGTCTTATTAAAAACAGTTCCGGCTGGAACAAAACTAAATGTCTTTTTTGGGGTATTATCTGGTGCTAAATCATCCAGATTAAATTTCATGTTTAAAACTAAATTACTAAAAGGGAGTGCCGAATAAGAAAACATATCAAAATTTTCCATCTCCTTAAAACCTAAATTTCCGCTGATATAAAACCTGGTGGTTATTTCTGAGCCATTACTTTCATCAACAGTAGCCAGTTGTACCGATAGTACATTTACATTGGATAATGCTACGCTACTCAAATTGAGTGTATTGCTGTCTTTTATAGAAAACGAGTAACCTGTATGACCATTTCGTTTATCGTAAAGCCCATCCATTACAATGCTAAACTGATTGATAGAGCCATTATCCGGATTAGATTCTGCAATTACCGGCTCGTTAAACAGGGTGTTGAGGTTAAGCTGTATTTTAGATTTAAAATCCTTAATTACCGATTTATCAAAAAGAACCTGTAGCTCAAGTACTTTAAAGTCGAAATTGCCCGGTGTAACAGGTAAAGGCACAGGCGGTTTAATCTTATGTTGCAAATACGCCTCGTAAGTTTGGTTAAAGTAATTAATTAAGCCAAACATCGAACTTTTAAAACTTGTATCTAATTTGTTCTCTGTAGTTAAACCAATGTGATTGGCCTCAATACCAAAATGGTGCGCAGTAAATCTCGATGTATCTATTCCGGCAAGTATTGCTTTAATCTCTTTCGGCATATCCTTTAAATCGAGCGTAACTTGCAGGCAAAGAATACCATTCCAGTTTTTATTGGTTACAATATCGGCAAAATTATAAAATGGGCTGTTTTTACCATCTTTAGCCACAGCTTTTTTAGCCGCATCAATATAATCCAGTATCCATTGGCTAAGTTGTGGCAGCTTTGCAGCCTCATTAAAATTTAAAGGATCTGTCCACAGCTTTTGATTTTTAATCCTTTCTTCGATAGAGTAATTACAGAATTTAAAAATAACGATATTGTTAAAACCTGTTTTTCCGGTCCATTTGTTCTGCCCGGTTATATCAAGGATAAATGGCCATGCAGCAACATCAATCTTATTCTGAAAGTAGGTATTGTAAAAATCAATATGCGCAGGAACCGGGTTGCTGATGACTAAAAATTGTTCATTGGTTTGAAAAGCTTCCTGTAAACCCGTGTCGGTACCATTTGTATTAATGTTACTGAACATGAGCGGTTGCACGGTTGTATTATCATCCGTTGTAACCGTTGGATTAGCTAATATCAAGGTTTGCCAGGCAGATTTATCGTCGGTTAAATTAACCAGTAAACCCTGTGGCGTCGTACTTAAATTAACGGCATCGGTACCAACAGCTTTAAGTTTGTTTCGTTTTAGCTGTTTTACTTTAGCATTTCCGCTGCTTATGGCTTGTTTCCTTGCAGGGTTTAGTATTTGTATTTCAAACTGGCGAATGGTTTCCTGGTCGTAATAACCCTTATCGGCCTTTTTACGAAGGCCAAGATAAGGTGTAGTAACAGAGGAGCTGGCCACTGGAAAAGATTGCCCATGCTCATTAAGGTTTGACGAGGCAACCTCAGCATAATCTAAAATTCCTGAGGTTTCACCAGGTTCAAATAAGGCAGCGCCCTCGGGCTGCGAATGATAAAAAATAGGAGCAGAGCCATTTAGGGATGATTGTTTAAACGAAAACCAGGCTGTTGTAAATTCAGGGCTTAAAAGTTCCGAATTGTTCAATTGATTTTGGGCATTAAGTATGGGGAAAACATTTGCAAAGGCAGGATGATTGTGTTTAAAACAAATCAAATCACCTTTATAAATTTCGTTTTTACCCGCAAAACTGATGGTTTCAGTTCCCGAAACGCCACAAAGTAACCGGTTTTGGATAATGCTCTGCTCCTTTGAAGATCCGTTTAGCAGCACAAAATCTCCAGTAATGGTCCAATAATACCTCGAGTTAGCATCTAAGCTCGGAGATTTACTGAAAACCAACATCGAATTTGCACTGCTCTCTATGGATATAAGTTTACCATAGCTTGTTGGAATATTCGTATATAGGGATGAAGACGGTTCAAATTTAAAATGTGTGTAATTCTCCTGAAATATAGCGCCAGGATGAAAGCGCCCTGTAAAGTTTAATACATTGGTGTTGTTAAATAAGAGATAGGTTAATTCGGTAATATTATTGTTTTGGCCAAAGTAGTACTTTAAACCCGTGGGCATAATGGTATAATTTCCTTTCATATCGCATGGGTAAGTATCTAACCCGATTGAATAATATTGAGGATTATTGAATTTTAAAGGGAAGGAAATACGATACTCAATTGAACAGCCTGGATTATTAAATAAAATACTCAACGGCGGTTCTGAAGCAGGCTTATTGTCGTTCCTGCTAATTTTTCCCAAGGGGATAGGGTCTATGGTAACCAGTTCGTTGGTTAGGTATAAACCATAATAATAACTGGGCGAAACCGAAACAGGTGTTCTTTTAATTAAAAAGCCGTCAACTGTAGCATTTAAACTTACCTGACTATAGGCCGCAACAGCAAAATAATTGCTATTGTTAAACCATAATAGCTGCGATGGTCCGTATTTACCTGTGTTTTTCTTTACGCTATAAGAAGCATCAAATATTATGGCCTGTAAAAATTGAAATGGTGGTTTTACATCCGGGTTTCCACCTTGATTTAGCCATATAAAACAATGATCGGTTTGCTGTTTGTAATTAGAATAATTGGTGTTTAAATCGGTATATACTTTAGGGATAAACTGAGTATTTAAATCAGGTGTTTGCACTGCAAAAAGGTAAATGGCTGCGTTTTGCTTAAAGCTATCCGCAAGGGTAACCGAATCTGCCGTTTTTAAAGCGGGTAAAAAACAAGCCCGCCACTCCGTATCGGTTGTGTAACTGTATAATCCTGGAATTTGAGTAGCTTTAAATACAATGCTCATCGGACCTGATTTTTAGTGGTTTATAAAAGTATAAGCGGCAACAATTTCGGTAAAAGCAGGTCCTGTAGCATAAGTAATGGTGTACCAGGAACCACGTATTAAATTCAGATTATTGATTGCAATTACGTCGGTGCTAACCACCGAGTTTACATTTTGCCTTTTGATTAAATTACTTCCATCGGGTAAATACAAACGGCCGGTCCATACACCAACCCAGTTTTTATTTTTAAAAGGCAGGTTTCCTAACGGCGTTTGAAAGTTTACAACTAAATAATTATCGCCCCGCTCTAAAACGGCCAGTTTAGTAGAAAACGCGAGTCCGGGTTCGAGGAATTTATCATCAGCTTTAAAATAAAGTGTGGCCGAAACCGTACTGGTATTATTTCCACTGCCAAAACCAATTATGTACTCTTTCTTCTGTATCGCCAACGAATCAAAAGCAAAATCGCCACTGCTGTTTGTGCCCGGAATATAGGCCCGGTGTAAAGGTGGCGTATCATATAAAATCTGACTACCCTGCCAAATGCCAACCCAGTTTTTATTTTTAAGCGGGTTGTTTGCGGGCATCGTATTGTATTTTATGGTAATAATTTTGCCTGTAAGCATGTGGCCGCTTATCGAGTTTTGCTTTTGTACTGAAGAATCTTGTTTACCGGAATCTGGAATAGCCTGTGCGTACGCGGTTAAAACCTGTACTGTACACAGCTGTAGAAACAGTGAAAAAAAGCATAACCACTTTTTAACATTCATGATTCTTGATAAAAGCAGGCCCGAACAATTTCGTGCTCGGACCATTGACTTTGAGCGTGGATTATATCGTGAAAGTATAATACCCAATAATATCACTGTAATTAGGCTTGCCCGAAGTAGAACTCATACCATAAACAAGTGTATACGTTTCGAAGTTGATCAGACCATTCGGAATGTCATTCATTGAAATAGAACCCGTGTTGTTGTCCGAAGTTGCGTCAGATGTTGCAATTACACCTGCACCAGCAAAACAGTTGGCTGTAAACGGACCTGGAAATAAAGCTATCCAGTTGTTATTAGTAGCAGGAGTATTATATAGAGGCGTAACGTAAGTGGCAATTAATGAGTTGGTTCCAATTCCGCTTTCAGGCACGACAACACTGCTTAAAAATGGCGAAAGCGGATCGTTAGGCTTAACTGTTTTTGGAACCATTAAAGTAGCACATATAGTGGTACCAACGCCAAAATCTACACCAAAACCAATAATATAATCCTGTTTTTGTAAAGCCAGATCAGTAAAGTTTGCTGTACCAGCCTGATCGTCTGTTGTAATTTTTTGTGTTGATTTTGCTTCACTTAAAGCCTGAATTTGTGAACCCTGCCAAATGGCTACAAAGTAACCCATTGTTTTAGGATGAGCACCTGGTAATGAATTGTAATTTACTTTTACAGTCTTTCCATCGAATACAGTGCCGGTTAATTGAATGATGCCCTGAGGGGAATCAGTAGTTTCTTGTGCCATGATTAATTTGTTTTAGAGATGAGTTTGTTTACCTCTAAATTCCATATAATGTTTAAACAGGCACAGGCTGAAAACCACCTTTTATTTAAGCGGTTTTACCTGAAAGCAAGAGTTGCATTCAATCAGATGATATTGATAAAGCGATTAACTTAGCATAAGCATAATTAAAATGATAAAGCCAATAAAAGTAAAAAAACCGATGGTGAGATATAAAGGGAACAACCTGAATTTTTTTTCCTGTACACCATACTGAATCAGGTTTGCTTTTAACTGTACAACCTGGGTTTCGTTAAAAGCCAGTTGCTCGTTTAAAACCTTAATGTCTTTAAATCTTTTAGTTTCTTCAAGCGTGGTCGGAACTAAAATCCATAATTTTTCTTCGGATTGTAAGTAAATAAGATTAACCGAGGCGGTTATGGCCTTAATTTCGAAATATAAAACATGGGTAGGTTCGGAAGAAATAACAGGCCCGTTATTCCAGGAAATTTTTTCGCTGTTGTAAATAAAATAAAACATGATTGCTAAAAAAGCAAAAGGAAGAAATTTTAATAGCTTAACGTCAGTCAGAGCATCAATAATCCCCCTCGCATCCAGTGCCACATCCTGGTTTTTCATTTCACTCATCATCATAATTCCAAAAAATATAGCAAAGCCCCAAAACATTATGGCCATAAGTATAAAAATGGTCTTCACATTTCTGCAATCCAGCCGTACCGAATCTTTATTTCCAAGCGTAACAGGAGGAGGAAGGTTTATAACATCATTTTGAATCTTTTGATCTAATCTTTTTTTGTGGTAAAAAAAGAAAATAATACCACCTATGAGCAGAAAAAAAACGAAAATGATTAGAAAGAATTGAATGTTCACAATAAGAGGTTTTAATTAAGGCTGTTAAAATATTAAATTAACGCTATTAAAAAATAGACAGCATTACACTATGAATATATTATTGACAGAATTGTTTTGTAAAAGTAATTTATTTTTAAATGTTTGTTAGTAAGTAAATGTTTGTTTACTTTTGATTGAATTTAAATTAATCGAATGAGACCTAAAAATTTAGAAAAGGAGCAAGCTATTCGCAATGTTGCACTTCAAATTATTTTAGAAGAAGGTTTAGAGAATTTAACCATGCAGAAATTGGCTAAAATTGCAAACATATCGCCACGTACCATTTATATCAAGTACGAAAATAAAGATGATTTGCTGGTTAAGCTTTTTATTGAAGAAGTATTGGCTGCTTACGAAAGTGCTGTACTCGAAAATTTTGAGGAAACAATGGAATTTACGGCAGGGGTAAAACAAATCTGGATGAATGTATTTCATTTCTTTAAAAATAACCGTACCTCTTTTGCTTTGATGCAACATGGTAAAACTTCGCCCTTGCTCAATAAAGCTTTTAAAGCCCATAATATTGCAATGGGCGAATTTTTTGCTCCCGTGCATCGTTTTTTTCAGCTCAATGAAACCAAAGGATTAATTAAAACACTTCCGATAGAAATACACAGAGCGCTGCTTTTTGCACCCGAACTGGATTTGATTAACGAATACTTTGAGCATTTAGACCGGCCTGAACAAATTATTACTGAAGATGTACTAATGGATTGTTGCGAAATGGTTATAAAGGGCTCTTTAATAAAATAAACTATACTATACTAATGAAAAATATACAGCAAAAAAGAATTGCAATTGTAGGTGGTGGTCCTGGTGGATTAACACTTGCAAGGCTTTTACAACTTAAAGGGGCAGATGTTAAAGTTTACGAGAGAGATTTTGATAAAAATGTTCGTGTACAAGGTGCCACGCTCGATTTGCATGAAGAATCCGGATTAAAAGCATTAGAAGCTGCAGGCTTAATGGATGCTTTTATGAGCAATTACCGCCCGGGAGCCGATCATACCAGAATAACCAACCACAAAGCACATATTTTATTAGATGATGAAGCTAAAGAGCCAGGTGAATTAGGACGCCCTGAGATTGACAGAGGCCCGCTTAGAAAAATGCTTATTGATTCGTTGCGGGAAGATACCATTGTGTGGGATAGTCATTTTATAGCCATGAGTAAAGAAGGTGATGCCTGGAAACTGGAGTTTAAAAACGGAACATCTGCCGTTGCCGACTTGGTCATTGCAGCTGACGGGGCCAATTCTAAAATACGACCATTAATAACACCACTTAAACCATTTTATGCAGGTATAACTGTAGTAGAAGGAGGTGTAATAAACGGAGCCGTTGAAGCGCCAAATATAAACAAGTTGCTAAACGGAGGAAAAATTTTTGCTTTTGGAGATGAAAAATCATTAATTGTAAGCTCAAAGGGCGATGGTAGTCTGGCTTTTTATGTCGGTTTTAAGCAGGAAGAAAATTGGTTTCGCGATAACGGAATAGATTTTACCAATAAAGAGGAAGTGGTAGCCTGGTTTAAACAGACTTTTACAAACTGGGATAAGATTTGGTTTGAACTGTTTGAAAATGCTTATAGTTTTACCATTCGCCCGCAATACTGCATGCCATTAGACCAAACCTCGGTTGCGCATTCTAATTTAACCATGCTTGGCGATGCTGCACATTTAATGCCTCCTTATGCAGGCGAAGGGGTAAATATGGCTATGCTTGATGCTTTGGAGTTGAGCATTTGCTTAACTGACGATTTATTTAACGAGCTAAGCGTGGCGATTGCTCATTATGAAAAGCATATGAACATCAGGTTTGCAGAAATTGGTCAGATTACCCTGGAGCAAACAGAGATGCTGCATAGCCCGCAAGCGATTGCAAATATGATGCAGGTAATGGGTAAATAAGGTTGTTTATGGGATGATTGTTGTTTTAAGAAGTATAAAAAAAAGGAGATTGCTTTGCGGCATACTCCTTTTTTTTATTAAAAATTCTGCAAAAACGTGTTGTTGTTGCGCAGGATTTCGAGCTGAGTTGTTATGCTAAAGCCTGGTTCAGATCCTCAATTAAATCATCAATATGTTCCAATCCAACCGAAACACGAATCAGCGTTTTTGGTGTTTTTGTATCAGGTCCCTCAACAGATGCCCGATGTTCAATTAAACTTTCTACGCCACCTAAACTGGTCGCCTGGGCAAATATTTTAACTTTATTAACTACTTTCTTTGCGGTTTCGCCATCTCCTTTAACCAAAAAAGAAAGCATTCCGCCAAAATCTTTCATCTGTTTTTTAGCAATAGCATGTTGCGGGTGGTTGGTTAAGCCCGGGTAATAAACATCTTCTACCTGGGCATGGTTTTTTAAGAAATCAGCTAATTTTCTTCCATTTTCGCAATGTCCTTTCATCCGGTATGCTAAAGTTTTAATACTGCGGCTAAGTAAATAACAATCAAAAGGCGAAGGTACAGCACCACCAATTTGCTGCACGTTTTTAATCACTTCCCATAATGCATCTTTTTTAGCGGTAACTAAAATACCGCCTAAAATATCGCTGTGCCCGCCAAGGTATTTAGTGCTGCTGTGCATAACCACATCGGCACCTAAAAGTATTGGGTTTTGTAAAATCGGAGAAGCGAAAGTACTGTCGCAGGCCAAAGTAATCTTTGCCTCCCGCGCAATTTCAGCAATGGCTTCAATATCTGTTACCTTTAACAATGGATTGGAAGGCGTTTCTATCCATATTAATTTAGTGTTCGGTTTTATGGAAGCCTGTACCAGTTTTAAATCAGTTTGATCAACAAAGTCAAATTCTAAAATATCAGCAAAAATACTTAACAACTGCTTTTTAAACCCCCAATACATGTCGTCCGGCGCAATAATGTGGCTACCAGGTTTAAGAGATTGAAAAAGAGCCATTCCGGCGGTATTCCCGGATGAAAATGCAGCAGCATCTTCGCCAAACTCCAAGCGGGCAATGGTGTTTTCTAATGCAGAACGATTTGGATTACTTACCCTGCTGTATATATGCCCACCAGGATAACCTCCATCTTCATCACGAAAAAAAGTTGTAGATAAATTAATCGGTGGAGTTACATCTCCGGTTGTGCTTTTAACCAGATTAGAGCCGTGTATAGCAAGGGTTTCGGGTTTCATAATAGTTTAATTTACAGGAATTATTTAGTTGCGCAATTTATATAATTTGATGGTAATTTTTATTTGCCATTTGTTTTGGCAGGATTTATGTGTTTAGTTTGACGAAAATTAAAATTAACAACATGAAAAGATTATTTATAGCTATCGCAATAGCATGTTCTACACTGGTAATGTTACAAAGCTGCAATACAGCAAAAAGAGTAACTGCAGGTGTAACCGGCAGCAGAGGTACAGTAGTTCGCGACTGGGTGGTAACCAATGTAACTTTAGAAGGTTTACCTGATGGCGCAGTACAAGGCTTATTTGGAGAAAAATCATACAAATGTTTTCAGGGCAGTACCTGGCATTTAACCAATAGCGGAAATGGATCTTATACTTTACCTGCATCAAGTGCATGCGGTTCTGTTATGCAAACCATTTTCTGGTCTGCGGCACCGAAAGATCAAACTTTTCAGTTTAAAAAGATATACGAAGGAGATAAAGCTAAAAACGTAACAGAAGGTTACCGTTTAATATTGAGCGACTTATCAAGCACCAATATGGTTTTAAAATCGCCTATCGAGTTTGGTGGAAAAACAGCAAATATTGTTTTAACATTTGCGCCACAAGCCAATTAATAAATACCTTTGAAAAACATAATACCTGAAGCACTTCTGAAAAGAAGTGCTTTTTTTTTCGTTTCAGTTTGTATCTGGAAGAATAGTGAATGCTTAATTTTTAAATTCACTTTTTATCCTGTTGAATTTGTTTCAACATCTTTTAATTCCTTAATAAGCTAAGCCATAGCGTAGAAAATTGGTGAGGCGTGCTTTGCAAGCTAAAACCACATAAAATATATTTGCTCCATGCAGCATAAAAACGGTTTGTTACAAGAAAATGATTTTCAAATCGTCCCTTTATTGTATTTTTGTTCAAAATAAATCAGGAATGAATACAACTGAGCAAGTTGAAAAAATATTAGCTGATACAAAATTATCAACTGAACTACAAAACATAGCACACAAAGTTCTTCACGGAACGCGCATTACATTTGATGAAGGTGTTTACCTTTATGAACATGCAGAATTAGGTTATCTTGGTGTTTTAGCCAATTTTATAAGGGAAAAGAAACATGGTGATACCACCTACTTTAACCGTAACTTCCATTTAGAACCTACAAATCTTTGCGTTTACGATTGCAAATTCTGTTCTTACTCTAAGCTGATTAAGCAAAAAGAAGAAGGATGGGCATTAACCATGGATCAGATGCTTGATATCGTAAAAAAATATGATGATGAGCCTGTTACGGAAGTTCATATTGTTGGTGGCGTATTGCCACAATATGATGTAGCTTTTTATTCCGCTTTATTTACGGCGATTAAAAAACACCGCCCTGAATTGCATGTTAAAGCTTTAACGCCCGTAGAATATCATTATATCTTTAAAAAAGCTAAAATTGATTATGCTGCCGGAATGAAGTTGATGAAAGATGCAGGATTAGAATCTATGCCGGGAGGAGGCGCTGAAATTTTTCATCCTGAAGTAAGAGATTTAATCGCAAAAGATAAATGTACCGGCGAACAATGGCTGGCTATACACGAAGAATGGCATAAATTGGGGATGAGAAGTAATGCAACTATGCTTTATGGCCACATCGAACAGTTTTGGCACCGTATAGATCATATGGAAAAATTACGTGAGCTACAAGATAGAACCGGTGGTTTTCAGACTTTTATTCCTTTAAAATTCAGAAATCAACACAACCAGATGTCTAATGTTGCAGAATCTTCGGTAATCGAAGATTTAAGAAATTATGCCATTGCCCGCATTTATATGGATAATTTCGATCACATTAAGGCGTATTGGGCCATGATTAGTCGCGAAACCGCACAGTTATCCCTTAATTATGGGGTTGATGATATTGATGGTACGTTAGATGATACCACTAAAATTTATTCAATGGCAGGTGCAGAAGAGCAAACGCCTGCAATGAGTACCCAGGAACTGGTTAATTTAATCAAACAAGTTGGTCGGAAAGCCGTAGAACGCGACACCCTTTACAACGTGGTGACCGACTTTGAACATGTAGTTTTTGAGGAAGAAAAGAAGCCTCAATACTATAAGTTACCTGTAGTAAATTAATTGTGGATTGCGTAAACATTTGATGGGAATGCGCTGAATCTACAATTTACTCATTTGCCCATCAAAAACCTTTATTAATAAATGAAAGAAATATACATTATTCGCCATGGCGAAACAGAATTGAACAGGCAGGGTATTGTACAGGGCAGAGGCATTAATTCTGATTTAAATGATACGGGGAGGGCGCAGGCCGAAGCATTTTATCAAACGTATAAGGAGGTTAAATTTGATAAAATTTATACTTCTACACTTAAACGCACGCACCAAACCGTACAGAAATTTATTGATTCAGGTTTACCTTGGGAACAATTAGCCGGATTGGATGAGTTGGCCTGGGGTATTTGGGAAGGTAAACCCAATAGTGAAGCAGCAAGAGAAGCTTTCAGAGAAATGCTTGAATGCTGGCAGGAAGGTAATTATACCGCTCATTTCGAAGATGGAGAAAGTGTTCAGGATGTGTACGAACGCCTAAAAGAACCCATGGAAATTTTAGCTTCAAAACCAAATGAGCAAACCATTTTACTCTGCATGCACGGCAGGGCAATGCGCGTTTTCCTTTGCTTACTTACCGGTAAGCCATTGAGCGAAATGACTGAATTTCCACATCAAAATACTGTTTTGTATAAAATTGGATTTGAAAATAATCAATTCAATATTATAGAGTTTAATAGCACCGTTCATTTAGACGGTTTAGTAATTGGATAATAACACCATCATGCAGAGGGCTATAGATTCTTCCTCCATTGGTATGACATAAAATAAATAACACTTTGAATAAGATTAAAATTTCTGCAGTTAATTACACCAATACCAAAGCCTTTATATACGGAATAGAAAATTCCGACATCATTAATAAGATAGATTTAAGCTTAGATATTCCTTCAGATTGTGCCGCTAAAGTTATTAATGGTCAAGTAGATATTGGTTTAATGCCTGTTGCTGCTATTCCCTTAGTTCCTAATGCCAATATCGTAGCCGATTATTGTATAGGTAGTGATGGTGGTGTAAATTCTGTGTTTATTTTCAGTGATGTTCCTGTTGCAGAGATCAGTACTTTAAAGTTAGATTTGCACTCCCGTACTTCAAATAACCTGGCAAAAGTTTTGCTTAAATTTTTCTGGAAAAAAGATGTGAAATTTACAACAGATCAATCGGCTGAAACGGATGCAATTGTTTTAATTGGCGACAGAACTTTTGGCAAAAAAGGTGATTATGCTTATGTATATGATATGGGCGAAGAGTGGAAGAATTTTACCGGATTACCTTTTATGTATGCGGCATGGGTAGCCAATAAAGAAATAACACAAGCTTTTAAAGATGAATTTAATGCAGCTTTAAAATTTGGCCTGGATCACCGTAATGAAGTGTTGCTGGCTTTGCCGCAAAACGCAAACTTTGATTTAGAAGATTATCTGTATAACAAACTTCAATTTGAAGTTACAGAAGACAGAAAGAAAGCGATGGAATTGTTTTTGAACTATATCGAACAATTATAACTCAATTAATTATCACCAACCCGCGTAATTTGCGGAAGACATTATAAAAAAAGGCTTCTGTTTTATAAAACAGAAGCCTTAAAAATATCCTTATAATTCTAATGGTTTTTAATCTTACCAATTATTGTGTTTAAACTGCTATCCAACTTTGCAATAGCACCATTTACCGCTTGATCGTACGTATTATCTAAATTAGTTACGGCAATCGGCGGCCTGCCTTCTAATCTGGCTTCCAGTACACAGCGTTTATCATTTTGTGCATCTTTATTACCATTAATATCTGAAAGATGAAGTTCTAAGCGGCTCAGGTGGCCTGTATACCGGCTTAATCCATTTGTCAATGTATCTTTTAATTTATCTTTATATTCCTGTTTCAGGTTTAGATTGTTGTCTGCATTAATTTGAATCGTCATAATATCTTGATTAAATGGTTATATATATCCAACAAACCACAGTGCTAATAGTTTTGAACGGTAGGTTATTTTAATCTAACTTTAGTGATTGTATAGAAATAAGTCATTTCATATATCAAAGACCTTAATTTTTCGTTCACAATCTTTTAACTTTTCAACAAAATCTTTATACAACCATTAAAGCTCTTATCTTTATAGCTTTTGTAAATTAATTTCAGTTTTGGCTAAAGACACGAATAAAGAAACCCCATTAATGCAACAATACAATGCCATCAAAGCAAAGTATCCCGGGGCATTATTATTATTTAGAGTAGGCGATTTTTATGAAACCTTTGGCGAAGATGCCATTAAAACATCCCAGATTTTAGGCATTGTATTAACCCGGAGAGGAACGGGACCAAATGGTGGCGCATTAGAGCTTGCCGGTTTTCCACATCATTCATTAGATAATTATTTATCCAAGCTGGTTAGGGCAGGGCAAAGGGTCGCCATTTGCGATCAGCTGGAAGATCCGAAAACCACTAAAACTATTGTAAAACGGGGGGTAACCGAACTGGTAACACCCGGAGTAGCCTATGGTGATAATATTGTAAACCAAAAATCTAATAACTATTTAGCCGCTGTTTATTTCGATAAAACACAAATTGGGGTTTCTTTTTTAGATATTTCTACCGGCGAATTTTTAATTGCACAAGGTAACAGCGATTATATAGATAAACTTTTACAAGGGTTTAAGCCCTCTGAAGTGATTTTTCAGAAATCTAAGCGCCAGGTATTTACAGAGCAGTTTGGCGATCGTTTTTATACTTTCGGACTGGATGAGTGGCCTTTTACGACCGATTATGGCAATGAAACTTTAACCAAACACTTTGATGTTGCCTCATTAAAAGGTTTTGGGATCGATCGTTTGCAAAGCGGAATAGTAGCCGCTGGTGTGGTTTTGCATTACCTTGGCGAAACGGAACACCGCAACCTGCAGCACATCACCTCCATAAGCCGCATAGAAGAAGATAAATACATGTGGCTTGACCGTTTTACCATTCGCAACCTCGAGCTCGTTGGTTCGGCAAATGATAATGCAGTTACCCTTTTCGATATTTTGGATCAAACTTGTACGCCGATGGGTGCCCGCTTGCTTCAAAAATGGATCATTATGCCTTTAAAAGAACTAAAACCTATTGAAGAGCGTTTAGGGATGGTTGATTTTTTTGTGAAACATGATGAACTCCAGCAGGAATTTTTAACGCACATTAAGCAAATTGGTGATTTAGAACGGTTGATTTCCAAGGTTGGTTTACAGCGCGTTGGTCCAAGAGAACTTACGCAGCTGAAAAGAGCTTTAACACATATTGAAGCCGTTAAAAATTTAGGGGCAGCCTCTAAAAATCCTTTCCTGATTAAGCTTGCCGATCAGTTAAATCCTTGTATTGCCATTCGCGAAAAAATAGAGCGCGAGTTACAGCCCGATCCACCAGCCTTGCTGATTAAAGGAAATGTAATTGCCGATGGTATTGATGAAGATTTAGATCGTTTGCGTAAAATTGCTTTCGGTGGCAAAGATTATTTAGTTCAAATTCAGAAGCGTGAAGCTGAAGCAACAGGAATTCCTTCGCTAAAAATAGCTTTTAACAATGTTTTTGGTTATTACCTTGAAGTAACCCATACCCATAAAGATAAAGTGCCCGAGGGCTGGATCCGTAAACAAACTTTGGTTAATGCCGAACGCTATATTACACCAGAATTAAAAGAATACGAAGATCAGATTTTAGGTGCTGAAGAAAAAATCCAGCAAATAGAAATTCGTTTATATAACGAATTGATGTATCAAACAGCAGGTTACATCAAGCCAATTCAACTCAATTCTTTTTTAATTGCACAATTGGATTGCTTACTCTGTTTTGCACACCTCGCCGTTAAAAATCATTATTCCAAGCCTAAAATGAGCACAACTAAAGTGCTGGATATAAAAGGTGGCCGCCATCCGGTAATTGAAAAACAACTGCCGGTTGGACAAGAATACATTACCAACGATGTTTACCTGGATACAGAAAGTCAGCAGATTATTATGATTACCGGACCCAACATGGCGGGTAAGTCGGCTATTTTAAGGCAAACTGCATTAATTGTATTAATGTCGCAAATGGGTTGTTTTGTGCCTGCCAAAGAAGCAGAAGTAGGTTTGGTGGATAAAATTTTCACCCGTGTGGGCGCTTCTGATAATATTTCTTCAGGAGAAAGTACGTTTATGGTGGAAATGAACGAAACGGCCAGTATCCTCAATAACATATCTGACGATAGTTTAATTCTTTTAGACGAAATTGGCCGTGGAACAAGTACCTATGATGGTATTTCAATTGCATGGGCAATAGCCGAATTTTTGCATCAGCACCCAACTTCCCGTCCTAAAACCTTATTTGCAACGCATTATCATGAGTTAAATGAATTAGCCAATACCATGCCCCGCATTAAGAACTTTAACGTATCAGTAAAGGAAATGACCAATAAGGTTATCTTTTTAAGGAAGTTAGTTCCAGGCGGGAGCGAACATAGTTTTGGTATTCATGTGGCTAAAATGGCGGGTATGCCTCCGAAATTAATCCACCGGGCCAACGAAATTTTAAAGAAATTAGAAATTGACAGGACCGAAGGGCAGAGTATTAAAGATAGCATTAAGAAAGTGCAAAACCAGGCCTACCAATTGCAGATGTTTGCAGTTGATGATCCTGTATTGATTAAAATCCGCGATACACTCAATAATTTAGATGTAAATGCGTTAACTCCGGTAGAAGCATTATTAAAACTGGACGAAATTCAAAGATTGATAAAAAACTAAAAGGCAAATACCTTGAGCTGTTAATACTTGCCTCCTTAATTTATTTTAGAAGATACAGACAACCTTATATATGAAGCCTTTTACCATTGAATCTAAATTTTATGTTTGCCTAATTTTGGCCATATTTTTCCTGTCTTCTTGTGGTTCAAGAAAATATACGGTTAAAAATGATACCAAAGCCTCAAAAGCGGCTGATGCAATGGCCAATTTAAAAAGTAAACAATTATATCGTTTCATTACCGATTGGACCGGTGTTCGGTACCGTTTGGGTGGTTTGGATAAAAGTGGAATAGATTGTTCAGGTTTTGCTTTACTGCTCGAAAGAGAAATTTATGGTAAAACATTACCCCGTATATCCCGCGATCAGGCCAATGTAATCCGTTCAAAAAGTATTAACAACTTACAGGAAGGAGATTTAATCTTTTTTTCTTTTGGTGGAAACTCAGTGGATCATGTTGGTGTTTATTTAAATAATGGCTTTTTTGTACATGCCTCTACCACGAGGGGCGTTATTGTAGATGATTTAACCTTACCGGCTTATCAAAAGGCAATGGTGAAATCGGGTTCGCTTAATTAAAATATGAAGTTAATCTATATATTGTTCTTAATATTAGCGTTTCATACAACAAATGCTCAGGTTAAATTATTAACTATAGATGAATTAAATAGTAGGATTGAAAAAGGAAAAGATACCACATATGTTGTTAACTTTTGGGCCACCTGGTGTGCGCCTTGTGTAGCTGAACTTCCTAATTTTGAGAAATTACGTTTAAAAAATCTTGATCAACCCGTTAAGATTTTATTGGTTAGTTTGGATTTTAAATCAAAATTAAATAAGGCGGTTATTCCTTTTGTTGCAGCACATAAAATTGAGTCAGAAGTTTTTTTATTGAATGAGGCTAACCAACAAGAATACATCCAGCGCATTGATAAAAAATGGACAGGAGGAATACCTGCCACCTTATTTGTATATAAGAAGAAAAGGTTGTTTTTTGAAAAGGAATTTACTGAAACTGATTTAAAAAACACCTTAACTGAAATTAAACAACAAAAGAGATAACGGTTTGTCTCTTTTGTTGTTATAGGATTTATTTTAATTCAAATTTAGGCTATTAGTGCTCAAAATGGGTTGCAGTAGCCAATGTTTCCCAATTTTTCATGTCTTTCTGGATGGCTTCAATTTTAGCATTTGCTACCTGGTAAGCATCAGCACCTAAAAATAAATGCATAGGCGCATGCGGTGCATTGGCAACTTCAATTAAAACATCCATTCCTTTTTCAGGATCACCTGCCTGCTGGTTATTAATTTGGTTTTGATGTGCATCCTGAGATTCACGAACTTCCTTGTAAGCATCAATTGCATTTTTTGGCACGGCTAATGAACCGGTTGAAAGAAAATTTGTTCTGAAATACCCCGGTTCCACAACGGTTACTTTAATTCCAAACGATTTTACTTCTGCAGCTAAAGATTCAGAAAAACCTGCCACAGCAAATTTAGTTGCACAATAAATACCGAAACCGGGAAAATTGCCACTAAAACCACCAATAGAAGAAACATTAAAAATGTGCCCTGATTGTTGTTTTCTTAATTGAGGTAAGGCTTTTCGAATTACATTTAAAGAACCAAAAACATTAACATTAAAGTTTTCTCTTGATTCCTCATCACTTAATTCCTCCAAAGCACCTAATAAACCATAACCGGCATTGTTTACCACAACATCAATCTTTCCAAATTTACTAATGGTTTGTCCAATTGCCTTTTCTACACTTTTTTCGCTAACTAAATCTACAGATAAAGGCAAAAAGTTTTCGTGGGTTCCAACCGCCACTGTCAGGTCGTCTAAATTTCTTGAAGTTGCAACAACCTGGCTACCATTGTTTAATAATTTTTTCACAAGGGTTAATCCCAGGCCCTTTGAAGCGCCGGTTATAAACCATACTTTTTTATTTTCCATATTTTTGTATTTAAAAGGTAATTAAAAATTACTGCCGGATTAATTAAAGCCGGTAGCATTGCTCATGGCAGACCATTCTTTAAATTCTTTGTTCAAGGCATCAAGTTTTATGGTAGCACGTTCAAGGGCATCACTTCCAAGTAATAAATGCAGTGGTGGGTTAGGCATAGCTACAATGGCTATCATAGCTGCAGCTGCCTTTTCCGGATCGCCGGCCTGTTCGCCATCCATTTTTAAGTACCTGGCATGTGATGCTCGGACCTGTTCATAAGCTTCAATCGGGTTTTCGGGTAAGGCAAGAGAATCTCCTGTAAGGAAGCTTGTTCTGAATGCCCCTGGAGCTACTACAGTTACCTTAATTCCAAAGTCTTTAACATCTTCAGCCAATACTTCTGATAAGCCAATTACGGCAAATTTAGATGCTGCATAAACTGCCCAGCCTGTGGCGCCTGCAATACCCGCAATTGAAGATATATTAATGATGTGTCCTGAACGTTGAGCCCGGAGAAAAGGCATTACCTTTCGGATTACGTTTAAGGTACCAAAAACATTAACATCGAAGTTGCTTCGGGTTTCTTCTTCAGATAGCTCCTCAATACTGCCACCAATACCATAGCCGGCATTGTTAATAACAACATCAATTTTTCCAAATTTTTCTACTGTAGCTTTTACAGCAAGGTCAACACTGTTTTCGTCTTTTAGATCTACTGAAATAGGCAGGAACTTAACTGAGCTGAAATCTACAGCTTTTTTAAGTTCATTAACATTTCTGGAAGTTGCTGCAACATTTTGTCCGGCTTCCAGTAATTGCTTAACTAAGCTCAGTCCTAAACCTTTTGAAGCGCCTGTTATAAACCAAACTTTTTTTGCGTACATATTTTATCTTTTTTGTTAAGACAAAATTAATACAGAAATGGCGTTAACTTATTACGCTAATCAAACCAATGGTTACAAAATTCAAACAATTCTATAAGCGCCCGGTGTATCTTTGGTAAGTTTCTTGAAAAAGTTGTTAAAATGTGTGGGTTCTTCAAAACCCAGGCAGTAACCGATTTCAGAAATATTCCAGTCTGTATGTTTAAGTAAGGCTTTGGCCTCACTCAGCAAACGTTCGGTAATGTAATGTGTGGTGGTTTTGCCAGTAGTTTCTTTTATAGCGCGATTTAAATGGTTTACATGGATGGAAAGCTGGCTGGCAAAATCTTTGGCCGAGCGCAGTGTAAATCGCTGTGAAGTTGTTTCAATCGGAAACTGGCGCTCCAGCAATTCTGTAAACACCGCAGTAATTCTGCTGTTTGCATCCGTATGTTTGTATAAAACTTCTGATGGTTCTGTTTTTAACGCAAAATGGGTCATTTCAGTTACATAATTGCGGAGCAAATCATATTTATAAATGTAATCTGTGTTAATCTCTTCAATCATTTTCTCAAAAATACCCACAACATACTTATCCTGACTGGCATCCAGGATGTAGGTTGGTTTTCCAGCTGGAGAAAACATAGGCAAATCGTTAATATTGCCGCGGATTTTTTCCGTGAAAAAAGATTCCGTAAAAATACAGAAGAACCCAGTAGCTTCTTCAGGTTTTCCTGATGCGGGTTCCCAGGTGTAGGGGACGAGCGGGTTAAAAAATATTAAGGCAGTTCCGGTAATCTCAATGCTTTTATCGGCATAATGATAAATGTTATGCCCTCTAACCATAGCGATTTTATAAAAATCTCTCCTGCTGTATTTAATTGGAGTTTTATTTTCGCCAACACAATCTTCAAGTCTGAATACATTAAAATGACCTACATCTTTTTGTAGGTTATCCGGAAGAAAACTGAACTTTCTTTGATAAAAATCTTCAAGGGTTTCGGTTGAACTCATAATTCAAAGTTACAAAATTCAAACTATAAACAGAATGTGATTTTTTTATGATAAAATAATTGCTGTAAATAATACCGATTGGTATATATTTGTGTTGTTATTTAAGAAATATGACTAAGGCCGAAAAAACAAGACAGTTTATAGTAGAAAAGACAGCACCGATTTTTAATATGAAAGGGTATGCCGGTACATCTATGCACGACTTGACAATTGCCACCGGTTTAACAAAAGGAAGTATTTACGGTAATTTTTTGAATAAAGATGAGGTTGCAATAGCGGCGTTTGAGTACAATTTAGCTAATGTGGTTTCAAAAATAGGTGCCGAAATTAACAAAAAGGCAAATACACAGGATAAACTGATGGTTTATGCTGAAATGTATCAACAATTTTTAACTGGCAATTTCACAAATGGTGGCTGCCCGATTTTAAATACTGCGGTTGATGCTGACGATACACATCCATTATTAAGAGAGAAAGCATTAAAAGCAGTAATGGCATGGAAAAATGGCATTATTAAAATAGTTGAAAAGGGAATAAGTACAAAAGAAATAAAGGAAACGGAAAATCCAGAGCAGATTGCTTTAACCATTATTGCAATGATTGAAGGTGCCATTATGATTACCCGTTTAACTGAAAAAATGGATTACTGGAACTTAATTATGGGTTCCTTAAAAAAATACGTCACAAGCATTAGCTAAAAATTTTTAAACTAAAATATACCGATCGGTATTTAATAATGGAAAGAAATAGATCAATTACCTGGAAAGACCCAATGGAGGGCGCAAAAGAGGCTTTACAATTAAGCGGAATGGAATATCTGCAGGCCATGGCAGATGGCAAATTACCTTTACCACCTTTGTTATACACTTTAGATTTCAGTGTTACCGAAATAAAGGCGGGCGAAGTTGAGTTTAGGTTTACACCGCAGGAATTTCATTACAATCCAATCGGCACCGTACATGGAGGTGTAATATCGGCCATTTTAGATTCGGCTATGGGTTGCTCGCTGCACTCTCTTTTACCTGCCGGAAAGGGCTATACCACACTCGAGTTAAAGGTTAATTTTTTAAAGGCGATAACCATTAAAACCGGTGAATTAAAAACCATAGGTAAAGTAATTAACCTGGGCGGAAGAACAGCGCTGGTAGAAGCACAGCTGGTAGATGCTGACCATACAGTTTATGCACACGCGGTAAGTACTTGTTTAATCTTAAAATTTTAAAAATAATATAATCATGAAAACAACACAAAATACAGTTTTAATTACTGGCGGAAGCGCCGGAATTGGTCTTGAAATTGCAAAACAACTGTCTGCATTGGGCAACCATGTAATTATTACCGGCCGAGATGAACAGCGCTTAACGGCTGCAGCTGCAGGATTGAGTAATGTTACTGCAATTCCATTTGATGTGAGTAAAAGTACAGATATTGATCAATTGATAGAACGCATTAAAAATGAATTTCCACAGTTAAATATTGTAATTAATAATGCAGGCAGAGCCATCCTGCATAATCTTGGTAATCAAAATCAGGATGCTTCTGTTATTGCAGAGGAAGAAATGTTAACCAATTATCTTGCTGTGATTAAGTTAAATCAAAAACTTTTACTCCTCTTAAAGCAGCAGAAAGAAGCCGCCATTGTAAATGTATCGTCTATAGTAGCATTTGTTCCTGGAATTAATTTGCCTACTTATGCGGCCAGTAAAGCAGCTTTGCACTCTTACAGCATTTCTTTAAGGTTAAGTTTAGAAAATACAACTGTTAAAGTTTTTGAATTAATGCCTCCATTGGTTAATACAGCACTTTCTAAAGAAATAGGTGGCCATAACGGCATTCACCCATCTGTAGTTGCTGATGATTTGGTTAAAGCTTTGGAGAATAATGAATACGAAATCAGGGTAGGCGATACTGAAACAATTTATAACCTATTCCGCTCGTCACCGGTTGACGCACTGAATGTTATGAATGCAAACCGGGCAGAATGGATTGAGTCTGCTCAGTAATCAATTCTAAATATAACAGGAATATGAAGAAAAAATTAGCCTTTGCCTTAATTATGGGTATTTTTACCACCGGAATTATAACAGGTTCGGTAGTTGCTGCAAACTTTGGCTTTATTAATGGATTCATTAAAATATGGTTGAGGTCTTGGGCAATAGCTTACCTTATCGTAATTCCTGTTATACTTATTATTAGTCCTAAAATTCAAAAATTGGTCGATTATTTATTTGAAAATAACGACCTGAAAAAAAATTAAAATGAAACGAGTAGTCATTACCGGGCTGGGTGCAATAACGCCATTGGGAAATAGTGTTAACGATTTTTGGCAAAATATTATTGCCGGAAAAAATGGCGTAGGCCCAATCACAAAATTTGATACCGATAAATTTAAAACAACATTTGCCTGCGAGGTTAAAGGTTTTAATGCGGAAGAATATATGGATAGAAAAGAACTGAAAAAGTTCGATTTATTTACACAATATGCCATTGCTTCCACCGACCAGGCGATTAAAGATGCGCAACTTGATTTTACATCAATGAGCGATGACGATCTTGCAGAAGTAGGGGTAATCTGGGCTACGGGAAATGGTGGAATAACTACTTTTGAGGCTCAGCTGGAAGAATTCCATGCAGGGGATGGCACGCCAAGATTTAGTCCGTTTTTTATTCCAAAAATGATTGTTGATATTGCTGCAGGCGCTATATCAATCCGCCATAAATTACGTGGACCAAACTATTGCACGGTTTCTGCCTGTGCTTCATCTAATACCGCAATAATCAGTGCTTTTGATACCATTCGGTTAGGTAAAGCAAATATTATGATTGCTGGTGGTTCTGAAGCGGCTTTAACCAAATCTTCGGTGGGTGGTTTTAATGCTGCTCAGGCGTTATCAAAAAGAAATGATGATCCTAAAACTGCTTCAAGACCATTTGATGCAGAAAGAGATGGATTTGTTATGGGTGAAGGGGCGGGTGCCTTGGTTTTGGAAGATCTGGAACATGCTTTACAACGTGGAGCAACCATATATGCCGAAATTATCGGGGGTGGAATGGCTGGTGATGCTTATCACTTAACCGGAACGCCACCTGATGGAATAGGGGCTGTATTGGGCATGAAAAAAGCTTTAAGTGATGCTGGAATAACAGCAGATAAAATTGATTACGTTAATGCACATGCTACTTCTACCGGTTTAGGAGATTTAAGTGAGTTAACAGCAATAGATACTATTTTTAAAGGCTTACCGGTTGCAATTGGTGCTTCTAAATCACAAACTGGCCATTTACTTGGTGCGGCTGGTGCTGTGGAAAGTATTATCAGCATTCTTGCCATCCGTGATGGTATAATTCCGGGTGTAATTAATACTAAAAACCTGGATGAAAAAATCCCTGCAGGTTTAAATATTATTTTGGGTGAATCAGTTCAGCAGGAAATCAATTATGTTTTAAATAATACATTTGGTTTCGGCGGACATACGGCAAGTACAATTTTTAAGAAATACGAAGCTTAAAATAAGAATAAATTTAGCAACGTCCTTTCGACTGGAGTGCAACGGAATGGAGAAATCTATATTGAACGGTTCAAAGATTTCTTCGCTACGGTCGAAATGACGTTGTTGTAAAATCGTGTGCTTAATCCAATTAGTGATTATCTAAGAATTATCGTCCTTTCGACTGGAGTGCAATGAAATGGAGAAATCTATATAGAACGGTTCAAAGATTTCTCCACTACGGTAAATGAAGTTAGTATAAAATTGTGTGCTTATTGCCGGTAATCATTACAAAAGCAATTGCTTACTTAATAATTTTATTTATCCATTAACAGATTTACAAGTTCTTTTAATTCTTCAACTTCTTTTTCCAAATTACTTAAACGGTTTTCAAGCGCTTCATCAGGTTGAAAAACTAATGCAGGTTGCTGATTTGTAACCTCACTTGATTCATTTTCTACAAAATCGCCAAGTAAATGCACAAAACGTGCTTCTTTTTGCCCCGGTTTTTTAGCCAGCTGTTTAACAAAAGGCGTCTCATCATCTGCTAATTTTTGCAATTGCTCCAAAACCTCTTCAATACTTTCAAATTCGTATAGTCTTCCCGAATTGCTGTTAATTTCGCCAGGCGTTAGTGGTCCCCTTAAAAGTAACAGGCAAATTATAGCAAGCTCAGATGGAAGTAAAGGATAAACAATGGCTAAATTGTGTTTATATTTTGTAGCCCTGCTCGAACCACCGGTCGCCGTAGAAATTAACCCCTTTATTTTGAGCTGATTTAAGGTTAACGTAACGGTTTCTTCATCGTAGTTTACAACAGGATATCTTGAGCTTTTTTGGTTACACGCAGCGGTTAATCCATTCAGTGTCATTGGATAATAATCTGGTGTAGTTCTGCTTTTTTCAATTAATGATCCTAAAATACGTTGTTCTTCTGCTGAAAGTTCCGGTAGTGGTTTTGCTTGCTCCATTTGCTAAAAATATACATTGAAAGCACATTATAAAAATTATTTTTAAATAATAAATCATTTTACATTTAAAAGCCCTAAAGGTTTTTAAATTTAATAATGAATACTAAAACAAAAACACCATTTTTTACATTATATAAACCTATTAAAGCCAGCTTCATTTTTCATTAAGGAGGTGTTTGCATAGCTTTGTCAAAACAAAAGAAAGAAATATGATTGCTGCAAAAGGATACGCTGTTCACAGCCAAACTGATAAATTGGCTCCATGGAATTTCGAAAGAAGAAACGTTGGACCTAAAGATGTATTAATTGAAATTTTATTTAGCGGAATTTGCCACTCTGATATTCACCAGGTAAGAAGTGAGTGGGGTCCAGCTAAATATCCAATGGTGCCGGGACACGAAATTGTAGGCCGGATTACTGAAGTTGGATCAGAAGTTTCTAAATTTAAAGTTGGCGATCTTGCAGGTATTGGCTGTATGGTTGATAGTTGTAAAGAATGCCCTACCTGCCAGGGTGGTCAGGAGCAATTCTGCGAAAAAGGTGAAACCGTTTGGACTTATAACAGTGTTGAACGTGATAAAGTTACACCAACTTATGGAGGTTATTCGAACAAAATTGTTTGTACAGAAGAGTTTGTTGTAAAAGTTTCGGATAAATTGCCTTTAAGTGGTGTTGCACCTTTGTTATGTGCAGGTATTACGACTTATTCTCCAATTAAAAGATGGGGGATAAAAGAAGGACATAAAGTTGCTGTATTGGGTTTAGGTGGTTTAGGGCACATGGCCGTTAAATTTGCTGTAGCATTTGGGGCTGAAGTTACTGTTTTAAGTACTTCGCCATCAAAAGAACAAGATGCAAAAAAATTAGGTGCGCATAATTTTGTAGTAACTAAAAATCCTGACGAACTGAAGAAATATGCTAAATATTTCGATTATATTTTAGATTCGGTTTCGGCACCACATGATTATGAAATGTATTTCAAATTATTAAATGTAAACGGTGTTCACATTTGTGTAGGTATTCCGCCGGTACCTATTCAGTTTCCAGGTTCGGCTTTAATGAGCGGCAACAGGGCTTTAACGGCATCAAGTATTGGTGGTATTGAGGAAACACAGGAAATGTTGGATTATTGCGCAGCGCATGGCATTGTTTCTGAAGTTGAAGTAATCAACATTAACTACGTAAATGAGGCTTATGAAAGAGTTTTAGGCAGTGATGTTAAATATCGTTTTGTAATTGACATGGCTACCGTTTAACGGAGATTAAACTTATAAATATAAAAGGCGAACCAATTATTTGGTTCGCCTTTTATATTTAGCTTCAGAGATGGGCTTTTTAATTTATTGCCGAATTTGATTAAGCGTATGTTTTTCTTAACTTAAGTTCTGCCTATTTATTTCGTCGATATTTCTATCAAATTGATCAAATATTACCTTTTCAGGTTCGTAATTATTAATTGGTTTCCAATGCTCTTCAGTTTGTACCGCATTTTGCTTAATGGTTGTTTTAGAACTTAACAAAGTACCTTTTCTATGGTCTTCTGATGGATCGAAGGCTTTCACTTTCCCTAAATAAGTTTCTATCATTTTAGGTATTTCCCGAAAACCTTTACAGTCGTCTTTTATTACGATTACGTTTTTGTTCTTTATAGCATTAGGAAAAATTCTGTTCAGCCACCACGGGTTTTCTGACAAAGTTTGAAGAGGTAATTTTGTTAAATAGAAAATAAATTGTGCATTTTCATCGCTATTGTAGTTTCTGAAAATTACGGTCTTAATAGAATCCCAGTAAATTAAAAGGGTTGTATCAAATAGAGGCATTTTATAAATAATGCCTTCCTGATCAAAGGCTACACTGCTTTGTCTTTCAGCTTGTTTCTTAATATTCTTTTCCGAAATGCTAAATCCGTAGGTAAGATCAAAAAGCAGTAAAGAAGGAACCAAAACAAAAAGTCCTGAAATTAGATAAGCTCCGATAATTTTAACTTCTTGCCGAATCATAAAAAATGTTAAGCCTAAGCCAACACATATAAAAAGGATCAGAAATAATTTGATGAATATTAACGGGTTTATCTTCATTGTTTTAGTTTGTGCGCCGGACAATAAACCGGCGCACAAATTATAATAATGGTTAATTACTTGTATGTAGCCGCTAATTTTAACGCATTATAAGCATTTACAATACCACCGCTTATACATAAATCAGAGAAAGGAACAGAAACTTTTTCAGCATCATCACCTTCGCCTTTTTTGTATTCAACGTTATGATTTACTTTTACAACTGATTTTACAATAATTTCTTTTACCTGCGCAGCTGTTAATTTTGGGTAATAAGAACGGATTAAACCTGCTAAACCTGCAACAACAGGAGAAGCCATACTTGTTCCGTCTAAATATTTGTATTTAGAACCTGGTACTGTAGAATAAATTTGTACACCTGGCGCAAAAACATCAACCTGCGTTTTACCAAAGTTTGAGAAACTTGCTTTTAAGGTTTCATCATCTTTCGGGCCAGAAGCACCAACCGTAATCCATGAAGCAATGGTTTTTGCATCTAAATCTTTATGGTTTGGAAAATTTTCTTCCGTATCGATATTTTTGTTTTCGTTTCCGGCCGCCTGAACAATAAGTACATCTTTTGAAACCGCATATTTCATGGCTTCATTTACAATTGCTTTATCCCAGCTATATGCTTTACCGAAACTCATGTTAATTACTTTTGCCCCATTATCAACTGCATAGCGAATGGCATTTGCAACATCCTTATCGCGTTCATCACCATTTGGCGTACAACGTACACCCATAATGGCAACGTTATCTGCAACACCCATAATGCCTAAGTTATTGGTTCTGTCTGCTCCAATAATACCAGCAACATGTGTACCGTGCATGGCGTCAGGACCAGTTACATCATTATTTCCGTAGAATTTTTCTTTTTCGTTATTTGGATTATCACCAACTATACTCCGAGGATCGTAATCTAAATTTAAATTATAATTAGCCTGCCTGCTGTAGTAATCAAAACCTTCTTTAATCTGATCTTCATAAAAATCTTTAAAAGACATTTGTTTCAGTGGTTCGGCCAGTGCAGACTGAAGTCTGCCCTCAATTTCCGTACTTGGTTTAAAATTAGCAAAATCTTCTGCGGTCGGGTTTTCTTTACCCATTTTTTTAACCAGATTATCAAGTGCGTTTTTAAAGCCTGTAATTCCAGCCAGGTTAGCTTTTGCCTCGCCCAGTTGTTTTTCTAAATCAGCCCTGCGTGCTTTAAAAACTTCAAAATCTTTTTTATCTTTTTCGGCAACATTTGCATCGGTTGTATTGGCAAACTTAACCTGGTCACGACGAACTAAGCGTGTTAATTCTAATGTTTCAAAATTAACTGATTCTTTAGGTCCGCCAATAAAATTCCAGCCGTTAATGTCGTCTATATAACCATTATTGTCATCGTCTTTTCCATTTCCAGCAATCTCCTTGGTATTTACCCACATGATTCTTTTCAGGTCTTCATGTTGGGCATCAACGCCGCCATCATTTACTGCAACAATAACCTTAGTTGATTTTTTACCTTTAAGAAGTTCTTTATATGCTTTATCTGTACTGATACCAAAAATTGTATCGGTTTTAAGATCAAGATTTTGCCAGTTTGGTCTTTGCTGAGCCATTCCCAGGAAGGGCATAGCACCAATCGCTGCAATTGTGAAGAGCGATTTTAAAAAATTATTCTTATTCATTTATGTTCTTTTGTATTAAACGTCGAAATATAATTTTAATTTTTTTAAATAGTGAAAATGTATCTAAAATGATGATTTATTTCTGTTAAAGAGAATGAATCAGCACAAAAAATCCCGGATGAATTTAAACATCCGGGATTGAATGGGTTATTTTAGAAGTTACTTCATTTTTGAAGTGATTTCTTTAGCCATTACAGCATGTTGTTCTATAACTGCTAATGTACTTGTAGCCCAGGCTTTAAGTTTACTATCTTTATTTTGCATACCTTCTTTAAACAAGGCTACGGTTTTATCGTGGTCTGTTACCATCATATCCATATAATGTTTATCAAAAGCGTCACCTTTCATTTTTTTCATTTCATCCAGGTGCATTTCTTCTTCTTTAGGCAAAGCATCAGGTGTAATAATTTTTTTCTCCACCGCAAGTGCTTTAAGTTCTGTGTTGGCCTTGGTATGATCTTTTAACATCGTACTGGCGAAATCCTTTACCGATTGGCTTTTTGCATTGGTTTGGGCAATTTTGGCGGCTTCAATTTCCATAATTCCGCCAACTGCAGCTTTCCTCAAAAAGGTTGCACCGGCTTCATCCAAGCCCGATTCAGTACTTTCCGAACCTGTAACGTGAACGCCATTTACCATGGTGGTATCGCCAGATACACTATCTTTTGTAGTTGATGATTTTTTATCTGCGCTTTGGCAAGCCTGAAAAGTTACGGCAAAAGCAATTGCCGTTCCCAGTAAAAATATCTTTTTCATGTTTTTCGTTTTGATGTGTATTGACAACAAGCCATCACGAAAAAGGTTTGTCTTAATTTACTGGATTATTCAGCACTGTAGGGGTTTTTAACCACAATAGCCATAAGCCTTTCTGGGTTTTGTATGGGTTCAAAACCAAACTGACTGTACAATCCATGGGCATCCAGGGTACCTAATCTGTAACTTCTTAAACCTTGTAAATCCGGGTGGAAGATCATGAACGACATTAGTTTTTTTGATAAGCCTAAACCGCGGTAATCAGTTTCTATATAAACATCACAAAGCCAGGCAAAAGTAGCACGATCGGTTACCCAACGTGCAAAACCAACCTGTTTATTATCCCGGTAAACCCCGAAACAAAGTGAGTTTTCAATGGATTTTTCAACCGTTTTTAAGGGGATGTTTTTAGCCCAGTAAGATTCTTTACTCAAATAGTGATGAATGGCTTTTACCTCTAAAAGCGCTTTATCATCCGAAAAAACAAAACCATTTTCACTTATTTCCATTTTGGCCCGGCTTATTGCTTGTTTTTTTAATTACGCATATTAATATACTGCAAAGGTTGTCCGAAGTCTTCGGTACGGCAAAGGTTAATTACAGCCTGTAAATCATCGATTTTTTTTGCAGTTACCCGCACCTGGTCGTCCATAATAGATGGCTGTACTTTTAATCCGCTGGCTTTAATTTTGGCAACCACTTTTTTGGCGGCTTCTTTATCCAAACCTTCTTTTATACTAATTTCCTTGCGGATCATATTGCCTGAAGCCTGGTGTTCATCTCCAAAATCAAGACTTTTAGGGTCAAGATTTTGCTTCATCATACGTGAAATGATCGAACCTTCAATGGCTTTTAAACGCATATCATCTTCGGTAACGATGGTTACAATGTTTGTTTTTTTATCCAACTCGATGGTGCTTTTTGAACCATTAAAATCAAAACGGTTTAAAATTTCCTTTTTAGCATTGTTAATTGCGTTATCAAGGGTTTGGGCATCAACTTTACTTACAATATCAAAAGAAGGCATGGTTTTAGCTTTAAAGTAAAAAAATAAGTAGATTTAAGAGAATTTAAATCCACCTCACAAAAAAACGAAAAATATTATGAAAACCACTAAAACCAAGTCTCAAAAAAAACCAGGAAAAAAAGCTGTAAAAAAGGAATTAGAGCAATCCATAACGAGTCAGTTTTTAGATGTTATAAAGAGTTTAGGACATGATGTTTCTGACATTAGTACTGAAGTAGCTAAAGCAAGTAAGCGCGTTGCCAGAAAATTATCCAAAAAGTTTAGTTCGGTTAAAGATGCGGTTGGAGATAAAATAGATGAATTAAAACCTGTTGTTAAAAAAGAAAAAAAAGAAATTAAAAAAGTAGCTGATAAAACGGTAAGTAAGGCCAAGAAAACATTAACCAAGGCCGAAAAAACTGCCGAAAAAGTGGTAAAAAAAGCAGTGTCTAAAGCTAAGCCTGTAGTTCAAAGTGTTAAGGTAAAGGCTATTGCTACGGAGAAGAAAGCTGAAGAAGTGTTAACTAAGCCTTTGGCCAAAGCAACAGCGGCAGTAAAAAAAACAACGGATAGTGTAGTTGCCAAAGCAGCACCGGTAAAAAAAGCTGTGGTTAAAGCAGTAACTCAACCTGCAAAACCTGCGGTAACTAAAACTGTTGCAACAAAAGCGGCAACAGCTGCTAAACCGGTTGTAAAAGCTGCTGCAACAATAAAAAAGGTGGTTAAAACAGCGGATAAAAAATAGATTTGTTAATATTAACGTATCGATGAATTAACATCGATTTAACAAATTAATGTGCAGCTTTGAACATCCCTGTTTATACGGGGATTTTTATTTTTTTAAATGAGCAAAAAGAGGATACCATTTTTTAATCGCGAAATCAGTTGGTTATATTTTAATGAACGTGTACTGCAGGAAGCAGCAGATGAAAGTGTGCCGCTAATTGAACGAATAAAGTTTCTTTCTATATTTTCTTCCAACCTGGAAGAGTTTTACCGGGTGCGGGTAGCCACCATGACCCGCTTAACAAACCTTAACGAAAAGGCAAAAGCTTTACTTGGTTTTAATCCGAAAAAAATTCTCAATGAAATAAAAAACATTGTTGTAAAGCAGGAGCGGAGGTTTGATCAGCTTTTTCAGGCTACGTTAATAAACGAACTTGCGCAAAACCGGATTTTTATTTTAAACGATACCCAGCTTAATGTAAGCAGGGGCGAATTTGTAAGAAACCATTTCAGGGATAAAATTTTATCCAATCTGGTGCCAATTATGCTGGACATGGATAAGCCTTTTCCAGAGCTTAAAGATCGTTACCTGTACTTTTTTGTGAAATTATCCCGCAAGGATAATAAGATAAAAGAAAAGTATGCACTTATTGAAATTCCACCCAGTTTACCCCGGTTTTTGGTGCTGCCTGAAACCAATGGGTTGAAGTTTATCATTTTAGCAGAAGATATTATCCGCTATTGTTTAGATGATATTTTTTATGTGTTTACTTACGATAACCTGGAAGCCTACTCCATTCAGCTAACCCGAGATGCGGAACTGGATATTGATAAAAATATTAATGATAAATTTATAGAGGACTTAAAAAGCAGTTTAGAAAAACGAAAAAAAGGTAAACCTATGCGTTTGCTTTACGATTCTGCGATGCCTTTAAATATGCTTACTGTTTTGGTGAATAAACTTAAACTGGAAGCAGAAAGTTTAATTCCGGGTAACAGATACCATAAATTTGGCGATTTTATTGCCTTTCCAAATGTTGGCGGTAAAGAGTTGGAGTATGCACCAAATTTGCCTTTAAAGGTTCATGGCTTGCATAGAACGGAAAGTATTTTTAATAAAATTGCGCACCGGGATTACCTGGTGAATTTACCTTACCAATCTTACGATTACATTATTCTTTTCCTTCGTGAGGCTGCGATAGATCCAAAAGTTACTGAAATTCAAATCACCTTATACCGTCTGGCCGAAAATTCTAAAGTAATTAATGCACTTATCAACGCCGCTAAAAACGGCAAAAGTGTTTCTGTTTTATTAGAGTTAAAAGCACGTTTTGATGAGCAGGCAAATATTTTCTGGACAAGCCGTTTAATGGAAGAGGGTGTTAAGGTAAATTACGGTTTAACAGATTACAAAGTCCATTCGAAAATCTGTTTGGTTAAACGGATGGAAAAAGATAAACCAGTTTATTACGCAAACCTGGCAACAGGTAACTTTAACGAGAAAACGGCAGGTTTATATTGCGATCATAGCATTTTTACCTCGAAGAAAGAAATAACCAACGATTTGGTTAAACTTTTTGATGCGTTGAATAAACGTACAGTTACAAAAGGCTTTAAACATTTAATTGTTTCTCCTTTAGAAAGCAGGTCAAAGCTGGTTAATTTTATAAATCGCGAAATCCGCAATGCTAAACAAGGGAAATTAGCCTATATTTTATTAAAAGTAAATAGTTTAGCGGATGAAGGCCTTATTACAAAGCTTTATGAAGCCAGCAACGCAGGCGTAAAAATTCAGTTAATTGTAAGGGGAATTTGTTGTTTAGTACCCGGTATAAAGGGTTTTAGCGAAAACATTACCGCCATTAGTATAATTGATAAGTTTTTAGAACATGCAAGGGTTTATATTTTTAGCAATAATGGTAAAAACGACATGTATCTTTCTTCTGCCGATTTAATGAGCCGGAATTTTGAACATCGCGTAGAAGTAGGGTTTCCGGTACTTGATCCTGATGTTAAACAGGAAATCCAGGATATTATTGATTTGCAATTACAAGACAATACCAAATCGCGCCAAATTAATTCATTAAACAATAATAAATATCATAAAAACAGGTTGAGTAAAAAAATACGGGCACAAATTGATATTTATAACTACCTAAAAACCAAGCATCAATAATATGTTACGATACGCTGCTATAGATATCGGTTCGAACGCCGTGAGGTTACTCATTGCCGATATCAGCAAACAAGACGGAAAATATAAATACAAAAAAAATACATTAATACGGGTGCCATTACGCTTAGGCGATGATGCTTTTTTAAATCAAAATATTTCTGCCAGAAAATCATCCGAACTGGTAAAAACAATGATGGCTTTTAAAAACCTGATGGATGTTTATAATGTATCAGAATATTTAGCCTGCGCCACTTCTGCCATGCGTGAGGCCAAAAATGGTGCTGAAATTGTTAAACTTATTAAGGCAGAAACTGACCTTACACTCGAAATTATTGAAGGGCAACGTGAAGCTAATATTATTTATGCCAATCATATTGAAGAAGAGCTGGACGAAAATAAAACTTATTTATACATTGATGTGGGTGGAGGTAGTACCGAACTTTCTGTGTTTGTAAAAGGCGCGCCGGAGGCTTCAAGGTCGTTTAATATTGGTACCATTCGTATGCTCGATAACCAGGATAAAGAAGAAACCTGGGAAGAAATGAAAGTTTGGGTAAAAGAGAATACTAAAGCTTATAAACAGCTTGCAGGCATTGGAACAGGTGGAAATATTAATAAACTTTTCCGCATGTCTGACGAAAAAGAAAATGCACCACTTTCGCTTCAAAAGTTAAATGCCATGTATAACCGTTTAACAGGTTATTCGTTAAAAGAGCGTATTAACGATTTAGGTTTGAATCCCGATCGTGCAGATGTAATTATTCCGGCCTGCGAAATTTATTTAACCTTAATGAAATGGACTGGAATTAAACAGATTTACGTACCTAAAGTAGGTATGGCCGATGGAATTATTAAATTACTGATTGAAGAAAATTTAGGTAACCTGGACTAACATTTAATCTTTTTTATAATGGTAAGCCAGTTTCATGAAATTTTTAACTTCATCATTAATATCTTCTTTAAAATAGATTCTTAAATGGTGGTTAAACTGATTGGAATTTGGAACTTGTCCAATTTTTATAAAGCATAAATTATCTTCATATGGTTTATCAAACTGAAAAACGATATGAATGAAGTTTTTGCCCACTTGCGTTAAATAAGCCATTTTATACTCGCCTTCAATAGCGATCATAGTTTTGGTTGGGCGTAAGTTAATTTTACCGATTTTTTCATATTCATCCATAAAAAAACGGAATAGCGATAAAGCATATTCCGTTTTTCCGTTTAATATGCCTGATAATTGAAATGGCTCAGACATATTAATGTTATTAGTTTTCTAATAATTTGGTAGCTGCTTCATCAACAAACCAGGTTAATTTACCATCAATAGGATCGATTAATTGCGATGGGTAAGTATCTACATCTTTTTCCTCATCGCCAATTACATGTTTTAAAGCCTCTGCCTTACCTTCGCCAAATACAAGGAAAGCCACATTATCGGCTTTATTAATTAAAGGTGCAGTTAAACTTATTCTGTAGGTATTTAGTTTTTCTACAAATACAGCTGCTACCGTTGCTTCCTCATCTTTAACTAAACCGGTATGCGGGAAAATTGAAGCCGTGTGGGCGTCATCACCCATTCCTAAAAGGATAAGATCGAATACAATATCGCTGCCATCAAAGTGTTTATCTAACGCTTTTTTATACTCTATAGCAGCTTTTTCTGGTGCTAAAGTCGTATCGATATAAAAGATATGGTCTTCAGCTGTTCCTAAGCCTTCAAATAAAGCTTTTTTCGCCATTAAACCGTTGTAGTTTTGATCATCAGCGGGTACATTACGCTCATCGCCAAAAAAGAAATATACTTTTTCCCAGTCAATTCTGTCTTTACATTCAGTGGCTAAAAGGTTGTAAAGTGCTTTTGGAGAGTTTCCGCCGGTTAATACAAAATTAAAGCGATCGTTTTCTTCAATAGACATTTCAGCAATTTTAATTACGTAATCTGCTAAATCCTGATTGAGTTCTTCTAATGTTTTATAAATAAGTAAATTCATTTTTTTGATTTCTTCTAATGCATGATTGATTGTTGCGTGCCTCGTAATGACGATGAACTTAAACGCAAAATCATTATGTAATCTTAATCTTTGTTCTTCAATGGTAAATTAAACCAATGGAAACCATCCCTGGCAATTAATGCCTCTGCTTCTTCAGGTCCCCAGCTATCGGCAGGGTAATTAGGGAAGTTGATTGATTTTTTGCTTTCCCAGGTATTTAAAATTGGCATTACCAATTCCCAGGCGGCTTCAACCTGATCGCCACGCATAAATAAAGTCTGATCGCCCATCATGGCATCCAGTAATAAGGTTTCGTAGGCTTCAGGCGTGTCGCTATCATAGGTGCCTTTATAGTCAAACACCATATCAACAGGGTTTAAAACCATATCTAAGCCTGGTCTTTTAGCTTGTACCTGCATACGGATACTCATTTCTGGCTGAATACTGATTACCAAACGGTTTTGCTGCCAGTTTTCAGTTACGCCCGAAGAAAAAATCTGGTGCGGTACGTCTCTAAATTGAATAGTAATTAAAGAAGAAGTTTGATTTAAACGTTTTCCGGTTCTTAAGTAAAACGGAATTCCCTGCCATCTCCAATTATCGATATGAAATTTAACAGCAGCAAAAGTTTCAGTATTTGAATGTGGATCAACACTGTTTTCCTGGCGGTAACCCGGTACTTCTTTCCCTTCAACCCAGCCTTTGCTGTATTGACCGCGAACAGTATTGAAACGAATGTCTTCAGGAGAAAAAGGACGCATTGCTTTTAAAACTTCAACTTTGCGGTTGCGAATTTCATCAGCATCAAAATTAATCGGTGCTTCCATTCCAATTAAACAAAGCAATTGTAAAAGGTGATTTTGAATCATATCCCTTAATGCACCAGCACCTTCATAATAACCGCCACGATCTGCAACACCTAATTGTTCTGTAACCGAAATCTGAACGTGATCGATGTACGATCTGTTCCATAACGGTTCAAATAAAGCATTTGCAAAACGGAAAGCCATCATATTCTGAACAGTTTCTTTACCCAGATAATGATCAATACGATAAATTTGTTTTTCGGTAAAGATGTTGCTCAATAAAGCATTAAGTTCTTTTGCGGATTCTAAATCATGCCCAAAAGGTTTCTCAATTACAATACGGCTATTATCTTCATTCTGGGTTAATTTATATTTTTGAAGACATTCTGCAATTACCGGAAAGAAATTAGGGGCAACAGCAAGATAGAAAATCACTTGTGTTTCTGGCCCGTATTCTTTTTGATATTTTTCTACAGCACCTTTCAGGTTTTCAAAAGTTTTTGGCTGTGCAAAATCGGTAGGGCAGTAATGAATGGTATTGCCAAATTGTTCCCACTTATCTTTTTTAACTTTTCCAGTACGGGAAAACTCATTAACGGCGTCTTCAAGAGCGCCTTTATAACTCTCGTCGGTAAATTCTGTTCTTCCGGTACCAATAACAGCAAATTTTTCGGGCATGTAGCCTTCTATAAATAAGTTGTATAAAGCCGGGGCTAACTTTCTTTTATTTAAATCACCTGTACCACCAAATATTACAAATATTGTTGGGTTTAACGCGGTTTTGGTTTTCATTTTATTTTTCGGATTGTGAGTCTAATTTTAGGATAATTTATTCCAGTCTGCATGAAAAACACCCGGTTGATCAATACGTTCAAAAGTGTGTGCGCCAAAGAAATCGCGTTGTGCCTGGATTAAATTAGAAGGCATTCTGCCTGTTGTAATCGTATCGAAATAAGTTAGGGTAGAAGCGAAAGCAGGAATACCAATGCCTGCATTTACACAGGCCGAAACGGTTTTACGAGTACCCGCTAAAGTACTTTTTATAATTTCCTGAATGCCTGAATCTCCGAATAAATGTTCTAAGCTATTGTTTTTCTCGTAAGCCTGGTAAATATCCTCTAAGAATTTAGCTCTGATAATACAGCCGCCCCTCCAGATTTTTGCAATTTCTTGTAATTTTAGATCGTATTGATATTCTTTAGATGCCTGAACCAAAAGGTGCATTCCCTGTGCGTAGGCACTAATCATAGAAAAATAAAATGCATCTTCAAGTTCATCAACGGTAACGTCGATTTTGCCATCTTTTTTACCGAAAGCATTTTCTAAAGAAACCCTTAAATCTTTAAATTTAGAAAGGTCGCGGTTAGAAACAGCTTCGTTAATTGTTGGAATAGGCAATTGTAATTCCATTGAAACTTCTGATGTCCATTTGCCTGTACCTTTAGAACGGGCTTCATCTTTAATCTGATCCAACAGATCGTTTTGAGTTTCAGTATCTTTAAAAACAAAAATTTCGGCCGTAATTTCTAATAAAAAAGATTGAAGTCTGCCTTCATTCCATTTTTTAAATACATCATAAATTTGCTGGTTGGAGTAACCTAAGCCATTTTTAAGAATACCATAAACTTCGGCAATCAGTTCCATAATGGCATATTCAATCCCATTGTGTACCATTTTAACAAAATGGCCAGATGCGCCCGGGCCAATGTAAGTAACACAAGGATCGCCATTTACTTTTGCCGCAATGGCGTCAAAAACATCTTTTACAACGTTGTAGGCTTCCTTATCTCCGCCTGGCATCATACTCGGACCAAAACGTGCGCCTTCTTCGCCACCTGAAATACCCATACCAAAGAAGTGTAAACCATCTTTTTCAAGTTCATCAACACGACGGTTGGTATCGGTAAAGTGTGAGTTCCCGCTATCAATAATAATATCGCCTTTGCTTAAAAGTGGTTTTAATTCTGCAATTACACTGTCTACAATAGGACCAGCCGGAACCAATAAAACTAAAGTACGCGGCGTTTGCAGGTGACTGATAAAATCTTCTATATTGTCAAATCCTTCCAGTTGATGGGCTTTTCCTTCTTCTTCAAGTTTGGCGATCATTTTATGATCTTTATCATAACCTGTTACAGAAAAACCTTTATCAGCCATATTTAACAATAGATTACGGCCCATTGTGCCTAAACCTATCATTCCTAATTTATATTGTTTTGATTCGTTACTTGCCATTTTTAATTTATTATGTACCCAAAATTAGGGTTTACAATTTAATATTGAAGATATTGATGTTAAATGATTGTAATAAAAGAGGTATTATTTTGATTGAGGTTTCACGGTAACAATATTATATTTATCCGCCAGTTTCCAGAGTTTGGCACCACCTTTAATACCATCTCTGTTGGTTACAATTTTGATATTATCTTCCAGTTTAAAATCTATTTGTTTTGAGTTACCGCCACCAATGTATAAAGCATCGTAGTTAAAAACAGTTTTATAGGTTTCAATTACCTTTTTTAAGCGTTTATTCCATCTTTCAGTTCCGATTTTTTCAAAGGTTTTATTTCCGATATAATCATCATAATCTTCCTCTTTATTAATCGGGAAATGGGCCAGTTCTAAATGGGGAAGGAGTTCTCCATCAAAAAGTAAAGCAGTTCCAAAACCTGTACCTACAGTAAATACAATTTCGAAGCCTTTACCTTCTACAATGCCTAAGCCTTGCTGGTCGGCATCATTTACCAATCTAACCGGTTTATTTAATGCATCGGCAACACGTTGGGCCAAATCTACATCATCCCATTTGCCTTTGGCCAGGTTAGGAGCGGTTTTAACAATTCCGTTTTTTATATAACCCGGAAAACCAATCGAAACACGGTCGTAGGTTAAAGGAATGGGCTTAATCAAGTCTTCAATACCCGTTACAATATCTTTTGGCGTAGCACCATCAGGCGTTTTGCTCTTCATATATTCCGAAAGCATATTGCCATCTTCGTCTAACAATACCGTTTTTATACTCGTTCCGCCAATATCAATTGATAATATGTTTGTATTTTCAGCCTTTTTCTTAGTAGCCATTTTATTGTGTTTTATAATATGTAGTTTACAAATTAATTAAAACAAAAAAGATTAAACGAATAGAATGTAAATAAAATTATAAATAATAATCTATTAAATCCATGTAATTAGTAGATTATTGTTATGTTTGCGATACCTTATTTGTTTATTCAACCGTTAAAAAATGCATAACGTAAACTATTTAGCTTTTGCCATCCCGGCGTTCTTTTTGTTTGTTTATATTGAATATAAGATTGCCGGGTACAGGAAAAGAACTGATGTTTTTAAGTATGAAAGTACGGTTGCCAATTTTAGTGTAGGCATTGCAGAGCGTTTGCTAAATCTTTTTATTGCGGCCAGTTTTTACCAGGTTTATCAATGGGTGTACAGCAATTACGCTATTTTTGATATCCCCAATAAATGGTATATATGGATTTTATTATTGCTGGCCACCGATTTAGTTTGGTACTGGTACCACAGGTTGGGGCACGAAATTAATTTTTTGTGGGCTGCACATATTGTTCATCACCAAAGTGAGGAATTTAATTTATCGGCTGCTGCCCGGATTACAACCATACAAGCTATTTTCAGAAATGTATTCTGGTGTGTACTGCCTTTAATTGGCTTTCATCCCAATATGATTATAAGTATTTTGTTAGTTCATGGTGCTTACTCATTTTTTACACATACACAATTAATCGGTAAAATTGGCTGGCTCGAAAATATATTCATTACGCCATCTTTACATGGTGTTCATCATGCATCAGACGAAAAATACTTAGATAAAAACTATGGAGATGTATTTGTTTTTTGGGATAAAATTTTCGGAACTTTTCAAACAGAAGAAGAAGCCCCAAAATACGGCTTAACGCATCCAATAAAAAGCTATAGTTTTTTATGGCAGCATTTTCATTACTATCTGGAAATTGCCGAAGCTTATAGAAGAGCTGATGGTTTTAAGGCAAAATGGAAAGCGTTATTTGGTAGTCCGGCTTATATGGATCAAAATATACGTCCGGTTTTAGAGGATCGTTATTTCCAAAGTAAAGAAAACGATGGCTCTAAATTTAAGTTTAAGGCCTATTTAAATGCTCAGCTTATTTTAGTTGTTGCAATTTTAACTTTTACGACTATGTTATACAACAACATAGATGATTTATCTAAATGGGCTGTTCTTGTATTTACATTGATTACGTTAATTAATATTGGTGCTCTTTTGGAGCAGCGAAAATGGATTTACTACCTGGAATGTTTAAGGTTAATCTTAATTTTTGGATATGTATTTTATAGTTTTGACATTTTCGGGTTGGTGATTATTCCTGTGATCACTTTAATTATCTTAGAACGTTTATTTGCTTTAAGCAGTTTGTACAAAAAGTATGTATTGGATTTAGAACCTAACCGAATTAATACTTAGATAATCTAAATGCAAAGTTAATTTAACATTATCCTAATGTTGGCAGGCTAATTTAGCCAGCAAATGAGGGATGGATATTTAAGTAAAAGTGATGAAGACCTAATGGCTGTGCTGGGCAGTGGAGATAGCCTTGCGCTTGAAACACTTTTTAACCGTTATTACCCTGCATTGTGCAAATTTACGTCCATTTACATAAAAGATTATAGCAAAGCAGAGGAACTTATAGCTGATTTGTTTATGAAGTTGTGGGATAAAAAAAGTATGCTGCAAATTAAATCCCTTAAACAATATCTTTTCGTATCTGCCCGAAACCTGGCTTTAAATGAAATACAAAGAGCAAAAATAAATATTTTTAGTTTAAATGATCAGGATGAATCTTTTATGTTGCCTGATACCCATTTGAATCCACATGATTTGCTTGCCAGCCGGGAATCATACAAAGAAATTTTAGCGTTGATTAACCAACTTCCGGGGCGCCAGCGTGAAGTACTTTTAATGAGCAGGGTAGATCTTCTTGAAAAAAATAATATCGCCGGAATTTTAGGTATATCTGTAAGAACGGTTGAAACCTTGTTATACCAGGCGGTTAAAAATTTTAGGTTATTGGTTTCAAACACCAATCAACGATCGAAAACTTAACCGGGTAGAAAATCTTTAACGGTTACAACAAATCTTCTTTAATAAAACAACCACACTTTACATTTTCTTAATAATTACTTAATCTTTTCTGCTACGTATCTAAGCCAATAATCCTGTCTTACCATCAGAACAGATTATTAAATGGATCAGCATTATTACAAGTTAATAGAAGATTACAGTAAAAAAAACATAAGCAACGAAAACCTCTCAGACTTAATGGTATGGGTAGGTGAAAGTGGCGAAAACCAACAAGCTTTCAGGGAAGTACTGCAAGCCTTTGAAACTGCGGAATATTATTTAAGTAAACCTTTAAACCAACAAAATGGCTGGCTTTCCATTCAGCAGCATATAAGTCAAGAGCCAAAGAAAGCGGTTCCTGCATTAAAAATAAGGTGGCAGAAGTGGATTAAAGTTGCTGCTGCAGTTGTTGTATTGGCTACAGTACCACTTTTATATTTTTATAACCAGCGTAAAAAGCAACCTATAGAAATTGCGTATAACGAAATTTATAATCCAAAAGGCCAAAAACGTTTGGTAACCATGCCTGATGGTTCTAATATCTATTTAAATGGCGATACCAAAATTCGCTACACCCAAAATTTTAACACAGGTAAACGAATTGTTTACCTGGAAGGCGAAGCTTTTTTTGATGTTCAACACCGGGTAAAGCAGCCTTTTGTAGTCCGTACCGGCAAAGTGAGTACTACGGTTTTGGGTACTTCATTTAATGTTAATGCATACAAATCCTTAAAAAACATTACGGTAACCGTTCAAACCGGAAAGGTTGGGGTTGTGGTTAAAAATCAAACCAAAGCAAATCAGGTTTACTTCCTTCTGCCAAATGAACAATTGAGCATTTCGGTTGATGGTAAAACCGTAGAAAAGCAAACTGTTGATGCATTGGAGTTTAATAACTGGCGTGAATATAAAATGGCTTTTTATGATAAAACCCTCGAAGAAATTGCCCAAACCATTGGACGGGAATATGATTTAGATATCCAGGTTAAAACTGAAAAACTAAAGAAAGTAAAACTTACCGCCAGGTTTGATAAATGTTCTGTACTGCAAATTATGGAAATGATATCCAAGCTTTCTGGCGCAAAATATACAATCTATGAAAATAAAGTAATCATTTATTAACAAGCAATTTAAAGAAATAGATATGATATAAAATTACTAAAAAAAGAAAATGGCTTGAAATGCTGGACACATTCCAAGCCTGGAAAAACTGTTTAAACTCATTTGAAAAAAGTAAAACTTAGTAAAGATATGAAAATTAATACCCGATGGATAAAGATTATCCATCAGTACCCGTCAAAAATTATGGTTTTAATTACGGTTATGATGGTGCAATTGCTTTTAATCTCGAAACCTGCTGAAGCACAAACAGATAAAAAGATTTTATTTGAAGCAGATGGAATCAGCTTTAAAAAAGCTTTTGAAAATATTGAAAAGCTTAGTGGAAAAAGCATTAATTATAACAATACACAGCTTAATGATCAGAAAAAAGTATATATAGCGCGTGGTTTGCGCAGTTTAGAAGAGATTTTTACATTGATTTTGAAAGATTTGCCCTTTAATTATAAAATTACCGGGACAAGCATTTTAATAACAGCCAAAAACTCTGCTACTGGCCGGCTGACTGGAAAAATTGTAGATGAAAATAACGAGGCCGTTCCTGCTGCTACCATTAAGATTGTAGAACTTAATAAACTGGCACAAAGTGATAACGAAGGTAATTATGCAGTGGCAGCCGAAGCTGGAGTGTATACCGTTGAAGCTCGTTATATTTCTTATGAAACTACAAAAATACAGCAGGTAAAAATTACAAACGGCGGTACTACCAAATTAAACATGCAGATTAAGCCTGCCGAAAATTCGCTTAACGAGGTTGTCGTTACAGCCTTAGGTATAAAACGTGAAGAGCGTGCACTGGGTTATGCCGTAACCAAGATAGATAGTACGCAATTAACAGATGCGGTATCTACCAATTGGACTGATGCACTTTCGGGCAAGGTTGCGGGTTTAAACCTGATTAGATCAAACAGCGGGCCTGCAGGTTCTAATAAAATTATTTTACGGGGGGAAAACAACCTCACAGGCGATAATGAAGCCTTAATAGTAGTAGATGGCGTGGTTATTAATAACAGTGGCGGGCGCCGTACAGCCAACGGTTCTGATGGTGTGTATGGTACAGGTAGCGACAATATGCCTGCTGATTATGGAAGTACCATTAACGATATTAATCCTGACGATATAGAAAGTGTTACGGTGCTTAAAGGTCCGGGGGCAGCGGCGCTTTACGGGCAACGCGGTGCAAATGGAGCCATTATTATTACAACTAAATCCGGTAATTCAAAAAGAAAACATGTAAACATTAAGTTTACTTCAAACGGATCATTAGAATCTGTTAACCGCTGGCCGGATATGCAATATGAATATGGGCAGGGAACTGATGGCGCAAATTATTATTCGTATGGAGCAAGTGCCGATGGCGCAAGCACCAGTGGTACCAGTTCTGCATACGGCCCTAAGTTTGAAGGGCAAATGTTTTTTCAGTATGATCCGGTTACGCAAACACAAAGTAAAGTGAGAACACCTTGGGTACCTTACAAAAATCAAATCAGGGATTTTTTTGATACCGGACAAAACTTAACCAATTCATTAAGTTTGGATGGAGTGTTAAACACCACTACAGCACGTGTTTCCATTACTAATCAAAATAATACCTGGATTATTCCTGAAACAGGTGTAGAGCGTACAACAGTATCTTTATCTACCAGTACCGATATTACTAAAAAGCTAAAGTTTACAACCAAAATAAATTACGGAAACAGGTTTAGCGATAATTTGCCGGGTGCAGGATACGGTAATCAATCTTTAATGTACTGGTTTATTTTTTGGCAGCCAAGCGCAAACCTGGATTGGATTAAGAATTACTGGACTAACGGTCAGGAAAATCTTAAAATTAAATATCCTTACAGTTCATATCCTGAAAATCCTTATGCGGTTGTAAATGAGTTTATTAATAAAACCCGACGCAATAACATTACCGCCAATGCACAGGCCAGTTATCAGTTTACTAAAGAATTGAGTTTGCAATTGCGTTCGAGCATCGATTTATCCTCAGAAAAACGGGCCCAGGAACGTCCTTACGATGCCGGTACCAGGTTAACTCAGGGTTCTTACCGCACGCAGGATATTTATTCGCAGGAAACAAACTTTGATTTCTTAGTCCATTACGATAAAAAGATTAATAAAGATATTCAGATGAATCTTTCTGTAGGTGGAAGCCAGTTAAGAAACCGGTACGATAAATCTGATCTTCGGGCTGATGGTTTAAAAACCCCGGGGTTATATGAGTTAACAAACAATTTATATCCGCTTACGTCTATTCCAGATACCAGCAGGTACAGAATTAATAGCTTTTACGGAATTTTATCTACCAGTTATAAAAACTATTTATACCTTGATATTACCGGGCGTAAGGATTGGAGCAGTGTGTTAGCCACCTTAACGAGGACAGATAATGTTGGCTTTTTCTATCCGTCGGCCAGTGCAAGTTTTATACTTTCAGATTTCTTTAAGCTACCTAAAGCAATTAGTTATGCAAAGTTCAGAGCTTCCGTATCGCAGGTTGGTAGCGGTGGTACAACGCCTTACCGTACAGCTTATACTTATTCGCTGGCTTCAAACGGAATTTATCCGGATAGCGCTTTACAGAACCCAACAATATTACCTAATGAAAACCTTAAGCCTTTAAAAACGACAACCTATGAAATTGGTACAGAGGTTAGGTTATTTAAAAACAGACTTGGTTTTGATGTGGCCCTGTATGCCGGTAATACTAAAAATCAGATTTTAACCCGTATTGTCGATCGTTCTTCCGGATATAACCAGGCGATTATAAATGCAGGTCAGGTAAATAACACCGGTATTGAGGTTGCGTTAAATGCAAGTCCAATAGCCAATAAAAATGGATTTAACTGGACAATTAATGCAACTTTTGCAGCCAACAGAAACAAAATAAAAGCCTTATCTGATAGTTCTATTATTTTAAGAACCGGGCCAATCGGCGGTGGGCAAATTGTGGCCAAAGTTGGTGGAAGCATGGGCGATTTATATGGCCGTGGCTATGTTCGAGATCCTGATGGTAATGTGGTATTTGATGCAACTACAGGTTTTGCTAAAATAACCAATGATGTGGTTTACTTAGGTAATACAATGCCTAAATATAAATTTAGTATTGGAAATACTTTTAACTACAAACAGTTTAGCTTAAATGTATTGTTCGATGCACAGGTAGGCGCAGTGGCACACTCTTTATTAAACTATAAAATGGTTGAGCAGGGTAAGTTAACTTCTACGCTTCCGGGCAGGTACAACGGTATCGTAGGCAATGGTGTGGTGCAAAATGCGGATGGTACTTACCGCAGGAACGATGTTATTTCTTACGACGTTGATGGTTATTACCAATCTGTTATGGGCTCAGATAATGCTGAAGGAAGTACTTTTAGCACTGATTTTATTAAATTCAGAGAGGCCTCATTCAATTATAAGTTTAAACCAAAAATGCTTAAACGAATGGGTTTATCCAGTGCATCAATCGGTGTGTATGGACGTAATCTTTTTATCTGGTCGCCATGGCCAATGTTCGATCCCGAATTTGGAACACTTAGCGGTTCTGATATTGTAACAGGCTTTGAAATTGGTCAGTTCCCATCTACCCGAACTTATGGTTTTAACTTATCAATCGGTATTTAATTTTTCAAAAATGAGAAAGCATATTCATACAAAAATCGCTCTTCTGTTCATTGTTGGCCTTACCTTAACTTCCTGCCAAAAGGACTTTACTGCGGTCAATACAGATCCGATTAATATTATATCCACCACGCCCAGTAAACTTTTAGCACCGGCCCTGGTTAATTCAGTCTCCGCAGGCTTGTTTCGCAACCGCAATTTTAATAACGAGCTGATGCAGGTAACGGTGAGCATTACCGACGGGGATGGAGCTGTTTTCAGATACGAATACAGAAGTACAGTTTCGGATGATTTATGGAATAAATGGTTTGTACAGATTACCAACTTTAAAGACATTTACAAACTTGCCGGTAAGCCGGAATACTTAAACAAATCTTATCAGGGTATTTCGCTGGTTTGCCAATCGTGGATATTCTCCATGTTAAGTGATGTTTATGGCGACATTCCTTACACTGAAGCCGGACAAGGTGCAAATGGCCTGCTTGAACCTAAATTTGACAAGCAAAAGGATATTTATCTTGATTTGTTTAAAAAGCTGGAAGAAGCCAATACCCTTTTAAGTAGCGGTACAGCAATCCAGGCCTCAAGCGACCCTGTATTTAAAGGTGATATTACTAAATGGCGCAGGTTCTGCAACTCTTTATACCTGCGGTTGCTGATCAGGGTTTCTGGAAAATCTGATGTTTCGGCCATGTGCATTGCAAAAATTAAGGACATCGTTGAAAATAATGCTGCAACCTATCCAATTATGACAAATAATGCAGAATCGGCTACCATTAAATGGACTGGCGGAACAAGTACATCCGATGCTTATACTGCTCCATATGTAAATGGGGTAAGGGCCCAGGATTTCAGGGCACCGGCCATTGGTAGTTTCTTTATTGATCATTTGGTGAACTGGAAAGATCCCCGTTTAGATGTTAGCGCACCTTACGGAACTGGTGGCGCAAATGCCTGGGGAATTGCACAGGGTGGATTAAGCAGTTATTCTGGTGTACCAAGCGGGTATGTTATTGGAACAGGCGTTACAAAAGGGTCTTATTTCTATTCCAATGATCAAACCCTCGGCAGTGGAACATATGGTGCAAAATCATTGCAGCAAAATCCATTAACGGGTATACTAATGAATTACGCTGAAGTTCAGTTTATCTTGGCAGAAGCTGCCGCGAAGGGTTGGATTGCTTCATCTGCCCAAAATTATTACAATGCGGGTATTACTGCTGCCATTAATTACTGGGTTCAGGGATTCACATCCGATCCAACGGCTGCCATGGCCATAAAACATATTGAAGAAGCTGATATAGACTGGAACGATGCCGCGAGCATTGAAAATAAAATGGAACAAATTCATGTGCAAAAATACTATGCCTTGTTTATGGTCGATCTTCAGCAGTGGTTTGAATACCGTCGAACAGGTCATCCTGTATTGCCTAAAGGTGCCGGTTTAAGAAATGGTGGTGTAATGCCCGCACGCATGAATTACCCTGTTTACGTACAATCTGCCAACCCAACCAATTACCAGGCCGCAATAGCCAGCCAGGGACCTGATGTAATATCAACCAATGTATGGTGGCAAAAACCTTAATAAAGAACATTAAGAAACTATTAAAATGAAGAAAATAATATTTTACAGTCTGATTTTGCTTTCTGCCCTATGTACATTAGGTGGATGTAAAAAGGGAAATTATCCAGGCGGACAAATTGGTAATTACTTACCATTATTTGATTTACGGAATTTATATAAAGGAGACGATGTTGCACTTAGTGAGGATAATATGTCGGGTTCTAACAGTGTTACCGGAGTGGTTATTTCTGATCATTCATCGAAAAACATGCCTGCCGGATTGCTGATTATTCAGGATAAACGCCGTTTATCTTTAATCAGAGGTATTTCTATACAATTAGGTGCAGATGCAGCTAAATATATACCCGGCGATTCGGTTGCCGTAAATGTAACGGGTGGAACCTTAAAAAGAGTAGATGGCACTTTACAAATTACAGGGGTTGCTTCAACTGCAGTTAGAAAAATAACTTCTGGCATCATTATTCCTCCAAACCGGGTAGGCAGTAATTTGATATTAGCCAATCCAAATAATTACGAAAGTACATTGGTTGTTGTGGTAAAAGCCGGGTTTGATCCCATCCCTGAACCGATAGATACCTACTCGGGAAATAAAATTATAAACGATGGTTTTGATAATTTTAACCTCTACACAGATCCGTCCGCAACCTTTGCCAGCGCAACAGGGCTTAACTTTAATGCCAACTACTATGGTGTTATTTTTAATACAATGAGCAACAGCGGAAAACTAATCCCACAGTTGCGCATCCGCACTTTAAAAGATGTAAGACCTTTAAGTCCTAAGCCCGAAATAGCAGGTGTAATTATTTCTGGTTATATGGCTGATGCTGAAGGTGGTGATGGTAATTATGAGTACATGCAATTTTTAGCTACCCGCGATATTAATTTTGCGACTACACCTTATTCGGTAGTGGTAACCAATAATGCAGGTGCATCAAGTCCTACCTTGGTTTTTCCAACTAAAGGTTGGGCAACGGGGGCAGATGCGTTAGCTGTTCCGGCAGGCTTAGTATCCAGAACCTATAAATTTAATCTTACCTCGGGCACGGTTTCTAAAGGTGAGTATTTTTACGTAGGTGGATCATCTAAATTAATTAATGGTGTAAATTCAACATCAATTGCCTCTTCTAAATGGATCCGGTCTAAAAACTACACTACAGCAACACCAGCTTCTGCACCGGCAGGAAATGGCGATGGTTTTGGTTTATATACCAGTGGTTTATTTGCCAATAGCGGAAATGCTTCAGGCTTTGCCGTTTTCGAAGGTACCAATGTAGATGTAAACAGCGTGCCAATTGATGTGGTATTTATTGGTACCACAGGTAGTTTATACAGTGCACCTTCAACCGGATATAAAATTGCCAATACCGACTTCTACGATAAAATAGACGTTGTGTCGGATGATTTAACACCACAACCTTTCTACAGATCGGGTACAAACACCTTAAGCTTTAGTTATCAGTTGCCAGCAGATCAGGGTTTTTGGAATAAACTTGGAGGCGTATATAACCCTACTTTGGGCAAATGGGTTAAAGCCAGGTCGCAATCTAATATCGATTTGTCTAAAACATCAACACTTGCTGACATTGAGGATATTACCCTGGTAAAAGTAATTAATGCCACCACAGGACAATACATTAGAACGGATACCATTCCACCAACAAAACTTAAATAAAATAAATAAAAGACTGAAAATGGCAACCATTTTCAGTCTTTTAATATTGTAAACATTCACTTTATATTTAAAGAAATTGAACAGAAGATCTTTTATTCAAAAAACAAGCTTGTTAACCACAGGCCTGTTTATTAGCTTAAAATCATTTCCGGCAGCATTGTTTTCGGAAAATGGAACCGTTTCCGGAAAAGTAACCAGCAAAGGCAAGGCTGTTGCAGGCGTTGTTATTTCTGATGGTTATAGTGTGGTTCAAACAGATAAACAAGGGAATTATCAGCTCGAGCTGAATGACTTGGCTCGTTTTGTTTGGATGAGTACGCCTGCAGGTTACGAATTTAAAACAGAGAGCAGCATTGCCCGTCATTATTATAAACCAGATACAGCTGGTCAACTTAATTTCGACCTTAAACCTTTGAAACAAAAAGATGATCAACATAACTTTATCATTTGGGCCGATCCACAGGTGAAGAACAAAAAAGATGTACAGCAAATGATGGAAACTTCAGTGCCCGATACTTTACAAGTGGTGCAGGGCATGGGAAATACACCAGTACACGGAATTGGTGTTGGCGACTTGGTTTGGGATAATTTTGATCTTTTTCCCGCTTATGATGAAGCAATAGCAAAAATCGGAATTCCATTTTTTCAGGCTTTAGGAAACCACGACCAGGATTACAGACAAGGGGGAGATGATACTTCTGACCGAACCTTTCAGGCTCATTACGGACCAACTTATTACTCGTTTAACCGAGGCAAGGCTCACTATGTGGTGTTGGATGATGTTCGTTATTTAGGTACAGAGCGTGATTATGATGGCTTTATTACACAAACACAATTAGACTGGCTTGCAAAAGATTTGACACTGGTTCCAAAAGATGCATTATTAATTATTTGCCTTCATATTCCTGTACACAACCAGGTAAAAAATAAGGAAGATTTTTATGCGGTTCTTAAAGATTTCAAAAACATACACATAATGTCTGGTCATACCCATTATAACAAAAACATGATCAGTGAAAATATTTACGAACATAACCATGGCACTGTTTGTGGTGGCTGGTGGACAGGTCCGATTTGTGAAGATGGCACGCCAAGAGGATATGGGGTTTATGAGGTAAATGGAACTGAATTAAAGTGGTATTACAAATCTACCGGCAGAGATCGAAAAGCACAATTAGACATTTATGTGGATACCTTGACTAATCAAAAGCGTTTAATAGCAAATGTTTGGAATTATGATCCCGAATGGAAGGTTGAATATTTTTTAGATGGAAAGCCGATGGGAGCGATGTTGCAGCAAGAAGGTTTCGATCCTTTGGCAGTAAAGCTTTATAAGGGAGATAAATTGCCCCAACCACGCGCGTTTGTAGAGCCAAGATCAACCGACCATTTGTTTATAGCACATTTTGAGCCTTCGGTTAAAAAAGTGAAGGTTGTAGCCACAGACCGTTTTGGAGAAAAATTTGAATCAGAAGTAAACAGTAATTAAATCTTGATAAAAAACAATTAAAAAATACAATTATGAAGTTAAGTGTATCCGTTTTATTATTCATTTCTGCATCTTTATGTTCTATGCAAACATTTAGTCAGGCACAATTTCCGGCTTTTAGTGCTGAGGCACATCGTGGCGGCAGGGGTTTAATGCCCGAAAACACAATTCAGGCCATGCAAAATGCCATGAAGATTGAAGGAATTACCACTTTAGAGATGGATACCCACATTACCAAAGATGGTAAAGTAGTGGTTACCCATGATGATTATTTAAGTCCGGGATTTATGCTTACGCCAGATGGAAAAGAAATTCCCGTAAGTGATGCGAAGAAATATCCTGTTTTTCAGATGGATTATGCTAACCTTAAACAATTTGATTTAGGAACAAAGCCACTTGCCGGCTTTCCAAAGCAGCAGAAGACAAAAAGCAATATTCCGCTTTTGGCTGATTTAATTGATGCTGTTCAGCAAGATATTAAGGTAAATAAAAGGAAACAATTCTTTTATAACATCGAAACTAAATGTGCACCACAGGGGGATGGGATTACGAATCCTGAACCTGCAGTTTTTGTTAAATTACTAATGGCGGTTTTGGAAAAAAAGAAGATTTTACCTTACGTGATTATTCAATCTTTTGATAAACGCACCATTCAGTTAATCCACGAAAAATATCCGAATGTTAGAACCTCATTTTTAGTTGCCAATAAAAAAACTTATGAAGAAAATATTGCCGATTTAGGTTATAAACCGTTTATTTTAAGTCCGGAGTGGCATATGGTTAATGCAGAACTTATAGAAAAGGCACATGCCGATGGTGTAAAAGTTCTTCCATGGACACCAAACACGATTGAAGACATGAAAAACTTAAGAAGCTTAAAGGTAGACGGAATCATTTCTGATTATCCTGATCTTTTGGTTCAATCCAAATAATTTATGAACTTGCAATAAATCAAATTCTTTGTAATGAAATCTTTTGTAATAAAAATTGCACTTGTTTTTAGTTTAGTTTTTTATTTAGCTTCCGGTTATTCAAATGCACAAACTGTTCAATGGGATAGTACGTATCGTCCGAATAAATATGCCGAACTGGTTGCCAAATTCCAGGCAGAAGTAAAATCAAAAAAAGACATTATTTTTTTAGGCAACAGCATTACGGCCGGCACAGATTGGGCGAAACTTTTAAACTTACCACTGGCTAAAAACAGGGGCATTTCTGGTGATATTACTTTTGGCGTTTTAGAACGTCTGCAAAATGTAATCGACGGTAAACCTTCTAAAATCTTTATTCTGATCGGTATTAATGATGTTTCAAGGAATATACCGGATAGCGTTATTTTGCGGAATTATAAAACCATGATTGCCAGAATCAGGGCAGGATCAAAAAAGACAAGGATTTATTTTAACACCCTTTTACCTGTAAATGCTTCTTTTGATAAATTCAAAAATCATTATGGAAAAGATGAACATATTTTATGGCTCAACAGTGAAATTAGAAAATTAGAAGCCAAAAATGTAATCATTATAGATCTTTATCCTCACTTTTTAGACCAGGATAAACACCTTAAAGCTGAACTTACAAAAGATGGTTTGCACCTCATTCCGGCCGGATACGAAGTTTGGGCTAAGATTTTACAAGATGGAGGCTATTTAAAATAAAAAATAACACTTTACTTTAATTATTAAGCTTAAGGTTGGTATTATCTCCAATCCTGTATAATGTGGATTAGCTACGCGTACGAGGTGGTATGGTGATAACACCAACCACATGAGCAATTATTAAGCTTAAGGCTGGTGTTATCACCAATCCTGAATAATGTGGATTTAAGCTTAAGGTTGGTATTATCACCAATCCTGTATAATGTGGATTAGCTACGTATACAGGGTAGTATGGAGATAACGCCAACCATATGAGCAAGCTTAAAGTTCGATATAAGCGCCTGCGTTTGCTACATTATTCTGGTTAATCACATCAAGCCTCGGTACATAGCCAAGGCTTTTTAATTTAGAATACTGAAGGATATATCTTTGGTTTTCAGGGTTTTCATCTCCATTGAAAATAATACCCCTAATTTTAATTCCATACTGGTTAAGCAAGTTTATAGATAATAATGTATGATTGATGCTTCCCAGGTAATTTTGAGAAACCAGGATAACTTCCACATTCAAGTGCTTAATTAAATCTACGATCAGCTTATCTTCATTTAAAGGAACCATTAAACCTCCGGCACCTTCAATAATTAAATTATTTTCTGTGTGTGGGGCGGTTATATTTTCCAGGTCTATTTTTACATCATCAAGTGCTGCAGATAGATGCGGCGACAAAGGCTGGGTTAACTGATAGCTTTCCGGATGAATTATCGTTTTGGTGTTGCTGATTAAACTTTTCACGGTTAAGCTGTCGCTGCTTTCCAAATCGCCTGATTGTATAGGTTTCCAGTAATCTGCTTTTAATTTCTCTGTTAAAATGGCACTGATTAAAGTTTTGCCAATTCCGGTTCCAATTCCGGTAATAAAATATTTAGTCATTAATGCTTTTTAAATAATCTGTTAAGTCGATAATTTCCTGGTCGCTGTTAAAAGTATGTAAGCAGATCCTCAATCGTTCTTTACCTTTTGGTACGGTTGGACTAAGAATTGCGCGCACATCAAAATGATGTTGTTGTAATTTTAAGGCGGCTACCTTAGTTTCTTCATTTGATGAAAAAATCACCCCTTGAATAGGACTGATGCTGTTCATTGAAACAATATTTTTTTGCGCCAGCTGGGCTCTAAAGAAATTAATTTTACGGTGTATTAGCTGCTGGTCGTTTTGTTTTAACAATTGATAAGCACATTTTATAGCCACAGCCGAATGGATGGGGGCAGCCGTAGTGTAAATAAAAGAACGCGCAAAGTTAATGAGGTAATTTCTTAAATTTTGGCTTCCTAAAACAATGGCTCCGTGCGTGCCCATGGCTTTTCCGAAAGTTACAATCCTGGCAAAAACTTGTTCGGTAAGGTTAAGTTCATTTATTAAGCCTTTTCCTTGCGGGCCAAAAATGCCAGTGGCATGAGCCTCGTCAACAATTAAATTGGCTTCATATTTATTGCAAAGCGCAGCAATTTCTGCTAAAGGCGGAACATCACCATCCATAGAATAAACACTTTCTACAACCACAAAAATGTTTCCTTTAGATAATCTTATTTTATCTTCAAGGTCATTTAAATCGTTGTGGGTAAATTTATAACGGGTGGCATGTGTTAATCGGCAACCATCAATAATACTGGCGTGAATGAGTTCATCTGTAATAATGGTATCACCACGTTGTGGTACACTTGATAAAAGCCCTACATTGGCATCATAACCGGAATTAAAGATTAAGCCACTTTCAGCCTGATGAAAATCAGCGATATGTTGTTCAGTTTCTTCAATATAAAGCGTGTTGCCACTGAGCAGGCGAGAGCCGCCCGAACCATTAGGATAAGTAGTTAACTTTAAAAGTTCTTTATTTATATACTCCTTTAACAGGGCGGATTGTGCAAAACCAATGTAGTCATTAGAACAAAAATCTACTGGTGGGAAAGATGTTTTTAGGCATCTGATGGAATGATCTTCAATTCTTTGCTGAAGCTTAAAATTTAAAAACTGCTCGATTTTATTCATCGCCCAAAAATAAAGAAAGCAGCAGAAAACTATTGTATAAAAAAAGCGATTCTTTTAGGGAATCGCTTTTTAAGTATATGAATTAATTAACCTTGTGCTGGTGGAGCAGAAACTACAGGTGGTTTTGGTTTTCTACCTTTACCATCTCTTGGTTTCATGTTTTTCATCTTTTCTTTTGCCTCTGCTCTAAAAGCATCCAGTTTTGTTTTCTGGTCGGCAGTTAAAATCTGATCTAATTGTGCTTTTGATGCATCCATATCTGCTTTGCGGTCTTTCATTTTACCTTTCATCGCATCTTTGTCGGCATTGCGCCATGTATCCATTTTTTTAGCTCTATCCAACTCTACTGCATAAACCTTCGTTTTCTGATCAGCGGTAAGGCTTAATTTTTTATCCATTGCCGCAGTTGCTTTATCTGCACGTTGTTCAGCAGTTAATTTAGACATTTTAGACATTGGCATATGGTGCCTTCTTGTGGTGTCTTGCGCAAAAGCAGCAGTAAATCCCATCACTGCTATTGCTATTGTTAAAATTGTTTTTTTCATTTTCCTATGTGTTTTTGTTTACACTGATAGAGCAAAAAAAAGCAAGACGGTTTAATTGGCAAATGTTAAATTTTGTTAATTTCTGTTTAGCTGAGAAATTGACTTCTGCATTTGCGACATCATTTGTGTTAATGTTTCTATTGTTGGATCAGGGGTAGGCTCAGGCAAAGAGGTCGAAATGTATGCCTTTGCTCTCCATATCTCCAATATATCATCGGCAGCAATGGTGTAAGGATCGTAAACCTTATTGTCTGAAATTAATTTTAAATCCTTATTTTCTTTAAAACGGTTGCCTGCTCTTTTATAAACAACACCTTCGTTTTTACTAATCACAATATAAGTTTCACCAGTTTTAACTTCGTTCCAGTTATCCAGGTATTCGCCAATAATTAAACTACCAGGCTGCACAGGCAACATGCTATCGCCCATAATTTCAAATGCACGGAAAGTACCCTGGCGTAATGCAGGGATGGGTAATTGAAATTTAGGTAGATCACTAATGTATTGAGGATCTGAAAAACCGTTTAAATAACCCGCACTGGCTTTAACCGGAACCAATTCTATATTTTCATTGTCGTTCTGATCTACAGAAATACTTAGTACCCTTAAGTTGGAGCCCGAACTTTTTGGCTTCGGTTTCCATGCGTCAGATATCTTTTCGTTAATAAATTCGTCGATAGTGAGGTCGAAATATTCTGCTATTTTTTTTAGCAAATCATATTTTGGCTCTGCACGGTCTTCTTCGTACGCTCCGATCAGGGATCTTTTAATTTCCATAATATCAGCAAATTGCTGCTGTGTATGGCTCTTTTTCTTTCTGAGGTACTTTAAATTATTTGAAATATTCGACATAAAAATAAATTTTAAAATAAATTTGGAATTACTAAAATAGTTAGTAATTTTATGCCAATAAAGTTAGTAATATTATTTTGAATTGCAAGAGTATATACTAATTAGTTTAGTTGGAAAATTTAACACCGTTATCCGAAACTGCATGATATAAATGCAAAATTCAGTAACAATTAGAAATTACAGAGAAGTTATGAAAAAGTTTGTTTACATCGTTACCGACCGAAACCGTACCAGCATGCACGTAGGCATGAGTTCTGATTTAATTAAAACATTAGATTTCTACAAGAAAATGCCAAACCTGTTTTTTGATAATGCACAACAATTAACCCGTTTAGTTTACTTTGAGGAGTTTAAAACCGAAGCACAGGCTTTATCACGGTTTAAATTAATCAGCCGTTTTACCCGCATGCAGAAAGAACGCCTGGTAAGATCTTGTAATCCCGATTGGATAGATTTAACTATTGGATTGGATTTCGAAAATATTCTTTTGCACAGGCCCGTAAACCAGGTTAAACTTGCATTTACCAGTTTATCTTAATCCCTGCTTTTTTAAAGCATGAGGGTTAAGATAAACTATAAAATAAAGCAATAGGGTATGCTTCAATTGTTTTTAAAGAATAAAATTCAATCAATTTTTTATTTTCTTCAGGAAAATATTTTCCAATTCTTGAAGGTCTTCGAAAAATTTATTTTTGTCCATAAACACTTTTGGATTATAAGCATCTCCTGGTTTATGTTTTTTATGGAGATCAAATTGACTTGCATGCGAAGAAACCCAAATGTCAAAATCAAGTTTTTTCATTGATTTAAAAGTTTCTGCATAATCCTTTTGAATATTTTGATAAGAGGTTACTTCTGAAAATTTCTTGTCAACAATTATAGAAGGCATATTGGCAATCAAAACTTTGTAAGTTGAATTTTTATCTTTTGTATTAAATATAAAACTACATGATCCTTTGGTATGGCCAGGGTGATGAAGCATCGTTAAAGTAGTGCTGCCCAAATTGATTTTATCATTATTTCTTAAAAGAAAATCAGGGTTTACAGGTTTAAACGTTACCCCATATTTTCCAAGTTCATAATCAGATTTACCTCCGGTTTTAAGCACATCTGCATCTTTTTCATCAACATACAATTTCGCACCAGTTTCTTTTTTAAGATCTGCCAGTGCGCCCGTATGATCGAAATGTGCTTGTGTTAAGAGCAGGATTTTGATTGATTTATAATCAAAACCTAAAGTTTTTATATTTTCTTTTATTATAGGAAGTGAATTGGCTAAACCTGTGTTTATTAAAATATGTCCTTTGTCCGTTACAATTAAATAAGATGCTAAGTCATAAGTACCCACATAATAAAGATTACCTGCAATTCTAAAAGGTTCAGTTGTTTGAGTCCATTCTTTTGGATTGTTAACAGGTTCTTTCACTGTTTGAGCAAAAACCAACATCCTGAAAGACAATAAAACCAGTACAATAATTTTTTTCATATTTATATTCAAATTCGTAATTACCAGCCTGGTGCAAAGGTTAAACCAAATATACCGCCTTTAACATCTTTACGTTGAAAAGGAATTGCATAATAAGGTTCTAAAACAAAGTATCCAAAAACATTAACCCTTAACGATAATCCAACACTCATTTGAGGTACACGCTCTGTGGTGGTTTGGTACGTTACAGGTTTTCCGTCTTTTAAAACCGGATTGCCGTTTTTGTCTAAAGATATATTGTCTACATAAGTTGGCGAACTTTTAAATACAACCTTGGTATCATTTGTCCAGGCTAAACCTGCATCAAAGAATAAGTTCAAATCTGTAAATAATAATTTAGAAGGAATAGCCGCTAATTTTTTAGGTCCGGTAAAAGGTAATCTAACTTCAAAATTAAACACAGCTATTTTACTTCCTGTTAACTGGTTAATATCAAATGTGCTTGAAGAACTTTCTGTTGTGTTTTTATAAATGGAGTTGGCTTCATAACCCCTGATTAAATATGGATAACCTACATACATTGGATATAAACGGTCAGCGTCTTTACCGATACGAAGACTGTTATAACTTCTTGCGGCAATCGTGATCGGCTTAATTCTCCAGTATTTTCTTACATCAACATTAACACCGGAGAAATTATAGGTTCCAAAATATTTTTCGCCACCAATGCGGTATCTAAAGCCATCAAGTGGAGCTGCAAGTCCGAAAATCGAATTGTCTCCGACAAAGGTTGCATTTAATTGATAAAGGGTAAAAGAATTAAATGGAATACCCAGTTCATCACTGGCCACATCGTTAGAAACTCTTACTTTTTCTGACCCAATGTAATTACCGGTTGTGGTGCTGTAGTACTTATTGTAACGATCAATTCTGTAACTGTAGTGTGAAAATGCACCACCAAGTTCAAACCTGTGCTTTTTATTAAAAGGGTAGGCCCCAAATAACTGGAACTGATCTTCAAATGTTCTGATAATATCTGTTCTGTAGTTTTCTGCCTGTGTTGTTGTACCATCATTTAGGGGCACATTTTCTATCTTATACGAACTTAAACCAGATATATAAGGAATGTGTGAGACGGCTGCCCCCCAGTTAATTCTGCTTTTTTGGTTTACATAACCTACCAAACCACCAAAATCATAAATTTCTCCGTTAATAGATAGGTTGGCTATAATTTGATTGGTACCCAGGATATCACTAAACATGCCCATAATTCCACCTTGAACACCGGTTCCGAAACGACTTGTGGATACACCTATACCGCCACTGTTTGCTAGGTAATCAAGTCTGAATTTAGGCCTGTATGGCACTGTTTTCATCGAGTCTGCTGTTAATTTTTCAAACCGGTCGAAATTAGAAAGGTTTGAATTGATAATGTTTACCCCAATATTTTCCATAGGCGGAAGAACAGCTGCATCAAAATTTTCTTCCTGATTACCAATTCTTTTCGTCTTAAAGCTGCTTAATTTCGCATTGTATAAAGTGTAGCGCTGGTAACGGTAATAGCTGTAAACCAGCTCATCGGTTTGCGAAACAGAAATAGCAGGGGAGAATTCCGTTATTCCGCTAATGCCGGTAAAATAATCGGTTAACTGATCAACCGTGTTATCTGCAAAATTATATTTGTACAAGTTTCTAAAACCGTCTCTGTTTGAAAGAAAATAGATGTTTTGACTATTTGCCGAAAATTGTGCATTGAGGTTATTGGCGCCTGGAAAAACATCAAGATTGCTTACTGTTTTAGCGGTAATATCATAAACGGCTAAATTTATTGGGTTAACGGCCTGAATATTTTTATTTTGAATGGCCGCACGGTCTGATGAGAAAACCAATTTTTTTCCATCAGGAGAATAACTTGGAGCATAATCAGAATACACGTCGCTGGTAATTTGTGTTACCTGTTTGGTATCAAGGTTATAAGAGAATATATCGCTCTGGCCTTCTACCATACCTGAAAAAGCAATATCTTTTCCGTTAGGCGACCAGGTTAGGTTGCCAAATTGCTGAACCTGATCCATTGCGGTTTGAGAAATGGTATTTCCGTTGGCAACATTAATAATCATCATTTGATTTCTGCCTTTACTAAAAATACTGAATGCAAACTGCTTGCTATCAGGGGACCATGCCCCGGCAGACTCAATAAAGTTAAAATCATCGATATGCTCATTGGAAATCTGGCTACTTAACTTTCGGATAATCTGCCCGGTTTTGGCATCAGCAAGAAACAAATCGATTCCAAAAAGATCTTTCTCAGACATGAAAGCCAAGTATTTTCCATCGGGACTAAGGGCCGGCGCAACGTTCATATTGCCTGCATTTTTATTGTCAATAATTTTAGTTCCTGTAATTTTAATTTGCGAGCTATCAGCCTTTAACATGGGCTTATAATGCGCGTCGATGGCATTTTTCCATAAGCCGGATAATGTTTTATCGTCATAGCCAAAAGTATATTTTATGGCATTTTCGTATCCATATTTGGCTGTATTCTTAAATAAAGGAACGATTGTGGTATCACCATATTGCGAACCAATGTAAGTCCAAAATGCCTGCCCATAACGATAAGGGAAGTATTTATTGGAATTGGTCAGGTCTTTTAGTGATGGAATATCCCGGTTCAACATCGCATCGCGCATCCACATGGAGGTAAATGCATCCCGTTTTCCAATAGAAAGGTATTCGGCCATACCTTCTACCATCCATAAAGGGGTTTGGCCGATATTTTCTAAACTGATTGAATCTTTCTCCAGTAACACATGATACTGGAAAGCGTGCACCAACTCATGGCCCAAAACGTGCCTGGTTTGGCTGTTTAACTCCATAACAGGCATAATCACCCTGTTTTTAAGGGCTTCAGTAACGCCACCGGTTCCGATGCCAATCTCACCTTGGAGAGCGGTAGTTTGTTGAAAATCAGGATGATTGTTGTAAAGTATGATCGGGTTCTTTTTTAAAAAGGTATCACGAAATACTTCCTGGTGCATTTTATACCAGGTTTCTGCATCTTGCGAGAATCTTTTTAATAGATTTTCATTTTTAATGTAATAGTAAATTTCAAAATGCGGCGTTTGTAAAACTTTGAAATCAAGTTTCTTATATCTGACTTTGTTTTGTCCAAAATATTGAGCCTGAGCAGAGAAAGAAACAATAAGCAGAAGCAAAACCGGAACATATTGCCTGATAAAAGTAGAGCTTATCTTCATAGAAAATGGTTTGTTAAAGATTTTATAATGGTATTTTGAGAAAAATTAAGATAAAAGTAATAATTGTTTAAATGTTACAGCGGATTTTAACAATTAAGAAAAAATATTTGACCTGAAAAAATGTCATTCTGGATTTATTTTAAATAGGATCTTAAATAAATTCAGAATGACAAAGGAAGAGTAAGTAAAAGATTTAGTTGTTTTCTTTTGCCTTTTTTTCTCTTTCTTCCTGGCGTTTTTTTCTTTTTAGCTCACGTTCTTCTTTCCTGGTTAAAGGAACTGTAGCTTCGGGCTGGTTTTGAACCGGTTCGGTTTTCTTTTCTTCCTTTTTAATTTCGGGTTCTTTACCTGTTACTGGTGTAACAGGTTCTTCTATCACCACAGGAACGTCGGTAGCTGTAGAATCAACCAGTACACTATCTGTAGTGGCGGTATCTGCTACAATTCTTGGGCTCGGGCAATTTATGGTCCTGGTAATCGGAACAGTTGCTTTAGGAAAAGCACCGTAAGTATAACCACTTGAAGGATCTAAATATACTTTTTCCATAAACTTGGCAAAAATTGGAAGGGCGGTTCTTGATCCTTCGCCTTGTTCTCCATTTTTAAAGTGAGCAGTTCGCTCATCGCAACCTACCCAAACACCGGTCACCAAATCTTTGGTCATTCCCATGTACCAGGCATCTACATAATCAGATGAAGTACCGGTTTTGCCACCTATCTGATTGTTTTTCTTAAACAGATTTGGCCATTCCCACAATGCCTGAGACGTACCACCTGGTTCTTCCATTCCTCCTCTAAACATATAAGTCATTAACCAGGCAATTTCCTCTGTTAAAACCCTTTTTGTTTTAGGTTTAAAATCTTCAATTAGGTTGTCGTCTAAATCTGTAATTTTTTCAACCAGGATAGGGTCGGTTTTAACACCTTTGTTTAAGAAAGTGCTATAAGCCTTAACCATTTCGTAAACGGTTACATCGTTAGAACCCAAACTCACTGAAGGTACAGATTCCAGGTGACTGTCAATTCCGCATTCGTGCGCCCATTTAACCACATTATCCCAGCCCACTTTTTCAGTTACCTGCGCTGTAATGGTATTTACTGATTTTGCCATTGCCCAACGTAAACTCATTTCACGATAGCTCACACTGTAATCGGCATTTTTAGGCTCCCAATATTTGGTTTCGCCTTTATCCTGATAAGCTATTTTTACCGGTTTATCTGTAAATTTATCGCAAGGACTCATCCCTTGCTCTAATGCTGTTAAATATGCAAATGGTTTAAAAGTAGACCCTGCCTGGCGTTTTGATTGGTTCACATGGTCGTATTTAAAGAATTTATGGTCTATACCACCAACCCAAACTTTAATTTTTCCGCTGGCTGGCTCCATGGTCATCATTCCCGTATTTAATATTTTACCATAGTAACGGATTGAATCCATTGTCGAAAATAAAGTATCCCTATCGCCTTTATAAGTAAAAATCTGCATCCTTTTCTTTTTATTAAAATAGGCAGTTACAGAATCTGGCTGGTTTGGAAATTTCTTTTGCAGTAAGCTGTAAATCGGTAAATTTTTCATTGCACGTGCAGGATAATCCACTTTTTGCTTTTCCGAATCGTACCATGGATCTTCGTTACCCCAAACACTATAAAACCTTCTTTGCAGCGTTTTCATTTGCTCCTGAACGGCTTCTTCAGCATATTTCTGTAACTTGGAGTCAATAGTCGTATAAATTTTTAAACCATCTTCATATAAATCATAACCATTGTCGTTTGCCCATTTTTCAAGGTATTTAGAAACAGCTGCTCTTAAATAGGAATCACCATCGCTACCATCTTCCATTTTACCTTCTTTAAGTTTAATGGGCAGTTTAAGCAGTTCAGTTAAGCTGTCTTTACTTAAAAATTTGTATTTGTTCATTTGATTTAAAACCGTATTTCTACGTTCTAAAGCCTTCTCTGGGTTTTTTGTCGGATTATAAAGCGTTGTTCCTTTTAACATACCAACCAATAAAGCGGCATCGTTAGTGGCCAGTTCTTTTGCATCTTTATCAAAATAAATACGGCTTGCTGTTTTTATTCCATAAGTATTGTTGCCAAATGATACGGTATTGAGGTACATGGTAATAATATCCTGCTTGGAATAGTTAGACTCAAGCTTTACTGCCGTCATCCACTCTTTTAATTTAGGGATTAAGGTTCTTAATACAGGTAATTTGGATAAAACACCAGATGATTTATTATACCTTGTCCGGTATAAGTTTTTAGCCAGCTGCTGGGTAATCGTACTTGCGCCACCATCTTTACCCATACCCACTACAGCACGCGCAACAGCCTGCATATCAACGCCCCAGTGTTTGTAAAAACGAACATCTTCTGTTGCAACCAAGGCATGTATAACGCTGGGTGCAATTTCATTATAACTTACCGGTGTTCTGTTTTCCTTAAAGTATCTGCCAATCAGTTTTCCGTCGGCAGTGTATAATTCAGAACCCACTCGCTGACTGGGTGCTTTTATATCGTGATAACTTGGAGAATAGCCAAATAGCCATAAAAAGTTAAGTTGAAGGGCACAGAAGAAAATTATTATAAAAAAAATACCAATTACAGGATAACGTAAGTACTTGTTTTTTATCTCTTTAAACATATGGGTTGTGATGATCTGTTGGTTAATGCTTTGGCGTTAAATATAAAAAACTCTATAGGTAAATTAACTTATTTAGTTTACTTATTTTTTAATTCTATATTTAAATTATTGATCTACGGAATTAATTACATGAATTTATAAAGTATGAAGAACGAATTTAAGGGACTTATTGTACAGGGCGATAAGAAATTTTCTATAAAAAATGCTAAAACAGATTACACCGGCGGGTATAATAAGGAAAAAGCAAAAGATGCACTTGTAAATGCTAAAATTGAAATTAACCACTTGCAGGAAAAACTATATGCAGCCAATTCACATTCGCTTTTAATTATTTTCCAGGCGATGGATGCAGCAGGAAAAGACAGTGCAATTGAGCACGTAATGAGCGGTTTAAACCCGCAAGGCTGCCAGGTATTTAGTTTTAAAGTTCCAACTTCTGAAGAATATGAACACGATTTTTTATGGAGACATTACAAGGCTTTACCAGAAAGAGGTAGGATTGGCATTCACAACCGATCGCACTATGAAAATGTATTGGTTTGCAAAGTACATCCAGAATATATTTTAAGTGAAAGTATTCCGGATTACAGCAATGTGAAAAAAATCGATAAAGCATTTTGGAAACAGCGTTATGAAAGCATTCGCAACTTTGAAGAGCATTTAAGTTCTAATGGAACAGTTATTTTAAAATTCTTTTTGAATGTAAGTAAGGCTGAACAGAAAATACGGTTTTTAGATCGGATAGATGATCCTACCAAAAATTGGAAATTTTCATCAGGCGACATTAAAGAACGCGCCATGTGGGATGATTATATGAAAGCCTATGAAGAGGCCATAAACGAAACCAGTACTGAAAAAAATCCCTGGCATGTAATACCAGCAGATAAAAAGTGGTTTGCCCGTTTGGCAATCAGTGAAATTATTGCAGATAAATTAAAAAGTCTGAATTTAAAATTTCCTGTACTGGCAGAGGAGGAAGCGGCAAAATTACAATTAAGCAAAGAGAGCTTAATTAGTGAGTAGTTTAATCACTTGCTGTATATTCACTAATTTCTGTGATTTTGCGTTTCTGAAACAGACCTATTTTTTTTAACATTTGCATCCATTAAAACAATTCTTAAAGTTTAATCTTTATAGAGCAAAGTACGAATGACATTAAAAGCCGAAACTTCATTAGTTTCTATATTAGACAATGATTTTTACAAGTTTACCATGCAACAGGGCGTGGTTAGGTTATTTCCGTGGGCAAAGGCGAAGTATAAGTTTATAAACAGAGGCAACCATTCTTTTCCTGAAGGTTTTGATCAAGCCTTACGCGCAGCTGTAAATCAAATGGCCCATTTAAAATTAACCAAAGCCGAAAAGAAATTTTTACAGCTAACCTGTCCTTATTTAGATCCTGTTTATCTCGATTTTTTGGAAGGTTATACTTACAATCCAGAAGAAGTGCTGATTAGCCAAAACGGCGATCAAATTGAGGTTAAGATAGAAGGATCATGGTACAGAACGATTTTATGGGAAGTGCCTTTAATGGCGTTGATTAGTGAATTGTATTATGTTCTAAAAGGTTTAAATCGGGTTAGCGATGATGAAATTATCGAAAAAACGCGTAATAAAATTGAAAATTACCGCAAGCTCGGCGTAACGGTAGCAGAATTCGGAACCCGGAGAAGATATTCTTACCAGGTACATCGTTTGGTAATGGAATCGTTAATGAAATACGGTACAGGCTCTTTTATTGGTACCAGCAATGTGCATCTGGCGATGTTGCATAAAACAAAACCCATTGGAACACATGCACACGAATGGTTTATGTTTCACGCGGCGCGTTATGGATTTAAAATGGCCAATGCTACAGGCCTTCAACACTGGGTGGAGGTTTATCGCGGAGATTTAGGCATTGCCTTATCTGATACTTACACCACAGATGTATTTTTCAGGCAGTTTGATAAAATGTTTTCTAAACTATTTGATGGTGTTAGGCACGACAGCGGAGATCCCCTGATTTTTGCAGATAAAGTAATCGAGCATTATAAAAGCATGGGCATTGATCCGCTGAGTAAAACCATCATTTTTTCTGATGCGCTTAATTATAATAAAGTAGAACACATTGTAAATTATTGTAAAGGAAAAATAGGCATGTCGTTTGGCATTGGTACCAATTTAACCAACGATGTAGGTTCTGAACCCATGAATATTGTGATCAAAATGACACAGGCCCTTCCTAAAGACGACGAATGGATAGAGGTTGTTAAGTTATCTGACGAAGAGGGCAAACATACCGGAGACCAATTAACCATTGATCTGGCAAAAACGATTTTGGGTATTCAGTAATATAGCCAGTTCGATTAATGTTATGTTAGCAGTTATTAATCGAACAAGATTACTTCTTTAAGTATAAAAATACCTCATCCTGTTTGTATAAAACTTCCTCACTTCTAAAAGAAGAACAAAATTAATATGGACAGGATGAGGTAAATAATCACTAGAACTTTTAAATCTGTTATTTTAAAATCAACTCAATCACCGGAATTTCAAAATTTGGTTTTTTCTTAGGTAATTTTAAGACTAAATCATCTGTATTGGATTTTTCTTTATCAATTACAAGCTCAGAATTGTCGTGTAAAAACTGGGCATAATCTACTTTACTTCTGTAGCCTTTTAAAGTGATGCTGCCATTGGAAGGATAATCAAATAAATGTACATACAATCTTTTAGCATTTGCGTTATAAGTAAGTTTTGTGCCGTCTATAACTTTAAAATCGGCAGGAGCGTAGCTGCAATTGTAAATAGATTTACTGTTGTGGCTCATCCATTTACCAAGACTATCTAAAGCTAAATTTGCCCGATCATCAAATTCTCCCCGGGCTGTAGGGCCAACGTTTAACAAAATATTACCACCATTTGCTACAGATGTAATTAGTAAATCCAATAGCTTTCTGTTCGTTTTCCAGGTATCTTCATCGCGGTAATAACCCCATGAACCCGAAAAAGTCTGACAAGTTTCCCAAACTTTGCCTTTATATTTTTCAAGTTCTTTCGTACTTACCTGCTCAGGTGTTTCAAAGTCGACACCATCTTCGTAATCATTTAAATCCAATCGATTGTTTACAATGATGCCAGGTTGAAGTTTGCGTATCATTTTAAGTAATTCTACTGAACCCCAGTCATCTTTACCCTTTCCAAATTTACCAGGGTAAGAGAAATCGAGCCATAAAATATCTATTTTACCATATTTAGTTAAAATTTCTTTTACCTGATTGTATAGGTAGGTTCTATATTTAGCCATATCTTTTCCCTTATTTACCTTCTCATAATAAGCTGCATCATCCTTTTTTAAGGCCCTTTGCGGATGCATGTCGTCAATGGTAAAATCAGGGTGATGCCAGTCGATTAACGAATAGTAAAGACCAACCTTTAAGCCTTCAGCTCTAAATGCATCAATATATTCTTTCACCAAATCTCTTTTGGCAGGTGTGTTAGTGGCTTTATAATCGGTAAACTGGCTATCAAATAAAGTAAATCCCTCATGGTGTTTAGAAGTCATTACAGCATACTTCATTCCTGCTGCCTTGGCTTCTTTAGCCCATAATTTAGGTTGAAACAAGTCTGGGTTAAAGTTTTTAAAGTATTTTTCATAGTCCTCATTAGTCATTCTTTCCATGTTCTTTACCCACTCATGCCGGGCGGGCAAGGCGTAAAGTCCCCAGTGAATAAACATTCCAAAACGACTATCTGTCCACCATTCCATGCGTTTCTTTTTTGCCTCGGGTGTTTCATTTCCGATTCTTTTTTGTGCAAAAACCGATGAAGCTGCAACCAGTATGCAACAAAACAATAAGCAGATCTTTTTTCTCATAATATTTGGTTGTTATAATAAGCGGTCTGTTTATTAATTGTTTAACTAAGTAAACTTTTAGCTCGCTATACAAATAACCATATAAATCAATGGAGAAAATTTAGTGCAATAATCAAAATATTAAGTAATTATTACCTGATGCCGAATTATTTATGTATTATGATGTTATTTATAGTTCATTTTAAATTTATCTAAAACAGGCTTTACTTTTTTCTGCCTGCTCTTTTCAAATTCGTAAATGGTTTGCCCTATGTTTTTCATAAACGGGTAACAAACAGTTTCATATTCGTATTTATTATCGTTGTAAATACCATCTTCATTGCTTTGTACCACGGCAGTTAAAAAGTATTCAATTCCATTTTTAAAATCTACGAAATAAGCATTATCGATTATAAAACCATAACTATCACCGTATTTATTAAATATCCTAATTGCTGGATCAAGGGTTATATCTTTTTCCCTGCCATAATAAAGCATTTTAGCATAGGTTGGCCAAAACTCTTTTGAATCGTACTTAGGATAATTACTTTCAGTAGGGTATTTACTCATGTAAGTATAAATTAATTTATAGTCTTGCGGGGTTAAATTATACCGCTCACTTTTAGAGAAAGCTTCCGGGAAGATGAGTTTTTGCATTAACTTTTGCTGGTCACTAATTGGAAAGGCATTTTTATTGACTAAATTAAAAGGTTTATTAACCAGTTGGTCTGTACTATCCAGGTAACCTTTTCCCATTGAAGTATGCGTTAATTTAAGTTCATATTCTTTTGGGTCGTATTGTGCCGGTTGAACATAAACCAATTGATCACCATTATAGAAGCGAATGGGGTTGGTATGTTTTGCGGGTTCTCCTGAATCTCCAATGGCTAACCGATTTAAAATCCGGCTGTTTGTTAAACCATTTTTTTTAAGCTTCTGGTTAATTTCTGCACGACCAATAAACTCAAAAAGTCTGTTAAAAGCATCATTATCACTCGTTAATAAGATTTTTTTAATATAATGCTCAATAGAAGGTAAAGCATTTTCGGCACTTTCATCCTTAAAAACTTTAGTTTGTCCGGTGTAAGCACTGTCGGTTATCATGGTACTTTGCGCATCAAGTCCGGTGTTTTTTAAACGGTTTACCTTTTCCAGTGCAAAAATAACGGCCGCTAATTTAACCGTACTGGCGGGATAGAAATAGTGATGCGAATCTAAATTATAGCTAAAAGTTTTAAAATGAGGTTTATTTGAGGCATCGCGGTTAATCTGTGTATATACTATTTGTACCTGGTTTTTATCTGTTTTGCTTAATATATCTCCAAATAACCCAGGTTTTGCCTGCATTAATTTCTGGAGAAAAACAGTATCAACTTTTTGTGCCGAAGCGGATACACTCAATATAGAAAACAAAGAAAAGAGTATAAATTTCATGATGTAGGTTTGATGTTTAAAGTTAACGTTTTACAACCTAAAATTTGGATGCCCATCTACCATTTTACATTACACATTATTTACATACCTTTGCATCGCTTTTGGTTTTCGGTGTTACACCCGGAATTAAAAGGGAATACAGTGTAAATCTGTAACTGTCCCGCAGCTGTAAGCTCCTTAACGGATTTCCAATCAATCTGCCACTGTTCCAATTATAGGAATGGGAAGGCCGGAAACCCGGGAGTAAGTCAGAAGACCTGCCTTAGCACATATTTCATAGCTTTCGGGGATTGAAGCTTAGGAGTGAGGTACTTTTTATATTTCGTATTTTCATTTCCTTCATAATCTGTTTGCTGTGGGTAATTTAACTCACAACAAAAAAAAATGATTAGAAAACATTTTGCCGCTTCTGGCAACATGCGGTTTTTTATTTGGTTAGCCATTTTATGGACAGGCATTTCATTGCCTTTTATTTCCAAAGCACAAACAGATAGCACCCAGAAAATAAATCAACTCAAAGAGGTTCAGGTTCGCGAATATCGTTTAACTGAACAAAGCAAATCGCCAACACCTGTCCAAACCCTTTCTGGTAATGATTTGAAAAGGATGAACAGTTTATCCGTGGCCGATGCAATTCGTTATTTCTCTGGTGTGCAATTAAAAGATTACGGAGGTATTGGTGGATTAAAAACCATTAATGTTCGAAGTATGGGCAGTAACCATACAGCTGTTTTCTATGATGGCATTCAGTTTAGTAATGCACAAAACGGACAAGTAGACCTTGGAAAATTCTCACTGGATAATTTAGAAGAAATTTCTTTATACAGCGGCCAAAAACCCGAATTGCTTCTGCCCGCCAGGAGTTATGCATCAGCCAGCTCCGTTTATTTAAAAACAAAGGTGCCAAGCTTTTCAGAAGGGCAGAACCAGGCAGCTACCTTCAGCTTAAAAGGGGGCTCTTTTGGATTGATTAATCCCGTGGTTCAATATCAGTATAGGATAAATAAAAATTTAAGTGCCAGCTTTAATACCGAATTTTTAAACGCCAACGGAAAATATAAATTCAGATCCACTAACGGCGTTTATGATACCACCGCAGTGAGGAGCAATGGCGATGTAGAACGTTTCAGGTTTCAGGCGGCTTTGTTTGGTAAACTTAAAAATGGAGCATGGCGGGCACAGGCCTATACTTTTATTTCGGAGCAGGGCTTGCCAGGCGCTACTTTATCCAACAGGTTTGATTATCCCCAACGCATGTGGGACCGAAACACTTTTGTTCAGGGCAGTTTGGAGCAGCATTTAAACAACAGGTTATCCATCCTGGTAAGCGGTAAATATGCCTATGATTATATGCGTTTTGTTGATCCGGAATACGTTACACTGGATGGTTTTCTTCAAAATAGATTTGAGGAGCAAGAAGCCTATATGTCAGTTTCAGCAAAATATAAACTCAGCAAAATTTTAGACGTTGCCCTGGCTTCAGATTATCAATATCAAACGCTTGATGCCAATATTTACCGGTTCGCTTACCCCACAAGAAATACCTTTTTAAATGTATTAAGTTCATCATTAAACCTCGAACGTTTTAATCTGCAAGCCAATATTTTAAGTACAAGTGTATCAGATTTAGTAAAAGAATATAGCTCAGGTGGAAATAAACAGGTATTTAGTCCTACTGTTTTGTTTTCATGGCAATTATTTAACAATGAGCAGCTGAGGGTTCGGGGTTTTTATAAAGACATTTTTAGGATGCCAACCTTTAACGATTTATATTATACTTTTATTGGAAATACGTTACTTAAACCAGAGTATACCAAACAATACGACCTTGGACTAACCTATTTTAAATCTTTTAAAAATGCCCGGACATTATTTATCGATATTCAGGCCGATGCTTACTACAACAACGTAAAGGATAAAATTATAGCCCAACCTGGTGCTAACCTTATCCGCTGGATTATGTATAACATTGGCAGGGTTGATATCCGGGGACTGGAATTTAATGCAAAGGCTGCATTTCAACTTGCGCCCGCCCTTACTTTAAATACGGGTTTAAATTATACCTTTCAAAAAGCAGTAGATGTAACCGATCCTAAAGACGACAGCTACAAAAACCAAATCCCATATATTCCAAAAAACAGTGGTTCTTTTTTGGCTAAGCTGGATTATAAAGACTGGCATTTTAACTACAGTTTTATTTATACAGGGTTTAGATATAACCAAAAAGCCAATATTATTTATAACTATATGCAACCCTGGTATACCCATGATGTTGCTGCCGGATATGCGTTTAAATTAAAAAAAGGAATATTAAATGCCAACGCGGAGGTAAATAACCTGCTTAACCAGTATTATGAGTTGATCCCGAATTTTCCATTGCCGGTGCGTAACTATCGTTTCACCTTATCTTATAGCATATGAAAACAATAAAGCACCTGATTTATGGTTTTTGCATCACTTTTATATTTTTCTCCTGCCGAAAAGATCCGCAACCGCTACCGTCTGAAATTAGCAAAATAGAACCCGATCCGCTATCCGCAATTAAAGGTTTTTATCTGGTTAATGAAGGCAACATGAATATGAATAAGGCCTCTTTGGATTACATGGACCTCGTAAATGGACTATACACACGTAATTTATATAATCAGGTAAACCCCGAAGTAACTAAAGGACTTGGAGATGTAGGAAATGACATTGCCATTTATGGATCCAAAGTTTATGTGGTTGTTAATATATCGAACAAGGTTGAAGTTTTAGATGTAAAAACAGCGAGAAAACTTGGACAGATTAACATTACAAACTGCCGGTATGTAACCTTTAATGAAGGTAAAGCTTATGTAAGTGCATATTTAGGGAAAGTGGGCGATCCAAAAGCACCTAATGGTATAATTGCCGAAATAGATACCACAACATTAAAAATAAACAGAACTGTTGAAGTTGGCCGTCAGCCTGAAGAAATGGCCATAATTGGCTCAAAATTATACATTGCCAATTCAGGAGGATACAGTCCGCCAAATTATGAAAGCACACTATCTGTTATTGATTTACCCACTTTCAAGGAAGTAAAGCGAATAGAAGTGGCCATCAATCTCGACCGGGTTAAAGCAGATCGGTATGGCGACCTTTATGTAACCTCAAGAGGGGATTATTATACCATTCCATCTAAACTCTTTGTAATAGATACCCATACCGATCGAATTAAAAAAGTATTCGATATAGCGGCCAGCAATTTAACCATTGATGAAGACATCGCCTACATCTATAGTACAGAATGGAGTTATATACAAGGGATGAATACTATAGGTTATAATATGATTAATATTAAGGATGAAACACTTTTAAGCACAAAATTTATTACCGACGGTACCGAAAAGAACATTAAAATTCCATACGGGATTGCCGTAAATCCACAAAATAAAGATGTGTACATAACCGATGCTAAGGATTATGTAACTCCCGGAAGGTTGCATTGCTATAATGCCGCTGGCCGACTAAAATGGACTGTAACGACCGGAGACATTCCGGCTCACATTGCTTTTGTAACTAAATAAAATATACGATGAGGAAAAACTACAAAAATTTCAGTACAACAGGTTTATTAATCCTGTTGCTTGGCACAATATTTATTTCATCCTGTAGAAAAGATAGAGGTGTTATAGTTGTAACAGCGGAGAAAAAACAGGTAATTACTGCAACAAAAGGTGTTTACGTGCTTTGCGAAGGTTTAATGAACGGAAATAACAGCGCCATTAGCTATTACGATATAGAAACCAAAACAACGGTACAGGATTATTTTCAAAAGGTTAATGGAAGAACATTGGGCGAAACCGCAAACGACCTTGAAGCATACGGAAGCAAAATGTATTGTGTGGTTAGCGGTGTTCAGGGCAAGCCACAATCCTTTATAGAAATTATTGACATCGCAACGGGTAAATCGTTAAAAAGTATCCCGCTTAATTCTAATAATGATGGTTTTATGCCAAGATATGTAACCTTTTATAAAAACAAGGCTTATGTATCGCGTTATGATGGTAAAATTAGCCGGATTGATACCACAACTTTAGCAGTTGATGCTGAATTGCAATTAATGAACGGAACAAAAAAAGCGGAGGGTTTAGAAGGCCTGGCGGTTGCCAATGGTAAACTTTATGTAACCAACTCCAGCCATCCTTATTATCCCAATGGTTTGTTAAGCAAGGTAACCGTAATTGATCTTGCTACTTTTACCAAAACCAAAGATATTGAAGTTGGACACAACCCAGTTAGGATTGCAGCGGCACCAAACGGTGATTTATACACGATTACCTGGATGGATTATAATGTAGGCAATGAGGCTACATTAGTGAGAATTAGCAGTACAACAGATGCCGTTGTGCAAACTGAAAAATATGATTTAGGTGCCATTAGCATTGGTAAAAATGTGGGTTGGGTATCAAAAGATATTTATTCTGATCCTGCAATTAAAGCCTTAGACCTTTCTACCGGTAAAGTTGGAAATAATTTAATAACCGACGATACACAAATAAATACCATTTATGGCTTAACTGCAAATCCTTTTGATGGAACTGTAGTGGTTGCCGATGCCGAAAATTATAGCCCATCTCAGGGTATGGCTTATATTTTTGGTACGGATGGAAAGAAAAAACACAGTTTTAAAACCGCAGGGCTGCCACAGCATGCCGTGTTTGTATATAATTATAAATATGAATAATCAACCAAAAATACAACTTATAGCTTTTTCCCTTGTTGTTTTTTTTGCCGGATCTTTTTCGTCCTGCAAAAAGGAATCCGCGCAAGAAGAAGTACCTGCCACAACAAATTATAGTCCATATATCAAAAAGATATTTGAATATGCACCTGCGCCGGGGCAATTTATTAACGATGCAAGTTACGGCACTACAGAAAAGGCAAATGATTTAATTGGCACAACCGATAACGGTTTACTTTCTTTAGGTGGTTATGGTGGTTATATCATTTTTGGTTTCGACCATGCTATAACCAACGAAAATGGCCATGACCTTGGGTTTTTCGGAAATCCATTAACCGGTGTAGGAATGGAATGGTCTGAGCCAGGAATTGTTAGTGTAATGCAGGATAAAAATGGAAATGGCCTGCCGGATGATGGAGAATGGTACGAACTTGCCGGAAGTGAATACAGCAAACCGGAAACAATTAAGAACTACAAAATTACTTATTATAAGCCTTCTGCCATAAGTGAAGACATCAAATGGACCGATAATCAAGGCAAAAGCGGCTTTGTTTTAAAAAATAGTTTCCATGCTCAAAATTACTTTCCGGCAAATGTTACTGGAGCCAGTGTTTCTTTTGAAGGTACTTTATTAAAAAGCACCTTAACAGATGGTGGCATAATCAGTAATAAGCCTTTTACTTTTGGTTATAGTGACAATGGTTCGGCAGAGTACATCAGTATACAAGACGAAAAAGGCAGGGGTTACAACACTTTCGATATCGATTGGGCGGTAGATAAAAATGGAAATAAGGTAAGCCTGTCTAAAATTGATTTTGTAAAAGTATACACTGCACAAAATAGCAACGGCAATCCATACGATCCGGATACCTCAAATTCGAGATCAAGATTTTTAGGCGAAATTTCTACTGAAATAGCGGGTGCCATCGACATCAGGTTATACAAGCAAAAAAAATAATTTAACATATCACATAGATGAAAAAGACTTACCTAATTTTAATGCTCTCTGCATTTATACTCGTTTACGGCTGTAAAAAAGATAAAGAAACAGAATCAGTACCTGATGTAAACCTGCTTGTAAAAGGCGACGCTGTTACCGCAAAAGTTAATGTAAAAAGCGCCTTTACGGCTGGTACAAATAATGGAAAAAACTTTAGCCATCAATGGAAACTGGATGGTGTTGTAGTAAGCCAGGTTTACAATTACGATTTTATACCGTTAAAAGCTGGTACATATATTATTGAATATACAGCAAGCAACAACACTGGGGCATTTATGCACAAATACACCGTTACGGTACCCGTTCCGGTTGTTGAAACAACTGCCGGCAGCAGTAAGTACATTACAAAAGTGTTTGAATATTTACCAGCTCCCGGGCAATTTATAAATGAAAGTTTAGGCAGCCTTGCTGGTGCACAGAAGATTATTGGTGATGTAAACAGCACAAGTTTAATTAGCTTAGGTGGTTTTGGTGGTTACATTATTTTTGGTTTCGACCATTCTGTAAGCAATAATACCGGGGCCGACTTAGCCATTTACGGTAATCCAATCGGGGGTACAACACCTTGGGCCGAGCCGGGAATCGTAATGGTAAGCCAGGATGTAAACGGAAACGGTAAACCCGATGATGAATGGTATGAACTTGCCGGTAGCGAATACAACAATCCATTAACCATTAAAAATTATGAAATCACCTACAGCAATCCAAAAGCCTTTGCTAATGTAAACTGGACCGATAACCAGGGAGGCAACGGAACGTATGATGTAAATAATTTTCACAAACATAATTATTACCCGGAATTTGCGGCTAACCAGGAAAAAATAACTTTTAAGGGAACACTTCTTCCATCAACCTGGGGCAAAAATGGAAGCATCTTTATTAATAGCGCTTTTGCATGGGGTTATACAGATAGCTGGTCTATTGATGACGACTATGCAACCAAACGTTACAACAGTTTTGATATTGATTGGGCTGTTGATGGCGCAGGCAAAAAAGTAAACTTAAAAACCATTGATTTTGTAAAAGTTTACACCGGGCAAAGAGAAAAAGGCAATACACTTCTGGGCGAAATATCAACTGAAGTTAAAGGTGCAGCCGATTTAGGAATTAAATAAACACACATATATAATGAAACAAGTACGCATTAAACAATTATTACCTGCAATTCTGATTGTATTATTTGCAGCATCATGTAAAAAGGATGATGTTGAAATTAAACCAGAAATACAGCCGGTAGCAAAAGGTAAATTTGAGAATGGATTTTTTATCGTTAACGAAGGTTGGTTTGGACATGGAACCGGAGAAGTAAACTTTTTTGATTACGGTACCGGAAAATTAACAGACAGTACCTTTAAAAGAGAAAATCCGGATAAAAACTTAAACCCGGCAACCTCTACATTACAATTTGGAACCATTTTTAAAGGCAATCTTTACCTGGTGAGTAAAGTAGGTGGCCCGGTGGTGGTTGCTGATGCGTATACCTTAAAAGAAAAAGGGCGTATTGCAGCTAAAGGCGGTAACGACTGGAGAGCTTTTTTAGGAATTGACGAAAATACCGGGCTTTTAAGCAGTGGCAGTGGCGTTTACTTAGTTAACCTTAAAAATTTAACGGCTTATGCAAAACTGGTTGGAGCCGACGGACAAATCGGGGATATGCTAAAAGCCGGAAACTATATTTTTATGCATAGTGCTACCGATGGTTTATTGATTTATAACCTTTCTGATTTTAGCTTAAATAAAAAAATTAAAGGAATGACAGTTGGCTTTGCTCAAACACCGAATGGTAAAGTTTGGTATACAGCAGGTAAATATCTGTATAATACTGACCCTCAAACACTGGCTAAAGATAGTGTTGCACTTAATTTTACACCTTATTCAACCTGGGGTGCATGGCATTCAGGTTCAATGGCAGCATCTACTAAAGAAAATGCGGTATACGTTCTTAAAAACTTAACCTGGGGAAGTAACGGCAGCGATGTGTATAAATACGTTGAAGGAAACAAATCTTCTTTGGATGCACCTTTTGTTACTATGCCCGATAAACAGGTTTTTTATGGTAAAGGTTTAGGCTTCGATTCAAAATTAAATCAGCTGGTTATAACAACTGTACAATCTGGCTATGGCGCAAATTATGCCATTAACCATTTATATTTTTATGATCCGGCAAATGCAGCCTTAAAAAATACAGTAGCTTATGATGGTTATCATTTCCCTGCCATCCCAGTATTTCATCAGTAAATAAAAGTATTAAAGGTTAAAAGGACTGCTTAATATACAAGCAGTCCTTTTTTTGTTACATTTGCGGCGCTTTTGGTTTTTGCTTAACCGCAGAATTAAAAGGGAATACAGTGTAAATCTGTAACTGTCCCGCAGCTGTAAGCTCCTTAACGGAATTTCCAATCAATCTGCCACTGTTCCAATTATAGGAATGGGAAGGCCGGAAACCCGGGAGTAAGTCAGAAGACCTGCCATAGCATTAATTTTTCATAGCTTTCGGGGATTGAAGCTAAGGAGTGAGGTGCTTTTATTTTTCGTATTTTCATTTCCTTTTCTAAATCCGTTGGCTGTGGGCAAAAACGCACAATCAAATGAACAAAAAAAGTATTTTAATTGCCGCAGGCCTCGGGCTTGCACAACTAACAATGAGCGGTTTGGCTAAGGCGCAAGACAGCTTAAGGCTAAAAGATGTTGTAATTTCTGCAACAAAAAACGACCAGAAGCAATCGCAAACTGGTAAAGTGGTTACCATCATCAGCAAAGAAGTTTTAGAAAGAAGTCAGGGTAAATCGCTGCCCGATTTAATCAGTGAGCAGGCGGGTATTATTGTTGGGGGCGCCTACAGTAACCCAGGTAAAGATAAGAGTGTGTTTTTTCGTGGCGCACCCAGTGGTTATGCATTAATATTGATTGACGGGATTGTACAGAATGACCCCTCAGGAAATGGTGGTGCATTCGATCTGCGTTTACTTTCAATTGATCAGATTGATCACATTGAAATTTTAAAAGGCGGGCAGTCTACCATATACGGTTCTGATGCAGTTGCTGGTGTAATCAACATTATTACTAAAAAGGGTGGCCCAAAAGGCAATACCATTTCTGGTATAGCGAGTGCAGGCACTTTCGAAACGTATAAAGGAGCAATTGGTTTAAGCGGTGCTGTTGAAGGATTTACATACAACATTAACTATACTCACCTCAAAACAGATGGTATTTCTGAAGCGGCAAATCCGGTAGGCAATACAACTTCATTTGATAAGGATGGTTTTAAAACAGACGGGGTGAGTGCCAATTTTGGAATTAAACTGGATAAACATTTTTCAGTAAATCCATTTGTTCGCTATTTCTATGGAAATTACAAATTTGACGACGGCCCTTTTACCGATGCCCCAAATTATTCTATTCTTAAAAACGTTGCAGCAGGCACCAATGCCCGGTACGAATTTAACACGGGTAAGGTTACTTTAAATTACAGTTACGAAAGCAGTTCAAATGAGTCTCATACTGCTTACCCTGATTTTGCGCAAGGTAAAGTCAATTTCATTGATTTATTTTACAACCAGAAGCTTAATAGCAAGCTTGATTTATTGCTTGGTGTTGAAAACAGAGCCATGAAACTTTTTGCTATCGGGCAACAGCCAAACATAAACCTGTTTGCAACTTATGGATCTTTGTTTTTACATGATTTAAGTGTATTTAATTTAGAGGTAGGTGGCCGTTACAACAAACACGAACAGTATGGCGAAAATTACACTTATACTATAACGCCAAGCATAAACATCATTAAAGAAGTAAAATTATTCGGGACTGTTTCAACTGCTTTTAAAGCGCCCACATTAATGATGTTATTTGGACCATATTCACCAAATCCGAATTTGATGCCTGAAAAATCTCAGAATTACGAAGCGGGAGTAAGCATTAATTTAGCCGATGATAAGTTTACTTTGCGTGTGGCTACTTTCAAGCGCGATTTAACCAATGCAATTGTTTATACGCCAAAAGTTTACATTAATGAAGCAAGCCAAAAGTATAAAGGTCTTGAGGTAGAGCCTGCCGTAAAACTTGGCAACTTTGATTTTAACGGTTACTATGCTTACGTAGAAGGTAATAGCGGAACGGTTGATTATTTAATCCGCAGACCAAAACATACCTTTGGTATCAATGCTGGTGTACAGGCAACTAAAAACCTATATGTTAGTGCCAACTATCGCTATTTTGGAAAACGTTACGATACTTATTTTACAAGTGTTTCGGTTGATGAAATGTTGCCAGCCTATAAATTAATAAATGCCTATGCAGAGTATGCTTTGGCAAAAAAACGGGTTAAAATATTTTTCGATGCAAAAAACATTTTAAATGAAAAATATAATGAACTTATAGGTTACAACAGTCCAGGTTTTAATTTTAATGCAGGTGTTAGTTTTAATATACGCTAATAAAAATTTAACTTTGCATTAAATATTAACCAAAATAAAATGTCGCATTTAAAATTTAATCCACGCACCTTAATCTTATTGTTGATGATTTTGGCCATCACGGCTTTCCGTTTGCTGGTCACATTCAACTCTGATGAATTAAAATTTGCTAATTTTTCCTCAATAGGAGCCGTAGCTTTATTTGGTGGTGCATATTTTAAAGATCATCTTAAAGCATTTGCTTTTCCATTATTGAGCTTGTTTTTAAGTGATTTCATTTTAGCAAATACAATATTCAGCAAATACAGCACGGGTTTTCTTTATGAAGGTTGGTACTGGACTTATATCGCCTTTGCTTTAATGGTTTTAGTAGGCAGGGTATTGCTAAAAAAAGTGAACGTGGTTAATTTACTGGCTTCAACACTGGTAATTGTTTTAATCCACTGGATTGTGAGCGATATAGGTTCATGGTACGGTAATCCATTATTTACTCAAGATTTTGCGGGTTACTTCCAGTGTTTAGTTAAAGCAATTCCATTTGAGATTAGATTTTTAGAAGGAACCATTATTTACGGTGCGTTACTTTTCGGTGCTTTTGAAATTTTAAAAGCCAAATACCCGGTTCTGAAAGTACAGAAACAGGTAGCATAAGCTTATATACTTTATTTTAATCCCCTTTTGTTTAATGCAGAAGGGGATTTTTTTTATCTTTAAATTTTAATTTATAAAGATGAAAATAGTTTCCTTTCTTCCTGCAGCCACCAAAATGATCTATGATATGGGTTTACAGGAATACCTGTATGGTGTAACTTTCGAATGCCCGAAGGAAGCAGCAGCACAGCCAAAAATTGTCCGTTGTATTTTAGAAGGTAAAAATTATTCAAGTATCGAAATCGACAGGATATTTTCTGCATCAAAAGCACAGGGTAAGAGTTTATACTGGGTGGATCAGGAATTGCTGGAAAGCATTTCTCCAGATATTGTTTTTACACAAGACATTTGTGAGGTTTGTAACATTGATACCGTTTGCACCGAAACTGCAGTTTCTAAATTAAGCAAACAGCCAACATTAGTTCCGTTATCGCCTAACAATCTTCAGGATGTGTTTGAATGCGCCATTACCATTGCAAAAGCCATTGGTAAGGAAGAAGTTGCATTACATTATTTAGCCGGGCTCCAGTATAAAGTTGATGATATTCTGGATCGGCTAAGATCAAACAAGGCACCTTTAAAAAGGGTAATGTTAATGGAATGGATAGAGCCTGTTTACAATTGCGGACACTGGATTCCTTTTCAAATTGCTGCTGCGGGCGGTGTGGATATGCTCTCAAATCCTGCCGGCGATTCTATTGTTACCCCCTGGGATAAAATTATAAAATACAATCCGCAGGTTTTAGTTGTTGCACCTTGCGGTTTTGATGTGAAAAGAAGCATTGAAGAAATGGCATTATTAACTTCAAAAGCAGGCTGGGAGAATTTAGAAGCCGTAAAAAATAACCAGGTTTATATTGCCGATTTTGATATGTTTACCCAGCCCAGTGTTGGAACGTTGGTTGAAGGAATTGAAGCTTTGGCCTGTATGTTTCATCCGGAGATATTTAGCGCGGATGCTAAAATTGCAGCAAAATTTGTAAATTTTAATTCTGTAAAGCAATTACAAAACGCCAGATGAGGAAATGCCTTATTGCCGTTCTTTTTAAAAAAGCAGGATTAAAAAACCTAAATGAATGAAACCTAAATTAGTTGTATTAACGGGAGCGGGCATTAGTGCCGAAAGTGGTTTAAAAACTTTTAGAGATGCAGATGGGCTTTGGGAAGGTTATAATGTTTACGATGTAGCTACGCCTGAAGCCTGGGAAAAAGATCCCGAACTGGTACAACAATTCTATAATGAAAGACGCAAACAGGTTTTAGCTGCCGAACCCAATGCTGCGCATAAAATACTTGCAGAGCTGGAAAATGATTTCGATGTAGAGATTATTACACAGAATATAGATGATTTGCACGAAAGAGCAGGTTCAGCTAAGGTAACGCATTTACATGGTGTTATTACCAAATCGCAATCTGATCGTAAGCCTGGTTTAACTTACCCTATACATGGATGGGAACTAAAGATGGGCGAGCGTTGCGAATTGGGAAGTCAGCTGCGTCCGCATGTAGTTTGGTTTGGAGAAGAGGTACCGATGATTGAGCCAGCGGCGAAAATTTGTAGCAATGCGGCTATTTTTCTCTTAATTGGAACTTCTTTAGCTGTATATCCGGCAGCAGGATTAATTGATTTTGTACCCGCTACAACACCTAAATATATTGTTGATCCAAAAATTCCTGAAGTGAAACGTTACCAGAATGTGTTTAAAATTGAGCATACAGCCGTAAATGGAATGGCAATTGTTAAAAATCTACTGATTAATGGCTAAGCCGAAAATTTGTATTTTTAACTGGAGTGGTGGCAAAGACAGTACTTTAGCCCTGCATTACGCTTTACAAGATCCCGAACTTGAAATCAGGTACCTGGTTACAACGGTGACTGAAAAATACAATCGTGTATCTATGCACGGCGTTAGGGAAAGTTTGCTTATTAAACAAGCTAAAAGCATCGGTATTCCCTTGTATCAGATTCGTTTGCCAGATTTGCCTGATATGGAAACCTATGATCGTGTGATGTACGACCACCTGTCGAAATTAAAAGAAGAAGGCATTACACATTCCATTTTTGGAGATATCTTTTTGCAAGACCTCAGGACTTACAGGGAAAATAAGTTAAAGGAAGTTGGGCTTACAGCATTGTTTCCCTTATGGAATAAAGATACACCGAAGCTTATTGACGAATTTATAGATAATGGCTATAAAACCATAATTGTGTGTTGCTGGGATGCACTTAAAATGCTTTGTGGAAAAGTAATCGATGCAAACTTTGTGGCGGGCTTGCCTGCTGATGTGGATCCTTGTGGTGAAAACGGAGAATTTCATACTTTTGCTTTTGAAGGGCCGATTTTTAAAGAAAAGATTCCTTTTAATACAGGTGAACTCATTTTTAAAGCATTACCTGCGCCGAAAACAAATTCCGATAACGGTCATTCAAGTACCTCCGAACTTCCTAAAAACCAGGGATTCTGGTATCTTGATTTAACTGATTAATTGGTGAGTTCTATTTTTGGCATCATTTTTTCTTAATGATAACTGTTAAACATACACATCCCAATGAACAACGGAATCAGTATGATCTGATTTCTAAAAAAATTAAAGTCATGAAAAAGATATTAGCGGTAATAGCCTTAAGTTCTGTAATGTTTGCTTGTAATAATAAGGCAAAAGAAGAGGCAGCGGTAAAACAACAACAAGTTGAAAAGCAAGCTGCAGTAAAAGCGGTTAAAGATAGCTTGCGTTTAGATAGTTTTAAAAAAGCTGATGTAGCGAAACAAGAATTGGCAGCAAAAGAAAAACATGATGCCGAGTTAGCAGCAGCAAGAAGGTCTGCAGTTCGTTCATCCGGCTCCGGCTCTGGATCTGGAACCAGTTCTTCATCCTATGGAGGTACTCAGCCTACAGCTAAGAAAAAAGGCTGGAGTGATGCTGCAAAAGGAACCTTAATTGGTGGTGCAGCTGGTGCCGTAGGTGGTGCGTTAATTGACAAGAAAAAAGGAAGAGGTGCAATTATAGGTGGCGTTGTAGGTGCAGGTAGTGGTTACTTAATTGGCAGAGGCGAAGACAGAAAATCAGGAAGAGTGAAACCTAAAAACTAATACCTCTTTAAAGCATATTAAAGGCAGCTATAATTTTATAGCTGCTTTTTTTGTTTAAAATCATTTTTGCTTTCTTTAACTAATATTTTATTTGTGTTCGTTCATTTCGGAGATTTCTGATTGTTATGCGCTTTATATGCTAAGTTTTTATTTAAAACTTAACATAATTTATTTTACCAGTAGGGGTTTTTAAGGTTTCAATTGTACTATAAGTAGTCATCATCAATGCTCAATTGATAAAACCTATTTTGAATCCAAACGGACAAACAATGAAAAAGAAAAACTTATCGCTTTTGGAGATTAACAAATTAATTAAAGAAACCGCATGCCAGATCGATAAGCTAATCGCATCCGCAAACAGTAAACTTCCTGAAGGTTTTGAGCTAATTATTTTAAAGGATAAACCAGTAATTGAAAGTAAACTCTCTTTTACCGGATCATATTGTTCAATAGGGAGTGTAATTAACTTTTCTGCTTCGGCCCAAAAACAAATTATAGAAACAGTAAAAAAAGGATCTTCCAAAAAAGAATTAAAAGAAGTAGGCGGTACGTTTTAACGAATAACTAATTACCATATATATTCGATTTGAGTAATATAAAACTGCCTTCAGGTTCTCGGTATAATGCCTTTCAAAAATCATTAAATTGATTTTCAGAATTATATTTGGCATATAGTAGCAGCAAAATCTAATTCTGATGTTGTTTTTAATTACCTTTATATCAGTTGTTTAATTGTTTTATATTAAACCTATATATTATATAAGACAGTTATTTTAGGTGTATTTTTAGTTAAAAATACAGAATATTATTTTGTTTTGTAGTTATTAGCGCTATTGCACAGTTAGTTATGTGTTTTATATGCATTAAAACTGATGTCTTTTGTAGGCGGCTGTAAAATCGGTTCTCATGGCTTTAAAACGTTCAATTACGGTTGCAATAAACGCTTCATCCAAAATTTCAAACACATCATTTACGCCTCCTCCACTCAAATCCAGTTCGGCCAATTTATAACTCTGCTCAAAAGTTCCCTGCTCAAATTTTACGATGTATTTTTGATTCATGGAGAAAATGGTAATCTTACATTCCGGGTGCGGAAGTTCAGCTATAACTCTCATACGATTTGTTTCTTTTATATGTTGTTTTCTAAGTTTTTAATTCCAATTCCGTTTAAGGATCCATGATAGTCCAGAATTTCGAAGCGCGCAAAAAGCTCTTCGCTATACCAGTTTCTTTCTCTTGTAAGTTTTATAACCTTTGCATGATCCAAGGATTTATAGGCATAATTCTTCATGCTTTCAGCGTTATCCCAAATGGAAAAAGTGGCCTGTCTGAAAAAAGGGGCTTCGCCAATCCCTACGGAGATTATAAAGCCTGGCGCAACCCTCATGGCTTCGGCCGCTTTTTTAATGTTCTGCTGAAACTCCCTGATTTTATTAAAGCGAATTGCTGCACGTGTAATTACTGCAATTTTTCCGTTTGTTTTAACTTGGTCAGCAGTAGAAATAAATGGCTGTTTGCCCGACCATAAGCCGTGACTGGACAAAGGTTTTAAGAAAATGGTGAATTCTTCCTTTCCAAAAAAGCGGAACCACCTCATTACAAATGATTTTTTATAAAAATCATCACAATCTGCTTTATTATTCCAGTTTGTTAATATGGCCCAGTGTTTAAAATTGGGCGCAAGGTCTACCTGTGCATCTTTACCACTTCCCATAAGTTTCCAAAACTTGCATTTCTTGTTCAGCCATAGGGGCAGGCGCAAAACAGCCATCCCCAAAAATGCAAAGGGGATGGCTGTTGAACGGTATTTTGTAATGGTTAATGCGGTAATCATTATTAAAGTTTTACACCTATTTCTTTTAGAAGAAAATCAGCTTTATCTATCTTTTGAGCTACCCATAATACGTAACGGATATCTACACCGATAGATCGGCTATAGCTTTCGTTCCAGGCATAATCGTTAATAGTTGCTTCATAAGCCCTGTCGAAGTTTACACCAATTAATTCGCCGTAAGCATTCATAATAGGAGAGCCAGAATTACCACCTGTGGTATCCATATTGTATAAAAATGATACAGGCACATCTTTTAGATCCTTCTTTGCGAAATTTCCGAAATCCTTAGCATCCCAAAGAGTTTTTATTAAAGTTGGGTAAGCAAACTCAGGATTGCCTGTAGCGCCTTTCTCTATAATTCCTTTAATGGTTGTGTATGGTGCCATATAACTGGCGTCAGCTGGCGAATAACCACGTACATAACCGTAAGTTAATCGAAGGGTGCTGTTTGCGTCCGGGATAAAATCTTTCTTTAAAAATTTCTCCTTAACATTTACATAATCACCCATCAATTTATTGACAACACCATCACGGCGATCTTTTTCGGGTTTTAATTCCTGAATCTGCTTTGCAATATCTTTTTCAAAAACCAAAAGCGCATCGTTATAATCACTAATGCTTTTAGGGCTTTTTAAAAGCGTATTTACTACATAATTCTGATCTTTTAATTTGGTCAGGCCAAAAGCATCGTTAATAAAATCATTGGTCAGGGTTTCGCTGTTCGAACCCTTGTTTGTAATTTTATCTGTAGCTGTAACCCTTTGGTTGGGCTTAAATTTAGAAGCATCCATTACCATGCGCTTAAAAATTCTTCTATCTGCATCAATATCGTAAGATTCATAAATTCCAGCTAAAGCATTTTTTAGTTTGGGTAGATTCTGATCAAAAAAAGCTTGTTTGTTGCCAGCAGCCTGTTCGTCTATTGCTGTTTTAAAAGCATTTATGTTTTTAGCAACATTTAACAAACTGGTTGAGGTGTAAATTTGTCCAAGCCATAAATCACGGTTAGCATCGCCGTTAATCAATTTGTAGGTTTGGTCAATATCATTCATTAATGTGCCGTATTTAGCTTTTAAATTCACATCATTATTAATGAAGGCAGCCAGCGCAGCATCTTCCTGTTCTTTTTGTGCGATTAAACCAATGCCTTTCAGGCCCTTTAATTTTCCACGGTAATTTTTTAAAACGTTGGCATTTCTCTTAATTCTGGTTGCCAGCTTAAGTTCGGTAGTTTTATCTTTCTTACCCACACTTTCCATCGTAGTGTTTTCGTAATCGTATAATTCTGAGGTATAAGGCAATAAGTAATCTTGCTGGTATTCTATGTATGCTGCAGGGCGATGACGAAAGGTGCGGCCCGGATAACCCAAAATAAATACAAAATCTTCCTCTTTGGTTCCGCTGGGATTAACCTTTAAGAATTTTTTAGGTTTATAGGGAACATTATCCTTTGAATATTTAGCGGGTTTGCCATCTGGCGATACATATGCGCGCATGAAAGAAAAATCACCGGTGTGGCGCGGCCATACCCAGTTATCGGTTTCGCCGCCAAACTCACCAATGTTTCTGCTTGGCACGTAAACCAAACGTACATCCTGGATGGTTTTATAACGAAATAACACATATGATTTGCCAATAAACATTTCAGAAACTTCGGCTTTAATTGTCGAATCTTTCTTTTCAGCATCCAAGGCTATATTTTTCATAACTTCATTAATCAGTTTGATTCTTGAAGCAGGGTCATCAATTTGTGCAACAGCACCTAAAACCTGATCTGAAACATCTTCATAACTGTCTGTAATCCGACAGGTTAATCCTTTAGCTTCAATTTCGCGTTCGCGTGTGTTGGCAACAAAACCGTCAGTTAAATAATCATGCTCAGGCGTACTTGCCAGTTGCACAGCACTAAAGGCACAATGGTGATTGGTTACAATCAAGCCTTCATTGGATATAAAAGAGCCGGTACAACCACCTACATTTACCAATGCATCGACCAGGCTGGGTGTACCTGGATTGTAAATTTCATTTTGATTGATCTTTAAGCCCGCTTTTTTCAAATCAAGTTTATGTATTTCGCTAAGCGGAAACATTCCTTCATCAGGCGGACTATAAGCCAGTTGCGTTAAACTTAAGCAAAGTAATGAAGTAAAGATTAAGGTTTTCTTATTCATTTAGGTGTAATTTTGGTGTTTAAATGTCAAAACTAAGGATTTTAAGCTATTGTTAAAAAGTTTATTGTTGTAAGGCTGTAATGTTTTAAAGATCTGGTGGGGATGACAATTGTAATTTTTAACTTTGGAATATTTATAATTTTATGGCAGAAGACTTAACGATAAACAGAAGCGCAACTAAAGAAGAACAATATAAGGCTCTGTTACCTCAAATTGAAGGTTTACTAACTGGTGAAACTGATTTTGTAGCCAATATGGCCAACGCCTGTGCTGCATTAAGAGAACAGTTTAACTGGTTTTGGGTAGGCTTTTATTTAGTTAAGCAAGAGGAATTGGTTTTAGGGCCTTTTCAGGGGCCGGTAGCCTGCACCCGGATACAAAAAGGAAGAGGTGTTTGTGGAAGTTCGTGGGCAGAAGCTAAAACACTTATTGTGCCTGATGTAGAAGCTTTTCCAGGGCATATAGCCTGCAGCTCATTGTCGCAATCTGAAATTGTTTTACCTTTAATAAAAGATGGAGTGGTTATTGGCGTGCTGGACGTAGACAGCGAGCATTTAAATCATTTTGATGAAACAGATCAATCTTATTTAGAACGCGTTATATCCATTTTATTAAATAATTAAATTAAATATCAGACCTTGAAGTTAAAACCCGAATTTTATTTAAATGACGATGTAGTTGCGTTGGCTAAAGATCTTTTAGGTAAAATACTCTATACACAAATTAATGGTGAAGTAACTTCGGGGATTATAGTCGAAACTGAAGCTTATTTTGGTGTTAAGGATAAGGCCTCACATGCATATGGCGGCAGAAGGACAAACCGTACCGAAGTAATGTTTGGAGAGGGCGGTAAAGCCTATGTTTACCTGTGTTATGGCATTCATTATCTTTTTAACATAACTACTTCTGTTTTAGGCGATCCACATGCTGTACTTGTACGGGCAATACAACCACTTGATGGTTTGGAAATTATTGAAGAAAGACGAAATATGCCAGTTTCAAAACCAGCGGTTTCTTCAGGTCCCGGCTCTGCTGCAAAGGCTTTAGGTATTAATTTATCTTTTAATACCAAAGATTTAACTGGTATGGAAATTTGGATTGAAGACCATCAAATTACTTATAAGGAAGAAGAAATAGCGGCAGGCCCACGGGTAGGTATTGCTTATGCAAAGGAACATGCACTTTTACCCTGGCGTTTTTTTGTTAAAGGCAATAAGTACGTAAGCAAACCTAATAAGGTTTAGTGAGGATTTTATTGAAACATTTTAGCCAGGATGCTGTTTTTCATTTAAAGATCCAATAATATGAAAAACGAAAAAAATATATCAATCCTTAAAGAAATGGCAGAAAGTGTGCGCATCTGCATGTTTACAACTTTTTCGGCCAACGATGAATTTGGAAGCCGCCCGATGGGCACAGCCAAAATAGAAGATGATGGTAGTATTTGGTTTTACACCAATGAATATTCGCCGAAATCAAAAGAAATTTCAAAAGAAAACAATGTTTTGCTTGCCTATAGTGACCCGTCAAAAAATACTTATTTAACAGTAAAAGGTAAAGCATCCATTGTTGATGATAAAGTGCGTAAAGAAGCTTATTGGTCGCCATTTATTAAGGCATGGTTTCCTGACGGGATAGAAGATCCAAGGTTGATTTTAATTAAGATTACGCCTGAAGAGGCTGAATATTGGGATGCCTCATCGTCTAAGCTCGTTGTGCTTTTTAGTACGTTAAAAGCTTTGGTTACCGGTGAGCAGCCAGACCTGGGTAAGCATGATACGATGAAATTTTAAATTGGTTTAAAATTCTTATAGCCCGATTTTGGTAGTTAAACCTGTCTTTAAGGCTTTGTAAAGGGGATCCTCCCGGCAAATACAATCGATTAATCATCATTAAAAGTTAAAAGCGTTGGACAAATGCTAAACAGAACCGGTTTACTTAAAGACGTCAATAATAACGTTCGAACACAAGTTTATAGAGCAGGATTGGAAACAATACCTGCTTTTTTTGTAATATTGACGCGATGAATTTTGAAAATAACCTGGCTTTTGCAAAAGCACTGGATGAAGCAGATGAGCTTCGTGAATTTAGATCACAATTTCTTTTTCCTAACCAAAATGAAAAACCATTTATCTATCTGTGTGGTAATTCTTTAGGCTTGCAACCTAAAGTAGCAAAAGAAGTATTAATTGCGCAACTGGATAACTGGGAAAACCATGCTGTAGAGGGTTGGTTTGAAGGCGAAACCCCATGGATGTTTTACCATAAAGCGCTAAAAAAGTTAATGGCGCCTATTGTTGGTGCTTCTCCTGCTGAAGTTTGTCCAATGAATACGCTAACCGTTAATCTTCATTTATTAATGGTTAGCTTTTATAAACCTAAAGGCAATCGCTACAAAATTATTATGGAAGGAGGTGCGTTTCCTTCAGATCAGTATGCAATAGAAAGCCAGGTTAGGTTTCATGGTTATGCACCTGAAGACGCAATTATAGAGGTTTTTCCACGGGAAGGCGAAGAAACATTAAGAACAGAAGATATTGAGGCTAAAATCAGGTTACATGGTGATGAGCTGGCGTTAGTGCTTTTTGGCGGGATAAATTATTATACCGGGCAATGGTTCGATATGGAGGCAATTACAAAAACCGGACATGAGGTTGGCGCCATCGTTGGTTTTGATCTGGCACATGCTGCAGGAAACGTGCCGGTTAAGTTGCACGAATGGGATATAGATTTTGCCTGTTGGTGTTCTTATAAATATCAAAATTCAGGTCCGGGTGGAATAAGTGGGATTTTTGTTCATGAAAAACATTTTACCGATACCACCTTTAATCGGTTTGCGGGCTGGTGGGGTTACCAGGAAAGCCAGAGATTTAAAATGGAAAAAGGCTTTGTTCCCGAAGCAGGTGCGGATGGCTGGCAGGTAAGCTGCACCCAGGTTATGCCTATGGCTTTATATCATGCATCGCTTCAGATTTTTGAAAAAGCAGGTTTTATTGAGCCTTTAAGAACTAAAAGTATCAATTTAACTAATTATCTTCAATTTATTATAAATGAGGTTAATAAAGACTTAGGATTTGAACAATACAAAATAATCACACCTAAAGATTCAAAAGATCGTGGCGCGCAGCTTTCTATTATTGCCAGACAAAAAGGAAAGGAAGTTTTTGATGGTTTAATGACGAACTACATCCTTGGCGACTGGAGAGAGCCTGATGTGATTAGATTAAGCCCAATCCCATTATACAATTCTTATGAAGATCTATTTCTGACCGGAAAAGCACTTCTTCATGTAAGTAAAACGATATTAGGTATTTAATTAAATAAAAAGATGATTAACTATAACCCCAAAGACTGGTCTACTTTTATTTTTCACGTCCATAAAGCAGATACTTTTAGAAAGTTATGGCCGCTTATGTTAGGGGTAGCCTTTTTTTCTGCCGCTGTAGCTTATATAGAATTGCATTTTCTTCAGCTTTCTAAAAGCAGTTATGTGATCAATGTAGGTATGATGCACAGTTTATTAGGTTTTGTAATTTCAATGTTGCTTGTATTCAGAACAAATACTTCTTATGACAGGTGGTGGGATGGCCGTAAACTGTTGGGCTCCCTAACCAATGTTAGCCGAAATTTTTCTATGAAAATTAAAGCACTCAAACTTCCCGATGAAGAAGTGAGATTTTTTGAATACGGCATTCCTAAATATGCTTTTGCATTGAAAGAACATTTAAGAGAGAAGAAATATTTTGGAAAAAACAGTTTCCTGATAGAAGTGGAAAGCGGCAAACATATTCCCAACCAGATTGCGAGTAGTATGATTTCCAGATTGTACGAATTATTGGAGCGTAAATTGATTTCGCAGGAACAGCTGATTGTTTTAACGCAGGACGTAAACCAGTTTACCGATATTTGTGGAGGTTGCGAAAGAATTAAAAACACCCCAATTCCCTATTCCTACAGTGCATTTATTAAAAAATTCATTTTCATATATGTCATTACATTGCCTATTGGATGGGTGTTTAGTCTGGGTTATTTTTTAGTCTTAATTGTTCCCTTTATCCTCTATGTATTAGCGAGTTTGGAGCTTATAGCTGAAGAAATAGAGAACCCATTTGGTGAAGATGCAAACGACCTGCCTGTGGATGAAATCTGCAATAATATTGAAAAACACGTAGAGGAGATTTTAGGTTAAATGATTAAGATTGCGCATCATCTTCTATATGCACATCCTCTACCGGTGGGGCATCGGTTTCCGATGCTTAAATATGAACTTATTCCGGAGCAGTTATTGCATGAGGGCATAATTGAGGTTGATAATCTATTTAGTCCTGGAATAGTGGCAGAAGACATCGTATTATTAACCCACCAAAAAGAATACTGGGAACAGCTTAGGGATTTAACGCTGCCACCAAGGGAGCAAAGGAGGATTGGATTTCCATTAACGGCGCAATTATTAGAGAGAGAATTACGGATTACCAAAGGTACAATTGATGCTGCAGGCTATGCAATGGCCAATGGCATTGCTTTTAATGTAGCGGGTGGTACCCATCATTCGGGTAGTAATTGGGGCGAAGGTTTTTGTTTGTTAAATGATCAGGCTATTGCTGCTAACTATTTGTTAAATAATAAAATAGCTAACCGTATATTAATAATAGATTTAGATGTTCACCAGGGAAATGGCACTGCAGAAATTTTCACAAACGAGACAAGGGTATTTACCTTTTCTATGCACGCTGATAAGAATTTCCCTTTCAGAAAAGAACAGTCAGATTTAGACATAGCGCTAAATGATGGAATCGGAGACGATGAATATCTGCCGATTTTAGAACGAAACCTTAACCAAATTTTTGAGCTCCATCAGCCTGATTTTGTTTTTTATCTATCAGGAGTGGACGTACTTTCAACAGATAAGCTCGGAAAGCTGGCTTTAAGTAAAGCAGGTTGCAAAGAACGTGATCGAATGGTTTTAAAAAAATGCATTGATAAAAATGTTCCGGTACAGGTAAGCATGGGCGGAGGCTATTCAGTTGATATTAAAGATATTGTTGATGCACATTGCAATACCTACAAATTGGCTTTTGATTTATTTACCTAAGCGAATGAACGCTTTTATTTCTAATTAAAGCAATATCCTTATCTTCGCGTTCTTTTAAAAACCATGCTTGAAATTTTATACCGGGACGAACATCTAATTGCAATCAATAAACCACATGATTTATTGGTTCATCAATCGTCTATTGCCCGTGATGCGACCGAATTTGCTTTACAAATGCTTAGAGATCAGGTTGGGCGGCATGTAAGTCCTGTACATCGGCTGGATCGCAAAACTGGTGGCATCTTATTGTTTGCTTTTAATAAAGATGCTGAGAAGGCTATGCATCAGCAGTTTATGGAAGCCGAAGTGGATAAAAAATACTTAGCCATTTTACGGGGATTTACCGCAGATGCAATGGATATAGATTATCCGTTGGCCAAAGAAAATGGAACAATTCAGGATGCTTTTACCTCTTTTATTACCCTTCAAAGGGCTGAAGTAAATGTGGCTTTTGGCAAACATGCTACTTCCAGATATTCGTTAATTGAAGCTACCCCGAAAACCGGAAGGATGCATCAGCTAAGAAAACACTTCAGTCATATTTTACACCCAATTATTGGTGACAGAACCCATGGTTGCAATAAACAGAATAAATTTTTTAAAGAACAGTGGGAGATGACCACTATGCTTTTGCATGCTTCTGAATTGAAATTCACCCACCCGGTAACACAAGAAAAAATCCACATTAAAGCTAATATTCAGCATGAATTTAAAAGGGTAATGGATTTTATGAATCTTGATTATTCGAAATTAATCCGATAAATTTTAATACAATTTCTATCGCTCTAACACAATATTTAGCCCTTTATTCTGTTTAAATAGCATTTATGATAAAATCCTTACGTCTAATTATTCCGGTTTTAGCACTTTTTGCAAGCGGATGTTCTTCAGTTTATATGCCAAATGTGCCTAATACGCCTATGTTAAGCAAACAAGGTGAGTTTAGTGGCGGTGGACACATTTCCTTAAAAGGCAATGCCAGTATTAATGGCGCTTATGCAGTTTCAGATCACATAGGAGTTCTTTTTAGCGGGTCGGCTATGAGCAATGAAAGAAGAAGTAAAGACTTTAACCATAAACTGATTGAAATTGGTGGAGGATATTTTGATACTTTTGGTCCGGATAACAACCGGATTATCGAAATATATGGCGGAGTTGGAAAGGGTTGGAGCGATATTACCTATCGTGATTTTGAGCATGATGTGGTTGTAAGCACTGAATTGCAGGATATCGATTACCGAAAAGCGTTTATACAGGTTAACTACAGTTCGAAGAAAAAAAACAATTTAAAGCTTTTTGGTACAAATTTCCCCATTAACTATGGTACGGCTTTGCGGATCAGTCACGTAAACATGGATCGGTTTTTTCTGAATGGTGTGCTACAGCCAAAGGAAGATAATATCTTTTTTGAACCTGTTTTCTTTACTCGTATGACCTTGAGTAAGGTAATTCAGCTACAATATACCACAAGCAGTAATATTGGCTTAAAAAGCAGGAAATATATGTCTGCCGGCAATTCTATCTTTACTATAGGTGTTGTATTTAATGTCGGAGGTAAATAATATATAAGTTTTCCTTGCTGCCGATCGGGTTTATTTAACCAGGATGGCATTCCAAATCTAATGCGACAGGATATTCAGAGAAGAAACTTGGTATCTAAACCCGATTGAAACGACATTCCGATTCTTTATCGGGATAAAGTGTAAAGCGGGGCCACAGCTGCCACATTTACTGAAGCTTACATTTCCAAATCAATAATTAGAAACCTGAGTTCGATTATTATTGATGTTTTTAACATCCTTTGTTCTACATTTCTTTATGCGATCGTTATGGCGAAGCTGGGCTTGAGCGAGCTGAAACAATCTATCTTGCAGGAAAGATTGCTTCGTCGGCTGAAAAAGCCTTCTCGAAAGGACTTAGGCTCAAAAATGGAGAATTAATTATCGAACTCAGTTTAGAAGGATGCAATCTAACTGTAACCCTGTCTTATTATAGAAACGTATTTAACTAACTCAAACCATTTCAATCGCCGGCTCGGTCATATTTCTATTCAGCTTCCGTGTTTTGTTTTGAAAACGTATAAACAGTAGGATAGAAGCAGTTAGTAAACCTAAAGTTAATCCATACCAGATCCCGTTTACCCCTAATCCAAATGTAATTCCAAGTAAATATCCTACCGGAATACCGATTACCCAATAGGCTAAAAAGGTAATAAAAGTTGGCACATTTACATCGCCCAAACCTCTTAGTACACCTAAACCTACAACCTGTGTACCATCAAACAACTGAAAGAAACCTGCTATAATTAGCAATTGTGCTGCAATTTTAATCACCGCTAAATCGTTTGTAATGATAAACGGCAACAGTTGATTGGCAAAGATGAATATTAAGGCTGTTACAGCCATAAAAGCTAAAATTACATGATAACTTGCAATAGCAGATTTGCGCAGATCAACAAAGTTGTTTTTACCGAAATTATTGCCGGTTTTTATGGTTGCAGCAGAGGCTACGCCACTTGCAATCATATAAGTCATAGCGGCTAAACTCATGGCAATTTGATGGGCTGCCTGTTCTACAGCGCCTATGGTACCAATTAAAACTGCTGCACCACTAAATGCACTAATTTCAAATGAGTATTGCATGGCTACGGGCATTCCAATTTTTATTATTTTTAATGTCCTTACTTTATCAAAGAAGGTTGCTTTGAAACTAACTAAGTATTTTTTAAAGTTTTGCGATCTTAAAACATAGGTCGTCATTACGATAGCCATTAAAATACGGTCTATTAAAGTACTTAAACCAACTCCTTTAACGCCCATTGGGCTTATGCCAAACATTCCTTTTACAAAAATAATCCCCAGGATTACATTCAGCAGGTTTCCCCAGATGGATACAAACATGGCTTGTTTTGTAAAACCCAATCCTTCGGCAAATTGCTTAAAGGTTTGAAAAATAAGCAGAGGGATAATGGAAATGGCCAATAAACTTAAATAGGGCTTGGCATATTTTACTACTGCAGGTGTTTGATCCAGGTGATCAATAATTAATAAAACACCAAAATGCACCAAAATATAAAGTACAATGCCCACTATTGCATTTATAATTAAACTGTTTGACAACAATCTTCCACATTCTTTATGGTTCTGCCTGCCGTTTTCCTGTGCAATTAAAGGGGTTAAACCATAAGAAATCCCTAAACCAATAACCAGCACAAGCATAAATATGCTGTTAACTAAAGATACGGCTGCAAGTTGCTCCGTATCGGTAAAGTGGCCAACAATAATGCTATCTGCCATGTGCACAAGAGTGTGCCCAAGCTGAGAACCGACGATGGGTAATGCCAGGTGAAGATTTTCTTTATAATACGATTTATATTTTGTGTAGAAAGTAGATGACATGGTGTTTGTTGTTTCAAAAAAAATCATTAAAATACAGTTGTACGCCAGGCCATTTAGCTTTAGCTGAAAAATCAAATGATAAAATAATGCTAAAAAGGAAAGCTGGTATTTAAAGATAGCTTATAGATTTTTCGCGTTATTCAGAATGACGAACAAAGAATAATAATTACGCAAAAATCGGGTTTTTAAACCACAATAAAAAAGATATTATTTAACAGCAGTAAAAAATTCTTCCTTTTCTGTGGTATGCGATTTTATGACATTGGTTAAAATAAGATTTACCAATATTTTTTGTGCCTTCCGGTAAGAACTCCGTAAAAGCTTGCTCAATTCCTTTAATGTAATCCGTTCATTTTCGCCTAAAAACTCCATTAACTTTTTTTCATTATCGGAGTACGAAATCATAACGCCGGCATTTTTTTGGTCTTGTTTTAAAACTTCCAGAATTATCCGGCTTGCCAATACACTTTTATCATCAATGCGAATATATGCCCACCATTTTTTTTGGTCATCCAGTGCATAGTGAGGTTTTGTATCACTTTCGGGTATATTAGCAACCAGCACCAGCTTATTGTCTACATAAATTTCTTCAAAATAAGGCTCTAAAGCCGGTTTACAAAACTGATGGGCAGATTTAAGGATCATGTATTTTTCTTCATCTTCTGATTTTACCCCTTTAATAGTGCCATCGTCGGCTACACCTATTAATAATTTACCACCCCGGTTATTGGCAAATGCAACTAAGCTTTTGGCTATTTTCTCGTTATTGGTAATGGTTTTTTTAAAATCAAGGGTAACGCCTTCGCCCTGCAAAATTAAACTCTTAATACCAGCCATAGATCATAAAATTAATAAGCAACCCTGGGCGTTTCGCCCTGGTGCAAGTTTCGGATATATACTTCGTTCATCACAGTGGCACACAACTCCCCATCTTTATTGGTAATTTCCATTGGATAGGCTTTTACAAATTTGCCAACTGTTTTAAGTGCGTGTTCAGCATCGGCAATCATTTCGTCGGTAATGGTAATGGTAAAATACAGGGTAGAGCGCCCTGGTTTTAAATATTGTATAGAAGCACTTTTTAGCCAAACCCTAACCTTAAAACCCCTTCTTTGCATCAACTGATCAAATAATAATGCATAAAATGGATCGGTAGCGGCATAAATGGTGCCGCCAAAAATAGAACCATTATAGTTTTTATTCCAAATGCTTTTACTCAGTTTAACCGAACAGCTTCTAAATTCGTTGTCGAACTTTTTGACCCAAATGCGCTGAAAGAACAAAGGTGGATAAAAGCGCATTACCCATTTAAGGGTATTTTGAGAAATGATCATAGTGGCTAATATCAGAAAGTTTTATCAGGTTTTAAAGTTTTAGAGATGATGTTTAGGTAATATTTTAGTAAATTAGATTATGCATATTTACGATACAGTTACCGCGGCACTTGCCGACCTTGATAAAAGAGGTTATGAATTAGATTTTAACCTGACATCTGAATGCTTAGAATGTAAGGGGATAGATTTACGCCTCATGCCCGAAGAGTTTGAAATTGACGAAGTTTATCGGTTTGAAGGAATGACCGATCCTGCCGATAGTGCAGTTGTTTATGCCATTTCCTCCAGTGTAGGTAATTTAAAAGGCGTTTTAGTAGATGCTTATGGGGTTTATGCCGAAAATGTTTCTCCTGAATTACTCAATAAATTAAAGGTTCATTATGAATAAACCTACCTGGCGCTGAAAAAAAAATAAAACCAAATGATTATAAGGTTGTTAAGTTTCTATAAATAACAACAAAAACTATGAAAAGAATAATCTTAAGTCTTGCTTTTGCCGGCTCATTAATGATCGCCACATCTGCATGCAATTCATCAAAAAATATGGCTGGTTCTTCAGACAGTACGGTGATGGATTCGACTAAAATGGCACCAATGGATACTTCAAAAACAACAACTCCAATGGATACATCCAAAAAGATGCCACCTGATACGACAAAAAAAATGCCTCCAATGTAGGCAGGAAAGTCCCGGTTTTTATCGGGACTTTTTTATTTTAAATCTATTTTTTTTATTTGGATGAATTTGTACTTTCAGCAATTATAAATAACCAAATAAAGAATGGAACCCCAAAGCACAAACAATCGTAATATAATTTTTTTAGTTATTGTAGCCGCGCTGGGCTATTTTGTAGATATTTATGATCTGGTACTATTCTCTGTAGTACGTGTAAAAAGCTTAACTGAAATCGGTGTTTCTGCAGCTGGATTAAAAGAAAACGGAATTTTCATTATCAATATGCAAATGTTTGGCTTGCTTTTAGGCGGCCTGTTATGGGGCGTTCTGGGCGATAAGCTGGGGCGGATTAAAGTACTTTTTGGTTCTATCTTATTGTATTCTTTAGCCAATATTGCCAATGGTTTTGCTACTTCTGTAAATAGCTATGCCACCATTCGTTTTATTGCAGGTATTGGTTTGGCTGGCGAACTTGGGGCCGGCATTACCTTGGTTACCGAAACAATGGACAAAGAAAAACGTGGTTACGGAACTATGATTGTGGCAGGCGTAGGTTTATTGGGTGCTGCTGCTGCTACTTTGATTTCGGAAAATTTTACCTGGCAAACTTCTTATTTTGTTGGTGGTGGCATGGGGATCTTTTTACTTTTATTACGCGTTGGTACATTTGAATCGAGTATGTTTAAAAATGTAGTAAAGTCATCTGAAGTATCAAAAGGAAACTTTTTTATGCTTTTTACCGATAAAAAAAGGTTTTTAAAGTATTTGTATTGTATTTTAATCGGCATTCCGTTATGGTTTGTCGTAGGGATTTTAGTTACCCTTTCGCCTGAGTTTGGAAAAGAATTACATTCAACAGAACCATTAAATGCCGGAACCGGAATTATGTTTACCTATTTTGGAATTGCCATAGGCGATGTAGTTACAGGTTTATTGGCGCAAGTACTAAAGTCGAGGAGAAAAACGGTATTTATTTTTCATCTTCTATCGGCAATTAGTGTAATTGTTTACCTAACCAGTTATGGCTTAAACGGTCAAACCTTTATTTATTTATGTTTATTTATGGGTTTCTCTGTTGGTTATTGGGCTACTTTTGTAACAATTGCTGCTGAACAGTTTGGAACCAATATACGGGCAACCGTAACCACTACAGCGCCTAACTTTGTACGTGGTGCTTTAATTCCAATTAATTTCTTATTTCTTTTTCTCGCCAAAAAATACAGTAATATTACTGCTGGCTTTATACTAATGGCCATTTTAACGGTTATTGCAGTTTTTGCACTCAGCCAATTGAAAGAGAGTTTTAACAAAGATTTAAATTACCTCGAAGAATAGATTTGCTACGAGAATTTAATAAAAAGACGCTTGCCCGATGTCTTTCTGTCCAAACAATTTCCTAAACTGTCAATAGATTGTACTATCTAAACTTAATTAAAAATAGGTAAGTGAATAGCCTTAAATTTGTTTTACAAAAGATTAGGAGCCATGTTTAAAGAAGAAGTAGCAGAGAGATATCAGCAAATTCAGGATGAGATTTGCAGGGGATTAGAAATTGCAGATGGAAAAGGCAAATTCGAAGAAGAACTTTGGCAGCGTGAAGGTGGGGGCGGTGGTCGTACTCGGATTATGCAAAATGGAAATATCATTGAAAAAGGCGGGGTAAATTTTTCTGCTGTTTATGGTAAGCTTCCAGAAGCGGTAAAAAAAGCTTTTAATGTAACTGAGGAAGATTTTTTTGCGACCGGAGTTTCCATTGTTATACACCCCAATCATCCCTTAGTTCCTATTATCCACATGAACATCAGGTATTTTGAGTTAAACGAACATACACGCTGGTTTGGTGGGGGGATAGATTTAACACCACACTATGTTTTTGAAAACGATGCCCGTTTCTTTCACCACAAGTTAAAAGATGCCTGTGATGAGTTTAATCCGGATTTTTATCCAAAATTTAAAACCCATGCTGATGATTATTTTTTTATTAAACACCGGGAAGAAACGCGGGGTGTAGGTGGAATTTTTTACGATAGGTTGAAACCTGAAAATACAAATTTATCCTGGTCTGAAATATTAGATTTCTCTATAAACATAGGTGAAACATTTTTACCTGTTTACACGGAACTGATTGATAGAAACCGGGATAAAGAATTTACGGAAAAGCAAAAAGAATGGCAATTTCAACGCCGTAGCCGATATGTAGAATTTAATTTAGTTTACGATTCGGGAACTAAATTTGGATTAGAAACGAATGGCAGAATAGAATCTATTTTAATGAGTTTACCTCCGCAGGCCAATTGGGGTTATAATGTGCAGCCGGAAAAAGGTTCAGCAGAAGATAAAACGCTCCAGTTTTTGAAAAAAGGCATTAACTGGATTTAAAATAAAGTTAAAGGCTGGTTTTTAATATGAAAACCAGCCTTTAGTTTACCGGTTCTAAAATCATTTACCAAATCATGTATAACCCGCGTAGGCTCTGGTATGCGGTAATTTCCAATACATTTTTTCAATACAGCCAAAGCTTGTTCGGAAGTAATTAAATGCCCTGCCGATATATAAACAGGCTTATTATGATCTTTGGTTCTTAAAGCATAGCCTAAAGTTTCGCCATAACTTCTAATTTCAGTATAACTGTATTTTGATTTTCCCGGCAGGTGATTTTCTCCATATAAAATGCTTTTTGCACATCCAATGGTTGGCTGATTTGCCAATACGCCAAAATGTGATGCCACGCCCATACGTCTGGGGTGGAGGATGCCATTACCATCCAATACCAATACATCTGGTTTAACCGGGATTAAATCCCAAACTTTTAATAAAGCAGGCACCTCTTTAAAACCTAAATATCCTGGTTTATAGGGAAAAGTTGTTTCGTAAGTTTCGAGTGCATAAGACTGAATAATCATTTCAGGAAAGCTTAAAATAACCATTCCGGCGTACATGGTTGAACTGCCTTTATCAAAAGATATATCAGCGCCCGCAATGGTCTTTATTTCTTTAAGTGGCGTAAAGACAAGTTTTTTAGCCAATTCAATTTGTAAGGCATCAGCTTCGGGAAAGGTAAAATGATCATACATGTAACCTGATAACAAATCGCGGGCTATAATAGTTCATCAAATATTAAAAATTCGTTTCAGCAAAAAATACTAAAATCCATACGTTTATGAATTTCTTCTCAACGAATGTAAGGAATTGAGAAATATATTGGCAAATATGACTAATATTAAAATGTAAAATTTGATCGACATGAAAAACATCTGGAGCTTCTTTTCAATATTTGCACTTGCAGGTATTTTTTTCTTTACAGCCTGCAAGGAAAAACAAACTGGCTATAGCAGAAATTATTATGCTGAAGCTGCTATATTAACTCCCGAATTTACGAATGAAGCTGTAAATAAACACATTAAAGAGTTTAATGCTCTTTATAATGAATTGGCTTTTGCGGCAAACCAAAAAGAGAAAGGACTACTGCCGAATTTAAATAAATCTTTTTCCTCCTGGATTTTGAAGGCGGTTGAATTAAAAGAAAAATTGCCAGCAGAAGAGCAGAAAAAGTTAAACGATTATATGGAAAAGGCCAACAGCGCCTGGAATCAGCAAAAAGATATATTACTCAGGCCTTAAAACATATTTGAAGCATCGACAATTTTCTCTTGCAGGTTTGACCATTCCAACATTATTTGGCTAATGTAAATTCACCTGAACATGGTGTTGTTCAACCCACTAACCGTAATTTGAAATAACCTATGGGCAACCTAAATTTGTTTAGAATTAATTCAAACCTCCGTTTGAAACCTGGTTGCCCAAATAGGTAATATTTTAGTACGCTTACTCTATACCGCCACCAAGAGAACGGTAAAGATCTATAACAGCATTAAGTTTATCTCTTCTGATTTCTGCCTTTTCTAATTCATTCTGTAAACTATTGTTTTGCGCTACAATAACCTCCAGGTAGGTAGCCATTCCACTTTTAAAAAGTAACATCGCATTTCTTGTTGCTTTATCTAACGATTGGCTTTTTTCTTCTATCAGTAACGAACGTTCATTAGCATATTTGGCCTTCACCATGGCATCAGAAACTTCGCCCACAGCGGTCATTACTGTTAGTTTAAACTGCTGTGCAGTTTTCTTTTGTTCTAATAATGCAGTTTCGTAGGCCGTTTTTAATGCCCTTTTTCTAAAAATGGGTTGCGCAATATTGGCCGCCAAATTCTTGGTCAGTGAGCCTGGTAATTCAAACCAGTTGTTAAACGTAAAAGAATTCATCCCAACGGATGGCGTAAGGCTAAACGTAGGGTACATTGCTGCTTTAGCAAGACCTGTATTTGCATTGGCAGCAGTTACAGCATATTCAGCTGCTTTAACATCTGGTCTTCTGCTTAATAATGTTGCAGGTATCCCCGACGGAAAGATTACTGTAAGGTTAAGTTGTGCAGCATTTGCAGCCCGTTCTATTTGGCTTGGAAAAGTACCGCAGAGTATGCTCAATGCATTTTCCTGTACCTCAATATTTTGTCTGGTTAGCGGAACGAGTAATTCTGCCGTTTTTTTCTGTGCTTCTGCCTGTTCTACAGCTAAAGAATTTACCTGCGCAGAATTAAACTGCAAACGAATCATTTTTAATGTACTATCGCTAAGTGCAGTATTTCTCAAGGCCACCTTTAATTGTTCATCTAATGCAATGAGGTTGTTGTAACTTTGGGCAACCTGTGCCACAATACGGGTTTTAAGGGCCGATAAGTTTTCTTTTTGCATAAAATAGTTAGCTTTTGCGTTTTCTTTCTGCATTTTCACTTTCCCCCAAATGTCAGCTTCCCATGAAACGGAGAAGGTTGTATTAAAATCATCAAGATACCTTGCCCCGGTAAACTGCTGATTTAATGAGCCGTTAAGTGAATTCATGGATGAATAGTTCCGGGCCGCCCCAACCGATAAGTCAACCGTTGGGAGTAAACCCAGCTTGGCCTGTTTATAAGATAAATCTACTTGCTCAATGTTAAGCATGGCAACGGATACATCAATATTCTTTTGCATAGCCTTTTCAATCAAGATTACTAATTTAGGGTCTTTGAAAAAGGTTTTCCAGGGCAGCAACACCGTATCTCCGGTAACCGCTATTTGAGATCTGAAATGATCTGGCACGCCTATTTCAGGGCGTTTGTATTTTTTACCCACAGCGCATGAAGCTAATAAAACGACTGATGACAGTAAAAGCAATATATGGTTTTTAGCTAATTTCATTTTTATTGGTGATTTGTATTGGCGTTAACGATTTCTTTTTTAATAGAAATTTTTTCTTGCAGGTACTGGAAAACAATGTAGAGTAAAGGAATTACAAATACACCAAGAATGACCCCTGAAAGCATGCCCATTGCAGCTCCGGTACTGATTGATCTATTTCCGGCAGCCGAACCTCCTGTAGCGATCATAAGGGGAATCATTCCTACAATAAATGCCAATGAAGTCATTATTATTGGTCTTAATCTTGATTTTGCACCCTCAATTGCAGATTCAACTATAGAAAGTCCTGCAGCCCGGCGTTGAACAGCAAACTCTACAATTAGAATGGCATTTTTAGCGAGCAAACCAACAAGCATAATAAGGCCAACCTGTACATAAATGTTGTTGTCTAACCCTATTGCTTTTATGGCTGCAAAAGCACCAATAATACCCGTCGGAATAGAAAGTAATACCGCTAAGGGCAATAGATAACTTTCGTATTGTGCGGCCAAAAGGAAATAAACAAATAACAAACACAGTCCAAGAATCATAAGTGTTTGATTTCCGGATGATTTTTCTTCAAGGCTTAATCCTGTCCATTCATAACCATAATCGGTTGGTAGCTTACTAAGTACATTTTGCTCCAGTACATCCATAATAGAACCTGTGCTCGAACCTGGAAGACCAATAGCAGTAATGGTTACTGCATTGAACAAGTTGTACCGGTTTAATGCTTCGGGCCCATAAACCTTATGCAACTTTACGATAGACTTAACAGGTACCATTTCATTTTGGTCATTGCGTACAAAGATTTCGTTAAATGCATCTTCATCCGTTCTGAATATACCATCAGCCTTAACATTTACGCGGTAAAATTTTCCAAACCGCGTAAAATTCATACTCTGATCGCCAGAAAAATAAGTTTGTATGGTACTCATTAATCCACTTATGCTAATTCCCATCTGATTGGCCTTATCTTCATCAACTTCTAACTCAAGTTGCGGATAATCTGCACGAAAAGTGGTGTAGGCATATTGCACGCCAGGTTGCTGCATAATCTGGCCAATTACTTTATCAGCCATTATTTTAAGTGCTGCCGGATCTTTACCTGATTTATCCTGTAATACAATTTCCGAACCACTGGTTACGCCATAACCCTCAACCGGAGGACTTCTGAAAGCCATAATGGTTCCTTCTTTGATTTCAGAGAACTTTCCTGTTAAGTTTCCCATAATCTCATCAATATCTTTTACTGTACCCCGGTCTTTTTTCTCTTTCAACTTTACAAATCCCATTGCATATGCCGGACTTGCGCTATTTGAAAGTATGTTATAACCCGTAATGGATGAAGCCGTTTCAACGGCAGGATTTTGAGCTAAAATTTTGTCAATTTCTTTCGTTGTAGCAGTGGTACGGTCTAACGCAGTGCCTGGAGGCATACTTAAACTAAATACAATAAAACCATCGTCTTCCATTGGTACGAAACTTTTTGGCGTACTCACCATCAAATAACCGGCGATAGCGGTAATTAATACAACCAGGCCTGCACCAAGCCATTTCCTCTTGATCAGGAATTTTAAGCCTTTAATATATTTGCCGGTAAGGTTATCAAAACCTGAATTAAAAGCAATAAAAAATCTTTTTTGGAATCCGGGTTTTTGTATTTCTTTACCATCGACAGCAGCGTGGTTGTTTTTTAATAATAATGCACAAAGGGCAGGGGTTAATGTTAGGGCATTTACCGCAGAAATGATAATAGCAATGGCAAGGGTATAGGCAAATTGTTTATAGAAAATACCCGATGAACCTGTCATAAAACCAATGGGAATAAATACCGCCGACATAACCAGGGTAATTGAAATAACGGCTCCGGTAATTTCGCCCATCGCACTGTGAGTGGCTTCTCTGCCAGACATGTTGGAACCCTCCATTTTACTGTGTACAGCTTCTACAACAACAATTGCATCATCTACCACAATCCCAATAGCGAGTACCAATGCAAATAACGTAAGTACATTGATGGTAAAACCAAAAGCCAGCAAAAAGAAAAAGGTTCCTAAAATAGCTACCGGAACGGCAATAGCAGGTATAATGGTCGATCTGAAATCCTGAAGGAAAAGAAATACCACGATAAACACCAGGATAAAGGCCTCGATTAAAGTAGATTTAACCTGTCCTGTTGCCTCATCTAATCGCTCTTTTGAACTTAATAAGCTGGTATAGGCAATGCCTGGAGGAAACGCTTTTGATGCTTTTTTAAGTTCTTCGCGAACACCTATTTCTATCTCGTTAGCATTTGAGCCTGTAGTTTGTAATATAGCAACGGTAACGGCGTTTTTTCCATTTGATGTTGAATTACCGCTGTAACTCAAAGAACCGAATTCAATCCTGGCAACATCTTTTAGTCTGACCAGTTGTGTTCCTTTTCTTTTTACGACAATGTTTTCATATTCATCGGTTTGATTCTTCTTGCCCTTATACCTCATTACATATTCAAGTGCAGCATCTGATTCTTCTCCGAGTTTTCCAGGTGCCGATTCAATACTTTGATCGGCAATGGCTTTATTCACATCTTCAGGTACCATTCCGTAGCTGGCCATTTTTTGAGGATTTAACCAAACACGCATGGAATAATCTTTTATTCCAAAAACCTGTGCCTGACCAACCCCCGGAACCCTTTTAATGCTGGGCATTACGTTAATGTTTACATAGTTCTGCAGAAACAGTTCATCGTATTTTTTATTATCTGTGGTATAAACATTAAAGATCATGATCATACTATTTTGCTGTTTTGAGGTGGTAAGTCCCATTCTAATTACCTCTTGCGGCAGTATAGGTGTGGCTTGTTGAACCCGGTTTTGTACGTTTACAGCAGCCTGATCGGCATTAACCCCTTGTTTAAAAATGATGGAGATGGAGAATGATCCATCGTTACTTGCAGAAGATTTAATGTACTGCATGTTCTCTACACCATTAATTTGCTCTTCAAGCGGAGTAACCACTGAACGAATTACAGCTTCACTGTTTCCACCCGGATAACTTCCTGATACCATTACGGTAGGCGGTGATATGTCTGGAAACCTGGTTACAGGTAGCCTGGTTAAACCAATGATTCCTAAAATAAGCAGCACCACGGAAATAACGGTTGCCATTACCGGTCTATCTATTATATTTTTAAGCATGTCTTTTTATTTATCAGAATTATTATTGTGATTTTTCCTTTTTTACCAGGTTAGGCGTAACGCTCATACCATGATTGAGGATATCGATGCTGTTAATAGCTATCTTTTCTCCTGGATTGATTCCCGATTTCAGAATGTAATCATTACCGCTACGGCCTGCAATCTCAATAGGTTTCATTTCTACTTTGTTGCTATCGCCCAAAGCAAATACAAAAAACTTATCCTGAATGTCTTTTACACTGGCCATAGGTACCAAAAGCGAGGAGTTAAGGTTTTTACTTAATATAATCCGGGCAGAACCACCAGAACGAAGGATTTTATCAGGGTTTGGGAATACAGCTTTTAACGCCATTGTTCCTGTGCTCTGGTCGATATTTCCGCTGGCCATTTCCAATTCGCCAACCTGGTTATAAACCGTTCCATCTGCCATAATAACTTCAACCTTATTACCGGTAGCACCGGACTTTTTATCTTTTGCATAAGTGATAAAATCGGATTCACTCATGGAGAAATAGACAAAAACCTTATTAATCTCAGATAGTGAGGTAAGTGGAGTTGCATCTGCCGGAGTTACCAGATTGCCAATGCGATTCGGAATACGACCTATATAACCACTAACAGGGGCTTTGATTATTGCGAAATTTGCATTGATTTTGGATGAGCCCAGAGCAGCACGTGCTTGCGATACCTGTGCGGATGCTGATTCATATTGTGCTTGTGCGGTTTCCAGTTGCAGCGGAGAAACAACCTTTCCCTCAACAAGTGGTTTTATTTTTTCCAGCTCAATTTTTGCTGTGGCCTGTGCGGCTAATGCAGCTTTTAGGCTGGCCTGGCTACCTGTTACCTGCTCATTAAAAACATCGCCTTTAATACGGAATAAGGTTTGACCTTTGTTTACATAATCACCTTCTTTAACATAAATCTGTTCAAGGTATCCAGATACCTGGGCTTTAATATCTACATTAACCGAACCTTCGATTGTGCCGGGATACTTTTTTAAAAGATTGGCTGATGTGGGTTCCAGCGTTATAAAATCGGCTTTTAACGGTGCTTGTTGCTGGTTTTCTGCTTGTTTACCGCCACATGAACTTAATAGGATTGATAAAGCAAGTAACGAAAGGAACTTTAATGTATTTTTAACTTGTATTTTATTTCTTATCATTGGGATTTGATCTTTTTGCGCAGGCAAAGAAAATCGAATCGAAGCTTAAGCTTTAAAATATTTTGTCGAACCGTTAAAATTGGCAGTTGAATCGAAAGGATTAAGTATCGAATCGTCATTCGCTTTTCGGGCCAGGTTATGGCGTTTGGAAGGAATGTTTGACAATTTTAATAACCCATCCATAATTTAAGTAAACTGGCTTTATCTCTGCTGACAATGATTTCAGCACCACAATTTTTAATCACTACTTTTAATTTTCCATGATGATAGTTATGGATTTGTAATACGGCATCAATATGAATAATAAATTGCCTGTTTGCCCTAAAAAAATACTTGGGATCTAATTGTTCTTCCAATTCTTCCATTTTTTGCAGCAACACAATCTCTGCTCCATCAGTTAAAAGAGCCCTCGTGCTTTTAAATTCAGTATAGATACAGGCTATTTCACTTGTTAAAATGGTTTTGTAACTGTCTCTATATGGAATTAAAAACCTGCTTCTAAATTCCTTGGGCTTTAAAAATGCCATTAGCCCGGCCATCATATCCTGGTTTGCTAATGGGTTAGCTACTTTTTCTACTTTTTTTATGGCTTGTTCAAGCTCATCCTGTTCAACTGGTTTTAATAAATAATCTACACCATTATGCTTAAATGCATTTACCGCATACTCGTCATAGGCTGTGGTAAATATCACAGGGCAGTTAATTTCAACTTCCTTAAAAATTTCGAAACTCAACCCGTCAATTAACCTCACATCCATTAAAATTACATCAGGCATAACATTGGCTTTAAACCATTTAATACCATCGGCCACGCTATCTATCACACCAAGAACAGAAACGTTCGGCCTGATTGCTCCAACAAGGCGTTTAATGCGATCGGCATTAAGCTTTTCATCTTCTATAATTACGATATTATTGATCATAGTGCATTAAATAAATCATAACCTTGAAATAATTTTCATCCGCCACAATTTGTGGAGGGGTTTTAGACAATAAGGTAAACCTGGAAATAATATTGGCCAAACCGATGCCCATTGAATGATCGCTTTTTCGGGCAACCGGATGGAGTGTGTTTTCTACAACAACAGTTTGGGATTCCACGCTGTAAATTTTAATTTTTAATGGATTGCTTTTGCTGGTAATATTATGTTTTAATGCATTTTCAATCAACAGTTGCAAAGTGAGTGGGGGAAGCAGCAAGTTAGCCGCATCTTCGTTTACGGCTATTTCGAATTGTACGCCTGCACCAATTCGGTTTTCGATCAGGAAAATATAAGCTTTTAAAAACTTCAATTCGTCGGCCAGTGTAATGGTATTTTTCTTAGAATTAATGAGCAGAAATCTATATACTTTAGAGAAATTTTCTGAATATTCGTAACCAAGTTTTGGGTTTTCCAGAATAAGCTCGGAAAGCACACTTAGGTTGTTAAAAATAAAATGCGGATCCAATTGCAGCCTAAGTGCATTTAATTCTGCTTCAATGGAAGCCTGCCGCAGTCTTGCCATTTTCAGTTTATGTTCTGATACCTTAAGTTCCGTATTTTTCCAGTTGTTGATTAAGTAACTCCCGGTATTAATAGATACAATAACAAACGAGATAAGCAAGCTTACGATAAACCATTGCAGCATTTCGCGTATATTCTGGCTGGATAATTCTTCATTTAAAGCTAAAGTTTTGCTGTAAATTAAATGAACACAGACAACTTCCATTAAAATGAGCAGGGTAACCACACATATATTAAGTGCAGATTCCAGTATCAACCTTTTTAAAGGGTTACTGGTCCATGGAAAGCGCTTATTCAACCTTATGTGGATCTGAATGCTGCCTTCTGCAATCAGAAAGCAAAACAGAAACGAAACTACCCATTCGGCAAAAATATCTGAAAAATCTCTGTGGAAATAGTTTTTCCAGAAATTGGCATATGGATCGATCAAAAAAGAAACAAGATAAAACAACAGGAACGCAAAAAACAGAAACGAAATTCGTTTAGCCCTTTTGCTTAAAAAAGTATTTTCCGTCATTATTCAATGTATATTTTAATTCGTTAAAGTCTTTTGATCGTTTTAATTCACGAACTGCTTTGCAAAAATGCCATAAATGTTGACAGCTAAGGAAATAATTATTGTTTTTAGGTAATCAATTTATTGGTGCTGACTTGTATTTAAAAGAATCAGGTGTATCAGTTCCATTTCTTTATGATAAGAAAATCCAGTATGTAAATCAAAATACAATTTTTCATCCACAAAATTAATATCGTATCTTTTTTGATGGCCAAGCCTTTGAATAATGCCCATGATAAGCCCCATATCCTGTTCTGCAGCGTTGGAAAAGCAATTTTCGTTTGAGATTAGTTTCATTTTACAAATCAATCGACCGGCATAATCTAAAGGAGAAATGCGCATATAGGTAAGATAGGTGTGGTAATAAAGTAACCTTTCTTTTTTGTAGCATCCTGCATCCATGTAAATGGCAATGATATTGGAAAAACCATTTATCTTTTTTAAAAAAGTAGGAGGAAGGCTAAAAGTTTTTTTGATTTCAGCAGTAGTTTTAAATGAGAAATGATATGAAGCGTCCGGAATATTTTTGTTAATGCTTTCCATCAAATGGTTAAACCAGGATGGACTTGAATAATCGGTAATCATAATTTTATATTATTTCTATCTGGTTGGAACTGCCATTCACAAAAATACCAATCAAGCCACCCTTAAAGCTCTCAAGCTAACCGAAACGTAAAAATTGGCTCCTGAAGTTTATTTAGGCGTGACTGATTTGTATTTGGTAAAAATACTTCCGTACAGAACAAACAGCTTAATCGATGATGCAAACCAAATCAAGATTATGATGGAGCGATTAGAACAGAAAAATTGAAGCTTAAAAATAGGATGGGAGCTGCCAGAAAAAGATAGCGCTAATATTTATCTCAAATTTCTTTCTTTTAAAAGGCTTACGAGTGCTGTGTTTTTGGCTTTATTTTTAGCCGCTATGGGTAAATAGACTAAGGGAAGGAACGTTAATAGACCAAAACCATTTTTAACCGTGCTATAAACAGCAATTCCGATTAATAAACCAATGAAGAAACCGTCGAAATATTTGGTTGATTTAATCTTTTTTGCTTCCTGGAGCAAGTCTTCATCTGTTAATTCAGTTAATTCTTTTTGCGTCATTTATGTTGTTTTATTGAATTTAATTAACTTGTAATCAAACATTTACTGGTTACTTTTAGATCAAATATCCAGCGCTTAAAGTTAGAATAAATTGTTTAAAATATATGACTGCATATATTGTGTATTTAATCTTTCGCAGCTTGAATCAGATCTCTTACATTTGCTTTAAAAACATTAAACATACGTGAAGGTAATTGACAAACTTGCTTGGATACAATTGAAAGATAAATCTATTCTTTCGACTAAAAGCTACGGAAAAGATAAATATTATATTCCAGGTGGTAAAAGAGAGTCTGGAGAAACAGATGAACAGGCGCTGCTTAGAGAAATTAACGAGGAGCTAAGTGTAACAATTAACCGCAATACTTTGAAATATGTAGGCACGTTTGAAGCTCAGGCCCATGGACATATAGAAGGCGTATTCGTAAAAATGACTTGCTATTCGGGAGAATATCTCGGTGAATTAAAAGCCAGTTCTGAAATTGAAGAAATTAAATGGCTTAAATATTCTGATAAAGATAAAATCTCAGAGGTTGACAAGTTAATTTTCGACTATTTAAGTCAGAATAATTTATTCGGTTGAAAAAAGCTTGGTTGTAAGGATACCTGCGATTTTGGTTCATATAAACTATTGGATTGTTAACCGGGGGTGATATATTCAAACATTCCTTTCATGACAGGAATATTACTTTTAAAGGAAAATTAACGACTTTTAGTCTTGATGATATTGATTATATTAAGCGATATATGTCTTTTGATATGGCTGCAAACAGATCTTTTATAGCACCTTGGGAGGGCTACAACCATTCTTATATTCACTTAAACCAACTATACGGTTTTTCGGTAAAAGCGCATTATGATTTTTTTATGAATGGTTATTATTATAAATTTATTTTTTTGTTAATATGCAGTTAGATGATTAATTAATACCTCTTAATTATAAATAAAACAACTACAGATGCCAATTTTATTCCAGAGCGATTCTATAATTATACGGGAATTTTCCCAGAATGAGCAGCCATTTTTCATTTCTCTTTTTGAGGACGAACAGGTTACCCAATATCTTCCTTATCGACCGTTGGAAGAGTATATTGAACTTTTTAGAACAACAATGGGTAATTATGGCAAGACCCCATTGGGGCGCTGGGGGATATTTAACACACAGGACAATGATTTTATCGGCACATGTGTCATCAGGGATTTCAAATATATCCCCGGGCAAACTGAAATTGGATATGTGTTAAGCAGGAACTACTGGGGTAAAGGTATCGCTACTGAATTAAGTAAAGCTTTAGTAGATTATTGTCTGACCAGTACGGATGCTATAGAGATCGTAGCCATCACTGATCTAAATAATATTGCCTCGCAAAAGGTTTTGCAGAAAGCCGGATTAAAAAGGTTATCTAATCTAAAAAGAGAGGGAATTGAATTGGCTTATTTTAAGATTGATCGTCACCCTTTATAATCCCCACGATCAGTAGATTATAAATAACTTTTAGAATTGCACCAATAAAATGGATTTTATTGCTCCGTGAAGTATATTATATTTGTCTTATAATTAATATTATGTTAAGTTGAAAATAACAACATTACCCTACTTCCTTTGAAACTGATTAAAAATTAAAATTCCTGGAGTTTGCGTTTTAGTTCCTGCACTTTGTCTAATGCGTTTTTACGGGTGTAAATATCGATCAGTAATTGAACGGTTTTACGATCATTCGGATTAATTTCATTAGCACGTTGTAGTGCAAATTGTGCCCGGTTAATTAACGCACTGTATTGCGTATTTTTATCTGAATCATTTTTCTTTAAAACATCATTTGCCGTATTAATATAGGCTAAACTCAATTGATAAAGTGCATCAAAATAATTCTGATCTTTTGTTAAGGCTTTATCGTAAGCTAAAATCGCTGTAGGATTATTTCCTTTTACTTGTTGCAAATAGCCATAAAGGAAAAATAAAAGTTTATTTCCTTTTTCTACTTTTAAATTATTTTCAATTAAAGATTGGGCTTTGTCATAATTTTCGGTATCTAACAAAAGATTAATATAATCGTTCGTTAAAAAATGATTAAAAGGATTTGCAACCAAACCATCTTCTAAAATTTTAACTGCGGTTTCGCTGTCAAACTTAGCCACATACATTTCTGACATTTTTTGGAAAACTGCCGGATTCTTAATTCCATTGTCTTTTGCTCTTTTAAAAAACTTTAGAGATTCGTCGTAATTTTGAATGTTTAGCGCGCAAATAGCTGTATTTAAAGCTAATGTAGTATCTGCAGGGAAATTATCACTCACTTCTCTTAAATCATCAAATGCTTCGCTGAAATCGTTCCTGAAATAGGCTGCAGTGCCCCTATCCTGCTTTTTAATTAAAATGTTGTGGTGCGATGCTTTAATTAAACCTGCGTTATCTTCATATTTATCGCGGTCTTTAGCCTGTTTAACAGCTGCAATCGCCAAATCATAATATCTTTCAGAGTTTGCAGGGTCTGTATCAATTAAGGATGCATAAGAGGTTAAATATGACTTAATAGACCAGGTTTCGGGCCAGTTCATCGTTTTTTTATCCTTCTCGGCCGATTCTGATGCTTTAAGTCCTTCCGTAATGATGGTTAATTGTTTCTTTTCATCTTCTTTACTAGCTATGGAAGCCTGAAGTTTGCCCACTGCATTTCTGGCAATAAGGATCTGGCTTTTTTGGGCACTGGCATTATAAGCTGAAAAGACTAAAAACGGAATCAATAATTTAAAACGACTTTGCATAAGAAAATATAAATTAAGCAATAAGCACCTGACTAAAAACGTAAAAATAATCAAAAAAAAAGAGTCCTGACAAAATCAGGACTCTTTTTTTAATTAATATGACGATTACTGTTTTGGTAATGCATCTAAACGTTTTTTAATGTCTTCATAATTTTTAGTATCATTTCTGAAGGCATAAATTGTTTTTAAAGTTTCTAATGCACCTTGATTATTTGCATCAGCATCTAATGCTTTTTTATAATAAGGAACAGATTTATCTAACAAGCCATTCATTTTAGCCGTTACATCATTAAATTCTTTAACTTTTTTAGGGTCAATTTTATTTCTGTCAGCTTGTAATTTTAAAGCCTGAGTGAAATAGATATTGCCTAATAAAACCTGATAATTAGGATTATTTGGTTCTTTAATTGCTAAAGCATTTAACATTTGCTCTGATTTTGCAGCATCACCTTTATCAATGTAAATCTGAGTTTCGGTTTTAATAAAATCAGCACTTTCTGGATATTTAGTACTTGCTTCTTTTAATAAGGCTAAACCAGCTACTGTATCTTTCTGCTTTTTTAATGTAATGTCGATTACTTCTGCATACAATTCTTTAGACTGAGGTGAATTTAAAGAAATTACCTTTTTAAATTGTTGTATTGCGTTTGGATAATCTTCAATGTTTCTTGCTGCAATACCAGCATTTAAATACATTGCAGTATCTGAAGGGTTAATTACGGTAGCCTGAACAAATTTTTCGTAAGCGGTTTTGTAATCTTTTTTGTTATAAGCCAATACACCGCCGTTTCTTACTGCATTTGCGATATTAGTTTCCGCTAATGCAATGTTCTCTTTTTCAGCATTTTTAGTGTCTAACTTTTTTGTTTCAGCAATTGCTTCCTGAGCAAGTTTTAAATTGGCATCTGCATTTTCAACACTTGTGGTATCTAAAATAGCTACAGATGAAGTTAATAGCGCACGGTACGACCATGCTTCTGGCATTACCTTAGATTTCTCATCAGCAATGGCTTTATCTGTATGGGCTATAGCAGCTTTTAAAGATTCTAATTTTTTTGGCAAAGGTAAACCTTGACCCATAGCCTGAAAAATGCCCCAGGCTTTTTTAGCCTCCGCAATTTCGCTTTTCTGCGCAAATGTTAAGGTGGCTGCACCTACAAACAATATACTAAGAATTACTTTTTTCATAATTAATATTATACTTTTTTTTATAAATTGATTTAGTTTTCGTTTTCTGTGTCTTCTGTCGTGTCAGATTCAGTTGTATCTTCTTTAGGTGTTTCTCCCTCAGCTGCTTTGCCGCCTTCTATAACTACACCTTCAGCATCAATTGTTTCTTCTTCATCTTCTTCATGATCAATCTTAGTAACCGATGCAATTTCGTCATCACCTTTAAAAGTAATTAATCTAACGCCCTGTGTAGCACGTCCCATTACCCTTAAATCTGCTACTGCAATTCTAATTACAATACCAGAACGGTTAATAATCATTAAATCTTCGCTATCTGTAACGTCTTTAATGGAAACCAATTGCCCTGTTTTTTCCGTTACGTTAATGGTTTTTACACCTTTACCACCACGGTTAGTTACACGGTAATCATCAATGTCCGTACGTTTTCCATAACCTTTTTCTGATACTACTAACACCGTAACCTCCGGATTGTTTATGGCAATCATACCAACAACCTCATCTTTTTCGTGCGCAAGTGTAACACCACGTACTCCAGTAGCTGTTCTACCCATAGGACGAACGGTTTTTTCGTTAAAACGAATGGCTCTTCCTGAACGTAATGCCATTACAATTTCACTTTCGCCATTGGTTAAACATGCTTCTAATAACTGGTCGCCATCGTTAATATTAATGGCATTGATTCCGTTAACACGCGGACGAGAGTATGCTTCAAGAGAAGTTTTTTTAATAGTACCTTTTTTGGTACACATAATAATAAAATTGTTCTCTAAATATTCCTGGTCTTTAAGGTTTTTAACTTTAATGTAAGCCTTAATTTTCTCTTCCTTAGGAATGTTGATGATGTTTTGAATGGCTCTTCCTTTACTGGTTCTTGAGCCTTCCGGAATTTCGTAAACCCTTAACCAGAAACATCTTCCGGCTTCGGTAAAGAATAACATATAGTTGTGGTTGGTTGCCACAAGCATGTGCTCAATAAAATCTTCATTTCTTGAAGTACTGCCTTTTGATCCTTTACCGCCTCTACCCTGTGCCCTGAACTCAGTTGCAGGTGTACGTTTTACATAACCTTCGTGAGAAATGGTGATTACAACTTCTTCATCGTCGATGAAATCTTCCATACTCATATCTTCAGCTGAGTGAACGATAGTTGTTCTGCGTTCATCGCCAAATTTCTGCTTAATTTCTGCCAGCTCATCTTTAATAATCTGCATACGCAAACCTTCATCAGCCAATATAGATTTTAAGTATTCGATGGTTTTCATTAATTCAGCATACTCTTCCTTGATCTTATCACGCTCAAGTCCGGTTAAACGACGAAGCGTCATATCCAGAATTGCACGGGCCTGAATATCGCTTAATCCGAATTTCTCCATCAAGCCAACACGGGCTTCTTCAGGTGTTTCTGAAGCACGGATTAACTTAATTACTTCATCTAAATGATCTAAAGCAATTAAATAACCTTCTAAAATGTGTGCGCGTTTTTCGGCTTCGGCTAATTCATATTTTGTGCGGCGAACAATTACATCATGTCTGTGATCCACAAAATGAACAATTAAATCTTTTAGATTTAACATTTGCGGGCGACCTTTTACCAATGCAATATTATTTACACTGAAAGAAGTTTGTAGCGCTGTGTATTTATATAAGTTGTTTAAAACGATAGATGCATTTGCATCACGCTTAATTTCGTAAACAATGCGGATACCATCTTTATTCGATTCATCCTTAATGTTTGAAATGCCTTCCAGTTTTTTCTCGCCAACCAATTCAGCAGTACGCTCAATCATTTGTGCTTTATTAACCTGGTAAGGAATTTCGGTAACAATGATAACCTCACGGTCTTTAATGCTTTCAATTTCTGCCTTGGCACGCATTACGATACGACCGCGACCCGTTTCAAAAGCTTCTTTAACGCCAGTATAACCATAAATAATACCACCTGTAGGAAAATCCGGAGCTTTCACAAACTTCATTAATTCCTCAATCGTGATCTCTCTGTTGTCGATATAACTTACAACACCATCAATAACCTCGGTTAAGTTATGTGGCGCCATATTGGTAGCCATACCTACGGCAATACCGGATGATCCGTTAACTAATAAGTTAGGGATTTTTGCCGGTAAAACAGTGGGCTCCTGTAAGGTATCATCAAAGTTTAACTGAAAATCTACCGTATCTTTATTAATATCGGCAAGCATTTCCTCCGCAATTTTAGAGAAACGGGCTTCCGTATAACGCATTGCTGCCGGAGAATCACCATCAATGTGGCCAAAGTTTCCTTGCCCATCTACCATCGGGTAACGTAAACTCCAATCCTGGGCCATACGTACCATGGTAAAATATACGGATGCATCACCATGCGGGTGATACTTACCTAAAACCTCACCCACAATACGGGCAGATTTTTTATGTGGTTTATTGCTGGTTACTCCAAGATCAAGCATTCCGTATAAAACACGGCGGTGAACCGGCTTTAAGCCATCTCGTACATCAGGCAAAGCCCTTGATACAATAACAGACATTGAATAATCAATGTAGGCAGATTTCATCTGCTCTTCTATGTTAATTTGGATGATTTTGTCGTTTTGTTGATTTTCTAAATCTTCTGCCATAAATTATTTTATCGTTATCAAAAACGAAGTTTAAAAAGGTATTATTATAACCTTGCGAATTTAGCAAAAATATGCCATAATAAGGCATTGTTGAAAAGTTTTAGGGTAAAAAAGGACGTACAAAACGATAAAAAAAAGATACGGTCAAAGAAATATTTTTTATAATACTTTTGTATTCTAATCCGATATCAAATGGCTCAACAAAAGAAATCAGCAATGGCGTTTATTATGGTAACGCTGCTTATAGATTTTACCGGATTTGGAATAATTATTCCTGTTTTACCAAAACTGATTCAGGATTTTACTGGTGGGAGTTTGAGTGTGGCAGCAGATTATGGCGGTTACCTGATGGTGGCCTTTGCGCTGGCGCAGTTTATTTTCTCGCCAATTATGGGTGGCTTAAGCGATCAATATGGCAGGCGCCCCATCCTGCTTTTTTCATTGTTCGGATTGGGTATTGATTATATTTTTCTGTCCTTCGCTCCTTCTATATTCTGGCTTTTTATTGGGCGGATTATTGCCGGTATAACCGGTGCAAGTTTTACTACCGCCATGGCCTATATTGCTGATATTTCTGAACCTGAAAAGAAAGCCCAGAATTTTGGTATGGTTGGAGCTGCTTTTGGTGTGGGCTTTATCTTGGGGCCTGTTATTGGTGGGCTTTTCAGTACCTACGGTCTGCGGGTTCCGTTTATGATTTCAGCTGGCCTTGCCCTGATTAACTGGCTGTATGGATATTTTATTTTGCCTGAGTCTTTATTGCCCGATAAGAGAAGAAAATTTTCATGGAAGCGGGCTAATCCTGTGGGTTCTTTTTTAAATGCATCAAAATACCCGGCCATACTGGGTTTATTAGGTACTTTACTCCTACTGTATATAGCCAGCCATTCTGTGCAATCAAACTGGTCATATTATGTAATTGAAAAATTTAAATGGGATTCTAAAATGATTGGGTATTCACTGGGCGTGGTTGGGGTAATGATCGCCATCGTACAGGGTGGTTTAATCCGCATTATTATTCCTAAAATAGGAAATAGAAAGGCCATTTACTTTGGTTTAATCCTGTACATTGGTGGGTTTATTTGTTTCGCTTTTGCTTCAACCGGCTGGATGATGATGTTGTTTATTTTGCCATATTGTTTGGCAGGAATCGGCGGGCCAGCCATGCAGAGTATAATTTCTAACCAGGTTCCTGAAAATGCACAAGGCGAAATTCAGGGCATTACAACAAGTTTACAAAGTTTGGCCGCTATTATCGGGCCGTTTTTAGCCAGTCATATTTTTGTTTACTTTATTGAAGATAGTACACCACTCTATTTTCCTGGTGCGCCGTTTATCCTCAGTGCAATTTTAACTTTAATCGGTTTACTTATTGCGATAAGGGCGTTGAGGAAGTATCATTAACTGACTTGATCGTTAGTACTTTATATTCGTTGTAAGCCATGATGACATTGTAAACCAATAACGCGATACCCTCTAAATTTACAATGTTTCTTATGGTTAGATTTTGTATTTGCGAAAAGATAAAAATTAACAGTATTATTCCCCCGGCAATAAAGAACGACAGTTTAATGGAGCGGTAAAGCATTGATAACCGAAACAAGGTTGCTTTTTTAAAGTAAACAGGATTGTGAACCAATTGAATAAGATTACTTACAATAAAGAATACAATTAAAACAATAATTACGCCCGATATAGCCCCATTATTAAAATCAGGTATAAATAAATAGCCGCTATTGATAAAATAAGCTATAATTAATATACAGACAAAACCTTTAATAAGTTGCCAGTTACGCCCCCTTAAAAACCAGTTCATCCATTGAACATCTTTTTCCTTCGATTTTGCCTCTATCTTTTCCTTTATCCCTGGAGAAATTGGTGCAAATGGATTTATCATGCTGACGATTAAAATCAGCAGGGTACTTACAAATTGAAAGATTCCATCGGCAACTAAAACATGAATTCTTCCTTCGTTTAATATACCCGTTGTAAAGCAGGATATGATAAGCAGTACAGTAATTAACACATGAAAAACAAATGGAAAATAACTTTGTAAAGGCTTATTGTCGATATTTGGGTTTTCTGTAACGGCTAATTTATAGGCGCCTTTATCAAGGTATTTATTGGCTAAACGAATTAAAATTATAATAATAAATAAGGAGAACATTTTTGTTTTGTTTGAGATTTAACGTTAATTATATTTTAATTTAAAGCAGTTCGTTGGCCAAATTTGCCAGTTCGCTCCTTTCGCCTTTTTGCAAAGTAATGTGTGCATAAAGCGGATGATTTTTAGCATTTTCAATGAGGTAGGATAACCCGTTACTTTCCGAATCAAGGTATGGGGTATCAATCTGGTAAATATCTCCTGTAAAAACGATTTTAGTATGCTCTCCTGCCCTCGAAATAATGGTTTTAACTTCGTGTGGGGTTAAGTTCTGCGCTTCATCTACAATGAAGAATATCTTAGTCAGGGTTCTGCCCCTGATAAAGGCTAATGGCGCAATGGCTATTTTTTCAGTATTAATCAGCTCGTCAATCTTTGCCGACATTTTATCATCGCCAATAAACTGTTCTTTTATAAAACGAAGATTATCCCATATAGGTGCCATAAAAGGATCTGTCTTTGATTTTGCATCTCCGGGTAAAAAACCAATATCCTTGTTGCTTAAAGAAACTATTGGCCTGGTTACGTAAATCTGCCTGAAGTTTTTACGTTGTTCCAATGCGCTGGCCACGGCTAAAAGTGTTTTGCCTGTGCCGGCATTTCCCTGTATACTGACCAGCTTAATTTCAGGATCTAATAATGCATGGATGGCAAAAGCCTGTTCAATGTTTTTAGGTTTTATTTTAAATATTGGATCAGTAGAAACTGCCGAAATTGTTTTTTGCGCATGGTTATAGAATACATTTGCCGTTTTCCTCTTGTTTTTTAAAGTATAAAAACGGTTGGCGTTAGGGCTTTCGAAATCTAATCCGGCAACCTCAATGGTATTCTTTTTTTTGATCTCTTCAATAATTTCCTCTGAAAAATTATTGATTTCGGTTTTGCCGCTATTTAGCGCTTCAACATTCTTGATTTTACCTGTTTCATAATCTTCGGCATATAAATCCAATGCTTTAGCTTTTAAACGTAAACAAATATCTTTTGATACTAATACTACTTTTTTATCCGGGTTTTCTTCTTTAAGGCAAAGTGCGGCATTTAATATTTTATGATCAAATTTTCCCTTTCCAAAAACTTCCTCGGCATCAGTTTTTAAAGGTATTTCATTTAATACAACTTTAAACATGCCTGCATTGGTGCCTTTTAGGGCAATCCAGTTGCTTATTAGCTGCTCTTTTGAGGTTTGATCTATCAGGCGGATAAAGCTCCTTGCTTCAAAATTCCGCGTATCATTTCCACTTTTAAAATTATCCAGCTCTTCTAATACCTGGATCGGAATCGCTACATCATGTTCGTGAAAATTATTTATAGCATCGTGGTCGTATAAAATAACAGATGTATCTAAAACGAAAATCTTTTTTGATGGATTTGGGATTGATTTACCTTTTTTAGCCATTCGGTAAATTTAATGTTTATCAGGATGATTTGGAGTGTCATCTACATATTAATTACCAGATATTTATGGTTTCCTGGAATTTTGCATCACCACTAACGCTGATAAGTAAACTGCCAGGGATAAAGCTGTTTCCCTTATATTCGGGAACCGCCGAATAATTTAATTCTTTACCTTCTAAAAGCAGGTTTTCAATCATAATATCAAAACGGTCTTTATAGAAATTTACAAACGCTGGTACATAAAGCACATTTAATGGATTATCCTCGCCACCAAATGCCAATGGCATTAAATAAAGCTTTACCAGCTGCTTGCCTACATAAAGTTGCACTGCTTTTTCCTGACTATCTATAGACGAAAAATCGATTGCAGCATTGGTTACAGGTTCCGCTTTTTTCTTTTTAAATAAGTTAAATGCCATGTTATAGTGGTTTTAAAATAAGGATCGCAAAAGAAAGTAAGAAAAAACCAGATAAAAGAAAAACGGGGATCTTCTTCTTTCGATTTAGTTCCCCGTTTTAACCTTAAAAATAACCATAGTCACTTATAAGGCATCTAATTCTTGTTACTTTGATTTTTCCGTTTTCACTAAGTTTCTGCAAACTTTTGCGTTTCGTAAAAATTTATTTCCAATTACATCCTTTCGTGAAATTCTGCAATTTTTAATAATTTCTGGCGGGTTAATTTTCGGATGTTACATCTTTCGATAAACGCTCTATATTCTTACTTGGTTTAACCCTTTCTGAAATTAATTATTTTTTCCCTTATAATTATCCGAAACATTTCCCCTTTCGGTTCTATATTTCTTTTGGATAGCTTAAATCAGAATTCAAAGTACTTCGTATTTGATATCATCTAATTTAGCATTTGAACAACTTCCCGTCAAGAAAAATATACTATTATTTATAAACAAAGTTATTAACCTTAAAATCAGTTTATTAACATGTATTTTTACGGTTAACAGGCTAAAAACAATGATTTTTTGATTTATTAACATCAATCCTTATCTCGTTTATTAACAACGACTTAATAATCATGTAAGGTCTAATTATAAATTTTCTGCCTAAAACAGACAATCTTAAAAAAAAGTTAAAATAAAATGGCAACAAAAACCTTAGGTAATATGTTATTTTTGTAACCATGCAGATCAGGCAGCCGATAAGAAACATCCAGGATTTTTTATTAAGTACATATTTTGCAGATGGCTTACGGATCACTATTGGTGTACTTTTGCCATCTCTTATCTTCGCCCAGTTTGGGTTGCTTAAATATGGAATGACTTTATCTTTAGGAGCCCTTTGTGTGAGCGTTGTTGATACCCCCGGACCAATGGTGCACCGCCGGAATGCCATGCTGGTTACTACGGTATTAATTTTCTTGTTTTCCATACTGACTGGCTTAACCAATAAAAACCATTATTTCATTGGTTTTTTACTCATGGTATCGAGTTTCGTACTCTCCATGTTTTATATTTATGGTGTTAGGGCAGCAGCTGTAGGAACGGCTACTTTATTAATTATAGTGCTCAGTATTGATGATGTACGTCCCTGGCAAGATGTATTGCTTCATGCTTTAATGGTGCTGGCCGGTAGTTTATGGTACACAGGCCTAAGTTATTTTGTATACCGCATACGCCCCTATCGCCTTGTTCAGCAATCGTTAAGCGATTCCATTTTAGAGGTTGCAGAGTTTTTGCGTGAAAAGGCTAAATTTTACCACCACAACAATAATTACGATAAAACTTATGCCGATTTATTGCAGCTACAGGTTTCGGTACACGAAAAGCAGGATGCCGTAAGAGAGCTGCTCTTTAAAACCCGCGAAATTATTCGCGATTCTACCCCTGAAGGGCGCTTTTTATTGCTTGTTTTTGTAGATATGGTCGATTTATTTGAGCAGGTAATGTCTACGTACTACAATTATCAGCAGCTGCACGATCAATTCGATAAATCTGGGATCTTATCTGATTATGAAATGGCAATTAAACGCATTTCTTATGCACTTGATGATATTGCTTTTGCTTTAAAAAGTGGTGGCAAACCAACCATATCAAAACGCCTTTTAATAGAAATTGAACGTTTAAAAGTTAAAATAAATGACTTGGAGCGTAATAATACAAATCAAGAATATAGTACCATTGGAATTATTGCGCTGAAAAATATAGAAGTCAATATTGAAAATATTTTATCGAGGGTAAAAACCATATTTAGCTATTTTAAAATCAGGACCAGTAAAGATATCCGGCAGGCCGATGTGGATACCGAAAAGTTTATTACCAGGCAAAAATTTGACCTTAAGTTGTTTACGGAGAATTTAACCTACAGTTCTTCTACTTTCAGGCATTCGCTCCGGGTTACGGTAGTGATGCTTTTAGGTTTTATTGTTTCCCAGCTTTTAAATTTCTCGCACAGTTATTGGATTTTGTTAACGATTCTGGTAATTTCTAAACCAGGTTTTAGCTTAACTAAACAACGCAATTACCAACGTTTAATTGGTACAACGGTTGGTGCATTTATTGGAATGGGTGTATTGGCATTTGTGCACGACAGGCATGCTTTATTTGGTATCCTTTTAATTTGTATGATTGGCTGTTATAGTTTTCAAAGAAAAAACTATGTGGTAAGCGTGTTGTTTATGACACCTTATATTTTAATCCTATTTGACTTTTTGGGTATGGGTTCTTTGGCTTTGGCCAGAGAAAGAATTTACGATACTTTTATTGGCTCAGGTATTGCTCTTTTGGCCAGCTATTCTCTTTTCCCAACCTGGGAACATGAGAAACTTAAACAGGCCATGACAGATATCTTAAAGGCAAATAAGGCATACCTGGAACAGATTAGTTTTTTATATTTTGAAAAGAATTACAACCGTACCGATTACAAGCTGGCCAGAAAAGAAGTGTATGTAAGTACTGCCAATTTAGCTTCGTTATTTCAACGAATGTTTTCTGAGCCTAAAAGCAAGCAGTTATTTATTAAAGATGTACACCAGTTTACAGCGCTGAGCCATTTGTTATCTTCTTACATTGCCACACTTTCACTTTATAACAAAGAACACGATTTTGTTTTTGAAAATTTTGATGGACTGAAACCGATGTACAACAATACCATTTATTTGCTGGATGCGTCCATAGATAATTTAGTTGAAGGAAAAAGCAGTATTGAAAATGTTCCTTTAATCAGGCTTAACGACAATGATATTTTAATTAAAACAGGTGAAGACTTAGTTCCTGAACAGTTTGATTTAATTCAAAAAGTAGCCTACGATATTTATAAACTATCGGTAAAAATTAAGATTTAGTAATTAACACTGTCCTGAGCTAATTGCAATTGTCCTTTCGACTGGAGTGCAATGGAATGGAGAAATCTGCATTTAAAGGTTTAAAGATTTCTCCACTAAGGTACGAAGACGGGCAACTGAGTTTGGTTATTGGTTTATAAAAATTAGCCTTGTATACAATCTAACTAAGTCCATCGTCATGCTGAATTTATTTCAGCATCTTTTAACAGGAAAAACCCTAAAAAAATTCAGCATGACGTATTAAAGCAAAACTTGATGTATTTAGTTTCTACTTAAAATTTGCTTAATAGAGCAGATATTAAATGGTAGCGCCAAAGATGAACCATCATCCAGTTTGAAAATAATTTGAGCATCACAGTTAAGTTTCTGTACTGACAAAGATTTATAATCAATAACAATTGGATAAAATTTCTGCCCTGGATTATCTGATTTCACCTGCTCTTCTCTTACTTTAAATTTTAATTTAAATTCTGAATCAGTTGTTTTGATTAAAATTTTATCAATTTTTTTAAAGCTGGAATTCGACGTAAAATTAAGCATCAAATAATCGTTATTAGAATCTTTATTGTTTTTAAACAATTCAAAAGCATAATAATTTTTTCCTTCGCGGTTGAATTGGTAATCAATGCTTTGTTTAACATTTTGTGCAAAGGTTATTTTGCCTGATACTATAAATAAGAGTAATAATAGATACGGTTTCATAATTTAAAATTTAGGGCAAGCCAGTTTATAACCTTTAAAATTATTGTGCGTGTAAATTAAGGAAATCTCGTAGGTACGTGGTGTTGTGTTTAATACCCTATCTGCTGCAACAGTATAGTTTAAACCGGCTGTGATGTTGCCAACAGATAAACCCAGGTAAGGATAAACTGCCGACTGGTTAAATGAATACCATAAACCCGTATTAATTTTAATCTTGGTTTCCTCATTTGGTCTAAAAGTTACAACACCGCCTAAAAGGGTTTCGTTGTTAACCTTTTGGGCAAAATTAATTCCGCTAAAATTTAAATCAACTAAATCATTTACTTTATATAATACGCTTAAATTAATGGTTTTACGATAAGGAACTACATCGTTATTGCCATTCAGCATGTTTTCATGCGGCCTGGTAATGTGGTAAAATGAATAGCCTGCTACAAGACTCAACCGGTCAAATGTTGCTGAAAAATTTGCTCCCAAATTAAGGTCGAAATAAGAAGTTTTATCATTTTTTAAATCTAAGTAATTTGGCATCGACATATCAAAATTACCATCAGAAGTATATTGAGAAGCAAAGGTAAGCTTGTTGTAATCAAGGTATTTGGAAACATATGAAACCTGTGGTGCCAATCCAAATTTGAATTTATGCTCTATATCTAAATATTGATAATAGGAAAAGCTGGCACTGATATATTGCGATTTTAATGCTTTGTTAAAAGACTCATCGAATAAACCACTTAAACCAATGCTAAAAACATTATTGGTGAAATTCTCATCGTCAACCAATTTTAAATCGCCAGAAACGCTGTAAGTATTATAAGGATCGCCCATATTACCCCACTGTTGCCTGGTATTGATCGCAAACCTGTAATCGCCGTCAAAAAAGCCCGTATATGCCGGATTGAGCGTTAGCGGTGATGCAAAATATTGAGAGAATTTTGGATCTTGTGCCGAACAACATGCCGCAATTAAGCACATCAATAAACTTAATAACGTTTTATTCATTACAGTATTAATATGGTTTTACCCTGGGATTGAAATTTACCACCAAAGGTGTCTATCCCCTCTGCAACCCACGAAAACGTTTCTAATGGTTGCATTTTACTTTTAAACTGTCCATCCCATCCTCCATCTAAAGCATCTGTCTGGTAAACCAATATCCCCCATTTATTGTAAACCTTAAAGCTTACAAGTTTTGTAATGCTCACCAGGAAAGGATATAACCGGTTATTAGTAGATTTTTGTGGCGTAAATGCCGAAGGCACAATTATTTTAGGGGTTGGTAATATATTGAGTTCAATAGATGAAGAGACCGAACAGCCCTTATCATTTTCTAAACGGATATAATAAATACCTGCTTTATTTATTTTGGCCGGATTGGGTACTGGATTAAGCAGGGATGCATCCTGGAAGTAGCTAATTTTAGCATAACCACGGCTACCCTGAATAATACTGGCAGAAGTAAGATCAATAAAATCATGGTCAAAAATAGCGGCAGGTTGATGTAAAACAATAACCGGTAATGGATTGATAACAACATCTATTTTATCAGAAACATAACAACTACTATAATTTGTTATTTTAACATAATAAGTTCCAGTCTGGTTAACCTGTTTAGGATTATTGATTTTACTGGTTAGGTTACTATCGTAAAAGTAAGAATAGGTTACGTTAGAAGAACTTCCGGCATATAAAGTAGAATTGGTAATGTCTACCTTTTCAGGATAGCAAACAGGCAATGGATCTTTTATAGTTAAGATGGGCAATTCGTTTATTTTAACTTCTATTTTATCGCTAACCACACATCCATTTGCATTCTCTGCTTTTATATAAAAAATGCCAGACTTGTCTATATTTTTAGGGTCAGCAATTGGCAGACTTAAATTATTATCAGCGAAAAAGCTATATTTTAGGTCGACATCGCTACCTGTAAAATTTGCCGTTTGAGTAATATCCACTTTTAAAGGGAAACAAACCGCTGCCGGATTAGTAATTTTTAGTACGGGTTTTTGATTGATAAAAACTTCTATCGGAATTATGCTTTCACAGCCAGAAGTATTAACGAGCTTAATATAATATTTGCCCGATTTGTTTACATGGATGGGATCTGCAAGGGGTTTTAGTACTGTAGCATCTGTAAAGAAAGATTTGGTAATACCAGTTAAATCTCCTGTAAATAAATTATTTTTTGTTAAGTCCGCAGTCTCATTATAACATACAGGGTCGGGATTTTTAACGCTAACTGCAGCCAAATCGTTGATGGTTAAATCTATTATGCCTGCACTTTGGCAACCTTTATAATTTGTTGCCAGTAGGTAATAAGTTTTGGCCTCACTAATTTTTACCAAACCTTTAATTTCCTGGGTAAGGTCTTTATCGGCATAAACCAGATAAGTAAATTCGGGAGATTTGTTTAATACATAATCAGCTGAGGTTAAATCAACTTCTGTATCCTTACAAACTGTTTTTTTAGGTAAAACCTGAAGTTCGTAGTTTACACTTTTAACAGTTGCTGAAACGGTACTTGGACAGCCAAATCCGTCGTAAGGAATTAAATCCAATAAGAGTTTAGCACCTTCCGGAGGTGTTGGTTTAATAATAGCCGTTTGTGTTGATCCATATTTTACAGAGCGGTCTGCACTATACCAGTTGTAGGTTTTAAAACCACTCGGGCCTGATACCGTAAGCTGATCTGCACTTTTGCAATAAGTATTTCCTATAATAATATCACCACAAAGATTATTTACATCAACATAAGCATAACCAAAATGACCACTTAAGGTACAATCCGCACTGATAAATTCAAGAATAAGCTGTTTACCCTGGTAGCCTGATAAATTTACAGTTACAGGCGTCCATTCTTTATAAATCACCAGGTTACTAATGTCAGACCTTTTAAAGCCTGGTAAAGAAGATGTTGCAATGTATTCGAAAGAAGCGCAGGGAATGTATTCGTTTTTTTCCACGTCCTTAATCCTGGCAATAAACCTCGGTTGTTCTGATGCCCGGTGAGCAGGATCTTCTAAAACTACAGCATACTGATAGGTTAAGGTGAATTCAGGACGATCATTCGGGACATTGATTAAGTAAGAAATGCCTTCCGATTGCGATCCTGAACCTTCATCTCCAATTTTAACTGAAAAATTTCCACCACCCGCCGGAATTAACGGAAAATGACCATGAGGATCAGTTGCTTTCTTATCTGTAATAATGGTATGTCGTCCTTTTACTGGCGCATTGATTTCGTTGATGTAAACAAAGTTTTTATCATCAATATTTGTTGTCGTTCCTGTATACAATTTCCAGTTCTGAAAATTCCCATTCTCAAACCCAATATTTTCAGGACAAGCCTGTGCATATAGTTTCGATGAAGTAACCATAAAGATTAATAGAAGCATTAATAAAGATCTATTTATCATTGGGAGGGAGTAAACAGTTTTATTGTAAAAATATCAAATTAGTATACCTGTTAAATTTTAAACAGGCCACAACAGGCATTTTTTACACGAAACCATATTTAAATTTTGCAATTTCTAATTTAGAAGAGCATTCAATCTATTACGTTTAAGCCAAAATAGGCTTTAAAGTGCTATAGGCCAAATATTTAATAATTCGATTTGCTAATTATTGATAGATAAACCTTTCAGGAATATACAGAGATTAAAAAACATATTTTTTACATGAAACGAAACATTTTTTTGCTTAAAAGCCTGATAATTGCCCCTTTGAATCGTAAAAACAAATTATTATTTGGCTGTTTTTATCGTTATAAAGCACATTTCAAATCTTTTTTAAAAATCGAATTTTATAATTCATTAAAACAATACGCGATATGAACTGTTAAAACGTGTTTAATAATACATTTATGGAAAAGTTATATACAGCTGAAGTTACAGCTACTGGTGGCCGTGATGGCCATGTAAAATCAAGTGATGGATTAATAGAATTTGATTTAAGAAAACCTAAAGAATTGGGTGGACAAGGTGGGGCAACTAACCCTGAGCAATTATTTGCTGCAGCCTGGGGGCCTTGTTATTTAGGTGCACTGGGTTCTGTTGCTGAACGCGATGGAGTTGATGTTAGCGAGGCTACTGTAAATGTTTTGGTTTCATTTAATAAAGACGGAAATTCGTTTGTGCTATCCGCTGATTTGGATGTTCACATTCCGGGTATTTCGCATGAAGAAGCACAGTCTTTAGCAGAAAAAGCACACAGGGCCTGTCCATATTCAAAAGCAACAAAAGGAAATATTGAAGTCCGCATTACAGCGATCTAAAATTAATTTTCATAAAAAAAGCGATCGTAAGATCGCTTTTTTTATGAAATCATATTTCTTTTAAAGTGCTACTTCTTCAATTTTAGTATTGGCTGGTCTGCCATTTTTAAAAGCCTCTCTTGTTTTTAAACCCAATAACTCAAACATAGCCATATCGTCCACAAAAGCCGGGTTTGGTGTGGTTAATAACTTATCGCCTGCAAAAATGGAACTTGCGCCAGCCATAAAACAGAATGCCTGTTCTAAAGTGCTCATTTCATTTCTTCCTGCAGATAAACGAACAACGGAATTTGGCATTACAATACGTGCTGTAGCAATCATCCTAACCATATCCCAAATGGGTACACGGGGTTGATCTTCCAATGGTGTTCCTTTTACCGGCACCAAAGCATTTACAGGTACTGATTCCGGATGTTTAGCCATATTGGATAAAGTTTGAAGCATTGAAACACGATCTTCAACCGTTTCGCCTAAACCAATGATACCTCCACTGCAAACCGTTAATTTTGCTTTACGTACATTTTTAATGGTATTTAAACGATCATCATAGGTTCTTGTAGAAATGATGCGTTTATAATCATCTTCAGAAGTGTCGATATTGTGATTGTAGGCATATAAACCTGCATCAGCTAAGCGTTGTGCCTGGTTTTCGGTAAGCATGCCTAATGTACAGCAAACTTCCATATCCATATCATTTACGGCTTTAACCATCTCAATTACACGGTCAAAATCGCGGTTATCTCTTACCTCTCTCCAGGCGGCACCCATGCATAAGCGCGAAGCTCCACCCTCTTTAGCTTTAACCGCTGCGCTAACCACCTGGCCAACCTGCATTAAGGGTTGTACTTCCAAATCAGTATGATAACGTGCAGCTTGCGGGCAATAAGAACAATCTTCTGCACAACCACCTGTTTTAATGGATATTAATGAACTTACCTGAACTTCATTATAATCTTTATTTGCTCTATGTATGCTTGCAGCCTCGTAAACCAAATCTAAGAATGGTTTATTGTAAATATCTGCTATTTCTTGTTTGCTCCAGTCGTGTCTTGTTGGTTGCATAGTTTGATCAGTATGTGTTGATATAAGGGTTTTTTAAGATTGTATTGATCATAACAATCCATCAATTTTTAATATTTAACGTTACAACAATAATTTACTGGCTAATCCTAAAATTAACAGGAAGCCAAAAACATCGGTAAAAGTAGTAATAATTATAGACGAAGCAATGGCCGGATCTATACCTACACGTTTTAAAATTAATGGAATTCCAGCCCCCGTAATGCCCGCAATAACCAGATTACCCGTCATAGCCAGGAAGATAACCAATCCAAGCATTGGATTTCCATCGAAAAAATAAGCGAAAATAAATACGATTAATCCATTAGCGGCGCCATTAATTAATCCAACGGTGAATTCCTTTAAAACGGTCCTGTAAGCTTGCTGATCTGTTAAATCATATAAAGAGATACGCCTAACGGTAACGGCAAGTGCTTGTGTTGCCGCATTCCCTCCCATCCCGGCAATAATGGTCATGTAAGCAGCAAGCGAGGGAATGAGTTTAATCGTCGGGTCAAAATAGCGAACAACAGATGAAGCTAAAAATGCAGTGCCCAGGTTTATAATTAACCAGGGTAAACGCGATTTTACCGCCTCAACCCAGTTACCGCTCAATTCCTCGTCTTCTGATACCCCTGAAATTTTTAAAATATCCTCGGTACTTTCTTCCTGCATTACATCAATCACATCATCAAAGGTTACTCTTCCAAGCAGTTTTTGATGATCGTCTATAACCGGAATACTGGTTAAGTTATATTGTGAAATCAGATAAGCAACCTCTTCCTGGTCTGTATTTGGATGTACATATACAGCATCTGTTTTAACCAACTCGGTTATTTGGGCATTGTGCTTGGCTTTAATAATGTCTTTAAGCGAAACAATGCCTTTAAAAATTTCAAGGTCATCTACCACATAAATGGTATAAAACTCTTCCATCTCTTCGCTTTGACGGATAATTTCGTCAATAGCATCTTTTTTGGTCAGGTTTATATTTACACAAATTAAATCTGTGTTCATTAACCCTCCGGCCGTTTTCTCGTCGTAGGTTAATAAATTACGAATGTTTGAAGCATCTTCCTCGTTTAAATCGCCAAGAATTTCCTTTTGCTCATGGTCTTCAAGCTGCGAAATAATATCTGTAGCATCATCATAATCCAGTTCTTCAACAATTTCAGTACGTTTATCGGGATGCAGTTTGAAAAGCAAATCTTCCGGATGGGATTCTTCATCCATTTCAGAAATAATTTCTGAAGCCAACTCAGCGGGCAATAAATTAATAATATGCTGCTGCTGCACCTTATCTAAACGCTCAAATAAGATGGCAATCTCTGAGGCATGATAATCCTGTAAAACCTCTTTTAGAACTTCATCACCTGCTAAAATTGCATTTTTAACCTTTAATACGTCGCTTTTATCTATCTCGAATGATTGCATCTTTATGTTTGTGCTTTGTATTTTAGATTATCTTCAACTATGAAGGCTAAAATTATATTTAAATTTAAGAATTAAGCGCTTAACTAAGTTTTTAATTTAAGAATTTTTATAGACCCTTTACCGCTACTGTTTCAAAATGACAGCAAACAATAATCTTTAAACATTCTTTATGCGGTTTAAGGATTGATTATAAATTTACTTCGCTTAAAATTATTTAAACCAGCCTTTTCGCCAAAAATAGATTACTTGCAAAATGGCAATAGCCCCCATAATCAGCCAGGTATATAAATAACCATGTGCCATATAGAGTTCGGGCATGTTATCTTTTAAAATTTTACCGGTAACGGGATCTTCTCGGCTAAAATTCATTCCATAAATACCAGCAATAAAGGTTAGTGGAATAAAAATAGAAGATATAATGGTTAAAACCTTCATAATTTCATTCATCCTGTTACTGATAATGGATAAATTCATATCAATATTGGCCGATGCAATTTCCTTTAAAGATTCAATGAAATCAATAATCTGGATGCAATGGTCGTAAGCATCTTTGATATAAGTTTTCGTTAAATCAGTAATCAAAGGGCTGTCGCTACGCAAAATATCGTTCAGTTTATCCCGCTCAGGCCAGGCTACTTTTCTGATCATAATCAATGATCTTTTAATGGCTTGAGTATCGTACATAATTCGTTTATCCGGATTATCGTATAAACGGTCTTCAATGGCATCAAGTTCTTCGCCCCAATAGTTAAGTAAAGTGAAATAATTGTCTACAATTACATCCATTATGGCGTACATCAGGTAGCTGCTTCCGCCCACCCTGATATTGCCTTTTCCAACCTCCAAACGTTTGCGAACGGGTTCAAAACAATCCTCGTAAGTTTCCTGAAATGTAATGAGTACTCGTGAAGTTAATATAAACGAAATCTGGTCGTTGCAAAGGCTACTGTCATCGCCTAAATAAAGATGCCTGCTTACCGCAAAAACATAATTATCATTATCGTATTCATCTAATTTTGGCCTTTGATAGGAACTTGTTATATCCTCCAAAACCAAACGGCTCACGTTAAGTTCGGTATATAAGGTTTCGAACATGGCTGCATCTGCAAGCCCTTTAACATCTATCCAATAATAAAATTCTTTATTCCCGGTTAACTCTTTCAGGTTATTAAAACCCTTAATTTCCTCTTTTTTATAAGTTTTATCGTTATAAGTATGTAAGGTAATAACAGATTTTAAAGCATTTTCGTCAATAGCATATAAACCCGGGCTTGTGCCAGGTAATGGTACTTTATAGTGCTTATGTCGATGACGCGGTTTGTTTTTAGCCATAATTTATAGGTATAACCGGGCTTGCGGGCCTTGATTAAACAATAAATCAACGATGCTTAAGTTGGGCATAAATTGATTTCTATCTTCAAAAACCTGATAATAGGGTTTATTGTTTACCATTTCTTCCGTTTTCTTCGGGTTCATAATATTACGGTAGTCAAGATTTGGGCCAACATTTGCAATGTACTCCTCTGTAAAACTGAAAGCTGTGTTTAATTTCAACTTTTTACTCAACCATTCTAAAAGCTGAAAATTATAATCGAATAAAAATTCAAATTTTTCATTGTAAAACCTGGCGAGTTCATCTTCGTAAAACTCGAAATAGGCCGAACTGCGGTAACAACTTTCCAGGCTAAGCCAATGCAGGCGCTGCCAGTTAAAATCGTAACTGATTTTTACATCTTTAACCCTTGTATGTGTTTTTGATCCCTTTACTACAGGTACCGTAATATCCAGTTTGCCATTTGGCGAACAGATACTCGCCCTGTTGCGGTAGGTTTGCTTCGGTAAATGCTCATACTGCTCAATTAAAAAATCAGGACTTAATTTTTGCATTAAACTAAAATAACCAACCGGTGGAATATAAAATAATGGAAGTATAGCTGTATTCTGCATTTGAAAATTTATGTTTGTAACCCAAACGTTTTAAAAATAATGATAAAAAGAGGAATTGCGCACATAGGCGTGTTTTTTTTATGCCTGCTTTCGCTCCTGCCTCTGCAATTGTTGCTTTTTTTTGCAAGATTACTATATTATCTCCTTTATTACATAATTGGATATAGAAAAAAAGTTGTCAGAGAAAATTTATTGAATTCTTTTCCCGAAAAAAGTAAGGCTGAATTACTAAGCATAGAGAAAAAGTATTTTAAATATTTTGCCGGACTGATTTTTGAAATTATTAAAATGGCTTCTATTTCTAAGGAAGAAACGCTAAAGAGGGTTAAGTTTAGTGGGATAGATTTAATTGAAAAGCATTTTAAAGCGGGCGAAAGTGTTATTGCCTGTACCGGCCATTATGGAAACTGGGAGCTTGGAACATTGGCTTTGGGTTTAAATATTTCGGCTAAAACCATTGTAATTTATAAACCCATTAACAATAAAATATTTGAACTTTGGTTTAATAATTTACGCACTAAATATGGTAACATATTTTTGGCAATGCGGCAAACATTAAGGGGAATTGCGACCTATAGAAATGAAACAACTTTGCTATGCCTGGCCAGCGATCAATCACCGGTTAGAGAAGAAACAAAGTATTTTGTTAATTTCTTAAACCAGCCCACTGCAGCTTTACTTGGAGTAGAAAAAATTGCTAAACAAACCAACAGACCTATTTATTATTTTAAAGTTTCTCCTGTTAAAAAAGGATATTATGAAGTAGAGGTTTTACCAATGTGTGCAGATCCATCCAAAACAGAAGAATTTGAAATAACCAATTTGCACTTCAAGTTTTTAGAAGATATTATTAAAGAACAGCCTCAATACTGGCTTTGGAGCCACAAACGCTGGAAAGTTAAACCCGAATAGATAAGAATGAATCCTTCAGTAGCCGTTGTAATTTTAAATTGGAACGGGAAAGAATTGCTAAATCAGTTTTTACCCGGAATACTCCTTTCTGATTATGATAATTTGCAAGTCATTGTTGGCGATAATGCCTCAACAGATGGCTCAGTTGCTTTTTTACAAGAAAACTTCCCTCAGGTTAAAGTTATTACCAATGATGTGAATTATGGTTTTGCCGGAGGTTACAATAAAATTTTAGAACGTGTTGATGCCGATTATTTTATCCTTTTAAACTCGGATGTTGAGGTAACGCCCAACTGGATTAAACCCGTTATTGCCTTAATGGAAAGTGATGCACTTATTGCTGCGGCACAACCTAAAATTAAATGGCACGGTAATAAAAACCAGTTTGAATACGCTGGTGCTGCAGGTGGGTATTTAGATCGGTTTAGTTTTCCTTTTTGCCGTGGACGTTTATTTAATGTTTATGAAATGGATAACGGCCAATACAATGATACTAAAGAAGTTTTTTGGGCAAGTGGCGCTGCATTTTTTATTAAAAGCAAATGCTGGCAGGAAGCAGGTGGACTGGATGCTGACCTTTTTGCCCACATGGAAGAAATTGACCTTTGCTGGCGACTTAAAAACCTGAATTACAAAATTATGTATTCGCCCGATGCTGAGGTTTACCACATTGGTGGCGGAACCTTGCAAACCGAAAACCCATTTAAAACCTATTTAAACTTTAGAAACAACCTGATTATTATGCAGAAAAATTTGCCTGCCGGCGATGCTTTCTTTCGTATAATTATTAGAATGTGGATCGATTTTATTGCCTGGTGGCACTTTTTGCTAACTGGTAAACCTAAATTTACCCTTGCGGTAAGTAAAGGGCACTGGCATTTTATAAAGTCAATTTTAAAAACAGCGGCAAAAAGAAAACAGCATCAAAAGCCTTATGCGCAACATGCTGGCGTTTTTAATGGCAGTGTGGTTTGGGCTTTCTTTATCAAAAAAATCAGGTTCTTTTCTAAGCTTAATTAATGTGTGCTTGTAGGGTGATGTAAGAACTGGTTAAGAGCCGTCATTGCGAGGCACGAAGCAATCTTAAAAGGTAAACATTCATTGCATAAGGATTGCTTCGTGCCTCGCAATGACGAAATAGAAACTAAATCTAATCACTAAGACCCTGAAATAAATTCAGAGTGATGTATGAATTGGTTAAGAATAAAAAATCACAAAAGCCGTCCTTGCGAGGCACGAAGCAATCTTAAAAGGTAAATATTCATTGCATAAGGATTGCTTCGTGCCTCGCAATGAAGAAATAGAAACTGAATCTATTCCCTAAGACCCTGAAATAAATTCAGGGTGACGTATGAATTGGTTAAGCAACTCCTCTACTTACCTATCAAAGCTTCGTCGATAGATTTTTTAACCCAATGAATGGTATTGGAAGCCAAACCCAAAGTGCTGAATTTAATAAAGCCACTTTTATCAACAACAACATGTGTTGGATAACCTTTTACATCATATTTATTGGCAATATAACGACCTCCGTCAACGATATTATAATTAAATGGAGTTGTTTTTAAAAAGCTCTTTAAATCATATCTTTCATCCAATGCAATGGCTAAAAAAACAACGTTTTTATCTTTGTATTCGGCTGCAAGTTCATTTAACTGAGGGATTTCCGCTTTACAAGGCGGACAATTAATAAACCAGAAATTAAGTACAAATACTTTGCCTGTACTATCTCGAAGATCATATTTATTGCCGTTCATATCGGTAACCTTTAAACCATTAAACAATTCTCCTTCAGCAAAAGAATCACTGGCTCGGGGTTTAGGTAGTTTATCAAAAAAGGCGGTCTTTTCATTAGCCGATAACTGATAGATTAAATATTCAGGGCTGCCATTTTCTGCACGTGTTCCCCTACTTTTTAGCCCATACTTACCCGTTGTCATTAATTTTTGCCATACCGCATAAGGGTAAGCCATGCCGTCTTCTCCCCTTACAACAGATTGTTCATTAATCATCGTTTTTTTTGGAGTACCTTCCTGTGCACAAACAACAGTTACACAGAAAAACAGAGCGATTAATATTAGATTTTTAAGCATTTTGAGTATTTATTAATAAACTTTCTATAGCCAAACGATATCCATTGATGCCGAAACCGGTTAAAACACCTTTGCAATTTTTACCTGTTAAAGAAATATGCCTGTATTCTTCACGGGCATAGATATTAGAAATATGAACTTCAATTACAGGCGTCTTTATGGCTGCAATCGCATCCGCAATAGCTACTGAGGTGTGTGTGTAACCTCCTGCATTAAGGATCACGCCATCATAGCTGAAACCTACTTCGTGCAGTTTGTTAATGATTTCGCCCTCTACATTGCTTTGGAAATAATCAATTTCCAGGATAGAATAAACGGTTCTTAGTTGTTTAACGTAATCATCGAAACCTTCATTACCGTAAATTGAGGGCTCTCTCACACCTAAAAGATTTAAATTTGGTCCGTTTATAATTTGTATTTTCATGATGGTATTATAACGTTAAAATGTTGTAACGTTGCAATGTTAAAAAAAATCTGATACAAAAACATGCTTTGGCAATCATATATTAAAGGTTTTACGGTTTATTTAAAGTTAGAACGCTCTTTGTCAGGCAATTCTGTTGATGCTTATTTGAATGATATCGATAAATTAAGGCAATATTATGCAACTTTAGGCTTGGAGCCGAAACTGAATGAAATAAAGGTTGAAGATGTAAAGCTGTTTATTACCTGGCTAAATGAGTTGGGTATGCAGGCCAGTACGCAAGCTCGTGTAATTTCCGGATTAAAAGCATTTTTCTCGTTTCTTATGCTGGAAGATGTTGTTCAAAGTGATCCTGTTTCCTTAATCGAGGCACCCAAAATTAGCAGAAAACTGCCAGACACTTTAAATATTTATGAGATTAACAGCTTAATTGATGCGATAGATGCTTCAAAGCCTGAAGGCATGAGAAATAAAGCTATAATTGAAGTATTATATGGTTGTGGTTTAAGAGTTAGTGAGTTAACGGATTTAAAAATATCAAATTTATACCCACAGATAGAATTTATTAAAGTTATTGGTAAAGGCAATAAAGAACGTTTGGTACCCATTGGAGGGGTTGCTTTGAAATTGCTTGATATTTACCTTAATCAAGTTAGAGTACATGCAAACATTAAGAAAGGCAATGAAGATTATATTTTTCTTAATCGTTTTGGAGCAAAACTCTCCAGGATTACCATTTTTAATTTAATTAAGAGTTTAGCGGTAAGCGTTGGACTTAAAAAAACAATTAGCCCACATACCCTACGCCACTCCTTTGCTACCCATTTAATTGAAGGCGGAGCTGATTTAAGGGCGGTACAGGAAATGTTAGGCCATTCAAGCATTACCACTACAGAAATTTATACGCATATAGATCGTGATTATTTAAGAGAAGTAATTACGCAATTTCATCCACGATCTTAGCCATAATCATTCTGTCTTTACCCTGCATATCTTTCTTTAACTTAATGTTATTAAATCCTTTATCTTTTAACAACTGAATGGTTCCTAAACCTAAGTACTCATTAATTTCAAAAAATAAATAACCATTAGGGTTAAGGTTCTGAATTGCAAATTCGGCTATGGCTTTATAAAAAATTAATGGATCTTCATCACTTACAAACAAAGCAAGGTGTGGCTCAAAAGTTAATACATTTTTATGCATTTCTGTTCGTTCCAGCATTCTGATGTACGGCGGATTACTAACCACCACATCGTACTTTTCATTGCTTTTATAAACCAATATATCAGCTTCTATAAAATTAACCTGCTGTTGTAAATGTTCTGCATTTTCTTTTGCAACCTCAATGGCTTTGGCAGAAACATCCATCGTAGAAACGGTACTGTTAGGTAAATACTTTTTTAAAGTTATAGGAATACAACCCGATCCGGTACCAATATCCAGTATTTGTACAGCCCCATTTCCCACCTGCTGAATTTCGTTAATTATCCAATCTACCAGTTCTTCAGTTTCCGGTCTCGGAATCAATACGTTTTCATTTACTTTAAAAACAGAACCATAAAAATGTGCCTCATTTAGTATATGCTGAATGGGTTTGCCCGATTTTAAGTCCTCCAAAATGGCCAGCAATTGCTGATAATCATTATACAACAAAGATACTGCATACTGCATTCTTAATTGAGTTGTCGAAATGTTTAAAATATGCGCCGCAGATAAGCTAAATAGAACTTTAGCTTCCTCTCGCTCGTAGAGGATATTCAAATCAGAAATATATTTTTCGGCTAATTCTCCTATTTTCATGTACTGCAAAACTAAACATAGTTTAGCTTTTTTAATTACATTTTCTATTTTACGCCATCCATTAAAATCTTTGACTACTTTTGCGCTAATGAGCGATGAATTTTACATAAAACGTTGTTTAGAATTAGCAGCCACAGCAATCGGAAACGTAAGTCCAAACCCAATGGTTGGATGCGTTATTGTGGCAAACGGAAAAATAATTGGCGAAGGTTACCATCAGGAATTTGGGCAGGCACATGCAGAGCCAAATGCGGTTAAAACTGTATTTGAGCGTTACGGAGATGAAGCAGAAAGCCTCTTAAAACAAGCTACAGCCTATGTTAATTTAGAACCTTGTGCCCACTTTGGTAAAACCCCGCCCTGTGCAGATTTATTTGTAAAACACCAGCTAAAAAAAGTTGTCATCGGAAATCGTGACCCTTTTTCTGGTGTTGATGGTAAGGGAATTGAAAAACTTAAAAATGCCGGTATTGAAGTTGTAAGTGGTGTTTTAGATGAAGAATGCTTGTATTTTAACAGGAGATTTTTTACCAGGATACAAAAACAAAGACCATATATTATTTTAAAATGGGCCGAAACAGCTAATGGTTACTTTGCGACCAGTGATGGTCATCAAAAATGGATTAGCGGAGCCTTAGCCAAACGCATAGCGCATAAATGGCGTACAGAAGAAGACGCCATTTTAGTTGGAAAAAAAACTGCTATCGCCGATAATCCACATTTAACTGCCAGAGAATGGACAGGCAAAAACCCGGTTCGCCTGGTTATTGATAAACATTTAGAAATCCCTAAAAATAACCACCTATTCAATAAGGAAGCCAAAACCATTATTTTAAATGAAATCAAAACTGATGTAGTTGATAACATTCACTACATTCAAATGGAAGACATGCATTTTTATCTTCCGCAAAAGATTTCTTTTCAACTTTATTTAATGGACATACAATCTGTAATTATTGAAGGAGGCGCACATATTTTAAATCAATTTTTAGAAAACAATCTTTGGGATGAGGCCCGTATTTTCCGCTCAGCAAATAGCTGGACAGCCGGTATAGCGGCGCCTACCATAAATGGCCATTTACAAGAAGAATTTCAACTTGGAACAGACAAACTCTCTATCTATATAAACGATATAAATTAATGATATACATTGCTTTAAGTATTTTATGCAGCGTAACTGTTGCTATCCTTTTAAAACTTGCTAAAAGATACCAGATTAGCATTATACAAGCCGTTACTTATAACTACTTAACAGCTTTAACTTTGTGTTTTTTGTTTTTTAAACCAGATGTATCTGTCGTAACAGCTACTGCTCCGTGGTCTATTTACATTTCTTTAGCTGTGCTTTTACCTACAATTTTTCTGTTTTTAGCTGCCTCTGTTAAAAATCTGGGAATCGTTAAAACAGATATTGCACAACGACTTTCTTTATTTATACCGGTTTTAGCAGCTTATTTTATTTTTAAGGAAGATTTTAACAACTTAAAGTTTATTGGATTAGCGGTTGGTTTTATCGCCATATTTTTAACTTTTATCCGTAAAACGGATAAACAAGCAGAACAAAATAAATGGATTTATCCGGTATTTGTTTTTATAGGCTTCGGTGTAATTGATGTACTCTTTAAACAAATTGCTTTACATAAGGAATTGCCTTATACCACTTCGCTCTTCACGGTCTTTTGTTTGGCCTTTATAGTTTCTATCATAATCGTAATGATAATGGTTTTAGCTAAAAAAACTAAATTACAGCTGGTTAACCTGGTGTGCGGCGTTATTCTGGGCTTATTTAATTTTGGCAATATCCTGTTTTATTTAAAAGCCCATCAGGCATTATCTAAAAACCCGTCAACAGTATTCGCCGCAATGAATTTAGGTGTTATTGTTGTGGGCAGCTTAATCGGGATATTAATTTTTAAAGAAAAACTAACCAAGCTCAATTATGCCGGGATTGTTTTAGCCATTGCTGCTGTTGTACTAATTACTTTATCACAAATTTATGCTGTTCGATGATTCTTATAAAACAATAGATCGTGCTGCTGAAGGTATATTTAGAGATAAAGGCAGTAAATTTATTGCTTATGCCTACCCCATTAAATCTGAAGAAGAAGTTAAACCAATAATTACAAATTTAAGAACCGAGCATGCTAAGGCACGGCATTTCTGCTATGCATACAGATTAACACCTGATCGGTCTGTTTTTAGAGTTAACGATGACGGTGAACCTTCTGGTACGGCTGGCAGACCGATTCTAAACTGTATGTTATCAGATGACATAACAAATGTTTTGATTGTGGTTGTGAGGTATTTTGGTGGTACTTTGTTAGGCGTTCCGGGTTTAATTAATGCTTATAAAACGGCAGCTGCCGAATCCATTAAATCTGCTTCCATAATAAGTAAAACCATTAATGATGTGTATGAAGTTCAATTTGATTATTTACAAATGAACGATGTGATGAAACTGGTAAAGGACGAGAATTTGTTGGTACTGGGTCAAAATTTTGATACCCAATGCATTTTAAAATTTGAGATCAGAAAGGCACAATTAAATATAGTTTTAACTAAGTTTGATAAAATTGAAGGCATTAAACTAAAGTACCTTCAAACCATTTAAGACCAGATATATCCATGAAAATAGCAGAAAGTGATTTAATCATAAATCCAGACGGAACAATATACCACCTGAACATTTTACCTGAAGACGTAGCCGAAACGGTGATTACAGTAGGCGATCCTGATCGTGTTGGAGCGGTAAGTAAATATTTTGACCGCATTGAACTAAAAAAAGGCAAACGTGAGTTTATCACCCATACGGGTTATATAGGGGCTAAACGTGTCACAGTTCTTTCTACCGGAATAGGAACTGATAATATAGATATTGTATTCAATGAGCTTGATGCGCTTGTTAATATAGATTTTAGCAACAGAGCGGTAAAAAAGGAGCTTACTTCTTTAAATATCATTCGGGTAGGCACCTCTGGTGCGGTACAACCTGATATACCGATGGGCACCATTTTAGCTTCTGCTTATGGCTTAGGAATGGATGCTTTAATGAATTATTACGTGCAGGAATTATCTGGTGATGAGCATAGTTTGCTGGATGATATAAAGTCTCATTTCGGGCATTTAAAAAACATTAACCCTTATTTAACTGCAGCCAGTGAAACGCTAATTAATACAATTGGCAAAGATATGGAACAAGGCATTACCATTACAGCACCTGGTTTTTATGCACCACAAGGGCGACAGGTACGGGCTAAAAATGCAGTTCCTAATTTTATTGGTTTAATTAATTCTTTTAAAAGCGGAAGTTTAAGGGTTACTAACCTGGAGATGGAAACAGCAGGAATATATGCATTGGCTAAAGTTTTAGGTCATAAAGCACTGTCTGTTAATGCAATTTTAGCCAGCAGGGTAAACTTTCAGTTTAGCCAGAATCCGAATGAGATTGTAGAAAAAGCCATTAAAATGGTGCTGGAGAGAATTTAAGAAAGCACCTTACAAATCCCCTGCACACGCTGTTATTCTGAAAGCTAAGAAGTATTGTATCGTTGAGTTTGCTTTTCATTACTTAACAATGCTTTGAACTTTTCAGAATAACAAAAAAGATTCATAAGTGGCTTATAAAAAGCCTATTATAATTTTATTACTTCTGCTTCCTTTTAATTTGAGCTAAATTACCTGCTGCCTTCGCTCATTAGACGCCCTAATCTACGCAGCCATCCATCCTATTCAATCATTACAATACATTCGCTTGTTAATTGTGATTAGCTTAACACTGAAATCTAAGACCACCCTCTTAATTAGACATTTCATTTACTTAGCTAAAACAAGATTATGGATAATTCAGCCAAAACAGATGTATTCAAATTTGTTGCCCTCCGACCTCCAACTTCTATTAACGAAAGAAACTTTCAATTAAATTTTATTGAAGACAGCAGGGCAATTGAGAAAACTCCCATTGCCAAACTATTAAGTTTATTCAATGCTAAAGAAGCCGAGAGGATACCAGAAATAACTAAGGATTTTATCAATTCGACAGATTATAAAATAAACTATCCTCAATCAGAAGGAGATTTCAGTTTATCGAAAATACATGAAACCGCAAAAGCACAGGTCGGCAATTTTGATATCAACATTTTAAAGCAGCAAATTTATGAAGCCATTGGAATGTCGATAGATGTATTTCTAAAAACGCCTATTCGGCAACGGATGCTTGAAAACATTTGGGACAGGTATTATGCTTTTTATGTTTTAGGAAGGGCTGAAACCGTAAATCCTGAGATATTAACCATCGGATTGCAGAGTTTTCACCTTTTAGATTGCATCAATCGTAATCTGGTTACAGATGTGGCAAGTTTACAACGGGTGATGACTGCCCAGCCGTTAATTCCAAAAGTGCTTACCATACTTCCAAAACCAGTAAGTACAGATCGTCCTCCAACCACCATACCGAATGTAATTGATCCGGAAAAAGTAAAGGAATATACCAAAATATGGACTGATATCCTTGAAACAAAAAAAGCCATAGATGAAGTAAAGACTCTAAATCCCATTATATATAGCGAAACTAAAGACGTTGGTGGTAAGCCATCAGAAGAAGCCGGTAAAAGCATTAATCGAACTACGATATCCAATAAATTGGTGTATAAAAAATCTGACTTAACAAAACTGCAAAATACGACTCAGTCTTTACTGACAAGTATGCACATTACAGATGTCGATTTTCAGGTGCCTGTTACGATGTCTCAATTGCAAAATCAACTAAACCTTTTATATCAAAAAGCCAGCAACGTTCAGGATGAGGCATTTTTGGAATTGATGCCTAAGGAAGTATTAAGTTATAACGACTTATCTAACCTGGTATCGCGCCTGAATGATTTTAGGAAACCTTATAAACCCTTTCCTATTCCTGTTCCTAACAATGTAAGGAGATCAATTAAGCCACTGGGCGTTGGCGATCTTAAGGTGGTAAAGCAGAAGCTGAAAAAATACATGAGCGGAGAGGTGGCTCATATTGAGAATGTTTTAAAGGGGGAATATAAAGAACGTAAACATCGTGTACTCGATCGGACAGAAGAAATATTTATTGAATCAAAAGAAACTGAGGAAACAACAGATAAAGACACCCAAAGTACCGAAAGATTTGAATTAGCAAAGGAAAGTGAGAAAACCATCAAAGAAAAAATGGATGTTCAGGCGGGGGTTACTGTTTCTGGCTCCTATGGAATGGTCACATTTGGTGCCTATGGCGATTTTGCTTATGGTACTTCCAGTGAAGAATCCAATAAAACCTCATCAAACTTTGCCAAGGAAGTTATCAATAAATCCGTTTCTAAAATACAAAAGAAAACCAGTGAAGAACGTACAGAGAAACAGCTCCATGAAGTTGAAGAAATCAATACACACGGTATAGATAATAAAAACAGTACTGAACACACAATCGGCATTTACAGATGGGTTGATAAATACTATGAAGCACAGATATTTAATTACGGCAAGCGCATGATGTTTGAGTTTATTATACCTGAGCCCGCTGCATTTTTTGAATATGCACAAAACCATCAGCCAAAACAAGACTTAACACCCCCTATCATACCCTACAAATGGATTCAGGACAGCGAGGCCAAATGGATAACTGATGGCCTTATTTCACACAAGGATATCAATGAATTCAACTATCAATGGTACATCAGAGATTATAATACCCAGGGTGTAACTCCTCCTCCACCGTTGTATAAAACCATTTCATCAGCCATTTTTAAAGATGGTATGCCTATTGGCGAAGGTAAAGACAGCGATGAAGTTCAGGAAGGTGCATCCTTTTCGCTCAACAACCAGTCTTTGGTGGTACCTTCTGGCTATGTTTCCAAAGTAGGCGTTTGGTTCGATGTATCAGCCATCTGGACACATTTCCCAAAATTGGAAATCACTATAGGCAACAAGATCTTTCGTATATTAAATCTGGATGATACCAGAGGACGGTTTAATGAACGTTTTTTGGCCAATTCCCTGTTTGATGACCAATCCATTCCTTTTCATACCTTTTATCAAGACACTATTATCCAGGTATCGGTAAACAGTTATGATGTACTTTCTTATACGGTAAATCTGTACGCTTTGGTAGAAAGGCTTCCTGAAACCTACGAGCAATGGCAAATTGAGACCTATGAAAAAATCATGAATGCCTATAAAGCAATGCAGATGGATTATGATCAAAAAAATGCTGCACAGAAGGTACAACAGGGTATCGTAATTTCAGGTCAAAATCCATTAATAAACCGGGAAATAGAAAAGGTTGAACTAAAAAAACAATGTATTAAATTGCTGATGGACACCTACACTTTCGGATTATTTGATGCGATGAAAGCTAACCTGAATGATTCGCCAGACTTTGACATCTTTGATGCCATTAATGAAGGAAAAACCATCCAGTTTTTTGAGCAGGCATTTGAATGGGAAAACCTGACTTATTTATTCTACCCATACTTTTGGGCCCGCAAAACGGAATGGATCCATAAATCAAGCATTTTTGATAACGACCCGTTATTTACTAAATTTCTTCAGGCAGGTTCTGTAAGGGTTGTACTTCCCGTACACCCGGGATACAACGATGCGGTGATGTATTATCTTGAAAATGATGGTGCATTATGGGGCGGCGGCGATACACCGAAATTACAAAGTCCATTGTTTATATCTCTGGCAGATGAGCTGAAAAACCAAACCGATGATATAGGCAATGCGGTACCGGAGGGTGAGCCATGGGAAGTGATTATTCCGACTACATTGGTTTACCTGCAACAGGATTCAGAGTTACCAGATTATCAGCAATGAAAAAGCGATCAGAAATTAATTACCTGTCTTTTGAAGGTGGTGGTGGCAAAGGCAATGCTTATCTTGGTGCTATTTATGCTTTAGAAGAAGCCAAAGTGATTTCGTTTCAGAATTCTAAGCTTACAGGCAGTATAAAAGGTATTTCAGGCGCCTCTGCCGGTGCGATCACGGCATTCTTATTAGGAAGTGGTTTTAGCGGCGATGAGATATTTATTCTTCTGAGTAAAGATTTCAATTACTTCTTTGACTACCCGATTATGGGTGAAAATGTAATAGCTGGCTTCGGTTTCAGCGAAATAAACATTGACGACGGAAAAGCAAGATTTAAAAATGCTCCGAAATGGGTCGTGATGTTGTTAATCGGGCTGCACAAAACTGGTGTAATCGGTAGTCAAATCGACAACCACCTCGCTAAAGAATCACCTGAATTGGCTAAAAAAATAAAGGATAAGTTACCTCAATATTTATCCTGTTTAATAGCCGATTGGGGTTTGTTTTCAGGAAGAACCATACAGGAGGAGTTTTTTGAGTTCTGGCTTCAATACAAAATTTTTTGTGTCCGAAACAAGATCGCCTTCTCAAAAGAAGGTATGAATGAAGATGCTTATGCCTATGCCAAGGAGTTGCTGCTAACTCAGCAACTAAATGAAAAACCATGTACGTTTAAAGAACACTATGCTATTTTTGGTGTTGAACTGGCCTTTACCAGCGTCAATTTTAAAACAGAAAATGTAGAAGTGTTTTCTTATAAAACCACGCCCGACTTTCCGATTTCAACAGCGGTCCGTATGTCAATGAGTTTACCTTTGATCTTTAAACCTGTTTTAATTACGACCGCATCAGTATACAAACTTTCTTTACCGCCACATTTCGAAGGATATTGGGTTGATGGCGGTTTATTTGACAACGCACCAGCCAGGGTATTTAACGATGTATACCATACCATTTTGTTTAGGTTAGGTAACAGAAAAGAAAAAAATGTTTTATCCAATTTAATTGATTTTTTAAGAACTTATTTAAAAATTGGGATTATGGGCACCGGATCAGGTCAGGTCAATAGCAGTACGGTTCCCGATTTAGCCGTTGTAGAGCTTAATGTTTCCGGATTATCCTTGCTAAAATTCAATTTAGAGAAAACAGATTTGACCAATCTATCTGATGCCAATAAAAAAATCACTTTAGATTTTTTAAATAATCTGCAGCCTTAAATCGGCCTTCTATAAAATTAACCTTGTTTAAAAATTTTCGGTAGTATTAACTTTGCAACAGTTCCCCGCCCTTCGCGCTCATCTTTTTTATGGATGTTAAAGCTTGCAGATCCAGTTTCATTCAGTACATTAAAAATATCTACACGATCTCTTATAGATGAAAGACCGATAGATTTCCCTTTGATGGAAGAAAAGGTTCTGAATTTTCCGGCTTCTTCTATCCCAATTCCATTATCTTCCACAGTAAAACAAATTTCGGTTTCGGTTTGCTCAAGCTTAACATTAATGTGGTTGTTTTTTTCAATCGAATTGCGCATTCCATGATGTATCGCGTTTTCGATTAAGGGTTGCACAAGCATTGGAGGCAATAATAACCTGGAAAGATCAATATCCGGATCTAAATTAAACGTACAGCTAAATTGGTTGTTAAAACGCATTACTTCCAGCTCCGCATAAAGTTTTAGCGCCTTCCATTCCCGATCTGCCGCAACTACACTCTGGGTAGAGTTTTCCAATATCAACCTGCTCAGGGCCGCAAACTTCTGAACCAGCCTGCTTGCCGTTTTCGGATTGTTTTCTACAATATAAGATTCGATAGAATTAAGTACATTAAAAATAAAATGTGGATTCATCTGGGCCCTGATGGCCTTCAGCTCACTTTCTGAAAGCCTTTGCTTAAACAAAAATTGTTTTCGGATAAAAGCAATCCGCCTGCGCCATAAAAAAACAATAAGACTTAAAACGGCTACAAGGCAAAGTATACTAAATAAATTTGTTTCGTACCAGTAAGGCAGTACCGTAATAAACAGGCTTTCCTCAGGGCTAAAAAGCTCATCGTTGTTACACCCCTTAATATAGAGTGTATATTTACCTTTTGGCATGCTTCCTAAAGCGATATCGCCATTTTTTACCTGCTGCCAATGGGCATGCGAACCTATTTTGTAGAAATATTTATTTTCTTGCGGTACCGTGTAATTTGTAAGGGCAAAATGAATATTAACAATTTTTGTTCCCGGCTCAAGCTCAATTTTTTTCGCCTTGTCTGAATTCTGAATCGCTATTTCTTCGCCGTTGGCGTTAATTTCCATTAAAATAACATGCGGCACAATGGTATTTGTTTTGACATGATAGGGATTAAACCGCGTAACAAAGCCGCTAAAACTCAATAAAAAATTGCCGGTCTGATCGATTTCAAAAAAACCATGGCCCTCATATTGAAAAGGAAGACCGTTATTGACATTAAAAAAAGTAAATGTCTTCTTCCTGTCGTACTTAATAATCCCTTGTTGCGATGGAATCCATAAATTTCCCAGGGTATCGGCCAATATTCTTTTCAGGTAATTTTCGGGCAAGCCGGCTTCAGTATCAATCAGCAAACCAATTCTCGTGGATTTGTTAATCTTTACCAGGCCTACATCCGAAACTGCCCATATAATATGGTCTTTATCTTCAGTAATATCCGTTATCCAGCTTATCGGGTATTGTTTGCCATCAGCTTTTTTTACTATGATTTTGTTAAAGGCATCTTTAGAGGGAACATAGTAACTCAATCCTTTGGTAGAACCAATCCAAAAATTATCGTTTTTATCTAAAAGACAGGAATAAACAGGGCCATCAATGGCTTTGCCATCCACCTTATATTGCTTCATAAATATCCCCTTAAACGGATCAAAAAGATAAATACCATTTTGCCTTGCCCTTATCCAGAACAAACCATCTTTTCTTTTATATATTTTGGATATGGCAAGATTATCTTTATTGGTGGTATCTACCGGAGGAAAGAAGAATTTGTATTGATTTCCACTTTTTTTAATCAAACCTGAGTCTGTACTAAACCAAAAATTGTTCTGGTCATCTTTGTAAATGCTGTTAATCGATTTGCTCAACGCGCTTTTGGCGTTTTCAGGAACCTGCAAGGTATGCGACAAAAATTTCCAGTTTTTATCGAACACGTAAATACCTTTGGCATAATAGCCTGTCAGGTAAAACCGGTCTTTTGTTTCGAGCATGTTGTTGGGTAAGCCGAAAATTTTGGGGTTACTTAATTTAAGCTGTTGATATAAAGGAATGTTTTCAAAATTCTGCAGGTTCGGGTCGATAATGTTTAGTCCATTGTCGGTTGATAGCCACAGGCGATTCTGCCTGTCTTTTTGAATATGGTAAATATTAAATGCATTAAGCGATGACGGATTCAGATTATCAGAAACATATTCTTTTAAGCGGCCGCTCTTTGGGTTCATTAAGGCAAAGCCACCATTACCGGCTATGCAAAGCCATTTATGCTGCTGGTTATCAGTCCATTCATTAATGTCGTTTACCCGTATACCAGGCAGATTAAAAAGCGATTTCAACAATTCTTGATAAGTCCCCTTTTGAGGATCGAAAGTTTGAATACCCTTGTGCTGTCCTAAATAAATAGTACCGTTAGAACCCTGATAAAAGGTTACATTTTCATTAGTGCCACCCTGGTTGTACAGAATAAGCCTTTTGTTTTGCTCATCGATAAGGTATAATCCATAAGCACTTAACGCCCATAAACGGTGTGTTTTGTCTTCCCGAACCGCAACGAACGAATTATAGGCATAAGCATTTAAGTCTGCTTTTAAAGCAGGTGCCTTAAATGTTATAAAAGTGTTCTTTTTATAATTAAACAGTTGTATTCCGCCATTTGTAGCCAGCCATAACCTGCCTTTGCTATCAAAAAACGGCGAACAATTCTGGTCGCTGGCTAAGCTGTTCTTATTGTATTCGTTGTGTAAGAAATTGACCGCTTTTCCCGTCTTTGGATCGAAACGGGATAGCCCGCCCAAAGTGGCAAGCCATAAATGATGTTCTGGATCGGCTGCTATATAATTAATAACATCATTACAAATAGACTGAGTATCTTTAGCATTATGCTTAAATTCTTTTATGCCGGTGCCATCATAACGGTTTAAACCTTTGCTTGTGGCAATCCAGATAATACCATTATGATCCTCATACGAACATTTTACAGCATTGGTGCTTAATCCATCTTTTACGGTAAGCTGATTAAATTTTAAGTTAGGAAAAGATTGTCCGAATACCAACGGCCCGGTTATTACTAAAACCAAAAGTATGCAATGGTATATTTTCATATTAAATTGAATAAGCCACCTTAAATAAGCAAGTGTATCTTTCTTCTACTTTATCCAATCTAACCCTGTAGGGCGTAAATTGTAGATTTACAGCAAAATACAATTCAAAATAACACATTATTATATTCAATAAGAACAATCTTTGCTATTCAGCACTGGCGCTCCACTCGTTCAACTAACTGTTTTACTCATTTTAATAGGAATGATCTTATTTATAATCCAATTTTAATTCAGTACAGCTCAATAAGTCGCACAAGTGAATTATTAATCAGCTAATTTTCAATTTGTTTAGTATGGATTAAAAAGCGAAATTTAGTCTGTTAAAAAGCTCGGGATGTTAAAAGCAGTTATATTGGATGATGAAGTGCGTGGTAGTTTCCTGCTCAATCGTAAACTGGAAACGTTTAGCGAAGACCTCCAGGTACAGGCTATTTTTAACGACCCTTTTAAAGCACTTTCTAAAATCCTGGAGCTGAACCCCGATGTACTTTTTCTGGATGTAGAAATGCCCGGCTTAAATGGTTTCCAATTTCTCGAGAAATTAGGGGCTTTTAATTTTCAGGTTATTTTTACAACTGCTTATGATACCTATACCCTGGAGGCATTGCGATTAAATGCGGTAGATTATCTGGTTAAACCAATTGATGAAGATGAATTGCATGCAGCTATTTTCAGGCTGAAGAAAAGACGCGCAGAATACACTAAAAGCATCACTTTATCAGACCATAAATCAATCAATAGCCGGTTGGCGCTGTCTACTGCTGAAGGAATTTATTTTGTGAACAAGGCTAATATTATGCGTGTTGAGGCGATGAGTAACTACAGTACTTTTTATTTACACGATAAAAAAAAGATTATTGTTTCTAAAACCTTAAAAGAATACGAGTATATCCTTCAGGATGAATTCTTTTTGCGTGTTAACCGCTCTGTTATTGTTAACCTTAACTATGTTGTAAAATATCGTAAGGGCAATGGCGGTACCTTGGAAATGGAGGACGATACCGAAATTGAGGTTTCCCCATCAAGAAAAACAGCATTAATTCAAATTCTGTCAATTGGCCCAAACAACATTTTTACAGGCAAAATCAATCAATAATTACCCTTATTTAAGATTGATCGCTAATTCCTCTTTTGTGAATTGGAACAGCGACGGAACCAAAGAAATAAGTAAATAGTGATTAGAACGTACAGCATCAGCATTCAGATTTTGTACGTTCTTTAATTAAACTCGTTTTAGAAAATAATTACCGTCTTTCGATTAGGGCAACAAGACATTCTTATTCAAGAAAAATTAGGACTCACTACCCTACTGGTATATTTTCTTTAATCAGTTCATTTCCTTCACTGTTTAAGTATACCACACTTAAATCAGCCGTTTCGATTATCCATTTTTCCACGCCTGCATCAGCTGCCTGCTTACAAAAGGTAAAATAATCGGTTTCGCCCTTTTGATGAATACTTAATGCATGTTGTAGTTTTTCTGGAGAAGATTCGTCATTAATAATTAAATCCGGATAATTTTCAGGACTTGTTTGTTCATTGTGATCTTCATCTCCAAAATATATAGATAATCCATTGGAAACATAAACATCATTTCTTTTTACGCCAAGCTTCTTTATTTCTTTAATGAAATTCGGGAAATCAGCGCCAGTTTTTATTTTCGATTCAGCTGCTTTTATCTCTTCAATGGTAAACATAGCTTATTTATTTAGTGAAACTTTGTAAACAGTTGTTTGAGTATACAAATCCTCAGGTTTTAAAATGGTACTTGGAAATTCAGGGATATTAATCGCATTCGGATGATGCTGTGTTTCGATGCAAAAAGCATCATAACCAATATAATCACGTCCTTCCTTACCGTTTTGGGCTCTTAAATACTTTGAAGTATATAAATGCGCTACTGGCTCTGTTGTATAAACACTTAATACTAAACCGCTATCTTCACTAATTGTTTTGCTCGCTAAAGTTAAATCACCATGGATTTTATCCAGCACAAAGGTTTGGTCGTAACCCACATTTGCATCCCAGTCTTTACCAATTTCTTTCATTTGGGTAAAGTCTAAGGCGGTATCTTTAACAGGAATTAATTTTCCGGTAACCGAATAATTGTCATCCTGCTCAAGGTAATTGGATCCAAAAATCTGAAGCTTATGTTTGGCTAAGTTACCCCCATTTGGCGATAGGTTAAAATAACCATGATGTGTTAAATTTATTGCCGTAGCCTGATCTGTTTCTGCTTCATAACTTAAAATAAGTTCATCATTATCGGTTAACTCAAAGGTGAGTGCAACTACCAGGTTTCCGGGAAAGTTTTCTTCCCCATCCTCACTTTCATATTCAAGGGTAACAGCAGCATTTGGCTCCTCACTTGTTTCTATAATATCCCAAACCTTTTTATCAAAACCAGTTATTCCACCGTGCAAGCAATCAGGGCCGGCATTTTGAGCCAATTGATAGGTTTTGTCCTCAATAGTGAATCTTCCATTTTTAATCCTGTTGGCGTACCGGCCAACCACAGCGCCAATTAATCCATTGTTCTCCAGGTATTTTTCATCCAGGTATTGCTCAAAAGTATCAAAGCCCAAAACAATGTCTTGTTCTTTACCCTGTGCATTTTTAACAATAAACTTGTTAATTATAGCACCATAATTAAATATTTTAACGTAAGTGCCTTTTTTATTGGTTAGTTCGATTGCGACAACCGGTTTGCCGTCAATATTTTTTCCTGTTGGTGTTTGCTGAACGCTCATAAATTGTAACTTAGGGCTTTTGTTTCCTAAACAAACATACTATTATTAATGATTTTATAAATATTTTTAACCAAATGAAGATTGAATTAGCTGAAAAATTTGCCGAACAATACCATAAAAATGCTGATGCTGTATACTTTACACCTGGCCGGGTTAATTTAATTGGAGAACATATTGATTATAATGGTGGCCTGGTAATGCCTTGTGCAATAACATTAGGTACATGGCTCGTTTTAGCGCCAAACAACGATCAAAAATTTAGGTTTAAAAGCCTGAACTTTGAGTCTGTTATAGAAATTAATAGTAATGAAGTTCAACAAAAAAACGGCAGCTCCTGGTTCAACTACCCTATTGGAATTTTAAATGAATTTATAACTGATGGTAAAAGTTTATCAGGAGTAGATTTATTATATTTTGGTAACATTCCAATCGGCTCGGGGCTTTCATCATCTGCCTCTATAGAAATGGCTACGGCTTTTGCCCTTAATGATTATTTTAATTTAGGTTACGATAAACTTGACCTGGTTAAAATGGCAAAACGGGTAGAAAATGAGTTTATTGGGGTTAATTCTGGTATTATGGATCAGTTTGCGGTGGCTTTTGGCGAAAAGGATAAAGCAATTGTTTTGGACTGCGATACTTTAAAATATAAAATGGTTGATGTTAACCTGGGTAATTATGTTTTAGCAATTATTAATACCAATAAACCGAGGGAACTTGCAGATTCCAAATATAATGAACGCGTTGCCGAGTGTCAGACCGCTTTAAAAGCACTAAATGAGGAAATTACCTTGCATAATCTTTGCGAATTAACAGCAGAAAAATTTGCTTTGCACAGTCATTTAATTAAAGACGAACTGATATTAAACAGGGCAACACATGTGGTTAAAGAAAATGACCGGGTTCATTTAGCCGCTAAAGCCTTAAATGCAGGCGATTTGGATGAATTTGGCCGTTTGATGTATGCTTCTCACCAATCTTTAAAAGAACTATATGAAGTAAGCGGTAAAGAACTGGATGCGGTAGTTGATTTTTGCATCGACTACGAGCATGTAATCGGCGCACGGATGACGGGTGCTGGTTTTGGCGGTTGTGCAATTGCTTTGCTTGAAAAAGGGTTTGAAGAAGATTTTGCAAAGAAATTAACAGATTATTATGTGGATAAAATCGGTTACCCCGCAGAAATTTATATTAGTGAAATAGGAAACGGTCCGGCAAGGCTTTAGTAGCACATATTATTGAATGAAGAAATTAAAATTAGACGAGTTAAACCGTCCGGATATAGAAGAATTTAAAGCCCAGGAAAAATTACCGGTTATTGCAGTATTGGATAACGTAAGAAGTATGCATAATGTAGGTTCTATTTTTAGAACCGCCGATGGCTTTGCACTTGAAAAAGTTGTGCTTTGCGGAATTACAGCACAACCACCGCATCGGGAAATTGAGAAAACAGCATTGGGTGCTACGCAATCTGTAGATTGGATCCATTATACAGACACCGTTCAGGCGGTTGATGCTTTACGTGCCTTAGGCTATGAGATTGTGGCTATTGAACAGGCAGAAAACAGCACTATGCTGAATACATTTACACCTGATCCGCTTAAAAAATATGCTTTAATATTCGGAAACGAAGTTGATGGGGTTAGCGAAGAAGTAATGGCTAAAATAGATGAATGTATTGAAATACCTCAATTTGGAACGAAGCATTCTTTTAATATCACTATATCTGCGGGAATTGTATTTTGGGATTTCTTTGCCAAAATGAGATTATAATTAAGTGTATGCAAAATCCACTTTTAAAAAAGCTTCAGATTAAACCCGGATATACAGTAAAGATCGATGGTGCTCCTGTAGATGCGTCATCAATCTTTGGTGAAATTCCCGGCGATATTTCTTTTGAATATGGTAATGCACCTGTGTTTGATGCATTAATTTGTTTTGCACTCAGTAAAAAAGATTTATCCAGTCAGGTTGAAAGGTATCTTAATTCGATTAAACCCGGCAGTATAATATGGATTGTTTATCCAAAAAAATCATCAAAAATAAAATCAGACCTTGATCTGATGAATACCTGGCAAGATTTGGACTTGCATGGTTTAACGCCCTGCGCATCTGCATCGATAGATACTACCTGGACAGGATTACGATTAAAACCATTATCGGAAGTAAAAACATCAAATGTTGGCAATGCACAGATAAAACACAATGAATTTGCCGATTTTATTGATGTAGATAAAAAGACCGTTACCCTCCCGGCCGATTTTAAGGCTGCAATAAGTATTTATCCGGATGCTTTACAATTCTTCAGTCAGCTCTCCTATTCAAATAAAAAAGAATATGTATTGTGGATTTTAACTGCTAAGCAGGAAAAAACAAGGCTTACAAGAGTAGAAAAAGCTATAAAGATGCTTCTAAATAGTAAAAAAAATCCATCCTCAAAGGATTAAAATATTATCACAAAGTTAAATTTGTATACAATACTATACATAATTTTATCTTCTTTTCTTTTTTATATAACAAAGCGATAAGGAATAATCTCCCTTATAAGCGATTGATTTAGTGTATTTTGAACTGTTTGATTCATCTTTGGCAGGGTTTTTTCTTAAAGCATACCAACAACAGTAGTAAAATCTATTGAATAACGTAAAAAGAAAAAATATGAACTCCAAGATTACAAAATCAACAATGTTGGTTGCCTTATTAGGCTTATCGTCACAATTATTTGCCCAGGAAACCCCAACAACCAATCGTTTCTCTACACAAGACTTCAGAACATGGTCTGTAGGTGTACACGGTGGCTTATTAACGCCAAGAACAATTTTTGGCAACTCTAATCACTTATTCCAAACGCCAAGTGAGCACGTAGGTTACGGTGGTTATATTAAAAAGCAAATTTTACCTTCTTTAGGTATTCAGGCTGATTTCTTAGCAGGTAAAGTTGAAGAATTAAGAATTGCTAACGGTGTAGGTGGTTATGTTGCCAACACAGGTTACAAAACAAACATTCAATGGTCAGGTGCTTTAACAGCTGTTTATAATGTTGCAAACATCAACATCAATAACGAAAATGCAGTTATTATCCCTTACTTAAAAGCAGGTGCTGGTTACATGTCATCAGGTGCTACTGTAAATAACATTACGCCAAATGATGGTGGTTCTTACAGAGAAGGCTGGTTTGTTCCAGTAGGTGCTGGTTTTAAATTAGGTGTAGCTAAAGGAATCAACTTAGATTTCGGTTATGATGTGAACTTTGTTAAATCTGCTAAATTTGACGGGGTTAACACAGGTACTAATGACAGATTTGCCTATGCACACGCTGGTTTAGAGTTTGCTTTAGGAAGTAAAGACAAACCTCAATTACAAAACTATAGCTCTTTAGCTAATTTACGTAAACAAAGTGGAGAAGAAAGTGCTGATTTAAGAAGAGCATTATCTACTGCTGAGCAAAATGCTGCAAGAGATCGTGAGCAATATGCTAAAGATTTAGGTGATGATGATAATGATGGTGTTGCAAACAAATTTGACAAATGCCCAGGAACTCCTGCAGGTACTGTAGTAGATGGTTCAGGTTGTCCTTTAACAACTCCAAAACCACAAATCATTAAAGAAACTAAAGTTGTTGTAACTGAAGCAGATCGTAAAGTTGTAACTGATGCGATTAAAGATTTAGAATTTGATTTAGGTAAAGCAACCATTCGTTCAAAATCTTATGGTACTTTAAACCGTGTTGCTGCTCTATTAGTAGAGAAAAACTTTAGCTTAAAATTAGCTGGTCACACAGATAACACAGGTTCTAAAGAGTTAAACTTACGTTTATCTAAAGATAGAGCTGAATCAGTAAAAGCTTATTTAGTATCTCAAGGTGCTAACGCATCAAGAATCGAAGCTACTGGTTACGGAATGGGTCAACCAATTGCAACCAACAAAACTGCAGCTGGTCGTCAACAAAACCGTCGTGTAGAATTTACATTATACTAATCGTTAATTAACGATAATTAAAAAGTCCCGATGAAAATCGGGACTTTTTTTTGCTTTAATTTTTATTGAAAAAAATTAAATGTTGTTTGAATCAGGGCGCTATTTTAAAGAATTATAAGCCTAATTCAAAATAACAGTTGCTCCGTATATAAAAAAGTTAAGATAAACCCTTTTTATTTTTGTAAGTCATTTTTGCTTTTGTGCCTGCACTATAATTATAGTTTTTTACGTTGCTGGCCTTCTTATCGTGAAATGCAGCACCACGATCTGAAGATTCCTCTTCTTCGTCTGTTGATTTTTTCTTTTTAGTTTTCGAAGCAGTAGTATCTACTTTTAATTCATCAGGCAAATCCATAAGCTGCATCAGCTCGCCTACCGCCTGCTCAATTTTTCTAACCTCAATTAATTCAATATCCGTAGAGAATGTAATGGCCACCACTTCTTCATCACCATGTTTTACAATCCTCTTAATTAATGTTTCTTTTTGCTCAGGCAATTCTAAATGAATAATAAATGGAATACCAGAAACATCAAGATCCTGAAGACCTTCGTTAGCTACAATTAAAATCCTGGCTTCAGCAATGTTTTTAAAATCCTGTATATCATCAAAACCTGCATCATCAAAAAATAACGATCTGTAAATGCTTATTTCACCTTCATTAACATGATTGAAATTCTTATAAACCGTTTGAGCAGTTAATTTGGTGTTTACAAAAACAACAACTTTATCAAACACTTCGGCGTCGCCCATTAAAAGTGTAAGCAGGTTAAGTTTGGTTCTAAAATTAGGCACCTGGTATAATAACTGCTGGTGTATTTCTGCTTCCTTTTCGGCCAGTTCCTGAACTTCAATAATTGCCGGAAACTTCATAAAAGGATTAAGCATGTGGTTTAATTTATCATGCAAAACCTCTGTAAAAACAACGTGTTGTGCTTTTTGAGCACTATTTGCCAGCTCTACAACGGGTAATTGTAAGCCTTTTTTAACAATTAATTCAGCATTATCCACAATAAACAACTGAATTTTATTGGTATTTAGCGCCAACTTTAAATATAAAGCACGTGCACGATCAGGCACAGCTACTATAATGTCAACTCCATCGGTCAGTTCGTTCATTTGCGCATCTATACTTCCTGAACTGTCTATCCCAACAATGCGAAATGTTTTATTTCTGTTAAGCAAATTAAATTGCGCTATTACTTCAGCAACATGCTCAGCATCAGGCACTAAAATTAAAGCACGCGGCGCTTCTTCAAAAGCATATTTAAGCTTCATCAGTGTAGCCAAAACATATGTTGTGGTTTTACCAATCCCTTCAGGTCCTACAGCAACTACATCCTGTCCGCCCAAAATCCTCGACATTGTTTTTAACTGAACCTCTTTTGGAGTTAGAAATCCGGCATCTGTCATTGCCGCAACAAGTGGCTTACTGAGTTTTAATTTATCTAAAGACACAATTTTTTTGATTAATGAATAAGGATGCAAATATCCTTAAAATAATTAGCTTTTAAGAACATGAATTTGAATTGCTCTTTTCAGGCATTTTTAAGAGTTAAAAATTATTTGAAAATAAATACTACTATTTCTATAGATATTATATACTAATTTATATATTTGCCTAACCTTATTGGTTAATGTTATTAATGGTTAAACTTAAAGGATCACTATTATGTCTATTTACTTTCAATACCCTGCAATAGATGAGTACCCTAACTTCATTTATCCACTAACAAGTGAAGAAAAGAAGGAACTGGCTCAGGATGATAAAGATACTTTAAACAAAGATCAAATTGTAGAATTGAAAGATTATTTGACGCTTAAACAACTGTAAAAATGGCCAGTTGACTGAAGGGAAAGGTTGGAGTTTCATAAACTTTTACATGGTGGTTCGAATCCATCACTGGGCCGCAAAGTATACGCTCATATACTTTACAAGCTTGTACTATTCAAGCTTGAATGATTTGGTTATCATATATTTGTTTTGTTGTTAGCTAAGGCTATCCGCGAGGGATAGCCTTATTTTTTTTATAAAAATAATTTAACACCAAAAAACAATTTTCGCATTACTTGGTTATATAGTTAATTCACATTATACTAATCTTTTACAGATTAATTTGTTTGGTTTAAAGGGATTTATGGATATAAATCCCTTTTCATATTTTTGTTACCTTCATTTCATCATTTCAAACCCTATATTCGTTTAAAATACTACATTTTAGATGAACAGAAAATATTTCCTTTCTTCATTTATAGCTTCAGCTGCGCTATTGCCTGCATTTAAAAGCCTTGCCATTACCATCGAACCGGAAAATGCATCATCTTTTAAAATCCCTCCATACCTTAAAGCAGGAGATACAATAGGCATAACCAGCCCGTCAGGTTACATTTCTATGGAACAAATCCAGTCTTCTGTTGTACAAATGCAGGATTGGGGATTTAAAATTAAAATAGGCAATACCATAGGAAAACGCGATTTTATCTATGGCGGCACAGATGAAGAAAGGCTAATCGATTTTCAGAATATGCTCGATGATCCTACTGTTAAAACCATTATGTGCGCCCGTGGTGGTTATGGTTTTGTAAGGATTATTGACCGGCTTGATTTTTCTAAATTTAAAAAAAATCCGAAATGGATTATTGGTTTTAGCGATATAACCGTTTTACACTGTCATTTAGCGAGGCAATTTGGTATTGCTTCAATTCATTCTAAAATGTGCAACAGCTTTCCCGATGAGTGGGATAAAGCTGAACCTATGCAAATAGAAACCATCTTATCCATCAAGAATGTATTAATTGGCGAAGAGATGGCTTACTCCGCTCCTGCCCATACAAATAATAAATTTGGTAAGGCTGAAGGTATTTTGGTTGGAGGTAACCTGAGCATTGTTGAAACGCTTTGTGGAAGCCAGTCTGACTTAAACACAGACCACAAAATTCTTTTTGTAGAAGATACGGGAGAATACCTATACAACCTGGACAGGATGTTCTGGAGTTTGAAACGAAGCGGGAAACTGGATAAACTAAAAGGATTAATTATTGGTGGGTTTAAAATTAAGCCAGATGATGTTGGAGAGGAATTTGGAAAAACCATTTATGAAATTGTAATGGAAAAAATTAAAGAATACAATTACCCGGTTGCTTTTGATTTCCCGGTTGGTCACCAAAGAAATAATTTTGCCTTAAAATGTGGCGTACAGCATCAACTGCAAGTAAATGAAAGCGGAACTGTATTAAAAACAATATAAAATCTCCATTTCTTTTAAGTAGCGGATAACTTCCTCAAACTGGCTGATCTCAAAATCGAATCGTTTTGTCTACGTATTTTCGGATTTGGTCGCAATTGTCAAAATCATGCTTTAGCCGGATATATTTTTGTGTACAATATTAATATTAAGCACAAAAAATATTTGCTATGCGCCCATACATTTCCTATATAACCGTATTTCTATTTCTGCTTGCAGGGCACAGCAGCCAGGCACAAGAGCAACCCAAAGTTTGGGATTTGAAAACCTGCATTGAATATGCCAAAGAAAAAAACATCAACATTAACAACCTGGTGTTAAGTTCTAAAACGGCTGAACAAGATTTAATTGCTTCTAAAACGGCTACCCTTCCCAATTTATCTGCCAGTGTTTCACAGGCCCTTACCAATTATAAATCGGGACTGGAAACCACAAGCGGTTATGGTGTAAATTCTGCAATGACCCTCTATAATGGCGGTTACCTTAAAAATGACATCAAGGCTAAAGATTTAAGTTTGCAAACGGCTAATCTTTCGGTTGATGCTGCAAAAAACGACATCACCATATCCATTACGCAGGCTTACCTGAATATTCTTTTAGCGAAAGAAAATATTACCTATTTACAGGATTTACTCACCACAAGCAAGGCACAGGTAGATCAGGCCCAGCAACAAATGAAGTTTGGAACCATTGCAAAAAAAGATTTATTACAACTGGAAGCCAGCTATGCCAACGATAAATATACCCTGATAACCGCTCAAAACACTTTACAACAAAATATATTAACCTTAAAACAAATCCTGCAATTACCTACTTCATCTGCATTTGAGGTGGTTACACAAGATACGACAAAAACCAATCAGGCATTAGATAATTTAGCATCTGCCCAGGATAAAGCACTACGTACACGTCCGGAGATTAAAAGTGCAGAGCTAAACATTCAACTGCAAAACACTGAACTGTTGAAGGCTAAAGCGACCATCAGACCTACTTTAAGTTTATCCGGCTCTTTATATAGCGGTTATAATAATAATTCGCTGGGCAGTTATTCATACCAGCTTAATAATGCCTTTAATCAATCGTTAGGTTTAACACTTTCAATTCCAATTTTTGATAGAAAAGTAACGAAAACCAATGTAGCAAAAGCTAATATTGGTATTGAACAAGCTAAGTTATCTTTATTAGATACTAAAACTACCCTTACTCAAAATGTTGAAAGGGCATACATTAATGTTCAAAATGCAAACAGTCAATATGAGGCTGCTGATGAGCAATTTAAATATACGGATGAAGCACTGCGGATTTCTAATGCCCAACTAAAGCAAGGTATAAGCAATACGGTGGAATATCTACAGCAAAAAAACCTTTATATACAAGCTTTGCAATCTTTTGTACAGGCAAAATATACCGCAAACTTATATACTAAAATCTATAATTTTTATACCGGCATTCCAATAACCAATTAAATCATCAAAAAAGATTAAGGCATCCTATTAATATTAAGAAAATGAAGAAGAATAAAATTATATGGCTCATCCTTGGCATCGCCGTAATTGCCTTTGGAGTTTGGTATTTCGCACTGCGTAAAAGTGAGCAGATTGTAGTACTCAGTACAGAGAAACCCAAAACAGGATACATTTCAGAAAATGTTACGGCAACAGGAAAAGTACAGCCGGTAGATACCGTTGCCGTAGGTACACAGGTTTCTGGTACAATAAAAACACTTTATGCCGATTTTAACTCTAAAGTTAAAAAGGGTCAGTTGTTAGCGGAGCTGGATAAAACCTTGTTCGAAGCAACAGTTAACCAGTATTTAGCAAACTTAGCCAGTGCACAGAGCCAGTTGGTTTATCAGCAGGGAAATTTTAGCCGCCAAAGTGGTTTATATAATGTTGGGGCCATCAGCAAAGCCGATTACGATAATGCTTTATACACCTATAACGCGGCTAAAGCTTCTGTAAACAGCATAAAAGCACAATTGCAATCTGCCCAGAAAAACCTGTCACTGGCAAGTATTTACTCGCCTATTGATGGAACGGTTTTATCCCGTAGCGTAAGTGAGGGTACCACAGTAGCGGCAAGCTTTAGTACGCCTACCATTTTTAGCATTGCAAAAGATTTAACAAAAATGCAGGTGGAAGCGTCCGTAGATGAGGCTGATGTTGGCGGTATATCAAAAGATGAACGGGCCACGTTTACCGTTGATGCCTATTTGAACGATACTTTTAACGGAACCATCCAGGAAATCAGACTTAATCCGACCATTTCATCCAATGTGGTTACTTATAAAACAATTATTAAAACAGCAAATGATGATAATAAGCTAAAACCAGGCATGACTGCCAACATTACCATTTTTACTAAAGAAGTAAACAAGGCCATGCTAATTCCTGCAAAAGCCATTAAGTATATGCCAGATTCGACCCTTGCACCAAAATATCAGCTTACCTGGATTAATCCTGAGAAAAAACCTGTAGCAGAAGGTGAAGCTTATGTATGGGTAAAATCAGCAGAGAACAAACTGGTACAAAAGAAAATTAAAACTGGAATTAACAACAATACCCAGGTTGAAGTATTAAGTGGTTTGGCCGCAACTGATGAAGTAGTGACAGCTGCACAGGTAATGGGCAAAGCGGAAGCTAAAACTCAAGGACAATCAAGTCCGTTTATGCCAAAACGCCCAGGTGGTAATAACAGGAAAAGATAATGGGACAGAAAATATTAGACATCCATGACTTAAAACGTGAGTTTGTAATGGGCACTCAAACGGTACGGGCCTTAAAAGGCATTAGCTTTGATATTGAGGCCGGGGAATTTGTGACCATTATGGGCAGTAGCGGGTCAGGAAAAACAACGTTGCTTAACATCCTTGGCTGTTTGGATAAGCCAACTGATGGCACTTATCTATTAGATGGTGTTGATGTTAAGAGTTTAGACCGGGATAGTTTAGCCGGTTTAAGGAATACTAAAATTGGTTTTGTGTTTCAGGCTTATAATTTGTTGCCAAGAACTTCGGCATTGGAAAATGTAGAGTTACCCCTCTTTTACAATAAAAAAATCACGGCCGAAGAACGTAAAGATAAAGCCATTAAAGCACTGGAATCGGTAAAGTTAGCTGAACGATTTGATCATACACCAAGCCAGCTTTCGGGCGGACAACAACAGCGTGTTGCCATAGCAAGGGCATTGGTAAACCAGCCGGTTATGATTTTAGCTGATGAAGCCACTGGAAATTTAGATACAAGAACCTCCTACGAAATTATGGCTTTAATGCAGGAATTAAATGCTGAAGGTAAAACCATAGTTTTTGTAACACACGAGCCTGATATTGCTGCTTTTAGCAGAAGGACCATTATGCTTCGTGATGGCAAAATCCAAAAAGACAGTATAAACGAAAATCAGCGATCGGCTAAAGAAGCATTGGCAAACCTGCCCGAATCTGATGATTATTAAATAGAAAGAAATGAGCATTTTAAATTTGTTGAGAATTGCTTTTATGGCATTGAAGAGAAATAAGCTTAGGGCTTTTTTAACCATGCTGGGCATAATTATCGGTGTTGCGGCTGTAATTGCGATGATGGCAATTGGGCAAGGTTCAAAGCAAAGCATTCAATCTTCATTATCCGGCATGGGTTCTAATATGATTACTGTTATGCCCCAAAGTAACGAACCTGGAGGTGTACGTTTGCAGGGAAGTAGTATACAAACCCTTAAACTGGAAGATATTCAAGGCATTGAGCGGTTAAATTCTAAAAATATAAATGGCCTATCTCCTGTGGTTTCAACAAGTGGGCAAGCTATTAAGGGTGCCTACAACTGGCCAACAACCATTACCGGTGTAAGCCCAGATTATTTAAATATCCGCCAGTTAAAGCTAAAAGACGGAATATTGTTTTCAGAAACAGATGTGAAAAAATTTGCTAAAGTATGCCTGCTGGGACAAACCGTAATTACAAATTTATTTCCCGATGGCAGCAATCCTATCGGTCAGATCATCAGGTTCAAAAACATTCCTTTTCAGGTTATTGGTATTTTAGAGCCAAAGGGTCAAAGTAATTTCGGCCAGGATCAGGATGATATTATCCTGGCACCTTATACCACAGTGCAAAAAAGAATTACGGCTACCAATTATTTACAAAGTATTTATGCTTCTGCAACCAGCGAAGCTTCAAGTGATGCAGCTACAACTGAAATTACAAATTCTATTCGCGAAAGCCATAAATTATTGGGTACACAGGAAAATGATTTTCAGGTACGTACACAGGCCGAACTAATTACCACCATTACTTCTACCAGCAGCATGCTTACTGTATTGCTAACGGCCATTGCAGGTATTTCGCTTCTTATTGGCGGCATCGGGATTATGAATATTATGTATGTTTCAGTAACGGAGCGTACCCGTGAAATTGGTTTGAGAATGTCTATTGGTGCCAGAGGACAAGATATATTGATGCAATTTTTAATCGAGGCCATTTTAATTAGCATCACCGGTGGTATTATTGGTGTATTATTAGGGGTAAGTTCGGCCTTCCTCATCTCCTATTTTTTAAACTGGCCAATACTGATTTCAGAATCATCAATTGTTATTTCTTTTATTGTTTGTGCGGTTACAGGTGTATTCTTTGGTTATTATCCGGCTCAGAAAGCATCTAATTTAGATCCGATTGATGCATTAAGATACGAGTAGAATTAATGACACTCAGGCTTTGTTTTAAGCGTGCGATAGTCTTTTTGCCCTTACTCATTTGTTTATTTAGTTTCTCTATGATCGTAAATTATCAGAATGGTAAAAGCATAATTTATTGATAACTTAGCCATGAAAAGATCGACGCAAAAGATAATGACAATCAATTTCTCCAAAAAATGGATTAAAATTACCATGCATATTCTGGTATGGGCTGTTTTAATTGCTCTACCCTATATTATAAATGTTAACCGCAGTAGGCCACCACGCCCCTTGTCGCCTGATGAAGAAGCACAGTTTTTAAGGTTAAATTTTACCAGCTATTTTTATTGGATTGCCATATTTTATTTAAACAGCCAGGTACTGGTTCAGAAATTTCTTTACCCGAAACAGTATTTACAGTATGCATTTTTCTTTTTGCTTAGTTTATTGGGAGTAATGGTTGTTCATGCCATTTTATTCCAGCTTTATCTTCCAAATTTTAATTTTAACCTGGTAAGAACGATTTGGTTTAATTTACCAACCTTTTTACTTACGATGGCTGCCAGCACTGTTTTTAGAATGATTACAGATCGGATTAAAGAAGAAAAAAGAACTTTGCAACGCGAACAGGAAAATATGAAAACAGAACTTTCTTTTCTTCGTTCGCAAATCAGTCCACATTTTATTTTTAATGTTTTAAATAATATTGTAGCGCTTGTTCGTTTAAAAAGTGAGGAGTTAGAACCTACGGTGATGAGATTATCAGGCTTAATGCAATATATGTTGTATGAAACTGATGAGGAAAAAGTGACTTTAAAAACTGAATCTGAATACTTACAAGGGTATATCGATCTTCAAATGCAGCGTTTTGGTAAAAAGGTAGAAATAGAAACCAATATTAGCCTGCAAAATGAATATGATGAGATTGAACCCATGCTTTTAATTCCTTTTGTAGAAAACGCCTTTAAACATGGGGTTGGTTTAATCGAAAAGCCGAAAATTTTAATCAATCTTAAAGCCGAAAACGGTACATTGACATTTAACGTTCAGAATAAATTTAACCCTAATGAAGGTAAGGAAGTCAAAGATAATTCATCGGGCATTGGTTTAACGAATGTAAGCCGCCGGTTAAACCTGCTTTACCAGAAAGAACATACGCTCGAAATTGATAAAAATAAGGATTGGTTTATAGTAAATTTAGCTCTAAAATTAAATGTATGATTAACTGCCTGGCCATTGATGACGAACCTTTAGCTTTAAATCTTTTAGCGGATAATATTAGCAAAATACCTTTTCTTAATTTAATTGCAAGTTGCGATGATGCATTTGTTGCAAATAAAATTATGCAGGAACAATCTATAGACTTAATTTTTATAGATATCCAGATGCCGGGCATTACCGGCTTACAGTTTATTCAGAGTTTGGTTAAAAAGCCAATGGTAATTTTAGTTACAGCCTACAAACAATATGCTTTAGACGGCTTTGCATTGGATGTTCTGGATTATTTAATGAAACCTGTTTCAATGGATCGTTTTATGAGGGCCTGTAATAAAGCCAAAGATTTATACGAATTAAAGCAATCATCTGAACACGCTAACCTGGCCAAGCCGGAATATATGTTTGTTAATGTTGGCTATAGCCTGATGAAAATTAATTTTAACGACATTACCTTTATAGAAGGCTTAAAAGATTATGTCCAAATTCACCTTGCCAATAGTCCTAAAGCTGCGGTTGTACGCGTAAGTATGAAAGGTATTGAAGAACAACTTCCGGATGATTTCGAAAGAATTCATAAATCTTATATCGTTAATATCAGGCAGGTTACTTCTATTAGAAAAAACTCAGTTTTTATCCACGAGGAGGAATTACCTGTTAGCGATACTTATAAATATGTAATTGAAAAATTGCTTAAATAATTAATTAAACCGTTTTCACTTCGTCTTCGCTGTAATCTTTAATATCTGTAATATAACCGTTTATCAGCAAGAAATCAAATAAAGGTTTAGCTTCAGGGGTTATCGGCATATTAGCTGTAGTGATAACCTGATTGGTTTTTTTATCTAAAAACGGATAAGCAAACAACCTCACATTTTTGCTAAACATATCATTTACATAGCTTAATAACTGACCTGAATAATTCTCGCCAAAATTGGTGGAATTAAATACAAATTTCAGGTTATTGATGTTAGTGGCCAATCCAACACTTTTAGGCTTACAACGGTCTAAATACTTTGCCAAACGGTTATGACGGGTAAAGTTTGATACAATTACAATATTTCCAGTATCGCACATATCCTGTGTTCTCTTTGCAACAGCTTCCAAATCAACATCATCAGGAGTTTCCTGGCCGTCAGTTAAAACATTGGTAAGTAATACCTCTATCATGACGGCTAAGTTGCCTTCGGCTACATTGTTGGTCCGTTTAAATTGTTCTGTAGCTTTATTAAACAGGTTAAAGTTAGGATTAGATTTCTGTCCGTATTTGGTCCTTAAAATCATGATGTCCTTTTTGTACAACAAATCTTTAGCCTGGCGTGGATGTGCATCTGCATCAAAAATTGCTGCTGCAGAAAAATCCTTCATAATCATATAAAGATTCAGCAAAATATTGTTTACCTCAGGAAAAGCTGGTCCTTTAACAGAAATTAAGTCGATTTCTACCGACCCTATCGTCAGGTTATCTGCCAAAGACTCGACCATTAATTTAGGGTCCTGATAATTATAGAAAGCCGCATAAAGTAAATTAACGCCAATAATGCCCAGCACACGCTGTTGCATATTTACATCGGTATCCAATAAACGTACGTGGAAAAAGATTTCATTAGGCAAACCACCCGGTTCATTTTGAAAACGAATACCCACCCAACCGTGAGGCTCATTGGTACGTTTGTAATTGAGGGTGGTTACTGTATCTGCAAAAGCAAAGAAAGTGCGGCTTTCATACTTTTCGCCCGATAAACGCTCGTTAAGCAGGCCAAACTCATGATCGAGCATTTGCAGCAATCGGTTTTGACTTACATAACGACCTGAAGCTTCGGCACCATAAATGGCATCACTAAAAGTCATATCATAAGCCGACATGGTTTTGGCTACCGTTCCGGATGCCGCACCTGCATTAAAAAAGTTTCTCGAAACTTCCTGTCCTGCACCAATTTCGGCAAAAGTACCATAAATGGCTTGGTCAAGGTTTATTTTTAAGGCTTTGCGTTTAGTATCCAGAATTTCTCTTTCCATGGCGCAAAAGTACAAAAAAATGACGTTAGGATAAATTCAGATGTAATATAAAATCAATCTAAATACGGTATGCGATTAACCAGACAGCAAAAAATAAGGATAACACCATCCGGTATTATCCTTATAAACCTAAACTTAAACTAATATGAAAAACTATTATGCGACTACAATTTCTTTATGCTGTAATTTAGCCTCATCTTTTTTACCGATGTTGATGCTTAAAATACCATCTTTATATTCGGCAGTAATTTTGTCGCCATCTGCGCTATCAGGCAAGTTAAACGATCTTGCAAAAGAGCTGTAATCAAACTCTTTACGGGTAAAATCTTTTATAACGTTTGTTTCTTCTTTTTTTACTTCAGCCCAAACAGATAAAGTATCTTTCTTTAAATTAATTTGAAAATCTTCTTTCTTTAATCCTGGTGCAGCCAACTCAATTACATAAGCCGTTTCATTTTCGCTAATGTTAACATTTGGCGATTTATCAACCATTTTATTTTTTGTCATTGCATCGCTAAACAATGAATCAAAAACATTGTTAAAGTAAGGAGCTGTGTTGCGTGTTTTGTTGTTGAAATTTACAAGTGTCATATCTCTGATTTTTTTTATTTTAAAACTTATATCTCACTCTATTCAACTTATATACCAATCTAAATTATTATGATTTTTAAGACATTTTGGCAAAATAAAAGCAAATCAAAAGACAAATTGTCAGAAATTAAGCGATTTTCTGACTTTTATAACTATAAAACCAACATTCCGCTTCGCTTTATAGATTTTGATATGATGGGACATGTAAACAATTCTGTCTATTTCACCTATCTGGAAATTGCCCGAACGAAGTATTGGGAAGAAATTATAAACTGGGACTGGAAAAAGACTGGTATAGTTATCGGTCATGCCGAACTGGATTACATTTTACCGATTTTAATGGGCGATAAAATAGCTGTCCATGTTAAAACATCCAGAATTGGAAATAGCAGTTTTGATCTGGATTATCAGATTGTAAAACTAAAGGGTAATGAAGAAGTAATTTGCAGCAAAGGCAAAACGGTTTGCATTGCAGTAGATTATTCATCAGGAAAGCCAACAGCTATTCCTGATGCTGAAAAACAAAAAATGGTAAATTTTGAGCAGTTAGATCAATTAAAATAAAGCCATTTTTTAACTGCTGCTAAAAATTCTTGTTGTTGATCTACAAAAAGGTAATGTGAACAATTATCTAAATAAACAAACTTGTTTTTTCCGGTAATGCGCTTCATGTCTTCGATTTGTTTGTCAGAAAAAATCCCATCTTGTTTACCATAAATTGCAAAAAGCTTGATTTTTTTATTTTTTATTTTCTCCAGAACGGGCTTGGTATCAATATTTTTAAGAGGCTCATTTTTATAAAAACTGATCGGCGCATTCTGATTCTTGATGTTGGTTTTATAAAAAATACTGGCTTCGTAGTTTTTATTTAAAGCAAGGGCATCATCACTGGGATTTTGAACTTTAAAATAGCCATTTTTTCCGGCCAGATCGAAGCAACCTTTTCTATATTCAGCAGTGTTCTTATCTAAACCTTCTACATAAGCCACTCTTTTAAGCATTGCCGTGTCATTTTCGACCGTATATGTTTTTTTAACTGAGGTTAGAATATGATTATAGGTTTCCTGCTGGGAAAATAAAGCACCAGCTAATATGAGTATATGGACTTTTTCAGGGTATTTCTCTGAAAATAATGTACCTACTAATCCACCAAAACTATGAGCAATAATATTCGCAGATTTAAGGTTATATTTCTTGTAAATATCATTTAGATCATTAAAAGCTTCCTCATAGGTAAATTTTGCAGCAGGATCAGCCGATCTGCCTTCTCCTCTTCTATCGTAGACAATTACATAAAAACCTTGGTCGGCTAAATTTTGAGCGGTTGTACCTTCAAAAAGTGTTGAATTACCACTTGGGCCGCCATGAATAAATATAACCGCTTTATGATTAGATCTACCATATGCATGACTATAAATGGTTTGTGCTTGTGTATTAAATATGCCTAAAATAAGGTAAAGTAAAATTAATATATATTTCATGTGTGTTAATAATCTGGAGAATGTTTAAGTTGATTTATTATTTTGAATCGGGAATCATTTTCCCTGGGTTTAGTATACCTTTTGGATCGAAAACCTGTTTAATTCCCCGCATTAAATTTAAATGAATTTCAGAATATTTAATCGGCATATAATCTTTCTGTACCAATCCAATTCCATGTTCGCCAGATAAAGTTCCGCCCAAATCCCTGGTGAGTTCAAAAATTTCGGTAATACCGAATTTCAATTTATCCTTCCAGTCTTCATCGCTCATACCTGCTTTTATAATGTTTACATGCAAATTTCCATCACCAGCATGGCCATAACAAACACTTTCAAAGCCATACTTTGCACCAATTTCTTTAATTCCATTAATTAATTTTGGCAAGGCGGCTCTCGGCACAACGGTATCTTCTTCTTTATATACCGAGTTAGACTTTACAGATTCAGCCATCGTTCTGCGCATTCTCCATAATTCTTCTTTTTGAGCTGCAGAATCGGCAAAAAGTACTTCAGTACATTTATGCTCTTCTAAAACGAGGTTGGTTTTCTCGCAGTTTTTAAAAATATCATCTAAATCATCTCCATCAAACTCAATCATCAATAAGGCTTTAACATCCTCTTTAAGATCAAATTTAATATCGTCGTATTTAATTACCCATTCCACCCCTTTTCGTTCCATAAATTCTAAGGCAGATGGCGTTACCCCAGCCCTAAAAATAGCCGAAACAGCTTCGCAGGCTTCTTCATTCGTGCTAAAAGATCCCATCATTAAGACAGAATTTTGTGGTTTAGGCAAAAGCTTGGTTACGATTTTGGTTACCACCGCCAGTGTACCCTCCGAACCAATCATTAGTTGCGTTAAATTATAACCAGAAGCATACTTTAAGGTGTTTGCTCCTGTCCAGATTACATCACCATTGGGCAAAACGATTTCCAGGTTTAAAATATATTCGCGAATGGTTCCGTATTTAACTACCCGTGGACCACCAGAGCCATGGGCTACATTTCCACCAATAAAACAAGAGCCCTTACTGCTTGGATCAACAGGATACAAAAGGCCTTTTTCAGCAACTGCGTTAATAAAATCTTCGGTAATTACGCCTGGTTCAACAGTAGCCTGTAAGTTCTCGGTATCAACCTCAATAATGGCTTTAAATTTTTCCATTGATAAAGAAACCCCACCATAAATTGGTAAAGCCGCGCCACTCAAACCTGTTCCTCCACCTCTTGGCGTAACCGGAATGCCGTAGCCGTTACAAAGCTTAAGCAAAGCAGAAACTTCAACTGTGGTTTTAGGTTTAACTACAACTTCGGGTTGATAGCGCAAATCTTCTGTTTCATCATGACTGTAATTATCCAAACTTTCGGCGTCTGTAAAAACTGCGTTTTCGCCTAAAATGCTTTTAATTTCTTCTAAAATCTGAGGATTTAATTTGGTAAAGTTCATGTTATTTTGATGCTGTATAAGTTAGTTTCACAAAAGAATGGCCGATTTGTCCGGGCATTGGCGGGTTTAATTTTTTGATGCTCACATTAATTATTTCTACAAAGGGATAAAATTTTATCACTTTCGAGATCATGTTGTGCAACACCGTTTCCAGAAGTTTCTGTGTATTTTTCATTTCCGATAAAATAATGGCATTCAAATCTTCGTAGTTTACTGTTTGTTTTAATTCATCATCAAAACCCAATGGCGCAAATATCGTTTCTAAATCTACTGTAAAATGATTACCGATTAATTGTTCTTCGGGATAAAAACCATGCAAAGCAAAACACTTTACATCTTTTAAGGCAACGGTTTGTTTTAAATTACTCATTATGTTCGTTCGTGAAACAAAATTAAATTTTTATTCATGAATATAATGCCCCTTGCGGTAAATTGTTACCTTTGAAATGAACACATTCTCTTAACCAGATAATTTCATTTTATATGAGCAAATCAGCAAAAAAAGATCTTTACGAAGCGCCAGATTACTATTTATTAGATGAGCTTTTAACAGACGAGCACAAGTTAATCCGCTCTACAGCAAGAGAATGGGTTAAAAAAGAAGTGAGTCCTGTTATTGAAGATTATGCTCAAAAAGCAGAATTTCCGAAACATTTAATTAAAGGATTAGCAGATATTGGTGCCTTTGGGCCTACCATTCCGGTAGAGTATGGTGGAGCTGGTTTGGATTATACAGCTTATGGAATTTTAATGCAGGAAATTGAACGTGGAGATTCAGGAATTCGTTCAACAGCTTCAGTTCAGGGTTCTTTGGTTATGTACCCAATTTATGCTTATGGTACTGAAGAGCAACGTAAAAAATATTTACCCAAGTTAGCCAGTGGCGAAATGATGGGGTGTTTTGGTTTAACAGAACCCGATCATGGATCGAACCCGAGCGGCATGGTTACCAATATAAAAGATGCGGGTTCTCATTATATTTTGAATGGCGCCAAAATGTGGATTAGTAATGCGCCCTTTGCTGATATAGCTGTAGTTTGGGCAAAAGACGAGTCTGGAAAAATCAGAGGTATGGTCGTTGAACGTGGAATGGAAGGTTTTTCTACACCTGAAACCCATAATAAGTGGAGTTTAAGAGCATCAGCTACGGGAGAATTGGTTTTCGATAATGTTAAAGTACCTAAAGAAAATATTTTCCCGGAAATAAGTGGTTTAAAAGGTCCGTTGGGCTGCTTAAACCAAGCCCGGTATGGCATTGCCTGGGGTGCTTTGGGTGCAGCCATGGATTGTTATGATACCGCACTCAGGTATTCTAAAGAAAGGATCCAGTTTGGTAAACCTATCGGAGGCTTTCAGTTGCAGCAAAAAAAACTTGCTGAAATGGTTACCGAAATTACCAAGGGACAATTATTAGTTTGGCGTTTGGGCGTATTAAAAAGTGAAAACAGGGCAACAGCCGAACAAATTTCTATGGCCAAAAGAAATAGCGTGGAAATTGCATTGGATATTGCCAGAAACGCCCGCCAAATGCTTGGTGGAATGGGCATCACCGGCGAATATTCGATTATGCGCCACATGATGAATTTAGAATCTGTAGTAACCTACGAAGGTACACATGATATTCACTTGCTAATTACCGGAATGGATGTAACGGGCCTAAATGCCTTTAAATAATGTATTTGGAATGGATGAAATAGGAATTGTGCTTTTAACTTAACATTTATTCTGTGTTCCATTAATCATTTCACATCATATCCTGTACCTTTGCCTTTTTTACTACTTTAATAACCTTATGGACTTTAAAAAATATATTTACATACCTGCTACTCCTGAAGAAGTTTATCTGGCTTTAACAAAAGACATCAGTATAAAGTTATGGACTGGTGCTGAGGTAGAGTTTGAAGAAAAAGCAGATACTGAATTTTCTTTATGGGATGGCGATATCGTTGGAAGGAATTTAGAATTTGAACCCAATAAAAAAATTGTACAGCAATGGTATTTTGGTGAGGATAATGAAGCTTCTATTGTGACGATTAAGCTGCACGAAGATAAGCCTGGTACATCTTTGGAGTTTAGACAAACTAATATCCCTGAGGAAGATTTTAAAGATTTTACCGAAGGTATTGAAGAAAATTACCTTGGTGGTTTGGTTGATTTCTTTGAAGATTAAAACTTAACAGCGCCTTGCTTGTTGTGATTTTAACCAATATCTAAAATCATGAACAAAACATTAGGCGTTGTATTAATATTTCTGGGAATAATTATGCTCATTTGGACAGGTTTTTCATATACAAGAAAAGAAAAAGTTGTTGATGCCGGACCAATTCAAATCTCAGCAGATAAACAGAAAGATGTAAACTGGCCGCCATATGTAGGCGGCATTATTTTGGTAGCCGGAGTATTTATATTCGTGGCATCCAAAAGAAAATAATTAAATTATCTTTTTTAAAAAATGGCATGAGAAATCTGTAAAGAATATAACAGATTTCTCATGCTTAGCTATAAAACAGAAAGCTTCCTCAAGCTTTCCTCTTACCACCCTATTTATCATTCTGAACGCAGAGAAGAATCTTTTAAAGCTAAAAACTTCCTTTTTACAACCCTATTTGTCATTCTGAACGCAAAGAAGAATCTTTTAAAGCTAAAAACTTCCTTTTTACAACCCTATTTGTCATTCTGAACGCAAAGAAGAATCTTTTAAAGCTAAGAAACTTCCCTCTTACAAGCCTATTTGTCATTCTGAACGCAGAGAAGAATCTCAAGAACCTAAAACTACAAACATAAATAACAAAAAAACCTTCCTTTGGCGCTTGGCAAAGGAAGGTTTTCAATAATCGTTTTTAGCAAATATTATTACAAATCAGCACTGTAAACTGATCTTATCGCATCTCTTAAATTGTATTTAGAAGCCATTACTTCACCGTAGGCACCAGCGCTTCTAATGGCAAAAATATCGCCTCTAAAAGATTCAGGTTGTTCTACTTCTTTACCAAAGCAATCTGTGCTTTCGCAAATAGGCCCAACAATATCATATTTTACCGCATTTCCGATGCCACGGCTTAGGTTTTCTATTTTATGATAAGCCTGATAAAGCGCCGGTCGCATTAATTCAGTCATGCCAGCATCCAGAATTACAAAATTCTTTTTCTTACCATTTTTAATGTATAATACCCTCGTTATTAGCGAAGCAGATTGTCCAACTAAAGCCCTTCCCAATTCAAAATGAACTTCCTGCCCTGGTTTGACTTCTAAAAATTCGTTAAAAATTTTAAAGTAAGCCTCAAAATCAGGTATCTGGTTATCCGGTTCGTAATAATTAATTCCTAAGCCACCACCTACATTCAGCACTTTTAAAGTAAAGCCCTTATCTTCAAACCATTTTGCAAATTCGTTAACGCGTACACAAAGATTTTTATAAACATCCAGGTTTGTAATTTGCGATCCGATATGGAAGTGAATGCCAATAAATTTAAGGCTGGCTGATTTTTTTAAGGTTTCAGCACACTCCGGTAAATCCCATGAATTGATGCCAAATTTGTTTTCATCCAAACCAGTTGTAATATTATGATGCGTATGGGCATCAACATTAGGGTTAATACGGATGGCTACCTGGGCAGTTTTACCTTTTTTTGCAGCAAGCTCATTTAAAACTTCCAGCTCCTGGATAGATTCTACATTAAAGCAGAAAATATCGAGGTCTAAAGCCTCATTAATTTCCTTGTCTGATTTACCTACACCTGCAAAAACAATTTTCTGATGATCGAAACCAATTTCTACCGCTTTTCTAACCTCTCCAGCACTTACACAATCTGCACCAAATCCAATTTCTTTTATCTGCTGCAGTAAAACCTGGTTAAAATTGGCCTTTAAAGCATAATGGATGTGAAATTTATAAGCTGCAGCAGCATCGGCACAAGTGCGCAATGTTTTTTGCAATAAATTTGTATCGTAGTAGTAAAAAGGTGTTTCTATATTGTTAAACTTTGATATATCTTTATCGGCGAACATGTTCAAATTCCTTATTATAATTTTAATTATTTTCTTTGCACTTATTTACTGGGGTAACTACCTGGATTTTAAGCATGGAAGAATTACCCGAAAACAATATGAAGGTAAAATCAGATTTTTTATCGTTTTACTTTTCATTGTTTTATTTCTTTTATTTCTCAGAAGATTATGATTTAATCTCTCAGATTCCCTCACCGTCATTTTAAAAAACAAATTTTATGAAAATTGCAGCCGCCATCTTTATAGCTCTTATTATTACCCTTGGGTTGTTAAACTCTTACCGCAGGTATAAAAAAGAAATGTTGCCGATAAATTTCTTAATCATTCATCTATTTATCGGCCTTGTGGTGCTTGCGGGCTGTTTCTTTTTATTATTCGAATAAACGGTTGTGCAGGCTTCTTAAAGCCTCCGTCTTATATTCGCTTAGTATCAATAAAGAAACATTATAATTGCTTCCTCCATAAGAAATCATCCGAATAGGGATGTGTTTTAATCCTTCTAAAACCCTACTGGCAAAACCATGTTTTTCTGAGCCAAAATCGCCAACCACACAAACAATGCTATGGTCGGTATCCACCTCAACTGTTCCAAAACTTTCCAGTTCTTCGATAATTTTTGGTAAATGAGCCGTTTCATCGATGGTTAGAGATACTGCAACCTCTGATGTGGTGATCATATCGATTGGCGTTTTATACCGTTCAAAAACTTCAAATACCTTACGTAAGAAACCGTAAGCCAACAACATACGGCTTGATTGTATTCGAATCGCCGTAATACCATCTTTAGCCGCTATTGATTTAATTTTACCTTTTTCACTATCGTGCGTAATTAAAGTACCGGCCGCTTGCGGCTCCATTGTATTTAATAAACGAACTGGTATTTTATATTTCTGTGCAGGAAAAACCGATTGTGGGTGAAGAATTTTTGCTCCAAAATAAGCAAGCTCTGCAGCCTCATCAAAAGATAATTGAGCTATTGGTTTAGTACCCTTTACAATACGGGGGTCGTTATTGTGCATTCCATCAATATCGGTCCATATTTGAACTTCTTCGGCCATAATAGCTGCGCCCAATAATGATGCAGTGTAGTCACTTCCGCCACGGCGCAAATTATCGACCTCGCCAAAACTGTTGCGGCAAATATAACCCTGGGTAATAAAAAGTTTATTGTCTTTATGTTTTTCTAATAAAGGTGTTAAATGTTTCGTTGTAAACGGAATATCTGGTTCACTATCCTCATCCGTTTTCATAAAATCTAAAGCGGGTAATAATACTGAAGGTACGCCTATAGATTTTAAATAAATGTGGTATAAAGTTGTTGATAACAATTCGCCCTGAGCCAAAACAACTTTTTCCTCAATTGCGGTAAAAATATCGTTGGCTAATCCAGCCAAAAAAGTAAAATGATAATCAATTACCTCATTACCCTGCTCCTGAAATTCTGCAGCAGGTAAAAGTTCAATAACAAAAGTTTTATATTTTTGATAAAGGTTTTCAACGCACTCGCTCCCCTTCTTCTTATCTCCAGCTAAAAAATTATTTGCAATTTCTACTAAACTGTTTGTCGTTCCGGCAACAGCCGATAAAACCACAATCTGTTCTTCATTTGGATTAATGATATCCAACAACTTCGTCATGCGCTCGGGACTACCTACAGAAGTACCCCCAAATTTTAATATTTTCATTTACTTATCTATTGTTTTTTAGCGGCAATGAAGCTATCATAATTTATTTATCTATTTTTGGCTATAGGAAAATTATGATGCTTTCATTTTTTATACTGGAATATGTAATTTTCTTTATTATTGTATCGGGGCGTGAAATTAAACAAAAGGAGTTTAAAATCAACATCCTCAACAAAATAAAATTTGGATAAGAGCAAAATATTTTGATTTCTTCCAAACATCCCTGATTTAAAATTGTTCAAAACCAGATATTAAATTAAAAACAAGCTCAATGCAAGCAATTGATCAAGCAACACAAAACACTATTAATAAGTGGTTAAGTGGAAATTACGATGAAAATACCAAGGCTGAAATTCAGGCTCTTGTAGATAAAAATGCAACTACAGAATTAACTGATGCATTTTATAAAAGTTTAGAATTTGGAACGGGTGGATTACGGGGCATTATGGGCGCAGGCTCTAACCGCATCAACAAATATACTATCGGTACCGCAACGCAAGGTTTAGCCAATTATTTGAACAATAAATACCCGGGCCAAAAGATTAAAGTTGCCATTGCACATGATAGCCGAAATAACTCTGATTATTTTGCCAAAATTACAGCTGATGTTTTTTCTGCAAATGGAATACATGTTTATTTTTTCTCGGCATTAAGGCCAACACCCGAACTTTCTTTCGCAGTTCGTCATTTTGGTTGCAAAAGTGGCGTAATGCTTACGGCTTCTCATAACCCAAAAGAATATAACGGATATAAAGCCTACGGTGCTGACGGCGGTCAGTTTACGGCTCCTGATGATAAACTGGTGATCGATGAAGTAAATAAAATCCAAAGTATAGACGAGGTTAAATTTAACCGCATTGATGCCAATGTTGAATTAATTGGAGAAGATGTAGACAAGCTTTATTTGGATGGCATTACCGCCCTTTCCATCTCGCCTGATGCCATTAAAAGACAACACGATTTAAAAATAGTCTACTCTCCTATTCATGGTACCGGAATTACTTTGGTTCCAAAGGCACTGGCTCAGTTTGGTTTTACCAATGTTACCCTGGTTGAAGAGCAAAGTACGCCAGATGGTAACTTCCCAACGGTTATTTACCCTAACCCCGAGGAGAAAGAAGCTTTAACATTAGCCTTAAAAAAAGCCAAAGAAATTGATGCAGATTTAGTACTGGCAACCGATCCGGATGCCGACCGTGTGGGCATTGCAGTTAAAGATAATAAAGGCGAGTGGTTATTACTTAATGGCAACCAAACCGGCAGTTTATTAATCAACTACCTGTTAAGTGCCTGGGAAGAAAAGGGTAAGCTGGATGGAAACCAGTTTATTGTTAAAACCATTGTAACGTCTAACCTGATTGAAGAGATAGCCAAAAAAAAGAACGTCACTTTCTACAATACCTTAACAGGATTTAAGTGGATTGGTCAGGTGATGACTGAGCTTGAGGGCAAAAAATATTTTATTGGTGGCGGTGAAGAAAGTTATGGTTATTTAGTTGGCGATTTGGTACGCGATAAAGATGCCGTGGTTTCGGCTGCTTTTATTGCAGAAATGACCGCTTACTACAAAGATAAAGGTAATAGTTTATACGATGCTTTACTGGATACTTACGTAGAATATGGTTTATATAAAGAAGATTTAGTTTCCATTACCAAAAAAGGTAAAACCGGTGCCGAAGAAATTAAAGCCATGATGGAAAAATTTAGAAATAATCCACCTGTTACATTGGGCGGTTCTAAGGTTGCTTTATTAAAAGATTATGAATTAGGTAATGAAACGGATTTACATACTGGCAATGTAAGCAAATTGGCATTGCCTAAGTCAGATGTACTTCAATTTATTACCGAAGACGGAAGTATTGTATCTGCTCGTCCAAGCGGAACGGAACCTAAAATTAAATTCTACTGCAGTGTGAATGCACCTTTGGCCAGCAGAGCAGATTTTGATGGCGTTAATGAAAAACTGGCGGAGAAAATTAAAGCAGTTATGACTGATTTACAGGCTTAACCATTTATAAAAGATTCCATTTAAATAATTGTCATACTGGGCTTGTCGAAAAATCTGTTAATAATTTAACAGCACTTCGACAAGCTTTCTTTTTAGCTAAATTATATATTTCCAAATAAAAGAAACATATATTTATTTGCCACAATCAAATTCGTTTGTACATTTGCAGGCAAATAGCTATGTTCAAAAGAATCCTTATATTTTTCTTAATCACTTCGATATTATCCAACGGCGCCATGCAATTGGTTATATATTCTGGCTATAAACTCAATAAAGAATACATTACAAGCGTATTTTGTATCAATAAAGAACACCCCGAACTGCATTGTGATGGTAAATGTTTTTTAGCGACAAAATTAAAGGATCTTGAAAAAAAGAATAAAACCGAGCAGGAAAACCTGCGCAGAGTAATAGAAGCCGAGCCTTCTTTTAAGTTTGTGGTTTTAAATCATATCATTCCTTCTTTTGAGGTTAAAACCGAAATTGGTTATTTACAAAAGCCACTTCCTTCCTTACACCTATCTATTTTCCAACCGCCAAAACTGGCTTAGTATTTCTATTTTTTTACCGTCGTTAACTTGAATGTGATTGTCAATCCACTATTAAATGGAATGAACAATCAATCTTGTTTTAGCCTTACTATTTCTACTAAAATTTAACGAAATAATTGCGGCAACGACATTATAGATCATTATTTACTAATCCAATTTTCGATAAAAATGAAATTATCAATATACTTACTGGCATTCATCTGCCCTATTATACTCTTATCTTCCTGCAAAAAAAATAACGACGATATTACTATTGACTCGAAATCATCGTTTACCATGGAATTTGAAAACCAGGTAAATGGCGCCGCATTAAACTTAGGAACAGCCACTTATAAAAATGCAAAAGGCGAAGATTTTAAAATAAGTACATTTAAATATTATGTAAGCAACGTTAAACTAACAAAAACCGATGGAACTGTATTTGCAGTACCCGAAAGTTATTTTTTAATTGATGCATCTAAAGACAACTCAAAACTGGTTACAGTAGCCAACATTCCAACCGGAGATTATACTAAAATTGAATATACCATTGGTGTGGATTATGCACGTAATTTTGCAGGGGCCCAAACAGGTGCTTTGGACCCTGTAAACGGAATGTTCTGGACCTGGAACAGTGGTTATATTTTCGTGAAACTGGAAGGCACATCGCCACAATCCACTGCTGCTAATAATGCTTTAACATTCCATATCGGGGGCGTATTAGATCCAAACAATACCATCAGAACTTTTTCTACAGAAATTAATGCAGCAAATCCATTAAGAATTAGAACCGATAAAAAACCTGATATGCATTTTATTGTAAATGCCGCCGCTCTTTTTACCGGTAAAACAGATGTTAGTTTTGCTACTTTAAATTTCACCATGGGTGGTGTCAATTCTGTTTTGGTAGCCAATAATTATGCAAACGGCCTATTTCGTTTAGATCATATTCATAATTAATGCTTAGGAAATTAACTGTCTTCGCAATGCTTTTTTTAAGCATTGCGTTGATGTATGCCTGTAGTAAAAATGAAGGAACGCTAACGCCAGAGGAAAAAGCAATTAAGTTTGAAAGGCCTTCTAACTTTCCGGAGCCAGCATACAATTTTGAAGATAATAAGTTAACCAATGAAGGTTTTGCACTGGGTAAAAAATTATTTTACGAGGCACGCTTATCTGCCGATAAAAGTGTTTCCTGCGGAAGTTGCCATCAGCAGTTTGCCGCCTTTACACAATTGGATCATAAGGTTAGCCATGGTGTAAACAACTGTCAGGGAAAGCGTAATACGCCTCCATTAGTTAATTTAGCCTGGCAAAAAGCATTTTTTTGGGATGGCGGTGTCAAAAACCTGGAAACTTCTCCGCTAAATGCGATTACCGATGCCTGCGAAATGGGAACGGATATTGAAACCATCGTAACTTTTTTAAAAAATACAGCACCCTATCCTGATTTATTTAAAAAAGCGTTCGGTACAACTGAAATTAATTCACAATTGATTTTAAAATCAATTACGCAGTTTACTGGTGTTTTAGTTTCTGCCAATTCCAAATATGATAAAGTTATCAGAAAAGAAGCCGGCGTTTCATTTACCGATACAGAACAAAAGGGATACGCATTATTTAAAGAAAAATGTGCTTCGTGCCATAAAGAACCATTTTTTACAGATTTTGATTATAAAAGCAACGGTCTGGATGTAACAAGTATTGACGAAGGCCGGGCGCATATCACCGGCGTAGATTCGGACAGGGGGAAATTTCGGGTACCTACTTTAAGAAATGTTGAATATACTTCGCCCTACATGCACGACGGGCGCTTTTATAGCCTGGATGAAGTACTCGAGCATTACAATTCTGGTATTAAAGCATCAGAAAATTTAGATCCACTGCTTAAAAATGGAATTCCATTAAGTGGATCAGAAAAAGAACAAATCAAAGCATTTTTAAAAACATTAACAGATTATGAATTTATTAAAAACACTCTATATAGCGAAGCGTAAATTATTGGTTTTAGTTTTTTTGCTAATCAGCGCACAAACTTTTGCCTGCGACATTTGCGGTTGCTTTATGGGTATTACGCCATACTATAACCGAAACAGCATCAGTATGTTATATCGTTATCGCTCATTTAATGGTTACGAAGGACAATCGCATTCATTATTCCCCGGTGGAAGTAGCTTTTTTATTCCGGCCAGAAGCCAGGACCAGCCCATAACAGGGCACAATAATAATCCGGCAGATTATGAGATTTATCGTTCACTTGAGATTAGAGGAAGATATTTTATTACCGATAAACTTGAAATCAATGCCATTGTGCCTTATGCATCCAATTCAGAAAGATATAATGGTTACACCTCTTCTATTTCGGGCATTGGTGATGTAAATCTCTATGCAGGTTATCATTTATTCAGAAAAATGGAAGATAATTTTAAACAGCAGTTAATTGCCGGAGCAGGTATAAAATTACCAACAGGTAAAAATGATTTCAAAAATTTTGAAGGCATTCGTTATTCTTCATTAATGCAAGCCGGTACAGGCAGTACAGATGGCTTTGTTTATTTAAACTACATGGTAGGGTTAGGAAAATTCGGCGCAAGTTTAAATACATCGTATAAGGTTAATGGCCAAAACAGCGAACAGGAAGGCATAGCCAACAGCACCACAAGTTTTCTTAACATTTTCTTTACTCAAAGAATTAATAAAGACTGGCAGGTTATGCCCTCAGCTCAATTCTTTTACGAATATTCAGCAGGTGAAAAATATAAGGGCCAGCAAACCGGAGAGCATAAAATGAATAACCTGATGGGTGGAATAGGTGCTGATATTTTCTATAAAAACATAGCCTTAAATGCAGGCATCCAAAAAAACATATGGGAAGCCAAAACCGACCACCCAATGAGTGCCGGAAAAGCATATATCGGTGTTACCTATAATTTTTAAATTATGAATAGAATAAGTTTCAAAAAAATCGGCTGCTATGCAATTATAGCAGCCGCCCTAACGGCCTGTAAAACCACGCCCGATTCTAAAGCCGTTAAAAAGGAAGTATTAAATATACACGATAAGCTTATGATTGATGGCGAAAAAGTAATTAAAAACAGGATGATTCTGGATACGGTTCTTTTATCAAAACAGGTAAGAACTGCTCAGGATTCGACCCAGCAAAAAGAAAAAATCACCAATCTAATTAATCGCTTAAACCTGGCCGACGAACAGATGATGGATTGGATGCACGAATTTAAAGATGATTACAACGGCAAAACCGAAGCACAAAATTTAGCTTACTACAAAACAGAAATGATGAAAATAAGAGGTGTAGAAGATGTATACATTAAAATCATAAGAGAATCTGATTCGGTATTAAACAGCTATCAAATAAAATCAGGTCCATTAAAAACAAATAAATAAAAAAGATGAAAAGATTAATAATCACCACTTTGATTGCTTTGGTAGCCATGCTAACTTTAAAAGCAACCGAAAATCATTTTACAAACCCCGATACACCATTAACCGATACCTTGAAAAAAGAGGGCATTGATCCGGTTTGTAAAATGAAAGTTAAAGCAGGCAGTACCAAAACAGTCGTATACAATAAAGTTGTTTACGGTTTTTGTTCAGAAAGCTGCAAGCAAAAATTTGTAAAAGAGCCTGTCAAATACACCAAAAATTAATTGATGCCATAAATAATTGTCTTCTGCAAAACAGAGGTTGTATATTTACACTTTAATATAAGAACATGAATAAAATTATCTCATCAATCGCAATATGTTTATTGTCTGTTGCACTAATATCATCTTGTAAACAAGACAGAAAACTCCCAATTTATGGCGAACGCCATGCTGAAGTTAAAAAGGATGCCGCCGGGGTAGATAAAATAGATACAGTATATCAAACTATACCTAAATGGTCATTTTTAAATCAGGACAGTACCTTAATTACAAATGCAGCTACAGAAGGTAAGGTATACGTAGCCGATTTCTTTTTCACATCATGCACAACCATTTGCCCCACCATGCACCGCAATTTAATGACGGTTTATAACGAATTTAAATCCAATCCGGATGTGATGTTCCTTTCTCATACCATTGATTTTAAGTACGACAAACCATCAGTATTAAAAAAATACGCACAAAAATTAGGTGTAGATGGGCCCAAATGGCAATTTGTTTACGGATCGAAAGATAGTGTCTATACTTTGGCTGAAAAAAGTTATTTAGTTGCTGTTGGCGAAGACAGTACGGCTAAAGATGGCTATATCCATCAGGGATATTTAGTTTTGGTAGATAAAGACAAACGCATCCGTGGTGCATACGATGGCACTAAAACAGATCAGGTAGAGCAATTAAAAAAAGATATTCCGGTATTATTAGCGGAGTACAAAAAATAAAACAATTCGTTACGGAAATACAGGAATTAAGAATAATTATTTTTTTTTATTTCTTATAAACCTGTGTTTCTGTGACAAACTAATTTTTGATTTTCAACAAAACATCCATGCGTAAATACATCATCAATTCTGTTTTTATCCTTTCTGTGGTCGCGATAATGATTTCCTGTCAAAATCAGCAGCAAATAGATTTACAAAACTACATGTCGAATGGAAAAGATATTTACGTAGCCAAATGTCAGAACTGTCATGGCGAAACCGGAGAAGGATTAGGTCAGCTTGCACCTCCATTAACAGATTCTGTTTTTTTAAAAAACAATAAAACCCGCTTAGCTTGTATTATTAAAAATGGTTTAAACGAATCCATCACCATTCACGGTAAAGAATATAAAGAGAAAATGCCGGCATTTCCAGAGCTTGCAAATATTGATGTAGCGCAGGTAATGGTTTTTATTACCAACTCTTTTGGAAACAAACAGGGTTTTGTTCATTATAATGAAGTGAGCAAAGATTTGCAGAACTGCAAGTAATCCTGACTATCGCTTTATATATAAAAAAATAAGTATTTTTTGGTGCCTTTCACTTAAAAAGCTCATATTTGCGCAAAATGCAGGTTGTTCTATCGCTGTTTCGGGTAAAATCGAGAGAGAGGAAAGTCCGGGCAACACAGGGCATCCCGCTTTCTAACAGAAAGGGATTTAGGATTGAAAACCTGAATTACGGAAAGTGCAACAGAGAGTATACCGCCACGATTTATCGGGGTAAGGGTGAAAACGTGTGGTAAGAGCACACGACATTTGCAGGCGACTGTAAATGATTGTAAACCCCGGGAGTTGAAAGACCAAATAGGCTAACGCATGTAGGGCTGCCCGTCCGATGTTAGTGGGTAGGTCGTTAGAGATAAACGGCAACGTTTATAGTGGATTAATGATAGAAGCCCAATTTATTGGGAAACAGAACCCGGCTTACAGACCTGCATTTTTTTCCTTTATCCTATATTATTTCCCACCAGGCTAAAACTTTTAAAACATTTTCCCGTTAATAGCTTAACTTATTGTATAAAAAACTATACATTAATTAAAAAATAATATATTCGCATTTCAAAATAGAATAAATAAAACCAAATGGCAAAACTGCTTATAATTGATGATGAACGTGCAATAAGAAGTACCTTAAGAGAAATTTTAGAGTATGAAAACTATGATGTAGAAGATATTGATAACGGTATCGATGGATTAGAAATGATCAAAAAAGAGAATTTCGACCTTGTACTTTGCGACATTAAGATGAATAAAATGGATGGTATGGAAGTGCTTGAGCAAGCGCTGATTATTAAACCAGACCTTCCTTTTATTATGATTTCTGGACATGGAACCGTTGAAACTGCAATAGAAGCCAGTAAAAAAGGAGCCTTTGATTTTATTTCAAAACCACCTGATTTAAACCGTTTATTAATTACGGTTAGAAACGCGCTTGATCGTGGTACTTTAGTTACTGAAACTAAAGTTTTAAAGCGCAAAGCAAGTAAAACACGCGAAATTTTAGGTGCTTCAGAAAGTATTTCTAAAATTAAAGAAACCATAGAGCGTGTTGCCCCTACAGAAGCCCGCGTATTAATCACAGGCGCCAATGGTAGCGGTAAAGAGCTGGTAGCCCGTTGGTTACACGAAAAATCAAATCGTGCAGACAGCCCTTTAATTGAAGTGAATTGTGCGGCTATACCTTCTGAATTGATTGAAAGTGAGTTATTCGGGCATGAAAAAGGTTCATTTACATCTGCTGTAAAACAAAGGATAGGTAAATTCGAATTGGCCAATGGCGGAACTTTATTTTTAGATGAGATTGGCGACATGAGCCTTTCCGCACAGGCAAAAGTATTGCGAGCATTGCAGGAGCATAAAATATCACGCGTTGGTGGCGAAAAGGAAATTGAAGTAAATGTTCGTGTTTTAGCTGCAACCAATAAAGATTTGTTAAAAGAAATTGAAGATGGTAATTTCCGTATGGATTTATACCACCGCTTAAACGTAATTAACATTCATGTGCCGCACTTAACCGAACGTACTGATGATATTCCGGTTATTGCTCAAAACTTCTTGGAAAGCATTTGTAATGATTATGGCATGCCAGTTAAAAAGATTAACGATGGCGGGATGAGTGCATTACAAGCATTGCCCTGGACCGGTAATGTACGTGAGCTTCATAATATGATTGAGCGTTTAATTATTTTAAGTGACAGGGTGATTACCGAAAACGATGTAAGGGCGTTTGCAAATCCAGGTGGTGGTACTAATATAGGCGCTGCAACCAGCGCACAAATTGCCGGGTCGGGTGGTTCAAGCTTAGCTTCTACTTTTGATAGTTTTAATAATTTCCAGGATTATAAAGACCACGCAGAACGTGAGTTTATTAAATTTAAACTGGAAAAAAATAATTGGAATGTTTCTAAAACCGCTGATGAAATTGACATACAGCGGAGTCACTTATACAGCAAAATAGAAAAATTTGGCTTGAAAAGAGCAGAATAGATATTTTGTGTCTATTGGAAGGTTTAATAGTGGATTTTATAATCAGCCTTTGAACCTTCCAATATTTTAACCTTAATGGCTATCACCTATCCCATATAATCATTCTGCCGCATTAGCAATGCCCGGTATTTATTAAAGATGGCCGTTTTAGATACAAAACCTTTATAGCGGTTAAGTTCATCCACAACCGGTAAAAGCCATACATTTTCCTGCTCCATTTTTTGAAGTACGATTTTAAGATCATCGTTTTCTTTGATGGTATTAGGTGCCGCCTGAACAAGATGATGCGCTGTTAATTCATTCTTATCAGGATTATTCATCATCTCTTTAAACAACTCTTCCGCGTAAATCAAACCTTTAAAATCATCAGTTTCATCTACAACAGCGCAGATATTCCTTTTTGATTGCAGAATGTCAGACATTCTTTCAGTAATTTTATCATTCAGATTTAGCTTAACGTAATCTTTCTCAATCAAATACCTTAACTTCATCTGATTTAAAACCGTTGTATCCTTATCTTCATACGATAAAAGTTCGCCTTTATCGGCAAGGGCTTTAGTGTAAATGGAGTGTTTTTGAGAACTGCGGTTAATGGCATAGGAAATGGCCGAAGTAATCATTAAAGGAACCATTAAAATATAGCCCCCCGTAATTTCGGCAATTAAAAATATTCCTGTTAAAGGCGCGTGCATAATCGAGCTTAAAGCTGCTGCCATGCCCGCTACAATAAAGTTAGAAACATTTAAATGTGCAATACCGGAAAGATTAATCGTGTAGGCAAACACAAAACCGATTAATCCACCCATAATTAAGCTGGGTGCAAAAGTACCACCATTACCACCAGCACCAAGCGTAACCAGGGTGGCAATAGATTTCATAAAAACGGTAACCACTGTAAATAAGACCACCAGCGCCGGAATGTTATTGTATTCAGAAAATATACTGTTATTAATTATAGCAAGGTAATCGCCCCTTAATAAACTTTTAATGGTAATGTATCCTTCACCATAAAGTGTTGGAAATAAAAAAACCATTGCACCTAACATTAAACCACCTACAATAACTTTCGTGTATGGATGTTTTATCTTATAGAAAAGTCCTTTTACGGCGTAGTTTGCTTTAGTAAAATAAATGGAGAACAGGCCAATAACGCCAGCCAGCAAAATATAATAAAATAAGGCATTCATCTGCCAGCCTTCTGTTACCAGAAAAAACAATTGCTGGGTGTAAAATACCCTGGCTACAACAGCCGCAGTTGCTGCAGATAATAATAAAGGAATAAATGCCGGAATGGTAAATTCAGGAAGTAAAATTTCAATGGCGAAAACAATACCTGCAATAGGGCTGTTAAAAGCACCGGCTATTCCTGCCGCTGCTCCACAGGCTACCAGCATGGTTATTTCCCTATAGGATAAACCCAAAAACCTACCCAGATTAGAACCTATAGCCGATCCGCTGGTTACAATAGGTGCCTCCAAACCCGTTGAGCCACCAAAGCCTACTGTAACGGCAGCAGTAATAATCTGAGAATAAATATTATGTGGTTCTATCCTGCTCGATTTTTTTGAAATGGCATACAGCAGTGGCGTTAAACCAGTTTCGAATTTACTTTTCCTGATGAAATACTTTACATAAAGCACCGTAAGCATAATACCGATTAACGGAAATAATAAGTATAGATAATATTTATACTTCCACTGCCAGTCTGACTGAAGAAATTCTTCAATGTGGTGGGTAAGTGATTTTAAAGCAGCAGCGGCCAAGCCGGCCAATATGCCAACAATAACAGCCAGGATGATGAGAAAATTACGGTTTGATATTTTAGATTTTCGGTACTGGTTTAAGCTATCAAGGTAATTTACAAATCGAATATACATTTCTTAGGAGTTTATCTGGAGCGATAATCCAAAAGTAAGAAAAACATAGCCGGAAGACAATTTTTATATCGTTAACTATGCATCAAATTTATCTAAAAGCTTAATTAAGGTTGCAAAATCTTTTGGATAAGGGGCATCAATAATAATATCCTGATCATTGAGGCCTTTAAATACCAAATGTCTGGCATGTAAAGCAAAACGTTTCATGATGGGTTGCTCCTCTTCTCCTTTGGATAATTTAAAACCTCTTTTTATAGAAGAGAGAAATACGGGTTTGCCGCGGTACATATCATCACCCACTATGGCAGCCTTCTGTGTAGCTAAGTGAATGCGGATTTGGTGCATTCTACCCGTTATAGGCTTACATTCTACCAAGGTATAATGCTTGTAATACTTTAAGGAATTAAAATAAGTTTCAGCTCTTTTTCCTTCAGCTCTATCAATGGTTACGTTTTTATTACCAGCATTTAAAATCGGTAAATCCACTAATAAATCATCGAATATTACATGCCCGTCTACAACTGCATGGTAAGTTTTATTTACCTTACGTCTTTCAAATTGCATGGAAGCATGGCGATAAGCCTCAGGATTTTTAGCAATAATTAGCGCACCAGAAGTTTCCTTATCCAGCCGGTGGCAAACCTGTGCATCATCACTATATTGTTTGGCCAACCGCAAAAGGTTAATTTCACCAGCTGCACCTCTTTCATCTAGTGATGCAAGGAACGGTGGTTTGTTTACAACAATAAAATCGTTGTCTTCGAATAAAATAAGGTCTTTAAAATTTGGAAACTTCAATATATGATAATGCTAATGAGCCGCAAAAATACGATTTATTTTTGGAGATGCCATTTAGAACAGCTTATTATCAGCTGAAATGAAATTAAAAAGACCAATATGAAATTTAGTCGCGTAAAAAAGCCGCAGATTTCTGGTTAATACAGAAATCTGCGGCCTCGTTATTTTTCTTAGGAAAGCTCAAATTTGTACCCAACACCTTTTACAGTAGACACATAAGTTTCGCCTAATTTTTCTCTCAGTTTACGAATATGAACATCGATGGTACGGTTGGTTACCACCACTGAATCTTCCCAAATATTTTTAAGGATAGATTCCCGGGTGTATACTTTACCCGGTTTTGACGCTAATAAATACAATAATTCAAATTCTTTTTTAGCCAGCACTACTTTATTGCCACCTTGAAATACTAAATAAGCTTCTCTGTCAATCACTAAATCTCCAATCTCCAACTTATTCTCTGATACCTCTTCAGAACTGCTATTTCTTCTTAAAATTGCATTTATACGACTTACCAGTGCTCTTGGTTTAATGGGCTTAGCAATATAATCATCTGCACCAACATTAAAACCTGCAATTTCAGAATACTCCTCGCTCCTTGCGGTTAAAAACACCATAAAGGTATTTTTAAACTCAGGTATTGCCCGCATTAAACGGCAGGCTTCTATCCCATCCATTTTAGGCATCATAATATCTAAAATGATTAAGTCCGGATGTACTTTTTTCGCAATTGTAATACCTTCCTGGCCATTTGAAGCTAAGAAAACCTGGTATCCTTCTTTTTTTAAATTGTATTCAATCAATTCCAGGATATCTGGTTCATCATCAACAATTAATATTTTCTGACCTGCGTTATTCATAAATTAAATATTTGTTACGAAAGTAGTGTCTCTGATGCAATATTTAGTTAAGTCAAAGTTAAGAAATTGTTAAGCAGTGAAAATAGTTTAACATTTAATTTCTTTTAAAGTAATGTTTTAGTCAAAAATGCATCTAATTCTTCTCCACGTAGGTTTTTAGCCACTATTTTACCATTCGGATCAATCAGGAAAGATGATGGTATCGCCTGCACCTGATATTTTCTAACCGTAGTGCCATTAAAGTCCTTCAGTTCACTTACATGCTGCCATGCTAAACCGTCGGCTTTTACAGCACCTAACCAAGCTTCTTTGTCCGTATCCAGTGAAATCCCTAAAATATCGAAGTTTTTGGCTTTAAATTTATTGTATACCTTAACTACATTCGGGTTTTCCTGACGGCAAGGCTGGCACCACGAGGCCCAAAAATCAAGCAATATATACTTTCCTTTGTAATCTGTTAAGTTAATGGCTTTTCCATCAGCAGTATTCATGGTAAAAGTTGGTGCAGGTTGGCCCACCTGAACAGTTTTAAGCAATTGCATTTGTTTTACAAAAGTATCAACCGTTGCATTTCCTTTAATCTGATCTTTAATTTCATCGCTGAATTTTACCAGTTCTGCTTCATATTCCTGCGGACTTAAAGTATTCATTGCATAAAAGCTGGCAAGTGTACCTTTGTTATCTGCGGCAAATTTTATAACAGCATTATTAAGTTGTTTAATATAAGATTCGTATTGAGGGCGCATGGCATCCAAAATAGCGGCTCTATTTTGAGGTTGTGCGGCAACTTTAGCATCAAAATCTTTTTGAATTCCTTCTACCTGTTTGGCAAAATTGTTTCTAAGGCCATTCAGTTCCGAAAGTTTATCAACTTCATTTGCGCCCGAAATTTTATAAGCAAGTGTTTTATCCGCTAAATCTGCTTCCAGTTTAATATTATCGCCATTTTTTGCAATTAACATAAATTCATGATTGCCAATAGATACCCTGAAAAAATCTACAGACGGCGTTTTACGGATAAATTTAAATTCACCTTTTTCTGATAAAACAGTAGAATCAATAGCAATCATGTTGCTGCTTTTCATTCCGAATAAAAATACTTTTTTCTCTGCTCCTGGATTTTGGAAAGTTCCATCTATTACAAAACTATCTTTTGGCTTACAGGCTGCAAATGCAACGGCAATAAGCGCAATCAGGCTTAATTGTTTTAATTTCATTATTATTTCAGTTTTTCAATTATCAATTCATTTATTTTTTTAGCATCTGCCTTGCCTTCGGCCATTTTCATCACCTCTCCAACAAATAAGCCTAAAACGCCTTTTTTACCCTTTTTGTATGCCTCAACCTGTGCGGCATATTTATTTAAAACTTCATCTATAAAAGCTGATAATTCATCTCCATTATCAGAAATCAACAGGTTTAATGAGGCGGCTAATGCTGATACGGTTTGATTTTCTTGTCCTTCAATTGCAGGCAATAATTGTTGTATGGCAATTTGCTGGGTTAACTTTTTATCATCAACTAAATTAATGGCTTCTGCCAGTTGCTTAGGTTTCACCTTAAAATCGGCAATTCCTACTCCTTTTTCGTTTAACAACGCTCTAACCGGACCGATTAGCCAGTTAATTAACGTTTTTTTATGGTTAACGGATGGCGATGCCGCATTAAAATAATTCAACAAATCAATATCCTCCGCAAAAAGTGTTGCATCAGCCCTATTAATCCCGAATTCGGAAATTAATTGTTTTGAAATTTCATTTGGCAAAGCAGGCATGGCTGATTTTATTTCAGCAAGCCATTCATCCGAAATCTGTATCGGTTGTAAATCAGGATCGGCAAAATAACGATAATCGTTTGCTTCTTCCTTGGTACGCATAGGTGAAGTTGTGCCTTTATCGGCATCAAAGTTTAAGGTACTCTGAATAATTTTCCCACCCTCTGAAATAACTTCTACCTGTCGACTAAACTCAAAATCTATTGCTCTGCGTACATTACGCATAGAATTTAAATTTTTAACCTCGCAACGGGTACCAAACTCGCTGGCACCAAACGGGCGTATGGAAATATTTGCATCGCAACGTAAGCTACCTTCCTCCATGTTCCCATCACTCACATTTAAATGCCTCACCAGTTTCCTGATTTCACTTAACAAGGCTGAAGCTTCTTCAGCTGTTCTAATGTCAGGCTCGGTTACAATTTCAATTAAAGGTACGCCCGCACGGTTTAAATCTACAAACGAGTAATTTTCATCCTGATCGTGAATGCTCTTACCGGCATCTTCCTCCAGGTGGATTCTGTTAATGCCAATTTTTTTTGTAGAACCATCACCAAGTTCCACCTCTAAGAAACCATTAATACAGATGGGTTGGTTGTCCTGTGTAATCTGGTAGCCTTTTGGTAAATCTGCATAGAAATAGTTTTTTCGATCGAAAAAATTAAGCTGGTTTATGGTACAATTCAGGGCTAAACCAATTCTGATGGCTTTAGCCACTACTTCTTTATTTAACTTAGGCAACGCGCCTGGTAAAGCTAAAGAAACAGTAGAGATATTTTGATTAGGCAAAGCACCAAAAGAAGCACTGTCAGCAGAGAAAATTTTAGTATTGGTATTTAACTGAACATGTATTTCCAGTCCTGAAACGAGTTCGAATTTGTTTGGTTCTGTACCTAAACTCATATTTAAATTATGCGGTTTAACGATGTTGTGCAGGCAAATATAGTTAAATACTGTTAAAACAGTCCGGGCTAATTAAACTACCGTGTAATCCTATTGTCTGATTAGTAATTAACACAGAAAAGAAACCTTTAATTTAAAACGTCATGAAAAAAATATTTTTAATCGCTGCAATAATGATGGTTTCACTATTCAGTATAAATGGTGCAAAAGCACAGGTAAGTTTAAGTATAAATATAGGTTCACAACCACTATGGGGTCCAACTGGCTACAACCATGTAGATTATTACTATTTACCTGATATCAATGCTTATTATTATGTGCCATCAGGTCAGTACATTTATTTGAACAATGGCCGTTGGGTTTGGGTAAACAGCCTGCCTCCAATGTACTCCAATTTTAATTTATACAATGCTTATAAAGTGGTTATCAATAAACCGAAACCATATTTGCAAAATAATATATACGTATCGCAATACGGCAAGTATAAAAATTATGGTGGCAAACAAACAGTTATAAGAGATAGTCGCGATTCCAAATATTATGTGGTTAAAGGCCATCCAAATTATAATGGCAATAACAGACCAAATAATGTTCAGGTAAACCGCCCTACTAATAATAACAGGCCCAGCCGTAACAATCAGGTTGCTAAACCAACAAACAATAATCAAAGGCCAGGAAGAGAAGCGAATAACAATGGCCGAGGAGAAAGAGGTGGAGAGCAGCGCAAAGGCAATGAGCGTCATTAAAAGATTTTTTGGTTGATTAATTTAAAAAAGGGATTTCGGAAGATTTCCCTTTTTTTATATCAATCAATGTGTGCATACCAAATAAAGGCACTGAAAATTAGATAAATGCAGCTTTATTAAGTACATCTTTCAGTTAAATTTTGTTAAAATAAACAGTAATAATTAAAGTGGCACGTAAAATGAATAGGTTAATAACAACACATAAAAAACCTTTAAATCTAAGAAAATGAAAAAGTTACCTTTAATTGCTGTAATTATGATGATTTCATTATTCAGCTTAAATAGTGTAAAAGCCCAATTAAACATTAATGTTAATATTGGTTCGCAACCACTTTGGGGGCCTACAGGCTACGATCATGTTGATTATTATTATTTGCCTGATGTAGAAAGTTATTATTACGTACCCAAAAAACAGTTTGTTTACTTAAATGGTAACGATTGGGTATTCGCTAATAATCTGCCTTCTCGTTATGGAAATTATGATTTGTATAACGGATATAAGGTTGTAATTAATTCTCCAAAACCATATTTAAACTTCAAAAACGATAAAGTTAAGTATGAAAAATATCGTGGAAATGGTAAAAAGCAGGTTATTATCAGAGATAGTAGAGAAGAAAAATACTATGTTGTAAAAGGTCATCCCCACGGAATGCCTCCCGGACAAGCAAAAAAAATGTATGGTAAAAACAACAAAGAGTATAATAAAGGCAAAGGTCACGGCAACGGTAAAGGCGAGGGACATGACAAACATTAAATTTTTTATTAACTAATTTTAAAAGAGGGATTTCGAGAGATTTCCCTTTTTTTATATCTCTGTTACAATAGAAATTTTGGCACAGCGTTTGAATTTAAATTGGTACACACAAATACTATAGATTATGAAAAAGTTATTAATCATCTCCGCGATTGTAGGTATCGTGGCTTTAACATCTAATCAATCTCACGCTCAGGTTAGTTTAAACATAAATATCGGTTCGCAGCCTGCATGGGTTCCGGCAGGTTATCAAAATGTAAACTATTATTATCTGCCAGAAGTTCAATCTTATTATTATGTTCCGCAAAGGCAGTTTGTTTATTTAAGTGGAAACCGATGGATCAGATCGAGTTATTTACCAACCAGGTACAGACATTATGATTTAAACCACGGACGCAAAATTGTAATGTATGGTAATAATCCTTACAGAAGTTACAATACACACCGCGTTAGATATGCCAATAACGTTCATTATACCAACAGTTATTATGGAGGAAGAGGTCCGGCAAGAAATAATTCTTATAGAAATTACAGGCCTGACTACAAGCACTATAATAATGGTAAACATGATAATAGAAATCAGAACCGTTATGGAAATAATCATTCTTCCAGAGGAAACAGAGGAAGACATTAAAATAAAAAAAGAGGCTTAAAGCCTCTTTTTTTATGATTAAATTTCTTGAAATCTTTATAATGCTACTTAAGAAATTAATTGCTCTGCTTTTTCCAGAATGGATTTTAATCCAGCCGGATTTTTACCACCAGCCGTTGCATAAAAAGGTTGTCCACCGCCCCCGCCCTGGATTTCTTTAGCCAGCTCGCGTACAATGTTCGAAGCATTTAATCCTTTATCTTTAATCAGGTTATCTGATAACATGACTGTAACGCCCGGTTTACCATCAATCTCTGTAGTAAATACCAACAATAGGTTATCTACTAAGTCTTTTACAGCAAAGGCAAGGTTTTTCACCGCATCTGCACTTGGTAAATCAATGTGGGCAGCAACTAAATTCACATCATTAATGGTTTTCATGTGATGAACAATCTCATGTTTAAGGGTGTTTACCCTTTCATTTGTAGACTTTTCTATCTCCTTTTTAAGTTTAGTATTTTCATCCAACAAAGCCTGTACAGAAGCGGCTAAATCTTTACTTCCATTTAATAGTGTTTTTAGATGCGCGATTTCATTGTTCTGATCTAAGAAATATTGCTCTGCCTTATCTGCGGTAATGGCCTCGATCCGACGAACACCTGCTGCAACAGCACTTTCTGCTATAATTTTAAAAAATCCGATTTGTCCGGTTGCTTTTACGTGGGTACCACCACATAATTCTTTTGAAAAATGGTCGTCAAAAGTAATCATTCGAACAAAATCGCCGTATTTCTCTCCAAACAACGCTGTTACCCCACTTTCTATAGCATCCTGGTAAGGTACATTTCTTTGTTCTTTAAGTTTAATGTTTGCCCTGATTTTGAGATTAACAATTTGTTCTATCTGTGCCAACTCTTCATCTGTTACTTTAGAGAAGTGAGAAAAATCGAAACGCAGATAATCCGGATTCACCAACGATCCTTTTTGGTTTACATGCTGGCCCAAAACCTGTTTTAAAGCGGCATGAAGCAAATGCGTAGCCGAGTGGTTATCTTCGGTTAAAACGCGCTTATCTTCATCAACAACAGCCCAAAACTTGCCTTCTAAATTATCCGGCAGGATATCCGTAAAATGTACCGTTAAACCATTTTCCTTTTTAGTATCGGTAATATCAACCCAAAACTGACGGCTGTGGTCTTCCAATCTTCCGGTATCGCCCACCTGGCCACCACTCTCTGCATAAAATGGCGTTTGGCGTAAAACAATCTGATATTGTTCTTTACCTTTTGCTTTTACCTTACGATATTTTAATATTTCGGTTTCAATCTCCAGGTCATCATAACCTACAAATTCACTTTGATCATCTGCATTTACAATAATCCAGTCGCCTGTATCAATAGCAGTGGCCGCGCGGCTATCATCTTTCTGTTTTTTTAGTGCCTGCTCATATGCAGTTAAATCAACTATCCAGCCTTTTTCTTTAGCCATTAACTCGGTTAAGTCAATCGGAAAACCAAATGTATCTGATAATTCGAAAGCAAAACTACCTTCAATTACATTATTAGTTGCCTGGTATTTTTCGAAACGCTGTATCCCTGTAGATAAAGTTCTCAAAAAGGAAACCTCTTCTTCCAATACTACTTTCTGGACGAAATCCTGCTGCGCATACAATTCGTCAAAAACACCTTTAAATTGTTCGGCTAATAAAGGAACCAATTGATTTAAAAATGGCTCTTTAAAGTTCAGGAAAGTATAAGCATAACGTACAGCACGGCGTAAAATTCTGCGAATCACGTACCCTGCTTTATTATTAGATGGCAATTGCCCGTCGGCAATCACAAAAGAAATGGCCCTGATGTGATCAGCCATTACACGCATAGCAATATCCGTTTTTTCGTCTACACCATATTTAATACCCGATTTTTCAGCAATAAACTGAATTAAAGGCTGGAAAACATCTGTATCGTAATTTGAAGTTTTTTCTTGTAAAACCCGAACCAAACGTTCAAAACCCATTCCGGTATCAACATGTTTAGCAGGCAAACTTTGTAATGAACCATCTTTTAAACGGTTAAACTGCATAAATACATTGTTCCAGATTTCTATAACCTGCGGATGATCTGCATTTACCAGCGTTGCGCCATCAACAGCCCCTTTTTCTTCATCAGTACGGCAATCAACATGGATTTCAGAGCAAGGACCACACGGGCCTGTATCGCCCATTTCCCAAAAGTTATCTTTCTTGTTGCCTGGTAAAATATGGCTTTCATCTACATATTGTTTCCAAAGGTCATATGCCTCCTGGTCTTTTTCCAGACCTTCTTTTTCATCACCTTCAAAATAAGTTACGTATAATTTATCTTTTGGAATTTTATAAACCTCGGTTAATAACTCCCAGCTCCAGGCAATGGCTTCTTTTTTAAAATAATCGCCAAAACTCCAGTTGCCAAGCATTTCAAACATGGTGTGGTGGTAGGTATCGATCCCTACTTCCTCTAAATCGTTATGTTTACCCGAAACACGTAAACAGCGTTGAGTATCTACAACGCGTGCGTATTTAATTGGAGCTTCTCCTAAGAAAAGATCTTTAAACTGATTCATACCGGCATTGGTAAACATCAATGTTGGGTCGTTTTTAACCACAATTGGTGCCGATGAAACAATATGATGTTGCTTTTGTTCAAAAAAACTAAGGAATGCTTGTCTGATCTCTTTTGCTGTCATTACATATAATATTGAAGCAACAAAATTAAAATTTTATTGCGTTAATCAGGAAAAATCGAGCTACATTTGAACACTTTAATTAATCGATATAAAACACTCATAATCAAGCACAAATTATGCCGTATAAAGAAAGAGACATTAATAAAATGTATTATACCATGGGCGAAGTGACTGAAATGTTTAATGTAAACGCGTCACAAATTCGTTTTTACGAAAAAGAATTCGACATTCTTCAGCCTAAGAAAAACAAAAAAGGCAATCGCCTCTTTACTCCTGAGGACATTGAAAACCTTAAAATAATTTTTAACCTGGTTGATGAAAAGGGCTTTACTTTAAAAGGTGCGAAAGATTATTTAAAAAATAATAAAGGTGATGTGAAAGAGAACCAAAAAATTATTGATTCTTTAGAAAAATTAAAAGGATTTTTAGTTAATCTTTCTCAAGAACTATAAAAGTAAACTTTATTATACAACTTATAAAAATTTTAATTACATTTATGATGTAAACAAATCACTCTATATTTTTAACGTCCCGGTTAACGCCAGCTCATGAAAATATTTAGTTTTTTGTTATTATTAATAGCAACAGCTCCGCTCTTTGCTCAAAACAACCTGGGTCCACGGCTTACTGCCATGGGTAATAATGGAGCTTCAGTAACCGATATATGGTCTTTGCAAGCCAATCCGGCAGGCATAACTGGAATAACCAGTACATCCATTTCTCTAAATTACACCCGCCATCTTTTCAGTAATGAGGTAAGTACACAGTCATTTGCTGCTGTAGCTCCATTTAGCAATAATTATGTAGGACTAAGCTTTCAACGATATGGCTTATCTGATTACAATGAAATGAAAGTGGGGTTTGCTTATGCTAAACAATTTCATAAAAAGCTGTCCATTGCATTAAACATCAATTATTTTCAAGTTAAAATCACCAACTATGGTGCATCTTCTGGTTTTTCTGTAGATGCTGGTGTGCGCTATCATTTTAATGAACACTTAACCTTCGGGGCTTTTGCAAGTAATCCCTCCAAACAAAAATACAGCAATAAAGAAATTGAGGCAAAAATCCCGTCATCCTTTAATATCGGTGTAAGCTACGTCCCGTCAAACCGGATATTAATTGCAGCTACCGTTGCAAAAATATTAAAAGAACCAATTGATGTAAGCATTGGGCTCGACTATAAAATTCTTGATTTATTAAGTCTACGTGCAGGTTTAAGTGCTAAACCATTTAAACAGTATGCGGGGTTTGGGCTTAATTATAAAAAGTTCTCAATGGATATGGCTACTGCTTATGATCCAAATCTTGGCTATACACCTCAAATCGCTATTGGTTATGCGTTTTAAAAAATTGTTAATCGCCCCGCTCCTGTTTGGTTTCCTTACTGCAAATGCGCAAAATAATGAACAAACAGTAATTCATGATATTATTGAAAGTGTAGCTGAAGATTTGCCTGATGATTACGACCTTACAGAATTAACGGAAATCTTGTCAAAGCTTAAAAAACATCCTGTTAATCTGAATAAAACCAATCCTGATGAACTTAAAGCTTTCATTTTCCTTTCTCCGTTGCAAATCAGTAATTTCTTCGAATATCTGAAAGAAAATGGAAATCTTGCTGATGTTTTGGAACTGCAGGCGATAGATGGGTTTGATGTTAAAACGGTTCAAAACTTACTTCCTTTTGTAACCTTAACCGGAAATACCGAATTCGAAAAACTCACCTTTAAAAATATAGCTAAACTTGGCGAAAACGATTTAATCACCAGGTTTGCACAAACATTAGAAAAGCAAAAAGGCTTTACAGATTTACCCGGAAGCAGCTATTTAGGTTCACCAGAAAAATTTCAACTGCGTTACCGGTATACTTATAGCGCCATTGCTTCTGCAGCAATTACACTTGAAAAAGATGCCGGTGAAAAATTTATGAGTACTCCCACCGATTTCTTCTCTGGCGGTATAGCATTATTCAAGCTTGGCCGTATAAAAAAAGTTGTTTTAGGAGATTACACTTTGCAGTTTGGCCAAGGTTTAACACTATGGTCGGGATTTGCTTTTGGTAAAGGTCCTGACGTAACAAGCGTTGCAAAAAAAGATTTAGGCTTACGACCTTATACCTCAACAAACGAATATTCATTTTTCAGGGGAATTTCGGCCACAATAAACGTATACAAAAATATAGATGTTACGCCTTTTGTATCCTTTAGAAAATTAGATGCCCGCCAGGACTTTGATTTAAATGGAAATTTAGTCCAATCAACCATAAATCAAACGGGTTTACACCGAACTCCAAGCGAAATTACAAATAGAAATATTTTAGGTCAACAAATATATGGTGCAGTATTACAATACAATAAAAGTGAATTAAGCATTGGTTTTATTGGTTATCAAAGTAAATACAGTAATTCTTTCATCACACAAAATGTAGTTTATGATCATTTTAGTTTTACCGGCAATAGCTTAACCAACTTAGGTTTACATTACAACTATACCTACAAAAATTTTTATTTTTTTGGCGAAGCCGGAAAGAGCTTAAATAGTGGGATTGCTTATATTAATGGTGCTTTAATTAGCTTGTCATCCATCACATCTGCGGCTATAGTTTATCGTAATTATTCTAAAAGTTATCACAATTTTTTCAACCAGCCAATGGCTGAATCCGGAGAGGCTAACAATGAAAAAGGTGTTTACGCCGGACTCAACATTATACCTGATAAACGCTGGGCCTTTTCATTTTATGGAGATTATTTCCAGTTTCCCTGGTTAAAATATAGAATTAATGCACCATCTAAAGGTTATGAACTATTAGCACAAGCTATTTACACACCAAGTAAAACACTGAAAGTACTGGCAAGGTTTAAAACAGAAAACAAGCAACAAAATACAGACCTTGATGTACCCATTAACTTTTTAGAAGAAGTAAAAAAAGAAGCTTATCGTTTAGAAGTCAACTGGCGTTTGAATAGAAGGATCAGCTTTCAGCACCATGCCGAAGTTTCACAATATAAGAAAGGCCATATACCAAGAGAATTTGGTTACTTAATTTATCAGGATGTAAATTACGCCCCTCCATTCTCGAAGATTTCAGGAAATTTCAGACTTGCCTATTTCAATACACCGAGTTACAACAGTCGTATTTATGTTTACGAAGATGATGTTTTATACAGCTTTGCTTTTGGTATGTATAGTGGCAAAGGTTATAGAACGTACTTTAACATTAAATATGATGTAGGTAAAAAGATTAATTTTTGGTTGCGGTATGCTTTGTTTTATTATAAAAATGTAGAAAGTATAGGTTCATATTTAGATGAAATTGAAGGCAATAAAAAGTCGGAAATTAAGATTCAAATCCGTTATCAGTTTTAAATTATGTTTAAAGCAGAATATATTTTCGTCAGAATATTACTTCCCTTCTTATTCGGGATCGGTTTATTCTACTATCTACCCAACCAAAAATTATTATTGACCACTGTAATTTGCACCACTATTCTTTTTTTTACACTGCTTATCATTAATATAATATATAAAAAATTAGATGGCTATAAATTTAAAGGCCTATTAGGAATTTCATTTTTTATATTTTTCTTCCTTTTTGGAGGAATGCTTTGCCTGTTAAACAACAATAAACTGCAAAGAGAATATTTTACCAATGGCGATTACCCCGCTTTAAAAGTTCGGGTAAATAATGAACCGGATCAAAACAATGGTATTTTACGCTTTAAAGCCGTTGTCTTATCTGGTTATTACCACCAACAGCAAGTCAAACTTTCCGGTGAATTACTTGTGGCTTTAAAATTAGACAGCCTTAGTCCCCTTAAGTTAAAATATGGCGATGAAATAATTATTACATCAAAATATACAGCAATTGAACCTTCCTTTAATCCAGCAGAATTTGATTACAAAAGCTGGATGGCTAACCAGAATATTTTTCACCAAACTTTCCTTAACCAGAATCAATTAATTAAAATCTATAAAAATTCTGGCAATCCCATTATAAAATTCGCCTTAGGTTTAAGAGAAAAGCAAATTTTTAAGTATAGAAGATTGATTAAAAATGATGAAGCATTTGCGGTTGCATCTACATTAATATTAGGTTATAGGGCAGATTTAAGTAAAGAAACCTTAACGGCATATTCAAAAACCGGCACTATCCATGCTTTATCAGTTTCGGGGGCACATGTTGCTATTATTTATGTAGTGTTGGATTTCCTGTTAATGTTTTTAAACAGGAAAAGAACACTAAAACTAAAAATCGTCAAATTTATTTTAATATGTACATTAATATGGGCTTATGCATTAATCACCGGTTTATCTCCTTCAGTTGTTCGTTCAGCAATAATGATTACCATTTTTATAACCGCCAAAACCTATTCGAGAGATAAAAACAGTTATAATATTTTAGCATTTTCGGCATTTTGTCAGTTGGTTTATAATCCCTTTTTGTTGTGGGATGTGGGTTTTCAACTTTCTTACCTGGCTGTTTTTGGACTAATTTATTTACAACCCAAAATTTATGGGCTACTTTTTATCAAAAATAAATGGCTGGATAAATTATGGAATTTTACAGCCTTATCTTTAGCTGCTCAATTAATTACCTTTCCTTTAAGCATTTACTATTTCCATCAATTCCCTGTTTATTTCTTGCTTGGAAACTTATTTATTACGCTACCGCTTGTTGTAATGATGTATTTGGGTATTTTGATTTTAATACCTGGCCTAAGTTTTTTGGCTCCGCTATTTGAATGGATCATTAATTTTACCAACCAAACGCTTAAATGGATTTCGAATTTACCATTATCTACTTTTTCTTCTATATGGATTAACTTATCCGAATTTATATTACTGAGCCTGGTGCTTGGATTATTTATTTACGCAATTTTTTATTTTAATAAACGAAGTCTTTTTGCTGCCTTTATAATTTTCATTATATATCAGGTGCTGGTTATTTCTGATGATATAAAAGCATTAAACCAACGGGAAATTATTTTCTTTAGCTTAAATAAGAATTACGCAGTAGCATTTATAGATGGCAGACACGCTATATTATTAACAGATTTAAATATCGAAAATAAAAACTATAAGTTTTTTGTAGATCCTGCTCTACAGCAAAGGCAAATTAAAAGGTTAAATTTAATAAGCCTTAAATCAGATACAGTTTTTAAAGATTTCATTTTAAAAAACCAGCAAATTATTTTTCATCAATATAAAATGCTAATCATAGATGAAAAGCTAAATTATAAAATGATAAATAACCAAATGCACTTTTCGAGTATCTGGCTACATCAAAATACAAAATATAAGTTAGAAAAGTTAAAGCCATCGCTCCAGTTTAAAGATATTTTGGTTGATGCAAGCAATAAAGATTACAGAATTAATGCATTTAAACTTTTCGCTGAAAATAATAAGATTGATATTCATGTTTTAAAGAAAAATAAAGCATATTTGGTCGATTTAAAGCCTTAGACCAAAATTTTTTACATAAAAACCTAACCAATAGTACATTTACATGGATGACTTAGTTTTATATCAGGTTGCAGATCGCATCGCAACGATTACCATTAACAGACCGGAAAAGCGTAATGCATTAAACCCAGATTTAATTGCAGCATTAACTGAAAATTTTATTCAGGCGTCAGAAGATGATTTGGTTAAAGTAATTGTTTTAAAGGCTAATGGTGATGCTTTTAGTGCGGGCGCTGATTTAGAATACCTGCAACAATTACAGCATAATACATTTGAAGAAAATGTAGCGGATACCAATAACCTGAAAAAGCTTTTTACAACCATTTATTACCTGCCCAAGATTGTTATTGCCCAGGTAGAAGGACATGCAATTGCTGGTGGTTGTGGTTTGGCCACAGTTTGCGATATTGTTTTTGCTACCCCTGAAAGTAGTTTTGGCTATACGGAAGTAAAAATTGGTTTTGTACCCGCTATTGTATCGTGTTTTTTAATGCGGAAAGTAAATGAAACCATTGCAAAGGAGATATTATTAACCGGAAAGACATTTAAAGCTGAACAGGCACTGCATTATAAATTGATAAATTTTGTAACATCTTCAGCAGAAATTCATCTTAAAGTACAAGAATTTGCATTAAGTTTGTGTAAAGAAAGTTCGGGCAATTCGTTAATGATTACAAAACAATTAATTACCCAAACAACAAATCCCCTATTTGAAAAAAGCCTTGAAACAGCGGTACAGATTAATGCCCGTGTTAGAGAAAGTGATGATTTTAAAAAAGGCATTGCTGCTTTTTTAAATAAAGAAAAAATTAACTGGTAAACTTAATTAAAACTAAAAATAAGAATATGTTCAAATCAATCAAAACAAGCGTTTTAGCTGTAATTCTGGTAAGTACCGCAGTTATTGCGCATGCACAGAAGAAAATTACAGAAGGCAGTATTGTATATGGTATACAGTATAAAGTAGAGGCTCCGGGAGCACCTGAAGAGCAAAAAGTTAAATTTAATGGCGACATTTCTAAATTGGAAATTGAAGCTGGTCCGGCTACGGTTAATGTATTTTTAGATACTAAAAGCCAAACTGGCTTAGTTTTAGTTGATGTACCTGTTGCGCAAAAACAAATTGCAGCAAAAATGACTAAAGCTGATTTAGATGAAGCTAATGCTGCAAAACCAAAATTCTCTGACTTTAAAGCCACTGGCGAAAAAGTAGCTATTGCAGGATACAATGCTGAAAAATATACTTTTAAAGATGAAAAAGGTGCTGCATACGAATTATGGGCTACTACAGAATTAGAAACGCCTTTAAATATCATCACTTCTGAATTTAAAGATGTTAAAGGAACTGTTGTTAAATTTTCTGGTGAAAAAGCAACGATAACAATGAAATCTATTGCCGCTGATAAAGTTGGTGTTCTTTCTGTTACAACTATTCCTGCTGGATATGATGAAGTTACTTATGCCGAATTAAAAGCAATGCAAGGTGGTGGTGAATAATTAACCATTTCGAATATTTTAAGGCTTTTTAACTGCCGGCTTTTTATTTAAATTAGCCAAAAGTTAAAAAGCTTTTTTTATGACTAAAAATTTATGATAAAAAAATTCCTTCTCAAATTATCAGTTATCTGCATCTCAATATGCCCGTTAATTGAAGCCAAGGCACAGGGTATAAACTGGGCAAAGGATGGTAACGCTTATTACCAAATCGCGGGTGGCGAAATCGTTTCAGTAACGCTGCCAAAAAATGAGCGAAAAACAATAATATCCAGGGCTTTATTAACGCCTGCCGGAAAGGATAATTCTATTGCAGTAAGAAGTTTTCAACTTTCTGATGATGGAACTAAAGCCTTAATTTATACCAATAGTAAAAAAGTTTGGCGTTATGATACGCGCGGCGATTATTGGCTTGCCGATTTAACATCCAATAAAATTACTCAAATCGGAAAAGATAAGCCCGCTTCGTCTTTAATGTTTGCCAAACTATCGCCCGATGGCAGTAAAGTAGCTTATGTGAGCAAACATAACTTATATGTAGAAAACATTGACGGATCTGGTTCAAAAGCTTTAACAACAGATGGTACCGATAGAATGATTAACGGCACCTTTGATTGGGTTTATGAAGAAGAATTTGATTGTCGTGATGGTTTTAGATGGAGTCCTGATGGTAAAACAATTGCTTACTGGCAAATTGATGCAACTAAAATCAAAAACTTTTTAATGATCGACAATACCGATTCTATTTATTCATTCACCATTCCGGTTGAATATCCAAAAGTAGGCGAAAATCCTTCGGCCTGTAAAGTGGGTATTGTGGATATTGCTACAGCCAAAACGAACTGGGTTAATGTTCCTGGTGATAATGTACAGCATTATATCCCACGCATGGAATGGATTCCAAACAGCAATGAAATTATTTTACAGCAGTTAAACCGTGAGCAGAACCAAAGCAAATTATTTGTTTGTAACGCTCAAAGCGGAAATGTAAATGCTGTTTATACCGAAACGGATAAAGCATGGATAGATGCCAATGATAACTGGAAATGGTTAAACGATAACAAGGAATTTACTGTTTTAACCGAAAAAGACGGATGGAAACATCTTTACAGAATTAGCAGGGATGGCAAGAAAGAAACGTTGGTAACCAAAGGAAATTATGATGTAATTGATATTAAACTTATTGATGAAAAAAATAACCTGGTTTACTTTTTAGCTTCACCAACAAATGCAACACAGAAATATTTGTATAGAACCAAATTAGATGGTAAAGGTAAGCTGGAAATGGTTACGCCTTCTGTTTTACCGGGCACGCACAATTATGATATTTCTCCGAATGCAGCTTTTGCCCGCCATACCTATAACAGTTCTGTAATCAGGCCGGTAACCGAATGGATGAACTTTACCACTGGTAATCCTTTTACCATGGACGGGAGCATTACAACACAGTTGACCAAACAAGGTGCTTCAAAAAATAAAGTTGAATTTTTTAAAGTTACAACTGAAGATGGCGTTGAAATGGATGGATGGATGAAAAAACCGGATAATTTTAACCCGGATAAAAAATATCCGGTTGTATTTTATGTGTATGGAGAACCTGCTTCTCAAACGGCTGCAGATACTTACGGAGCTGGCTATAATTTCCTTTACAATGGTGATATGGCTAAAGATGGTTACATCTACATTTCTATGGATAACCGTGGTGCTCCGGTACCAAAAGGTGCTGTCTGGCGCAAAAGCATTTACAAAAACATTGGAACGCTTAACATCCGTGATCAGGCGATGGCAGCTAAAAAATTATTGGCAACCAATGCTTTTATGGATAAAGACCGTGTAGCAGTTTGGGGCTGGAGCGGTGGTGGTTCATCTACCCTTAACCTAATGTTTCAATATCCTGAAATTTATAAAACAGGTATTGCCATTGCAGCAGTTGGAAACCAGTTAACTTATGATAACATTTATCAGGAACGTTATATGGGTACTCCTTTTCCAAGTAAAGAAGCGTATGTAAAAGGTTCTCCAATTACTTATGCTAAAAACCTTAAAGGTAATTTATTGTACATTCATGGTACAGGCGATGATAATGTTCATTACCAAAATGCCGAAATGTTGATTAACGAGCTGATTAAAAACAGGAAAGTTTTTCAATTAATGAGTTATCCTAACCGCACACACAGCATTAACGAAGGCGAAGGAACAAGCGAGCATCTATCGTTAACTTACACCAAATTCTTGAAAGAGAATTGTCCTCCGGGAGCAAAATAACTACCTAAAAAAAATGCCTTCGATTATCGGAGGCATTTTTTTTATTAAATGGATTTTCTATTTATAATTTAAGGCAAGCATGGAAATGCCCAGGGCAATGCCAAAACTCAATAAGGTTCCAATCAGTACGTATTCGGTAAGTTTAATGTCGTGTGCATCTTTTAAATCTCCAAAACGAAAAATAGATTTTGCAGCCAATAAAAAGCCAACCGCTTCAAAATGATTGGTATAAATAAAGAGAAAAATCAATAAACGCTCTAAAACGCCGATATATTTACCTGCATCCTGCAATGACTGCTGATCTTCTACCCGATTGGCCGGAATCCACTTATTGATAATTACCCGCATAATGATTGATGTAGGCATGGTTAGAAACATTAAGCATGAAATAACCAGCCACACTTTTGGATCATTTAAAAAGCTAAAATTAAGTGCTCCGGAGTAAAAAATATGCCAGACGAAAAATATAGAGATAAAATGGAAAACCTGATCTGCAAAAAACAATAACCTTGCATTTTTCTTTTTTTGCAGAATGAGTTTTAAAGCATCAATAACAAAGTGTAATACGCCTATTGATAAAGCTAATTTCCATACATTAAAGCTCCAAAAAACAACAAATATTAAAACAATATGAATGGCTATATGGAGGTATAATTTACCAGATTTTAATTTCTTACTTTCTTTTTCCTTTACCCAGGAATTAGGCTGTAAGAAAAAGTCGCCTATTAAATGTGCAAGAATAATTTTGATTAGGAAGATATCCATTATTTAAATTCTGTTTGGTTCAATTTTTTACGATACAGCTTGTCCATTTCTAAAATCTCGGCATAATGAGCTCTTTTTAAAGCTTCACTAACCGATGATTGTGTTCTTCCGGATATAACAGCCAGCTCACTTTGTAAAATATTTTCATTTTCAAGCGCATGTTTAACCATTTCTGCAGCTACAATGCCCCAGCTATCCATTGCAATTAATGAAAGTTTTAGAAGTACATTAATTTCCTCATCAAAATCTGCTGAGGCCGTTTTAATCGCCAGGTTTACTTTTGCTTGTTTCAAGCCATCAAAGGCGAAACCCGAATAAATAAAAGCATCACCGGTGGCTTCGGTAAGTTTTTTATTCTTAGTTTTAATGTCGCCTAAACCAATTCCCATTCTTACATCTGCCGGTTTATTGGTTCTAATGCAGGCTTTAATATAAGCAGAAGCTTTAATTGCATCTTCTGGCTTAACTTCTACCTGAAAGCTATCTCCACGGTAAATCTCCCATTTGCTATTTTTCAAAGCAACTATTTTTAAGGCAGATTTTAAGCTCAATAGCCAACTGTCTTTTATCTTTCTTGAGCCTACAATATCACCTGTTATAATGCAAATCATAATACCAATATCTAATTTATTATTCAATTTTCCAAATTATCGGGTAATTAGCCGATATTTAGGATTATCGGGTAATTAGCCGATATTTAGGATTATCGGGTATTTAGCCGATATTAATTTAAAACTAAAGCTTCCGGATTTTGTTTATTCGATATGGCGTTAATCACATTTACGAAAAGAGGTATTTATTGCAAACAGGGCAACTTTTATGTTGACCCATGGTGGCCTGTAGATTATGCTGTTACCACACATGGACATAGTGACCATGTTCGCTTTGGAAATAAACACTACCTCTGCCATACCTTAACAGAACCAATTATAAAAAGAAGAATCAGTGAGGATTTAAGTGTAGAAACCTTGGCTTATGGTCAAAAAATTGTTAGAAATGGGGTAAGCATTTCTTTTTATCCAGCCGGCCATATTATTGGATCAGCACAAGTTAAATTAGAATATAAAGGTGAGGTATGTGTAATTTCTGGTGATTATAAAATAGAAGATGATGGTATAACTACGCCATTCGAACCCATAAAATGCCATTCTTTTGTATCTGAAAGTACTTTTGGATTACCTGTTTATAAATGGCAAAAACAGGAAATTGTTTTTAATGGAATAAAAAATTGGGTTCATGATAATATACAACAACAAAAAACAAGTGTATTAATTGCATATAGTTTAGGCAAGGCACAGCGGTTAATTAAAAATTTAAGCGGAAATGTTCCGATTTATGTACACAATAGCATTGCAAACTTAAACGAAGTAATTATTAACGCCGGTGTAAACCTACCCGAAACTATCAGAATAACCCCGGAAACAACAAAAGATGATTTACAGAAAGGAATTGTTATTGTTCCTCCTGCCATGAGAGATAGCCGTTGGATTAAAAACTTGAGCCACCCGGTTACAGGCATTTGCTCTGGGTGGATGCAGGTAAGAGCGCACCGCCGTTGGCAAAGTGCAGATGCTGGCTTTGCCTTAAGCGACCACGCAGACTGGCCTGGCTTAATAGAGGCCATAACGGCCACGGGTGCCGAAAAAGTATATGTTACACATGGTTTTACAGCTGCTTTTAGTCGTTTTTTAAATGATAATGGAATTGAAGCTTCAGAGGTTACCACGAAGTTTGGACAGGAAGATGACGAAGAAAACAAAGTAGATTTAGCAGATCAGTCCGAAAACAAATAATCCATGAAACGTTTCGCCCAACTTATTCAGCAACTGGAACTTAGCAATAAAACTAATGATAAAATTGCTGCGCTGGTTAATTACTTTAATTATGCAGATGATAAAGATAAAGTTTGGGTAATAGCATTGTTTACCGGGAAGAAACCTAAACGACCAATAAAATCATCTCTATTAAAATACTGGGCAATTGACATTACCCAAACCCCTGAATGGCTATTTACTGAAAGCTATTCTAATGTTGGAGATTTAAGTGAAACCATTGCGTTATTGCTCCCTCCGGCAGAATTTACTTCTGATTTTCAGCTTCACAAATGGATTGAGGATTTGCACAACCTTGAAGGCAAAGATGATGAAACTAAAAAAGAATTTATTTTGTCTGCATGGAACACGCTCGAAACCCAGGAACGTTTTATTTTCAACAAACTAATTTCAGGAAATTTTAGAATCGGTGTTTCCAATAAAATGCTGGTAAATGCCTTAGCTAAGCAAAGCAGCTTGGATAGTGCCCAAATTATGCATAGCATTATGGGAAAATGGGATCCTTATATCATTACTTTTAATGAGCTTATAAATGGCATTCATGTTAATACCGACAATTCCTGGCCTTACCCCTTTTGCCTTGCTTATGCGTTAGAGCAGGAACCAGAAAAACTTGGAGAAATAACAGATTGGCAGGCTGAATGGAAATGGGATGGAATTAGAGGACAAATTGTAAAGCGAAACGGAGAATTATTCATTTGGTCGAGAGGTGAAGAACTGGTGACAGAGCAATTCCCAGAATTACATTTTTTACAGGATGTTTTACCAGATGGTATTGTTTTGGATGGTGAAATACTTGCCGTACAAAACAAACACGTTCTGTCTTTTAGCACTTTACAGCAGCGTTTAAATAGAAAAATAATTAATAAAAAGCAGTTAGAAGATGCCCCGATTGGTTTCTTTGTTTATGATTTACTTGAATTTGAAGCTCAAGATTTTAGAGATAAGCCTTTGGCCTTAAGAAGGAAAACACTGGAGAAAATTATTGAAAAATTAGACGCAAACTCTCCTGTTTTGCTGTCAGAGGTTATCATTTGTAATAACTGGGAAGAGTTAGCCGCATTAAGACAAACTTCACGATCAATTAACAGTGAAGGTATTATGTTAAAAAAACTCAGTTCTAATTACCACAGCGGCCGTAAACGCGGAGATTGGTGGAAATGGAAAATTAATCCATACACGGTTGATGCCGTAATGATTTATGCGCAAAAAGGCAGCGGCAGAAGAGCTAACTTCTTTACCGATTATACTTTTGCCGTTCGTGATGGCGAAAATCTGGTTACCATTGCCAAAGCATATTCTGGTTTAACCGATAAAGAAATTAAAGAAGTAAATTCTTTTGTAACCAAAAATGCCATCGAAAAATTCGGCCCGGTAAGAACCGTAAAACCCGAACTGGTTTTTGAAATTGCTTTTGAAGGGATTGCCGAAAGTAAAAGACACAAAGCTGGTTTGGCCTTACGTTTTCCAAGAATATTAAGGTGGAGAAAAGATAAAAAAGCTGAAGAAATCAATACGCTTGAGGATTTACAACAGCTTTTAAAATCTACAATGCTTTAGAAATTTAAAGCCAAACCTACACCAACATCTATCGTATTTATGTTTTGTTTGGATGTTATTTTCGTTCCGGCAGCATATGAAGACGCCGTAATATCTTGAAATTTTGGATTAGAGCCACTATAATCGCCATGCAGTTTTAAACTTAGGTTATTGCCTAATCCATAATTTAAGCCCAGGCCCACCAGGTAAGCAAAAGCAGTAGCCGAAACTGATTTTTGCTCCCCCTCAAAAGTTCCAAAACCTGTAATCGAACCTTTTATTTTCAAAGATGGAGATGAAGTTCTTTGTACACCAATTGCTCCTCTTGCTTCCAAAACAAAGTCTTTATTCGTGCCAAGAGATATTCCCTGAAAAAGCCCGACCATAACGGCTCCCGTTTTCCAGGTACCAGCATCAAATGAGATACTTCCTCCTGAACCATCTGGAAGTGAATAGTTGTTTTTTAAACTTTGACTATCCACACCATAAATGCTACCTCTTAAAATGGCTATAGCCCCAAAATTGTTGGAGAATCTATATCCATAATTAAGGTTTAAAAACCCACCAGTTGTTGCCAGCCCCGAATTTTCATTAGATACACTTTTATTGGCAAAATCACCAACAGGAAAACTTGGACCTACAGAAATACCAATAAAAGATTTTTGATTAGTTGTTTGTGCCGAAAGATTTAAAAAGCCAAGCCAAACACATAGAAAAAAGATTATTCTTTTCATTTTTGAGAGATTAATTAATTTGAGGTGATGAGTTGCTAAAATACTAACTGATTAACATTAAAACAAAATCTCATAAAGTTTTTTGTTTCTTTATTATAACAAATCACCACACAAAATTATCCTTATAATGTTTATTAAAGGAATATGGATCAAACCAAGACCAAAGGTTACAAAAAAATAAAGCAATGGTTAAAATTAAACCAACGAAAGCCTTTTAAATTTCAGGAAGATGCCTGGCAATATTATCTTAATGGTTATAGTGGCTTGGTTAATGCTCCTACTGGTTTTGGTAAAACCTTCTCCTTATTTTTAGCAGTTGCCATTGAGGCTTTAAACGATTCGTCTGTAAACAATAAAAAAGCAAAAGATCGACTGCAGTTAATATGGATTACACCTCTCCGTTCACTGGCCAAAGATATTGCAAGAGCCATGCGAGAAACGTTATTAGAGCTTGAAATGGATTGGCATGTTGGCGTTAGAAATGGAGATACTTCGCAGGCTGAAAAATTACAACAAAAGAAATCGATGCCTGAGATTTTATTGATTACCCCGGAAAGTTTGCATTTGTTATTGGCACAGAAAGGCTCATCAACCTTGTTTAAAAACCTGAAATGTATAGTTGCCGATGAATGGCACGAACTTTTAGGCAGTAAACGCGGTGTATTGGTAGAACTTGCAGTATCAAGAATAAAAGGGCTTCAAAAGTTAGAAAAACATCAATATCTGAGGGTTTGGGGAATTTCAGCAACTATTGGAAATATTGATGAAGCCCTGGAGGTTTTAGAACCTGATCCTGCTGCAAAGCGAATCATTGTTAAAGCTGATCTTGAAAAGAAAATCCTCATTAAGTCAATCCTTCCTGACGATATAGAAACTTTACCCTGGGCAGGCCATTTGGGCCTAAAACTGGCCTATAAACTTTTGCCTATTATTGAGAAAAGTAAAACCACCCTAATTTTTATCAATACCCGCGGGCAATCGGAGATGTGGTATCAGCATTTGCTCAACCTTAAACCTGAATTGGCAGGAAGGATTGCCATTCATCACGGATCTATAGATTTTGAACTTAGAAACTGGATTGAAGATGCTTTACATACCGGACAGTTAAAAGCCGTAATTGCAACGTCATCCTTAGACCTGGGTGTAGATTTTAAACCTGTTGACACTGTGGTTCAGGTTGGATCGCCAAAAGGTGTTGCCCGTTTTTTACAACGTGCGGGGCGTTCAGGGCACTCACCTAACGAAACGTCTAAAATATATTTTCTGCCTACACATGCTTTGGAACTGGTAGAAGCTGCTGCCATTAAAGAGGCTGCAAAAAACAATAACATTGAGCGTAGAGAGCCCTTTATTATGGTTTTCGATACGCTGGTACAATATCTCGTTACCTTAGCTATTGGTGATGGTTTTGATGATAAAATCGTCTATGAAGAAATTAGAAATACACATGCGTTCAAATTAATTTTACCTGAGGAATGGAATTGGGTTATGCAGTTTATTACTTCCGGCGGAGATAGCCTGAGTGCCTACAATGAGTTTAAAAAAGTTACCAAAGATGAAGATGGGCTTTGGAAAGTTAAAAGCAGAATGTTAGCCATGCGCCACCGTCTGCACATCGGTACAATTGTAAGCGATGCCATGCTGAAAGTCAAGTTTCTTTCTGGAGGCTATATTGGTATGGTAGAAGAGTATTTTGTAACCCGGTTAAAAGCTGGCGATAATTTCAGATTAGCTGGTCGTGTGCTGGAGTTTATCCATGTTAAGGATATGACGGTAATTGTGCGCAACAGTAAACAAAAAAATGCTGTTTCGCCAAGCTGGAATGGTGGACGATTGCCTTTGTCATCCAATCTCGGGGCTGTTCTTCGCAAAAAGTATAATGAAGCCCTGGATAAAAACCATGAAGACGAAGAGCTGGATGTTGTTTATCCTTTATTCCTTTTACAGGAAGAACGTTCTCATGTACCAAGAAACGATGAATTGTTAATAGAGTTAATTAATAATAAAGAGGGATTTCACCTATTTGCTTATCCTTTTGAAGGAAGGTTGGTGCACGAGGTTTTAGCTGCACTTGTAGCCTATCGGTTAAGTAAATTATTACCAATCAGTTTTTCAATTGCCATGAATGATTATGGTTTTGAACTACTGAGTGAAACTGAAATTCCTATGGACGAGTCCATCGCTTACGAAGTGTTTTCGCCTAAAAATTTAACCGAAGACATTACATTAAGTATCAATTCTACTGAAATGGCGAGGCGAAAATTCAGGGATATTGCCTGCATTTCAGGATTGGTTTTTCAAGGCTATCCTGGAAAATACGTCGCAAATAAACATTTGCAGTCATCAGCCGGTTTATTTTTTAATGTATTTAGTGATTATGACAAACATAATTTACTTTTGCGCCAGGCTTACGATGAAGTATTTTACCAGCAACTGGAAGAACCCAGGCTTGCAGCTGCTTTGCAACGAATCCAGGAAGGCATAATTATTATAACCAATCCTAAAAGTTTTACACCGCTTTCCTTCCCTATAAAGGTAGACAGTTTAAGGGAAAACATGAGTTCGGAAGAATTGGAGCAGAGAATTGCAAGAATGAAAGCTGAAATTGAAAAGATTAAATAGAGAAGAATGACAATAACAAGCCAGGGAGAAGAACTGATTTTAGATAAAGAACGGGCTTTATATTTACCCAAACATCATCTTTTGGCCATTAGCGATTTACATTTAGGAAAGTCTGCACATTTTCGTCAGGCCGGTTTACAAGTACCATCTACCATCGCTAAAAGCGACTTACAGAGATTAAGTGCATTAATAGAGAAATATAACCCAAAAACATTATTGATTAACGGAGATATGTTTCATCATGGTTTAAATACCGATATAGATGATTTTTCGAACTGGAAAAAACAGTACCCTGAATTGAAATTCTTACTTGTTAAAGGTAATCACGACAGGTTATCGGCCAATAATTATGCAGATTTAGGCATTGAGATCCATGAGCCTAATTTTTGTTTAGGTCCATTTTGCTTTATACACGACAGCCCAAAGCATACACAGGAAGAACTTTATTCTATTAGTGGACATATCCATCCAGGTGTTTCCATTGTGGGAAAAGCCAAGCAACGTTTAAAATTTCCATGTTTTTACTTTGGTCAAAAACATGCAGTTTTACCTGCATTCAGCCTTTTCACAGGCCTTTACAACATTAGGCCAAAAATGAATGAGCGTATTTTTGCAGTAACGCCCGATCAGGTTATAGAAGTTTAATTATTGATGGCTATCCATAATTTGTTTCAATTGTGCGGCTTGTATTACACCACTTTGACGCCAAACAGGTTTGCCCTTTTTAAAAAGAATAAGGGTTGGCACGCTTTGAACATTGTAGGCACTTGCAGCTGACTGATTTTTATCAATATCAACTTTAATAATTGATGCCTGATCGCCAATCTGTGATTTCAATTGTTCTAAAATGGGTTTCATCATTTTGCATGGCCCACACCACTCTGCAAAAAAGTCGACCAAAACGGGTTTATCACCATTTATTAAATCAGAAAATTTGGACATAATTTTATTGTTTATAGCTAAACAAATGAATTTCCTTTTTGGTTTGCTGTTAGGCCGTAACCGGCAATTCAGCATTTAAGGCTTCAACCCAGTTCTCAAAAAGAGATTTTTCAATTTTAACTACTTCAGCAGCGTGGTGTTCCCAATCTGGAGAAAACTCCACCAGTTGATTCATCATTTCTTCCAGATGCCCCTCTTCTTCCAAAATAATTGATTTAACGTTCACTTTGCTTTTGGCTTGGTCAAGAACAGCCTGATAAATAGGATACAATTCATCCGCCCTAACTTCAATAGCATAGGTTACAAAAAGATAAGCTGCAAATTTTAAATCATAACCCGATAGGTTAAATTCTGTTTTCAGGTATCTGCAGACAGCAATATCTAAAGCGTGTAAGTAGAATTTTGTGTGATTTGGAGAAAGTAATTCTGAGTTTTTATAGGTTTTGCAAAGTGCATCATCAACCTTCGAAATCTGCTTTTTTAAGTAATACGCATGGCGATGTTCTTCTGCAGCATGTTTTAAAATAATCAGGTTTACATTTTCTTTATGTTCTGATGCAGAGATTTTTTTAGCACCTGCATTTTCCATGTAAGATAATGTATTTAACCATTTAGCATGCAGTACATTATCGCCAACTATTTTCTTCAAACTAAAATCAAGCATCTTCTTATAATTAGTAATTAAGAAGTCCATTAAATATAATGGACTTCAATTTTTTCTATTGTCTAAATCTCTCTGTTAAAATCCCAGCCTTCTAAATAATCCGCTACACGACGAACAAACATTCCACCTAATGAACCATCAACTACCCTGTGATCGTAAGATAGAGATAAGAACATCATATGTCTGATGGCAATTACATCGCCATGTTCTGTTTCTAAAACAGCAGGTTTCTTTTTAATGGCTCCAACCGCTAATATAGCCACTTGTGGTTGGTTTATAATTGGTGTGCCCATTACATTGCCAAAAGTACCCACATTTGTTAGCGTAAATGTTCCGCCCTGGGTTTCATCAGGTTTTAATTTAGAAATTCTTGCTCTTCCTGCTAAATCATTCACAGCTTTAGTTAAGCCTACTAAATTAAGCTGATCGGCATTTTTGATAACGGGCACAATTAAGTTTCCGCTTGGTAAAGCTGCAGCCATACCAATATTTATATCACGTTTTTTAATAATTTGTGTTCCATTAACCGAAACATTAATCATTGGAAAATCTTTTATTGCTTTTGCTACAGCCTCCACAAAAATTGGTGTGAAGGTTATTTTTTCATTTTCACGTTTTTCGAAACTGTTTTTTACTTTGTTGCGCCATAAAACCATGTTGGTTACATCGGCCTCAACAAATGAAGTTACGTGAGGCGAAGTTGTTTTACTCATTACCATATGATCGGCAATAAGTTTACGCATTCTGTCCATCTCTATAATTTCATCACCACCGCTTACACTTGTAGTAGACGTTTTACTTGCAGCCGGAGCAACCTGAGGTGCTGAATGTTGAACTTTAGTTTCCGGAACCGTTTCAGTTTCAGGTTTTGAAGTTGTAATTGCTGGTTTTTCGCCTGTTTTACTGCTAATGTAATTCAATAAATCGTCTTTATTTAAACGACCATCGGCTCCTGAACCTTTAATACGATCTAACTCTTCGATTGAAATATTTTCCTGAGCAGCAATATTTTTAACTAAAGGAGAATAAAAGCGTTCTGATGAATTAAAATCTACACTATTTTTTGAAGTTTCTAATTGATCTACACCAGGAATCGATGATTCAGGTTCAGCTTCCTTAATTTGAACAGGTGCAGCAGTTTCCTCAGTTTTCACTTCATTTCCGCCTTCAGTTTCAATAATAGCAATTACATCGCCTACTTGTGCCACCTCATCTTCCTTAAATAATTGTTTCACCAATTTGCCGGCTACAGGAGAAGGTACTTCCGAATCAACTTTATCAGTTGCTATTTCTAAAACAGTATCGTCTAAATCAATCGTATCTCCGGGTTGTTTCACCCATTTAATCACCGTTGCTTCTGCAACGCTTTCACCCATTTTTGGTAACAATAGTTCGTATTGAGCCATATTTATTACAGTATGTTTTTATTTGGTAATGCGACAAAAATACAGTTTTTTATTGTTTACATTACGATTCTTTAAGAAGATTTAATAACATTGTTAGCGCAGAGGCAGCTGATCGTTCTATATTTTGTATGCGTTTATTGCTGAAATTAAACACTTTAGCTACTGTTTTTTGTGCATTGGAAACCGCAATCCAAACCGTACCCACGGGCTTATCTTCTGTACCACCATCAGGGCCAGCAATGCCACTAACCGCAATAGAATAATCTGTTTTAAAATTCTTTAATGCGCCTTCAGCCATTTCAGTAACGGCTTCTTCGCTTACAGCGCCATATTTTGTTAGGGTATTTTCTTTTACACCCAAAATGGATTCCTTAAGTTCATAAGCATAAGCTACTGCCCCACCCAAATATACAGACGAGCAACCCGGATGCTGGGTAATTAAGTGGGCAATATAACCTCCGGTGCAACTTTCTGCTGTAGATAGCGTTTGTCCTCTATCCTTCATTAAATTCAATATCGCTTTCTCTAAAGGAATATCTTCATCAATAACAACAAAGTTTTTAACCTTTTCTATAATCAAACGGGCATAAACTTCCACTTCTGATTGAAGTTCTGCTTCATTTTCGCCTTTGGCAGATAACCGTAAACGTACCTGTCCTAATTTTGGTAAATAAGCCAGTTTTATATGTGCAGGCAAGCTATCCTCAATTTCTTCAATTTCTTTAGCTAAAAAGGATTCGCCTATGTTAGAGGTAAGGATGGTTTTGTGTACGATGGATGGGAGTTTAAACTGGCTTTTAATTCTTGGCAAAATTTCATCATCCATTAAATACATCATCTCGTAAGGCACACCCGGCATAGAAACAAAAATCTTTCCATGCTCTTCAAACCACATGCATGGGGCCGTTCCGTTTTTATTTAATATCACTTTGCAGCCATCCGGTACATCGGCCTGCTTAATATTTACATCAAGCATTGGCCGCTTATATTTTTCAAAAATGGATTTTATAATTTCTAATGATTCAGGATCATTTCTGAAACCCATATTAAAATATTTAGCAAGGGTTAGTTTCGTAATGTCATCTTTGGTTGGACCTAAACCGCCAGTAATTAAAATTAAATCAGCCCTTGTTTCTGCTTGTGCCAAAGCCTCAAGAATATGTTGTTCTTCATCAGAAACCGAGGTAATTTGCTTAACCGAAACGCCAATTGAATTTAATTGTTTTGCCATCCAGGCAGAATTTGTATCAACGATTTGTCCAATCAGAATTTCATCGCCTATAGTAATAATTTCAGCTAACATATTTTTATTGGTAGGTACTGTAGAAACCTTGTCTCTTGCTTAATTTTAAATCTTGTAAAATAGATGCTTTTACCTTAATGGTTACCGAATAACTTTTATAAGCACCATAGGGTACCCAGTTAACGCTCATATCCCAGCAATGCAAATCTCTGTAAATCGCAATATTCATTGGAGTTAAACCATTATTTTTAAAATCGTAACCCGAGTTAAAAGTAAATTTCCACTTTGGCGTTAAATTAAAGTCGCCGTTAAAGTTTAAGGTATTACTTGTAGAACTAACGCCTAAATCGTTAGAATATTGAAAGCTGTAAGAAAAAGAGAAATTCCATGGAATGTTAAAATCAACAAAAGCATTTGGATCACGGCTTATGGCAGCCAATTGCTCCGACTGAATATCTGACAGACCTTTTTTCTTTGCTGCATCTGCAAGTTTATCGTTGGCTTCATTTTTACTTTTTAAAGCTTCAGGGTTTAAGCTGTAATCAAAAGAGAAACCAAAATTTGTTAACCTGGGCAATTTAGCACCCCTTGACCAGGTAAAATCGTTACTTCTGGTAAAAGTTCTTACCCCAGAAACAGTGCTCTCATCCAATGCATAGGGGTCGAAAGTACCGTTGTAATTAATACCAAGTTTATCGGTAAACTGTGAACGCCCTGCCAAACTTAATGTAGATAATTTATGGATCGGCGCCAGGAAGTTATAGGAACCATTAATGGTTAAATTTTGAATAATCGGAATTTTTTTCTCTCCGGTACCTGTCGTGTCCTTGCTGGATTTCACCTTTAACTCTACAATATTTCCTAAACCAAAACCAATTGAAGCAGTTTTGCCGGAAAAAGACCCTGGAAAGGCACTGGTTTGGAAAATTGAGTATTTAATTTGCTGGTTATTGGCATCATAAATAAAATTACCATTTTGGTCAATGGCATTTCTATAGGGTCCGTTACCTTGTTTGGTGAAATCTGGTGAATAGTTAAAGGAAATACTGGGCGTCATTACATGCCTTAGTGCTTTTATATTACCCAGGTTATTAAAAACCTTTTTACCATAAATATTTGTAGTTAAACTGGTTGATAAGTTGTAACTGCCCGCTCGTTTAAAACCACTGATGGTATCCATTCTGCTGGTATAGGTTCCATCAGCAAAAGTTGTATAACTACTTTTGGTGGTTTGGAAATTCCAGACTTCGTTATAGGTACCACCCATAGAGAAATTCAAATATTTCAGTGCGGTAAAAGACATACTGATTGGGATTGTGTGCTGGAAACCCGACTGTAATCTTTTTAAACCATCGTTTTGAAACAATAAACTATCCTTAGTGGTAACAGAGTTGGTTCCCTGTAAGCCATAACCTACCGTAATTTTTTGATACCACTTTTGTTCCCCTACCCGGTTTTTCGAATCAAAAGGGCTAAAAGTAGGCACGTTAAAGGTACCTGTTGGAAACCTGACAGAAATGTCTTTTGTGCTTAATGTTTGATCACTTCCTAATGATAATGAATAGTTCATTCCATTAGGAAAAGCTTTTGCATAACTAATACTACTACTCATGGTATTGGTTGCAATTGCTCTTTGATCGTAAGTTGCATTGGCCCCTGTTGCCTTAAAATAGGTACTCGAACCTAAGTTTACACTTGCACTAAAAGTTGTTCCTGGCCTTGCATTGGCATTTTGACTGTGTGTCCAGGCCAGGTGAAATACCTTAGCGGGGTTGTTAAAAGCCTCAGTTCCTTCCAATCCGTTTTTAGAACTGCTATAATTAAAGTTAATATTACCGTTAAACTTATATCTTTTGGTGTAGTTGCTCAATAAACTGGTTTCGTAAGAACCATTGGTATAAATCGTACCTAAAAATTTGGCATCCCAATAATCATTCAATCCAATATAATAACCTATGTTTTGTAAAAAGAATCCTTTGGTGGCATCTTCTCCGGGTGTTGGCAAAATAAACCCGGAAGATCGTTTATTGGGCTTCGGAAAAAAAGCAAAAGGTAATGCCAGCGGTGTGGGTATATCTTCTATTTTCATGTAGACCGGCCCGGTTATAATTTGTTTTTCAGTAACCACCCCTTTTGAAATCATTAATCCAAAATGCGGATGAGGTAAATTACAGGTGCTGTACATTACATTTTTGATGTGTATTTCATCGTCGATTTGTTTTTTACTTTGCCCGCCAGAGAAAAATCCGCCTTCCTGCTCCGAAAAAACTCCGTAAATCTTTCCACGGGTTGTTTCTGTATTGTAAAAAATTGAATCGGCAATTGCCGACCCTTCTGCACCAGATTTCGAAATCGGACGTCCAACATAACGGCCTGTTTTAGGGTCTTTGGTTCCTTTGGCAAAAATGGTATGATTTTTTTGATCAACCCTTATATAATTGGCATCCAGTTCAAAATCACCATATTTTATTCTCGCATTGCCATATAAATAGATAATATTCTTATCCTTACTCATTCTTACAGAGTCATCGGCCTTGTACTCTACTTTTTGTTCGAGATCGCTGTTGCTTTTGGTTTTTACTTTGGCTGTATCTTTCTTAGCCGTGTCTTGTTTAATGATTTGTTGCAATGAAAAACCAGAAAATGCGTTAGCTTTACCAACACAGAGTGTTAATAAAATGACAGAAATTAGTAAAATAGAGTTGTTCAGAAGTTTCAAATTCGTATTTGAATGTTATTTTTGCAAAAGTGTTTAATCAAAAACGTCCAAAATTAGTGAAAAATATACCATTGATGTATCTTAAAACCATTTTAGCCTTTATTATTTGTACAATATCATTAAATTCAATTGATAATCAAGCATTTGCACAGCAATATAAAATTAAAACAATTGTTATTGATGCCGGTCACGGTGGTAAAGACGGCGCTACCCACGGGGTGTATTCAAAAGAGAAAGATGTGGCTCTAAAAACCGCTTTAAACCTTGGAAAAGCACTTCAAGACAGCATTAAGGATATTAAAATAATTTATACAAGAGAAACCGATGTATTTATTCCGCTCTACGAACGGATTAATATTGCCAATAATGCAAAAGCCGATCTTTTTATTTCTATCCACTTAAACGATATGCCGGTAAGGGTATCCAAAGTAGTGGATTATTACAAAAAAGTAAGAGGGAAAAAAGTACCGGTTTACCGTACAATTGCCTCTAAAAGTACTTCGACACATGGAACTGAGACTTTTGTTTCGGGTACTGGCAGATTGAGCGAGCAAGATGAAGTAATTAAAAGGGAGAATGCTTCCATGTTTTTAGAGGATAACTACCAGAAAAATTATGAAGGTTTTATTGCGAATACACCGGAGAGTGACATTATGATTTCATTAATGAAACAAACCAACCGCGATAGAAGCTTAAAATTTGCCTCCATGCTTCAACAAGAATATATTAATGCAGGGCGTGTAAATCGTGGTGTACAGGAAAAAAGCTTAGCCGTACTGGCTCGTGCGGCCATGCCAGCCGTATTAACTGAAATTGGTTTTGTGAGCAATCCTGAAGAGGAAGATTATATGAATTCGCCTGAAGGACAGAATGAAATTGTAAGCGGAATTATTAAAGCCATTAAAAACTACAAACGCTTAGCCGAAACATCATTTTAATAAACACTCAAAAATATCCCTGCTTAAATGAAGCTTAAACTTCTGGTTATTTTTTTAATTTTAATATCATCTGTCAGCATACAAAATTCTTTTGCCCAGGGATATAAAATTAAAACTATTGTGATAGATCCCGGCCATGGTGGCCGAAAACCTGGCGCATCGGGAAGTTTTTCGAAAGAAAAAGATGTTGCCTTAAAAATTGCCTTAAAATTAGGCGAGAAATTGAAAGATGAATTGCCAGGTATAAAAATTATTTATACCCGAACAAAAGACATTGATGTTGATTTATACCGCAGGGCGGAAATAGCAAATGATGCAAATGCCGATCTTTTTATATCTGTACATTGTAATTCAATGCCCGCAGGTAATAAAGGCATCAAAGGTGTTGAAACATTAGTGGCTGGTTCGCACAGGTTAAAAGAACAAGATGCAGCAATAAGAGAGAATGCCGATATAAAATTAGAGAAGAACTACAAAACCAAGTATGATGGTTATGATCCAAACGATCCGGGAACTTTTATTATTTTGTCGTTATTAAAAAACGCGTTTAGAGATAAAAGCATTAAATTTGCCAAGCTTATTCAAAACAGCTACATCGCAAGAGATAAAAGATTGAGCCGTGGTGTAAAAGAACAAGGTGTTTTAGTACTGCAAAGATGCGGTATGCCAGCTGTACTTACAGAAGTAGGTTTTATATCGAATACGCAGGAAGAAAAATATATAAACTCTGCAAAGGGGCAAAACGAAATTGCAGACTCTATTGTGGATGCAATTAAAAAATATAAGAAAAATATTGAGGTAAGATAATTGGCATTATAAGTGATAGTTAGTTTACCTTTGAATATTAATTACACAATTAACAACATAAACCAAAACAAAAGTCCTGATGCAGGTATTATCTATTATTAGATATGAAAAGCATCATAAAATAAGAAAGCGCTCTTATAGGTACTGAAGATTTAATACACTTTCGGAACTTGTAGCCATTAAATAGAAACACTCATGAAAATTAAGAACGAAACCAAAGTAGGTATTTTAGCTGCATTTGCCATTGCTTTATTAATTATTGGATATAATTTTTTAAAGGGAAATTCAATCTTCTCAAGTGAAACAAGTTTGTTTGCCAGATATTCAAGAGTGGATGGTTTAACGGTATCGAAGCCTGTTTTAATCAATGGTTATCAAATTGGTCGTGTAGCCAAGCTACAATTGGAACCAGGCGGTACCATCCTGGCCACCTTAAGCATCAACAGCAAATACGATATTCCGGATAACAGTACTGCCCGTTTAGAAGGTACAGATCTTTTAGGTAGCAAAGCCATTATTATGGAATTGGGTAATTCAAAAAAAATGGCGGAAGATGGCGCCACCTTAAATGCCAATGTAGAAAAGGGATTAATGGAACAGGTTCAGCCGATTCAGAAAAAAGCAGAGTTAATTATTGGTAAAATGGATTCTATTTTAAGTAGTGTAAATACCATTTTAAGTCCAAATTTTCAGAAAAATGTTGATAAGAGCTTTAATAGTATTGCCGGAACATTGGCCTCTTTAGAAACGACTTCTAAAAAAGTGGATGGATTAGTTGGATCAGAAAGTCAGCGTATTTCTGCAATTTTCAAAAATGTTGAAGGCATTACGGCTAATTTAAACAACAACAATAAAAAGATCAGCGATATTTTAACTAATATTAATACCGTTACCGATAAGTTTGCCGCTGCTAACTTTAAACAAACTCTTGACAATGCAAATAGTGCCATTGCAGATTTGCAAAGCGTAATTACAGGAATTAAAAGTGGAAAAGGTAGTTTAGGCTTATTGTTAAACGATACCAAAATGTATGATAACTTAAGCAGCGCTTCTAAAAATCTGGATGAGCTGATGATTGATTTAAAAGCTAATCCTAAACGTTATGTACATTTCTCTGTATTTGGCGGAGGCAATAAGAAAGATAAATAATAAAACTTATTCAAATAAAAAGCCCTTGCAATTAAATGCAAGGGCTTTTTTTATAGCTGAGTGGCCTATTTTATAGCTGAAAAGTTCGCCCCTCTATTGCCAGTTCGGTATTTTCAAAAACAGATTGCGCCTCTTCTAAAAGCATTTGTAAAGTTTTATAGCGGGAAGAAAAGTGGCCGATTAATAATTTCTTCGCATGAATAATATTGGCAATTTCTGCAGCCTGTAATGCGGTTGTGTGGTGAGTTTCCTTTGCTCTATCTAATAACTCATGAAGAAAAGTAGCTTCATGGTATAGTGTATCACAATTCATTATGGAGGGAAAATACCGTTCATCAAATAAAGTATCAGAACAATAAGCGTATGACCTCGGGGCATCAGCCGGCTTAGTATATTCTTCGCTTAGCAAAATATCCCCGTTTGGAAGTGTAACATCCATTCCTTTCTTTAAGGCTGTATAATAAGCCATAGGCACGTCATCACTTTTTTCCTTAATTAATTTTCGTTGCCTTTGCTTTTGTTCAAAAACAAATCCCGTACACGGAATCCTGTGGTTTAAAATAATTGTTCTTACAACCAGATCACTGTTTTCAAAAATTTGGGCCGGACTTGTTGCGTCAATAGCAAAAAATTCAATTGAGTATCTAAGAGTAGTATCTGAATATTTAAACTGAATTTCCAAAATTTCCAGTAAAGCCGCAGGACCAAAAATTTGCATGGGTTTTATGCGCCCGTTTAGGTGCAAACTGGATAAAAGCCCAACAAGGCCTAAATAATGATCGCCATGCAGGTGGGTTATAAAAATATAATCAATCCTGGCTGCTTTAATATTAAACCGGATGAGCTGGTGTTGCGTACCTTCCCCACAATCAATTAAATAGTATTTTTCATTACAATTTAAAAGTTGCGCCGAAGGGTTACGGTTAAAAACCGGGGTTGCAGAACTACTTCCTAAAATTGTAACTTCAAACTTCATATTTCTAAAGATATATAAAAGCCCCGTAGGTTTAAATGCTACGAGGCTTTTTTTAAAATAAGTTAATGCGTTTTTATTTTGCGCCTCTGAATTCTTTTTCCAACTCTTCCATAAAAATGAAATCTGTTGCTTCTGCTAATGTATTTACAAACGTTACAGACTGGAATATGTTTGATAATTCTATAATATGAGCTATTGCATCATTAATACCAGTTACAATGAATAAGCCACCTGCATTTTTACAAAGCCTGTCTCCTACCAATAAGCAACTTAAATCCTGTGCATCTGTACACTCTTTAACGTGTGATAAATCAATTATTATATTTTTAAAGCCTTCGGCGTTTAGTAAATAAAATTCTGATTTTAAACCAGGTGCATTATCATTTGTAAACTTAGTTTCTTTTAACTTTAAGGTTACGTATTTTTCATGTTTATCTACTGAAAATTTCATCTCTCTAATCTTTATTTTACTAATGTATATATTTTCTTTCGAATTAAAGTTTTTCTATTGTCTTTAAAACATTAGCTTCAATTCGGCTTGAAATCGAATCGGCATCAGCTTTTATAAATTTTTCTCCAACTATTTGTTCATATAACTCGATGTAACGCTCGGAAATAGAATTAACGATATCTGGAGTCATTTCTGGTACAACTTGCCCATCTTTGCCTTGAAATCCATTTTCAATTAACCACTTGCGTACAAATTCTTTCGAAAGTTGTTTTTGTGCTTCGTTATTATCCTGACGTTCCTGGTATCCTTCAGCATAAAAGTACCTCGACGAATCTGGTGTATGGATTTCGTCAATTAAATAAATCACACCATCAGCTTTACCAAATTCATATTTCGTATCTACCAGGATTAAGCCACTTTTTGCAGCAATCTCTGTACCGCGCTGGTATAAGCCATAAGTGTATTGTTCCAGTTTTTCATAATCGCTCAGGGAAACAATTCCTTTAGCTAAAATATCCTCACGGGAAATATCTTCGTCATGCCCAACAGATGCTTTAGTTGTTGGTGTAATGATTGGTTTTGGGAGTTTATCGTTTTCTTTTAAGCCATCAGGTAAAGCCACACCACAAACACTTCTTTTACCGGCACTATACTCTCTCCATGCATGTCCGGCCAAATACCCGCGAATCACCATTTCTACTTTAAAAGGTTCACAAATTCTGCCTATGGTTACCATTGGATCAGGAACTTCCAGCACCCAGTTGGGTACAATATCTTGTGTAGCTGCTAAAAATTTTGCTGCAATTTGGTTCAAAACCTGCCCTTTAAATGGAATAGCCTCTGGTAAAACTACATCAAATGCGGAAATTCTATCTGTAACAACCATCGCCATAAATTTATCGGCAATGGTATAAACATCACGAACCTTTCCTTTATAATAATTACTCTGTTGAGGGAAATTGAAATGGGTTTCTTTTAGTGCTTTCATTGGCGATAAAAATACAAAAAAGTCAGGAAGTCTGAAAGAATAAGTTCGTTCTAAGGCTCAATAAATACAAAAGCCTGGAGCCTTAAATTCTTATCTCTGTAAAGATCGTATATTCAAGATTCCAGGCTTTTAAAATCATCCGGTTATTTACTGGATATCGCCATAGGCTTTAAGGATATCTTTTACCAGTTTATGCCGCACTACATCTTCTCCGCTTAAGTAAATAATATCAATGCCTTTAATGCCTTCTAAAATCCTTAAACCATTAAACAATCCCGACATTTGCTTTTTAGGCAAATCAATTTGCGTAACATCACCTGTAACGATAAATTTAGCCGTTGGTCCCATACGGGTCAAAAACATTTTCAACTGCATATCAGTTGCGTTTTGTGCTTCATCCAGAATTACAAAACAATTGTCTAATGTACGGCCACGCATAAATGCCAAAGGAGCAATTTCTATCGTACGGTTTTCAATATAGAACTTTAGTTTTTCTGCCGGAATCATATCATCCAGCGCATCGTAAAGCGGGCGTAAATAAGGATCAATCTTTTCTTTCAGATCTCCTGGTAAAAATCCAAGATTTTCTCCTGCCTCCACCGCAGGCCTAGTTAAGATGATTCTTTTAATCTCTTTATTTTTTAAAGCTCTAACTGCCAAAGCAACGGCAGTATAAGTTTTTCCTGTACCAGCAGGCCCAACGGCAAAAAGTATATCATTTTTACCAATACTGGTAACCATTTTACGCTGATTTGCGGTTCTGGCCTTAACCAAAAGACCGTTTGTACCGAAAACAATTACCTCTCCGCCACCTCCGGTTGGTTCAGAAACATCTTTTTTTACAACCCCATCTGCCTTTTGCCCTAGGATAGATTCGACATCATTATTGGTTAAGGAACTGTATTTTTCGAGTTGTCCAACCAGTTGGATAAACTTCTGTTCAAATACCTTAAGTTCCTGTTCATCACCAAGAACCTTAACATCACTACCTCTCGCTACAATCTTTAATTTAGCAAAAGCGCCCTTAATCATTTCGTAATTTTCGTTGTTCGGTCCCCAGAATTGCGCAGGATTTACGGTATCCAATGTTAATTTTAATTCGTTCAAGCTGTAGTATTTTTTAAGTTTGCAGGCTTATATTTAATTTAAATTTGAATATTTGTAGGCGCTTAGCCCCTACACAAGAATAAGCATAATTAATGAATTTTTAATGGGTATAATTACTTTAACAACAGATTTAGGTTCAAAAGATTTTTACCAGTCCGCCTTAAAAGGTAGCCTGCTAAGGCTTATGCCTACTGTTAATTTGGTCGATATTACCCACGAGGTTCCCTCTTTCAACATTTCTTATGCAGCATTTGTTCTAAAAAACGCTTATCCTTATTTTCCAAAAAATACAGTTCATTTAATTGGGATAGATTCTGTGTACAGTGAGAACACCAAATATATCGCTATAAAACACAAAGACCATTATTTTGTGGGTGCCGATAATGGAATTTTTTCACTTCTTTTTGATGATACACCTGAAGATGTTGTAGAGCTTAACATTATGCAGGACTTAAAGTACCTCCACTTTCCATTGGTTGATATTTTTGTAAAAGCGGCAACACATTTAGCAAAAGGCGGCAAACTTAAAGATATTGGCTTACCTGTAGCAGAGATTGAGCAAAAGATGCTTTTACACCCTGTTATAGAGAAAGATATCATTCGGGGCAGTGTAGTTTATATTGATACATTTTGCAATGTTATTACCAATATTACAAAAGATCTATTTACCAGAATACAAAAAAATAGGGATTTCACTTTATACTTTAGAAAAAGTGAAACCATTACTCAGCTCAGCTGGCATTACAATGAAGTACAGGAAGGCGAAAAACTTTGCTTATTTGGCATTAGTAACCATTTGGAAATTGCAATTAATAAAGGCAAAGCAAGTGGCTTATTAGGCTTACATCTTGGCGATATTGTAAGAGTAGAATTTCATAATTAAGTAAAGAATAGCTTACTATCACAAGAATTAAAATACTGTAATATAAATTATTATGGTTTATATTAATGTGATGTAAAAAATTATAAAAACATCTTTGTTTTCCGCTTGTTTCTCCATTATGAAAAAACATCTGCTTACTCTCTGCCTTTCTATTTTTAGTTTTATTGCTTTTGCGCAACAGGATACTTCCGCCTATCAGATGCAAAGGGCTAAAATAAATGCCCTATTAAATGATCGAAGTATAAAATTTGGTCAATACGATCAAAGCCTGAATGAAAAAACAGGAATTTTTGGCTGGCAAACAAAAAAGGATATTAAAAATTCAAATGAAATTCTTCGGCAAATTGTATTAAATGATAACAATATCTTTAAAGAATTAAAGGTACTGATGGACTATAAAGATGTTCAAAATCAAAAAGTTGTAGTGGATGCCAGCAATTCGGAAGAGCGGATTGAGAATTACATGCGTACAATAAAAAAACTTCAGGATCAAAATACACAAATCAAAAATGAAGCACATAGAGATATGGGCGCAAAAAATATCTCAATTTATATTATTGTTTTTTTAATCCTTATTATGGCTGGAGGAAGTTATTTTTTCTTCAAAAAACTAAAGAAGTATGAAAAAAGCGCTGTTTAAGGTTTTGGTAAAAATCAATAATGCTGTTTTACCGAGTTTGTATAAAAAAGACCCTTCAAAATTAAGCACCTTTCAAAAGGCTGTTCTGGGATATCGCTATTGGGCACTTACAAATGCTTTGGATTAAAAAAGACCAATCAATCGATTGGTCTTTCCTTAAAATTGTTATACTGAACTTATTTCATCATCTCTTTAGGTAAAAACTTTTAAAACAAGTTCAGGATGATGAGACGATCTATTTTTTAAAATGCTCGATAATCAAGGTTGCTAACTCCGTTCCAATACGCTCTTGAGCCTCATTTGTTGAAGCACCAATATGAGGCGTTAATGAAATTTTTGGATGTGTTAAAATACCTGCCAACGGCGTAGGCTCGTTGTTAAAAACATCTAAACCAGCAAAAGATACTTTTCCTGAATCCAGGGCCGCAATTAATGCAGGTTCGTCAATGGTTCCTCCTCTTGAACAGTTTACAATTCCAACACCGTTTTTCATTTTTGCAAACTCGGCCTCGCCTAAAATAGGTTTATCCGCAAATGGAGTATGCAAGCTGATGAAATCACTTCCGGTTATTACTTCATCAAGAGCTACTGTTTTAATTGGAATATTTACGGAAATACCACCTTGAAAATCTAAAGTAATTTCAGTTTCTAAAGGATATAAATCATAAGCCAGAACATTCATACCTAAACCTAAAGCAACTTTTGCAGTAGCACGACCAATCCGACCAAAGCCGATAATGCCAATTGTTTTACCACTTAATTCAGTTCCTTTTGCATAAGCTTTTTTAAGGTTATTAAATTGAGTGGCACCTTCAACCGGCATTTTGCGGTTAGCATCCTGTAAAAATCTAATCCCCGTAAATAAATGCGAAAACACCAGTTCGGCAACAGATAATGATGAAGCTGCAGGTGTATTAACTACTGCAACACCCTGACTGCGGGCATATTCTACATCGATGTTATCCATGCCTACTCCACCTCTGCCAATTAATTTAATATTTGGAACGGCATCAATTAATTCTTTTCTAACTTTTGTTGCACTACGTACTGTAATGGCATCATAGTTTTTTAAAGCTTCAGCCAACTGATCTTGCGGAATGGTTTCTGTATCCACTACAAATCCAGCTTTTTCTAATAATTCTTTTCCGATAGGGTCGATTCCATCGTTTGCTAATATCTTAATCATTTTAGTCTGATTTCACCGATTGACATTACAAAATGTTTGCAATCAATCCGTGTTCGATTATAATTTTATCTTAATTTGATTTTGCTTGTTTTTCTTCAAATAACTGCATGGCTTCTACCAAAGCGTGCACACTTGTAATTGGCAAAGCATTATACATCGAAGCCCTGAAACCTCCAACACTTCTGTGCCCCTTAATACCAACTATACCAAGGTCTTCAGTGTATTTTAAGAATGGTTTTTCCAGTTCCGGATTTTCCATTACAAAACAAATATTCATTCTTGAACGATCTTCAATAGCACAAGTTCCTTTAAATAAAGGATTACGATCTATTTCTCTGTAAAGCGCTTCAGACTTTTGTTTATTTTCTTTTTCAATTTCGGCCACACCGCCTTTTGATTTTAACCAGCGGAGATTTAATAATGCTACATAGATAGAGAAAACAGGTGGAGTATTATACATTGAACCATTATCAATGTGCGATTGATAATTTAACATGGAAGGAATTTTACGACCTGATTTGCCTAAAATTTCATCCTTAACAATTACAATTGTTAAACCTGCCGGACCAACATTCTTTTGCGCACCGGCATAAATTAAATCGAATTTGGAAACGTCGATCACACGGCTCATAATATCTGAAGACATATCACAAACCATTGGTACTGCAGTTTGTGGAACATCAAAAAGTTCAGTTCCGTAAATTGTATTGTTAGAAGTATAATGGAAATAAGCACTATCCGCCGGGATTTCGTAATCTTTTGGAATAAAAGTATAGTTTGCATCTTTTGAAGAAGCAACTACATTTACATCGCCAATAAATTTAGCTTCCTTTAAGGCTTTGGTGGCCCAAACGCCGGTATCGAGGTAACTTGCCTTTTGTCCGTCGCCCAATAAATTCATTGGCACCATTGCAAATTGCAAACTTGCTCCACCCTGTAAAAATAAAACGGAATAACCCGAAGGCACATTTAATAATTCTTTAACCAATTTATCAGCTTCAGCAACAACGGCCTCAAATTCGGTTGTCCTGTGCGAAATTTCTAAAATTGATAATCCATCGTTAAAATCTAAAACTGCCTGTGCGGCTTGTTTAAACACTTCTTGAGGTAAAATACAAGGGCCTGCGCCAAAATTATGCTTCATCTTATTATTTAATGTTTTACGCCGTAAATGTAAAATTTTTAAAGCAGTAATGCCTATAAAATCGTATGATAAAAAATTAAATTTTGTTAAAAAAAAGCCAAAAGTTAATGGATTTATTGCAGTTTTTGTAATTAAAACGTTTAACTGTAAATGACCGATTTCTTTTGATTTAGGTAAGCAAGGTAACCAATAGCCTTTTAAAATTTCTTGCGGTTACAAGCATAAAATAATCAGGGCTTAATTTTTCAATTTCACAATCAATTTCAAATTAAACTGCCTGCCTGTTAAATAATTCGGTACCGCATATTGTACATTATCTACATCTTTTAGCCAAAGGTAAGAAACTGTATTATTGATGTTTAGCATATTAAAAACCTCGAAAAACAGAATTACCGAACTGAAGTTCTTATCGAGAAACTTGGGTTTGTGCGCTGCAGCATCATCTAAAAAATCCTTAGAGAAACCAATATCGACCCTTTTATAAGCCGGAATATAAAATTTATCTAAATATCGGTCTGTTGACGATGGGCCAATTGGTAGTCGAGAGCCGTATAGCGCATTTAAATGAACTTTATAAGTTGGGCTATTGAGTAAACGATCCTGAAAAAATATAGAAAAATTAACACGCTGATCTGTTGGGCGCTTTAAATAACCAGGATATATAGTTGTACCGTTTTCAATGTAACGATCTCCTATTATATCTTCATTGGCATGCATAATAGAAAGCCTGAAATAAGAAACCAAATCCTTAACAAACTCTCCTCCAATACTAAAATCGGCTCCATATGCATACCCTTTTGACAATTCATTTGCTAAATATTTTATTCGCAGGTTGTCAATTTTATAAGGGATTAAACGATCCGAATATTTAAAGTAAGCTTCTGAAGTAAATTTTAGCCGGGTTCCAAATGCATCAAATGCATAATCATAACCGAGAGAGGTATTGTAAGAACGTTGTGCCCGCTGATTAATATTTAAAATTCCATTAAAATCTCTAATGGTCCGGTAAGACGGTGGCTGCTGATAAACACCCGCTGTAAACCTAAAAATTTTATTATTTGAATTTGGCCGATAAGCGATGAGCATCCTTGGGCTTAACAATAACTGGTTGCTTAACGAATTAAAGTTTGCCCTTGCGCCTAATTGTAATTCAGCGTGCTCCGAGAGCGAATAGCTATCCTGTATATAGGCACTGTAATTTTTAATACTGAGGTCATTCTCAATGTTTATAACATCCTGAAGTACAATGTTTTTCGAATTACCAGGTACAACAAAACCTGCTGAGTCTGTGTAATTATATTCATTTAATCGATCATTATATTTTGACTGTTCGAATTTTAGCCCCCATGAAAACACATGGTTATTAAAGTTCTGGTCAACTTTAATTTCAGAAGTAAATACTCTTGTATCCAGGCTATTTCGCCCGTAATTATAGTAAGATCCTATACCCCTGTCTTTTTTAACAGGGCCAAAATCATCAATGGGAAAAGAATTATCAACTTCCTCGAAAATATAGCTTCCATCAATATCAAATCTTTCGCGCTCTACAGTATTAAAATAGCTGTTAATAAATTTAATAACAAGGTTTGGTTTAGGTGTAAAAGTTGCAGTTACAGCGCTGCCTATGGTCCGGTAATCGTCTATTTCCTGACCTTTATAATCTACATTTAACCTTAAAGTAGTACTTAAAGTGCCAAATTGCGTTTCTCTGCTTTCAGGAACCAGTTTAAATTGCCCGCCATTAAAAAAACCTAAAAAACCAATGTTAAATTTTGGAGAAAAATCATACTGATACAGCAATTGAGCATCGGCAAAATTAGGATTATAGCTTCCCTTTTCATCCTGCTTAATCAATACGCTCGAATTGTTTTTATATCGGATACCAGCCAATAAAAAGCTATTTTTAAATGTCCTCTTGGTTGAAATGGAGGTATTTAAAAAGCTGGCACTTAATACAGTTTGATTGCTATCTGGTTTATCATATTTAATATCTAAAACAGAAGAAAGTTTATCGCCATACCGGGCTTCAAAACCACCGGCAGAAAATTTTGCTTTACTAACCAAGTCGGCATTAATAAAACTTAATCCTTCCTGCTGCCCGTTTCTAATCAATATGGGCCGGTTAATTTCAACATCGTTGATGTAAATTAAGTTCTCATCAAAATTACCACCACGTACACTGTATTGAGCACTCAATTCGTTATTTGTAGATACACCCGGAAGGGTTTTTAGCATGGTTTCGAAATTACCTGATACTAAAGGCATAAAAGAAACATCGCCTACATTCAACGTTGTGGTATTACTAAGTTGATTTTGCTTGTTGGTAATATTGATCTGTTCCAGCTCATTAATATTAATGCGTAAACCTACCGATTGGCTAATGCGTGCCCCTGAGCGTTCATTAAATTTTAGTATCTGATATTGGTAGCCTAAAAGCGAATATTTTATATTGAAATTCCGGGATTTTGAATAAATGGTGTACGCACCGAATTCATCTGTAACGGTAGATTGCCCTTGTCCTAACACCATTACGGTAACCTGGGCAAGTGGCATTTTTTCTTCGTTATAAACAATCCCGGAAATTCTTACTAAAGGCTGTGCAAATGCAAAACCAAATCCTGCAAACAGAAAAAAGAATAAGAGCCGTAATTTGAGCATTTATATTTCCTAAGTGCTGTTGTTAAAAAATCAATCGTTCAGGGCAAGTTATGTTCTTGCTTTTGATTTAGAAAACAATAAATTCAAGCGTTTTGTCTATGTGCTTTTGCTCTGTAATGCCCAATGCATACTTCGCATTTTCTCCATAGTTATATTTGCTGAGATACGCTTTATTGATTTCATCCGTAATAGCTGTTAAATCCTGAGGAATAATGGCTTGAATATTAAATTCAGAGCGACCACATTTTATTTTTCCTTTATTATTGACTATAAAAGTATTGTACCAACTTTTTTCCGCGAAACCCCACGAACGGGCAAAAATTCTATCACCAACTGTAACCATCCATATTTCTAAAAATGAATCACGGTCCGTACCCGCTTTCAGTCCGGTTAAATTGTTTTTATTGATGTAATCAACAACTATTTTAGTTAAATTTTCCAATTTGCTTTAGGTTACTCAAATGAATTTCTCAGCGGTATTTAATTCTTTCATTTTAGAAATTGTTGTTGTGGGATTATCAGTTGCAAAAATGGCATTTCCAGCCACAAAAGCATTGGCACCCGCTTCTATTAACATCCCGATGTTTTGCAAACCAACACCTCCATCTACTTCAATAATCAGGTTTTCATTAACCCCCTGAATCAAAGCTTTTAAATCTTTAATCTTTTTATATGTATTGTGAATAAATTGTTGTCCGCCAAAACCAGGATTAACCGACATAATCAGTACCAAATCCAAATCGGCAATAATATCCTGAAGCAAAGTTACCGGCGTATGTGGATTTATGGCTACACCAGCTTTACAGCCGGCAGCTTTTATGGCCTGAACCGTTCTGTGCAAATGCGTACAAGTTTCATAATGAACCGTTATGCCTGAAGCGCCTGCTTTTGCAAAATCTTCTATATACTGATCAGGATTAATAATCATTAAATGAACATCTAAGGGTTTTGTTGCGTATTTCTTTACAGCAGCCATTACCGGAAAACCGAAAGAAATATTGGGAACAAAAACGCCATCCATCACATCAACATGAAACCAGTCGGCTTCACTTTGGTTAATCATTTCAACGTCTCTTTGAAGGTTGCCAAAATCGGCAGATAAAATGGATGGTGCAATTAAATGTTTCATTTTATAAAGATAAAGAAATAGCCATAAACAAAAAACCTTTTGCTTTATGCAAAAGGTTTATATCTTATTTCAGTTTCATTTCAATGGCTTGTCCATCTCTGGTTACCTCTACAAATTCTTCTATCCGGTCAGTATAGTTATTGGTATAATTCTGATAATCGTAATAATCTGTTCTGCCTCCATAATTATTGTAACCACTTCCCCGGTATACCGGTGTGGATCCTGAACGGCTATAACTGGCAAAAGATTGAAGAAAATATTTACCTGGCTTCATTTTATCAAATTTAAATCTGCCATACGCATCTGTTGTTACTGTAATCCGGTATCTAAAAGCTTGTTCAGACATGAAAACACTTGTTTTTTTATTCTCCATTTTACCTCTTAGTTTATACCATTCTTCGAAATAAGAAGTAACCGGGTACAAGGTTACCACAACATTTTGGGCCAATATTTTTGATCCTACTTTCATTCCATAGCCATTTTTTGGGCGCGTAAATGCCACACCTTCAATTGACGACTTACCTAATGCCAGCATGTTTTTTGCTTGTAAAGAATCAAACGGAACCTGTGGGTAATAAGCGGCCTTCTGAGCTTTTAATGTTACTGCCGAAAAAAGTAATATAAGCACTGTTAAAATCAAATGTGTTTTTTTCATATTTAGATTTTTTTATTTTTAGATGTTTCAGAATACATAATTATATTATTTTAGCCAAAAAAACAACTCATATGAAAAAATATATCTTTATTTTATGCTTACTATTTACAGCAAACCTGGCATTTTCTCAAAAAGAAAAACCCTGTGGAATTAAAGATGGGCTACAGGAAGGTACCTGCAAGCAGTTTTACGACAATGGAAAACTGGGTTCATCGGAAAACTGGAAAAAAGGAAAAAAAGAAGGTTTAGCGAGTTACTACTTCGAAAACGGAAACCTTAAAGCTACAGGAAACTTCACAAAAGATAAGAAATCTGGTTTATGGAAATTTTACAATGATAATGGTATTATCAAGGCCGAAGAAACTTTTGTTTATAAAGATTTTATGGAAATTAAAGAAGGTTTTTTCAAATATTATTACCCAAGTGGTAAACTGCAACTTACCAGATACTATAAAGATGATGTGAGAGATGGAATTGAGACAAGTTACTACGAAAATGGTGTTTTAAAAAGTGTAGGGAACTTTGCTAAAAACCTTCAGGATGGAGAATGGAAATTTTATTATGACAATGGAAAACCTGAGGATATTTCTGAATGGAAAAATAATCTTCCTGATGGAAAGCAAACAACTTACCACAAAAATGGTCAGGTTAAATGTGCAGTACTCTCTGTAAAAGGTAAAAAAGAAGGCGAAATGATTTGTTACGATGAAAATGGAAAAGTTACCCGCAAAGAAGTTTACAAAAATGATGTAAAGCTAAAACCATAAGCAGCATTCATAAAAAAAAGCCCTTTCAGTAAAACTGAAAGGGCTTTTTTAGTTCGTCATCTTAAATTTATTTTAAGGTCTTATTAACAAGTAAGCTGCTAACATAAATCAGCATGACGAATTATTACTTACGCTTGTGGCGCAGCTGGTTTTTCTGGTCTTGGCAATAAAACTTTACGAGAAAGTTTCATTTTACCTTGTTTATCGATGTCTAATAATTTAACCTCGATTTTATCACCCTCTTTTAATACACCATCCATAGTTTCTAAACGTTCCCATGAAATTTCAGAGATGTGTAATAAACCATCTTTACCTGGCATAACCTCAACAAATGCACCAAATGGCATAATTGATTTTACTTTACCCTGGTAAACCTCACCTATTTCTGGTTTGGCCACGATGTTACGGATACGGGTAACTGCTGCATCAATAGCTGCTTTATTATCTGCAAATACTTCTACGATACCTTTACCATCAACTTCTTCGATAGAGATTGAAGCACCAGTTTCGCGTTGCATTTCCTGGATAATTTTACCTCCAGGGCCGATAATTGCACCAATGAACTCTTTCTCAATAGTTAAAGAAACAATACGTGGAGCGTGTGGTTTGTAATCTTCATTAGGTGTGCTGATGGTTTTCTTCATCTCACCTAAAATATGTAAACGACCTTCTTTAGCTTGTAACAATGCTTTTGTTAAAACTTCGTAAGATAAACCGTTAATTTTTAAATCCATCTGACAAGCAACAATACCGTTTTCAGTACCCGTTACTTTAAAGTCCATATCTCCTAAGTGATCTTCATCACCTAAAATATCCGAAAGGATTGCATATTTACCAGTTTTTTCATCTGTAATTAAACCCATCGCAATACCCGAAACCGGAGATTTAATTTTAATACCAGCATCCATAAGGGCTAATGTACCGGCACAAACCGTTGCCATTGATGATGAACCATTAGATTCTAAAATATCAGAAACGATACGAATGGTATATGGATTAGCTTCACCTTGAGGCAATACTTTTTTCAATGAACGTTGCGCTAAAGCACCGTGACCAATTTCGCGGCGACCAGCACCTCTGTTAGGTCTAACCTCACCAGTAGAGAAACCAGGGAAATTATAATGCAATAAGAATTTGTTGTAACCATTAAAGAAAGCGCCGTCAATCATTTGCTCATCATCTTTACTACCTAAAGTAACTGATGTTAACGATTGAGTTTCGCCACGGGTAAATACAGCCGAACCGTGTGCTGCTGGTAAATAACCTACTTCACTCCAAATTGGGCGAATTTCAGTTGTTTTACGACCATCTAAACGAATGCCTTCATCTAACAATAGATTTCTAATTGCATCGTACTGAACATCATGGTAATAATGTTTAGCCATTGCTTTAGTTAAATCTGCAGTATCTTCTGGCATAGCCTCAAAAAACTCGTTAATGATAGCGGTAAAACCTTCTTTACGAACATCTTTATTGCCACCAGCTTTTGCTACAGCATAAACTTTATCATAAGTATCAGCATAAACTTTAGCTTTTAAATCAGCATCGTGATCTTCGTGGTTGTATTCGCGTTTCACAGTTTTGCCTGTAGCTTCAGTTAATTCAACCTGAACGGCACATTGAACTTTAATTGCATCGTGTGCAAATTTTAAAGCTTCAACCATTTCGTCTTCCTGAATCTCATCACATTCACCTTCAACCATACCTATATCGTTAGCCGAACCAGCAACCATAAATTCTAAAGTTGCACGTTCTAAATCGCTGGCTAATGGATTGATCACCAATTTACCGTCAATTTTAGCTACACGTACTTCAGAAATAGGACCATTAAAAGGAATATCTGAAACTGATAATGCAGCAGATGCAGCTAAACCAGCTAAACAATCAGGCATTATATTTTTATCAGCAGAAATTAGTGAAATCATCACCTGGGTATCCGAGTGATAATCTGATGGGAACATCGGGCGTAAAGCTCTATCCACTAAACGAGAGATTAAAACTTCGTAATCAGATAATCTTGCTTCACGGCGTAAAAAGCCTCCTGGAATACGACCTGTAGACGCATATTTTTCCTGATAATCAACCGATAACGGTAAAAAATCTGTACCTGGTTTAGCACCAACAGTAGATACAACTGTTGCTAACAACATGGTATCACCCATTTTCACGACCACCGAACCATCAGCTTGTTTAGCTAATTTACCAGTTTCAATTTCTACAATTCTGCCATCGCCCAAATCGAACGATTTTTTTATTACATTCATTTAAAAAGAATTATGGTGTGTTTTCCTCTTTCTACACACCTGGTTATATATGTTTTTTGTTTTGCAATTTAGATAAACCTTTACGGTAAATCGCATTTTATCAGCGTTTAAAATGTAAAGCTAACAAAATTAAAAAGCCATTCCCTAAAGAATGGCTCTTGTTGATAAAATTACGCTTATTTTTGTTTAATGATATCACGAAGCGATAAAGCTTTGATGATAGCACGATAGCGCTCAATATCTTTTTTGTATAGGTAAGCCAAAATACCGCGGCGTTTACCTACCAATTTTTGAAGTGACAACTGAGTAGAAAAATCTTTACGATTTTTCTTTAAGTGTTCCGTTAAGTGCGCAATACGGTATGTAAATAACGCTACCTGACCTTCAGCAGAACCAGTATTAGTTTCTACTTCGCCGTGTGTTTTAAAAATTTCGGCTTTCTTTTCTGTACTTAAATACATTCTTGAATAATATTAAAGTGATTAAAAATTAATTAATTTGAGTGCAAAGATACGCTAACTTTTATATATAAGCAAGTGATAATTAATCTTCAAAATAAAGATGATTAGAGTGCAAATAAACACTGATGATCAATAGATTACGGCAACACCAATCCAAGCCCCATTGCAAAAAGGCACGAAATGCCGGCAAGCAATGAACCGATGCTTCCTGTCTCAGCATGACAGGAAAAAAAATCTACCAAATCAGGATTAATATCTTAGATTTCAAACCATTTAGGGCTTCCATTTTCAAGGTTTTCTCTGTTCATATATTCTTTGATAAAGATAAATTCATAAGTTTGCCACCAAACAACAGCCCTTTGAAAAAGAACCAATACAGCATTTTTGAAAGTGAATTACGCGTCCGACCTGATGATATAGATATGTTTAATCATGTGCACAACAGCAAATACCTGGATTATGTATTAGCGGCCCGTTATGAACAAATGGAGAAATTCTATGGAATGCCCTGGGAGCATTTTACCAAACAAGGCTTAGGTTGGGTAGTAAGCCGCGTTGATATTAGCTTTAAACGGCCGTTATTAATGAACGATTTAATGTTGATTAGAACCGGAATATTGACCATGCACGAAAAAGGATGTTCTGTTCAGTTTGAAATCATCAATAAAAAAACAAATAAAGTAGCTTCTGACGGTATTTTCGATTACGTATTAATTGATCTGAATACAAGCAGAGGAACTAAAGTTTCAGAAGAAATGATAAAAGCATATAGTATATAATACAACTATCTCCTGCTTTCCTGTAATCCAAAAAGTTAATCACTTTAATAAAAATCCGTCATCAAAACCTGACAATTAAAAAAAATATTTATATTTGCTTTATCAATAAGACCAGAGCAATGATAGTATCTGTAATCCGTTTGAGGTTTTAAATAACCAAGGATTCCTCCTTTCCGAATTTAAATTATGTACTTTTTTATAAGTACGTAAAGGTCTATTTCACAAATTTTCACAATAATACATATGTCACAGTCAGTAAAGACACAGGGCAAATTATCTTCTTTTTATACCGTTTTAAAACAATCCTTAAAAGGTGAAGAAGTAGATTTAACATCAATAGGCATAAACAGGGCCATTATTTTATTAGCCATCCCAATGATGCTTGAAATGGCAATGGAGTCTGTTTTTGCTTTGGTCGACCTTTATTTTGTAGGTCATTTAGAAAACAGTAGTCACGCCATACAAACGGTTGGGCTAACAGAATCTGTTTTAACGATAATTTATTCTTTAGCCATTGGTTTAAGTATGGCTGCCACGGCAGTGGTGGCCCGGCGGGTTGGCGAAAAAAATCCTGAAGCTGCAGGTAAAGCTGGTATGCAAACCATTGTTATTGCTGTTTTTATAAACCTGATTATAAGCGCATTTGGTTTATTTTATGCACGCGAAATCCTGATGCTTATGGGTGCATCGACAGAAACTGCAGAACACGGAACGCCATTTATTAGAATTATGATGGGCGGAAGCATCATTATTGTCCTGTTATTTCTAATCAATGGTATTTTTAGAGGAGCAGGAAATGCCGCCATAGCCATGAGAAGTTTATGGATAGCCAATATCGCGAACATCATCCTGTGCCCTATTTTTATTAATGGCTTTGGTCCTGTTCCGGCTTTTGGCTTAACTGGTGCTGCAATTGCAACAACTATTGGGCGTGGCTTAGGTGTTTGTTATCAGGTTTATCATTTATTTAACGGTAAAAATGCTTTAAAAATAAAATTAGGTTTTCTAATTCCAGAATGGGAGCAAATTAAAGCAATAATTAAAATTGCCGCCCCAGGGGTACTTCAGTTCGTTATAGCCAGCTGCAGTTGGGTGTTTTTAGCTCAACTGGTTGCTACAACAGGTGGCGATCATGGTTCGGCAGGCTACCAAACGGCACTTAGATTAATGATGTTCTTTATGCTTCCTGCCTGGGGTCTAAGTAATGCCGCTGCAACATTGGTTGGACAAAACTTAGGCGCCGGACATATAGACCGGGCAGAGAAATCAGTATTTCAAACCATGAAATATACCATCATTTTTATGGCCGTGGTAAGTGTTTTATTCTTAACCTGTGGGCATTTGTTTGCGGCATTTTTTACCAAGGATAAACTAATTATTGATGTTGCATCTAAAGCACTGCGAATTTTGAGTGGTGGCTTTATTATTTATGGAATGGGAATGGTTTTAACAAGTGCCTTTAATGGTGCCGGAGATACCTGGACACCTACAAAAATTAATGTTTTTGCTTTTTGGGTATTTCAGATTCCATTCGCATATTTCCTTGCTAAATACATGGCATTAGGCCCTACTGGTGTTTTTATAGCAATCCCAACAGCAGAAGTTGGGATAAGCATTGCCGCCTACATTCTATTTAAACGGGGTAAATGGAAAAAAACCTTAGTTTAATTTTAAAAACCTCGGTCATTTAAAATGACCGAGGTTTTTTCTTCAATGTCTTTCAAATCAATTTTATTAAACTGAAAAAGGTAATCGCTATTTAGAAGACTGAAATACATTAAAGGGAACAGCTTTTCCTACAAGTTTTAAAACAACCACGCCATGTTTCGGAATTTCAAAGGTTTGGTTTTTATTTTTTGACGGCGCATTATCTTTCGATTCCCATAAATTATGCACAACATATCCCTGATTGGATTTAATGCCCACACTATCTACATCAAAACTTATAGCAACTGGTTTCTCTGTTCTATTTAGTAAGGTTACTGCGATTTCGCCGCTCATGGTAGAAATAAGTGGTTTTACCCAAATTTCAGCACCATTGTCTTTACTAATTCTTCTTGCCTGATAGCCAAGAATATCCTGATTAAGGGCAATGATATTTTTATTGGTAATTATGGATACTGTTTCTTTGGATACATTACGCAAATCATTTCCCAATAACAAAGGGGAATTCATAATACACCACATCGTAAAATGAGTTTTATCTTCTTCATAAGTCATTCCACGACCAACCTGAAGCATATCCATATCATTTACATGCCCTGGCAAACTGTATTTCCATAAATCAGCATTTTTATCTACGATACTTAATATTGATTCGAAAGTATTGGTTATATCGCCTGATATGCGCCAGGAATCAGCAATTTCAACGGCCCATTTGCCAGGGAACTGCCATCTGCAAATATTAAAAATAGCATCACTTCTAATTTGTTTTATCCGCGTGGCAATTTGTTTGTATCGAAGCTCTTCATCTAAATTTAGTTTTTGGCCACCACACCAATCTACTTTTATAAAATCATAACCCCAGGTGTTAAGCATTAAATTCAAATCTGCTGCATCATGTCCATATAAGCCAGAACCCACCCCTATTGTATCCTGATCCCATTCTGAAGCACAGGTATTTATGCCTGCATCAGAGTAAATACCAGCTTTAAGTCCTTTTTTATGAATATAATCTGCAAGAGATTTCATTCCATTAGGAAAACGTTTTTTATTAAATTGTAACTCTCCCTTTTCGTTTCTGCCACCAAAAAAACCATCATCAATATTTACAAACTTATAACCAGCATCTTTCAATTTTAATGAAATCATTGCATCAGCCTGCGCTTTAATTATATCTTCATTAATATTTACGCGAAAATTATTCCAGCTCGACCAGCCCATTACTGGAGTCTTCTGATTTGAAGACTTTTCTTGTGCATAACTGGCTAAAGCAAATGATAAAAGGAGGCCGCAGAAAAAATATTTCAAGGTCATGAATTCTGAGATTAGATTAAATTTTTCGAATATACATTTTTCACCTTACAATCAATTAGAGTTAAATAAATCATGGATAATTAGACAAAATTTTCTAAATTATACCTTATAAAACGCCTGCTATAACATTCAGAAAGAATTAAAAAAGTTAGATTTCAACAACCTAAAAATGATAAATATTCTATTATAAACAGTTGCAAAGTAATACAACAATTTCTCACTTAAAATTTACCTTAAAAAAGCTATCTTTGCGCAAAGATGAAGCATATACGTAATTTTTGCATTATTGCACATATTGATCATGGTAAAAGTACCCTGGCCGATAGGTTATTAGAATACACCGAGACAATTTCGAAGCGTGAGGCGCAAGCACAATTGCTCGACAATATGGATTTGGAGCGTGAGAGAGGCATAACGATTAAAAGTCATGCCATACAAATGAATTATAAAGTTGGTGGAATTGAATATAATTTCAACCTTATTGATACGCCTGGACACGTAGATTTTTCTTATGAAGTTTCTCGTTCAATAGCAGCCTGCGAAGGTGCTTTGTTAATTGTAGATGCCTCACAAGGCATACAGGCTCAAACCATTTCTAACTTATACCTTGCTTTAGAGCACGATCTTGAAATTATTCCTATTTTAAATAAAATGGATTTGCCTGGTGCAATGCCTGAAGAGGTTAAAGACCAGATTATTGATTTGATTGGCTGTAAACGCGAAGATATTATCCCGGCATCTGGTAAAACAGGCTTGGGAATTCCTGAAATTATTCAAGCCATTGTTGACCGTGTTCCTGCACCCGTTGGTGATCCGGAAGCACCATTACAAGCGTTAATTTTTGATTCTGTTTTTAACTCATTCAGAGGGATTATCGCTTACTATAAGGTTGTTAACGGCGAAATTAAGAAGGGAGATAAAGTGAAATTCATCAATACTGGTAAACAATATTTAGCGGATGAAGTTGGTGTATTGAAACTGGATATGTCGCCAAGAAGTTCGGTTAAAACCGGAGATGTTGGTTATATTATTTCCGGGATTAAAGAAGCCCGTGAGGTAAAAGTTGGGGATACGATTACAACTGTTGACAGACCCTCTCTAAATTCTATTCAAGGCTTTGAAGAAGTTAAACCAATGGTTTTTGCTGGTATTTATCCAGTTGACACAGACGAATTTGAGGAACTTCGCGAAGCGATGCATAAATTGCAGTTAAACGATGCATCTATTGTTTTCGAACCTGAAAGTTCGGCAGCGTTAGGTTTCGGTTTCCGTTGTGGTTTCCTAGGCATGCTGCACATGGAAATTATCCAGGAGCGTTTAGAGCGCGAATTCGATATGACCGTAATTACTACGGTTCCCAACGTGTCTTATATTGCGCACACCACTAAAGGCGATGAAATTATTGTAAATAATCCATCTGATTTACCAGATCCAAGTAAACTTGATTCTGTTGAAGAACCTTACATTAAAGCCAACATCATTACAAAGGCTGAGTTTGTTGGTCCTGTAATGTCGCTATGTATTCAGAAAAGAGGTATTATTGTCAATCAATCTTATTTAACATCTGATCGTGTTGAATTGATCTTTGAAATGCCAATGGGCGAAATAGTATTCGACTTTTACGATAAGTTAAAAACCATTTCAAAAGGTTATGCTTCATTTGACTACCATCAGGTTGGCTACCGTAAATCTGATTTGGTAAGACTGGATATGTTGTTAAATGATGAACCGGTTGATGCTTTATCATCATTAATTCACCGTAGCAATGCATACGATTTCGGAAAAAAAATCTGTGAGAAATTAAGAGAATTAATCCCACGTCAACAATTCGAAATTAAAATCCAGGCTTCTATTGGTGCTAAAGTTATTGCCCGCGAAACCCTTAGTGCTTTACGTAAAGATGTAACGGCTAAATGTTATGGTGGTGATATTTCGCGTAAGCGTAAACTATTGGAAAAACAGAAAAAAGGTAAAAAACGCATGCGCCAGGTTGGAAATGTAGAAATTCCGCAAACGGCGTTTATGGCAGTTTTGAAATTAGATTAATATAGATTTGATACTGGATTTTAGATTGTGCGGTCTACATTCTAAATCTTAAATTCAGTATCTATAATTTCACATCTCGTAAAAATGAAATTACTCGACGGAAAATACGTATCAGAAAACGTTAAACTTCAAATCGCTGAAGAGGCTGCAGATTTTTTAAAAACCAGTGGCCGTAAGCCTCATTTAGTTGCTATTTTGGTTGGCAATGACGGTGGAAGTGAAACTTATGTGGCCAGCAAGATGAAAAACTGCGAAAAAGTAGGTTTTAAATCTTCTCTATATAGATATGATGATACTGTTAGTGAAGTTGAATTATTGCAAAAGATTGAGGAAATAAACCAGGATGCCGATGTAGATGGTTTAATTGTTCAGTTACCTCTTCCAAAACACATTGATCCGGAGAAGGTAACAGAAAAAATTGATTACCGTAAAGATGTAGATGGCTTTCATCCTGTTAATTTAGGCAGAATGATGCGCAATTTACCGTGTTTCATTCCGGCTACTCCTTATGGCATTTTATTAATGCTGCAAGCCTATAATATTGATACAACTGGTAAACATTGTGTGGTAGTTGGCAGAAGTAACATTGTAGGAAGCCCTATGAGCATTTTAATGGCCCGTAATGCAAATCCCGGTAATTGTACAGTAACTCTTACACATTCGCGCACAAAAGATTTAAAAGCGCAAATACTGCAGGCCGATATTATAATTGCTGCTATTGGTAAAAAGAATTTTGTTACCGCTGATATGGTTAAGCCAGGTGCGATTATTATTGATGTTGGCATTAACCGCGAAACTTCTACAGAGACTAAATCTGGTTACAAATTATTTGGCGACGTAGATTTTGAAAACGTAGCGCCGATATCATCTTATATTACTCCTGTTCCTGGTGGTGTAGGTTTAATGACTATTGTAGGTTTGTTAAAAAATACACTTTCATCTGCAAGAAAAGAGATTTATAAATAAATATTATTAGCTGATAATAAGAATCTTATATTGTTATTTTTATACGTATTAAATATTTTTTAATCACGTACTTAAAATGTATATTTGTGTAAATCATAAAGAGATGGATACCAAATTAACATTAAGCTTTGATCAGGAAGTTGTAACTAAGGCTAAAAAATATGCTGCTGATCACAACATCAGTTTATCTCGCCTTATTGAGCATCTTTTAACTCAGGTTACTTCCAACGAATATAAATCATTGGAAGAGTACCCTATTTCTGATTGGGTTAGCATGGTTGCCGAAGGAGAAGTTGAGTATAAAAAAACATCTAAATCTTCAAAAGATGAATTCTTTTCTTCCAAAAAGTAATTAATGCTGAAGATTTTTTTAGATGCCAATGTATTGGTTTCTGTTCTCAATAAAGAATATCCATTATTTACTTATTCTTCCAGAATTTTAAGCCTTGCCTCAAACCCAAAGTTTGAAGTCTACACCTCTCCTCTTTGCCTTGCAATAGCCTTTTACTTTGCAGAAAAAAAACAGAATGCTCAAAGGGCTAAAGAAAAGATAGATTTGCTCTGTAAGCATATCAAAATAGCCCAAAACTCTATGCATGGCGTTCATCATACCTTAATAAATAAGGCTATTCATGATTTTGAAGATGGTTTAGAATATTATGCCGCCAAGGAGAAAGGCTGTGCATGTATAATAACAGAAGATATTGAAGATTTCTATTTTTCGGAGATCGAAGTATTAAATTGTAAAGCATTTTTTAAACAATATCTTTCGGTTTAAGACCAAAGCTTACTCCACCAGCTTTCCTCAAAGCCGATGTAGAGTCCATCTTCCCGTAATTCTGTTGGGTAAATGTTTATGTAATCGCCCTGACCTTCGGCACCCCTGCCGGTTTTTAAACTGTATTCATAACGATGAACCGGACAAATTAAATTTCCATTTTTACACCAGCCCCCACTAAAATGACCACCAGCATGCGGGCAATATGCCTGGGTTGCAAAAATTTGTTCGCCTTCTTTAACAATACAAATTTGTTTTCCTTCTATTTTAACCATATTAATGGCATCTTCTTTAGGAATCTGGAAGTTGTTTAAAGCTTTAAACCAGCGCATTTCTTCAAAATTTAAGATGAATATTTATTTGTTTCTTCATCTAAGGGTTATTTTTCACTAAGATAAAGTTTTACACCGATTTTTTTAGGATATTTGCATCCTCAAAAATGAAACAAGACATACCAGAAGACGGCACATTACTTCCTTTAATGGAAGAATTTTACACCATACAGGGCGAAGGATTTAACACAGGTAAAGCGGCTTATTTTATCCGCCTGGGCGGTTGCGATGTGGGTTGCCATTGGTGCGACGTAAAAGAAAGCTGGGATGCCGAAATGCATCCGCTTACTCCTGCTGATGTAATTGTTGAAAATGCAAAGAAATATCCTGGAAAGGCTGTTGTAATTACCGGTGGCGAACCTTTAATTTATAACCTCGATTACCTGACTGCCAAACTACAGGCTGAAGGAATTTTGACTTTTATTGAAACTTCCGGTGCTTATCCTTTATCGGGCAGTTGGGACTGGATTTGCCTGTCTCCTAAAAAATTCAAGGCTCCACGACCTGATATTACGCCTTTTGCCAACGAATTGAAGGTTATTGTATTTAATAAAAGTGATTTTAAATGGGCAGAAGAATATGCTCAATCTGTTTCTCCGGGTTGTAAACTATATTTGCAGCCTGAATGGTCTAAATCAAAGGAAATGACCCCTTTAATTATAGATTATGTAATGGCTAATCCAAAATGGGAAATCTCTTTACAAACGCACAAATTTTTAAATATTCCGTAAATAGTTTACATTAGCTTTGATAACCAAATGTTAATGTAATGAAGCATGGCTTAATCATTTTGTTTAGCATTTTGTGCTTTTATTGTTTTGGACAAAATCCATCAAATAAAAAAGCGCAAAACTTATTTGAGAAAGCAGATCCTTTTATCCAGAAGCAAGATTACAATGCTGCTGCCCAACTGCTGGAGAGTGCCATTCAGGCCGATCCACAATATCAAAATGCATTAATTGTTTTGGGCGATGTTTATCGTATTCAAAAAAAGTATCCGCAGGCGAAAGCCAACTACGAAAAAGCCATTGGCATTAATAAAAATATTTTGCCGGAAGTTACTTTTAACCTCGCTCAAATGGAATTTGCCACTTCAGAATATTTAAAAGCGAAACAGCATTTTGAAGCGTTTATCGTTCTTGATAAATCATCTGAAAGAAGTAGGAAAGCAAAAAAGTACCTGGTGGATTGCGAATTTGCGATAGAGGCCATTAAAAAACCTGTAAAATATACACCTAAAAACCTCGGAGAAGGTGTAAATACGGCAAATGCCGAATATTTCCCAGCTTTAACCGCTGACGGAGAAACATTAATTTTCACCCGACAAATTAATGGTAACGAAGATTTCTGGACATCGCAGTTCAAAAACAATGAATGGGCTAAAGCCGTTCCGCTTTCCATGAAGATAAATACAGCAAAATATAACGAAGGTGCACAAAGCATATCGCCTGATGGTAAATATTTATTTTTTACCGGCTGTAACCGCCCTGATGGTTTAGGAAGATGCGACATTTATGTTTCGCACAGAGAAGGTGTAGATTGGGGCGAACCTTATAATATTGGTAGTCCTGTAAATTCTGAATACTGGGAATCTCAACCTGCAATTAGTCCGGATGGAAGCACACTTTATTTTGTAAGCAACAGACCTGGTGGTTCAGGAGGTTACGATATCTGGAAAAGTACCATTACAGCGGATTCTAAATGGGGACCAGCCGTAAACCTTGGTCCCGAAATTAACACACCCTTTGATGAAAATACACCTTTTCTCCATGCTGATGGTAAAACTTTATATTTTTCATCAGATGGCTGGGCAGGATTTGGCAATAAAGATATTTTTTACAGTAGACTGGATGATTCTGGTAAGTGGCAAAAACCAGTTAATTTAGGCTATCCTATTAATTCTTTCGAGGATGAAAGTGGTTTGATTGTTAGCGCAGATGGTAATTTAGGTTTCTTTTCTTCTAACCTGAAAGATGGTTACGGCGGGCAGGATATTTATAGTTTTGGCATTCCGGAACAAGCAAGACCCTTAAAAGTAAGTTATGTAAAAGGTATTGTTAAAGATAAAGACAGCCAAAAAACAATTGAAAGTAATGTACAGGTTGTTGATTTAAGAACAAATAAAACTGTTTTTGACGATTATACCGATCCCTCAACCGGAAGTTTCTTAGCGGTAATGCCGGTAGGCAGCAATTATATGTTCAATGTTAATGCCGAGGGATACATGTTTTATTCAGAAAACTTTGAACTCAAGGCCGGCGATATTAATAAACCCTACCAGATTGAAGTTTATATTGAAAAAATTAAGGCAGGTGGCAATGTAACCTTAAAAAATATATTTTTCGACACCAATAAATACAATCTTTTACCGGCTTCGATAAAAGAACTGGAAATTTTAATTGGATTTTTAAATGATAACCCAACTGTTGAAATTGAAATACAAGGACATACCGATAATGTTGGCGACGATAAATTGAATGAAAAATTATCATTAAACAGAGCGAATGCAGTTTACGAATACCTAATTAAAAATAATATTAATACAAAAAGACTTATGTTTAAAGGTTTTGGTGCCAGTAAACCCATTGCAGATAATAAAACAGAATCGGGCAGAAAGAATAACCGCCGAACGTCGTTTGTAATTACGAAAGTTTAAATATTATTTCTTTAAACTAAAAGGGTAAACAGTTTTATCTATTTCGACCAATAAACTATCTTCATTTTTCTTTTCTAAAATATAAACAGTGGATTCCCACTTTTGCATTAATGAAGCCATGCCCGAAGCTACATCACCCAATCGCTTAGATTGTAGTTTGATTAGTCGTTTGTTATCTTTGGTTCCATCATCTAAAACTCTATCTAAGTAAATCGCGTGTCCGCTATCATTAACTTCTCCCAAAACCATCATCGGTGCTTTAGGATGAGAAACCAGAAATACGAGGTTTTTAGTAAAATCTATCGAGTTTACCTGGGCAGAATGATCTTCGCCATTTCTTCTAAATCTTTTTTCTGCATAATCACCAATAATCTGATCTAATGCTTCAGCTGTAAGTACAGGCAAAAAAGCAACGTCTTCGTAAATTGGTTTTTTTTCATCTTCGTTTGATTGAAACTGGATCGTGCTATCTGCACCCGAGGTCTCTGCATTGTTCCTCAACACTTTATTTATGTTGTTTGTAAAATCTTCCATTCTGTCATTACCTGGTCGTAATGAAGTTTCAAAATTAAACGTCTGCTTTACTTCAACAGGTTTATTACAAGACGTTAAAACACAAAATAACGATAATACGACAAGGCTAAAGTTTCTAATTATAGTGTAACTCATCACTAAAGATAATATTTTATATCTTTTTCCCGCTAAGCACGCTAATTTCAGAACCTTCTGCCAGCATAACGGAATCTGGTTCAGTATGCGCTAAATAACTAAATTCCTGACCATAGTTTGTTCCAAAATCAACATTAATGGTAAATTCTTTAACAGGATAAACTTCCCAAACGGGATGTTCAACGCCATATTCTGATGTTTTATTTACCCCAACTTTGGTGTAACCCCAATAATGTTCAGTTATAAATTCTTCTTTGCTACCAAGCGCAATGGATTCACTTTTAGACAAAGCTGTTACGGAAAATTTGTTCCAGTTTTTGGTTTTCCATTGATATTCTACTTCGAGTTGATTTTCCTGCTCAATCCATAAATGTTTCATGGGTAAGGTTTGGTAGTTCTCTTTGTAAATGGTATTTGCAATAAAAGTAATGGCCGGTTTAGGAACAATTTCTTTAATAAATACTACGCCCCGTTTCCAAACTCCATTTTCATTGTATTTTACATAAAAACGAAGGTTAACTTCTTCAAAAGTACTGTGAAATGGAATATTTAAACCTTTAAGTTTAACATTTACAAACATAAAGCCTACCAGGCTTACATAATATTTTCCTTGCCAGTCGTCTAATTCAACATGAGGTGGTAAATATTTCAAAAGGATATCCTGATCTACAGCGTAATTGGCTAAAGCAAGTTTTCGCCATTCGGCAGTTAAAAATACCCTTTTGTTTAAATCCATTAGATAATGGCCTGCCTTACACGAACCAATTTTGCTAAAGTTTCTTCCAGCAAATCTAAATGCAGCATATTGGCACCATCAGATTTTGCGTGTGCAGGATCAGGATGCGTTTCAATAAACAATCCATCGGCTCCTACTGCAATGGCAGCTTTGGCAATGGTTAAAATTAATTCTGGTTTACCACCAGTAACACCACTGCTTTGGTTAGGTTGTTGTAAAGAATGCGTACAATCCATAACCACAGGAACGCCAAAACTTTGCATTTCAGGTAAACCGCGGTAATCCACTATTAAATCCTGGTAACCAAAAGTATTTCCTCTGTCTGTTAAAATCACTTTATTATTCCCAGCTTCTACAATTTTTTCTACCGCAAATTTCATCGATCCTGCAGAAAGAAACTGTCCTTTTTTTACATTAACAACTTTTCCTGTTTCGGCAGCAGCAATTAATAAATCCGTTTGGCGGCATAAAAACGCGGGAATTTGAAGTACATCTACATAAGCTGCAGCCATAGCCGCTTCGCTACTTTCATGAATATCCGTTACGGTTGGTACATTAAATTCTCGCCCTACTTTTTCAAGGATTTTTAATGCTTTTTCATCGCCAATGCCGGTAAAAGAGCTGCCTTTACTTCTATTTGCTTTGCGGTAAGATCCTTTAAAAATATATGGAATTTTAAGTTTATCCGTGATCGAGATAATTTTTTCTGCAATACGTAAAGCCATTTCCTCACCTTCTATTGCGCATGGTCCAGCCATTAAAAAAAAGTTTCCTGAATCTGTATTTTTTATTTTATCTAAGTAGTTTAACATGTATTGGGGTATTATGTAAATTGTGATGGAAGATGGGTAATACTGATACCCATCTTCCATTTTACTAATCTATATAAAGATTAGTTTCCTAATTCCGACATGAATTTAATCCGCATTAGCTGGATTTCTTCACGGGTATAATCTGTTTCGCCGAGCTCGTTTAAGGCTTCATCAATTGAATCATTTTCAGCTGCCCTGAAATAGTCAAATACTTCATCCTGGCGGTCGTCATCAATAACCTCATCGATAAAATAATTAAGGTTTAACTTGGTGCCTGAATTAACAATAGATTCTACTTCTTTTAAAATTTCCTCGTAAGTAATGCCTTTTGAATCTGCAATATCTTCAAGGCCAATTTGCCTGTCGATATTCTGAATAATAGACACTTTCATTTGAGATTTATTGGCCTGTGTTTTGATAATTAAATCAATCGGACGCTCAATATCATTATCTTCAACGTATTTTTTGATCAACTCAATAAACGGAGAACCGAATTTCATGGCTTTACCAGAACCTACACCAGAAATTTGTCGCAATTCTTCCATGGTAATTGGATAATGCGTGCACATTTCTTCTAAAGAGGGATCCTGAAAAACGACAAAAGGAGGTACATTTTTTTGTTTGGCTATTTTTTTACGCTGATCTTTAAGCAATTGTAAAAGTTGCGTATCCAGTGCGCCCGTACCTTGTTTTAAGTCATCATCGTCATCATCAACGCCCGATTCAATCGGTTCGTTTAAGATAAATTTAAGACTATATGGGTTATTTATAAAATCTTTACCTTGTTTGGTTAATTTTAATAGGCCGTAATTATCAATATCCTTAAAAAGGAAATTATTTAATACCGCCTGCCGAACAATCGATTTCCACATTAATTCTCCGTCCTCTTTGCCTAAGCCAAACTCTGGCAATTTACTGTGCTCGTAGGCAATGGTTTGAGCAGTTTCCAAGCCGAGAAAAACATTTAATAAATGTACATCATCAAACTTTTCTCCGGTTTTATCAATAAACTTTAATAAAGTAGAAAGACTTTCTTCAGCATCAAATTGCTTTTTAGGTTTCTTGCAATTATCACACATGCAGTTGCAACCGGTTTCATTAAAATTTTCGCCAAAATAATGAAGAATCTGTTTACGACGGCAAACGCCCGATTCGGCATAATCAATTACTTCCTTTAATATTTGCGTACCGATTTCACGTTCTGCAACCGGTTTATCTTTCATAAACTTCGCCAGTTTATCTACATCTTTTTGCGCATAAAATGCAAGGCAAACACCTTCACCGCCATCACGCCCGGCTCTACCGGTTTCCTGGTAGTAACCTTCCATGCTTTTGGGCACATCGTGGTGGATAACGAAACGAACATCAGGTTTATCGATTCCCATACCAAAAGCAATGGTTGCAACGATTACCTCTGCATCTTCCATCAAAAACTTATCTTGCGTTTCTGCCCTTACCTTTGGATCTAAACCAGCATGGTATGGTAAAGCGCTGATGCCATTAAGATTTAAAGCTTCGGCAACTTCTTCTACTTTTTTACGGCTCAAACAATAAATAATACCCGATTTACCCGTATTTGATTTAATGTATTTTATAATCTCCTTGGTAATATCACGCTTGGGACGGATTTCATAAAATAAATTTGGGCGGTTAAATGATGACTTAAATAAAGTTGCATCACTCATACCAAGGTTTTTAATAATGTCTTGCTGCACTTTTGGTGTAGCTGTTGCGGTTAATGCAATGATAGGGATGTTATTGCCTAAACCACTAATTACTTGCCTGATTTTTCGGTATTCAGGTCTAAAATCATGTCCCCACTCAGAAATACAATGCGCTTCATCAACCGCAACAAATGAAATTTTAATCAAATTTAAAAAATCAATGTTGTCTTGTTTAGCCAGCGATTCTGGTGCCACATATAACAATTTAGTCTGACCACTTAAAAGGTCAGTTTTAACCTGTGTAATTTCAGATTTGTTTAGGGATGAATTTAGAAAATGAGCAATGCTGTCATTACCCCCAAATGCCCTTAATTGGTCCACCTGGTTTTTCATTAATGCAATAAGTGGCGAAATCACAATTGCTGTTCCTTCGCTCATTAAAGCAGGTAATTGGTAGCAAATAGACTTCCCCCCACCTGTTGGCATAATAACAAATGTATTATTGCCCTCTAAAATATTTGTAATGATCGACTCCTGATCACCTTTGAAATTATCAAACCCAAAGAAATTTTGCAGGTTATCAAATAACGACTTTTTCACGTCCATTTTGTGTAATAAAATATGCGATGCTATTTTTGTATCCAAAATAACATAATTTTACAAGAATTTCAAGTATTAACCGACAATTTTTTTCTCTTTGAAAAGTAAAAAATCAATAACTCAATCAGCTTTAGACACATTAGCCTTAGAAGCTGCTGCAATTTTAAATGTTGCCAATAATATTAATGCCGATTTTGAAAAGGTGGTGTTAAATATTTTAAACTGTAACGGGCGTGTAATTGTTACCGGAATTGGTAAAAGTGCAATTATTGCACAAAAAATCGTGGCTACCTTTAACTCTACCGGTACACCGGCTATTTTTATGCATGCGGCTGATGCTATTCACGGGGATTTGGGGATGATCCAGCAAAACGACATTGTTATTTGCTTATCTAAAAGTGGAAACACACCTGAAATTAAAGTTTTAATCCCTCTACTGAAAACATCGGGCAATATTTTGATTGGAATGGTTGGTGAATTAAATTCTTACTTAGCGCAACATGCTGATCTGATTTTAAATACTGCTGTAGAAAAAGAGGCATGCCCCCATAATCTTGCCCCAACAACCAGTACAACGGCGCAATTAGCCCTTGGTGATGCCCTGGCCATTTGTTTGCTTGAATCCAGGGATTTTAATGAAGTCGATTTCGCCAAATATCATCCAGGTGGTGCGCTCGGTAAAAAACTTTACTTAAAAGCCGGAGATTTAGCTTTATCGAATGAAAAACCGCATATAAAACGTTCAGCACCAGTGAAAGAGGTTTTAATTGAAATTAGTAAAAACCGTTTGGGTGCAGTAGCTGTTATTGATAATGAAAACCAAATATTGGGCGTAATTACGGATGGTGATATCAGAAGAATGCTTGAAAACAGTACCAGCATTGATCATTTAAAGGCTGAAGATATTATGGGGAAAAGCCCTAAAAGCATTCAATTTGATGCCTTGGCTGTAGAAGCCCTCGAAATAATCAGAGAAAATAACATTACTCAATTGTTGGTTTTACAACAAAATACTTACTTTGGCATTATTCACTTACACGATCTTTTAAAAGAAGGTATTGTGTAGTTTCAAATTATAAAATGAATAAAGATTTTTATGCATTAATTATGGCTGGCGGCGTTGGAAGTCGCTTTTGGCCTGTAAGCAGAACAGAATTCCCTAAACAATTTATTGACTTTTTCGGCGTCGGAAAAACATTAATCCAAAGCACCTACGATCGATTCTTAAAAATATGCCCACCTGAAAATATTTTCATTGTAACCAATGAAATTTATACTGATTTAATTAGAGCACAATTACCACAGCTTAGCGACAACCAAATTTTGGCTGAGCCACTTTTACGGAATACTGCTCCTTGTATCGCATATGGATCTTTAAAAATCGCAGAAATTAATCCTAATGCCACAATTGTTGTTGCCCCTTCCGATCATACTATAGCCAATCTTGATGGTTTTTATAGCTCAATTAACCAGTCTTTAAATGCCGCTTCTAAAAATGATTGCTTAATTACGTTAGGGATTATGCCTAATCGTCCCGATACCGGATATGGTTATATTCAACATACGGATCATGTTTTAGTTACCGATCCGAGTTTGCATAAGGTGAAAACGTTTACAGAAAAGCCAAACCTTGAGCTGGCTAAATCCTTTCTTCAAAGCGGAGATTTTTTATGGAATGCGGGCATTTTTATCTGGTCGGCTAAATCTATTTTAAGTGCTTTTGAAAAACACCTGCCAGATATGTACGAAATTTTTAATCTGGGCAGATCAGAAATGAATACCGAAACAGAAAAGGCTTTTATCAATAATGCTTATCTGCAGTGCACCAACATTTCTATAGACTTTGGAATTATGGAAAAGGCGGAGAATGTTTATGTGCTTCCTGCCGATTTCGGCTGGTCGGATTTAGGTACCTGGGCTTCTATTTATGAAATGGCAGACAAAGATTATGTTGGCAATGCCGTAATCCCTTCTGAGCAGGTTATTATGTTCGATTCTTCTAATTGTATGGTTAACGTACCGAAAGATAAACTCGTTATCTTACAGGGCTTACATGATTATATTGTGGTTGAAAACAACAATATGCTAATGATATGCCCAAGGGATGAAGAACAAAAAGTTAAAGAAATTGTAGCCGAAGTTAAATCCAGATTTGGAAATAAATTCATTTAATATGTGAGGTGGATAATGTCAGAAATTTCTGCACATTATCCACCTTAATTATTATTACATCAAATTTAAACTGTGCGCTGCCTAACGGCTTCGTATAAAATTACGCCGGCAGCTACCGAGACATTTAATGATTCGATTTTTCCGGCCATTGGAATTTTAGCCAAATGATCGGCAACCCGTAAAAGTTCGTTTGAAATTCCTTCATCTTCTGATCCCATTACAATTGCCGTTGGCATAGTATAATCGGGTGCATAAATAAAATCGTTTGTTTTTTCTGTACAGGCAACAATTTGTAAACCGCTTTCTTGCAGAAATAAGCAGGTTTTATGTAAATTGGAGTGACGGCAAATTGGAATACTAAATAAAGCGCCGGCCGAGGTTTTAATGGCATCAGCATTAATCTGGGCTGCATTTTTTAAAGGTACTACAATAGCATGCACACCAACACAAGCGGCAGTACGTGCAATAGCGCCCATATTACGAACATCCGTTACGCTATCCAAAACCAAAATTAAAGGCACCTCTCCTTTCTCAAAAATGGCCGGAATAATATCTTCTATATTTTGGTAAGTAATTGGAGAAATTACAGCAATAACACCCTGATGGTTTTTCTGGGTCATGCGGTTCAATTTTTCAATCGGAACAGAGTTTAAAGGAATTAAAGTTCCTGTTAAAAGCGTTTTTAATTCCAGAAACAAACCACCAGTTAAGCCGCGTTGCAAATAAATTGTTTCAATATCTCTTCCGGCTTTAATGGCCTCAATCACTGCTCTTATACCAAAAACAAATTCATTATTCTCTTTTACGCGCTGTGGTCTTCTAAAATTATCCATGTTTAAAAATTGTTAGACAAAAGTAAAGCAAATAATTGTTTTGCCTTGTATCAATCGCTTCCTTATTAACATTTAATTGTGCAGAAATTTTTAAAAGTGCCGAAATCCATGAAAAATTAATCCGTTTAGGCTTCAATTTGTTAACAAAGAAGTAGGAACTAATTAAAACAAAACGGACAAAATTTAGCTACTTTTGTGGCATGGATAATGAACAAGGCGGAAAGAATAGCATGACTGCCCGAAAGAGCAGACTTAGCAATACAATTAGTTCACAAGGTAAAATCCCACCACAGGCACTCGATCTTGAAGAGGCTGTATTAGGGGCTTTAATGCTTGAAAAAGATGCCTTATCTGCTGTAATTGATGTATTGAAGCCTGAAGTTTTTTACAATGCAGCTCACCAGAAAATTTTTGAAGCCATCCATATTTTATTTGAAAAATCGCGCCCGGTTGATATCCTAACCGTTACTGCCGAACTGCGTACGCTGGGTTCGTTGGAAATGGTTGGCGGTGCTTATTACATCACCAATTTAACCAACAGGGTTGCATCAGCTGCAAACATAGAATTTCATGCCCGAATTATTTCACAAAAATACATTCAGCGTGAATTAATCCGGATTTCGACAGAAATTATTACCAACGCTTACGAAGATACTACGGATATTTTCGATTTGCTGGATCAGGCAGAAAAAGGTCTTTTTGAAATTGCCCAAAATAACCTTCGCCGTGATACGCAAAAAATGGACGACATTATCAAACAGTCGTTAGCAACACTCGAAGAGTTAAGAACCAAAACCGACGGTTTAACAGGTGTACCTACAGGCTTTACCGGTTTAGATCGAATTACAGGTGGATGGCAGAAACAGGATTTAGTAATTATTGCTGCCCGTCCGGCGATGGGAAAAACTGCTTTTGTTTTAACCTGTGCCAGAAATGCTGCTGTAGATTTCCACAAACCTTGTGTAGTTTTTTCACTGGAGATGTCATCCGTTCAATTGGTTAATCGTCTGATTTCAGGAGAAGCTGAAATTGAGCAGGAAAAGATCAGAAAAGGAAACTTAGCCGAGTGGGAATGGCAGCAACTTCACAGTAAAATAGGAAGATTAACAGAAGCTCCGTTATTAATTGACGATACCCCAGCGCTAAATATCTTTGAATTTAGGGCAAAATGCCGCCGTTTAAAAGCACAATACGATATTCAGATGGTTATTGTCGATTACTTGCAGCTTATGCACGGTAAAGGCGAAGGTAAAGGTGGTGGTAACCGTGAACAGGAAATTGGTAGTATTTCAAGGGCACTTAAATCTGTGGCCAAAGAACTTGATATTCCTGTGCTGGCCCTATCCCAGTTAAGTCGTGCGGTAGAGAGCAGACCGGGTTTGCAAGGTAAAAGACCGATGTTGTCTGATTTACGTGAATCTGGTTCCATTGAGCAGGATGCCGATATGGTATTGTTCTTATATCGACCGGAATATTATGGAATTACCGAAGATGAACAGGGGCGTTCGCAGGCCGGTATTGGTGAGGTTATTATTGCAAAACACCGTAATGGTGAAACCGGAATTGTACCGCTTAAATTCATTGGTAAGTTTGTTAAATTTGTGGATTTAGAAGATGATTTTAATGCTCCTTCTTTAGGTTCAGGAGAAACAAGTGCTGGAATGCTACCTTCAGGGTCATTTGATAGTTTTCATAACCCTACCCCTCAGAGCAATGTAATTATAAGACCTTCTAAAATGGATGATTATAATGACGATGATCCACCATTTTAATTAAAAAATATAAGCACAAACAAAAAGCCAGTAAAATTAAAGTTACTGGCTTTTTGTTTGTCTAAAGAAATTCGATCTAAAATAAATACCCAATCAATATACCCACTAAAACAATTACGGGTGGACTTATTTTGGTGAAGTTGAGCAAGGAAAACGTTGCAACCATTATTGCTAAAAAGAGCAAATTAAAGCCCATCGGAATTAAAAGCAAGATAAATGCAGCTATAATAAAACCTACACTCACAGCATTAATGCCAGACAAACTATGTTTTATCCTCGAAATTTTCTTTAAATCATCCCAGAAAGGCACAATAAAAAGCACGAGGATTAAACCCGGTAAATTGATTCCGATTACACCAATTAAACCACCCAATACTTGCCCCCAAATGCCATAACCAAAATTACGCATACTTAAAGCACCTAAATAACTGGTAAATGAAAAGGTTGGTCCGGGAAGCGCCTGTTGTAAAGCAAAACCGGAAAGAAAGCCAGATGATGCAATGTAGTGCTTCATTTCTACAAACTCGGTAAACATTAAGGGTACCAAAACCTGTCCACCGCCAAAAACCAATATTCCGTTACGGTAAAAATTTTCGAGTAAACGAATGGGTAAACTAAAAGGCGAAGTACGGTTAATAATTGCCCCCACCATTGCAAACAACAGTAATGCGCCTAAAAAGTAAATCAGTTTTTTAGGGTTTACATTTGAAAAAAGTTTAACCCGAAGTTCAGTTTCTTCTTTTGGTGTTTCCATTGCAGAAGATATCATTCCGCCAATTAATATAGCCAGAGGAAAAACATAAGCATTTCTTAAAACAAATGTGGCTACAATTGCTGCAACTGCTAAAAAAACAGAAACCTGGGTGGTTAACACTTTTCTTCCTAATTTATATGCCCCATAAGCCACGATACCTAATGCAATGGGTTGAATATATTGCAGAATATCTATAAATTTTTGTTTCTGATCGAGCAACCCAAAGCTTATGGCAGCAAAAGTCATAATTGCAGCGGTAGGAAAAATCCAGATTAAAAAGGTAATCAAAGCCAGTTTCAGGCGCCCTACCTTCCAGGCTATTCCAACTAAAGTTTGTGTTGAGGCAGGCCCCGGTAATACTTGAGCCAGTGCATTTAATTCCAATAATTCTTCTTCTGTTACAAACTTTGTTTGATGTACAAAGTATTTTAAAAGCAAAGCCAGGTGCGCCTGCGCTCCGCCAAAAGATGTAAACGTAAAAAAAACAACATTACGGATAAACAGCCACTGCTTTTTTGCAGCTATAGGTTTTATTTGCATTAAACTAATTACTAAAAACGGCCAATTTAATCATCTTCATAATCCAGCCCAGAGGCAGAGTTGAAAGCACCCTGCAATTCAGAAAAGGCATGCATATCTCGTTTTGCCCGCGCCACTTCCATTCCTTTGCCATATACTGCTATGGCCTGGTCTTTTTGGTTGTCTTTTTCGTATAATTTACCCAAATGGTAATAAGTACCTACATAATCCGGATGTTTATCCGTTAACTGAAGGTAAAAAGAATACGCTTTTTCCTTATCATTTTGAGCGTTATACTCTGTGGCTAAGGCATATAGTATAAACGGATCATTGGGTTCACTTTGTAAAAACTCTAATAACTTACTTAATCGGGTAGTTGACATTTTAATTCCTTGCTTTTTTAATTAAATTTGCAGAAAGACCTTATATAATAAACATAATAAATATGAAAATATTAGTTTGTATCAGTAACGTGCCAGACACAACCACAAAAATAACTTTTACCAACGATAATACCGAATTCAATACCGCAGGAGTACAATATATTGTTAATCCATACGATGAAATCGCTTTATCAAGAGCTATTGAGTTAACAGAAGGCGGCAAAGGCACCGTAACCGTAATCAATGTTGGCGAAGCGGCCACAGATCCAACCATTAGAAAAGCCCTTGCAATTGGTGCTGATGATGCTGTAAGAGTAAACGCAGCGCCTCGGGATGCTTATTTTGTAGCAAAACAGATTGCAGAATATGCAAAAGATAAAGATTTCAATATTATTTTAACCGGACGCGAATCTATCGATTATAATGGCAATCAGGTAGCGGCTATGGTAGGCGAATTTTTGGACATCCCTTCCATTTCAATTATCAAGAAATTAGATGTTGATGGAGATTCAGCTACTTTAGAACGTGAAATTGAAGGTGGTAAAGAAGTGGTAACTGTAAACGGTAAGTTTATTGCCAGCTGTGCCGAAGGTGTTGCAGAACCAAGAATACCCAATATGCGCGGTATTATGAGTGCAAGAACCAAACCTTTAAATGTTATTGAGGCGGTTGCAATTGAAGAAGTAACTAAAGTTGCAAAATATGAAACCCCCGCCCCTCGTGGTACTGTAAAACTTATTCCTGCTGATGCGGCAGAACAATTAATTGATTTATTGCATTCAGAAGCTAAAGTAATTTAATTTACGGTTTAACAAATAAAAATTAACAATAAGTATCACACATCCTGTACAGGATCAAGAAATAAATATATGTCAGTATTAGTATATGTAGAACAAGCTGAGGGTAAATTTAAGAAATCTGTTTTTGAAGCAGTTTCTTATGCTAAAGCCATTGCAGATCAACAATCGACCAACTTAACCGCAATATCTATCGGAGATGTAGCTGAAGGAGAATTAAAAGAGCTTGGAAAATACGGTGCGTCTAAAGTTTTAAACGTAAGCGCTGATCAGTTAAAAACCTTTGTAAACCAAGCTTATGCAAGTGTAATTGCTGCAGCAGCAGAAAAAGAAGGCGCTAACATCGTTGTGCTATCTAACTCATTCTCGGGTAAAGGCCTGGCACCACGTATTGCGGTGAAATTAAAAGCTGGTTTGGCCGATGGTGCAGTAGAATTGCCAAAAACTGATGGCGGCAAATTTGAAGTTAAGAAAACTGCATTTTCAGGTAAAGCTTTTGCCATCACTGAATTAACTTCTTCAAACAAAATTATAGCTTTAAATCCAAATGCTTTTGGAGTTAAGGAAAATGCAACTGATGCTGCAATTGAAAATTTTGCTGCTGATGTGAAACAATCAGATTTAGCTACTGTAATTAAAGATATCGTTAGAGCAACAGATAAAGTTTCTTTACCCGATGCAGAATTAGTTGTATCAGCTGGACGTGGATTAAAAGGCCCTGAAAACTGGGGAATGATTGAAGAATTGGCAGGTTTACTCGGTGCCGCAACCGCATGCTCTAAACCTGTATCTGATGCAGATTGGAGACCGCACTCTGAACACGTTGGCCAAACAGGTATTGCCATTAGCCCTAACCTATATATAGCTATTGGTATTTCCGGAGCAATCCAGCACTTAGCTGGTGTAAGTTCTTCAAAAGTAATTGTTGTAATCAATAAAGATCCTGAAGCACCTTTCTTTAAAGTTGCTGATTATGGTATTGTTGGCGATGCATTTGAAGTTGTACCAAAATTAATTGAAGCTTTAAAAGCACATAAAGGATAATATTTTACAGACCTTGTAGGTGTTTAGCCTATGAGGTCTTACCATAAATATGAAAAAAGTTAAATTAGATATTGTTGGCTTATCCTACAGTCAAACACAGTCCGGTGCCTATGCATTGGTTTTAGGTGAAGTTAACGGACGCCGTCGTTTACCCATTATTATTGGCGCATTTGAGGCTCAGGCAATTGCTATTGAAATTGAAAAAATGACACCCAGCAGGCCGCTAACGCACGATTTATTTAAATCGCTTGCCGAAACTTTTCATATCAATGTACAGGAAATTATTATCTACAACCTGGTTGATGGTGTTTTTTATGCAAAATTAATTTGTGGTGATGGTAAAAACACGCATGAAATCGATGCTCGTACATCTGATGCAATTGCTTTAGCTGTACGTTTTAACGCCATGATTTATACTTACGAATTCATTCTGGCTTCTGCCGGAATAGTTATTGAAGGGAATGACTTTCTGTTTTTGGAAAATATGGATAACATTGCCAAAGAACCCGATGCTGATAGCCTACCCACTTCTACCAAACAACAAGGCTATGGCGAATTAACCCTCGAAGAATTACAGGAAAAACTACAGGAAGCCATTGCTGAAGAGGCTTATGAAAAAGCAGCAAGATTAAGAGACGAGTTAAATAAAAGAAATTCGGGCTAAATTTTAAATAAAATAGCACTCACTTTATTTTAATTGGTTAATTAATCTATTTTTGCCCAATATTTCTACCCGAAAATCATTAATAATTAAGAGAATCTGAATTGTGTATAATAATTTAAGCGCATTTTAGATTTTGTTTTAAAATAGTTCTATATTCAACTTTTACTTTCAAAACAACAACTAAACTATTATTATGAATGTTAAGTTTCGCTTAACGCTGATGAGCTTTATGCAGTTTTTTGTATGGGCAGCTTGGCTAATTACGATCGCTAATTATTGGTTTGGAACCAAACAGTGGGACGGCGCAGATTTTGGAATCATCTTTTCGACTATGGGAATAGCATCCTTGTTTATGCCCACCCTTACCGGAATAATGGCGGATAAATGGATCAACGCGGAAAAGTTATATGCTATACTTCATATCCTGTATGCTTGTGTTATGTTTTACCTGCCGCAGGTAACAAGCCCGCACAGTTTCTTTTGGGTAATGCTATTGGCCATGTGTTTCTATATGCCAACCATCGCATTAAGTAATTCAATTAGTTATACCACACTTAAAAACAGCGAATACGATGTAGTTAAAAGTTTCCCGCCAATACGTGTATGGGGAACTGTAGGTTTTATTGTTGCCATGTGGATTACCAATTTAACAGGCAATAAAGCCAGTGCAAACCAATTTTATATTGCCGGAGTAAGTGCTTTGGCCTTAGGTGTTTATGCATTTACTTTACCAGCCTGTAAACCTTTAAAATTAATTAGCGAGAAAAAATCTTTAGTTCAAAAATTAGGGCTCGAATCATTCAAATTATTTGGTGATTACAAAATGGCCTTATTCTTTATCTTCTCTATGTTTTTAGGTGGTGCCTTACAGCTAACCAATGCTTATGGAGATGTATTTTTAGATGAGTTTAAGATGTTTCCTAAGTATGCTGAATTATATGTAGTTAAAAGGTCAACCTTAATTCTATCTATTTCGCAGGTTTCAGAAACGCTATTTATTTTAGCTATCCCCTTCTTTTTAAAGCGTTATGGCATTAAAAAGGTTATGGTAATTTCAATGCTGGCATGGGTATTTAGATTTGGCCTGTTTGCTTTTGGAAATCCTAGAGATGGATTATGGATGATTGTAATGAGTTGTATTGTTTATGGAATGGCTTTCGATTTCTTTAATATTTCGGGATCTTTATTTGTAGAAACCTCTACAACACCAAAAACACGTTCATCGGCTCAAGGCATGTTTATGATGATGACGAATGGATTTGGTGCTATATTGGGTAGTTTAACATCAGGATGGATTATCCAGAAATATTTTACTAAAGCCTATACAAGCATTCAGGAAGTAGCTACATTGGTAAGTTCTGAAGCAAATAATAAGCTTTTACTTAATTTCTTAGGCACAAAAGGAATTTCAGTATTGGAAAACGGACAGTTGAGCAGATCAATTCCTATTATAGATTGGCATAGTGTGTGGCTTACATTTGCCATTTATGCATTGGTGATTACTATTTTCTTTGCCTTCTTATTTAAACATAAGCATACCAAAGCACAAGAAAAAGCTATAGAAGAAATTACCCACTAATTTTAACCTCGAATTATCCCTAACCATGTCAGCCGGTAAATATAGAAAAGAACACAACTGCCTAAACTGCGGTTCGCAAGTAGAAAAACATTATTGCAGCAACTGTGGTCAGCCAAATTTAGAATTAAAAGAAAATTTTTGGGAGTTTATAAGCCATAGCGTTGCACATTATTTTCACTTTGACAATAAGTTTTTTCAAACCTTAAAACCTTTAATTACCCAGCCCGGCCAGGTTACCCTCGATTATTTAGCAGGTAAACGTGCGCGTTACATTAATCCGGTGAGCATGTACATTTTTGTATCGATTGTTTACTTTTTAATTGTACCAAAAGCTTCTGGAGAGCATGGATCAGGAGATAAACACGCTCCAAAAGTAGAAATACCCGCAAAAGAAACCACAAAAATCCTTAAAGATACTGTCGGGAAAGAATTAGAGGAAATTGGCCTCAGTCAAAATCTTATTAATAGTGCAGTAACCAGGATAAGCCATAGCATTACGCTTAAAGAATTTAAGAAATTATCTTTTAAAGCACAGGATACTGTAATTAGAAATTTAGAAAAAGAAAGAACAACTGCCAATCAAGATTCTATCGATGAAATTCTTGATGATTACCGGGAATTTCACATCATTAAACAAGATAGTACATACGAATCTTATTTATTACGCCAACGCAAATTAACGGATGATGAACGGGATAACTGGTATAAACGTTTGTTGAAAAAACGAGATATTTCCATTAAACAAAAATCGTCAAACGGCTTTTGGTCTTTATCAGAAGAAGTTGAACATTACCGACCAAAGCAGTATTTCTTACTGATGCCTTTGCTCGCTTTTTTCATCATGCGTATTTTTAGACGTAATTACATTTATTATTTAGATCATCTGATATTTACAATCCACGGGATGACTGCCTTTTTCCTTTTGAAAATAGCGACTGTTCCTTTACAACAGTACGTTTTTGGTGAGGATTCTTTTATCAGTATCGGGATTAAATGGCTTGTTATTGCGGCCGTAATCTGGTACATGTATACGGGCTTAAAAGTATTTTATCAAAGAAGCAGAAATGCAACCATTAAAAAACTGATTTTAATCGTAATTCTTTACATCGTTGCCTTTAGTTTATCTGAAATGGTAATCGAAAATCTTATTTATTACTTCTTAGCCTAATTTTAAATTGTGCCGGAGAATTCGAAACTTCAGTTTGTAATTATTACTGACTTAGTGCACTTAAATAATGATGGTCATTTAGTTTAAGATTTCATTGTTAAAAAATACTGAAACCAGTTAAGCCCATTATTTATAATAATCTTTAAACAGAAAAGCCCCCGAAAATAAATTTTCGGGGGCTTTCTTTTATTTATTCTACAGATTATTTTCTGTTTTTGATCTCAACAAATTCTCTATCTGTTTCACCAACGTAAATCTGACGAGGACGGCCTATTGGCTCTTTATTCTCGTGCATTTCTTTCCACTGTGCAATCCATCCAGGTAAACGGCCTAAGGCAAATAATACCGTAAACATTTCTGACGGGAAGCCTAATGCCCTGTAAATAATACCCGAATAGAAATCTACATTTGGATATAATTTACGATCGATAAAATATTGATCTGTTAAAGCTGCTTCTTCTAATTTCTTGGCGATCTCTAAAATTGGATCATCGATACCCAGGTTTTCTAAAATATCATCACAAGCTTTTTTAATGATTTTTGCGCGTGGGTCAAAGTTTTTGTAAACCCTGTGCCCAAAACCCATCATACGGAAAGGATCATTTTTATCTTTTGCTTTATTGATCCATTTTTCAGTATCGCCACCATCAGCTTTAATTAATTCAAGCATTTCGATTACTGCCTGGTTTGCTCCACCATGTAACGGACCCCAAAGTGCTGCAATACCTGCAGAGATTGATGCATATAAATTACAATCAGAAGAACCTACAATACGTACAGTTGATGCTGAACAGTTTTGCTCGTGATCTGCATGTAAAATCAACAATTTGTTCATTGCATTAACCACAACCGGGTTTACCTCATAATCTTCGGTACGCTGACCAAAAGTCATCCAAAGGAAATTGGTTACATAATCATATTTATTTTTTGGATAAATAAGCGGATGACCTAAAGATTTTTTATATATAAAAGAAACAATCGTTGGTAATTTAGCTAAAAGCTTAATAATTGTTAAATTTTGCTCTTCAGCAGTTTGATTTGGCTTTAAACACTCCGGATAGAATGTTGAAAGAGAGAAGATTAAAGAACCCAGTTGCCCCATCGGATGCGATCGTGATGGATAACCATCAAAGAACTTTTTCATGTCTTCATGAATCAGCGTATGCTGACCGATTTCGTACTGAAAGCCATCCAGTTGTTTCTGTGTTGGTAAATCTCCATAGATAATCAAATAAGCAACTTCTAAAAAGCTTGATTTTTCAGCAAGTTGTTCGATAGAATAACCTCTGTATTTTAAGATCCCTTTCTCACCATCTAAAAAAGTAATTTTACTTTTTGTCGATCCTGTATTTTTAAAACCGGTATCTAAAGTAACAAAACCGGTTAAATCCCTAAGTTTCGAAATATCAATAGCCTTTTCATCTTCTGTTCCGGTAATTACGGGTAATTCAATTGTATTACCATCAACTTTAATCTCTGCAATATCTGACATATTATTATCTTATGTTTATAGCTTCTAAATTATGTAAAATTAATATACATGCATAGCAAATCTGTTAAATTAATGTGAATTCTTAGTCAGAAAGACGTAACAATCGTGCTTAATTTAAAATTGCTTTACATTTTATTTTGTTTTGATTTCTTCTGTAACCCTTCCACAGGTTAACATCTGGTCTCCATAGTAAGGGTTTTTAATGTCCTTTTCTGTTGATAACCAATCTCCCCCATCGCCTTTGTTGGCCATTGGGCAATGCTGCACATAAATGGTGCCTTCGGTTAAATCTGCATGTTTAAATAATGCGATTAAATCCGAACTTAGCGCGGTAAAATCTTTCCTTTGGGAAACCAGATTCTTACTGTCGGCAATTTTTTTGGCCGTTACTGCTGTAGATTCACATCCTTTATAGCCTACAAGACTTGTTTGCAATGAAGCAGCGGCTTGTTGAGCTGCGATTGAATCTGATTTGACAAGTGCATTTTTAACGCCTTCGTACTGTGTAAAAATCGTATTGATTTTAGTGTCTTTTAGAACCACATTACTTTTAGCAACTAAACTATCTTTTGTTGTGGAATCTTTGGTATCTGATGCTTTTTTCTCTGCTTGATTGCAGGCCATTAACGTAGTAGCTAATATGGCTATTCCGAGTATCCGTTTCATTGTTATTTGGTTTTGGGTTCAAAATAGCAATTTAAATATTAAAAGCACAAAAAAAGCCCCCGAAAATTCGGAGGCTCTAAATTATATGATTTTACAATTATAATTTGAAATTATAACCGATGCGTAAAGCATATTGTCCAGTTTGTCTGAAGTACGTTGTAGAAGCACTATCGTTAACATAACCTTCATATCGTACGCCAATATCTAACCCATTGTTCCATTCGTATCCTAAACCACCTGTGTAGATGAAATTGGTTTTAGTACCATCTTTAATTCCAAATCCGGCTCCAAATTCTGTTGCTAAATACATTCTTTTAATGGCAAAAACTTTAACACCACCTTTAGCCGGAATAAAATCAACATCAAGTACATTGTCTTTACCCATTAGTTTAGTATAACCTCCTGATGCAGTAATGGCTACATCTTTTGTTAAGTCCCATTGTAATTTCAAATCAGCTCCATATGCATAATCCATTGGAGATTTATCTCTGAAGATACCACCATTTAAGCCAACGCCTACTTTAAATGCCATACCATTGCTATTGGTGCTCATGGTAGACATTTCTTGTGCCTGCAAATTGGTTGTGGTAAAAAGTGCAAAGGCCATTGTTGCCGTTGCGAAAAGTTTTGTAATTGTTTTCATATTAGAATTATTAATTAAGGGTTTTGCTTATATACGAATTATATGCATCCTTAGATTTTTTAACTAAACAATTTTTTAAGAAAAATTTAACTTAAAAAAAAAACCTTTGGAAATTTCCCGAAGGTTTTTTTATCTGTCTACGATTTATTATAAACTGAAACCGTATGCTAAACGAAGACCAAAGAATCCAGTACTACCACCATTTTGTGATAAACCTTCATATTTAACGCCTAAGTCTAAACCATTGCTCCAGGCATAACCCACAGCAGGAGAATATACAAATGAAGTTCCACTTCCAGATTTAGTACCAAAACCAGCACCTAACTCTGCTAAACCATAAACACCTGCACCAGATGGGTTGAAGAAATATTTAACACCCGCTTTAACCGGAATATAACCGAAGCTACCACCTCCAAATTTATCTTTAACTGATAGATTAGTATAACCAGCAGTTACCGGAATTGATAATTGTTTATCTACATCGAATTGATATCTTAAATCAGCACCTAAGGCTACACTATAAGCATCACTTGTCGGAATACCTGCAGTTATACCTACACCTAATTTTGATTGTGCATTTGCATTAGTAGTTGTAAAAAATAAAGCTACTACAGCTGCTGAAGTAGCAAGAATTTTAGTAATTGTTTTCATTGTTGGGATTTTTGAGTTAATATTAAATAATATAGACTCACAAATACAAACTGTGTGCCAAAGCGGAAGTTTAATATTATTTTAACACTCAATTAATGTCACAAAATAATGGTTTTATATAATCCCCTCGCTACCAAGCAGCTTGAAAGCCTCTTCTTTTAACAGGTCATTTTCCTCACTTGCATTGAGCCAGTTAATTTTTACGCCATCCTTCTCCATTTTCCTAAAAAAAGTACTTTGCCTTTTTGCAAACTGGCAAATGGCAATGCCAAGCTTTAACTTTAAATCTTCATAACTAAGCGCGCCTGCTAAATAATGTGCTATAAATTTATATTCAAGTCCATAAAAAATTAGCATCTCATCACTAATGCCTAACCGAAGTAAGGTTTCTACTTCTTCAATCATCCCTGCGCTGAGCCTTTCGTCCAGGCGTTTTAATATTTTAGCCCTTGTAATTTCTACGGTGTTTTTTAAACCTAAAACAACTGGATTAAATTCAGGTCTTTTTATTATTTCTAAGTTGTGGTCTTTTAAATATTCGGAGATTTCTATTGCTCTGATCAGTCTTTTTTTTGAATTTAAATCTACGTGTTCCTGATCAGGAATTGATTTGATGTGGCTAATTAATTCTTCTTTAGATTGTAATTCCAACGTTTGCCTTAAGCTTTCATTTACCGGAACAGCTGTATATTCCTGGTTTTGCAATAAACTATGGATGTACATTCCGGTACCCCCGCAAAGAATTGGCAAACGCCCCTTCTGTGTAATGGTTTCGAAAGCGTGATAAAAATCCTCTTTAAAAGCATTTACATTATATTTTTCGCCCGGATTTAAAATATCAATTAAATGGTAAGGTATGGTTTGACCATTAATATGGTATTCATTTAAATCTTTACCAGTACCAATGTCCATTTGTTTAAAAACCTGCCGGCTATCTGCGCTAATAATTTCTCCTTTTAAACGATGTGCTAAGTTTACCGCTAAATGCGTTTTACCAGAGGCTGTAGCACCTAATATAATAATGAGTGGATTTGATGGCATGTTAAAATTTCAATAAATATTTTAAGCTTCCGGTATTAAAAACAGTTTGAGCATTCAACCCATTTTCTTCAGTTTTATTTAATTCTCTTTTGAATGAATTATTTAGACTAAAAAATATAGGTTCTAAAAAATCAGTCTGAACAAAGTTTAATTTAGTGTAAGCTTCTCCTGCCGACCAATCTCTATCGGCGTACGACATGATATCGTCAGGCTTTAAGAGCTTGTGAAAGTGGGCAATTAACTTACTTAAACCTCCGATAACCGAATAACCAGATTTAACAGCAAACCTAATCAACTCAGCGGATTTATAATTCTCAGTGTGCTTCATTTGGCGTAAAGCAGAAAAAGTAGCTACGGCTACTAATTCATCTTTTAAAAACAAACCAAATTTATACCGGCTACTTACAGGGCCTTGTAAATGGTAATCATTTAAAAAAGCATCTGCAACGGGTTTGGTAATTTTAAAAATCTTGGTTTTTCTGCCGTGAATGCGAACGTTTAATCCAAGTAAAGAATTTATCCTGGCTAAAACCTGTAATGGCCTGTTCAGCCAAACATCTTCCCACAAATGGATAAGTTTTATATTTTGAAGGTGAAAATGATGCTGAAATTTTAATAACACTTCAGTTGTAAACGAATTTTGGATACTAACTAAATTGATTATAAAGCGATTTTCATTTAAACTAATTAAATGAAAATCGCCTTCAGATTTTACGGTGTATTCTAACTGTGCATCACTTAAACTATCTTTAAGTGATTGATGCCAATCGGCTTGATTATATTTGATTGCCTGAGCAGAAATGTTCAATCAGTTTTGGTGTTTAACAGTGATAAGCTATATAGCCGTTACAAATCTAATCATCATTGATCAAATTGAGTTTATATCCACTCTTTTTCTTTAAAATGGGTATGGATTATTTCAATAAGGGTTTGTACTTCTTTAAGCTTCGAATTATCTAAAGTTTCAATTTTAAGTCCCTTTAAATCTTTTCCTAAGTCAGCTAAATCATGATTTGAAGGTTCAAAATCAGTGGTATTCACTTTAACCACAACATCATTACCATTAATATATATTCCCATAAAAAACCGTTCAGTAGTTTTTCCTTCAGGGGTTTCTATATTTTTCTCACTATATAAATCATATCCGGTTTCAGAATTTTCATGTACGGTATAACCACGTGTTGCATAGGGCTGAACACCTGCTCTGATGGTCTGAAAAATTTCTACAAGGTCTGTTTTCATAATTGTTTTTTGAGTTATATCGATTAAACACGTAAGCTTACTTATTGTTTAAATTTTATTATGTCAGCCACCATTGTTCTACAGGGTGATCTTGATTTAAAATGAATGTTTCTCCGAGTTTTGGTGTAACCAACTTTAATTTTTGTTTTTCTGCTTCTGCCACTACCCTGATAACCGGCTCATTCCAGGGATGCATGGCTAAACTGAATTTACCCCAGTGTACAGGCATTAAAGTTTTAGCATTTAAATCTTTGGCGGCCTGAACGGTTTCTTCAGGAAACATGTGAATATATGGCCAATAAGCGTTATACTGTCCGCATTCCAATAATGCAAGGTCAAAAGGCCCATATGTTTCTCCAATTTGTTTAAAATGAGTATCGTATCCCGAATCTCCACCTAAAAAAAGATTATAATTTTGTGTCTGTAGCACAAAAGCTGACCATAAAGTCTGGTTTCTCTTAAATTTTCGTCCAGTAAAATGCCTTCCCGGAACAGACGTAAACTTCAAATCATTGAAAAGAGTTGTAGTTTCTTCCCAGCATAATTCAGTTATTTTAGAAGAAGGTATTTTCCATCTTTCCAAATGGGCACCTACGCCTGTTGAAGTTACAATCTGTTTTACATTTGGAGCTATTTTTAAAATGCTCGGATAATCCAGATGGTCGTAATGATCATGTGTAATCAGCAATACATCTATATCCTTAAATTCAGCTGCCTTTACAAAATCAGTTCCTAAAAATGCTTTGCTTCCAATAAAAGAAAAAGGCGACGGGGTTTGGCTAAAAACAGGATCGACCAGAATCCGGTAACCATTAATTTTAATGAGATAAGATGAATGTCCAAACCAGATAATTTCGGGATTAGGTGTTGTATTAACATCTGCTATTGCAGGCTTAATATGTTGAAGAGGTTTTGAAGGGCTTTTATTGGGGTGTTTTTCCAGTAAGAAGGCTTTAAGGATTTTAAAAAAACTAACACCACCCGGTTGCATGGGTGTTAATGAGCGGTTTTGTAATTCGCCGTCTTTATAATTAGCTAAATGATGAATGGTGTTTAAGCGCTTCCCTTTAGGTAAACGCCCAAAAACGGGTAAATTAGTTACGATAAAGAAAACAATAATCAGTAGGATTAGAATATAAATTGCGATCATTTTAATTTTAATAATTAAGCTAAAGTAAGCTGAATTTTGTTCATAAAAAAAGCCCTTCAAAACTGAAGGGCTTCCGGGCGCTAATTTATAAATAAGTTTTTATTTTAAAAGCCACATTAACTGATTAACGTCATCACTGCCACCATATTGACTTGCAACTGCGGCGTCTAAATTCGCTGAGTTATAGCTTAACTCATTTGAAGGATATAACCACCTTAATGGGAAATTAGAGGATGGAGTATTTAAATTGGTGGCAGAATTTAACTTAAACACGGGATAACCTGTTCTTCTGTTTTCAAACCAGCCCTGATACTTACTACCTTGTAAAAAATTAGCTAAATATTTTTGGGTAATAATCTGGCTAATCTGTTCTTCGGTTGTTCCGGTTAAAGCCACGCCTGCTGTAGTTGGAAAAGCTGCAATGTAGGCCGCGTCCATTTTCATATTGTGAGTGTAATCGGCTAAATCGGGTGTGTTTGCAACAATAAAATTCATCGAATTCGTTATACCTGCTGCATAATAAGTTTGTGCAGGTGCTGCTGTTATCCAGCCACGAACAGTAGCCTCGGCCAATACAAACTCTAAATCCCAGTAACTGAATACACTTACAGGTTCGGCGTTTACCAATTGTACATAGCGGTTATTAATATCGGTATAATCCTTATTTACCCGGCGGGTTTGTAAACTTGAGAAAGAATCAGATGGCTCTACACTTGGATAAGCATTATAATCTGTTTCGCTTAAACCTGCTGATATTTTAACGGAAGATGGTTTTGCAAAATAAAATAAACGTTTGTCTTTTAAGGTTTTTAAAGGCTCCAGCAATGTATTGGTTAACATGGTATAATTAGATTTCACAAAAGAATTACCCGAACCTGCAGGTACATCACTCCATGGATAATTTTGCCCTGCAGTTGCGTTATATGCCAATGCAAAATTATCTTTATAATCGCGCATTAACGGCCTGTTGGCCATTATATCTTTAAAACGTTCGATTACTTTCAGGTCTGCATCACTGGTTTTTTTATACAGATTAATTAAAACATGTAATTCAAAACTGTTTGTAAGCCTTCTCCAGTTGTCTACTTTTCCGGCATAAATTGGATCGCCTTCAAAGTTTGCACCCTCAGAAAATAATTGGTTTGCCTGGTCCAGTTCATTTAGTATACCTAAAAATACTGTTTTTTGTGCATCATACTTTGGTTTCAGGATATTTTCAGTTTCACCTTTAACTGCATCAGTAAAGGGCATATCACCTACCTGAATGGTGGTCATATAAAATTGCCATGCCCGCATGAAGTGACCTAAAGCCGTGTACGATTTTTTCAATTCATCGCTTGTTGCATAGCTTATCATTGGTGCAATGTTGCGCAATAAAGTGATCCTGCTAAAATCTGTTCTTCCGATTTTATTGTACTGGAAATTTTCCTGCCCTTCTCCCCAGGTCATGTACTTACCAAGTAAAGAAGGTTGCATAAAACTTTTTTGTGAGCTGATATCGCTTCTTGTAATATTTAAGATCATACCTGTAGCCAACATTGCCGAACTTACCTGCGTAGTTACATTTGGATTGGTATTTATTGAATCAAATTTCTTACATCCATTGGTTAATAAAACCAAAACAGGAATTATTAATGTATATTTTATTAAATTACTTTTCATAAAATTAGTATTAGATAGGTGTTAATGTTAGAATCCAACTTTTAAGTTAAAACCAATCATTCTCATCGATGGAGAGTTCAGGTTTTCCGTATCCACATCCGGATCAGAAAACTTAAAATTGGTCCACATCAATAAATTTTGTCCGGTCAAAGAAAACGATGCGCTTTTTATACCTGCTTTTTCAATCCATTTAGCTGGAAAACGGTAACCTAAAGAAACCTCACGCAGTTTAATGAACGACTCGTTTTGAATACCAGCATCGCCACCACGGTACCATTGTGCATAATCCTGGTACCCAATTTGGGTATCGTTTGCTGCATATTTCCTGGTATCGCTGGTAATTTGTCCATATTTATCGTAGGTAACCTTTCCTGAAATTACCTTTACTCCTTGTCCAACAAAATTATTTTGTTTTAAAACAACCTGATTGTATCTGTAAATGTTATCGCTTTCAGGATTTGTACCAGAATCCCACATTTTATCATATATGTAGTTGTACATCAAGCCACCAATTCTACCGTCGATATTAACACCAAGGTTCCAGTTTTTATAGGTGAAATTATTAATGAAACCAAAACTAAAATCAGGTTCACCATATCCGTATTTTTTAACATAATCGCTCCATACAGGCAAACCGCTTTCATAAATTACACTCCCATTTGGATCTGTAAGCCAATAGTTACCGGTATAGGTATCCAATCGTTCTCCTTTTTTAACCCAAAGATTATCAGGAGAGTAAACCGGATCGAGATTTACATAGTAACGGTGTTGTTTAGACCAGTTGATGGTTGAATGCCATTCGAAATTCTTATTTTTAATAATCGATCCATCAACGGTAATTTCTAATCCCCTTCTCTCGTAGGTTTCCTGAGTATTTACGATGGCCATGTTAAAGCCGCTTGATCCCGGAAGGTAAGCTGTGTTTCCATTTTCCTTCAAATCTGTTTGCCTGTTGTAATAATATTTATTAAAATAAGCTACATCAAAATGCAGGCGTTTACCTAATAAATAACCAGCTGCACCGATTTCGTAGGTTCTTTGCGAGCTCGGCAAAAGCCCTTCACCAATCAGGTACGATGGATAACTTGCAGCGTTTAAGCCATTCCATGCTGCCGTAGTTGTGCCATAAGCCCTGTTAATTGCATAAGGATCAAATGCTGTTTTAAATACGGCCCATGAGCCTCTTAATTTAAACATATCGATTACTTTCGGCATCTTGATCAATTCCGAAAGGACTACACTCGAGCCAATTGAAGGATAGAAATAAGAACGAGAATTTTTTGGCTGAGAAGAATTCCAGTCATTTCTGCCTGTGAAATCTAAAAACACCGCATCGTTCCAGCCAAATGAAGCCCTGCCATATAAACTATTAATCTGCCTGGTTGAATAGCCTTGAGAAACTGAAGGTGGTTCGATAGAACCTGCTAAAGAATAGAAAGTTGGACTAATAAGGCCATTTTTGGTGGTGGCGTTTAAAGATTCATCTATCCAGTAATAAATTGTTCCACCGGCAAGTGCATCAATTGTCCATTTACTTAATTTTTTCTTATAATTCAGAATGATATCATCATTGGTGCTAAAGCCTCTTTTATCACTTATAGAATACATTCCCTTTGCGTTCCATCCGCTGCCATTAACCGCACCACCTCTTGTAGAATAGATATTGGCTGTTGGGTTGCGAAAAGTAGTTTTATTATTGTAGTTATCATAACCTAAACGGGCGAGTAAGCTAAAATCTTTGTTAAACTGATAAGTAGCCGTAACGTTTGCGTTTAAGGTATTCTCCTGGTATCCATTTAATTTCTCATAAGCAATCAGATAAGGATTATCATACCAGTTGGTGTACATCCAGTTTTGCGTTTTGTTTGGCACTTTCCAATAATCCTGATAATCGCGTACATCGTATTCAGGGCCAGTCCACATTACCAGTTGGTATAAATAACCCTGGTTTCCATAACCCCCGCCCCAGATTTGATCAGCCCAGCGCCTGCCAATTCCAATGTGACTTTCGAGTTTAAACTTGTCGTTAATCTTAATTTCACCGGCAAGGGTTAAATTAATCATATTCAGGTTTTGGTTTGGAAAAGCACCTTTATTGTAAATGTCGTTCAAGCCAATTCTGAAACTGCCGTTTTCACCCGTTTGTGCTAAACTGATGTTGTTGTTGAAGACCAAACCGGTATTCATAAAATTTTTCAGGTTATCTTTTCCAACAGACACTAATGGGCGATTGGGTTCAAATTGCTTGGTAACCGGATTCCAGTCTGTAGCTGTGGTTCCAATATCTAATTTTGGACCCCATACATAATCGTTATCCAGTACTCCATTTTGGCCCCTGCCATAAGCACTTTGAACTTCTGGAATAGCCAAATATCCAAAATTAGCCATCGTATTGCTGTTTAAATCAATGGAAAATCCTTTTCCGCCCGCTCCTTTCTTTGTTGTAATTAACAAAACTCCACCTGAAGCCCTTGAACCGTATAAGGCAGATGCAGTTGGCCCTTTTAAAATATCCATACTCTCAATATCATCTGTAGGAACATCGCGCAGGGTCATATTTCCATAAGGCACACCATCAATAACTAATAAGGCACCTTCACCCCTTAATTCGATGGTTGGTTTTGCATTAAATTCAGTAGAATTTTTAACGACCAAGCCCGATACCCGGCCTGTTAATGAAGTACCAATATCAACGCCTTTTACAGTTTGTAAATCTTTTCCGGCCACTTTTTGCACAGCGTAACCTAATGATTTTTCAGAACGCTTGATACCTAATGCCGTAACCACCACATCGGTTAAGCTGTTGTTGGCTGGCTGAAGACTAATGTTGTAATTTTTATCGTCGCCAACCGTTATTTCGGTGGTGGTATAACCAATATAAGATATTACTAAAACACTTCCTTTTAGGGCGTTTATGGTAAATGAACCATTTGTATCGGTTGTGGCACCTATTTTGGTTCCTTTGATCATAATACTGGCTCCAATAATGGGTAACCCTGTTTCATCTGTCACTTTTCCGCGTATACTTTCGAAATAGTTTGGATAACTTATCTGGTCTTTTTTACGAAGTACAATTGTTTTTTCGAATACTTTGTAACTCAGAGGTTGGTCTTTAAAACAAATCCTCAATACTTCATCAATTGAAGCATTTTTAACATCAATACTTATTTTCTGGGCTTTTTCAAGTTCCAGGTCATCGTAAAGAAAAACATAATCGCTTTGCTTCTCTATCAATTTGAAAATTGCATTGAAAGAAGCATTTTTCTGCTTTAAAGTGAGGTTTTGGCTATAAACACTTGCGCTAACCTGGCTCAGGGTAGCAAGTAAAAGTATTGTTGTTAGCTTCATTACCAATATTATTTGTTTTGGTTTGCACTGTAGCTTAAATACAGTACCAAAGAATGTACTAAAATTCATAACTTTGAATTTGGGTTTTAAACATTATAGCTTAGATAACTTAGTGGTTCCTGCTTAGGATTTTCCTGTCAGGTAATTAATCCCAAACTTTAAGACGGGAAGTGGTACGAACACTTCTCGTTTTTTTATTTTATGAGATTAATGAATGATTTGGATTTAGTATTATTTCTTCATTAATATTGAGTTTAAGGGTTTGCTTTGGTTTTCTATTATGGATTTACAGTTATTTGGTTGTTTTCTATTTTACATTTAATGCCGGAGTAATAAAGCATATCCACTAACTTCTCGGCAGTTATTTTTCTCGGTATTTTACCCGAATATTCTTTATTAAGTATAGAACCCTGGTAACTCACACTTACATTATACCAACGGGAAACCTGGCGCATTACAGACTGCAAATCGGCATGATCAAATTGAAAATACCCATTTTTCCACGCTATAACAGCCTCTAAATCATCAACTTCCTTTAATTTAATTTGCGGTAAATTTTTAAAAATAACAGCTTGTTTGCCAGGTGTTAAAATGGTTTTCTCCAGTCCTTTTTTAAGTTCTATTGAGCCTTCCAGCAAAGTTGTTTTCTCATATACCTCATCTTCATAGGCATTTACATTAAAATGTGTACCGAGTACCTTTATGTCTGACTGGCTGGTGCTAACGATAAATGGTTTTGTTTTGTCCTTAAATACCTCAAAATAAACCTCTCCTTTTACTTCCACTTTTCGATCGGTTCCGGCAAAAGCTGCCGGAAATTTTATAGACGAGTTTGCATTTAACCAAACATTGGTACCATCTACCAGGATCAGGTGATATTGTCCGCCATTGGGTGTACTTACCCGGTTAATATCTAAATTTTTAGGGTTATTTTTACCTGTGAAAGAATAAACCAGTTCGCCACTTTTTGTTTTGGTAATGGTTACGCCTGATTGATTGCCAATTTGCCCATCGGCGGTATTATTTAGAATTATAGCAGAACCATCTGCAAGGGTTAAAACAGCATTATTCCCACCGGGTTTAATCGTCGATTTTACGGGTTGTTTAGCCCAGGTAGACAGTTTTGAATTTGTTTGTTTCAGGTAGAAAAATACACCTACAGCTAAAATTGCAATGAGAATTGCTGCTTTTGCGAAAAATAAACTTAAAATTTTCCGTTTGCCCTTTGAAGTTGGCACTTGGTTTTTACTTTTTATCTTAGCCGTAATCTGACCAAAAATTTCATTTTTAACCTCCTCGATTTCATTGGGTAAATATACTCCCCCATCACCATCAACCCTGTTATACCAAAGCTCCACCTTCCGTTTTTCGTCGGGAGTAGCTGTTTTATTATTGTACTTTTTTAATAGTTTTTGTAATTCAGTGGTATTCAAAATTGTTTGGTCTTTGTAGGTATATCCGTTTAACATTAATAAAGTACCATAGGGCATTTACTTTTTTTAAAAATTTATTTTAAAAAGCAGGTTTGCAGAACAATAGATTATGGAGAAAAAAGAAAAGAGTTCAATTACAGGTGCTTAGCAATAAGAATGGCCAGCACAGCAAGAGATGAATCGTAATTTTTAACACGTTCTCTTAATCTTTGATAGGCCATTTGAAGCTGGTTTTTTATGGTCTGTTCTGATATGGCTAAATCTTCAGCAATTTGCCTTATTGATAAATCATCTTCTTTTTTAAGAATGTAAATTTGTCGCATTCTTGGTGGCATGCGTTCAATCTCCTGGTCTACAATGGCCTTTAATTCTTTTTCTAAAATCGCATATTGAGAATACTGATCTGAAGGGGCTTCCATTGCGGTAACGCTCAAGGCATAACGCAACCTTACTTCGCTCTTTTCGTAAAGTTTAAGGATTTTATTCCTCAGAATAGCATGGGCATAAGCCAGTACACTTCCTTCCGCATCAAGCCATTCTATTTTATCCCAAAGACATATAAATACATCCTGAACAAGATCTTTAGCAATATCCTTGCACTGAACTTTTTTTAAAGCTTGTTTATATAGCGGCTGCCAATACGCATCAAACACAAGCTGAAAGGCTTTTTCCTTATTTAGTTTTACTAAAATAAAAAAGTTACTATCTAATTCCTGATACATATTATTTTAAAACAATGAGTTAATTGTAACACATGCTTTGAATATTGTTGAACACAGAGAGAGAATTAGACATGAGAAATATAACACTGTAAATTTTAATTAGAGAATGATCAAAATAACGTTGTTAATATTAACTTAAAGTAAACTTAATAAAATATTTGGTTTTAAAATTTAACATTCAAAAAAATACCCCTTTTTACAGGGGCACTTTAAGGGTATTATTTGGGTGTTATAATCTAATAATCATCATTAAGGGCAAAAATAGGTTTTCTATGCATCCAGTTTCCACCGGTAAAATCCGGAAAATCTATGGTTTCATTACCCATTTCAATAGATTGCTCACTTAAAGGGGTAATGGCGCTCCAAGCGGCTGCATCATAAACATCCAGCGGAGTTGGTTCATTACGTTTTGCGGCTTCGATAAAGGCATGGATTACAAAGAAATCCATACCACCATGCCCGGCTCCCTGTGCATTATTACCATACTTTTTCCAAAGTGGATGATCATATTTATCTAACCATTCTTTTGCTTTATCCCAGGTGTGCGGTTTACTTACACCCTCTACATAAATGCTGCTGTTAACATCCATCCACAAACCTTTAGTACCCTGAACCCTAAAACCTAAAGAATATGGTCTTGGCAAGTTGGTATCGTGTTGTAAAATAATGGTTTCACCATTAGCACAATCTATTGTTGTGGTTACAATATCACCCAGTCTAAAGTTAACTTTTGCATTCGGATGGTCTGCACCGCCTTTTTCAACAATATAATTATGTAAGCCTCTTGATTTTGTTGCAAATGAATTTAATTTTAAAAAGCGGTTACCACGGTTTACGTTAACACATTGTGCCACGGGACCAATACCATGGGTTGGATATAAATCGCCATTGCGGTGTACGGAATGGTTTGTTCTCCATTTGGCTTCCGAAAATCCTTTTTCACCAAATTCTACACCATGCCCGTAAGCATTAACACCGTCATTGAATTTAACTTCTCTTAAGTCGTGCTGATACCCACCTTGTAAATGTAAAATCTCGCCAAAAATACCTTGCCTAACCATGTTTAAAGCAGCCATTACATCTCTGCGGTAGCAAACATTTTCAAGCATCATCACATGCGCATCGTTTTTCTCTGCTGCATGAACAACATCCCAGTGATCCTGAATATTGATTCCGAGAATAACTTCAGTTGCAACATATTTTATTCCGGCATCAATTGATCCTAAGATCATTGGTTTGTGGAATTCCCAGGGTGTAGCAATAACGACAGCTTTAATGCCTTTTAATTCCAGCATTTTTTTCCATGCATCATTGCTGCCAGTATAAATTTTAGGCATTGGTTTGCCACTTTTTGAGATAATGGCTTTGCTCATTTGCAGCATACGGTCGTCTACATCGCAAATGGCCACTAAATCTACGTCGTCTCTTTTTAATAAAAGCGACAGGTGGTTTTGCCCGCGAAGACCAACGCCAATCATTACAACTTTAATTTTTTCCTGTGCCTGTGAAGCAAATAAGCTTTGATCTGGGATAGCTGCGAAAGCCGCCGTAGTTAATCCCGCGTTTCTCACAAAATCTCTTCTATTCATAATTTGGTTATTGTGTGTATAGGTTTTAATTGAATTTATTCGAATGTATAGATATTTACCATGACTGAAAAAAAACAGCTCAAAAAAAACTACGCAAACGTTTGATTAATTTCGTATTATTACCATTGGAAGAATTTAATGTAGTTTAGTGCTTAATATGTCATCGAAACCAACCACAATTAAAGAAATTGCTAAAATTTTAAACATCTCACCTTCAAGTGTATCAAGGGGTTTGCATGATCATCCCAGTATTGGAGCGGTAACCAGAGAAAAAATAAAACAATTGGCCCAATCTTTAAATTATCAACCCAATAACGCTGCAATTCTCTTTCAAAAAGGTAAAACATATACGATTGGTGTTATTTTACCCGAACTTTCTGAACATTTTTTCTCTACAGCCATATCTGCAATTGAAGATGAAGCCCTGAAAAAAAATTATACTGTCATTTTTGCCCAATCGCACGATGATTATGAGCAGGAAGTAAAACTGGTGGAAAAAATGAAAAACCAACGTGTTGATGGCTTGCTCGTATCCATTAGTAAAGACACTTCAAAGTTCGACCATTTTGAACGTTTAAACTCTTTTAATATTCCGGTTGTATTTTTTGACCGTATCCCTCCTTTTAAAAATGTACACTATGTAGCCTGCAGCATTGAAAACGCTACTGTGAAGGCCGTTAATTACTTATTAAAAAAAGGACATAGAACCATTGGAATGATTAATGGACCAACAACTCTTTTTGCGAGCGAAGAGCGTAAAGAGGGTTACATGCAGGCCATTACCTTTAACCGCTTAAAATTTGATCCTTCCTTAATTATAAACTGTGATTTAACAGAACAAGGAACCATTGATGCAGCAAATCAGTTTATAAACCATAAACGTAAACCCACAGCAATAGTTACCTTTAACGATTATGTGGCCCTATTTTTAATTAAATACTTAAAAAAGGCTAATGTAGTTAATGATTTTGATGTAGTTAGTTTTGCCAATTTACCTTTTATAAGCTATTTAGACCATACACCTATTGCCTCAATTGAGCAATATCCTTATTTACAAGGGCAAAAAGCTGCAAATATCCTATTAGATCTGATTAACAGTCCAAATACAGAAAATCAGGCCTACTATAATACACTTGTAGAGTCTGATTTGATTATAAATTCAGAAAAATAATTAAATGACTCAAACGTTTGCGTTGAGTTTAACATTTATTCAAACTTCCAGGTAAAATATTATATTGTTTTTTAAAAGCAACGATAAAATGTTGTGGATTTTTGTAGCCAACAAGAAAGGCAACTTCGTTTACCGTTTTCTTTTCATTGATTAATATAGCATGAGCTTTTTCCATGCGGAGTTTATATAAATAACCGAAAACGGTATGCCCGGTTATTTCCTTAAAACCTTTTTTAAGTTTATAATCATTAATACCTGCTTTGCGCGAAAGCTCTAAAAGTGAATTTGGATTTTGTAAATCATTTTCTACCAGTTTTTTTGCCAGTAGAATTTTATCTACGTCCTCCTGCTTCAAAGAAACGGCCGCCAGATAATTATTTCTTTGAGTATAACAGATCAGCAATTCATAAATTTTTGATTCAAGAAAAAGTCTTTTAACCCTGCCTGAGTATTTATGATTGGTTAGCGATTGGATTACCAAATTAACATCTGCGGGTATATCACACAGGCAACTTGCAAGCAGTTCTTCTTTAAACAAACCGTTTGTTAATTTTTGATAATAAGAAGGTGTTAATTGTATATATATGAATTTGGTATTTCGGTGTACGTTAAACGTTAAATTTAATGGAGAATCAAAGGAAATATATTGCTGGTTTTTCTCAATACTCACCGCGCCATCAACCGTATGAATATTTAAAGCACCTTCCATACTGTACAAAAAACCATGGTGTTTAGGTTTAACCTGCAATGAAAACATGGCATCGTTGGCCGTAACAGACACAATGCTAATGTGAATACCATTAAACCATTTTTCTTTAAAATGGATTTGTAAAGCGTCCTCTTCTATATATTGCTCAGCCGCATCTATATCATGCTGTCCGTCAAAATTTTCCGGATAACTGTTTTTATACAGGACTTTTTCTGAAATATGTTCTGAGCGTTTTAATTCCATAATTATTTAATCCGTTTAACGGTATAAATTATCCGTTTAACGTTATCTGTTTAGAATGATTATTAACAAATTTGCACAATTATTTATAATTAGTCTAAATAAATGAAAATATATTTATCAATTGCCTTAATATTAAGTGGTTTTGTTGCGTTGGGTCAGGATGCAAAGGTGGATACAACTAAGGCAAAAGATTTAAAAGATGTGGTTATTACCGGGCAATTTGGCCCGCAGTCTTTAAAAAACTCCGTTTATAATGTTCGTACCATAAGTGCAGAAAAAATAAGTTTAAGGGCAGCAACAAATGTACAGCAGATTTTAAATACCGAATTAGGCTTTCGCTTCAGCAACGATTTAACTTTAGGCACAACGGATGTTCAATTAATGGGCATGAGTGGAAGAAACATTAAGATATTATTAGATGGTGTACCTATGGTTGACCGTTCTGATGCCCGTGAAAGTTTAAACCAGATTGATATTAATACCATTGACCGTATTGAAATTATTGAAGGTCCTATGTCTGTTGTTTACGGATCGGATGCTCTGGCAGGAGTTATTAATATTATAACGAAAGGTGCAGGCAAATCTATGCTAAACCTATCGGCAAGAGTACAGGAAGAAACTGCGGGCAATGAATATGAAGCCTTTAGTGGTAAAGGACAACATATGCAAAACGTTGGCGCCAGCTGGCAGAATAAAGGTTGGAATGCTTTGGTTGGTTTTACCCACAACGATTTTGGAGGATGGAACTTAGCCTCAAAAACCGCTACAAATGATGAAGTTAATGCAGATACCAACCGTTGGAAACCCAAAGAACAATGGTTAGGCAACACCAAAATTGGTTACAGAAATAATAATTTTAACATTTGGTATCGTTTAGATGGTTTAAATGAAACCATTGACGTTCGGGGCGGCTTAAATCCAAATAACTATAAAGCTAAATTCGCAACCTATACCACCAATCGCTATACGCAGCAAATCCAATCAGAATGGAAATTAAATCCGAAGCTTAATTTAACGGCTATTGCTGGTTACACCAATTTACAAAGAGGAACCCGTACGGTAATACATGATTTTACAACGAACAGCGAAACTTTAACCACAGAAGCCGGTGAACAGGATGTAGCAAAATTCAATTCAATTATTTTTAGATCAACGGCACAATATGTACCCAATTCGTATATTTCCTTTCAGCCAGGTTTTGAGTTTAATCGTGATGCAGGAAGTGGTGCAAGAATTTCGGGCACTCCGATAATCAGCGATTATGCATTCTTCTTATCTTCTGAAATTAAGCCTGTTAAAGGCATCAATATACGTCCGGGTTTGAGGATTATTAAAAATTCGGTTTATAATGCACCGGTTGTTCCATCACTAAATACAAAATTTAGCTTAACCGAAAGTTTAGATTTACGCCTTTCTTATGCCCGTGGCTTCCGTGCGCCGGCTTTACGGGAACTTTATTATGATTTTGTTGATGCAAGTCATACCATTTATGGCAATCCAAATTTAAAAGCAGAGCAATCTAACAGTTTTAACGGCTCTTTAGCCTGGGCTGGCATCCATAAAAAGGATTTACAATTCCGCTCTACCCTATCTGGATTTTACAATCAATATAAAAACCGAATCATATTTGCTACCGATCCTGTAAATCCTCAGGTTACTACTTTACTTAATGTTTCTAAATCTAAAACAACAGGCGGAACTTTAGAAAACACCTTAATCTTCAAAAATATTACTGCCTCATTGGGCTTCTCTTATATCGGTAACTATAATGAAATTTTAGAAAACGTACCATCGTTGGATATTCCCGACTTTGTTTGGAGTACCGAAGTAAATGCAAGCGTTTCTTACAGCATTACTAAAATAAATGGAAGTATAAGTGTTTTCTATAAATATGTGGGTAAAAAACCAAATTACCAGCTCTCCACAGTTAATAATGTCCAAACCGCCATATTGGGTGAGGTTGGTGCATTTAACCTGGCCGACCTCATGATTAATAAAAAAATATACAGGGGTTTAAACATTAATGCAGGCGTAAAAAACTTATTTAATGTAACTCAATTAACCAATACATCTGTTGCAACAGGTGGAGCGCACAGTACTGGTGGTACTGCTGTACCTTATACTTACGGCCGTTCTTACCTTGTTGGTTTAACTTATAACTGGAACAAATTTTAATAAATATTATAAATACTAAAAAAGGAAACATGAATAAATTTAACTCAATTATCACTCTGGCAATTGTTGCAGCCAGTTTTACCGCTTGTAAAAAAGATAGCAATGAACCTGTTATTGTTGTTCCGCCTTCGGATGGTAGTACATTAACTTTAAACGGTAAAACTGCTGAATCGAATTATACTAACATCGTTTCTGTAGACTTAAGTACTGACAAACAAGTATCGATAGACAGAAAAAGTTTCAATTTAGGCTTTACTTCTGATAGTAGGTTTAGAGTAGTACTTAACGCATCATACCAATCTACAGCAGTTGCTACTTCTAAAACTGACATTACAGCTGTAACATTAGCTGATCCTGGGACTAATGTTAATTTAAACCATGATATCATGGATCCTTTAACCGTTTCTTTAGTTGATTACTGGGATGGTGACATTACTAAGACGGCATTTGCAGAAGTAAGTGCTAATGATGCTGACAATAAGGTTTATCTATTAAGCTATGAAGGAAATAAAGATAAGGAAAAGTGGTTTAAAGTTAAGGTTACCCGCAGTGCAAATGGATATAAAGTTCAGTATGCAAGAATTGGAGAAACTACTATTAAAACTTTGGATGTAGCTAAAAATAATGATTACAATCTTGTATTTGCATCATTAGAAAACAATAAAATAGTTCAGGCAGAGCCTAACAAAAAAGCATGGGATATATCGTGGAGTTATAGCACTAACAACTCAGGCTTAGGTTCTCCGTACTGGGTACAAGACTTTATTTCAATAAATAACTTAGGAGGTGTACAAGCTGCAGAAATATTAAAAACAGATTTTGAATACGCATCATTCACAGAAACTAATCTTACAAGTGCTAAAGTTATATTTTCAGCGGCAAAAGATGTAGTTGGTACAAAATGGAGAACTTCTCCAGGTCAAACAGGTACAGGTGGCGCTGTTAAAACTGATCGTTTCTATCTTATTAAAGATGGAACAGGAAACATCTATAAATTAAAATTCAATAGTTATATTTCTGGTGATGGCGGTGAGCGTGGTAAACCGGTTATCGAATATAAATTAGTTAAAAAAGCTTAAGATCGTTTTAACGCTCTTATTGAAAATATGTTTTGTTAGTTGGATAAATGCTCTCCGCGATGGGGAGCTTTATCTTTTCTAAAATCTCTTGGTCAATAACAATTCCATTCGGATATGTTTGGTGCGCAATCGTCCCTAAGCGCATAGATTTAATTCTTACATCCTTTAGAGCATTTTTACGACAGTAAGTCAAATTGTTATATATAAAATTTATCTATATCAATATTTCGTTAAATAAAAAAACAATCGAATAAACAATAAAATCTATTAAAAATGAAAAAAACAAATTTAACATGGGCCGTTTACGCCTTTGTGCTATGTAGCTTGCTAAGTGTATCAGCATGTAAAAAGGATAGAGTCATCAATGAAACTAAAATGGAGGAATTAGATCTTTCTAAAGAAATTAGATTTCTATCCATCACGTTAGGTGCACCACTCGATCAAGTAGTTTATGATAAGGAGAAAAAAGAATTTATAGTTTATGGCTGGTACAAAGAGAGCCTACACGATCTCCAAACAAGATATGATTTAGCTAACGAATATAAAGCCAACTACGAAAAGTAATATGAAAAAGCACATAATAGTATTTATAAGCATTTTTTGCTTTATAATTAAAGCAAATGCTCAAACATTCATATTGAGTCAGTTTGAAATTCAAAGCTCATATTTGGTGAATAATACATTAAAGGTAACTAATGTAAATGGAGAAACGCCTTTCAAATTTCAGTTTGCAATTCAAAGGGGAGCACTAAGTACTGGTGGATACGAATCTGGAAACTGTGCTGTCACAATAATATACACAGAATCACTTCTAAGTCTAAAAGAAGCAACAAGTGCACCCTATTCTCCTAACTACGAATCTGATCCTTCTACAATAGAATTATCAGTAACTAAAAACCTAACCTCATCAGACTATAACTACGCCACAGCTACATTATTTAATGATAAAAGCATTGGTGCAAAACTTCCAACCAATAAAAGACAAGGTAAAATTTTATTAAGATATAAGTTTTATGACACGCAAAAAAAATTAGATATAATTAGATATAGTAATACAAGATACAGTATCACTGTAACAGGCACTGATACGCAACCAACAGGTGGACCTTATATTTCTAATAACATAATTTCTTTTCAAGAAGATACTCAAGGATTAAATTTTCCAAAAATAATTGGAACAGAACCTCTGAGTAATTCATCCACATCTTTTAGTTATGACTGGGATAATATCGAAAATGATGGAACTCCTAAGAACATACCTGGTCCGAATAGGAAAGATTACAATTATCCTCCACAGGTTGGAAAAGCTATAAGGAGGGTTGCAAAAGATGGATATACCCTAAGCTATAGTAACGTTATTACATTTCCGCTACAACAACCAAATAGTTTTACAATAACAAAAACTCCGATGTATGACGTAAATGGTTCACTTACTGGAAATAAAATAAAAATTCTGCAACAAATTCCCGATGCTAGTGTGAGATTTCATGTTATTCTATTGGGACCAGATGATCCATATCCTATCAGCGTAAATTCTAATTATGAATTTATAATTCCTTTATACTATAATAATGTAATAAGCAGTGATTATGAAGATTCGAGAAATTTTTCAGTTAATATAAGTACTAATACTGGCAACTCAGGTTTTATCATACCGACATGGAGAACAGGAACTGACACATTTAAATAATTATAGTATAAATATGTCTTGTTAGTTGGATAAATGCTCTCCGCGATGGGAAGCTTTATCTTTTTACAGTGTTTTATTTTCATCATTAAGGCAAACCATGAAAAGAGTTGCTTAACTAAAGGATTAAGATGTATAAATGGCTATAAATGCAAAAAGGGTTCCGATGTTCGGAACCCTTTTTGTTTCTACTCGCGAAATATTATTTTCCAGAGTTTTTCTTGTCAGTTACTTCTGCACGGATTTCTTGTGCTAAAACTTTAAGATCTTGCATTGCTTTACGCACACGAGTACCAGCAGCTGCATTGCCAGCATTATAAAATTTTTCTACATCTGCTTCGATAGCAGCAACTGCAGCTTTAACTTTTGAGAATTTTTCCATCGCTAATTGATGTTTTTAAGGTTTAAAAAATTTATTTTTTCAATAATACATATTTACCTTGAATTAACAAGAGAAACTTAATATTTATTTGGAAGAAGTTTTACACATTTTTAAGCAGTCAACATGCCCCTAAAACAACATTGAACGTATTTTTTAAATTTTTAACTATAAATTTTCGTCTTAAGCAAACTACTTATCCGAACTGTTTTGATAAGTTTATCAAATTATCAAATGTGGCATTTGCGCTGTTTACACATTTAGCATAATCAGCTTCTGCAACACTTTCATTCAATAAGGTTACAAATGTTTTCCATTTTGCGCCTAATTCTTCCCCATACACACCGTAATAACTAAGTCCGGCAGCATCATTTTTAAATTCGGGATTGGCTAAAATGTGTTTTTTTATTACGTTTCCACCCAATGTGGCCCCTTCAAGCACATACAAAGCACCTAAAATTTCGGCGGTATGATTAGCGGGTGCAAATATTTCAAAGTTTAAATCGGGAAGCGTGTCTGTATCTATTTTCCAATAGTGTAGATCCTTTTCAAGTGCCGGTAATTTTACTCTCTTATCCATTTCTAATTTTCCAGCCACTGCTGCATCAAGCTGAGCGATGAGTTTATGTTCCAATTTTTGATGGATGATATAGTTAATGGTTAACAGCTTTTTATAATTGCTGATACTTAACGAATTGGCCATTATTTCGTTAACAAACATTAACGATTCTAATTCTTTGTGCTTTTCTGCGGTTTCGGTTCTTAATAAACTGGCAATCATATTTAAATATTAAAATTAGTACAGGTGGTTAAAAAGAAAAGATCCGGATTTTAACCCGAATCTTTCCTGAAAATATAAAATTTATAAAATATTAATTTAATCTTAGGTGTTGGTTAAACCAAAAGTCGTGTACGGAATGTACACATTTAACCAGGTTATCATAACCATCGGGTTTGGTGAGGTACGCGTTTGCCCCAAATTCTATTGAGGCTTTTACGTCATCAGGATTATCTGAAGTGGAAAATAAAATTACCGGAATTGATTTTAGATAAGGAATATCTCTTATAATCTTTAATAAATCCAATCCTGATAAACCAGGCAGGTTTAAATCAAGCAATATTAATTTAGGCTTGGTTTTACTTTCAGCAAAATTCTGAAGTTTAAGTAAGGCTTCTGTGCCATCTTCCACAATGCTAATGCTTAACGTATCCTTAACTTCCTGTATGGCACTTTGCATAAAAAATGCATAATCCACATCATCCTCTACATAAAATATATCCGGTGTTTTCATTTTATCTATTTTTAAAAGCTACATAAAAAGTAGAACCTTCGTTTAGCGTACTATCAAACCAAACTCTACCATTATGTCGCTCGACAACTCTTTTTACTATGGCTAAGCCAACTCCTGTTCCCTCAATGTCTTTAACATTATCCATTCGTTTAAATAATTCAAACACACGATCATAATAACGGTTATCAATTCCTATACCATTATCTTTAACCGCGTAAATGGTTTCGTTTCCATCTACATAGGCTGAAATTTCAATACATGGTTTTTCGACCATTAAAGAGTATTTAACTGCGTTTCCAACTAAATTGGTAAACACTTGCGCAATCATGGTCTTATCCCCTTTTAAATCTGGTAATTGACCTAAAATCAGTTCAACTTTATCGGCTTTAAATGCAGTCCAAACCTCAGTACTTATTTCTTTGATAAGCGTTTGCATATTAACGGTTTCAAAACTAATGTCAGAACGGCCAACCCTTGCTAAATTTAAGATCTCTTTGATCAGGAAATTCATTTTATCGGCACCCGTTAAAATGCGGTCGAGCATTCTCCTGCCCATTTCATCAATGCTTTTATTTTTAAGCAATAATTCTGTATAAGTTTTAATAGAGGTAAGTGGCGTTCTTAAATCGTGCGAAACGGTATAACTAAAGGTATCAAGTTCTTCATAAGCAGCTTGTAGCTTTTCATTTAGCAGCCTGATTTCGTTGGCCTTCTTATTTACATCGGTGATAATAATTTCACGAATACGCAGTACAGAAGCAATTTCTTCAGGGAGCCAGCGCTCGGAAGTATTACTGACAACCTGCGACCAGGTTTCGAATGATTTTCTTGGAGATAAATTTAACAGGCCGTTTTCTGATGAAGTTACAGGTTTTTCGGGATTACCGGCCCAGTTCACCGTTGAAATTTGTTCGGGCTTAAACCATATGATTATTTCTGACAACTCTTTACTTAACACACAGGCCAATATGCCCGAAGCTACTGTTTTATACTTTTTAGCCGGTAAAAATATTTCGGCTAAACGGTGTGTATAATAAATCGATTCATCGTTTGATGATTTTAGCCAGGCCGCAAGTTCCAGTATATCTTGATCTGCCGGCACCTGACCTAATGTTTTTAACTTATTCTCGAATATTACGGCTACACCTGTTCCTTTAGTCACGTTTAAAATGCTTCGGGAATGTCCTGTAATGGCTTCGAGTAAATATTTATCACGGTTTAAATGTTCTGTTAATACCGCAGCCGTATCTTTAAACTGCTCAATAATTTCTGAATCTTCTTCTTCCTGACGAAACTCTAATGCGGAAGAAAGGATCTGCCCGATTAGCTTTGATCCTTCTCTTGCTTTATAATCTATAAATTTAGGACTGTAGTTGTGGCAGGCAATCAGCCCCCAAAGTTCGCCATGCAAAATTAACGAAATGCTGAAACTCGAATATACGCCCATATTCTTTAAATATTGAATGTGAATAGGCGAAACAGCTCTCAAACAGCCATTTGTTAAATCAAGCGGAGTGTTTTCTTTGAATGTTAAAATGGGTGCATCTTCTGTATTTACGTCTGCAATAAGTCTTGTTAAATTAAGCTTATACAGTTCGCGTGCTTGTTTCGGGATATCAGATGCCGGATAATGCAGGCCAAAAAAAGGTTCTAAATGATTTTCTTTTTCTTCTGCAACAACTTCGCCATGCCCGTCATCCAAAAATTTGTAAATCATAATCCGATCATAATTGATCAGCTTTTTAATCTCTATAGCTGCACTTTTAAGTAATTCGGAAATATTTTTATTCGTTAACATGGCCGCAGCCGATCTTCCAACAGTACTTTGAATATCGTATTGAAGAGTAACGGGCTCAAATTCAAGCAGCCAATCGTTTACTGATGGCGAAATAATCAGATAAAAGGGTTTTTCGTTAATTTCTAAAGGATGTGGCGTAATCGCATCAAAACTTTTCCGGATGATGCCCAATTTTAACAAATCTTCTATGTTAAAATCCGGTTCTTGCTGGGTTAAAAAAGAATTTAAAGCCGCAAGCGGTTTTTCAAGTAAATTTTTGGCAGTATCGTTTATAAACAGCGATACATTTTCACTTACATAACTAATCCTAAAATTTGTTTTATCAACAGCAATTAAAAAGCCGTGCGACTGGACTTTGCCTGGTATATGGATTGGTTCTTTATCACAGTTGGTAAGATCTACAGAAAATTTAGTCATATTAGGTATTAGTAACACAAAAATATAAGATTTGTTTAAGCTTCAAAACTTATTTATACTCTTAAATAGTTTATTTAATTGGGTTTTCTAAGTTGTATTTTATTCTATCTTTGCTGCAAATTAAAATCCCTTGGCTAAGAAAACAATTTTAGTGGTTGAAGATAACCATGCAATTTTAGATGTAATTACACTAATCCTTGAAAGTGAAGCCTTTAATGTTGTTGGTTTAAATAAGGGTGCTGATTTTATCAAACATGTAAAGGATATTAAACCTGACGTAATTATTATGGATATTATGCTGCCCGATGTTGATGGCAGGGTTTTACTTAAAGATTTACGTAACGAAAATTCTGTTTCTCATATTCCGGTTTTAATGATTTCTGCACGTTACAACGCCAATAATTATATGCTGGATGAGGTTACAGCCGACGATTTTATGGCGAAACCGTTTAATATAGACGAGCTGATGGACAAAATTTACGCTTTACTAAAAAAGTAACCATCCTTAATCTGCCATTCCAGGTAATTTAAGTCCGCTGGTTTTGAGGTTTTCCAATAATTCTTTTTGAAAATTAAGCTTAGTATCTGTAAAACCATGTGCCTGCACCCAAACATTTAAGGTTACTTTAAAACCGCTATCATCCAAAACAGAAACACCTATTCTACGTTCTGGCGATTTTAAACATTCTTTAAATTCATTAACCGTTTTATTAAATGCAGCTACTACTTTTTCGTAATCAATACCGTAACTAAATTTCATTTCTATATCCAGTCTCCTACTCCCTTTTTTGCTGATGTTTATAATTACCTCATTAGATAATTTACCATTTGGAATTACTACGGTGCGGTTATCAAAAGTGGTTACAATGGTATAAAATATCTGTATAGAGCTCACGGTACCTTCCTGTCCCTGTGCAACAATATTATCGCCAACTATAAAAGGCTTTAACAATAAAATTAATACGCCACTGGCAAAGTTCTGTAAAGTGCCAGAAAGTGCTAAACCTGCGGCAACGCCCATACCGCCAATAAGAACGGTTAAAAATGTTAGCTGTAAACCAATTACCTGCGTGGCAGTTAGCACCAGTATAATTTTTAAGGTTATGAGTAGTAAACTGGTTAAAAAAGGTCGTAAAGAAGGGTTTACATCTTTCTTATGCATACCCGACTGCAACCATTTACCAATTAATTTAATTACCCAAAAACCGACTACTAAAAGCCCTATACCAAGTAATATGGAGGGTCCTCTATCTATTATCCAATCATAAGCTTTATCATAAAAATGATTAATATTATTCGTATCTGCTATCATATTAGGGATGTTTTATGATGTATTAATTAGGGTTTTTTATGTTTCGCGGGTTCGTCTTTAGTTACGTTTACTTTCTTTGCATCTTTGGCTGATGTTACTTGATCATCTGCGCCTTTTGCCTTTGCACTTTTTGGTGCTGTGGCTTTACTTTCTTCTGCTGAGGTTTTTGAATTTTTCATTTTGATTTTTTTTATCGTTTAAACATCAATTACACATTTATTCTTCTGTTAACCAGGCTTTAGCTTCCTTTAGTTCTTCAGGTTTAAAGCCTTTAGAACTACCCGGGGTAACCATTGTAAATACATCGGTAAACCATTCTACTCCTTTTTCGTGGCTTAATACTGCAATTTTTTTCCAGCTGCTAAAGTTTTGCAAACCTGCTTTAGCATCTTGTACCCATGCGCCCGCTGTAAAGTTCTTTACATCCGTATCTAAAACGAGTAAATACCTGATTTCGCCAAAACGATCGACAAGTTTTTTTAAACCGGGTAATAAAACACTTTTTAAATCATCGGCATTAACCTCTCCGGTTGCCCTTACACCAAAAACATTTTCCGGTAGTCCTGCTATCTCTGTTAACATAATTTTATAAGTTATAATGAATAGAACAACCTAATTGTAAAAGAAGTTTTTAATTAGAAAAATTCTTAAAAGTTGTTCAATCTTTAAAACAGTTATCTTATTGATCGTGTTATAGATATAAATTTTATTGAAACCAACAATTAACCCTATGAAAGCTAATTTTATAAAAATTCCTGCAGCAATTTGTGCATTCGGAATACTTTTTACGGCTTGTAACTCCGGCACAAAAACAGGCAATTCAAACGATACTACTTTAAACGACAGCAGCAAAGTTGTGGCAATTAAACCCGCGGGACCTGCTCCAGAATGGGGTAAAACCATTAAACCGGAAATGCAGGCTGTAATTGAAAAGCTTGGCAGTTATGGGGATAAACCTATTGAACAGTTAAGTGCTGTTGATGCCCGTAAAAACCATACACCTACTGATGCTGTGATGGATTTGATTAAACAAAATAACATAAGCCTGCCTGCTCCAAAAGTAGATACCATGGGCAAGGATATTGATGTAAATGGAACTAAAATTCATTTAAGAGTGTACACGCCTAAAGAAGGTAAAGGCCCTTTTCCTTTAATTGTTTATTACCATGGCGGTGGTTTTGTAATTGCAAATATTGATGTGTACAATGCATCTGCTCAGGCACTGTCAGAACAGGTTGGGGCAATAGTAGTATCTGTAGCCTACCGTTTGGCCCCCGAAAATAAATTTCCAACAGCCCATAATGATGCATTTGCTGCTTACGAATGGGCAGTTAAAAATGCAGTGAACTTAAAGGCTGATCCGGCTAAGATTGCGGTTGTTGGCGAAAGCGCCGGTGGAAATTTAGCGGCCAATGTATCTATTATGGCCAGAGATAAACACATCATGGTTCCGGTACATGAGGTTTTAATATACCCAATTGCCCAGGCTAATATGGATACAGAATCTTATAAAATGTATGCGAATGCTAAACCTTTAAATAAGGCAATGATGGCTTGGTTTACAGAAAAATATGTTAACAGTATACTGGAAGCTCAGGATCCTAAAATATCTTTGGTGAATGCCAATTTAAAAGGTTTACCACCTACTACTATAATTACTGCAGAAATTGATCCTTTAAATAACGATGGCGTAATGCTTACCAATAAGTTAAAGGCTGCCGGTGTAAGTGTAAACAGTAAAAACTATGAAGGGGTAACCCACGAATTTTTTGGTATGGCAGCTTTAGTACCAGAAGCTAAACAAGCCCAGGCTTATGCGGCTGAACAATTAAAGGCAGCTTTTAAATAAAGAAAATATAAATTAAAAAAGGGTTGTACACCAATCAATTTTAGATTAGGCACAACCCTTTTTAATTTCGGGCAAGCTGTTGGTTAATTTTTACAAAGGTTGTTGCTGGGTAACACAATGAACCATTCCACCGTTAGCAAATAAATTGCGGCAATCAATTCCAACAACTTTTTTATCCGGATATAATTTCTGAATAATTGCATTTGCGATTAAATCATTAGGATCGTTATAATTGGGCACCAACACCCTGTTGTTGGCAATATAGTAATTCACATAAGAAGCTTTTCCAAGGTTTTTGCCGTAAGTAGTTACCACATCATTTTTTGTTAAAGGTACTTTCACAAAAGTATAGGCTGAATTATTGGTGGTTTTAGCCGCATATAAGGTATTAACATCATGCTCCGGAACCTGCCAGTAATCTAAATCATCTTCGTTCATCGTTATAATTGTTGATGCATTGGCAAACCTTGCGAAACCATCTATATGCATATCGGTAATATCCAAACCGGCTTTACCTTCAAGCCAGATAAACTTACTTATGCCCAGGTATTTTGTAAATATTGTTTCAGCCTGTTGCAAACTCATTCCTGGATTTCTGTTTTTATTAATTATAGAACTTTTACAAGCCATTAAAACACCTTTTCCATCTACCTCAACACTTCCACCCTCATTTACCATTACAGCATTAAGGTCAATTTTCTGGATACCCTGAGCTGCTGCAATTGTTGAAGGTATCGCATCACAGTTTTTATAAGCTGCTTTTTTACCCCAGCCATTAAATCCCCAGTCTTGAATAAAAAGCTGTCCATTTTTATCTTTAACGTAAATAGGGCCATTATCCCGTATCCATACATCATCTGTAGGGTAAACTTTAAAATCAACATTCGTGAGCGGAATTTCGGCAGCTTGCAGCAAGGATATAATCCGGGTCTTTTCTGTTTCATCATAGGCAATTAAGTGTACTTTTTCACTTAAAGCCAATTGCTTAGTCATCGCAATCCATGTTGCATCAAGCCGGTTGCGGTATGTTACCCCATATTGATATTGGTGTGGCCATTGCAACCAGGTGCCTTCATGCCGCGAAGATTCGTCAGGCATGGTATAAACAACATTCGTATCAGCAGGCACCGAAATTTTATCCAGATCGCCCTTAGTGCATGATAATAAAACTGCAGGTAATAACATGAGTATATTTCCCATTTTCTTAATAATTAACATCATTCAAATCATTTATTTAATGAGACAAAATTACCGGGAAGAATAGCCACAATGTTGTCCTGAATTGACAATCTTATTGAAGCGGTAATAATATTGCCGTTAATTGCTCATCGATATGATTTGTATTATCAATATGTTTAATGTACTTTTCAATAATTGGAGTATGCGCAAATTCAAGTCCGCTATTTAAAATCCAACCAGCATATATTTTTGTGTACGTATTTTCTATGGTTTCGTACCTACCCTGATGGATAAATTGCGCATATCTGCCCCCAAATATACTTTTTGAAGGGAGTTTAATAGATTTTGAGGCGGCAGATGCACAGGCATCATATCTATAACTCAATTGTGTTTTTATCAAGGGCTCGTCTGCAATAACACCAAAGTATTCGGTATCATGATCCGGAAATTTATGTTTCATAAAATGATCCCACAGCAACTCTATATCTGCATTTATATAGGAAGTTTGGGTGCTCTCATAATAGATCTTTAAAGGTTTAAGGTATATTATTTCGGGTTTTATTTCTTCTTCAGAGATGACCGGAATAAGCCGGCTTTCTAAAAATAAAGAAGGTTTATTTAATCTCGCCATTTTGGGCGAAATTTTGAAATGCAGCTTAAAGGCTTTAGAAAACGATGCCAGGTTTGCAAATCCCACCTGTAGCGCAATGGCCGTAAGGGTACTTTTAGTATAAATGATGAGTTTGTAACCATTTTCTACTTTAAGCCTTTGCTGATATGCGCCAATCGTTTCTCCGCAGGTATACTTAAATATTCGCTGAATATTCCGGTAAGAGTAATTTGAAACCTCTTCCAGTTCTTTTATTGAAATATACTGATCGTAATTGTTTTCAATAAAGTTTAAAACGTTATACACACAATATAGGTTCGTATTTGTAGAAATATTCATTTCCATTCAGCTCTTATCTATTAAATCAGGCAAACGTTACAATAAACAAATTAACTAAAAGCAAAACACATCATCAAACTAAATTTACGCGCCCTTCTTTGAACCCAGGCTTTGCATCAATTGTTCGTATAAATCGTCGCTACTGGCCATTTGAGGTTTCATCTTTTTAACCGTAGCCCGTTTACCCTTAGATCTCGCCTTGATAATTTTTAACAGTTCATTACTGTATTCGTCCTTAAACGAACTTAAATCAAATTTTGAGCTGTATTGTTTAATCAACGCCAGACCTACATCCATTTCTTTTTTAGTTATGGTTACATCATCTACCTTGGTTATTTCGGCAAGGCTTCTCACCTCCTGGTTAAACCTGATTTTAGTGATCACCAATACGCCATCCATCGGATGGATAACACACAGGTTTTCTGTATTGCGCAGTACAAACCGGGCCACTCCCGCTTTCCCCGATTTCTCTAAGGCCTTTAACAATAACGCATAAGCCTTTTTGCCTTGCTTCTCTGGTTCGGTATAATAAGACGTTTCGTAATAAACCGGGTTAATTTCCTTAATATCAACAAAATTTTCCAGTTCTATTATTTTGGTTTTTTCAGGTGCCGCATCTTCAAAATCGTGCTTATCCAAAATTATATATTGATCTTTTAAAAAATATCCTTTAACTATTTTTTCATAAGGCACTTCCTTGTGGCTGTTTTCATTAACCCTTAAAAATTTAATTTTAGCATGATCACGTTCATCAAGCATATCCAAATCAAGGTTACTGTTTTGCACACCCGAATATAATTTAACTGGTATATTAACCAAACCAAAACCAATTGAACCTTTCCATATCGATCTCATAATAAAAACTTTAAATTTCATTTATTAACAAGAGGTTAAATCATATTGTTTTGAGAATAAAAGAGTTAAAATAAGTGAATTTGAAACTATTTATTCTATTATATGTTATTCTATTAAAATTTACCCCTTTTTATTTATGAAAATCGCCTATATATCCACTTATCCGCCACGTGAATGTGGCTTAGCTACGTTTAATCAAAATTTAGTTAACGCTTTAGGCTTAAATCCATCATATAACTCAGAAAAAAGTTTTATTGTAGCATTGAACGAATCTGATGATCTTAACGAACACGCTTACCCTAACGAAGTAAAATTTGTTATCCGCCAGCAAAACCAGGAAGATTACATTGAAGCTGCAGATTTTATTAACAACAGTGAGGTTGATACCTGTATAATTGAGCATGAATTTGGTATTTACGGAGGCAATAGCGGTGTATTCTTACTATCACTGATCAACAAGCTTAAAAAACCATTTATTACCATTTTGCATACGGTTTTAAAAGAACCGAGTTTTATGCAGCAAACCATTATTAAAGAAATTGCAGCTAAATCATCAAAAATTGTGGTGATGAGTAAAAAAGCAGTTTTGTTTTTAAATAGTATTTACCAAATTCCTTCTTCGCAAATTAAGCTGATTGAGCATGGCGTACCTGATTTAGAGCCAATGCCTGATAATGAAATTTCGAAAAGTGATTTATTTAAAGATAGAAAAGTACTTTTTACCTTTGGTTTAATCAGCAGAAATAAGGGTTTGGAAACCGTAATTAAGGCTTTGCCTAAAATTGTAAATCAGCATCCTGATGTATTGTATGTTATTTTAGGAAATACTCATCCCGGCGTGGTAAGGCATAATGGTGAAGAATACCGAGACAGCTTAAAATCGTTGGCCAAAGATCTGGGCGTCGAAAAAAACCTGGCTTTTGTAAACAAATTCGTCTCAGAAGAAGAATTACATCAATACCTTACGGCCTGTTACATTTACATTACGCCATATTTAAATGAAGCACAAATTACCAGCGGTACTCTCTCTTACGCCATAGGCGCGGGTGCAGCAGTAGTTTCTACACCTTACTGGCATGCACAAGAATTGCTGGCCGATAACAGAGGCAAGTTATTCGACTTTAAAAACGACCAGGAACTGGCTAACATATTGAATACACTTTTAAATGATGAAGATAAACATAAACAGCTGAAAGAAAATGCCTATCGCTATGGTTTAAACTTAAGGTGGCCAGCTATTGGAAACGTTTATTTAAATGTACTGGAAAATGCTTTAAATGATGGAAGTAAGCCGCAAAGAGTGGTGCCACCTATTATAGATGTAGAAAGCATGCCGGTCCTCAATTTAAATCACCTATCACTTTTAACGGATGATACCGGAATTATTCAACATGCCCGATTTGGTATACCCAACTTAAAAGAAGGATATTGTATAGATGATAATGCCCGTGCCTTAATTATGACTCTAATGGCTTACGACCAGGATAAGAATCAAAAGGCACTTAAATTAATGCCCATCTATTTAAGTTTTATCCAGTATATGCAACGCGAGGATGGTAATTTTAGAAATTTTTTAAGCTTTAACCGGACTTACCTTGACGAAGTTGGTTCCGAAGATTCTTTCGGCCGCACCATTTGGTCTTTAGGTTATTTAATTTGCGCCGGACCGAATAATTCCTACCGGGAATTTGGTAAAGAATTATTTTCTCACTCCATTCCGCACTTTAAGAATTTAAAATATTTACGCGGTATGGCAAATACCGTTATCGGTATAGCTTACTATTTAAATGCACATCCGGGTGATGAGTTATTGATCGCAGAAATTAACCGCCTTTCTGGTTTATTAGTTAAAGCTTACGAACAAAATAAGGATGGCAACTGGCATTGGTTTGAAGACATTTTAACTTATGATAATGCCATTTTACCACTGGCATTATTAAGCCATTACGAAGCTACCGGAAATATGCAATCTTTTAAAATTGCAATGGAGAGCATTGAATTTTTAAATGGTTTCTCTTTTAAAAATGGCTATTTAAGTCCGGTTGGAAATGCCGGCTGGATGAAAAAGAACGGTAAAAACCCTATTTACGATCAGCAGGCAATAGAAACTATGGCGATGGTTTTATTATACTCCAAAACCTTTGCCCTTACAAACGACAGTCGCTATTTAACTTTGATGCATACCAGTTACGAATGGTTTTTAGGAAAAAACAGTTTACATATTCCATTATACGATTTTGAAACACAGGGCTGTGCAGATGGTTTGCAATTTAACAGCGTAAACAGAAATCAGGGGGCAGAAAGCACATTAGCTTATTTTATTTCACATTTAGCCGTTTTAAAAGCAGCAGAAACGGAGTATGAAAGTTTAGCCTCGCCCTTAGTGGAGGCCGACCAGTGCTCTTAATTAATTTAATGGCATAAAAAAAAGCAGCTAACCAAACCGGATAGCTGCTTTTTTTCGTTTGGACATTATTTTCGTTTATGGCATAACGCTTCCTAAATCAAATATAGCTACTACAAGCATGATTTATAACTGTGGTTTTTCTTCTAACAACTTATTAAGCAGCAATTCTAAATTTACAGTGGCAAATGATGAACTGTAATCAGACAAACCGTATGGAATAATGAGTTCGCCATTACTGATAATTGAACCGCAGGAATAAACCACATTAGGCACATAACCTTCGCGTTCATCGTTATTAGGTATAATTAGAGGCTCAATTAAATGACCCAGCTCTTTGGTTGGATCATCTAAATCCAACAAGCTTACGCCTATACAATACCTGCGCATGGGCCCAACACCATGTGTAATGACTAACCAGCCTTTTTCGGTTTCAATAGGCGAACCACAATTCCCAATTTGAACCAGTTCCCAGCAATAGCGTGGTTGTTTCAGTAAAATCGGATTTTCCCACACATTAACTTTATCAGAAAACATGAGGTAATTATTCCAGCCATCTATTCGGCTCATCATTACATATTTTCCTTTAATTTTTCTTGGAAACAGTGCGAGGTTTTTATTCTGCGCCCCGTCGCCATAAAGTGGAATAACTTTAAATTCGTAAAAATCTTCTGTTTGTACCAGTTTAGGAATAATTAATGAGCCATCAAATGCAGTATAAGTGGCATAATAAAGTATCTTACCATCATCCTTAATAAATTTCACGAAACGGGCATCTTCAATTCCTTTTCGCTCAAACTCTGAAATTGGGAAAATTACGCGATCAGAGATATCCGTATCCCTGGAGAAAATTATAGTGTGGTAAGTATCGGATAACCATAAAACTTTATCATATTCTATTAATCGCTGTGGATTATCATTATTCAAGCTTTTAGAATCTTTAATTACATTACTTAGGCTTGTGTATTCAAATTTATCATCTAATTTACCTTCTACCTCTTCTAAAACTGAAGGATCAATCTGGGCATAAGCGGCCTTCTTTAAAAAGAGTTTTTTAACATAAATGGCATTTTTAATTACTTCAGCTTCATCAACATAATTGCCTACAGGTAAAACCTGTATATTATTTTGTGCATCAATCAAGGCCCTTCTAAAAACAATAGAAGAAATATGTCCTTCGCCTACAGCCCTGAAACTAATAATCACTCTTTTTTCGCCTTCAACCAAATCCGTCTGATCGGGATCATCCACAATACTTGGATTAAAAAATGCCGCCGATTCAATCGAATATTCGTGTGTAAAATAAGCTCCAATCAGCAAACGTGTATATTCGTCTATATCTTCAAAGGCTGTTCCTAATGTGGTAAATTGTTTCTTAAGCTTTTTGCAATGGCGGGTTAATATTTTGGTGATGTTGCGATGTCTTTTAGAATATTCCTGCAATATTGGAGAAATAAGGGAGAATACCTTTTCATCAGAAAATTCTAATACTTTTTTAATGACTTCCAATGCACGCTCTTCTCCATTAAAAAAGAAACGGGCAATTACGCGTTTGGTATCCGGATATACCTTTACAGGCTTACGATCTATGTGTAATCTCATTGTTTTGCTATTAGTTAGGATGATGGGTTAAGGCTAAATAAACTCTTAATAATATTAAACTAAATTAACGACTTATTGTTTATAAAAAATCTGTTTAGATTTAATATAAACGAATGGATATAGAGTACCTAAACACATAATGCATATCTTTATAGCCGAAATAATTAATTACATGCCTGGCTACACCCTACCGAAAAGTATAATACCGGATAACGACGAAACTCGTCTGAAAAAGCTCAGACATTATGAAATTCTGGATACACCTCCAGAAAATGCTTTCGATACCATTGCTTTACTTGCGGCACAGATTTTTGAGGCACCAAGTGCATTTATAACTTTTGTTGATCAGGACAGGGTATTTTTTAAGGCCAATTTCAGTGCTTTAGAGGGTAATGTAGTTAAGCGGGATGAAAGTTTTTGTTCGCTTGCTATTTTAGACCAGCAAGTTACCGTTTTTGAAGATACGCATGCTTTTCCTGAATTTTTAAACAACCCCTACGTTTCTGCCGATGGTGGGATTCGTTTTTATGCCGGGGCACCCTTAAAAACCAGCGAAGGTTTTAGATTAGGAACCGTATGTGTGGTAGATTCTGTTGCGAGAAAACCAACAGAGAAACAACTGAATATGCTTCAAATGCTCTCGGTTATTGTAGTCGAAAAGTTAGAATCCAGGATTTCGACACGTAAAACGCTGAGGGCACATGATGATCGTTTACATATGCTGGTACACGATTTAAAAAACCCAATGACCACAATTTCGCTACAATCGGAATTAATTGGCAGATTACCGGAAATGAATGATAAAGCCATACTGATTGCCGGAAAAATTAACCAGCAATCAAAAAATATTGTCGACAGTCTAAACAACATCTTAACTGCTGCCAGAAATGAGCATGGCAATATCAAACTGGTTAAAACCAAGATAAACTTAACGGAAATTTTAAAGGAGATCGTGTCTGATTTCGGAATTATTTTAGATAATAAAAAGCAAAAAATATCAATCCCGTATAATGATCCTGTTGAGATTTATGCCGATGCGGAAAAAATTAAAGACATATTCGGGAATTTAATTGGCAACGCTTCTAAATATTCTGAAATGGGCTCAGAAATTATCGTGGCTTTGGCAAGCGGAAATCCTACGGTTACCGTTTCAATAAAGGATAATGGTCTTGGTTTATCAGCCGATGACATGAAAAAGCTTTTTATAAAGTTTGCAAAACTTAGTGCCGTTCCAACAGGACGTGAACGATCTGACGGTTTAGGCTTATCTATTGTTAAAACCCTGGTTGATTTACATAAAGGCAAGGTTTGGGCAGAAAGTGAAGGAAAGAATATGGGAAGTACTTTTTTTGTTGAGCTTCCGGTTAAGTAGAGCCTAATCTTCTATTAAATCTGCCAATTCCATTTCTTCAAGTACGCCCCTTTCTGGTGTTCCATTGTTTTTGCACGACCATTTGATTAACCTGATTACACCCGATTCTATTTCAATGCCGGTAATGTCTCCATCACTAAAACAACAACATCCGCTGTTAAAATAATTGGGTTTATATTTTCTGAATGCGGGCGCTTTATCTCCTTTTCCGATTCTTTTACCCAATTCTGCATTCAGCTCATCAAGTTTAAGTTTATCATTTTGTTTTCTCGCCATTCTTAATGCCACATAAATCCTTTCTAAATGCGTAAGCGATGAAAATACCGGTTGATGAGTATGGCCTGTAATTAAGGCAATATTTTTATGTGCTGCCACCCATTTATACATCAGCGTATTATGGGTTGTTTTAAGTTGATTATCGTATGCGGGTGTATTGGGGTTAATCTGCAAATAAGATTGTAGTGGTGCCCAAACCATACTTACAAACCATTTGCTGAACCAGTTTCCATCACTTTGTAAATCGCCCTGATGCCCATGTGTTAAAAATACATCTAAAACTTTTCCCTTAATGTTTGTCCTTAAAATTGCGCCTTCGTAAATAGGGATTTTCTTTCCATAAATGCGGTTCAGGTTAAAGCCTGCTAAAGGATCGTTGTCCCAGTACAAATCATGGTTGCCAAATATTTTGGTAAAGGCATTTCTAACAATAAATGCTTTTTCACATTCAAAAGTTTGTTTATTGTGCTTAATTACGGGTTCAAGCAGATTTTCCCAAAGTTCTTCGCTATCGCCCAAATTAATGTAATTAAATTGCTGCTGGTTGTAATGTTCCAGTGCTTTTAAGTAATTCTGCTCGCAAATGGCAAAATCGTCGGCATTATTTCTTGCGCCTTTATGCTGGTCGGAAAAAATGATAAACTTATTTTCGTTGGTTAAATTAAATATAAGCCCCCTTTTGCCGGTTTGTTTATTTATGGTTTTATACAACGCACTTAAAGCACGGTGAATGCGCTTAAGATCAGGCCTTGAGCCAAACCTATTCGACATTCGGATTACCCAATTTCCTAATAAACGTTGTAAAAATTTCCGCATTAAATGTTTCTTGTTCCAAACTTAACAAAATAACCAATCTTTCGTTTTAAGGGAATGGTAATAACCGAATTTTCTGCTTTTATAAAAAAATACCAAGTGGCCATTGGTATAAGTTAAATAAACAATTTCTATATATTTACTGTAATGAAATACCTTGTCCCCATCCTCAGTTTATTCTATCTATCTGCTGCTGCGCAATCCATAAAACCCGATACTTCTTTTAGCGTATACAGCACTTATATTAAAGAGAAAAAGAAAAGACCATACATTAGCATTGCTGAACCTTTAAAAGCCGGTAATTTTTTAACCAAAAGCAATATTGTTTATGCTAAATACCCAACAGGTAATTTAGCACTTGATGTAGTATACCCTAAAACTAAGTATAACAAAGCTTTACCAGCTGTTTTATTTGTTTTTGGTGGTGGCTGGAGATCGGGTAATCGTGCTCAAAATATCCCGCTCGCTCAAAAAATGGCCGAAAATGGCTATGTAGCGATTACTACAGATTATAGGCTTTCAACGCATGCGCCGTTTCCGGCTGCTGTTTATGATTTAAAAAATACGGTTCGCTGGATTAAAGCCAATGCTAAGCGGTTTAATATAGATACCAATAAAATTGCGATCACTGGTTTTTCGGCTGGTGGACAATTAGCGGCACTTGTTGCTACAACCAATGGATTTAAAGCTTTTGATGGCGAAAAAATCAACGATAAAAGCAGTAATGTGCAAGCGCTTATTGATGTAGATGGCGTATTAGCCTTTAATCATCCCGAATCTTCTGAAATTAGTACTGATCCTGATAAAAAATCTGTAGCTGAAATATGGCTGGGCGCGAGCATTAAAACAAATCCTGAACTTTGGGATACCGCTTCGGCATTGAGCCATGCGGGTGAAAATAGTGTCCCTATGCTGTTTATTAATAGCGCATTGCCGCGTTTCCATGCAGGAAGAGATGATTTAATAGCAAAAATAAAGCCTTACCATATTTATACGGAAGTACATACCTTAGCCGATACACCACATCCATTTTGGCTGTTTAATCCCTGGTTTAACCAACTGGCTGATTTAATGGTTGGCTTTTTAGATAAGCAATTTAAAAATTAGATTCTAATTTTTAAATTGCCAGCCCATGAAAACACTTCGATCGGATTTAGGTAAATATAGCTCATGGAAACCTTTAAGGTTTAAACCTGATTGCAGCGGCATCCCCGATTTTTTCTATCGGAATACAGCGTAAAGCAGGAACAGCATTTGCGAAGAATCACTGGCTTTGCTTTCAAAAAAAATATAACAGAAATTATTGAATACTATTTTTAAAAATCAAAGATTGCTTCCTCGTTCCTCCCCGCAATGACGTAAGCCAGGAAATGAGCAGTTGGAGCGTATAGCATTTTTCCTTCGGCTGGTGTTATCACCGGCTATCTAAGTAATTTCCTTTGATTGGTAATAACACCAACCAAAAGCATGATAAGAAAATTAATAAAAGATAATCAGGAAATGAACAGTTATTCGCATTTAGGAGCTACAGCCCCGCTCCCGTTGTTGCCCGATGAAATATCGGGGCATTCACTTTGATCGGGTTTAGGTACAAAGCAGGTTCTTTAAAATACTGATTTGCATTTATAAACCTGATTGCAGCGGCATCCCCGATTTTTTCTATCGGGATACAGCGTAAAGCAGGAACAAAGTTTGCGAAGAATCACTGGCTTTGCTTTCCAAAAAAATATAGCAGAAATTATTGAATACTATTTTTAAGCTTCAAAGATTGCTTCCTCGTTCCTCTTCGCAATGACGTATCCTTTTCCTTTGATTGGTGATAACATCAACCAAAAGCATGATAAGAAATTATTTAATGGAATATCAATTAATAATTAAAATCAGGAAATGAACAGTTATTCGCAATTAGGGAGCTGTAGCCCCGCTCCCGTTGCTGCCCGATGAAAGATCGGCATTCACTTTGATCGGGTTTAGGTACAAAGTGAGTTCTTTAAAATGCTGATTTGCATTTATAAACCTGATTGCAGCGGCATCCCCGATTTTTTCTATCGGGATACAGCGTAAAGCATGAACAAAGTTTGTGAAGAACCGCAGGCTTTGCTTTCAAAAAAAATATAAAAGAAATTATTGAATACTATTTTTAAGCTTCAAAGATTGCTTCCTCGTTCCTCCTCGCAATGATGTAAGCCAGGAAATGAGCAGCTGGAGCGTATAGCATTTTTCCTTCGACTGGTGTTATCACCAGCTATCAAAGTAATTTCCTTTGATTGGTAATAACACCAACCAAAAGCCTGATAAGAAAATTATTTAATGGAGTGTCAATTAATAATTAAAATCAGGAAATGAGCAGTTATTCGCATTCAGGGAGCTGCAGCCCCGCTCCCGTTGCTGCCCGATCATTTTAACTCAACTTAGCCATATGAATGATTCAGATAGGACACGGAGTAAATTGCTCCGTATCCTTGCCTGTTATTTACTATTTATGCCTTCAATAAAGCTGGTTTTTCATGGTAAGTTCTCCATAATAATTCGCCAAAAAGTGTATTAGACCATGCAAACCAAGATCTGGTGAAGTTTGCAGGATCATCTTTATGAAACGATTCGTGCATAAAACCTTTACCTGCATGTGTTTTTTGAAGGGTTTCAATACACCATTTAATCTCAGCATCATCTTTTGAGGTTAAACCACGCATGGTTATACTCATTGGCCAAATCATATCCTGTCCACAATGCGGGCCACCAATTCCTTCGCCTGCTGTTCCTTTAAAGAAATATGGGTTATCTTTTGAAAGGGCAAATTTTCTGGTATTCTTATAAATCGGATCATCAGCACTAATCGCGCCTAAATAAGGTAAACTTAAAAGACTCGGTACATTAGAATCGTCCATGATATAAGCACCTCCAAAACCATCTACTTCAAAAGCATAAATTTTACCATGTTTTGGGTGGTTAATAATGCCATGTTTTTGAATGGCTTCATTTACTTCATTAGCTAAATTTAATAAGTTGCTTTCTAAGGCTTTATCGCTTTGCAACGCCTTAATCATTTCTGCTGCCTGCTTTAAACTGGTTACGGCAAAGAAATTAGATGGAATTAGGAAAGGAAAAATTGTTGCATCATCACTTGGACGGAATGCCGAGCAAATCAAACCAACCGGGTTAACCGGAAAACCATAACCAGACATTGGTAAACTATCTGTAGGCTTATTGGTTTCGCGCTGAAAATGATATGGCCCTCTGTTTTCTTTACGTTGCTGTTGTTTAAAAGTTTCTAAAGTAGCTTCTATCCCTTTTTTCCAATCGGTATCGAAAGGGGTTTTATCGCCTGTTTTTTTCCAGTAATGATAGGCTAAACGAATTGGATAACAAAGTGAATCTATTTCCCATTTACGTTCATGTATACCTGGTTTCATATCTGTTAAATCTGTTTTCCATTCTCCAACTTTTGCCGGATCACCATAAAAAGCATTGGCATATGGATCTTTTAAAACACATTTGGTTTGGTGGATAATTACCCCGGCAATTAATTTCTTAAGTGGTTCATCTTCATTTACAAATTGCAAGTATGGCCAAACCTGTGCAGAACTATCACGCAGCCACATGGCATCAATATCACCAGTAATTACATAAGTATCCGGGCGACCGTTTTTCTCTGAATGATAAACCGTAGTATCTAAAGTATTTGGAAAACAGTTTTCAAATAACCAGCTTAGTTCAGGATTTTTAACATTAGATTGAAAGGTTTTTATGGCATCATCAACAGCTTTACTTTTAAAATGCCTTTTATCTGCGGCTACCCTTACCACCGGAAACGGTGCGCCGAAATCTGCAGCAAACGAAAACTTTGAGGCAACTAAACCAGCTCCCAGCAAACCGGTATTTTGTATAAATGTTCTTCTTTTCATATGTGTAATTATTCTATTTGGTTAATTTATGGTGGCCAGCCTGGCGTATATTTCTTGTATTCCAGCCTGCATTAACAAGGTTTTTTCTTTACCCCTTCCTAATAAATTTTGTGCATCACGCTCTTCATTCCAAATTCTTTCAGCGTCATCAATAATAAATTTTAAACGGGATGATTTTTTTTCAATTTTAAACAACTCCATATAACCGCGAAGCAATACAGCATTGAACCAATAATGATCTGGAAGTTTGTTATTTTTATAGAAATGGTTTTCGGCAGCAGCAGCAATAACTTTAGCCTCTTCGAGGTATTTTTTATCGCTTGTTATTTCGTATAACAAAACATTGGATTGCAGCATGGTGCCGGTATTGTAAGTATATGTTCCTTCATCTACTTTTAAAGATGGGATTTTTATTGCATCATAGAAAATTCCTGTTGCTGCCCTAAGATGCTTATTTGTCCAGTTATAAACAAGCAAAGCCGTATCTAAATACTTTTTTTCTTTCGTTATTTTATAAAGTTGCAACGAAACCAGTACATTAGGACCGTTGGAGCAGGTATTTTTAGAATTTTTATCCCCCTCTTTCCAATACAATCCCCCGCCAGCTTTATCATCATAACCCGTTAACAAAAAACGATAAATGTCTTTTGATTTTTTTAAATAAGATTTTTCTTTGGTGCGGTTGTATGCATCTAAATATGCAAGGGCAATCCACTGGTTATCATCATAAAAGCGTGAACTTAATTTTTCTTTTAAAGGATAATCCTGATAAGCAGGCGCCGGAGCAACGGTACTGTAATATTGATCGATAGCCCTTTCTACAGGCATCATATACTTGATATTTTTGTTTAAAACCTCCATTTCATTCGCAGATTGAATAAGGGCGCACAGAGGCCAAAGCCAGGAATGTGGATTTTCTTGTTGTTTTGCAGTACTTTCAAAATAAAGTCCTTTAGCCTGATCGGTAAAATACAGGTTTATATTTTTTTGGATAATGTTAACCCTATCCTCGTAAACCTGTTTTGGTTTTTGTGCCTTAACTTCTACCTGCAAAAATAGCAGAAGTAAAAAGCAAATAAATTTCAAACAATTCTGATTTGTGTGCATTTCGGCGGTTTTCTATAATACGTAGCCATAAATTTTATAGCTTTTTGTACAAATACATTATAATTGGTTAGCACTGTTACCCGTCCGCTGGCACAGCCAAATTAAGGCCTTATCTGCTTTAACTATTCGAAAGTAGTAAAACGTTTAACGTATTCAAAGTCAAATCGTATTTTACTTTCATAAATCTGATCTTTTTTACATCGATATTCATGATTTTTTTGAAAGTAAATTTCAATAATTTCCCTCCATTCTACCTTCTGATATATTTACGGAAATATAAAATTTTAATCAGGTATTTTCCTTTCCATCCATGTGTAATTTTTACACGAAGCAGGATCAATATTTCATAAAAAATACCAATATAACTTAATAATATAACAACCACACTTACTTTTGTGTATTATTTTAACCTCATAAGTTTATATTTTTATCCTACTTAAGTTAAACTAACTAAAAACTATGAGAACAAAACCATGTAATTTTTTTACAGTGGGAAAAATGCGCCTGATCTACGGCTGCTGCTTGATTTTACCTCTCTTAACAAGCCCCAAAAGCACTTTTGCTGTTAAACGTGATGATTCAAAACCAAAACTAAATTTCAGTAGCACGTCTTTTTTAAAAGACATTATTATCAGGGGACAGGTAACAGATTCTAAGGGAGATCCAATGCCTGGAGTGAGCATAAAAGTTAAAGGTGCTACCACCACCACAGTAACCGATCCGACCGGTAAATTCAGCCTAACTGCTCCTGAAAATGCAGTGCTCATATTTTCATTTATTGGCTACACTTCACAAGAAATTAGCGTGGCTGGTAAAACCACGATAAATGTGCGGTTATTGGAAGACAATCAAAACCTTTCGGAAGTAGTTGTTGTAGGTTATGGCACTCAAAAAAAGGCAGTAGTTTCTGGCGCAGTAGCTTCTGTAAAAGGGACAGAACTGGCTAAATCGTCGTCGGTTAATCTTTCTAATTCTTTGGCAGGCCGCTTGCCTGGTGTAACGGCTTTACAGGGAAGTGGTGAACCCGGTTATGATGGTTCAACCATTCGCATCCGCGGAATCAACTCGTTGGGAAACAATAACGCCTTAATCGTTATCGACGGAATTCCAAACCGTGCAGGCGGCCTCGATAGGCTTAATCCAAACGATATTGAAAGTGTATCGGTGCTTAAAGATGCTTCTGCAGCCATTTATGGTTCTCAGGCAGCAAACGGCGTAATCTTAATTACCACTAAGCTTGGAAAATCGGGAAAACCGCAGTTTTCTTACGATTTTACCTATGGTTTGCAACAACCTACTCGTATTCCAAAAATGTCTAATTCGGTACAGTATGCAGAAATATTAAATGAACTGGCCATATTTGGTTCTGATTTAAATCCAAATCAATGGACAGCAGCATGGCAGGCTTTAAAAACGACCGGGTCTTATGTACGGCCGGATAATGGCAGTGTGATTAAAGCCATTTATACACCTGCCGAAATACAAAAATTTAGGGATGGATCAGACCCCCTGCGTTACCCGAATACAGATTGGTTTGATACCACTTTTCAGAATTGGTCTCCACAACAAAAACATAATGTACAAATTAATGGGGGCAGCGAAAATACAAAATACCTGATTTCATTGGGTTATCTGGATCAGGATGGTTATTATAAAAATTCGGCTACGGGTTATCAGCAATATGATATGCGTGTTAATCTTGAAAATAAACTCAGTAAATACATCACCACCACTTTGGGCATTACCGCCCGCGAGGAAGTTCGTAATTTTCCTACAGTTAGCGCCGGTGATATTTTCAGGTTTTTAATGCGCGGCCGTCCAACGGAAATAGCGGTATGGCCTAATGGTTTACCTGGCCGCGATATTGAATATGGTTATAATCCGGTTGTATCCACTACTGATTTAACCGGATACAATAAAGATACCCGCGATTACCTGCAAACTACGGGTAAAGTAGAAATTAAGATCCCGGGGGTAGAAGGCTTGAAGGTAACCGGAACAGCTTCTATAGATAAGTATTCGGGCAGGCAAAAAAACTGGCAACTGCCATGGACACTCTACGATTGGGATAAAAAAACTTTTGAAGCAGATGGAGTTACACCAGCGCTTAAAGGAACAATACGTTCACAATATACCGATCCCAGGCTTAGAGAAACTGCAGGTGGTCAGTTGGCCATTAATTTAACCGGTATGGTTAACTATGATAAAAAATTTGGGGATCATACTTTAAATTTATTAGCAGGTGTTACGCGCGAGAAGGTTAAAAATGATGGCTTTACCGCTTTCAGAAGATACTTTCTATCTCCCGAAATCCAGGAACTTGTAGGCGGCGATGAAAAAGAACAATCACTGGGCAATGCCAGCGATCCGAATGGTCTTTATAACAGGGCCAGGTTAAGCTATTTTGGAAGAGCCGGTTATAATTATAAAGAAAAATACCTGGCAGAGTTTCTTTGGCGGGTAGATGGTTCTTATATTTTCCCTACAGCCAAGCGTTTTGGATTCTTTCCGGGTGTATCAATGGGCTGGCGTATATCAGAAGAACCTTTCTTTAAAGACAATGTTAAATTTGTAAACAACCTGAAGTTGAGAGGATCATGGGGACAGATGGGTGCAGAAGCCTATTTCGGTGATGTACTGCAAGAGTACCAATATTTAAGTTTAATGAATTTTAGCAGTTATATTTTTAATGATCTTGTTACCAAGGCCATTAGCGAAGGAAAAGTGCCCAACTTTGATTTTGGCTGGGAAGTTGCCAATAACATGAACATTGGTTTGGATGCTTCATTTTTGAATAACAAACTATCTTTTGAATTTGATTATTTCTATAATAAACGAACAAATATCCTGATTAGCCGTGGCAGTTCGGTTCCAGAAAGTTCAGGTATTGTCGATCAGCTCCCTCCTGTTAATTTAGGTAAGGTGAACAATAAAGGTTTCGAATTTAAATTAAGTTATAACGATCAGGTAGGCGATTTTAACTATGGAGTAAGTGTAAATGGCGGTTATGCTAAAAATAAAATTATTTATTGGGATGAAACACCTGGTGCACCAGAATGGCAACACTCAACCGGAAGGGTAACCGGATCGTGGCTGGTTTACGATTATGATGGTGTTTTTAAAGATCAGGCAGAAATTAGCGCCAACACACTTAATTACAGTGCATTAACCAATAACTTAAGGCCAGGCGATATGAAATTTAAAGATATTAATGGCGATGGATTCATTAATGCGGATGATAAAATCAGGCTGGATAAAAATGGTACCCCTACCTTTACCGGTGGCTTAAATTTAAATGCACAATATAAAGGTTTTGACCTTTCTGTACTGATACAAGGCGCTACAGGCGGTATGCAAATTGTTGGAGTAACCGAATCAGGTGATATTGGTAACTTTTTGGAATGGTCTTACCAAAACCGGTGGAGTATAGATAATCCAAGTTCCGTAAATCCACGTCTTTCTAACCGTGGCGCAACCTATTATACCGATAGCAACAACGCCTTGAATAATACCTACTGGCTTCGCAGCAACAACTACATCAGGCTTAAAAATGTAGAGCTGGGTTATACGCTCCCAACTAAATGGTGCGAAAAAGTGGCCTTAAGCTCGGTAAGGGTTTATGTTAACGGGCTTAACCTGGCAACATTGGATAAAATTAAGATATGGGATCCGGAATCGACCAATTCAAGCGGACAGTATTATCCACAAGCCAGGGTAATTAATACTGGTATTAAAGCTACTTTTTAAGTTATGTATCCAGATTTAAACATTACAAAAAGAATTAATATGAAAACAATAATCAAAAATAAACACCTGTATATGTTACTTCTTATCACGCTGTTTGGAATGGCTTGTAAGAAAGATTTCATGGATGTGGGCGCGCCCGATAAAATACCCGGCGAAGAAGTATGGAATGATCCTGCATTAGCTCAAGCCTTTGTTAACGATATATATAATGGTTTTAAAGATGGCGGCTTTTCCGAACAAATGCTCGCATCAGTTTCTGATGAAGCAATGTTTACACACCCTACCCGCGGCATAGACCTGGTGAATAACGCGACAATTAATCCATCAACATTAGGTTGGGTTGATGATACCTGGGCGTACAAACAGATGTACAACAGAATCAGAGCATGCAACCTGACCATTGAAAAAATAGTTGGTGGCAATAATACATTAAGCAGCCAGTCGCTAAAAGATCAGCTCCTTGGCGAAGCTTATTTTCTGAGGGCATATTTTTATCAGCAGTTGGTTCGTTATTATGGTGCCGTACCTTTAATTACCAAAACCTATACTTTAACTGACGACTATAATATAAAGCGCAATACTTATGAAGAGTGTGTAAACTTTATCATTAAAGATTGCGATGAAGCGACGAAGTTATTAACAGGCAAAACGATGGATAAAGGTCGCACCACTTCCCTTGCTGCTTTAGCCTTAAAATCGAGGGTATTGATTTATGCGGCGAGTGATTTACATGATAAAGCTAAACTGACTTCAAAAGTCACCGGCATTTCCGATCAAAAGCTGGCGTATCTTTGTTATGCCTCAGGTAGTCAGACCAGCCGTTATCAACTTGCGCAAACTGCTGCAAAAGCCGTTATGGATGCAGGTACCGGTTATAAGCTTATACTTTCTGCACCAGCAACTGCAACCGATGGCCAAAACAACTATAAAAGTATAGCTATGGGTGGTGGCAGTAAAGCACCAAACATTGATGCAGCTGCTGCAAATGAACTGATTTTGGCCAGGTATTTCATCACACAAAGCAATATCCGCCATGCGCAGCAAAACGGACCAAATGGTTACCACAACTGGGCTGGGAATACGCCTATTGGCTTACTGGTTGATGATTATGAAATGATTGACGGAACAAAATTTAACTGGACAAATCCGACACAAAAAGCCAATCCTTACCAAAACAGGGATCCACGTTTATATGCCACCATTTTGTACGATGGAGCAGGCTGGAAACCCCGGGATAAAGCATCGGGCAATGTTGATCCTGCAAATCAGATTCAAACTGGTGTATATGATTTAACGGACGACAAAGGAAATGTAACCGATTTTAAAGGTCTTGATACACGTGCCAGTTCTATTGAAAACTGGAATGGAAGCTGGACAGGTTATTACTATCAAAAATTTATAGATCCGGACCCCAATATTGTTGATGCTTCTATGCCACAAACCATTCCATGGCCATTTTTCAGGTATACAGAAGCTGTTTTTAATTATATTGAAGCCAGTATAGAGCTGGGCCAAACCAGTGAAGCGCAAACCTGGTTAAACCGAATCCGCTTCAGGGCAGGAATGCCTGCCATTACCACATCAGATCAAAACGAACTGAGAACCATTTATCGCCATGAGCGCCGAATAGAAATGGCTTATGAAGAACAGCGTTATCACGATACCCGCAGGTGGTTAATTGCTGGAGAAACATTGGGTAGAAAGGTAACTTATATTAAGGTTACGGGAAAATTCAAAGCGGGCAAAACCATGTCTGCTCCTTATCATTTTGATGCTTCTGTTTATGATTATACCTATAGTCCGGTAACCGACAATTCTCAGGAAAACCGTACATGGGACAATAAATTATATTTCAGACCATTTAGCAGGGATGAGATTAACAAAAATAACCTGTTAGAACAAAATCCAGGATATTAATTACGTATTACAAAACCGGCGCATTAATGCGCCGGTTTTTGTATACAGGAGAGGTTAACGGTTATTCTTTTTTATAAAATTACTTTCCATGTTGCCAGCAATAACCATTACTGCCGCCACTTCTTTTGCACCTTGCTCCTTTTTTTGTTAAGGCTTTACATTGTCCCGAATAAACTTCTGCTTTAGTTGTTTTCTCATTACTGTAAAAGCTTTGGGGTTTTAAACCCGAAGAACTGCATACACCACACGTTCCACCTCCGCTACAGTGTTTACAACGGGAGCAATTTGAACAAGCAATACAGGATGAACGACCATAACAGGTAGCAACTGGCTCTTTTACCGGTTGCTTAACGACTGGATGTTTAGTGAACAGCAAAAAACTGCTGAACACTAAAAGAAGGATGAATTTCAAGGATGATTAAAAAATAAGAGAGAGAGCGTTAATTAAATTTGTTTTTAGTTAATGATTATAAATCTAAATTAATAATTAATAATTAATCTGCAAAATAAAAATCACAACATTGTGATAAAAATTAAAATCCGTGTTAAATGACATAAAATCCGTGGCTAATGAATCAATAACCGTGTCTAATATTTTTAAAAACACTAAATATTGTTCTATATCAGTTAAAAATAAGACCCAAAAAAATGTCATATCAGACTATTAATACTTACAAAAAGCTTATATCCTGTATATTTTCATATCAATTAACTAAAAAACTGTTTAAATTCTGCCAATTCTTTAGCTTTACATCAATCCTTTAAAATGCGGTTTATTAACGCATCCAGTTCCACATTTGATAATGGTTTGGGCTTATACAATTCCTTGCTGTTTACCCAATTCTTTTCCATTTCAAAAAAATTGCTTTCCTCCGAATCTTTACCAGTCATTTTAGCCAGCTCGTTTTTAGTAAATTCCTTCCACCTGCTTAGGTATAAAGAACCCAAAAGTCCATTCCATTCTTTATGGGCATATTCGTGTAAATCTGTTTTCGGATTGCTATCCGGTCCCCAATAAGTGATTTGGGCTTTTGCATTTTTTAAAGCATTTGCCCGGTCTGCCGGTGTAACGCCAAAATTATTAGCCTGATTTAGCCATTTGTAAAGTGTAAAATATTTGCTGTTGCCCAATAAAGAATCTTGTTGCAAAATCATTTCCTGAAATTTCGAACTTGCGGTTTTAAAAGCTTCTGCATTTTTAGCGTTAATGGCTTCAATCATTTCTGCGTATACCAAATCGCCTTTGTTCGCTAAAACCTGCCTTACAAAATCAATCCGGTCAGTTTGATAGGTTTCTGAATTTTTAAATGCTGCCGATTCAGAATTAAAAATCCTCACTGCATTCTGAAACTTTAGAGGATTGTAATTTCGTTTTCTCGTGCCCCATGAGGATACTGATTTAATTCCTATTGCTGGTCTTGCACAAAAAATAGACTCGGGAGGGCCTTCCTGGTAAATTTCGGGACTGCTGTATGCCGTTTGCAAAAGTAATTGCCAGGCCTCGTCCAGGGCTTTCGTATTTTTGCCATACCGGTAATTTTCAAACCCTTTTATCCAATTTTTTAAATCAACCTGGTTTGTATGCCATCCAAGTTCGAGCATAAGGTCAAAAGCAACCGGATTATTATTTATGCCTTCAGGAATAATTCCAACACCTTTTAAAAACTGCCCGTATTCGCCGTTTTTAGCTCTGTAAACTTCGTCTGCAAAGCGCTGAAGTTTACTATATATCCCGTTTTTCTCTCCAAAATTACTCACATTGCTCCACACAAAGGGAGTTCCACCGTATCCTTTTCTCTTCTCCCAGTTATTGGTGTTTTCACCAAACAGTTCAATAACCAGGGTTTTATCTTTGTTAAGCCCTGCAAGTAAAGCTTCTGATGGATTAGACTGCCAACCTTGTAATACCCATGTGCTTCCAGAAAAGTTCTGTTGCATCTTTTCCTGGATTTTTTTTGCTGCCGCTGTTACATCAATTCCTTTTGAATTACCGCCTTCATGAAATGGATCGCCCCCAAAATAGTGTAAATCAGCTCCGTAAAGTTTCTTCATTTCAGCATAATAAATAGCTGCAATGCGGTCAAAAGCCGGATCATTGGTATCTAAAAAATCAGGACGTTGAAAGCCCCCTGCCCATTTTCCTTGTTCTGCAACATGGATTTTCATTTTAGTTTTTAATGAGGCAGGAACCATACCATAAAAGCCCTGCATTACGGGTTCTATCCCCAATGCCTTCATTCGGTTGAGCATTTTCTTTTCAAGATTGACTTGCTGATTAATTAAATCCTGGCTTACAGGGCCGCCCCAGCCTTCCAGGTTACCCATTAACCACCAGGCTCCAAATGCCGGTCCGGGAATAAAGTCCAGGATTTCCTGATTATTATAGTTTAGTCTCTTCAATGTATTTTGCCATACAGCTTCCATGCCCACAGGTGCAAGCATTAGGTTTACCCCATTCAAAGCCATCCAATCCAGTTCACGCTCCCAATCTTTCCAGGTGTAAAAACTCATGGTATAACTAATGGTGCAATAATTTAAAGCATATCGGTAAGGATAAGGAGAAACAATCCTCACTTTTTTATTAATCTGTGGCAATTCTGAAACTACTTCGAGGTGATCTCCCAGGTGCGACAAACTTCTTTTACAATAATATTTAAGGTACCAACCCAAACCTTCTGCTGCTGCATTTGCATTTGAAGCGGCAATAAATACCTGATTTCCTTTTGTAGAGAGCTCAAAAACATCTTTATCATTTTCTGCAGGAATAGTATTGAAATGCAGGGCCTGCGCAAGCCATGGCGTTCTTCGTTCTGCAATTTCCTTTACACTTTTATAAACTTGTGCTTTTAAAGGGCTACAACCTACAGCTGATAAAGAAATTAAAGAACAAAAAATTAGGCGGCAGAATATCTTGTTTAGGTTCATTTGCAAATGGTTAGGTTAATCATTTGAGGCTAAATTTAATCTGATTAATCTATATTTTTATAAACCTGTTTGCCAATTTGTTCATTAAAATAATCATAACGGATATTTTAAGCATAAAAAAACCGCTGGTTAAGGTTACCAGCGGTAGAATTGTAAATGGGATGCTTAATATTTTAGGATTATTTTTTGGGTTTTGAAGACATGTAAAAAGTGATTTTACCACCATTCATTAAATCTGCATGTTTAATAAATGGTGTGGTAAGGGCTTTGCCATTTAATAAAACTTTTTCTACATAAACATTTTTATCACTTTGTTTAATGGCTTCTACTGTAAATGTTTTTCCATTTTCCAGGTTAAGTACTGCACTATTTACCGATGGGCTTCCTAATGCATAAACATCTGATCCGGGCGCAACGGGGTAAAAACCCAACGATGAAAACATATACCAGGCGCTCATTTGTCCGCAGTCATCATTTCCGCCCAGCCCATCAGCTGTAGGTTTATACTGCATGTTTAAAATGTGGCGTATCTGCGCTTGTGTTTTCCAGGGCTGATCTGTCCAATTATATAAATATGCAATATGGTGCGCAGGCTCATTGCCATGTACATAACCTCCAATAATTCCTTCGCGGGTAATGTCTTCAGTATGCGCAAAAAATTCGTCCGGAAGGTGCATGGTAAATAAAGTATCCAAACGCATGGCAAATTTCTTTTTACCACCCATCATTTCAATGAGCGAAGCAGGATCTTGCGGTACAAAAAAGCTGTAATTCCAGCTGTTGCCCTCAATAAATCCCTGTCCTTCGGTATCTTTAGGATCAAAAGTTTTTTTAAATGTTCCATCTGCCAGTTTAGGACGCATAAAACCTGATGCCTTGTCGAAATTATTTTTCCAGTTGCCCGATCGTTTAATAAATTCATCATAAACATCCATACGATTTAATTTTTTAGCCATTTGTGCAATAGCCCAGTCATCGTAGGCATATTCCAAAGTATTGGAAACTGATATTCCGCTTTTTTCAGCAGGGATATAGCCCAAGTCCATATAATAGCCAATTCCTTCATAATCGCGGTGTTTTGCTGTTGTTACGCAGGCATCCAATGCTTTGTTGGCATCGCCATTGTATGTACCTTTAATTACGGCATCAGAAATGACTGATACACTGTGGTAACCGCTCATACACCAGTTATCGTTGGCATAGTGCGACCAGATGGGCAACATGTGTAAACTGCTTTGATCGTAATGGGCCATCATGGATTTTACCATATTATTATTACGGCTTGGCTGAATTACGTTAAAGAACGGATGCAAAGCACGATAGGTATCCCAAAGCGAAAAGGTGGTGTAATTGGTAAAGCCATCTGCTTTATGTATTCCCTGGTCCAAACCTTTATATTCACCATTTACATCAGTATAGGTTGTTGGGTTGATAAATGCGTGGTAAAGTGCCGTATAGAAATTAATCTTATTATCGTTAGAAGTATTGACCTGAATTTTATTTAATTCTTTATTCCACGTAGACTGTGCTTGTGCTTTAACCTTTTCAAAATCCCACCCTGAAATTTCAGCGCGCATATTTTGTAAAGCATTTTCCTGACTAACCGGCGATAAAGCCATTTTAATTTTTATTTTTTCTCCTTCCTGCGTATCAAAGTCGAAGAACATCCTTACTTTTTTACCCGCTATTTCTGGGAAATTCTGGTTTTGATTAAACTTACCCCAAAAACCTCTGTAAGCTTGTTTTGCATCGTAGTTCTTTTGGCCGTAACTTTTAAAAGGTTTCGAAAAACTCATTGCAAAATAAACGGTTCTTGTTCTGGCCCAGCCATTAGTTTGTCGATAACCCGTAATTAAAGTGTCGTTTACTACCCGAACATAAGTCCACACAGTCTTTTCATCGTAATTATAAATTCCAGCCATTAAATCCAGAATAATGTGCGACTGATCTGATTTTGGAAAAGTATATTGATGCATCCCAACCCGGGTTGTGGCTGTTAATTCGGCCGTGATGTTGTCATCATCCAGTTTAACCTTATAATAACCAGCTTCGGCTACTTCATTTTGGTGCGAGAAAGCCGAACGGTAACCACCTTTAGGATTAGAAGCCGTGCCTGGATTAAGCTGAAGTTTACCCTGTGTAGGCATAATTAAAAAATCGCCTAAGTCAGAATGTCCGGTACCACTAAAATGGGTATGACTGAAACCGGTAATGGTTTTATCCTCATATTTATAACCTGCACAGTATTTATATACATCGCCATTATACTTCCCATTCATTTCATAAGAAATGGTATCCGTTTCAGGGCTTAATTGTACCGAACCAAAGGGAACGGTAGCACCAGGATAGGTATGTCCCATTTTTTCGGTACCGATAATAGGTTTTACATACTGCACAAGGTTTTGCTGTGCCGAAACAACGATAGCAGATAGCAAAAGGCAAGGCAGAATAAAATTTTTAATCATAATTTATTCAATTTTCTAATTTCAGAAACCTAAGGTATTAATTAATCTTTAAATTGCGAATTTTCCAGTACTAAAACGTTTAAGTAATGTAAATTCATAAAGCTAAAAAACATAATTAAAAATTATTGACTGTTATTTTTAAGTTTCGAAGATTGCTTTGCCGTTCCGCTTCGCCATGGCGTTTTTCCTCTGGCTGTGTTATCACCAGCTACCTAAGTATTTCCTTTGATGGTGATAACACCAACCAAAAGTCTGATAAAAAAACTATTTAATGATGCCTCAATTAAGAATTAAAATCAGGAAACGAGCAGTCATTAGCATTTAGGAAACTGCGGCCCCGCTCCCGTTGCTGCCCGATGAAAAATCTGGGCATTCACTTTGATCGGGTTTAGGTACAATGTAGGCTTTATGACAAAATTACCAATCTAAACCTGATTGCAGCGGCATCCCAGGTTTTTTCAACCAGGATACAGCGTAAAGCAGGAACAAAATTACCTAAGAACCACTGGCTTTTCTTTCCTAAAAATATAACGGAAATTATTGAATGCTATTTTTTAAGCTTCAAAGATTGCGTTGTCGTTCTGCCCCGAAATGAAGTTCTCCTTTTTATTTCGGAGTACAGATTGTAATTAGCTTTAATTTATAATCTGGATTTAAAGGCTCATTTGTCTGCGCTAAACGTTGCGCTCCTGTATTTGCCGGGCAGGCAATATCACCTGCTGCGTCGTAAATAATAGTACTGCCTTTTGCAATTAACTCTTTAGGCACATAAACCTGAACCTTTGTTACAGCATATCCGGAAGGAATGTATCGAATGTAATAGCCATCAGGATGTAATGTCCATATTCCTGCAGGCACATCATTTCTTGGTGTAGCCATCCCGGCAACAATGGCGTAACTTTCTAATTCTGCGTAGGTATAATCCCCTGAAGATACCAGCTGACGAATGTTATTTTCTGCTTCAAAAACAGCCTGGATGCCCTGCGGCAACTGATCTTTTGCCTTTTGCATGGCATCAAATGGTAAAACACCTAATGCACCACCTTCTAATTGTGTTAATTGTACAGGCGTTAACAATTTTATAGCTGTTAATTTAATCGTACCTGAGTAGTCGGCAAATTTTGTTCTGGCAATAATGGTCCATAATAAGGCTTGTATATCGTGTTGTTCAACTTCAGGATGTTTTTCTGCACTTTTTAAAATTGAAATCACAATTTCTTCTTTAGAGCCTAAAACCGGCGCATACATATAACCATCGCCCTTAGATGGCGCATAAGTTCCGGCTTTTAAACAATAACTCTTATTGGTCATTTCGTATAAACCAGCACAAAGTATAAAACCGCCTGCAGGTACTTTAGGTAATAGGTATAAGGGTTGAGCTTTCTCATTCGCCATAAAATCGGGCATTTTAGAGCCATCGCGGTTTACATCTTCAAAAGAAGTGGTTATTGCTGCTGGTTGTTTTAAAAATTTATCTACCCCTAATGCTTTTGCACCCTGAGCAGCACCAGCCTTTAATAATTTATCTTTTAAGCCACCAAACTGGGCATAACTCTGATTGCAGAAAAGCAAGAAACAAAAAAGAATAATAGTATAGATTTTTAATTTTTTCATATTAGATGATTGGATAGATATTACACAAACATAGAGTTTTAGCATTAATATTATATTATATTATCGTTTTATCAAATTAAAAATAAAAATACAGCACTGATTATCAAAAAGTTAATTAAATTTCAGAATAATATTTTGCTCATTCAAAAATAATTCAGACATTTGAAAATATTATTTGGCGAAAAGCTAAATAAAAGTCAATCCTTAACACCGGTTGATTTATAAAGAAGTGGCGAGAGACAGGCTCTTTGACCCACTGGCAACCCTCAGAAAGAGAAGGTGCCAATTCCTGACCAGGTAACATGGTGTTATTTGGAAATATAAATTGGAACTGATGAAAACATTAAATCTTCAATCGCTAAGCGAACTCGGTTTAAACCTTAAGAAGGCAGGAAATATCAATGCTTCTTCTTCTATTTGTTGCCACATGCAAATTATTGCCTGTATGTGCTGTAGCATACGGTAATTTTAAAAATCTTCCCTTTTGTATTTCTTTCAAACTGGAAGGTCCCGATAAATCGGGATACGCCATTCTGTGAGGATCCGATTTTTGTAATCCGGGATCTCAGAACTTCAATTATTCAGGTATTTACTTATTTAAGTATTAGAAACTATGTCAACTACATATAAATTTGAAACATTACAATTGCATGCTGGCCAGGAAATAGATCCAACAACCGGATCGAGAGCCGTTCCTATTTACCAAACTACTTCTTACGGATTTAAAAATGCTGAGCATGGCGCAAATCTGTTTGCTTTAAAAGAATTCGGGAATATTTATACCCGATTAATGAACCCTACAACTGATGTTTTTGAAAAAAGAATTGCCGCTTTAGAAGGTGGCGTAGCAGCCTTAGCTGTTGCATCAGGACAAGCAGCACAGTTTATTGCCTTACATAATATTTTGGAAGCTGGCGACAGTTTGGTTTCCTCTTCGCATGTTTATGGGGGTACCTATAACCAATTTAAAGTTGCTTTTAAACGTTTAGGCATTCATGTAGATTTTGCAAATCCTGATCAACCTGAAGAGTTTGAAACTAAAATAACCGATAAAACCAAAGCCATCTACCTGGAAACCATTGGCAACCCCTCTTTCAGCATTCCTGATTTTGAAAAAATAGTCATTATTGCCCGGAAATATGATATTCCGTTAATTGTTGACAATACTTTTGGTGCCGGTGGTTATTTATTTAAGCCGTTGGAGCATGGCGCAAACATTGTAGTAGAATCGGCTACAAAGTGGATTGGCGGACATGGAACCAGTATTGGTGGTGTAATTGTGGATGGTGGAAATTACAATTGGGGCAATGGAAAATTCCCGCAGTTTAGCAAACCTTCTGAAGGTTATCATGGTTTGGTGTTTAACGATGTATTTGGTATCGGCGGTCCTTTTGGTAATATTCAGTTTATTATCCGTGCACGTGTAGAAGGGCTTAGAGACTTAGGTCCTGCCTTATCTCCTTTTAATTCTTTTTTATTGCTTCAAGGATTGGAAACCTTATCACTACGTGTACAACGCCATGTTGATAATGCTTTAGAACTGGCTGCCTGGTTAGAAAATCACCCGGCAGTTAAAGAGGTTTCATACCCTGGTTTAGCAAGCAGTAAATACAATGATTTGGCTAAAAAATATTTAAGCAATGGTTTTGGGGCCGTTTTATCTTTTGAATTGCATGGCAGCAAAGAAAATGCCACGCAATTAATTGATAGTTTGAAATTGGTTTCACATCTGGCAAATGTTGGCGATGCTAAAACGCTGATTATTCAACCGTCTGCCACCACGCATCAGCAACTAAGCGATGGTGAGCAACTGGCGGCCGGGGTAAAACCTAATGCTTTACGCGTATCTGTAGGTATTGAGCATATCGATGATATTAAGGCCGATTTTGAACAAGCTTTTGCAACTGTAAATGCTTCTTCTGTTAAGGCCGAAAGCTTAGAGGCATAAGTAATATTTTAATACAACAACATTACAAATTTAGAAATGAGTTCAGAATCTATATATAAACATCCCAAACAGTTTAAATTAGAAAACGGAAAGAAAATACACAACCTTCAAATTGCTTATCAAACTTATGGCAAGCTAAATGCAAATAAAGATAATGTAATATGGGTTTGCCATGCTTTAACCGCAAATGCTGATGTATTTGAATGGTGGGAAGGCTTGTTCGGTCAAAATGCATTATTTAACCCGGCCGATCACTATATCATTTGTGCAAATGTTCTGGGTTCTCATTATGGCAGTACAAGCCCTTTAAGCATTAATCCGGTAAACAGCTTGCCTTATTATTTATCGTTTCCACAATTTACCATACGTGATTTAGTTGCTGCGCATCAACTATTAGCTGCACATTTAGGCATCGAACGCATAAATACTTTAATCGGAGGTTCATTAGGCGGTCAGCAGGCAGTAGAATGGAGTATTTTGGAGCCATCAAAAATTGAAAATCTGATTTTAATAGCTACAAATGCAGTGCATTCTCCATGGGGTATTGCCTTTAACGAAAGCCAGCGTTTAGCCATTACAACCGATCGTACATTTTATGCAAACCAGCCAAATGGCGGCAGTAAGGGCTTAAAAACAGCGCGTAGTATTGCGCTTTTAAGCTACCGAACATATAATGCTTATGGCAATACGCAGGTAGAAAGTGTAAACGATAAAATTGATCATTACCGGGCTTCTTCTTATCAGAATTACCAAGGTGAAAAATTAATAAACCGCTTTAACGCTTATAGTTATTACTACTTAACTAAAGCAATGGATAGCCATAATGTGGGCAGAAACCGAAAAAGCATTACTGATGCTTTAAAACAAATCAAAGCCAATACTTTGGTTATTGGGATTGAGAACGACTTCTTGTTTCCAATATCTGAACAGAAGTACCTGGCAGATCATATCCCCGGCGCAAATTTCTATGCTTTGCATTCCGACTATGGCCATGATGGTTTTTTAATTGAAACTGATGCTTTAACTAACGTAATAGGCAATTTTATTAAAGAACACAAAAACAAAAAAATTATAAAGTTTCAGCAAACTGCTTAGTGCATAGCTGCAATTAAACAAGTGAATAACAAAAGAATATTGATATCATAATGAGTAAGAATTTAAAAATCGGATTATTTGGTTTTGGAGTTGTAGGACAAGGTTTATTGGATATTATCCAAAGCCAGAGCTTAAACCTGGAAATCATTAAAATCGCTATAAAAGATCCTAAGAAAAAACGCAGTCTAAATAAAGAATTATTCACCACCAACCGGGATGAGATTTTAAATAATAAAGAAATCAATACCATTGTGGAGTTGATCAATGATGCAGATGCGGCATACGAGATTGTAACTACAGCGCTTAAAAATGGCAAAAATGTAGTATCGGCCAATAAAAAAATGATTGCCACGCATTTAAAAGAACTGGTTGATTTACAAAAAGAATATGGTACTTCCCTCCTGTATGAAGGTGCGGTTTGTGGCAGCATTCCAATCATCAGAAATCTGGAAGAGTATTACGATAATGAACTTTTTCATGCTTTAAGCGGCATTTTCAATGGATCATCGAATTACATTCTATCCAAAATTTTTAACGAGAATCAGAGCTACGATTCAGCTTTAAAAGAAGCACAGGATTTAGGTTTTGCAGAAACTGACCCAATTTTGGATGTGGGTGGTTACGATCCGAAATATAAACTGGCCATTGCTACTGCACATGCATACGGCTTATTTGTAAACCCCGATGCCATTTTAAATATTGGAATACAAAATCTTTCAGACCATGATATTAAATATGCAAGAGAGAAAAATTTCAAAATTAAACTTGTACCAACAGCCCGTAAAGTAGATACTAAACAGATTGTAACTTATGTACTCCCAAAATTGGTTGCTAAAGATGATTTTCTGTACAATGTTGAAAACGAATACAACGCCGTAACCGTTCAGGCCGCATTTGCTGATAAACAATTCTTCTTTGGAAAAGGTGCTGGCGGGCATCCAACAGGTGCTGCTGTATTATCTGATATTGCAGCGCTACGTTATGATTATCGTTATGAATATAAAAAATATCACCAGGAAAATGGGGTTAAGCATACAGATAATATCCTTCTGGAAGTGTATTTGCGTTATGCCGACGAAGATTTAATTAACTTATTGGAATTTGACAACATCAGTGAGCGTTATGCAGCCAGCAGCTTTAAATATGTAATTGGCACAGTTAAATTGCAACATCTAATTGCCAACCGCGATTTACTTTTAGATGCTAATGTATTTATTGCTTATACTGGCAGACAGATTTATAAAGAGGAAAAAATTACGGCGCAGGTTTACGAAGAAGCCGTTTTATAATAAATAGTACGAATTGAATGTGAAGCTATAACGCATTCGATAAACTAAAAAGCTGAAGAGTTTTTAAGGTTAATTTTTTTATTTGTTTTGTTGTTAAGCATAAAGGCCGGAGCGATTCCGGCCTTTTGTGTTTTATGATTTAGCTTTAATGTATTTTTCAATAATTACACGATTAATACCTGCTGCTTCTACCTTCTCCTCTCCTTTTTGAATTAAAGTATCCTGACTTAAAGTTACCGTGAATTTGAAAGTTTTACCTGCCCAGTTTTTGTCCTTATAATAGTCTAAATGTTCGGTATATTCATTTCCTTTAAGTTCATAACGCCCACCGCCAGCATCAAAACCAGCAGTATCTTTTGGATTGATGCTGTGTTTTAAAAATGCGAAATGCGTAGCATTAATAATCTTAATCATTTTTGAATCCTTCGTGTAGTCCGTTGTTTTACTCGCTCCATTTTCGATAGTTGTTGCTGATACCAGCTCCCACGTGCCCTGAATAGGCATTTGAGCATTATTTGAATTTTCACTTTTGTTTTTGCAGGCCATTAGCAATGTAATAGCCGAAAGCGTTAATAATTTTAGTTTCATATATTTTTAGGGATGTTTCAAAATATTACTTAACCTCTGCCCGCCATCTTAATGAGTTTATGTGCTAAATCTTTACCTAAATAACCATCGATAATACCATGTACAATGTATAAAATAGGTGTCATTAAAATAGCGACTACAAATTTATATGTATAACCAACTAAACCAATTGCGCCAACCATTTGCCAGCTGTAATGGTATTGTGGATTTAAATAGAAAGCAATAAATATAACTACAAAACTATCAATCAGTTGTGAAATCAAAGTTGAACCTGTAGCCCGCAACCATAAAGCTCTTTCTCCGGTTATTTTTTTAATTTTATGAAAGATTAAAACGTCTGCCAGCTGGCCAATCATAAATGCCGTAATAGAGCCCACAATAATCCACATGCCCTGTCCAAATATTCCTGCAAAAGCATTATTCATATTTAAATTTTCTCCGTTGATTTGTTGATTAACCCAAAAATCGGAAGGTTGTAAATGCATGGCTGCCCAAACTACAAAAAATGCGAAAGCAATTAATATAGACGTTAATATAGATAAAAACCGTACTTGTTTTACACCAAAATATTCATTGATAATATCAGTCATAATGAAAATAATCGGCCAGGTTAATACTCCTGCGGACATATGAAAAGACAAATGCGGAACGCCAAGTAAATTAATATCAAAGGGTTTGATTCCAAGTGTTCCCTCAACGCTAAACAGCTTTACGCCAATAAACTCTGATAATATTGCATTGGCCACGAAAAAACTCCCAAGAACGAGTAAAAGACGGCTTTCTTTTGTTTTAAAAGTCATAGCCTATAAAACTATAAATAAATCGGATAAATAACCACTGTCTGATTATTTTTAAGTGATAAAATATTCAGCATTTTGTCTTAAAAGTTTAGAGCTCCTATTAGATTAGTAATTTTTAGTCTTTACTTTCACAAGAATGAATGAAATACCTCTATTTTTACAAAACACAGACCTTAAGAAGCAATTTAAATAATTAAATCTCGCAATCTTTGCGGCTCAGAAAAAACCAGAGGTTCCATGGCTAAAAAACAACACTTTTATCTTATCTTAATACTTGGCTCTTTAGCCGCACTTGGCCCTTTTTCAATTGATATGTACCTCCCTGGCTTTATCGATATTGCTAAGGATTTACATACTACAGAGTCTGCCGTTTCACTTTCGCTATCCAGTTTTTTTATTGGTATTTCTGCCGGACAATTACTTTATGGTCCTTTATTAGATAAATACGGGCGCAAAAAACCATTATACTTTGGTTTAGTCCTTTATATTTTTGCTTCATTAGGCTGTTTGGCTGTAACCAATATCGACCAGCTAATTGTTTTGCGTTTTGTACAGGCCATAGGCAGCTGCGCCACCGCAGTAGCATCAGTAGCTATGGTTAGGGATTTATTTTCTGTGGAAGAAAGCCCCAAAGTATTTGCTTCTTTAATGCTGGTTATAGCGGTATCTCCAATGTTGGCACCAACTGCTGGCGGTTACTTAATTGCTGCTCTGGGTTGGAAATATGTATTCGTATTTTTAGGTTTTATGGCAGTATTGATGCTATTGGCTTCCATTTTTAAACTGCCCGAAAGTTATAAACCTGATCCCACCTATTCGTTAAAACCCAAACCCATAATAAACAACTTTTTGCTTGTTTTAAAAGATCCACAATTTTATACTTACGCCTTAATTAGTTCCATTACTTTTTCAGGTCTATTTGCTTACGTTTCTGCCTCGCCTACGGTATTCATGAAAATTTACACAGTTAGTAAAACAGGATACGGATGGATTTTTGCTATATTATCCGTTTTCTTTATTGGATCCAGTCAAATAAACAGCCTGATTTTGAGGTGGTTTAGCAGTAAAAAAATTGTACAATGGGCTTTATTGGCGCAATGCATTTTCAGTTTAATCTTTTTAGTATTTGCTTTAAACAACTGGCTTGATTTATACACGACAATTATTTTTATCGCGTTGTTTCTGTGCTGTCTGGGTTTAATCAATCCAAATGCTGCAGCCTTATCTTTAGCGCCATTTAGTAAAAATGCAGGAAGCGCATCCGCTTTAATGGGCGCTTTTCAAATGGGTTTAGGTGCATTTGCTTCCGTAATGGTTAGTTTATTCAGCGAGCATTCCGTATTGCCAATGCCTATTGTAATGACCGCCGCCGCACTTGTGGCCATGCTCTGTCTTTTAATTGGCCGGAGATTTATTACCACAGAAGTAGAAGCATCAGCTGATGCCACTGTTATCGCACATTAAATTTACAAGTAGGATACAATATTTATCACCACCTAAGGCATATTAGAGCACCTGAGTTTTGGTTATTTTCTTAAGTGTAATAGGTGTCTAAGATGATAAATTCAAAACAAGATACATCTATTGTTTATCACCACCTAAGGCATATTAGAACACCTGAGTTTTAGTTATTCTCTTAGGTGTACTTAGGTGTCTAAGATGATAAATTCAAACAAGAAACATCTATCGTTTATCACCAACTAAGGCATATTAGAACACCTGAGTTTTAGTTATTTTCTTAGGGGTACTTAGGTGTCTAAGATGGTAAATTCAAAAACTATAGCACAAAAAATACATCTATTGTTTATTACCACCTAAGGCATCTTAGAGCACCTGAGTTTGGTTATTTTCTTAGTTGCACTTTGGTGTCTAAGATCATAAATTCAAACAAGATACATCTATTGTTTATCACCACCTAAGGCATATTAGAACACCTGAGTTTAGTTATTCTCTTAGGTGTACTTAGGTGTCTAAGGTGGTAAATTCATACAAGAAACATCTATGTTTATTACCATCTAAGGCATCTTAGAGCACCAGATTTTTAGTTATTCTCTTAGGTGCACTTAGGTGTCTAAGGTTGGTAAATTCAAATAAAAGCATAAACAAAATACATTCTATCGTTTATCACCACCTAAGGCATCTTAGAACACCTGAGTTTTAGTTGTTTTCTTAGGTGAACTTAGGTTGTATAAGATCGTAAATTCAGAACAAGAAACATCTTTGTTTATCACTACCTAAGACATCTTAGAACACCTGAGTTTTAGTTATTTTCTTAAGTGCATTTTATGGAACAAAAAGCCTATAAATCAAGTAACAAATAATTGTTCCAACGGCTGCAATAATAAATCCGCTTAGTCTTTTCTTTTTAATGAAGCAGATCAAAATAATGCCGGAGATGGATACCAATGTCATTAATACTGCAGAAATATCTATAATCCAAGACCATGCTTTACCAGAGTCGCGTCCTTTATGCAAATCATTAATTACGGCAACAACTCCCATTCGGGTAACAGATAATTCATATTTGCCATTTTCGCGGTCAACGAAAGCATCCGCTACATAACCAGGCCCGTTAAAAGTTAGACTGCATTCGTTATCGTCAATTCTAAAATCACTAAGAATACCTTTGACATCATGTTTACTTCTAAAATACTCAACCAGCTGAAGTTTATTAATTTTACTTGTATCCGCCTGATTTACCCATTTCAGATTAACCAGACCCGAATCCTTAACCACCACCTCCTTGCCGGATGTAAACCAATCAGCATGGTTCAATGTTAAACCCGAGACTGCGAAAAACAACAATATGGTAAAACTTACCATAGAAAGGTAGATATGTAACCAGCGCGATAAACCAGCCAGCCGTTTTTTACCTTTTCCTTTCCCTGTTTCTTTTTTTTCCTGTTTACGACCTAATCCAACAGGGGCAGCAATTATATTACTTTTTGGTGTTTGCGATTTTTCTGTAGTCAAGTGATGCTGAAGCTAATTCTGGATTCGGGGTTAATTCAATTCTTTTTGCAGAACCTGTAAATTTCATCGTTTGCGAAATCATCTGGTAAGTTCCGTGCTCTCGGGCAACTTCAATATAAACAGTATAAGTACTTTCTTTAACCAATTTACCGTTATCGTCTTTCCCATCCCATGCAAGACTATACTTTCCAGGGCCGCGAGTTGCACTACTGGTAGAACTTATTTTTCCATCTTCACCTTTTTTAAATTCGTCGCCATTAACACGCGTCCATGATTTTAAATCAGGTAACCAACGGGGTTTATTATACCAGATTGCAAGGTTACGAACTGGCATTTTTGCCTGATCTTCTACCCAAACGGCTATAAAAGGACGGCGTGCGCGTCTTCCATCTGTAGATTCGATATTAGCAATTTCAAGATTAACTATAAGTTCATATTTTGTATTCCAGATTTTATCTGCTTTGTTATAGGTATTATGCTCAATAGCAGGTTTTGAAACAGCTGTTTCATATTTAGCCCAGCCTTTGCTTTTAATTTCTTTACCTTCTCTTGTAACCAATAAATATTCAATATCTCCTTTTGATGCTGACAATTTCTCAATTTCATCGACTGATAATACATTAAAAGAGGTAGCTAAAGCGCCCGCTTCGCTGGCATTAGGAGCAATTACAGTGGCACTAATAATTTCAGTAACTGGCTTACCTGTACGTGGATCGATTATATGAGAATACCATTTTCCATTTACATTAAAACCTCTGCGGTAATTTCCACTCGTTGCAACAGCCATATTCGAAACCTTGATGGTTGTTAAGGCAACATCATTTTCAGCATCGGCTTTTGGATTGGCAATTTCAATACTTTCTGCATCAGAACCTTTAATAACCATATCGCCACCAATATTAACCACCACATTTTCAATGCCCGGGCTTTTCATGGCTTTTTCAGCAGCTTTATTGATGATGTAACTTTTAGCAAAGGAATTTAAAGCTAAGGGTGCAGCATCCAATCGGGTTACCGTCAGATTTTTTTCATCCAGAATATAATGCTTCTGCTTTATGGCATTTACAGCATTTTGCAGTTCCGGAGCAGAGGGTAAATGATGTGTATTAGCCGCTTTTTTCCAAATCTGACTTACAAGTTCAGCAGAAGCATCCAAAGCCCCGTTGGTTAAGCTTTTATAGCTTTCAAATTGTTGTAAAACTTCAAATAATTCAGGTGATATTTTTGTCGTTTGACGGCCATTTCTAAGCCATTGACTAAACTCACTTGTTGTTTTGTATGAACTTAAAATAGCATCCAAACGATCGATTTCATTTAAGGCATTTGTTTCTGCCGCATCAGCATCAAACTGGTTAACTGCTTTAAATTTCAACTCCAGGGAAGTGCCCAAAACATTTTCGTAATTGGAAACAAATGTTCGAAAAGTCTTTTTAGGACTCACAAATGCTGAGGCTGTAATTATCATTAAGCCTATCGCAACGAGGTATCTAAATTTCATAATTGTATTGATTGCCTTGCAAAGAAAAAGCTTTATTTGGATTAATTATAGATAACATGGAAATATAATTGAAATAATACAATTTTAACATTTCTATACGTTTTTTAAGCAGCCAAACAGTTTGGATTAAAGGTCGACTTTAGATTTTAAAGCCTAAAGCTACCTCATTAAACCTTTTACCTTAATATTCTTTTTCCTATTTTCGCTTACAATCATTATGAATATACAATCAAAACTTCCGGGCGTAGGCACTACTATTTTCACGGTAATGTCTAAGCTCGCTACCGAGTACAATGCTATAAATCTTTCTCAGGGCTTTCCAGACTACGCATGCGACCCTAAGCTTACAGAACTGGTTACCAAAGCCATGAAAGATGGCTTTAACCAATATGCGCCAATGACAGGCTTACCTGCCTTACGCGAAAGCATCGCCGAAAAGGTAGAAAACCTGTACCAAATAAAATACAATCCAGATACTGAAATTACAGTTACAGCCGGCGGAACCCAAGCCATTTTTACGGCATTGGCGGCCATAATTAACCCGGGTGATGAAGTGATTATTTTCGAACCCGCTTACGATTGTTACGCACCTACTGTAAAGCTTTTTGGTGGCCTGGTTAAAAGTTATGCCCTGGCGCCGCCAAATTATAGTATTGATTGGGAAATGGTTAAAAAACTGTTTACCGTTAATACCAGAATGATTATTCTAAATTCGCCCCAAAATCCTACAGGAAGTATTTTATCAAAGGAAGATATTGAGGCGTTGATTAAATTAACGAACGATACTGATATCCTGATCTTAAGTGATGAGGTATATGAACATTTAATATTCGATGAGCAAAAGCACCAGAGTGTTATGCTTTATCCGGAGTTAAAAGAGAGAAGTTTTATTGTTGCTTCATTCGGCAAGCTGCTACATGCTACAGGATGGAAACTCGGCTACTGCCTCGCGCCGGCCAAACTAATGGCAGAATTTAGAAAAGTACACCAATTTAATGTTTTTAGCGTTAATAGTCCAATGCAACATGCAATAGCTAATTACATTAATAAACCTGAAAACTATAGTGGAATTGCACATTTTTTTCAGCAAAAAAGAGATTATTTCAGATCACTTTTGGCAGAGAGCCGCTTTAATTTACTACCTTGTAATGGTTCCTACTTTCAATGCGTAAGCTATACTGATATCAGTGATGAAAAAGACACCGATTTTAGCATAAGGCTGATTAAAGAATTTGGCGTTGCCACCATCCCCGTTTCGGCATTTTACCAAAGAAATACCGACCATAAAATTATTCGCCTCTGCTTTGCTAAAGAAAATTCGACCCTTTCCATGGCTGCAGAAAAATTAAAAAATGTTTAAACCTCCCAAACCAATAAACATATGGAAGCACCGATTTATACCAAAATAGAAAACCTGAAAGTTACGGTCTTTCAGGCCTATCTGTTTTGGGAAAATATAGACAAAAACCTTCAAAACCTCAGCCTTAGGTTATCAATGGGCGTTAGAGAAAAAACCGACCTGATCATCTTGCCCGAAATGTTTAACACAGGTTTCAGTATGCAATCAGAATCACTTGCAGAAGAAATGGGTGGCAAAACCATGCAATGGATGCAGCAGATGGCTCAAAAATATGAATGTGTGGTAACCGGAAGCCTTATCATCAAAGAAAATGGCCATTATTATAACCGTATGATTTGGATGCCTGCCAATGGCGAACACCAGCATTATGATAAAAGGCATTTATTTAGCATGGGCGACGAAGACAAACATTATACCCCCGGAAAAGATAAATTAATTGTAGAGCTTAAAGGCTGGAAAATACGTTTGGCTGTTTGCTATGATTTACGTTTCCCGGTTTGGTTGAGAAATAAGGATGCTGAATATGATATTTTACTGCTCGTAGCCAGCTGGCCCGATAAACGTTCATCTCATTGGAAAGCATTGATACCGGCAAGAGCAATAGAAAACCAAAGTTATGTAATTGGCGTAAATCGTGTTGGGCATGATGGCAATCAGATTTATCATGGCGGGCACTCCATGTGCATTGATCCTTACGGAAATACCGTTTATTACAAGCCTGAAGACGAAGATATGTACACCATTACCATCACTTACGAGGAAATTGTAAAAATTCGCAGGCAGTTTCCATTTCTAAAAGATGCCGATAATTTTCAAATTGATTAAAAAATAACTAAACCTTAACCAAACAATCACAATCTAAATGTTTAACCGCCGTAAATTTATTAAAGCCTCTGCCCTTTCTGCAGGATTATTAGCCCTTGATAAAACCAGCTTAGCGGATGCTATTCCCGCTACGCAAAAAGATACGAAAAATCTGCCCATCGTAATTTCAACATGGGATTTTGGAATCGCTGCCAATGCGGATGCCTGGAAAGTTTTAGTGGCCGGTGGCCGGGCACTTGATGCTGTAGAACAGGGAGTTTGGGTACCTGAAGCAGATGAAAAAAATCAATCTGTTGGTTATGGCGGTTTACCCGATCGCGATGGGCATGTAACCTTAGATGCCTGTATTATGGATGAATTGGGTAATTGCGGAGCGGTGTTAGCCCTTGAGCATATTAAACATCCCATTTCGGTGGCCCGTAAAGTAATGGAGAAAACCCCGCATGTAATGCTTGCAGGCGATGGTGCACTGCAATTTGCACTGGAGCAAGGTTTTAAAAAAGAAAACCTGCTAACACCCGCCAGTGAAAAAGCCTGGAAAGAATGGTTAAAAACAGCAAAGTATGCTCCGGTAATGAATATTGAAAATAAACTTTACGAAAAAGCCGCTCCTCAAAAATTACCAGGAAACCAGTATAACCACGATACCATTGGCATGCTGGCTATTGATGCCAAAGGAAATATTTCTGGTGCCTGTACCACCAGTGGCATGGCCTACAAACTGCATGGTCGTATTGGCGACAGCCCTATTATTGGTGCTGGCCTTTACGTTGATAATGAAGTAGGTGGAGCAACTTCAACAGGTGTTGGAGAAGAAGTCGTTAGAAATGTTGGTTCATTTTTGGTTGTAGAATTAATGCGCCAGGGTTATACTCCAGAAGCAGCCTGTAAAGAAGCTGTTTTAAGAATCATCAAAAAGAAACCCGAAACTGCAAAAAATATTCAGGTGGGATTTTTAGCCATCAACAAAAAAGGCGAATATGGTGCCTACGCCATCCAACAAGGCTTTAGCTATGCTGTTTGCAACGCAGAAAAGCAAGATTTGCTTATAAAAGGCAAAAGTTATTACTAAATTAATTGAACACTCCCTAATAAACCTATAACTACAACATGGGCCTATTATCAAAAATTTTCGGAAAGAAAAACGTAGAAGAACGTAAAAACGAACCCGACATGGTTTACATCCCTAATGAGGACGAACGCATGAACTGGGCAATTGAAAAAGCGAGTTTAACTCTTTGGTATTTTGAAGAAAGTCTTAAAAATCCTCAACCCCAGCAAGTTTATTTTTCTGTAAAAGTAAAAATTGTAGACCAGGAAAACAGCGAACACATCTGGCTTACCGATCCTCATTTTGACGATGAGGGAAACTTATTCGGAACTGTAGGAAATGAGCCCGTTAATGTAACCACAGTACACTTTGAACAAAAAATCGGAATTGACCGTAATTTGATTTCCGATTGGATGACGATAGAAAATGGCAGGTTAATTGGCGGATATACCATAAGAGCCATAAGAGACGGCGTACCTGAACAAGAGCGCCCGGCCTTTGATAAAAGCATAAACTTATACATTGACGAAGGTGTAGACCATTTTAAAGCTAATTTTGATACACCAGAGGGTGCAATTTTAGCCTTGGAAAAAGCGTATAGCGAAAAAGATATTGAGGCTGCATTAGCGTGTAAAGACTTTTACGAAGAAGCCAAAATGATGCTTTCCCGTCTGAATATGGAAAAGGCTGACGAAATAATTGCGAGTACAGCCGAAGTTTTACACCTCTCCTTTATAAATAACCTGGTGGAAAATGGCTTCCCTGACTTCTCCAACCTTCAGAATGCTTTTACAGAAAGGGAAAAAACTGACGAAAACCACTGGATTATTACGGAGGTTTGCTGGTTTCTGGATGGCGGAAAATCAATTCAACAATTAAATACATTTAAATCAAATGCTGGCTGGAAGGTTTTAGGGCCGGTTTCTGCCGAAGATTAAATTAATAATACCATCAACTTACAACCACCTGAAGATTTAAACATGAATGTTTTAGAAATTTGCGCCAATTCTTATGCTTCTGCCCTTGCGGCTCAAAATGGCGGAGCAAAGCGTGTAGAATTATGTGATAATTTGGCAGAAGGCGGAACAACGCCCAGTTATGGGCAAATTGTCTTATCCAAAAAAAATCTTCATATAGAAATCTGGCCTATTATAAGGCCGCGTGGCGGAGATTTTCTGTATTCTGACTTAGAGTTTGAATTGATAAAAGAGGATATAAAAATCTGTAAATCATTAAATTGTGATGGAATTGTTACCGGTATATTAAATCAAGATGGCAGTATAGATAAAAAACGCATGCATGAACTTATTGAACTTGCCAAGCCTATGCCAGTTGCTTTTCACCGGGCATTTGACATGAGTAACGATAAAGAAAAAGCATTAGAGGATTTAATAGAACTGGGCATTGTACGTGTGCTTTCATCGGGAGGATCATCATCTGCCATCAAGGGGCTTGATGCATTGGCAAAGCTCGTTAAACAGGCAAATGGAAGGATAGCCATTATGCCTGGCGCTGGTATTAATGAAAATAACATCATCGAATTGATGACAAAAACAGGCGCCCAGGATTTTCATGCCTCAGCAAAAGCATTTGTAGCCAGTAAAATGGAATACCGCAACACAAAAACCAAAATGGGAAACATTGATGATGAATATCAATACGAATTAACTTCTGTTGATCAGGTTAAAAAACTGGTTAAAGCTATAAGAACAGTATAGTTTTAACTAATTTAAATCAATTCAAGAAATAAATACCTTTAAACCTTAACCTGATACAGATGAACTGGTTACTTTTGTCAGAAATTGTTTATGCAATTGTAGTTGTACTCGTTTGTTTAAGGGTTATTATAGATACTCGAAGCAACACCAAAACACTTGCCTATCTCCTGCTTATTATTTTTGTTCCGTTGCTGGGTATGATCATTTATTTTTCGGTCGGCATCAACTACCGCAAGAGAAAAATGTTTTCTAAAAAACTGGTACAGAACGAAAATCTTGCTAAAAGTGTTGCTTTAGAAATCGATCAATATTCTCGAAATACATTTGATAACAGTCCTGAAAATGTACAGGTTTACCAAAGATTATCTCATCTTTTACTTAAAGATACCAAGAGCCCTTTAACCGGGCATAATAATGTAAAGTTATTATTCAATGGTGAGCATAAATTCCCTGAAGTATTACAGGCACTTCGCGAAGCTAAACATCATATCCATATCGAATATTATATTTTTGAAGATGATGAAGTTGGGCGATCCATTGAAAGCATTTTAATCCAGAAAGCAAAAGAAGGTGTAAAAATCAGGTTTATATACGACGATTTTGGAAGTCGTTCCATCCGGAAAAAGATGGTGAAAAGACTTCGAGATTCGGGAATTGAAGCTTTTGCATTTTCAAAAATTACATTTATTGCTTTAGCCAACCAGCTTAATTACCGCAACCATCGCAAAATTATTATTATTGATGGTTCATCAGGATTTGTAGGCGGCATTAATGTGAGCGACCGATATGTAAATCAACCGGGAAGTAAAGCACTTTTTTGGAGAGACACGCACCTTCGTTTGCAGGGCCCGGGAATTTATTATCTCCAATATCTTTTTTTATGCGACTGGAATTTTTGCGCGGAAGAAAAGCTTGAACCCAATAATCTTTTTTTTCCAAGGCATCATATCAATTCTTCCGGAAATAAAGTGGTTCAGATTGCAGCAAGCGGGCCTGATTCCAATTTCCCTTCAATCTTATTCTCTTTGCTGGAAGTGATTAGTAATGCTAAAAAAGAAATATTAATCACTACACCCTATTTCATTCCGGGCGAGAGCATTATAGATGCGCTTACTGTTGCTGCGCTCGGAGGTGTTTCTATTAAATTACTTGTTCCCGATCAATCAGACTCCAAACTGGTTAATTCAGCTGCCAAATCCTATTATGATGAACTGTTAAAGGTGGGTGTGGAAATATACCTTTACCAAAAAGGATTTGTGCATGCTAAAACTATGGTTGCTGATCGTGAAATTGCAATGGTTGGCACGGCAAATATGGACTACCGAAGTTTTGACCTGAATTTTGAAGTGAACGCGATAATTTATGATGAAGAATTGGCAACTGAACTCAGTAATGCCTTTTACGATGATATTTTAAACGCTAAAAAAATTGACCGGATGGAATGGGAAAACCGCCCGATGATAAGGCAGTTGCTCGAAAAATCAGCAAGACTTGTATCGCCATTACTGTAATATATTGATCGGATATCGTTTTGCAGAATTTATTTCAGCACCTTTTTAGTTAGAAAGACCCTGAAATAAATTCAGAGTGACGCATTAAGTAATCAGGAACATGCTTAAAATCGAACTCAGATAGATATTTTAGAACGGAAAAATTTAATTCTTTTTGAGATTAACATTTTCAATTCTATATTTACTAAAATTAAAACGCTCTCATCATGGAAATTTCATCCAATACCTTTTGCAATTGCTGCTATAAACCCTATTCTGCAGCAGATTCTTTTTGTTTTAACTGTGGCTTCCCTTTGCATGGAACTGAACAGGAGCAGAAAAACTTTGTTTCATTAAGGTCTGTTAAAGAAATCGAACTCCAAGAATCGGGCGGTAAAATAGATTCGGCACGTAAATCTTTGTATTGGATTGGAGGCCTTATAGCCTTTTGGACGGTGATTGCCTACTTTATGAATGCAGAATCGGAAGATGCATTTCCTATGTTAATCACTAACATCATATTAGTGGGTGCCTTTTTGGGTCTTGCCGTTTGGAGCAAAACAAAACCCGCTGCCGCATTAATCTCCGGTTTATCTTTGTTTATTCTGGTTCAAATTTTAAATGCTGTTGTTTCTCCTGTATCTATATTTTCAGGGATTATTTTCAAGATCATCGTTATTGGTTACCTAATTAAAGGCATTAAAGCAGTACTTGAAGTTGATAAGCTTAAAAAAGAACTCAATTTAGATTAGTTTTGGAAGAAACAGAAAGTTTAACTAAAGTTTGCCACAATTGCCAATCAGAAATCCTGTTCAGCAACCATTACTGCAACAACTGCGGGCAACAACAAAATCCTGCTGAAGTAGAAACAGTAAGTTTTGGATGGCCAAACCTGAAACAGATTGCGCTGTTTTTTGCCGTACAGGTTTTATTATGCATAATTCCATCAATTATAAAGGTACATACCATCTCCTCTATCCTATACCTGGATATTATGCTGGCCTTAACAACGTTGATGTTTTTTGGTTACAGTTGGAGAGAAAACAAACACATTCTTAAATGGCCAGCTTTTTCATTCACTAAACTTATTGTTTTTATTGTAGTAGCTGCTTTAGCCTCTGTAACGGTTCAATACCTGGTTATACATTTAAACTTGCTCATCTGGCATAAAACGCAGTATTATCATAGTATATTCAGTTATCATCCTTATGGAAAGTCCCTGATGATCTTATCTGTTGCCGTGTTTCCTGCATTATTTGAAGAGCTGGCATTTCGCGGCTACTTAATGCAAAAGCTAACTGGAATTTTAGACGATAAACAAGCCATTTACATTAGCTCCTTTATTTTTTTTATTATGCATTTCAGCATGATTTCATTCTTCTGGCTTTTGCCTTTTGCGATTATACTGGGTTTTATCAGGGTAAAAGAAAAAACCATCTGGTATGGGGTAATTATTCACTTTGTTTTTAACCTGACCGCATGTTTATACGAACTTGCCAGTTTTGATGAATTGCAAAACCTATTGGATGCGTTTAAATAGTCCTTCTGTTTATCATTGCGGAAAAGAATCTTTAAACTTACCATAAACCCAGGTGCCTGCCACAGTGCTTAATAAGGTAATGACGACAACGGTTGCTCTTGTTCCAATTTGTGCAAATAGCGGTCCGGGGCAAGCACCCGTAATGGCCCAACCCATTCCAAAGATCAATCCGCCATAAATTTGCCCCTTATTAAATTTCTTGGGGTGAATAACAACTTCCTCACCGGTTATGGTTTTAATTTTAAATCGTTTAATCATTAAAATAGAAATCATAGCCACCAAAATAGCACTTCCAATTACTCCATACATATGGAATGACTGTAACCTGAACATTTCCTGAATGCGAAACCAGCTAATAATTTCGGCTTTTACGAATACTATTCCGAAAACCATGCCCACAACCAGGTACTTTAAATTCGCCAATAATTTCATTACAATTTAAGAATATAAGGTAATATGAGGTTTGCTGTAAAAAAACCGCCTATCATAAAACATACTGTTGCAATTAAAGATGGCCACTGTAAGCTGGAAATACCCATAATGGCATGCCCGCTGGTACAACCACCAGCATAACGGGTACCAAACCCAACTAAAAAACCTCCAAAAACAATTAAGATAAAACCTTTTACAGAAAACAAACTGCTCCAGCTGATTATTTCTGATGGAACAAGGTTCGAGAAATCATGAATGCCATAACCGGCCAGCTCGCTTACCAGTTTAGAGTTAAGCTTAATATCTCCAGGATTGACAAGTAACAAGGAAGTAAGAAAAGCGCCCAACAAAATGCCTGCTACAAAAAATAAATTCCAGCTTTCCTTTTTCCAGTCGTATTCAAAAAATGGAATCTTAGCCGGAATGCAGGCTGCACAAATGTGTCTTAAATTGGCCGAAATGCCAAAAGATTTATTTCCAAGAAGCAATAATGCAGGAACAATGAGACCAATTAAAGGCCCTGCAATGTACCAGGGCCAGGGTTGTTTTATCCAATCCATAAAGTTCATTGGATAAATGTCGGTATAAAATTTCTAATTATTATCTCCGCTACCGGGCACGTAATGTAAGCCAGGCGTTAAATAATGTAATAAAACCACCCTCGAATATCTATAATTAATTGGAGAACAAAGTAAAACTCCAAAAAGAATCAGTCCAACGTAATACCAAAGGTTTTCATAAATTAATGGTAGGCCCAAAACGTAAGAAGCCACGCCTATGGTTATAATTTCTGCCACATTCATTGCATAACTTACAAACATGGCCACATAGAAAAATCCGGGCTCGCGTTCGAATTTTAAATTACAATGCGGACAATTTACATTCGTTTTTTGTAATCTGAAAGCATATGCACTTCCGGTAAAAATATCACCTTTTCTACAACGTGGGCACTTACACTGAATAAATGCTTGAAATTTAGATAACTCTGCCATAACTCAATTTTATTTAATGTTACAAATCTAAGTCCAATTACATGCCTAAAACATGACCTACATCATATTTACAAAACAAGACAATCAGCTTACATTTCGTGATTAAACGGGTACTGGCCCAATATAGAATTAATAAATGGGTCTGTAAATTTTAGTTACAATTCGGCTTAAAACACATCATTAAAAATGATCTGTTTCTACGGCATCATTTTTAATGATTTTGCCTTTTTTAAGTTGTATAATTTGTTTTGTGGCCAGCAACTTTATTTCTCGGATTACGGTTTCTACACGTAAACCTGTCATATCTGCTAATTCTTGTCTGGTAACGTTTAAAGGTTGTCCAGCTTGCACATCAGCAATCAGATAATTAATAATGGTTAACAACCGGTGTTCTGCCTTTTCGTTGGCCAGCTCTTCCAGCATCATTGATTTATAAAAAAGACGATTGCTCAGTACTTTTATTAAATCCATACTAAACTCGGTATCATTTTTAAGTATATCGAAAAATGCAGTTTTATTTACTGCAATTAGCTGTGTGTCTTTATTGGTAATGGTATAAGCCAGGTAAGGGCGATTAATCAGCAAGGCCGGTTCGCCAAAATATTGTCCGGATTTAAAAATTCCCTGTATAAACTCCTTCCCTTCATCGCTAACTGTAACCATTCTAATTTCGCCCGAAAGTATAAAATAAACAAACCTGGCTTGCATACCAGGTTCGTAAATTATCGTATCCTTTAAATATTCTTTAACCTGAAAACCCTGTTCTATAAGTTTTTTGATATACATTTTAGTTTTCGGTTATCCGTTTCTTTTTAAATCAAGCCCAAACACCAACTAATTGCTTAAAGTTTCCTTCATTAGTTTAGTATAAAATTCTTTAAGGGTTAAGCCCATAGCCGCTACCTGTTGCGGAATAAAGCTGGTAGCTGTTTGGCCCGGAATGGTGTTTATCTCTATAAAATAAAAATCGCCTTCATCTCCGGTCAAAATAAAATCAATACGGACCACGCCCCTGCAATTTAATTTTTTATATACATCAGCAGCAATTTGTGCCACTCTCGCTTTTGTTTCATCGCGTATAGGTGCCGGTGTTGTTTCTGTTGCCACACCTGGAGTATATTTAGCCTCAAAATCAAAAAACTCTTTTGCAGTTTCCACTTCAGTTGGTGGCAAAACAACTATCTCGCCATCTAATTTAGCTACCCCAACCGTAAATTCGCGTCCTTCAATAAATTCTTCAATTAAAATCTGGGTATCTTCCTTAAATGCTTTTTCTAATGCAGCTGCAAGATCATCAGCATGGCTAACTTTACTCATTCCGATGCTGCTGCCACCATTATTAGGTTTTACAAAATAGGGCAACCTCAAATCCTGCTTAATCTGGTCCAGTTTATAATTCCCATCCTTAAATATCTGTATGGATTTGGCTGTATTTAAATTTTCACTTCCCGCTACAATGGCTTTCGTATAACCTTTATTCATGGTAATAGATGAGGTTAAAGCATCGCAGGTAGTATAAGGAATGTTTAACATATCAAAATAGCCTTGTAGCTTTCCGTCCTCACCCGGAGAGCCATGAATGGCAATAAAAACACCGTCGAATTTAATTTTTCGGCCTTCAAGCGTTAAAGAAAAATCATTCTTATCTATATCAATCTTAACAGAATCAGCAGGTTCATAAAACCAACCTTTATCATTCAGCATTATTTTGTATACATCGTATAAATCAGTATCAATATTTTGCGCAATTGTAGCCGCACTTTTTACCGATATCACCCATTCGCCCGTTGTACCGCCGGTTAATAATGCAATAGTTTTCTTCATGTGGAAAATCCTTAGTTATAAATAGAATTGAATTTAAATATATCCTCAAAAATATAAATATCTTTGTGCAATAATTAATTTTGAATGATAGAATTAATAATTAATAGAATTATACGTTCTTAGAGATAATGAATGTTCCAATTCGAAATTATCATTCAATATTAAAATAACTACATTTGAGTTTGTACGCTTAACCCCAGAATTTAAGATTCATGTCTAAATTTATTGATTATTTAAAAACCAAATCTTTCAGAAACAACATATTAGCAGCTGTTTTTACTGTATTTGCCTTATTGCTTATTGCATTTTTTAGTTTAAGATATTACACCAAACACGGTGAAGGTTTAAATGTACCTTTAGTTAAAGGGCTTTCTTTTGAACAGGCTGTAGCCAAACTTAAGGATGCAGGCTTAAAATACGAAGTTGATTCGGTTTATATTATGGACCAGCCACCTGGCCTGGTTATAGATCAGGATCCTGACGCAAATACTTTTGTTAAAGACAATAGGACCATTTACTTAACTATAAATACGGCTAAAACGCCAAACACTAAATTTCCCGATATTGGCTTTAAAACTTTGAGAGAGGCGGTGGCCATTATTGAAAGTGCAAGGCTAAAACTTGGCGATACGACCTATAAACCTGACGTAAGTAAAGATGTGGTTTTACAAGCTTCGTTTGGTGGGCAACCACTGCAGGCTGGCCAGTCTTTACCGGTAGGCTCTCGTATTGATTTAGTTTTAGGAGACGGCCGTGGCAGCGAAGAAGTAGATATTCCTCAATTGGTTGGTTTAACCATTGATGAAGCTAAATTTAGTCTGAAAGGCTCTATGCTTTCTTTGGGTAATATCATTTACGATGGACAAATTACCGACAGTGCCAACGCTGTAATTTCCAAGCAAGATCCAATGCCTGCAGATTCTGTAACCAAAGTTTCTATTGGTACCAGAATTAACATTACCTTATCTAACAAACAATAAAAAATACGCATTCATATTCCAATGACTGAAATAGAAAACAAAAAGCCAGGCGCTGGTAAGAAAATAGCAATTGTTGTTGCTGTTGTAGCCATTTTAATTGCAGGATATTTTGCCCTGAACCTGTACAAGATTTACTTTGCCCCTAACGTTACCGAAAGCCAAAAGTACCTTTATATTAAAACAGGAAGCGATTATAGCAATTTGCTCGATGAGCTGGATAAAAAGAATATCCTTAAAAACCTGCCATCTTTTAAACAGGCAGCAGGCAAAATGAACCTTGCTGAGAATTTAAAACCCGGACGTTATCGTTTAAAAACCGGTATGACCAACCGTGCATTGATTAATTTGATTAAAGCAGGAAACCAGGATGCAGTTAAACTTAAATTCCAGAACATTCGTAAAAAGGAGAATTTTGCAGCCTATTTGGCAAACAATTTAGAGCCTGATTCTTTAAGTTTTATCAGTGTGCTCGATTCTACCCCTTTAATTAGCAAATACGGCTTTAACCAGGATAATATTTATGCCATGTTTGTTCCAAATACATACGAAATGTACTGGAATATTTCTCCCGTCGATTTTTTTGAGCGTATGCACAAGGAATATGAAAAATTCTGGACGGCAGAGCGTAAACAAAAAGCAGCAAGTCTTAATTTAACACCTATTCAGGTGTATACTTTGGCTTCTATTGTAGATGCTGAAGCCCTTTACGACAAAGAAATGCCAATTATTGCTGGTTTGTATTTAAACCGTTTAAATAAGGGAATTTTATTACAGGCTGATCCGACAGTAATTTTTGCAAACAACGATTTTACAGTTAAAAGGGTTACCGGAAAATTATTACAGGTACAATCTTTATACAATACCTATAAATATGCAGGCTTACCTCCGGGACCAATTATGATGCCGAGTATTAATGCAATTGATGCTGTTTTAAACCGCGACAATAACAAGTACATTTATATGTGTGCTAAAGATGATTTCTCGGGATACCATAACTTTGCCGAAACAAAAGAACAACACGAAATTAATGCTAAAAAATACCGCGAAGCTTTAAATAAAAGAAACATCTTTAAATAATGTTTGTACACGAAACTCAAGTAAAGGTGCGGTATGCCGAAACCGACCAAATGGGTGTGGTTCATCATGCAAACTATGCCCTTTACTACGAAATTGCCAGAACGGAATGTTTTGAGGCCTGCTCAGGCATAACCTATGCTTCTATGGAGGCTGATGGCATAATGTTACCCATTTTAGAATTGCAATGTAAATATTTAAAGCCTGCGTTGTATAACCAGGTTTTGACAGTTAAATCTATTGTTAAAGAATTGCCTTCAGTACGTTTAAAAGTTGATTATGAAATTTATAATGAAGAAAATCAGCTGATCAATATTGGGCATACAACTTTGGTTTTTGTAGATAAGGAAACCAGAAAACCCTGCCACCCGCCACAAAATTTTATGCAGGGTGTAAATCAGTATTTTATATAATTTTACATGGAATGGTTACACCGGCAATTATTAAAATTTAAGCTCTATTCTACATTTATCGAATGGACTAAGCGTTGTATTTTGCCGGGATTTAGCCCCCTACCTTTATATACGGTTGCCACTTTCTTTTTCAGAGAAATAAAAAAGGAATCACTGGTTAATAAATCATCGTCCCTGGCCTATAGCTTTATGCTCGCTATTTTTCCGGGAATTATCTTCCTGTTTACATTGATTCCTTTTATCCCCATAAAACACTTCCAAGACCAGTTATTGGGGTTAATTGAATTGGTACTCCCCCATAATGCATTCGATGCCTTTGAAGCTACTTTAAAGGACATCATTAAGAAACAAAATAGCCGATTGCTGTCCTTTGGATTTGTTTCTGCCTTATTTTTTGCAACAAACGGAGTAAAAAATTTAATGAAAGCATTTAATAAATCTTCTTTGGTTATAGAAACCAGAAGCTGGCTAAAGCAAAGGTTAATTGCCTTAATTTTAACCACCGTTATTTGTTTTTCCATTATCATTTGCATTAGCGCAATGGCACTGGGCGAAGTTTTATTGAAGTACATCCAAGACGAACTTCATATTAAAGATAGCCTCGCTGTGTATGCTATACAACTTAGCCGGTGGACCATTTTAGCTGCTTTATATTTTGTAACCATTTCAATGCTCTACCGGTATGGACCTTCGCATGCCAAAAAGTGGAAACTCTTTAGTGCGGGCTCCTGGCTGGCCACAATCCTGGCTTTTTTAACCATCTGGGGATTCTCCTTCTACATTAATAATTTTGGATCTTACAATAAAGTATATGGTTCCATAGGCACCTTAATTGTGGTTATGATCTGGCTTTATTTAAATTCATTAATTTTATTAATCGGATTTGAGCTAAATGCAAGCGTTGATGTAAGCAAAAGAAGCGTCAAAATTATCCGCCCTAACTTCAACTTATTCAAAAAATCAGACCGAATTGAAGAGAATTTAAAGAAGGAATAAAATTTTTCTTCCTCTGTGTTAAGCAATTATCAATTTAATATAAAAAAATATAGATCGCGGTTTGCAGTTTTGAACAGAATTTGTACTTTTGCCGATGGAAAGCTGGCAGAGTGGTCGAATGCGGCAGTCTTGAAAACTGTTGACTGTAACAGGTCCGGGGGTTCGAATCCCTCGCTTTCCGCAGAACACAAAAAGCACTAATTTTCAGTGCTTTTTGTGTTTTATAGCCCTTTAAGATTAAACTCACACAAACTTTATATGTTAATTACTTTGGCTGATTAAACATATAGCGCATAATTCTCCAGATACCATTTTCTTTTCTCATCAGAAAAAATTCCCTGTTTAATTCTTCAGTCTTTTGGCCATTATCATGTATTAATTGCGTTCCGGTTGATTGAGTGCGAACAAATGCTACATGATCATCCAATGCCACAATTTCTTCTATTTTGAAGGTTACATTGAGCTGAATCGCCTTGAAGATATTTTCGTAAGCCATGGTAAGTTCTGATGTACTGTTTGCCGTTGGAAATCCTGTTGGCATAAAAATACCGTCTGCAGTATATTGACCAACCGCTTGTTCTACGCTTGATTTGTTCAAGGCATCAAAATAAATGCTTAATGACTTTTTTATTTCTGTTTTTACTATTTGATTATCCATTGTTTTTGTTTTTTTAGAATTAAAAGTATTCGAATTGGATTGTGGCTGTTTTTTTTCGTTTTGGCAAGCGGCTATGGTTAATAGCAACATTAACAGTACGATCATCTTTCTCATACGATCTTGATTTAACCTTCGTAATGATTTACGGCATTCTTCGCTTCTAAAAGTGTTACAGTCTTACCCAACGCACCAAATTCATGGAGATCGCCAAATACTTCTATACGGATAGATTGATTAATACCGCCAATGTGCAATGGCACAAAGCCGCTGTCGGTAATAAGTTCATCTATCTGTTTATTAATATTGGTACTGTCAGATGCATAAAAAAGGACCTTTTTATCTGGCTGTGCAAATGCAGCACCAAATAAAGAGGCAGCACCTAATGTTCCGAAAGCCTTTACAAAACTTGCGCCCTTCGGCACCAATGCCAACAGGGTTTGTCCGGCAGAAACATCCTCGTTTATGACCTTTTTAAAACCTCCATGCCCATCGGGAGCAATTGGATTGGAAACATCTACAATTATTTTTCCTTTTAGTTCCTCCGCAAACTGTGCTAAAAATTCTTTGATTTTGTCAAAGGAAATGGTAGGAATGATTATATCTGCATTTTTGATAGCACTATATGTTTCTTCGGCTGTTGCCGAAGCGCCTAATTCGGCAGCAAAACTCTGCGCCTTCACAATTTCACGGGAAGAAATAATAACTGGGTGGTTACCTTTTACAAGGTTGGAAGCAATGGCTTTGCCAATGTTTCCCAAACCAATAATGGCTACTTTTGTCTTTTGATTTATGGTATTCATCGCATTTTTTTTAAATCTGTTTGTCGATATTGACAATACAAAGTTGCGACGAACAATCCGCTTACACTCATAAGATAAATTAAGAAATACCCTTAATATAGATTAAGGGTAAGGCTATTTTTTAAACCTGTCGTTCTTTATTTTACTGAGAAATTCGGCAGTTACGCCCAGATATGAGGCAATTTGGGTACCGGGTAATCTATTAACTAAATGCGGATACTGGTCAATAAACCGATCATACCTATCCAGCGCAACAGTACTAAATGTTTGCAGCAATCGATTTTGAAGTTCAATATATTTGTCTTCCATAATTACACGAAAATTCCTGTCAAACTTTGGATAATGGGTATATAAATACCACAAATCTCCTTTAGATATTTGCAGCACAACTGATGGCTCAATAGCTTCTATAAATAACTTAGACGGAAGTTCTTTGTGCAGGCTTCCAATATCTGAAATCCAATCATCTTCAGCAGCAAAAACAAGATTGTGTTCAATACCTTTATCGTCTACACCATACATTTTGAAGCAGCCACTTTGAACATAATAAAAGTACTTACATACATCTCCTTCTTGCAATAGAAGTTGCCTTCGCTTGATTTTCCTTTGTGTAATGCGGCTCATCAAAGCCTGTATTTCATCATCATTAAGGGGAAGATATTTTTCAAAATAGCTTATTATATTTTCCATATAATTGTTCTTACTTGCCTTCGCAATATACAAAAAGGAGAATCGTATAGTTGCAATATCTTTCAAGCACCCTTACTAAAACGGTGTTTTTTTGCTCTTTTTCTACGGCCGAAAAACAAAAATTGGCTGGCAAATCTAATAATTACAAAACTGCTTTATGAAATTACTTTTAACAGACGAAACCGCAGAGAAAGCAATTCGTAGAAATCTTTTAACTAAAAAAGCTATAGGAAACCCCTCGCCTTCTATTTTTTCGAGTTAAAAATATTCGAAACCTTTTAAAAAACATTTGGTTGTACATAAAAAAACAAAATACATCACTATGGCAACTACAGCAAAAAGAACAACCAAACCAAAAAACAAAACGGGAAAAATGGAAAATTCAGAATTCCACAAGTTTTTTGTTGATGAGTTAAAAGACATTTACTGGGCAGAGAAACATCTTGTAAAAGCGCTACCAAAAATGAAAAAGGCAGCTACAAGTCCTGAACTTGCTTCGGCATTTGAAAAACACACAGCAGAAACCCAAACACATATTGAAACACTGGAAGAAGTTTTTTCTCTCCTTGAAGAAAAAGCTGCAGCGAAAAAATGTGATGCTATGGCAGGATTGCTGGAAGAGGCAGAAAGCATTATTGAAGACACTGAATCTGGTACAATGATTCGGGATGCTGGTTTGATTTTAGCCGCTCAAAAAGTAGAACATTATGAAATTGCAACCTACGGAACATTAAAAACCTTTGCCGAAAACATGGGGCACACCGCTGTTGTAGAGTTATTAACCAGAACACTGGAAAATGAAAAAGAAACTGATGTAGCCCTGACAGAAATCGCGGAAGGCTTTATTAACGAAGAAGCTGCAGCCGAATAATTTAAATTATTATCTATATAAATGCCCTGGATAATATTCAGGGCATTTTTTATTTGTGCAGCTTTTTAGTTTGTCTGAATTTTAAAACAAGGATAAAAACGATAAAAAAAGGCAACTACCCGAAAGCTCCGTATTTATACGTAAAATACACTTAGGCTATAAATTGACATTTCTTAAAAAACCCCTTTAAAACAAATACAGGAGCATTTTTCAATCAAAATAGAATTCCTGTATTATATATTTTATTGTTGATTGGTATAGGTTTTGTTTTAAGCAAAACATCACCCCCTAACCTATAATAACATGACTCAAATTGAATTTAACAACATGGTTAATAACCATTCAGCTTCGCTTCGGATGCACGCGCTAAACTTCACAAAAGACTTGGAAGATGCAAATGACTTGGTGCAGGATACCATGCTCAAAGCCATTCGTTTTTATCAGAATTTTCAGGAAGGAACGAATATTAAAGGCTGGCTCTTTGTGATTATGAAAAACACATTCATTAACAATTACCGTAAAATAACAAAGTCTAAATCTTTGGTTACGCAGGATGAAGAAATATCATCCGCAAACCTGATGTACAGCGCCGAGCAAAATGGTTCTGTGGGCAAGTTAATAATAGACGATATTCAAAAAGCGCTGGATAAATTACCGGATGTTTACAGTGTACCTTTTATTAAATATTTTGAAGGGTATAAATATCATGAAATTGCCGAAACTTTAGACATCCCGCTCGGCACCGTTAAAACCAGAATACATGTTGCCAGGGAAATGCTAAAAAAATACCTGAAAACATACGCTAAAGCAAATCAGTACAATTAGTAATATAAAAACACTAAAAAGCCTTTCATATTCTGAAAGGCTTTTTAATTGGCATTTTAAATGCAAAAACAAACCCCGACGATTTTAAAATTCCGGGGTTTATTGTTGTTTAAACTTTTGATGCTTTGCGATCGGCACTGCGCTTTAACAAAACATTAATTCTTTTTAAAATATCGTCAATATCAAATGGCTTACTAATATAATCATCGGCAAAAGCCGCTGTTGCTTTTTGTTCGCTATCGTTTTGAGCAGACATTACAATAATAGGGATGTGTTTTGTAAAAATATCTGTTTTTAAATCTTCACATATCTCTGCTCCGTTTCCATCAGGAAGCATCACATCCAATAAAAATAAATCAGGCATTGCATCCTGTATATTTTTTTTCAATTCAGAAAAAGATGATGAAAGCTGCAATTCAAACCCTTCTTCTTTTAAAAGAATTTCGATTACGTTTCTAATTTCCTGATCATCTTCCAATATGTGTATTCGTGTTTTTCCCATATTCAAATCTAAAATTAATTTTTGGTTTGGTTATTTTCTTTTATACAATAGTTACAGTAACACCTAAAGCCTCTAAATGTTTTACAATTTGATCAGAAATTCCTTTATCAGTAATGATATGATCAATTTCTTCCAATCCGCATATCTTACCAAAGCCCCGTTTACCAAATTTAGTCGAATCTGCCAGGACAATTGTTTTTTGTGAAGCATCGATCATTTTTCTGTTTAAATGAGCTTCCATGGCGTTTGTAGTGGTTAAACCGAAGTCTAAATCTATGCCATCAACCCCCAAAAAGAATTTATTAAAATAGAAGTCCTGCAAAATCTGTTCAGCATAAATTCCCATCACCGACGAAGAACTTTTACGCAATAAACCACCCAGCTGGATTACTTCTATGCTTGATTCCCGCATAAGCTCCAGTGCAACATTCAGTGCTGAGGTAACAACAGTTAAATTGCTACCTGGCGTTATATTTTTTGCAAAGTATAATACCGTAGTACCCGAGGCTATTACAATTGAGTCGTTTTCATTTAACAATCCTGCCGCGGCAGCGCCGATCTTGTTCTTTTCTGTAGATTGCAGTTTTTCTTTTTCATTTACAGGACGATCGACCGTATAAGGATTATTTACCGTAGCACCACCATGAGTTCTGAATAATAAATCCTTATCCTCCAGCAACTTTAAATCCTTTCTTATCGTTACGGAAGATACTTTCAATTCCTTACATAAATCTACAACATTAATATATTGATCATTCTGTAAACGATTTAATATGAATTGATGCCTTTCAGCCAAGTTCATCATAAGCTTTAAAATTAAATTTTATTGCAAAATAAGTAAATAAAACAGCTCTTCATTTCTTATTCAAAATTATTTAACAAAAATAACACATTATTTCGATTATAATTATTTATACTTGCGTATTGTTTCGTTTTATTTTAAATAGAAAGCAAATGAAAAGACTACATCAATACCATACACCAGAACAAACCGAGTGGGATTTTATAATTATTGGAGGTGGCGCAACCGGTTTAGGCACTGCACTCGATGCAACCAGCCGTGGTTTTAAAACCATATTGGTGGAGCAATCAGATTTTGCCAAAGGCACATCAAGCAGAAGTACTAAACTTGTGCATGGTGGCGTACGCTATTTGGCGCAAGGTGATATTGGATTGGTTAGACATGCACTTAAAGAACGTGGTTTAATGCAGCAAAATGCTGGACACCTGGTTAATAAAGAAGAATTTATTATCCCTTGCTATGATTGGTTTTCTGTGGCAAAGTACCTTACAGGACTTACTCTTTACGATTGGCTGGCTGGAAAATACAGTTTTGGAAAATCTAAATATTTATCAAAAAAGGATATCACCGCTTTAATGCCCGGAATTAAAACGAAAGGCTTAAAAGGCGGAATCAGTTACTTTGATGGTAAATTTGATGACGCAAGATTAGCTGTTAATATCGCACAAACTGCAATTGAAAACGGGGCCACCCTAATCAACTACATGAAAGTGATCAATCTTTTAAAAGATTCGAAAGGAAACATAACTGGTGTAGAGACAGAAGATGCACTGACAGGCAAAACATTAAAACTAAAAGGCAAGGTTGTTATTAATGCTACCGGCGTTTTTGTAGATGACATTTTGCAAATGAACAACCCACAATCAAAGAAAATGGTACGCCCAAGCCAGGGTGTTCACATTGTGTTAGACAAAAGTTTCCTAAAAAGTGAATCTGCATTAATGATTCCAAAAACATCTGACGGAAGGGTTTTATTTGCTGTGCCATGGCATAAACATGTTTTAGTGGGCACAACCGACACTCCTTTAGATGAACATAGCCTGGAGCCAAGAGCTTTAAAAGAAGAAGTAGCGTTTATTTTAAATACTGCATCCGCTTATTTTAACCGCCAACCTACAGAAAAAGACATATTAAGTGTTTTTTCTGGCCTACGTCCATTGGCCGCTCCTACAAATGCCGGAAGCAACAGTACAAAAGAAATTAGCCGCGACCATAAATTAGTTGTTTCTGCTAAGGGTTTAATTACGATAACCGGAGGTAAATGGACAACTTACAGGAGAATGGCAGAAGAAACCGTAAATCTTGCCATTGCGAATGCTGGCTTAGAAACGAAAGCATGTGTAACCAAAACCTTAAAGATTCATGGAAGTACCCCTACCCACGGAGAAGATCATTTAGATATTTATGGATCAGACAGGATAAAAATTGAAGCTTTGGCAAATGCTAACCCCGAATGGAATCAAAAACTCCATCCTGATTTCCCTTACCTGGAAGCAGAGGTTATTTGGTCTGCTAAAAATGAAATGGCTGAAACTGTAGAAGATATTTTAAGCAGGAGATTAAGGATTTTATTTATTGATGCCCATGCAGCCAAAGCTATGGCTCCAAAAGTAGCCTCACTCTTAGCTAAAGAACTAAATGCCGGTGAAGACTGGATTAAAAACCAAATTTCTACGTTTAACAACCTTGCTGATGGCTATTTATATACATCAAATTAATTGCTTAAAACCGCTAACCTAAAAACTTTATTATGGGCAAATACATATTGTCTCTTGATCAGGGAACCACAAGCTCAAGAGCTATTATTTTCAATCACAATGGTGAAATTGTTGCTATAGCGCAAAAAGAATTTAAACAAATCTATCCGCAAGCTGGTTGGGTTGAACATGATCCGCTCGAAATCTGGTCTACGCAGTTATCTGTTGCCACAGAGGTTATTGTCAAAGCCAATCTTACCGCTAAAGATATAAACTCAATAGGCATTACCAACCAACGGGAAACTACTGTTGTTTGGGATAAAAAAACTGGTGCACCTATTCACAACGCAATTGTTTGGCAAGATAGGCGGACTTCGGATTATTGTGATGAAATAAAGAAGCAGGGCTTGGCAAAAAAAATCCAGGAAAAAACCGGCTTAATCATAGATTCTTATTTCTCGGCTACAAAAGTAAAATGGATATTAGACCATGTTAAGGGTGCCCGCGAAAAAGCTGAGGCCGGCGAACTTGCTTTCGGAACAATAGATAGCTGGTTAATTTGGAAATTAACCGACGGCAGAATCCACGTTACCGATGTAAGTAATGCCTCGCGTACCATGATTTACAACATCCATACATTAAACTGGGATAAAGAACTATTAGATTTGTTTAATATTCCGGAGCAAATGTTACCTGAAGTTAAATCATCAAGTGAAGTTTACGCAGAAACTACAGGCAATATTTTAGCTGCAAAAATTCCAATTGCAGGTATAGCGGGTGATCAGCAATCGGCATTATTCGGGCAAATGTGTACTGAACCTGGCATGGTAAAAAATACTTACGGTACTGGATGTTTTATGCTGATGAATGTAGGAAAAGACCCTAAAATGGCAGCTGGAAATCTTCTGACCACTATTGCCTGGAAAATTAAGGACGAGGTTGTGTATGCACTCGAAGGCAGTATCTTTATTGGTGGAGCAGTTGTTCAGTGGCTTAGAGATGAAATGGGTTTTATTTCCAGATCTGCAGATGTTGAAACACTTGCCGAACGCGTAAAAGATACTGAAGGTGTATATGTGGTACCTGCTTTTGCTGGTTTGGGCGCACCACACTGGGATCAACACGCACGCGGAACCATTACCGGATTAACCAGAGGCACAAATAAATCGCATATTGCGCGGGCTGCTTTAGAAAGTATTGCCTACCAAACGATGGATGTACTAAAAACAATGGAAGTTGTTTCAGGTGTAAATATTGCAGAACTTAGAGTTGATGGTGGCGTAACCGCAAATAATCTTTTAATGCAATTTCAGGCTGATTTATTAAATTGTAAAGTAGTAAGGCCCGAAGTAACAGAAGTTACGGCTATTGGAGCCGCTTATCTTTCGGGTTTAGCGACTGGTTTTTGGGGTAGCATTGAGGAAATTCGTTCACAATGGAAAATTAATAAAACCTTTACTGCAACCCCGGGCATAGACAATACAGAAAGAATAAAAGGCTGGAATAGAGCTGTTAAAGCAGCAAGAGTAAATGCTGAAGATTAATTAAATACAAACATCAACTTCAGGGCTAAACAACCTGAAGATTTAACCAAATATTGATATGTCAGAATTTCTTGCAGAATTTATCGGCACCGCACTTTTAATTTTATTAGGCAATGGTGTGGTAGCCAATGTTGTACTTAAAGGTACTAAAGGCAATAGTAGTGGCTGGATCGTAATTACAACTGCCTGGGCTTTAGCCGTTTTTGTTGGTGTGGTAATTGCCGCGCCTTACAGTGGTGCACACCTCAACCCCGTGGTAACCCTCGCCTTAGCGATAAGCCATAAATTTGCCTGGGTTAAGGTTCCTTATTATGTATTGGCCCAATTATTAGGTGCTATGCTGGGTTCATTTTTAGTTTGGGTTATGTACAAAGATCATTTTGATGCCACGGATGACCAGGGACTAAAAGCTGCACCTTTTGCAACATCACCAGCGATCAGAAACTTGAAATCAAATCTGTTTTCAGAAATCATAGGCACATTTGTGTTAATTTTTGTAATTTTTCATTTCACAAATGCTGAAATGGGAACTGATAAAACACCAATTGGCTTAGGTTCAATAGGTGCTATCCCCGTTGCATTTTTAGTTTGGGTAATTGGTTTAGCACTTGGCGGAACAACAGGTTATGCCATTAATCCGGTCAGAGATTTAGGCCCGAGAATCGTACATAGTTTAATTCCAATGAAAGGTAAAGGAAGCAGCGACTGGGCCTATGCCTGGGTACCAATTATCGGTCCGGTAATTGGCGGTTCGCTGGCAGCCCTACTCTATTTAACGCTAAATATTTAACGGATATAAATTTCAAAAAAACTCACCTCGTTTTTATCCTGAACGCTTTTTTGCTTTGGAACATCACCTGGTAAACACTTGTCATTCTGTATGTTATTTTGTGAATTTAATTTTTAATCTCTATTTTAGAATAAATCCCTGTAAACCTATCCAAATAAAATAGCGGTATAATATTAACTATTAAATTTAATACTATGGGAAAATTTGTAATTACTAAAAGAAAAAACGGAGAATTTCAGTTTGATCTAAATGCCGGAAACGGTCAGGTTATTTTAACGAGTGAAGGTTATGGAACAAAACCGAGTTGCGAAAATGGAATTGAATCCGTTAGAAAAAATTCGCAGGATGATTCAAAATTCGAAAAGAAATCTTCTTCAAACGGCAAACCTTACTTTAACTTAAAGGCCACAAACGGGCAAATTATTGGCTCGAGTGAGCTGTATGAAAGTGAATCATCACGAGATAATGGAATTGCTTCTGTTCAAAAAAATGCGCCTGATGCAAGTGTAGACGATCAAACGAAATAATTTATAAAACAAAAAAAGGGAACCAATTTGGTTCCCTTTTTCAATATTATCGCTAATGCGAGAATTTCTATTTTACTGCATCAATAACAGCTTTGAAAGCTTCAGGATGATTCATTGCTAAATCAGCTAATACTTTACGGTTTAAACCGATTTCTTTTGAAGCTAATTTACCGATTAATTGAGAGTAAGAAATACCGTGCTGACGGGCACCTGCATTAATACGTTGGATCCATAATCCGCGGAATTCTCTTTTCTTAACCTTACGGTCACGGTATGCATATTGCAAACCTTTTTCTACTGTGTTTTTAGCAACAGTATAAACTTTACTTCTTGCTCCCCAATAGCCTTTGGCCATATTAAGGATTTTCTTTCTTCTTCTTCTCGAAGCTACTGCGTTTACCGAACGTGGCATGTTGTTGTTGTTTTTTGGCAAGCGGCGTTCCGTTTATCGGAAACTTAAAGCCTGATACCTGGTGAAATTAATAAATTACTTTCCGATGCAAAGCATACGTTTAACGTTACCTGTATCAGCGTCTGAAACTAGACTTGCTTGACCTAATGCACGTTTACGTTTAGTACTCATCTTTGTTAAGATGTGACTTTTGTATGCGTTGTTTCTTTTGATTTTACCTGTTCCAGTAAGCGAAAAACGCTTTTTAGCACTGGAATTGGTTTTCATTTTTGGCATAACCTGTTTTTTAATTTATAAACCTATTTTTATTTTTTTGCTACTTTAGGCGCAACAGTCAGAAACATACGTTTACCTTCTAATTTAGGTAATAACTCTACTTTTCCAACATCTTCCAAAGCCTGGGCAAATTTCAATAATAAAATCTCTCCCTGTTCTTTGTAAACAATTGCTCTACCTTTAAAATGCACATAAGCCCTAACTTTCTCTCCGTTCTCCAAAAAGCTTACTGCGTGCTTTAATTTAAATTGAAAATCGTGGTCGTTGGTATTAGGACCGAAACGAATTTCTTTAATAACTGTTTGCTTAGCATTAGATTTAATTTCCTTCTGCTTTTTCTTTTGCTCATAAACAAACTTGCTGTAATCAATAATCCTACAAACCGGTGGTACTGCATTTGGAGAAATTTCTACCAAATCCAATTCCAACTCATCAGCAAGTGACAAAGCTTTTGCCAAAGGATAAATCCCCGGTTCAACATTATCGCCTGCTAAACGCACTTCGGGCGATTTAATAAACTGATTAATGTTATGCTCTGCTTCTTTTTTCTTAAAAGGTGGACGTGGTCCCCTGTTAAATCCTGGTCTTCCTAATGCCAAATTTGTACTATTTAATTAAACTGTTATTTCTTTTATTAATAAATTATTGAACTCTTCCAAGGTCATTTCGCCCAAATCTCCCTCTCCATGTTTACGTACCGAAGCTTTACCTTCAGCCATTTCTTTCTCACCAATGATGAGCATATAAGGGATTTTTTTAACTTCCGCATCGCGGATTTTGCGACCGATCTTTTCATCACGAAAGTCAATCAGCCCGCGAATATCGGAATTATTTAGTTCATCTAAAACTTTTTTTGCATATTCTTCATACTTTTCTGAAATAGGAAGGATTATAAATTGCTCCGGACTTAACCATAACGGGAAGTTTCCGGCACAATGTTCAATCAAAACTGCAACAAACCTTTCTAACGAACCAAAAGGTGCACGATGGATCATTACCGGACGATGTTTCTGATTATCACTACCTGTATACTCCAATTCGAAACGCTCAGGCAGGTTATAATCAACCTGAATGGTACCCAGCTGCCATTTTCTACCTAATGCATCCTTCACCATAAAATCAAGCTTAGGACCATAGAAAGCAGCTTCGCCATACTCAATTACTGTATTTAGTTCCTTTTCGGCAGCAGCTTCAATAATTGCATCTTCGGCAAGTTTCCAATTTTCATCGGTACCGATATATTTTGTTTTATTTTCAGGATCGCGTAATGAAACCTGTGCAGTATAATCTTCGAAACCTAAAGATTTGAAAACATACAAAACAAGATCAATTACCTTTTTGAATTCTTCTTTTACCTGGTCTGGGCGACAAAATAAATGCGCATCATCCTGAGTAAAACCACGCACACGTGTTAAACCATGCAACTCTCCGCTTTGCTCGTAACGGTAAACTGTACCAAATTCGGCAAAACGAACAGGTAAATCTTTATACGAACGTGGTTTAAACTTATACATTTCGCAATGGTGCGGACAGTTCATTGGTTTCAATAAAAACTCCTCACCTTCCTGTGGTGTTCTTATAGGCTGAAAACTATCTTTACCATATTTTTCATAGTGCCCAGAAGTTACATATAAATTCTTGTGGCCAATATGTGGGGTAACAACCTGCTCATAACCATGTTTTGCCTGTGCCTTAGCTAAAAACTGAACTAAACGCTCGCGCAAAGCTGTTCCTTTTGGCAACCACATAGGTAAGCCCATGCCTACTTTCTCAGAAAACATGAACAATTCAAGCTCTTTTCCTAATTTACGGTGATCGCGTTTTTTAGCTTCTTCAATCATAAGAAGATACTCTGTAAGCTCGCTTGCCTTTGGAAAAGTTACCCCATAAATACGGGTTAATTGCTTTTTGGTTTCGTCTCCACGCCAGTAGGCGCCAGCTACGTTCATTAATTTAACCGCTTTTACAAAACCTGTGTTTGGAATGTGCGGGCCACGGCATAAGTCGGTAAATGAGCCTTGAGTATAAAAAGTTATTTTTCCGTCCTCAAGCCCATCGATTAAATCGAGTTTGTACTCGTCGCCTTTTTCGGTAAAATATTTAATTGCATCAGCTTTGCTTACACTTTCGCGCACAAAAGTTTCCTTTTGTTTGGCAAGCTCAATAATTTTAGTTTCAATTGCCTTGAAATCATCAGAAGAGAATTCTCTGTCTCCGAAATCTACATCATAGTAAAAGCCAGTTTCAATAGCCGGCCCAATACCAAATTTAGTTCCTGGATAAAGCGCTTCTAAAGCTTCGGCCATTAAGTGGGCGGATGAATGCCAAAAAGTAGATTTTCCAGCCGTATCGTTCCAGGTTAATAGTTTTACAGATGAATCAGATTCAATTGATCTGGTCGAATCCCAAACTTCGCCATTAACTTCGGCTGCTAAAACGTTACGGGCTAATCCTTCTGAAATGGATAATGCAATTTGATGGGCAGATATGCCCTTTTCATACTGACGTACAGAGCCGTCAGGTAAAGTAATGTTAATCATCTACAACTATGATTTAAATTTTAAAACAATTAATTCGTTAAATCACCTACTACGTGATTTTATTTGATGCAAAAGTACGGATTTTAAAACAGAATATCAAGTTTCCGTGTTGGTTCGGCGTTTGTCGCAAGTGATTTATTTGAATTATATCTTTACGAAATGGAAGCGTATTTTTTTTATTGGTGACAACACCAACCAAAAGCTGGATCGTCACCCTGAATTTATTTCAGGGTCTTTATTCTTTAATAAGATCCTGAAATAAATTCAGCAAGACGAAAAGTAATTTCCTTTAATTAATAATAACACCAACCAAAAGTTGGAGATATTTAAAATAATTAAGAAATGAACATTGGTAATTCTTAGGAAGCTGTGGCCCCGCTCCCGTTGCTGCCCGACGAAAAATCGGGGCATCCACTCACATCGGGTTTAGGCACAACGTTAGCGCTTTAATGCCCTGTTTTTACGCCTCTAAACCTGATTGAAGCGGCATCCCGATTTTTTCTATCGGGATACAGCGCAAAGCAGGAACAAGGCCTCCGAAACGCTAAAGCCTTTGCTTTCCTAAAACAAAAAATTTCACTTGATTGGTGACAACACCAACCAAAAGCTGGATTAATGGTAACACCGACCAAAAGTTGGAACTATTAAAATAATTAAGAAATGAACGTTGGTAATTCTTAGGAAGCTGTGGCCCCGCTCCCGTTGCTGCCCGATGAAAAATCGGGGCATCCACTCAGATCGGGTTTAGGTACAACGTTAGTGCTTTAATGCCCTGTTTTTATATCTCTAAACCTGATTGAAGCGGCATTCAGATTTTTTCTATCGGGATACAGCGCAAAGCAGGAACAAGGCCTCCGAAACGCTAAAGCCTTTGCTTTCCTAAAACAAAAAATTTCACTTGATTGGTGACAACACCAACCAAAAGCTGAACACCAAATAAAAAGTGGATCGTCACCCTGAATTTATTTCAGGGTCTTTATTGCTTAATAAGATGCTGAAATAAATTCAGCATGACGAAAAGTATGAAGAATAATTTCCTTTAATTAATGGTAACCCCAATCAAAAGTTAAAACAAAGCACAACACTAAGAACCACAGCCTTTGCTTTCCTAAAAAGCAAGGATATGTACCTTATACCGGAGTTTTAGTTACGATTAATTTCCTTTCAATCGTTCCATAAACAATTAAGTATTGAGCAATCATATAAGTAGCCATAATTAATGCACCACTTTGCTCAAATGGCTGTACAAATTTATTGTAAGCCAGTGTACTATCAGACAACAGAAAGAATAATGCTCCGTATAAAATTAATTTAAAACTGGCTATATTAACTCTCCCGTAGCGATTTACCGCCATAATAGCCATAAATGAAATGATGATTGCATACATTAAAACCGGAAACTGCATAGGACCTAAACTGGGCTGCAGGTAGAAAAATAAACCTGCACAGAAAACACCAAAAACAAGTACTGCCCACAAAAAATAGGGATTTTTCTGATCAGGATTTGATTTATGGTCGAGAATAAATGCACGGATGTAAAAAATATGGCAAAGTAAAAAAGCAACTAACCCATAAATAAAGAAGTTCGAATTGCGACTTTGGTACATCAAAAAAACATCGCCTGCTAAACCAAAAATTAACCCTGCAAATATGCGTTTATGAAAACGGCCTTTTAAACCGGTTCCGTAATACAACCAAGCCATTAAAACCAATACAATCAGCGGTTTTGAAAACATCCTTAAACGTTCGTTACCTGCATATTCTGCATACAGCTGAATTACAAAAACGAAGCAAAAAAACAGGGAAAATAATTTAGTTTTCATCGGAGTTAGGATTTGCTTTTTGCAAATTGAAGAACCAAATTACGGATATTAACTGGATGCCTGCAAAAATAACTTGATAACCGATGGGATATTTCAGCAATAGGATTAGGATTACACCCACGATGAGCCTGAAATATTCGAATTTCACGAGCCATTTTTTTTGCTCAAACAGGGCTCCACAGGTGATTAAGGTGAGTATACAAAAAGCCGTACCAATAATTAATGATGTAACTTCCATTTTATGGTAAGAAAACAAAATGATGGAAGCCCCGGTTAAAGCTATTAAAAACTGTATGGCTACATAACCAGTTAATTTAGGCTGGTACGCCGGATTATATTTTTGATAGGTACTTTCGTTTATTTCAGGGGCGGATTGAAAACCACCTAAATGCGCCGGAAACCAACCTGGAGGCATAATGAACACTTTAATTTTATCTTTTATTTTAGGCGATTTTTTAGCTGTTTTAACCAGATCATCCCAATAATGTAGGTTAGCCCAAATGGGATTCCAACTGGCTAATGGTTTTGTGATGCCATAATAAACAGCTTCTTCTTCTTTTTGAAAAGTACCAAACAGCCGATCCCAGATAATTAGTGTACCGGCATGGTTTTTATCAATGTACTTTGGGTTTGAGCCATGGTGCACCCTATGGTGCGATGGTGTATTAAGAATATACTCTAAAAAGCCCATATTTTTTATGGCCCGGGTATGAATCCAGAATTGATAAAGGGTATTAAACGAACTTAGGGTTAAAAACATTAGCGGATCAAAACCTATTAAAGCCAGTGGCAAATAGAAAACCCAACTAAACCAGCCCTGAAACCAGCTTTGCCTTAAGGCTACTGTTAAATTATATTCTTCTGATTGATGATGAACAATGTGTGCTGCCCACAAGGCATTTATTTGATGGCTCATCCGGTGAAACCAGTAGTAAAAAAAATCTACGCCTATAAAAAGAATAATCCATATCCATATGGTTTTCGGCAGATCGAAAAACCGCCAATGCTCAAAAATATATTTATAGCCAAAAAACAAGGCCGTTTTCATAAATATACCCGTAAGTTGTTGTCCTATCCCCTGGCTTAAGTTGGCTATGCTATCATTTAACCGGTAATAATTTAGCTTTTTATAAAAGTTGTACGCCACTTCTATTCCTATCAGAATAAAAAAAACAGGCACAGAGAGTGCAATGTAGTCCACTTTCATTTTAAAATTTGGTTAGTTGAGCATGGTTGCAGGCATAAATTTATGTGCCAGTGGTGTATTCTTTTCTAAAATTAATTTAAAATCTATAAATCACCTCATTAAATTTAAATTAATGCTTTGTAAAATTTATGTATTTAAATTCAAGACCTTGTTTTATAATAAATTGCTTTCTACATTTGTAGTGTAAAACAAATACGTTAACCTATTATTGAGCGTTCTATTGCTTTACATTCACATCATCCCATCTTTATGAAAAAGCTATCTCTCCTGTTATTTATTGTTTCTGCATCTTACTTTGCCAAAGGACAAACCTTAATTTTGTCAAAAGATGCTGCCCAATATATTGGAAAAACAGTAACCATTTGTGATTCTGTTTACAGCACTAAAGCTTTGGACAAAATAAATTTAATTAATCTTGGAGGTGCTTTCCCCAAGGAGTTAATTACAATTGTGGTAAATAAAGAAGATCAAAGCAAATTTCCTTCTGAACCGGCAAGCATGTTTTTAGGCAATAACATTTGCGTAACAGGAATTGTGACAGAGTTTAAGGGAAAAGCTCAGATTGTGGTTACTGAACCTAAACAGATCGTGGTTAAATAAAAAGACTCCGTTTTTCGGCTCCCTAAGTTTAAGCGTTTATTAACGTTTTGAAAATGGTGTTATACAAGGCTTTAAATCAAAAAAGCTAAGCAATAATTTCCGGACGCCTGAACATTTATTTAATCTTCAACTTAATTTAAAATTACCGATAAACGTATTAAGTAAATAACCAAAAATTGCCCAACCTTGTTCAGGTGGGCAGTTTTTGGTTGGAGAGAGCCTTAAATTTAAGGGAATGTCCCTCTAAAGGTATGATGTTAAAAATGGAGATTAAACTGTATGTAGCCTGGTAAGCTGGCAGGTGATGGAAACCTACCAACCGTCCAAGCTTAGATATCCTTATTATCCGGGCGAAAGATTAGAATTCCTTTTCAATTCTACTAATGCTTTATACAGATTACATAAAATCCGTGATAGATGAATATTTTCCCGTGACGAATATTCTGCGTATAAATTACTTTATAACACTTTTTTCCTTTAGAAAAACCTGCATAAACGATAATTTAAACCGGAGATAAAATTTTAATATTGAAGGCTTGTTTGCCTTTTGCTGTATTCGAAATTTCGTACTGTACGTGTAATCCTACTCTTAATTCTTTCTGTTCTCCTTCAATAATTTTTTCAGCGTCTGCAAAAATCATTTCTGTTCCATCTTCCGAGCTGATAAACCCAAATTCTCTGTTTGGATTATACCATTTTACTATTCCTTTTGGCATGCTTTAATCGTTAGGTAATTGATGTTTCCAGACAAAAGTCTATATTTTAAGATCGGAATATTTAATGGTTCTGACAGATAACACAAAATCCTTGACCGATAACCTCTTATCCGTTATTAAAAAAACAAGCCTTAATCTGTATTGCTTTAATTCAAAGGCTTCAAACGCATTAAAGTATTAAAGAACTTAGAAATTTTATAGCTTTGATTTTTGAATCTTCCTTAAAATCAACATCAATGCTATTAAAAAAGAATGTCTTAGCCGCCATATTTATCTTACTCATCATTGCTTTTACCACACTAAGCGTATTCATTGCCGCTCACCCGATTTTAAAATTTGACATTGAAATATCTTTATTTGTTCAAAAATATCATTCAAATTTTTTAGATAAAGTTATGTTAGCCATCAGCATTTTTGGTGAAATTCCTTTCTCTTTAATATCTGTTTTAATTGTAGCTGCAATTTTTTACTTTAAACGCTATAAAAGAGAGGCTTTATACATTGCACTCGTGCTGTTTTCGGGGTTAATTATTCTGGGTATAAAGAATGTGATTAACCGGCCACGGCCAACGGCTTTTTATGTTAGGTTGGTTGAAGTAAACCGATTTCAAAGCTACCCAAGCGGACACGTGCTTTCTTATGTTGTATTTTTTGGTTTCCTAATTATACTGATGAATACCTTAAAGGATATTCCGAGAACCACCCGATTAATTTTCACTTATCTTTCGGCATTTTTAATTATTACCATTTCTATTTCGCGTATTTATTTAGGTGCGCACTGGTTTACCGATACCCTGGGAGGATTTTTACTTGGCCTAATCTGTTTATTTCCACTTTGCTACTTTTATTTCAAAAATAAAAGGGCTTATTTCGCCAATCAGGTTTCAAGTTCTGCTTCAGAGGCCCGTTAGAAAGGTTATGTAAAGAATATGTAACAAGAATATAAAATTAGGGTTACGAAAAACTTTTGTAGGGCTTTTATGGTTAAACTTGTGGTTTACCAAAGCTCATTTTTAGATCATGAATTTGTCTTCCATAACCAGGTTTTCTAATCGTTCAAATGATTATCAAAAGTATCGCCCTTCTTATCCTGAAGTGGTTGTAACGTATTTAGAACAAACAATAGGTCTAAAAAAAGAACACCAGATTGCTGATATTGGCTCGGGTACAGGTATTTTTTCTTCTTTATTTATTAAACACGGCTATTCATTAAGCGCTATTGAACCCAATGAAGATATGCGTGCACATGCTGAAAACAGATTAGGGCATCACCATCATTTTGAAAGTATAAATGGAACTGCAGAGCATACGGGCTTAAACGATCAAAGTATAGATTTAATTACGGCTGCACAATCTTTCCATTGGTTTGATATTCCTAAAGCAAAAGAAGAATTTTACCGCATTGCAAAACCTGGTGCACACGCACTTTTAATCTGGAACATTTTGCAGGATAGAACTGATTTTTTAAAAGAATATCAGGCTTTGAAAAATAAATATGCACCTGATGTGGTTCATTCATATCGCGCCAATCCTGAAAATATTAAAGCTTTTTTTGAGCCGCATGAGCTTACCGTTCAAAATCTTTACCACAGTCAAACATTAGATAAAACATCTTTAAAGGGTTATTTGTTGTCTTTTTCAACAGTTCCTCTTGTTGGCCATCCGGATTACGATCCAATGATTGAAGCTTTAGATGTGCTGTTCGACAAGCATGAACAAAACGGACAGGTAAAAATGGAGTATGAAACCAGGTTATATCTTGCGCAGATTTCCTGAATGGGCTTAGGCTCCATTGCTTCCCCATAATTTCCCTATCTTTAAAAATAGCCTATCTTAATGAAAATATTGTGGAAGTATCTTAAACCTCACCGGGTTTTAATTTTTTTATCTTTACTACTTGCTGCTGCATCTCAGCTGCTCAACCTTCTTGATCCGGTCATATTTGGGAAAATTATTGACCAATATGCGACCAATAAAAATCACTTAACCGAAGGCGGGCTTATTAAAGAAGTACTTTCCTGGCTCCTGCTTGCGCTGGGTATAGCCGTAGTAGCCAAACTACTTAAATCTTTTCAGGAATATATTACCAGAAAAGCGGTCGCAAAATTTGGTATGAATATTTTTAATGACGGACTTAAGCAAACTTTAAGATTATCTTTCCAGGAGTTTGAAGAAAGCCGAAGCGGAACAACTTTAGCCGTATTGCAAAAGGTAAAAACTGATGCCGAACGCTTCATTAATTCGTTTATCAATGTTTTATTCTCCTCCTTGGTTGGCGTTAGTTTTCTACTTTGGTACAGTTTAAATAAAAACTGGCTTTTAGTACCTGTTTTCTTTGTTGGTGTTTTATTGTTAGGCTCGCTTACCGGTTTAGTTTCTAAAAAGATCAAGGCTATTCAACGATCTATTAACCGGCAAACAGATGCACAAGCTGGCGTTATTACCGAAAGTTTACGCAATATAGAACTGGTTAAAAGTTTGGGTTTAACTTTTTCTGAAATCAGAAGGCTGAATAAACAAACCCTCAAAATATTTGACCTTGAAATGCTGAAAGCCAAAAAAGTAAGCAAACTTTCTTTTCTGCAGGGCAATATGCTCAACTTGTTAAAACAATCGGTTTTATTCATTTTACTTTGGCTCATTTTCAGAAAGGTTTTAAGCACCGGCGAGTTAATTGCCATGCAATTTATATCAACAGCCATATTTACGCCTTTACAAGACTTGGGCAACATGATTATTCTGTACCGTGAAGCAGATGCATCATTAAATAGTTTTGACAGGTTGATGAATAAACCTGTTGAACAACGTCCTGATCATTCGGTTGAAATTGGCAAACTGGATGACTTAAAATTTAATCAAGTAATTTTCAGGCATCAAACGGCAGGTTATAATGCCATAGACGACATTTCTTTTGAGATTAAAACCGGACAAACAGTTGCTTTTGTTGGTCCTTCCGGCTCCGGAAAGTCAACTTTGGTTAAATTGCTTGTTGGTTTGTATGTACCTGTTAGTGGTGAAATTTATTTTAATGATGTAAGTTCAGTTAAAATAAGGTACAATCCACTGCGCCGGCAAATTGGCTTTGTTACGCAGGATACGCAATTATATGCGGGTACAATTAAAGATAATATGCTTTTTGTTAATCCAACAGCTACAGATGAAGAAATTAACGAAGCCTTAAGAAAAGCCTCTGCTACGGCATTAATTGCCAAAGCATCTCACGGAATACACACCATTTTGGGCGAAAACGGGATGAAGCTCTCCGGTGGAGAAAAGCAAAGACTTTCTATTGCAAGGGCACTGTTACGGCAGCCACGCCTGCTTATTTTTGATGAAGCAACATCTGCCCTGGATTCTTTAACGGAAGAAGAAATTACAGGTACTATACGCGAAATTTCGAACAGAAGGGAGCAAATGACCATCCTGATTGCGCACAGACTTTCTACTATTATGCATGCCGACACCATTTATGTACTTGAAAAAGGTAAAATTTCAGAAACGGGATCGCATGAGGAACTCCTGAAACAACAAGGTTTGTATTACTCTATGTGGCGCCAGCAAATTGGGGAGCGAAGGTAATCAGGCTGCCAATCCATTCTTCTAATTAGCAAAGTAGTAAAACAAGAAATGCTCCATGTGTAAAGATGGAGCATTTAATATATATGCCGCTAACGTTTAATGTTGATTACCAGCCCCATCAGACTGAAAGGCACCTAAATCACCACCCGGAGGTGTAATTGTTGCGCCAAAATTCCCTCCTGTTTTAACAACTGCCAGTGGAGCAAAATCTGTTTTACCTTTTCCTTTTACCGGAGAACCCGTTTGTAAATTAAAATTAGAGTTACCTATGGTTAACAAATAGGCTGGCTGTGCCGAAGCTGTAATCGGACCTGGGTTTGCAGTATAATCAAACTGTTCTAAATTATAGCTAAAAAACAGTGGATTTTTATCTTTTGCACTGGTGCTTTTAACATCTGCATTTTGTGTTAAGGCAGCACCGTCTGTGGCTAAAAACTGAGCCACAATTCCGGCTGTACTTCCATAATAAAACTGGTTGTTATATTTAATATTATCTCTATCAGCATCTGTTGTAATTCTTAAACCAAAACGGCAGTTGGCAATCAGGTTGTTGTAAATCAATCCTCGGGCCCCTTGCTCATAATTAATCGATCCACCGCGGCCGGTTTTAGTTTGGCGGAAACCACAATTTACCATGGTGTTATTGTACATATTTACATTACACTGAACTGTTGTACCTCCTGAATTAGAAGCTTTTAAAGCATTAGTGGCAGATCCAATTAACATGTTATAACCTAAATCGCCTACTGTTCCGCTTTTCATGTTAAAGCACTCTCCTCCTGCTTTACCGCAAAGCTCGAAAGTATTGCGCATTATGGCAATTTTACCGCCTACTGTTCTAATGCCATCATCGGCTGTACCATAAACCCAGCTATCTTCTAAAATAAAATCTTTAGTTATGTTTCCAAAGAAAATGGCATAACGTGCATCGCCATCTTTATAAATAGATTGATCGTTTCCATAAGAAGCTGCGCCTGCAAATTCTATATGTGTCCATTTAATAATTAAATCGCCACCTTTTGGATTTGGTTTTTCTACGGTTACAGGTGCAGGAATGGCTAAAATACCGCCCCAGCTTCCTTTAAATATATTATCGTATTTGCTGCTTGAAGCTTCTGTACGATAGGTCGCTGCATTTTGAACGGTTATATAGTTTGGTTTATCTTTCGTTCCTAAACTGATAAATGTACCATTTACAGTAATTTGAGGTGCCTTACCTTTTGTTCCATCGCCAAGCGCAATTAAAGTAACCCCGTTTTGCATTAAAAGTGTATCGCCGTCATTTATAACAATATCTTTATCAAAATAATAAGTTTTACCACTTTGCATAGTACCTTTAATACTTCCACCCGGTAAATTCTCTGAGGTAATTAATGCTCCCGACTGGACCACCGGTACAGATAACTTTACAACTTCATCTTTGTGGCAGGCGGCAAGGCTGATAACTAAACCAACAAGTACAAATGTTTTGAATAAATTTTTCATAATATCTTTTGCTTTTTATTGGTGATTATAATTTATAGCGTAAGCCAAGTAAATAGAATTGCTGATAAAGATCTTTACGGATAAATACATTTTTACCCACCACCTGATCTTCGACTTTTTGATTTACGGTTTCAGGGGTAATATTGTAAGGCCTCCTGATTTCCAGTTCTGATGGAGTGTTTAAAAGGTTATTGATTTTCATGTAGACCGAAAAACTTTTAAAAATTCTTTGCTCGGCTGATAAATCCACCTGTATAGATGCTTTTTGCCAGATATCATTGTTTAGGTAAGGCGATACTGTATTGATTCGCGCGCCTGTATAAACCGCAGCAATTTGCGCATCAAAACCAGATTTAATGTCTTTAAACAATAAGGATAAATTACCAATATGGTTAGACTGGCCTTGTAAAGGGCGGCTTTGCTCCTCTGTACGTTGTGTTAATGAAGTGGTTGCCGCATCTCTGTATAAAACAGTTTTTGTGGTCGTAATTTTTGAATTTGTATAGGTATAATTTACCCTGAAACCAAACTTGTTAATGTATTTGGTTGCATCAAATTCGAAACCAAAGTTTCTGGCGTTTCCAAAATTATTGGCTGAATAAAAAACAGATGTGCCCTGATTATATAAGGCATACTCGATGGGGTTTTTAATATTTTTATAAAAAACACCAACCAACAACTGGTCTAATTCTTTAGGAAACCACTCGTACCTGAAATCATAGTTATCAGCGGTGGCACGCTTAAGTGCCGGATTGCCTGTTTCTGTATAACCTTCATCTTCAGTAGCTACAGCATGAGGGATTAACTCGTAAAAACCAGGTCTGCTAATGGCTGAGTAATATGTTAAACGTAAATTTTGCTTATCGCTCAGTTTATACTTGAAATTTAATGAAGGCAATAAATCGCCATATTTTATAGAACCAATAGCACCAACCGTTTGATTGGGATCTGCTGCCGTTAACCAGCTTTGATCTGTATTTTCGTAACGTACTCCACCAATGGTTTGTAAATCGCCGATATCAAATTTAAACTGTGCATAGCCGGCTGCAATTTTTTCTTTAAAACTATAGTTTAAAGGATCGCCGGCAGTACCGCCTGTAGTTTGAACCATGAAAGTGTTTTTACTGATGTCGCCATCATATACTTGCGTGGTACTTCCTGCTAATTTTAAAGAATAATCGTCGTAATTACTTTTTCTGCTTTTATCACGATACATGCCACCGAAACTAAGCTCTACTTTCTTATCGCCTATTTTAGGGCTGTAAATAAAATTAAGATAACCCGTTTTATCTTCGTCGCTGTTTTTAGCCCAAACCCTTGATTGTGCTGCCCCCGTAGAGTTAAATAATGCCGGTTGTTGTACCACATTAATTACATTTCCATTGGCATCTAAAGATCCGGTTCTGCCAGTTACAATGGTTAATATGGTTCTGTCGGGCTGGTTAGCGGTAGCTTTTGCATAAACAGCAGACCAGTTCATTTTAAACTGATCACCAAATTTATGTTCGCCATGCAGGTTTGCGCTGTATATTTCCTGAACGGTACGGTTGCTTCTGTAGGTATTGGTTACACGTCCTGTACCTTTACCAATCCTACCCAGGTTTAAAGTTGTATCGCTGGCAAATCTAAATTCGTTTTGCCCCAGGTTCATGTAAGAAGCGGTAAGGTCTATTTTATGATCGTTGTTAAATTTGTAATCGAATTTTGTGTGTACAGCCGTACGCTCCTGTTGTGTACTGTACCTTCTGTTCTGCACACTTTTTAAAGCAGGTTCGTTGGTTGAGCGGTCTACATCTGTATCGTAAAAAATAGAGTTGGTTGAGCGAAAAGTATTCTGATAACTTAAAGCGCCCAATGCGCCAAATTTCTTATCGGCACTTCTTCCCCCAACGGTTAATCCAAATACAGATGATACAGGCGATTTTTTTGTACTATAACGAAGTGGTGCATTGGGGAAATCCGACATTTGCGCACTGTAATTTGCACCGTTGGCTATTCTTGGTGAAGACCTGGAGCTTTCACTATGATCGAATGCAGTGAAGTTGTTTAATCCGAAAGCACCGGCCAATCCTGCTGCTGCATTAGCTCTGATGGTAAAACGATCGGGTGCATCTTTTAAAACAAGGTTAATTCCACCACCAATGGCATCGCCTTCCTGACTTGGCAACAAGGATTTATAAACTTCCATACGATCTACAATATCGGCAGGAAAAATATCCAGGGGCACATACCGGTTTTTATTATCCGGACTTGGGATTTTAACACCGTTTACCAAAGTGTAATTATAACGTTTATCCATGCCTCGGATAATGGCGTACTGTCCTTCACCGTTGCTACTTCTTTCAATAGATACACCAGAAACCCTTTGTGTAACGTTGGCAATGGTTAAATCCGGAGATAGTTCAATTGATTTTGCAGAAACTGCATTTAAAATCTGATCTGATTTTCTTTCAATCTGTCGTGATTTTCGTTCAGAACCTTCATCACTTTTACCAGATACTTTTACTTCATCCAGCGCATTATCTTTCGATTCGATTTTTAAGTTAATGACTTTTGTCTCGCCACCATCAATAGAAAAATCTTTGTCTTCATCTTTATAGGAAATAAATTTGGCTTCAACTTCATATTTTCCTGATGGTACATTTTTAAAAACATAACTTCCATCAAAACCAGTACTAACGGAAACTTTAAACGTTTTCTTTTCGTTTTTTAAAGTTACAGTGGCACCAATCAGGGTTTCATTTGTTTTCTTATCAGAAATAATGCCCTTAACGGTATTGGTTTTTTGGGCAAATGTGGCAAAAGAAAAAAGGAGGATTATTAAGGATAGTAAACGTTTCTTCATGCGGGGTTTTATTTCCTGCAAAAAACGGCTCTCTATTTAAACTAAATCCTTACTATGGATTAATATATTGTTAACAATTTGTTTCCATGTTAAATTAAAACGGTCAAATTATTTAACATGGAGTAAATATTCATGCGCATTACCCTCCAGCTTATAACCGAACTTATTTAGTTTCTGCATGTAAAATTTACGCACGGCATTCCAGTTATAATACGGAAAAGTTTTTGTGCTTAAGCCATTAATGGCTACTTCTCTTTCGTTAAGCATAAATTTTACCAGGTAAATAGATTTATCCGCTCGTTTATAAAAAATCCATTGAATGTTAGAACTGAATGGAACTACTTCTTCCGCTTTCCAAACTTTATCAAAAGCCAAAATATTATGGGTTGCGGTAGAAGCGCCATTTAAATTTAAAATGGCTGCAAATGGTGCAATGGTTTCGGCATGTGCAAAACGTAAATCGGCTGTATATGGTTTCGATTGGATAAATGCATCCGTCGATTTGATAAAATCGGCTAATAAGGGTGCTGCAATTTTAACCTGTATACCATCATTATTTGTACCTGGTGCTTTTTTAAGATAATCTTCGGCATCATTTATTTTGCCCAGTTTTGTTAAATCACTTTGGGTAAAAAACGACTTCAGGTTAATGTCTTTTGCCGTTAAACCATTTGCTTTAATCTCTGCCGGAATTGCCGACAAAATGCCGTAAAAGCCATAAATATCATCGGTAAAATTGGCTCTATCCAGTTTATTAAGGGTTTTACAAAAATCTGCAGTAAAAAACTTAGAAGTAAAATTTGCAGTCAAAACTTCAATACCGAGGGCTTTTGTTAATTGATTATAGGTTTTTAACCATGAACCGTTTTCCTTAAATTCATCATAAGTTTTAGAAAAATCGTGAAACCTTAAATTGTCATCATCTGCATAATTAAACTTGACATCTTTAACGGCATTAACATCTTCTTTTTTTAAACCCTCTAAAAAAGCTTCTGCACTTTCTTTTGTCCTGCCTTTTTTTGTTGTGGCAACAAGTAATTTCACATCCGATTTAAACAATGTTTTTTGATTGAGGTATAACCTTTTGGCGATAAGTTCAAGTTCCTCAGCTCCAACTACAGAAATAGATTCAAGGTGTTTAATTTCTACTTTCTGCAGGTTTACAACCGCATTTTTTAACTGCTTTCCAAGACTGGATAATTCATTTAAACTATCGGCTTTGAAAAGGATTTTCCATGCGTAGGATTTAGCTACATCTTTGGTTAAGTGCCTTGCACCATGCCTTCCAACATAGTTTATATAGGCAACTTCGTATCCCTTAGGTACGGGTGCATATTTTTGCTGTAATGGTGTATAAAGTGTTTTGGTACCGAGCGCTAAACTATTTTTTTGTGCAAAGGCACACAGGAAACCAAAAGACAGCAATAATGTAGTAAAAATGTTTTTCATTCGTAGAGTTGTATCAGCTTATTTTGCCTGCCGAATGAACCAAAGCTACACCATTAATATTAAGAGAATGTTAAGAGATAAGTTAAGTCATTAGGAATTTAATATGCCTTTTACTAAAACTTTCCATTGGAGAATTGAAATACCTAAAAAACTTCCTGAAGCTACAATTACATTGCGGGCTTTATCTAATAATTTAGGTGTATCAACATTGGCCATTTCATTTCTGCCATGTACTTCAGCAGAAAGTTCATTCCCTTTTCTGGAAACGATAAATGTTGAGGTTGCATTGTGCTTAAAAAAATGAGCCGCATCATTTTCATTTGCGCCTGGCATAGCTGAAGGCCTTACGCGCATTAATAAAATATGCTGATCTAATTCATTTAGTACTTTTTCTTCTATATGCTCCACTTTAACCCAATCAAATCCTTCTCCTGCTGTACTTCCGGGTCCGGGTATATCAATTTTGATAAAATCACCAACCCAGGCAGGGCGGTTTACTTCTTTGCCATTCAAATCGGTAAGACAAAAAACACTGGCTTTTATTGTTGAAATTTTATGCCAGTCCATTACACATAGCAGGCGATTTTTAGCTACTTCATAAAATTCAGCAGCTTTTAAATCAACATCGAAAATTCGGTTTTCTACCGCATCTGTTTGTGCGCCCTCTACCTGTTTGGGGGTAAATTGTTCATTATCCATAGCTAATATGTTTAATGAACAATCCCTATTGGATAGCAATTGTTTTAAAAATTTAATAATTCCACTCACGCATCAAGGAGCCTTGTAAATGGAATTTCTTTATTATCCGCCACTCTTAACCCTGTTCTGAATATCCTCTGAACCTGATTTACGTTCTCTGCTGGCCATTTGTTTACCAAAACGATAAGAGAAAGATAAAATTACTCTTCTGCTATCCGCCATAATGTGGCTGTACATATCTATATTCTGGTAACGGGTAATTTGACGGTATTGGCTGGTTTGAAAAATGTCATTCACCAGGAGTTTAAAACTGCCTTTATCTTTCATTACCTGCTTTTGCATAGCAGCAGATATTGCATAATATGCTTTTTCTGTAGCGGTACCATAAACAGATTTAGAATTGTAAAAAGCATTTAGCTCAAAACTAAAACCTTTACCTGCTTTAAAAGCATTTTGGGTATTTGCACTATAGCTTAACTGGCGGTTTTTAAACGTACCCTGCCCTAAGTCTCCGCTATACTCGTTCATAAATAAATTGGCAAAATTGCTGGCTGTCCACCAGCTAAAATAATTAGTTTGCCCTGTAAAAGCTATCCCATAATTGGTTAGGCTATTTAAATTCTGCGGGCTTTCAAAAGTAGTATTGGTTGCGTCGTTTTGTCCGGTTAGCCAGGTAATTACATTCTTTGTTCTGCTATAATTAATAGATGCCGTATATTTTTGTTTAAAAATATGGTTTATCATAAAACTCTGTGTTAGTTCGGGCCTCAAATACGGATTTCCTTCATAGTAAAGCAAGGGGTCTCTGAATACGCGGAATGGATTAAGATCTCCATAATCAGGACGTTCAATTCGGCGGTTATATGCAATCTGCAACTGATGGTTTTCATTCAAGGGTTTATTCAACGTTAAGGTTGGAAACAGCTGGAAATAATCACGGTTAAAAACTGTTCCGGTAGTAACCTGATTACCTGTAGTTTTAGTATACTCTGCTCTTAAACCTGCCTGGATGCTAAATTCGGTAAAAGTTTGGTTTAGGTTAATGTAACCAGCATGGATTTCTTCCTTGTATTTAAAGTAATTACTGCTTGCCGCATCGTATGCCCAAATGCCTTTATTTAAAGATTGATACTGGAGGTTATTATCTGAATTTATAATGGAACTTTTTAAGCCGGTTTCCAGATTAAGTGCTTTATAAAAAATATCTTTATAATCTATTTTGGCAATGTAAACATTCGTTTTTGCCGGTACATAACCCTTTCTGCTGTTGCTTTCTCCAGCCGGGCTAATTGCAAATGGCAAAGTATAAGTATCTAAATTTAAATTGGAAGTAAAGCTGTTGCCCGCAAAATCTGCATCAGCAGAAAATTCGCGACCTGCCTTTTTAAACTTATGCAAATAATTTAGGTTGTAGCTTAGGTTTTGCCAGTTTTGTCTGTCATAATTTTTTGTAGACATATCTGTTATAACATTTCCTGCAAAATCGCTCAATATATTCCCGGTATGACTATCGTGAAGGTATTTACCTGTATTGCCATTTAATAAAAAACCAATGGTATTGGCTGTATCTAAATCAATATCAACTCCAAAACGGAAATTATGCGTATTTAAAGGTTCGTTTGTTTTGGTATGCTGGTTCGAAATCCTGTCATAATTACCAATTGCCTGTCCGCTGTTGTAAAAACGTCTTTCAAAATCCAGGTATTCCGTTTCACCACGATAAGCATAGTTATAGCTTCCAAAAACATTTACATTTTTATTTCTGTAATTTAAATTTATACCCGATCCGTAGCGGGCATTTCTGCCTGCACCGCCATTTACAGAAACTGAACCATTTAAACCATTTGCCTGATTTTTCTTAAAAATAATATTAATCATCCCCGCGTTGCCTGCTGCATCGTATTTAGCAGATGGGTTTGATAAAATCTCAATCTTTGAAATTGAAGCAGAATTGGTTCCTTTTAAAAGAATAGCCAGTTCTGCCGGGCTCAGATAAGTTAACTTCCCATTTATCATAACCGCAACGCCTGGTCTTCCTTTTAACGAGATTTTTCCTTCATCATCCACCTTAATGCCTGGCGCTCTTTCTAATAATTCAAGGGCTGTATTTCCTTCAGAGAGGATGCTGTTCTCTACATTTAAAACAGTGCGATCCAAACCTTGTTCAATAAGTCTTTTTTGTGCAGTTACCTGTACAGATGCCAAAACCTGAGCATCTTCTTTCAGGATAATCTTATCCATATTGTGTACTTGTTGCGTAGCAGAAAGGTGCAACAAAGCACTGTGATGAGTGGTAAAGCCCATGCTGCTGATTTTTATTTTATATTTTCCATGAGGCAAGGCAGAAAACATAAATACACCAGCAGAATCGCTCATGCTTCCTTTAAATAATTTATCATCCTCCTGGTGCAGCGCAACGGAAGCATAGGGAAGCGGCAATCCGTCTGCAGTAATTACCTTCCCCTTTACCGTTCCTTTACTTTGGGCAAAAACCGAATTTACTCCAGCAAATGCTATTGTTAAAATGAAAAAACAGGGCAGTAGGATTCTAACAACAGCTTGTTTAGCTGCTGTAAAGCATTTTATATATTTCATAAGGTTTAAGCTTTTAAAGGTTTCAGGTTTATATAAGCCTGATTGAATTTTTCGCCGGATATGGCCAACGTCACCTTTTTATGCAACTTGAAGGTGTTAATAAAGCTTCCCGGCTGACCTTTCGGTTAAACAGCCATGGAGAGCTTAGATTTTAAGCGCGCAATTGTTAAGTTATGCAGGCCTGAAACCTAAATTGAATATCAGGCCCGCAGTATAAATTATTTTAATTTTTCTAAACGGCTTAGCGCTGTAACACCTTCTAATTTCAGGCCTCTTTTTACGGCACCCGAGGTTACGTTATATTGATAAATATAAAAACCATCAGTGGTTTTAGCAGCTATATAAGCTACGCCTCCATCTACCAATACATTTTCTGAATAACCACCGCTAATGCTTTTAGGAATGTCTAATTTGGTTTTCGTTTGGTTTACCACATCAACAACATAATAATCTGTAATGTATTTGGTGCTGTAGGCAGAAGTTCCGTCGATTTGAGTTTTATCTAATACCTTAACGATGGCTTTGCCCGATCCAACATGATAAAGACCTAAAGCTTCTTCTTTGGTACGATCCGTTAGTTCATAAAAATAACTTGCATCAACTGCTGTAGCACCAGTCTTTACCCTGTAAATACCGAAAGGCTTATTAATCATTTTAGTAGACCAAATGGTTGGAGAGTTTAAGAAGTATGCAGTTGAATTATCGGTAAAAGCACCAGGTGCATGTAAAGTATAATGACTTGGATAATTAAAGCGGGTATCGGTAGTTACTGAAATGTTGTTCATTGCAGGGTAATCGATAGTGGCTAAATAACTTTCGTTAACAGAAATATCATCTGCATCTGCATTTTTAGTATAACTTATGTATAATTTATCGCCTACAAAAGTTGCGCTGTTGCCCCAATAGTAATAACCTGCATTTGGCACAGGAATGTTAATGTTTCCACTTGCTGTAAAAGCCATAGTTTCTACATTAAGTGTTGCATATTCGTATTGCTTACCGGCGTTTACGCTAAAGAAAACAAGGGTTTTATCGTCTTTCCAAAGGTAAAAGCTTGACCAGTAGGCCCAGGTTATTTTATTAAAAGGAATTTCTTTAACGATTGTATTTTTCTTATTATCGGAAGTAAATTTAACCAGGTTACCGGCAGCATTTGTTGCATAATAATAACCACCTTTTGTTGTAATAACAGTTAAATCTGTTGTTTCTACCCCATTTCCGGCGGTAGTTACACTACCCTCAGTTAAAGAAGCGGTATGTAAAATATAAGTACCTGCAGGTGTTCCGGCGCTTACCAACAGGCTATAATCTGTAGTGCCTGCCGGTGGTGTAGGTTCAGTATCTGTGCTACTTTTTTTGCAGGCAGAAAATCCGGCAACGAAAAGGACTAAAGCAGATAAAACGAATCGTTTTGAGTTTGTTTTTAACATGATTTGAATTTTATATAAGATTATTATTTAATGAAATATCGAAGCTTTACAAAGAATGAACGACCAGGTTTTTGTAACCTGAAATTATCGTAAGCCAACTCATTGGTTACATTCAGAGATTCTACAGAGATGTTATATTTTCCTTTTTCCATGGAATAAGAAAGTGCAACATTGTGGACCAATTGTGTAGGTATTTTATTTTTGGATTCTATACTTCCCCTACTCTCCCAGTTTAAGTAAAACCAGTTTACAAATTGTGCAGCATAGTTAAATTGCAAACGCGAATCTTTAGCAAACACATTGTTTTTACCAATACTTAAATTGGCATTGCTATAAAACCAGGGTTGGTTCGGTATTCTGTCACCATACGTAATGTCGGGGGTATTGCTTGTATCGAATTTTTGCTTGTTAACCGCATTTTGGTAAGTTGCATTAAGTGTAAATTCGAGCAAATCGCTGTAACCATACCTGATTTCGGCTTCAGCACCATTAATTTGTGCAGCACCAATATTATCATAATTGGAGAAAAATCCGCCTGAAGGAATGAAGTAAATGAAATCTTTAGCATTTCTAAAAAAGTAAGAACCTTCAACAGCAAATTTATGCTCGTTTAATTTATACGAGTAATATAAACCAACATTTACATTGTCGCTCAGTTCAGGTTTTAATTTATTGTTAGCGGATATATCTATACCGTTTCCAAAAAGTTCTTCGCCTTCCTGTAAACGATAAGCATGTTCATATGATGCTTTTAAACCAAAATCGTTGGTTAGCTTATAGCGCGATGCGATGCCGTAACCAAAATAGCCCTTATTGGTTTTAGAATCGGAGGTTAACCAGCCCTGATCCCGACCGAAATAAACCGCATCTCTTACAAAAGCATTAAAGTTATAGTATTTGGCAAACACGGAACTGGTTAGTTTTTTATCCAGCAAATCATTTTGCAATGCGAGGCCCACAATATTTTTATCTATTGTATTTGGAACATCAAATTTATTATTCTCTGCTTTTCCCAACGATTCAGTTGCCGTTCTGCCAAAATGGGTGTAGGTATAATTTAAATTTAAGCTGTTGTTATCGTTAAGCTGGTAGGCAAAGTTTGCCCTGGCAATGGCGTTTTTATTTTTGTAATGGTAGATGGTTTTAATACTATTCAATTCGCCCGATATAGGTTCGAACCTCACCTTGCCTCCCCATCCGTACCGGTAAGAAGAAGTGTCGGCAACCAAAGAACGGTTAATAGAATAAGAAGCCATAATACTGGTGCTTAAACCTTTCAAAAGGAAATCTCGTTTTTTATAAGCTATGGAAGGCATTAAGAAATTCTCCCTGTTGTTTAAACCACCATAAACAATATTCTGGTTTGCGCCCGTTTGGATTTCTTTATACAGATTTGAATACACCAAACCGAGGGTAATTTTATCCGCCCATGATTTTTCGGTTAAACCAATATTCAATTGCCCCATAGTAGAACGGTAAGCGTCGTGAAAACGACGGGCATCCTTTTCTACAGTTACATCACCTTCATTAACTTTAATAGCAGCATCGTATTTAGGGTTATTCCGCATCAGATAATCGTTATCAGAATAATTGTGAAAAGCATTCAAATCAAACATTAAACCTGTTTTTTTATCGGTATAGCGGCCCGATATTGCTGCACGACTGGTGTTAAAAGAACCATAACTGAAACTGGCGTCTAAATATTTCTTTGTATGCTGATCGGTTACGATATTGACTGCCCCGCCCAGTGCATCAGCGCCAAGTTCTACCGGCACTACACCTTTATAAACCTCTATACGCTCGGCCAGATTAACCGGAATATTGTTTAAAGACATTGCACTTCCAAAGCCTTCCATCGGAACGCCATCTAAAAAAAACCTTACTTGTTTACCCGAAAGTCCATTTAAAGAAAATTTAAAATCAGATCCCAATCCACCTTGTTCCCTGATTTTGACCCCTGTACTCCTGTTTAAAATCTGGTTCAAATCAGATGTCATGTTTACATAAAGTTTAGTTTCTATGCCGGTTACCGCAAAGCCTGATTCTTTAAGTTTGGCTGTTTTGGTTTTTCCGTTTATGGCAACTGTATTTAAATCGTGTAGGCTTTTTTTAAGTACAACATTAACGTTAAACTGCTCTCCGCTTTTTAAAGAGACTTGTTGTACTTTACTCGCCAAGCCGACGTACGAAACCACCAGTGTATAGGTTCCGGCTTTAAGATTGGTTAATTGAAAGAAACCATTTTCATCGGTTGTAGTACCAATTTTTGTATTTTTAAGGATTACGGATGCACCAGCAATCACATCGGTGCTGTCGGATATTTTTCCCGAAATTTTTGCATTTTGCTGGGCAGATGCTGTAAAAATTATACTCGAGAAAAACAGAAATAAAAGAATTTTTGGGCTAAACATTGTTTAAACTATAGTGTGTTTATAATGAAGTAGCACAACTCCGGTTTTCCCGAAGGTGGAAAATAAAAAAAATGAAAATATTTTTTTTAACCTAAAAAAATCTTCTTTTGTCAGGCTGTATTTCAAGCATGTTCCTGATTACTTAATACCTCACACTGAATTTATTTCAGGGTCCTCCTGCTAAAAGATGCTTAGTTAGGGGATGATTTTCTAAATCAATACCGAACTCAGTCACCCGTCTTTTCGAGTGGAGCGCAGCGAAATGGAGAAATCTGTATGTTGGTTTTTAAAGATTTCTCGACTGCACTCGAAATGACGAATTGATCGATTAAAGTTAGATTGTATATAAGGTTAATTTGTATAAATTAATACCGAACTCAGTTGCCCATCCTTTCGACTGGAGCGCAGCGAAATGGAGAAATCTGTATGTTGGTTTTTAAAGATTTCTCGACTGCGCTCGAAATGACGAATTGATCGATTAAAGTTAGATTGTATATAAGGTTAATTTGTATAAATTAACACCGAACTCAGTCACCCGTTTTTTCGACTGGAGCGCAGCGAAATGGAGAAATCTGTAAGTTGGTTTTTAAAGATTTCTCGACTGCGCTCGAAATGACGAATTGATCGATTAAAGTTAGATTGTATATAAGGTTAATTTGTATAAATTAACACCGAACTCAGTTGCCCGTCCTTTCGACTGGAGCGCAGCGAAATGGAGAAATCTGTATGCTGGTTTTAAAGATTTCTCGACTGCGCTCGAAATGACGAATTTACCGACCAAATTTTCTTTAATCCTACTTCAAGTATGTTCTTGATTACTTAATACGTCACCCTGAATTTATTTCAGGGTCTTCCTGCTAAAAGATGCTGAAATGAATTCAGCAGGGCGATGAGCGAATTCGGATTTATAAATTGGAAATCGAAAAGAGAATCCTTAAAGCTTATCCATTCTAAGAATAAAATCAGTATCACCTCCAAATTGAAGTCCTTTGGTTAGTGCGCCGGTTTTAATGTTGTACTGCCAGATGTAATTCCCCTCTTTTGTAGAGTTAACCGCAATATTCGCAATTCCATTTTCAACTATTACACATTCCCTTCTGGTACCTTTATCCAGTGGTAAATTGAGTTTTTTAATTGCTTTAGTTTTTAGATTAATTACGTAAAACTCAAAATGAGCAGTGCTGTAATGATCGCCTAAGCCTTTAAATAAATCTTTACGTTCAGAACGGATAATCGCTTCATCTCCAACTAAGTACCACATGCCATAAGCATGATTTTTAATAGCAGATGCTGAAATATTAAAAAAATATGCCGGATCAATTCCGGTGGCTCCTGCTTTAATACGGAAAATACCGGTTGGAATTTCAGGGCGGTTACCCAGCGCAATGCCAGGACATGACATAAAATAATAGTCGCCCCTGCCATCATCAAAAGTATAAGATTGTACTGTATTTATTCCACCCGGATAAGTAGACCTCGTATCGCGTTCGGTTTTCAGCAATTTCATTTCAGGATAGCTTAACGTAGAAACATAAAGGGTATCGCTGGTTACATAATTAGAAGTACCTACCACCATGTGGTAAGTATAACCCACAAATATTTTTTGATTCCGTTTTTCAACTAAACCGATAGACATGGAAGTATATTTCCCTGAAGGTCTTGGAATATCAACCAATCCCTGGTCGATTATTTTCATATCCCCGGTTTTAATAAGTACAAATTTGGGCTGATTGTATAATTTTTCATTTAAACCCGTAAGTAAAAGCGTATCGCCATTTAACCAGGTAAAATTCTCTATGGAAAAGTCTTCAATTTTTAAATCCGTAATCTTTTTAAATTCTCCATGTTCAACCTTAAACTTTGAAAACAAAGAGGTTTTTCTGTTCAGGTGGTAATATTGTCCATTTTTAACAAAAACATCACGATCCATATCATTGCCATCCAAGGCTGCACCCACCACTTCTGGTTTTATTTCGCCGATGGTTAAGCTGTTGGTTTGAATCACGTATTCTTTGCCTTCTTTCCCTAAAATATAGAAACTGTATTTTGCAGGTTTGAGATCGGAATCGTTAGAATTGACACAACTTTGCAAAGTACCAAATAGCAAAGCAAAACCAAGCGCAAAAAGTGCCAACCGGAAAATGTAAAATGTATTTTTTTTAAATGTCAAACTGAGTAGAAATTTGTTTTTGTATAACGGGAGGTAAATCAAGCAGATTTTTTTCACTTACAACAACAATACCCTGGTTGCCGGATTTATTATCTAAAATGATATAAGTTTGTCCTTTTTTTAAGATTACTTTTTTATTTGTGCCTTCAAAAAGCAATTCTATATCTTTCTTTGGCGAAATTAAAATGCTGCCGCTTAAATCAATTATACCAGCCTCGCCATTTATTTTAGCAATGGTATTGGGGCCAACAGAAATATCATACCCGCTGGAATTTACATTTTTGACTTGTGAAAGCGAAGTATTATTAATGGAAACATACTCCATATCTCCGGGGGATTTCAAGAAAAAGAAATAAACCAGCGAAGCCGTTACCGCAATGAACAGTGAGGCTGCAATAGCCCCCTTCCACATAAAGAAACCTGGGCTTCTTAGCTTTACGATTTCTTTTTCTTCAGGCATTATCGTTTCAATATTTGCCCACATTTCTGCTTTATGTTTAAGCTTATCTTCTGCCGGAGGCAGTTCAGCCAGTTCATCGGTATCGGTATTAAAAAGCCATTCTTCTACCTGCCTGCGCTCTTCAGGCGTGCAGGTATTTAAATGATATCGCTCTAATAACGCTTCGTTGATGTTCATCCTGTTTTGTAGTTGCCCGATCCTGATTTTTAATGAAACGCAAATCTAATCAAAAATCTGTCTTTAAATATAAGTAGCGCAAACCTATTTTTTCCGTAAGTCCAACCTCAAAATAATTAAATATTTTTTCTATACCTGCGTTTCCACACTTTATACCAGTCTTTATTTTTAGGATAACTTCTATGCGAGGTGGCATTATTACAAAGTATGGCCACCAAAACTAAAATTATAACACCCGATAAAACCGGACTTAAAACATACATATAACCTAATGCCTGTATTTTTGGGGAGCTTAAATTGGCAATTAATGCTGTAGCGCCTCCAGGCGGATGGAGCGTTTTGGTTATTTGCATAAACACAATGGAGAGCGAAACCGATAATGCCGAACTTAACCAAAGTTCGCCGGGAATGAGTTTATAGATGGTAACCCCTACCAACGCTGATACCACATGGCCGCCAATTACATTGCGGGGTTGCGCCAGCGGACTATTAATTAAACCATAAATTAACACGGACGATGCGCCAAAAGAGCCAATCAGAAAAAGATTTTCGTAAGCAGTAAAATATTTACTGTTTAAAAAACCTATGATTCCTATCCCTAAAAAAGAACCGATAAAAGTCCATAAATGCTCCTTAACATCTATTAGAGTTTCTTTATAAAAGATGTATTTCGCCTTGCGGTAGTGCCTTCTGATGTGTTTTTTCAATGCAAATAATTTTTATGCATAATTACGACTTAAATTTTAGAGTATCCATTGCGTGTAGGAAATTGACAAAATTGAAATCTTTTAATTTGAAATTAATCACAATAACCCTATTTTAGAATAAATTATCTCAACGCTTAATCATGAAAAAAATCCTATTAGTACTGGGGCTAAGCATTAGCCTTATGTGTACATTAACCGCTTTAAAAGCACAAGAAACCTACTATCCTGGTTACGCCGTATTAAATGATGGAAGCCGCGTAAGTGGCAAAATCAGCTACTATGCAGATGCGCCATGGTTTAACCAACGTTACATTTTATTAAAAGATTCTGCTTCACTTGCAGAAAGTAAAAGCGATAATGTAAAGCCAAAAAGATACCGTGTGGACGATTTAAAATCGTATCAAACAGGCGATCGCAAATTTGAAAAGGTTCATTTCGTTGATAATCAAAACCTGCAAATAAAAAGTCTGGGTTCAAACGATCACATGCTGGAGAAACTTTCTGGTGGTAGAATAGATGTTTACCGCTTCTATAGCTATCCTAAAGATTTTGATATTTATTATGGTGATTACCGTGAAAAAATGGCTAAAGACCAGAAGGAGTTAATGAATGGCTGGAAAATGCTTAGCCAGAAAGATAACGACAAATTGGAAAATGCTTTCGACTATGATTTACAAAAATACTTTGCAGATACACCAGAGGTATTAAAAAAATATCAAAATGGCGAATATGGGAACGAACCTGTTTCAACTAAAAAAGGACTTGCTGCCAAAATGATCGGTTTAGCTAAAAAAGCCGCCTTAATGCCTATGCAGTATGAAACATTGGTTGCCGCCTTTAATGATTACAATCAGAAAAATCCAGTTAAAAAATAAACTGTTTTTATAAAGAGTTTTAGTCGCCGTCATCTCAAATTTATTTTTGGGATGATGGCATTGCACTTCTCTAAATGCTGCTTATAAAATAAGTAAGCCTGAATCTCTTAAAACATTGACAGGTTTTGAATACCAAAACAATTCGAAATCTTGAAAACTATTTTCAAAATCTGTTTTAATTTCCAAAAAAGTATAAACCTTATCATTTGAGATGGAAACCTTCTCCAGCATGGAAGCCAGCCAAACACCCTCTGTTTTATTGGTTTGAATGGTAAAGCTATCTTTCTTATTCTGAAAAGTTAAAGCTGCCATTTCCCACGAATTACCTTTTTTAGATTTAGTAAAATACTCCGTTTCGGGCTTGCCACCTAACCAAACAACTTTAGCTGTTGGTTTTGTATTAAAACTACCATCATCATTTAAAGCCTTTTCAATAAAATCTGCCGGAATTTTTGTTCTGGGAATTTTAAAATCGAACCAATCCTGCAACTCATAATCAAAACAGATTCCATGCATAAAATTGAAAAGAGATTTTTTTAAACCGTAGCTAAATTTGTTATGGTCAATACCTGTTTTATCGGTGTAGTTAATGTCGTTATTGGCAAAAGTACCAATTGCCTCAGTTTCTTTAACCACGCCAAACTTTTCAGGATACAGCCCAACGGGGCTATGTGCTGTCATGGCAAACTGGTGCCAAAATCCGGACTGTAAAATACCCATTTCAAAAAGCTGACGCACCATTTCCAAACTATCCACCGTTTCCTGGATGGTTTGCGTTGGGTAGCCATACATCAGGTAAGCGTGTACCATAATTCCGGCTTCAGTAAAATTACGGGTAACTTTTGCAACCTGCTCTACTGTAACCCCCTTATCAATTAATTTTAACAACCGATCTGATGCGACTTCCAAACCACCCGAAACCGCAATACAGCCAGATGCTTTCAGCAATACACACAAATCTTGTGTAAAACTCTTTTCAAAACGAATGTTTGTCCACCAGGTTACGGCAAGTTTTCTCCTGATAATTTCTAAAGCTACCTCACGCATCAACGCGGGTGGTGCAGCTTCGTCAACAAAATGAAAACCATTTTGCCCCGTTTTTTCAGCCAGTTCTTCAATCCGGTCTACCACCAGTTTGGCTGCAACAGGCTCATATACTTTAATGTAATCTAAAGAAATATCGCAAAATGTACACTTTCCCCAATAACAACCATGGGCCATGGTTAACTTATTCCATCGTCCATCGCTCCACATCCGGTGCATTGGGTTTACAATTTCAATAACGGAAATGTAGTGGTCAAGTTTTAAATCCGAATAATCAGGTGTTCCAACGTTTGATTGTTTGTAATCCTGTCTTAGGGCGTCGTTTCGATAAGCAACTTCGCCGTTTTCCAATAAAAAAGTACGCTTAAACATTTGCATTTCTGCAGGCACCGACTCGCTTATATTTTGGATCAATAATTCAATCGGAAGTTCACCATCATCTAAAGTAATGTAATCAAAAAACTCAAAAACACGTTTATCAGACAGCGAACGTAACTCTGTATTTGGAAAACCACCACCCATAGAAATCTTAATTTCGGGATGATGTTTTTTAACCCACTGTGCAGAGCGGAAAGCGCTGTATAAATTACCTGGAAAAGGAACAGAAATTAAAAATAACTTAGGCTCAATGGCTTCGATCTTTTGTTTTAAAATTTCAACCAGAATTTCATCAATATAGGTAAGCTCCCTTTGCAAAGCACTATACAATTCATCAAAAGAGTTTGCACTTCTGCCCAAACGTTCTGCATAACGGCTAAAGCCAAAATTTTCATCAACACATTCTACAATGAAATCTGAAATATCCTCCAAATATAAAGTAGCTAAGTGTTTTGCTTTATCCTGCGTACCCATTGCACCAAAAGCCCAGTCTAATTCTTCGAGTTGCGAAAACCTTGAAGCTTCGGGTAAAAAATCATCCCCGCATATTTGCAAAGCTAAAGTTGGATTTCGGCCTTGTAGAAAATCAATTACAGAATTTATCGTTTTTAAATACTCATCTTTTAAAGCTAAAATCCGTTTGGAATTGGCAGATATTGACCCCAGGTTTTCTGCATTTTTTTCTACCACATGGGTAAACAAATTTTGCAGTCCCGATTTTGAAAATAAAGCCAATATTACTTCAATACCCAAATCTGCCTGTGTGGAGCTTATATTTTTAGTATTTAAAAAACCTTTTATATACGCCGTTGCCGGATATGGAGTATTCAGTTGGGTAAATGGCGGTGTAATAAGAAAAAGGTCTGTTTTCAAAAGAAAATATTTAAAAATGCAAATTAAGCGATTTTAAAGATTAATTGGGTTATTAAAAGCAGAAGCTAACATTCATATGTTCTTTTAACAAAGCCGGGTTACCGTAATTTGCGTCAAATTATGCCACATTAAACGTTCGTACAAGCATAAATACAATTAATGCCCTTGCAAAGCGTTTAAACAGAAAGATGTTTTTTAGTACATGAAAGTAATTTACCTGCTCTTCTTCTTAGCATATACACAAGTTAGCTTTGCACAAAAGGCATTCATTTTTCCTAAAATTAAAACACATGGAGAAACCATTGCCCAGGCAACCCCCGTAAACTGGGCCGTTATTAATCAAACTTATGGCGATTTAAATGGTGACGGCACCGAAGATGTAGCACTGGTTTTAGAATACCATAAAGCCATTGATGAAACCCGTGTTTATGGAGACAACAACACTGATATTATCAAAGAAACCCAGAAACCACGAATGCTTGCCATTTTTTTTAAAGATAAAACCAACGCCAGCTACCAGCTTTCTACCCAAAACAATGATTTTATTTTAAGATCGGAAGAAGGTGGCAGACTTGGAGATCCTTTACAGCAAATGCACATTAGTGATGGCCAGTTATATTTAAGATTTAGTGGTGGTAGCGAGTGGCGATGGGAATTAGGCTATACTTTTAAATTTCAACATAACGACTGGTTTTTAACCAATGCCGTAAATCTTTACTACAACAATAACAGTGGCGAAATGACTGAGCGGGTTTACAATTTTACAGATCGGGAATTGTACACCACCTACGGGAATATATACAGAAGAGATATTGCCAACCACCGAACGAGCGAAGTTTTATTTTTCAGTCAATTAAGAACTTTTAAAACATTTAAAAAACCCTGGGCCTGGGAAATTATGCCCAATGTTTACTTATAGGGATTTTTGCGTGGCTGGTGTTATTGCCATTTTCCGAAGTAATTTTCTTTGATTGGTGATAACACCAAGCAAAAGTTATCTACCCTGTAAAATTACAAATTTTGAGCAATTACAAAACCGCCAGCCCAGGCCCATTGAAAATTATAACCGCCTAACCAACCGGTAACATCCACACATTCTCCTCCAAAAAACAGACCTGGTATTTTCTTACACTCTAAAGTTTTGGATGAAATTTCATTGGTATCAATCCCCCCACGCATCACCTCCGCTTTATCATAACCTTTATCACCGGCGGGTTTAACTTTAAATTGATGAATCGTTTGATCAATCAATTCAATTTCTGCATTCGTAAGTGCTGCCACAGGTTTACTTAAAGGCAAAAACTTACCCAAAGCATCCGTAAATTTCTTGGTATAAAACCTATTCAATAAGGTAGAAAGTAAGGTTTTTCCGTTTGATTTACGTTCCTCGTCTAAAAGTAGAACTACATTCTGATGAGGCAACAGGTTTAAATTTATCACTTCTCCCCTACGCCAAAAAGAAGATATTTGCAAAATTGCAGGTCCGCTTAAACCCCAATGGGTAAAAAGAATATTTTCTTCAAAAGAGATTTCGTCATTACTCACTTCGCAAAAAACAGCATTACCCGATAACTGTGCAAACCATTCTTCCTCTTTACCGGTAATGGTAAGCGGAACCAGCGCTGGAGCGGTTTCAATAATTTTTAGCCCATTTTTGCGGGCAAAACGCAAAGCAAAATCACTTGCACCCATTTTAGGAATAGGCAAACCACCAGTAGCAATAACCAGTTTTGGAGCAGTTATAACCGTTGTTTTACCATTTTTGTCGTATGTAACCTTAAAGCCTTCTGTTAAAATTTCAATGTCTTTTACATCGGCATTACATCTAATCTCCTGTCCGAAATCAGCACAAAGCGACGTAAAAACCTCAACAACATCTTTTGCATTCTTTTGATCCGGAAACAATTGACCTAAAGTTTTTTCTTTACCCTGAATGCCATAAGTTTCGAAAAAACCAATGGTATCCTCTACTGTCCACTGTGTAAATGCCGATTTTAAGAAATGTGGATTTGCTGAAATAAATTGTTCCGCCGAGGCCATATAATTGGTGTAATTGCACCGGCCACCCCCAGAAATTAAAATTTTAGCACCCGGTTTTTCATTCTTCTCCAGCACTATTACCTGTTTCCCTAAGTAACCTGCCTGTACGGCACACATTAAGCCACAAGCACCCGCGCCAATAATTATTGCATCTGCATTCATCAATAAACTTTATTATGGTTACTTTTGTGCAAAATTAGCATAATTTTCAATCCCCTCATGGCAAAACAAATCAGCGAATTAAAATTAGGTATATTAGGCGGCGGACAATTAGGGCGCATGCTTATTCAGCAGGCCATTAATTATAATGTAACTTCTCTGGTTTTAGATCCAGACCCTGATGCTCCTTGTAAACACGTTTGCAATTATTTTGAAAACGGATCAATTACTGATTTTGATACGGTATATAACTTCGGTAAAAAGGCCGATATTATTACGATAGAAATTGAAAAGGTAAATATTGATGCCCTTGAACAATTGGAAAAAGAAGGTAAACAGGTCTTCCCTCAATCCCGTGTAATCCGCTTAATACAAGATAAAGGCGTTCAAAAACAATTTTTTAAAGAAAACGACATTCCTACTTCGCCTTTCCAGCTGGCCAATACGAAGGAAGATATGATTAACAGTAATTTTCATTTTCCGTATATTTTAAAATTACGAAAAGATGGCTATGATGGTAAAGGGGTTATGCGCATTAACAGTGCCAGCGATTTAGAAAAAGCTTTTGATGCACCCTGTATTATTGAAAAACTGGTCGATTTTGAAAAGGAGATTGCTGTAATTGTAGCCCGTAATTCTAAAGGTGACATGAAAACTTTCCCAATGGTTGAGATGGAATTTAATCCGGAGGCCAACCTGGTTGAGTTTTTAATTTCACCCTCTACTTACGCAGAGAGTTTGCAGCAAAAAGCAGAAAACATTGCTAAAAACATCGCTTCTTCGATGAACATCACCGGAATTTTAGCGGTAGAAATGTTTATTACCAAAGATGGTGAACTACTGGTAAACGAAGTGGCACCAAGACCACATAACAGCGGCCACCAAACTATAGAAGGCAATTACGTTTCTCAATTTGAACAGCATTTACGTGCCATTTACAACTTGCCGTTGGGCGATACAACCAGTATAACCAACGCTGTAATGATTAATTTGTTAGGCGAAAAAGGTTATGAAGGCGTAGCTAAATATGAAAATCTTGAAAAAATATTATCAATTGATGGTGTTTTTGTACACCTATATGGTAAAAAATACACCAAGCCATTTAGAAAAATGGGCCATGTTACCATTGTAGATATAGACCGTGATAAGGCTATTGAAAAAGCTAAATACGTACAAAAAACATTGAGGGTAATTGCATAAACAGTAAAACGAATAAAAGTAAACCGGAACAAAAATTAAAAACAATTTTAACACTATACATCATGAGTAATACAAATTCACAAAATTTCAGCGTAGGCATTATTATGGGAAGCAAATCTGATTTGCCTGTTATGCAGGATGCTGCAGATATTTTAAAGGAATTTGGAATTAACTATGAAATTACCGTAGTTTCTGCCCATCGTACACCAGAACGCATGTTTAACTATGCAAAAGAGGCTCAGGGAAGAGGGTTAAAAGTAATTATTGCTGGTGCAGGTGGCGCTGCACATTTACCAGGAATGGTGGCGTCTATCACTACGCTCCCGGTTATAGGTGTTCCGGTAAAATCATCAAACTCTATCGATGGCTGGGACAGTATTTTATCTATCCTGCAAATGCCAAATGGCATTCCGGTTGCTACAGTTGCATTAAATGCCGCTAAAAATGCAGGTTTATTAGCCGCTCAAATTTTAGCAACAGCCGACGAATCTTTAACCGCAAAAATGCAAGCCTATAAAGATGACCTTAGAAAAAAGGTGGAGGAAACGGCCGCTGAAATGGAAGGATAAAATATTAATTAACGCATAAAAATCTCAATTAATGGCTGCTCTCTTATTTTGTATAGGTTTAATTTTTATATTGTATAATTTAATCCTAAACTTAACTAATTTAACCAGAATTGTAAATTACTGTTTAGACACTGGGTCTTTAGATCATTATTGGAGTTTATTTTACGAAGCCTGTTTTCATAGAAGGGCTATCTACAGTTCAATTATCATTTCATTAATCGGTCTTTTAATTTTTATCGTAATTGCCCCTATTGTAATAATTAAGGGTATTTTTACTGAAAAACAAATGGAAAAACGCCACAACTCCGGGGCGTATTTTAAATATACAGATTCGAATTTAACAGATCAAAAATTTAGTTATTCAAATTTGCATGAACTGGGCATTGATAAATTTGAATCTACAGCTACAGGCAAAATAAATATAGATTTTGCGTTGGTAATGGGTTATATAGAGGAACACTGCAGGAATAAAAAAATAAAAATCAATCAGAGTGTTTTTCAAACTTATGATTTGAGTAATAAAATGAGGGTCCTTATTCCGATAAGCATCGAAAAAGCAGAAAGGGTTTATCCTCTCTATTTAATTTACAACGATGAACATAGAGAATCTTACCAAAAAATCAATCCAACCTTAAAAGAAAATCATTTTGAGAACGCATTGTATTTATCCCTAATACCAATGTAATTTCATGCAAATATCGCCATCACCAGCTTTAAAAAGTACAGTTAGGCATTACCTCACTCTTTCTAATGATGTTTGCGCAAAGCCTGATTTTAGGTTTTTTTCTGATGGTAGTCCAGGAATTGTTTTTCATAGGAAAACGCCATTTGTGCAAAAAAATGAACAGGATGGCAATTTCAGTATTCAGCCTGAATGTTTTGTATATGGGCAGGTCACCCGGTTTAATAGCCTATCGGCAACGGCAGCAACAGATATGCTGATTGTGGTTTTACAGCCAGCTGCCCTATTTAAATTATTTGCAACTGCTGCTTTTGAAGTTAATGATAAAACCATTCCTTTTACAGAATTTAGTGGTAATCCGGGCCGTATACTTATAGAAAAAGTACAGGAACAAACTGATAACATAGCCGCCATTAATTTGATTGAAGATTTTTTGTTAGATCGACTCGCTCAAAATTCGCATCAGGATCAGTTAATTTCTATTTCATTACAACAAATTTATAATCACAATGGAATGGGCAGTTTAGCAAAAATGCTGAAAGAAATTCCTGCAACTGAAAGACAACTGGAAAGAAAGTTTCATGAATATATTGGTTTAAGTCCTAAAAAGTTTGCTGATATTGTTCGGTTCCGGTATTTTCTTAAATGCCTTAAATCCCTAAGTTCACAAACAAATATTTCAGCAATCAGCTACAGCTGTGGTTATTATGATCAATCGCACTTAAATAACATTTTCAAAAAATACACCGGCTTAACGCCACTCCAATACCAAAGCAATAATCAGTTGCTGGCCGTCAATTTTCTTTTGCTTTCATAATTGTCGGTTTTCTCCAATTTTTAAACTATTTTTTCACACATCTTCGCTTTATAATTAAAAGATGAGATGAAAAATATAAAAATTGCGACCGCTCAATTTGAAAACAAAAGTTTTGATAAAGAGTATAACTTAAATATTATAGAAAAACTTTCTAAAGAAGCAGCTCATGCTGGTGCCCAAGTGATTAACTTTCACGAATGCTCTATTACAGGATATACTTTTGCCAGAAATTTAAGTAAAAAGGAAATGCTGGATTTGGCTGAACCTATTCCCGATGGGCCGAGTGTAAAAGCCCTGATTTCTATGGCTAAAAAATATCAGATTAGCATTTTAGCCGGGCTGTTTGAAAAAGACGATGCTGAAAACGTATACAAAGCACATATTTGCGTAAATGAAAGCGGTTTAGTCGCTAAACACAGGAAGCTTCATCCCTTTATCAATCCACATGTTTTGCCCGGTACGGATTATACTGTTTTCGATCTGCATGGATGGAAATGTGGCATCTTAATTTGTTACGATAATAACATTATTGAAAACGTTCGTGCAACCACCCTCTTAGGTGCGCAAATTATATTTATGCCTCATGTAACCATGTGTACCCCATCAACAAGGCCCGGCGCAGGATTTGTTGATGCTGAACTATGGAAAGATAAACGAGCAAATAAAATACAGCTGCGTGAGGAGTTTGACGGCTTAAAAGGTAGACAATGGCTCATGAAGTGGTTGCCTGCGCGCGCGTATGATAACGCCATTTATACCGTTTTTTCTAATCCGATTGGTATGGACGACGACCAGTTAAAAAACGGTTGTTCAATGATTTTAGATCCATTTGGTGATGTTATTGCGGAATGCAGAACTTTAGATAATTCATTTACGGTGGCTGAATTAAATCCGGAAAAATTAATGCTAGCCGGAGGACACCGTTACCTGGAAGCCAGAAAGCCTGAATTATATGGTAAAATTATAGCTAAACCTCATAAAAGCGTTCAAAAGGTAATATGGTTATAGAAAGATAGACAATTTTCAGTTAGCAAAATACTGGGCTAACTGAAAATTAGTTTAAGCTTGGATCTGCAGGAAAATTACTGATGTGGGCAAATTTTGGTCCGAGGTTTACAATTACATCTCTCCATAACTTCTCATCATCATTGGAAAAAATAGTATTCAGATCTGGAATATCACTTACCATCCAGGCATTCTGTTCGATTTCACGACTTAATTGTCCGCTATCCCAGCCAGAATAACCCATAAAAAATTTTACATCATTTTCATTAACGGCGTTGGCATTAATCAGAATTTTTAAGGTTTCAAAGTTCCCGCCCCAGTAAAGGTCATCTCCAATGGGTTCACCACTTTGCATTTGATCGTAACACCTGTGAATAAAATGAAGTGTATCGGCCGCTACCGGACCACCAAAATAAATTAAGTGATCTGCCTGCCATAAATCCTGAATTACATCTTTTAGCAACAAATTACCTGGTTGATTTAAAATATAGCCCACAGAACCTTCATCGCTGTGTTCGGTTAATAAAACAACAGATCTTTTAAAATTCGGATCGGCCATAAATGGTTCTGAAATGAGCAAACGCCCGGTTTTGGGTTTTATATTGTTCAGCATGATGATAATCATTTGTTGCACCATAAAAGATGCTTATTTTTGTTTATGCAAGTTACTAATGAATTTCTACAAAACCTGCGCCAAGATTATAAAAGCGCCACATTGGATGAATCTGATGTAGATATTAACCCTATTAATCAATTTAAAAACTGGTTTGAACATGCACTTTCGGCTAAAATATATGAGCCAAACGTAATGACTTTAGCCACTGCTGATAAATCTGGCAAACCCGATGCCCGTATAGTTTTACTTAAAGGTGCGGATAACGATGGTTTCCGCTTTTACACCAATTACCTGAGCCAAAAAGGAAAGGAGTTAAAAAGAAATCCGCAGGCATGTTTGGTCTTTTTTTGGGCCGAACTGGAAAGGCAGGTACGTATTGAAGGTACAGTAGAAAAACTGGATAAAGAAACTTCTGAGCAGTATTTTCACAGTCGTCCAAAGGATAGTCAGATTGGGGCCATAGCTTCTCCCCAAAGCCAGGTTATTCCAAACCGGGAATTTCTGGAAGAAAAAGTTGCCGAGATTGCTTCAAAAAATGAAGGTAAAACCATTGCAAAACCGGCACATTGGGGCGGTTATATTGTTAAGCCTACAAGAATAGAATTCTGGCAAGGGAGGTCAAACCGTTTGCACGACCGCATTAATTATGAATGGATTAAAAACGAATGGATTAAAAGCAGGCTTGCACCATAAAATAGTTTAAAAATAAATAGAGATCGGCTATCCAGCAAGATCTCTATTTTTAACTAATCATTAACTAACCTAAATTTAATAGGAAGTATCTTTATATAAACGTCGGGATTATCTCAAAACCGAACGACAATGTTCATTATTTGTATAAGCAATTAACTTGCCTGTTTTGTTTGTTAACAGATCAAAAATCCTTAAAAAAGAGGTGTGAAAAAGTTTGTATCGATAAATCATGCTATGTATCGACCAATAAATCAGCTAAATGCTTAATATTTTTATTTGACATTTTTAATCCTTTCCAAAATACCAGTACGCACAATAAAACTAAATTACGTTAGGAATAAACAATGTAAACTATATAAAAACAAAGTAAGCGATAGAAATAAAAATAGCAGCCAGGTAATTGTACTAACCTTGGGTAAGAACCCGTACAAACTCCATTTGCATCTCTTAAGGATCCTGTGCCGATACCTTGGTTATCAGCAGCACAATAAAAAACAACAAACTCTTTAGTAGTTTTTTTTCATCTACTTTTAGTTTTAGTTAAATAATATATTTGAAGAATAAATCACAGCCAGGACGCAAGGAACCGGAGAGGCCTTGTTTTTGTATAAACCTGATAAATGATTAGAATTTAACATGGAAAACTTAGACAGAATTCCGATAATTGCGAATAAAGGTTGTGATCAATAATTCAGCCTCTAATAAAAGAGATTTAAAAAAACTATATTTTTAGGTAACGATGAAATGGAATATTGTATCGATAAACATTTTTAACAATGTTAAAATCTATTTTTTAACAAAAAATTAAAATAATTTCGTTATTAGCTTATTTTTAGCCTCATCCCAGCCTCATAAATTACTAAAAATCAAAACACAACAGAAATAAGATTAAATCTCATATCAAACCAAATACAAACGAGCGAAAAAATTAAAATACAATGAAAAACATATCAATAATAGGATCAGGAACAATGGGAAATGGAATTGCACATACATTTGCGCAGTTCAACTATAAGGTAAACCTGATCGACATTAATCAAAATGCATTAGACAAGGCCATTCAAACCATTGGTAAAAACTTAGACAGGCAGGTTGCAAAAGGAACATTAACCGAGGAGCAAAAATCTGCAACACTAAAAAATATCAGCACTTTTGTATCTGTTGAGGAAGGCGTTAAAGAGGCTGATTTAATTGTTGAGGCTGCAACAGAAAATGTTGATCTTAAACTTAAAATCTTTAAAGACCTTGATACTCATGCACCTGCAAGTGCTATCTTAGCCTCAAACACCTCTTCTATTTCCATTACTCAAATTGCCGCCGTAACCAACAGAGGTGATAAAGTAATCGGGATGCACTTTATGAATCCTGTGCCGGTAATGAAATTGGTTGAAGTAATAAGGGGATATGCCACAAGCGATGAAACAACTAAAACCATTATGGATCTTTCTGTTTTATTACAAAAAGTACCTGTTGAAGTAAATGACTATCCGGGTTTTGTGGCTAACCGCATTTTAATGCCTATGATTAATGAAGCCATTTATACCTTGTACGAAGGTGTAGCCGGTGTTTACGAAATTGATACGGTAATGAAATTAGGAATGGCCCACCCGATGGGACCACTTCAACTAGCTGATTTTATTGGCCTTGATGTTTGTTTAGCCATATTAAAAGTATTGCATAATGGATTTGGCAATCCAAAATATGCACCGTGCCCTTTATTGGTTAATATGGTTGCCGCCGGCAAAAAAGGAGCTAAAAGCGGCGAAGGATTTTATCAGTATACAGCCGGCTCTAAAGAATTGGTTGTTTCCAACAAATTTAAATAATCCTAATTTTTTTAGCATTTAATTTTATCTTTGTTTCATGAATGAGAATCTTGATCCAGAAGCAAGTAACCTAAGCCATACCGATCGTGATATTGAACGGGTGCTACGGCCGCAGGCTTTTGAAGATTTTACCGGACAGGAAAAAATAATGGAAAACCTGAAAATTTTTGTTCAGGCAGCAAAACTCCGTGGCGAATCTTTAGACCATGTTTTGTTACATGGCCCTCCAGGTTTAGGTAAAACTACTCTTTCGCATATCATTGCCAATGAAATGGCTACCGGAATAAAAGTAACTTCGGGCCCTGTATTAGATAAACCTGGGGATTTAGCGGGTCTTTTAACTGGTTTGGATGAGGGCGATATTCTGTTTATCGACGAAATTCATCGCTTATCTCCGCTGGTAGAAGAATATCTGTATTCGGCAATGGAAGATTTCAAGATTGATATTATGCTTGAAACCGGCCCAAATGCACGCTCGGTACAAATCTCTTTAAATCCTTTTACTTTAGTTGGCGCTACAACCCGGTCTGGTTTATTAACCGCTCCCCTGCGTGCCCGTTTTGGTATTAACGCCCGATTGGCTTATTATGATGCTAAACTTTTAACCACTATTGTTTTAAGGTCATCCGAAATATTAAAAACCGAAATCAGTGATGAGGGTGCTTATGAAATTGCCCGTCGTAGCCGTGGTACACCCCGTATTGCAAATGCTCTTTTAAGAAGAACAAGAGATTTTGCCCAAATAAAGGGAAATGGCACCATTGATACTGAAATTGCCCGTTATGCCCTGAACGCCTTAAATGTTGATGAGCATGGACTGGACGAAATGGATAACAAAATTTTAGTAACCATAATTGATAAGTTTAAAGGTGGTCCTGTTGGTTTAAAAACAATTGCAACGGCTGTTGGTGAAGACGAAGGAACCATTGAAGAGGTGTATGAGCCTTTCCTAATCCAGGAAGGTTACATTATGCGCACCTCACGCGGAAGAGAAGTTACAGAGGCTGCCTACAAACATTTAAAGAAAAACTATCCCGGACAAACCGGAAAATTATTTTAACAAATAAGTCTTTCTGCAGATTCAAAAGCAATTTGAAATGCACTGAATAACATAGAATAAAAGTTAAAAAAAGATTGCTTCATGCCCGCATACAGCTCCAACAAGTATGGCTGCAACAGTGAAGCAATCTTTTTCTTATATCCGATTGCTCCAAAGTCATAATCCACATAACTTCTCTGCATAGAAATATAATATTCATCTGAACATTTAAGGGCTTTCTGTGTTCATAATGTAGAAATCAAACATTATGAATATTGAATTACGGAAATTAACGCTCGAAGATTATTCAGATCTTGCGGAGTCTATGGCCCAGGCTTACGACACCATGGGCGGACAAATATGGTCAAAAGCAAGTATCGCTAAATTATTAAAAATTTTTCCTGAAGGGCAGCTTTGTATTGCTGTAGACGATAAAGTTGTGGCCTGCTCTTTATCTATAATTGTGGATTACGATGAGTACGGCGACAAACATACTTATAAACTAATCACAGGCGATTATTCCTTCTCTACACATAACCCCAACGGAGATACTTTATACGGAATCGAGATTTTTGTAAGTCCGGAGTTTAGAGGATTACGTTTAGGAAGAAGACTTTATGAAGCCCGTAAAGAGCTTTGCGAAAGCTTAAATCTTAAAAGTATTATTGCCGGGGGCCGTATTCCGGGTTATCACGAACATGCAGAGGCGCTAAGTCCAAGGCAATATATTGATAAAGTTAAAGCAAAAGAAATTTACGATCCTACGTTAACTTTTCAAATCTCCAACGATTTTCACGTGAGGAAAGTATTAAAAAATTACCTTCCCGGCGATCATGAATCAAAAGAATATGCAACGCTGATTGAGTGGAATAACATTTACTATCAAGGGGTTGATGCATCGGCAAGATCGGCCATGACCATTCGTTTAGGTTTAATCCAATGGCAAATGCGCTTATTTCCGGATATGGATAGTTTTTATGAGCAGGTAGAGTTTTTTGTGGATGCGGTGAGTGGTTATAAATCCGACTTTATTTTATTCCCTGAATTATTTAATACGCCATTACTGCAACCGTACAACCACCTGCCGGAAATTGAAGCCATGCGAAAACTGGCAGAAAAAACAGAAGAAATTGTACAACGCATGCACGAGTATGCTCTGAGTTACAATGTAAATATTATAACCGGCAGTATGCCTTTGCTGGATAATGGAAAACTGTATAACGTAACCTATTTATGCCATAGAACAGGTAAAATTGATGAATACCGCAAAATTCACATTACCCCTAATGAGCAGAAATATTACGGAATGGTTGGCGGTGATAAAGTACAGGTGTTTGATACCGATTGTGGTAAAATTGGTATTTTAATCTGCTATGATGTAGAGTTCCCGGAGTTAAGCCGTATTTATGCTGACCAGGGCATGCAAATTCTGTTTGTACCATTTTTAACCGATACACAAAATGGCTACACCCGTGTTAGGCACTGTGCACAAGCCCGGGCCATCGAAAACGAATGTTATGTTGCTATTGCAGGCTGTGTGGGTAATTTGCCTAAAGTAAATAACATGGATATTCAGTTTGCACAATCAGCGGTGTTTACCCCATCAGACTTTGCTTTTCCTACAAATGCCGTTAAGGCAGAGGCAACGCCTAACACGGAAATGGTTTTGGTGGTTGATGTAGATTTACATCTTTTAGATGAATTGCACCATTATGGAACGGTTAAAATTTTAAAAGACAGACGAACCGATTTATACCGCGTTAATCTTCTTAAATAGCTTTTTAAAACCTTGTTATAAAAGAAATGCCGGTCCATCACAACCGGCATTCAACCTAAAACTATTTGCTACTTGCGCATAGCAAACCAAATTATTAAACCTATAACAATTAGTATAGGTATTATCCATTTCATAGCCTGCCCAGCCCCATTTTCATCTTTTTCTGTTACTGCGGGTTTTGCAGGCCCTGGATCATGTTTATGACTTTCGTAATCGCGTTCAATTGGTTTAGGAGCTTCTCCCGTTTCCATATGTGTTGGATCTGTATTTTCCATGTTAGTTTAGTTTTTGGCAGAAAACCGAATAGGTTTTACCACTGCTGGCTCAATCTATATCCTGGTTTATAATCAATTAATTTAGTTTTCATAATTACAACACACCATTAAGTAAAAGGTTTTAATCTTAAGCCTTATCTTTGCAAAATCCATGTACAACAATTCTGCAAAATACAGCCAGTTAATTAAAGATGAAGCCATTCGTTTAGGCTTCATGGCTTGTGGTATTTCCAAGGCAGAATTTTTAGAAACAGAAGCGCCCAGGTTAGAAAAATGGCTGAACAACAATCACCATGGCGAGATGAAATACATGGAAAATTATTTCGATAAAAGGCTCGATCCAAGGCTATTGGTTGATGACGCTAAATCTGTTATTTCCTTATCTTTAAATTATTATACAGATGAGGAACAAACCGACCCTGATGCACCAAAAATATCTAAATATGCGTACGGGCAGGATTATCACACGGTAATTAAAGATAAACTTAAACACCTGTTAAATTTTATTGAAGAAAACATAGGCGAAGTTGCTGGCCGTGCCTTTGTAGATTCTGCGCCTGTTTTAGATCGTGCATGGGCGCAGCGCTCTGGCATTGGGTGGATTGGTAAAAATGCCAACCTGATCAGTAAAACTGATGGCTCTTTTTTCTTTCTTGCCGAACTGATTGTTGATCTGGAGCTGAATTATGATCACCCTTTTCAAACAGATCATTGCGGAACCTGCACGCGCTGTTTGGATGCCTGCCCCACTGACGCGATTATTGCGCCACAGGTTGTTGATGGCAGCAAATGTATTTCTTATCTAACCATTGAGCTTAAAAACGAAATACCGAATGAGTTTAAGGATAAAATGAGCAACTGGATGTTTGGTTGCGACATTTGCCAGGATGTTTGCCCATGGAATCGTTTCTCAAAAGCACACAATGAAGAGGCATTTAAGCCTGAAAATGGCTTGTTGGATCTCAGTGCAAAAGATTTAACAGAAATAACCGACGAGGTTTTTAAAAAAGTATTCAAAGGCTCTGCCGTTAAGCGAACTAAATTTAATGGTTTAAAAAGAAATATTGATTTTTTAATCAGAGATACTGATCATTAATTAGATTTCTAATTCTTTTTAAATTTCTTTTCCAAAGCTGGTAATTCTTTTTTATAAGCTTCTAAATCCCATTTCTGATCAAAACTTTTCATGTAATCTGCAATAGATTCTAATCCTACTTTAGCCCTGCGTTCGTCTAAATGATCCACATCTGCTACCGGATATAAATAATAAATGCTTGATGTTTTATCAAGTGTTGTTTGACTTCCGTAAATTTGGTTTTTACCCGTCCTCATGGCTACCCGATCTTCTAAAAAAGCAAAATCTCTCGCCAAAGCATGTCCTTTCTTTACTGCAATCCTCATAACGGGCAAATATTTTTGTTGCACACTCAATTTAGCATGTTGTATAACCAAAAACAATGTTTGATTTCCTTTATACCCGATTTTTTCAGGCGACAGCCAGCCTTTCTCATCTATTATATCAGTTACTCTAATTACATTGACAGAGTCAAGGGCATTAATTTTCTTCCATAATGCTTTTTCTTCATCCGTATTCGGACCATTCTTTTTTCTAATTCCATCCAACTCAAGCCTAAGGTCCTGGTCCTTTTTACGTATCTCAGAAAGCTCGGTAGCAAGTGGATTTTTTAGCGCAACTTCGTATTGCTCCTTTTTAGCTAAAGCTGCATTAACAATTTTTGCCCAACGTTTATCCGGATGAAGATTTTCTAAATCCTTATCCTCAATTAGCATTTTATAATACTCAGCGGGGTCATCCCAGCCTCTGATCATTCCTTTACCTAAAGAAATCTTATCAAGTTGCTTAAAAGCTAAATCTGGCTTTTTGGCTAAAGACCAGATGCAAGCCATATTATACCGGTCATTTTGAGAACCCATTCCGCCGTTTAAATCCATAGATTTTGAAAAGTTTAAACCCGCTTCTTCATACTTCCCGGCTTTATAAAGTTCCATAGCATGGCTGGCATATTCAAAGTAATTTGACTGGCTAAATGAAACCTGACTTGTTAGGATTAAAGCAAACAAACTTGCAGCAAAAAATCCTTTGTTTATATTCCTCATAATCAAACAACTAAATTTCTAATGTTACGTAATCTACCCAAACTGCTTTCCGATCAAAAGTTTGGTTAAAGTTTTCGAGCATGAACGTTTTATTATAACTTACTTTCTTCTCCATCTTTTTAACTCCGTTGACATAAACACTTACAGGTTTACTCATATCAACCATTTCTGGCGAAATAAAAATCTTTAATTGCTTAACTGCAGAAGTTTGTAAATGGAATTGGTTATTATCGAATTTAGCTTTTACAGCGGCAGATTTTCGTGGAAAATTGAATGCCTTAATTAAGGTATCGGTTGTAATAACGGTATCTCTTTTCTGATCGTAATTAACCAATTTTAAAATATCAAAATTTATGTTTTTATGCCAGTCAGCTGGTTTTCTTAAAGTATCCATTTGTGTAATTTCAATCCAATCGGCTTTGCCATATTTCAGGTCATCACAAGCCCAATACAAGTTTTTTTGAAATGGATTACGTTTTTTAGCCACCAGATCCTTAAATAAAATAGGATAAGCAGGTTCAGATTCATCAAATTGAGGAAACCAGTGCGGCCAACCATTATAGCGGTGATCCTGATAATCTGCGCCCATTTTTTTCATAATTACATTAAGCGAGTCATTTGCATCAGGCGGATAATAATAGTCCTCATCTGTAGAAACATTAAAATAAGAACGGTTAAGTATATTTCTAATAAATGTTCCGCCCGTTCTAACTTTTGGCTGCGTATTAAACCCATAAAACCCAGCAAAAGGACTTTGTTGTTTCATTAAATAAGAAAATGAACCTGTTGCGCCGTTTGAGTGTCCTGTAATAAAAACCCGGTCATCATCCACATTTATGGATTGTTTAATTTCTTTAAGCATGGCCGGAATCATAAAGAAACCGTCATCTGGCCCCATCCAGTTGTATTTTTTTGATGCTTTAGGGTAAACCATAATAACCTCATTAATGGCTGCATATTTTGTATAATATCTATTCCAGTCCTCTAACACAGAGGATGCCATTTGATAATCCGTTAAACGATTATTTTGTACCGCACCATGCAGAAAAAACAATATCGGATATTTCTTTTTAGGGTTATAATTTTCGGGTAAATCTATAAAATAAGAGGTATTAACGCCTTCGGCAAGGTTAAACATTATGGAATAGTTTTTATATTTTTTACTTTTGAAATCATTAAAAGAAGTGATTTTATGGTAAAGCTGTTTACCATCAATCAATTGATTATCAGCTATTTTACTAATACCATTTAATTGAAATTCTTTCTGTCGTAACTTCAGATTATCATAAAAACCACGCTTTAATTTCTCTGCTTTTTCAAAAGTAACTTCCCAACGCTTATCATTAAACAAATTTTTATATTCGTTTTGCGGATATGTAAACGTCAGGTAATTCCAGGTGGTTTCCAATTCACTGTTTTGGTTTATAAGTTCATTTAGATAATTAAAAGCTTTGTCGTACTCCATAAGTTCGGCACTAATTACCGATGCTTTATAAAGCCCTAAAACATTCACCTCTGCAGGATATAGTTTAAAAGCCTTTTCGTATAAATTTAAAGAATTCCTATAACCAGTCGAGTCTTTTGCTTCCCACATAATATGCAAGGCACTATCCGTTAGTTTGGTATAACTTTGTGCATTTAATTTTAAAAAAGGCATCAGCAACAGTAAAAGAGATAGGCATTTTTTCATAGAAATATTAATTTATATAAAAATAGACAGGTTTTTTAGTCAAAAATTGTAAAATTGTGACATGGCCTGCTAAGCCTTAAAATTCCAGAAAGTATCTTCTGAACCCACAATTTCTCCGTTATTAAAAAACTGCATAGGCGTTAAGCCTGTAAGTTGTTTGCAGGCTTTTATAAAATGAGACTGGTCGGTGTAATGCGCTTGATGAGATAAGGTGGTATAATTGTTTTTACCCGCTAAACTTAGCTTATGAGTCATTAACTGCCTGAAACGAACAATCGATTTATACTTTTGAGGGCTAACCCCCAGGTATTGGTTAAATAACCTGCTTAAATGTTTTCTGCTGATACCCAGTTTATGTTCAGCAATTTCGTCAATATTAAGTTCATTTTCTTCCTGATGAAATAATTGCAATGTTTTTTCAAGATAAACGTTCTCAACAGGCTTCAGTAAAGTAAGCAGCTGCTGATCTAAAAGAGTTGCAATTACCGATACATCTTCTGTTTTGAATAACTGAATTATGAAATCATCCTCAAATAACTGAAAAAATGGAGAAGATAAACTAACCGCAATTTTAGTTGCTGGTTTCAAAAATTGATTAATCCCAAAAGGCTCAAAAACAATGGCTATTTTATGTACGGGGCCGTATTGGGTAACTTTTAATGGCTTTTCTCTTAAAGGCGTATAGATTTGAATTGGCGCTGCATCTTTTTTATAGTTTAATATAGAATGCTGCTTTTCGAGCTTAAAAAAATGGCTTTTATATAAAGAAACTGTTGTGTTATAGTGAGGATAACAAATGTATTCGTTGAAGTAATGTTCAACATCTGCCACATCGAGATAGTAATAACTGATGTACTTTTTCAGCAATTCATCTTTAGGCTTAAATGTTTCAAAAATCTTCATCTGTAATGAATGTATAAAACTTTACGCTTCCGGCGACAGCAATACCTATTTTTTTTATCGTGATCTAATGAAAACCAACACCACTCGTTCCCACAACAGTTAATTTGGAAACGAATGATATTAATGGTTTAAAATCTCTAATTCACATTAAAAGTATTATCACTTTTAGCTTTATCTGGGATGTGCGCACTGCCCAAAGTAACTTTATTCAGTTTTTTTGATGTAATTACCGGAACCGTCGTTTCGGTATTGCCTTTTTCCCATACCACTATACTGGCGTGTTGCTTTTCAGCAGAACCATCGGCATAATTTAAGGTTAAATCAATGGGTAAAGGTTTGTTGCTTTTATTTACAATGGTAACAGTATAGCCCTTTTCCGTTTTAACAACTTCTTTAATGCCCATATCGGTAATGCCACCTTCGAAAAACCAGCGATTCCAGAACCAGTTTAAATCCTTACCGCTGCCTTCATTTATACTGTAAAAAAAGTCGTAAGGCATCGGGTGTTTTCCGTTCCAGTTTTTAATGTAATGATGTAAAGCTTTGGTAAATAATTCGTCGCCTAAATAATCCTTTATGTATAAATAAGCAAGTCCTGGTTTAGGATATGAATTGGTAAAAGAACCAGAACCTTTTAAATCTGGTGTTAAAGTCATAATCGGGGTATCATCCTTACTACCGGAGGTAGAAGCCGTTGGCTGAATACCGTAATCATCTACAATTGTAGAATCGATCATGGGCGAAATCAGCCACTCTCCTATGGTTGCCCAACCTTCGTCCATCCAGCCATATTTTGTTTCGTTAATGCCCATGTAAAAAGGGAACATGGTATGAAAAATTTCATGATCGGTTAATGTAATTGCATCAGTACGGTTATTTACCGGGTTGTCATTAACCATCATTGGGTATTCCATTTGATCCAAACCATCAAAAATAGTTTCATGGTTGTATGGAAAAGGCCATTTAGGGAAAGTATAACTCATAGATTCGACCGTTTTACGGGCAAAATCAATTACCTCATAATAATCTTTGTGCTTAGGATTAAAAACGGCATCAACCCTTGTTCTTCTCTTGGTAAGCGGATCAACAATTAAGCTGGTCGATTTCCATAAATAATGATCGCTAAGTGCAAAAACAAAATCCGTTACGTTTTTGGCTTCAAACTTAAAAGTGTTAAAAGGTTTGGCTTGTGTTACTTTTTTGTTTTCTAAGTCTGTTTCAGTAATTACATCAATAATGGCATTATTTTTTTCTGCTGTATTAATTTTAGTAACAATGTCTTTTTGAAAAACATCTGCCGCATTTTTTAAATCGCCAGTTGCCCAAACCCCAAAACCACCTGGTACCGTAATTTCTGCATTAAAATGATCAAAATCGTTATAAAATTCTTCTGCTCCGGTATATGGATACTTATTCCATCCATCAACATCATCGTATACCGCTATCCTTGGAAAGAAATATGCTATAAAAAATGATCCGTCATCTACCTGCCCTGTTCTCATGTGAGAGCCCTTATTTAAGGTATAGTTGTAATCAATAGAAAAAGTAATGCTTTTTCCAGGTAAAACGGCCGGTACATTAACGGTCATATTGGTACCGTCTATATTATAACCTGCTATAGCTTTGCCATTCGCATTCAGTTTCTCAATAGATACGCCTTCTCCTAAATCAGATTCAGAAAATTTTGTTTTCCTTGGCGTTCCTTTTTTATATAGGTTAGGGTAAAGCTTAAACCAAATTTCTTTTAAAGTATCCGGGCTATTGTTTAAATAGGTAATTTCTACATTGCCTTTTAAAAGTCGGGTCTGTGGATTAAAGTTTACCTTAATATCATATTTAGAAGCATTTTGCCAGTACTTTTCGCCGGGTTTACCACTTAATGATCTTGTTGCCTTTTGATAAGTTTTTTGAAAAACAGGCTCCATAGGAAGTTGGACCTGCGCCTTTGCAAAAGCTACAAAAAGCACTAAGCAGGCAAAAATTTTAATAGATTTCATATAGGGGTTCTTAGATATGAGATTTAAGTATCACGATATTTTTAGCCATATCTTTTGGCTAAATCTTCGCTCTTTTATTTACCAAATTTCATTTTTAGTTGTTCCAGCATGTCTGTATTAATGGGTTTGGCTGGCTCTTCCTTTTTTACCTGAGGCTTTGGAGTATAAGGTTTTGGCGCTTGTGTAGCGGGTCTTGGTGCTCTGTTCTCATTCTTTTTTGCATTAAATTTTGCCCATTCCTCATCCAGTTTTTTCTTAGTATACAAAGGGAAATCGCCATTTTTCATCCAGGCATAGTAGCTCGGCTCAACACTAAAAACCTGTTCAGTGGTTTTACCTTTGTGTTTACCAAAGTTAAAGCACACTTCGTTATTATCATTGTACACCATTCTACCCGCAAAATCAACTGGTTTATTAATGTTTGTGAAAACATGTAGTGCATCTACATCATTTACCACCGGAACACTTTTATTCCCCTTTTTATCTTCAAACTCTGTTTCTTTATATTTTTCGAGCTGGCCAAGCAATACTTTATAGGTTGCAATTACATCAGCCTCTGCAGCGTGTGCATTAATTAAATCCTCATTGCAATAAAATTTATAGGCGGCCTTTAAAGTACGTTGCTCCATTTGATGAAAAACATTCTGTACATCAACAAACTTACGTCCGTTCATATCAAAATCTACCCCAGCCCTTAAAAATTCCTCTAACAGCATCGGAATATCAAATTTATTGGAGTTATAACCTGCCAGATCACTATCGCCTAAAAATTCGGCAATTTCTACAGCTAAAGCTTTAAAAGTTGGCTCATTGGCAATATCCTCATCATAAATACCATGTATTAATGAGGTTTGCAAAGGAATAGGCATTTCCGGATTTACACGCCAGGTTTTAACTTCTTCTGATCCATCCGTCATGGCTTTTAAAATTGCAATTTCAACAATTCTGTCGGCACCAACATTTACACCGGTTGCTTCAAGATCAAAAAATGCTAAGGGGCGTTTTAAATTTAATTTCATTATATAAGGTATAAGCTCTAAAACAGGCAAATAATTATTCGCATGCTTTTAATTTCTTTTTTTTCAAAAATGCTAAAAAGGTTTGGTTAGTTCTATAAAAAGCTGGTCAAATATTTAAAATATAATTATCAATTTATTTCCAAATGTTACTTCGTAAATCTAAATTGCTTATAAATTATAAATGTTTAAATGAAGACTTTTTTCACGCTCACATCCCTCCTTTTAATCACCTTAACCATTCATGCTCAAAACTTTAACTTTGGATCTATCACGGATGAAGATTATCATTTTGATAAAAACAAGATAGACAGCAACGCAAATGCCGTTGTTTTAAGGGAATTTGGAACAGCCATGATGCAGTTTAATGACAATACAGGTCGGTTGGAATTGTATTTTGATCACCATGTTAAAATTAAAATTTATAATAAAGAGGGGTTCAAAGAAGCCAATATTGTAATTCCTACTTATAAAGATGCCACACGCGAAGAACTTGTTTCTGATTTAAGGGCTTCTACCTTTAATTACGTTAACGGAAATTTTACGGAAACAGCAATGGATAAAAAAGCTGTGTTTACCGAAGAACGCGGAAAATACACCAGGTTAACTAAATTTACTTTGCCGAACCTAAAAGAAGGCTCTGTTATTGAATACAGCTACCGCCTCTCCTCTCCAAACCTGTTCAATTTTAAAACCTGGGAATTTCAGGGCGATATACCTAAAGTGTACAGTGAATATGTTGCTTTTATCCCGGGCAATTATAATTACAATGTTTCCTTACGGGGCTATCAAAAATTAAGCGATCAAAAATCAGAGGTTTCTAAAGAATGCTTACGCTCAGGCGGGGCCACGGTAGATTGTTCGAAGATTACTTATCTGATGAAAAATGTTCCTGCTTTTATAGAAGAAGATAACATGACAGCTGCCAGCAATTTTAAATCTGCCATTTATTTCGAACTTTCCGATGTTCAATATTTTAACGGAAGCAAAACTTCTTACACCAAAACCTGGAAGGATATTGATTATGAAATCACATCTGATAAAAACATTGGCAGCCAGATGAAACGTAAAGACCTTTTCAAAGATCTTATTCCCGTTATTACTAAAAATGCAAATACAGATTTAGAAAAGGCCAATGCCATATACGACTACATTAAGAAGCAAATTAAATGGAATAATTATTATGGAAAATATTCTGAAGATGGCATTAAGAAGGCGATTGATTTAAGATCGGGAAATGTGGCTGATATTAATTTAAGTTTAATTGCTGCACTATCTGCTGCAAATTTAGATGCTGAAGCCGTAATTCTTTCTACCCGCGAAAACGGAACTGTAAATAAGCTTTATCCGGTAATTAGCGATTTTAATTACCTCGTTGCCAAAGTAAACATCGGAGATAAAAGTTACATGCTTGATGCTTCTGAGCCTTTGCTACCCTTTGGTTTGCTGCCATTAAGATGTATTAACGATCAAGGTAGAGTGATTAACTTGAAAAAAGCTTCTTATTGGATCGATTTAAAAGCAACTCAAAAATCGACAACCAATTATATCCTGATTGGAAAACTGAACCAGGATGGTAATATAACCGGAACCATTACAACACACAGCCTGGGGTATTCGGCATATAATAAAAGGAAAGACATTAAAAGATATACTTCGACCGATGAATATGTAGAAAAAATGGACGAAAGGTTGGTGAAGATGAAAATCCTGAATTATAAAATCAGCAACCTGGATAGTATTCAAAATGCGCTTACCGAAAGTTATGATGTAGAATTTACAAAGTTCGACGGTTTAAAAGACTACTTTTATTTAAGTCCGTTTTTAATTAACAGCATTACAAAGAACCCTTTTAACCTCAACGAACGTACCTATCCTGTTGATTTAGGCTCTACCTCTGATGAGCGGATCATCATAAAAATATCGCTTCCCAATCATTACGAATTACAGGAAAAACCGAAAGATTTAGCCATTGCACTTCCAAATTCTGGTGGCAAATATTTATTGCAAACCACTTTGGAAGATGATGTTATTTCATTAAGTCAGATTTTACAGTTCAACAAAGCCATTTATCAACCTGAAGAATACCTGTTTTTAAAAGAGTTTTACAGTAAAATTATTCAAAACCAAAAAACAGAACTTTTACTAAAAAAGACTAAATAAAATGAAATACCTGATTTCCTTTTTAAGCCTTTATTTAGTGGCTTTAACAAGCTTTGGGCAAAACAATTATGATGCAGATCTGATTCCGGCTGAACTTAGGAACCGGGCAAATGCCTGTATCCGGGTACAGGAAAAAACAGTTGATATGCGTTCGCCTGATAATGTAATCATCCATACACAAAGTGCCATTACTGTTTTGAATAAAAATGGTGACGATGCAGCCAGACTGGTTATTTATTATGATAAAAGCACCAGTATAAAAAGCATTAAAGGCGAAGTGTATAATGCGGGTGGTAAATTGGTTAGTAAATTTACCCAAAGCAATTTTAATGATGAAAGTGCAGCAGATGGTTTCTCTTTATTTACCGATAACCGGGTAAAACACTATCTGCCGGCGGTAAATGTTTATCCCTACACCATAGTTTACGATTACGAAATCAGAAATAAACAAAATTTATCCATTCCCGATTGGAACCCCAAACCTGCAAATGATGTTTCGGTAGAGAAAAGCACTTATACTTTTATTTATAAACCAGCAGATCAGCTTAAAATTAAAGTGCAAAATTTTTCTGGAACACCAAAAGAAACCATCGACGATAAGCAAAAAACACTAACCTGGACAATCAGCAATCTTCCGGCTATAAAAACCGAACCCTATCACCCCGATCCGGAAACTTACCTGCCTGTTGTTAAAATTGCACCACAAAACTTTATTTATTACGGCCATAAAGGAAATTACACCAACTGGCAGCAATTTGGCAAATGGGTTTATGATGACCTTTTAAAAGGCCGTGATGCATTACCAGCCGCTACCGTACAAAATATCCACGATTTGGTAAAGGATGAAAAAAGTGATAAGGATAAAGCTAAAATAATATATGATTACTTACAGAAAAAAACCAGGTATGTGAGCGTTCAGGTTGGTATTGGTGGTTTACAACCATTACCTGCTGCTGATGTAGATCGATTAGGTTATGGCGATTGTAAGGCTTTGGTTAATTATATGCAAAGCTTGTTGAATGCTGTAGGCATAGAATCTTATTATTGCGTAGTTGAAGCCGGAGATTTTAAAAAGAGTTTAGAAACAGATTTTGCAAGTGCCATACAGGGAAATCATATTATTTTATGTTTACCCCTCAAAGGAGATACAACCTGGTTAGAATGTACCAATCAGAAAATTCCCTTTGGTTTTTTGGGCGATTTTACAGATGACAGAACTGTTTTAGCCTGTACAGCAGCAGGTGGAAAGTTACTTAACACGCCAAAATTGACAACACAAAATAACCTGCAGGTTCGTAAAGGCAATTTAATACTTGAAAAAGATGGCAACATTAATGGCAACATAAATACAGTGTTTTCTGGAGCCCAATATGATAATCATGAAGAATTTATTGGCAAACCGCTAACAGAACAACACAAGCTGTTAAAAGAAGCTTATGATGTAGATAACATAGATTTTGATACTATAAATTATACGCAGAAGAAAAGTATTGCGCCCGAACTGATAGAGGATTTGAAACTTAATATCAGAAATTATGCACCTGTAAACGGAGAAAAAATGTTTTTACAATTAAATGCCTTTAATGTTAAAGCTACAATCCCTGATGTTCGTAACCGAATATTGCCTCTTTACATTAACCGTGGTTTTACAGATGAAGATACCTTGATTTATACACTTCCCGAAAATGTGAATACCACATTAATATTTCCTGCAAATAAAAATTTTAAAGGAATATTTGGAGAATATATTGCAAAAACAACCTTAGATGGCAACAAATTAACTTATTACCGTAAACTCGTTATAAATGATGGAACTTTTCCGGCAAAAGAATATGCTGCCTTTTCGAAGTTTTTAAGTGATGTAAACTCGGCCGATCACCTTAAACTGGCACTTAGCTTAAAAAAATAATACCCAGTGTAATGCCTACAATCATAATTAAATACATGAGTATTTCTGTAGTCGCAAAACGCTTGTATTTAGTCCAGAAAGAATAATCACGATCTTGATTTGGCATATTTATTAATTTTGTACAAAAATAGGCAATTAGATTTAATAACCTGAATTTAGCATTCACAACCTGCTTCTATTGAAGTTAATGAATGGAAAAATATTTGAGTAATATCATTATTCATCAAATAGATAAAAATTCCTAAAAGCTATGCATTTTTTAACAATTTTGTTACGCAAGCACAATATCTGCTAAAAAATAACGTATAAGTTATTCTGTATCAAGGAAGATAGTATTAGATGAGGAAACATATTTTAGGCATTGCCGTATTGGCATTGTTAGCGATGGGGATTGTAGGTACCAGTTGGAAAGCGGTGGAGGCTCCACAATCACAACAACAAATATTAAAAAATATAGCAGAAGATAGCTTATATAGTCAATACATTTCTAACCTGTATCATGCAGTGCGTTTAGATTCTGCAGGGCTTAATGAAGACGTTTTCGAAAAGGCTTTAACCGGTTATTACAATATGAAATACTCGGGTTTGCTCCACTCAAAATCTATACTAACCATTGCTGATTTTGATCAGGAAAGCCGTAAAAAGCGATTATATGTAATCGACGTTGATAAAAAAGAATTATTAATTAATACCTGGGTAGCCCATGGAGAAAAAAGCGGAGGCGATAAGCCTACTCAATTCTCTAACGCTATAAATTCCAATCAAAGCAGTCTTGGCTTTTATTTAACCGGCGAAATTTATTTCGGCAAACATGGCCGTTCATTAAAATTAGATGGTATGGATCAAGGCTTTAACAACAACGCACGTGAAAGAGCTGTTGTAATGCATGGAGCAGATTATGTATGTCAGGAAACCATTGATCAGCTTGGGCGTTTAGGCAGAAGCCAGGGTTGCCCTGCGGTTTCTTCCAGATTGGCCAACACCATTATTAATGCCATTTCAGATCATACTGTTTTATTTATTAATAATTCCGATCAAGCTTATAATTCTTCGTTTTTAAACGAGCACCTGGCTGCAAGTGTAGTGAACAACAACCAACAGCAAGTTTTGGCGGCACAAATGGATTAGTATTTTTTCAATTTTTTAGCATTAAGGTTATCCGGCAAAATTTTAATAAAAGTGCCTTTGTAACGGGCTAAAAAATCCCACAGCCAGCGGTTGCTGTCTACTTGCTTTTCGCCGCAATCTACAACTTCTGCGCGTTTAATTAACTTCCTGATTAAAGCCTGAATGCACTTTATTTTAATGGCTTTATGAACAATCAACCCAATATAATCGCAATAGATATGAACCAATATCTCTACGATTAAAGAATCATCCGTAATGTTTAATGCTTTGTTGAACTCCTTTTCATAGTTTTCTTTGATGGTTTTAGCCAGCATTTCAAATCTGATCGACTTATGGTCTTGTAAAAATCCCCATAATGCTGCATTGCTGTAAACCCTGATCAATGCAGGTTCATAGTCTATTTTAATCTGATTATTTTCTGTCAACCCTATACTATCCATGCACAAATTAAGTTATTCCACCTCATAATTGTTCTGTTTAAAACTGTATTCGCTTAACACACAATTAACTAAATTGTTTAATGGTTTTGCCTTATAATGTGGGTAAAATTTTAGGGCTTCGGCAAATTATTTTAAGCATCTTTGGGGTTTGAAAAACACCACCGATTCATGAAGATTGTAATTGCAGAAAAGCCTTCTGTTGGTCGCGAGCTTGCAAAAGTTTTTGGCGCAACCAGCAGAAAAGATGGATACATTGAGGGTAAAGGATATTCTTTTACCTGGGCATTTGGGCATTTATTACAGTTGGCACCACCTCAGGAGTATGGCTTTATTGGCTGGCGCAAGCAACATTTACCTATGCTGCCACAAAAATTTAAACTTTCGGTAAGGAAAATAAAAAGTAAGGATGGCTTTATAGAAGATCCTGCGGTGAGGAAGCAACTGGATACCATTAAAAAACTGTTTGATGAAGCAACCGAAATCATAGTTGCAACAGATGCCGGGCGCGAAGGTGAACTCATCTTCAGGTATATTTACTATTATTTAAAATGCAAAAAGCCATTCAAAAGGTTATGGATTTCTTCTCAAACTGATGAAGCCATTAAAGATGGTTTTAGAAATTTAAAGCCTGGTACAGATTACGATACCCTTTTTAACTCTGCACATTGTCGTTCAGAATCTGATTGGCTCGTTGGCATGAACGCAACCCAGGCCTTAAGTATATCTGCCGGTAACCGTAGTGTTTTATCATTAGGCAGGGTTCAAACCCCAACTTTAGCCATGATATGTGCCCGCTTTCTTGAGGTTAAAAACTTCGTTCCTCAAACTTATTATCAAATCAGTATTCTGCTGAGTAAAGATGAGCAGGTATTTAAAGCCATTTCTACCTCAAATTACAAGGATAAAGCCGAAGCCGATGTTTTATTTGCGCAGGTTGAAGATGTAGCTTCAGGTTTTGCTACCGGTGGTAACATTACTGCTGTTGAAGCAAAACCACGGAAAGAACCTCCTCCACTTTTGCACGATTTAAGTAGTTTACAGCAGGAAGCAAATAAGAAAAAAGGATTTACCGCCGACCAGACTTTAAACCTTTTACAGAACCTTTACGAGAGCAAGCTGGTTTCTTATCCACGTACCGGTAGCCGCTACATTGGCGATGACGTTTTTGCAGGGGTACCACAATTAATAGAGAAATTTACTGATCACCCGGATTTTGGTAAACAAGCTACATTTTTGCAAACCATTAGCTTAAATAAAAGAAGTGTCAATGCTAAAAAAGTTACCGATCACCATGCCATTCTGCCAACCGGAGAAAATGCTTACGGTTTAAGCAGCGATAAACAAGCCATCTATGATATGGTTGTTGGGCGTATGATTGAAGCTTTTCACCAGGAATGTTTAAAGGAAATCACTAAAATTACCATCCAGTCTGGCACCACATTTTTAGCCAATGGTACTGTAATTCGTTCTGCCGGCTGGCGTTCTGTTTTTAATGAAACAGAAGATGATAAAAAGGATGAAGATAATGCAGCTTTACCCAAAGTGGCAGTGGGCGAGCAATTACCCATTACAGAAAAAGCACTATTGGAAAAACAAACCAAGCCTAAACCCATGTACAATGAGGCTTCACTATTAAAAGCCCTCGAAACTTCTGGTAAGGAAATTGAAGATGAAGAATTACGTTACGCCATGAAAGATAGTGGTTTGGGAACTCCAGCCACCCGGGCCGCAATTATTGAAACCTTAATTACCCGGGAATATATTATCAGAGAAAAAAGAAACCTGGTGCCAACACATAAAGGCTTAGCTGTTTACGAAGTAGTAAAAGATAAACAGATTGCACAGGCAGAATTAACCGGTCAGTGGGAAAAGAGGCTCGAAGAAATTAGAGGAGGTGCTTCAGTTAAGGATTTTAAAGCGGAAATAACCGAATATACCAAAACCATTACCAACGAGCTCTTAATTGCCGGAGCATCCATCTCTGATAAGTTATCCGATAAAAAACCGGAAAAAGTTTAGTTAAAAATATTCTTCGATAAAGGCGATTGCATTTTCCATAATGGAATCGTCTTTTTGAATAAAGCCCAAAGCACCTGCATTTAAATAATCCTGTTCAAATGTGTTTTTATCATTACCAGAAAACATACAGATTTTTAAAGATGGCTGCAATTTTAAAATTTCCCGCACCCGATCAGGGCTGCTATCGCCTCCTGGCATATTTATATCTAAAATTAACAAATCAAATTCTTCCTCTTTAATGTGCTGAAAAGCATTGTCGAAATTGAATGCTTCATAAATTTTTGGTGAATTAAATAAATTATTCAGATGTCCTTTTATAATCAGGCGCATCATATCATTATCGTCAACAACAAGAATTTTTAAACACTTTTGCATTAAAGGCTCGAAATTATTTTAGATTTTTATTAAACAGCGGGTAAACGCCACATTTAAATGTAATTACTATACAAACAGCTGGAATAAAGATTTATTCAGCCATTAACCTAAGAATATTTCAAGTTTACAGTGAATTTGGGAGTCTTAAAATACATAACAATTGGGATTAGGGATGATTTCTCAAAAATAAGAATTTAATTGACTTTTGGGTAAAAAATCAATATTTAGGCTTTCTTTTTAGATTGACATAAATTCCCAGGCGCTGTGATAAGTACCCAAATCTTCAGCATAGCGCATAAAATCAGCATAAAAAGGAAATTTAGAAAGTGTTGACCCATCACCAATAACAACTAATTTTTTCTTCGCCCTCGTCATGGCGACGTTCATCCTGCGTGTATCGGATAAAAATCCAATGGCACCATCACTATTGCTTCGCGTTAAACTGATGTACACAATATCCCGCTCCTGCCCCTGAAAACTATCAATGGTATTTACCGCTATTTTATCGAGATAACTTGATAGGGCTGTTTCCGTTTGCACCAATTCCTTTAAAATTTGTACCTGCTGCTTGTACGGCGAAATAATGGCTACCGATGGAAATGATCCTGTTAAATTCTTTTCCTCCAGTTTTTCGGCCAGGTTAACTAAATGCCTGCCTAAAAATGAAGCTTCTTCGGGATTTGTTGTACTCGTTCCTTCAAGTTTTTCATCAAAGCTACAGCCCGAGGTATCAATAAAACTTAAAGCTTCATCATCCGGAAACAACAGTTGGCTGGCCACTGAAAAATGTGCTTCCAATTTATCTTCATAAAATACCTTTGAAGAATATGCCATAATATGCTCATGCATGCGGTATTGCTCTTTTAACAACACAACTGATTCGGGATGAAGCAGAACAGTCTTTTCTAATAAAGTATGACTTAAACCATTTTTTGCAGCCTCATTTGACTTTATGGTTGGCGATAGCTGAAAATGATCACCAGCAAGGATAAGTTTTTGTCCCTTTAAAATAGGAATCCAGCAAGCAGGCTCTAAAGCTTGTCCGGCTTCATCTATCACAACGGTATGGTACTTTAAATTTTTAACCGTGTAATGATTGGCACCAACTAAAGTTGCAGCAATAATTTGTGCCTTGTTAAACAGGCTATCCATAATATACTGCTCTGTTTTTTCTACTTCTTTTCCTATTTTATGCGCTTCATCAAAAAGAGCTTTTCTTTGATCCCGTTCTGCCTTGCCAAAACTTCTTTTATACTTATGAGCCATGTTCTTGTACTCATTTGCTTGTTTCTTTAAAGCTTTAATGGTTTTAATATCCGGATGATCTGCCATTTTATAATCTAAAGTAGTACCCAGCAATCTTTCCGAAACCCGGGCCGGATTGCCTACACGGATAACATTTAAACCCTCTTCGGCTAATTTCTCTGTCAATAAATCTACAGCAGTATTGCTGGGCGCCACAACCAAAATTTTCTGATGATTTTGTTTGGCAAGTGCTTTTATTGCCTGTACCAGTGTGGTGGTTTTTCCGGTTCCTGGCGGACCATGAACAATAGCAAGCTGATTAGCCGTAACAATTTTACGAATAGCCTGCTGCTGCGACTCATTTAAATGATTAGGTAAAACAAACTCAGGTTCACTTTGAAATGAAGCCTGATCGCCTTTTGTTAAAATTTTTATTAATTCATTCTCCGTTTGATTTTCCGACTGGTTTGCAGCTTGTTTAAGTGCATTTTGCATTTCATCATAACTGTTGTTATCAAAAAGCAAATCCACTCCAAGCTTGCCATCCCTGGTCCAATCCGGCAATTCGTCTACCCTTAAACTAATCTTCATCCTGTTGCCACTCTGATGGGAAAGAGTTCCTTCAATCCTATCCTCCTGAGCATCATGATTAGAAAATAAAACTACGGACGAACCAAATCTAAACTGATGAGATAGATCCTGATGTGTAGTACGTTCCAGCTCAACCGTTAAATAATCTCCCCTTCCAACTTCTGTATTTCTAATGGCTATAGGGTACCAGGTTAACCCCAGATTTCTTCTGTCGGCAGCCGAAGTGTTTTCAGTTAATTTTAGATAAGATTTTAAATCCTCTTCCCGCTCGGTAAGAAGTAAATCCTGAAGTTTTTTAAAATATTCTTTTGGCAAAGGAAAAAGAGATTAACAAGTTTAAATAAAACGAGAGGCTTAAATATTTACAATACAAGCTGTTCGTGAAGCTTTTTTAAAGTTTCGGCTGCATCTGTACAAAAACCTGGGTGTACTTTTGAGCATTGCACTACCGTACTTCTTGTTGCCGTTAACCATCTAAATCTTGACGGCATATCGTATTGACCAATCGGTCCTGATCCTGCCTCGCCAGTACTTATTCTTTTAAAAGCTTCCAAATTTTCCTTTAATTCAAAAATATCTGTTTCAGGAGAGAATGCAGCAATACGTTTTTCATCAAGGTAAAAAATGCTGTTTAAAAACTTTTGTTTAGCACAAAATAAAATAATGCCCACATTAAGAAACTCTTCGCGCTCTACCCTTGGCATTACACGGATTACAGCATACTCAAATAAGAATTTCTCTTGCATGCTGTGCTTCTTTTAAAAATATGGATGAATGTGCCAGTCGGCTCTCTAAAAATTTAGCGTAGGCCTCTCTGTGCGCTTCTTTAGTTTCAAAATTCACTTCGCCCTCCAGCCAAACATCCGGAATTAAGTTTACGACTGCCCGGATATGCGCTGCGTTTAATACACGCTTAAATTCTGAATCAACCCATTCAAGTTCTGTTGCCCAAGGCAATAATACATGATCTTTTACTAAAGCAAATGGCCGTTTAGCTTGTTCTTCCCAGTTTTGCCAGGAGTGGTGGAAATATAATGATGCACCATGATCAATTAGCCAAAGTTCTTTATGCCAAACCAGCATATTTGTATTGCGGCAGGTACGGTCCATATTGGTTAAAAAACAATCCAGCCACACAATTTGCGAAGCGAGTTTAGCATCCACCTGGGTTACTGTAGGATCGAATGTGATGGCGCCTGATAAGTAATGTAAAGCCAGGTTAAGACCAACACTTGCTTTAAGCAGATCCTGAATTTCTTCATCAGGCTCAGTTCTGCCGAAAGCTTCATCTAAAGAAGCAAAAACGAGTTCGGGTACTTTAAAACCTAAAATACGCGCAATCTCGCCTCCAATGAGTTCTGCAATAAGTGCTCTTGGTCCCTGGCCTGCACCTCTAAATTTTAATACGTATAAAAAGCCATCATCGGCTTCGGCAATGGCAGGCATAGATCCACCCTCACGCAGGGGCGTAACGTATCGGGTTACATTTACGTTTCTAAGCTGAATTTGAAAATCGTTCATAAATAAGATCACAAAGCGATTTACAATTAAAATAGACGCTCTTTAAACTATTGCAAATTTAACAGAAATCCATTAATTATAGCAGTAAAGCAAACGCTCCTTATGCTTAATCAGAAAAGTTTACCCTATTTAAGCAAAAAAGGTGCATAAAAATTAAATCATGCACCAATGTTTCTTTAGCTTAAGTTAATCATGGCCTAAGTATTCAATCCCGGCAGGCGTCATTGCTGCAGACCATTGAACTGCTTCTCTATTTATTTTAATGAAACCCATTGCCTCCAATTCTTCATAAGTTTCTTCCATCCCCCCCAATATAGAGGAGCTTACCTGCTGATTAATTACCTCAAGTAGAGATATAATTTCTTCTTTTTCCATTGTATGTAAACGATTAAGGTTTGATAATAAACAGTATGCTCATTTAAATGTTTAAATATTTATCATTAAAACCTTCTGAAAATAATCATTTAAACTAAATAATTAAACATGCCATCTTCAGTTATCAGTCGCTTTAGTTATAATGCAGCATTAAATACCTTAAAAATCACCTTTATAACGGGTTTAACTTACGAATACAACAATGTACCGGAAGAAATTTTCGAAATATTAAAATCGGCTCCATCCAAAGGAAAGTACTTTAATGCTGCCATTAGAAATAAGTTTAAGTACAAAAAACTAAAGAAAAAGTGATGTTTATCTTTTCGAAAATTTTATTAAAAGAGCTAAACTTATGTTTTGTTCGCAGAATTTTATTAGAAATGTTAAATTTTCATTAAAAAAAGATTAAATAAATAAAAACATAACTAATTAATAATTAAAAACTTAATGAATACCTAAAAATATAGTTAAAATTTAATTATAATTTAAAAGTAAAAGAAGTAATAAAGAATTTGGAGATTTAAAAACAAGGCCTATATTTGTACCCGAGAGCGTTAATTTAGATACGGGTATATGACTTAGGTTATATGCCCGTTTTTTGTTTATAACACTTTTGAGTACTCAATAACCCGGTCTAAGCATATTTTTAACCACGATGTATACAATTGCGGCTGTTGCTTAATATCATTTTGCAAAACCTTTAAGTTTACATAACGGTAAGCTTGTACTTCATTTGGGTTAATTAAAGGAAGCTCGTCTGAGAAGCCAAAAAAAACATAATCAAACTCATTTTCCATTAAACCATTTTCCAATGGTGCTTTATAAATAAAACTAAAGGTATTCACCAGTTCGCAGCGCATTCCCATTTCTTCATGCAACCTGCGCTTGGCGGCATCTATATTGTTTTCGCCCAACCTGGGGTGGCTGCAACAGGTATTCGTCCATAAACTGGCAGAATGATATTTATCTCTTGTTCTTTGTTGAAGCAATAACTCATTTTTACTGTTAAAAATAAAAACAGAAAATGCCCGGTGCAACAAACCCTTCTGATGCGCTTCCATTTTCTCCATTATCCCCTGCGGCTCATCAAATTTATTGACCAGAATTACCTGTTCCATTTTTTATATAACATTAAGCTTATGCCGAATTAAAGAATCGAACATTAAACCAATTTTATGGTGGTTCGGTATCCTGATTCGTTCGGTCATGATTTTTTCTGCACTCAACAGTTTAATCTTGTTGAATAGTTTTTTATAGTAAACATATGCCAAATAAACTCCATTTCGTGAGCTTGAAGGTAGCATTTTAATACCAGAAAGGGCTATTTTGAATTCCTCTTCTATTTCTTTTTCTATTGCCTGCTTTTGATTATCACAAAACGTGGCCAGATTAACATTTGGGAAATAATTACGTTTAAGCGACTGGTAATCTGCCTTCACATCACGCAGAAAATTTACCTTTTGAAAAACTGAACCTAAAGTCATTGCAAAGGGTTTTAGCTTTTCATATTCCTGTTCATTTCCTTCAGTAAAAACCTTTAAACACATTAAACCAACTACTTCTGCCGAACCTAAAATATACGTATTATATAACTCTGGTGTATATTTCTGTTCATCCAAATCCATTTCCATGCTATTTAGAAATAAGTGAATGAGTTGATGATCTATCTGATATTTATTTACAACGCCCTGAAAAGAATTTAAAATGGGATTTAAACTAATGCCAAAATTTATGGCCTCAAAAGTATCTTGTTTAAATTTATCCAGTAAATACTTCTTATCGAAACGATGAAAACTATCTACAATTTCATCAGCCAAACGAACAAAACTATAAATGGAATAAATCGGAGCACGCATTTCCTTTCCGAGAAAATAAATCCCTAATGAAAAACTCGTGCTATACCGCTTTGTGATTAGCTTGCTGCAATCTGTAGATAACTGATCAAAAATTTCTTTCATAAGGCTTTACGGAGTTGGGTAATATTTTCAAATTTAATTGACCATAAATAAAACATATGCTCAATATGGATACTGGAAATAGCCTTTTCAATAAAATTTAATTGCACTGTACACCCCAAAAATATTAATTTTTGCTTAATAGTCCTAAGAAAATAATTTGTAAAAATAGCCCCAGCCCCAAAATCATATTAGACTGGCGACTGCAAAACTGCATGAACTCGGAAAAGGTATAAGTCATTATTTTGTTTAAAAAATTGAATAATTTCTAAACAAAAAGATAGGGCTAAAGTTTTAAACGATTCTTTTCTAAGCAAAAGATTGCTCGCTAAGGAGCACGCCCCTTTCGCCATTACCCGTTTCTATAATATGGATGTGCTTATAGGATTGGCTAAACCAGTCAAAGCCCTGTTCCATATTTTGAATTGACACACTATTTAATGGATATTTCCTGTTGTTTTGCATGCAAAGTAAATTGCCGTTTGCCAATAAAAGAAAATCGCAATCATATCCCCTGTCTTGTAGCTCAATTACTTTCCGGGTTAATGATGCGTTCAATGGTCTGGATTTTACAATTCTGTTTTTCATAGGATGATGATTTTAGGGATGATTGATCTTATAGATCATACAAAGCATAATCTATACTACTACGAATTAAAACATAATATATTGTAATTCAATTTATTAAACAACATTATTTTTAGATTTTATTAAAATAGTTACACAAAAATCAGATTTTAACATTAAAATAGTGTGAGCATACATTCAGCAGAAAATAAGATTTAAAAAAAAATTACGCTTCCATCATTCTCACCATGAGTAATAATATAACCTTTACCAGTGATTTAAAAGTCGTGTCCAAATGTATTTTATTTTATATTTGACCAATCATCCTTTATTTTGCGTACAAAATACCTCCATTACTGAACATGAAACTAAAATGTATTGTGATTGATGATGATATTCATGCAATAAATGGCATAAAAGATTACATCAGTACCTTATCGAATATACAACTCACGCATGCCTATACAGATCCCTTACAGGCTTTGACAGAAATTAGCAGTGGCGGAAACGTAGACATCATATTTATGGATATTGATATGCCCATGATTTCGGGCATTGAATTATCAAAAGCCATCCGTCATAAAACAAATAAGCTAATTTTTACCACATCACACTCAAAATATGCCTACGAAGCCTTTGAAATGCATGCAAATGCTTATTTATTAAAACCTTACACCTTTGCAAGGTTTGCAGAAACCATTAACAGACTTTTTCCAAAAACACCAAGTATTCCGTCCACTAATTTAAAGCAGGATGAAGATTATTTCTTTGTGCGTAATAAAAACGAAAGAAACAATTTAATCAAAATCAGATACATTGATATTATTGCTGTAGAAAGCCTGCAGAATTACATTAGAATATATACCGTTGACGAAACTGTTGTAACTTATATTGCCTTGTCAGAAATCAAAATAATCCTTAAAGATTTACCCTATTTCATACAAGCCCACAGGTCATTTATTATAGCGAAAAAATACATAGAACAGATAGAAGGTTATACACTAAAAATGACGAATAATTTAACCGTCACGATTGGTATTCGTTTCCGTGAAGAGATACTGCAATACATCAGAGAGAAAACCATTAAAACCAGCCGTACATAACGGCTGGGTACAATCACTATTTTAAATAAGATGAGAAATAGTCGTTAACATGGTAACTGTTGGATCTGTGTTAAAATCTCTTTTAGTTAAATTTGATTTAAATACAAAAATTGTTTTTTTGATAATTTTAGCTTGCTGTTTCATGTTTTTTTTTTCTGAAACTTAGCCGCCTTTTAAATCGTCTAAAAAAACCTTACACTGATAATATGAAATCCTACACGGATAACTCTTTTCCCCAAAAATCCAATTTTCTAAATCGGATCATTAATAAAAAAAGACACTTTATTGCCTGGGCAATTTTCATTCTTTATGAAGCTATTATTATTGGCTTGTTGAGTGGTAGGTTTGGTTCTTTAACTGATTACGCCATTCACTACGCACTCAATATTTCATTATTTTATTTCAATGCACATATAGCCCTAATTGGCTCGCTTAAACATCCTAAACAAGCAATTTGGAGAATACCTTTATTAGTGATCATTGAGATAATAGTATACCTCGTTGCAATCTATTTTATAGAATATGTAATGGTTAACTTCAATAATTTTAAAAGCATAGATAAATTTGAATTCAGCTTAAAATATTTTGCTGGTCCTTTATACAGATGTTCGTATTTTATCGGTTTCTCGGTTGGTTATTTTTACATTCTTAATTTTATACAGGAGAGAAAGAAAACTGAAGAACTTGAAAAACAGCGTTTAAATAACTTAATCCAAATCGCAAAGTCAGAAAATGCTTTTTTAAAGGCGCAGATTAACCCACACTTTTTATTTAATACGCTTGATTTTATTTACCACAATGCGAGAGAATCTTCGCCAGTGGCTGCAGAAACCATACTCTCTTTGGCAGATATGATGCGTTATGCCGTGGATAGCGACTCTGAAGGAGAATTTATAACCCTGGGCGATGAAATTGACCAGGTAGAAAACCTGATTAACTTACATCAGTTGAGACAGAACCATTCATTACAAATCCATTTTGATTATGATGATGAAATAAGGTCTCAAAAAATTATTCCGCTGGTTTTAATCACACTGGTTGAGAATATTTTTAAACATGGCGATTTAAGTCATCAATCTCAACCTGCCTCTATTAACCTGGAATTACGTTCAGATGAGTTGATTCTGGAAACCTCAAATCTTGTTAACAGCATACAAAATAGCAATGGATTAAACTCCGGGATGGAAAATATCAGGAAACGTTTAAATTATGCTTACGGAACTCGGGTTTCATTTAATTTTTTTACGAATGAGAAAAATAATTTTATCGTATCATTAAAAATAAAAGGAATAAACGCATTAACCACCCAATAAAAAATCCGTTTCACCGAATTTCCAAATTCATTTTCCTTGATTAAAAGCTATAAATCCGTTACGAGTGATATTAAATCCGTTTTAAAAAGTTTTTTTTTTCATATTAAACATCCTTATTGTAATTTGCGTTATCAAAAACCTTAAAAATGTCAATAAGTTGCATCGCGATTGACGATGATCCTGGTTCATTAGAAAATTTAAAGGCCTACATGAGCAAATTACCCGATTTAAATCTGGTTAAAAGCTTTACGGAACCTTTAAAAGCCCTTGAAGAAATTTCTGTATCAAATCCTGTTGATATAATATTTATGGATGTGGAAATGCCTGCAATTTCGGGTATTGAACTTGCTGAATTATTAAGGCAAAAAACAAAACACCTTATTTTTACAACTGCACATGCTAAATATGCCATAGATGCATTTAAAGTTGATGCGGATGCTTATTTATTAAAGCCTTACTCAATTCTGCATTTTGCTAAAACAATAAATAATCTTTACCCGCCTGAAAAGAAGCAACCTGTACCCTTTTCCATTTCAGAAAATCATTTCTACATTCCACTTCAAACCCAGGAAGGGAATTTAGCCCAAATAGACTTAAATGAATTGGTTGCAGTAGAAAATTTAAAGGATGAAATATACTTTAAAACAATCAAAAGCACGCATTTAACTGTTAAACTGAACTTTTTAAAGGTCATGAAAATGCTTAACATGCATCCTTCATTCATACAGATTAATCCAAGGGCAATTGTATCAAAACAATACATTAAAAGTATAATTGGTGATCAAATTTTCCTGAAGGAAAACCTGTCTTACCGGCTTGAAGCTCCATTTAAAGAATCTTTTTCAGATTTCATTAAACAGAATCTTTTATTGCCGGGCAAGTCAAAAATGGCCCAATAACGCCTGCCGCTTTTTACTTTGTCCATAATTTCAGCATAAACAATTAAAACTTTTTTCAGAATATTTTGTATTAAAGAGGATCGTTTGATTATTAAAATTAATTATCCCTTGAAAAGAGTACTGGTTGTAGATGATGATCCTGATATTTTGGAGGTCTTTCAAATTGCTTTAGAAGCCGAAAATTACAAAGTTTATCCGTTATTATCGCCGAGATATATTTTTAAAACCGTGAAAGAGTTTAACCCGGATTTAATTATTCTCGATATTATGCTAAACGGAATGGATGGCAGAGCCGTTTTTAAAGAATTGAAGTTAAACCCCGAAACATTAGGTATACCCATCATTATGGCTTCTGCGAGATATGATGAAGATTATATCGTATCGCAAAAATATCATCCCGATTTTTACCTTGAGAAACCATTTAATATGGCAGATATGCTTCAAAAAGTAAATGCTTTGACCAATAATTAAAAAAAGATGAATTTTAAACAACTTGTACCTATTGCACTCTTCCTGTTAGCGACATCGATAAATGCACAGGCCCAAACAAGCCGACCTGATAAATTGTACACAATGAGCGGGATTGGTTTTACTTTTCCTATGGGAGAAACGGCCGATTATTTAAAACCTAAATTCTCAACCTCCTTAGGAATTAATCTGGGGCTTGGCGATGGGGGGTTATTTTTATACCCCAAGGTTAGTTTACATGCTTTTACTTTTAATGAAATAACGCCGGATGCCGGATATAATTATACCCTGCAGAAAGGACGATCCACTACTTATCTGCTAAACGTAGCGCTGGGTTATAGAAAAATAGTAGATAAATGGGCCTTTTATGGTTTTGCTGGTGCTGGTGGAGGATTTATCCTAACACCAAGAGCAATGGTAAACCAGGCAAACATGCAGGTGCTTATGGACAACAAGTCTATTGGAACAGGAATTGCCGAAGGAGGAGCGGGTATAGAATATAACCTTGGCGGCGCTAACTTATTTGTGGAAGCAAGTTACATGTACGGCTTTAGCAAAATACAAAATAGAGTATTTAATACTGTTCCTATATCCATTGGTATAAAACCGAATTTAAGTAAGTTACTGAGTAAATTATAGGTTAAAAAACCTAATAGAGGCGATTGTATAGCTATACAATCGCTTTTCGTGTTTAAAACTAAAAACATTTGCAACAAAGTGAAGAAAAATAAAATTTAAAAGTTTTTTTTACTAAATATTTTAGCATAGATTTGTGTTTATAATTAAGCATAAATGTTATACGCAGTTGTAGATATAGAGACCACCGGAGGACATGCATCGGCAAATGGAATTACTGAAATTGCCATAAACATTCATAACGGCCAGGAAATTATAGAATCTTACAATACTTTAATTAACCCAAAGCAGGATATCCCTGACTATATAACGGCGCTGACTGGTATTGACAACAAAATGGTGGTTGATGCACCTGCTTTTGAAGATGTAGCCTTACAAATTTATCAGCTGTTAAATGATAAGGTTTTTGTAGCCCATAATGTAAACTTCGATTATTCTTTTATAAAACATCATCTGTCGCACTCGGGTTACGACTTACAATGTAAAAAACTTTGTACGGTTAGATTGAGTCGCAAGCTTTTTCCGGGTAAGGCATCTTATAGTCTGGGCAAATTATGTACGGTACTCGAAATACCAATCCAAAACCGGCACCGGGCTGCAGGAGATGCGGATGCAACAAGCATTCTGTTTAATTTACTTTTAGAAAATGATGCCGATGGTGTTATTACAGAAATGCTAAAAAAGACCTCTAAAGAACAGGTTTTACCTCCACATTTAGATAAAAAACACATCCTTAACCTTCCAAATAAACCTGGCGTTTATTACTTTAAAGATAGTAAAGGCAAAATTATTTATGTTGGAAAAGCAAAGGATTTAAAAAAACGGGTAACGAGTCATTTTTCAGGAAATAAACCCAACCGCCAGCGGCAGGATTTTATGAGAACCATTCATCATGTAGATTATGTAGTGTGCGGAACTGAACTGATGGCACTGATTTTAGAAGCCAACGAAATTAAACGCTTATGGCCAGAAAATAACAGGGCTATGAAACGTTATGAACACAAATATGATCTGTATGTTTTTGAAGATCAAAATGGTTATTTACGTTTAGCAATAGATAAGCATAAAAAGAACAACCATGCTTTACAGAGTTTTAATAATTTACTGGAAGGATATAACTTTTTAAATCAACTGGTAGAAAAGCACCAGCTATGTGCCCGGTTATGTTATTTACAAAAAACCAAAACTAAATGCATGGCACATGAAAACGGACAATGTTTTGGAGCTTGCAGTGGTATAGAAACTGTTGCGGTTTATAATAAAAGGCTAAATAATGCTTTACAGGAGCTTTCAAATCTTCAGCCCAGTTTTGCCCTGGTAGATGAAGGCCGTGAAAATGAAGAATTAAGTTGCTTGATTGTAGAAAATGGAAAGTTTTACGGCATGGGTTATTTTACAGATAAACACTACCTGGAAGAAGGTTTATCCGCCGTTAAAACTGATCTCCCTACTTACCAATCCAACAGTTATATTTTAAATTTAATTTTGCACCATGCGGAGCAGTATCCAGGTAAACTGTATAAACTTTAGGTGTAATCCGTTAACTTCATGCCTGTGCTACCAATTTATCTTTCCGTTATTATTTGTACCTTTATGATAACTAATCATTAACTAAAATAAAAATATGACTAAATCACTTTGGATTAATCTTCCTGTAAAGGATGTTAACAAATCAAAAGTTTTTTTTACTCAACTGGGCTTTAAATTAAACTTGCAATATGGAAGCCGCGAAGATTCTGCTTGCTTTTTAGTAGGCGAAAGCAATTTTGTGGTTATGCTTTTTGAAGAAAACCTGTTTACAAGTTTGATTAATGCAGATGTGCCTGATCCTAAATCCGGTAGCGAAGTTATGTTTTCTATTGATGCGGAAAGCCCCGAAGAGGTTAATGAGATTGCTAAAAAAGTAACCGATGCTGGTGGTACAATTTTTAGTGAGCCACAGGAAAATCAAGGCTGGATGTATGGTTGTGCTTTTCAGGATTTAGACGGTCATCGCTGGAATGTTTTGCATATGGATATGACAAAAATGCCTTTAGGATAACAGTAAACCTGGTGTTAAATTATACTTAACACTAGGCTTAATCAACTTAAATCTCTTCTAAAGCAGACTTGATGGCTTCATAAATATAATCCAGATCTTCGTTACTTATAATGTAAGGGGGAAGAATATAAATGATATTTCCAAGCGGTCTTAAAATAATTCCTTTATCTAAAAAGTAAGCATAAAGCAGGTTTCTTAGGTTACTTAAATAAGAAGTTTCATTTCCGGTTTCCCACTCAATTACAATAATTGTTCCGGTATGCCTTGCCGTTTTAACCTTTTTATGATCCTTTATTTCATTTAAAAATACCTTGTGCTTTTGTTCTATCCGCTTAATATTTTCGAGTGTTTTGCTTTCCAATAAAATATCCATACTGGCCAAAGAGGCTACGCATGCAATTGGATTGGCCGTAAATGAGTGTCCATGATACAATGTTTTAAGTTTATCATCACTTAAAAAAGCATCAAAAATTTTATCTGTACAGGTGGTAACACCCAGTGGCATGGTTCCACCGGTTAAGCCCTTACTTAAGCAAAAAATGTCTGGTCTGTTCTCCAATTTTTCACAGGCAAAATAGGTTCCCGTACGACCAAAACCTGTCATTACTTCATCGGCGATTAACAAGATATCATTTGCCTTACAGATCGTTAAAAGTGCATCGAGGTGCTTAGCTTCGTACATTAGCATTCCTCCTGCACCTAAAATGAGTGGTTCAAAAATGAAACAGGCAATTTCAGATTTCAGTTCCGATATTCTTTCCTGAAGGGCAGAAAGGTTCTCTTCGTTTGGTAAATCGATAAATTCTACATCGAACAAAAGGCTATTAAACGGATCAGTAAAAATACTTCTTCCACTTACAGACATGGCCCCAAATGTATCGCCGTGGTAAGCGTTTTTAAAGGCAAGAATTTTAGTTTTTGGTTTACCGAGATTATCCCAATATTGAAGACACATTTTAAGGGCAACCTCTACGGCTGTAGAGCCATTGTCTGTATAAAAGACCTTATCCTGTTTTCCGGGTAAAAGAGGCAATAATCGCTCTGCAAGCAAAACGGCGGGTTCGTGTGTAAAACCCGCAAAAATAACATGTTCTAAAGTATTTAACTGTTCTGATACCTTTTGTGCAATATGAGGGTGCGAATGTCCGTGGATATTTACCCACCATGACGACACGGCATCAATATAGCGTTTTCCATTCTCATCAAAAACATATACACCTTCTCCCCTTACAATTGGAATATGCGGTAAAGCATTTTTCATTTGTGTATAAGGGTGCCAAATTACTTTTTTATCTCTCTCCGATAAGCTCATCATTTCTAAATATTTCTTCAACAGGCTCTATTTTGCCTTTAATTAATAACCAAACAATATAAACCACTAAAATTATGGTACATAGCAAAGAACCTTCTGCACCAAATAAACCGCCAGAAAACAAAGGATTTCCAACTGGTTTAGCCACCATTAATCCTGGAGCATCCAAACCGCTCACTTTAAAACCTAATAATGTTCCCTGGCAAAAATTCCAGCCAAAATGTATCCCTACAGCCCACCATATATTTCGTTTTTGTAAGGTAACAATTGAAAACAAAATGCCACTTAAAGCAATATTGATCATAGGAACAACCGAAAAGTTGGGGTTCGAAAAATGAATCAACCCAAATAATAATCCATTTATAACAATGGCCACCGGAATTAAATAACGTTCAGAAAATACCACTAATGGAAAAGTCCTGAAAACAAATTCTTCCGAAATGCCCACTAAAATAAAGAATACCAAATAAGCTAAAATAGAAGTTAATGCAATCTCTGACTTAAAGAAAACAACATTTCCACTGGCATAAATAACTGCAGTGCAACAGGTAATTAATACAAAACCAATTAAGGTTCCTTTTAAAAAGCTTGATAAAACGTTATGTGAGGAGATAAATACACCTGAAAAACTTCGTGTAGGAAACATTTTAAAAATCATCATTAGTGCACCTAAGGTCATAATGATTAAAGAAAATTCGTTAAATAAATTACTGGAGAAACTTCCTTCAGCAAATTTAAAAACCTTCATATGATCAAGGATGCCGAAAGGAATGCCCCATATAAAAATTAAAAAACCGAATAAAATAACGCTGAAAACAGGCTTTAAGTAATAAAGAAACCTATTTTCCATTTGCCTGTAATTGATTTTTCAATAATATTACCACTGTTTTATCTGTTTTAAAGGTAATTTCGTCAAGAGATAAATCTTCAATTTTCACCCATCGGAAAGCCTGCAAAAGGTCTCCCTCTCCATCAAAATCGTATATTTTTGTTTTAAAAGCCAGTTGTAAAGGTGCTTTTTCTTTAACTAAATAATAAACACTAATTACCTGGCTATCATTAAAGGAAGACTTTTCGTAAAAATCTGTAGTATAAAAATGAGAAATCACCTCAACCTCGGCCTCACACTCTTCTATAAACTCTCGTTTAAGTCCATCTATCAAACCTTCTCCAAACTCTAAGCCACCGCCAGGAAATTTACTGAAGCGTACGCCATATTCCTGCTCATCGCTTACCAAAACCTCGCCATTCTGGTTAATTAATAAACCGTAAACCCTTACATTAAAATAACTCATTATCGAAGTGTTTTTTATTTTTTATAACAATTTCCGGTGTCCATACAATTTCATTCCTAAACGCCTCTGCCCTAACCTTGCATTCGCTCATGTGGCAATAGTGGCAGCATTCAGGCAAACATGGGTCGGCATGAATAAAGAGTTCAGCCCGCCTCAATCCGTTTTTATTAATCAACTCATCAATTTGTGATATCTCCCGGTGCACCTGGTTTAAATCAAAGTAATAAGGCAATGTAACATGGCAATCGATATGAAATTCGGGGCCATATTGCTGTGTGCGCAAATTGTGCACATCAATCCATGGATTATGCCGGTTTTCCTGTAAAACGCTTACAACTTCTTCTACCAGCGTAAAGTCACTTTCGTCCATTAAGCCACCAACTGAGCCTCGCGTAAGCTGATATCCGGAGTATACGATATAAAAACCAACGAGTACGGATAGCAAGCTATCCAGCCAGATAATACCGGTTACCTGAATTAAAATTAAACCAACTACAATTGCCGCACTGGTATAGGTATCGGTTAGTAAATGTTTTCCATCTGCTTTTAAAGTAACAGAATGTTCTTTTTCCCCAACCTTGATCAGGTATAACCCTACTACCATATTAATTAAGCCGGTTACGCCAATTATTAAAGTACCTTCCAATAATTTGGATACAGCATGTGGGTAAATAAGGTTATAAGAAGATTTAAAAATGATGATAACTCCAGCTAAAAGAATAAGGATTCCCTCTACAAAAGCAGAGAAAAATTCTACCTTTCCATGTCCATAAGGATGGTTTTCATCTTTTGGCCGGGTACTCAGGTAAATACTGTAAAAAGCAAAGCTTCCGGCAATTACATTTACAATACTTTCGGCGGCATCAGTTAAAATGGCATTTGAACCTGTAATAAAATAAGCCACGAACTTGGCCAGCATTAAAATAATACTGACCGCCAACGATAAAATAATTGCCTTTTTTTTAACTGTCACAAAGATTTTTTTTCAAAAATACGCTTATCAGTTAAATTAAATGAGAAAAACTATGTCTTTTTTAGTGCAGAATAATATTTGGTTTATATATTTGCGATCAAAGTAATTAACCATGACCACCTTATCCAAAAGAATCAATAATCTATCCGAATCTGCAACACTAAAAATGACCAAATTAGGGCGCGAATTAGCTTCTAAAGGCATTAACATCATTAGTTTAAGTGTTGGCGAACCCGATTTTAACACGCCTGAGCATGTAAAAAATGCAGCTAAAAAAGCGTTAGACGATAACTTTACCCGCTACTCTCCGGTTCCGGGTTACCCTGAATTACGCCAGGCTATTGTTAACAAGCTTAAAACGGAAAACAATTTGGATTATGATATTTCTCAAATTGTGGTTTCAACAGGTGCGAAACAATCACTTTCTAATGTTATCCTTACCCTAATAGATCCGGATGATGAAGTAATTATTCCTACACCATATTGGGTTTCATATTCAGAAATGGTGGTGCTTGCAGAAGGAAAATCGGTTTTTATTAATACAGATATTGAAAGTAATTTCAAGATTACACCGGCACAACTCGAAGCAGCCATTACGCCGAAAACAAAACTTTTCATGTTTTCTTCTCCCTGCAACCCTACCGGATCAGTTTACAGTAAAGAAGAATTAGCGGCACTGGTTAAGGTATTCGAAAAATATCCGAATATCTTTATTTTATCTGATGAGATTTATGAGCACATTAACTTTGTAGACAAACACGAATCGATTGCTCAGTTTGAGGGTATTAAAGACCGTGTTATTATTGTGAATGGTTTTTCTAAAGCATTTGCCATGACTGGATGGAGATTAGGTTATATTGCCGCAAGTAAAGAAATAGCTGCCGCCAATGATAAATTACAGGGGCAAACTACATCAGGCACCTGCTCAATTGCTCAAAGGGCTGGTATTGTAGCTTACGAACAAGGTTTGGCAAGTGTTTTAGAAATGAAGGAAGCTTTTTTACGCCGCAGAGAATTGGTTTATAACTTACTAAATGATATTCCTGGTGTAAAAACCAATCTTCCTGATGGTGCCTTTTACTTTTTCCCAGAAATCAGTTCTTTCTTCGGCAAAAAAGATGCAGAAGGTAATGAGATTAAGGATTCGTCTGATTTAGCGCTATATTTATTAAATGTTGGCCATGTAGCAACGGTTGGGGGCGACTCTTTTGGCAATAACAACTACATCCGTTTATCCTATGCAGCATCAGACGAAAGCTTAGTTGAGGCATTAAGGAGAATTAAAGAAGCTTTAGCTAAACTTAACTAATGCATTAAAACATATAGAAAACCCCCACCAAGTTATTGATGGGGGTTTTCTTTTTTATAGACTACAGATGAAAGCTTTATTAATTATTGATATGCAAATTGGGAGTTTTATACCTTATTCCTCCCGGTATAATACCTATAACGTAATCAAAAACATTAACCTGCTCGCCAGTGCTTTCAGGAGTAATGGTGATCTGATAATTTTTATTCAGCACGATGGAACCAGGAAAAATTGTTTCTTACCAAATAGTAACGAATGGCAATTACTACCTGAACTGGAACAGTCAAACAGCGACTTATATCTAAATAAAACCGCTAATGATTCATTTTACCAAACCAATCTTCAGGAAATATTAGCTGAAAACCACATTAACGATGTAGTAATTACTGGTTGTGCTACAGATTTTTGTGTTGATTCTACAGTTAAATCTGCATTAACAAAAGATTACAATGTTACCGTTGTTGGCGATGCACATACAACAGCCAACAGACCGCATGCAGACGCTTTAACCTTAATTAAACACTACAACTGGCTGTGGAGTGAAACCACCCCTACAAAGCATAAAATTGAGGTTATGAATACGGAAAAATTAATTCCAATTTCAGGTCAATAAAAGCTTTTTAATTGGAGAACAAAATTCAGGCTTTTATCGTTTCAAATCAGTTCATCTTTTCGTTACGAACCATTTCTGTTAAGGGAGTAGAAACGGACGGATTGCAACCGTATTATTTTTTTTACCATCAATAGTGCAGAAAGCGCTGCAGCTTTACAAACACCTCAAATTTATCCCAAACAAAAGAGCAGGATTGGTTAACCCAATCCTGCTCTTTTAAAAATTCAATCTAATGTTTTAACTCCTTATGGCTTCTACAGGATCTAACCTTGAAGCTGAATAAGCTGGCCAGAATCCCGATATCGTTCCGATAATTACAGAAATACTGATTCCAAGTATAATATTATCCAAGCCTAAAATAATGTGGAAATCGAAAACTGCACCTATGAGTAATGAAAAGAGGTATACAAGCAGCAAGCCCAATAAACCACCTAAAATACAAAGCGATATCGACTCAAAAATAAATTGCAGCAGTATAAAGTATCTTTTTGCGCCTAAAGATTTCTGGATACCGATAATATTTGTGCGTTCTTTTACAGATACGAACATGATATTGGCAATACTAAAACCACCTACAAGGATAGAAAAACCACCAATTACCCATCCCGCCACGTTAACCATATCAAACATTTTGCCCAGCTGATTAGACAAGATGGTTGTTTTATTTAAGGCAAAATCATCTTCCTGTCCGGGTTTTATCCGGTGAATTGAGCGCATTAATCCTTGTAATTCACTTTCAACCTCTTCTAAAGAAACCTTATCAGAACCTCTTACAGTTATTTGCGGTCCATAACGCTCATTTTGTATATCTAAAATGCCTTTTGCAAAGTTTATCGGGATATTTACGCTTTTATCTAAAGAAGTACCGAGCATATCCTCTCCTTCTTTCTTAAATACTCCAACCACGGTAACCCTTCTGCCTAATATTTGAATCTGCTTTCCGATGGGTTCGTCGCCTCCAAATAAGCCATCGGCTATGTCTGCCCCGATCAGGCAAATGGGTGTTCCGTTTTTACTTTCATTTTCAGTAAAGTAACGACCGGCCTGAAGTTCAAAATTCCATGTTTTATTAAAATCCTGCGAAGCAGCAGAAACCGTAATGCCTTCTACCGAATTGCTTCTGTATTTTATGGTTCTGTTGCTGGTCGAAATTTCAAATGTAATGCCATCAGCATTTTCCATTCTTTCTCTCAATGCAGCAAAATCACGAAGAGAAGGCTGTGGACGGTTCATGTATTTCCACCAGGGATAATTATCACCAAAACTCCAGGGCCATTTTTGAAGATAAATGGTGTTAGACCCCAGCTTATCCACACTGGCCTGCAATTTATTACGAAAGGTATCTACAGCAGAAAATACTGCAATAATGGTAAAAATACCAATAGTTATGGCTAAAAGCGATAACATTGTACGTAACTTATTTTGGCGCAGTGCATCAAATGCAAATCGGAAACTCTCGCCTATCAGCCTAAAAATTATCATAATTATGGATTAGACACAACAAGGTTAAAAAGGTTACAGCTCATTTTCAAAACTAATTAATTTTGTAGAAGTAAACTCCAAATTAAAACAATGTTGAAGTAATAAATTTAACATAAAACTTAAATAAGTGCAAAAGCGTTGTTAAATACGAAAAAGAAAAATTAAATTCGTATTTTTGCACCTCAAAAAATTCATCAGGAATGAAATTATCACAATTCAAATTCAACTTACCTGAATCTCTTGTAGCCAATAATCCGGCCGAACAACGTGATGAAGCTCGTTTAATGGTTTTACATAAAGACAGCGGTAAAATTGAACATAAAATATTTAAAGACGTTTTAGGTTATTTCGATGACCAGGATGTTATGATATTAAATAACACTAAAGTTTTCCCGGCTCGTTTATACGGCAATAAGGAAAAAACAGGTGCTACAATCGAAGTGTTTTTATTGCGCGAGTTAAATAAAGAATTACGTCTTTGGGATGTTTTAGTAGACCCGGCCCGTAAAATCCGTGTAGGTAATAAACTTTACTTTGGCGATGATGATTTATTAGTTGCTGAAGTTGTAGACAATACCACTTCACGTGGCCGTACCATCCGTTTCTTATTTGAAGGTACTGATGAGGAGTTTAGAAGAAATGTTGAAATTTTAGGCGAAACCCCGCTTCCAAAATACATTAAACGTAAAGCTACAGCTGAAGATAAAGAACGTTATCAAACCATCTTCGCTAAACATGAGGGTGCTGTTGCAGCCCCAACCGCAGGTTTGCACTTTAGCCGTGAGTTAATGAAACGTTTAGAACTTAAAGGCATTAACTTTGCCGAAGTTACTTTACATGTTGGCTTAGGTACTTTCAGAACCGTGGAGGTTGAAGATTTAACCAAACACAAAATGGATTCGGAGCAGTTTATTATTGAGCCGAAAGATGCCGGCATTGTAAATAAAGCTTTGGAAGAAAAAAGAAAAATCTGTGCAGTGGGTACAACTTCTATGCGTGCTATAGAATCTGCTGTATCAGCAAACCGGACGTTAAAAGCAGCCAACGACTGGACAAGTAAATTTATTTTCCCTCCATACGATTTCAGCATTGCAAACTCAATGATTACCAATTTCCACACACCCGAATCTACTTTATTGATGATGGTAAGTGCATTTGGTGGTTACGAAAATGTAATGAATGCTTATGAAGTGGCCGTTAAAGAAAAATATAAATTCTACAGCTATGGCGATGCCATGCTAATTATATAATTTAGTATCAAGTAACAAGTATTAAAAGTATTTTTTAATACTTGTTACTCTTAAATTCTGATACTTATTATGAAACACTACGCCGTTATAGTTGCCGGTGGTTCGGGAAGCCGGATGCAAACCGAAATTCCAAAACAATTTCTTTTATTACAAAACCTTCCGGTTTTAATGCATACCATAATTGCTTTTTCTCAAAGCGATTATAATCCAAAAATCTTAGTCGTATTAAATAAAGATCAGCACCCTTACTGGGCAAAGCTTTGTACAGATTTTAATTTTAAAACCAAACATCAGGTTATTGCGGGTGGAAACGAACGTTTTTATTCTGTAAAAAATGCAATTGACTCCATTGATGGCGAAGGCTTTGTAGCCATACATGATGCAGTTCGTCCATTATGCACCAAGCAACTAATTGACCGTTGCTTTGAAGAAGCAGAGAAAGTTGGGAACATTATTGCTGCACTTCCATCAAATGATAGTGTTAGAATATTAAAAGATGGAAAAACAAGTGCTGTAAAGCGTGATGAGGTATACTTAGTACAAACGCCACAAACCTTTAACTTAGAAACACTTAAAACAGCTTATAAACAGGATTATAACCTTGCTTTTACCGATGATGCAAGCGTAGTTGAAGCTGCCGGATACGCTATAAATATTGCGGAGGGCGAAAGAAATAATATCAAAATTACTTATCCTACAGACCTGGATTTTGCAGAAATGGTTCTTCAAAAAAAGTCCTCCCGGCCATAGCCAGGAGGATTTCTTTTATGATGCTCTTCCTATTACCTTAAGTAAGATTGCAATTACTGCAATAACCAATAAAACGTGGATAATGCCACCTACGTCGCCAAAGCCATGAAATACAAAGCCTATAATCCATAATATAACCAATACGACTGCGACTAAATACAATAAATTTCCCATAGTGTTAATTTTTTTAGTAATTAAATGTTGAGGTATTAACACACATGTTTTGACTTTGTTTAAAAAATGTAAAATATTTTTAAGCTTTAAGCATCATATCCTGGGGTCTTATACCCAAAACCTGAAAAAAAGTATTGCTGAATGTGGAAATGCTGTTATAGCCTACCTGCATGGCAACTTGCTTAACACCAGCGCCTTGAGCAGACAACAATTCTACCGATTTAATCATTTTAAGCAGTTTAACATAACCGGCTACTGTTAGTCCAATATCATCTTTAAATAAACGCTCTATGGTTCTTGAAGACACATTAAACTGCTTCGCAATTCTTGGTACGGTAATGCCTTCCAATAAATTTTCGACCATAAAATCTACAATACCGGCAAGCCTTGGATTTTTAGGCACAGGCAAAACCAATGGCAGCGAATTATGAAATGTTGAAGGCAAAATCTGGATTAAAGCATTTACAAAAGCGGCTTCCGTTTCATCAAATTCATCCAACCGAGACCATTGCTCGGTAAACAAAATCATTTCCCGAAGTACGGCAGGTGTATTGAAAACATTTATGGATTTAAAAAACGGATGATCGGGCACATGCTCAAAAAAAATACAGCGCAAAAAAACTTCCTCCAAAGGCGATGTTGTTTTATGAACCATTCCTGGCGGAATCCAGGCACAATGAAATGTAGGCAATAAATACTGGGTGTTTTCAGTGTGTAAATACTGTAATCCTTTCTCTACAAAAATCAACTGGCCCATTTTATGTGCATGCACTTCATCCGTAAACTTCCAGTTTTTTTCGTGCCATACATAGGCCGGCTTCGTTACGCTATCAACGGTTAGATGGCAAAATCTCGATCTGTTATCCATTTCATTTGTCGCATAATAACATGCGATTGACAAATATAAATATTAATAGACAAAGTGATTTTAAGACTTTTGTAAAACAAATTTAAAATCATGATCAAATTACCCGGAAAAATTACATTAACAACATTAATTCTCTTGTTATTCGTTAGCACAAACCTTTTAAAAGCTCAAAAGAAAATGGAAATGCAGTCAGAAACAACCGTTTTAGTTTTATTTAATTCTGCCAGTGGCGGAACATACAAAATGGCAAAATCGATTGCAGAAGGCATTGAATCTTTAAAAGGTACAAAAGCAGTTTTAAAGCAAATTCCTGTAATAAAGCAAAAAGAGAATAATGTCAAAACACCATGGTCTGATCTCCCCTATGCAACTATAGAAGAACTGCCCGGCTATGATGGAATTGCTTTTGGTTCGCCCGTAAATTTTGGCAATATGAGTGCCGATATGCGGTATTTTTTAAACCAATCTGTAGAAATTTGGACAAAACACAAACTTGAAGGTATGCCCGCCACCGTATTTATGTCTGGCGGAAGCGGTGCCGGTGCAGAAGCGGCCATCCTGTCCTTTTGGAGTACCCTTGCAGTACATGGAATGATCCTTGTTCCAACCGGAATTATGGGAACAAATGAAATCGACAAAACCATTCCGCAAGGAAATACGGTTTTCGGTGCTTCATCACTCGCTTCAAATAAAACCACCGAGCGTCCAAGCAAAGGCGAGCTCCATATTGCAGCTTTACAAGGCTTTGCCTTAGCCAAAGCTGCCAAGGCTTTAAAAACCTTAAAAAATCAAACGATTCAAGCCAATAATACATTAAATGAAGTACCAAATGATGAAAAGACTGCAGATTATAATTTAAATCTAAAAAAATTAGACATTACACTTCCAATAGCCCCCGCCCCTGTAGGTAGTTATAAACCTTATAAAATTGTTGGAAAGTTAGTTTTCATTAATCAAATCGCCTTAAAAAATGGTAAAGTTGAATATCCGGGTTTAATTGGTAAAGAGGTGACTGAAGAACAAGCTAAACTTGCCACAAAACAAACCTTACTTAATATTTTAGCGGTATTAAAAGACGCTGCCGGAGGAGATTTAAACCAGGTGAAACAAGCTGTACAGTTAACTGGGTATTTTTATACCGCAAATGGATACACTAAACATGCTATGTTAATGAACGAAGCTTCTAATTTATTGGCAACCATTATGGGGGATGCCGGATTACATACCCGGGCAACTATTGGCGCATCATCACTACCCATGGATTCGCCGGTCGAAATCCAGGCCATATTTGAACTGAAATAGAATTTAATACCCCAGCAAAACAAAAAATCCCTTTTGAAAGTATCAAAAGGGATTTTATACATTATTGATTTTAGTATTCGTCCTCGTTAAAGAAGAAATCTTCTTTAGTTGGATAATCAGGCCAAATTTCTTCAATAGTTTCATAAGGCTCACCATCATCCTCCAATGCCTGTAAGTTTTCAATAACTTCTACAGGGGCACCTGAACGGATACCATAATCGATTAATTCGTCTTTAGTTGCAGGCCATGGAGCGTCTTCCAAGTGCGATGCTAATTCTAGTGTCCAATACATATATCAATTCAATTAAATTCTTATTTTTAATATTTCGCAAAGTATATTAAAATTTTTGAGCAAAACAAACTTATTTTTCCACTATTATACACGCGGAATCCAAATGTTTTCTTCTGCCCTGAAATCCATAGTCAGTTTTCGTGCCAAAACAAATAAATAGTCACTTAAACGGTTTAAGTAAATCGTTACTTTTTCTTCCACAAAACTATCCTGTGCCAGTTCTACAGTTAAACGTTCTGCCCGTCTGCAAACACACCTGGCAATATGACAATAAGATACAATAGTATTGCCACCTGGTAAAACAAAATGTTTTAAAGCTGGTAAAACTTCGTTCATAGTATCCATTTCGTTTTCCAGCAAAGTTATATCTGCATCATGCAGGTCAGGAATTTTCATTTTTGATTTTTCCGGATCGGCAGCAAGAGATGCGCCTATTGTAAATAAGCGGTCCTGTATTTCCTTAAGCAGTTGCTGATGGTGTTTATCGATGTCCTGGCACATGATTAAACCCAGATAGGAATTTAATTCATCAACAGTACCATAAGTTTCGATGCGTAAATGATATTTTGGAACTCTTGTACCTCCAATTAAGGAAGTTTGTCCTTTATCACCTGTTTTAGTGTAGATTTTCATTTTCTAAGGTTAAAGAAGACATAAGGTTTTCGATTTTAAACGTCTTAAACCTTGCGCCTTCTGCCTCTAATTCATTTTTTCCCAGTCACTGCCGCTATCTTTTAAAGCCTGCAATCTTGGCGAAACATTTTTAACATCGGTATTAACGTAATCATTCTCAATCAAACCATCCCGCATACGTACAATACGATGCGCATGTTGCGCGATATCTTCCTCGTGGGTAACTAAAATAATGGTATTTCCTTTACTATGGATTTCTTCTAAGAGGCCCATAATTTCTATTGACGTTTTGGTGTCCAGGTTACCCGTAGGTTCATCGGCTAAGATAATGGAAGGATCATTGATTAAAGCTCTTGCAACAGCAACACGCTGACGCTGTCCACCTGATAATTCATTTGGTTTGTGATCCATACGATTGCCCAGACCTACATTCTCCAAAGCTCTTTTGGCACGCGCATCCCGGTCTTTTTTACTATTGCCAGCATAAATAAGCGGCAAAGCTACATTATCCAGCGAGGTAGAGCGCGGCAATAGGTTAAATGTTTGAAAAACGAAACCAATTTCCTTGTTACGAACTTCTGCAAGCGCATCATCTGTCATGTGGCTTACATCTTTATCATTTAAAATATAAGTTCCGCTTGTAGGTGTATCCAAACAGCCTAAAATATTCATTAAAGTAGATTTACCTGAGCCCGATGGGCCCATTAAGGCTACAAACTCTCCTTTATTTATATCTAAAGAAACCGATTTTAAAGCATGAATTACTTCTGTGCCAATAACATATTTACGTCCAATTTCCTTTATCGTAATAAGTGGTTTCTGCATGTTTGTTCTTTTATTTTTTTAGACACTGCCGGGGGTACTTATGTTACAATGATTTTAAAAATAGATTAAACCCGCCTGATAAACAAGTTGATGATCTTTATTTTTCAATAATTTTAGGTACCATAAAGAATTGTTCCGTATGTTTTGCTGCATTTTTCAAACCATCGATTGTAGAAATTTCTTGTTTCACAACATCCTCTCTCCAAACATTCGGGTTTTCGTTCATGTACACCAGGGGCTTAACCGAAGAAGTATCCAATTCATTTAACTTTTCCATAAAGGATAAAATCTTATTCATCTCCGGAATCAGCGTATCAACCTCTTTTTCGTCGATATGAATTCTCGCCAGATCAGCAATTTTATAAATGGTTTTTGCGTCTAAATTCATTACTTTATTAATTTACGATCAATTAATTTAAAAACCTGTTCTTTCAAGGCATCAGCATCATTTGAAGTTAATCCTGTTGTATTAATAGGTTTGTGGACGTAAATATCGCAAATTCCGGGCTTACTTCCATACTTTGCTCCATCATCCCAGTTAATTTGCCAAACATTGGCAATACTTACCGGTATCAGCGGTATATTTTTATCGATGGCCAGTCGAAATGGCCCGTTTTTAAATTCGCCAAGTTTGGGCGGGTAATGGTCATCTATTTTACCTTCCGGAAAAATGATCAGGCTCATCCCCTTTTCTAAGTTTTCTCCGGCCTTTTTAAAAGCCCTGAAAGCAGAAATTTTACTATCGCGGTTTACCGAAATGTCTATCGTTTTAAAAAACAACCCCAATACCGGGTTGTTTAACAGCTCATCTTTACCCATAAAATGATATTTTCCTTTGGCAAGAATACAGAAAACCATAATATCGAGGTTCGAACTGTGGTTTGCGCAATAAATATAGGTTTGCTTTGAATCTAATTTTTCTTCGAAATGATAATTAAAAAACACGCCTGAAAAAAGACTGCATAAAAAACTGTTGGCTTTTCTGAAAAAATTTAAAATACCATAATATTTCGGGCTTCGGGAAGTCAGAAAATATATTGGATAAAACAATAAAAAGAAAAACAATATCCAGAATAAAAACCACACCCGGTGTATTTGCCGCAAAAATTTTATCATTGTCTTTCAAAAGTATAAAATAGAGCGACATTTTTTAATTGCAGTAACTATTTTTTTATTGTAGCAGAGCGTTTTGAAAAACGGACTTATTTCTTTAAACCCGACAGAAGTGGCAGCGCCCGATTTTTTTATCGGGACTTTAGGAAGCGATGAAATGCAGAAAACTGCTTTTCTAATCATTAACACCTGTTACTTCAGCAATTATTCTTCGGCCTTGTGAATGCTTAGGACTAAAATTGCAATTGCTTTTAGAAAATTGATGAGATAAAGTTGAATGTAAAATACATTTTGCTCGTAATTTATTTTTAATTTCGGCCATTATGAAAGAAACGGTGGTAAGCGGCATCAGGCCGACAGGAAAGCTACATTTAGGAAATTATTTTGGTGCTGTAACCAATTTTGTAAAGATGCAGTACGATTACAACTGCTATTTTTTTATTGCAGATCTTCACTCTTTAACCACACACCCTACCCCAGCTGATTTGCATGGTTATGTGAAACATGTATTGGTGGAATATTTGGCTTGTGGCATAAACCCTGAAGAGACTACAATTTATATCCAATCTGACGTTCCTGAGGTTTCAGAATTGTACTTATACCTGAATATGAATGCTTATTTAGGAGAGCTGGAGCGCAGCGCTTCTTTTAAAGATAAAATCCGCTCGCATCCGGATAATGTGAATGCAGGTTTATTAACTTACCCAACCTTAATGGCTGCTGATATTTTAATCCACAGGGCAAATAAGGTTCCGGTTGGTAAAGATCAGGAGCAGCACCTGGAAATGACCCGTACATTTAGCAATCGTTTTAACAGATTATACAATACAGATTATTTCCCTGAATCTTTTGCTTTTAATTATGCGGAAAACCTGGTTAAGGTACCCGGTTTGGAAGGCAAGGGCAAAATGAGTAAATCAGACGGAGATGGCAACTGTATCTACTTAGCCGATAGTCCTGAAGTAATCCGTAAAAAAGTTGCAAGGGCAGTAAGCGATAGTGGCCCGACCGAAGAAAACCAGGCGAAACCGGAAGCAATTCAGAATTTATTTGATTTGATGAAAATAGTTTCATCTGCTGATACCATTCAACATTTTGATGGTTTATACAATAAAATGCAGATTCGTTACGGCGACATGAAGAAACAGCTGGCGGAAGATATGATTGTATTTAATACGCCGATTAGGGAACGCATTGAAGACCTGTCAAAAGATGATACCTATTTAAGACAGGTTGCTAAACATGGTGCTTTAAAAGCACGCGAAAGCGCTCAAAAAACAATCAGAGAGGTACGCAGTTTAATCGGTTTTAAAAGTTTTTAATTAGTTAAATAGATTCTATAATGCTAAATTTGAGTTGAACCTCACCTCATTTTAGCTTCTGAATCTTACATCAAAAGAATATGCACATAGCAATAGTTGGCAATATAGGCGCTGGTAAAACCACATTAACGGGCTTACTGGCAAAGAATTATGGTTGGGAAGCTCTATATGAAGCTGTTGACAACAATCCTTATCTGGAAGATTTTTACAGTGACATGAAGCGCTGGAGTTTTAACTTGCAGATTTACTTTCTGAACAGCCGTTTTCAGCAGATTACTGAAATTGAAAAAAGCAATCGCAATGTTATTCAAGACAGAACGATTTATGAAGATGCCCATATTTTTGCAGAAAATTTGCACGATATGGCATTAATGACGACCCGCGACCACGATAATTACCGTGCAATTTTTCAAAACGTAACTTCCTTTATTAAACCGCCTGATTTGCTGGTTTATTTACGTGCATCGGTACCTACTTTAGTTAATAACATTCAACGCCGTGGAAGAGAATATGAAGCGGGAATCAGAATTGATTATCTTTCTAAACTTAATGAAAAATATGAAGCCTGGATTAAAGGATATAATTTAGGGAAATTACTGATCTTGGATAAAGATAAGTTAGATTTCACCAATAACCCTGAAGATTTAGGTACTGTAATACAGGCTATTGAAGCCGAAATAAACGGACTTTTCTAAAATACGCAATTATGAACAAAGATTTTGAACACGATAATCCAGCCAACTGGAAATGGGGCATTTTTTATTTCAATAAAAAAGACTCCAGATTCATTGTACGCAAACAGGCTGAATCTTTAGGCTGGACCTTTAACTTTGCTCATCCAATTTCTTTTGTAGTATTAGCTCTGATTATAATTATACCTCTTGTGTGGAGCTTCTTAGTTTAATGGCATGAAAATTATAGGCATTATTCCTGCCCGTTATGCTTCCAGCCGCTTTCCGGGTAAACCATTGGTTATAATTGATGGAAAAAGCATGATTCAAAGGGTTTATGAGCAGGCGCTTAAATCAACCGGTTTAAACAAAATTGTAATAGCCACTGATGATGAACGCATTATAGCTGAAGTTGTAAAGTTTGGCGGTGAATATGTTTTAACAAAATCTACGCATCAAAGCGGTACTGATCGTTGTGCTGAAGTTGCAGCGCAATATCCTGATTATGATGTGGCGATTAATATCCAGGGTGATGAACCTTTTATTGATCCTGCACAAATCGATCTTTTAATTTCTTGTTTTGATTCGAATAATAGCCAGTTGGCGACCTTAATTAAGCCCATTAAGCAAACAGAAGAGCTATTTAATACCAATAGCCCTAAGGTGGTGATTAACGAGGCGGGCGAAGCCATTTATTTCAGCAGGCACCCTATTCCTTATATTCGAAATGCTGAAGAAAATGAATGGATTAACCGATATGATTTTTTTAAACATATTGGTATTTATGGTTATCGTACTTCTGTTTTGCAAGAAATCACCAAACTCCCTCCATCAGGGCTGGAAACTGCTGAAAGTCTTGAGCAATTGCGGTGGATAGAAAATGGTTATAAAATCCAGACCAAAATCACACACATAGAAACCTTAGCTATTGATACGCCAGAGGATCTGTTAAAAATTGTGTAATGGTTATTTCAAAGAATTTATTGCATAAACCATTATTGAGTAAACCTTACTGTAAGGGAAAACCCTTTTGCCGTCACCCTGAATTCATTTCAGAGTCTTTAAATTCAGCAGGACGTGAGGCTGATTGAGCCATCAAATATTGAAGCTCATTTCCTAATTAAAATTCAATTATTCGTAAAGCAAGGTTCTGCACTTTTTTGATGGTGTAGCTCTGCTTTACGCTTTATCCGACTGAAATAGTCGGGATACCGCTTCAATCAGGTTTAATAATGAAAGACCCGTGCCGTCACCCTGAATTCATTTCAGAGTCTTTAAAGCGTGATAGATGCTGAAATAAATTCAGTAGGACGTGAGGCTAATTGAGCCATCAAATATTGAAGCTCATTTCCTAATGAAATTCAATATTTGTAAAGCAAGGTTCCTTGCTTTTTTGATGGTGTGGCCCTGCTTTACGCTTTATCCGGCTGAAATAGCCGGGATACCGCTTCAATCAGGTTTAAGAATGAAAATTTTGTATAAGCACACATTGTTAGCCCTGTGTCGTCACCCTGAATTCATTTCAGGGTCTTTAAAGCGTGATAGATGCTGAAATAAATTCAGCAGGACGTGATAAAATTGAAACGGAAAAGGGCTGATGAGCCATCAAATACAAACACTCATTTCCAAACTAAAATTCAATTATTTGTAAAGCAGGGTTCTATGCTTTTTTGATAGTGTGGCCCTGCTTTACGCTTTATCCGACTGAAATAGCCGGGATACCGCTTCAATCAGGTTTAAGAGTGAAAGTTTTGTATAAAAATACATTGTTAGCCCTATGCCGTCACCCTGAATTCATTTCAAGGTCTTAAAGCATAATAGAATTAGATAACGATGAAACTTTTCTTAACTGCTTTAAGCCAATATTAATTCCATTTGTATGTTGCAACGCGTATAAGGAGTAGGCTTACCTGCTATCTTCTGAAACCCTAATTTATGGTACAAGTTAATCGCTGGTTTTAAAATGGTATTGCTTTCTAAATACAACTTTGAAGCTCCAAGTGATTTTGCTTTTTCAACAATAGCGGATGCCAGCAAAAAGCCAATATTTTTTCCCTGCGCTTTTGGGGATACCGCCATTTTGGCCAGTTCGTAATCATGCTCTTCCTCATTCATTTTAATAAGCGCACAAACACCTAAGGGTTCTCCTTCGTACAATGCCACTAAAATATACCCCCCTTTATCCAAAATATAGCCTTTCGGATTATCTAAAGCTTTGTAATCGGTTTCTTCCATTACAAAATAAGTAGAAATCCATTCTTCATTTAAACTTTTAAAGGTTTCCTGATATTTAGGCGAATAATTAACAATTTCTACTTTATCACCTTCTCTTTCTTTCTTTTTTTCCATTACTCTTCTTAACAAATTTTTCTGTTCCAATAAAAACTCCCACTCGCCTATGGCTTCCCATAAATTATTTTGCGTTTGCTTGCTTAGCTCATCTACAGCCGCATTTACATCGATTAACTGGTCTTCCAGTTTCTCTAATATTTTATTGCCCAGACTGGATAGTACTACAATATTTTTTCGTCCGTCGGCCTGGTCCTTCTTTTCCTTTACGTAGCCTTTTTTAAGCATTTCTCCAATTATTTTACTGACCGAAGGATGTGAATGTCCAATAGACTTGGCAATCTCTGTAATTGTTTTCTCCTCTCCTTTTGAAAGCGAATAAAAAACAGGAAACCATTTTGGCTGCATATCTATATCGTACATTTTATAAATCTGTTTTCCATCTTCTGTTACCTTATCGGTTAACATCCTTAACCTGCTTCCTAAAGCAACCTTACCTGTTTGTTCAAAAAAATTCATAACAAAATTAATTACGTAACTGATTACGCAAATATATTTATATTTATCAAATCACCAATTTTTTATTTCAAAATTATTTCCACCATAAAAAATTACTATTTTAGGCTTATTAAGCCTTTTTATGAAAAACACTGCCCTATTTCTATTTCTTTCAATTTCCATATTTTCTGCCTGCACCAATAACAATAAAGGAGGAAAAACCGATGCTATCGAATTTAAAAATGTCAATTCGAGCATAGCGCAGTCTTTTTCTAGTTTAAAAACCCTTGATTCTTTTAAAATTGAACTAACGGGTAGAAAACCTGAGGATATGGTTTTAAATTTTAGCATCACCACTGCTGAAGGAAAAGTGATTTATAATGTTAAAATAAAAGGAACCGATTTAGTTAGCAATACCGACCCTAATATTGATTTATCAAAAGAAAAAGACCAGGTAATTTTCTTAAAAACCATAGCGAACGATTTTTTCAGTGAAGATAACTTTTTAGAACCTGCCGTAATGCCTGATGATAAAGCGGATAAATATACTCCGGACAAAGCCCTTTATGAAGAACTAAAAAAATCGCAGCTAAACGGCTTTAAATATCGCCTAGGTAAAGAAAACAACATTTATATTGCCTGGAGTGAAAAAGAACAGAAAGTAAAAATTTATTACAATTGTTGTTAAAGGCATAATCAATTTTCATTATTTTAACGAACGCTCATGAAAAAAAACATCTTTATTATTTGCTTTTTGTTTCTATGCCATTCTTCATTTGCTCAGGTATTTTTAAGAAGCAAACCACAAAACGTTAAAGCTGATGTTGCATTTTCAGAACCTACTTCCAGCATTATTTTCTTTGGTACTGATGATGGCAGTGCTGCTTTCCAGAAACACAAAAAGAATATAAGTATTATTAATAATTATTTCGGACCCGTTTATGCTGTCTTTCCAATCTTTAATATCGGAGATGGAAAATTAGTAGAATACCAAAACAAAACGAGTAAATATTACTTTTTTAAACCCACTTCAAAAAAAACATTTGGAATGGTAATATCCAACGGCAATACTCAACCGGTAATCGTGAATAGTCCTGATAATTATTTAAAAACCATAAAAGTATATTTAAACATCAGCAGTGCAGATGATTTGATTCCGAAAACATTAGCTAAAAGAGATGAGAAAGCCGCTCAGCGGGAAATGGAGCAAATTTTGAAGCTAAAATTTGAACCTGGTAAAGATTACGCAGATAAACTAATTAAAAACTCAAATACGGTTCATTACTCAAAACCTTATGATGACGGTGGTTACAAGATGAATTGCAATGATCGTATTTTTGAAGTATTTGCCGATAGCCTGCTCACTCAAAAATCTAATTACGGTGCCAAATACCAGTACAACAAAAACAACGAAATGATTGGCCTCATCAATACCATTGATGGAAAAGATGCCAGTTTTTCAAAATATGTGAGGAACAAAAACGGGCTGATTGAAATGATTATTGGAGGGGACCTAAAAAGTGCAGATACCACTTTTTTTATCTACGAAAAAGATAAATACCACACCATCAGTAAATCTAAAGGTGCATTATATGGTTTAGAAACATTTTTCTTAAACGATCAGATGCAATGTGTTCGCAGGCTTTCCAAAAACAACGATCAATCTGTGGTTTGGGATATTACTTATATTTATGATAAGTTTGGGCGTTTGGTTAGAGAAGGAAAAGTTGATAGTGAAATGATTTATGAATATAAATCTGATCAGGATATGTTCTTTTCCGGTTTCAGATCTTATGATTTAAATCCAAAGAAAATGATTTTAAATAATCAAATTTTCAGAGAAAAAAATAAGCAGACTTTTATTGGACGGGACGGCATGGAAAATCAAAATTTCAGGTCTGTTACCTATACTTCTAAAGATGGTTCTTCGAAAACTTATTCTTATGATAAAGACAATAAACTAACATCTGTTGCCGTAGTTCGTTGCGAATAAAAAAACAAGGAGACCTAATTGGCTTACTATTTAAATCAGAAATAATCTAATTTTCTGAATCACATCACTTTATCATATTTAAAATATCTTCTTTTTTTACCACTCAGAAGCGAGGAATTTTCTTACCTTTGTATCCCGTACAAAAAGCAGCAATTTTTACATCTGCTGTAAAAAATCACAATCATGACTAAGTATATTTTTGTTACGGGCGGTGTTACTTCCTCATTAGGCAAGGGCATCATTTCCGCTTCTTTAGCTAAACTTTTACAGGCACGTGGCTACCGTGTAACCATTCAAAAGTTCGATCCGTATATCAATATTGATCCGGGAACTTTAAACCCTTACGAACACGGCGAATGTTTTGTTACTGAAGATGGTGCTGAAACCGATTTAGATCTTGGTCACTATGAGCGTTTCTTAAATGTTCCAACTTCTCAGGCAAACAACATTACCACCGGACGGATTTACCAAAACGTAATTAATAAAGAACGTAAAGGCGAATATTTGGGGAAAACGGTTCAGGTTGTACCCCATATTACCGACGAGATTAAACGCAACATGCGCATTTTAGGCGAAAGTGGCGAGTATGATATCGTAATTACTGAGTTGGGTGGTACTGTCGGCGATATTGAGTCGCTTCCTTTTATTGAGGCTGTTCGTCAGTTTAAATGGGAAGAAGGCAGCAGCAATGCTATTGTAATCCACTTAACTTTAGTGCCTTATTTAGCGGCAGCCGGCGAATTAAAAACCAAACCTACACAACACTCTGTTAAAGCACTATTAGAATACGGAATTCAGCCGGATATCCTGGTTTGCAGAACAGAACATCACATTAGTCCGGAAATCAGAAAAAAAATTGCCTTATTTTGTAACGTTAACATCAATGCCGTAGTCGAATCAATGGATGCAGCTACTATTTATGATGTACCATTGTTAATGTTAAAAGAGCAATTGGATAAAACGGTTTTAGCAAAATTAAAATTACCAACTAAAAATGAACCCAACCTTGAAAACTGGAAAGACTTTTTAGGCAGGTTAAAAAACCCTACAGCTGAGGTTAGAATTGGCCTGGTTGGTAAATATGTTGAATTACCTGATGCTTACAAATCAATTATCGAATCTTTTATACATGCAGGTTCTAAAAACGAGTGTAAAGTAAAGGTTGAATATATTCACTCTGAAGGCATTTTCCCTGATAACGTAAAAGAAAAATTAGGGCATTTACATGGTGTTTTAGTTGCTCCAGGCTTTGGTAGCCGCGGCATCGAAGGTAAAATTGATACCATTAAATATGTTAGGGAAAATAATATTCCTTTCTTTGGCATTTGTTTGGGTATGCAGTGTGCTGTTATTGAATTTGGCCGTAATGTATTGGGCTTAAAAGATGCACATACTACTGAAATTGAAGAAAATGCTGCAAACCCGGTAATTAACATGATGGAAGAGCAGAAAAAAATTACAAATAAAGGTGGAACCATGCGTTTGGGCTCATACCCTTGTGACATTAAAAAAGGCACAAAAGCTTTTTCTATTTATGGCAAGCAGCACATTAACGAACGTCACCGCCACCGTTATGAATTTAATAATGATTATTTAAAACAATATGAAGAGGCGGGTATGATTGCCTCTGGAATGAATCCTGAATCGAATTTAGTGGAAATTGTGGAGTTGAAAAATCATCCTTTTTTCGTTGGCGGACAGTTTCACCCTGAATTAAAATCAACAGTTGCTAATCCTCACCCACTTTTTGTTAAATTTGTGGCCGCTGCAATGGAGTATGCGAAGAAGAAAACCAATTAAAAGCAGTATAAACAACAATAATGGATAGAAATACCTTCACAGGACTGTTCCTGATTATGATCATTTTGGCAGGATCATTCTATTTTTTAAAACCGAGCGAGGTTGAAATAAAAAAAGCACAAGAAAAAGAACATTTAGATTCTTTGAAAAAAGCTGGAACATTACCAGCTCAAAAAGATACGGTGGCAGCCGCCGTTGTTGCACCAACTGTAGATTCGCTGGCACTTAAAGGCCCTTTTGGAACTGCATTAACCGGTACAGTAGCTAATTCTGTATTAGAAAACGAAAACTTATTAATCACTTTTAGTAATAAAGGGGGTAAAATATCTTCCGTACAGGTTAAAGGCCAAAAAACTTTTAATGGTAAACCATTAATTTTATTTGATGGCAACCAGAATAAATTTGGCTTAAACTTAAATGCTGCTGGTAAAGTAATTAACACAAATGATTTGTTCTTTACGGCAACCAAAACGGGCAATAGTTTAACCATGCGCGCCAATTATGGCTCTAATCAGTATGTAGAGTACATTTACGATTTAAAAGCGTTAAGCAACAAAGTTGGTTTCAAAATTAATTTAGTAGGCTTACAGCAGATTATCACTGGCAATAACATTGGTTTAAACTGGGAAGCTACTTTATTGCAACAAGAAAAATCAATTGAGAGTGAACACCGTTACTCCGCTCCTTATTACAAATATGTAAATGGCGATGTTGACCACTTAAGTGTATCTAAGGAAGAGAAAGAAGACCTTGCCAAAGGAAAAATTCAGTGGTTTTCGTTTAAACAACACTTTTTCTCTGCTGCCTTAATTGACAAAAACGGTTTCGAAAAAGGAAATTTAGAAGTTAAAATCCCAACTACTCCAGGGCAGGTTAAATTTTATGCTGCCAACATGCAATTGCCATACAGCCATTTAGCTGCGCAGAGTTATGATATGGAATTCTATTTTGGAACCAATAAGTTTTCTACTTTACAGGATCAGGGTTATGAGCTTGAAAAACAAGTAGATTTAGGTTACTGGCCTTTAAAATATGTAAACCGTTTTATTGTATTGCCTGTTTTCAATCTTTTAGAGCGTTTTAATTGGGGTTACGGCTTAATTATTTTTGCATTAACCATTCTTTTAAAATTAGCTTTATCACCACTTACCTACAAGTCGTACTTATCAATGGCTAAAATGAGGGTTTTAAAACCAGAAATGGATGAAATTAAAGCTAAAGTAGGCGAAGATAACCCAACATTGGTTCAACAGGAATATTTAAAATTATATAAGAAAGCGGGTGTTAATCCCCTCGGTGGTTGTTTGCCTATGGTACTGCAATTGCCCTTGGTTATGGCCTTTTTCTTCTTCTTCCCTAACTTATTTGAGCTACGTGGAGAAAGTTTCCTTTGGATGAAAGATTTATCAACTTACGATGAGTTTATCCGTTTCGGTGTGAAATTACCTTTTATTGGTGATCACTTAAGTTTAATGTGTGTATTGATGACCATCTCTACCTTAATTATGACTTATTTCAACAATCAGGTATCGGGTGCTACAGGCCAGATGAAATACATCGGTTATATTATGCCTGTAATTTTCCTTGGCGTTTTAAATAGCTACCCATCGGGCTTAAACTATTATTACTTCTTAGCCAACTTAATGACTTTTGGTCAGCAGTTCCTGATTCGTAAAATGGTTGATGACGATAAAATCCACGCTTTAATTCAACAAAATAAAGCAAGACCTGCGGATGAGAAAAAGAAAAAATCTAAGTTTCAGCAACGTTTAGACGATTACATGCGTCAACAGCAACAAACTAAAAAATAACGAAAAGCACCGGAAACGGTGCTTTTTTGTTTACTTCATTTATTATTCACAATCTATTCGTTACTTTTGGATAGAATAGAAATAACATCCCTAATGAAGCATTTAAAAGCGATTCTCTCTCTCTTATTTTTTCCTGTATTATTGTTTGCACAAACCAAACCAGCACCTCTCAAAACATTTTCAGTATCGCCAGCATTCGAATTGCTAAGGTCTACGCATGGAAATGCTTTTTATGGTCCATCTTTAAAAGCTAACTATCTTTTTGCCAATGGCCTTGAACCGGGAATTGGGATTGAATATGCTGCTACGCCGATACATTATGATAATGCCTTTATTTTATATAAAGTACATTTTCTTCCGGTTTATGGTAATCTAAAGTATAATTTTAAAACCAGCCATAAAATAAAACCTTATGTAGAAACTTCATTGGGTATTTCATTTAACAAATACGATATTGCCGATGAACGTACGCCAGAAAATAAATCACGGACTACGGAAGAAGGTTTTTTTGTTTACGGTGGTGGTGGCGCTAAATATGCTTTATCCAATAAAATAAATATTTTTGCAGGGATTGGTTTAAAAGGATATAAAATGAGTACAAACGACCTGGACATTAACCCTCACGGTTTATCGTTCATGTTGGGATTTACATTTTTCTAAGCAACAGCCTATGAATAAGATCGCCGTATTAATTTTGTTCTGCTTTAGTTTAAGCAGTTGTGCGCTTTTCAAAAGAAATCGGGTGCATGACCATAACGGGATCGAAAAAAATGAATTTAACTTACCCATATTCCTATATCCATCTAAGATCCCTTCCAGCAAAAAGCTATTAATTTTTCTTTCGGGTGATGGTGGCTGGATTGAATTTGAAGATGATTTATCTTTAAAATTTGCAGAGCAAGGTTTTAATACCATCGGAATTAATTCAAGAAGTTATTTCTGGGAGAAAAAAACACCTGAGCAAACTGAAGCAGATATTGTTCAGCTGATTAAGAAATATGTTAAAATATATGGTTCAAAACAGCTTTATATTTGTGGCTACTCTTTTGGTGCTGATGTAATTCCGTTTATCTATAACCGCTTGCCGCCTAAAGCAAAAAAACACCTTGTGGCCTTAGAAATGCTTTCTCCCTACTCTACCACCGATTTTAAAGTAAAACTTTCTGATTTGACAAACTTAGCCGGAGACCATAAACATTACAAAGTAGATAAAGAACTTGAAAAAGTTACGGCCACAACCTTTTGCTTTTACGGCATTGATGAGGAAGACCAATCGCTCAAAGGTTTAAAAATGAGCAATTTTCATGTTAATATTTTAAAGGGCGACCATCATTACGATCCATCCGAGTTTGATAAAATTGTTGCAGCTTTAAGCAACGCAAAAAAATAAAGAGATTTATGTTGAAGATTTTTTTTGTGTTTTTTACAACACTTTGCCTTTCATCCGCTATTATGGCGCAACCTAAAACAGATATATCAAAGTTACCGCTAACGCTGTTTAATAAAAATGGCCATAAAAATCTTATCTTTTACTTTACGGGAGATGGCGGCCTGAATAGTTTTTCGCAAAAGGTGTGCGAGGAACTGGCACAAAAAAATTATACGGTAATCACTTTAGACACCAGAAAATATTTTTGGGATGTAAAAACACCTGACAAGTTAAGCCAGGATGCGGCAGAAGTTTTAGACTATTATTTGAAGCACTTCAACAAAGCCGAGTTTTCTTTACTTGGTTATTCTTTCGGTGCAGATGCCGCCATTTTTTTTTCAACGCGTTTAACTAAAAATTTACAGCAAAAATTTAAATCAGCGGTTTTACTTTCTCCTTCCACCTCTACTGATTTTACCGTGAAGGTGAGTGATTTATTAGGTTTTGGAAGTAAAGAGGGTAAATATAAAACCATCCCTGAGCTCAATAAAATCCAAGTGCCTGTGCTGTGCATCTTCGGTAAAGATGAGGACAGCGATTTTTATAAAAATTTAAAAGAAAAAAAGGATCTGGAAAAAATCCAAATCCCAGGCTCTCATAAATACGACAACGACATTAAAAAGCTCGTTGCCGCGATAGAAAAAGGCTTGTAAACTAACTTCCTTCCGATATTCTTTTTAATGCATTTGGAACCTGCAATAAGTGATAATTGTGGTTATAAACCAAATACTTCTTTTTCCATTGAGGGAAAAACTTTTCTTTGTATTTTCTTAAACCTTTAAACTGGGCAAATGCTTTTAAGTTATCGTAAGCATATTTAATGGTTTTTTGAGTTATGTTTACCCCATCAATACCCGAAAGTGGTGCTAATCCCATATTTACGGCCGTAAACCCCTGATCTTTTAAATGCAGAAAGGTTTTAGCCAGCAACATATCCAAAACACCATTTGGTGCATCGGTTTCTTTCCTGATGAGATCGTAGGTAGCCTCCCCGGGTGCATAATCTTCAACCAGGTTAAGAAAAGCATATACTTTTTCTTCCTGATCCTCAATCGTTAAAATCGTTTGGTTTTTCAAAATATTCTTATCAAAAATACCCTGAGTAAAAGCCACTTCCTTTTGATTCAGATCTCTTAACCAATTGTCGGATACCTGCTTTAATTTCTGAAGCAATCCTTCTTTTTGCTGTCCTTCATAAACCTTAAAAACATAACCTTCCGAAGTAAGCCTGTTGATTGCGCTACGGGTTGTTTTCATTTTCCCGCCATCAGTGGTAAATGTGGTTAAATCTAAAACGGCTTCTTCTCCTATTGGAATAAACTTTTTACCTAATGATTTATAAAAGCTAAGTGATTCTTCGGGTACGCGATAATAAGCCGTAATAAAACCATTATCCTTACAACGTTCTTCAAACTTTTTAATCATGTCTAATTTCTCCTGCTGGTGTTCAGCAACAGGATCTTCTAGCACCAAAACAAAATGACGTGTAATTTTAAAGCTGATAAAAGCCGTTCGGCTTTCGTTAAAGAAGATAAATTTATCAGGATAGGTTTTAAAATAGTCAAGTGCCGAATGTCCGAACTTTTTAACCAGGTTTTCGGCATCTGTAAAATCACTCTCGGTATTATATGATTTAGAAAAATATGGCTTCAATAAGCTAAAAATAATAAAAAGGATTACTGCACCACTGGCAAAATAAATAGATTGTTCAAAGTGCAAACCAAATTTGGTTCGTGGATCAAGTGCTTTATCATCGATAAAAAATACAACCTTTAATACCGCTTTAACAGAATTTAAAAAGGTAAAATCAGTTCCGAAATGCCTTTTATCTATGCAATAAAAACCAAGAACACCGTAAGCAAAAACGGCCGCAATGGCATAAAAATAAACCTTAAAGCCAAAATGTACAAACCTTGGATGCGGCCTTAATTTATAGTTTTGGCGCGTGTAATATAACGATGACCCTGCAACAAGTGCTAAAAGTGCTTCTTCATAATCTGCAGCTTTTAATAAATGGCCGACTACAGAAAAAATGGTTAATGCAAGTGCAATGTACCAGGCTCTTTTTGATCCCTGGAGCAGAAAGATGCTAATCATAACCAAAATCAACCCAAAAATAAGGACCAGCGCATTACTGGTTACAATAACATCATCCGGTAAAATATTTTTAACCAACCTCAAACGTGCCGGTATAGATGGGCTTATAGAGGAAACAATATTAACAACCCCCAGAATAAGGATAATAAATGCTGGCAAAATCCGGAGTAAAATACTATCTTTTTTGGTCACAAAACTGATGATACCACCAATTAAAGGCAGCCAGAATTCAAAGAACCTGAATAATAAAGTAATGGTTGCCGCTGCAATAATGGGAAAACCAAATTGCTGTAAAATAAAGGTTAGCGATACTTCTATGGTTCCTAAGCCACGTAAAAAAGGGGAAGCAATTAATAAAATTACCATTACAATATAACCGATAATGGCTGCAGGTATGCTGGCTTCAAAACCCAGGGCAAGCATGCAAATGTATAAATGCACTATACCAATAATTTCTATACCTACAGATACGAGCAGGGTTAACCAAAATTCTTTTTTACGCACTTTTTCATCAACCATATCATCCAATAAGGTTGTTAGCGTAGGCCTTATTTTAGATAACCATTTATATGCCTTTCCCTTTCTGGAAATAGAATAGATGACCAGAATTAAGAAAATAGTTAGGAGCAGTAAAAATAAAAAGCTGAAAATTTCTACATTTCCAAATTTCGTAGTCAATAAAGCTATGCCTAATACAGGAATGGCTACGATAACGACAGACAGAATGCCACAGAAACCAAACAGCGTGGAAGCCAGGTGGATTTTAGATTTGGATACGCCATTTTCTTCAATATCGCCGGTAAAAAAAGCCAGTGATGAAAAGCCGCCTGCAGGTAAAAAAACACTAATTAAATTGCGTTTTAAAAACAGGATTACAGCTTTTTTCAAACTCAGCTTTACATTGAGTGCCCTGAAGCTATGTACATACATTTGCCCCTGTGCCAAAATGTATGCTATGGTTAATAAAATTCCCAGCGCTATATATTCAGGTACGGCGGTACCCAACTGGTTTTTAATTTGCACAACTTCTACATGTTGCTCCCGTATAAAGAAAACAGCCATGCCCAGCATAAAAATTGCCAGAAAGAATTGCCAGAAAAATTTATTATAAATTAATTTCGATAAAAAATACTTCGCTCGGTACATTTTAATTAGGGACAACAGACCTATAACCTGAAAAAAAATTTCAAATTAGAAGCCTTAATTTAAATGATTAGTTACAATTGTGTGTGTATTGTTGACGCCTAAGTTACAAAAATGTTACACATCTTATTTATTAACTTAAAAGAAAAAAATAAGTAACCTCTTTTTGTAAAATTTGGCGTACATTTTTCGAATTAAGCTAAAATTTTCCAATTTTTAAAGATTGAATCAACCACAAATTATTTAACCCTTACTAATGCACAAAAGATTTACGTTTTTACTTCTCATAGTTGTAAATTTTGTTTACGCCCAAAAAAAACCTTTAGACCATACTGTTTATGACATGTGGGAATCTGTTGGCACAAAACAACTATCTAATAACGGACAATGGTCCATGTACAGTATATTACAGCAAGAAGGTGATGCAAACCTTTTTTTAAGTAATTTAAAAACCAACGCAAAACTGACGGTACCTCGTGGTACGAATGCACAATTTAGCAATGACTCTAAATTTGCGGTATTTAGCATCCGTCCGTTTAATAAAGATTTGCGTCAGGCAAAAATTAAAAAGAAAAAACCAGATGATATGCCTAAAGATTCCTTAGGAATTGCAAATCTCACCACAAATGCAATCAATAAGGTAGCCAGGGTAAAGTCGTATAAATTACCTGAAGATGGCTCAGGCTTTTTGGCTTACCAACTGGACAAGCTGGATACGGCTAAAAAGGCAACTCCAGCGGGCAAAAAAGATTCGGATATAGATTTCGCAGATGATGAACCAGGATCTGGCGCAAAAAAAAATGAGGAAGGAACAGATCTAATCGTCAAAAATCTTTTAACAGGCATTGATAAAAATTATAAATATGTAACAGATTATGCTTTTAGTAAAGATGGCAAGCAGCTTGTTTTTGCTTGTAGCGGATCTAAAAAAGATAAAACAGCGCCGCAGGGCGTATTTCTTTTAAACACTGAAAAAGGAACGCTTAAAACTTTGGTTAAAGGCAAAGGAAGTTTTAAAAATTTCGCTTTTGATGATGAAAATGAGCATGTTGCTTTTGTAGGCGAGCAAAGTCCTGAAAAACAAGAAATTAAAGATTACAACATCTATTATAACTCTTTAACTTTAGATACTGCTCAAACCATTGTAGATTACGATATGCCGGGTTTACCTGCAAAATGGTCTGTTAGTGGCGATGGAAAAGTGACTTTCAGTAAAGATGGCAAGAAATTGTTTTTCGGTATTGCCCCTATTAAGAAACCTAAAGATACAACCATTGTTGATTTTGAAGTAGCCAAGGTAGATATTTGGAATTACAAAGATGATTATTTGCAGCCTGCACAGTTAAAAAATGCAGACAGAGAGAATAAAAGAAGTTATTTATCTGTTATCGATGTGTACAGTAGCGATCCGAAAGCCATTCCGCTAACGGATTTAACCTTACCAGAAGCCAGTATAGTTAATGACGGAAACTCAAATTTCGTGTTGGCTTCAACGGATTACGGCCGCAGAATTGAAACGCAATGGAGTGGTTCTACTTCAAAAGATTACTATATTGTTGATACTAAAAACGGACAGCGCAAAAAAATTATCGATAACTTAAATGGTTATGCTACCGCCTCTCCTGCTGGAAATTATATTTTGTCATTTGATAGAAAAACCGGTAACTGGTCTTCTTATAGTGTGGCAACTGGAAAAAGTGTGATTTTAAACAGTGGTTTAAACGTAAAATTTGTTGATGAGGAAAATGATGTTCCTGATTTACCGGGTGCTTATGGTATAGCCACCTGGACTGAAGATGATAAAGCTGTTTTAATTAATGACAGGTACGACATCTGGTCGTTTTCTCCGGATGGAAAATCTCAGCCTAAAAACATTACCAATGGTTTTGGCAGACAAAACAAAATCACTTTCAGATATGAAAGAACGGAACAACCGAACAGGTTTGATAGAAACAGTGCGGATAAATTTGTAAAAGCAAATGAATTGCTTTGGTTGGATGGTTTTAATAATGCGACTAAAGAAAATGGTTTCTACCGCAAAAGTGCAGGAACGGTTAAAAATCCTGATTTGGTTATCATGTCTAAAGCAAAATATTCTAATTTGGTTAAAGCTAAAGATGCAGATATTTATATTTACGATAAAGGCAGTTATGTGGAATCGCCAAATGTTTACGTAACAACGGATTTTAAAACCGAAACTAAATTAACCAACACCAATCCTCAACAACAAAATTACAACTGGGGAACAGCCGAGCTGGTTAAGTGGACCACTCCAAAAGGACACGCTGCTGAAGGGATTTTATACAAACCTGAAAATTTTGATCCGAATAAAAAATATCCGATGATTGCCTATTTCTATGAAAAATTATCTGATGGATTATATGGTTACCAGGCGCCTGCCCCTACACCATCCCGTTTAAATATTTCTTTCTTTGTAAGTAACGGCTATTTGGTTTTTGCACCGGATATTAGTTATGAAACCGGGCATCCGGGGCAATCTGCTGTTGAATATATTAATTCGGGTGTAGAAAGTTTAAAGAAAAACAGCTGGGTTGATGGCAGCAAAATCGGTATCCAGGGTCAAAGCTGGGGTGGTTATCAGGTTGCTTATTTAATTACACAAAATAACATGTATGCTGCAGCATGGGCTGGTGCACCTGTTGCCAACATGACTTCTGCTTATGGAGGTATTCGTTGGGAAAGTGGAATGAACCGCCAGTTCCAGTATGAAAAAACACAAAGCAGAATTGGTGCTACACTTTGGGAAAAACCAGAATTGTACATCGAAAACTCGCCTTTATTTATGCTTCCTAAAGTAAATACACCTGTAGTAATTATGGCGAACGATGCGGATGGAGCTGTGCCTTGGTACCAGGGAATTGAAATGTTTACCGGCCTGCGCCGTTTAGGTAAACCAGTATGGATGTTAAACTACAATGGCGAAGCGCATAACTTAGTTCAGCGTCAGAACCGTAAGGACATTCAAATTCGCGAGCAACAGTTTTTTGATTATTACCTTAAAGGTGCAAAAGCACCGGTATGGATGTCGACAGGTATTCCTGCTACAGAAAAAGGTAAAACCTGGGGCTTCGAATTAACAGATGAAAAACCTTAATTAAGATTTAAAACCCAGCTCCGTTGAACAATCGTTCAACAGCGCCTTGGTTAAATAATTTAGCATAAAAGCCAGCCTATAGCTGGCTTTTATGCTAATATAAAATGTGTAATTAATAGCAGAAAGAGAGTTGTAAATGATTAAGGACTACCGAAGCCTGATCTGATTTAAAAATTAAGCTTCAAAACATCAAAATTTTTAAAATCAAGTACCATAAGTCCTTTTTGCCTGTAAGATCCCAATATAACTTGCAAAGCCACATTAACCATATACAAACCTAACAAACCCGGTACTATACCCAATACACCATTCAAACTGCAAGACGGTGAATCGCTTGCATGAGGTGGTTCGGGATAAATATCCCTTAAATTTTTACCATTTTTATAATTAAATACGGCCAGTTGGGCTTCGTAATTGAGAATGCTGCCGTAAACCACAGGTTTATTTAACGCCATGCAAACATCGTTAACCAAATACCTGGCGGCAAAATTATCAGTACCATCTATAACCAAATCATACCGTTCAATAATTTTTTCAGCATTGTTTTCGTCCAGCTTTATTGTATACGTTACGCAGTTTACATGTGGGTTAGAAGCTGCAACCTTTTCTGCAGCAACCTGTACTTTTGCTTTGCCTACATCTGCAGTTCCGTATAATATCTGCCGGTGCAAATTGTGAATTTCAATGGTATCAAAATCAACAATACCAAGCGTACCAACACCAGCAGCAGCTAAATACTGAATAACAGGACATCCCAAACCTCCGGCTCCAATTACCAAAACTTTTGCTTTTTTAAATTTAAACTGGCCATTTACACAGATGTCGTCGAGCATAAAATGACGGCTATATCTGTGCAGCTCATCTTTATTAAACTTTTCCATATCATAAATTAATTTTGAAGGCAATAATGAGTAACGCTGAAACAATTAAACCCATTCGATCATTCAATCATTAAAAGTTTTATCCCAGTCTTTCCAAACTGCGGTATAACCTTTTTCAGTAATTACCTTTTCAAATTCATAGGGTTTTCTTTCATCACTAATTTCGAACTGGGCTAGCGATTGTTCATCGGCACAGTAACCACCAGGATTTGTTTTGGAACCTGCACTCATGGTTGTAACCCCCAGTTTAATTAAGTTATCCCTGAAGATTTCCGTTTCGCGGGTAGAAATTGAGATTTCAACCTCTTCGTTAAATAATCGGTAAGCACAAATGAGTTGCACCAATTCCTTATCCTGAATAGAATAATTAGAAATATCAACGCCTTCGGCTGGCCTAATCCTTGGGAAAGCGACCGAATATTTAGTTTGCCAATAATTTTTCTGCAAGTATTCTAAATGTAAAGCACAGAAAAAGGAATCCGTCCGCCAGTCTTCAAGCCCCAATAATACCCCTAAGCCTATTTTATGCATTTTGGCTTTACCAATACGATCTGGCGTATCTAAACGGTAATAAAAATTAGATTTTTTACCTTTCGGATGATAGTCCTTATACTTTTCTCGGTGGTAGGTTTCCTGGTAAACCATTACCGCATTTACGCCTGCCTGCTGTAACACCTCATATTCAGGCTGATCTAAAGGCTGCACCTCTATCGATACATTAGAAAAATGAGGTTTAATAACTTTTAAGGCTTCCAAAAAATAATCCACATGTACTGTATGGTTTGCCTCGCCGGTAACCAGCAAAACATGATCAAAGCCCAGTTTTTTAATTACGTTAATTTCCTGCAGAATTTCGGCTCCCGATAACGTTTTTCTTTTAATGCCGTGCTCCATACTAAAGCCGCAATACGTACAAATATTATTGCACTCATTACTTAAATACATAGGTGCAAACATTTGAATGGTTTTACCAAAACGTTTTTGGGTAATTTGATGGCTCAACTGGGCCATTTGTTCCAGGTAAGGCTGTGCTGCAGGAGAAATCAGCGCTTTAAAATCCTCAAGATTTCTTTTAGATTTTGCGAGGGCCGTTTCAACATCTTCCTTTTTTTTATTCAGGATGGATATTTTAACTTCATCCCAGCCAAACTGATCAAATACCTCTTTAAAATTCGTCATCTAAAAATTGGGTTAAAGGGCTTGTAGCCATTCCAAACTTAACTTTTGCGCCCATTTTACTTTCATAGGCCAACCTGCCGGCCTCAACGGCCAATTTAAATGCTAAGGCCATGGCAACCGGATTGCCCGCAATGGCAATGGCTGTATTTACCAGCACTGCATCAGCCCCCAATTCCATCGCTAAAGCGGCATCAGAAGGTGCACCTATACCTGCATCAACAACAACAGGAACATTACTCTGCTCCAAAATAATTTCCAGAAAATCAATAGTTTTCAATCCTTTATTGCTTCCAATGGGCGACCCCAAAGGCATAACTGCAGCTGTACCAGCATTTTCAAGTCTTTTACATAAAACCGGATCTGCGTGAATGTAAGGCAATACTACAAAACCCAGTTTCGCCAATTCCTCGGTGGCTTTAAGCGTTTCAATTGGGTCGGGTAACAAATACCGGGGATCGGGATGGATTTCAAGCTTTACCCAGTTGGTTTCTAAAGCTTCGCGCGCCAATTGAGCTGCAAACACCGCCTCTTTTGCATTGCGGACCCCTGAAGTATTGGGCAATAAATTGATGGATGGTCCCTGCAAATGCTGCAATAAATCATCCGTTTCCGTTTCTAAATCAATGCGTTTAAGGGCAACCGTGACCAGTTCAGACCCGGATGCTAAAACGGCTTCTTCCATTTGGGTAGCCGAGCCAAACTTACCCGTTCCTAAAAACAACCTCGAGGAGAACGTTTTATCGGCTATAGTTAACTTTTTCATATAAGGCTTCATTAAATGCTTGAATTAGTTGTTGTTTATTTGGGTGTGCGGTAATCACTCCGGATACAGCAGCTCCATAAATTCCAATGTCCATAAGTGCCGGAATATCATTCAGCGTTAGTCCGCCTATTGCATACAGCGGAATTTCTGCATCGATGTTTTTTAGCTCATCAATAATATTTTTGTAGCCTTCAAATCCTAAAACCGGACTGAGCTTAACTTTTGTAGGTGTAAAGCGAAGCGGACCTAAACCGATATAATTGCAGCCCTCAAAAACTCTTTGTTTTACATCGTGTATTGTATTTGCCGTACCGCCAATGATTTTATGCTTGCCTAAAATTTCCCTTGCCTGTTTAATACCAAGGTCATCCAAACCCAGGTGTACCCCATCAACATCAGTTATTTTAGCCAATTCGGGATAGTCGTTAATAATTAAAATAGCTGCATAACTTATACAAAGGGGCTTTACAACGTCTATTAAAGCTAAAACCTGTGCCTGATCTGCATTTTTAAACCTAACCTGAATCCATTTGCACCCTGCATCAAGCGCGGCATTAATATTTCTGGCTTGGATGGCTACAGTATCGCCTTGTGAAATGTATTGTAGTTTATGATAATGACTTAAATCCATAAATCCTGTATTTTTTTAAATGTTGAAACTGACTGCGCAGGCTTGCTCCAAATGGCACCAAGAATTGCCGCTCCGCCATAACCTAAAGCTTTTACTTCCGTTATTTTAGAACCATCTATGCCACCAATGGCGATCCGTTTAGGGTTATTGCTGGTTTCTTTTTGAACTATCCGCATTAACTTAGAATTTGCCTGATAATTAATTTTGGAAATTGAATTAAATAATGGCCCAATAAAGCAATAACTGAAAGAATGATGCAATGTATTATAGGCTTCCATATGGTGTATAGAAGTAGATAATATAAAGCCCTCGTCTGCATACCGGCTTAGCATTTTAGGATTGGTTTCTTTTCTTAAGTGTTCCGTAAAATGCAGTCGCTTTATTCCTCGTTTATCTGATATTTGATGATGCTGGTGCAATGCAATTTTCGAATGATGCTCCCGGTCAATACAATCGAGCAAATATTCTGTTTCCTTTATTGAACATCCTGGCTTACGGAGGTGAAAAAACTGCAAACCAGCCTTAAACAGGCCATTAATGTACCGGGCTTCTTCTTCAATTTGAACAGGATTTGAAATTACAACCAGCATCTGTTATTGAAATTATAAAATAATGGACCTTATAAAATAGGATTGCTTCTTCATGATATTTATGTATTCTACAGATAAATTTCACTACCTTTTTCTGTAAAAAAAGTTGCCTGTTCCAGCATTCCCTGTTCTGCCATATCCCTGATTTCCTGCGTAATTTTCATCGAACAGAATTTTGGTCCGCACATAGAGCAGAAATGTGCAATCTTAGCGCCATCAGCTGGCAGGGTTTCATCATGAAATTCGCGCGCTGTATCCGGATCTAAAGAAAGATTAAACTGGTCTTCCCAGCGAAATTCAAAACGGGCTTTACTTAAGGCATTGTCGCGGTATTGCGCGCCCGGGTGTCCTTTAGCTAAATCGGCTGCATGTGCGGCAATTTTATAGGTAATTACACCATCCTTAACATCTTTTTTATTCGGTAAGCCTAAATGCTCCTTTGGTGTTACGTAACAAAGCATGGCGGTACCGTACCAGCCAATCATTGCAGCGCCAATGGCAGACGTAATGTGGTCATAGCCAGGAGCAATATCAGTTGTTAGCGGACCTAAAGTATAAAAAGGCGCTTCTGCGCAATACTCAAGTTGTTTTTCCATATTCTCCTTAATTAAATGCATTGGAATATGTCCGGGGCCCTCGTTCATCACCTGCACATCATGTTTCCAGGCAATACGATTTAATTCTCCCTGTGTTTTTAATTCAGAAAACTGGGCTTCATCATTTGCGTCCGCAATACAACCCGGACGCAAACCATCACCAAGTGAAAATGAGACATCATATTGTTTCATAATCAGGCAAAGCTCTTCAAAATGTGTGTAAAGGAAATTTTCCTTATGGTGTGCCAGGCACCACTTGGCCATAATTGATCCACCGCGTGATACAATACCTGTTAAACGTTTGGCCGTTAAAGGAATATACCGCAGCAATACGCCAGCGTGAATGGTAAAATAATCAACACCTTGCTCGGCCTGCTCAATAATGGTATCCTTAAAAATCTCCCAGGTTAAATCTTCGGCTTTGCCATTCACCTTTTCAAGCGCCTGGTAAATTGGAACCGTACCAATAGGGACAGGAGAATTTCTGATAACCCATTCGCGTGTTTCGTGGATATTTTTACCTGTAGATAAATCCATAATGTTATCCGCTCCCCAGCGGCAGGCCCAAACGGCTTTTTCTACCTCTTCGTCAATGGAAGAACTTATAGCTGAATTGCCAATGTTTGCATTAATTTTAACCAGGAAGTTTCGTCCAATAATCATAGGTTCCAACTCAGGGTGATTGATATTGGCTGGGATAATAGCTCGTCCCAGTGCAATTTCATTCCTTACAAATTCTGGAGTGATGTGATTTTTGGGGGTGTTTGCACCAAAACTGTACCCTGGATGTTGGTGGTTTATAGCCGAATTTAAATCCAATTCGATATTACGCTGATTTTCCCTGATGGCAATATATTCCATTTCGGGTGTGATGACACCCATTTTGGCGTAATGTAATTGTGTAACGGTTTTGCCGTTTTTTGCCTTCAACGGATTTTTCACATGTTCAAAACGAAGGTGATTTAATGTATCATCTTCCTTCCTTTCTCTTCCGTACGCAGATGAAACTGAATTTAGCTGATCTACATCGTTGCGATCCAATATCCACTGCTCGCGCAAACGTGGCAAGCCTTTCTTTATATCTGTTTTAATATTTTCATCGGTATAGGCTCCGCTGGTATCGTAAATGGTAACCGCAGCGTTTTGTTCTGTTCCGCCATTACTTAGCTTGGTATCCGACAGTGATACTGATCGCATAGCTACCTTAATTTGAGGAAACAGTGTTCCGTTCAGATAAATTTTCTTTGAGCCTGTAAATGGTGCGCAGGAAATGATGGCCTGTTCCGGGGTATTTTCATTCTTTTTCATACTGGTTGTGTTTTCTTGGTGGTTGATTCAATGATGCATTAGCTATGGAAAGCAGATAAAGGTTACCCGCCCTGAGTGGCGGTAATTACTAAAACCTGATCATTTGGCTGTAACACGTATGTAACCCAGAGTTTTTTGGGTACAATGTTTTGGTTAATGGCTACAGCAATTCCATTTTGCTTATCACCAAATTTTTCTTTAAGTAAACTTTGAACCGAGGTTTGTGCCTCAACCGACTGTTTTTGCTTGTTAAATGTAATTTCCATTCCGTATAAAAATTAAATATAACTTTAGGAATGGGCGCAAAAACGCACACAGAAGTATGTTCTACTTTTCCCTTCGGCAGTACTAACTGCATCAGGTTCGTAGGGTATAATCTCAGCCGCAATGGCACCCCTAAAGTTGATTACAAACATATATAAAATTTTGCCTTACATTTTTAAATAAATAAATAAAAAAACACTAATAACTATATATCAACCAATTAAAATGGTTATATAAATAAAAAATTGACTGATATTTTGATGACTATTTGATTTTCAGAAAGTGGAATGTTACCTTAAATGTTACTAATTTGAAAATAAATAAATCTTTTTTAAACGCTGCAAAGGAAAGAATAAGCAAAGCTTTTATTTTAATACTGAACATTCATTTTTTATTTTAAAATGGTATTTTGCGGGTTCAAAATCAACATAACTAAACAACCCCAATGGCATTAAGTAGAATTTGGTCAGCATTTATTATTGTTGCTATAGTAGTAGCGGGTATTAAGTGTTTTTTCTTCGGGCAAACCGATCTTTTTAACTGGATGGTTATTGGCAAAGCTGATGATGCCGCAAATCCTTTAAAGTTAGATGGGATAATCCAAACCTGCTGGGTATCGGTAGAGCTTTGCTTTAAACTGGTGGGTATACTGGCCTTATTTATGGGCTTAATGAGTATTGCAGAAAAAGCAGGTGGTATCCGTTTATTATCCAGAATTGTTGGACCATTTTTTTCTAAGCTTTTTCCTGAAATCCCAAAGGGCCACCCTTCTATGGGGCATATGATTATGAACTTTTCTGCCAACCTGTTGGGTTTGGATAATGCGGCTACGCCTTTCGGGTTAAAAGCAATGGAAAGTTTGCAGGAATTAAATCCAAGCAAAGATACTGCGTCCAATTCGCAAATTATGTTCCTGTGTCTTCACGCTGCAGGGCTTAATTTAATTCCCGTTAGTGTTATTGCCATTCGTGCATCGCAAAATGCAAGTAATCCTACAGATATTTTTATCCCCTGCTTAATTGTAACTTTTGTAGGTACGATTGCAGCCATGCTTATTGTTTCCTTTAAACAAAAAATAAACTTACTGCAACCCGTTGTAATTGGCTGGATTTTAGGCTTATCCATCATTATAGCCGGCTTGGTTTTATACATTACATCGTTAAATGCGGAGGGCATAAAATCTTTTTCTGGTGTATTAAGTAATGGCTTAATTTTGCTGGTTTTTCTTTTAATAATTATAGGTGCCCTGTATAAGAAAATTGATGTTTTTGATGCTTTTATTGAGGGGGCAAAAAACGGTTTCGATACGGCTATAAAAATTATTCCCTACCTGGTAGGTATGCTGGTTGCCATTAGTATGTTACGCACCAGTGGAACATTTGATGTTGTAATTAGTGGAATAAAAACTTTCTTCGCCTGGATGGGTGCCGATACAAGATTTGTTGAAGGCCTGCCAACGGCATTAATCAGGCCTTTAAGTGGCGGTGCTGCCAGAGGAATGATGGTAAGCACTATGGAAACTTATGGCGCAGATTCATTCGCAAGCAGGCTTTCCGGAATATTTCAAGGTGCATCTGATACCACTTTTTATGTGATAGCGGTATATTTCGGATCGGTTAGCGTTAAAAACACAAGATACGCCATCGGTTCCATGCTACTTGCAGATTTAGTTGGTGTTTGTACCGCAATTGGTCTTTGTTATTTATTTTTTGGATAACCAGGAAAAGAACTCGGCTGCATGATTTTCAAGTGCTTTATTGGAAATAAGAACTTGTAAACATCAAAAAAAAATCCCTGTCCAAAATATGAACAGGGTTTTTTTTAGCATAACCTGGTTATGGTTTATCCCACCAAATCCTTGCATTTAAATCATCGGCCCCTCCATAAGGAAAACCTGCAACAGCAGCCTTATAATTGGCTGCATTTAAAGATCTTTCTTGTGTTGGATAACCTTCTCTTCTTGGAATTTGAGCACCATTATTATTTGGCGCAGGACTAATAAAGTTAGGGAAACCCGTTCTTCTCCATTCTGCCCAGCCTTCATAACCATGCAAAAACAAGTGAATCCACCGCTGGTTGCCAATTTTTCTTAATGCATCTGTTGGGTCATAAGCTACATCGGCGTTGGCCATGTAAGTGGCTAATCCGCTAACGTCGTTACTTTTCCACTGACGGATTGAGTATTCTATTGCTCTATCATAATTTGCTTTTGCGACTGCATCTCCCCCATTAATCCAGGTAATTTTTGCAGCTTCTGCCATCGCAAACAGCGATTGTGCATAGGTAACCAAAGCAACAGGAGAATTTTGCTGTCTTAAACCAGAACCCAATAAAGAATAATTGTTAATGACTACCGTAACCGACCCAGGCAAACCATAATCCAAACCAACATAATTGCCTGCTGTATTTTTATTCGCATAAACTGGTAAGCGAGGATCGTTTAAAGGTTGCATATAATCAACTACTGGTTTACTTACGGCAAACCAGTTTCTACCTAAAGTAGTAAATGAATTGTACCAGTAATTTTCGTTAGTTGCGTTAGCCAAATGCTGAAAAGTAAGGTTATCCGTATTATCTGTCATCATACCGTTTGCCACCGCCTTGTTAAATTCCACACCACCTTTTGCAGGATCAATTTTAGAAAGTCTTAAAGCCATCAGTGCGTGTATTGTATTACCTGCTCTCTTCCATTTGGCAACGTCTCCTCCATAAATAATATCGTTTTTTATGTTGCCAGAAATCATCGCTGCGTTGGCCTCATCAAGTAAAGTAAACAAACTGTTGTAAATAGCCTGTTGTTTATCATATTTTGGGATAAAATTTTCATTTCCTTTTAAAGCATCTGTGTAAGGAATATCGCCCCACCTATCTGTCATATGCCAAAAGAAATAAGCTTTTAAAATTTTAGCAACCGCAATCTGGTTGACCACCGGGCCTTCATTGGCATCCAATGTTTTACTGTTAATTACCGTTTCTAAATTGATTAAAGGTCCATTATACAAAGAATAAAAATTAAAATTAATGGTTACATACCTACTGTTATCCGAAAAGGAAGTATTGGATAAATACTGAGGATAATGTACTCCGTAAGGCGATGAACTTAAGCCCGGTAAAGATAATTCTGCATTGGCAATAAGTTGTGTACCTGCTTTGGTTGGATTGTTAGGGTCAATTGTTACCGAATCATCAAACTTTTTACAAGCACCTAATACAGAAATTGTTAAAAGCGCGATATATATGTTTTTATATGTAATTTTCATATGCTTAAAATTAAAAGGTTAGGCTTAAGTTAAAGCCGAAAGATCTTACCGTTTGCAATTCTCCTTTTTCTATCCAGCTAATGTCTGCACTACCCGAAGAAAGTTCAGAAGGATCCAATCCTTTTGGTGCTTTTTGCCAAATCATAACCGGGTTACGGGCAATTACAGCAAATTTAGCCGCTTTAAAAGGGGTTTTAGTCAATAATTTTGAGCTTAAATTATACCCTAAACTTACTTCGCGTAACTTAATATAAGAAGCCGAATAAATCCATTCATCGTAAATGCGGGTGCCCAAATTTGTACGGTAATAAGTTCTTGCATCTACATAAGCGGTTACCTCTTGTCCTGTTGCCTGAGAAATACCGTTTATTTTAAATCCACCGCCACTGGTTAAAGGATCGCGTACATTAAAACCTTTATCATTTATTGCGGCTGTTTCTGCAGCCTGACCAGATTTGGCTGAAAGCATTTTTGACCAACTGAAAAACTGTCCACCTTTTTGAAAATCAATCATTGCAGCAAGTGTAAAATTTCCAATCCTGAACGTATTTTGCAAACCGCCAGTAAATTGAGGCAATACACTCCCGAAATCTTTTGCGGCATCAAACAAAGGCATATTATCGGTTCCTAACAAAACTTTGCCTGTTGCTGCATCTATTTTATATCCTGGCCCTACTAAATTACCAAATGATTGTCCTTCTGTTGAATTCAGGTAGATATTCTGACTGGAATAGTTGGCAACGTCGTTTTGCAGTACAGGAATACCAGGATACAATTCTATAATTTTGTTTTTGTTACGGGCAAAATTAAATGTCGCGTCCCAGGTAAATAATTTAGATTGAACCGGGCGGCTTGTTAAGGATAATTCAACACCTTTATTTTGAATTAAGCCAGCATTAATTACGTATTGATCATACCCACTGGCGCCAGAAACTGATAAATCTAAAATCTGGTCTTTATTTTTCTGCGAATAATAAGTGATTTCTGCACCAATTCTGTTTTTCAGGAATTTTAAATCTAAACCAAGTTCAAAGGAGTTTGCAAAAGATGGTTTTATAAAAGGATTTTTAAGTTTATCAGGAACCAAAATGGTATTTATTGCACCTGTTGCAGCATTATAACTGGTGCCCGGGCCAAAAGTATTAGTGGTTTGGTATACTTTTAAATCAGATCCGGCAACGGCAAAACTTGCCCTTACCTTACCAAAAGATAGTGCTTTCCATTTGGTAAGTTCGCTAAACAAAAAGCTTCCCGAAACCGATGGATACCAGTAAGAGTTATTATTATCAGGCAAAGCCGAAGAAACATCATTCCGGATGGAGGCATCTAAGAAGTAAATATCCTTGTATCCGAAAGAGCCCATTGCATAAACACTTCTGATTTGTTTTTTCTTGATTTCAGAATTACTGACCGGGCGATCTACAGAAGCTGCGGCCGAATACCAACCCGGACTGGATAATCCGCCAACTGTAGCCTGATATTGGCCCGAATAATCGAGCGTATATAAATTTGCCCCTACATTTACATTCACCGAAAGATCGCTAAAGGTTTTATTGTATTGCCCTAAAAATTCGTAGTTATTCTCTGTATTCTGATATTTACCAATTTGATAGCCATCTACCAGTCTACCACCTAATCCTTCTTTATGGGTAATGCTTTGCGTATACATATCAGAACGTACAAAACCACTCAACTTTAATTCTGGTAATACTTGATATGATGCATTTACATCACCAAATAGGCGGTCTCTACTGTCGTTGTTTAAAACTTCATAAGCATCAAAGAAAGGATTATTCCAATCGCTCGGCCGGTTATTGGTTATAATTCCGGTTGTGGTATTTGGGTTTACATTCCAGTTTAAAATGGTTCCATCTGCATACTGATAATCCCTTAACCGGTTAATGTCGATATTTCGTTGAAACCATTGTGAAGCACCTGTAAAAGAACCTTGATACCCCTGTGTAGGACGCTGCCCTTTATTATTGGCATAGTTTACATTGGCCCCAACAGTAAATTTTTTGGTTACATCAAGCGAAGCACTCAAACTTAAATTATTACGTTTTAGCCAGGTATTTGGATACGTACCATTAATATAGGCATTGGTATACCCCATCCTGTAATTCATATTTTCACTGCCACCTGTTAGTGAAACACCATTGTTGAGGTTGTAACCCGTTTCGTAAAAATCTTTAATGTTATCTGGCTGTGGAACAAATGGGGTAAGCTGTCCAAACTGAGGATCTTGCGGATAAAAACTGTAATACATCCTTACCGGCGTACCATCCATGGCCGGGCCCCAGCTTTCATCATTTCCATTAATATATTTTTGCCCGTTAGCAAGGGTTAAAAAGGTTTGATTATTACCTACTCCATAAGTATTCTGAAGTGGAAGAAAATTTCCAACTTTTTCAATAGAGAACGCAGAGTTTAAACTAACACTAACATTCTTTGGGCCCTTTATTCCTTTTTTAGTGGTAATTAAAATTACACCGTACTGGCCTCTTATACCATACAGGGCAGATGCTGCAGGGCCTTTTAATACATTTATGCTTTCAATATCCTCGGGGTTAATATCCTGAGAAACATTTCCATAATCTACACCATTTGCAGTGCCACTAAAATTATCCTGACTGGTTGGCGTACCATCAATTACCATTAAAGGCTGTCCGCTACCATCAATGGCATTTACACCTCTTATTTTAATTTTTTGCGTTCCGCCCATGCTGGCTCCCGAAGAACCTGTTACCTGCACGCCTGCTACCTTGCCGGCTAAGGAACCAATAACATTTTGTTCTTTGGTTAATGTTAGGTTATCTCCGTTAACCTGCTGGGTAGCATAACCAATAGACTTTTGTGAACGCTTAATTCCTAAAGCTGTAACCACTACTTCTGATAGGTTTTCTGCATCGGCGCTCAATTGAATATCAATTTGGGTTCGGCTGCCGATAACCGCTTCCTGGCTGGTAAAACCTATTGATTTAAAAACCAGTGTACCCGCATTGGAAGGAATGGTGATGCTGTAAGTACCATCTCCGTTTGTAGAAGTTCCTGTGGTACTCCCTTTTAGCAATACACTAACACCGGGTATTCCAACCTTGTTATCGTCGGTAACCTTGCCCTTTACAGTAGTTTGAGCATAGGAAACCACATAGCAGGTCAAAATCCCTAATAAAATTAGTAAAGATTTTCTGTTCATAATGATTAGATTTTGTTTCCGGATTTGTTAAGTTCCTGTTAAAATACAAATTTTAACTAAATCATTATTCACTAAAATAGCACTGGGAAAGGCAAATACGCAAAAAACAGGTTAAAAAACGGCAGGATACAGCATAAACCCGCAAACCGAAACCGGATACCTACTCTGCAACAATATTGCTACAGCTCAACTAAGAAGTTTGCTGCGGAAGGGAAATTCTATTGATAATTTCATCAATTGCATCGCGCTCTATGGCTACATGCTTGGATGCACACCATTGCGACGACTTATCATCGAGCCAGATGCAAAATGAATGATAGCCATCTAATACAACTGCATATGTTTCGTGGAAATCATCCTGGATTCTCATGCAAAAACCTTTAAAGGTTTTGCCTCTAACAATAAATTGAAGGGTTGAATAATTGGTTAACATGGCTCATAGGGTTTTAAGTAAAACTACAACAATATCTTTATGAGAATGTTTTGTTAATTTAAAGGAATTAATAAATAATTTGACGATTTTAAATATTAGCTTAACCTATGTTTAACATATTGGAATAGCCTTTAGCTATTAAACGTTTTTTTGCCGGCAAAAATATCTCGCACTGCAAATTTAATATGGTTTTCCCACGTTTTACAATAGCGGTTTCGGCAACAATCTCATCGCCTTCACTTGCAGGGGCAAAATAGTCTATGTAATTATTAACTGTTGTATAACGATCATTTAAACCCATTGTATAAACCGTAGCGCCAATTAAATCGTCTATAATACCTGCCGTTACCCCGCCATGCAAAATTCCATACGGATTTGTCATTTCTTTACGAATGGTATAGCGACAAACTAAAACTCCGTTTTCGGCTTTAATCATTACAGGTGCCAGCCAGTTCATAAAGTTTGATGGCGATGCCTTAATAACCTCTCCTATTGACTGTCTTAATATGTTTAACCGCTTTTCACTTAATGATTCTTCCATACAGGTAAATATAAATAAAATGAAAGAAGTTTAGAGGAAAGAAGAAAAATGAAGAATTCATTTAGACAACCTGTTTCTAATTACTCCATAACTGTTAAAATGGAACAATTACTTTAAAGCTCAGGTTCCGGCCCATATTGTAAATTCCTGAACGCCCATTGGGCGAGGATTCATAATATTCGAAATATTTAAGTCTGTTTAAAGCCGATTGGTATGCTGAATTTAAAATATTATCGCATTGAATAAAAACATCAAATAAAGTTTTTCCGGAGCCATTTTGAATAGATGATCCTATACCCGCATTTAACAAAGTATAACCACTGGTAAAGGTTTCGGTATGATCAAGTGCATAAAACCGGTTCTGATCCGCAAAAATAGCTGCATCTACCTTTATATAAGGTTTATTAAAAATACCAATAGCAGATGGGGCAGTTGCCTTAAGTTCTGTTCTGACTTGCAACGGTGGAATAAAAGGCAGATAGCGAGCATTTCGACCATGTTTTGCCAGCAATTCTTCATTTTTATTTAAACCAACTACATAAGCCATACTGTTATTAAAGGTTAGCCATTTTATACCTGACGGATGCAGGTTCACACTAATTTCAGCACCGTAAAGCCTGGCTTTCGACTGTTGGTATTGATAGGTAAGATTTCCGGGAACAATTACGACCGGATTTCCATTGGCATCGCTTAGCCGTGATTGATAAATGTAGTTTTGAATGTTGTTGTTAAAAAACTCCAAACTAACATCTGCATCCTTTAGGTAAGCAATAATACCTATATCCTGCTGCAGGTTAAACTCAGGTTTAAAAGTCCGGTTTCCTAAATACACAATGTGAGCACCGGGATCTAAGCCATTTGAACCAATTTCAGTTATATTAGGTGCCCTGTAGCCTCTTGCAATATTGGCTTTAATCAGCAATTTTTCGGAAACATTGTATGTTAAACCCATACTACCCGAAACGCCGTAGTAATTTTTGCCAAACGCTGGAAATTGAAGATTGGCATTTGGTGTACCCGCAGTTACTTTTCTCTCGAAACCGGTTTCAGGGTTATTGCCAACGTAAAAATCATTCCATTTAATATTTCTTCTATCCACCCTTATCCCTCCGGAAACATCAACCTTTCCAAAGGTTTTTTTAGCAAAGTAGAATGCGCCAACATCAAACAAATTATAATCAGGAATTGGGAAATCAGTGGCATTTTTACTTCTGTTGGCCTGATACATCCCATTAATGCCCACAGTACTTTCTATTCCGGAGCAATCGGGAAGATTATACTTCAAATCATAATTCAGCGTATTTAATACTACGTATAAACCTGCTTGCTTTGCTATGGTTGGATGGTTAAATTCTCGCCTGATGCTTTGCTGCCCTCCAATAAGTAAATTTAAATCGCTGTTACCAAATTTAAACTGACTGGTATTATAAAACCTCGTATGCTGGATGTGCTGGTGCAAAGGATTAATTTTATAGCTGTTCAATTCGGCTTCAGGTACAATAGGCCGGTTTTTAATATCATCCCCATCATCTAAAACCTGACGGGTAAATTTTCGGCTAACGGAATCACGGCTTCCATCAGGAATTTCCATCAGATTATCGTAGTAAGTTACAGCCGTTTTAGAAAAGCCCCATTTCTGATCAATCCTGGCACTTGCCGAAAAATTATACTCCCTAAAAGCGGTGCCGTAAACCGGTCCATCTATTTTATTGGTGTAACTATGCGCCATTTTACTGCTTGCGCGAAAACTGTATTTCCAATCGTCTTTTACGTAAGCCAAGCCAACAGAAGAGCCAACCATGCCATTGTTGCTTTGGTAATTCATGGTTACATCTCCTTTTAAGCGCCCATTTTCAAAATTCGGATTAAAAGGGATCATATTAATTACACCTGCCAAAGCATCTGATCCATAAGTTAAGCTGGCAGGTCCTTTAACAACTTCAGCCCTGCTAATTCCAAATTCATCAACTTCAATACCATGCTCATCACCCCATTGCTGACCTTCCTGCCTTAAACCATCATATAATGTTAAAACCCGATTATAACCCAAACCGCGTATAAAAGGCTTTGAAACATTTGGTCCTGTGGTAACCGCTGTAACACCCGGAACACCTTTTACGATGGCTTCAATTAAATTGGTGTTTACATTTTGATCCATTGTTTTTTTAGAAAGTACCGCTATAGGAACAGGACTTTTACGCAATTGCGTAGCGCGGTTAACACCAGTAACCACCACATCGTTCAGGTTAGATTCTGCCTGGTCTAATGTCACATTTATACTGGTTACGGCATCCTTTACTTCTATCTTTTGCCTCTTAGGTTGATATCCAACTCCAGAAAATAACAGTTCATAATTTCCATTTGGGATATTCCTGATTTGATATTGACCAGAAAAATCCGTTTTTGCAGATTTATCAGTACCCAATATTTTAACCGTGATATTTTCTACTGGTTTGGTATCAGATTTTACAAAGCCTTTAATTAAACCCGTTTGAGCAGAGGCCGTAAAAAAAGTTAAAAAGAAAACCAGGTGGACGATTAGAGATTTCATAGTTTAAATATTAATCTAAATATATTTTTAGACAAATCTAAATTTAATTTTAAACTTATCAAATAATAATTATTTAATCCGTAATACATTTTCTTAAAAGAAACCTGCAAAGGGATTATCGAAATGTTTATTTATCTTATAATCAATTAATTCACTATCCGTTAATAAACAAGAATTTAAATTATTTTTTAATTGTTCAATGTCTAATTCCTGGCCAATAAATACCAATTCATTTATCCGGTCTCCAAAATCAGCATTCCATTTTTCCATTATTTGTTCTTTATTTTCTAAATAATCGTTGTAGCCATTTCGTTCATCCTGAGGCATACTTGCCCACCAAACACCAGCATGGTCAATCCTTAAAGAACCACCAGCCTGAGAGAAATTAATGGCCGTATCGGGCATGGCAGCTAACCAGAAAATCCCTTTCGAGCGGATAATATTAGATTGGAAATCGTGGTTTAAATAAGTCCAGAATCTTTGCGGATGGAAAGGTTTTTCAGATCTGAACACCGTAGAAACTATCCCGTATTCTTCAGTTTCGGGTTGATGAACCGTTTCAAGTTCTTTTTTCCACCCGGCACCTTCAGCGGCCGAATTAAAATCGAATAAACCGGTATTCAGCAATAATTCTGGTTGTACATTGCCAAAAGTTGTTCTATAGCATTTTGCTGCCGGATTTAACTTCTTAATTAAGGCTTCAATCAAATTGGCGTCGTTTGTAGAAATCAGATCCATTTTGTTGAGCAAAATAACATTGGCAAATTCAATCTGATCGGTCAACAGGTTAACAATCGTTCGCTTATCTGCCGTATCATCTACCAATTGGCGGTCGGCCAGGCGTTCTGCTGTACCAAAATCTTTCATAAAATTAAAACCATCTACCACAGTTACCATGGTATCCAACTGGCTAAACCTGCTTAAATCTATGCCCGAAACTTCATCAACAAAAGAAAAAGTTTGTGCAACAGGAATGGGTTCAGAAATGCCTGTACTTTCAATCGGTAAATAATCAAACCGGTTTTCTTTGGCTAATTTTTCTACTTCAATCATTAAATCTTCACGTAAAGTACAGCAAATGCAACCATTGCTCATTTCGACCAGTTTTTCTTCCGTTTTGGAAAGCATGTTTTCATTTTTAACCAATGCAGCATCAATGTTCACTTCACTCATATCGTTTACAATCACTGCTACTTTTAGTCCTTCCCTGTTTTTAAGAATGGCATTAAGCAATGTTGTTTTACCACTTCCTAAAAAACCACTTAAAACCGTTACCGGTAATTTCTTTATCATACAAATGCAATTAAGTTGCAAATATATTATTCATTTCTTTAAATGCAACAAAATTGCATTTATATTTGCAACTGTAAATTTTAGCTATATGAAATCAACAAGAATTACCTTTAACCTGGATAAACTGGGCATTACTGCATCTACCGCATGTGCCATACATTGTGCCCTGCTCCCCTTTTTACTTACGTTGCTTCCATTATGGGGATTAGAATTTTTAGCCGATCCAACTATAGAAATTAGCATGATTGCAATTTCATTAGGTTTAGGTGTATGGTCGTTGAGTAAATCTTACCGACACCATCATCATAAAATTTTGCCGGTAATTATTTTAATCTCGGGTTTCTTTTGTATCGGCTTTGGTCATTTCTCGGGAGTTGAATTTTTAGAACCTATTTTAATCCCTATTGGAGGCTTTGCTATTGCAGCAGCGCACTTTATCAATTTAAAGTATACCAAAACCTGCCAGCACCAAGCCCATTAAACCAACTATTCAAAATAAGTTTAACCCTAATTGTATCATTCATAACACAACATTGTTGCAATTAAATAAAGGATTATATATTTGTATTATGCAGATAAAAATTAAAGTTCTATTTATTCCGGCACTGGCATTTATTTCCATGATGAACCCGGCTTGTAAGCATGGTACAAATGATGGAATAGAAATTTACAGGCGTTATGCTATTAAGAATATTACGGTACAGCCTGCACTAAAAGTTAAAGCATCGAAAAAATTATGATTAAAGTACAATCGCTTAGTCATCGTTACAACAATGGGCCAATCTTAAATTTCCCTGATTGGACTATAGAAGATAATGAACAATGGCTATTAATAGGTTCGTCGGGCAGTGGGAAAAGCACGCTTTTAAATTGCATATCAGGTTTATTAAAACCTGTTCAAGGAAATGTTGTTATAAATGAAACAGATTTATATAGTCTTTCCAGTAAAGCTATGGACAAATTCAGGGGACAGCATATCGGTATTGTTTTTCAAAAGCCCCATCTCATCCAAAGTTTAACGATATCAGAAAATATTGAAATTGCTTGCTCTTTTGCAGGTTTATCAGCGGATAAAAGTAAAATCTTTTCACTTTTAGATTCTCTCGGCCTTGGTGGTAAAGCAAAAAAACATCCCAATGAGCTTAGTCAGGGCCAGTTGCAACGCGTATCAGTAGCAAGGGCTTTAATTAATAAACCTACATTGTTAATTGCGGATGAGCCAACTTCGAGCCTTGATGATAAGAATGCGGAGCTGGTTATAGAAATGTTAATTACCCAGGCTAAAGAAAGTGGCGCTTCGCTGGTTATTGCTACGCACGATACAAGAATAAGAACCCATATAGAAAAGGAATATTTATTATAATGAACATTTTTAGAATAAGCGCGAAAAACCTGCTCAGAAACAAGCTTACCACGTTTTTAAATGTTGCTTTGGTTGCCTTTGGTGTAGGAATATTATCAATCCTTTTTTTAGCCTCGACCGAAATTGGCAATAAATTAGAAAGCAATTCAAAGGATATAGATTTAGTTGTAGGTGCGAAAGGAAGTCCGCTACAACTAATTTTGAGCAGCATTTACCACATCGACTTTCCAACGGGAAACATTCCGGCTAAGGATGCTTACGAACTGATGCAAAACCCAATGGTTAAAAGGGCGGTTCCTTTGGCCCTCGGCGATAATTACAGCGGTTTCCGTATTGTGGGTACCGACTCTTCTTTTGTTGGTTTATATGGATTAAAGCTGGCGTCGGGCAGTTTTTGGAATAAAGACCTTGAGGTAACAATTGGCAATAGTGTGGCGAAAGAGTCTAAATTAAAGGTTGGCAATACTTTTTTTGGTGCACACGGCTTAAATGATTCAAGCGATGAACATAAACAACATGCATATACCGTTAAAGGCATACTTGCACCACAGGGCAACGTAACGGATAACCTGGTTTTAACCAATATTGGCAGTGTTTATAAAATGCACGAACCTTCTGCTGAAGAAGATCATCATGAAGCAGCCGGAAATAAGGAGATCAGCAATAAAGAAATTACTTCTATCCTGATTCAATACCGCTCACCAATGTCGGTTGTATTGTTTCCAAGAATGGTAAATCAAAGTACCAATATGCAGGCAGCCTCTCCTGCTATGGAAAGTGCGCGGTTATTTTCTTTAATTGGTGTGGGCATTGATACCCTAAAATGGTTTGCTATTTTAATTATGGCCATTTCTGCTTTAAGTGTTTTCATCAGTCTTTATAATTCAATGAAAGAAAAAAAATACGATTTGGCCGTGATGCGTTGCATTGGTGCATCGAAAAGGAAAATTTTCTTTCTGGTGATGCTGGAAGGTTTACTGATCACTTTTGTTGGGGCCATTGTTGGCTTGCTTATCGGACATGTCGCTTTACAAATTATAGGTACCTACCAGGAATCATCGCAAGCGCGCCTAACCGGGATTTACTTTGTTGGTGAAGAAATTTATTTGCTCGTTGCCGGATTATGCATTGGTATTATTGCCGCCATCATCCCTGCTTTACAAACTTACCGGGTAGACATTGCCAAAACCTTATCAAAATAGAATGATGAAGAAACTCGCTTTAATTTTTATAATCGTATTATCTGCTCAGTTTAATATAAAAGCACAGGTAAAAGTGCATAAAGATTTACGTACCACCAACTGGAACTTAATTGGTTTAAGGTACGATAAACAGGTAGAAAAGCTTAAATGGATCAGTGTTTTTCCAAACGAATTAATGGCTTTGAACAATAAGATTATTGAGTTGCCTGGTTATATTTATCCCACAAAAGCCGGAATGAAATTCAGCGAATTTATGTTATCTATTGTACCCATTGAATCTTGTCCGTTTTGCGGTACGGGCGATATTCCTTCTATGGTTGAAGTTAAAATGGCAAATGCGATTCCTTTTACAGATAAACCAATTAAAATCAAAGGAAAATTTATCATCAACAATACCGGAGATAATCGGTCTGACTTTTTTTTAATAGATGCCAAACAAATTTAAATGAAAAAATTAGCCTCAATTTTATTGCTTTTTGTAAGTTTGAGTGCTTTTGCACAACAAAAAAAGCATAACGCCACGGATCAGATTAAATCTTTAAACTGGGATGTAATTGGAACGGTTAAATTTGAGTTAACAGATAAAAACGAACTGCTGCCTGTTTATGGGGAAACCATTAAAAGATTTAACAACAGCGAGTTTGATTTAAAGGGCTATTTAATCCCGATTAAAAACACAGCAAAACATGCAAAATTTTTGCTCGCAACTTTGCCGATTAACCAGTGTTATTTTTGCGGACAAAATGGTGTTCCGATTATGATTATGGTTGAAATGAACGAGCCAATAGCGTTTACAGATAAACCCATTAGGGTTAAGGGAATTTTGAAACTGGCCAATACCAATGCTACTTATGCGCCTCCGGTTTCGATTACCAACGCAGCGTTAATTATTTAACAACTTATTACAGTGCTTTATGGAAAATATTAAAATACAGAAATACGAAAATCTTTTATTAAAAAATGGTTTAAAAAGAACCGGTGCCCGTTTACAGGTGCTTGATGTTTTATCTAACCGCGATTCTGCCACATCACAACCTTATCTTGAAAATATTATCGGTAAGGAAATAGACCGCGTTACTTTATATCGTATTTTAAAAACATTTGAAGAAAAAGGCATCATTCACCGCATTCTGGACAACCAGGGTACGGCAAATTATGCCATTTGCTCCAACGCTTGTACTGCCCACAACCACCACGATGAACATGTACACTTTAACTGCAACAATTGCTTAAAGGTTTATTGCCTGGATGAAATGAAAATTCCTGCATTAAAAATGCCAACTGGTTTTGAGGTCTACGGTATGAACCTGATTGTTTCTGGAATTTGCAAAGATTGTAAGCAACAGGCTAATTAACACCACAGCATAATTTTCAAGGATCAGGTATTATTTTAAAGGTGTAGCTGCATGTGTATCTTTTATAAAAAGATAAGCATCAAAATGATCAGTCATATTGGTTTTATCGTAGGTATCTGCCCCGCTTTTAGGCATATAGCCAATAATACGAAAGGCTTTGGTTTCATTTTGAGCATTATACAAACCAGGATAAAAATAAAAAGCAGGTATTCCTGTATTGCTAAACTGTTCTTCCCAGGAGTTTGTTATTGGTTTTTCTAAAGGATAGGCTTTCATTGGGTTGGTATAGGTATCTCTTCTTTCTTCGGTTGCAGCAAAAGTCCCTGTTGCCGTTCCGGTTGCCAGAACAAAATAATTATCCGGAAATTTTTTAAGCAATTCTCCTCCCATTCCACCAACTTCTCCATCGTAAACCGGCTTTTTAGCTAAATGCGCTTCGTGTGCCCAAATAATTAATTTATCGTTCTTATTTTGCATTAACAGGCTTGCATTTGATGCCATATTTACATCTCTACTTGCCTCATCGGTTTTAGTCATCAAATGGTAAAATGGTGCAAAACCCTGTTTAATGTTTGTTAAACTGATGTGGCAATTATTTTTTAAGCTTGCTGGCAAGTTAGATTTACCAATTTCCAGGTCTAATTTTTCGGCTAAAAGATACCCTGCATAACTGCTTTTATTTAAAGAATCGGCATTAAATTTATAGGTTTTGCTGTTCATACCCTCCCACGCTTCATCCTGGTAGGCTGCAGGAATTTTTAATGCTGTAATTGTTTTTAATAAAGCTGGTTCAGCACTTAATAAATCCTGCAACATTTTAATATCGGCCAGGGCATATACATAATCAACACCAGCTATGGTTACCTTATTTTTATGTGTGTTGTTGTAAGTTCTAACCCAGCTTAGTAATTCTTTGGTTTCGGCATTCTGCCAAATGCTTAATAAATACTTTTTCATTAACGTATTTAAATCTTCTTTACTGCCAAGTTCTTTATTCAACATCCAGCTATCGCTATAATCATTTTCAAAAGCAATGTAGTTAAAACCCTTTTGCTCTACCAGCACCCGGGTAATCCAGTAACGAAGTTTATAAAACTCGGCAGTGCCATGTGTACCTTCTCCAAGTCCAACTATTTTTTTATCAGCCATTTTATCAATGAGCGGTTTAACCGATTGCTTAAAAGAGTCAAAATTATCCATAGCAACAGACTTTAATTCGTTTTTATTTTGCGCATTGGCTAAGTTTAAAAAGCCTGATAAAAGCACAACAATAAGGGTAGTTTTAGTTTTCATATTTATTTTATTTTTAAATTGATGTACAAAACAAGGTGGAAAAGAGCCAGGTTTTTAAAATTTTCGACCGGTTTGGGTATCATGGCTACCAAAAAGCATTCATATTTTTTAGTCGTGTAAAACCTGGCTTTGGTCGTAAACATGTACCTGGCAATCAATAAATATTACGATTTTAGCGCTGTGATAAAAAAAGAGCATATTACGTTTCCTGTTGTTTTCGAAATTCTAATTTGGTTATTTTATGTAGCCATGTATAAGTATTCCTATTACTTAGACCAGGATAATTTACCTAAGAATTTAAATTCCAGTTTCCCTTACCTTGAAATTTGTTTGTATAGCATTTGCTCTACCCTGTTTATAATTCCTTATTACCGTTGGTTAATTCCATTCTTTTTACAGCGTAAAAAATATTTGTTGCTGGTAATAGGTACTATTGTTTACTTTTTTCTAATTGCACCTTTTAACAACTATTTTTTCTCCTGGATTTTTGCCAGGTTTACTGAGGGTTTGGTGGTACATTCGTTTCTGCGTGTAGCTTACAATTACTGGGGTTTTAATTTGCTTTTAACTGATTTTATTGCTTTTTTCTGCATTGGTATGGCACGTTTTTCTTATCAAAATGAAATACAACGTCATAAAACTGAAACCGATAACCTGAACTTGCAGCTTAATATGCTTAAAACCCAATTACAGCCTCATTTTTTATTTAATACCTTAAATAGTTTGTATGGCTTAAGTTTGGTTGGATCAAAAGATACACCGCGTTTTATTTTACTGCTTTCGCAAATGATGCAGTATATTTTATACGATTGCGACCAGGAAGAAGTGGGCTTGCAGGGAGAAATAGATTTTTTAAATGGCTATTTCGAGCTTGAACAGAAGAAATTCCCTAAGGCAAGAATTACTTTTCAGGCGCCTGATGTATCCCCATCGATTAAGATCCCTCCGCTGTTATTTTTACCACTTGTAGAAAACTGCTTTAAACATGGCAAACATAAACTGGAGGATGATGCTGTTGTTGAAGCCGCTTTAATGGTAAATGAAAAACAGATTATTTTTACCTTTAAAAATGATTTATTAAAGCCAACACATAATTTATTAGTCAAAAAACCTGGAGGTATTGGTTTAAGTAACCTTAAAAAGAGGATGGAACTCTATTATGCGGGTTCGTTCCAACTGCGCCTGAATGAATCCAATAATGAATATATTGCTGAACTGATTATAGGTTTTAAATGAATTGCATAATAGTTGATGATGAGCCTTTAGCGCACCAGGTATTGGAACATTACATTAGTCAAACGCCCGGGCTTAAACATCTGGCTTCTTTTAGAAATGCGGTTGAAGCCTTTGAATATCTGTCGAGCCACGCTGTAGACTTACTTTTTTTGGACATTGAAATGCCGCTTGTTAATGGAATCAGTTTTTTAAAGGCCCTTAAAAGCACACCAAAAACCATTTTTACAACGGCTTACAAACAATATGCTTACGAAAGTTACGAGCTTGATGCTGTAGATTACTTACTGAAACCTTTCTCGTACGATAGGTTTGTTAAAGCTGTGCAAAAGGCCAAACCTTTAAATGCAGAACTTACCGCAACAAGCAATATTAATAACCTGCTGATTAAGGATAAAGATGGTTTATTAAACCTGAAGCAACAGGATATTATTTATATTGAAGGCAGTAAAGACTATGTAAAAATATTTACCTCTGAAAAGTTCTTTTTAATATACCGAACCTTAAAAGGCATTTTGGAAGATTTAAACCCTGATTTTTTTATGCAGTCGCATCGATCATACATCATCAACAAAACCTATGTTGAGCGGATTATAGAAGACAAAATTATTTTGTCTAACCAGTTTTTTGTACCCGTAGGCCCAATGTATAAAAAAGATTTCCTAAACTTTTTAAGTAAATAAGGCTAAAAGCTTTAATAATTAGCCTTTTAATTAACGCTTTATTGTAATCTTTAGAAATGTTAAAACGGTTATACCTTAATTTTTGTTAAGATTGGAAATAGAATATAAAAATGTTTTAAATGAAAAAGGCAATTATTTTTGGCGCAAGTGGTTTTATAGGTTCTTATTTACTGACCGAATTATTAAACAACCCCGATTACGAGCAGGTAACTGTTGTGGTGCGCAAAGATTTAAACCTAATTAATCCAAAACTTAAAACCTTAATTGGCGATTTAAATTCTCTGCCCGAATTAAAAGAAAGTATTATTGCCAACGAAATTTACATAGCCCTCGGAACTACTAAAAAAAATGTTCCGAACGAAGCTGATTACTACAAAATAGACCACGATTATCCTGTTTTAGCAGCCAAATTGGCTAAAGAAAATGGTGCTAAATCTGTTTTTGTGGTTACCGCTGTGGGTGCAAATGCCCACTCAAATATTTTTTATATTAAAACCAAAGGCCAGGTTGAGCTTGATATAATTGCGCTCGACTTTGACCATACACATATCTTTCGCCCCTCTATGTTGATGGGAAACCGAACTGAAAACCGACCGATGGAGAAGGTTTTTATGGGCATCTGGTCTGTTATTAATCCAATTTTATTTGGTTCGCTTAAAAAGTACAAGGGTATAAATGGCAGCGAAGTTGCAAAAGCCATGATAAATGCGGCGAAAAATGAAACCGAAAAAGTAAAAATTTACCACTGGCAGGAAATGACTGATCTGAATCATAAAAAATCCTGAGTTTGAAATACCACTTTCAAATACAAAATCCATCATTATTTTCGGCAACCTTAAACAGGATAGTAATCCATTCTTGTTTAAGTAATAAAATATGATTTCTTAATCGGTTGACCTTTTATTTAACCCATAAAAAAAGCTTAACACAAACGTTTGATTAATGATAAAATATAGGTTTGGGGTATACTAAACTATGTTTCTTGCAGATTATTCCTCTCAATCGAATAAAGCTCAAGGTACTTAAATGACGGGTTTTCGACAAATAAGCATACAAACAGCCAAATCGATAAAAAAAGACGCCAATAAGCCAGGTTTCTCCATCCTTTTCTTCCTTAAAATTTTATTTAGTGCTTAAAAAAACATCAAACGTTTGCGTTGATTTAGCGCTTTACTAATCCCATCGGGCACTCTTTTAATTTATATCTTTCGAGCGTTCTTTTAGAAAAAAATGCTTTTTTCACTGAGAACTTTGCTAACCAACATTAATTATCATTTCATGACAAAAATTTACAAACTAACCGATCGGGTTCTGAAACGAACCTTTTTTTATTCGGCAAAGCCAAAAAAGCCATTGCTGAATAAGCTCTCAAAAGTGATTACCTTATTATTGTTTACTATACTTTCAAGCGTTGCTTATGCGCAAAGTCCAGTTACTGGAAAAGTAACGGATGAAACTGGGCAGCCACTTCCTGGGGTATCAATTAAAATTAAAAACGCCACTGGCGGTACCATGACTGATAGCAACGGTAAGTTTAGCCTTAATGCAGCTGCCAACGCAACGCTTCAATTTAGTTACATAGGTTACACTAATCAAGAAGTTGTGGTTTCAGGTCAACCAACGATTAACATCAGCCTTAAACCCGATGCTAAAATGATGGACGAAGTTGTGGTAGTGGGTTATGTTACCAAAAACAAATCGCAAATTGTGAGTTCGGTTTCAACGGTTACGGCTAAAGAACTTTTGGATGTAACCAGCAACAATACCGCCACCCTTTTACAAGGTAAAGCCTCAGGGGTAAGTGTTTCTTCGGCTTCTGGCCAGCCAGGCGCCACCCCAAGCATTCGTATTCGCGGTACAGGAACCATTACAGCCGGTGCCGAACCACTTACCGTTGTAGATGGTATTATTGGTGGTACAGCAAACCCAAGAGATATTGAATCGGTTACGGTTTTAAAAGATGCCGCTGCAACAGGTTTATATGGATCAAGGGCAGCCAACGGAGTATTGGTTATTACCACAAAACAAGGTAAAGCCGGTAAAACCAGGGTAGAATATAATGGATCTTTTGGTATAAACAACGCCAGCCAGGGTAATTTTAAACTGATGAATGGCCAGCAACTTGCCAATTACAGCACCTATTTATACACTAATGATTATAATGGTAAACGTGCCAGTTTTATCAAACAACTTCAGGCAACCAATCCTAATCCAACACAAGCAGAAATTGATGCTTTTTTAACCAGTAAGAAATTACCGATTACAACTTCAGGTTATTTGGAAAACTTTATTCCAACCAATCCTGGAAACACCAATTGGGTAGACCTGGCCTTTAGAGAGGCTTATACCAACAATCAGAATGTAACCATTTCTGGTGGTGATGAAAAAACAAAATTCTACATCGGTGCCAATTACTACGATGAGCAAGGTACATTGATTAATACTGATTATAAAAATTTTGCTTTCCGCGTTAACCTTGAACATCAAATTAATAAACGGTTTAAGATCACAACCAGGTTAAATACCAGTTTTACCAAAACCAACAACGATCCAAGCGGTGCATTATACCAGGCTTATACAAATATGCCCTGGGATAGCCCGTACAATGCAGATGGTAGTGTAAAATATGTTGATTTTAATACCAAAGGCTGGTATGGCCGTGATGCATCTAACTTTTTATACAGCAGCCAGTTTGATAAAGACAACAGAAGAGACCAGAGTTTAGCCGCCGATGTTAAATTTGATTATAAGGTTACCGATTGGTTAAATTTTGCAACTTCTAATCGTTATACCGTAACCAATATGCGTGCAGAGCGATTAACGGATCCAAGAACACCTGTTGGAAAATCTACATCGGGCGAATTGTATAACGAATATGGTTACAGCAATAGTTTTATTACCTCTAACCTTTTTAACGCCGCACATAGCTTTGGCAAACACAATCTTTCGGGAATTGCAGGTTTTGAATATCAGCAGAACTATCAGGATGGGCTTAATGCTACAGCAGATGGTTTCTTAGCGGGTTTAAGTGTAATGGATGCCACGGCCCTTGCTAAATTAATAAAAGGAACCAATTCTAAAAGCGTGAATGTTTCTGAATTATTTATGGGCGATTACAATTATGACAACCGTTATTTTGCCACAGTTTCATTAAGAAATGATGCTTCGTCTAAATTTGGAAGCAACCACAGAAACGGGTTATTTTACTCTGTTGGTGGTGGTTGGAACATCTCAAACGAAAAATTCTTTCAATCGAAAGTAATTACCAATTTAAAGCTAAGAGGAAGTTATGGTGTTACCGGAAATACGCCGGGCGGTAATTATGGAGCATTAGATTTATATACAGGGGCCAATAACCAGTATTCAGGTATTCCGGGTGCTAACCCAAGCAATTTAGGAAATCCAGATTTAACCTGGGAAAAACCTACAACCATCAATGCCGGTGTAAACATTAGCTTTTGGAACAGGATAGATTTAAGTGTTGATGTATACCAAAGAACAAATAAAGATTTAATTATTGCGATTCCGCTAAACGCTGCAACAGGTTTTTATAACTATAACCTAAACGTTGGAAGTGTAAGAAACAAGGGAATTGATATTGAAGTAAATACCAAAAATTTAACGGGCGAATTTAAATGGAACACCACATTTAACATTGGTTTTAATAAAAACCGGGTTATGGAATTGTATAATGGCCAATCTATTACAAGAGGCTATCAAAGAGCAACAGTGGGCCGCGATTTAAACTCATGGTATATGTTTGAATGGGCTGGTGTAAACCCCGATAACGGAGATCCATTATGGTACAACATTACAAAAGATGCAAACGGAAATGATGTTAAAACACCTGTAAACTCACAAAGTAAAGCTACACAAACCTATGTAGGTACTGCTACCCCTAAATTTACCGGCGGTTTTGGAAACGATTTCTCTTATAAAAACTTTACATTAAATGCCTTTATAAACTTTGTTTATGGCAATAAGGTGTACAATTCAAGCCGCGAATTATTTGATGCAGATGGTGCCTATCCGCAATACAACAGCATGGATTTAAGAGATGGATGGAACAGATGGGAAAATCCTGGAGATATAGCTACACACCCTAAAGCGGTGGTTAATGGCAATAAAAACTCTTACAAACCTTCATCAAGGTTCCTCGAAGATGGCTCATACATCAGGTTGCGTAACGTTACCTTAGGTTATAATTTACCTCAAACTTTACTACAAAAGCTTAAAGTTTCCAATATCCGTGTGTTTGTAAGTGGCGATAACCTGGTTACACTAACAAAATTCTCTGGAATGGACCCCGAAGTTTCTAACGTTGCTGCTGCAACCTCAACTGAAAGTAATGGAGTAAGCGGAATGAAATACCCGGTGAGTAAAAAAATATTATTCGGTGTTAACGTAAGCTTCTAAGCACATTTATTTAAAAAACAGAAGATCATGATTAAAAAATATAAAATAGCTGCAGTTGCATTACTTGCTATAACCGCAGTATCCTGTAAAAAACAACTGTCGCAAGAACCCTATGATTCGTTAACTACAGATAAAGTAATAAATACGATAGAAGGTTTAACCGCAGCCACCATTGGTAATTACAACTACATTAAGGATCCTTATTACACGCGCAACCTGCACATGTTATCAGAATATGCAAGTGATAATGTTTCGCTAAGCGGAACCACCACTGATCCCCTTTTCTATGCTTACAACTATCAGCATTTAGCCGATCAGGGCAATACCTACAACTTTTGGCGTAAGGCTTACCAGGCCATATATGGTGCCAACGTGGTAATAGAGCTGGTTACCGAAAGCCAGGATGCTACAAAAAACCAATTACTGGGCGAAAACTATTTTATTAGGGCCATGGTGCATTGGGATTTGGTTAAATTCTTCGGTAGGCCTTATACTGATGATAATGGCGAATCTTTAGGTGTAATGATTAAAACCAATACCGATAAAAATGATCTTCCTGCACGTTCAAAGGTTAAGGATGTATATGCGTTAATTACGGCCGATTTACTTAAATCAATTAAATTAATGGGCAGCAGCAAAAACGATAATTTTGCCTCAAAAGAAGTAGCCGAAGCCTTATTAAGCCGTGTTTATTTATACATGGGTAATTATAAAGATGCCTATGATTATGCAGATATGGTTGTAAAAAGTAATCGTTATACCATGTTAAGTACTGCAGAATATCCTAAATATTTTACCAAATTGCCTAAAGATAATTCGGAAACTATTTTTGCCATTCAGCATGAGTTGAAAGACGATCGTTCTGATGATGCCATTGGATCAATGTATTACTCGGCCGGTATTGGTTACGGCGAAATGTATGCCTCACAGAGTTACAGAGATTTGCTAAACAAATTCCCTAACGATGTTCGCAATGCTTTTGTTGAGCCTCAATACGATAAAAATGATGATGGAACATTTAAAAAAGATGCAAACGGAAACCCAATCCTATCAATAAGAAACGGTTACCCAAAATATTACATCAACAAATTTTCGTTTCAAAATGGAATAGAAACCCTAAGCTCGCCGGTTATATTACGCCTTGCCGAAATGCACCTTACAAAAGCAGAGTGTGCCCTGCAACTGGGCAGACCTGATGAAGCACTGGACGAGGTAAATGTAATCCGTAAGCGTGCCGGACTTACCGGCAACCAACTATTCTCTTCAACAAACATGATGGGTTACACCAGCGTTCTAAATGTAGTTTTAGATGAGCGAAGATTAGAATTTGCTTTTGAAGCCCAACGTAAGTTTGATGTTTTCAGAAACAAAATGACCATGGTAAGAAATTACCCCGGCACACACCTGCTATCGGGCCAAACTACCCAAGAGATTAAATATACCGACCCACGGGTAATTTACTACATTCCATTACTTGAGTTTAATACCAACCCAAAACTGGTGCAAAACCCATAATAATTTTTAAAAGCCCTGATTTATTCGGGGCTTTTATTTTTTACTGCCCGTTTTTACCACATCCTGTAGATATTTTCCACAGGCGGGTTGCGCTACACCAGCCTTTTATTAAACGATATATAAGCTACCGCTGCAGCTGGTATCATCAATAAAAAAGCGTAATCATCTATACCGCAGGGTATCACTTTAGTAATGGTAAAAAGCTGCCCGGGGTAATAACTCCCTCCCTGCGGCTGCCCGTTTGGAATGCGTACCCTACAAGTGCCCGATGCCTGTAAAACCGTTTTATTGGAGCATTGGAGATAAGAATAAGGGCCATTGCCATTATCGTACACAAAATCGGTACCGCTGTAAACGGTTTGATAAATTTGGCCAAAACTTGGATAATAACATGCGCTTCCGGCTTTAGGCGGGCTCTGCGCCTGGCTTGCTGTGCTTATGCAAATGACAAAAAGCAACAACAACAATAGCTTTGATGATTTCATTTCAATAGGTTATAGGGAGACGATTTTAAATAAACTCCCCTATTGAAATCACAGACCATGCCAATGCAAATAACCGAAAGCTGATTGCCGGCTTCCTTTTCCTTTAATGTCTATTTCCTTTGGTTGGTATTATTACTATACCAAAGCATCATTTATTATAGTTGGTGATAACACCAACCATAAGCTAAAATCCCAATACATATCCTTAACACTTTGGACTTGAGAAAACACTTGGTTAGAAAACAGCAATAAAAAGAAACTATATATTATTATTTTTTTTTATAGACTTTATATAAAGTAAAATTTACTGACTTAAAGTATTAATGAACTATATGAAAGATAATTTCGTATAGTTCATTAATATTGTACCGCATAAGATACCCTTTTCTATATTTTTAATTCCACTTAATAATCGCTATACGTATAGTGGTTTTATCCAAAGTGACATTAATAGACCCTCATTATCAATAAAAGCAATACATTTATTAATAAACTCAACACCTTCTCCTTCGAATTTTGGATCACCAATACAAAACCAACCTGTTTTTTCATTTTCATAAACCTGTACAGAGACTTTGTTAATACTGTAGCAAAGATCATATTCAAATTCTCCCTCAACCATAAGGATTCCCCTTTTATATTGAGGGATATTTTGGTTAAGTTTAACCCTTTTAGTATCCCCTCCTGAAAAACCCCAAATTTGCACCACTTGCTTATCTACGACAGTTAATGTCACTTTATTATAGGCTAATTCATAGTCAATCTCGTTTATAATTGGCTCTGTATCAAATGAAAAATCCTTTTTAATATATTTCACCACTCCTTGATGAATGTGCTCAGTTTCAACTATTTTAAATTTCATTACACCTAATATGTAAAATTGAAATGATATATTACTTTGGTTTGTGGATTTATGCCTAATTCCCATGTGCCATTTGTTCCTCTAAAGTTGCCCGGAACCCTCCAATTCACACCACCTAAATAAGTTGCATCTGCGCTTCCAGGCCCAGTTACCATTATTTCTTGAACAGTTAATGGAGAGTTCATATAAGGTCTTGTAAGCTGGCCTTTATTCATTCCACGCTTTACTACTTCCTTAAGATGATTTCCTGCGGTTTCCGTAAAAGTATATTCTGGAGACGATATCCCTGCTTTTGCTTCAGCTATAACACTGGCTTCTCCAACCATTGTTGCCGAGTACAACAAACTTGTACCCAAATACGCCCAATATGCTGGAGATCTTAAAGCACTTCCCCATAAACTACTTAATGCGCTAACGCGTTCACTAAAGCTTTTACCAGCAACATATTTAATCATAGCGGGACTTGGTATCCCATTTAAATAAAACCAATCAGCAATGTTAGTATAATATTCTATGTTTGCCCTAAAGATATTTAATTGATCTGCTTTGATAAGATATTCAACACCATTTTTTGTTCCTCCGTTGCCCAGTCTGGATGCAACATAGAATGATAATCCACCATTACTATTAAAAAAAGGCATTAAAGTATAACTTCCTACTTCAATAGTATTAGAAGTACTTCTTAAACCTAAGTTGAATAATTTAGAACCTCTATATTGTACCAATAAGTAAAAATCTATTCCATTTCCTGTGATTGGATCTTGAATCGAATTTACAATATCGAGCATTTCTGCTTCTGAATAATAATAATTTGCATCAAAAGTATACGTTAGTGAGGTTCCTCCTCCTCCTAATGAAGGCATTGAATTAAAAATAATTGCTTCCCCACTAGAACTAAAAAAATATGGAGTATAATTACTTGAAGTATTCGTTCCGTCAGGCCCGCCATTTCCCAAACTAAACTGATAACCTACAGTAAAGGGGCCTGCGCTTGTATTCGGTGTAAAATATGATACAACCAACTCCCCATTTGCATTTCTAATCTCTGTTACTGTACCAACATATTTTGATCCATCGGGTGTGGTAACTGTAGTATTTGGTTTAGGTGGAGTTACTATTAATCCTGCCGTTCTTGCGTCGGCTAAAAGTTTATCAAAATCACCCTCAGGAATCTTGCAATTTAAACAATTAGGATCTACCCCATAATTTTTAGTTGCCGGACCGTCATCTGGTCCTATCGATGGCAATGTAGGTTTTTTAGGTTCCGTTCCTTTTGGATTATTAGGATCAGGCACTACACCACCATTATCATCTACGGCCATTTGATTAGGAGTACAATATCGACCATAGGTATATCCTTTAATAATGGTTACACAAATTGGAGGACCAGCAGGTCCGCTTTCACCGCTAGCAGCAATACAGCTTGTACCATAAATTGGAATTTCGATGGTATAGCAGAATTCTTGTGAAGCGACCTGGATTCTTCCATCACCAAAATTATTCAGGTTAATTTTTTCTCTTAACCCTGCGTTCATAGTTTCTCTATAACCAGCCTCTGTACCCTGACTAATACTCTGTACCGCTTTACCATTATCAAATGCCCATCCATTAACAAAATTACCTTGTTTATTATAAAAATAAATATACCCAGTAAAGTTATCTACCTGTGTGTAATGTGCTGGCAAATTGGAAATGCTTGACATGTAATAGCCATCGGTTATTTTGCCAGTCTTAATATCTTTAAATATCAAAAGTTTAAAGTTACTGGTAGATTGATAGTCTTTCTTATCACCTTTACTTAGAAAGCCATTAGTTATAAAAGCATTATCAGTGCTTGTTAAATCAACTTCGTATACAGTTTTGTCTTTTAATTGATTTACATAAACATTATTCCAATTGGGGACCATTTTAGCAAACAAAATACTCTTTTGATCAAAGTTTTTGCTTTGCCAGTCTTTTAAATTTTCAATTTCATTTTGGGATAATTTCCCTGCATTTAAATTATCCTTTTTACAAGATACTATAACTAAAAGGAAGGCTACAAAACAGAGGCTGATTGCCTTAAAAGGCAAAGAGAGTGCATTAATCTTTCTCATCGATTTTTAATAATTGTTAAATAAATTAATAGGTAAGTTTTAACAAGGATGATCGGACGAAGATAATTCCATAAATTTAATGCAGCGGTTAATTATAATTAATTTACATGAAATAGGTCATTACTATCCGAAAAGTCTTCCATTAGCCCTATTATCGAAAGAAAAATTACATCAATCCCAGATTGGTTACGTAAACCAAAATTTACAGCATATTTTATATTCAATTATTTTTTTAATAAATGAATGTTAAAAGACTCAATCTATATAAGGAAAATATTATAAATTCTTAAACCTTTTTCGTTTACAGTATTGTAATAAATGCTCAATTGCAAAAAAAGGTCTCATAAAAGTGATTTTAGACGTATCTTCATTAATTTTTATTGAAATGGTGATGATATATAATTACTGGAGCAGGGCAACAGGATAATTCAAAATCATATAGTTTAGAAATGTACATTCCTGCTTGATAATTTAATTTTTGCAAAATTCAAAACATAATATTATAATGAAATACTATTTCCTTTTCTATATTCTTTTTTACTCTTTTTCAGCGTCATGTCAATCTACACCAAAAGCAAATCATAATCCCAAGGCTGTTGCGCTTAATAATAAAGCTTTTAAACTTTTAATAAATGGAACCGAAATAAACTTATCAGACGAGCAGAGAAGTAAAAAAGCTCTGCGTATTTTAGATAGTGCAACTACAATTGATTCAAAATATAATTCTGCCTATTTAAATAAGTTATCTTCGTTACTCTATTTAAGAAAATACAAGTTAGCTATCGAAACTGTTGATAAAGTCATAAAAAATGGACAATCTCCATTTCTTTTTAGAGCATATTTAAGCGGGGGAATTATTCAAAAAGATTATTTAAAGCAGAATGAATCTGCTTCAAAATATTTTGATAAGGCTTATAAATCAGCAATCAACAAGGCTGAGCTGGATAAACATAAAACTGTAAACTATGATACAACAGTTTCTCTTGTTTTGTACTATTCAAAGGGAAAGGAAGAAGCTATAATTTATTTGAATAAAATCACACCACTTTATAAAAATCAAAAAGCAGTTACCGAGCTAAATGCATTTAAAACAATGATAGCTAATGGGAATGTTCATAATGATGATTTTTTTAAAAACTTCAGTACTTATTAAAACTTAAAAATGATTCATCCTTTGGTATGGGGATAACACCAACTATAAGCTAAAAAATACTATAATACCCCTATGAATTGACACTTTTTATCTTAGTGCTCTGTTACCATTTATCGTATAAATTCATTAATCTCTCGTAGCTTAAACTGATCTGAGAATTGGAAAAGCTGCCTTAATATCTGAGTATGTGCTGCACCATAGATTATTAATACACGTTGGGTCTCCGGCTTTATTATATTTAACGCATATCTAAAAGTCTTATAGTCGCGAAAACTTCCAATTTCGGTTTTTTCGGCACCTAAATTTTCATCTAAATATAATTCGCCTAATCTATTGGCTGTATATAGTTTTTCAATATTTTTCGGATCATTTAGTGCCAAATACATTTCCTTCAAAGTTATATTTTTTTCCATTCCATAATATTTTTCAAATTGATGATGGATTGAAGAAATTAATGCTGAATAACCCTTATCCGCTTCATATTTTATAGGGGGACTTAATACACTTTTAGCATATAGAAAATAATTCTTTTCAATCTCATTTTTGAAACTTTGATTATTAGAATCCAGATTTGGTAATCTCCAGTCTATTCCCTGTACACTTTGAGACAGTTGCAATTCTGCAGCTAATCTTATACCTATTTGATAAATTTCATTATTGAGGAGCCAATCTATATTCTTAGGCAATTTTTGCCCCTTCTTAGCATACTCAAATGCGGTATTAAAAATTGAATCTTGAACAGATGGTCTTTCAACTAATATCTGTTGGGGGTTAAACTTTTTTAAAGCATTCAAAATTTCGCTCAGTTCTTTCTGTTTCTGATTACTTGTAATGGAATCTGATTTAATATTAGAATAATGAGCCGTTCCCAGGATAAGAACTTCCCGGTTTTGGCCATATATAAAATTGAAGAAGAAAACCAGAAAGACTGTAATTTTAATTGATTTCATGATACTTTTTCTACAGAGACACTTCAAACTAATTGAATGTTGCATGCAGAATTGATTTTTCTTTGGTTGATACTCACCAAATAAAGCATAAACCTAAATAGTTGGTGATAACACCAACCATAAGATTTAATAAAAGTCCGTTATAAAATTATCGCAAGCATTAATAAAGCACAACCGTTTGTGTAATTTTCGCATAGCAGGTAGACCGATTTTATCCAGTTTAGCGAAAAGAATGGATCGACGGTTAAAATGATTATTCCTTTTTTGCAGGACTTTCAATTTGCACCCACGTATAACTTTCAGGTGCTAAAACACATTGGTATTCAATCTCATAATTTCTGTTTAATTTGTAGCGTTTAGCTTTTCCATTCTGCTCTTTAACCAATGCGTAATCCGTTAAACCGGCATAATACAATGGAACTTTGATTGTTCTGCTTATTTTTTCTTTTAACGGATTGTAAAGCATCAACATTCCTTTGGTTTTTAAATCAGGATTTACATGTAATAAACCATCCCAATCTCTCCCATCGGCCCTACGCAAATGCACCATATCAGAATTGAGGATGTTCCTGTACTTTTTATACCAATCGATAACCCTAATTACGGTTTTCCGGGTCAATTCTGTATCGTACAACCTGGGGCCACGATAACAGGCCTGAATACCTGCACCATAATACTGAACCATAAGTTGTTCATAATCTTTAAGGTGGTTGTTCAGCGGTTCTAAAACAGCTTCGGGGCCACCGCCCTGGTATTTTGTTAATGGCACGAAACCCCAGCTCATGGAAGCTGTTTTTTCCCAGGTGCCATCGAAAATATTTTGCCGGTTTAAAATAAGTTGCTGTGTTCTTGGCAGCGAAAAATTAACCTCCCTGTAACCCAATCCAATTTTATGTGTACCATCCAAAAAGTACCAGTCAGGCGCATTAATGTACACGCCCTTTTCGTTTAGCCAGTGGTACAATTCTTTCTGAATATTAATTTGCTGCCATTGGGAATCTTCAAGTCCTTTATGCCCCGGGTGGCTTGTTGATGCACATACATCTCCGGCATAAGGTCCATCATTCTCCCATATATCAAAACCGGTTTGGGTATAAAAATTTTTAATTTTATCCCTGTAGGTCAGTCCCCATTTACTTCCAAAGCAAGGGGCATTACCAAAAAATGCGCCTCCGGGTTTTCCTGTTTTAGGATCAATCACATCGTCCTCGTCACTTATTTTTCTGGAGCTGAACAAAGAGTAGCCTCCAATAAATACCTTTTTTTGGTGTGCATAATCTGCAAGTTCTTTCCATTTTTTAAGGTTAGCCGCAGTGGTATCTTCCATATTGCAATGGCTGCCAAAGCTTAAAATCAATGCCTCGTATCCTGTAGCAGCACACTGATCTATTGCAGTACGCACCTGCTCATCATTACTGCTTACCAGGTGCATAAATATTGGATTTGCTGTTGTCCAGGGTGCAATCGTATTGTACATTTTACGGATACTGAGTCCTCTTCTTTCCCGATCATAACTATCCATCAGCAATTCGTGTGTGCGTACAGAATTAAAAACCGCTCCTTTTTTGAGTACTATCCCCGGACCTTTTTCGGGGTAAATTTCGACCAGACAAGGGGTTTGATAATCATAATTTACCTGTGAGGTATAGGCCGGATCTGCTTTCCAATGGGTTGTTTGATCGCTTAAATCATAACGCATAGAATTGTTAAATGCGTAATTGGTTTCGAAATAAATGCCCTGTGGTTTAGCCATTTGATTTACCCCGCCCACCACTGCACTTTGTTCTTCTACCATTCCGATAATTTCGCTCACAACACGGTCAATAGTGAAGGTCGCATCTGTATTGTTATTAATGGTCAGTGATTTTACAATCAGTGGCAGGCCATCATATAATTCGTAATGTACAACCACTTCCAGCCCACGGAGTTCTTTAGCGCCTGCCGTATAAAAAAATGAAATCTTTTTACCACTTGGCTGCTTATTATTAACCGCCCAAAATTTGCTCTTCCAGTTAATTTGTGGCTTAATTGCATTAATTTCATAGCGGTTAAACTTAAAATCATTTGCATTTGTTTTAAGCGTATCCAGCCACTCAGGCAAAACATAAGCATTTTCTTTCTGGCCGTTTAAACCCCCAATATTATAATTCTTGCCATTAATGGTTAATCTGCCTTCTGCTTTAACCGACCTAAGCAGTTGCTGCCCATTCATTAAATTAACAAAATCTGTACAGATTAGGTTGGGACTTAGCCTGAATGTTCTTTTTACCAGGCCATTATTAAGGGTAATTTCCTTTTTTTGAATTGAACTTGTTATAGAAGCTTTATAGGTTGAAGGTTTCAGAATCCAGTCGTTGTTACTTTGCTGTGCTTTTGCCAAAAAAGATAAAAGGACTGTAAACAACAAGAGGGAAATACATTTTATGTATTTTTTTTTCATTTTGGTCAGGTTTCAGTGAAGAGATTACAACAAAATCATTACCTGATGTGCAGGTTTTTGTTCATTTTAAAATACCTGAAACCCTGTAATAAAAGCAAAAAAAAACGGGTATAAAGCCTAAACCTTACACCCGTATCTAAATTAACGCTCTCAGGGGTAAATATAGCAAACTTTGTTATATATTAATACTTATTAAATAAATGTATTGGTTAAACGGGTTTATCCGGAAACAAAAAAGCAGGATAAATTATTAGATTATCCTGCTTTAAATACTACCAGAGGTGATTAGGAAAGCCTTTTGGCTACCTGATCCCAGTTAACTATATTCCAGAATGCCGCAATATAATCATTGCGTTTGTTTTGATATTTCAGGTAATAAGCATGCTCCCATACATCAATTGCTAAAAGCGGTGTACCTTTTACAATTGCGCTATCCATTAAAGGGTTATCCTGATTGGGGGTACCAATGATTTTTAACTTTCCTTTGTCAGAAATCAGCCATGCCCACCCTGATCCAAATTGCCCCAGCGCTGCTTTTGAAAACTCTTCTTTAAAAGCATCTACTGAACCGAAAGCCTTTTCGATTGCAGTTTTCAGCTTTCCCTGAGGAAGAACTGATGGCGTAGGTTTCATTGATGACCAGAAAAAATTATGATTCCATGCACCACCGGCATTGTTTTTGGCTTTGGCCGACATACCTGAAACATGAGCAAAAAAATCGGCTGCATCTTTATAATTTAAATTTTCAGCCTTAATGGCATCGTTTACATTTTTCACATAGGCTGCATGATGTTTGGTGTAATGAATTTCCATTGTCATTGCATCAATAGAGGGTTCGAGCGCAGCATAAGCATATGGTAAAGGTTCCTGAGCGAACATAAATGCGCGCTTACTCTTCTCTCCATCTGTACTTTCTGTCGCAAAAGTACTCAGCGGTAATCCGCCGATGCTTCCCAGGGTTATTGCGCCAGCAGCTGTTAGGGTTAAACCTAAAAATTTTCTTCTTTCAATTGGTTCCATAATATTTGTTCCATTAAATAACTGGATGAAAATGCTTTATACTTAAAGATACAAACAAAGAAGGTTTTTAGTTTTCGGAATTAATTTAATGACAAAAAACCCAGGAAGCATGATTATCTCCCCGGGCTACCCAATAAAAAAACTATTTCAAAAAGATTTTTCTTACCGCTTTATTTTCGGCATCTAAAACATAAATAGTTCCGTCTTTATCCACTGCCATATCTTCCATTGAGCCTATTTTAGCTTGATTAAATGCACCATCTGCAAATCCCAAAGTCAACTTTAGTAAAGTCGAAACTTTTTTGGTGTTGGTGTCAATTTCCCTGATGGCTGAATTAAAGCGATCGCCAGCAATTAATTTGCCTGTTCCATATAAAAATAAACCACCCGAAATGCTGTTAAACCTGGCTTGCAGGCCAATTCCATCGGCGTATCCACCTTCAGAAGAGCCTATCCAGGTTGACAGGTTTACTCCATCGGCACCAATACGTGAAATGCCATTGTTACTGCTCGAACTCGAATCTACGTAATAAAGGTTTCCGGCGGCATCTACAGCGCTATGTGCTATCGGCCAAAAAGGGCCAGTGATTTTTGAAAAAGCACCTGCTGTATTTACCCTGTTCATGCCCGCATAAGCGCTCACAATGTTGACCAAAAGATTTCCGGCATTATCAAATGTCATTAAGCCCGGTGAAAAGCCCGAAGCGTATACGGTATTCTGTCCAGATGGCGTAATTTTGCGGATTTGATTCCGGCCTATGTCCGAAACATAAATGTTATTCTGCTTGTCGATTACAATTCCATATGGCGTATCAAAAATTATATCAGTACCATTTGCCTGCAGTGTACTTACTGTGCCATTAGCTGTAATCTTTTTTACCACATTATTTGATCTGTCGGTTACATAAATATTACCATTATTATCTACTGCTATACCTGCCATATAACGTCCGAAAGCGTTGCTGTTTGGTCCACCGGCAAGTGTTTCTACTCCTGCTCTTCTAAATTGCTGAGGCGCTAAGGCTTCCTGACTACCTACCACAACTTTTAAATCTCCAGTACTTAATCCCATAGGTGCATCCAACACTAAACTGTTTTCGGTGGCTGTTTTTACGGTTGCCAATACACCGTTAAAATAAACTTTGTTATTAGCTGCAACTGTACTAAATCCTGATCCTTTTATCGTTACCGTTGTACCTGTCAGCCCATTATCAGGGCTAATTGAACTAATACCCAAGGTTTGATCTTTAAATTGTGGCCCATCTACGGCCTGATCGTTTACCACTATACGAACAAGCCCACTGCCCGTACCACCAGGTATTACAAGTTTTAATTCGTTTTCGCTCGCTGATTGAAGCGGCACTAAAATTCCATTAATAAAAACCTTATTCTCCTCTAACACCTTACTAAACAAAGTACCTGATATGGTCATTAGGGCATCTTTAGGTCCGCTTAATGGCGAAACATACTCAATAGATGGTGCAGCAACTACGGTAAATATAGGTCCCGTGGTTTTCTGCCCGTTGATGTTTACCGATAACGGACCGGTTTTTACGCCCTCAGGTACTAATACAATTAATTGTTCTTTAGTGGCTTCCAGTACGGTTGCGGCAGTTCCGTTAAAATCAACAATATTTCCTGCTGCCAATTCTTCAAAGCCCGTACCTGTAATGGTAACCTTTGTATTTTTACCACCCGTTAATGGTTTAATTGCGTTAATGGCCTGGCAGGTAAAATTCTGTCCTTTGGCTTCCTTGCCATTAACTTTTACCATTATAGGGCCAAAACCGGCCTCTTCGGGTACTTCGGCTACAATTAAATTATCCGATACACTCACCACTAATGCCGCTTTACCATTAATAAAAACAGTAGCCAGGCCAGTTGTACTGCTAAAACCAGCACCTGTAATTCTGATTTGCGAACCAGCCGGACCATTTGCCGGCAGCACAGTTGTGATGGTTAAATCCTGATAGGTATAGGGTCCAATATCAAAATTTTGTGTATCATATTTTAAGGTAAGTGCGCCTGTAGTACCACCTTCGGGCATACGAATAACCAAAGCTTCGGCCGTTGCACTGATTACCTCTGCACCTTTCCCAGAAATAGTAGCTGAGTACTTATTAATATCGGTACCAAAGCCTTTTCCGGTAATGGTAACCAGCGTACCGGCATTTCCACTGTTTGGATAGTAACTCTCTATTTTAAACGCTACGGCAACAGGTTCCGTTTTGTCCTTTTTACACGCTCCGGTAATGAGCAAGAAAAACAGCATCAGCCCGATACCTAAATTCCATTTATGTTGACTAATCATATTGATTTATTTTTATGTTAAAAGCTATATCTTAAGCCTAATTGCATTTGTGTTCGCGAACCAAAATAATCTATGCTATATGGCTGCCCCGGATTGCTGAAAGTAAATACAGGATAATTTCCTTCATTTTGCTGTGGTGGAAATAATGTTGGCGTTAAACCTACGCTGCTGGTTGAGTTAAAGGTATTTGGAGAGAAATACTGTATGCCCCAGGTTTTATTAATCAGATTGGTAAGATTGATGATATCGACATTTAAACTCAGCGACTGTGATTTAGCATTATTTACGAACAACTCATGTGCAAGATGTAAATCGGCCTGTACGTTCCAAGGTGTACGCCCCTTATTACGCTCTGTAAAATTTCCCCTGCGGCTGTTCAAATAGGTATTTCCATCAATAAACTGGTTAAAGGCCGCAGCTTGTTGTACGGCCGTTTGCCCCTGCAGATCTTTGAAAAAACGGATGGCTTCATCGCGTTGCGGAATATAAGCCAAACTTACCTGCTGTGACAAACCCTGAATGCTGCTGTTTACAATACCATAACTAAACGGACTGCCCGATTGCGCACTGAAGAATAAACTTGCTGTAGTTCTTCCAGCCTTTTTCCACTCGTGCGTATAGCCGATACTGGACACAATACGATGACGGGTATCGAAATTACTATAGGTAAGTGCAGGATGGTTAGGCACTAAAGCCTGGTTTAACTGCCAGTTACTTTCCATGGAGTTACGTACACCATTACTTAAATCTTTTGATTCGCCATACGTATAAGACGCACTGATATTTAAAGCTTTAACAAAAGTTTTAGTCACCGATCCGGTCAGGCTGTAACGATAGCCCTGACTGGTATTGCTTAACAAGTAAATATTAGAAAAACGCGGATCAACCGTTCCATTGTAAACGGGTTGCTGTTTTTCTTTATCATAACCATAATACAGTGGGTTATCTTTAGTATTTAGCTGTTGAAACAATACATCTTTTAAACTTTTGGTATACATGCCTTCTACAGTAAACCGCCAGTCGTTTTCGGTTTCGTAATCAATACCCAAACTCCCACGAAACACCTGCGGCATTACGAAGCCATTATCAACCAGATCGATTTGTGTACGACCGCTGTTAGGGTTATTAATTACGGTACCATTTTGCTCAATAAAATTCCCTATGCCATTTGTACTTGGTTTAATGGCATCACTTCCGGGTGCAAAAGGTTGCTGATCGGCTTTTTGATCAAAAGCGCCAAAATTATTACCCGTGTTGTAATAGGCATAGGCTAACCAGGCGAAGGGAATACGGCCCGTAAATAAACCTCCTCCTCCTCTTACAATCAGTTTTTGATTGCCTAATGCATCATATCTGAATCCTAAACGGGGTGATAATTGTACTTTATTTAAAAATTTATTTTCAATCCGGTTAAGTGGTGTGTACGTGTAGGTATTGCCAAAGTTTGGATCGGCGATAATATCCCGCACTTTATCACTTAATTGAGGCATGGTTGGCAAATTCACCAAATCGGCACGTAAACCCGGGGTGATGCTTAATTTATCACTGATCCTGATTTCATCCTGTACATACAAACTGTACATGTTTACATTAAAATCAGCTGCCGGGTTTGCCAATAAATAATCCCTGCTGTTATTGGTATAATTGTAACTTCCCCTAACGCGGTAAGGATTATTACGGATAAAATCTTCTATGCTTTGATAATCCACACGACCGTTCCAGGCATTTACAAAACCATATTGGATATTGTAAAGTTCGTTGTGCGTTCCAACTAAAATTTTGTGTCGTCCTTTAGTCCAGTTTAAGTTAGCGGTAAACTCCCAGGTTTTTTGTTTCATGTTGAAGATGCTCGCTTCACGATCGGTACCCAAATAAATGGTTGTTCCAGGTGTGTGCCCCATAATCTGCACTTGCGGTAAGGTAGGATCGCTCAGCGGATCGCGGTTATCGCTCACATGGGTAAAGCCTACTAATAAATTTCCCGAAAGTTCATTACTGAAACGGCTTTTTAACTCGGCTACCGTACTGGTTTGGTTATTTTCCTGCTGGAAAGCCATACTGCTGAAACGAAAATCTTGCTGGTCGCGATCCATATGGGTGGCTTTACTGAAAATGGTGTTGTTCCTAATCGCCAGCTGGTGTTTATCGTTGATGTTCCAGTCTAAGCGGTTAAAGAATTTCTGAGATTTGCTCCAATTGGTATACACACCTGCTGTACCCGCATCAAACGTATTTCCATAACGCGTTTTAACTGCATTCCCAATTAATTCTGCATCGGCAATGCTAAGGATACGGCTCGTTTCTGCTGTGCCCACATACAACTGAGTTGGATCCTGGCGATGGGTAACCTCTTCATTACTAAAAAAGAACAATTTGTTTTTAATAATTGGGAAACCGATGCGAAAACCGGCCTGATAATCCTGAAAATCGTTGTTCATTTTACCAAGGCTGCCTACACGATCGTTACCGGTTATGCTTGCATTTCTGCCAAAACCATAAACAGATCCACTCACCTTATTGGTTCCGCTACGGGTTACCGCATTTATAGATCCACCCGTAAAATTCCCGATCTTAACATCAAAAGGTGCAAGGTAAACCTGCATATCTTCAATTGCATCTAATGAAACAGGGTTGGTTCTGGTGCTGCTCCCATTCATGCCTGAAGTACCTGTTTGTCCGCCCAGCGAGGGGCTAAAGCCAATGGCATCATTATTTACGGCACCATCAATGGTTACGTTATTGTAGCGAAAATTGGTTCCGCCGAAACTATTATCACGGCTTCCTTGTGGTGTTAAACGTGTAATATCGGTAATACTGCGGTTAATGGTTGGCATATTTTTAACCTGCTCGGCACTTATATTTTTACCCGTTCCGTACGTATCGGCTTTTAGTTTTGATTTACTTTTAGCAGATACGACTACGGTACTTAACTCCTGGGCATTTTCCTGCAACACAAAATTTAGCTGCTGACTCCCGCCCAGTCGAACAGCAACATCGTTACGTACTTCGGTTTTCATCCCGGTGGTAGAAACCGTTACGGTATAAGGCGCGCCAATTCTTAAATTGTTTAAGAAATACCGGCCATCCACATCGGCAGAAATTGCATAACGCGTTCCGGAAGGTGTGTGAACCGCAATAATTGTTGCACCAGGAATAGCGATTCCCTTTGCATCTTTAACCTGCCCTGTTAATGAGCCACTGGTTTCTTGTGACATGCCATAAATGGAAGTCAGCATTAAAGCACACAGCATAATAATTTTAATCCCAACCTTTGGCAGCGGCATAAAAAGGTACTGCAAAAAGACGGGTATGGAATATATAATTTTCTTCATCAGTTTAATTTTAATTGTTGCATTTTATCCCTATTGGGTAATTCGCAAAACACCATCTATAATATGTAATACACCGTTACCCGCCAGGATATCTTGTTTGACTAATTTTACATTTGTTGTATTTCCAATTCCTTTTAATGTTATTCCGTTAAAACTCCCGGGTGCGCTGGGGTCTGGGGTTAAAATCATGGAAACAGAATTGCCATCGAGCATGGCCTGGCGGCTGGTGTTGGTTGATCCTGTGCTGAGGATATAATCGTAAATAAAACGCCTGTCTTTTACAATGTGGTAGTTTACCAAACGCTTTAGCACTTCCTTATCGGTATTATTAATTTGTTCTAAACTGGTATAACCCATTGCTTCCATAGCTTGATTATTTGGGGCAAAAATGGTATATGGACCGGCTTCGTTTATGGTTTCTAACAATCCCGAGCTTTTTAAAGCCTGCGTAAAAAGTGTAATGCTTGATTCGGCTGAGGCTGCATCGCCAAGCAAATCATGCAGATACGGACTTAGTACGCGGTTAATTACTTGTATTAAGCCATTTGAAGCCGGAATATTTTGCGATATAATCCGCGAGCCGTTGATGGTTAGTACCGTATCTTTTCCCTTTATCCAGTGCGTAGCATATAATTTACCACCGCGCGAGCGCAATTCCTGGTTAAAAAGGAAAGGTAACCTATTCAGTTCGTATTTTCCATCTAACGTGTGGTAGTAGGCAATGCGCGAAATGGTGGTTGGATTTGCCGTAAGCACACTAACCGGATTGGCATAACCCGCTAAGGAGAAAGCCGCATCAGAAGGTGCTAAAATGGTATAAGGCCCTGCTCCCTGCTGTAATTTTTTATCGAGTTCGCTGCGCTTTAAAGCCGCACTAAAAGCAGAAAGATTAAAATTATCGGCTATAACAAGGTTAATTTTGTTGTTGTCGTAATCACTTAGTTTATTTTCATCTTTACTGCACGATGTACCCAATACGGCCATCAGCATTAAAGAAAATAAAGCGTTCTTTTTATATGGATTAATTTGCTGTGCCATGTTTTATTTTAGTTTAAATCCTTTAGGAAAAAGCAATCGGTCTACTACGTGGATTGGCCCGTTTAGCGTATTAATATCGCCCTCAATAACGGATGCTGCAGGATATTCAGATCCCTTAACCTTTACCTGTGGCATATTATTATTTACCGAAAACTCAAGTGGCATGTTATAAGCGTATTCTACGGTTACATTTCCACCTGCATTTACCAGATAGTTATTAAGTGCAGGATTTAAAACATTGCTGTAAAATACTGTCGCATTATTGATGGCTTTATCACCATTGGGTGAAGCAGTCTGAACAATTCTCCCCCAGTTGCGGTGAAAACTGTATACTGTATCCATTGGATATCCGCCGGCAGCCTGATAGGTATTTTCATCAAAAAGAACGGTTGATGCACTGCGTTTGTTAAATTCCATTACATCAGCAACAGTTTGAAAGCCCGCTTTATGGAAAGCTTCATCTGTTGGTGCAAAGAGCGTAGATACGGTTACATTTGGGCCAAAGTAACCCGGATATATTGGAGCGTTAACGCCCCAATCTTTTTTATAAAAGAGACGGTTCGAAGCATAATCCCTCATAATATCTTCATCCTCCAGCACCATCCCAAACAAAGCTTCAATATCAGCACTAATTTTAGACAGGAATAATTCATCCGTTAATCGCTGCGATTCCAAAAATATGGTAAACCTGCCATCAGCTTTTAAAGCTTCTAAAATGGTTTTGGTGGGTTTTTCTATTGCCTTTTCCATCAAATAAACACCACCGTTAGTTGCGGGCAAATAATTGGCCTTACCTACATTTTTGCCATTCATTAAAAGATCATCACCTTTTAACGCTACAAAATGTTTGTAATAATAATCATCGTAAGCGGTGGTACCCTGGCTATTGCCTTCATAATATGGCACATATAACCCCGGATGTATAAGCAGCGTTTTTACGACAAAATTGTCATTTCTAAGCTTGAGTTCATCTTTAGTCATGTAACCTATGGTGGTGTAAAACATCATTAAACTATCCAGCTCGGCAACTGGTAACTGGTTAATGGCTGCCGCTGTTAAACCCGCAGCTTGCATTGCGGCATCGTTAGGTGCAAAAACCGTGTATACAACCTTATTGCCATTTTGTTTAAGAATGTTTTTGATATTGCTTTTTTGCCAGGCGGTGTAATAGAGTTTGGCTGGCGAAGCCGCCAATAATTCATCAACCGTTTGTGTGGCATTATTTTGAAAAGGGACCTGCGCTCCTTCGGGATCGGGCAAAAATTCTGTTTTAGAACAAGCACTAAACAAAAACATGCTTGCCAATAAAATAGCCGAACCTAATTTTTTTAAATTTCTCATATTCGTTTATGATATATTATTTTTTAATCGCCTGATTCGGAGTGACTAATCCATCAACTAAATGATGGATTACACCGTTGCTGCATATATTATCGTTCTTGGCGGGGAGATCATTGGTTACCGATTTCACAATAACATCGCTAAATGTAGACCCGGTGCGAAGTGTAAGTCCATAATTAACTTTACTGATGGAAACCCTGGCGCTTCCAAAATTCATGTAATAGCTGTTGTTGTGCAGGAAGTAACTATACCCTCCATTGGCATTGATGATGGCAAATGCTTCCGAATCGGAAATAAAGAAGTGCTTATCGTATAAAAGGTAAGCGCCAAAAAGTAAATCGCCAAGGTATTTGCTTGCATCCATTGCATTTAATGATGCTTCTGTAATATCTACATTCTCAAGGGCTTTATTATCCGGGGCAAAAATGGTAAATTGTGTATTGGTATTCAGCTGATCCCATAGATTAAACTTTTTTAAGCCTTTTACAAAAACACTGTAATCGGGATGATCGGCAAGCCACTGTTGAGTCGTTTTCTTAAAATTAGGTTTCATTACTCCGTACAAGGTGTGCAAAACTCCATTTGCCAAAACCACATCTTTCCGGTTAACTTTTACCCCGCTAAAATAAAGGTCGTTAACAGCATTAGGGTTATTTGGGTAATTTGAAGCCAGCGTGGTATAAAGTTCAGTGCCCTCTAAAGTGGCATAACGTACATCAACACCGTTGTTGGGGATATCGCTTACCCTTAACCTGCGGGGCAGGATATGATAGCCAATTACTTTTTTAAGGCTGTCGACATTCATTTTATCAAAATCTGATGGATTGAAAATACCTAATGCATTAAATGATTCATCAGAGGGAGCAAGTATGGTAAAAGGCCCGGCACCATTTAACTCATCTACATAACCTACTTTTTTAAGCGCCGCATAAAAGAGGTGCATTTCGTAATTATTTTTCAAAAAATCACTTGCCGGCCGTAAATTTTCGTTGGGTAAGGGCACCGACAAATCATCGTGCTTACAGCCTGCAAAAAGCAGAAGCTGTAAACCCATTACCCATACAAAAAGTATTTTTCCCATTTGTAAAACAGGTTTGCTATGATTGAAATTGTTTAGTTTTTTCATTGAAATCATATTCTTAGTAAATGGGCGGTGCATATTTCCTTTGAATGGTGGTTAAATAAACTTTGCCATTAACCACCTCGATGGTATTTACAGTGGCAAAAGTTTTAGGGTTATTTACACCAGAATGGATATTGACCAGTAAATTGGGCAATATTGCGGCATTATCATTAGCCGTCATTCTTACCTTACCGTTTTGCAAACAGTTAACCGAAACCCAGTTTCCGCCATTATCTACAGAACCCTGGTAAAATGGATTCTTTGTGATATCCATACCCGGCACAAAAAAATCAAACCTTTGCCACATATTGGTGGTAATGCCATTCGCTGTTTTGCTTGCCCAAATTGGAAAACTTACATAAGGATTTACATCGCCCGTTGCAGTATTGAGTTTAACGTTAGCCAGGTATTTCCCCTTAAAACCAGCTATGGTTGGTCCATCCGGACTTAAAATAGTCTGATCTTCATAGAGCGAAAGGAAAACATTCATATTTTCTTTCATCCCGCCCTGAAAACTTGCCATTAAGAAATTATCCGCCTTTAATGATTTATCTGCTTCCCAGTAACCTTTGGCGCTCATGTTGTAAAAATTCACATAACTCAATGAATCCGATAAGGGTAGTTTTTGGAAATTCTCCTGGCGTATTAAAACCCCGGTTCTTTTGGTTACAAAATCCTTTTGCAACAAGTGCAGCGTATATACTTCTTTGCTGGTTAAGGTAATGGTTGTATCTATAAATATGTCTTTTTTCAACTGCGGTTCTAACTGAAAAAAGGAAACCGTATTTTTAGGTCTGTAGGCAAACATAATGCGTATTTTGCCCGATGGAACCTGCGCCCAGCTGCTTAAATCGAAACCGTTTAATATCGGGCCGACCAATACATTTTCTTTGCCCGGGTATTCGGGATTATTAACCGAAGTACTGTTACCAATATGTGATGGGTACGGAGGTGCGTAATCATCCCGCTGATCCAAAAAATCGCCGACAATTTCGGCACTTGTTGGCACACCATTCCCATCCATTACCGGGTTAATCAGCATACAAAAAAACGGCACTTTATTATCTTTACTGCCCAGGCTTTGCACGTAATTCAGGTTATTGAATACCCGTAAATAAGCCGGATCATCAATTTTGCTATAGTCTACCTTAACACAGCCTGCGGTAAGCAGCAGAAAGCCAACAGCAAAAAGCCAAACCAACTGTTTAAGCCCGGTTTCTATCGTTCTCTTATTTAATTTCTCTTTTTTCATTACTTGTTATGTTTGATAATGACCATTTTCGCTTTATTTGCAGGTGTGCTGCCATTGCCTGACTGGCCGATAAGGCCCACCGTATATATTCCGGGTTCTTGTACGGGCAAAGCTCTTCCTACTTTCTGATACAGGGTTTTATCCGCAATAAATGCTTCGCTTTTTAATACTTCAATATCATTGGCCCATATTCCCGGAACTACGTTGGGTTTAGAACGGTAAGCCATAATTTCAAAAACTTTTTGTGTATAAAGATTGCTTATGTACGGGCGTTCAAATAATGGTAAACCAGGTTGAAGGTTTACACCTGCATTTGGGTTGTCGTTAAGATTGGAAGATGGTTGCCCGTTGCTTTGTGTAAAAGTGATGTAAGGGTTACCCACTGAAAGATTTAAAAATCTTTTAAAGAAAAAATAACGGTACTGATTACGGCTATATGTAGCGTCATCTTCTGCTCCAAGATAGCTCGTACCACTTAAATCGTTCGCTACCATAAGCAACTTTGCCGCGCCCGACTGGTCGGAATACAGCCATGCGGTATAGTTTTGTGCCGGCCGAAGTACTTGGTTTACGCTCGCAATTGTTTTGCCCGAAGCATCAACCGCTTCAACCGTATGGCTGCCCTGAATAAAGTTTGCATACGGTCCGGCTGCTCCAAAGCCCAGATTATTTGCTATAGCTTTCCCATCTAACTTAAAACCCACATTTTTTGTATCTAAACCATTTACCCCTTGTACCCTGAAATAGGTATTGTTTGCTGCTGGACTGTTATCGCTAATAATTTGAAATGAATTTTGATAGGTACTGGCGGTTTCACCAATATCATTAATGGGATAATTAAATTTTTGCGGAGCGATTAAAATGGTATAAATACCTCCTGGCTGGTAGGTTTGAATGGGTGCATACGTTAATCCAGTCGTATTCATCAAATCAACCGGCACAGTTGATGTAGGCGGATCAATTAAGGTAATTGCATCAAATCCGCTACCCAATGCCGGCATTTGCCTTCCATCCTGCATCAGCAACTTAAACTGATACGTTCCATATGGCAACTCTATATATTCAGAAGTTCTGCTTGCCGCACTGATATTATTAGTTGCTGTATTTACCAAAGTACCATCTGCATAGGCCAGTGATACATTTCCGCTTAAATTTTCCTGTAGCCCACTGCTGTTAAACGCAGGGTTTTTAATTACACCGGAAAGGTTAACAACCCTGATTTTAAAATGATCAGGTTTTGATGGTGCGGTAATTCCCCTTTTAACCGGAACCACCTCAGGCTGGCCATCCATTACAAGGGTTGGCAGCAAAAAATAATCTGTTGGATTATTGTAATCGTTTTTTATGTCGAGCTTTAAATTACCAGCAATTGCAGGTGCATAAGTTCTGATCATAAAATCTAATTTTGCCGTTTCCTGGGCATTAAACAGGTCTTGAGGAACAAACCATGTTGCACCCAGCTGACCATTTGCAGGAAAATAAGAAGTACCGGGGTATTGCAGACTGTTAGGCGCATTAGGTACCCTTACAATGAAATTGGTTAAACTATCGCCGTTGGCAATTACCTGATTATAGCCTACCACATTGATTATGCGGGCAGTAGAATTAACCCTGTTTTCGGTTAATAGCCTGTTGTCTGATTGAAAATCGACTTTATTCTTTTTGCAAGCCTGGAACAGCAGCATTACACTGAAACACATCAGGCTAAAGAATTTATAATTTATCTTATTCATTATTTAAATAGATTATAGGTAAAGCCCAACATAATTTCGGCACCGCGGGTATAACTGCGGTTAATGTATTCGTTGCCATACCATTTACCTCCGGTTTGCGGATTGGCATACACGATTTTGATATCGGGGTTAAGGATGTTTTTGGCATAACCTTTAAATTTTACATTTTTGCTAAGGCGCTGGCTGAATACAAAATCTAAAACCGGTACGGGGCGGGTGTATAAATCAGGCTCACCTGTTAGGTTAATCTGAACCAAACGTTCGCCTACCACATTGAAAGTCAAGGTAAAATCAGATCCGGATTTTGGATTTTCGTAATTTAACCAGGCATTAACGGAGTATGGTGCTTGTTCAAAAAGCGGGCTGTTTTTAGGTGTGTAACGATCTAATGAGCGAATGGCCTCGTAACGTTGCGGTGTTTTTTTAATGTCGCTTTGCGCCAGTAATAAGTTAGAGCCGAAATAAAAGTTCTTTAACGGATCCCATAGGTTGCCTAAACTTTTTACCACCTCTAATTCAATTCCCCAAACCCTACCTACGTTAGGATCATTTTGGAACTGGATGGTAGGAAACTCCGGATAAGTTGCAGCTAAACCAGCCGTTTGCAAACTAAAAACTTTTACCAACTGATTTTCTATGCGTTTACCAAATGCCGAAAGGGCAATTACCTCTCCTTTTGCCGGAAACCATTCCCACCTGAAATCGAGGTTTTGAGTAAACTGGTTTTTAAGGTTTGGGTTACCTACAACAAGTCCCATTTGAAAGGCATCAAACTCGAAAACATTGGTAATTTCTCTTAATTCTGGTCTGGCTAAAGTAGTATTGTAAGCACCACGGAAATTCATATTTTCATTTAACGTATAGGTTGCATTAACCGAATAAAATGGCTTATAACCGGTTTTATATACCGAATTGGGGTTAATGGGGTTTAATGGAATTTTACTTCCGTTGGTTCCGCCTGCGGTTAAAGAAGGATCTAAAAACACCCCTGCTGTATCAACTGATGAACCTATATTGGTCATTTCAAAACGAACACCACCTGCGATACGCAATTTTTCGGTTAACTTTAAATCAACCATCCCATAAAAAGCATTGGTTTCGAAATAACCCGTGTAATTATTAGGCGATTTCTGACTGTTGTACAAAAATCCTCCGATCGGCATCATACCTTCACCCTGGTTACCTGCCGGCAGTTTAACCCCTATAAATTCGCTGCCCACCAAGCGGTTCAGATTACCCTCGGCGCCGTAAAGTGGCAGAGATTTATTGCTGGTAAAATTAGATCCCGGCAGGAAAAGCTGATTTTCGTTGAAAGTACGGTCCCTAAACAGGTAGTTAATCCCGGTTTTTACTTCCTGTTTTTGACCAAATAATTTAAACGGAATACTTAAATCACCTTTATAATTGTAATTTTTCTCATCAAGGTTTCTCCACCTTCTTCCGTTAGGTTCGGCCTGGATAATGCCATATGGGCCAAAACCATTTACATAACCCGAGGTTAGTGCATAAAGATGTTTGCTATAAACGGTTGCCGGAGCGCTACTTCCTGTTCCAACCGTGTAATATCCACCACCACGCGGGGTGTAATCAGCAAGACTGGCAAAACGAAAATCAGGATCATTTTGCTTTGATCGGGAACTGGCAATGTTATAACTTAAGCGGGGTGATAATTCTTTATCAAAAAACTTATGTTCGCCCTGCAGGTTAAAGGTATTCAGGTTACGAAAAGTTTGTTTAAGCGAGTAAGTTGTGGTTTTTACTTCACCGGGCAAGCCTGTATATTCATAACGGCCGGCCAAATTGGTTGCTTTGGTTTCGCCGCCCCAGCTGCCCAGGTATTGCATGCTGATTTCGTTACGGCGGTTAAAACGATAAGTAACACCAACTAAAGTACCATAGTTAAGCGTTTCTATACCTGTGTTTTCTTTATAGGTTTGGTATTTACCCATAAATAAACTGTTTGGCGTAATGTAGTTTGGAATATTACGTGGACTGTAAACATCAGGGTTTCCGGTAACAACGCCCTGATAAATACTGTACTGGGTTAAATCGCCCCCACTTATATCCGTAATGCGGCGGTAATAATTTCCACCCAAAATTAAACCGAGTTTATGTTTTTTAAAAACATTAAAACTATTGCCATAAGTAGCCGAATACAACTGATTTAAGGGCGCTTTTTTGTATTGTGTAGTCATTACCGGATCGAAAGACTGCATAATATTATTAATGCGATTTACTTCCTGGTAGGCTGTTGGACTATAGTTGCTATTGGCAATCATGTTTTGAATAGAACCTAATCCGTTTGGATATTGCTTTGCAAGGTTTTTAAAATCATCGGTCAGGTTTTTCTGGCTGATTTTATTTCCAAAAGCACCCATATCACTGTTCCAGAAACTGTTGTACTGACCGCCAATGCCTACGTTGGAATTTACCCCGGATTGTGCAATAATTTCGAAAGTTTCCTTTTCAGGAACAGATTTGGTTTTCAGCTCAACAATACCTGCAGCGGCATCGGCAGGTTTATCGGGCGTTACTGTTTTATAAATGGTGATATTATCCAGTAAAGATGCCGGAACCAAATCTAAAGGAATGGTACTCCGGTCAGGATCAGATGAGGCTAAACGTACTCCGTTTAACTGCCCGATAACACTCCTGTCGCCTAAACCACGGATGGCTACATATTTATCATCGGTAACGGTTACTCCTGAAACGCGCTGTAAGGCTTGTGTAGTGGTAATACTTCCTGTACGCTCAATCAGTTGCGCTGAAATTGCATCCTGTACGATGGCCGAATTTTTACGTTCATCTAATACAGCCACCTCGGTATTACCCTTTCTACGTGCTTGCACCATAACCTCGTTTAACTGGGTTGATGAAGCTTTTAAAGCAACATTTAACTCTTTAGTATTTGCATCAACCTTAATTTCGCGGGTGATGTAACCCATATAAGAAATAACCAATATAGCGCCCCCTTCAGGCACTGTAATGCGGAATTTTCCATTAACATCTGTTGATGCTGCAGCGCCACCACCTTTTATTTTAATGCTAACACCAATTAATGTTTCCTTATTCTTCTCGTCGAAAATCGTTCCTGTAATTAAAACTGGAACAGGTTTCCGGGTAATAACAACATAACCTTCTACTACGGTATACTTAAGGTTGGTATTGGCTAAAATATTATTTAAGGCATCTGCAACAGTAATATTCTCTGCATCGAGATTTACTTTTTTGCCTACTTTACTCAGCAGGTTTACAGCTGCATTGATCTGGATATTACTCTGCTTTTCAACAATGGCTAAACTATTTTCTATCGTTGCGGCTTCGAGTTTTAATTTAATTTTCTGATTAAGATCCTGTCCTGATACGCTACTGGCGAAAAGTACACCTAAGCCGGTAAGATTTGCAAGGATCACGAGAAAAGAGCATTTCATAAAGAAATAAATTTTATCTGCGGGCAGATTGTTATCAGCCACCTGCCTCAGTCTCTTTTTAACATGGTATACAACATTATAGAGTTGCTTTACATATCGAAAAGAAACATGCAGATGTAATACTTTTTGCATATTTTTGATCATTATGATTTTTCGCCTTTGGGCGGATATTTATTAATACTTTATCGTGGTCTGACGGGTCTTCGAAAACAGCCAGTCCGCTGATGATTTACACGTCCTCCCTTTAACAGGAGGACGTTTTTTGTTTGAGTCTAAATATTTACATCCAAATCCTTTCTTTACTAAAAAATAACTACATGATTATTATTAATCTGGTATTTAAAATTGCCGGTCACGCTCAGTATCTTAATCAATTTACGGAGTGGTACATCGGTTGTTAAATTCACCCTGATTTGTCTTTCGGCGATAGCAGTACTATTAATTTTAATGTCTGCGTTATACCAGCGCTCTAAAATGGTGGTGATATCTGCCAGTTTTGTTTTTCTAAAAACCAGCTTACCGTTTTTCCAGTCTTTAATATCCGTTACAGATACATTTTTAAATTCTTTAGTTTGCAATTGTTCGTTCCAGGTAACCGCTTCGCCAGGTAAGAGCACAGCAATTGGCTGCAATTTTTTATTTACTTCCCTATCTACACGAACTTTTCCGGTACTTACTAAAACACTTAAAGGTTTATTTAAAAAAGCATCAACCTTAAATGAGGTACCCAAAACCCTGGTTACAATATTTCCGGTATGAATAATAAAAGGTTTCTTTGGGTTTTTCGTTACTTCAAAAAAGGCTTCTCCTGTTAGGTTAATCTCTCTTGTTTGAGCAGCAAAGCGTGCGGGAAAAGAAAGTTTACTTCCGGCCCCGAGGTATACCACTGATTGGTCGGGTAATAGAATTTTAGATCGTTTACCGTTGGCATTTTCAAAATACTCATAAGCGGTAGTTACCTGAACCGGTGCCTGATTAAGCCTGGCGAGCATAAAAAAAGAAATGGACCCGAAAACAACCAATATGGCAGCCGCATAAGACAGATATAGTCTTAAATCGTGCTTTATTAATTTATGCTGTGCCTGGAAAGGTTGTTGTGCTTCGGTATTTTTCTTAGGTAATTTATCTTTAAACCTCACTAAGGCTGCATCTGCATTTGGCTCATCATTAAGCGGGTTACCAGCTGAAGAAAGCTCATCCATTACTTCATCAAAGAGCATGGATAAATCATACTCAGACATTAACTTTTTAAGCTCAGCGGTTTCACCGGCCGTAGAATTTCCGTTAATGTATTTTCTGATCAGGGCCTTTTTTTCTTCTTTGTAATCCATTGATGTTGTTCTTCAATAGACATAACACCAACTTTTTAACAGACCACCTATAGAGATGAAAAAAAATATTATTTTTTCTTTAGGGCTAAAAGTATTTCGAAATACTTACGATAAGAATGAAAAGCGTAAAATCTGCATGTTCTTTGATATGCTGTTTAAAAAAACCGAGTGCAGCAACCATATAATTTTCTACGGTATTGATGGAAAGATTCATATCCTTTGCTATTTCTGCGTAGGTTTTGTTCTCCTCACGGCTCATTTGGTAAACCTTGCGGCGGGCAGGGCTCAATTCGCTTAGTTTCTGATGGTATATTTTTTCCAATTCGGAATAAATAATGGCGTCATCAGCCGGCCTGGATTGTACCACATTAGCATCAATTTCTTCATCTAAAGAAACTGTTGCCAATATTTTTTTACGGTAATGATTGTAGATTGCATTTTTAACCGAACGATACAGGTATGCTTTTAAATTTACATCGACATGAATATCGCCCTGCTTTTTCCATAAGCCAAGCATTACATCCATAGTTAACTCCTCAGCAATAAAAGTATTTCTTACATTTTTAAAGGCATAGTTATACAGTTCTGCATAATATCTTTTAAAAAGAATATCGTAAGCGATGGTATCACCACCTTTATACCTTTTTAATAAATCAATATCCTGTAAATCTTTTACTTCTTTAAACATGCGGAATGAAGAGAAACTCTTGACCACAAATTTAATGGCTTAAACGGCGCACTGCGTTAAGCCAATATTAAGTTATAAATTGTTATGTTAATTTTTCCTCCAGGCTAAATGGTTGGTGATAACACCAACCATAAAGTTTGAAAGGATGAGAGCTCGGGAAGGAGATTATTAATTTGCATTTTTCTTTAACCACTCCAGTCTACGCTGATCCGGTAATTGTTTTACTTCAAAATTTTCAAATTTAGCGTTAAATCCATTTCCATCCGGACTTGCGCCCATAAACCCAACCATTACTGGCCTGTTATCCTGTAAATAGGCATTTCGCATCATGATATAAGTTTTATCATCGTAAGAATAAAATATTTCAACAGCATCCAGTCTTCTTATCGCTTTTATCCATATAAACGCGGGTACTTTATCCATTGTAATCACACTCCAGTCGCTGGTTTTGTGCGTAACCACGGTACTTAAATTGTACTTACCATCAACAAATTCAATACCGGCTTTAATGTAATTTTCGTGATCTGTACGCAACATCAACCCCATTTGATCGAAACGGGCTTTATAATCCCCGGTAATTTTTACCTTTACTTCAAATTCTCCTCCATAAGTACTGTAATAAAAAGGGGCATCATCAACCGTAAAGCCGTAATGCGAAATTCTCCAGTAATCACTTTGCGGTGTTACCAACATAGTTAGGGCATTATTTTTAATTTCCCACTTTTTAGGTTCGTTAAACCATTGCATTTTTTCAAGTGTTTGGGCAAACCCTGTTTGTACTGTTATGAATGCGGCAATACTCAAAATAATTTTTTTCATTTGTTGTTTTGTGTTAATAACCATATGTTAGATTTGGTTTACAAATGTATAAGCCTATTGCCGATGCTCCAATACTGATTAATAACCATATTGAAATGAATATTATAAATAGCCTGAATGAACAGTTGCTAAAACAGCCTTTTGGTGAAGACAAGAATAAATCTGTTGGTATTCTTCAATACCAGCATATGGCTTCTATGTATGCCAGGATAGAAAATGCTATTGCGGTATTAAGTGATATGAGTGCTAATAAAAGCTATATTTATAATGGAAGGGTGGCTAAAGCGCTGGGTTTTAAGGAAAGTTATGTTTCTGAGGAGATAAACTCTATTTGGGAAGACGATATTTTTAATAAAATCCACCCCGATGATCTTATCGATAAACATCTGCTGGAACTTAAATTCTTTAACATGTTAAAAGGTTTATCTACCAGTGAAAGATCAGACTACCAGGTTAAAAGCAAAATCAGAATGCTGAACAAAGCTGGTAAATACATTATTGTGGAACACCGTATGTTTTACATTAGCAGTGCGATGGATGGTAGCCTGTGGTTAGCCCTTTGTTTGTACAATCTCTCTTATGATGAGCAAACCGAAGAAGCATTGAATGGGCTAATTCTAAATTCTGCAACCGGAATTTCGATCAAACCTGATCAAAAAGACTATAGTAAACTTTTGTCTGTTCGCGAAAAAGAAATATTGCAGCTGATTAGAAGAGGAAAAATGAGTAAAGAGGTTGCAGATTTACTTTCTATAAGTGTAAATACGGTAAACAGGCACCGGCAAAATATTTTAGAAAAATTAAGGGTTAGCAATTCCTTTGAGGCTTGTAGAATTGCAGAGAGAATGGACCTGATATAATTGCAGATCTAAATTAAAAAAAGAACGTTCAATTTAATTAAGATCGAACGTTCTTTAAGCATTGTTTCCTGAAAGAAATATTTAGTTATCCTTCTTCGCTTCCATTCTTCATTTTCATCAATATTGCATATGCATTTTTAACTACAATATTACCTGGTTTGCCTTTGGTTTTAATTTCAGTAAAGCCTTCCAGGTTTGTACCCGTTTGTACCTGAATCATTTTATAACGGTGGTTACCCAAATCTTCGAATACATAATAATTATTTTCCCATTTTACAATTGCCTCTTCAGGTGCGGCTTCAACTACCGCATTTGAAACAGAAATTGCTGCATTTAAAAAGGTACCCGGTAGTAATTTACGATCTGCATTTTCAATGTCGCAATGTACACTTGTTGTACGGTCGCCCTCTATGTTTGGGGTAATGAGATGAATTTTAGCGATATACTTTTTATCCGGATTGGCAGCTGTAGTACATACAATTTCTTGTCCTACTTTTAAGTTTACGGCATCACGCTCAAACACCGTCAAACTTGCGTGTAATGCCCCCGGACTAATCAACTCAAAAAGCACATCTGTAGCATTTACATATTTGCCAGCATTAATATTTACTTTGGTAACATAACCACTAATGGGTGCATAAACTTTAATGTTCCTGGTGATATTATCTTCATTTAGCGTTGATGGATTAATTCCAATAAGCCTTAGTTTTTCTGCCAGCGATTTTACCAGTACCTTCTGGTTATTAAATTCACTTTCTGTTTGCTGGAAAATTTTATCACTGGTTGCTTTTGTTTGGTTCAATCCTTTTTGCCTGGTGTAATCCGCTGCAACAAATTTGAGTCTGTTTTTTGAGGTAAGGTAGTCTTGCTGCAATTGAATGTATTGCTGATCTTCTACCAATGCCAGTACAGCACCTTTTTTTACCATCATCCCCGGAATAAGATTCATTTGTTTAACGTAGCCACCCATCGGTACACTTACCGAATAGGTATTTTCTGGCGGAACATCCACTACACCATTTACATTAATAGTATTGTGCATACCTTTTGCTTCGAGTTTTCCTGATTGTATACCTGCGTTTTTAACTTGCGCTGCACTGAGCTGAACCTCATCTGCATTTACCTTTACTTCCTGATCAGGAGAAATTGTTTTATCGCTTTTATCTGCATTACTACAAGCCATTAAAATGGCCATACAAACAATTCCAACTTTTAATTTATGTTTCATTTTGTGTTATTTATCTGTTGCCGTTAATTTTTCTATCTCAAATGCAGCATCATTTAGCTGTTTAACTTTATCAAAATATTCTGCCTTGAGTTGTATGGATTGATTAATTAATATAACCCAATCGAGGTAGGCAATTTCTCCGGCATTTAATTTATCGGTTGCCGTTCTAATAATGTCGCTGGCATTTGCAAGAGAAACTTTCTGGTAAGATTTAATGATTCTGTTTAATTGCTCATAACGGTTAACCGCATTGTCAAGCGATTGGTTCAACGTTTTTTCAGTTAATTGCAGCTCTTGTTCTTTTTGTTGTATGGCAATTTTAGAAGCTTTAATTCTCGATTGCTGCGCACCAAAGAAAACCGGAATCCCCAAACCAATACTTACCGACGAAAATCTTTTACCACCATTAAAATACTGCTCTGCCCCCATGCTGTTTGTTTGCCAGCCTATAATACTGGAATTGTTGTAACCAAAACTTAAGGATGGCAATAACTTACTACCTTCCAGTGTTTTTTGTTTTTTAGCAAGTTCTAATTGTGCCGCGCTCAACTTAAGTATTGGATTGTTTACCGCTTCTTGTTTAGCCAGTAAATTAAAAGTATAAATTGAGCCATCCATAGCGGGTTCTAAACTGAGCTTGCTGTTTAACAGAAATCTAAACGATTTAAGACTTAATTCATAATCCATTTTAAGCATTTCCAGCTGATTTCCAATCTGTTGTTTTTGATTTTCAGCCGTACGAAGTTCCAGAATATCTACGTCTCCGGATTTGAACCTTTGTGATGATTTATCCAGAAAGGCACTGTAAACACTATCTGCCCAGATTAAAAGTTTATGTTTTTCCCGTAATAATATTATATCAAAATAGGTCGATTTAATTTCAGCTTTAAGTTCTAATTCTTTTCCGCCTAATTGTACCTCACTGATCTGAACATTTGTTTTATGAACGGCACTTTGCCGGCCATAAACAGTCGGAAAATCAAGGCTTTGAATTACTGAAAACTTATTATCATTTGCCAGGCTATTAAATTTACCATAATCAAAGCTTAGCGCAGTTTTAGATACATCAAAGCTATTTTTGCTGAGTTGTTTATAATATTGAATTTCTGTTTGGGCAACTTTTAACGATACATTGTTTTTTATCGCCGTATCGAGGGCAGCTTCGAGATTGATTTGTTGTGCTTTAGACGGTGTTATACCCAGAAAAATAAAAGCAGCAATTACAGCCAATTTACGTTTGGGTTTAAAATAACCAAAGCCCTTCTCAAATAAAATATATAACATGGGTAAAACAAATAAGGTTAACATTGTTGATACCAGCAAACCGCCAATAACGACAGTTGCAAGTGGTTTTTGAACAGCACCACCGGCCCCGGTGCTGATGGCCATTGGAATAAAACCCAGTGAGGGAACAAGGGCGGTCATTAATACAGCACGCAGTTTAGATTTTGTAGCGTGAATAACAATCCGTTTTACATCAGTCCATCCCTCCTTTTTCAGCCGGTTAAATTCTGTAACCAGTAAAATTCCATTTAATACAGCAACACCAAACAGCGCAATAAAGCCTACTCCGGCTGATATACTAAAAGGTAAATCCCTGATCCAAAGGGCAAATATCCCTCCGGTAGCCGATAAAGGGATAGCTGTGTAAATCAGGAGCCCTTGTTTTACGGAGCTAAATGCGAAATAAAGGAGCAGAAAAATAAGTAAAAGGGCTATGGGCACTACAATAGCCAATCGCGATTTTGCTGCCGTCATATTTTCAAAAGATCCGCCATAAGAAATGGTATATCCTTTAGAAAGGTTAAGCTGCTGCCCTGCTTTTTGCTGCAGTTCTTCTACAATCGACTGTACATCTCTATCTTTAACATTAAAACCTACAATAATCCTCCGCCGCGTATCTTCTCTTTGTATCTGATTTACGCCTTCTACCTCCTCTATACTTGCCAGCATGCTTAATGGCACCTGGTTGCCCGATTTGGTGAGCACCATCAGGTTCTCCACATCTTTAATGTTTTTTCTGGCGGCCTCATCCAAGCGCACCACCATATCAAAACGTTTTTCGCCTTCGTAAACCTGCCCCGCAATTTGTCCGGCAAAGGCTGTATTTACCACCCGGTTCACATCGCCAACATTAATGCCATACTTGGCCATTCCATCTCTGTTGTATTTTATTACAACCTGTGGCATACCCGTTACTTGTTCTTCATACACATTAATAGCTCCCTTAACGGTTCCAATAATGTGCCCTAAACGCTTGGCATAACCTGCAAGTGAATCTAAATCCTCGCCAAAAATTTTACAAACTATATCTTGTCTTGCTCCAGTCATTAACTCATTAAAGCGCATTTGTACCGGAAACTGAAAGCCGACCGTAATCCCTGGAATAACTTCCACCGCTTTTGTCATTTTTGCACTCAACTCCTGAAAAGAACTGGCCGAAGTCCACTCTTTTTTAGGTTTTAAAATCACCATCATATCACCGGCTTCGAAAGGCATTGGATCTGTCGGAACTTCGGCACTACCAATTTTAGTGACAATTTTTTGCACTTCCGGGAATTGATCCAGCAGGATTTTTGATGCTTTTTGAGTGGTTTCAATGGTGTTATTAAGGTTACTCCCCGTAAGCAAACGCGTTTCTACTGCAAAATCGCCCTCTTCCAATTGAGGAATAAATTCTCCACCCAATGTGCCCATAACAAAAACAGAAATTGCAAAGAGGGAAATGGTAACGGCCAATATAGTTTTCGGAAATTTAAGTGCCTTACTCAATACCGGCTGATACCTGCGCTCTAACCAGGCCATTAATTTATCTGTCAGATTTTTTTTATGACTGATGTTTTTATTTAAGCATAATGCCGACATCATAGGTACATAGGTAATGGACAGAATAAACGCTCCTAATATTGCAAAAGCAATTGTCCATGCCATTGGCTTAAACATTTTACCTTCGATACCCTCTAAAGAGAGAATTGGAAGGTAAACAATGAGGATAATTATTTGACTGAACACGGCTGATTTAATCATAGAACCTGTAGACTTTTCAACCTCTGTATCCATTTGATTTTGGTTGATCCGGTTTAGTGACCTAAAGTGTTTGCTGTGTGAAAACCGATGCAGAATTGCTTCCACAACAATTACAGAACCATCAACGATAAGACCAAAATCTATGGCTCCGAGCGACATTAGATTTCCGCCAACACCAAACTTATTCATTAATATAATGGCAAAAAGCATCGACAGTGGAATAACAGAGGATACAATTAATCCGGCACGGAAATTTCCGAGGAAGAAAACCAATACAAAAATTACGATTAATGCACCTTCCATTAAATTGGTTTCTACGGTACTGATCGCATTATCAACCATTTTAGTCCTATCCAGGAAAGGTTCAACAACAACCCCTTCAGGCAGCATTTTTTGTATTTCAGCAATTTTATCTTTAACCCGTTTAACCACCACTGATGAGTTTTCTCCCTTCAGCATCATTACAACAGCCCCGGCAACTTCGCCCTGTGCATTGTAGGTCATTGCGCCATAACGGATGGCTGATCCGTACTGCACTTTAGCCACCTGCCCCATAAGCACAGGCATTCCGTTATCAAGCGTTTTTACCACAATTTTCTCAATATCGGCAAGGCTTGTGGTTAACCCTTCACTCCTGATATAAAGCACAGTAGGTCCTTTCTCGATGTAGGCACCACCTGTATTTTCATTGTTTTTTTCTAAAGCGTCAAAAATTTCAGCAATGGTCAGTCCATAAGCTTTCAACTGGTCTTGCTTTACTGCAACTTCATATTGTTTAAGTCTGCCTCCAAAGCTCGATACTTCTGCCACACCTGGCGTTCCGAGAAGCTGGCGCCTAACAATCCAATCCTGAATGGTGCGCAGTTCCTGTTCGTCATATTTGCCTTCATATCCTTTTTTCGGACGAACAACATACTGATAAATTTCTCCTAAACCTGTAGAAACCGGAGCCATAGCAGGCGAGCCGATTCCCTGGGGAATTTCCTGCTGAACTTGCTGCAAGCGTTCGGCAATTTGTTGCCTTGCCCAGTAAACATCTGTTTCTTCATTAAAAACGATGGTTACCAGCGACAGCCCGAAACGGGAAAAACTTCTGATTTGTTTGAGCCCGGAAATGCTGCTGCAGGCTTGCTCAATAGGAAAGGTTATTAAACGTTCAATATCCGGAGCACCTAAAGAAGGCGAAACGGTAATTACCTGTACCTGGTTATCGGTAATATCAGGAAGGGCATCAATAGGTAATTTGGTAACCTCATAAGTTCCCCAGCCCACAAGCGAGAGTACAAATAAGGCAATAATCAACTTATTCCGAACGGAAAAGCCGATAATCTTATTTAGCATAATAAATTATTTTAAATGGATCGACATATTATTCAGGGCGAGCGAAATTCTCTCCTGAAAAAAAACTGGAAATAGATAGAAAATTATGCTAATGCAATTGGTGGTCGGAACAGACTTCCAAAGGTAGGATTGTTATATTTTTTCTCGTAAGTTAAAGAAGAATCAATTAAAAGATGTAAACAGGCCGCTTTTAAGAGCATAAATTTCTCGGATGGAACACCGATAGAGATTACATGGTGGCCATCTACTTTTTTAAATGGCAGCTTCATATCTTCCTCATCGTCATTATCATCCAGGTCTTCTCCGATATAATGCATTTCCAGAAAATCAATAAAACTGATTTGTGAATTCAATTGATGATGTTGCAGAAAATGTGAGATAAGCTGAGGCATCTTTAATACTTCACGCACAGAAGTACTAAATATCAGTACGGGGAACAGCAGGAAGATGACGATTTTGTTCACGCGGCAAATATAGCTAACGTTGCCCTTAAATCAAATGCAGCATGTTATCAAGTCTGTTACTTTTAAAATACTTTAGCCTTATTCAACTTAACTACATTATCTGCAACAATATAAAAAAGTCCCTGTCTTTATAAAAGACAAGGACTTTAATTTTCAATTTGCTTTTATCAGGCTATAAAACCTTGTGGAGCCATTTACTTCACAATTTTAAACTCCGTTCTTCTATTCAGCTGGTGTTCGCTTTCGGTGCATTCTACCCCATTTGAACAACGGTTTAAAAGTTGTGTTTCGCCATACCCTTTTGCTGTAATCCTGTTTTTATCAATTCCTTTAGAAATAATGTAATTTACTGCTGATTCGGCTCTTTTCTGCGATAAGGTTAAATTATAAGAATCTTTGCCTCGGCTATCGGTATGTGAGCCAAGCTCAATCCAGATGGTTGGATTGTCTTTCATTATTTTGACCAGTTTATCCAGTTCAACCGCAGCATCTTCACGAATATTCCACTTATCAAAATCATAATAAATATTTTCTAACCTGATGCCTTTATTGAGTTCAATGGCTTCGAGGTATAGGTTTTGCTGTAATATCTGCGAACTTGTTAAACCAATTGTTGCCAGATTTTCGATATCAGATCTGTATGCTGTTTTTTCTGCGCTAACGTTATACTCCGCATCTTTTGCGAGGTTAAATTGATAAGCGCCGTTTTCGTCTGTTTCAACTTTAAGCTCACCCCCATTTACCTTTGCAAGGGTTACGATTGCACCGTTTATTGGTTGATTAGTTTTCTTATCGTAAACCCTTCCTTCAAGTTTGAAGGCTAAAATCATGTTCCGGTCGATGGCATAAATATCGTCGCTCCCCACACCGCCGTTACGATTTGAAGAAAGATAAGCGATGCCATCAATTTCATTCAGGCTAAAACCGAAATCATCATGCGGAGAGTTAAATGGATAACCCAGATTTTCAATCTGCCCGATGCCGGAGCCATTTCTTAATGCCCTGAAAATGTCCAGGCCGCCCATTCCTACCCGACCATCACTTGCAAAAAAAAGATTGTTTTTAGCATCAAAGGCCGGACTACGTTCATTACCTTCTGTGTTAATTTCCTCCAGATTAACTGGTTTACCCCAATCGCCAGCATCCGTTTTTAAACAAACGTAAATATCTGTTCCTCCTTTTCCACCAGGCATATTCGATGCAAAGTATAAGCTTTGTCCATCGGTAGAAATAAACGGATCGCCAACAGAATAACTATTCACATTGTTATATTTAAAAGAAACAGGCTCACTCCAGCTTCCGTTAGTCTCTTTTGTACTGCTGTAAATTTCGACATTAACCGTACTTGGCTTGTTTTTTACTTTTTCCAAATCTCCAGGAATCTTTGTCATGGTAAAATACATGGTTTTTCCATCAGCAGTAAAACTTGCGGCTCCCACATGGTAATTGGTTCCTGTTTTGATTGGGAATAATTGTAAACTATCCGTTTGTGATTTGATGTACAATTTCAGGTACCCATTACCTGTCCAGCCATATGTTTTTTTATCGGGTTCTTTTGCACCGTCAAATTTTAAAAATGGCGTACTTTCTTTTGATGTTAGTCCGCTGTTGTTTCTGTCTGAAGTGAAAACAATTGCACCCTGATAACTTACCGCTCCCCAATCTGACTGTGCGCTATTTAAAATTTTCTGATTAACCAATTCAACCTGTTTTGGTGTTTTCATCCACTTTATTGCCGAATCGCAGGAGGCAACCCAAATGGCCAGCTGTTTCTGTGAAACTTCTTTATTGCGATCGGCATAGTTGAGGTATTGTACCTTTGCCTCAGTGTATTTTGAATTGTTTTGCAAAGCTTTTGCATAACCCAATACATTATCTGCTTTACTATCGGGCATTTTAGAAGCTATTGCATACCAGCTTTCTGCCTGCACGTAATTGTTCACAAAGCTGTAAGCATTAGCTAATCGTTCTGCGGCATGTAAGCTTTCTTTCTTTTCATAGGCCTGTTCGTAAAGGTCAATTGCCTTGCTGTAATTGTACAACGTGTACTGTTTATCGGCATCTTTTATTACATATTGTGCATCGGCTGAGAAGCTGATGGCCAGTACACCATAAACCGAAAGTGATATACCTAATATAAATTTATTCATTATTTTGAGGTGAAAAGGCCTGAGGCCCGGTTAATTCATATTTACTTTTTGTAAAGTCTTCTTCAATTACCCTGAGGGATGAAAATGATTGATTACAAAAAAACAGTGGGTTAAAAAACCCTTGGTGTAGCCATTCTTACATCTGATCTGCCAAAAGAAAAGGCTACGGATATTTCGTGCGTACCACCGCTATAGCCCTGTAACGGGCCAATTGAAAAATCGTAACCATATCCAATCCTGAATTTATCTGAAGGGAATAATTGTATTGCTGCAACAGCAGAATTTCGGGTAGAAAGGTCTTTTTGAAGATAACTTTTATCGTACAGTTTTATTCCTGTGCGGTAAGATCCGCCAATCCAGACTGCATCCCTGATCATCAAAAAGGCGTTCACATCCAAACTGGTTGGCCCCCCTCTGTCGTCTTTAATTAAAAAAGAAGGTTTAATCTGGAAATCCTCGTTTAATGGAAGTAATACACCCGCTGTTAAATAGTAATGTGGCTTGGGTTGTGGAATAAAGGCATACCTATCGATATTGATGTATTGAGCAATCAGGTTATCGGCAGAGAAACCTGCATAAAACCTATCGTTGGAAAAGTAAACGCCTGCCCTTGCATCGGGTACAATGGTACTTTGAGTTCCAACGGGCTGGTTAATTTCTATATCATTGGGGTTAAGCATTGAACCATCTATTGCCAAATTAACCATACCCACACCTAAACCAAGCGCTAAACGCGAGCTGCCATCATCATTCATTCTGATCCGGTAAGCATAATTTCCGTACACGCTTAAATTGGTTTGCGCACCAAGTTTATCGCTGGCCACCTGAAGTGCAAGACCAACGTTGCCATCATTGGCAATGGCATCTACCGCAAGCGACATACTTTTTGGTGCACCATTAATCCCTGTCCACTGACTGCGGTAAAAACTGTGCACGTTTAACACTTCCTTATATCCGGCATAGGCTGGATTAATGTAAATCCCGTTGAACATGTACTGGCTGTACTGGGCATCTTGCTGGGCAATTGCCGACCTGCACAGCAGTACCAAAGAAAGTGCAATGAATAATAATATTTTTTTCATGGAAAATTTTATTTTAATCTCTACTGATTGAATGGGCTGTTTTGCTAAGGCAAAACAGCCCGGATCATTTTACTTTTTAAATGTTCTGATCAGTGTTATATATCCTTTTTTAATTTCGAAGTCGGTACTACCAATTCTTTTCACTTTTAACAAATAGAAATACGTTCCTTCGTTTAATCCTTCTCCTGTCCAGTTGTTCTGGTAGTTTTTAGCACGATATACTTCATTTCCAAATCGGTTTACAATGGTCAGTACATTTTCCTGATATTGATCTAAACCTCTTATTTCGAATGTATCGTTGGTACCATCGCCGTTCGGAGTGAAAAGTGTTGGTACAAATACGTCAAAGAAATTAATCTGAATAGTGGCAGAAGCTACATTAGTATAATAACCATACGCATCTTTAACTCTGTAGCTAAATACATCATCTCCGGTATAACCCGGGTTTGGTGTATAAGTAATCGTTCCATCAGCATTTACTTTTACCGTTCCATGTTTCGGTTGTACCGTAATTTCAATAGCCAGTTTATCTAAAATAGAATTACCCGGATCATCGTTATCAAGTACTTTGATAATAACCGGTGCATTTGCTTTAGTTTCGGCTTGATCATTATGTGCTACCGGTGATTTAGGAACAGAAATTACTGTTGGGGTACTGTTTCCCTCGGCTGTTCCGGAAACGGCCTGAACTTGAATACCTGAAGGTGTTTTAGCTTTTACAGTTGCTGTATTGCTCACGCTGCCCAAATCTTTATCAGCCTGCGTTAAAGTATATACTTCGGTAACAGTTACTGTAGCACCAGGATTTAATCCGCCCGGAATATCCACCACCTTATTCGTAACGCCCAATTTGGCATCTGTCAATTCTACAACATCCAATGTTACATTGCCTGTGTTTTTAATGGTGAATGTATAAGTAACCTGGTTACCACTGAATTTTGCTGTTTTAACCAATGAAATGGCACCTTTTTCGGGAACTATGGTTACAGTTGGTATGTCGTTATTTTCTGCAGTTCCTGAAATATCACTTAACAATTGTTTATTAGGAGCCTGGGCCACAACTTTTGCGCTGTTGGTTACACTTCCGGCATTTTTATCTGCCTGGGTTAAGGTATAAACAGTCGTTTCTACTGTTGATGTACCTGGTGCCAAGGGAGCAGATAATGTTTTAGTTAAACCGATTTTCGCATCTGTAATGGTAATAGATGATACCGTAACGTTTCCTGTATTTTTAATGGTGAAGGTGTAAGTAATGCTGTTTCCATCTGTACTCAACACGCCTGTTTTAACCATTGTAATTGCAGGATTAGAAATAATTGTACTAACCGTTGCATCATCAACCGCTGGCGTGCTTGGATCATCCGATTTAGGATTAGAAACCGGAGTTCCTTTTGGATCGTTACCTGAAACAGATGCCTGGTTGCTGTAACTTCCGTTATCAATTTCGGCTTGGGTTAAAGTATGTTTTGCCGTAACCGTTGCAGTTGCATTTGGGGCTAAACTGCTCACATTTGCCGGAAGGATTGATCCTGCATCAGCACCGCCATCACTTACTACAACATTTGTAAGCGTTACATTTCCAGTGTTTTTCACTACGATGGTGTAATTAACCACATCGCCAGCTTTACTTCCTGTATTGTTGGCTACTTTGGTTAAAGTCATTGAAGCATTTGGAATAATGGTCACTATGGTGGCATCATCAACCGCTGGTGTGCTTGGATCATCCGATTTAGGATTAGAAACCGGATTTCCTTTTGGATCATTACCCGAAACAGATGCCTGGTTGCTGTAACTTCCGTTATCAATTTCGGCTTGGGTTAAAGTATGTTTTGCCGTAACCGTTGCAGATGCATTTGGTGCTAAACTGCTCACATTTGCCGGAAGGATTGATCCTGCATCAGCACCAGCATCACTTATTACAACGTTCGCAAGTGTTACATTTCCAGTGTTTTTCACCACGATTGTGTAATTAACCACATCGCCGGCTTTACTTCCTGTGTTGTTGGCTACTTTGGTTAAAGCCATTGAACCATTTGGAATAATGGTCACTATGGTGGCATCATCAACCGCTGGCGTGCTTGGATCATCCGATTTAGGATTAGAAACCGGAGTTCCTTTTGGATCATTACCCGAAACAGATGCCTGGTTGCTGTAACTTCCGTTATCAATTTCGGCTTGGGTTAAAGTATGTTTTGCCGTAACCGTTGCAGTTGCATTTGGGGCTAAACTGCTCACATTTGCCGGAAGGATTGATCCTGCATCAGCACCGGCATCACTTACCACAACATTTGCCAGCGTTACATTTCCAGTGTTTTTCACTACGATGGTATAATTAACCACATCGCCAGCTTTACTTCCTGTGTTGTTGGCTACTTTGGTTAAAGCCATTGAAGCATTTGGAATAATGGTCACTATGGTGGCATCATCAACCGCTGGTGTGCTTGGATCATCCGATTTAGGATTAGAAACCGGAGTTCCTTTTGGATCATTACCTGAAACAGACGCCTGGTTGCTGTAACTTCCGTTATCAATTTCGGCTTGGGTTAAAGTATGTTTTGCCGTAACCGTTGCAGATGCATTTGGGGCTAAACTGCTCACATTTGCCGGAAGGATTGATCCTGCGTCAGCACCGGCATCACTTACCACAACATTTGTAAGCGTTACATTTCCAGTGTTTTTCACCACGATGGTATAATTAACCACATCGCCAGCTTTACTTCCTGTATTGTTGGATACTTTGGTTAAAGTCATTGAAGCATTTGGAATAATAGTCACTATGGTGGCATCATCAACCGCTGGCGTGCTTGGATCATCCGATTTAGGATTAGAAACCGGAGTTCCTTTTGGATCATTACCTGAAACAGACGCCTGGTTGCTATAACTTCCATTATCAATTTCGGCTTGGGTTAAAGTATGTTTTGCCGTAACCGTTGCAGATGCATTTGGGGCTAAACTGCTCACATTTGCCGGAAGGATTGATCCTGTGTCAGCACCGGCATCACTTACCACAACATTTGCCAGCGTTACATTTCCAGTGTTTTTCACTACGATGGTATAATTAACCACATCGCCGGCTTTACTTCCTGTATTGTTGGCTACTTTGGTTAAAGCCATTGAACCATTCGATACAATAGTCGTTATTGTTGGATCGTCATTGGTTTCATCCGTACCCGATTTATCTGAAATGTTTGTACCAATTGCCGGACTGGCGGTAACTTCTGCACGATTTGAATAGGTCCCTGCATCCACATCAGATTGACTCAATATATGACTTGCAGTAATGACTACACTTGCGCCCGGTGCCAACTGGCTAACCGGACTTCCGGCAACAATTGCATTGGCATCTGTTACCACTAAATTATTAAGGGTAACGTTACCTGTATTTTTAACCGTGAGGTTATAGTTTAAAATTTGTCCGGCTAAATTTGGCAGGATACCAACAACCGTTTTAACTAAAGTTACTTTTGGAACCGGTGTAATTTGAACTACTGTAGGTAAATCATCAGCATCAGTTATTCCCGAAATATCACTTACTTCTGACGCATCAGGAGCTTTTGAAGTTACAGAAGCACTATTGCTGAAACTACCTTTATCTACATCGGCCTGGCTAAGGGTATGTTTAGCCGTTACTTTTACGGTAGCACCGGCAGCAAGCGTAGTTAAAGTTGCCGGATTAATACTTCCTGCATCTGCACCTTCATCCACTATAACCACATTGGTTAAAGCTGAGGTTCCGGTATTATGTATCGTTAATTCGTAATTAATTACATCCCCTGCTTTAGTTACGGCATTTAATGCTGTTTTTACCAGGGTTAGTGATGAACGGTAAACCGTAGTTGAAACCGAAGAAGTTGCTGCTAAAGCACCAGTTTCAGCAGGCTGTACATTAACCGTATTTAAAATTGTTCCGTCAAAAGTTGATGGAATTTCTCCAGTTACATAAATATTTATCCCGTTTGCAGTACCTGCCGGAAGGTTTGCTGTTATATTAATATCGCCACTTCCATTTGCTACAGAAGTTGTTGCAGCTCCTGTATTATGGATTGTCCATGTTAAATTGGTCAATGCAACCGGTGCAGCATCAGTTACTGAAAGGTTGAGTGCATCACCTGTGCCTTCATTTACCACATTAATCAGGTAACTAATTTTATTGCCTGATCTAAGTACCGCAGGTCCACCTTTGGTTACTTTAATAATTGGCTGTCTGTTTACTGCCGTAACAACAGGTGTAGAAACTATGGCAGTACCTGTTTCGGCTGGTGTAACACTTGCAGCATTGCTAATATTTCCGTTAAAGGCTGGTGAAACAATTCCTTTAATGTCAATTACAATACGGTCAGCCGTAGCCGCCGGTAAATCTGCATTTAAGGAGATGGCATTTCCTGTACCTTGCAAGGCTGATAAAATTGCAGCATTACCTTCTGCTGTTGCCTTCCATTCTACATTGCTGATTTGAGCCGGAACTAAATCTGCAATTACCGAATTTAAGGCGGTACTTGGTCCATTGTTTTTAACAACTATCTGATAGTTTATTGTTGTTCCAGCTAATACAGTGGCAGGTCCGCTTTTTGAGATCAGCAAATCAACAGAAGGTGTTACAACCGTTGAAGCTGTACTTTGAGTAGGTTGGATCCCTGGCTCAGCCGGAGATGCCGTAGCCGTATTAACCAAAGTGTTTTTAAATAAAGGATTAATGGTTCCACTAATCACCACATCAATATTTCCGTTTGCAGGAATATTTGCAGTTAAAGAAACATTATTACCCGAACCGGTATTGCCCGATAATAGGGTTGCGCCGTTGGTAGCCGTGCTTATCCAGCTTACATTTTGAACGTTACCCGGAACAGCATCTGTTAAAGTAGTTCCCAGGGCATCAGATGGGCCTGCATTGCTAAGTTTAAGGGCATATGTTATGCTGCTTCCACCAAAAGAAACCGTCGGAGCAGATTTTGTTAACAATAAGTTAGGCGTCTGTTTAACGGTTGTTACTGCCGGATTAGAGGTTACCGGATTATTTCCAGGCTCTGACGGCGTAACCGTTGCGGTATTTGAAACCGTTCCGGTGGCATTTGAAGCTAAAGTACCATTAATAGTCACATAGATTTTTCCACCTGCCGGAATGTTTCCTGTTAGGGACAAAGCATTTCCCGAACCTGTTCCGTTGGCCGTAACCAGTGCGCCACCTGAAACAGTAGCAACCCACGCTGGATTAAGAATATTTGCCGGAATATTATCTGTTATTACCGCTGCAGCAGCATTACTCGGACCATTGTTGCCCACTTCTATAACATATACAATTGGCTGTCCTGCACTTAATGTGGCTGGTGCAGATTTTGCAATGGTTAAGTTGGTTAATTTGCTTACGGTTGTGGTTACTTCAGTCGAAGATACTACCGGGCTTGTGCCGATTTTCGCATTTGCGGTATTTTTTATCGTCCCTGCAAAATTAGGGTTAATGGTACCGGTTATATCTACAATAATAGAAGTTCCTACCGGAATGTTTGCATTTAACGCAACATTACCCACCCCGCTTGATGTACCTATTACAGAAGCTGCAGTACCATTGTTTGTGGCAATCCATTGAACATTTGTAAGTTCGGCCTGAAGTACATCAGTAATATTTACGGCACTTGCATCACTCGGTCCGGTATTGTCTACCTTAATTTTATAGGTAATTTGATTACCGGCACTGGCCGTAGCCTGACCAGTTTTTTGTACCACCAAAGTTGGTGTACTAACCACATCTGTACTTACTGACGAAGTATTATTTGTGGTATTATAATCTGAAATCGCTGCTGGTAAGGTAACCGTTGCAGTATTTGTTAAGATACCTAAAGCGGCATTTGAAGGTAATTTACCGTTTATGGTCAGGGTTATGAAATTACCTTGCCCGCCACCAATATTACCCGTTAACTGCACTACATTACCTATTCCATTTGCGGTAGAGGTAACAGCTGCCGTACCTGTTGCCTTGGCACTCCAGCTTACGTTTGTCAGCAATGCATTCACATTGTCGTTAATTACGATATCATCAACATCAACCGAGCCATTATTATACACATTTACGGTGTAGGTAATGTTTTCGCCGGCCGAAATACGTTGTGGCCCTGCTTTAATTACAGCAATATCTGTAGAGCGGTTCACACTCGTTGTTACAGAACTTTCTTTAACCTGCCCTGAGGTTGCTTCGGCCTTGTTTGTAAAAGAAGAACCGGCCGTTTGCTTAATAATACCGTTTACCGTTATTAATATATTGTTGTTTCCGGCCGGAATATTTCCTACCGTTAAAATGCTGTTGGAAGTACCGGATGAAGCAGAGCCAGATTTAATAACAGCTACCCCATTTACTTCGGCAATCCAGTTTAACACCTGAACGTCATCAGGTACATTATCTACAATAAATGCATCTGTAATATCGCCTGCACCTGTATTTTTAATTAAAATGGTATAGGTAATCTGGTCACCTACATTTGCATTTGCAGGGCCGGATTTAGCAATAGTAAAGTTTGGATCGTTATCTACAATCGTAATGAAAGACGAAGTATTGTTTGCCAGCTCCGGATCGCTTATACCGGTAGCAACCGTTGCTGTTGCTGTATTTGAAATTGAAGTCCCATCCAATAACGAAGCACTAACCGTACCTTTAATTTTCACTTCGATAACACCAGTTGTTGGTGCAATATCAGCCGTTAAGTTTATGTTTCCGGTACCGGCAGCCTGACTAACACTCGATCCTGCATTGGCCGTTGCTGTCCAGCTAATTGAGCCAACATTTACCGCAGCTGGTAAATTATCCATAATTCGGGTACCAATAGCGGTACTCGGCCCCTGGTTGGTAATTTTTAAAGTATAATTAATTTCTTCCCCTGCTTTGGCATTTGCAGGGCCAGATTTAACAATCCTTACATTAGCCTTGCGTGCAATATTGGTTACAACAGCAGCGCTGGCTGGACTTGGGTCGGTAACGCCGGCTGGTGGAACAGCAGTGGCCGTATTGGTTAAGGTTGTATTTGTATAAGATGGATCTACTGTACCAGTAAGTGTTACAATTACTTTATCAGTACCGCCTGCTTTAAGTGCCGCAATAAGGTTTACACTTCCTGTTCCGCTGGCCTGATTTGTAGTGGCTGTACCCGTCGTTGTAACCGTCCAGCTGGCATTAATAATTGCCGCAGGAAGCTGATCGCTGATTACTGCACCGGTTACATCACCGGGGCCTTGATTTTCGACCGTAATGGTATAAGTTGCCTGCTCACCTGCAAACAGATTGGACGGACCCGTTTTCGAAATCCTTAAATCAGCTTGTTTACTTACGGGTGTGGTTGTTGTATTAGAATTTACCGTTGGGTTACCATTTTCTGCCGGGATAACCGTGGCTGTATTGGTTAACGAATTTCCTGTAAATGCCGGATTTAGTTTTCCGGTAATTTGTACAAGAATGGTATTGGCATCGCCCACCGGGAGATTGCCTTTTACACTTACAGCATTTCCTGTTCCCGTTGCACCAAAGGTTACACCGGCAGCGCCACCGGCAACTGCCGTCCAGCTTACATTTTGAACATCTGCCGGAATTGCATCAGTAATATTTGCATTTACTGCATTACTTGGTCCTGTATTTTTAACGAGTAAAGTATAGTTTACAGTTTCTCCTGCATTTAAAGATACGGGAGCAGATTTTACGATTGAAATATTACTCTTATTCGAAATGACTGTACTCACCGGATTCGAATTCACTACAACTCCGGTTTCCACTGGTGTTGCTGTTGCTGTATTGGTAATGGTTGTATTTGATTGTGATGCAGTAATGGTTCCCTTAACTGTAATCTGAATTTTATTGGCATTACCCACTTTAAGGTTACCGTTTAGGTTTACATTTCCAAGCCCAGAAGCTGCAGCAACTGTTGATGTACCCATACCCGTTGCCGTCCACGAAACATTGGTTAAAATTGCCGGAACCAAATCTGTTAGGGCAATGTTATCCGCATTAGATGGACCTGCATTTACAGCATCAATAATGTAGGTAACCGTTTCTCCTGCATTAGCTGTAGCCGGACCCGTTTTTATTAAACTCACCGAAGGTATTTTATTTACCTGCGTTGTTATGGTATTTGATGTTTTGGCAACAGTTCCTGTTTCAGATGGTGTTACCGTTGCGGTGTTAATCAAACTGGCATTGGCAGATGGATTTACCGTACCATTAATGGTTACCGTAATTTCATTTCCTGTACCAGCTGGTAAGTTGCCAACAAGGCTAATTACATTTCCTGTTCCGCTTGCAGTTCCATCCACAGTAGCTGTTCCGCTTGTTGTAGCCAACCAGCTTACATTTTGAACGTTAGCAGGTACATTATCTGTAATGGTAGCCAAATCGGCATTTGCAGTTGCGGTATTTTTAATTTTTAAAGTATAACTGATGTTTTGTCCGGCACTAATAGTTGCAGGCCCCGTTTTCTCAATTGCTAAAACCGGTATTTTCTGCACATCAGTACTCACAGATGATGTTTTTGGAACTGTTCCGGTTTCAGAAGGTATAGCAGATGCTGTATTATTCAGCACTCCGTTATATGCTGCACTTACTTTACCGGTAATGATCAGCACTATTTTATTTGCTGCTCCTGCCGGAATATTTCCGGTAAAAGTTACATCATTTCCAGTTCCTAAAGCTGTTCCGTTTACAGTTGCTAATCCTGATGGTGTAGCTGTCCAGGTTACTGCACTTATATTGGGCGAAACCAGGTCTTTGATTTCCAGGTTTTGTGCATCAGCCGTACTTGTATTCAACACTTCAACGCTATACGTAATGTTTGCACCCGAAATAACCGATGAAGGTGCGTTCTTAGTGATTGATACTGAAGGAATTCTGTTGATTGCCGTGGTTACAGCTGATTGTGGAGAAGCGCTGTTTAATTCTGTTGCAGTTACATTTGCTGTATTAGTAATACTGCCGTTGTAAGCTGCGCTTGCTTTGCCAATAATAGTGATAACAACTTTATTGCTTGCGCCTGCCGGAACATTTACAACCGTTTGCAGTGTGTTGCCACTACCAGAACCACCGCTGATTACTGAAGCTGAACCTTGCGTTGCTGTTGTCCATGTTGGGTTTAAAACCTCTGCAGGGATTAAATCGGCAATGCTGGCACTTAATGCGTCACTTGGACCGGTATTTCCTACTTCAATGGTATAAGTAATGTTGGTTCCAGAAACCACTGAAGAGGGACCATTTTTAGCAATGGTTAAACCTGACTTAGTAATTACAGAAGTACTTACTTCATTAGAATTAACCGGAGTAACTCCAGCCTCTGAAGGGGTTACTGTTGCAGTGTTTATGATATTAGCCAGTACACCCGAATTTACTTTTCCTGTTACATTAATCTGAACAGTACTGTTTGCTTTAAAATTACCAGTTAAGCTTAACGCATTCCCTGTTCCGCTTGCACCGGCAGTAATATTTGCTATGCCGTCGGTTACAGTACTCGTCCAGCTAACATTGGTAATACCCGACGGAATATTATCCGTAATGATGGTATTGATACTATTTGATGGCCCTGTATTTCTTACCGTAACAGTATAGGCAATACTGTTACCCGCCGTTACATTGGCCGGACCAGTTTTCGTAATGGTAAATACTGGTTTACTGTTTATATTGGTTACCGCTTGCGCACTAACAGGTGTACTGCCCGTTTCTTGTGGTGTAGCAACGGCTGTATTGGTTAATGTACCAACAAAATCTGGTTTTATTGTGCCCGATACATTTAAAATTATTTTATGTTGTGCACCTGCCGGAACATTTGCAATGAGGTTAATGGCATTACCACTCCCAGTTGCACCACTTGTTATTGTAGCGCCGCCTTGTATTTGGGTAGTCCAGCTTACATTAGTTAAATCTGTGGGTACCGCATCTGCAATTTGAACAGCCGTTGCGTTACTTGGTCCGTTATTGCCAACTTCTATTCTGTAGGTAACTGCATCACCCGCCGCAGCAGATGAAGCACCTTCTTTAGAAATTACAATTCCTGATGAACTGGTTACATTAGAATTAACGGATGAGTTACTTCCTGAACCTTGTGGCTCTGCCGGAACAACTAAAGCGGTATTGTTTACACTGCCCGTAGCTGCCGGATTTAGGGTTCCGCTTATGCTTACATTAATAAAATTGGCAGCATTTCCTGCCGGAAGGTTTGCTTTTAAAGCAACTGCATTTCCAGTGCCTGTAGCTCCTGAAGTAACTGTTGCGGTTCCAATTCCGGTTGCAATCCAGCTTACATTTTCAATACCCGCTGGTACGGCATCATTAATGGCTGCATTTACAGCATCACTGCTTCCTGTATTTACAATTTTAAGGGTATAATTTACAATAGAACCAGCCGTTAATCCAGAAGCACCTGATTTGGTTATTGCCAAAACTGGTTTCGCAACAATTGTGGTATTATCTGTGGCTTCATTATTTGTAACCGTTGGATCAGTTATTCCCGCAGGTACAATTAAAGTTGCCTTATTTACTAAAATACCATTTGCACCTGAAGCTACTTTACCTGTAATGGTTAAGGTCGCACTTTCGGTATTGGCTAATTTTAAACCATTCCAATTTCCGGTAGCCGCATCATAGGTACCTGAAGATACGTTATAAGCAGATGCTGTAAAACCAGCTGGTAAAGGATCAGTAACCGTTAATACATCGGCAGCATTCATTGCGCTGATGCCTTTATTGGTTACTGTAATGGTATACGTTAGAGTTTCTCCAGCTACGGCAGGTTTTGGCGAAGCTGTTTTTGCAATTTCAAAATCAATCTGGCGGTTAACCGCTGTGGTTTCGGTAGCTGTATTGTTATTCGTATTGTTATCTGTAGTACCCGTTGGCGCAATTACGCTTACGGTGTTGCTTAAAGTACCTGTTGCATTTGGAGCCACTATTCCTGTAATAACCAGTGTAGCGGTTTGCCCCTGCGCAAGGGTTAACCCCGTCCAGTTGCCGTTAATTTTATTATAAACTCCGGTTGATGGTGTAAAAGTTGAAGCTGTATACCCGGCTGGGAAGCTTTCATTGATTTTTACAACATCACTCGTTACTAAAGCAGATGGTCCATTATTGCTTAGGGTAATGGTATAAATTAAATTATTTCCTGCAATAACAGGTTTTGGACTGGAAGTTTTAGTGATGCCTAAATCCACCACCCGGTTAATTGTTGTATTATCAGTTTTACTGTTATTGCTTAAATTGGGATCTGAAATGGTTGATGGAACTGCAACCGAAACCGTATTACTTAATGTTCCGCTGGCAGATGAAGCCACTGTACCTGCAATGGTTAAGGTAGCCTGCTGGCCAGTTGCTAAACTTAGTCCATTCCAGTTTCCGCTGGTGCTGTTAAATGTTCCGGATGAAGCAGTAAAGCTATTGGCCGTATATCCTGCAGGAAGATTTTCTGTAACCGTAAATGCATCTGTTGTTTTTAATGTACTCGGACCATTATTTTTTAAAGTAATGGTATAAGTAAGGGCCTGCCCAGCAACTGCGGGCTTAGGCAAAGCCGTTTTATTTACTTCTATATCAGCTGATGGTACCGGTGTTATGGTACTTAAACCAGCTGTATTATTCGTTAAATCCGGGTCTGTTTCTGTTCCGGTAACCGAGGCATAGTTAACGTAATCTGTAGCAAGCGCATTTGCATTAACGCTTGCAATAATGGTAAGGGTTTGCGTTGCACCATTGGCAAGCGTTCCAATTAACCATTCGCCAGTTAAAGCACTGTAGCTGGCAGATGAACTGCTCACAAAATTATATCCTGCTTTTAAAGCATCAATAACCTTAACGCCACTGGCATCACTTGGTCCGTTATTTTTAACTGTAAGTGTAAAGCTTACCTGATCGCCTACTATTGGTGATGTTTTATCAACAGTTTTGCTAAGTTGCAGGTTAGCCTGTTTGGTATAAGTAATTTTCACATCATCAGCTGATGCTGCACAAGGGCCATTACTAACGGTCCACCTTAAGGTAGCCGTTGTATTTTCAGCAATCGTAACCGTAGTATTCCTGTTTAATGGATTGGTTATAGTTGCTGTTCCGCTTACTATCGACCAAGTTCCGGTACCAACTGCAGGAGCATTGCCCTGAAGGGTAAAAATTCCTGAATTGTATTGCAAAATATCTGCACCTGCATTTGCAACGGTTGGATTTTGGTTAACCGTTACGGTAACGATATTTGAGGCTACTGAAGTACAAGGAATTGTATTTAAAGTAGAAATGGTATATCGTCTGTACTGCGTAGTACTTGTTAAGGCTACGCTAGGCACATAACTTGCCGTTACGGCACCGTTAATTGCTGTCCAGGTGCTACCGTTTACAGAACTCTCCCACTTGTATGCAATTGTTCCTGAACCTGTTCCATTTCCGTTGGTAACAGAATTAAAAGCTGCCGGCAAAGTACCTGTACAAATGGTTTGGTCAGCACCAATTGTTCCTGGCGTTGGCACATTTTGAACGGTAATTGTAACCGCTGGTGTAGCCGCTTCGCAAGCTACCCCGTTTAATGTAGAAATGTAAACCCTTCTAAATTGGGTAGTGGCAGTAAGTGCACCTGGCGCATAGGTAGTAGCTATAGCACCAGAAATGGCCGACCATGTTGTGCCACCATCTGTAGATTTTTCCCATCTGTAAGATGTTGTGGCACCCGTTGTTCCTCCACTGCCTGAAGTGGTAGAAGTTAATGCAGCCGAGGATGAGCCATTACAAATGGTTTGATTGGTAGCAATATTACCCGCAACAACAGCTGCCTGTACGGTAACAACGATTTCAGCATAATCACTCTCGCAATTCCCATTGGTTTGGGTAACATAAAAACTTGTATTCCCGGCTGTGGTAGTTGTTGGTATAGGTGCATTTACCGAAGAAACCCCACCTTTGGTACGATACCACAATAAAGTATTGCCATTAGTGGCCGTTGCAGAAAGTGCTGTTGCAGCCGATCCTAAACAATAGGTAACCGGCGTTGCCGATACAGTTGGTTTACCCGAAACTGTTGCAATGGTATTGGCAGCACTATTGTTATTCAGGTTGGCCGGCACTTCGATATTTACATCCGAAGAGTTTACATATTTCACCTGAATATCATCTACATAAGTACTGGCGCCAGCTGGTGCAGCTATGGTATATACAATTGGAGGCGTACTGGAACCAGAGTTTAATACTCCGGTATAGGTGTAGGTATAAACATAATTACTTCCGCTGGTTGTTCGGGCACTTCTTGTCCATCCATCATTTAAACCGGGTGTAAAAGTATAACTTGTTGGATAGGTTTTGGTGAGCACAATTTTGTTGCCAGCCGCCGTAGTTGGCAAAGTACCAACATTGGATACAATTGCCGTAAAAACATTTCCACTGGTAGAAAGACAAGGATTAGATACGGTTTTCTGAACGGTAATATCAACATTTTCGGCAAGCACAGGTGTGTTTACCACAGCGGTATTGTTATCAATATCCACATCTGTAATATCAGTCGGTGTAACATTTACGGTATTGGTTAGGGTATTTCCGGCAGGAATTGAATTAATGGTTCCAACTACGGTTACTGTTCCGGTAGAGTTTGGGGCCATATTTAACGATCCTGTAATTTGATTCGTAGTTGGAAGCGGAATACTTGTTCCGGTTTTGAAACCTGCGAAACTTATACTGCTGATGGTAAAAGCCGAATTGCTTAACAAATTTCCGGCGCCATCAGTTAAAATATCCTTAAACTGAACATTATTTACAGCCTCCTGAGTATCGTTAACCACATCGATGGTGTAAGTTACTTTGTTCGCATTAGCGGTAGTAACTGTTCTTAAAAAATCTTTATCCGCACGCTTACTTACCCTAAGGTTACCTGGAGTAGTTACGGTTACATTTCTAACCTCATGTTTATTGTACGATCCACCTGTTGCCGATGTAAAACCAAGCTTAAGCGTAGCGGGTGGCGCGTAACTAACACCGCCCTGATCCACCAGTGAATAAGTAAATAACTGGGTAAAGGCACCACCAGGCGTTGTTGCCCATCTTACAACAATATCATAACGCCCGCTGGCATTAGGTTTAACCTCAATTTGTACCCTACGGTAAAAAAGACCATCACCTGGCCGTGTAGTGGTACCTCCAATGGTATATTGAACGGTATTATTATCTTCTATTGGCAGGGTTTTCTTAGCCAATAACCTGTACTTGTCAGATTCTCGTCCGCGAAGCGTAATACTGTTTGGATATCGCCCCAAAGTAAGTCCTGTGCTGGGCGTATTTTCCGTATAATCACCTCCGGCAAAATTTGAAGAAAAATTCCCAAATTCATCAAGCCCGATACCTAAATAGCCTGCTTTTAGCCCTGCTAAGCCTTGATTGCCACGAGGGGCATAACCAAGTCCGGCGCCGGTTCCGCCCAATTGAAAATCGCTTTGCGAAAGACTCCCATCAAAAAGAAACACAACAATTCCATCAGCGCCCTCACTTGCGTTATGATAGGTTTTGTACTCAAAATCTACCAGTACCCCAAGGGTAGATGGAAACGATTTATCGATAAATGCATAGCCACGTTGGTCGCCAGCATCAGTAGTTAACCTGAGCCAACCTTGATTAACGGGATCTGCCCCGCCAGAAGTAAGACCGGCATCATTACCAAGTTTAATACTTGGGGCGGTGCTTCCTTTAAAATTTTCTGATAAGGTAAATTGAGCGAAAGTTTTTGAAAATCCAAATAACAGGACAACAAAAAATAGAAGTAAACGTTTAGTCATAAACAATTGAGAAGATTTAAGCTTTCCTCAGATTCCGGGAAAAATCTGTCTCAGGCATTTAAGCCGTACTGAAACTGGATTCTGTTCTGAAATCCTACATTTCATACCGCTTTTTCAATGTCCAAAGGAGGTAATTCTCCGTTATCCGGGGCGCAAAAATTCACCAATTATTCTGCATTTATGGCCTTTACAAGGGCTTATGATGTATCGATTTCGTAAATCAGTACATTAAAATTAAGCGGCCTTATCTTTTAGTGTAGACAGGTATGCTGATGGCGTGACATCCATCACTTTTTTAAAGGCCACAAAAAAAGTATTGCGCGAAGAGAAGCCGGCATCATTAGCAATTGCTTCTAAAGTAAATTGTTTCCAGTCTCCCGTATCCAACCTGTTTTTAACATAATTAATGCGCAGGTTATTAATGTAGGTGTTAAAATTAAGATTGTAATGGTTGTTAAAAAGATCAGAAAGTTTATGATTTGGAACCTCAATAACCGAAGCCAACTCGCTTAATGTTAAGCCCGTTTTTTTAAAAATCTGGCTGTTCTTTATAAAATTTTCAAACTGTTCTACTAAGCTAATATCTACTAATTTGATCTTAATTTCATCAAAGGATGGTTTATCTTTCGTTTCTAATGAGGCCTTGCTTTCTGGCATTGCCCTACTTAAACCTGCTACTTTTTCCTGCGGAACAAAACCATAAAGAAATTCGGGATTTAAAAAGAACAAAGCACTCAGTATTAACAAACAAAAACAGATTGCAAAAACAATTTTACTGGAATGTAGAATAGTCCAGGTTTTACCCAAATTATTTAAAATCGTAAAATTTACAATCAACATCCCTATAAAAAGGAGGCCGCAAATGGCTGTAAACAGATAAATCCATTTTATGGTTTGTGTATCCTGATGTTGCTTACGCTGCTTAAATGTGATTAAAAACTGTACAAATGTATAAATACATGCACTTATTGGAAAAGCAAACCAATGCCAGGGGCCAACTATATATTTACTGTCGCCAAAAGCAAAACCAACATCAGCAACCACTTGATTTACAATTATTTGTTGCTCTACTGCACTTAAAAAAGTGTAAGGAATTATAGAGATAACACCTGGAATTGCGATTAGGAAATGAAGCAAATCAATTTTTCTGAAAACGGCATAAGCCGGGGTTAATGACCCTCTGATGTAAAGGTAAAAACAGGGGGCTATAAGGTAATATAAGGGAAGCCCTTTGTTATACAGGCCAGGATAATCTTTAATATATCCAGAATTGGTTAACATATAAATGAGTGCGTACCAGATAATGCCCGTTACTGAAATAGACATTAAAATGCTTAGATAAGGTTTTTTGCGGCCGTAAAAAAATAGCTTAACAACAACCATGCACAACATGAAAATTGCGCCGATAACGGTGATAAATATAGGATGCAAAATAATAGGGCGTATTGGGATATTTGATTCAAAACTACAGATAAAAAATATTTTATGCAGAATTTAATTTTGTTTTTTGACAATGATCAACAAATAAATTCAATACCTATCATCAAGTCTATCTTTTAGTTGAATTATAAATGCTCACCTCTTATCTTAAAAAGCCGTCATTAATTTATTCCTCCAAATGACGTGAAAAACCTTAAGGAACCGAGAATTTTGCAGTTAAGGTATATCAGTTCAGCTGACAAATGAAACCGTTAAAATCAATTACATAAGAAACAGATTCTCTCAGGCTTGTTTTAAAAAAGTAATAAGCAAGAAGATCGGCGACCAGCAACATACTCATTAGGGCATATATTTTTTTAAAAAAAATCTATATTCTACCTTGCTTTATGCTGTATTTGAGGATGGAAAATATAATAAATTAGCCCGAAAACCAGTCCAAAAACAGCAACTTGTAGCCAGCATATTATAATTCCAATGCTCCAAATGTTGCTGTAAGTACTCCAGGACGCTTCTCTTTCATCGAAAATTATGGTATCAATGATGTACCAGCAAAACATCAGCGCAAGCATGCAAAAAACCGTTTGGTAAATAAGCCTGGGTTTCAGCCGGTAATAAATCAACTGTAAAATCCCTATAACTGAAAGAGGCAGTAACGAAGCGCAAAATAAATCGCCAAAAAAACTACATTCTATGCAGCTTGACGACAGCCCGTCGTGGTAATCCCACAATGCCCAATAACCTTGCAAAAGGGTAAACACAACAATACTGGCTATAACAATGCCTGCAAACAATAGTTTATTGGTAGGTCGGTTTTGCATTATGCTATGCTAATTACGTGTTTCGTTATTTGGAATTTCCGGTAATAAATTTATCTGTATATAAACATACTTGTTTTGCCGTTTCCAACAAACTATTTATGGCATTATGCTGCGCCTGGTTTCAAAAAAAAATATTTCTATCAAGAAAAGATTAACAGTAAACGCCTTCTTTATATTCCTTCAAAAAAACGGCATAATCTGTAAACACCAAAGCTGCCTGCTCTGCAGCAATATCTACAACATGCTGTTGCCAGTAATCATCTGATGCAAATTTCATCAATGCATCCTTTGTTGCTGATCTGTCTATGCCGGCACTGCGCAATTGAGAAGATGCTGTTAACACAGCCATATCCCCTATTACCTGGTAAATATTGCGGTAATCCTCTCTAATTAACTTAAACCTGATGGTATCTTTAACCGGCTGTAATTCTTGAATAACGTAATCCTCCCCACGGAATGTTGCCGTACTTAACAAGGACGACGAAACATGCTGCATCCGTTTCTGTACCGTAATAATCCGGCTGGCTTCATTTTCCCAGAGTGGCTGTTTTACCTTAACAAAGGGAATTAAAGATGATGGAAAAGCCTGTTTCATATCAACAAGTAAATAATCTTCTTTTACACGGGTACTCTCCAGTAAAAAAAGATAGCGCTTTTGTCCAATACTACCGGTTCCGGCAAGCCGGTATACTACATCCTTCACCTTATAATTGTAGGGGCTGTCATTATTCACTGCAAGCCAGTCGGTCATCATATTTTTAAGTTCTTCACGTTTCTTTTTTTTCAGTTTAAAATGTCGCTCATCTTTAATATCCAGAACAAGTTTATGTCCCTTTTTGTAGGTTCTTTTCTTTAAAAGATCCGTATAAGTACTTTTTTCGGCACTGTTTAAAAAATCGCACACAATCCCCTTCGAGGTTCGGGGGTCAAAGTCTACTTCTTTACCTATTTGAAGTGTGGAAGAATAATTTCTCACAAAAAGCAGTGCCATGTTCATGGCTTGTTCAAAATCGATTTCAAGGGTTTGAAAGGCAATAAAAATACTTGTTAAAAGCCTGATTACCTCCCAAAGTACCGGCGCCTTCACCGCCTCATCAAAATCGTTTAAATCAAAGTAAACCAGTTTGTTATTTCCTTTGTAACTACCAAAATTTTCGAGATGAAGATCTCCGGAGATCCAACCAATAGGTGATTTTGGGAAGTTTTTGAGCGTGGAGAGCCGTTGATAGAATAAGTGACAAGTTCCGCGATAAAAACGAAATGAATTTTCGCTCATCGCTTCATATTTGAGTGGTAATATTTCTTTTAAACGCGTAACATTAAAGGATTTTATTGCATCAGAAAATTTAGACATAGCGGGAGTTTTTCACAACAACAGGTATAAATACACTAAAGTTTTAAAATAGTTAAAGCGGAGGATAGAAATAATTAGAAACGACTTTCAATCTTTAGCAGAAGCCTTTCAAACCCCATTTTCAACCATCTGAAGCAGGGTTTTGAGGTTGCCATAAGCGTTGCCCATTGTGTTATTGAAATAAGCAAATACCTGCTTTCGTTCTACTAACCAGCCAGCAATATAGGTCGCATATTCGTAGAGAATATCATCCGTATAACTGCCTTTGTAATTACCGTCTGGACCATGAAACCTCAGGTAAACAAAATTTGCCTGACTTTCCTGAATAGGACTGCTTGCTATGCCTTTATCATGAAAAACCATACCAAATTTAAAGTTTTCCAATAATTCATATATAGGTTCAGTATACAATGATGGATGTCGGAATTCCAGGGCAATCTTCCATTCCAGATCAGGATCATTGGCGCGTAATACTTCCATAAGCCTTTTTAACTGGTTAATCTGACCAATCCTTACCCCTGGTGGAAACTGAACCAACAAACATCCTTTTTTATTCCCTGCCTGCGATATTGCTTGCATAAAATGGGCAACATCGTGTGAATTAAATGCCAAATCGCGGTTATGCGTTATGCCTTTGAATAATTTAAAAGTAAAGCAGAATTTTTCGGGTACATCTGCTGCCCATTTTTTAATGGTTTGGGCTTGGGGAATTTTATAAAAAGAACTATTAATCTCAATCGAATTCATTAAAGAAGCATAGTAACAAAGCCTGGATTTTTCCTTAAATTCTTCCGGATAAAACTGCTTATTTGGAACAGGCAGCAATAAACCGCTGGTACCTGAATAATAATGATTGAGTTGAATATCCATTTAATTATAATAGACCCAAATAGATATGGGTACGTAAAATAAATGCCCCCTAAACCGGGGGCATTTCATTATTTATAACTTTGTATTAAAGATTTAATTTCAGTTAACGCATTCTGTATTCCATCGCGTTGTTTGTTCAATAAATCAAGATGATCTGCATGTGTTTTTGGATCTTTTAATACGGCATCATATTTTTCTACTGCCGCTGTTTCACCTATTTCAATGGCACCAAGAATAGCCGCATTTTCTTTGCTGCTTAATGCTTCTTTTATATCTATCCATGTTCTGTGTAAAACACCTAATAGCCCGCCATCTTCATTTTCAGATTCGGCACCATGACTTTTCAGGTGTGCTTTTAGCTCGAGTTCATAAGCTTTACGCTCTGCAGCATATTTTAAAAAAATTGCTTTTAGTTCCAGGTTATCTGTTGCTTCACTTGCAGACTGGTAACCTTCCTTACCATCGTTTATGATGGATATCAAACCTTTAAGATCTGAAATAATTTCATTGTTATTTTCCATGGTATTCATAAGTTTAAGAGTTAACCCATTTAATTGTATAAAAGTTTGGATAAAATTATTTTAATTGCATCCAATGGATTTTATTTCTTTCTTTTTAATTTAAAATGGCTTTTTGAAATTGTTTAAATCTTTAAATTAAATTTTTCCGACTATATTCGGTGCAATTCGATTATCTTATAATAGTTGCCTTTTTATGACGAAAAACATCTTTATTGCATCAGCTGAACCCCATGCCGGAAAATCGGTAATCGCATTTGGATTAATAAATGCACTCCTGACCAAAACCCAGAAAGTTGGTTATTTTAAACCCATAATTGCGCAGGATGATCCGAACCGAAAGGATGAACACGTACAGGCCATGCTGGATTATTTTTCATTGCCCATGCAATATGAAGATGCCTTTGCCTACACCAGGCAGGATATGTTGCAAGAAGCTGAAAATAGTGGCGACATCATTAACACGATCATCAGCAAGTATAAAAAATTAGAGGATAATTACGATTTTACAGTTATTGAGGGCAGTGATTTTCAAGGCGAAGGCATGGCTTTTGAGTTTGAATCCAATGCTTTAATGGCCAGAAACCTGGGGGCACCCGTCTTAATCGTGGTATCAGGAAAAAACAAAACTGCAAGTCAGCTTTTTAAAACAGCCATTAACATTTACCGTAATTTTTTACTTCGTGATGTACAGGTATTGGGTGTTGTGGCTAATATGGTTAACCCTGATGAAGCTGAAAGAATTAAACAGGCCCTAACCAACCAGCTACCCGCAGAATTACTAATTGCAGTAATTCCAATTGAAAGCGGACTGCAAAGTCCAACCATGAAAGAAATTACCGATGCACTGGGTGCCGAAGTTCTTTTTGGCGGCGATTTGCTGGATAACCAGGTCGACAATTTTGTAACAGGGGCTATGATGTTGCCTAATTTTTTAAGGCACATTAAGGATAATTTACTTATTGTAACGCCTGGAGATAGAGGCGATATCATTATAGGCTCTTTACAGGCAAATCTATCGGCTAACTATCCAAAAATTGCAGGTATTGTTTTAACTGCCGGCAGTTTGCCAGACGAACCGATGATTAAATTGATTGAAGGATTACAAACCATTATTCCTATAATTTCTGTACAGCGGGGTACCTTCGAAACCACAACAGCCATTGGATCCATCCACTCTAAAATTACGATTGATAACAAAAAAAAGATTATGCTGGCGATTGATCTTTTTGAAAAGTATGTAGATCTTAATGCCCTTGATACTAAAATAGTAACCTTTAATTATGAAGGAATTACACCACATATGTTTCAATATCAGTTGGTAAAGTGGGCAAAAAGCCAGAAAAAACATATTGTATTGCCCGAAGGAAACGATGATAGGATTTTAAAGGCCGTAGAAAAGCTGGTTGCACAGGATATTGTGGAAATTACTTTACTGGGCGATCCTGCAGAAATTACCGGAAACATTAAACGATTGGGGTTAAACCTGGATCCGGCGGCTATTCACATTCATAATCCTGCACATTCAGATCATTATGATAATTATGTAGAAACCCTGCACGAGCTTCGTAAAGCAAAAAATGTAAATCATGAGATGGCTAAAGATATGATGACGGATGTATCTTATTTTGGAACCATGATGGTATATAAGGGTGATGCCGATGGAATGGTTTCGGGTGCGGTACACACTACCCAGCATACGATAAGACCGGCGCTTCAGTTTGTAAAAACCAAACCTGGTGTTTCTGTTGTTTCCTCCATATTCTTTATGTGTTTGCCTGAGCGTGTTGCCATATTTGGCGATTGCGCAGTAAACCCCAATCCTACCGCCGAGCAACTGGCCGAAATTGCCATATCATCAGCAGAAAGCAGCGCAAAGTTTGGTATTGAGCCCAGGGTGGCCATGCTTTCTTATTCATCCGGAACATCGGGTGAAGGAGCAGATGTAGAACGTGTACGCGAAGCCACTGCAATTGTTAGAGCAAGGCATCCGGAGTTAAAAATCGAAGGCCCCATCCAGTACGATGCTGCCGTAGATCCATTAGTAGGCAAGCAAAAACTTCCCGATTCTACTGTGGCCGGACGGGCGAGTGTGCTTATTTTCCCGGATTTAAATACAGGCAACAATACCTATAAAGCAGTACAAAGAGAAACCGGGGCATTAGCCATTGGACCAATGTTACAGGGGCTTAATAAACCAATAAACGATTTAAGCCGCGGCTGCACGGTTGATGATATTTTTAATACAGTAGTAATTACGGCTATCCAAAGCCAGGAAAAATAGATTTATGAACATTTTAGTAATAAACTCCGGAAGCAGTTCCCTTAAGTACCAATTGTTTAAAATGCCCGAAAAAACTCCGGTTTGTTATGGTATGGCCGAGCGTATTGGAATTGAGGGTTCTTTTATAAAACATACTTTTTTTAAACAAAATCAAAAGTATACCGTAGAAAAAGCAGGCTTCATTTCTAATCATGGCGAAGCATTAAAACAAATACTGACCTTATTAAGCGAAGGAGAAGATGCTGTAATGGTTAGCCCTGATGATATCCATGCTGTAGGGCATCGGGTGGTACATGGTGGAGAAAACTTTGCTGGCCCGGCATTGGTTACCAGCGAAGTTAAACAGTTAATTAAAAAGCTTTTTTCTTTAGCTCCACTTCATAATCCGGTTAATTATAAGTGTATTGAGGTTGCCGAGGAAACCTTCCCAAATGCTAAACAGGTTGCTGTTTTTGATACCGCTTTTCACCAAAGCATTCCTGAAAAAGCTTATCGTTATGCCATTCCTGAATGGTATTACAAAGAGCATGGCATTCGTGCATACGGCTTTCATGGCACCAGTCATAAATATGTAAGTGAGCAGGCAATTGGCTATTTAGGTAAAGAAAATTCAAAAATAATCAGTATTCACCTTGGTAACGGTTGCAGCATTACGGCAATTAGAAACGGGAAATCGGTTGAAACCAGTATGGGCTTTGGCCCGTTAAGTGGTTTAATGATGGGCACACGTTCAGGTGATATTGACCCTTCGGTTATCTTCCAGTTAATGGAGCATTCTGGTTATACGCTGGATCAGCTTAGTAATTTATTAAATAAACAATCGGGTTTGCTTGGTGTTGGAGGTTCGAGTGATATGCGCGACATTAGAAAATTAGCTGCAGAAAATGTTGAAGCTGCCCATCTGGCTTTAAAACTCTACGCCTATCGTATTAAGAAATTTATTGGTGCTTATGTTGCCGTTTTAAACGGTGTTGATGCAATTGTATTTACTGCCGGAGTTGGAGAAAACGATTCAGAAATGCGTAAAGCCGTTTGTGAAGACTTAAATTATCTGGGTATTGAGTTAAATACCAATAAAAACAATGAATATCAAGGAGAATTAACTGATATAAGTACAGATTCATCAGTGGTTAAAATACTTGTTATCCCAACAAACGAAGAGTACGAAATTGCAAATCAGTGTTTTACACTTTTACAAAAGTAACCTTATTAAATCAAAAGGGTTGGTTCCAGGACAAGCAATTTGGTTCTTCTCCAGCCCTTTTCATTTGGCATCTCCTCTTTTAATCAGTGATGTACCCTGTCTTTTGCGGAAAATTAGGTAAGGGTTCTCCTGCCATTTCTAAAAGAGTCGATTCTATCATTTCACACATTGAATTTAATGCCAAATCATTGGCTTCTGTTCCGAAAGGCTCTTCTATTTCATCGGCAATGGCTTCAAAGGCTACAAAAGTATAGGCTATAAAAACCACTATCAAAGGCGTTAACCAGCCCAAACTATCAACCAGTCCAAATGGAAGCAAAAAACAATACAGGTAAACAGTCCTGTGGAGCAATACCCTATAACTGTATGGAATCGGTGTTGACGCAATTCTTTCGCACCCACCCACAATATCAGATAGTTTATTAAAATTCTCTTCAAACGTAGCCTGTATAATTGAATCAATCTTTCCGGACAACTTTGCATCCTGTACCCAAACGCCCATCTTTTTTAATAACAGGATAGGCTTATATTGTGCTGGCAAAATTTCAGCCACTACATTGGCAGGTAATCTTTGCTCCATATCTGCCTTAGCTTCTGTGCCGCGCAACTGGTGTTTTAAAGCATAAGTAAAGGCAATTAATAAACGTACAAAGTTATTTACTTCCTGATTTTCAGTGGTATACCCGCTTATCGTAATGGCCTGCCGGGCCAATGATCGTGTATCATTTAATAATGCACCCCAAAGTTTTCTTCCCTCCCAAAATCTTTCATAACTGGCATTGTTACGAAAGCCTAAAAAAAGTGCTAATGCAATGCCAAAAAGTGTAAACGGAGCCGGATTAAGTGGTATTTTGAACGAAAAAACTGCACCATGTAAATAAACTACACCTAATGCAAATATAAAAAGCAAAGCCAAACGGGGTAACAGCCTCGGAAGTACGGAACCATGCCAAACAAAAAGCAACCGAAACCAGTGTTCTCTTTTCCTTATGATCATTGCGTAAATATCCGGATTATTTTTCAATGGCACAGGAACGCAGCCGAAACTTAAAAACAAAATGGAGAACGCTCCTATTGCTTAATAAATCCTGATTTAGTAAAAATACAACACATGCATCATAAACAACAAAATATAACCCACAAATACACGTAAATTATTTACTAATTTATAATACATAAGCACAATAAAACTTATATTTGACGCAAATATATCCCACCCTTATGACAATTGAAAATGAAGCCAATGATTATGTATTTGCCGTAGGCAAACGGTTTGAAATCTTATTTAAAGACTTAAACTGGAAAGTATATTTTGGCGTAGACAATACTATTATATTTTTTATACCTTCTGATTATAATTTTGAATACAGCGAAAAATCATTTGCACAATTTATTAATGATACTTTGCACGATTTTCAGCTGGAAATAAAGGAAGCTTATATTAATTATTTAGTTTTTCAGAAATTGGAATGTATTTGTAATGTGAAAATGTTACCTGCCGGAAAGTAAATAAAGGTAATTTTCAAAAGCTGATTTCATTTGTCTGTTAGTTAATTCTAATGTACGAATATAATGAAGTACGTTTATTTCAGATCTCCTTTATATCGTTTAAGCATATATATTGCATACTTTAAGGTTTTTCATAAAATGAAACATGAAAAAAAATATTCATAACGGTTATCCTGACCCTAATTTTAAGTCAACTATGTGTAGTTGCACAAAACAACCAGGCGAAAGACAGTTATAATGTTGAAGTTAGAAAGAAGAAAGTAATTTAAACCGGAACAAACCTTATTACTAATTACCTAAATGATTATCATTATTTTCGAATCTTTTTTTCTCCTGATAAGTTAGATATTTGCAAATCAATAAAACTTTCTGTAGACCATTTTATTTTTAAAGGTGCTCCGGCATCCAAAATGGTTTCTTTACTTACATCCTTCCCAGTTCCATAATTAATCTGAGCAAAAGAATTTTTATCAATATTTAAAACCAGGAGCAACCTGCTCCCCTTTTGCAATTGTTTGCTAAATATCCTCGATCGGTAAAATGCTATGGTTTCAAGCTTGCCCGGAACAAGTAATTTTCTTTTGGTCATATCATTCGAATAACTTGCTCTTCCCATAAAGTATGAAAGCTGAAAGTATGTTCCACTTGGGGTAATTTCATATAGTACAACGCCAACATCCATGTCCTTTTTATTAATTATGGCTTTCAATTCGCCTTGAAGAGCACCTGATATGGAAACGGCATTATTAAATGGTTTACTGATAAAAAACAGGCCGTTTTCCCGGTCGATTTCCTTTTTTATTATTGGAGAAGGGTAATAATCATTATTTGAAGAATTTCTGTCTTTCATATCAACAACCTGTTCCATGAAAGTTGCTTTTTTGGGTTTCTGTGCAACCAATACCTTTGATTTTCCAGCTTCGGTATCCAGATAGAAACGTACCTTTTCATTTTCCATTTTATCCAAAGCCGGAGCATGTTTCCAAACGCCCGCACCCATAACCTGAAAGTTTATCTTATCTTTTAACAATTCAGGCTTTTTTCCATTTTTAAGGATGTAATCAAACCATTGAAATGTTATTTCACGCGTGTTAATAAGTGCTACAGGATCTACCTGATATCCTCTTAAATTAGCTACTCCTCCATTTTGAGCGCCAATGTGATCATAAGGACCAATAATTAAATAATGTTTGGCCTTCGGATTATATTTATAATGTTCTCTCAAATATTCAAGTGCCGAAATCTGTCCGTCATCATAATAACCTGTTATGCTGAGTACAGGTATATTAATATTTTTGAAATCATTTTTAAAGGGCACCATAGATTGCCAGTAGGCATCATAATCTGGATGGGAAAGCCATTTCTGCAGCCAGGGATTGGGCGTTCCATCTATACTGTCTATCTTATTATAGGCTGCACCACTTTTCCACCAGTTGATTCTCATCCTCCTCCACCGTTCTCGATCGTTATTGACTACATTATCGGTGAATTTGTTATTGGTTACGTAAAAGGCCCACTGATAATTAGCATTCAAAAAAATATTGTTTTCCATTGGCAGCCCTAAACCGGGAATTGCTGCAACATATGGCACCATAGTTTTTAGTGCAGGGTGCAGGTATTTGGTAGCTGCCCACTGTGCAAATCCCGAATAACTACCTCCATACATCGCCACCCGGCCATCACTCCAGTTTTGGTGGGTAATCCAGCTTATAACCGCATTCACATCCTTAGCTTCATGTTCATAAGGTACGGCCTGATCCTCACTTAACCGTTTGCCTCTTGAATCTGCCACAATTCCTACATAGCCATGGTCGGCAGCATATTTAGCTTCTGTCAAACTTCTGTTGGTGTTTGAATAGATAAAATACATCAATGCCGCCGGAAGCTTTTGTATTACTCCTTTTTTTCTAACAACCACAGCAGACAATGTTACTCCATATTGGGTTTTTATCATTACACTGTCCTCAATAATATAATTTTGTTTATCGGGGAGTGTGAGTTGCTGTGCCCTTATTTTAGTGCCAATAAGCAGGCATAGCGCGGCCATACCAATTTTCATTAAGTTTAATTTATTCATTATATTTTTTTTGATTATCCTTTTTTTAGTTGTCTGAATTTGGCTCCCTGTCGTTCGGAAATCCTGACCACATCTCCCGATCTTAGCTGAACAAACATGCCTGTATTATCTTTTTTAATTTCACTAACATGATCCATATTGAACATTTGCCCACGACTTGCCCTAAAAAACATTTGGCAATCGGGATCGGCTTCTATTTTATTAAGGGATTTTTTAATAAGTAAAGTCTTTTCACCAAAATGAAGGCTGGCGTAATTTTCAACAGAGTTTATCAAATAAATGTCTTTCCATTTTACAAGATGGTAATCACCTTTGTCTCTAACAAAAACTGAGGGTTGCGGTGCGTGGTTTAAATTTTCGATTACTTTATCAATGGCTTTTGCAAAACGTTCAATTCTTACAGGTTTTAAAAGATAATCCATTGCATTAACCTCAAATGCTTTAATCGCATAGCGATCGAATGCCGTGATGAATATAACTTGGGGCATAAACTGTAATGTTTCCAGTAACTCAAAGCCCGAACGTCCTGGCATCTGAATGTCTAAAAAAATCAGGTCAGGTTTTAACAACTCGATCATGGATTCTGCTTCATCTGCATTGGCACTTTCTGCTAAAACTATTATTTGCGGATAATTGGCCAGCATGCGGATAATCTCCTGCCGGGCTGCACGCTCATCATCTATAATTATTGTTCTGATTGTTTTCATTGTGCAGGAATTTTAATCATCGCTTCAATACGACCTTCATTTTCATGAATTGAAACAGAGGCCTTGCCATTATATCCTATATCTAAACGTTCTTTCAAATTATGCAGGCCTATACCAATTGAGTTAGATTCTGGCAACAACAATCCAGGATTGGATACCAGAATATTGAGAAAGCCAGATTGCTCGGATACAGAAATCTCGATTTTTCCGCCTTCATTTATTAATGAAACCCCGTGTTTCACTGCATTTTCTACCAGGATCTGAATGGACAATCTTGGAACCTTAATTCCCGAAAGTGATACATCAAAGTCCAAATCATAACTCAACCGCTCTTCCATTCTTAGCTGTTCAAGTTCTAAATAGTCTCTTACCAGATCAATTTCTTCGTTTAACCGTATCATCATTTTATCGCCGCTGTAAAGGCCATTTCTTAAAAGTTCACTTAATAAATCTATGCCCCGCCCTGCCGAATCTGGATTTGAAAAAACCAATGATTTAATGGTGTTTAGTGCATTAAATAAAAAATGAGGATTGAGTTGTGCCGAAAGATTATCAAGCTGCGCTTGTTTGAAACTCAACTCAAGCCTTGCATTTTCTACCGATAGTCTTATTTCCCTTTTGGCATAATGATATAAATGGTAAGCTAAAAGCCATATAGCCATCAGACGTATACCCGCAATAAAAATATTTCCCCAGTTTGCTATAAAAAAATCAGGGAAGAACGAATCACTTAGGATAGAAAATAGAGATCTGATTAAATAAATTTTTGAAATGGTAACCGCCGTATAAATAATGGCCATTACTGGAATTGCTATAACCAGTCTTCGAATTAAATGTTGTAGAGGCAAATTTTGCCATTGGTTTTTTTGGGCAAAATTACGGTACAAATGCGTAATAAAAATATAAATACCCAAGTCAGAAGCAAAATATACCACAGCTAAATCCCACCTGAATCCAGCGTTTACCCAGCCCTGTAAAGACCAGTATAAGGAGGCTACAGACCATCCTATAATCTGGCACTGCCAGTAAAGAGATATATTGAGTTTCTTTTTCAATGCTTTTTGATTGAAAACAAAACAACGAAATCTAATCTGAAGAAAAAAAATAAAATACAGGAACGCAGATTTACGGGGATAAACGTTATTGCTGTAGCCCTTTCTTTGTGAAAAGAAATCCTATAAAAATGTATCCGTTCACAAGCCTTATTTGTTCATTAACCTATTTACCTTGCATTTATTTTTCTTCCAAAACGGATAAAATATTACCGGATGGGTCCTTAAACCAAGCTATGTGAGGGCCTTTATCTCCTTTAAAAATGCCCTTTTCATCCGTTTTCAGGTATGCTTCGTCATATTGTTCAAAGGTTATGCCTTTCTTAATCAAACCATCTACCGCATCATCTATATTTGCAACGCGAAAATTAAGCACCGTAAAAGTTGCAGGTTCATGGTTCGGTTTTGGGTAAATCATAATGTTTGAAGTTCCATCAAGATTAAGTTCTATAATACCCATTGGATTATCCTTAACGGTTAAACCAAGCATATTCTGATAAAAATCTTTTGCTTGTGCTATGTCGTTTACTGCAAACGAGCTAAAAGCTTTTGCGTTTTTTAACATCATTATTTTTTTTAATTAATATTTTCTTCAAGATTTCCAGGCATTTAGCAAGCGACGAATTACAATAATTTCGGCAATGTGATAGGCATTATGATCTGCTATTTGCAAAGCTTCCCGCAAAATGTTTTGTCCGCTGCCATTGGCAATGTTCTCAAAAACATCTTTTGATTCTATAAGCTTTATAAATTCATTTAAGTTATCCTCAATCTGCTTCAGGCAGTTTTTCCAGTCGTTTTCATTTTTCGGTGCAGGATCTTCAGGCCAATATTCATCAGGCCATTTTGGTGATTTATGATTGCCATCTTTACTAAATTCCAGCATATCCCATTGGGCAATTCGAATGTGCTCAACCAATTGCCAGATACTATAAGGAAGTTGGTGTGGTTTTTCACTTAGCAAATTAAATGGTAAACCGGCAACTGCATCTTTCAAGCCTACGTGTGCAGTACCACCGTTTAATACTTTTTTCAATTCGGCAATCAATATTTCTTTATTCTCCATATCAAACCTATAACTCCCTTATAAACAAACGTATTTGACTTCTGTTTTTTTCATTTGCTTATTAAACTATGGATTTGTAAAATCAATTGTGTTATTTTTGGAAATGACTTTCCATGAATCCTTTCCAATTCTTAATCACTATACTTACCTAAATACAGCAAATTCGGGTTTATTATCCACCAGTATTGCAAACTGGCGCCAGCAACATGATGCGGATTTTGTTCAAGGTGGCAGCCTTTTCCGAGCGGATAGCCTGAATATTATGGAAGAACTGAGGATTAATCTCGCTGATGTTTTTTCTTTACAAAAGGAAAATATATTTTTAAGTCCAAATTTTTCGATCGGATTTAATACCATTTTGGATGGTATTGATCAAAAGCATCGATTTCTGCTCTTAAAAGAGGATTATCCCTCTGTAAGTTATCCGGTTACAAGCAGAGGTTTTGAGTTTTTAGAAATTCCAATCGATGCAAACCTGGAAGAGCATATTTTAAGTTCTATTGAAAAATTTAAACCTACTGTTTTTGCCTTTAGCCTGGTTCAGTACATTAGCGGAATCAAGATGCAAAGTGATTTTATAAAAAATTTAAAGGCAAATTTTCCTGATTTGATTCTGTTTGCTGATGGTACACAGTTTTTAGGAACAAGCGTGTTTGATTTCGAAAAATCAGGCTTAGATGTTCTGATTGGAAGTGGCTATAAATGGCTTTTAGGTGGTTATGGAAACGCTTATATTTTCTTATCTGATGCGATGAAAAATAGTGTTTATGACAACAGAAAACAGTCGGTTTTGCCTACGGCCCCGTTTTTAAGTGGAAGGGATCATTTATCGCTTAGTTTAGAACCAGGTCATTTGGATAGTTTAAGTTTTGGCACCCTAAATCAGGGAATAAACTATTTAAAAAGCATTGGTTTTGATTTTATTGAAAAAATAACGCAGAAACTAACCGATAAAGCAAGGGTAGCTTTGCACGAAAAAGGCTTACTTGAAGATTGGGTAATGAAAAGAAAAGAACAATCGACTATTATGAGTATGCCTCTGCAAAAACCAATTGTAAGTAAACTGAAAGCGGAAAAAATTCTTTGTTCACCAAGAGGAACCGGAACGAGAATATCTTTTCATTTTTACAATACGGAAGAAGACCTGAATCGTTTAGTTGAAGTGCTACGCTAATTAGGCAACTTTCCAAACCGCATCCACAAAATATTTTTGCTGGTCGGAAAAGTATTGCACAACTTTAAAGCCGGTAAAACGGGCAAGTTCATCAATTTCTGTTAAAGAATACTTCTGCGAAATTTCCATGTAGATATATTCTCCATTTGAAAAATGTATAGTAGAATTGCCAATTTCTACGGTTTGGTTTTTCAAACTGATTAAATAACTTTTGCAGGCACCGGTTTCAGGATCATAACTTGCATAATGTTCAAAAGTATTTAAATCAAAGTTACCATCAAGTTCACGATTTATCCGGTTCAGTAAATTTAAATTGAAGGCCCGGGTAATCCCCGCTTTGTCATTGTAGGCATTTAATATTTGTTGTGGATTTTTCTTAAGGTCAAAGCCAACAATCAAAATATCATCAGGCGAGAGTATTTGTTTCAAACTGGTACAAAATTCCTTCGCTTCATCAGTGTTCATATTACCAATATTTGCCCCCATAAAAAGAACCACTTTTTTTCTGTCTGAAATTGCCGCAGCTTTTTTCAACATATCGAAGTAATCGCCATTTAAGCCCTGAAAATTCAAAGCCGGTAATTTCTGGGGTAGATTCATTTCCAGATCAGAAATTACATGCTCGGAAATATCAATTGGAAAATATTTAAAATTTAGATTTTTATCGATCAGTGTTTTCAGTAAATGAATAGATTTCGTAGCATCACCAGCGCCTAATTCAATTAAATCAAAAGCATTTCCATCACCCGATATGGTTTTAACAATTGCATCTGCCTGATGTTTCATAATTTCCATTTCGGCATTGGTCAGGTAATATTCTTCCATATTCATAATCTGCTGAAAAATGCGGTCGCCTGTTTCATCGTAGAAATATTTTGACGACATGCGCTTGGGCCGGGCATTTAATCCTTCCAAGGTTTCCTGAAGAAATTGAGTTTTGCTGACGGTTGTTTTTTCGGTAGAAATAATCATAAAAATTCTATTTAGCAAGGCGAATACCAGTGTATTGCCATCTTAAATGTGGATGAAAAAAGTTTCTATAAGTAATGCGGCCATGTCCTTCAGGCGTTGCTACTGATGCGCCACGTAACACCTTTTGATTAACCATAAATTTCCCGTTGTATTCGCCAATGGCGCCGGGTGCTTTACTAAAACCAGGATATGGTAAATAAGCGCTCTCCGTCCACTCCCATCGTTCGCCCCAATTAAAGTTTTTAGCCGCAATTTCCCACTCAAACTCAGTGGGTAAACGCATGCCTTTCCAACTGGCATATGCATAGGCTTCGTAATAACTAATATGTGTTACCGGCTGCTCCAGGTCAATTTCCTTTAAACCCTGTAAGGTATAATTCATCCATTTACCTTCAACCTTATACCAGTACATTGGTGTTTCAACCTTATTTGTGTTTATCCAATCCCAGCCTTCAGCATGCCAGAAATTAAAATTTTGATAACCGCCGGCTTCAATAAATGCAATAAAATCCCGATTGGAAACAAGCGATTCGCTTATCGAAAATTCATTCAAATAAACCTTATGCCTGTTGAGTTCATTATCAAAACAAAAATCACTTCCCCCATAACCAATTTCGTAAATTCCTTCTGCAATGGTCAGCATATTTTCAGCTGTTGCAAATGAAAAAGTTTCCATTTTAGAATCACTGTAAACCGGGAACAATGGATTATTACCCAAAATAAACTTAATATCGGTTAGCAGCAATTCCTGATGTTGTTGTTCATGATTAAAGCCAAGCGTAATCAGCTCCTGTACTTCTGCTGTAACCTCATTTGCCAGAAACTTAACCATCGCTTCGTCCACATAAGCTCTGTATTGGTAAACTTCGTTTACACTGGGTCTGCTTAAGTTTCCCCTATCTGTACGGATTACCCGATTCCCAACCGTTTCATAATAACTGTTAAATACAAAATTGTAATCCTCATTGTAAACAACATAGGCGGCCGAAAATGCTTTCAGAATAAATGTTTCGAAAAACCAGGTGGTATGCCCCAAATGCCATTTCGGCGGACTTACATCTGCTACTGGCTGAACTACATAATCTTCGGTTTGTAATGGTGAACAAAGTTGTTCAGAATACTTTCGGATGTTCAGGTATTTTTCAGCAAGGTTCATTAATTTTTATCGAGATAGTTCTTAAGGTCTGTAATCGTATTAACACCTATTTCTGCAGATTGTTTTTCCCTCATCATTAAAGCATAAGAATTATTAAAACCTATAGGTTTTAACCAGCTAATTTTATATTTCCTTCGAAATTCATCCTGTACATACTTGTAGGTTGCATCTTTATTGTGCACAATGTTTGCAATTAATTTAGCATTGGGTTTTAAAATTGCAAGTAATCCTGTTCCGGTATATTCAGGATAAAAATCAATCTGGTTGTTTATCAAAGCATCAAAACAAATTTTAGTACCGCCTAAACCTGTTTTAGTTTCTACCTCATAATCGGTATTCCCTTTAATCAACATGCTATAAATTTCGGCAAGAATATATTGTTCACCAAAAATTTTAGAGCCGATTTTAACCGTTCCTGCATTACCGTTTTTCGGTGATTTATATAAACCATTTTTAAGCAGAAAATCTTTAGCTACCCTACCTGGTGTTTGATGAAGATAATCGGTGCGGTAATTCAGATCTGTCATAATTGAATCTGTAATTTTTCCTGCTAAAAGATTTAAAACCTGCTCTAATGCAGGAAACTTTTCTAACGAGGATTGAAGTACAATTGGCGCGGCATAGTACGGAGGAAAAATTCCTTTATCATCTTTTAAAATTTTAAGCCCGAAGGCTTTTAACCTTCCATCAGTAGAGTAACCACTAACGACATCCAGTTCTTTGGAAAAAGCAGCTTTGTACATCACTGCGTCGCTAATTACAACCGTTTGGATTTTTAACCCATAAGCCGATTTCAGTCCCAAATCTCCATCTTGCCGCCCCATAAATTCGGGTGTAAAACCAGCCTTTAGGCCCGAACCATAGGCAGATGGTAAAATGTAAAGCGTGCTTAAAACAATAAGTACAACCGGAAAAGCAATTAAAACTTTCCTGAGCTTTTTAACATTAAGTTTTTGAATAAAAGAAAGTAAACCATCGAGTATAATAGCAAGCAAGGCCGCAGGAATGGCGCCGGCCAAAATCATATTTGTGTTGTTAAGAGAAATCCCACCAAAAATAAATTCGCCCAGCCCCCCGGCTGCTATGTAAGATGCCAAAGTGGCTACGCCAACATTAATAACAGTTGCTGTACGGATGCCAGCCAGGATAACGGGCATTGCCAATGGTAGTTCTATTTTAAACAGGATCTGGATTCTGCTCATGCCTAAAGCTTTTGCAGCTTCGGTAATGTGTTTATCAATGCCGATAATACCCGTATAAGTATTGCGGATAATGGGAAGCAATGCATAAATTAACAAGGCTACAATTGCAGGTTTTGCTCCAATACCTAAAACCGGGATCATAAAACCCAAAAGCGCAATACTGGGTACGGTTTGTAAAATGCCCGCTATGCCTAAAACTACTCCAGCTAATTTACGTTTTCTGGCGATTAAAATACCCAGCGGCAGCCCTACTGCAATGGCTAAAAGCAGCGATATAAAGGTTAAGCCAATATGCTGCAAGGTTTGATTAAGCAATTTGTCTGATTCCATGGAGATGAATTGCCATAGTGTTTGTTGCTCATCCATGATTTCCAGCGTTTTTGTACAGATTAAAAGCCTTTGTTAAATCATTAAAACCTACCAATTTAATTTCGCCCTTACAATTAGAAAATGTAAGCGTACCAGTAGGTATTAAATGAAGTTTTTCCATTGCTTCCCATACACTGAGATCGGGGTTTAAACCTTTAACATCTTGCTGGGTTGCATCAGGAAGATTAGACCAAATGTGTTTAATTTGGATGACTTTAAATTCTAAGGCTAATCGCTGCCCATCTAAAAACTTTCTTGCAAACGCGTTCGCGGGATTAAAAAGCAATTCAGCAGGCGTACCAATTTGCATAATCTCGCCTTTATCCATCAAACATATTCTGTCAGCAAGTTCAAAAGCTTCCTGCACATCGTGCGTAACCATTACAATGGTTTTCCTTTTCAGTTCTTCTAAATCTTTAAACTCTTGCTGAATGCTGGCCCTCGTTACGTTGTCGAGTGCGCCAAAAGGTTCGTCCATTAATAAAACCGCGGGGTTTGCAACCAAGGCCCTGGCCAAACCTACTCTTTGCTGCTGCCCGCCACTCAGTTCGTTAGGGAAAAGTTTAAGGCTATTTTCAGGAAGGCGAAGTTTTTCTACAAGTTCCTGCACCCTGCTTGCTGTTTTATTTTTATTCCAGTTTAATAATCTGGGTACAACAGTAATATTTTCTTCTACGGTATAATGAGGAAAGAGGCCAATATTTTGCATTACATAACCAATCCCCCTTCTCAGTTCTTCGGCATTTTGCTGCTTAATATTATGTCCGTTAATGATAATTTGGCCCGCATCCGGCTCAATAAGACGGTTAATCATTTTAAGCGTTGTGGTTTTACCGCAACCACTTGTACCTAATAAAACCAGGTTTTCTTCTTCTTTTACTTCAAAAGAAATTTGATTTACAGCAGTGGTTTCACCATATTTTTTACTTACACCTTTGAGTTCAATCATTCTTTAATCTTCAATTTTCATAAAAAGATTATTCAGCGATTCTGAATATGTTGGATGTGCAAACACGCAATATCGTATTCTATCATAGGTAATTTCGCCTTCCATAGCCATTTGAAGTACCGACATAATTTCGCCCCCTTCTGAAGCTAAAATTGCAGCACCCAATATTTTCTTGCTTTTCACATCAACAATTGCTTTCATTAAACCTTGTGTTTCGCCAGTCTCAATACCTCGTGCAACAGATGACATGGGTAAAACCACTACTTTATAGTTCAGTTTTTTATCCTTTGCCGCTCTTTCCGAAATTCCTATCCGCCCCAGTTGTGGATCAGTAAACATACAATAAGGTATTGGCCGGTCGCTTATATTATAATTTGTTCCTTCCATTAAATTTCGGTAAACAATGGTAAAATCGTTATAAGCAATATGGGTAAAAGCAGGTCCGCCCTTTACATCTCCCAATGCATAAATTCCTTTTACATTGGTTTCCAGTTTTTCATTAACAATTATATATCCTTTATCATCCGTTTTTACACCGCATAACTCTAAATCCAGCAACTTGGTTTGCGGTATCCTTCCTGCAGCAATTAATACATGACTGGCTTTTATACGCCTCGCATTTGCACCAGATTTTAGTTCAACCTCGAATTCATTTTTCTTTTTCGAAGTAAACTTATTCACCTCTACATTTGTAATAATTTCTATTTTTTCTGATTCCAGTATTTCGGTTAATGCTACAGAAATATCCTGATCTTCTTTGGATAAAATAGAGGCCGATTTCTCCAGAATCGTCACTTTGCTACCAAAGCGGTTAAACATTTGGCCAAACTCCAACCCAATATAATTACCACCGATAACCAACAAATGTTCTGGTACTTTCTCTAAATCAAGGATACTTGTTGAAGTTAAGAAATTTGTTTCGTTTATTCCTTCTATCTCCGGAATTGCGGTTTTAGCGCCTGTATTAATAAAAATCCAGTCTGCAGTAATTATTTCTTGTTTTCCATCAGCCAAAGAAATGGTGATTTCTTTCTGTCCACTAAACCTGGCTGTTCCCATATAAAGCTTTAAGCCTTTGGTTGATGCAATTCCTTTTTCTGCTGAAGTTCTGAATTGTTTAACAATTTCATCTTTGCGTTGCTTAATCTTTTTTAAATTAACCTTTAACGCTCCTGTATCTATACCCAGTTGAGCAGATTTTCCGGCTTGATAAGCCATTTTAGCCGATGCAACCATGGCTTTTGTTGGTGTACAGCCATCATTAATACAAGTGCCACCAATAAATCTTTTTTCGATAATCGCAGTTTTTTTACCCGCTAATGCCAACTTTTTAGCCAATGGAACACCGGCTTGCCCGGCACCAATAATAATTGCATCATAATGTTTCATTGCTTCATAATTAACCCGGGTAAATCATAAAAACTTCCGGTACATTAAAACAACCAAAATATCAAGTCAATGTTTGGAAAGTATGAATAAAATAATGCGTATTAATTACCTCAGTTGGCTGGTGACAATAACTAAAAATTAAATTAAAAACCACTAACTACTTTAAGTTGGTTGGTGAGAACACCAACCATACATTGATCTTCACTGCTTTAATTTTTTATCCTTCTTCTTTCTTCCTTATTCATACCATTAATACTTTTAGGTTTGCCTTTTTTTGAACCAAAGGTGTACGATAAACTTAGCAATACACGTCTGGTATCTCGTCCACTTTCCAGTTGATAATCCATATTGGCATAATCAGTAATTACACGGGTTTTCCTGGTTTTAAAAACATCATCAAAAGAAAGTTTAGCATTTAGTTTATTGGAAAAAAACTTGTTTTGGAGGCCTGTATTAATAAAATAAACAGGTTTGAAATAAAAAATGCCATTGTAGGCAGAAGATCTGTAGTTAAATGATATGGTGGCATAAAGATCTTTTATTACTTTAAAATTTTGTTCAGTAAAAACATTCACTGTAAATTTACTATTATCTAATCTTTGCCCGGAAAGTTCGGATTGATAAGTATTCTGATAACCTTCTAAATACGTATAACTATCCCACCACTTTGTAAAAGTAACCGGTGCAGAAATACTCAAGCTATAATTTTTAAGCTTGTTAAGATTTTCAAGGGTTGAATAGGTAATCTTCGTTTCATCATCCTGTTGGGTTATTTGGGTAATTACATCCTTCGTATTGCTAAAACCTGCTGTTAAAGTAAATTCTTTATAGGTATAACTCAGCTGAAAATTATCCGTAAACTGAGGTTTTAAAAATGAATTACCAACGGTATACGTATACTGATCGTTGTAATAAACAAATGGATTAAGATCTTGATAGTCGGGCCTGTCTATTCTTCGGGAATAATTCAGATTGATTTGATTATTGGCATTAATTTCCCTTTGAATAAACAAACTTGGAAACAGGTTCGTATAAGACCTGTTAACCATAACATTATTCGTAACTGAGTTGGCGGCAGATTTTGTTTGCTCTAATCTAAAACCCAGCTGAATTGTATATTCAGAAATCTTCTTTGAAAAATTCAGATAACTTGCATAAATGTCTTCCTTATATTTAAAATAGTTGGAACGGTTTGTATTTAAGATAAATTCATTATTAGTGATAGAACCAAACTGATAATTATTATCAGATTCAACATTAGAATATTTAAGCCCGGCCTCATAATCAATGGCTAAGAAAAGCGCACCATTAAGATCTATCTGAGTACTGAAAATATTAATTTTAGTTGGCGTTATATTGCGTAGTAAATCTGGGTTTCTTTTAACCCTGCCATTAAAATCGTAATAATTATTGAGCAGATTACCTAATCCATCCCGGTTGTAAGTAGAATAATTAATTTCGGCATGCAATTTACCTCCAGCAGTATCTGTTTTTAGTTCGTAGCTTAGTCCACTACTAAACAACCTTGTTTTATTACGTTCTGCATTGTTAACCACCAAAGATGAATCTAATTGACTTGGTGGCGTAGCAATCCGGGTAGTATTAAGTTCATTTACTTTATTGCTATTGGAAAAACCATCTGCAGAGAAACCAATCTTATTTTTACTGTTCAGATCGATTATGCCATTAACATTGTATGCACTGCCAGCATCTTTAATTTGGCCTTCACTCAACTGGCTAAAGTTATAGATGTTTTCATCGTTAGTTACTTTCCTTTTTAAATCCGAGAATCGAAAGGTTTTATTGTTGGTGTAAAAATAAGATGCAGAAAGACTCACATTTTTTTTATTGACAGATAGATTTATCCCGTCATTGGTTAAGAAATATTTACCGACACCAACACTTGAACTAATTGAAGCGGAATAAAGGTCTTTCAGATTTTTCTTTGTGTTAATTATAATAATCCCTGAGTTTCCCGCAGCATCAAATCTTGCAGATGGATTGGCTATAATATCAACAGTGCTTACATTGGTACTGGGCATAGATTTTAGCATATTGGCCAGGTCGGAAGCAGATAAATAAGATTGTTTCCCGTTTAGATATACCCGAACGCCTTGCTTCCCTCTTAACGAAATATTCCCACCGGCATCAACAGTAAGGCCTGGTAGTTTTTGAAGCATATCAAGAACATTGCCACTGTTGCTTACAATACTATTCTCTACATTAACAGTGATTCTGTCATTCTTTTGAACAATAAAACGCTTTTTGGCTGTTATTTGAACATCTTTTAAATTTGTTTTTTCTTCTTCTAAAATGATGCTTTCGAAATTAAGCGGTTTGGAAATTACCCAGGTACTGGAAATGTAATTCTTAAAACCTATCAATTTAGCAATTAAAAAAGCTTCATCCGTTGAACTATCGGATATGCTTATCTGAAAATTACCCGATTTATCGGTAGCACCATAAGCAATTAAGGTTGAATCAGCTGTTTTTCTAATGGCTACATTTACATCAACTAAGGCTATCCCTGCTCCATCGAGTACCTGACCTTTAATAATTTTTGTTTGTGTATAACCTGAAAATGAATAAAATAAAATAAAAAGGATGAATAATAATTTATGCAATATTCTTTTCATAAGCTGGATCGAGTTGTCTAAATTGTTCCAGGATCGGCAGATATATTGGATCAGCAGTTACATTCATTTTGTTTATGATGCTATTTCGGACATCAAGATAAGTTAATTGTTTTATTTCTAAATCTGCTCTATCCGCAGGTTTAAGACAACCAATAATTGCATTTTGGATATGAGTGATAATTTTTGTTAAATCCTGACAATATACAGAGGGATTATTAAATCCATTTTCCTTACTGTAACGGTCGGGTAAGAAACCGCCACCGCATACATTTTTAATTGGGCAACAACTGCACTGTTTGCATAAAAGCTGGTGGCTCATACTGTATACCTGGGCCAGTTCATTTTCTAAAGCATCGTCAATATCATGTGTTAGTACATTAACTCCATTTTTTGTAAATCCGTTACCGCAGGCTTTTAGCGAATCTACGGCTTCAATACCGCCATTAGTTTCGATCACTAAAATTTCATTTTTTTGACCGCCCAAATATTCAAATGGCACATCCATTCCTAAAATACAGGCTATAATTACATCAAAAAACCGGATTTCGGGTCTGGGTTTTTTTTCATAAAACCATTGATTAAAAATTGCAATCAGCCAGTCTCCATAAGGAGTTTCTTCTGCATTTAAATTCCTTTCATAAAGGCTTAAAGGTTTACTATCGTGAACTTTATGAGGAAGAATAAAATCGACACTTTGCACACCCAAACTTTTAAAGTGATTATATACTTCTATCGGATCAGATTCGACGTTAATTACGGACAAGATATTTGGCGAATAATTGAGTGTTTTGGAATTTTGGGCTGTTTTTAAACCATTTACTATTGCATTATAAGATCCTCTTCCGGCATGATCTACTCTAAATTTATCATTTGCTTCGGGCGTACCGTCTAAACTTACCGCAATAAAAATGTCAAGCCGTGCAAATAAATCACACCATTCATCACTAATCAAAATGCCATTTGTTTGCAGTGTATAGGATACCTGAATATGCGGAGGTAAAATTTCTTTAACTTTTTGAGTAAATTTAATAAAGAATTCCGGGCCAGCCAATAACGGTTCTCCCCCATGAAAACTAAAATCAAAAACATTGATTTTGTGTTCAAGGCAGTGGGTTTTAATTCGATTTAACAGTGCATCAACTGTTTTATCCGACATAACTTTAGGCTGCTTTTTGTAAGTATCGTCTCCAACGTTATACATGATACAATAAGAACAATTTAAATTGCATCTGCTCGCGATTTTCAAAACCACGAAATTACATTTTAATTTTGCTGCCTGTTCCATAATTACACCCTCCATTATTTTATGCTAAAATTTGATTCAAGTTTATCTTTAATCGAGAACCGGTCGTTTGTTAATTCAACTGATAATTCTTGTCTTAATAATTTATTATCGGAGTTTAAAAATTTCCGTAATTCATCGTTGTCGCTAAGTTTTGCATCCGCTACTATATATTCTTTTTTTCTAAAAACATTATAAACAGTTCCAATTAACCTGTACTTTTTAGAGGCGCTATAAAATGTAATGGTTATGGTTTTAATATTATTCAGATAACGTTCGTTAAGACTGTTTTTATCAAACTGTAGCTTACAGATCAGGCTTCCATTTTTTTTACTTAAAATGCCCGAACTTACTACCGCCTGATTATCGGCTTCTTGCACTATACTTGCTTTTACAGTAAGATTTTTAGGATAGGGTGTAATGGAAATCATTAAACACACCCCTACAATCGTCGCCAATAAAATTCCCAAACAATACCATAAGATTTTTTTGGGTACACCTCCAATAAGCTCATTCACTTCATGGGTAGTAAAACTAAGTTTTGCGGTTTCCATATCGTTAAGTTAATTGGCCAGTTCTAATTGATTTTTGACGAGTTCATAATATGCACTACGTTTTGTGGTTAATGAAGCATGATTTCCTTGTTCTATAATTTTTCCTTTTTCCATAACGATGATTTGATCGGCATTTTTAACCGTGCTTAAACGGTGTGCTACAACCACCACGGTTCTACCTTTAAAAAACTGATTCAAATTATTTATGATTACTTTCTCGTTGTTGGCGTCCAGGGCATTTGTTGCCTCATCAAATAAAATCACATCGGGATGCTTATAAATGGCCCTGGCAATAAGCAAACGTTGGGTTTGCCCTTGACTAAGTCCTATCCCATCCTGACCAATTTTTGTATTATGCTCTAATGGAAGTGCGCAGATAAAATCATTGCAATTGGCCAGATTTATGGCGTTTCTTAAATGATTTTCATTGATATTTTCTTCAAGGGCTATATTGCGTGCAATGGTATCGGCGAAAATAAATCCATCCTGCATAACCACCCCACATTTGCTTCTCCATTCTGCACTATCCAAATCATCAAGGTTATTTTTATCAATGGTAATCAACCCTTTTTGAGGACTGTAAAATTTTAAAATCAATTTAAGTAAAGTTGTTTTTCCACTTCCGCTGGTACCCACAATTGCTGTTAATTTTCCGGATGGAATTTTTAGGGATAGGTTTTCAAGCACAGATCTTGTTTGCCCGGGATAACAAAAAGAAACATTGTTAAAAGTTATTTCTTTATTTTCAATATCTGAACTGAATATAGATGGCAGATTTTCATCTTCTTCATCTTTTTTAAGATGGATTTCTCCTAACCTTTCAAGACTTATTTTCGCATCCTGAAAAGCGTAAATAAAATCAATAAGATCGTAGATTGGAGCACTCATTTGTCCGAGAATGTATATAATTGCCATCATTACACCAATGGTCATATCTCCATCTATTACTGCTTTAGCCGCTATAAACGTTGTAAGTATAATTTGGAGCTGACCGATTAACCTCGAGCCCCCATGTTGTAACTGTTTAAGCGATACTATTTTTAAATTGGTTTTAAATATTGCTGCCTGAATTTTTTGCCATTGCCAGCGCTTCATGCGTTCAATATTATTCAACTTAATCTCTTGCATGCCGGTAATGAGCTCAATTAAGATATTCTGTTCCGATGTTAATCTTGAAAATAGTTTATTGTTTAAGTATCGTCTTCTTTTTAAAGAGCTTAGTACCAATACAAATTCAATGGCAGTACCTAAAAATACAATCAGAAAAATAGTTGAGTTATAATATAAAAGCGTGCCCCCAAGAACCAGGACTGAAAAAAATGAAAAAATAGACGTTAACAGGTAATTGGTAAAAAAGTCTTCAATCCGTTTGTGGTCCCTAATCCGCTGGGTTAAATCTCCCGTAAGCTTTACATCAAAAAAGGAGATTGGCAGTTTCATCAGTTTAAAAAGAAAATCTGAAATGATGAAAATATTGATTCTTACACTAATGTGCACCATAATAATCGACCGGATATACTCTACAGATACTAAACTGACGATTAATACGAGTTGGGAGCACAAAATCAGGTTGATAAAACCAATATTTTTATTGCCAATTCCATAATCTATAATGGATTGTGTTAAAAATGGAAATACCAGTTGCAACAGGCAGCCTACTAAAAGACTTATGCAAACATACATTAGCGATTTCTTAAACTGCATTAAGTATTTAAGAATAAAGCTAATGTTAGCCTTATTTACTGTCGCCTCTCCTTTTTGCGAAAAGAAATCTGGTGTAGGATCAAGCAACAGCAGAATTCCTTTTTCTTTTCCTTGTACGATATCGCAACCCCAACCTCTTAAAAACTCTTCGTGACTGTAAGAGATCAAACCAAACGAAGGATCAGCAGCATATACCTTTTTATCTGTTATTTTATATATAACGATAAAATGGTTTTGATTCCAGTGGGCAATAGCCGGTAATGGTGCTTCTGCTTTGAGCTTTTCGAAATCTACCTTTACGGCCAAAGATCTAAAACCAATGTGTTCCCCTATTTTACTAATACCATTTATGGATATACCCTCTTTTGATAAATTGCCTTTTTCGCGCAAAGTTTGAAGTGAATAATCTTTACCATAAAACTTGGCGATCATCCTTATGCATGTAGGCCCGCAATCTTTAGAGTCAAATTGTTTATAGAATGGGAAACGATATCTAAGCATATTTTTTGCTTTTAGGCCGGAAACCTTCTAAATAATCAGTCCATTCTGGTTCTGTTGATGAAACAATTTCCTGTTTAATCATTAACTGAGCCTGTTCGTATTTTACCAATTTCAAATCAAACTCTTCAAGCAGGTGTGCAGGTATTTCATTAAAAACTACATTTTGAATATGTGTAATTAATTTCATTAGATCGTTACAGTAAATAGACGGGTTATTAAAACCCATTTCATTACTAAACCGGTGTGCTAAATAACCACCTCCGCATATATTTTTAACCGGGCAATTCATGCATTGTTTACAAAGCAACTTATGGCTTAGGTTACAAAGCTGTGCCAGTTCCTTATTAAATGCTTCGCTTATTCTGCTGGTTAATATATTCGCATTCATTTTCGTAAATCCATCGCCACAAACTTTTAAAGAATCTATAGGTTCAATACCGCCATCTGTTTCGATAACTAATACCTGATGGTTTCCTACTCCAAGTGCATCATTTCCTTCATCTGTGCCTCTACCCAGAATAAGCATCATAATGGTTTCGAAAAAACGTATTTTTGGTTTCTGGCCTTTTTCAAAAAACCAGAGATCGAATATTTTGATAAGCCAGTCTGCGTAAGGTGTTTGGCTTTCAAATAATGAATCCCACCGAGGCGTATTATGGGTAGCATCCGGAAGGATAAAATCAACATATCCAATCTCAATAGATTTTAAAAAATCATATGTAGCAAGCGGATCGGTTCCTATATTAATAAAAGTTACGATCCCAGGTTTATTTTTCAAATAGGTTTTCGCCGTTTGATAGCCTTTCATTACAGCATCAAACGATCCGTTTCCTTTATGGTCGAGCCTGTATTTATCGTTCTCATTTTTATTACCATCTAAGCTTATTCCAATACCAATATTTAATTTTTCGAAAAGCTCGCACCATGCTTTTGTTATGAGCATACCGTTTGTTTGGAGCTTAAAATTAACCTTTATTGAGGAATGCAATATTTCGAAAGTACTGTTAACAAAAAACTCATATAATTTAGGGCTGGCCAACAAAGGTTCTCCACCATGAAACACAAAAGTAAATTCATCAAGGTTATGTTCTTCGCAATGTTTTTTAACTTCCTGAAGGAGTGCCGTTATAACCTCCTTACTCATAAATTTGGGTTGATTTTTATATGTATTATCGCCCATATTATACATATAGCAGTAACTGCAATTTAAATTGCATCTGCTGGCAATTTTTACCACGAGATGCTTGCATATCAATTTTCCGGAGTTGATCATAACTATCTGTTCAATTAACCTGCAAATAATTCGAGTTCTTTATCTTCTGCAGAAAGCAAATGCTCATTGGCTTTTAGCATTTCTTTTGCTTTTTCAAAACTTAAACGGGTAACACCAGCTTCGGTTAGCAACGCCTGCGGAACAGCGTCAAACAGTTTATTTTGAATGTGTGTAATTAGTTTTAGTAAATCCTTACAATATACCGATGGGTTATTAAATCCATTTATTTTACTAAATCTGTGCGGGAGGTAGCCACCACCACAAATATTTAAGATTGGGCAGGCTTTGCAAAATTGACATATTTTTTGTCCACTGAGGTGGAACAACAAGCCCAAATCATTATCAAATGCTTCATCAAGCTCATTTCCGATTACATTGATTCCAATTTTAGTAAAACCATTTTTACAAATCTTTAATTGCCCAACTGGCTCAATGCCTCCATTGGTTTCAATAACTAATAATTCTTTATTGGTACCCCCAAGTATATCGCACTGGTCGCCTTTACCCAAAATTGCGCTTACCAAAGATTCAAAAAGATTAACCCCAAATGGTTTTTTTTCAGCAAACCATAAATCAAAAATCTGAATAAGCCAATCGGCATAAGGCCGATCTGAAAGATGTTCAGGTTTTAGCGGTGGACTATCGTAATTTGCATCGGGAATTAGAAAATCTACATTATGTGGATTGATTTTCAGAAAATGATTATATACCTCAACAGGATTAGATTTTATATTAATAACCGATAACAGCCCGGGTGGATTTAATAATTTTTCTGAAACCATAGCAGTCTCAATTCCTCTTATAATCTCCGCATAAGACCCTTTTCCGGCATGATCTACCCGATACATATCATTAATTTCCGCCGTTCCATCCAAACTTATCCCTAAGTGAATATTTAGCTCGCCCAATAAATTACACCATTCATGATCTAACAGCGTACCGTTGGTTTGAATAGAAAATATCGGTGTAGTAAACGGAAGCAATATCTGGTTTGCTTTACGCACAAATTTTTTAAAAAAATCATGACCAACCAACAAGGGCTCTCCACCATGAAAATTAAAGTCAAAAACTTCAATACTGTGTTTAATGCAATGATTTTTCACCTTTTGCAAAAGTGCATCAACCACTTCGTCTGACATTACTTTAGGTTGGTTACGATAAGTACTATCGCCCAGATTATACATATAACAATAGGTGCAATTTAGGTTACATCTACTGGCTATTTTCAATACAAGTAAGGAGCATTTTGTTGCAACTGAACTATCTAAAGTTTTCATAGAAATGCGTTTATTGGTTATTAACAAGCACAATTATTTACATGCTTACTGTATGTTACTCGTTAGAATGTTATTCAGCTTTATTCTTTGGAATCCGGGCTAAAGACACTTTTATATGTGATAGCACTCCACTTTCCAAATACTTATCTTCTATAATTGCTGTTTTATACCCTTCGGCAGATACGGATATAGATGTTGTGCCCTTGCAGGAAAGCAGTCTGTTTGAGTGCCCATATCCGTCATTAATTTTAATTCCGTTAACAAACAGGCTATAATTTCCGATAGAATCTTTCGTTTTTATATCGAAACATTGTAAAGCCACATTTAAATTGCCGCCAGGCTTTTCTCCGGTTGATTTTATTTCAATTTTGCTTCCCGAATAATTACTTACATGAATGGTTTTATTTTGCCCGTAACCAAAGAAGAAGAACCCAAAAATATTTAGTAGTGTGAGCATATATTTCATGTGTTTGTATTTAATCTTTATTTACTATTGTATTTTTAATCCAGATATTCATGGCGTACTTTATGCCTAAAGTAACCGGCATACCGCAATGGGCAGATTCTATTAATGGATTGTCGTTATCATCCAGATTATAAAAAATCAGGGCAGAACCTTTTTTAGGTTTTATATTTACATTTATTTCGGTAAAGGAAGTTTCTCCTCCTTCAAAATCATCATTAAGATATACCAGTATCGTTTTTATCCTTTTATTTACCTGATCTCCATCAAAATGGGCTTTGTATTCTTGTCCGGCTGCATACCGTACACATTGTATAGCCTCCATCTGATTAATCGAGACCTGAGCAAGCTGAGCAGCCTTATGGTAAATTGAATTGATAACCGCATTCTTATGGTCGTTTTTTAATACGGCACTAAAACTGGTTCTCAGCGCAGATTTTTCTGCTGTGCTATCTTCGTTCAATAGCTCTACCAAACTTCTTTCATAAACCGACTGCTCCTCTGAGATTCGAATAATCTCATCACATTCCTGGGCACTTATAAAGTTATCCTGTACCCTGATTGTATCTATGTAGTTTTTTTGAGCTTCAAAGCCCGGGCCAGTTCTAAATTCATCTCCATTGGAATAACTTGGTTCAAATTCGCAGTCAATAATAAATCCCGACCATCTTTCAGCCAATTCAGCAATTGTTTCAGTTTTAATAAGGTTATCAGGCCCTAAATAAGTAACACTTAAGCCATCTGCTTTAATCAATGTAATGTAAACCCCATCTTTTCCATTACAAGAAATATGTCCTATTGCAGGCATTGAATTAGATGTAATCTCGTAAGCAGTAATTTTTCTTACTTTAGGTATTCCATTACACCTAACAATTAACTCCACCATGCCATAAAGGGAAATATTAGGAAAACCTGGCAACTCTACCATGTAATTTCTGATTACATACCTTGGTATATTACGATTACATAAACCCAATAGCTTATTAATGGCTACATAAGTATCATTAAAAATAATATCAGAGTGGTTTAGGATTACTTCAGAGTTAGCTGACATGGGATAGAGATTAGTTTATTTAAAATCACTTTAAAAAGCAAGACCAATAAATTGGCCTTGCTTAGTGTGGTTCTTACTGTGCAGCTTCAACTTCTTTTGGTTTAGTTGGTTTAGTACCACTACCCCATGAAGCTTCAAACCATGCACCGCCTACTACTTTTTCACCAAGATCTCTTAGCGTTTCGTTTTCGAAGGCTGCAAAAACTTTTTTTGCCACATCCTGTTTTTCAGGACTAATTGTGAAATTTTCCATAATTTTTAGTGTTTAAAGAATTTAACTTGAGTAAAGTTATTTCTTGCCTAAACCAAATGGAAATTTAGGTGCGAACAACACAACTATTAGCGCGAATTACAATTTAACCAGTGCGAACGCCATTTTTTTGACTATAATTATGTATTATTTTTAATATATTTAGAACAATAATAACATTACAATTATTATATACTACTAACGCATTAAAACAACTAACTAATCATAAACTAATCTAATATGTACACTTGCTTCGTTATAGATGATGAGTTTGCGGCATTACAATTAATTGCAGATTACATTAAAGATCATCAAGATTTTAAGCTGTTAAAGAGCTATAACGACCCTCTATTGGCGTTAAAAGAAATTGTCAAAATTCACCAACCGGTTGATGTTATTTTTTTAGATATTGAAATGCCGGGAATCGATGGAATTGATTTTGCTAACTTAATCAGGCACAAAACGAAAAAATTGATTTTCACCACCGCTCATTCAAAATATGCCTTTAATTCTTATGAGTTAGAGGCTGATGCCTTTTTGTTAAAACCATTTACATTTTCTAAATTTTCGGAAATATTAAGAAAAGTTTTTTCTATCCCTGTTAAGGAAAACCCAGCCCCACAAAATAAAGACTTTATTATGCTTAAAAGTACTGAGCAAAAAAACAAGTTAATAAGAATAAAAGTTAAAGATATTGTAGCGGTTGAGGCTCAAAACAAACACATTAAGGTGTACCTAACAAATGAAGCAATTTTAGCAGCATCAACACTAACAGAAATGTTTAAGATCCTTCAGGGTTATCAAAACTTTACCCAGGTGCACAGGTCTTTTTTAATCTCCGAAAACCATATTAAGGGAATTGACCGTGCACAGGTTTTACTGAGCAATAATATAAAAATCCCAATTGGAAGAACCTACAAAGAAATTTACAGCAGAGTTTTTGATGGAAATTGAAATACTTAACTGTGAATTGAATTTGTTCATAGCTTGCATGCAAATAAGTCCCTAAGCATTGTAAAAATCCAGCCTTCAATTTACCCGCCATTTGAAGCTTTATGGATAAATTAAATTTCTCTTTTCATTTCAAACTGCGCCAACCTAAATGAGAGTCCTAAACGCTCTAAAAAAGAAGTCATTTCTGCTAAACCATTATCAATATTATAAATAAGAATTTCTTTGGGGTTTATAGCTTCCAGCATTTTATTTACCAATTGAGAACCGATCCCTTTACGCCTATGTTCAGTTGCAACAGCGATTTGCAGAATTTTCCTTGAAGTAGGATTATAAACAATATACCCTACAACTTCATTTTTAATATAGGCCCCAAAAACATGGCAATTACGCTTGCTATTTTCAACAGTTTTAATGGAATTTTGCCAGGTAGGTTGAGTAGACCAAAAGGTTGTAAAAGTATTCCATTGAAAATCGTTCAACTCTTTAATTACAGCAACATTTTTACTTCCTGTTGTTTGTATGTGCCCGCCGAAGCAATTTACAGTCCGATGTACATTATAGCCTATTTTTTCATAAGCACGGATGGCCGAATTATTTCCGGCAATCACTTCCAGCACCATTTGTTCCACCTTAAAAGCTTTTAACCTGGGCAATAAATAATCATACATTTTAGCAACCAAACCTTGTCCGCGATAACCTGGAACTACCCCTGTAGCAGCATTATATGCCACGATTTTTCCATCCAAACTATTTAAAGCATGAAGCATAAAACCAACTAATTTACCTGAAGCAAAAACCCCTATTGATAAATCTAATTTTATATTTTCGGTTAAAATTTTAAACTGTAATTGTTCTAAATTTAGTTGTAATGGAACGATATAATCAGAAAATGATAGATTTAGGACATCCAGTATGCGGCCAATTTCAATGTTTTCTAAAGTGTTAATCTTCATTTCTATTTTTTATACAGATAGCTAATTTTTAATGTAAAGCAGTAATTACCGTAAAATTAGAATAAGATTTCTTTGTAATGTAAAAAGTAATCAGAATTATTAAATAATAGCTCTTACAATCTATTATTTTTTGCCATTCGTTCAAGCCTGAGGAAATGACTTGCATCGGTTCATTAAGACCATTTTTCCTATTTCGTGTTTGCTTGGCCACAAAATCGTTATAACTTTTTTAACGTTAATAGCGAATTGACAGTTAAAAAAATACCGATGACTATCAGTCCAAAGTAAACATATTTAAAAAAAGAATTGTCTTTAATCTTATGGTTAAGGTACCTTCCTAAAAATATTGCAGGAATCACGGCAGGCAAGGAAATTAAGAAGTATTCTAAAACCTCCAATGTAATCAGGCCCTTTGCGAAATATCCCAACGCAGCAATAAAACTTGCCGGTAAAAAATACGCTTGCAGTGTGGCTCTGAAATGCTTAGCGCTCCAGTTTCTCATATTACCATATACAACAAGGGGCGGTCCATTTACACCATATGCACCACCAAGTATACCTGAAGCAAATCCGCAAAAAAATAACCATAGCATGTTATCTGTTTTTAACGAAATACGATTTTTTCCAAAAATGGCATAAAGGGAGTATAATACAATAAGCACTCCTAAACCGATCTTTACCCAAAATGCATTACCATAAATTAAAATAATTACGCCTATCGGTATACCTAAAACAGCAAATATGATGAGCCATTTTGCACTATTTAAATGTATTTGCTGATGATCTTGGATAACGACAACCAAAGCAACAAAAATTGAAATTAAAACAGAAAGTGGTACAGCAATTTCTATTGGGATAAAAAGAATAAATAACGGAACAGCGACTAAGGATTCTCCAAAACCAAATGTTGAACGAACGAGTGTGGCAGCAAAACTTACGACAAAAATGTATATATATATAAACTCCATATTTCTGTTTAAAATAAGCTTTTTTAGGGTAAAAAACGAGCTTTATCTGAAATTAATTACCCAAAAATGCAAATAAAATGAAGGCTGGTTATGTAGCATATATTGCTTCTTCGTTGTCCTCAATTGCTTTTTCTATAAATTGGTGTATCTATAAATACGACATGTAGATAAATTCATTAACATTGTTATTAGAAAAAAATATGAATGATTTATTGTGACTTTTGTGAATTGTATATTAACGGAGGATATGAAGACAATTGTGTCACAACTACCGACCAGTTTTTACTGTTTTATTCAAAAATTAAATAATTGCAATTCAGCTGATGGCTTTAAATAAAAAACATACCGTTCTTGCTCCCGTCTTCTCTCTTATCTGGTGGGACATGCAGAGCCATTTACAGAACGCTTCGCCAGCCGAAATGATGGCGATCCCGGTGGTTAAGGTTGAAACAGGGCGCACGATATGAGAACAGGCGCGCTAATCGGACTCGGCTTCGGCCTACTTTGGTGGTGGGTTGGTGCAGGCGCTGTGGCTGGATTACCCGGCACCGTTCTCCAAACGCTTGGCGTTTTAATTTTCGCCGCAACGGGTATCTGGATTTTCAAGCGCCAAGCGTTGCCGCCTCGCCGTAAGCCGCGTTGGAATTATTACGTAATCGCCGTCGTCGCAGAGGTCGTTGCCATCAATCTTTCGCAAACATGGCTCACTGCGCGGGGCTTGGATCAGCTAATCTTTCCCGTAGTTGGGGTGATCGTCGGCCTGCATTTCACCGGACTATGGTACGCTTTCGCACGGCGCCGCTTTCTAATCCTCTCAATAGTAATGACCGCTGTTAACCTTTTGGCGCTACTTCTACCGCTTGCACCCCATACACGGCTGTTGCTATCGGGATTCGGTTCTTCAATATCTCTCCTCGTAACAGTTCTGCTGCCCTGAGCACGTGCATTTTATAACCTTAAAATTTTTGTGATTTTTTTGGTAGATATCTAATGATAGATGAATGCTCTTATTTTTCAGGGCATTTTTTAAAATTTTTAAAAGAAAGTGTGTCATTAATCACATTTGTCTTTTAATACTTAAGAGTGAAAAATCATTCACTAAACCAAATGATACAAATCTAAATTTTAAAATATATTAAGTCAAGGCTAATACAATATGCACAAGCTTAAGCAATTATACTACGCATTATAAACATAGCATACAATTTAGCGCCTTTTGATATTCCGATCGAACATTAATAACCTAAGAGGAATTGGTAGCAACCAAGGATATGCGAGCAATTTCGAACGGCTGGAAAAAGTGTTAAATATTTATAACTTAGCCAAAAAATACCCTATGCCTGAACCATCTGAACAACATTACTGGCAATCTTTTAAAGCCGATAATGCGGACGCTTTCGAGTACCTATACAGAAGCTATTCTGCTGGTTTATACAACTATGGATCGAAATTTAGTAAGGATAAAGACCTGATTAAAGAGTGTATTCAGGATCTTTTTATAGGGATTTGGACAAGAAGAACAACGCTTGGAAATCCTGACCACCTCAAAAACTATTTGTATAAATCATTTCGGCACCTATTATTTAAAAAGACTTTTCAGCTGCAGAATTTTGAGGTATACGAAGAGGAAACGGAAAACTATTCTTTTCATGTGAGCTTAAATGTTGAAGAAGCCATTATAGATGGAGAGCATAAGCTTAAAGTAACTGAACAATTAAATCTCGTTATGGCTAAACTTACTGCCAGGCAAAGGGAGGCCGTGTTTCTGAAGTTTTATGAGCAACTTAGTTATGAAGAGATTGCAGAGGTTATGGGCATTTCAGTAAAAGCCAGTTATAAAATAATGGCAAGGGCACTGGGCTTTCTGAAGGAAAACCTATCGAAGGATGATTTAATGCTCCTCTCTCTCCTACTTCATCTAAAATTATTAAGCTGATTATCAAATCAATAGCAATTATTTTATTTTTTCATTCATTAACATGGGGTAATCTACCTCATTACCGGCTAATAGGATCAAAAGCTTGACATGAAGAAAAAAATTAACGCATATGAGTTCCATACCTTAGAAGATCTGATCAATGATCAAGATTTCCTGTTATGGGTACTACATCCAGATGAACAATCAGAACTCCATTGGCAAAGTATCGAAAATACTTATCCTCAACTCAGTGATCCTATTAGCCAGGCAAGAACGATCGTTAAGTCGATGCGTTTCGAAAGGGAGGATCTTAGTACAATTGAACAGGATGAAATCTGGGGCGCCATACAGGTGAAAACGACATTAAACAGGAAATCAGGTAAGAAACTGCCACTTTGGTATCGTTATGCTGCAGCTGCAGTGCTGGCCGGTATTTTAGTGGGTATTGGTATATTTTACCAGGCAAATCAACCCGTTGCCATCAACACACCATATGGACAGTTGAAAACCATTACTTTACCCGATGGTTCTTTGGTGACCTTAAACGCGAACTCAACAATAAAATATGATAAAAATTGGAGTAAAAATGAAATCAGAGAAGTTTGGATTGAAGGGGAAGCATTTTTAAAGGTAAAACATTTACATACGATAGGAAAAGTTCAGCAAAGAGAGCGTTTTGTAGTTCATACCGGTGATGTGAACGTTGAAGTATTGGGTACCTCTTTTAATGTTAATGACAGACGTGGACATACTGAAGTTGCTTTATTGGAAGGTAAAATTAGTTTAGGTTTAAATGGTGGTGATGGTAAACCATTGATTTTAGTTCCCGGAGATATTGCTGAGGTTGAAAAAGGTAAATTGATTAAAAAAATGATCAACGTAGCCGAATATGCTTCATGGAAAGACGGAAGATTATATTTCAAAGATGTTCCTGTAGCTAAAGTTTTCAATTATTTCGAAGATATATATGGCTATAAAGTCGTTGTAGATGATCAGGATTTACTTAAAAGAAGAGTTTCAGGATCATTGAGCACTCGAAATGAGCAGGTTTTATTTAAAGCATTCGGAATGTCTTTAAACCTCAATATTACTCCAAATCAAGAAACTAAGGAATTGATGATTACCGCTAAATAAAGCATGACGATGAAAAATTTAAAAACAGGCCTAATGGGCTTAATCTGCATGCTAATGCTACATCCCTTAGCAATTGCAAGACAAGTCAAACCAACAGAAAAACAACTATTAACCAAAATACTAATCGATTTAACTAATCAATATAAAATCAATTTTTTATATGAAGAGGTTAATCTTAAACAAAAAATGGTTAGTTACAATGCTGCTGATCAGAAAGGGAAAACAATTTCTGACATCCTAAATAGCTTGCTGCTACCCTTAAACCTATCCTGGTATAAAGTTGATGCAAAAAACTACTCCATATTTTTAACACCTAAAAAAAAAATAGTACCAATAGATAAGGAAAAAGAGCTGAAATCCATTGGATCTGACTCCTCAAACCCCGAGAAAGTAACCGGTTCCATATTGGATGAGAATGGAAAACCTTTAGTATACACCACCGTTACTTTATTGATGGCTATAGATTCCGCTTTTGTTGTCAATGCACTAACGGATTTATCGGGCATTTTCGCTTTTCCAGAAGTGAAAACCGGCACGTATAAAATCAAAGTTTCGTCGATGGGTTATCAGGCCTATATCACACAAGCCTTCAAAGTGGGTGGCGGAGCGGCAGTTATTCCGTTGGAACCCATTGCCATGAAAGTGGCCGATAAAACCCTAAAAGAAGTTCAGGTTATTGGCCGTAAACCTATTGTAGAAACCAAAAGTGACCGTTTTATTTTCAATGTAGACAATAGTGCAATGGCCGTTGGTAATTCCTTGCAGGTATTGAAATCTGCACCTTTTGTTAGGGTTTCTGCTGATAATGTATTAAGTCTTCAAGGCAAGAAAACCATGGTGCTCATCGACAATAAGCCGGTACCAGACGCCGCATTGGAAAACATTCTACTCACCATGCCAGCAGGGAATATCCTTAAAGTTGAACTGATTACACAACCTTCTGCCAAATATGATGCGTCCTATGGGGCCGTGATCAATATCATTACTAAAAAAAGCCAGATTGAAGGAATCACAGGTAATTTAAGAACGGATGGTTCTGCTGGAAACTATGCCACTGGTAGTGTAAATGCAGGCGCTACTTACAAACATAAAAAACTAACTATTTATGCCAATGCCGGAATAAATAAAGGAAACAATTATTTCAGTATTGAATCGGAAAGATTTCAGGATCCTACAGATCCGCTTTACTTTTTAACGAATAACTGGACACGGTTGTTGAACAGTCTAATGTACACTTTCCAAACCAACATAGAATTACAGTTGGATAAAAACCAAACTATTGGGCTGTTTGTAGACTTAAGTGATGTTAGATTTAAAGGTCCATGGACTACCACTAATAGCTTTGGAAGGAAAAATGATAAGATCGATTCTGTATTATTCACTGACGGGTCTTTTAACCAGAAAGGGAATTCGCAAACTTATAATTTAAACTACCACCTCCTATCCGATTCAGGTAAAAATGAGTTAACTGTTTTAGGAACTTTTACGCCATGGCAAAGGGATTTGCGGCAATCCTTTCCTTCTACGCTTTACGATGGTAATGGATCTGTGATCAAAACCCCAGCGCTTTACCAGACGCAAAACAAAGGAAAAATTAATGTGTTCATTGCACAGCTGGATTACGCTCATCAGTTTAAAAACCAATGGACATTTGAAACCGGGCTTAAATACCAAAGTACCAATTCTGAAACCTTAGTTATTTACGAGGATTATAAAACAGGCCAGTTACAAGCAGATCCTTTGTTTTCAAATAACAACCTTTTAAAAGAGTCAATTGCGGGTGTTTACGGGATTTTAACTAAAGAATGGAAAAATAACAAGATCCAGGTTGGAATGAGAGCAGAGACATCAAATGTGAATTTTGTGGGCAACTTTAAACAGGAAAAACATAATTTTTTTCCGACTTTATTATACCAACACACAATCAATGAAAACTTTAACTTATCAGCATCTTTTAAGAAAACGATAAGCAGGCCACCTTATCGTGAATTGGTTCCCTATTCCGTGTTTCTAAATCAATATAGTATTGAACAGGGAAACCCCGAAATGGTCCCACAGTTTGACGATATTTATACCTTAACAGCAAACATCCATAAGTTAAATGTATCGCTTAGCTATACAGACACTAAAGGAATGATTGGTTTATTCCCCTCACAACAGGATTATACCACTAAAGTGACCTATTTTAAACGTCAAAATCTGAAAAAGGCCTCGAATGTAGCTTTAAATCTTTTCTACCCTTATCAGATCAATCAATGGTGGGAAACCATGAATAGTGGAACCCCTATTGGCCACAATAGTGCAGAGGGAGTCGTTCTTGGGCTCGATCATAAACTTTCAGCTTTCTATTCTGATTTTAGAACTGCTCATATTTTCAAAATCACCAAAGATTTGAAACTACAGGTAGATGCCTATTTCTGGACAAAGTATACACAAGATCTTGGCAGCTATCAAGGGAATAAAAACATCGATGCCTCACTCATGTTGAATTTATGGAAAGGAAGCGGACAATTGAGGGTTGGTGGAAATGAATTAGTTTTCAAAAGAAATGATTATTTACTGGAACGTGATTACGGAACATTCAGATCTGCTGAGCGGATACATACCGATAGCAGGCGCGTGTTAGTAGGCTTTACTTATAAGTTTGGAAAATCCCGCATTGGAAAGCCAAATTCGAAATTAGGTAATGAAGACGCCATGAAAAGACTTTAAAAATTGACAAAATCGTAAGTCTCCTCTATTTAGCCATCAGGTTGCTCCTGATGGCTTTTTTGTAATTATGCAGTATTATCAGCGATTATTTACCGATACAAAACTTAGTAAAAATATTTTCCAGCAAATCATCTGTAGTAACCGTTCCTGTAATTTCACCTAAATAATGTAAGGCCTGCTTAATATCCATGGCCAAAAAATCAGAAGTTACCGGATTATCTACATTAGCGAGCACCCTTTGCAGGGCATTTTCGGTTTGTTTTAAGGCTTCTACATGGCGAATGTTGGTAACCAATGTTTCGCTGGTGTTAATGTGGTGCAGATTAACCTGTTCCAAAAGGGTTTCTTTTAATTCGTCTATGCCTAACTTTTCTTTAGCTGAAATAAACACGACATTGAGTTTAACAAAATCTGCGCGTTGTTGTGGGCTCAGCAAATCAGCCTTATTCAGGAGAATTAAATAAGGAATTTCTAATTTATTTAAGCCTGTAAGCTGTTCTTCTATTTCTGCTGGTGTTTGTGCAACATCGGCCATATAAATAATTAACTTGGCCTGTTTCATTTTTTCGAGTGTACGCTCTACGCCTAATGCTTCAATAATATCGGCAGTATCCCTAATCCCGGCAGTATCTATAAAGCGAAAAACAATGCCGCCAATAGTTAATTCATCTTCAATGGTATCGCGGGTGGTACCAGCAATATCGGATACAATGGCTCTTTCTTCATTTAACAGCGCATTTAACAGGGTAGATTTACCTACATTGGGTTTACCGGCAATTACAATGGGGACTCCGTTTTTAATTACATTACCCAGCTCAAAAGAAGATATTAAGCGCTGCAAAACATAGTTGATTTTAGTCACAAGGTTACGCAACTGGTCGCGGTTGGCAAATTCTACGTCTTCTTCAGCAAAATCAAGTTCAAGCTCTATCATAGAGGCAAAATGGATTAATTGTTCCCGCAGCGCCTTAAGTTCGTTTGCAAAACCGCCACGCATTTGTTGCATCGCTACATCGTGTGATGCTTTTGAATTGGAGGCAATTAAATCGGCTACCGCTTCGGCCTGACTTAAATCAAATGCACCATTTAAAAATGCGCGCAAAGTAAATTCGCCAGGTTTGGCCGCTCTTGCACCCTTGCTGATTAACAGGTTTATAATTTGCTGAATAATGTAGTTTGAACCGTGACAGGAAATTTCGACTACGTTTTCTTTAGTGTACGATTTTGGGGATACATATAAACCTGCAACAACTTCATCAATAATCTGATCGCCATCTTTTACCAGGCCAAAATGTAAAGTATGGGTGGCTTGTTTTTCCAAATCTTTACCTGCAAAAACCGCATTGGTTAAGCTTATGGCTTGCGGGCCTGAAAGGCGGATTACGCCAATGGCACCCGAGCCTGGAGGTGTAGATAAGGCAATAATGGTATCTTGATGATTCATATTATTTTTTTTGAAAGCTGTAAAAATAGGTCTTATCAATGGCTTTATCATTTATAGAAGGTAATTTTTTAAAAATTATAGGGGATTTGATGTTGCCTATTGTAAAGGTTAAACAGATTTTTAGCTGGGTATTTTAAAAGATACTGAGTAGTTTAAAATAGCGTCTCTGTTTAAATCCTATTTTTATGTTTTTGCATAGGCTTAGCTATTGTAAATATTGTAATGGAGCTACAACGATCGCGAGACTTGCTGAAGTAATGAAACCTGCTTTTCCAATAAATTAAATCGCTTTCTATTGTGATTTGGGAAAACATTTTTATATTAATGCTGTTTAAACCTGAAAATCAAATAAGCGAATTATGACCAACAACTTTCCTCTAACGGTTAAGCGATCGATAGAATTACTTGGCCTTATGGCCTTGATAGCCGTAATTGTAATTGGCCGGGATATTATAATGCCCATCCTGATGGCTTTCTTTATCAGCATTATGCTTTTACCGGTTTACCGTTTTTTAAAAAGAAAAAAGGTCCCTGAGAGTTTATCCATCATTTTACCTATTGTATTAGTGGCGCTTTTTGTTGGGCTTATTGTTTGGTTTTTTTCTAACCAGATTGGTGCTTTAGTTAAAGATTTTCCACAAATTAAAAAAAATGTTGCCTTACATTTAAAATCGCTAAGCGAATGGGTGAGCCAGTTAACCCACTACTCTACTACCGAGCAGTTAAAGTTTATTGATGATAAGAGTAACGACCTGCTTAACATGGGTGGTAAGCTTGCCGGTGGTGCAGCATTAACCCTAAGCGGGGTATTTGTTTTTATTGGCCTGTTGCCAATTTACATCTATTTGATGCTTTTTTATAAAGACATTTTATTGAAGTTTATTTTTATGTGGTTTAAAACCGACCATCATCCAAAGGTTAAAGAGGCCATATATGAAACCGAATCGATTATTAAAAGTTACTTGATTGGATTGCTGATCCAGATTTCTTACATGACCATTTTATTGGGTGGTATTTTAATGCTGATTGGCATAAAACATGCCTTATTAATAGGCGTTATTTTCGCCATACTAAACCTTATTCCATACGTTGGGGCTTTAATTGGAAACATTATAGGGGTATTGCTTACCTTAACTTCATCGCAGGAGTTGTGGCCTGTTATAACCGTTTTAGGTGTTATTGCATTTGTTCAGTTTTTGGACAACAACATTCTGATGCCTCGAATTGTAGGTTCTAAAGTGAAAATAAACGCACTATTTGCAATTTTAGGGGTCTTTATTGGTGGAAGTGTAGCGGGCGTATCGGGCATGTTCCTTGCCTTACCAATTGTAGCGGTACTAAAAGTTATTTTCGACCGTACTGAAATGTTTAAACAATGGGGTGTTTTACTGGGTGACGAAAGACCGGCCAAAAGCCCAATGTCGTTTTCTTCTTTTAGAAAGAAAAAACCTTCGCCGCTTAAACCTGGCGTTGAAAAGGAATTGTAATAGAAGATAAACAGCAAAGGCACAAAGTTTTTAGTATTCTTTGTGCCTTTGTAGTTAAAATTAACGTTTGGTTATTACATACGTTCTGGCGATGCAATACCTAAAATAAGCATACCTGATTTAATAATATCAGCTGTTTTTTTGCAAAGGTTTAAACGGAATAGCTTCTCCTCACCTTCTTCAGTTTTTATAATCGGCGGTACATCATGGTAAAACTTATTAAATAATTTTGCCAGCTCAAAAAGGTAATTGGCTAAACTTGCCGGACTATGTGCCTTGGCTGCTATAGCCAGCTCGGCAGGGTATTTGGCCAGTTGCAAAATCATTTCCAGTTCTACAGGTAATATATTGGCAAAATCGGCGCTACCCTTTTTAAATTTATAATTGGCTTTGCTCAGCAGCGACTTTATGCGGGCGTGTGTATATTGAATAAATGGACCGGTATGCCCCTGAAAATCAATACTTTCGTTCGGATCAAACAGCAAACGTTTTTTAGGTTCTACTTTTAAAAGGAAGTATTTTAATGCACCCAAACCTATATTTTTATACAATTCGTCTTTCTCTGCATCTGTAAAATCGTTGGTTTTACCCAGCTCTTCTGTTTTTTCGCGGGCGGTGGTTATCATTTCACTGATTAATTCATCAGCATCTACCACCGTTCCTTCGCGGCTTTTCATTTTACCATTTGGTAAATCTACCATACCATACGATAAATGGTAAAGACCTTTAGCCCAGGTTTTACCTAATTTTTCTAAAATGAGGAATAAAACCTTAAAATGGTAGTCCTGTTCGTTTCCAACCACATAAATGGATTCGTCCATACCGAAATCTTCAAATTTCTTTTCGGCTGTACCTAAATCCTGGGTAATGTAAACCGAAGTTCCATCTGCACGCAGTACCAGTTTCTGGTCTAATCCATCAGCAGTTAAATCTATCCAAACTGATCCATCGTCCTTTTTAAAGAATACACCTTTTTCAAGCCCCTCCTTAATGGTATCTTTTCCTAATAAATAGGTATTACTTTCGTAATAGAATTTATCAAAATCAACACCCAGGTTTTTATAGGTTACATCAAATCCCTGATAAACCCAACCATTCATTTTTTCCCAAAGGGCAATCACATCTGAATCGCCGGCTTCCCATTGCTGCAGCATATGCTGTGCTTCTTTAATCAATGGGGCATTCTTTTTGGCTTCTTCTTCTGTTTGTCCTTCAGCTTTTAAGGCTTCAATTTCTTTTTTATACTCTTTATCGAAAATTACGTAGTATTTGCCAACCAAATGGTCGCCTTTTAAGCCACTGCTTTCCGGTGTTTCGCCATTGCCCCATTTTTGCCAGGCCAGCATTGATTTACAAATATGAATTCCCCTATCATTTACCAGGTTTACCTTAACCACATCGTAACCATACGCTTTAAGCAACTCGGCTACAGAGTAACCCAATAAATTGTTACGCACATGCCCTAAGTGCAAAGGTTTGTTGGTGTTTGGCGATGAATATTCTACCATTACCTTTTTGCCATTTGGTTGGTATACGCCAAATTCGGGACTTAGAATTTCGTTGTTAAATTGATTAAGAAAATAACTTTCGGCAATGCTTAGATTTAAAAATCCTTTAACTACATTAAATTTTGTTACCTCAGCTACGTTTGCCACTAAATATTCACCAATTTCATTTGCCGTTTGCTCCGGAGATTTTTTAGAGTAGCGTATAATTGGAAAGGCTACGATAGTTACCTGACCTTCAAATTCTTTACGGGTTTCTTGTATATTAATTACACTTTCAGCTACTTCTTCGTTATAAAGTTCTTTAATTGCCTGCTGCGCCTTGGAAATAATAAAATTCATGTGCCAAAAATATATAAAAAAGTCGGGAGTCAGAAAGCCCTGAGTAAGAAGTACAGTGTTATAATTTTTACCCAACTTTAAAGCTGTGTTGCCTTTTTGGTTTGGCACACGTTGAAACTACCGATGCTAAACTCAAGACTTCGGGACTATAAAAAAAATGATAGATTTGCAATAACTAATTTATATATGAGCGAGCAGAATCAAAATTTTAAAGTCGGTGTTAACACCGAAATCGGCAGGTTACGCAAATTATTAGTCCATAGCCCCGATAGCGGTTTAGGCAAAGTAGTGCCCTCAAAAGCTCAAGACTGGCTTTTCGAAGATATTGTACACCTGGATACCATCCGTAAAGATGAATATGATTATTACATTAAATTACTAATGTATTTTCTTGATCCGGATAAAATTAAAGGAAAGCTTAATCAAATAGATTCGGAAGAAGCCAGCCGTAGTTTTTACAAGCCCAATCATCCCGATTTTCATAATTCAGGTGCTGTAATCGAGGTTCAAAACCTTTTGAGTCAAATGCTGGAGAACGAATCGATCCGCAAAAAATTAGTTGCAGCAGTATGTGCCATTGAGGGTTGCACTTATAAATTACAAATGCAACTAACAGCAACTCCGCCACAGGAACTGGCCGAAATTTTTATTTCAGGAACGCTGGCAAATGATACAATGATTTTTGCACCAATTCCTAATTTAATTTTCACCAGGGATGTGGGCACCACAATAAACAACCATATTTTACTTAATAAACCCGCAAAAAAGGCCCGTGTGCGCGAAACGCTTTTAATGCGCTATATCTTTTTTAACCATCCTATTTTTGAATCTTATCGCAATAATGTACTGGAAATACCTGATCCCACCCAGCACTTTTTAAGACCTGGCGATGAACCAGAATTTCGCACCACCTTAGAAGGCGGCGATGTAATGATGGTGAGCCCTAACCATGTTTTAATTGGCTGTAGCGAAAGAACATCGGAGGAAGGGGCTAATGAGGCCATTAAATTATTATTTGACAACAACGTTGTAGAGAAGGTAACTGTGGTAAAAATCCCGAGTAAACGCGATTATATGCACTTAGATACTGTTTTTACACAGGTTAAGCGCAATACCTGGGTAATTTTAAATTCAATTGCGCACTCGCCGAAATACAATCCGCACGAGCCGATTAACTTTTTAAAAGAGCCTGAAAGACTGGAGGCTACAACCGCCATTCAGTTTAGCAAAAGTAATCCGGGTGAGCCAAAACATTTTGAACATGTTGAGGCTTTGTTGAATGACATTAGCCAGAACGATTTACAAAGTACAGCGCCAACAAAGATTATTTATAGCGGCAACAATCAGTTTCCTTACGATTCGAGAGAACAGTGGACGGATTCGTGCAACCTTTTAGCCATTAAAGAAGGTGTTGTATTGGGTTACGACCGTAACGATAAAACCGTTGAAGCATTTAAAGCCAGTGGTTTTGATGTGGTTAACGTTAAAGATTTAATACAGGATTTAGAAAGTGGTAAAGTTGATGCCAATACCATTACAGATACACTCATATTAATGCCTTCGGCCGAATTATCAAGAGCCAGAGGTGGTTTCCATTGTATGAGTTTGCCAATTTTAAGAGATAATTTATAGACGATAAGGCTTAAATACCAAATATTTAGCATGCAGACAACCAACCACATATTAATGATCCGCCCGGTTGATTTTAAGTTCAATGAGCAAACGGCCGGAAATAACAAATTTCAGGAAGCCGGCATACAGGAGCATGTACAGGCTGAAGCATTAAAAGAATTTGATGGTTTTGTAGATTTACTCCGCAAAAACGGAGTAGATGTTACCATAGTTGATGATACTTTAACGCCTGAAAAACCTGATTCTATCTTTCCGAATAACTGGGTATCTTTTCACGAAGATGGATCAGTTTATTTATACCCAATGTTTTCTGAAAACCGCAGGTTAGAAAGAAGAAAAGATATACTGGAACAGCTAAAAATTAAGTTTGAGGTAAATCATGTTAGCGATTTAAGCTTTTATGAACAACAGCATCTCTTTTTAGAAGGTACGGGAAGTATGGTATTAGACAGGGCAAATAAAATTGCCTATGCATGTTTAAGCGTCCGTACTGACGAAGAAGTGTTGAATAATTTCTGCCACTTAACGGGTTATCAAGCCGTTGCTTTTCAGGCGATAGATGCAGAACGCTTTCCAATTTACCATACCAACGTAATGATGTGTGTGGCCGATCAGTTTGCTGTAATTTGCATGGAATCTATTCCAGATCCAATAGAAAAAGAAAAAGTAGCTTTGAGCTTAATTGACAGTGGTAAAAAAATTATAGAAATTAGCCTTGATCAGATGAACCATTTTGCCGGTAACATGTTACAGGTTAAAAATGCCAATGAAGAAAATCTTTTGGTCATGTCCGAACAAGCATATTTATCCTTAAAGCCTGAGCAGATTGCGGCTTTAGAACAATTTAACAAAATTATTTATGCACCATTATATACCATCGAAAAAAATGGTGGTGGTAGTGCAAGGTGTATGCTCGCAGAAGTTCACCTCCCTGAAAAATAATTTAGGTAAACATCGTAGTCGCATTTAACTAACTTTCGTCATGCCGGAATAATCCGCATGACGATTTTTTTTTACGGCTACCAAACAGGAGGTGCATAAAAATTCTGTAAACTTTCACAATCGAAGCCAAGCCTGGTGAAAAGCGAAACCGTATCTTCACTTTTGTCTGCCGGCGAATCTATTCTTAAAATCTTATCACAATCTGACAAGTCAATGCTCCAGGTAGCACCTAAAAGTAAATGATTAAGGTGACTTGCTATTTTTTTCAACTCAGTACCTGATTGAATATTGGTTTTAAAGATCGAGATCATAATAACAACAGTTTATTGTTCGACAATGATTTTTATTAGGGTTTACTTTTATGTAAGACGTATGAAACCCGGAATTACTTTAAAAAAAATGATTTTTTTTTTAGTGAACTCAAAAAAGCCGAATTAAACCTCTACAGTTAAGTTAAAACCTTATTCCCGGCCTTCAATTTTGCAAAAACAATTCGCATATAAACTTTGTAGTTACTCCAAGCGTTTCTCTACGGTAAAAATATTTTCAATAACGTTTAATTCTCGATTTAAAATTACATTTTTGCAAAAATTATTCAGACCATAAATGCAGAGTTACTCAGAATTTCTCGATCTAAGTGTTGGCTTTCCTCAGGAAGGCTTTGACGTTATAGATGATGAATTATATTTTCAGGATTTAAACCTGATGGAAATGATTGAAACTTACGGTACTCCCCTACGTTTCACCTATTTACCCTTGGTTAGTAAAAAAATACAACAGGCTAAAATCCTTTTCCAAACTGCTATTTTAAAGAACAATTACCGTGGCGATTATAAATATTGTTACTGTACAAAAAGTTCGCACTTTAGGCACATCGTTGAAGAGGCTTTAAAAAATAATATCCACTTAGAAACTTCTTCTGCTTTTGATATGCCAATGGTTGATGCATTGGAGAAAAAAGGGCACTTAACTAAAGATACAACCATTATTTGTAATGGCTTTAAAACCTACCAATACAAGCAATATATTATAGATATGTTGCACGACGGGTATAAAAACATTATTCCCGTACTGGATAATAAAGAAGAATTTAATCTTTATGATGATGAGGTAGAAATGGATACGCCTTGTAATTTGGGTATTCGTATTGCGGCTGAAGAACAACCAGATTCGCAATTTTATACTTCGCGTTTAGGGGTTAGAATGGAAGATGTAATTGATTTTTATAACAATAAAATCGTTACCAACCCTAATTTCAGGGTTAAATTATTACACTTTTTCATCAATTCGGGTATTACCGATTCTCCATATTACTGGAACGAATTGGAGAAATATGTAACCTTATACTGCAAATTCAAAAAAATTAATCCTGATTTGGATACTTTGGATATTGGTGGCGGTATGCCATTTAAGGATTCATTGGTTTTTGATTTCGATTACGAGTACATGGTAAACGAAATTGTAAAAAGGATTAAAGAAATCTGTGCCATTCACGAAGTAATGGAACCAGATATTATTACCGAATTTGGAAAATATACAGTAGCTGAAGCCTCTGGCATTTTATACAAGGTACTGGGCCGTAAACAACAAAACGATCGCGAAAGATGGCTGATGCTGGATGGTTCTTTTATTACCAACCTGCCTGATGTTTGGGCTTTAAACCAAAAATATATTCTTTTACCCGTTAATAACTGGGATGCTGAATATGAGCGTGTAAACTTAGGGGGTATAACCTGCGATGGGCAGGATTACTACAACCAGGAAGCACACATGAATAGTGTGTTTATGCCTAAAACCCGTAAAGTACAGTATTTAGGTTTCTTCCATACTGGCGCTTACCAGGAAGTTTTAAGTGGATATGGTGGCATTCACCATTGTTTATTACCAAGCCCTAAGCATGTTTTAATCCGCAGAAACCGCGATGAGAGTTTTAACTTTGAGGTTTTTGGAGAAGAGCAGAATAGTAAACAGGTATTAAAAATTCTGGGTTACTAAAACCTATTCATAAAAAAACCGGCTTAATTAATTAAGCCGGTTTTTTATGCTTTTACTTCGCGCTGAAAATTTCTTCCAGTTTCTTTTCTAATTCTGCACCATATAAATTTCTGGCAACAATTACCCCATTCGGATCGATAAGTACATTGGCCGGAATGGCTCTAACCCCATATACTTTTGCACCGGCGCTGTTCCAGAACTGAAGATCAGATACTTGTGTCCAATTCAGATGATCGTCTTTTATAGCTTTTAGCCAATTCTCTTTGCTCTTGTCTAATGATACACCAAATACATCAAAACCTTTTGATTTATACTTTTGGAATAGCTTAACCACGTTTGGGTTTTCTGCGCGACAAGGCGGGCACCATGAAGCCCAAAAATCGACTAAAAGGTATTTTCCAAAATGATCGGAAAGTTTAACACTTTTTCCATTGGCATCAGGGAGTTCGAAATCTAATGCGCGATTGCCTGGTTGAACGGATTTTAAAACCGGAATCAAACCTTGCAGCACCTGCACGTAGGGCGTTTTATCCAATGCTCTATCCAGGGCTGCAATATTTTGCTCAATTTCCTGCGGTGTTAAGCGGTAAGACCATTCACGATATAAAACATAAGCAGAAACTATAGATGAAGGATTTTCTTTGATAAAATCAATTATCTTAACGTCTTTTGTTTTACGGTATTGATTAAATAAATCCTGTCCGGCAGAGCCTGAAACTACACTACTCCTATAGTATTTTGCTGAATCGAGGTTAACCGTTGTAGCCTTATTATCTAAGAAAACATATAAAGGACTTTTGTCTTTACTAAAAGTTAAACCATATAATTCGGGTAATTCTACTCCTGTATTAAAGCTAAACTTGCCATTAATAATTTGAGAAGAATCGATAGTGGTAAACATTTTATTGCTGAATTTCTGCAAATAAACTTTACCGGTTTCGGCATGCGCAACTGTACCCTGCAGGTTTAGTTTGGTTTGAGCCGAAACGCTGCCAAGGCCTCCAAGACCTATAGCAGCAATTAATTTTAGTGATAATTTCATATTTTATTATTTTAATTTACGTCAAACCATAGTTTAGTTGTTAAAAGATCGGCTCCTTGTTTTGCAACCGCCTCTGTGTACCTGGCTTTATTTACAGATTGTTCTCCACCAGGATAAATAAAACGGCTTGGAATTTTGCCACCCAATACACCTTCTGCTGCTGGTTGTAATTGTGGGTAATCTAATCTTCGCCATTCAGCGAAAGCCTCTAATCCCTGCCCAAAAAGCGAAATCCATTTTTGCTCGCCTATAGATTTCCGATAATTTGCCGCATTGTACTGTACCGCAGTCTGCGCTAAGTAAGTTTGAATATCAGCAGAAGCAACGCCATAATATTGTAATGATACTGTAATGGCCTGGTTGTATAAATCGGGTGCACTTTCAGTTGTAAAGCCCCTTGCAGCAGCCTCCGCGCGATCAAATAAAGATTCTGAATAGCTTAAAATAATCGCAGGTGCAATGGCTCTGGTAAAAAAATCGCCCGGCTTTGAGGTTAAATCAAAGCCATAGTTACTGGCATTGGTTAAGCCATTTGGAAGCCCAACGTATACCCCTGGTGTTATTGTTGCTGTTTTATTGGCAAATACAGCCAAACGCGGATCGCTTAAGCTTTTTAATTTATCAACCAGGGTTTTTGAAACGCGGTAATCGTCACGCGTTTCGAAAACTTTTGCTATTGGATTTTGGTTCGGAGAATTGATATATGCGAGCTTCGCAGTTTCTGCTTCTGCACTAATTAAACCTGCCGGATTTGCTAATGCTTCTGCAATAACCTGTTTAGCTAATTCCGGTTCGCGATCTGCAATTCGCAGTGCTAAACGAAAACGAAGTGCATTTGCAAATTTTTGCCATTTATTAATACTACCGCTAAAAACAGGATCGCCTCCTATTGGATTTCCTGAAGGATTATAGGTTGTAATTGCTGTTTTTAAATCAGCAATTAAACCAATGTATACACTGCGCTGGTCATCATACTTTGGCGTAATTTTAGAAATATCCAGTGCATCTGTATAAGGAACATTCCCATAGGCATCTGTCAATAATGAAAATACCCAACTGCGCAAGGTTAAAGCAACCGCCGTATAATTAGGGTTATTTTGTTGCTGTCCCTGTTTAACCAGTACATTTAAATCGGCTAAACTTTGGGTATAGAAGTTTTTCCATCCGCTTTCAAAACTTCCGTTTGTAAAAATATACCGGTCGGGATCTGTGTACTGGATTTTAGACCAATGTTGTACAAACAATAAACTGGCATCCATTGTATTTGCTGTGCTGTAATAATTATCGGCAGCACTTTTTATGGCATTGGCTAATAAATAATCTGATGGTGCGGTTTCAGATTCGTTTGGATTTTTATTAGTGTCCTGAAGATCTTTTTTGCAGGCTCCGAAGGTTAAAACGGTTAAGCCCAAGGCAATTATATTGGATTTTCTGATCATGATTATTAAATTAAAAAGTAAGGTTTAAACTAAAGCCATAGCTTCTGGTGGTTGGCAATTGCAGCGACTCCAATCCTTGTGCATTGTCGGTCGCAAAAGCCGTTTCCGGATCGATGTTGGGTACATTTTTATGGATAATCCATAAATTACGGCCAATTAACGTAAACCGGGCTTTTGATAAACCAACTCTTGAAATCCAGTTTTTTGGTAAATTATACCCCAAAGTAACTTCGCGTAAACGGATGGCTGTTGCACTAAATACATGTGCCTCATTTACATTTGCTATGGCTTTATAATATTGTTGTGCAGGTAAAATGGTTGTGTTTTTAGAACCATCGGCGCGTACCCCATCAAAAACAATCCCATCATGGTAAACGGTTTCAGAAGCAGGCGCACCACCATTAGAAGCCAACTGAACAGGTACTTTTGCTTTATCATTGTTAGGATAATAATAGGCCAGCCCGCCGTGTTCCTCATCCCTGCCTGGTAAAGTTTCGGCCAAAACACCTGTTGTAAAACCTGTGGCATGTGTACCCGAATAAATAGAACCTCCAACTTTAGCATCAACTAAAAAACCAAGTGTAAAACCTTTATAACTGAAATCGTTGTTAATACTTCCTATCCATTTTGGCGTATAGGCACCCAATACCCTTTTGGTTGGATCTACCTGTGCATAACCACTTGAATTTACAAGAATATCGCCATTTGCATTACGCAGATAAGCTGTTCCGAATAATGTTCCGTAAGGTTGACCAACAGAAGCTAAAACCTGCACACCGCCCGAACCTAAAATTACATTTTGAAAATTACCTTCAGGATCAAGCTCTACTACCTTGCTTCTGTTTAAAGAATAATTTACGTTTACATCCCACTGCAAACCATCTACTTGTTTAACTGGTGTAAAACCTAATTGAACCTCCAGGCCTTTGTTGTTAATTTTACCTGCATTGATTAATTTTTGGGTAAAACCAGTTCCCGAACTAACATCGGCATTAAAAATCTGGTTAAAACTGTTGGTATTGTAGGCACTAACATCCAAGCGTAATTTACTTTTGAAAAAAGCCAGCTCAAAACCAAGTTCACTGGAATTGGTGTATTCGGGTTTCAAATCAGGATTTAAATACCTGTCTGTTAATGTAAGTAATGGATATTTATCAAAAACAGGGTTAAATGAATAAGTGTTAATTAACTGATAAGGATCGGTGTCTTTACCTACCCTTGACCATCCACCACGAAGTTTAGCAAAAGAAAGTACGTCACTTTTCCAGTTAAAGGCTTCAGTTAAAATAAAACTTCCATTTACCGATGGGTAGAAGTAAGAATTGTTTTGTACAGGTAAGGTAGATGACCAATCGTTTCTGGCCGTTAAGTTTAAGTAAGCATAATCCTTAAAGCCTAACTGGGCAGACGAGAATAAGCTGTATACTTTTAATTTGCTAAAACTATTTGAAGAAATTAAAGGATCTCGCGAATTTTTTAAAGTATAAATTCCGGCAACAGCCAGGTTTTGGGCCATTTGGTTATTTTCTTCATAAAACTTTGTTCTTAAGTTACCCCCTGCCAAAACATCTAAATTAAAATCGGCATTTAAGTGTTTATTAAAGCTCAAAGTAGCTTCGGTATTGTTTTCGTTTACCGTGTAGGCCGTTTCCTGATAAGAACCCAGTGGCACACCATTGGTTCCATAGGCAACCTTTGATTTACGCCTGTCGTTATAATAATCGTTTCCGGTATGGAAATTTGCTTTAAAGGCACTGTTAATCTGGTAAGTTAAACCCACTGTACCAATTAAACGATCGCGGCGTTGCGCAACAGTATTTTCGTAAGCGATAAAATACGGATTACTATAATAACTGTTATTCCAGTTAAATGGTTGCCCATCGGCACCAATGTAGTTTTTAAGTGCGCTTACATCTACCTGGCGGCCAAACCATAAAAACTGTAGCATGGTACTGGTTGGGCGTTTGCCACCTGCACCTGGTAAATTATCAGAAGATGTGCGCACATAATTGGCACTTAAATCTAATTTCAATTTCGGCAATAAATCAAAGCTCGTATTAATGCCTAAACTGTTTTTATCCAGCCCTGAATTTGGAATAACACCTTTTTGAGAACTGTTGTTGTAAGAGAAACGATAGTTATAAGCATCACCTCCACCAGTAAAAGAAACCCCATTATTTAGAGTGTGACCCGTTTCAAAAAAATCCCGAACATTATTTGGATGTGGTACAAAAGGAACAGCCACTCCGTTAGAGTTAAATTGTGGTATTAACCGGCCATCCATTTTTGGTCCCCAACTTTCATCTACACCATCATTTACACCTTTATCTTTACCATTTACATAGCTAAATTCTCCATTAGAACCCTGTCCGAAAACATCCTGATATTCCGGAAGAACCAATAAATCTTCAAATGTGATACTTGAATTAATTGATATACTACTTGCTTTACCCCTTTTACCCGATTTTGTTTTAATGATGATTACTCCATTTGCAGCTCTTGAGCCATAAAGTGCCGCAGCATTAGGCCCTTTTAAAACACTGATCGTTTCAATATCCTCAGTGTTAATATCAGAAATGGCATTTGCAAAATCGCGAGAACCACCTGCCCCTAATTGAGAATTATCAACAGGTACCCCATCAACCACAAATAAAGGCTGGTTATTACCTGAAATAGAAGTTTCGCCGCGGATTACAATACGAGATGACCCCATATTACCCTGGCTATTGGTAATGTTTACACCGGCTACTTTCCCTGCCAGCGCGTTTACCAGGTTACTTTCTTTTGCTTCGGCCAAATCAGAACCCTTAACTTCCTGAATGGCGTAACCTAAAGATTTTTTCTCTTTATTAATGCCTAAGGCTGTTACTACAACTTCCTGAAGGTTGTTTTTTGCCTGTTCTAAAGTAACCTGAATTTTATCGGTTGTGTTAATTTTAAAAGTTTGCGTTTGGTAGCCAATATAACTGATGATTAATACATCACCCGTAGCGGCCTGGATATTAAACTGGCCATTTGTATCACTGATGGCACCTGTGTTTTTTCCTTCAATACGAATACTGACACCAGGTATTGGTAAGCCATCTGCTTTATCTATTATTACGCCTGATAACTTACTTTGCCCCTGCGCATGGAGACTGAGAATTGTAAATAGCCAAAAAAGGCCGGATAGTAAAAGTCTGTTTTTAAACATTTGCTCTTGTGTTAATGATTTTTGAAACAATAGAATCCCCTGCCCGTTAAAAAAACAGGTATTCTTTAAAAAATGGAATGGATAAGAAAACTGTAGGTTAACTACAGCAACAGCACATCAGGAATTGGTGCTGACTAAAGATTTTGTCATTCGAAAATGACTGTGGTTGTACTTGAATACGTAAGGATAAATTCTTCATAAAAAAATAAATAATCAATTAAAATTCTGGCTCAATTGATACTTATGTAAATCAGATCGTCCTTTAAATAATTTGCAAAGCGCAAACTCATTATCTTTCTTCTTTGCAGAAGCAGGATTTAGCACCTACCATTGCTGGGGTTGCTAAGACTTCACAGGGCCTTTCCCTCCGTCTTTCTGGATAAGTATCTAAAGAACTACCAATTTTTGGTTCGGCAAATGTAGATAATATCTACCTTTTTAATAGAATTTATTTTAAAATAAATTAATCCTTACATTTTAGTGATGAATCAAGGCTTTAAATTATACTAAAACATATGTTTATATTTTATCGTTACTAAACAGTTAAATTAGAATAAAGCGTTTTATATTTGAGTCTATTTTTAATACCTTAAAACCAATCCACATGAAATTTGGTCAAGTAGAAGATCCCTCCACCATAGATTTTAAAATTCCGGCCGATGCCCCGGAAACAACATCCATATTAAAAGCAAACCAACCAAAGCAGTCATTTCAGGCTTATGTTGGCTGCGCTAAATGGAATAAAGCTGATTTAAAAGGTTTTTATCCAAAAGGCACGAAAGACGAATTGTCGTACTATTCGACTCAATTTAATTCTATTGAACTAAATGCAACCTTTTATGGAATGCCCTCGAGGGAACAGGTAATAACCTGGAAAGAAAAAACACCTGATGGCTTTAAATTTTTTCCTAAACTGACCAATACCGTCAGCCACTTTAAGAGGTTAATTAACGTTAAAGAACCTGTAGAACAATTTTGTGATGCCGTAAGCAACTTTGAAGACAAATTTGGAATGGCTTTTTTACAGTTACACGATAACTTTAAGCCTAAAGATTTTAGCCGTTTAAAAACGGTGATTGAAGAATTTCCAAAAGTAATTCCTTTAGGCGTTGAAGTAAGAAATGAAGAATGGTTTTCTAACCCCGCGGTTGCCAGCGAGTTTGCCCAGCTATTTCAGGAACATGGCGTTGCAAACATTATTGTTGATACAGCCGGGCGCAGGGATATGATGCACATGCGCTTAACCTCGCCTACTGCATTTATTCGCTTTGTTGGTGCCAATGTAGATGATATTGATAAAAAACGCCTTGACGACTGGATTGAAAGAATTGTAACCTGGAAAAAGGAAGGATTACAGAACCTATACTTTTTTGTGCATCAAAATGTTGAATTGTCTTCCCCTTTATTTTCGGCTTATTTTACGCAAAAACTAAATGATGCCATTGGAACAGATTTAAAAATTCCGGTAATGGCCAATCAAACCCCACCTTCTTTATTTTAAATGTGAAAACCTTGCAGAGATTTAAATCTGCAAGGTTTTATACTTAAACACATAAACTGAATCCCTTAATTCAACTTTGTATAAGAAATCGCCTGAATTTATTTTTCTGCATAAACAAGTTATAAAATATAGTCTATTTACAATATTTTCGAAATGAAAACTGTAAATTGTTAACTGAAAACTATTTATGTATGCTAAAGGCGTTAGATCTCACTCAGGTAATGGTTATCGATATCGAAACCGTTCCACAATCCCCATCGTTTAAAGAATTGCCTCCTCATTTTCAGGATTTGTGGGCGCAAAAAACCCATTTTCAGCGAAAGCCGGAACAAAGTGCTGAAGAGTTTTATGAGCGGGCAGGTATTTTAGCTGAGTTTGGCAAAATTATCTGCATCAGCTTAGGGATTTTCAGCGTGCAGAATAATAAACAGTTCTTACGTATAAAATCCTTTTCGGGCCATAATGAGCTTGAAATTTTAAACCAGTTCTCTGCTTTGCTTGAAAAACAAGTTCCAGCACTCCAACTGTGCGCACACAATGGAAAAGAATTTGATTATCCTTATCTGTGTCGCAGAATGTTGGTAAACGGCGTCGAAATTCCAAAAACATTACAAATTGCAGGAAAAAAACCATGGGAAATAAACCACCTGGATACCATGGAGCTGTGGAAATTTGGAGATCATAAACATTACACCTCATTAAACTTGCTGGCTGCCATTTTTAACATTCCCACACCAAAAGATGATATTGATGGCAACATGGTTAGAACGGTTTATTATGAAGAACAAAATTTAGATCGCATTGTAAACTATTGTCAAAAAGATGTGATTACCACCGCTCAGATTCTATTAAAATTTAAAGGCATGGAAATAATTTCAGCAGAAAACGTTACCATTGTATCCTGATGTTGAATGTAGAGAACTTAAGTATCGATTTCTTTAACCAGGAAGAAAAAACCTGGTTTAAAGCTGTAAAACAGATTAACTTTAATGTAAAAGAAGGAACCGTTTTAGGCATTGTTGGCGAATCTGGCTCCGGTAAATCAGTAACTTCATTCTCTATTATGCGTTTGCACGATGAACGCTCAACCCGTATTACAGGCAACATTAATTTTGAACAAACCAGCTTACTCAGCTTAAGTACGCACGAGATCAGGCAGTACCGTGGAAATCAGATTTCCATGATTTTTCAGGAACCCATGACCTCTTTAAACCCTGTTTTTACTTGCGGTTATCAGGTTGCAGAAGCCATTATATTACATCAGAAAGTAGATAAAGCCGAAGCTAAACGGCAAACCATTGCACTTTTTAATGAGGTGCAGCTACCAAGGCCTGAAAAAATATTCGAAAGTTATCCCCATCAAATTTCGGGAGGGCAAAAACAGCGGGTAATGATTGCAATGGCTTTAAGCTGCAACCCCAAATTACTGATTGCCGATGAACCTACAACAGCCCTTGATGTAACTGTTCAGAAAACCATTCTGCAACTCCTTCTTAAATTAAAAGAAGAGCGTAATATGGCGATGATTTTCATCTCTCACGATTTAGGCGTGGTAAATGAAATTGCCGACGAAGTTGCCGTAATGTATAAAGGAGAAATTGTGGAACAAGGACCTGCGAAATCTATTTTTAACAATCCACAACACCCTTATACCAAAGGTTTGCTCGCCTGCCGCCCATCGCCTGCGTTACAGCTTAAAAAACTTCCGGTAGTTGCCGATTTTTTGACGGGCCAATTAGATGACGCTTCAGCACACCTGCAGGCTTCAAATCAACTCACACAAGATGAAATTAACTTAAGAAGGAATCAGCTTTATGCCGCAAAACCCTTATTAAAAGTAGAAGATTTATGCACCTGGTACCCTTCAAATAGTGGTTTATTCAGTAAAAAAATTGATTACGTTAAAGCTGTAGACCATGTTAGTTTTGAAGTTTTTCCTGGAGAAACATTAGGCTTGGTAGGCGAATCTGGTTGTGGAAAAACCACGCTCGGCCGTACCATTTTGCAATTAATTAAACCAACATCCGGAAAGGTGATTTTTAACGGTCAGGATATTACCGGAATTAATAAAGTCGAGCTGCGAAAACTTAGAAAAGATATACAGATCATTTTTCAGGATCCTTATGCTTCGCTTAATCCAAAATTAAGCGTTGGCCAATCCATTATGGAACCTTTACAGGTACATAAACTTTACAGTAACGATGCCGATAGAAAACAGAAAGTTTTAGCCTTAATGGATAAGGTTGGCCTAAAAGACGAACATTTTAACCGCTATCCGCACGAGTTTAGTGGTGGCCAAAGGCAACGTGTTGTAATTGCCCGTGCTTTAGCGCTCGAACCTAAGTTTATTATCTGTGACGAATCGGTTTCGGCGCTTGATGTTTCCGTTCAGGCACAGGTATTAAACCTAATTAAATCACTTCAAACCGAATTTGGCTTAACTTATATCTTTATTTCACACGATTTAGCTGTAGTAAAACACATTTCAGACCGCATCCTGGTGATGAATAAAGGTAAAATTGAAGAAGAAGGTTTTCCTGAACAAATATTTCACGCTCCAAAAGCAGCCTATACTCAAAAACTTATTGAAGCAATTCCAGGCTAACAAAAAGTAGCCGGCAGTTTAAATATCTTTCCTCTCCCGCCCAATGAAAGAGGTAAAAAATATTTCGCAACAGGTATCAAACATCATCTCTTTTACATATTACAACCCTTTTTATCCTCCTTTTGCATCTTTTCTGTATATTCGGTAAATTCAGTTTAGCGTATGGCAAAGAAAAAATCGGCGAATATAAAATTGGTGCTCAATCAGTTAATTAGTGATGTTTTTGAGAAAAATGGAAATCAATTGCTCAATTACAAACAAGTTTCGGCCAAATTAAACCTTACAGACCAGGAATCGAGAGAAACCATATTAGAAATATTAAAAGAAGGTAAAGGAAACGGTACCTTTTTAGAACCTGAAAAAGGGAAATATAAACTTAAAGAGCTTCAGAATTTTATTGTTGGAAAAGTAGATATGACGGCCGATGGATCGGCTTATATTGTACCCGATGATGAATTTGAAAAAGATGTATTTGTAGCGCCAAGAAAATTAAAAAATGCATTACATGGCGATACCGTTAAAGTATATGTGTTTGCAAAAAAGAATGGCCGTAAAAATGATGGAGAAGTTGTTGAGATCATCAAAAGGGCAAAATCAGACTTTACCGGCGTTATAAAAATTTCAGATCGTTTTGCTTTCGTTATAGCAGATGATAAAAAAATGATGCACGATATTTTTGTTCCGCTTGCAGATATCCTGGGTGCAAGAAACGGGCAGCGTGTTTTGGTTTCTTTAACCGACTGGCCCGAAGGTGCCAAAAATCCAATTGGTGTGGTAAAACACGTTCTTGGAGATCAGGGAGAAAACAATACCGAAATGAACGCCATACTTGCCCAGTATGGTTTCCCGCTTTCTTTTCCCCCAGCGGTAGAAAAAGAGGCGAATGCAATTCCTGAAGAAATTCCGGCAGATGAAATCGCCAATAGAAAAGATTTCAGAAATATTTTAACCTTTACAATTGATCCGGCAGATGCAAAAGATTTTGATGATGCCATTTCCTACCAGAAACTACCAAATGGAAACCATGAAATTGGGGTACACATTGCCGATGTTTCTCATTATGTAATCCAGGGTACAGAATTAGATAAGGAGGCCTATAGCAGGGCAACTTCTGTTTATCTGGTGGATCGGGTGATTCCGATGCTACCAGAACGTTTAAGTAATGGCGTTTGTTCTCTGCGTCCAAATGAAGATAAATTATGCTTTGCAGCCGTTTTTGAATTAGATGATGAAGCAAACATCCAGTCAGAATGGTATGGCAAAACGGTCATTCACTCCGACAGGAGATTTAGTTACGAAGAAGCGCAGGAAGTTATCGAAACTAAAACAGGCGATTATGCCACAGAAATTCAAAAACTAAACGAGCTTGCTTATATTTTACGCGATCGTAAATTTAAAAATGGCGCCATTAGTTTTGAAAGTACTGAAGTTAAGTTTAAACTTGATGAGGCTGGAAAACCAATTGGAGTGTATGTAAAAGAACGTAAAGATGCCCACAAACTGATTGAAGATTATATGCTTTTAGCCAACCGAAAAGTGGCTGAGTTTATTGCAAAAAAAGTAAAAGGTACGGCTAAATTAACCTTTGTGTATCGGGTTCACGATTCTCCAAATATGGAAACCTTAAATACCTTTGCCCAGTTTGCCTCTCGCTTTGGTTATAAAATCAATACAAAATCAGATAAGGAGATAGCAAAGTCTTTAAATCATTTGATGAATGATGTGGAAGGAAAAAAGGAACAAAATATTTTAACTTCATTAGCCATCAGATCAATGGCTAAAGCCATTTATACGACTAAAAAAACCAGTCATTATGGTTTGGCGTTCGATTATTATACACATTTTACTTCTCCAATAAGAAGGTACCCCGATGTAATGGTACATCGTTTATTACAAAACTACCTGCAAAATGGAAAATCTGCAGATGCAGAATTTTATGAAGTGGCCAGCGTACATTCTTCAGCTATGGAAAAAAGGGCAGCTGAAGCAGAAAGAGCATCCATTAAATATAAACAAGCCGAATACCTTGAAAATAACATTGGCACTGAATATAAAGGCATTATTTCTGGTGTTACTGAATGGGGCATGTATGTAGAAATAGAAGAAAACAAATGTGAAGGCATGATTCGTTTACGCGATATTTCGGATGACTTTTATGTACTTGATGAAAAAAACTATTGTATTATCGGACAACGCAAGAAGAAAAAGTATCAGTTGGGCGATGAGGTAATGATTAGGGTTAAAAAAGTAGATTTGTCCAAGCGTCAAATCGATTTCACTTTAATTCCTGACTAAAAGATGGGAAAACGCTCGGTTCTTTATTTTTTAATTTTAATGACCATACCTCTATTAGGCTTAGCTCAGAAAATAAAAGGAAAAATAACAGATGAGGATACCTATTCTGGAGTTGCATACGTCACTGTTCAAACTGATGCAAACCATAAAACCATTACGAATGAAAATGGCGAATTTGAGCTTAAAGTATCGGCTTTGCCATGTGCAATAAACATTTCACATGTAAGCTATCAGCCATTAACGGTTAATATTAACGACGAAAGTTTACTAAACATAAAGCTTAAAGCGGTTACATTAACGTTAAACGATATAGTGGTAGGCAATTATGCTTTATCAATTATGCAAAGTGCTTATAACAGAGTTAAAATAAACTTGGAAGAACCACATTATGCTATGGCTTTTTTAAGGCAAATAGCCTACGAAAATGATAAACCGACTTATTTGAATGAAGTTTATTTCAATGCAGAATGGAAAACCTACGGTTTACTTAAATGGGTACCTACAGAAAGTCGATACTTAAAAGGCGATACCCATATTTCCTATTCTAATCTGAGTTATTCTACACTAATTTTTTCAGGATATTTATCTAATGATCGTTGCATTAAACCACTTTCCCCTAAATTAGATTCGGCCTATTCATTCAAAATAAAAAACACTTACAAACTCGGAAACGAGGAAATTGCAATAATTAGCTGTGCCTTAAAGATAAAAACCAATAGAGTTTATTTTGAAGGCGACTACTATGTTAACACAGAAACATTTGAAATTTTAAAATTAGATGGAGTTTTAAAAAATTTCAATCTAACCTCAAAAGGCTTAATGGGTATTAAACTTAAAAGTGTTAATTTAGTTAGTCAATATAGCACTAATGGTATAGAAAAAACAGTTTTAGATTTCTCTTCATTAATTTTTAAAAGTAAAGTTACAGTACTTGGAATAGGTACAAAAACGACCGAATTATCGAACACCCTTTATATGATCGATTATAATAACATTTACAATAAAGGTTTAAAACAACTTCAGGTTAAAACTGATGATGTTAAAATGACTCAAAGTATGAGTTATAATCCTCAATTTTGGCAGGAAAATCAAACCATAAAACGTACTGCCAAAGAAGAAGAGGCCGTTAAAATTTTAGAACAAGCCCCGCAAGCTAAAAAGTAAAAATGCAGACTACAGAACAATTACAAAATATACTCGATCAAGCAATACAAAACCTTACCTTTCCGGCGCAGCCAAAGCAGCTTTACGAACCAATAAAGTACATCATTAACCTTGGAGGTAAAAGAGTTCGTCCGCTATTGGTTTTAATGGCTACAGAGCTTTTCGGCACTGATGCTAAAGAAGCTATCCATGCAGCTATGGCGATAGAAGTATTCCATAACTTTACATTAGTACATGATGACATTATGGATAATGCGCCATTGCGAAGAGGAAAAGCTACCGTACATGAAAAATGGAGCACCAACACGGCCATTTTAAGTGGAGATGTGATGATGGTTGAAGCCAATAAAAACCTTGCAAAAGTAAATCCTGTATTTTTAAAAGATGTACTTGATACTTTTAATACAACTGCGCAGGGTGTTTGCGAAGGCCAGCAGCTGGATATGGAATTTGAACAAAGGGATGATGTAAGTATCGAAGAATACATTAACATGATCAGGTTAAAAACGGCAGTTCTATTAGGTGGCGCGCTTAAATTGGGTGCTATTATTGGAAAAGCAAGTGAAAAAGATGCCGATTTAATTTATCAGTTTGGAGAAAATATTGGAATTGCTTTTCAGTTACAGGATGATATTTTAGATGTATACGCCGATCCTGATAAATTTGGCAAGCAAGTAGGCGGCGATATTATTGCCAATAAAAAAACCTTCCTTTTGTTAAAAGCTTTTGAGCTGGCTAACGCTGAAAATCTCGATGCTTTAGAAAACTGGACCAGTTATAAAAAGTTTGATGTACGCGAAAAGGTAAATGCAGTAAAACAAGTTTACGATGCACTCAACATCCAAAATATAGCCAAGGCAAGTATGGACGAATACTTAAACAAGGCCCTGGCTTTATTTAAACAAATTGAGGCGAGCGAAGAAGCAAAATTCAATTTGCTTACATTAACAACACAGTTAATGGCAAGAGAATATTAAATCCCAATCCATTATTTTTATCCCGGATTCCTGTAAATCGGGATAAAAATTCTTTTTTAAAGGCTTAAGCAAAGCTTTTGTTAGCCATTGCTTTTGCATTCAATTAACAAAATCACTTCGGAAGATCAATTCCCCGCTCCCATTTTAAGTTAAAACAAATTCGCCTAATTGATTCTGATGATATAGTCGTAAATATTTTTACTATCTTCGAAACAGTAACCAAATTTAACGCTCCCTATCATGACCCGCTTTCGATCAGCGATTTTAGTAATCGCTTTCCTCCAAATTTTATTGGTAAGCTGCAAAAGTACCTCCAGTAAAATGAATTCTTTTGTACTTTCTTATAATGCATCTGCTAAGCCCAACTCTATTGTATACTCTTCAAATGCAGAGGCACTTTACGACAAAAAGATTATCAGAATAAAAATTGTAACCAACTATTCACTTGAGGATGTTAAGGATGGGATTGTAGATAAGTTTCTCCCGACTTTATTTATCCAGCTTTTGGCAGGAGAAGACCTGGCGCAAGAGTTAATTAACGAAGAAGGCGTTAATTTCGAGGTGAGTTTTTTCACCCTCAGGCTTTCAGAATTTTCGAACATTGTTGTTGATAAAAAGAAACTTGCAGAACTTGAAAAAGATGCTAAAGGTAAAATAAATGTAGACGGTTTATTAAATAGTGCAGGTAATACAAGTAATTCAAAAATTAAGAGCATGTTATCTGCGTTGAATCAAAATTTACCAATTAAGGATAAAAACACAGGTTTAACCATTTTAAAAATCGATATTAACGCGGCCAATGAGTTAATCTATAACATCAGTGTCCCTAATATCCTTGCCGATAAAATTAAAGGGAAAGATGCTGCTGAAGTACTAAAAGATGATATTTTAAGAAGCGGGAAAACAAAACAACTTTTAACAGGCGTTAAAGACCTTGGCATCAACACCATAAAATACAAGTATGAAGATGAGAAGGGAAATGCATTAAACGAGGTTGTTTTATCAGAAAGGGATTTTTAATTAGCCATGAGTGACGAATATAACGAAAGGCCAGTCTGGAGAAGTGTTCTCACCATTTGCCTGTTTCTGTTTGCATTAATCAGATTTGGTTTTTATTGTTCAAAAATGGACGATAGAAAACACAATAAAAGTAGAAACGAAAATGATATTGCTTTAGATCAGTTTCGCAACAACGTTAGTCGGCAGCCCTACAATCCGGGTACTGCTACAGCAAATCAAGACTATAGCGATGTATTTTATTTCGGATATAATTATTTAGACACCATCAGTAAATTCCAAAAAGAAATTTACCAAATGGTAAAATTGGATAAAGATTCTTTAGTAAATATTGATTTTACCACAAAATTTAAAGTTTTAAAAAATTCGTATCTACAGAACACCCACGATAATACACTGAGATATGCCGTTAAGACGCCTCAAAACCTTAGTATTTTTATCCACAGTGTGGAAGGCAAAAGCACCCTAAATGATGCTTTTAAAAGCTTAAAAGGAGATGCACAGCTTCGTAATTTCCGCGATTTTATTAAACTTGGAAAAACCTCCAAATTTGTATCTTATTCTATCCGAAAAAAAGCAGCAACATTTAAAGGAATAGCATGCCTGATGGGCGATGAAGAATATAAATTATTTATTGAATTTGAAAGCAACAAGCTTTCACAGATGGATTTAGAAGCTATAGCCTTACGTTATACAGCAAACAATTTGATTTCGAAAAAATAATATAAATTAAAAAAGCCGACAGATAATTTCTGCCGGCTTCCAATTGTTAATTTTAGGTAGGGATTAAGATTTTATTAGCAAATATTTTATCCAAAAATCGGACTTCTGATCAACAGCATTTTCACCGCCTGATGGACGTTGTCCGCCACGACCGCCACCACCACCGCCACCCATTTTACCACCACCACCCATGCCGCCTCTTCCGCCACCCATGCCACCGCCTTTTCCATGTTCTCCACCTTCGCGCATACCGCCTGGTTTTCCAGCTCCTCTTTTAAAAGAGTTTAATTTAATATTATAGGCAATTGGCTTTTTTAAATTTAAATCTACCTGCAATTGTGAAAGTGGAATTGCAAGCTCATAAATAAGATCACGATTTGGTTTTACCACCATTCCACTTTGTATGCCATAATTATTTTCAGGTGCTACAATCCCATCAGCAATATTTTTAAAGCCACTCACTTTTATCCCTTTTCCCATTATCTTCTCATCCGGTTCATGCTTCCCATCATTTGGGATAACAGTCGCTTTATCACCTTCAGCAGGTATTGGCGGCCTTTCCCTTAAAGGAAATGTTAATTCCACTCCGGTTTTCTTTTTACCGGTAGTATTAATGTTTAAAGTAATGCCCCCAGAAAGTACTTTCATGGTTGTTTCAGGATCGAGCGATTCAATGACGATGTATAAGTTCTGATCGTCGTTTGCAAGTGCAAAAGCCAATTTTGTATCAGAATTAAATTCGTTAAGGGGCTCATTCCATTCGTTCGATATGCCATCTGCCTTAAAAGGTTTAAGCATTCTCATATTGGTTTCGGTTTCCTGTGCATTTACAGCAAAACTGCCCATAAGCAATAAAGCTGGGAGAGATATTTTTATCAGTCGCATTCTTATTCTATTTTGAATGCACGAATGTAAAATACAGACTTGTTAAAAAGTGTTATTTAACAGAGTTTAACAATGTAAAATATTTATAACGCAAAAAAGCCCGAGGTTAAAACCACGAGCTTTTCAATATTATTTTTACGACTGATTATTCTGCAGATGCAGCTTCTTCAGAAGCTTCTACTTTTTTAGCAGGTGCTTTTTTAGCTTTAACTGGAGCAGCTTCAACTTCTTTAGCTACAGCCTCTTTTTTAGCAGGTGCTTTTTTAGCTTTTGGCTCAGCAACAACTTCTTTAGCTACAGCAGGAAGAATAGAAACGTAAGATTTGTTATCTTGTTTCTTTCTGAAAACTACTGTACCATCAATTAAAGCAAATAAAGTATGGTCTTTTCCTAAACCAACATTTTTATCTGGATGATGTTTTGTACCACGTTGACGTACTAAAATGTTTCCAGCGATAGCTTCCTGACCACCGAAAATTTTAATACCTAAACGCTTACTATGCGATTCACGTCCGTTTTTCGAACTACCGGCTCCTTTTTTGTGTGCCATGATTTTATATTTTTTAACTCGCTAAAAGCGAATTATTGGGTTAACAATTAATTATAACGTGATGTCAGAGATCTGAATCTTAGTGAAAAACTGGCGGTGACCATTTTTCTTTTTATAACCTTTTCTACGTTTTTTGTGGAAAACGATTACTTTATCACCTTTTAAATGAGATACGATCTTAGCTGAAACTTTAGCACCTTTAACTGCAGGAGCTCCTACAGTGATTGCACCACCATTATCAACCAACAATACATTATCAAATTCAATACTAGCGCCTTCATCTCCTTGCAATCTGTGTACAAAAAGGTGCTGGTCTTTAGCAACCTTAAATTGCTGTCCTGCTATATTTACTATTGCGTACATTGTTTAAAATTTGTTTTTAATTTTTATTTAACGAGGTGCAAATATAGAACAAATACTATTAACACACAAACACATATTGAAAATATTTGAAGATATAATTTAAGCCCATTAAACATAACCTCATTTGTTATCAATTTCAGCTTATTAAAGCCCTGTTATTTGGAGAATAACCAAACGTTTTCGTTCTATAAGCTCAATATTATATGTTCCCCTATTCCCTCCCATGCATTGCAGCATTCTTCAAAACCCCAATCACTCATTTTAGCCTGACTCGGCGCAGCTTTGTTAAAAATTGTTAAATTCGATCTTTTGTATTACGAATATTTCGTAGATTTACGAAAATTAAATAGACAACCTAAACTTAAATAATTATGAAATGTATTTTATTAAGCTGCTGTACAGCAATGATTGCGGTATCTGCCTTTGCACAAAATCCTGATAAAGCCTTAGCAAGAGTAAGGTATACCTTTAGCCATATAGAAGATACCACCCAAAGAGATAAGCCAAGTACAGAAAATATGCTGCTCGTTACCGGCAACAATGCCTCTGTATACACCAGTTATGATAAGATTAATCAAATGGCCAATATGCGAAATCAAATTATGGAACAGGTGAAAAATCAGGCAGGAAATACTACACAAAACATTAAAGTAGAATCTAAATCAAGTAAGCCCATTACACAGGTTGATTACTTCTTTTTTGCGAACGAAAATAAAATGATTACCAAAGAGCGTTTATTTAACAGCTATCTGGTAGAAGAGCCTGCTGCTACCATAGACTGGAAAATAACCAAAGATACCATGAGCTTTTCGGGTGTACACTGTCAGAAAGCCACTACACATTTTAAAGGCAGAAACTGGATTGCATGGTTTGCTACAGAAATTCCTTTTCAAAGTGGCCCGTGGATGCTTAATGGCTTACCAGGTTTAATTGTAGAGGCTTATGACGAAAAAAAAGAGGTTCAGTTTCAGTTTGCGGGCCTTGAAAAAGTTATAGAGGAAGCAGATAAAACTGAAAAATCAGCGGTTGCAGGAACAACCATTAAAATGGTGGGTATTGAAACTGATAATTATTTAGGCGGCGAAATTAAGCTCCCTACAGATGCCATTAAAACAACCAGAAAAGAATTAGATAAACTTAAAGCAGCAAGGGATAATGACCCACAGGGTTTTATGCAGGCTCAAATGGCTGCAAACGGAATTAATGGCTCTTTCAAATCCAACACTGTTAGAACGCCTGGAACAGTTAAAAAAGAAATTAACAATCCAATAGAATTACCTGAGAAAAAATGAGAAAGCTATATATATTAATGGTTTTCTTTATTCTGGGCACTGCATCTGCCTTTGCCCAGAAACAAATCAAAGGAAAAGTTAAAGATATCAATGGCAAAGGTGTTGAATCGGTTAATGTAAACTTAAAAGATACAGAAGGTAATATAATCAATTTTACCAGGAGCAATTCAAAGGGCGAATTTACCATACAGCTGAAGAGCGATGATGTAATTGGCTACAGTATTGAAGCTTCAAGTATTGGTTATAAAAAATCGGCATTCAAAATTGCAGATATAAATAATGCACCTGAAATTGTTTTGCAATCAAGCGAAACTAACCTGGAAACCGTTACCGTTAAAAATCGTCCGTCATTGTCTGCCAGAGGCGATACCTTAAATTATCGTCCTTCAGATTTTGCCGATAAACAAGACCGAAGTATTGGCGATGTATTAAAAAAAATGCCGGGTATTGAAGTTGCAGAAGATGGAAAAATCAGTTATAACGGAAAATCAATTTCCAACCTGTATGTAGATGGTGATAACCTTTTGGACGACAAATATAATATTGGCACCAAAAGCATTCCTAAAGATGCAGTGGATAAAGTTCAGGTGATTCAAAACGATCAGCCCATTAAAATGATGCGCAAAAACAACATGAGCGATGATGTAGCTTTAAATTTGGTTTTAAAAGATGAAGCAAAACTAAAAATTATGGGCGATGCAACAGTTGGTGCAGGAACGCCAGATCGTTTTGACGAAAATTTAACCGCCATGATGTTTAATAAAAAACTCAAATTTATCAACAATATTAAGGGCAATAATATTGGGATTGATCCTGGTATTGACTTAACCGCTCATAATTTAGCCGATTACCTTAAACGCTTGGATAATGATAAACCAGCCGGCTTGCTTTCTACAGGTGCTGCCGGCGTTCCATCTCTACCTCAAAGCAGGTATCTTTTTAATAAAGCAGGTTTGATTAATTTAAACAACCTATATAAGTTTAATGCCGACCTGCAATTAAGGGCTAATCTTTATTATTTATATGACGAAAGGAAACAGCAATACAACAAGTTTTCGGAAACGTACTTACCAGGAGAAACCATTCGTTATACAGAATTTCAAAACAATGAAATAAACCCTCAAAAATTACGTGGACAATTTAACTTAAACGGCAACGCAGATCGATATTATCTGAATAACAATTTAGTTATAGACTACATCCCATTTAAAACCAGGTCAAACATTAACATTAATGAGGTACCGGCAAACCAATTCCTTAAACAACAAACGTTCGATCTCTCCAATGAGTTTAATTACCGCAGAAAATTAAAATCTGAAAATGTAATCAATTTGTATTCTTATTTAAACAGAACTACCCAGCCCGAAGAACTGAATGTTACGCCAGGCTTAAATGCTGACCTTTTGAATAATGGAATTCCATATGCAGGTTTAAGCCAATACCTGAGTTTGCCAACCTGGTATACCAATAATTATTTTTCTTTTGCTTTAGTCCAAAATAGATTTACACAAACTTACAGGGCAGGTTTTAATATTCAAAACCAGGAATTGAATTCATCCTTATATCGTATCCAAAATAATCAAACAACCGAGCTGGTTTCAGTAAATGCGGTAAATGACCTCAACTGGTTAAAAACCAAGTTTTATACAGAAGCAGTTTATGATTATGCAGGTGAGAAAATAAAAGCTGGGATAAGTTTGCCTTTAAGCTATAATACCATTAATTATAATGATCCTGTGAATGCTTTGGATAAAGATTTAAAAAAGGTATTCCTTAACCCATCCTTTAACTTTAAGTATCAAACCGGAATTGAGAACTATGTAGTGGCAAATTATTCATTCAGGAATGACCTTGGCGGTATTGATGATGTTTATCGTGGTACGGTTCTAAGAAATTACCGTTCGCTTTTTGCCAACAATGCACCCGTTGCGGAGAGTAAAACGCACAGCGCTAATGTTGGATTTAATTTCAGGAAAGCCATGCAAATGTTTTTCCTTAATTTAAACATTGGATACAACAACACAGAATTAAATACCATTTCATCTTTTACTTTAAACAATAACATCCAGCAACGGGTGGTATTGCCGCTAAAGAATTACCAAAAAAGCGTATTCTTTAATGCAAATGCCAGTAAATATGTTTTTGCCTTAAAAAGCACAGTAACGCTGGGTGTTAACGCTTCGCAAAGCCAATATCAGCAATTACAGAATAATGATTTATTACCCATTACCTCGCAAAGCATTTCTTATAAAGCCGGAATTGAAGCCAGAATTGCCAGTTTTATAACCTGGTCTTACCTTGCAACCTACGCCGTAAGCAACAATAAAACAAAAACCGCGCAAAGCATAAACACCAGTTTTCAGCAATTAAGACAGCAATCTACAGTATCCTTTACAACGTTCAAAAATGTTTTTGTTAATCTATCGGGTGAGCATTTATTTACGCACCAGGCATCACAGCCTAACTTAAAATATCTATTTGCTGATGCAAACATTAAGTATAAACTAAACAAACTAAAAACAGATTTAGAATTTGGATTAACCAACTTAACCAACATTAAAACCTTTGATGCTGTTTATTTATCTGCCAATGCTTTAACTTCAGGCACTTATTTAATTCCAGGCAGAGTAGCTATGCTAAAAGCAAGGTTTAATTTTTAAGCAAAAAGTTGTATTATACATTCAATTAAGATCAAATTCTGTCACATTGAGCCTGTTGAAAAGCTTTAAAATAAATTTAAATATATTTTCAACAGGCTCAGAATGGCAAACCCCTATTTAGGATATGTACCTTTTCTTAAATGCTAAACTTCCCTCTTTTCAAAAACGATTTCGTATTTAATGCCTTCCAGATCTTTAAAGAAAAGTGCGTAATAATCTGCACCATGCTGGGGATAGAACTTAGGCGCATTTACAATCTTCGCGCCTATTTCCTTTACTTTTAAATATAAAGCATCAACTTCTTGGATAGAATTTGCTTTAAAGGCTAAATGATGAATTGCCCCGGGTTTTCTCCGATGAATAATTTCATCTTTAAATACCGAACGCGGCGAATTAATAGCAAAAATAGGCAACGGGTGGATATACTCTACTACCTCAAATTCATGTGCGGCAACTTGCCCCCTGGATTTACGATTGATATCAAAACCTAAAATAGGCATTAGCTGATCATAAAAAGGTTCAAAAATACTTAAATCCTTTACCGTGATTTGGATATGATCAATTATTGGGATCATGGTAAGTCAAAAAGTTATTTTTGTTTAGCCGTAATTTTCACCTCATTATCCTGTTTAATTGATATTCCTGAAATCATGCCCGGATTTAGTTTATTCAATTCGTCTTTTGTAAGTTTCTTCCCATTAAAAAAATAAACAATATTTTTAGGGGCTACGGTACTGTCTGCGGCAATTTTAATATCTCCTGTTTCAGAAAAAGTTTTAAACTCATTACGCGTTTCTTTTTTCTCCCCGGTTCCTCTATGTGTAATAATCGTAATGTTCTTTATGGTTGTTTTCTTACTATTCGTAGCAGAATCTGTAAAGGTAAATGTGCTTGAAAAATTCGATATTTCAGCTCCTTTAGCAGGTAGTCCACCAATTGCTTTATTTTCAAAGTTGTTTACAATAACCTTTAAAATTTTATCAGTAGAATCTTTAAAATTAAATGTTTGATGCATAACCCATACTGTCTTTTTCAAACTATCTTTCTCAAGGGGCTTATTTACAACCGGTTTCTTCTTTCTAACAATTGTTTTTTGCAATACAGTTGCTGCTTGTACAGGTTCTGCTTTAGTACCAGGCAAAACCCGATCAACAAATTTCGAAAATGGAACAAGTTTCTGCTGGATTTCTTTTTTATTAATGGTGAAGGCTAATGTAATGGCTAATATGGGTATAGCAAGTAAATATCTCGTTAAATTTAATGATGAAGATTTTTTTGCGTTCATCATCTTAATCCGCTTTTTTAGGTCAGATAGGTTAAAATTGTTTACAATAGCAACTGATGGCTTTAAAGTACCAACATCAAGCAAGCTGTATTGATAGGCTTTCTTATCAATACCTCTTTTTAAAATTTTAGCATCTGTTATAAACTCTATGTTTTCCTTTACTGCTTTTTTCATCAACCATACACCTGGATTAAACCAATAAAAAACCACGCAAATTTCTGCGAGTATAATATCCAGCGTATGCAATTCCTCAACATGTACTTTCTCATGCTCAAGTATATTTTGCAGGTCATGCTTTTTATGAATCTGGGGATTAATATAAATGGTTTGCCAGAAACTAAAGGGACTTACCTGATCGCTCAGAATCCTTACTTTATATTGTTCTAAATTTCCAGGTACCGAGTTTTTATGCATCCGGCGCAACGATATAAATTGGATCGCCAACCTCAAAGCCATAATAATAACGCCGGCATAAAATAAAATGGTAACCAATTGCCAGTAAAAAGGTCCGTTACCAGGCTGGGCAAGGCGACTCACACTTTCATTTAGCCTCGGCAAAATTGCCTGAACGGAAAAATATTGTCCTAAAAATTCGGTTAAATTAATAAATGGATATAACGATGAAAACAGGATACCGAACAGTAAAAACATTCGGTTTATAGCGTAAAAAGTTAATCTTCGTAGAACAAGGTAATAGGTTGCTGCAAAAAGAATGAGCACTAAATTTATCTTAAACAGCAGAATGAAGAAATGTGGCATAGCATTACTTTTCAGGGTTTTCGATCAGATTAATAATCTCTTTTAATTCTTCAGCACTTATCTTTTTATCTTTTGCAAAAAACGCAACCAATTCTTTATAAGAACTTTGAAAGTAATTATTTACAAAACCACTCATAAAGCGTTTTTTATAGTCAACCTCTTTCACTTTTGCACTGTATCGGTTGGCATTGGCAAACTTTTCGCTTAAAAGGTAACCTTTGCGTTCTAAATTCTTTATGGTAGATGCGAGTGTGGTATATGGTGGTTTGGGTTCGGGCAGTACATCCATAAAATCTTTTATAAAGCCTTTACCTATCTGCCAAACGGCAAGCATTGCTTCTTCTTCCTGTAAAGTTAATTTCTCCATTATATTACGAATATATCGTAAACATACGAAATTCTCTTAACAAGAAAAAAGACTTTATCAAAATACTAACAACGAGTACTTTAATAAAGTCTTTATAAATTTAATGAATGGTTTGGAAATTACTTTCCGCTTCTCTTTTCAGCCTGGTTTATGGTTTCTTCTATTACTTTACGCATTTGCATGGCGGCATCCAATAATTTCGGATTCCCGTCAAAATCGCCATAAATAACAACATGTTTAGACTTCTCTTTGTAATTAAACTGCAAATCGTAACGTGGTATAGCCATTGATTTGGCACTTTTTACCCCTATCGTATCCGGAAAATTCCAAAGCCCCAGTTCGTTTGCTTTACTGTGGATGTAAAGAATATCGTCACTTTTCAGGAAAACTGTTTTTTTAACTAAAGAATCACGGCTATTTACATACTGGTAATGGCCATCTTTAGAATTGTATTGATTTTCTAAAGTATCTTTTACGCCCCAGGTATATTGCATGGAAACAAAATCTGCTTTGCGAAATGGCGCATTTTGTATAATGGGTTTATAATAAATGTAACAGTAAATAATCATCGGAACGATGATGGAAAGCGCTAAAAATATCTTTTTTCCTCTATTTGACACTGATTTTAATAATTGAATGGGTGAATGAATTATAATGTTATTTGCAGCAAAGGTATTAACTTAAACGGAACCTTCGGGCTTTAGTTCGCCTTCCCATTTACTTACCACCGCCGTTGCAATGCTATTACCGACAACATTGGTTGCAGAACGTCCCATATCCAGCAATGGATCTATACCGATTAACAAGGCTAAACCAGCTTCGGGAATGTTAAATGAAGCAATGGTACCTGCTATAACAACAAGGGATGCCCTTGGAACGCCGGCAATTCCTTTACTGGTAAGCATCAGGATAAGCAACATGGAAATTTGTTGCTCGAAACTTAAATGAATACCATAGGCTTGTGCAATAAATAACGAAGCGAAAGTCATGTACATCATAGAACCATCCAGGTTAAAAGAATAACCTAAAGGCAATACAAAGCTTACAATTTTGTCTTTACAGCCAAATCGTTCTAAAAGCATCATGGTTTTTGGATACGCAGCTTCACTACTGGCTGTACTGAAAGCCAAAATAGCGGGTTCTTTCATGTCGTTTACCAAACCAAAAATGCGTTTTTTAAGCACCAGGAAGCCTAAGAAAATTAAAACTCCCCAAAGAATGGCTAATCCCAAATAAAACTCTCCGATAAAAATGGCATAGGTATTTAAAACATTTAAGCCTTGTTTGGCAATAATGGCTGTCATTGCACCAAAAACGGCTAAAGGTGCAAAGTTCATTACATAACCTGTCATTTTTAAAATTACGTGTGCAATGGCATCAAAAGCTTTAATAACAATGGCGCCTGCGGGGCCTATTGCGGCCGTGGCTACTCCAAAAAACAACGAGAATACAACAATCTGCAGAATTTCATTATTCGCCATTGATTCGGCAATACTTTTAGGAAAAACGTGGGCTATAAAATCTTTAACACTTACAGCAGCTTTCTGAATGCCGGTATTAACCAGATGATCTGGCAGCGGTAATTTCATATGCCTACCAGGTTCGAACCAGTTCACTAAAATCATCCCTAAAACGAGCGACATTAATGACATAGCTAAAAACCAGCCGAGTGTTTTAACCCCGATTCTGCCAACTGCCTTAATATCGCCTACTTTTGCCACACCTACAACCAGCGTTGTAAATACCAGCGGTGCAACGATCATTTTAATTAAACGAAGAAAAATATCACTTAAAAGCGTAAAGTATTCAAGCTTTTTTTCGCGGATTTCTTCATTATCCCTTTTAATTTTTGCGTTTATCTTCCGTTCTGCTTTCAGTTGAGCAAACTGCGTGGTGGTTGTATCGGTAGTTTTAGCGATACTAACTTCTATATTTTTAACTTTTGCGTCGGCAGTGAGGATATTCTGATTGTAAACATCAATAGAATTAACGTTTAGAATATAGCCCAAAGCAATACCTGCAACCAATGCAATAAAAATAAATAACGTGAGTTTGTTTTTCTTCATTAATAAAATAGTATTTGGCTTTTTTAATTTGGTAAAACTACGATATTTACGGCGTGTAACAAATTTTGATTTATAGAGTAGTTTAAATTGAACTAAATTTTTACTTAAACTGTAACAAAAGGGCTTATTCACCATCTAAAAAGCAATTATCACCCTTAAATGGAACAAAAAGACAAGTTATTTAAGCAAATCTTCGATTCGAATTCCAAAAAGATATTCCATTTATGTTATGGTTATACAGGCGATACTGATGCTGCAAACGATCTCCTTCAAGAAACATTTTTAAAAGTTTGGCAAAATCTGGATAAATTCAGAAACAAATCTTTAATCTCTACCTGGATTTACAGAATTGCAGTAAACACCTGTTTAACTTACCTCCGATCTGAAAAAAGACAGGCAAAAGATGAACTAACGGAAAATATCATTGAGAATAAAGTAGAAGAATTTTCAGAAAAAAATGAGCAGGTTGCCTTACTTTATAAGTGTATTTCTAAACTTGAAGAAAATGATCGTTTAATTATTACCATGGTACTTGATGAATTACCATACCACGAAATTGCTGATATCTCCGGAATTAGCGAAGGCAATTTAAGGGTTAAAATTCACCGTATTAAACAAAAATTAACAGAACTATATAGCCAGTATGCAAGCGTTTGATCAAATACAGGAGTTGTGGCAAAAGCACGAGGTAGAAGTAAAAGTTTCTGCTGATGAAATGCTGCAACAAGCCAAAAAAGAGGTGAATGGTTTAAAGTTAAAATCTGCTTTAAACATTTTAGGGATGCTGGTGTCTTTTATTGCCATTGCTGCTTTGTGGATATTTATGCATTTCGAATCCTGGACAACGCACCTCGGCATAAGCATTATTATAGCTGCAATTGCTGTATATACAGTAATTCTTTACCGTGACTATCGTTTAATTGCTAAAAACGATTTTACGGCTCATCCAAGTGCGTATTTAAACAATTTAAAAACCTATCAATTAAACAGGTATAAGCTTTACAATTCGCTTTACTGGTTTTATGCCATTGCCCTATCCTTAGGTATAATCTTCTATTTTGTAGAGATTTTCACTTATTTTAATACGCTTCAAAAAGTTGCAGCCATTGTATTAACTTTTTCCTGGATCATATTCTGCTCAACCATTTTAAGAAAAGCTGTAATTAAAAGAGAAAAAGAAAGAATTGCTTTATTGATTGAAAAGTTTGAACGCATCAGCGGACAGATTTCTACACCAGAATAATTTCGGCATGGTTTTTTCATTGTAGAAAATCAATGAAAAAACTATTTGCTGCCTTTCTTATTCTTTCTTTGCCATTTGTTTCACTTTGCCAAAGTTTCACAAAACCTGTTCAGCTAAACTGGGAAACTTATTTTAAAGGCAAACCTGAACCTGGCTCCCCTTTTTATGCGCTTACTGCCATGACCTGGCGCTACAGCTACGAATCTACCGTTTACCGCAATAAAGTAACCATTAAGCTTAAAAATGAAATCAGCATCGATAAAAGCCGATCTTGGGTAAGATGGGACAAGATCAAAAATGAGGATATTAGAAATAGTTTGCTGCACCATGAACAGGGCCACGTAAATATTCAATTTATTTTACTTAAAGAAGCCGATCGGGTTTTAAAAGGCAGAACCTATTCTGTTCAAAATTATAAAGCTGAAATATCTGAACTTGCCAACAGCATCAGCAATTTTTACGATACCATGCAAAAAAACTATGACGAAGAAACCGAACATGGAAGTAATCATAAAATGCAGGCCCGCTGGGACGATATTATCCAGGAGAAAATGGATGAAGCCACCGCGAATCAGTAAAGCCCACCAAAAATTTTTGGAATAAAAATTAAACAGCCAACCGTAAAAGCTAACATTGCAGCGACTAAAACGGCTGCAGCTGCTAAATCTTTTACAAGTTTAATTTTGGGGTGAAAATCTGTTGTAACGGCATCTGCAAGTTTTTCTATAGACGTATTTAATATTTCTGCAACAAATACCGCAGCAATAACCGCTAAAATGGCAATCCATTCAAAGGTAGAAAGGTGAAGACAAAAAGATATTCCGATGGCAAAAATAGCGGCAATCAGGTGTATGCGTCCGTTATGCTCAGATACAAAAAATTGCCTCAAACCATTAAAAGCGTATTTAAAACTCTTAATACGATCTGTAAATGAAAACTTTTGAGATTCTTTACCCATTATTAAATGCACTATTGCCGTTAAAGGTACTGAAACAATTATAATCTATCGTCATCTCGACTGTAGCAAAGCGGAACGGAGAGATCTTTTACAGATACAAACCAAGAAATTCTATTCAAAGATTTCTTGTCAACGCCCCATCGTCATCTCGACTGCAGCAAAGCGGAACGGAGAGATCTTTAAATAAACAAACCAGGAAATTCTATTCAAAGATTTCTCGGCTGCGCTCGAAATAACGGTTTATCTATACCTTTTACTTTTTAACCTCTTCGGGCTTTACTTCACTTGTAGAGAAACTATTCCCGCTTAATTTATACTGATAAGTTTTAATCATTTTTTTAGTACTGTCCGCTACATCAGTAACCGGGAAAGACCTGAATAAGTCTCCGTTTTTAATAAAAAACTTATCATTCCCGACATAGCCTTTTTTCTGACCTGAACTCAATGAGGGAAAAGCAATTTTATTAAAATCTCCGCCAGCGTATTCATAAACATTAAGGTCGGAAATATTTTTTTTGCTTAACAACTGAACATAAAATTCAGGATTACCATCATTATCCAAGTCCATATTCCAGAAATCAGTGATTATGCCTTTCCGCTCAGCCGCAAGAGATTTATAATTGTTCCTCACAGAATCAGACATTAAAATCTGATAACCACCAAGTGAGTCTACGCCCTTTCCCCAGCTGATAATTTCGAAATTTAGCCCAGGTTTTACTTCAATATCTTTATAAAATTTAAAGGGACTTTTAACTACCTGGCTAAGCCCTGTTCTAACTTCTTTTACTGGTTCGGCCTCGGTACAGGCAAAACAAAACAGCACCCCTGCCATAAGCAAAAGATGCTGTAAAGTATATTTTCTATAATTCATTATTTAGTGTGTTTGGTTGCACCAAAATAAGAATTTTAGCTTTTTAAATCAAAGATTTTTTATTTCTTGGCTTCTGTCTTTGCTTCAGGGGCGCCATTATTAAGTATGGTTTCAGCCACTACACTTCTTCTTCCACTTGGTGCAATTACAATTGTTTTTAATGTTCTTTTCTCACCTTGTGGAACCGTAATTTTAATCGGGCCGGTGTATAAAAATGCATTTTCAGACGGGCGTGATAAATCAATTGAATAATAGATCTTTCCACCTACTACAGGCACTTTTAAATCGATGGTAAAATCGCCACCGGTTAAAGGCTTATCACTCTGGCCAATTGGTGTAGGTACCCAGAAATTAATACCCATTTTATCTAAACGCGCCAAATGTACTGGCAAACGCTCTTCAGAAAAATTCTTTAAATCTTTACGTTCAACTGGCGACCAAGCAATTTCGGCAAGCGCCAATAAACGTGGAAAAGCATGATTTTCGGCCTTTGCAGCAGTTTTAATGTATTCTGTCCACATGTTTGCCTGCACCCCTTTAATGTATTTTCTTTCGTCGGGAGCCAATACTTTTGGAATCGGATCGTAGGCATAGATTTTTTGATAAGGAGCAAATCCACCGATGGTAACGGGCTCATCAGGAGAATTGGATTGTTTATGATCTATGTACAATCCCATCGAACCCGGCGTCATAATTACATCGTGTTTCTGTTGTGCAGCTGCAATACCACCATCTTCGCCTCTCCAGCTCATTACAGTTGCATTAGGCGCTAAACCACCTTCTAAAATTTCATCCCACCCGATAATAGAACGGCCTTTGCTATTTACATGTTTTTCTATCGTGTGAATAAAATAACTCTGTAACTCATGCTCGTCTTTTAAGCCTTTTTCTTTCATTAAAGCCTGGCAAAACGGCGATTCTTTCCAATAAGTTTTTGGTGCTTCATCGCCACCGATATGGATGTATTTTGATGGGAAAATAGCTATTACCTCATCAAGAATATTGTTGAGCATGGTAAAAGTATTCTCTGAGGGAACAAAAATATCATCAAAAACGCCCCAGGTTTGCTGTACCTGTTTACCTTTTCTGCTACCGGCCCATGGTGTTTTATCGCTCACAAAAGTATCACGATCTGGGAAACAGCTTAATTCGGGATAAGCGGCAATTGCAGCAGATGCATGGCCTGGTAATTCAATTTCGGGGATAACGGTAATGTATTTTTCAGCGGCATATCTTACCACCTCTTTGGCCTCATCCTGTGTATAAAAGCCCTTAACTGGTGTTAAGTAATTGCCATTACCCGGATAATTGCCAATAATTGAACCATTGCGAGATGATCCGATCTCTACTAATTTAGGGTATTTTTTAATCTCTAATCTCCAGCCCTGATCGTCTGTCAAATGCCAGTGAAAGGTATTGATTTTGTAATAAGCCAACTGATCGATATACTTTTTGATAAAAGAGATCGAAAAAAAATGACGGCATACATCCAGCATCGTTCCACGGTAGCTAAAACGCGGGTAATCATTAATATCAACAGCAGGAATGGTAATTTTATCGGCTACTTTATCTGGCATCATCTGCATAGCAGATTCAACTGCATAAAATAACCCCGCACCTTTTCCGGTTAAAATAATTTGTGTTGGGGTAACTTTAATGGTATAACCTTCTGCGGGTAATTTATCGGCTCCGTTTGATGTAACCAATATTGATTTTTGCTTAGGTTGTGTAGCCTTTGCCTCGCGTAAGGCATAGCCGGCTTTAGTAACAATAAAGGCATTTAATAAATCAGCCATTTTAGCCCCATCAGGGCCTTCGTTAATGAGTACTACGGTTTTATCAAGAACAAAGCTGCCACTATTTTTGGTAATGGAGAACGGGGCTGGGATAATACCCAGATTGGGATCGCTTTGCGCAAAGACTGATGTGCTGAGTAAGGCACAAAATAGAACTGGAAAAATTTTGTTCATGGTTAGAATTGTGTGTTTTACGGTTTAAATTACCCCTAATATAAAGATAAAGGAAATACCTCTTTTACCACATTTTTGTTACCAACCAAATCAAACGTTTGCGCAAAGTGCTTTTTGCTTATATTGTTTAATTATTGGCTTTTTAAGTTTAAAGATTGAAAAGCCATTTTAATAATTGTTTTCGAGAATATACCTTGATAACCTTTTAAGAGAACTGATTTATACAATTTTGCAACCGAGCTTCCGGATTATAAAAAAGAATTGACAATTAAAGCATACAAAAAAAGGCTTTCTGAATTGATCAGAAAGCCTTTTTAAATATTATAAAATTATAAGCCCTATGCTTCTACCGGATGTTCTTTTGCAGCTAAAAAGCGTTCAGCATCTAATGCGGCCATACAACCAGAACCTGCTGCTGTTACAGCTTGCCTGTAATACATGTCCTGCACATCTCCGCAAGCAAAAACACCTTCAATATTGGTTAATGTTGATCCTGGTTTGGTTAAAAGATAACCCGTTTCATCCATATCCAATTGTCCTTTAAAAATATCGGTATTGGGTTTATGGCCAATCGCAACAAAGAAACCTTCAACCGGAATTTCAGACTCTACACCAGTTTTATTATTTAATACTTTAACTGCAGTAACATTTTTACCGTTACCTAAAATTTCCTGTGTTTCTGTATTGTAGTGAACTTCAATATTAGGTGTAGCCAAAACACGGCTAACCATCGCTTTAGAAGCTCTGAATTCGTCTCTACGAACCAACAAATGAACTTTACTGCAAAGCTTGGCTAAATAGGTTGCTTCTTCTGCGGCAGTATCTCCTGCCCCAACAATTGCCACTTCCTGTCCTTTAAAGAAAAAACCATCACACACTGCACAGGCCGAAACCCCAAAACCATTGTATTGCTGCTCACTTGGCAGGCCTAACCATTTGGCTGTAGCGCCAGTTGCAATAATAACGGTATCGGCTGTAATGGTTTTGATTTCATCAACCACAACTTTATGCGGGGTAGATGAAAAATCAACTGAACTTACATAACCGAAACGGATATCGGTACCGAAACGCTCTGCTTGTTTTCTAAAATCTTCCATCATTTCTGGCCCCATAATTCCTTGTGGATAGCCCGGAAAATTTTCTACATCAGTAGTTTGTGTTAACTGGCCGCCAGCTTGCATACCAGTATACATAATTGGTTTTAAATCAGCTCTGGCAGCGTAAATTGCTGCAGTATAACCTGCAGGACCAGAACCTATAATTAAACACTGAACGTGCTCGTTTTCTTGTGACATTATATTTGTGTATTGAAATGTATTACCTAAATACAAAGATAATTCTTTAAATAATTATGGACAACACCGCATTGTCAACATAGTTTACTTATTAACATTGCACCTAATTTTATAGCGAATTATTTTCCTTTATTTGCTTTAATTACTCTGATTACATTTCCGCCTAAAATTTTATCTATATCCTTTTCACTATATCCGTTTTTTACCAGTTCTCCGGTAATTTTTGGATAATCGGCTACGCTATTTAAGCCAATCGGGAAAGATTCAGCCCCGTCAAAATCGGCACCTAAGCCTACATGATCTATCCCAGCCAGTTTTACCATGTAATTAATATGTTTAATCAATAAAGAAATTGGCGGCCGCAATGCTTCTAAATCTGCCTGATGATTTGCCAGTAAAGAATCAATAGCTGCAGCTTTTCCATAGCGATCAGCAAGCACCTTTAGCTCACCGTCGTACCTTTTAAAAAAGGCAGCCTGCTTGGTATTATAAGTAGAATCAAGAAAACCGCTGTAAAAATTGATGCAGATTACGCCATTATTTTTAGCCACCGCTTTAATTTGATCGTCTTTTAAATTCCTTGGAACAGGGTTTAAACTATAGGCACAGCTATGAGAAACGATAATCGGTTTTGAGGAAACTTTAATTGCGTCGTAAAAAGTCTTTTCCCCAACATGGGATAAATCCACCAAAACGCCTAATGCATTCAGGCGTTTAACTACATCACGTCCAAAGCTATTTAATCCTGCATTTTCAGGTTTAACCTTCCCCGAAGTTTCTTCTGCAGCCGAACTTGACCAAGATGTACTGTTATTCCAGGTTAAAGTAAGATAGGCCATTCCTCTTTTAGCCAAACTATCTATATAATCCAAGCGGTTATCGATCATGTGCCCACCTTCAACCCCAATCATAGCTGCAAGTTTTTTATTTTTAACCACTTGCTCCAATTCGGCCCCGGTTCTAACCAATTGTATCTTATCCGGGTAACGTTTAATTAAGCTGTATAACGAATCAATTTCCCGGTTTGCGTATGCATAGTTTCCTGTTTCATCGCACCAAATTGAAAAAAACTGCACATCTAAACCACCCTGCTTTGCCCTTACCAGATCAAAATTGCCTTTAGTTTGAAGTTTGCCAATATCAAAACCTGTTTTAAGCGCCGCATAAAAAACATCTCCGTGGGTATCGATAACGATCGCTTTTCGATGAATATCGGTGGCAGATTGTGCATAAACAAAGGTATTGGATAGCAGAAACAGCAGTAAGAAGTTAAAGTTTTTCATAAAATGAAATTAAGCATTTACCCGTACTTTATGGGAAAATGCTTAATTTTTATGAAACTTATTGAAAAGGATAACTTGAGGTGATTAATAATTTATTCAGCATCCTTATAGCAACAATGGCCCTGAAATAAATTCATTGTGGTGGTTATACGAGCCTAAAACCTAATTAAAATTGCTGATTTAACCCTGCATTTAGCAACCAATCGGCTTGCGATCTTGCTGATCCACTGATTAAGGTTTTTGAAGCTATTTTTTCCTGTGCACTTTTAATCGAATTGCTGATCATGGTATGTTCAATCATTTCATCCTCTTTTACGCCCATCTTCCGCATGAGATCTACGATGCGTCCGCCACCAAATAGCTGGAAAATAGGTTCAGATAAGGATGATAAAACAGTTATTTCATCCTTTCCAAATTCAGTGGCTTTTCGCTGCTCCTCACTTGCCAAAGGATGGTGTTCAACAAAAACAAGTTCTTTATTAGCTTGGGCTGTATTTAAATAATCAGCTAAGTAAACCTTCTCTTCCAAATTGTTTTCGTGAAAATAGGCCTGAAGTTTACTTCTCGTCTCTTCAAACCAGGCAACAAAGGTTACGTTTGGATTTGATCGGTTAAATTCGAGGCAAGCACCAAATTTAGCTTCATCTGATATCCAAATTTTATCGACAACTTTTATTCCTTTATTTTTTTTACTGAATAATCCGAACATAATAACTGTGAATTAGGTGGTTTGATTTTAAAGGTATCTAAAATCAGGTTTGGATCACCCCTACGCTAAATTGTTTTTTTATTGGCGATTGATTTGCGGCTTCTATCCCCATGGATATTACTTTACGGGTTTCTAAAGGATCTATAATACCATCTACCCAAAGTCTTGATGCGGCATAATATGGTGTAGTTTGACTGTTGTACCGGTCTGTAATCTCTTTTAGCAGTTCATCTTTTTTCTCCGTTGTAATTTCTTCTCCTTTTGCTTTTAAAGAAGCTTCCTGAATCTGTAAAAGTGTTTTTGCAGCCTGCGAACCACCCATTACAGCAATTTTTGCCGATGGCCATGCATAAATTAAACGTGGATCGTAAGCTTTTCCGCACATTGCATAATTACCAGCGCCGTAAGAATTACCCACCACAATTGTAAATTTTGGAACAACTGAATTGGCTACAGCATTAACCATTTTAGCCCCATCTTTAATTATGCCTCCATGCTCTGAACGACTACCCACCATAAAACCAGTTACATCCTGTAAAAAAACCAATGGGATTTTCTTTTGGTTACAGTTCATAATAAAGCGAGCGGCTTTATCGGCACTATCCGAATAAATTACTCCTCCAAACTGCATTTCGCCTTTTTTAGATTTAACTACTTTACGCTGGTTGGCTACTATGCCAACTGCCCATCCATCAACACGGCCTAAACCACAAATAATACTCTGGCCGTAACCTTGCTTGTATTCTTCAAATTCAGATCCATCCACAATGCGGTTTATAATATCCATCATGTTGTAAGGTTTCTCTCTGTTCTCAGGAAACAAGCCATACAATTCTTCTTCTTTTTCTTTAGGTGGTTCAGGTTTAATCCGGTCAAAACCTGCATCCTGAGGTTTGCCAAGCATGCTCATAATGTTGCGTATACTATCCAGACAAGCCTGGTCGTTCGGATGCTTATAATCGGTTACACCAGATATTTCGCAATGCGTAGTGGCACCACCGAGTGTTTCGTTATCTACATCTTCGCCGATAGCTGATTTAACCAGATAGGATCCTGCCAGGAAAACAGAGCCTGTTCCATCCACAATCATTGCTTCATCACTCATAATGGGTAAATATGCGCCTCCGGCAACACAGGCACCCATAATGGCCGAGATTTGAACAATACCTTCTGAAGACATGATTGCATTATTTCTAAACATGCGACCAAAGTGTTCTTTATCCGGAAAAATTTCATCCTGCATTGGCAGATAAACCCCGGCACTATCCACTAAGTAAATAACAGGTAAGCGGTTTTCCATGGCAATTTCCTGTGCACGGAGGTTTTTCTTGGCCGTCATCGGAAACCATGCACCCGCTTTTACGGTTGCATCGTTGGCAACAATCATACATTGCCTGCCGCTTACATAACCAATGCCGCATACCACACCTGCCGATGGACAACCACCCTGCTCTTTATACATGCCATCAGCCGTAAAAGCACCAACTTCTAAAAATTCAGTGTTTTTATCAATCAGATATTCAATGCGTTCGCGGGCAAGTAATTTTCCTTTTTCCTTTTGTTTGGCTGCATTTTTTTCGCCGCCTCCTAAATATATTTTCTTAAGCTTAGTTTTTAGTTCATAAACCAACTGCTTATTTACATCTTCATTTTTGTTGAATTCGATATTCATGGAGGCAATTTAAATTTAATTTTACAAAAAGCGTATTAACCATTTTGGTTTCCGGTCTACTAAATAGTTTGTTCATATTTTGTTATCTCAAAAATGCCGGATCTTTATGTTTGTATTTCCGTTTAAAACAATATTTTTGGTAAAAACTTTAATATAAAATATAAGAACAGGCATGCAAATATTTGTAGATACGGTAGCTGAATATATCGAGAGTATTCCGGAAGAACGGAAGGAAGCCGTTTCAAAACTTCGCAAAATTTTTACCGATAACCTACCTGAAGGTTTTGAGGAAAGAATTATATATGGTATGATTGGATACGTGGTGCCACACAGTTTATATCCGGCTGGCTACCATTGCACGCCTGATCTACCTTTGTCTTTTATAAATATAGCTTCGCAAAAGAATTTTATTGCCATGTACCACACAGGGCTTTATTCTTATCCTGATTTATTAGATTGGTTTAAAACGGAATACCCAAAACACTGTAAATACAAATTAGATATGGGTAAAGGTTGTGTTAGATTTAAAAAAATTGATGACATCCCTTACAATCTCATTGCTGAATTATCCAGAAAAATTAGCCCTCAACAATGGATAGAACAATATGAGCATATGAAGGAAAACAGAAAATAATATTGTTTTTATTTTAGAATAAACTCCTATTTATAAACTACGCCATTAATCTTAATTTCTTTCCAGTTTTCTGCCAAGCCTTTACCTTTAAGGTACTTTTCTGTGTGTTTATTTCCTTTTAAATTGGGATGATAAACCATATCAAATTCAAAAACCATATCCGAATCTGTTTTGCTCAGTACTTTTACCTGATAATCGTTTTCGGTTTTATCATTTAATGTATAAAAAACATTTCCTGGTTTGGCATTAAAATCGGCTTTAACATATATCTTTTTAGGATCATCGACATAGCTTTCTACCAGCCTGTTTTGCTCATCAATACGGTAATAATTTGTACTTACTGCATCACCGCCAACTAATGAGTAAAATTTATAATATAACTTACCATCTATTCTTAGGGTATCTTGTATTTCAGTATATGAAGTGGGCGACATTCTCCAATAATTCCCTATTTGCATCGGAAGAAAGGAATCGGATGAATTTTTATCTGCTGCCATTTTTTCTTTACAGGATGAAGACATTAAAAACATAAGCGCAAAAGAACCGGCAATCATATTCTGCATGGTCATTTTTAAGTTTTTCATAGTTAATTTGGTTAGATTTTCTCTTAAAACGCATATATATACTTAAACGCTACAGCCTGAACACGATACACACAATAAAGTTTTAGCTATAAAGATTTATTCGCGCATAAAAAAACAGAAAACCAATTAAAACCCTTGTAAGCTCATCATTAATTTTCTGCCTTGATTAAGTGTTAGAAGTTATCCGAAAGCTATGATATAAAGTGGTACAAAAATACAACCTCGCCCGTAAAGGCAGGTTTTTTCTGATCTTCAATTTCCATTTCGATACCCATATTAACTTTGGTTACGCCACGTAAATTAATAATTGAAGCTAATTTCGCCCTTAATCTTACCTTACTGTTAACCGTTACCGCCTGGGCAAACCTTAAGTTTTCTATACCATAGTTAATTTCCATTTTAAGGTTGCGGATATCTACAATTTCCTTCCATAAAAAAGGAATCAGTGATAAAGTTAAATAACCATGTGCAATGGTTGATTTAAATGGTCCTTCGTTTTGAGCGCGCTCTTCATCCACATGAATCCATTGATGGTCTAATGTAGCATCGGCAAATTTGTTAATCTGCTCCTGGGTAATGGTGTGCCATGAAGAAAGGCCTAATTCCTTGCCAAGGTATTGTTCAAATTCTGCGTGGTTTGAAATAATTTGCATTGTATAAAGTTAGAGCGGTTTAAAATGAATTGCTTTATATATTTTAATTGTATCAGTCTTTAAATTGATCATCAGATTAGATTTCTTTCCCTGAACCAAACTTCATCAGGTATGGCAGAAAAGTTATCCATTTTATCAATGAGTACTTCGGCATCAGCCTCGTTAAAAACCAAATCCCTGTTGGCTGGTTTCAAAAACTTACTTTGTACCATCATTTCCATTTGCGCAAATAAGGGATCGTAAAATCCATTTACATTTAATACGCCGATGGGTTTATTGTGTAATCCCAGTTGCAGCCAGGTTAATACCTCAAAAAATTCTTCAAGTGTACCAAAGCCGCCAGGCAAAATCACAAAGCCATCACTTAAATCGGCCATTTTTTGCTTGCGTTGATGCATATCTTTGGTAATAATCATTTCTGTTACTCCCTTATGCCCCACTTCTTTATCCATTAAAAACTGCGGTATAACCCCGGTAACCAAGCCATTTTCTTCCAAAACATCATTGGCTAAAACGCCCATTACCCCTACACTGCCACCACCATAAACCAAACGGATGTTTTGTTTAACCAGCGTTTGCGCCAGTTGTTTGATTGCACTCCTCAGCGCCGCATCGCCATTAAAGTTTGAGCCACAATATACACAAACTGATTTAAGCTTATTCATTAAGTCAAAATTTGACCGAAGTTAAGATTTTATCCCTTCTATATAAATTTTAATTCTGCACAAAACTGTTACAGATGTATTTCTTAACGGACAGAAGCCATAATTTAGCTTATTATTTTGACTCAGGCAAGGTTAAAAACAAAAAAGCGCCGGATAAACCGACGCCTTCTAACCAAATATAAAAGAGAGAAAAGATTAAAATGTATAACGAAATGTAATACCGTAAGTTCGTGGATCGCCAAGTACACCAGCATATAAGCCAGAGTTACCTGCCGCAGCCTGCAATTGTTCGTAATAATTGGTATTGGCAATATTTCTGCTCCAAACAAATGCAGAGAATTTATCAGATTTAAATCCTAACCGGGCGTTTAACAAAGAATAACCAGCAACATTTAAAACACTTGAAGGGGTTGGGTTTGATGAATATTGCGAACGGTAACTCGCATCTCCAGCTATAAAATACCGTCCTAATTTGGTTGCTAAGCTACCAGGTGTACTAAATTCTGCCCCGCCCGAAATATTCCATTTCGATATTCCTGGCAATCTGCCACCCGAAGCATCTTTAAATGCAACTTGAGTAGCTACTCCATTAACCACTTCTGTATGCCCTGTTTCCTCTAAAGGCAAGGGTGCATTGGTAAATTTCACATATTTACCATCAAGATAGGCTAAGGCTGCATTTAAAGTCAAAAATCGCTCTAGCTGATAGGTTCCGTCAATTTCCAAGCCTTTTACGTTAACCTTTTCCGCATTTGCGAGATAACCCCTGTTTACACCCAATTGAGGCGACTGAACATTGGTTTGGTAATCTTTAATGTCGGTATTAAAAGCAGTAACGTTTAATAAGAAACCTTTTGCTGGTTTTGTTTTAACACCTAATTCATAATGCTCAACATATTCTGGTTTTACAACAGCCAAAGATAAATCTGCCGCCCCGGTTGAGGTAGTTGGCAAACCTCCTACGTTTACACCAACTGGTTTATAAGCTGTAGAGAAAGTTCCATAAACATTTAACCTGGTATTAGGACGGTAAGAAAATGTCAGGTTACCAGAGAGGTTATTATTTTTTGTACTTGTAGAGAATTGCTGATTGCTGTAAACAGCAGCTTTAAGCGCAAGCAAAGCAGCATCTGTAGTTTGTAAACCACCATAGGTAACCCTATCATAATCAACATCTTTTTTATCGTAAGTAAACCTTAAGCCCGGTAAAACATGAAAATGCTCTAAAAATTCCCAGTCAACTTGTGCAAATACCGCGGCACTTAACGATTTAATAGTTGAATTGGTTTTAATACCAAAACCATCCAATAAACCTGGTGTTGCATACAATGCCTGTGCACCAGTGCTGGCCGTTTGTACAAATCTCCACTGGTCTTTACCTACTTCCTCTGTTTGATCTAATCCTTTCAAATTCTGGGCAAGCGCAAATAAACCAATTACACCGCTTAATTTTTCAGTAATGTTCCCTGCATATCTAACTTCCTGAGAATATTGATCATGACGGGAATTGCCTTGCGATTTGGTAAGCGCTGCCAGTTCAGAGAAATCCCGGTCGTTTGTCGGGTCCCAGTTCCAGAATCTCCACGCAGTTGTAGAAGTAAGTGTTCCGTTACCAATTTTATAATCCACATTCAGCGATAAGCCACCAATAGATTGGTTATGTCGCCATGGCGTATTGGTATTTATCTCCCTTGAAAAAGGATCTATTTTAGGTTGTTGATAACCTAAATCAGAAACAATTTTAGCGTACTGGCGATAAGCACTTCTTTCAGTTGTGGTTACGCCTGCAATTACCAGCGGATAACCTGCCGGGTGCTGAATGCTTACATCTCCGCTCAGCAAAACCTGTAATTTATCTGATGGCGTATAATACAACTGACCTTTAAATCCCAGGTTATTTTGTCCGCTGTACTTGCGTTCTTCCCTGGTATTCCAGATGGTACCATCGCGCTGGGTACCTGAAATGGATATCTTGGCTGCAAGATTTTTGGCTACCCCGCCCGAAACCGATGTTTTAGCCTGTATAAAATTATAGTTCCCAAAACTCATTTCTACTTTTGCCGATGGGGTTTGAGTTGGCTTTGTTGTGGTAATATTAAAAGCACCTGCCGTAGTGTTTTTACCAAATAGAGTACCCTGCGGCCCTCTTATCACTTCTATTTGTTCTATATCAAGAAAATCGGTTGATGTTGCTGCCGGACGCGCGTGGTAAACTCCATCCACATAAAACCCCACACCAGGATCAATACCGTCATTAGTTAAACCAAAAGTAGAACCCAGCCCTCTGATATTGAGCGTTGTATTTCTTGCATTTGATGCATATAATTGTACCGAAGGAACCAGCTCTTTTAAACGATTCACATTAAAAGCACCGGCATTTTCTGCTGCCTGGCCACCAATAACCGTAATTGGAATTGGTACATCCTGTAAAACTTCCGAACGTCTTCTTGAGGTGACCACAATTTCATCAAGAAGTGCATCTTCAACCAGCACCAACTCAATAGGGCTTTCCTGAAATTTTAGAACCTGGAAATCCTGTGGTTTGTAACCAACTGAACTGGCCTGAATATAAAATGGAGGTTCTTGTTTTGTAGTAATAACAAATGCACCATCTGCATCTGCCACCGCGGTTATGTTAGTGCCCCTGATTTTAACTGTTGCATGCGGTATAGTAACTCCGTTTGTGCCTTTAATTATACCTTTAATCGGCGTTTGTGCAAAAATAAAACTTGTAGAAATTATAAGTAAAAAGAGAATAAGTAAACTTTTTTTCATGATTTAGTTTGTTTGTGTTTGATTTGTATTGTTGATTAACTACCCGTTCGTTGGAACATTAACATGGATTTAAACTGGCTGCAACAACAACATCTACAAGTATTCTGGAAGGTCTTCATAATTATTTATATTAAATCTATAGATTTAGTAGGCAAATATATTAAAAAAAAGTATTCGCCAAATTTTATTTTGTGAATTTTCAATATTTATTAATTCCTAACAGCTTAAAACCTGGTACTGGGGTTATACCAAGGATACAAAAAACGGGGCTATCGTAAACGATGCCCCGTTGGATTTAAATATTTTAGAATATCTAAAAAAGAGAATTAACCCTTTATACTTTTTTGAAATAATGATGATTACCTCGTGTAATTTGGTGCTTCTTTAGTAATTGTAATATCGTGTGGATGACTTTCGCGCATACCAGCAGCCGTAATTTGTACAAACTGTGCTTCTTGTAAAGCTTCAATGTTAGCTGCTCCGCAATAACCCATACTTGCACGTAAACCGCCAACATATTGGTACATTACCTCGGCTAAAGTACCTTTAAATGGTACGCGACCAACAATACCTTCGGGAACTAATTTTTTAATGTCGTCTTCTACATCCTGGAAGTAACGATCTTTAGAACCTTGCTCCATGGCTTCAATTGAACCCATGCCGCGATAAGATTTAAATTTACGTCCCTCGTAAATGATGGTTTCGCCTGGCGATTCTTCTACACCTGCAAATAATGAACCTGCCATAACTGCACTTGCGCCCGATGCAATCGCTTTTGCGATATCACCAGTATGTTTAATTCCACCGTCGGCAATAACCGGAACACCAGTGCCTTTTAATGCTTTAGCACATTCGTATACGGCATATAATTGAGGTACGCCCACTCCTGCAATAATCCTGGTGGTACAGATAGAACCCGGACCAATACCCACTTTAACTGCATCCGCACCTGCATCAGCCAAAAATTTCGCGGCTGCACCTGTAGCAATATTACCAACAATAACTTGTAAATCAGGGTATTTTGCTTTAACTTCTTTTAATTTATCTACCACTCCCTTTGAGTGACCGTGAGCAGTATCAATGGTAATTACATCTACGCCAGCTTTAACTAAAGCATCAACACGTTGAAGTGTATCGGCCGTAACACCAACAGCAGCACCAACACGTAAACGACCTCTTTCATCTTTACAGGCAGCAGGATAATTTTTAACCTTAGAAATATCTTTAAAAGTGATTAATCCGCTTAAATAACCATCTTTACTTACAACTGGAAGTTTTTCTATTTTATGATTCTGAAGAATTTCCTCTGCCTGTACTAAAGTTGTACCCTCCGGAGCAATGATTAAATTTTCTTTAGTCATCACTTCAGCAATTGGTCTTTGCATATTTTTTTGGAAACGCAAATCGCGGTTGGTAATAATGCCTACTAACTTATTATCGCTGCTAACAACCGGAATACCACCAATTTTATGTTCTTTCATAATTTTGAAGGCATCGGCAACAACTGCAGTTTCCAATAAAGTAACCGGATCCTGAATCATTCCACTTTCTGAACGCTTAACCTTACGAACTTCTTCAGCTTGTCGGTCAATCGTCATGTTTTTGTGTAACATCCCTAAACCACCATTTTGCGCAATGGCAATGGCAAGTTCGGCTTCTGTTACGGTATCCATTGCGGCAGAAACCAATGGAACATTAAGTTTGATTTTTTTCGTTAAAAATGATGCTGTGCTTACTTCACGAGGTAAAATTTCAGAATATGCGGGTACTAAAAGTACATCGTCATATGTTAAACCTGTGGCAATAAATTTTGTGGAATCGAGTTGCATGGCAAATAAATTAGGATTTATTATATGCCGGGCAAAGATAAGAAAGTTTTATCAAAATCAAAAACAGGACTTGCTTCTCTTCAGAAATTACATTTTCTATACACTAAAATAGTATAGACGCTTTATTTATTTCTAAACGCTTTTAAATCAAGGATAGATTGTTTTAATTTGCGTTACCAAACAATAATATTTTAAATGCAGAAAACAGCTCTCAAATTTCTGATTCTAATGCTATGCATTGGAGTTGGATCAGTTAGTGCCCAAACTAAAGTAAAAAGAGAATTTAAATTTGGCAAGATTTTGCCGTCCGAATTTGATGTAAAAGCCACAGGAGTAGATTCTGCCGCATCAGCCATAAAATTATTCGACGTTGGAGATTGCTACTTCGAAATAAGCCCATCCTCACAGAGCTTTATTTATGTTTACGAAAGACATGTTCGTTACAAAATTTTAAACAAGAATGGCTACGACCTTGGTAATTTTAAAATAGAACTTTATAAAAGCAACAATTCAGCTAAAGAAGAGCTGAACTTTATGGATGCCGCAACATACAACATGGTTGATGGTAAGCTGGTTGTAAGCAAATTAAATAAGGATGCCAAATTCACAGAAGAGTTTGATAAAAATAACATTATCAAAAAATTTGCACTACCTAATATCAAAGAGGGTTCTATTATAGAATTTAAGTATAAAATTAAATCCGATTTTATCTTCACCTTGAGAGGATGGAGATTCCAGTCCAGTGTACCTACCCTTTGGTCTGAATATAATGTTAAAATCCCTGAGTATTTAACCTATAAAAATAATTTAGGTGGTTACTTTAAAATAGATCATCCTATACACGAAAGTGTTAATGCCATTTATGTAACAGGCGTTAATTCTAATGCCGCATACGATAAATACTGTGCCGAAAACGTTCCTGCACTGAAAGAAGAACCATATGTAACGACTATGGATGATTATACGCCTAAAATAGAATTTGAGTTAAGGGCTTCTCATTTTCCTGGAGAAATTTATAAGGATTTTAATGGATCGTGGAATAAAATTATCACCGGCTTAGCCAGTGAAGAAAATTTTGGCGCTTATATTAATAAAAACAGTTATGCAAAAACCATATTGCCAGGCATATTAAAAGGAGAAAAAGATTCTTTAGCAATCACTAAACTTATCTTCAATTATGTTAAAAATAACTTAAAATGGAATAATAAATATTCAAAATATACTTCAGAAACCAATCCAAAAACCATTTTTGAGAAGAAAACAGGTTCATCTGCCGATATTAACCTGGCTTTATTAAGCCTTTTAAAAGAAGCTAAGATTTTGGCCTATCCTGTATTAATCAGTACCAGAGAAAATGGCGAACACCCTGGTTATCCGGTTATATCAGCATTCAACAATGTGGTAGCCGTTACCCAAATTGGCGATCAATTGTATTATATGGATGCTACAGATAGAGATTTACCGCTGGGTATGTTGGATTATGAAAACCTGAGTCATCAAGGCTATTATATGGACTTACCTGGAAAAATCGGGCAATGGCTTTCTACTGAACCAAGTATTAAAACCGAAAAAACATTTTCATATAACCTTACGCTGGATAAAGAGAATAAATTAAAGGGACAGATAAGTCAGTACTCCACCGGATACTCTGCTTTAAATCTGCGTGATAAATATAGAAAAACAAATGAGGCAGAGTTTTTAAAGAACTTTAAAAAAGATAAAAACGGTCTTGAAATTTCTAATTATAAAATCCTTGCGCTGGATGACCTGGATGAGCTTTTGACAGAATCTATGGACGTTGTAATTGAGGATAATGTAGAAGAGGCTGGTAACTTAGTTTACTTTACCCCACTTCTTTTCGAAAGAACAAAAGAAAATCTTTTTAAGCTCGAAGAACGTAAATTCCCGGTTGATTTTGCCTATCCTTTTAAAGAAACCTATAGAATATCCTTGAATTTCCCCGAAGAATATGAAATTGACAAACTACCCAAAAGTGGAATTTATAAAATACCTGAAGATAAGGGAACATTTAGCATAAACTTTGTAAACGAGGGTAAAGCATTAATGGTTAAAAGTGTAATTAATGTGAACAAATCACTTTATACGCCGGAAGAATATTTCGATTTAAAAGAACTTTTTAAAGCGATTGTAGAAAAACAGGCAGAGCAAATTGTATTCAAAAAGAAATCGTAATGAAGCATTATTTAAGTCTAATTTTAATATTCTGTTCATTTGCGAAAAGTTATGCGCAGGGTACTTATGATGTTGCTAAAATACCAGAAGAACTAAAAGCCAATGCGAATGTGGTTATTCGTAATGAGGAGCAATTTTTTGACATAAAATCATTAGGATCGGCTCATTATGATTATAAAGTGGCCATTACAATTTTAAATAAAGCAGGCGATGGTTATAGCGAAATGGCTGAAGGATATGATAAATTTTCGAACATTTCGAATATAAAAGCCACTTTATATGACGCAACAGGAAAAAAGGTTAAAGATTACAAATCTTCTGATATTAAAGACCAAAGCTTAGTTTCTGATTTTTCAATATTTGATGACAACAGGCTAAAAGGATTAAAATTTGTAAACCTCACCTACCCTTACACGATTGAATATAGCTATAGTCAGGATTTTAAAGGTTTACTTTATTTTCCATCCTGGCGCGATTTAAAAGGTTTCGCAGTTTCGGTTGAGAAATCTGCTTATACCATTCAAAAAAACAAAGATTACCAGCTCAAATATTTAACCAGCAAAAACGTAAAAACAGATTCAGTTGCTGTAGGGGATAAAATTCAGTATAAATGGAGCAGCACTAATGTTGCGGCCTTAATTCGCGAGCCCTTAAGTATGGGTATTGATAATGTTTGCGCATGGGTAAAGGCTTCTCCAAATCAATTTGAGTATGACGGAACAACTGGAAATTTTAACAACTGGAAAAATTTCGGTTTATGGTTGTATAATTTAAATGAAGGTGGAAACAAACTGCCGGAAGCAACTAAAATCCAGATTCAAAACCTGACAAAAGATGCAAAAACTTCAAAAGAAAAGATAGCGATTTTATATAATTATCTGCAGCAAAATACTCGTTATGTTAGTGTTCAGCTTGGCGTTGGGGGCTTTAGGCCAATCCTTGCCGAAAAAGTAGCTCAGGTAAACTATGGCGATTGTAAAGCATTATCAAACTATATGAAAGCTTTGTTAAATGAAGCAGGAATTAAATCGAACCTGATTATTATAGGAAATGATATGCCAAGTTTGAATCCTGTTTATTCCAGTATCGGGCAGGCAAACCATATGATTTTATGCGTTCCTATGGCTAAAGACACTACTTTTTTAGAATGTACCAGCCAGTATAAACCGATGGGATTTATCGGTTACAGCAATGCAGATAGAAATGTTTTGATGGTTACCGATGCAGGCGGCGAAATTATACGTACACCAAGCTATAATGCAAAAGATAATTATCAGCTAAGAAAAGCTAAAATAACATTCGATGAAAATGGAGCAGCAAATATTGTAATTAAATCTTTATATGGAAATGCACAGTTCGAAAATAACTTTTCAATGCTACTAAAAGAGCCATCAGAACAACGTAAAACAATCATAGAAAACAATGATATTCCTGGTGCAGAACTCCTTACTTATAAATTTGAACAAACCAATAAAAGTTTGCCGGTAATGACTGAAGAGTTAAATTTTAAAACCAGTCAATTACTTACAAACGGTGGTAATAAAGCATTTTTAACATTAAATCAAACCAACAGGAAAGAAAGCGTTCCGCTTAAAGTAGAAAATAGAAAAACATACTTTTCTGTTCCTTTCAGTTATAATGATGAGGATGAAATTACGTATATCCTGCCAAAAGGTTACGCAGTTGAATTTATTCCTAAAGACATTAATATTACATCTGAATTTGGTACATACACAGCGAAATTTGCAACAAAAGATAATACGATAACTTATATTCGTACACAGGTTACAAATGACAAAAAATACCAGCCAGAAAAATATAATGAATATGTAGATTTTTGCAAGAAAATCTATCAGGCTGATAAACAAAAAGCCGTACTTACAAAAGGATTATAGCCGTTTATATTTTAATTTAGAAAGAAATTATGATAATAGAAAATCAATACTTTGATGGAAACGTAAAATCACTGGGTTATGAAACTTCAGCGGGCAAATCAACCGTTGGTATAATTAATCCCGGAGAATACGAGTTTAACACGGCACTTAAAGAAATTATGCATGTTATTGAAGGTACATTATCTGTTTTACTTCCCAATAAAACAAATTGGGAACTTATTCCAGCTGGTCGTTCTTTCGAAGTAGCGGCAAATGCATCTTTTAAAGTAAAGGCAGCCGTTCAAACGGCTTATTTATGCCAATACAGGAATAGTTAAATCGTTAGGCTATAAAGATTCTGAAATAGTTCAGGATGACGAATGTCTACAAAAAATATTGAATTAAAATACAAAGCATCTGTTTATAAACAGATGCTTTGTATTTTAATGATAACTATTGTCTATTTTTTCCCGACTACAACCTCGGTAAAACTTTCGGTTGTTAAATACTTATTAGCCATCGCTTTAATTTCTTCAGCGCTAATATTCTTCACCGTATGGATGTAATTATCATAATAATCATACTCTAAACCAGAAAAATAGATGTTCTTAAATTTATCGGCATGAGAAAAAACATTTTCAAGGCTACCCAGCATCGAGCCTAACATATAGTTTCTAACCAGGTTAAGTTCTTCTTCGCCTACAAGTTCGTTTCTAAGCGTATTAATTTCTTTATAAATTTCGGTCAGGGCACTGCTGCAAACATCAGCACCAACTTCAGTCGATATAAAAAAGTATCCTGCATCTTTTAAAGAAGATATCCCCGAACCAATGCCATAGGTATAGCCTTTATCTTCGCGGATATTAGCCATTAAACGTGACCCAAAATAACCGCCTAAAACACAGTTTAAAATCTGTAAACCTGGAAAATCCTGATGCTTGCGATTTACAGCCAGCCCTCCTATTCTGATGGCAGACTGAATAGCTTCGGGTTTTTCTTTATAAACAGCTATTTTTTCACCCTTGCTAAAACTAAAGACATTTTTTGTCGCTTCGCTTTTTTCCCAATTGCTGCCCATTACAGTATTTAATAAGCTGAAACTCTTTTCATCAAATTTACCTGAAACTACAATTATACAGTTGTTTGGTACATAAGCTGCTTTAAAATAGGCTAAAAGGTCCTCTCGCTTTAATGCATCGTAATGGTGCAGCTGAATATCTACACCATAAGGAGTATCACCAAATAAGGCATGTGCAAATTCCTTTCTCGAAAGAATATCATTCTTTTGGAGATTAACCATAAGTTTCTGTTTCTGGTTCTGGATATAAAGATCCAGTTCTGATTGCGGAAACTCACTGTTAGAAAGAATATCCTTAACAATAGGTAAAACAGATGGCAAATGTTTATTTAAAGTATAAAGGGTTACTGACGACTGATCTTGCGCATATTCAGTTTGAAAAAATGCGCCATAAAAATCAATCTGTTCTGCAATTTCTTTAGCGGAGAATTTTTTGGTTCCATTATTAAGCAGGGTACTTGTAGCAATAGCCTGCAAAGGTTTTTCAAGATTCCAGTTTACGTTGTTAAAAATAAATTCAATACGCACTAAATCCTGCTCTCCTGAATAAATTGTAAAAACAGGAATACCATTGTCCAGTTCTGCTTTTTCAGGGTGTATAAAATTTATGGTCGAAACCTGTTTAAAATCAGGCGCCTGTTGTCTGTTAAGCATTTTCTTCTGTTAAGTAATATAAAGTAGATGATGAATTTTCAGTAAAAGTTTCATTAGATATCCTCTTGATATCTTCTGCCGTAACTTTCAAAAACTGATCGGTTTCCTGGTTCAACAAAGCGGCATCACCAAGCAATTCGTAATACGCCAGATTCATGGCTTTATCAAGCAAACTCATTTCAGAAAATACCAAAACAGATTCTACCTTATTTTTCACCTTAGTTAATTCATCACCCGAAACCAGTTCAGTTTTTACTTTTTCCAGTTCTGCCCAAATTGCTTTTTCTGCAGCTTCTACGGTTATGCCTTCAATTAACTTACCTTCAACAATAAATAATCCAGGATCTAAACTACTCGAAATGTAAGCATTAATATCGCTAAAAAGTTGTTGCTCTTTTAGCAAGCTATTGTACAAACGCGATGATTGTCCGCGGGATAAAATATCAGATAATAAATCGTATGCGTAATAATCCTCACTTAAACGGCCAGGCATTTTAAAGGCCATATAAATGGCATTTAAAGGCACTTTGGCTTTAACGGTTTCTGTACGGGCTTCTGTTTGAGGTTCTTCCTGGACTAAGTTTCTGTTATACTTATCCCCTGCAGGGATAGGCTCGAACCATTTCTCCGCAAGCTTTTTAACATCTTCTGTCTTGACATTCCCTCCAACAACTAAAATTGCATTTTGAGGGGTATAGTGCTTTTTAAAAAAAGCCTTAACATCCGTCATGGTTGCATCCTCAATGTGCGACAGTTCTTTCCCGATAGTTGCCCATTGATAAGCATGTTTTTTATAGGCAAGCGGACGCAGTTTTAACCAAACATCACCATAAGGTTGGTTTAGGTAGCGCTGTTTAAATTCTTCGCTCACCACGTTTCTTTGTGTTTCTAAACTTTTTTCAGAGAAAGCAAGACTTAACATACGGTCGCTTTCCAGCCAGAAAGCCGTTTCTATATTTTCAGCAGGCAACGTAATGTAGTAATTGGTAATATCATTACTTGTAAACGCATTATTCTCTCCGCCTACCCTTTGCAATGGCTCATCGTAACTTGGAATATTTACAGAGCCGCCGAACATTAAATGCTCAAACAGGTGTGCAAAGCCGGTTTTATCGGCATCCTCATCACGAGCACCTACATCATATAAAATATTTAAAACAGCCATTGGTGTGGTTGGGTCTTCATGTACCAAAACCTTTAAACCATTGGTTAGTGTAAAACGATTAAAATCTACCATTATCTATTTTTAGAGGGGTAAAGATAATTTAATAATTCATTTAGTAGAAAGCGATTGATAATTATGACAGCCGCATCAGATGTTTTTTCTAATCTTTTATAATTATTCAAGCTAAAACATATTTTTTGCCCATTAACCAATTCAATTTTTATTATTTTAGCAACGGATAATCATTAAATATGGGCGAGGAAACAGCAAAAAATTCTTTTGGAATTTTAAACAGCTTAAAAAAATTAATTTTCGAAGATAGCGAGGAAACAGGTGCTGCAGTACCAGATGAGCAACAAACTTCTGCACCCGTTAATACAAAAGCGCCCGAACCTGTAACTTACCAAGCACAGGGTAATCTAAAAGATAATGTAACTGTAGTTGGGGCTACCGATGTTAAGCAGATGAAAGTAAAAGTTTTGGGCATACTTGAAAAAATGAACGAACCCGGGCTTGACTTTTTTGAAGTTTGGAATGCCGCCGCAGAAATGGGCAGTATTGATGCAACAACCATTAAAGCTGCTTTTACATCGTTAAAATATGTAGAAAAAGACTTAAATAAACAGAAACTATTAACCACCGGACGCAATTATGCTACAGCGTTAAAGAAAGTTATAGATCAGGAAAGCAGCCAGAAACAACAGCAAAAACAAAACATAGAAAACAGCCTGGTTGATGAGAAAGAAAGTTTGGTAAATGAAATTAAATCAATTGAGCAGAACATAGCAGATCTTAAAGCTAAACTGCAAACTAAAGAACAGGATTTAAAGAGCATCAATGCTAAATACGATCCGCAGCTAAAAGATATTGACCAAAAAATTGCCCTTGGTAATGCGGCCGTTGATGAGGTAATTGCTGATATTGAAAAAGCACTAAATATTATTGAAACAAACATAAATTAAACGACTAAAATTAACGACAAGTAATGGAAAACAAAAATCAGTATGTAAATATTCCGGCTGAAATTAAAAGCCAGCTGCCTATATTCCAGGTTCTCGGCGATCATCTTCCAAGCCAGGTACAAACACCTGAAGGTAAAAAGGTAATCTCCAATATCTTTTTTTGGGCATTAATTTTAGGAGGTGCTTTCGCATTTTTTAAATTTCTTCCAATTATGCTCGTTTATGCAGCTAAGAGTATATTGTTAGTCATTTTTAGCATTATACTAATTGTATTGCTTTTATTGGCTCCAAAAATTATTGCTTTATTAAACAGATTAGGTACAATTCTGATTTTTAAAGGCGAAAAAGCCATCATCAGAGGCAATCCTATTGAAACGCTTCAACTGTTATCACAAGATGCAAAAGACACTTTAAAAAGAGTAAAAGATAAAATTGCAAATGTTGATGGCGTGCGCATTGATATGGTTCAAAGCGGAGAAACTGCCCAAAAAACTGCCGAAGAAAAATATACTTATGCCAAACGTTTTACAGTTGAAGCTGCAAGTTTAGATGAAAAGGCAAAACTGGAAACCACAAATAATAATGTTGAAAAAGCAAACGATTTAAACCGAGATGCAAAAGAAACACGCACCAAAGCATTTCTTTTAGGTAAGGAAGGCGAAGCCGAAGAGCAAAATGCCAGAAGTTATGTACAATATGCCAATCAGTTTGCCAAGGTTTTAGAAGTTTTAAAAGATAACGAAAGTGCTGCCCGCATTTATGTAAGTACGCTTGACAGCAGCATTTCCATTATATCTAAAAAATTAGAGGCTACTCAGAAAATGAAAAATGCTACTGAAGGACTTGCAGAAGTATTTAACATTAAAGATGGCTGGGCTTTCCAGGAGGCTATGAATGCAGCTACCGGTGCCATAAGCCAAAACATAGCCTCTATCCGCTCCAATTTAGATTTCTTAGACCAAAATAATAACATTACCGTTGGTGGTGCCCCATCACAAAGTGAATTAGAAGAGTTTATCAAAAAAGTAGACGACCGTAACCTTAAAATGCTTAATGTGAGCAGAATGGCCGATGCTTCTTACGAACTTAAACCTGAAGAAAAAGTAGATAAGGGATTTTCATTATTAGACTAATCAACATTTAAATTAAAACATACCAAAAAATGGAAGAAAAATCGATCTGGGCAAGATTACGCTGGCCTATAAAAGCAATTGTTATTGCAATACCAATCATTGGCTTAGGTTACTGGGCTTTTGAATCGGGAAAAATTGATGCCGTATCAAATCCCGGCGGAAGTAAAAAAGACAGCACCGAGCAGGTATCATCGTCTCCTGCTGTAAAAAGTGACGACAAAAGAACTTTTAACTACACCCCCGAAAAACCAGTAAATGGTGAGTACAAAGGTGTTGTTGAAGTAGGTGCTTCTGGTTTTAACTCTTTTGTAGTCAATATAGATAAAGAAAAACGTTGGGAAATTATTTCTAAAGATTTCGGTAAATCTTTTGTTTACGAAGGAATGGCCAGCACTGCCGACATTAGAACCGGCCTAAAAGATTATATAGGCGCAATGTTTGATAAAGGCGTAAAATCCAAAAATATTCATTTTGTAATCAGCTCAGGCGCACAAAAAGAGCCTAAAACAACGGCTATTGTTTCCGAATTAAAGAAAATGGGGTTTGTTGTTAACTTAGTTACAGCAGAGCAAGAAGGTAAACTCGCTTTAAAATGCGTTTTGCCACCTTCATACTACGACAATTCTTTTGTTGTAGATATTGGTTCGGGTAATACAAAAGTTTCGTGGATGGACGGCGATATTAAATCTGCTGAAGCACCGGGTGCTAAATATTATGAGAAAAATTTAAAGGACGATGCCGTTTACAATGTGGTTAAATCCATCGCTTCAAAAATTCCTTCAGGAAAACGCGAAGTATGTTTTATCATTGGCGGTGTTCCGTTCGAACTTGCAAAGCAAACTCGTGCAGGCGAAGAAAGATTTACTGTTTTAAACAATCCGGATAAATACAATACGGATAAAATTAAAATCAAGAGCGGTGTAAACATTTACAAAGCCATTAAAGATGCAACCAACTGCGATACTTTTGTATTTGATTGGGACGCAAACTTTACCATTGGTTTTTTATTAGCCTTGAAATAAAAACTAAAACATCATTTAGGAGCGGTTGTTTAATTACAACCGCTCTTTTTTTATATCAAAAATTTACTTTTCTGCCATAATAACTGCGCACTGTTGTATAAACAATTTAGTATTTTTGCAATATGAATACAGCCGATTTACTGCAACGGGCATTACATTTTGAGTTTTTAAGTCTTGAAGAAGGTGTCCATTTATACCATAATGCTGATACGGCATCACTTATGTTTGTGGCCAACGAGCTCAGAAAAATTCAGGTACCAAGCGGTAAAGTAACCTGGCAAATCGATCGCAATGTAAATACCACAAATGTGTGTATTGCCAATTGCAAATTCTGTAATTTCTTTCGCAGGCCAGGGCACGACGAGAGCTATATCACTGATATTGAAACCTATAAAGTAAAAATAGAAGAAACTTTTCGTTTAGGTGGCGATCAGCTCTTGTTACAAGGTGGGCACCACCCAGATTTGGGCCTGGCTTTTTATGCTGATCTTTTCAAAAAATTAAAAGAATTATATCCCAACTTAAAATTACATGCTTTAGGTCCACCGGAAATTGCTCACGTTGCAAAACTTGAAGGTTTAAGCCATACAGAGGTTTTAAAAGCTTTAAAAGAAGCAGGTATGGACTCTTTACCGGGTGCGGGTGCTGAAATTTTAAATGACCGTGTTCGTCGTTTAATTTCTAAAGGCAAATGTGGCGGTCAGGAATGGCTCGATGTAATGAGAGCGGCCCACCAGCTGGATATCACCACTTCAGCAACAATGATGTTTGGCCACGTAGAAACTATTGAAGAACGTTTTGAGCATTTGGTTTGGATAAGACAGGTACAAAGTGAAAAACCTGCTGATGCAAATGGATTTTTAGCCTTCATTCCATGGCCTTTCCAGGATGATGGTACGTTATTAAAAAGATTAAGAGGAATAAGCAATAATGTTACAGCAGATGAATACATCAGGATGATTGCCCTAAGCCGTATTATGCTGCCTAATGTTAAAAATATTCAAGCCAGCTGGTTAACAGTTGGTAAAGCTACAGCGCAATTGTGTTTACATGCAGGCGCCAATGATTTTGGATCGATTATGATCGAAGAAAATGTAGTTTCGGCTGCTGGTGCACCTCACCGTTTTACAGCTAATGGCATTCAACAATCCATTAAACAAGCAGGTTTTGAGCCACAATTACGTGGACAAAAATATAACTACAGAGATTTGCCTGAACATTTAGAAGAACAGGTAATTACTTACTAAGATTAAAAAGGGTTCTGATTAGAACCCTTTTTTGTTCATCCTTCTACGTGATAATTTCGATTTACATTTTTATTTTAGAAAATTTAACATCAATTTGTTGATTATTAAGCGTCCTCTGAAAGCATAATTTGAATTATCATTTAATATAATGCTACTATAAAAATGAAGAAAGTTATTATATTTTCGGTCATACTTATTGGATTGTTTATTATAATCTGCTTTTGCATAGGATATAAAATTCCACAAAAAGATACCCATCCCGATTGGCCAGAATTTCCAAAACACACGAATGCCAGCTTAATGATAGAAAGTAATAACCTATCGATAACTCATTACACCGAAATTCCCGGCACGGAAAACTTTCTTATTTATTATAGGGATAAAAAATCTGTAGACCAGTACTCGGTCATGACCAAAACGGGTAAAATCAAACATAATTTTGGAAGTTTTAACAGCGGAATAGTCATCGATACGGTGCACAATCTTTTAATAACGGCACATTTTGTAAATAATGACACTACAAAATACCTGGCGTACGACAGTAAAACTTTTAAACCAGTGCCAATACGTACATTTAAATTTGGTGTACCTCAAAGTTTTGATGTCTTTTTAGATCGAGAAAGAGGTATAGACAAAAACAATTATAAAGGCGGCACTGACAGGATTATTGAATATAAGTCTGGCGAAACGAAAGAAATCCTTAAGGAGAAATACAAAACTAAATATACTAAATTTTCTACTTTTCTAAACAGCCTGGGCGATGTTTACGATTTTAATGAAAATACAGACGGCTACCAAAATATAAGCTATATAAAATGTAGTAAGGAGGGCAATCTATATATCTTTAGTTATGATGACCAGCAGAGTATTGAAATTTTATGCCCAGGTTTTTATAAAGACAAGTATAGAAATAGAAACCGGGAAGAAGGACAAAACTTATCTGTTGCGGATTCATCAACTATAAAACGTAATGACTTTAATCTTAATATGGCTTTTTATCCAACAGGTACACCAACGGGTAATGGTGGTGCAGGTCATTTCAAACCTCATTTTTCCCAAGATTATAGATACTACAATACTTTAAAGCTTAAAAATATAGCTACCCATTTCAAAGGCGATTCCTATTCTTTTACACAATTTAATATTCCGCAAAATGATACAGATACACTTGCTTTTACCTTTGAAGGCAGGTTGTATAAAATGTATAAACGAAAATAATTAATAAAAAAAGGGAAACAGAACCTAAATTCTGCCTCCCTACCTTAAACAAACATTACTAAATCAAATAATTAAAAATTATTAGTCTATCTTATAAATGGAGTTACCAAAGCCAATACAGCTGCTTTATCTAATGCCTCATCAAAGCATTCTACAGCAGCCAGTTTTGTTACTGCGGTTCCATTAATACCAGTAATGGTAATATTAGCCTGAACATCCAGGTTTTCTCCTGCATAATTTCCATCTACAGCTGCAATACCTGTATCATTTGAAGAGTTATTTGCGCCTAAACCAATCCATGGTTTAATTGGTGTACCATCTGGTTTTTTAGCACCACGGGCAGCACGCATAGATCTGATGTGCGAAGCATGGCGTGCTTCTACTGAGTGAATTTGAAGCGCTGTAGTTAATGCAGCATTTCTTTTTAAAGCAGTTGCCTGTCCTTTATAAGCTCTTACTCCAGTATCTTCAAAGGCCTGTGCAACAGCTAAGAAAGTATCATAATCAGAGTAAACAGTTGGAAAAGTACCTTTAGCAGTAAAATCTAACTGTGCATAAGTAATTGGCGCAATTGCAGACGAACCCAAAGCTCCTCTTAATAAGGTTACGTGAGCAGATTCGTGATCACGGATTACTTTTAAAGCTGCCAATGCAGTTGCATCCGTTATTAAACCGGGAGCAGCTTCAATTCCATGGTTGTAAAAATGAAACTCTATATATTCTAATGTTAATGCAAAATTAAGTACATCCGCTACAGCAGCTGGAGTTTGATTTTGGCCATATGCTTTCTGAAACATTGATCCAAGAGCTAATGGCGCAGCTGCAAGTGCAATTTTTTTACCCATTGAGTAAAAATCTTTCATAGCTGATCTGCGCGGGCTTAGTCTTTCATAGATTTCGCCGTCAACTTTTTCAATTTCTTCTATTATATTTAAGATATTCATGTTTTCTGATTTTAGGAGATTATAAATTAATTACGTTAATTTTTGTTTTGATGTATTTACCAGCAGCAGCTAATACAACATCAGGCGTAAAAGCTTTATCTAACCCTGTTGTTGGATCGGTTACATCACTTCCAGAAAAACTACCTGGTGTAATTAAATCGCGGATGTAAGCCGCATGGCGTGCTTCTACTGATACAATTTTACCCGCTAAAACCAAATAAGCATCCGTTTGAATGCGAACACCCGCACCATTATACGCAGCAACACCCAAATCTTCAAATGCTTTTGCAGCACCTAAAACACTCGAACGGTCTGAAAACGTAATGCTCGAAAAATCTACCTCTAAACTTCCAATTGCATTGTTTCCCAAAGCATTTTTGAAAAATTCTCTGTGTGCAATTTCATGGAATTGAATATCTTGAAAATAAGCTCTTTCTGCTGGACTAAAGGCTGATGGTGGGTTTGAAGCAACCTGAATATAAAATGCGGCTTCTAATTGTTCTAAAGCATAAGCGTAATTCAATACACCAAAATCATCTTTAAAATCTAATGTGGTACCTGTACCGGAAGGAATGGTTGTCATTCTATCTTTGCGGCAACCCGCTGCAACTAATGCAACACCTGCTGCGCCAGCACCTGCAAACTGAAGAAATGATCTGCGACCAAGTCTAGCTTTAAATAAACTTTCGTCCTGAAGTTCATTCTGTGTTTCTAGTTCATTGTTTTTCATAAGTCTTAATTGTTTTTAGTGGTTATGAATGTATAATGAGCAAACACTTTGTAATTTTTGTAAGTTGCTGCACGATAGTTCCATATACCTTATGTTTAGAGTTTTTGATTTCGTTTGGTGATATATACGTGACATTTCTACATACAGTTTTCTACAATTACATTTTTTTTTATAAATCGATTTTAATACATTCACAAACCTGGAATTATGACCGTATTAAAAGCCATTATTGTTGATGATGAGGAGTTTGCCCGATCATCTCTATTTTTTCTGCTACAACAAAATTGTCCTGATGTAGAAATTACCGGCATTGCCCGCTCTGTGGCCGAAGCGAAGGAAATTTTGGCTCATCACCCCATTAACCTGATTTTTCTGGATATTGCCATGCCTGGAGGAAATGGTTTTGAACTTATTCCTGATGCACAAAAGCATCATGCTGCAGTTATTTTCACCACAGCTTATGATCAGTATGCGCTTAAAGCCATTAAGGCCAATGCGCTCGACTATCTTTTAAAACCTATTGATATTGACGAACTTAAAATTGCGGTTGATAAAGTAGCCCAACACATTAAACTGCACCAAAACAACGAAACAGACGAGCGGATCAGCAACTTAGCTTCGAGCTTAAACAGCAAATCAGAGATCAGAAAACTGACTTTACCGCATGGTCAGGGCTTTAAAATGATTGATGTTGACGATATTATTTATATTGAGGCCGATAGTAATTATTCTGTTTTCCATTTAAACAATCAGGATAAAATTGCTGTTTCTAAAGTACTGCGCGAGTTTGAAGAACTGCTTCCCTCCGATCAGTTTGTAAGGATCCATAAATCAAGTATTATCAATTTAAACCATTTAAAAGAATACAACTCGAAAAATGGTTTACAGGCCTTTTTAAAAAATGGCGACAGCATAAACGTTTCCAGAAGAAGAGCAAGTGATTTTTTTGAAAAAATAAAACTATTTACCAAATCCAATAACGATCATTAATCCAATAAAAATGACCAGTACTTTACCGTTAAATATTAAAGTTAATACGGGATTCAGAATGGTCTTACTTTTTTGCTGGATATTGTTCTCTATTATCTTTTCTGCTGCAAATACCCATGCGCAAACCACTTATTTGCCTCACTACACCTCAAAAAATGGTTTAGCCAGCAACAATTGTTATTATATCCTTCAGGATAAAAAGGGTTTTATCTGGATTGCGACAGACGGTGGCCTGAGCCGTTTTGATGGGACAAATTTCCAGAATTTCTCTATTGAAGATGGCTTGCCCGATACACAGATTCTTCAGATCAGGGAAGATAGACAAGGCAGATTATGGTTTCTGGCATTAAACGGACAGCTAAGCTATTTTCAGGATGGTAAATTTTACAACAGAGACAACAATAAATTATTAAAGGAACTGAGCTTTAATACCGTTGTGGTTTCCTTTTTAGAAGATAAAACAGGCAGGATATGGTTGGGTACAAACGCTAATCTGATTGCACTTTGGGATGGAAAATCGGTTAAAAAATTTGTATCTCCACACCCTAAAAATCAGTTTACCAATGCTTTTATTCATGAGGATGAAAAAGGAAATATTTTTTCTTACAGTGATTCAAGCGTTCAAAAATTTGATGGAAAAACTTTTAACCTGATTAGTTCCAATGTTAAACCGCTTTCTTACATGAGCGCGTGCAACAGGCCAGATCAATCTTTAATTTACCTGGATCAAAGCGGAGTAAAGGAATTTAAAAATGGCACCATTCAATCTTTAATTAATGTTCCACAAAACCTGATTAAGAATATGTCTGGCTATTTTTATTATGATAAAATTGCCAAAGAGGTTTGGCTGGCCAATTCAAATGGTGTACTGGCCATGAACCAAAGTGGAAAAACCATCCAGTATTTACAGGATATTCCGGTTAATCAAGCCATAAAAGACAGCAATCAGAATATGTGGTTTGCCACCAACCAGGGGATTTATATGTTACCTAATGTAAATGCCCGTTTATCTATAATTGATGCCGAATCAGGGTTGAGCAGTAATGTGATTAAAAGCATTACTAAGGATGGTAAAAACAGACTTTGGCTCGGAACTGATGATGCTGTAGTAGATGTATTAAACATCAGCAATTATAATGTACAGGAAATCGGGCTAACAGATTTTAAAAAGTACAGGGTTGTTAAACAAATCACTTATGATCCGAAAAATGAATCTATTTATTTCGCCTCTGATTACGGCATGGGCGTATTTAAAAATATTTACAACACCTACGATGAAGTTTCCTACTTAAAAGAAGTAAACAACTCCATGTTTGTGGTTAAACACTTTAGCCTAAGCGAAAAAGACAACCATTTGGCCCTGGCCTTATCTTCGGGCGTTGTATTCCTATCAGACAGGATTAAAAAACTGGAATTTAATTCCTTAAAATATAGAGAAAAAGAAGATTTTTTTAAAGACCGCTCCTACCACGCATTTTATGACCGGGAAGGAAATTTATGGTTTTCAAATATTAATGGATTATCGCAGTTTTCTAACGGAAAGCTAATCAAGCATTACGAAAATAGTGTTTTGCTAACCAAAAGGATAAACGATATCCAGCAACTGGCAGATGGAACCCTGATTTTAGCAACTGATGGTTATGGCCTGATCTTTTATAAAAATAACCGCATCACCCGTCAGATCACACAAAATGCAGGTTTAACAAGCAATGTTTGCACAAAAGTGTTTGTAAAAAATAACGAAATCTGGGTACTAACCAGTAAGGGTGTAAATAAAATAACCAATTACCCGAGCCTGCCAACCGTATTAAATTTTGACTATGGAAAAGACCTTTTAAGTGATGATATTAATAGTTTATATATAGACGACAGCACCGCTTATTTTGGGACCAACCGAGGTTTAATATTATTTAAATACAATAATAATAGCATTAGCCGCAATTTACCCAAGGTTTATGTAACTTCTATTATTAAGGATAAAGAACGTTTACCTTTAAATAAAACCAATTTCACCTTTGAAACCGGCAACAATACCATTCTTTTTACTTTTAGTGCTGTAGATTTTACCACCAGCGACATTACTTATCGATACAGATTGAATGAAAATACAAGCTGGGTAGAAACCAGAACAAGACGGTTGGATTTTTCGGCATTACAACCTGGAGATTATGTTTTTGAAGTAAGTGCCAAAAGCCAGAACAGCAATTGGGGGCCATCGGCAAAAATTGCGTTCACCATTAAGAAACATTTCTGGCAAAGCTTATGGTTTTTATCCATCCTGATATTGTTGGTTGGTTATATTTTTTATAAGGTTGCTGTTTACATTACCAGAAAGCAAAAAGATAAGGAACAGGAACAATTGCGATTAAAAAATAAAGTTTTAATGCTCGAGCAGCAAGCTTTACAAGCCATGATGAATCCACATTTTGTGTTTAATGTGATGAACTCTATCCAGCACTACATCAATACGCAGAATACGGCATCAGCTAATAAGGTTTTAACGGGGTTTGCGCGCCTGATTAGAAAGAACCTGGAGATTTGTACCAAGAGTTACATTTCATTGGAGGAAGAGCTTGAATATTTGAATTTATATTTAAAACTGGAAAAAAACCGTTTTGGTGATAAACTGCAATATCTTTTTTCTATAGATCCAAAAATTGAATTGGAAGAAACCTTTATTCCTTCTATGCTTTTACAGCCCTATGTAGAAAATGCAATATGGCATGGCATTATGCCCAAAGAAACGGGAGGTGAAATTCAGATCAAAATGCGCATTGAAAGCGAAACGCATTTAAATATTGAAATAATTGACGATGGAATTGGAATAGATAACTCATTAAAAGATAAAAAAGAAACACATATTAGTAAAGGCATGCAACTTACCCAAGAGAGATTAAACCTTTTAGGTCAGATTGGAGCAAAACCTATACACCTGAGCGTAAAACAAAATGCAGTAAATGGTACAACCGTGTTCATTTCTATACCATTAAAATAGATTATTTACCGTTTACTCAATTATTAATACCACTCACTAAATAGAACCTGAAAGATTGAAGCTTTAGCCTTAAACTTGTCTTAGAAATAAACGATAGTGTTTATCAAAACGTTCTTATAGAATTGATATAGATATTTAACAACCTAACCTAAAACTATATCTTAATTCAGGTTTCATTTGTGTGTTGAAAGCGGTCTTGTTTTTAAAAAGCGAGACCGCTTTTTTTATGCCCAAAAATTATATTTTTGTATATGCCACAAACCAATATCATCAGGCACATTGAAGCCCTTATCTTTTCATCCGTACAAAGCATCAGCGTACAGGAAATTGCAGCAGCACTTAGCGCTGTGTTTGACCAACCCTACGAAGAAAAATTAATTGAGGAAAATATACTGCTGATAAAAGATCGTTATTTACAGGATGATTATGCTATGGAACTTATTCATCTTAATAATGGTTACCAGTTTTTAACAAAAAAAATATATCACGAAACCGTAAACCAGCTCCAGCTGCACCGCTCAAAGAAAAAGTTAAGTCAGGCGGCAATGGAAACATTAGCCATTATCGCTTACCGCCAGCCCATTACAAAACTGGAAATCGAACAAATAAGAGGAGTAAACTCTGATTACTCCGTTCAAAGGTTACTGGAAAAAGAGCTGATCAGTATTAACGGTAAGGCCGAAACACCGGGACGGCCAATTTTATACAGCACCAGTGCTTTGTTTATGGATTACTTCGGCCTAAACAATTTAACACAACTGCCACAGTTAAAAGACATCGCCAAAGAAGAAAATACAGTTGGAGAAACGATTGAATAAAATATTTTAATTTGTTTGCATTCAGTTTGTTATTAAAAAAAGTTTTTTTGTATTTTTAAACTATAAAAGCAATTTTTATTTTTGTGTAATGAAAACCCCGAAGAAATCCCCAGCAAAACCAACTACCAAGAAGCAGGTAGATGATCAAGATGAATTAGAAGATGATGATGAGGTTCAAACCACCAAAAAGAAGCCTCAGGATGATGATGAAGATGATTTTGATCTTCCATTGGATGATCTTGATAACTTCGACAATTTTGATGACGACGACGACGATTATTAATATTTAAAGATATATATTTGAAAAAGCATCCGCCCACTGGCAGGATGCTTTTTAATTTTTAAACCTGCCCATGCAAATTACAGTTGTAACCACTCCCTCTTTAAAAGAAGACTTTCTAAATACTGCCAAAACGCTCTATAAAAACGATAAAAACTGGATTTGCCCTTTGGATTCAGAGATTGAAAATGTGTTTAACTCCGATAAAAATCCATTTTTTGAATATGGTAAATGCACACGTTGGGTTTTAAAAGATGATAAAGGGAACTTAATTGGACGCATTGCTGCATTTATAAATGAAAAAAAGGCTTTTAATTATGAGCAACCAACCGGAGGCATTGGTTTTTTTGAATGTATAGATGATTTAAAGGCTTCTGCCCTGCTTTTTGATACGGCAAAAGCCTGGTTAACCGAAAATGACATGAAGGCTATGGATGGCCCCATTAACTTTGGAGAAAACGATAGTTTCTGGGGTTTGCTGGTTGAAGGTTTTACACCACCATCTTTCGGTATGAATTACAATTTCCCTTATTATAAAAACCTGTTCGAAACTTATGGCTTTAAAACGGAATACGAACAGCTGACCAATCACATTAATTTAACCATCCCATTTCCCGAACGTTTCACAAAAATTGCCAATTGGGTAAGAAAAAAACCTGGCTATACTTTTGAATATTTTAGTAAGAAAAATGCGGATAAGTACATTTCTGATTTAATGGAAATATACAATGACGGCTGGCAGGACTTTGAAAATTTTGTACCCATTAAAAAAGAAACCCTACAGGAAAGTTTTAAAAGCATGGAGCCTATTATGGACGAGCATTTAATCCAATTTGCCTATTTTAATGGCGAGCCGGCTTCGTTTGTTGTACTTATTCCGGATGCAAACCAGATGATTAAAGGTTTTAATGGTAAACTTGGTCTTGTAGAAAAATTAAAGTTTGCTTACAGGCGTTGGGTTGGTGTAACCCGTATGAGGGCCATTGTAATGGGAACTAAACACAAATTCCAGAAACATGGCTTAGAATCTGTACTGTTTATCCAGTTGGGCGAATATGTATTGCCTAAAAATCAATACAAGGAGCTGGAGTTAAGTTGGGTTGGTGATTTTAATGAACAAATGATTTCCATACACAAAGCTACCGGCGCAACATTTGGCAAAAGACATTTAACCATGCGGAAGATTTTTTAATAGATAAAATTACCGGCATTTTGTTGTTGCAAACTGGAAATTTTAGCTTGCCGTAACCATAAATCAAAAAATCTACATTCCTAATTTATCATAGAGATCAATAACCTTTTTTCTAAGTTTATTGATCTCTTCTTCTTTTTCAAGAAGAGTTTGCTTTAAAGCACTAACCTCTTCTGATGAGGAGGTAGGTTCTTCTGGTTTACCAGAGAGTAACTCTATAACTGAAACTTTAAATGTTTTTGAAATCTGAAATAACCTGGAAACATTTAAATCAGTTTGTCCTGTTTCAATTTTGCAAAACCCTGGTGTAGAAATATTAAGCTTTTTAGCGGCATCAGCCTGACTTAACCCAAGGGCAACCCTACTTTGCTTAATATTTTCACCAATACTTTTCATTTCAGGTAACCTGGATTATCTTTTTAATTCTGTTGCCAGTTCAGGTAAATCAAAACCCGCATAATTGCCAGAACTCATCATTAATAAATTGGCATTTTTGTAATTTAGGCTCAATAAATAAGCTTTTAACTTAGATGCATCATTAAAGAATTTTAAATCGGGATTTGAAAATGCCTGCTGCACATCATCCTCCGTAAAAGGTTCCATTCTTTTTTGTTCAAAGCTTTTTAAATCTATAAAAACAATGGCTTCATCAGCCATGTCCATACTTCCGGTATACTCCTGTAGAAAATCTTTATTTAAACTGCTAAACGTATGCAGCTCAATACAGGCAACTAATTTGCGTGCTGTAAACTGCAATTTAACCGCTTCAATTGTAGCTTTAAGCTTTGATGGAGAATGTGCAAAATCTTTATACACATTCGTAAATTCATCAGCAGAAATTACTTCCAAACGTTTGGCTGCACCGGTGAAAGAAGAAATGGCTTTATCAAATTCAACTTCTGAAAGGTTAAGCTGTGCACAAACCAATTTAGCTGCGTTTAAATTCATTAAATTATGATCTCCGAATATTTTCAAAGCGGTATGATCAGGCAATAAATAAGTTACTCCATCCTTAATTTCATGTTCCGGAATGGCATAACCAATTTTTTCAACGGGCGCTTTTGAATTGCCAACAATTTCATTCAAATCAGCATCTGCCTCGCAATAAATTAGTTTTCCGTTAGGCTCAACTGTATTAATAAACTGATCAAATTGACTGGTATAATCTGCATAAGTTGGAAACACATTAATGTGATCCCAGGCAATACCGCTAATTACAGCAACATTAGCCTTATAAAGATGAAATTTGGGTCTTCTGTCTATTGGAGAAGCTAAGTATTCATCGCCCTCAATAATCATTACAGGCGCCTCATTTGTTACTTTAACCATGGTTTCAAAACCAGCAAGTTGTGCACCTACCAGATAGTCAAAATCACGGCTGTAATAATTCAATACATGTAAAATCATACTGGTAATGGTGGTTTTACCATGGCTACCACCAATAACTACACGAAGTTTATCTTTACTTTGCTCGTAAATGTATTCAGGATAAGAATAGATTTTTAGGCCAAGTTCCTGCGCTTTTAACAATTCCGGATTATCAATTCGGGCATGCATACCCAAAATAATTACATCAATATCAGTCGTAATCCGGTTTTCATTCCAGCCAAGTTCAGCCGGAAGAATGCCATATTTATCCAGTCTTGATTTTGCCGGCTCAAAAATTACATCGTCAGAACCAGTAACCTGAAATCCTTTTTTATGTAGGGCAATAGCCAGATTGTGCATGGCACTACCTGCAATTGCAATAAAATGTACACGCATTTGTTAATGGTTGAATGAGTGAATTAATTAATTTTAATAGTTAAGTTTTGGACAGGTAAACGATAATAACCCGAAAACCAATCATTTACACCTTCCAGAATCCCTAATTATTTTTTCTCAAACTGGGCGGCTATCCAATCTCCGTTTTGCTTATGATCGATGTATTCAATATTAAACTTAGCACACTCCTCTTTAATCATCTCCAAATCAGGCTCCAGGTAAAAACCACTAAAGAAAATTTTTCCTTCAGACTTTAAAACTTCCGCATAGCGATGAATCTGATCTAAAAGGATGTTGCGGTTAATGTTAGCAAAAATAACATCAAAAACATCATTAGGAATTACCTCCTTACCGCCACATAAAGCTGTTAAATTATTGATGTTGTTTAAGGCTGCATTTTCTAAAGTGCTTTCGTAACAAATTTCATCATAATCAATAGCGACTAAACTTTTAGCGCCTAATTTAGCGGCAAGAATGGCTAAAATCCCTGTTCCGCAGCCCATATCTAAAATAGTTCTGTTTTTAATATCGGCAGAAAGAATATACTGCATCACCATGGTTGTAGTTTGATGATGCCCGGTACCGAAAGCCATTTTAGGATCGATTATAATCTCGTACGGATAAGATGGCTGTGGCTCATGGAAAGTTGCCCTTACATAACACACATCATCAATTATAAGCGGACTAAAATTCTTTTCCCACTCTGCATTCCAGTTTTCATCGGCAATATTTTCCAATGTATATCCGGTTGTAAAATCGTCAGCGTAGGCAGATAAAATAACCTTCAGTGCAGATTCCTCAAAATTATCTTTAATAACAAAAGCCGTAAAACCTTTGTCGCTGTCCTCGAAAGTATCGAAACCTAAATCAGCAAGATCTGCAATAAGCAAATCTTGCTGATATTCTTCAATACTATTGAAAGTGAATATTGCTTTAATATATTGCATTAGCTGTTAAAAGCTTTAATAATGTCTGTAAAATCACGTGATTTTAATGATGCACCACCAATTAAGCCACCATCAATATCTTTTTGGGCAAATAAGCTTGCCGCATTTCCAGGGTTGCAGCTTCCTCCGTATAAAATTGTCGTATCATCCGCAATATTAAAACCATAGTTGGCCTCAATTTCAGAACGGATAAATGCATGAATATCCTGTGCCTGCTCCGGTGAAGCCGTTAAACCAGTTCCAATGGCCCAAACAGGCTCGTAAGCAATTACAATTTTAGAAAAATCTGCATCACTTAAACTGAAAACACCTTCTATCAGCTGTTTTTTAAGTACTTCGTAATAACTGCCGTTGTTACGCTCGTCTAATGTTTCGCCAATACAAAAAATTGGTGTTAAACCATTTGCCAAAGCAATTTTGGTTTTCTCTGCCAATAATTCATTGCTTTCTGCAAAATATTGTCTGCGCTCAGAGTGACCTAAAATAACATACTCAGCACCAACAGATTTCACCATTTTTGCCGAAATTTCGCCTGTGTAAGCACCGCTTTCTTTATCGTGAATATTTTGTGCACCAATTTTAACATCGTTGCCCCCCAATTTCGCTAAGCTATTTAAATGAATAAACGGTGAGCAAATAATAGCCAGTTGATCGCCCTTGCGTTCATCTTTAACCATATTTACAATTTCACTGAATAACGAAATACCTTCGTTATAATCTAAATTCATTTTCCAGTTACCGGCTACTATTTTTTTTCTCATGATTATGATTTATGGATTGCTTATTATCTTTTTTCTATTATTTAAACTAAAAATGACGATGTAACGCTGTCATTTCAAATACTTTATTTAAAATATCTTTTTCTATTTTGTTAAATTCCAAATGGCGCCTTTCGTAAACTTTTTCTGCTGTTTCAAACATCTTATCCAGGCTGTATACATCAAAACCATGTACCCCGCCCCAGGCAAAGTCGGGAATAAAGTTGCGTGGAAAACCAGCACCAAAAACGTTAGCACTTACCCCGGCAACTGTACCGGTATTAAACATGGTATTAATACCACATTTAGCATGATCAGCCATAATTAACCCACAAAACTGCAATCCCGTTTTACGAAAACTTTGTTCTTCGTAATCCCATAATTTCACTTCAGCATAATTATTTTTAAGATTGGAGTTATTGCTATCAGCACCAATATTACACCATTGCCCCAATACAGCATTTCCTAAATAACCCTCATGTCCTTTTGAAGAATAACCCCAGATTACAGCATTATTAATTTCACCACCAACGCGGCTAAAAGGCCCAATGGTTGTATTGGGATAAATTTTACCAGCCATTTTAACCGAAGAACCTTCGCAAAGTGCAAACGATCCTCTAATGATGCTCCCTTCCCAAACCTGACTGTTTTTACCTAAATAAATAGGCCCTTGTCTGCTGTTAAAAATCGAGCACTCTGCTTCTGCACCTTCTTCAACAAAAATATCATCTCCTAAAAATGTATTTGTTGAGCTTAATGATGAAGAACTGCGTCCTTTAGTTAACAAAGCAAAATCTTTTCTCAACTCTTCGCCGTTATAAGTGAAAATATTATCCGGATAAACAATGCGGACAAATTTAGAATGATAGGCTATTGGTTTTAAAGATTTGGCTAAGGTTAAACTATGCGCTGTAGTCGAATCGGCTTTATAAGCCAGCACCAAATCTCCCTGAATTAAAGCTTCTCCGCTTTTTAACGCTGTAATGGCTCCCAGCAAACCTTCATCAGGACAAATAGATCCATTAATAAAAACATCAGCTACTTGTAAAGATGGGTATTTAGCTGTAAGGTAATCTTTGGTAATGAAGCCAAAACTGGCATTGAGGTACTTGGCCCACTTCTCGGCTATGGTTAAAATACCAATTCTTAAATCAGCTACCGGCCTGGTATAAGTAAGTGGACGTAATGATTCCCAACTGGAATCATCAAACAGATTGATTGTCATAAGCCACAAAAATAAAAAAAGTCCCGATGCTTTTGGCAAAGGGACTTCAAAAAATGCTTTTTTGCAGCTAAATTATTTCTTAGCGTAACGGTTTTTGAATTTATCGATACGTCCTGCTGTATCAACCAATTTCATTTTACCAGTATAAAAAGGGTGCGACATGTGAGAAATCTCTAATTTATAAAGAGGATACTCATTACCATCTTCCCATTTGATCGTTTCTTTAGTTTCTACACAAGATTTTGTTAAAAAAGCATATTCGTTAGACATATCTTTGAAAACAACTGGTCTGTAGCTTGTTGGGTGCAAATCTTTTTTCATTTGAAATATTATTTTAGTTATTTGTGTGAAAGCATCAAGAACATTTTTGCAATTTGCTGGCAACAACGCTTATGACATTTCCTATTAGTCTTTCTACCTCTATTTTAGAGGATGCAAATGTATTGAAATATTTTATAAAAATCAAGCTTCAATAACTTTTAATAAAAAATATTTAATAAAAATGCTTGTTGGGCACAAATTTGTTATGGAAAAACGCATGCCCTGGCATCTTAATTAAAACACAAAGAAAATGAAACTTAAATTAAATTTAAAATCAATGTACAAATCAGCATTTTTAATTATTGCACTTATTACCCTTACAATGGGTGCAAAAGCAGATACCATTAGATTAACAGTTAAAGAAGATGTAGCAAATTGTACTGGAGTTGCGCCGCAAACCTGCTATCAGGTAAAATATAAAAACAGTAAAGACTGGACGCTTTTTTATAGCCAGATTAAAGGTTTTGATTATAAACCTGGTTACAGATATGTTATTGACGTAATCAGAACCAAAAGAAAAAATGTTCCGGCAGATGCTTCCATTTACACTTATAAATTAAAGAAAGTAATTAAGAAAACACAGATTTTTGACAAACAACCCGACAGCTGGACTTTTGTAACGAAACACAACTGGAAATTAATTCAAATCAATGGTATTACGCAAAACAACACTTCTGCTTATTTAACTTTTAAAAGCGATAAAAATGCAATGAGTGGCTCTGGAGGCTGTAACCGCATATTTGGTGCTTATGAATTGAAAAACGATCAGATTTCTTTTAAAAATATAGCAAGTACCATGATGGCTTGCATAGATGCGGACAAAAGCAAACTGGAGGGTGATTTTGTGAAACTATTAACAAACAATAGTTTTAAATTCGATGTTGCTGACCAGACTTTAAACTTTTACCAAGACAATAAATTGGTACTGATGTTTGGAATGGCTCCTTTAGATAAATAAATAAATTATAAAGCCAGCGTAAGGAGCATTAAAACCCTTATGCTGGTTTACTATACTTTTTCCAGGTTTCTATTTTAGCAAGCTGGCGATTGATGTAAGCATCTGCAATCACTTCAGCCGAACTTAGCCCCATTGTATTTTCCAGCAATTCCTTTAGCTTATATTGATCAACATCAGCTTTGTATAAAATCTGAATCAGTTTAGGAAAATCATTATCCACCAGATAAGCAAAAGCATCAATCATTGTATGCCGCAATTGACTTTCAGACAGGTTTTGCTCCAAATCAAAATCTTTATTTATAATTTTGATTAGCGATTGAATATCACTCATTTATATTATTATTTTTCTGCGATAGGGAAAAGACACGTTGTAAGTAAGGTCTATATTATCAAAAGAAACACAATCCGTTAATTTCTAAAAAAATCTTAGTTCGTACTTTTTTTATTAAGCTACGTCCATTTAATTTCCTGGCAAAGCTCAATTAAAACGCCAGTAGTGTTTTTTGGATGAACGAAACAGACCATTTTATTATCGGCTCCTTTTTTAGGCACCTCGTTTAACAAAACAAATCCGCCGGCTTTTAAACGTTCCATTTCTGCTAAAATATCATTAACAGCAAAAGCAATGTGGTGTATGCCCTCTCCTTTTTTCTCCAGGAACTTAGCGATGGCACTATCTTCTGAAGTTGCCTGCAACAATTCTACCTTATTTTCGCCAACTTTAAAAAATGCAGTATTTACAGATTCAGTGTCCACCGTTTCCGTTTTATAGCAAGAAGTATTCAACAATTGTTCGTAAATGGAAACTGCCTTTTCAAGGTCTTTTACGGCAATTCCAACGTGTTCTATCTTGTTCATGGTTTAAAAGGTTTGTTGAATGTAAAAATGCAGGTTTTAACTATAACCTCATAGCTATTATTTATAATTGTTAGAAAACTTTTTTTGTATCTTTGTATTACAAATAATAGTAACTGAAATGAAACAGCCGATATATTTAGATAATAATGCGACTACCCCACTTGATCCAAGGGTGCTGGAAGCAATGCTACCTTACTTTACCGAGAAATTTGGAAACGCCGCAAGCCGCAATCACGCTTTTGGTTGGGTGGCAGAAGAGGGAGTGGATTATGCTCGTGAGCAGGTAGCCAAATTAATCGGCTGTACTGATAAAGAAATTATTTTTACATCTGGTGCTACAGAAGCAGATAACCTTGCTATTAAAGGTGTATTTGAGATGTATAAAGAAAAAGGTAACCACATTATCACTGCAGTTACTGAACATAAAGCTGTTTTAGATACTTGTAAACACCTTGAAAAAAATGGTGCAAGAGTAACTTATTTAGGCGTAAAAGAAGACGGTTTAATTGATTTAGCTGAATTAGAAGCTGCTATGACACCAGAAACCATCCTGGTTTCTATTATGTATGGCAATAACGAAATTGGCGTAATCCAACCGGTTAAAGAAATCTCTGATATTGCACACAAACATGGCGCTTTATTTATGACTGATGCAACGCAGGCGGTTGGAAAAATTCCTGTGGATGTAAATACAGACGGAATTGATTTAATGGCTTTTTCAGCACATAAAATGTACGGTCCTAAAGGCGTTGGTGTTCTTTATGTTCGTCGTAAAAACCCGAGAGTTAAAGTAACCGCACAAATGGATGGTGGTGGCCACGAACGTGGAATGCGTTCTGGTACATTAAACGTTCCGGGTATTGTAGGTTTAGGTAAAGCCTGCGAACTTTGCCGTTTAGAAATGGAAAGTGAAGCAGCCCGTCTATCTGCATTGCGCGACAGATTAGAGTCTACTTTAAACAAAATGGAAGAAAGTTATGTTAATGGTAATACACAACACCGTTTACCACATGTAGCAAATATCTCTTTCAAATATGTTGAAGGCGAAGGTTTAATGATGGCTATGAGCGATTTGGCTGTATCTTCTGGTTCTGCCTGTACTTCGGCATCTTTAGAACCATCCTACGTACTAAAAAGTTTAGGTTTATCAGATGATTTAGCACACTCTTCTATTCGTTATGGCTTAGGTCGTTTTACAACAGAAGAAGATATAGACCATGCCATTGAAATTACTCAAAAAGCTGTAAATCACTTAAGAGAACTTTCTCCACTTTGGGAGATGTTTAAGGAAGGAATTGATTTAAGTAAAATTGAGTGGGCAGAACACTAAGCAGATTACAATTGTAGATTGACGAATTACGATTAGCAGTTTACAATTTAAAATATTTAATAGAAATAGATTTTAGAAATCGTAAATCTAAAATCTGCAATCTAAAATAAAATGGCATATTCAGAAAAAGTAATTGATCATTATAACAACCCCCGCAATGTGGGTACTTTAAATAAAGATGAGAAAAATGTAGGTACAGGTTTAGTTGGCGCACCTGAGTGTGGCGATGTAATGCGCTTACAAATTGAAGTTGGTGCAGATAACGTAATCACGGATGCTAAATTTAAAACATTTGGTTGTGGTTCTGCAATTGCATCATCATCTTTAGCTACAGAATGGTTAAAAGGAAAAACCATTGATGAGGCTTTAACTATTGACAATATGGATATTGTTGAAGAACTGGCTTTACCTCCTGTTAAAATCCACTGCTCTGTATTGGCAGAAGATGCAATTAAATCAGCTATTAACGATTACCGCGTTAAAAATGGTTTAGATGCATTAGTATTAGAAAAATCACATCACTAAAAAGAATTTAGATTTTAGATTGATGAATTACCATCGTATTTCAGCTAATCTAAAAACCTAAGTTTAAAATCGTAAATAACATGATTACTATAACCGATAAAGCAAAAGATAAAATAGACCACCTGATGCAGGATTCTGAATTGGGTTCTGATTATTTTTTACGTGTTTCTGTAAAAGGAGGAGGCTGTTCAGGTTTATCATATAATTTAGATTTTGATAACGAATCTAAAACCGGAGATCAGTTTTTTGAGGATAGAGGCATTAAAATCGCCCTTGATATGAAATCATTTCTTTATTTAGCCGGAACAGAATTAGATTTCTCTGATGGTTTAAATGGAAAAGGATTTAACTTCATTAACCCAAATGCAAGCCGCAGTTGCGGTTGTGGCGAAAGCTTCTCTGTATAAAATATTTTACAAATTAGAAAGGTTCCATTTTATGGAACCTTTTTTGCGTTTAAAAGAATGCTGAAATCGATTTTGTTTTCTAAATCGTACTTATAATGCCAACAAATTAATTAAGCCATTTTTAAAACAGTAGATTAAAAATTGGCTGTTTTGTATTATTAAACCAAAAAGCATTATAATTGTTAATTATAACAAACACACTATTACGAGCATGCCATTAATAAATGAGTTTTCAACGGTTCCTACCCTTTTACGTAATGTTGTAAAAAACATTCATAAACAGGAAGATACCTTTTTGATACATAAACAAGGTAACGAATGGACTGAAATTTCTTACGAAGACACTTTAAAAAGAGCGGATGCAGTGTCTGCTTTTTTTCTTGAAAAAGATATTCAGAAAGGCGACAGATTAGGTTTAATGATCGAAAACTCACCTGAGTATGTTTACTACGATCAGGGCATTCAGCAAATTGGCGCCATTAATGTTTCCATTTATCCAACCTTGTCTGAACAAGAAGTTGCTTACATTATAAATGATTCGGGTATTAAGGCCATTTTAGTTGGCAATAATTTCCTGTACCGTAAAGTATTAAAAGTTGCTGCAAACTGTAAAGAATTAAAATATATTATTCCTGCTTTTAAAGATTACGAAAAAGTAGTTATACCTGAAGATGTAAAAGTAGAAGTGTTTAGCTTTGCTGATATCTTAGCGTTAAAACATCAGGTTACAGCAGCAGAAAAGGCAGCAATTGACGAAGCCAGAAACTTAGTTTTACCTGAAGATGTTTCTTCCTTAATTTATACTTCTGGCACTACCGGCACACCAAAAGGCGTAATGCTTACGCACAGCAATTTCGTTGAAAATGTAAAAGTTTGTTTGCAGCAAATACCGGTGATTGACCAGACAGAAACATTTTTATCTTTCTTACCACTATCACACGTATTTGAGCGTACTGCAACCTACCATGTATGTTGTGCGCAGGGTTGTAAAATTGCCTTTGCTCAAAGTTTAGAATTATTAGCGAAAAACATGGGCGAGGTTCGCCCCACAGTAATGAGCTGCGTACCGCGTTTGCTCGAGCGCATTCATGATAAGGCAATAAAATCTGGTACAGCCGCTGGTGGTGCAAAAGCGAAAATATTTACCTGGGCTTTAGAAACCGGAAAAAACTACCGTGTACTAAAAGAAGCGGGCAAAAGCCCGGGATTAATTCTATCTGCAAAGAAAGGAATTGCTGAAAAATTAGTGTTCAGTAAAATAAAAGAAAAAACCGGTGGGCGCTTAAAATTTATGATTTCAGGCGGTGCGGCACTGCCTAAAAATGTAGGCGAATTCTTTGGCGATTTGGGCATAAAAATATTAGAAGGCTTTGGCTTAACGGAAACTTCGCCGGTAATGTCTGTAACCGAATACCACAGACAGGTTTATGGAACAGTTGGTCGAGTTATTCCGGGAATAGAAGTTGGTATACAGGATGTAGAAAGTAAAGCCATTATTAATGTACAAACACATGAAACCTTTAATGAAGAATTTGAGTGTGCTGAAGGTGAAATTATAGTTCGCGGCCACTGCGTAATGAAAGGTTACTTTAACAAACCTGCTGAAACAGCTGAGGCCATTGATAAAGATATGTGGTTCCATACGGGCGATATTGGTCGTTTTTATAAGGGTAACCTGCAAATTACAGATCGTTTGAAAAACATGATCGTAAATGCATACGGCAAAAACGTTTACCCTACACCCGTTGAAAATATTTACCTTAAAAGCCCAAAAATAGACCAGTTATTTTTAATAGGTGATAAGCGTGAATTTATTACAGCTATTATTATTCCGAATAAAGAAACCATGGAAGAAACATTTAAGCTTCAACCTTCTTTCTTTGAAGAAAGTGACCCTTTTATTCAGAATAAAGAAATTGTGGATTGGATAGAGCAAGACATTAAAAAGATTTCAGGCGAGCTGGCTAAATTTGAACGCATTAAAAACTTTAAGATAAAGCGTAATCCATTTAATATTGATGAAGGTGAAATTACACCAACAATGAAGGTTAAACGCCGTATTGTTGAAAAGAAATATGCTGAAGCCATTAACGATATGTATGAAGAAGGCATAGAAGCCGAATCATAATTAAAAAAGGGTGATAAATTATTAATGTAATTATCACCCTTTTTATTTAGAATCCAATCTCAATTTTATCTATACATCCAGTCCATTCGCATCCGTTGTTAAAATTTCGCTCATATAATCAAAAAACGGACGCATATTTTTAAATGCCTGATTGCACTTATCTAAAAAACCTTTATCTAAAACCTCATCATCTGTAAATTTACTAACCAGTAAAAATTGTTTATAACGGAGTAAATCAATTGCCTCATCATCGGCAGCAAAGCCTTTTGGAGTGGTTTTTAATTGTTCTCCTTTTAAAGTTCCAAAGGAGGCAACAAACATTTTATCTTTTAAAATAGCTCTAAGCGGCTGCGCATCAAAAGAAATATTTTCTCTTATTAATTTCAAATCCTGCGGCGACGGTCCAAAAAAACCTCCGGCGACAAAGCTATTTCCCGGCTCTATATGAAAGTAATACCCACCTCTTCTTTGTTTTCCCGTACGTTTAAAACTCCCACTCCAATGCGTTTTATAGGGTGTTTTATCATTCGAAAACCTGGTATCCCGATAAATCCGGTATAAACTCTTCTTTCCTGAAGGCGTTTCAATTACATCGTGGGTATTCATTAAATCCAGGAGCGTTTGCGCAAAGGATTCTATAATTCCTTGTTCCTTTTGAAATTCAGTTTTATGTGCGGCAAACCATTCCCGATCGTTATTCTGCTTTAATAATTGTAAAAAATCAAAATTTGAAGTTTGTATCTTATTTATATCAGCCATAGCATTTTTTTATTAATCCGGAATAATCGTCATTCAAAACAAATATAACATCTGTAAAAATTAAATTATTCAATAAATTTATTTCCGGTGGTTGGCGAAAATAAAACAAGTACATCATAACCTTTAATAAAAGCCTCCAGATTAGTATTAACGCCCTTAATTGTTCCTTTAAGTATGGCCGTACGTATAGGTCTCAAATCAAAGAAAGCCCATTCTTGATCACTTAACTGGTTGTAAAATGGCGTAAATATGGATAAATCTTTATCATTTTCTATTTTATAAGGTTGAATTGCTTTGCTATTATCTGGAGAAATCATCGAGTTAATTGTTCCGTTTTTTCCAAAAATTAGAATGTGTAATGTTTTTTTATTTGATGCAGCAGCTAAATGATCTGCAAGGTTACCTACTTCAAATAAACCGGTGATATCATTTGTACGTGTAACATGATTGGCTCCAAATTTAAATAGCAATTTAGGAATGCTTACAGCGTCCTTTCCTATATATGGTGCAACATAATTTAAAAGGTTTTTCTTCATCATATTTATGCGGAGCGAATAATTAGCCCATAAAAGCGGTCGGCTTGCTTTCAAATCAAATAACATTTTCTTAGCCTGTACATTATCGTCTTTAAAAACGGTTAACAGCGTATCAATGTGTCCTGTAGTTAACTTGGAAAAACTTAGATTGTCCCATTTCTTAGAGTCAAAATACATTGGACGGTCGTTATTTCCATATTCAACAGCTATTTTTTTCGCAAGGGCCTTATTGGCTGGTATTTTAGATACATTGGCCAGTTCTTCAAAAAACAAGCCTGCAGACATAAAGGTAATTTCGTTAAGCCCCCAGATATCTACATGATCTTCACTCAATTTTTTAGCAAGTTTCATTTCTGTGTCCCAGCAATAAAATGCCAGATCGTAAGGCCACTTTTTAAAATGCGCCGAATACCCTGCCGGATCAATTGCCAGTTTCTTTAATCGCACTGCAGAATAAGGATCTATTTCCGCAACAAAAGCTTTCGGCTTAAATAGAGTGGCAATTTTTTCGGTAAAAACAGGTATTTCAGCTTCGCCATGCTGCTCCCCAATCATAACAAACTGCACTTTTTCGATTTCATTTTTTAATAACTCCCATCCCACACCGTTAAACACATCTTTATTGTAAGTAAAAGATTTTTTATTAATCAAGCTGTTTAAAGTTACACTATCCTTTATCTGGCCAAAACCATTAAACGAAGCTAAACATAATGATGCGATGGAAAGCGTTAATAAGAATTGCTTTTGTAAAGGCTTTAATTTAAATTTCATTTAACTTGGATGATATGGATTTTGGTTATTTTTCTATTTTCAGAAACAATCTTTGCTAAGGTAAAATTAAATGTAGAAATTCTGCTAATTCCTTTACCTGTTGCACTTTTAAAATCGTTTATATCATCCAAAGCATTTAGTTATTCCTTTTCCTTTCTTATCTTTGTAGCCATCAGCATTTAAACAACTATTGCTGTTAATTATAATTACATAACAATTGCAAAATCATTACTTTTGCAAAAAATACCCGAAATGAGTATAGGATTATCAGAACAAGAAATATTACGACGCGAGTCGCTAAAACAACTACGCCAATTGGGTATAGAGCCCTATCCTGCAGAATCTTATGAAATTAACGTAAGCGCTGCAGATATCTTAGCAAATTACGAAAAGGACAAAACTGCTTATAAGACCGTTAGTTTAGCTGGTCGTATTATGGGCCGTAACATTATGGGTGCCGCTTCTTTTGCTGAAATTCAGGATTCTACAGGCCGTATTCAGGTTTACTTAAAAAGAGATGAACTTTGTCCGGGTGAGGATAAAACATTATACAATACTGTATTTAAAAAACTTTTAGATATTGGGGATTTCATCGGTGTTAAAGGTTATGTTTTTACCACGCAAACGGGAGAAATTTCTATTCACGTTACAGAATTTAAAGTTCTCGCTAAATCATTACGCCCTTTACCAATTGTAAAACGCGATGATGAAGGAAATGTATACGATGGTTTTACGAACCCGGAATTACGTTACCGCATGCGTTATGTAGATTTAACGGTAAATCCGGATTACAAACAAATTTTCATCAAACGCAGCAAGGTAATTAACAGCATGCGTAATTATTTTGATGAGCAGGGATGGATGGAAGTAGAAACACCAATTCTTCAACCTATCCACGGGGGTGCAGCAGCAAGGCCTTTTGCTACGCACCATAATACTTTAGATATGCCTCTTTATTTGCGTATTGCAAATGAATTATATTTAAAAAGGTTAATTGTTGCAGGTTTTGATGGTGTTTATGAGTTCGGTAAAATGTTCCGTAATGAAGGTATGGACCGCACGCATAACCCAGAATATACTTCAATGGAAATTTATGTAGCCTATAAGGATTATATCTGGATGATGGCTATGGTTGAAGAGTGTTTAGAAAAAGTAGCAATTGCAACGAATGGTTCTGCAGTGGTTAAAGTTGGCGAAAACGACATCAACTTTGAAGGTCCTTACGAAAAGTTAACCATGTATGAATCGATACAGAAATATACGGGTATTGATGTTTCGGCAATGACCGAAGAGGAACTTGCGGAAACCTGCAAAAGTTTAGATATTGAAATTGATTCTACAATGGGCCGTGGTAAATTAGTAGATGAAATTTTCAGTGCAAAAGTAGAAGCAAATTTAATTCAGCCTACTTTTATTACTGATTATCCGATAGAAATGACGCCGCTTGCTAAAAAACACCGTTCTGCTGAAGGACTGGTAGAGCGTTTCGAAATATTTGTAAATGGTAAAGAAATTGGAAATGCCTATTCAGAACTAAACGATCCGATTGACCAGAAAGAACGCTTTGAAGATCAATTGAAATTGGCTGATCGTGGCGATGCAGAAGCTATGGCAATGGATGATGACTTTGTTCGTGCTTTAGAATATGGTATGCCTCCTACTTCAGGTTTAGGTTTCGGTATAGACCGTATTGTTATGTTAATGACTAACCAAAGCACTATACAGGAAGTTCTATTCTTCCCGCAGATGCGCCCAGAGAAAAAGAAAATTGAAATGACTGCTGAAGAAACAGAATTATTTTCGCTGATTTCTGAAGAAGCACAAGATCTTTTATCTGATGTAAAAGGAAAATTGACGGACTGGAGTAACAAAAAATGGGACACCACATTAAAAGCTTTAACATCAAAAGGCATTTTGAAGGTTACCAAAACTGATGATGGCCTGTTTTTATCGCATAAATAGTTAAGCTGACTCTTTAATTTTAAATAAGAAGAGTTTCATCTTAACAAAAACATAACAAAAACTTAAAAGGCTTGCTAATAAACATTTAGCAAGCCTTTTCTATATTTACAGCAGTAGTTAACAAAAAAACATCTGCTATGAACTCAAGTTTAGAAATTACAGAAAGCGAATACTGCATAAAATTAAATAAGGATACTTTTGATCTTTCTTTGGTTCACCAGTTAATTAAAAGAATACAGGCTGAAGCCTTTTTCTTTAAAAAAGCAAACGATGAAGAGGACATCATCAGCCGTAGGGCTAAAAGAGAAGAATTTGAAGGCTTTGATTATTTAGGAGATAAATAATCAGCCATCAAATTCAATTTGTTTAATATCTTCTTCTGTATGATTGAAATAAATTGGGTTTTAAATCCCCTTAATCAATATCTAAAGTTCCTTCAACAGAATCATCCATCGTTTTACCCATTATTACTGAAGCTGCGATTTTTAAAAATGCAACAGCAGTACCGTGTTTAGTATCCCAATAATAACCTTCAGACGGGATTACTTTTATTAAGGTAATATTTGGATCATCCTTTCCACCCTGAAACCATGTTTTTATAAAAGGGCTCCATAACTTATCTATCATTTCCTGATCCCTGCTAATTTCTGCAATGCCATATATATTTACAAATCCTGAATGCGCCCCAGCCTGAAATAATAGATGCGTAAAAGGGTCAGCAGCAATTTCATCATTCTTTGTGCTGTCTTTCATACTCATAAACCAAATATTACCCTCGTCATCCACCTCTTGCATAGCCATAGGCCTTACTGATAAGGGTAAACCTATTTTAATGTTGGTACAAAAAAAGCAACTTTCAGCTTTTTCGGCTAAACCTCTTAGCTTTTCAATGGCTTCTTTCCCGCCTAAATCTTTAATATTCTCTTCCTGAGTATTGTTTGTACTTCCTTCTTGTGATGTTTCCATAGGTATAAGATTTTATATACACTACAATTAAAAAATCTGTTTGGTTTTAATATTTTGAAAAGCAAGTATCTAACCAGAGCCAATCTCAGGCGCCATAACTTTCTGTAATAAACTTAAAAAGCTATCTTTAAAGTAATCGTTTTATTATGCAGAATAGTAAACCAAAGCCATTTAAAGCCGAAATTTATATCATTGGAATAAACCCATATGTATACATTCCGGAAACTTATTTAACTTATCTTTTTAAACAGGCAAAAAAAGATAGAGGTACAATTCCGGTCAGAATAAAAATAGATGGTCATGCCTTTAATCAAACGCTTATAAAATATGCGGGCAACTGGCGGCTATACTTAAATACAGGTATGCGAAAAGCTGCAGGAAAAGATGTTGGTGATACAGCAAGATTTGAAATAGAATTTGATCCTGAAATAAGAGAAATTGAAACACATCCAAAACTCATCCAGGCATTGGAAGAAAATAAAGAGGCTAAAGAAATTTTCAACGAACTAGCTCCCTATCTGCGAAAAGAAGTAATCAGATATATTGCGAACTTAAAAACTGAAGCATCGATAGCGAAAAATGTAAAACGGGCCGTTCAGTTTCTTTTAGGCGAGGGTAGGTTTATTGGCCGTGACTATCCAAAATAAAAAAAGCCATTCAATTAAGAATGGCTTGTACTAAAATTTAAATATTTTATCTGTAACGAACTTGCTGTTGCTTATCCATCATCCCCATCTGATCTTTCATTTGTTTAATCTGATCAGCCAGTAATTTATTTTTATCTGCTTTCTTCGCTTCAGCAAGATACATTGTAGCTTCTCTTTTATTTCTTTTAGCCATGGCAATACCTGCAAGACTTAATTTTGCTAAAGCAATATTATGGTCCATATGCATTCCTAAAGCAAGTGATTTCTTGAAGTACTTTTCACTTTGCATTGGTGCTCTTCTGCTTTCAATTAAGCCTACTAATAAATTATAATATCCGTGCTGAACTTTAATTAACTGGCTCTCGTAATTGGTAATGCGTTTTAAAAACATTTCAGCCTTTGGCATATTGTCTTTACGTAAAAACCATTGTGCTAAAAGCATATTTTCGTTAAAGAAATAAGTAACCAGTACAATTAATCCTAATAAGATGGCTACTATGCCCCATGGCCAGAAACCAAAAACAAATAAAGCTACTGCGCCACCCAATAATGCAAACCCCGCAATTAATCTGATAATATTTGGCATAAATTTTATTCTAATTATTTTTTTTTGCAAATATCGTGTTTAAATAGCAGAAATTAGATTTTAAAACAATAATTTCATTAAAAATTTCAAAACCATGAAAACCTTCTTCTCTATTACTCTAATCGTACTTGCCATGAATCTTTCCGCACAAGAAGTAAACAAAAAAATCCACGACCAGGCCCACAATAAAGATATTTTAATTAACAATTGCACGCGGGAAGGTATTACTACTTTTCCGGAGTTTAAGGAAATGTATGATCCACTTTACGAAGCTTATGTTCCGGAAACTGCAACCATGATTGAGCTTAAAAAAGTAATTAAAAAGGAAAGAATCAAAATTGTTTTGGGTACCTGGTGCGGCGACAGTAAAGTAAATGTTCCTAACTTTTTTAAAGTACTGGACGGGCTTCACTTTAAAGAAAAAAATATTGATATTATTGCCGTTGATGGCCATAAAAAAGCTGAAAACGGAATTATAGACGGACTTAATATTGTAAGTGTGCCTACTTTTATAGTTTATGATAAAAATGGGAGAGAATTAGGTAGAATTGTTGAACATCCTAAAACAACACTTGAGGGAGATTTGTTAGCTATTTTACAAAAGAAATCGTAACAGTTATTTGTAGATAATGGTGATGGCTTAAGCCTTGATTGTACATCAACCATAAGTCTGACTTTTTTGTATTTATACTAATCACACTTTACATTAAAAATATGTCTGCATCATTAGAACCAGGTTGGTTAGCTGTATTGGATCAGGAGTTTGAAAAAGACTACATGATTAAGCTAAAAGCATTCTTGCAAGATGAAAAACAAAATGGTAAAATTATTTATCCTAAAGGGACTGATATTTTTAACGCATTAAACACTACCCCTTTTGACAAAGTTAAGGTTGTAATTTTAGGCCAGGATCCTTATCACGGTGTTGGACAAGCACATGGACTATCATTCTCTGTTCAGAGAGGCATGACAGTTCCTCCATCCTTAAAGAATATTTATAAGGAGTTGGAAACTGATGTGGAGGGGTTTAAAACACCTAACCACGGAAACCTGACTCATTGGGCAGAGCAAGGTGCATTGCTTTTAAATGCGACCTTAACCGTCCGGGCATCAGAAGCAGGTTCACATCAAAATCAAGGCTGGGAAATTTTTACAGACGAAATTATTAAAGCCCTTTCTCAGAAAAAAGAACATCTTATTTTTTTGTTGTGGGGTAAATATGCACAGCAGAAAGCAAGTCTGATTGATGAGAAAAAACATTATATCTTAACTGCTGCTCATCCATCTCCATTTTCTGCTTACAACGGCTTTTTTGGGAGCAAGCATTTTTCTAAAACGAATCAGCTCCTCATTCAGAATAACTTAAAACCTATTGACTGGCAATTACCAGCTTAATGAAAGTATATTTCATTAGTGGCCTCGGTGCTGACAAACGTATATTTTCTAAAATTAACTTAGATAAAGGGTTAGAAATTATTCATATAGAATGGATTAAATATTCATTGAAGGATAGCTTGAAAAGTTATGCGAAAAAATTTAGATTTTGAAATTAATAATGGAACCCATTTTATGGTTTATCAAAATGCTGAGGAAATTTCAGAAATTATTAATAAATTACTTATGTAATTCCTTTACCTGATCCTACTTAGGATATTTTAGCGAATTGTTCAAAAAATCATCTCAAAAATACATTTAACTAATGAACTGATTTTTATGATGAACAAAACTTTTCTCGACAATTTAGAATATAAAGTTACTGGTGCTTGTATAGAAGTGCATAAAATACTTGGGCCAGGATTACTCGAAAGCGTTTATCAAAAATGCCTGATGCGGGAATTACAGTTGCAAAATATAAATTTTACAGCTGAACATTCCATCTTACTTGCTTATAAAGATGTGCTTTTAGATACAGACCTTAGAGCCGATTTGGTTATTGAAAACTGTATGGTCCTGGAATTGAAATCTGTAGAGAGTTTACACCCGATTCGCGAAGCCCAAATTTTGACCTATATGAAATTATTAAAGATACCTAAAGGGCTTTTAATAAACTTTAATTCGACAAACATTGTTCAAAATGGAAAGAGGAGTTATGTAAGTGAGTTTATGTACGATTTTGGAGCATAAATTTTTCACGACCTTAGTTTTTGAACAAACAATTTTAATCGCCCGGCTTAGGTGGACTAACATGTCTTAGGTGGTAAAACTATTCGAAAAGCAAAATCTATAAAGCCATTCTATATGGTATAAACCACCTTAGGCACCTGAGATCACCTTAGTGTTTTTAGCAAGGAACTTTAATCGCCCAGCTTAGGTGGACTAACATGTCTTAGGTCATAAAACTATTCGAAAGGCAAAATCTATAAAGCCATTCTATATGGTATAAACCACCTTAGACACCTGAGATCACCTTAGTATTTTTAGCAAGCAATTTTAATCGCCCAACTTAGGTGGACTAACATGTCTTTGGTGGTAAAACTATTCGAAAAGCAAAATCTATAAAGCCATTCTATATGGTATAAACCACCTTAGGCATCTGAGATCACCTTAGTATTTTTAGCAAGCAACATTAATCGCCCAGCTTAGGTGGACTAACATGTCTTAGGTCATAAAACTATTCGAAAGGCAAAATCTATAAAGCCATTCTATATGGTATAAACCACCTTAGACACCTGAGATCACCTTAGTATTTTTAGCAAGCAATTTTAATCGCCCAACTTAGGTGGACTAACATGTCTTTGGTGGTAAAACTATTCGAAAAGCAAAATCTATAAAGCCATTCTATATGGTATAAACCACCTTAAGCACCTGAGATCACCTTAGGGTTTTTAGCAAGCAATTTTAATCGCCCAGCTTAGGTGGACTTACATGTCTTAGGTGGTAAATTATTTAAAAAACCTTAGTATTCCAACGGCACAATCGGTTCTTTCTTCGTAGTCGACATGATCATCATCGTTTGAAAAGTTTTTACTACCGATATTTTACTGATTTTATCCATAATTAAACGCTCATAGGCCTTTATATCCTTTACATAAACTTTTAATAAAAAATCTGCCTGGCCAGTCACATGGTGACATTCCGTAATTTCTTTAATTTGATTTACCTCGTCCAGAAAAATTTGAATCGTATTGTTTTTATGAAAATCAAGTTGAATCTGAATAAAGGTTTTTATACCTAAGCCCAGTTTTTCCTCATCAACTAAAGCGTGATAACTTTTTATGTAGCCCGCCATTTCAAGCTTACGTACACGCTCTAAAGTTGGAGCCGGTGATAAACCGATTTCCTGTGATAAAAGCAGGTTGGTGATTCTTCCGTTTTCTTGTAGAATTCTTAAGATTTTAAAATCAATTTTATCTAATTCTGATGCCATATAGTTTCAAAGGTATTGAGAATACAAACATAACCAAATTATATTCTAAATTTTAACATAATTTATCTTATATATTTTAATTTTATTTTTTTAGATTTACCTAAAAATAAAATTAGAGACACATAAATGCAAAGCTTCACCGAAGAGAATTACCTCAAAGTCATTTATCATTTATCAGAAAGTGCAAATGCTGTTCAAACCAACGCAATAGCTGAGCAAATTCAAACCAAGCCAGCCTCGGTAACTGATATGATTAAAAAGTTAGCGGAGAAAGGTTTAGTTGATTACATTAAATATCAAGGTGTAACGTTAACAGAAAAAGGAAAACAGGCTGCCATTAATATTGTGCGTAAACATCGTTTATGGGAAGTTTTTTTAGTTGATAAACTTAATTTTAAGTGGGATGAGGTGCATGATGTTGCCGAAGAATTGGAACACATTAAATCAGAAAATTTAATCGAACGTTTAGATGAGTTTTTAGGATTTCCAAAATCAGATCCTCATGGTGATCCTATTCCAGATAAAAATGGTCGCTTTGCAAAAACTCAATTTATTAAACTGATAGAATTAAAAATTGGAGAGAGCGGTACCATCACAGGCGTAAGCCAGCATAGTTCAGCATTTCTAAAACATTTGGAAAAGCTGGGCCTAACACTTGGCAAACAAATTAAAATTTCTGATGTTACCGATTTCGATGGTTCAGTAGAAATTATAGTTGGTGATAAACAAATTAACATAAGCAGAGAAGTGGCAAAACATATATTAACAACAGAAAATGGCAAAATCTGAATCACTGAGTGAAGTTCATCAAAGCATTGCCACTGATAAGCGCAAAGGATGGCGCAGAATTTTAGCTTTTATTGGGCCCGCTTATTTAATTAGCGTAGGTTATATGGACCCCGGCAACTGGGCAACCGATTTAGCTGGAGGAAGTAAGTTTGGCTATCAGCTCATTTGGATTTTACTGATGTCTAACCTTATTGCGCTATTGTTGCAATCACTGAGTGCACGCCTGGGCATTGTACGTGGATTGGATTTAGCGCAAGCTTCTAAACACGCGTATCCCAGATGGGCAAATATTCCCTTATTTGGACTGGCACAAACTGCAATTATAGCCTGCGATTTAGCCGAAATTATTGGTATGGCTATTGGCCTTCAGTTACTATTTGGTTTACCTTTAATCTGGGGGATTTCCATTACAATCTTCGATACCATTCTTTTGTTGTTTTTATTAAACAAAGGAATGAGGGCCATGGAAGGTTTTATTGTATCAATGGTGTTTATTGTAGGCATCTCTTTTTTAGCAGAAATGTTTATTGTAGAACCTTCAATAAAGGAGGTGGTTAAAGGTTTTGAACCTTCGCTTTTAAGCGGTGATGCTTTATACATTGCCATTGGTATTATTGGTGCAACCGTAATGCCGCACAATCTTTATTTACATTCATCATTGGTCCAAACCCGAAAAATAGAGCGTACAAACAAAGGAATAAAGGAAGCTTTAAAATTTAATTTAATTGATACCACTGTTGCATTAAACCTTGCTTTTTTTGTTAACGCTGCCATCTTAATTCTTGCTGCTGCCGCATTTTATAAAAATGGATTACATGAAGTGGCTGAAATTCAGGATGCCCATAAATTATTATCCAACATCTTTGGAAATATTGCTCCAACCCTATTTGCTATTGCCTTAATTGCTGCCGGACAAAGCTCTACAGTAACAGGCACATTGGCCGGACAAATTGTAATGGAAGGACATATTAGTTTAAGGATCCAGCCTTGGTTAAGGCGTTTAATTACACGCTTACTGGCCATTATACCTGCATTTTTCACTATTCTACATTATGGCGATGATGCATTGGGTGGCTTATTAGTTTTAAGTCAGGTTGTTTTAAGTTTGCAGTTAGGATTTGCAATTATCCCATTAATTCATTTTACGTCTGACAAAAATTTAATGAAGGATTTTGCAATTAAACCCTGGATTAAAATTTTGGCTTGGACCAGTGCTGCAGGAATTATTGCTTTAAATGTAAAACTGGTTATTGAGGAGATTAGTACCTGGACCAAAGATTCCGGTGGCTGGTGGATTTATGTGATTATTTTTCCTGCTGTAATTTTAACAGTGCTATTCTTAATTTATGTATTTCTACACCCCATACTGGATAAAAGAAATCTTGAAAAACAAGTAGTTCCCCATGGTAATGCCTTATCAATCGGTAATATTGAAAAAATAAAATACGAAAGAATAGGCATAGCGATAGATTTTTCTAAAAATGACCGAAATACAATCAGACATGCGTTAATCCAGGGCGGTAAAGATGCACACTATTATTTAATGCATGTGGTTGAAACTGCTGCCGCACGTTACCATGGAGATATAGTTATGGACCATGAAACACAAAGTGATGCAGAAAACCTGGAAAAATACAAAAATAACTTAGCCGATTTAGGCTATGATTCCAGCACTTTTATTGGTTTTGGAAGTACAGCCAAAGCCATTGCTGACATTAGCAATAAGAATGAATTAGAATTACTGGTAATGGGTGCCCACGGGCATAAAGGCTTAAAAGATTTAATTTTTGGTACGACAGTAGATTCCGTTAGACATAAAGTTACGATTCCGGTGCTAATTATCAGGTAACAAAATTATTTTTTAACCGATTTAAGGACTGCTTTAATGCCTCCATCGCCACTGTTGTAAACCAATAATTTTCCGGTTGGAGAATAAAGGTACATCGCTGGATATTTTGAAGGTAAGAATGCCGGAATGAAGGTTTTATTTCTGTCTTGAAGTACAGTAACATTAGCTTTGGCATCTAATCCCGGAGCATAAGAAGTGAAAAACTGAGGAACAATGTAGGCCTCATCCAGGGTAACCATATAAATATTTATATTCTTAAACTGGGTATAATTTTCTTTTAAAACTTTCGCTTCTCTCTGGCAATGTTCGCAAGTACAATCAAAAAGAATAAATAAGTTTTGCTTGCCTTGTTTCATATCCTTATTGGAGAAAGCTTTTCCATCCAGTTTAAAAAATGTAAACTGCGGTAATAAACTTGGTTGTTGTGCTTTTGCCTGTACAGCAATAAATAAAACAAAGACGAAAAGAAAGTTTTTTAATTTCATTATTATATAGATTACCTTTCAAACATACCTCAATTAATTCTTTAAGAAACAATTAAAATTGAGGTTTTACAAACAGATGAACAACAATCTTGTTAAATATCTTCAAGATGATTTAATTAAAAATAGGTATAACATTAATTTTTAAGATATTTGCATCCCGGCTATTTGGCCAGCATTAAAACGTAGCGGAGGTTTAAACCCGTCAACAGAAAGAGATAAATTTTGAAAAACGATATTAATATAAAAAATAAAAGAGCCTATTTTGATTACAATTTAATTGACAAATATGTAGCCGGAATTGCGCTTTTAGGTACAGAAATAAAAGCAATCAGACAAGGTAAAGCAAATATGACCGATGCTTTTTGCATGTTTATAGGCGATATTTTATATGTAAGAAATCTTCATATTTCGGAGTATAGCCACAGTTCATTTTATCATCACGATATTAAAAGAGACCGTGCCTTATTGCTTCAAAAGAAAGAACTTAAAAAGTTAAGGGTAAAAGGTGAAGAAAAAGGTTATACCATTGTTCCTTTACGCATATTTATAAACGAACGGGGTTTTGCCAAAATGGAGATTGCTTTAGCGCAAGGTAAAAAAGAATTTGACAAACGCGATAGCATTAAAGACCGGGACAGCAAACGCGAGCTGGATAGGGCAATGAAAAGGTAAATCTGAGTATTTTACGTTGGGTGTTTCGGGTTTTAGTTCAAAAAGGCTTATGGCCACAGTCTAAATTCTAAACTAATTTCACCAGGCCTGATCTCCAACTAAAGGAACAAATCTAAAAGTATCCAAAATTATTTTTTCATAATCTGTATCGCTTACACGAATCACCGTTACCATCTTTTGTGTGTTTTCATCACCCACAGGAATAACCAATATACCACCTACTTTAAGTTGTTTCAATAATATTTCAGGAACAAGCGGTGCACCCGCAGTTACAATAATTTTATCGTAAGGGGCTTTTTCAGCTATACCTTTAGAACCATCACCACAATAAAAACTTGGTTTATAACCCATGCCCGGTAAAACCTGAATGGTTCTGTTAAAAATATTTTCTTGTCGTTCTATAGTAAAAACCGTTGCGCCCAGTTCCATTAAAATACAAGTTTGATAGCCGGAGCCTGTTCCGATTTCCAAAACCTTATCCCCTTTTTTAATGTGCAGCAACTCGCTTTGGTAGGCAACGGTATAAGGCTGAGAAATGGTTTGCCCATCTCCTATCGGAAAAGCAATATCCTTATAAGCCTGGTTCCAGAAAGTTTCATCAAAAAAGAAATGACGTGGCACCTTGCCTATTGCTTTTAATACATTTTCGTCCTCTATTCCACGAGATTTTAATAACTCTACAAGTTTCTTCCTTGCACCACGCTCACGATAATTATCAACAAATTTATAGGCCATTTGATGCCAAAATTAGCTTTTTTAAACGGGGAAACAAGGCTAAAATCATTCTAATCATATAAGTAACAGTAAATCAAAACTAAAAACATTTTCCTTAATTCAGACATAAGAATAATAATTGTAAGTTTAGTAAATAATTATTTTTACTTTTGAAATCTTTAAAAAACTACCATAATACATGAAAAGAACTCTGCTAAGCTTATTTATTTCCCTTACAACATTGGCATCCTTTGCACAATCGACCAGTGCCGATTATAATTATTCAGTAGGATTAAGAGTTTTCAGTTTAATGCAATTGCCAAAAATATTAAATCAAACCAATACGCAGGATTATACTAACGCATACGCAAACGGACTTATGCTGAAATTCAACGATAACCAGATTAGTTATAGAATTAGTGGAAATTACTTTCGCAATGATGTTAAGTTTGATAATACTTGTGCTACCTGTGAAATTGGTAGTGGTAAAGTAACAGATTATTCATTTAAAATTGGTTTTGAAAAAAACTTCAACTATTCAAGAATTCAGCCTTATTTCGCTTTTGATTTAGGCTATCGTTCCAATCGTTTTACGGGTATAGTTTCGCCTAAAATCCAATCTGCAAGCAGCGTTAATCAAACAGCAGACGTTACTAAAAATGGGCTGGTTTTAACTCCTGCTATCGGTTTAAAAGTAAATATTATCTCTCAGCTTGCTTTCTTTGCAGAAAGCAACCTTGATTTTTACTATTCTTATGAAAAACAGGATATTGCTGATCCAAACGGCGTTGCCCGTACTGTAAATACCTATAGAAAATGGGAGTTTTTGTTAAATCCAATTTCTGCCGGACTACAATTTAATTTAAACAGAAAAAACTAATACGGATCTACGTCAATTTGTGTAATTACACTTTTGAAATCTTTAGTGACGTTAAATTCAGTAAGGGTTTCTCTTAGTGCATTTTTAACCTTTTGAATTGCGGTGTGCTTATCAGCCTTAATTATGATTTGTTTAATGTAAAGGTTTCTTACACGGCTAACCAACGGTTGCTCTGGCCCTAATACACGCTGGCCGAATTTACTTTTAAGTGTATTGGCGAGTGCGCCTGCAGCACGGTCAAGTACATGCTGATCTTTATGTTTGATATACAGAAAAATCATTCTCGAAAAGGGCGGGTACAAGAATCTTTCCCGCTCCGCAATTTCATCATTGTACATGCCCAGGTAATCATTATTTACAACCTGTTTTATAATCCGGTTTTCGGCATCATAAGTTTGTATACACACATTTCCCTGGTCTGCCCGCCTTCCTGCCCTACCCGCAACCTGCGCAAGTAATTGAAAGCTTCTTTCATATGCTCTAAAATCCGGATAGCCAAGTAAAGTATCTGCGTTAATAACACCAATCAGGTTTAAATTGTCAAAATCCAGACCTTTTGCAACCATTTGTGTACCAATCAAAATATCGGTTTTTTTATCCTGAAAATCATTAAGAATCTGCTGCAAACCATTTTTAGTTCTGGTACTATCCATATCCAGTCTTGCAATACTAACTTCGGGATAAAGGAGTTTAAGTTCTTCCTCTATCCTTTCGGTTCCAAAACCTTTTTGCTCCACATGTACCGAACCACATGCCGGACATATATTTACGCTGCTTTGATAGTAACCACAATAATGACAATGCAATTTGCCACTACTTTTGTGGTAAGTTAAACTCACATCGCAGTTTACACATTTGGGTGTATAACCACAGGTAGCACATATTAAAATGGTGGCATATCCTCTGCGATTTTGAAAAAGTACAATCTGTTCTTTCTTTTCAAGGGCCAGGTCAATGTCTTTAATCAGCACGCTTGAAAAATAAGAAACCATCTTTTTCTTCTTGGTTTCTTCAGCGATGCTCACAACCTGTTGGTTTGGCAACTGAACGCCGCCAAAACGTTCTTTCATTTCTACAAGACCGTACTTCCCACTTAAAGCATTAAAATAACTTTCCAGAGAAGGTGTTGCCGAACCCAGAATTACTTTGGTTTGGTGTAAATGCCCGAGATAAATAGCGGCATCTCTGGCCTGATAACGTGGAGCAGGATCATATTGTTTGTAAGACGGCTCATGCTCTTCGTCAACTACAATTAACTTTAAATCCTGAAAGGGCAAAAAAACAGCCGAGCGCGCGCCTAAAATCACTTTATAAGCGCCACTTCTAACTTTATTCCAGATTTCTACCCGTTCACTATTGTTAAACTTAGAATGATAAACACCAATAGCATTTCCAAAATAGCGTTTAATGCGTTCAACAATTTGGGTGGTTAAAGCAATTTCGGGCAATAAAAACAAAACCTGTCCATTGCTTTCCTGTATAATTTTCTCAATCAGCTTTATATAAACCTGGGTTTTGCCTGATGCAGTAACCCCATGTAAAAGCACAACATCCTTTTCCAAAAAAGATTGGTTAATGCTTTCTAAAGCTTTCTGTTGCCCCTCGTTCAAAGTAAAGTTTACACTAAACTCTTCATCGTGTGCGGCAAGCCTGCTTACCGGGCGTTTCATAACAACAAAAATATCTTTATCGGTTAAAGCTTTTAATGCAGCTTGCCCGCAATTACTTTCATCAAGAAGTTGTTGTTTAGAAATGGGTATACCCGATTTATTAAGTTTAAGATAGGTAAGCAAAGCATCCAATTGTTTCGGCGCCCGTTCTAAAATCTCAAAAAGTTGTTTTAAGTTTTCTTCCTCAGTATAAAAATCGTTTAGTAAAATAAATGATTTCAGTAAAGGCTTATACTTTTGAACCACCTCTTCAGCAACATATATCAATTCTTTATCCAACAAATGATTGATGATTGGATATATGGTTTTTTGTCCTAAAAGCTTTGAAACATCATTAACAGTAAGCTTTTGCTGCTTTTTTAAAGCCGAAATAATTAATTCCTCTTTATCTGTTAAAGTGGTATCCTCGTTGTAATCTTCCCGCAGGATCAGGATGGTTTCACTTGCCAGTTTTAAACTTGCAGGCAGCGCCGCTGCCATTACATCACCTTCATTACACATATAATATTGTGTCATCCAGTTCCAAAATTTAAGTTGGTTGGAGGTAATCACTGGTTCGGCATCTATAACATCAATGATATATTTGGCCTCGTATGCAATTGGAGGATTAGTACTTACCGCACTGATCAATGCTGTGTAAATTCTGTGTTTACCAAACTGAACAACAACCCTTTTCCCAATTTCAATTTGATTATTTAAATCAAAGGGTACCCGATATGTGTAGTTTTTAGCCAAAGATAATGGCAAAATAACTTCAACAAAAAGTGTTTCTCTTTCTGAAAAAAAATCGGCTTCGGATGTGTTCATTATTTATCTTTTATTGCTGCAAAAAATAGCATAATCCAACCTAATACAAACAACAAGCCTCCTATTGGAGTAATAGGGCCTATTAAATTGGTAAAGCTTAAATTTAAAATGCTACGGGTGGCAAGCAAATATAAAGAACCGGAGAATAATATAATGCCAAAAGTAAAACAGAAATATGCAATATTTATAAGCTTATTTCTGTAACGGGCAAATGTAGAAAGATATAAAAGCGCAAATGTATGATAGAATTGATAATCTACACCTTTCTGCCAAATCTCAAGCGAAGGTGCATCTATTAAACTTTTTAAACCGTGGGCACCAAAAGCGCCTAACAAAACAGCAACAGCACCAAAAAAAGAAGCAGTAAGGATAATTCGTTTATTCATAAAACTTTGCTTAAAGCAACCGCTAAATTAATAAAATGGTAAAGAACTTCTTACTAATCGATGTAATAAATTAAATTTGTTGCATAAACACATGAAAAAAATAATAATTTTAATAAGTTCACTGCTGCTGGGTGTAGCCTTTATGGCTTATCTGTATTTTACAAAATTAAGTACGGATAATAACGCTAAGGACCTGGCCTTACAATCTGCAACTAATAATGCAGCTCTGATCTTTTCTTTTCAAAATGACAAGGGCTTTTATGATATTATTGCCGGACAAGGGCTTATACAACAGGTATTAGGAAAAGAAAAAACTAACCTATTAATCGACTTAAAAGATCGTATTATTAACATACCTGCATTGAACGGTTTTATTAAAGATCAGCAGATTTACCTGAGTGTTTTGCCTGATTCTAATAAAACACTTAATTTCTTATTAACGGTTCAAATCCAGTCAGAAAAAAACATTAAACAATTCTACAATCAATTAAAAACCAATGGTGTTATTGCTAAAAGCGGGGAACAAAATATTTTCATTTTAAAACTAAGCGATAGTACATCTATTTTTTTTGGTATTGAAAATAAAGTTGTAACTGCATCTACTTCTTTAAAGTTAGTAAAAGATGCAGAAATAAGATTGGCCGAAAACCCATTTACAGAATATATTAAAGAGAATAACCGGTATAATAAAAATGTACTTGCCCATATTTACGTTAATTTTAATCAGGCTCCTCTTCTACTTAAAAATATAATTGCGGGAAATATCAATGGCGAAATTTCTTTATTCAATAAACAAAATAGCTTCGCATCGCTAAACTACAATTTCAGCAAGGAGAAAATTTTATTCAATGGTAATACCGAACTGAGATCAACAGATAATTACCTTAAACTTTTTGAAAACACACCACCTCAAAACATTTCTATCACCAACCTACTTCCGGATAATACAGCAAATTACACTTTGTATGCTACTGACGATTACAAAGTGTGGTTTAAGAAATTAAACGGCTGGCTCACTGAAAAAAATGAAGCTGAGAAAGTATCAAAAATTATAAAGAGCATAAAAAATGAATATAGAACAGATTTAAATACTATATTTCCTGTATATGCTAAAAATCAATTCATTATTTTTCAGTTAAGTACCACAGAAAAATTAGGTGCAATTTCTTTAAGCAACGGAGAAAAGGTTAAGCAGCTTTTGCTGGATGTTAGTGCAGATTATGATGAAAATATTAAGCTTTTTAAATCTTCTGACATTTTATATTCTTATTTTGGTGAGCCCTTTAAAAAATTCAGCAGGCCTTATTATACCATTATTGATAACAATTTAATCGCCGCAAATAATGCGAGTACGATACAATCATTTCTTAGCCATTATAAAAACAACAGGCTTTTAATGCAAACTCCACAGTATATTGATGCGTTAAACCAAATTTCGAATACTTCAAACATCAGTTATTATATTAACACTAAAAATTCTTCTGATATTTTCAGAAACAATATTTTATTACCATTTTACAAACATTTAAGGGCTGACAGTGCATTAAAAAGTTTTGATACTTTTTACTATCAAATGAGTGCAGATAAAAATAAATTTATCACTAACATGCTTTTAAACAAATATTTAAAAACAGAAATACCAGATTCAACAAGCAACCGTTAATACAAAACAAGCTGTAACCTCGCCTCATGAAGAAACTTTTACTTGCCTTAATCATCTTATTGGGTGTTAGCACCCTGCATGCACAGCAATATTCGTTATTTGGGACGAAAACAATGTTTGATGCCTTTGAGAATCCATCACAAAAATCGTTCACATTGGATTCTTCCAGAAAATTTTCTTCCAACTTCTTTATGCCCTATTTTGGCGTAAATGGAGCAAACAAAGGTCCTGCAGAATATACCATTAGAAAATATACTCAGGAAGGCATAAATGACACCAGATCACTGGATATTGGAACGGGCAAACTGAATAACTTTTATGAAAACAGTAATGTTTACATTGCAGCCTTCCGCATGTTCAAATCTTATAAATATCAAAAGGAAATGGGCTTTTCCTGGCAGATTAGATCAGATTCTCATATAGATTATACCAACGAAACTTTAGCCATTTTTGATTCATACACAAGATTTCCAACCAATACTTTACTCAACAATATTTTTAACACCAGTGGCTACCAGCAAACTTATCACCAGTTTAGTTTTACCTATCGAGAAAACTATAATAAACGACTGGCTTTTGGATTAAAGGCCAGTTTACTGAGCGGTATTTTATACAACAAACTTAATATCTATAATTCAAGTCTTTACATAAACGAAGCACAAAACTCTTTAGCTATTGGTTTAAATGGTGTTTATTCAAGTAATTTCAGAGACACAAAAGAAATCGATAAAAAAACCTTCTTTCCTAATTTTAAAAACCCTGGATTATCATTTAGCTTCGGAACAAATTATACAAGTAAAAAAGGTTTGTTTTTAATGGCTAACATTAAAGATTTAGGTTTTATATGGTGGCGTAACAGCGCTCAAAGAACTTCTGTTAATACTGATAAACTTATTGAAGACCTTGCTTTTAACCAAAAAAATACAAATCAGGAAATTAAGGACATCTTTTTGCTTTCGGAGCAATCAAAAAAGTTTTTAAGTCCAACAAACGCTAAAGCAGATGTATACATTTCTAAAGTGTATGGCTTTTACAAACCTGGTTTAATCCTCTCAAAAAATTTATTTTATCAAGGAGGAGATGTTGCTTTAGTGAATACATTTAGTTACAATGATTTTTCGGCAAGTGTTACCCCTTTGTACAATCTAAACAATATTTTCATGGTGGGCTTACAGGGAAAGTACCAAACACCTAATTTCGAAGTTTTTTTAGGAACGGATAATTTAGTCTCAACGGCCAGCCAGGTAAACGGACTTATAAAAAGTGATGCAAGTATTGGCAGCGGACCTAATGGCGCTTCATTTTATATGGGTGTAGGCATTAAGTTTGGCAATGTTGTAAACCATCCGCAATTTAGCGACGTCATGCCAGGCATCAATGATAATGAAGGCGGGAGTTTTTTTAAGAACCTGTTTTCAATTTTCAAAAGAAAATAATCAGGCTTTCTTTTTGGGTTGAGTCAATACAAAATCCTTCAGATAAAAAGGTTCAAAGTAGGCTACATCTTCAAAATCACCGCTCCTAAAGGCATTAAAAGATAGTTCAGACATATAACTGGCCGAATTGAAATTAACTTCGCTAAAGCTTGAATTGGCGTGAGCTAATGTTTCGGCGCATTTTGCAGCACCATCACCTAAAAAAGTAACCTGGCTATGCTCAAGAATGGATTTGAAGCTCGTTTCATCAATAATTTTTGCAACTGTAGGTTCTAAAACGGCTAATTCAGCATCAAAAAGGGTTGTATAAACTTCCATCCTTCTTGCATCAATCATCGGGCAAACCAAATTACCGTAATCGGGGTTTTCAAAAAGAAAACCTGCTGCCATCATTTTAAGCGTTTCTACTGCAATTAATGGAATATCCAAGGCATAACACAAACCTTTAGCTGTAGAAACACCAATACGAAGCCCTGTATAAGAACCTGGCCCTTTACTTACTGCAACAGCATCCAAATCTTTATAGGTTAAACCTGCGGCTTTAATTACCTCTTCAACAAACAAAGTTAAATTACTGGCATGAAGGTTTTGTCCGCTCTCTTCTTTTAAAGCAATTGTTTTTCCATCAATAGATAATGCAACAGAGCAAATTGAGGTAGCTGTTTCAATCTGAAGTATTTTAGCCATGTGGCAAAGATAAAAAAGCTGGATGGTTTTAAGGTAGAAGGCTTAAAATTTTATTATTAGGGCACGGGATCGTGTCCGTGTTTTCCCCAAGGATGGCAACGACCTATTCTTTTAAGCGCCATCCAACCACCTTTAAATGGTCCGTATTTTTTTATTGCCTCCATTCCATACTGTGAACAAGTAGGTGTAAACCTGCAATTTGCACCCAGCATTGGGGAAATTGCATATTGGTAAACTCTGATTAAACCTAAAAAAAACCAGCCAAAAATTTTATTAATGATCTTCATTTGGTTGAATCAACGTTTTAAATCGTTTAAAAGTAGCGAGTAGTTTTTTCTCTAAGAAAGCATAATTATACTTCTCTTTACCTACAAATTGAATAGAAAATAACAATAAGCCTTTATCTGCCGGCAACTGGGTATAAAAATTTTCTTGTTTATTTAAACGGTAAACTTCCCGAATACGACGTTTTAACAGATTACGGTCTACTGCCCGTTTATATCTTTTTTTAGGAACATTGATCACAACCTGTGCCTGAACTTCAGCAGGCTGATCAATAAAAAGATAGGAAATACGAAATGGGTATAATAAAAAAGAAGAACCGTTTTTAAACAACAGATCTAAATGCTTTCTGCTGCATAACCGTTCTTCTTTTCGAAATGTGTACATATTTTTTTGATTGATAATTGCAGAATCTGATCTGCCGATTCCGGTTAATCCGGAAAAGCAATCAAAAATTATGCTTTGTGCTTACGCTCGTCAGAAACTGTTAATCTTTTTCTTCCTTTAGCACGACGTGATGCTAATACTCGTCTGCCGTTAGCTGTTGCCATTCTTTCGCGGAAGCCGTGTTTGTTTCTTCTCTTTCTTTGCGAAGGTTGGAATGTTCTTTTCATGACTGTATATTATCTGTTGTAATTTTTAAAATTAAGAGGTGCAAATATAAAGTTATTCGTTTATAAATGCAAGTCTCTTTTGTTTTTATTTTTTATTGAAAGGCAAATGTAGTAATTATTATCGAACCTCCCAGCCTAACCTTAATCTATGTGAGTAAATTTTGATTTCAAAGGCATTTTAAGGCTGGCTACATGCCCAGTGCAGCTTTAAGTTTTACATATCCGGTTTTACTCACCGGTAACCAGATGTCTGATTTTAGCAACACCACGTAACTGTCTTTTTCCTTAAGCTCTATTTTAGTTACCTGCGCAAGGTTAATAATATAAGAACGGTGTATCCTTATAAACTGATCTGCATTGAGGGTTTGCTCAAAGAAAGACATTGTTTTATTTTTATAAAAAGCACCGTCAGCTGTACTTAATTTCACATAATCGTCGTCAGCCTCCAGGTAATTGATATCGGCAACGGGAATAATTTTAATTACGCCATCCTTTTTTACCACTACCCTGTTGTTTTGTGCTGGGCTTAAAGCGGCTGCATCTAAAACCGCTTCAGTATTTTCTGATTGATTTAATCTGGATGGCAGTTTTTGCATCGCCTGATCAAAACGATTTTTATCTATCGGTTTTAACAGATAATCGACGGCATTTACTTCAAAGGCTTTTATTGCAAACTCATCAAACGCTGTGGTAAAAATTACCGCGGGGTTACTTTCAACAAGTTCAAGCATTTCAAAACCACTGATTTTTGGCATTTGAATATCTAAAAAAATAAGATCAGGCTTATGTTGAGCAATTGCCTTTAAACCTTCAAAACCATCATTGCATTCGGCTATTATTTCTATTTCTTTATAATCAGAAAGATAATGTTTTACAATATCCCTGGCTAAAGGTTCATCATCAATTAGTATGGTTCTGATCATTATTTTGAGGAATTTTTAAAGTGGTAATATATAAATTATTTGCCTCTGTTTCGGTTTGCAGCAAATCAGGGTTAGCAAAAAGCAAATATAATCTTCTTTTTATCGCCGTCAAGCCAAAACCTGTTCCTCCGGCTGCTTTCATTTCAGGATCAAAAGGATTTTGTACCCTAACCTTTAAAATTTGTTGCTGAACGCTTACATCTACCCGGATGGTTATCCCGGCTGAGGTATTGTAAAGACCAAATTTTATGGCGTTTTCTACAATGGGCTGCAACAATGTCCCTGGCAAACGGAGTTTAAGTGTATCCTCGGCAACATTAACCTCTATATTTAAACGATGGCTAAAGCGCACTTTTTCAATATCCAGATAAAGCTGAATATATTCCATTTCTTCTTCTACTGATACCCATAACTCGTCATCCCGTTTTAAAGTTCCCCTTAAAAAAGAAGCTAATTTAGTAATCATAACACCTGCCTCTTTAGGGTTTACCATGGTTAAGGCAAAAACGGAGTTTAAACTGTTGAAAAGAAAATGTGGCTGTAGCTGGTGCCTTAACTTATTTAACTCGGCCTCTTTTGCAAGGTTTTGAGCAGCTAAAAGGCGCGATTGGGTTTCTGATTGTTCTTCCAGCCGGTACCATAAAATATTAGCTAAAGCGCACCATCCTAAACACATAAAAGAAATTAATCCCCTGAATGAGAAAGAGAAATTATAAAAATTAATATAGTTTTTATAATCTGCAAAAATGTAAAGCAGGGTATATTTTGCAGCAAAAAGAATTACAAATGTTAAGGCCAGGCTTACAATGAGGACATATAAAATCCGTTCGTTTTTAGGTTGGTAATAGCCCAGCATATTGCTGATGCTAATACAAGCTATTGCGAGCAAAAAGTTGCTTATAAAGCTATCTGTAAAGGAAATTAGCCAGGAAAAATTGATAAAATAATGTAAACCTACACCACACAGAACAATCCAGGCAATGGCAAATGATGTAGATATTTTTTTTATCTGCGGTACAGATAGCGGTCTCGTTGTCAAAGCGGTCTAGTTAGTTTCTGTTAATAATTTATTTCTATGCTTTATTTTTTTCAGGTAATCCTTAACCGATAGAGGCTCTAAAATTACCGAACTTATTTCCACGCCCTCTGCAGGTTCAACAATCTCTACTATGCCCGCCACACCTACAAATTCCCAGCTTACGTTTTCATTTAAGAAGTTTTTAAATGAACTGTTGTATTCTGTAGCCAATATTTTAGCTTTTTTAAAAGCATGTTGAAGATCAATTCCTTTAATTAACCTCACCTGCTCATTAAACTGGGGTGTATGTTTACCCGATCCACATATAACCTGATAAACATAATTTACGGCGAACCATTTCATGATTTGGGATTTAAAAGCTCTTTATTTCGATGCCTCCAAACATTGCTGTACCATCGAGCACTAATATTTTCTGAATTTCTCCATCCGGCATTATATGCGATCTTTTATCTTCAACACTTCCAAAAATTGCAGTTACATCTGATTTAATTGCCCAGTTTTGCGGTACGACTAATTTTATTCCCCCAAAAATTGCGGTTACATCCAGTCTAACTGTATCAATAAAATCTGCTTGTGTTAAATTAATATCTGCTCCTCCAAAAACGGCGGTGATATCCCCTCCTTTAAAGCTTTTGGAATAAACCGTTTGATGGCTTCCCCCAAAAACTGAAACCACATCTATCAGGTCGTTGTTGTTAATTGTTTCAGCTCCCTGAACAGTATCCATATCATTCGTAGAGGAATTAAAACGATCTCTAAACCGGCGTCTTGTTCTTATAGAATGCTTAGGCCTGAAAATTAAATAAGCCCCGAGAATTACAAATCCGATTCCCATGGCATATTTAGAAAAATCGAAATCTGCGCCTACTATATCATCTATGGTAAAATAACCTCCTATTAGGACCATAATTAACCAGCCCGTACCTCTAAAATTATGTCTTACTCCTACAAGAATACCGATAACCATTAAAAGAGTATGCCAGCTAAACACCCAATGAGGAATGTGCAGGCCTATATTATCAAGCAGGAAAGCAAGCCCTATAAAAATGATAATTACCCCGCTTATTGCCCTGCCAGAACGATTGCTATTGTTGCTATTTGAATTTTCCATTAGTGTAATTTTAATATTCAAATGTATTTATAAAGTATACATTAAACGATACACAGTCTGCAAGGCACAAACAAATAGCGGTAAAACACGTAATTTCATCGGTGAAAATTATTTTACTATTTTGACGGCATGAAATTTCTATTATTGATCATTACTTTTTTAATTCCTGCTGGAATTTATGCACAGGATATTAATACACAGTATAAAATATACGATGTAAAAAAACATCAAATTATTTCCGTCGATAACATCATAGCGGATATGGAAAAAGCAGATGTTTTATTTTTTGGTGAGGAGCATAACGATTCTATCGGACATTACCTGGAAGCCGAGTTATTAAAAAAATTGAATGAAAAATACCCTAAACATACAGCTTTGACCATGGAAATGTTTCATACAGATGTTCAGCCGATTTTAAATGAATATCTCACTGGGTCAATTTCAGAAAAAAACTTTATTAAAGAGAGCCGGGCCTGGGGCAATTACAAAGATTATAAACCATTAATTGAATATGCAAAGCAAAATAATTTAATGGTTGTAGGCGGAAATGTGGCAACAAGGTATAGCAATGCGGTAACGAAAGATGGCTTAGATGCATTAAAAAACTTCCCAAAAGCATCGATGCAATACTTACCTCCTTTGCCAATTGATACTGCTGTTGGAAGGTACAACGATAAATTTACCGAAACCTTAGGTGGGCACAATATGGGCACAATGAAAATTTATCAGACTCAAAATCTTTGGGATGCAACAATGGCCTGGTCTATTGCTAAATTTTTAAAAGAAAATAAAGGTTTTAAAGTACTGCAATTAAACGGACGTTTTCACAGTGATGAAAAGCTCGGCACTGCGGCCAAACTACAGAAATATACGCCAAAGTTACGCGTATTAAATATCTCTTCATTCTCTGATGCCGGATTTAATAATCCTGACTGGAATAAATTCTCAAGCTTAGGCGATTACATCATCATCACCAACCCGGATGTAAAAAGGAGTTATTAAAAAAGTAACTATAAAGAGGGGATGAAGTTCTTTATAGTTACTGTATAAAGAATTAGGCTTTTGCTTTAAGCAAATCTCTAATTTCAGCTAATAATACCTCTTCTTTTGTTGGAACTGGGGCAGCTGCAGGCGCTTCCACTTCTTTTTTCTTCATGTTATTAACAGTTCTAATAATAATGAATAAAACTAATGCAACAATAATAAATGAAATTACCTGCGATAAAAAGTTACCATACTTAATTGCAGTACCTGCAATGGTAAGTTTACTTAAATCTTCAAGTCCTGCGGCTTTAAGTGCAGGCCCTAATACAGCTGGAGTGATGATATCTTCAACAAGTGAGCTAACAATTTTTCCAAATGCAGCACCAATAATTACACCGACAGCTAAGTCGATAACATTGCCTTTTACAGCAAAATCCTTAAATTCTTTTACAAATCCCATAGTTTATTTTTTTATCATTTATTTACGAAAGTAACAAACATAAAATTGATTACAAATGTTTACAACATATTTTAAATAACCTTATCAAAAGCATTTAAATTAATTCTGGGGAATATCTGAGATCATTTGTTTATTTTTGCAAAATACTTTCGAATTAAATATGCTAAAGCAACATTTACAACAAAAATTATTACAGAAGTTATCACCTCAGCAAATACAATTTATTAAGTTGCTGCAAGTGCCAACCGTTGCTTTAGATACCCGCGTTAAAGAAGAGCTGGAAGAGAATCCGGCACTGGAAGATCCCAGTTTAATGACTCAGGATGAACCAAAAGGCGAATATGATGACTTAAACGATAGTCCTGATGATTATGAAAAATCTTCAGAAGACACAGGTATGGATGAGTTTAATGTAGATGATTATTTACAGGACGACAGCACCAACGATTACAGTACCAATTACAATAACGGCGACGACGATGAGGAGAAAAAAGAAACTCCGATTGCGATTGAAAGTACATTTTTTGAAAGTTTACAAGAACAATTAGATCTTATTCCTCTATCCGACCAGGATTTTATAGTGGGTAAACAAATTATTGGCAGTTTAGATGATGATGGTTATTTACGCCGTCCATTAAGTTCAATGATTGATGATTTGGCTTTTTCTCAAAATGTTATGGTTGAGGAAGAAGATGTATTGGAAATGCTCAGGTTGATTCAGAGTTTCGATCCTCCTGGTATTGGTGCAAGAGATTTAAAAGAGTGTTTGCTTATACAATTAAAAAGAAAGGATGTTCAAAATCCAATCATTGTTAAAGCCATTAATATTGTAGAAAACTATCTTGATGAGTTTACACGTAAACATTACGATAAGCTTGAAAAAAGCCTGGGATTGGATAGTGAAGAATTAAAAGAGGTTGTGAATGAAATTTTGCGTTTAAACCCTAAACCGGGCGACGCGAACCAGGTAACAACCAAGCAAATGCAAATTATTCCTGATTTCCACATCAGCAATAACGATGGTGTTTTAATTTTAACGTTAAACTCAAAAAACGCTCCTGAACTAAAAGTAAGCAGATCTTACCAGGAAATGTTTGAGCATTATGATAAAGCTTCATCAAAAGATAAAAAACTAAAGGAAGCGGTACAATTTGTTAAGCAGAAATTAGATTCGGCTAAATGGTTTATTGATGCAATTAAACAAAGGCAACAAACTTTGCTTAAAACCATGAACGCCATTATGCACTATCAGTACGAATATTTTTTAACGGCAGATGAGCGTAAAATGCGCCCGATGATTTTAAAAGATATTGCAGATAAAATTGATATGGACATTTCTACTGTATCGAGGGTTGCCAACTCAAAATATGTTCAGACAGAATTTGGCACATTTTTATTAAAATCTTTCTTTTCTGAAGCCATTCAAACCGAAAATGGTGAAGAAGTTTCCAATAAAGAGGTTAAAAAAATTCTTGAAGATTGCATAGGCAATGAAGATAAACGCAAACCACTTGCTGATGAGAAGTTAACCGAAATTTTAAAAGACAGGGGTTATAATATTGCCAGAAGAACTGTTGCCAAATACCGTGAGCAAATGAATATTCCGGTTGCCAGGTTAAGAAAAGAACTTTAATTAAAATCTGTTTTTCAGTAATTATAGGCTAATTGCAGGGATCTGGCAAAGGCCTTACATTTAATTTACTACAATAAGGTAAACCCATTTGCAGATTGATGGCTACGGCCTTATTTGGAGAACTTACAGGATTAAACTTTGCAATTACATAATAAACAACTTACCACATTTTAATACTTGATGGTACTTTATAAATATTATTCAGCAATAAGCCTAAAACAATTTCATGGCTTCCATTGCTTACCTGATTCAATTCGGAAGTGGTAAAATCATACGAATAGGTTAAGTTAACCAATTTGCCGATGTTAAATCCTGCCATAGCCGAAAAAGAATCATCTTTACGATAACTACCACCAAGCCATACCCTATCTTTAAAAGCAAATTTGACGTTCAAATCTACAGATACAGGTGCAGGTTGTGCATATTTAACCATAATGGATGGGATGGCTGCAATTTCGTCATCCACAAAAAATTTATACCCAACAGTACCAAAAAAGTGAGGCACTTCTTTTCCCTGGTTATATACATTATCACTTGTAAACCGTAATTTCTGTGGCAAAATCTGCTGAGCTGAAAGTCCTGCAAATATCCTTGCTCCATACAACCATAAACCAATGCTTAAATCAGGTTTTACCTGATTTACCAAAGCCCTGGAAAGTGCGGGATCATTTGGATTATCAAAAGTTAAAGCATTAACATCAAGCGATATACTTGAGATCCCTGCGGCAACTCCTGCCGAAAGGTTAAAATTATTACTCAATTGAATGTGGTAAGCATAGGTAACATTTGCATCAAATCTTGATAAAGGACCTGTTTTATCCAAAACTGCCGTAAGCCCCATTCCATGATGTGATGGAGAGGACATATAGTTTTGCATATAACTTCGGTCCATCGGATTTCCTGTTTGCTCAGGAAAAGAAGTTAACGCATTACTCCACAACTGATTATCGCCAAGCGCCCAATTTGCAGAGGCAAATGAGGTTTGTGGTGCATCATTTATTCCTGCCCACTGCTTCCGGTAACCCATTTTAAAATCTACATAATTCTCTATTCCCGATAATGCAGGATTAAGCAAATACTGATTAAAAATATACTGGGTATATTGAGGTTTCTGCTGGGCATAACCTGAAAACCAAACAATTAATATTGCGAATATGAATATATATTTTTTCAATTTTATCTAATTATGGTCAATGGTCCACTTATAGTTTTTCTTCCGTTCTTAGGATTTATCACGTAATAATAAACACCTACGGGAAGTGGTTCATTCTGGTAATTTCCATCAAAAGGTATTTTATAGCCATTGCTAAAAAAAACACGGTTTCCGTTTCTATTAAAAATTTCAACAGTAGCATTTGGATAACTGTCCAGATACTTGATTACCCAAACATCATTAACATTATCTCCATTTGGGCTAAAAGTATTTGGAGGGCTTAAAGCTTCCAATACCTTAACCAATACGGTACTTATTGCAGTACACCCTTCATTGCTTCTTACCTCCAGCTGATATTCTGTATCCTTTTCAGGAGAAGCGATTGGATTTAACACTGCATCATTGCTTAAACCTGCCGATGGTGTCCATTTATATGTTAAGTCAGAACCTTCTGCGATTGCGGGAATCTTAATTTCTCCTCCTGCTAAAACATAAAGTGTACTGCCGGCATCTGCTGTTGGAGATTTAAAAATCTGTACACTTTTGGTAACTGAAGAAACACATCCATTATCACCTGTATAAGTAAAGGTAATATTATGAGTACCTGTACCCGCAATTTTTGGATTATAATTTCCATCGGCCGACATTCCATCGCCATCACTGGTAAACACGCCCTGCCCCGGATAACCGGAAGTTTCACTTGCCTCTGTAATGACTACCATAGCCTGGTTATCGCATAAAGATCCAATATCAGAAAAAGACAATTGTGGTGCGGGCTTTAAGGTAATTTCCTGTGAAAACTCTTTTATACAAACATCATTATCGCCGGTATAGCCTACAACCCTAATTATATATTTTTTAGGCTCAACCCCACCAAACGAATCATAGCTTAAGTTGATATCATCTGTATTATTTGGATATAAAATTGTTTTGGTGATCTCATTCGCTTCTCCGCTTTTATAGTCTTTATAAATTTCAATTTTAACAACCTTACCAATTAATGCGGTAAAACCGTTTGTAATAACTACATCCGTATTGCTGCATAAATTATCCGGATTATGAACTGTAATTTTAGCCTCATCTATCCTGCCATTTACCACAAAAGAATTATCCACCTTTTTTGATTCACAACCATTGCTATTCGTTACCGTTAAAGTAACCGTGTAAGAACCCGGATTTATATATTGGTGTTTCCCATCCTTTTCTGCAGAAGTATTGCTTGATGCTGTATTTGTTGGATCTCCGAAATCCCATTTATAAGTGAAATTTCCATCTCCGTCAGTTGCATCCGTAGACGTATTAATAAAAGTTGCCATACCATCCGAAGAGCAAACATCAGGTAAATTAAAACTGGCCTGAGGTAAAGCAAATACAGTAACTAATTTTGGGGCAGATACATTTATACATCCATTTTCAGAAGTCGTTGTTAAAGTAATATTCTTTTCACCCAAAGTAGTAAACACATAAGTAAAAGGCATGCCATCTGTTTTATCGATTGGTGTAGAACCATCTCCAAAATCCCAATGCCATTTTACAATTTTATTTGGCGCCTTAGCATTACTGATGGTTGATCCATCCGTAATTAAATATGCTGTATTGATACAAGCTTTCGGCAAGCTTTCAAAATGAGAAACCGGTAAAGGATTAATGGTAATTTCTTGCGAGAAAACTTCAGAAGAACAACTCGTTCCCGATTTTACGGTTAAGCTTACGGTATACTTCCCTTCATGCGCATAAGTATGCTTCGGATTCTGTTCTGTTGAAGCAGTTGTGCCGTCGCCAAAATTCCATAACCATTCTGTAACGGAGAAATCAGGGACATTAGAAATGCTTTTATCGATAAAAGCAATTTCTGAGTTTTCGCAAGTTGCGGCAACTGGTTCAAAATTTGCCTTTGGCGGATCATAAACATTAAAAGGATAAGTGATGGTATAATCACCACTTTGACAGGTAGAAGCATTAGGCAATAAATGAGCCGTTATAGTTAGGTTGTGCAAACCTGCAGTGGGAAAGTTTAAAGTATTAGGATAAGTGTATACATAAGTTATTTGACCATTAACCGTTTTAACCTCATGTGCAGGAGAAGGTCCCGATTCTATAGGCGTTCCCCCATCTAAAACCCAGGTTACATGATCCGGTTCGTATGGCAAACTTACTTTAAAACTGGTAGTCTCATTTACACAACCATTAACGCTTTCCTCTTGGCTGGCTTCCTTTATAAGTGTAAGGTAATTATTTGAAGCCAGATTGGTACCGGCAGAATACGCGTAAGACTCTGCATTACCAAAGCCATAAGCCGTTGCATTAAAACCATCGTCGGCTGTTAAAGTCAGGCTTTTAAAGGTTGAACCACCACTTGTACCCTGAACAGGAATTTGATTGTAAGAATATAACGGGTTACTCGTCATCACCACCCAAGGGCTTGTTGGTGCAACACCATCAACCTTAAAAGTTGATGTTTTATTGGTAGCCATTAAAACATTAATGTAACGTTCAGTAATATTCTGCAATGTTGAAGAAAATACAGTAACTGATTTTATATTAAATTCGATGGGATTTAATATAACCATATCAGGATCGCCCACCAAGGCGCTACCAATAGCAGATGTACATTTTTGGCTCATTGCAAATTGTGCAACGCAAATCAATTTATCGGCAGTTACAAAAGTTGGTGCAGAAAGTGTTGCACTTTCTATATACTGCCCTTTGTTAACCACAAACGATTCTCCGTTAAATTTCACCGTAGTATTATCTTCCTGAGCAATAATTCTTAAAATGTAAGTCCTGTCTTTAAACGGAACCACCCCGTAATTTTTACCCCAACTTACCGTTGGGTAAAGTTGTTGATATAAGGGATCAAAAGATGATGATGATCCTGGCGATCCGCAATTTTCCAGACGAATCATGGAATTACCAGAAAAAGCAGCAAATTTTTTACAGGAGGAAGTTGCTGGATCAGTATTTACAGATATTCCTGTAAAATCTGTTTGCCCGGCCATATATTCGTAAACATCACCTGCCTTGTTAAAATGAATAGATTTTGGATTACCATTGCTTTCGTGTATGATCAGATCCATATTATCATCAGCAGCCACAAGTACTAAGAAATTATTCCCATACGAACTCCCAAAATCAACCTGGGTATAATTCATAGAATAGTATGTTTGCCCTAATGTTTCGTAAGGCAGAATTAGAGAAGCTGCAGATCGAGCATTGCCATAGATATGCGCATAGGCCGAAACTTTAGGTTTTCCATTTGGCACTTTTATACGTATCCCTCTATTTACCAGCGGTGTAGAGCTATTTGCTTCACCAAAGGCAATATAAGCGTTAGCACGGGGCACATTAAACTGTACAGCCGTATTTGCAGGAATTAACTTAGTATCGGTATAAGTTCCACAGGAAACGGTCGCTTCAGAACTTGTTTTAGAAGTAACAAAAATAGCAATTTCAGCATTGGTTCCACTTGGAACATGCGTAGGAAATACTGCCCAAAAGTCAGTTCCTTCATTTGAAATATTTTGACTAAAAACGCGGGCAGAGAGCAAAAAAACAATACCTAAAACTAATAATACAATTTTATTCATCGACCATTAGCTTATAAAAAAACAACTCATTATTCAGATTATTACAAATGCAATATACTATTAAACACAAGTAACAAAAACACCTTCAAATAAAATTTAACATAATTTATGCAGGAAAACAGGATTTTGTGTAAAAAACCAGCAGGTTGGTGTAAAAAAAGCGTTAATTATTTTTAATATTCTTAATTTATTATTGTTTCTAAAAATAAGGTTTTTATGTACGTCGGCATATAAATCAAATCCTCTCATTTTCGCGAAAACAAAATCATTGGTTTATAAATTCAAATTCTATATTCTATGAATGCGTATAAATGTTTGCTCAATAAGATATATCCAGCCAGAGTTGGAGAACAGCCTGATTTATTAATTTACTTTAATGCTGAAAAGGCACTTTTTAATCTTCAAAATTCGGATTTGAACCATGAAGTATTGAATTTGGAGTTTAGAAATGCATTCTATTTCTTAAGAAAACATCTTTACAATTGTGTAAATGATGCTTATAGAGTATTAGCGTGTCAAATGGATGATTTTGATAAGCAACAATTTGCTTATCACATTGAAAAACTTAGCAATTCGTTTTACGACATTAACGAACTTGAGAATATTATAAGCTCCATAAACACCATTATATCAGCTTACGAATTAACCTTAAATGAACAACATTATTTAATTCTTAGCAAATCAGCTTAGCTGTTACTGTTCAAATTATTGATCTGGTGATTTACCTTGATTGAATTTTTCAGAAAAATCTTTTGCTTTTTCATCAGCAAGCACATCGCTATGGTTTTCCGGTTCTAAGTTTTCATCCAAACGGTCATTCCAGCGATCGAGATCAGTATCTCCTTTTTTATTTTTAGCAAAACCAGTATTTGGCCTTGCCTTATCTTTTTTACTTTCCATCTTAAATTAAACAGAAAAATTTAAAGAAGGTTTTAAAACCCTAAACTAACTAACAGGAGGTTCGTCTTTAGCATTTTTAAATTCTTTAACGCTCTTCCCTATTCCACGCATTACTTCAGGCAACTTTTTACCGCCAAATATTAAGAGAATAACTACTCCTATTAAAATAATTTCTATTGCAGACATTTTTTGTTTTTTCAACAATGTACGCTAAAAAAGCGAATTGCGTTTTCGTTTTTGCTAAAAAAACCAATTATTTAAGCTAAAAGTGCCTTTAAACTTCTTGCTTTTACTTTAGGTACAGCGCCATGCCGCATAAATTCGGCAAATCCTTTGAGTTGCTTAATTGATTTTACAGCTTCATAGCCCTCGTAATTACTCCTGATTTTATTTAATAAAAGAGTATCCGTTTTAAACAGATCATCTTTAACCAATAATCCTTTATTTAAAAATTCCTTAATTAATTCTGCCATTTTTCCATTTGCATATAAATGTAAGGGCAGTTTAAATACTTCTTTATTTAATCTTTCAAAGGTTTTATTAATCCAAAGTGCTTCTTTTTCAATGGTAACAGCTATTTTTCCATCCTTTAAAATAATGCCATTCAAAAATTCCTTAGCCCGCTGCCTACTTATAATTCCCCCGTAAATCCCATCCCGAAGAGTGTAATCTAAACGATCAGCACAGAGTGAAGGTAAATCTTGTTCTAAAATGTTAAATTCGCCATTGATAATCTGATCTGAATGATAACCATGTTTCATTAAAACAGCGGGAATATCAGAATTTTCGATAACCTCATTAAAGATTGTTTCATGATAATCTTCATTGGTATTTTCGAAAACATAATCACCAACATGAGAAAAAGCAGTATGTGATACATCATGCAATAAACCAGCAATTTGTTCTAAATCCGATCCTCCAAGTATTTTAATGAGCATCATCACACCTGTAGCATGCTCCAAACGCGAGTGGCAAATATCTGGGTTTACTAAAAAAATGGCTCCACTTTGATGTACACCAGCTAAACGTTTTAATACATCTGTTTCTAACAAATCTGCAATTACCTGTGGAAATTCCATTTTGCCATATAAAAAATCGTTTACCTTTATCATAACACCATGCTTTAATTAAGCACGAAATTACTAAAATAATTAGTAATTTCGTGCTTAATTAATACTAAAAAAGCTAAAATACTTAGATAGAGTGCATTGATTTATTAACATATTATATATGAAAAAGCAATTTAGTTCGGATTTACATTTAAAAAACCGAAGGCTTAATTAGAAAGCTTTCAAGATACTAAAAGCTGAAGGAGCCGCAGCCCTAAAATATAAGAGAATAGCTTACGTATAAAATCTACAGCTTTTATTTTACAGCATTGTGCATTTTAAGATTTACGCTTCAGCGTTACGCTTAACCACGTCTACCATATGATCGATATCAAATGGCTTTTCAATGAAGTCGTCCGCATTACATTCTTTTGCCTGTTGGGGCAGTTTATCAGAAGTTGAAGTTAAAACGACAGATAAATCTTCTGTTTCAGGATTTTCTTTAAGTTCTTTTACAACTTTAGAACCTTTAACATTTCCCTTGATATGATCATCGATTACAATTACATCAGGATCAATCTTATCAAGATTTTTAATCGGTTCTGTTGTTAAAGATGAAGTTACATCAAATCCCTCATCTTCTAACACCTGATCCATAATCTCTAAGATATCTTCATTATCCTGAACAAGAACAACCTTTTTTTTCATGAAATAAGTTCATTTTAAATTTCTGCATAAAGATAAGAAAAAGAATAATTGTACCATAAATCCAAAATTATTTTACAATTCATTTAACTTTCTAAATTTTTCGTCTGTTAATTACGCCCGTTCGTCGATTAGATTATAGGGATAGTATAAAAGTACGGCTTGTGTTGCAACGTTTTGAGGGAAGTTGCGTCTTATCTACAAAAGCATTACAAAAAACTTAAATTATTAAATTACAGTTAATTATAAATTAAAATATTATGAAAACCTCATTCAAAACCCTAATCGCATCATCATTAACAGCTATCGTTTTATCAACAGCGTTAATTACTACAAATGTTTCTGCAATGGATACAAAACCTGCAAAAATTTCGTCCCCTGCTAATGTAAAAAGAGTTTATGTTAAAGGAAATGTAGAAGTTTTATTGGTACAAAGATCTACCAGCGGTGTAAATTATGCAGATGACAATACAGGAAAAGCTAAAGTATTGCAGGAAGGAGATATCCTTAGAATTAACTCCGAAGGAAAAGGCCTTGTTAAACTTGTGGTTTATGTAGACAATATTTACAGAATTGAGGCCACTGATAATGCCTTTGTAAAAACAGAAGGTAAGTTAAAAACACAATTCCTTCAAATTATATTAAATGGCAACGCCCATGCAGAAATAAATACCAGTACTGAAAGTTTATACACTTTAATTAAAGGCAAATCAGATTTAAAATTAAGTGGTTCTACCGATAATCACACCTTGATTATGGATAAAACACCTACCATTTCAATGGAACAGTTTGCTGCACTAAAAACAAATGTTAGTCCTGCTGAAACCATCACTATAATTGATAAAGAAATTGCTTCAAATAAATAAAACACACAAATAAACATCAAAAGCGGTCAGCATTTACTGACCGCTTTTTTTATGCAAAAAAATCAGAATTCCCGGATTAATACTAAACTTCAGTTTTTCTTCAGAATATCTAATTATCTTGCGTAAATTTCTTACGCAAAAATGACCAAATTATTTAAAGGCAGATATTCCATTCTTTGGGGATATTTAGCTTATTTTCTTTTATTCTCTTTTATTATCCGAAGTATTTTATTTATTGCTGCCTGCCAGCATGCTGACTTTAAAATATTGGAAATTGTTAAGTTTTACTTTACAGGATTATTTTTTGATCTCGGAACAGGCTTGCTTTTAGTTTCCTTTTATGCACTTTATCTATTATTGGTTCCAAACCGGCTTTATCATAAAAAATGGAATAAAGTGTTTACCTACATTCTATTTTTTATATTCCTGTTAATTACATTATTTTCTTTCTTTGCCGAATTAACCTTTTGGCAGGAATTTGAAAGTCGTTTTAATTTTATAGCTGTAGATTATTTAATTTATACTTACGAAGTAATCCACAATATAAACGAATCTTATCCATTGCCCTTATTAATTTCGGGTATCTTATTATTAGCTGTTGGCGTTACCTTTGTTTTTTACAAATTCAAATTATTTAGCAACAGCTTTAAGAGCCAAATTGCATTTAAAAGTCGCATTGTCATCTCTTCATTAATTATTATCCCTGCAATACTTTTTGCCGTAATTGTTAAAAATAGCTGGGCAGAAAGCGGTAATAACCGGTATACCAATGAATTGAGTAAAGCTGGGATTTATTCATTTTTTGCTGCTTTTAAAAATAACGAGCTTAACTATTTAGACTTTTACAGTTTAATTGACAGCACAAAAGCTTACGATTTAGTTAAAAAAGAACTTGACGAAAACGGAAGTACTTTCGAAAACGGTAACACGATTAAAAGAACCATTCAATCTACAGGCAAGCCTTATAAGCCAAACGTAATTATGATTACGGTTGAAAGTTTAAGTGCCGATTTTTTAGCACATTTTGGTAATACACAACACATTACGCCCAGGCTGGATTCGTTTGCAAATAACAGTGTATTTTTCAGCAATATGTACGCCACAGGAACCCGTACAGTTAGGGGAATGGAAGCCCTAACCTTAGCCATCCCCCCAACACCAGGCAATAGTATTGTACGAAGAACAGATAATGAGAACCTGTTTACGGTTGGTCATGTATTTAAGCAAAACGGATATACCAATACATTCTTTTATGGTGGTGATGGTTATTTTGATAACATGAACCATTTTTTTGGAAACAATGGATATGATATTGTAGATCGCGGACGCAAATTGCTTAACGAAACTTATGGAGGAAAAAGAACGGTTATTCAGGATAATGAAGTAACTTTTGAAAATGCCTGGGGAATTTGCGATGAAGACATTTTTAATGTTGTAATTAAGGATGCGGATGAAAAATACAAACAGCATAAACTGTTTAATAATTTCATTATGACTACTTCTAACCACCGGCCCTTTACCTTTCCTGCCAATAAAATTGATTTACCTGCAGGAAGCAGAGAAGCTGCAGTAAAATACACTGATTATGCCATTGGAAGTTTTATTGATCAGATTAAAAACAAGCCATGGTTTAGCAATACCGTCATTATTATTGTTGCTGATCATTGTGCCAGCAGCGCTGGGAAAAATGAAATTGATATTTCTAAATACCAAATTCCTTGCATGATATTAAACCTGAAGGATGTTGCTAAAACAAATATCAGTAAAATGACTTCTCAGGTCGATCTTTTCCCAACTTTATGGAGTTTATTGGGCTGGAATTATACCAGTGAGTTTTTTGGGAAAAACGTACTTGACAACAAATATGAACCGAGGGTGTTTTTAGGAACTTATCAAAAACTGGTTTATATGAGGGGCGATAGCCTGGTTATTTTAAGTCCGCAGCATAAAGTAGACACCTACCTTTACAATAAAGCTAAAAATGAACAGAAGCCGGCTAAATTTCCAAAAAACATTACAGATCAGGGAATTGCAAGTTACCAGGCTGCTTATGATATGTTTAAGAGTGGAAAATTAAAGGTTAAGTAATCTATATATTTTTTTCTGCAGAAAACAAAAAAGTTCCCGCTTAAACCGGGAACTTTTTTGTTAAACAGAGGCTTGTAAAATTTCCTCTGCTTTGATTGAAACTTCTTTTGTTTTAACCTTATTTTTTTTCTCTTCTAAATACTTCACACCAACCCTCAAAGCTTTCAATCCGGAAACGCCCTGCAATTCATCTAAATCGAGGTGCTCCAAATCATCACTTAAAAAGCCCTGATCCTGCATGTACTCAATGTATTCTGTATATTCTTTTGCCTCTTCTGCATTAAAATACACCATAGCAATTTTATGCGGCTGTGTTAAACGCTCTGTTGTACCTTTAATCAGCACCTTATCTATTCTTTTTTTCACAACTTCATAACGGATGTTGTAAGCGCCTTCTACATCAAACCTGCGTTCATCATTCCTAAAACTAATATCAATTGCGTTGGAATGAATAAAAATCAACTGTGTGGTTTGTAATGGCCTTGGCATTTCTCCTATTAGGCTATTAGAAAGACGGGCGATTTCTACCATCGAGGTTAACTGCCATAAACGAATATTTTTGAGGTACAATAAATCAAAAGGTTTATCAGGGGCAATCTCTTGTCCGATGTAAATATCGTACTCTACACCATCTGTTCTGAATTTTGCAAAATAACAAGGATATGAAGTTTGCAGGTTCTGTTGTGCTCTTTCTAAATACTGGCTAACCTCTGTATTGATTAACTGCATAGAATTTTCAAGCTTTCTCCTGTTTTCAAATGCCGCCCCGGCCTCAGCGCTAATGTCTTCAAAATACTGGTCTACAGTTTCAGCAGTATTTGGATAATTTGTTTTCATGATCGACAGAAATGGATACACTTCGCTTTCTAAAAACTCATTTAACAACATTTCTTCATTAGATGAAGCAAAATTACTGATGCGTTTAATCCAGTCTTTACAATTGAAAAGCAGCTTATCTGTAAGTTCTAAATAAACAAATTTCCTAAGTTCTTTCAGTGTACGGATTAAGCTGCCCAACTGTACATCCATATCATCTTTTAAGGCCTTGTTTCTTTCTATTGTAGAATTACGAATATCAATTGCACCAAAAAGCGGGTACATGTGTTTAAACGTTACCGTTTCTATTTCTTTTAACTTATGGTAGCTTTCTTTTTGTTGTAAAAACTGCCAAACAGCCTCATTAAATTTCCATTGTACGGAGGGTTGCAGGGCCGTAAATTTATCCATAAGTACTTCATCCATTTTTGAATCGAACTCTTCAATACTGTATTGAAACAGCTGACCAATTAATGGAATTGCCGGACGTAAGCGAGATAATAGTTTATCATCAACCACAACCTCTTTTTTAGAATAAATTTCCAGTACACCTGCAAGTTGTGTATTGTAGTAAACTGGTAAAATAGACCAGGAATTTACGCCTGCTTCTTTTAAAACCCTCAAAAAAGGATCTTTTTTAATCTGGTCGTCATTTATTGAGGTTACAAAAATTGATCTTGGATTTTCTTTGTACTTATCAACCAGCGAGTAAAAAATTTCTTCCTCCAAATTAGATGCTTTAGCTGAGTTAATCAGCATACTTTGCGAGAAATCCTTGTTGTTAAAAACAAGTTTATTGTTGACCGTTAAAAATGGCATTAAACCAAATTCGAGCTGACCATTACCGCCAAGTGTTTTTAAAGCATGAATTACGTGGCTGTAAGCTTCTTTTTGATAATTGTGATTAACCAACGCATCACGTATGCCATCAATGGCATGCTGCAAGGTAACATCAGTTATGGAGATTACGGTAAAACCTTCAAAACTTACATTTTTTAAAGGAAGTTTTTTAATCAGATATTCGAGTTCAGTACCTTCCTGGAAGTTTTGCGAAAGATCTTCAAAATTAAGCTCAGGTAAATCACCTTTGTAAAAAATATCTACAAACTGTACATCCGTTTGAATATTATAGTACTGTGTTAAACCTGTATCGGCATTAACATGGGCATAAATAATTTCATTTTTAAGTACCGAATTAAAGTTATAAAAACGATCCAGGATTAAATTGTAGATGAATTTCATCTGCTTTTTTTCTACTGGTTCATCGTCTTTTTTAACTTTATTATTTGGATCGTGGTCTTTAAAGAAATTATAAAAGGCATTGGTACTAAAAAATATTTCATCGGGCACTGGTGTGCTTAATGCCCAGAACATGTCGTTCTCGTTCGCCATTAATGGCGTAAGTATTGTAAAAATTAATTCAAGTGTATCTTTATGTTTTGATAGTTGCTGTGCATTGATGTTACCCATCAGCGCGTCTTCTTTCTCAATTTTTTCTAATAAAAACCTATAAAATTCTGATTTTACAGATTTCTCAGTAACTAACCTGCCTTTTAAATAAGCCACAAGGGGGCCAAATGACAAGCTTGATTTTACCTGGCAACCAATACATTCATTTTTATGTATTTTAATTACATTGGTATTCATTGTATATGTTAGTTATATGTTTTTCTTAATTAGCGTTATGTATTTCATAACTAATCAATTGCAAAGATATGAATTGAAAAAGTTACACAAAGTCTTCTTAACGTAATACTATTTACGAAAATATTGGCGTTAACGTTTTTTGCAAGTATTCTAATACCTAAAATTCATTGATACGTAAGGATACCATCCATCTGTAGAATGCCCCATAACAAAGCTGAAAACAGTCAAAGAAGCGGGTGCAAAATACACACCTCCCCCTACTCCGTGATGCCATATATTTGATGGTTCATTTCTTTTCCACACACGTCCAACATCATAAAATCCGAGCAAGCCTACCTGTCCGGGCAGTACATAACTTACTAAATCACCAAGTTTAGCCCTTAACTCCAGGTTATTGTAAAAACTCTGCTCACCTGCAAATCTATATTGGCGGTAACCCAGTAAATTACCCTGTCCGCCTAAATACTGTACCTGGTAAAATGCAGGCTTTCCAACAGTTACACCACCACCAAAACGATCGGCAAGAATAAAGTTCTTCCGACCATCCAGGTTTTTATATAATGCAATGCTGGCCGTAAACTGTCCGAAGGAATTTGAATTTTTATTTATCCCTTTATAGCCTACGAGTTTAAAATCTACATAACTTCCTAAAGTTGGCAACAAATCGTTATCCCGTGTATTATTGGTAAAATTAACAATGGCACCGGCAAACATCTTCTCATTCCGTACCGTTAAACTATCAGAAGAATGCAACTGGGCCGGATTTTCGATAAAACGACCATTATTTCCTCCTTCATTGTACTTATAATACTGATAGGAAGGACCAATACTGAATGTTGATTTAGGCCTGCGCCATCTTAACGCAGCATCTACCTGATACAGGTTAAATCTTGTACGATAATAATGTACATCATCGGCATGTTCATCAAAATGCGTTTCGTTACCCAATCCAAAAAAGTTTTGCAAGTAATTTGGTGCATTTGCACTTCCTTTTAGGGTAAAATCTGCCTTACCAATGGCTTTTAACCATTCGCCTTTATAATCAAATTTAAAGGCAGAAGTTTGAAAAGAGTGTAAAAATGAAATGGTTTGCGAATTGCCATAAGGCAATTTCCTAAAGCCCGGGTTGGTTTGTTTATAAATTAAGCCCAACAGTAAACCATCATCGCTATTATAACCGGCATTAAGCAATATTGAATTTCGGCGGTACATATCTTTAGCTATGTAACTTACATTGGATGTATCATTTGATAAGGTTTTGGTTATTTTATTTGCATCCTCACCTTTAAATTCGGCTTTGCCCTTTCTGTCGTATAGCCTTACATTGCTGTTGCTGTTTTCAAAATCATATACTTTTTTTCCTTTTCCGCCAATAATCCTGATTTTAATATTTGATGTTTTATTATTTAAAATTAAACTATCATTGCCATTATGCAGGTAAATGCGAAGCTCTTTGGTTACTTTAGGATCAAAAACACGGTTAAATAATTCGGCTTTTATATTTCCTTCTTTCGAAATTTTATTGATTTTAACATTCAGACCTTTGTTTTCTGCATCATTTATTTGTACAAGCTCATTTTTATCAGATACTTCAATATCTACAATACGATTGAAGAAATGATAATAATCGTTCATCATTTTTGGTAAAGTTGCCCTACGCTCTTTTAATTCGGCCAATATAACATCATGATGTATGGCATAAACCGGGTCAGGAAGTTTTCTTAATGCTTTTTCAAAAATTTCATCAGTATAATAGCCACAAAACTCATTTACAATTTTGTTCCATTCTTCTTCACCAATATTTGCCGTCCACCTGCTGCTGAGCTCTCTTCCTTCCCATAAAAACCAATCTATATCTTTAATATTCCTTTCATAGCCTTGCATCATCGGCAGTAAAGAGGATGACTGCGTATAACGTTGTAAAAAGCCATCAGATCTGTAAAATACCTGATCACGATCTCTCGGCACTGGTATATAATATTTACCACCTTTTTTCTTGGTATCTTTCCAGCGCCATTGATCATCGTGACGGTCCCAATCTCCAAGTAAAACATCAAAAGCCCTGGCCTTTACCCAGGCTGGCCCATCAAAAGTATTATCGTTATCGTCATTCAGCTTTTTATACATTTTAGCCGAATTATCTGAATCTCCCAAAGGCTCTCTTTCTTCCAATAAACAAACCGTATTTGCGAAAGCGGCTGCAAATTCGCCTAAATTATCATCGGGAGACACCATACCAATTATTGGCTCGGTGTGTGGAATGCCTGCAGCTTTTGCCAAATCGGGCACCACTAACGCAGAGAAAGGGTGTTGTGCCGACATATTATCGCGGATAACATCTTTAGCAAAAGTTTCGCGTAACTGGGCAGGTAATAATACTTCAGGGTATTTTTCTACGCTCCTTAAAACCCATTCTTTACCATTCTTATCTTCTAAACGCAAGGATCGTGATTGGTTACCTCCGCCCCGCTTGGTTGCCTTTAAACCACCCGCTATTTCAGAAATCCTGATCACAGGCATTTTGGTTTTCACAACATATTCTTTACGGTAATTGTCGCCAAATAGGTAACGGTGAAAACGTCCTACACTATCATATTCAGGTTTTATACTTACCATAACACTATCAACCGTTAATGGCTTGGCCTTCTGCCTTTCCTTCAAAGTAATTTTCTCGAAAGGTTTTGTATAGCTGTAAACCCTTTGTACGCCGGTATCCGCATAAACATAATATTCGTAGCGCATATCATTATTCATCAGTTGATCTGCCACTACATATCCCTGTTTCATTTCATGAAATAAGGAATTTTTTCCTTTTCTATTTGGAGAAATTTTAGAACCAGAGCCGCTTACAATCTGCAACTGCTTGCTTTTAATTAATTGTAAACCATGTTCGTGCCCGGCAACATAGGTTACATTGGGGTAATCGCCAAAAACATCAGTTACCGATTTAATCATGTCTTTATAAGCCGGATGGTTTAAATCTTCGGGGCTTAGCAATGTAGAACGCAAAAGTGGGTATACCGATCCGAGTACCGGCATTGGAATATATAAATTCTTATTTAATGAGGTTAATGGAAAAAGGTGGTTTCTGAGATTGAAATATCCACCGTGCGGGCCATAACTTTGAAAAGGATGGTGTGAAGCTAAAAGAATTACCTTGCCTTTATTTTGCTGCAGCAGTTCTTCCATACGGATGAGAACCTCATCTTTTGTATTGCAATCGCATTCTGCAACCGGATTTTTTTTATTGTAAGGAAAAAGCCACCATTCACTATCGTATGCTATAACCGTTAAATGATCAGTTAAGTTAATAGCAACCGGATCGGGGCAGCCATTATCAGGAATTAATTTTAGCAAAGGATCATTCTGAGCCTGCAAAAACTCACCCTGTGCTTTAATTTTAGCCAGCCCTTTTGGCCCCGATTTATCCCAATCGTGGTTGCCCGGAAGGAAATAAACAGCCGCACCCATTGCTCGCATAGGCTCAAACTGTGATTTTAGAATATTTTTAGTGTCTTCCTCTTCCACGCTCCCTGGAAGCCCCATACCCGTAGGATAAATGTTATCGCCCAGGTAAAAAACAGTGGTTTTATTGGGTATAATTTGTTTGGCTGCATTCTTTAAATCCTGTGTTTGTCCTGAATTCATTTCTCCGGCATCACCAAACAAGATTACCCGATATTTAACTTCCTTTTGTGCAAGGACAATTAAATTAAGCAGTAACAGGGTTGTAATCAGGGTAAATTTCTTAATCATATCGGGCGTTTTGGCATTCAAAAATTTATGGCGGGTTTGTTATCCTTTTTTGTATTTAAACATCAATATATTACCTGCGGCTAATGTTCCGCCTTCATTAGAAATATAGAGGTTATTGTCTTTATCAAATGCAATTCCTTCTGGTTGGTTAAATAATGTTCCGTTTAACGGCTGACTCGATTTAATTTTAAAGTTTGCATCCGTAATTAAAATCATTTTATTAATCGATGAAAGAATATACCATTCGCCTGTAGCGGGGTTTTTAGCCAATGCTGAAGGGCGGAATTTCACTTTTGAATTATCTGAAACCGCAGCAATATCTTTAAAAGGCAAACTAAACTCATCGCTTTTGGTTAAGCTTCCATCGTCAGCAATTTTAAAAGAATATACAATTGTTTCTTTATTTTTTGCCTGTTCTTTGTTCTCCTTTGTTAAAATATAGAGCAATCCTGCTTTTTCATCTGCAAATAATCCTTCGTATTCTGCTTTCGGCACAATACCCTTTGTTTTAATTACGTTTGACACTTCTGGCTTGTTAATTTCTGAAATGGGAAAAGTATGCAACTCTCCATTACTTTTTAGCACGATAATCAGGTTTTTATAAATTGTAAGGTCTTCATAATCACCTTTGCCACCAAACTTGGTAAATCTGGCTTCTTTATCGCTTAAACCTAAATGAAATAGATCGCCATCCTCGTCCTGAATGGCAAAAACTTCTTTGGCATCTCCATTATGGAATACTATACCCGAAATTTCAAAAAGGTTTTGTGGCATATTATACTGAACCGGATTTTTAAGATCGTAGGCAAAATCCGATGGTGTTGCAACATTGGAGGTATCTCTTTGTTCGGTTTTATTTTCTTTATGGCTGCCATTTACACAGGCAACTGTCAAAAACCCAAACCCTAAAGCCAGGAATGATAATAATATGGTGTTTTTATTGGTTTTCATTTAGGTATTCTGTTTTGATTTTAAAAATTGATAGATTTCGTACTGAGACTGAATGGTTTTTCCTTCTTTTAAAACGGGTACATTGTTCATCTCTTCATCAATAACAACCGCCTGAACATTATCTTGTTTTTGAAGATTGATTATTTCCAGCAATTCGGCTTTAATGTTCTCCTCGTAAATTGGAAAACAAACTTCTATCCTTCTATAGATATTTCGGTTCATCCAATCGGCTGAGCCAAGGTACATATCTTGTTTACCCAAATTATTGAAGATAAAAATCCGCCCATGCTCTAAATAACGATCGACAATACGAATTACTTTAATATTGCTGCTTAAACCTGTTACACCAGGAACGAGCCGGCAAATGCTCCGTACAATCATGGTAATTTTTACCCCTGCCTCCGATGCTTCGTAGAGTTTACTAATTAAAGTTTTCTCTTCAAGGTTATTCATTTTTATGGTAATGGAAGCTTCTTTTCCTGCTTTTGCATGTTCAATTTCACGATCTATCAATTGAAGAAAAGCACTTTGGAGATTAAACTGGGCAACGAGTAAGTGTTTAAAGTTAATTAAGTCAGGTTTGACTGGTTTTTCACGTTTAGCCAAAAAGATAAATAAAAGTTCCACCTCGCGCAACATTTCTTTATTGGCTGTCATTAAAATATGATCAGTGTAAAAAGCAGCAGTACTTTCGTTAAAGTTCCCCGTTGCAAATAAGCCTGTATAATCGGTACGTTCGCCCACTCTACGTTTAACAAGCGCTACTTTTGCATGTACTTTTAAAGCCGTAACACTGTAAATAATATCAACCCCGGCCTCTTTCATTTTTTTTGCCCATTTGATGTTATTGGCTTCATCAAACCTGGCTTTAAGCTCCACTAAAACAGCCACTTTTTTACCGTTTTTTGCTGCACTGATTAAAGCATTTACAATTTTAGAATCGCTGGCTACACGGTACAGGGTAATGTAGATTTCGCAAACCGCAGGATCAATCGCTGCTTCATTAAAAAACCTTAAAACCGGGTCATAACTTTGGTAGGGTGTATGAAAAATCAGGTCTTTTTTATGAATTTCTTCAATTAGGGTACCCTCGGTAATATCCCTATAAATTTTTGCCCAGGATGGGTTGGATAAGGCACCCGAACTTACCGGAAAAGCCATCAAATCTTTAAGGTTGTGGTATCGACCACCCTCTACCATATTGGCTTTTTTCAGGTTAAATAACTTTTTAATGAGTTCCAAACCTCTTTCAGAAATACCTGGCTGGTGCAGAAAACGGGTAGCCAAACCCGAATCGCGTTTTAGGAGCTGGGCTTCTATCTGTTCTGATAATCCACCAGAATATTCGTCGGTAAGGTCAATCTCTGCATCGCGGGTAATTTTAAAACTAAAACAGCCCGTAATTTCAACTGGTCCGAAAACAAGATTTAAATGCGTTCTTACAATATCATCTAAAAAAACAATTGAAGTTTCTTCGCCATGCACCACTTTATAGAAACGAGGCAACTGGTTTGATGGAATATTTAAAATCACGCCTTTATCCTCTCCATTTTTTTTGAGTGTAACCAGAAAATAAAGCTCGTTATTGGATGGAAAGAAATCTGTTTTTTTATGGATGTAAACTGGCTGCAAAAAGGCTAAAACCTGACTTTGAAAATATCGCGTAAGTTCTTTTTTTATTTCATCCGGAAAAGCAGAGGCATACACCAGATTGATGTGATTTTGTTTTAATTCAGGAATAATATCTTCCTGTAACGTTTTACCATAACGCTGCTGCTGTGCTAAAATAAAAGCATTGGCGGTATTTAATAAATCTGCTTCAATCTGAATATCATTATCACTTTTATTGCTTAATTTCTCTAAAGCCAATAAAACAGGCATTCTTACCCGATAAAATTCATCCAGGTTGGAAGAAAATATCGATAAGAATTTTATTCTTTCTAAAAGCGGCACTTCTTTACGTCCGGCTTCCATTAAAATCCGTTCGTTAAATTTTAACCAGCTTAAATCTCTGTTAAAAAAAGTAGTGGTATTTTGTATTTCTACCATAAACTTAATCCTTACCAAAAAGTAAAAAAGCAATCATAAATGATAATACAGATGCGATTAAACCAAACATAAAAATATTGTAGGCCAACCGGATCAACTTATATTTACGGCCCAATACCACCCCCTGCGAATATACATCCCGGATAAGTGTGCCGTATAAAAAATCCTTATCGTTCATTACCTTAACCATGCCTTCGGTATAATTTTCTAAAGACATTTTATAAAAATTGCCAAAGAATAAAAGATTTACACTTTTTTTATCGAGATCTTCTGTTGTAAAAACACCTGCCGGTATAGAAGGGCGCGTTGAAAGGATGGAAACCACAACACATGACAAGCTGACCATCAACAATATAAAGGTCGGGATCATTAAAAAATTACTGCTATCAAGTTTCCTCAAAAGCAAACTCACTACTAAAGATAAAATAATGGAATTTACTGTGATAAGAATATGAGCCTTATTATCTGCCATATCACTCAATCGCTGGTTATTTGCAGATGTAATTCTAAACATCGTTTCAATTCCTTTTTCAGGCCGATCTTTTTTATTGCTTTTAGTCTCTTTTTCTATAATGGTCATCGGTTTTTCTTCAACATTAACCGGTGTTTTTTCCTCTTCATTTTCAAGATCTTCAGCTAACCTTGATTTAAGTTTGTTTATGTTTTTCACCTTTTGATCGCCAAGCAATAAATTTACATAATCAGTGTGGTAATGATGAGATTCCATAAACTGAATATCTCTTTTGCGCCAATCTAATTTACTAATGTCTGTTTTATGAATCAATTCGACCTCTTTATGCATCAGTTTGCCCTTTTTTCTAAAGTCTTCCAACCCTAAATGAAAAAGATCTGCATCGCATAAAATTTCATCAAGTTGATTAAGGGGTTTTTGAGGGATTTTTGTGCTTAAAATTGCACCAGATACCAAATTTATAACCTGTGGATCAACATTATGTTTCGCTAAATAATGTTCAGCAAGCGCTGCTCCTTTTGCCTCATGATGTAAAGCATCTTCAAAATAACCGGTATCATGAAACCAGGCTGCAGTTGTTACAACAAAAAAATCCTGCTCATTTAATTGGTAATGATTAGCAATTTGTTTCGCCGCATGAACAACATCTTCTGTGTGTTGTAAATTGTGATAAACCAATCGGGGATCGTGATGTGTATTAAAATAATTGCTAACGTGTTGTTCTACATCCTCCTGCAGTTTTATATAATTCATTTTTGTCTGGTAAAATGGTTCAGGTATTTTAAAAATCTGTTAACTCTATTATGGCTATATCTAATTTTAAACCGATAATCACTATAAAAATAAGCTAAATTTCAGATTTCTCGCACTTTGCCTCATTAACAATAATAATGCCTGTTGAAACATGCTCGTTTACATTCAACTCCCTTTCTGAAAATAGTTCATAATATTTTAATTTCTGCAACCAACCTGGGCATCTAAACATGTACAAAGTTAAATTACATAAAAAAAACAGACATTGATCTTAGATAAGAATTGAATAAATAAAGTGGTTATAAATTAAAAAAGTAGCTATTATGGTTTTGTCTAAAGTTTTTAATTGAAATTTATTTAATTGAAAATGAGTGAATCTTACTTTTTTTTGAAATTTAAAGACAAAACTTTTTCTTAAATTGAATCCAAATTTGTAACATTGCACTCGCAAAAAACAAATGTTTTTTCCGGGCCTATAGCTCAGCTGGTTAGAGTAGAAGACTCATAATCTTTTGGTCCCTGGTTCGAGCCCAGGTGGGCCCACTGCTTTAAACCCCTTTAAGGATAACTTGAAGGGGTTTTTTGTTGCTCAAAAAATGTTATAGCCCATTTAAAGGCTGTTTTATGATGGCAGGCTACTGCTGCCGATTTAAAGTTAAGTATTTGTATTTACACTTGAAACTCTGTTTTGCATTTCATTTCGGTAAACATTTGGCGCGTTTTGGCGCGCGCCAATTCATATCATGCCATCATCGGCGAAGCTATAATAGTTATTGTCAGCTAAAATGATGTGATCCCACACAATAATATCGAGAAGTTTCCCACACTCAGTCAGTCTCTTTGTAAGCTTAATATCAGCCTCACTTGGCCTAACTGATCCACTCGGATGGTTATGCACCAATATTATTGATGAACTGTTAGCTTTTAAAGCAGTAGCAAACACTACCTTAGGATCAACATAAGTTCCACTCACTCCACCCATTGATATATCAACTATCCCCAACACTCGATTGCTACGATTGAGTAGGATCACTTTAAATTCTTCGAGGAAGTTAATCTTGCCCGTATCCCACTTCTGTTTTAAAAGTGAATACATCTGTTGAGATGATGTAATCCGGGGTCGTTCATTGATGTTGTAATCTGGCTTAGGTCGTTCACTTGGGTAAGAGCCTAGTAGAAGATATCCCGCAATTAAACCGTTGTTGAAGTTAAATACTTTATCATGTATGCGGTCAAACGTATTTTGTATTTGACTAGTTGCATTCTCAACTCTAGCATCTGATCGATCAAACAATTTGTTTGATTCAGCGAATAACTCTTGTGTTTCTTGCCTTGCGTTGATCGCTTTCAGTGAGTTACTGATTTCCGTTAGCAGCCTTAATTCTTCGTTACTCATAAGATACGCTAGATAAAGTAGTCATCCATTTTGATAGTCAACTGGTCATTTGGGATATTTAACACTTCCTGATAATAGGTCAGCCAGAAAGATAATATTTGGTTAGCAACTTCAGTAAACTTTAGCTTGCTACCATTGTCCATTTCTAGAATCAATGAATCTACCCCGAACTGTTTAGTGAAGGCATTGTTGAACGGACTATTTTGTTTTATTACTAAACTTAAATTTGACTTAGGCTTTGAAAGAAATCTGTGCTTATTGGTATTAGCTATATCATGCATCAGCTCAAGGTAGGGGCATTTAGGGTACAATGTTTTCCTAAACTCTTCTAATTGCGCACTCGATGGTTTAGGGTTGACCTCTTTCAATACCCATTCAATTAAATGCCATGATGCACTTGCAAATGCTAATGCTCGTTGTAGCGAATTAGGATTCTCTTCATAGTGATTGTGTAATTTTATGAGTTCTTTAAATTGTTGGATGTGATTTAATGAATTGCCTACTATCATTGAACTAATATAGTTAAGTAACTAGTTTGTTTTGGTGTGTATTTATCCACATCCTACTTTAACCATTAGGTTTTATCATTTGTAGGTATTTAAAAGAGTCCAAAAGACTGGCTTGATGTTCGCCTTCTTAAGTGTAGATGTGGTATTAGCTCATTTAATGAATTTAACACAATTGATTAGCTTTGGAATGTGCCATATACGCATTTGAATGTTTTCCAATAGATTAGCTATTGCACATCTGTTTATAACTCAGGCTGAAAAATATTGAGGATAGTAAATAAATTGCTTCCTTTGATGGTTTGCTGCCATCTAAATTTATTTTTACACATCATAACCATTGGCTTTTAGTAAGTTTATGATTTCTAAGAGTTGACCATCATTATTGATTAGGGGATCTTGTTTTTGACTTCTTACCTCTTCAGCAACAACTTCACTATATAACCCATGAATTGACATCAATTCGGTCAAAGTTTTCATTTTTGTAGCTCTATGCTCAAGATTTAGTACATTTTGAATATTCTCATCATTCCATTTCCCGTACTTCTGCTGGTCTTCTAGATGCGCAATGACAGAGCCAGGCAAACCCAAAATCCAGTCCTCACAATTTTGTTCCACTTGTAGATTTGTAGTCAAAGCCCACCATTTATCATGGTTCGAACGATAAACTGTATCTAACATAGCCTCTTCTGAATTTGGATATATTATCAAATAGTGGTTTGGATCAAGGGGCAATTGAATAATGTTATTTAGGTCAAAAAGATTTAATGCGTTATGACCATTATGAATGATAACAGGATTATCGGAAGTGATTAGCCTGACCTCATCAGTGACCTTAACAACACCAATTCCTGCATGGATTTTAAACTGTATGAACTGGTGCCATTCTTTTAAATGTGATTGGAGAAACTCAAACTTTCTTTTCAGTTTCATTTGATTTTTAACACTTTCTAGGTCTTTAATGTCGAAATCAAATTCATAATTCCGGAATTTGAACAAAACATGCCCATTCGCATCTTGATGATACTTAGTTGCGTACTCAAGTATTCTGTTGGAGAGTTTAGTGTTTTGATTTAAAAACTTCGGTGTCCGAAAATATAGACTCATACAAGTCATTACAATTTTTGCTCGTTGAACAAGTGTTATAGTTTTTAAATTTGGATCGGTAAGCCAGCCATAAACCTCAGGAAATACAGCATCTACTTCATTTGCGTAGAATGTCTCAAGTGCATATTTTTTGTCTATTTCTCCGTAAGGTAAAGTGTAAAGGTTCTTATCTACACAAATATCCCTAATGCTCAGTAAGTTCGGTTTTACCACATCATCCTTACGTTGTTTCGCTTCAACAAATGCCTTATCTCCATCTATTAACGCAAAATTTTTCAAATAGGACTTCGGTATAAAGTGTTGATGCTTTGACGCACTCATAATAAAATCAATTAATTCTAGCAATGAAATTCACCACACCTTGATACATTAATTCAACTTGCTCCTTTGAATACTCTTCATATTTGCCATGAGCAGCCTTGTTTCTGAGGTCTAACCATGCCGTAATACTTTTTTGATCTAGCTTATTATATATGCCTTGCGATGCTAGTTCGCTGTTAAGCGTGTCTGCTTTTTTGGGTATTATTCTGTCAGGTTTTTGAATTTCCAATGCAATGCTATTATTAATGGCCAGCTGTCTTAAATGTTCCTCTAAAACACTACCAATCATAACTGCAGCAGGATCTTTGTATTCTTCAGCTAATAAATGTTCGGCCATCTCTAAGAAGTCAGAAAAGATCTCGGCAGATAATAGTTCTTTTAATGTAAAAAGCCACCCTCCATCAATTTCACTCTTAGCCGCCTTTAATATCCCAATAGCTGTTATAGTATTATGTGGCGTACTGAGTTTAGCTTTTGAATCAAACTCGAGGTAGATTGGATGGGAGTTATTAAATATGGTACGCAAAAACGAGAGGGACGCTGATCGAAGTTCATTAAACTTCTCAACGTCTACAGATGGTTTACCAGATGCCTTACTGACTGTTTTCGTTTCGAGGACTTCTTCCGCAAGTCTTATCAATTCGTCAATTCTAGTTTTAATGTTGTTGAAATTCATGGCTATTGAGTGTCACGGTTTACTATTGCTTTTACTTTATCATCCGGTAATGAGTTATAGAGGCGACCAACTTGTTTTGGCAATGATATCATGTATTGCACAACGATATTAGTAAGTTCAAATAAGCTACCTACTACCTTGGGGTCATCTATATCAATCTGACCTGGATGTACTGCCTCATTACCAGTTACTCTCACTATATCTAAAGATTGTTGAACTATTGGCGGTAAGCCCTTTGCGACTAAGTGTTTAATATCAGTATTAATATTTGTTCCTGACTCTCCAAGCTCTTTACACAAGATTTGAATGCCTAATCTTAACAATGCCGCTGCACCACGTGGGGACTTTTTGTAAATAGAGCCTGCCTCAAGATATACCTGTTTCACATTCTCTGGCATATCATCATTTGGAAGGGGAGCATTTCCATTATCTGGATAATACATTATATCTTCAACCCAGATCGTACTGAGGCTACAGTGTGCGCAAGTGCCAACTCTAATGGGGTTTGTTAAATTATTAGGATTTTGACCACCATCCCATCTTCGTAGCCACCAAGTTTGCTGGGAAATGGCCTCGCAATGGGGACAAGTAAAAGACTTTTCTAAAACACTAGGCGTTATAAATTTCATATGAGAATAGTTAATATTATTCAAATATAGAAATCTATTGGAACTTATGCTCAACGCTTGCGAACTGAGAAAATGTGTGAGAATCAGCAGTTGCAAAGCAACGGGATTCGATCTATGTTTTAACACAAGCGTTAGCGCAGCATTTTCGATTACGAAGGTGAGCTGAAAAGTGGAATGCGTTTGGGCTTATCCAGGATGAAGCGAAGCAAATCCTAAATGAAGATAGGGAGAAGGTTCATGAAGACATTCGCTTTGCCAAAATTAAAACCATGACAGAACGAATGTGATGGCGTGTGTTTTAAGTGGTATTAGACATGGCATAGCACCGATCTTCCTACTCATGTTAACTCTGTTTGATGCTAATAACTACTATAATAAAAGTTAGACGCAGTGCACTACAGCACCATCATGAGCAAAACAAATGGCTACCACTGCGTAAGTAGCAAAGGAGTAAAAGGCTTTGTATAGAAGCGTCTAATCAATTTTTATCAACTCCAACCTGCCAACCATCTAATTGACAATCGTATTGATAACCGAAGTCCCACATTGTTTGATTCCAATTATTAATTTCATTTAAAGACATCTCTATATCATTAGTAACGCCATGAATATCCCAGAAATCATCAGCTTTCTCTATAAAAATTTTACTATAGAAAGGAAATTGTAATAAGAGATTGTTTTTGAATTGAACGGCTTTATCTTCATTATCTGTAATAAAGACGAATTCTACCTGCAACTTATCATTAGGTTTTATTCCATCAGCATGTATGTTGTTCAATATATCCTCATTTATTTCCAAATGGATTTCAGAATTATATACGTCTGTTGTAAAAAAGGTGTTCACGATATTAGCCATACCACTAAGTTAGTAAAAACGAGCAGAATTAATATTAGAATCCCTGCATTACCCTTAGTAAAAGAAGAATCTATCTTTCCTTCGGTTAGTCATCGGATGTTATACTCCGTACATCTTGGAGCTGCATTTTGGTGCATTTCTTTAGTGAAAGAAACGCCATACGTCTTCATTGGTCGTACTAAAGAATGGTATGCCTTTAAAACAGCCTTACTGGGCTTTGTGAAATGCATCATAAACAATCTGTTAATATAATTTTTGTAAGTAGATTCCTAAAAAAAGGTAAAGTTTGAATTTTAATGCGAAAAGCTTACTTTAGAGAATATTACGGCTTCTTCTGTTGCTATGGACTTAAACCAACTTAAATGAATAATGAACGTTTCGAATGTGAAATTTTAAGAGCGAGCAGGATTAGGCTATTACAATTAATAGAAACGAGTAATTACGAAACATTATTTAAAATTCCAGAGGGTTTTAACAATAATATAATTTGGCAAATTGGTCATTGTATTACTTCTCAACAGAGACATATGTATATGCGTAGCGGATTACCAATGTATATATCTAATGAATTCATGGAATCCTTCAAAATTGGCTCCTCTCCAGGTTCCTGGAAAATTACGCCAGAGGTTAATGAGGTGAAACATCTATTGATTGATACCGTTAACCACCTCGAATCAGATTTAGAATCTGGATTATTTGTGAACTATACCCCCTTTGAGTTACCCATAGGATTTCAAGTGAAAAATCATGTTCAGGCGCTACAAGCCGCTAACTACCATGAAGCGGAGCATAGTGGGAAGATTTTTACGTATTTGAAGCTGCTACTCAAAGAATGAGGCAGCAAATCACTTGTCATACAGATTCTATAGTTCTTTTCCCGAAAAGTAAGATATATGGTTTTAAGGATTTATCCCAATTTTTTTAAAAAGACCTTTGGTAAGGTCAAATGAAAAAGCTGAAAAAAAGATAAAAAAGCCGGGAATCATAATGTAAGGATGCCAAAAATACAGATACCGCCAACCATAGCCATGGCTTTCATTTATATAGGTATACGCCAATATTCCTACTGCAAAAGCAATCAATAGTAGTAGCCCAATCACCGTAAGAACTATGGCTTTGGCATTCCATTTCACCACCACCCCGTCTATTCCAATATATGGAGGTTTCCGCTCTCTATCCAGCACAATCCCAATGCTATTGCCTACTTCAAAGCGGCGTTGATCCGGTTTTGAGTCTACAAACTCAAACTCTTCCGAAACCAAAGAACTGAAAAAATTGTAGAACGATACTTTCAGTTGCAAGTGCTGTGCATCATTTTTTTCACTGATTACTTGTTTTTCAAGAACGGTTCCTTTTCTTTTTTCACCACGTTCGAACAACTGAGTAATGCCCTTTTTTTTCAAAAAAAGATTAATTAAAAATCGCCTGATGTAATAAATAAATACGATGAACCAAAGTGCCGTGCCCAGGCCAAGCAAAAAGAATGCTTTGCCGGCAGATGTATGAATCATCTCATAATCGCTTGAATGAAGACCTCCGGCGTAATGGAGAATAAGTGGCAGTCCAATCGCAAAAAACAACAAATAGATGATCCAAAATGTAATCAAAAGATTCCAAAACTTCATAGAAACCAGTTTTTCATAGATTAAATAATGCTTTACGTTACTTTGTTAAAGATAGGTAATATAGCAATATTAACCATGACAATCCAGGAAATGATCTCCAAATAATTCCGGCAATAATTACTACCGAATCCCATTTTGGTCTAAAAATTTCGGGTCCGGTTGGAGATGCTACACCTCCATGCAAATTTACAAAGCCTGCAATCTTGTTTTAAAATGAGCAGTAAACGGAAGTTCATTAAGTGCTTTTTTATGCCTGTTGGTTGCTTGTTCTTTTTCTCTAAATTTTGTAAGCAATTTTCCGTAATTTATGAATGCATTACTTAAATCCGTTAAATTATTTTCTAATTTGGATGGTTTCTCGACTACTTTGAGCGTAGAATATATCTGGTAGATTTTCTTAATTTAGAAGCAAATATGAATCCTTATTTGTTAGCAGAATAGAACCATCAATTAAAAGTAACTGTATGAAATATTTCTTTTTAATCCTGTTAGGAATGACTGTCATTTCGTGTAAATCACAAACAAAGACAGACCTCTTAGCCTTAAAATTTGATGAAAATATATTGAGCATTGTTCAGGGAGATAAGCAATTAAAAAAGGATGAGGATCCGAACCTTGCATTGAATGCTTATACCACAAATAAACCAGGTAATTATGTCCTTGGCGAAGTTAAGCTTAGTACCTATTCATTTCCTAATGGAAATCTTGCTGATTATAATAACTTATCTGTGTTTATTACCGGTAAGGATAAAACAAATTATTTAGGCTTTAAGTATAGCACTGTTAATCAAGACGAAACAAAGATTATTGCAGATTATTTAAAAAAAACCTACCCAAGTTATGAGCGGAGAGACACAAGAGGAAATGGTGAATTTTTTTTTTGGGATATACCAAAGCTTAATGCATGGATTTTTATGGATCAGGGAATCTCAAGAGACAAGAGCGGTAAGAATTTTTTTAGCACCAATTTTATCTTTGTAAAAAAAGGAACACGAATGTCGAATAGTACCGATTCTAAAATCATCACCATTAAAGAATACTATAACATGATGTATCCAGATGTACTTAAATAACCAGATTAACCGCGCCATTCTCAAAATCATTAGGCTTGAAGCCATAATTAAAAAAATGTAGTGAATTGAACCTGTGACCGTGTTGTATCAGAATTTAAAATAAAATTGTAAGGAAAGAGAATCCAATTCGACTAAATGTACAATGAGGAACTAAATTGTTTACCGGCTCTGCTGGGTATCTTTTTAAGGATCTCAATTTATCATTTATCGAAATATCATGGATTTAAAAAAAACAGGTTATACCTTAGGCGTTATCGCAACCATCATCACACTATTGTGGATTGGCATTCTCAAATTTACACCAACCGAAGCGCTTGCGATTAAAGGGTACGTAGCGAACAGCTTTTTAATGAGCTGGCTTTATAATGTTACTTCTGTACAGGGCGTATCCAACATTATTGGCATTTACGAAATTGTAACCGGAGTTTTATTAATTGGCTCTTTCTGGAATAGAAAAGCAGGTCTTATTGCGGGGTACCTTACTGCTGTAATATTTCTAACAACACTTAGCTTTTTAGCTACAACACCAGGCATCTGGAAAATAACTGATGGAATCTTAGTAACTGATTATTTTGTACTAAAGGACTTGGCTTTTTTAGCAATATCACTTCAGGTAATTGGGAAACATCGCACTTAAAATAAGGTAGCTTGGTTTCAGAAAATTTTCTGATAATCTCTTCCTTTGTTTTTCTGTTCGAAACTAAGGAAGAGAAATCCGGCTATTATTTTGAATTCTCCCCTCCTAATTCGCTTTCAAATACCATTACTTTTTATTTATACGCTCGTTAATTACTTCCTGCAAATCTTCTTTAAACTGCTTATCAAGTTTTAAATCGGTGCGGTTTGAAGAATGAAACAGGTTATGTACCATTTTATTAATCGTAATACTTTGCTGCATAAATGTTTGGCAGATGATGCAACCTGCCAAATGTATCTTCAGCTCCATTTTTTCCCTCAATGTGATAGAGGTAAGTTGCTGTTTCTCTATCAAAAAGGTTGCCTTACGGCAGTTATAAGCTATTTTCTTTACCTCAGATTCTTTCATTTCCATTATTTTAAATCCAGTTTTTTTGAAGACAAGCCCTAAGGTTTACCTTCGTACGGTGAATAATTACCCAAAAATTGGAAGACGTAACCTTCAGCTCGCTACAGATGACAGCTGTTTCTTCTTCGTCCATATGCTTCATCGTAAAAACGGCAAGCCATAACGCAGGCAGCTTTTTCATGCATTTCTGCAAAGTCTCCGTAAACTCCTTGCTAATTAATGCATCCGGTTCTTCAATACCCATTTCTTTTGGCCTGTGCGGGTCGTTCCAGTGCCCATCGTTCTGATCAAAAAAGTCTTCCCGATCATATTCATCAAATGCAATAACCTTGTCCTTCGTTATTTTACTTGATTTTTTACGGTAAACATCTATTACCTTATATTTAAGGATTGCCGTTAGCCAGGTTTTTTCCGAACTGTGACCTTCAAAATTTTCTATTCGTTCAAGGCCTGCTAAAAACGTTTCCTGAACGAGATCCTTTGCAATTTCTTCGTCGTTCAGCCGCGAAACCGCGTAAGTAAACAGGTAATCAGCATATTTGGCAACCCATAAATGAGGAGAGGTTAAATTCTTGTTATTTGTACTCTGGTTCTTTATGCTTTTCATTTGTTCATTATAAAGACAATATATAAGAATACAATGCATTAAAACGCATTGTATTCTATGGTTTAAGGATTACTTTAAGGCCAGCAATCGATCTTTTCAATAATGTGATCAAAATATCAAGCCTCTGATTGTAATTTCACCATGATTATTCTTTTAAAGTGATTTACAATTATAAGATAACTATTTAATTGTCACTTTTATAAGCCCCTGTATTCCTGGCAAGGTAGTGAATGGATTTGGATTCGGAACGACCGTGATGGGCTTACTTTCTGCAAGTGGTGTTCCGGCCAGATTAAATTGAGTAATTCCTGCACCTGGAAACTGATCAATGGCTGTCCCGTTATTGTAAAGTGCCATACTGGTGGAAGCATCTCCTTTTTTAAACGGATCTATACCATCGGCTCCAGTCGCAAAAAACCAGTCATTCGAAAAGCCGTACATCGTTGCAATCGCTAATCTATCTCCTGGAGTAACGGAGATTTGCTGAGAAACGTTACCTCCCGGCTGACCATTAATTACGGGCAGCAATATGTTTGTTGTAGCAGCAGGAAGTACATATACCGATTTAATGCCTGTTTTTCCTTTCAGAAATGCGGCTAATACACTTGCATCGCCTTTCTGTGCCAGATCTTTCAACCCTTGATTACGATCATTCTCACCAAGTTTATATAATGGATTATCGATTCCGTTGTAAATAACGACCAGAATTGGCGATAATGGCGTAAATATTCCTGTAATGCTTTTTATATAAGCACTGAGTGCAGTATTGTCTCCCGCTTCAGCGATTGAGGTTAAGCCATTTGCGGTAAGCTTATCTTTAACAAATAAAGGAGATGGATTGAGCAGATTTCCTCCAGCAATATAGGATACCGCCCATACGCCCGGGCTTAAAGGTGTTTCGTTTGCTGTACCGCCTGATGTGTTTTGCAAGGTAAGTGTGAAAAGGGAATTGCCATTATATTTCAACGTAGCTTTAACCAGCTTAGAGGCACCCAAATAAGTATTGCCCTGTGCATCAACTCCCGTAACTTCAGTAATATTTTTACTGTCGGCCGTACCAGGATGAGTTACTGATGTACCCGGCTTCTGGTTGATGCGGGTACCATTATCCCATAACTTTACTTGCGTGGAAACATCGCCTTCAATTGGCAATCCTTCTCCGGTATAAACCTGAATACCAGGGTTATCTGGTGCAAAAAACAGATCGTTTGATGCACCGTACATCGTGGCAAATGTTATTGCTTCTCCCTTTGCGGCAGAAAACTGAATTGATATTGATTGGCCAGGTAAAATAAGCGCAGGTGAACCTGAACCCTGAAAAGTACCAGACTCTACTAATGGCTGAGAATTTAGTACATTTTCTACGGTAACGGTAGGCATTTCAGTTGAGGCCTCTGAAGGATCTGAACGATCCTTTTTACAGGCTAAAAATGTAAATGGCAGAAGTGCAATAGCAGTCCAGGTCGTGATGTTTTTATGGTATCTCATATGTTGATTTTTCTTCCTTTGTCGGAAAGGCCTTTAGTTCCTTACAAAAAAAAATAAAATAAAATCTGCGATTGAGATGGACACGTGCTTTAGCTATCGCAAATAAAAAATCTTTTTTGTAAGGAGTTTAATATTTGCCCGACTAAGCGGTAAAAACATGATGGAAACAAAAATTAAAAATTATTTTCACAAGCCATTATTGAAAAATTTCTTGGCAATTATATTCCTGGTCAATCTTTTAGCCGGTATGCAGTTAAATGCTTTTGCAATGAATATGCCTTCGGCTACCGGCTTAACAAAAAAAAATGGCATAGTTAAGACCGATACGGTAAAAATGATTGTTGGGGTTCCGCTGAAACCAGAAGACATAAGTCCTTTACTCATTGGAGAGTTTATTCCCGTACTTAATCTTCCTTCCGCTTCAGGAAAAAGTTTCGACCTGAATAAGTCTGTTGCTGAAAAACCTACAATTTTAGTTTTTTACCGTGGAGGTTGGTGTCCTTATTGTTCAAAACAGCTTAGTGGCTTACAGGAAATTGAGAAAGACCTTGCAGGAATGGGTTATCAGGTTATTGCAATAAGTACAGACAGTCCTGAAAATCTGACGAAATCGATGGATAAACAAAAGTTATCCTATACTCTTCTATCAGATGCAGACCTGAATGCTTCTAAAAAATTTGGTATTGCCTTTAAAAGCCCGAAAGGCTATGATAAGTTTCTGCCTGAAACTTCGGGGGGAAAGAATGTGGATAAGCTCTTACCTGTTCCTTCCGTTTTTATTCTTGGAAAAAAGGGCAATATCCTTTTTGAATACATTAATCCAAATATTACTCAAAGACTGAGTGCTTCTTTACTTAAAGCAGCTGCAATGGCACTGCGCGAGGAAATATAAATTATACTAACCGGGTTCAGTGATGTGCTGAACCTTTTTAAAAGATTGATGGCAAAACTGCAAATGAAGCCATCTATATCAAAATAAAACCAACTTCTTCTTTTAAAATACGATGAAAAACCTGACCTATTGTGCCGTTTTATTTGGCCTGTTTTTATTACTGAATTTATTTACATCCTCTGTAACAGCTCAAACAAAGACAAAAGGCAAGATTGAAAAAGAAAAAAACCAAATAAATTTTATTGAAAACTCTTTGGAACTGGTCCTAAAAAAGGCCAAATCAGAACACAAATATATTTTTGTAGATGCATATGCTGTATGGTGCGGCCCATGTAAGCTTTTGAAAGCAACAACTTTTAAAGACAAAAAGGTTGCAGATTTTTTTAATACAAATTTTGTAAACCTTTCTATAGACATGGAAAAAGGACAAGGCTTAATGCTGGCAGAGAAATGGGGCGTTGAAGCTTATCCAACGCTTATAGTTTTAGATACTGATGGAAATATAGTGTTTAGTAAAATCGGCTATATCGAGGCTAAGGAACTATTGGAATTAGGTTACAAAGTATCCGAAAAAAACAAATCTTAACTAAGCTGAACCCTTTCAGCGTTTCCGACTATTGAAAAATAAGACTATCCGCTAAATTTCCTGAAACAAACTTCGAATTGTTTTTGCTTTTATGCTTATTGTGGCCTGTGGCCTTAACCGGATTTTTACGCTGGCGGATATGGAAATAGCAAGTAGTGAATAGTATTTTTAAGCAGTAATTATTTAAAAATAGATTGGCTATTCCGAAGCCTTAAACATGCTTCTTCAAAACGGAAATTATATTCTTTCATATCCTTATCATACGGAAATACCTCAGCTACCAACGGAGATTGCGTTAATTCTGCCTCCTGTGTAAAACCAGCTTGTATTCCGATAGCCTGATGCCCATTTCCACTTGCCATAGCATCAAAAGCAAAACATTTACCACTCACAATTCCATTTACATCAAACAAATACATAAAACCATTGAGTAAATTTGTTGCTTTCAAATCGCCTTTAACCAGGAGTCTTCCGCCAGGTTCGCCATAATACCCTAAAACCGTGTTTTTTACAATTACATTCCCTTCCACAACAATATCCAACCAACCCGATAATATTAAATTATAGGCAATAAGATCTCCTTTAATATAAACAAACTGCGGTAAGGATTCCACATCATTGCCTGCATCGAAATTTCCATTGATGACCAGATTACCATTTACAACAATATTCCTGGTTTCAGTTTGGTCGGTTGAGCCCAGTTCTGAAAAATTGATTACCAAATCGTCATAAATAACCGTATTGTTGTTATAAAAACAAAAATTACTGAATACAGGATCGGGCAAATATTCGTTTACATCATTCAGAAACCCAGGATTAAATTGCGCTTTAATGGTTTTCCAGGAAACCATGCTATACCTCTGCGTTGTGGGTTTCTGCCTATCGGGCAATAATATGGATACGGCTTTTTCCAGATAGGTTTGATATTCAATTTCCGTTATGAAGCTATATCCATTTTTCAATAATCTTTCCACAAAGCCTTTTGCTAAAATATGATCCTCTTTTTCCCAGGTTTCAATAGAGCCTGCTAAAACACGAAAACCTTTCATTAATGGATCTATCTTTCCTTCACCTATTTCTAAAATTTTTATGAGCAGTATTTCTGTAGGCTTTTGACGGATAAGGTATACCATTTGCTTTTATTTACAGGTCAATATTAAACATTTGAATGTAAAATACATTTATTTTATGGGTTATAAAAAAGGAGACCATCTCCTCTCATCAATCGTAATTCAGGAAGGAAATTCTTCAATCAAACTCAAAAAAAATATTCTACTCATCTATAATTTTTAATCTTCCGCCGGCAAAAGTTATACTTTCATCGGTAAGCTTTTTAACTTAATTAGTGGCTGCATAGTTTTGATAAAAATTATAAAAGATATGTCATTATTAACACCACTTATTTGGATTCTCATCATTCTGCCAATTATTATCTTAGCATTCATTAAATCAGAAAAAGGAAAACTAAAGTACTTTGCGTTCTTTATTCTGTATTTTTTGGCAGATTGCTACATTCAACAATTGTCTATAACCTATTTTAACCTGAACTTTTTAGGACTTAAGTTTACCTGGATTGGTAAGATTTTAAGTTTAATAATGTCTTTAATAATCATTTATTCCGTTTCTAAGACAGAACGGGAGAAAATTGGATTTACGACCAAAGCCAATTCGAAAAAGCAGATTAAATTTGGGATTCTATTTTTCCTTGGATTTTTGCTGTTCGATTTCATTTTCAAAATGGCTTTATTCCCAAAAGGAGGCCACTTTGATTTAGAAACCTTCGCCTTCCAGGCAACTATGCCAGGTTTAACTGAAGAAATTGCTTTTAGAGGGATAAGTTTATGGTTATTAGATAAAATTTTTATACCAAAATGGACAATTAAAGGAATTCGATTTGGCTGGGGATTTATTATTGTAACGCTTTTATTCGGTATTGCACATGGCGTATTTTTAACAAATGATTATCAACTTAAATTTGATTTAATTACAATAGTCTACTTAGCCTTAATTTCATCGTTGAGCGTTGGCGTACTCAGAAAACTATCCGGAAATCTTATATATTCTGTTCTTGGCCACAACGCCATCAATATCATGAACGCCATTATCCGGATTTTATAAATAAATAAGTACAAGCAAGTCAAAAAAACTAATTTTGACTTGCGCCAAGATATATTACATGCAAAAAACAAGGGTTTTCTCCGATTACTTTACAGATAAGATTGCAGAATTTGATTTCGAAAAATTCTATACCAAAAGAAACCAGTTCTTACTTCACAGTTTAATGTGGCTTGGTTTTGCACTCCTTTTATTTCTGAGCTATACAATTGCCTACCACCTTAACTATTTTAACAGCTTCATATTAACGTTAAGAATGGTAATGGTTAATATAGCTGTTTTTTATTTATTTTTTTATGCTGCATTACCCGCAATTTTCAAAGGAAGTGTTGGCATGGCAATTTTAATGCTGATTATTGCTTTTCCGCTGTTTACAGTGATATGGCTTTTAGTGACTTACTTATTTTCTATAAGCTACCATTCGCTCGGTTTCGAAATTTTAACCGGGGAGTTAAAAGGAGCGATTAAAGGAAGTGCAAGTCAAACCTTTTTCGAAGCAATATCTGTAAAAAGAATAATATCGCAGGCCATAATTATCATTTCTATATTATCCCCTTTCTTTTTTGCCAAAATACTTTTTGAAATTTCCAGGCTTTACAACCGAACTTTAAATATACAGAAACAAAAAGCCGCTCTGGAAATTCAGAACATTAACATTGAAAAAGACTTTTTGAAGGCCCAGCTCAACCCACATTTTCTTTTCAATACCTTAAACAATCTTTATAGTTTGAGTCTTAAAAAAGATGACCTCGCTCCTGAAGTTATTCTTAACCTTTCGGATACGATGAGTTATACGTTGTATGAATCAAACACGGAAAAAGTAGCGATTTTAAAAGAAATGGAATTTATAAAGAACTATGTTGAGCTTGAAAAAATGAGGTATGCGGGTGATACAAACATTCAATTTGAATTTCCTCCTGAATCGGAATGTTTGGGCTTATACATCGCTCCGCTTTTAACCTTTACCTTTATCGAAAATGCTTTTAAATATGGTTTGAAATCTAAAACAAACGCTTTGTTAAGGTTAAGTATAAAGCTTAAGGAAGCCAGTTTTTATTTTGAAATTGAAAATGATATAGATGACACTACAAAAAAGGAAACTTTTGGAGGGATAGGTCTCGAAAATTCCAGAAAACGCTTGCAATTACTGTACCCTGAAAAGCATGATTTGCAAATTCAGAATTATGGTCATTTTTTTAAAGTATCCCTAAAATTAGATTTAAAAAACGAATGAAAAAATTAAATTGTGTCATTATAGATGATGAACCTTTAGCCAGGGATGTTGTTGAATCTTTTGCAAAATCAGTTCCTTTTCTAAATGTTTTGGCCACCTATGAAAATCCAGTCGAGGCACTTTTATTTATAAAGGATAACGATGTAGATGTTGTTTTCAGTGATATAGAAATGCCAAAATTAAATGGTTTAGAGTTTGTTCGTGCTTTAGGAAATTCTATCGTTACCATTTTTATTACTGCATACCGCGATTTTGCTTTAGATGGCTTTGATGCGGGAGCAACGGATTACCTTGTTAAACCAGTGAGGTTCGATCGCTTTTTAAAAGCTGTAAATAAAGCTAAAGACTACCTCGAGTTAAAAGCATCTTCATCAATACAACAAGTCAATTCAGACCGGATATTTATAAAGTCAGAGGGGAAGTTAATTAAAATTTTACTGAATGAAATTTTATATGTTGAAGCGCAGGGCGATTATTTAAAAATCGTTATTGCAGCAGAAACTTATACCACCCAGGCCACACTTAAATCGATGGAGGAAACACTTTCCTTGCCTGTTTTTTTTAGAATCCAGCGTTCGTTTATTTTAAACCTTGAAGCGGTAAGAAGTGTTAACGGTAACATGGTAGAACTTATTAATGGAAAAGCCATTTCTATTGCCCTAAATAAAAAGGAAGAGTTGTTTAGCCTGTTAGGAATAAAATAATAACCCATACTTCTTTTTGATGTGGCAAAAAATAAATAAATTGGTAAAAAATTAGAATGAAACTTCTGATCCTCTTATCTATCATGTTTTTTGGCTCCAAAAATTCGATTAAGCAATCTGATATTCATGCTTTAAACAATGAAGAATGGACTTGGGTAACTGGAAATAAAGCCGCAGGTAGCGGTACGACCTGGCTTTTTTCTAAGGATAATACTTTTACAGCAACCCATTGGTATTCAGGAGGCGCGTATTGGAGATATAAATACGAGGGCACTTATTATTACGATGGAGCTACAAAAACTGTTTATTTAAAGTATAAAAACAATAAAGCCTTACCGCCGGTAAAAACAAATCTGTGTATCCAATTGGCCGATGATCTTTCGGGAAGTTACACCCCTATTTTTTATGATGGCTGGAAAAAGTACAAACACAAGTATGTACCAGTAGGTAACCCAAAAGTCAAAACAGCTCAAATTGGTGATCCCAATAACACCATTAATACCGATTTCGTTGAAAGTTTTACGAGAAAAACGGTCCCTGTTGATAAACTAAAACAGAAATAATAAATTCTTGTCCTACTCTGATTCAAAAAACTATTTTGAAAGTTAATCTGGATTAATTAGGAATGATTTGTTTCACTCATTTATTTAAGTTAACTTACATATTAGTAACCGGTTACAGCAAATTAATCAGTAATATGATTACGTCATATTATGCTAAAAACAATTGCTAGTGTATCGGTACCGCTATACACAGGCCGGCGTAAAGGACTGTAAAATCTAACCAAATCTAAACCTAAAGTCATGAAAAAAGAGAATTTACTGAGCAGAACTGACATGAAAAAAATCAGTGGCGGATTAGCTTACAATTGTGAAAGCTGGAGAAATCAAGGATTTTTAACCTGTTTTAACTGCTGCATTACTGTTCACTCAGCTGATGATTGCCTTACTCCAAGAAACTGTGGAGAAACACCAATCGTTATTCATCCTGTTTAAGGAATCTGTAAGCACCTGCAAGTACAGGTGCTTACCTAAAATTAATTTAACCTAATAACGAACATCAAAGCTACCGTTTGCATGGCTGGCCTTAAAAGTAAAGGTGTATTTTTTACCTTCCGTGTAATCAATTTTTACTTCATCGGTTGTCGATCCGCTTATTTGTTTTTCATAAATGGTTTTCGAACCTGACTTAATTGCCAGGTGAAGGGTACCCTTTTTTAAAGTGGCTGAATATTTAAAATTAAAACTTTCGGGTTTAGAAAGTTTAATCTTAAAATCCTGCTTTCCATTAAAATCTATAAATGTTGCATAAGAATGTCCGGGAGTATCGCTTCCATTCCAGTTTTTAGTATAATTCTGGAATAAGATTGTTGTTAGTAAAAAGAGGATTTTAATATACATGATTATGTTTTTTAATTGCTGCTATCAGAATAACCATGCCAATTGAAAATAATGCCTTATAATCTTTCTATGGGTTATTTAAACAAGTCAACTGTTCGTTATTGAACAATTGTTGTTCGCAGGCGTACAGGTATAAATGGCACAAAAAAAGCCTGTCGGTAAGACAAGCTTTAAATTGATTAATAAGGATATTATTTTATTGATTCCATCCGCCACCTAAAGCATGATAAATATTTACCACTGCATTTAGTTGTTGTTTCTTAGTTTCAATAAGTTCTAATTTTGATTGTAAAGCATCACGCTGGGTCATCAGCACTTCGAAATAATCTGCCCTTGCTGATTTAAATAAAGCATTTGATATTTCAATTGATTCAGTAAGCGCTTTTACTTGTTTGGCTTTCAAATCATAGCTCTTTTGCAGGTTAGTAATGTTCGACATTTGATTCGCCACTTCTATATAACCATTCAGTATGGTTTTTTCGTAATTGAAAACTGCCTGAAGCTGCTTGGCATTAGCCGTTAAATATTCTGCTTTTATGGCATTCCGGTTAATAAGCGGTCCGGCAAGATCGCCTGCCAATGAGTACACCAACGATTCTGGTGTACGAAGCAAATAAGATGGATTGAAAGCCTGGTAGCCCACCGTAGCCGAAATCCCTAATGATGGATAAAACTGCGCTTTAGCTACTTTAACATCTAATTTAGAAGCAGCCAAATCATATTCTGCCTGCTTAATATCAGGGCGGTTAGCCAGCAACTGCGATGGAATACCTGAGGCAACCGATGGCGGCACAAGATCAGTAAAACTGCCTTTATTTCTAACAATTGGTTGTGGAAAGCGGGCAAGTAAAAAGTTTATCTTGTTTTCTGTTTCTGTAATATTTTGCTGAATATCATATTCCAGACTTTTCGAGCTTAGTACTTCTGCTTCAAACTTACGTACAGCGAGTTCAGTAACTCGTGTAGCTTCTTTCTGAATCTTCATCAACTCTAAAGCATTGTTTTGCAGCTCAATATTCTTTTTAACAATTTCAAGCTGATTATCCTGGGCTAATAATTCGTAATATGAATTTGCAATTTCAGCAACTAAGTTTGTTACCACAAAGTTTTTGCCCTCAACGGTAGATAAATACCGGGTTACCGCTGATTTCTTCGCATTCCGTAATTTATGCCATATATCAGCTTCCCAATTGGCCTGCAGTCCAAAATTATAATCAGGTAGTACATCAGGCACTTCTTTTCCAGGCGTAATTTCGGTTGAAGCATCACCTGCGCCCGAACTTGTGTAACGGCCAACTTTTTCAAAACCAGCGCCAACTTTATAACCTACGCTCGGTAAAAGATCGCCTTTTTTTGCCTTAATATCGTTCTTTGCAATTTCAATATCCTGCAATGCAATATTTAATTCCTGATTATTTTTTAGCGCAGTATCAATCAGGCTAATCAGGTTAGGATCAGTAAAAAACTGTCGCCACTGAATGTTAGCGCTGTTTAATGTATCCTGCGAAGTATTAAAACTCGCAGGGACATTTTTATTTTCTGTACGTTGTGCAACCTCTGGCAATTTACAAGCTGTATATGCAGCGCATATAAGAACTAAACCCAGGCTTTTATAAATGCTATTTTTTAACATTGTCTTCAATTTCTTCAGTTAACGGATGTTCTTCTTCAATCTTAACCAGTTTGTGTTTTTCGGCTATTTTACCAAAAATATAATACAGACCAGGGATAATGACCACCCCGAAAAGCGTACCGAAAAGCATCCCCCCTGCAGCGGCAGTACCAATGGTCCTGTTGCCAATTTTACCGGGCCCCGAGGCAATCATTAATGGAATTAAACCTGCTATAAAAGCGAAAGAAGTCATTAAAATTGGTCTGAAACGTACACTTGCACCTTCCATTGCTGCTTTAAGTACAGTAGCGCCCTGACTGTGCCGCTGGGTTGCAAACTCCACAATCAATACGGCATTTTTACCCAATAAACCAATCAGCATCACCATTGCAACCTGGGCATAAATGTTATTTTCCAAGCCAAACACTTTCAGGAATAAGAATGCTCCAAAAATACCGGCAGGTAAAGAAAGGATAACAGTAAGTGGCAAAATAAAGCTCTCGTACTGCGCAGCTAATACTAAATAAACGAAGCCCAAACAAATTAAGAAAATATAAATCGCTTCATTTCCTCTGGATACCTCATCTTTAGAAATACCGGCCCAATCTATACCAAAACCACGTGGTAAGGTCTTCTTCGCTACTTCTGTAATGGCTTTTATGGCTTCTCCCGAACTGTAACCTGGTGCGGCCTGGCCACTGATTTCGGATGAATTATACATATTATGTCTTGTAATTTCCGACAGACCATATACTTTCTCCATTTTCATAAAGGCAGAAAACGGCACCATTTCATCCCGGTTATTCTTAACCGAAAGTTTTAATATATCTTCTGGCAAGGCCCGGTACTGTGGCAACGCCTGCACCATCACTTTATATTGTCGGTCGTACTTAATAAAACTGGTTTCATAATCGCTACCTACGAAGGTAGAAAGCGTGCTCATGGCATTATCAATGGTTACGCCTTTTTGTTGTGCAATATCATTATCAATATGCAGCATGTATTGTGGGAAACTGGCACTGTAGAATGTAAATACAGAAGATAATTCTTTCTGTTTATTAAGTTCGCGTACAAAATCCCTGCTCACAGTTTCCATCTTTTTATAATCGCCGCTACCCGCTTTATCCAGCAAACGCAATTCGAAACCACCCGCAGCGCCATATCCTGGTACAGCTGGTGGCTGGAAAAATTCTATCGTGGCCCCCGGAATAGATTTAGCTTTTTCTTCCAGCTCCTTAATAATATCAAGCGAAGAGTTTTTACGTTCGCTCCAGTCTTTCAGGTTAATTAAACAAGTTCCGGAGTTTGAGCCAGTACCTTCCGTCAGGATTTCGTAGCCTGCTAAAGAGGATACGGATTGTATACCTTCAATGCCTTCGGAAATTTGCTGAAGTTTTTCTGCAGCCTGGTTTGTACGCTCTAAAGTAGAACCCGGAGGGGTTTGAATAATGGCATAAACCATTCCCTGATCCTCATTGGGAATAAAACCCGATGCTACACTTCCGTTTAAAACCCAAATGCCAGCACAAAAAACTAAAAGTACACCAAAAGTAAAGAAACGACGGCTAACCACTTTGCTTAATACATTTTCATACTTGCCTGTAAGCCTGCCGAACCAACGGTTAAAACCATCTAAAATACGGTCAATAGCCGTTTTTCGGTTGGGTTTACCATGATTATTTTTAAGCATAATGGCACATAATGCTGGTGTTAAGGTTAGCGCAACAATACCCGATAAAATAATTGCAGTGGCCATGGTAATGGAAAACTGTCTGTAAAAAATACCAACAGGGCCCGACATAAATGCCACCGGAATAAACACGGAGGCCATTAAAAAGGTAATGGCAATAATGGCTCCGCTAATCTCTTTCATGGCCAGTTGCGTGGCTTTCAATACCGAAAGTTTAGGATTGTGTTCCATTTTGGCATGTACAGCTTCAATAACCACAATGGCATCATCTACCACAATACCTATGGCCAGTACAAGTGCAAACAGGGTAATCAGGTTAAGACTGATGCCAAAGAATTGCATAAACATAAAGGTTCCGATCAGTGATACTGGTACAGCAATGGCTGGAATAAGTGTTGATCTCCAATCGCCAAGAAACAAAAACACCACTAAACCCACTAAAATAAAGGCTTCTACCAGCGTGTGGATTACCTTTTCGATGGAAGCATCAAGAAACTTTGAAACGTCGTAACTGATTTCGTAATCCAATCCCTTTGGAAATGAACTGCTTTTAATTTCAGCCATTTTCGCTTTAACATCTTTAATTACCTGGCTGGCATTACTGCCATAAGATTGTTTCAGTACAATTGCTGCCGAAGGCCTTCCGTTTAAATTAGAATATAAATCGTACATGGAGCTGCTAAACTCTATATCGGCCACATCTTTTAACCTTAGCATTTCGCCGTTTGCATTGGCACGCAATACAACATTTTCGTAACCTTCTTTGGTGTTGTATCTTCCTGAGTATTTTAAAACATATTCAAATGCCTGTGAACGACGCCCGGAGCTCTCGCCGGTTTTTCCAGGAGAAGCTTCTAAACTTTGTTCATCAAGTGCTTTCATCACTTCATCAACAGAAATTTTATAGGCCTGCATACGGTCTGGTTTAAGCCAGATACGCATTGCATAATCCCGGTTACCTAAAATATCGGCAAAGCCTACCCCGTCAACACGTTTTAATTCCGACAGTAAATTAATATCTGCAAAATTATATAGGAAATTTTCATTTAGTTTAGGATCCTTACTGTACAAATTGATGTACATTAACATATTGGATTCCTCGCGGGTAATTTTAACACCTTCGCGCACCACCAATGGTGGAAGTTTATTGGTAACCGCAGCAACCCTGTTTTGTACGTTTAAAGAAGCCTGGTTAGGATCGGTACCTAAGTTAAATACCACCTGAATACTTGCTTCGCCATCGTTACCGGCATCGGATGCAATGTATTTCATTCCCGGTACACCATTAAGTGCACGTTCTAAAGGAATGATTACTGATTTAATCAATAATTCGTTATTGGCCCCAGGATATTCTGCCGTAATGTTTACTTTGGGCGGCGAAATGGAAGGGAATTGTGTTACCGGAAGCGATGTTATTGCCAAGGCACCCAGAAATACGATTATAAGAGATATAACGATAGAAAGGACGGGCCTTTGTATGAATTTGCCAAACATAAAATAAGTGTAAGAGTTAGATTATTCTGTTTTTAATCGTAATTGCTGGATTACTTCTTTCGGCTGCTGGAACTTGAAAGTAATCTTATCATCGTCTTTTACGTTTTGAACGCCTTCAAGCAATATTTTATCCCCTGCTTTTAGTCCGCTTGCAACCACATAAAGATCAGGTAACTCATCGGCAATCGTAATTACGCGGGAGTGTACCATATTCCTGTTATCAACCACAAAAACATAAGTCTTATCTTGTACATCGTAAGTTGCCTTTTGTGGAATAACCAATGCATTTTTTAAGGGAACTACCATCTGTATTTTGCCGGTTTGCCCGTTTCTAAGTAAGTTATCTCCATTAGAGAATCTTGCCCTGAAAGCAATGTTTCCGGTTTCGTTGTTAAATTCGCTTTCAATAACCTCTACCTCACCTTTTGATTTTAGCAACTCATTATTGGCAAGCAATAAACTCACCTCCTGCTTACCTTTTGCTTTCACGGCACTTTGGTAATTCAGGTATTCAGGTTCTGAAACGTTGAAATAAGCAAAAACCTGGCTGTTATCAGATAAAGTAGTCAATAATGCACCTTCATCAACCAAACTTCCAAGCTTCAGCGGAATCCGATCAATTGTACCGTCAAATGGTGCCCTGATTTCAGTAAAAGCCAAATGAAGTTTAGCAAGTGTAGTTTCGGCATTCGCCGATTGCAATTTTGCCTTAGCCATTGCAAGTTCATTTTTAGAAACTACATTTTTATCCGTAAGTAATTTTGTATTCTGAAGTTCTATTTCAGCAGCTTTGGTTTCTGCTTGTGCTTTAAGTACTTCTGCCTCGAACATTTTAGGCATAATTTTGAATAAAACCTGACCAGCACGAACATGCTGCCCCTCATCTACATAAATTTTTTGCAGATAACCTTTTTCCTGCGCCCTGACTTCAATATTCCGCACAGATTTAATCTGCGAAACATACTCCTTAGTAAAGGAAGTATCCATTTGTAATGGCGAGGTAACTGCATAAGTTACAACTTCTGCTTTCTCTTCTTTTTTTGATGTACAACCTGTTACGTAAATCAAAGCACTCAAACCGAGGCATATGACGTTTCTTTTCATCGTTGAATAGTTTATCTGATTTGTTTTCTTTTCTAACTTACAGGGGAATGCATCTAATAATTGTTTCCGGCAGAGCGGGTTTACACTTACATTTCAATAAATTACAGTACCCTATTTGATTATTACTGATACGAAATAACTACAGATTTATGAAGTTATAATGAAGTTGAAATTCAGTTTTGAAGCGAATTATGCTGATATTACCGGAAAGATGCTGAAATGAGTCGGCATCCTGATTTTAGTAATGCTGGAAAGAAAATCCTTGTTGCTTAGCTATGACAAATGAGGTTTTTTAAACGAAAAAACCCATTGTTTTATTAAATAAAAACAATGGGTTTGCCTGCTATCAACGGCTTATTCGTCAGGAATTAAATGGCAGCTACATTAACCTGCCTTTTACATCCTCAGCACCAGTATCCCGATCGCGTTTATCTTTAACACTTTGTTTACCGAATGCATAACTCAGCACTAAGTAAACACTTCTTGTATCGTTATAATAGTTGTCGCGTATTTGCAAATCGCCCAATTGAATATGGTAACGATCTTTATTGCTCTTAAATAAATCCTGGGCAGCAAGTGTTATATTAAAAGGGCCTGCTGATTTTCTTAGCCTGACTTCGGTATCGAGCCTGTTTCCTATTCGGGTATTTACAATGGTTGCCGGAAAAGTATTATTTGCAACGAGCGTACCATAAAAACCGAATTTTTTAGATAAGGTGAAAGTTTGATTGGTAGAAAGGCTTAAAAGAGCGGTATGGTTATCAATGCTAATATCATTTCCATATTCGCCCCTTGAAATAACATAACCCGTTAAAATAGTGCCTGAAAATCTCCACCAGGGGTTAAATTGATTAGAATAACTTATGGCATTCGTGTAACTGTATTTATTTCCATAGTTTGTTTTTTTGTTAATAATGGTATCGCCGGCATTGTAAGGAAGTGCATAAATTTCGCCAATAGTTTGGCTTGCTGCGAACTGCACTGTTAGCGATCCAAACTTACCATTAAGGCTATGGCTTAACTCTTCCCGATAATATTTAACGGGAGATAATAATGGGTTTCCAGAAAAATATGCCTCATCTGTGGTATAAGTTCTGAAAGGGTTTAAATCCCAGTAACCCGGACGTGTTATCCTGCTGGTTAAGGCCAATACATAACTTTGCTTTTTCTTATTTGTATACTTCAAAAATGCAGTTGGAAATAGGTTTGCATAATTGTTATCTACTACTTTTTTACTGTCCAGCCAACCTTTGGCAATTGTATTTTCTAACCTCAGTCCCAGCTGGTAAGACCATTTCAGGTTAGCCTTATAGTTCCACATGCCATAAACTGAGTTGATGTTTTCATTGTATTTAAATGCATTGCTTTGGTTAGGATCTGCCATCCAGATATCGGCACCAATTGTGTTTTCGAATAAAAAATTATTATCGATTTTTGAAAATGAAGATTTTAAACCAAAGCTAAAGGAAGTGTTTTTGTTTACCGGCCAGTCGAAATCGGCTTTTATCGATTGGTTATTAATATCCTGTGGAGATGATGTTCTGAAATTATTTTTCACGGCAGCCAACGCAGTGGTAATACTCATAGAATGGTAAGCCGACTGGTATTTCAGCGCATCAAAATCGATACTCAACGTTTTACCTGCAGAATCCAGCTTGCCTGCATAATTTAAATTTAGTGAATAGGTTTGCGAATTTATATCATCCTTATTATCGGTTTGGGTAAACAATTCGTTGCCCGGGTAATAATCTGCACTCCTTGCATTTCGTGTTTCTTTATGCCAGTTACCCGAATAATCAAATAAGAGGCCAACAACGTGTTTTGGATTAATCTGATAATCGGCACCCATATTTGCACCCGGATATAGCTCTCTATATTTACTGGCAGAATTAATGGTTCGCTGGGTTAAACCACTAAGGTTTCCGGCAGGATAAAAAATATCTTTCCGGCTCTCCGGCTCACGATTTTTATTTCCCATGTACAAAGTAGAATATAGATTCCACTTACCTTGCTGGTTATTAAGGTTAATATTGCCAGCCTGAGAGTTTACAGCCGTTTGCCTTGCACTTAATACCGCATTGCCAATAAAACCTTCTTCTTTACTCTTTTTAGTAACGATATTAATTATACCTGCACCACCTTCAGCATCATAACGGCTTGGCGGGGTGGTAATAACTTCAATAGCTTCCAGGTTATCGGCTGGCACGCTACTCAAATAGGCTTTAAGTGCAGTTCCAGAAAGTATCTTTTTCTTGTTGTTGATGTAAACCACGGCCCCTGTTGTTCCACTGATTTGAATTGCGCCGTCATCGGATGCTGTAACCAAAGGCGTTTTTTCCAGCACATTCCAAATGTTATTTCCGATGCCCAAACCTGTTTCCGCAACATTAAACCTAAACCGGTCTATCTCTCTTTGAAAGATAGGCTTTTTGGCTTTCACAACCACCTCTGATAACATGCGGATGTTTTTTAACTGCATATCAATTAGTGTATCTGCAGTAACTGAAATTTTCAGGGTGGTGTCCTGGTAAGAAATAAACCTGAAAGACAAGTTATAGTTTCCTTTTTTAACGTCTTTCAAAACATAATAACCTGTACTGTCGGTAATTGCACTTATTGCATTTGCAGAACCCTGTTTTAAGCTGACAATAGCCAATTCAACCGGTTTTTTATATTCGTCTGTGATTCTTCCTTTGATTTTGACCTGTGCTAAAGCAATATGAGAAACGAGAATTAAGGGTACGATGGAGATTAATTTAAACATGGGATCAAGAGCTGTTAATTATAAATGCAGACTATTTCTTTTGAAATTTAAGAGAATGTTTTGGTTAAAAAAAATAGGCCCAATTTTTATTTTTCCATTTTACAGGATGAACTGGCAATTTTTTATTCTTAAACAAACACGTTCAGAAGCTTAAACTGCTCCTGAACGTAATCAATCTTTATTAAAAACTATGGAATTACAATCGTTTTACGCTCAACAGTATGCGCGCTAAAAAAGCCTAATGCACCGCCACTAATGTTACTGATGGGATTTGCAGGTGCCGGACCATTGGCAGAACCGTTTGCATTATACAGGGTAAATAAATAAGTATATACTGGTGCATCAATGCTGTGCATCTCAACCATCAGCTTATCACCTTTAACAATATTCTTACTTTCATCATCAGTAGTATTTTCAAATAAAAGGTACTCGTTTATTTCCTGTCCAGCTGTAAATTCATCATTGGAAACACTATATCGCTGTTGTAGTTTACCATTAACATATTGCTGAAACCAATAGTAATTAGCCACCGAAGCTACATCTTTATACTTAACCTTTGGCCTCACTCTTTTTGGCTCATAATCAATAGCTTTAAGCGTAAAATCTAAAAACGGAACGGGCTGTGGCATCGTACTGCTGGCAGTAAAAACCTGGTCATTTATGCTCACAGTTAAACGATATGTTTTGCCTGGTGTGCCGTTTATTTTATCGGTTTGGTAAATTCCATTATTACCTTCAGGCAGTACCGTGGTTATCCCATCGCTTTCTATCTTTACTATGGCCCCGCTTATACCGTTAAAGGTATTTTTATCTTTAAAATCTTTTGTTTGGCTAAGCATTACCTTACAAACACCAGGTTCGTTGGTAATTACGCCTTCTATAACATATTTAATTTGCAGATCTTTCAAATTAAGGTCTATGGCATCTTCGCAGGATGACAGGAACAAACACATCAGGATAATATATGGTATGGATTTCATTGGGTTAAAATTTAAAGTTGTAAGAAATTGAGGGAATAAACCTGAATAAAGTGGTTCTTACCGCTTCAGTTTGACTTGGATCGGTCTCACTATCACGGAAAGTAATGCGGAATGGGTTCTTGCGGCCATAAGCATTATACAAACTAAAATTAAGTTCAGAAGAGTAGCGCTTGCTTTGTGATAATAAACGTGTGGCACCTAAATCAAGCCTGTGGTAAGCCGGCATACGGTCGGCATTGCGGTCTGAAAAATAAAAATAGCTTTGTCCCAGCATTGTATATTTCCCCCTTGGATAGGTAACCGGACTCCCGGTAGAATAAACCCAATTGGCAGAAACTGTCCATTTAGGACTAAGTTTGTACATGCCTACGAAGGTAATATTGTGTGTTTTATCCTGACGGGCATTATACCATTCGTTATTATTTATTCCATCTATTTTTCTTTCCGTTTTTGACAATGTATAACCCAGCCAACCGGTAAATCTTCCGCTTTTCTTTTTAATTAATAATTCAAGTCCATATGCACGTCCTTTACCAAACAACAGCTGCGTTTCTATAGGTTTACTGGTAAATATATCAGCACCGTTGCGGTAGTCTATCTGGTTTTGAAGTGATTTATAATAGGTTTCTGCCGAAAATTCGTATACGTTGTCGCTAATGTTTCTATAATAACCAATGGATACCTGATCACTAAGCTCTGGTTTTATAATATTGGTAGAAGCTACCCATCTATCGGTAGGCGATGCCGAATTTGCATTGGAAATCAGGTGCAGGTTCTGAGCGTTTCTTACATACGATGCTTTAACTGAAGACCATTCGTTAAGCTGTAAAGCAAGGGCAATACGTGGCTCTAAATTAATATAGGTTTTGACCATTTCGCCACTTTTGTAAGTAGTGATTCCATCAACATTGCCATTGTTATCCAGATTGTAAAAATCGCCTTTACCAAATATGCTAAATGCAGATACCCTTAAACCATAGGTAAGGTTTAAGGCATCGCTTGCTTTCCAGGTATTACTGGCGTATACCGCATTTTCTAAAGAATACCGGTTTTGAAATTTCTGAGAAATAAGACCAGAATTACCTGAAGCCAGCACATCTCCAGGTCTTATGGTATGGTAGGTTGAGCTTAAACCAAAGGTAAGGCTGTTTCTTTCATTGAGGTACCATTGCATATTTTCTTTAAAGCTCCAGTCCCTGATTTGTGAAAAAAGGGTTAGCGAGCTTTCGTCTTCGTTTGCCTTTACCTTATAATTGTAGTTGCTGAATATTAAGGAAGTGTTGGAAAATAGTTTATTGTTAAAAACATGGTTCCAGCGTAAGGTTGAGGTGGCATTCCCCCAGTTTATACCTGTTAAATTTTCTGAAGCCAGCACGTCTTTACCAAAGTACCCCGAAACAAACAGGCGGTCTTTTTGGCCTAAAATATAATTTGCCTTTACATTAACATCATAAAAATACAATTGTGTATTGTTAATTGAAGTATCGTTTGAGAGCTTTAAAAACAGATCAGCATAGGTTCTTCGTGCCGAAATCAGGAAAGAAGATTTGTCTTTTTGTATTGGTCCTTCCACATTAATCCGCGCGGCAATCATACCAACGCCACCGCTTACACCAAACTTCTGGTTGTTTCCATCATTCATTTTCACATCCAGTACTGATGATAAACCACCGCCATACTGTGCAGGCATACCGCTTTTGTACAGGGTAACATTTTTTATGGCATCTGAATTAAACGTAGAAAAGAAACCGAGTAAATGGCTGGCATTATATACGGGTGCCTCATCAAGCAAAATGATGTTCTGATCGGAACTGCCCCCACGAACAAACATACCACCATTGCCCTCTCCTGCTGTTTTAACTCCTGGCAACAATTGCAGCGTTTTAATGATATCGGGCTCGCCCAATAAAATGGGCACTTCTTTAGTTTCGCGAATGCTGAAACGTTCCATTCCCATCTGTGTGCTTTTGAGGTTCTGACTGCTATTGGCGCTGGCCTTAACGGTAACCGTTTCTAATTGGTTTTCATCCTCCTCGAGGGCCATATCAAGTTTAATACCCTGATCCAAGGTGATCAAAGTTTGGTAAGGTTTAAAACCTACAGCCTTAATTTCTATGGTATAATGGCCTTTGTTTAGGGTAAGTGAATAAAAGCCATACTCATTACTCATTGTAGCCTGATTAGTGCCGGCAACCTTAATGGAAGCTGCTATCAATGTTTCGCCCGAACTTTTAGATTTAATCGTTCCGCTTATGGTATATTTTTCTTTGCCCGAAACTGGGTTTGCCGCCGGACCGGCTTCCTGCTTTTTTACCGTTTCGGCATTTAGGCGGATGAATATATCTTTATCCAAAACACTAAACTGTACAGGTTTATCTGAAAGTGCAACAGCCAAAACTTCTTTTAAACTTTTATTGGTGGCACTAACCGTTACCTTTATCGGACTGTTTGCAATTTGCTCATTGTAGGTAAATTTAACCCCCGAAACTTTTGTGATTTTATCAAGTGCACTTTTAAGTGGCTCCTGATCTAAATTTATACTTATTTTTTTGTCAAACGGATTTTGAGCATGTGCTTGCGATTGCATTAAAGCAACTAAAAACAAGATAAAAGCAATTGCCGTTAGGATCTTTACAGGTCCAATTTTTTTCATTTTTTTTACTTTTGGCGCTATGAAGCCTGGTTTATTGGTATAATTTTTCTAATTATTGGCAATAAGCTCAAGCAGGTTTCATAACTTTATCATTAATATATTAATTTACAATGTCTGATAGTTCTCAAGGCTAAGACATTTAAGTTGATTGGATATTTGCCTGGATTCTGTTTTACAGAGACAGGCATTTATTTTATAATTTCATATTGATCCCCTTTCCTGTTCCATGTAATTTCCATAACCGTACACAACTTATTTAGGGTTTGTGTAATGGAATCGTTCATATTTAAATTGCCATAAAATGTTTTTTCCAGCATACTGTTATCCAGTGTAATCTGCACATTATACTGCAACGCTATATCCCCAACAACCTGCTGTAGTACAGCGCCTTTATATTCATAACTACCTAATCTTTTGTTTAAGAAAGAACCGGCATCGGGATAATTGATTTTGCTTATTTTTTCACCATTTCTTTCTACAATAACCTGCTGATTGGGTAATATAACTTCAGTGTATGTTTTGCTTTTAGTGGCCAGTGCCACACACACTTTACCCGTTACCAGTGTAACATTAATTGTATTTTGTTTAGGATATGCAGAAATATTAAAGCTTGTTCCCAATACAACGGTATTAACTTTACCTGTTTTAATAATGAAAGGATGTTTTGTATCATGAGCTACTTCAAAAAAAGCTTCTCCATCCAGCTTTACAATTCTTTGTTTTTCATTAAATTTATCCGGATAACTTAGCTTACTGTTTGGGCTAAGCCATACTTGCGAACCATCTGCCAACTGTACTTTTTTTCTTTCTCCTGCAAGGCTCCAGGTTTCCTGCTGGTGAACCGGATTAATGAAACGAACGATCCTCGAACTGAAAAAATACAAGCCAATTGCTACAACCAATATGGCCGCAACTGAAGTTATAAACCTGCGCAAATTTATGCCGGCAAACCGTTGAGGTTCTAACTTAACTTGCTTGGTTTCAACCGGAAGAAAATCGGGTACAAGTCCAATATCGGGCAGGGCATTGGTGCTCTCCCAGCTGGCCGACATTAAGGCTAAAATTTCATTATCATCTTCCTGACGGGCTAATAAATCGAAAAACTGTCCGAGTTCTTCCTCACTGCAGGCATTGTTCAGGTATAAATTATAAAGGTTTTCTAATTGCTGCTTATCGTTCACGGCGTTTAAATAAATCAAAACGGGCGGTGCTGCCTGGTTTGTTTATATCTAATACAACTGTGAAAGGCTATAGGACTAATTGGAATGAAAATAATTTGAAGCCACCATAAGAAAGCAAACCACACTATCGTTTTTACTTACATAATTTCTGATAAAACGGGTGGCTTCAACCATATGGTTTTTTACCGTGTTTTTAGATATGTTGAGTTTTTTGGCAATTTCATCATGGCTCAACTCTTCCGTTCGGCTCATGTGATAGATGAGTTTCTTTTGAGGCGGCAAATTGCTTATCGCTTCATCATAGGTTTTAAGAAGTTCTTTTTCAAATAACTTTTCTTCCGTACTGTTTCTTAAAACTTCTATATAACCAAACAACTCTTTTTGAAGGGCTTTTTCTCTTGATACCTTTTTTAAGTGATTAAGGACGTGATTGAGTGTTATTTTTTTAATATACGCACTAAATAGCCTATCCGTATTGATCTGCGATCTCTTCTGCCAGATTTTTATAAATACTTCCTGCACAATTTCTTCTGCAAGATCAGCTGATTTGCATAATGCAGCGGCATAAACTAATATTTTGCTTCTGTACTGATTGTAAATTTCGGCAAAGGCTGATGGATCACCATCTTTAAGTTTAAGCAATAGCTCAATATCCTGTAGCGGCCCTGATCGTTTTATGTGCATGAAAAGCTATTGTACCCAATGTTAGAGATTTTTTTCTGTTTAAAAAAATTATCTTAACCACAAAAAATACAACAGCGCTCCTTTTCTCTGCCCAAATATTGCGCCTTCCATTTAATTTATTTAGCAAACTTTTTAGTTCCTGCTACACAAATTATTACCCCTGCCATTACCCCAAGCATACCTATACTCACCGTTTCATGAAGTAAGCCAGCGGCCAACGCCAATCCGAAAAGGGGTTGCAGCAACTGTAACTGTCCAACGGTTGCAATACCACCCTGGGCCAAACCACGGTACCAGAATATAAAACCAATAAACATACTGAATAAGCCGATATAAGCAAGACCAATCCAGGCATTTATGCTTACTCCTCCAAAAGATACCGGACGTAAAAAAAACAGCAGCGGAAGTACTATTGGTAACGATAGTACCAATGCCCAGGAAATAACCTGCCAGCCGCCCAAGGTTTTGGAAAGTTTAGCCCCTTCTGCATAACCAAGTCCGCATAATATAACGGCCAGTAACATAAGTACATCGCCAACAGGAGAAGTGTTAATACCTTGAGCTATAGCATAACCTGCTACTAACAGACTTCCCATAATCGAAAAAAGCCAAAAGACTGGCTTTGGGCGTTCACCACCACGCAGTACACCAAATATAGCCGTTACCATTGGCAACAAACCCAGAAAAACAAGCGAATGTGCTGAGGTAATGTATTGCAAAGCCAGCGAAGAAAGCAACGGAAAACCCAGCACCGCCCCTGCCGCAACAATTAATAAGGAGGATAACTGTTTTTGGGAAGGACGCTTTTCTTTAAAAATAAGCAGTGCGCAAAGCGCGGGTAAACCTGCAATAGCAGCACGGGCCATGGTTAAAAAAAAAGGATTAAAATCTAAAACGGCTAATCGCGTTGCAGGCATTGAACCGCTGAATATTAATACGCCGATAAAACCGTTTATCCAGCCTGCGGATGTATTTTCTATGGATTTCATAATCTATTTCTTTTATAAATGTAATTGCAATACAAAAATGCGAAGTAGTTTAAAGCAAATACAGTATCAATTTTATACATTTGAATGGACACAGTTATCAATTATAAATGAGCAAAATTTTTATCTATAATGAAATCGCAAATGGAATGGCCAACCAGATTAGAAATGGGGTTTTAAAAGCGGGCGACAGGTTGCCTTCGGTCAGAATGTTGTGCCAGGAGCATGGCATCAGCATGAACACAGCCAAACGTATTTTTTTGGAGTTAGAAGCCCAATCGCTGATTGAATCGAAACCCCAGTCGGGATTTTTTGTTAGTAAATTACTTTACTTAAAGCTCCCGCTTCCGGCAGTGAGTAAACCTTCGTTAAGCACTAAGGATCAAGAACCTAATGAACTCATTACAAAAGTTTATTCCAACATAGGCCAAAACGATCTTACACTTTTTTCTATAGGCGTACCTTCGGGAAATTTGTTGCCACTGGCCAAACTAAAAAAAGAAATTGTGTTGGCTACACGCGCCCTTAAAGAAGGTGGAACTGAATATGAACCTTTACAGGGAAATGTTAAACTGCGCAGGATGATTGCTGTACGATCTTTAAGTTGGGGCGGTAATTTGCATGAAAATGATGTAATTACAACCAATGGAGGTATAAATGCATTGTCGCTGGCACTTATGGCTTTGGGAAAACCCGGCGATACCATTGCCATAGAAAGCCCTTGTTACCCCGGGATTTTTCAACTCGCGTTAAGTTTAGGCTTAAAAGTACTCGAACTTCCTACCCATCCCATTACCGGAATAGAAATAGATGCGCTGAAGCAAGTGCTTTCTAAAATTAACCTATGCTTATTAATCCCAAATTTTAATTCGCCCTTAGGCAGTTGTATGCCTGATGAAAATAAAAAAGAAGTTGTAAAACTTTTATCCAAGCATGGCATTCCGCTTATTGAAGATGATGTATATGGCGATTTATATTTCGGAGCACACCGGCCTAAATGCTGTAAATCTTTTGATGAAGACGGAAATGTATTGTGGTGCAGTGCTGTTTCTAAAACGTTGGCACCAGGTTATCGCGCAGGCTGGATTGTCCCCGGCAAATACAAAGAAAAAGTATTAAAATTAAAACTTGTCCATTTCATATCTTCTCCTTCCATTGTACATGAAGCTGTTGGAAACTTTTTAAAAACAGGTGGCTACGAAACCCATATCCGCAGTCTTCGTCGTACTTTGCAACACAATTACCAAAACTATGTACAGGCAATAGCCGAATATTTTCCTGAAGGAACCAAAACAAGCAGACCGCAGGGTGGATTATCGCTTTGGGTTGAGTTTGATAAAAGAATTGATACCAATGAACTATACAACCTGGCCATCAAAAAGAAAATCAGCATTTCTCCTGGGCGTATGTTTACGGTGCAAAACCAGTTTGAAAACTGCATGAGGCTTTGTATAGGCCTACCCTGGTCTGAAGATATCCGCTTTAAACTCAGGCAGCTTGGAAATCTTGCCAAAATGATTGGGAAAAATTAAATAACTTCTTCATTACTCAACAAGATATCGATCATGAGCTTAAGGTCTTCCTCATTATGGGCATCAATTCTAAAATTCTCAAATGCAATTAAGCCATTAGCCGTAATCAAAAAATTAAATGGAGCCAACCCCATGTTATCTAAATTCCCTTTATTTCTATATTTGGTTTCGGTTAGTGGAATAAAACTATAACCGCGCAATTTTACCATTGGTAAAACAAGCGAATCCTGTTTAGGGTCAATATTTATTGCAACATACTTTACTGAGCCGGGTTTGACTTTTTTTAACACACTTTCGAAATACGGAAACTCATCTCTACAGGGCCCGCAACCTGGAAACCAATAGGTAAGCAATACAACATTGTTTTTCAAAGTGTTAAGCGAGATAGAATCTTTTGAAGTAAGTTCCTTTAAAGTAAGGGCACTCGCCTGAATAGCATGTTCATTTATATAGGTCAGAATATCTTTCATAATAACAGACTTATTTCTATTATTATAGACCGATAATTCACTGAATAAAGTTAAAGAAGGTTTTTTAACAAAAAATGTAATTAAGCTATCATAAGCTAATTTATCATTCACAGCCAAAGCAATAGCCTTAGCTTTTAAAATAAAAATAATATTATGGTCAGATCCAACAAATAATGGAAACTTAACATCCTGCAAAATATTTAGGGCCTCTTTGCCTTTTTTTTGATATATTAAATTTTTAGCTGAATCTATTTTCTCCAATTCATAAAGTAGATGGTCCCAGTGCTCAAATTTAATTTTCAGTTGATTCATTTCTTTCACCAACTTCATAGCCCCATTAAAATTATCGTTAAGTAAATAATTAAAATAGACGATCATTCCATCAGAGGAGGTTCTGTTTTTTTCTGGATCGTAGCTGAATTTTAGTAAATCGAAATATTTAATTTTATCTTCAGGAGTAGTTGATGCGATAGCTAATAAAAGGAGAAAATTTGCTCCTTTATCTTGCTTTGAAAATTTTTTAAAATTTTCAAGTAATTGCTTGCGATATTCTACATCATTAACCTGCTTTAAAGAAGAAGTATTGATGTAAGCCAGTTCATCATTATTTGGATTTGCCTTTATACCTGCACTTAAATATCCTTCCATTAATTGGGAGTCACTTTTCATGTAAGCATCCAGGTATAACGATTTCCACCCTTGAATTAGATGGGGATTGATTTCTACAGCCTTATTTAAATATAAATTTGATTTATATTTATCCGATTCGCTAAGCGCATTACCTAAAGAGTAAGGTATTTCTGCTACCTTAGGATATTTCTTCATCCAGGCCTTGTATTGCTTTTCTAATTCTATAGTATCATTACTGCTTTCTCTAATAAACCAGTAATGAGCCATCATGTCTTTAGGATTATGCTCAATGATATTCTTTAAAACATCGGTTTTAGCGCTATTAGAAAGAGTATCCATTTCGCGATACTTCTTAATAGTTAAATTAGGGGCTTTACAACCTATAAGTATAAAAAAAAGTAAAATTATACCTATATACTTATTCATGGAATAGAATTAACAAATGGCAAATATTAGATTAAATATACAATAATGTAACCTCACTACTGAATTAGCAATGATCATTATGAAATATAAATTTTTAACACCATTATATTTAGTATGATTTTTCTAAGACTAAATAAAACTTAGAGAATTATACTCAGTAATTATAAACTTAACAAACCTTCTTTTATTTCTTCGTCTATTTTTTGGGTTTCGGCAGTAGCAATCCCCAATTGTTTTCCGTATCCAATTATAGCACCCGCAAATAATTCAAGTTCGGTATTTTCCTTCCCTGATTGAATATCCAGTTGCAGTGATGTTGGCGTTTGGTACGGAAATGTTGCCGCTTTTTTAAAGGTTTCTTCTATTATGTTTTCTGAAATTAAGATTCCTTTGGCTTTAGAAATGTTTTCAATTTCCTCCATAATTAACCTTGCACGCTCCCGGAGCAAAGGCATTTCGTTAACCTGCCCGATTGATTTATTGTACCTGGCAGTAACCAAACCAAAAGCCGCAATAAAAAAGAATTTCGTCCAGATGTCTGGTAATGCATTCGTTTTATAAGTAATGTCAATGCCCGCACTCTTTAAAACATCAATGAGTTCTAAAGCAGAATAGTTAGAATGAAGCGGATCATTACCGGTAATAATTTTCCCAGCAATTCCTTTATGTTCTATAATGCCTTTTTCTTTAATATGCGAGGCTACATATACACAAGATGGCAACACAATTCCTTGAGGAATAATTTTTCGAATCCTTTCATAGATATCAACGCCATTCATTAAAGGCAATAAAATAGTATCGGTTTTAACCTTCGCTTTTAGCTGCAAGCAAATATTTTCCAGATCATACTCTTTTACACAAATTAAAAACACATCGGCATCCTCAATTTCAGCTATATTTTGGTATAAACGATTAGGATTTGTGGTCGAATTTTCGTGTTCGGATGAAAGTAAAGTCAATCCATTTTGTTTAATAACCGCATAAGTTTCGGTTCTGGCTACAAAGGAAATATGAATACCCTCCTTATTGGCATATTTTTGAGCCAGCTTAAACCCAAAATAACCCCCAACACCTCCCAGTCCGATTACGGTTAATCCTTTTATTTTCATTGTTGTATTTTTTTAATTATTGCGACGAATGTAGAAATAATATTGGATTTGCCTGAAATACTTTAACCGTATAAAAATGAATTTTAATTTTTTGGGATTAAATTATTAATCGTAATATTGCGATATAATTATGGGACTTAGCAAAACAGAAATATTTACAGAAGAGCAAAATAGACTTGCACAGCTTTTAAAAGCGATGGCTCATCCTGCGCGGATTGCCATACTACAACGTATTTTGTCATCTAATACCTGTATTTGTGGTGATTTGGTTGACGAACTTGGTCTTGCACAAGCCACGATATCGCAACACTTAAAGGAATTGAAAAATGCAGGGATTATACAAGGCACTATTGAAGGTGCAAGTATTTGTTATTGCATTGATCCTTCAACCTGGAAATTACTTCAAAGTCGATTGGGTAGTTTCTTTTCTTCTTATAAGGGCGAAGTTAACTGCTGTTAAAAAAAATTTACCCCTATCAATCGTAAAATTACGATTGATATAGAGACTTATTTAAAAAGAACAAAAATGAAACTGTCAGAAATTAAAAATTACTTGCATGCCGCAGAGGGTGTAAACTTTAAATTAGAAAATGGAACTACGGTACCAGAAAACTTCCACATAACGGAGGTTGGCGTTGTTACTAAAGATTTTATTGATTGCGGAGGAACTGTACGCCATGAAAAAGTAGCCAATTTTCAGCTTTGGGATGCAAATGATTACGAACACCGTTTAAAACCCAATAAATTACTCCAAATTATTGCCTTGTCGGAAAAAGTTTTAGGCATGGAAGATCTTGAAATTGAAGTTGAATATCAAGCAGAAACTATAGGTAAATATGATCTGGATTACGACGGTCAAAATTTCATTTTATTATCAAAGAAAACCGCTTGCCTCGCTATGGATAAATGCGGCATACCCCTATCGAAACAAAAAGTTAATCTGGTTAATCTTTCGTCGGGCTCAAGTTGTACACCAGGTAGTGGATGTTGCTGATTTAATTATATCTAAAATGAAAAAGATACTCGTGCTTTGTACGGGCAATAGTTGCCGCAGTCAAATTGCTGAAGGTTATTTAAGGCATTTTGCCGGCAATTTAGCTGAAGTTTACAGCGCTGGAATAGAAACTCATGGTGTAAACCCAAAGGCAATTGAGGCTATGAAAACCGATGGCATAGATATTTCTGCACACATCCAATAATATTAATGAGTATTTGGATATTGATTTTGATTATTTAATTACCGTATGCAATTACGCAAATGAAAGTTGCCCCTCCTTATCTACCAAAGCAATAAAATTTCATTATAATTTTCCCGATCCGGCAAAAGCAATTGGAACGGAAGAAGAAATCAATCTTCAATTTTCAGAAGTTCGAATGCTGATTAAAAATTATGCTGAAAACTTTATAAATACCTATGTAAAAATTTAACATGACACCAAACAATTGTAGCAGAACAACAATTATTGAAACTAAATTAAGTTGCAGGTATTTAAAGCAAAGCGCTTTCATCAGGTATAGCGGATAAATTATTTTCGGAATATTGTAATCGTTATAATACAATATTCTAAAAACTTGTATTCCATATAGATAAATACTATTTTTGAAATACGTAAATCCTTATTATCAACTTTTTGCCGAAAACTACACCGATAACTCAATCTTTTGAAGAATTGTTTAGCAATAGCTATGCGAAGCTGTGCCATTTTGCGATGCAATTTGTGAAAGATGATGACACGGCGAAAGATATTGTACAAGAAACCTTTGTAACTTATTGGAACAGGAAAGAAGAGATAGATGCGCAAGGTGTTCCGGTAATGGGCTTTTTGTATTCATCGATTAGGCATGCCTGCCTGAACAAACTTCGCAGACAAAAACTTGAAACTGTTTTTTTAAACAAGCAGGAAGAAGAGCCAGCCGAAGAAGCAATTGCGTTAAATGCAATAATCCGTACAGAAGTAATTGCAGAGTTGGCGTTATTAATTGCCACTCTACCTGAAAATTGCCAGCGCATATTTAAAATGGGTTATCTGGAAGGGATTAAGAACCAGCAAATTGCAGACGAACTCGGCATTAGCATTAACACCGTAAAAACGCAGAAAAAACGGGGACTACATCTTTTAAGGGTCCGTCTGAACCCTGATTTTTTCGCACTGATTTCGGTCTTGCTGATTAATATCCGTTAATCAGTAAAAATATTTTCATTTCGTTTCACCCCTTTTTCTTTTTCGGGTTTATTATAATAGACTATGGAAAAGCAACAATCCGCTCCGCAAACGGCTGCCCTCATTTTAAAATTTTTAAAGAACGAACTCCACGAGTCAGAAAAACAAGAATTTGAACAGTGGCGCGCGGCTCATCCAGACCATGAGGCTTTAGTAGAATCGTTCCGCAATACCAAAGCGGTACAGGAAGAGATCAATTACTTTAATTCTGTAAATGTTAACGCCGGCTGGGAAACGCTTACGGCCAAAATTGCGGCTACACCTGCCAAACCATTTAAATGGAACAAATTTTTACGTTATAGTGCTGCTGCAATTTTATTGCTATCTGTTGGAGTCGGCATTTATACCTATACCGTGAAAAACAACCAGGAAATAAAAATCGCCGGGCTTGAGCAGGTTTATGATATTATGCCTGGGCATTCAAAAGCCACCCTAAGCATGAGTGATGGTTCCTCTGTAAATCTGACTGCTGCAACTATGCAAATCAACGGAAAAGATGGTTCAAATATTAATGCCAAATCCGGCGTACTGGCTTTTAAAAATGGCAATCAACAAAAAGGATACAATCAGTTAAAAACGCCGAAAGCCGGAGAATATAAAATGATTTTGCCTGATGGCACCAAAGTATGGCTAAATGCTGCCTCAACCCTAACCTTTCCGGGAAGTTTTAACCAAAATGAAAGAAGGGTTGAACTGAATGGTGAAGCTTATTTCGAAGTGGCACACAATAAAGCACTTCCCTTTATAGTAAGCTTTAACCAAACCGAAGTTGAAGTTTTAGGAACACATTTCAACATCAATTCTTACGATAAGGTTAGCAAAACTACCTTGCTTGAAGGTGCTGTTAAAATTCGAGAGGGCAAGCATCAAACCATATTAAAACCCGGAGAAGAAGCAAACATTACCGATAATAGGTTTGAGATTGTTAAAGTAGATACTTATAAATCCATCGCCTGGAAAGAAGGTATATTTTATTTTAACAATGATGATTTGGCCAGTATTCTTGATCAGGTAGCCAGGTGGTACGATGTTAAAATCCAATATAAGGGCAATACGAGCAGTAAAAAATACAGCGGAAACATTCGCAGGCAAGCTACCCTAAATCAGGTGCTTGAAATGCTTAATGCCGTAAGTGGTGCCAGTTTCAGTTTATCAGAAAGAACCGTAACCGTTAATTCTTTACCCTAATATACACAACCTAAACCAAGCAACTATGTAATAAACCAATACTCCCCCTAAACTTTCAGAATGCCATTTAAAAGAAATCCGGAAACACTGCAATGTTTCCGGAAATGATAATGTGCTGCTCTGTTTTGATGATTTCTAATTCAACCAATTAAAAAACAAACACGTACAAAAATATGAAACATTTCCTTCCCGGCAAATGCATGGGAATATACAGGTCATTTAATAGAAACACGCTATTAGTTATGAGGTTAACTCTTTTTTTATTAATTGTCGGCACACTGGCGGTAAGAGCCACAGGATACGCCCAAAAAGTGACCCTATCTGTTCGTAATGCAGATATGGAGCGTGTATGTTTAGACATAAAAAAGCAAAGTGGCTTTTTCTTTTTATATGATGCAGACGTACTAAAAAAATCAGGATTGGTTAGCATGGAACTTAAAAATGCCAACCTTACCCAAGCCTTGCAACAGCTTATCAACGGTAAAGCTTTAAATTATCGGATTATTGATAAAACAGTTATCATCAGTGAGGCTAAACCAAATGAAAAAGAGCAGCAGGATGACATTACCATAAAAGGTACTGTAAAATCAAAAGAAGCACCGGGGAGCCCCGATTTATCCCTGCCGGGCGTAATCGTTACCGTTAAAGGTACAAAAAACGTGGTTTCTACCAATAACAATGGTTCCTTTACCATTCAGGCACCTGCCAATGCTACACTGGTATTTTTCATGCTGGGTTACGGAACAAAAGAAATTCCTGTAAACGGAAATAAAATTATTAATGTGGTATTACTGCAAACGGCAAGTGAACTCCAAGAGGTAATTGTAACCGCATACGGCACATTTGAAAAAAAAGAAAATCAGATTGGCAGTGCCGCCCTGGTTACAAGCAAAGATTTGGAACGGAAACCAACCAATAGAATTGATCAGCTTATAGAAGGACTTGTGCCTGGTTTACAGTATGAGGTGCAGGAAGGAACAGCAAGTAGTGCAAGGCCAAGATTTCAGACCAGAATACGGGGTGAGGCTTCTTTTGGTGCTTCAAACGAGCCGCTTTGGGTTTTAGACGGCATCCCCATAAAAACAGGGAACGAAACCAACCAGACTTTAGGTACAAACACAAGCATTAGTCCGCTTACTTATTTAAACCCTAATGATATAGAATCTGTAGTGGTTTTAAAAGACGCTACAGCAACGTCTATTTATGGTGCCGATGGCTCAAATGGTGTAATTTTAATTACCACAAAAAGAGGAACTGCCCATCAAAATTCGGTTAATTATAGTTTCAGAACTGGAATTAACCTGATTACCAACAACAAATTTCATGTTTTAAACGGTGATCAGTACAGGGAATTATTTACTGAATCTTATCAAAACAATACTTCGTTTGATCAAAGTAAAATGCCAGATCTTGGCAACACCAATACCGACTGGTATGATGTGTTTTTTAGAAATGGAATTACCACACAACATGATCTTTCATTTTCTGGCGGTACAGAAAAAACCCGTTATTATATATCTGGAGCCTATTTTAATGAAAAACCAATTATGATTAAAAATCAAACACAAAGGTTTTCGAGTAGGATTAATATAGACCAGAAAATTAATAAATCCATCAATATGTTTTTCCGTTTAGGAGCATCATATAACATCAACAATCTTTTTAACCCTGGCAACAGTTATTATATTAACAGACCAATTGATAGTCCGTACAACCCGGATGGAACGTATGTTTTAGCGTTCTACAATAAACTGTCTGACGCTGAATATAACGACAACAGGCAAAAAGCAACGGCTATTGAGGGAAATATTGGAGGTACTATTAAAATTTTGCCTTCACTTAGCTTTACCAGTACCAATGGAATTGATTATACAAAAATTAGAGAAAATATTTACAGCTCTATATTTGCTTATAGCGACAGAGGTGTTGGTTACGCATCTAAATCGAAAACCAAAAATTTCAACTGGAATTCTCAGCAACGCTTCAATTTTGATAAAACCATTAAGCAGCATGAATTTTCTGCATTATTAGGTGCAGAAGCTAAAAGTGAGGATCGTGATACATACGGCAGTAATGGTTCGGGATATGTTTCCGACGACATCCGGGATGTGGATTTGGCCAAAGTAATTAAATATATCTATACTGGTGATGAAAAAACCGGCATCTCTTATTATGGCCAGTTTAGATACACATTATCAAACAAATACAGCCTTTTAGGAAGTTTTAGGAGAGATGCGAGTTCCGATTTCGGTTCTGATGTTAAATGGGCAACATTTAACTCTATTGGCGGTGCCTGGACCATTAGTAACGAAAATTTCTGGAAAGTTAAACAGATTGATTTTGCCAAACTGAAATTGAGTTATGGTACCAATGGAAACTCGAGAATAGGCGCCTATAAATCCAAAGGAATTTACGACTTTTTAACGAGCGATCAGTACAATGGTTTACAAGGTGCTGTAATGAGTTCGGGAGAAAACCCGCTTTTATCCTGGGAAACCACTTACATTGTAAATGGCGGGCTTAGTCTTGGTTTTTTCAAAAGAATATCCATGGAAGTAGAATTCTACCAGAACATTACAAAAGGCATGCTCGATGCGGTTGATGTAACGCGTACCACTGGATTTACCAGAATTTTACAAAATATCGGCTCGGTAAAAAACAGCGGAATTGAAGTAACCCTAAATACACAAAATATTATTAGAAAAGATTTTGAGTGGAGAACGAAATTCAATATTGCACACAATAGAAACAAGATTTTAAAATTGTACAATGGCAATGATAAAATCCTGGATAAAGTAATCCGAAGAGTTGGAGAAGATGCCAATACATTTTACCTGGTACGTTGGGCTGGTGTTGATCCGCGCGATGGTAACCCACTTTGGTACGATGCCAAAGGCAATATTACCAGGGTATTTGATTTAAACAACCGGGTTGCCATAGGCTCGCCCACGCCTGATGTTTTTGGGGGCATGACCAATACCATCCAGTATAAAAACTTTTCTCTTTCTGCGCTTATGATTTATAACATAGGTGGATACGCTTTTAGCGATTTGCAAAGGGATTCTGAATCAGATGGCCGGAATTTATTAGATAATAATCAATCCGCCAACCTGTTAGATCGATGGAGAGAACCCGGTGATTTATCCAATATTCCAAAAACGGTACTAAATGCCAATGAAAACAATGCCCGTAATTCAACCCGGTTTTTGCACAAAAAAACAAGCTTACGCCTTCAAAATGTAAGTGTAAATTATAGCCTGGCCACTTCTTTCGTTAAAAAAATCAAACTTGCGCGTGCCAGTGTTTATTTACAAGCCGATAACGTAGGTTTCTGGACACCATACAGCAGCTCTTCAGACCGAAACGATTACAAAAACTCATTTAATCCTTACCCGCAACCACTTGTTCTTTCATTTGGTTTAAACGTTGGTTTATAATTTAAAATGGAGATGAAAAAAATTATTTATACAATAGCCTTACTCGTAATATTTTGCAGCACCTTAGTTTCCTGCAAAAAATTCCTCGAAAAACAACCCATTGGAAAAACAGGGAAAGAAACCCTTTTTGAAACAGTAGATGGTGCAAAAATGGCCACCCTTGGCGCTTATAATTTAATGCTTACCTACTACAAAAATAATTTTGGTATGTACGGAGATGTGGCATCAGATAACCTGGTTGCTGCAAGCAGAACTTCTGTCCTCCTGGCGCAGTTTAATTTTCAGAGTAACGTTACCGATGATGCTTTAGCCGTTGGTACCATCTGGTTAAATATTTACGAAACCATTAACAATGCCAACAACATTTTAGCCGCTGTACCTGCACTTAAAACAAAGTTTCCTAACCAAACCGCAACCTTGGATTCTATTTACGGGCAGGCTTTGGTTATAAGGGCACTGGGTCATTTCGATTTAAGCCGTGTTTATGCGCAGCCCTATAATTTTACTACGGATGCATCGCACAATGGTGTACCCGTATTAACTAAAACTCCGGCGCCAGGTGAATTCATTGCCAGAAAAACCATGAAAGAAACTTACGATCAGGTTATACAAGATTTAACGGATGCACTCCCGTTTTTACAAAAATACGCCAATCACAATACACAAACTGGAATAACCTACCAGGCTGCCCTGGCTTTACTTTCGAGGGTATATCTGTATAAAGGCGATTGGGCTCAATGTATCAATTATTCAGATCGTATAATCAACGATTCTGCCTATAAACTTGCGGATGCCACTGGCTATAAAGCTTCTTTTAATACCTATTTCGGTAATACAAGCCAAAAAACTGAAGGTATCTTTCAATTAACCAATAACGGCTTTAACGTTTCTACTTCAAGCTTATTCTCCATTTTTTCTGATTTTACTGCTGCTCAATATGCAGCTTCAGTAAAAATTAAAACACTTTTTGATAGCGACGATATCAGGTTTACAACCATGTTTACCAATCCCACTACTGGCGATAATGCAGGAAAAACCTTCACTAAAAAATACGGCGATGGTAGTGTAACCACACTTACACCACAACTCATTCAGGTAGTTCGCCTATCAGAAGTTTATTTAAACCGCGCGGAAGCTAAATGGAATCTGCAAAAATATGCGGAAGCAGCAGAAGATATTCGGATAATCTCTCAGCGTGCACATCCCAACAGAACCATAACTATAAATTATGTTTCAAATGACGATTTATATAAACAAATTGCCAATGAAAGAAACCGTGAACTTTGCTTTGAAGGACATCGCTTTTTTGATCTTGCGAGGCGAAAAGAAAACCTGTTACGGGGCACCGATTGTAATGCAACCACCTGCAGCCTTAATTACCCAAATAACAAATTTGTGCTTCCAATACCTTCTAAAGAGGTTGAGGCAAACAAAGCAATGGTTCAAAACCCTGGATATTAGAATTAAGAAAATGAAAAATAAAATAATTGGTTTAATGGTACTGGGTTTTACCCTGGCCATTATAATAACTTCCTGCAAGAAAGAGACGACGCCTTACAATACCCCGTTTTTTCACATTATGGTGGATAACAAAAGTGAAGTTGAAGTGCTCTCTAATCGTAAAGACACGGTAAACTATACGGTTTATTTAAGTGCAGAATTACAATTTGACCCTATAAATGTCCAGTATCAGGTAACCATTGGCGACGGATTAAAAGAAGGTCGGGATTTTGAATTGCTAACCAAAGGTACTGCCCTTACTTTTCCACAGGGAATATTTGAACGCCCTGTTCAAATTGCCTGGAAAGAATCTGCATTGGACGTTACAAAAAACAATACCATTACCATTTCCCTGATCAGCAACAGCAAAAACTACACCATGGGGCTTCCGGGCCCTGATCAATTACAGAAAAGGCTGGTAATTACTAAAAAATAAAGAATAGATGAAGAATATAAAATTTATACTGTTACTGGTACTTGGCACCTCATTAACAGCCATTAGTACATTTGCACAACAATTAACGTCAGATCCGGCTTTACTAACAGGAAGACTTAAAAATGGCTTTACCTATTACATTTATAAAAGTGAAAAGGCAAAAGGAAATTCGGTTTTAAGACTGTTTGTAAATGCAGGATCACTTCAGGAAGATCCAGACCAACTTGGATTGGCCCACTTTATAGAACATATGGCTTTTAATGGAACCAAACATTATTCTAAAAATGATGTGATTGAGTTTCTGGAATCTAAAGGCGTAAAATTTGGCGCAGATTTAAATGCCCACACCAGTTTTGATGAAACTGTTTATAAAATCAGCATCAATACTAAGGATGAAAAAAACCTTGAAAAATCTATCGACATTATGGGCGACTGGGCTTTCGGAGTTACTTTTGACAGCCACGAAATAGACAAAGAGCGAGGGGTTGTTATTGAAGAGTGGCGAAGTAAACAAGGGGCTGAAAACCGTTTAAGAGAACAATATCTGCCGGTTTTATTCAATAAATCGAGATATGCTGAACGTTTACCGATTGGTAAGGTGGATATTTTAAAAACTTTTAACCGCCAGCGCATTGTCGATTTTTATGAAAAATGGTACCGCCCGGATTTAATGTCTATTGCTGTAGTAACCGATATTGATCCAAAAAAAGTAGAGCAGTACATTCAGGCCGAATTTAATCAGTATCAAAGCAAAAGCAAAGCCCCAAGGGTTTATTACGAGTTGCCCGTACACCGCGATACTCTTTTCTCTATTATTACCGATAAGGAAGCACGGTCCATTGATTTAAGCATGTTTAATAAAATTAAATCTTTTGGCCCCATTAAAACAGAACAGGATTACAAAACACAATTAACCAGGTCTTTCTTTAATGCACTTGCAAAAAACCGTTTCAGCAGAATTGCCCAGCTTCAAAACACTTACAATGATGGTGGCATTTCTGTAAGCAATATCGTATTGAAAAATGGTATTGTGGCGGGAAGTGTTTCTTTATATCACGATCAGATTAATGAAGGTATTGCCCAATATTTAAAAGAGGCGCAACGCATTTCACGTTATGGTTTTACCAGTGATGAAGTAAATAAATTTAAAGCAGAATACCTTTCCATTATTAAACGCGCAGCCGCAGCGGATGACAAAACACAGCCAGAAGCTTATGCAAATGATATTCATGATCTTTTTTACAATGGAAATGTGATGTTATCCAGATCAGAACGCAATAAATTAGCTTTAAAATACGCGAACCAAATCGATTCAACAACCTTAATTAATTTCTTTAAATCGGTTAATAAACCGGGCAACACCGTTGTATTGTTAACCGCGCCAGAAAAGGATGCGGCAAATTTACCTAACCAGGCTGCTTTAAAAGTAATGTTTGCAAAGGCTGAATCAGAAAAAATCGTTCCCTGGACTGATAGCCTTACCGTTCCGGCCAAATTATTAGCAAAAGAGCCTTTAGCGGGAAAAGTGATTAAAGAAGAAATGATTTCTGCTGTAGGCGTTACCAAATGGACACTATCCAATGGTACCACGGTTTATCTTAAACCAACTACAGAGAAAAAGAATTACATCTCTCTTTCGGGCTTCAGACGTGGTGGTATTTACGCATTAGATTCTACTCAATTTATTACTGCACAATTCGTTAAACCTGTAACGGGTTTAAGTGGTGCCGGAGAATTTAGCCGCAGGGCTTTAACACAATATCTTTCAGGAAATTCGGCTTCAGCAACCTTGGTATTATCCAGTACCCGCGAAGGTGTGGTTGGAAGTGCTGACTGGAAAGATGCTAAAACCATGTTCCAATTGCTTTATTTGAAATGGAACTACCCTAATGCGGATCCGGTAACTTTTGAGCAAAGTAAAAGAAAAAGTATCGAAACGCTCGAAAACAACAAGCAATCTCCAAGTTATGCTTACAATAAAGCTCTGGCAGAATTGTTAAAAGGCGACGATGATTATACTTCTGACTTTTCTGTTGAACGCATCAATAAGGAAGTTAACTTTAATGAAATCATACCGATTTTTAAAAGTCGTTTTGGTTCAGCCAAAGATTTTCAGTTTGTAATTGTTGGTGGTTTTAACCCCGACAGTATTAAACCTTTTGTAGAGCAATATCTGGGTGGTATGCCAGCGGGTAATTACAATAAAAATTTCGAATATAAAGGTCCTGTTGCCAGCGATTCGGCTAAGGATGTTTTAGTTTTTGCCGGAGCTGCACCAAAAAGTACTGTAAATTTATTTTACCAAAGCAATAAGGTTAATTATGATTATCCGGAAATATTAGTACAAACGCTTTTACAGGAAGTATTAAAAGTAAAACTTCGTTTAAACCTTCGCGAAGAAAATTCGGGTGTTTATGGCGTGGGCGTATCCATATCTTCAACCAGCATTCCTTCACCTTTAATCCGTTCAAGAATTACATTTGGTTGCGCACCGGAATCAGCAGATTTTCTAATTAAACAAGCGCAAATAGAGGTTAAGAAAGTAGCCGAAGATCCAACCTATTTTATAAGTGATTTAAACAACATTAAGGTACAGCAAATTGACGGATATAAAAAACAGGCCGATAAAAACCTGTTCTGGAGTTCATCGTTAAGAAATCAGTTCTATTTTGGCTTTAAAGACTTTAGCTATTTCAATGATTATGAAAACATGATCAATAAAATTACGCCGGAAATGGTTTCTGCTTACGCAAAAAAATACCTGATTGAAACTCCGGTAATTAAAGCTGTACTAATGCCCGAAAAATCTAAACCCATAAACTAAGCAACCGATGAAAAATATTAAATTCAAAACAACTTTATTCCTGCTGATTATGGCCGGAATATTCGGTGCCTGTAAAAAAAATCCGCTGTCTTATAGCAAAGAGATGGTAACCTTTAAATTTATTATTAAGGATGATCTTGGTGCAGAAAAAGAATACAATGGGGTAATTTCTGATGCAGAGATTGTAGTAAACCTACCCATTAATGTAGATGTAACCAATTTAAAAGCCAGCTTTGCAGTAGATAATGAACGTACTATTGTAATGGTAGGAAGTGAAGTGCAGGAAAGTGGCATTTCTGAACAGGATTTTACAACACCTGTAAAATATAATGTGAAGGCAGAAGATAAAAGCATCAAAAGTTATTCTGTACGTGTAGACAAGCAAGTTTCACTAAAATCTTTTGGCTTTTATAAAGAAGATAACCCGGCCTTATCCACAAATTACGTGGGTATTATCAGAGGATTGGCCGTACAGGTAAGCTTACCCGAAACCGTTAACCTAACTACATTGGTTGCCCGTTTCGAAACCTCTGCCGGTGCAAGTATGAAAGTAAATACAACCCTCCAGGAAAGTAAGAAAACTCTTAATGATTTCACAAACCCGGTAACCTATACTTTCACCCAGGCTTCTTTACCTACCCCGTTAGATTATACAGTTTCTATTTCAATTTTAGGCCGTCAGTGGAGTTTAATGGGCACTGATCTTACCGGACTGGTAACGGCTACTGGCATTAAAATGGCGGTTAATCCAATTAATAACTTTCCATATTTTATTTATCAGCGCAGTGGAAAAGACGAGTCGGGCGTATCCATTCCTACAGATAATAAAAAAATAGCAGTGATAGGTTTTTCAGGTTCCTCCTGGTCTAATATTGGCGCTGTAACCGGCATTTCTGAATTCAGGGCCGATGTACCCGGAATCGCCTTCAGTAGTGAAGGTACGCCCTATATCGCATATAAAGATTATTTAAACGGAGATCAGAAAGCAACCGTACAAAAATATAATGGCTCTGCCTGGACAGTTGTTGGCGGCAGTCGATTTACCCCTATTAAAGTGGATTATTTATCACTTGCATTATCCTCAACGGATGTTCCAACAATTGCCATGGCCAAAAATGGCACCGATGCATCAGGCGTTCCGGCAAGGGGTTTATATGTTACCAATTATGGTTCGTCATGGAATTCCATTACCCCTCCAGGAGGTATTACTATTTTTTACGACCAGATTATCAAAGGTCTGGATGGAAAAATTTATGTAGGTATAATGGATAGAAGCACAGGTGTAAACAAGCCATCCTTATATAAATATGATAATAATGCCTGGGTAGCTGTTGGCCCAACATCTTTTACGGCACCTGATGGCCTGGTTGGTTTCCAAACGGTAAGCGTTGCAGTAGATAAAAATGGTGAGGCCTACCTTGCATTTCAGGTTGCACCATCATCAGGAAGATTAAACCACGTAATGAAGTTTAATAAGGAAACATCAACCTGGCAGGAACTTGGCAATGCAGTATCAAGCGGCGGCGAGAAGGATAAATTTGCACTTATTGTAGATCAGGACGGTATACTTTATTTCGCTTATGCCAATGCATCTTCAGTTTCGGTTAAAACTTTTAACAAAGAAACCAACAACTGGAATACAGAACGTAAGGTAATTAAAGAAAAGGTTAATGAATTTGATATGCAGGTAGCTCCTAATGGAACTATTTATTTAGTGGCGAGTATCGCTTCCGATAATAAAACCGTGGTTTACAAATACGCGAAATAGATTTTTTTAATAATTAAAGCTCGACCCATCATAAAGAAATTTATGGTGGGTTTTTTATTTCATCAGGATAAAAACTTAAAAAGAATATTTTTTGCTTTTTAATGGCAGGAATGGATATAAGTTTACATTTTTGTTGAAATTTTAATCAGATCAACTCATAAGACATTGAAGGAAGATAACGAAAAACCCGAAAAACAAAAACTTCAAAGGGGTTTACAAAACAGGCATATCCAGTTAATTGCACTTGGTGGCGCCATTGGCACCGGTTTATTTTTAGGCATTGGTCCTGCAGCGGTGCTTGCTGGTCCATCTGTAATTTTAGGTTATGCCCTTGCCGGGGTAATTGCATTTTTTATTATGCGCCAGTTGGGCGAAATGGTTGTAGAAGAACCTGTTTCAGGCAGTTTCAGCCATTTTGCATATAAATATTGGGGTTCTTTTGCAGGTTTTGCTTCAGGCTGGAATTATTGGGTATTGTATATTTTGGTCAGCATGTCTGAGTTAACTGCAATTGGCATTTACGTACATTTCTGGTGGCCCGAAGTTCCCTTGTGGACCTCAAGCTTATTTTTCTTTGTTGCCATAAACGCTTTAAATTTAACTTCGGTAAAAGTTTACGGCGAAGCCGAGTTCTGGTTTTCTATTATTAAAGTAGTGGCCATTATTGCGATGATAATTTTTGGTATTTATTTATTATTAAGTGGAACCGGCGGAGAACAAGCTTCTATATCCAACCTATGGAATGATGGAGGCTTTTTTGCTAAAGGTTTATTAAATGGCGATGGAAAAGGCCATTACCAGGGTTTATTTGCAGCCATAGCCTTAATTATGTTTTCTTTTGGTGGCTTAGAGCTTATCGGAATTACAGCAGCTGAAGCCGAGCAACCTGAAAAAACAATTCCTAAAGCCACCAACCAGGTAATTTACAGAATTCTCATTTTTTATGTTGGTGCATTGGTTATTCTTTTTTCCCTTTCACCATGGAAAAATATTACAACCGATAGCAGCCCTTTTGTTATGGTTTTTGAAAGCTTAAAAGGCTTTCAGTTTACATTAGCTGGCAAAACCATTTATTTTACCAGCATTATTGCCAATGTACTTAATCTAATTGTTTTAACTGCGGCATTATCAGTTTACAACAGCTGCGTATACAGTAACAGCCGCATGCTTTATGGATTGGCTGAGCAAGGTAATGCACCAGCCTTTTTATCCAAACTCAACAAAAGCCACGTGCCCGTAAAAGCCATTTTAGTATCTGGCTTATTTGCAGCCATCTGTATTATTGTAAATAAACTTATCCCAAAAGAAGCACTGGAAATTTTAATGTCTTTAGTGGTTTCATCACTCATTATTAACTGGCTGATGATTAGTATTACACACTTAAAATTTAAAAAAGCAAAGCAAGCTGCTGGGATTAACACCAGGTTCCCTTCTTTTATATATCCAATATCAAATTACATTTGCCTTGTTTTTTTAGTTGGCATATTGGTTATGATGTGGATTACGGGCTTAAAAATTTCAGTAGAGTTAATTCCAGGATGGTTAGTGCTCTTGTACTTGTGTTACCTTGTGGTAGATAAAAGAAAGCAAAAAAACCAAAATAAACAGGCTTAAAATATCAAGTCTGCATTAAATTAAAAACCTGTATTTCTACCAGAATCACAGGCTTTTAAGGTAAAAGTTTATTATTAATTGCAAATGTAGCAAGCTGGCTAACGCTGTTGATGCCCATTTTTTTAAAAATATTTTTTCGATGCGTTTTCACCGTATGTTCGGATATAAAAAGCTTATCCGCAATTTCAGCACTGGTTAATCCATTCACAATTAATTTAATAATTTCAATTTCCCGCTCACTTAAGTTATAAACCGGGTGATTGTTTGGTTCAAGAAAATCGTTAATATTATCAAAATAAGATTTACTGTTTAATACCCTTTCAATTGCATCAATAAGGTCTTTACTCCCGCGGCTTTTAAGCAGGCAACCATCGGCCCCAACTTTAATCAACTGGTTTATATAGGTTTTCTCCGGAAACATGGTTAAAATAATCACCTTTGTTGCCGGGTGGTTCTTTTTAATCCATTCGGTGCACTGAATACCGTTCATCCTGGGCATATTTATATCCATTATCACTACATCCGCAGGCTTATTTACCATTAAATCAATCAGTTCCTGACCATCGTTAGCCTTGCCTTCAATTTTTAGCCATGGCTGTGCTTTTAAAATTTCAATTAATCCATCTACCACTATGGCATGATCGTCGGCTATGTAAACAGAAATCTCGTTCATAAATTACTCAGTTCTATAATGTAAGTAGTGCCTTTACTGGTCGAGTCGAATGTAAGCTTACCTTTAATGTAACCAACCCGCGAATGGATATTATCAATACCCATCCCTGCATTTGTAATTGTATTTATTTCAAAACCTTTACCATTATCCTCATATATTAAAGTAATTTCATTCTCTATCAAGGTAACTTCCAGCCTTACTGCTGTAGCCATGGCATGTTTTAAGGTATTGGTAAACAGTTCCTGGATAATCCGGTATAACTGTATAGAAATACTTTCGGCCACAGGCTGCGCCAGGTCAACAATAGTCGTCACTTTTATTTTACCCGAATCGGTAATGGCCTCGCAAAGCTGCTCAACAGCAACCTTTAAACCAAAACCCGATAAGGTTCTTAAATCAAGTGCATGAGAAAGCTTTCTAATTTCGTTGCCAAGGCTTTCTGTTAATCCATTAATTTTGCCATTTAACCTCTTAACCTCGTCAAAATCATTCTTCGCCACAGATAAATCGCTGTAAATTTTAAGTGTGGCCAGTAAACCACCAACGTTGTCGTGCAGTTCTTCGGCAATTCGCTTCCTTTCCTGCTCCTGTCCTTTAATTAAAGAATAAACGGATTGAAGTTCCTGCTGCTGCATTAATTTTTCTATTTCCTGATAAGCGTTGGCTTTAACAGCAAGTTTTCGCTGATAGATGTACACAAAATAAATAATGGCAATCATCATCAGCACCATCGATGACGTACCCAGGATGAGATAAATCAGATCTGACATTGTAAACGGGTTAATAACAAACCATAACTGATGATTATATTTTTTAAAATATTAGATACCGATTGAAAAACCCAGGCATTATTAAAAAAGCCTTCCGGTTTACCTGATAATATTTCGGTGCCCATTAAATAAGTAAACAGCGAACCTGATGCATAAAATAACCAGGCAGCGGCAATAATAAAAGCCGGCCTGCGCTCTAAAGGTGTATAGTCTTCATCATCCTGATATAATTTATAAAAATAAAGCAGGCCCATAACGATAAGCAAAAGCATATTTAAGGTCCATGCCACTGAATTAAAAATATAGATGTTTTGTATGAAGGCCGAGTTAATGCTATTAAATATAAACAGAACCACAATTGCCCAATAGTTTATGCGTTGATGAATGAGATAACTGTAAAAACAATAAACCATTGATATTTCTATAAAAGCCAGCAAATGATACACTGGCATACTGTTGAAATACATTTCTGCGAGCATTAAAGTGAAAATTTTAAGCGGTGCAGAAATTAAAAAAAAGATGCCCATTATATTAAAAGGCATCTTTTTCGGAGCGAAAAAAATCCAACAAATTAAGGGTAAGCATTCAGAAATATCAGATATTGATGATATAGAAAAGATGATTTCTTTAAAGCTTACCATACCCGTTATTTTATAACCAAATCTGTTGAACTAATGGTTAAACCGCACTGATTTGGGCAAGGGCGCGATTCACTTAAAATAAGGTCCTCTTCTACAAGCCTGTAAACCCCGTACAAATCTTCACCTGAAGCTAAAACCGGCATTAGAAACACATCCCTGAAGGGCCCGTCTTTGGGTTCCAAACCAAATTCAGGATCATGCCGTAAACCATAGCCATAATAAATACGGATTCCTTTTATTTCCTTTTCCTCTTGATCTACTTTATTGTTGTATTCATCGATATTGTCGAGCAGTTTTCTTACTTTATTCAAGCCGAATGTATGTCCAAAAATAATTTCTTTAGCGGTAGGATCTGGAATTCTTGCATCCACGAAGTAGGCTTCTAAAGATTTTATGGCCTCGTTTTGCTTAATAAATTTGCCCGCATTTTTAAGGTTCACGGGCATTCTGCTGCAGCGTTCTTCGCCTACTGCTTTTTTGATTGAGTGTGACATGTTAATTTATTTTATGGTGTATGATTAATGTATTAAATGTTTAGAATCCGCTTCATCTTCACAAATCATTTGCATACCCAAAACTCCAGCTAAAAATGAATCCCTGCAATACCGCCCGGGTGGTATATTTCATTTAAGCATCCCATAAAATAACCAGGTAACCCCCTCACTTATAAAAATATACATTTTATTAAACAATACCACCCCTATTTAAAAAAATCACCCCTGCGGGGTATTGTTTAGAGGCTACGGATGCCAGTAATTTTGGATAAACAAACTCAAAATCACTTTACAAATGAAAACACTACGCTCAATTATGATTATACTGGCAATAGGCTGGTGTAACCTGTTAATGGCACAAACCGCTGGTGATGTGCTTGAACACGGCATTAAGATTCAATCTGACAAGAAAATTTTCTTTTACTATGACCAGGACGACTTTAAGGTTTACATTGGAAAAAGCCTTGAAGACAAAACCAATTCGGCTAATTTTTTGCCCGTTAAAGATTCGACCATTTACTTAATACAAGACAATGGCATTAACCTCTACATGCGCCCCGTGAATCCTTTAAACTATAGTTATACAGGTGTAAGCACACTGGTGATAGACCCTGTAAGAGAAGCGGCGACTAAAGCACTGAGTTCCATTGGTGATGTTATTACTGCAGCTATGAAGCCTGATAAAACTATTATTTCAAAAGAATTTGCAAAAATTTGGGGCTTAACAACTTTACAGGTAGATGCTGCTAAAAATAGCAATCTTTCATGCGAGAAATCTGATACAATTAAATCAAAACTTAATTCAATAAAGCAATTACTGGAAATAGATAAAAAAACCAATCAAATAATCATTTTTAAAGATTTAAAAGCACTTGATTTTATAGATGAGCAGGAAACCGTGGACAGCGTTAAAAGTATTGGCATAAGGCTTAATACTATTGAAAACCACTATTCATTAATTATAAAAAGAATTAATAATTTACGGGAAGAAATTAAAAATTACGAATGTCCGAATCAAGATCTTTATATCTCAAAATATATCTACAATGATATTTTAGACAAATTATTAGCCGCCTACACAGAGCAGAAAAAAAGGCTCGATAATTCAACCTCTGTATTTAACCTGGTTAAAAAGGCACAACAAACTGCAAGCAAGGGAGGTAATGCAGCAGGATTAGGCTGGTGCTTTAAATTAAACAATGCAACACCATCAGCTGGTAAAGTTTCCATTTATGATATCTCTTTAAAAGAAACCGGATATAAATTATCTGATCATCAGGAAATTGTAGCTTCAGAAACCAAAGACAAATTAAAAAAGACCTTAAGGATCAGAGCATTTAACCGTTTTATACCAGAGGTTTACGTGGGTACTGCTTTTACATTTATAAAGTATAATACTTACGGCACCACTACAGATGCAGCCGGACAGCAATACATTGGCACACCTACGGAGAATAAACTGCGGAACTTTAACGTGGTTACCATGATCAATTTTAATTATTTTATTGAGAAATCAGATTTGCATCCATTTTTTCAGATCGGCGCAGGTATTAATACTGGCATCCCCGACTTTTTAACTGGTGCAGGTATACGCATCAATTCAAACGGACTTAAAAGATTGGCTATATCAGGCGGTATCGCTATGACCTGGGTTAAAGAACTGGATAAACTTAAGGTTGGCGATAAGGTATCAGGAACAGATGATATAGAAAAGGATTTACAATTTCAGTTTACCTGGCCCCCCAAACCTTACATTGCCCTGCAATATAAATTTTAGCACAGCGCGCAAATTTTAAAAATTAAAAAACCGCTGGAATTTATCCAACGGTTTTTTAATGAATTGCGCGTTTAAAAAGTTAATAAATAAGGTTATTATCCCATAAAACAGATGAGTATATTTCCAACATTAAAACAAATAAAATACGGCTGTTAAAGCCGTTACAGAAATCATTACCCAAAGCATAAGCCCTTGTAATAATGGCTTTAAACCTACACTTTTTAAAATACGGAAAGATAAACCACTTCCAATTAAAAACAAGGTTAGGGTTAACCCTATTTTTGATAGATACACCAAATAAGGCGCAAATAAATGGCTTGATGAAATATAGGTATTTGCAAACAAAGCCAATATAAAAAAGCCAATAAAATAAGGAAATTGCACCTTAGATTGGTTGCCTTTAAACAACACAACTGCTAAAAATGTTAAAGGCACAATCCACAAAGCACGGGCAAGTTTTACCGTGGTTGCAATTTCTAAGGCATGTGCGCCATACCTGCTTGCCGCCCCCACTACCGAACTGGTATCGTGAATGGCTATTGCGCACCACATGCCAAATTGCGTTTGCGAAAGATTAAAGGCATGCCCTATAACGGGAAAAATAAATAAGGCAACTGAGTTTAAAACAAACACGATGCCCAGCGCTACTGAAATTTGTTTTTCCTGAGCGTTAATTGCAGGTGATAAGGCCGCAATGGCACTTCCACCGCAAATTGCCGTTCCGGCAGCTATCAGAAATGAAGTTTTCTGATCATTTTTCATAAACTTCCCTAATAAATAGCCAGCAACCAATACCAATACAATTGAACACACTGTAAGTAAAAAACCTGATTTACCTGCTTGCAAAGCTGTATTAATATTCATTCCGAAACCCAATCCCACTACAGATATTTTTAAAAGAAAATTCGTTGCCTTGTGATTGTAAGCCGGGAAAGGATGATCCATTAACTGGGCATAAACCAATCCCATAATCAATGCAACCGGCGCCGTAACGATCGGAAACAGGCATATACCCACTCCTATTAAAAATATAACTTTATTGAAACGGCCAAACCGCTGAACAAATTTATGGCCGGTAGTGTATTTAATTATTTTCATATTCTTTGTTTTATAATACAAAGGACATGAATCTTCAATAACCAATCAAATGACAAATATTAATATCAAATTACTTTAAGTTATAGCCCGACCGCGCAAACTTTAGAAAATTTTGGCTCAAAGCATCCTGCATGCCGTGCAAATGAATAAAGTAAAAATAGCGTTCCAATTTCAGATCCTTAACATCAACAACAATTAAATCGCCGTCATGCAGTTCCTTACTAACGGCGTGCACAGAAATAAAGGCCAGGCATGGCGAAAAGGACAGATAGGTTTTAATGGCTTCGGTACTTCCCAGATGAACATCAACATTAAGTTCCGAAAGTTTTAGGCCAATATCTTTTAAAGCATGGTCGATTACATCGAGTGTACCAGAACCTGGTTCCCTTAATACAAATCTTTGATTAAGAAGAGCCTCAGGTTTAATTTCCGTTTTTTCGGAAAAAGGATGTGCTTTGCTGCAAACTAAAACAATTTCATCTTTTATAAATTCAGTATAGCTGATTTGTTGATTTTTAACATGCCCTTCAACAATTGCAATGTCAATATCCTTATCCAGAATAGCTTGCTCTATTTGCTGTGTATTGCCGTTAATAAGCAATATCCTGGTTTGTTCAAAGTGATTTTTAAAATCGGCAATTAAAGGCACAATCACATATTGCGCAATGGTAGAGCTGGCACCCAATCTCAGCAATCCAGTTTGCTGTTTGACCAATGCAAGCATTTCAAATTCTATATTTCTGTATATGGCGAAAAGATTTTCAGCCTGTTTATAAAGAACTTTTCCTGCATCAGTTAATTTTATTCTATTTCCATTTCTCTCAAACAGTTTGTTTTTATACTGTTCTTCTAATTCCTTTATATGTTTAGTAACTGCTGGTTGTGTAATAAACAACTGATTTGCAGCTCTGGTAAAACTCAGCTCTTTAGCAACTCTATAAAAAACCTCTAACCGAAAATCTGCCATTGATAAAGATTGGATTAAAATAAAAACAAGTTTATAAAGATATTAATTCTTTTAAGTTGTGGGGTGTTTTATGGATTAGAAGGATGCCAAACAATCGCTTAAAAGGTCAGGCCCAAATCAGCGTATTATTTTTCATGTAAAAAAACAACACTAAATCATACAATTAGCGATTTAAAACAAATACAAATATAGTTTCGTGTAAAAAAACAAAATTCATATTTCGTAATTAAACTGTTACCATATATTTGAGCAATCATCCCGTTTAAAATGTTGTCTAACTTAATTTTTAAATATGAAAGGGATAATTACGGCTTTTAAATAATATTAACCATATTATTTATATCACAAAAACGGACGAGTCTTAGTTCGCCACAAAACAATTTATTATTTTTTTCGCGAAAAATTTAAGCCATTGTTTGCCTATACGCATAAGATCAAATAACTATAAATTTCTAACTTACTACTAACCTATGAAAACCATTTTTTTAAAATCTAAAGTAAGCTATGCGCTTATTTTACTGGCCGGGACAGCAATTGCCATCAGCTGTAAAAAAAATAACAATACAACTACTCCACCTACGGAAGAAACAACAGAAATAACCAAAAGCGAATTATCTGCGATTGCCAAAGCTGGTTTTTCTCCTTTTAACGTAATAAAAAAAGATGGTGGCTACCTTGTTGAAGGTGATATTTTCTTAGATGCAAAAAACCTTGCAGCACAACAAGCCGTTGTAAGTGATTTAATTAATAATAAACCAAGTACCGAACAATACCGTTCAACCAATATTGTGAGTGTAAATACCTCAAGAGAGTTAAAAATAAAGGTCGATGCCGGTACTTCTCAAACCGTATTTACAAAAGCAACAACAGAGGCCATCAAACGTTACAATGACCTTAAACTTAAATTAACTTTTAGGCTTTTAGCGGCTGCCTCTACAGAGACTGCGGATATTGTGATTAATGGAGCAGACCTTGGTACAACTGAAAACGGAAACACAATATTAGGTCAATCTGCTGGTTTCCCTACTAATGGAAACCCAGCCTCACCAATTAAATTGAGTAGCGTGGTTTATAATGCCAATTACACCAATAATAATTTATTGGCTACTGTAATTGCACATGAAGTAGGCCATGCAATTGGGTTCAGACACACAGATTATATGAACAGAGCATATAGCTGTGGATCTTCTTTCAGCGCGGCAACAGTAAGGTACTATAAAAAATTATATCCAACCCGCAGTTTAGAAAACGAGGAAGATATTGCGTTTATAACAAACGATCTTAGTCCGGGTGCAATATTAATACCAGGTACACCTTCAACTCCTGATCCAAAATCGTGGATGTTGGCTTGTTCTGATGGAACCAACCGTCCATTTACAACCTACGATCTTGTTGCAATCAAAGGACTTTATCCTGTAAAATAATTAACCACACATTTGATCTTATAAAAGGGTAACTGAACCATCAGTTACCCTTTATTATTAAAAACTAAGCACTTGTACTTTCGGCCAAATGCTGAATATTGCTAAATAAAGTTTTAACTTCATTCCAACTACTCACCCTTTCATGCCGGTCTATATTGCTGTTGTGTGCAGCGCTAAACATAATGGCTCGCCCTTTGCAAAAATCGAGGTTTTTACAATGGTCATCAATTAAGTAATCGGTATCAATCACACTTTTATCTCCACACATGATGATATTTCTCCAGGAGATAAAAGGAAAATGCTCTTTTAACCATTCATATTTTTCCAAAAGAGAAAGCGGAAACTCCATTGCAGCTGTTACAATATAAACGTCAAAATCTTGCATAAGTTCTTTTACTACCTCAACTGCATTGGGCATTACGGGCAGCGTACGGAAGAATCCAGCTGTATTTACAAATCTCCATACCGCATCCTTATCCGGAAAAGCCTCAGGCTCAGGCTTACCAAGCATATCTTCCCGGCTAATTAAAACACCATAATCTCTTTGGTACCATTTTATAAATTGTGCTTCTATATCTGCTAAAACACCGTCCATGTCTATAGCAATTGTTGGTTTTGTATTTTTCATTTTGCAATTATTTGCAACAAATATATTAATTATTGCAAAATATTGCATTATATCGCAAAAATTATTTTTTATATTTGCTTAATGATAAAGGCAGAAAGACAGGATTTAATTCTCGAACATTTATTAAAAGATAAAAAGGTATTATTAGATCAAATTAGTAAGGTGCTAAAGGTGTCTGAAGATACCGTGCGAAGAGACATTAAAGAACTGTCGGATAAAGGCTTGCTTAAAGCGGTACGTGGCGGTGCCATACAAAGATCTTCGATGCCAATTCATTTCAAAGACCGCCAAAATATTGATGTTGCCCATAAAAAAATAATTGCCGAAAAAGTATTGGAATATATTAAACCGGGAATGGTTTTATTGGTCGATTCAGGGACTTCCGCCCTCGCAGTGGTATCCAACTTACCAAAAGACATTGCACTTACAGTAGTAACAAATAGTTTTCCGGTTGCATCTATTCTGGAAGATCATGAAAAGATCGAGGTGCTTTTTATTGGTGGTATGTTAAACAAAATTTCATTTTCTACCACAGGATATGAAACCATCCAGGCCATCAGAAACATCAGGGCTGATTTATGTTTACTTGGAATTTGCAGTATAGATTTAAATTTAGGTGTTACCGGTGCGGAATATGAAGACAGTTTAATTAAGCGGGTAATGGTTGAAACTTCAAAATGTACCATTGCACTTTCTACTTCCGACAAATTAGGTACTTCTGATTCTTTTTACATCTGCGCAGCCAACTCGCTCAATATCATTATTACTGAGGCAGATCCTAAATCGGTTAATTTAAGTGCATATATAGGTGCAGGCATTGAAATTCGATAATAGAAATCCATTTTCAACTTGTAAAACCCACCCAAAAGAAAGTTATCCGGCAGGAAAAAATTCCATCCGGTTGATCTTTTAAAACCTAAAATCCAGAAATTCTATCCTTTTTTACTGCCAAAAATAACGCAGAAAACGCTAAAACCACCAAGAATAAACACCACTCCAAGAACAAAATTTACTGTATCTCCCATGCTGTAAGGTAGGAAATCCATTTTAAAAAAAATTACATTCTGCTGATTTAATTTCAAAATAAATTTATCAAAAATCGAAAATCATCGTTTATAACCGATTAAAATGGGTTATTAAAAAAATTTATCGCTATACGTTGTAAGAAAATAAATAGAGCTGGCCTTCTTCCAATCTATAAAAAACAGTTTTTTAATTTAAAATCCTAATGCTACCGAATAGATATATTTTAGCTTTTCTAAAATAGATAATTACTTTTGTTGCTATGCTGAAAATAGGAATTGCAGAGGATGACATCAAAATTGCATTGCTTTTAAAATCTGCTCTGGAAGAAAATGGCTATATAACAACCGTTGAAAACAACGGATTAAATGCGCTGGAACTATTTTCTAATCAAGATTTTAATTTGTTGATTGTAGACATCATGATGCCTGGCTTAAACGGGCTGGATCTTTGCAAACAAATCAGAAAAACGAACCAGCATACCCCTATTTTAATGTTAACCGCGCTGGGTACTATAGATGATAAAGTTACGGGTTTAGAAAACGGCGCCGATGATTACCTGGTAAAACCATTTCATTTAAAAGAATTATTGGCAAGGGTAGCGGCCTTGTTGAGGCGCCATCAACCCAATGCACCAGAAACGGAACATGAGCTTTGGTTTGAAGATTTATGCCTTAATACTTATAACAAAGAAGTAAAAAGGGCTGGTATTTTAATAGAGTTAACGGCCAAAGAATATGTACTGCTCGAACTTTTCCTCCGCAATCCCAATCGTTTACTTTCCCGGCAATTTATAGCCGAACAGGTTTGGGAGATTAATTTTGAAACAGGCACCAACGTTATTGATGTATATATTAATTTTTTACGTAAAAAAATAGAAAAAGGTTTTAACCGGAAGCTGATTTATACCAAAATTAATATGGGCTATATTTTAAAATAACCGGATGAAGATAAAAGACAGGCTGGCACTTTATTTTACGCTAATTAGCACAACCATGCTCCTGGCCGTATTGTGCACAATCTACTTTACTTTTTTAAAATTTTTAGAAGCTGATTTTTTTACACGCCTGACCGACAGAACAATGGTTACGGCAAAATTATACCTCGAAGCGGATGAAATTTCGAGAGATGCACTTAATAAGGTAAGGCATCAATACCTCGAAAAACTAAATGGCGAGATTATTAGGGTATATGACTCTAAGAACAAAGCAACTTTTATCGGAGATGCAGCGCAATACTGGACCAGTGCAACAATTAATAAAGTGCGGAAAGCAGGCAAAATCCGGTTTAGGGATGGGCAGAAACAAGTTGTTGGAATTTACTACAAGGATAATCAAGGCGATTTTGTAATCCTTGCATCGGCAATTGATCAAAGCAGTCATTACCGGCTGGATAAATTACTCAAAATCATGGTCGTGGTATTTTTACTGATTTCGGTCATCTTATTATTATCAGGGCGTTGGGTGGCGAGCAGAATGCTTTTGCCTTTACAAAGGTTAATGCAGGAAGTAAAAATGGCTAATTCGGGCAATATGGAATTCAGGGTTTGTGAAGAAAGTAATAAAGATGAAATAAGCTTGCTGGCACACAGCTTTAACCAGTTAATGGAAGAACTGGAACAAGCTTTTACCCTTCAGAAAACTTTTGTAGCCAATGCTTCACATGAATTAAGAACACCAATTACCCGGGTAATAATGACTGCAGAACTTGCTCTATCCAAAGAAAGGGAAAAAGAGGAGTATAAAAAAGTGCTTCAGTCAATCCTGGAAGATTCAGGTAATATGGGCCATATTATTACCGGTTTGCTTACGCTTGCCCGCATGGATTTAGAATTTGCCGCTTCGCAGCTTATTGAAGTATCGATTGAAGACACCCTTCAAAACCTGCAAGAAGACTGGAAAAATAATTATGGTTTTAACCTGATTATCCATGTAAATCATCATCGAAAAACTCAGTCCATTATTAAAGCTAATCCCATTTTGCTTAAAATTGCGCTAAATAATATAATTTCAAATGCTTTTAAATTTTCCGACAATCAGCCTGTAGAATGCGTCCTCGAAAACGATTCAGCTAATTGGAAATTAAACATCATAGACCGTGGTATTGGCATTACTGAAACTGAAAAAGAGGAAATCTTTAAGCCATTTTACAGTCGTTCGGATAAAAAAGGAGGAGAAGGAATGGGCTTATACATGGCTTCTAAAATAATTTCGTTATTCAGAGGAAAAATAGAAGTAAACTCTTCGAAGCACACAGGAAGCACATTTACGATTAGTTTCCCCAAACTTTAATCCCGTTTTAATCTGCATTTAATTTCACTTTAATTCCGTGCAAATAGCTTTGCCGGATGAAGATCATCCGAATACTTTTTGCTTGCTTATTCTTACTGACCGCACAGGCAGGCTATGCACAAAGAGATCCTTTAAAACTGGATTTACTGCAAGCAGAGCGCCTTTTTTTATCCAACAATTTCGACCTTATTGCATCTAACTATGAAATTGACCAGGCTAAAGCAGAAATTATTACTGCAAAATTATTTGATAACCCTGAACTGAGTTATGAAAATCTTTTTTATAACCATGAGACTAAAAAATTCTTAGAAACTTCTTATGCAACTGGGCAATATAGTGCGCAAATTGCGCAGTTATTTAAACTTGCCGGCAAAAGAAATAAAAACATTAAGCTGGCCCAAACCGGCGTTAAACTTGCCGAATTTGAATACTTTGACCTCATCAGAACGTTGCGTTTCCAGTTAAGAAGCACCTTTTATAAAACCTATTATTCGGAGCAAACGCTAAAAGTATATGAACAGCAAATTGGTTCGGGCCAGCAATTGTTAAAAGCATACGAACAACAGCTGGCGATGGGAAATGTTGCCCTGAAAGACATTCTCAGGATCAAATCTTTAGTAATTGGACTTAAAGCGGAAAAAACTGAATTGTTAAATAATTTAGAAGATAATTACAAAGACCTTAAACTATTGTGCGGAATTTCGGCAAATCAAGCCATTAGCTTAATGGTAACTCCGTTTGATCACGAATCTCTGATAGAAAAAATCCCTTATGCGGTGCTGTTAGATTCTGCACAAACCAATCGGGCTGATTTAAAACTGGCAAAAGCTACTCTTTTATACAACGAAACAAACCTCAAGCTGCAAAAAGCAATGGCTATACCAGATGTAGAAGTATCGCTGAGTTATGATTTAAAAGGTAATTACCCTGAAAAATATACTGGTTTGGGCGTTAAAATTCCGCTTCCACTGTTCAACAGAAACCAGGGAGAAATTAAAAAAGCCCGCATCGGGATAGACGCCGCAACTATCAACATCAAAAAATCTCAATCGCTTTTAGAAAACGAAGTATACAACAGCTATAAAACAGCGCTCAGGGTAGAGCAACAGCATGCAGATATAGACCCAAAGTTTAGTGCAGATTTTGACCTTCTGATTACTGGTCTGATCAAGAACTTCCGTAATAGAAACGTAAGCTTAATGGAATTTATCGACCTGTACGATGCTTACAAAGAAAGTACGATTCAGCTCAATAATCTTCAATATGAACGCATGAGCACCAGGGAAGAAATTAATTATGTAACCGGTTCTAACATTTTCAAATAAATAACATGTTGATTAAAAATAAAAATATAGCAGCAGTTTTACTTTTTTCTACAGTTGGTTTAAGTTTTGCCTGCAACAAACACAAAGTACCTGTAACAGCAGAAAAATTTGTCATCACAGATTCTTTACTCAACCGCCTGCAAATGGATACCGTACAGCAGGCCAACAGCAAAACAGATTTGACATTCTCTGCCAAAATTACGGCTGATGAAGAGCATAAATCTGATATTTTCCCTATGGTAAGCGGAACTTTGCACCAGGTAAATGTTAAACTGGGCGACCAGGTTAAGCAAGGGCAAACTTTAGCCACACTTTCAAGTTCTGAAATGGCAGGTTTTGATAAAGAAGCCACCTCTGCATCCGCCGAACTTAAGAATGCAGAACGCACTTTAAAACAAGCCGAACAGCTATTTGAAAGTGGTATATCGTCTGCCAAAGAATTAGAAGAAGCTAAAAACGATTACCAGGTTAAAAAAGCAGAGCTAAAAAGGGCCAGTTCGGTACTTAAGCTAAATGGCGGCAGCAACAGTGGAACATATAACATCAAATCGCCGATAAGCGGGTTCATTATTCAGAAAAATGTAACCAGTAATATGCAGCTTAGAGGCGACAATGATAAAAATCTATTTACAGTGGCTGATCTTTCGACGGTTTGGGCTATGATTAATATCTATGAATCAGACATTTCGAGAATTCATGAGGGAGATGAAGTTAGCATCTCCATCTTATCTTATCCTGACAAGGAGTTTAAAGGTAAAATTGATAAAATTTACAATATGATTGATCAGGACAGCAAGGTGATGAATGCTCGCGTTACCATTTCCAACCCTGGCTTTATGCTCAAACCAGGCATGCTGGCCACTGTAAAAGTTGCAGCTACCTCGGGCACTAACTTACCTGTAGTAAATTCTCGTGCGGTTATTTTTGATGAAAATAAAAATTACGTTTTAGTACTCAGCCCGGAAAGAAAGGTAAGCATACGGGAAATTGAAATCGGACGAAAAGCAGCCGATAAAATTTACGTTAAAAAAGGCTTGCACCCTGGCGAACAGGTGGTTTCCTCTAAACAGGTTTTCCTGTTCGAAAGCCTGAAAAACTAACCTATTTTTTTACTTCTATATAATTCTGTTGTAATGAATAAATTCATTAAAAACATCATCGGCTTTGCTTTAAAAAACAAATACTTTATATTTTTTTCCACATTTATACTCATTCTTGCGGGCTATTTAAGCTTCAAAAACACCACTATAGATGCTTTTCCGGATGTAACCAATACCAACATTACCATTATTACACAATGGCCTGGAAGAAGTGCCGAAGAGGTAGAAAAATTTGTAACCAGGCCGCTCGAAATAGCAATGAACCCTACTGAAAAGAGAACCAGCATCCGTTCTTCTTCATTATTTGGACTTTCTATTGTTAAAGTAACTTTTGAGGACGATGTAGATTATGCCGAAGCCAGGGTTCAGGTAAACAACCACCTGGAAGAAGCCGATCTTCCTTCAGGCATACAGCCAGAGGTACAGCCTCCATATGGGCCAACGGGCGAAATTTTCAGATATACGTTAAGCAGTGATAAAAAATCAGTTCGGGAACTTAAAACCTTACAGGATTGGGTTATCCAGCGCGAATTATTATCGGTTTCGGGCATTGCTGATGTGGTAAGTTTTGGAGGAGAAGTTAAAACTTATCAAATTACCGTGGATCCACAAAAAGCCATCCAATATGGCGTAAGTGCAACCGAATTGTTTGAGGCTGTTTCCAAAAGTAATATTAACGTAGGTGGCGATGTGATTATTCAAAGCGGACAGGCATACGTGGTGCGTGGAATTGGTGTTTTAAACAATATAGATGAGATCAGGAATGTGGTGGTTGATAATGTGAATGGCACGCCTGTTTATGTAAAAACGATTGCCGATGTGGCGGAATCTGCTTTGCCAAGGTTAGGACAAGTTGGACGTGATAACGATCCAGATGTTGTAGAAGGCATTGTTGTGATGCGTAAAGGTGGAAACCCAAGTGAAGTAATTGCAAGACTAAAAGAGAAAATTACCTACGTAAATGAAAATGTACTTCCGGAAGATGTAAAAATCAATCCTTTTTATGATCGTGAAGACCTGGTTAACTATGCTGTTCACACTGTGATGGGCAATATGCTGGAAGGAATTTTATTTGTAACCTTAATCGTATTCCTATTTATGGCCGATTGGAGAACAACTTTAATTGTTTCTATCATTATTCCACTGGCTTTATTATTTGCATTTATTTGCCTCAAACTAAAAGGTATGCCCGCCAATTTACTTTCGATGGGTGCTATAGATTTTGGAATCATTATCGATGGCGCGGTTGTAATGGTAGAAGGGATTTTCGTTACACTCGATCATCGGGCAAAGAAATTCGGTATGGAACGCTTTAATAAAATGAGCAAGTTAGGTTTCATCAAAAAAGCATGCTTAGAAAACGGTAAAGGCATTTTATTTGCCAAACTGATTATCATTACCGGGTTATTACCCATATTTACCTTTGAAAAAGTAGAAGGAAAAATGTTTTCGCCATTGGCCTGGACCTTAAGCTTTGCCTTATTAGGCGCGTTAATTCTCACTTTTACATTAGTACCAGCCATGGCCAGTTTGCTGTTAAAAAAGAATGTAAAAGAAAAACACAATATTTTTTTAGAATGGACCACAAAACAAACGCTAAGAATTTACGACGCCTGTTTTAAAAGCAAAAAACTTGTCTTTACCTTATCAATCGTTATTTTATTAGCAGGTGCATTTAGTTTTAAATTTTTAGGTACTGAGTTTTTACCAAGTTTAGATGAAGGTTCTATTTATGTACGCGCAACTGGCCCTTTAAGCATATCTCTTGATGAAACAAAAAAGCTATCTAACGACATCAGAAAGATATTTTTAAGTTTTGAAGAGGTAAAACAGGTAATGTCGCAAACCGGAAGGCCAAATGATGGAACCGATGCAACAGGTTTCTACAACATGGAATTTCATGTTGACATTTACCCTAAAAAAGACTGGAAAAGAAAGGAAACCAAGGAAGAGCTTATAGAACGCATGCAGCAGAAGCTGAATGGATTTCCAGGAATCAGTCTAAATTTTTCGCAACCCATTTCTGATAATGTAGAAGAAGCCGTTTCGGGTGTTAAGGGTTCCATTGTCGTAAAAATGTTTGGAGAAGATTTTCATTTTATAGAGAAAGAAGAAGAAAAAATAGAAGAAATTTTAAAAACCGTTAATGGCATTGAAGATTTAGGTATTTTAAGAAATTTAGGTCAACCGGAGCTTCAAATTAACCTTGACCAGAAAAAGATGGCCCTTTACGGGGTAAGTACTGCTGATGCCAATGCGGTGATTGAAATGGCCATTGGAGGAAAAGCAGCTACCCAGATTTATGAAGGCGAACGTAAATTTGATTTGATTATCCGTTATCCTGAAGATTTCAGGAACGATGAAAGTTCGATTGGTAGATTGCGGATCCCTACCCTTTCGGGTTCCAATGTGCAGTTGGGCGAAATTTCTTCCATCCGGAAAATTACCGGACCAAGTATGATCTATCGTGATAAACACCAACGGTACGGCGCCATAAAATTTTCCATCAGGGGAAGGGATATGGGTAGCGTAATTGCCGAGGCACAAAAGAAGGTAAATGAAAAAATAAAACTTCCAAAAGCTTATAAACTGGAATGGGCAGGTGATTTTGAAAACCAGCAACGTGCCATTGCACGTTTAACACAGGCAGTTCCTATTAGTTTATTACTGATCTTTTTTATCCTGTTTGTACTATTTGGAAACATAAAAGATGCTTTATTGGTGTTGAACAATGTACCTTTTGCGATGATTGGCGGAATTTTAGCTTTACTTATCGCTGGTGTAAATTTCAATATCTCTGCAGGAATTGGTTTTATTGCACTCTTTGGAATCTGCGTACAAAACGGCGTAATTTTAATCACCCGCTTTAAATCTAATATTGCAGAGCTTAAACACCACCAAACCTGGACCTTTACAGATGCCATGCGGGATGGTATTGCGAGTAGATTTAGACCAGTATTAATGACAGCCATGATGGCTGCAATTGGATTAATGCCCGCAGCATTTTCAACAGGAATAGGCTCTGAAGCGTCAAAACCTTTAGCCATCGTTGTAATTGGTGGTTTAATCACCAATACCCTATTTAACTTGTTTGTATACCCAATTGTTTTTTATTGGTCATACCGTAAAAAGGTTGAAAAAATAATCGCCGTGCAGGTTACAAAATAATTGGTTTATAAAAACTCATAATTAAATTGGATCGCCATTCTCTCCTGTTTCTTAGGTAAGAATGGCGATTTCTGGTTTTGTTGATCATTGATCGGTCATCAGCAAAAAAGATTTAGCAAAATAATTATACAGCCTTAAATTTATTGAGGATATTTGCAGCAAATTTACAGATAGCCCATGCAGAATATAAAAAATGTAATTTTCGATTACGGAAACGTCATATTTGATATTGATTTTAGAATTGCTCAAAGTTCCTTTCAAAAGTTAGGTGTTACAGATATAGAAAGTTTCTTCGCTCATAAAGGCCACAATCAAATTTTTGATGATCTTGAAACAGGTGCCATCTCTCCTGCCGAATTCAGGACAGCAATTAGAAAAGCCGCAAACAATAACGACCTGACAGATCAGCAGATTGACGACGCCTGGAACAGTTTGTTAATTGGAACAATACAGGAAAACCACGATTTGCTTTTAAAGGTTAAAGAAAAATACCGCACCTTCCTTTTAAGCAACAACAACGAAATTCATTACAACTGGATCATCAACTACCTTAAAACTACTTTTAAGATTAACAATTACGATGATTATTTTGAACGCGCTTACTTCTCGCAACACATGAAATTACGTAAGCCAAATACAACTATTTTTGAGCAGGTAATTAAAGAAAATAACCTAAATCCGGCCGAAACGTTGTTTATTGACGACAGTCCACAGCACATTGAAGGAGCAAAAAAGGTAGGTTTACAAACTTTATTAATGACTGAAAAACCGGCTCAACTGGAAGATTTCTTAGTAAAGAACGGAATTTTATAAATTTAAAAAATGAACGAAAAAAAATTTAAATCGTTAAAGGAGTTTTATCCATTTTATTTGACTGAGCATACCAATACCACTTCAAGAATTTTACATTTTATCGGAACAGGATTGGTTGCACTTACATTTTTTACAGGTTTCCTTTTTCACGATTGGCGTTTCTTTTTAGCTATGCCGGTTTTAGGTTACGGCTTTGCCTGGGTAGGTCATTTTTTCTTTGAAAAAAATAAGCCCGCTACTTTTCAGTATCCGGGCTATAGCTTGGTAAGCGATTTCATCTTATTTTATGACCTTTTAACCGGCAAACAGCCGTTTAAAGTCACTAAATAATTGTTTTCAGTTCATTTTAATAAGCAATTTGAACTGAAAACTTTAAATCTAAAATTACTTATATCTTTCTTCTTTTAAGTTCTCTTTCAATTAAACCCAGTTCTCTTCCTGTTTGTCCGGCAACCGAAGTATTTTCTTGTGCCCTTCTAAATAGATAAGGCATTACAGCCTTAATAGGTCCATAAGGCACATATTTTGCTACGTTATAATTCGAATCTGCAAGGTTAAAGCTCAGGTTATCACTCATACCCAAAAGCTGGGCAAAATAAACATGCGGGTGGTTGTGCGAAACTTTTTTCTCCTCAAGCAAATACGTTAATAAACGGCTGCTTTCTTCGTTATGTGTGCCCGCAACAATTGCAATATCTTCTATATGATCCACACAATATCTAAGGGATTCGTTATAATCGTGATCTGAGGCCGCTTTATCTGCCTGAATTGGCGAAAGATAACCCATTTCTGCAGCCCTCTTCCTTTCCTTTTCCATATAAGCACCACGAACCATTTTAACACCCAAAATAAATCCCGCAGCTTTTGCAATTAAATGGTCGGCTTTCATATCGGCCAGCTTATCATGGCGGTACATCTGGTAGGTATTGTAAACAATAATGGCTTCCTGGTTAAATTTACGCATCATATCCAATGCCAGTTCATCAATAGTATCCTGAATCCAGGTTTCTTCTGCATCAACCATAATGGGTACTTTACGCTCATAGGCCGTGCGGCAGATCATTTCACAACGTAATTTTACCTTTTCAAATTCAGCAGTTTCTTCGGTGCTTAAAGTTTCTTTAGCATCTATTTTTTGTAATAAAGCAAAACGACCAATTCCGGTAACTTTAAAAACTGTAATCGGAATTCTTTTATCCCCGTCGGCCCTTAAAATGGTACGGATAATTTCCTCACAAGTTTCATCAAAAACCTTTTCTTCCTCTTCACCTTCAACCGAATAATCTAAAATAGTACCTACTCCGCCTTTATTCAATTGCTCAATAGCCCGATCACATTCGGCAATGGTTTCGCCACCGCAAAATTGCTGAAAGATGGTGGATTTAATTGCGCCCTGAATAGGCAAGCCAATATTCAGGAAAAAATTAGTAACCGGCGGGCCCACCTTTGTTAAGAAATTACTACTGATAATTTTAAATAACCAATATGCTTTTTTGAGTTCTCCGTTAGATTTTTGTCTAAAGGCTACTTCAGTATTATCAAAATTTGGTTGTTTATCGGGGGATATATCCATTTTGTGTGTTCATTTAGTCAAACGGATGCAAAATTATAAAAAGCATTGGCTTGTTAAAACCAAAAACCTGTAAATAATTGTATTTTTGCACAAAATGATACAATTTAAATTAGAAGGCGAATTTATTCCCTTAATACAGTTGCTAAAAGCCACTGGCCTGGTTGGCAGTGGTGGCGATGCACAAATGGTGGTTATAGACGGCCTTGTTAAATACAATGGCGTTGTAGATTACCGCAAACGCCTGAAAGTAAAAAAAGGAGATGTAGTAGAATTTGCCGAACATAAAATTGAAATAATTTAATGGAACCATTAACCAGCGCAGGACACAGCTTATATTTTGAAAGTGGTTTAGCTACTTTAAAAACTTTACTGGACGAGAATAAGTACAGCAAAGTTTTTGTGCTTGCTGATGAACACACCAGCGAACAATGTTTACCTGTATTTCAGGCCTTGTTAGAGGATTACAGTAATTTTGATCTGATCGAAACCTCTGCCGGTGAAGAAAATAAAAATATTGACTTCTGTATTGGTATATGGAAAACCTTATTGGATTTTGAAGCAGACCGTAAAAGCTTAATGATCAATCTGGGTGGTGGCGTAGTAACCGATATGGGTGGTTTTATTGCTTCTACTTATAAACGTGGTATCGACTTTATTAATGTACCTACTACCCTGCTTTCGCAAGTTGATGCTTCTGTTGGTGGTAAAACCGGAATTGATATAGACAGCGTTAAAAACATGGTAGGCACTTTTACCCTTCCGCAAGCGGTTTATATTGAAACAGAATTTTTAAAAACATTACCAGACAGAGAATTGCTTTCGGGTTTTGCAGAAATGATTAAACATGGCTTAATTGCTGACAAAGCTTATTACGAGAAACTGCAAAAAAGTAATCACTTAACACCTTCTGCTGAAGACATTTATCGTTCTGTAGAGATAAAAAATGAAGTTGTCACCATTGATCCGCATGAAAAAAATCTGCGTAAAATTTTAAATTATGGCCATACAATCGGGCATGCGGTAGAAAGTTATTCGCTTGCAAATGACAAAAAACCTTTAACGCATGGAGAGGCAATTGCAATTGGTTTTGTAACCGAAGCTTATTTATCTGTTAAAAACAGCAGCCTTACTGAGGTTGAAATGGCAGATATTAGTCGATATATACTTTCGTTATATCCTAAATACAACATTAAAAAAGAAAGTTTTGATGCATTACTGGGCTTAATGCAAAGCGATAAGAAAAATGAGGATGGCAACATTTTATTCTCATTATTAGAAAATATTGGTACATGCACTTTCAACTGCCGTGTAAGTACCGCTGATATTTTAGGCAGTTTAGATTACTATAACAGTTTATAAAATGACAACGAGTTTTTCAAGCGGAGATATTTCTGTTGGTGCACTTTTCGGTTTCGTAATTGTGCTTACCATCGTTGAAATGTATTTCAGCTATCAACACGATAAAAAATTATACACCAAAAAAGATACCTGGACCAATATTTATTTAATGACGGTTGCTGTGGTGATTAATTTAACCATGAAAACAGCAACATTCTTTCTGCTTGATTATTGTTATCAGTTCAGGTTATTTCAAATTTCCAATGTATGGATTTACTGGATTGTTCTAATTCTTGCACAAGACTTTTTATACTGGTTTTTACATACTGTAGGTCATTATGTGCGCTTTTTTTGGGCAATGCATGTTACGCACCACTCGTCAGAGCATTTTAACCTCACAACGGGCTTCCGTTCTACCGTGTTTGAACCTTTATATCGTGTATTCTTTTACTTGCCTTTAGCTTTTATGGGTTTTAGCGCATTGGACATTCTTTTTGCATACCTGGTTACTCAAATCTATGGTAATTTGGTTCATACACAGTACAAAATTAAGTTTCCGAAATGGTACGAATATGTTTTTGTAACCCCATCGCATCATCGCGTACATCATGCCAGTAATGTTCGTTATTTAGACAAAAACATGGGCATGGTTTTAATTCTGTGGGATAGGTGGTTTGGTACTTTTCAGGAAGAATTGCCAGAAGATGAGGTTAAATATGGTTTAACTACACAACCAACAGACATTGGGCCGGTTAATATCATTTTCCACGAATTTATTGCCTTAAAAGCGGATGTTAAAAAAGCACCAACTTTTATAGATAAAATAAAATACGTGTTCAACCCTCCGGGCTGGAGCCATGATGGCAGCACCAAAATTGCTAAAATTATGCAACAGGAATTACGCGATGCTGAAGCGCAGGAAAAAATAAAAGGGATGAACAAACATCCACGAGAGCTAAGCTCTACAGGTTAATCAAAACAAAAAACGGTTTGTAAAATTTACAAACCGTTTTTTGTTTAAAAGATCCTATTCCTCGTATTTTTTTTCTTTACAAAAAGCACCCGATTGTTCAAATATTTGTCGGTATGTCATCTGCTTTAATTTATTAATGTCTTCTTTACTTTTATAACCTATAAAAAAGCTAAAACAACCCACGCTCCATTCTTTTTCTGTAATATAGGTATAGTTTTCTTCCAATCCTTTCATTCTGGCTTGTTCGTCTTCTGAAAACTTTTGGTTTAAAAAAGCATTTGCACTATCTTCTCTCTTCTTATTTTCAGCTTTTGCCTGGTTTAAAATTTCTTCGTAAGTTAAACCATTAAGATTTACTTCTTTACTAAACATTGCCCCTTTCATTATTTTAGTTAACAGCAATTCATAATCAGTAGCAGATATTTTTCCGCTTGCTTTAATTTCCTCTAAATCCTTCGCCGCGTTGTTGGTGTCAAATTTTTTAGAAAGATTTGATTTACAGGAAACCATCGTGAATACGAGCATGATGAGCATTAATTTTTTCATTTATTTGATTTAATGAATCAGTGGAATTACCAATTCGGCACTAAACTATAAATTTTTAATTACACTAATCCATCTTTTCATCCTTGTTTTTACCCTCAGGGTAAAGGTCATTTAAAAGAAAATTAAATTTTGTTTAAAAAAAATTCATTTCCCTATTGACAAATTAAATTTTGTTTGTACATTTGGCTCAACAAGAAAAAATGCAAAATAAAAATACATATTACAGCTTTGGTTACTTTTACTATTTTAGTGAGAGCCGGGGCTAATATGCAAAAAGATATATAACAAAATATTAAATTGTATAAGAAAGTCCCGGCAAACAGCCGGGACTTTTTTTGTTTACGCAAAAAATGGAAACGAAAAAACGAGTAGCAATTCAAGGTATTAAAGCATCTTTTCACGAAGAGGCTGCATACAAATTCTTCGGCAAGGATATTGAAACTTTAGAATGTAATTCTTTTAAAGAAACCTGCGATAAACTTGAAAAAAACGATGCTGATTTTGTTGTAATGGCTATTGAAAATTCAATCGCAGGCAGTTTATTGCCAAATTACACCTTAATCCGCGACTATGGTTTTTCTGTTGTGGGTGAGGTTTACCTTCCGATACAACTGCATCTTATGGCTTTGCCTGGTGTAAAATTTGAAGACATTAAGGTGGTTACCTCCCATCCTATTGCCATCCGTCAATGCATTGATTTCTTTTACGATTACCCACACATTAAAATTGTAGAAAGTAATGATACGGCCGCCTGCGCAAAACGCATTCAGGAAGAAAAATTAACCGATACAATGGCTATTGCCAACAGCCTGGCAGCTGAATTATACAGTTTAAACATTTTAGAACGCCGCGTAGAATCAAATAAGAAAAACTATACCCGTTTTCTGATCCTTAAAAAAGACAAAACAGATGAAGGCAAGAAAATTAACAAAGCTTCCATTTGTTTCCAGGTTGGGCATAAGGCAGGCTCGCTTGCAACCGTGCTGAATATTTTTGCCGAGCAAGAAGTAAGCTTAACAAAAATACAATCCATGCCGGTGCTTGGAAAAAGGAACGAATATTACTTTTATGTCGATTTAGAATGGCCAAGCACAGATAAATATGATAAAGCCGTTAGAAAAGCATTAAAATATACGTCGAACTTCAATATCCTTGGCGAATACCAAAAGAATGATAAAGTATAGCGATTAGAAAATGTAAGATGAAAGATATTCACATTCAAATCATAGAAAACTACATCAGCGCTTACAATAGCTTTGATATTAGTGCGATGCTAAAAGATTTAGATGAAGAAATCGTCTTTGAAAACATAACAAACGATACAACAGATTTAACTTTAAAAGGTTTAGATGCCTTTAAAAACCAAGCAGAACAGGCGGCTTTATTCTTTACAGAAAGAGAACAAAAGATAACAGCATTTGAAGCATTTGAGTTAACAACTAAAGTAAATATAAACTACAATGCCACGTTGGCGCAGGATTTACAAAGCTTAAAAAAAGGAGCAAACATTAAACTTAAAGGACAATCAATTTTTTATTTCAACAAGGAAAATAGAATTATCAAAATACAAGACATTAGTTAACAGAATTTAAAAATATTACAATCCATAAAAACATGAAACTTAATTTAAACATTCAGCCATTAAACACTTGGTTAAATACCAACAACGAACCATTATTGATCTCAGGCCCATGCAGCGCAGAAACTGAAGAGCAATTATTAACTACAGCTCATTTATTGGCTGCAACCGGAAAAGTATCTGTATTAAGAGCAGGTATCTGGAAACCACGTACCCGTCCGGGAGAATTTGAAGGTATCGGAAGCATTGGTTTAGAGTGGTTAAAACGTGCAAAAGCAGAAACCGGCTTGCCAACTGCTGTTGAAGTTGCAAATGCAAAACACGTTGAAGAGGCTTTAGCAGCCGGAGTGGATATTTTATGGATTGGCGCACGTTCTACTGTAAATCCATTTACTGTTCAGGAAATTGCTGATGCTTTAAAAGGACATGATGTACCGGTATTAATTAAAAATCCGGTTAACCCTGATTTACAATTATGGATTGGTGCAATTGAGCGTATCAATGGTGCTGGAATTACCAAAATTGGTGCAATTCACCGTGGTTTCTCTTCTTTCGAGAAAAGTTCTTTCCGTAACGAACCAATGTGGGAGCTTGCCATCCAGTTAAAAACACTTTGCCCGGATTTACCGATCATCAACGATCCAAGTCACATTTGTGGTAACCGTGAGTTAATTCCTTACATTTCTCAAAAAGCTTTGGATTTAGATATGCAAGGTTTAATGATCGAATCGCACGTTGATCCTTCAGTTGCCTGGACAGATGCTAAACAACAAGTAACGCCTGCTGCTTTGGCAGAATTGGTTGATCGTTTAACTGTACGCGAACCAGAAGCACCAAATGAAGCTTTCGCAGATAAATTAGCTGATTTACGTAAAGGAATCGATAAAATTGATGATATTTTATTGCAAAAATTAGGCGAGCGTATGGCTATTGTTGAAAAAATTGGTGAATTTAAACGCGATAACCAGGTTACAATTTTACAGGTAAACCGTTGGGATGCCATCATTAAAAAAGGACATGCTTTTGCTAAAGCTTTAAAATTAGATTTGAATTTTACCGAAAAATTCTTAGAATTGGTACACGGCGAATCTATTCGCAAGCAAACTGAGATTATGAATGCCGGCAAAGCTGAAAAAGGAATTGCCGCTGAACAACATAATGAAGTTAAAGCATAATAAAGATAGAGGGCCTGGAAGTTTAAGGTGGTGGGTAAAACCCTGATATTAAGCTTAACAACTTTCTGCCCCACATCATGGCGAGGTACGAAGCAATCTTACCAAGATGGCGACAAAAATCGAAATGATATTATAAATTACAATGCATTGTCAGGTGGAAACATCTGACAATTGCATTTGAGAATAAAATAGAATAAAATGTCAAAAAACGCCTTAGTTTCTTTTACAGGAAATAAGAACATTGATACGGAAATCCTTTTAACGGGCTCAAAAAGTGAATGCAACAGGGCTTTGATTATTAGTGCGCTAAGTAAAGGGCTGGTTAAAGTAGAAAATCTATCTAACGCAGCCGATACCGTTACCTTAAATGGAATATTAAATAAATTGGAGATGGAGGGTTTAGAGCTGGATGAAAATTCAAGGCTGGAAACTGAGAACTCCAAACTGGTGGATGTGGGCCCTGCAGGTACAGCAATGCGTTTCTTATCAGCTTATCTTTCTGCAAAAAACGGAAATTTCCTGTTAACAGGAACAGAGCGAATGAAACAACGCCCGATTGGTATTTTAACTGAAGCCTTAAAAAAAATCGGTGCTGATATTTCTTACGCCGAAAATGATGGTTTTCCGCCATTAAATATTAACGGGCCATTACAGCAAATCACTTCGCAAGTTAAAATTAAAGGCGATGTAAGCAGTCAGTACATTTCAGCTTTGCTGATGATTGCACCTATCCTCCCTCAAGGCTTAACTTTAGAAATTGAAGGTGAATTAACTTCTAAGCCCTATGTAGATATGACTTTAGATATGTTAAAATCTGTGGGTATTGAACATTCGTGGAACGGAAATTCAATTACCATTGAGCCACAAACTTTTAAAGCCGGAACTTTAGTTGTAGAGCCAGACTGGAGCGCAGCATCATACTGGTATAGTATTGCAGCTTTAGCAGAAGAAGCTGAAATTAGTTTACCAGCATTAAAAGACAAAAGTTTACAGGGTGATAGCCAGATTCAAAAAATCATGAAGATTTTTGGCATTGCAACCACTAAAACCAATACCGGCATTTCGATCAGTAATTTAGGTTTATCTTTAGATACTGTAGAAGTTTTAGATTTAAAAACCTGCCCCGATTTGGCACAAACCATTGTAGTAATTGCAGCGGCTTTAGGCAAAAACATGTCTTTTACAGGCTTAGAAACTTTAAAAATTAAGGAAACTGACCGTATTGCTGCTTTACAAAACGAATTGGCTAAGATTGGGGTAACCTTAAATGAGGATAACCTGGTTTATACTTTAAATTGCGACAACCTTCATTTCCCGGATAAAATTACCATTGCGACCTACGAGGACCACCGTATGGCGATGGCATTTGCACCTTTAGCTTTATTAATTGATGAAGTAGAGATTGAAGAAATGCAGGTGGTTGAAAAGTCTTATCCTTGCTTTTGGGACGATCTGAAAAAGGCTGGCTTTAATGTAAAAGAGAAGTGAGATTTGATGGGCTCAATTTGAGACTCAGCAAAATAAAAATAATAACAACCTAATCAGGTTTGAGTAGAATTTAAGAAAAACCTCAAATCTAAGATCAAAATAAATATGGCAGGAAACTCATTCGGACAACTTTTTCGCATCACGACCTTTGGCGAATCTCATGGCGTTGCTATTGGGGTAATTATTGATGGTTGTCCGGCACAATTAAATATTGATTTAACATTTATACAATCCGAACTGGATAAACGTCGCCCCGGTCAATCTAAAATAACCACACAGAGAAAAGAAAGTGATACGGTTCAGATTTTATCGGGTGTTTTTGAAGGAAAAAGCACCGGTACTCCGATTGCATTGTTAATTCCAAACGAAGACCAGCGCTCTAAAGATTATGGGCATAATGTTGATGTTTACCGCCCAAGTCATGCTGATTATGTATATGATGCTAAATATGGCATTAGAGACCATCGCGGTGGCGGACGTTCATCGGCCCGTGAAACCGCAGCCCGCGTTGCTGCTGGTGCTATTGCTAAATTATTCTTAAAGCAGCATGGGATCGAAATTTTTGCACACGTAACCGCGGTTGGTACCATTGATGCACCAAACCTGGAAAGTAACGATTTAACCGCTTTATTAGCCATAAGAGAAGATAATATTGTGCGTTGCGCTGATCCCGCTACCGCACACGAGATGATTGAATTTATAGATTCAGTTAGAAAAGATGGCGATACTGTGGGTGGTAAAATTGCCTGCATAATTAAAGGCTGTCCGGCTGGTTTAGGCGAACCTGTTTTTGATAAACTGCATGCTGATTTGGGTAAGGCCATGTTGAGCATTAATGCTGTACACGGCTTTGAATACGGATCGGGCTTTGCCGGAAGTGAATTAAGGGGATCAGAACATAATGATATTCCTCAACCAAAAGCGGCAGATGCAAAAGCTTTTAAGACCATTACCAACCATGCCGGCGGCATTTTAGGTGGCATTTCTAACGGAATGGACATTACTTTTAAGGTTGCTTTTAAACCAGTCGCAACCATTATGCACAACCAGCAAACCATAAATGCGGCCGGTGAAGCTGCCGAAATTAAGGGTAAAGGCCGCCACGATCCATGTGTAGTACCAAGAGCAGTCGTTATTGTAGAGGCTATGGCAGCGCTGGTATTAGCCGATCAGTTTTTAAGAAACAAAACGAGTATACTTTAATTCTTCATTGGTTGGTGAAAACACCAACCAAAAGCCTTAACCGAAAGATTATTTTATACTGATACAGATCTTTATGATTTCTGCATATTATCTTGAGGTTGGTGTTATCACCAACCTCAAGCCTTAGCCGAAAGATCATTTTATACTGACACAGATCTTTATGATTTCTGCATATTTGATGTAATTTTGGAACATGAAATATTTTATTCCTTTTCTACTCTTAATTAGTGTAACTGCTTTTGGCCAATCTTATAACGACCAAATTGCACTACACCGCGAAAATTACAAGCAGGATTTTATTAAAGAAAGTCATTCTCCTTTAAAGGAAGCTGATTTAAAAGATCTTCATTTCTATGATACAGATAGCACTTATAAAGTAATGGCTATGGTGGATATACTCAAAAACGAAAAGATTTTCAAAATGCCAACCTACGATGGAACGAGCAAAGAATTTTATCGGTTTGCGCATGTTAATTTCATTATAAATGGAAACGCCGTTAAAATGACTTTATATAAAAGCATTGCACTGTCTACTAATCCTGCTTATAAAAATTTACTTTTTTTGCCTTTTACTGATGAAACCAATAATAAAGAAACTTACGGTGGTGGCCGTTATATAGATTTAAGTTCAGCAGATATAAAAGATGGAAAAATTGAGATTGACTTCAATAAAGCATATAATCCTTATTGTGCCTACAGCGATGGTTATCGTTGCCCGGTACCGCCTGAAGAAAATGATCTTGCTTTAGAAATAAAAGCTGGTGAAAAACTTTATACCGGCGAAAAAAAGCATAAAAAATAACAAAGGGCTGTGTTCGAATAAACACAGCCCTTTTACTTTAAATGGTTTCGTTTTTATTTACCTAACGATAATCTTAAATTTAATTCAAAACTACCATTGGTATAACCAGATAGTGCTGAAGTTTGGGTGGTATATAAACCACTAATCAAGTATTTTTTCTTGAAATCCATGCCAAAGCCCATCGTAGCGCTTTCTGTACTGTGGTATAATCCTGTAAAGAATAGTTGCTGATCAGCAATACCAACCTGCACACCTGCATCCCACATGTTATCGAAACCACGAACACCCCGATAAGCAAACTTCGGTTCTGCTATTACAGTATTCATACCTGTACCTAAGCTTAGTTTATAACTAATAGCCGAGTAAAATGTTGATTCATCGGCAAGTTTAACCACATCTTTTTTAAAGAAACTCTTAAGGTTCGGAATAGCAGCCTGTATAGTTAAATTTTTATTGGTGTAGGCCACTCCAAAATCGCCGTCAACATAGGTCTTACGTGAGTTATAAAGCCCAATCATCGGATCGTTGGGGTTTCCCTGCAGATCCGTTTGGTCAAGCCTTTGGCTCATAAAACCACCTGAAACTCCAAAACTAAGTTGATTGCCTTCGCCATCTAAATTAATGTGGTAAGCATAAGTGGCCACTACACGGGTTTGCCTTAATAGGCCTGAAGATTCGTTGGCTACATTAAGCCCCAATCCTACCCGGTTAAAACCATATTCGCCGGTTATACTTTGCGATACCGGTGCACCCGGAATATTATTCCAGAGTGCACGGTAACCACCATTAATTCTAAACCCTTCTACCGATCCTGCAAAAGCAGGGTTTGCCAGGTACTGGTTTACATAATACTGTGCGCCGTTGGGGTTTAATTGTGCTTTTGTTATTGTTGCAGAAACTGTTATAAAAAGCAGTATTGCTATAATTTTATTTATTTTTTTCATTTTTAATGCCTTTTATTGTTCTCTAACAATGGTAATAAAGCCTTTCAATTTTCCAAATCCAGGTCCAAAATCAACGATATAGTAATAAGTATTTTCTTTTAAAGGTGTTCCGTTAAAAGATCCGTCCCAGCTGTTATCATATGCTTTTTTAGCATAAACAATACGTCCGGCCTTGTCAAATACTTTCACTTCATTATTAGGATATAAATCGATGTTTTCGATTACCCACTTATCATTAAATCCGTCGCCGTTTGGTGTAAGCAAGTTTGTAATTTTAAGTTTGGCAAAATCTGAAGCCACATTTATGGTAAAGCTGCTGGTTTGTACACAACCATTTGCATTGGTAACTGTTACTGTATAAGTGGTGTTTACACTTGGCCTTACAGTTAATACAGCTGTATTTTGTCCTGCAAGAATACTGTTATCTGCTTTCCACACGTAAGATACACCACCCGTAGCGGTTAATTTAATGGTTTCGCCTTTACTTACATCCGTTCCTTTGTCGCTGTTTATGGTTATTACCGGAAGCTCGAAAACAGTTATTGTAAATGTTCTCACAAAAGTATCTACTCCACCATTGGCTGTGCCGCCATTGTCTTTTACAGTAACCGTAACGGTTGCCGTACCAGCTGCACCTGCTTTAACCCTGTAAGTTAATGTTCCGGCAGTACCAGCCTTCGTTACCGCTAAACTTTCGAATAATGCAGGGTTATTGCTGCTTACTGAAATGGTTGTTGCTTGTGTAGTTTCTGGTCCTGCAGTGATTCCGCTTAAACTTACTGTTTGAGCTACCGAGGTATAACAGATGCTTTGATTGTTAATTGCTGCTAAAGTTGGCACCTCATTTACATCTAATAAATTGATGCTCAAACTGCGTTCGAAACTTACTCCGAATTGAGAAGTTGCCCTAACGCGGATATTGAAAAGAGATTGTGTTTCAAAATCCAATGCTGCTGTTGCACGAACGGTGTTACCAGATAAATTAAACTTAGCATTATCATCAGATCCTGTACCTGAAACCAATGTGTAGGTATAAGTACCTGCCGGATCGTTTGCTACAGTATTTAATGTACCAGCCGGTGTGTTTGCTGCATTATTTTCGTATAGCGGAATTGCGGTTAAAATAACATCCGTAATAACTGAAGCCTGAACCGTTAATATACCATTATTGAAAGTGATAGTATAATTATTAGATGCTGCAGTATTTACCGTTATTGGATAAGCACCAGGTAAAGAACCGGTGTTAGCTGTTGTTGTAAACACGGGCTGCACCGTTAAACTTGTACTATTATCTCCAGCTATAAAACCAGTGTAACTTGCTGTAAATACAGGATTAACAGCACCTTGCAATCTGCTTTTGTTATCGGCAGTAATGGTTAGTGCTTTTTTATTAATCAACAAATTAGCTGTAGTATAACCCATGTTATAATTATTGCTTAATGCTAACGAACCTTTATTAATGGCATAAGCACCAACATTTTCTCCTGCTACCCTGTTTAAAGCACCTGTAAATACATCACCACTAATTAAAGGAGTTGATAAAGTATAAGTGAATACGGGATCAGCATCGCCATACGTTTTACTTTGTGCGTCGGCTATAACTGTAACACTTTTAGCTGTAATATTAGCCGTAGTGTTTACGGTTGCATTAACCGAATAATTAGAAGCATCGGTACCTGTAATGCTGATGCCGCTTACTGAAACTGGTTTTGCCGTACCCGCATTTGGATCTGCAAAAGCTGCTGTAACATACGTTGCTGTTAATACATCTCCGCTCAATCGGTTATCGGTTAAAGTAACCGTAGCATTGGTTGTACCATCGTAAACTTTATTAATACCTGTGGCATTAACCATCAATGTTTTAGTTGTAATGTTTGCAGTTGTACTTGTGGTTGTGTTAAAAGTATAGTTGGTTGCTGCTGCTCCCCCTAATGTAATACCACTAACACTTACAGGCTTAACGGTTCCAACGTTTTTATCTGCAAAAGTTGCAGTTGCATAATTTGTTGTTAATACATCACCCGTTACGCGGTTATCTGTTAAGCTAACGGTAGCATTGGTATTGCCGTCGTAAATTTTATTAATACCGGTTGCAGCAATTAATAAAGCTCTTTTACCAATACTTAAATTATTTGAAGTATAGCTTAAAGTATAATTTGCGTTTAATGCCAGTGTATTTTGATTAATGGTATAAGTACCAACATTTTCTCCTGCTACCCTGTTTAAAGCACCTGTAAATACATCACCACTAATTAAAGGAGTTGATAAAGTATAGGTGAATGCCGGATCAGCATTGCCATACGTTTTACTTTGTGCGTCGGCTATAACTGTAACACTTTTAGCTGTAATATTAGCCGTAGTATTTACGGTTGCATTAACCGAGTAATTAGAAGCATCGGTACCTGTAATGCTGATGCCGCTTACTGAAACTGGTTTTGCCGTACCCGCATTTGGATCTACAAAAGCTGCTGTAACATACGTTGCTGTCAATACATCTCCGCTCAATCGATTATCGGTTAAAGTAACCGTAGCATTGGTTGTACCATCGTAAACTTTGTTAATACCTGTGGCATTAACCATCAATGTTTTAGTTGTAATGTCTGCAGTTGTACTGGTAGTTGTGTTAAAAGTATAGTTGGCAGCTGCTGCTCCCCCTAATGTAATACCACTAACACTTACAGGCTTAACGGTTCCAACGTTTTTATCTGCAAAAGTTGCAGTTGCATAATTTGTTGTTAATACATCACCTGTTACGCGGTTATCTGTTAAACTAACGGTAGCATTGGTATTGCCGTCGTAAATTTTATTAATACCGGCTGCAGCAATTAATAAAGCTCTTTTACCAATACTTAAATTGTTTGAAGTATAGCTTAAAGTATAATTTGCATTTAAGGCCAGTGTATTTTGATTAATGGTGTAAGCACCAATATTTTCTCCTGCTACCCTGTTTAAAGTGCCTGTAAACACATCACCGCCAATTAAAGGAGTTGATAAAGTATAGGTGAATGCCGGATCAGCATCGCCATACGTTTTACTTTGTGCATCAGCAATAACAGTCATCGGCTTTTTAGTAATGCTGAAGTTGTTGCCAACATAAATTAAAGCATAGTTGGTACCAGCAGTTAAAGACCCCTGGTTAATCATATAACTTCCAATATTATTGCCTGCAACTCTGCTTAAAGCACCCGTAAAACCATCACCTGTAAATAAAGGAGATGAAGTTGTATAAATAAAAACAGGATCAGCATCGCCATAAACTTTGGTTTGGCCTGCCGTTGCATTAATGGTTATAATTTTTGGCGTAACATCTGCAGTAGTCGTTGCAGTTAAGTTTGGTGTATAATTTAATGCATCGGTACCGGTAAGCACAATACCTGTTACGTCTACAGGTTTTCCTATGCCAACATCTTTAGTATCGAAATTAGCCGTATAGCCAATTGTAAATGCATCACCAGCCAATCTATTATCACTCAATGTAAGAGTAGCCCCCGTTAATCCATCATACACTTTATTTACGCCTGCTGTAGTTACCAGCAATGCTCTTGGCGTAATGGTAAAGTTGGCAGCCACAAAAGTTAAACTGTAGCTTCCACTTAATACCAATGTATTTTGGTTAATGGCGTAACTTCCAACACGTTCGCCTGCCGTTCTGCCTAATACGCCTGTAAAAACATCGCTACCTACTAATGGTGCAGATAAGGTATACGTAAATAAAGGATCAGCGTTGGTGTAAACCTTAGTTTGCCCGGTGGTTGCTGTTACCGTAATCGCTTTGGGCAATATGGTTAAAACCTGTTGCTTATTTACAGCAGCATTATAGGTTCCGTCACCTGCCTGACTGGCTGTAATTGTTGTAGTACCCGCTTTTAAAATATGAACCACACCCGATGTTACGGTTGCAACAGTAGGATCACTGGATGCATAAGTTATTGGTAAACTAACATTATTGCTGGTTGCTCCCGCGGTGAAATCTATATTGCCATAGATTTTAGAATCGGTTGCTGCAAAAGTAATTACCTGATCGGTTTTTAACGTAGTAACCTGAATGGTTTTAGAACTTGCACCCTGTGCATTTAAAGCTGTATTATAAGCCCTTACCCGATAAAAATAATTGGTTGCGGGATTTAAACCAGTAATATTATATAGCAGTACGTTGCCCACATCCCGATTATTGTAACCTGTTACAAAGCTTGTAAAATTAGCGTCGGTAGCTACATCCAGATAGTATTTATTCACTATTCCAGCAGCTGGCGCAGTCCATTTTGCTGTAAAAGCAGTATTTGTTATTGGTGTAGCTGCCACACTTGTTGGCACAATCATAGCATAACTGCCTACCCAGTTAGAACTGGTTCCGTTTAGTGCAAAATTGTAGAGCGTGCCGTTATAGTTTGCACCAGCATCATTATTTAATGTCGTTATACCTGCATTATTTCCACCAGGGTTACCCTGATCAAAGCTGTAATAAGCCACTAAATTACCCGGAACCGATGCTGTTGTACTTAACATATCGGCCTGAACATTGGCTTGCGTTAAAGCAGCGTTGTATATCTTGAGTTCGTCAATAGATCCTTTTGTAAACTGGTTGTACGCATTATAACCAATCTGAAAGTCAGTACCACTATTAAAAAGTAAAGGTGCAGGACCGCTATAGCTGCCGCTGCCGATTATTTCGCCATTTCCATAAATGGTATAGCCTGTAGGTGTTACCACATATGCCACATGTAGCCACCTTCCTGGAACACGAGCAAAGGGCGCATCTGCATTGGTTGTTAGCCAATTGGCACCATAACCAATATCGCCATGAAAACCGTTACTGTTAAACTGAATATCGAATGCATTTCCATTATTAATCCTTGAACTGAAAATAACCATATCAGAAAGGTCTTCTGGTTTTACCCATGCCTCTACTGTAAAACTGCCAGATACGGTTGCCAATGTGGGAACATCGACCCGATCAATGGGGCCAGAAAAAGAAAGTGCATTAGGTCCGGCAATTTGATCAATTGTTACGGAGCCATCACCAGGATTTGTTCCTCTTGAATTTACCTGATTGCTGCCCCCATTAAAAGATCCGCCGCCACCGCCGTATGCGCCATTCCAGTCCCCTGTCCAGCCGCCGCCACCACCGCCGGAATAACCGCCACCGCCGCCAAGGCCTGAACTCGAAGCACCACCGCCACCAAAGCCACCATTACCAGGACCAATGCCACCAAGCATACCATTTGCCCATTTTTCTCCACCCTGAACTGCATTTGAAGCACTGTTACCCCCTTTACCCAAAAAGCCTGCTCCACCAGCACCAGCATTTGAACTAATACCAACGGTATTGCCTCCATCTGCTCCATTTCCACCATTCCCACCTGAAGTACTGTTATCTGAGGCCGATCCGGCACCGCCACCGCCACCATTTATACCACCTTTTCCAGCAAAATTATTATTATATACACCTGTGGCAAATCCTCCTGAAGCACTGGTTGTAATCTGTCCTTGTGTATTTACGTTATCAGCACCACCACCGCCACCACCGGCGGCCATTAATAAAGTGGAACTTGTTGCATCAAAAATAAAACTCCCACCTGCACCTCCGCTTCCTGTACCAATTTGACCAACTACAATATTGATTACATGGCCTTGCAGCAAATTAAATTCTCCGCTTAAAGTTGCGCCCTTTCCTCCATTTGCAGCACCCTGCGCACCTTTTGCCGTAATTGTATATTTTCCATTTGCCGGAACTGTCCATGCCTGAATACCATTATTGGAAGTTACCTTGCCATTCAGTGCGGTTGCACTGTAACTGCTATTAATTTGCGCTTGTGTTGGGCCCAGCCTTCCGCTTGCACCAGCATTTGTAAAATTAAAAGTTTGAGCACCTGCCCCGAGCCATGTAAATAAAATGAGCAAGGGTAAAATCGGCTTAAACCACCATCGGGTTAAATGTAGATTTTTAATCATATAGGGAAATAAATAGTTACGGTTTAGTATAGGAAATGGTGAAGAGACTTAAACCCTACTTAGTGGGTTTTGCACCATTAAAAATGGCAGAGCGTACTTTTACAATAAATCCTAATCATCAAATTTTAGATTAAAAAAAATGATAATTCTGAATTGTATACTAAAGCCCTAAAAAAGTAGATGAATACTTACTTTTAGAAGAACAGCACGAAATAGAAAAGACATAAATAATCCATTTTGTAGTTATTTACCTACTATAAATACTCTTTTTTGGAATATTAAATATTTGTAATCATTTAATTATCCCTATATTCCATAATATCTATAGATTTTAACTTAAAACCATTTTAATTTCCTTTAAACGCGTATCTTTACATCAAATCCTTATCCATCCCATTATTCATGAATTATAATTGCCTCGTTATAGACGACAATGAAATAGAAAGAGATGCTATTGAAATGCAACTTCGTAAAATCCCCTCCTTAAACATTATTGCCGTATGTGAAAATGCTTTGGAGGCGATGCAAGTGTTAGCAACCCAAAAAATTGATATTGTATTTTCTGATATTGATATGCCCGGACTTTCGGGATTAGATTTACTTAAAAGCACCTTAAATAAACCCGCCTTTATATTTATTACTTCTTATACAGAATACGCTGTAGAAGGTTTTAACCTGGATGCACTTGATTTTATCGTGAAGCCAGCATCTTTTGAAAGATTATTAAAGGCTGCCAATAAAGCGATAGAATATTTAACGCTAAAAAATATTTTAAATCGTGAACTGACAGAAAGCAATAAAGCTGAAGCAGATACAGATGATTTTTTCTTTTTTAAAGAAACCAAAGGCATCAGTAAGTTATATTATTCTGACGTGGTTTATGTAGAAAGCATGGGCGATTTTTCAAAGATTTATACCCAGAAAGGGATGCATGTAACCCTGGTTAATTTAAAAAATCTGGAGATTCAATTCCCTTCAAATTCTTTTTTAAGGGTTCACAAACAATATATTGTTAACCTGAAACATATTTCTACCCTTACCAATCACGAAATTCATTTAAATCATAATTTTGTTGTGCCAGTAAGCATTACCGTAAGACAGCAATTGTTAGATCAGATGAATGAAAAAACAATTACCAGGTTTTTAAAATAGTTGATTATGCCGGCAGTTTAACAATAAAGGTACTGCCCTTTTCCTTTGCTTCCAATGCAGTAATATTCCCATTTAAAATGGCCATAAAACTTCTGCAAAGCAACAAACCTAAACCTGTACCCTTTTCATTATTTGTTCCTGGCCTGCTTTTTTCGGCCAGGAAATAATCTTTACTGTTAATTTTTTCTATTTGCAACGGTGTTAAGCCAATTCCATTGTCTCCAATGTGTAATTCTACATAATAATCATTTATATTGGCACTTAAAATAATCTCGCCCGCATTTGGTGTATATTTAATTGCATTACTCATCAGATTCCTTAAAATGAGTGCCAGCATGTTATGGTCGGTTTTTACTGATAATTTTTCAGAAAAATCTTTACTTATTTTTATGTTCTTATTTAAAAGTTGCGGATAAAGTATGTTAATAATTTCATCTGTTACTTCTGATAAATTTACGGTCTCTATTATCGGTACAAATCCCTGCATCTGGCTGCCTGCCCAGTTTAAAAGATTTTCCATCAGGGCCGAGGTATGCGTAAGCTGACTCTTTAGTTTCTCAGCATAAGAATACAATTTTTCTGGGCTGATGTTTCCATTTTCGAGCAGCTGGATAAAAGAGATTAAAGCATTAACAGGTGTTCTCATATCATGGCTCACAATACTAAAAATGCGATCCTTAACATTACCCAAATGTTCCAGCTCTTTCTTTTGTGTACTGATAATTTGATTCAGTTTAGACGTTTTGCGCTGATTATAATAAATCAAAAAGGCAATACACAACAATAACAGCACCGATACGATTAACGATATTTTAATCTTCTGATCGTAGGCAATTTGTTGCTTTTGTTTAGAAATTTGTTTGTCCCTTAACGAAGTTATATACCTGGATTCTAATTGTTTTTTTTGAAAATTATAATTTTGAAGTTTTTGTTCATTCTCTAAATCAGCCTGTTTTTTTAAAAAAGTAAGTCGTTGAAGGCTTTTTTCCTTATCGCTCAAAGCAAGTTCCTGTTTTCTTAAAATGAGCTGTTGTTGTTGTTGCTCAGCCAATAAAACTTGTTTTTGCAATTCGGCCGACGTTAAATTTTGTTTAATCTGATAATTCTTTTCCTTTATTGCAAAATCAATTTGCAACTGCTTACGTGTAATTTCTTTCTCTTTCTCTTCATCAAAAATTTGCTGACTAACTTCGACATACTTTCTATAATAATTTAGCGCCTGATCAAATAAATTTAACTTTTCGTAAATTAAACTCAGGCTATAAAGTGCATTTTTTTGCTCATCAAGCAACTCATTGTCAGTGGCTATTTTAAGCGCATTCTTCGAAAACTCAAGAGCTTTCTGCTCATCTCCGGTTTTAAAATAAAAATCTGATAAAGATTGTAAAACCGATGCACTAAGATTCTGATCGTCATCTCCTTTACTAAATGCTAATGCTTTTTGATAAGAGGCCAAAGCCATATCATTTTGCAAAATGCCTTCGTAAGTTTTACCAAGATTTAAATAAATACTTGCAGAAACACCATCATCCTTTATAATTTCAGCAACTTTTAGTGCTTTATGGAGATTGGTCAGCGCAAGGCTAAATTTCTGTTCGGGTATAATACCCATTTTAACCAGCTCAGTATTAGCTGCATTTAAATAAGCACCTGCAATACCATTATAAACAACGGCTACCCCTCTCTCGCTTTCCCCGTTGGCAATAAAAATTTTCAATGCTTTTTGTAAATAATCAAGGGCCTTACTATGCTGTTTGATGTCTTTATAAATTTCGGAAATATTGGCATAGCAACTGGCCAGATCAGCATCATTATTCATTTTCAAATAAATAGCGATAGCTTTTTGATTCATTTCAAGTGATTTTGCATAATCAGGAATGCTTATATACATCGCACCCATATTTAAATAAGTACCAGCAACCATATCCTGATTGTTCGCCAGACTAAACTTAGTCAAAGCAATTTCATAATTTTCAAGTGCCTTACGATAATTGGAAGAACCATGGTAAAAAAGGGCTTTTCTGTAATAAGCCATTGCAGCCAGATTATAAAGACTTAGTTTTTGAGCCAAATCAATTGTCTCGTCTGCAAATTGCTCTGCTTTCTCTATATTTTTTAGCCGCAAGTACTGCCTGTATACACCTTCAAGTTTCAATACTTTTACAGAATCTTGTTTAAGATAGTTTTTGTTAACCAGCAAAAGACTGTCCAATCGCTTTTGAGGCGCTTGTGCAAGTAAATTTCCGACAGCAAATAAAAAAATGAAAGCGAGTATAAAATGTTTACCCATTAACAGTCAAAATTGGGCTTAACAGAAAATACACGATCAGGAATGTCCCAATTATAAGGATGAAGCGGTTTAAGTTGCATTAGGGATGATTTGAGGATTTGAAGATAATATTTTTATTACACAATAATATACCGGAAATAAAAAAACAGAAATTTCAGAAATGGATATAAATAAAAAGACCTGACCGCATACGCAATCAAGTCTTTTCATTTTAAGCTAATTTTGAGTTAAAAAATTGCAGGGTACTGATCTGGCCTGCTTTCGTGCATCATTTGATAAATTGTTTCCACAACATCATCTACAGACGGTTTGCTAAAATAGTCACCATCCGAACCAAATGGAGGGCGGTGTGCCTTTGCAGCCATGGTTTTAGGCTGTCCATCCAGGTAAAAATAGCCTTTCTGCTCTTCTAATATTTTTTGTAAAATATATGCTGATCCGCCTCCAGGTACATCTTCATCCACAACTAAAAGTTTGTTTGTTTTTTTCAAAGAAGTGGCACAAACATGTGTGGTATCAAATGGCAATAAAGTTTGCGGATCAATAATTTCTACTGAAATACCCATCTGAAGCAATTCTTCGGCAGCTTCCTGCACAATTCTTAAAGTAGAGCCATAAGAAACTACAGTAATATCCGTTCCCTCTTCCAAAACTTCTGCCTGTCCTAACGGAATTGTAAATTCGCCTACGTTATTTGGCAATTTTTCTTTTAAACGGTAACCATTTAAACATTCTATCACCACGGCCGGTTCATCTGCCCTGAATAATGTATTGTACATTCCTGCAGCCTGTGTCATATCGCGTGGTACACATAAATGCAAACCTCTTAAAGAACCAAGCAACATAGAAATCGGCGAACCTGAATGCCAAATACCCTCTAAACGATGCCCTCTTGTGCGAACAATCATCGGGGCTTTCTGTATACCTTTTGTGCGGTAAGATAAAGAAGCAAGATCATCACTTAATACATTTAGAGCAAAAATCAGGTAATCAAGGTATTGAATTTCAGCAATTGGTTTTAATCCACGCATGGCTAAACCTATTCCCTGCCCCATAATTGTCATTTCTCGGATACCGGTATCCGTTACCCTTAACTCTCCATATTTAGCCTGTAAACCTGCAAAGCCCTGGTTTACATCACCTATATTTCCTAAATCTTCTCCAAAAGCGACTAATCTTTGGTCGCGGGCAAAATTTTCATTGAAACAAGCATTTAGAACTTCGCGGCCATCAACCATTTTAGATAAATCATCATACTGAGGCGCTATTACAGGAATGTTATCCGGACGATCTTTGCCGTTTGTATGTAACTTTGAATTGTAGCGGTCGTAATTTAAGGCATCTTGGCTTTCGTACCACGTTAAAAATGCTTCACGTTCAGGTGTATTAAATTGTGCTGATAAACGAATGGCTTTGCGTGCAGCAGAAAATACCTCCCTGCGCTGAGCATCAGCTGTTGAAGCTAAATGTGCTGCAATTTTAGCCAGTTCGGGCTGGTGTTTTGCCAGTCCGCCTATAAAATCTACAACCTGTTTTTGTTCAGGCTTAATGCTTTCTAAAAATTCATTCCAGGCTTCTTTTTGAGCATTACGAACTAATATTTTTGCATTTTTCTCTATTTCAGCAATTTCCTCTTCTGTTACAATTGCAGATTCGAGCATCCATTCCCTCATTTTCAAAATACAGTCGTGCTCAGTTTCCCAGGTTAACCTTTCTTTTGATTTATAGCGTTCGTGCGAGCCCGAAGTAGAGTGCCCCTGTGGCTGGGTAAGCTCCGTAACATGGATTAAAACCGGTACATGTTCTGTTCGGCATACCTCTATTGCTTTTTCATAAACTTCGCATAAAGCAGGGTAATCCCAGCCTTTAACCTTATAAATTTCGTAACCCAGGTTATCGGCATCACGCTGAAAGCCTTTTAAAACCTCAGAAATATCTTCTTTTGTGGTTTGATATTTTGCCGGCACAGAAATTCCATAGGCATCATCCCAAATGGAAATGGCCATAGGCACCTGTAAAACGCCCGCAGCATTAATGGCTTCAAAAAAAACACCTTCAGATGTAGATGCATTGCCAATGGTACCAAAGGCTACTTCGTTGCCACCCACAGAAAAGTGTTTTAAATAATCGAGTTCCTTATTATTCCTGAACAATTTAGAAGCATAGGCAAGCCCCACTAAACGGGCCATTTGCCCACCTGTAGGCGATATATCTGAAGAACTGTTTTTAATTTGGGTTAAATCATTCCAGCTTCCATCTTCATTAATAGATTTAGTTGCAAAATGACAATTCATCTGTCGGCCACCAGAAAACGGATCGGCATCGGTAGCAGGATTTGCGTATAATTGGGCAAAAAATTCTTTGATGGTTGATATGCCTGTTGCAAATGCAAAGGTTTGGTCTCTGTAATAACCAGAACGCCAATCGCCCTTTTTAAATGCCTTGGCCATAGCCACTTGAGGCACTTCCTTGCCATCCCCAAAAATACCAAACTTAGCCTTACCTGTTAATACTTCTCTACGCCCTAAAACACTGGCCTGCCTACTCTCAAAAGCAATTTTATAATCGTTTGTAACGATAGATTTAAAATCGTTGAAACTTAATTCAGAAGCATCAATAGAATTGGTAATAAGTTTTTCATTCTGCATCATGATCTAATATTGGTTGCCGGCAAATATAAACAAAATTAAAAGTTTGCCTTTATACTAAACTGTAAAATTATATATTGGTTATTAAAATATTACTGGAATAGTTTTTGTTTTATAATGAAAACAATTAAATTTGTTTTAATAAAAAAGTTTTAAAAAAAACATTCAAAAACATAACATGAAAAAGATCTTAGTATTATTCGCTTTTGTAATGGGTTTTGGTTTAGCTTCTAAAGCACAAACTAAACCTGCAGAATTTAAATTTGAATCAGAAACTCACGATTTTGGTAAGGTTGTTTTAAACAAACCGGTTTCTTTTGATTTCAAATACACCAACACTGGTGCAGAGCCTTTAATTATTACCAAAGCTGAAGGAAGCTGTGGTTGTACGGTACCTAAATATACTACTACACCTTTAAAACAAGGTGAAACAGGTACTATTTCAGTTACATTTAACCCTGCTGGCAGTCCAATGCCATTTACTAAAACGGTTACCATTACTTCTAATGCAAAAACACCTGTTAAAGTGCTTTACATCAAAGGAGAAACTGTAGCTGCTGCTTCAAAATAATTTTTAACCGATAATATTTAAAAAGTCCCGATTTTCATCGGGACTTTTTTATTTTTGTACCATGCCAAAGATTTCACAAAAAGGCCTGCAGATGCCTGCATCGCCAATCAGAAAGTTAACACCATTTGCCGATCAGGCTAAACAGGATGGTAAAAAGGTTTTCCACTTAAACATTGGTCAGCCAGATATTGAAACCCCAGAAGGAATGTTGAATGCCATTAAAAACATTGATTTTAATGTTTGGGCTTATACACCATCCGAAGGGACGTTAAGCTATCGTACCAAATTAACAGAATACTATAATAAATTAGGCTACAACATTAAGCCCGAAAATATATTGGTAACGGTTGGTGGATCGGAAGCCATTACCATTGCCATGCAAACTTGTGTAAACGAAGGCGACGAAATAATCATTCCTGAACCTTTTTATGCAAATTACAATGGTTTTGCCTGCATGAGTAATGTAGTCGTTAAACCCATTTTATCGTACATCGAAAATGGCTTCGCTTTACCCCCTATCGCAGAATTCGAAAAATTAATTACCGAAAAAACCAAAGCCATTATTATCTGTAACCCTAATAATCCTACTGGATATTTATACTCCAGAGCAGAATTAGAGGCTTTGAAATCGCTTTGCATAAAATACGATTTATTCTTATTCTCTGATGAGGCTTACCGTGAATTCTGTTATGACGGACGTGAGTTTATTTCGCCTATGCATTTGGATGGACTGGACGAAAACGTTGTGATTATGGATACGGTATCTAAACGTTACAGTGCATGCGGTGCCCGCTTGGGTTGCTTAATTACCAAAAATGCAGAGGTGATTGCTTCAGGATTAAAATTTGCCCAGGCCAGATTAAGTCCGGGTATGGTAGAACAAATTGCCGGCGCAGCCGCTGTTGATACGCCAGATAGCTATTTTGAAAAAGTAAATACCGAATATACTTTACGTAGAGATACATTAGTGAAGCGTTTAAATAATATTGAAGGTGTTTTTTGCCCAAATCCGGGTGGTGCTTTTTATGTGGTGGCTAAATTTCCGATTGATGATGCAGATAAGTTTTGCCAGTGGATTTTAGAAGAATTTAACCACAACAATCAAACGGTTATGATGGCACCTGCTACAGGCTTCTATTCTACGCCTGGATCGGGTAAAAATGAAGTGCGTATGGCCTATGTTTTAAATACCGATGATTTAAATACAGCAATGGATTGTTTGGAAGTTGCTTTAAAACAATATCCAGGCAGGACGTTATAAATGTAAGATGGAAAATGAATGATGGAAGTTTATCAATCCATCATTCATTTTTCTAAATAAGATTGGCTTAAAATTTGTATATTTGTAGTTCTATTTTGTAATTGATAATTGATAATTGATAATTGATAATTGATAATTGATAATTGATAATTGATAATTGATAATTGATAATTGATAATTGATAATTGCAAAACTGAAAACCGGGGCCGTTCTTGGATTTGACGGGGTGGCGAAGGTTATGTTAGCATGCAGTGCGTTGTACGGAGAGCACTTAAAGTGAACGTTCACATTTTAGTTGGCGAAAATACTTACGCCTTAGCTGCTTAGTTTAGAACTAAATAGCTTTTGTCCCTCTAACTGCTGCATTGTTGGGTTAGAATCTGGGGCATCGAAACAACAAAGCTGGCCTTAACGGAGGTACGACGTGAGGTGAGATAAAGTATCTAAGGATTTAAACAAGGTCGGTTTTCAGCCCGTTTACTTCCCGACAATTAATTGAAAAATAAGCATGTAGAAGGTATAATTTATCTCACAACTGGACAAGGGTTCGACTCCCTTCGGCTCCACTCATAGGGATTTCCAATCGGAAATCCCTATTTTTTTTCATAAATCAACAACTTTTTATCCCTCATTATCAAGTTGTTAAGATATAAAGGCAGCATTGTCGGGGCTCGATAGGCACCCTCTTGATAGTACAAATTGCGGTCTCAAACTTACATATCCATGTCGTAGGTAAAAGTTTTCCACCTCAATAACTCTAAATTGTTTTTGTTTTTTGGTTTGGCAAAGTAGAAACTATGCAGGTAAGTAATAAATTTAGGAATACTTCCTTTCTCCCAAATGCCGACCAATGCAGGCGAATTAATTAAAGCATTTTGCTCTTTTGTTATGGGATTATAAATAAGTGCTAAAGTGGCCATCTTGTAATTTGGCGTGAATATGATTTTACAACTATCTATTGGGTATAGTTTTAATTTATTATTAAAAAAACGTTCTCTTTCCTTTATCACCCAATCTTTTTCCATATTTCTTAATTGTGAAGATTGATATTCTGCTAACTCAATTTTCTTTACAAACGCCTTTGCATCTCTATCATTTACATCATCTATAATTGCTTTATACCGAGCATACAAAGTGTCTTTCAGATTCTTTTCCTTTCGTAAATCATTATAATCTTGTTCTTTAAAAAAATGATAAGCTGGCTTGGCTTCAAATTCTATTTCCTTCACGTAGTAATGTTTTTTTAAATCCTCTTCCTTTAAATCTGAATACAGAATATTAAATTCCTCGTAAATTCCATCGTCCTTAGGGTTGTCTTCTTCCAATTTAATGGTCAAAATTTTGTCGTTGTCCTTTGGGGTATAATTTTTCATTGCGAAGGAACTCAGGTCTAAAATCACTTGTAATTTTTGGGTTCCAACTTTTTCAATTCCCAAGTCCAAGTAAGTTATCCCTTGCGATATTAATAACGGATGAATTGGGAAGCCATTGATTAAAATTTGTGCTTGGTAGGCATTATAAATAGTTGCGGTATAAGTACTAACGTTTTTATTGTAAACAAGCTTGTTGGTTAAACCTACTTCTTCTTTTATTTGGCCTTTGCCACAACTTGTAAAAAACAGAATGGCAATTAAAACAGGTAAATACTTCATTCTTTAATCTTTATTTTTTTGATTTGTTTTTATTGTAAAGTGCAATGCATTTAGCTTGGTAGTCAAAATTTATCAAATCGCTAAAAGTTTCCAAATAGGTTTTCGGAAAAATTAGTTCAGCATTAATGATTGTCTTAACAACTTTACCCTTAACCTTGGTTCTAATTACACCCACGTACTTATTGGTAAGTAGGTTTACATTCGATTCGTACAGTCCTTCGTTAGGATTATCTCTTCCCAACTGATCATCGCTTCTGCGCATTTGTACCAACTGCATTTTCTTAGCTGTTTTATTGTACGCAAACACACTGATAAAACCCGAGCGATCGTAATCGTTCCAAAACTCAAAACCTTTTGTCGTTGCCACCAATGTGTTACCGAAATTTAGGTGTGTGATCTCTTTGCTTTCTACTCGTTTATATTTTTGTGTAGATAGCCAAAGCATCAGAATGTCTTTATCGCTATCAATAAATACACTGTCTTTTTTTCCATCTCCGTCGAAATCTTTTACAATTTTACGGGTGGTTTGTGCGAAAGCAATGTTTGCTAATAGGAGGAACAAGAAGGTGGTGTAGTATTTCATTTTTATTTCTTTAATTTTTATTTGGGCGTTACCCGGGGTAGCAATTGATATTTTGCGCCATCATAAAATTTTAGTTGAAATATACGTCCAAATCTTTGCTCACACAATAATCATATTCGAAGTGCCTTAGTTAAATTTAATTTTCACTTGTAACCTCAACCCCGTATCTTATTGCTTCTTTTAGTACCTCAATATTTATATCATTCAGCGTTTTAAACTTGATACAATAGCCGCTTATGCTCGCTTTGCCCAGTTTCTCTCCATAGGCCTCAGCTAAGTATTTCTTGTCTTTAATACCGAGGATATAAACAGAAATTCCGGTTTTGTTTGCACTGACACCGATTTGATAAAATGCCCTGCTTTTTCCGTCAGCATATTTTATGTTGTAAAAGCCATATCCTATGTTAGGATTAGAAACCGTTTTATTTTCATCGTTTTTGCCATCCAGAAACCATAATTTACAGGCAGGCATAACCAACATAATGCTATTGTGCAAAGCTTGCAACTCAGTACGTTTTGGCTCAGGTTGGCTCGCAATATACTTTTCGATTTGTTCTTGTATATCCATCTGAAATATTGAATGATGAAATGCTAATTTAATCTTTTCAAATCTCAGTTTATTCTTTTATCATCAGTTCAAGGCAAATAATTTGTTTGCGTATTCCATTTTAATTTTTTTCCATAAATAATTCCCTAATCTCTTTGTGGTATTTTTGATCGCTCACCTTAAAAAAAGCAGCAATTAAATCTGTAGAAATAGGTTTCAGATTGGGATACTTATTTTCAGCAAGAAAATTCCGGAGGGCCTCATTTACTTTTTGTTCACCAATCAAATCGCTTAATTTTACCATAACCATTGCTCCTTTTGAATAGGAAATGTGGGTATTGTTTCCGGTAACTTTGTACAAAGGTTGATTTTCAGTAAAGCCTTTTTCACTATTATAAATCTGCTCATGCATTTTTACCCTTTCCATCATTTTTTCTTTACCATGCATTTTTTTGTACAACATCATTTCCGTGTACATGGCTAAGGTTTCGGTAAGCATAACAGCACCTTCCCTATCATCGGGTGCAATTTGATTATTGCCCCACCAAAGATGCGACAGCTCGTGTCCGGCCAATTCATTAATCACATCCTGCTGTTTATCGGCTTTTATATTGGCATGAAAAATAAGGTCTTCTGTCATAAATATAACCGCAGGATAGGCTGTGGCTGCAAAACCTTTTGTAAAGGAAGAAACTTCAGCAAAAGTGATGGTACGAAACGGATAAATCCCAAAATTATCCTGGCAATAATCCAGCGTCAATTTGATGTTATTGAGGAGATGCTGTACATTTTCTGCATGTTTGGGGTGATAACAGATATTGATCTGAACACCTTTATACATTGTGGTTTTCATTGCGTAAGCAGCAGACGAAATTGCAAAACGGAAGGGCACTGGCTGATTGGGTTTGTACTGGAAATAATTTCGACTGCCTTGTTTCCATTGCCTTACCAATTCGCCTGTACCAACAGCAGTTTGATTGCCTTCGGTAGAAACGGTCATATCCAGTTTAATAAAATCGTTATCCGGTATTTTGGGCGCATTTATTTTTTTCAATGGTGTTTGCTTACCCAGCGAAAAAATTTTACGCTCCTCTTCATCTTGTAATTCATTGCCAGATTGATAGCCAACTTGAGGAAAATACCTGCTGATGCGCATAAAAGAACCATTTTCGATAATGGCATTAAACGATTGATGACCATTTACGGCTTCCCATTGGTAAGCCATTTTAAAGGTAATATGAGCGGTATCATTGGGTTGCAGAGGATGTATTAATTGAAGTACCGAGATGCTTTTATCAAAATTTATACGCTCCTTTTCAGAAGAATAAGTTGCATTGTTTATTTTGAAATGTTCATCAAAATTTATCAGAATTTTATCAATAGCTGTATTGCTTAAATTTTTAATGATGTATTTACCTGCAATGGAATAAGATTCTTTTGAAGGGTACAAATCAATTTTAGTTTCTACATCAGTTATGGTCGGCTGCGCCAGATTTTGATAGATACGATACTGTTTTTCGTAATTAGCAGCTGATTCCAAGTTTTTATTTTTATTGACCGGTATATAACCCCGCATGTACATTTTACCAGAAAAAAATGCCAAACCAATCCAAATACAGGAAGCTACAAGGGTTTGAAGTTTTATTCTTTTATTTTTAAGGATAAAAAATATAATCCAGGCTAAACCAATGATGCTAAAACCGAATAACAAACGAAATGCAAAAGACGGTAAATAAATTCCGTAGCCATTAAAATCACTATATGTTCCATTAAACCCTGAAAAGAAACGTAATAAGGGATAGGCAATTAATTTTTTGGATAATGCTCCCGATACACTTACGGCTAATAAAATTGAAATGCCGAGGGCAGCATACTTATTTTTAATCAGTTGATTAATGAATAATATAAAGCCTGAAAACAGGATGAATGGACTGGTATTAAAAACAAAAACTCCGCCATAGGCTTTTAAATCAAAATACGGGTATTGGTATCCAACTTGAAAAACTATCCCCAAACCAATCAGCAATAGCGAAAATAAAACCAGCAAAATGCTTATACCTATCCAATGGCCCAGCCATTTTGATTTTGAAAACAGCGTGGCATTTTCTATCATATTAAATTTAGAAGCCGAACTTCGCCAAAACATATCATTTAAGAAATAAGCAACAAGCAATAATCCCAATACATGAAAGTTTTCGATAATGGTAGTTGCCATTAAGCCCGAACTTGCGTATTTCTGTGGCAAACGAATCCCTTTTTCAATTTCTGCATACATTTCCATACCCACGGCAAAAAGCAATACAATGGCTGTAAGGATAAGTACCGTACTTTTAAAAAGATAGGTCAGATCAATTTTAATAAATGAAAAAACAGCTTTCAGGAAAGCTTTACCATCTTCTTTAGTGTTTACAATCAGGTATGAAAAGCCTGATGATTGATAAGTTTTAATTTCATCTGAAGACGCATATTTTACATCTTTTTTACGGCCTTCTTTTTTAGTAAAAGAGAATATCCTGATGTTCACGGCAAAAAAGACTAAAGAAATTAACAGCACCAAAAACCGGTTAAATAAAAAATAACCTGAAAGCGGTACCAGCATTATATTTCGTTGTTGTATACTAAAGTTTTGGCTTTCTGTAAAATAGGCTGATATACCAAAAGGATCTGCAACTGCAGAAATTAATTGTGCCTGCATGGATTGTGGCATACTTTGAGCCATAAATGGCGAATTGGAAAACAACAAGGTTATCATGTACAACACATAAAGCATTAAGCCTGTTACGGCCACCAATAACTTATTGCGAGTACTGTAAGCAACTAATCCTAATACGCTGCAAACAAATAAGGTATTAATAAAGCCAAAAATAATTACCGGATACAGATAGTGAACAGGTCGAAAATCCGGGTTAATCTCTACTCCTGAACGCATATTCTGTCCAAATGTAAAACCTGCCATTAAACACAAAAACCCTAAAAAAGTAAGGGTTACCAGCGAAAGTAACCGCCCTGATGCAAAGCTTTTTTTTGGTATTGGTGTTGCAAAAACAATGCTATCGAAACGGCTGTCCCATTCCTTAAATAATAGCTGAGATGCAAAAAAAGTGGCTATAAATATAATGGACAGGCTTAACAGTCCAATCATAAAACCCACAGTATAAGGTGCATTTAAGAACACACCTTCACCAATTGCAAGGTTAAACTGATTGCCAGCAAAAAAACCTATGGAAAGCAGGAATACAATACTGAAGTATGAAAAAAATCCTTTTGAGTACTGCTTAAGTTCGAATGAATAAATGAGGTTCATTGTCGTAGTATTAACGGTTTAACTGATGAAAATAACAATGTTCTAATGTGGGTACCGTACCAACGAAACCTCCTGGCTGCGTATCGGCATATACCGTAATGTGCATTACTTTTTCAATTAATTGCTGACTGATGATCTGGTGATTGGTTTGATATTGGCCCAGCTCATGCTTGGTTACTTGCCTGGTCCAGATTTTACCTTTTAAAGCAGCCGTCATTTCAGCTGGTTTGCCCAGGGCCAGCAAACTACCCTTTTGCATAATAGCCATTTGAGAACATAGATTACGAACATCTTCTACTAAATGGGTAGAAAGAATAACGATCACGTCTTCGCTGATTTCACTTAGTAAAGTATTGAACCGATTGCGCTCTTCGGGATCAAGTCCGGCAGTGGGTTCATCAACGATAATAATTTTTGGATTACCCAATAAAGCCTGGGCCACACCAAAACGCTGTTTCATGCCACCCGAAAAAGTGTTAACTTCTTTATCTTTAAAAGCCCTCAGGTTTACTTTTTCAAGTAAATCCAAAATTTGTTGCTTACGCTCCACTCCATTATTTACCCCTTTAAGTAAAGCTAAATGCTGCAATAAATTATATGCAGATACTTTTGGATAAACACCAAAATCCTGGGGTAAAAAACCTAAGTATTTTTTTATGGCATCGGGTTGTTTTACCACGTCGATACCGTTAAACAGGATCTGTCCATCATCAGGCTTTTGTAAACCAACAATGGTTTTCATCAATGAAGATTTCCCTGCACCATTTGGTCCTAACAAACCAAACATACCATTGCTTATTTCCAGGGAAATGTTATTGATTGCTTTAACGCCTTTTTTATAAGAAAGGTTTAATTGATTAATTTGTAGTGTATTCATATGCTTAATTTTTGGGCAATAAAATTCCATGCTCCTTTTCAGGTGCTTTTTTTCAATTGGTATTTAAATCAGATTTCTATTTAATTTCGGGTACGTATTCCAGTATGTCGCCCGGTTGACATTCGAGAATTTCACATATCGCCTCCAGCGTATCAAAACGAACACCTTTGGCTTTCCCTGTTTTTAAAATTGATAAATTGGCTGGTGTAATTCCTAATTTCTCTGCCAATTCTTTGCTCTGCATTTTGCGTTTAGCAAGCATCACATCTACATTTACAATAATTGGCATAACTATATATATAAATCCTGGTCCTTTTGTAAATCCAAACCCTGTTTAAAAATTGCGGCTAAAAAGTATGCGAATATTCCAAGAACAAAGTGCACCACAACCAAAATCCAAACAGCACTTTCAACAGATACAAAGAAACTGGCAATTATGGCCAACACAATTGGCGGAAAAAGATTAAATATGTAAAACAACCTCAGTTGTTTTAAACTTTCTTCGGTAAATAATTTAGGCTGGGTAAATACCCTAAAAACATTAGAGGCCAGCCAAAAAAAAGCACTATATAGCGTTAATGGCAATAAAAACGAGAAAATGATATAAGGCATATTAAGTTCCAGGTTTAAAAAAGCTGTTTGTGTAAAAGGAAGATTAATGTGTATATAATTGTCCTTATAAGGCAAAATGAACCAACCTGTAAGCAAACACAGTATGGAATATAAAGTTGTTACTAAATAGCCTAAACCCATGGTTCTGCTAAAATAAAAAAGGATTCTGGAAATTATTCTTGCACGCTTCATTTATGCTAATTTTTAATTAATAGCTCAAAATTAGAAATTAATTATCGTAAAACAATAATTAATCAATAAAAAAAACATTCCTATCTAAAACCAGGCCTTTTGAACAAAACAATCTGCCGGTTTTACGCTTACCTTTACCCTAAGTTGATTGAAATTGATATGAAAATTAAAGTGATTATTACCGGAGCAACCGGATTAGTTGGCGAAGGCGTGCTGCTCGAATGCCTGGAGCACCCAAATGTTGAAGAAGTGCTGATGGTAAACCGGAAGCCTTATCTATTAAAACACCCTAAGCTTAAAGAATGCTTAGTTTCTGATTTCTTAAACCTGGAAATCTATTCAGCACAATTAAGTGGTTATAACGCTTGCTTTTACTGTGCAGGAATCAGTTCAAGGGGATTAAATGAAGAAGCTTACAGTCATATTACCTATGATATCACCCTTCATTTTGCGAAAAAAATATTGGATTTAAACCCTGAGTTGATATTTGGCTTTATCTCCGGCAGCCACACAGATGCTTCGGGCAAAATAATGTGGGCAAAGGTGAAAGGAAAAACTGAAAACGCTTTGATGGAACTGCCTTTTAAAAAGGAATATAATTTTCGCCCGGGCTTAATGAAACCAACGGCAGGCCAGAAAAATATTAAAGGTTATTATAAAATTATTAGCGGCCTGTACCCGGTATTTCATTTTCTATTTCCAAACCAAACCAGCACATTAAAACAGGTAGGCTTGGCGATGATTAATAGTGTATTAAAAGGCTATCCAAAGCAAATACTGGAAATTCAGGATATTAAATTGTTGGCTGCAGAAACCGTGAAAAAACATTAAATGGCTGCTGTTCAAAATCGTACATCTTATGTTCGTAAACGAACAGCAAAATCCTATAAACACTCTAAATAGGTATTTTACTTACATTAAATCCATTGGCATAACATTAGCACAACAGAAATAAATTTTTATTATGTTCAGGCTCAATCTCAAAATTGCACTCCGTAACCTTTGGAAAAACAAAGGGTATACCGCCATTAACATCCTTGGCTTATCTATTGGTATGGCAAGCTGTATTTTGATCTTTATCTTTATTAATTTTCAACTTAGTTTTGATAAAAAAGAAAAAAAGGGAGATCGCATTTATCGTTTTGTGAGCGATTGGAAATACAACAGTTTTGATGATACTTCTGAAGGAATTCCAATTCCCTTAGGCGCAGCAGCCAAAAATGATTTTGCAGGATTTGAGAAAACAGCAATGATTGTAAAAAGTGGCGGTACATTTTTAATTAAAGATGCAGCTGGTAAAGCCAAAATAAAAGAAGATCGATCTGTTTATTATGCTGAAGCTGACTTTTTCAACATTTTTGATTTTAACTGGGTAGCGGGCAGCCCTACACAGATAGCAGAGCCAAATACGGTTTTATTAGATGAATCGGCTGCAATAAAGTATTTTGGTGATGTTAAATCGGCCATGGGTAAAAACATGATTTATAATAACGGTACCAATCTGAAAGTGGTTGGTGTATTTGCCGATCAACCCGAAAACAGCAGTTTCCCATTAAAAATAGTGGCCAGTTATTCAAATTTTCAGAATAGAAATAACGCTGACTGGGAATCAGTAGGCTCCTTAAATCAGTGTTATGTACTTGCTAAGGAAGGTGTTTCATTAGCCGATTTACAAAAACCTTTAAAAGCTTTTAACGATAAGTACTTCACTCTTAAAAACCTACCAGGCAAACAATCCACTAACTTACAGCCTTTATACGATATTCATTTTTCAGAAAAGTATGGGAATTTTGCCGGTGCTCATGCAAGCAATAAAGAAATAATTGGTCTTTCTGTTATTGGATTGTTTTTAATGCTTACGGCTTGTATTAATTTTATAAATTTAGCTACGGCTCAGGCCATAAACCGATCAAAAGAGGTTGGCGTTAGAAAAGTAATGGGATCGGGCAGAAAGCAACTGGTTATTCAGTTCCTTACAGAAACATTTACCATTACTATAATTGCTTTATTAATTGCCTGTGTAATTTCAGAATTAAGCATTCCAATGATGCAGAATCTCTTTAATGTAAAAGTAGCCTTTAGCCTTTTCGCCAATCCGATTATTTTTCTGTTTATGTTTTTGCTGGTGTTACTGGTAAGCTTTCTGGCAGGTTTTTATCCTGCCTTGATCATGTCGGGCTTTAGCCCCGCACTGGCTATAAAAAATAAGGTTACCGTTAATTCAGGCAATCTTTCGCTCAGAAAAATATTGGTTATCGTGCAGTTTGCCATTACCATTATCCTGATCATTTCTACTTTGGTTATTATACGGCAGATGCAATATGTAAGGGAAAAACCACTTGGATTTGACACCAAAGCCATTGTTATGATCAAAGCGCCTGCCGATAGTTTGAATAAAACCAAAAGAACAGGTTTTACGCAAAGGATAATGCAAATACCAGGCATACAAGCTTTAAGTTATTGTGTAAGAGAACCTCTGTCGCAACAGATGAATACCACCAATTTTACAATGGATGGTGTGGATAATAAAGATTTTGAAGTGAGGTTAACACCCTCAGATGAAAATTACATTAATCTATTCGGCCTTAAAATAATTAGCGGAAAAATTTACCAAAAAAGCGATACAGCAAACGGCTATATTGTAAATGAAACCTTTCTTAAAAAGGTAAACATTACCAACCCTGAAACTGCCTTGGGTAAAATTGTGGTCCAAAATGGACGACGGGCACCTATAATTGGTGTGGTAAAAGACTTTAATGATGTTTCATTAAAAGAAAACATCTCACCTATGCTGATATATCCTGAAGCGCGACAATATTATCAAGCCGCCATAAGAATGGATAGTAAAAGGATTATTGAGGTAATGAAACAGGTTGAAGCCATTTGGAATGAAACCTACCCTACTGAAGTTTATGACGCCAATTTTGTAGATACACAAATTGATGGTTATTACAACAGCGAAAAGATTATGGGTATTTTATTCAAAACTTTTGCCAGCGTAATAATTTTCATCTCCTTTATCGGACTTTTCGGACTTATTTCTTTTGTTGCCACTCAAAGAACCAAAGAAATTGCAATACGTAGGGTACTTGGTGCAACCACAATAGAACTGGTTAAAATGTTAAACGGATCATTTCTGATGATGGTTTTCATTGCCAATATTGTAGCCTGGCCTTTAGCCTATCTGTTTGTTTCGAAATGGTTGTCCGGATACGCCTATCGGATAGATATTGGAATAAGACCATTTTTATTTGCAATGGCTATTTCGATGTTTATTACACTGCTTACCGTAAGCATACGATCTTACCGTGCAGCGATGGCCAATACCATAAACGCCCTTAAATATGAATAAAATATTTTGTGCGCTTAAACTAAGCGTACAAAATTCTTAACACCAACTTTATTGTAAGTTTTAAACCAGCGCGTGGCGAGTATATTTGTTCAGCAGACCTGATAATAGAATATAAACTTTTCAAAAAGATCAAAAAAAATGCAGATAATTCCTATTATCTGCATTTTTCGGTCGGTTGATTGGGATGATTGAATAATTTATGCAATTCTTACGTTAACTGCGTTTATACCTTTTTTACCGTCTTGAGTATCAAAAGTCACTTTATCTCCTTCTTTAATTCCGTCTTTTAATCCTGACACGTGAACGAAAATTTGCTCACTGGTGCTGTCATCAATGATAAATCCAAAGCCTTTTGTTTCATTAAAAAATTTTACTGTACCTGTTTTCATTTTATTCTTTTTTTTGATTTTATAGTTTAAATATAAATGATTATTATTTAAACTTACTATAATGTAGTTTTTTTTAGCTTAAAAAAATATTAACGGTGTATATAAACCTGTTTTAGCACACATTGCCTTACTATAACGCGCAATTATTTTTTAAATATATGGAATTGCATGCTTTTATCTTAGCTGCCCATCACCCCGATTTTATAAGGTAGAAGAAGATTTATTTTAGAGTTTAAATTTTATTAAAATATTCCTAATAATGCTGCAATGTTGCCAAACCATTCATCATTTTCATTGTTCCTTCTACATTGAATGCTAAAAGGCTTAACTTTATCGTTTAATTAAAATTCATTTTTTCTTAGCTCTATACCGATTATTAATGGACAACAATAACTTACGTTTTACCAACGAACAGATTCTGGACGTGTTAGCCCTTTCCGAAAACCCAACTGCCATTTACAGTTCAGAGCAGATGATTATTCAGGCGGCAAACGATGCCATTATAAGTTTATGGGGAAAAGATCGTAGTGTAATTGGGAAAACGATCGAAGAAGCGCTCCCTGAATTGGCTGATCAACCGTTTAAAGAGATTTTTTTAAAGGTAATGCGTACGGGAGAAACTTACCAGTCTGATAATATGCCTGCCGAGTTAGAGGTTGATGGCAAACGTAAACTTTATTATTTCGATTTCAAATACAAGGCAATTAAAAATGCTGTAGGAGAAACTTATTGTGTATTAAATACCGCTATTGACGTAACAAAACGTTATGAAAGCCTGATTGCGATTAAAGAAGCAGAAGAAAGAGAACAGGAATTAAGCGAAGAACTTGCAGCTTCAAACGAGGAACTGGCAGCGATGAATGAAGAACTTGCCGCCATGAATGAGGAACTTAGAAGTACGAATGAAGATTTAATTTACTCGTTTGAACAGATACAATCACTTAACCTAAACGTTACAGACAGCGAATTACAGCTCAATTTTGCCATTGATGCCGCTAATTTAGGTACCTGGGATTTAGATCCAAACACCAATAAATTTGAAGGCAATGAAAGACTAAAAACATGGTTTGGGCTGCAGTCGGATGAAAAAATTGACCTGAATAAGGCAACCGATGTTATCATAGATAAAGATCGTGAAAAGGTTATCAATGCCATTTCAACCGCCATGACCTTTAATTCTGGCGGTTCCTTTGATATTGATTATACCATTCTGAGTCCGTCAACACATATTGAAAGAATGGTGCGGGCAAAAGGTAAAGCTCTTTTTAACGAAAACCAGGAAGTAACCCGTTTTAGTGGAACGCTACAGGATATAACAGAAGAGGAAAAAATTAGACTGGCTTTAAGAGATACAACTTTAGGTCTTCAAATTGCTTTAGATGCTGCAAGGTTGGGTTCTTATGACCTTGATTTGGACAGTGGAATAATGGCTTGCTCAGAACAGTGCAAGAAAAACTTTGGACTTAAACCAGATCAGCCACTTAATTACCCTGAGTTAATGGCCCTTATTTTACCAGAATATAGGGATTATGTGCAAAAACAAATTACGAATGCTTTATCAAAGAACGCGATTTACCAGGCAGAGTATCCAATAAAATGGGCTGATGATACAGAGCATTGGATCAGGGCTTCTGGAAAACCTCATTATAATCATGATGGAAAAGCAGTTAGAATTACGGGGGTAACCTTTGATATTACCGATCAGCGCAAGGATGATTTAAGAAAAAATGATTTTATTGGTATGGTAAGCCATGAACTTAAAACGCCACTCACCTCTTTAAAAGGATATATCCAGATGTTGCAATTTAAAGCCGCAAAAAATGGAGACGAAGTTACAGAGCATTCTTTAGCCAAAGCAGATTTGCAGGTTCATAAAATGAACACCATGATTAATGGCTTTTTGAGCGTATCGAGGTTAGAATCTGGTAAAATATTCCTGGAGAAAAGTGAATTTAAACTTGATGAACTGGTTGAAGAAACCATTGAGGATAACCAGTTGTTATATCCCAGTTATAAAATCAAGATGCAACTGAGCGAACCTGTTACTGTTGAGGCAGACCGTGATAAGATTGGCCATGTAATCTCGAATCTGCTCAGCAATGCAGCAAAATATTCAAAACTGGAGACAGAAATACTCGTTAATTGTAAACTTGAAGGCCATGTAGCTTATGTGAGCATAAAGGATGACGGAATGGGTATCGATCCTGCAGATATCCCTTTTATTTTTGACCGCTTTTATCGTGTAGAAACTAAAAAGAATATTTCTGGTTTTGGAATCGGACTTTACCTAAGCGCAGAAATTATTCAAAGGCATGGCGGAAAAATTGGCGTAGAAAGCACCGTGGATAAAGGAAGTGTATTTTGGTTTACACTTCCTTTATAAGCATGCATTTATTTGTCCACTACCGAATCTAAATACCTAAAGCTTCCAATATTTTTTCAGCCACCAGCTCAGATGAGGCCGGGTTTTGTCCGGTAATTAAATTTCCATCCGCAATTGCAAAACCTTTCCAATCTTCGCCACGCACATATTCTGCGCCTTTATCTTTTAGCATATCTTCTAATAAATACGGGGCTTCTGCTACAGATTTTCCAGCAATTTCTTCACTGTTGGTAAAACCTGCTACCTTTTTTCCCTTTACCAATGCATCTCCATTGGCTGCTTTAACATTTTGCAAGGCTGCCGGTGCATGGCAAACTAAAGCAACAGGCTTGCCTTTGGCATAAAAACTTTCAATAATATGAATAGATTCCTTATTCTGCGGCAAATCCCACATCGGACCGTGGCCACCTGGATAACATACAGCGTCGTAGTCATCAAGATTAAGGTCGGTAAGTTTTACTGTGTTATTTAACCTTTCTGCTGTTTCCTTATCGCCAGTAAACTTTTGTACCGCAGCAGTTGCAAAATCAGGCAGTAAACTTTTAGGATCGATAGGCGCCTTCCCTCCTTTTGGTGTAGCAATGGTAATGTCTAAACCTTTATCACGTAATAAATAATATGGAGCCACAAACTCTTCTATCCAAACCCCTGTTTTATGGCCTGTTGTTTTAACTTCATCAAAAGAAGTAAGCACAAATAAAATTCTTTTTGTTTTCATTTTTTTCTGGTTGTTTATTAAGCTTTTTTGTCCGTAGCTACAAATTGCCATCAGACTAAAAACTATGGTAAATAATAAATTAGCTTTCATTCATATAATTTATATTCAAAGATGCTCGTAAATTAGCAGTCAATTCAAGGAAGTACATCACAATTAATTGGTGATGTACATCACTTCAGTAATTTACAACATACATTATAGCATGAACACAGCCTTAAGGCAACATATAGAGCAGATTATTCCAATTTCTGATGATGAATTTGAATTTATATCAAGTCATTTTCAACAAAAGAAATATAAAAAACATCAATTCCTAATTCAGGAAGGTGATCCTGTTAATCAAGAGTTTTTTGTACTTAATGGTTTATTAAAAGCCTATGTGAACCAGGACGACGGAAAAATGCACATTATACAATTTGCTATGGAAAATTGGTGGATTTCTGATTACCAGGCCTTAATTTATCAAACCAAAGCAAGTTATGACATTGATTGTATTGAAGATACAACAATACTTGTGCTTAGTGCAGAAAATAAGGAAAAGCTTTGTAGTGCTTCCCATAAAATGGAGCACTTTTTCAGACAAAAAACATTATCTGGGTATGTAGCCATGCAAAAAAGAGTATTATCTTTTTTGGTTAACGATGCACAGGCGAGATACCAACAGCTTTTTGATCTTTATCCAACCCTTTTTCAAAGGATTCCAAAATCCATGATTGCGGCGTATTTAGGTGTTTCGCGCGAAACTTTAAGCAGATTGAAATTATCCTGAAGCAAATCTGCTTTTAACAAAAAGCATTTAAAATAAAAAGCCCTTCAATCCTGAGAGGGCTTTTTAGTTGTCTATCCCTATATAAATAGGAAAGTAAATGTAATTATTGCTTTACACATTTTTGGGCTTTGAATAAACTGAACAAATGAAATTAAGTGCGTTTATTCATTCCTTTTAGTTGTAGCAATTAAGTCTTTATTCTACCCCTCTTACCCCTTGAATGGGTAAAACATATACAGACGTTGATGCTGTAATGAATAAAAAATCCCTGTTTTTGCCGCCAAAACAAATGTTGCCAGTCCAGTTATCAGGAATATCTATGTGTGCAATTTTATCTCCGTTTGGTTTGTAAATATTTACGCCTTTACCTGTTACGTAAATATTACCTTGATTATCCAGTGTCATACCATCAGATCCCTGGTTTAAAATCAATTGCTGATCGCTCAGTGCGCCGCTGGGATTAATTTTATATTTATATGTTTTCCCCGCCTTTGCATCCGCCACATACAAAAACTTACCATCAGGCGTACCTACAATCCCATTCGGTTTTACAACATCATCAGCAACCATTACAGCATTCTTTTTCCCTTTTGGCAGATAATACACCTTTTCTCCCACTATCTCAGAAGATTTACGCGTCCAGTAATCTCTTTGATAGTAGGGATCTGTAAAATAAATACCGCCTTTAGCATCCAGCCAAATGTCGTTAGGTCCGTTTACTTTCTTACCTTCATAGCTACTGAACAAAACCTTAACTTTTTTCTGCCGGTTAACAGACCATATTTCGTTATTTTCGTCAGCACAAACAATTAAATTCCCTTTTCGGTCAAAATAGGTTCCGTTTGCCCTTCCGGTTTTATCCATAAACAAACTTAGTTTTCCGGCTGTATCATACTTCCATATTTTATCGTTGGGCTGGTCTGTAAAAAAAACATTGCCTTCACGATCTACAGAAGCACCTTCGGTAAATTTAAATTGGGAGGAAATCAGTTTTAAACTGTCCTGAACAAATATTGGGGTTTGGCCTGACTGTGCAGAAGCAACAGAAAAAGTCGACGTAAAAAATAAAATCAATAAGCTAAAACGCATCTTCATAAAAAATCAATAGGCTTGCAATGTGCCTATTTATAAGGCAGCATGCAAGTAATAATTTTGTTTGAATTGCGTCGGTTTATAAATCTGATTGAGCACAAAAACCAGAACACTAACTTATCCGCTTACCTTTTAGCAGCATATCCAGGGCGTGCTGAAGTGTTCCGGCCTTTTGAACCTCACCTTCGTTTACGAAATAGATTTCATCTGCATTTTCTATTGTATTTAATCGGTGTGCAATAATAACCAATGTAGTTTCTTTTGAAAGTTTATTCAAAATAGTTCCCAATAATTGCTCGGTAATGGTATCTATATTGGCAGTAGCTTCGTCTAAAATTAACAGATCCGGATTGCGTAAAACGGCGCGCATAAAAGCAATAAGCTGTTTCTGACCCAAACTGATACTGTCTGATCCTGAAGTAACCTGGGTATTTAAACCTTCATCAAAAATGGCTAAAAGTGCATTAAGATTGGCGTCTTCGATAATTTTCTTCAGTTCATCATCGCTTACATCTTTGTACTGACTGTTGCCGTACAAAATATTATCCTTCACGCTTCCGGTAAACAAGAAAGGTTCCTGTAAAATAAAGCCAATTTTTTTGGTTCTTTCTTCGGCACTAAAAGTCCTGATATCTTTACCATTTAGCAAAACTGTTCCACTGGTGGCATCGTATAAGCGCGCAATTAGCGAAGCTGTAGTTGTTTTTCCTCCACCTGTTGGTCCAATCAAGGCATAGGTTTTACCTTTTTCAAAGGTTAGATTAATATTGTGTAAAATCTCCTTGCCTTCATCATAAGAAAAATGCACATTTCTAAATTCAAGCAGTGCATCCGAAGTAGCAGTTTCATTACTTTTAATTTGATTTAAATCGGTTTCAAGCAATAAAATCTGAGAGATTCTGTCCCAACTGGCCATAGCCACCTGAAAACTCGTCCACAATGCGGCCAACTGCCTTAAAGGATTGTAAAAGTTAGTACTGTAAGCAATATAACTTACCAGCAAACCTATAGAAAAATGGCCAATAGAAATTAAGTAAATACCATACAACAATACAATAAGCTGTGCAACACTTGAAAACAAGCCATAAACCGGTACAAAAATATTATTTGCCAAACCTGCACCAATAGCCGTTTTATAATTTTCTTTATTCGCTTCGTCGAAACGTTTTCTAAAATAATCACGACGGTTAAAGGCAATAATAACTTTAAAATTATTCAGGCTTTCCTGAATTTCAGCACTCATTCCGCCAACACTTTTAAGATTTTTTGCATTTTTTCTTTTTACCCAAGGAGATAAAATCGTAGTAAACAATACGATAAAAACAGCGGGTGCTAAAGTTGCCGCGCCCAAATCAATATGGATCGACAGCAGAAAAATTCCGGCACCAATCATGGTTACAATACTGCCGATAAACTGCATTAAAGATTGAGAGAAAAACTGATTGAGCTTATCCGTATCATTATTTACCCTCGAAATTAAATCCCCGGCTTTATTCTGGCTAAAGAAAGAAACAGGCAATTCCTGTAGTTTATTAAAAATGGCGTTGCGTAGCGTGTACAGCATTCTTTGGCCCACTCCTCCCATTAATTTGGTTTGCGTATATCCGGTAACCATAGCTAAGAGGTACATACATAACAAAATAGCGCCGAAAATTAATACCCCATGATATTGTTTGGTACGGATATAGGCATCAATGGTATGCCCGAAAATTAGGGGCCCTAAAAGCAATAAACCTGAATTAACTAAAATGGCAATTAAAGCAAGCCAGAGATTTCTCCGCTCTGCAGAAATTAATTTCAATAACCGTTTAAGCGCCTTATATGTAGATTGCTTTTCCTGTTGTGGGCTAAGCTCGTTAAGATTGTAATTCATAATTGCTGGTACTCTGTTGTGAAGTATAAATCTGAACGTACTCCGGACTGGTTTTTAAAAGTTCCTGATGCGTTCCTTTTGCAAGAACTTCTCCTTGCATTAATAAAACAACTTGTTCATAATGCTCCACAGAGGCTATTTTTTGGGTTACTGAAAGTAAAGTTAAACCCGGGTAATTGCGCTGGATATTTTCTAAAATTCTTTTCTCGGTATTATTATCTACCCTTGCGGTAAAATCATCAAGCAATAGTACCTTCGGGTTTACAGCAAGTGCTCTTGCCAGCATAATTCGCTGTTTCTGTCCACCAGAAAGGCTGCTTCCTCTTTCCGAAACAATGGTATTTAATTTTTCGGGAAGGGCATCCACAAAATCTTTCAGTTCGGCAGTTTCAATTGCTTTTTCTAAAGATTCATCCGTTACGGTATCACTAAATGCAATATTTTCGCGAATGCTCATATTGAAAATGATACTGTCCTGAAATACAAAGCCAACTTGTTTATGGAAATTTTCCTGGTTGTAATTTTTAATTAGCTGACCGTCAAAAAGTACCTCGCCGCTGTTGGGCTCAATTAAACCGGTCAAAATATACAATAACTGTGTTTTTCCGGCTGCTGTTGGGCCGATAACCGCTGTTCTTGATCCTGCTTTAACCTTAAAGGAAACATCTTTTAAAACTGGTTTTTGTCCAAATAGTAAGGAAATGTTTTTCATTTCTAAATCACCATCCAGTTTTTCCATAATAGAGCCATCATGTTTTACCTCAGCAGCATTTAATATGCTTTCTATCCTTTGGTACGAGGCTGATGCCTGCGCAATTACATTACTCATAAAACCAATAACCAGGATAGGGAAAATTAAGATGGAAAGGTAACTGCTGAAAGCAGTAAACTCACCCAAACTCATGCTGTTGGTAATTACATAATGGCCACCCAATACTAAAATGGTTAATCCGGCAAGGTTAGAAACAAATATGATTATAGGAATTAAGCCAGCAAAAAGCCTTAAAATGGATAAACCAAGATCTCTGGCTTTAGAATTGGCATCCATAAATTTATTGTATTCAAGCTGTTGCGAATTAATAACCCGAATTAATGCAGAACCTAAAATACTTTCGTTTATTACCTTATTTAACCAGTCGATTACCTCACGGCTTTTCTTAAATAATACTTTTACCTTGCTTAGCACAAAGAAAAAAGCGCCACCAATAATGGGTACAATGGCAATTACACATAGTGCCAGTTTCCAGTTAATCATTAATAATAAAATGCTGGCACCTACAATTAAAAAAATAGAAGAAGCAATGGAAACGATAGCCTGAGAAACAAACATTTTGATTGCGTCTGCATCTGAAGTTAGATTTGTAAGCAGTTTTGATGGGTTAGCCTCAATTATAAAAGCATGGCTTTGCCTCGAAATCTGATCGGAAAGTTTTGTTCTTAAATCCCTTGCTACCCTTTCAGAAGCGTAAGTTTGTACAATACTTTGCAGGTATGTAAAAATAAAAACCAGGATTATTGCGCCAGAAAACTGTATAAGAATCGGTTCTGCACGAAAAGTTTTATTGGTATAGGCATCAATTCCGTGTGCAATAATTTTAGGTAATAGCAAATTTATGCCGTTACTTAAAAGTGCAAAAAGTATGAGTAAGGAAATTAAACCTCTGTAAGAGCCTAACAAGCTAAAAATACTGCTTTTTTTGGCTTCTTTTGTTTTGTCCATTTATTGAAGATACTTTGTATTCTTCAAATTTAACTGATTTATTTGAAACGAATTAAAATAGTATTGAAAAACCGGTTTTATCCAATAAAAAATGCCTTAAAGAAAGGAAAAAAGCCATTTCCGGGTTTTCTAAATGTAATTAAACACGAAAATGGCTTTACAGCTGTGTATCATCTTCTACCCTGCTTAGCAAGAATGAATGATTATACATGCGTGGATAAAAATATTATTTGCCTTCTTTAAGTACCATATCAATGGTAATAGCCGTAGCTACAATGGCTACTTTTTGACTATTTTCTGCATAATTGGGATCAATTGATACGTTATATTTATCAGCGGTAGTAAAAACCTCTTTTAAGGCACCCGCCCATTTTTTACTGATCTTCCCCATTTCAGCACCTGCATTGTTGGTAATGGTAAAATTCCAGGCTTTCCAGTCACCCGAAATTTGTGCAATGTTTGCGCCTGTAACAGGATCGCTAATGGTAAAGGTTGGTTTAAAAAATTTGAACTTTTGTTTAATTATTCCTACTTCTGCACCCAGTGGATCGGTAACGGTAATTTTAGACATCCAGAAAGTCCAGCCCCTGCTGATCGTTGCCTGCAACTGGCCGTTAACATCTGTAATCTCTAATTTGAATGGCATCATTGCTTTATTAATTAACAATGTTAGTGCTTTATGCCAGCCGCTAATCCGTTGTTTAATAATGCCAATTTGCGCGCCCTGGTCGTTATAAACCTTATATTCGTTAGCAAATTTTAAGAAATTTACTTTTTCATCAATAAAATACTCGTCACTTAGAAAGAACGTTGGGATTTGTTTACTCATTTTTTTAATTTCCTTAGGTTAAGTCCGAAAATAGTTATTTTTTCTAAACAGATTATTTTTTGTTGATAATTGTTAATACAGCCTTCAATTTTACATCCCATTTACCAGTTAAAGATTGTTAACTTTGCAAAATTAAAAAACTGCCATTGAAGGTAATGGCTAAACATTGAACATGATTGAGATAGGAAAATACAATGAATTACGGATTTTAAGTAAAACTGAAGCCGGACTAAATTTAACTGATGGCGATAAATTGGTTCTGCTGCCATATGTTCATGTACCTACGGGTGCTGAAATTGGCGACAACTTAAACGTATTTGTTTTTGTACAGAAAGATGGTAGATTAACGGCAACAACTCAAAAGGCATACGCTTCAGTAGGCGATTTTGCTTTTCTTAAAGTGGTTTCTGATGGTGAAGATGGTGTTTTTATGGATCTTGGGATCGATAAGGATATTTATGTTCCGCAACGCGAACAAAAAAGGCCCATGCAAAAGGGATATAAATATGTTGTCTATGTTTTTCTTGATGAAGGTAATGACCGTTTACTGGCTTCATCAAAATTATACGACTTTGTAGAAGAAGAAGGTTTTGATTTTGAGGAAGGTGATGAAGTAAACTTATTGATTACCGAAGAGACAGATTTGGGTTTTAATGCCATAATTAACAATAAATATATTGGTTTATTATACTTTAACGAAGTTTTTGTTGATGTACAACCCGGTGATGTTAGAAAAGGCTGGATAAAAAAGATACGGGTAGAAGGTAAAATTGATTTAACCTTACAACCCAGTGGATATGGCCATATTCTGGATTCGAAAGTAATGATCATTAAAGAATTGAAAAAAAGCGGAGGTATAATTGAATTGGGTGATAAAAGTTCTCCCGATGAAATTTACCACAGATTTCAAATCAGCAAAAGTGCATTCAAAAAAACCATCGGTTCCTTATATAAAGAACGTTTAATTAGCATATCTGATGATGAAATTAAGCTTCTAACGGATGAAGATGCCGATTAAATAAAATTTAAAAGCCCTTGAGTTCGATTAAACAGTCAGGGGCTTTTTCTTTACTTAATTTAAGTTAAACTTATTGTTCTGAACTTTTACGGCATTAGATGCGGAGACAATTCCAACAATTAAAACTCCAATCGCAATGGCCAGGATAACCTGGAAAGTGGAATAAATTTTAGTTCCTGAAACAAAAATTTTAGAATCATTAATCAACTCATCTCCCACATTGGATTGGATTTTAATTAAATCTGATAGCTTATTTAGTGTATTAGCCGAAATATCGCGGCCTGCCGACTCATAAATTTTACGTCCGTTTGCCAAATCCTGACTGGCAATAGCCAATATCTTATTTTCAAATTCTTTTTGAATAAACAATGTATTTTTTAAATCATTTAGAAAACGTTGCTCCTGTTTTACCAGGAAAGTAAGCTGGTATTTATTAATAATCGAATCTATTTTATTATTGTGCTGGGTTAATTTCAAAATACCTGTTGACGGTGTAATCTGATGATCGGTGAATATTAATATATTTTGTAGAACCAGGCTTTTCTGATATAAATTTTCGGCAATAAAATAAAGATCTGTGGCCGGCACCAACCTATCGTTATACATTGAAACAAAAGATTCATTAATTTTTTTAACGCTTTTGTCCTCTAAAAAACGAATAAGAAGAGAACAACACATAATACAGAAAAGCAGGAATGCGATTTTTATTTTGTTCTTAAGACTAAAAGCAAATTTCATAATAAGCGGTTAAACTTTAAATGTAAGCATTAAAAAGTTTAACGCGAAAACAGGTTGATAAATCAACTGTAACATTACAAATGTTTTCTTAAATGGCATACCCGACAGGAATTAATATGAAGTTTAACTTTGCTTCTTTGGTTACCCAAAGAAGAGCCCTCTGCAGCGAGCGGTTGGATAGTATTGTCTTGGCCAGACGGGCTTTTTTCTTTTTCTTGATAAAAAGAAACAAAAATCAAGGCTTGCATCCTTTCTTGAATAGCATCATCAGAATTCTGATGGCGGCAATATGAGGCTTAGCCCTTTTCACAATGCCTACGCCCGCTGCATATTCCCTTGGCTATTCGCAACACTAAAATTTCTGCAAGAATTCTAATGTCCTACTCAGCGAAATGGTGCTATGCCGGATGCGTGCTTAGGTTAAAGCAGTAGAAAATTTAAAGTTGGCTTAGCATTACCACTCAACAAGGCCAAACCACCATTTCTCCGTTCAGCTTTTAAACCGGCATGGTCAATGTTTCGGGTGGCACTGAAAAAGCCTCACCAATAGCTTTAAAAGAAAGATTGCGAGCCGGCAACTTTGCTTCTTTGGTTGCCCAAAGAAGAGAAACCCCCGCAACGAGCGGCTGGATAGTATTGTCTTAGCCAGACGGGCTCTTTTCTTTTTCTTGATAAAAAGAAACAAAAATCAAGGCTTGCATCCTTTCTTGAATAGCAGCATCAGAATTCCAATTGCGGCAATATGAGGCTTAGCCCATTTCACAATCCAACACTCGCTGCATATTCCCTTGGCTATTCGTAACACTAAAATTTCTGCAAGAATTCTAATGTCCTATTCAGCGAAATGCTGCTATGCCGGATGCGTGCTTGGGTTAAAGCAGTAGAAAATTTAAAGTTGTTTAGCATGATTTAGCAACTGTAATTACCTCCCAGCAAGGCCAAAGTACGATTTCTCCGTTCAGCTTTTAAACCGGCATGGTCAATATTTCGGCTGGCACCGAAAAAGCCTCACCAATAGCTTTAAAAGAAACATTGCGAGCCGGCAGTTTTTGTTTCTTTTTGCTGTCAAAAAGAAAACAGCCCCCGCGGCAAGCGGATAAAGAATATTGCCTTAGCTAAACAGGCTTCGTACCTTTTCTTAACAAAAAGGTACCCAAATTCAAGGCTTGCATCCTTTCATGAATAGCAGCATCAGAATTCCAATAGCGGCAATATGAGGCTTAGCCCAATTCACGACCCGACGCCCGCTGCATATTCCCTTGGTTATTCGGAATATCAAAGTTTCGGCAAGAATTCTAATATGCTCTCCTACGAAATGCTGCTATGCCGGATGCGTGCTTAGGTTAAAGCAGTAGAAAATTTAAAGTTGGTTTAGCATTACCACTCAACAAGGCCAAACCACCATTTCTACGTTCAGCTTTTAAACCGGCATGGTCAATATTTCGGCAGGCACTGAAAAAGCCTCACCAATAGCTTTAAAAGAAAGATTGCGAGCCGGCAGTTTTTGTTTCTTTTTGCTGTCAAAAAGAAAACAGCCACCGCGGCAAGCGGATAAATAATATTATTTTAAAAATAATCTTCTCCTGTTGTTGTTGCAAAAAGCTGTGGTGCAAAATTAACCAGATACAATTCCTTTTTAGCCCTTGTTACTGCAGTATATAACCAGCGCAAAAAATCAAGGTCAATCATTTCTTCCGTCAAATATCCCTGATCGGCAAAAATAGCATCCCATTGTCCACCTTGTGCCTTGTGGCATGTAACCGCATAAGCAAACTTAATTTGCAGGGCATTGTAAAATGGATCTTGTTTAATTGCAAGCATACGTTGTCTTTTATTCGCGATATGCGAATAATCTTCATTTAATCCCTCAAATAGTTGTTTATTTTGTTCGTAAGGCAGGTTTGCCGTTTCAATATTTAAAGTATCCAGCATTACTTTACAGCTTATGGCGCCAGCAGAAGGGAAATCCATAAACTCCAGTGTTGCTTCTGCAAAACGAAATCCATAACGCTCTTCTTCTCCACGTACCCGTACAACCTTTGCCATATCGCCATTGGCAATAAAAGCTGTTTCCTCATTATCAGGCAACCAGAAATAGTTATTACGAACCACCATAATCTGATCGCCACCGGTTAATTCTTCTTCGCGGTACAACAATCTGGCCCTGATTTGCTGATTGTACACATTGGCCGATTTATTGGAACGGCAAACCACCAATGTATTTTCCATTCCATATTTACGATAAGCGTACTCTAAACCTTCTACCAAACGGGCTCCGCCCATGTTAAAAATATCTTTGTAGGATTTAGTTAAAAACTTTGGCAATGGATTTTCAGGATTTTGTGAAATTTGCTTTCTAAGCATAGTGGCATTTGCCAAAATACCCGACTTCTTCTCCTGGCGTACCACTTCTTTTAGCTCAACGGCACTAATCGTTAATGCAAATTTATCTTTAAGGTATTCCTCATTTAAAGCTGGGCTATCTAAACTGCCGACAGGTGGTAACTGAGCGGTATCCCCAACAAACAGCAAAAAACAATTTTTACCATTATACACAAATTCTAAAAGATCTTTCAGAATAGATGAACCTGCGTCATTCCATTCATCAGCAATCATTGAAGCCTCATCTATAATGAAAAGCGTATTCTCCGAAAGATTGGGTGCAATTTGAAAAAGCATTTCAGGCGATGTAGCAGACCTTTTTCTGTAAATTCTTTTGTGTACCGTAAGTGCCTTTCTCGATGCATATTGGCTCATTACCTTTGCAGCACGACCTGTAGGTGCCAGCAATTCACTTTTTAAACCAAATTTTGGTAATGCTTTTACCAGCGCTGCTACAGAGGTGGTTTTACCGGTACCGGCATACCCTTTTAACACGAAACAACGGTACTCATCTTCTTGCTGCAAAAATACCGACATGCGTTCGCAAAAAAGCAATTGCTCTTTAGTTGGTGTATGCTGATAGGCTTGAGCAATAAGATGACTTTTGTCGAGAATCATGGGTATGATAAAATTGTTTTGTAGTTAATTATTTGGGCTGTAGTGCAAAATCAGAGAGAAAAGGCCATATAAATACCATTCTATATTTAGAAAAAAGCCGGTTAATAAGACCATGCATTTTAAAATCCATTACACTATGCTTGCTTTTTCCGGTAATTACAATTTACAGATTACAAAAGTAAGGTTTCTATACGATGTGCCATAACCATATTTTGCAGTTTACTCCAGCTAAATATCGTAAAATGACCATCCTGAGACGCCACTAAGCCAATGGCCTGCGGTTGATCGTTAACAAATTGAGCAACAGAGAAATGCCTTGTCCCGCCCAATTGCCCTGGAAATAGAATTTTATCTTCTCCGCCAACAATCGGTTCTGAAAACGCAATTTGCTCTACTGTTGGTTTTCCTTTTGCCCGGCCAATTTTTGCACCAAAGGCAATCAGGTCAAATTCTTCATTAATAATAGTTGCCCCATCTACAGCTGTTAAACCTGCCAAATGCTCTACTTCTCTTCTTAATGCACCTTGCGAGAAGATTTCACTTTGATTGCCGCCTTGTTTTGCAAGATTGGATAAGCCACAAAAAGGTGGTTTTATTAAATATTGAATTGGATGTATAATAGATTCTTCCCATTTACCATCACTTTTCGGAACAATAAGGAGCGCTCCTCCCCGCCCGTGGCCACGCATGGAAACAGCAAACTGGATTAAAATATTAATCGGGTCGTTCCAGCTGGCCAATACCGTCAAATCAAGCAAGGCTTTTAAAATAGGCGGACAATCGCGGTTTTTGCAACTTGTATCATCAACTATTCTAATTTGCTCACCTTTTAAAACCGCAACATTGGTATATTTGCCAATGCCATAAATACGGCGGTGTTTAATTACAATTAGGCCTGGTTCGGATACATCAACCACAAAACAAAAATTTGGGATATTTAATGTTGTCCCCCAGATGTAAAGTTCTCCATCTTCTTCCCATACGCCCAAGTGTATCCCTGATCTTTCAATACCTGGCGCAACTTTAGTTAATGTATTGGCGTTTAGGGCCATTCTTTTTGCAAAAAGTAAAGGTTTAGAAGTTTGTGAGGGCGGCATAAAAGCAATAGAAATGCGCGGCGAATGGCCCTCTTCTTTTCGTAAACTACTCCAGAAAGCAACATCAATTATGGCTTCAATTGTTTTTTTATCCGGCTGCGTAGCCAAATCAATCTCGCCCTGTGCAATTGCCGTAGCGTGAAGCTTAATAAAATGCTGCTCAATTGTAGCTGCAATGGTATTGGCAGCTTTATAAGTAGGTTTATAACTCATGTTCCGAATTTAAGCCGAAAATTTCTAATATCTAATATGAAAATAGTTTGATTTAGGTAAAAAAGAACTGAAAGACCATTCAGTCAAAAGGAAATATCCTAACCTTATCTCCTGATATCCGATACTTAATCCCTCAAATATCCTATCTCCTCTCTAAAATCGTAAATCCATTGCGGTTAATCCTTAAAAAATTTTACTTTTGTTTTAATGAGTAACAACAGTCTTTTATTAGTCGATCCGAATTTTAAAGCTGATGCATCAGTGAATTGCCATTTATTATTAAAGATAACAAATGATAGTTTTTCTTATGCTGTAGTAAACAAAAACGATGAACAGATTAATTTAGTTTTTGATAAACAGGCTTGTACAAATATTGAACAGGACTTAAAATTAGCTTTTGAAAACGACCGTTATCTTGCTCTTAATTATGGCGCCATAAAAGTTGCAGTACATACTTCAAATTTCATTTTTGTACCTGATGAATGGTTTGATGCTGATAATTTAGCGGTTTATTCCAAATATTTAGGTTTAGATGGTAAAGTTTATACCCGCCATAATAAAAATTTAGGTTTTAATACTTTTTTCTCACTTGATGAAAAGTTTGAAAATTCCTTACCCAGCGAAGCTGCCCTTTTTGCACAATCAGAGCCATTATTGGCTTTATCTGGCCATTTAACTGATGAAGCTTTGCTGATTGATTTCACAGCATCTTCCTTTAACGTTTTATATGTTAAGGATAAAAAAATAAGTTTTCAAAATCATTATCAATCAGAAACAACAGAAGAATTTAACTATTTTTTATTGCTCATTATTGAACAATTAAATTTAAACGATACAGTATCTGTTTATTTGGCAGGCATCATAAATGAAGATGATGATCTTTATAATTGTTTATTGAAATATTTTAATCAACTCTATTTCTTTTTTCCAACCGGAAACAAAAACAGTGAATTACTGGCCGATATGCCTAAGCATTATTTCAGTGGCCTGCTTGCTTTAAATTTATGCGAATAATTGGAGGTAAATTAAAAGGTATTCGTTTGCAGCCCCCTGCAAATTTACCGGTTAGGCCAACTACTGATATGGCCAAAGAGGCCCTGTTTAACATTTTGAATAATAAGTTCGATTTCGAAAGTTGCAATGTTTTGGATTTATTTAGCGGCACGGGCAATCTTACTTTCGAATTTGCTTCCCGCAATGCGGAAAGTATTTTGGCTATTGATTTAAATTTTGGTTGCGTAAACTGGATTAAAAATACAGCTAAACAATATGAATTTGAGCAGGTTGAAGTTAGAAAAGGTGATGTTTTCAAATTGCTAAAACAGCTTACAGGCAGTTATCATTTAATTTTCGCCGATCCACCTTATAACCTGCCTAACATACCTCAAATTCCGACCCTGGTAAAAGAACAACAGCTTTTAAAGCCCGGCGGCTTGCTTGTGGTAGAACACCAAAGCAATATGAAACTCGATAACCAACCCGGATATACCGAAACCCGCAAATATGGAAACTCATCTTTCAGTTTTTTTGAGTTTACTTAGTTTGATGGTTTAACCGTTTTGAATATCAAATCTTTTTAACTTTTTCCGCCTTACTGCTTTAACATCGCCATAAAAGTTAACACTTTCCGCTTAAACATCTATATTTGAATTATGAAAATAGCGCTATTCCCAGGTTCATTTGATCCGATAACGATTGCTCACGTAAACATTTTACAACGTGCTACACCGCTTTTTGATAAAATTGTGGTTGGGATTGGATTAAACAGCTCTAAGCAGAATTTTTTAAGTGCAGAACAGCGTGAACAAATTTTAAATACTGTTTTTAAAGGGTACAGCAATATTGAAGTTCAAACATACGAAGGTTTAACCGTTGATTTTTGCCGTAAAATTAATGCAAAATATATGGTTCGTGGTATCCGCTCGGCAGCCGATTTTGAATATGAAAGAGCCATTGCCCAAATAAACCAAACCATGATGCCTGAAGTAGAAACCATTTTACTATTAAGCAAACCCGAATATTCAGCCATCAGCTCTACCATCGTTCGTGATATATTAAGAAACCATGGCGATGTAAGTCCGTTTGTGCCACAAGAAGCCCTGGCTTTCCTGTAGCCAAACCACTATCCGTCAATAACTTAAATTTAAATAAAAAAATATCGCTTTTTAATGTAACGGATTGTCAAATCCATTACTAATGGGGTAAATCAAATTATTTGATATGAAAACCCTGACATTACCACGATCGAAATTATTTACATCATTAATTACCCTTTGCGTATTTATAAGCTCCTCTGTTTTTACACAGCCTAACCAAGAACACGCATGGCTAACAACACGCTTACTAATTACCGGAGATGTAGTGTATTTGCTAAAGAGAATGCATATGCCATTACCTGGGTGCATGATTTAAAATAAACTGTTCAAACGCCTATAAAAACATGCAGCAAACAATAGAGCAGGTATTTCTAAAGCTGGTTAATGATAATAAAGCCATTATACATAAGGTTTCTAAAATGTATATGGATGATGAGGAAGACCGCAGGGATTTATTCCAGGAAATTGTAATGCAGTTATGGAAAGCTTACCCAGGTTTTAAAGGCAACAGCAAATTTACCACATGGATGTACCGCGTTGCATTAAATACAGCACTTTTATTTTTAAAAAAGGAAACCAGAAAAGTAGATAAAACACCACTTACCGAAAATATAGATATCGCAGATGTAAATTACAGCTACGATAAAGAAGAAAAGCTCGCCTACCTGTACAAAGCTGTACAGGAGTTAAACGCAATCGAGAAAGCATTGATATTTCTCTTTTTAGAAAGTCAATCTCATAAAGAAATTGCCCAAAACCTTGGTATTACAGAAGTAAATGCAAGAGTTAAATTAAACCGAACTAAAGAAAAATTACAATTCATTATAAAAAAGAATGGTTATGAATTTTGATCAAATAAAAAATGACTGGAATAAACCGGAAGCAGAAGAAGCTGGGATCTCGCAGGATATGCTGGATATGAAAGAAGCCCATACGCCTATAGATAAAATAAGGAGACAAATGAAATGCGAATTTTTTGTTCAACTGGCCTCCATGCTTTTCATTGCATTTACACCTGCAATATTTAATTTTCCGCTTGAAATAAGACCTGTATTTTTTGTCTTTTATGCTGTGATGTGTGGTTTTACAGCATATTATTTCTTCAAATTTTACACCTTCTACAAACATTCTTACGATTTAAGCCTGGATACCAGGAAAAATCTTTTATGGTTTTACTATGAAATGAAACTGAATATTGAACTTTACAAAGCACTTACTTATATCCTTGGTTTTATTGCGCTTTCTTTTGTTACCGTTTATTTATTAATGGTTAAGGGTAGTATTTTACAACAGGTATTGGATAAGGTTTCAATGATATACATTATTTTGAACTGTTTTTTCACCATTTTAATTGTGGGTGTGATAACGGAATTGTGGGCTAAATTTTACTATGGAAAATACGTTAAAGTGCTTAAAAAAATTATCGATAAACTCGACAATGAGTAAAACCTTAAAGCTTTAAATAAAAAGGGATTTAAAAGTTAAGCCTGTTGAAGGATTGCTTTAGCATTTCAACAGGCTTAATAAACAGAATTGATAAAAAAGATTTTAAAATCTTTCTTAGCTCCTTATAAAAGCCGCAATTTAACTAATTAGTTTGCCTGCCCTCAACACATCCATAATAGAAGGGTAAGTATTTTTTAGTACAGGTCCTATTTCTTTGCCATGTAACCAAACCGCTTTATCTATCCCTTCTTCTTTTTGAGGAATTAATTTAGGTTCGCCTTTTACCTTCATTTTGTACCAGTTGGTTTTTTTAAGGGCCATTTTCCCGTTAAAAGGATATACGTGGTAAGTTTTGCATAATTTTTCTTCGCGTTTTAAAACTTTTATTCCACATTCCTCTTCAACTTCACGAACGGCAGTTTCTTTCATATTTTCTCCATCCTCAAGCTTTCCTTTTGGCAAATCCCAGCGTTTATTTCTGAAAATAAACAGAAAATTACCATTTGAACTTTCCACAAGGCCACCCGCCGCTTTAATCATCACACAATCCTTTTTAAGTTTCCTAAAGGTTTCCTGCGGCTTTTTCGATAAGAAAATGTAGTTCCTTTTACTACCATTTTTCAGTTTTTTGTAAAATATTTCTAAATCAAAATCCTGTATTTCAAGTTGTTGAATCTTTTCTGTTACATCAGGTAAAACATCTGAGATAAACAAAGTGTTATCGTTAATAAATATTCTGTAATTTTGGGCCATGTATAATAAAAGTGATATTGAATTAAAGGTAGCGGAATTTTTATTACAAATAAAGGCAATTAAATTACAACCTAATAATCCTTTTACCTGGGCGTCTGGTTGGAAATCGCCAATTTATTGCGATAACCGAATTACCCTATCCCATCCACAGGTTAGAACATTCATCCGTCAAAAACTTGCTCAACTTATCCAGGAAGAATTTGGAGCCGTTGATGTAATTGCTGGCGTAGCTACAGCAGGTATTCCTCAAGGCGTGTTAGTTGCGCAAGAACTGGGCTTACCTTTTATCTATGTAAGATCAAAAGCCAAAGAACATGGTACTGGCAGCCTTATTGAAGGTGAAGTGGTAGAGGGCCAACGTGTAGTGGTTATTGAAGACTTAATTTCGACAGGAAAAAGCAGTTTGCAAGCTGTTGAAGCCTTAAGAAATGCAGGGCTTTCTGTCGCTGGTTTAGCTGCAATTTTTACTTACGGCTTTGCACAGGCTGACGAAAACTTCACCGCAGCAAAATGTCGTTATCAAACCCTTTCAAATTATGGCGCATTAATTGATTATGCTGCAGAACACAGCATCATTGCCAAAAGCGAAATGGAAATGCTGGGTAAATGGCGTTTAAGCCCTTCAGAATGGGGACAAAACGAAACTCAAAATTCTTAATTATAGAATACGAACTAAATATAAATAGATAATGACAATTATTGAGAGCGCAACAGAGGTTAATCTGCCTGTTGATCAAGTTTATGCTTTCTTAGCAAACATGAACAATCATGAGCAACTGATGCCTGAAAATATTTATAACTGGTCATCTACTGAAGATGAAGCCCGTTTTACAATACAGAATATGGCAAAACTTGCTATAAAAATTTCTAACAGGGTCGAAAATCAGGAATTAACAGCAATCCCTACTGAAAAAGCGCCTTTTGATGTAGAACTTAAATGGACAGTTACCGATAATGGAAATGGTACTACAACGGCCAAACACATCATTTCTGCCGATTTAAATATGATGATGAAGATGCTTGCATCAGGTCCTTTACAAAAACTGGCCGATCACCAAACTCAAAAGCTAAAAGAAATTTTAGGATAGTCACATCTAAAAAATCAGATGCAATGATTAAGGTTGCTCTGCTTTAAATAATATATAAACACTTCGCCAAATACGGGAAGTGTTTTTTTATTCGCAAAAAATTAATCGCGCTTCTGCAAAGCATTTAATTTTAATATCTTAGTTGGTACAACCCTATCCAGCCATGCTATTTAAATCCTTAAAAATTTCCGCCGTTTTACTCTGCAGCTTGCCGGTTTTACCCTTAATGGCACAGTCAGTTCCAATTTTAACGGGCTTAAAGACAGAATATCTCGAAAATCCAATTGGTTTAGATAGCCCAAATCCTCGCTTTACCTGGAGAATGGCTAATGCTGATCAAGGTGCAAAACAATTAAACTACCGTATTTTAGTGAGTACAGATTCAATTGCTTTAAGTAACAATATTGGTCAACTATGGAATACAGGCTGGATCAAATCGGATGCTAACCTTGCCTTTTATTCGGGTCAGTTACTAAAACCTTTTACCAAATATTTCTGGAAACTTGATGTTACCAATAACAAGCAAAAGAAAAACGATAAAATTACAATTTCCAGTTTTGAAACCGGGATGATGAATGCCGAAAACTGGCAAGGTGCGTGGATTTCGGATAGCGAAAATATAAAATTAAAACCTGCCCCCTATTTCCGTCGTTCCTTTGCTATTTCGAGAAAAATAAAATCGGCAAGGGCCTATATAGCTGCTGCTGGTTTATATGAACTATCAATCAATGGTAATAAAATTGGTAATCACCGCCTCGACCCCATGTATACCCGCTTTGACAGGCGAACTTTATACGTAACTTATGATGTAACCCAGGCCATAATTTCAGGTAAAAATGCCATTGGTGTACTCTTGGGAAATGGGTGGTACAATCATCAATCTACTGCAGTATGGTATTTCGATCGGGCACCCTGGCGCAACCGACCTGCTTTTTGCCTTGATTTAAGAATTACATACGACGATGGAACTGTTGAAATCATAAAATCAGGCAAAGATTGGAAAACAGCCCTAAGTCCTATTGTATTTAACAGCATTTACACCGCCGAACATTACGATGCCCGATTACAAAAAGAAGGCTGGAACACCGCTAATTTTGATGATTCTAAATGGAAAGAGGTAATGTTTCGGTCTGCTCCATCTAAAAATATCGTGGCCCAAGCATTACACCCTATCCGCAATGTTGAAGAAGTTGCAAGTAAAAGTATTCGGAAATTTAATGATACCACTTACCTTTTTGATCTTGGCCGAAATATTTCTGGCGTAAGTAAAATTACGCTTAAAGGACCGGCCGGAACTGTACTAAAACTAAAACATGCAGAACGTCTTTATCCAAACGGACATGTCGATTTATCAAATATTGATGTGCATTATCGTCCTACAGATAATTTAGACCCTTTTCAAACCGATATTTTAACGCTCAGTGGAAAAGACCAGGAAACTTTTATGCCTCATTTTAATTACAAAGGTTTTCAGTATGTCGAAGTCATCAGCTCTGCACCTATTGAATTAACTCAAGCAAGTTTGGTTGGTTATTTTATGCACAGCGATGTTCCGGTAGCTGGAAGCATGAAATCATCAGACAATATTTTAAATAAGATCTATGAGGCAACCAATAATTCTTATTTATCAAACTTATTTGGTTATCCAACAGATTGCCCGCAAAGGGAAAAAAATGGTTGGACTGGTGATGCACAGATTGCGATAGAAACAGGCTTGTATGGATTTGATGGAATCACAGTTTATGAAAAATGGCTTGCAGATCATCGCGATGAGCAGCAGCCTAATGGTGTTTTACCATCAATTATCCCTACAGATGGCTGGGGTTATGAATGGGGAAATGGGCCTGACTGGACCAGTACAATTGCCATTATTCCGTGGAATGTGTACCTTTTTTACGGGGATAAAAAATTATTAGCAGACTGCTACGAAAACATCAAAAAATACGTGAACCACATTGATGAAACCTATCCAGCCGGATTAACAAGCTGGGGTTTGGGCGATTGGGTGCCTGTTAAATCAACAACACCTGTTGAACTCACCTCTACCTGCTATTACTATGCAGATGCTTTAATATTAGCCAAAGCAGCAAAAATTTTGGGTAAGAATCAGGATTTTGAAAAGTACACCGCTTTAGTTGGAAAAATTAAAGACGCCTTCAATTCAAAATACCTGAACAAAGAAACCGGAATTTATAATAAAGGTGTACAAACTGAATTAAGTGTACCTCTTTTTTGGGGCATTGTACCTGAAGCATATAAAGCTAAAGTGGCTGCCAATTTAGCCAAACGTGTAGAAACAGATGGATTTCATCTTGATGTTGGATTATTGGGAACAAAAGCCATCCTAAATGCCTTGAGCGAAAACGGATATGCAGAGGTAGCTTATAAAGTTGCTGCTCAAAAAACCTATCCAAGCTGGGGCTGGTGGATGGAAAACGGAGCCACCACTTTATACGAGAATTGGCCAATAGATGCAAAATCAGATATTTCAATGAACCACATTATGTTTGGAGAAATTGGAGCCTGGTTATATAAAGGCATAGCAGGCATTAAACCGGATGAGAACAAACCTGGTTTTAAAAATGTTATCCTCGAACCTCATTTTATTAAAGATTTATCTTTTTATGAAGCGAAGCATACAGGGCCCTACGGAGAAATTACGTCTGCATGGAAAAGGAACGAATCTGCCATAAACTATAGCGTTACTATTCCTGCAAATTCTACAGCAACAGTTATTCTGCCTGCAGAGAAAAACTTAAAGGTTTATTTGGATGGAAAGGCAGTTACGAGCCTTAAGCAGGAATTACCTTCAGGGCATTATATTTTTAACTGGATTAAGAATTAAATAGAAAGACCTTAATTTTTATCTTTTTCGCTGTTAAAAAAATCAACAATAAAAAGTACAACCAAACTAAATACAGCTAAAATTCCATATACAAAGTTTTCCAATATTTTCATACGGTTTAGAACGTTTGAGAATGACTATGGTTTAACGTCTGTTTTGTTCTTTTACAAAATTTAACATTAACCACCTGAAAAATAAATCACAAAACACTGTTAAACAGCACGTTAAACTAAAAACCATTTTAAGTATGTACCAATTGTAATTAATATAATACATTATAAATCGCAGTTAAACGAGCAACTTACTGTATTTTGATCTAATCTAATTCGCTAATCATGGAAATTTATCTTATACTCTTTGCCATCCCCTTTTTTATTTTTATTTTAGGATTGGTTTTAGCCATTATAAATTTTAAAGCTAAAAAACTCACTTTAGAAGTTATCGCCTGGGCTTGTATACTCATTCTTGCTATTGCAAATACCATTTTATCTTTCAATTCGTCCTCTTTAGGTATTTTTCCAATGGGTATATCAGAGAGTCAGGCACTCTCCGTCCCTATTTACGCTGTTTTATTTCTTTTACTCCAGTACCGTTGCAACCAGGCAAAAGACATCCAGACATTCAGGGTTTTCTACCTGCTAAAATCATTTTGTTTAGTTCAAATTTTAAGCGTATTCATGTCTTTTGGAATATCAGCGGCCTATTCCGGTGAATTCTTCGGTTTAGATAAACCTCAAAACAGACAAATCACCTCTTATATATTGTCGGGCATTAGCATGTTAATATATAGCACTTTTTTTAGCCTTGTAATTTTTCGCTATTTCAAAACAACAACTCCATTACCGGTTTTAAAAAGTATGCTTGCCGAAAGTTTCCTTTTAGTTTTTACGATCAGCGTAATTGCTCAGTTATGGAATTTAGCCAGCTTATTTATTCAATTCTCCAACCTCGAGTGGTTTAGCATTACCTATATATTAACCACGGCTTCCTTTTTAATTGTAGAATCTGTAATAGCTGCATGGCTTGGCTCATATATTTATTTAAATAAAGCAGACAAAATTTCAGCATAACTGACTAAAAAACAGACGTTTAGACATCTAAATTAAAACACACCTGACGAAATTTCCGAATTACTTAAAGCAATTTGCCGTGGCATTTGTTTTGACTTAAAAGGAATATGAACTTCAACAATTTTACAATCAAAGCCCAGGAAGCTGTTCAACAGGCTTCCGAAATAGCCCAAGGCAACCAGCAACAGGCTATTGAAACGGTACATCTGTTAAAAGGTTTGCTTACTGTTGATGAGAATGTGGTTTCTTATGTACTAAAGAAATTAAATGTAAACCTGAATGTATTAAATCAAAATTTAGACCAGGAGATTGCCAAACTTCCAAAAGTAAGTGGAAGCAATGTTTATCTGTCATCAAATACCAATACCGTTTTACAAAAAGCACAATCTTTTTTAAAGGAATTTAAAGATGAATTTGTTTCGGTTGAACACCTGTTATTAGGCATTTTAGCGGTTAACGACAATACCTCAAAATTATTAAAAGAGCAGGGCGTTACCGAAAAAGACCTTAAAAAAGCCATAGTAGAATTACGGGGTGATAATCGGGTAACAGATCAAAATGCCGAAGCTACTTACCAGGCTTTAGGCAAATATGCCAGAAACCTAAATGAGTATGCGGAAAGCGGAAAACTTGACCCTGTTATTGGGCGCGATGAAGAAATCCGCCGTGTAATCCAGATCTTATCTCGTAGAACCAAGAATAACCCCATTTTAATTGGAGAACCAGGTGTAGGTAAAACGGCCATTGCCGAGGGCATTGCTTTCAGAATTATTAAAGGTGATGTGCCCGAAAATTTGAAAAGTAAAACGGTGTACTCTTTAGATATGGGTGCTTTAATTGCAGGTGCAAAATATAAAGGAGAATTTGAAGAACGCTTAAAAGCTGTGGTTAAAGAGGTAACACAAAGCGATGGCGATATTATTCTTTTCATCGATGAAATTCACACTTTAGTTGGTGCAGGTGGTGGCGAAGGTGCTATGGATGCCGCAAACATTTTAAAACCTGCTTTGGCCCGTGGCGAATTAAGGGCAATTGGTGCAACTACCTTGGATGAATATCAAAAATATTTAGAGAAAGATAAAGCGTTGGAGCGCCGTTTCCAAAAGGTAATGGTTGAAGAACCTGATACACAGGATGCCATTTCTATTTTACGCGGCTTAAAAGAGCGCTACGAAACACACCATAAAGTAAGAATTAAAGATGAAGCCATTATTGCCGCGGTAGAAATGAGCCAACGCTATATTTCCGATCGGTTTTTGCCTGATAAAGCAATTGATTTAATGGACGAGGCCGCTTCTAAATTACGGATGGAAATGGATAGTGTTCCCGAAAATGTAGATGCGTTAGATCGCGAAATTATGCGCCTTGAAATCGAGCGCGAAGCCATTAAGCGGGAAAAAGATGATCGTAAAATTAAGGAGCTATCAGAAGATATTGCCAATTTATCAGCAGAACGCGATCAGTTAAAAGCGAAGTGGCAAGGTGAAAAAGATTTAGTTGATGCGGTAAATAATCAATTAGAACAAATTGAGCATTATAAACTTGAAGCAGAACAAGCAGAACGTGCCGGAGATTATGGTAAGGTTGCCGAAATCCGCTATGGAAAAATTAAAGAAGCACAGGATACTGTAGAAAAACTAAAAGCTGATTTAGAAAGTCAGCAGAGCGATAGCAGGATGCTTAAAGAAGAAGTAACTGCCGATGATATTGCAGGTGTAGTTGGGCGTTGGACCGGCATTCCGGTTACAAAATTAATTGCAGGAGAAAGAGAAAAATTGCTAAACCTGGAAACCGAATTACATAAAAGGGTTGCCGGACAGGATGAAGCTATTGAAGCGATTTCTGACGCCATTCGCCGCTCACGTGCAGGTTTACAGGATAAACGCAAACCAATTGGCTCTTTTATCTTTTTGGGCACAACAGGTGTAGGTAAAACGGAGCTGGCAAAAGCACTGGCCGAATTTTTATTTAACGATGAAAATGCTTTAACCCGCATTGACATGAGTGAATACCAGGAACGCCATGCAGTTTCGCGCTTAATTGGAGCGCCTCCCGGTTATGTTGGTTATGATGAAGGCGGACAGTTGACCGAAGCCGTTAGACGTAAGCCCTACTCGGTGGTATTGCTGGATGAAATTGAAAAAGCACATCCTGATGTTTTTAACATTTTATTGCAGGTTTTGGATGATGGTCGTTTAACAGATAATAAAGGTAGAACCGTAAATTTTAAAAATACCATCATCATCATGACATCAAATATTGGCGCACATTTGATCCAGGATAATTTTAAAAACCTGGATGATGACAATCGTGATGAAGTAATTGCCAAAACCAAAAATGAGCTTTTTGAGGTGCTGAAACAAACCATTCGTCCGGAGTTTTTAAACCGTATAGATGAATTAATTATGTTTACACCATTAAACCGCAACGAGATCAGGAATATTGTGAGTTTACAGTTTAAACAGGTACAAGATACTTTAGCAGAGATGGGTATAGAAATGGAAGCATCTCCGGAAGCTTTAGATTGGCTTGCCCAGTTGGGTTACGATCCACAGTTTGGTGCCCGCCCATTAAAACGTGTAATTCAGAAAAGAATATTAAACGAATTATCGAAGGAAATACTGGCTGGCAAAATTGACAAAGACAGCAAGATCAAGTTAGATATGTTCGATCATAATTTTGTATTCCTCAATCAGGAAGCGTAAAATTTATAAATGGCTAATCACCTGTTTCCGGACAAGAAGATTAGCCATTTATCATCAATTTAAGAAGGGCCGTAAATGCATGCATTTGTGGCCCTTTAATTTTTAATATTACTATCCCGTGTTCAGAAGTTATTTTCTTATGAATAGTTTAGCTATTCAAGAAAATAAAATCGAAATACAATGAGTAAAATAGCGAAAATTCCAAGGAGAATTGTTACAGGTTTGAAAGATGGCCAATCTGTTATTATAGAAGACGCGGTGGTTACTAACGTTTCTGAAGACATACCTGGCTTGGTTATTTCCGACATTTGGGCTACAGATACCATGCCTGTGAATTTGGATAAAACGGTATCAATACCCAATACACCATTCCCAAATACGCCAAAAAGCGGCACTTACTTTAGGTACGTAAGTATTCCCTCAGATCGTGAGCTGGGAATCGAATTGGAAAAAGGAAAACCTCATCCATTGATGCACAAAACCGATACGCTGGATTATATTATTATTCTGTCAGGAGAAATTTATTTGATTCTGGACCAGGAAGAAACACTTTTAAAAACAGGCGATATTGTTGTGCAGAGGGGTACAAACCATGCCTGGAGCAATCGATCAGAAGAGCCATGCATTCAGCTTGCCATCCTGATCGATGCGAATCAGACAAAATAAATTATTTCTTTTTAGCCTCGATATTTGGCAGAAAACCTGTTAACAAACCTATTAAGGGTAAAAATGCACAAATATTAAATACATATTCAATGCTTGTTGCATCGGCAAGCTTTCCGAGTAGTGCAGATCCTATTCCGCCCATTCCGAAAGCGAAGCCGAAAAATAAGCCCGCTACCAATCCTACTTTACCTGGAATTAATTCCTGCGCATACACCAGGATTGCGGAAAATGCTGAGGCTAAAATCATCCCAATGGGCACAATTAACACGCCTACCCAAAATAAATTGGCGTGTGGCAACAATAAAGCAAATGGTGCAGTACCTAAAATTGAAGCCCAGATTACATATTTACGCCCAATTTTATCGCCTATTGGCCCGCCTAACAAAGTACCTGCAGCAACTGAAAACAGGAATACAAACAGGTAAATTTGAGAAGTTTGAACTGAAATATGGAATTTATCAATCAGATAAAAAGTAAAATAATTAGTTAAACTGGCCATATAAAAGTACTTAGAGAATATAAGCAGCAATAAAATACTCACCGCAAAAATTACTTTCCCTTTAGAAAACTGATTAACTACAGTTTGAATATTGGCTTTACTTTTACTTTTGGCCAAAACAAAACCTTTATACCAATTACCAACATAACTTAATATCGTAATGGCTAAAAGTGCGATAATGGAAAACCAGATTATGCTGAACTGTCCGTAAGGTACAATAATCCAGGCCGCTAATAAAGGACCTAAAGAACTTCCTGCATTACCACCCAACTGAAAAACAGATTGAGCAAGCCCGCGTTTTCCACCTGATGCAGCATGCGCCATCCTTGATGCTTCAGGATGAAAAATTGAAGAACCTATTCCAATAAAACATACCGAAATAAGCATGGTATAAAAATGTTGCGACATAGACAGGGTAACTAACCCAATTAATGTAAAACCCATTCCGATAGCCAAAGAATATGGCTGAGGCTTTTTATCTGTATACAAACCTACAAAAGGTTGCAGCAATGAGGCGGCCAACTGAAAAGTAAGGGTAATTAATCCAATTTGAGAGAAATTTAAATGATAATTGGTTTTAATAACCGGGTAAATGGCAGGAATTAAAGATTGGATGGTATCATTTAATAAATGCGAAAAGCTTAATGCAAAAAGGATAGGAAAAACGGTTTTCTCGACTAAACTTTTTGGGGATGAGGTATCAATCATAAAAACGAGGTTAAAGCCAAAGTTATAAATTATCTCTAAGTTCGCTTAAAATTAAAGTTCTAAATACTTTAAAACTTTTATTACAATGTTAAAGTTTAACTATTATGGAAAACAAAAAGATAGTTGGCCTTTGTGGCAGTTTAAGAAAAGGATCGTACAATGCGATGTTATTAAAGGCGGTAACCGGCTTGTTGCCCGATGGCATGGAGATGGAAATCGTTTCTTTTGATGACTTGCCCATATATTATGCTGACCATGATATACCTGAAGTTGCCGAGCGACCGGCCAGCGTTGCAAAATTTAGAGATGCCCTGGCTAAAGCAGAAGCTTTTGTAATTGTATCGCCCGAATACAACTATTCCATACCTGGAGGATTAAAAAATGCCATAGACTGGGCCAGCCGTGGTAAAGATTCGCCATTGATGCATAAACCTGTTGCTTTAATGGGCGCAACTCAGGGCATGTGGGGAACTGTTAGAATGCAAACTGCGTTTTTACCTGTATTTACTTTTTTAAATATGAACCCTGTTTTACAACCTGAAGTATTGGTTGCACAAGCACAAAATAAATTTGATGCTGAGGGCAACTTAACAGATGAAAAAGCTGTTGATTTAATTAAAAGAAAGCTTGAAAATTTAGGCAAAGCCTGCAGTGTTTAGTATTTAAAGTTAGTGATAATACCGACTTTAGGATTAACGTCTTTACTTCGTTGGTGTTCTCTACTTAGTTGATGTTATCACCAAGCAGAGATCAAGCCTGTTTAGCAAAGACAATATTATCTATCCGCTTGCCGCGGGGGCTTCTCTTCTTTGGGCAACCAAAGAAGCAAAACCGAGCATTTCTGCGAGCTCATTAATGCAAATAAAAACATAAACAACTATTAATAGTTGCCGGCTCGCAATCTTTCCTTTAAAGTTAGTAGTTAGGCTTATTCAGTGCCGACCGAAACATTGACCATGCCGGTTTAAAAGCTGAACGTAGAAATAGTGCTTAGGCCTTGTTGGGATATAGATTCCTGCATCATGCTAAACTAACTTTAAATTTTCTATTGTTTTAACCCAAGCACGCATCCGGCATAGCAGCATTTCGCTGAATAGGACATTAGAATTCTTGTACTCGCTTTCGTGCTTCGAATAACCAAGGGAATATGCAGCGCGCGTAAGCATTGTGAATTGGGCTAAGCCTCATATTACCACAATAAGAATTCTGATGCTGCTATTCAAGAAAGGATGCAAGCCTTGACTTTTGGGTACCTTTTTGTTAAGAAAAAGGTACGAAGCCCGTCTGGCTAAGACAATTATTCCACTGGCCACGGAGGCTTCTCTTCTTTGGGCAACCAAAGAAGCAAAGTTGCCGGCTCGCAATCTTTCTTTTAAAGTTAGTAGTTAGGCTTATTCAGTGCCGACCGAAACATTGACCATGCCGTTTTAAAAGCTGAACGTAGAAATAGTGGTTAGGCATTGTTGGATGTGCCGTATCAAACTAAACAAAAAAAGTATGAAGCCGTATAGGAAATTATATCTATGTGCAACTTTCACTAAGCAAAAATTAGATCTCTCCACATGGTTGGTGTTATCACCAACCACAGCGCATAGTAGTAATAGCAAATTACGATCAAGACAAAAACTCAGCACCTCACCTGCCAAAAAGCCCATAAAAATAGCTGACATTTTTACAAAAAAAGTCAGATTGGCAATTTGTCAGTCATTAAAAATTAATCAATCGATTAATTTTATGTCACACTAAAATAATATTGATTTAACATTAAATTTATATCTATTTATTATATAACGAGTTATCTAAAAACTGATTTTCTGATGACGTTAGGAATGTTTTTTGGCACAAGCATTGACTTTTAGCCAAATATAGTCAGAAATTAAAAAGGTAGAATTTGACTATAATATTAACAAAATAAATAATAAAAAAGATGAAAAAACTATTATTATCATTAGTTGCAGTTGCAGGTTTAGTTTATGGTGCAAATGCACAAACAGAAAAAGGAAAATTAATGTTAGGTGGTAATGTTGGCTTCAACTCAACAAAAGTTGATGGCGCTAACAAAGCTGATGTAAATTTTACAGTTGTACCTCAAGTTGGTTATTTCGTTGCAAATAACTTTGCAATTGGTACAGGTGTTGGTTACACTTATAATAAAGCAGTAAGCAAATTAAAACAAACAGGTGCTTTTGAAGTTGCTCCTTTTGGTCGTTACTATGTTAACTTATCTGATCAATTCAAATTCTTCGGACAATTATCAGTTCCAATGGCATTCGGTACAGTTAAAGCTGTTGATCTTAATGGCGATACAGGTGCTAAAGTAGGTACTTCTACTTCAATTGGTGTAAATGTTGCTCCAGGTTTCGCTTTCTTCCCTACTAAAAGAATCGGTATCGAAGTTTCAGTTAATGGTTTAGGTTACGAAAACTATTCTGTTAAAGCAGAAGGAACTGGTATTAAAGTAAAAACTAACTCATTCGGTTTAGAAGCAAATACTTTCGCTCCTAAATTAGGTGTAATGTTTCACTTTTAGTAAACCTTTACTCCATAAAAAATGCCTTCTGAATTAATCAGAAGGCATTTTTTTATGCTCAAAATTTATTTTTTAATCGATTTTAAAAATGGTATTCTTAATGCCTGTTTTTAATTCCAAACCAAAATTATAAGAAATAAAAATCAGTTTTTTATAATTTTAAACTTTTTAACCTGCTGTTTATTTTTAGATATAACACCAACATAAACGCCAGCGGTTAGCCTGCTTAAATTAAATCGGTTGTTATCGCTCGATGCCTGTTCAAAAACCTTACGCCCGAGCATATCAAACAAGGCGAGAGAATAGTTATCAAAGGCACCATTTAACACACTTAACTCGGTATTAACGGGATTAGGATAAACAATAAGATCATCCTCTTTAATGTAATTTATTGAGATAATATCTGATTGAATTTTTAGGCCATTTTCGGTTAAAAAGGTAACCCGATAGCGCTGAATACCAGTTCTGGGCGATGGATCAACAGTAGAATAATTTAATGTCCCTGCTGTTACATTTTCTTCTTTTACAGGCACGAAAGTATTTGCATCGATTTGCTTTTCCCAAATAAAGCTTTTAAGGTTGTAAGTTGTTCCTATGTTTAAAGCCAGCTGAACGGTATTGCCTACGATATCACCATTTAAGCTAACCAAGTAGCATGATACGCCCTGAGTTTGGTAATCAAGGGTATAACTTTTAAGTCCGGTAAAATCTGTTCCATTCTCTGATAAGGCGAAATAAGGCGATGCACCAGCAACCTTTTTCACGATCATCATGGTATCTGTTGTATTTGCAAGCGGACTTAATTTATTATCTAAAATGGTGTAAAGGGTATAATTTTTTGCAAGTGGCTGAGGTTTCCAGTGAAATAAAATCCCATCTTCACAATTATAGCCAACTTTTAAAGCTGGCGGCGTTGAAATAATAAATGAATTTCCTTTAAATTCCTGCCCTTCTATTTCCATTTTAAACCGGGCACGTGTAAAACGGTTTGGGGGTTGCCAATTGAAAAATTTGTTGCTTAAATTTAAAGACTCGGCCAACACAAACCACGTTGTCCCATTATCATAACTTACAGAAAGTTTACCTGTTTTATTTTCAAAACTATTTTCCCACCTGATGTAATTGCTTTCTGTAGCAAATAGATAGTCATCCTGATCTGGAAACGTAAACTGAAAATGATTTGGTAAGCCAAGTTCGTAAGCCAGATAAAATGCTTGTTTATCCTGAGTTACTTTTCGGCCTTTAACATGAACAGTATATTTTCCCGGCTGTAAATTATCTAAAGTAACCTGCTGTACATTATTAACCTGATCTACCTTTCTAACAGCTACCTGCGTTAGCGAATCAGCCAGCGGAAAAGTACTTAATACCCAAGGCAATACGGTTTTACCATTTACATCTTCCAATGAAAGATCAAGGTGGTTAACAATACTTTGTACACTATTAATGGAAGCTGGCAAATCATTCCATGCCAATGTAACTTTCAATTCTTTTTGAGTTTGCTGTACTGATATTGGAAAGGAGAAATCCTGCCCCTGGCTCACCTCTCCTTTTGTAAAGCGGTTTTCTGCAAGCGTATTTAAAGCCTTTAAAGCATTAATTTTTCCAAAACCATAGAAATAATCTACATGTGGATTACCTAAATCATCGGCGGAGTTCACAAGTATACTTTTAATTAACGCTGCAGATGCCCCCTTGCCCGATAGGCTGCGATATTTTTGTTGCAACAGAATTACAAGGCCTGAAGTTAGCGCCGCAGCACCTGAGGTACCATCCTGACCAGAAGACACTACATCAGGTTTTACCCGTCCATCATAGGCAGGGCCCTTGCTGCTTAATGCTTCCGAAATGTTTTCACGTCCGATACCTCCAACTACAAAAACATTTTTTGCCTGCTTGAAATTGCCTGTTAAGTTTGCTGCGTTTTCAATATTTTGATAAAGGCCAGAAGGTGCTTTTGTGGTACCAATATTTCCTGCAGAAAAAACATGGACAATTGTATCTGCATCATACACCTGCTGATCGTAAGCCTGCGCTTCAATGCCATAAGTATTATCTATTACAGTACCGTACGAATGGTTTTGAACGGAAACATTGGCCGCTGATAGCTTTTTAATATCATCAGGCAATAAATTAATATAATCAGATGTAATTAATTTTGCTGCAGGCGCCACTCCTAATCCGCGCAAGAAAGAATTCCCCGAACCCAGTGCCAGTGTAGCCATAATTACCGCGTGGCCATTATCAGGCGAATTATTATTTCCCGGTATAACCTTACCTAAAAGATCAAGGTCTTTTACATCAAATGCGCCTTCTTTTAAAGAAAGTACCATATTTTTACCGTCAAGTTCCGGAAATTTATTGCGTGCGGCAAAAACATCCACAGAAGAAAGATCCAGATCATTAATTATAATTTCTTCTTTGGCAGCTTGCACCACATCAGCGAACAAAATTTCATTGTGATTGAGTACATTTTGCAACTCAGAAATGGGCAGGTTAATTATAATGAGCTTATATACATTATTTACAGATAGTAATTTGTATTGCTTCAGGTAATCGGGCACTCCGTTAAATGTATCATTAAAAACAAGCCTAACCGGTAGTTCCTGTCCCTTTTTACTGCCCTGTTCCCACTTTTGAATAAGGTTATCGCTTGCTTTCCACAAATTATTAGCTTGATTTTTACTAAGCGGTTGTTTTTCTACCAGATTAAGGTTTTTAGCATCAACAATAAACTGGTAAGCTGAAAATTGCCTTTTAGGATTGATTTTAGCAATATCTTTGGCACTAAGAGCGGTCTTAAACTCCACTAAAACCAAACTATCAGTTGGATTAAGCAACCTGACATTATCTAAACGCACGTATTTTTGTAATTTCTTATCCAATTTACCAGGTACAACCTGTGCCATTACCGAGTTAGCTAAACATAAAAGCAATATAGTGAGGTACCAGTAAATAAATTTCACGCAGATGTAGATTGTATTTTAAGTATAAGTTAAGCGCATTATAAGTTAGCTTTCAACAATGATAACAAATTACATAATTAAAATCTAATAATATTCTATAGCCATATCTATTTTTCATAAAAAAAATAAAAATATTTTTTCATGTATAAATTTAGTTTTAACCATTTTTCTGAAATCATTAAAAACATTAAATCAACAGTAAAAAAACTGCATCAATATAAATCAATAAAGCATTATTAATACTACAAAAAATTACTTGTAAATATTTAATATTAATTTAGAGACTATAAAATTAATCGTGGAAAGCAAAATCTACGATTAAGTTCTTTTTATCAAATTAAATCGATTTATGAGATTAGCTGAATATCCTATTTATTGGGAATAAAATGTTTATAAAAGGCTTTAAGAGGCACTTTTTTATTCCAAAATAAAAAATAAAAAAGCATAGTGTGTACATAAAACACTATAAATCAAATTTTAGATCGATCTGATACACACAATTATTCCCTGTAGTTGTTAATAACATATTATACAAACCATGATGTTTATAATATTTTCTTTGTAAATATTTGTTTACATAAAAATAATCCATAAATTGGTCTTAATAATCACCTACAAAGACAAACTAACTAAAGTTACCTCATGAAAAACAAAAGAATCTTATCGCTAAGCGTGTTATGCGCTTTAATGGTGGGCATTTATGCCTGTAAAAAAAACGTTTCTACTACACCACAAGAAACGGAAACTAAAAGTGACATTCCTGCCAATGTTTTAGCTCAAATTAAGAGCTTAGGATTTAGCACAGAAAATGCACGTACAATTGATGGCGGATATTTAGTTGAGGGAGATATTCTTCTAACTCAAGAGAATTTATCTGAGAAAAATGACAGTAAAGCTTTAAACATTGCAGAAACAGAACAGTATAGAACCACAAATACTGTTACTGCCCTACCAAGGGTAATTACGGTTTCTGTAACCAATTTACCAACAGTTTATAGCAATGCAGTAAATGAAATGATTACCCGGTACAATAACTTAGGTTTACGTATCACTTTTCAAAGAGCAGCTGCCGGAACAACAGGAAACATCAATGTTGTTGGATTTAATGAAGGTCCGAGCGGTGGTTTTATTACATTAGGTTCAGCAGGCTTCCCTACTTCTTCTGGTCAGCCATTTAATCAAATCAGAATGAACACCAACGCTGCTGCTTATGGTTCAAACCCAAATTTATTGTACCTGGCTTCTGTTATACAACATGAAGTTGGACATTGCATTGGTTTACGCCATACAGATTATATGAACCGTGCATTTAGTTGCGGATCAGCTGGTGCCGGAAACGAAGGCCAATCAAACGTTGGTGCTATTCAAATTCCAGGTACACCTTCTACACCAGATGCTGCTTCATTTATGCTGGCTTGCTCTAACGGTGGCAACCGTACTTTTAATGCAAATGATAGAGTTGCATTAGATTACTTATACTAAAATTAGCATAAATCATTAACTAACTAATTTCTTTGTATGGTGATTACATTAAAAAGCCCGGAATCTGGATGATCCGGGCTTTCTTATTTTTGAATCGTTTGGAAAGACGCTCTCTTTCCCCTCTTAACAGCAAGAATAAAGAATTAGTTCTTGCCGTTTTGTTCTATGTCGCGATCCATCTCAATAATATCAACCTGCTCCGAACCAGAGAAATCGCCAATCAGGTATTTATTAAAATGATCGGCCAGTTTCCAGAATGCAAATTCAGTCATATCACCAAAGCCATGGCGCTGACCCGGAATAATTAGAAAATCGAAACGTTTACCAGCTTTCATCAGTGCGTTTGCAACACGGATAGAGTTTGCCGGATGTACATTATTATCAACATCGCCATGCATTAATAATAAATGTCCTTTTAAGTTTTTGGCTAAATCAGGATTTTTATCAATGCTGTATTTAAAGATTGTATCGCCTTTTGTTGATATAATTTCTTTTACCCCATTGTGTTTTTCACTCCACCAGCGATTATAGATGCTGTTATCATGGTTTCCGGCATTCGATACTGCCGCTTTAAAGAAATCAGGGTAAACCAGCATGGCAGCGGTTGACATAAAACCACCACCCGAGTGACCTGTAATGCCTACCTTTTGATCATCGATAAAAGAATATTTTGCGGCCAGTTGTTCAATTGCCGCTTTTTTATCGGCCAAACCATAATCACGCAGGTTGCCATAACCATAGGTATGGTACCATTTAGAACGTGAAGGATTTCCGCCACGGTTACCAACTGTTATTACAATATACCCAAATTGTGCTAACCGCTCCGTGCGATCCATGCTTTTACTGAAGGCTTTATTTACGGCCTCTGTTTGTGGTCCGGGATACACATATTCTATAATCGGATATTTCTTATTCGGGTCAAAATCAAATGGCTTATACATTACACCATATAAATCGGTAATTCCGTCATCAGCCTTTACTTTAAATGGTTCAGGAAATTTGTAGCCTGCAGCCATTAATAAAGATAAATCTGTACTTTCAAGCTCCATTACCTTTTTACCTGTTTTATCACATAAAAAAGATTTTGGTATGGTATTTACCCTGGAGTAATTATCTACAAAGAAGGTATTGTTATCATTCATGCTCACTGCATGGTCAAAATCGCCTGGATTGAGAAGTTTTAAATTAGAACCGTCAAAATTAATGCTGTATAAATGCAAATAATAAGGATCTTCATTTAGTTCCCTTCCATTTGCTGTAAAATAAAGCACACGATTTTTTTCATCAACATTTATAATACTTTCGCAGTGGAAAGAACCTTTGGTAATTTGGTTTTTCAGCTTTCCATCGCCATCAAAAAGATAAAAATGCGCCCAACCATCTCTTTCACTCCAATGAATGAGTTCTTTACCATCGTTTATTAATGCCGGACGGTTAACTTCAACATAGGTATTAAAACGCTCATCAATTAAGGGCTTAACAACGTTGGTATGAATGTCGACAGTACAAATATCAATGCGTTTTAAATCGCGGCTGGTGCGCGAAAAATAAAACTTACTGTCATTCCCCAACCAGATGGAAGGTCGAAACTCATTGTCGCGATCTTTATTTAAAGCAGGTTTACTCCATACCGAAACACTTTGATCTTTAAACGATGATACCGGCATTTTTTTATAGGTTTTAGCCGAAAAATCAAACAACAAAACTTCGTCCTGAGGTGCTTCTGCTTCGCCAGGCATTTGATATTTATAGGTTTCTAAAGTAGGGCGTCCGGGTGTTACACTATTAATTACCCAAAGATCTTTTACTTTTCGTGAATCTGTTCTATCTAAAACAAAGTATTTCGAATTAGGCGACCATAAAACGTAAGCACCTCTTCTTTTCTTATTGTTTTTCTCATTTTCAACGTTATTTTCTCCATCGCCATCGCTGCCATAAGAATAGAATTTAACGCCATCTTTAGTTAACTGATGCTCTACAATGGTACTGTCTTCCTCATTTTTCACCGCTTTTTTATAATTCTCCTTGTCCATCCAATACAAATTGTAATTGCGGGCAAAAATTATGGCTGAAGAATCTGGCGCTACTGAACCCCAGGAAGGCTTAGGTTTTGGTTTACTAAAATTTGGCACTTCCGTTAATTTAGCAGAAGCCAGGTCGTATTTGAAAGAGAAAACTTTTTTCTGCATTGAATCAGCAGCTTTTTTATCTTTTCTATCTTGCTTTAATTCTTCAATTGAACTTTTTATTTCAAACGAAATCGTTTTCTCATCGGCTGCAAATTTTAGATTCTCTAAAGGCAGGTGCTCCGCATCAAATGGATCGCGAACGATTAAAGTAATATCTGCAGCTAATTTAGCATTATCAAAAAGTACTTTTTTATTTTTTGTATTGGCATCAACCAGGTACCAGAATTTCCCTTTCGGGCTTTCAAAATTATACCAGAAGCGATTACTCAACTTCAACCAGTGTGGATCTACAGCAGTAGAATACACCATCTTTTTTAATTTTTGAGGCGAAAACCGTGAAGCAAGCTGGTAATTTGCTTTAGGTTGGGGTTGTGCACTTTCTGTTATGGTAAATGTTTTGGTTTGTGCAGCAACCGTAAATGACAAAAATGGTGCACATAAAAGGAGTTTATAGAGTTTATTCATCAATGTGTGGTTTAATCGGCTAAATTATTTAATTAAAGATGATTAAACGTGGCACAGATTGTAATAAATGCGTTAGTTTTCATTAAATTCTGCTCTTAAATAGTTATCAACAGAATCTTATTTGATATTTGATTAATTAATGCTTTTTTTAGTTTTGTACCATAATCCTGATATGTTAAATATACCATGATTTAGATAATCATTTAATCCTCCCCAAAAACAATAAATAAACGAATGAAATTCAATTTTTTAACCATTATCTCAGCAGGATTAATATTATTTGCCGGCTGCCAGTCCAAATCACAAACAGAATCTAAAAATACCAAAGATTCTACGGCCATAACTGAAAAAACAGCTGACGCATCGACGCCAACCAGCACGGTAGATGTTTCTAAAATTAAACCAGCTGATGCGAAAACCATTTTAGCCCGGAAACAGGTGCCTATTTTATGTTATCACCAGGTTAGAAACTGGAAACCTACAGATGGTAAAGTTGGAAAAGATTATATTGTTGAAGAGCAAAACTTCAGAGATCAGATTAAAATGCTTGCTGATAGCGGTTACCATACCATTTTGCCTGATCAGCTTTATGCATACCTAAATACCGGTGCAGTTTTACCAAGTAAGCCAATAATGTTAACTTTTGACGATACTGACATGGATCAGTTTACTTTTGTGCGCCCTACCTTACAGAAATATGGTTACAAGGCCGTTTATTTTATCATGACGGTTTCTATAGGCAGAAAGGGCAAATTTGTTGATTATATGACTAAGGAGCAAATTAAGCAACTTTCTGATGAGGGTAATGTAATTGGAAGCCATACATATGACCATAAAAATTTCAAAAAATACGCTGGTAAAGATTGGGAAGAGCAATTGGATAAGCCAACAAAAAAATTAGAAGAAATTACCGGTAAAAAAATGACAGAATTTGCCTATCCATTTGGCTTATGGAATTCACAAGGTTTTCCTGAGTTAAAGAAACGTGGTTTCAGAATGGCTTTTTCATTAGCCGATAAACGTGATCAAAATGACCCGCTGTATACGGTCCGCAGAATTATAGCCAGTGGATACTGGTCGCCAAAAACATTAAGCAATAACATTAAACTTAGCTTTTAAACGATATGAAGTACAAGCCCTTATGCTTGATCATTCCTTTATTTTTACTTGCCTGCACCGCTAATTCTTCAAAAGAAAAAACTGATCAAGAAAAAGTTGCAGCAAAAAACCAGGTAACAAAAGATACAGTGAACCAGAAACCTGCAGATAATAAGACCATTTTATCGCGCAGGGAGGTACCTGTTTTATGTTACCACCAAATCAGAGATTGGAAAAGTACGGATTCCAAACGTGCGCATGACGATATTATTCCGACTGCAAACTTTAAAGCACACATGAAGATGCTGGCAGACAGTGGCTACCACACCATACTGCCCGATCAGCTTTACAATTACTTAGTTTATGGAGCTAAACTACCTGAAAAACCAATTATGATTACTTTTGATGATACTGACCTGGATCAATACACAACAGGTGCCGGCGAGTTGAAAAAGTATGGTTTTAAAGGTGTTTATTTTATTATGACGGTTTCTATCGGTCGCCCAAGATACATGAGTAAAGCGCAGATTAAAGAATTATCTGATAATGGCAATGTAATTGCCAGCCATACTTACGACCATAAAAATTATGCCCAGTTTACCGATGAAGACTGGACGACACAAATTGATAAGCCAACCAAAACTTTAGAACAGATTACAGGTAAAAAGGTAGAATATTTTGCTTTTCCTTACGGTGTTTCTAAAGCTTCAACACTTCATAAGTTAAAAGAACATGGTTTTAAGGCAGCTTTCATTCTATCTACAAAACAGGATGAAAACTACCCATTATACACAATAAGGCGCATTATTGATCCGGGAAGATATACTGCAAAAAATCTGTATTACAGCATAAACAAAAGCTTTAATAAAACAAAATAACAGTTCCGGGTGTATGTATTAATTAACCGCCAAAAACATGAAGCATCTTATCTATCTATTTCTTTTAAGTTTAACTGTATTAACCGCTTGTAACAATCAAAAAGCTGATCATAAAGAAACCGAAAAAGTTATAGACAGTGTTAAACCTAAAACAGCCTTAGCAGAAACCTTTTATAAAAGATTTGAAGGAACAGTTGGAGGTAAACCCGTTGTTATGCATCTTCAACGTTTAGGCGCAAGTTTTTCTGGCGCTTATTACTATAATGGATCCTGGCTTGGTTTATCAACCGATACGCTGATCAGCAAAGATAGTGTAAGGCTTTTAGAGAGTGATGGCTATAATAATGCTGATGAAAACGCAAAACAACCTACACTTTCGTTAAACTGGACAGGAAATGGTTTTACCGGAACCTGGAAAGGTGGAAAAACAGTAAAAACCTATCCTATTTTACTTGAAGAAAAATATCCTGCCGGAAGTTATGCTTTTTCATATGCTGAATATACTGACTCTGCCGCTGCTGTTCCAGGCAAAGCAAAATCTCCTGTTGCCACTATATCTTATAGGTATTTAACAGCTACAGGAAATGGTGAGACAGAAAATTGGATAAACAAGCAGATTAAAAATATGCTCCAATTAAATGAGAAGGAAACAGACTGGGCTAAGAATATAAAAAACGGTGCAAAAGAATACCTGAACGAATATAAAAATGATGTAAAGGAACTTATTGACGGTGCAGGTGGCTTAACAGCGACTTTAGATTACAGCAGCGACGACGATTTAAACATTTTATACAACGATAAAAATTACACCATTATCGAACATCTAAATAGTTCGTACTCAGGCGGTGCACATGGTAATTATGGAAGCACAATGTATTGCCTCGACACCAAAAACCTAAAGCGGTTAAAACTTGATGATGTAATTAAAATAGATTCTAATGCTTTACAGGTATTGCTGGAACAAAACCTTAAAAAACAATATAACGTTAAAAACGGTGATAAGCTTAGCACGGTTTTATTTGATGATTATTTAAAGCCTGGTAAAAACTTTTATTTTAATGATAATGGCCTGGCCTTTTTGTACAACCCTTATGAAGTGGCCAGTTACGCGCAAGGACAAATTATCGTATTTATTCCCTTCAAACAGTTAAAGAGGTATATTACGCCATCCTTCGCCGAAAGAATGGGCTTTAAATAATTATTTAAAGGATCTGGTTAAGGTGATAAGTTTTATTGTTAAAGTTAAATTCTTCGCCAACCTTTTTCCCGATTAGAAATTTCCCAATAGGTGCCGCCTGAGAAACAGCATAAAAAATTTGTTCATTGGCTTTTAATTCGCCGGCACTTATACTGATGTAGAAATTGCCTTCGGAAGTAAAAACCAGGCTGCCATTTTTAACCTCTTTAGCTACATCAACATTTTCAATCTGTTGTAAGGCAATTTTTTGCTGCCCTGCTTCATAAAGTAATTTACTATTTCTATCCATTTCCTGCTGCATCATTTCGCGGGTAGTTTCGTACTTATCCCCGGCACTGCTTTTCGTATCATCATTTGAGGCCTGCCTGGCCTGAAGCAAAGAATATTCAATATTTTCAATTCTTTTTTCGATAAAATTTAGGCAAAGCTGATATAAAACAGGCTTAATATTTGAGGGTTTGGACATTAAATATAAAATTTGATAAATAATAGAAAGGTAATTGGCAGGTGTGATTAACTTCGGAGCTTAAAAGCCTCTTCCAAAACAGCTAAAATCTGCTCTTTTTGAATATCTTTATGAGGATTGATTAATAGGATTTTCATTCGTGCTCTTTTTTCTTGTAGCAAATCTTTACGTTTCATTTTATGACCATCAACCAGGCCAATATAAGGTTGGAGGTATTTTTTATGAATCCAAAGATAACAGAACATTTTACCTTTATAGTAATAAAAAGGCATTCCATACTTTAAATGCTCTGTTATATCTGCATAGCTGGTTAAAAGTGCTCTTAAATATTGTAATGCAAGTTTAACCGGGGTATCTTTTTGCTCAAAATATTGATCCAGAGGATTAAGCATAATAAAAACTTTAATACTAAAAATTCAAAATTCTCAGTTAAAAATTAGCCTTCAATCCAGCGCACTTTTTCTTCCATTGAGGTACGGTTGGGTTCCCAGGGTTTTTCATTGTGATAGCCCATATAAAACAAACCAATACATTTTTCATTTTTATTTAAGCTTAAAAAATCGCCCAAATCATCAATTAAAGGTGGCGAACTCCAGTACGCTCCAACCTTTAAACTTTCGGCAGTTAAAGCCATATTTTGAACCGCACAAGATACTGCCGCAAGTTCTTCCCACTCTGGTATTTTACCGCTTAATTGCATATTTATAGCTATTATGCAATCTGCCTGGTTGGTTTTTTCGGCAAAACTATCGTATTTCTTTTGCAAAAATTGTTGTTCCGTTACCAGGTTCTTATATAACCGGCCCAGCTCTGCACCCAATTTGGCTTTTCCTTCTTTTCTAATCACGGTAAAGCGCCAGGGTTGCGTTAATTTATGTGTTGGGGCGTAGTTTGCAGTTTCCAAAATTTGCTGAATAACTTCAACAGGGATTTCTTTTTTTATATAGCTTGCCGGAAAAATGCTTCGGCGTTCTTTAATTACTTTTGATAGAATTTCATATGTGCTACTCATGTGGTAAAAATAACTAAAAGCTGAAAGACTCAGGCTTAAAAGCCAGAACAAAAATCTAAAAACATTAATATTTTACGCTTTCATGGCGCACAGTACAACTAAAAACCATTAACCGCTGACTGAAAATTGTTTTCTAATTTGCTTTACCTTCGCATAAAAACCTATGCTTTCTTTATCTGCCAGGTAATCCATCGTTTGTAAAAGCTCATCTTTGATCCAGCTATGTTTAATACTTAAATTAGCCAACACATTTAAACAATGAGATTTTGTGGCAACGGGAACCCCTTCATCAATTAACCAGTTGAAAACGGTTTCCACCAATTTATCCGTATTGTAAAGGGTAATAATCGCTTTTATTTCGGGTATTGATTTTTTGTTGGTTATAAAAGCTAAAATTTTGCTGTAGTGCCTCCGGGCAGATAAATTATTTTGTAGCGGGAGTTTTTCAAAAAAATACGTGGCATGAGGCAAAAATCTTTCGGGGAATTTGGTATAAATGTTTTCCAATATCCAGGCTGCCCTAAAACCAATTTGCTCATCCGGATGAAAAGTTAAATCGATTAAATCTTTAATAGAGAAACGGTCATCCGTTGCAATTAAAGCTAACTTTTCTACTTTTACTTTAGAAAGCGTTGTTTTAACGGCATTGAGGAGTTGGCTGTACATAGTTCAAAAATAGAAAATGGGATTGAAAATAATTCGGTACACTTTTAAAAATTATCCAAAGGCGAATCCCTGGTTAAATAAAATTTAAACGACCATTTTTTTTCACAACAACACATTAAGCAGTGCCATTTAATGCTTATAAAAAAGTTGGTTTTCAAATTATTAAACCTAAAGCTTTTGTTTTCAGTCTTTCTACCCTCAACCTTTTTACTTACCTTTGCGGCTTATTTCTATACAGCATGATTTCAGTTTCTAATTTATCATTACGATACGGCAAACGCACATTATTTGAAGACGTTAACTTAAAATTTACACAAGGCAACTGCTATGGTGTAATTGGGGCTAACGGAGCAGGTAAATCTACTTTCCTTAAAATCTTATCTGGCGAGGTCAATCAAACTTCGGGCAGTGTAGCTTTTACTCCGGGCGAGAGAATGGCGGTTTTAAAACAGAACCATTATGAATTTGATGAGTTTACCGTGCTTGAAACTGTAATGATGGGCCACAAAGAGCTATATTCCATTATGAAAGAAAAAGATGCCATCTATATGAAGGAAGATTTTTCTGAAAAAGATGGTGAGCGTGCTGGCGAACTTGAAAACATTTTTGCCGAAATGGATGGCTGGAATATGGAAAGCAACGCAGCTACCATGTTGAGTAATTTGGGTATAACTGAAGAAAACCATTATAAACTGCTTAAAGAACTGGATAATACTCAAAAAGTGCGTGCATTATTAGCGCAGGCATTATTTGGAAATCCTGATATTTTATTGCTGGATGAGCCTACCAACGATTTGGACATTGAAACCATTGCCTGGTTAGAAAATTTCTTAGCTGATTATCAAAACATTGTATTGGTGGTATCTCACGATAGGCACTTTTTAGATGCAGTTTGTACACATATTGTGGATATTGATTTTGCTAAAATGAGTACTTACTCTGGTAATTACACCTTCTGGTACGAATCAAGTCAGCTGGCTTTAAAACAACGCAGCGACCAGAATAAAAAGATGGAAGATAAGGTAAAAGAGCTGCAGGAATTTATCCGCAGGTTTAGTGCCAATGCTTCAAAATCTAAGCAGGCTACTTCGCGTAAAAAAGCATTAGATAAAATCGATATCTCTGAAATTAAAGCATCAAGCAGAAAATATCCGGCTATTATTTTTAACAATACAGGCAGAGAAGCCGGAGATCAAATTTTACAGGTAGAAAAGCTAAGCAAAACCGGTAACGATGGAATTTTATTCCAGGACATTACTTTTATGGTAAATAAAGGGGATAAAATTGCTGTTCTTTCTCAAAACAGTTTAGCAACTGCAGCATTTTATGATGTTTTAGCAGGTCGTGATTCAGACCATAAAGGTGAGTTTAAATGGGGCGTAACCATTAGCACAGCTGACATTCCAAATGACAACTCAGAATACTTTGCCGGTAAAGATGAAAATCTGGTAGATTGGTTACGTGAATACTCTGGTACAGATGCAGATGAACAATTTGTACGCAGCTTTTTAGGCCGTATGCTATTTTCTGGTGAGGAAGTTTTAAAAAATGTAAAAGTACTTTCAGGTGGTGAAAAAATGCGTTGTATGTTTTCACGAATGATGTTGCAGCAAGCCAATTTATTGATGTTTGATGAACCAACCAATCACCTTGATCTTGAATCTATCGAAGCATTGAACAATGGAATGAAGGATTTTAAAGGAACAATTTTATTTACATCCCGAGATCACCAGTTAACAGAGACGGTGGCAAACAGAATTATCGAAATTACGCCAAAAGGCACAATTGATAAGTTAATGACCTACGATGAGTACATAAATAGCGAGGAAGTTGCAAAACTACGCGAAAGCATGTATTCTTAATAAGAGCTCAATTATATTTAAAAGCGTTTTGATGTTAAATCAAGACGCTTTTTTTATACAATAAAAAAAGCGCTTTCATTGTAGCGTTTTTGCAGTGAGCCTCGTTTTAAGAAAAAAGTGTTAATGGCCATTAACCAATTTATTTATAAAATTGATTTAACTACATGAAAACTAATCTGAACAAATCCTTTGGCATCACGTCAAAAATTATCTTCTCGCTCTTCGCTATAACATTAATTTTTTCTTCCTGTAAAAAAGATTGGAACAACAATGATTCAGTTGAAGCTGCCGGAATAGGTTTTGTACACGCCTCTCCGGGTGCTGGTGCTTTGGATTTTATAGTGGATAACAACAGGGTAAATAATAAAATATTTACGTATACAAACGATATGGGTTATTTTGCCGCTTACCCCGGATCAAGATTGATTGGTGTAACCAAAAGAGATTCTTTAAAATACCTGACTACAACCACCACTGCCTTTAAATCGGGTAAGTTTTATTCAGTTTTTGTAATTGACACCCTAAAAAAGAACAGCATCCTGATTTTGGAAGATGATTTAAAAGCACCTGAAACAGATAAAGCTAAAGTTCGCTTTGTAAATTTAAGCCCTGATGCACCTGCGTTAGACTTGGCAATACAAGGCCAGCCTGCATTATTTGCAACAAAGGCTTATAAAGAATTTACAAGTTTTGTTTCGGTAACACCTTCTGACAGTTATACTTTCGAAGTAAAGGAAAGTGCCAATCCAACGGCAAAAACAACACTTGAGAGCGTTAAAATTGAAAAAGGAAAAATTTACACCATTTGGGCTAAAGGGTTAAAAAGCAAAACCGACAGCACCAAATTTGGACTTAAAGTGATGTCAAACAACTAATTCTACCTGGAATTTAGCATCATCCCAATTGCATCCAGAGTTGTGGATGGTGTTATTTTCCTTAATTTTACCTTGCAGTTAATTGACTGATCTTAGCTAATCAACCTTTTTAATAAACAATCGCCAGGGGTGGTCAAAAAAATACTCAGTTTTGAGGAAATTTTAAAAGGCTGTGTAAAAAACGACAACAGCTGTAAAGAAATGATGTATAAATCATTTTATGGCTACTTAATGGGTATTATTTTAAGGTACACTAAAAACATTTCAGATAGCGAAGAACTTGTAAATGACAGCTTTATAAAAATTTTTAAAAACGTAGGAAGCTTTAAACCTCCTAAAAGGCCTGAGGAATTACAAAAGACTTTTAAGGGGTGGATTGCACAAATTGCGTCCAGAACGGCTATCGACAAATTAAGGAGTAATAAAGCTCAGTTTTATGTAGACGATTTGGGTGAAGATGAACATCCGGTTACACAGGTATCAATCGCTTCAGACCTTCATGTGAATGATATTTTAAATTTACTTAATCATTTACCTGATACTCAAAGGCTGGTTTTTAACTTGTACGAAATTGAGGGCTTTGCCCATGATGAAATTTCCAAATTATTAACCATTCCTGAAAACTCAAGTCGGGTTTACCTAACGAGAGCAAAAAACAAATTACGTACCCTTTACCAAAACACATTGGTTAATTCATATAAAAAAAATGGATAAAGAGTTAATTGATCATATCAAAACGCAACTCAATAACCATGAAGAATCTTATTCTCCTGGGGCTTGGGAGCGCTTTTCTATTCAGGAAAAAGATAAAAAGCGAGGTTTTGTTTACTGGCCCTTATGGAGTGCTGCAGCACTAATATTAGTGTTCGGCGGTTTATTTTTCTCTTTATACAAAACCGAAAAGACAAATACCATTGTTAAATCTAAACCGGCTACTGAACAAGTAAAACCCACCACTTCTGTACCTGGTGAGATCACACCAATCATGGAAAATAAACTTGTGGAAAACCAGGGAGGATTAAAAAACCATCCGTTAAATTACACTAATGATACAGCGGTTGACAACACCTCTAATCAGCCTCTGCAAGCTGAAAACACGACTATAACAGCAAATAATGCAGAATCAAGCATTTTAAATTCAAATCAGTTAGAGAATAAATTAGTCCATATTTCAATATTACCATTGCAAAAACAAAGAGATTTTGAACTTGTAAAAGAAAAGAAAAAAGTTCCTTTGAAAAGCAGTTTTGAAGATTTATTAGCGAAAGATACCTTTATTGCACAGCAAAATGGTAAAACTAAAAACAGCAAAGAAAACAATAAATGGGAACCTGGTATTTTTGTAGCACCAGCCATGGGAAATGATAATAAGGTAAACATGAATTATGGCTTCTCTCTTTCCTATAATCTTGCAGATAAATTATCGCTTAGTTCAGGTGTATCTTATGCGGCGTTGAGCTCTACCAGCGATCCCAATCAAAATAAAGGGAATGGAAATATGGCTGCAGATGCTCCTGCAACCAATACATTTGCCAGTACCGACAATAAAAGTAAAAATTTGCAATCTATTGATGCCAGTGTACGCGGAATCAGCATCCCTTTAGAATTAAAATATAACATCAGTAATAAGTTTTATACCGGAGTTGGTATATCTGCCATGGCAATTATAAATAATAAGCAACAAAACAATTATGTGGTTACACAGGCACAAAACACAACCGTTGTTAACGCAATGGGTTATGCTGAACAAAGAATGCTTGTGGTTTCTGAACGCGTCTCTGAACAGCAATCGGAAACTGTAATTGCGCCTGAAAAATATTTAGGCTTCTATAATTTCTCTTTAGGATATAAACAGAAAATATCGCCGAAGAAAAATATTGCTGTTGAACCTTTTCTAAGGGTGCCTATGAAAAATTTCTCAAAAGACAACTTAAATTTAACCAATGGTGGATTGAGGTTGAAAATAGATTTTTAATATCCTGAGCTCCTAACTACGCGTAGCAAATAAATTACCCTTAAAAAGTTTCTGCTTTTTTATATTTGTATTTGGAAAACAGCTCATTTAATACAAATTATGGTAAGAATTGCTTTTATATTTTTAATGTTTTTAAGTTTTGCGGCTAAAGCACAGCACGATCCCAGCGACCAAATGGAATCTGCAAACTGGGATGTAATTGGTGGTGTTGAATTTAAAACCATCAAACCCACTGAAATGTATGCGGTTTACAACACAAACATTAAAAAATACGAGAATAAATCATTTGACCTTACCGGCTATATTGTACCCATTAAAGATGGCATGAAACAAACTAAATTCATGCTTTCTACCCTGCCCATCAATCAATGTTTTTTTTGTGGCAAAAACGGAATTCCAATTATGGTTTTAGTAGAAATGACTGAACCTATAAAATTTACGTATTTACCAATAAGCGTTAAAGGCACATTGAAATTAAATAAAGGTAATGCGATGGATAATCCTCCAATTGCCTTAATCGCATCAAAACAATTATAAAAGCATTTTAGCTAAAAGCTAAAGCAAAAAAAAGGCTTCAAAATATTTTGAAGCCTTTTTTGATATTCGTTTATTCTTAGTGAGCTGCATGTCCATCAGCACCATGAGCATGTCCATGAGCCAATTCATCTTGCGTTGCTTCGCGAACATTTAAAATTGTTCCGCTAAACACTAAATTTTTACCAGCCATAGGGTGGTTTAAATCTACAGAGATTGTTTCATCGTGTACGGCGGTAACACCAGCTCTAAATTGGTTACCATTGTTATCCTGTAAAGGAATTACATCACCAACGTTTGGCAATTCGCCACCAGCTTCAGTAAACATGGCTTTAGGTAAATCAGCAAAAGCACCTGGATCAATTTCGCCGTAACCATCAGCAGCTGATAATTCAAAGCTATATTCAGCACCAGTTGTTAAACCGGTTAAATGCTCTTCAAATTTAGGCAACATCATGCCTACGCCATATAAAAATACTAACGGGTTTTGCTCATCCGCTTTTTCAACAAAAACTTGTTGTCCTTCTTCGTTAGTAGTATGCAATTCGTAAGTTAATGCTACTACTGAGTTTGGTGAAATATTCATTTAAATTGTTTTAATGTAAATACGCTAATGCTTCCTCAACAGTTTTAACCGGTAACTGGCATATTTTATTTCGGCAAATATTTTTTATCTTGATTTTGCGCTCGTAGCGCAAAGATAACCTAATTATTAGTTTAACAAAAAAGTAAGTCTATTTGTTCAAAGAGATTGAAAATTTCAGTATTAGCAACCCATGTACCGATCATTCCAGTAATACACAAACTACAAACAACTATTTAATTCTATAGCCTAAACCAGCAGATAATACTTTATTTCTATCAAAAATATAATCTGCACCCTGCCCTCTAATATTTAACAAGCCTATACTATAGCCAACATTGAGTGTTAAATGTTTGGAACACTCAAGCCCTGAGATGAAACTTAAACCAGCATCAGCACGTTTAAAACGTTCTCCGAAGGTTATGTTTGTATTATATGCCTGCCCTGAAGAATTGGTTAATTTGTTTTTTCCAGTAACCGCCATAGCAAAGTATGGGCCTGCACCTAAAAAAACGTGTTGCTTCCCCACCGGAAATTTGAATAAAAAATTCAATGGTACTTCAACATAGTAAGTTTTAATTTTTTCGGTATTCCCATAAAACTCATTTTTACCACCTTTTCCTATAAACAGACCGCCCGTTTGAAAGTAAAAAGAATTGGAAATTGGGATGTCTAATGTTGCCCCGATGTAAAAAGATGTTGACATTGAATAGTCTACTGCATTTGGGACATCCTGCAAATCTTGCGATTGATTACTTGAAATAGCAGGAAAAGTAACTCCCGCTTTAAGGGTTGTTCTGGTTTGGCTTAATGTTATTGTAAAAGTAAATAACATTAAGCTTAAAGCACTAATTATTCTTTTCATGGAGCATTGATAATTTATACTGCAATATAAATTATCAATGTTAAAATTTAGTAAAATTCAGATAAATAATTAATCTCTTTATATGCCTTTGATCATTTTAAATTAATAGAACAATGCTAAAAATCAGACATATAGAAATTATAATAAATATTCTAATGCTTCCTCAATAGAATTAACTGGCAACTGGCACACTTTATTTCGGCAGATGTAAACTTTTGTTTCGTTGCTTTGCTTACCTTCTAACAAGGGCAGGTTGCTTTCTGTTCCGCCTAATGTAATTTTGTTCGGAATATAATGTCCGCTTAACTCCAGTTTAATTACATCTGTTTCTAAACCTGTTATGGCAATCTCATTTATTCCATACACTTCATTAAGCATTTGAATTGCCCAGTTAGCGTAAGCAGAACCATAGGTTTTTATTTTTGGATGTACGGCAGCAAGCATTTCGGCAGCCTTTTTTGTATAAATATCTTCATCAAACAGCAAACCTAATTTTTTAAGGTTTTGAGCCATAACCGAATTCGATGCTGGTATAACATTATCCATTACCTCATGTTTACGGGCAATTAAATCTTCAGCCTGGGCGGAAGTGTAAAAAAACATTGGTGATTCTTCATCCGAAAAATTAGCCATCACATAATCTGCCAATTTTTTAGCTTCTAAAAGCCATTTTTCATTAAAGTCACATTCGTATAAGGCAATAAGCGCTTCAATTAAAAAAGCATAATCATCCAAAAAAGCCGTTATAGAAGCTTTATTATTTTTATAATTTCTGTGCAGACTTCCGTTTTCTGTTTTTAAATGCTTTAAAATAAATTTTGCTGCTGCTGAAGCTTTTTTATAATATAAATCGTGGTTCAAAATCTGCGATGCATCGGCCAATGCTTTAATCATCATGGCATTCCAGGCGGTTAAACATTTATCGTCCAAACCTGGTCTTACCCTTCTATTCCTGACCTCCATCAGTTTTGCTTTTGAGGCTTTCACTTGATCGTAAAGTTCCCCAAGCCCTATATTATATTTAGCTATTAAATCATCATCACTAATGGTTTTACGTAAAATATTGGTTTGCTCCTCTTCCCAGTTTCCTTCTTCCGTGATATTATAATAATCTCCAATTAAAGCCGCATCTGCTCCTAAAACCTGATCAAACTCTTGCTTGTCCCAAATGTAAAATTTACCTTCTACACCTTCGCTGTCAGCATCCAATGCCGAATAGAATAATCCTTCGGCTGATGTCATTTCGTTAAATACCCATTCAATGCACTCTACAACAATTTGTTTAAATGAATCGAATTTTGTGCATTGATAGGCTTCAGCGTATAAGCTAATAAGCTGTGCATTATCGTAAAGCATTTTCTCAAAATGCGGCACATGCCATTTATCATCAACCGAATAGCGGGCAAAACCGCCTCCTATCTGATCATAAATTCCACCACGGCTCATCGCTTCAAGCGTATTACACGTTGCCGTAAAAACAGATTCATCATCTTTCAGGAAACCATACCTTAATAAGAAAACCCAGTTATTTGGCAAAGGAAATTTGGGCGCGCGGTTATACCCTCCGAAACCAATATCAAAATGGTGCTTCCAGGGATCAATAATTTCAGTTAAATCGGTTTCCGTATAGTCGCCGGTTTTTATCGCCGGAATAATTTTTTCGCTATCGCGAATGCCCGTGGTCAAACGTTCAGCATACTGAATCGCTTTATCAGGCTCATTTGACCAAAGATTGGCCACATTTTCTAAAATATTAATCCAATCGGCTTTACGGAAATATGTGCCTCCATAAATTGGCCGTTGATCTGGCAAACAAATGCAGTTTAATGGCCATCCGCCGCTGCCCGTCATTAATTGGATGGCATACATATAAATCTGATCAATATCAGGTCTTTCCTCCCGATCTACTTTAATACAAATAAAATGTTGGTTCATCACTTCGGCCACCTCATGGTTTTCAAAACTTTCGCGTTCCATTACATGACACCAATGGCAGGCCGAATATCCAATGCTAACCAAAATCAACTTATTCTCTGCCTTAGCCTTTTCTAAAGCTTCAGCACCCCACTCATACCAGTTAACCGGATTATAAGCGTGTTGTAAAAGATAGGGCGATGAAGCCTTAATTAAATTGTTAGGTTGATTTTCCATGCTGTAAAGTTAAAAGGTTTAAACTTTAAGGCATAGGTTTTTTGATAAAGTTGACATAAATTTCTAATTTCATGTTAGAACATTATACCTTTAGTTCCAGATCCAAAATCAAGAAAATGATAATTACCCATACCGAAATATATCGCTTTAGCATTCCGATGGAACCTTTTGTAATTGCAACAGGAACCATGCATTTTGCCCAGAATGTACTCATTAGAGTATATACCGATTCGGGGATACATGGCATTGGCGAATGTTCTGCTTTTCCAATGATTGTTGGTGAAACACAAGATACCTGTTTGGTTATGGCAAAAGATTTTGCTCAAATATGGAAGGGAAAAAATCCTTTGGATATACCAGAAAGGATGAATGATTTATTGGGTTATGCGGATCATAACAGTACAATTAAGAGCGCTTTTGATATGGCTTTATTTGATATTGCAGCCAAACATGCGGGTTTGCCTCTTTATAAATTCTTAGGGGGACAAAAGCGCCGCATTGAAACCGATATGACGATTGGAATTGATACACCTGAAGGAATGGCTGAAACTGCCTTGAAATATCAAAATCAGGGATGCAGGATTATTAAAATTAAATTAGGAAAAAAAATACATGACGATATTGAGCGGGTTAAACAAATAAGGACTGCGGTTGGCGAAGAAATGACTTTGCGTTTAGATGCAAACCAGGGATGGAGTTTTGATGATGCTTTATTTGCTTTAACAGAACTTGAAAAGTATAATATTGAATTTTGCGAACAACCGATGCGCACCTGGTACGATGATCAACTGCCGGAATTGAATGTAAATTCGCCGATTAAGTTAATGGCTGACGAAAGCTGTTACAACCATCATGATGCCAGGAAGTTGATTAATAGCCAATCTGCAAGTTATTTAAACATTAAATTTTCAAAATCAGGTGGCATTTTAGAGGCACAAAAAATCCATGAAGAAGCCTTGCAAAAAGGTGTAAAATGCATGATTGGCAGCATGCTGGAAAGCCGCATTGCTTTAAGCGCAAATTTACACTTCGCTTTGGCCAGTCCAAATGTTGAGTTTTTTGATTTAGACACCTGTTTATTAGGCCATTTGGTTGATCCTGTTGTGGGTGGATTAACTTATGATGGTTACTTTCTGGATGTACCTGACGAGGCTGGAATTGGTGCCGAAGCCGATGAGTTTTTCCTGGAAACCTGCGAAAGCTGGACAATATAAGTTGATTGGCTCCTTAAAAAGTAGGTTAACTGAAATGCCAAACTAAAATTAAAGTTTGTTAATTTTCATTTTTTCAAAGGCTACACTATCACCGTTAAATGCATTAAAATCTACAATATGGCCAATGCCATTAATCCTGGCTTTATCAGAATGTTGCCAAAAGCTCCATTTGCTTTTATCTAAGTTTAACCTGGGTTGGTAATAATGTGCAATCCACAATGGATAACCTTCAAAATAATCTTCCAGGTAATCTTTATAAAAGGTTAGTCCGCTATAAATAATCGGACGTACTTTGGTTTTAAGTTCTACATAATTTAAAAAATCCATCAGCTCGGTACGCATTTTAAGTGGCGAAACACCATCAAGAGATTCAATATCAACAACAGGTGCTAAATCGCCCTTTTCAATATTAACCACCTGCAAAAAGAATTTAGCCTGCGTTTTGCCATCTTTTTTCGGCCTGAAAAAATGATATGCCCCGCAAACAATTCCGGCTTTTGGTGCTTCACGCCAGTTCCGCTGAAAATAAGGATCGACAAGTAAAATACCTTCTGTTGCTTTTATAAAGGCAAATTTAATGTTTACTTCATCCTCTTTCATCGATTTAACCTTTTGCCAGTTTATTTTACCCTGATAGTAAGAAACATCAATACCATGGATAACATACTTTTTAGGAATTTTAATGTTAAAGCTTTTATAGGTTCTATAATTTGGATCCTGCCCCCAATCTCTTACCCAGCTCCAGGTGGCAACAAAGCCTTTTAAAATGTAGCCATAATAAAGTGGCGATAACAAAATCAATAATATCCCTGCAATTACAACCTTCCACTTGGTAGTTAAGCCATTCTTCTTTTTCTTCCTTACAACACGCTTTGGTTTATTCGTGTCAGTTTTTGGCCTGCTAACCGCAGCCTTGGGTTTACTTACCGGCATGCAGCAAAAATAAACAAATTCAGGTCATCATAATTTAATTTACCCAATATCTGAACAATAAAATTAAAGCATTTAGTACTTTTGCAGCTCAAACCCATTCCCCAATGTTCAGGCTTATATTCAATACTTACAAAGCATCTTTTAGTGGTTTAAGTCGCGAAACCTGGCTGTTAAGTATTGTTATGCTTTTAAACCGTTGCGGCAGCATGGCTGTTCCTTTTATGGGCTTGTATGTTACGCAAAGTTTGCATCGCTCTGAAATGGATGCCGGGTTGATAGTTGCTTTATTTGGTGTTGGTGCTATTTTAGGTTCGGCAGCTGGCGGAAAATTAACAGATGTAATTGGTTTTAGACCGGTTCAAATCTTATCATCAGCAATAAGTGGGATTCTTTTTATATTATTTTCCACCATTACACATTTTTCTACCCTTTGCGTGTTAGCCGTAGTGATTAGTTTTTTTTCGGAAGCTTTTAGGCCCGCAAATTTTACTGCAATTGCAAATTATGCGAAAGAAGGTACTACAACACGATCTTATTCGTTAAACCGCCTGGCAACCAATATGGGTTTTTCGGCCGGTATTACATTGGGAGGTTTAATTGCATCCATTAACTATCAACTACTGTTTATAGTTGAGGGAGTAGTGAGCATGCTGGTAGGTTTATCTATCTTACTGTTGTTGCCAAAAGTTAGGGGCTTTGTTAAACAAGCAAAAGAAAACAGAAGTAAAATGATAATTGTAAAGCCCTGGCAAGATCTTTTTTACATACAGTTTATATTATTAACCACAATTTTTATCACTTGTGCCTTTTTAATGTTTAGGGTGGTTCCTATCTTTTTTAAAGAGCAGTGGCACATTAATGAATTTGCTATAGGTATGATTATCGGCTTAAACGGCGCCATAATTGCCTTATTTGAAATGATAATGATTAATAAGATTGAGAAAAAACGACCACCCATGTTTTTTATCATTATTGGCGCTTTGTTTTTTGCAACCTCTTACCTCCTTTTAAGCGTTCCTTTAATCTTCCATATTGGCGTTGCCGTACTGGCAATCATTACCCTCACTATTGGCGAGATGTTTGCCTTACCTTTTATTAACACCTTAGTTATTAGCAGAAGCAATCAGCACAATCGGGGTTTGTATGCGGCAGGTTATACCTTAAGCTGGTCTTTTGCCCAGGTGGTTGGTCCGCTGGCGGGGTTTTATATAGCCAACCAATTTGGATACAACTGGCTTTGGGCCGGAGTAGCTATACTTTTATTCTTTTGCGCTTATGGATACCATATTTTAAATAAGCGCCACATTCCTTAGTTAGCGAGAAAATTCCGGTTTAAATAAAAAGCTCCAGAAAAACTTATTCTTCTGGAGCTAAAAATCTACTTAACCTTTTGGGCATTTACACCTTCTTTAGTTATAATTACAGGGAGAATATTTCCATCAGCATCAAACTTCATTTCGTCAATACAGGTTATACGATGATTACCATCAGAATCTCCTAATGGTCTTCGGTGATAAATAATATAGTATTGATTTTTCTTTTCGTTCATGATAACAGAATGATGGCCTGCCCCCGTTGCAATCTGCGGATCTTGTTTTAAAATTTTGCCAATCCTTTTAAAAGGGCCAAAAGGTGTATCTCCAATAGCATAGGCAACCGAATAATCAGGACCTGTCCAACCGCCCTCACTCCACATAAAATAGTACTTTCCGTTACGCATAAACATGTAAGGGCCTTCCACATAATGTTCGGGTGTAATTTCTTTAAAAACCTTTCCGTCATCAAAGGGAACAAAACCGGTGAAATCTTTATTCAGTTTAGCAATGTTACAATGTTGCCAGCCGCCGTAAATCAGGTAGTGCTGTCCATCTTTATCTTTAAACACAAACTGATCAATAGGTTGCGCCCCATTATAAAATTTATCAACTAAGGGTTTGCCCAGGTGATCTTTATAAGGTCCTTCCGGCTTATCGGCAACCGCTACACCAATTCCGCCTATCTCCTGATCGCTTTGAATATCGTTTGCACCAAAAAACAAATAGTACTTTTTATCTTTTTGTACAATTGCTGGTGCCCACATGGCTTTATTAGCCCATTTAACAGCCGCAGTATCTAAAATATGTTCATGTTTTTTCCAATGGGTTAAATCATCTGAGGAAAAAGCATCTAAAAACACTTGTTCTTTATACTTTGCAGAGTAAGTGGGATAAACCCAGTACTTATTGTTGAAAATGGCTGCATCAGGATCAGCATACCAACCTGGAAAAATAGGATTACCAGACTGGTTAATCGTTTTAGTATTTTGTGCAAAACAAGGAAATGCAGCAAAAAGTAAAAGGGAGGAGATAAAGTGTTTCATTCTACCAATTTAGAAAAAAAATATGTCTAAAAAAATTAATGCCTGTTGAGCGGTATAATTTAAATTGAATACTGTTACCGTAGAATCAGGCTTCTGAAAAGGCACTAAGCTTTGTAAAATAAACCCTACCGATGGTGGCATTCTGATTTTTCACCGGGATTCAGCATATCGCAGGACATCATTTCCCAATAAAATACGGAGCATTTATTTCCGAAAAAAAATCCCTGTTTAAGTTGTTTAAACAGGGATTTAAATAATTTCTGAACTAATTATTTACTCAGTTCTGCAAAGTATTTATGAAATAAAGGCAACGTTTCAATGCCTTTATAATAATTAAAAATGTCGTACTTCTCATTTGGAGAGTGCAAGGCATCGCTATCTAAACCAAAACCAAACAATACCGATTTAATTCCCAAAACATCTTCGAATAAAGCAACAATTGGAATACTGCCCCCGCCCCTTGTTGGAATTGCTGTTTTACCAAAGCTATCTTCAATGGCTTTTTCTGCAGCTTTGTAGGCAATGCTATCTGTTGGTGTAACTACTGGTTCACCGCCATGGTGTGCTGTAACTTTTACTTTAACATTTTTCGGAGCGATGCTTTCAAAATGTCTGGCAAAAATTTCAGAGATTTCATCCGAACTTTGGTTTGGAACCAAACGCATAGAAATTTTCGCATTTGCCTTGCTTGGTAATACCGTTTTAGCACCCTCACCAATATATCCGCTCCAAATTCCGTTTACTTCTAAAGTGGGTCTTGTTCCGGTACGTTCTAAAGTACTGTAACCCTTTTCGCCCCAAACTTCTTCTATATTTAAATCTTCTTTGTATTCGGCCTCATCATAAGGTGCGGCATTTAAAGCTTTCTTTTCCTCGTCCGTCAATTCTACAACTTTATCATAAAACGCAGGAATGGTAATGTGGTTATTTTCATCATGCAAAGAAGCAATCATTTTACACAAAATTGTTGCCGGGTTGGCAACCGCACCACCGTAAACACCTGAATGTAAATCACGGTTAGGACCAACAACCTCAACTTCCATATAGGCTAAACCGCGTAAACCAGTTTCGATAGAAGGGTTTTCCATACTAATCATCGACGTGTCAGATATCAATACAACATCAGCTTTTAATCTTTCAGCATTGTCTTTAACAAAAACACCAAGATTGGCCGATCCCACTTCCTCTTCACCTTCAATCATAAATTTCACATTGCAGGCAAGTGTATTGGTTTCCATCATCAATTCAAATGCCTTAACGTGCATGTAAAACTGTCCCTTATCATCACATGCGCCACGGGCATAAATCTTACCATCGCGTACTGTTGGTTCAAAAGGAGGTGTTTTCCAAAGCTCAATTGGGTCTGCCGGTTGAACGTCATAATGGCCATAAACTAACACCGTTGGCAAAGAGGCATCGATAATTTTTTCGCCATAAACAATTGGATAGCCTGCAGTAGGGCATATCTCAACATTATCTGCACCTGCATCCTTTAGCTTTTGAGCAACATAATCAGCCGTTTTTAAAACATCAGCTTTATATTTTGGATCGGCACTTACCGATGGAAAACGTAATAACTCAAACAACTCATCTAAAAAACGTTGTTTGTGTGTTTCTACATAATTTTTAATCTCTTGCATAACAAAATGAATTTGGGCAAATATAGGATTTTAAGGTAAAAGGCATTAAATTTTACTTCAATCGGAAATTAATTTAAGCTGTTTTGACAATCTGCTACTTTCAGGCATCCAATTGATATTATTTAATGGTAGATTAATTCTTTTTGGGCATTTCGTCCGACTCTAAGAAAATAGATTGTATAAACTGAATAAGGGTATAAATCCGACTAATTTTCTGATTTTAAACAGTGATATTATTTTATCATATTTATTTTAAAAACATGAGTTCCTTCAAGCAGATTTAATTAATTTTATTAGTAAATTGCGACCCAATATTTAAATCCTGAAATCCTGTCTGCAAGAACTTTAACAATGAAATTAAGCGCAATAGTTTACCCTTTTCTACTGCTGCTTTTTTGTTTTAACGCCTCAAGCTTTGCGCAAACTCGTGTAAGCTGCCCTGAAGCGGCCCAATATTATGCTAAAGACAGTATAAATATTGTAACCTTTGGAGCCAGTACCGTTGAGGGGGTTAATGGGTTAGGATTTCAAACGATGTTAAATGATAATTTCCAGAATTGTTATAGAAACAAAATTGTAGACATTACAAATCAGGGAATTGGAGGACAAACAACTGCGCAAGGATTATTACGTATTGATAGATCTGTTGCCAATAGAACTGGATTTATTGTGATTGATATGGGTATTAATGATGCTATAGCGATCGCTGCCGGAAGATCTAAAATTGCCAATACCGAAGCCAATATGCGTTCGCTGATTCAAACAAGTTTAAACCAAAAATTGATTCCCATTCTATGTACGCTACAATATGTTGATGACCGTACAAATAAGGATTTGGTTGCGGTAAACAATAACATCAGAACTTTGAATGGGATTTACCGGAAATTAGTAACAGAATATAAAATATACTTAGCGGATGTAAATGCAGCTATGCGCAGAGATTTTACACTTTATCAGGATACTTTTCATCCAAATGCCCGTGGGTACAGGTTAGTGAGTTATGTTATTTTCGATGCAATTAATAAAGCTATTTTTGATAAATTTCTGATGTTTGTAGTTTCGCAAAACTACCCTAACCCAGCTGCAAACCAAACTTATATTGACATTGTTTTACCAGAAACGGATAAGATTAATGTACAGGTTTATGATTTGATGGGCAGGCTGGTTAAAACTGTTGTGAATGAATACCTGAATACCGGGAAGCATACTTTAGATGTGAATACCACCAGTTTTAATCCTGGTGTTTATTTTTTTAAAATCTCATCCGATTCCGGTCAGTATTCCGCTATTAAAAAATTCATTGTCGTTCGGTAACAAAACAATGCAGCTGTAATCTATTAGTAGATCAATTGTTTTATCTTTAATTATGCCCGCAGAAACTTTTACCAACGAAATTATTGATATTGATTCTTTGCCCAAATATGAAGACGTTTTATTAAGGAAACCTCACCGGGATTATCTTAAAATCATTTGCATCAACTTTAGCATATCTTTTATCATTTTCGGTATCCTTATTGGTTTAGGTGTTACTTTTATAGATGAATTTAAACCAAAAGCCATCTTAATTTTATCGATATACCTGGTATTTATGACCTTAATTATACTGCTATTGTTAGCAAGTTTTAAAAAAAGAGGTTATGCAATCAGGTCTAAAGATGTGATCTATAAAAGTGGCATAATAGCCGAATCCACTACAATTGTTCCTTTAAACAGGATTCAGCATATCGAGTTAAATGAGGGGCTTTTTTCCAGGATTTTCAAACTTGGCTCTCTACAGGTTTTTACCGCTGGGGGTGATAGCGGGCATTTAAAAATTACAGGAATCCCCATCAACGAAGCTAAAAATATTCGTGATTTGTTATTGAATAAACTTAATCTGACGGAAAACTCAGTCATTACCGAGAATAATGAATAACGATTTCAGCAAACCACAACGCCAGTCTGCAGCAGGTATAATCGTCATGGGAAGCCACACAGCTTTCCAAATAGCAAAAGTTTTTATAATTCCTTTTGCTATTTCCCTATTTAAAATGCGAACCAATAGTATAATCTTTTTAATTACAGGATTAGCCATTGTTATTTTCCTCAGCTTTTTGATTGCCTACCTCTGGTATTTAAAATTTACCTTCTTTTTAGATCCGCAAAAGCAAGAATTCATTGTTAATAAAGGTATTTTCAATAGAGACCAGGTTATTATCCAGCTCGATAAAATCCAACAGGTAAATATCGATCAAACCATTCTCCAAAAAATTATTGGTGTTTACGGATTGAAGATTGATACAGCAGGTTCCAATGGTGTGGAAGCAAGTATAATGGCAATTGATGCAACTTCGGCCTATAATTTAAAAGAACACTTGCTTAGCATGCAAACTGATCCTGCTTCGGGCAGTATAGAACATTATGAGGTAAATGCGGCTTTACAGGAGCATTCAATTCTAAAAATCAGCAATTGGACCTTATTTAAGGTAGGTTTAACCTCTAATTACGGAAAAAGCTTAGGTTTATTAATCTTATTTTTAAGCTCTTTAATTCATGAAGGACAACAAATAATTAAAGCTTTTAAAATTGATAGTAATCATTACATGGCAGTAATGAGTGGTATGGCCACTATGTTTTCTGTCGCCATTTTAATTGTTGCATTATTGTTGTTATTCTTGATTTTTAACTTAGTTAGAACCTTTTACAAGTACTTCGAACTTACCATCAGCAAACACCATCATTCTTTGTTAATATCATCCGGATTATTTGCAAAGAAAAATACCTTGGTAAGCCCCATTAAAGTGCAGGTTACCACCTATAGCCAAAATTATTTTGAGAAAAAACTCAGTATGTTTAATGTATGGCTAAAACAAGCTAAAAACGGACATGCCAAAAGCGGCGAAGAGTTACATGGCAGTACATTGGAAATTCCAGGGTGCAATCCTGTAGAAAAAAATGAACTCCTTAAAATGATATTGGGCAAAATCCCTGCAGAAGGCAAAAAATTTATCCCCAACTGGAGGTTTTTAAATCTCCCGGTTTTTTTTAGATTAGTTTTACCTACGGCTATATTTTTAATTGTCGGTTTCAAGATTCCGCAGGTTAAACCTTATTTACCATTAGCAGTATTGTATTTCTTAACAGGTATCTTTATGATTTACATCAGTTATAAAAGGCATCGCATAACGGTAAACGAGGAATTTATTATTAAGAAAAGTGGCATTTGGGATATTTCGACTGAAATTATTTCACCAGATAAGATACAGGCAATTACAACCTTTCAATATCCCTGGCATAAAGGTGTTGATGTGGGCCACCTGTGTTTACATACAGCAGCAGGCCAAATCAGGTTTAAATATGGCAACTACACCCAAATTAAACAGCTGGTAAATTATTGGTTGTATCAAATTGAAAGTGGAAATAAAGATTGGATGTAGAACATAAATTAATAAACAATAAAATGATTGATGCAGACAGAATAGATATAGTAAAAAGCCTAAAAAACAATAAATTATACCTAAAAAGAAGTAAAATTAGCCGTTTCTTAATTTCTTATATTGAAATGTTTATTATTGGTATTATTCCGGTGAGTGCGATCATTCTTACGATTAAAAATATTCATTTTTTTAAGGAGGGCTATTCCATATACATTATACTTGCTAATTTAACCGCTCTATTGCTGGGTTTCTTTTTGTTTAAATTATTTACCGGCGGACGAAAGTTAAAACGCATTCAGGGTAATGATTTAATTGAAAATAAAGAAAGTTTATTAAATATATTTAAACCATTAAACTGGGAAATACAGCATAATGATGATAAACTCATGATCGCCCTCCCCAATTGGAAAACACAGGTTACCATACTATTTGATGGAAAAGACATCTTATTAAATACCATAAGGTTTGGAAGAAGTCAAACGCAGGGTATGTTTGACGAGGGGCTTTATGAATATATTAAAGAAAAGCTTAGTGAAAGTTGTACACAGATATAATTTGCTATACGGCCTTCGCACTTTTTGTTTAGCTTAATACGGGATACCCAACAAAGCCTAACCACTATTTCTCCGTTAGCTTTTAAACCGGCTGGCACAGAACAAGCCTAACTACTAACTTTAAAAGAAAGATTGCGAGCCGGCAGTTTTTGTTTCTTTTTGCTGCCAAAAAGAAAACAGCCCCTGCAGCAAGCGGATAAAACCATCTCTTTTAATTTCCACACTGTTTTTACTATACAGCAAACATAAAGCTTTTTTAAAACAACAAAAAACTGAATTTCAACCCACTAAAAATCAAAATCACTCAATTTACCAACACCTTTTAATAAGCGCTCATAATTTGTTATTTTTGAACTTCAAAAAAACAGGAGCCGATTTGGATTATTTAGAAGGATTAAACCCACAACAAAGAGCAGCAGTAGAGAACACTAAAGGACCCGTAATGATTGTTGCAGGTGCCGGATCGGGCAAAACCCGGGTTATTACATATCGTGTGGCCCACCTCATCCAATCGGGTACCGATGCATTTAACATCTTAGTTTTAACCTTTACCAACAAAGCGAGTAAGGACATGCGCGAGCGTATCAGTAAAGTAGTAGGTGCTGAGGCTAAAAATATTTGGATGGGAACCTTTCACTCTGTTTTTGCTAAAATTCTTCGTGTTGAAGCTGAAAAAATTGGTTACCCAAGCAATTTCACCATTTACGATACCGACGATAGCAAAAGTGTAATTCGCAGTATCTTGAAGGAAATGCAGCTGGATGATAAATTATATGCGGCCAATTTTGTATTTAACCGCATTTCTTCGGCAAAAAATAACCTTATTTCGCCTGCAGAATACATCACTAACGATCAGATTCAGGCTGAAGATATCCAGAATAAACGCCCCTTAATTGGCCAGATTTACGAAACTTATGCTAAACGCTGTTTCAGGGCTGGAGCTATGGATTTTGATGATTTATTGTTCAAAACCAATATTTTGTTAAAAGACCATCCTGACGTTTTAAATAAATACCAGCAAAAATTCAGGTATTTAATGGTGGATGAGTACCAGGATACCAACTTTTCGCAATATACCATTGTGAAAAAACTGGCTGCTGCTTACCAGAATATCTGTGTTGTAGGTGATGATGCACAAAGTATTTATGCTTTCCGTGGTGCCAACATTCAGAATATTTTAAACTTCGAACGCGATTATCCTGACTTAAAGGTCTATAAATTAGAACAAAACTACCGTTCTACCCAAAATATTGTGGATGCCGCCAGCAGTATTATTGCAAATAATAAAAATCAGCTGGAAAAAAATGTTTTCTCTGATAATGAATCTGGCGATCGCATTAAAGTAACCCGTGCTTTTACCGATAATGAAGAAGGTAAACTGGTTGTAGAATCCATTATACAGGAACGCAGCACGAAAGGCTACGATTACCACGATTTTGCAATTTTGTACCGAACCAATGCACAAAGCAGGGCCATGGAGGAATCTTTACGCAAGCTTAATGTTCCATATAGAATTTATGGCGGACTTTCTTTTTACCAGCGTAAAGAGATTAAAGATTTAATTGCTTACTTCCGTTTAACTTTTAATCCTAACGATGAAGAAGCCGTAAAACGTGTAATTAATTATCCTAAGCGGGGTATTGGCGACACTTCAATCGATAAAATTATTGTTGCTGCAGATCAGCACGATAAAACCATGTGGGAAGTTATTTCCAATGCGCATTTATATGTTGACGGTCGTTTAGCAAACCAGTTGAACGATTTTTCGATGATGATTCAGAGTTTTGCCGCAGAAGCTAAAAAGCTCGATGCTTACGAAACTGCTTTATTTATTGCACAACATGCCGGAATTTTAAAAGAATTATACAACGATGATAGTGTGGAGGGCCGAAGCAGGTACGAAAACATCCAGGAATTATTAAATGGTATTAAAGAATTTGCCGAACGTGAGGATATTGAAGAACGCGGGCTGGACATTTTTATGCAGGATGTTGCCTTATTAACCAATGACGATAAAGATGGCGACAAAAATAAAGACACGGTTTCTTTAATGACCATCCACTCTGCCAAAGGTTTAGAGTTTAAAAATGTTTTTGTTGTGGGATTGGAAGAAAACCTTTTCCCTTCACAAATGTCGGTAAATTCCCGTGCTGATTTGGAAGAAGAACGCCGTTTATTTTATGTAGCCGTAACACGTGCAGAGAAAAAACTTACCTTAACCTATTCAACTTCACGTTATCGTTGGGGAACACTAACAAACTGCGAACCAAGTCGTTTCATCAATGAAATTAGCCAAAAATTTTTAGAACTGGATGTGAAACCGGCCTCGAAAAGTAGCTTTATGGATGGGAACTTTGACGATGAACGCAAAACATGGACCTCACAACCGCGTGATTTCTTTAGCAAGCCTAAACCTGCTGCCGGTGCAACTACATGCGCTCCGCCTGTTCGCCCAAAAACCACATCACTATTAGCGAAAGCCCATGTTCCGACACCTGGTTTTGCACCATCGCAACCACACGAATTTCAGGGAGGAATGGAAGTGGAACACGAAAAATTTGGTTTCGGAAAAATCATAAGCCTTGAAGGTCAGTTACCTGATGTTAAAGCAACCGTATTTTTCCAGGGATTGGGCAATAAGCAATTGTTGCTAAAATTTGCCAAATTGATGATTGTAAAAAATTAAAGGATGTTAAAAAAACATCATGTTGAACTTGTTGGAGTACATTAAACTTCAACAAGTTCAGCATAATAAATTATAATTATAAGCCTTTTAAATCCTAAACAATTTATTTCGGCATCTCCAGGCGCTTATTGTGGGGGAATGCTGAACATCTAAAAAATCTAATTTCTAAAACTGTGGAAGTTTTGGTTTTGTACCCATAATCTCTTCTACCTGCTCCATCACTTTATCGGTAAGCAAAGGCACAACTTCCAAAGCGGTTAAATTTTCTTTCAACTGTTCTCCTTTTGAGGCACCAAGAATAACTGAACTTACATTTGGATTTTTAAGACACCAGGCCAAAGAGAATTTTGCTAAAGAAACATTCAGTTTATCTGCAACTTTCTGCAGTTCTTCTACTTTCTTTAACCGATCGGCCTGTAAAACGTTGTCTTTTAACCAGCCTAATTTAACATCTGCTAAACGTGTATCTTTAACATCACCTTTAGTATATTTACCTGATAATAAACCCGATGCCAACGGCGACCAGATTGTGGTACCCAGCCCATGATCACGAAAAAGCAGTAAAAAATCATCTTCCAGTTTTTTACGTTCAAAAAGATTATACTGAGGCTGCTCCATTGTTGGCCCAATTAAACGATAATCCTTTGCAATACCAATAGCTTCGGTAATTTCTGCGGCACTCCATTCTGATGTGCCCCAATATAAAATTTTACCTTGTTGCAACAGCGTATTCATTGCTAAAACCGTTTCCTCAATGGGCGTATTTTTATCAGGTCTATGGCAAAAATATAAATCCAGATAATCTACCTGTAAACGTTTTAAAGCTCCATTGCAGGCTTCAACAACGTGTTTGCGTGACAAACCCATTTGATTTGGGCCTTTATTTTCTGTCCCGAAAAATACTTTACTCGATACAACAAAAGATTCTCTATTCCAGCCTTTTGATTTAAGAATTTTACCCATTACCAGTTCCGATTTACCTTCGGCATAACCTTCGGCGTTATCAAAAAAGTTTACGCCGGCATCATAAGCAATTCCCATCAATTCATCGGCAACTTTATCACTGATCTGAGCACCAAAGGTTAACCAGCTGCCCAATGATAAAGCACTTACCTGCAAACCCGATTTACCTAATCTTCTATATTCCATATAATTGATTGTTTAAATTTTAAATTTATTCGTTAAGATATTACTCAATACTACCATTAATATTTACAGAATGTTTTAGTTATTGGATTTTTTACAAATGACAAACATGATGGACAACTCCAGGAGTTAAAGAATAAAACCAGTGATTCAACAGGATTATTTATCTGAATTCTTTATACATTTTGGCACTAAATTTTGAAATTTTATCCTTATTATTGAGTTCCCGTTCCAGGGATTGATATAAATGCAACTCACCCGATTAGAAATTAAAGGTTTTAAAAGCTTTGGCGATAAGGTTACCATTAACTTTAACGAGGGTGTTACGGCTATTGTTGGTCCTAATGGTTGCGGAAAATCCAATGTTATCGATGCTATGCGGTGGGTTTTGGGCGAGCAAAGTACACGTGCACTGCGCTCGGAAAAGATGGAAAACATCATTTTTAATGGTACAAAAAACAGAAAACAGGCACAACTTGCCGAAGTTTCATTAAGCTTTGACAACACTAAAAATGTATTGCCAACGGCCTACTCGCAGGTAACCATAACGCGCAAACTATATCGAAACGGTGATAGCGAATATCGTTTAAATGATGTTCAGTGCCGCTTAAAAGACATTACCGACTTATTTCTGGATACAGGTATAGGTTCTGACAGTTATTCGATCATTGAATTAAAAATGGTTGACGAGATTATCTCCAATAAAGAAAATTCTCGCCGTTCATTATTTGAAGAAGCATCTGGAATTTCGAAATACAAACTTCGTAAAAAACAAACCTTCAATAAGTTAAAAGATACCGAAGCCGATTTAGAGCGTGTAGAAGATCTACTTTTCGAAATCGAAAAAAACCTCAAAACCTTAGAGAACCAGGCTAAAAAAGCGGAGCGCTATTATAAATTAAAAGAACAGTACCGCGAACTAAGCGTTCAGCTGGCTACACATCGCATTGCTTTTTTTCGTACCGATTTAAATGCATTGGAAGCTCAGGAACAATCTCAGCAGGTAAACAGAACCGAATTGAGCACTAAAATTGATACGGGCGAGGCAGAATTACAAAAGCTTAAACTGGGCAGTATTAACCAGGAAAAAAACCTTTCCGTACAGCAAAGAGCCACAAACGAATTTGTTTCCAAAATCAGGGCTTACGAAAGTGAAAAAAAGGTTAAAAATGAACAGATGCGTTTTCTTCAGGAAAAGGAAAATCGTTTATCAACAGAACTTGAGAAAGATAAAAATCAGGTTAACCACATTAAATACAACATTAAGCGCTTAAACGAAGAAGTGCTCCTGGAAACTGAAGCTTTTAACCGTCTCGAAGCTGATTTAAAATTATTAAAACAAACACTCGATACATTAAGAGAACAACAACAAACCGAAAAAAACAGAACTGATAACCTGGTTAAATCGGTTAACGACTTGCAAAACCAGGTGTATCAATCGCAAAAAGAAATAGACATTTTAAACATTCAGAAGGATGCTTTGGTTCAGGAAACCAATAGGAATGTAGACGATACCGAAACCAAAAGCATGGAATTAAAGGCTTTTGATCACGCTTTGGCCGAACTGGATGTTCAGGTGCGGGAAAAGCAAGGCAATATTAAACAATATACAGAAGCTGAAGAGGTTTTAAAAACCAGGCTGGCAGAAGCAGAATTAAATCTAAATTCGAACAAGGAAAAACTCAATGCAGAAAACCGCAAAAGAGACGCGAAACAGAACGAATATAACCTGACAAAATCTCTTGTAGATAGCCTTGAAGGCTTTCCGGAATCCATTCGTTTTTTAAAAAAGAACAATACTTTTGCAAAAAGTGCCCTACTCCTTTCCGACATTTTGTTCTGTAATGAGGATTATCGCATTGCAATCGAAAATTATCTCGAACCTGTAATGAATCATTATGTAGTAGAGCAATATGCAGATGCGGTGCAGGCAATTAATTTGTTAACAGATGCAAGCCGTGGTCGCGCTAATTTTTTTATCCTTGAAAATGTACCGGATAAGAATCCTGCAATAGTAGACCATGAAGGATTAATTTCTGCGTTACAGGTAATTGAAGTAGATAAAAAATACCAGCACCTCTGTAATTTACTTCTTCAAAACGTATACATTGCCACCGGCGAACAAGAGCAATTGTTTAAGCAAAAACCAACAGAAGGGCTGACAATTTTAGCCAAAAACGGTAAATATGCTCAAACTAAATTTACACTTGCAGGCGGTTCGGTCGGTTTATTTGAAGGTAAAAGAATTGGCCGGGCAAAAAATTTAGAAAATTTAGCGAAGGAAATAAAGACAACTGAAAACCTTATCAATCAATACAACACAACTATTAAAGCCGAAACAGACAACATTTTCAACCTGAAAGAGGCTTCTAAAATCAACCAGATTACAGCCTTACAACAGGAATTAAACAAGTTAAATAATGAGCATATTTCAGTGCAAACCCGTCGCGACCAGTACCATGAGTTTATTACGACGAGCGAAAACCGCAAGGCAGACATTGCACAGAAAATCGTTTCGATAGAAAAAGGATTGTCTGAAAAACTTCCGGCTTTGGTTGCTTTGCAAAAAAATCAGCAGGAAGCACATGTAAATTTGCAGGAACAGCAAATTAATTATCAGGAAATTGCCGATCAGGTTAATGAATCTGCCGGAAAATACAATCAGGATAACATCCGTTTTCATCAGCAGCAAAACAAGCTATCGAGCCTTGAAAAAGATTTAGACTACCGTTTTGTGCAGGAAGAAGCGCTGAATAAACGGATTGAACAAAATGATAAAGACTTACAGGAAACCTTATCCGAAATCACCAAAACATTGCAACATACAGATTTAAACGATGACACACTTTTAGAAATGTATCAGCAGCGTGAGGAAATGGAAAAAGGACTGGCCGAAGCTGAAAAAGAATATTTTGAAAGTAAAGGCAACATAAATGAAGTTGAAGGTAACCTCACAACCCTACGCAAAAACAGAGAGGAAACTGATTTTCTTTTAACAGAATTGAAAGATAAAAAGAATGCGCTAAAAATTGATCTAAATGCACTGAAGGAGCGTCTTGCAGTCGAATTCAACATAGACATTAACGATCTTCTGGAAACAGAAACGGAAGTAAACGAAAGTGAATTTGATCTTCGCCAAAAAGTAGAAAAAATGAAACGTCAGCTTGATGAGTTTGGCGCCATTAACTCTATGGCTATGGAAGCATATAAAGAAATGGAGGAGCGTTATACCTTTATTCAAAATCAGAAAAAGGATTTAATTGCAGCCAAAACTGACCTTTTGCAAACCATCAAGGAAATTGATGATACGGCTAAAGAGAAATTTATGCAGGCCTTTACCCAGGCGAGGGAACATTTTATCGTTGTTTTTCGTTCTTTATTTAATGATGAAGACAGTTGCGATTTAATTTTATCTGATACTGCTAACCCTTTAGAAGCAGATATTGATATTATTGCACGTCCGAAAGGAAAAAGACCTTTATCCATTAATCAATTATCAGGAGGAGAGAAAACATTAACCGCTACTGCACTTTTGTTTTCACTTTACCTTTTAAAACCTGCTCCATTCTGTATTTTTGATGAGGTTGATGCGCCTTTGGATGACACAAACATCGATAAATTCAATAATATTATCCGGAAATTTTCTGATCAGTCGCAGTTTATCATCGTATCTCATAACAAACGAACCATTGCCAGTACAGATATTATTTATGGCGTAACCATGGTAGAACAAGGCGTTTCGAGAGTGGTAGCTGTAGATTTAAGAGAAGTGGCAGCCTAATCTTTTTATCTCGTACCTGGGAAATATTATTAACTTTAACTAAGTTAATAAAAGATGAGTATGAAAATCATTTTCAAATATTGCCTTATAGCGATTTTATTATTATCGGCTAAATATTCTATTTCCCAGGAAAGTACATCCAATCAACAGAAATACAAAAAAGCCCTGGTTAATTATGATGATTTTAAAAGTCTGGTCTCAGAAGTGGAAAATCACCGCAAACAACGCTTAATTAATTTAGATACTTTTCTAAAAATGAGTAAAGAGAAAAATGTAATTATTTTAGATGCGCGTTCTACTTTTCGATATAAAAGAAAGCATTTAAAAGGGGCCGTATCTTTAAGTTTTACTGACTTTACCCAACAAAACCTGAACGCGCTGATTCCAGATGTGAATACTAAAATATTGATTTATTGCAATAATAATTTTGAAGGAGACCAAATAGATTTCGCCTCTAAGGTTGCAGCACCTAAACCTCCTGTTGAAAGCCAGATACTATCAAACAGAAAACCAATTATGCTTGCCTTAAATGTACCTACATACATTAATCTTTATGGATATGGTTATAGAAACGTTTACGAACTGGATGAACTGGTAAATATTAAAGACCAAAGAATTAAATTTGAAGGAACGGTAAAATAGATCGTCGCATCTCCTAAACGAGCGGCTTTAGTACTTTACAGTACCAGCATTTTAAATTTAAGTTATTCTAAATGCAATGAAGACTTCTTTCAACATTTCTTAAAGATGTAATACAGCCTAACAAACCACGTTTTCTTACAATAATTAATATCTTTAAGCCCAAATCAATTCTGAAATGAAAATCCTTTATATTATTCCCTTAGCCCTAATGCTAAGCTGTTGTTCAGCTGTTAAAAATCAAAACGGAACACCCCAAAACTTAGATAATCAGCTACTAAAAGATGTGCAAACACTTTCTTCTGATGCATATCAAGGTAGAAAAACAGGAACTAAAGGAGCTGAAATGGCCAGGGCTTACCTTGTTGACAGGTTTATCAAATTAGGGTTAAAATCTTACCCGGCTAATGTTAATTATGCGCAGGAATTTACATTTAAATCTAAAGGCGCTACCATAAACGGCACAAATATAATAGGTTATATCCCGGGTAAAAGTGATAATGTAATGGTTATTTCTGCACACTATGATCACTTGGGCGTAGTGAAAGATGTTGTATTTAATGGTGCAGATGACAACGCCTCTGGCGTAGCAGGTTTACTAAAAATTGCGGCCTATTTTTCTAAAAACAAACCCAACAATACAATTATTTTCGCTTCATTTGATGCCGAAGAAGTAGGCTTACAAGGTGCTAAAGCATTTGTTTCCAATCCGCCTGTTCCTATAAATACCATTAGCATAAACCTGAACATGGATATGATCAGTCATAGCGATAAAGCTGAATTATATGTATGCGGAACCTTTAAATACCCCGAACTTAAAAAATATGTGGTTAACAATAATCCTAAAATAAAAGTTCTGTTAGGACACGATGACCCAAAGCTGGGCCATGAAGACTGGACAAACCAAAGTGACCAGGGCGCTTTTAATTCGAAAAATATTCCTTTCCTGTATTTTGGTGTAGAAGATCATAAAGACTACCATCAATCTACTGATAAATTTGAAACCATTACCCAGTCTTTCTTTAACGATGCTGCAAACGCCGTTTTGGATGTAGCAAAAAATATTGATCGCCAAACAGGATTACAACTTTCACTTAAAAATAAAACAATGATGAAAAATTAGCCCTGCTTGTTTAATCATTAATAAAAGACAATTAATTATATCAGACCTGCCCTATCGGCAGGTCTTTTTTTTTAAACGTCAGTGAAAATAAAAAATTAAATATCTGAAAATCAATTGATTAATAATTAAACTACAAAAATAGTTTGCAAACTATAAATATAGTAGTAAATTCAATTAAGCAAACTACAAAAATAGTTACAATGATAAAAGAACTTACAAAAGCAGAAGAACAAGTTATGCTCATCCTTTGGGAACTGAACGAAGCATTGGTAAAAGAGGTGATTGAGAAAATGCCCGAACCCAAACCGGCATACAATACAGTTTCGACTGTAATCAGGGTTTTAGAAGGTAAAGGCTTCGTAGATCATAAGGCTATTGGAAATACACACATTTACTTCCCGCTTATAAAAGAAGCTGATTATAAACACTTTGCCTTTGATAAGGTAATGAATAATTACTTTGAAAACTCTTATGAAAGTTTGGTTTCTTTTCTGGTAAAAGAGAAAAGTTTAAGCAAAAGTGAACTAAATGAGATTATTCAATTGGCAGAAAAACTTAAAAAAGATAAATGATGAACTGGCTATATTATTTACTCGAAGCAAATTTATACCTCATCCTATTTTACGGATTTTATAAATTGTTTTTGCAAAAAGAAACCTTTTATGCTGTAAACCGCTATTTTCTGATCCTATGTACAATGGCTTCGTTTATTTTCCCATTATTAAAAATAGGCTATTTTAATCAAGCGAGACCTAATTTTATCCTGGAAGAAGACCTCATTCAACATCAGGATAAACTATATGATATTCAACAGATTACAGAACCACAATCCAACTTATTTAACCTGCCACAACTCCTGCTCACCATCTACGGTTTAGCAATCCTTGTGTTGCTCATCAAAACCATAATCGGCCTTTTTAAAATCATTAAGATTTTAAAAAGCTCAACCAGAAAGACGGAAAATGGTATAACAATAGTCGAATTAAAAAATTCAAAGTTTGCTTTCTCTTTTTTTAATCTGCTCTTTATTGATCCTCAGTTGCCACAAAGAAATATCATTATAAAGCATGAAATGGCACACATTCAACAGAAGCATAGTTATGACATTGTATTTTTTGAGTTAATCCAAATTATAAACTGGTTTAATCCTGTTATCTACCTATTTAAAACAGAAATTCGGACCATCCATGAATACCTTGCTGATGAAGAAACCATAGAAAAGAACATTGAAAAATACGATTATGCCATATTTCTGATTCAAAATTCGCAAGGCATAAATGTTGTCCAATTAACCAATCAAATGTTTAGTACATCCATATTAAAAAAACGAATCAATATGTTAAATCAGAAAAAATCAGGCAAATGGTCCAGGTTGAGGTTCTTGTTAGCTTTACCTTTAGTGATGGGAATAGTTTCTTTATCCACGATGGCCTTTAAAAAAGATTATGGAATTGTAGATCTGTATTCGGGTAGTAACCAATCGAAAGTGTTTATTAAGCAAGATACAATTAAGAAAACTTTCTATGCAAATGGCATCAATATACCTAACTTAAATATCTTACACCTCGACTACAGGTATAATGAGGTATTACAAAAGCCCATGCCGGTAACCAAAAGATTATTCCTTATCAACGGAAAAGAAATTGAGGCCGGAACTTCAGGTGGGGCTAAAAATTTAGATCACATTATATTACTCGATCCTGAAAATGGAGTTAAAAAATATGGCGAGAAAGGAAAAAATGGCGTAATTGAAGTGTACGGTAAACAAGCAACGGCTTTAGACATTCCCTCACCGCCTCCTCCAATCGAACCTTCACCACTACCAAAACCAGCTAAAAAGATTATCAAAAAACTTCCACCACCTCCTCCACCAATTGTAAAGCCAGATTTGGAATCAATGTCTCAAAAATCAGCACCAATACCACAAAAAAACACAATTACGATAGCTCCACCACCACCATTTCCAAAATTGTCTCTTGATCGAAGCAAAAGTACTTTGTTGGTGATTCCGGATTCGGATTTTGAAAATAAAACCTTAACTGTGTATAATGAAAAAGGTAAAGTTGTTTACAATACAACCGACTACCAAAATGACTGGGACGGCAAAAGGGGCAATTACGGAAAATATCTTTCAGTCCTTCCCGCCGGTAAATATCAATATTTAATGAAAATAACAGGAAAACCACTTCTAAATAAAAGAGGCCAAATTAATATCACAAATTAAAATTACTGCGGTACATAAACCACATATTTTGTATCAAAAAAATCTTCTTCGAAATAAGCTGAAAGCGGGTATAATTCTGCTTTCAGCTTTGATTCTTTAATTTCTTCCGTTAAATCTCCACCTTTTAAATACAAAATCCCGTTTGGAATTGCATTGATGGATTCTTTCTTAAATTTCCCTTGTATCCATGGATAAAACTCACCAAGACGTGTTACTGCCCTTGAAACAATAAAATTGTATTTATTTTTAATTTGTTCGGCACGTAAATGATCAGCCTGCAGGTTTTCTAAACCTAATGCAGAAGCTACTTCTTTAACCACCTTAATTTTTTTTCCGATAGAATCCACCAAATGAAAATTGGTTTCGGGGAACAAGATGGCTAATGGAATACCAGGAAAACCACCGCCGGTACCTACATCCAAAACATCTTCTCCAGGTTTAAAAGTACATATCTTCGCAATTCCTAAAGAATGCAAAACATGGCGTTCGTATAATTCTTCAATATCTTTTCTGGAAATTACATTGATTTGGGCGTTCCAAAAGCTATAAAGTTCAAAAAGCTGCCCAAATTGGCTTATCTGTTTTTCAGTTAAGTTTGTAAAGTATTTTAAGATGATATCAGGTTTAACTTCAAGCATAATTTTAAGAATTGAGAATCTTATTTCCAGTTTACTTTTTTCTTGCCAAACAGTGCTAAAAAGCCATTAAGCGTTAAAAAGAAGAACAAAAGTATATCTAATATTGGGAACCACCAACGTAAATCGCCATAATTTAAACGTTTTAAAATTTTTGGGTATATAAAACAACGAATGAGGATGCTAAGCAGCAAAATCCCGCCTGCAACGTATTGTGTTTCCCTGCTAAAAAACATGCATGCAGCAAACGAAGCATAAAATAAGAACTGAAAAATAATCTGAACACTTAAAATAAATTTATGCCCGGGCTTGTACAGCTTCCCAGCACCAAAATGTCGTTTTTTCTGTTTTAGATATCCTGACCAACTCGTATTAGGTTCACTCCAAACATGGCTGTCTTTATTAATTCTGACTGCAGTATTTCTATTGTTGGCATGGGCATTCACAAAAAGATCATCGTCACCTGAAGGAATATGCATATGTGCCGCAAAACCCTTATTTTTAAAAAACAAAGCTTTTTTATAAGCCATATTTCGTCCAACGCCCATATAAGGCATTCCTTTTAAAGCAAACGAAAAGTAATTTACAGCGGTAAAAAACGTTTCAAAACGAATTAAAGCATTTAATAGTCCTCTTTTCTTTAAATAAGGCGAGTAACCCAATAAAATTTCGGTCTGGTCTTCGGCAGGCTGTTGCATGTCCATTAACCAATTTTCTGAAGCTGGGGTACAATCTGCATCGGTAAAAACCAACCATTCATTTTTTGCAGCCTTTATACCCATGGTTACGGCGAACTTCTTTCCAGCAATAAACTTATCGTTATCCAGTATCTTAACTACTTTCAGGTTTTTATATTGCTTTTCCAGCTGCTCAAGAAAATCTTCGGTACCATCCCATGAGCGGTCGTTAACAACAACGACTTCAAAATCCGGATAATTCTGAGCAAATACAGATGGCAGGTACTTTTTAAGGTTAACAATCTCATTACGGGCACAAATAATTACACTAATTGGCTTTAAAGCTATATGAGGCAACTCTTCTATGCGTACACGGGCTAATTTTAAATGTACGAAAAGTACATAATACAATTGTATAATTAAACAAAAAGCCAGGAAAGCCAGCAAACAAAGTTCGGGTAAGGTTAATATCACGATGTTAAAATAAACAGGCACAAATTTCTCATTTTAAATCAGTAATCCACTTTTATGTTGATAAAAAATTAAACAAAAATATGACCTCATAATTTGCTATTTTTGGCAGATTTTTAGCGAGGAGAAAAGCACGATATGAAATTTACTTTACAGGCAAACGATCCACTTTCAAAAGCCAGGGCAGGAACCGTTACTACTGCACACGGAGAGATACAAACCCCTATTTTTATGCCTGTAGGCACTGCTGGGACAGTAAAAGCAGTACATCAGCGTGAGTTGAAACAAGATATAGATGCCCAGATTATTTTAGGCAATACTTACCACTTATATTTAAGGCCAGGACTGGATACTTTGGAACAGGCTGGCGGATTGCATAAATTTATAGGTTGGGACCGCCCAATTTTAACGGATAGTGGCGGTTATCAGGTATATTCTTTAAGTAAAGTAAGAAAGATTAAAGAAGAAGGTGTTACATTCCATTCACATATTGACGGTTCGAAACATTTGTTTACACCTGAATACGCAATGGATATTCAAAGAACCATTGGTGCCGATATTATTATGGCATTTGATGAATGTACGCCCTACCCATGTGATTATACCTATGCTGCACAGTCTATTCAAATGACACACCGCTGGTTAAAACGCTGTTGTACGCATTTTGACCAAACCGAACCTAAATATGGCTTTGATCAAACCTTGTTTCCTATTGTACAAGGATCTGTTTATAAAGATTTAAGGATAAAATCGGCCGAATTTATCGCCAGCATGAACCGTGAGGGCAATGCAATTGGTGGTTTATCTGTTGGAGAACCTGCCGAAGAAATGTATGCCATGACCGAAGTGGTTTGTGATATATTACCAGCAGAAAAACCGCGTTATTTAATGGGTGTAGGTACACCTATTAATATATTAGAAAATATTGCACTTGGTGTTGATATGTTTGACTGTGTAATGCCAACCAGAAATGCCAGAAACGGCATGTTATTTACTAAAAATGGTATTATTAATATTCGCAACAAGAAATGGGAAAATGATTTTTCTCCTTTAGAAGCGGATAGCGATTTGCATGCAGATTTAGTAACAAGTAAGGCTTATTTAAGGCATTTAGTACATAGCAAAGAGATGCTTGGTGCGCAAATTGCGACATTACACAACTTACACTTCTATCTTTGGCTGGTAAAACAGGCTCGGGAAAAGATCTTAACCGGTGAGTTTTATGAGTGGAAAAACCAAATGGTTAAAGTATTAGGCAATAAACTATAAGATGAATATAATAAAGGGCAACATAAAAATTATAGACCGCTACATTATAGGCAAATATTTAGGCACATTTATATATGCACTGGCCATTTTTGTCATCATTATCGTTGTTTTCGATTTATCGGAGAAAATGGACGACTTTATGAAAAGCGGATTAAGTTTTTGGGGCATATTAACAAAATATTATGCTGGCTCTATACCATTCTACATCAACATGTTATCGCCATTAATTAATTTCATTGCGGTTATATTTTTTACAGCAAAAATGGCCGATCAAACTGAAATTGTGCCCATTTTAAGTGGTGGAGTAAGTTTTAATCGTTTCCTTTGGCCTTATTTTATCTCGGCAACTATTATTTTTTCGGCCAATTTATTATCAAACCTTTATCTTTTACCTTATACAAATACCTTAAAAAATAAATTCGAGAACACTTACGTTAAACGAAATGACCCATCAACAAAGTCTAACATACATATGAAACTGGATGACAAGACTTATATTTATATTGATAATTTCGATAACAAAACCAATTCAGGTTACCGTTTTTCATTAGATAACTTTGATGGTGACGTACTGACCAAAAAAATCATTGCAGAAAATATTAAATGGGATTCTTTAAAGCGCAAATGGCAATTGAATAACTATTCTATCCGCAAAATTGATGGCCTTAAAGAAACCATGATATACGGAAACGGAAAGCTTAAAGACACCATTCTGGATATGCGTCCCGATGATTTTTCTGCTTATGATAATGTGGTACAGAACTTAACAACTGCTGAACTTTCAGAGAAAATAAGAAAAGAAAAAATCAGGGGTACCGGTGTAATGAACGATTTGAGGTTTGAACAATACAAGCGTTATTTACATCCGCTTTCTGCATTTGTATTGACTTTAATTGGAGTAGCGCTTTCTTCCCGAAAAGTACGTGGAGGGGTTGGTGTATCGCTCGGGATTGGCATATTTTTAAGCTTTGCTTATATCGTATTTAACCAGTTTACCCAAATGTTCTCTACTAAGGGCGGATTACCTCCTTTTATAGCCGTATTAGCACCTACAATCTTCTTCGGAATCCTGGGCGTTTACTTGCTGATCAAAGCGCCAAAATAAATGGAGGCGAATAAAAAAAACCTGCTTATTCTTCATCTTACTGTATTTGTTTGGGGCTTTACCGGAGTATTGGGAAAGGTAATTTCAATTGATGCCGTACCCATGGTTTGGTACCGTGTTTTAATTGCAACCACAACACTTTTAGCCTGGTTTCTAATCACCAAAACCAATCTTAAAATTACCCGAAAACAATTTATCCAGTTCTTTTTAACCGGAGGAATTGTAGCCATCCACTGGATATTTTTTTTCCATGCCATTAAAGTTTCAACAGTTTCTGTTACGCTGGTTTGCCTCTCGTCCTTTACTTTATTCACGGCAATTTTAGAACCGCTAATAAAAAAGCAACCCATATTTATGGGCGATATCCTTGTGGGATTATTAATTATTGCAGGAATTTATCTCATCTTTAAATTCGAAAGTCAGTACACTTTAGGGATAATTTTTGGCCTTTTAGCCGCAGTTGCCTCCAGTCTTTTTTCAACCATTAATTCAACACTTGTTCAAAAAAGCGAACCTTCGATTATTGGATTTTACGAACTCATTGGTGGATTATTCTGGATTACTTTATACCGTTTATACGACGGATCATTACTACAGACCCACTTTAACTTAAGCTTAAAAGACTGGTTTTATTTAGCCATTTTGGGCACCTTATGCACATCGGTTGCATATGTTGCAGGTGTATCTGTAATGCGTACTTTATCCGCTTTCCGTGTGGCACTGGTAACTAACTTAGAACCTGTTTATGGTATAATATTAGCCTTCATTTTTTTCAAAAACAAAGAGCAGATGACAGGCGGTTTTTACATTGGAGCAGTCATTATTTTAGCTTCTGTATTTCTCTACCCAATCTACAAAAACAGGAAAAATCATCCTTAACTTAGCATACCTGCAAACGCAAAACCTGTAACAATTCTTTATTGGGACAAAGGTTAAAGTAGTGATTAAATTTGCGCTTACAATTCATATCAATGAGTTTTCCAGTCCACTTAAACTTCAAGGATTTCTATAATAAACAGTGAAAAAGAAAGCTTATTCCGAGGTTTCGACAGCCATTTGGAACATCAATTTTCAGTGCACAAGATTTATTGTTTTACATTGTATTGAGCATATAACTTACCTTGTATAAACGATAAAAATAACGCAAGATTTAAGCCTGAAATTTAGCATAATATCCTTGAGTTAAATTCAAATTTTAGCTTATTTAACCAAGCCACAAATAGGTTAAAAGTTCGTAATACATACAACTTAACTTAAAGCCAAATCCTTGCAAATTAACACGAATTGAATGGGCCAAATTCGACGATCATTGCTGGCTGAAAAATATAAATTAAGCACACTGTATTTTGCACAAAATCAAATCTATAAGGCCAGGTATATTGGTTAATAAAACAAAGCTTAATTGGAAATTTATAATACAAAAAACCCAATAAAACTGGCCAAATTATAAAGCACTTTTTTAACGAAAGGATAATGATTTCATATTAACAAACCTGATCGAATCAAGTTAAAAGTAAGGAAACAATCATATTATATTTAACAAAAAAACAAGCCTATAAATCTCGAATTAATTGCTTTTTACAGGATTTAAATCCATCAAAAAACAAACCATAATCCGGCAGATTTCCATTAAACTAAAGAAATAAAAAGTCAGAAAACAGCCAGTGCAATTGAAAAAAGACACAAATAAATTCGGGTTATAATTCCAGTACAAAACCCTAAAATTAAACTTAATTTTAGGTGGAAATCCAAACGAAAGCTCACCAGATATTAATAAAAACCAACCTAATTTACTTATCAGGCTAATAAATTGACGAATAAACAAACGCACTAAAACAAACAATCAAATGCCTAACAATCAAATACTTAACTCAATTTTCTATTTTTTCGATATTTAGTACATTTTCAGTTAAACCTGCCAAATATTGGCGTAAAATTACATTAACAAGCAAAATTCTATAAAATTAAAGGCCTTTTCAAGTCCATTTTGCATACAGAAAATAAAAAAGAGGTCTCATTCAAACACGCAAAAGCATAGAAAAAACGAAGAGAAACTTACCAAAGTTAAATAAATCTCAAAATGTATTCAGTAAGTATTTTCAAAGAACTGAGGTTTTATAAATTCTAAAACCTTGATTAATGCTTCTATTTATTCTATCAGCACTTACTTCTAAAACAGAAAACATGACTTAATGTCACAAATAAAATCAAAAAGAAAATTAAGTTTTTGGTGTTTAAAAGTCGAAAAGAAAATTCCTTCAGGCAAAAATATTAGCCTTAAAAAACTGAAGAAAGTATCCAAGAAGAACCTTCCAAAAAAGATAATGTCCAAACAATTTAATCCATTCATCAGTGTAGTTTCTTTGACCGATCAGAAGCACTTTGGTAAATAAGCAAAAAGGAGCTCACAGAATTAAATAATTATAGAGGATTCAAAATAATTTCGTGCGTACAAAAACACATAGAACGCAAAAAAATTTCAAGGAAAATCGAATAATAAGTGTAATTTAAAGCAATAAATAAACAGTCAATAATTGTTGCGCAATACACTAAAAAAGCATTTTAAAAACCGGGTAGTAAACACATAAATCTCTTATTTAATTGATTTAAATAAAACAAATAAAAATATAAAAATCAATATGTTATGATTTTTACATAAAGTTAAAATGTACAAAAGATTATGATCGTAAAATTTAAAAAACTAAATATTTTAGCATACCACTAAGATGAATCTAATAAAAGCACACAAAAAATTAATTATCAGATACTTATCAACAATCACATTAAGCTTTATATCAGTATCGGTTTTTGGACAAATTTTCAGCACTGCACAGAACCCACTTAGTGTAAAATGGCATTACATTTCATCTGGCGGCTTTAAAATCATCTATCCCGACGAACTGGAGAAAGAAGCACAAAGAATGGCGAATACCCTCCCCTTCATTTATCCAAAAATTGGAAGCGGATTAAACAGGCAAAAAACCTCCATTCCACTGTTGCTGCAAAACCAGGGAACCATTGCAAATGGCTTTGTACAATTGGGACCGAAGAAATCTGAATTTTACGCCACCCCACCGCAATACTTCGACAGTCAGGATTGGTTAAATAATCTGGCTGTACATGAGCTTCGTCACATTGCCCAATTTGACAGATTGACAGGCGGGCAAGCAAAACCTTTTCCTGAACTGGTTTACTTCGCCTACATGGGAGCTGCCATACCAACCTGGTTTTTTGAGGGAGATGCGGTTGTTAATGAAACCGCCCTTACCTTTTCGGGCAGGGGAAGACAACCCAATTGGATCATGCCTTATCGGGCTTCAATTTTGGAAGGCAAAAAATTCAGTTACAGCAAAGCTTATTTTGGATCTAATAAAGATGTAACTTCAGGCTATTACCAAACCGGCTACCTGATGGTTGCGAGAATGAAAGCGGAACATGGAAAATTCTTTTCCGACAGCTTATTAAATGACATCAGAAAAAGACCAGTTCGGCCTTATCCTTTTTCTGCAAGCTTAAAAAAATTCAGCGGAGAAAATACCCGTCATTTTTTTTTATCCACCCAAAATGAAATAGAGAAAAAGTGGAAGAGCCAGGCAGAAAATTCAGCAACAGAAAACTACCAAAGTTTAAATCAGAAATCAACCTATGCTACAAATTATTTTCTTCCGGTCAGGATTAATAAAAACCAGATCCTGGTCCTTAAAGAAAGTAAAACTGAGGCCAGGCATTTTGCCTTAATTAATGAAGATAAAAGTGAACAAAAGTTATTTGGAATTGGCTACCAGGAACAGCCTTGGTTTAGCTTTAAAAATGGCATTTTAGTTTGGGACGAAATCAGGTACGACCCAAGATACAAACAAAGAAATTATAGTGTAATCTGCAGTTACGATTTTAAAACAAAAACGTTTAAAAAATTAAGCAGCAGGAGTAAAATATTTTCTCCAAGTTTATCTGCTGATGGAAAGAAAATTATAGCGTCAAAAGTTGATTTGCACAACAATTTTAACCTGGTCGAAATTGAAACGGCAACAGGCAAAATTTTGAGAACCTACCCCAACCCTGAAAACCTGATTATTCAAACGCCTTCTTTTGATGAGGAAGGAAAAAAGGTTACATACATTGGGGTTAATGAAAAGGGGAAAAATCTAATCCTGCTGAACGGCGAAAAGAAAACATACCTCATCAGCAACAGCCGGCAACAATTGAGCAGACCAATTTTTATTGGCGATCAAATTGTTTTCAATGCGCACTTCAATGGCATTGATAATATTTATGGCCTAAACATTTCTTCTGGAAAAATTAATGCATTAACGGCTTCTAAGTACGGTGCTTTTAACCCAAGTAAAACCGAAACTGAAAAAATTGTTTTTAACGATTATAAAATTAATGGCTATGAAATTTCGGAAAAAAATATTGAAGAAAAAGAAGTGGGGAAAGATGGATTTGTAGACTTTGCCGCTGCTGCCGAAAAGCAGGAAAATACAGGCACCGTTTTTGAAAATATTCCAGACAGTGCTTACAAAGCGAAACCTTATCACCAGGCTTTAAATCTTTTCAGTTTTCATAGTATTATTCCAAGCATTGATGATGAATATACTTTTGGTTTGGAACTTCAATCCAACAACCTGCTCAACACAATGGATTTTTATACCGGCGTAAAATACCATCGTGATTTAAAAAGATTTGAGTACACCGCAGACATTAGCTACAAGGCACTTTACCCAATATTTAGTGTTCTATATCGAAACAGACCAAAAAGAACGTTCTACAGAGCTAAAAACGGCATACAGCAAGGCGATTGGCGCGAGAACTATATTAAGCTTAATGCATCGCTCCCACTTTCGTTTAATGCAAGAAACCAAAACTACTCGTTTACTTTAAATGCGGCAACCAGTTTTACCCAACGTTACCTGCCGGAAAATATGCCAACTAATTTCATCACAAGGCTTAAATTTCCGATGGAATATAATTTTACTTTTAACCATAGCGTGCAAACAACCGAAAGAGATATTGCGCCAAAATGGGCGCAGGTTTTTAGAGTAACTTATGATCACCAGCCTTTCGACAAAAATTTAAAAGGTGAAATTTTAGCCCTGGAAAGTTTTTTATACTTCCCGGGTTTTGCTAAAAACCATTCTTTCCTGGCAAGCTTTAATTACCAGGAAGCAACAGGCGTAAACCAGTATGCAACAGAAATTGCAACGGTATATGGTTACAACAATATCCTGGCAAAAAGCAAACTTCAAAACAGCTTGCTTTTTAACTACCGTTTTCCGTTTGCTTTTCCGGATTGGGAAATCGGACCGTTGGCTTATATTCGCAATTTTAGGGGTGGATTATTTTGTCATTATGAAAACATTGGAAAAGACAGCAATTTGGGTCAGCCAAAAACTTATGGTGTAGAATTGAATACAAGTTTAAACATTTTGAGGTATCAGCCTGTTGTTGATATTGGAACAAGATTAGTATTTGTTAATCAAATGTATAATCAAAACCCGATATTAGAGTTTTCATTTAACTATAGCTTCTAAAAAACATGAGCGCAAAAACCATTTTCATCATCATCCTAACGGCATTATTAACTATTTTTTTAATGGTAAATACAGATCCCGTAGACTTTAATTTTCTGGTTACAACACTGGCAGTATCAAAATTACTGGTTGTTGGAGTATGTATTATTATTGGTTTCATCATTGGGTTTATAGTTGGCCGCCCAAGAAAAACGGTAAAAAACTTAGATGTTGAAATAGAAAAACAACATTCGGCAATCGAAAATAAAAAAACGTTGAGCGACGAAGACAGAGATTATATCAGTTAAAAAAGTATAGTCGCAACTGGTATTGCGACTATACTTTTTGCGTTTACAATAAGCTATCATTAACTTTATTAAGCACCCTTGCATGCCTGGTAAGTGAATGAAACATCAGTTGATGGCCTGTGCAGGTCGTTTGGCCTTAACCGATAAACTCCCTACTGGCTTTCAAAGTATTTTTAATGTGTCGGTAATTAAATTTTAAAGGAAACAAATACTACTAAGAGCCTATGATGATTGCAGGATAAGAAAAACAATGTGACCGAAGTAGCACTAATTTATGGCTATAATAATGCAGCGGCATTCTCCATGTCATTTTTTAAAGAATTTGGCATAAGACCAAGTGCAATTTAGCCCGGAAATTCACAGCTAAAACACTGATATACTTCAACTTAAAATAGCCTGTAAAATTTCGCCGTACAGCAAACCACTACCACCGCCATAATGCTGGATAATTTTTAAGTCCGGGCGTATTGACGTTAAGTTTTTCTTCAAAACCTGCTCACATTCTTCATCAATTCCATTTCCAAGCAAAACTAAATCCAAGTGCAATTTTTCGCAAACTGAAATTGCTTCTTCATCGCTGCAAACGGCTATACCTGTCCATTCTGGCCTTGCATTTAGCAAACGTTCCATTACGGTTGTAATTTCGGCATCTCTGCCAACATAAAGTATGGTAAGTAACATCTTAATTTTTATAAAAAAAATAATGTGCCAAGCTAAGCCTGGCACATCATTTTATGGTTTATACTATAGTTCCATTGGCAAATCCATCAGCAATACTTCTGCATCGGCAGAATCTGCTTTAAAACTGATTTTATCGGTATCCCAGATACCAAGCCCATCTCTTTTGCTCAACGTTTGCCCATCAATAGTTACTTCACCGTTAATAACAAAAGCGTAAACACCGTTTCCGGCTTTTTTGATTTTGTATTCGGTTTCGAAACCGGCATCAAATTTACCCAACGAGAACCAAGCATCCTGGTGAATCCAAACATTATCATCGTCTGCATTTGGCGATAAGATTTGCTGAAAGTTATTGTGACGGGCAGCAACATCCAAAGTTTTTTGATCGTAACGTGGCGTTACATTCTTTTTGTTTGGAAATAACCAGATCTGCAATAAGTTTAACTGAACATCAGGCAAAGCATTAAACTCACTATGGCTAACACCTGTACCGGCACTCATTACCTGGATTTCTCCGCTTTTAATTACAGCAGAATTCCCCATACTATCTTTGTGTGCAATTGCACCAGCCAATGGAATGGTAATAATTTCCATGTTATCGTGCGGATGTGAGCCAAAGCCCATCCCGCCATCAATACTGTCATCATTTAAAACTCTTAAAACCCCAAAATGCATCCTTTCAGGATTGTAATAATTAGCAAAACTAAATGAGTGATGTGCATTTAACCAACCATGATTTGCATGACCGCGGGTGTTTTCTTTGTGCAAAATAAATTGTGACATAAATTTCCTTTCTTGTTTATGATACAAATTTACCAACGTTTTGCTTTGTGCACATTGATGTAGGATAAGTAATATTTAAAAATGCTTTTGATGGCTGCATCAATATTTGTTCAGAATAACGCTGGTCATTTTTAAGCTTGGTCTGTAATTTGCTGTGCTTAAGCCAAACCGTAAATCTAAAACCGCTAACGCTAACCTATGAAACGTGGCTATATAATATTTTGGGCGTTGTACATGCTATTTTTTGCCATCCCATTCCCAATGATCCTATATTACAACATCAATAATCCATCCGATTTAAATGCATTAATTGATAAAAACCCCTGGTTCGCCCTAAGCATACTCAGCGTTTCCATTATATTATGGTTTATTCTTTTAATTCGTTATTTTAAAAAATGGATATTATCGGTTTTTGTATCAAAAAGAAATGTAGATTACCTTAAAAACCACGGTTTACGCAGAGAAGCTAAAATTCTGAATGCAACCAAGCTTTCAAAAGATAACGCTAAATACGACACTTACGAACTTAATCTTTCCTTTAAAAATCTGGTTGATACTGAAATTACCCAAATAGCAGGTGTAAATGACGCAAAACCGCACGAACGCCGCTTTGCTGTTGGGCATAGGGTTGATCTATTGATTGATCAGGAAATGAAACGCGTCCCGTATTTTATTTTTGCCAGTACCGAGGCCAGCATTAACAAAACGACTTTATTTTTAAGATTGTTAGGTTGGCTTGCCTTATGTGCAATTGTTGCAGCTTATTACGCCTATTCGTATCACATAGAAAGTTATGGTTATGGCTGGCGATTTTTGAGTCTTGTCCATCCTTTAATTTTGTGCCCCGCAATACTTTTATTGTACAGTTTCGTATTGGCGCTCATTTTCAAAAAAATCAGGGGAATTGATCAGGCAGCCGTTATTAAATTTAAAGGCATAAAAACTACGGCCAAACTCATTGAGGCAAATCAAACAGGCACTTATATTAATGAGCAACCTATGATTCGTTTCGAACTGGAGTATACGGATGATAAACATCAGGTGCATAGAAGCAGTTTAAAAAAAGTTGTCGACTTACTCCATTTAGACATTACGAAACAGCCTTATATAGATATTTTTTACCTTAAGGAAGATCCTAAAGTTATTGCATTTGCCAGCGATTTAAACGAAACAAGTTAGAGATGAAAAAACAAACACAATATTTATTTCAGATTTTTTTAGCGGCCTTAATTTTTTCTGCCTGCAAACAAGTTTCAAAAAGCATGGATGATACTTTAAATCCGAAAGACACCACCACAAACACTCATAAAGAAACGGTTAAGCCAAACGATATCACCTCTTCCCATGGTCCGGACCGGATGAAAAAAGTTATTGATTCACAAATACAGCATGTAATGAAGCAGGTAGAAATGCATACTTCCAAGCGCATTAACATTCCTATAGAATCAAATGTTAAAGATTTTTTAAGCAATACGACTGGCCTGGAAAAAGCAGAAGCTGCTTTAAAACAACTGCCTCAATATGCAGGAAAGGAAATTTTCATTTATAAACTTGCTCATTTTAGGGATAACGGAAGCATTGAAATTAAACTACAGCATCCTAAAAATCCAAAATACGTTGATAATTATACTTATAAAAATGGAAAATGGTCTGAACCTGAGCCTGAACAACTTTCAGTAAGAGACAATATCCAGAGCAACCTAATTTCATTAAATAATATCAGCTTTACCAGTGCTGCAAGGGTTAATAAAACATATAATGAAAAAACAGCAGAAATTGAAGGGGCAAAACCAACCACAAGTGTTTATTTTTATGTCAGGAATGGTACGGTTAAATGGTACCCCTCAAGCATTTCTGGCAGTCGCGAACGTTATTCAATCGAGTTTAACTCAAATGGAAGTTTAAAGAGTTTTAATCGGGATTAATTTAAAGGGGTGAGAAAATTTACTTAGCCTAAGCTCTTTAGGCTGATCATTATGAACTGAAGATCATTTATATTTTTAATCTAAAAAGCAGGATGTTTATAACTTACTATAAACATCCTGCTTTTTAATATTGCATCAAATATGTGGTTGCTTTTACGCTAATGCCTGCTCAATATCTTCTAAAATATCATTAATATGCTCTAAACCGATCGATAAACGAATTGATCCTTGTTCTATACCAACTTCTACACGCTGCTCTTCTGTTAATTTAGAGTGTGTACTTGTTGCAGGATGCGTAGCAATGGAACGTGTATCGGCAAGGTTTGCTGAAATAGAGAACATTTTAAGGCTATCCATAAATTTACGGGCACCGTCTACTCCACCTTCAACAACGATGGTCACAATGCCTCCGCCCTGGCTCATTTGTTTTTTAGCAATTTCGTATTGCGGATGCGATTTTAAAAATGGATACTTAACCAGTTTAACCTTAGGGTGCTTTTCTAAGTATTCGGCAACTTTTAACGCATTTTCGCAATGGCGATCCATACGAACAGCTAATGTTTCTAAACTTTTAGATAAAATCCAGGCATTAAAAGGCGACATTGCCGGACCGCTATGACGGGCAAATCCTTCAATTTCTGCAATAATTTCTTTTGTCGATAAGATAACACCACCTAAAGTACGTCCCTGGCCATCAATGTATTTTGTTGCAGAATGGATTGAAATGTGGGCACCAAATTTAAGTGGCTTTTGCAGGTAAGGAGTTGCAAAACAGTTATCAACGGCTAATATCACCTTGTGTTTTTTGGCTAAATCGCCCAAAAACTGAAGATCGATAATATCGATACCGGGATTCGAAGGCGTTTCAACAAAAATCATTTTAGTATTTGGCTGAATCAGGGCCTCCCATGCTTCCGGTTTATCTAAATCAGCATAAGCATAAGTTACGCCCCATTTGCTAAATACATTGCTTAACAATTGGTGCGTAGAACCAAAAACGGAACGACTTGATAAAACATGGTCGCCGCTTTTAAGAAAGGCACCAAAAGTAGTAAATATAGCTGCCATACCTGTTGCTGTTGCCCAGCCGGTTTCGGCTCCTTCTAAAAGTGCCATTTTCTCAATCAGCTCTGAGGTATTAGGGTTTGCGTAACGGCTGTATACATTGCCTTCTTTCTCACCGGCAAACAAAGCACGCATATCCTCGGCATCATCAAATTTATAACTCGATGTTAGGTAAATTGGCGATGAATGCTCTTTATGCCCGCTTCTTTCGGTTTGAGTGCGAATGGCTATGGTTTCAAAATTTTCGGATTTCATTGTATTGTTATTATCAGAATTGGTGTATCGAGCATCATGAGCTGTTTAAACATCAAATAGGCACCACAATTTTCTCGATACTTTAAAGTTATTATTTGTTAATTGTGTATGTAAAATTAATAGTTGCAGAGCGCCCTAAGATATTGGAAACAGAACAATATTTATCAAAAGTCATTTGTAATGCCCTTTGCACCTTAGCCTCGCTTACATCTCCGTATAATTCGAAGTTAATGTCAATTACATCAAAAATAGGTGGCATTTCTTCGTCTTTTCGGGTTGCTTTAATGTTAATTTTAATGTCGTTTAAAGGTTCTTTTTGTTTGGTTAAAACATTAACCACATCAATACCGCTACAGCCACCTAAGCCAACCAGCAGCATTTCCATTGGCCTAAAGCCTTTACCTTCGCCACCTATGGCTGGTTTCGCGTCTAATTGCACAGTAAAACCACTTTCGTTTTCTGCTTCAAAATTAAATTTACCGCTTTTGCGGATGAGATTTATCTCCATCTCTTTTAAATATTATAATATACAATGTTATTTTTTTCCAGTTCGGGCAATTTAACCGGTTGGTTAAATATGGCAAATACCGACGAGCCGCTGCCACTCATTAAAGCGAATGTAGCGCCTGCATTATATAAACTGGTTTTTATTTGACGAATTTGGGGGTACTTATCGAATACCGATTGCTCGAAATCGTTGGTAACCTTATATTTCCATGTTGTTAAGGGCAAATGTATGATTTCTTTCAGGGATTGCAAAGGCTTTTGCGCTTTTATACCGGCGTAAGCATCGGCCGTGCTTACATGAACAGGTGGTTTTACCAAAACAAGATAATGCGATGACAAATCAAGCTCGAGTTTTTCAAATTCATCGCCTTTACCAAAAGCATAAACGGGCTTATTTTCGATAAAAAATGCACAGTCTGCACCTAATTGCCTGCAATAAACCTGCATTTGCTCAACAGACAAACCTAAATTAAACTTTTCATTAGCCAGTTTAATTAAAAAGGCAGCATCCGCAGAACCACCCCCCAAACCTGCACCAACCGGTATATTTTTTAACAACGTAATTTGCTGCGGAGGAATTTTGAAATCTTCTTTAAGCAACATAAAAGCTTTTAAGCAAATATTGTCAGTTGCATCTCCAGGAACATCTATTCCCTTAACCGTACAATTGGTTTTAGGCGCATCCGTTATTTCAAGGGCATCGTTAACCTTAATTGGATAAAAAACAGTTTCGAGGTTATGGTAATCATCATTACGCTTCCCAGTTATGTTTAGGCCTAAATTAATTTTTGCGTTTGGAAAAGATAACATGCTAAATCTTGAGTTGTGAGTCTTAAGTTTTGGGCCTATGGTGCAAAATCAACTGCAGGCACTAAGGGCAAACATACAAAATGTTTAAAAAAGAGAATTGTAGAAAACTAATGACGGTTACATTTGATTAAATTTAGATATTTGCAGTGAATTAATTATTTAGAATTTGGAAGCCTCCCGGCGTATAGATTATGAAACAATACTTAGATTTAATGCAGCATGTGCTGGATAACGGAGCGCAGAAACATGACCGAACCGGAACTGGAACCATTAGTGTTTTTGGCTACCAGATGCGCTTTAACCTTCAAGAAGGTTTTCCGATGGTAACGACCAAGAAATTGCATTTAAAGTCTATTATCCATGAGTTGATCTGGTTTTTAACTGGTGATACAAATATTAAATATTTAAAAGACAATGGGGTTCGGATTTGGGACGAATGGGCAGATGCTGATGGAAACCTTGGCCCTGTTTATGGATCGCAGTGGAGAAGCTGGCCTACGCCTGATGGAAAACACATTGATCAGATTAGTAACATCATCAACACCATAAAAAACAACCCCGATTCACGCCGCATCATTGTTTCTGCCTGGAATGTGGCTGAAATTGAAAGTATGGCCCTACCGCCCTGCCACGCATTTTTTCAGTTTTATGTTGCAGATGGAAAATTAAGCTGCCAGTTGTACCAACGCAGTGCCGATATATTTTTGGGCGTGCCTTTTAATATTGCTTCTTATGCTTTATTAACCTTGATGGTAGCACAAGTTTGCGGATTGGAGGCCGGTGATTTTATCCATACTTTGGGCGACGCACATTTATACAACAACCATATTGAGCAAGCCAACCTACAGTTAAGCCGTGAGCCAAAAACTTTACCTACGATGAAAATCAATCCTGCAGTAAAGAGCATATTCGATTTCAAGTTTGAGGATTTTACCTTAGAAAATTATGAGGCACATCCCCACATTAAAGGGATTGTAGCCGTTTAACGTTAATTCAACTGTTCCTTGGTTCAATTGTTCATTTTAGTGGTATATATCTCCAATTATCCTTTATAATTAAATAATGGAAGAATTATGAGTTACAACAAACTTGAAGATTTGGAAGTTTATATTCTTGCTGAGGATTTATCAAATGAAATTTTGGACATTACAACCTAAATGGAACTTTTTTGAGCACTTTAGCGAAACACATTAACAAATAACTAATGACCAGTGAACCAAAAAAAACTTCGCTTTCTATTGCAGTTGCAGTTGGCGAAAATTATGCGATTGGCAAAAACAACCAGCTTTTATGGCATATGCCGGCCGACTTAAAATTTTTTAAGCAAACCACCAGTGGCCATACTGTTATTATGGGCCGTAAAACTTTTGAATCAGTAGGCAAACCATTGCCAAATAGAAGAAATATTGTAATTACCCGTGATACAACCTTGAAAATTGAGGGTGTAGAGGTGGTAAATAGTCTGGATGAGGCTATATCGATTAGTAAGGATGAAGAAAAAGACGTATTTATTGTTGGTGGTGCTGAAATTTACAGGCAGGCTTTACCCAAAACAGATACTTTATTTCTAACCACTATCCATCATAACTTCGATGCGGATACATTTTTCCCAGAAATTGATAGAAACGAATGGAAAGTATTGAGTAGCGAACCACATAAAGCCGACGAAAAAAACAAGTATGATTATACTTTTGAGGTTTTAGCGCGTAAATAAATCAAATGACTACAATTTGCGGCCCGAAGTTTCGTACCCGGCAATGTCTAAATCCCGATTAAGGCAAATGCCTTGCCACCTAAACCCGATATTCGTGGATGCCGGTTTTCTCCGGCAGAAGCATTAGCGGGACGGAACTGAGATAAAAAGCCACTGCCCCTGCTTTTCAAATAAAAAGCAAGCACGAAATGCCGCAATTTTGGCAAACCTGAGTGTAACAGGAGCAATGATAAATGCTTCGTAAAAATTAATCTTAATAAATTATCAATTAAGGGGTTCTATAATTTAAAAATTTAATTAGATTTGCCGACTTGTTAAAAAACAGCGAAAGACAAATTATTTTAAACAAACAATGCAAGGAAAAGGTTTTATTAAGTTTATAGCGGTAGTATTGGCTATCGTTTGTGCGTACGCACTTTCCTTTACTCTGGTATCATCCAGCGTAGAGAAAGATGCTAAAAACTATGCTAAAGGGGATATGGCCAAAGAAAAGGCTTATCTGGATTCGATGAGCACAGTTAAGGTTTATCCTTTATTAGGCTTCACTTACCAAGAAGTTAAATCTAAGGAGATTAACTTGGGTTTAGACTTAAAAGGTGGTATGAACGTAACGATGGAGATATCGTTATCAGAATTAGTTAAATCTTTAGCGGGCAACCCTACTGATGCTAATTTTAACAAAGCATTGCAAAATGCGCAAACCCAACTGAATGCTGGTGGTAAAGATTACATCAAATTATTTATTAATGAATTTGAAAAATTAAGCCCTGGTGTAAAACTTGCAGATTACTTTTCTAATCAGGATAACGCTACTCAGTTAAAATCCACAGCAAGCAATGGTGAAGTTCAATCTTTCTTAGAGAAAGAAGCAACAAGCGCTATCGACCGTTCATTCTACATCTTACGTTCACGTATTGATGGTTTTGGTGTGGTAAGTCCTAACATGCAAAAACAAGAAGGTAGCAACCGCATCTTAATCGAGATGCCGGGTGTTCAGGATAAAGACCGTATTTCTAAATTGCTTCAGGGTTCTGCCGAATTACAATTCTGGCAAGTTTACCAGGTACAGGAAGTTCTTCCGGTATTAGAAGGGATTAACAAAACTTTAGCCGCTACTTTAAAAGATACTAAAACTGCTGCTAAAGATACTGCTGCTGCTCCGGCTGCTGGTGGTAAATTAGCGGGCTTAGAAAAAGCTGCAGCAAAAGATTCTACCGATAAAGGTGGTAAACTTGCAGGCTTAGGTAAAAAAGATTCTACTGCTGTTAAAGCAGAATTAGCAAAATCTAACCCTCTATTCTCGGTATTAAGTGTTCCTACTTATACTGCAGAAAACGGACAACAACAATTACGTCCGGGACCAATTGTAGGTTGGGTAGCTCAAAAAGATACGGCTAAAGTAAATGCATATTTCAAAATTCCTGAGGTTGCTGCATCTATTCCTTCTACTATGAAGTTTATGTGGAGCGTTAAGCCAATGGAAAGCACTAAAGTTTTCGAACTTTATGCCATTAAAGCCGTTAATGCTGATGGTAAACCAGATTTAGGTGGCGAGTCTATCAGCGATTCACGTAATGACTTTGATCAGAAAGGTAAACCAGAAGTAACCATGTACATGACCAGCGAAGGTGCTGCAAAATGGAAAAAAATTACTGCTGAAGCTTCTGCTGACAGGAATAACTTAAAAGCGATTGCTATTGTATTGGATAACGCAGTATATTCTGCTCCAACCGTACAGAACGAAATCCCTAATGGTGTATCTTCCATTACAGGTAATTTTACTCAAAACGATACCAAGGATTTATCAAACATCTTAAAAGCTGGTAAATTACCTGCTCCGGCACGTATTGCTGGTAGTTTCGTAGTTGGTCCTACCTTAGGTGCTCAGGCCATTCACGATGGTCTAATCTCTTTCGTAATTGCGTTTATTGTAATCCTGGTTTTCATGGCCTTGTATTATCACCGTGCAGGCTGGGTGGCCAACTTTGCTTTGTTGTTAAACTTATTCTTCATCATTGGTATTTTGGTATCATTAGGTGCAGTACTAACATTGCCAGGTATTGCGGGTATCGTACTAACCATAGGTTTATCGGTTGATGCAAACATCCTGATCTTTGAACGTGTACGTGAAGAACTTGCTCATGGCAAAAGTACTTCTGCTGCAGTTAAAGAAGGTTTTAAACATGCAATGCCTTCAATCATTGACTCAAACGTAACCTTGTTTATTTTAGGTGGTATTCTTTATGTTTTCGGTAGCGGGCCGGTTCAAGGTTTCGCAACTACATTATGTATCGGTATCCTTTCTTCATTATTTGCAGCCGTAGCCATTTCGAGAGTTGTTTTCGAATCGTTATTAAACCGCAAAATTGAAGTTAGTTTTGATAACAGCGTAACCCGTAACGCATTTAAAAACATCAGCTTTAACTTTGTTGGCCGTCGTAAAATTTATTACGTAATCTCTACCATCATTATTGTTGCGGGTATTGGAATGTACTTTAAAAATGGTGGTTTAAACTTAGGTGTTGATTTTAAAGGTGGTAGAACATACTTAGTTCACTTTGATAAAGCAGTAAATACTGAAGATTTAAAATCGAAGTTAAACCCTGTATTTGGTAATGAAACCCCTGAGGTTAAAACTGCAGGTGAAGACAGCCAGGTTAAAATTACCACAACTTTCCACATCGAAGATCAGGACCCTAAAACAGATAAAGTTGTTGAAGATGCTTTAAACAAAGGTTTAGCCGGTTCTAAATACGAGATTGTAAGTTCGCAAAAAGTTACGCCAATTATTGCCAGTGATATTGTAAATGGTGCATTCTACGCTGTATTGATCTCATGTTTATTCATGTTTATCTATATCGTAGTACGATTTAAAAAATGGCAGTATGGTTTAGGTGCGGTAATTGCATTATTCCATGATGTGTTAATGGTATTATCTTTCTATACTATTTTAGACGGTATTATGCCATTCTCATTAGAAATTGGTCAAGATTTCATCGCAGCAATTTTAACGGTAATGGGTTACACCATGACTGAAACTGTTGTTGTATTTGACCGTATCCGTGAGAAATTAAAAGAGTCTGGTAAAGAAGATTTACATGGAGAAGAACGTAACCACTTAATCAACTTCGCATTGAACAGTACATTAAGTCGTACCATTTTAACTTCATTAACTGTATTCTTCGTGTTATTGGTTATCTTTATTTTCGGTGGAGATAGCATCCGCGGGTTTATCTTCGCATTGTTAATCGGTCGTATTATTGGTACTTATTCATCATTATGCATCTCTACTCCTATTGTAATTGATTTGGGTAGTTCAGCTGAGAAGAAATAAATCTCAAACATATTCAAAAGCAAAGGGCATCTTTTTAAGATGCCCTTTTTTGTTTTAGCCAAAATCTTAATCTACTTTCGGAAAAGATTTAGATACCAGATGCAAAACATTATTTACAGAATATTGGCGGTGGATGAACTTCATAAGATCGTTGAAATTGACCGGGCTGAAGACATACAACAATCTTATCTATATGAGAATGGTGCACTCCGGCTGCATCCTACGCCCGAAGTAGTTAAAGCTTTTGAGCCTGTAGAAATAAACAATCTCATTCAAAAACAGATCCAAATCAAGGTTCAGGGTGGAGAAATTTTAGGCGCATTTACAAATGGAATTTTAATTGGAGTAAGCTCCATTGAAAATAAAAAGAGAGGCTCAAAACTCGAATACTGCAAAATGGATATTTTGTATGTTAGTAAAGGGTACCGAGGAAAGCAGATTGGGCACCGTTTAATTTTGGAAATCAGGAATATTGCCAAAAAAATGGGCGCAAAAAAACTCTATATCTCTGCCACCCCTACCAAAGCCACAATAGATTTTTATTTCAAAGAAGGTGCACGTATCGCTAAAGAAAGAGATCAGGAACTATTTTTACTGGAACCATTGGATATACATCTCGAATTGGATGTATAATAGTTTCGCCTCCATTTTAATGTTTATTTAATATAATTTTACTTTCATATTTCTAACAAATTCAAACTATTCTATCCTCCCCACGTTCTGCTTAAGCGCATAATTATTTTACATTTGTATATATAAAACCCAAAATAATGGATTTAGAACTTCCTAAAAGTGAATACCCAAGAATAGTGATAGTTGGTGGTGGTTTTGGTGGTATTGAGTTAGCAAAAAGATTAAAAAACAAACCCTTTCAGGTGGTTATGCTGGATAAGCACAATTACCATACGTTCCAGCCTTTACTTTACCAGGTTGCTACTGGAGGTTTAGAACCTGATTCTATTGCTTTTCCACTTAGAAAAATTTTTAAGGGCCAAAAAAATCTCATTTTCAGGGTTACAAAAGTTACCGAAATCAACGCTGCAGAAAACTGCATTTTAACCGATATAGGTTCAATTAAATATGATTACCTGGTATTGGCAACCGGATCGACCAGTAATTTCTTTGGCAATCAGGAAATAGAAGACAACTCTATGCCTATGAAATCTATTCCGGAAGCTTTGGATTTAAGAAGTATGATTTTACAAAATTTCGAAAAGTCACTCATTGAAACCAATCCGGATAAAAAAACAGCTTTGTTAAACTTTGTTGTTGTAGGTGGTGGTCCAACAGGTGTAGAAACATCCGGAGCCATTGCAGAGCTTAAAAAGCATGTCATTCCTAATGATTATCCCGAATTAAACCTAAGCAAGGTTAATATTTACCTCATTGAAAATTCGCCCGAACTTTTAGGTGTAATGTCGCCCCAGGCACAAAAAAAATCAAAAGACTTTTTATTGGAAATGGGTGTGAATGTGATGAACAGCACACGTGTGTTGGGTTATGATGGGCAAACACTTACTTTACAGGATAAGCCGGCTATACTGGCCTCTACAGTAATTTGGAGCGCTGGTGTTAAAGGACAGGTTATCCCGGGTTTGGATAAAGCTGAAATTGTTAGAGGTGGAAGGTTAAAAACCGATACACAGAATTTAATCTCTGGTTACCCAAATATTTATGCCATTGGCGATGTTGCCGCAATTATTGATGAAGAAACGCCAAACGGACATCCCGGTGTTGCTCCCGCTGCTATTCAGCAAGGGCATCAGCTGGCTAAAAACCTGATTAATATAAAAGAAAATAAACCTTTAGAGAAATTTAAGTACTTTGATAAAGGCTCGATGGCCACAGTAGGCAGAAATAAGGCAGTAGTAGATTTAGGTAAAATCCGTTTTCAAGGCGTTTTTGCCTGGTTTACCTGGATGTTTGTACACTTAATGACTTTGGTTGGTTTCAGAAATAAAATTATCGTATTTGTAAACTGGCTTTGGTGTTATTTTAGTTATGACAGAGGCGCAAGACTGATTATCAGAACTTTTGCTAAAGACAGAAGTATAGATTATCGTGATGTTGCGGAAGTTGAAGAAGTTAAAAAAGTTTGATCTCAAAATTTATAAATGACTTATAAAATATTAACGCCAAATAAAAAGATTGCATTGGTTGCGCATGATAACCGCAAAGATGATCTGTTAAACTGGGTAACTACAAATCGTGATGCATTTGCTGGTCATGAATTGCTCGCTACAGGCACAACCGGCAAACTGATTGAAGAGCGGTTAAACTTACCTGTTAGAAAGTTGTTAAGTGGCCCCTTAGGTGGCGACCAGCAAATTGGCGCTTTGATTGCCCAGGGAGAAATTGATGTTTTAATCTTTTTCTGGGATCCAATGGAAGCCCAGCCACACGATCCGGATGTTAAAGCCCTTTTACGCATTGGCATAGTTTGGAACATTCCAATGGCCTGCGATGTAGCAACAGCTGATTTTTTAATATCTTCGCCTTATATGCTGGGAAATTATCAGGTAGCGCTGACTGATTACGACGCTTATAAAAATAGAACTTTATAATTAAATTGGGTAATAGGCAGAACAAAAGCAATTCCTTTTTTATAGAGCACCTCACTTAACATTGCTCCCATACGCTTAAATCATCATAAAAGAATAACCAAATGAGCCAAAATCCATTTAAATTAGTAGAATGCCCCCGTGATGCCATGCAGGGTTTACACGATTTTGTCCCTACTGAACTTAAATCTAAATACCTGAATTTATTGCTACAAGTGGGTTTTGATACGTTAGATTTTGGAAGTTTTGTATCGCCAAAAGCCATTCCGCAGCTGGCAGATACCAAAGAAGTGCTTGCTAATTTAAATTTAGAACAAACAGATACAAAATTGCTGGCTATTGTAGCCAATTTAAGAGGTGTTGAAGAAGCAGTAACACATGAGCAGGTTCATTACCTCGGTTTCCCATTTTCGATCTCAGAAACCTTCCAGCAACGCAATACCAATTCGAGCATCTTACAATCATTAAATACCGTTGAAGAAATGATTTCGCTTTGTGGTAAAAATAACAAAACTGCTGTAGTTTATTTGTCAATGGGTTTTGGTAACCCTTACGGCGATGAGTGGAATTATGAAATCGTAGAGCAGTGGGCTGATACTTTAGTGAATAAGGGTGTTCAAATACTTTCTTTGGCCGATACTGTAGGAGTTTCTACTCCTGAAAAAATTGAAAGTATCTTACCAAAGCTCATTTCAAAATTTGAAAATATTGAAATTGGTATTCATCTGCACTCAACCCCTGCCGAACGTTTTGAAAAAATTGAAGCGGCTTATAATTCGGGCGTAAAAAGGATTGATTCTGCCCTGAAAGGTTTTGGAGGATGCCCAATGGCAGCTGATGACCTTACCGGGAATATTGCCACTGAAGATGTAATTCGTTATTTAAATACTAAAGGTGAGAATTTAAACCTTAATATGGACAAATGGAATGAGGCAATGGCCTTATCCAGTCAGATTTTTGGATAAATATTTCTTACATTATTTTTAAAAGAATAATGTAAGAAATACCCAATTTTATCCGTTAACTCTTTTATACATCATATTACTTACGATATTAATCACTGTTTTTCGTGGGAAAACTCTTGGAATAAATGAAGTTAAATAGTTTGCAAAACCAACAATTTTAAAGCTTTTTCCATTCAGCATACTTTTAATTCCCGCTTCGGCTACAGTTTCGGCGCTATCCGCACTCATTCCTTTCGTATTTGCTTTTGCAATGCTCTGAAAACCGGTCGTAGTATTTCCCGGGCAAAGTGCCGTAATGGTTAACCCTTTTTTATAGTATTCTCCATGCAAGGCCTCCGAAAATGCTAAAACGAATGATTTACTTGCACAATAAACGCCAACATATGGACAAGGCTGTAAAGCACCTGTTGAAGCTACATTTATAATTCCCCCCATTCCTTTTTCCAGCATGCCAGGAATAAATAAATGCGTCAGTTTAACGAGTGCATTAATATTAAGCTCCAGCATATCATCGTACGCTTCAATAGTTTCATCTAAAAAGTTAGTCCATTTACCATAGCCTGCATTGTTAACCAATAAATCAACGCTCAGCCCTGCTTTTATAACCTGGCCATAGAGTTTTTCCGGCGCTTCTTTTCTAACTAAATCGTTTGCAAAAACAAATACCCTAATGCCATATTTATGATTCAACTTTACAGCTAATTCTTGTAATTTATCTTCTCTCCTGGCCGTTAAAATCAAATCTGCCCCCATTTCGGCTAATTTATAAGCGAAAGCTTTGCCAATACCTGATGATGCGCCTGTTACCAAAGCAACTTTTCCTTTAATACTTTTCATCTTTAAAATATTCTTATTTTGAAGATGTAAAGTTCAACAGCGGCACAAAAAAAATACTGAACAAATGTTAAGAAATAGAGGCGGCCTTTTTTCTTATCCGGCTTAACGACTGGGGTTCTATACCTAAATAAGAAGCTATATATTGTAAAGGAACATTCTGGATAATTTCTGGATAATTTTTCATCAAATTATAATAACGTTCATCTGCCGGAAGTGTGATCATGTCCAAGGCTCTTTGCTCATTATAAAGTAATGATTTTTCGTAAATGATTTTGCCGAAAGCATCCCAGTTTGCGCTTTTCTGATAAAGAAGATCAAGGTTATTTCTACTGATTTTCAGGAAAATACAATCTGTTACGCATTTAACATTATCCGATGAAATTCTTTGGTTTAAAAAACTATTAAATGAAGTAATAAATCCAGGTGGGCAGTTAATATGTGTGGTTATTTCATTGCCATTCTGATAATGAAAAACACGGACAAAACCACTGTTGATAAAGTATAAATTTCGTGGAATTTTATCTTCCACTTCTAAGAAATCATTTTTTTTATGTTTAACAGGCTCAAATAATGTTTTTACTAAATTAACATCCGCCTCATTTAAATTTATATGGGCAGCAATCAGATCTAAAAGTTTGTGATGGGCCATAATTGTAAGTTTAAAGCAAAAGCAATTAAACTTTTTTAACCATTTTAAAGTGCTGTATACCCGCTTCCTCAAATTGATCGCCTTCGGCAACAAAGCCGAATTTAGCATATAAACTCATTGCATCCAATTGAGAATTCAGGTAAATATAATGTGCATTATCAGGCAAATCAGACAGGGCTTCAGCAATTAAGGCACGCCCAACTCCCATGCCTCTAAATTCTTTTAGCACTGCAAAACGTTCCAGTTTATATCCTGCATCAGTTTTACGCCAACGGCACGCGCCGCAGGGTTGTCCGTTGTGTGTTGCCAAGAAATGTATAGACTCATCCTCATATTCCCATTCCAACTCTGGCGGGCAATTTTGTTCTTCTACAAAGACTTTTTTGCGTATGGCAAAAACCTTTTCTAAATCTTCAGGGTGATTTACCTTTTGAACCAGCAAACTCATTATTTCTGACTTTTAAAGTGTTTATTTGTTTTCAATTTTAACTCATTCAGTTCTGTTGCAACATCAATTGAGTGAGAACAGTGAATATCGGCTTCTTTTTTGGCTAATGTAGACAGCGCAACGTAAAATTTATGCAACTGATCTAATTCTTTTTCTGTCAGGTCTTCTATATCCACCATGCGGTTGCTTGCCCTTTCATGCGCTGCAATTAACTCATTTAATTTTAACTGAATGGCCTTCCCATCTTTATTTTGTGCCTTTTGGATTAAAAACACCATTAAAAAGGTTATAATTGTTGTTCCGGTATTAATAACCAACTGCCAGGTTTCAGAATAATTGAATATTGGGCCACTTACCGCCCAGATAATTACAATTGCAGTGGCAGCAATAAATGCAACAGAGCTGCCTGTAAATTTTGTTGCCGCATTGGCAAACCGCTCAAAAAAACTATTTTTTTTCTCTTTTTGATTAGAATTCTTCATTATATTTCATTTGCTTAAATATAACACATAACAAAGAAAAGCGCCATAAGTTTTTATACCTATGGCGCTTTTGTTTTTAGTAGAAAAGTGTAATGTCAAAATCGTTATAACATAAAAACCTTTCTGCTTTTTATAACTTATCGTTTACATTAATGCAATTTAAATCTTCAAAAGCAGTAGTTAAGCGCTTTACAAAAGTTTCTTCGCCTTTACGTAACCAAACGCGTGGATCGTAATATTTTTTATTTGGTTTATCATCACCATCAGGATTACCAATCTGACCTTGAAGATAAGCTTCGTTCTTTTTATAATACTCTAAAATACCTTCCCAAAATGCCCATTGCATATCAGTATCAATATTCATCTTAATCGCACCATAAGAAATTGCTTCTCTGATTTCTTCCTGAGAAGAACCTGAACCACCGTGAAATACAAAATTAATTGGCTTTTCGGCCGTTAAATTAAATTTCTCTTTAATGAAATCCTGAGAATTTTTCAAAATTACCGGTTGCAATTTAACATTACCCGGTTTATAAACACCATGTACGTTCCCAAAAGCTGCAGCAACAGTAAAACGAGGAGAAACTTTACTTAATTCTTCGTAAGCATAAGCAACCTCACTTGGCTGGGTATATAATTTTGAGCTGTCTACATCACTATTGTCTACACCATCTTCTTCTCCACCGGTTACACCAAGTTCGATTTCGATAGTCATATTCATTTTAGCCATACGGGCCAAATATTTAGCAGAAATTTCCATGTTTTCTTCAATCGGCTCTTCTGATAAATCAAGCATATGCGATGAAAACAAAGGTTTTCCAGTTTCAGCGAAGAATTTTTCACCATGGTCTAAAAGGCCATCAATCCAAGGCAATAATTTTTTAGCGGCGTGGTCTGTATGTAAAACCACAGCAACACCATAATGTTCTGCCAATAAATGTACATGTTTAGCCGCCGATACAGCACCTAAAATACATGCTTGAAGTTTCTCATTATCTAACGATTTGCCCGCATAAAACTGAGCACCGCCATTTGATAACTGAATCATAACAGGCGAATTTACTGCCTTTGCAGTTTCTAAAACCGCGTTAACTGTATTTGTACCAGTAACGTTTACTGCCGGTAAAGCAAACTGATGTTTTTTAGCCTGCTCAAATAATTCTTGAACGGCATCTCCGTAAATTACGCCTTTATAGCCTTTTAAACTCATTTCTTGTTAATTTTATTAAGTCCGAAGTTATAAAAAAAAATAACATTTCAAGCTTTTATAACAACAGTTTTATACCTTTAATATCAAAATAAGGCCTATTTAGTGTATAAACTACATTATCCATAGTGTAAATATTACACACCATGAAAAATTACCAAATTCCAATAATCAATAATCAAACCATACTAAACACCAGGCGAGTTTGATTATTGTGATTTGATGATTGGTTATTCTTTATCTTAATTATATTTTTCGTTTCTTTGCAATCCGATTCTTTAAAAAATTATATGGCTTGGTTTAAAAGAGAAAATAAAGGTATCATTACCACAACTGAAGAGAAAAAAGAAGCACCTGATGGTTTGTGGAATAAATGTCCAAATTGTAAAAAACCGCTACATCAGGCAGAACTACAGGAAAACAAATACGTTTGTCACTATTGCGATTACCATTTGAGGGTAGGATCAAAAGAATATTTCGAGGTTTTATTTGACAATAACGAGTTTAAAGAGCTTTTTGCTAATTTAACTTCCGGCGATCCGCTTAACTTTAACGATAACAAACCTTATACAGAAAGAGTTGTTGAAAGCCAGGCTAAAACAGGCCTGAAAGATGCAATTCGTGCTGGTGTAGGTAAAATGGAAGGACAAGAACTTGTTATTGCTTGTATGGACTTTGCCTTTATCGGTGGTTCAATGGGATCTGTAGTTGGTGAAAAGATTGCCCGCTCTATTGATTATAGCATTAAACATAAAATTCCTTTCCTGATGATTTCTAAATCAGGTGGTGCCCGGATGATGGAGGCTGCATTCTCATTAATGCAAATGGCCAAAACATCAGCCAAACTGGCTTTACTAAGTCAGGCTAAAATTCCTTACATTTCTTTATTAACCGATCCAACCACAGGGGGTGTTACAGCTTCTTATGCTATGTTGGGCGATATTAACATTGCAGAACCTGGTGCGTTAATTGGTTTTGCAGGTCCGCGGGTAATTAAAGAAACGATTAAAAAAGATTTGCCTAAAGGCTTTCAAACCTCTGAATTTGTTTTAGAACATGGTTTCCTTGACTTTATCGTTGACAGAAGGGCAATGAAGGCTAAAGTGGCTGCCTTCATTAAAATGATGAACAATTAATTAGTATTACTTTTTATATTTTTTCTAAAAAGCAGGGCTTTGGAGTTTAGGTTACTCCTTCCCTGCTTTTTTTGTATCTATTCTTTAAGGAATTATTTTAATTTTAAAATAAATAAAATCCAAATGAAGAAACTACTCCTTTTCATCTGCCTATTTGCATCAGGATATTTAGCAAAGGCTCAAGATCAAAAACCAAAAGTTGCTTACGATGAAGTACTGGCTAAAAAACTCGATGCTGATAACTATGGAATGAAAATGTATGTGCTGGTTATTTTAAAAACGGGCACAAATACAACAGCTTCAAAAGTGCAAACGGATAGTCTTTTTGCTGGTCACATGAAAAATATTGGTCATCTGGTCGAAATTAATAAGCTAATTGTAGCCGGACCACTTGCCAAGAACGATCATTCCTATCGTGGTATTTTCATTCTCAATGCAAAATCGCAGGATGAAGCCAAACAATTACTAAAAACTGATCCGGCCATTAAAAACAAACTGTTAGATTTTGAGTTATTTAATTGGTATGGCTCGGCGGCATTATCGGAGTACTTACCTTTTCACGATAAAATTCAAAAAGCAAGTTTCTAAATAACCTCTTCTGCATGAAATCTATATTATTACTTTCAATTATATTATTTTTATCCATAAAATCTTTCAGTTTCTTCAAACAAGATTCGGAAAAGAACTATAAGGGAAAGATTGGAAACTATGATGTTTATGTAACCTTAAAGAATAATGGAAACTCATTTTCTGGAAGTTATTTTTACGAAAGAAAAGGAATTGAGATCAAGCTAATGGATGGTAAACTCGAGAACAATCAACTTACCTGTTTTGAAACCGATTATTTAAACAATAAAACTGCAAAAATAACTGGCTCCTTAAAAAATGGAATTTTCATCGGAATCTGGAAAAATTTAACCACTCAAAAGGAACTTCTGGTTAAACTCCGGATATCCCCCATAAAATATAAGCCGCTACCAAAAGTGATCACTGGAAATTACAGTGTAACCGAATCTGATAATGATTGCAAACTAAGCATCAAAATTAGTTATGTTAAAGGTGAATATGTTTATTTACTTAAAACAACCAAAAGAGAAAAAAAAGGCAAAGTTTACTTTTCCAGAATGGAAGATGGTAATTACATTACTTTTTCGGGTTTACCAGGCGATGAAAACCAAGGTGATTTGGAAGGTGCATTTAATGATGGTGAAATTGCAATTCAAAATTATGGAAACTCCATGAATGAATATACTCGATTATCAGAGTGTGGTGATAAGTACATTCATCTTATCAAAAGACATTAAACCTAACAAAGTTATTTCAAGTTCAATATTGGAGTAAATTCTCAATGGAAGGTTGTTATAGTTTATCCTCCAGTGCAACATTTCTATTAACTTCCGGCTAAGCATAGCTTAATTCTTAATTTAGCTTAATCAATTAACTGGAAAAATTATGAATAAAAAATTACTATTGCCCTCACTCCTTTTATTTACCTCTTCTATTGCTTTTGCGCAAAACAATAAGGTAATTGATGGAATTGTTAAAGAGGTAAATGAAAATTCGCAGCTGGAAAAACTGGCACATGAACTTTTAGATGTTGTTGGTCCGCGTTTAGTTGGCAGCCCTCAAATGAAACAAGCAAATGACTGGGCTGTAAAAAAATACAGCGACTGGGGTATTTCTGCTAAAAATGAAAAATGGGGCGAATGGAGAGGCTGGCAAAGAGGCATTACCCATATCGATTTAATTAGCCCGCGGGTACGATCATTAGAGGGTACACAACTGGCCTGGAGCCCATCAACCAATGGAAAAGCCATCAATGCAGAAGCTATTATTTTACCGGAAATTACAGACTCTGTTTCATTTCAAAAATGGTTGCCGGCTGTAAAAGGAAAATTGGTTATGATTTCTATGAATCAGATTTCAGGCCGTCCTGAAAAAAACTGGGAAGAATTTGCAACTAAAGATCTGTTTGATAAATTTAAGAAAGAAAAAACTGAAGCAGCAAAAGCATGGGCAGCAAAAATTGCAAAAACAGGCTTAAATGCTAAAAACTTAGCTTTAGCGATAGAAAATGCTGGTGCTGCAGGTATCATCATCAATAATTGGTCTCAGGGCTTTGGCGTTGATAAAATTTTTGGTGCAAATACAACTAAAATCCCTACTGTAGATTTATCTGTTGAAGATTATGGCTTGGTTTATCGTTTGGCACAATACGGCTCGAAACCTACCATTAAAATTGAGGCAGAATCTAAAGAAATGGGTGTTGTACCTACCTTTAATACCATTGCAGAGCTTAAAGGAAAAGAAAAACCAAATGAATATGTAATGTTATCTGCGCATTTCGATTCGTGGGATGGTGCAAGTGGTGCAACCGATAACGGATCGGGTACAATTATGATGATGGAAGCGTTAAGGGTATTAAAGAAATTTTATCCTAACCCTAAAAGAACCATCCTGGTAGGCCATTGGGGCAGCGAAGAGCAAGGTTTAAATGGCTCAAGGGCTTTTGTCGAAGATCATCCGGAAATCGTAAATAACCTTCAGGCTTTATTTAACCAGGATAACGGTACGGGCAGAGTCGTAAATTTATCAGGACAGGGATTTGCAAAAGCAAAAGACTTTTTAACACGTTGGCTGGCAAAGGTTCCTGATACGATTAAAAACCAGATTAAGACGAGTTTTCCTGGTGCTCCGGGCGGTGGTGGATCAGACTTTGCATCTTTTGTGGCTGTTGGTGCGCCTGGTTTCTCGTTAAGCTCTACAAGCTGGGATTATGGCACGTACACCTGGCATACAAACCGCGATAGCTATGATAAATTAGTTTTCGATGAAATTAGAAGCAACGTGATTTTAGCGGCGATTATGGTTTATATGGCCTGCGAAGATCCTGAGAAGACCTCAAATGAAAAGGTGACCGATTTGGGCGTAAACGAACGTACAGGCAAACCAAATACCTGGCCTGAGCAAAAGAAAGCTACCCGAAAAGGAGGATTATAAAGACTATCCATTATAATATCTTATTATTAAGAGGCTTTTCTTTAGGAAAGCCTCTTTTTTGTTTAATTTCGCCCTCTTTATAATAAAATACTATTACTGTATGAAAACTGAAATCTGCCATTTTTGGGTTGGAAATTTTAAATCAGAAGATTTATTTTATGATTTTTTTGAAGAAGACAAGCGATTTTATGAAAATGAATCAAATTCAGATGGCTATGTTTCAGAATTTTCGGCGTCACAATCAGAAAACTGGATTGACTTTGACTTTTTAGAATGCGGTTTTGAAAATAATGCCAAACCTGTTAACGAAAAGTTTGGCAAGTATTCTTATGCAGCGAAATGGATGGATGCCTTAGAAACTAAAATTAATGCACTTAACTTAACCGATTTAAATGCCATTGCTTTTATCAACAAAAGTGAGATTGAAAATCCTGTAAGTGTAAACAGAAAGAATTTCGATTTGCATTATCTTGGAGAAATTGAATACGAGGTTTAAAAAAATATACGCTTAAAGTGAGAAAAGGCATACAGAGTTTATCAAAAAAAACCTCTGTAGCCGCTAAATACCTTAGGATAATAAAACCCCTACTCCTCCTTTTTCTGAAACTTATAAAATAAATACCCTAAGAAAGGTAAAATCAAAACACTACCCAATAAAAGAGCTAAACCCAAACTGTAAATCGTTTTCTCTGGTCCGATGGTATTAAATAAAGAAATTGTATTTCCCCCCTTTAAGCGGATGAAATTAGGAAAGTGGGCATAACTTATCGCCAAAAGGATCATAGTAACCTGAAAGCCTGCTAAAACACGTAGAATTTTAGTTTTTCCTTTGAGTAGCAAATACCAGAGTAAAACAAGGGATAAACTTGCTAAAACAACAGCCGAAAGCCCAACGGTATTTTTAAAAACCCAATCCACCAGCGGAACATCTTCTTTTAGCGCTGCAATAAAGACCATTGCTCCAAATACAACTGCAGCAATATTCATAAATTCTGCTTTTTTAATAAACCTTTTTTTATCGTGTGCATCTTTTGTTTCTCCGATTAAATAAATAGCAGCCAAAAAGCCACAAAGAGCAACCGTAAACAAACCTACTGAAATGGAAAACCAGTTTAACCAGCTATAAACGTAGGCGGATACAAAATCAGTTGCGCTGGTATCTATATGCCCTGAAATTACACTCCCGGCAATAATACCGAGGAATAATGCGGTAACAAAACTCGAATACCTGAATATCCGGTTGTACAACCACTGCATATCATCTTTAACAGCATCATAATGACGGAATACAAAAGCTGTACCCCGGGCAATAATCCCGATAAGCATAATGGCCAATGGAATATGCAGGTAAACCGACATGGTGGTGTAAATGTGAGGAAAGCCTACAAAAAGAATCACAATAGCAATTATGAGCCACATGTGATTGGCCTCCCAAACCGGCCCAATGGCCTGATACATGGTTTTTCGGGTTTTGCTCCTATTTTTTGTAGAAGTAAAAAGTTCGATAATTCCTGCACCAAAATCGGCCCCACCCAATAAGAAGTAGAGCAAAATGGCTAAACACAAAAAGATAATTACCACGTATTCCATAATTAGTTCTTTTGGGTTTCTGATGGTGAATTATTGTATAAAACGGGTACCATTTTAATCTGACGGTACAACAAAAAGGCCACAATTATGCCTAAGGAAATATAAATAGCCGAGAAAATATAAAAAGAATAAGCAATACCGGGCATAGGTGTAACGGCATCCTTTGTTCGCATAATGCCATAAATAATCCAGGGTTGCCGCCCAACTTCTGTAACCACCCAACCGGCTTCAAGGGCTATATAACCTAAAGGAATTGCATAAACGAATAATTTAAGCAACCAGCGCTTATCAGTAAGCGGTTTCTTTTTAAACAGGGTTATAAAATAAATGATGGCAATAAGCAAAAGAAGCGTACCAATGCCAACCATAATTTGAAAAGCATAATGTGTTATGGCTACCGGCGGATGCTGATCTTCAGGAATCTGGTCTAAACCTTTAACTTCAGCTTTAAAATCACCATGTGCCAAAAAGCTCAATGCGCCTGGAAGTTGAATGGCCATTTTAACTGTTTTCTCCTGCTCGTTAACAATACCACCAATTAATAAAGGCGCAGGTTTTTCGGTTTTATACAGCGCTTCCATGGCCGCTAATTTTGCAGGTTGCCTTTTTGCAACGTCCTTGGCAGATAAATCGCCGCTTAACGGTTGTAATAAAGCGCCTATGCAGGCAAAAATGGCTGCAATTTTGAATGCCTTTAAATGGAACTCTTTATTGCTATTTCGCAATACCATTAAGGCATGTACGCCAGCCACAGCAAAACCAGTGGCCGTAAAAGCAGCTAAACACATATGCAGGACCTGCGTAAACCAGGCTTTATTAAACATGGCCTGAATAGGATCTATATTTAAATACTGTCCGTTTACAAAGTCAAATCCGGCAGGGCTATTCATCCAGGCATTGGCTGCAACAACCAAAATGCCCGATGCCAAACCACTAACCCCAACCACCATACCGGTAAACCAGTGAAACCATTTATTAAGTTTGTTCCAGCCGTATAGGAAAAAACCCAATGCAATGGCTTCAATAAAAAAGGCAGTACCTTCTAAAGAAAAAGGCATACCAAAAATAGGGCCTGCATGTTCCATAAACTTTGGCCATAATAAACCCAGTTCAAAGGATAACATGGTACCGGAAACAGCTCCTGTAGCAAAAAAAATAGCAACACCTTTGCTCCAGGCTTTGGTTATATTCTTATAAACTTCATTATTTGTTTTTAACCATTTGTAGTGCGATACGGCCATAAAAAACGGCATAACCATACCAATACAGGAAAAAATAATATGAAAACCCAATGATAGGGCCATTTGGGAACGGGCAGCTATAAAATCATCCATAAATTCTGATTTTTGAATTGTAACAAATATAACTGTTAATGATTAAAGCTTATGGTAATTTAGTGGTACTAAAAAGGTTATTTCAAATATAGAACGTTTATAAATTGAGAAAAAAAGATGCTAATGAATTATTATTTAGTATTCGATGCAACTTATTAAATCGTATGTTGTCTATTAAAAAATTGCTAAAACGAATGAAGAAGTGCATCTTATTTATATTTCTGTTATTTTTTATATCTCCTGCTTTTTCACAAACCCCTTCAGCGAGTGATTTTTTGAGTGATTTGGAATATCTGAAGGATACATTACCACAAAAACATAAAAATTTATTCTTAAAAATCAACAAATCGGATTTCGAAAATAAAATCAACAACATTAAACTCCAGGTTAATGAGCTGAATTATGAAACCTTTACTGCAGAACTTTTTAAACTGATTGTTTCCATAGGTGATGAACACACCAGAATAGAACCGCCCTACACCAAAATTCTACCTGTGCAGTTTGATATTTTTAAGAAAGGAATTTATGTTGTTGGCATTGATTCAGCCCATGCAAACCAACTTACGTTTGAACTTACCCGCATTAATGGCCAACCGATAAAATCAATTATCGGTCGTTTTAAACAAGTTATACAAAGCGAAAATAAATCTTATTTCGAGGTCTGGCTTTTAAACTTCCTGAATAACCCGGCTTTTTTGAAAGGCCTGGGCATATTAAATTCTAATGAAGAAGCGCAATACACTTTTAAAAACGCTAATGGAAAGGAAACTGAAGTTATACTAAAATCAGTTTTGAAAACGAATAATAAAAAAATAGAGTTGGCAAATGCCTCAAATACAACTTATTCGATGGGGAACCAGGATAATTATTGGTTCAAATACAATAAAGCGAAGGGTACATTATATTTCAATTATTCGAGATGCCAGGAAGACAAGAATAATCCATTTTCAAAATTTAACGAGAGCTTATTTAAAGAAATTGAAACAAACCATCCAAATAAAATAGTTTTAGATTTAAGAACAAACAGTGGAGGAAATTCTGGAGTACTATCGCCTTTTATTGACACGATTAAAACAAGCTACCTCAATAAAAAAGGAAAACTATTTGTATTAATTGGAAAAAGAACATTTTCTTCAGCCTTAATGAATGCTATTGAACTAAAAAGAAATACTAATGCTGAATTAATTGGTGAAAGCACAAGTGGCAACATCAATCACTATGGCGAAGTAAGAGGTTTTACACTACCAAAAACAAAAATTGTTGTTGGCTATTCGACCAAATACTGGGAAAATTGGAAAGGCAAAAAGGGTCCCCTCCTTCCAGATGTAAAAATTAATTATTTAATCGAAAATTTTATACAAGGCAAAGATGAAGCTATGGAATACGTTTATAAACAATCACGCGGCAATTAGCTTTAAGTACCCCTTAATTCTTCGTAAGCGGCCGTAATACTCCTTTGTATCCCCTCGCCTTTCCACTCTGCTGCTCCAGGTATGCTGGTTGCTTTTAAAATATCTTCCTTACTTTTACCGGCTTTAATTTCGCTGCCAACAAATGCAAGCAAACTTTGAAGGTAATTCTGGTAAGCTTTTACATCGGCCTTATTTCCGGTTACTTTTTCAGGATCTAAACTATGGCCCCAAATAAATACGGTATCCTGATCAAACTGATTAGTGATTTTATCCAATGCGGTAATCCAATTGCCAATATGCGCACCATTTTCGCGGTCTATATATGGAAATTTACGGTTAAAAACCAAATCGCCAACATGTACAATATTTGCATTTTCAAAATGATAAACGGCATCGCCATTAGTGTGCCCGGATCCATAATAATAAGCGCTGATTTTTTCATCGCCTACTTTCGTTTTCCAACCGGTTCCAAAGGTGGTATCCGGTAAAAGCTGCTGATCCAGGTTATTGGCCTTTTCTGCTGCTTTTCTTTGATTAATTAAAGAATTTTGGTGTGCTACAACCTTTTCTGCCAAACCTTTAAAAGCAATATTACCGGCCGTATGATCTCCGTGATGATGTGTATTGATTAAATATTTAAATGGTTTTTCGCCAAGTTTTTTTAATTCCTCTATTACATGGGGTGCAGAAGCTGGAAATTGAGCATCAACAACTACAAAACCACTCGAAGAGTTTAACCAGCCAATAGTACCACCTTGTTCCGTAAATACACCTACATTATTACGTATGGGTTTAAAATTATAAGCCCTTAATAAATTTTGCCCGGCCAATACATCTGTTTTATACATAGCCAACAAGGCAAGGGTTAATGCAGAGTTTTTGATGAAATTTCTTCTTTCCATAATAGGGTTAACTTAAAAAACCACAGCAATTGCTGTGGTTTAAATTTAATGTTTTTTGAGGTAAAAAACGGTAAGTATAATTATATTCCCGAACCAGGTGTTGCACCAGGTTCGTGCCCCGGACCAAAGGAATTATTTTCACGGTCTTTATCTTTATTAAACAGGTTGGTTGTTACCTTGGATGACTTATTCTCATCCAATTTTCTATCTTCTTTAATGTCCTCTGCGGTTTTATCCAGTAAATCGTTCTCAACAACTTTACCTTTTTCTTTATTCGTTTCCATAGTAATTGTAAATTGATTTATTATAGGAACAAGCAAAAAACAAGATTGTTTTTATTAGTTGTTTTAGGAATGGGATTAGGCAAAAGAATCATCTAATGCTTGATAAGCGACCAAACAAGATTTTAAAGATTCTCTCCTTACATTTAAAATAAAAGATATGGATAGCTTATTTATAACATAGCCCCAGGTAGCTTTCCCAGCTCATGGATGCACCCGAAAGAATGAAACCTTCTTTTATGGATTTTATTAAAATGGTTAGAAGATTCGAAAGAAAAAGGATTGAAGATGAACTTATAAATATGTTTTCTTTCTTCATTTAACTTTTCTTCCAATTTAGCATTTTCCAGATTTTGAGTGTTGTGGTTCTTTTCCATGATGATATAGATTATTGAAAACTTGCCGGGCTTCCAGGGTTAACATTTAATACGTATAAAAAAGCTTTTTAAAATTTGCTTAACCTTATACCATAGGATATTTGATAAGGTTTCGTTATGGAACAACAGGTAAAATGGCGTGAATTGCCTTTATGTTAATTAAATGTAAGTTTATTTTTTGAATTTTGCAAGAGATTTTTAATCAGTTTAGTGCTAAAAACCACAAACCAGATTCAGTAAAGCATAAACAGTAGCACTGGTTCATGGATATAAACCTGGTTGGAATGGAACACTATAGATTATTGGCTATTGGCAAGGCCACAAAAAAAGTCCCGGTTTATGCCGGGACGCTCCTATTTGGTTAATGATATTTTTATGCTAAAGCATTCTGTTTTACCACCATTTTAACTTTTTCGATTACATAATCAAGCTCTTCTTTAGTGGTATACTTACTAAAAGAAAAACGCACCGAAGGACGGTTTGGATCGGCATGGATACCATTTAACACATGCGAACCAATGTTAGAACCCGAAGAACAGGCACTACCACCTGAGGCACAAATGCCGTTAATATCTAAATTAAACAACAGCATATCTGCCATGTCCATTTCAGGGAACGATACATTTAAAACCGTATAAAGGCTTTTATCTGCATCTGTTTCGCCATTAAAACCGATACCTGGAATTTCGGCAATTAATTGTTCTTTTAAATAATCCTTTAAGCCCTGAATATGGTTTTGATGTGCTTCCATATCCGCGTAAGCCATTTCTAAAGCTTTAGCCAATCCTACAATTCCATATACGTTTTCTGTACCACCACGCATATTGCGTTCTTGTGCACCTCCGTAAATCATTGGTGGAATTTTAATATTGCTGTTTACGTATAAAAAACCTACTCCCTTAGGGCCATGCAGTTTATGAGCAGCGCAAACAATAAAATGCGCCTTTAAATCACGAACATTATGTGGGTAATGCCCCATCGTCTGCACCGTATCCGCATGATAAATTGCATTGTATTTTTCGCAAATGTTTCCCACTTTTTGCATATCCGTTAACGTACCTAACTCGTTATTGGCATGCATTAAAGAAACAAATGTACGTTCGTTATTTTGCAGCAATTCTTCCAGGTGCGCATAATCGATATTTCCTTTTTCGTCAATATTAACAAAACTTAGTTTATCAATTTGTCCATCTTTTAACATCATGTTTAGCGTATGTTCTACCGCATGATGCTCTATTTTAGATGTAATGGCATGTTTAATGCCATAAGCAGAAATACCACATCTTATTGCTGTATTATCTGCTTCTGTACCTCCCGACGTAAAAAATATTTCGGAGGGCGATGCACCTAATAAACCTGCAACACTTTTACGCGCCTTCTCTACCAACGTTCTAACCTCACGCCCTAAAGCATGGATAGCAGATGGATTACCGAAGTAATTCTCCATTACATTGGTCATTTCTGCAATCACTGCAGGGTCAAGAGGCGTTGTTGCTGCATTATCTAAATAAACCCTTTTCATTTGTGTGTTTGTATGTGTTTAGTTTAAAATCTCTTTTATGTCAGAGATAATTTTATTAGCGAGGCTTTCTGCCACGGTTTCATTTTCAGCTTCGCTGTATATACGGATAATAGGCTCAGTATTAGAACGGCGCAAATGCACCCATGTTTTATCAAACTCTATCTTTAAACCATCAATGGTGCTATATGGCTGATTTTTATATTTTTCTTCAACCTGTTTTAATAAATTATCTATGTCCATCTCTGGCGTAAGGGTAATTTTATTTTTGGAAATGAAATACCCGGGATAACTGTTTCTTAAAACTGAAATCGGCTTACCAAATTTAGCCAAGTGCGTTAAAAACAAGGCAATTCCAACTAAGGCATCTCTACCATAATGAGATTCAGGGTAAATAATACCGCCATTGCCTTCACCGCCGATAATGGCATTGGTCGCTTTCATTTTATTTACAACGTTTACCTCACCTACTGCAGAAGCATTATATTCTGATCCTGCTTTTTCGGTCACATCGCGTAAAGCTCTTGTAGAAGAAAGGTTAGAAACCGTGTTTCCTGGTGTATTTTGAAGGATATAATCTGCAACAGCAACTAAAGTATACTCTTCACCAAACATACTGCCATCCTCATTTACAAAACATAAACGATCCACATCCGGATCAACAACAATACCTAAATCAGCATTTTGTTTCTGAACTTCTTTTGAAATCTCCGTTAAGTTTTCAGGAAGAGGTTCGGGATTGTGCGGAAAATGCCCATCAGGTGTACAGTATAATTCTACAACCTTATTTACACCCAAGGCTTTTAACAAAGCAGGGATAAAAATACCACCTGTTGAGTTAACACAATCAATAACAACTTTAAAATCGGCATTTCTAATGGCTTCCACATCCACTAAAGGTAAAGCCAAAACTTTATCAATATGTTTCTGCAGATAAGTATCATTTTTGATTACTTTACCCAGTTTATCCACATCGGCAAAATCAAAACTGGCACTTTCGGCAAGGTCTAAAACTTCCTTACCATCAGCATCGCTAATAAATTCGCCATCACTATTTAATAACTTAAGCGCATTCCATTGTTTTGGATTATGGCTGGCTGTTAAAATGATGCCTCCACCTGCATTTTCATCAGGTACAGCAATTTCTACTGTTGGAGTGGTAGACAGGCCCAAATCAATAACCTCAATACCAAGCCCCTGAAGGGTCCCGATAACTAAATTATTAACCATTTCGCCTGATATACGGGCATCACGACCTAAAACTATTCTTTTATTATTTGTTTTCTGAACTACCCAGCTACCAAATGCGGCTGTAAATTTCACAATATCTATAGGTGTTAAGCCATCTCCTGCTTGTCCACCAATGGTTCCTCTTATGCCTGAAATCGATTTTATTAAAGTCACTTATGTTCGTTTTATATATGCCCAAAAATAAGAAAAAATTCAGGATTGTGCTTAAGTTTTAAACTTGCTAACCGTTTAATTTACATTCGCTTTATATCTATTTACACGATGTATTTAATAGATTTAGCTTAAAACACAATATAATTATGCAACAATATTGCATAAAATAGATCTTCAAAAGTTTTGTTGCCATTGCAAAACCTTATATTTGCCCCTTTCAAAAATAAATACGGCTTTTTATGCAACGCAAGTGGTTTCAATATTGGTTTAATTCTCCTTATTATCATATCCTATACCAACAAAGAAACGATGCTGAAGCCGAATTTTTTATCGACAACCTAACTGATTTTTTAAATCCGGTTGCTGATTCTAAAATGCTGGATATTGCATGTGGTAAAGGAAGGCATTCCATTTACCTGAATAAAAAAGGGTTTAATGTAACCGGGATTGATTTATCAGAGCAAAGCATTAAATATGCAAAGCAGTTTGAAAATGAAAAACTGCATTTCTTAGTGCACGATATGCGCCGCTTATTCTACATCAACTATTTTGATGTTGCCTTGAACCTTTTTACAAGTTTTGGGTATTTTGATACGGAAAAAGACCATGTAAACGCTTTAAAAACCTTTAGAAAAAGTTTAAATGCCAACGGAATATTGGTTATTGATTATTTTAATACTGAAAAAATAATCAGAAATTTAAATTCTACAGAAACTAAAGTTTTGGATCAAATTAGTTTTAATATTGATAAAAAAGTTGTTGATGGTAAGATTATCAAGAAGATAAATTTTGAAGATAACCATAAAACCTACAACTTTGAAGAGCGTGTGCAGGCTTTTAGTTTAGAAGATTTTGAAAGAATGATAGCCAAAGCTGGTATGGTGATAGAAAAAACCTTTGGCAGTTATGCGCTTGAGCCGTATAACGAAGAAAATTCTGACCGGTTAATTTTAATTTGCAAAAAAGCATGATAGAAAGCATTCAGCAGTTTGATGCAGAGTTGTTTTTGAAAATCCATCGTGGATTATCCAATGGATTTTTTGATTGGCTGATGCCTTTATTGCGCAACCGCTTTTTCTGGGCACCCCTTTACCTCTTTATTATTGTTTTTTGCATAAAGCAGTACAAAAAGCAAGGCTATTACATCATTGGCATGATTCTTTTTACTTTTGCCATGGGTGATTTAATTTCTTCAAGGTTAATTAAACCATTTGTAGCCAGATTAAGGCCTTGTAACGAACCTTCATTGGTTAATGATATTATCCATCGTGTGCCCTGCGGCAGCGGAATGAGTTTTCCTTCAGCACATGCAACAAATCATTTTGCTATTGCAGTTTTCATCATTTTTGTATTCTACAGCCGGTGGAAACCCATTTTACCTATTGGTTTATTCTGGGCTTTTATTATAAGTTTTGCTCAGGTTTATGTTGGGGTACATTATCCTGTAGATGTAACCACAGGTGCCTTACTGGGTAGTTTAATTGGCTTTATTTGTTCAAGAATATTTAAAAAACTTCAACCCGATTTTTAAAATGGAAGTCTGGAAAATTTGTGTACTTTTTTTCTGCGCCTTCTTGGGCGGATCGGCTATCTTTTTAGTAAAAAGCGATAAATCAAAACTTTTAAAGTTAATTTTATCTTTTAGTGGTGCTTATTTATTTGCCATTACGGTTTTACATTTAATCCCTGATGCTTACAGTGGCCCGGATAAGGGAGAAATTGGAATTTTTATCCTGATTGGATTTTTGCTTCAGGTTTTTCTTGAACAATTCTCTGAAGGTGTAGAACATGGGCATATACATAAACATCATGACGGGCATGCCTTTCCTTATGGCATTATGATTAGCTTGTGCTTACATGCTTTTTTGGAAGGAATGCCCTTGGCAAAAGATCAACACAATGAATTAATTTTTGGAATATCACTACACCATATTCCTGCAGCATTTGCCCTGGCCAGTATTTTAATGCAAAATCATTTTAAAAAAGGCAGTATTATGGTTTACCTGGTTATATTTGCCATAATGGCTCCATTAGGCTTTTATGTAAGTATGGGTTTAAGCAATGGTTCCATTGGTGGCCTAGAGGCTTATTTCAATAAAATTATGGGTATTGTTATTGGTATCTTCTTACACATTTCTACAACGATATTGTTTGAGTCGAGTGCCGATCATAAAATAAATATCAGAAAAATGATCGCCGTTTTATTAGGAATTGGCGTAGCCTTAATTGGTTTTTTCTTAGGCCATTCACATTAATCTGCTTTTCCCTGTTGAGAACTTTGTTGTGCTAACCCATTTATTTTCATTAACTTGATTTTATGAATAATAGAGTTGATGAGCCTGAAGTAAATTATCCTAAACGAAAATATACCGTTGCAGAATATCTTGAAAAGGAAAATTTATCTGCCGAAAAACACGAATATTTCCAAGGAGAAATTTACCCCATGAACCAGGCACGCGATCAAAGTTTAATTAATTCAGATGGTATGGAAAACGAGGTTAATGAACCTGCTGTAGATTATCTTAAACAAAAATATACTGTTGCAGAATATCTTGAAAAGGAAAATTCATCTGCCGAAAAACACGAATATTTCCAAGGAGATATCTTCGCTATGGCTGGGGCAAGTGAGGCACACAACGAAATTTTCAGTAATCTCTTTATTGAAATTGGCATAAAACTCAAAGGTAAATCTTGTCGCCCTTTTGGTAGTGATAAACGTATGGAAATTCCAGAAAACACGTTATTTACATACCCTGATATTTCTATTTATTGTGATGAAATGGCTCAGCATACTACTGATGAAAATACAGCTATCCGCCCATCAATCATTATCGAGATATTATCAGCTTCTACTAAAACTTACGACAGGGGAAACAAATTTAAGCTTTACAGGGATATTCCATCATTAAAAGAATATATTTTAGTGGATTCTGAATCTATATCAGTGGAAGCGTTTTACATTAACGAAAAACGAAACTGGGAATTAAAAGAATACAAAAACATAAACGAGGCTTTACAGTTTACTTCATTGGGGTTTGAAATCCCTTTGTCTGATATTTACAATAAAGTTTCTATTAAGGTATAGCTACTTCTTTTCTTTTTTCTTTCCATAACCCCAAGGGCAATGTTTGCACTTATTTTTACAGCAATAACCTCTTTTTAAATGGTAAGCTTCTGTAAAAACCATTAATCCATCTTCATTAAAATAAAAATCCTCTCCTTCTTTCATTTGAAATGATTGATTTTTATATTATTTTTTGCATATAAAATGATTTCCGTTATTATCATTAATCATTTTTACCATTTAGTATTTTAACTTCCAATTGACCGGCAAAGTGCTTTTTTAATTGATTACCATCTCCATGCAGGGTCCATACTTCTTTAGGCTTTACTTTTTCTATGGTTTCTAATATCGCAGCCCAATCAGCATGGTCTGATATGTAAAGAGAAATTCCATTTTGCTGTTGAAGATTCTTCCAGCCTGAAGCAAAAGCCCTGACTACATTTACCGCTTTAAAATAACTGTGAAAAACCATGGGTGGCACAATATAAACCTGATGTTCGGTATTTTGCTTCATTACTTTACGATCGTAAACCTGGTACTTCCCTAAATTCACACCATATTCTTCGTAAATTTTAACGAAAGGCATAATGCTGTGGTGAACCAATATATTTTTTCCGGGGCAATATTGATTAATAAGCTGAATGATGCGTTGACTTTTCCCCAAGGCATAGGCACCAAGCATAATATTGGCTGTTGTAGCATTTAATTTCCTGATTTCGTCGGCCGCTTCAGGGTGTTTCGTTTCCGGATCGGCGAAAGTACTTTCTGTAATCAACACGTCGGCCTGTACAAACTCAAAGGCTTCACAAGTTACGTCAGGTTCAATCTTATAATCGCCGGTATATAAGTATTTAATGCCCTTATATTCCATCATAACCTGTGCAGAACCTAATATATGCCCTGCAGAATAAAAGGTGATGGTTACGTTATTTAATTTAAAAGACTGATGATAAACTTTAACATGAAAATCGCCACCAGCAAACTTACGGTAACGATGTTTCATAAACGCCATTGTACCTTCTGTACAATAAACATTTTGATTGCCGCCCACCGCATGATCGCCATGCGCATGAGAAATAACAGCTTCTTTAACGGGTTGCTGAGGATCCAAATAAAAATCTCCATACACACAATACAATCCCATAGGGGTAATTGTAATAAAATCTTCCAGTATCATTATTTTTTCCCTGCCTCTAAAAATATCTCATGCAATGCCAAAACCTGTTCAATAATTCCATGTGCATCATCATTTATAATAAAATGATTGCTCATTTTCTTTTTTTGTTCGTCGTTAAATTGTTTATCCATCCTGGCTTTTACCTGTTCTGCAGAAACATGATCGCGCTGCATTACCCTGTTTAACTTTACTTCCAATGGTGCGGTTACTAATATGGTCGTGTCACACATTTTATAAGAACCACTTTCAAACAATAAAGCCGCCTCTTTTAAAGTATAAGGCACCTTTTGATCAATCTGTTTTTCCCATTCATCAAAAGCCCTGAAAACTGCCGGATGAACCAATGCATTTAACTTGCTTAGTTCACTTTCGTTATTAAACACAATGGCTGCAATATGCTTATTGTTTAATCTGCCATCGTCAAAATAACTATCCTGACCAAAGGTATTTTTAATCCCGTCAATCAGCACAATATCTTTAACCATAATTTCTTTTGCAATTGTATCTGCATAAAAAACAGGAATACCCAATACTTCAAAAACTTTGCACACGGTTGTTTTACCGCTGCCTATTCCGCCAGTTATACCTACTTTATACATTATTTTTCAACTACAAAATCTATTTTAGATGGAAATACCTTAATTAATCTACAATAATCGGGAAATTCCGTAATCTTAACTGTAAACTGGTTGTGGTGCAAATTCAGCCATTCATCTGCATCTACGCTGGCCTGAATAAAACTTTCGTCAACCTGCTCATAATTACTTAAAGCAACCATGAACGTTACTTTTATTTTCTTAGGGTAAAGCTTTATACTATTGTAATTGCGGTTATTAATAATCTTTAAGGGAACTTCTATTGTTTTCTCTGTAAATTCATCAACGGGCAACTTAACCTCTACTGTAGATGGAAAAATGCTTACATTTTTATGGGTGCTATGCTGCATGGCAACCCTCACCGTTGCATTGTTTTGTAGCTTAACCAATTTCAAGGTATCGGTAGACCATTCTGTAATTTTATCCAATTCTTCAATCGGGCCAGTTACAGTTACATATTTTGGGTTTAGTTGTATATCACTTGAGATTCCGTATTGCTTGGTAAAATCAACTTTCTGAATCAGTTTAATGGCTACCCTTTTTACCGTTCTTTTGGTAAAATCGAAATACAGTGTATCCGGTTTCACGGAAATAACCTTTTGCGAGCTTTCTAACTGTTTATTAATATTGTATAACTGATCAGAAAATACAATAAACTCTTTTGAATTCAGTTGATTTAAACTTACAGCAATAGATTGCGGGTTAATGCGTAAACGGGCAAATAAAAGCTGCCAGCCTGTACCTTCAACCTGTAAATCAACTGTATCAGACTGCAATGGATGAAAGGCACGTTTTTGAGGAAAGTTTTTATAGATCAGTACGGTTTTAGCCGTATACACATACTTATTGTTTAATGCCAAAAAAAGCCAGGCGGCAACAGCTAATACCAGGCAAGCCAGTAAGCTAAAAACACGTCTTTTTTCAATTTGGGTTAATTTAATAAAGGGCATACGCTAATGAAAATGGATTATCGAGCATTTTGCACATAACCACACAACAATTTAGCCAAATGTAGTAAAATTTTAAAAGATAGGTTGAACTGCCTTATTTGAGGAAGAGATCACCAAAGATTAAAAAATTTCAGAAATGGCTTTCAGGCAAACAGCACGGGATTCCGGCAAAAGATTTCCTGTAATATCAACCTGAATGTAAGCTAATTATAACAAAAAAGGTCACCTGAATTTCAGATGACCTTTTTTTAAAGAATATTTAAATTAAGCTTTAGGTGCCAAATCTTTTGGAGCTACAGCTTTGGTTGCATCTAAAGATACCGAGGTTTTATCAAAACGGATTTTAACACCACCCTCTACTTCAATTAAAAATGTAGTATCGTTCATATCGGCAATACGACCGTGAATACCGGCAGTAGTTACAATTTTATCACCTTTTTTCAATTCTTCAACCAATTTTTTATGGTCTTTAGCTTTTTTAACTTGTGGACGGATCATGAAGAAGTAGAAAACTACCATGATTAATACCATTGGCACAATGGTACTTAGCATACTGCTGCCACCTGCTGCCTGTAAAATTACTGTTGATGTCATTTCTTATTTATTTGTGTTGTTTTAAATTTTATTTTAAGGCCTTATTTCTTCGCTAAAACCTCGCCTACCAAATGTACGGTACTGGTACCCGGGTTAGCATTAGAACTTACCGTAATTACTTTATCCTGCATCCCCATTTTACCTTCGCTATTAAAAATTACTTTAATAACACCTTCTTTACCTGGTAATATTGGTTCTTTTGGTGGTTCAGGAATGGTACAACCACATGTTGCCGTTGCATTTGAAATAATTAAAGGACTTTTACCTGTGTTTGTAAATTTGAAATCATGCTGAACTTTTTCGCCCTGCTGGATTTTCTCAAAATCGTAAATCTCGCGTTCAAAAGAAATTACAGGAGCATCAGCAGGCGCAATTTTTGAAGCTGATTTAGAAGTATCGTTACCTACCGATACACCTGTTGCCTCTGCCTGAGTCTTCGTATTTGCATTGCGACAAGCTCCAAATGATAATGCAGCTATAGCCAGGATAAATATTTTTTTCATCAGTATATAATTGTTTTTTATCGGTTGTGAAGTAATATGAGCTTATCCTGTTGAACGATATGCTTATAATAACCTCATTACATTAATGTTTTTTATTCTTCAATTAAACCGCGGCCAATCTTTTTAATGGTATTGTTTTTCTTAAGATCGCCTAAAATTTTGTCCAAAATACCGTTTATAAATGAATTACTTTTCGGTGTACTGTAATCTTTTGATAATTCAAGGTATTCGTTTATCGTTACTTTTACAGGAATTGAAGTAAAATTAAGCAATTCGCAAATCGCCATTTTCATTAAAATCGTATCCATTAAAGCAATACGTTCAGATTCCCAGTTTTTAGTACGTTCTGCGATCATTTCCTGGTATTTCTCGTCATTTTGCAATGTGTACAAGAATAAATCCTGAACAAACTTGCTGTCTTCAATCCAATCTGCACTAATCTCAGTCAGTTTGTTTTTGAAAGGATCTTCTGAAGTAAAATTCTTAAGGGTTTTAGCCACCATGCCTTTCATTACTTCATGATCTACCTGCCAGTTGATAAATTTCTCTTCGAAAACCTGGATAATAGCCTGATTTTTTAAAAGAATTTTCCTGAAAATAAATTTGATGATGTCCTTAGATGATTCTAAGCTTTCGTTCGGATCAGCTAAATATTCAGCATACTCTTTTGAAGCTTTTAATGAATTATAAACTGTTTTACGAATTTCTGGATCGAAACCCCAGTCTACTTTATATTTTTTTATTGCAGCAATATACTCTGGGTTTTGCTGCATTAAAACACTGAATTTGTTGTGCAGTAATTTTAAATTGGGATTAATATCGTCAGCTGTTTTAATGTGCTTATTGGCGCGTTCAGCAGCATCGTTAGCTGTAAACTCTGTAACTTCTACCAATAAGGAAAGCATCCAAATATACATTTCGTATACACTGTCGATACTTTGCATCAAGGTTTTCAGATAACCTCTGATGTCTTTTTTTTCTGTCATGTGCCAAGCAAAAATGTTTTGCAAAGCTTTGATTCTTAGGTGCCTTCTATTTAACATGAATGTAAGAACGAATACGGTTTTTTAGACCTTTTTTTTATAATAATAATTAATATGATGATTTAATTTTTTTAATGTCTTCAATCCGCTTTTCGGCAATGCGGTTTGCAGCTGTAATGGTTGATATTTTTTCGGCTTTGCTTAATTTAATTACATTTCTGGTTGCATCATAAATATTCTCGGTAAGTTGCACGGTTCTCTTTTTACCAAAACCCGTTAACTCAGAATAACATGCAATTAATCCGCCAGCATTAATTAAATAATCCGGGGCAAATAAAATACCCTTATTTAACAGCAATTCGCCATCAGCAAGTTCATCTTTTAATTGATTGTTTGCCGAACCTGCAATAATTGCAAATTTCATTTTTTCAATGGTTTTATTATTTACCGTTGCGCCCATTGCGCAAGGCGCATATACATCAGCATCAATTCCAAAAATTTTATCAGCCTCAATAGGTTTAGCTTTATATTTACGGGCAACATACGTAAGTTGTTCCTGATTTATATCGCTAATCAGTACTTCAGCATTTTCCTTTCTCAGTAAAGCAACCAAATGCTCACCAACATTACCAATACCTTGTACAACTATTGTTCTACCTGCAAGCATATCAGTACCAAACACTTCCTTTACACTTGCTTTTATACCTAAATAAACACCCTGAGCCGTAAATGGAGCGGGGTTTCCGGCGCCACCAATAGATTCGGGTACACCGGTAACATAGCTGGTTTCCATGCGGATGTATTCCATATCGCGTGTATTGGTCCCCATCTCCTCTGCAGTAATAAATTCTCCGTTCAGGTTTTTAATAAACCTGCCGTAGCTGCGCATTAAAGTTTCGGTTTTATCCTTTCTGGAATCACCGATAATTACACCTTTACCACCGCCCAGGTTTAATCCGGTTATGGCCGATTTATAGGTCATACCACGTGATAAACGTAAAGCATCTTCTAAAGCCTCACCCTCTGTAGCATAACTCCACATGCGGGTTCCGCCTAAAGCAGGGCCTAATGTGGTGTCGTGAATGGCTATAATAGCTTTTAAACCTGTATCCGCATCGTTACAGAAAACCAGTTTCTTATGTCCGTAGGCACTTAACTGGTCTAAAATTGAAGTTTCTGATGAAGAATTCGCTGGCATAATTTACGTAGAGCTAACCTGCTGCAAAATTAAAATAAAAAACCATTAATACACGCTTTTAACTAAACTATAACAAAATTACTTACGATTTAGACAAAATCATTGATCTCGTGCGAATTAAATTTACTCCCCTTCTCTAAAATTATGGCTGGAACTTTAAAGGATTTTATATCTTTATTTAACTTCAACAAAACAGACATAGCCCCGGATGTCTCTTAAGACCGGGCAAATAATCATCCTAAATTTTATACTATGTTAAAATTAACCAAAGGTCAGAAAATGACCAGAAATGAAATGAAAAGTGTAGCTGGTGGCGTTGGTGAATCTTGTATTTCATATTGCTTCTTTTTTGATGACCTTGAGGGTCCATCTTCCAGTTGTCCGGCAAACCAGCAATGCGTTATATATGCTTGCGGGCCAAAAGAAACCGGCTACAGGTGTGAGTCCGTTTAAAAAAATAAAACCATGGGGCTGATTCTAACCAAGCCAGCCCCTTCATAATCTACAAACTTAGTTTTGTTAGGATAAGGTATTTTTCTACCTGTTTTTATGTGATGTTTGTATATTCCTGCTCAGTTTTATCTAAGTTTGCCTTACATGAAACATCTTCGTCATTTAAATAAATATTTCTATAAATATAAATGGTGGATTATTCCGGGAATCATTTTCGTTGTTATTTCTAATATTTTCGGTGTAATTCCAGCACAGGTTATTGGTTATGCATTTGATTTGATTACGGAAAACATTCAGATTTATAACCTGTTTAACGGCTTTAACCGCCAGCAAATTATTTACGATATTTTTAGCAACAGCCTTTTATACTTTGGTTTATTAGTTATTGCTCTTTATTTGCTCAGGGGTTTATTCTTATTCTTTATGCGCCAAACCATTATCCTAATGTCGAGGCACATAGAATTTGATATGAAGAACGATATTTACACCCACTACCAGGCATTAAGTTTAGGCTTTTATCGTAAAAATAATACCGGCGACTTGATGGCGCGCGCTACTGAGGATGTTAACCGGGTAAGAATGTATGTTGGCCCTGCAATTATGTATGCAGCCAATACACTGGTATTATCGGTACTCATTATTTATTCCATGTTTGATGTGAATACCAAACTGGCTATTTATTGCCTTGCTCCCCTACCGCTTTTGGTTATTATTATATATTATGTAAATACGGTAATTTTTAAAAAAAGCGGCAAAATACAGGAGCGACTTTCAGATCTTTCGAGTTTTGTTCAGGAACGTTTTTCTGGGATCAGGATTATCAAATCTTATGTAAGAGAAGATTATACCCGGAATATGTTCGAAATCCAAAGTAATGCGTATAAAAAAGACTCTATGAGTTTGGTTAAAGTATCGGCATTATTTTACCCTACTATGCTTTTACTTATTGGTTTAAGTACCATCTTAACCATTTATATTGGAGGTATCCAGGTAATGAACGGCAGTATTACCGCTGGAAACATTGCCGAATTTATTATATATATTAATCAGCTTACTTTTCCGGTAACCATGTTGGGCTGGGTAACTTCCCTTATTCAAAGGGCTGCTGCTTCGCAAAAAAGAATAAATGAATTTTTAGAAATCCCTTCTGATATACAATCTACCAATGAAACGGAACAGGAAATTAAAGGAAATATTAGCTTTAAAAATGTAAGTTTTACTTATCCCGATACTGGCATTCAGGCCTTAAAAAATTTAAACTTCGAAATAAATAGTGGCGAATTTGTTGCCATCATTGGCAAAACAGGCTCAGGAAAATCTACATTAGCCAATTTAATTATGAGAATGTACGATGTTGAGCAAGGCGAAATTAACATTGATGATGACAATATTAAAGCACTTAACCTAAAAAACTACCGTGGGCAGATTGGTTTTGTTCCACAGGAAGTTTTCCTTTTCTCTGATACCATTAAAAATAATATTGCTTTTGGCCTAGATAGCACTACGGATGATGAAGTGCATCAGGCTGCAAAAAATGCTTCAGTTTACCAAAACATTATGGATTTTGAAGAACGCTTTGAAACCATGCTGGGCGAACGTGGAATTACCTTATCTGGCGGACAAAAACAGCGTGTATCTATAGCCAGAGCACTTATTAAATCGCCTAAAATTTTAATATTCGACGATTGTCTTTCTGCTGTTGACACTAAAACAGAGGAAGAAATTTTACATAACCTGGGTAAAATTATGCTTGGAAAAACCAGCATCCTGATTGCCCACCGCATATCGACCATTAAAAATGCAGATAAAATCTTAGTATTGGATAATGGTAGCATTATAGAGCAAGGCACACACAACGAATTACTTAACTTAAACGGAACTTATACGGAACTTTATAATAACCAATTATTGGAGGAGGAAAGCCGCAGCATTTAATTTGTGTTAAATTCTATTTTGAACTTTAAATATTTGCTTTATATTTACCGAAACCAAAAACCAACATCAATACCAACCATGGGAGAATTTGACAACAAAGAGAGAGAAGAAGTTTTTTCAAAGAAAGTAAGGGCAGGTAAAAGAACTTATTTTTTCGACGTGAAGGCTACTCGTTCAGGTGATTATTATTTAACAGTTACCGAGAGCAAGAAAAGATTAGAAGACGGTGTATTTGTAAAACATAAAATCTTTTTATACAAAGAAGATTTTGAAAAATTTGCAGAAGGTCTTAATGAAACGGTTGACTACATTAAAACTCACCAGGATGTTGTTGAAAAACGTTATGAGTACTCTGAAAATGGAGAACACTCTACAAAATCATCAGATGATTTTTCTTTTTAAGTAATATATTTACATGATGAAAGCCTTTGTTTTATTACAAAGGCTTTTTTTATGGCCTTTAATTCATCCTTATGAAAAAATTTATTTCTTCCTCGCTCTTGTGTTTACTTCTGTTTTCTTTGTCTGCACAGGAAAAAACCGATCGAAAGCTACAACAGAAATTAAATGAAATGGTAAAAGGTTTTGGTGGTGATGTAGGGATCTATGTTAAAAACTTAAAAACAGGACGGGTTGCGAGCGTAAATGCAGACAGTATTTTTCCGACAGCAAGTATGGTTAAAGTGCCCATTACTTGCGGAATTTTCAATAAAATAGAAAAAGGTGAGCTGGATTATCATGCTAAATTGACGTATTGCGATAGTTTGCTCTACGCTGGTGAAGATATATTGGGATCGTTTAAGGATGGTGAAAAAATAGAACTTGGTAAGGTTTTAATGTTAATGATTACCACAAGCGACAATACAGCCAGCTTGTGGAGCCAGTTAATGGCCGGAACCGGCACCACCATTAATGAAGTAATGGCCAATAACGGGATGCAATTTACCCGGGTAAATTCGCGTACACCCGGCCGAAGGGAAAACCAGCAGAAATATGGCTGGGGACAAACTACACCACGAGAAATGGCTACCCTTCTAACTTTAATCAGAGCGGGAAAAATGATTAATCCTGCCGCTTCTGAACGCATTTACAGAAATTTAATTCGAATTTATTGGGATACAGAGGCATTATCACAAATTCCGCCAACCGTACAGGTTGCCTCTAAATCAGGCGCGGTAGATGCAGCACGGTCTGAAGTTGCTCTTGTAAATGCTCCACACGGTGACTACGTATTTTGCATAACCACAAAAAACCAAAAAGATACTTCCTGGAATTACAGCAATGAAGGCTGGACTATAATTAGAAACCTGAGTAAAACCTTATGGAATTATTACGAACCAAAATATAACTGGAAACAGCCTGAAGGCATGCAAAAATATTTAAAGTAAAGTTTAGCGCATGGCCATGCTTGCCCCAGCTATAAATATAAGGCCAAAATAACCTACAATAATAACAATAGTCATAATGCCCCAAAACTTAAAAAGAGATTTTAAGTTTAACATGGCTGTATTCAGGCTTTCCTGATCACCGAATAATACACCTTGCTGTCCTCTACGGGCTATACGGAATAATAACAAGCTTGGGTAGAAATAGAACAAACCCATTAAAAGATATACAATGGTAATTAAAGTGCTTCCACTTTTTGCCAATGGACCCAATTGCGCCAACATGGCTGGGTTACTGGCCAAAAAAGCGCCAATACCAAAAGAACCAATAATTAAAAAAGCAGCAAACACAAAACCTACGATGGATAAAAACCTTGCCCATTTTGTTAATTCGTAAATGTAGCTGCGCATTTCTTCGCTTACAACTAACTTTACCTCTTGTGGCACTTGCTGATCTAATTCTTCCATCTTTATATGTATTTTGGGTTAAACTTAGATAAAATATAGATTTGATGCAAATGGATAAGTTTTATTAAAGGTTTTAAAAGCTTATCTTTGCCGACTTTTAGGGCTAAGCCGAAGGCATGAAACCTAATGAAAATCAAAAATCGTAAATCGTAAATCAAAAATATAAATGGCATTACAATGTGGTATAGTAGGTTTACCTAATGTTGGTAAATCAACTCTTTTTAATTGTTTATCTAACGCAAAAGCACAAGCTGCAAACTTTCCGTTTTGTACTATTGAGCCTAATATTGGCGTAATTACAGTACCTGATGAAAGGCTTACTAAACTTGCTGAACTGGTTAAGCCTAATAAGGTACAACCCAATACAATTGAAATTGTAGATATTGCCGGTTTGGTTAAAGGTGCATCAAAAGGTGAAGGTTTAGGTAACCAGTTTTTAGGAAATATCCGTGCTACAAATGCCATTATCCACGTTTTACGTTGTTTTGATGACGGAAATGTAATTCACGTGGATGGTTCTGTTGATCCGATAAGAGACCGTGAGATTATTGATACCGAATTGCAGCTTAAAGATTTGGACACTGTTGAAAAACGCATTCAAAAGGTGGAGAAAATGGCTAAAACCGGCGGTGATAAAGATGCCAAACGCACTTACGAAATTTTAACAGTCGTTAAAAAACACCTGGAAGGTGGTAAATCTATCCGTACAGCGACTTTAGAACAAGATGACTTCGATTTTATTGAAGATTTGGGTTTATTAACTCAAAAGCCTGTTATGTATGTTTGTAATGTTGATGAGGCTTCAGTTGTAAACGGCAATAAATACGTTGATTTAGTTAAAGCAAATGTTGCTGATGAGCGCGCAGAAGTTTTAGTAATCTCTGCTAAAATTGAATCTGAGATTGCTGAACTGGAAAGTTATGAAGAACGCCAGGAATTTTTAGCCGATTTAGGTTTAACAGAATCAGGCGTAAATAAGCTTATCCGAGCTGCATATAAACTATTAAACCTTTATACTTACTTTACTGCAGGTGTACAGGAAGTTAGGGCATGGACCATTACCAAAGGATTTACAGCGCCACAAGCTGCCGGAGTTATCCACACAGATTTCGAAAAAGGATTTATCCGTGCTGAAGTAATTAAATACAATGATTTCGTAACCTTAGGCTCTGAAAATGCCTGTAAAGATGCGGGTAAATTAGGCGTTGAAGGAAAAACTTACGTTGTTGAAGATGGTGATATTATGCACTTTAGATTTAACGTATAATTAATAATAACGAGCCAAAAAGCTGCCCATAAAGGCAGCTTTTTTTTTGTAAACGCCTTCTAAATTTTAAAAGCCTGCAGGGCTATTTACACTTCCAATCCAAACTCAGCCAGCTTTAACCTGGTACTTTCGTAATCGGTATGGCAAATCCCGGTTAAACCCAGTCCTTCCGCAATTTGTACAAACAGCATCCTGTCGTCAATATAAATACTGGTTTTTACATCGCTTTGCGAAATATCTATGGCTACTTTGAAGATATCCGCATCAGGCTTTCTGAAATGCACAAAACTTGATGAAATAAAGAAATCGATAAATTCATTTAATTTAAATGTATTTATCCTGTATTGATTAAGCTCACGCCCTTCGTTACTTATTACTGCAACTTTTAAATTGTACTTCTTCTTTAAATCGCAGATGAGTTTAATCATATCATTGTACGGCAATGATTTTTTGAACATAAATTCCTTAAAATCATCCGGCGTAAAACTGCGGTCTTCGTAAAACACAAGTCGCTCTAAATATTCATCAAGTGTAATTTTTCCTACCTCGTAAGTATCAAATGTAAGGTGATGGCGTTCCTCTACTTCTACCGAATCTAATTTAAATAAGATTGCAGCTTCGGCCCGTGCTTGCCTGTCCCATCCATTGGTTAGTAAAACACCGCCAATATCTGTAAAGAGCGTGGTTATTTTATTTTTTTTCATTGAAAATCCTTGTTTATATTTTAAAATCAGGCTACTGTAATCTGTTTCTCTAAATACACATCCTGAATGGCATTTAATAATTTCACCCCATCGGCCATTGTTTTTTGGAAGGCTTTGCGACCTGAAATAACACCCGTTCCGCCTGCACGCTTATTAATAACGGCAGTACGAACGGCATCCATTAAATCTTCTTCCTCCTTACCTGATGATGCACCTCCGGAATTAATTAGCCCTGCCCTACCCATGTAGCAATTTACAACCTGGTAACGGCACAAATCAATCGGATGATCGGAACTTAACTGCGTGTACATACGTTCATCAAATTTGCCATAACTAACTCCATCAACATTTAATGCTTTATAACCGCCATTATTTTCGGCAAGTTTCTGTTTAATAATATCAGCCTGGATGGTTACCCCAAGGTGGTTTGCCTGTGCAGTTAAATCAGCCGAAACGTGGTAATCAACACCCCCTTTTTTAAAGGCATTATTCCTTAAATAACACCATAAAACTGTAACCAAGCCTAATTTATGCGCTTCTTCAAAAGCCTTTGCCACTTCTATAATCTGCCGGTCGCTATCATCAGAGCCAAAATAAATGGTTGCCCCAACCGCTGCTGCACCTAAATTCCAGGCGTCCTGTACAGAGCCAAACATAATCTGACTAAATTTATTCGGATAAGTTAACAGCTCATTATGATTAAGCTTAACCAAAAAGGGAATTTTATGTGCGTATTTTCTGGATACAGAACCTAAAACGCCAAAGGTTGTAGCCACGGCATTACATCCCCCTTCTATTGCAAGTTTTACAATATTTTCGGGATCGAAATAAATTGGGTTAGCAGCAAATGAAGCACCTGCACTATGCTCAATACCTTGATCTACTGGAAGGATTGACAAATAGCCAGTCCCGGCTAAACGCCCGGAATTAAATATAGATTGAAAATTTCTTAAAACCTGCGGATTGCGATTGGATATTGAAACCACCTCATCAACAAAACCAGGTGATGGCAGGTGTAAAAGGTCTGCCGATACCGTATTGCAGCTGTGCGTTAATAAAGTTTCATTTTCTTTACCCAGCAGGGCACTGATTTGTTTGTAGTCCATGTTATTGAATTTATGATATGGTTTAAATTCAATAACAAGCTAAGTATAAATTTGGATAAAGAATGTCATCGTTATTAAATATTTAGTAACGAAATTAAGATCAAACAAATCTCTGTATTCAATTATTTGGCACAGAAACCCCGGGATGCTTTTTTAGCTCCATGTTCATTTTTAGCATCCATTAATAAGAAATTTTAAAGCAATACGCCTTTTAAAATAAGTACAGCAACGCTAAAATAAATTACAATTCCGGTAACATCAACCATTGTAGCCACAAAAGGTGCTGAAGATGTGGCAGGATCGAGTTTAAGTTTTTTCATAATAATTGGCATCATTGAACCAATTAGGCTTCCCCAAAGTACAATTCCAATTAAAGTAAAGAAAATAGTTGTGGCAATTAAAAACCAGTGTTGCCCGTAATCGTATAAATGCAATTTTTGCCAGGTAATAATACGAATAAAGCCAATACTACCTAAAATAACCCCCAGCATAGCTCCTGACACCAACTCGCGACGCATAACCCGCCACCAGCCTGAAATGGTAACCTCGCCCAGTGCCATAGCTTGTATAATTAATGTTGAAGCCTGAGATCCGCTATTGCCGCCGCTACTCATAATTAAAGGAATAAACAGCGATAAAACAACGGCTTTTTCCAGCTCTACTTCGAAATGCTGCATGGCTGTTGCCGTAAGCATTTCGCCTAAAAACAAAACCACCAGCCAGCCTGCGCGTTTTTTAACCAGTTTTAAAATCGGAATATCAAGGTAAGGTTCATCCAAAGCCTCAGTACCCCCAATTTTATGCATATCTTCCGTATATTCTTCGTTGGCGATCCATAAAATATCATCAACGGTAACAATACCTAATAAAATATTATTTTCATCAACTACGGGCAAAGCCACACGGTTGTTCATCCTAAAAATATTGATGGCATCTTCCTGTGGATCATTTGCCTTTAAAGCAATGAAACGTTTATCGGTAAGTTCGCCAATAATTGCTTCGGGATCTGCCAATAAAACTTCACGAATACGGATGTCATCCAGCAAAACACCTTCCTTGTCAATTACGTAAACCACATCAATGGTTTCAGAATTTTTGCCGTAACGCCTGATGTGCGATAAAACCCTGGAAACAGACCATTCTGGCTTAACAGCGATATAATCAGGCGTCATTAAACGACCAATACTATCTTCTTTATAACCCAGCAATGCTAAAGATTCCTTACGTTCTTCGGGAGGCAAAAGCGTAATCATTTTTTTAACCACATCGCCCTTAAGCTCACTAAATAAGGCGGTACGATCATCCGGTGGAAGATCTTTTATGATTTGATTGAGTTTATTGCCTGAAAGTTTTTTGATAATTCTTTCCTGCGTAGGGAAATCAAGAATACGAAAAACATTTACCGCACGGTTTAAAGAAATGGTTTCAATAAATTTAGCAGCATATTGCGGAAGCTCATCGATTAATTGTTCAACATCTGATATGTTCAACTGGTCGAGATATTGCTTTAAGCCCTTATCGTTCTCTTTTTCAAGTAGTTCTCTAATCTCATCTACAACCAATTCTTCCATAACAAAAAACTAAAATGATTACATGCTTAAACCTTTATTTAACGGTTTGCAAATGTGCGTTTTTATTTTTAAAAATACCAACATAAAGCGCCACGAAACATTAAATTAACGCAATGGTAAAGTATTCAGCAAAGACAGGAATGGGAAAGCACTGAAATTTAAAAAGCCATTTCAAAAATCTGAAATGGCTTTTTGTGCTCCCGACGAGATTCGAACTCATATCGATGGTACCGGAAACCATAATTCTATCCATTGAACTACGGGAGCTATTGTATTAGCCTGCAAAAATAGAAGAAAAACCTTTATAAACGTATTAATTATTACGTTTTTTTCAGCTTTAAATACCTGATCTTTATAATCAGGAGGTTAATAAATTTTATCCGCTATAATTAATTTAAAAGTTTGCATTGTTAAAATTTTAAATCCCTGATCTACAAATACCTTTATCAATCCTTAAAAGGTTTAATAAAAAATTAATATCAGAGTAATTACATTTGTATTATGACACAAAGTAACATCCAAAAATTATTAAGCAATAAAATAGAAGCCCTGCATACCGAACTGGAAAATGCGCAGTCAGAACTTAAAAAATGGCAGGAGATATCAGCAGATTACGATGCTAATCCTGGAAAGTTTGATTTACTGGCAACGCTTTTAGTTACTGAACAAACAGAAACCAAAAAAACCAGAAAAAAGTAAGCAAAAAAAGAAATCATTTCTTTTTCTTAAAATAGCAGTTAAAACAAAGCCCCGACCAAATGGACGGGGCTTTGTTATTTCCCAAAACGCTATAAAAATTATTTCGCGCCGTTTTTCTTTTCAGTTACCTCAGCTCTGATCTCCTGAGCTAAAACTTTTAAATCTTGCATTGCTTTACGTACGCGAGTACCAGCTGCTGCATTTCCACCATCATAAAATTTAGCTGCATCAGCTTCTACTGCAGAAACTAAATCTTTAACTTTTTGAAACTTGTCCATTTTATTTATTTTAAATTTTTAAATTGATTCATTCTTCATTACAAAAAACGAGCCGCGAAATTAACAAATGTAATTAAACCCGCAAACCCTTACCCAAATATAGAACACTATTTTGTTAAGCATGCCATCAAGTGGAAACAAAATAGATACAAAATGACTTTATTTGCAACTTTATGTATAAAAAATGCTAAGAATTTGATATTTCAATCCAAACGGGACCATGATCACTCGTTTTTTCCCAGCCACGCACTTGCCTATCAACACCTGCCGCTGTAAGGCGATTGCTTAGTTGAGGACTGAGCAAAAAATGATCAATGCGTAAACCTGCATCCCGGCCGTAAGCATTACGGAAGTAATCCCAAAAAGTGTAAATCTTTTCTGTGGGGTAAATTTTTCTTATCGCATCTGTCCAACCCTGTCCTACCAATGCACTAAAAGATTCACGAACTTCAGGTCTGAACAAAGCATCTTCTACCCAGCGTTCGGGTTTATAAGCGTCATTTTCTGTTGGAATTACATTAAAATCGCCAGCCAATACAACTGGTAACCCACGCTCTAAAAGTGATGCTGCATGGATTTTTAATCTTTCCAGCCAAGCCATTTTATAATCCAGTTTTGGGCCAGGTGCAGGGTTTCCATTAGGCAAATATAAACACCCGATTACTACATTATTCACGATTGCTTCAATATAACGGCTATGTAAATCCTCTTCATCTCCGGGCAGTCCTCTTCTCAGTTCCTTAATTTCTACATTTCGGGCAAGAATAGCCACACCGTTCCAGCTTTTCTGTCCGTGCCATATTGCATTATATCCTGCATCTTTTATTGCTTGTTCCGGAAATTTTTCTTGCGGGGCTTTTAGCTCTTGCAGGCAAACCACATCCGGAGCCGTTTCTTCGAGCCAGCGCAACAAAACAGGTAATCTTCCATTTACACCATTAACATTATAGGTTGCTATTTTCATACGGTATATTTATTAACATAAAGCTATGCTTTTAATTAATCACTTGCATTAATTAAGCTGCTCAAATAAACTTTAGCAACACTATTTTAGGATAAGAGAATTTAAATCAGTTGAATAAATTTTAACCGGGATATACAAATTCATAAAATCTTCATAAAATTTATCCAGTTTTGTCCCCTGAGAGCGTTAATTTAGATTGGGGACGGGGCATAATAGCCTCGTTCCCTTTTTTTATGCCGTAAATTTTATTTCTCTAACTACCCACTTCAAGTCTCATTTTATAATCAGACGTTATCGTGACACACAAACATCTGATGTTTAAATTAAACATCGTATGTTTGTGTTGTAATTTAAAATCATGAGTACTTCAGAAAAACTTTTCGAACGGGTAACCAGGCAAATCAGGCAAGACATTGCGGAAGGTAAATTCCCCGCCGGAGAAAAAATCCCTGCCGAGCCCGAATTAATGTCATTATATAAGGTAGGTCGATCTACTATCCGGGAAGCCATTAAAACGCTTTCCATATCGGGAATTTTGAAGGTTCAGCAAGGCTTTGGAACCGTTGTAAACCCAAACCTGACGGAGCCCATAGAGCAGCGTTTGCAGCGTGCAGAATTTAAGGAAATAAATGCGGTTCGATCCTTACTCGAAATAGAAATCTTAAAACTTGCCCTACAAAACCATCAGCAGGCTGATTTAAATCTTATGGTGCAAAGTTTAGAGAAGAGAAAGTTAGCCATCCAGGCAGAGCAACGTGAAGATTGTGTAAATGCTGATATTGAATTTCATATGGCCATTGCACATGCATCAGCCAATGGTGTACTTGCCGATTTATATCAAAGTTTTACTTCTATTATCCGTGATTTCTTTTCGAAAAGGGAACCGAAGGGTGTTACCCATTTTGCCATGAGCCATCATTTGCACGAGCAACTTTATACTGCCATTAAAGAAAAAAAATCCGAACTCGCCCTCGAAATACTCTCCACAATCCTGAATAATAATCATTAAAAACAATAATATGTCAATACTTATTTTTAGCCTCATTTTATTATTAGGGGCCTATTTGGCGGGCTTAGTTGGTTCGCTTACCGGCCTTGGTGGCGGTGTTGTGGTAATCCCCTTGCTTACCTTAGTTTTCCATGTCGATATCCGTTACGCCATTGGTGCGGCGCTATTAGCCTCTATTGCCAATTCATCAGGCGCGGCCAGTGCTTACATTAAGGAAGGGATAACCAATATCAGGCTGGGTATGTTTTTAGAAATTGCCACGACCATTGGTGCTGTAATAGGTGCTTTAATAGCCATTTACACACCCACCAATACAATTGCAATGTTATTTGGGGCTATTTTATTATTCTCTGCCGCGATGACACTCAGAAAGAAAAACCAGGAAGCCTTAACCGAGGGCAGTAAGTTATCTTACCTGCTTAAATTAAACAGCAGCTACCCTACTCCTGCCGGAGAAGTTGAATATAAACTTAAAAATGTTGGTGCCGGGTTTTCAATTATGACCATTGCTGGTGTGGTTTCGGGCTTACTGGGCATTGGATCTGGTGCTTTAAAAGTGTTGGCTATGGATACAGCAATGCGTATTCCGTTTAAGGTAAGCACCACAACAAGTAATTTTATGATTGGTGTAACCGCAGCAGCCAGTGCCGTGGTTTACCTGCAAAGGGGTTATATGGATCCGGGAATTGCATTTCCGGTAGTACTTGGTGTATTGGGAGGGGCATTTACAGGAGCGAAATTACTGACCAAAATTAACCCATCGGTGCTAAGGATTATTTTTTGCGTCGCCATTACTTTTGTTGCTATTGAAATGATTTATAACGGATATCACCATAAATTTTAAAAAATGAAGAAGTTAATCTCAAAAACTTATTGGGCCGATCAGGATGTTGAAAAACTCGTGGGACAGCTTTTAAGAGTAGGCGTAATTACAGCAAGTGGTGTTGTATTAATTGGTGGAATTATTTATTTAGCTCAAAATGGCCAAATCAACAGACCAGATTACCACATCTTTAAAGGCGAAGGTGATCGGTTTACAACATTTAAAGGTATTACTGAGGGCATTTTAGGTTTTAATGCAATGGGCATTATTCAATTTGGTGTTTTATTATTAATTGCCACACCTATATTGAGGATCGTATTTTCTCTTTTTGCCTTTATTAAAGAAAGAGACAAATTGTACATTTTCATCACCTTTATTGTGCTTTGCATAATTATGGTGAGCATATTTGGCGGATTAAAAGTGTAATCCATTTTCTTTAAGCATTTATAATTTGTTTACTGTAAAACAGATTATAAATGCGATTGCAACTACCATAAGGTAACTATTTATTAAAATCCGGCAAAAACTGTGTGAGTATGCCAGCTAAATCCATTTTACTTACGGGTTTAGACAAGCATCCCTTAATGCCAAGATTGAAATATTTTTCTACCTCTTCGTCTCGCAGTTCGTTAACAAGTACAACAACGGGGGCTTTAATATCAAGGTCTTCTTTTAATCTTCTTAAGGTATTATATTCTTTTAAACTGTTAAAATTGATGTCTAATAAAATCAATTCGAAATTCTCCTCTTTTAATGATTTAGCAGCTTTATTTATATTTTGAACACCGGTAAACCCTATTTCGGCATCAGTTAAATATTCTGTAATCAATTCGTCGGTATTTAAATTATCGGTAATTAACAACACTTTGGAAGCGCTTTTATTTAAAATCATTTTTTCATTCATTGTTGGTTCTGGTTTCCATATAAATTGGATATATACAGAATAATTAGATGAAATAGATTTACGGATTTTCCAGCTAACAGCTCAAAATTAACATATCTAAATAAATTTAGATATAACCATTTTCAATTAGCGGAAAGTTGTAAAAATGAACGAAATGAATAAATTATAAAACTGAAGCCTTGTTAATAACGTATATGCCGCTTTATTTAAATAGCCAAAAGTTATGGTACCAAACAAATTATTACCCAATTAAAAAATTCATGATCAAAAGAATCCTTTTTACCACACTCATCACCTTAACATTGTACACTGGTTTTGCCCAAAACCGTTTTAAAGAACCAGTAAGTTATAAACTCAAAAATGGAATGAATATTATCATTTCAGAAAATGATAATTCTGAACAAGCCTATTCAAGTTTCACTTTAGATAAAAATGCATTTAAAAACAAAAAAGATGGCATTGTAGAGCTTTTAAATGCGGTATTAAATGAAGGTTTAGAAAAAAACCGGGGCATTAGCTTTAGAGATAATAGCGGGGCGTTATCTGTATCGAAAACTGATTTCGAAAACAGTTTGCAAGTAATGGCTAAAATTATTATAAATACAAACCTTACCAAAAACACATTCGATATTGCAAAGGCTAAACTTTTAATGAGCTTAAAAACCCAGGATTATGATTATGATGAAACAGTAACTGCCAAATCAATTGCCGCACTTTCTTTAATGGATGTCCAGGAGTTTTATAATCAAATTACCCCTAACCGCACCTATTTAACACTTGCAGGAAACATTAATACAGATGAGGCAAAAACAGCAGCTAAAAAAGCATTTGGGAACTGGAATAAAGAAATAAAAAAAACAGTCACTATTATGGAGACGAAATAATTCAAATATTTCAGCAAAAGCCTTCTTTTCCATTTAAAGAAGGCTTTTTTATGTCTAAATTGTTACAGCATTCCTGATATCAGGTACCCTATTCAACAATCATTTTGAATACTTTAGCTTTCTTAATCAACTTACTATGAAAAAATATTACTTTTTATTATTTTCTATCTGTTTTGGCCTTTCCGCAAGTGCTCAAATAATTGTTAAGCGCGATGCTGACATTGAAACCATGGTAAAAAGTGTTCATGCGGATTCATTAAAATCCTACATAACCAAAATGGTTTCTTTTGGAACCAGAAATACATTAAGCGATCAGAAAAGCAAAAAAAATGGTATTGGCGCAGCGAGAAATTGGGTTGTTGACAAGTTTAATCAATTTGCAAAACAAAGCGACGGACGTTTGTCTGCTTTTTTGGATACCACCACGATAAAAGCCGATGGAAAACGAGTTGATGCACCAACTTTACTCGGTAATGCTGTTGCTGTTTTAAAAGGAACCGATCCAAATGACAAGCGTGTTTTTGTGGTTAGTGGCCATTTAGATAGTCGGGTAACGGATGTAATGAACCGTACCAGCGATGCGCCGGGTGCAAATGATGATGGTAGTGGTGTTGCAGGGGTAATTGAGGCTGCCAGGATTATGAGTAAATACAAATTTAAAGCGACGGTAATTTTCGTAGCTGTAAGTGGCGAAGAGCAATCTTTAATCGGCTCAGGCTTTATGGCGAATAAAGCCAAAAAAGAAGGCTGGAATATTGAAGCAATGCTTAACAACGATATGATTGGCAGCAATAACAGTAACGAAACGCAAATTATAGACAACACTAAACTGAGGGTTTTTAGCGAAGGTTTACCAGCGCTGGATTTAGATAAAAATGCTAAAAGTATCCGCCAGTTTGGATTAGAAAATGATGGCAAGAGCAGACAGCTGGCCAGGTATGTAAAAGAAATAGGCGAACGTTATGTAGATCAGCTGGAGATTAAACTTATATATAGAAATGATCGTTTTTTACGTGGCGGAGACCATACTCCATTTGTAGAAAATGGTTTCACAGCAGTCCGCATTACCGAAATGAATGAAAATTTTGAACACCAGCACCAGGATTTAAGAACTGAAAACGGCATTAAATACGGTGATTTAATCGAGTATATGGATTTTGAATACCTTAGAAAAAATACCGCTGTAAACATTGCTGTACTTGCCAATTTAGCGAAGGCATCTTCAAGCCCGCAAGAGGTTAAGCTGGATGTTAAAAACCTGAGTAATTCTACTTTTTTATATTGGAAAGCGCCTGCATCGGGCACAACTAAAGGTTATTACGTATTAATGCGGGAAACGAGCAGTGCCGTTTGGCAAAAGAAATTTTATACCACAGCTACAGAACTACGTTTGCCATACAGTAAAGATAATTATTTATTTGCCGTGCAAAGTGTTGGAATTGAAGACAATGAAAGCCTGCCCATAGTTCCTGGTATTGGCAGATAGGGAAACTTTTAGGTTTTATCATTGTTTAAACTCAAATTAGCGGCATGAAATTTAAACCTTTAGCTTTTATCTTTAGTATTGTCCTAACTTTAGGCGTGGGCGCATTAGGCGGTTGGGCAACAGCACAATCTGTAAAAACCTGGTATCCGTTTCTTAATAAACCATCTTTTAATCCACCAAACTGGGTTTTCCCTTATGCATGGACAACACTTTACGTTCTTATTGGCATTGCCGCCTATTTAGTTTGGGTAAAAAGGGATAAAATTGTTCATTTTCCCAGAACCGTGGCCATTTACCTGATCCAGTTAATTTTAAATTTAGGTTGGTCTTTTATATTTTTCTACCTGCACGAAATTGGTTTTGCACTGGCAGAAATTATCCTCCTGTTCATTTTTATTATGATTAATGCCTTTACCTTCTATAAAATTGATAAATGGGCGGGTTTGTTGTTCATTCCATACATTCTTTGGGTAGCTTTTGCTTCCTTATTAACATATAACATCTTTATATTAAACTAAAATTTAAAAGTAAAACCCTATTTTTAGAGAGTGGTAACTTTTAAATATTTTTTGCTGATGCTTCTGTTTTTGTGCTGTATCCAGTTACACGCGCAAAAAGTAGGTCTTGTATTTAGCGGTGGTGGTGCAAAAGGCCTTGCCCATATTGGCACATTAAAAGCCCTTGAAGAAAACCATATCCCTATAGATTACATCACAGGTACTTCTATGGGAGGCATTGTTGGGGCAATGTACGCGTCAGGTTATTCTCCTGCACAAATAGAAAAAATTGCCCTGAGTGATGATTTCCAAAACTGGGTAAACGGCCGATACACCAGCGATTACACTTTTTTCTTTCAAAAAAATGCCCCTAACGCCTCCATGATCGCTGCAAAAGTAGCCATTGATACGGGCTTCCATTTTAGTTTCAGATCAAACTTAATAAACGATATTCCTTTAAACTTTGCTTTTTTAGAGCTTTTTTCACAGGCATCGGCAGTTTCAAAAGATAATTTCAATAACCTTTTTGTCCCCTTCAGGTGTATGGTATCTGATGTTTTATCGCAAGAAAGCATTACGGTAAGTAAAGGCAGTTTAGCCGAAGCTGTAAGGGCAACCATGACCGTTCCTGTTGTTTATCGCCCCATTAAACTGGATGGTAAATATGTTTTTGACGGCGGCCTTTACAACAACTTCCCGGTGGATGTAATGACTAAAGAATTTAAGCCCAATTATATTATTGGGGCAAATGTATCTTCAAAAACCTATAACGAATACCCTAAAAATATTGATGACCGCCTGATGAACCGTTTTTTAGTTTTCATGTTCTTATCCAAATCAGATTCGACAATGATTGGCAAAAACGGGGTTTATATCCAGCCGGAAGTAGCCGATTTCAGTGTTTCAAACTTTAGTCCGGTGCAACAACTTATTCAAAAGGGATATGAAGCTACCATGGCTGATATGCCTAAAATAAAAGCTTTAATCAGCAGAAGGGTTAGTGATGAAGAACTGGAAAAAAAACGCGCCCGGTTTAATGAAAAAAAACCAGACCTGGTATTTAGCAATGTTACGGTAACCGGAGTAAACAGTCAGCAAAAAAAATATGTTGAAAGGCTTTTTAAAAGTGACAAAAGTACGTTTAACCTGGAAGATATTAAACGTGGTTATTATAAACTGGTAGCCGATCAAACTTTCGAAACCATTTACCCAAGAATATCCTATCAGGCTGCAACAGACAGTTACACATTTGAAGTGATAGCCAAACCGAAAAAAAGCTTCAAGCTTGAACTGGGCGGCAATATTTCGACCAGGCCCATTAGTAATGTTTTTTTAGGTGCTGAGTACAATTACCTAAACAGAAAAGCCTATACTTTTGGTACGAGTTTTTACTCGGGGCGTTTTTATGAATCTGTACAAGTAAATGGCCGTGTTGATTATCCCACTCGTTTACCGCTTTTTTTAGCAGCTGAACTTACCTATAACCACTGGAATTTTTACAATACGAGCCAAATTTTTATTGAAAACCCGCACCCGATTTACATTGAACAATCTGATCGCAAAATCGATTTGATGATGGGAATGCCACTCAATCACAATACCAAAATTGTACTTCATTCTACTTTTATTAACAACAACGACCGGTACAGTCCAAATAATACATTTGCCGTTGGTGATATTTTGGATCAAACCATTTTCAACGGGTTCAGGGGCTCCGTAAATCTCGAGAAAAATTCGCTTAACAGAAAGCAATATGCAACCCGTGGACAAAGTTTTTCATTAAGCTTTAATTACACTACCGGGCGCGAAAATTATAATCCCGGCAATATTTTCAGAAATACGCCTGGTTTTATTAAAGGTCTTCCAGAGCAACAAATCAGGCATTGGGGAAGCATTAAGTTAACCCAGGAAAATTATTTTCTCCACCTTAAAAATTATACGCTTGGTTATTTGGTTGAAGGTGTCATATCCAACCAGCCTTTATTTAAAAATTATTATTCTACCCTGCTGATGTCTCCGGCATTCTACCCGCTTCAGGACAGCCGGTCGCTCTTTCTTGATAAGTTCAGGGCAACTACCTACATTGCCGGAGGGATAAAAAACATTTACAGTTTTAAAAAGAATCTGGATTTCCGTCTTGAAGGTTATCTTTTCTTACCGCACAAAGAATTTGAACTCAATAATTTTCAGGATATTGATTATGCCAAAGCCATCACCAAAATACGTTATGCGGGTACTGCAGGCTTAGTTTACCATACTCCTTTGGGGCCTGTAAGTTTAAGTTATAATTTATATAATGATGCAGTTAAAAGAAATGGTGTATTATTGCATATTGGCTATTTAATTTACAACAAACGTTCTATAGAATGAAACGATTATTTATCTTATTTTCCCTCTGCTTAATCGGCTTTTTTAGCTCGGCACAAACAGCCGCTATCAATAATTTTCTTGTTAAAGAAAACCTGCTTAAAAACAATAAACTGGCTATTATTGCGGCCGATTCGTTAAACAATCCCAACGAAAACATCAACGGCATTTATACTTTTAGCGTGAGTGGTTTTACCCAAAGCTTAAAATTTAACGATGGCGTGGCTGTATTACCTTTACCGATAGAACGTTCTACGTTTGTGTACCTTAAACATCAGAACGATGCCGGCACGCACAGCAAGCTTGTTTATGTGTACAAAAAGGATACAGATTTAAGCCCTTACACCATCAACAGCCTATGGTTATTTATTATTCCAATTGTACTGATTTTAATTGCTTTTGCCTTTAGGAAACTCATCATATTTGTGGTGATTGTTTTCTTAATATTTATTTATTTTAACCACAGTAACGGATTAAATCTCTCAACATTTTTCGAAAGTGTATTTGATGGTTTAAAAAATCTTTTCTGAAAAAATAAATACTTAATCCTACTTTAATCAAGTTCAAATTTACTAAAATTTTTAGTAAATTTGAACTATGGAAAATCTATTTTTAATCTGTATAATCCCTCCCGTTAGCATTGTAGAAGATATTGATGAAATCAGACAGGATATTTCTTTAAAATATAATGTTCATGAATCTCTAAAAAGACCTGCGCACATCACCCTTTATAATCCGGTAAAACTATCTGCTGAACAACAGGAAAAGAAATTTTTCAGCGCTTTGGAGCAAAGCATTTTTTCCGATCCTTTTGAGCAGATTTTAAAGAACTTCAATGGTTTTGCACCGCATACAGTTTACATTGATGTACTGCAAAACGCAGGCATTATGAACCTGCAGGCGCAGATTAAAAAAGAACTCAGGCCTTTAGCTTTGCTGCCAGATAAAGATAACTTTAAGTTTAACCCACATTTAACGATTGCCTTTAAAGATGTTAAACCTACTGTATTTGAATCCATCACGCACGAATACAGGGAAAAGCAATTCAAAAGAACTTTTGTTGTAAATAGTTTCTGTGTATACAAACACCTCGATAAGAGATGGCAACCTTATAAAGAGTTTAGTTTTAAAGGCAGTGCAACCAAACCCAAACCGCTTAGTCTTTTTGATTAGAATGGCATACCTATACCAAAATTGTATTGAAAAAAGCGATAAGTATCCGGGGCATGCGCTGCATTATAAGTATTTTTGAATTCGCGGCCTCCAGATAATAATTTGCCGATTACCCATTGGTCTGCCCCCGAAAACTGAGGATCTTTAAGCTTTAAGCCCACATCAAACCGGAATACAAAATATTGAACATCATAGCGTAATCCAACACCTGTTCCAATAGCAATTTGTTGTGCAAATTTACCTAATTTAAATACAGTAAGATCATCTAAAGTCGGCTCATCATAACTGATTGATTCTCCTTTACGAATATTCCATATGTTACCGGCATCAATAAATGTCGCTCCTTTTAAGGCGCCTCCAAAAAACTTTTTAGTTAGGGTAAAGCGGTATTCAAAATTGGTTTCAATGCGCATAGTACCCAATTGATCTAATCCAAAAAGTACTTTTCTGAGTTCATCCGTTGCAAGTACTCCCCTGTTGTAATTTCCAGGTCCCACTGTTCTCGCTTGCCATGCTCTAAGACCATTTGATCCTCCTGCAAAAAACTGCTTTTCGAAAGGAATGCCAGTTAAAATTGAATTGCCATAAGAATAGGCTATACCTGCATTTAAACGTGCAACAAATTGTCTTTCGCCACCTAAATGCTTATACCACCGAAGATCTGCCTCTGGCTTAATGTATTGATTAAAGGGTAAGCCTAAAATTTTGGCCGGATTTCCATTTGCAGGATCGCTTTTTGAGCCTGTTAGTTTAGATATTCCCTGCAACATATTACCTGCTATATCCATTCCAGTCCTTAAATAAACAAAAGTTCTGAATTGATTTAATTTATCTGCATTCAAGGTATAAGTGTATTTCATACCCAGTGTTAAATCCTTACGATCTAATAATGCCGTATAATAAAGATTGTTTAACCGCGTAATTGCATCAACATTAGGATCGAGGTTACCAAAACGATATTCAAAGTTTAACGGGGTAAAGGAGTGGAGTTTGGATTTTGTTTCTACCCAATCGTACGTAACTGAATTGATAAAAATGCGCCTTACCGAGATATCTTTTTGCAGGGCATAAATATAACTCGACGAGAAGGTAGTATGTGGCATTCCATTAGAGCCTAAAATTGGCTTATAGAATGGAATAAGTAACCTGGGCACGGTTATACTTGCACTAATGGAGAAATCGCGCTGGTAGATATCCTTAAATGGTGAAGCTCCGTTACCAATACGCGATTGCAAACCACCTTTAACCTGTAATTCAAACCGCTCTGCTCCTCTGAAAAGATTATTATTGGTATAGGTATTACTTAAGTTAAATCCTACTGTACCACCATTAAAAGGCACCTCGCCTTCTATACGGTTGCTCATTACCTTTTGAGGAGTTAATAAAATAATCGGGTTAATTTTATTGGAAGTACTGTCCCGGTTATAATAATCGATTTTAACATTTTTAAAAATATTCAGTTCGTATAAACGATCATACGTTAAATTTTCCTTCCTGATGTCGTATAACTCGCCTTGCTTTAAAAAGTCATAACGCACAATCGGGTTTCTTCTGTAACGTTTGGAAAAATCGGTAAAAATAATGCCGTTAACGGTGTCTTTACTAAGTTTTGTACGGGCAGAATCAGGAAAACCATCCGGATTTGGCGCTATAACCATATGCGTATAACCAATATTGTATTGCTTGTGGCCATCTTTTGTTGGTGGATTGGTTATGTTTAGGCGTAAATCAACCTCACTTACCTTCGCCGTTTCAATAACATCAAAATTTACAAAGGGTCTTAAAAAATAGAAGTAACCATTTTCCTTCATAATTTTGTATATCTGTTCCCTTTCGTAAGTTAAAGAATCTGTATCGTACTGCATTCCTTTATGTAAATGCGTTAAAACAGGTCTTTGGGCTTCATAAATACCTTTAATATTTTTGTTAGAAATAGAATCATTAATGTTATTTATGAAAGAAGCAGGTCCAGGAATTGCCTTAAATTTAACTTCTGCTTTTTTGTCCTTAACCTGAATATCAGATTCGACCTTGGCCTGAAAATACCCTTTTCCCCTTAAAAATTTCTGAATTTGATTTCGTGAAATTTCAACGAGTGTACTGTCTAAAATAGAGGGTGGTGTACCAAAAGGTTTTATATTATTGGTTTTATAACGACCATCTTTAGTGTTAAATAAATTATAGAGCGGAACGTTAATACTGTAGGGAGAAGTTGGCCTGATATCCTTTTGAACATAATTGTAAGCCTGTTCCTCAAATTTTTTATCAACGCTGTCTATGGTAACTTTCTTAACAATAGACTGATAGTCTGCAATATATTTAGTTGATGAACAAGCCTGCATTAAAACAATAATTATAAGTAATATTGCAGGGCTTTTCAGTTTAAAATTTATTAAGTATTTGTATGCTTTCAAAATCTCAGATTAGTTTTATTAAATCGTTACATCAAAAAAAATATCGCCGTGAACATGGGCTATTTATTGTTGAAGGTATAAAATCCATAAAAGAATTTATACCATCAAGTTACCAGATTCACACTATATTTTACACCAGCGAACAACACAATTTGTTACCCAAACTGGCTGCAAATATAAACTTATTTGAAGTAAACAACGCTGAGTTAGCGAAGATTAGTACATTACAAACCCCACAGGGCTTTTTAGCCCTGGTAAAGTTCAATGAAAATAAAAAGTTAAACCTTAAAGATTTAAACGGAGCATTTACACTTGTATTGGATGGCGTACAGGATCCGGGAAATATGGGTACTATAATCAGGACGGCAGATTGGTTTGGTTTCCAAAACATTATATGTTCTGAAGATACTGTAGAGGCCTATAACCCCAAAACGGTACAAGCAACTATGGGTTCGCTTGCCCGGGTAAATGTTTATTACGAAAATTTGTCTTCCTTAATTAGTGAAGTTAAAATTCCGGTTTATGGAGCTTTACTAAATGGTGAATCTATTTATAAAACAAAATGGAAAAAAGAAGGACTGGTTATTTTGGGTAACGAAGGGAAAGGAATTACTGAAGAAATTATAAAAAAGATCAATCATCCGGTAACGATTCCAAGAATTGGGCTGGCAGAATCTTTAAATGTTGCGGTTAGTGCTGCAATTTTTTGCACTGAAATAGTGAGAGATAGCGAATAACAAGCAATTTAATTTAAAATTAAACGCTGTAATATTTGTTCGCTAATTAATAATTGCTATTTTTGCAGCCTTGAATTTAACAGGTCGAGTGGCCGAGTGGCTAGGCAGAGGTCTGCAAAACCTTCTACAGCGGTTCGAATCCGCTCTCGACCTCCATTTGTACAAATAAAATATAATAAAAGGTTATTACCATGGCAGTTACCAGATTAAAAAGAAAAGATAGAAGAAATAAGAACTTTGCTCACCAGGAAGTTGATTTCTTAAAAAGAGCAACTAACATTGAGTTAGGAAGTCGCTCTGCACAACCTAAAAACGATCAGTTAGCAAAAAACAACGCTGTTTTAGCTGCATTGGCAAAATAGTTTTTAGAATCTTCTAAAAAATTTAAAGCATCCTATTGATCACAGGATGCTTTTTTTATGTCTTCTGTTTTCGACAACAATCCCCTATCTTTAGTCTTTATACTGTCGCCCTGAAATTAAACTCAGAATGACATGTACTTAAGCCGGAAACCTAAATAATTCGAAAATGAAATATCAGCAACTATGCTTAATGCTAATATTTTTGCTGTGCCAAATTACTTCTGTCAAAAAAGGATATGGCCAGATTAATGATCAGGTAAAAACGACCCGTTTCTCCTCCTTCCATATTGAAGAGACCGACACCTTGAATTTAAGTTTGAATTTAGGATTTTCTATGCTTACCGATACTTCTCTTAAGGTAAAATTTAAACCGATCAGTGAAAAGGATTTTTTAGTGGCGAGAAGGAAATATAACAATCAAATCGATACCTCTTCTTCCAAAATAACAAGAACATCATTAACCTTTACTATAAAAACTGCTGATAGTTTATATACTTTTAAATGCGATACATCCGATTATAGTTATTTCTCGTATTACAATGGCTTTATAAAACCATTAAATTTATTTTTGGTGTACAATTCCGACAGTCAGAATGAAATGGGAGATTTAATTGCAATAGACCAGGTTTCGAATAAAGTCTACACAATATCCTCTCCATTTGATGGCGGAATGACTAAAGTGCTTACATCGCCAGGAAAAAATTATTTCATGGCTTTTGTAAATAATATTTATAAAAATAAAATATCTTTCTTCTCTGTAATCAAAATAGATAAACAGGGTAAAAATGCAATGTATAAAGACTTTATTGGCTATAATTCAAAGGAATGGCAAATTGAAGAAGCGGTTTGGTTAAGCGAAAATAGTTTTGCTTTAAAAGTGTATGACAAGAAATATATAGACTGGACGAACTATAAGGATGGAAAAGAAATTTTAGTCCACATTCGTTATTTAAAAGCATCCTTTTAGCCCATGCAACTTTTACTTTTATGATCGACAACGATACTAAACGGCTTTCGCGGTTAACCGCTATTTTAATCCAGCTCCAAACCAAAAAACTGATTACTGCAACTGAGTTGGCTAAAAAATATTCGGTCAGTACACGTACCATTTATAGGGATATTAAAGCCTTAGAACAGGCTGGCGTTCCAATTTTGACAGCAGAAGGTAAAGGCTACTCCATTATTGATGGTTATAACATACCACCAGTAATGTTTACGGAAAGCGAGGCAAATGCATTAATTACCGCCGAACAGCTTGTTTTAAAAAACAAAGATGCTTCTTTTGTAAAAGAATATATCGGAGCTATTTTTAAAATAAAATCTGTTTTAAAGAATAATACTAAGGAAAAGGCCAATCTGCTGGCCAACCGGATTGTTTTCAGGCAAAACGTAACTGAAGATAAAACCAGTAACCACTTAGCCAATCTACAGTTGGCTTTAACCAATTACAGGTTAACCCAAATTGAATATTATGTACCTGATAGCGATGCAACCACACAGAGATTAATTGAACCTTTTGCTTTATACAGCACGCAGGAAAACTGGCTTTTAATAGCCTGGTGCAGACTAAGGACGGACTTCAGATCGTTCAGGCTTGACAGGATAAAATCTCTAAGTTTACTTAGCGAGCAGTTTGAGCCACAGAAAATGTCACTTCAGGAATATTTTAGAATTTGCCTTGAAAAATCTTTGCTACCCCTGACATAAGGCTGTCGTAACCCCATTTTATCTTTGAGCCTTAATCTATAATCAAATGAGCAATCAAACCGTCGAAAAATTTAATGTCACCGGCATTTCGATCAGAACAACAAACGAAAACGGACAAGCAGCACAGGATATTCCTCAACTCTGGAATAAATTTATGACAGAAAATATCCTGGAAAAAATTCCCAACAAAATTGACCAATCTATTTATGTGATTTATACTGACTACGAGAAAGATCACACCCGGCCTTATACAACAATTATTGGCTGTAAAGTTTCAAATCAGGAGATTATTCCTGAAGGCATGATTACTAAAACCATTGAGCAGGGGAATTACAAAAAATACCCCGTGCAGGGAAATCTTTTAGAAGGCGCTGTAATTAACGAATGGATGAAAATATGGGATTCGGGCCTACCAAGAATTTTCACTGCAGATTTTGAAGTTTATGGAGAAAAAGCTCAAAACCCCGAACAGGCCGAGCTTGATATCTTTATAGCCGTAAAATAACAGAATTATACCGGAGCGCAATTTATTTGCGCTTCATAAACCCAATCTGATCGCTTAAATCAGACTTTTGCAAATATCCTTAACCAAACCGGGGCCTTCGTAAATAAAGCCTGTATAAAGCTGCAAAAGACATGCTCCGGCATCCAGTTTTTCTTTAGCATCTTCAGGAGAATGAATCCCTCCTACACCGATAATCGGAAATGCGTGGTTAGATTTTTCAGAAAGGTAACGGATAACTTCTGTTGACCGATCTTTAACCGGTTTTCCACTTAAACCTCCGGTTTCGTTTGCAAGCTCTTTTTCTGTTGCCAGGTTTTCGCGGCTAATGGTTGTATTGGTAGCAATAATTCCGGCAATTTTGGTTTCCGAAACAATTTCTATAATGTCATCCAGCTGTGCATCAGTTAAATCGGGGGCAATTTTTAATAAAATTGGCCGGGAAATATCATTTTTCAGGTTGCGCTGTTGTAAAGTATTCAGTATATTTTTTAATGGCCCCTTTTCCTGTAACTCACGTAAACCTGGTGTATTTGGAGAACTTACATTTACTACAAAATAATCAACCACATCAAATAAGCGATCAAAACACTTGATGTAATCGCTTACAGCATCTTCATTTGGGGTTGTTTTATTTTTGCCAATATTCCCCCCCACAACAATATCAGGGTGCTTATCCTTTAAAATCCGTAAACGTTCGGCCATTACATCCACGCCTTTATTGTTGAAACCCATTCTATTAATCAGCGCTTCATCATTAGGGAGGCGAAACATGCGTGGTTTATCATTTCCGGGTTGCGGCATTGGCGTAACAGTACCTACTTCTATAAAGCCAAAGCCTAAATTGCTTAAAGCTTCAACATACTCGCCGTTTTTATCGAAACCTGCGGCTAAACCAATCGGATTTTTGAACTTAATTCCAAAAACTTCTTTTTCAAGTCCTTTAACATTAAAGTCGAAACTGCTTCTGATGATGGTTTTTCCAAGAGGAAAGCGGTCATTAAACCATTTTAATCGCTTTACGACAAAATAATGTACGTTTTCAGGATCAAATTTGAAGAAAATTGGTTTAATAAGGCGATACATGCAACGAAGATAAAATAACTTAATGTAAAATAGAAAAGGGAAATCGAAAATATATTTAAAAACTAAATAAATTCACGAAATCCCTCAAATAAATCACATAGAAAAGAAAAACTCAAACCCGTTTTATTCTTTTTCCACCTTCTATTTACACCTTGTTTTAGTACGCAGCAGTGAATTGCTCCTGGTGGTGTGCATTGTTTTCTAACTCATCGGCAATTACAATTGCCAAATCTTCTACCGATAAGATAGAGCGGCCTTCTTCGTTAAAAACCGGGCTGGTTTTGCCTAAGCGATATTTTCCTGTACGGCCTGTTGTTATACCCTGGTGCATTTCTATTGCCGGGCTAAAAAATAACCAGTCTAATTCCTTTTCATTTTTTAAGGTGTTAAAATAATCTCTCACAGCTGTGGCACCTGGTTTATAAGCTTCAGGAAAATCTGGTCCATCAACAATCTGCTTCCCATCAATTTGCAAAGTACCTGCACCACCAATAAAAATATAGCGTTTAACACCAGATGCTTTTACACCTTTTTGTATGGCTTCTGCTCCAGCAACGGTATCGGCATATAAGTTAGGATTAGTCCACCCGGCGTTAAATGCACTTACCACTGCATCAGAGCCTTTTACAGCTTCAGCCAGTTTATCAGTATCTAAAATATCAACCTCTTTTTTAATTAATTTATCGTTCTCGGTTTCAATTTTATTTACATCACGGGCAATCGCTATTACTTCATTGCCACGGCTTAATAATTCTTTCAAAATTGCGGTGCCTACAAATCCTGAGGCTCCAATTAATGCTATTTTCATATTATTTATTATTATGTTTTTAATTATTAATCAATTCAACTCCTTACCATTTCATTTCTCCGGTATTTACCTTTGCACTTAAATTTAAGCTTTCTTTACCACTTAAGCTTGGATATTTAGCTTCCATAGCGAATATTAAGTCCTTTGAATTTTTATGTTTGGCCAATTCAATCTCAAAATCTTTAAGATATTGCTGCGTAAATGAAACAGCCGAAATATCGAATGCGCCGTTCACATCCATATGACCTGGAATAACAATAACCGGTTTTAAATTGCTAATGTTATTTAAAGATTTAATCCAATTTTCGCGTTTTATTTTAGTCTGGTCATCGGCTGTAAACACATGCGTTCCGCTCATTACACTTATACCGCCAAGCACTGTTTTTGAAGAAGGAATCCAGATAAATGTTCCCTTTTTAGCTGTTTCAGTTGCATTTTTAATAATCAAAGGTGTGTTTTCAACCCATAATGTATCACTTTTCTGAACTTGCGGAAGAACGATATTTCTTGGGGCTTCATCTTTAAAAATTCCTCCCCACACCTCTAATTTAGCTTGTTCAGTTTTAATAATATGATCAATGATTGCAGGCTTCGCTGTTACCAGTACATTTGGATACACGCTTTTAATCCACTCTAAACCAAAATAATAATCCGGATCTTCATAGCTGATGTAAATTTGCTTAAGCGTTTTTCCGCTTGCCTTTAAAGCTTCGATTACTTTTTGAGCATTGGTTTTGGTAAACTGTGCATCAATTAAAATGGCATCTGTTTTACCAGCAACAATAACAGAATTTACGCCCATCCCGGCCTCAGAACCAGTAATTACAGTTAAACTAAGCGGCTGTGTATTAAACACTTTAACAGTTTGTGCTTGTACCATTGCACTTGTAAATAAGGCCGAAGCGATTAAAAATGATTTTAATTTCATGTGATATTTATTTTATATTGTAACTAATTTTATTACAGTTTATACTAAAAAAAATTTAATTGAATTTCGCACTAAAATCCAATAGATTTTGTGCGGAAAGACTTTTAATTAATGCGCTTTCTGCATCATTATATAATTGATCAAGATGTTTATTAATTTGTTTTCCAACAGGACAGTTTGGATTGGGTTCATTTTTACTCTCGCCCAAAATACTTTTTTGCTTTACAGCCAAATAAACATCACCTAAATTTATATCAGCTGCGTTTTTAGCTAAAGCCGTTCCGCCCCCTTTCCCCTCTTTACTTTGAACAAAACCATGTTTACGCAGGTTTATAATCTCTTTACGTACTAAAACAGCATTAATGTTAATACTGCCGGCAATCCAATCAGAGGATACCAACGCTCCTTTCGCCTGATCGAGGAGCGTGAGTATATGTAAAGAAATGGAAAACCGACTGCTGTTCATTCTGTAATTATTTTTATTACAGTACAAATTTAGAGATAAAAATCAGATTTCCAAATTATTTCTTTTTTATTGAACAAGATTGTTAATTTGAGCGTACTGAAGCAGCATAATTGTTTTCCCATCTTTAATGGCTCCGCTTGCAATCATACTTAGTGCTTCCTCTAAAGAAATTTCGAGCACTTCAATATTCTCCTGCTCCTCGTGGTGCCCCCCGCCCTCACTTACTTTCATATCCTTTGAATATTCGGCAACAAAAAAGTATACAATTTCTGTAACGGAACCCGGCGACATATACGCTTCAAAAACCTTTTTTACTTCTGTAATTTTGTAACCTGTTTCTTCTTCTGTTTCGCGTTTAATCGCCGTTTCGGGATTATCTTTATCGAGCAAACCCGCACAGGTTTCAATAAGCATTCCGCTTTCATTTCCATTAAGATAAGTTGGCAAACGGAATTGCCGGGTTAAAATAACGGTCTTATTTGTTTTATTATAAAGTAAAATAGTTGCTCCATTGCCCCTGTCGTAAGCTTCCCGGTTTTGGGTTTCCCAGGTACCATCTTTTTTTTGATACTGGAAAGTAATTTTATTAAGGGTGTACCAGTTATCAGAAAGGATTTCCGTGTTAATGATTTTTACGTTTTCGTTATTCATTTTAGATTAATTTTTAATCAAACCTATGCATTTAAACGATTCAAAAGCTTCAAACGGCGATTTTGTTTTGAACAAGTTTACTCAATGCTTATACACATAAGTACTTGCAGGATTTAAGCTGGTTATGAATTTATTTATCAAAAAAATAGCCTTTAAAATTCGTACTTTTGCAGCCGAAATGATTTCAATAAATAATTTAACATTCCTGATTGGCTCAAGAGCCTTATATGATGAAGCGAACTGGCACATTAAACCAGGCGATAGAGCCGGCTTAATTGGAGCTAACGGAACAGGAAAATCTACCCTTTTAAAAATAATTGTTGGCGAGTACGCCCCAAGTTCTGGTACAGTTTCAATGTCTAAAGACTTGAAAATTGGATACCTGAACCAGGATTTACTTTCTTATGATTCGCACCATAGCATTTTGCATGTAGCAATGGAGGCTTTCGAGCGTCAAAACCAATTGCATGACGAAATTGAGGAGTTACTGAAAAAAATCGAGACTGATTATAGCGAAGAGGTTTTATATAAACTAAGCGATAAGCAACAGGAATTTGAAGCCCTGGATGGTTACAATATAGAATACCGTGCTAATGAAATTTTGGCCGGATTAGGTTTTAGTACTGGAGATCAGCACAGACCGCTTAACACCTTCTCCGGAGGTTGGCGTATGCGGGTAATGCTTGCGAAAATTCTACTTCAAAACCCTGACATCCTTTTGCTGGATGAGCCGACCAACCACATGGATTTACCTTCCATTAAATGGCTTGAAACTTATTTAATGGGCTTTGAAGGTGCTATCGTAATTGTATCTCACGATAGATATTTCTTAGATAAAATTGTAAACCGTACGGTAGAATCTCGTAAGGGAAAATTAAACGTATATGCGGGTAATTACAGCTTTTATGTAGAGGAGAAAGCTTTACGCGGTGAAATTCAAAAAGGTGAATTTAAAAACCAGCAGGCTAAAATTAAGCAGGAAGAACGTTTAATTGAGCGTTTTAAGGCTAAAGCGAGTAAAGCCAAAATGGCCCAGTCGCGTATGAAAGCCTTAGATAAAATGGAGCGCGTGGATGATGTGGATGACGATAACCCAACGGTTAACTTCAGCTTTAAATTCACTAAACCATCTGGCAGGCACGTAGTGAGAATTGAACATGCAACCAAAAGTTATCCTAACGTACATATTTTAGAAGATGCGGAAGGTGTAATTGAAAAAGGGGATAAAATAGCCCTGATTGGTGCAAATGGTAAAGGTAAATCTACTTTATTGAGGATGATTGCCGGCACCGAAGGTTTTGATGGTTTTTGCGAAACCGGCCATAACGTAACGACCACTTTCTTTGCACAGCACCAGCTGGAGTCTTTACATTTAGATAATTCCATTTTAGGTGAGTTACAGGCTTTCGCCCCAAAACATACCGATACAGAGTTAAGAGGCATTTTAGGTTGCTTCCTTTTTACCGGAGATGATGTATTTAAGAAAATCAAAGTTCTTTCCGGAGGAGAAAAATCGAGGGTGGCACTGGCAAAATCTTTAACAACAGATTCAAACTTTTTGATACTGGATGAGCCCACCAATCACCTGGATATACAATCTGTTAACATCCTGATCCAGGCCTTACAGCAGTTTGAAGGTACATTCATTTCAGTATCTCACGATAGATACTTTTTAGATAATGTGGCCAACAAAATCTGGTTTATTGAAGAGGAAAAAATTAAACAGTATCCCGGAACTTATGCCGAGTATGAAGAATGGAATAGTAAAAGGGTAATTCCAATTTCTAAACCCATACCGGTAAAAGTACCTGAAAAACAAAAAGAAGAGCCAAAGCCTGCTGCTCCGAATACAGCAAATCAATTGAAAAAGTTAAATGACGAGCTGCAGAAAACAGAAAAACTGATTACAGAACTGGAAACATCTGTAAAAAATATAGAAGCTGAATTGGCAGATGAAAATGTTTATGGCAAAGCAGATAAACTGGCTGAAACCAACAAACGTTACTTAGCGGCTAAAAACGATCTTGATAATACCCAAAACAAATGGGAAAGTTTAGCTGCCGAGATCATGGAACTTGAAGGCTAAAAACCGATCATTCAAAATTTTATTATTTTAAGCCGAAGGTATTCTTCGGCTTTTTTTATGACCCGATTTTTAGGTACAGCTATATTTAAACCGGAAGATGCTTTTCTAAAAATAACGCAGTGCTTTAACATTTTTTAAATCACCCGGAAGAAAAGAGTTGTATTTTGTCTCTTCATTTCAAAAATGTAGCTTTAGCCCATGCAAAAAATACTACTGCCTATATTATTTTTCATTACCTCAATAAGCTTCGCCCAAAACAATACATCTTTCGTTTACGAAAACAAAATATATTTACCCAACATTAAAACGGTGCTTTGCTACAATGGCAACAAAGAGCAATCTTTACCGATTATTACCTTAAACTCTAACGAAAGCTTAAACTTTTCTTTTGATGATTTACTCGCCGGAACAAAAAACTACTGGTATACGGTAGAGCATTGCACTTCAGACTGGCAATCGTCACGGATTTCGAGCATTGATTATTTAGAAAGCTTTAACGACGATAGAATTATCAATTACCGCTACTCTGTTAACACCACCAGAAAGTATACACACTACGAATTAACGTTACCCAACGACCAGGTGAAGCCAAAAATAAGCGGCAATTACCTGCTTAAAGTTTATGAAGATGGTGATTTAAAAAAGCCCGTTATTTCTCAGCGTTTTTATATAGTTGACAATCAATTTGCAATTGCTGCTGAGGTAACTAATTCCTATCAGGTAGCTGATCGTAATTCGAAGCAGAAAATTAACTTCACCATTAACCATCAAATGTCTATACCCAATCCATATCAGGATTTAAAAGTTGTGGTGATGCAGAATTTTAATACCAACACGGCACAACTAAACACGAAACCCTCGTTTATTAAACCAAACCAACTGGTTTATAACGACATAAATACAAATGATTTTTGGGGAGATAATGAATTCAGAAAGTTTGACACCAGAAGTTTACGCTATAAAGCAGATAATGTAAAGGGTATTTATAGAGACAATGAAGCTGTGAATGTTATTTTATTCCAGGATCCATCCAGAAATACGAGTGCCTACGCGAACCAGTTTGACGAAAACGGAAACTTCTTTGTCCGCAATACGGATGGACGGGATGACCGTACTGAGGCCGAATATGCCGGTGTGTTGTTTACCCTGAATGCTCCTGCACCAACCGCCAATGGCGATGCATATGTATTGGGGCGTTTCAATAACTATACGCTCTCTAACGAAAATAAGCTTATTTATGATGCCGGTAAAAAACAATTTTATGGCAATATTCTACTAAAGCAAGGGCTTTACGATTACGAATATGCCTGGCTGGATAAAACAACAAATGTGGCAACAACAAGGTATTTTGAGGGCTCATTTTTTGAAACCGAAAACACCTATCAAATTTTTGCTTACTACCGCAGACCAGGGGCACGATGGGATACATTAATTGGTTTCACTACCTTGAGCAATAAGGGCACTGACAGAAGATAATAATCTTTGAACATTTGTACTAAATAAAATACTGACTTTTAATGTTCCGTATTTATCTTTATTGTTACACTATTTTTCTTTGTTTTAATTGAGGTTATCTATTTTAGCGTTATCAGATTAACCAGATAAACACCTAAGAAATAAGCGTTTCGAACCAAAAACTATGTTCAAAAAATTAATTGCCGTTGCGTTAATAACCTGTCCTTCCGCTCCTATTTTTGCACAAAGCACAAACAGTCCGTATACCCAGTCTATTAATGGCACTAAATTAAAATTTGATATGCAGGCCATTCCAGCAGGCAAATTTAAAATGGGAAGTAAAACAGGAAAACCCGATGAACAGCCAGTACACGAGGTTAAACTGGATGCCTTCTGGATTGGAAAACACGAAGTAACCTGGGATATTTTCGAGCCTTTTTTATACCGGGATTATGAAAAAAAAGCCAGCGAAGGTGCAATTCCGGTAGAAGTAGACGCTGTAACCAGACCAACCAAACCTTATCTTGATATGACTTTCGGTATGGGAAAAGAACATCAACCAGCGGTAGCCATGACCCAATACAACGCCATCCAGTTTTGTAAGTGGCTGTATGTGCGTACAGGTATTTTTTACCGTTTACCTACGGAGGCCGAATGGGAATATGCCTGCAAGGCAGGAACTGAAACCAATTATAGTTTTGGCAACGATGCATCCAAACTGGGGGAATATGCCTGGTATAAAGACAATAGCGAAAATAAAACACATCAAGTTGGGCAAAAAAAACCAAATGCCTGGGGCTTGTTCGATATGTATGGCAATGTTAGTGAATGGACTTACGATCAATACATCCCTGATTTTTATACTAAAAGCCAGGGGAAAGTGGTAGAAAATCCGGTTGCCAACCCCGAAAAACTTTACCCAAATGCTGTTCGTGGTGGTTCTTATGATGAAACACCCGAAAACTTAACCTCCACAGTCAGATTAGCTTCAAATCCTTCCTGGAAACAATTAGATCCACAAATTCCAAAAAGCAACTGGTGGTTTCCGGAAGCTCCATTTGTGGGCATGCGCCTGGTACGACCGGCAAAAACACCTTCTAAGGCCGAGATAGATGCTTATTACGATAAAAAACCTATAAAAGACTATTAATATAACCAGAATCTTAAAACCGTCATGATTTTTTAAAAGGCTGTAAGAAAGTCTTTCCAATCATAACAACTTCCTAACCAAAGAAAAACAAACCATGAAAAAATCAGTCATTAATTTACAGGAACGCCGCGACTTCTTAAAGGCAACAGCCATGCTTGCAGGCGGCGCAATGTTAAGTAGCATTCCCTTAGCGGGAGCCTATGCTTCAGGATCAGACACGATTAAAATTGCCTTAATTGGTTGTGGCGATCGTGGCACAGGCGCTGCATTTCAGGCATTAAGCACCAAATTTAATATTAAACTTGTAGCAATGGCTGATGCTTTTCAAGACAGACTCGATTCCAGCTACCAATCATTATTCACCAAATTTCCTGATAAGGTAGATGTTCCTAAAGAGCGTCGTTTTGTTGGCTTTGATGCCTACCAGAAAGCCATTCCATTAGCTGATGTGGTTTTATTGGTTACCCCTCCGGGTTTCCGCCCGATCCATTTTGAAGAAGCTGTAAAACAGAACAAGCAGATTTTTATGGAAAAACCTGTTGCGGTTGATGCACCCGGAATCAGAAAAGTTTTAGCTGCCGCCGAAGAAGCAAAAAAGAAAAAATTAAATGTGGTGGTAGGGTTACAAAGACGCTACCAGACCAATTACCGCGAGGCCATTAAACGCATTAACGATGGCGCCATTGGTGATATCATGTCAGGACAGGTATACTGGAACAGTGGTGGCGTTTGGGTTCGTCCGCGTACGGCAGGCCAAACGGAAATGGAGTACCAAATGAGAAACTGGTATTATTTTAACTGGTTATGTGGCGATCATATTGTAGAGCAGCATGTACACAATATAGATATTGCGAACTGGGTAAAAAATGCGCATCCAATATCGATACAGGGTACTGGAAGCCGCGCATGGCGCACTGGTAAAGATTATGGTGAAATTTATGATAACCATTCTATCGAATTAACTTACGCCGATGGCGCAGTAATTAATAGCCAGTGCAGGCATTTTGAAGGCATCAGCAACCGTGTTGATGAATCTTTTCAAGGCACAAAAGGTAAAATTTACTTATCAGGAAGCAACCAGGCCATTATGAAAAATTACAGTGGCAAAGAATTATATAACCACAACACCAAAGGAAATGCAAATCCTTACCAAACCGAGCACGATGAACTGTTTGAAGCAATTTCTAAAGGCGAGTACAAATTCAATAACGTAGAATATGCTGCAACCAGCACATTTTCTTCAATAATTGGCCGTTACGCTACTTACTCAGGCCAAACCATTAAATGGGATGAAGCATTGGCAGCAGATAATAGCTTACTACCCGAACGTTTTGCATGGGATGCCAACCCGAAATTAATGCCCGATGAAAAAGGTTTATACCCTATAGCGATGCCCGGACAGGCAAAAGTGCTTTAAAATTTTAGCGAGATGCCTTACAGATTTCTGTTACTCTTTTTTCCGCTGATTTTAATTTTTCCTATTAAAAAGGAAATTAAACAATACAAGATTAGTGGTTATGCACAAGGAACAGATTACAGCATTATGTATTATGCTGATGATTTTTTGGCAAGCAAAGAAGGTATAGACAGTTTATTAAATGAAATTGATTTATCAATGTCTCTTTACAAAAAAGGATCGTTGATAAATCAGTTTAATGCTTCAAAAAATGGAATTAAGACCGATCATTTTATAAACGATGTACTTAAAAGAAGTTTCGAAATTAACCAGGATACCAAAGGTATTTTTGACATTACGGTAGCGCCCTTGGTACAAGCCTGGGGTTTTGGTCCCGATTTAAGCAAAAACGAACCCAATCCCGCAACCATTAAATCGATATTGAACTGTGTGGGCATGCAAAATCTAAAATTAAAAGATAACTGGCTGAGTAAATTAAAACCCTGTGTACAGATTGATTTAAATGGAATTGCGCAAGGTTATAGTGTTGATTTGATTGCTGCTTATTTAGAAAAAAAAGGCATAAAACAGTATGTAGCCGAGCTGGGTGGCGAAATCAGGATTTTGGGTCCAAAGCCAAACGGACAAGCCATGAAAATTGGTATTGAAGGACCGGATGAAGATGGTACACCCATAATCAGGCACATTGCAGCCATTAACAATGGCGCCATAACCACTTCGGGTAATTATAGAAAATTCCATCAAAGTGGAAAAAGGAAAATCTCCCACCTTATTGATCCTAAAACAGGTTATCCGCTTAACAATGAAATGATTAGCGTAACCGTTTATGCCAACGATGCCATTACGGCGGATGGTTATGACAATGCATTGATGGCCATGCACATTGAAGATGCCATAACCTTTGTTGAAAACCGAAAAAACCTTGAAGCCTATTTTGTATACCATAAAAAGGATGGAACAATTACCGATACGCTGACCACGGGATTTAAAAAATTAATCATCTCTAACAACCAGTTTAAAAACCAAACAGATGAAAAGAAGTGAATTTATAAGAAATAGCTTATTAACTGCAGGAGCGGTTACCGCAGGCGCTGGAATTACCGATACTTTTGCTTCAGAAAAGCTTACGGTAGCAATTGGTGATCAAGTTTTCAATCTTGATTATGCCCCGCACCAGGGCATGTTCGAAAATCATGCAGGCAAAAGTTTTACAGATCAGATCCAATTTATGTACGAGCATGGGTTTAGGTCTGTAGAAGATAATGGTTACCTGAACCGTCCGGTAGAAGAGCAGGAAAAAATAGGGAATTTACTATCCAAACTTGGTATGCGCATGGGCGTATTTGTTGTGGATGGTGGCGATAACTGGAAAACATCTTTGACCACCGGAAAAAAAGAATTTAAAGATAAATTTATAGAAACCTGCAAAAAATCTGTGGAGGCAGCCAAACGTTGTAATGCCAAATGGCTTACAGTTGTACCTGGATTTTACGAACGCAATTTACCTTACGGAAACCAGTTTGCCAATGTAATTGATGCCATGCGTGCAGGAGCTGAAATTTTTGAGCCTCATGGATTAATAATGGTTTTAGAAACCCTGAGTGATACACCTGAACTCTTCCTGCAAAAAACCAACGAAACTTATGCCGTTTGCAAGGCTGTTAAAAGTCCCTCCTGCAAAATATTATACGACATTTACCACATGCAACGCACTGAAGGAGACTTAATTAAAACTATAGATCGTTGCTGGGATGAAATTGCATACATTCAAATTGGCGACAATCCTGGGCGGAAAGAACCAACCACAGGGGAGATAAATTACAAAAACCTATTCAAACACCTATATAAAAAAGGTTACAAAGGAGTTATGGGCATGGAACATGGCAATTCTAAAGGTGGAAAAGACGGCGAACTGGCTGTAATTAGTGCTTATAGAAACGAGGATAACTTTTTGTCTTAGATTTTTCCATTTCTCTACCCATGTAAAGGTTGTGTGATAATCCGAATGATGAATATTTAAAAATAAAGTTGTCAGCTTTTAACGTTTAGTTGTTAATATGCTGACAACTTTTGTGTTTACTTCCTCCTCGCAATGATGGATTTTTTATAGTTTCCTGCACTGTTCAAAATCTATAAACCTGATTGCAGCGGCATCCCGATTTTTTCCATCGGGATACAGCGCAAAGCAGGAAGAAAGTTATCTACGAACCAGTGCCTCTGCTTTCCAAAAACATAAAATATTACCAGATTAGAAAAGAACGATACTCCTGATAACAAGTAATTTTCTATCCTTGAAAGATTGCTTCGTCCTTTCTCCTCGCAATGACGGACTACGAACCACTGCCTCTGCTTTCCAAAAAACATAAAGTATTACCAGATTAGAAAAGAACGATACTCCTGATAACAAGTAATTTTCTATCCTTGAAAGATTGCTTCGTCCTCCTCGCAATGACGGACTACGAACCACTGCCTCTGCTTTCCAAAAACACAAAATATTACCAGATTAGAAAAAAACGAAACTCCTGATAACAAGTAATTTTCTATCCTTGAAAGATTGCTTCGTCCTTCCTCCTCGCAATGACGGACTACGAACCTCTGCTTTCCAAAAAACATAAAGTATTACCAGATTAGAAAAAAACGAAACTCCTGATAACAAAGTAATTTTCTATCCTTAAAAGATTGCTTCGTCCTTCCTCCTCGCAATGACGGACTACAAACTACTGCCTCTGCTTTCCAAAAACACAAAATATTACCAGATTAGAAAAAAACGAAACTCCTGACAACAAAGTAATTTTCTATCCTTGAAAGATTGCTTCGTCCTTCCTCCTCGCAATGACGGACTACGAACCACTGCCTCTGCTTTCCAAAAAACATAAAATATTACCAGATTAGAAAAAAACGAAACTCCTGATAACAAAGTAATTTTCTATCCTTGAAAGATTGCTTCGTCCTTCCTCCTCGCAATGACGGATTTTTTTATTCCGTTTTCAGAATCCACACGGAAACACTTCCGGCATTACAGTGAAACTCTCCCCAGCCATTTTCATCGATCAATACCTCTCCCTCGCGATAGCCCATGGCATCAATAAAATTCTGGCCGGCAAAACGTTTACCTACTTCCATTCTCTTAAAACCTTCCTCACCGGTACTTAACAATACGGCAAGCCCGCTATTTTCACGCTCATCATCTCCTTCCCGAATCCAACCAACACAATTTCCATGGTCAAAATAATCCCTTTGCGCTCCATAAGCCAATGTTGTACGGATTTTACTCATATTTTCCAGCCCCGGTAAAATCGCCAGTTCAACGTGTATATCTTCTCCTTCCGTATTTTTATCATCATAAATTCCACCATATAAATCCGGAAAAAACAAACATGGGATACCTTGAATTCTTAAAAGGATAATGGCGTAAGCAATTGGCCTGAACCAAAATTCGACATAAGATTCTAAAGCCTGTAAGGGTTGCGAATCGTGGTTATCTACAAAGGTTATAGCCAGCTCAGGATGAAGCTGAATCAAGGTATTATCAAAAATGGTGCGCATATCAAAATTATTACCGTCCTGACTGGCTAAGTAAAAGTTATGATGTAAAAGAGAGTCGAATACCTGCGCCCTGCCCTGCGTAATATCAATATACTCAACCATACCTTCTGTACTGATCACATCCCAGTTTTCGGCCACAATAAAAAAGTTGCGGTTAAATTTCTGATTCAAGTGGTCAATCCAATCGTTGATAAACTGGGGATTAATATGTTTTACGGCATCCAAACGAAAACCATCAACTTTAGTGGTTTCAACCAGCCACTCTCCCCAGTATTTAAGTTCTTCAACAACAGCAGAATTCCGATAGTCAATATCATTGAACATCAGGTAATCGTAATTGCCAAATTCTGTTGAGGGTACTTCTTCAAAACTTTCGCCGGCATGGTTTTGAATGGAATATATGGCCGTTTGTTTTAAATCTTCAGCCCAGTCTACCCCGCTAAAACACTGGTGATCCCAAATAAATTGGGAATACTTTCCTTGTCTGCCAGGAAATGTAAATTTCGTCCAGGCCTCTATTTCAAAAACATCGCTGGTAAATTCATTTCGATCTTCTTCATTAACCGTTCTAACCTGAATTTTTTCAAGTTCATCGCCACCTGCCTTGTGGTTAAATACCACATCAGCCAATACAGAAATATCCTGCTCGTGTAAGGCATCTATCGCTTTAATATACTCATCTTTAGAGCCATACCGGGTATTTACACTTCCCTTTTGATCAAATTCACCTAAATCGAATAAATCGTAAACATCATAACCCACAGAATAACCACCAGTACTGGCCTTGTAAGCTGGCGGCAACCATACTGATGTAACCCCAATTTCTTTGAGGTGTGCAGCATTTTCTGCTACTTTAACCCATAAATTTTGTTCTTCGTTGTAGTACCAATGAAAATATTGGATAATGGTTTGATTCTGCATTAATTGAGTTTTATGCTAACATAACATGATAATTTTTCAATTGTTTTATGAATTATACAACTATTAATTGCACCTAAAGTTGTTATTGATTTTTTGTTTTTCAGGTTACTTAATGGTTTGCATTATTAAAACCAAATATTTCAATAAAGATCGTTCGTTTCAAATTCTCATTTAGATCTCGTTTTATTACAATTTTATGTACTTTTGCGGCAAGTTATGAGTTTGAAAAAGAAATTTGCCCGCGAGAGTTTTACAATAATGAATGAATTGGTATTACCGAATGATACCAATACACTAAACAACCTAATGGGCGGTCGTTTGCTACACTGGATGGATATTGCAGCAGCAATTTCAGCTCAAAAACATTGCAACCGTATTGTAGTAACGGCTTCTGTAGATAATGTTTCTTTTAAACACCCTATTAAATTAGGTGATGTGATTACCATTGAGGCTAAAGTTACACGTGCTTTTAATACCTCAGTAGAAGTTAGACTTGATGTTTGGGCTGAAAATATTCCAAGCGGTGCCCGACAAAAAAGCAACGAGGCTTACTATACTTTTGTAGCTGTAGATCAAAGCGCCAGAACTATTCCTGTGCCAGAATTACTTCCCGAAAGTGCGGAGGAAATCGAGCTTTTTGATGGCGCTTTACGCCGTAGGCAGTTGCGTTTGGTTTTAGGTGGAAAGATGAGCCCTGATGATGCAAGCGAACTAAAGGCTTTATTCTTTAAAGCATAATTTTACATTTTTTTTCGACTACTTATATTGATTGTGCTATTTTAGCGGTGTTTAATACGCTAAAAATATGACAACTTATACGATATTAATTATTTTAAGCGGATTAGTAATATTTTCCTATCTGTTTGATTTAGTGGCCAGTAAAACCAAAATACCTTCGGTTTTATTATTACTTTTGCTTGGAATTGGCCTACGGTTACTGGTTGACAACCTGCAACTCCATACATTTAATTTCTTATCCATTTTACCAACTTTAGGAACAGTGGGTTTAATTTTAATTGTTTTTGAGGGTTCGCTTGAGCTTAAGTACGATAAGGAAAAGAATAAAGTTATTAGGAGTGCTTTCTTATCTGCATTTTTCATTTTGCTTACTACTGTTGTTCTGATTACGTTTATTATTTACCAAATCAGTCATCAAAGCCTTTACGTTTGCATAGCCAATGCCATTCCTTTTAGTGTAATCAGTTCGGCTATTGCCATTCCATCTGCAGCCGCTTTGGGCAATAAGGATAAGGAATTTGTAATTTACGAATCTTCTTTCTCCGACATTCTGGGTATTATTATTTTCAATTTTGCCATTACTAATCCTTCAGTTTCCTATTCTTCATTTGTAAGTTTAGGTTTAAGCACTTTTTTGATTATTCTTTTTTCAGCAATTGCCTGCGTTGTTTTGCTTTATATTATGGGCAAACTGGTGCACCACATTAAATTTTTCCTGATCATTTCCATACTGATTTTGGTATATGCCATTGGGCAGTCGCACCACTTATCTTCTTTGGTTTTAATTTTAAGTACAGGCTTATTTCTGAACAATGCCGATACCATTCAAAATGCGTGGTTCAGAAGTGTTTTTCTTTATAAAAACCTTACCGCCGATTTGTCTCAACTTTACCAGTTATCAGCAGAAAGCGCCTTTATTTTACGTACATTTTTCTTCGTTATTTTCGGCTTTACCATGAACATTTACGAATTAAACGATAAACCGGTATTGGCCAATGGATTATTCATATTAATTTCTATTTATGCTATTCGATGGATAGGACTAAAGTTTTTTAAAGAAGGTCTTCCAACACCCATACTGTACATTGCACCAAGAGGCTTAATTAGTATTTTATTATACTTTAATCTGCCCAGCTCCTTAAAAATACCACAGGTAGGCCCATCATTTTTATTTTTAGTGGTATTGGGTTCCAGCCTGGTTATGACCATAGGCTTAATGCTGAGTAAAAGAAATAAGGAAAAAGAAATACCTATGGTTTAAAACCTTTACTGATGGCTTTCATTTTAGCCAGCTCACCCTGATCATCGGGATTATATTGATAATAGATAGAATAAAGTGTTAACTCATATCTAAATTCAGCATATTTTTTAAGATCCTGGTTGATTTTGATCTCATTAATGCTTGGGTTAATTGCATGTATTGGCGCTGCAAACATGTTAACAGCTACATTTGCCATGGTAAAAAAAACATGCCCTGCAATTTGTTCCTCAAGCGGAGGGTCTTGCTTACCGTCTTTGCGAACCTTGTTTCCTTGAATATCTTTTGTATATTCATTTTCGCCCATTGGTTCGTACTTTAAAGGGGTAATAATAGAGTACGGCTTTTTAGTAACCCTGATGCGGATATTTTTGATGTCTGTTGCTTTGATCGTTTTTAAGGAATCGCCCTGTTCTAAGATCAATACGTCATTTAGTACCTGGCGCAAAATACCTTTCTCTTTGCCGTAATTCGTTTTAACTATAGCAATATAAGGTTTTATAGTTTGAGCTTTTAAACCGATGGTAACCAGAAATAAAAATGCAAGGAGTATGAGGGAGCGTCTATTCATAAAATTTGGTTTATTAATTCGCGCAAAAATTAAGCCATTATCTGGCTAACTTCCCATTTCCAAAATTTTATCAAATTCTTCAGCTTTTAGTGGCATAACCGATAAACGGCCCTGACGAACCAGCGAAATATCACTTAAACTTTCTTCGGCTTTAATTTGCTCCAGCGAAACCGGATTTTTCAGACTTTCTACCGGGGAAAGATCAACTACAACCCAATTGGCATCATCTGTTGTGGGGTCCTGATAAAATTCTCTGACTACTTTGGCTATACCCACCACATTTTTACCTTCATTGCTGTGGTAAAAAAGAACCAGATCGCCTTCTTTCATCGCTTTTAGATTATTACGAGCCTGATAATTACGAACACCATCCCAAAAAGTACGTCCATCTTCATTAAATTTATCCCAACTGTATTTAAAAGGTTCACTTTTTACTAACCAATGATTCATAGAATTTTATTTGCAGCAAAACTAATAAATTGACCAAATAACGGCGCAGGTTCTTGTAAAATATAATCAAAATATTAGATTTGATTAACCTTAACCCTCAAATTTTGAACATTCCGAGATATTTTAACACCATCTTCCTGTTAACTTATTCGATATTGGCAGCCGCCTTTATTTTTAAAGTTTTTCATTTGCCTTTTTCCGAAGTGCTCAGTTCTGTTAGCGCTTTTTTTCTTTTAGCTTTTATTATCCTTTGTCTGGTTGAAATAAACAGATCAGAAAAGTTTAGTTCAAACGAAAAAATTATGTGGACTTATGGCTTAATTATGGTTAGTATAGTTACTGCATTTATCTATGCCATTAACGGAAGAAAAAAATTATTTAGAACCTACAAATTTTTAAAGAAACCCCAAGAAAGGCTCAGAATGCAGTAAAACTAAAAGCATTAATCTTTTTGAGTTTTTAAAACCAAGTTTAAATTACGCGGAGATTAATCCACTAATTTTAATTCATAAAAAAGGACATTAACATTTTTTAAAATAATATGCAACATTATTGGCAACCCTGCGACTTGCATATAGAGATAGCATAAACCTAAAAAATAACGAGCTCATTTTGCAACCGACAGAAAAAATAACTGATCAGGAATTAATTACGATGTGCCGGGAGGGTAAAGATTCAGGCTATACTGGATTGTACAATAAATATGCAAAAGGCATTTACAATTCTATAAGCCGTATTATATCCCACACCGCAGAAGCAGAGGATATTCTTCAGGAAACTTTTTTTTCGGTATTCGGCGATCTGGATAAATTAAAAGGCATAAATAATTTTGAAGCCTGGGTTAGAAGAATGGCGATTAACAGATCAATTTCTCATTTACGCAAAAAGAAAATTGTCTTTTCGGAACTGGGCGATACACAATTTGCCGCTGAAGAGGATTATGACCTAAATGAAAATGAAATATTTGAGAACAAAGTGGAAGATATAAAAAAGAGTATTGAGGCCTTAGCCCCGGGTTTTAAGACCATATTAAACTTATATCTGTTTGAAAAATTGACACAGGAGGAAATTGCAGGCATGTTGGGTTTATCTCATGCCACGGTAAGGACGCAATACCATCGGGCGAAGAAGAAAATTTTATTATCATTAAAAGATAAGTCTTATTATGAATGATCCGATAAAAGAATTTATAGAACAAAACAGGTCAGCATTTGATGATCTTGAGGCACCAGTTTTTAACCTTGAAGGATTTAAGGCCAGAATAAATCCTGAACCAAAAAGAAAAACCAAAGTGTTTTCTCTTTATGGAAATGCCAAATGGTTGGTTGCCGCATCCATACTGATTGCTGTTGGTACAACTTTTTTCTTTTTGAAAAATGACGACAGCGCAGTAGCGACTCACAAAATTGTGCAGAAAATAAAACCTGTACAAGAGCAGGCTGCACCATTGGCTATAAAACAAAAAGAAAACAATAACCTGCCTTTAAAAACCAGTTCTGAATTTATTCAGGTGGTTTCTAAAACAAAACATAAAACTGCGGTAAAACAACCGGCTTTTACTGTCGATCATAGTGATCTTTTTAACCGGCTTACAGACAGTACCTCTGCAAGTACCCGGCTTGCAGCGATACTGGATATTGAAAAAACCGGCGCAATAAATAACAGTACAATTGATATGTTGTACAAAACGCTTAATGAAGATGGAAACAGTAATGTAAGGCTTGCAGCATTGGGTGTGATGGAAAAATACAGTTATGACAGTCATGTATCTGCCCTTTTAGTACGGTCGTTAAATACTCAAAATGATCCAATGGTTCAGTTAGGGCTCGTTAATTTACTGGGTAAAATGAAAAACCTTGACATTAATAATGAGTTGTATGCCCTTGCAAATAATCCAAATACATTTAACGCGGTTAAAGATGAGGCATACATTTTACTCCTCAAAGAAGATAAATTATAAAAATATACATTAAAAAATCAAACAAATGAAAAAGCAACTATTAGTACTGCTCACCTTTTTTTTAGTCTCTTTATCTGTATCCGCACAGAAAGAATACAAACTGGCTAAAAATTCAGGAAAGTTAAATCTTTTCCTTAATGGAGCCATTGTAGAGGGTTACAGCGGAAATGAAATCATTTTCAGCACGTCAGCGCCTGAGGATAAAGAAATTGATGAACGAGCAAAAGGTTTAAGGTCAATATCTGGTTCTGGATTTACCGATAATTCGGGTTTAGGAATAGACGTTTCTTTGAAGGGAGAAGAAATTAACGTAAACCCGGTAAGTAAAAACCAAAATGGCATTATTACCATTAAAGTTCCGCAAAATATTAAAGTGGCTTTTGTGAGCAGCAGCAACCTGGTACATGATGAAATTATTCTCAAAAATTTAAATAATGAGATCGAAGTATCCGCAAGCTATAATAAGATAAAATTGGAAAACAATACAGGCCCGATGAATATTAAAGCTCTTTACGGTTCAGTTGATGCAATTTTCCAAAATGAGATTAAAGGTCCGGTATCGATTATATCTATTTATGGCTATGTTGATGTTTCTCTTCCAGCTACTGTAAAAGCTAATGTTGAGCTTGGTACCAGTTATGGCAATTTATATGCCGCCGAAGGTTTCAAAATTGCAGTTAATCAGAGTGCAGCTGGAAAAGGAGCCGAATTTGAAGCAGAGCCTTTACAAAAAAACAAATCTGAGAAAAGCGACTCATTTAATCAAAGGTTCGTTTCCAGAAATGACAAAGAAAGCCTTAAGGGTAAGATAAACGGTGGTGGTGCAGACCTGATTTTAAAATCGAACTATAAAAATGTCTACTTAAGACAAAAGTAATTCTTCTTAAACCCTAAATAGCTCCTGCCGCTCATTGTTCAATGCTTTAGTGGAGTTATTTACTCAAATCGCAGAAATTATGAAATCAATATTGTTCTGGCTTTTTATAGCCTTAGTGCCACGCATTGCCTTTTCTCAAACTAAAATAACAAGAACTTATCCTGTTAAGAAGGGGCAAAATATAGAACTTCGATTTGATTACCCGAAGATAGTACGGATTAGCAGTTGGGATAAAAATGAAGTTTTAGTTGAAGCAACTGTTAAAATAAACGATGGACAAAGTAACCAGGCTTTCACGCTTACCGATTCCAGCGTAGACGAGAAAATTTCGATTGGCAATAAGCTGGATATGGATCAAATACCTAACGACTACTTTTTGGTTGATCATGGTATAAAAACTAAGTTTAGTACTAAAGAAGACCTTGAAAAATACAAAAAAGAAAAAGGCAGTTCGAATGTTACCACAATTTATCAGCAAAAAGATATAGAAATTACAATAGAAATTAAAGTGCCTTCAAATGTCAATACGGATATTGTTTCTGTATATGGTATGATAGAGCTGAAAGATTTTGACGGTCCGATAAAGGCAAATGCGAAGTATGGAGGTGTAGATGCCAGTTTAACCGAGCAAAAAATTGGTAAAATAAAATTGACGAATCATTATGGAAAAATCTATACTGACCTGAACTTAAAACCAACTGAACAAACGGATAAGAACTTTTTCACTTCCATAACGGCCTCGCCAGGCAAAGGTCCGGATTACGACATTAGCTCCAATTATGGAAATATTTATGTGCGTAACCGTAAATAAATAAGGAAACACGGTTATAATTGCCAAACATAACAAACAGGCTGTGCGAAAAGATCGTCCAGCCTGTTTTTTTTTGATGGATTCTGCAAAAAAAAATATTTGATGATCAGATTTCAGTAAATAAATGGTTTCTAACCTAAAGTTACGCATACAGCCGCCACCCTGAATTTAGTTCAGGGTCTTTATTGTCAATAAATGCTGAAATAAATTCAGCAGGACGAAAAGTATAACTAAAATATCCTGAAAAATATTAAGAAACAAACGTGTAGTAGTACTTAGGGCAGCCCTGCCCCGCTCCCGTTGCTGCCCGATGAAAAATCGGGGCATTCACTCAGATCGGGTTTAGTTACATCGTTTGCTTTGCCTTTGCCTTAAATATTTTCCCTTGGCTGGTGTTATCACCAGCTAACTTCCTTTGTTTGGTAATAACACCAACCAAAAGTTATTCATACATCCGTCACCCTGAATTTAGTTCAGGGTCTTTATTGTCAATAGATGCTGAAATCAAATCCCCCTGCTTCAGTTCGCAAAGACGGATAACACAAGAAGGCCGCGGATTGATCCGCGGCCTTCTTGTA
>NZ_JAVTSO010000001.1:0-1247203 GCF_032678625.1 Pedobacter nototheniae | reverse complement strand
TTCCCTTCCTCCGAAGCGGGTTGCAAAAGTAGAAAAATTATCCGCTAATCCAAAGCCAACACACCCTTTATTCCCTCAATATCCCCTAACTCCATGAATCTCAATCACAAAAAATAATCCATAACCTCAAACTTTTACTTCGGCAGCGTGTTTTAGAAGGTTATGGAGTTCTATCGCCTTTAATTTTTAAATAAAATAAAGAGAATAACATTGAAAAAGTACTTTCAAAAGGTAGTTGAATTGATTAAAAATTATTCGGATATATACTACAATATAGGTTAGCTTTTCTTTTTAAGGATATAATGCCGCTCATTCACATCTTTATTGGTACCCACGGCGTACACCTGAAAAAGATCATAACCATAACTGCTCATCTTACTAATAAATTCTAAAGCTGATTTATACTCCAGTCTTTTTTCATTATCATCTTTGATTACGGCGTCATCAGACGAATTTATCTTTTGACCATGTTCCAATAAGATAAATGTTTTTCCACCAAATGTGCTTCGTAATTCTGAAACATCAATGTACTCAGACCGGATTTCATTTAAACCAATACCACCAACGGTTTGTGCCTTGGTTTGCGAAAATGCAAGGCATGCAGCTACTGCTGCTAAAAGGATTACTTTTTTCATTTTATTGTTTCTTTTGTGTGTATACTAAAGTTAAAGAATTCAATAAAAGAAGCGGCATGTTTTTGAAAGTGGATATGTAACAATATTGATTTTTGCCCATCTTAAAATAAAAAGGGATTACATGAATTTCATAGGCAATATTATCTGGATTATATTTGGTGGCTTCTTTATCTTTTTGGAGTATATTTTTGGTGGCTTAATTCTTTGCCTAACCATTGTAGGGATTCCTTTTGGCTTGCAGTGTTTCAAATTTGCAATTGTTGGGCTGGCACCTTTTGGGGTAAAAATAACAGATACCTCATCTAATACGGGATGCCTATCAACCATAATGAATATAATATGGCTGTGCTTTGGTGGATTTTGGATTGCATTAACCCATTTAGTATTTGGATTGCTATTGTGTATTACCATTATAGGAATACCTTTTGGCCGACAACATTTTAAACTGATGAATTTAGCGTTCACGCCTTTTGGAAAATCAATAAGTTAAATTTGCTGCTTTAAACCCAACCGACAGCGTTATCCCCGATTCTTCATCGGGATTAAGCAAAGGGTGGGGCTGCATAAGCCGATAAGCATTGAACTGGCTTTTCTAATTATTCAATCAATCCGATAGACTTTGAATGGGCAATGGCTTCGGCGCTATTGCCAAACAAGCAGGTTTTTACATTTTTAGCTTCAATTTGATTAAGCAGTAACCTGGTGTCATGCTCTTTTTTAGGGCGAATGTTCCGGATGTAAACAGCTTCTATATTTTCGGGGTATTTTTCTACAATTGCTTTATATATAACAGGGTCCTGCTGGCTGTTATCTCCAAAAAAAACAAACTTCTGATTGGGAAAGGCATCCAGAATTCTCATAACGCGCAGCAATTTGCCTTCATGCCCCGTTTTACCTGTTTTAAATAAGTCTTTCCAGCGCTTAATCTGGTTCAGTAAAAAGGCTCCTTCTGGTAATTTATTAAATCTAAAGGTTTCAATTAAGTAATCGTAAAGATTCCATTCGCTGCTGCTTACATAAAAAAATGGATTAGGCTGGTCTTTATCGGTATGAGATAGTGCCAATTGCTGGTAATGGCTTGCCACCTGGCTAAATGTTTTTCGTGTATGTGGGTTTTTGATAAAAAGTTCGCGAAGCCTTCTCGCAATTGTGGCCGAATGAGAAATCATAACGGTATCATCAACATCAGAAATAAATGCATATTGTGTAATGTGCGGCACATAAACTTTGCCCTCGCCAATACTTATTATTTCACCTTTATCATCAATGGCTTCTACCCCAACATTGTGCCAGCCTGCCGGAACATCTTGTTCGGCTTCCCATTCAAATTTAAAAAAACCATCATTTTCAGTTTTATTGTAAATGGTTTGATTAAAAAAATGCAGACGAACCTGAACAAAAGGGTAGGGTTTTAAGATAAACAGTTTAAAAAGATGGACAATATTTACCCACAAATTATTACTGTAAACCTGACTGGCTTTGGCTTTTTGCTTAAAAACATGACCATAAACGACTAAATTATGTTTATGCCCGTAACCATGGTAAATTTTTACACTTGCATTTTTATTCATTGCTTATAAAACAGACTTAGCTCAAATTTTGTTTGTGTTTTAGCATTACAGATATATACATGAAATTATTATTCGTCATAAATCCAGGCTCGGGCAGTCATGATACAGATTTAAAAACTTTAATTTCTAATCATTTTAGGGAGCGGAAAACGGTTATTGAACTATTTGAATTGCCCGAAAACTGTTCTATAGATAAAATTAAGGAAAGGATTAAACTGGCAAACGCCGATCGCATAATTGCTGTTGGTGGAGATGGCACGCTTAAACTGGTAGCCGAATGTATTTTAAATACAGATATACCTGTTGGAATTATTCCTGCGGGATCGGCAAACGGAATGGCAAAAGAATTGGATATCCCAATGGATTTGGAGCTGGCAATGGATTTGGCGGAAAGTGGCACTGCAAAAAAAATCCATGTCATAAAACTCAATGATGAATTGTGCATACATCTATCAGATTTAGGTTTTAATGCTTATCTGGTTAAAAAATTTGACAGTTTATCTGAACGGGGCATGTGGGGTTATGCAAAAGCAACCTGGCATGCATTATGGAATCATAAACGAATGGACGTTGAGCTAAATTTAAAGGGGAAGCAGTTTAAATCGGCTGCAGCCATGGTGGCCATTGCCAATGCAACCATGTATGGTACCGGCCTAAAAATAAATCCGGATGGAAAATTAGATGATGAACTTTTTGAGGTAATATTGGTTAAGGATTATTCCTATCTGGAGATTATAAAAATCTGGATGACAAATTTGCCCTTTAATCCTAAGAAGATTGAGGTTTTTCAAACTTCTGCTGTAAAAATTAACGCTAAACATAAAGCCCATTTCCAGGTTGATGGCGAATACATTGGAAAGGTAAATACAGTTGAAGCTAAGATTTTACCCGCAGCCATTTCAGTTATTGTGCCAGCCGTGACTTAATTAAGCAGGTATTTTCTGTGAATTTTGATGGTATAGTATAACCTGAAAAACTCGGCGATAAAACATAACTTGAATAAAATATCAAACCATCTTTCGCCAAGATTAAAATATTCGGGGATAAAAGTGATAAACCCAATTGAAAAAACCCAAACCACAAGCCTGAAGGGAAACTGAATGTAATATGCGATAAAGCCAAACTTTTTAAACAACATTAAACCAGTTGCTGATATAAAAAGGGAAACAAATAGAGGAAGCATTAAAATAACCTTGGCCTGAGACAGCGTTTCGCGTGGAATTTCGTTAAGATGGGTAATAATTTCCCAGAATTGCTTGCCTAAAAGCGCGATGGTAATGATATCTAAAAAGGCAAAAAATTTAATGGTATATCGCATTTATTTACAGTATTGGGCGATGTATTGATCGGCCTTATTGCTTCCTACATGTTTAACAAATAAGAAATCAGCACAAGCACCAAGTTTATCGCCCTGTTTTATTTTTTTTAATCCGTCATTAATTCTTTCATCCAGGTATTCATCGTCAATACCAAGTTGTTTTTTAATTGCCAGAATTTGCATCTCCTGTCCGGGTTTTGCCTGATCAATATTCTTATAAAAGTTTATAACCACATCGGTTAACCTTTCATCTGTTTGGTAGGCATCTATTGCCGTTTGGATTTCTGATTTACTTTTTCTGTCGCAATCATACCCGCTCAACTTGAAGTTAACCGGAACAATGACGACCACAGTGGAATCATAACCCGAAGGGATTTTCCATTTACCAGAACTTAATCTGATTAAGCGCAAGGCCTCATCATTTAGTTCGGTAATAATGCCCGAATTTATTTTAGATGCATGTACATTTCCTTGATTATCTAACTTGAAGCTTACATTTACCGTACCCTGAATGCAATTGTATTTCGAAAACCTGGGATAAATAGTGTTATTTTTTATGAAATTAGAGAAACCATCTTTACCGCTTTTAAACTGCAATTGTGCCATAGCCGCCATGCTGCAAAAAATTAAACAAAGGGTTAATAATTTCTTCATTAGGCTAATTTACGTAAAAAAGGTGAAAGCAATGTTTAAAGGACAAATACTAAAGGGCTATTAAAACTTTACAGTTTATTTCCAAAAGTATATTTTAACACCAGGTTTGGATCAGGGCAGTTGGCAAGATATTGGTTCCGTTCGCTGAATTTACAAACCCCGGGATAGTCGCCTTTTAATCCTTTCATATCGCTAATAATTTGAAAATGCAGGTGTGGCGGCCAGTTTCCATTTTCTTCCTTAATGCCAAGTTCGGCTATTTTTTGTCCGGCAGGAATGTGTTTTCCCTTTTCAAGGCCCTTAAGCGAAGTCAGGCTTAAATGTCCATACAGCGCATAAAACTGAATATTATCTAAAGTATATTCTAAAATGATGGTTGCTCCATAATCTCCAAAATGATTATTATTTGCAAAGCTATGAACTTTGGCCTCAAAAAAATTATAAACGGAAGTAGCTGCAGGCGCCCAAATATCAACACCTAAATGCAAACGACGAGGTTCTTCTGCGGTATTAAAATGTTCACTTCTTGAATAAATGGTACGGTGCTCGTTGTAGCCGCCAACCCCATAACGTGCACCATGAATGGCCAGTTTTTGATTAACCCAATCAGAAAATAAATTGGTATTATCCAGGATCTGAGGCGTTAGTTCTGTATTCGATGCAGTAAAATCTAAAGGGAGCAACTGATCTTTTGAGGCATCAAAATCAACAACCCGAGCAATAGATGCAGCATGTTTCTCAATAAGGTTTTGAAAATCGTTCATTTATTAAGCCACGCTAAAAATATAAACATAATTATAAATGTAATGAGATAATGCCCCGCCAATTACAAACAAATGCCAAAGTTCGTGGCTATGCAAATATTTAAACAGTGGTTTATCCTTTGCATAATAATAAGTACCTCCGATATAAAATACACCACCAACCAGCAGCCAAAAAATGGCACCCACAGGTAAAGTGCCGAGCATTTTCTGTAATAACGGCACAATTAAACAACCCATTAAAATATAAATGGATAAAGAGATAACTGTACTTTTTAATCGGTTAAAAATTTTAAGCAAGCAGCCTATAATAGCAATAAGCCATACAATTGCAAACAAACTCCAGCGCAACCAGCCATCAAAAACCAATAAAGCAGTTGGCGTATATGATCCGGCGATCATTAAATAAATGCAGCAATGATCAAATTTTTGCCAGAAACGGACGCCATATTCTGTGTTTGGATAGCCATGATACATGGCACTTACCCCAAAAAGAATGAAAGTACCGATGCTGTAAATCCACGCAGCGGTAAATTCAATTGATGTAGTACATTTCTGCAACAGAAAATAGCCTGCCGGAATTGCAATTAAAGCTGGAATAAAGTGGGTAAAGAAATTTACTGGCTCTCTTAAGCTTCTCACAAAAACTATTCGCTATCTTCTTCTTTTTGTCTTGGTTCTTTAGCTATTTTTTCAAAAAGATGATCCATACGTTCCACATATTCATTCGTATCATCTACAAAAAAGGTAAGTTCAGGAATTACCCTAACCTGATGGCGGATACGACTTCCTAATTTATACCTGATTTCGCCTGCATGTGCATTAACCGTATTGATGGATAAGGTTGTATTATTGGTATTAAAAAAACTCAGATAAACTTTAGCCACGGCCAAATCTGGCGATACCCGCACACGGGTAATGGTTACTAATGTATCTGGTAAAAATGAAGTTCCTTCTCGCTGAAAAATCTGTGCTAACTCCTCTTGTATTACTCCCGCAAATTTCTGCTGACGTTTACTTTCCATAATGTTATTTTTGCGTGCTTTAAATTTCAGAAGTTTAAAGCCCATGTTTAATTTGTACGCTTCAATAAACTCAGCGTAACATCATTTTATTTAATACAACAAATTATCATAAGGATATCTGGCTGTATGTGTAGCTTTTACCTTATCGTATAACAGTGTTTTAAATTCTTCTATATTTTCTTTTTCAGTAGCGGAGATAAATAAAACCGGAATTTTATCATGGCTCATCCAGCTGTTTTTAAATTCTGACAATGATAATTTTCCATCGTCTTCAGGGTCATTTACTTCCGGAGAAACATAAGCATCGATTTTATTAAAAACCAAAATCATGTCTTTATCAATTGCGCCAATGTCCTTTAAGGTTTCATTAACCGTATTAATCTGATCTTCGAAATTTGGATGCGATACATCCACAACATGAATTAAAATATCGGCTTCGCGAACTTCATCCAGCGTAGATTTAAAACACTCTACCAAATGGTGAGGCAACTTACGGATAAACCCAACCGTATCTGAAAGTAAAAATGGCAAATTATCGATAACCACTTTACGCACAGTTGTATCTAAGGTTGCAAATAATTTATTCTCTGCAAACACTTCTGATTTTGCCAGCATATTCATAATCGTTGATTTACCAACATTGGTATAACCAACTAAGGCTACCCGTATTAACTGACCACGATTTTTACGTTGCGTTTCGTTTTGTTTATCTATGCTTTTAAGACGTTCTTTTAGTAAGGATATTTTATTTAAAATAATCCTTCTATCACTTTCTATCTGCGTTTCACCTGGCCCACGCATACCAATACCACCTTTTTGGCGCTCAAGGTGAGTCCACATACCGGTTAAACGCGGCAATACATATTGTAGCTGGGCAAGCTCTACCTGCGTTTTTGCTTGCGCAGTTTGTGCCCTGTTTGCAAAAATGTCTAAAATCAGGTTGCTTCTGTCTAAAACCTTCGCGCCCAACTCGCGCTCTATGTTTCTTAATTGCGATGGAGATAATTCATCATCAAATATTACAGTATCAATCTCTTCTGATTTTACATATGCTTTTATTTCTTCCAGCTTACCCGTACCCACAAAGGTTGCCCTTTCAGGTCTTAACATTTTCTGTGTAAAAACCTTTTCTACTTTTCCTCCAGCTGTATCAACTAAAAAAGCCAGCTCATCTAAATATTCTTTTGTTTGAGCATCCTTTTCGCCAGGTGTTACCACACCAACTAAAATTGCTCTTTCCTGCGTAATCGCAGTATCATAAAATTTCTGTTTTCCCATGTAATTAAAGCAAATATACAAAATTTGCCAATGTATAAATCCATTGACAAACCATCTGGCTGCAAAAAGGTTTTAAATAACTTTGGTTGTGGCAAGCACGAACAATGAAGCAATCTCCTACTTTATGGTGATGAAACTGTGGTAAAAGATTGCCTGATGCCTCGCTATGGTGAAAAGATTAAATCTGATTTACAAATTCTTTAATTGCTAAACCTGGATTATTAGTTTTCATAAAATTTTCACCGATTAGAAAACCATTAAAACCGGCTGATTTTAAATCTCTTATAGTAACCGGATCGCTGATTGCGCTCTCCGAAATTTTCAAAAATTCATTAGGTATTTTGTTTACTAAATCGAAAGATGTCTGAATATCGACTGTAAAATCTGCCAGGTTCCGGTTGTTTACGCCAATTGCATCAAGATTAAGACAAATACTCCTTTCTAATTCTTCCAGGTTATGTACTTCTAATAAAACATTTAAACCTAAATTTTGAGCAAAAGTTCCAAAATCCACAATTTGTTTTGGGCTTAAAATAGCTGCAATTAAAAGGATAATATCTGCCCCCCAGGCTTTGGCTTCTAAAATCTGATATTCATCAATCATGAAATCTTTCCGCAGAACTGGAATTTCATTCGCTGCTCTTGCTGCCCGTAAATCATCTGCTTTTCCGCCGAAAAAATCCACATCTGTTAAAACCGATAAAGCGGAGGCTCCGGCTGTATTATATGCTTTGGTTACCTCTGTTACATCTGCCGTACCATTAATTAAACCTTTAGATGGCGACCTGCGTTTAAATTCGGATATAATTCCAGTTCTATCTTCAGCCAATAAAAAATCTTTGAAAACGTAGGGATTACGTTTAAAGTATGTTGATTTTTCCAAATCCTGAACAGAAACAAGTTGCTTTGCCTGGGCAACTTCTTCTTTTTTACGCAGTACAATTTTATCTAAAATATTCATTCTATTTTCGTAATTGTCATTGCGAGGCACGAAGCAATCTCATACAACAGATTGCCTCGTGCCTCGTAACGACGTAATTTATTTAAGAGGTTAACCAGTTTTCCATCATTTGTTTTCCATGTTCTGTTAATACACTTTCTGGATGAAACTGAACACCACGAACATCAAGCGTTTCATGTCTTAAAGCCATAATTTCATTTTTATGATCGCGTGCTGTAATTTTTAAACAGGTTGGAAAATCTTCTTTACTCACCACCCAACTGTGGTAACGCCCAACATTAATGGTTTGCGGGCATTCCCAAAATAAAAATTCATCTCCATCTACAACGGTTACAGGTGTTGCAATACCATGCATAGGCCTTCCAAGATTTAAAAGCTTGGCTCCAAATACTTCAGCAATGGCCTGCTGGCCTAAACATACGCCGAAAATGCTTTTGGTTTCGGCATACGTTTTAATTACTTCAAGCAATAAACCTGCTTCTTCCGGTATGCCTGGTCCAGGCGAAAGTAATATCTTATCGTATGGTGCAACATCGGCAATATCAAACTTATCGTTTCTCCAAACTACTGCTTCGTAACCAACTTCGTTAATTAAATGAACTAAGTTGTAGGTAAAACTATCGTAGTTATCGATTACCAAAACCGTTTTCTTATTTATATTTCCCATCTTATTTCTAACTCAATATTAACCTAAATTCCTTCTGCCATTTCTACGGCCTTACGCAAGGCAGCAATTTTATTGTTTACTTCCTGCATTTCTGTTTCTGGTACCGAATCGGCAACAATGCCTGCGCCTGCACGATAATGCAGTTCGTTGTTTTTGCTCATAAAGGTTCTGATCATAATGGCATGATTAAAATCTTCATTAAAGCCCATAAAACCAATGGCTCCTGCATAAAAATTACGGCCAAGTTTCTCATTTTCATCTATCAGCTGCATGGCTTTATATTTTGGTGCTCCACTTAAAGTACCCGCAGGATAGGTATCGGCAACCACTTTAAAAGCCGTTACATCTTCCTGTAAATGCCCGCTAACCTTGCTAACCAAATGAATGAGGTGAGAATAATATTGAACTTCTTTAAAAGATTTTACCTCTACATGGTTACAATGCCTGCTTAAATCGTTTCTTGCTAAATCTACAAGCATTACATGCTCGGCACTTTCTTTAGGATCCTGCTCTAATTTACGGGCCTGCTCTGCATCTTCAATATCATTGCCACTGCGTTTAAAGGTTCCGGCAATAGGAAAAATATTTGCAGTATTGTTTTTAATGGTAATCTGCGCTTCGGGTGATGAACCAAACAATTTAAAATCACCGTAATCGTAATAAAACAAATAAGGTGATGGATTGATGGAGCGTAAGCAACGGTATACATTAAATTCATCGCCGGAGAAAGATTGTTTAAATGCTCTTGAAGGAACAATCTGGAATACATCTCCACGGTATATGTGTTTTTGTAATTTCTCTACCAGTTGAATAAAACCTTCATCTGTTAAGTTAGATGTTTCTTCACCTCTGGTTTGAAACTTATATTCAGGATAGTTTTTATTCTGGATCAGGTATTCCATTTTTTCCAGTCCACCTTCTTCCTCACCGTCGAATGTATTTTTAAAAAGAGTAATCTCATTTTTAAAATGATCTATAGCAATAATGTAACGGTACAAATGGTATTGCATTTCAGGAATTTCTTCACCTTCGGGTGTTTCCGAATGGAGTTTTATATCCTCAAAGTGCTGTACTGCATTCCAGGTAAAATAACCAAACAAGCCGCTTGAAATAAACTTAATCTCTGGCAGTTCTGTTTCTTTAAATTTATCTTTAAAGGCCGTAATTTCTTCTGTTAGGTTTTCACTATCTTTAATTTCTACTGTTCCATCCGGGAAATACGTTTCCAGCCGGTTATTTTTAAGGATAATGCCAGCAACCGGATCAGCGCAAACAAAACTCATAGAATTTTCACGACTGTGGTAATCCGAACTTTCCAGCAAAATACTGTTGGGATAAACATCGCGAAGACGCAAATAAATACTTACCGGTGTAGTGGTATCGGCTAATAATTTTTTGTAAGTGGTATTTATTTTAAACATTTCTTTATCGTCATTGCGAGGAGGTATAATGAAGTAGTCTCCTCTTTTGTAAATTATTTTTATAAGTAAAAAGCCCGACGTGTGGTTCTACGTCGGGCTTTAATGGTTCTTTTAATAAGGTTTAGGTTGATAAACTATATCTTGCATACGCAGCCGGCGCAATTCTTTTTTGAATTACTTTGCCAAAGCCATGTATGTGTATTTCTATTCATCAGCAGCAAAAATATAAATATTTTTAAATAAGCGAAATATTTTTTAAAATTTATGATACACCAAAGAATGTTCTGCCGGGAACGTTTTTAGTCATTAATGCAATTGAAACAATAATTATAACCAGGGCTAAACCAAAGAAAATAGCAATTATACGGTGTTTTGCTACTGCTTCTGCAATCTTTTTCGACTTAGAATTTCCTACAGTAATTAAAACAATTGCAACAATCATCATGCTAATGTGTTCCATTTTAAAATAGCGGACTGCAGGTGCACCTGCACTGCTTAAACGATACCAGCCTTCGCTAAAATAAAGTACTAAGCCCAATAATAACTGAATGTGTGCACTGATTAATGTAAATACATTTAGCTTTCTATCTCCTTCTGTGTAAGGTTTATTGCCAAGCCATCCTGATAAAGCTTTTACAACCGCAATAATCAGTAAAAGAAAAACCACATAGCGCCATCCAGAGTGCGCACTTTTTAAAATATCATTCATATCTAAATTTTCTATTATCCAAAAATAGACATTAATTGTAAAAAATAGGTTAATAAGCACCGGCAACGCTTATTTATATTAGTTTTAAACAAAATAAACCCCTAAACTTATTATGAAGAAAATTTTACTCGCCATTGTGCTGGTATTTTCTACTACAATGCTTTTTGCGCAACAAGGTACTTACCCGGTTAATGGCTCTTTTGATACGCGCCCGGGAATGTTTGCCCTTACCAACGCAACAATTGTGGTTAATGCCAGTCAAACCTTAACAAATGCTACTCTTTTAATAAAAGGCCAAACCATACAGGCGGTTGGTGCCGGCATAGCCGTACCTAAAGGTTACGTAGTGATTGATTTAAAAGGAAAATTTATTTACCCATCTTTAATTGATGCTTTCTCAGGCTATGGTTTACCCGAGGTAACCAGTCAAGCACGTGGCTTTGGAGGCAATCGTCAATCGGTTTTTACCTCCACAAAAAAGGGCGCTTACAACTGGAACGAAGCTATACGTCCCGAAACATCGGTTAAAAATATTTTCAGTGCTGATGCTAAAAAAGCTGATGAACTCCGTAAAGTTGGTTTTGGAAGTGTAAATGTTATTAACCGCGATGGCATTGCGCGTGGTATTTCGGCCGCTGTAACCTTAAACGATGGAACAGATAACAATGTATTCCTGAAAGACCAAACCGCAGCCAATTATTCTTTTAATAAAGGATCGTCTGCGAATGATTATCCAACTTCTTTAATGGGATCTATTGCTTTATTGCGTCAAACCTATTACGATGCGCAATGGTACAATAAACAAAAGGAGGAATACAACATTTCTCTTGAAGAATTTGGCAAACAGCAAAATATGCCCCAGATTTTTGAGGCGGATGGTTGGGCCAACATTCTACGAGCCGATAAAATAGGCAAGGAATTTGGGAAGCAATACATCATTAAATCTAATGGCGATGAATACCAAAGAATTAACGAAGTTAAAGCAACTGGCGCTACATTAATTATTCCTTTGGCTTTTCCTAAAGCATATGATGTGGAAGATCCGGCAGAAGCCCGAAACGTAACTTTAGCACAAATGAAAGCCTGGGAAATGGCTCCTGCAAATGCAGCTGCTTTAGAAAAGGCAGGAATTAAATTTGCATTAACGGCCTTCGGACTGGAAAACAGCCGCGATTTTTGGGCAAATATTCGCACGGCTATAGAAAATGGACTATCTGAGAAACAGGCTTTACAATCGGTAACCGAAATTCCGGCTTCTATTTTGGGTATAAGTGATAAAGTGGGTTCGTTGGAAAAAGGCAAAGTTGCCAACTTCCTCATCTCTTCTGATAACTTATTTAAAAATGGAAACATCATATTTGAAAACTGGATACAAGGCAAACGTTTTATCGTAAATAAAATGGATGTTGCTGATGTACGTGGTGTTTACAACTTAAACGTTGATGGTATTGGTGCCTTAACTTTAAAAATTACCGGAACAGCTGGTGGCTCAGTTGCTGCTGTAGAAAGAACCGGAGCAGATAGTGTTAAAACCACTGCAACTTTTAGTCGCAATGGAGATTGGGTTAGCCTTAACTTTAACTTAAAGAAAAACCCAAAAGGTGATGTGCGTTTAAGCGGCTATTTGACGGCTGCCAATCCCCTGACTTTTAAAGGCGAATCGGCCCTTGCTGATGGAAGTACCGGAAAATTTACGGCTACCTATAAAGAACCGGCCAAAGATACACCTAAACGTGACGAACCTAAACCAACGTTGGCCATGGGCGCTTTACTGTATCCGTTTGGAGCCTTTGGAAATGCTGAATTGCCCAAAGCAGAAAGCGTACTGCTTAAAAATGGTACCGTTTGGACCAATGAGAAAGAGGGCATTCTGCTAAATGCAGATGTACTTTTGGAAAATGGTAAAATTAAGGCTGTAGGTAAAAACCTTCCGGCAGGAAACGCTAAAGTAATCGATGCAACGGGGAAACACATTACACCTGGTATTATTGATGAACATTCGCACATTGCTGGTTCGGGTGGTATAAACGAAGGTGCCCAATCGGTATCTGCCGAAGTACGGATTGCCGATATTATCAATTCTGAGGATGTTAATATTTATCGCCAGCTGGCAGGTGGGGTAACCACCTCTCATATTCTTCATGGCTCGGCAAATCCAATTGGAGGCCAATCGCAATTGATTAAATTAAGATGGGGCAAATCGCCCGAGGAATTAAAGTTTGCAGGTGCTGATGGCTTTATCAAATTTGCACTCGGCGAAAACGTTAAGCAAAGTAATTTTGGAACAGGGCAACGTTTTCCGGTAACCCGCATGGGTGTTGAGCAAACTTATATCGATGAATTTACCCGCGCCAAAGAATATGAAAAGGCAATATCGGTAAAAGGCAATACCATTCGTCGTGATTTAGAATTGGATGCCATAGTAGAAATTTTAAACAACAAGCGTTTTATTACCTGCCACTCTTATGTACAAAGCGAAATTAATATGCTTATACATGCGGCAGATAGCATGGGCTTTAAGATAAATACTTTTACACACATTTTAGAAGGCTATAAAGTAGCCGATAAAATGAAAGCACATGGCATTGCAGGTTCTACTTTTTCTGATTGGTGGGCTTATAAAAACGAAGTTGCAGAAGCCATTCCATACAATGGAAAAATTATGCACAACGTAGGCATTACCACTGCCTTTAACTCGGATGATGCCGAAATGGCGCGCCGTTTAAACCAGGAAGCAGGCAAAGCTGTTTTATATGGCGGCGTTCCAGAAGAGGAGGCTTTCAAGTTTGTAACGCTTAACCCAGCAAAAATGCTCCACATTGATGCAAAGGTGGGCAGCTTAAAAGCAGGGAAAGATGCCGATGTGGTTATCTGGTCGGCCAATCCTTTATCCATTTATGCAAAAGCCGAAAAAACTTTTGTTGATGGCATTGCATACTGGGACATTGAAAAAGATGCACAAGTGATTAAATCACAACAAATTGAAAAGGCACGCCTGATTCAAAAAATGTTAGAAAGCAAAAGTAAAGGCAGCCGCACACAACGCCCGGTAGGCGATGCACCTCGTTTATACAATTGCGAAACTTTAGAAAATTATTCAGCTGAATTAACCGAACAAGAACATGCACACTCTTATTAAACCCTATATATTCAGTCTGGTGTTATCGGCAACCAGTCTGATCTGTTTTGCACAGGCCAACATATCGCCAGCAAAAAAACAAAGTAAAACCATAGCCATTACAGGTGCTACCGTACACGTAGGTAACGGAACCATTATTGAAAATGGAACCATCCTTTTTGGCAATGGTAAAATTATTTCGGTTGTGGCAAATGGACAAGTACCACAGGACGATGTTATGCAGATTAACGCCAGTGGTAAACACATTTATCCGGGTTTTATTGCAGCAACAACCAATCTTGGTTTAACCGAAATTGAGGCCGTAAAAGCCACACTTGATTTTCAGGAGATTGGTGATTACAATTCTCATATCCGCTCAATTGTTGCCTACAATACGGATTCAAAAGTACCGGCAACCTTACGAAGCAATGGAATTTTAATGGCACAACCCACACCACAAGGCGGAACCATATCAGGGAGCTCATCCGTTGTACAGCTTGATGCATGGAACTGGGAAGATGCTGCAATTAAAACAGACGATGCCATGCACATGAACTGGCCTGTTACGCCACGTTTTAGAGGTGGTTTCGGCAGACCTCAAGTTTCGGCAGAAGTATTGGCTGAGCGTGCTCAAGCCGCCATTAATCAATTAACATCTTTTTTCGCCGAAGCTAAGGCCTATGGCGAAATGGGTAAACCTGATGTAATTAACACACGGTTTGAAGCTATGAAGCGTGTGTTTACAGGTGCAGAAAAGCTATTTATAGCAGCCGATAGTCAAAAGGATATTGTAGCAGCAGTAAATTTCGCAAAGAGATTTGGCATTACACCTGTTATTACGGGCGCAGATGAAGCTTATTTATTAATTGATTTTTTAAAAGAGAACAACATCAGCATTGTTGTAAAACAACCCCATGCCCTCCCCAACAATAACGATGATGATGTGAATATGCCTTATAAAAATGCAGCAATTTTAGCCAATGCAGGCATTACTGTAGTGGTTAGTATCGATGGATACTGGCAACAACGCAATTTACCTTTTATGGCCGGTACTGTTTCTGCCTGGGGTTTGGATAAAGAAAAGGCGCTGTCTACCATCACCTTAAATGCAGCCAAGGTAATGGGAGTTGATAAAACCACTGGCAGTATCGAAAATGGAAAGGATGCAACCTTCTTTATTTCGGCCGGAGATGCTTTAGATATGAAAACCAATAAAGTTGAACAAGCCTTTATTCAGGGCAGAGATATTAACCTGGATAACCTGCATAAGCAATTGGATAAAAAATTCAGTGATAAATATACTGCGGAAAAGAAATAGCCTTCAACGTTGCTGGTGCACTGAAAATTATAGTGTAACCCACAATTTTAATTCGTTCTAAAAAAACACAACGGCCAATATTAATTTATTGGCCGTTTTTTGTTTTGGCAATTCGTTCGCAATTTCAAGTATACCGCTTAAAATACTCATCATTTCGAGCGCAGCGCAACGAAGCAAAGAATCTTTAGGGCTGCATTAAAATCTTACTCAACACTGGCAGCGTGCAACCTTTCCATTAAATTAGTTGTGCAACAAATTAATACAAACTTAACACCTACGACTGGCATTAATTTCCTGCCTTCTTTTTTTACCCTGCAAGCAGCCCTTCTAAAGATTATTATGTGTCCCACAATTGATGCTCTTCACATTTAGAATACATTCCGTTTAAACTAATAACCTTATGTTAATGTAAAATCTAATTTCAATTAACACTAAGAAAACATCTTTGCGCCTAAGAAAACAATTAGAACTAATCATGATCAAAAATTTACTTACCGCAGTATTGCTGCTGTTTTGCTTTGTCCATAATCAGGCATTTGCTCAAACAACCCAGGCATCAATATCGGGGAGCGTTGTCGATGAACAAAAGAAACCTCTTCCTGGTGTTTCTGTCCAAATTAGAAATGAATCAACAGGATTCACCACTAAAACATCTACGAATACAAAAGGTGAGTATACCTTTAAAGAACTTCCATTAGGTGGCCCCTACACTATAAAAGCTGTATATGTAGGCTTTGGGGAACAAACCAGAAGCGGATACTTTTTAAATCAAGGCGATGCCATAAAACTTGCCATCGGCATGCAGGAAGCTTCTCAAAATTTAGAAGCGGTACAGGTTGTGGCTTCAGGTTTAAAAAATAAAATTGAAAACATTGGGGCGGCAACAGCCATTTCAGCTAAAGCCATTACCCAATTACCGGTAAACGGACGTAACTTTACCTCATTAATGGATTTATCTCCACTAAGTAAGGGTGGCAATATTTCTGGCCAGCTGGGTTCTTCTACCAATTATACCATTGATGGGATGAATGCTAAAAACCCAACATCAGCAGGTAGCACAACCAGCCGCAGTGGTGCACCTTATTCAATTTCAATAGAAGCAGTTAGAGAATTTAAGGTGGTAACCAACCAGTACGACGTTACTTATGGCCGTAGTGGTGGCGGTACTGTAAGTGCAGTAACTAAACAAGGTACCAACACTTTATCGGGAAGTGCCTTTACTTATGGCCGTGCCGATTGGTTATCGAGTGGTTACGACATTAGGGGCAATAAACGTCAGGCAGATTTCTCGACCTACCAATATGGTTTCTCATTAGGCGGCCCGATTATTAAAGATAAATTACACTTCTTTGTAGCCTGGGATCATCAGAGAGATGCACGGCCCTTGTTAATTGCTGATGTACAATCTTCGGCTGATGAATTGCGTTATAACATTACGCGCTCTACCATGGATTATTTTGTTGGAGTTGCCCGTAATAAATATGGTGTGGCCAATACTGCTCAATATGGTTCTTTCCCTAAAAAAAGAGGATCTGATGCTGCTTTCGCCCGTATAGACTGGCAAATTGATGATAAAAACTTGTTAACCATTCGTGACAACTATACCAACGACCGTAATAATTTAGGTTTAGAAGATAACACTGCCATTAATTTATATGAATCTTATGGTAACGATAAAAATGTTGACAACAGTTTATTGGCTACTTTACGTACCTCAATCAATTCGAGGTTAACAAACGAATTAAAAGTACAACATCTTTATACTTACCAGAAAAGTAGCCCGGGCGATCAGTTACCGGCATCAAATATCCCCCGTGTAATTGTTGAAGGGGTTACTTCTGTTATTGGTGGTTCTAATAAAGCAACCAATATAGAAATGGGTGGCCATCGCTTTGCGCAGGAAGGTTTTACCAATAACGTACTGCAGTTTGTAGATAATTTATATTACAATACCGATAAAGTGAAATACACTTTTGGTGTTGATTTTATGTATACCCACGCGCACTCTTTATACGGTAGCGAGGTAAATGGTCGCTTCCATGTACAGGCCGGAACAACAACATTAGGCGACGGAAGCAAAGTGCCAACTTTTACCAACTATGAAAATGGAACAGCTTACCGCTATTTCAGAGAGGTACCTTTAATGGACGATCCAAGCGTAAATGCCGGAATTATAAATGCGGGAATTTATGGCCAAATGCAAACTAAACTTGCTAAAGGACTTGATTTAACCGCTGGTTTACGTTTAGACTATGCGCATTACCCTTCTTCGCCATTAAATCAATTGGTTTTTGATGAAATTGGTGTACGTACCGATAATAAATTAAAATCGTTTGTGGTACAACCGCGTGTTCAGTTTAGCTGGGATATAAACGAGCAACGTACTGATTTTGTACGTTTAGGGGCTGGTGTTTTCGCATCAGACATTAACAATTATGTAACCATTAACAACTTAACCTTTGATGGTAAGCATTACGGCACAGTTGATACACGTGTAGGCATTCCAACTGCCTATTTAACAGGTTATAGAAGTAATCCAGCCACTGCGCCTACTTTAAGCCAGTACCAGTTACCAACCATTAATACTTATGCAAAAGGGGCTAAAGTTCCGGTAGTTTACAAAGGAAATATATCATACAGTCACTTCTTTACGCCTAAATTAAGAGCGGGCATTACCGGTTATGCTACATTAGGCCGCAATAACTATGTTTATGTAGATCGTAACATGGCTGTTGATCCTTATTTTACCATTGCCAACGAAGCGAACCGTGGTGTGTACGTTCCTTTAGCATCCATTCCGCTAACCAATGGTGCTGCTGATTGGCAAGAAGGACGGATCAGTAAAAAATTAGGCCGCGTACTTGAAATGAACAGTGATGGTAAAGTAAATCAGTTTGCCATTGTGGTTGATGGAACTTACCAGTATTTCAGAGATGGAGAAATCTCTGTAAGTTATACCTGGAACGATACCAAAGACAATACTTCTTATAATGGTAACGTAGCCAATACTTCTACCTTAGCACTTCCTGTTAAAGATGATCCGCGTGATTTAAGCCACATGACTTATTCTGATAACCAGTTCAGACATAAAGTTGTGTTTTATGGCACAAGTCCGAGCTTTTATGGTTTTAACATTGGTGTTCGTTATTCGGGTATTGCAGGTACACGCTATAGCTTGCTTTCTGGAGCCAATACCAATGGCGATTTTGTAGGAACAAATGATTTAGCCTTTATTTTTGACAGAAACAATCCAAATGTAGCTGCAAACGTACGCGCTGGCTTGCAAGCCATTATGGATAATCCATTAGCCAGCCAGAGTTTAAAAGATTATATTAATAAATACGGTGATAAAATTGCAGAACGAAATGGTGGTATAAATGGTTTCTACGGAATTGTTGATGTAAGGATTACAAAAAAATTCAAGATCAATAAAACCCATAATTTCGAATTATCTGTTGATGCCTTTAACGTAGCCAACATTTTCAAGAAAACATGGGGTGTTAACGAATCATTGGGAAATCAGGCATTATATGCCCTGCAAAACCCGGGTTTTGATGCCGTGAATAAAAAATTCAACTACAATGTAAACAATGCAGGTATCGTAACCCCTTCAGGTAACCCTTATCAGTTCCAGGTTGGTTTACGCTATGGCTTTTAACTTAAATAATCTATGCTAAGTATCTTAGCGTAAAGTCATAAAAAAAGGGAATGGATTTATATCCGTTCCCTTTTTTTATGTTTGTATTTCAAACAACAAAGCACTAATGAATTTATTAATAAACTACCTGAAGAAACACAAGTGGATTGTGGCCTTGGCACTCCTTCTTGCAGGCATAAATATTGGCTTTTCTTTAATGGACCCTTACTTTACAGGACGAATTTTAGATTTGTACATCAACAAAAAATCATCGTTCAGCAGCAAAAGTGCTTATATATGGGGAGCATTAGGCTTTATTGGCTTAGCAATTGGTGCGGCAATGGTATCCAGGATTGCCAAAAATTTCCAGGATTATTTTACCAGTGTAATTGTACAAAAGGTTGGCGCCAAAATGTATGCTGATGGTTTACAACATTCTTTAAAATTACCTTATCAGGTTTTTGAAGATCAGCGCAGCGGCGAAACCCTGGGCATTTTGCAAAAAGTAAGATTGGATTCTGAAAAATTCATCACTTCGTTTATCAGTGTACTTTTTGTGAGTTTGATTGGGATGGTTTTTGTAATTGTTTACTCTTTCTCCATCAGCTACAAAGTTACCCTGGTTTACTTTGCCGCCATTCCAATCATCAGTTTTGTAAGCTGGTTTTTGAGCCGCAAAATTAAAACCATACAACGTTCTATTGTAGGCGAAACAACTGCTTTAGCCGGCTCTACAACAGAATCATTAAGAAATATTGAGCTGGTAAAAAGTCTGGGGCTTGCCGAACAGGAAATTGAAAGATTAAACAAAACGACTTACAAAATTTTAGGCCTGGAGCTTAAAAAGGTAAAGTATGTACGCAGCATGAGCTTTGTACAGGGCACTACCGTAAACCTGGTTAGAAGTACCATGATTGTGGTATTGCTTTTATTGATTTTTGACGATACAATTTCGGCAGGACAGTATTTCTCTTTCTTATTTTATTCATTCTTTCTTTTTGGACCGCTACAGGAATTAGGCAACGTAATTCTTTCCTGGCGCGAGGCCGAGGTATCGTTAGGTAATTTTAAAAAGATTTTAAGCACTCCGATTGACAAAAAACCTGATAACCCTATTTCTATTAAAAAGATTAATGATTTAACTTTCCAGGAGGTAAGCTTTAAACACCAAACGGCAAACAGAAATGCTTTAGAGCAAATTTCTTTTAAAACCAATAACGGACAAACCATTGCTTTTGTCGGCCCTTCTGGTTCTGGAAAAACAACATTGGTTAAACTGCTGGTTGGATTGTACCCGCCAAAGGAAGGACAAATACTATACAACGGCGCATCGAGTACAGACATTGATCTGGATGCTTTACGGGAGAAAATTGGTTTTGTTACACAGGACACCCAATTATTCTCGGGCACAATAAGAGAAAATTTACTTTTTGTAAATCCTAATGCCACGGATGAAGAATGTTATAAAGTACTAAACCAGGCAGCTTGTCAAACCTTATTGGCCAGGGCAGATAAAGGCTTGGATTCTTTAATTGGTGAAGGTGGCGTAAAAGTTTCAGGAGGAGAAAAACAGCGTTTATCAATTGCCAGAGCTTTACTAAGACAACCAGATATTTTAGTATTTGATGAAGCCACTTCTTCTTTAGATTCCATTACGGAAGAAGAAATTACCAAAACCATCAGGTCTGTTTCTGATTTAACCGATCACATTACCATTTTAATTGCGCACAGGCTATCGACCATTAAACATGCAGACAGGATCTATGTTTTGGAAAAGGGCCATATTATTGAACAGGGTAAGCACGAAGAGTTAATTGCTCAAAATGGTTTATATCAGGCCATGTGGCGCCAACAAATTGGCGAAAGAATTGTTGAAGCTTAGGAATGCATGAAAGTTCGGAGTGCGCCTTGCTATATACTGAATTGCATTCGTATTAATTAATCTTTATAATTTATGAACGAAAATTTAGCTCCCTGGTTTTTAACAATAATTATCCCCGCTTTGTTGTGGCTTGCATTGGTTATATCTGCTTTGTGGAATATTTCAAGAAATAACATGAGCTCAAGTGTGAAGGTATTATGGTACATCATAATCATCTTCGCACCCTTTATAGGCTCAATTATTTATTGGGTTTGGGGCAAAAACAAACAATTTTAATTCCGGTCAAACCTATGCTTTAACTGCAGCGGTTTGATCGTTAATATCCTGCAGGCTTAATTTGGTTAACGACTTTGTTTTTAACCAGGTTATACCAGCAATGGCAATAGTCATACTGCCGCCAAAAACTACAGCAGGCACAAGTCGCATTAATTTTGCAGTTAAGCCCGATTCAAATTCCCCAATTTCGTTAGAAGAACCAATAAACATACTGTTCACTGCTGATACCCGGCCACGCATTTCGTCGGGTGTAAGCAACTGCATAATGGTTGAGCGGATAATTACACTTACACTATCAAACGAACCTTCGAGGAATAAGAAGAACAACGTTAAATAAAAGTTTTTAGAAAGCCCGTAACAGATGATGCTTAAGCCGAAACCGGTAACTGCAATCAGCAGATTTCTCCAGGGTTTATTCATAGGTGAAAAGCGTGTCATGGCTAGCATGGTAATTACCGCACCTGAAGATGCCGCGCCTCTCATAATGCCCAAACCCATCGATCCCATGTGGAAAACATCTTTGGCAAACATAGGCAACAGCGCTACTGCACCACCAAAAAATACCGAGAACAAATCCAGGCTCATGGCCCAAACCATCATCTTCGTTTTAAATACAAAGCGTATACCTTCGCCCAAACTATTAAAAATATTTTGTGTAGGTACAAATGTAGCCGGGTGTTTTTTAAAACTGAAAATGCAGATCAATGAAATAGAAATGAGCACTACAATTACAATATAAGCGGCTGTAATACCCCACAACCAGTTTACCAAACCACCAATTAACGGCCCGATAATGGTTGCCAGCTGCCAGCTGCTGCTGTTCCACGTTGTTGAATTTGGGTAAAGGGCTTTCGGTACAATTTTAGCCATTAAAGAAAATGTAGCAGGCCCGAAAAAACCACGCGCAATTCCAATGCAAAATACCAGCCCATACATAATCAGCACAATCAGGTCTTCTTTTAAATGAAGGTATTTACTGGTGATGAGCAACATCAGAACAGAGCACAGCAGTACGCCTGAAAATATTTTAATTAGCAGACTTCTTTTCTCACTTTTATCTGCAATGTAACCTCCATAAAGTGCTATACCTATTGCAGGGATGGCTTCGCACAAACCGACCAACCCAAGTTTAAGGGCATCATGTGTTAAATCATAAATGTGATAACCGATAACAACCGCCTGCATTTGATAGGCCAGCGTAAAGAAAAAACGCATACCTAAAAAAGACCTGAATTCGGGAAAACGCAAAGCCGCGTAAGGATCGGCCTTTGTAACAATGGGATTGGGTTCTGAATCTGCCACTTGAAAGAATTTGAACTGCAAAATTACGGTTTGAAAATTAAATCCTTCAATCAAATTTAACTCAAACTAAATCGTTACGTGCAAATGATGTTAAGAAATTTTATCGAATGAAATACCCTGCTCACGCTTTCGCAGGTAGGCCTTAAGCAAAGCATTCTCGGGCTTTTCCAGGTGCCCGTCTTCCTGAAAAATAGCGATTACTGTATTCCTCGCTTCTGAGAGGATGATCTGATCTTTAGCCAAATCGGCAAGTTTTAAATCTAAAACACCACTTTGCTGTGTTCCGGTTAAGTCTCCCGGACCGCGTAGCTGTAAATCAATCTCTGAGATTTCGAACCCATTATTGGTTCTAACCATAGTCTCTAAACGCAGGCGACCATCTTTGCTCAATTTATTGCTACTCATCAAAATACAGAAAGACTGTTCGGCACCACGTCCTACGCGTCCACGTAACTGGTGTAATTGAGATAAACCAAAACGCTCGGCATTTTCAATAACCATAACCGAAGCATTGGGCACATTTACACCAACTTCAATTACCGTGGTGGCAACCATAATCTGGCTTTTGCCTTCGATAAACTGTTGCATTTCAAATTGCTTATCGGCATTTGGCATTTGCCCGTGAACAATGCTCATCTGATAATCAGGTCGAGGAAATTGATAACTCAATTGCTCAATGCCAGCCTCAAGATGTAGCAAATCTAACTTCTCGCTTTCTTTAATCAGCGGATAAACCACATAAACTTGCCGGCCTTTAGCAATTTCCTGTTTCATAAAACCAAACATGCGCATGCGCTGGCTTTCAAAAAGATGCCGCGTTTCAATGGGCTTTCTGCCGGCAGGTAATTCATCAATAACCGATACATCCAGATCTCCATAAAGTGTCATGGCAAGTGTGCGCGGAATAGGCGTAGCCGTCATTACCAAAATATGCGGAGGAATAATGCTTTTACGCCATAGTTTTGCCCTCTGTTCTACTCCAAAACGATGCTGCTCATCAATAACCACCAAACCCAGGTTCTTAAACTGAACCTTATCTTCAATTAAAGCATGTGTTCCGATTAAAATGTCGATTTCTCCATTTTCCAGTTGTTGGTGAAGAAGGGTGCGCGCTTTCTTTTTTGTATTTCCGGTTAATATGGCAACCCTAACCAGGTCGTCTGTTACCAGTTCTGTAATAGAAGCATAGTGCTGCCGCGCTAAAATTTCAGTAGGCGCCATCATACAAGCCTGGTAGCCGTTGTCATTTGCTAAAAGCATACTCATAAGTGCCACAGCAGTTTTTCCGCTTCCTACGTCGCCCTGTACAAGTCTGTTCATTTGAACACCACGTTGTGTGTCAATCCTAATTTCTTTTACCACACGTTTTTGCGCGTTGGTTAATTCAAAAGGCAAAAACTCTTTATAGAAACGGTTAACCTTTTCGCCAACAACATTAAAAGTTACGCCTTTAAACTTTAAGGCTTTTAGTTGTTTACTGTTTAAAAGTTGAAGTTGTATAAAAAACAGTTCCTCAAATTTCAACCTTCTTTCCGCAGCACTCAGGTCTTTCTGATTTTTTGGAAAATGAATATTGAGTAAAGCTACCCGTTTATCGGGTAGCTGATATTTATCTAAAATATATTGCGGTAAAGTTTCAGGTACTTGTTGTACCACCTGATCTAATAAACCCGCAATTAACCGCTGGATTCCTTTAGAATCAAGGTTAAACTTCTTTAGTTTCTCTGTAGAATTATAAACAGGCTGTAAAGTCTGGTTTCCCCTGCCAACAGCATTCTTTTGATATAACTCCATTTCCGGGTGAGAAATGCTGAACGTACCGTTAAACAAAGTTGGTTTCCCAAAAGCCACATACGCTGTGCCAACTATAATATGATCGTCTACCCATTTTAAACTTTGAAACCACACCAATTCCATGATGCCTGTTTCATCTTTAAAAACGGCAACAATTCGCTTTGCTCTCTTATCACCAATAACCTTTTTGCTGATTATCCGGCCAATAATCTGAATATAAGCTGCATCAGCATTGATCTGATTAATTTTATAAAATTTTGTTCGATCAATGTATCTAAAAGGATAATAAGAAAGCATATCCTCATAAGTAAAGAGATTAAGATCTTTCTTTATTACGTCAGCACGGGTTGGTCCAACGCCTTTTATAAATTCGATAGGTGTATCTAACGGAGAATTAAACAAAATTTCTACTGTTTCTTGTAAATAACAAGTTAATCAATTGTGCATTAAAAATTAATATCGAAAGCAACAATACCGAACGAAAATACTTATCTTTTCCTAAGCCAAAATTATCCCTTAACTGCAATTACAGAAATCTCTACATTAACATTTTTTGGCAATACCGATACCTGTACCGTTTCGCGGGCAGGAAAGTTCTCTGTAAAATACTGGCCATATATTTCATTTACCTGGGCAAAGGTGCCCATATCACTTAAAAAGATGGTTGTTTTTACTACATTTTCGAAATCTAAGCCCGCCTCCAACAATACGGCTTTAAGGTTACGCATTACCTGATGGGTTTCTTCTTCGATATTTACAAGGTTTAATTCTCCACTTTCCGGATTGATTGCAATCTGTCCGGAAACAAATAAAAAATTACCAGCCATTACAGCTTGATTATATGGTCCTATTGGCGCGGGCGCATTGCTTGTTTTGATAATTTGTTTCATAAAAGAATGGGGGGTTAAGACTTAGAAAGCCATTGAATCAGCTTATAGATAATGCCTGCAAGAAAAATAGAGATGGCCAAAGCATTAATAACATGCATAATTTTAATGTTGATGTTATTTGGACGGTTAGGGTCTTTTTTTCTGAAGAAATACATAGTACAAACTTAGATAAAAAGGTTTATACAGAAAATTAAAAGACATAAAAAAAGTCCCGGCTAATAACCGGGACTCTTTCAAAATTTTAAGTGAGAAAATACTAGTTTCTAGCAGATTCAACACGACGATTTTGGATACGACCTTCTTCAGTATCGTTAGAAGCAATTGGATTAGCTTCGCCAAAACCTTTAGTAGCAACTTGACTAGCTGAAACGCCAGAGTTTACTAAGTAAGTTTTAACAGAATTTGCTCTGTCTTTAGATAATTTCAAGTTATATGCAGCAGTACCTTCGCTTGAAGCGTAACCGTTAACAGTTACTTTACCACCGTTTTCACGTAACACTGAAGATAATTTATCTAAAGTTGGATAAGATTCAGTTTTTAATACTGATGAGTTGAAATCAAAACCGATTTTTTCGAAACCAGTAACGTTTGAAGTTGAAACTTCAGTAACAGGAGCTACTTTAGGAAGTGGACAACCTGAACCGTCAACAGCAGTACCAGCAGGAGTTCCTGGGCATTTGTCGAATTGATCAGCAACACCGTCACCGTCAGTATCTTTTTTCAAATCTTCAACAGATTTTTCAACAGCAGAAACACGGTTTTTCAATGCTTCAACTTCTTGACGTAAAGTAGGATCTTTTAACTCATCGTACATAGTAGCTAATGGGTTAGACCATTCTAAACTTGGTTTTGCAGAAGAACCTAAAGAGAACTCTAAACCAGCATAACCGTAAGAGAAGTGATCTTTAGTAGTACCTTTAGCATAAACTCCATCAAAGTTATCAGCGTCAACAAAGTTCATTGTGTAACCTAAGTTAAAGTTAACACGCTCAGAAACTTTGAATTTAACACCAGCACCAACTGGAATATAAAAACCTTTTACGTAATCTTTAGCATCGTGTTTGTCACCTGCAGGGCCAGTAGCATTACCTTTCCAATCAGTTACAGAACCATTAGCGTTAGTTACTTTTGGTGCGTAAGCTAAATAACCACCACCGGCAGTTAAGAAGAAACCTACTGAATTCTCACGACGTAAGAAATCGATAGAACCAACATTAACAACACCACGTAAATCTACAGCATATTGTAATTGAGTTTCAAATTCTTTTGCAGTTGAACCAGCACCTGCTAAAGCTGCATCGTTAGATCCAGATACTTTACCACGTAAACCGTTTAATTCTAAAGCAAACGAGTGACCTAATTGTTTACGGATATTTAAACCGTAACCTAAGTTAGCATCCCATTTGTTAAAATCATTAGAACCGCCAATCGCAATAACAGGAGCTAAAACACCACCGTTAACACCAATTGACCAAGTTCTGTACTGTCCTCTTCCACCAAATACCTTGGTTGAAGAAGTCGTTGCCGGGGTTTCCTGAGCGACAGCAAGAGAAGCTACTCCTGTTAATGCCACTAAAGAAAGAGCAAGACTTTTCTTTAAAGTAGAATAATTCATAATCTTTTTTTCTTTTTTAAGGGTTAAACAATTTAATTGATTAATTTTTTAGTAACCGCAAAATTAAACAAAATTTTAAATTTTCAAACTTTTATACAAACTCCGTTCCAAACTTCTACATATTTAATCATTTTCTTACATTTGACCATTACCCAGTTTAATATATAACATTTATGAAATATCCTAAAATTGATCAATCGCTTTTCGTCTTAAACCGCAAAAACTATGCTAAAGAACTAAAAAACAACTCTTTGGCGCTATTTCAATCGAATGATGAGTTTCCAAGAAGCGGTGATCAGAACTTTGTATTTAAGCAAAATCCTGATTTATTTTATTTATCAGGAATTGATCAGGAACAAACCATTTTACTGCTTTACCCCGATTGTCCTAATCCATTATATAGAGAAGTCCTGTTTTTAAGACAGACAAATGATCACATTAAGGTTTGGGAAGGCTATAAATATACAAAGGAGCAAGCAAAAGCAGCCTCGGGCATTGAAGCTATTTATTGGCTGGAAGATTTTGACAACATCTTACACAGCATTGTTCACTACGCAGATAACATTTATTTAAATACCAACGAGAACGACAGATATGCACATGCCGTTCCCTACAGAGATATTCGCTTTATAGATCAAATGCGATCGAAATATCCTCTACACCATTACGAACGTTCTGCTCCAATTATGCGTAAACTCCGGGCAGTTAAATCTGAAGTAGAAATTGATTTAACTAAAAAAGCTTGTGCAATTACGAGAGATGCCTTTATAAAAGTATTAAAATTCACAAAGCCAGGTGTTAAAGAATATGAAATAGAGGCCGAAATTATTCACGAATTTATTCGTCAGGGTGGAACGGGCCATGCTTATACGCCAATTATTGCATCTGGCCACAACGCTAACATTCTGCATTACAATGATAATAACCAGGAATGTAAAAATGGTGATGTAATTTTATTTGATTTTGGTGCAGAATACGCGAATTACAACGCCGATATGAGCAGGTCTATTCCGGTAAACGGGCGTTTTACTGCCCGACAAAAAGAAGTGTATAATGCAGTGTTGCATGTAATGAAAGAATCAACCAAGCTTTTAGTGGCCAATACCGTTTGGAATACTTACCATGAACAGGTAGGCGAACTCATGACAGAGCAATTAGTTAAGCTTGGTTTAATATCAGCTGAAGAGGTTAAAAAACAAAGTGCTTCCTATCCTGCTTACAAAAAGTATTTCATGCACGGCACTTCTCACCACTTAGGAATAGATGTACATGATTTTGCGGGCAGATACACCCCTTTTGCTGAAGGAAATATTTTAACCGTTGAACCTGGAATTTATATACCAGAAGAAGGTTTGGGCATCAGACTGGAAAACAATATCTTAATTACAGCAAATGGAAATATAGATTTAATGGCAGATATTCCATTAGAGGCTGAAGAAATTGAAGACATCATGAATTCTTAAATTCATCTGCAAATCGATAAATATTAAAATCTTTTTTAAGTAAGGCTTCGTGAATCTTTTCCCGAAGCCTTTTTTTATCTATGGGCAACATTTTATAATGCTGAATTATTTTCCATGCCTTTTCTGCAAACAAAAATTCTTTCTTTTCATTTACTTCGTTTGCAGGGTTATTGTTAATCCACTCGTACAATTCTTCTACACCAATATTTTTATCGGCCACCGTTTTTAAAACCGGGATAACTTTTAAGCCCTGATGCACAATTTTTTTAAGGTTATTTGCAAATGTATCTGCCCCCGCTCTATCAGCTTTATTAATTACAAAACAATCGGCTATTTCCATTAGTCCTGATTTAATATTCTGAACTTCATCGCCAGACTCAGGAACCAAAACGACTATTGTTTTATCAGCTAAGCCGGCGATTTCTACCTCAGATTGGCCTACACCAACTGTTTCAACTAAAATTAAATCGAAATCTGCTGCTTTTAAAACATCAACCATTTCTATTGTTTTTGCAGAAATGCCACCCAATGCACCTCTTGTTGCTAAAGAACGAATAAAAACATTTGGATTGTTAAACTGTGTCGCCATCCGGATTCGATCGCCAAGTAAAGAACCAAAATTAAATGGCGAAGTAGGGTCAATTGCTAATATGGCTATTCTTTTCCCGGCAGAAACAAATTGATTGGTTATGGCATTTACAAGGGTACTTTTACCTGCCCCGGGCGGCCCGGTAATGCCAAGTACCGGTATATTTTTATGGCTATCCAAATCCCTGAGAATTAAAGCTGCAGGCGCAATATCATTTTCAACAAGGGTTAAAACCCTGGCTAAAGTCTTATAATTCCCGCGTTTAACTTCTTCTAAAATGGATAGATGGTTATTCATCAATAAAAACTACATTTGCACAAAATAACAGAATTTATTTATCATATTTCATTTATAGCTTGGTACCGGGCTCCAAATAAATTTTTATTAACCTCTATATGGTATACGCTAAAGCCTTAAAATGCTTCAATAATAAGTACTTCATTTTATTTGTTTGGCTCTGCTTAGCAATATTTAGTACAGTTAAACAGTATAAATCAGGCTACGAACCCAATAATTATCGAATTTTCATTTATACTTTTTTTCATTCGCTCGAAAAACTAAATCTATATGCGAGATATATAGAATATGGCGACATGAATCATTATGGACCATTCTTCTCCTTAATTATAGCTCCTTTTGCATTAATGCCAAGGTATCTTGGCATTTTCTTATGGCAGGTTGCAAACACATTGTTTTTATATTATGCAGTGTCTACGCTTCCTTTAAAATCAACTAAAATAAATGCCATATACTGGATTATTGCTAATGAGTTGCTTACCGCCCTCTTTTCTTTCCAGATAAACCCCTCCATTACGGCAATCATAATTCTTTCTTACACCATGATTGACAGGAAGAACAATTTCATTGCTGCGTTCCTTATTATGTTGGGCACTTTTATAAAGCTCTATGGAATTGTAGGGCTCGCTTTTTTCTTTTTTGTAAAACAGAAGCCAAAATTTATTGCATACTGTATTTTCTGGGCAATTGTTTTCTTTGTTTTGCCAATGGTGTTTTTTGGGTTTGATTATATTATTCAGTGTTACAAAGATTGGTATATCTCTTTGTCTGCAAAACAGCTTGAAAATGCTACGCTAACTTCATGGCAAGATATGTCTATAATGGGCATGGCAAGAAGGTTGTTTCAAAACCCGGCAATCTCTAATTTGCCGTTTCTAATTTTTGGATTAATACTTTTTGGATTGCCTTACCTGAGAATTAAACAGTATAAAGCTGAGGGTTTCAGGTTAATGTTACTGGCTTCAACGCTTATTTTCACTGTAATTTTTAGTAATTCGTCTGAATCGCCAACTTATATTATTGCTTTTACAGGTGTAGCACTTTGGTTTGTACTGCAAGATAAACCCGTTAAAAAGGAAGTTATTGCTTTATTAATTTTTGCATTTCTGTTAACTTCATTGGCACCAACTGATTTTTATCCGCGATACATTAGAAATAATTACATTATGCGTTACTCATTAAAAGCGCTTCCTTGTATTTTAATCTGGTTTTACATTACCTATCAAATGTTAACTAAAAATTTCCTTATCAAATCATCAGAAGCTTAATTTAGTTAAAATGCCTATTCCAAAAATCATTCATCAAACATTCAAATCGTCAGAGCTACCATGGTTAACACGTTGGCATATTTCCAGATTTAGAAGAAAAAATCCTGATTTTAGCTACGAGTTTTATGATGATGCCAGAATAGAAAAATTCTTGTTGGAAGAATTTGATGAAGATACTTTTCGTTTGTACAAAAGGTTAAATATTGGTGCAGCAAAAGCCGACTTCTTCAGATATGCCGTATTATTTAAAAAAGGCGGCATTTATGTTGATATTGATAGCGGAATAAACGGTAGCCTTAATGATTTTATTCGGCCGGATGATTCTGCAATTATTACGAAGGAGGGCGACCCAACTTTATTTGCACAGTGGGCTTTAATTTTTGATGCCGGACATCCTTTTCTAAAAAGAACTATAGAAATTGTTTTAGAAAATATTCGCACCAATGCCTATCCAAACGATGTGCACAAAATGACGGGGCCAACTGCCTATACGCTGGCTATTAATGAATGTATTAAAGAAAACCCTACTATTCCTTACCGGATTTTTGGCACAGATTACAATAAGCACCTAAAGGTGAAATATAAACTTGGCAAATTTTTCCTTTACGAAAAAGGTGATCACTGGAAAAAAAAGCAGTTAACTACGCCTGTACTCAAACCAGAATAACCGTCAAAAAAATTAAACCCATGGCCGCTATTATGGCTAAATAAAGTAATTTAATTGATAAGCGTATCTTTGCATAAAATAAAAAGATAAATACCGATAAAACATGAAAGTAAGCGGCTTTACGTATATGCGCAATAGTTTTAAATACGGATACCCTGTAATTGAATCTATAAAATCTATTTTACCCCTTTGCGACGAGTTTATTGCCGTTGTAGGAAAATCAGAAGATGGCACACGCGAAGCAATTGAGGCAATTGGATCTGATAAAATCAGGATTATTGACACGGTATGGGATGACGAGCTTATTAAAGGCGGGCAGGTATTTGCACAGCAAGCAAACATTGGCTTAAGCGCATGTACGGGAGACTGGGCTTTTCATATTCAGTCTGATGAGGTTTTTCATGAAAAGGATTTACCCGAAATACAACAGGCAATGACCGATTTCAAAGATGATTTAAGTGTAGATGGTTTCCTTTTTAATTTTTATCATTTTATTGGTGATTACAAGCACATCGGAACGACGAGACGCTGGCATCGAAGAGAGATCCGCATTGTTAGAAACCTACCAAATGTGTATTCTTACAAAGATTCGCAAGGATTTAGAATCTACCCTTCGCCCGAAGATTATAAAAACCAAATCAATAGCAGAAAGTTAAATGTTAAACTTCTTCATGCAAGAATTTTTCATTATTCTTATTGCAGAAATCCTGATTTGTTATTGGGTAAGGTGAAAAGTTTTAACAATTATTATCAATCTGCAGATAAAACTGAAAATCAGTATAAAGAATATAAAACTTTCGATTTTGGAACCGTTGCCGATATTTTAGCGCCCTTTGAACAAAGCCATCATCCTGCAACGATGAAAAAAACAATCGAAGCCCAGGATTGGACTTTCAAACATAATCCTAAAAAAATAGCGTTATCATTCCGCAGGCTAATGCTGCACAGAATTGAGCAGGTAACAGGCTGGAGAATTGGAGAATATAAAAACTATAAAATCATAAAATAATTTCTAATAGAAATTAACCTTAATATTTATAATTGAATGCGAAAGGAATTACCATCAGTTGCTTTATTAATTTCGACCTATAACTGGCCAGCGGCTTTAGAGCTTGTGCTATTGAGCATAGCTAAACAAACCCGCATGCCCAATGAGATTGTTATTGCAGATGATGGCTCAAAAGAGGATACCAAAGCTCTGATTGAAAGGTTTAAAGTTGAATTTAACCTGCCCATTAAACATGTTTGGCATGAAGACAAAGGTTTTAGAAAAAGCTTAATCCTCAATAAAGCGGTTAAACAAATTACCTCTTCTTATATTATAGAAATAGACGGTGATATTATTGTTCACCCCAAATTTGTTGCTGACCATTTGAAAGGTGCGCAAGCAGGTTATTTTGTTCAGGGGAGCCGCTCAATGATTACAGAAGAAAAGGCAAACGAAATTTTAAAAACGAAAAACACCAACTTCTCTATTTTTACGACAGGTTTATACAGCAGGTTTAATGCACTCAGGGTTCCTGTTTTAACTAAAATTTTTCTTTTAGACCCCTCAAACCCATTTCATATTAAAGGCTGTAATCTGGCCTTTTGGAAAAAAGACTATATTCAGGTTAATGGATATTACAATGGTTTTGAAGGATGGGGCGGCGAAGACTATGAATTTGCAGCCCGGTTATTACATTCGGGCATTAAAAGACGACGATTGAAAATGGCTGCATTAGCCTTTCATATTTTCCATAAAGAAAATTCGCGTAGCAATACGGGGCCTAACGACAAGATCTACAGGAAAACGCTTGCGGAAAAATTAACTTCCTGTGACAACGGATACAATCAGGTATGAGGTTATAAATGTAATAAAACCATACTTTTACATTCTTAATTTTTTAGATGAAAACATATTTCAGACTTTTATCGTTTGCCAAACCCATAGAAAAATTTGCCATACCTTACGTTATTGCAACCCTCTTATCTATTTTGTTTGGAACTTTAAATCTTACACTTTTAGTTCCGCTTTTTGAAACCTTGATTTCTAAAGGAGGGGCAAGTATAACCAGCGTAGCAGATAAAGCTACTTCTGCCTTTGACATTACAGCTCAATTTAAAGACTTTGTAAATAACTCTATAGCCAAAAATGGCAGAGGACAAACCTTAAATTACGTTTGTGGAGTAATTGTATCTTCAGTACTGCTGTCTAATTTCTTCCGTTATTTTTCTCAACGTTATATGGAAGATTTACGGGTACATACCTTATTAAATCTCCGTAAAACGGTTTTTAATAATGTAATGAATTTGCATGTGGGCTTTTTTAATAATGAACGTAAAGGAGATATTATTTCCAAAGTAGCATCTGATGTTCAGGTAGTACAATTTACCGTAACTAACACCTTGCAGGTAATATTTAAAGAGCCGTTAACCCTTATTTTTTATATCCTGGTGTTGCTTTCAATATCCGTTAAATTAACGCTTTTTTCGTTATTGGTTATCCCGGTATCTGCATTTATTATTAGCAAAATCGTTAAAAGAATTAAACAACAGGCAAAAGAAGCACATGAATCTTTCGCAAAAATGATTGGTTTTCTTGACGAGGCTTTAAGTGGCATTAAGATTATCAAAGCATTTAATTCGACAGAAAGAATAAAAGACAAGTTTCATAAAGAAAATATTTTTTATTCAAACCTGAATAGAAAAATGGTAAGAAGACAACAGCTGGGCTCTCCCGTATCTGAATTTTTAGGCGTTTTAATGGTTTCAATTATTGTTTGGTATGGCGGTAATTTAATCATCAGCAACCAACCAGATGCCCTTTCAACCAGTCAGTTTATTGCTTACATTGCCATTTTTTCACAGGTAATGCGTCCCGCAAAAGCCTTAACAGATTCATTTAGCGGAATTCATTCCGGTATAGCTGCCGGCGAAAGGGTTTTAGATTTAATTGATACAAAACCAGCTTTAGTAAATAAAGAAGGTGCCAAAGGCATTAACGGATTTGAAGAAAGTATTAATCTATCCAATGTATCTTTTAGCTATGGAGATAAAGAAGTTTTAAAAAATATCAATCTTGAGATTGAAAAAGGAACTACAGTTGCTTTAGTTGGTCCTTCAGGAGGTGGAAAAAGTACATTAATGGATTTGATCCCGCGTTTTCATGATCCAAAATCAGGAAGTATTAAAATTGATGGTTTAGATTACAGAGACCTTACCGTAGAAAGCATCCGTGCCCAAATGGGAACCGTAAACCAGGAATCTTTTTTATTCAACGATAGCATTTTTAATAACATCGCTTTCGGTAAACCGGAAGCAACTATTGAAGAAGTAATGGCTGCAGCAAAAATTGCCAATGCCCACGATTTTATAGAAAACACAGAAAATGGCTATCAAACTTTTGTTGGTGATAGAGGCAACAGATTATCAGGCGGGCAGCGGCAACGTGTGTGTATTGCGAGAGCAGTACTGGCAAACCCACCAATTATGCTTTTAGATGAGGCCACTTCTGCTTTAGATACCGAATCTGAAAAATTAGTTCAGGATGCATTAAACAACCTGATGAAAAACCGGACATCGATTGTAATTGCACACCGTTTAAGCACCATACAACATGCCGATAAAATTTTTGTAATTGATAAGGGTGAGGTGATTGAAACAGGTACGCACCTTGAATTGATTCAGAAAAAAGGCATTTACAACAAACTAATCGAATTACAAGCTTTTAATGATTAAAATCCAATGGCGTTAAAACCAATAGCAATATACCTTCCTCAATACCATACTATCCCCGAAAATGATGAATGGTGGCAGAAAGGATTTACAGAGTGGACAAACGTTAAAAAGGCTGAATCTCAATTTAGTGGTCATTACCAGCCTCACGTGCCGCTAAATAAAAATTATTATGATTTAAGCGCTAACCATGTCATGGAAGAGCAGGCAGCGCTCGCAAAATCTTTTGGTATAGAAGGATTCTGCTTTTATCACTACTGGTTTACCGGCCATTTATTGCTGGAGAAACCATTGCACAACATGCTTACTGAAAAAAAGCCGGATATGCCTTTTTGTATGTGTTGGGCAAATGAAAACTGGACAAGAACCTGGGATGGACAGGACAAGCAGGTTTTAATTGAACAACACTATTCTTTAGAGGACGATAAAAAGCATATCGAATATTTGATTCCATTTTTTAAAGATGAACGATACATTAAAATAGACAATAAACCTGTTTTTTTAATGTACAGAACAGAGTTGCACCCTAATATTAAGGAAGCTGTTGCCTTATGGCGTGCAGAAGCTAAAAAAGCCGGTTTTGATGATTTATATTTAATCCGTGTAGAAAATCACCTTAAGGAAATCAATCCTGCAGATCATGGCTTTGATGCAGGAATGGAATTTGCACCCGATTCAGGACATAAAGGAAGAAAAGTTGCAAAAAGTAATTTCATGAAATATTTAGTCAATAAAATTTTGCATAGTTCAGGAATTAAAAAATCTGTTCACCACCAAAATTTCATTTATTCTTACCAATCAATGGTTAACAGCCTGATTAATAAACCAAAGAGAGCCTATAAATATTTCCGCTGTGTTTTTCCATCCTGGGACAATTCGGCCAGAAGAAAAATCCATGCCACCATGTATTTAGGCTCAAAGCCATCTATTTTCCAGCATTGGGTAAAGGAAATGGCAAATTTTACCCGCAATAATTTTGAAGAAAAGGAGCAGCTGTTGTTTATTAACGCCTGGAATGAGTGGGGCGAAGGCTGTCACCTTGAACCAGATGAAAAATATGGCACACAATATTTGGAAGCGCTTAAAAAAGGAATAGAGGCATAATTTTAACGGTATGGGCGTTCCTTTAGTTTCCATAGCAATTTGCACCTATAATGGTGAGAAACACCTTATAGAACAGCTGGAAAGTATTGTTAATCAAACTTACAGTAATTTACAGATAATTGCAGCCGATGATCTTTCTACAGATTCTACTGTAGAAATTTTAAGATCCTACCAGGATAAATATTCTTTCTTTACGCATTACCAAAATCAGCGTAACCTTGGTTATGTTAAAAACTTTGAAAATGTAATCTCAAAATGTAAAGGAGAATATATTGCCTTGTCTGATCAAGATGATATTTGGGATTTAGACAAGATAGAAAAGCAGGTTAAAAACATTGGTAACCACAGTTTGATTTATCACGACTCCTCTTTTATAGATGAAAAAGGCAATTCACTTTCTAAAAAACTGTCGGAAGTATATACTCAATACCAAGGCAATGAGCCCTTTCCATTCCTCCTTTTTAATTGTGTTGCAGGACATAGTATATTATTCAGCAATCAGTTGGTGAAAGATATAATTCCATTCAACGAAGCGTATTTTCATGATCGGTGGATTGCAAATATTGCATCTGAAAGAGGGGGGATCAAATTAATTCCTTCTCCTTTAGTTCGGTACAGACAACACAGCACATCAATTACCGACTCGCTGAATATGAAAACTGATCAAGATCGTCCCGATCTTTTATTTAGTTTGCCAGCACTGAACTGGATTAAGATGTGCAGCGAAAAATCATTAAGGCATAAACTCTATTATAAAAATATTTTGGCCTGCTTTAATGAAAAAGGAGAGATAACAAATAGCTTTAAACTCTTCTTTTTATTGCTAAACAAGATATACCTGATTTTTTTTACGGTGAAAAAATCGAAGTTTAGCAAGCTAAATTATCTAAGAAAAATTTGTTTCTCCTCTAATCATTCCATTCAATCTTCTAACGAGAAGATTTGAGGTATTTCAAACTATAGAAAAGGCATTTAAAGAATAAATTATTACTTAGCTTCCCTTTAACCCTATAGCCATTTAAAAATTGGTATAAAGCTTTAAAATCATAACCCATAGATACCAGTTTCTTTAAAATCCACTTATAACTACTCTTTTCAATTAAATTACGCTCACTTCCAGATAAATCAACAACACTAACTGGTAAAAAATCGGCCCATTTATCATGTAGTTTTAAAGTATCTTCCAACCACGATTTGCTATAACCACCTTCTGAGAAATGTTCCATCAAGATGTTTAGTGAAACCATTATATCATATCCGTTTTTAAAAATGTTTAAACAAAAATCAATGTCATAGCCGTGAAAACCTTTTAGCATATTTTGATCAAAAGGATATTTAACCGCAATTTCTCGAAGCGTACAAAACCACATGCCATCCACACAAACCACTTTGGCAATATCAATTTTATTTCCCCTCTCAAGATAATGAATGGGTTTTTCTCCTTTATTTTTAAAAGCTTGAATGTAATTACAGTACAACAAATTGTTATGATGACTCTCTGCAAACCAACCTGAAGGAGCTAGGCTCTTATAAGCACTTCCGGCAACACCTAAAATACCAACTTCAGGATTCCTTTTAAAGTTATTTACGACTTCTATACCCCAATTTTCAGTTTTAATACTGATATCCTCATGCATAAAACAAAGCAAATCGTACTTAGCTGCAATTGCTCCTTTATTGTAAACTTCACACAGTCCAAGTTTATCTACTCCACCATTATCAAAACTAATCAACTCGTAATCAACACCAATGGTTTCTTTAATGTTATTTTTAACATCCCTAAGCCTTTTCTCATCAACTGAAGCAATTATAATTGATATCATAAGCTACAAAAATATACATTTAGTCAGTTCAATTACATAAAATGAGATACCTTTACAAAAATACGATAGATTAATATGGGGTTAACTTCTTTTGCATATAAAAAAATAGATAAAATCTCTAAAGGGCAAAAATTTTTAGCAAAGAGTTACAGAGGAAAACTACCTCATATTGAACTCATTAAAACTGGTGATTTCTTTAAAATTTCTTTCATTGGAAAAAGTCAATCGAGAGGTTTCTCCACAGCTAAGCTTGTTTCTGATTGTTTAAAAAATATAAGAACAGATAAAGATTTTTTATTTAGATTTTTCATTAACGATAAACCAAACGAAATTATTTCAAAAGAAGATTTTTATTATTGCCTCAAAGTCGATCAGAAAGATTATCTAATTCCTGATTTTGCTTTTGATGGTTGGCCGGAAGCAGGTATTATCTCCTATGAAGAAACAACAAATCAAATGCTCTTAAATGGTTTAGATACATGGATGGATAACAGGCTATTTTGGATTGGAAATAAAAATACGAATGCCATTAGAGAAAAACTAATCAACATAGGAGAAGATCATCCTGAAAAATTTATATTTCAAGATACATTTGTAGATAATTTTGTAATTCACAAAAAAGATGTTCCTTACACTACATTACCCGATCACTGTAAATATAAATACCTTATAGATGTGGCAGGAAATAGCTACTCTGCAAGATTAAAATTTCTTTTTTATAGTCGAAGAGTTGTTTTTATCCAAGAAAGGGAGTGGAAAGAATATTTTCACGATCAATTGATTCCTTACAAACACTACATACCTATAAAAAATGACTTGAGCGACTTGGTTAGTCAGTACGAAATGATTGAGTCAAAACCTGATTTATATGAGGAAATCGTCAATCACGCCTATAAATTTGCAACCGAAGTACTAACCTACCAGTCTGCAATTAAATTTATGACTGATAATATTGTCAATAGAATTGATAATCTATAAATGAGAATGAGTAATAAAGAAAAAGAATATGATTATTTAGTTGTTGGCTCGGGCCTTTTTGGGGCAACATTCGCTCATGAAATGACCAAAGCGGGTAAAAAATGTTTAGTTATAGACAAAAGAGACCATGCAGGAGGGAATATTCATTGCAAAAAAATAGAAGATATTAATGTTCATTGGTATGGCGCTCATATTTTTCATACCAATGATAAATTACTATGGGATTATGTTAATCAGTTTACAGAGTTTAACAGATACACAAATTCTCCAATAGCAAACTATAAGGGAGAACTTTATAATCTCCCATTTAATATGAATACCTTTTACAAACTTTGGGGCACCAAAACGCCACAAGAAGCTAAAGAAAAAATCGCAAAACAAATAGAGCATCTTAATATAATTAAGCCAAAAAATCTGGAGGAGCAGGCCTTAAAATTGGTTGGACCAGATATATATGAAAAATTAATTAAACACTATACCGAAAAACAGTGGGGTAAAAGTGCAACTGAACTTCCTGCTTTTATTATTAAGAGATTGCCTGTTAGATTTACTTACGATAATAATTACTTTAACGATAAGTATCAGGGCATTCCAATTGGAGGCTATAATAAAATTGTAGAAGGACTTTTAAAAAATTGTGAGGTAAAATTAGAAACAGATTTTTTTACTGACAGGGATTACTGGATGGGCATTGCGGATAAAGTTGTTTTTACAGGTAAAATCGACACCTATTTTAACAATTGTTATGGCGAATTAGAGTATAGAAGTCTTAAATTTGACGTAGAAGTACACGATACAGAAAACTTTCAGGGAAATGCCGTTATGAACTTTACCGATGCCGAAACCCCATTTAATAGGGTATATGAACATAAACATTTTGAATTTGGCACTCAACCTAAAACAGTTATAACAAGGGAATACCCGCTTAAAGATGTTAAAAATGCTGAGCCGTATTATCCGGTTAATGATGAAAAGAATATGGCAATTTTAAACCAATATCGGCAATTGGCTGATAAAGAAGAAAATGTGATTTTTGGCGGTCGATTGGCAGAATACAGATATTATGATATGCATCAAGTTATAGCCTCTGCTTTAATGAAGAGCAAAACAGAATTAATATAATGAGTCAGGATTTAACTATATTTTCGGTATTTCATAAAGAATACATGGTTCCACAATGCGATTTTATAAAACCAATACAAGTTGGACGAAAATCCAGTTCGGTTGACCTGGGTTTCATTTCTGATGATGTGGGTAAGAATATTGCAGACAAAAATGGAACCTATAGTGAACTTACAGCATTATACTGGATATGGAAAAACTTAGATAAAATTGACAGCAATTGGATCGGTTTATGTCATTACCGCCGTTATTTTATTTTACCTGAAACTTTTCTAAAAAAGAGATTACTTCAAACTAAAACAATTGTAGATTCCAGAGATGTATATTTAAAAGAGCTCAGTAACGAAAATCTTTTACAGGTTGCATCAGATAAACTGAAATCAAATTTGATTGAGGCTTTAAAGACGGGGTATATAATTGTCCCTGTAGCATCAGCTACATCAATAGAATTATTATATGATGCCTCTATAAAAAATCATTATATCTATTATCATATTAAGGAAGATTGGTATTTGATGCGTGATGTCGTTATTAAATTATATCCTGAACTTAAAGATATATTTGATACGTTCTTCGATTCTGAAACAACAATGTACAATTACAATATGTTTATCTCAGATAAGAAGACTTTTCAAGCTTATTGCGAATGGCTTTTCCCAATTGTTTTTGAACTTGAAAAAGTGGTTAAAATTAGTGAATATCCGTATCAAAAACGTGTTTTTGGGTTTTTATCTGAACGCCTGATAAATTTCTACATAAATTATAACAACTTAAAAACAAAGGAATTTCCGGTCGTTTTCTTTAACTAATTATCCGCCAACAATCCAAGGTTGCTTTGTTCTAAGTATCATTCTCGTTAAAACAAAACTTAAAAAATAAACAATAATAAAACGTAGGATAGAATAAAGAATATTTTGAAATACCGTAAAAGTAGTCGTATTCCATGCATTCCATTTAAAAATTTCGGGTAGGAGTCTAATAATTAAAACTTGATGTATAAGGTATATTCCAAATGTTGAGGTACGAGGTTTTAATCGCTCATCTATAAATTTTATACTACCCATTTTAAGTAATAAAACAAACATAGAAAGCGAGTACAGTATATTTGATGCACGAAGTGTATTGTATTCGTCCCTTGAGCCATGATGTGTTAAATACATAACTTCAGCACAGGCAAGCAGAAAGAACAAGATATTAATCACTAATACCCATGACCATTTGACTTTATAGATAAACAACATCACTCGATCATAATATCTATTTAAGTAAACACCAAGCCAGAGAAAAAAAACAAAACCAAATAAAGCCGCCGAATGATGTGTTACAAACCATTCATTGTATAAGTTTAGTCCATACATTAAAGAAACTATTGCCCAAAAAAGACCAAACCAAAGTTTATAGATATATCTTTTAAAAATAAGCAGTATGCTAATACAAATTAAAAAGTTAAGAATAAACCAAAAGCTACTTTCAAATAGAATATACCTAAATTCTTCTATAAAATAAGTAATAACATTTCCTCCAAAAAGGTCTTTTCCTCCTTTAAAATAAATGATAGCTCCGTGAATCAGGTTTAAAATAACAAGTACTATAATCCAAAACAACCAAGGCTTAATGGTATTGCTAAACCTTCTCTTTAAATATTGAGCTGGGGTATATTCTGTAAATTTATAATTAATTAGGAAACCAGCGATTAGAAAAAAAGCAACGGTTGCAAACTTCCAAAATTGCATGGTAAATATCTGTATCCAAATGTTGTTTTGGTCAGTATACTTTGTACCCCACATAGATGCAGAATGCTCAAATACAATCCCAATCATCGAAATGCATCTGATTGTATCTACAAAATCAAAATTCTTTTTTACAGGAGTTTCTTCTTTTTTTAACTCAATATCCATTAAATGTTTTGTAAGGTAATCGGCAAATATCCATTAAAAAAAAGAGTCTCGAATTAATTCGAGACTCTTTTAACATTTATGTACGAAAAATATTACACTTGAATAAGTGATTAATAGTCCTGTAAAAATAGAATCACTTATTTCGGAGCATAAAAAAGGGGCTTAATTTCTTAAGCCCCTTATATAATTTTTAAACTTATTAAAGTTTTCTGGCTACTTCAACCTGTTCGTAAGCTTCTACAATATCGCCCACTTCAATGTTGTTAAAGTTTTGAATGTTTAAACCACACTCGTAACCTTTATTAACCTCTTTAACGTCGTCTTTAAAGCGTTTTAACGATGCCAGTTCACCTGTGTATACTACAACGCCGTCACGTACTATACGGATTTTGCTGTTACGGGTAATCTTACCATCTAATACCATACAACCTGCAATAGTACCCACTTTAGTGATTTTGAAAGTCTCACGGATTTCAACGTTAGCTACAATTTTCTCTTCAAACTCTGGATCTAACATACCTTCCATCGCTGATTTAATCTCATTGATTGCATCATAGATGATAGAATATAAACGGATATCAATTTGTTCTTGCTCAGCTAACTTACGTGCACCTGTTGATGGACGAACCTGGAAACCAATGATGATGGCATCAGAAGCTGAAGCTAACAATACATCTGACTCAGAGATTTGACCAACACCTTTGCTGATGATGTTAATTTGAATTTGCTCAGTCGAAAGTTTCAATAACGAATCGGCTAATGCTTCAATCGAACCATCTACATCACCTTTAACAATGATATTAAGCTCTTTAAAGTTACCGATAGCCAAACGACGACCAATCTCATCCAATGTAATGTGTTTCTGTGTACGTAATCCTTGCTCGCGTTGTAACTGCATACGTTTGTTTGCAATATCACGTGCTTCAGTTTCGCTTTCTAACGCATTAAATCTATCACCTGCAGTAGGTGCGCCCTGCATACCCAAAACCTGTACTGGTTGTGATGGACCAGCAGACTCAACCTTTTGTCCACGCTCGTTGGTTAACGCTTTAACACGTCCGCTGTAACTACCAGCAAGAATCGGATCTCCAACTCTTAATGTACCGGCCTGAACCAATACAGTAGTTACAATACCACGTCCTTTATCCAGCGCCGACTCGATTACCGAACCCGTAGCTCTCTTATTTGGATTAGCTTTAAGTTCTAATAATTCTGCTTCTAATAGTACTTTATCTAAAAGTAAATCAACGTTTAAGCCTGTTTTACTTGAGATTTCTTGAGATTGGAACTTACCACCCCAATCTTCAACCAAGATATTCATTACCGATAACTGCTCACGTACTTTATCAGAGTTTGCACCTGGTTTATCTACTTTAGTGAAAGCAAATACCAACGGTACGCCTGCTGCCTGTGCATGGTTAATCGCTTCTTTTGTTTGAGGCATCACTGCATCATCCGCTGCAATTACAATAATGGCAATATCGGCAACCTTAGCACCACGTGCACGCATCGCTGTAAAGGCTTCGTGACCTGGCGTATCTAAGAAAGTTACTTTTTTACCTGTTGGTGTAGTTACCATGTAAGCACCAATGTGCTGGGTAATACCACCTGCCTCACCAGCTACCACATTTGCTTTACGGATATAATCCAGCAATGAGGTTTTACCGTGATCGACGTGACCCATAATGGTTACAACCGGTGCTCTTTCAATTAAATCAGCTTCGTTATCTTCTTCTTCAATTACATTTTCTTCATCTTCATCTGGTTTAACGAATTGAATTTCGTATCCAAACTCATCTGCCACAATGGTTAAAGTTTCTGCATCTAAACGCTGGTTAATCGAAACAAACATTCCAAGGCTCATACAAGTACCGATAATTTTGGTTACCTGTACATCCATCATACTTGCCAATTCATTAGCGGTAACAAATTCTGTTACTTTTAATATTTTCGACTGTGATTCTAATTCGTTTGCTGCTTCTTCTGCCGATGTAGCTACATCATCACGTTTCTGACGACGTAATTTAGCACGTTGTGCAAACTTACCAGATTTACCTGCACCACTTAAACGGGCAAGCGTTGCTTTAATCTGATCTTGTATTTCTTTCTCAGTAGGTTCTTCTTTAGGTCCGCTTGGTGTAGCATTTCTATTTTGGAAACCTGGTCTGTTGTTATTTCTATTTCCTTGGTAAGGTGTACCGCTCGCTGGTCTGTTACCCTGATATGGAGTACCACCACCTGCAGGACGGTTGCCCTGATATGGTTGACGAGGTTGACCTGGCGTTCCGCCCTGACCTTGACCTGCAGGGTTTTGACCTTGCTGCCCCTGACCACCATGTTGACCTGGTGCTCCAGGTGTTTTTTTACGTTTACGTTTACGTTTAGCGGCTTCACTATCGCTTGATGAAGCTACCGGACCGTTTCTCCTATCAGGAGTAGTTGGTAAAACAATTTTACCAATAATATTAGGCCCTGTTAATTTAACTGTACGCGCTTTAATAACTTCAGGTTCGTTGCTCACTGGCTTAACTTCTGCCGGTTTAACTTCTGCCTTTGGCTGTTCAACTGGTTTTGCAGGTTCTGCTGGTTTGTTAACCACAGGAACAGGCGCTACTGGCGTTGCCGGCGCTTCTTCTTTTTTAACCTCAACAGGTTTAACTTCTGCTTTTGGTTGCTCAACTGCTTTTGCAGGTTCTTCGACTTTAACTACCGGAGCAGCTGCTGGTGCAGCAGGTGTTTCTTCCTTTTTAACAGGACGCGTTTTTGTATTAAGATCGTTTAAATCAATCTTTCCTACAATTTTAACACCTGGCAAGCTGCCTTCTTCTGCTTTATCTTCAGTTTTATTTTCTTTAACTGGCTCTGGTACGGCCACTGGCGGAGCAACCGGAGCGGCTTCAACTTTTGGTTGTTCAGCTTTTGGTTTTTCTACCGGAGGTGTAAAAGTTTGAGCATTTTTAATTAAAATCTCATCGCTTTTTTCAAAGTCGGTATTTTTCTTCGGCGCTTCGGCTGGTTTTTCAGTTTCAGGCTCGTCACGACGTATTTTACCAATCACTATTTGTTTGGCTTCTTCTCTTACGATCTTATCTCCCTGATACTCTTTTAACAAGGCATTGTACATGTCTCCCGTAAGTTTAAACATAGGGCTTTTCTCAGCTGAGAAGCCTTTTTTGTTTAAAAACTCTACGGCAGTACCCATGCCTATATTAAGTTCTTTAATAGCTTTAATTAAAATGATTGGTTTGTCGTCTGACATTTATCTCCTGTTATTTTTTTCTTATTAATACAAAAGTAGTGTTTATTTGGCAATTACACCACTTATTCAAATTCTGATTGCAAAATCTGAACCACTTCTTTAATGGTTTCTTCTTCAAGGTCGGTGCGTTTCACTAAATCTTCTACCGTAAGGGCTAAAACACTCTTAGCAGTATCGCAACCGATAGCCTTTAATTCATCAATGATCCAGCTATCAATCTCGTCTGAGAATTCTTCTAAATCAACGTCTTCATCACTTTCTTCACCAGCTTCGCGGTATACATCAATTTCATAACCAGTTAATTTACCGGCTAATTTAATGTTATGTCCGCCACGGCCAATGGCCAATGAAACCTGATCTGGTTTTAAATAAACCGATGCATGTTTGGTTTCATCATCCAGTTTTATTGAAGTAATTTTTGCCGGGCTTAATGCACGGGTAATGTATAATGACAGATTGTTTGTGAAATTGATCACATCAATGTTTTCGTTTTTCAATTCGCGAACGATACCATGAATACGTGATCCTTTCATACCCACACAAGCACCTACCGGATCAATACGATCATCGTAAGATTCGACAGCTACTTTAGCACGCTCGCCTGGTTCACGAACAATTTTTTTAACGGTAATTAAACCATCAAAAATCTCAGGAACCTCAAGTTCGAACAAGCGTTGTAAAAATTCAGGCGCTGTTCTTGAAATGATGATTTTTGGATTTGCATTAATCATCTCTACTTTAGAAATCACTGCTCTCACAGAATCTCCTTTTTTGAAATAATCAGCTGGGATTTGCTCTGTTTTAGGCATTAATAGCTCGTTGCCTTCATCATCTAAAACTAAAGTTTCTTTTTTCCAAACCTGGTAAACTTCACCGGTAATGATTTCGCCAACACGATCTTTATATTTTTTAAAGATCTCATCTTTCTCTAATTCCAATACTTTCGAAACTAAAGTTTGACGGGCTGCTAAAATTGCACGGCGGCCAAAGCTTTCTAAAGTAATTTGCTCAATATAATCATCACCAACCTCTAAAGTAGCGTCTAATTTATGTACATCAGCCAATTCAATTTCTAAATCATCATCTTCGGAGAAACCATCTTCCATCACTTTTCTTGTTCTCCAGATCTCCAAATCCCCATTATCCGGATTCACGATTACATCACAGTTTTCGTCCGTTCCATATTTTTTACGCAACATGCTACGAAAAACCTCTTCCAACACACTGATCACCGTTGGGCGATCTATATTTTTAAAATCCTTAAACTCCTGAAAAGAGTCGATCAAATTAATTGTTGTAGTACTCATTTTTATTTAAATGAAATTAACACACTTGTTTCTATTATATCATTAAAGGGTACAGTTACCGGAACTGATACCGCTTTTTTCCCTTTTTCTTTTACTACTTCTTCGACTAACAGACTATCTTCTGTAACCTCTAAAAGTTTACCTTCTTTTTTCTGCCCCTCTTTAAGCTTAATACTAATTGTACGCCCAATATTTTTATTGTACTGACGGATTAGTTTTAAAGGCTCACCAACACCTGGTGAAGAAACTTCCAAATTATAAGCCTGCTCTATTGTATTTTCTTCTTCCAGATGAAAACCAACATGTCTGCTTATTGCAACACAATCCTGTATGCTTATGCCTTCATCACCATCAACATGAATAATTAATTTGTTATTTGGCAACATCTTTACTTCAACCAGAAAAAGCTCTGGCCTATCGGCAATTTTCTCTTCAACGAGCGCTATAACTCTCTTTTCTACCTGCATATTTTAACCTGATTTCATAGAAAAAGGGGACACTGTCCCCTTCTCTTTTCTTCGATTACGATGCAAATGTACTAATTTTTTACAAACAATCAAACTAAGAGACAGTAAATTACACGAATTTTTATCGCTTAAGAATGATCTGTTGTGGCTCCAGCTTATATTTAAGCGTTCCTTTAAAAAGCTTTTCCTTATTTCCGAACTGCGCTTCTATATAGCTTTCTACCAAGTAATTTTTACCTTTTAAAAAAGGGCTTTGGGGCTTAAAAAGCAATGAATCACCAGCTAAAATAAGTTTACCCTGAATTTCTTGCTCCATCTGTAAACTATCTTCATCTTTTGGAGAGATTAAAACATTAACCAAATGACTGGAATCGGGATCTAATTGTAACGTATTTTTAACCTGTAGCAAACTTGCTTCTCCAATGTTTTTAATCACAATTGAAGTGCTATCTGCAGAAAATTTAATAATTGGCTTATTGTTTGTATCTGAACACGAGAACGCAGTGATCATAACTACAAAAATAACCGTATATTTTAAAAAGCGTTTAAACATTTCACTAAATTAAACATTATGAAATTAATTATCGAAGTCCTTTTAATGGGCTTAGCCGTCTTTATTGGCGCAAAGTTGGTACCTGGCGTAAGTGTTGATGGTTATGGCAATGCCATTATTGCTGCCGTTTTAATTGCACTGGCAAATGCAACCATTGGTTTTATTTTAAGGGTATTAACATTCCCGGTTAACTTTTTAACTTTAGGGCTGGTATCTTTTATTATTTCCGTATTGATGATCTTATTGGTGAGCAATATGATGAGTTCTTTCCACGTTACGGGATTTTTACCAGCAGTATTTCTGGCCATCGTAGTGGCTTTGATCAAAGCAATTTTTGGGGCAATTGCCGGAGATAAGGAATAAGTGAGGTATTAAGAGTGGGTAGTTCTGGAGTCGCTCAGACTAAGAACTACCTACTTTACATTAAATGTTATCTGATTACCTCCCTTGAAATAACCATTTTCTGAATTTCTGATGTTCCTTCGTAAATCTGGGTGATTTTCGCATCCCGCATTAACCTTTCAACGTGGTATTCTTTTACAAAACCATAACCGCCATGAACCTGAACGGCTTCAACAGTAACATCCATTGCAACTTTAGAAGCAAACAGTTTTGCCATTGAGCCTGCCTGCGTATAAGGCAAACCTTCATTTTTTAACCAGGCCGCTTTGTAAACCAACAATCTTGCGGCTTCAATCTGTGTAGCCATATCAGCCAGTTTAAATGCAATGGCCTGATGCTCAGAGATGGGTTTACCAAAAGATTTACGTTCTTTAGCATACTGGGTAGCCAGTTCAAAAGCCCCCTGAGCAATACCCAAAGCTTGTGCTGCAATACCAATACGCCCACCTTCTAATGTTTTCATGGCAAATTTGAAACCGAAGCCATCTTCGCCAATCCTGTTCTCTTTAGGCACTTTAACATCATTAAACATTAATGAATGTGTATCGGAACCCCGGATACCCAGTTTATTTTCCTTTGGCCCTATGGTAAAACCTTCCATTCCTTTTTCCACAATAAAAGCATTAATGCCTTTATGTTTTAATTCTGGATGGGTTTGGGCAATTACAATATAAGTAGAGGCGGTACTTCCGTTTGTGATCCAGTTTTTAGTTCCGTTAAGCAGGTAATAATCGCCTTTATCTTCGGCTGTGGTGCGTTGAGAGGTTGCATCAGAACCTGCCTCAGGTTCAGACAAACAAAAAGCCCCAATTTTCTCTCCTGAGGCTAAAGGTTTTAAATATTTTTCTTTTTGAGCTTCATTTCCATAAGCTTCCAGTCCGTAACACACCAAAGAGTTATTTACAGAAACGACTACAGAAGAGGATGCATCTATTTTAGACAGTTCTTCCATAACCAGTACATAAGAAATGGCATCAAGCCCGCTTCCATTATACTTTGGATCCACCATCATGCCTAAAAATCCAAGTTCACCAAGTTTTTTTACCTGTTCGGCCGGAAATTTCTGGTGCTCGTCTCTTTCAATAACGCCTGGTTTCAATTCTTGCTGCGCAAAATCTCTGGCAGCTTGCTGAATCATGATTTGTTCTTCAGTTAATTCAAAATGCATAACATTTTATGTATAAAGGGTTAGATTTCAAATGTAAGGGTTCTTAATCAAAAATACTATGGTTGCATAGTAAATATTTACTACATTAGTATTTTTGCTTTATTTAAAACAAATATAAAAAACTTTAAAGCGCTCGGAGCAAAAGTATTAATGGCAAATAAGTTTGTTGTTAGCCTAAGATTATTATTTTTGTTAAATGAACCTGGGTATGCAAATCTTATTTTTCTTTAGTGGCTTAGGCGTATTTAATGGCTTTATCATTAGTGCATACTTGTTGTTCTTTAAAAAAGAGAAGTCTAATAGTACCTATTTTCTTGGCTTGTTGCTTTTATCGGTTTGCTTAAAAATTGGCAAATCTTTTATTTTTTATTTCTACCCGGATTTACCTGGGGTTTATATTCATATTGGCATTTTAGGCCGTGTGCTCGTTGGTCCATCTCTTTTTTATTTTATTACATCTGCGCTTGGGCAAAACCCGAAAACCAATTTTATACAAAAAGGAACTTATTTATTTTGGATTTCAGCAATTGTAATCCTGAGTATTATTGCACCATACGATGCCCAACCTTATATATGGGAAAATTATATCGAATGGATAATTTCCATTCAATTTATCATTTATATTCTACTATCTGCCTGGCAACTTAGAAATGTTTTTGCAAAGCAATTTATCAAAGGCGAAAACTTTTCTACAAAAGAAACCTTGTTGCTATCGGTACTTATTGGAAATATAGCAATTCCTATAGCCTTTAAATTACCCTTTTTTACATTTTTTAATGGCCATTGTATCAGTGGAGCCTTATTTTTCTCCCTAATTCTTTACCTAAATATCTTTTTATTTGTTAGCAGAAGAAAAACCAGCAATCTACTTTTCGGAGGTCAGGATTTGGTGCGTTATGCCAATAAGAAAATTGCAGAAGAGCAGGCCCTTGGTTTAACAGAAAAGCTGGAAAAAATTATTCTGGATGATGAACTTTATAAAAATTCTAATCTTAAATTAAACGATCTGGCTAAAAAGATTAATATTTCCAGTCATCAGCTTTCCCAATTGCTAAATGATAACTTAGGCAAAAGCTTCGCTGCGTATATTAACGAGTTCAGGATAAATGAAGCCTGTGAACTGATTATTAACGACAAAGGCATAAAGTTAGAAGCAATTGGGTATGAGGTGGGTTTTAATTCTAAATCTACTTTTTACACTGCTTTTAAAAAGTATAAACAAACAACGCCAACGCTTTATAAAGAACAGCTTTTACTTGTTCCTTCGACTTAGCTTTAGTCTCATTTTATAATTCCGAACGCCCAAATTTGAGAATCAAAACCGGTTCTCCATGCTTCCCTTTTAGTTTTGGTCCATTCTAAAACCAAATACACAAGGATGAAACCGACATTACTATTGTACCTTTTTCTGTTTATAAACACATCATTAAGCGCACAAATTATTAAAGGAAAAGTACTCGACAGCAAAACCAACCAAAGTTTACCATCAGTCAGTTTAATATTGACGCACCAAAACCAATCTACTTTAATTAAATATACCAGCAGCGATACTTCCGGATTCTTTCAATTTACCGAAATCCCAAAAGGAAAATATTTTTTGTCGGTTAGTTTATTAGGTTATCAAAAAGTACAAAAAGAACTGTTGATTAATGAAAGCATTTCAAAAACATTAGAGCTGGGAAATATTTTAATTTCTGAAGATGTTAACCTCCTTAGCGAAGTAACCATTACGGCTGGAGTACCTGCTTTCAGTACGCAAAACGGACAAATAAAAATAGGCATTGCCAATAACACATTCTTTAAATCTGCACCTAATTTACTTGATGTTTTTAAAAAATTACCGGGTTTACAGGTTAACCAGGATGGAACAATGCAGATGGCAAGCCGCGCAACTCCAACCATATTTGTTGATGGTAAGCCTATAAATATGAGCAATGATGAAATCCAGACTTATTTAAGCAGTTTATCACCAGATATGGTAGAATCTATTGAAATGATTAACCAGCCTTCTTCAAAATATGATGGAGAATATCAGGGCATCATTGATATAAAGCTGAAAAGGAGCCTATCGTTAGGCTTTAGAGGCACTTATAATGCCCGGTTTCAGCAAAACAATTATAGTTTACTGGATAATAATTTGTCGCTTGTTTTTAAAACACCCCGGTTTATTTATGATTTAAAACTTGGGCATACCACCGGAAGCACTTTTTATAAATATTACGCCCTTCAATACCTGGCTAATACTAATGCTATGATTACCGATACACGAACGGTCACTTCTAATCAAAATTATAATGTGCAGGCAAAGGTAAGCTATGAATTAAAAAACAAGCAAATCCTCGAAGCTTTTTTACGCACATACCAGGCAAACAGAAATGCGGTTTCGGGCAACGAACTAATTACTAAAACACCTGGTTTAGAGCAAACAATTGCCCTTGTTAAAAGCGACAACAATGCTTTACCCAGGCAATATAATTATGCCGGTGGCCTCAATTATGATGCTCAGTTTAAAAATAGCGAGCTTCATATCATTACATCGTTAGCACAAATAGATAACAGGCAAACAGAGGATATTCAAAATCGGAATACTCTTAATGCCGAACTGCTGAATTATTGGAAAACAAATTCAAGAAATAACATACTTATTCGTTTAGCACAAGCAGATTATACACAAAATATAGGTAAAGGGAAACTCGAGTTTGGAGGAAAATTTGCCTACACTACTACAAAGAATAACCTACGCTACGATACGCTGGCCAACTCCGTTTTTTACTTAGACCCTAAAAGAAGCAACGAGTTTAGTTATCACGAATATATTTCGGCTGGTTATATGGCTTACAATAACCAATGGGATAAAATAAATTATAGTTTAAGTTTAAGAACAGAATACACACATACCGAAGCAAATTCTATTACCACCAGTACATTTACCGAAAGAAAATACTGGAAGTGGCTGCCTGGTGTAAATGTTACTTATGCAATTAATGATAACGAACAACTGAGTTTTAGTTACAGTAAGCGATTAACCAGGCCAACCTTTGCGGCATTAAATCCTTTCCGTTTTTATTACAGCCCACGCCACTATTGGATTGGAAATCCGTACCTGAATCCTTCAACATCCAATCTTTTTGCTTTGGCTTACAGTAGAAAGACGCTTAATATTTCATTAAATGCAGGGCGGGAAACGGATGTTATAGCGCGTTATCCGGAGTACAATCCAACAACAAATGAATTGATCTTTTTAGGTCGGAATATTCCTTATCGAAATTTTGTCAATTTGCAAATAAGTTCGCCCATTAAAGTAAATAAATGGTGGCAGATGAACCATAATGTTGGTTTTTATTACAATAAGGAACTAACGCCTTACCTTAGCCAAAGCTACCAAATACCTGTTTACGATTACAAAATTAATGGGAGCCAGATTTTTACCTTAAAAGATTGGTTACTGGATGTAAGTTATACCTATGAATCTAAAAGTGGTAATGGGCTTTATATTTTTGTTCCTGTTTATGGCGTTGATTTCGGACTGCAAAAAGGATGGCTAAAAAACAAGCTCAACACCAAATTAATGCTTTACGATGCATTTAATACAATAAAAAGGCGGATCATTTTCAGGGAAAAGAGCATTATCAATAATGATTTATACCATTATTTTGCCAGCCAGCGATTTGCTTTTAGTCTAACTTATAATTTCGGCCGTTCTACTTATAAAGCCAAAGAAAACAAAAAGAGCGATGAAGAAAACAGAGCAAATTAATGCGTTATTACCGGTTGGGATTTTTAACTAAAACCCGCGCAAGGCTTATGCTGCCCAATACCAATATCAGTAAAACCTGAGATGAATGGATAATGGTTGCGTAAGCCAATCCATCTTTAAAACTAATTCCGTATAAAACTAATGATTGTGCAACCATCCAATGGAAAACGCCAATGCCGCCTTGTACCGGTGCAACCATGGCAAACCCTGAAAATACTACGGCTGTAAAGGCCGCATTTAACTCTAAACCAGATGTTTTTTGAATGGAGAAGAAGGCAAGGTACATGGAAAAAAAATAGAGTGCCCAGATACCCAAGGTATAAACAAGAAACAAGCCCTTGTTTTTAAGCTTACTATAGGAACCAAAGCCTTGCCTCAGGCTTACATATATTCTTAAAAACTTTTTGTTTAATTTTTGACGGATAAAATAAATAGCCCCTGTAAAAGCAGCGATAAGTACAATGCCAATAGTGATTATCCAGATATAGTTTAAACTTTCAACCTTTTTAAGCAGGTTGAGGTATATGGTATTATAAAGAAAATCGGAAACAATATGGTACTGGAAAACCAGCATTAAAAGCCCCGTGATCAGCAGAACAAGCACATCAAAAAGTCTTTCGGTAATTACCGTACCAATTGAAGCAAACATGGGCACTTTTTCGGTTTTATGTACCACCGAACAGCGGCCTATTTCTCCAAAACGCGGCAATGCTAAATTGGCTAAATACCCAATAATTACGGCATGGTAGGCATTCCAGAAACTTACTCTGTATTGGATAGATTGATAAAGCATTTGCCATCGTAAAGCCCGCAATACATGAGCAAGCCAAACGGTAAATGCAGAAACTAAGATCCAAAAGAAATTAGCTGCTTTAATTTCGGTCCAAATCTTATGTATATCCTGCCCCTTAAATGCTAAGTACATAACCCCGATTCCGATTAAAAAAAGAATAAGGTACTTAATCGCAGATTTAAGGTCGATTGTCAAAATATTATTTCAACAAATGGTTGTTATCGTCAGGAAAAACCAGGATCGGATTGTATTTTTTAGCTTCTTCTATAGGTAAAGAACCGTAAGACATTATAATTAATATGTCGCCAAGCTGCGCAAGGCGGGCTGTAGCGCCGTTTAAACAAATGGTTCCGGTTCCACGTTCGCCTTTTATAACATAAGTTTCAAAGCGGGCGCCATTATTGTTGTTAACAATTTGCACTTTTTCATTAGCAATGATGTTAGCCGCATCCATTAAATCTTCATCTATCGTAATACTGCCAACATAATTCAATTCGGCTTGTGTTACCCTAACACGGTGTATTTTCGATTTTAATATCGTGATAATCATTTTGCAAAGTTAGTAATCAGTTTGGAGTTTTCAGTCATGGCCTTGGAGTTTAACTCAGGCCAACAATTCTGAACGTTTCTTATTTGAGTTATTTTATAATTACATTATCAATTAGCCTGGTAGAACCAACTTTAGCGGCAACAAGTGCAACAAGATTATTTTCATCTTTTGAATCTGCCGGTTCTAAAGTATCTCCATTTGCTATCGTAAAATAATCAAGCTCTACACCCGGTACATGATCATAAAACGATTTCGCTTTATCTTCAAGTTCTTTTAACGAATATTCTGCAAAATGATCTTCAACAAATTTTAAAGATGTACTCAATACTAAAGCATGAATTCGATCCTCGGCAGATAAATGTATATTTCTGCTGCTCATAGCCAAACCATCATCCTCTCTGATAATAGGGCAGGTAATGATTTTAATGGGCAGCTTAAAATAAGCCAGCATATTTTTAATCATAAGCACCTGCTGAAAATCTTTCTGTCCAAACATGGCTACATCAGGCTCAACAGCATCAAAAAGTTTTTTAACAATTTGGGTTACACCCTGATAATGGCCCTTTCTAAATTCGCCCTCTAATAAAAACTCGGCATTTCCAAGGTCAATATGCCACGATTCCTGTTTGGGGTACATTTCTGTAACATCAGGCATAAACACGGCGCTACAACCGGCTTCATCCAGCATGGCAAGATCGTGTTCAATAGGGCGGGGGTATTTTTCAAGATCTTTAGGATCTGTAAACTGAGTTGGGTTAACAAAGATGCTGCATATTATAATGTCAGCATTTTGCTGTGCCAATTTTATCAATGAAATATGGCCATTGTGTAAAGCACCCATTGTAGGTACAAGCGCAACTTTCTTACCTAAATCTTTTAAAGGTTTAAGATAAGCAGCAAGTTCTGCTTTGGTTTTAAAGATCTCCAATTTTGACAGTCTAAATTAAAGCCGTAAAGGTGTAAATTAATCTAAACGAAACCAAACAAATGCTTGCTATATTGATAAATAGTATTATTATGCTTATCTTTGCAGCTCATTATCTTTTATTTAACTTAATATTTTCTTAAAATATGGAGATGGCAAAAACGAAGCTGCTGATTGTTACACACGAGATGTCGCCTTTCCTCGAGCTTACTAAAATTTCAGAAATCACACGTCAATTACCACAAGCAATGCAGGATAAAGGATTCGAAATCCGTATTCTGATGCCAAAATTTGGTAACATCAATGAAAGAAGAAATCGTTTACACGAAGTAATCCGCTTATCAGGAATGAATATCATTATTGATGATAACGATAACCCTTTAATTATTAAAGTAGCCTCCATCCCAGCTGCACGTATGCAAGTTTATTTCTTGGATAACGAAGAGTATTTTCAGCGCAAGCAAGTATTTAGAGATGCCAGCGGCAAATTCTTTGATGACAATGATGAGCGTACAATTTTCTTCTGTAAAGGTGCGTTAGAAACTGTTAAAAAATTAGGCTGGGCACCAGATATTGTTCACTGTCATGGATGGATGAGTTCTTTGGTTCCTGCTTATATTAAAACAACCTACAAAAACGATCCTACTTTCAAAAACTCAAAAGTGGTGTATTCTATATATGAAGATTGTTTTACAGAGAAGTTAAATGCTAATTTTTCTAAAAAAGCTGTAATGGCTAACATGACTGAAGCAGACACAAAAGCTTTCGAAGCTTCTGATTGCAACAGCATGCATATTGGCGCTGTAACACATGCAGATGCAGTAGTTTTGGCCAACGAAAACCTGGATGCAGCAGTGTTAAAATTTGTTAAAGATTCTAATAAGCCAACTTTAGCGTATAACTTAACCGAAAATTTTGAAAACTTCTATAATTTTTATGAAGAAATTTCAAATGATGAATTGGTTTCAGTTGCATAATTAGACTATTAATAATAAATATGAAATTTATAAAACAAGACTTATTAACCCTGTTGATAGGTCTTTTTCTTTTTGCATCTTGCAAAAACCCTGACAGCGTTGGTTTAGATGTTGATCCAAATACGGCAATTGTTGGTACCTTAGTAGATAACCAGTTAATTACATCACAAACTGTTGAGGAACCAGCCTTTAGTACTTCTTCATTAACCAGATATCCATTAGGAAGAATGGTTGATCCTATTTTTGGAACAACAGAGTCCAGTTTGGCTATGACTGTGTTACCATACACAACAAGCTATGACTTTGGAACATCAGTGTTAGACTCTGCTATATTGGTTTTACGTATAGATACGGCTAATGTAAATACTAAATTTTATGGAGATACAACAAACTCTGTATATAATATTGCTGTACATCAGTTAACCAATAAAGTTTCAGATTACAAAAGCTCGACTGCCCAACCATATGAGAGCCAGCTATTAGGTTCTTTTAACAGTAAAATTTACCCAAATACTCCTATAAAAATTTACGATATCGTATCTGGCAAACCTGACACCTTAAAAACGGTTAAAGCACAAATCAGAATTAAATTAGACAAACAGTTTATACAAAATACGATTATTAAGCTACCAATAACAGGGACAACAACAGATTCAAAATTTGTTGAATATTTTAAAGGACTGTCTGCTACAGTAACCAATACAAATACAGGTGGGGTTGCTTTTATTAATTTCGCTTCAGGTAATTCTTATTTACAGTTGGTGTATAAAAAAGTAAACGCAACAAGTGGAATTGATACTATAAGTGTTAATTTTCCAATACCAAATACCGGCGTTGCAGCAAGTATTAAACACGATTACACCGGTACACCCGTTAAAACACAATTAACTTCTACAAGTCCAACTACATTTACATCTACTTACGTACAGGGCCTTGGTGGTGTTAGAACCAAACTTTCTTTCCCTAACCTGGTAAACTTTACCTCTACATATGGTAAATCTGTTATTAACAAGGCAGAACTTGTTGTGGATTTAAGCGCCGGAACTTATGCTTATCCGTTTAATCCAGCACAGCATCTTGCTTTATACCGCTGGGATATTGCTCAACAACCTGTTAATGTTCCGGATCGTGACCAATCTGGCACAACCACTTCAGGCACGACCTATACAGGTGACCCAAGAGCCCTAAGCGATGGAACATTTGGAGGTTATTATGATTCACTTAAAAACAGATATGTATTTATTGTGACCAGTTACATCCAGGACTTAATTGATAAAAAGAAAGAGGATTATGGAACATTTCTTTCTGTAACCCCATTAACAGAGTTTCAAATAACCCCTACAGGTGCTTCAGCAGAAAGAGCTATTATAGGTGGAAATGGAAATACAGCTAATAAGGTTAAGCTAAATATTTATTACACCAAAATAAATTAAAGCAAAAAAACTTTCAAAAAGCCCTTGTTTATAAATTAAGCAAGGGCTTTTTGTTTATTCACCAAATCTTCATTAAAAAATTAGCGTCTAAATACGTAAACAAACGTTTGTTTATTATATTTGACCCAATTTATTTATAAAAACATGTGTGGAATTGTAGGTTATATTGGCTATAGAGAAGCCTGGCCAATTGTTTTAAAGGGCCTTAAAAGATTAGAATATCGCGGTTACGATAGCGCAGGCATTGCCCTGATGAATAATACCGGACAACATATTTACAAGAAGGCAGGCAAGGTTGCCGTTCTTGAAGAATTTACACAAGATCAGGATCTTACCGGATCTATTGGTATGGGACATACGAGATGGGCTACCCACGGGGTTCCATCCGACCGGAATTCGCATCCTCATACTTCTAACAATGGCAAACTTTCTATCATACATAACGGCATTATAGAAAACTATGCTACCCTTAAAGAAGAGCTTACTAACCGTGGGCACGAATTTAAAAGCGATACCGATACCGAGGTATTGATTCACCTTATTGAAGAGATTCAAAAACTGGAACAAATAGATTTGATGGAAGCCGTTCGTTTGGCTCTTAACGAAGTTATAGGCGCCTATGCGATTGTGATTATGGACAAAGAAAATCCTGATCGCTTAATTGCAGCAAGAAAAGGCAGTCCGATGGTTATAGGTGTAGGAGCGGGCGAATATTTTATTGCTTCTGATGCTACTCCAATTATAGAATACACTAAAAATGTAATTTATTTAAACGATAACGAAATTGCTTTAATTACCAAAAATGATCTTTTAGTAAAAAGGTTAGACAATGTTGTACAAACTCCTTTGGTTCAGGAGTTAGAATTGAAACTGGAAATGCTGGAGAAAGGTGGTTTTGAGCACTTTATGCTTAAAGAAATCTATGAGCAACCAAGATCCATTAAAGATTGTATGCGCGGCCGTATTTACCCAGAAGAAGGTAAAGTACAGTTAGGTGGTATTAAAGAATTTGCCGAAAAGCTTAAAAATATAGATCGTATTATCATTGTTGCCTGCGGCACTTCATGGCATGCGGGGCTGGTTGGCGAATATTTGATTGAAGAATATGCACGTATTCCCGTTGAGGTTGAATATGCTTCTGAATTCAGGTACCGCAATCCAATTATTACAGAAAAAGATGTGGTAATTGCCATTTCCCAATCAGGGGAAACTGCAGATACAATGGCCGCCATTGAAATGGCCAAAGAAAAAGGTGCTACGATTTTTGGAATCTGTAATGTTGCTGGTGCATCCATTCCACGTTTAACGCATGCCGGAGTTTATACCCATGCCGGTCCGGAAATTGGTGTTGCATCAACCAAGGCATTTACAGCCCAGGTAACTGTTTTAACTTTAATGGCCTTTTACATGGCACAACAAAAAGGAACCATTACCACGTCAAAAATGATTGAACTTTTAACTGAGCTTGATCATATTCCAGAGAAAATACAACTGGCTTTAGAATCGAACGATTTAATTAAAGAAGTTGCATCGCAAATTAAAGATTCTACCAACTGCTTATTCCTTGGAAGAGGTAGCGGTTTCCCTGTAGCTTTAGAGGGCGCTTTAAAGCTCAAGGAGATTTCTTACATCCATGCCGAAGGTTATCCTGCAGCCGAAATGAAACACGGTCCTATCGCTTTAATTGACGAAGAAATGCCTGTTGTATTTATTGCAACTCAAAATTCTTCTTACGAAAAGGTAATCAGCAATATACAGGAAGTAAAAGCAAGAAAAGGTAAAGTAATTGCCATTGTAACACAAGGTGATACTGAAGTGAAGAAAATGGCAGATTATTGTATTGAGATTCCGGATGCAAATGAAGCATTTTTGCCCTTACTTGCAACCATACCACTTCAGTTACTTTCTTACCACATTGCCGTAATGCGTGGCTGTAATGTGGATCAGCCAAGAAATTTAGCTAAATCTGTAACAGTAGAATAGAAAATGTTATTAAAAGAAAAAGCCCCGACTTAAAAAAATCGGGGCTTTTTCTTTGTATTTATTTTTTAAAATGGCAAATCTCCATTTTCATCTGAGGGGTTTATCGTAAACTCATCATCAATTTTAGTTTCATTAATTGGCGGAAGTACACTTGTAGATGGTGTTTGTTCAAAATCGCTTTTCCTGCCCAGCATAGTAAAATTTTCTGCTACAATTTCGGTAACGTATTTTTTTACCTTCTCCTTATCTTCAAAGGATCGTGTTCTTAACTTTCCCTCAATATACACAAGTTTACCTTTTTGCAAATATTTCGAAGCCACTTCAGCAAGCCCACGCCATAAAACAATATTATGCCATTCAGTTTGCTCTACCCTTTTACCGTCTTTATTATATGTTTCTGAAGTTGCTAATGGAAAACTGGCTACAGTTACGCCACCATCTAAATGCCGCACTTCAGGATCTTTACCTAAGTGCCCTACTAAAATAACTTTGTTAATCCCTGACATAAAATATTTTTTGGTTAGTTTCTAAGCAATAATTACCACTACACAAGGCAGTTAGTTACTCTACCTTAATTGAGCCAAGTTTTCCACAATAAAATCATGGATTACTTTTGGTTGCGGTAATTCATCTAATCTATCTAAAGAAACCCAATTAAGTTCCTTTTGTTTACTAAAGTTAAATATATAATTTTTTAACTCAAAAAATTGTACTTGTATAATTTGGTGCGTTAAAATATGTTTTTTAGCATTTTTAAGTTGGTAAGTAGCATTTTCACCGAACCATTCCGAAATTTTATCATCCAAACCTGGGTCGCCAGCTTTAACCGTATCCGATGTTTCTATACAAGGAAAATCGTACAAGTGCTGCCAAATATCGCCCGCCTGTCTTTCCCGCACTAATATCTGATCGCCATCCATACAAACCAGGTAATTAAAAAACCGAAGCTTTTTTTCAGCTTTAGCGAGTTTAACCGGTAAAATATTTACTTGTTTATGTTTATAAGCGTAACAAGTTTGGCTTAGCGGACAAACGCCACAATTGGGCGATTTTGGCTTACATTGTAATGCGCCAAATTCCATAATGGCCTGATTATACAAGGCAGGATCAGCACGATAAAGCAATTCATTAGCCAACATAAAAAACTCTTTTTTACCGGCCGGAGAATTAATCGCCGTACTTATTCCAAAATATCTGGCTAAAACCCTGAAAACATTTCCATCCACAACTGCTCTTGCTTCGCCGGATGAAAAAGATGATATGGCAGCAGCGGTGTATCCCCCAATGCCTTTTAATTTGATTAAATCATCATGTAAGGTTGGAAAAACACCGCCAAAATCTTTCATCACAATCTGAGCTGTGGCATGCATATTTCTACCCCTCGAATAATAACCTAAACCCTGCCATAATTTAAGCACCTTAGCCTCGTTAGCGCCAGCAAAATCAGAAACAGCCGGAAAATTATCTAAAAATTTATTAAAATAAGGAAGGCCCTGCTCAACCCTGGTTTGTTGTAATATTATTTCAGATAACCATATTACATAAGCGTTATTAGTGTGCCTCCAGGGCAAATCTCTTTTATTTATGTTGTACCAGTTAATCAGTTCATTTTGAAATATCATTACTGCAAATTACGGTGTAATTATTCATTTTTAAAAAAACTTGCATTCCGGTGATAAGAACGCAGATAAAAAAATCATCTTTTATTTCCCTATCTCATTAAAAAGCAATACTTTTGCAACCCCAAAACAGTTATAATATTAAAACACAATATATATAAATAATAAAATATGACTAAGGCAGATATTATTTCAGAAATATCAACAAAAACCGGAATTGAGAAGGTTGACGTACAGGAAACGGTTGAGGCATTTTTCAAAGTTATCAAAACTAGCATGATTGGCGGCGAAAATGTATACGTAAGAGGCTTCGGAAGCTTTGTTGTTAAAAAGAGAGCACAGAAAACTGCGAGAAACATCTCTAAAAACACTGCAATAATTATCCCTGAACATTTCGTTCCAAGCTTTAAACCAGCAAAAGTGTTTGTTGATAAAGTAAAAAATAACAAAAAAATTAAAGTAGAAGCTTAAAATATCATATTGTGAATAGCAGCATCAGATCAAAACAAACCATCATTATAGGAGCGATTTTATTGCTTGTTGCATTTTTATTTACAAGAGATATTAAAGGTTTAGTAAAACCAACAGAAGAAAACGGTAAAATGCCAGCTTCTGGCCCTATGGCTGGATCTCAGGCCCCTGCTACCGGTTCTATAAGCATCACACAAGCATCAGAAGCTGCTAAAAATGTAATTAATAAAAGCTTAGCTAAAGACATTACCGTTTTAGAAAACAGTTACCAAAATGCCAAGGGTGCTGAAAAAATTGAACTTGCAAAACAATTAGCCCAGAAATGGGATGATGTAGAGCAAATTACTCCATCTGCGCTTTATTTAGAAGTTGTAGCCCAAAGCAATCCATCTTCATCAACATGGTTGGCTTCAGGAAACAAATTTTTAAGAGCCTTTGAAAGTACACAGGATAGTTTAGCCCAACCTGCTTTATTGCAGAAAGCAAATACTTCCTTTAAAAATGCATTAGAGAAAGATGCAACAAACATTGAGGCCAAAACAGGATTAGGTGTTACAATAGTGAATGGCTTAGGTGCACCAATGCAAGGTATTGCAATGTTACTTGAGGTGGTAGCCAAAGACCCTAAAAATATTAAGGCAAATATGAATTTAGGATTATTCTCTATAAAATCAGGTCAGTTTGACAAGGCAATTCCACGTTTTAATACCGTGATTGCTCAATCACCAACACCTGAGGCCTACTTTTATTTAGCAACCGCTTTAGAAAATTTAGGTAAAAACAAAGAAGCAGTAGATGCTTATTTAAAAAGCAAAAAATTAGCGGCAAATCCAACCTTATCCTCTTTTATCGATAAGAAGGTTGCTGAACTAAAGAATAAAAATTAATTAACAGATTAATAAAAACATTTAAAACTTAAAACTATGCCAAGCGGTAAAAAAAGAAAAAGACATAAAATGGCTACGCACAAACGTAAAAAACGTTTAAGAAAAAACAGACATAAGAAAAAATAGTTTCTTATTTTGATATAGCCTTTTAAACCTCATGGTAAACACTATGAGGTTTAAATACTTTTATATGATTTTTTTATGATATGAAATCCGGCTACATCAATGTTTTCTTATTTACTATCCATTTGTTAATGGGCGAAAGCCTTAAAATCTGTAGCTGTTGGTAAAAGAATTAATTATCAATTCGACTCCTGCCGGAGTTACCATAGCGTTGATTGAAGACAAACAACTTGTTGAGCTTCACAAAGAACAAATTAATAATAACTACGCCGTAGGCGATATTTATTTAGGCCGCATTAAAAAAATTATGCCCGGTCTGAATGCTGCTTTCGTGGATGTTGGTTATGAAAAAGATGCATTTTTGCATTATTTTGATTTGGGCCCTCAAGTGCAATCTTTAATTAAGCTAACAAAGATCAAGCGTAATGGCTCGGTTACAGGCACATTATTAGACAATTTAAAGCTCGAAGCCGATATAAACAAGGCAGGCAAAATTTCTGATGTGCTTAGCAAAAATATGCTCTTACCGGTACAAATTGCCAAAGAGCCTATTTCTACCAAGGGACCGCGTTTAAGTTCCGATCTTTCTATTGCCGGCAGGTATGTGGTACTGGTGCCATTCTCCAATACCATATCCATATCAAAAAAAATTAAAAGTAATACCGAACGTAATCGTTTAAAAAAGATTATTGAAAGTATTAAACCCCAAAATTTTGGAGTAATTATCAGAACCGTTTCTGAAGGCCGTGGAGTTGCCGAAATGCAAAAAGATCTTTTAGATTTAATTGCCAAGTGGGAAAACTTCATTAAAAAGGTACCTGGAACTGAACCTTCAAAAAGAGTTTGGGGTGAAATGGACAGATCATCAACGTTAATTCGTGATATTCTGAATCCTGATTTTACAAATGTTTACGTTAGTACACCCGAGTTGTACGATGATATTCGTTCTTATGTACACGACATCTCTCCTGAAATGGAAAAGATTGTTAAGCTGTACAAACAAAAAGAACCCATCTTCGAACATTTCGGAATAGAAAAGCAAATTAAAAATGCTTTTGGCAAAACAGTAAACTTACCCGGTGGTGCTTACTTAGTTGTAGAACACACCGAAGCACTGCACGTTATAGATGTGAACAGTGGAAACCGCACAGCCAGTAAAGAAAACCAGGAGGAAAATGCTTTACAGGTAAACAAAGAAGCGGCTAAAGAAATTGCCCGTCAATTACGCTTACGTGATATGGGCGGCATTGTGGTCATCGATTTTATCGACATGCACAAGCCAACAAACCGTAAAATGCTATTCGACTATTTGCGTGAGCTGATGTTGTTGGATAGGGCAAAACACACCATTTTGCCACCGAGCAAATTTGGACTGGTACAAATTACCAGACAGCGTGTTCGCCCGGAAATGAATATTGTTACGGTAGAAAAATGTCCGGCATGTGGTGGTACCGGCGAAATTAAAGCGAGTATCGTTTTAATGGATGATATTGAGAATAACCTGAATTATATTTTAAGAGAGCAAAATGAAAAAGGTGTTACGCTTTGCGTTCACCCATATATTGAAGCTTACATTACCAAAGGTATTTTCAACTTACAACGCCGCTGGTTCTTTAAATATGGCCAGTGGATAAAAGTTAAAGCCCAGTCATCATACTACTTAAATGAATTTCACTTTATTTCCGCAAAAGATGAGGAGATAAAATTATAATTCAAAATACACCATTAACAGAAAGCCTGATTTTTAAAAAGTCAGGCTTTCTGCTTATAAACGGTATTTATTTGTAGGCAAAAGATTGTTCAAAAAAACATCTCTTATTATGCGGGGTAAAATCTAAATTCGTAAATCTAAAATCTAAAAACAATTGGCAAAATCAAAAACTGCATACTTCTGTCAAAGCTGTGGGTACGAATCGGCAAAATGGCTGGGTAAATGCCCTTCATGTAATCAATGGAATACTTTTGTTGAAGAAATTGTAGAAAAAACGTCTGCGGCTATTCCTACGTGGAAAAGTGATACCTCAGGTCGGAAATTAAGTAAACCCAGTAAAGTTGATGAAATTCAATCGTCAACCGAAAGAAGAATTTTAACCGGAGATAAAGAATTAGACCGGGTTTTGGGTGGAGGATTGGTAGAGGGATCGCTGATTTTAATTGGTGGGGAACCCGGCATTGGAAAATCGACCTTAATGCTTCAACTCGCCTTAAATTTAAAAGGTAAAAAATTACTATACATATCGGGTGAAGAAAGCGAGCAGCAAATTAAAATGCGCGCAGAACGGATTACAGACCAACCTTCAGGAAATTGCTACATTTTAACCGAGACATCAACACAGAATATTTTTAAACAAATAGAAATCCTGCAGCCCGAAATTTTGGTTGTCGATTCTATACAAACCTTACATTCGGCACATATAGAATCTACGCCAGGAAGTGTATCGCAAGTACGCGAATGCACGGCTGAATTGCTTCGCTTTGCCAAAGAAACAGGTGTACCCGTTTTTTTAATTGGCCACATCACTAAAGACGGGGCCATTGCCGGGCCAAAAATACTTGAGCATATGGTTGATACGGTTTTGCAGTTTGAAGGCGACAGGCATCACGTTTATCGCATTTTACGCTCTATCAAAAACAGGTTTGGAGCGGCAGCAGAATTAGGCATATATGAAATGCAGGGCAGCGGCTTACGTGAAGTTTCAAACCCCTCAGAAATTTTACTGTCGCAGCGCGATGAAGAACTGAGTGGAATTGCCATAGCGGCCATGCTTGAAGGCGCCAGACCGATGTTGATTGAAACACAGGCTTTAGTTAGTCAGGCAGCCTATGGAACGCCGCAGCGATCGGCAACAGGCTTTGATACAAAAAGAATGAATATGTTGCTGGCAGTGCTGGAAAAACGTTGTGGTTTTAGGTTGAGCGCCCAAGATGTTTTCTTAAATATTGCCGGCGGTATCCGGGTAGAAGATCCGGCAATTGATCTTGCAGTTTTAATTGCTATTATTTCCTCGCACCAGGACATTGCCGTGTCTTCTAAAAACTGTTTTGCCGCTGAGGTTGGTTTATCAGGAGAAATCAGGGCTGTTAACAGAATTGAACAAAGAATTGCCGAAGCGGATAAATTAGGCTTTGAAACCATTTACATTTCAAAGTATAATTTAAAAGGAATTGCCATAGATAAATATTCTATTGAGATTAAAGCTGTGAGCAAAATTGAAGAAGTATTTTCTCTCATTTTTGGTTAAAATGCAAAAACCCTACGGGGAATCGGGGCAACGGTTTTCTACAAACCGAGAAAAAAAACACCCAATTCCCCAATTCTATTCTTTTTGGCACACGCGCAATGTTTATAGTAAAATACTGGCTTACAGGTAGATATAAAAATAATTACAGCATATGGTATTTTGGATTAACATTTGTCTATGGTACCATGTTGTACATCATGGGATGTGATCTATAACAATAGGGATGATTTTCCTCGTTAACGAAAGTTAGCGAGGATTTTTTTTGCTTTATTATTTAGAAAAATTTTAAATAACTTTGAATCAGATAACCGGAAATAAATAATCAGACAGAAGCATTATGAACTAAATTAAATGTTCTAACCACTTCTTTCAATCACTAAACAAATTATACTGATGAAAAAAATCATTTTATGCTTAAGCTTCTGCTTGCTAACTGCTTTTGCTTTTGCACAAGCTGAATACAAAGGCCAAAAATTTGGTGAAGATGTAAAACCGGGAGATGTAAAACCTGCGGCGAAAATGGAAGCCGCAATGGGTGATAAAAAAGCTACCGACATGAAAATTGAAGGTAAAGTGGTGGACGTGTGTAAAAAGAAAGGTTGCTGGATGACTTTGGAAATGCCAAATGGAGAGGCTATGCGGGTTACTTTTAAGGACTACGCTTTTTTTATGCCAATGGATATTGTTGGAAAAAATGTGGTTTTAGATGGCATAGCTAAAAAACAAACCATTTCTGTTGAAACTTTACGCCACTATGCTGAAGATGCGCATAAATCAGCAGAGGAAGTTGCTAAAATTACCGACCCTAAAAAAGAACTTGCTTTTGAAGCTAAAGGTGTAGTTATTTTAGATAAGTAAAATTTAAAAGATATAAATTCCTTATAAAAAGCAAAGCCCGATATTAATCTATCGGGCTTTGCTTTTGAATACGAATTATTTAAATAACTCAGCTGGAACTGGTTTGTTTAATAAGTTCTGATAATAAAAACGATATCGCTCTGAACGGTCGTGAGCCGATTTTACACCAGCCCATCCATGCCTTCCACCTGGATAAATCATCAGTTCGAAATGTTTATTGGCATTTTCCAGTTTATCAATTAACTGTATCGTATTTTGCATGTGTACATTATCATCCATATCGCCATGCATAATGCGAAGTAAACCTTTATATTTATCTACATAAGTTAATACCGAACCGGCTTTATATCCTTCAGGATTTTCTTGTGGAGTATCCATAAAACGCTCTGTGTAAACGCTATCGTAAAGTTCCCAGCTGGTTACGGGAGCTCCGGCATATCCAAAGTCAAAATAATCAGAGCCATAAGTTAAGGCCATACAAGTCATATAGCCACCATAACTGTGCCCCGTAATTAACAATTTTTTATCATCAACCCAAGGCTTGGCCTTTAACCATTTTGCAGCTGTAATGTAATCGTACATTTCCCATTTCCCTAAATTACGATGCATTAAAGCAACCCCTTCTTTACCAAACTGACCTGATGCACGATGATCTACAGCAATTTGAATAATCCCTTCATTTGCCCACAACTGATTTGCTGTTCCTTTCCAGGTATTGGTTACGGTACCCGCATTTGGCCCGCCATACATGCTAAATACAACCGGATATTTTTTTGTCTGATCAAAATCAGTTGGATAAGTAATTACTGCAGGCAGGTTATAACCATCATCAGTCGGAATGGTAATCATTTCAGTTTTACCAAAATCATAACCTTCAAAATCTTCTGCCTTGCTATCTGCAAGCTCTTTTACAATTTTACCATTGTTATCTACCAACGATCTTTTTTGTGGCGTAGAAACGTTAGAAAAAGTGGTAACAAAATATTTTCCATCCGGGGAGATTACAGGCTGATGTGTAAAATCGCCAAAAGTTAACCGTTTTAAATTCTTACCGCTATAATCCACTCGATAAAAATCAAGCGTGGTAGAAGCTTCTTTACGTGCAGTAAAATAAACTACTTTATTCTTTTCATCCACGTATTCTAAATCTTTTACCTGCCACTTACCACTGGTAAGTGGGTTAACCAATTTCCCATCTAAGGTATAAAGATAAAAATGTGCCCAGCCTGTTTTATCACTTTTTAAAATGTAAAGCTTATTGTCTTTTAAATATTCAATACGCCCAACATAATCTAAATCCACCCAGCTCTTCTGTTTTTCGTCGTAAATTTCTTTTTTAGCACCTGTAGTTGGGTTCACGGCATAAAACTTAAGGTCATCCTGACCTCTGTTCATCCATTGTACCATCATGCTGGAGCCATCAAAACTCCAGTAAGGCATGCCAAAGTACTGATCATCTTTTTCATTAAAATCTGCCCAAACCACGGTTCCGCCTTCTGACTTCACAAAACCAACCCTTACCTCCGGGTTAGGATCACCCGCTTTGGGATACCGTGTTTTTTCGGTGTAACCATGTTGACCAGTGGAACCGTTTATTGGAAACATTGGCACTTTGGTATCGTCAAAACGCATAAAAGCCAAATGCCTGCTATCAGGAGCCCACCAAAAAGCTTTATATTTAGTTGGCCGGCCCAAAATTTCTTCAAAATATACCCATGATGACCAGCCATTATAAATTACCTCGGTACCATCACTGGTGTACCTGATTTCTTTCCCACCTTCTACCTCAACAGCATACAGATCATTATTTTTCGTAAAAGCAACGTATTTACCATCGGGCGAAAGTGTTGGGTTTTTTTCTTCGTCGGCATTATTGGTCAGGCGTTTAGCCTCAGCCTTACCGTATTTAATGTAAACATCTTTGTCTTTAACAAATACATCTACATCACTTTTTGGTGGCGGTGTATAAGCTGTGCGTTCGCCGGTTTTAATATCTACAGCATATTGCTTACGTTCACGTAAATCATTTTCAATATAATGCGTATTATCTGCCCAGCCACTTACCGGGTTTATCATTTTTGTAAGTGAGGGTTGCGCACCGATTGATTGCTGCAGATTTAGTCGTTTTTTCTGTGCCTGAACATTGTAACTGAATAAAACAGTTGCTACAGAAAGAAAAAATAAAGATTTATTCATTTGTCTGGTTTTATAAGTCCGAAATTTACAAAAGGATAAGCTGATTCCCTTTTTTGTATTGCTTTTGTTGCTTTGTTTAAATAAATGCCATAAAAAAAGGCTTCGAAAATTTCGAAGCCATTAAGTTTTAATCTATGTGGTTTACAATACCCAGTTCCAGCCAAATTCATCCTCGGCTAAACCATAGCGGATGTCGTTTAGTTTTTTAGCAATACCATTTGATACTGTTCTGCTTGCAGAATCCGTAAGTTGATATGTTTTTCCCTGATAACCAATTTCTCCGATTTGAGTAACTGTAGCAGCAGTACCCGCAGCAAAAGCTTCGGTTAAAGTGCCATTTTCTATGCCTTCAAGTACCTCTTTAACAGAAACCCTGCGTTCTTCTACTTCAACGCCCTGTTGTTTGGCAAGCTGAATAATGGTATCGCGTGTAACGCCATCTAAAACTGTACTTCTTACCGAAGGGGTAACCAGTTTGCCATTAATTACAAAAATTAAGTTTGCCGTTCCAGCTTCTTCTATAAATTCATGAGTTACAGAATCCGTCCAGATTAACTGGTCATACCCTTCTTTTTTAGCCTCTTCAAAAGGATATAAAGAGCGGGCATAGTTGCCGGCTGTTTTGGCATAACCAACGCCGCCTTCATCTGCACGGGTAAATTCAGTTTCGATTTTAACTTTTAAAGCTTTACTGTAATAAGGGCCGGTTGGCGTGGTTAATAAAGCAAATTTATATGTATCAGAAGCTCTAACACCCAAATAAGGATCGGTTGCGAACATTACCGGGCGAATATATAAAGCATAATCCTCTTGTGATGGCACCCACTTTTCATCAATATTAATTAGTGCAGCAAGCCCCTGCATAAAAATTTCTTCCGGAACGGTTGGCATGGACATTCTTGAAGCCGATTTATTAAAACGTTCGAAGTTTTTATTTGCACGAAAAACACTGATTTGCCCACTCGGTTGGCGATATGCCTTTAATCCTTCGAAAATTGCCTGTCCATAATGTAAGGCAGAAATTGCCGGACTCATCAGAATCGGACCATAAGGAAGAATCTGTAAATTTTTCCATTCGCCGTCTTCGTAATCAGCAACGAACATATGATCTGTAAAAACTTTACCAAAAGGTAATTGCGAAAAATCTGTAACGCTTAATCGGGTTTGATCCGCTTTCGTGATTTTTATGTCTAATGTCTCGGTCATAACTTTAAATTTTGAATGCGTGATTTTTCAATAATGAAAACAAATTGCAAACCGCAAATTCGTTCATCTTTTCACCCACACAGTCTATCATTTGAATTTGGCCAAATTAGCAAAAAATGGCCATTTTTTCAATTAAAATCGTCAATTAATCTTTGTTTTTTAGTGTTTTAAGTACACTAAGCACCCATCCTTTGCCCCATTCATTCATTTGTTCTTCAGTCCATAAGAAAGGATAAAAAATTCTCTTCTGAAAACGTGGAGGCAGGTACTTTTGCCAGTTGGTACCGCCGGTTGCTGCTACATCTACAGGATCTTTCTCTAAATAGCGTACGGCCGATTTATAATGAGAAAGTGGCCACTCTACATTCACGTACAAATCCAGTTTGCGCAATTCTTCAGCCAATGCCGTAACGTTTTGCCCGCTTTGCTCAAGCTGGTGATAAAGTGCTGCAAGATTGGTTTGAACCCGATCTTTTGCCAATTGTAAAAACTGGCTGGCGTATTTTTGTATAAATTGTTTTAAAGTAAGGGTTTGTTTACCTGAAGCCAACTCTGTAGCCCCAAACTTCCAGTAAATATATTCAAATTGCGATTCAATAGATGCTGTAGTTAATTCTTCACGTTTGCTCTTATCCACCAGGCGAATAAAATCTGTAGCACAAATTTCAATCATCCGGTATTGACCTGACTGAAAACCACTTGCAGGCAAAAGAGACATTCTGAATTTTAAAAACTGTTCTTTTTCCATTCCGTCTACCATCACCTCAAATGAAGTAGTGAGCGCATTAAAATAAGCATTTATTCTTTTTACCCTTGCCGTAATAAAATCAACGGTTAAGTTTTCTTTTTCAGCCACTTGCTTTAATTCGTGCAAACTAAGTTTAAAATAAAGTTCCGTAATTTGATGGTACATGATAAAAATCTCTTCATCAGGGAAAGGTGTTTTTGGGCTTTGCAAGCTTAAAAGGGTATCCAGATGAATGTAATCCCAGTAGGTTAAAAAATCAGCATAAAGTAAACCATCAAGATATGAAGCCATATCCTGCCCCATAGCGGTATACTTTTCCTGCAACTGGTTAAGTTTTTCTTTTATTTCGGGCGTAAAATCCATTTTATAAATTAGTTAGGCAAATATGATAACATATTTTGGAACAAGTGTTAATTTTTCTAAATTTGAACCAATGGCGATGGGGTACCGCCGAAACCGCCCAAACAGGCTGATGACTCCTACGATTTTATTAGAAAATTGATTTAAAATGCCTGTTAAAAACTTATCAGAAGGATTTTTTCCGTCCATCAATCGCTTTATTAAGCTCGAATTTGGAGTGCTATTTTTGAATACCCTTAAATGGCTTTTAATTGCTGTTCTTTTAGGTACGATTATTGGCTCGGCATCTGCCTTATTTTTAGAAACGCTTAACCTGGCAACGAACTGGCGGGAGAAACATACCTGGATAATTGCTTTTTTACCTGTTGCCGGCCTTTTTATTGGATTGGCCTATCATTACTGGGGCAAAGAGGTTGTTAAAGGCAATAACCTTTTAATTGAAGAATTACAAAGTCCTAAAAAGGTCATTCCACTGGTTATGGCTCCTTTAATTTTTGCCGGAACAATCCTTACTCATTTATTTGGAGGCTCTGCAGGCAGAGAAGGAACAGCGGTACAAATTGGCGGTGCTTTTGCCGATCAGTTTACCAAAATACTAAAGCTTAAACCCAGAGACCGAAAGGTAATTTTAATCTGCGGAATAAGTGCTGGCTTTGCGTCCGTATTTGGAACGCCGCTTGCCGGTGCTATTTTCGGGCTTGAAGTATTTGTGATTGGCAGCCTGATGTACAATGCCATACTGCCATCGTTTATTACTGCAATAATTGCAGATTATGTTTGTAAGGCCTGGGGCGTAGGCCATACGCATTATTTTATAGCTTTTGTACCAAAAATGAATGCAATGAATTTATTATGGTCTTTAAGTTGCGGAATTATTTTCGGTTTAGTTGCCCGAAGTTTCTCGGCCCTAAACCATGCGCTTTCAAATTTGTTCAAAAGAATAAAGTATCCTCCTTTCCGACCAGTAATTGGCGGTATTATTTTAATTGCAATCATTTATTTATTAGGTTCTACCAGGTATATTGGCTTGGGCATCCCGGTTATTTCCGAATCTTTTACCACCCAGGAGCCTTATTATACTTTTGCCATTAAACTTTTTTTAACGGCCTTAACCTTAAGTGCGGGTTTTAAAGGGGGCGAGGTAACACCGTTATTTTTTATTGGGGCTACATTAGGTAGTTTTTTAAGTTTGTTCATTCCACTGCCTTACGGTTTACTTGCCGGAATGGGTTTTGTAGCTGTTTTTTCAGGAGCAGCCAATACACCTTTGGCTTGTATCTTAATGGGTATTGAATTATTTGGAGTTACGCCAGGCATTTACATCGCCATCGCCTGTGTAACGGCCTATTTATTTTCGGGCCACACCGGGATTTATTCTTCCCAGGCTTTAGGGAGCCCTAAACACTTGTTATTGAAAAGGCATCAGTTTTTAAAATAACGCTAAGAGAAAAGATTTTTTTGAAAGGGGGGTGCTAAACTATTTTTATTGGCAGTCCCGCTTTTCGCAGTGCAATTGCTTTCCAAAGAATAATAATGTGCTTATGGCTTTGATACCTTTATAAGCAAGTTACTAAAATTGTCAAAGCAATCTTATCATTGAAGCTAAAGAGATCTTCCCTAACAAATATTAATACAGTACCCTAAATTTTATGGTATGTTCAATTTTTTTAAGTGATTTAAACAACTGTTTATCGTATTCTGTATTAATATCGGTAATGGCGTAACCAATTTCAGGATTGGTCATTAAAAACTGTCCTACAATATTAATGTTGTGCTTAGCAAAAACCGTATTAATTTGCGCCATTATACCAGGCACATTTTTATGAATGTGAATTAAACGGTGCGATTTATCAATTTTTGGCAATTGCAAATTCGGGAAATTACTGCTTAAATAGGTCGCTCCGGTGTTCATAAAATCGATCATTCTTTTTGGGATGAAATCCAGGTTACGTGGGTTACTTTTTGGATCATCAAAAACAACTATACCTTGTTTGGTACATAAATCGAAGTTGAATTTATTTCTTGCACTACCTAAATAGCCAATGGTTTTAAGCTTTACGGCATTTTTTATCTGCTCATTATCCAGCTTTTCGCCATCTGCCAATAAAATTACCCCCACATCTTTAACGTATTTTTCTTCAAAGGAAGTTTTGTGTCTGATGGATAAACCATCATGTTTTAATAAAGCAATGCTTTTAGGATCTACCTGGCCAATTACCAGGCAAAGAATCCTGTTTTTTGGATAAGATATTGCCCTTGGCAGGTTATTTACATATAGAAACTCATCAAAACTTGGGGTAATATGATCTGCTTTTTCAATAATGGTTTGGCGGGCAATATTTTCTGTAAAGGCAAAAAATTTATTGATCATTCCGCTTTCACGAAGCTGGAAATCTGAATAGCCATCACCAATACCAAAAAGTTCGCCTTCCAGTTTTAAATGCTGCAATAATTTCACTTTTCCACCTTCTTCACTTAGCGGATTGGCATGGTCGTAATCGATGATATTTCCATCGCCGGTGGTTACAAATGTATTGGCGTAAATATTTTCTTTTTTAATATGATACTGACTAACTACCGGCGTAATAAATTCCTTAAAGCCTCCTGAAACAATAAGGACCTCATCAGCATGTTTCTTAAAAAATTCAGCATTGCGCGAAAATGAAGTTGAAACTTTTTTCTTCAGGTGTTTAATCAGTTGTTTTAAATGATCTTCATTTGCTTCGAGTAATTTAACGCGTTGTGCTAAACTTTCAGAAAATGAAAGTTTACCTTCCATGGCCAGATTGGTATAATCTTCAATTTTTTGAAAGATAAGTTCTTTTTCCGGGTGCTTTTTTAACGAAATCCGGGCCAATTCATCCAGTGCTTCTACTTGAGTAAATGTGCTGTCAAAATCGATAATATAATACGCTTTTTGCTTAGGCATTTTTTAAATGTTGAGTAATTTCATTAATACTATCTGCAAGGGACTTAAACTTAATCCCCGTTTCCTTAATAATTTTGCTGTTATCGTAGCGGCTTAAAACCAAGCTGCTTTTTGCGGCATCTTTAGTTATAGAAGCTTCTTTACCGGTTATGGCCGATACAAGCGCTAAAGCCCTCCAGGCTATACCAAGCATCCAGGGTTTGGCTTCTTTTGTTGGTGCTTTTACATTAAAACCTTTTGCAATTGCGCCAAATAAATCCTTATAATGGTAATTTTCTGACGAGATAATGTAACGCTCGGCAGCAATAGAACTTTCCATCAGCAAAATCATGGCATTGGCCACGTCTTCTACATCAACCAAACCTGTTGCTCCGTTTGTAAAGAAAGGAAAACCTCCTTTAACGAGCTTAAAAATTGCACCACTACCTTCAAAGCCTGCATTTTTCCCTATAATTACAGATGGATTTACAATAACAGCATTTAACCCTTCGGTGATGCCACGCCAAACTTCCATTTCTGCTTCGTATTTTGATAAGCCATAAGCATGCGCTTTGGCATCGTATTCCCAAAAATCCTTTTCGGTAATCTGGCTGCCTCTTTTGGGCTCGCCTAAGGCCGCAACAGAGCTTACATGCAACAACCTGCAATTGTTTTCTATGCAAAGGTTTACCACATTCGAAGTCCCGGCTATATTTACATGAAAAAGTTTCTTTTTATCTTTTGGGTTAAAAGAAACAAAGGCCGCGCAATGATAAACTTTAGTAATTCCAACAAATGCATCTTCGAGTGCGGATGGTTCATTTATATCAGCAGTAAACCATTCTATTGCCGTAACATCTCTAATGAGTTGAGGAATAACAGAATGCGCCCTGAGCAAGGCTCTTACCGCAAAACCTTTATCTGTTAGCTGTTTTATTAATTCAGATCCTAAAAATCCCGTTCCGCCGGTTACCAGTATCATGTTTATTTATCGGGCTGTAAACCTATCTTATTCATCATTTTAAGGCTATACCTTTTTATTGAATTTGAAAGCTGTAAATGAGTAATTTATAAAAGCCTGCCAAAAAGAAATCAGCAGAAATTTTATTTTTATATAATATGTGCATTCAAAAATAGATATTTGAGGCGATAGTTTTAAATATATGTCATTAACCGATTTCTTTTCGCCCCTTAATCCAGATCAATTTACCCCTAAACAAGGTTTTTTTACCAGCCAGCTGGGTTTAAAAACAGAAATTTATACGGAGAAATTTCCCGATTTAGAGGAGAACACTTACGATATGGCAATTTTTGGGGTACTGGATGGAAGAAGTGCCGTAAATAACGAAGGTTGCGCGCTGGGGCCTGATTACTTCAGAGAGAAGTTTTACAAGCTTAATGAAGGTGCGTTTACCAGCAGAATTGTAGATTTAGGGAACATAAAACATGGCGCAACCCTTGCCGATACGTACATTGCGGTAAAGATGGTTGTTTCTGAACTGGTTAAAAACAATATTATCCCGGTTATTATTGGTGGCGGTCAGGATTTAACTTATGCACAATACTTAGGCTATGAAAACCTGGAGCAAAAAGTAGATCTGGTTATTGTTGACAATCAATTTGATATTGATGATGATAACAACGAAGGCATTGCAACACGATCTGATTGTTACCTGAATAAAATTTTTCTGCATCAGCCCAATTACCTTTTTAACTTTAGTAATATTGGTTATCAAACTTACTTTGTTAATCAGGAAAGTTTAAGTGTGATGGATAAGCTTTATTTTGATGTACATCGCCTGGGTGAATTTGCCCAAGACATTACTTTAACCGAACCCATTATCAGAAATGCGAATATGCTGAGTTTTGATATGGGGGCTATCCGATCAGCTGACGCTGCAGCCAACGCAAATACAACTCCAAATGGTTTTGATGGCGAAGAAGCCTGCAGAATTGCCCGCTATGCCGGCATGAACGATAAACTTACCTCGATTGGTTTTTACGAGTTTAACCCGGCTTATGACAATAACGGACAAACTGCATTTTTATTAGCTCAAATGGTTTGGTATTTTATTGATGGCTTTTATGCCCGTAAAAAGGATTTCCCGCTTACACCCAAATCTCAGTTTATTATTTACAGAACAAGTTTAAAAGATGGATCAGGTGAAATGACCTTTGTAAAAAGTAAAAAATCCGATCGATGGTGGATGCAGGTTCCTTATCCTTCGGGCCAATCTAAAAACGAACGTTACCACCTGATACCTTGCCGGTATGAAGATTATCAAATTGCCGTAAATGGCGATATGCCTGATCTTTGGTGGCGCACCTATCAAAAGTTATCATAATTTTACACAGTAATTTACGTTTTAAAAAGGCACAAACGTTATATTTGGGCAAGGAACTATATAACTACCTTATAAAAACATGAAAAAATTATTATTATCTGCAGTGGCTTTATTACCATTAGCAGCTATGGCACAAAAACCATTTAATATTAATGGTGATATTAAAGGTTTAAAAACCGGAGATAAAGTTTACCTGGTTTATGCTGCAAGCGGGAAAAATATTACCGACTCTGCAACGGTTGCCAATGGTGCTTTTACCTTTAAAGGTACGCTAAATGATCCTTCAAGAGGGAATTTATTCTTAAACAAAAACCCTTATGTAAATCGTCCTGCTAAAGGCGAGGTGCTTGATTTTACATCTTTATACATTGAACCTGGAAATATTAAATTAACCGCAGCAGATTCAATTAAACATGCAACCATCACCGGTTCTGCAATTAATGATGATGATAAAAAATTAAAAGCATTAACCAAACCGGTAAACGATAAATTAGCTGCAATTAACGCGGAGTTTTCGAAACTTAGTGAAGAACAACAAAAAGATCCTAAAGTAAGAGAGGAGATTGGTAACCGCTACGATAAAGCTGCTGCTGAACTAAACCCTCTTTTATTATCATACGCAAAAAACAATCCTAAATCTTATATCAGTTTATCTGCAATTGGTCAATTGGCCGGAGATCCTGACCAGCTTGTTGAAACTGAAAAAGCATTTAACGCATTAAGCCCTGCTTTAAAAGAATCTAAATCTGGCAAGGACCTTACTCAACTTTTCGATGCAGCTAAAAAAACGGCTGTTGGCGTAATGGCAATGGATTTTACTCAAAATGACCCAGACGGCAAACCAGTAAAATTATCTGATTTTAAAGGAAAATATGTTCTGTTAGATTTTTGGGCATCCTGGTGCGGTCCTTGCCGTGAGGAAAACCCTAATGTAGTTGTTGCTTACAATAAATTTAAAGATAAAGATTTTACTGTTTTAGGTGTTTCTTTAGATCGCCCCGGCAAAAAAGATGCCTGGTTAAAAGCTATTGCCGATGATAAGTTAACCTGGACTCATGTTTCTGATTTAAACTATTTCAATAGTCCAGTTGTTAAGCAATATGGAATTAGTTTTATCCCTTATAATTTCTTAATTGATCCAACTGGTAAAATTATAGCAAAAAATCTAAGAGGAGAAGCTTTACAAGCCAAACTTCAGGAGTTATTAGGCAGTAAGTCTAAATAATTTTTTTGTAGAAATTCAATTAAAATACCTAAACGGAAAATCCGTTTAGGTATTTTACGTTAGCTGCAAGTCGCTCCAGTACCGTTACAGTACTCTTCCATCATGCCCATTAATTGTTCTCCGGTAGAATCTGGATGTGGTGAAAATCCTCCTGAACCTGAATTACACCAGCAAGTGAGCTGTTTACCGCCTGTAATTTTTTTCAAGTCTGCTCTGCTTAATACTTGTGCACCAGCAAACTCTGTTTTGTTGAATTTTAGTTTTTTCATTGTTTTAATTCCATTTGAAGAATTAAATGAAATTACAAAAAAAACATTCCTTAATTTACCAGTACTACAAAAATTACAAAGACACCTTAAAGCTAACTAAAACGACAAACAGAATCTCGTTAGACCAAATCGAAACCAATATCTTCCCTGAAATATTTACCATCGAAGTAAATCCGGCCTGCATCTGCAGTTGCAGATTGTAGCGCAGTAAATAAATCTTTTTGCAAACTTGTAATTGCAATTACACGACCGCCATTGGTTTTTACCACGTCGTTTTCCAAGAGCGTTCCGGCATGGAAAGCATTTGAATGACGCAGGTTTTCAATGCCAGAAATGGCTTTACCTTTTAAATAATCGCCTGGATAACCACCAGCAACAATCATTACAGTAGCGGCAGTTTGCTCACTAATTTCGAGATTTACCTGGTTTAAAGTTTTATTGGCTGTTGCCATAAATAATTCTACCAAATCATTTTCTATGCGGGGAATAACGCTTTCCGTTTCCGGATCACCCATTCGTGCATTGTATTCAATAACATAAGGCTCTTCTCCAACTTTAATTAATCCGAAGAAAATAAAACCTGTGTAATCAATATTATCCTTTTTTAAACCTTCTACGGTTGGCTTGATAATTCTGTCTTCAATTTTATTCAAAAATTCAGCAGAAGCAAAAGGAACCGGAGAAACAGACCCCATACCACCGGTATTTAGGCCGGTATCGCCCTGGCCAATCCTTTTATAATCTTTGGCTTCGGGTAAAGTAATGTAATGTTCGCCATCTGTTAATACAAAAACAGAAAGTTCAATACCGCTTAAAAACTCTTCTATTACAACGGTTGCACCGGCAGCACCAAATTTACCCCCAAGCATAAGTTTTAATTCCTCCTGTGCTTCTACGGTTTCGGTACAAATTAAAACACCTTTACCTGCAGCTAAACCATCTGCTTTTAACACCACTGGTAAAGCATGGTTTTCAAGATAGACTAAACCATCTTCTAATGTTTCGGGTGTAAAAGATTGTGATGCGGCGGTTGGAATACCATGACGCTGCATAAATTGTTTAGAGAAATCTTTACTGCCTTCTAAAATTGCACCTTCCTTTTTAGGTCCGATAACGGGGATATGTGCAATGGTCGAATCGGCGAGAAAAAAATCATGAATTCCATTTACCAAGGGTTCTTCAGGACCAACAACAACCAGATCAATTTTTTCAGCAATTGTAATTTTTCTAATTGCATCGAAGTCGTTTACGCTGATGTTAATATTGGTACCATAAGCATTTGTACCGCCATTTCCCGGTGCAATAATTAATTTATCGCAAAGCGGAGACTGGTTCATTTTCCAGGCAAAAGCACTCTCTCTGCCGCCCGATCCTAATAGTAAAATGTTCATAGCGGCAAAGATAAATAAAAATGTAAAAGGGAAGATGGAAAAGGAAAAAAGGATGGAAGATGGTCAATCGGGTTTTAAAACCTTAGGCCATTTATTCCTGTGTCTATGGTCTACAAGAAAGAATGCCAAAATAAATTCGGCATCATGGAATGCATATAGAAGGATATAAGATTAAAAAAGGTTCTTGTTTATCTTATATCCCTCTGCTTAATTTTTAGATTATTTGGCGTTTCTTGTCATTTGTTCCAGCATATCCCACATTTCATTAGGAATGGCTTCCAGCCCGTTAAACTGGCCTGCACCTTGTAACCATTCGCCACCATCAATACTGATTACTTCTCCATTGATGTAACCTGAGAAATCGCTGATTAGAAAGGCTGCCAGGTTAGCAAGTTCCTGATGATCTCCAACCCTTTTTAATGGAACCCTATTTTTAAAATCGAATTTTTTGGCTAAATCACCTGGGAGTAATCTTTCCCAGGCCCCTTTTGTTGGAAACGGACCAGGAGCAATGGCATTAGTCCTGATTCCATATTTACCCCACTCAACAGCTAAAGACCTTGTAAGCGCCAAAACTCCACCTTTAGCACAGGCAGAAGGCACCACATAAGCCGATCCTGTAAAAGCATAAGTGGTAATGATATTTAAAACAGCTGCAGGTTGTTTTGCTGCAATCCAGTGTTTACCAAAAGCCAGCGTACAATTTACCGTGCCTTTTAGTACAATATCGATAATGGATGAAAAGGCATTTGCAGATAAACGTTCAGTTGGTGAAATAAAGTTTCCTGCTGCATTATTTAATAAGGCATCAACTGAACCAAATTTCTCTAAAGTTTTGGCTAATACATTTTCTATTTGCGTTGTATCGCGTACATCGCATGCTACTGCCAAAACCTGTCCTCCGGTTTTTTCTTCCATTTCATCAGCAGCCTTTTGCAGTACATCCTGCTTACGACTGGTAATGACTAAATTGGCGCCGAGTTTTAAAAAGTATATTCCCATTGCTTTTCCTAAACCGGTACCACCGCCCGTAATAACAATGGTTTTTCCTTTCAGGGCGTCTTCTCTAAGCATGGGTTGATTAAATGCGAACATAGTAGTTAAATGAGTTAGTGAATAATAAATGAGAGCATTACTTCCTCTGCAAATTGGCAAGTATGGTTTTTAAAATATGGCGCGTTGCCGGTGACCACCATTGTGCCAGCATTTTTTCTAATGTTGCCGATTGATCTGCTGTTACGGATTCAATTAATTCAGCACGGATGTTTAGTTTACTTTGAGACCAGGTATTGGGTTCGAGTTCCATAAACTTTTTAATCTTACGTTCAGCCGCCGTTAATAAACCTTCGTTTTTCACAACGTCATCTACCAATCCAACCTTTAACGCCTCTTCGGGAGTATAGAGTTTGCCTGCTAATAAACTTCTTGATGCTTCTGCCTTTCCAATCCAAAAAGCATACAACTGGAAAATACTGTTTGGCACAATAATCCCAACAGGAACTTCATTTAAACCAATAATGTACTGTCCTTCTGCCATTACACGATAATCGCAGGCAAGGGCCATTACGCAGCCTCCCGCCGGACTATGCCCGCTGATTGCAGCAACCATAGGTTTTTTAAAAGAAACCATTTTGGCTGTAAAGTTTAAAAACAATTGCCAAAAGGATTTGGCTTCTTCTTCGTTATAATTATAAAGTTCAATCAAATCCAGTCCGGCAGAGAAAAATGGCGCTGTTCCAGTTAAAATTACCCCACCAATATTATCATCGGCAGCAATATTTTTTAGCATCTCATCCAATTCAGTAATCAACTCGCGGTTTAAAGCATTTGATTTACCTCTGTAAAGCGTTATGGTTGCTAAACGATCTTTTACACTTACTTTTATTGTTTCCATTATTAAATAGTATCAAGATTTAAATATCCGGCATGATGGTAATTTATACGAAGCATAAATTATGCATGCATACTATTTCAAATTTATCTATTTTTCCCTATTTCACATCATAAGTGTAAATTTTTCTTGCCAGGTGCCCGGCTGCATCAATTCCTTCTATCACCACACGGTAGTTTCCTGGCTCATTTGCATTATAAAACTCAAATTTTGCTTTTTCATCAGCACCCGCTACAACTTGTGGGTTCCAATAAATTGTTGTTCTGTAATCGGCCGTATTTGGATTATTTGTCTGATCGTATTTTGGTGCATAAAACTCTCGGGATACAGAAAATCCTTTTGGACTGATGCTTAATATACCGGGAGCATAACGGTTATAGCTATAATCACTACCACCACGTTTAGTTGTAATAACCAGTACGCCGCCTCCACCTTGTCCGCCATAAATTGCGGTATTGGCGCCACTTTTAAGCAACTCAATCGTTTCTACATCTGTAGGTGTAATGTTATCCAGAAAATCAGCTTCAACCTGCATACCATCTAAAATTATCGACATTGGCTGGTTCTGGCTTCTCATTAAATATGGCGTAGTTCCTCTAAAAATCACACCCGGCAAACGCCCTTGCAAACATTGCGAAAGCGTAATACACGTTGATAGCTGATCTGATTTGAGAATATAATCGGCATTGCCCGCACCATTTAAGTTGGAAGAATATTTAACAGGATTACGCTTCTCTGTAATGGTTACCTCGTCAAGCTTAATTGTTCTTTCCAAAAGACCCAACCGGGTCATTTCGTTAAAATAATTATCACTTTCTTTTATGTATTTCATTAAAGCACTATTTACATTCACTTCAACATCGGCCCCATTTTTATTTTTGGTTACAACCTGCCCGGGTACAACATTTAAGTTAATATCAACAAACTTACGCTCCGTTTTTGTTCTTGCCTGCACAACAAATTTAGTGCTGTCGCTAAATTCTAAATTATCAAACACAAATTTACCTTCAGCATTGGTTACCGTATCTAAAATAAATATGGTTCCTTTAGTTGCCATTAACATCACTTTACCACCAACAACAGGCTTATTGCCTTTCATTACCGTACCACCAATGCTTAATGATTCTTCAGGTTTATAGGTTATATTCGGGTTTAAATTATTGATGATATTTTTCCAGGTAAACCTTCGCCAGCCTTGCGTAAGCATTAAATTATCAAGTTCTTTTTGGGTTTTAGCATCTTCATTTAAAAAGTAATGGTTGGGTTTTTCAACATAACCTGCTAAATCAGAAGTTAATAATAATGAAGTGAAAATATTAGTTTCATTATCCTCATCAGGCACTATTTTACTTGCATTGGTAACTGCAACAGAAAAGCTGCCTAAAACGGGTTTCTGCTCGTTCAGCGCATCAAATGTAAAGGTTGATTTTCCTCTTTTTGCATTTGAAACTGCTGAAGTGTTTAAATCCACATTAATAAAATCAGTTTTATTTTGGTTAAAAATTAAACGCTCTGCCACGGGCTGATTAGCACCTGAGAACAAGGTGAATTGTACAATTCCGGTGGGCAGGTTTTTTCTTGAAATATTGGCTACCAATACTTGCTTATCCATTTTTGCCTTCGAAACATAATATACATTTCCGCCGTGCTGCGCAACAATTTTAACCTCATCGCCATTGGCCAGCTCTTTACTTGCCATAATTTTTAACGATACTTTTCCAGTATCCAGATTATTAACGGATATGGTATAGCCATTTTTTTGCGCCAGCGGTAGTCTGATATCTTTAGATGAACCATCTTTAAACTGTGTTTTGGCGGTGTAAGTTCGGCCGGGCTGCATGTTAAAAATAAAGTTGCCCATACCTAAATAACTCGTTTCAAATGTAGTTACCTCATTTCCCGAATCATCCACAATGGTTCCTTTTACATTCTCTCCCTTCCCATCAGCATTAACAGCTTTAATTGCAATTTTTTGTGGCAAATCTTCAATTAAACTTCCGCCTTCGGCCATAAACTGTACATCAACGTTATTTGAAGTGGAGGTAATTGGAATGGTTTTTACAATCTTTTGTTTATTGTCCAGCGTAATTGTGGCTATAATTTTTCCTGTTTTATTGCTCGCTATCTGTGCATTTGTAAAACTAATTAAGGCATCGCCGGCCAAACTTGTTTTAGTTTTCCCTTTTGCAACCGTTCTGTAATCAAGTTGCACTTCATAACTTACCTCATTTTCTTTATAAGCTACCCCATTTTTATCTTCAAAATGAATGGTTGCATTAATTTTATCTGCATTATTTTCTTTTACAAAAGAATATTGAGCATTTGTAAATACCTTATTTGCCCAACTGTTCCCGATTTTGATGGTTTTATCAAAGAAAAATTCGGTTCCAAAATTGCGCATGTACCTGGTGTAAGCCCTGATTCTGTAATTCCCTTCGCCTAATGAATCTGTAAGTTTAAAATCGCCCCAGGTTATTCCACCCATTAATGGCAATTTGAGTTGTCTTTTTACCGAATCCTTTTCATTAATCAGCTCAACATATAAAATTTTACTAATGGTAGATGGCCCCTGTGTTTTACTATTTGTTACATACGCTTTAAACCAAATGTCATCACCAATGGCATAATAGGGTTTATCCATATGCAGGTGCACTTTTTCCTGGGGATATTTACTGGTGTATTCGTCCAGTTTTTTTAGCAATTGAGTAAATGGATCATCATCCATTTTAAAAGCCATAAAACCAATAACGATAAAAAGAAAGCTGATAGCGAGAGTAATTTTGAGTTTCATTGTGTTGGGTACAAATAATATATGCCTCAAGGTACAAAACCTGAGGCATATATTTATGAAGTTAGAATGAATTTTGCGGTTAGAAATTATTCTTCCACATCATGCTTTCGACCGGCCGGGTGGTTTTATTGTTGTACTTGGCATTACCTTTAGAGTTGTACATGGTTTCTATATTTCCTTCTACAACAAAATAAATTAACTGGCCAATTGGCATGCCTGCATAAATTTTTACGGGCTGGGCCACCGAGATTTCTAAAGTCCAGGTATTACAAAAACCTACATCGCCTTTACCTGCAGTGGCATGAATATCAATTCCTAAGCGGCCTGTACTACTTTTACCTTCTAAAAAAGGCACATGGCTGTGTGTTTCCGTATATTCTAAAGTTACGCCAAGGTACAGCGTTCCGGGTTGAAGAACAAAACCGTCCTTTGGAATCTCAAAATGGTCTATCTCATTATGCAGCTTGGCATCGAGCACCCTATTTTTATAAGTTGCCAAATATTTGCCCAGGTGTACATCGTAAGAATTGGTTCCCAAACATTCCCGATCAAAAGGTTCTATTATAATTGTGCCCTTATCAATTTCTTCCAGTATCCTTTTATCCGATAATATCATTTTTATGCTTATTTTTGGCCTAAATTATCATTTATTTAAGATAGTTTTGCATGTTAATCCCAATTTTATAAATGCCCATAGTTTATAATAAAAATATTGATGAGCATTCGGTTCTGGCCATTTGGAAAATCGAAGAAACGGAATCCGAATTGCTGGCCGGGTTACAGCTTAAACAACACGAGCTCGACGTTATTTCTACGTTCAATAATGGCAAAAGGCTTTTACACTGGTTAAGTACCAGGCTTTTGCTCAGAACCATGCTTAACACGACTGATTATATTGATTGCCAGTTTGATGAACACGGAAAACCTTATTTGGTTAACTCCGAATATTTCATTTCCCTTAGTCATTCTTACGATTATGCTGCTGTAATGATTAGCAAAGAGCATGCGGTTGGTGTAGATATTGAGCTGATTAAGCATAAGATTAAAAGTATAAAACATAAGTTTTTAAGTGATATAGAACTTGCCCAAAAACAAATTGGCGACAATACAGATGGCTTATATGTTTGCTGGTGTGCCAAGGAAGCCATTTACAAATGGTACGGGAAAAAAGGCTTGGAATTTAAGCAGCACATCCACATTAAACCTTTTAAATTAAAAAGTGAAGGCAATTTAAATGCTATAGTAGAATTACCTGAGGGCACAAGATCTTTAACGGTAAATTATTTTAAAACAAAAGATGGTTATATGCTTGGTTACGTTATGGCATAACCTAAAAATTTTCGCAAAATAAGCTAACGAGATGAGTGATATTAGTATAGAGGTGATTAAAAATACAACTGTTAATTTCGCAGATTGGGGTTTGATCGATTATCAGCAGGCCTGGGATCAACAGGAAGATTTACTGAATAAAACAGTTGCTGTTAAAACTGAAAACCGCATTAACAGCGCTCATTTGCCTACTCCGAATCATCTTATTTTTTGCGAACATCCACACGTTTACACACTCGGCAAAAGCGGCCATCCTGAAAATTTACTTCTGGATGAAGCCGGACTAAAAGAAAAACAGGCTACCTATTACAAAATAAACCGTGGTGGAGATATTACCTATCACGGACCTGGCCAAATTGTGGGCTATCCGATTTTAGATCTGGATAATTTCTTTACCGATATCCACTTATACCTTCGTACGCTGGAAGAAGCTGTTATTTTAACGCTAAAAGATTATGGAATTATAGCAGGTCGTTATGCTGGTTTTACAGGTGTTTGGCTGGATGCAGACAATGAAAAAGCACGCAAAATTTGTGCAATGGGCGTTCGTTGCAGTCGATGGGTAACCATGCACGGCTTTGCCTTTAATGTTAATGCAGATTTAAATTATTTTAAAAACATTGTACCCTGTGGCATCGATGATAAAGCCGTTACCTCTTTACAACAAGAGCTTGGCCGCAAACTGGATATGGAAGAGGTTAAAGGCAAATTAAAAAACCATATTGCCGATTTATTCGGAATGAAATTGGTTTAACAAAAACCGCCTGTTATAGATTTTTCGTAGCTTATACTATGAAAGTTTTATTCTGCTCAATTTTATTTTCTTTACTAACTTCGGCTTGCACAAAATCAACCACTATGCCTGCCTATACACCTGATACACTTTTTGACGGTAAAAGTTACACCTATCTTGCCCTTGGCGATTCATATACCATTGGCGAACAGGTAAAACAGGAAGAATCTTTTCCTTTTCAATTGCAAAATGCGTTAAAGACGAATCAACTTAATGTAAAAACGCCTAAAATAATCGCAACAACCGGCTGGACAACAGATGAATTGCAAAACGCCATTAAACAAGCTAATTTAACCGGAAAGTACGATTTTGTAACCTTACTTATAGGAGTTAACAACCAGTATAGAGGTTATTCTATAGAAACTTATAAAAAAGAGTTTTCAGAATTGCTGCAACAGGCAATAACTTTTGCCAACGGCGATAAACGCAGGGTTTTTGTTGTGTCTATTCCCGACTGGGGTGTTACACCATTCGCAAAAAATGGCCCGCGAAGCGCCCAGACGATTGCAGAAGAAATCAATAATTTTAATGCAGCGAATCAAGAAATCACGCTTGCTGCCGGCGTAAGTTACACAGACATTACAGCAGCCTCCCGAAATGCGGCTAACGACCTTTCTCTTGTTGCTGCGGATGGCCTGCACCCAAGTGGTAAAATGTATGGCGAATGGACTGCGGCTTTATTGCCAAAGGTTACAGCAGCACTAAAGCAATAACTCTTTTAAAAAATTTAATCAGAAATTATATCCTTTCTTAACGATTTTTATTTTATCATTGTTAAACGAAACCAATGCTTCAGGTTCCATAAACCAAATAATTAAACGCTCCATTTAAGATAGTTGAATTCTATCTTAAACCATCTCAAATGAAATTAAATCATCCCGAAACAACCTTTGCATTTAGAACTGTGTGGATTATTATTTCGATCCTGGCGCTTTTAATTATCCTGGCCAGCAAGTTTGTAAACCCTGATTATTTCAATCTGATGCCAACCTGTACTTCAAAATTAAATCAGGAAACATGTAGTTTCTGTGGCATGACAAGGGCTTTTATTCAAATAGGATCTTTAAATTTTAAGGAAGCTTTAGTGTTAAACAAGGGCAGTATCGTTTTATTTACGGCCATGTTATTTAATGGTTTTATATTTTTCGCTTATTCAACATTTAAATTAATAAATCACTTTCAAACAAAAAACAGTAAACAATGAAAACAGTAGGATTGATATTTGGAATTTTAGCCATATTGGGAATGCTTTTAGGCTTCATCCCTTGCTTTGGAGCATTTAACTGGTTAAATATTCCTTTTGCCGTAGTTGGCTTAATTTTAAGCGTAGTTGGCTATAACCAGGAAACCGAAAAAAATATGCCTACAGGCGCAGCGGTTACAGGCATTGTATTGTGCGCTATTGCCATTTTATTTGGTGGACTAAGATTAATTTTAGGCGGCGGACTTGTTTAATAAACACTCTGCAACAAATAATTTAAATATCCTGTTGCCAATAAAGGCGTCAGGATATTTTTGTTTAATCTACATTGGCCGTTATATAGTTATAATCTTTCATAATGGTTTCTAAAAAATTCAATTCGTGCATTCCTGTTGGAACGACAACACTCAAATGATTTGAAACCCGGGCGGCCATCTGGTATATTAAGGTATGATTACCCGTTTTATAATAGGTTACTAAAACTTCGTGGATCAGTTCAATATCCCGGTCCGTCATCAGATTTGCATTATCAAAAACCGGGGTATATTCTTCTACAATTGGATGGAAAGCAATTTGCTGAAATGCCGTGGCAGGCTCTGTTTTAATTAAAGTTGTTCCTGCTACAAGATCACCGAAACGTTGTTTATTCTCTGTTACCGCTACACAAACCAAACCACCCAATTGAGCCGTTAACACAAAATCAACGATCCTAAATACCCATCGCATAAAATACTGGCCTAAACTGGCCTGCGAACCATCCAGACTAATAACCCTGATTTTAAGGAATCTTTTCCCAACGCTCTGTCCGTTCATCAAGATTTCGCATAGTAAATCATAAAAAACAAAACCCGTACAATAGATAATTATAAGCACTGTAGGTAAAATGCCTGTACCACTTAAAATGCCCATCATCGAAAAGAGAAACAGAAATACAAAAAAAGTAAGCACAAACAATGCTAAATCTATTAACCTCGCAGCAACACGTTCTCCTAAACCGGCTACAGCATAATCTATATCCACATGTTGGCTTGTACTAACTTTTATTGTTTCCATATCTACTCAAACATAAAAAAATAGTTTTTAAGACCTGCTAACTCCGCTTAATTTTATTATTCTCTTTTATAGAAAATAGTTTAAAATAATAACCTTACATATTTCCATTGACTAATAAGATTTTTGTTTTATTTTAACCAAAATTTAAAACCGGAAATTCTTTATGAGGGAAGCGCTGTTTGTAAAGCAAAATTCTGAAAAATGGAAAGGCTATGAGCAAATGCGCACAGACAATCCTGATGAACTGGCACATCGTTTTATCGATATAACAAATGATCTGGCCTATGCCAAAACATTTTACCCCAAATCTAAAACCACCGCCTATTTAAATGGCATTGCTTCTGTTTTACATCAGGCCATTTACAAAAACAAAAAAGAAGAAAAGGGTCGCTTTGTTCGTTTCTGGAAATATGAGTTGCCTTTATTATTTTATCAATATCGGAAACAGCTTTTATACTCCTTTATTTTTTTTATTATTTCCTGTTGCATCGGAGTGCTTTCGGCCAAATATGACGATTCATTTTTACGCATGTTTTTCGGCGATCGCTATGTAAATATGACGAATGAAAATATTGCCAAGGGAGATCCTTTTGGTGTATACAAACAACAAGGCGAATTTCAGATGTTTTTACAAATCGCCTCCAATAATGTTTGGGTTATGCTGCTCATGTTTGCAAGCGGTGCTTTCTTTTCAATTGGGCCTGTGTTTTTTCTGCTCAGAACAGGAATCATGATTGGAGCCTTTGAATACTTTTTCTTTAGCAGGGGTTTAGGCACGCAATCCATTTTGGTCATTTGGATTCATGGTACGCTGGAAATTTTAGCTGCGGTAATTGCAGGCGGGGCCGGTTTAGTTTTAGGCAGCGGATTATTATTCCCCAAAACCCACACACGTTTAACCGCTTTAAAAAACAGCGCAAAAGATGCTTCAAAAATTGCATTGGGCATTGTCCCAATTATTTTATTGGCTGCCTTCTTTGAAAGCTTTGTTACCCGGCACACAGAAATGCCAATTTGGCTAAGCATAACCATTTTAGGTGGCTCGCTTGCTTTTATGGTCGGTTATGTAATTATTTATCCCATAAAACTATTTAAACGTACTCAACAAGAATTATAATGGCAGAAAAAGTAGAATTTAGAAAAATACGGGAGTTTGGAGAACTTATTGGCGATACTTTTTTATTTATCAGACAAAATTTCAAACCTTTAGGTAAAGCATTTCTTTACATCTGCGGCATTTTCATTTTGGGCGGTATGATCAGCTCCATCATGACCCAGTTACAACTGGTAGATTTACAAAGCAATCCATATTCAGGTTCCTATCGAAGTTCTCCATTTAGCATATTTGCAAAAATCGGCATTCAATATATACTGGTTATTATTTTCATGGTTCTTTCTTATACTTCCATGTATATTACCATTTTAAGTTATATTGCTTTATATGTTCAAAAAGGAAATGTAGCGCCAAGTGTAGAAGAGGTTTGGAGTTATTTTAAGTTTTACTTTTTCAGAATGCTGGGCAGTGGAATTGTAATTTCGTTGTTTGCCACGGTATGTTTTATATGCTGTATTATTCCCGGCATTTATGTGTTCCCTGCAGTTACCATTTTTTATCCGATTATGATTATAGAAAACGGAAGCCTGGGTTACTCTTTTGGCCGTTCATTTAAACTGTTAAACGAAGAATGGTGGATAACCGCCGCCGTACTTATTATCATCTGGGTAATTACCTATGGCTGCATGCTTCTTACCCAATTACCCGCAATTATTCTGGGCATGGTAGGCGCCTTTACCCATACCGCAAATCCCCTTACCAAAACCTACGCTTTTTTAATTTCCATTTTACAATACATATCCTACATATTTACAATCATTCCCCTGATATGTGGAACCCTTATTTATTTCAATCTTGTAGAACGTAAAGAAAGCAGCGGTTTAATGGACAGAATTGATGGTTTAGGGAAAACTGGCGATCAAACTTACATACACCCTGAAGAATATTAACATGCGTTTACTGCTTATTTTAATTCTCTTTATTGGCATAAGTACGGCACAGGCAAAACCTGAGCAAAAACAGGCTGCGCCTAAAAAAAGTATTATTTTAAAAACAGACAGCAGTAAAATAGACATCCGCAGTCTTGATAAGGCTGCCATAAAAAGCTACAGTAAACAAAAAGATTTCATTTATGATGATGTACCACCAGAAAGCTTAAGCTGGTGGGATCGTTTTTTAAGGTGGCTTGGCAGCTTATTTAGTGAAGTTTTCGGTAATGCCATTGGTGGTGGTTTCTTGAAATACCTGCTTATTGGAGTTGCCATTGCCCTCATTGTATTTATTGTAATGAAACTTATTGGCATAGATTTTAAACTGCTTACCGGAAAATCAAAACAACTGGAAGTACCCTTTGAAGAAAGCTTAGAAAACATTCATGAAATAAATTTTGATGAGCAAATTGAGAAAGCACTTCAAAACAGCAATTATCGTTTGGTGGTAAGGCTTTTATATTTAAAAACCTTAAAAAAATTAAGCGACGGGCAGGTGATTATCTGGATGCCCGAAAAAACCAACCAAGCTTATATCCAGGAAATTAAAAGTGAAAACGCCCAGGCAGAATTTACCAAACTGACACAACAATTTGAATACATCTGGTATGGCGACTTTTTTATAGACAAACAAAGTTTCGAGCCTATTAATCAATCCTTTCATCAATTTAATCAGAAAATAGGATGAGCGGACTGAGAAAATACCTGATTTTTAGTGCAGTATTATTGGTTTCATACCTGCTTGCACAATATTTTAAACCCAAACCTACCAATTGGACACCAACTTATTTATCAGAAGATAAAATTCCTTTTGGTACTTATATTTTACGCCAGCGCATAAATGATATTTTTCCCGGTGCCGAGGTTAAAAAATCTAAAAAGCCAGTTTATAATACCTTAAAAGATAAACCAGCAGGTGCCTCCAACTATTTTATTATCGCTTCTTCCCTTAATATTGACAAACTGGATTACAGGGAAATGATCCGTTACATGGAAAGCGGAAATCATATTTTTATTGCCGCTTTCAGGATAAACGGCGTTTTGGCCGACACCTTAAAACTTGATGTTTCATCAGATTTTACCCTGAAACCCAAAGAAAAATCTCCGGTAAATTTTACCAATCCTGCTTTACGTAAAAGCAATGGTTATTATTTTGATAAAGGAATTAGTCAGCAGTTTTTTCAAAAAGTTGATTCTGCAAGAGCCATAGTTTTAGGTAACCGAGAAAAGAAGGAAGCTAATTTTGTACAATACAACTTTGGAAAAGGTGCCTTGTTTATTCTGCCCAACCCGCAACTATTAACCAATTACAGTTTATTAAAGCCCGATGGACTGGAGTATACATCCAAAGCCTTATCTTATTTACCCAACGTAAAAACCATTATCTGGGATGAACATTTTACCAGGCCTGATGATGAAGATACCGCTCCTTTAAGGGTAATTTTTAATAACCCACCGTTAAAATGGGCGTATTATATTGCGCTGTTTGGCCTGCTGGCTTTCGTTCTCTTTGAAATTAAAAGACGACAAAGAATTATTCCGGTAATAAACAGGTTAAGCAATACTTCTGTAGAGTTTGTTAAGGTGGTTGGGCGTGTATATTATCAGCAGCGAAATAACCGCGATATAGCAGAGAAAAAAGTAAAATTCTTACTGGAATATATAAGAAATAAGTACAGGTTAAGAACATTAGACCTTAATCAGGAATTTAAAGAAAAGCTGATTCATGTTTCAGATGCGACACCTGAAACCATAGAAAATCTTTTAATCGAAATTTATCATTTAGGAAGAGGACAAATGGTGAGTGATCAGCATTTAATTGACCTGAACAAAATAATTGAACAATTTTATAAACAAGACCAATAAATATGGAACAGGAAATGTTTAACCAACGTACAGATTTGAGCCAGTTAAACACGGCCGTACAGCAAATCAAAGAAACGCTGGGCAAAATTATAGTTGGACAAAAAGACACAATAGATCTTTTAATTGCAGGCTTGCTTGCAGATGGTCATCTTTTATTGGAGGGCGTACCCGGCGTAGCCAAAACTTTAAGTGCAAAATTGGTTGCCAAGTGTATTTCGGCCGTATTTTCCCGTATTCAGTTTACACCTGATTTAATGCCATCTGATGTATTGGGAACTGCGGTGTTTAGCCCTAAAACGGCTGAATTTCAATTCAGACAGGGGCCGATTTTCGGAAACATTGTACTGGTTGATGAAATTAACCGCGCACCAGCCAAAACGCAATCTGCTTTATTCGAAGCTATGGAAGAGCGCCAGATTACTGTTGATGGGCACACCTATCATTTAGACGAACCGTTTATGGTTTTAGCTACTCAAAACCCGATAGACCAGGAGGGAACCTATCGCCTGCCAGAGGCACAATTAGATCGTTTTCTTTTCAAAATCGAAGTCAAATACCCTTCATTAGAAGAAGAAATAGAGATTTTAGCCAATCAGCATCAACATAAAACAGATGACCAGCTGAACGAAATTAAAGCCGTTTTATCTGTTGAACAGGTAAAGTCGTTACGCGCAACCATTAAGGCTTTATTTGTTGAGCCAAAATTATTGGCTTATGCAGCACAAATAACACACGAAACCCGCAACAATAAATCGTTATACCTTGGAGCATCTCCAAGAGCTTCTTTAGCGATGGTTAATGGCGCCAAAGCAATAGCGGCCATGGCAGGCCGGGATTTTGTAACTCCCGAAGACATTATTAAGGTCGCCACTCCGGTACTGGCTCATCGCATTATGCTAAGTCCTGAAAAGGAAATGGAAGGACTCACCGCTGCCGACATCGTTGCCCAGATTATAAAGAAAATAGAAGTGCCGAGGTAAGTATTATGAAGAACACCCTAAGGAAATATTATAAAGATCTTTTTCTGGGAAACCGGCTATTCATCGCCATTGGCGTTTGTGTATGCTTATTTGTGTTTTCTTTTTTTGTTTCCTTTTTAGGCGATTTGCCTTATTTCTTTTTTGGTGCCCTGATTGTATTGGTTATTCTCGATTTCATTTTATTGTATAGAAATAACAAAGGTGTTTTTTTGCGGAGGGATACCCCCGACCGTTTAAGCAATGGGGATGATAATGAATTGAAAATATACCTCGAAAATTTTTATCCTTTTCAGGTCAAAATTGGGATCATTGATGAAATTCCTTTTCAATTTCAAAAACGCGATTTATGGTTTAATTCTTCCTTATCTGCCCGGGAACAGAAAATTATAACTTATTTCCTTCGCCCAACCAAACGGGGAGAATATGAATTTGGGCAAACCAGGCTTTACGTTCAATCGCCATTAGGTTTATTAAGCCGCAGGTTTAACCTCGGGGTAAATAAAACCGTTCCGGTATACCCCTCATTTTTAAAACTCAGGCAATACGAACTCATGGCAATTTCCAATCGCTTAACGGATGTTGGAATTAAAAAAATGAGAAGAATTGGGCACAGCATGGAGTTTGATCAGGTTAAAAACTATGTGGCTGGCGATGATTACAGAACGGTTAACTGGAAAGCTACAGCCCGCAAAGGCGAGTTAATGGTTAATGCATATACTGATGAAAAAGCACAACACATTTATTGTGTAATTGATAAATCGAGGGCTATGAAAATGCCCTTTGATGGCCTGAGCTTATTAGATTATGCCATTAATGCCAGTTTGATTTTGAGCAGCGTGGCTTTGATTAAAGAAGATAAGGCCGGTTTAATTACGGTAGCTGAAAAAACAGGAAGTATTGTGCCGGCCGACCGCCGACCAACACAACTGAACAAAATTATGGAGGTTCTTTACAAGGAAAAAACCCGTTACCTGGAAACAGATATGGAAGCCTTATACATCAGTGTGCGTGCAACGTTAAAACAGCGCAGCCTGATGATTTTCTTCACTAATTTCGAAAGCATGTCTGCATTGGAAAGACAGTTGCCTTATTTAAAAAGAATAGCGAAGTTCCATTTACTTTTAGTGGTGTTTTTTGAAAACACCACCTTGAAATCGCTTAGCGAAGAGCCTGCCAAGGATGTTGAAGGCATTTACATTAAAACTGTAGCAGAAAAATTTGCCTACGAAAAGAAACTGATGGTAAAAGAGCTTGCCAAATATGGCATACTGAGTCTTTTAACACCGCCACAAAATTTAACGGTAAATGTAGTCAATCAATATCTGGCGCTTAAAGCACAACAAAGAATTTAATTTGAATACAGCCAGGCGTATTTATTCTTCCTCTCTGAAGAAAACCTTGTAGTAATTCATTAGCTTATCATCATCGTAACCTTTCTCAATCAGTTCTTTGTTGCCATGAATGTAAATATGAAAGTTTTTATCCAGCTTTAAAACACTTTTATAGGCCCGGGCTTGTTTTTTAACTGCTGATTCGGCAATTTCAAAATTATCTGCAATCGGACTTTCGTATTCCTCTTCGTAATTTTTCTTATAGTTTTTAAAAGATTCTATTCCCTCAGCGTTACCAATTACTTCGTTTCCGAACTCTTCAATATCAAAGGTTTCCTTTTCCTTAAAATATTTCATAGAACGGTTTAACAGATCAATTTTATCTGCTTTGCTGATTTCATAATCGTCGTCCAGCTTCTGTGTGACAAAGTTTTTATAAACGCCAAGTACATTGTTGGTTTGGTTATAACTATCGTTACGGATTTTCAATTTTAAAAATTCGTCTTTCCAATATACCGCACTTTCTGTACTCCGGTTGGTTTGGTCCAAAACCACCACTTTGTAGCCTTCGCCCTGGTCGGTATTAAAAATCAAACAACCTTTGTCTAACTTATTAATGCTAATGGCTTCCTGTTCAAAGCTCATTCCGAAACCATCATCCTCAGGATAAACTTTTAAATAAGTGTCTTTTGTTTCCGATTTAAAGATCCCAACCACATCCAGCTGCTCCCCTTCAATTTGAACATTATGAAAAAATGCGACATAAAATTCGCCCGATTTAATCTTTGGATGATTGGCAACATCATGTAAATGTTTAGCCAGCTGCTGAGAATTTTCGTGAAAAAGTTCATTATTCTCAAAAATCTCATGTACAAAATGATACACTTCGTTAAGCTGCAAATTATCGTTAGGATGATAAAAACGATAGACTTCATTTACCTTTTCAAAAGGTTTTAAGAAATATTGCATCAACAAATTTCCCAAAATTTCATCACTTATATTTAGCGGTTTATCAGAAAGTCTGTAATATTCATCCAATAATTTATTACCTGTATGGTGAATGGAAAGTTGCTTAAGCGAAGCTTCGAAAAATGAAATCATAGCAGCAAAAGTAGTAAAAAGCCATGGGGTTTTGGAGATTTTTACAGATCTGTTTTTATGGTTTTATCCGGAAAATAAGCCTGAGCCCTTTCCAGGAAACCCTTTTGCCTCAACCCCTCTTCAACTTCAACAATGGCCTTCATTAAATTATTTTGGGTATTGGTAATTTCTGCAGTTGCCTGTATAATTACATCCCAAACCGGTTTCATGGTCGATAATAAAGTTTCGCCTTTCTCGGTAAGCTCCACCAAGCGTTTCCGGGTATCAGTTTTATCTTTTTTAGAACGAATGAGTTTCTCCCTTTCCAGTTCCTTTAATAAACTGATGGTTGAAGGATGAGCATAGCCAATTTCTTCGGAAAGTAAAACTACACTCATCGCAGATTTTTTATGTAATGTATACAAAACCGGGAACCATTTGGGTTGAAAATCAATACCAAAAGCTTTGTAAATTAATACCCCATCTTTGCGAATCTGATCGCTTAAACGCTGTAAACGTGTAGAAATTGCAAGTAATCCGGAAGCATCTATTACATTTTGTTCCATTATTGAACGGGTTTTAAACTAAGCTTATAAAATACATTGTCGACTTCCATTCTTGGAAAATAAGCAGGTAAACTTTCAGCCGGAATGTTCACAAAGCCATTGCGTTCGTAAAAACGGCAGGCCGCCTGCAATACATCTTTTGTACCCAAATATATCTCATTAAAACCATTTTCGCGGCAATAATTAATAAGCGTTGCAAATAGTTCCTGCGCAATGCCCAGTTCTTTTCCCCTGAAATCTTTTTTAACAAACATCTTCCGGATTACGCCTGTTTTATGTTCCGGAATGGCTATCAGGGCAATAGTTCCTACAAGTTCTTCATTTATTTTGGCACCCCAGAAAGCGCCACCGGTTCCATCATAATTACTTTCTATATCTAAAAGATCTGGTTGCGCATTTAAATCTATATCTACATTAAACTCTATTTGTTGGATGGGCAAAATTAACCCGATAATCGCTTCACAAAATTGATTATCCAAACGTTCTATTTTAAATTCCTTTTGCATGATTAAATATTATAAAACAAATATATGTAGTTAACTACATATATTAAAATTTTTAGATCATTTGATGAATCAAAATGACTGTAAATCCATAATAAGCATAACGGGGAAGTATTAAACTAAAAAGTCCTGATTTACATCAGGACCTTTCCAATTTTCTTTTTCGAGGTTAAGTACCTATGAGTTTATTCAGAAAATCTACAAACTTTTTATTGGAATAATCAGCAATGCCTTCATGCCTGAAAGATAAACGCCCTTGCTTATCAAAAATGACTGTTGTTGGCAAAGCACTTTCAAAAATCTGTGTCGGAATCTCGCTTTCTATCTTATAAACAGGCATTTCAAATTTTCTGTTCAGCATAAATTCCGATGATTTCGCCAGGTTACCATCTGCATCCGCAAAAATAAAAACCACATTTTTATTGTCTTTAAACTGATTGTACAATTTATTAAGCGATGGCATTTCTGCCCTGCAGGGCGGGCACCAGGTTGCCCAGAAATTCAGGAAGATTACCTTACCTTTTAAATCGCCTAAATCAACCACTTCGCCTTTTACATTCTTAAACTGAATGCCGTTTAAGTTGCTTACACCAACTTTAGTTTCTTCTATTTTAGGGGAATAGAAACCTACTTTAATCAAACCCTGGATCAGCATGGCTTTTGCATCAGGCACAAAAATGATTACCAGGAATAAAATAATGAATAAGATGTTAATGATGTGCTTTTTAATCAATTTCATTGCTTTGCTAATTTTATTGTGCGCTCAATTTCGTTCTTAAATTCAACTGAAACCGGAAATTTATCTTCAGGCAAATAAGTCTTTATAAGCTGCAAGATATCTGCTGCTTCTGCCTTTTTATTTTCTTCAATGTATTTTTTAGCTTGTACGTAAATCAGATATCGCATTGAATTCATTTGATTAACTTCCTGTTCGCTATTAAAGTTTACCTCTTTTGCCAGTTCCAATGTATTAATCAATTCGGCTTTAAACACCTTCGGAAGTGGATTTGCACCTTTATCAATGTTTAATTTATCTACCGAAACACCTTCCGTAATATTATCTGTTAGAGATAATCTTGCATCATCATCAAATAAACGAGTAAAATAAACCGGACGTTTAAATTCGTTTTTCTTTAATAAACTAAGTACTAAAATATCATCCTTCCCTAAATACTGACCTGCATAACGAGGTTTAACCTTCCAGCTGAAAACACCACCGCTTTGGGTATTTTTAATAGTAACGGTTTTTTCCTTCCATGGAATGTACTCCAGGCTATCTATTACTGCTTTTTGTAAACCAAATTCGATTGTTTTATTCCCTGTTAAAAAATGTGGATACCATTTAGTATTCAGCAGGCCGAGATCTATAATGGATACATCTTTTCGATAGCCATCATTATATTGCAAGTACCATAATGGAAAAGTCCACGAATCGCCATAAGAAATTAAAATTGCATCTTTTGTGCAGGCATCTAAAGCATTTTTTGCCGTTTTAATTACAAATGAATCAAAGCCACCTCTTTTAATGCCTTCTGCAAAGGCCCATTTTGCTGAATCTATTTTATTGTGAAAAATATAATTCATGGCCATTGAGCCCCACTCGCTACTAATCTTACTGTAAGGATCGAGTATCAGCATTTCTCCTTTATATTTGGGAGAAAGTTTATTAACCTTTTCAAGATGCTCGCTTGTTTTAATTAAAATGGGTAAGGTCATTCCAATAATACCCTTGCCATCTTTTGAATTTAAGCGACTGTATGCATAGCCTAAAAAGTAATGTGCTTCTGCATTATCAGGTTTTAACTGAACCGCTTTTTCCAGATTTTTTACTGCAAGATCATAATTTTGGGCTTCGTGTTCTTTTTTAAATTCTGCCTTTCCGTTAATCATTAATTGCTCAAAAGTTTCATCTTGTGCATAAACAGAAAAACTTAATATTGTTAGTAAAGCAATAATGATTTTTTTCATGGCTTAATCCTTTAGTCCTAATCTAAACTTACGGGCAGTATCTTTTGCGATATCGTAACCGGCATCAGCATGGCGAATTACACCCATTGCCGGATCGTTATGTAAAACTCTTTTTAAGCGAACGGCAGCTTCATCTGTTCCATCGGCAACGATAACCATGCCGGCATGAATAGAATAACCAATACCAACGCCACCACCATGGTGTAGCGATACCCAGCTTGCGCCTCCGGCGGTATTAATTAATGCATTTAACACCGGCCAGTCTGCCACCGCATCAGATCCATCCAACATGGCTTCTGTTTCACGATTAGGCGAAGCAACGGAACCAGTATCTAAATGATCGCGACCAATTACGATTGGTGCTTTTACTTTACCCTCTGCAACCAGCTTATTAAATGCCAATCCGGCCCTTTCTCTTTCACCCAGGCCTAACCAACAAATTCTGGCAGGTAAACCCTGAAAAGCAATGCGCTCCTGTGCCATTTTAATCCAGCGGTGTAAACTTTCATTTTCAGGAAAAAGTTCCAAAATCAGCTTATCTGTTTCGTATATATCCTGCGGATCGCCACTTAAAGCTGCCCATCTGAACGGGCCCTTTCCCTCACAAAATAATGGACGGATGTAAGCAGGTACAAATCCAGGAAAGTCGAATGCATTTTCTACGCCAACTTCCAAAGCTCTTCCACGCAGGTTATTCCCATAATCGAAGGTTATGGCACCACGTTTTTGTAATTCGAGCATTTGTTTTACGTGTTTAGCCATGGTTGCATAAGATTTGGTTACATACTCTTCAGGATTACCTGTACGTAAGGCCGCAGCTTCATCAACACTTAATCCCTCGGGGAAATATCCTATCAAAGGATCATGTGCCGAAGTTTGGTCGGTTAAAGTATCAGGGGTAATTCCACGATCTATCAGGCGTTGCAACAATTCTACAGCGTTACAAACCACACCAATAGAAATGGCTTTTTCCTCTTTTTTATACATCAAAGCTTTATCAATCGCTTCATCGAGGTCAAAAATAATCTCATCAATGTAACGGGTTTCTAAGCGTTTACGTATGCGCCACTCTTCTACATCAGCTGCCAAACAAACGCCTTCGTTCATGGTTATGGCCAAAGGCTGTGCGCCGCCCATGCCGCCTAAACCAGCCGTAACATTCAGCTTACCTTTTAAACTGCCCTCAAAATGCTTTTTAGCTAAGGCCGCATAAGTTTCGTAAGTACCTTGCACAATACCTTGCGAACCGATATAAATCCAGGATCCGGCGGTCATTTGACCATACATCATTAATCCTTTATCTTCCAATTCATCAAAATGTTTTTGGGTAGCCCATTTTGGAACCAGTTGCGAGTTAGAAATTAAAACCCTCGGTGCATCTTTATGCGTAGGCAATACGGCTACGGGCTTGCCCGATTGAACTAAAAGGGTTTCATCGTCTTCCAATTCTTTAAGTGCCTTTATAATCAGGCTTAAGGACTCCTTATTTCTTGCCGCTTTGCCGCGACCACCATAAACGATTAAATCTTCGGGCCTTTCGGCTACATCAGGGTCTAAATTATTTAAAAGCATACGCAATGCTGCTTCCTGAATCCAGCCTTTACAATTTAGTTCGGGGCCTGTTGGTGTTTGTTTTTGGCTTAAATTTAAACCGTTGGTTAGAGTTGTAGTCATATTCACTATAAAAGCAATGTTACGCTTCAAAGATATATATTTGGATACTATTTACTACTTTTGGCTCATTGAAAAAGCAAAAGCAACATATTAAAAATTATTTATCAGCTATTATGCTGGTTGTTTTTGCTATTGCGTTAACACCCTGGAACCTTATACACCATCATGAGCCTATTCCGGTGGTACCAAAAGAGGTTAACTGCAAACACTTAACACACGTTCAGGCGCATGCAGAAAATTGTTTAATCTGTAATGCGGGCTTTGAAAAAAACTATGTTCAAACGCATCATCTTTATAAAATCTTTCTTTCAGCTAAATTATTCGGACAAACCGAGCCTGTTTTAAAGAGTTTTTATACCGAATTAAAAAGAACGACTTTACGAGGTCCCCCTTTGGCTTAATTTTTTCTGCTTTAGCAAACAATTAAGTGTTTGCTTTCTAATATTTATTAATGTAATACGGCAAGATTCTGTTTTAAACGGGGGTTTACGAGTATTCCATTTTCCATCTAAAAAATTAATAACATGAAAAAATTACAGCTTATCGGCCTTGTAATTCTATATACAATATTTACGAATACTGCATTTGCAGCAATTTTAAAAGACATTAAGGGTAAAGTAACGGATGCCAGTAATCAGCAAACTTTACCTGGCGCCACCATTTTTATTCCGGATTTGCGCGTTACTGCTGTAACGGATAATAATGGAGAATTTACCTTAAATAACTTACCAGCCAAAGGCACATATTTGGTTGAGGTGCATTATGTGGGTTACAAAACGGCCACCAAAACAGTTAATTTAGCCAGCAGCGGCAATTTAGATTTCAGCCTACAGCCTACTGCCATTGAAACCAAGGAGATTGTTATTACCGGCAGTTTGATTAGCAGTACAAGCAAAAGAAACAGTGCTTCTTCTGCTGTTGTAGGAAAAGACCAGCTTTTGGCGCCATCTACCAATTTAATTGATGCTTTAACAAAGATTCCTGGTGTATCTCAAATTACCACAGGGCCATCTATTTCCAAACCTGTAATAAGAGGTTTGGGTTATAACCGTATTGTAACGCTGGATGACGGGATTAAACAGCAAGGACAGCAGTGGGGCGATGAACATGGTATAGAAATCGATCAGTTTAAATCAGACCGTGTAGAGGTTTTGCGTGGTGCAGCTTCTTTAATGTATGGTTCTGACGCTTTGGGTGGTGTAATAAACTTATTAGAACCCAGCAGCCCGCCCGAAGGGCAGATTAAAGGCGAATTTATTACAAATTACTCTACAAATAATGGTCTTACCGCTAACTCATTAATGCTGAACGGCAACGAAAATGGCTTTGTTTGGAGAGCGCGCGGCACCTACAAAAATGCTTATTCATTTAAAACACCAACAGGCTATTTTCCAAATTCGGGTTTTAATGAAACCGATTTAAGTGGAATGGTTGGTTTGAACAAAAGTTGGGGTTACACCCACTTAAACGTATCTAACTTTAGAAACAATATCGGTTTTTACGAGCCGACTTTAGATGACAATGGAAATTTTGTTAAAGAAGACGGCGATCCTTTTACCAATTCTGACTATAAAAGCAGGGATTTAGAATATCCACGCCAGGACATCAGGCATTTTAAAATTGCTTTAAATAACAACTTCATTTTAGGCAATGGTAATTTAAAAGCTGATTTTGGTTATCAGCAAAATCAGCGTCGCGAATTAGACGGACCGGAACCTGCTTTATTCTTCGACTTGAAAACTTACAATGCAGATTTAAAATACTACATCCATGAAATGAATGGATGGCAACCCGTTTTTGGTGTTAGTGCAGATGCCGGCCATAGTCAAAATAAAGGAACAGAATTTTTAGTTCCGGCTTATAATACTTACGGAATTGGTGTATTTGCCTATGCTAAAAAGAACTGGGATAATAATACTTTCAGTTTAGGTGCCCGTTACGATTTCCGTAAGAACAATGGCAAACAGTTATTTGATGATGGAGAGGAAAGATTTGCACCTTTTGAGAACAAGTTTTCTAACGTGAGTGGTGCTTTAGGTTTTACACACCAATTTAATGAAGAATGGAATTTTAAAGCAAATGCTGGTTCTGCATTCCGTGCGCCAAACCCTGCTGAGTTAGGCTCAAATGGGGTGCACGAGGGTACTTTCCGCTATGAGGTTGGTAATCCAAACTTAAACCCGGAGCGCAGTTATCAAATTGATGCTGCCTTAGAATACGAGGGCAAGATAGTGAGTGCGAGTGCCAGTGTTTACAATAACTATATCCACAACTATATTTATGCTTCAAATAATGGCGAAGTAAGGGAGGTAGACGGAGATCAGTTCAACGTATATCATTACGGGCAGGTAAACGCAAACCTTTATGGTGCAGAAGCCAGCTTAACCATTCATCCGGTTCCATTTATCCATTTTGAAAACACTTTTGGTTATGTGCATGCACAAAACACCTCAATGGATAAGCCTTTATCATTTATTCCGGCGGCAAATTTAAGAAACGAATTGCGTTTTGAGCCAAAGCTCAAGGGAACCAATGATGCTTACCTATCTGTGGGTATTAATTCGGCATTTAAACAAAACCGCATAGATGAGGATTTTGAAACTAAAACCAGTGGTTATACTTTGCTAAACGCTGGTATTGGGGCTACCTTTAATTTAGGTAAACAGCCAATTAAATTATCAGTATCGGCAAATAACCTGTTAGATCAGAAATATTACGATGCTTTAAGCAGATTTAAACCAGGCAGGTTTGATTCAGAAAATCCAAACTTAGGCGTTTACAATACCGGTAGAAACATTACCTTCGGTTTGTATGTTCCTTTTACTTTGGTAAAATAGAAATAAAAAAGCCCCTGCTTAATAACGAGCAGGGGCTTTTTTATGCTATAAGCTTATTCGTTTCTACCCATTTGGTAATCGTATAAAATTTTCCCTTCAGGAGAAATGATGTAAACCCCACTGACGTAATCCATTTCTTCGCCCGAAAAATAATGTACTGCAAAACCCTCTTTACATTTGGTTACATTTTTATAGTATAACGGTTTCCCCGGCAACACCCACAAAATTTTGCCCGTATTTACATCAAGGCTTTGTAGCGTTAGTGGCGACCTATCGCTGGCATTCGCATTCATAGAGATAAGCAGATTTGTTTGATCCTGGTATAAAATTTCAGGTCGAAAATACTTCCGGTCTGGTGTAAAATTCCCTGGTTTATTTCTATCGTAATCCTCGCCGGGCAATACTTTAGATAATTTATCCGTGTAATTAAAACTAAAATATGGCTTAGTAATTAGCTTATTTCTTGCAGTTTCAAATGCTTTCCAATCCCCATCCTTAAAAAGTTGATCTGAGGCGATTATGTAATTGAATTTATTGCCCTCATTGGTTAAAATAACCAGATCATCATTGTTAAAATTAATTTTAGCGACACCTGCACTTATTTCAGGATAATTTTTAAACATGCTTTCCGTTACATCAACCAAAGTGTTTGCTGCTTTATCAAGCTTAAAAAGTTTTGTTTCATTATAAAGCATGTAGATTGAGTGGTCTGACGTTATCTTAAAATTTATAGAATGATCGTCAAGGCGTCTTATTCTATTAAAAATAATTTGATCCTTAACCTGTTTTTTTGTTATCGGATTTACAACTACAATGTGTGTATTCACAAAATCATAATTGCCATTTTTCTCTCTTAAATGTTCTCTGGCAATCCTCATATACATCACTTCGCCAGATACGGAATTCATATAAACTGCATTGTCAATACCTGAATAATCATATTTTTCTTTTTCCTCAATCTTATCGGTTCTACTTTTTTTAGAACTGGGTACTAAGAAGAAGAATACCATCAGAACAAACATGAGAAAAGCGCCAAAAATGAGCGCCACTTTTTTTGATGTTTGTTGAGCAGTAAACGTTGGCTGAGCTGAATTATGATTATAGTTTACATTAACATTTATGTCATCGTTATCCAGGTAATATTCTGTTTGGCAGCTATCACATCTAAAGTAATCGGGTTTAATTTCTGTTTTGTGAATACTGCCACAGTTAGGGCATTTTATTGCTTTAATATTTTTAGCCATAAGAGCGTTAAGTTCTATTTATATCGTTAATTATAGTTTAGGTTGTGCCTTACCTTCAGTATTTTTATTGTACCCCGCACGCTTATTTCTAAAAAAGAAGCCATATGCAATAAGTAAAACCACAATTAATGCCCCAAGTAAAATCAAGGTTAAACCACTTTTTAATATGCTATCTAAGCTTATAATAGTAATACCCCAAACCCTTAAAATAATTATTCCTACAAATGCTACAACTAAAAGGGTAATTAGAATGCCAATAATCTTTTTCATATCATTTAGGTTTAACTATAACTTATCTAACCATTCTTTCTTTTTACCATCAAATTCTTCCTGCGTAATAATTCCCTCCGTAAGTAAAAGTTTGAGTTGTTGTAGCTTAGCAACAGGATCTGCATTAGAATTATTTAGCTGTGCATCTTTTTCCACATTAAATGCCTTTCCAAGTTCCATTCCAGCGCCAAACTGCAAGCCTGCACCAGCCAGGCCACCTTCATTTCTCGCGGCATCTCTAAGTGCTTTCAGCTTTTCAAGTTCTACATAAGTTAACCCGCCTTGGTCTGCCGCCATTGCATCAGCCGTTATATTTGCAATTTTGCCGATTCTTTCTTTGGTACTTTCATCAAACACAGTTCCATTCAGTTTAAAATCAGTAAGCTCAAATCCTAATTTATCAAGTTCTAAATTAAGTTGTGTTTTTAAAGTTTCTGATAAGGTAGCCAACTGCGCATCTATTTGTTGATAAGAAATACCTGCTGTTGCCAATACAGAAGCTAATGTTTGTGGGAAACGACTTTGCAATAACTGTCGAGCCTCTTGGACCGTATAAACATCTTTTGATCCAACCACCTGGGTAAAAAGGTGTAAAGCGTTACTTATTTTGAACGAAAAACTTCCATTTGCGCCAAGTTCTACCGGGAAGTGATATACTGGATCAACATATTTTATGGCTTGCGATGTGCCCCAACCCTGGTTTACATTTTCTGAAGTTCGGAAAAAGTAAATTTTAAGCTTATGCTCACTTTCAAAATTGGTCCTTAATTTTAATAGTGTAGTAATAAAAGGATGGTTATCTGTTTCCAGATTATAAATACCAGATGTTGTAATGTGATCGGTAACTGTTCCTTCGTAAATTAGAATAGCTCCTTGCCCAGGCGATACAATAAGTTTACCAGCGTTTTTTATTTCATCATTTTCTGAAGGAAATTTATAAACAAGTAATTCGGTTTGCTGATCATTCCATTCTATAACTTGTGATAATTGTCTTTTAAAATACTCTTTTAAGCCCATAATTTTTTCTTTTTAGTTAGTATTCCTGATGAAAGCAGGCAATTCGGTTTATTTTAAAATATTACCGAAATGATGAGGCTGTTTTAATCGAGAACGTTTTCCTTAGTTAATCAAATTATAAGCAAAGATTATACCTATTTTAAACTCATTAAAGAATCCACTAAGAACATTCCGATCAGCTTTTGATTTTGTGGCATAACAAAAAAGCCGAAGGATATCGGCTTTTTATGGTTTATTTCTGAGATAATTATCTTTTAGCACGCACGTACTGATTGGGCCATTCTATATCATCACCTAAGGTTTTTGCGGCATGATTTGGAAAATATGCCTCACGTAAAGATTGTCGGGCAATGAAAATCAAATCTGCTTTTCCCTGTTCCAAAATTTCTTCTGCCTGATGAGCCTCTACAATAATACCTACTGCACCTGTTAAAATTCCAATTTCATTTCTAATTTTATCGGCAAAGGGAACTTGATAATTTGGTCCTGCCGGAATAATCGCATCCGGAACATTTCCACCAGAAGAAGTATCAATAAGGTCAACGCCTCTATCCTTTAAAACCGCAGCAAGGTGCACTGAATCTTCCTCAGTCCATCCGCCCTCAGTCCAATCTGTTGCTGAAATGCGTAAAAAAAGAGGTAAATTTTCTGGCCATACAGATTGTACAGCTTCTACAACATCAATAACCAAACGAATGCGGTTTTCGAAACTCCCACCATAAACATCAGTTCGTTTATTGCTTATCGGGCTAAAAAACTCGTGTAGCAAATAACCGTGCGCAGCATGAATCTCGACAACCTTATAACCAGCATCTACTGCACGTTTAGCCGCCGCTCTAAAAGCAAAAACAATATCTTGTATCTCTTTTATGGTTAATTCATGTGGCAAAACTTGCCCTTCCTTAAATGAAACAGGAGAGGGTCCAACAGGCTGCCAGCTATTTGGCCCTTCAGCTATCTGCTCACCACCATTCCAGGGCACTTCACAGCTTGCTTTTCGGCCAGCGTGCGCCAGCTGAATGCCTGCAATTGCTCCATTTTCATGAATAAAAGAAACTATTTGCTTTAATTTTTCAACATGCTCATCTTTCCAGATGCCTAAATCGGCATAGGTAATTCTTCCATCTTCTGTAACGGCTGAAGCTTCCTGAATAATTAATGCGGCGCCGCCAACTGCGCGACTGCCCAGGTGAACCAAATGCCAGTCGTTTGCAAAACCATCAACCGACGAATACTGGCACATTGGAGAAATCACTAAGCGGTTTTTAAAAGTAACATCCTTTATTGTTAAAGGGGAAAATAATTTCGACATATAATTATGATTATCTTTTAATAAGTTTATCTATCGCATAACTATTGTGCGGCAGATATGATAATAACAAGGATAAAAAAGCTACATGAATTAACTGAGCAGGTAAGGCTTCCCAATTTTCGATCATGGTTGTGCCAAAAATAAGGGCAAGCGAAACCAAACCAGCCAAAAGTAATCCTTGACGGGTAAACAATCCAATTACGATTAGTAAACCTGAAATAAATTCCAGAATGGGCAAAGCATAACTAAAAGGAAGAACCAATACTTCGGGCAGCATAGATTTTGAAAACTGCCCAACCATCCAATGGCTAAATTCTTCAAGTTTTGGCAGCCGGACAAGTCCATGTCCAAAAAAACTAAGCCCAATGGCTAAACGACTAAGTAAGTAGCCCCATTTTTTATCCATAATTGCGCGGTTATTATACAAACATACAATCTCTGTATTAAGGATGTTTTAACGCGGCTAAGAATAACTTTTATTTTACAGAGGTGTTATAAATCAATTTCAGCATTATTTAGTTACTATTAAACTTATCTACAGCCTGAGCTTTCATAAATTCAACAGATTTACGAATGTCATCCGCTAAAATCCTATCCGCCTCGTTAAAACTAACCTGTTCTCTGTAGGCGGCCATTATTTTCTCAATGGCAGTTGATGATTTTAACGGTCGGCGTAAATCCAAAGCCTGTGCCGCAGTTAGCAACTCAATAGCTAAAATATTTTCTAAATTACGCACTACACGTAGGCATTTGGTGGCACCATTTGCACCCATACTTACATGATCTTCCTGGCCATTGCTGCTCACAATACTATCAACAGATGATGGGGTACAAAGTTGTTTATTTTCGCTAACAATAGAGGCAGCGGTATATTGCGTAATCATTAAGCCCGAATTTAGGCCGGCATCTTTAACCAGAAAGGCAGGCAGGCTCCTTTGGCCAGAAATCAGTTGAAATACCCTACGTTCGGAGATTGAACCAAGTTCTGCAAGGGCAATACAAAGAAAGTCTAAACTTAAAGCCAGGGGTTGTCCATGAAAATTCCCTGCTGAAATAATCCGGTCTTCATCCGGGAAAACATTTGGATTATCCGTAACGGAGTTAATTTCCGTTTCGAAAACCGTGGTAATGTAAGCGATACTATCTTTACTTGCGCCATGTACCTGTGGCACACAACGGAAAGAATATGGATCCTGGGTTTGCTTACCTTCCTTTTGCATGAGTTCGCTTCCCTGCAACCATTTGCTTATGTTAGCCGCCGTTTCTAGCTGCCCTTTATGCGGCCTTATTTGATGACTTAAATGATGAAAGGGATCAATTCTGCAATCAAAGGCATCAATAGAAATTGCTGCAACAGCATCAGCCCATTTACTTAAATTTTGTGTTTTTAAAAGAATATTAATGCCATAAGCACTCATAAACTGTGTACCATTTATTAGGGCTAAACCTTCTTTAGATTGAAGAGAAAGGGCCTGCCAATTTAATTTTTGGTATAATGATGCTGTTTTTATTTTATTCCCTTCATAAAAAACTTCGCCTTCTCCAATGAGTGGCAAAGCCAGGTGTGCCAGGGGTGCTAAGTCTCCTGAAGCACCCAAAGAGCCTTGTGTGTAAACCACAGGTAAGATATTCTGATTATAAAAATCAACTAATCTTTGTACCGTAGCCAATGCAACAGCAGAAAAGCCATAGCTTAACGACTGGATTTTTAAAAGCAACATTAACTTTACAATGTCTGCCGGTACTTCCTCACCGGTTCCACATGCATGTGAAAGTAAAAGATTATGCTGTAATTTAGTTAAGTTTTCTTCTTCTACTTTGATGTGCTGAAGATACCCAAAACCGGTATTTATACCATAAATTGGCCCTTTATGATGGCTTAACTTATCATCAAGGTAATTTCTGCATTTCTCAATTCGTTCAACTGCCTCTTTACTCAAGGCTATTGTTTGCGCTTCTGAAATAATTTTTGAAAGAGAATTCAGGGTTAAAAGCGATTCTCCAAGGTAAAATATAGGCATGATTTTTAATCTATTTGGTTGGTCAAAAATATAAATTAAGTCTTAAATTAGGCCGGTTCGCTTTCGTTATTACTCATAAATTATAAAAAACATGAAGAGATTTTTCATTTTACTTGTTATTTCTATCCTTTTAACTCAATATACAAGAGCACAAAAAACTGATACGCTGTCTATTACACTTGAAAATGTAAAGTATCCATATCCGGTTAAGTATTTACCTATTCATACTGAAGGGCAAGATATTAAAATGGCTTATATGGACGTTGCTCCAACCGCAGCTGCAAATGGACGTACAGTGATTTTATTTCATGGCAAAAACTTTGGTGGATATTATTGGGGAAGTGTTATTAAGGCTTTAACTTCAAATGGCTTCAGGGTAATTGCACCCGACCAGATTGGTTTTGGAAAATCGTCAAAACCTTTTATCCAGTATAGCTTTCATCAAATGGCCGCATGGAATAAAAAGTTATTAGATACTCTGGGCATTCAGAAAGCTTCAGTTTTGGGGCACAGCATGGGCGGGATGCTGGCAACTCGTTTTGCTTTAATGTATCCGGATAAAGTGGAAAAACTTTTACTCGAAAACCCAATTGGGCTGGAAGATTACAAAACTTTTGTCCCTTATGTTACCACAGAACAGCAATATCAAAATGAGCTTAAAACAACCGCCGAAAGTGTTCGTAAATATTATCAGAGTTCTTACTTTACTTTATGGAAACCAGAATATGAAAGCTTGGTTGACATAGCTGCCGGTGTTACTTTTAGTGCCGATTATCCGCGTTGGGCGAAGGTAGCTGCCTTAACTTTTACGATGATTTATGAACAACCCGTTGTTTACGAGTTTCAGAATTTAAAAGTACCAACCATTCTATTTATTGGTAAAGAAGACAAAACCATTGTGGGCAAAGGCTTATTAACGCCAGATCAGCAGGCCTTGCACGGGCAGTATAAATTTTTAGGTAAACAAACCGCCGCTAAAATTCCAGGCGCTAAAATTGTAGAGTTTGAAGCTTGCGGCCACATTCCGCATATTGAAATTCCAACAGAATTTTTAGTGGCCCTTACAGGGAGTTTATAACCTATCTTCGCTATAGAAAATATATTTTTATTGCGAAGCGCGAAGCAATTCTAACGCATTAGGATTGCTTCGTTAAGTTTAATTCAAAAAAAGCTAATTTAAAGCTTTACCAATAATTTTATTAATACCCTGAATCTCAAAATCAATATCCTGGCCCATTGTTTTAACAATACCAAACATCTCAATGCGAAGGTGGCTGTTTAAAATCATGCCGGTTTTAACGTCAAGCTGTACATCACCCGAATTCGTCCCTTTTAAATCCGTTTCCATATTGTTTCCCATGGTTTCAAAGTTTCCCTTAGAAATCAAAGTTCCTTTAACATTTAAGGTTGCTATGCCATCATTAACTTCTTTAAGTACATAAGTTGTATTGGTTTCAATAGGCATACTCATTTGCATTTTCGTATCCACCGTCCAGGTATCGCCAATTTTTACCGGTTTTTCCGGGTAAAGTTTAAAAGATGATTCCATAGTTTGCTTCATGGCTTCGGCATTAAACTGTTTACTTAAAGAAGCTTTAAGCTGTTTTAGCTGACTACTGTCCGATGTCATTTTAACAACCATTCCGTCCAGCATTTCGTTTATTCCTGTAACCGATTTAATTGCTCCGTCGGAACCGAAAACCATGTTAAAAGTTGCCCCTTTTAAGCCGGAAAAAGGATTTTGCTTGTCTTCATTACCCTGATCAGAATCCATAACCATGGTATTACCCATTGCTACAGATTTCATCGTGATGCGATTATAAATTACTTTCACATTTTTATCGCCTGCTTTACCATCCGTAATGTCAAATGTATAATCCGTACCAATATTTTGAGTCAGGTTAATTTCCTGCCCGCTCACTTTCTCTTTTATAATCTGGTCGGATGTAATGTTATAATCATACTTTTTACCCACCGGATAATTTTGTTTAATTACATACGTTTTTTGAGCAAAGCTGATGATTGAAATCAGGCAGCAGGTTAAAGTGGTGGTTAAAAATTTCATAATTTTTATTAATTATTTTATCTATAATTTATGCAGCAGGATTTTGAGCAAAAATTCGGCTCAATTGCGCATACAAATCCGGATGTTTTTCCTTTAGCAATTCTGGTTTTTCGAAAAAATATTCTGACACTACGGCAAAAAACTCCGCTTCATTTGTAATGGCGTAAGGATTAATGTCAGATTTATTATCTTCAATGCGTCCAATTTCTTCATGAATCATTTTAATCCAGGGTAAGGTATATTCATGTCCCATTAAATTTTCCGGAACGCCATCTGTAGCTCCATCCGATTTATCTAAAAGATGTACAAATTCATGGATGGCTGTATTCTCTTTTCCTGCACTTTTCGAAAAACCATGCCTTAAAGCCGATTGAGATAAAATCATTTGTCCATTCATATAACCCGTTCCAACCATCCCCATGATATTCCTGTCGCCACCGCCCTCAAACTCAAAGTCTTTGTTAAAAGTATCGGGATAAAGCAATACACTGCTTAAGTTTTTATATTGCCAGTCTTGAAAGCCAAAAATCGGGATTACAGCACTTGAGGCAATTAAAAGTTCATCCAACGTGGTCATTTCTACTCCAACGCCTTCTATTTTAACCGAACTAAAAAATTCTGCAACTTTCTGTTCAAATAATGTTTTTTTGGCTGCATCCAGTTTATGATAATAGTCTACATAATCATTTAATATTTTTTTATCTGTTTCGGTTAACGGCTCAGTTGCAGGCTTTTTCTTCCGGAGGATAAAGTATAATGTAAGGATAAATATGGGTATGAGGTATGCAAATGGTAATGAATTCATATATTTTAACTTTCTAAAATTTCAAGTTGTGTTATTACATTTTCCCTGGTAACGGGATAAGGTTTATTATTGGCTAAGGCCTGGTAAGCCGCTTCAAAAAGAGGCAGATAACTCCCTGTTTCCGAAACTATATTTTCGTTTTTCTTATTTCCTTTTTCATCAATGGTGGTTAATAAACCCGCTTTATCTTCTGCTTCTTTGCCATAAATTTCATCTGTAAGTTTTACCCCAGCCAATAATTGTTCTTCCTGTATATCGGCACGCTGCTTAATAAAACTTCCATCCACACCATGTACAACAAATGCAGCCTGGGGATTAACAACCAACATACTCGAAGTCACAAATACATGAATACTATCCGGATAGGTTAACTGAATGGTAAAATAATCATCAACCAGGGTATCCTTCCTGTTTTTGCCCAACACTTTATGATAATTTAAAGGTTGACCAAATAAACTAATGACCTGATCTAATAAGTGAGGGCCTAAATCGTACAATAAACCGCTTGCCTCACCCGGATTTTCCTTAAATGCTTTCGGACCGATTACATTTCTATACCTGTCATAACGAAAATGCACTTCGTTTAATTTACCCAACCGGCCACTGTTAATTACGTTTTTTACCGCTGTAAAATCGCTATCCCATCTACGGTTTTGATAAAACAAAATTTGCTTACCTACACCATCTGCCAATTCAAAAAGTTCTTTCGCCTGCGCACTTGTTGCGGTAAAGGGCTTTTCTACCAAAATATTTTTACCCTTTTGTAAAGCCGCCTTAGCATGTTCGTAATGTAGGTTATTTGGCGTGTTAATCACAACCAGTTCAATTTCGCCGTCATTTAACAACGCTTCAATATTGTTGTAACTAATAATACCTGGATAATCTACCTGTGCCTTTTTATGGCTTCGCTCGGTAACAGCCCTTAAATTAAACCCTGGGTGTGCATTTAAAAAAGGCGCATGAAAAACCTTTCCACTCATGCCATACGCCAGTAAACCCGCGTTAATTATTTTATTTGAATTTGTATCCATAACTAATAAATGTGATCAAAAATACAATTATGATTGAGCTTTTATGTCAAACCATAAACCTTTTACCTTAACGTCTAATCCTTTTTAACGCTATCTTTGCCACATGAAACCGTCAGAGATTAATGCAAAGTGGAAAGTTTTACAGGAAAAAATTTCAAAAGAGTTTGATTCAGATTTTCCTGACCTAAAGGTGATGTTATTCTTAATTGGCGTGCAGGAATTAGGAAAAGGGCCAAAAAAATATAGCAAACGACAAAAGGAAGAGCTCATGCACATTGCCACGTGCAGGCTATTGAGCGAAATGGATTTCTATGAACTTGAAGGGGTAGACCAGGATGGGTGGCCACACTGGAAGCTGATCAAAGCGATTCCCCCTTATACCATGCTGGAACAGGAAATGCTGATGAAATCTTTAGTGGTGAGCTATTTTGAAGATATTTATTCATAAAAAAGCCCTAATGCAAAAGCATTAGGGCTGAAGGTATGTTGATCTTCCTTAGGTAGAAGTATAGATCCTTAAATTATCCTTGTTTTTCGGCAGTTGCTTTTAATGCATCGTTTGCAACGATTACAATTTCTACACGACGATTAGCCGCACGGCCAGCATCTGTATCGTTATCTGCGATTGGCTCAGCAAAACCTTTACCAATAGTAACTAATCTTGAAGCCGGTACACCTTGAGAAACTGCATAAGCTTTAACTGCTGCTGCTCTTCTTTCTGATAAACCCATATTATAGGTTTCAGTTCCTTTATTATCTGTGTGACCAATAATTTTAATATCAGTATCAGGATATTGGTTTAACGAAGCGGCCAAACTTTGAACATTTGTTTTAGCTGCATCTTTTAACGCTGTTTTATCAAAATCGAATAAAATACCGCTATCAAATTTAACAATGATACCTTCTCCTTCACGAATTACCTCTGCATTAGGGATTGCTTTTTGAATCTCAGCAGCCTGTCTATCCATTCTGCGACCGATAAAAGCACCAGCTGTACCACCAATAGCACCACCAATTAACGCGCCTACGGCTGTGTTACCAGCTTTTTTACCAATTAAGGCACCAAGCACACCACCAGCAGCTGCACCTATACCAGCTCCTTTTTGTGTTTTGGTTAAACTATCGCAACTTTGAAACGCCATTGCACCTATTGCTAATCCTATACTTAGTGTCGCTATTCTTACTTTTGAAATACTCATAATGCTGTAGATTTATAATTCTATTCCATCGCTTATTCAAACACGGTGCCAAAAATAATTATTGAACCTATTTATTGGCTTTAAAGGAAAAAATAACCTCATAAAAACCGAAAAAAGGCATGTGCAGTAGTGCATGCCTTTTTTACATGTATCATTCTTAGTACAATTTTATGCAGAGAAATAACTTTCTAATGCTTTTAGTGTATGCTCATCGGTTTTAAAATCTTGAATAACCTGTCCTTTTTCTACCAGAATAATCCGGTTACAGACATCGGTAACATGATTTAAATCATGACTCGAAATAAAAGTGGTCATATTACCTGTATGTTCTTTTAATAATTTCTTTAAACGGATTTGGGTGGTTGGATCTAAGTTGGCAAATGGTTCATCCAGGATTAATATTTCTGGATTTTGCATTAAGGCTGCAGCAATACCTACTTTATTTTGGTTGCCTTTACTAAAATCACGAATGTATTTCCCGCTATTCATAATTTCTCCGTTGAAGAACTCTGTATATCGCGTCAGGTAATCACTAACATCTGCCACACTTAAATTATGTAAGCTACCAATAAAGGTAAAATATTCTTCAGGTGTAAGGTAGTCGATTAAAAAGCCTTCATCCAGAAACGATGCGGTATAGTTTTTCCATTCATCGCCCTGCATTACATTTTGTCCTTTGGATAAAACCTCACCTTGTGAAGGACGGATTAAATCAAGCAGCATGCGAAAAAAAGTGGTTTTACCTGCTCCGTTATTCCCAACTAAACCAACTGTTTCTCCAGCTGCAATTTGTAGATCTTGTATGTTTACGACGGTTTTATCGCCATAAACTTTCTGTAAATTTTTTACTTCTAAAATCATAATATTATTCTCTAAAGCCTTCGGCTATTTTATATCTTTTTAACTCAAATTGTTTTGTGATGTAATTTACCCAGAAACCACGCATTAAAAGCATGGCTAAACCAAAAACAGAGACGGCAATTAATCCCCAGTATGGTTTATTCAACATTCCAAACGGCACATAAATTAAAATAGGCGTAAGGGCATAAGGAAACATTAAAAGCCATTGTGTAGCGCCTGTTCCCTGATAATTAAAGCTTGCAGCTTTTTTAATATCAAGCCTTTTATAATTTAATGTGGCTAAATAAAGCACGACTACAGTTCCAAAACCTATATTATATAAGTAAGCAGCTACATGCAGCAGCAACAGCTTTGGGCTTAAAAAGCCATAAAAACTGGCCAGTAAGGTTATAAAGGTGCAAGAAATGGTAAAAAGAAGGAATTTAGCTTTTATAAAATCCTTAAAGTTTATTTTGCTGCTCAACAACCCATCGAAGTGGGCACTTTGCCAGGCAAACATAAATTGCCCGTAAATAATAACGGAAATACCTGTCATAAAAATTGCTCCAAACATCATCTGCCCAAAAGCATCGGCATTTATGGCTTTCTCTTTATAAAAAATAAACCCGTAAAAAAGGAAGAAGAAACCTAAAATAACAGCCGAACGGGGCCGCTTGTGGCGAAGAATCAATTTTAATTCAAGGGCGGCCAGCTCGCCCACTTTTCCAAATCGATTTAAAAAAGCATAGTCAGTACTTACCTTTTTTTCCTGTTTACCGCTTAATTCTTCGACATAAAGATTACGGCGTAAAAAGCCAGAATTAAAAGTAAATATCCCAAAGGCTATTATTGTAAAACCAAATCCCAGATAAGGGTGGGTAGCTATGATTCTGAAAACATAGTCAGACCCCTTCATAATAGAAATAACTTTATAATATTCAAGTGCAGCACAAGTGGCAATAATGGCCAAACCAATAAACGTATACATTACATTGGTAATCGATTTTCTTTTAATATACAACACCAGGTAGTTATTAAAAACCATGATGGAAAATATAGAAATGATATACATTAATGTTGTAAACGCGCCGTATGCAGGTGCAATTTTAATAAAGCAAAAAGGCAGGAAAATAAAAAATGGCCAAAGGTTAAATGCTGAAAACAACGCTTTAACATTTAAAAATTTAATGATTTTACTTTTGCCAATTTTGAGGTGCAGGTAGGGAATTATACTTAAAGTTGGCAATTCCTGCAGTTGCAAACGCATAACAAAATCCAATGCAAAATAAAAAAGGATAATTCCATTAAAACTGGTTATAACATCCTGATTGGGAAATATTTTTGGAAGCAGGGGCGCCATTCCAAAGCCAACGCCAACCGCGATGGTGAGGAAATACAGCATAAAAAAGCCCAAAAAAATCTGGCCGGCTATACTGCCCCCTCTACCTTTGGAGCGCCAGAATGATTTCCATTGATGATCTAAAAAAGTACTGAGCATAATTGTTATTTGGTTTATAAAGTTGGCATTAAAAAACAATAATTTAATACCTGGTTGATTAGTATAGGCAAAGGGCAATATGTTACATCAATTGGGAAAAAAAATATTTCAACCTGAACCTAATAGTTATACTTGTTTTTCCAGTTTTGTTTTAACTTTTCGCGCAGTTTTTCTTCTGCTGCATTTTTACCCGGATCATATAGTTTTGTTCCGCTTAATTCGTCAGGGAAATATTCTTGCGGAGAAAAATTACCTTCGTAACCATGTGCATACTGGTAATCTTTTCCATAACCAATATTTTTCATCAGTTTGGTTGGCGCATTGCGAATGTGTAAGGGCACTGGTAAATTTCCGGTTTGTTTTACCAGGGCTTGAGCCTTATTAATGGCTTCGTATGAGGCGTTACTTTTTGCCGAACTGGCTAAGTAAGTTACACATTGCGATAAAATAATTCGTGCTTCCGGGTAACCAATTACATTAACGGCAGTAAAACAGTTATTGGCCAGTAACAAGGCATTTGGATTGGCATTCCCAATATCTTCTGATGACAAAATCAATAACCTGCGGGCAATAAATAAGGGATCTTCACCACCTTCAATCATCCGGGCCAGCCAATACACCGCCGCATTTGGATCGCTTCCGCGAATGGATTTTATAAAAGCCGAAATAATATCGTAATGTTGCTCACCCGCTTTATCATACAAGGCTAAGTTTTGCTGTGCATGGGCTAACACATTCTCATTGGTAAGCGTAATTTTATTTCCTCCGATACCGTTAATTGCAATTTCTAAAACGTTCAGCAATTTTCTTGCATCGCCACCAGAAAGACGGATTAATGCTTCATGTTCTTTTATGGTAATTTTCTTTTCAGAAAGGATTTGGTCTTTCTTTATTGCAGTTTGCAACAAACCGGCTAACTCTTCTTCGGTAAGCGATTTTAAAATATATACCTGACACCTGGACAATAAAGCGGAGATTACTTCGAAAGAAGGATTTTCGGTAGTTGCTCCAATTAGTGTTACCAATCCTCGCTCTACCGCTCCAAGCAAGCTATCTTGTTGCGATTTACTGAAACGGTGAATCTCATCGATAAACAAAATTGGCAAACCTAAAAAGCTGTCTTTCAATTGTGCAGCCCTGTCAATAACCTCACGAATATCTTTCACGCCACTGTTAATGGCACTCAAATTAAAGAAAGGCCGATCTAATGCCTGAGAAATAATATAAGCCAAAGTTGTTTTCCCTACACCGGGCGGCCCCCAAAAAATCATGGAGGGTAACTGACTACTTTCAATCGCTTTACGCAAAACAGCCCCGGCTCCAACCAAATGTTGCTGACCAACGTATTCATCGAGATTTTGAGGACGCATTCTTTCTGCTAATGGCGGCAAATTTTGCATATGGTAAAGATATAAAATTCGGTTAATTTTGTTTAAACGATTAAGGCTTTGCGACAATACATTTACGTTAATTAAGCCTGCTAATTAAAACAAAGTTTACACACCATTGGTTCTTATTATTTTATGGCATGGAAATTAAAAATATAGACCACCTTGTACTTACAGTTGCGAACATAGATAGTACCTGTAAATTCTACAATAATGCTTTGGGCATGGAAATTATCGAATTTGGCGATGCCCGAAAGGCATTAAAATTTGGAAATCAGAAAATTAACCTCCACCAGTACGGAAACGAATTTGAACCCAAGGCCTTTAAGCCAATGCCCGGAAGCGCCGATTTATGTTTTATAACCGATTTACCCATTAAAGCCGTAATGGAAGAATTGAAAACCAAATGCGTGGAAATAGAAGAGGGGCCGATGGAAAGAACGGGTGCAAACGGGAAAATAATTTCGGTTTACCTGCGCGATCCTGATCTAAATTTGATTGAAATCAGTAATTATTTATAACCTGATTCAAAAAAAATGTGCTTACCTTAAGTTGATAAGCACATTATAATTTTGTAAAGCTGAAAAAGCTATTTCTTTTCCTCTATTTTAGGATCGTTTAATTCTACAACTCGACCTTTCTGCTGACGTTTTCTAAAGACCATATTTAATACTTCTACACCAACTGAGAATGCCATACCGAAATAAATATAGTTTTTAAGGTGCATTTCATGGGCTGCTTTGGCATCCCAGCCTTCAATAACCAAACTTAAACCAATCATCACTAAAAACGAAAGGGCTAACATTTTTAATGTTGGGTGTTTATGGATAAAACCGGCAATTTTTGGACTGAATGTAAACATAATAATCATGGCAATAACAACTGCTATAATCATTACTTCGACATGTTTGGCAGTACCGCCTGCTGTAATAATGCTATCGAAAGAAAAAACAGCATCTATCAGCATGATCTGAAAAATGGCTTGTCCAAAACCCAGTGGTTTTTTATTTTCTGCATTTAGGGCCGGATCTTCGCCTTCTAATTTATGGTGAATTTCCATTACCGATTTGTAAATCAGAAACAAACCGCCCAATAACATTACGATGCTGGCTAAATCAAAGCCTTTGCCAAACCACGATTCGGGGATAATATATTTTCCCTTTTGAGAAAGCAACCAGCTTAATCCAAAAAGCATTAAGCAGCGTGAAATAATACCAGTAACCATCCAAACGATGCGGGCCGTTTTCTGAGACTTTTCCTGAACACGGTTTAAAATAATGCTTACAAAAATCACATTATCGATTCCAAGTACAATTTCTAAAAGTGTTAGCGTAAACAGCGATATCCAGGCCTCCGGGCTTGTTAATAGTTCCATAAATTTGTTTTATCTGATAAAGCGAAGATATAAAAAAGCAGGTTGATTTATGAACAGATTTTCAAGGATTTGGTTTGGTTCTTTCTAAGAATTATTTGTGTTGCCAACCTCCCCGATTTGACCGTTATTTTGTGGCCTTGGCGATTTCTGTTTTAAGCTTTTCTTCCAGCACTAAAGATTTGGCTTTAAACTCAGGCATTTTATCTGAGAAGGATACATTTGCCATTGCATAGTGTATTTTCCCATCCTTGCCAATTAAAATATTAGAAGGGAAGCCATGGTTAATATTCAATTTTCTTATTTCATCCATACTTAAGGAAACAATTTCATACTTGTAACCATTTCGTTTTTGGAATTTTTTAGCAGCATGAGGTAAATCATATGTGATGGCAATAAACCGAACGCCTTTAGCCGCATATTGATCTACTAACTTATTCAGTTCGGGCATTTCTGCAATGCAGGGCGGGCATTTCTCAAACCAGAAATTAATCAGCACCACTTGATTTTCAAGTTCTGACCTAAAAAAAGGGACTTTATTTACCGTTAAGCCTCTAAAATCGGGTAAACTTTTCTCTTCCAGCTCTTCAAAAAATGTTTCCTGAGTAGCCCATTTTACGGGTGTACTTTGAGCACGTCCAAATAAAAATGCACCTGTAAAGAGAAAAAAGAATAAATAAGTTTTCATAATGAGCCTAAATATAAAAAAAGCCTCGTCAATGACGAAGCTTCATATTGGTCTGGTTTATTTGGTTGTATTTATTTAGTCTTAAAGTTAACAGGAAATTCAACAAGGGGATAGCCATCTTCTGATTGAAAACTCCGGTCCGTAATTAAAAAATCATAAGACTTACCAGGTTTTAGTTCCATTTTGATTGTAAGTATTTTCTTGTCTTCAGAAAAGCCTACAATTTTGCTCAGGGGAAAGCTTTCTTTCCCTCCTTTTCCATAACTTATAGAATACCTGTTTTTCATGGGTTTTGAAAAATGAAATTGCATTTCTTTCAGTTCAGGGTTAACTGCTGTGTCTTCGTTGGCAAACGGATCAAGCTTGGTAATAACCGGCCTCTTACTTTCATAAGCTTGTATTATTTCTTCCTTATTAAATCCCCCTTCAAAGTAATTGGTCTTTCTTAGAAAATTTTCTACAATCTCATCATCGCCGTAATCCAGCTCAATTAATTCTTTGATAGCTGTTTTTTTATTTTTAGCCTGATTATAATAGTTTTTACATATAGAATAGCCCATGTAATAACCTAAGTCACCAACTCCAAAAGTATTCGAGGCTCCATTGTAAAGCCAATCGCCATAATTAGTCAAAAACATTTGGGCTTTAAATTTTTGTTTCAGTTCAACTTCGTGCGCTTTGCCATAAGTCATGTACGGCATACCAGGAACTTTACCCGTAATTAATTCAGCTACAAAATCGGCAGTACCCTCGAAAAGACTTTGCGCCAACAAGGTATTTCCAGATCTCTTTTCTTGTGTATGCACATATTCATGCATGTTTAACAATACAATATCTTTAAAAGGATTGGTTCCAAAATAGGTACTAAGCCAGGTCTGAATATTTTTTGGCAGTTCAGAAAGATCTACCTCCGGATTACCTGTTGCCAATTCGGCTCCAATTAATACCTTATCGCCCTGGGTTGTTCCTCCAGAACGCATAGCACCAATGCAAAAATAGATATGTGCAGGCTTTAATTCTGGATAAAGCTGTTTAAACTTCTTCAGGTAAGGATCAAATTGTTTACTCAGGTTTTTAACTTGATACGTTTTCGGCCGGATTGAAGCCCAGTATTTAGGATAATCACGAATACATTTTAACCATAAGGCGGTGGTATAACCTTTAGCTTCCATAAAAGCTTTTAAGCCAGGCGTTCCTTTATCTACATACCATTGCTGCAGAATATCCAATTGTTTTAAACTGTCGGTAGTTGTTTTAAGCTGATCAAAAGCGGTCCAAAAATTATCAATATCGGTTGTAATGATACTTTGTTTAGGTTGTTGCGCATAAATAACCGATACAAATGCCAGGTTAAAAAACAATACTTTGAAGAGCTGCTGCATATAAATGATCTTTTAGTTCTTTTATTTTTTTTTGATTTTAATGTGTTACATTTTTAACTAAAAAAAGTCCTGACTATGATAGCCAAGACCTAACTTGTTTGGTTTTAATTTTTTTTATTTAAAGACGATAGAACCGTATTCAGATTTTATCGAAACGGCAGATGATCCACCTGATCCGATTTTTCCGGTATATCTTTTAATTTCATCATCGTCACCTGCTGATCGTGAAGTTACATTCGAGCCGTATTTAAATCCGGCATAAGAAGTAGAAACGTTAAAATTTGCATTATAACCACTTCCAAAGCCCAATCCAACACTTACGTATTCTCCAACAAAAGTGAAACTTTTACAAGCAGGCGTAATTTCAGCTACATTTAAGCGGTTATAGTCCATATTAATGTTTGCATCACCATTTAAAGTACCCAGTGTAACATTTGTGTACTCCGTTTTTAAGGTAAGTTTACCTGCACTGGCAATTGACAAACTACCATAACCCTGTTTAACTACAGCATTACCTTTAACATTATTGATATTTACTTTAGCATATTCGGTATTCAATAATAAATTCCCTCCTATGTTGCCTACAGTTAATCCTCCACCATATTCAACTTTAAGATCGGCAGATTTTCTAATGCTGTTTACATTTACGGTAACATATTGTGCATCCAGATCCAAAGTGCCAACAGCACCTATGGTAACACCTCCACCGTATTCGTGTTTTACAACTGCTGCATTTAAGTCCTGAATATCTGCTTTACCATACTGAACATTAATATAGTTGTTGCTGTTGCTTAAATTGCCGGCTGTAAGGTTTCCATACTGGACTTTAAAGGAGGTTGGCCCAGAAAAATTACCTAAATCTACATTACCATATTGTTGCGATACGGTAAGTGGGTTAGCTGAGGGCATATAAACTACATAATTTACTTTAATTTCCCTGCGCCAGGTGGTCACACCATTTCTAACGCTTCTGCCGTAACGACCATTTCTTTCGCCCATTACAGTTTTAACGGATACTAAATCGCCATTTTTAACGGCATCGATACTTACCTCATCCAGCAATTTCTGAACATCGCTACTTGAGTTACTGTACACCTTTATGTCTACATCAACACGAAATTCTTTTTTATCCCAGGTCTTAATCAAGATGGAACCGTATTGATTATTCAAATTAATTTTATCGCTACCATCGATAGAAAAGCTTTTGCTAAACGTTTTTGTTTTTTCAGCATCACTTCCCGATTGTACATCCTGATTAATAACCAATTTACTTACAGATGCAGCGCTAATTGTATTTACTGCATAGCTTTCAGATGTGTTATTTGGCACACTTACCTGTTGTGCATTGGTTTTTACGGCAACTAAAGCCATAAAGGCTAAAAATATTTTAATCGTTTTCATGTTTCTAATTTTTAAACATTTAAAAATCTAAACCTGCCGGCTGGCTTAATTTTTTAAATACAATGAGCGTATTTTCATTAACTGATAGTGTACTCAGGTATCAAGATTTTACCATCACTATTTTTTGCATCTGCCGTTTAATTATATCTGGTTAACTCTTTTATAATCGTCAACCTGGTTAATAATCATCAATTGTTGTTTTAATAATTGTAATTGGAGTTCGCGGTTTTTAACCATTGCTTTAACTACAAAAAGTTGATTTGGTGTAGTTGGAAGCTCTGCTTTTAACCTTTCGTAATCTTCATCCAGCTTTCTTAAATCACTGGTAAATTTTTTATATAAACCAGGATTTGCAGAAGCAAAAATGGCCAGGCTATCGCGCTTTTCGGTAATTAAACCTGCAAAATGAATTTCTTTTTTTGCAATGGCAGCATTAACATCAGCGATTTCTATGTCTCGATTTGACATTCTTCCTGCGTAAAGCCAGGTTAAACCTAAAACAATTACGATAGATGCTGCCGCACTGATCCATAAATACAGGTTTACCGGCTTTTTTTTCTTTTTGCTATCCAGCTCCTGCTCTATCTTTGCCCAAAGCCCTGCTGATGGCTCGTGCACATCAAACGCTCTCCGGTTCTCCTTAACAAAGGTTTCTAATCTATTATTCATCTCTCATCCCTTTCGATTCTAAAATACTTTTTAATTTTTTCTTGGCCCGCATGTATTGGGTACGACTTGTGTTTTCACTTATTTTTAAAATATGCGAGATCTCTTCATGATCATAACCCTCTAACAAATACAAACTTAGCACCACTCTATATCCATCAGGCAATTCAGTAATGGCTTTTCTGATCTCATCTGCCTGCAGTTGCACATCATAATCATCAGCACTTAACTCATCCGGAACCTCTGCAATTTCATCTGTACCTACAAATTCGAATTTCCGTTTACGGAGGTAATTGATTGATTTATTAATTACAATCTGCTTTAGCCAAAGTCCGAAGGTAGTTTCCTGCCTAAAATCAACAATCCGGGTAAATGCATCCAAAAAAGCTTCCTGCAAAACATCTTCTGCTTCTTCTTCATAATTCAGAATGCGCAACGCCACATTATACATTGCCTTTGCATACAGTTTATACAATTCAAACTGCGCTGCCCGGCTGCCCTGCATGCATTCTTTCACTAATTGAAGGTTCTTATCGACGTATACGGCTTCCAAAATTTCGTTGATTCTGTTTATAAGACATAGGGAAAATTAAAACGTTGCATCAAGGTATAAAAAAAATCAACAATTTGGTTTATACTGTATTTAGCCCGGCTTACAATTGTGGAAAATCGTGCACTTAATCATCATAAATTTGAAATCACTGAAACAAACAATTAACTTCATGCCATGGAAACCGATTTAATCATCAAAGCAATAGACGAAGCGCATAAAGATATAAACGAAGCTTTAACAACTAAATCTGCAACAACTTACTTAAGTTATTTTGATGAAGGTGTAAGATATGTGGAAGCGAATGGCGAAATCCTGGATAAAAAGCAATTGGCTACAGAAGTTGACCGATATTTTAACAAAACAAATAAGGTTGACACTACTCATTACCGCATTAAATTTTCATTTGAGGAAGGAGTTTTCCTTGAAAAAATTGCCAGAAAATCCATACTTCTGGTAAAAAAACTCCTTTTTTTTTCTAAAAAACAAACCATCCAAACAGAGGAAATTTATCAGTGGAAAAACATTAATGGCCGCTGGAAAATTATTAGTGTAGAGATAACCCTGGAAGAAAAGTATTAAGATAATCTCCTGTAAAATAATTTTAGTTACCAGACAGCAGATAACTTTAAATTAAAAATCCTTAAATCTTCATCCACAAACTTTAAAACAAAATCGGTATTTTTGCCGCTCAAAATAGAATTATAATTATGTTAAGAACAGTAACTTGTGGTGCATTAAGCCTTCAAAATTTAGGCGAAAGTGTAACCCTGTGTGGTTGGGTACAAAAATCAAGAGATTTAGGCGGCATGACATTTATAGATATCCGCGATCGTTATGGTATTACTCAGTTGGTTTTTAACATGGATGATAACCGTGAACTTTGTGAACAAGCGCGTACCTTAGGTCGTGAGTTTGTGATTAAAGCCAGTGGTACCGTTGTGGAAAGAAGCAACAAAAACCCAAAAATGTCTACAGGTGATGTAGAAATTAAAATTACCGCTTTAGAAATATTAAATCCGGCCAAGTTACCTCCATTTTTAATTGACGATGAAACGGATGGAGGGGATGAACTGCGCATGAAATACCGTTACCTGGATTTGCGCCGTAATCCGGTTCGCAATAACCTGGTTTTACGCCATAAAATGGCGCAGTCGGTTCGCCGCTACTTAGATGCTTTAGATTTTATCGAAGTAGAAACGCCTGTTTTAATTAAATCTACGCCAGAAGGTGCGCGAGATTTCGTTGTGCCAAGCCGTATGAACGGTGGAGAATTTTATGCTTTACCACAATCTCCTCAAACCTTTAAGCAATTGTTAATGGTTTCTGGTTTTGACAGATATTTTCAAATTGTTAAATGTTTCAGGGATGAGGATTTACGCGCAGATCGCCAACCTGAATTTACACAGATTGATTGTGAAATGTCGTTTATTGAGCAGGAAGATATTTTAAACACTTTCGAAGGTTTAATCCGTACCTTATTTAAAGAGGTTCGCAATTACGATTTGCCTGAGGTACCGCGCATGCAATATGCAGATGCTATGCGTTTATATGGTTCTGATAAACCTGATACTCGTTTTGCAATGCAATTTGTGGAGCTTAATGGTTTGGTAAAAGGAAAAGGATTTCCTGTTTTCGACAATGCAGAATTGGTTGTGGGCATTAATGCAAAAGGAGCGGCAAACTACACACGTAAGCAGTTAGATGAATTAACAGACTTTATCAAACGCCCGCAAATAGGGGCTACAGGTTTAATCTATGCCCGCCATAACGAAGATGGAACTATTAAGTCTTCTGTAGATAAATTTTTCAATGAAGACGATTTAAAACAATGGAGTGAGGCTTTTGAGACAGAAAAAGGAGATTTACTTTTAATCTTGGCTGGCACAACAGATAAAGTTCGCAAGCAATTAAATGAGCTTCGTTTAGAAATGGGCAACCGTTTGGGCTTACGTGATAAAAATACATTCTCTGCCCTTTGGGTTTTAGATTTTCCGCTTTTAGAATGGGATGAGGAAACTGAACGTTACCATGCCATGCACCATCCGTTTACCTCGCCAAAACCTGAGGATATTGCCATGTTAGATACCAATCCTGGTGAAGTACGTGCAAATGCTTACGATATGGTCATTAACGGAACTGAAATTGGCGGAGGTTCTATTCGTATTCACGATAGAGAATTACAGGCTTTAATGTTTAAACATTTAGGTTTCAGCACGGAAGAGGCTCAAAAACAATTTGGATTCTTAATGGATGCTTTCGAATTTGGTGCACCTCCTCATGGTGGTATTGCATTTGGTTTTGATCGTTTAACTTCAATCTTTGCAGGTTTAGACTCAATTCGTGATGTAATTGCTTTCCCTAAAAACAATTCAGGACGCGATGTTATGATTGATAGTCCAAGTACAATTGATGAGAAACAATTAAAGGAGTTGAAAATTAAAACAGATTTGTAAGTAACCTTATTACATCATTAACAAAAAAGCCCTGACATGTGTCAAGGCTTTTTTGTTTAATATGTTTCGCTATCGGGCGGTATGCCGTAATCGATAAATTTCTTGTCTTTCTTTTCTCCCTTTTTACCAAACCAACCTTTTACTGAATTAAAGATTGCTGATAAATGTTCTGCATCTAAAGATTTGCCCAATTTGCCTGAAGCAAGCCCTACAACTGCTTTGGTTAAAAGACCTGAGCCTCTAAAAATGGTTTTGTTCATGAACATAGGCAACAACAACGACATAATTGTACCGCTGATGTTAAACTTATCGTCTACCTTAAACAAATTGCTTGGTGTAGCATATTTTTTAATTAGAGAACCTAAAGTAAACTGATGAATAAAAGCTTTACCATCCGTTTTCAGCATACTTTGTTTTAAGGTATATTCTACCTTAAGTTCAAGTTTTTTTGCCTGAAGGTCTTCCAGATTTCTGATGGTTTTATAACTTCTCATCTTCATCCTCCTCTTTATCAGCTAATTTATCAAAGTATTTTCTAATGGCTACATTAATAATTGCTTTCTCAATATATTTATCTTTAGTAAGGTAAACAATTATAGCCAGCGCAATATAAATTAAAGATACACAACCAAAACCTGCGGCATAGCTATGCAAAACTGATGATAAGTATAAAGCTAATGTTACTGAACCAAACAAAAATGCAAGGATAAAGCATACAATTACTGCCGTACTTGTTACCAAATCTGCAAATACTTTAGAAGCCTTTTCAACAAGGTATAATCTTGTGTATTCTATTCTTGCGTCTAAATAGCCTTTGGCATCTTTCACCAAATCTTCAATACCTTTCTCTTTGTTTTCTTGCATAGTTTAGATGTATTTAAACCGGGCAGAATTTACCCGGCTTATATTTTATAAATTAAGCGTGCTCTACATCATCGCTATATTCTTCTTCAACACTTCTCAGTTTAGTTTTAATGGAGCTCACAACTTTATCTTTCAAGTTAGATAGGTTATTGATTTCGTCTGCTGCTTTATCTTTAATAGAATCGCCAAGATCTTTTAATGACTGGCTTAATTTATCGCGTGTTTCCTCACCTTTTTCTGGTGCAAATAAGATACCTAAGGCAGCACCGGCTGCTAAGCCAGCTAAAAGGGCAACTACAACTTTTGAGTTATCATTCATAATTATGTATTTTAAGGGTTAACAATTCATGTACAATATACTAACTACTATAGTATTTTATTGTTAAGCTATAATTTATAACTCATTTAGCTCGTTATTTGTTTTAATTCTTTCTAATCTTTCTGAAGCCAGCGTACTGTTTTCATAAATTTTAACGAGCAATATAAAATAAGACAATAGCAAGGGACCAAAAACAAGTCCTAATATACCGAATAATGGTATACCAATAATTACGCCAATTACTGTTATAATGGGATGAATGTTGCCAACTTTTTTTGCAATGATAAATCTGAGTACGTTATCGATATTAATAATCACCACAAAGCCAAAGATAAGCATAGCCCACCCTTCAAAGTTATGTCCATTGGCGATTTGCAAAATGGCAGCTGGCACAAAAACAACCGGTGGCCCTAAAACCGGAACAAATGATATAAACGTGGTAACCACGCCCCAGAATATGGCATCCTGATAACCTAAAACGTAGAAGGATAAACTAACTAAAGAACCCTGCACCAGGCAAATAAGCCCCTGGCCAAGTACATTTGCGTAAGTAGTATTGCGCATTTCATCTCCAAAACGCAATGCATTTTGTTCCCTTAACGGGGCATATTTAATTAAGGATCGCTCAAATTTTTTACGCTCGATCAGCATAAAGTAGAGTAAAAAATACATTACAAGCAAGCTTAGAATAATATTTACGGCACTTGATATCAGTGAGGGAAAAAGTTGTGTAGCCCAGTTCCCGAGCCTGTTTAATCCTTCCTGGATTAACTCCTGATTAATTTTTACAGGGATTAAATGCTGAAGCTTGACCAGAATATTTTTAAAAAATATTTCGTTATTCCGGAGTTCGGAAATTTTACTGATAACCATGCTGCTTAAACCATAAAAAGGCAGAATAATAACAATTATACTAACTGTAATTAACGACAGGGCAGCGAGTCTTCTGTTCCATCCTTTTTTCTCTGCCAGGTAAATATAGGCTGGCCGCATGATGGTGTAAAGCACTAATGTACTTAAAATTGCACTAAATATACTTTGTAACGAATAAGCAATTAATATTCCAAGTGCTATTATAATAACAAGGTTTATATTGTTGCGCTGCTTATAGGAGAATACCGACATAATAATTTGGGATGATTGGGTATTCTTTAAAATGCTAAAACCGGTAATTTTGTTTTATTCAAATTTATTTATTCTAAATCCTCGATCTTGATACCTTTAATTTTATTGTAGAGTGTTTTTCTATCAATCTTTAAAATTTTGGCGGCCTTGGTTTTATTGAAATTTACCTCTTTAAGTACACTTAAAATGGTATTGTATTCTGCTTCCTGCGCAGCGTTTTTTAAATCTTTTGGCTTATCAGCCGACTTGCTTTTAGTTTGCGAAAGCTGTTTATCAGCATCATAAAATTTGACATTATTAGCCAGTTCCAGTGGTAAAACATCTACCTGAATGATACTGGTATCTGTTAATAAAGCCACACGCCTGATTACATTTTTTAATTCGCGGACATTTCCCGGCCAGCTGTAATTTAAAAAGCAATCTTTTACCCCTTCAGAAAACCCTTTGATGTTCTTATTTAATTCCTGGTTTGCAATGGCAAGAAATTTATTAGCAAAAATCAGAATGTCGTTTCCACGCTTTTTTAAGGATGGAAGGTGAATAGAAAATTCATTAAAACGATGGTATAAATCTTCCCTGAATGTTCCTTTTAATATATTCTCAGCAAGATTTTCGTTTGTTGCCACAATAATACGCACATCCAGATCAATTTCTTTTGTACTTCCAATTCGCTTTACTTTCCGTTCCTGTACGGTTCTTAATAAAGTTGCCTGGATTTCGTATGATAAATTTCCGATCTCATCCAAAAACAATGTACCCCCATTAGCTTGTTCGAAGTGACCTATTTTAGTGTATAAAGCCCCGGTAAATGAGCCCTTTTCGTGACCAAAAAACTCACTCCCTGCAAGCTCTTTGGTTAAGGAACCGCAATCCATGGCGATAAAAGGTTTATCTTTTCTTAAACTATTTAAGTGGATGGTTTTGGCAACCGCTTCCTTACCGGTGCCACTTTTTCCGGTTAAAATTATGCTGTAAGATGTTGGCGCAATTAGCTGAATCTGTTTTAACAAATTTGCGGACACCTCACTTTTACCATCAATGTATTCGGTGTTGTTAATATATTCGCCATCTCCGCTGTTATTTTCCTGACCAGAACTTTTTCTTTCATTAAGTGCCCTTTGCGTTTCAAGTGCTTTGTTAATGGTATTTAGTATTTCGTCAGGATATAATGGCTTGGTTATATAATCGTAAGCGCCCAGTTTTATAAGCTCAACCGCCAGTTTAATATCAGAGTAACCCGTTATAATAATTACCCCAGTTGTTGGGTAATTATCTTTAATTTTTATCAGAATTTCTTTGCCGTCGGTATCGTCTAAACGATAATCACAGAGAACAAGATCGAATGTTTCATTAGCCAGAATTTCAAGGGCAGAGTTGCCAGTTATGGCATTGGAAACAATAAACCCATTTCTAACTAAAAATTTTGAAAGTAAAAGCCCAATGTTTACTTCATCATCGATTATCAGTATCTTCTTTTTCATTAGGAGTAGTCCTTTATAGTTAATCTGAAAAGACTTCAGTTATATGCCTAACATGATATACCTTAAAGCTGCTTTAGAGATTTGACTGCACATAATTACTTAAAAAAAATCAATGTGGGAAATTTTCTCCACACTTTTTTAATTAAAACCGCATTATCAGGCAAAAATTTAATTCCCTTTAAAAATCGCTTTTCTTTTCTCCACAAATGCGGCTACACCCTCTTTAAAATCTGCCGTTTCAAAACATTTTCCAAATTCAGCAATTTCAGTTTTATAACCTTCTGATCCGTTTATAGAGGAAACAACAGACTTTATTGCAGCAGCAACCGCTAAAGGTGCTCTTTGTTTAATTACATTTAAAATATCCTGGGCTTTGCTAATCAAATCTGCCTGCGGAACTACATAATTTACCAAGCCAATTTTTTCAGCATCAACCGCCGTAACCATGTTGGCTGTTGTAATCATTTCAATGGCTTTTGCTTTACCAACCAACTGGGTTAAACGTTGTGTACCACCATATCCGGGAATTAAGCCTAAAGTAACTTCTGGCAAGCCTAACTTTGCGTTATCAGATGCTATACGCATATGACAAGCCATGGCCAGTTCCAATCCGCCACCTAACGCAAAACCATTTATTGCAGCAATAAATGGTTTTGGAGCATTTTCTATTGCATTAAATACTTCATTTTGTCCACGCTGAGCCAATTCTTCTCCTTGTTTTCCATTGTAATCAGAAAACTCTTTAATATCTGCACCTGCAACAAAAGCCTTTTCGCCTGCACCGGTTAAAATCACCCCTCTCACTTCGTCGGTTTTACCAGCAAATGCAATTGCATCGGCAAGTTCTGCCAATGTATCCTTATTCAACGCATTTAATGCCTTTTCACGATTGATCGTAATGTAAAAAATACCTTCTTTAATTTCTGTTAATAAATTCTGATATGCCATAATTAAAAATTTCTGTGTTCAGTAACCCAATTTTGTATGTACGCTACAATGCTTGCCATTGTTGTGCCCGGCGGAAATAATTCTCCAACGCCCAATTCGGCAAGCTTTGCTCTGTCGGCTTCGGGAATAATTCCTCCACCTGTTAAAAGAACGTCGTCCAGTTGTTTTTCTTTCATAAAATGGATAATTTTCGGAAAAACGGTCATGTGTGCACCTGAAAGGATAGAAATTCCGATGGCATCAACATCTTCCTGCAAAGCTGTATTCACCACCATTTCGGGCGTTTGCCTTAATCCGGTATAGATTACTTCCATGCCTGCATCCCGAAGAGAAGTAGCAATAACCTTGGCGCCGCGATCATGACCATCAAGGCCAACTTTTGCCACCAAAACGCGTATTGGGCGGTTTAATATTTTGCTCATATTGAATATTAAGTTGGTGTAAATGTATAGATTTTGATTCTGAAATTAATCATTAACTAAAACAAGAAGAATTACGCTCAATCTTTTTAACTTTGCATCCTTAATTTACAGGTTTTTATGAGTGAAGAAAAGTCATTGAACTTTATAGAAGAGATTGTTGAGAACGACTTAAATAGTGGTAAGTATAAAACATTGGTTACGCGTTTTCCACCCGAACCAAATGGTTATTTACACATCGGCCACGCTAAAGCCATATGCTTAAACTTTGGTTTAACGCAAAAATATGGCGGCTATACAAACTTACGCTTTGATGATACCAACCCGGTAACTGAAAAAACTGAATATGTTAACAGTCAGCAGGAAGATATAAAATGGCTTGGATTTAGCTGGAAAAATGAACTGTATGCATCAAATTATTTTGATGAGCTGTACGCTTTTGCCGTAAAACTGATTCAAAAAGGATTGGCTTATGTTGACGAGAGTAGTGCTGACGAAATTGCAGCATTAAAAGGTACGCCAACCGAGCCAGGAAAAGATAGTCCCCACCGAAACCGAAGCATTGAGGAAAACCTTGATCTTTTTACCAGGATGAAAAATGGTGAATTTGGCGATGGCGCTTATATTTTAAGGGCTAAAATTGATATGGCAAGTCCGAATATGTTAATGCGCGATCCTATAATTTACCGTATTAAACATGCCGAACATCACCGTACGGGTAATAAATGGTGCATTTATCCAATGTATGATTTTGCCCACGGACAAAGTGATAGTATAGAAAACATTACGCATTCTATTTGTACCCTGGAATATGTTTCGCACCGCGAACTATATGACTGGTTTATAGAGAAACTGGAAATTTTTCCATCAAAACAGTACGAGTTTGCCCGTTTAAACCTTACATCTACCGTAATGAGCAAGCGTAAGCTGCTTCAACTGGTAAATGAAAATTTAGTAAATGGCTGGGATGATCCCCGCATGCCTACTATTTCGGGCTTACGCAGACGAGGTTTTACGCCTAAGAGTGTTCGCGAGTTTTGCGAACGTATAGGGATTGCAAAACGCGAAAACCTGATTGAACTGAGCTTATTGGAATTTTGCATTCGTGAAGATTTAAACAAATCGGCCAACCGTGTAATGGCCGTTTTAGATCCGATTAAATTGGTCATTACCAACTATCCGGAAGGACAAAGTGAAGATTTAATTGGCGAAAATAATCCTGAGGCTGAAGATGGTGGTGGTACACGTGTTATTCCTTTCAACAATGAATTGTGGATTGAGCGTGAAGATTTTATGGAAGTTCCGGCAAAAAAATGGTTCCGCTTAGCACCGGGATCTATGGTACGTTTAAAATTTGCCTACATTGTTAAGTGCGAAAATTTTGTGAAGGATGAAAATGGCCAAGTAACCGAAATTCACTGTACTTACTTCCCTGATTCAAAAAGTGGAAATGATAACAGCGGTTTAAATGTTAAAGGAACAATCCATTGGGTTAGTGCAGCACATGCCAAAACAGCCGAAATCCGTTTATACGATCGTTTATTTACTTCTGAAACTCCTGATGCTGAAGAAGGCGACTTTAAAGATTATTTAAACCCTGACAGTTTAACCATTTTACCAAATGCTTATATCGAACCTGCATTGGCAAATGCAGATTTAGAAAGCCGTTACCAGTTTATCCGTAAAGGTTATTTCTGCCTTGATAAAGATTCTACTGCAGAAAAACTGGTATTTAACAGAACGGTTACTTTAAAAGATACTTTTAAGAAGCCCAACTAAAGGAATAAATTCCCTTTTGGTATAAAGCCACAGAAATAAGAGCAGCACGGAAAAGAGTTTTAAGCTCCCCTGTGTTAATCTGATTTCTGTGGCTATTTTTATTTCAGCAACCTGTTAGCGGGAAAGACCCCGAAATAAATTCGGGGCGACGTATTAAGTAATCGAGAACATGCTTAAATAGAGTTAATCAATCCATTCGTCATTTCGAGCGTAGCCGAGAAATCTTTAAAACCAATGTTTTGTCGTTACCCCCCGCAAAGAACGTAAAAAGGTATAATTGTAACCCTAAAGGATTTAATACTTCGTATACACGTTATACAACACCAAAATATCAACCGGGGTAAGTTTGGGCGTTAAATCACTTTGTATAAAATGGCGTTTAAATGCGGTAATTGCCGCACCTAAATCGCTTGTATCATAACCTATAAGCTTTAAAGCATTGGTTGTGTCAAAATCTGCAGGCGGGTTTTTAAGCACATCGTCGTACCAAAAACCAAAACCTTTGTCGGCAAGCTTTTTCCACGGAAAATTATTAGGATCTGGTTTGCGTTTTGGAGCAATATCTGCATGCCCGATAAAGTTGGCCGTAGGGATATTATATTTCTTTTTCAGCGTAGCTAAAAGTTTTATCAAGCTGTTAATCTGTGCATCGGTCCAAATATCAGTTGTTCCGTTATTATCCATTTCAATACCTATAGACGAAGAATTTAAGTCTGTATCTTTCCCCCACTTACTAACACCAGCATGGTTTGCCCTCAGGTAATCATTAACCATTTGCACAACTTTACCATCTCGGCCAATCACATAATGTGCACTGGTGCCCGTTCTGGTAAGGGTAAAGGTTTTAATTGTTTGTGCTAAACTATCTTGTGCGGTATGGTGGATAATAACAAAATTGGGTTTACGGATTCCAAAATTCACCGAACCGATCCATTGCTGATTGCTCGCCATTAACGAATCATATAACTGGCCCACCGGTGGGGTGGCTGTAATTATTTTTGCAAAATCCTTAGTTTTATCTTTGTAAACCTTTTCCGAAGCTGCATATTTACTTGTTGTACAGGCAGAAAGCAATGCAATGCCTGCAATGGTAAAGTAAGACAGAAATTTTGAAGAAATGATAGATGCCATGGCTGCAATATTAAAAAATGATTTACAAAGTTAGGCTAAACTTCATCCATTCCATCAAACTTTATACAAAGCTTTCAAATTTTACTAATTTAGCAGCGATATAATTTAAGAATGAAAAATTTGTACAAACCTACCATACTTTTATCGGCGTTAGCCTTCTCAGCAAGCATTTTTTCAGCCTGCACAAGCAATCCAAAATCAACTGACAATACTGGGGCAACGGAGCAAAGGGATAGCCTGGTTGATTATGTAGCGCATCGTTTACCTATTTACGAAAGGGTTAAGCTAACAACCAACATTAACGAATTAAGTGTTAACGACCGTAAAATATTGCCGCTTTTAATTCAGGCGGCAGAAATTATGGATGAACTTTACTGGAAACAAGCTTATCCGCAGCGCGATAGTTTACTTGCAACAATTAAGGACGAAAAAACCCGCGATTTTGTAAACATTAATTATGGCCCCTGGGATAGGTTGAACAATGACAAACCCTTTGTTACCGGAGTTGGCGCCAAGCCAGAAGGCGCATCTTTTTATCCGTACGGCATAAGTAAGGAAACGATCGAAAAATCTGATTTGGCTGATAAATTTGGTGCTTACTCTGTGGTTAAAAAAGACAGTACGGGCAAGTTAAGCACAGTTCCTTACCATGTTCTTTTTGCCTCTGAATTACAAAAAGCTTCCTCATTATTAAAACAGGCAGCATTAATAACTGAAGATACAGGCTTAAAAAAATACCTCAACCTCAGGGCTGATGCTTTGGTAACTGATAATTTTACGGCAAGCGATTACGCCTGGTTAGACATGAAAACCAATGGGCTGGATATTATTATCGGTCCTATTGAAAATTATGAAGATAAACTATTTAACGCCCGTACCAGTTATGAGGCTTATGTTTTAATCAAAGATAAAGAATGGAGCAAACGCTTAGCCAAGTATGTTAAAATGCTTCCTGATTTACAGAAAGGCTTACCTGTTGCCGCAAAATACAAAACGGAAACACCGGGTACAGATTCTGAATTGAACGCTTATGATGTTGTGTATTATGCCGGAGATTGTAATGCGGGATCTAAAACCATTGCCGTAAATTTACCTAACGATGAAAAGATTCAGCAGGAAAAAGGCACACGCCGTTCTCAGCTTAAAAATGCGATGAAGGCTAAATTTGATAAAATTCTTGTTCCAATAGCCAAAGAGTTAATCGATGCCGATCAACAGCAGTACATTAAATTTGACGCATTTTTTGCAAATGTTATGTTTCACGAAGTTGCACATGGACTTGGAATTAAAAAAACCATTACAGGCAAAGGTTTCGTTCGGGAGGCCTTAAAAGAACAGTACAGTTGGCTTGAAGAAGGTAAAGCCGACATATTAGGCTTATATATGGTAACAGGCTTACTTAAAAAAGGCGAGTTAACGGGTGATATAAAAGATTACTACACCACTTTTATGGCGGGCATTTTACGCTCAGTACGTTTTGGTGTATCAGAAGCGCATGGCAAAGCCAATATGCAATGTTTTAATTATTTTAAAGAAAAAGGTGCTTTCGAGCGCACGTCAAAAGGAACCTATAAAGTAAATTTTGACAAGTTTGCTATAGCCATGAATGATTTAAGCGCATTCATTATTACTTTACAAGGTAATGGAGATAAAACTGCTGTTGAAAAAACCCAAAAAACAATGGCAATCGTTCCGGCTGAATTACAAACAGACCTGGATCGCTTAACCAAAAAGAACATTCCGGTTGATGTTGTTTTTGAACAAGGTGTAGATGTACTTGGCGTAAAATAATTTAAGAATAATTTAGGGTAAAAGCCCGGTTAACTGTAATAGTTAGCCGGGCTTTTTGTTTTTAGCTTTTACATTTTTTTTTAAATGCTTGTAACGTTTTAAAAAAGCCATCGTCTTAATCATAACTAAAACAAAGGGAAAGCTTTCATTTCCCGAAATAAACTTTGAATAAGCCGGCAAATTAAGCTTGCGTAGTTCGCACTGCGCAGGATGCTATTTGCTAAATTTTTAAACTAAAAATCATCCTCAAATGAACATTTTTTACAAACTAATATTAACTGCCGCTACTGCTTTTACAATGACCAACCTTTATGCCCAAACAGGCACTAAGGGCAATGTTACAGGTGTTATTTTAGATGAACATAATAAACCGGCCGATTACGTTACTGTAGTTCTTTTTAAAGCCGCAGACTCAAGTATTGTTAAAACAGCTTTTACAGATCAGAGTGGAAGTTTTATTTTCTTAGTATCTGCCAAAGGTGATTATTACTACAAAGCAAGCATGATGGGCTACAAAACCCTGAAAAGTAAAACGGTTAAACTTGCAGAAACAGATCAGAAAATAGATTTTGGATCGGCACAATTAAGTTCTACATCCCAAAACTTAAAGGAAGTTACCATTGCCTTTACCAAGCCTTTAATTGAGCGCAAAACCGATAAACTGGTTATGAATGTAGAAAACAGCAGTATTGCCACAGGATCTACCGCTTTAGAACTTTTGCAAAAAGCACCAGGGGTATCTGTTGATCAGAACGACAACATTTCTATGCAGGGCAAACAAGGTGTTTTAATTATGCTGGATGGTAAGCAAACGTATATGAGCAGTGCTGATGTGGCAAATTTATTACGCAACATGCAGAGTTCGCAAATAGAAACCATAGAGCTGATTACCAATCCTTCTTCAAAATACGATGCTGCCGGTAATTCCGGAATCATCAATATTAAAACTAAAAAAAGTAAAAGCGCAGGTACAAATGGCAGCATAAATGTTGGTGCCGGTCAAGGTAAAAATTTCAGAGGTAATGCCGGAATTGATTTAAACCACCGCGATAAAAAATTTAACCTGTATGGTAACTATAATTACTTCTACAATAAAAACAGCAGAAACATTTATATAGATCGGATTTCTAAAGGGGTTGATGGAAAACCCGATACTTATTTTTCTCAGGGTGGTGGCAACTTACGCCACAACAACAGCAATGGTTATAAAGCCGGTTTGGATATCTTCTTAAACAAAAACAATACGCTTGGCTTTTTGGTTAACGGTTATTCTAATACAAGTGATCAGCAGGAAGACAACAATACCTTAATCGGTCCTTCTTTTTCAAAAGTAGATTCAACTACAACCTCATCCAGTTTTACTAAAAACAGTTATAAAAATATTGCTTATAACATTAATTATAAATCGGTTTTGGATACCGCCGGACAGGAACTAACTTTTGATGCCGATTATTCGAATTACAAAGGAAACAGCGATATTAATTACATCAACAACTATTATTTTGCAAGCGGCGCACCTATCAGGCCAACATTTTTTACCCGAAATGCGACTCCAACGGATATTAAAATTAAGGCGCTTAAAGCAGATTATACCTTGCCTATAAATAAAACCATGAAATTTGAAGCGGGTTTAAAAAGCAGCTGGGTTACCACCAATAATAATTTTGCTGCCGAACAGCTTGTAAACGATATCTGGAAGAATGATGCAAGCAGGAGCAACCAGTTTATTTATGATGAGAATGTAAATGCAGCTTATGTTAATTTAAACAAGCAGTTTAAATCTACAAGCATCCAGTTGGGATTAAGGGCAGAACAAACCAACTCAAAAGGAAACTCAATTACAGAAAATAAAATTGTAAAAAGAGATTATCTTGATTTCTTCCCCAGCGTATTTATTAACCAAACCCTGGATAAAAACAACGATTTAGGCCTTTCTTATAGCCGAAGAATAGACAGACCAAGTTATGATGATTTAAACCCTTTCATCTATTACCTGGATCAATACACTTATCAAAAAGGTAATCCGTTTTTAAACCCGCAATACACGCATAATTTCGAGGTGAATTACACTTTTATGAAAAAGTATATCGCTTCTTTAAGTTACAGCAGAACAAGCGATTTAATTACCCAGGCCTTGCTTCCTGACGGGAAAGCCCTGTACCAAACAAATGAAAATTTAGCCAAGCAAGAAGTTTGGGGCTTAAACATTAATATACCTGTTAAACTATTTAAGTGGTGGGAAACCAACAATAACTTAAATGTTTTTAACTTAAAATATGATTCGCCAAACCTTGGAGGCAGCCCATTAAGCACAAATAAAACCTCTTTTCAATTTAAAACACAACATACCTTTACCATTGTTAAAGGCTTTACAGGCGAATTAAATGGCAGCTACGAATCTCCGATAGATGGTGGAACCATTGCAATTAAAGAGCGTTACAGCCTGGATATGGGTTTAAGTAAATCTTTTATGGAGAAAAAAATGAACTTAAAATTCTCGTTAAGCGATGTATTTAAAACACAAAGGTTTAATGCAAACAGTACGTTAACAGGCTTGGATTATAACATCCGTCAGAATTACGACAGCCGCGTTGCGCGCATAAGCTTTACTTACCGTTTTGGCCAGAACGAAATTAAACCAGCCAGAAGAAGAAGCACAGGGTTAGAATCTGAGCAAAACAGGATGAAAAACTAATTTATACAAGCATAAAAAAGTCCGGCTACAAATGGTAACCGGGCTTTTTTTTTAAAATCAATTCTATAAATCAAATTTTATTCCTTGTGCCAATGGCAAAGTATCAGAATAATTAATGGTATTGGTTTGCCTGCGCATGTATGCTCTCCAGGCATCAGATCCACTTTCCCTACCTCCACCGGTTTCTTTTTCGCCTCCAAATGCGCCTCCTATCTCTGCGCCTGATGTACCGATGTTTACGTTGGCAATTCCACAATCAGAGCCTTGCGCCGACAGGAATTGTTCTGCTTCTCTTAGGTTCAAAGTCATTATTGCCGACGATAAACCCTGAGGAACACCATTTTGCAGCGCAATAGCTTCATCTAAAGTTTTATATTTAATCAGGTATAAAATTGGTGCAAATGTTTCGTGTTGTACAATTTTATACTCGTTTTTAACTTCGGCAATACAAGGTTTAACATAACAGCCACTGCTGTAAGCGCCACCTTCTAAAACACCACCTTCAACCACAAAATTTCCACCTTCTGCTTTGCATTTTTCAATTGAATCAAGATAAGCCGCAACTGCATCCGTATCAATTAAGGGGCCTACATGGTTATTTTGATCCAACGGATCTCCAATTCTGATTTGTCCGTACGCTTTTACCAACTTCTCCTTAAAAGTATCGTAAACACTTTCGTGAATAATTAATCTCCGGGTGGAGGTGCAGCGTTGTCCGGCTGTACCCACCGCACCAAATACGGCACCGATTAAGCTCATATCCAAATCAGCATGTTCCGAAATAATAATGGCATTATTACCACCAAGTTCCAGCAAACTCTTCCCTAAACGTGCACCTACTGCAGCTGCAACGGCTTTCCCCATTCGGGTAGACCCTGTAGCAGAAACCAAAGGCACGCGCCCGTCATTAGTCATCAGTTCGCCAACTTCGCGATCACCTATAATTAAGCTGGAAACCCCTTCAGGAACGTTATTGGTTTCAAAAACTTTTGCTAAAATATGCTGGCAGGCAATACCTGTTAAAGGTGTTTTTTCTGAAGGTTTCCAAATGCATACATTTCCACAAACCAAAGCCAGTGCAGCATTCCAGCTCCAAACTGCAACCGGGAAATTAAAAGCAGAAATAATACCCACAATACCCAGCGGATGCCACTGTTCGTACATTCGGTGGTTAGGGCGTTCGCTGTGCATGGTTAAACCATACAACTGGCGCGATAAACCTACTGCAAAATCGCAGATATCAATCATTTCCTGCACCTCACCAAAACCTTCCTGTAAACTCTTACCCATCTCATAAGAAACCAGTGTTCCCAACGCTTCTTTATTTGCCCTTAAAGCATCGCCCAGTTGCCTTACCACATCACCTCTTTTAGGCGCAGGAATGGTGCGCCAATAAACAAATGCTTCTTGTGCTTTGGCAACAACCGTTTCATAATCGGCTGGCGTGGCAATTTTTGCAGTCGCAATTATTTTTCCATCAACAGGAGAAAAGCTTTCTAAAGATTTCGAATTTGATTCTCCACCCCAATTACTGCCCGTACTAAACGCAGCATTTTCGGCTTGGACACCTAATGTTTTTAAAATTGATTTAATATCTGCTTGCATAATTTTTATATATGTGGTTTATACAAAAAAACAAAAAATTAACAGAACCGCTTCATATTAAATTTTAGTTTCTTATAAATTGTAACTTTGAGTCGTTACCCTTATCCAATAACCCTTTAAATAAATATTAAAATATGAAAAAGCATTTCATGCTTTATGGCTTAATAGCTATAGGCTTATCGTATGCTACGGGCTTAAAAGCACAAACACAACCCGAAGCAAAAGATAATTTAAAAATTTATCGCGTTACTGCTACCAAAGTAAACGATCTTGTACATACCAAACTGGATGTTTCTTTTGATTACGCAAAGCGCTACCTGTATGGTAAGGAGTGGGTAACTTTAAAGCCTCATTTCTATGCAACAGACTCTTTAACTCTTGATGCGCAGGGCATGGACATTAAAGAGGTTTCTTTGGTTGGCTTAAAAGGAAATACGCCTTTAAAATATAGCTACAACGACAATAAACTATACATTACTTTAAATAAAAAATACACCAACACCGAAAAATACACGGTTTACATTGCTTACACAGCAAAGCCTGATGAGCTTAAAGTAAAGGGTAGTGCTGCAATTACGGATGCAAAAGGATTGTATTTTATTAATCCGGATGGCAGTGATAAAAATAAACCTACTCAAATTTGGACCCAGGGCGAAACTGAATCTTCATCAGCCTGGTTTCCAACTATAGATAAACCAGATCAGAAAACAACGGCAGAAATTTCGATGACTGTACAATCGAAATACGTAACGCTTTCTAACGGTAAGTTGGTTACGCAAAAAGCCAATGCAAACGGAACCCGTACCGATACTTGGAAAATGGATTTACCACATTCACCTTATTTATTTATGATGGCTGTAGGCGATTTCAAAATAACCAAAGATACCTGGAAAGGAAAAGAAGTGAACTACTACTTAGAACCAAAATATGCACCTTATGCAAAACAGATTTTTGGTAAAACACCAGATATGATACAGTTTTACAGCACAACTTTAGGCTTGGATTATCCATGGAATAAGTATTCACAAATTGTGGGCCGCGATTATGTTTCGGGTGCAATGGAAAACACAACAGCCACTTTGCATGGAGAACATGTTCAAAAAACAGACCGCGAATTATTGGATGGAAACGAAGAAGGCACCATTGCCCATGAACTTTTCCACCAATGGTTTGGAGATTATGTAACAGCAGAATCGTGGTCTAACTTAACCATGAACGAATCTTTTGCCACTTTTGGCGAAGTAATCTGGCATGGGCACGATGCTGGAAAAGATGCCGAAGATCAGTCGCGTTACGAAAAGCTACAATCTTATTTAGGTTCAACCAAAGATGGCGAAAGCCCGGTATTGGCGCGTTTCCATTACAACGATAAAGAAGACATGTTTGATAACATCAGCTATGCTAAAGGATCAATCATTTTGTACGCACTTAAAAACCAAATGGGCGATGCAGCTTTCTTCAAATCTTTAAACCGTTATCTAACGACAAATGCTTTCAAAAACGGCGAAACTCATCAACTGCGTTTGGCTATGGAAGATGTAACCGGAAAAGATTGGAGCCCTTATTTTAATCAATGGTATTATAATGGTGGCCACCCAATTCTGAATGTCGACTACAGTTATGATAACGGTAAAGCAATAATTAAGGTTAAACAAATTCAGGATAGTTCAGTTCAGGTTTTCAATCTGCCTCTAAAAGTTGATATTTATGCCGGTGGAAAAAAAATAAGCAAAGATATTTTAATAGATAGCCGGGAACAAAGCTTTAGTTTTGAAGTAAGCAGCAAACCTGATTTAATTGACCTTGACGCAGATAAAATATTGGTAGGAGAGGTTCAGGATAATAAAACGCTCGAAAATTATTATTTCCAATATAAAAATGCGCCAAGTTTTGCAAACCGGATAAAAGCCTTAGGTTTTGCCTCAAAAAGTAAAGAGGCAAAAGCCCAGGAATTATTGTTAAGCGGCTTAAAAGATCAGGCTGCCAATTTAAAGGTAATGAGCATCCGGGGCCTTAACTTAACAGATGCACAGGTAAAAACCTCTGCATTGCCTATTTTAATTCAATTGGCAAAAACTGATAAGAGCACAGATGTAAGATCGGCTGCCATTTCAAAATTAGCGGCAACCGGAGATGCATCTTATAAATCTTTATTAACAGATGGACTAAAAGACAGGTCGTACAAAGTAATTGCAGCTTCTATTGGAGGTTTAGCTAAACTTGCCCCGCAAGAAAGCATTGCTGCTTTGGCACAGTTTGATCAGGATACAAAAGACCATATAGCACCTTCTATTGCTGCTTTATATGTGAGTGAACCTGCCGATGCACACCAGCCATTTTTTGAAAATATTATGGCTAATGGGGACAGAAATAAAGTATATGCTACAATTGGGGCGTATTACCAATACCTTTCCAGAAACACAAACCCGGCTATATCCGAAAAAGGGATTAAAAATATAAGTGATGTAATCGCCCGTTTAAAGCTATCTGGTTTAGCAAAACAATTGGCCGAAGCTTATAATTCAACTGTTCAGACTAAAACAAAACAAGCTTCATCAGCCAGTGGAGATGTTAAAGCCAATCTTGAAAAACAAGCAGATTTATTTAAAAAAGCAGCCGCTGATTTAAACAATAAATAATTTAACCCAAAATTCTGTCACATTGAGCCTACCGGAATACCTTAATATAAGATGCTTCGGTAGGCTCAGGAATGGCAGGAGGAATTATTCTTTACAGGCATCTTTCCGCCTCGTATCAATTACATAAACAATTTGCCAGCCGGCTTCTCCTTTTACCAACTGGAAAGAATTAACTCCACAATGGCTGAATTTATCGTCTACATAAAACTTGTAATCGGTCCATACGCTTGCTAAAGCGCCATCAATTAGTACTTTAGTAAAAACAATCCTTTCATCGTATTTTTCTTTACGAGGTGTACCGATAATTTTTAAAAACGCATTAACCGATTCCGTTTTAACAGAAACTTTTCCCTCTTTATTAACAATGGTCTGCATTAAACTGCCATTGGCAAAAGCCGTATGCGCCAGGGTACTATCCGCAGTTCTCATCCCTGTAAATAACTTGTTAACGGCTGCCTTAACCAATTCTTCCTCGCCGGTTTGAGCAAATAATTTCGGCGCAAAAAGTATTAAAAACAAGGCAGAAATGACTATTCTTTTCATGACTTCTTAATTACTGATTTTAGAATAAATTTATGTTACTTTTGTAAAAGTAGGGAAATGGAACCGCGATGCTGCAAAAATCATTTGATTATTCACACATCTTAATCACAATCAATACAGTTTATATTCAGGTATTTACATCTGTCGTAAAGACTAATGTTAATAATTATTTTTAAAACGAATAATTAAATATTGTAAACTTATAATGTTGTTTTTCTGCAATTGGCACGGTTCTTTAATGATAACGATATGGAAGAAGAATTCTTTTTTGAATCCAACGAAGATGCGCAACGTTCAGTAGAGCGTTACGAAGAGATGATCCGAAATAAGGACCAGTATTTTTTTGATGCGCATGCTTTTGAATATATAGTAGATTTTTACATTGAGAAAAACGATCCGGTTAAAGCTTTACAGGTAGTTGATTATGCAGTAAGCCAGCACCCATATGCAACTGTTTTCTTAATCAAACAAGCTCATCTTTATATTTTAACCAACAACCACGAGCAGGCTTTTATGGCTTTGCAAAAGGCTGAATTGCTTGAGCCATCAGAACCTGATATTTATTTGTTACGCGGTAATATTTTTCAAAACACCGAACGTTATGCCGAGGCGCTTGAAAATTATGAAAAAGCCCTGGGTTTGGCCGAAAGTACAGATGAAATTTTGTTGCAAATGGCTTATGTTTATCAAAGCATGTCTGATTACGAAAGTGCGATTACCTATATTAAGCTAAGTTTAGAGCAAAATATGGAAAATCAGGACGGTTTATACGAACTGGCTTTTTGTTATGATGTTTTAGACAAACAGGAAGAAAGCATCAAATTTTATCAGCAATATATTGATACAGATCCTTATTCTTATGCGGCATGGTATAATTTAGGCAACAGCTACCATAAACTCAGTTTGTGGGAAAAAGCTATTGACGCTTATGATTACGCCATTTTAATTAAGGAAGATTTTAGTTCTGCTTATTTTAACAAAGGCAATGCACTGGTACAACTGGATAAGTACGACGAAGCCATAACGGTTTACAAACATACTTTTGAGTACGAGCAACCCAATGCAGATACTTATTGCGCTATTGGAGAGTGTTATGAGAAATTGGAGCAAATGGATGAAGCCCGTTCTTACTATAAGAAATCGGTTAAAATGGATCCAAAGATGGCCGATGCCTGGTTCGGCATTGGCGTAACTTTAAATCACGAAGAACGTTATTTCGAATCCTTGCATTTTTATAAAAAAGCCATCGAACTGGAAGCTGAAAATCCTGATTTTTGGTTTGCCATGGCAGATGCTTATTATAAACTGGGCCAGATTGATGAATCTATAGAAGCCTATGAAAAAGTATTAGAATACAACCCACTTGATATTGAAGCCTGGCTGGATTTTAGTACCGTTTTATACGAACAAGGCAAATTGCGCGAAGCATCAGAAACGATGTCTGAAGCAATTAAAAACAATCCGGAAGCTGCAGAATTATATTACCGCATGGTGGCCTATCTTTTTGCTTTAGGCAGTTATGGCGATGCGCTTGAATACCTGGAAACCGCTTTAACCACTGATCCTGAAAAGCATTATATTTTATTTGAATATTTACCGCAATTACAGGATAACAGTGCAATTCTTAACGTTATAAACCGATACATTCGCTAATAAGCTTGTTAAAAAAAATTGACAATTAATCTCGATTTTTTTTTCACTTTTGTACACTATATGAATTACCCATTATTAAACGTCCCTGAACGTCCAGAAAAACCACGCCAAAAAGGCCTAACAATGGTTATGGACAAGGGATTAAGCCTGCGCCAGGTAGAAGACTTTATTGAAGTTGCCGGTGTACATACAGATATTGTTAAACTGGGCTGGGCTACAAGTCATGTTACCCCAAACCTTAAAGAGAAATTAGCTTTATATAAAAGTGCAGGAATACCAACTTATTTTGGAGGCACTTTATTCGAAGCGTTTATTATCCGTAATCAGTTTGATGATTATCAACGGGTTTTAGACCAGTACGGAATGGAATACGCTGAAGTTTCTGATGGATCAATTGAAATTGAGCACGATATTAAGTGTGATTTTATCAGTAAGCTGGCCAAACAGGTCACTGTAATTTCTGAAGTTGGAAGTAAAGATGCTGCTAAAATATTTGCGCCATACAAATGGATTAAATTAATGAAAGCAGAAATGGAAGCCGGTTCGTGGAAAGTAATTGCTGAAGCCCGCGAAGGTGGAAATGTAGGTATTTACAGAGGTAGTGGAGAAGTAAGAGAAGGATTGGTAGATGAGATTCTGACCCAAATTCCGGAAGAAAGCATCATCTGGGAAGCTCCGCAAAAAGAACAACAAGTTTGGTTTATCAAACTTATCGGCACAAATGTAAACCTGGGTAATATTGCTCCGGCAGAAGTTATTCCTTTAGAAACCATTCGTTTAGGCTTACGTGGAGATACCTTTGATCATTTCCTTAATTTAGGAAAATAATAGTATTACCGTTATTGCGGGGAACGAATGCTTTAAATTGCTTCATTCTTCGCAATAGCGAAATTTTTACAACAATGAAAACCTACGGTTTAATCGGATATCCGCTTTCTCATTCCTTCTCAAAAAAATATTTTACTGAAAAATTCTTAAACGAAGGCCTTAAAGATTATCAGTATGAGCTTTATCCAATAGCGCATATAAATTCCATTACCGATTTGCTGGCAAACGATCCCACGCTTTGCGGGCTAAATGTAACTATTCCGCATAAGGTAAATGTAATGCCTTTCTTAAATGAGGTTGATGAAGTTGCCAAAGAAATTGGCGCGGTTAACTGTATCTGCATCAAAAATAATGATGGAGAAAATTACCTGAAAGGATATAATACAGATGCCTACGGTTTCGAAGAATCTCTAAAACCGCTGCTTGAATCTCACCATACCAAAGCACTTGTATTTGGAGATGGAGGTGCTACAAAAGCCATAAAGTACGTTTTAAATAAGTTAAATATAGAATTTATTACCGTTGTACGCCGGAAAACACCAGGCACGGTTTTATACCAGGATTTAACTGCTGAGGTTATACAATCCCATACTTTATTAATCAATACAACACCCCTTGGCATGTCGCCAAATGTAGATACTTATCCGGAGATCGATTATTCTTTATTGGGCTCAAAGCACTTGGCTTACGACATTGTATATAATCCATTAGAAACTGCTTTTTTAGGTAAGGCGGCGGCCCGCGGTGCCAAAATTAAAAATGGATTGGAAATGTTATATCACCAGGCAGAAAAGGCATGGGAAATTTGGAGCAGCTAAATTTATATTTACCCTTAAATACCTACCTTACACATTGTAAAAGGGTTTATAAATCATAAAGTATGATTAAAATAATGAAAACAAGAGATTTAATTTTCGCTTCCGTCATACTCGTTTTATTTATGGACTCCTGCCAAAATAATTCCTATGCTCCAAAGCCAAAGGCATATTTCAGAATTGTTTATCCGGAAAAAAAATACCAGCCGTTTAATAGCGCAGCTCCTTATACCTTCAATTATCCGGTATATGCCATCATGGAAAGTGATGCAGGCAAAAACGCAGAAAAATACTGGTATAATTTACATTTTAAACAGTTTAATGGTTTTTTACACCTCACTTATTACGATGTAGCCAATAAATCTGAATACGATGAAATGGTAGAAGACGCCAGAAAACTCGCTTTTAAACACACCATTAAAGCCAGTGCTATTGATCAGAAAATGATCAGTTATCCTGAAAATAAGGTTTATGGAATTTATTATTCAATTGAAGGGAACACCGCCTCATCCGTGCAGTTTTTCCTAACCGACAGTACCAAGCATTATTTCAGGGGGGCACTTTATTTTAATGAACGGCCGCAATACGATTCAATAGAACCGGTTGTTAAATTTATTAAAAAAGATATCGATCAAATGATTTCTACGTTTAGGTGGAAGAATTAAGCTTTAGCAAATATGATTAGCATTAAAATATTTACGTTTAACGCGTATAGTGAAAATACATACGTTTTGTATGATGAAACAAAAGAATGTACCATCATTGATCCGGGGATGTACGATGGATCGGAACAAAATGAGTTGGCCAACTTTATAAAGGCAGAAGCGCTTAAACCTGTTTTATTGTTAAACACACATTGCCATTTAGACCATGTATTTGGCAATAAATTTATTTTTGATACCTGGGGGCTAAAACCACAGTTTCATAGTGGAGAATTACCAATTTTGCATGCAATACCTGGTTATGCCCCACAAATGGGTTTTACCCGTTACGAACTTTCGCCTGAGCCCGATACTTTCCTACCCGAAACAGGAACCGTTAATTTTGGCCACAGTACTTTAGAGCTTATTTTTGCTCCCGGCCATTCGCCTGCACATCTTTGCTTTTACAGCAAGGCCGATCATTTTTTGATTGGTGGTGATGTATTGTTTTATGGCAGCATTGGCCGTACTGATTTGCCAGGGGGAAACCATCAGCAATTGCTTCAAAGCATTAAAGAAAAACTATTTTTACTTCCCGACGATTGTAAGGTATATCCTGGACATGGCACTGCAACATCCATTGGATTTGAAAAACAACATAACCCATTTTTTTAATGTAAGTGGAAGTGGAGGAACTTAAAAGGGCTGCATTTCGCCCCATTCATTTTCCATCTTTCATTTTAACTATCTTTATCCCGTGAATACGCCATTTTACATCGCCAAAAGGTATTTGTTTGCAAAGAAATCAACCAATGCAATCAATCTGATATCAGGGATATCAATGGTTGGTGTAATGGTGGGCAGTGCAGCGCTGCTGATTATCCTTTCGGTATTTAATGGTTTTGAAACCGTGGTACTGAACATGTTTAATACCATTACACCTCAAATTGCCATTACACCGGCAAAGGGCAAAACATTTAATCCAAATACAGCTTATTTCAACCAGCTTCGAATCCATAAAGATGTATATTCTTTTACTGAGGTTTTACAGGAAAATGCCTTGTTAAAATACAATAATAAACAAGCAGTGGGCATGGTAAAAGGTGTAAGTTTTGATTACCTTAAAAATGATAAACTGGACAGTACCATTAAAGAAGGCCGTTTTATTTTGCACAACCAGAGCGGCTATAATGCAGTAATAGGATCAGCTTTGCAAAGTTATTTAGCTGTAAATACCGTAGATCCTTTTACAGAGCTGGAAATATATTCACCTAAAAAGAACATTTCGGTAAGCAACATTAACCCTGCGGATGATTTTGTTATAAAGAGCATCCGGGTAAGTGGTGTTTTTGAGGTTCAGCAAGAGTTTGACAATGGTATAATTGTGCCTCTTGAGTTTGCCAGAGAACTTTTAGGTGAAGAAAAAGATGTCTCGTCAATAGAAATAAACCTGCAGCCAGGCACGGATGTAGATCGTTTCCAGGAAGAAACAGCCACAAAACTTGGTAAAACCTTTGAAGTAAAAAACCGTGCAGAACAAAACAAATCGCTGTATCACATTCTAAATACTGAAAAATGGGCAGTGTATGTTATTCTTACTTTTATATTAATTATTGCTATATTTAATATAATAGGCTCATTAACTATGTTGGTAATTGATAAATTAAAAGATATTGCCATCTTAAGTAGTTTAGGTGCAGAAAAGAAACTGATCAAAAAAATATTCCTATTTGAAGGAATGATGATAACCATGTCAGGATGTATATTGGGGCTCATCATCGGACTAATTTTCTGCCTTTTCCAACATTATACGGGTATTATAAAAATGGGAGAAGAAAACACAACATTAATAAGTGCCTATCCTATAGCGTTAAAATGGAAAGATTTTGTTTTAGTATTCATTACTGTAGGTATTTTTTCATTTTTGGCATCTGCTTTGTCAGCTAATTTGAGCGTAAAGAAGATAAGCCAAATTAATCAAACTATTTAAACATGAAATTATTTAAACAAGCAACTGTATTTGTTATGCTCCTTGGTGTGGCTGTTACCGCTTGTAATAGAACAGATAAATCCGTTGAAGGAAAAAGCAACATTAAAACGGTTAAAGGTCTTTATACTTTTGGCCCTGAGATGAAATCTTTTACTTTATGTGAAGATGGCCGCGAATATTGGGTTGCCGACAGCGTTAAAAATTTAGAACTATCTTACAGCAATCTTAATTTCGAAAAACCATATGAACCCGTTTATGTAGAATTACAAGGCTATTTTGCCAAATCAGATACCGCAACAGTTTCTGATGATTTCGATTCGACACTTGTGGTAACCAAAGTACTTAAAATTACTAAAGAAATTCCCGACGGTCCTTGTTCTCAATAAGGATTATATTTATAAAAAGAAAGGCTTCTCAATCAATTTGAGAAGCCTTTTTAATTTTATAATGAGTGGTGATTAATGAAAATTAATTCACTTTTAGCCTACCAGTAAATGGTATAAAGCGCAGTAATTAAACCAATAACCAATAGTGCACCAACGGCAAACCCTGTTGTGGTTTTAAACATTTTCGCATCTATTTCCAGTCCTTTATTCTCTTTACCTTGTTTATTTTCGATCATACTTATAATGTACATACCAATAATACAGAATACAAACACAAAACCCATCCTGTCAATAAATGGTATTTCGTAAATTCCTATTGAATTTTTTACTGAGAATCCCATGCCCGACAAGAAAGATAAATCTGTCCATCCAGGTAAGAATTTAAGTAGAAGAGAAAGACCAAAACCTCCAATGGTTGCAAAAAGTGCTGCATTTGAAGTTGTTTTTTTCCAAAAGAAGCCCAATATAAACATGGCAAAAATACCAGGAGATACAAAACCTGTATATTCCTGTATATACTGGAAGCCACCTTTTTTATCGATCCCTAAATGCGGCGCAATAATTACCCCCAATGCCATAGCAACAACAATTGCTATTTTTCCGGTAACAACGAGGTTTTTTTCAGTAGCCTCGGGTTTTAATACTTTTTTATAAATATCAAGCGTAAAAATGGTGGCTATACTATTGGCTTTACCTGCAAGCGAAGCTACTACTGCAGCCGTTAATGCGGCAAATGAAAGCCCTTTTAACCCTGCTGGTAATAAGTTTAATAAAACAGGGTAAGCACGATCAGGATTTACGCTGCCTCCTTGTAGCATCTCCGTTTGAAATGCACCATCTTTGTATAAAACATAAGCTGCAATACCCGGAAGTACCACAATAATTGGCATTAAAAGTTTTAAAAATGCAGCAAATAAAATACCGCTTCTGGCCGTTTTCAAATCTGCACCAAGTGCCCGCTGGGTAATGTATTGGTTACAGCCCCAATAATTTAAGTTCACAATCCACATACCACCAACCAGTACGCTTAAACCTGGTAAGTCAATGTAATTCTCATTGTCAGGTTTTAAAATCATATGGAAATGTTCTGAAGCTTTACTGGTCATTAAGCTATACCCGTCTAAAATTCCTTTAGTTCCATAATGATCAGATACCAGGTTCAAGGCCAGATAGGTAGTGGCTAAGCCTCCAAGAATCAAAAAGAAAACCTGAATAACATCTGTATAACCAATTACCTTCATGCCGCCAAGCGTAATGATAATTGCAAAAATAGCGATGGCATACATACAAAATTCCAGGTTAAAGCCAGAAATACTGCTTACAGCCAGGGCGCCCAGGTATAAGATTGAAGTTAAATTAACCACTACATAAAGTAAAAGCCAAAAAACAGCCATAATCATGGCCACAGTACCATTATACCGCTGGTGCAGGAACTGAGGCATGGTGGAGATCTTATTTTTAAGATAAACCGGAATAAAGAATACAGCAACAACAATTAAAGTTGCCGCAGCCATCCACTCGTAAGTAGCAATAGCCAGCCCCATTTTAAAGCCCGAACCACTCATACCTATAAACTGTTCGGCAGAAATATTGGAAGCGATTAATGATGCGCCAATAGCCCACCAGGTTAAAGATCCTTCTGCTAAAAAATAGTCTTTTGAGCCTGTGGATGCAGATTTTTTCTTGTTGTAGATGTACAAGCCATAGGCCGCCACAATAATAAAGTAGATTAAGAATACAATGTAATCCTTCGTATCAAGGAGGTTGTGTTTCATTTTTTGGTTAGGAGTTATTTGGTTTCGAGTTCTAAATGTAATAAATTCATCAAAATAATATTTGTTTTTAACATAAAAGTTATGCTATAAAACAAATATTAAATGCCTCAAACTTATTTTTGATGTTCCGGCTAAATGTATCGGTTTATAATGTTTTCCAGATATTCCTGTTTGCCACTCCTTACTTCTGGTTCACCGTTTTCAGCGGCATAATTTCTTAAATCTTCTAAACCAAGTTTCCCTTGCTCAAAATCAGCCCCCTTACCTGTGTCGAAAGAGGCATATCGGTCTGTCCTGGTTTTCCTATAATCAGATTTTTGAAGAATGGCATCAGCAGTAATTAAAGCTCGTGCAAAAATATCCATTCCTCCCACATGCGCATAAAACAAATCTTTAGGATCGGTAGAATTACGGCGGATTTTAGCATCAAAATTTACCCCGCCGCCCTGCAGGCCACCGCCTTCCAAAATAATTAACATCGCCTCCGTTAGTTCATTTATATCATTTGGGAACTGATCGGTATCCCAGCCATTTTGATAATCGCCACGGTTGGCATCAATTGAGCCCAATAAACCACTGTCTGCAGCAACCTGCAATTCATGCTGAAAAGTATGGCCGGCTAACGTGGCGTGGTTTACTTCGAGGTTTAGCTTAAAATCAGCCAGTAAATCGTATTGTTGTAAAAAACCTTTAACCGTTGCGGCATCGTAATCGTATTGGTGTTTGGAAGGTTCACAGGGTTTAGGTTCAATAAAAAAAGTTCCTTTAAAGCCCTGTTTCCTGGCGTAATCCTTTGCGGTATGTAAAAAGCGGGCTAAATGCTCCTGTTCGCGCTTCATATTGGTATTTAGCAAAGTCATATACCCTTCTCTGCCGCCCCAGAAAACATAGTTTTCGCCTCCAAGGGCTATGGTTGCATCCAGTGCTGCTTTTACCTGCGCGGCGCCGTGTGCCAATACATGGAAATCAGGGTTGGTTGCAGCCCCATTCATATAACGTTTATGACTGAACAAATTTGCAGTTCCCCAAAGCAATTTCACTCCACTATCAGCCTGCTTTTGCTTGGCATACTCAACCAGGGTTTGCAACCTCCGTTCATTCTCCGCAACATCGTCGCCATAATCCACCATATCAACATCGTGAAAACAATAATAGGGCAATTGCATTTTAGTAATAAATTCAAAAGCAGCATCCATTTTATCTTTAGCTCTTTCTACAGCATCTTTTTTTTCATCCCAGGGAAAAATATGAGTTCCTCCTCCAAACGGATCGCTTCCATTACCATTAAATGAATGCCAATAAGCGCAGGCAAACTTAAAATGCGATGCCATTGTTTTTCCTGCAATTAATTTGTTTGCATCATACCATCTAAACGCTAAAGGATTATCGCTCTGTAAGCCTTCAAACTGAATTTGATTAATGCCTTTAAAAAATTCATGGGTTCCTGTTACTACTTTGGTCATGGTGTTTATGATTCTATTTGTTTAAGGTTTTATTTAAAATTTCTTTCCAGTCCTGATAAACTTCATTATAAAAGTTTACATTTTGGGGTTCAATATATTTTTGAATTTTATGATCGGTAAAGGCATCAGCAGCACTGGTAAAAATTTTAGCCCCAATTCCTGCCCCCAGGGCAGCTCCAACACTTCCGTCGTTTTCGTGCAATTCCAACGGAATACCCGTTACATCAACAAAGGCCTGCGCAAATACATCACTTAAAAAAAGATTGGCTTTTCCGGCGCGAATAACTTTAGGTTTCATTCCGTTTTCGCGCATAATATCTAATCCGTACCTAAAAGCAAATGCAATACCTTCCTGTACCGCCCTAAATATATCGGCCTGCTTATGCGTATTTAAATTTATACCAATCAATTGGGCACCTGTATACTGGTTGTTAAGCATCCGCTCTGCTCCGTTCCCAAAAGGTAAAACCATTAATCCTTTGCTGCCAACCGGCGATTTTGAAGCGAGTTGATTAAGTTCTGTATAGGACATTTTAGAAGCGAACTGATCTTTTGCCCATCGATACATGCTTCCGGTGCCATTAATGCACAGTAAAACACCGGTATGCTTATTTTCTTTAGCATAAGTTACATGTGCAAAGGTATTTACCCTCGATTGAGGATCGTAAGTAAGCGCATCACTAACGCCATAAATTACACCCGATGTACCTGCGGTTGCGGCAACCTCGCCCGGTTTAAGTACATTTAAAGACAAAGCATTATTCGGTTGATCGCCTGCTTTATAAGAAACCGGAATACCTGCCGAAAGCCCTAATAACCGAGCAATACCTGCTTTTAAATAACCGTGTTCAGAAAAAAGTGGTTTAATTTCGGGAATAAAACTTCTATCCAAACCAAAGTAGTCCATTACTTCTGTGGAGATTTGATCCTTTTTAAAATCCCAAAAAATACCTTCGGATAAAGAAGATATGCTGGATGTAATTTCACCTGTCAGTTTCATGGCAATAAAATCACCAGGCAACATTATTTTATCAATCCGGCTATAAATATGAGGTTCGTTATTTTTTACCCAAGCCAGTTTAGATGCGGTGAAATTACCGGGCGAATTAAGCAAATGCTGTAAACATTCTTTTTGTCCTATGGCATTAAAAGCGGCATCACCAAGTGCCACTGCCCGGCTATCGCACCAGATAATGCTATCACGCAAAACATTCTGATCACGGTCAACCACAACCAATCCATGCATCTGATAGGCAATTCCTATTGCTTTAATATCTTTTGGGTTAAATAAAGCGCCCGAGTTTAACTTTAAGATCGCTTGTTGCGTATTATACCACCAATCTGCAGGAGATTGCTCTGCCCAGCCAGGATGAATGGATTTAATTTCTGTTTCCTCTTCCGGAAATTGAACTGAAGCCACACTTTTTCGTGAATCCACCTCAACCACGGAAACTTTAATAGACGAGGTGCCTATATCAATACCTAATAAATACATGGGCATTATGAGATTTTATATTTGGTTATGCAAACGGTTGCATAAATATAGATGTAAATTATTTAAATGCAAATTTTTCGTTAACGATTTGATATGAAAGCATTAGCAAAAATTAAAAAGAAGTGATTATGTTAATACAAAATAGCTTTTATCTATTAATTTATATTTTTGCAATTATCTAATTCAATATTTATGGAAACGATTAACTGGGCAGACTTTGAAAAAGTAGAATTACGGGCCGGAACAATATTAGAAGTTTTTGATTTTCCGGAAGCCAGGAAACCTGCCTATAAATTAAAGGTTGATTTTGGCGCTTTTGGCATTAAAACCAGCAGTGCTCAAATTACCAAACATTATACAAAAGAAGAGTTGCCCGGAAAGCAAATTATTGGGATTATTAATTTCCCTAAAAAACAGATCGGCAAATTTATGTCTGAGTTTTTAGTAACCGGTTTTGCCGACGAGAATGGCGATATTGTTTTAACCAGCCTCAGGGGTGAAGTTCCGAATGGAAGCAAAATGATTTAAGCTTTTTCTATCCTTATCTTTGCGCTATGAGCTTTTACAATTTCGAAAATAACAACCCGGATGACGAAGATATCCACTATATGAAATTAGCTTTGGCAGAAGCCCAAAAAGCTTATGCCGAAGATGAGATTCCAATTGGAGCCATTATAGTTTGCAAAAACCGCATTGTTGGCCGTGGTTATAACTTAACAGAACGTTTTAACGATGTTACTGCGCATGCAGAAATGCAGGCCTTTACATCAGCCGCACAAACCCTTGGCGGTAAATATTTAACAGACTGCACTTTGTATGTAACCATTGAACCTTGTGTAATGTGCGCGGGCGCCAGTTACTGGACACAAATTAGCCGGATTGTATATGGCGCCAAAGAGGAAAAGCGTGGTTTTTTATCTAAAAATGTTAATCTGCTACACCCTAAAACACAATTAAAGGGCGGCGTTTTGGCTGATGAGTGCGCAATGCTAATGAAAAATTTTTTTACCGGAAAGCGTTAATTAACAAATACCCGCGCTTAATACAAGCCGGAGAATTACTGACCTGTTTTAAATAAACCCGGGAGAAACGGCAGTTCCCGATTTTTTATCGGGACTATAGTGAATAACGGGACTGAAAAAGCCATGACTTACTGCGGCCATTCATTTTCAAAAACCATTGAAAATTTAATTGTATTTACCCTTAAAATCTATTGCGATGAGTTATTGATTTTACAAATTAAGCCCCTAACAATAAGCAATAAAACACAATGATGATAATAACATGAACAAATCTTAACCTTTGAATGTTATATTTGCTACAAGAAACATTTATAAATCTTTAAACATAAAACATTATGGCTTTTGAATTACCTGCGTTACACTACGCAACCGATGCATTAGAACCGCATATTGATAAAACAACCATGGAAATCCACCATGATAAACACCATCAAGCATACGTTACAAACTTAAACAAAGCTGTTGAAGGTAAGCCTGAAGCAAGTTTAAGCATCGAGGAAATTGTAAAAAATATTTCGAAATATCCTGCAGCTGTTAGAAATAATGGTGGCGGACACTATAACCACTCTTTATTCTGGAACGTTTTAGGCCCAAACAAAGGTGGTGAGCCAACAGGCGATTTAGCTAAAGCCATTAACGAAACTTTTGGTTCATTTGCTGAATTAAAAACTAAATTACAAGATGCTGGTGCTACCCGTTTCGGTTCTGGATGGGCTTGGTTATCCGTTGGTGCAGATAAAAAACTTCAGGTTTCTTCTACCCCAAACCAGGATAATCCTTTAATGGATGTTGCTGAAGTAAAAGGCACACCAATTTTCGGTATTGATGTTTGGGAGCACGCTTATTACTTAAAATATCAAAATAAACGCCCGGATTATTTAGCGGCAATCTGGAATGTAGTAAACTGGGATGCTGTTGCTGAACTTTACAAAAAAGCATTGTAATACAAATCCTTATAGATAAGGAAAGCCTGCAAATTCAGTTTTGCAGGCTTTCTTATTTTAAGATTAATTGATAACTTTGTGGTTTATTAAATTATTAAAGATGAAGAGGTTTATATTTCTATTATTTATCGTGGTTGGTATCAGCAATATCTCAAAGGCGCAACAAAATAAAATGCCTACGCCTTCAGAAATTGCGCAAAAAAATGTGGACGATTTAGATAAAAAACTTAAACTAAATGGCACTCAAAAAAGTGTAATTTATAGTTTCACTTATAACCAGGCTAAAGAACAAGCCGATTTAATAAAAAGGCAACAAGCTGGAAATTCTCGCGAGGAGGATGTAGACAAATTTTATAAGCTCCAAAACGAAACTTCTAAAAACATACGCAACGTTTTAAGGCCGGAGCAACAACCTGAATATGATAAAATTATTGAAGAGCGTTTAAGCGGAAAAGCAAACAAAACCAAAAAGAAGAAAAAAGGTGAGGAGGAAGAAGTAGAAAGTGATATTAAAGGGCTTCTTTCCGGACCAAAACCTGAGAAGCAAAATTAAGTTTAAGCGGATTATATATGCCTGAAATAATTCTTGGAACCTTGGTTCTGGCTTTATTACTATCCCCTCAAATTTTAGCTGGTTTTTTAGCCAAAAGAACAGGCCGGAATTTTTGGTTCTGGTTCTTTATATCATTTCTGATTCCAATTATCTCCTTAATTATATTAATCTTTTTGGAAGACAAGAATCCTAAAACCGAAGGTTATAAATTAGCTGATCACTTACAGGAGAGGGATTTAGAAATACATAGTCCGGGACAATCAGAGACTCATTAATTGACAGCGGACAAGAGCAGGCTTACTCAAATCCCCACAATATCTTTCTTTTTACGTTGTTTCATTGCTTTTGGAATAATCTCTAAAATCTCGTCTTTTAAAGCATTTAACATCCTTTTTTTAATGAAGTTTTTATGCGTAACTAAGCTAATCTCTCTTACTGGTTCAGGCGATTTGAAATGACGGATTTTACCCGATTGTTTTGCACTTAACTCCGCAATAGCCAACTCCGGCAATAATGTAGCGCCTCCATTTAAATCAACCATTCTAACCAACGTTTCAACACTGCCGGTATTGTATTCCAGGCCCTGAAGTCTGTTGTTTTTTGTGGAGCGGCAAATATTTAAAACCTGATTGCGCATGCAGTGTCCTTCATTTAAAAGCCAGATATTTTCGTCGTTTAAATCTTCCGCATCAACCGCTTTCTTTTTATACAACCTGCTGTTTTTACTGATGTAGCTTACAAAATTCTCATAATAAAGCGGAAGTTCGGTAATGTTTGGATCGGTTAAAGGCGTAGCCAAAATGCCGCAATCCAATACGCCAGTTTTAAGGTGATGAATAATATCTTCTGTTGTATATTCCCAGATCAATAACTTCAAATCAGGGTATTTTTCAAGCATTGCAGAAATCACTTCCGGCAATAAATAAGGCGCCACAGTTGGAATTACACCAATTCTAAGCTCTCCCAAAACATCCTGCTGCTGACTGCTGATCAGTTCTTTAATTTTTCCACTTTCCTGCAGAATAACCCTGGCTTGTGCTATAATTTGCGAACCAATTTCAGTAGGCGTAACCGGCTGTTTACTTCTGTCGAAAATTTTAACATTTATTAATTCTTCCAGCTTCTGTACCTGCATACTTAAGGTTGGCTGGGTTACAAAACACTTATCTGCAGCTGTCACAAAACTTCTGTAAGTATCTACTGCAACAATGTATTCGAGTTGAACTAAAGTCATATAGGTAAAATCGATTTCTTATTTCAAATATATAAATTTTAGCTATATCAAAAAATGATTAAAAAAAAGAATTTTAAATGATTGTGTTATTACGTGGTAAATACCTCATCCAGTCGCTGGATTATTTGATTAATACCGGCTTTCGAAATCCTGGTAGGCTAAAGCAATTCCTTCCGGAAGTTCTACCCGGTGTTTCCATCCCAAGGCATGCAATTTACTTACATCCATAAGTTTTCTTGGCGTACCATCAGGCTTACTTGCATCAAAAACCAATTCGCCTTTAAAACCTAAAATATCCTTAATTAATAAGGCCAGGTCTTTTATCGTTAAATCATGGCCCGTTCCAATATTAATCAAATTTGGTTCATTATAATTCTGCATTAAAAAATAACAGGCGTCTGCAAGATCATCAGCAAATAAAAATTCTCTCATTGGTGAGCCAGATCCCCAGACAACAATTTCCTTTTCACCATTAATTTTAGCTTCGTGTACTTTACGAATTAACGCAGGCAAAACATGAGAGTTTTGAGGGTGATAATTATCATTATAGCCATATAAATTGGTTGGCATTACAGAAATAAAATTACAGCCATATTGGGCACGATAGGCATCGCACATTTTAATACCTGCAATTTTAGCAATGGCATAAGGTTCATTGGTTTCTTCTAAGGTTCCGGTTAAAAGGTAATCTTCTTTTAAAGGTTGCGGGGCCATTTTAGGGTAAATACAACTTGAGCCTAAAAACATCAATTTGCTTACTTCATTTACATAAGCGCTGTGGATAACGTTATTCTGAATGGCTAAATTTTCATATAGGAAATCGGCCCGGTAGGTATTATTTGCAACAATGCCCCCAACTTTAGCCGCAGCTAAAAAAACGTAATCTGGCTTTTCTGCCTCAAAAAAATCGGCTACTGCCTGCTGGTTGCGAAGATCGAGCGCTGCAGATATTCTTGTTAATAAATTAGTATATCCTTCTTTCTGTAATTTACGATAAATTGCAGAACCTACCATTCCACGGTGACCTGCAACGTATATTTTAGCCGATTTTTCCAAAACTTATTTTTTTTACCTGCAAAAATACAAAATAACCGCCAACGGAAGACTTTGAATCTGTCAGAATAAATTATAGTGGTTATGGTTTTTATACTTAAGTAAGCAATTAATATTAAATTTGCAGCTTAATTTTTAATAGTGGGTAAAGATAAACTTAGACGTTTTGCCGAAATAGAAACTTTTGCAAACGTATATCAATTAGACCAGGGAAAAGCATTAAAAGGCAACTGGGCAAAAGATCATTTTAAAAACAATAATCCCGTTGTACTGGAACTGGCTTGTGGTAAAGGCGAATACACGGTTAACCTGGCTACTCTATTTCCTGAAAAAAACTTTATAGGTATTGATTATAAAGGCAACAGGATTTGGAGAGGTGCAAAAACGGCCATTGAAGAGGGTATAAACAATGTTGCGTTTTTACGTATTCAGATTGAGAATTTATTAGATTATTTTGAAGCTGGTGAAATTGATGAAATCTGGATTACATTTCCTGATCCACAACCACAGGACAGCCGAGAGAAAAAGAGATTAACTTTTCCGGCCTTTTTAGATCGATATAAAGTTATTTTAAAACCCGGCGGAAAGGTCAATTTAAAAACAGATAACGATGCTTTGTACGCGTATACGTGTGAAAAAGTTGCTGAACTTGGCCTGCTTATACATAAAAATACAGATCATTTATACACCTCAGACTTAGCTGACAATGTTTTATCTATAAAAACATATTACGAAAAAAAATACCTTTTGCACGATAAAAATATTAACTACATTCAGTTCTCATTTGAATAAAACATGGACACCAACTTTTACGAACAGGTTTTTGAGATAGCCAGATTAATTCCAAAAGGAAGGGTTACTTCTTATGGCGCAATTGCTAAAAGTTTGGGTGCAGCAAAATCTTCAAGAATGGTTGGGCATGCCATGAGGTACTCGGGCCTGGCACACCCCAAAGTTCCTGCACACCGCGTAGTTAACAGCAGCGGCTTGCTTACCGGTAAATTTCATTTCGAAGATCCGAATATGATGCAGGAATTATTAGAAAAAGAAGGTGTACGGGTTAAAAATGATAAAGTAGTCGATTTCAAAAAACTTTTTTGGGATCCGCTTGAAGAAATTATATAAAACAGGGTTGTTAAATAAAAATTAGAATATGGGAAAGCTTGTAGAAGAATTTAATGGCTATCGTGAAAAAATGAACGATAGAATAATGGAAACAGCCAATACAAATATTAAAAGGTTTTTTGCACTGGATACTACATCATATGCTGATGGTGCATTAAATGTAAAAACAAAGGAAATGCTGGGTCTCGTAGCTTCAATGGTTTTACGTTGCGATGATTGTATTAAATACCACTTAGGTAAATGCCACGATGCGGGTGTAAATTCAGAAGAAATGAATGAAATATTTATGATTGCCAATTTAGTTGGCGGCAGTATTGTTATTCCACATTACAGAAGAGCGGTAGAGTATTGGGATGAACTTTTAAATAGTCCTGAGTAAGCAGTCCAGAGTCTTTAGTCTATAATATCTTCGGAAATGGGAAAATTTAGAGAATTGATAGCATACAAAAAGGGTTTTTCATTATTAATGAGCATTTACAACCTTACTAAATCTTTCCCAAAAGAAGAACAATACAGCTTAGTTGACCAGGTCAGGAGGTCTTCGCGCTCTATTTGTAGCAGCATTGGAGAAGCATATAAAAAAAGAAGGTATCCTAATCATTTTATAAGTAAGTTAACCGATGCAGATATGGAAACTGGAGAAACACAAGTTTGGTTAGACGTAGCATTGGCGTGCAACTACATCTCAAAGGAAGAATTCACCTCATTGGATAATCAGTGCGAAGAAATCAGCAAATTAATTAATTACATGATTAACAATACTAATAAGTTTTCATAACGATCATGACTACAGACTCCCGACTTCAGACTCAAGACTCAATCAGGTGTTCCTGGGCAAGCGCCGACCCACTTTACATAAAATACCATGATGAGGAATGGGGGAAACCTGTTTATGACGATAAAACCTTATTTGAGTTTCTGATTCTGGAGGGAGCACAAGCTGGTTTAAGCTGGATTACCATTTTACGCCGGCGAGAGCATTATAGAAAAGCCTTTGCAGATTTTGAAGTTGAAAAAGTTGCTGCTTTTAATGAGGAAGATGTAGAAAGATTAATGCAGGATGCAGGAATTATCCGCAACCGCTTAAAAGTTAATGGGGCCATTAACAATGCCAGGTTATTTATCGGCATCCAAAAAGAGTTTGGCAGTTTTTCCAAATACATCTGGAGTTTTTTACCGGATGGTAAACCCATTTTAAATCATGTTGAAAAAATGAGTGATGTTCCTCCCAGAACGGATTTATCAGATCAGATTAGCAAAGACATGAAAAAACGTGGTTTTAAATTCTTTGGCACCACGATTTGTTATGCATACATGCAGGCAACCGGAATGGTAAACGATCATTTAATAAACTGCTGTGCAAGAACTTAATGGTTACTGTTTATTTTTTTTCTCGTTGTAGGCTTTTACCAATTCAATCACATCGCGACTATTCAACTCGGTATTCGCTTCTACTTTTTCCAGTAATTCGGGTTGGTCTCCTAATTTTTGCAGCAAAATACTTTTTACAGCAGATCTTTTATCGGCATCAGTTATGGCTTTTACAGGCAACTCCTGTAGAGGTCCCGTACCTGGTTTCTCTATGAAATAACGAACCGCCGGACTTCCGGCAAGCTTTTCGGATGCATTATTTCTACCGCCAATGCCACCACCAATACTAATTCCGCCGCCCAAACCCATACCACTATAACCACCTGTACCAGCTCCAATACCAACTGATGGACTAAAACGTACTCTTCTCTGCTTCTGTACAGGCGCTAAGGTACCGCCACCAAAAGCGTACAGATTGACTGCTCCCATTTCAATTACCTTTACAAAACGGTATTCGAAATTTTTATTGTTTGCAAACCCTTTGCTCAGGTAAGTATCTCCATTCCAAAAGAAACTCTTTACATTGCCCGCAGATAGTACCACATCGGTTTCGTCATTCTGGCTAATGAACACCGAAAAATAATCCGTTCCTTTAACGGTACCACGGATCACTTCATCATCATTTTTAACAACAAAATCCTGTGCAAAGACTACTGTTACGCTTAAAAAAAATAATACTGTAAATATCTTAAGAATCTTCATATGTTTAGCTATTTAAACCAATAACGCATGTTTTAAATAAAAGTATAAATAATGCATCAAACGCTCATCAATTTTTGGAAATTCCTTAAAAAACCTCAAATCGTTAACATAAGCAAAGATAGAAAATCTCTTCGGAGAGAGCTTGGCTTCCTATTATTAGTTAATCTGTTTTTTTCAGGAATTGTATTTTCCACTTACCTCATACTAACGCATTTTAAACTTATACACACCTATGAAGAACTGTATCCGTTAGAAAAAATCGGGCCAATCGAGACATTGATGCTTGGCTGTATTGCTGCTCCGATAATTGAAGAAACAGTATTCAGATTTCCGTTAAGGAAAAAATACCTTAGTATTTATTTTGTTTTGATCTCCATTTCTGTAATTATCAATTATTTTGTTCAAAATAAACTTTTAACCATCCCGATTTATTTTGTCTTTTTATTTGCCTCATTCCTGATCCATTTTTATTTAAAGCGATTGAGCTTAACTAAAGTGCATTTGCTTTGGCAAAAGTATTTTGGTTACCTATTTTATTTTTCCGCAATATTTTTCGGCTGCATTCACATTTCAAATATGAAAGGTTTAACTTTTCACGATCCATCATTCTTAATATACATATCCTCGCAAATATCCGGAGGATTGACACTTGGATATTTACGTATAAAATACGGTCTTCCTTATTCTATGATCTTTCATGCCTGTTTCAATTTAATTTACATTTCAGTCGAATTACTTTTCGGTTAAATTATCCTTTAATCTTTTTCTAAACCTTTAACTTTGGTTACTTTTAATCCAAATCTGTGAAACCACATTTTTGAAATCAATATTTTAAAATAACATATTCTGATGAAAAAACTCTTTCTTTTAGATGGAATGGCGCTGATGTACCGGGCGCATTTTGCATTAAGTAAAAACCCCCGGTTTACTTCTACTGGGATAAATACATCAGCTGTAATGGGATTTACCAATACACTGCTTGATGTGTTAAAGAAAGAAAAGCCAACACATATTGCTGTAGTTTTTGATACAGAAGCCCCAACCGAAAGGCACATTTCTTTTGAGGCTTACAAAGCGCACCGCCAGGCTATGCCTGAAGACTTAGCCGCCGCAATGCCCTATGTAATTAAATTAATTACAGGATTTAATATTCCTGTTATTACATCTGATGGTTATGAGGCCGACGATATTATTGGAACACTGGCAAAAAAAGCGGAAAAAAAAGGTTACCAGGTTTATTGTATGACACCTGACAAGGATTTTGCACAGCTTGTTTCCGACAATATTTTCATTTACAAACCCGCCCGAATGGGTAACGACATGGAAATACTTGGGGTTAAAGAGATTTTAACCAAATGGGAAATAGAAGATGTATTGCAGGTAATTGACATTTTAGGCTTATGGGGCGATGCGGTTGATAATATACCTGGCATTCCTGGTATTGGTGAAAAAACGGCTAAATTGCTAATAAAGCAATATGGATCTATTGAGAATATTATTGCAAACAGTCATGAATTAAAAGGCAAACAACGCGAAAACGTAGAGAATTTTGCCGAGCAGGGATTAATCTCAAAAAAATTAGCTACAATTTTATTAGATGTACCGGTTGAGCTGGATGAACAGGAGCTGGAATTATGCGATCCGAGCCGTGATTTATTAGAACCCCTTTTTACCGAACTGGAATTTAGAACCCTTGGAAAAAGAGTTTTTGGCGATGGTTTTTCAGTAACTACAGCTAAATTTCAGGAAGGTACACAAACCGATCTTTTTGGCAACCAGCCTGGCGAGGCCATCCAATACACCAATACCCTTGAAGAGGAGCCTGTAGAAAAACTACCGGCTAAAACCATAGAAAATACGGAGCACAATTACCAACTGGTTGATACTTCAGAAAAACGCGCTGATTTAATTAAACTGTTATTGGCTCAAAAAAGAATTTCTTTCGATACTGAAACCACAGGAACAGATGCCAATACCGCTGAGTTGGTCGGTTTATCTTTTTCTATAAAACCTGGGGAAGGCTATTACATCCCTGTTTCAGCTGTTCGTGAAGAAGCACAAGCCCTTGTTGACGAGTTTAGGGTGGTGCTTGAAAACGATAAGATTGAAAAGATTGGCCAAAACACCAAATACGACATCTTAGTATTAAAATGGTATGATGTTCAGGTAGAGGGGAAACTTTTCGACACCATGCTTGCGCATTATTTAATTGATCCGGACACCCGCCATGGAATGGATGTTTTAGCTGAAAACTACCTGGGTTATTCGCCTATTTCGATTACAACTTTAATTGGGCCAAAAGGCAAAAACCAGAGCACCATGCGCGATGTTCCGGTAGAAAACGTAGTCGATTATGCCGCTGAGGATGCAGATGTAACCTTGCAACTGGCACATATTTTTGAACCGAAACTTAAAGAACTTAATGCCGCTAAACTGGCTGAGGAAATTGAAAATCCTTTAGTCTATGTTTTGGCCGATATAGAAAAAGAAGGCGTAAGAATTGATATTGAAACCTTAAAAAACTATTCAACTGAACTTGAAAAAGACATCATTAAGTTTGAGCAAAACGTTTACGATAAAGCGGGGGTCAAATTCAATTTAGCCTCTCCAAAGCAATTAGGCGAAGTATTATTTGACAAATTACAACTCGACCCTAAAGCAAAAAAAACCAAAACAGGCCAGTATCAAACCGGCGAAGATGTATTAACTGCTTTAGCCAATAAAAGTGATATTGTTCAGGATATTCTTGATTTCCGCCAGTTACAGAAATTAAAATCCACTTATGTAGATGCCCTGCCCTTAATGGTTAATCCTAAAACAGGTCGTGTACACACCTCATACAACCAGGCGGTTGCTGCAACCGGTAGATTAAGCTCTAATAACCCGAACCTGCAAAACATTCCAATTCGTACGGAAAGAGGAAGGGAAGTACGGAAGGCTTTTATTGCAAGAGACGAAAATCACATTCTTTTATCTGCCGATTACTCGCAAATTGAGTTACGCATCATTGCACACATCAGTAAGGAAGAAAATATGATTGATGCGTTTAATAAAGGCATCGACATTCATACCGCCACTGCAGCTAAAGTTTACGGCATTGGTATCGAAGAAGTAGATAATACACAGCGCCGTAACGCCAAAGCTGTAAATTTTGGAATTATCTATGGGCAGTCTGCCTTTGGCCTTTCTCAAAACCTGGGCATCCCGCGTAAGGAAGCAGCAGAAATTATTGAACAATATTTCGCTCAGTATCCGGGGATTAAACGGTATATGAGCGACACCATGAACTTTGCAAGAGAGAACGGCTTTGTAGAAACCATTATGGGACGCAGACGCTACCTGAGAGACATTAACTCTGCCAACCAGACCGTAAGAGGCTTTGCGGAACGAAATGCAATTAACGCTCCCATTCAGGGCTCAGCGGCCGACATGATTAAAATTGCCATGATTAATATCCATAAAGATATGAAGGCGCAAAATCTGCAATCGACCATGACCATGCAAGTGCATGATGAGTTGGTTTTCGATGTATTAAAATCGGAAAAAGAAGTTATGAAAGCCATTATTCAGGATAGAATGAAAAATGCGATAAAAACTACCGTTCCAATTGTAGTAGAAATTGGTGAAGGTGATAATTGGTTAGCTGCACACTAATGAAAAAGATAATATGTTTAATTGCACTGTGCTGGGGCATCTGTAATCTTGCCTTAGCACAGCAAGATACCACCACCATTTATGAAACGCCAAAGGGCTATTTAGTAGATCCTCTCCGTTCCAAATGGATCATGAAAAAGGAGAAACAGGATAGCTTATGGGTAGTTAGGCTTTCAAATAAAAAAGGTGTATTGCAGGAAAAGGTCAGCTTTGCCGACGAAGCCCTATCCATTAGAAAAGGGCCTTTCGAACGTTATGAAAAAGGCGTGTTGTTAGAGGAAGGTTATTACGAGATGGGTTATAAAACCGGCACCTGGTCGAAATATTACACCAATAAACAATTAAAAGAAAAAGTTGGCTATAAGTGGGATAAAGCAGATGGACCTATTGTTACCTACTGGGATAATAAACAATTAAAAACCGAAGGGGAATTTAAACTTGGAAAAAAGGTTGGTCACTGGAAAATCTATTTCAGAGATGGTAAATTCGCCCTTAGCGAAACTTATAATGACAATGGAGAACTACTGGAAAGCGCTTATTCAGATGCCGATGGAAATCGGTTAAATGCTCCAATGATCTTAACATTAACAGATTTTTCATTTTTAAAAAAAATGAAATATCCACCTAATGCAATCCTTAATAAAATACAGGGCAAAGTCCTTTTAGAATTTAGTATTGTACCAAATGGATCTCCTGAAGATATTAAAGTTTTCAGCAGTCCTGATGACGAACTTAGCCAGGAAGCAATAAGTGCTTTTAAAATGATGACTTGGAATCCCAACGAGGAGATTGGAACTCCAGTTAAAACCCGTTTTACAATATCAATTAACTTTACGATGAATTAAAATCATTTTCTTATCTTCATACAATCTTCATTCCTAATAAGCAATTTTATATCAAACAAATAACGAGTAAAACAAAAATTAGAAAACATGAAAAAATTATTGAGTTTAATCGCAATCGCAGCATTTAGTTTAACCACAGCATTTGCTCAAACACCGGCAGCTGCAACGGCTACACAAACTAAAAAAGCTGTAAAAAAAGAAGTTAAAACTACTGTAGCTCCAGTTAAAAATGGTGTTAAAGCTGATGCTAAAAAAGTAGAAACTAAAACAACCACAACAGCTGCTAAAGTTAAAGCAGACGGCACGCCGGATATGCGTTTTAAAGAAAACAAAGGTAAAGCTGCACCAGTTGCTGGTCCAACTAAAAAAGACGGTACTGCTGATATGCGCTACAAAGCAAATAAAGCAGCAGCTAAAAAGAATTAGGTTTAGGTTTATAATTTGAAAAGGTCCCGACGAAAGTCAGGACCTTTTTTATTTTACAAAGTAATCGTTTCGCCAATTTCCGGCAATAACAATATTTTGTTCTCTCTTTTAAATTTATCTACAGCTACCTGTGTATCTATTTCTATAACAGGAAAAGTATTGTAGTGAACGCCAATTACACGATCGCATTCAAAATATTTAGTTGCAACCAAAGCATCGTCTACATCCATTGTGTAATTTCCACCGATTGGTAAAATGGCATAATCCAGGTTATAAATATCTGCCAGCACTTTCATTTCAATGGTTAGGCCAGTATCGCCGGCAAAATAAATCTGCTTGCCATCCACTTCTAAAACAAAGCCGGCAGGGTTTCCTCCATAACTTCCATCGGGCAATCCTGAAGAATGCGTAGCTGGTACCATGCGTACAGTTCCCCAGTCAAAAGTAAATTTACCAAAGTTCATTCCATGTACTTTTTCTACACCTTGCCTGGTGGCCCAGTCGGTTATTTCAGGCATCGCAATTACAGTTGCCTGCGTTTGCTTTGCTAAAGTAACTAAATCAGCAACGTGGTCTCCATGTCCATGACTTACTAAAATATAGTCAGCTTCAATTGCCTTGATATCGATATTTTTAGCTAATGGATTATGTGTAATAAAAGGGTCAAACAATAATTTCTTTCCAGCCGCTTCGAGTAAAAAGCATGACTGACCGTAATATGTATATTTCATTGTTGTGGTATAATTTTAAAGGTTAAGAACCAAACATGCCTCCCAGGCCTCCGAGCATATCATTGGTAGCCGATTGCATTTCGGTTGCACTAACCTGATCTGCATTTGCCAGGGCTTTATTAATGGCTGTTAATAACAACTCTTCTAATTCTTCTTTATCGGCAGACTTTAAAAATTCTTCATCAATGGCAATTCCTGTAACGGCTTTATTTGCAGTTGCAGTAACCTTTATTGCGCCATTTTCAACTTCGCCAAACACAGAGATGGTGTCCAGGCGTTTTTTAATTTCTTCGGCTTTTTGTTGTGCCGCAAATAATTTATCAAACATAATATGTCTTTTTATAATAAAACGAAATTAGCACCTTTTGTTTTCTTTCCAGGTATTTTTTTTGAAAAGAACAGCAATGCCGTGTACATCAAAAAGCAGTTTATACCCGTCCTAAAATGGTATTGGCTTCATCTAAAAAGCGTTCAATCTTTTTGGTACTTCTAAAGTTTCTTAATACAAGTTCGAAGCTTTTGTTTTTAGCTTTTGATTCTATCTGGGCTTTAACCTCTGTACCGGTATAAATAAAATTAGTTGATTTGCGGATAATTTGAAACCTGATCAAATCGTCGAACGCATATACCTTTTTAAATCGGCCAGCAAAAGTAGAATGAATAATCTGACGTTGATTTTTATCAAATGTAATGCTCGAAAAGAAAGTACTAACGAGGACGGCGCCAATAACCACTGGAAAATAAGTGGTTAATATTTTCCCAAAGCCAGCTTCATTTGCCATAAAAGTAGGGCTAAGCAAAATTATAACGGTAACACCAATTAGAATGATGCCAAAAATTAATGCTGCAACTTTATTATCTCTAACAATATATGCACCACCTTCTTCCTTAAAAAACTCAAAATCGTAAATGGTTTGCTTTGGCATAACAGGTGCGTTTGCAAACACCAGCTCGTCTATTTTGGGCAAAACTTCCTGCTCAAAGGCCTGTAAGTTTAAGTTTGAAGTTTTGCTATATCCGGCAGAAATGATGAGCCCCTTGCCATGCCTGTTGCTTTTCTTGAAAACCCTGTAATTAAAACCACTTCCAATAATCTGATAAGGTTCTATAGCCGCTATCTGATCAAATGGAGTTGAGCCAATGGTTATACCTGCAATTTTATTATACAGGGTTCGGCTGCTGCCATCAAAAACAATGTTATTTTCCCCAATTAAAAGAATTAGTATTGGAACGAGTAACAGAAAACCTAAAAAACCAAATCCAAGCTGCGATGTGTAACCTTCTTTTTGCGTGTAGAGGTAAACAGAAATTCCGGCTATTGCAATCAGGGTTATCAAACCCATTAACCTTAAACCTCGTTTTGGATAAATGGTCAATTTACCCGGTTCAATAATCCATTTCGTTTTAGCCATATTTTGTTTTTTAGTCTTCGTCGCTTCCTGGCAAGCTTCCATTACCATGGTATGCCCCTTTTCTGATAACCGGCATATTAAAATGCTTATATAAATCATCAAGATGCATTAAGCTTCCATTCGTTAGGTTACCTAAAAATATAATTACAATATTTTTGTTTAAATCTCTTACGTAAATGTGTCGAAAACCGTGCCACCATCCGGTATGATAAACCACTTTATCCATTCCTTCTCCATCAAACATGCGCCAGCCGTAACCATAATTAAAGTGGCCGTTAATGGGCTTATTACGGCCTACATAAGCAGAGTCCAGACTCTTCTTACTTAAAAGCCTGCCGTTTTTAAGGTATTTATCAAATAAAACCAAATCGTGTACTGTACTGTAAATTCCTTTATCGCCAACGGGGCCATCTAAAAAGTTCTGCGCAACTGAATATTTCCACGTTCTATCGTGGCCAACCACATCAACAGGAATTTTTTCATACTCTGTAGTACTATAAACATGCGTGTGCTTTAAACCGGCAGGTTTAAAAACATGCTCCATCATATACTGTGAATAGCGCTGGCCCGTTACTTTTTCTATAATGGCACCCAAAACCATAAAGTTTGAATTGTTATAATGAAAACGATTATCGGGTTTGGTATAAGGATTGGGTTTTTTCTCCGCAATAACATCCATTACCTCCTGGTTGGTTACGCCTTTTTTCATGTTGCGTTTTTCCTTGCGCCAAATGTCATCGATAAAATAAACGTAATTCATCATCCCGCTTCGGTGGCTCAACAACAACTTTACCGTAATTCCTTCATAAGGAAAATTCGGGAAGAATTTTTTAACGTTATCATCTAAAGAAAGTTTGCCGGCCTCAACCAGTTGCATAATAGCCGTTCCGGTAAAGGTTTTAGTAATAGAAGCCAATTCAAATTCCGAATTTATCTTCAAGCTATCGCGATGCAGGTAATCTGCCCAGCCAATTGCTTTTTCGTAAAGAATTTTACCGTCTTTGGCTACCAGCATATTTCCGTTAAACCCAAACTTCTTATGCAGGTTATCTACAAAATCAGCAATCCACTTATCGCCTTTTGCAGGATCATAAGCAATTAGAAGACTATCGGCTTTATCATCTTCTTTGGTTCGAATTTTCTTTTCAGCAGCTTTTTTTTCTTCTGATTTTTTACTGGAGCAAGCGGTTAATAATGTTGAAGAGAGGGCAATAGCAGTGATTATATTTCGAAAATTCATTTACGTTAGTGATACTTAGTTTAAAACCCGAAAAATAAAGAATTTTGGCCGTAATTCTTAAAGAGTTTTACACATTCTCGCATTTTTGTTTATACCAGCATTCAAACAAATGTCCTTTACTTCCATAAACCGGATCATTGTCTGGATTTTTCACTTTTTCAATATCCTGATCTGCCTCGGGTCTTTCTTCAGCTTTGCCATACCTGATGTTATACTCAATGCCATTTGGATAAGCTCCAACGACCGTAAAATCATCACTGGAGTTTAATTTCTTATGGGCTACACCTGCAGGAATAACCACTACATCTCCTTTATCCAACTCGATGCAAACACCATGTTCGCCCCCAAACTGTACGTCGGCCCTTCCACAAAAAACACCCATTACTTCGTGTGTATTGCTGTGATAATGATGATAATCAAAAATAGAATCGACCCAGGCATTGGTATAGCCATTTTGGGCAAACACCTTTTTAATCACTTCCTCAGATTCATCGGGATGGATTAAAAAAGCTCCTTTATAAATCATTAAAGGCAGGTTTTTATTATTGGGGAAATTTTCGTTTTCTTCTATTTTATGCGAAACCAGATAGGCTTCCTGTATTAATTTTTCTTTGTCCATGATTAAGGTGTTTTAGTACTAACAAATTAATCATTAAAGGGTTTACATTTATAATTTATTGGGTTCAAGAAATTCAATTACCTCTCCGTTGGGGCTATAAACCAATGCATTTTTAACCTCTACAGCCGGTTTACCCAATTGCAAAACCATGGGTTTAACACATTCTTGCCCACCAGCATCAATAGCCTGGTTAAAGGCAAGCTTTGCATCCACAACATTTAAGGCAAAATGCAATAGAGAGCCTGTTTTTATTTCCTCATCTCCATTTGCTTTTTGGCCCTGGGTTGGGGCATTTGCCTGGTAATCGAATATTTCAATATAGGAGTCTCCATCTGCTGATTTTAACATACAGGCTTGTTTAATATTAAACTCGGGCAATGTCCAGCTATGGCTTACCGTAAAACCAAGTCCTTGAGTATAAAAATTAAGTGTTCTGTCGAAATCTTTTGCACGAATAGCGATGTGATGTAATCCTAAAACATTGTGGTTTGCTTTCATATTGATAATTTTGTAGGGCAAATTTAATTAATTGCATTAGGCTGTTGAGCAGCTTACAAAATTGTAAGTTATGAGAAAAACCACTTCAACTAATTTCGAGAACCAGGAGATACTACATGAATTTTGTGATGCAGCTGTTGCTTTAAATGCAATAAGCGGTAGATGGAAATTAAGCATTTTAGGTGTTTTATCAGATCACGCACAGCGTTACACCACCATAAAAGAAACCATTCCAAATATTACAGATCGTGTTTTAGCTTTACAATTAAAAGAACTGGAAACCGATGGTTTAATTATAAAACATGAAACTGCAGAAGGCGGTTATGCATTAACGGTCATGGGGAGTAAAATGATTCCCATCATCAGGCAAATGGGCGATTGGGGGAAGGCAAAAAAGGAATCATAAAAAAGGCTTCCAAATGGAAGCCTTTAATTATTTGAATCAGTTTGGAACTGAAAATGTAATCTTATTTGATTAAGCTAATAACCTAACCGGCTCCTCTAACAAAGCTTTAAGGGTTTGCAAAAATGCGGCACCGCTTGCGCCATCAACCGTACGGTGATCGCAGCTTAAAGTTACTTTCATTACGTTCCCCGGTACAACAGCTCCGTTTTTAACAACAGGAACCTGAGAGATACCTCCAACAGCTAAAATACAACTGTCAGGTGAGTTAATGATTGCAGTAAACTCATCAATGCCGAACATACCTAAATTAGAGATGGTAAAAGTAGAACCTTCCCAATCTGCTGGCTGAAGTTTTTTAGCCTTCGCTTTTTGAGCAAAGTCTTTTACTTCTGCAGAAATGTGTGTTAATGATTTTCCATCAGCGAAACGCACAACAGGAACCAATAAACCATCTTCTACTGCAACCGCAACACCAATGTTTACATGTTCGTTGTAACGGATTTTATCGCCTAACCATGAAGAATTCACAATTGGGTGTTGTTTTAAAGCAATAGCGGTTGCTTTTAAAACTAAATCGTTGAACGAAACTTTTGATGGGGCATATTCATTAATACGTGCTCTCGCTTCAATCGCTTTGTCCATATCAATGGCCATTGTTAAATAGAAGTGAGGGGCAGTAAATAAGCTTTCGGCTAAACGTTTGGCAATTACTTTACGCATTTGCGAAACTGGTTTTTCAGTAAATTTCTCTTCACCTATAAACTGAGGAATTGCCGGAGCAGCTTTTTCAGCAGGAGCTGAAGCCGTTTCGGCTTTAGCAGGCGCAGCAGCAGGCTTAAAGTTTTCAATATCTTTTTTAATGATACGGCCACCTTCTGCGCTTCCCGAAACCTGAGCTAAATCGATTCCCTTATCTTTTGCTATTTTCTTAGCCAAAGGAGATGCTTTAACGCGACTATCAGAAGTACTTTCAGCAACTGGCGCAGCACTTGGGCTTGCATCAGCGGTTGCTTTTGGAGCTTCTTCTGTTTTAGTTTCAGTGCTTTCTGTTTTCTTAGCAGGCGCATCGCCAGCGCTTAAAATTCCGCTAATGTCGGTTCCTTCAGGGCCAACAATTGCAATAATCCCGTTTACCTTGGCTGCAGCACCTTTTTCTACGCCAATATGCAATAAAGTTCCGGTTGCATAACCCATAACTTCCATAGTTGCCTTATCGGTTTCTACATCCGCTAAAACATCATCGTCTTTTACTTTATCGCCAACTTTTTTATGCCATTCAGCAATTACGCCTTCAGTCATGGTATCGCTTAGCAAAGGCATACGGATAACCGTAACACCTTTTGCGGCTAATTCTTCTTCGCTTAAGCCACCACCCTGAGCTGGTGCTTCTTCTTTTTTCTCTTCTGCTTTTGGAGCTTCAGTTGAGGCAGGTTTTTCTTCTGTTTTACCAGAACCACCAGCAGCATCAATTGCGGCTTGAAAATCTTCTCCTTCTTTTCCAATTACTGCAATAATTGCATCAATAGGAACGCCTTTGCCTTCTTCAACACCAATATGTAATAAAGTACCTTCTTCGTAAGATTCAAGATCCATTGTTGCTTTATCGGTTTCTACCTCAGCAAGCACATCACCACTCTTTACTTTATCGCCAACTTTAACATGCCATTTTGCCAATACCCCTTCAGTCATGGTATCGCTCATTTTGGGCATTCTAACTACTTCAGCCATTATATATCTTTAATTGAAATCTTAAAATAATTAATCCATTACGTAAGGATAGTCCTTTTGCATATATACATCTTTGTATAACTCTGATGCATCAGGCCAAGGAGATTCTTCTGCAAATTTCACTGCATGATCTACAGTTGCTTTTACTTTAGCTTCTACCTCTTCAATCCAGGCTTGATCTGCATACTTTTCTTGTAGAATCGTTTCTCTTGCATGCTCAACAGGATCTTTTGCTTTATAATCTTCTAATTCTTCTTTAGTACGATATTTTGCAGGATCAGACATTGAATGTCCACGGTAACGGTAAGTTCTCATTTCTAAGAAAGTAGGCCCTTCTCCTTTACGTGCACGTTGAATGGCTTCGTCCATTGCATTGTGTACAGCAACCGGGTCCATACCATCAACTGGTGCGCAAGGCATATCAAAACCTAAACCGATTTTATAAATATCAGTCATGTTGGTTGTACGCTCTACAGATGTACCCATTGCATAACCATTGTTTTCACAAACAAAAACAACCGGAAGTTTCCAAAGCATAGCCATGTTAAACGTCTCGTTTAATGCACCCTGACGCACCGCGCCATCGCCCATATAACAAATGTTTACATTGTCAGTACCTTTATATTTTTCTGCAAAAGCAACACCAGCTCCTAAAGGAATCTGGCCACCAACAATTGCATGTCCACCATAAAAATTGTGTTCTTTGCTAAACATGTGCATTGAACCACCTTTACCTTTAGAGCAACCTGTAGCTTTACCATACATTTCTGCCATGATGCTATCAGCACTTACACCTAAAGCTAAAGCGTGAGCGTGATCACGATAAGTAGTAATCATCGAATCGCCTTTTTGCATTGCAGATATAGCACCTGCAACTACAGCTTCTTGTCCAATGTATAAATGACAAAAGCCACGTATTTTTTGTTGTCCGTATAACTGGCCAGTTTTTTCTTCGAACTTGCGCATAAGCAACATCGACTCAAACCACTTTAACCAGGTATCTTTATTTATTTCTACTGCACTCATTTTAGGGTATTTGTTTTTTGCGACAGCAAATCTAATTTTTTTATTGTAATTTTCGGCACTCTTGAATGTAAAAACATCATAATATCAGCTATGAAATTACATTTAACAGTTGTTTTACAATTAAATAGTATTCATCTGATCTCTTTCCTCTGAAACTCTAATTTTATAGATTTTAAACTTAACGATTTATCACATTCTCTATTTAATTTATTGTGAAATTTAATTTCGTGAAACCTTAGTTATCCCTAATTATAAATATTTAAAGAAAAAGCTAAAGCGCTAATCCTTATTTTTTTGTTTGCCTTGTAATATTATTAACTATAATCATAATAAAAACTGAGCAGGCTTTACGAGCTTGTTTTTATAAGAACTGAAACCGTACACTTTTTCAAAATTTAATTACGAAATAAGCGCTTTCAACAGGTCGAAATCATTAAAATGTTAATAACTTTTACTTTTTAACAATTAACATTTGGATAACATTTGTATAATTAATACTTTTGGCAACCAACAATAAGCCCATGTGGTGTACGTTAATGTGTAAGTGAATTACCCAAACATAACTGTATAACATGATTAAAAAATTTTTGTTTACCTCCCTTATCGCTTTCTGCACGTTCTCAGCTGCATTTGCGCAAACAAAAACAAAAGAATCTGGTAAAGAATCAAACGATCCTGACAACTTAGCATCTCAATATTTCTCGCAAGTAATGGGTGTAGCGGTTGATGCGACGTCAAACTTAAAGCTTTATAAGTTTGTGTACGAATGGATCGGAACCCCGTATAGCTACGGCGGAAATACCAAAAAAGGAATTGATTGTTCAGCTTTTACAAAAGCAATCTACGATAAAGTTTTCAACACCACCATCAGAAGAAATTCACGCGATATTTTTAGCATGGTTGATCCGGTTTCTAAGGATGAATTAAAAGAAGGTGATCTGGTCTTCTTCAAAATCAAAAGCAAAAGTATTTCACATATTGGCATTTATTTAGGCGACAATCGTTTTGCCCACGCATCAAGTTCGCGCGGTGTAGTAATCAGCAATTTAAACGAGCCTTATTACAGTCGTTTCTTTTATAAAGGCGGCCGTATTTTAGAATCTTATAAGAAAGATTTTACGGTAGAATAATCCAATCAGCCATTTGCATTTCGCAATTGGGTTAAACATAAAAAAACACGATCCTCCTTAAGAAATTTAGGAGGATTTTTTTTATCACACAAAAATCAATAATGAAATTTATAACAAGCCTGTTTTTATCTGTAGCAGCCATTCTGTTTTTTATTCGCTGCACGGGGGGCAATAATGCACCTCATGCCGCAATCCCGGTAAAAGCCGACACGGTGATTAAAAAAATTAAGGACACGATTTCCATAGTAGCCGTTGGAGATATTATGCTGGGCTCAGCTTTTCCATCTAAAACCAACCTCCCGCCAGATGATGCCGTGAATAGTTTTAAGGCGGTAGACAGTTTGCTTAAAGGCGATATTGTTTTTGGGAACCTGGAAGGTTGTTTTCTAAATTCAGGCAATTCTAACAAATGTAATGGCATTAACCCAAATAACTGTTTTGCCTTCCGAATGCCCGAAAGATATGCTGGGATTTATAAAAAAGCAGGCTTTAACCTGTTAAGTATTGCCAATAACCATGTTGGTGATTTTGATGCGAAAGGCCGTAAAAATACCGCCCGAATTTTAGATTCCTTACAAATTCATTATGCCGGGCAAGTTAATAAGCCCTTTGAAATATTTGAGAAAGATAGCGTTAAATATGCCTTTTGTGCTTTTGCTCCGAATGAAAATACGGTCTCTATAAATAAAGTCGACAGTGCCAAAGCTTTAGTGGGCAGGCTTAAAAAGCTGGCCGATATTGTAGTTGTTTCTTTTCATGGTGGCGGTGAAGGTGCAAGATTTGAGCATGTGCCGCGCAGGAACGAAATCTTTTATAAAGAAAACCGTGGTAATGTATATGCCTTTGCACATGCTGTTATTGATGCGGGTGCAGATGTTGTTTTAGGGCATGGCCCACACGTAACGAGAGCCGTTGAAGTATATAAAAATAAATTTATTGCCTACAGTTTGGGTAATTTTTGTACCTACGGCATGTTTAGCTTAAAAGGGTCTAATGGTTTTGCCCCCTTGTTAACGCTTAAAATAAACAGCAAGGGCGACTTTCTGTATGCAGATGTAGTTTCTGTTCAGCAGGACAAGATTAGCCGCTTAACGCAGGATAAAAGCCACAGGGCCTTTAAGAGGATACAGGAATTAACTGATATTGATTTCCCCGGCCATACTTTAAACTTTGAAAATAACAGAATTACCAAAAAAGATTAATCATGAAAAAAGGAGTATTAATTCATTATATTATTGGTATAGCAGCCGCAATTTTAGTTTTAGTTGCAGCTTACTACATCAACCAAAACCAGCAGAATTTAATTTCTGCAGGCCTTATTATTATTGCAGGATCGCTGGTGGCGTTTAGCCAATACCAAATTATCAAGTCAAAGAAAAAGAAGTAATTTTTAACTAAACCTTAAACCTCGTCTTTGGTATTCTTTACCAAACCAATTCCCGATACAAAAAAGATAATGCCTATTACGCCATACACCAATAATCCGCGTGTATCCTGACTATGGTTTACATACCCATAACCGGCATAAATTAAACCTATAATACCCAGTACGGTTAAAATGGTTCCAAAGGTGCGCTTTACATTCATAGTTAGAAATTTTAGTAGAATTAAGACAATAAATAATCGATTTTGTTTTGAATGCTACCAGAATAGGTATAACTTAAATAGCCCTAAAGCAAATTGAGCTTGCCGAAAACTTTAAAAAGTATTCAACAAGCTCAACCTGCTAAGAAAATTTCTTCTGAATTTACCAAACACCTAATCTATTCTCAGGCGCAACATACATTTTTGCTGTTGCAGGAATATTAAAGGCTTTGTAAAAGGCTTCCATATTGTAAACAGGTCCGTTAACACGGAACATTTCAGGACTATGCGGATCCGTTTTTAGTCTTACGCGCATGGTTTCATCACGGTTTTTGATTCTCCATACTTGTGCAAAACCTAAAAAGAAACGTTGATCTGGTGTAAATCCATCGATCTTTTTATCGTTCTTTTTACCTTCTTCAGTTAGTTTATACGCATCGTACGCAATATTTAAACCACCAATATCAGCAAGGTTTTCGCCAAGGGTTAAAGAACCGTTTACATGTTGATTATCTAAAAGCGCGAAATTATTATAGAAAGCGACAACTTTATCTGCTTTGGTTTTAAATTTATCCGCATCAGCTTTTGTCCACCACTCTTTAAGGTTTCCTGCAGCATCATACTGCCTGCCCTGATCATCAAAACCGTGTGTCATTTCATGGCCGATAACCGCTCCAATTGCTCCATAATTAATGGCGTCATCTGCATTAAAATCAAAGAAGGGGAATTGTAAAATTCCGGCAGGGAACACAATTTCGTTAAACGATGGATTGTAATAAGCATTTACTGTTGGCGGTGTCATTCCCCATTCTGTTTTATCTACAGGCTGACCAAGCTTATCAATCATTTCTTTGTAGGCATGCTTTTCTGCGGATTGAAGATTGGCATAATAAGTAGATTTATTAATTTCTACATCATCATATTTCTTCCATTTATCAGGATAACCAATTTTTTTGATGAAGGCGTTCAATTTTTCCAGGGCCTTCTTTTTGGTCTCCGGAGTCATCCAGTCTACTTTTTTTATTCTTTCTTCGTACACTTTTTGAAGGTTATTTACCAACTCAAGCATTCTTTTTTTCGCTTCAGGCTTAAAATATTGCTCTGTATACAATTGACCTAAAAGTTCGCCTAAATTACGGTCAGCACTGTTTACAATGGCTTTCCATCTTTCGGTTGGCGCTTGTTGTCCGCTTAATGTTTTACCAAAAAATTCAAATCTCGCCGTTCTGAATCCTTTACTTAAAGCACTTGCAGAATTATTTAAAGCATCGAACTTTAATTTTTCTTTCCAAACCTCAATTGGCTCTGATTTAATAAGTGCATTTAAAGCTTTGTAGTACTTTGGCTGGCTCACCAGAATGGTATCGGTTTTTAACATCAGTTTATTTAAAACCATTTTCCAATCTATATTGGGTGTTTCTTTCTGGAAATCGGCAACTAAAAACTTGTTGTAATTTTTTTGCGGATCGCGTAACTCAACAGGCGTTGAATGTGAAAGGGCTATTTTAGTTTCAAGTTTTAAAATCTGATCTGCATATTTTTTTGCATTTACAGAATCGCCGGCAAGGCTGAAAAGCTTTGTGATATAGGTTTGATAAGCGGACCTGATTTTTTTTGCTTTATCATCCTGATCTAAATAATAACTGCGCTCAGGCAAGGTAATTCCAGCCTGCGAAAAATTAACCGCATTTTTTGAACTGATTTTATCATCTGGCTGAACACCAAAACCCAATAAATCACCTTCTCCGTCTTTATAACCATCGGCAATAAAATTGATTAAATCCTTATCGTTTTTAATGCCATCAATTTTAGCCAATAATGGCTTTAAAGGCTCAGCACCTAACTTCTCTATCGTCAGCGTATCCATTCCGCTGGCATAAAAATCTCCAACTTTTTGTTCTATACTTCCTTTTGACGATTTACTTTTGGCGGCACTTTCGAGTATTTTATTGAGATTTTTTAAATTGTCATTATATAAAACATAGAATGAACCCCAACCTGTTTCTGTTTTAGGAATTTCTGTGTTTTTTATCCATTTTCCATTTGCATAAAGAAAAAAGTTATCACCCGGCTTAACCGTGGTATCCATTCCAGCTGTATCGAAAAATAAGGTACGCTGATTTGCTTCATCATTTTGCTGATGAGTTTTGTTGTTCTGACAGGCTGCTAAGAGCAATAGGGCAGCGCCGGGCAGAAAAAGTTTACTTTTCATATGAATTGAATTAGTTAGAAAAACCTAAAGCTACAAAATGCCTGATGTACTTTGTATGAATTTTTTTATAACTTCATAAAAAAATCTAATTATGCAGTATACACTTTACATTCTAATTTTCCTGGCGGTTATCATTCTATTTAGTTCTTTTGTAACCGTTAAACAAGGTACAATAGCTGTGGTAACGGTTTTTGGTAAATACCGAAGACAACTTAGACCAGGGCTTAATTTTAAAATACCTTTAATTGAGCAAATTTACTCACGCATCTCTATTCAAAACCGATCGGTTGAATTATCTTTTCAGGCAGTAACGCAAGATCAGGCTAATGTTTATTTCAAGGCCATGCTTTTATATTCTGTAGTGAACCAGGATGAGGAAACGATCAAAAATGTAGCTTTTAAGTTTGTGGATGCTACAAATTTAATGCAAGCTTTAATCCGTACCATAGAAGGTTCAATCCGCGCTTATGTTGCTACGCAAAAACAGGCCAATGTATTGGCGCAACGTAACGAAATTGTGCTGCATGTTAAAGAGCAAATTGATCAGGTATTGGATGGCTGGGGTTATCATTTACAAGATCTCCAATTAAACGACATTACCTTTGATGAAGAAATTATGCGCTCCATGAGTCGCGTGGTTGCTTCAAACAATTTAAAAGCTGCTGCTGAAAATGAAGGACAGGCTTTATTAATTACAAAAACCAAAGCTGCAGAAGCTGATGGTAATGCCATTAAAATTGCTGCAACAGCTGAACGTGAAGCAGCCCAGCTTCGTGGACAGGGGATTGCATTATTCAGGGCTGAAGTTGCACATGGTATGACCAAGGCTGCACAGGAGATGGAAAATGCCAACCTGGATATTTCTGTTATTTTATTTACGATGTGGACAGAATCAATCAAACATTTTGCCGAGAATGGCGATGGTAATGTAATTTTCCTGGATGGTAGCAGCGAAGGCATGAACAAAACGCTTAAAGAAATGATGGCCATGCAACTGAATAAAGACAGGGCAGATAAAAAATAAGGAATTGCTTTAAAATTAACCGGTTGGAAAGCGGCTGAAACAATTCAGCTTGATGATTGCAATTGTTAATTAAGTTTATAACAAAAAGGGTCGTTCAATTAAATTGAACGACCCTTTTTAATGTTTATATTTTTGCTTAGAATGCGCCTAAGTTCATTACGTAACTTCCTGATTGCTGCATAAAATCAGCCATTACGTGAAGGGATTCATCTTCAATAAAGTCGAAGGAATCTTGTTTCGCTGGTTTTTCGCCTTTTTTAATTGCAGGTAAACCTCTTAAAGCCCTTAGTTCATTTTGTCTTACCAGGCTTTTAGCTTCTTTAGCATCACGTTCTTCTTTTAATTTAGCTCCGTTTAAGGTAACCGAAACTTCTTTGTCACGCTGCTCTAAATCTTTGATATCCTGTACCAAGAATTTAAAATCTAAAGAGTTTGCAACACGTTGCTCACTGTTTTTTATTAAGCCTGCCTTAACTGCTGTTAAATTGGCAACAGATTTAAAGTTCGAACTTGGAATTACATCCCATGGTAATGCTGAAGGTTCTGTATCTTCACCGATTTTATCCATTGGGTATACCGAAGGGTAAACCACATCAGGGGTTACTCCTTTATGTTGAGTACTGCTACCTGCTACACGGTAAAATTTAGCCATCGTCAGGTTAATTTGGCCCAGTTTAATATCAGAAGCTGATACTGAGTTTGGTGCGGTACCCGTGGTCCTGTCTTTAGAAACTAAAGCGGCTATTCTTTGTAAAACACTTGGGTTTACGAGTTTATTTAAATCAATAGAGGATTGAACAGTTCCTTTACCATACGTTTGACTGCCCATGATAATTCCACGGCCATAATCCTGAATGGCGCCTGCAAAAATTTCGGAAGCCGAAGCACTTAAACGATCAACCATTACACCGAAAGGTCCATCCCATGCTACACCAGGATTTTCATCCTCGTCTACTTCTATTTTACCTCTTAAATCTTTAACCTGTACAACTGGTCCCTTATCAATAAACAAACCTGTTAATGAAATGGCTTCTACCAAAGAGCCCCCACCATTTCCACGTAAATCCATTATAATGGCATCTACCTTGTCTTTATTTTTTAAAGTATCAATTAGTAACCTAACGTCGCGTGTGGTGCTTTTATAGTTTTTATCGCCTGCATTTGCTGCTTTAAAATCTGCATAGAAAGCGGGCAGAGAGATGATCCCTACTTTATAAGTTTTACCATTTGATGTTACTTCTTTTACTTTTTTCTTAGCTGACTGATCTTCAAGAATGATTTTTTCACGTACCAGCTCAACAATAACAGGTTTGGAAGACATTTCTTTTCCGGCAGGAATAACTTTTAAACGAACCCTGGTTCCTTTTGGTCCTTTAATTTTAGTAATGGTTACATCTAATCTCCATCCTGTAATGTCTACAAATTCTCCATCACCCTGTGCTACCGCAATAATTCTATCTCCGGCATTTAACTGTTTGCTTTTAAATACTGGTCCACCTGGAATAACCTCGGCAATTTTAACCACCTCATTTTCCAATTGTAAACGAGCTCCGATACCTTCAAATGAACGAGACATATCCTCGTTAAAAGCAACGGCGTTAGATGGATTAAAATAATTGGTGTGCGGATCAATGCAGGCTGTAAATGCATCCATCAGGTATTGAAAAACATCCTGATTGTTTACTTTACTGGTTTGCGATTGTAAATCTTTATAACGCTTGGTTAAGGTTTCTGTATTTTTAGTTTGATCGGTTGTACCGGCAAGGTTTAAATTAACCAGTTCGTATTTTACACGTTTTTTCCAGGTATCATTTAAAGTGGCAGACGAATTGGCCCATGGCAACTTCTCTCTGTCGTACACATAGGTATCATTCTGATTGAAATCGAACTTGGTTTTAACCTGTGCTAAAGAATAAGCAAAATATTCATTTAATCTTTTTGCATATACATTATAGATATAGAATGGAGCGCTTAAATCGCCATTTTTAAAGTCATCGTCCAACTGGAACCTGTACTTTTCAAAATCTTTAATATCAGATGCAAGGAAATAGTTTCTTCCTTTGTCTAAGGTATTGATGTATTTATCTAAAATAAGAGATGATATAGAATCGTTGATCTGTATTTTCTTATAGTTATAGCTTTCAATAAGGTTTACCACCTCTTTGATTACTAATTGTTGTTGTTCATCGGGTTTGATATTGGTAACACCATCAACAACGGGCTGAACTCTCGGTGCGGCATGACATGCAAGTACTGCGGCGGTAAAAATTATAAAAAATATTCTCTTTAACATCTCTTTAAACAATTTAAAATCCATTTCTAATTCTATATAGCCAATATGATACCATTTTAGCGAAAAAACAAAAAAGAGACAGCATTTATTACCGTCTCTAAGTTAAAACTTATCAAATCTAACTAAAAGCTTTCTATAAATCAATCCTTTAAAGCCTAACGAATGCAGTTTATTTTTGTTTTGATTAGACGCTAAGTCGCATTAATATTACGCTAAGGCAACATATTTAAGCTGGATACCAAATTTACAGCAGCCTTAAACGGAGAAATGTGACGTGAAAATTATTTTTTTGCGAGAACTTTTGATGCAATTGTTTCGCGTGCATCCTTAATTTGCCCTTTATACTGCGTAGTTTTAATTGAATTGGCCAGCCATTCTGCTGTTTTTAAATCCCTCAGGGCTAATGTAAAATCCTTTTTTTTGATCTTAACCTGCGCAATACCCAAAACAGATTCTATATAAGACATATTGCTTTTTAGCTGTTTGGCCAAGATACCCTGCTGCGTATAAAACCACATGGATTGTGTGTATTTACTATTGGCTAAATAAACCTTGCCCAACAAGTTATAAGTATTCATTAAACCTGGGCGGTTGCCCATTTTAGAATAATTTTTAAGGGCAACATTTAATAAAATCTGTTCAGCATCTGTAAAACGACCCAACTGATAGTGCATATTGCTCATTTTAATAATGGCTTGTCCATACCTGTTGAAATTTCTTGCTGCATTATATTCAAAGGCGGCTTTACCAAACATGGTAAGGGCCTCGTTAAAAGAACCCTTACGTTCAAAGCTTTCTGCTTCTTCATAAAAGGTATTTCCATCGGCAATGTCGAATTTAGAAACCGCTATATTAATTGAACTGCCACCAGAAACCGGATCCTGGATTTCTGATTTATCAATGTTTTGAGCGTGTATTTGTAATGATGCAAACAGGCCAATAAGAGCCAATACAACTTTGGTCATGCAACAAAAATAATACTTTATATTTAATTTTAGCTAAATACCTGTAAATTAACATCAAATGCTGCCCAAACCATATAGGGGTGAGAATCACAGTGATAAACTTCTCCATTAGAAGATATACCTACAACACCGGCAAAGCCATCAAAAGCCTTAAGTTCTACGAAAGATTTATCGCAGGCATCTTTTAAAGAGAAACCATCGGTAACGCGGGTTACAATTTTAGCAGCCAGCGCACCGCTTACAATATCTTCGCCAACGCCGGTACAGGAAATGCCTGCATACTGGTTCACATAATTCCCTGCAACAGTAGCCGAATCGCTTACACGGCATGGGATTTCAAATCCTTTCCCCCCCGTAGAGGTTGCCGCAGCAAGATTGCCTTCAGCATCCAGGGCAACGCAACCTACCGTTCCTTTATTATTTTGCTGGTTTAATTTTGCCTCATATTCTGCCTGGCGCTGTTCCGTAATCGGATTAAAATATTCAAAGCCATTTTTACGGGCAAAATTCTGCGCACCCTCACCACTCAGTACGCGGTCATCGTAAGCCAAAAGATCCTTTGCTATTGCAATTGGGTTTTTAACGTCCTCAACATTAATAACTCCGCTAAATTTTTCGGTTTTACCATCCATTAATGCGGCGCTCAACCTTACTTTGCCATCACTCTGAATTTGCGAACCAATGCCTGCATTAAATAACTGATTATCTTCCAGCAGGGCAACCGTATACACAACCGTTTCTAAAGCGGTATGTGTTTTTAAATATTCGTGCCCAAGCGTAACAATTTGCGATAAAGCATCTTGCTTGGCTTTTTTTGTTTCCTGGTTGGTTGATGATTCACTAAAAAAACCACCGTGTATAATCAATTTCATTATTAGCTGGGTTGAGCTGTTTATAATTTAAAATGAGTTTCTAAAATTCGTCTTTTACCTTTAAGCCTATGCTACCGGCACAACTTTAGGATGGTGAATAACCAGGCTATGGTCTTTTAAATCATAAACGTCGCCATCGCACATTACGTGTACAACCATGTTTTTTATAGAAACCGGTTGCCCCATTTCTACATCGGTTAAATTGGTATCGGCCATTTGGCGCCCGTCAACTAAAATAACCATGCCCGAACCAATGGCCTCCATTATATGCCCGTCAGAAATAAACAATCCTGTATCTTCACCCAGGCCAATGCCTAAAATACCAGGGTTACTCGCCGCGGCATAAAGTAAGCGCCCGATTCTGCCTCGTTGTACAAAGTGAGTATCCACAATAACATCGTCTATAAAGCCCAAACCACCGGTAATTTTAACTTCTCCCTTTAATAAGGCATCTTTACTGCTACCCTGGTAAATCATGTTTTTAGAACTTGCTGCTGCTCCTGCGGATGTACCCGCAATTACAACGGGCTCGTTTCTATATTTCTCCAGTAAAATCTGATGAATGGATGTACCGCCAAAAATAGAGGATAAGCGAAGTTGATCGCCGCCGGTAAAAATAATTACATCAGCTGCTTTTATACGTTCGCAATTTTCGGTAGCATTTGCTTCTTCGCGATTGGTAATATTTAAAACACCTAAATTATGAACATCAAGCTGTGCATAAGCTTTAATGTATTCTTCACCAACTTTCTCAGGCATTAAGGATGCCGTGGTAATAATTTCAAACCGTGATGCTGCATCTTTGGAAGATTCGGTTGTGATTCTTTTTAAAATGCCACGTTCAAAAAAATTCATGTTTTCAGGCAGTCCAAATTGCGTTTCTGCAAAACTGCCTGTATTAATTGCGCCACCTATAATGATGAGTTTACCCTTCGGAACCATTCTTTATGTGTTATATCTATCAAAAAACTCAAATATATCAGCTTAGGATAAAAAACACGACTTTTTTTGTCAATAAAATCAGATTTATCAACAAACGTTGAAATAAATATGACAAAAATTAAAGTTCTTCTGCCTGAAAACAAAACAAATATCCTCTAAAATTGATTTACATATTTGCCATGCTGATTTTCAAAATAAATGCATAATTTACAGACACCAATTTTATATCGTGGAATTAAGTTTACCAGGCGAAAAATGGCTTGTTGATCAAAAGAAATAGTAAGGTTTAAAAATGAAGATATCAAACATACAAGTACTAAGAGGGCCTAATATCTGGTCAATAAATCGCAAAAAACTTATCCAAATGCGCCTGGATTTGGAAGAATTGGAACAAAGGCCCACAAACGTTATAGACGGCTTTGGAGAACGGCTTGAAAAATTAATTCCAAGTATGTTTACACATCGTTGCTCTAAAGGTGTTGAAGGTGGTTTTTTTACCCGCGTTAAAGAAGGCACCTGGATGGGCCATGTTATTGAACACATTGCCTTAGAAATTCAAACGCTTGCAGGAATGGATACTGGCTTTGGACGTACACGCCAAACCAAAACCGAGGGGATTTACAATGTGGTTTTCAGTTATCTGGAAGAAAAAGTTGGCGTTTATGCCGCAGAAGCTGCTGTAAACATTGCCCAGGCACTAATTGATAACCAGGAATATGATTTGGAGCACGACATCAGGCGAATGAAAGAAATTCGGGAGCTGGAGCGTCTTGGCCCAAGTACAGGATCGATTGTTGAAGAAGCGGTAAGCAGAAGCATTCCGTGGATTCGCCTAAACAAAAGCTCACTGGTACAACTGGGTTATGGCAAAAACCAGGTTCGTTTTAGGGCAACCATGACAGAAAAAACCAGTAGTATTGCTGTCGATATTGCAAGTAATAAAGAAGAAACCAAACGTTTACTCACAGAAGCAGCCATTCCTGTGGCTTCGGGCGTAACCATATCTAATCCTGATGAATTAGAAGCTTCAGTTAAAAAAGTGGGCTTTCCATTGGTTTTTAAACCACTTGATGGAAACCATGGTAAAGGTGCAACCATTAATGTAAAAACAATGGAAGCGGCCAAAGAAGCTTTTGAATATGCCAAAACATACTCCAGAAGGGTTATTATAGAGAAATTTATTACAGGATTTGATTTCAGGGTTTTAGTGATAGACCACAAGGTCATTGCGGCAGCGCAGCGCGATCCTGCACATGTGCGCGGAAATGGTATACATACAATTCAAGAATTAATTGATACGGAAAATGAAGATCCCCGCCGTGGCTACGGACATGAAAATGTACTGACCGAAATTGCCGTAGACCGTGATACACTGGACTTGCTGGCTAAAAAAGAATATACATTAGAAACCATTCCTGAAAAAGGAGAGATTGTTTACCTGAAATCCACCGCTAATTTAAGTACCGGAGGAACCTCTATTGACGTTACGGACATTGTGCACCCACAAAACATTTTTATCTGTGAACGGATTTCAAGGGTTATCGGATTAGACATTTGCGGAATAGACATTATGGCGCAAAACCTAACCCAGCCTTTAAATGAAAACGGCGGTGTGGTTTTAGAAGTAAATGCAGCACCAGGTTTCAGAATGCACCTTGCACCAAGCGAAGGCTTGCCAAGAAATGTAGCTGCATCAGTGATTGATATGCTTTATCCTCAGGGAAAGCTATCACAAATCCCGATTATTGCTGTTACCGGAACAAATGGAAAAACAACCACAACCCGTTTAATTGCGCATATTATCCGCAGTAATGGTAAACGTGTAGGTTTTACCACAAGCGATGGCATTTATGTACACAACACCATGTTAATGCAGGGTGATACCACCGGGCCTGTAAGTGCCGAATTTATCCTGAAAGACCCTACAGTAGAATTTGCTGTTTTGGAAACTGCAAGAGGGGGCATTCTGCGTTCGGGTTTGGGCTTTAATACCTGCGACATAGGCGTAGTAACCAATATCCAGGAAGATCACCTTGGCATTGCGGATATTCATAACCTGGATGATTTAACCCGGGTAAAATCAGTGGTTATTGGAGCAGTACGCCGCAAAGGCTGGGCAGTATTAAATGCAGATAACGGATACTGCGTTAAAATTGCCCGGGAAGCCCGTTGCAATGTGGCTTATTTTAGTATGGATGAAAACAATCCGGTAGTTAAAGAACATTGTAAAAAAGGTGGTATTGCGGCCATTTATGAAAATGGTTACATCACCATAAAAACCGGCGATTGGAAACTTAGGGTAGATAAGGCCACGCACATTCCTTTAACATTTGGCGGTTCTGTTAATTTTATGATCCAGAATGTACTGGCTGCAACTTTAGCCACTTATTTATGGGGTTATAAGCCAGAAGACATTCGCCTGTCATTAGAAACCTTTATTCCATCGGCAGCCCACACACCGGGAAGAATGAATGTTTTCAGGTTTAAAGAGTTTAAAATTTTAGTGGATTTTGCACATAATCCGGATGGATTTAATGGTATTAAAGCGTATTTGCAAACCATTGAGGCTACAGAACATGTAGGCATCATTTCGGCCACTGGCGACAGACGCGATGAGGACATTATTGAAACGGCCCGTATTTCTGCCCAAATGTTTGATAAGATTTACATTTGCCAGGAAAAATATTTACGTGGACGCCCACAACAGGAACTGGTCGATTTACTTATAAAGGGAATCCGTGAGGTTGATGCCAACAAGGAAATTATTGTAAACAACAAAAGTACTGCATGCCTTGAACAGGCTATTAAAACGGCTATAAAAGGTTCTTACATTACTATATTAAGCAATACTATTGACAATACCATTCTTCGTGTTACGGAACATCTTGACCGGGAACTGGAGGCATAATAAAAATTTAATTGCATAAAAAAAGCATCCTGATGATTATTCAGGATGCTTTTTTTAGTTTCAGGTTAAATTATGCCTGTGCATCACGTAGTCTTTTAATTTCGTCGTGCGAGCGTCTTAAAGATGCTTTTTGATCAGAAATTAATTCTCTGATGTTTGAAGGCAAATCTTCTTCTTCCAACGCCATTTTATAGGCATTTTGAGCTGCATCTTCTCCAAACTCACAATTATTTAAAACGGTTTTACGATCGTGGCCGGTAAATAAAGCTTTTACTTCCATCCATCCTCTGTAAATTTTTCCTGATGTGGTGGTTCCGGTTTCAATATCTTCACCTGAGGCAGCAACTTCAGTTGCCAAAGCCATTTTATATTTTTGGCTCTCTTCAATCATATTTAAAAATAAAGATTTTAAATCAGCATCTCCATCTTTTAATTCTTCACGTGCTTTTTCATAACCTTTAATACGGTCGTTGTTAATTTGAACAAGGTCGTTCAATATCTCTGCTGTTGCTGTTGTTGTTTTCATGTCTTTTATAGTTCTGATGTATAAAAGCAACACGAAGAATTGACTAAAGGTTTGTCATTTTTTTAAATTCCTTAAAACCAGGCGCTATTTTAACCTCCTTTAATACTTTTTATTGGAAGGTATCCCAAATGGATTTCATCTGCGGAGATGCTATCTGTGGCCGTTAATTTCAGTTTGTATCTGCTTTTAAGTGTGCCGGTTAAAACATCGCTAATTTCGAAGGCATCATCTACATCTACCCCGTATTTATCATCAATATGCGAAGTAGCCCCTTCAAACCAGGTATGCTTGTAAAAAGCGGTTTCTTTTGCCTGTTTAATTGCCGTTGCCTTGTCAGGGGTAGCCAAAAGCATCTTATAGTGCGGCTCATCAAACTCATTTGGCCGGTAACCGCCAAGGTTAAGAAAAAACAAACTCAGCTCATTATTGATAACCTCATTGGCATCTACAACTTCAACTTTGCAGCCTTCCACATAGTTTACTTCACGCCAGGCATCAACATGAATTTTATCTTTAGCTTCAGGCCAAAAAGCAAATATATCCGGAATCAGCGCTTCAATTGATGAAGCTATACTAAAGAAAATATCGTGTTGTTCGGTTTGTCTGCCAACGGGTTTACAACCCAGCATCAGCATAAATAATTTTTGTTTCTCCATATAAATCCCGGTAATCGTATGCTATTTTTTGCCTATTGAATATTGGATTCCACCCAGTAAATGTTTTAAAAACAATTCATCACTGTAGGTTTCTTTGGTATGACCAAGGCAAGTGTAAAAGGCGCGGCCACCTTCGAAATTATGATACCAGCTAAACGGATGAAAATCTCCGTTTGTACCGCCTGTATAAGAATGCTCATCCAAGGTAATCAATACCTTAATATCAGGATTAATCTCTTTAAAATTGTATAGTTCATCTGTATGCATCCAAACCGCATCTTTGAAGAAACTGGTAGATGGATGGTTTTTATCTTTAATGATGAATTTTGCTTGCTGCACTTTCGGGTGGCTCGTAAAATAAGCGCCTGCCAGTTTGCCATACCAGGGCCAATCGTATTCCGTATCTGTAGCGGCATGAACGCCAACATATCCGCCACCATGATGGATGTAATCTTCAAAAGCAGCTTGCTGGCTGTTATCCAGTACATCGCCTGTTGTGTTTAAGAAAATAACCGCAGCATATTTTTTAAGATTTGCTTTTGTAAATAATGCCGCATTTTCTGTGGTATCGACCGAAAAATTATTTTCTTTACCCAGTTTTTGAATGGCGGCTATTCCTTCAGGAATAGAATTGTGACGAAAACCTTTGGTTTTTGAAAACACTAAAACGCTTGCTGTTTTTTTAACAGGAACATAAGCCTGAAATAAAATTACAACAGCAACTAAGAGACAGGATGCCAGGATTTTTTTCATAGATGGTTAGAAAGATTAATTAAGTAAATTTAAGAAAGCTCCCTGATAATTTCTGCACATCTTTTTTCCACTTGCTCGCAAACAGGCTTAAATAGGGCATTATCCCAATAAGGGTCTGTAACTTCGTCGTTATCTAAAAAGAGTTTTACCTTTTTTCGTTCCGAATCGGTTTTTGCCATTTGCAAAACATCGTTCAGGTTATTTCTATCCATGACCAAAATAAGGTCGTACGCAGCAAACATGCCTGCACTAAACTGTTGAGCCCTTTGTTTACTAATGTCATAACCAAATGATTTCGCTGCGGCGATACTTCTATGATCCGGGGCTTTGCCAATATGCCAGTTTCCCGTACCAGCCGAAGCGATTGTCCAGTTTAGATTTTTCTTGTCTGAGAGCTGTTGCATAATGCCCTCCGCCAAAGGCGAACGGCAAATATTGCCCAAACAAACCATTAAAATTTTCATTTATTACGTATAAAGAACACGGTTAAATACTGTAAACTTTGAGACTTTTAGCCTTAGGAATAAATGTCGTTTAAAATTTTAGCCAGGCGCACTCCACCTTTTAATAATTGCTCATTTACAGTACCAATCCATTCAAAATTATAGCGGTAGCTTAACTTAGCGTCTGGTTTAATGTTATCGTAAATTTTATTGCAAACGTTGTACGATTCGTAAACGGCATCTTTTAAGCTGCTGTTTTGCCAGTTGGCCAATTGTATAGCCGAAGGATGGTTGATTGCTCTTGCATATTCTGTATAGCTTAATTGCTGATAATCGATTAAACCTTCATCCCATACTTTATGAAGATTGGATTTTTCACCAAACCACAATAGCGACACCCGGTTTCCACCTAAATCTTCCTTACGCGCGGTGTGCATAGGCTGGTGCAAATCGCCAACAAGGTGAACCAGCATACGTATAGCCAGTTTTTTCTCGTCTAAAGTGCTTTTTGAATTTTTAAGTACCGCAATTAAATCCGGGATTTTATTGTACACATTTGGCGCTTTCTCGGTTTCCAGATAATTAAAAACACCATCTTTTGTTAATCCTGCAGCCAGGTTTACAAAGTGCCAGTTGTACATATAGTTATAGGTAGAATCTGACTTTATAAAGTCGCCCCAATTGGCCGACATACCTAATGATTCGCCACCCAAAATGGCTTCGATTGATTTTCTGGTTTTCCCTTTTAGGTAACTATCCGCAACTTCGCCAACAATACGGTGGCCAAGCATACCCCAGGCTTTTGCCTGAATTGGCATGTAAGCCAATGAAACCAGTACTAAACCGGTTAATAATTTCTTTTGAATGGATGTAAATATCATTTTATAATTCTTTTTGTATGCAGGTAATTTTTTCTTTCAAAGTTAAAGTTGTTTCACGCTGATCGCTTAAACTTTGCAGTAACAAAGTGTTTGCAGAAGATTTTTTAATCAGGAAGTTTTTATCGTAGCGGCCAATACGGTAGCAACCTGATATTTTTTGTTTGTAATTGGCATGCGTAAATGTTCCGCCCAAAAATAAAGTATCGCCCCTAACGGCATAAACACCTTTGGCGTATTCTTTCCAAACACCATTATTGTAGCAGGAATCCTCGTAAAAATTAACCTTACTATGTGTCGTTAAATCTACATAAAAGGAGTCGCAGGTAAACTTAAAATGGTGTTGGGTGTAATTGGTTAGTTTATTGCTGAAAGCAACTGAATCTTCATTCCAAACGCCCTGCATAAAAACTTCGCCCTTGCCCTGGATGTTTGGGCTAAAAGCACAACTTGCAACAATCAGTGTAATGAAAGCAATAAGCGAAATGTAAAAAAGCTTTAAGCCTGGATTGGGATTACGCATGGTGTTTTGAATAGATTTTTTTTCTTGTAATGCCGGCATTTATAACAGAAGTAATTAAATTGTATAACCCCAAAGGTTTTCAGGCTTTGGGGTTTATATTCTAAATTCCTGCAGACTTTCATCAATAGAAAGAAAATCTACTTTAGGCTTTGGAAATTTATTTTAGGCTTCCAACCATATCTTCTGGCCTTACCCACTCATCAAACTGCTCGTTGGTTAACAAACCAAGTTCAACAGCTGCCGCTTTTAATGTTTTATTTTCTTTATGGGCTTTTTTAGCAATTTTAGCTGCATTTTCATAGCCCACATGAGGGTTTAAAGCCGTAACCAGCATTAACGAATTTTGTAAATGTTTCTGAATTTCAGGTTCATTTGCCGTAATGCCTTCAGCACATTTATCATTGAAAGATACACAAGCATCACCAATTAAACGCGCCGATTGTAAAACATTGGCTGCAATTAAAGGCTTGAAAACGTTTAATTCGAAATGGCCTGTTGCGCCACCAATAGAAACCGCAACATCGTTACCCATAACTTGTGCGCAAACCATTGTTAATGCTTCTGGTTGCGTAGGGTTTACTTTACCCGGCATAATTGAAGAGCCTGGTTCGTTATCGGGAATTACAATTTCGCCAATCCCACAGCGAGGCCCCGAACTTAACATACGTACATCGTTTGCAACTTTCATTAAAGAAACAGCTGTACGTTTTAACGCACCTGATAATTCAACCATCGCATCATGCGCCGCTAAAGCTTCGAATTTATTTGGAGCGGTTACAAAAGGTAAACCTGTTAAATCAGCAATTTTTTTAGCAACTAAAACGTCGTAACCTTTTGGCGTATTTAAACCTGTACCAACGGCTGTACCACCTAAAGCAAGTTCGGCAACCATAACCAAAGCATTTTTAATGGCCCTGATGCTGTTATCAATTTGTTGTACATAGCCCGAAAACTCCTGCCCTAAGGTAAGCGGTGTTGCATCCATAAAATGGGTACGGCCGGTTTTTACGATAGAGCTAAACTCCTCCACTTTTTTAGCCAAAGTATTACGTAATTTCTCTAAACCAGGAATTGTGTTTTCAACGGTCAGTTTATATGCAGCAATGTGCATAGCGGTTGGGTAAGTATCGTTAGATGATTGTGATTTGTTCACATCATCATTTGGATGAAGTACTTTTTTATCATCAGAAAGCTGACCACCATTAATAACGTGTGCACGGTTGGCAATTACTTCGTTACCGTTCATATTGCTTTGCGTACCCGAACCGGTTTGCCAGATTACCAGTGGAAACTGATCATCTAACTGCCCTGCGATAATTTCGTCACATGCTTTGGCAATTAAGGCTGCTTTATCAGCAGATAAAACGCCCAATTCGGTATTGGCTAATGCAGCGGCTTTTTTAAGGTATCCAAAAGCATGTACAATTTCTTTAGGCATTGAACCTTCGGGGCCAATTTTAAAGTTGTTGCGTGAGCGTTCGGTTTGTGCACCCCAGTATTTATCGGCTGGCACCTGCACCTCGCCCATGGTATCGTGTTCTATTCTGAAACTCATTATATTTTTTGATTTTGTTATCGCAAATTTAGTTTTTTTGCGATTAAACCTAAGTATTATATTGGATATTTAGATAGAGATGATAAAACTGTTTTCTGCTTTGGGTGAGCTTGTCGATTCTATAAATCTTTTTAACGATCGCGATCAAGCTCGGGCACCAAGCATCCTTGCGTAAGTAAGCGATGTTAGGTTCTTCCGCCCGACAATATATTCAAGGTTGCCGTTATTAATAAACATTACATTTTTGTACTTTTGCGCCTATGTCAGTTATTAAACCCTCATTAGCAAAAGGTACCCGCGATTTTTCTCCGGTTGAAATGGTGAAACGCAATTTTATTTACGATACCATTAAAACGGTTTTCAAAAAATATGGTTATGCAGAAATCCAGACACCAAGCATGGAAAACCTTTCTACCTTAACCGGTAAATATGGAGATGAGGGTGATAAACTGATTTTCAAAATTTTAAATAGCGGAGAGTTTTTAAACGACCCCAAAAAGAAGACTTTTGATTTTGCAGAGGAAAACAACAGCAACAAACTGGTTTCACTAATTTCGGAAAAAGCACTCCGTTATGATTTAACCGTGCCTTTTGCCCGCTACGTGGTGATGCACCAGAACGATATTACTTTACCGTTTAAACGTTTCCAGGTACAACCGGTTTGGCGTGCAGACCGACCTCAAAAAGGAAGATATCGTGAGTTTTATCAATGTGATGTAGATGTTGTTGGTTCTGAAAGTTTGTTAAACGAAGCTGAATTTATCTTGATTTATGATGAGGCTTTAAGCAAACTGGGGCTCAAAGATTTTGTTATTAAAATTAATAATAGAAAAATTCTATCAGGCATCGCTGAGATTATAGGCAAACCTGATTTAATTATTGATATGACTGTTGCCATTGATAAACTGGACAAAATTGGTTTGGATGGTGTAAGTAAAGAGTTGCTTGAACGTGGCTTTACAGAAACCGACTTAGAAAAACTTCGCCCGGTAATTTTGCTGGAAGGTAATAACGAAGAAAAATTAGCCAGCTTAAAAGCTGTACTGGCAAATTCTGAAACTGGCCTGAAAGGTATTGCCGAAATTGAGCAGGTTTTTGAATATGTAGATCGTTTAATTGCCTATGCATTGCCGCTTACTGCAAAACTGGAGTTAGACATTACTTTGGCCAGGGGCTTAAATTATTACACGGGTTGCATTTTTGAAGTTAAAACCAATGAGGTGGCCATGGGCAGCATTGGTGGTGGTGGCCGTTACGATGACTTAACCGGCATGTTTGGCCTTAAAGATTTAACTGGAGTGGGTGTTTCTTTCGGAGCAGATCGCATTTACGATGTGCTGGAAGAGCTCAACCTTTTCCCTTCATCAGCCGAAGTAGGAACGAAGGTTTTAATCAGCAATTTTGATGCAGAAGCTGAAACGCATGCTCTACCAATTCTCCAGCAATTTAGAAATGCCGGTATATCAGCAGAGTTATATCCTTCATCGGCCAAGCTAAAAAAACAAATGGCTTATGCCGATGCAAAGAAAATCCCTTATGTAATTTTAATTGGTGGTGATGAAATTGCAAGCGGAGAACTTACTTTGAAAGATATGCAAAGTGGTGAACAGAAAAAATTAACTGTTCTCGCTATTCTCGACTTACTGAAATAAGGCGTTGCTTGTATAATAGCGATCATTCTGAATGTAATGAAGATGCTTGTCTCTTAGAGATTCTTCCCTGCGTTCAGAATGATAAAAAGCAAAAAGATTACGGAAGACTTATTTGCTCTTTGTAATCTTCATGCTTTAACCATTAATAAAGTAGATCGTGTTTCTTGCTTTACAATGATGCAAAACTGTTAACGGCCTACCCTTAATAAAATTGGGAAAGTTATATCTTTTTCAGCGTCATCTCCCCAGGCTTCTTTCAGGGCTGTAAAAACAAATTCAATCGGGTTTTTATCATTTGCTTTTTTATAATGTTGTAAAGACGACCAGGTGTTTAAATAACCAATCAGCTGATCGAATTTCCAGGTGGTTTTAATAGAGAAATGTGGCGCTGCAATTTCTTCAAAAGGAAAAGGTATGGTTTTATAACCTTCTTCAATATAATGGCGCTCCTCATCCCAGTACTTACCTAAAATTTCTTCATAAAGTTTATAAATCACTTCATCAACTTTTTTATCAACCTGCATTATACCATAACCAATTGCAGCAAAAGTACCTCCAGGCTTTAAGGTGCGTTTAACTTCCAGGTAAAAAGCATCAAAGTGAAACCAGTGAATGGCTTGCGCTACAGTAACCAGATCGAAAATATGATCTGCAAAAGAACTCCGTTCTGAAGGCTCTGTGAGGTAAGTAATATTTTCAGCAGTTGCCGCATTTTTAAGTTGATTTTCGCTAATATCTGTCCCAAAAACCTGTTTAAAATGTTTCGACAGCTCGCGGGCTACCTGACCATTGCCGGTTGCACAATCCCAGGCAGTATTTCTTTCCTTGGTTACCGATAATAAAAAATCGTATAATTCTGCCGGGTACGTAGGCCTGAACTGGGCATATTCTGCAGCCTGTGTTGAAAAATTATCTTTCATAATGTCTTAAATAAAAACTTAAATCTAAATCAATTCAGAATTAAAAAGCATGTCGATCAAAAGAAATGCCATCCTATTTAAATCCTAACGGAATAATATAGATTTACAGTAGAATTAAAATGGTTTTTATGCTGCTGTAATTCAAATAAGTTATATTTGTTATACCTCCAACCGTTAATGAATGTAATTTAAGCCATCCTTATATAAACCTATAATCTATGAATAGAACTTCTGATGCTTTACAAAAAGAAGAGATAAAAGATGTTGAATACAGGCTAAAATCCATTTTCGGCGGTTCTATTGGTAACTTGGTTGAGTGGTACGATTGGTATACCTACTCGGCTTTTGCTTTATATTTTTCTCCGATCTTTTTTCCAAACAGCAACCCAACAGCCCAACTGCTGGATACTGCAGGTATTTTTGCCGTTGGCTTTTTAATGCGCCCTATTGGTGGCTGGTTATTTGGGAGCATTGCTGATCAATACGGACGGAAAAAATCAATGACGCTTTCAGTTTTCATTATGGCTATTGGTTCTTTGATTATTGGTTTAGCGCCGGGGTATAACCAAATTGGTGTTGCAGCTCCACTGTTATTGCTCTTCGCAAGGTTAATTCAGGGTTTAAGTACAGGCGGCGAATACGGAACCTCTGCAACATATTTAAGCGAAATGGCTACAAAAAAGCATCGCGGTTTTTATTCAAGCTTTCAATATGTAACCCTAATTGGCGGGCAGTTATTGGCTTTGGGCATCCAGTTGATTTTGCAAAACTGGCTATTAACGCCTGCGGAACTTCATGCATGGGGCTGGAGAATCCCGTTTTTTATTGGCGCAATCCTTTCATTTATTGCTTTGTATTTACGCAGGCACATTAACGAAACCTCTGCTTTTAAAGCAACTAGTGAAAAAGAACAAAAAGGTGGAATACAAGGTCTTTTAGAATACCCAAAAGAGGTTTTAACGGTAGTTGGGCTTACTTTGGGCGGAACAATAGCCTTTTATACTTTTAGTACGTACATGCAGAAATTCCTAGTCAACACGGTACACCTCACCAAAGAAAAATCGACTCTTTTATCTTTTGCCTCTCTTTTAGTTTTCGCTATTTTGCAACCTTTATTTGGCTTGCTGTCTGACAAAATTGGCCGTAAACCTTTGCTCATTGGTTTTGGTGTATTGGGTACTCTTTGTACTTATCCAATTTTAACCACCTTAACTTTTGCAACCAGCACAACTGCTATTTTTTTATTAATGATTGGCGCCCTTATTATTGTAAGCGGTTACACCAGCATAAATGCGGTGGTAAAGGCCGAACTGTTTCCTGCTCACATCAGGGCATTAGGCGTTGGGCTTCCTTATGCTTTAACGGTCGCCATTTTTGGTGGAACTGCCGAGTATTTGGCACTTTGGTTCAAAAACATCGGCCATGAAAATTACTTTTACATCTACGTTAGTTTTTGCGTACTCATTTCGCTGGTTTTGTACAGCACCATGAAAGACACGAAGCATCACTCCAAAATAGAAGATTAAAGTACATATTCTTCGTTAATGGGCTTTATCGGCTCCGGAATATCTTCTTCTTTTAACATTTGCAGCAAATTGATTTCAATGGTGCGGGTAATTTGATTAAGGGGTACACCAGCCGAATTGTTCTCGAAAGGGTTAACCAAACTCATTCCGTTAATCTGGGTTGAAACAAATACGAAACCGATCATCCAGCCCAAAAAGATGGAAAAAATACCTGCGGACTGGCTAATGACCAAAGTAAATGTAACGACAAAAAGCCAGATGAACACCTTAGTTAAATAGGTATAGGTAGTTGGGAAAATTGTATTTTTAATCCGCTCGCTCATACCCATAGAATCAGAGAAACGGGTAAGCATTTCGTTAATTTCTATAAACCTGAAACCGTCAATAGCATTAGCTTTAGATAATGCCTGCAAATCACGTGATTGAATATTAAGAATGGCATTATGCGTATTCTTATGTTTCTCTATTTCCTTCAGGTCTTCAGCCGTCAAATATTTAATGTAGATTTCGTCAATAGTGCCCCTCAGGTTTGCCTTTAATGCGTATAAAAATGCAATGTGCCTCAACACCATCCTTCTTACAGCTACATCGTCGTTATCTACATAATTAATCAGGCACCGGGCAAATGAGCGCGAATCGTTAACCAGCGAGCCCCATATTTTGCGGCCTTCCCACCATCTATCGTATGCCTGATTATTATTAAAACCAATAAAAAAGGCAATTGCAGTACCCAATACCGTCGGAATAATGGAAGAAACTTCGAAATGGTAAGCAATTAAATATTCACGGATCAGGTAAGCACCCGTACAGGAAATAATCATAATCAGATCAACCTGCCATGTATTCCTTAAAATTCTGCTTAACCGGATATTCTGTACTAAAAGCATATTTATTATTTTATGAGTGAAAATACAATTCTAAAAGCAAAATGTTTGCTGATGTAACAATTTTAGTTACAATGTTTTGTTAAAACCCTTATCCTCTTAAAATTAAACTATATTAGAAAAACCAAATATTCTTTTCATGAGTGAAATTATCCCCAAAAACAACATTTTTAAAGTGATTGGTGCTTCGTCCCTGGGCACATTAATTGAGTGGTACGATTTTTACATTTTTGGCAGTTTAGCGGTTATTATTGGTCATCAGTTATTTCCTGAAGATGCGGGTGCATCTGCTTTAATTAATACCCTGGCTATTTTTGCTGCCGGTTTTATTGTACGTCCCTTTGGTGCTTTAGTTTTTGGCCGTTTGGGTGATTTAATTGGAAGGAAATATACTTTTCTTTTAACGTTGGTGCTCATGGGCGGATCAACCTTTCTTATAGGTTTAATCCCATCATATAAAAGCATTGGTTATGCAGCCCCGATATTAGTTTTAATATTAAGGTTAATCCAGGGTTTAGCTTTGGGTGGCGAATATGGTGGTGCAGCAACCTATGTAGCAGAGCATGCGCCCAAAAACCGAAGGGGATTTTTTACCAGCTGGATTCAAACCACAGCAACATTGGGCCTTTTTCTTTCTTTAGGTGTTATTGTAATTACCAAAAATATTCTGGGTGCAGAAACTTTTGGCAATTGGGGCTGGCGGATTCCATTTTTATTATCGATTGTATTAGTGGTGGTTTCCATTTACATCCGGATGAAAATGCATGAATCTCCGATGTTTTCAAAGCTGAAATCAGAAGGTAAAGTTTCTAAAAACCCGCTTAAAGAAAGTTTCAACAACCGGGCTAATTTCAAAATGGTCCTGCTGGCCTTATTCGGCGCAACCATGGGCCAGGGCGTAATTTGGTATACCGGGCAGTTTTATGCACAATCGTTTCTCGAAAACACCTGTAAGCTTGATTTTAACGACTCGAGGTACATTTTACTTTGGGGCATTGCTTTTGCAACACCATTTTTTGTGGTTTTTGGTGCCTGGAGTGATAAGGTTGGCCGTAAATGGATTATGCTTGCAGGCATGTTGCTGGGCATAATTTTTTATCGGCCCATTTATCAAACTTTTATAGAGGATACAGATTACAGTAAGATTGCACAAAGTGAGGTATCGTATTCTACGGTTGGCCCTTCCTCATCCATACTGATTGCGCACACCAACGATAGCCTGAGGTCAATTGCGACCAAGGTACTTTTAAAAAATGGAGCTTCCTTTACGAAACTTCAAACGGATACCATTTCTGCAAGCGGCAAAATTCTTCCGGCTAAAACATTATTAAAGGATAAGGTTTTACCTAAAGCTACTTTCTGGAAATTTGTAGGTTTAATTTTCTTTCAGATATTATTGGTAACGATGGTTTACGGACCAATCGCGGCTTTTTTGGTGGAGCTGTTCCCAACCAAAATCAGGTACACTTCCATGTCTTTACCCTACCACATTGGCAATGGGGTGTTTGGAGGCTTAGTTCCTTTTATTGCCACATTAATTGCCAGTTTCTCGGGCTCAACCCCGCTATCAGGACTTTGGTACCCAATTGGAATTGCAACTTTAAGCCTGATTATTGGAACGGTTTATTTATCAAATAAAACAGACGAAAAAATTAACGATTAAAAAATGAAAGCATTAAAGAAATTTTTGGGGTTAATCTGGATAATTTTAGGGCCTTTAGCCATGACTTTCTTGTTTTTACAAGCGATAGAAAAAGTTGGCTTAACCCATACCGATATTGAGCGAACCAACACCATTTTACAATGGGGCATTATCTTGTTTATATTTTTACCGATAAGCCTGGGGTTAATGATTTTTGGATTTTATGCATGGAAAGGAGAATACAATCATTTACCCGAAAGTTCGGAAGAACTTTAGTTTAAAATTGTTATACAGAATGTAATGAAGGAGGTAGCACACATTATAAGCATGCGCCACCAGGAGTAAGCTAATTTTTATTTAAAGTACTCTTAACAATAAACCCTTTAAATATTCACCTTCAGGAAATGAAATGCGAACCGGATGATCTTCGGGCTGGCTAAACTGTTTAATAATTTGCACTTCTTTACCTGCATCAAGCGCAGCCCAGGCAATAATTTGTTTAAAGGTTTCTAAGTCTACGGCTCCTGAGCAAGAAAACGTTGCCAATAAGCCGCCCTTTTCAAGCAGCAGCATGCCCAAACGGTTTAAATCTTTATAGGCTCTTGCAGCCCGGTCTAATGCCGAACGTGATGGTGCATATTTTGGTGGATCCAACACAATTACATCAAATAACTCGCCTGATTCTTTAAACACCCGGAGTTGTTTGTTTACATCAGATTGTATGGCAGTAACCTTACTTTCCTCAAATTTATTTAAAGCAATATTTTGTTTCAGGGTTTCAACGGCAAGGCCAGAGCTGTCTACACTGGTAATGCTTGCCGCGCCATTGGCTAAACTGTTTAAACTAAAACCACCGCTATAGCTAAAACAATCTAAAACTTTTTTACCGTTGGTATAACTGGCTAAAATATGTCTATTATCACGTTGATCGCAATAAAAGCCTGATTTTTGACCTTCAGCAATATTAATATTATAACGGATTCCGTTTTCTTTTACTTCTAAAAATTCTGGTGGATTTTCGCCCCAAAGTAAACCATTTTCAATAGGCAAACCCTCATGACCGCGCGCAGTGGCATCACTTTTATCGAAAATACCTTTAGGCTGTAATTCTGTTCTTAAAATTTCAACAAGGTCTGTTTTTACCTTTTCAATACCTGAAGATAAAATCTGAAGGGAAAGAAAATCGGCGTACTGATCTACAATCAAGCCAGGGAGAAAATCTGCCTCACTAAATACCAAACGGCAGGTATTGGTATCATCACTTAAAATAAATTTCCGGGATGCAATGGCTTGTTTTAAGCGGTTTTGATACCAGCTTTTGTCAATCAACTGGGCTTCATCCCATTCTAAAAGGCGCACAGCAACCCTCGAATTGGCATTATAATATCCGTAGGCTAAAAATTCATTGTCAAAAGCAAATACTTTAACTACATCACCGTTTTCAGGCTTTCCTTTAACTTTATCCAGCGCGCCCGAAAATACCCAGGGATGCCTTTGTAATGCTGCTTTTTCTTTGCCCTTTTTTAATATGATTTCTACCATGAGACAAAGGTAAGGAAAAGAGCGGTAGGAAGGAAAAGGAGTATAAAATGCGGCCTAAAGAAAACGGTTTCCTGATTGTTTCTGCATTTTAACCAGTTCAGTATCCAAAACACGGGTTTCAAATTCAGTTACCGGCCGTTTAGCTTCGATCATTTTTATCAATAATTCTGTGGCCACTTGTCCCATTTCAAATGCAGGTTGTTTAACCGAAGTTAAAGATGGAGAGAACAAATTAACGAGGCTTGAATTGGTAAAACCAGCTATTGCAATTTTATGGGCAACTTCCGGATTGGTATTTTTTAAAGCCATGATACAACCGGTCGTCAGTCGATCGCTTGAGATAAATATTCCATCTGGTTTAAATTTCAACAACTCTTTTACCGCTACTTCCAGTTCTTCGCTGTGCATGCCGCCATGCTGGCAATACTTAACCAGCTCGGGCTTAAATTCTATGTGGTATTTAGCCAATGCAGCTTTATAACCTTCCAGTCTTTCTTTTGTATTGGATAAAGTTTCGGAATTGGTTAAGTGAGCAATAACCCTTTTACCAGATAATATAAGATGTTCAGTTGCATCAAATGCGCCTTTAAAGTTATTGGCAATTACTTTATGGGTTTCAAAATTTTCGGGCACCCGGTCAAAGAAAACAATTGGCAGGCCACGGGCATAAAGGTCTCTCAGGTAGTCAATATCCTCGGTTTCTGAGGATAGGGCAATTAACAAACCATCAATAGAGCGCGATGCAAGGTGCTCTACGTTTAGTTTTTCTTGTTTATGCGATTCGTGGCTTTGAGAAATAATTACATGGTAATCTTTATCGTAAGCAATAGATTCCATGCCATTTATAACCTGTGAGAAGAAATTATTCGCAATTTCGCTCACCACAATTCCGATAGAATAGCTGCGGCGTTCTTTCAAGCTTCGGGCAATCGGATTGGCTCTGTAGTTTACTTTTTCAGCATACGCCAGTACAATTTTCTTCGTCTCCTCACTAATTTCGTAACGGTCTCTCAAAGCCCTGGAAACGGTGGATGTAGAGAATCCTAAAGCTTTGGCAATATCTTTTATTGTGGCTGTTTCAAGTCTCATATTAGGTACCAGTTCCGAATTTACAAAAAATATCCGTTAAGCATACTTAAAGTTAAAATTACCGCGGGTTACATGATAACGTTAACGGGAACGATTGCACAGTTTTTTAGTTAAATCTGAGTTCAATTAATATTTAGTTTGTAAAATTGTTAAGCTAAAATAAACCAAATATTAACCATCCCTTAAAGCAAAAGTTAAGAATAATATTCTTTGTGCTATAACAGGCACATTCTAACCGGAAACCAAATTAATTTCAAAATAAATAAACGATTATGAGAAGAGTTTTACTCGTATTAACATTTCTCTCTTTTTCTGCCGGCCTGGCACTTGCGCAAAGCAAACAGGTAACAGGTATAGTAAAAGATAAATCAGACGGGCAACCGCTGGTTGGAGTAAGTGTTAGCATTAAAGATTCAAAAGTTGGCGCCAGTACCGATGGAAATGGTGCTTACAAAATAAGCATTCCTGCAAAAGGCGCCATTTTAACCTTTACTTATATTGGTTATAAATCGCGCAGCATTGCCGTAAGCGATCAATCTAAATTGGATGTTAGCTTAGAAGAAGACGCCAATACATTACAGGAGGTTACTGTAAACATTGGTTATGGATCTGTAAGAAAAGAAGCGCTAACAGGTTCTGTTTCTTCAATTGGGGGTAAAGATATTGAGCAATTTCCGGTAAGCACAGCTGCACAGGCCCTTGCAGGCAAGCTTGCAGGTGTTTCTGTTACTACAACTGAAGGTAGCCCAGGTGCAGAAGTAGTAATTAAAGTACGTGGAGGAAGTTCTTTAACGGGAGATAATTCGCCGCTTTATATTGTGGATGGAATACAGGTAGAAAATGCACTTTCTATTTTATCTCCTAACGAAATTCAATCCATTGATGTACTAAAAGATGTAGCTTCTACCTCTATTTATGGTAGCAGGGGGGCAAATGGCGTAGTGATCATTACCACTAAAAGTGGTAAAAACGGGCGTACAATTGTTTCTTTTGATACCTATGCCGGAGCCAGACAAATTGTGAACAAGCTGGATGTTATGAATCCTTATGAATTTGTAAAATATCAGTATGAGTTATATAACAACAATACGGCTCAAACAGTTAAAGATGATTTTACCAAAAAATATGGCACTTTCGAAGATTTAGATATTTATAAAAACATTCCAAAAATAGATTGGCAAGACAAAGTTTTTGGTCGCCAGGCCTGGAGCAACACACAAGTATTGAGCGTGTCGGGCGGTACGGAGAAAACAACTTTTAATTTCTCTGTAAACAATACGGGTGAAGACGGAATTATGCTGAATTCGGGTTATAAAAGAACCTTTGCTTCTTTCCGTTTTGACCACAAAATTTCAGATAAGATTCGTATGGGTGTAAATGTTCGTTACAGCCGCCAGCACATTGATGGGGTTGGAACATCTTCTACAGGCTCGCAAGGAACAAATCGTTTAAGAAACGCCGTGCGTTATCAACCTTATTCGGGCGGTGGAGATTCAGGTGATTTATTCGATGCGGATTACCTGACAACTTTTTTAACCAACCCTATTACTTTAGCAAATCAGGAATTAAAATATGACTATAGAAACGACCTGATCAGCAGTGGTTATGTTTCTTATCAAATCTTAAAAAACCTATCGTTTAAAAGTACCATTGGTATGAATTTTACGGATAGAAAAGTAAATACATTTAATGGCCCGGTTAGTAATGTTGGCCGCAACAATGGAAGTTTACCTGCCATTCAGCTTGATAATTCAAATCAACAGTCCATTATCAATACCAATACCTTAAATTACCGACCAACTTTAGGAAAGGATCATAGTTTAGACCTTTTGGTAGGACAGGAGATTAATATGCTCGATCTTAAATCGAACAGCAGCACGATAAAATGGTTTCCGGTTGGAATCTCTGCCGACGAGGCTTTTGGAAGTATTCAAAAGGCTGAACCGCCCACAGGCTCCGTACAGGATAAACCAACTTCATTAATTTCCGGAACGAGACAATTCTCTTTATTTGGAAGAGCTTCTTACGGTTTTAAAAATAAGTACCTGGCTACGGTAAACTTCAGAACAGATGCTTCTTCTTTATTTGCAGCAGGTAAACAATGGGGTTATTTCCCTTCTGCGCAAATTGCCTGGAGAGCCACAGAAGAAGAATTTGTTAAAAACATGCACTTAGACTGGCTTGATAATTTTAAGGTTAGGGTAAGTTATGGTGCTGCAGGAAACAATAGAATTGGACAAGATTTATTCAGAACGTTATTCTATTCAAACTCCACAATTGGCGGGTATGCCGCTACCGATGCTTCAGTATCAACCGGTTTAATCTCTGGCTCATCAAGTGGAACTGTACTTTCAAACCCAAACATCACCTGGGAAACGAATATTTCAAAAGGAGCCGGTATCGATGTAGACTTATTAAAAAACAAGCTGTCATTAAGTTTGGATTATTACGATAACAGAACAAAGAACCTTCTGCTAAATGCAAACATTGCATCAACTACGGGTTATAGTACACAACAGCAAAATGTAGGAAAAACACAAAACAAAGGCTTTGAGCTGCAATTAAATTATCAGGCCATTAAAACCAAAGACTTTACTTACAATACCAGTTTCAACATTTCCTTTAATAAAAATAAAATCGTTGAGCTGCAAAACGGTGTAAGTTCTTACATCACTCAATCCGGGTGGGTAAATAGCTTAGGCGATTTTAAAGTAGAAGTTGGTCAGCCTGTAGGGCAATTCTATGGCTTTGTATCTGATGGACGATACACGGTTGACGATTTTACTTCTGTGCAAAATACAACGACAGGTGTTTATACCTATACGCTTAAACCAAATATCCCAAACAGTTCGGTATTGTTAGGCAACAGGGCACCGCAGCCGGGTGATATGAAAGTTAAAAAGCTTTCTTCTTCGGCGAGTATGCTGATCAGTGATGATGACAGAACTGTTTTAGGAACCTCGCAACCAAAATTTACGGGTGGTTTTAACAATCAGTTTGCTTATAAAAATTTCGATTTAACCGTTTTTGTTAACTTTTCGGTTGGCAGCAAAGTTTACAATGCAAACCAGCTTGAATTTACTTCGCAATATAATGTTAAGGACAATAACCTTTTATCGGTTATGGCAGACCGCTGGAAAAACTTTGACGACAATGGTGTTAAAGTTACCGATCCGGTTTTGTTAACCGCAATGAACGAAAATACGACACTTTGGACCCCAACAACAGGAAACTATGCCTTAACTTCTTATGCGATAGAAAATGGATCGTTCCTTAGAATCAGTAATGTTACGCTTGGTTATTCTTTACCTCAGAGTTTGATGAAAAGAACCGGATTTATTTCAAAATTAAGAATCTACGGAACCGTAAACAACTTATACACCATAACGGGTTATAAAGGTTATGATCCGGAGGCCAATACACGCCGATCGAACCCACTTACACCTGGTGTTGATTATGCCGCTTATCCTCGCAGCAGATACATTCTTGCCGGTATTAATCTGGTATTTTAATCATTAGCATAACAGAAATGAAAAATAAAACGATACAATTTGCTTTAATGGTGGTGGCTATTGGAGCATTAAGTTTAACCTCTTCTTGTAAAAAATATTTAGACGTAGAATCGCCATCCAGTACAACCCCTGAATTGGTTTTTGATACCCCAAGCACAACAAACGCTGCACTTATTGGTGTTTATAACAGGCTTTGCGGAGATAATGGATATGGCAACAGGCTTTCTACCATATACCCGCAAACGGCCGATGATTTTAAAACTTCGGGCAGTTATAGCTCTTCTGACCGCCGTGGCGTAAGCATGTATGGAGCCAGTTCTGATAACACGGAGTTAGCCAACCCTTTTGCCCAGTTATACTCTGGTATAGAAAGGGCTAATTTATGCATCAAAAATATTCCCTTATCTAAAGCCTACCTCAATGGATCCGCAGCAGATAAAGCACTTATGCAAAGATACTTAGGCGAAGCATTGGCTTTACGCGCACAATTTTTTTACGAATTAATCAGAAACTGGGGCGATGTACCAGCAGCATTTGTTCCTTCTGCCGAGCTTCCATCAACCAATATGCCTAATGTTAACCGCGACAATACTTACGACCAGATTATTGCCGACCTTAGAGTTGCGGAAGATTTAGTGCCATGGAGAAGTGCATTAACTGAATACGGCAGTTTCCGTTTCACCAAAGGAGCCATTAAAGGTTTAAGAGCAAGAATTGCATTGGCAAGAGGTGGGTATTCTTTAAGAACTGAAACCCACACCATGGAACGCAGACCAGATTATTTAAAATTTTATCAGGTTGCTTTCGATGAGTGTTTGGATATTATGAACCACCGTGGCGATCACGATTTAAATCCGGTTTACGAAAATATTTTTAAAACCTTGCACGGCACACGTGTGGATGATAAACATGAATTAATATTTGAGGTGGCCGCTTTTGGAAGTAATGCTTCTACGGACAGTAAACTGGGCTATTACAACGGGATTCGTTTCAACTCAGCCTCTACTTTCGGTTCTGGCGGTGCAGGTATGAATGCCATCCCAACTTATTTTTATGAATTTGATCCTTCAAAAGATTGCAGACGTGATGTAACCATTGGTGTGTTTGAAATTGTGGCTTCCTCTAAAAAAATTATCAATACTTTAAACAACATGACGGATGGAAAATTCCGTAAATCGTGGACAGCCTTTAACGGTTCATCTGCATCGCAAAACTTTGCGGTAAACTGGCCGGTATTGCGTTTTGCCGACATTTTATTGATGTATGCAGAAGCGGATAATGAAATTAACGGAAGTCCGTCGGCTACAGCAGCTAATGCTTTGAAAGAAGTTCAAAAAAGAGCCTATGCAGGTTTTGAAACTCAAATTCCGGCAACTCCTTCCGATAAGGCAGGTTTCTTTAATGCAATTGTTAAAGAACGTTTATTAGAATTTGGTGGAGAAGGGGTACGCAAATATGATTTAATCCGCTGGAATTTAATGGCTAATAAGTTTGCCGAAACCCGTACAAAACTAAGTGCGCTAATTGCAGGAACAGGACAATATACAGGGATACCGGATTACATTTATGCTAAAGAAGGTACCTACTTACAGGGAACAAGCGTACAGGAAGTAGCTACTTTAGATCTTTATGGTGGTACACCCAACAATGTATTCATTACGCCGGGTTTAGGTACATCGAGTGCACCGAGTGGCAGTGGTTACACGGTAAAAAACTGGAGAAAATCTCTTACTGAGGATAATATGATTACCAGTACTTCTACTGGTTTTGCCCTCTATTTTGAAGCGAATAAAAAAGAACTCTTTCCATATCCTAAAACGGTTTTAATCGACAATACAGCTATGGTTCAAAATTATGGTTACTAATTAAAGTATTGGTTATGAAAAAATTTATAAATCAAATTTGCCTGAAACTTGCTGTAATATGCTGCATGGCAATTGTTATTACAGCATGCAAAAAAACAGAAGACGAACCGGGAGAAACAGCAAGAAGTTTTAAACCAAGAGATGTAAAAGTTACAACAGCAGAAACATCAGCAAAATTAACCTGGACAGCTCCACTTTTAGCAAACGGGAAAAAACTAACATATAATGTTGATTTTTCAGTAGATTCTTTGTTCTCCACTATAAAATATTCCACCACATCTGATACAACCGGAGTAAGCGTAACAGAAGCAAACCTAAGTTTAAGAACAAAGTATTATGCACGAATTAAAGCTTCGGCTGCGGATGTGCCGGAATCAAAATACCTGATTAGTTCGGCCTTTTCTATTGTTGGCACACAATTGTTTAGAGATGACTTAACCGACCCCGGAGAAACCACTGTTGCTCTTTTTTATAAAACGCTTCCGCAGGGCTCAACAATTGTTTTAACACCGGCAACCGGGGCAGCGATAACCATTACTTTAACTGCCGCTGATATTTTAGCAAAAACCTATGTGGCAACAGGGTTAACACCTAATACCAAATATGCAGGAGAAATTTTTGTAGGCACAAAGAGTTATGGTTATTTAACCTTTACCACTTTAGAAACAGTTGTGTATACCCTGCAGGTTAGTCCGGCAGATAATTTAGCAACCATACTGGCAAATGCAGCTGATAAAGCTGTTATTGGTTTGGCCGATGGTACTTATAATTTATCAACGGCTGTTACCTTATCTGGAAAAACAATTACATTACGTTCAATTAATAATAATCCAGCAACAACTAAAGTAAACTTTAAAGGATTTACACTTTTAGGAACAGGCGCAGGACTTAAAGTTGCAGGCATTGATTTTGACGGCACCACCTATTCGGCTACTTATTTTGCCGATTTAACCAGCGCAAGTTCTAATGCAGCTGCAGCAGCCTTTACCAATATTTCGGCTGATAATTGTAAAATACATGGAATTGGAACCGGAATTGTTAGGGGCGACCGCTCTACCGTAAACAATTATACCATTGGCGATATTAGCTTTAACAAATGTTTAATTTATGACGTAACTGTAAATAACTATTACATGTTCCATCTAAATAAATTATTGTTTAAATCGCTGTCGGTAACAAAAAGTACCTTATATAACTTTTCTCCAGGTTTGGTCAATTGCACAACGGTTGTTTCAACAGCACCATCAATTAGCTTTGCCAATTGCACCTTTAATAATTTTGGGGCCTCAAGTATGTATCTATTTTTAACATCCGGTTCAAATCCGGTTAGTTTTTCAATGAAAAATTCAATCATTGCAAATTCTCCAAGGTCAGGAATAGTACCCGGTTTAATCAACGCAACCTCATCTACCAACCTGAATAACAATAACGCTTTTAATTTAACGGATGGCTCAAATGGCACTTTGGCTTTCCCGGCAGCAGCAATTGCAACTACAACCTTAAACTTAGGCTGGACAGCCACAACCACAAACTTTAAACTTCCAACAGATTCTCCATTGTTAACCGCCTCTTCTGGTGGTGGCGCAATCGGCGATCCGAGATGGACCTATTAATTGTATAATCACATCCCAAATGGCAGATAAAATTTATCTGCCATTTTTTTTGACAAATTATTTATCTTATTAAATTCTGTACTTAAGTTTGGTTAAAACACCTGTTTAACAATGAAAGCTAAAGCCCTTCAAACCTTATTGTTTTTATTTCTTGTTGCCTCCACCGTTGCTGCTCAAAATATTTCTTACCCTGCCGAAATTACGGTTGCACAGGATGGAAGCGGGAACTACAAAAGCATACAGGAAGCCATTAATTCTATCCGTGATTTAGGTGAAAAAGAAATTAAAATCTATATTAAAAATGGCACCTATAATGAAAAGATAGTTATTCCTTCCTGGAAAACTAACATGGCTTTAATTGGCGAAAGTGCAGAAAATACCATCATCAGCTATGATGATTATTCAGGAAAAATAAATCCTGCAGGCAAGGACATTTTTGGAAAAGAAAAAATAACCACCTATACTTCCTACACCATGCTGGTTGAAGCTGACGACGTTACCCTTGAAAACTTAACAATAGCAAATACAGCTGGAAAGGTTGGCCAGGCGGTGGCTTTACATACGGAAGGTGATCGTTTTACAGTAAAAAACTGCAAAATATTGGGCTATCAGGATACTTTATTTGCAGCAACCGAAAACAGCCGGCAATACTACCAAGATTGTTTTATAGAAGGCACAACCGACTTTATTTTCGGTAAGGCAACGGTTATATTCCAAAACTGTACGATAAAAAGTTTAGCCGATTCTTACATTACAGCAGCGGCTACTTCGTCGCGTCAGCCTTTCGGCTTTGTTTTTTTTAACTGCAAACTCATAGCAGATGCATCTGTAAAAAAAGTATTTCTTGGTCGCCCATGGCGGCCTTACGCAAAAACTGTATTTATTAAATGCGAATTGGGCGCGCATATTACCAGCCAAGGCTGGAATCCATGGAAAGGAGATGCTATGTTTCCGGATAAAGAAAAAACTGCTTTGTATGCAGAATATAAAAATATGGGCGCAGGTGCAAATCAAAAATTAAGAGCTGAATGGGCGAAACAATTAACAGATCAGGAATTTAAATCTTATACTTTTTTAAACATTTTAGGCGGTTCTGATGGCTGGAACCCAGGCAAATCATTTCACTCAAAACGTTAAACATGAACATAAAATTTCTCCAGGCTGTGGCCGCTGTGGCACTAATTACCTTAGCTTCCTTTACTGTTTTTCAAAGGAAAACAACTCTATTTATTATTGGCGATTCTACCGCCGCAAATAAACAACCCAAAGCTTTTCCTGAAACGGGCTGGGGTATGGAATTGCAGGCCTTTTTCAATGATGAAGTTAGCGTAGATAACCGTGCATTAAATGGCCGCAGTACAAAATCTTTTAAAGCAGATGTGAATGACAAAACGGGTAAAACTACCGATCACTGGAAACCCATTGCAGATCAATTATCGGCTGGTGATTATGTATTTATAGAGTTTGGCCATAACGATGAGAAAACGGATAAACCTGCTGTTGGCGCCTCTTTGGCAGAATTTAAATCCAACCTCATTTATTATGTAAATGAAAGCCGCAGCAAAAAGGCATTTCCGGTTTTGTTAACGCCTATTGCAAGAAGAAGCTTTAAAAAAGGCGAACTTACCGATACACATGGCGATTATCCTGCTGTAACCAGGCGGGTTGCCGATTCGTTAAAAGTGCCTTTAATTGATATGCTGGCTATGACTGAAGGCTTGCTAAAACAACTGGGAGATCAGCCTTCAATCAAATTGTTTAACTATGTCGACTCTGGAAATGTAAATTACCCTACCGGAAAAAAAGACAATACCCATTTAAGCCCTGAGGGTGCTAAAACTATAGCGGGTTTAGTGGTAAAAGGCATTAAAGATGTAAAGCTGGATTTGGCAAAGAAACTTAAATAGAAAAGCACAAACACCAGAAAGGTCACCGTGAAATATTCATGGTGACCTTTTTTATTGAGGCAATTGCCCGTTTTAGAAAATGTATTTTGTACTTAAAAAGTTGGAATCATTATCACTTACAATTTCATTCAGCAATTTTTTATTGTTATCCGTAAGCTTGGTTGCCACCAAAGAACGTATAGAGAACGAGCGTAGGGCATCAACTACCGATAGTGTACCTTCGGCACTATCTTTACGCCCTGTAAATGGAAATACATCGGGGCCACGCTGGCATTGGCAATTAATGTTTACGCGGCTCACCTGATTAACCAAAGGATCAATCAGTGATGAAATTACCGCTGCATTATTACTAAAAATACTCACTTGTTGCCCATGCGGCGACCCAATTAAATATTCTATAGGTTCCTCCAGATCATCAAATGGCACAACCGGAATAACAGGGCCAAATTGTTCTTCGCGATACAATTTCATATTGCTGTTTACCGGATACATAATTGCAGGATACACAAAAGACTCAAGCGATTTGCCGCCATTTTTGTTTATTACTTTTGCTCCGTGCGCCACGGCATCATCAATACATTCCTTTAAATATTCGGGTTTATTCAATTCAGGAAGCGGGGTAAGGGCCACTCCTTTTTCCCAAGGCATCCCAAATTTAAGCTTCTCTACCTCTGCAGCTAAACGTTTTAAAAATTCCTGGGCTAAACTGCGATGCACATAAACAATTTTAATGGCCGTACAACGCTGTCCGTTAAAAGAAAGTGAGCCTAAAACCGTTTCAGAAACAGCAAGATCCAAATCCGCATCTTTAGTAATAATGGCTGCATTTTTAGCATCCAAACCTAATATTGCGCGTAAACGATTAACTTTTGGGTGAAGTTTTTTAAGTTCGTTTGCCACTTTACTCGATCCAATCAATGTTAATACGTTAATTTTACCCGATTTCATTAAACCAGGCACAATGGTATTGCCGCGGCCATAAATGGTATTAACCACACCTTTAGGGAAGCTTGAGCGGAAAGCCTCAAGCAAAGGGTAATGTAATAACGTACCATGTTTAGGTGGTTTGAATAAAAGCGTATTGCCCATAATTAAGGCAGGAATTAAAGTGGTAAAGGTTTCGTTTAAAGGATAATTAAACGGCCCCATACACAGCACAACCCCAAGCGGCGATCGACGTACCTGGGCAATAATTCCTTGTTCAATTTCGAAACGTGAGGATTGTCTGTCCACATCTTTTAAGGCATCAATTGTTGCATAAATATACTCCACAGTACGGTCAAATTCTTTAACCGAGTCGGCAAAAGATTTGCCAATCTCCCACATAATCAGCTTAACAACAACATCCTTTTGCTCCATCATTTTATGCGTAAAATTTTCTACGCAGGTAATCCGGTCGGCAACACTCATGGTAGGCCATTGTCCGCGCCCGTTATCATATGCAGCTACCGCAGCGTCCAGGGCTTCTGTTGATTCTTTTTCCGTGCAAACGGGAAAACTACCAATGCGTTTTCGCTTTAAACCTTCGGGTGTTTTCACACAAACAGGCGAAAAAACTTCATTAAAGGGTCCGTTCCAGGGTTTCATTTCTCCGTTAGAGAGAAACTCTTTCTGGTTGATTTCTTCTGAAAGCCGGAATTCATCCGGAATCTGGCTTTCTTCGACGAAGAGATCGTCGAGATTTAGTGTTGTACTCAATTTGGTTGTTATTAGTTTAATGGTTCGGTTAATCTATGGTTTTAGTATAGATTTATTTTAAGAAATAGGGCATTGCATATACAATGCCCTATTATTTTTAAAGTTCGATAATTTTCATTTTAGGCACCAATGATTTCATAACTACCCACGCAATAATATAAGCAACGGCGCAAAAAGCAAACATAATGGTATAACCTGTTTGAATGTGGCCTAATGTTTTATAGTGATCAAATAATGCACCTCCTACTTTCGAAACAATTACACCGCCAATACCACCGGCCATACCGCCGATTCCGATGATGGAACCAACAGCTTTTTTAGGAAACATATCTGAAACGGTTGTAAAAATATTTGCAGACCAGGCCTGATGTGCAGATGCACCAATACCGATTAAAATTACCGGAACCCAATAGGTATAATGCCCTAATGGCTGGGCCAATAAAATAACCAATGGAAACAAGGCAATTACAAACATGGCTTTCATACGGCCTTCGTAAACATTGTACCCTTTTTTAAGGAAATATGCCGGAAACCAGCCACCGCCAATACTTCCAATCATCGTCATGCTGTACAATACAAATAACGGCAATGAAATTGATGTACCTTCCATACCATATTGTGCTTTTAAATAAGATGGCAACCAGAAAAGGAAGAACCACCAAACACCATCAGTCATAAATTTGCCAAAGGTAAAAGCCCAGGTTTGTTTATAGCCCAGTAACTGAAACCAGGAAACCTTTTTTGCTTCATTTTCTGATTCTGTTGGCACGATAACTTTCTGGTCGGTATCACATAATATATATTCAAGCTCTGCTTTATGTAAACGTTTTTGTTCTTCAGGTTTATCGTAAAAAATAAACCAAAAAATCAGCCATAAAAAGCCCGCAGCACCAATAATTAGGAAGGCGGTTTCCCAGCCCCATGCTTCGGCAATATAAGGTACCGTTGCAGGTGCCAGAATTGCACCGACGTTTGCCCCTGAATTAAAAATACCGGTTGCTAATGATCTTTCTTTCTTAGGGAAATACTCTGCTGTAGCTTTAATGGCTGCAGGAAAATTTCCTGATTCTCCAAAACCTAAAACGGCTCTTGAAACAATGAAACCCAATACTGAAATTGAAATTCCTGATATTCCTACTAAGGCTAATAAAGAAGAAATTGCACCACCCACCGGAATGGCTTTTGCATGTAAAATTGCGCCTAAAGACCATACAATAATGGCAACGGCATAACCCCATTTCGTACCCAGTTTATCTATAATCCTTCCGGCAAACAGCATGGATATGGCATATACAAATTGAAATGCCGCAGTAATGTTAGCGTAATCGCTATTGGTCCAGTTAAATTCGGTTTCAAGCTTACCCGAAAGTAAACTCAATACCTGTCTGTCTAAATAATTTACGGTTGTGGCAAAAAACAAAAGGGCACAAATGGTCCATCTGTATTTACCAATCTTTTCCTGGTTCATTTGGTTAGTTTGGTGTTTAGGTTTTATTTACTCTGCTGAATTAATTCCAGCGCCAGTTTTGTGTTGTCAAACAATTCCTCATAAAGGCCTTTGCTCATAACCTCTTTACTGATTAATTTACTGCCCATGCCCACGGCACAAACGCCTGATTTAAACCAGGATTTTAAATTCGATGCGTCAATTTCTACTCCGCCCGTCGGCATAAACAATTGTCCGGCAAATAAATCTTTAATGGACGATACGAAATCCGGTCCTAAAATATTTGCAGGAAAAATTTTAATCAGCATGGCTTTATGCTCCTGTGCAACACTAATTTCGGTAGGCGTCATACAACCCGGAATCCAGAGCATATTTAATTTGTTTGCAATTTCTGCAACTGCAGGATTTACAATTGGCGCAACAATAAAATCAGTGCCTGCTTCGATAAAAGCATGGGCATCGGCTGGTGTTTTAATGGTTCCTATTCCAAGATAAAGATCAGGCATTTCGGCATCCCTGATTTCTTTTAATTTTTTAAAATTGGGCAATGCAGATTTACCGCGGTTGGTATATTCAAAAACACGAACGCCTGCTTTATACAAAGTGCGTAATATTTCTACACTTCCTTCTTCACTATCCTGGTAAAAAAGAGGAAGCATGCCTTGTTCTAAAATGGCATCTAAAATTTTATGCTTGTTACTTATCATCACGTATAATTCTTTTTTCTATATCGGTAACGGTACTGGTTGTGGCATCGCTTGGTATGTATAATTTATCGTAGGCTGCGGCAGTTGCAAAATCAATTACCTGCTGCACGGGCAACTGGTTATAGAAACCATAAATTAAACCGGCCATATAACAATCGCCGCTGCCAACCTTGTCCAGAATTTCATCAGAAATGTACGTTGCTGAACGTGTTAATTCGTTGTTGGTATAAATGGCCGTTGAATATTTTATGCCTTTACCATGATCGAAACGGAAAGTATTGGCTACCGCTTTACATGCCGGAAACAAACTTATAATTTCTTTTGAAGTATTGGTTGCCTGTTGCAGTAACGTTTCCTTTGCATAACCGCCATCGGCTGTTAAATCATCATGCAAAGCAATTCCAAGCATTTTATTTGCTGCCCAAACATTGCCCATAATCAATGTACAATACTGAGCCAGTTGAGGTAAAATATCAATCGGTTCTTTACCATATTTCCAAAGTTTTGCCCGGTAATTTAAATCTAAAGAAATGGTTATTCCTTTTGCGGCGGCAACTTTTACGGCTTCTAAACACACATCGGCCACGGATTGGCTTATGGCCGGACAAATTGCACTAAAATGAAACCAGCTTACGCCTTCAAAAACTTCATTCCAGTTGATTTGATTGATCTGCAAACTGGCGTAAGAAGAATTTGCACGGTCGTAAATAACACCCGCATTTTTAAGGTCTTTTCCTTTTGGCAAATAATATAACCCCAGCCTGTCGCCAGCAAATATCATATTAGAAACATCGATGTTTTTAGCCGATAATTCATCTACAATTTCATGCGCAACAGAATGATCGGGCACGGCCGATAAGTAAGCAGAAGGCACATCCCAAAGTGCAAGTGCGGTTGCTACATTAAGCTCTGCGCCACCCACATAGAAGGGCAGTTTATTTTCTTTAAGCCATTGTCCATCCATATCCGGACAGATGCGTAAAAGTAATTCTCCGAAGCTTAAAACTTTTTCTCTTTTTTTTGAAAGGAGTGATATTTGGTTAGTCATTTTTATCTCTAAACGGCGTATTTCGACCCATTCTCATCAGTGGGTTGAAAATTAAAGGAAAACGATTGAAATGATTTCTTTCGAACCATTTTCCTTCAAAAAGCACTTTTTTATTAAAATTTGAAGTAATTTTTTGCGTTAAAATACGAAATATCCTGCACAATTTTGCCAATCCACTCTATGTCGTTAGGCAATTCTCCAAGCTCTACATCCTCTCCAAAAAGGTTGCAAACAATCCGTCTGAAATATTCGTGGCGCGGAAAAGAAAGGAAACTGCGCGAGTCGGTAAGCATCCCTACCAAACGACTTAAAAGCCCCATATTGGATAGTGCATTTAACTGCTTAATCATTCCGTCTTTCTGATCCAGAAACCACCATGCCGAACCAAACTGCACTTTACCCGCCACAGATCCATCATTGAAATTACCAATCATGGTTGCGATTAGTTCGTTATCGGCTGGATTTAGATTGTAAATGATGGTTTTGGCCAATTTATCCTGTGTATCTAATCGGTTTAAAAACTTAGATAACATTCTTGCCTGGCTAAAATCGCCAATGGAATCCCAACCCGTATCAGGACCTAATTTACTGAGCATACGTGCATTATTATTGCGCAGTGCACCCAGGTGATATTGCTGTACCCAACCTTTTTCATGGTCCCATTCTGCAAAGTAAACCAGCATGGCTGATTTGAATTTCAGGTTTTCCTGCTCAGAAATATTTTGTTTGCGGCGAATCTTATCAAAAATGTTTGAAATTTCCGCTTCTGTATAATCTTCAGCATAAATTTGTTCTAAACCATGATCAGAAACTGAACAACCATTAGCGGCAAAATAATCATGTCTACTTTTAAGTGCATCTACATAATCCTGAAAATTATGGATGCTTTTATCTGCTACACTTTCCAGTTTATCAATATATCCGTTTAGGCCTTCAACATCATCGCTGTTCATGGCTTTATCAGGGCGAAAGGCGGGAAGCATTTTTAAATTTGTACCCTCCCTGGCCAATTGCTGGTGGAAGTTTAAACTGTCCAGTGGATCATCGGTAGTACAAACCGCTTCAACATTCATTTTTGCCAGTAAACCCCGCACCGAATATTCAGGCGTTTGGAGTTTAGCAGAGCAGTCATCGTATATTTTTTGTGCCGTTTTACCCGAAAGCAAATCGTTTACACCAAAATAGCGCTGTAACTCCAAATGTGTCCAATGGTATAAAGGATTACGTAAAGTATAAGGAACAGTTTCTGCCCATTTTTCAAATTTTTCATAATCAGAACCTGCTCCTGTAATGTATTTTTCATCTACACCATTTGCACGCATGGCTCTCCATTTATAGTGATCGCCATAAAGCCAAACCTGACTAATATTTGCAAATTGAACATTATTGGCAATCTGTTCAGGAATTAAGTGATTATGATAATCGATAATGGGTAATGACTTTGCAAAGTTGTGGTAAAGCGTTTGCGCTGTTTTACTTTGCAAAAGAAAATTTTCGTCTAAAAAAGATTTCATTTGAAGTGGATGTTATGTAGAATGCACACACAAAGTTTAATATTTATGTGTGCCTAAGTATCAATTTGGTTAATTTACAATCGGGTTAGGGCGAATTAAACCTAAAGGCTTACTCCGCGCTTCCAAGGTATAAAATCATCTTGATTTAACAAAACGGCTTTTGGAATTACCACGCCGCTGGCGGCTTTAATGCAATATTCCAGTATGTCTTCGCCCATTTGTTCAATCGTTTTCTCGCCTTCTATCACAGGTCCGGTATTAATGTCGATGATATCGCCCATACGCTTGGTTAAAGCATTATTGGTTGCCACTTTAATCGTCGGACAAACCGGATTTCCGGTTGGCGTACCCAAACCTGTGGTAAATAAAATCAAAGTTGCGCCCGATGCCGCTTTGCCTGTGGTAGCTTCCACATCATTACCAGGGGTACAAACTAAATTTAAACCCGGTTTTATTGCCGCTTCTGTATAATCCAAAACATCTACAACAGGAGAAGTTCCTCCTTTTTTTGCAGCGCCTGTACTTTTAATCGCGTCAGTAATTAAGCCATCTTTTATGTTCCCCGGTGAAGGATTCATGTGAAAACCCGAACCTGCATTTTCGGCAGCAAAACTATAGGCTTTCATCAGCCGGATAAATTTTTTAGCTGCATTTTCGTCTTTAGTACGGTCTATTAACTGTTGCTCTGCCCCACAAAGTTCAGGAAATTCAGCCAAAAGTACGGTTCCACCTAAAGCAACCAAAAGGTCGGAAGTGTAGCCCACAGCAGGATTGGCACTAATGCCGCTAAAACCATCGCTGCCACCACACTTCACCCCTAAAACCAGTTTGCTTAATGGTGCAGGCTGGCGTTCTATTTTATTAACTTCGGTAAGCCCGATAAAAGTTTTCCTGATGGCTTCTTTAACCAGTTGCTCCTCACTTTGTGATTGTTGTTGCTCGAAAATGAATAAAGGTTTATCAAAATTTGGATTGCGTTGTTTCAAATCGTCCATCAAATCCTGAACCTGCAAATTCTGACAGCCTAAACTTAAAACGGTAACACCAGCTACATTGGGATGATCGGCATAAGCAGCCAAAAGCTTACTTAAAACCGCTGCATCCTGACGGGTACCTCCGCATCCACCCTGGTGATTCAAAAATTTAATCCCATCTACATTTTTAAAAACCCGGCTTGCTACCGGATTGGCTTGTGCAATTAAACCCGGGTCAGCCTCGGCTAAGCTTTCGCCATTTTTCCAGGCATCCACTAAATGATGGGTGTAAGATTTATATTTATCGGTTACGGCATAACCCAGTTCATTGTGTAAAGCTTCGCGAATTACATCCAGGTTGCGGTTTTCACAAAAAACTGTTGGAATAAACAACCAGTAATTTGCCGTACCAACGCGACCATCGGTTCTGATGTAACCGTTAAAAGTACGGTCTTTAAATTTAGATACATCAGGCGCATGCCACTCGTAATGGTAAGGTCTGAACTCAAATGGATCTGATGCATGTTTGGTGTTTTCGGTATCCATTAAACCTCCTTTAGGGATAAAATGCTGGGCTTTTCCAACCAATACCCCATACATCATAATCGGATCGCCTGCATGCATATCCTGCATAAAAAATTTATGCTTTGCATGGATATCGTCCTGCAAAATATATTCCTGCCCTTCGTGGATAATGGTTTCGCCCTTTGCCAAATTCTGCAAAGCCACTAAAACATTATCATTAGGATGGATTTTTAAAATTCTCGTAACCATTTAAACTGTCCTTTCTACACGCAAGCTGTTCATTACAGCTTTTGTACCTTCTTCTTTTAATAAATTTACGTTCTTTTTTACGGCGTCTTTAAAACCGGGGTATCTTGTTAAATCAATCGACCACAAGCGTTCATCCGCTAATATATTTTCGACAACCGTAGCCGGATTTTTCCAGTAATTACATAAAATTTCTGCATATTCATCCTGTATCTGAAAAACTTTTCCATTTACATTTACAGCATAATGATCACCGTTTTTTGCACATTTGTTAAATAAAATATAGGCTGCAAAGCCCAAAGCCATATGTGCTGGTACTTCCGTATTGCGGGTATACAATTTTCTAATCAGCGGAATGTTACGCATCTGCATTTTCGAAGTAAAATTTAATGCAATAGCCTGCCATTGGTGTTCTAAAAATGGATTTCTAAAACGATCGCTTACGTTTGCAGCAAAATCTACGGTATCGGTATGGCTTATTTCTTCATTTATTAACGCTTCAGAAATTTCATATTGCATTAGGCCTTTAACATATGCGGAAAAATCGGCATCAGCCATCGCTTCTTTAACGGTATTAAAACCTGATAAAATTGCCAACCCACAACTTAAAGTATGGGTTCCATTTAGCAAACGTAATTTAAGTTCTTTAAATTTATTGATTGATGGAACAACAAAAATGCCTTTATCTGCCTCTGCGAAAGATAAAATTTCTTTCACTTTTTTGCTGGAAGATTCTATTGCCCAAAGCCTGAAAGGCTCGGCCATAATCATTAAATTATCCTGGTAACCCAAACCGGCTTCAATTTCTCCTTGTTCTGCAGCCGGAAGTTTACCAGGAACAATGCGATCGACCAAAGTATTACAAAAATAATTTGCAGTTTTTAACCATTGCATAAAATCCCAGTTGAGTTTATTCTGAATGGCCAGTTCTAAAAGTATTTCCTTTAATTTATTGGCATTATCACTAATCAATTCGGCCGGAACAATAACCATCCCATGTGCAGCAGATCCATTAAAAGCAACAAAACGTTCGTGTAAAAACGCAAGCAATTTACCCGGATAGGATTGAGGCGGGCAATCGGTTATTTTATCTTCACTGCTAACAATACCGATTTCTGTTGTATTGGAGATTACCACTTGCATTTCGGGAGAATGGGCTGCTTTCAAAATTTCGGCCCAATCCTGCGAAGCAGCCAATACCCGGCTGATTGAGGCATTTATTGTATTTTCTTTTACACTTACCCCGCCTTCAATACCTTTAACACAAAGGGTGTATAAATTATCTTGTTTAGCAAACTCATCTGCCCCTCCATTGGAGGTTGATTTTACAATCAGAATACGTCCGTTAAAAATGCCCTTTCTATTGGCTTTATCAATAAAATAATCAGGTAGTCCACGCAACAAAACGCCTGCACCAAACTGAATTACCTTTTCAGGCAATTCAAAAATTTCGGCCCCGGGTTTTATTACACTTGCTGAATTTATGTGGATTAAATTTTCTCTGCTGAGTATCATGTGCTGTTACATTTTCATCATGGCAAAAGCGCTGTAATGATGAGGTTATTCTTTATTATTTAAATCCGTTGGTATTTAACCATTTTGGGTACTCTTTCTCTATCAGTTTCTTAGCCCAACTGCCATACCAGGCATATCCCTTTCTGCGCTCATAACTTAATTCCATTACATCCGTTTTAATGGAGTTATCCCGGTCGCCAAAAATGGGTTTATCTTCATCCAAGCTGTAAAATCTTGCCCAAATAATTGAGGATGGATCGGCAATCAGCAAACGGTCAACACCGTTTGGCTTGGTACTGTCTTTAATATCGTCAAACCGGTATCCAACAATTTTATTTGTTTCAAACCACTTCATGGCAGCTTCAATTGCTGTTTTAATTTCTGGAGAAGGTTTTTTAATCCGCATCAGAAAACGAACAATGCCAACAGATTCGCCGGCACTTAAAGATGCGGGTTCAAAGTTTCTTGCTTTGGCAGGCAGCATCGAATCTTTATCATATTGTGCAGCCCAGATGCTTAAATTTCCTTTTTGTTTAACCTGCGTTTTTAAAATGCAGCTTACTCCTTTGGTTACGGCCTTTTCTGCTCGTGGAATATAGGCGGGATTTACACTTTCAAAATCGTTGCTTTTAGTGGCTATATCCTGAAGAATGTTCAGTACATTAATCATTGCATCATCGTTAAAAGTAATTTCCGAACGATACAAAGCCTTATCAGGATAATACTGAGGCCAGCCACCATTTGCATACTGTGCTTCAAGAATATAATCGATCCCTTTTTCTGCGGCTTTCAGATATGCTTTATTCTGGGTTTTCTGATACGCTTTAACCAAATAAACAACCTCTCTGCTGGTTGCTTTATTATCAAAAGTGGCGTGTAAATCTTTAGTCGATTTAATTAGTGTTCTTAATTCCGGAGTAAGCGGATTTTCATATCTAACCACACTTTTATCTTGCAGCTGTTTGGGCCAACCTCCGTTACCCAACTGATAAACAAGCATTTTATCGGCTATAGAATCAGTTGGCAATTGCGCATAGCAAGATCCCAACAGGCAGGAAAAGGCCAGCGATAATCCTATTTTCATTTTCATATCTTTTTATTTTTGAGTTGGCACTTGTTTAATCAGCCAGTTTACCAGATCGTTGGTTGCCTTAAAATTTTCTAAATCTTTTGGCAGCTTACGTCCGTCAATGTATTCGTTGTAAAACCATGGATCGCCAACCGCGAAAACGGTTCCTTTACCGTATTTTGCAGTCGCAACAATTACATCTCCATTATCTGTCAACGCAGAAACTGCAGGATTTTTAACTTTAATTGTCGAAATTTCCTTGATGTATACTTTGTTCGCTGTTTTAAAAATCTGGTTACCGTTAGGAATTTTTATTGCGCCTTGTTCAAAATTATTGCCCTGAACTTTATTGCGGCTATCTTCATTAAATTGAATACCAAACATTTCCGGCAGGATATTAAACTTCGTGATTTCGCAATTGCCGACATCGTTTAGCAACATCACCAAAACACCTCCGGCTTTTACCCATTCTGCAATTTGCCTCGCATCTGCTGCATTCATATAACTGGGCACAGCCGTTTCCTTTTCCGTATCCGGATCAACCAGAATATAGATGTTGCTGTTCTTTAAGTTTTTTGCAGTTGGTGCTACAGAAAGCGTTCCCGTTTTTACGCCTGCATGGTTAAAAACATTGCCGAATAAGGAAAAACCATTGTTATCATCTTCATCCCACAAGTAATGAAAAGGGATTTTCGTACCCGCAGGCCCATCCTTAAATTCGTTATTGAAATAATTGTCTACTGTTACGGTTAATCCCTTTCCTGGTTTGGGCAAAGCGGCAATTTCCATTTCGGCGGCGGCCAGTATAAATGCACCTACACCTTTCGGATCATTAGTAATTACCTTTTCGCTGATGTAATATTCGAAACTGCCATCGCGATAGGGGTTCTTTCCGCCTAAACCCGAAACAGCAACCGTTCCGTTTAAATTAATGCGCTCGTTTCCGGCGGCAGAAACAAATTCTTTCTGTAAACCTTTATAGCCTTTTTCAGTCGCTGCAAAATAAGACTGTGGTAAATTTCCCTGGCGAATGGCTTTTGCCAGACTATAAACAAACATGCTGGATGCGGAGGATTCAAGATAATTCCCCTTTTTATCCGGCATATCCATTACATCATACCAAACTCCTGTTTTAGCATCCTGATAGTTAACGATGGCATTTGCGGTTCGCTTTAAAATGGCAAGCAGCTCTGGCCGTTTAGGATGATTTGCAGGAAAATTATCCAACACATCAACCAGTGCCATAAGGTACCAGCCCATTGCCCTTCCCCAAAAGTTTGGCGAGGTTCCGGTATTTTTATTTGCCCATTTTTCTACTTTCGATTCATCCCAGCCATGGTAAAGTAATCCTGCTTTTTTATCGAGCGCATTTTGCTCCATATAAATAAACTGGTTGGCAATATCTGTAAATGCAACATCCTTTTTCATTAAGGCCGCGTATTCAGCATAAAAAGGTTCGCCCATGTATAAACCATCCAACCACATTTGATTTGGGTAAACTTTCTTGTGCCAGAAACCACCTTGCTTAGTTCTTGGCTGCTTTTCCAATTGATTATACAATTGTGTTGCAGCTGTCAGATATTTTTGCTGGCCGGTAACTTTGTACAAAAGCAGCAAAGACCGTCCGTTTTTAACATTATCAATATTGTAATCTTCCTGTTTATAGTTTTTAATGTTTCCGGCTTTATCTACATAGGCATCCATTGACGACTGTATGTATTTAAAATAATCTCCGTTACCGGTATTCCTCCACACCACAGCAGCACCTTCAAGCACAACACCCATATCGTAAGTCCATTTTGGCCCTTTAGGATTATTGGTGTAAATGCTGTCTCTAAACATGGTTTCCATTGCCGTTAATGTTAGCTGTTCAGAAAGTTTTTTCTGGGCAAATCCGCTCTGCGCGATACTTAAACCAATTGCAAAAACGATCAGGATGTATCTTTTCATAATCTTATTTTTTAATAGACAAAACAGATTTAGCTACATCATCACTTAAAACCGATACCTTTTTAGCTTTAGAAACATCCGTTCCTGAAACCTTAATGTCTTTTGATTTCTCGCCTGTAACTTGAAACAATAATTCGCTCTCATTTTTAAACTGCAAACCGTCAATGTTAATGTTGCTGCTGTTTTGTACATGCACAATAGGATTGGTATCTGCCGTTATTATATTTACATTTTTAAGGAAAATGCCGGTGCCCTCAATAATTTCAATGCCTTTTTTAGACTGGATGGTTACGTTTTCTAAATGAATATCTTTAATGTTCATTTCTGGTAATCCCCTGAAAAATATTGCCTTTTCGGCTCCGTTTGCAACAATATCTTTAATGTAGAAGTTCTTAAATTGAGGCGTAGCTTCCGTAACCGGAACTAAAACGGTTTTAATGGCTTCGCGTTTTTCGCCCGCCAGTGGAACAGGATCTACCGCAGCGTAATACATATCAAACAAAATGGCTTCTCCCGGAATATCGATCATGTTAATCCGGTCTACAAAAATGTTCTCTACCACACCACCACGGCCACGCGTAGTTTTAAAACGCAAACCAATATCGGTACCAATAAAAGAACAATCGTATACCCAGATATTTTTAGCTCCACCGCTCATTTCACTGCCAATAACAAAACCACCATGTGCATGGTAAACAATATTATTTCTGATAATTACATTTTCTGTTGCAACACCCCGTTTTCTACCGGCTTCATCACGGCCCGATTTAATGCAAATCCCATCATCTCCAACATCAAATGTGCTGCCTTCTATCAATACATTTTTGCAAGACTCCACATCAACTCCGTCTCCATTTTGGGCATACCATGGGTTTTTAACCTGAAGATTTCTCAAGGTTAAATCCTGACAAAGTAATGGGTGTAAATTCCATGCCGGCGAGTTTTGAAAAGTAACACCCTCCAAAAGAATCTTTTTACAATTGGTTAGCACCAGTAAATTAGGGCGCAAAAAATCTTTAATGTCATCGTAATCTGCTGCTGTTTTCCCCGATTCTATGGTACCCGCACCTTTTATTTTAGAACCTTTAACCACCTTCTGAGAAGGATACCAAGTTTTATTATCCTCGCTTACCACACCGCCAGATGCAAGCAGTTTTTTCCATTGCGATTCGGTTAATTTATCTTTTTTAACCATGCGCCAGGCGCCACCGTTTCCATCAATAATTCCGGTTCCGGTAATGGCTATATTTTCTAAGTTATTGCCAGATATAGGACTTTGATTGCGCCATGCAGGTGCACCTTCCCAATTGCCCTCTACTAATTTATATTGGTTAAAATCATCGGTAAACTGTAAAATGGCATCACGTTTTAAGTGCAGGTTTACATTGCTTTTTAGTTCAATTGGTCCGGTGAGCCACAAACCCGAAGGGATTAAAACCACTCCACCACCTTTTTGGCTTACGCTTGCAATGGCCTTGTTGATGTTGGTTGTGTTTAAGAAAACACCATCGCCCTTAGCACCAAAACTAATAATATTGGTGGTATCTTTTTTAAAATCTACTTGCTGTATGATTGGAAGAGCGGGTTGTTGTGCGGATACCTGAACCGCTGAAAATGAAATCAGACAAGCCAAAGCAGTTCGGATACGGCATAAATTACGTGGAAAAAAAATCATTGTTTTGCGCTGTTAAATTTATACTTGGTTTTTCTTAAAACAAGTGTACGGTGTTTGAGGGTAAATCAGAAGAGAAATCTATGCAATCGTTGCCGTGAAAAAGGGCAAAAAAGCACCTACAAATAGGCGCTATCTATTTTTAAATCAATTCGTTAGTGTAGTTATTTTAACTCAGGAATCCAGCCACGGAAAACGTTTTCTAAAGTATACAGCTTATATTCTTCCTTTGTTAACTGGTGCGACCATTTTACTCTCCTGCTCATTTCACCTCCTTTTCCTGTACTTTTATATTCAGCGTAAAAGGCCGTTTTTTCGTTCGTTTCTTTACCCCAGTTATTCCATCCTTCTGGTTTGATAAACTCAGGAAGTACACAATTTAAATAGGCAACTTTTGCGTAAGGGCGCCAGGGGCGGCCAAGATAAAAGCTATTTTCAGGGGCATTTCCAATTACTTTACATTGATTAAACACATAACCATACTTTGTAGTATCTGCTGTTGATGCAGCCGTAATATAGCCTGCTTTTTTACAAAAGATTGTACAGCTTTCGAACCAGGCAGTAGAAGCGCCAAATATAAAATCGACGGTACCTTCAATGTAGCAATCTTTATAATATTGGCGATTGTTGCCTCCGTAGGTATAGAGTGTATCCTGAAAACCCAAAAAGCGGCAGTTATTAAAAATCAATTTATCGCCGCCGGCCCACACCGCAACGGCTTGCCCAACCGGTCCTGACGAATTTTCGAAGGTGATGTTCTCCGCGGTAAAACCTTCCCCATAAATATAAAAACTGGATGAACCCGAAGTGCCTTTTTCTTCTCCAAAAGTATTTTTCTTTTGGGCATAGTCATCGTAAGTTAAAATGGTTTCATCTCTGTTTTCGCCAACCAGTTTTACATTTTGCTTGGATGCGGCCAAAATCAGTTTTTCTTTATAGATTCCTTTTTTGATCAGGATTACCGTGGTAGTTTTTCGAAAATCAGGTACCGCATGGATGGCCTCCTGAACAGTTTTAAAATTACCGCTACCATCTGCGGCTACAATAAAATCGGGTTTAACACCAGTTGCATGCGCATATAGGCAAGCGGACGTAAGGAGAAAGAATAAAAATGTTTTCATATAAAATTTGGTTAGGCTATTATTAAAACCGGCTGCGCGATTTCTAACCATGCAACGCAGCCGCATTCTAATAAAATATATGATGAACAATTTTAAAGAATAAAACCCTGCTGAACGAATAAAAGCCAACAATAAAGATTGCAAACGATGTCGGGAACGATTGCATATTATGAGGTTGGATTAAATTAAAAAATCACTTAACCTTGTTTATAACCAGGTATTCAATACCCATTTCTATTCAAATTATGGATAAAACCAATTTCCTTCCTTTACAAAATGGCCTTAAAATATGTTTAACTGTTGCATCACTGTTTTTTTACAAACCAGGGTTTTCACAACAAACAGTTAAAGTGAATGATATTTCCAACGTTTGGGTAGCAGATCAGGGCAATGGAACCTATAAAAATCCGGTAATTAATGCTGATTATTCTGATCCGGATGCAATTCGGGTTGGAGATGATTTTTATATGATTGCCTCCAGTTTTGATGCCGTTCCGGGTTTACCGATTTTACATTCCAAAGATTTAGTCAATTGGAAAATTATTGGCCATGCTTTAAAAAGACAACCTCCTTTTGAACATTTTGAAAAAACACAACATGGAAATGGCGTTTGGGCACCATCTATAAGGTATCGGAATGGTGAGTTTTATATCTATTATCCTGATCCCGATTTTGGGATTTATTTAACAAAGGCCAAAACCATTACCGGCGAATGGGGTACCCCCGAACTGGTTGCCGCAGGCAAAGGATTAATCGATCCTTGTCCGCTTTGGGATGAAGATGGAAAAACTTACCTGGCTTATGCGTATGCAGGCAGCAGGGCAGGCATAAAGAGCGTGATTGCGATGATGCCTTTAAATGCGGAAGGAACTAAGACAACCGGGTCAGGAACAATTGTTTACGATGGGCATGAAGCAGACCCAACCATTGAAGGACCAAAACTATATAAACGAAACGGGTATTACTATATTTTTGCCCCGGCTGGAGGCGTTTCTACAGGCTGGCAATTAATTTTAAGAAGTAAAAATATTTATGGCCCTTACGAACGGAAGGTTGCCATGGATCAAGGGAAATCTGCCGTAAACGGACCACATCAGGGAGCATGGGTAAATACACAAACAGGCGAGGACTGGTTCCTTCATTTCCAGGATAAAGATGCTTACGGTCGTGTGGTACACCTACAACCCATGAAATGGATAAATAATTGGCCGGTAATTGGTTTGGATAAAAATAATTCAGGAATAGGAGAACCAGTAAGCATTTACAAAAAGCCCAACGTTGGTAAAGTTTACCCCATTCAAAGCCCCGCAGAAAGTGATGAATTTAATATGCAAGCGTTAGGTTTGCAATGGCAATGGCAGGCCAACCCCAAGGCTGTTTGGGCCTTTACCGATGCAGCAAAAGGTGTATTAAAATTATATACCAGCCAGATTCCTGATGAGGCTAAAAATTTATGGGATGTACCTAATCTATTGATGCAAAAGTTTCCTGCAGATGAGTTTATGGCCAGTACAAAGCTTAATTTTAAACCCAATCCAAAGCTCGAAAATGAAAAAACCGGATTGGTGGTAATGGGTAGAAGTTACGCAAGTATTGCTGTTAAACGTAAAAAAGATGGTTTATACCTTGTTTATAGTTCCTGCATAGGTGCCGACAAAGGAAAAACGGAGAATGAAACTGAAATTACCAAACTTAAATCGGGTATCGTTTTTTTACGGCTAAAGGTAAGTTTAGGGGCAAAATGTGCATTCAGCTATAGTGAAGACGGAACAAATTTTACCAATGCCGGAACAGGATTTCAGGCAACAGCCGGACAATGGATTGGTGCTAAAATGGGTTTATTTGCAGTTCGGGACAGCCAGACAAATGATTCGGGAATTGCAGAATACGATTGGTTTAGAGTTGAAGCCCTAAAATAAAATTTATCAGCTATAAAATGAAGAAGAAAGATCAATACCTAATCCTCTTAAGCATCAGCATTCTGTTTATGTCGTTTATGCTGAAACCAAAACCAGTGAAGGTTTATTTAATTGGCGATTCGACCGTGGCCGATTATAGTCTGGAAAAAGATTATATGCAAAAAAAATATCCAATTACGGGCTGGGGACAAGTTTTTCAGCAATTTTTGAATCGCGATAGTTTAAAAAAGTTAAACAATTTAATAAAAAGTGATAGCGCTTTAGTGGTCGATAAAGCAAAAGGCGGCAGAAGCACCCGAACCTTTTTTGAGGAAGGCCGCTGGAAAGAAATTTTAGAAACACTTACTAAAAATGATTTGGTACTTATTCAGTTTGGGCATAATGATGCGGCTAAAGACAAACCCGAACGTTATGTTGATATTCCCGGATATAAAGTCTTTTTAAGAATGTATGTTAATCAAAGTCGAGAAAAAGGTGCTTTTCCAATTCTGATTACACCCGTAACCAGAAATTACCCCTGGAAAGATAATAAGCTGGGCAATGCTCATGGAAATTATCCGCGGGCGGTAAAAGATGTTGCACAGGAATTAAATGTGCCATTAATTGATTTGACCACAATTTCTGCCGACTTTTTTACTCAAAAAGGCAGAGCCTGGGTTAGCGAGAAATATTTTATGCATTTAGATTCGGGCAAATATGAAGCTTATCCAAAGGGACAAAAAGACGACACGCATTTCCAACCTGAAGGTGCCACAGAAGTTGCACGGCTGGTATATTCAGCAATGAAAAAAATTAATCAGAAAAAATAAGTTCGCCTGTCCAATTACCGGCGAACTCATTTAAAAAAATTATCCAACCATCGTTTTTGAAGTAATGGCCATTCTGTTCCAGGCATTAATGGTTACAATTGCCATTATAATTTGAGCGATTTCTTCTTCGTTAAAAAAACGGGCCACCTGCTGATAGGTTGCCTCAGAAACATGGTTGCTGATTAAAGTAACTTCTTCGGTTAAAGCCAAAACCGCCTGCTCTTCTTCTGTAAATAATGTTGTTTCTCTCCAGGCGCTTAAAAGATAAATCCGCTGCTCTGTTTCGCCATATTTACGCGCATCTGTTGTGTGCATATTGATGCAAAATGCGCAGCCATTAATTTGGGACGCGCGCATTTTAATAAGCTCTTTAAGTATGGGATTAAGGCTACTTGTACTTAAGTACTTTTCGAGCGCATACATAGCCTGATATGCTGCAGGCTGTACTTTCTGGATGTCTATTCTGCTTTCCATTGTATTTGTTTTATTTACAAGGTAAAGGTCGGCATCTGGTTGATTAAAAAACTTAATGTAGTTTAAGAAATGAACGTTCGGGTTATTTCTTAGCCCTTATTTTACTTAAAAACTCAGGGGTAAACCCTAAGTAAGAAGCCAGCATATATTGTGGCACACGCTGTACAAACGCAGGAAATAAAGCATTAAACTGTCTGTATCTTTCTTCTGCCGTTTGGCTATAGAAGTATCTTATCCGCATTTGCGAAGCTTGATGGTTTTTTTGCAGAATTAACCTGAAGTATCTCTCCAGATTAGGAAGTTTATGAAACATCTCATCGTAATGATGTTGCTCAATTGCAATTACTTCTGTAGTTTCTGCCGCCTGGATATAAAACTCAGAAGGTTTTTGAAAGAGAAAACTGCTGAGATCAGTAATCCACCAGTTTTCAATTGCAAATTGTGTGGTTTGCTCTGCACCTTTAATATCAATAAAATATAACCGCAGGCAGCCTTTTTTCACAAAATAATTTGCCTTACAAAACTGTCCTTCTTCGAGCAGAAATTGCTTCTTTTTTACAGAAATAGATTTTACAAAGGTAGAGAGCAATTCCTCTTCTTCCCCTGTAAAATCTATAAATTTCTTAATGTGGTCAAATAGCTCGCTATACATTTTTACCTGGCTGATGACACTAAATTAAGATAATTAGCCCATGTAAACCAGCTTTAATTTACAGCGAAAATGCTTTTAACATAGGATGAGCATATTCGCCCCAATCTTTCATAGCCGAGTTTAACACAGCCTTTAATCCTTTGTTATCTACAGGTTTTCCTTTAACGGGTGGCAACAGGTCTTTTTCGGGCACGGTTACTTCCGTTACTTTTGTGGCAAACCAGGTTACATTATCGTGGGGCAGGGCCAATCCTAAAATCATACCGGGTAAACCAGTAAAAGATTCAGGGCCACCAGAAACTGCAATTTGATTGCTGTAATAGGCCACAACGTAAATGGAATCCATAATAATTGCGTTTGCTCTCCTGCACTCATAACCGGCAATTTCACGGGTTTCGTCTGTAATTTTCCAGTTTATTTTCCGAACACTGTCTTTAACCAGGTAAGTTGCCTCATAAATACTTTTCTGTGTGGTACTCATATCGGTTTTAAAATCAGTACTGATTGTATTCTTTAAATCCGCAAGCGGATCACTGCTTACCCAGTTCGTGTTTACAGGTTCGTTTGTTTCGGGCCACTTATACAAACTTTTATCCCTGGTAAAAATTAACGTACTTTTTGCCGATTTAAACTGTGGATTATTTTTCTTGTATGCATCAAAAGCGGCCTGCAAGTAAGATTCATTATTCTTATTAAGTTTCTTTTTGATTAAGGCATACATATTCGAACGCTTTTCGAACTCGATTACCCCATTATGAATGAAGTGTACGTTTTGCGCAAAAAGGTTGCTGCTGATGAACATGACAGCAATTATGATTGTATATTTTAGAGTAGCTTTCATAATTTTTGATTTATTTCTTTACACCTCCGCCCATTTTATTAAAATCCCATGCCACGGTAAACATGAAATATCTTTGTATAGTAGTATAACTGCTTTGCGAAATGTTACCATTATACGCCGAACGGCTAAAGCCAACATTCTGATTTAAAAGGTCGTTTCCAGAAACAGAAACTTTTAAGTTTTCTCCTTTAAAGAATTTTTTGGCTAAGGACGCATTCCAGATAAAACGTTCAAAGTTCTGATCAAAAGTTTGCGTTTTTCCGTTAAACTGATAGGCTCCATCCGTGGTAATTTCGAATTTACCCGGCAACTGAACCGTAGTTGATGCATTTCCATTCCAGCCCCAGCCACTGCTGTTTCCTGATTTTTGTACCGATGCTTTAGTGATGTTGTAACTTGGGCCAAAGCTTACCCAGAAATTATATTTTTTCTCTTTGTACTTGGAAATGTTTATCCCACCTGAGTACGTATAACTTTCTGTTTTATTTAATTCTCTGATGTTTGTTAAATCTGTTGTAATATAATTGAATGAATTATTTCCATAAGCATTGGCATAAATACCTGTATTTAAATCAATCCCTTTAATTTTTCTTCCATAATTTCCATAAATGCTAAAATTTGAAGCCATTTTATCAGATAGATTTACAAATCTGGATTTGCTTGCACCTCCTGAGTTTGTAACCACATCGCTAATAATTGGGTTGGCCGTAAAGCCGTAATTTGCACTGAGCCAAATAGATTCGTTGGTTAAAACTTTGTAAGAATTATAGCTCGCATTTAAATTACTTCTGAAAGATGGTTTTAAATCTGCATTACCCAAAATTTCGTTTAATGGATCGGTATTTACCCTAACCGGCTGCAACTGATCTAATGATGGCTGGTTGGTATTTCCATTATAATTTAACCTAAACGATTTTTGCTGAGAAAATTTATACTGATAGGATGCCTGGGGCATGTAATTTACAAAATTACGGGTGTAGGTTTTATTGTTATATAAATCGGCCTGCTTAAAATTAACCCCGCTAATTTTAGAACCGAAGTTGATTATTGTTTTACCTTTTTTATAATTAAAAATTGCGCCCCCCTGGTTAATAACCTGATCCAGCTCGTAATCATTACTAAATTTAGTGTCTAAAACATCGTAATCGCCAGTTCCTGATTTATTGAAAGATTTGCGATCTGATTTTCCGCCCATAATACTTAAACCATAATTCACAATTACGGTTAATGTTGTAGATAAGGGTTCAGTATAAGCCAGGTTGGATTTAAACGAATTATTGGTGATGTGATTAACTTTATACTGATCTACGGCTTTGGTACTATCTATAGTTGTGCCTGTAAGATCGTAATAGTTGTTTAAAGTGTTAAGATAACCGTTGGTTTTATTTTTATTAACCGATTGGTTCAGATTAAGCGATAGCGTACGGCCTTTTTTCTTCAATCTTTTTGTTAACAAGGCATTGAAATTAAATTGCTGATCGTCTGCATCATTGCTTAAAGTTCTGCCCGAATTATTTAACAAACTATTGTCGCCACGTGTACTTATTGTAGAGTTGCTGCTGGCTGTTTTACTGTTTTTTAATGTCCCATCTACATTTACTTTTAATGTTAAGGTAGAGTCCAGTTTAACCTCGTAAGTTGCATCCAGTTTCTGACGGAACATATCGTTATCAAAATTCTGATCAGAGATGCTGTTAATCACACCAGAAGAAAGGTTATTCTGATTAATGGTATTGGTATTTCCCCTTACGGACATCGATCCGATTTTGTAATTTGTATTTAACGATTCTTTATCGCTGTTCCACTTACTGTCAAAGTGCATACCGCCCGCTCTTGCAATGGGAATTCCCCGGCCGTTGTATTGTCCATCGTAAGAATCTAAATCATCACCACCGCTACTGAAAAAATAAATGCCGCCGTCATCACTCACCTGCATATTACGCGAACCATACTTATCACTGTCTTGCCAGCCTAAACCAACCTGCCCTGTATTGCCTAAAATGCCATAAGCAGAAAACTTTTTCTTACCCCAAAATTTATTAAACATTGCCTGTCCCTGATAAAAATCATCTGTTCCATACGCACCGGTTACCTTTCCAAAATAACCGTTCTTTTTATCTTCTTTCAGTTTGATATTAAGCGTTTTAGTCTTTTCACCATCATCTATACCGGTAAAAGTAGCCTGATCGCTCTTTTTATCATAAAGCTGCACTTTATCTACCATATCTGCCCTGATATTTTTGGTAACTAAGGTAGGGTCATCACCAAAAAACTCTTCTCCATCAACTAATACTTTTACATTTTTTTGCCCCTGGGCAGTTATCTTTCCGTCTTTATCAATTTCAATTCCCGGAAACTGACGAATTAAATCTTCTACTTTTGAATTGGGTTCTATGTTGTACGCTTTAGGATCAAACTCCGTTGTATCACCTTTAATTTTAATGGCGGCCCGGTTTCCTTTAATAATAACATCAGCCAGGATTTTGGCCATTCCTGTTAAATTAATTCTTCCATAGTCAATACTCGATTTTACAGAATCCAAGGTAAAATGATCCACAAAATCTGCATATTTCGGGTACGAAACCAGCAAAATATACTTTCCTTTTGGAATATTATTAATTTCGAAACTGCCATTATCCAGGGCACGTGTAAATTTTACAAGGGTAGAATCTTTTGCCCTTAAAACAGAAACCGATGTACCGCTAAGAATGGATGTAGAGGCGGTATCAATAATTCTTCCTTTTATAAACTGCTGGCTTTGAGCATTAGCATGAATAAAAAGGGAGAGGAAGAAACACCATAATAGTAAGTTTTTTCTCATTTGTTAATTTTGATTAGACCCACGAATATAAACTATATACTTAGTTTAAGAAAGGGTTTAACTCTTTTTAACAGAAAAATAAATGTTAAATCATATTACAGCTAAAATCTGCATAGTTTGCTTCTCCAAATCAAGCATTTATTTTAAGACAATTAATGAATTACAAAATTTGTACGGCTTTTCGTATAGGTAAAATTGGCGTTCGTCTATAATTACATGGTCCTGGTATAATATGCCAAAAACCGCTGAAACGTTTCTAAACTATTATGGTCTTATATACAAAACCACCTAATTATTAGGGATTTAAAAAAAAGATATATAAACATAAAATATTAAGATCATGAAAACTTTTATCAAAACTTTATTCGCAGCAGCTTTAACAACAGTTGTATTAAGCAGCGCAACATTAGCAGCCAATGCTTCAGAAAATAATTCAAGCTATACTGCTTTAACACAAGTTAAAAACATCAGCAAAATTGTAGTAAGCGGCAATGTAAAATTAATTTTAGTTCAAGACAGTAGAGAAGGTGTTGAGGTTTACGACCAGTATTATTCTAAAAATGCTTTGATCCAACAACAGGGTGCTGAACTTCGGATTAGTTCGTTTACGAAAGATGCTTTAACCATTATTGCCCACGTAAACAATTTATCATCCGTTGAAGCTTCGAACACATCGAAAGTATTTACATCGGGATCATTCAATTTGTTAGACCTTAAAATTGTACTGAAAGACCAGGCTACTGCAGCTATTAATGCAAATACCGTAACACTTTCTACATCAGTAAACGATGCAGCAAGTTTAAAACTGGAAGGTTCTACAGAAAATCACGAAGCCACTTTAGGTAGCGAGGCAAAAATGAAAATGGACGATTTTACTGCTCAAAACACAAACATTAGTGTAATTGCTAAACCAGTATTGGCCAGCAACAATCGTTATGCGGATTTGCAACCAGAATTATTAGAAAAATTGTTCTAATAATCCATCATAGATCATAAAGTGAAACAGCGATCAGATTATTCTGATCGCTGTTTTTATTTATAGTTTCTTTATGGGTTTGTAGACCACAAGCCTGCATCTTTTACAAAAACCCTGCGGTTTAATTTCAACTGTGATATAACCAGTTCGGCTAAATCTTCAGGTTGCATTACTTTATCAGGATTCCCATCGGTAAGTTTTAGATCAATCGCCATATCGGTTGCCGTTGTGCTTGGGCTAAGTGAAGTTACCCTGATGTTGTGCTTACGCATTTCCTGCATTAACGATGTTGACATGGCAATTAACCCAGCCTTTGAAGCAGAGTACGCACTGGTTACCGCAGCCGGGCTGTGGGCCGAAGAACTCGAAATGTTAACAATATCTCCGGCTCCTTTTTCAATCATCTCCGGAACAACGGCTCTGGTTACATAATAAGGGCCTAAAAGGTTAACTTTTATAATTTCTTCCCAAGCAGTTGGCTCCAGTTCTAAAAATTTACCAAACTTCCCAATGCCTGCATTGTTGATTAAAATATCAATAAAACCAAGTTCAGCTTGAATCCTCTTTACCGCTTCGTTAACAGAATTGATATCGCTTACATCTGCTGCTGCAGTAGCTACTTTTACATTATAAACTTCTAATTCTTTTGCTAATTTATCTAAGTCGCTTTGCGTTCTGGCTATTAAACCAACGTTTACGCCTTCTTTAGCTAAAGCTATAGTAATTGCTTTGCCAATGCCTTTACCTGCACCTGTAATTAATGCACTTTTTCCTGTTAGGTTTTCCATAAGGGTAAAAATAAAGAAGTTGAAACTGGATTTTAAGAATCGGGAGAATTTTGATAAAGGAATTACAAACAGTACGGCAAAACAAAAGGTAAAAGTTTAAAATTGCAGTTAAATAAAAATGGGCAGTGATTAACTGCCCATTGAAATTATTTACTCAAATACATTGATTTATCTTTGTAAAGCTTGCGGAAATAAGGATCTTCCAGATCTTTAATGAAACGAATGGCTTCGCCTGTAGATTTCATTTCCGGGCCTAATTCTTTAGCCACCTCCGGGAATTTCTCATAAGAGAAAACCGGTTCTTTAATGGCATATCCTTTAAGCTTGCGTTCGATGGTGAAATCTTTCAATTTTGCCACCCCTAACATAATTTTCGCAGCGATGTTGATATAAGGTACATCGTAAGCTTTAGCAATGAAAGGAACCGTACGCGACGCCCTTGGATTGGCTTCAATTACATAAACCTTTTCATCTTTTATGGCAAACTGAATATTTAACAATCCACTAATATTTAAAGCTTTAGCCAGTTTAATTGAATATTCTTCCATTGACTTAGTAACCTTTTCAGGTAAACTAAATGTTGGCAATACAGCAAATGAATCGCCTGAGTGGATACCTGCAGGCTCAATATGTTCCATCATACCAATAATGTGTACATCTTCTCCATCGCAGATCGAATCAGATTCTGCTTCTTCAGCTCGATCTAAAAAGTGATCGATTAACACACGGTTGCCCGGTAAATCGCCCAATAATTTTACAACTGCTTTTTCTAAATCTTCATCGTTGATTACAATGCTCATGCCTTGTCCACCAAGCACATAACTTGGGCGAACCAGAACCGGATAACCAACTTCATTTGCAACGATAATGGCTTCTTCAGCATTTTCAGCTACCCCATATTTAGGATAAGGAATATTTAAATCTTTCAACAAGTCTGAAAAACGACCGCGATCTTCAGCAATATCCATGTTCTCGAAAGAAGTACCAATAATTTTAACACCAAGTTTGGTTAATTTATCAGCCATTTTCAAAGCTGTTTGTCCACCCAGCTGAACAATAACACCTACAGGTTTTTCAAGTTCGATAATTTCGCGAACATGCTCCCAGAAAACCGGCTCAAAGTATAACTTATCTGCCATGTTAAAATCTGTAGAAACCGTTTCAGGATTACAGTTTACCATAATGGCTTCAAAACCGCTCTCTTTAGCCGCAAGCAAACCGTGCACACAAGAGTAATCAAACTCAATGCCTTGTCCAATTCGGTTAGGTCCTGATCCCAGTACAATTACTTTTTTCTTGTCGGAAGGAATAGATTCGTTCTCTTCTTCAAAAGTAGAGTAATAGTATGGTGTTTGTGCCGGGAACTCTGCAGCACAAGTATCAACCATTTTATATACACGGTTAATACCTAAAGCTTTTCTTCTGTCGTAAACTTCATCTTCAGTTACATTACCCAGTAACCAGGCAATTTGTTCGTCAGAGAAACCTTTTTGTTTAAGGGTAAAGAAGAAATCCTGTGGAATATTGTTTAAAGAATATCTTTTTAATTCAACTTCAAGTGAAACTAATTCCTGAATTTGGTTTAAGAACCATTTATCAATTTTGGTTACCTTACGGATAGATTCCAAAGGCACACCCATCGTCATCGCATCCTTAATTAAGAATAAACGGTTCCAGGAAGCATGCTCCAATCCGTCCATAATTTCGTTAATGTTGCGGTTTTGTTTACCATCAGCACCTAAGCCTGCACGGTTTATCTCTAAACTCTGACAAGCTTTTTGAAGGGCTTCAATAAAGGTACGACCGATGGCCATTACCTCACCAACAGATTTCATCTGTAAGCCAAGTTCTTTATTTGCACCTTTAAATTTATCGAAATTCCAACGTGGAACTTTTACGATCACATAATCTAAAGTAGGCTCAAAATAGGCTGAAGTTGTTTTTGTAATTTGGTTTTCAATCTCATCAAGGTTATAACCGATGGCTAATTTTGCTGCAATTTTAGCAATCGGATATCCCGTTGCCTTACTTGCTAAAGCAGATGAACGCGATACGCGTGGGTTAATTTCGATGGCGATGATTGCATCATCAGCTGGATTAACCGAGAACTGAACATTACAACCGCCGGCAAAGTTACCAATGGCTCTCATCATTTTAATCGCCTGGTTACGCATTTCCTGGTAACAACGATCAGATAAAGTCATTGCAGGGGCAACTGTTATCGAATCTCCGGTATGAATACCCATCGGGTCAAAATTTTCGATAGAGCAGATGATGATTACGTTATCATTGCTGTCTCTCAAAAGTTCAAGCTCGTATTCTTTCCAGCCTAAAACTGCTTTTTCTACCAGTACCTCGTGCGTAGGAGAGGCTTCTAAACCACGTTTTAATGCGGCGTCGAACTCTTCTTTTCTGTGTACAAAACCACCACCAGAACCACCTAATGTATATGAAGGACGGATTACCAAAGGATAACCAATTTCCTGTGCGGCTTCTTTACCTTCTAAGAAAGAGTTTGCGATTTTGGATTCAGCTACACCTACACCTATATCAACCATTAACTGGCGGAAAGATTCACGGTTTTCTGTCTTTTCAATGGCATCAACATCAACGCCAATTACCCGAACGCCGTATTTTTCCCAAACACCGCGTTCTTCAGCTTCTTTACATAAATTTAATGCAGTTTGACCACCCATGGTAGGCAGTACGGCATCAATTCGGGGCAAATCCGCAGAAGCGATGTGTTCCTGTAAAATTTCTTCAATTGAATCAACAGTTAACGGACGCAGATAAACATGGTCGCCAATAACTTTATCCGTCATAATCGTTGCCGGATTAGAGTTGATAATTGAAACGGCAATTCCTTCTTCTTTTAAAGATAAGGCCGATTGAGAACCCGAGTAATCAAATTCGCAGGCTTGTCCAATAATAATTGGTCCTGATCCGATAATTAATACTGAGCGAATGGAAGTGTCTTTAGGCATTGGTAAAGCTTAATACTATAATTAAAATTCTAAAGTGTTGGCTCTTGTTAGAACCATTGAAGCAACGAGATTTGTGCTTTGTAAGAAGAAAAATCCCAACTGTTCTGTCGGGATGCAAAGATACACGTTTAGAAGATAAATTATGGTCTTTTTTTAAAATAAAAAAGAGGGTTGAAATACCCTCCTTTTTACACTATTGTTTTGTTGTTGTAATTATTGTTGCAATTTAATTTCGCCTAAATCTGTTGTGGCACTATCCTTCACTGCAATATTATCAATCACAGTATCTTTATAAGGTGCATTAGCCTTAATCCACACGGTATAAACACCTTGTTTAAGGTTTGTAAAAGTAAAAGCGCCATCATTTACCTGCGCCTTTAAAGTGTCTGCACCAGCAGCGGCCAACGAAACTGAAATAACTGCATTAGCCGGATTTACCCGGCCTGTAATACCGCCAAGTTTAATACCGGTAAACGCAATGAAACATACTGATGATACAATTAAAGCGAATAAAAAAATACCTAACTTTTTCATTTTAATATGGTTTGTTAAAAATAAATCCTTTTTAATCAGGATCATGCTTAATAACATCTCGTTTTAGTTATTGTTTTTCTACTGTCTAAAACGATCTGCTCCGTTGTACTGTAATTGCTGCGCTCTTTTTTATACAGCGGCGCAAATTCCTAAAAACATTTGATTCTTTTATGTTAAATTTTTTAACATACCGCCCAGGCAAGTAACATTTTTATGGCATCCAGAAGCCAGAAGTCATGTTTAAGTCACGAAAACATATTAAATAAGATATTGGCAATAATGTTGTAATAAGCAGAACATATTTGCGTTTTGTAAATACTTTAGTTAGTTCTAAAGCTTCCTCGTGGCTTAGTTACCCACAGAGGATTTTCTTCATAAATAGTTTGTTTGGTTTATTATCCGGTTTGGGGAGCCCTCCCCAACCGGATTTTTTCTTTTAATGCCATTTTCTTTTACATTTGAATCTATGATTTTGCTGGCTTCACCATTTTTTCAGTTTCTGATTGAGCAATTCAGGCATACTTCAATATTGGAATGGCTTGCTGTAGTTACCGGCTTTATCTGCATTTATCTGGCTGCCAAAGAAAACATCTGGAACTGGCCAATTTCCATAATCAGTGTTTGTGCATACGGTTTATTGTTTTATAAAGAAGCTATGTACGGAGACATGAGCCTGCAGGTTTATTTTCTATTCACCGCTTTTTATGGCTGGTATTTCTGGATTGCTAAAAAAATTGAAAAACCCAAAGCCATAACAAACCTTAGCCAAAAGGGATGGCTTTTAGTTAGTATTGCAATACCGCTGCTTAGCCTTTTACTGGGCTGGTTTATGGCAACCTATACCAATAGTACGGTACCCTATGCGGATGGCTTTTGTACTTCAGTAAGTTTTGTAGCCCAGCTATTATTAACCAGGAAAATTTTACAAAACTGGCTTTTATGGGTTTTTGCCAATATTTGCTACGTACCTTTGTTTATTTACAAGCACCTAAATTTAAGTGCCGTTTTATATTTTGTATTGATTCTGATTGCCTTTAAAGGTTATTTGGATTGGAGAAAAACTTATCGTGAACAAAGTCATTAAAAAAATCGCCATTGTAGGCCCCGAAAGTACGGGCAAATCAACCATGTCTCAATTTTTAGCCAAACACTATAAAGTAGCATGGGTGCCCGAGTATGCCCGTTATTATTGCGAGGCTTTAGTGGGTCCTTATACTTTACAAGATGAAGTAAACATGTACTATGGTCAGATTGCACTTGAAGATGCTGTATTGGCAACCAACACGGGGGATTTTATAATTTGTGATACCACTTTTATTACGGTAAAAATATGGAGCGATGAAGTACTGGGCGAAACGCCTAAAATTGTTTTGGATGCTTTGCCCCAACGCCCTTATGATTTATACCTTTTAATGGATATTGATTTGCCATGGCAGGATGATCCGTTAAGGGATTTCCCAAATCAGCGTGAATATTTTATGGAAATTTGGCACAAAGAACTTGGCCAGTTAAATGCCAATTACAAAGTGATTGGAGGAACAGGCGAAGAAAGATTTAAAAATGCAATTGAGGCCACCAACGCTTTCTTAAACGAATCGTTAAATAATTAAAATCAATTCTTTAAATATTTTTCTACATTTGCCAAATCAAAAGGGGTGCCTTGTTTTTTTTATAAAACACAAAAACAGGCTGAGAACATACCCATTTTATGGTGAAAGGTAAAGGCAAAAAGTAAAAGGTTATGCAACATGCAAATCCTAAATCTTAACCTTCAAACCCCAAACCTTAAATGCACCTGATCCGGGTAATGCCGGCGTAGGGATTGGAGTTATGGCGTTTAACTAAAGTCGGGAGTACCCCTACTTACGACAGGTTTTACTAAAAAGCAAAAAATTGAAAAGATTAAGTTTACTGGCAGTTCTTGCCTTGATGTTGCCATGTGTTGTAATGGCACAAATTTCTATTAGCGGAAAAATTACAGACAATAACCAAAAACCTCTTTCGGGGGCAACCATTAAATTAAAAAACAATAAAACTGTAGTAAGGAGTGATGAAAGTGGCAATTATACCATCAGTAACCTATCAGCAGGCAAAATCGCAGTTGTTGCCAGTTATGTTGGCTACCAAACGGACGAAAAAACAATGGCCCTTACGACCAACAGCACCATAAACTTTAGTTTAAATGCCTTAACTTTTTTAACGGATGAGGTAGTGGTTAGTGCAACCCGAGCTTCTAAAAACTCAGCAACAACTTACCGCAACCTGGATAAAACAGAACTTGCAAAAAATAACCTCGGCCAGGATTTGCCCTACTTGCTAAATCAAACACCATCGGTAGTGGTAAGCTCTGATGGTGGCACAGGTATAGGTTATACCGGAATACGCATACGTGGAAGTGATGCAACAAGGATCAATGTTACGCTAAATGGAATCCCGTTAAACGATGCCGAAAGCCAGGGTAGTTTTTTTGTTAACCTGCCTGATTTAGCTTCTTCAGTAGATAACATTCAAATTCAAAGGGGTGTTGGTACTTCAACAAATGGCGCCGGATCTTTTGGTGGCAGTTTGAATATTCAAACCACAACCCGGAGAGATTCTGCCTATGCAGAACTGAACAATACCTTCGGCTCTTACAATACCTGGAAAAACACCATCAACTTAGGTACAGGTTTAATCAATAATAAATTTAGTTTCGATGGCCGTTTATCAAGAATTAAATCAGATGGATATGTTGATCGTGCCTCTGCCAACTTAAAATCATTTTTTGTATCGGGTGCCTACTATGGCAAAAAAGATATTCTTCGTGCCAACGTTTTCAGCGGTGCGGAAAAAACATATCAGGCCTGGAATGGCATATCAGAAGAAATGCTGACAATTGACCGCAGGCACAATGATTTTACTTACGATAACCAGACCGATAATTACCAGCAAGATCATTACCAATTGTTTTACACCAGAACTTTAAGTGATAAATTAGTTGCAAACGCAGCCTTGCATTATACTTATGGCAGAGGTTATTATGAAGAATATCAAAAAGACCAGCTGCTGACAGATTATGGTATTGAGCCCTTAGTTATAGGCGGCGTTACCAAGGATGTTTCTGATTTGGTTAGACGTTTATGGCTGGATAACGATTTTTACGGCGCAACGTATTCCCTAAATTACAAACCTAAAAACAACCTTGATTTTACCCTTGGCGGCGCTTACAATGAGTATAAAGGAAGGCACTTTGACGAGGTTATCTGGGCACAATATGCAAATTATGACGGCAGTGGCTCTATTCGCCACAGATATAACGATAACGATGCCCTTAAAACGGATTTCAACACCTTTTTGAGGGGAAATTATCAGCTAAACAAATTTAATATCTTTGCCGATTTGCAATATAGACGTGTATACTATTCTTATTTTGGGGTAGACGTATCAAAAAATCCTGCACAACAAAATGCAACGCTTAATTTCTTTAATCCTAAAGCGGGCATAACTTATAATTTCAATGATAAAAGTAATGTTTATGCCTCAGTGGCCATTGGCAATAAAGAGCCAAACCGCGATGATTTTAAATACTCGAGCATAAACAGTAGACCAAAACCTGAGCATTTAACCGATTTTGAAGCCGGTTATCGTACTCAAATTTCTAACTTTAACTTTGGCATTAATGGTTATGCCATGATTTATAAAAACCAGTTAATTAACACCGGAGAGTTAAATGATGTTGGCGGTAAAACCAGGCAAAACGTTCCGGATAGTTATAGACTCGGGCTTGAATTTGACGGACGGTGGAAAATCTCTAAAGATCTTTACTGGGCTGCAACAGCTACTTTGAGCAGAAATAAGATTAAAGACTTTGCAGAATATATTTATGATAAGAAAGACGGGGCACCTTTAATCAACAATTATAAAAACATCAACATTTCTTTTTCACCTTCAGTAATTGCTTCAAGTGAAATTAATTACACGATATTAAAAAATGCTGATATTGCTTTATTAAGTAAATATGTAGGAAAACAAAACCTCGACAATACCTCTTCAAGCACACGCATTTTATCCGACTTTTTTGTAAACGATATTAGATTAAGGTACAACACCGCTTTTGTAGGGGTTAAAAACATAGGCATTAGTCTTTTAATCAATAACGTTTTCAGCACTTTATACGAAAGTAATGGCGCAACTTATCCGTACTTGTATGCTGGCGAACTGAGCAGGTCGAATTATTATTATCCGCAAGCTACCCGCAATTTCTTATTAAGCGTTAACCTTAAGTTTTAATATTAAATTATTTCACTTGTATATTTGAGTACCGCGGAAAACTCCAAGCACAATAAATAAATAAATTTAATAAATAGATTTTTAAACCCGGTAGATAATGGCACATTGCCTATATTCACCGGGTTTTCTTTTTAGAAAGAATAGACAAAAACTATAATCATGAATAAATATATAGAGAGACTTCAATACATCACGCATGACATTCCGCATTTAAGCCATATCGAACAAGCACAAAAAGCGTGCGAGGCAGGCGCAAAATGGATTCAATACCGGTGTTTAAGTAAAACAGATGGTGCGCTTTTAACAGACATTAATGCAATTGCTGAAATATGCGACGACTGGGGCACAACTTTGATTGTAACAGATCATATTCACTTAAACGGACAGGCAGATATTCAGGGTTTCCATATAGAAGATATGAATGCAGACTTTCTTTCCATCAGAAAATTGGTTGGCAATGACGTTACTTTGGGCGGTTCTGCAAACACAGTTGAAAATCTGATTCGCTTGGCACAGGAAGGCGCAGATTATGCAGGTTTTGGTCCATATGCAACAACACAAACCAAGCTAAATACTTTCCCTGTTTTAGGCATCAGCGGGTATGCAGAGGCTATGCTTAAACTTAAAACAAATAATATTGAAATCCCTGTTTTGGCAGTAGGTGGCATAACGCTAAAAGATGCTGAAGCCGTAATGCAAACCGGAATTTATGGCCTTGCGGTATCTGGGGCTATAAATTTCGCAAGCGATTTCGAAGAGGCCTATCAGGCATTTCACGACGCGGTAAAAGCATAAAAGCCGCTCGTTTACAATTTGTTAGTGAAAATATATTTTATAGATTTGATTAAAACCAAATCTATAAAATGTCTGATCTCTCTTTTTCACAAAATTTAAACTGGAGTGTTTCAAAAAAAATTACATTCCAGTTTTTTTTCATTTTCATCGCGCTCTTCATTATTTTTAACAATAACGGAGCATTCATATTCTTACAACCCTTTATTTCCTATCCAAACCATTTGCTTAGGCAATTTATTCCCTGGTTTTCTGCTAACGTATTAAAATACAATTACGACTTTACCATTTTTCCAAATGGGAGCGGCGATACATCTTACAACTATGTTTCAATTCTGTTCTTTTTTATCCTGTCATTATTTGGCAGCATTTTATGGTTTGCATTAGATCGGAAAAGAAAAAGCTATACTAAATTATACTATTGGTTAATTGTGTTTGTGCGTTTCTACGTTGCTTTTATGCTTATTTTATATGGCTCCATTAAAGTAATAAAGCTACAATTCCCAGACCCATCTTTAACCCGGCTCCTTCAACCATTTGGAGAAGCATCGCCAATGGGGCTGGCCTGGACCTTTTTAGGTTTTTCTAAGGGTTACAACATCTTTATGGGCATTATTGAAATTTCCTCAATCTTCCTGTTGTTCAGAAAAACGATGGTTGCCGGTGCATTTCTGTCTTTAGCAGCAAGTGTGCACGTAATGGCCATGAATTATTTTTATGATGTGCCTGTTAAAATATTATCCACTGCGCTGGTATTCTTGTGTCTGTTTATTTTGGCGCCTTACTTCATCACTATTTTTCGATTTTTCTTTAGCAATACCCCACAGCAACTCGTTACCCCACAACCGCCGGTTTTTAAAAAGAAATGGCAAAATTTAACGGTATCAGCAGTAAAATATCTGGTTATCATTCTCACTGTCGGTTTTATGCTAAACAATGCCTGGTCTTCACAATATCAATATGGTACACTTGCACCCAAGCCGGCTTTGTATGGGATTTATAATGTTGAAACCTATAGCTTAAATGGGAAGGAAAAACCTCCGCTCCTAACAGATAACACAAGATGGAAACAGCTAATCATTGAAAATTCTGAATTTGTAAGGGTTAAATTAATGAACGACAGCAGCCTTTTTTTTAACCTTATTTTGGAGCCTAAGACAAAAAAAATTAAAATGGAATCTAAAACCAGCATTCAAACTGAGTTTAAATTTCAATATAAACTTGAACATGACCAATTAATTCTGGTGGGCTCTAAAAATCTGGATTCTCTTTCCGTTACCCTTAAAAAGTACGATTTGAAAAATTTCAAACTTATAAACAGAGGTTTTCATTGGATTAACGAACACCCCTATAATCATTAAAGCGATTTTACTTTGTTCTGATTCTACGTATTCTCTACTTAGTTCTATTTTTTTATCTTCGCTACATGTCTTCACACCATATTGTAAAAGAAAAACAAGAGCCTGCATTATATATTGATGAACTTGGCCATTTTAATGAAGAAAACCTCGGCCAGCTTTTAGAGTGGAGCCCAACTTTATTGGTTAATTACAGCAATTACGATAAAATTCTTTCTTTAGGTTTAAAGGTCGATGTGGTGGTTAATCCACCAGAAATTGATACGCAGGAAAACACTAAAATTATCCAGGGGCCTGTTGATGCCTTAATGGTGGCCGTAAATTACCTTGTTGAGGAAAAATATCCGGCAGTAAATGTGATTGCGGATAAATTTGATTTAGAAAGGTTTGCTGGTTTTAACAACAACATAAATTTAGTGGTATTTACTGCTACCGAAAAATTTTACACCGTTAAAAGTGGCTTTTCTGTTTGGAAACCAGCTGGCAGTTTATTTAACATTCATGGCAATTCATATATAGAAGTTAGCAACCTTTTACAAGATGAAACGGGCTTGTTTACGGTTGTTAAAGATGGCTTTATCGATTTTAGTTTTTCAGGAGAACCTATTTTTATTAGCGAACAAATATGATTACACTTAGAAAAGCCAAAGAAGAAGACATAGAGTTAATTAGAGATATTGCCAACGAAACCTGGCCGGATACTTACCTTGACCTAATTGGGCAGGCACAAATAGACTACATGCTGGATAAAATGTACAGCAGAGGCGAATTGCTTAAGCAGTTAATGGATGGCCACATATTTTTAATTGCCGAAGAAAATGAAAATCAGTACGGTTTTGCAGGGTATTCAATTTATAACCATGAAGAAAGAATCTACAAACTGCATAAGCTTTATGTTTTGCCATCTGCGCATGGCAAGGGTGTAGGCAAAATTTTAATAAACGAGGTGGTAAACCTCATTAAAGATGCCGGGGGCAGTGCTTTGCAACTTAATGTAAACAAGCACAACAAAGCGAAAGACTTTTACTTAAAAGCCGGATTTACTGTTAAAGAATCGGTTACGATTGACATTGGTAATGGCTTTGTAATGGACGATTATGTAATGGAATATAAATTTTAATGGTTTTGAAAAAGTCAAAAATAAGCGCTTGTCTTATTTTGTCTTCATTCCTTTTTTTAGTTACTTCTTGTTCAACCATTAAAAACGATACCGAAAAAACATATAATCAGTTTACTTATTTCAGAAGTTTTAGCCTGGAAAAAGATTCCATAAAATTTGTTTTTAAAAATCCTCTAATGTGTCCTTTGCGGATTAGTATTGGGGCTGAAGATAAAAACCTGGAAAATGCTTTTGGCACCCTGCTGCTTAAAGAAAAGTACTTTAATGTGCTCATTCCAAATGAAAAAAATGGATTGGTATCTGTGCCTGTAAATTTTGAGCCTAACATTAAAGGAAATGATTTGAGTAAAGGAACTCAGGTACGCAGGCATTAGTTCTTCCTTTATAAAACAAAAAAGCCGGAAACCCTATGATCAGATCTTAGCGTTTCCGGCTTTTCATTTCAGCCACTATACCAAAAATTATTCTTTCAGTTTAGGGATTCTTGTTGGTGTATCTGTTCCATTCACAATCGTGATTGCACTTTTTGCTATGGCTTTAATGGTTGATAAAATATTTTCTACATCTAAAGTACTGTATTCGTCTTTTACGGTATGGTAAAATTTATCTACGTCAATCTGGTCGGTACTGATGGTGTGTGCAGGCACACCCAACGCGGCAAGCGTTGCATTATCACTGCGGTAGAATAAATTTTGTTGCGGATAAGGATCTGGATAAAAAGTAAATTCTGTTCCGGTTAAGTTCTTCTGCAAAATTTTACCGAAATCAGATTTATCATAACCGGTTATAAAAGCACTATTCTTTCCAAACTTTGAATCTTTACCAATCATTTCGATATTAAACATTGCAACTACTTCATCCGGATTTAATTTTTCAGAGAAATATCTTGCACCAAAACCACCAATTTCTTCAGCTGTAAAAGCGACAAAAATTAAGGTACGCTCATTGTTGTTTAAAGTTTTGTAGTATTTCGCAAGAGCAATCATAGCGGTTGTTCCTGATGCATCATCGTCGGCTCCATTTGCAATGCTATCGCCTTCCACAGATTTCATTATCCCTAAATGATCATAATGACCTGAAAAAACAACCAGTTCTTTTGCTTTAGATTTTCCAGGAATCATGCCCGCTACATTAAAAAGGGGCATTTTATCTACTTTACTCTTCACATCAGCAGTGAAATCTGTTGCGGTTTCAACGCCTAACACAAAAACCTGTGCGGTAGGTTGTCCCGGATTGATGTCTTTTTCATCCAGGGTAGCAGGCCTGTCAATATAACTTTTATATCTTTTAAAATTTTCGGCAAATTTAGCATCAACTAAAACCAGCTGATTTTTCTTTGAATTAAGCGCAGCTCTAAACTGCTCAACAAAAGGTTTGTTTACATCAAGTTTAACAATTTCGGTATTGCTTTTATTAATACTTGTGCTTTCGGTGCTTACACCCGAAACCATTACCGAAGCGGGGTCAATTTCCTTGCCATCTATTTTAACGGATGTACTTAGTTTTTTGATCTGATATTTAGAAAAGCTCTGGCGAAAACCTGTAGCACCTGTTAATGGTTTTAAACCAATTTTTTTAAATTCCGACTCTATAAAAGTTGCGGCTTTATCAATACCTGGCGAAAAGGTTGCCCGCCCCTGCATTTCATCGCTGCTTAACGTTTTAATCAAGTGATCGGCATATTCTTTGGTTATAATTTTATCAATGTTCTGTGCGCTCAGTTGCAAAGTGAGAAAACTTGCAACAGCGAAAGAAAAAATTTTCTTCATGTGGTTATTTAATAAGGTGATTAGCGAATTAGTGTAAAAGTAATTTAAAAATTAAAAAAACGGAGTAAGTTTTAGGATATATTAACGTTCCGTTTCCTGATCCCAATCATATTTTTCCAGATCACGGTAGGCTTTACCTTTCAAAATTTCATTTCTCTTGGAAGTTTCAGAAGCTACACGGGTTTCATGAATGTTATCTGCAACTTCCATATGGAAATCCTTATCTTTTTTAGATTGATAAATCGCAACCTCATCACCATCAGAAGTAGCATAATCATAAGGACCTCTATTACTCATCAACTTCACAAACACAGGCAAACATTCAAAGAAAATAAACAGTAAACCAATAAAAGTAACCGCCAGTGCCGTATTATTATCTCTTGTACCGTCCGCATTGAATTTAAGTTGACCTAAAGCCCAGTTTCGATCTGCAAAACCCGCAATATTGGCTAAACTATCCTGTTGTTTTGCTGTAAATAACTTTTCTGTAAACAAACCATCAAACTGTTTTCTTTTATCGATAAAAGTTTCCGATTTGTTGATATTCACTTTTAAGCTATCCAGATCGGTTTCTCTTTGTTTTATTTCTGCTTCTTTACGTTTGGCATAAGGCCCATAACCCATCACGCCTGATGTTTCGGTTGTTTTATTTCCAAAAATTTCAAAATTCAGTTTTTGCCTGTCAGATTTTATTCCCTTTTCTAATGAATCCCGGGTCGCTTTTTGCTGGTTAAGGCGTCCAAATTCTACCTGGTATTTATTTTCAAAGGCCTTATTCAATGTGTCTATTTTAGATCGTTGCCCATTTAAATAACTTACTTTTAACCGTTCTTTAATTTCCTTGTCAAAAATTTTAAGTTCTATTGGCCTCGAAATTACAATACCAATCATAATGGCCAGTAAAATACGGGGTGTAGCCTGTAAAAGTTGTTTATTGGTTGAGGCACTTTTATTAATGCTTGATACAATATAACGATCCATGTTAAAGATGGCAGCTCCCCATAAAAACCCAAAAAGCAAAGCAAAAATAACGGCCAGGTCATCACCTTTAAATACAAAATACATGGCATAGCCACCCGATAAGGCAGCAAAAAGCCCTGTAAAAAAGATTGTAGCCCCAATGCCAGTATATTTATTTTGTTCAGAAGGATATTTTTCGAGTGTTGGTATATGAGCGCCAGAGCAAAACCAGAAAAAGCGGTTCAGTTTGTCCATGATAATATTTTATAATTAAACGCCTGAGGTTTAAACATGTTACAAAAAATCTGAATATTGTAAGAAGTTTTTTTAGTCGGCTCGCTAATTCAGTTTTTTATATCTTTGTGCATACACAAAATAACATGAAAGAAATATCAGTACAAGAACTAAAACAGAAAATCGACGCTAAAGAAGATTTTCAATTGATTGATGTTCGTGAAACATTTGAATATGAAGTTTCTAACCTTGATGGAGAAAACATTCCTTTAGGTGGAATTTTAATAGAAGCAGATAAAGTTGCTAAAGATAAACCTGTTATTATTCAATGCCGCAGTGGTAAAAGAAGTGCTGCTGCAGTAATGCAATTAGAGCAACAATATGGTTTCGATAATCTTTACAATTTAAAAGGCGGAATTTTAGCCTGGCAAGAAGCTTTTGATCCTAATATGCCTGTTTACTAAATAATGATCGGATTTTGAATGAGTGAATCTTAATAAGCAATGTACTATTTGCTCATTCAAAATTACCTGATCATTTATTTTTATAATTTACTTTTTACTATACTTTACACCGTGGGCAAAAAATTCGCATTAAATATTTTCTATAACCTGGCCATTATCCTGTCTATTTTTGGATTGGTTTGGTGCTACAACAACGGAAAATACATTCCGGCTGCATTTTTAGTGGGCACAGCTGCTTGCTTAATTTATTTTAAAATTCAGCTTACAAAAGAAATCCGGAAATCTTTTAAAGAAAAAGATCCGGAGTAATGCCTTCTAACCCCAATCCCGGTAAATCGTTTAAAATGTAACGTCCATTTTCAAATTCCGGGTTTTTAAAAGGATTATTTTTAGTAAGCCAGGGACCATCCAAATCGGCCCAATTGCATAATGGAGCCAATGCCGCTGCCGCCAGGGTAGCACAACTGGTTTCGCTCATGCAGCCAATTAAAACTTTCATTCCAAAACTTCTTGCTTTTAAAATCATCTGATGGCCTTCATACATGCCACAACTTTTCATCAGCTTTACATTAATGCCATGGTACACGCCCTTCAGTTTATCCATATCGGCTAAACGTTGCACAGCTTCGTCGGCCAGTAAAGGAACAGGACTTCTTTCTGTTAACCAGGCATTTCCGTCAGGGTTATTCTTATCCATTGGTTGTTCAATTAAAACAACACCCTTGGCATGTAGCCAATAAATTAAATCAATGGCGCTGATTTTATCCGTCCAGCCCTGATTGGCATCTACATACAAAGGTACATCGGTTAAACTTCTTATGGTTTCGATAATTTCCTGGTCGTTATCCCGGCCTAATTTTACTTTAATTACTTTAAAGGCTTCAGCGTCCTTCAGTTTCTCCCGGATTACTTCGGGGGTATCAATACCAACGGTATATGAGGTAACCGGCATTTTCGATAAATCGGCACCATAAATTTCATAACAAGGTTTATTTAATATTTTACCGTAAATATCATTCAATGCAATATCAATAGCAGCCTTTATTGCTGGCTGTCCCGGAGCCAAACTATCCAGATAAGCGATAATCTCCTTGAAATTAAAAGGATACTGGATTTTACTCCAATCTATTAAACTCAGAAAAGCATTTGCACTTTCATAACTTTCGCCCATGTAAGGCACCATAGAAGCTTCCCCGTAACCAATAAAATTTTCATACTGAACCTTTAAAAGCATCAGTGGTGTGCTGGTACGGGTAAATTTAGAAATAGAAAAAGGATGTTTTAATTCGAGCTCAAATGGCTTGCAACTTATTTTCATTATCAATCGTCTATAAAATAAATAGGGTAAAATTTCCCTGACTGAAGTATATTTGTTTATTAACGCAAATCGACACCTGCCATGAAAAACATTTCAAGATTACGGTATTTTATTTATTTATCCTTAATAATTATTGGGGGATGTACTACAGGGAAAAAGGCCTTACAAAAAGGCGATTATGATGCTTCCGTACTGAAAGCTGTAGGGCGATTACAAAATTCTCCTAAAAATGCCGAGGCCATCCAGGTTTTATCAACCGCTTATAACTTATCTTTACAAGACCATTTAAGGAGAATAGAGGAAGCCAAGTTATCTGCCGACCAATTTAAATGGGAAGCCATTATATACGATTATCAAAAAATTAATCAGCTTGCTGATGAAATTAACAGTTGCCCTGCTTGCTTAAACGTAGTGGCAAACCCAAGTAAATATGTTAAAGAACTTGCCGATGGTAAGTATAATGCAGCAGCCTCAAGGTATAATTCGGGGCTATCTTTGTTGCAGGCAAACAATCGTTTAAATGCTAAAAATGCGTATTACGAATTTGAAAAAGCGCAAAATTATTACCCTAATTATAAGGATGTTAAAGCCAAATTGGAAGATGCTTATTGGGCCGCTGTAGTTAGAGTTGTGGTGCAGCCTATTTTGGTAAACAGCCGCACGTACAAATTGAGTGCAGACTATTTTCAACAACAAATTGATCGTTTTATAGAAGATTACCAAAGAAATAAGTTTGTTTTGTTTTATTCAGAGCAACAGGCAAGCAGCCAAAAAATACAACCAGACCAGGTTTTGAGTTTAAATTTTGATGATTTTGTTGTTGGTGAAACTTATGTTAAAGAGCGGGTAGAAAAATTAAAACGTGATAGTGTGGTTGTAGGCGAAACAAGAGACAAAAAAGCAGTTTATGGAACCGTTAAAGCCACTTTAAGTATTTTCGATAAAAAGGTTTCTTCATCAGGCTTATTGGATTTAACCATTACAGACTGGCAAAGTCAAAAAATAATCAGGCAACAAAAATTCCCTGGAACTTATATCTGGCAAGACAGCTGGGCAAGCTACAATGGCGATGACAGGGCTTTAAACAATCAACAACTTGCCATGTGCAGAAGAAAGGAAATTATACCACCGCCACCCGGTGCGCTATTCCTGGAGTTTACAAAGCCTATTTACAACCAGCTGGTTAATTCCATTACCTACTTTTATAACAATTATTAAGAAACTGAACCTTTTATAATCCAAAAGTTAAAATAATGCGCTGTTGCAAAGCCATAAAAATATAATGGCTAATATTGCAGCAATGAATACCGGCTTATACAATCCCTTCCAAAAATTCGATTTTTTATATAAAACCTGCTTTTTAAGCGGCGAAACTTTTAATTCTCCGGTTATTCAGGTCCCTTTAATTCCTAAATGGCTTTTAGAACAGGCAGGTTTAACGGGAGAAGAACAAATTCAGTTTTTGGATGAAAGCATCCGCTCGTATAACACTTTGGTTATTCCGGTAAACAGTGAGGTTAATGAGCAGTTCTTAAATCCGTTGGAAGCGAAAATAGAAACGGCTTTTGCACAGGGTTACAGCGCCGTATCAGCATTGCCACCACTGGATTTATTTAATTGGATTGGTAAGTTCTTATACGGTTTTGTTTACATCGAAATGCATTCTGCCTTAAGAAAAGAAATGACAGCAGATGGTTTAAATATGTCGCAATCTTTAATGATGAAGTTTGGAAACCTGAATTTCATGATGCAGAACCTATACACCAGCTTAGAATTTGAAGATTTTACACCCTGGTCTATCACCGTCGTAAAACTGGAAAATGAAAATACACCTTTTAGCTTCCGCGACGAAATTAACACCCTGACTTTCTCTTTAAAGATGAAAGATTTTGGAATAATAGCTTGTTTACAGGATAATGGAACCAATAAACGATATCATCAGGATATTGTTAATGAGGCAGAAGCAAAGGCTTTAAGTGCTGAACAATTTGAAGAGTTAAGCGCCCGTTTTTATTATTCGGCCTATTTGTTTAATCGGCTGCCTGAATATACTTATATGCCCGTTGAAGGCACAACCTATATTGAGGCCATGCCGCTACGCGGCAATATGACTAAACCTCTTTTTGATGTTTGGCAGCATAAAATTTATGCACAGGTACTGGAAAATTTCTGGAAACCCTGGGGTTATGTCGTTTTCGAAATTATTAAAAATCCGGAGCAACCTATGAGTTTCTTCGAAAAACCTTATTTACCGGTGGCTGGGTAAACTCTTTTTAGCTGGCATGTTATCGGCCTGTTAAAGCCGTAAAGAAATTTTGTAAAATTCCGGGAACAAAAATAATGGTAAAAATTAAACCTGTAAGTGCGCCAAAAAAATGTGCATCGTGGTTAATACTGTCTCTCGAATTTCTGGAGGCATAAGCACAATACACCAAATATATTACACCAAATACTACTGCTGGAATTCCAATTGGAATAAACATAATATAGATTTTAGACATTGGGTTGAACAATATGTAACTAAAAAGGACCGCACTGATTGCCCCAGAAGCCCCTAAACTATTGTAATGAAAATCGTCCCTATGCTTAAAAATTGTTGGTAAATCACTTAAAATCAAACCTAAAAAATAGAGCAAACCAAATTGCCAGCTTCCCATTAGCTGTTCTAATGTAAATGCAAAGGCAGCAAATGTAAACATGTTAAAAAACAGGTGCATCCAATCTTTGTGGATTAAGCCACTGGTTATAATGGAGTAAACTTTATGGCCTTTTGCTACACTGTAAGGATGAAGCATAAACTTGCCATAAAGGCCATTGTCGTAAAATGCGTAAAGACTTGTAACAACGGTAAAAACAAAAATGATGGTGGCAACCGGGGCTGCGTTTAGGTATTCCATTTGGCTTATTTTAAATCGAGTTTTACGTTGCTGGTTAAACGTGCTACTGGATATCTGTTATGTGTTTTCTCGTAATAATCAGAATTTTTATAGACAAAATCAAGCTGTGCAGCTCCATTCTTTGCAAATGCCTCATCTGATGCTTTCTTTTCGTCGAGTTTGGCCTTTAATGAAGGGTTATTTTTAAGAATTCCTGTTGCAGTATCTTCAAATACATATGCTGAATAATGCTCTTTCATATCCAGTATCGAATCAAAAAAGTTCCAGTTGAAGAAAGAATCTGTGGCCTGTGGCTCTAAAGTTTCTACCACATAACGGTTAACCGGTTGATTTACATACACTACATAATCTCCCGCATAATATTGCAAAGTTTGTTCAACAGGGTTTATTTTAACAGCCGAATGCAGGTAATGTCCCTCATACGGACGTGCCGTAGTTTTAAAGTCGGCGATATAATAACTTTCGACGGCAATTTTAACATCTGATTTTAATTCCTCCAGTTTAACACCATTAAGCTTCAGCAAGGTGATAACTTTATCCCAGGCTTTTGGAATAATATAAGCAATGGGTTTTTTCACTGTTATTGCCGGTTCAAATTTATTCCATTCTTTAATGGTTTTAGTATATGGTTTATTTCTGTCGTAAAATAACCGGTCGGCCCCACTTACTGTGCTTGGCTTTTGTCCGGATTCAAACCCTTTAAAAGTCAAATCATTAACCTCACTTTTATTTAATTTCCACTCTAAAGGAAATTCTTCCTGTGCAGCAACAAACTCATCTGCCTTGTGTTTGTTTTCGCCTATAATTTTTGCATCACGCTCCACCAGGTTAATGTAAGTTTGTAATAGTTTGTAGGTTGCATCAACGCGTAAATCGTACGACTTCAGCATATGTGTTTCGGGCATAAAGCCAATTGTATTGTGTAACGTGGTGTATCCTGTTGAATAACGCGGCGACTCAATAAAACCGGTTATGCCACTTTCTGGCGTATCGTTTATAGAGTTTACATAAGGAATCATCGGGTAACCTAATTTCTCCATCCCTTTGTACAAATCGGGCACAAGTGTTTGGGTTAGGTAAGCCGAAAGAACCGCATTTAATTTATCCTTTTGCGTTGGGATTAAAGTCATTACATATTGGTAATCGGCCCCATTGCTCGTATGTGTATCTACAAATATTTCGGGTTTCCAGGTGTTAAATATGAGCTGGAAAGTAGCTGAATTTTTGGAATCTGTTTTAATAAAATCCCGGTTTAAATCCAGGTTTTTGCTATTCCCTCTGAAACCATAGGCAAGCGGGCCGTTTTGATTGGCTCTTGATGTTCCGGTTCGGTTAAAACTACCATCAATATTATAAAGAGGTATAATACAAATTACCACATCCTTCGGCAGCTTATCGGTTTTAAGTAAATCGCGGGCAAGCATCATGGAGGCATCAACACCTTCAGGCTCTCCCGGATGAATGCCGTTGTTGATCAGTAAAATGCGTTTATTCTGCTTTCTAATTGCTTCAGGGTCAAATAATTTATCTTTTGATAAAACCAGCAAATGCAGTGGTTTCCCGAAATCGGTGCTACCATAGGTTAAGAGTTTGGCCTGGGGGTAGGTTTTGGCAAGCGTTTCATAATAATCAATTGCCTCGCCATAGGTTGTTGTTTCGGTTTTATTACTGTGTTCGTAAGGAGTTTGTTGTGCCATTGTATTCAGCGTTAGGGAAAGCAGCCAAAGCACGAAGATTTTTCTCATGCAATTATTTATTGAGTAATTTGTTTACAGCGATTTGCGGTAAACCTTAATATTTCCAAAGAAATACCTAAATCCAATACTATACACATTGTACGTATCAGGGTCGTAATTCTTAAATTTGGTTGATGGATCATTGTATCCATCCAATCCTTCGCCAAAAGTATAATTACTTTGCGCATTAAAATTTATTACATATCGTGGATATCCGTAACCATCGTTAATAAAAAAGTTGATTCCTATATTTATAGGCACCCACAGGTTTAAACTTTTATCTTCTCCCGGAAAAGGACCATAACCGGGATCAATAGCGGCCCATGAAGGCTTATAACGCACAATCTGGGTGATGTTGTTGCCGATTGCCCCAACGCCAACGCCCATGTATAATCCTTTAATATAATTTAAAAAGTCGTTCCTTTCATAGTTTACAAACTCGCCGATCATAATTTTTCCACTCAGCGCAATTGAACTGTATTGATTTACAAACTGCCTGTTATGGGGATCGGTTACAATATCTCCTCCCTGTACCAAACCATACTGGGCTTCGATGCCTCCAGTTACAAATGGGGTAAAATGATGATCGATTACGCCGTAAAAGGTATGCCCCCAGCTTCCTTTATAAACATCGGTGCTGGAATGATTTATACCTGCTCCGAAGCCGCCTGACCATTTAAAATAGTTAGATTGCGCTGAAGAATATTGAATTGAACACAAAAATGCAACGGCTACAAATGTAATTTTCAGTCGTTTATCAAACATATCTTTTTTTCACAAAAATAATATGTTTATTGAATATCTATAACTTTTACCTTTGATTTATGAGCACATATAAAAATTTTAACAATTCGATAGAGACCAGATTTATTAAATACGCTAAAATAGACACTCAATCTGATCCTAATTCTCCAACCTGTCCATCAACAGCAAAACAAAAAAACCTGGGAACAGCGCTTGTAAAAGAACTTTTGGAAATGGGCATTACCGATGCGCAAATAGACGAAAATGGTTATGTATATGCAACCATAGCCGCTACGTCAGAAAAAAACATACCGGTTATTTGTTTCTGCTCGCATATGGATACTTCGCCCGATTGTAGCGGAGAAAACGTAAAACCAATTATTCACACCAATTACCAGGGCGAAGATTTAATTTTGCCTGATGATAAAACCATAATTATAAAACTGGCCGACCATAAAGATTTAAAGCATCAGCTGGGAAACGACATTATAACGGCCAGTGGTACCACATTATTGGGTGCCGACAATAAAGCCGGTGTAGCTGAAATTATGGAAGCTGCCCACTTTTTGATTAAAAACCCAGACATAAAACATGGTACCATTAAAATTCTTTTTACGCCTGATGAAGAAATTGGACGTGGCGTAGATAAGGCAGACCTTAAAAAACTTTCGGCTGATTTTGCTTATACCATTGATGGCGAAACTTTGGGTTCTATTGAAGATGAAACCTTCTCTGCCGATGGTGCAAATTTAATTATTCATGGCGTAAGCACGCACCCCGGTTTTGCTAAAGGAAAAATGGAAAGTGCCATTAAAATACTTGCAGAAATTTTGGATAGTTTACCAAAAGACCGTTTAACACCCGAAACCACACACCAAAAAGAAGGTTTTATTCATCCTGTTGCCATAAAAGGGCAAGTAGAACAAGCCGAAGCACAATTTATAATCCGTGATTTTACAGATGAAAAATTAGCGGAGCATGGTCAGTTTTTGGAAGAAACGGTAAAAAGTGTAATGCAGAAATACCCCAATTCTACGTACCAGCTAAACATTAAAGCGCAGTACAGAAATATGAAGCAAATTCTGGATCAGTATCCTAAAATTGTTCAATACGGTATTGAGGCTATTGAACGGGCAGGTGTTGTGGCAAAACAGCAAAGTATCCGCGGAGGTACGGATGGTTCAAGACTTTCATTTATGGGCTTGCCATGCCCTAACATTTTTGCCGGCGAACATGCTTTTCACAGCAAACAAGAATGGATAAGTGTTCAGGATATGGAAAAAGCAATTCAAACCATTGTTAATATTGCCTGCATCTGGGAAGAGAATAGTTAACCTCAAATTAAAGAGATTGGACTTCGGCATGCTCTGTAAGTTCAATCTCTTTGGTTAAAAAAAGAAACTAATAGGAAGCCTGTCCAATATCCAGTCTACTTATCTTTCCGGCCTTATTAATTTGAAATTTAAAGCAGGTTTTAAAATTGCCCCATTGGTCTGAGTGAAAATCGCCATATACATCAAGCCCGTTATTTTCAACCTTATCAATAGTCGTAAACCGTTCGTGTCCAATTGCCTTTTTAAAGAAATTATTAAACTGTACCTGGTTTCCATCATCATATAAAACGGCATCTTCGGCGCATAAAGCAAACCAACCCTTACTATCGCCTTTTTGCAAAGCAACAATAGCTGCTTTTACTTTTATATTGGGTAACTTATTTAAATCTAAAACCATTTGATCCAATTTTATTTGGTTCTTTTCTGAGTTATTAATTCCCTTCTGCAAATAGGGCATTCCGTTTTTAACAGATGCATTTTTTTTGTAAATGGGCACCTCCCAAATTTAATAAAAAAGTTTTTTTAAAGCTCGTCTTATTTGTTACTTTTAAAATACAATGATAACCTTAGAAAACAACTATTTAAAAGTAACCCTGGCAACCAAAGGTGCCGAACTTCAAAGCCTGTTTAGTAAAGAAACCGAAATAGAATATTTGTGGAGCGCAGATCCTAAATATTGGGCAAAACATAGTCCGGTGTTATTCCCTATTGTTGGATCTTTAAAAGATGAAAGTTACATCTACAAAGGGAAAACGTATAATTTGCCACGGCATGGTTTTGCAAGAGACCAGGTTTTCGGCATCGAAAAACAAAGTAAAACTGAAGTCGTATTTACGCTATCGCAAAGCGAGGAAACCTTAAAGGCTTATCCTTTTCAATTTGAACTAAAACTTAAATATCAAATTATAGACAGAAAACTTAACCTCACTTACGAAGTTATTAATACTGGATCAGAAGAGCTGTTGTTTTCTTTAGGCGCACATCCTGCTTTTGCTGTACCAAATACGCCTAATACCGTTTACGAAGATTATTACCTCGCCTTTAACAGCGATGATAAATTAACCTACTGGAAATTGGATGCAGGTTTGGTGGCGAACGAAACAGCCAATGTTGAGCTTGGCGGGCATAAATTAAATTTAGAGCATAATTTGTTTTACAATGATGCTTTAGTTTTTAAAAACATGCAAAGCAATTGTATTAGTCTTTTAAATACCAAAAATGAATTTGGCTTACACTTTCATTTTGAGGATTTCCCTTTCTTTGGTATTTGGGCAGCGCCTGATGCACCATTTATTTGCCTCGAACCTTGGTGTGGCGTTGCGGATTCAGTAAATCATAACCAACGGCTGGAACGCAAAGAAGGGATCAACAGGCTTGAAAAAGGTAAAAAATGGTCAAGATTTTGGGAAGCAGAGTGTTTTTAACACCTTGTATAACCTGAAGTGCCCAAACAAAGGATCATATTGTTGACAAAAAAATCCATTTAATAAATAATTCTGTCTCTGCCCAAAATGATTTTTCCGAGCCTGGAACCTACCGGTAGTTTATGTGTCAGAAAAAACACCTAAAACATTGTTACCGTGTTGTTTTCAATCAAAAAAATAATTCAAAAACAGACCTGTTTTAGTTAGCAGAAACCGTGTTTTATTACACCGAAGAGCCTTTTTGGCATAACCTTTGAATATAGCAGCGTACATCAAAAATACCCTATATGAAAAAGACAATTCAATTTTTAGGCCTATTCTTAATCGTTTTAACGGTTATGGCCTCGTGCAAAAAGGATACCGACCCGGCAGACAAAGACTTTTTTGTTGGCACCTACAAAGGATCTGTATCTTACAACAAAAATAGCCAAAGCATTACCAGTTCTGATGGTAAGGTTACGGTAAGTAAAGTTGGGGAAACCTATAATTTCTATTTCGGAAATAATATTCCTGATATTACTGGGGTTAAATTCGAAAAATCGGGAGATAATTCTTACGTGAGCATAGGATCAGGCTTAACTGGTATTACGATTAATGCAAGTTCACTCAAAATGCTGGTCAGTAAAGATGGTGCGGTCTGGACAGCAGACTGTTCAAGATAATCCATTAAAAAAGGCTTACCATCGGTAAGCCTTTTTTAATATTTTATTCAGCTATTTCAGAGAGTTGCTTGGTAAATGACTTCAGTATTCACTTTAAAAAACCCGAAAGTTCAGAACGAAGGGTATTCCTGAACTTAAAAGTTTAAATATTTCTACAATCTTGCCCTCTTTTTCTTTGACGGATCCATTACCTTTTTATATACAGGATTTTTAGGCGGCAGTTCTTCACAAATTTTTACGGTTATAGTATTTCCCCTAAAAGTTTCGCCATTTAAATTATCGATAATGTTATTTGCCGCAGCAAGGTCAACAATTTCTAAAAATGCAAAGCCTTTACATCTTCCTGTTGCCCTATCACGCACAACTTTTATGGTATCTATCTGACCATGAATACTCACATGGATTGCTAAATCCATTTCTTGTATATTATCCGGAAGGCCACCAATAAAGAGTTTGGTCATAAATAAATATTTGAGCGTTATTAGCCGTTTATTTCTTAAATATTTTTTTAACGAAGACTTTAGAAAAATATTATGTTAAACCAATCAAATATTGATAAAAATAATATTGTTTTTCTATTGAAATCTTTTCGTGAGCAAGATACTTGTTTTTTTAAAAAAACAGTATCAAAAAGAGTGTTCTATCTACAATAGCCAAACAAAACAACAAAAATGATATAAGTCAGATATAGATGCCCGGCAAATGGATAAAAACCTTCTTTAACATTTAAGGTTAACCACCTCATTATTCGCAAGGGCCATTTTGTTCATCAATCCGTTTGAGTAAAAGAGAAAGAACCTTTGCATAGGCTACATAAGCTACAAATACAAAAAAGCCAAGCTGTAAAGCCGAATTGTTTGCAGTAACCGTTTTAAGTGTTTCATTCTCCATATTTAAACCTGAGAGTTGACTCTTCAAAATTCCATTAAGGCCAATGTAGGTCATGGCTATACCCACTACCATAACATCTGCCATATCCCATTTACCCAAGTCAAAGGCCAGGAAACGAAGCACTTTGCGGCTGCCAAAAAGATGCCCACAGGAAACATGAATACCTCTTGCTATAATACGCAACAAAGGCAGCACCACTACAAAAACCAACAGCAGTACACCAACAACTACCGCATCGGGCTTTGGCTGCTCAATCAATGTACCTATAATGCCCAATATGCTCTTACTCTGAAAGAAAAGGACTTGATTGGTAAAGGCAATTTTATCACCCATCAATGCAAATTCGAGACTTTGTATCCGGGCATCCACTTCTATTATTGGTGAGCTAACGCCTACAGCAAGCAAAACAACGGCAAACAACAGCGACATTACAAACAGCGGAACATGCAACTGTACCCTTTTTCGTAAAAACAACCACAAAAGCAACGCAATAATTACACAGCCAAGCATCCCCAGGGCACATTGAAACCCTGCTTGCTTAATTTCTGCCAGCCTTGCTTTCACCACGTGATCATAAGCTTTTGCATCAGCAACATGATACTTACGGTAAATATTACGTTCAACGGTAGTAATGGTAGTGTCTGTACTGTCGTAAGTTTGTTCTTCCAACTCATCAACCTTACTACTGGCTATGCCTTTAATTCTTTTCAGGCTGGTTGGACTGGTTACTTTTAGCACTATTGTTTTGGCAAATGAAGGCACCAGTGCATGAAGCTCTTTTACATCTACAAAACTATTAAAGGCAAGTTTTTTGAGCTTGCCTCCAATGCTTTTCTGGGGTTTTGTAATTTTAGATACAGCCTTATTTACCAAGCCGTGTAATTCTTTTTCAACCTGCTCCCGCATTTCAGTTTTCTGCTTCGCTGTTAGGTTAAAGCCTTTTACCCTTCGGTCAACCACTGCCGAAATCTTCTCTCCCCATTTGTCAACTGAAAATATTCCGAAGGTAATGTTGTTAGATAAGCTGTAATCCTCTTTAATCTGCTTTTGTTCAACAGCAAGTGTATGAAAACGGTAGCCAAAAAAGCCTGCAGCTACTAAAAGGATACTAAGTCCGGCGATGAGCGCAAAAGAAGCTATCCGACCGGGTTTACCAGGAATATGTTGAGGTTTATGTGTTGTTGTTGCCATAAATTTTAATCAAGGTGCAATAAACGGGCTTTAATGGGCATCATTTGGTGTAATAAACTTCAGTATTGTAGAAAGAATAAGTCCATAAAGCACAAAACTGATGAATATAATATATCCCGGTTGCAGGGCAGTGTTATTGGTAGTAAGAATGGTTAATGAATCATTCTTAATATTAAGCGCCTGAAGCTGTCCTTCCAGCAAACCATTCAGGCCGATATAAGCCATCAGGATGGCAATTACGATTACATCAGCCATGCTCCACTTGCCCGATTGGAACGCGAAGTACTTAACAATGCCATTTTCAGCCAGTCTTTTACCACCCAGCAGGTGTATTCCGGTTGAGCTTAGTTTAACCACCGGAAAAAGTATACTAAATACCAATATCAATATCCCCACTAAAATCGAATCAATGCCCGGTTGCCCAATCAGCACCCGAACCACATCCATAATGCTTTTGCTTTGAAAAAACAGTACCTGATCTTCAAAACGCACATGCTCGCCCAGCAGTACAAAATCAAGCGACCGGATGCGGGCATCTACCTCAATCATTGACGCTGTAAGCCCCACGGCCAGCAAAATAAAGGCAAAAAGCAGCGACATAACAAAGAGCGCAACATGCAGGTCGCGGCGGCGGCGAAGTCCCCACCAAAAAGCAAGCACAACTACAATACAGCCAAGCATACCAAAAGAATAACCATAGGTTTGTGTGCGGATATTACCAAGCGAAGCGACCAGCTTTTTATTAAGCTCCCCGGTAGAGGTTACCTGGTATTTCTGATACAAAGCCTTTATCACCTTACTATTGGCCAAAAATGCACTATCCAATTTTTCTTCATTCGCCAGTTCATTAAATTCGCCAATGGCCATTTTACTTAACTGATGCTTATTTTGGGGATTGTCTACCTCGGCTATAATCTTTTTAGCAAAGCCCGGCACCTGTGCTTTTATACTATCAGTGTTTACAAAATTCCGGATTGCAAACTTCTGAATTTTTCCACTCAGTGTTTTTTTTGGTTTATTTACCAACGCTTCGGCTTTGTTAATTAAGGCTATTAATACTTCTTCAACTTCTGTTTGCAGCACTTTTTTTTGTTTCCCGGTCATCTTTAGGTTACGTACCTGATGATGTACAATTCTGGATACATTATCTTTCCAGCGCTGTACCGAGAACAGCCCGTAGGTAATGTTGTTGATGTTGGAATAATCTTCCTTAATTTGCTCCTGTTGATCGGAAAGCTGGTGCAACCTGAAGCCGAAATAACCTTCTGCACCAAGCAACAATGCCAGTACCAGGATGAGCAGCAGCTTAGGAAGAAAAGACTTTTGTGCTGAGTTGTATTTTTTTTGTGTTTCCAAACTAATCCGTTTTAATGGTATGCCTGTTTCGTTTGCTGCCCGCCTTAAAGCATAAACCATCAAAAGCAATAAGGGCATTTAATGAGCACAACATTGAGCAGCTATTGGCAAATAAAACCAACAAACTACCAAAAAGGTTTTTAAAAGACAAAAAATATCATAAAACTGCCATAAACGACCAATAGACTACATTTTTAAACCCTTAAGCAGCCGCTTTGGGGCTTAAATGGACAGGTGGAAAATCCATGAATCCCAATCACACCTTTAAAAGGAATAAATACCGGGTACAAAACAGGATAAAAATTATTCCACCGGCCAAATATTACTAAGTAAATTAGTAAATTGCAAACTCTTTAACAGAATTGTATGGAAAATAAGGTAAGCATCAACAATAACAGTGTAGATTTTTCTGGAATTACTAAAGATTATATGGAAGCCATATCAGAATTGATCTGGAATGGTTTTGATGCCGGCGCAACAAATGTTAATCTTATATTCGACACCAATGAAATTGATTTCATTCCTTCTATCGAAATTATCGACAATGGGAGTGGTATTAACCTTAATCATTTACATCAAACTTTTGGTGCTTTTTTAGATTCGTTGAAGAGAGGTGCAGAACATCGTTCATCTTATATAAGAGGTAAAAAAGGAAAAGGTCGTTTCTCTTTTATTGCTTTTGCCCAAACAGCCATCTGGGATACCACTTATTTTGATGAAACCTCTGGCAATTACATTAATTACGAGGTAAGCATTCATGCGGCTAATAAAGATTTCTACCACGATGACCACCAAAAGATGTCAACCGTAATGCAAACCGGTACAAAGTTGAAATTGATTAATCTTTTTGGTGTTACGGCCTACTCTTTTTCCGCTGAATCTTTTATTAACTACCTTAAACACGAATTTGGATGGTTTCTGCTGCTCAATAGCAAGCAGCAGTTTAAATTGTGTATTAACGGTGAACCCATTGAGTATGATGATATTTTAGCAGACCATGAGCGTAGTGAAACGGAAATTTCAGATGCCTCTGCCTCGCGCTTCAATTTTACAATTACCTTTGTTCGCTGGAATGAAAAAATTGGTGATAAGTTTTACTATTATTTTTTAAACAGTGATAAAAAAGAAGTTTTTAAACAACTCACTTCTTTTAATAACAATGCCATTAATTTCTACCATAGTGTATATATCGAATCAGACTATTTCAACAATTTCAATTTTAATGATGTTGAACAGAGTGGAGATTTATTTGGTTCGAACCCGCAAAGCCCAATTTTCAGACAGTTAATTAAGTGCCTTCAGAAAATTGTTAGCTTGAAGCAAAAGGCCTTTGTTAAAGAAAATGCGGCAGTAGAATTAATCTACAGGTTTGAGCTTAGCAACAGCTTGCCTACATTTGGGTTAAGTGAAAAAGAAGGACAAGCCAAACAACAATTTATTGAGGTAATAAAGGAGCTTTACTGCATTCAACCCCGAATATTCAAGGGGCTTAATGATCTTCAGGAACGGTTAATCCTAAGCCTGATTCATTTACAATTAGATAATGTCGGATTCCTGATCCCATTAATCGAAAATCTGATTCCACTTAATGACGAAGAACGGCAAAATTTAAATCGCTGTTTCACACAAACTCAATCAATAAATTAAATCAAATTTATAATCCGATCAACAAATTTTATGATCTAAAAGATCGTCGCCTCCTGGAATTTTAGTGCCTTTCAATAAAGTTCTGTTTTGAAAATTGGTTATTATTAAGCATTTAATTTGTAGGTCAATAATTAAAAGGCAAACAATTACAGTTTCTTTGCATGGATCGTTGGCCCTTGTGTAAAAATCATTTCCTTTATCAAGCCATGCTCATCTTTTACAAACTCCATTCTTGCCTGAATTACTTTAAAAAAGAATTTGTTATTTGTTTCTGCAAAAGCTTCGATTCTGGATTGCCCGGTTGCCTGAACATAAAGCTTCTTACCCTCCCGGCTAATGGTTAACACAAGTTGTGGCTTAAGCTGGTATTTTCCTAAATAACTATCCAGGTCGTTATCTGAAACTTCGGCAAGCGTAATTTTTTTGGTTTTATTTAAACCTTTAAACCCGTATACGGTAGAAATGCTGTTGATTAGCTCCTGAATAATTTCTCCATTATCTGAATTTACCATCACTACCAAACCATTTCCACCCTCTAAACTTCCGTAATATCCGCCTCTGAACCCTTCATTTGCAGCCCCGTGACCAAAGTATTTCACGCCATCATAATCTTCGATAAAAACACCTAAGGCAGCTCCGTCCTTATTCATATATGGATTGAGGCGTAAGCGGGTACTATTCTGATCGAGTACCTTACATGATTTCCCTTCATAGGAAAGCTGCGTTTCAATAATATATTTAGCTAACTCTGTGGGGTTAGTCCATAAACCAGCGGCAGCTTGCTCCGGATAGATATGATATTTACCAGGAATCTCTTTACCATCCACATCATAACCGTTTGAGAACAATTCTTTTCTCACTTTTAAAGGCGGTTGGGAGAAAGTACTATTAAACATTCCCAAGGGTTTTAACACCTGCTCAGCCAAATACTTTTCATAAGGTTCTCCAGCAATATCTGTTAGCATCAATTGAGTAATGGTTACTCCCCCTCCCGAGTATTGCTGCCTCACCCCAGGAGGCGACACAGTCCGTACGGCATCAGAATTGGCAGGCGATTTACCGTCTAAAATCTCTATTAATGAAGGGAGCGGCTTCCCTTGCTCATAACCACCAAAACCATGAACATTTAACCCAGCAGTATGACTAAGTAGGTTTGCCGTATTAATTTTCTTCCCGTTAGACAATGAATCATATGGAAATTTCCAGCTTTTCAGATAGTCATTAATATCTGCGTATAAATCCAGATTGCGATCCTTAAAAAGTTTCAATATTGCTACGCCATTTATTGATTTACTGATGGATGCTGCCTGAAAAAGTGTTTGATCACTTACAGGAATTTTCAAGGCTACATTAGCCATGCCATAGGCTTTTACAAAGTCTATTTTATAATCTTTTATTACCGCAATGCTCAGGCCGTTTACCTTATAGTACTTCATTCGCTCCTGCAAATTCATTGGTCCGGAATCCCCAGTCTGAAGATTTTCTGTCAGACCATTTTCAACCTGCCTGATTCGATTTTGCACTGTTGACTGTGCAGCTGACTTGCTAAAAATGAATAATGAAAAAGCTAAGGCCAGTTGAATAAAAAAATGAAGTGGTCTCTGCCTGATAATCCTGAGGTTATTTATTTCGATAGAATTTTCCCTTTTCATAAGTGTTTTTAATTAAGAAGAATCAGGGTGAAAAGTTACATACAATTATAAATTGATTAATTAATTCAAAATACTTACAAATACCAATATTTTCTATGCAATCCGTTATTAATTATTTAGGCGTTGTCCAGAATAAATTAGGGTTATTTGTTTTATAATTAACGAACTTAACCCCGGTTTTATCGTAGGTAGTTTCTTTTTTTTGTGGCCCCTGAACAATGCCATCTAAGGGAAGCAACTCTACATATTCAATTTGTTTTCCTTTGGTCCAGGTTTCAGTATCATACTGGCTTACCAGAGGCGTTTCCAAGCGGTAAAGGTTTTTTGCCATATAGGTTTGCAAATAATATTCTTTGGTTTGAAGTGAAGTCCGGTTCCAGTTAGCATCTGCATTCAGCACCAAAGGCATGCCTTTAATTAATCTTTCCCTTACTTCCTGTATACCAAGCAAACCTCCTTTTTCATCCATCACATAAGAATCGAAGGTTGGATCAATCCAGATCCATTTGTTCAGATCCTTGATATATACCATATTTATTACATGACAATCATCAAAATTGGTTTCTTTGGGCATGCAGGTAATATACCTGGAAGTAATTCCCATAGACAGGTAACATTCATTCAGAACTGTTGCCAGCATCCTGCAGTTTACGCCCCGGTTTTCTTCCCTGCACACCTTTATAAGGTCTATTGCATTTTTAAGGGTTGGATTATTGCTGCTCCCATCGTGCCTGATCAGGTTATGCACCCAATGCAACAGATTGAAAACTTTCGAGAGTTCGTTTCCCTTGCCCGCAACAGAATCGAGTTTAAGGTCATTTCTAATTCGAGCCAGGTTTGGATCGTCCATAGATTGGTAAGTAAAGTCCGGAACCTCACGCTGATCGGATAAGTTATATTTGGCAGCTTTCCGGAGCGTATCCAGATAAGCTATAGGTTGTCTGTTGGGTGCTTTTATATCATACTTTACCTGGGTTCTTGCCGTATCTTTTCCGTTAACCAAAATAATAAAATCGTACTGCCCAACTTTGGGATCCACATTAAAAGAAATTGATTCTAAATCGGTATAGAAAGTTACCTTTTTAGCTGATGTTGTGTAAACATCCAGTTTTTCCTTAGGCACAACCGTCCATGCATTTTTGCGTACCGGATAATTATCGTCCTTAATATCCACGCTTAGGGAAGTTGCTTTTATAATTGGTAGTTTTTTCTGGGCCTGCAGCGTAATTACAGAAAAGAGTAATACCAGAATTGCGGAGAATTTGATTTTCATTTTAATTTAGAGTTTAAGGATTAAAATAAAGACGCTTAGAACCATTTGAACGTTGCATCAAATCAAAAATAATAATTCAATATTAAAAACCGTTATCCTCTGATCATTTTCGGCACTTGTAAATTTTGACTATTTTTATTCTAATGGAACCAGTTAATATTTCTAAATCGTTGGCGCGCAGAATCATCCTTAATGCAGCCGGACTTGCGCGCCCTGCACAATTTGGTTATGGCATATCGGCAGTTTACAAGCTGATTAGCCACCTTGGTTTTGTGCAACTGGACACCAACTATGTAGTGGAGCGTGCTCACCATCATATGCTCTTTACAAGGGTGCCTGATTATCAGATCCGGTGGCTTGCTGAACTTTGCGAAGAGGGCAAAATATTTGAATACCTTACTTCTGATGCGGGTTATCTCCCAATGGATGACTTCCGCTTTTCCCTCCCGATTAAAGAGGCCTTTAAAGCAAATAGCAAAACATTAGATAAGCCAATGCTCAACCTGATGGAAGAGATTATGGATAGAGTGGAGCGTGATGGACCGGTGATGGTTGGAGATTTTGAAAACGACAGGATTGAGGCGAGTACAGGATGGTGGGATTGGAGGCCGGCAAAGATTGCCTTAGAAAGGTTATACTTAGAAGGCCGATTGATGATTACGCGTGACCGGAAATTCCATAAATCATATGATGTACCTTTGAATCTCGTACCAGAGGAGACCAACCTTTCGACCCCAACTGCAGAAGAATTTGCAAGGTTTGTCATCCGAAAAACACTGAGCGCGCTGGGAATTGCTTCGGTAAAAGAAATTGCCTGGCGTGCCAGGCGTGTAAAGGGCAACCTGGTCAAAGTTGAATTGGAAAAAATGGTTCAAAAGGCTACAGTTATATTGGTTAATGTGGATGGGATAAAAGGTCAATTATATATGCTTGCGGAGCAAAAATTAGATATAGATATTTCAGATGAGGTTTTCATTCTTTCCCCCTTTGATGTCGTAAATGTTTTCCGCCATAGGCTTTTCGGTTTTTTCGGGTTCGATTACCAGATCGAATGTTTCGTACCCGCGCCTAAACGACGCTATGGTTACTTTTCGCTTCCAGTGTTGGCAGGAGAAGTATTTATTGCCAGAATGGATGCCAAAGCTGACCGAAAAAAGAAGGTCCTCATGGTACATAATATCCATTTCGAGGAGATTGAAATAGACAAGCAGGTATTAGCAAAGTTTATAAACGCACTAAAGTTGTTTGTAAGTTTCAATGAATGTCATGATATTACCTTTGGCAAGACCAATAAACAGCATTACCTGGATGCAATTAAATCAGGATTCTGATTCGCTGAACCGCCACCTAAAAGAATTTAATTCTTACGATTTGAAAATTATGAAGACTTACGGTTAGTTCCTTTTCTAAGACTAATAAAAAAGCCAGCAGTTATACATAACTACTGGCAATAAGGGTGGTCCCGACGAGAATCGAACTCATATCTAAAGTTTAGGAAACTTCTATTCTATCCGTTGAACTACGGGACCTGTATGTGACTATCTGATCACACTGCCTTCTTCAAATTTTTGAGTTGGCGCCACAAAAGTAAGTTTTCCTTCTGAATTTTCAGCCATTAAAATCATTCCCTGTGATAAAATTCCTTTTATTTCTCTTGGAGCCAGGTTAACGATCATGCTTACCTGCGTACCAACAATATCTTCGGGCTTATAATATTCTGCTATACCTGATACAACAGTACGTTCGTCCATTCCCGTATTAACGGTCAGTTTTAATAGCTTTTTCGTTTTTTCTACCTTTTCTGCGGCCACAATAGTAGCAACACGGATATCCATCGCAGAGAAATCATCAAACTGAATGTTTTCTTTTGCTGGAATGGCTTCAACTGCTGCTGCATTATTACTTGCCTTACTTTGGTTTAATTTATCAATCTGAAAGTCGATAGCAGCATCTTCGATTTTTTCAAATAACAATTCACCCTCACCAATTTCATGCCCTCTTTTTAGCAGATTAATTGCGCCAGCATCTTCCCAAATCTGACCACCATTTTTAAGCATTTTCATTAATTTTTCTGCAGTAAATGGCAAAAATGGCTCTATTAGAATCTGAATATTTGCAGCTATTTGTAAGGCAATATTTAAAATGGTGCGAACCCGATCTTCATCCGTTTTAATAACTTTCCAAGGTTCAGTTTCAGCTAAGTATTTATTGCCCAAACGGGCAACATTCATCACTTCAGAAAGGGCTTCCCTAAAGCGGTAATTTTCAATTGAAGCAGAAATTTTTGCTGGGTAAGTTGCCAGATCATCAATTACAGCCTGGTCTTCGGGCATAATTCCCATAACTGTTGGTACTATACCATTGAAATATTTATGAGTAAGTACCACCACACGGTTTACAAAATTACCTAAAATGGCAACCAACTCATTATTATTTCTTGCCTGAAAATCTTTCCAGGTAAAGTCATTATCCTTAGTTTCGGGTGCAGTGGCTGTTAATACATAACGTAAAACATCTTGTTTCCCCTCAAATTCTCTCAGATATTCATTAAGCCATACTGCCCAGTTTTTTGAAGTTGAGATTTTTTGTCCTTCGAGGTTTAAAAATTCATTTGCCGGAACATTATCTGCCAGGATGTAATCTCCGTGAGCCATTAGCATAGCCGGAAAAATAATGCAATGAAAAACAATATTATCTTTCCCGATAAAATGAACCAGTTTGGTGTCTTCATCTTTCCAGTACTCTTCCCAGCCACACTTATCTGTCTCCACGTTACTGATATAATATTCTTCAGCTTTGGGATTCCAGACATCTAATTTCGCATAGTTACAAAGCTCTTTAGTTGCCGAAATATAACCTATAGGAGCATCAAACCAAACATAAAGAACTTTTCCTTCTGCTCCACGTACCGGAACCCTGATTCCCCAATCTAAATCGCGGGTCATGGCTCTTGGTTGTAAACCTGCATTTAGCCAGCTTTGACACTGTCCGTACACATTCGGGCGCCATTCTTTGTGACTTTCGATATATTCTCTTAATCGGTCTTCGTACTTATCCAGCGGTAAAAACCAGTTTTTAGTTTCTTTTAGTACAGGTTTATTTCCTGATAAAGTAGATTTTGGATTAATCAGGTCTGTAGCATTTAATGTAGAACCACAATTCTCACATTGATCGCCATAAGCATTTTCATTGCCACATTTTGGACAAGTACCTGTAATATAACGATCTGCGAGGAATTGTTTCGCGCTTTCATCGTAATATTGTTCGGTTACTTCTTCTGTAAAAACACCTTTTTTGTATAAGGTCTCGAAGAAATCAGCAGCCGTTTGGTGATGGGTTAGAGAAGAGGTACGGTGATAAATATCGAAGGATACACCAAATTCTCTGAAAGAATCGCCGATAATTTTATGATATTTATCTACGATTTGCTGTGGAGTTACACCTTCTCTTTTAGCTTTTAAAGTAATGGGTACTCCATTTTCATCAGAACCGCAAATAAACTTCACGTCTCTTTTATTGGAGCGTAAATAGCGGGCATAAATATCAGCCGGGATATAAACCCCTGCTAAATGGCCAATGTGTACCGGTCCATTGGTGTATGGAAGCGCCGCGGTTACGGTATATCTTTTTATTTTACTATTATCCAAAACATTTTTTATTAATTTGGCAAAGATAAGTGTTTTGAAGATGATAAAGCAGCCCCCGTATTTAAAAAAAGGAGATAAAATCGCTATTGTTTGCCCGGCGAAGAAATTACCCAAGTCTATTGATTTTGGAATTAAGGTTTTAACCAACTGGGGCTTAGAAGTTGTGCTGGGTAAAAGCGTATATGCCAGCCATCATCAATTTGCCGGAAGCGATAAATTACGCAGCGCAGATGTACAGGAGTTTTTAGATGACACATCTATTAAAGCCATCATTTGTGGAAGGGGCGGATATGGAGCCATCCGCATTATCGATGATTTGGATTTCACAAAATTTAGCCAAAATCCTAAATGGCTTGTTGGTTTTAGCGATATAACGGTCATACTATCACACCTTTTTGCTACACAAAACACCCAATCCATCCACGGGCAAATGCCCTACACTTTTGAAGAAGCGACAGAACTCTCGCTCTTATCTTTGAGGAAAGCGTTATTTGGAGAAACGCAAGAATATCAACACACCAGTATTTTTAAGAATAGGACAGGGCTCTGTGAGGGTGTTTTAATAGGAGGAAACCTTACCCTGCTTACCATGATTCAAGGATCAGATTCTGAGATGGATTTTGAAAATAAAATCTTATTCCTGGAAGATGTTGGTGAGCACGAATATTCGATTGACAGAATGCTTAGAATGCTTAAAAGGGCTGGTAAATTAAAAAATTTAAGCGGCCTAATTATTGGTGCCTTTAACGAAATTGAAGAAGAAAAAATTTCATTTGGCCAAACAGCCGAGCAGGTTATCTGGGAAATTGTGAAGGAGTACAATTATCCGGTTTGCTTTAACTTTCCAACCGGCCATATAAATAACAACCTGAGCATGGTTTTAGGTGCAAATGTTAAATTAGAAATAGAAACAAACAACGTTAGATTTAAATATTTATAAAATGGCAATTTTCGACTCTTTAGGTAAATACCGCAACACAGGCCTACTTTTAACCCGTTTAGGCTTAGGAGTGATGTTTATTATCCATGGCTTCCCAAAAATAGCTGGGGGTGTACATGGTTGGGAAGGGCTGGGCGGCAGCATGAAATTGATTGGTGTAGATTTTTTACCGGTTTTTTGGGGCTTCATGGCTGCAGCAACAGAAACCTTCGGTGGGTTTCTATTAATTGTGGGACTATTTTTCAGGCCTGCCTGTTTATTGTTAATTTTCACGATGGCTATAGCAACACTTGTACATTTTGCTAAAGGAGACGGAATAGGAGGTGCATCCCACGCAATAGAGCTGGGCATCGTATTTATAGGTCTAACTTTTATAGGGCCTGGAAAATACAGTGTAGATAAAAGATAAAAGAAGTTATTAAACAAAAAATGCCGGAACTATTGTTCCGGCATTTTTTTTGATTTTAATTAAAAGAGGCTGCTTTCACAGCCTCTCCGATCATTATTAATCTATGGATTTTGAGGTCCAATATTTGGATTTGCATTAATTTCGTCACGAGGGATAAAGAATAAAAATCTTGGATCTCCCGCTGGAATATTCATAACATTATTTACTGAAGTAGCAACATAGTTTGGCACAGATGTTCTATCTAATGGAAGGTTTAAGCGTTTTAAGTCAAGGTATCTGAAACCTTCTCCCCATAATTCAACCCTGCGGTTAAACATAATCTCATCAACCAAAGCGGAACCAGTTTTAGTACTTTGGGCCGCAGTTAAATTCCTCTTAGAAACCAGTGAAAATAATGCTGCTTGTGCTAAACCATCCTGGGTATTACGAGCATATGCTTCAGCTAAAATCAAATACATTTCAGCACTTCTCATCCAAGGCACATCTCCCAATGATGGGTCGCCAACGGTTTTAACAGAGAATTTTCTTGACATATACGCGCGACGGGTAAATGATGTTGATGGCAAAGGAAAGTTAGTTGTTGTTGGAACAGGTTCCCACATTTTTCTTCTAATATCACCTTCTGGAATTTGATCATATAACTTAGAATTGATCATTTTTGGTGTACCACGCTCATAAGTACTGTTTGCATTGTAAGCAATTTGAGCATAGAAAGAACCGAATGAATCTCCTTGTTCAGTAGTTGGCATAGCGCACCACATAAACTCAGATAAGTTATTGTTATTAAATCCTGTTTGGTAATCTGCCTGACTCATTAATGGATATTTACCACCATCAATTACATCTTTAGCATATTTTATTGCATTAGGATAATCCTGCATGGTTAAAGCAACCCTGGCTCTCAAACCTTTGGCAACCCAAATATCTGCATGTGTTTTATTTACTTTGGTTGTTAAGTTTAGTGCAATTGCTTTATCTAAATCAGAAATGATTTGAGTGTAAATCTCTTCAACTGATACACGTGGTTTAGCGATATCCTTACTGGTTAATACCAATGGAACGGCTAACTGCGTATTTGGTTTAACCGCTGCATTGTATCTTGTTCCATAAAATTGTACCAGATACGAATAAGAATAAGCCCTTATGGTGTAAGCCTCGGCCTTAATTCTATTTTTATCAGCATCAGTTCCTGTTGCCGCATCAATATTTTCAAGTACATAATTTGCATTATTGATCATACGGAAAAATGTACGGTAATAATATAAATTACTTGTATGCGTATCAGAACGAGGTGAAACATAGTTTCCTTCTCCTGTTGAAGTAAACCAGGTTGCATTAGCCTGATGTAAATCTTCACCCATAAAATCAATACCCAACAATATACCAGCAACACCTGGTTTACCTTGAGCATTAGTTGTTGTTGTTGTTGTTCTTGTAAACATATATGCGTAAATACCGTTAATTACAGCATTAGCATTTGTTGTTGAACTGAACACCTCTTCAAAAGCAACCTGATCGGTTGGTGTGGTTTGAAGATAATCTTTTTTACAGCCTGGCGCAATTAAAGCAGCCATTAAACCTGTAACTATTAAAAGCTTTTTCATATATCTATCTACGCTAATAATTATTATTACAATGATAAGTTAACACCCACACTAACTGTTCTGCTTTGTGGGTATGTATTTCCATTTACACCATCAAATGATTCCGAAGGATTTAATCCTTTTCTTTTCGAGTGCAGGTATAAGTTTTCAGCGGTTACAAATACACGTGCATTTCTAACATCAATTTTACCTAACCAATCTTTAGGAAGGTTATAAGCTAAATTAATGTTACGGATGTTCCAATACGAAGCATCAATTAACCATCTGTTGGACGTGGCATTGATATTGGTAGAGTTACCATAATCAGCTCTTGGAATGCTGGCGCCAGTATTGGTTTGTGTCCATGAATTCAGAATATCCTTGTGTAATGCACCACCATAAGAACCAGTACTCATTAATCCTTGATAAACACCATCGTAAGCTTTACCACCAATTTGATAGTTAATTAAAAACGAGAACGAGAAGCCTTTATAATTGATTGTATTTGTGAATGAGCCTAATAAATCAGGAATTGCTGAACCAGAATAATCAAATTTTGCAAATGTTTGGTTGGTTACATATTGTACTCCATTTACCGTACGGATATTTGCAGCAGTAGTTCCATCAGCAGGAATGTATAAAGCCGAACCATCAGCTGGATCTACACCGGCATATTGTCTCAACCAATAATCATAAATACTATGTCCAACTTCTCTTCTTTTGGTACCACTAATAATGAAAGGTGTTTCAGGAGGAAGTTTAGTAATTTGGTTTTTGAAAATTGTCCAGTTGGTCATTAAATTCCATGAGAAATCTTTATCACGGATAATATCTCCACCTAACTGAAGCTCAAAACCCTTATTGTACATGGAACCAATATTACGATAAATACTGGGAACAGCTGATGATAATGGCTGAGGTACACTGAATATTAAATCGTTAACATTTTTTTTGTAGTACTCAATTTCACCGTATAATCTCTTACCAAAAAATGAAAAGCTAATACCTGTATTCAATGTATTTTGTTTTTCCCAGCTCAACGTAGGTGTTGCAACTGAAGCTAAAAGTACCCCACCTTCAGTATTGCTGTTTAAACCTAAGTCGAAGAAAGCTCTGTCACCATAGTACCTGCTATTTGAGTTAGCATCAAGCAGCGCATTGTTTCCAACCTGACCGTATGATACTTTTAATCTTAAGTCATCAATCCAGGTCGCACTTTTTAGGAAGTTCTCTTTATTAATAGACCATGAACCACCTAATGAAAAGAAGGTACCCCATCTTTGATCAGGCGCAAATCTTGATGAACCATCACGTCTTAATGAAGCATCAAAATAATATTTTGAATCGTAGTTATAACCAACTTTCGATAAATAAGATTCAATTTTATCATTATCAGCTCTACCACCCGAACTACTTGAAGAAACGAAATTACCTAACTCTGTATTTCCACGCGCCACAAGGTTTGTTCTGTCTGCATTGAAAGTACGGAAGTTATAGCTATAATTTTCGTGACCAACCAATGCCGAAATATTGTGTAAGCCTATCGTTTTATTATAGTTTAAGATTTGATTGAATGTATAAGATCTTGTTGTGGCATTACTTTGATATTTGTATCCGTTAGTACCAGCACCATCACCAACAATTGGATTCCAGAATAACTCAGTATTGTTATTTCTCAAATCTATATTAATTGATGGAGTAAAGGTGAAATCCTTAAGAAATCTAACTTCAACAAAAGATCTTCCACTAATTAAATTTCTTCTGTAGCTATTGGCGTTCAACAACGTTTCGTAAACAACGTTACGTCCTGGAGATGCACCAGATGGACGGTTAACAGCACCAGGATAAGTACCATAATCATACCATTGTTCTTGTGTAATCGAGTTGAAAACTGGATTACCAGAAGCATCGTACGCGTGAATAGGGTAAATTGGGCCCATACTACGCGCAAAACTGAATATGTTAGAGAAACTTGAACCATTACCTGTAGAAGCATCACTTGCTATATTCGCATCAGACATTGATCCGGAAAGGTTTAAACCTGTTCTTAACCAAGATTTAAGTTGTGTATTTACATTAACACGAGCATTAAAACGTTGGAAATCAGATTTCAAAACAAATCCCTGATCATTTAAATAACCCAATGAAATAAAATAATCTGATTTTTCAGTACGTCCTGAAGTGCTGATATTGGCATCAGTTCTTTTACCTGTTCTTTGTAAAGGTTTGTACCAATCAAAATCATCGTACATTAAAGAAGCATTTGGATTTAAAGTTCCATTTGCCAATACCAATTGATTCGCAGGTACATTAAAAGGGTTGTAAACCAGATTAGTCGCCACATCTGTACTCGCTTTAGTTGCAGCTGCAGCTTCACTTAACGGAGTAGTTGCAGAATACATCAGGTTGTTTTTAATACCTTGCCAAACTGCTGGGTAATACTCATAAGCATTTAATCTATCGTACTCAGGAATACCTCTGGTTGAGAAACCTTGATTAAAGCTCACATTAATAGAGGGCTGAGAATCTCTTCCTTTTTTAGTGGTGATAATTACCACACCGTTTGCACCTCTTGAACCATATAAGGCTGATGATGATGCATCTTTCAGAACAGAAAGACTTTCGATATCGTTTTGGTTAATATCTCCAATACTACCATCAAAAACTGCACCGTCTAAAACAATAAGCGGGCTGCTTGAAGAAGAATAAGAACCGAATCCACGAATACGAATACCTGCATTATTACCAGGCTGGCCATTAGAAGCAACAACAGAAATACCCGGTGCCGATCCTTGTAATGCGGCCGTTAGGTTAGTAACTGTTCTTTTTTCTAAATCTTTAGCGCCAATTGTTGATACAGAACCCGTAATAGCTTCTTTTTTTGAAGTTCCATAAGCAACAACAACTACATCACCAAGCGATTTCGAATCTGTTTCGAAAACAATGTTAACTGTGTTTGATGCACCCACTGTAATGGTTTGGGTAACAAAACCAATTGAGCTAAACTGAATCTTTGCTTGTGAGGAAGCTTTTATCGAATAACGACCCTGGCCATCTGTAATTGCACCGCCTTGTGCATCGATAACTTTAACGCTTACTCCGGGAATAGGAAGTCCATCATCTTTTGATGTAACTTTTCCAGAAATGGTTCGCTCCTGAGCTATTGTGGTTGACGCAAACAGCAAAATCACGAACAAACTTTGTAGAAGTTTTTTCATAAAATTTAAATTAGTTTAAATGATTAATCGGCTAATATAATATTTAGTGTATTGTAATACAAATTTTACGAAAAATAATAAAAATATTAAAACAAAAAAGGCCGCATCACGATGCGGCCTTTTTATTGTAATGAAAAATCAGTAATTATCTTGAGCCAATATAGGTATATGTCTCTTCAAATTTTCTTGAACCAGCGGTCCATTTTGCAAAAAGCACCTTAGTGGTTGGATTCCAGTTGCTAGATGGATCAGTAATTGGCGTTCCAATACCTCCATTTAAAACCGTTACTTTATTTGTTGCCGGATCTATTTGGTATGTTAAAAGATTACCTGGCGCAGTATAGTAATTTACTAAGGGCGTGGTAACTGTATTGGGTCCGCTTGTCACTAATTCTGCTGCATTAGAACCAGTATCATTTGCATTTGGTCTTAACGTTTGCGTAGAAGATGACTGGTATTTAAATACGCCATCATATGCATTTTTAGCGCCAATACCAACAATAATATTTCCAAAATTACCACTAACAGTTCCTGTAGAAGAAGAAACAATTTTGAAAGATAATGCTGTCTTTAAAGAAAATGAGAATAAATCTGGTTTTAAAGCAATTTTAAATGAAGCAGTTCTTTGACCTGCAGGGATTGTTAAATCCATAGAAGGAAGCGTATACAAAGCAGTACTTAATGGTGTAAATAATTCTCCCTGAACATTATCTTCAGCATCATCTGGATCCTCACCCAAAATAATAGCTGCAGCTCTCGCATCTGCTACAATTTTAGCATTATATTTATCTATAATGGTTAAATCCAAAGCAACTTTTACGGCTATATTTTCAGGTGCAGCGTCAACTCCTGCATAATTTACAGCTATTGTAAGTTCGCCAGTAGGTTTAATATCAAATGACTTAATATATACAGGATAAATGCTACTTGTTCCTGACGAAATATAATCAACATTTTGAAATTCAACAATGTTTTTAATTGCGCCATCGGCATCCGGCAAGGTCAAGGACTTATCCTTTAAACAAGAACTAAGTCCAGTTACAAGAACTCCTAATAGGAATAAATTTATAATTTTTTTCATGTCTATTAAATTAATAGTTTAACAATCTATTTAGCCCAGAAAATTTTTGTACTGTACTTATCTACCGTTGGTACGTTAGCTGTATTATACTTAAACTCTGTAATTGGATAAAGAATTCTGGTCGGCAGTTTGTTTGCTGCAGTTGATTGGGATGCAATCGAAACAAAAGTTTCCGATTCTGAAGCACCTGAAGTTTTGATAGATGGATAACCAGTTCTTCTGTATTCATTCCAGGCCTCATGTCCAAAAGTCATATTAAATGCAATATATTTTTGTGTAATAATTGCTTCCAGTTTTTGAGCATCAGTTGTTGCAGCTGTAAAATCTACTAATCTATTGCCTGCATTTGTTGTGTTATAAGTAAGCACATCATTAGCTACATTTCTTGTAGAAGGTACACTACCTGTATTATCCATATATAAATAATTAAAAGAAGCAGTAATACCAGAAGCATAATTAGTAGATGCGGTACCTGCTACCAAACCTTTTAAATTGGCTTCAGCTTGTAAAAAGTAACTCTCGGCAGCCAGCATGATAGGCTGACTTGCATCAGGACCTTTTAATACTCCGATTTTGTCGTAGGTTGTAGCAGAAGATCCAACAAACCATGAACTTGGGGCAGCACCACGACCAGCATCAGCAAGCTGATATCCTAATTGATTAACTGCTGTTGAAGTTCCTGTTTTAAACATCGCTTTTGCACGAGCAGCATCTGAAATGTGAGAACCGTCATAAAATGACATGATGTAAGGCGTAAGCGCATAATTACTTGCTGCTCCTACTGCTGTTCCAGAAGCATCATAAGCCCAACGATTCCAGGTAGGATTTTGTTTACCTGCAATTTTTGTATAAACCGGCTGAACTAAAGCATCAGCAGAAATAAATCCTATTGCATCAAAAGTTGTATTGGTAAAAGTTACTTTACCCTGTCCTTTTAAAACAAGTTTCAGTTTAATGGTATTAGCCAATTGGGCCCATTTTGTTGCATTTCCAGCATATAGTGGATCTGCTGATACAAAAGCAGGCGTAGCAGTAGTTACGGTTTTAAAAGTTGCAATTGCCTGATCGCAAAGATCAGCAAGGTTTTTATAGATATCTGTTGCTTTATCATATTTAGGTTGAATATTAGCCAAACCTAAATTTGCTTCAGTATACGGCACATCATTATAAGTATCAACTAATAATTCGAAGTTATATGCTTTTAACACCTTAGCTGCTGCTGAGAATTCCTTCTTTGTTGCATCCGCACCTGCCTGATCTATAATATACTTTACATCCGTTAGGATATCATAAGTATTTCCCCAAAGTGCTGCGAATTCATCATTTTGATAATTATAAGAAATGATTGAACCCCATCCACTTACTCCACCACCATTAGCAAAGTAACCAGCTACCTGGCCACCATAAAAATTAAATTGCGGAAGATTGTTAGCTGTTGCCACAATTGCTTGAGGCAAAACCGTATTTACCGTTGCCGCTAAGGGCTGGTTAGGATTAGTATTAATATCCAAATCCTTTTTACAAGAAAAAGCAGATGAAATTATTAGTAACCCGAATATATATTTAAAATTTCTTTTCATAACTAAAATATTATAAGGTTAATGATAGCGTAGCTCCATAAAATCTTGATGGAGGCGTTTGATTCAAGCCTGTTAAACCAATAGCATTTCCACTACTTGATGCATCACCATCACTATATTCTGGATCTGTATATACGTTAGTTTTAGGTAAAAAGATGAATAAGTTTCTTCCTTGAACACTAATTTTAGCAGCTTTAACCACTTTTGATTTCATTAAGAAGCTTTTTGGAATATCCCAAGCTAAAGAAATCTCTCTGATTTTCCAGAAAGCAGCAGAAGTTACATAGTTTTCATCAATACCAGTTCTTGGTCCGGCAATAGTCCAGTAACCTGGTCCACCATCACGAACTGTGATGTTTGTGTTAGGTACATACTGACCATTTAAAAGGTAAGAAGAGTTTGGAATTACGAAACGATCGCGGTTGTAAGCAATTGTATTAATACCAGCTCCACTAAAGTCAAAAGTAGTACCACCTGAGTTATAAATTATGTTACCTGTACGGTATTCACCTGATGCATATAAAGTAATTCCTTTATATTTAACATTAATATTTAAGCCCAACTGATCTGGAGCAGATGCCTGACCAAGAACGCTAATGTTATCCGTTGCAGAAGGATAACCTGTAATTGGATCTACAATAATTCTTCCTTGTGGGTCACGTACATGCGTTTTTCCTTGAATTACTGGGAAAGGTTGGCCTTCTACAGCATAAGAACCAGCAGAACCACCATAAGCAGCTAATGTCAACTGGGTTAATCCTGAACCAATTTCAAGTACTTTATTATCATAATGGGTGAAAGTACTACCTAAAGTAATTTCCCAATCTTCAGTTCTTAACGGAACAACTGATAAAGCTAACTCAATACCTTTTGAACTTGTTTTACCTGTATTCGTTAAATAACCTGAATATCCACTGGCATTAGAAATTCCAGTAGGAATAGTTTGATTAGTTGTTTTTGTATTAAAATAAGTTGCAGTTCCTGAAATTCTTGATTTCATCAAACTGTACTCAATACCCGCTTCAAAACCTTGAGTAATCTCAGGTTTAAGACTTGGAGAAATTAAAGTATTACCCACTGTTAAACCACCTTTACCATTGTAAGGATAACCTGACCCTTGACCAAATGTAGGCTCTAAGTAGTAAGCTCCAAAATCGTTAGCATTACCTAAGTTAACCTGACCTACCTTAGACCATCCACCTCTTAATTTAATAAAGTCAATTTCTTTAATATCTTTCAATGCCTGGATTGCATCTGTTGCAACAAATGAAAGTGACACACTTGGATAGAAGAACGAACGGTTTTGAGGTGCTAAGTTAGAAACCCAGTCATTACGACCAGTTGCCGTTAAGAATAAATAATCCTTATACGCAATATCTAATTTACCCGTTAAACCATAAGAACGGTATAAGTAATTAGCCTCGCCAGCAGTTGGTGGGTTTGTACTATTTGATAAGTTGAAAAGCCCTGGGGTTACTAAACCAGCAACAGAAGCTGAAACAGTTTTATATTGTTTATTTTGTAATTGCGCTAAAGCAGTTAAGTCAAATTTAAAATCGTTAACTTTCTTTTGAGCATGCGCAATGAAGTCAGAACTGATTGTAGTGTTGTAGTTCGCAGCATCAGTTACACCACCTAAGATATCCTGGTTTTTATATTCACTTGAACCACTTATACTTTTTGTATAATCAGAGTAGATAAATACATCAGAGTAACTTTTAGAAGATTGATTTAATGTAGTAATACCAATACGACCTGTAAAATCTAACCAGTTTAATGGTTTGTATTTAATTTCTGCACTACCAATAAAATAATCTTTTCTTATTTGTTGTCTGTAATTATCAGCCATAAAATAAGGGTTGTTATAATATGCGTTATAATAACCATTTGGATTAGCAAAAGGATTATTTCTCCAATCACTATAATCTGTTAAATTAGCCTGACTCGGCGCATTTAACAAATAGTTGTAAATATTTCCTGTTTGTGTAGTTTTATCATTTCTATTCTGAGCATAATATGTTGAATAGTTAAAATCAATTTTGTCAGAGATTTTTTGAGTACCACCGATACGAACAGTTGCTCTGTTATACTTGTCTCCAGGAGTAGTTCCTGTAGAAGTAAGGTATTGACCAGATGCATATAAAGATCCTTTTTCACTACCAGAGTTAATTGAGAAATCTGTCACATTGGTTACACCTGTATCCCAGAATTTATTTTTTCCATCTGTATAAGAATAAGGTACAGACTGAATAGAGCCATCCTGAAGCGGACGACCAATTGGTCTAACAATACCATCAAAGCGTGGTCCATATTGCTGATTCTCATAAGGAAGATAAATCTGTAAATCGTTGTCAGATCCTGATCCAAACTCTTTTTGTAATTGAGGGAAAAAAGCAACTTGTTCTAAAGTAGTTGTATTCGTTACTTTAATATCTAAACCGCCTCCGCCTCTTTTACCTCTTTTAGTGGTAATGATTAATGCTCCGTTTGATGCTGCTGAACCATATAAAGCTGCAGAACTCGCACCGTTTAAAACGGTTAAATCTTCAATATCATCAGGATTTAAGTTACTTAAAACAGTATTTGGAACAATAACATTATCAACAACGATTAAAGCCTGGTTATTACCAGTGATTGAACGCATACCACGTAAAATAATACGATAGTTAGGATCTACACCACTGCTAACTCCTTGAATGTTTAAACCAGCAACCTTACCCGTTAAACCCGCAACAATGTTTGTAGGTTTAGCTTGAGTTAACTGATCATTTTTTAGAGTTGTTTGAGCGTTACCAAGCTCTTTTTTACGAGCTGTTAAACCCGCAGCAGAAACTACAACCTCATTAAGAGACTGAGCATCTGAAGTTAAAACAACATTAATTACACCAGAACCAGTGATTGTTCTGCTGTGCGTTGCATAACCAATAAATGTGAATTCTAATACTGAAGAACCTGAAGGAACTTTAACAGAATACTTTCCATTAGCATCTGTAACTGCACCCGATTGTGTGCCTTTCACTTTTACACTTACACCAGGAATAGGTAATCTGTCATCCTGAGAAGTAACTGTACCAGTAATTGTTCTTTCTTGTGCAATTGCTGTTATAGCAACGAACATAAGAATGAACAAACTTTGTAGAAGTTTTTTCATAATTTGAAAATAGGTTAGTTAATGATTAATAATAATACGCTAAAATATAGTTAGTTGACAATAACACCAAATTTATTTTAACAATTTTTAACAATTAGGTCGAAATATGACAAAGCCATCCGAAATATTACAAAAGACATGGCATTTAAGCCTCAGTAATTAGACTTTTATGCTAAACTTCTCAAAGAATTTAATTTAATAATTACAGAAAATAATATTTCCGAAAAGCGTTTTTCCATTTTCCCAGAAATTCCTGAACAGCGGATCATTTGCCAAATAAACAACCTGCCCTCTCCCAAACTCCTGAACACCAATCACTAAGCCGGTTTTTAATTCGTCGCGAACTTTCTTGCCTACAATGCCTGCCATTAAGCTTTTATCTCCAAACTGGCCAACATTCCAGCCTTTACCTAAAGGTTCGTAAATTTTATTGTCTGTTTTTAATGTATAATAAGTTTTCCCTATTCCATATGCAAATGGGTGTGAAGCATCTAAATTAATTTTATAAATAGCGCCTGGAATACTATTTTCATAGTCATCCTTGTCCTTATCTTTAAAAAGAAGCTTGCTAACTTCTGGTTTTTCATCTTTTTTAACTGGTAATTCTTTCTTTTTAATTTCAAATCCTTTCTTCTCAAATACACTGCCTATTGCATCTTCCATTAAAATTAATTTGCCGCCTTTATTAATCCATGCTGTTAAGCCGTCTCCTATAAAGTTAGCGTAACTACCATCCGGAAGAATAAGGGTATTAACTTTATTGATATCCAGACTATTAATATCCTTTGCATTAATAATACTGGCCTGCAACTTTAAATCGTGCTCCAGATAAAACCAAACCTCACCAAAAGCAAGAGATGATACTTCATTGCCAGATACCACTGCAATTTTTGGTTGTTTCAATAAAGGGTATACTGAAGAGCCGAAATCTTTTCCCTTTTCAACAAAACCGCTGCTTATGGCTTGTAATGGTTTATCTAAGTTTATTGCGATTTGCGTTACTTTTGCTTTTATATCCTTGATCGATTTTTCGTTTTCGGCCCGTAAAACAATTAGTGTACCAGCCGGATAGCTTTTTCCACTTACTGCAAATGGCAAATCTGCCTGTCTAACTTTAATTTTTTCACTTTGCAATGCTGTTAACAGCTGTACATCTTCTGCAGCACCCCAGTTAAATAACCAGGCGAGGGGTTTATCCAAGCTTGTTGATGAGGTCTTAATTTCATCAAGTGTTTCATATTTACCTTTAATACTTTCTTTACTTGCATAAGCTTTTAATCCATATACATAAGGTAATGCCCATGCCGTAATATCATAGGTATTAGAATCTGTTACAACCGTTTGGGGTTCCAATAAAACATTTGCAAGTACTGCCCGAGATTGTTGTACATTAACAATCAAATCATTACGACCGATATTAAAAGTTTCTTCTTTTTGTGTATCGTAGTCATAACCTCTGCCTGTACGCTCACCTCCGTATGCAAATTCTATTTTATTTTTGGTAAGCAGGGCTGCAAGCTTCTTCAATCTCGATAAGTTATCCGGCTTAATTATATAACTTTTGTAAATCCCCGGTGGAGTTGCCTGCGCGTTCTGGAAATATTTTTTAAATTCTTCCATTAACTTATTATGGTTTTGAGCCGTTACCTCAATTGTAGACATGCCCGTTGTAAAATGATGCGCAATCCGATCTTTAAGTGTTAAAGTATCCCCATCATTGGTTACCACGGATAAACCTGCTCTTATCCCACCTTGCTCGTACGTCATACCTATTGATCCATTATATAAAGGATAAGTATCCCCGTAAGATGGATAAAGCAAATCGAAACGTTCTTTAGTAAAATACTGCCAACCTTGTTCATCAAAGTACTTAGCGTTGTTTTTACCTACAACCACCTGAAAACTCTTTTGCCAGGGTGTAATATCCTGATGAACCGGCTCGGCCGCCGGCGCAAAATAATAGGGTTCATTATATCCCTGTTCATGAAAATCTACATGTACCTGAGGCATCCATTGATTATATAAAGCTAATCTTTGCTGACTTTCTACCTGGGTTTGCCAAGCCCAATCTCGGTTTAAATCAAAATAATAATGGTTTGATCGCCCACCTGGCCATGGTTCGATATGCTCTCTTGAGGAAGGGTCTGGATTGGGTACTTGCCCAACTACACTATTAAAATAATTTACATAACGATCTCTGCCATCCGGATTTAAACAGGGATCTATCACAACCACGGTATTTTTTAACCATTCATTAGCCTGTTTGTCCTGCCCGGATGATAAAACATATAACATCTTCATGGCCGTTTCGGTCGAATTTGCCTCATTTCCATGCACATTATAACTTAGCCACAATAAAGTAGGCTGGCTATTCAAATCAACATTATTTGTAGCACCCTTTGTCAGTTGTAAGTTGTTGGTTCTGATTTGCTCTAACCTGTTCATGTTATCAGCTGACGAAACAAAAGCTACCATTAAGGGCCTGCCTTCATTTGTTTTGCCATACTCTATTAATTTAACATTCTTTGAAACCGCTGCAACTTGCCTGAAATAATCTGCTACCTTAAAATGGGGCGTAAAGTGCGTACCAAGTTCATAACCTAAAAATTCATCGGGAGATTTAATTTGGGCTTGCGCGAAAGAGATTAGTGCAATTGCAACTAAACAGAACGTAAATATTTTTTTCATTTAGATAGGTTGTGATCGGTTAGTGGTTCACATTAGTTTAAGGAGATAACCTGTTATTAAACTAATATATTTATCTAATGTACTAATTTTGTTTTTTTTTGCTGCGAAAGCTTAATTTTACCGCATACTTTTTACACAAAGCATGGTTACCACTGAAATTTTATACGCCCACTACCTTAAAAGCCTTCAAATATCTACAGATACACGTAATATTATACAGGGCAGTTTATTTTTTGCGCTTAAGGGCGAACACTTTAATGCGAACGAATTTGCTGCACAGGCTTTAGAAAATGGCGCTTCTTTTGCCATTATTGACGAGGAAGCGTATAAAATGAATGATCAGTGTCTTTTAGTGGAAGACGTTTTAATTGCCTTACAGGATTTAGCCCGCCATCACCGTAAGCAACTTAATATTCCGGTTATTGGCTTAACTGGCAGTAATGGTAAAACAACCAGTAAAGAATTGGTTAATGCAGTTTTAGCCGAACGTTATAAAACTTTTGCCACTTTCGGAAACCTGAATAACCACATTGGCGTTCCGCTTTCTATACTTTCAATTCGAAATGATGTTGAAATTGCGATTATTGAAATGGGGGCTAACCACCAAAAAGAAATAGAATTACTTTCTACAATTGCACAACCCACGCATGGCATTATTACAAATGTAGGGATGGCGCACTTAGATGGTTTTGGTGGTTTTGAAGGGGTAAAGAAAGGAAAAGCAGAACTTTATGCCTTTTTAAAGGCAACAAAAGGTTATACCTTTATTAACCGGGATAATGCTTATTTGATGGAAATGAGCGTTACTGCCAATTTAAATAAGCTGATTTTTTACGGTACAGAGGCCGGAAACACCATTAAAGGCAAGTTAAAAAGCAGCGATCCATATATTGAAGTTGAATGGACAAACCATGAGGAGGAATCGGTGGTTAAAACCCAGTTAACCGGCAGCTATAACTTTGAAAATATTTTGGCCGCAATTTGTATTGGCGATTTTTTTGATATGAATCCAGAATCGATTAACAATGGGCTTGCCAATTATCAGCCTAAAAACAATCGTTCTCAACTTACTAAAACGGAAAATAACACTGTAATTTGTGATTTTTACAACGCCAACCCAAGCAGCATGACCGCTGCTCTAAATAACATTTCAGTTTTAACAGCTGAGCAAAAGACAGCTATTTTGGGCGATATGTTTGAGCTTGGTCCTGAATCGGCAAAACAGCACGAACTAATTGTTAAACAAGCTTTTGAGTGTGGGCTAAATACCATAATTTTTATTGGCAAGGATTTTTATGCTTACCGGGATGATGCTAAAGGCCTGTTTTTTAAAACCCCTGACGAAGCCGCAGTTTACCTACAGGAAAATCCAATTAAAAACAACCTGGTTTTACTAAAAGGATCAAGAGGAATGAGGTTGGAGAACTTACTTCAATACTTGTAGGGCAAATAATAAATTCAGTATTCTAATAAATTATCCATAATGCACTCATCCCGCTGAATTGCTGCAGCTATAAAGATCCTGAAATAAATTCATGTGATGGGGATTTTGGGACTAAAAGTACCGGGAAGGATAAAACTAAAATGCCTGTAATTTACTTTGAAAATTGAATTTCATACCTTTCGCCTGAGATTTCCAGTATTTCAGGCTTCATTTTATCAGGAAAGGTAATCAGCACGATTCTTTTTAAACTTTTTTGCGGACCTAAAGTTGTTTTATTTTTTGCCGGCAAGGCAACAACTGTAGCTTGGTATACAAAAGAAACAGGATATTTCACCATGTTTACAACATCCAACAAGGAAACTTCAGAGAAATCTAGAGCAACGTTTTCATTTGTTTTATTACTCACTTTCAGCCTCACACTAACAAAAGTATAACCTTTTTTAGCAACGATCCTGCTATTCCCAGTAGCTTGCTGGCTTGCCGAACTCATTCCGTAAACTTCATATTCCAGATTGTTTTTATAGTTGAAGTTGTTCTTTGCAGGGCTAAGCTGGTAAATGGTATAGCAGGATGAAAGTGTTAAGATTAAACCAAAAAGGATTAATCTAAAGAGAGGCGTTTTCATAATTTATTAAGCGGTTTATTTATTTATAGTTTCCATTACAGCCAGGCCAACATCGCTAATTTCCACTAACGGATTGTCTCGCATATTTTGTTCTACTTCTATTTTAAACTTGCCGTTTCTTGGGAAATGATATTGGGTACGTACCGGCAGGGTATAACTAAATACATTACCCGAGCCGCTTCCGAGCCATTCACCATCATTTTTAGCCAATTTATATTGATACCGTTTGGTTACTTTATCCTTTCCATCAAAGAAATGTACTAAAATGTAGATATTAGAATACCGATATTCGGCGGTATGCCTGAGTTTAAAATAAATATTATACGCTTTGGTATTATCCTTAATTTCGAATAAAGTTGCAATACGGTTCCTGTAAGTCCACTTACGATCGGGTATTTGCACATTCGTATCCACAATACTGGTTGTACATCCCGAAATGAATGTTACAAATAATAAAAACCCTAAAAAAAGGATCGCTCTTTTATTCAGCAGCTGGTTTATTTTCTGAGCCATTGTTATCTTTTCGGCGATTATTATTTTTTCTGCGGTTATTTCTGTTCTTATTTTTACCCGGTTCTGCTTTAACACCTTCGGCCGGCACATTGCCTTCAGCTTTTACAACAGGCTTGGGGGTTTGTGGAGTTTTTGGTGCGTTTTGAGGTTTTGGGCCATTAACATGCTGCGGTTTTGGCACAACTGGTTGTTGAGGTTTTTGCCCGGTATTTTGCTGAGGCTTTCCTCCGCTTTTTTGAGGTTTTTGTCCTTGTGGTTGTTGCGGCTTAGCCGTTTGAGCCGAAGCATCGTTATTTTGCGTTCTTTCCCTTTTATTACGGTTGTTTTTCTGATTGTTATTTTTGTTCTGGCTGTTATTTCTGTTTTTAGAACGTTCATCCAAACGGGTTAAACTGTCTTGACCAACAACATTTTCGTAATCGAAAGATTTTTCTACCACAACAGGCGCAGCAATTTTAACTGCTTCTTCTTTCAAATTAGGTGCTTTTTTGCCTGCTTTGTTCATGGCCATGATCTCTTTTACACGAGCGGCTGCAACCGGAATCCAGTTTTCATCATTCGGGTAACTAAACCACATAATCTTTTTGAAAATATCTGTTTTTTGATGGCGGGCATAACCTCCTTCAGTATCCAGGTTTTCAATTCTATCCGGAATATCTTTTAAAGCATCTAAATAAGTATCCAATTCATAATTTAAACAACATTTAAGTTTACCGCATTGCCCGGCAAGTTTCAATGTATTTAAAGATAAGTTTTGATAACGGGCAGCGGCTGTAGAAACCGTTTTAAAATTTGTAAGCCAGGTTGAGCAGCACAATTCGCGGCCGCAAGAGCCAATTCCACCTAAACGGCCGGCTTCCTGGCGCATCCCGATCTGGCGCATTTCAATCCTGATTCTAAAGCTTTCAGCCATTTTTTTAATCAGTTCACGAAAATCTACACGACCATCAGCAGTATAAAAAAACGTTGCCTTGGTTTTATCAGCCTGGTAATCCACATCACTAATTTTCATCGACAGACGTAAATCCAATGCCAGTTTACGGGCTTTATGCATAGTTTCCCATTCCATTCCCTTAGCCGCATTCCATTTTTCTACATCCGCTTCGGTTGCTTTACGGTAAATTTTCTTCACCACCTGATCCATTGTCGTTTTGCGTCGCTTCATTTGAATCCGCACCAATTCGCCGGTAAGCGAAACGTGTCCAACATCAAAACCACCGGTTGGTCCTTCAACAGCAACCAATTCGCCAATTTCCAGGTAAATATTATCGCTGTTTAGAAAAAATTCCTTACGTGAACCTTTAAATTTTATTTCTGTAACCTGAAAAGGTTTATAGTTAGAAGGCATATCCAGGTTGGATAGCCAATCGTGCACTTCCATTGTTTGGCACCCACCGGTACCACATGAGCCATTACTTTTGCATCCATTAGGGGTGCAACCACCACCTGTTGAACAACTTCCACATCCCATATTAATTGTATATATATTGAGTCCCCGCAGGGAGCGTTTTAAACTTGATAATTTTTACCAGTTGTAAAGATACATCTAAAAACAGAATTTTTGGGTTTGCATTCCGTTCTATATGATAATGTGCCTTCTCCAGTTCGCCAATTATAGCTTCTGCCATTGGTAAGGTAAGTACGTGTGTACTTAGTTTTTTTGCTGTTTCAAACGTTAATGGTGGCAGTTTTACCAATTCTTCGGCACCACTTAAAATTAAACAGCATTCGCGTAAATAATTTACACCATATTTTAAAAAATTCTTCTGGTTTTCCCGCCCCCACTTGGCCGCCTCGTCAGTAAAATCAATTAAATCCGGCACTTTATTGCCAAATCCCATTCTTAACCAGGCCGTAAAAGTACCCGAACTGTCGCTTTGTGTATCGGCAGCTAATGCCTTAGCCTCAATTAAATTTCCGTCTGCCAAAAAAGCGTAATCAATTGCCTGATGCTCATTTAAGCCACTACTTTTTAACAAATAACCTGAAACTTCTTCACTGCTTAATTTAGGGATTTTAACAATTTGCGTACGTGATAAAATTGTTGTTAAAATCTGATCCTGACTTTGGGCAATTAAAATAAATAAAGTATTAGCAGGTGGTTCTTCAATGAGTTTTAGCAAAGCATTTCCTGCCTTATCCAAATACTCGGGCAGCCACATAATTAAAACTTTGGTTTCGGCTTCAAAAGCTTTATAACTTAGTTTTTTTATAATATCGTGACATTCGGCAATGTTAATATTGGCTTGTTTATTAGCTGCATCGAGCTTCGAACGCCAAATGTCCATGTCAAAATAGGCATCTTGTAAAACCATATTCCTCCATTCATCAAGTACATCAACAGCCGTTTTAATGCTGGCTGAGGCAAAAAACGGATAGGAGAAATGTAAATCCGGATGGATAAGCCTTTCGTACTTTCTACAGCTTGAACAGGTACCGCAGCTATCTTTTTCGCCCTTTTCAAGGCAATTGATGTATTGTGCATAAGCAATTGCCAAAGGCAATGCACCAGAACCCGCCGGCGATAAAAAAAGCTGCGCGTGGCTAATCCGGTTTTCCTTAACCGTTTGCACCAATTGTTGCTTAATTCTTTCCTGTCCTATGATTTCTTTAAACTGCATTTGGTGCAAAATAAGAAATAGATGTGATATTCACACATTCGTGATTATGATCTTACGCTGGAAGTACATATTTTATATTGAAAAACCCTGTTGATTCCCGATTTACCTATTATTTCAAAAACCTTACCTTTGGGCTTTTAAATTTTTAAAGCGGGTTAATCACCCAGGCAAAACAGCAACACTTAACCAATATACATGGCCCGAATTCTTGCTTTTGATTATGGAACTAAACGCATTGGCATTGCGGTAACGGATCCTTTGCAGATTATTGCAACTGGCCTGGATACGGTGCATCCAAAAGATGTGATTGAATACATTAAAAAATACATGCTTACAGAGCCGGTAGAGGCCTTTGTTATAGGTGATCCAAAGCAAATGGATGGCTCTCCATCAGACTCTGCGCCACATGTAAAAGGGTTTGCCACGCTGCTTAAAAAAGCATTCCCTGATGTACCGAGGCACTGGGTTGATGAGCGCTTTACTTCTAAAATGGCGCATCAGGCCATTATGCAAAGTGGTTTAAAAAAATCAGACCGGAGAGATAAGGATAGGGTTGATACCATTGCGGCAACCATCATTTTACAATATTTTATGGAAAGCAACCGTTTATAACCACAATATATGAGCTTGATAAACGAAGATTTACAACAATTACTACTCAATTACTGCGAGCCTGAAAGCGAATTGCTTCAAAAAATAGATCGCGAAACCAATCTTAAAGTTTTAATGCCACGTATGTTATCCGGCCATTACCAGGGCAGGGTTTTAAGTATGCTAAGCAAAATGGTTTCGCCAAAAAGGATTTTAGAAATAGGCACCTTTACCGGATATGCTACACTTTGCCTTGCCGAAGGTTTATCGGCCGATGGCATAATTTATACATTAGATATTAATGCCGAACTGGAAGATATGGTAAGGGCTAATTTTGCACAATCAGCATACAATGGCAAAATTAAATATATACTGGGCAATGCCATTGAAACGGCAAACAGTTTACATGAAACGTTCGACCTGGTTTTTATAGATGCGGATAAGAAAAATAACGGTACTTATTACGACCTGATATTTGATCGCGTTCGCCCCGGTGGAATAATCATTGTTGATAATGTACTATGGAGTGGAAAAGTACTTTTAGACAAACAGGATAAAGACACCAGCAATATTACTACTTTTAATGATAAAATAGCTACTGATGAACGGGTTGAGAAATTAATTTTACCGGTTAGAGATGGCTTATTTGTGATCAGGAAGAAGGGTTAATTTATTTACCCGCATTAATTGTTTAAACTGGCTAACTAATTATCAAAAAGATATGGCGGGCCAATACCCAAACGAAATATGAAATTACTTACCTTTTGCCTCTTAATTTTAAGTACTGTTTTTGCAAAAGCGCAGGATACGGAGGATTATATTGCAGAGCATGTTGATTTTGCACAAGGCTTAATGCGCGACCATAAAATTCCGGCAAGTATTATTTTAGCCGTTGCGGTTCACGAATCGGCAGCAGGAAACAGCAGAATAGCACAACATCTAAATAATCATTTTGGTGTAAAAGGGCCAAACAACAATGCAGATATTCGTTCTTCTTACCGTGACTATTTAAATGCAGATGAATCTTACAGCCATTTTGTTGAGATTATGGAAACGCGGTCTCCTTTTAATAATCTTTTTGAAAAATATGATCAGTACGATTACAAAGGCTGGGCGAAGGGCATTCAGCGTTGTGGCTATGCACACAGTCGCTCATGGAGTAGCCAGGTTATTGCCTTAATTAAAAAGTACGAACTGTATCAATACGATGAACGCCCGGAAGGTTATGAAGAACCTGTTTACGCAACAGCGGTTTACCATCGTAAAAGTAGGAGCCACAAATCAACTTCAAAATACACCGTTAAATCTGGAGATAATTTAAGCGTTATAGCCAAAAAGAAAGGTACAACTGTTAAAAAACTAATGCAGAAAAACGGCCTTAAAAAGGCCAATCTAAAACCGGGGCAAAAGATTAAGCTTTAACCTTTACCTGAAAAATATAAAAACACATCAACACCATAGCTCACCCTTAAAATGAAATTAAAATACCTCTATTTAGCCTTATTTGTTGTTTTATTCAGTGCCTGTAAAACCCGCCAGTACAGTAAAAACAATAAACAAATAGAAAAAGCTGCAAATAAAGCCAATAATAACAATTACAAAAGTTACAATACAGTAAGTTATATTGATGAATTCAAAGCCGTAGCAATAGAGGAAATGAATGCATACGGAATTCCGGCGAGTATTACCTTAGCGCAGGGCATTTTGGAATCGGGCAGCGGAAACAGTGATTTGGCCAAATATGCCAATAACCATTTCGGGATTAAATGTACCTCAGACTGGAAGGGGAAAAATTATTTCCGCGATGACGACCAGAAAAACGATTGCTTCAGGGTGTATAAAGATGCCCGCGAATCGTTTAAAGACCATTCTGAGTTTTTAAAACGCAAGCGTTATAGTTTTTTATTCCAGCTGGATAAAAATGACTATAAAAGCTGGGCACAAGGCCTAAAAACGGCAGGTTATGCCACCAATCCTAAATATCCGGATATGCTGATTACCACTATCGAAAAATATCAGCTTTATCAATACGATCAATCGGAAACCGAAAAGCAAAAAATTGCTCGTGAGGACCGTGTTTTCACTGAAATCAATGAAAATATCCCTCAGGAGAAAAAGAAATTTACCCCTGTTGAAACCCCGCCACCGGGCGCAAAGCCAATTATTGCCGACGGAACTTATACCGTTGTTAAGGGCGATACGCTTTACAACATCTCTAAAAGGTTTAATTTAAGTGTGGATGAATTGAAAATGCTCAACAACATTACCACAGATGGCATAAAGTTGGGTCAGGTGCTTAAGGTTAAATAATGTTAATCCTAAACATTGCCCCTTGCTTATTTGTAGTTTTGTAGACTAATGAAATTTATTGCTGTTTTTATTTCCTTTTTGTGCATCTCTGTGATGCTTTACGCCCAACAAAAACCGGTGCAGGGAATTGTTATTGACAAGGAAACCAAACAGCGTTTGGCTAAAGTTTATATTTATAACATTCGCACCGGCGATGGATTGTACAACAATACCAAGGGCGAATTTAGCACCTTTGCGGTTCCGGGCGATACTTTAGTGGCCGCCTTATCGGGTTACGGGGTTGATACCCTTGTTTTTAAAGGCCAGCCTGCGGCTTACTTCCAGTTAAAATCTTTAGGAATCAGATTGAGGGATGTTTTAATCCAGCAAAAACGATTAACGCCACAACAACAGTACGAAAAAACGATAAAAGAATATCGTTATCAAACCATGAAAGGCAGCAGCAAAGATTTATTGAATTTAGGCAATGGCGGTGTTGGTTTGGGTATCGATGCCATATATAACCTGCTGAGTAAACAAGGTAGAAATGCCCGCCATTTGCAAAAAATACTGGAAAAAGATTACCGCGAAGACTTAATTGACTACAGGTTTAATGCAAATCTGGTGCAGCAGGTTTTAGGAATAAAAGGCTCAGAACTTACAGATTTTATGCAGCAGTACAGGCCAACGTACCAATTTGTGCTGGATGCTACTGATTATTCTTTTAACTTGTTTATTAGAAATGCATATAAAAGTTACAGACTAAACCCTAAAGCGCTGCAGTTGCCGGCCTTACCCAAAATAAGCATTGATAAGCTGTGAAAGCACCTATATTAATTGTAAAGAAATTACCCGCAGCGGGCATGGCTGTATTTCCATTTATCCTGGTAAAATCTGCCCGGCTAAAAAAAGATCCTGAAATTATCAATCACGAAAAAATTCATCTTCGTCAACAGTTAGAACTGCTAATTTTTCCTTTTTATATCCTTTATTTCTTCAATTATTTAATAAACCTGGTTAAATATCAAAACCATGATTTGGCTTACCGAAATATCATTTTCGAACGCGAAGCCTACAACCATGAGGCTGATTTTACCTATTTAAAGAGGGGAAACTGGTTTGGCTGGCTAAGAAGCCGGAAACGTTAAATGTAAATCTAACCACGTAATCATTTCGTTAAACCTTTTATCTATAAGTATTTTTCGTTTTCTTTGTAACCAATGAAGAATTATTTAGCCGCACTATTAGTTATTCTAAGCATCTGCTCTACAAAATTATATGCACAGGAAATTGATACCATTCCCATCAATACCAAAGACCTGAACATAAAATTAAAGCGTAATCCGTTGCCAAGCAGACAAGGACCGCTAAACTTTGAACCTGTAAAACTTAAACCTTTTATTGTAAATGCAAAGGTAAATTACTGGAAAACCAAAACTTCGGTAGGCATTAACATTAACCAGGCAGCATTTAGTGATAACTGGAAAGGTGGGGGGGTAAACTCATTTGCTGTTGGTGGCTTACTTAATTACAAGGCCGAATACAATAAAAACAATTACAGCTATGTGAGCGAGGTTATTTTACAATATGGAAAGGTAAAAAACAAGGCGCAGTTGCAAAAGAAAACCACCGATCGTATTTACTGGGATAACAAAGCTTCTTTTCTCTTGTCAAAAAACTGGTCTTTCTTTGGTTCCATAAATTTCGAGTCGCAATTTGATAATGGTTATTCTTACAGTACCGTAAACGGTGCCGAAACTGCAACCCTAATCTCCAAATTTATGGGGCCGGGTTATTTAACGGAGTCTATCGGTTTTGAATATAAGCCAAATAAATATTTTTCTACCCGAATTGGTACGGGTACTGCCCGCCAAACATTTGTACTGGACACCAATTTATATAAAACAAATTCTAAAAACTTTGGGGTAGATCCGGGCAAGCGCTTCCGTAACGAGCTGGCTTTTCAGGTAGTGGCTGCTTTTGATAAGGATATTTTTACCAATACCAATTTAAAAGCGCGTTATGCCATGTTTATCCCTTACGAGGATATTGCCGTTAAAAATGTTGATCATCGTTTAGATGTTGCTTTAACCGCAAAAATTAACCGGTTTATGAATACCAGCTTAACAGGCGTTGTACTTTACGATAGGGATACCGATACAAAGGTGCAAGCCAGCCAAACGCTGGCCCTTGGCTTTACCTTTATATTTCCGAGATAAGTTTACAAACCTAAAACACCAATTTCCCAATAAGGAATACTTGTGATTTGTTTTGTAGCCACACCTTTTTGGCGCAGGTATTTTTTAAACTTCTGAACCGATCTTGATCTTCCGGAAAGATAAAACTTGGCATCTTTCCACATTTCCCAGCACTTTGGATGCATATTATCCATCCAGTTAATGGCATTTGATGCAGGCTCTTCCTGGCTTGCGGGTACTGCATCAAGCAAAAGTTTTATTCGTCTTAACGATTCTTCATTTTCTTCCTGCATTTCTAAAATCCCGAAATATTCGTGGTCTAAATTCTGGGATACATTTTTAAACCATTCGTATAATCCTATAGAAGTTTCATCACCAAAGAAAAAATGCTGATTTGCTTCATAATCGTATTTGATTTTGCCTTTATCAGCAATTAGTTTCAAACTTTCCCCAATTTTCAGGTTTTTGGCCCAGGCGCTTCCTTCTCCTTTCCCGTTCAGGTAGAACAAAATTTCGCAGGTTCCATTTTCCTTATCAAAAGCAGAAAGTGTATAATGGCGGTATTCGTGTTCGTTAATCCGAAAAAGAGCTTCCTGTCCCGGCGCAAAATCCGCCGTAAAAAAGTCGCCCTTAAAGGTAATCTGTTTTATATCCTGACTGATCATCTCTGTTTTAACAATTTCTACGAGATGAATTTTGTCGCTAATAAATTTCTCAACGGCATTAGCTAACCATGTGGGTATTTTTGGCATCGTATTAATTTGTTTAGTAACTTTACACAAAGTTAATCGTCAAATGCAACACTTATTTTACATAATAAGGATTAAAATTTATATGAAAGGGATTTCATGGCTTTAAGCATTTACGACGATTTTGACCAGCATTATATTGTTGGAAACCAACTCAATAACTTTGAATTAAACCAATCGTTGGTAACCGAACGGAAAGACATCTATAGTTTCCCATTTGGTGATGCCGAACTGGTGCAGATTGCTTTTTCGGGCATTTATATTGTTTATGGTGATATGTTGGTGAAAAACGGGCGTTTAAGGATTAAATCTTTTGAGGAACCCGAATTGGTAGAAATGCACTTTTCCATTAGTGGCGGCGGCATTATGGAAAATTACTTAACCAATAAAAGGTTAAACATTAAACCTAACCAGCACAATATTATTTATACACCTGATTTTGATGGCATTGCTGAATTTCCAACGGATCAAAAGTTTAAATTTTTTGAAGTCCATTTTAGTAAAGACCGGTTTGTTGAACTGACTAAAGATAGCAGCCCATTGCTGATGAAGTTTGCCGAAAACATTATGAACAACAAATCGGTTGAGATATCTAAAGATAATTTACCGATTAGCTTAGCCATGCACAGCTGTATTAACGATGTGATAAACTGCAGGGTTAGCGGTGGTTTAAAATTATTGTTTCTACAATCCAAATGTGTAGAATTATTGGCTTTACAGGCACAGGCCTTTGAAATGGCCTTAAAAGAAACCAATAATACCGTTGTAAAAACCACTTACGATAAAGACCGCATTTATTATGCCCGTGAGTATTTACTTGAGCACGCCAACCAACCACCATCTTTAAGCGAGCTGGCTAAAATAGCGGGGATAAATGAATTTAAGTTAAAGCATGGATTTAGGGAAACTTTCCAAAATAGCGTTTTCGGTTATTTAGGCGATCATAAAATGGCACAAGCTAAGGATTTGCTCTCCTCCGGAACTTGTACCATTAAACAGATTGCTGATGATTTAGGCTATTCGTCCGTACAACATTTTAGCCATGCCTTTAAGAAAAAATTTGGCGTAACGCCCGGCAAAAACAAAGGCTAAACAGTTTATTTAAAGCAATTTGTCTTACAATGTCTTTCTAAAAAACCTCCGCTGTTGTTTAGTATTATGCCTTCTTTTTCTTGCGGAGGTTTAAATAATCAATATAATATAAAACCTTTACCGATACGCTGTTATTCTGTGGTGCGGATAAAATTCCATCCAGGTTTTTACTATAACGTTTGGTATAATAAATATCGTTGGTTTCTGCCGCATCCTTATAAGATAGGGAGAGTTCGCTACCTGGTGCAAACTGCCAGGTATAAATTAAGTCGATATTAAAAACGTTATAATTACGATCGGTTCCGGTTAGTGGCGCGCCTTCATAATCAGCCAGGTTTCCATCATTTTTAAGCAAATAGTAGGCTTTATTTCTTCTGTCGCTCCAATAATGCCTTAACACAACTGTTAATCCCATTCTATTGCTAAAAGTATATTTTGCATCAAATGAATTTTCTACGGTGTTTCTGTCGTACTTAGAAAAAATAGCCTGATCACCAACGGCTTTAACCCAGTTTACGTAATTGTAGTTCGGGTTAAAGTCTAAATCCAACCCAAGGGCAATTTTATCACTCAACCTTAAGTTTTGAAAGAAATAGAAGTTATATTCCTTTCCTTTAAAAAGTTCACGTTCCCGGTACCTGATGTTTCCACCAAAGTTATAAGCTTTTGCACGATTGGGATTGATGAAGAGCACCGCACTAAACTCTTCTGGTGCCTTATAAACTTGCCCGTTCCTGGATTCGTAAAAATCGTTTCTGGATGCGCCGTAACTCAGGTTTACCTCTGCCGACCAAAAGTTTTTAAATTCAATATATGGTCCGCCCTCAATACTAAAACTTTGATAATCGCCTGGATTAACTCTTCTTGAATAGGAAATCAGTGAATAATTTAGCCATTTATTGTACCAAGAGTGTGGCTTGAAAACATCATAATGCGTTATAATAGTTTGATCGAGAAAATTATTATTGGTAAAAAAGCCCATATCCGATGGATCAAATTTATCATCGGCATAACGCTGTGCATATTCCCATCTGAAATTACCGCTTTGCCTGCCACCTTTAAACTCGTAACTATAACCGGTATTGCTTTCCTTTCCCTTTAAATAACTTAATTTACCATTCCCACTTACAAAATATTCGTTCTTTTTATCGTTTAGGGTAAAAAGCAAAGCACTTACATTGGCATCGTAGGCACTGCCTTGCCTCAGCACGTTGGTATTAATAAATGTGGCCGAGCTGTTATTTTTTAATGACTGATCGAAAACTAAAATATTATAATTGGTTAGGGGTTGGGTTTCTACTTGCCTTATGTTGCCGTTTTCATCTTCAACTTCCGTATGCATGGCATTGGTTATTGCATTAAAAACCCCAATTCCTAAACCTTTAGAAGTTCTGCCCGAAACCTTCGTTGCATTTAAAACTTTTGCCTCAGTTTGATCTTTTATAATTTTATCGGTCGCACTTATTCCACTGTGGTCGTAATAAGAAGGGATGGATCCAATTCTTTTAGAGTAAAATAAATCTCCTTTATTAAAAAGCTCTGTTCCTTCGGTAAAAAACTGGCGGTTTTCATTAAATTTCACTTCAAAAGGCGTCAGGTTTAATATTCTGTTATCTGATTGTACCTGGCCAAAATCAGGCACCAGGGTCATATCAAGGGTAAAGCTATTGCTAATGCCATATTTCACATCCATACCACCGTTGAAGCGTGTTGTTGTGTTTTTTACACCAGGTAAATTTGCCGGATAATGATTGATGTAAGCAGAAACATAAGGCGAAAACGATAACCTTAACGGCGCCTTAATGTCTTTTAAACCGGCCAAAGTACCACTTTGGTTAATTAATCCGTTTACTTTAGGATCAACAAAATTCCAAAAAGTTTGCTGATTTGCGATCTGCCTTTTTCTTATAAAATTTATGCCCCAGCTTTGCACATCTTTACTCGAAAAACGTAAGGCAGAATACGGAATTTTCATTTCACAAGTCCAGCCTTTATCATCAATTTTAACTGCACTTTCCCATACAGCATTCCAGTTGGCATCCTCATCAATATCAGGTGCATACTTAGCATCAAACTGTACACCCGCAGCTGTAACATAGAAGCCATTTCCATTTCTTCTATCTAAAAAAGTATCAAAAACGACCCCTATAAAATCTGCATTACCAATATTATCTCTGGTTACAAGCTCATGTACAACGCTGTCAGGTTTATCAAACATGCGCGCATACAGGTAAACGGCACCATCGTCATATAAAACTTTTATTTCGGTACGTTTTTCATTGCTTTCTATCCTTCCGGGTACAGGACGATTTTCGACAAAACCTGTTGCAACAGGTACATTGGCCCAACAGGCATCATCTAATATACCATCTATTTTAGGTGCCTGTGCAGTACGTATAGCTTGTAATTCTTTTGGTTTTACAGTAGTTTGCGCAAAACTTAATGAATATATGAAGGTTAAAAACAGAGGGATGAAAAGTTTCATTTGATTAGGTTAGTTAGCTATAAGACCGTAGGGCAAATGAAATGTTGCACGGCCTAAAGAAATATATTAAAAGTGTTTGATTTGGAAGATTAGCACCATCATCTTTATAAATTGCCAATTAGCTTTACAATGAATCAGGATTGATAAAAAATCATCATCAGGTTAATTGGTTTGGGCAAAACACATCCCTGCCATGCAATTTGCATCGCTTTGAAAATTAACCATCAATAGCGCCGCGGCTATTAATTACCTGAAAAATGTGGTTTGTTTACAAGTCGTTTCTGGCAAAAGTAAATGCCAGAAACGGCTTGCTTAATAACATGGTGTGGAAATTGAATATTAGTCTATGACGCCAGCAACCACTCTCAGTTGTACATATTTATCAATTGAATGGTAGTTAAATCCTTTTTTCTTCATCGACATTATAAAGCTCGGTGATGTACCTGTAGCTTTAGCGGAGATAACATCGTTTACGGTTAAATTATTTAAATCCAACTTTTTATAGGCTGCAAATTCGCTAACGGTAACACCCAGCGATTTTAACGAAATGGCCTCATCATTGGTTAGGTTTGGAAATCCGCTGTTTTTAAATCCGCTGATAAATTCTGGTGTGATACCAAGCGATTTCATGGAGATTAATTCATCATCTGTAACTTTAATACCCTTATCGGTAAAGCCTTTAACATATTCGGCAGTAATGTTTAAAGCCTTTTTCGCTATAAGATCGCCAAAAGCTTCATCATCATCGTCTTGATTGCTCGTTTGTACTTTTTTAGGGCTTTTGTTGTTTTCATTAACCTTTTCTGCTTCAATCTCTTTACTTTCAGTCTTGGCAATTTTGGCATTTTTAATGAAATCGCCGGTAATGCCTTGAGATTTAAAGGTAATCAGCTTATCAGCAGTAATATTCTTATAGCCGGTTTTTTTAATTTCGGCTACATATTTGCCATCTACACCAAGCGCTTTTAAAGGAATAAGATCTTGTAAGCTTACATTGTTTAAACCTTCTTTTTTAAGCGAGCTGATATAAGTTAAGTCTACACCCAATGCCGCTAATGGAATCAGGTCGTTTTTAGAGATTTTGGTGTACCCTTCGGCTTTAAGCATGTTAACAAATGATTTATTTACATTTACCATATAAAAAACCATGGCATCCCTGTCGCCGTCTATTTTTATGCCCTCTCTATCTAAAAAAGCAATAAAGCTTTGGTCAGCATTAAATTTGTAATCGCCCATACCCGTGTTGCCATCAAATTTACCGGAAAATACAATGGTTCCGGCATCGCGGCTTAAAGAGAAACTTCCGCGCTCATTTTTTGGTAGATTTTTAAATTCTGCCAGAGAGAAAGTAGTACTGCTGTTATTCTCTTTGCCGTTTATTCCCGATTCAAAACGGATGTGTAGCTTATCGCCCTTAACAGTCGCAAACCACGAACCTTCCGTTTCTAATTCTTTAGTTTTATAAGTTGGCTGCTTATTTGTTTTTCCATAAGCAATAGGCTCATTAAAGAAGGAAACAAATACCAATAATACAGGTACGATAAATAAATATTTCCAGGTGGAGCTGATGTTTGATTTTTTTGCGTTCATCATGACTAATCTTTTTTTAAGAATGGATTGATTGTAATTAGTGGTTAAGCTGATCGGAAAATGTGGCGCCGACACTTTCACTAAGCTCATTTGGTAACTGGTACGTTCTACATCCGAATGCTGCAGCAATTCGTTATCTGTAAGAAATTCCAGGTTATCTTCTATCGCTTTGCGGTATAACCAAGCAAAGGGATTAAACCATTGAAAAACAAGGGCCAGTTCGGCTAATAAAATATCATAGCTATGCCCTTGTTTAATGTGGATTTTTTCGTGCAGGATAATTTGGTTATAGGTATCCCAGTCGTATTTTTCGGGGTTGATAAAGATGTTGTTGCCAAAAGAACAAGGCGCCTGATCGCCAGCCAGCTCAACAATCCGGTAACGCCCGTCTTGAATAAACGGCCTTGAATAAGAGCGGTAAAGTAAAATACTCAGCTGAAACAAGAAGTTGATGCTAAATACCATCACCCCAAGCCAGTATATCCAGGTTAAAGCTTTGAAAATCGAAAAATCCTTAAAAATAGATTTGCTTTCTTTTACCACCTCTACATTACCCGTATCAGGTGTCGCTTTTCCGGGCACTTCTTTTACTACACTTGGCTTAACTGGATTTGGCTGGCCAATATTAACATAAACCGGAAAGGCAGAATCTGTTTTTCTTAGAGACCACTGTTGTGGAATTGGAATTAATGGCAGGCAAAAAGCCAGCACTAAACAACTTAGCAAGATGATCCGGTTTAACGGGAAAAACGTCTCTTTTTGAAGCAATGCTTTATAGAAAACCAGACAGGTGGTTAAAATGAGCGCTACAGTTACCAAATAATAGATCATGGCTTTTTGGTTTTAATGAGGTCTACAATTTCTTTTAGTTCGTCTTCGGTTAAATTTTGTTCTTTAGCAAAAAAAGCCAGCATCCGCGGGTAAGAATTATCAAAATATTGACTAACCACATCTTTCAAGGCATGTTTCTGGTACTCTTCCTTACCTATCAATGGAAAATAGCAGAACATATTTCCAACCACATCATGCCCTAAAAAACCTTTTTCTTCTAATATTTTTACCATCGTAGCTACACTATTATAGTGTGGTTTAGGATCAGGAAGCAATGGAATAATGTCTCTTATAAATGCTTTCTCTACATCCCAAAATGCCTGCATAATTTGCTCTTCTCTTTTCGCCAGTTTAATCATCATCATAAAATTATATAACGAATGTACTACTAATTTATTAATAGACAAACTAATTGATTAGTAGTATTGTAACTTTTAAGATACCTTAAATATTTTAGGTGTTTTTTTAGGTTAACGAATGACTGGAAAATAGTGATACAGACCTGAATAAAAGTAATTTTTAGTCAAAAAAACAATATCTTTGCGGCTTGCAGCAAATTTGAACCAATTATGTTTGATAATTTACAGGACAAGCTAGACAGAGCATTTAAAGTATTAAAAGGACAAGGCAGCATTACGGAAATCAACGTGGCAGAAACCATGAAGGAAATTCGTAAAGCATTATTAGATGCCGACGTTAACTATAAAACCGCAAAAACTTTTACAGATGAAGTTAGACAAAAAGCTTTAGGACAAAACGTGCTTACTGCCGTTTCTCCGGGTCAATTGTTAACTAAAATAATGAACGATGAGCTTGCTGCTTTAATGGGTGGCGAAGTTACAGAGTTAGAAACCAAAGCCAACCCAACCATCATTCTGATTGCTGGCTTAAATGGTGCGGGTAAAACAACTTTTGCAGGTAAATTAGCTTTACATTTAAAAGGAAAAGGCAAAAAACCTTTATTAGTTGCTGGTGATATGTATCGCCCGGCTGCTGTAGATCAATTAGAAGTTTTAGGAACGTCTGTTGGTGTATCTGTTTATGCAAACCGCGAATCAAAAGATCCTGTAGCCATTGCCTTAGAAGGTATTGAACATGGTAAACAAAATGGAAATAATGTAATTATTATTGATACCGCCGGTCGTTTAGCGATTGATGAATCGTTGATGAATGAGATTTCAGAAGTTAAGGCTAAAACCCAACCTCACGAGATCTTATTCGTAGTTGATTCAATGACCGGGCAGGATGCAGTGAATACAGCAAAAATATTTAACGACAGATTAGACTTTACCGGTGTTGTATTAACCAAATTAGATGGTGATACCCGTGGTGGTGCAGCCCTTTCCATTAAGTCTGTTGTAAACAAACCGATTAAATTTATTGGTACTGGCGAGAAAATGGAAGCACTTGATGTTTTCTATCCAGACAGGATGGCTTCTCGTATTTTAGGAATGGGTGATGTGGTATCGCTTGTTGAACGTGCTCAAATGCAGTTTGATGAGAAAGAAGCCGCTGAACTGCAAAAGAAAATCCGCAAAAACAAATTCGATTTCAACGATTTCTATAACCAGATTCAACAAATTAAGAAAATGGGTAATATGAAAGATTTGATGGGCATGATACCTGGTGTTGGTAAAATGATGAAAAATGTCGAAATTGAAGATGATGCATTTAAATCAATTGAATCTATCATTCAATCGATGACGCCTTTTGAAAAGGAAAATCCAGACAGTATCCAGCAAAGCCGCCGTTTGCGTATAGCAAAAGGAAGTGGCAATAAGGTTGAAGAAGTGACCAAGCTAATTAAACAGTTTGAAGATATGCGCAAAATGATGAAGCAGTTTTCTAATCCTGCTGCTGCAGCCGCAATGATGAAAGGTATGCCAAAAATGCCATTCGGAAAAAGATAGTTTGAGTTTAAATCAAAATATTCAAATCCCAATCATTACTGATTGGGATTTTTTGTTTTAAAACTTTTAGCCCCAACGCCATGCATTTGTTCGGTTCTTAGTTTAGCTGCGCCGTTAAACCTCAACAACAGAGATTTTTAACTAAATCCACTAAACTATTCTTATATTAGTACAAGCCATCAATCTCCCGCAAAATTTACATCCCATTTCATCGTAAATAACGACTAATGCTTGTAAAAACCTATGGAAGTGCCGTTTTCGGCGTAAATGCTTTAACAATTACCATTGAAGTGAGTATAAGTGCCGGCAATAAATACTATATGGTGGGCCTGCCTGATAATGCCGTTAAAGAAAGTCTGCAAAGGGTAGAAAGCGCCATCCATGTTGCTGGCTTTAGAATGCCCCGGCAAAAAATTGTCGTTAATCTTGCTCCAGCCGATATAAGAAAAGAAGGTTCTGCCTACGATTTACCAATAGCAATTGGCATTCTTGCCGCATCCGGGCAAATTCCCGCTGATGAACTGGAGCACTACTTTATTATGGGGGAACTTTCACTGGATGGAAATATTCAGCCCATAAAAGGGGCACTACCCATTGCTATACAAGCCAGAAACGAAATCTTTAAAGGTTTCATTCTACCAAAGCAAAATGTAAAGGAAGCCGCCATAGTTGATGGCATTGAGGCTTATGGAGTAGAAACACTCACAGAAGTAATTGCTTTTTTTAACAAAAGCAGTGCTTTAACACCCACCAGAATTAATACGCGTGAAGAGTTTTTAAAAAATATCGGTCAATACGAACACGATTTTGCCGATGTAAAAGGGCAGGAGAACATAAAGCGTGCGCTGGAAATTGCCGCCGCAGGCGGGCATAATGTGATTTTAATTGGTCCGCCGGGCGCTGGAAAAACCATGCTTGCGAAGCGATTGCCAACCATTTTACCACCCTTAAATTTACACGAAGCATTAGAAACAACTAAAATCCATTCGGTGGCCGGAAAACTCTCCGCAACCGATGCCTTAATGACTGTTCGGCCATACCGCTCGCCACACCACACCATTTCTGATGTAGCCTTAGTAGGCGGTGGAATAAATCCGCAGCCTGGCGAGATATCATTGGCTCATAACGGTGTATTGTTTTTAGATGAGCTCCCCGAGTTTAAAAGAACTGTTCTGGAAGTGATGCGGCAACCACTCGAAGATCGGAAAGTTTCCATTTCAAGAGCCCGGTTCTCTGTAGAATATCCCGCAAGCTTTATGCTGGTTGCTTCCATGAATCCTTGTCCTTGCGGATTTTACAATCATCCTGAAAAAGAATGTGTTTGTGCGCCGGGAGTGGTTCAAAAATATCTCAGCAAAATATCCGGTCCTTTATTGGATCGCATTGATTTACATGTAGAGGTAACGCCCGTAAATTTTACCGAATTGGCCTCAACCCGCGAAACAGAAAAAAGTGAGTTAATCAGGGCGCGCGTAATTAAAGCCAGAGAAATTCAGGAGCTTCGGTTTACCAACCAGGAAAACCTGCATTGTAATGCCCAAATGAGTCCAAAAATGGTTCGTAAGGTTTGCCAGATCAGTGATGCCGGACAAACACTTTTAAAAACGGCAATGGAGCGGCTTGGTTTATCGGCCAGGGCTTATGATCGCATTTTAAAAGTAGCACGCACCATTGCTGATTTAGCAGATAGTGAAAATATTGAAATAGAACACTTGGCAGAATCTATCAATTACCGCAGCCTGGATAGAGATGGATGGGCCGGATAGCTACGAATAATTAATTAAAACCTGCAAATAGCCTGAAAACCACAGCAAATAGTAAAAGGTGCTTTTAATTCAAATTTACAACCGTATTTTTAATTAAAATAATGTTTCATCATTACCTTATCCATGAAAATTAAACACCTTTTAACTTGCTTGCTTTTTTTAAAAGCAACCTACTCTTTTGCCCAGCAAAAAACATTTACGGTAGATAAAAATTTAAATGAAACCATAGATTTAGTGAGTAAATTCCAAAGTCAACTGACCAATCAGGAATTTGATGCCGTAAAAGGCGATGATATATTCCTCACAGACATTGCCATTAATAAAGAGCAGTACAGCCTATCTTCAAAAGATAATTTCCTGATTTTAAAGTATAAAAACAAACCTGTTAAAGCGATTATTTCTTCCAGCTGGAACATAAAACTTCAGGGTATAACAGGAAATAAAACAACCATAACACTGAGCCTAAAAAAGATTGACCCAGACCGCACTTCGAAACCTCAAATTGATCTTACAAAAACTAAATCGAGCGGAAAACTCGAGGCCATGCTTAAAAACTTTATTGAAAGCAATACCGACAAGGAAGAATATGTGCTTAATACTCCTGGAAACAATAATGCATTAGATGTTGCGCAGGCTACAAACACAAATATAAACTTGGGCGTACTGCTGGATAAAAACAAGCTTATTCCTTTGCCCGTTACGGTTGACTACTTTACCAAAAGATTAGGTTTAGAACCGAAAACGGCCGAAAATGAACTGTGTGAAAAAGGCATTTATTACATCTGGGATTTAGAAAATGGAGTAAATTTTATTTATTCGCGTTTAAAAGACAAGAACCAATATGCAAGTATTGCTTATTTTGGTGATGAAAAAATTTCTGGGTTGCCTTTAGGATTAACTTTTAATGAATCTACATTTGAGCAGTGTAAGTATAGGTTTGCTAAATATAAACCCAGCTGGCAGCAGGAAACCACTGAGGTAAGTGCCACAGAATCTAAAGCTTTTTTAATTTTAGAGTTCAAGGTTAATCAATATTTTGTACAGCTTGGCTTTTACAACAACAAATATGTAACAAGCGTGCAGGTATCTACAAAAAAATAAGTGTTTGCTATAATAATTTAGTAAAAACAAAAAATTTAGGAACAATTTTCCTCCAGGTTAAATTATCATTTGTATGAAAACATCAATCGCTTTAATATTTGTTTTATGTTGTTTTCAGAATTTGGTTTTAGCCCGGCAAGGAAAGAAAATTTTCAACCAGCCGCAGGCAAAAGGTAGTTGGTACTATCATTATCCCTTTGCAGATAAACACTTTATTCTTGCAATACAATCGGGAGAAGATGAATCAGGCGAGAAAATTACGGGCATTAAAGGGGAAAACACCAATATCTATTTTGGAAAGCACAATGGTACTACTGACCAGCTTTTTTGGAAAACACATTTATTTATGCGCACCATTAAAGATCAGGTGGAGTATATAGATTATAATGATGATGGCGTAAAGGACATGGTTATTTTTATGGATACAGGTGCCCGAGGAGCCAATTCTTTTTTCATGCTTCTTTTAACCGACCCTAAAAAACGCACCTTAACACGTATCAAGGATTTCGAAAATATTGTAAATCCCAGTTATGATAAAAAACGTAAAATTATACTATCCTATGGTTTTTCCGGCACAAATCATTACAGCATTTATAAGCTTAAAAACAATAAGATTTACCAAATTGGGCATTCGTTTGAAGATACGGAAACACTGGATTTAGATAAGAAGATTGATGGAATTTTAAAAACGAACAAAATCAAATGATGCCATTTGCAATATTTGGCCTTGCTTCAACTAAAGAACATAGAAACAATCATTATTCCGGTCTTTCTGTACATAACCATTTCTGCATTACCGGGTAAGGTTTTGCATTATTAAGTTTTGCCTGGCGTTCATCGTAGGTCATACCAAGCCATTGCAAAAGTGGCACTCCAATAAACCTCGAATTTTGAAAGTTATCAATGAGCGAGTCTGCAGCATTTTTATAACCACCATTGTGAAAAACCACTTTGAGATCCATTTTCAAATAAACACAGGCCGCATAAGACCAGCCGATTGCCATTAACTCGCCCCCATTATGTAAGTCGCCACTCTCCAGGTGCTCACTCATCCCAACCCGGATATTGGGCGGCATGCAGGCTAAGTGTCCGGCTTCATGCAAAATATCTCCAGGATAACTCAATTTAGTTGTATCTATAATTAATGCACCTTCTATTAATTTAAGCCCGGGCAAAAAAGTTTCTCCACTAATGGGCTCCAGATGATAACTCAAGCCAATTTCACTTAGAAAAGAAAGTATAAGAGCCGTACTTTGTTCCATGTTAATTTAGATTTTAAATGCTAATTTAGGCTTTAGAATTCAATTATAATCAATCATCTGACTTAAGCCCTCCCATGTTACATTGCAATTTTAACGCGCGCTTTTACCAATACCACCACAACATAAAACTTGGTTTGGGCAATACCCCAGATCCGGATTTTGAAAATAAACAAGAGATCTGGCTAAACATTTTTGGACTGGGTAAATTTGAAGTCTTTCAGTTTATTTACAGCCAGTGTAATGGTATCGAACATTTTAACGAATGGATTACATCGCTAAAGGGAGCTGATTTTGTTGCTCATGCGACCATAAAATTTAATAACTGGGCGCAAGATCAACCCATGGTTAAAGGCGAGGTACTGCGACTGCTAAGTGCCGAGCAGCACAGGTTTTGGGAAACACATGGTTATTTAAAGGTCAGCAACCTGCTGCCGGTTCAGCATATTGACGCGGTAAAAGAACTCATTTGTAAACACCTGAACATCAACATTTCCGAACCAGCATCCTGGTATCAGCAGCACGAAGACTGGCATGGCTTAATGTTGCAGCTTTATCAGGATGAATCCATCAATGAAATCAGAAATAACCCAAGCATTTTCAATTTGTTTGCCGAACTCTACGACAATTCAAATATTATTGCAAACATTGATAAATTGAGTTTTAATCCGCCCGAAACCGCAGATTGGCTATTTTCGCACGACAAACTCCATTGGGACATAGATCCTGACCGCCTGGACGAAAACTATATTCAGGGGCTGGTTTACCTGGATGATGTTCCTGAAAACGGAGGTGCTTTTAAAGCTGTTACAGGATTTCATAAAAAGTTTAAAACCTGGATTAATAAGTTTGAAAGCTTACACGATGCGCACAATGAAATCCGCGAACAGGAAACGGGCACACTTATTCCCGGCGAAAAAGGCGATGTAATTATATGGCGCAACACACTTCCACATGCGGCAAGCCGGAACAAATCAACCAGGCCCCGCTTTGTACAATACATCAGTTTTTCTAAGCTCTAAATCAACATGACGAATAATTATACAATACCCGCAAATAATAAAGCATGGATGGCACATAATAAGTTCCTCATTTAAAACCAGAATAAGAGCTTTATATTCGTTTACATTAAATTCAGACTTGATGACATTCATTGCTATTCTTTTAATTTCACTTATTCTGGCCTTAGTATTTTTCGGAAAACCAGCAGATAAGCGCTTTAAAGCATTGCCTGCAATGAATAGTGCCGTTAAATGGACCTTAGTTATTGCCTCAATTGTGCTTTCCATATTCGCTGGTTATATTTTCGCCGATACGCTATATATTTACCTGCTTTTTGGCGTGTGGATTTTTGTTTTTCTAATCGGCTTAACCCTTCTTGTGGGAATTATTGATTTAATTATTAAAACAAGGTATTTTAAAATCCCGCTCTATCTTGTTTTTCTGTTTATTCTCACTTATACTACCGTAATTATTATAAAAGAAGGCTAACATGCGATTTTTAACCATCATTTTTGTTTCGTTATTTTTCTGTTCGAAACAGGCCAATGCCCAACCCTTTAAATTTAATTCTGTTGGCATTAAAAAACCTTTTTCCTTTCACATAGGCTGGCAAAATGAAAAGGGCGGTTACGTTTGGTATGATGGACAAAAAACGCCCATTCCACTAAAATTAAAATCTTATCAACGCGACACCTCGCAAAGGCAGGATCATCAACCTGATATTGAATATTACAAATGGACTGAAATATTTGATGGAAAAGCCACCGGCGAATATAAGCTTACCTTGATGCTTAGAACTATTTCTGATGTTGAATACCTGCGCTATAAAGATCAAAAAACTTTTAGGTTTGAGATTGATGACAAAGAAAAGTATGAAGGCAAAAACATGGCACTGCTACATGGCGTCCAGTTTCATTTTTATACTTTTTTTAAGGACAACCTCAATATAAAATATCCAGATTCAAAAGTGGAAAAGTATACGCTTAATGAAGTAAACGAAAATAAGCCTCGATATGCCAATATAGATGATTATAATTTTGATGGCGTTGATGATATTGCTTTTTCCGTTGCTGATGATGAAGGTTTACATGTGGCTAATAATGTATTCATTTATAACCCAAAGCTGAAAAGGTTTTTTCCTTTGAAAGAACCTCAAAACAGTGGTTGTGGTTATTTTTCCAATTTAAAAATAAACAAGCAATCAAAAAAACTCAGTGTAACCTGCAAAAGCGGTGCAAGCTGGAAATCTTATACCTTTAAGTTTAACAAGGCACAAAAATTAGTTTTACAGAAACAGGAATAAAACCATGAAAATAAAATTATTTAAAACGGGTATAACCATCCTGATTTGCCTGTTATCCATAACGCCGTTTGCACAGCAGAAAAAAGACCTGTTAGCCTATAGCTTACAAGCAAAAACCGCCTACGAAGATGCTTTTAAAAAACTACCTGAAAGTTATAAAGAGAAATTAAGCCAGTTGGAAAAAAAGGAGGACAGTTTAATTAACAAAGGTAAACCTACAGGTTTATTTAATGAACAAAATAAAGTTGGATGGAGTATTTTTACAAAATTTGATGAAATCATTATCCAGGGCAATAAAGAAAAATTAAATCCGGGCACAACAGAAAACTTATATCAACCCGATCATAGCGGCGCCATTTTAAATGGAGATACTTTAACTATTTTTACAGGGGTATTTTTCCCTCGTTTTAAAATTACAACCATAAAAAACAAAACCTCAATTGTATATGAAGACTGGCGCAAATACGATCCCGTATTTCAGAAAAAACCAACGGATAAGCCGGACGAAAACCTCAACCTGAATTGCAGTATTGAAGAACTGATCCTAAGTAAAAAACAAATCAGCACCAACGATATTGTTTATGGTAAGGCCACCTTCAGCACACCAGAATTTTACGAGAATAAAATCCTCAAAAAATTTAAATTCAGTTATGTTTTTAAAGTCCATATCGTTAAAGCCGAAAGGAAAGATTAATACCATTTGAAAAAAATAGTTCAACGTGAAAGTAAAAAAACTAATTAAGCCAATAATTTATTTGGCTATAGCAAGCAGTCTTTTTGTTATTGGCATTAATTATTATGTGAAATCCAAAACAAATCCATCTATTTACAATAAAGAAAATGCATTGCCCAGCAGCAATGTGGCAATTATTTTTGGCGCAGGCATTAACAACAATAAACCTGGAAAATACCTTCAAGACCGTTTGGATGCAGGCATTAAGTTATACAAGGAAAATAAGGTTCAAAAACTTCTTCTATCAGGCGATAATGGGAATGATGCTCATGATGAATTAACCGTAATGAAAATCTATTGTTACGAACATGGAGTAGATACAACAAAAATCTACATTGACTATGCTGGTTTCGACAGTTACTCTACCCTGTACAGGGCAAAAAATCTCTTCAAGGTTGATACAGCCATTTTGGTATCGCAGAAATATCATTTAAACCGGGCCGTTTATATTGGCAACAAGTTGGGCTTAAAATCTTATGGTTTTGTAGCCAACCAGGGCATTTATCCGGGTTATAATTATGTGCGTTTCCGGGAGCATTTCGCTATTATAAAATCGGTGTTAGATGTTGCAAGGAACAGGAACCCATATTTTATGGGCAAAACCATCAACATTAACGGGCCTTCAAATTACACTAAAAATGAGCAATAACATTTATATTAAAATCTTTCTTTTTATCCTTTTAATTATTTTCTCTTCACTCCGTTTATTTGCGCAGAGCGATGACCCGGTGGTTAAAAAATCGGCAGCAACAGTAAAGGAATTTGTACCAGCGGGATGGAAAATAATTTATAATGCCAAGGGAGATTTGAATAAGGATCTGCTCCCGGATGAAGCCCTAATTATTGAAAACACTAATCCAAAAAACATTATTAAAAACGATGAAATGGGTAGTAATACCTTAAATACCAATCCACGAAAATTATTGGTCCTGTTTAAAAGCAAAGCAGGTTATGCGCTTGTTGCTGAAAACAGCAGCTTTATTCCGGCAGAAAGTTCTTTAGAAAGCAGATGCCTGGAAGACCCTTTGAGTGAAACCGGTGCAATATTTATAACTAAAGGGTTACTTAGCTTATCTTTTCAGTACTTTTTCTCTTGTGGCTCCTGGGAAGTAATCAACAACGATTATACTTTCCGTTATCAAAACAATCAGATGGAATTAATTGGTGCTGACAACCGAAGTTATCATCGTGCATCAGGAGAAAAAGATGAAACCAGCAGCAATTTCTCTACATTTAAGCAAAGTAACACTACTGGCGGAAATATGTTTGGTAAAAAAGATAGCCCTAAAACAAAGTGGCTGCAGCTAAAACGCCGTAAACTTATTGCCCTGCAAAATATTACCGACAATACTTTTGAGCAATTTATGGACCAGGGCCGTCCATAAATATTATTCTTCCTCGTCTTCCTCTTCCGGGGTATAGTTAGAAATGGCTATGCCGATAGCATTCACCTCTTCATCTTCTTCAAAAATTGGAAGCTCTGTTTTATAATCTAACTTTAGCCAGATAGATGAAGTATCCTTTAAAATCTGGATGTATTCTTTTCCATTTTTAAAAATGGTATAAGTATCATTTCCCTCTGGAAATACAGCATACGTAATGGGTCCAACTTCTACATCAAATGGTTCTTGCATCGCTTTTTTTCTTGCAAAGATAAGCTATACTTTTTAACCCCGTAAAATTTAACCTACTAAAAAAATTACCCCGATTTGCTTAAAAATTGAACCAATTATACTACTTTACACCTGGATAACCCTATAGAAAGAAAGATGAAGTTAACGTTTTGGGGCGCGGCGCAACAAGTAACAGGCAGTATGCACCTGCTCGAAGTTGGAGATTATAAAATATTAATAGATTGCGGCCTTGATTATGAGAAAGATACCTATCAGGAAGAAAATCAACATTTCACATTTGATCCCTCCAGTATAAATTTAGTGATTTTAACCCATGCCCACATTGATCATTCGGGTAATTTACCCACTTTGGTTAGAATGGGTTTTGAAGGGCAGGTTTTGTGTACCGCACCAACAGCAGATTTAACCGCTATTTTGCTGTTCGATTCTGTTAATATTTTTCTAAGTAAAGAAAAACGTAAGCCCAGAACAAAACGCGGTAATTTCAGTGGTCCAAAGCCATTGTACTTACAAAAACATGTAATGGATACCATCGATAGATTTGTAACCATTGCTTTTAATAAATCTTTCCGCATTAATGGCGATATAAGTTTAACATTTGTTCCCGTGGGCCACCTGCTGGGTGCTGCTGCTGCAGTATTAACCATAAACGAACATGGCGAAGAAAAGAAAATTGCATTTACAGGTGATATTGGCAGAGAAAATTATCCCGTGTTAATTAATCCGGAAACGCTACCTGAGGTGGATTACTTAGTAAGCGAATCTACTTATGGCGGCCGTTTTCACACTAAAGATCAAACACTTGAAGCGCGTTTAATACAAGAGATTACGGAGGCCTGTATAAAAAGCCCCGGAAGATTAATTATTCCCGCATTTAGCATCGGCCGTACACAATCTCTTGTTTTTGCTTTAAATCAAATCTTTACCAAGAAATTACTGCCTCCGGTTCAAATTTTTGTTGATAGCCCGATGGCTGTGCAGGCAACCGAAATTTACCGTAAACACCACAACCTGGTTAATCAGGAGGCAAAAGATTTTTACCAGACTATGGGCGATGAGTTTGAATTTGAGCACCTGGCCTATGTTCAAACCATGAAGGAAAGCAAAGATGTTTCCAATTATTTTGATCCTTGCATCATTATTTCCTCGGCCGGCATGCTCGAAGGTGGCAGAATTCAGGATCATCTTTATTACAACATCCAAAATTATTATTGTACCATTCTTTTTATTGGTTATTGCGCCAAAGGAACTTTAGGAAATAAACTATTGCGTGGCGATCCTATTGTGAAAATTAAAGATCGTGAAATGATGGTTTATGCAACGATTAGACAAACCGATTTGTTAAGTGGCCACGGTGATCATAACGACCTGGTTAAAACAGTAAAACAAACCGGGCAACCTAAAAGGGTTTTTTTAGTACATGGCGAAGACAGTAGTTTAAAAAGTTTATCTACAGCCCTACAGGGTGAAGGATTCACCGTTTCTATCCCCGAAAGAGGAGAAGTTTTTGAGTTGTAGTAAATTTTTATATCAACCGGATAATTTCTCCGTCTAACTTAATGGTAATTTAGGAAATAAAGATTCTTCGTGGTGTTCAGAATCGTAGAAGCCTATTTTCTAATCTGTCCATCACCACGTACCACCCATTTATAACTGGTTAACGCATCAAGTCCCATTGGCCCGCGTGCATGCAACTTTTGCGTACTGATTCCTATTTCAGCGCCAAGTCCAAATTGTGCGCCATCAGTAAAACCTGTTGATGCATTGGCATAAACCGCAGCGGCATCAACCTCGTTCAAAAACCGGGTAATATTATCTGCATCTTCGGCAATAATGGCTTCACTGTGTTTAGAACTGTAACTGGCGATATGATCCAACGCCTCGTTTAGCCCATGAACCACTTTAACAGCCATTTTAAGCGACAAAAACTCGGTTCCGAAGCTTTCCGCTGTAGCTTGGTTTAATAGCGCTAAAGGGTACGATTGCACTAATACCCGGTAACTTTCTGCATCAGCAAAAAGTTCAACTTCTGCATTTGCCAAAGGTGCAAACAGTGCAGGTAAATCGCTTAACCTCCCGTGGTGAATTAAAACACAATCCAACGCATTGCAAACACTTACTCTTCGGGTTTTGGCATTCAAAATAATGGCTTTTCCTTTCTCAAGGTCTCCGGTTTTGTCAAAATAGGTATGAACAATTCCTGCCCCGGTTTCTATTACAGGGATTTTGCTGTGCTCGCGTACGTGGTTAATTAAAGATTGGCTTCCCCGCGGAATTAAAACATCCACAAAACCGCTTGCATTTAATAAAGCTTCTGTTGCTGCCCTTTCGGCTGGCAAAAGTACCAATACCTCCTGATTAACCTCGTGTTTTTCCAATACGGAATGAATCACTTTAGCAATGGCAAGATTTGAAAATTCGGCATCACTTCCTCCTTTTAAAACAGCAACATTCCCCGTTTTAAAACACAGCGAAAATACATCTGCAGTAACATTCGGGCGGGCTTCATAAATTACACCAATAACACCCAGCGGCACCCTGATTTTCTTTAAATTTAAACCGTTATCCAATATTTTTTCGGAAAGGATTTCATCCAGCGGACTAATTAATCCAGCCACACTTTCTATATCGGCCGCAATGGCCTTAATACGTTCTTTTGTAAGTTTTAACCGGTCATATTTTGGATCTTCAGCAGGCATTTTTGCAAGATCTTTTTTATTCTCCTGTAAAATGGTTTCTGTGGCCCCAATTAACATAGATGCCAAATCCAAAAGTACATGATTTACTTTTTCTTTAGATAAAGCAGCCATGCCGCGGCTGGCTTTTTTTGCCTTTTCAAAATATTGCTGGTATGCCATCGTTTAGTATCAAGTTTTTAGCATCAGGTATTGAGGCCAGATTGCCTTTTAGCCTTTAACTTTATTAAATTGCTGAATAAAAATAATCGTAATGAACCAAAGCTTTTTGTTTCTTTTGTCCTACACGCTCTCTGGCCTTGTCTGATCCGTATTCAGCAATGCCCAATCCAATCAGTTTGTTATTTTCATCAACAATTTTGATGATATCACCTTTCAAAAAGTCTGATTGGATTTCAATAATTCCTATCGGGAGTAAGCTTGTGGCTTTGCCGGAGGTTAAAACTGCTTTTGCACCATCGTTAAGTTGAACAACGCCTGTAGCAGCCGTTTCTGAGTGGGCAATCCATTTCTTTTTGCCTGATTTAATTTTTTCAGGAACAAAACGGGTGTGGATGGCATTTCCATTTAATAAATCAGTTAAAATCTCATCTTTCGTGCCATTTGCAATATGAACAGAGATGCCAAGTTTTGCAATTTTTTGTGCCATGGTTGATTTAGTAATCATTCCACCACGCCCGAATTGTGATTTCCCCGTACTTATAAATGAACTCAGGTTAGTTACATCGCCCTTAATTTCCTCTATTACAGCAGATCCGGCTGCCTTTGGATCACCATTATAAATTCCATTTACATTGGATAAAATAATCAATGCGTCGGCATTAAGCATAGAAGCTATAAGCCCGGCAAGCTCATCATTATCCGTAAACATAAGTTCAGTAACCGAAACCACGTCATTTTCATTTACCACCGGAATTACATTGTGCTGCAGCATAATTTGCATGCAGTTTTTCATATTCAGGTAATGCGCCCGGTCCCTGAAATCCTCTTTTGTAACCAAAACCTGTGCACATTTTATCTGATGTTTATCGAAAAAGGAAGAATACGTGTTAATTAATTTAACCTGACCAATGGCCGCCAGCAATTGTCTGGAAGCAATGGCATCCTGCTTTTCAGAAATTGAAATTAAACTTCTTCCCGAAGCTACAGCTCCTGAAGAAACGAGAATAACCTCAATGCCAAGTTTTTTTATTGCTGCAAGCTGGTCAACCAGGTGTTTAATTCTATCTTCATCCGGCAGCCCATTTGCCTGCGTAATTACGTTTGATCCGATTTTAACAATGATTTTCTGGTAGCTTAACTTCATTTTCTGCCTGGTACGATAATAAAAAGGCAATTTAATATTTGTTTTTTAATTGTGTAATGCCAATGTTATTTATTCATTGTTTTTTATAAATTGCATAAACCATAAAATCAACCGTTTATGAAGTTATTTGTTTCTGGCTTACTTTTGCTAAGCGTAGTAACTGCGTGTAAAAATCAAAAAGAAAAAATGAATCCATACAAATGGCCCGATGCTAAAGCCCCCGTGGCAGAAATTATTCCGAAAAACAGAATTATACATGGCGATACCGTAGCAGATAATTACTATTGGATGATCGATTATTTTAAAAAAGGTCCTGATAGTACAAAAATTGTGGATTATCTGAAAGCAGAAAACACTTACCTGAATACCATCATGAAAGGCACTGAACAATTTCAGGCTGATTTATTTAAGGAAATGAAAGCCCGGATTAAGGAAAAAGACGAATCTGTGCCTGTATTTAGAAATGGTTATTTTTATTATACCCGAACCGAAGATGGAAAACAATACTTTAAATACTGCCGTAAAAAGGGGACTTTAAGCGCAAAAGAAGAAATTCTTTTAGATGTAGACGAACTTGCGAAAGGTCACTCGTATTACAGCGCAATGGGCTTTAGCATTAGCCCTGATAATAAATTACTGGCTTTCGGGGTCGATCAGGTTTCACGCCGCCAGTACACCATTAACATCAAAAATTTGGAAACCGGCGAGGTTTACAAAGATGCCATTACCAATACGGACGGAATTAGTGTTTGGGCAAATGATAATAAAACCATTTTTTATTCCTCAAATAATCCGGTTACGCTGCTTTCTGAAAAAATAAAAAAACATACTTTAGGCACTGATGCTAAAAAAGATGCGGATGTTTATAAAGAAAAAGACAATAGCAATTACATCAGCGTAGGCAAATCAAAAAACGGGAAATGGATTTACATCATATCTGAAGCCACTCTAACTTCCGAATGGCAGTTAATCAATGCCGACGAGCCCGAAAGCGCGTTCAAAGTTTTTCAACCCCGTACCAAAGATGTACTGTACCATGTTATTCCTCTTGATGATAAGTTTTTAATTTTAACCAACTGGGATGCAAAAAACTTTCGTTTAATGGAATGCCCTTTAGATAAAACTTCAAAAGAGAACTGGAAAGAGGTAATTCCACACCGAAAAGATGTTTTAATAGAAAATGTAGAAGAGTTTAAGGATTACCTCGTGCTTTCTGAACGCAAAAATGGCTTAACTGATCTCCGGGTTCAAAAACGAGATGGGAGCGATTATTATATCAAATTTGATGAACCGGCTTATGATGCCAGCGTTGCTTCAAATCCCGAATATAACAGTAAAACGATTCGGTACTATTATACTTCTTTAACTACGCCAAGTTCTGTTTACGACTATAATCTGGAGAAAAAGGACCAGGAATTAATGAAGCAACAACAGGTTTTGGGTGGTTACAATCCTAAAGATTATGTAACAGAACGTATTTTTGCGACAGCAAAAGATGGCACAAAAATTCCGGTTGCTTTGGTTTACAAAAAAGGATTTGAAAAAGATGGAAAATCGCCTTTATTACTCGAAGGTTATGGCTCTTACGGATCAAATTCTGATGTTTATTTTTCTTCAGTAAGGTTAAGCCTTTTAAATCGTGGTTTTGTATATGCAATTGCCAACATACGAGGCGGGCAGGAGCTTGGCCGCCAATGGTACGAGGATGGCAAATTGATGAAAAAGAAAAATACATTTACCGATTTTATTGCTTGTGGAGAATATTTAATTGAGCAAAAATACACCGCAAAAGGGCATTTATATGCTACTGGAGGCAGCGCCGGCGGACTATTAATGGGGGCAGTGGTAAACATGGCGCCAAATTTATGGAATGGCATTGTTGCCGATGTTCCTTTTGTAGACGTTATTAATACCATGCTTGATGAAAGTATTCCATTAACCACCAATGAATTTGATGAATGGGGAAATCCTAAACAAAAAGCCGCTTACGAATACATGAAAAGCTACTCTCCTTACGAAAACGTGGAGAAAAAAGCATACCCAAATATGCTGGTTACAACAGGCTTACACGATAGCCAGGTACAATATTTCGAGCCTGCAAAATGGGTGGCTAAACTTAGGGCAAACAAAACCGATAAAAACATTTTATTACTTAAAACCAATATGGAATTTGGCCATGGAGGTGCCTCCGGTCGGTTTGATTACCTGAAAGATGAGGCATTAACTTATGCTTTTTTCTTCGCATTGGAAGGAATAAACAAATAATATAGAGTTCAGCTATTAAAAAAGATAATTCTAAAACATGAATCAGTCAAAACTCAAAATCATGCAAATTATGCACCTGGCTTTTTGTATGGCTGTTATGTTATTTTTACTCCTTGCCGTTTTTATTACAAAAGATCAGCTCTTTTTTAATGCAAACCCAGCAACAACATCGCCTTTTAATCCAATATTTCCCATAATGGGTTTAGCGAGTTTAAGCTTTGCTTTGATTGGATTTAAAAAAGCCATGTCTGCTATGGATGCAACCATTAATACTGATTCGAAATTGACCCGTTACCAAACCGCATTTATTATTAAAATGGCATTTTTAGAAGCTGGTGCTTTACTTAATATTACTGTATTTTTTATTACGCACAATCTTTTTTTCTTAGTATTTGCTTTAATCAGTCTTGTGGGCTTAATTATAAGCAGGCCAACAAAAGAAAAAATTATTGAAAGTTTAAACATTCAATACCCTGATACAGAGAATTTATAACAGTATGCTGACGGATGGCATTTGTAGTTTAGCCCTCAGGTAGACTGCAAATGCTTATCTTTGCAAATCAATGGAATACAACGTTCATACGCTGCCTAACGGCATCCGCTTATTACATGTGCCCTCGGCTTCTACGATATCTCATGCCTGTATTATTGTGAATACCGGTTCACGCGATGAACCTGACCATAAAGCAGGCTTGGCGCATTTTATAGAACATTTAATCTTTAAAAGAACCGAGAAACGCAGTACAAACCAGATTTTAAACCGGTTAGAAAGCGTAGGTGCCGATTTAAATGCCTATACAACCAAAGAATATACCTGCGTTCATGCTTCATTTTTAAATCCTTACCTCGATCGTACTTTAGATCTTTTTAATGATATTATTTTCCATTCTACTTTCCCTGAAGATGAAATGGACAAAGAGAAGGGTGTAATTTTAGATGAGATTTCTTCATACACCGATCAACCTGAAGAGGCCATAAATGATGATTTTGAAGATTTGCTTTTTGCAGGACATTCGCTTGGCCATAATATTTTGGGCACAACAGAAACGGTTGAAAATTTTACCCGCGAAGACATTATCAATTTCAGAAATCAGAAATATAGAACCAGCGAAATTGTAGTAGCCGTTTTAGGAAATTACAGCCTTAAAACAGTGGTAAATAATGGAATAAAACATTTTGCCGATGTACCCGAAAATTCGCCAATGAAAGAACGTGTGAAGCCAGTAATCCATCAGCCAGAAAATAAAACGATATATAAACCTATTACTCAGGCGCATTGCTTGCTGGGCGCACAAAGTTATTCAACCCATCACCCATATAAAGCCGGATTATTGCTTTTAAATAATTATTTCGGTGGCAACGGCATGAGTTCCGTACTTAACCTGCAAATCAGGGAGAAATATGGGATAGCATATACCATTGAGTCTGGTTTTTCTCCACTTAGCGATACTGGAATATTTACCATTTATTTTGGTACCGATCGTGAAAAACAACAAAAAGCACTCTCCTTGATTTTTAAAGAAATTAAAAAATTAAGAGAGAATCCGCTCAACAGTATACAGCTGCAGAAAGCTAAGCATAAATTTATTGGTCAGATTGCCCTTGGTGAAGAAAATAGAATTGGCTTAATCATTGCGATGGCTAAAAGCCTGATCGATCATGATAAAATTGACAGTTTAGAAACCGTTTTTGCTAAAATTAATGCGGTGAATACCGATGAAATTGCAGAAATAGCTCACGAAGTTTTAGATAAAGACAAACTGAATATCTTTACATTCTGTCCAATAGGGGAATAATTCTTATTTTTGCAGAATCAAATCTTTATTGCATTGTCGACAATGGCTTTTTTGAAACAATTTAAACCAAAATTAGCTGACAAGTAAAAAATTAATAACTCAGATTTTTAGTCTGAAAAAATATTACCAAAATGAAATTACCAATAGTAGCCTACGGAGATCCGGTATTAAAGAAAGTAGGAACTGATATAGAAAAAGATTATCCTCAATTAAAAGAGCTGATTGCCAACATGTTTGATACGATGTATTATGCTAACGGCGTTGGTTTGGCTGCACCACAAGTGGGTTTGCCTATCAGGTTGTTTATTGTTGATACCGGTGTGGATGATGACGGAAACTCCGGTTATAAAAGAGTTTTTATTAATGCCGAGATTTTAGAAGAAACAGGCGAACCCTGGTTCTTCAATGAGGGCTGCCTGAGTATTCCCGACATCCGCGAAAATATTTCGCGCAAACCCAACATTAAAATAAAATATGTGGATGAAAACTGGGTGGAGCATACCGAAGATGTAGATGGATTAGCCGCCCGTGTAATCCAACACGAGTACGATCATATTGAAGGTAAATTATTTACCGATAAAGTAAGTGTTTTACGTAAAACGATGCTTAAAAGCAAACTGGATGCCATTTCAAAGGGAAATATCAAAACGGATTACAAAATGAAGTTTCCAAATAAAAGTAAAAAGAGATAATTAAGAGAGGGCAATTAAAATTGCTCCTTTTTGTTTCTATCAACGTAAGTTAATAGAAATTTCACTAAAAAATATATAATCCGTTTAAGATAAACTTATCCTTTAATTATCGGTATTTCTTTTCTTATCCCCATCAAAGATTTGTTGCATCAGTTTACCCCATGCAAAAGGGTTTAACAATGGATTGGTTTGAACCATGTTCTTATTAACCATCCGGTCAAAGTTATAGCGGTAATTCTGGCTGCCAATTTCCTGTCCATCGCGTGGAAGGGTTTGAATTAAACCATCGATTGATGAACGGGAAAGGTTCTTTTTAGCAATGGCCATATCATCATCGGCAAGTTTCATGGTTAAAAACTCCCGGGTAAATTCTTCTGCTGTAGCCCACGGAAAAACCCTTACCGAGGGCAAATTGATCACCTCAGCTTTAAGTTTTACCATAATGGTGTATTTACTATCTGGCTGGCTTTGCGGAATAACCGTAGAAAACTTTTTGTAGCCTATGGCAGTAAATAAAATGGTATCGCCTGGGTTTACAATAAAGGTAAAATAACCCCGGTAATCTGCAGCAACCCTTTTACTCTTAGCCGAAAGGTTAGTAATGGTTACATAAGGAATTACGTTTGTACTATCAATATCCGTTATAATACCCGAAAACTGGATAAGTTTATCCTGTACTGGCTTTTGTTGTGCAAAAGCAGTTACCGAAAAAATAAGCAAAAGAAGGGTAATACAATATCTCATTAATACAAAAGTAATTTTATTAAGAAAACTTCTTTGTTAAATATTGTTAAAGCTAATCTTGTTCAGCCATGTTGACAGCTACAACCGAAGTAATTTCAGGAACAGCTTTCATAATCGCCTGCTCAATACCTGATTTCATGGTCATAAAGCTCATTTTGCAAGAACCGCAATTACCCAAAAGTTTTAATTTCACTACATTATCTGATGTAATTTCCTCAACAGAAACATCCCCACCATCAGCAATTAAATATGGCCTTATGGTTTCTAATGCCTGTTCTACCCGCTCTGTTAAATTCATTATATGTTTTTTAAAGTATAAAAATAGTAATTTTTTAGCAATTAGCCGGTTGCGCGTTGTTTATAGATATCTGTTGCGCTATTTTACCTGCTATATCCCCAAATACACTGTCCAGTAAAGGGTTTTGATTTAAGGCCACCGGTTTACCGCTATCACCTGCTTCTGCAATGCTTTGTATAATGGGTATTTCTCCTAAGAAAGGAACGTCAAAATACGCAGCAAGTTTTCTCCCGCCCCCATTTCCAAAGATATAATATTTATTATCCGGCAATTCTGCTGGGGTAAAATAAGACATATTTTCAATTACACCTAAAACCGGAATATTTATTCCCGGCATTTTAAACATGGCTAATCCTTTTTTAGTATCAGCTAAAGCGACCTGTTGTGGTGTTGTAACCACTACGGCACCAGAAATTGGAAAACTTTGCGTAATGGTAATGTGAATATCGCCCGTACCCGGTGGAAGATCTACAATCAGATAATCGAGTTCGCCCCAATTTGTATCGTTAAATAATTGTTTAACGGCATTTGATGCCATTGGACCACGCCATGGCACAGGTTGGTCTGGATCTGCAAAGAAACCTAACGACAGGAGTTTTATGCCGTATTTTTCGATTGGCAAAATTTTTGTTTTACCATCAGCTGTTTCTACCGCACCTGGTTTAGCATCAACCAAATCGAACATCGTTGGTACAGATGGGCCATAAATATCGGCATCAATTAAGCCAACTTTAGCGCCATCTTTAGCTAAAACCACAGCTAAATTACTGGCCACAGTTGATTTACCAACCCCACCTTTTCCTGAAGAAACTAAAATAATATTCTTAATGCTATCCAGTGAAGAAGAACTGATGGATTGAGTAACCCTCGAAGTAACGTTGATGGAAATCGTTGCATCAGCCATAACAAAATGCTTAATGGCATTGGTACAGGCATTTGTCAGCATATCCTTCATCGGACATGCCGGTGTGGTTAATTCAAGTGTAAAACTAATGTGTTTATCAACGATCTGTAAATCCTTAATCATGTTTAAAGTAACCAGATCTTTTTTCAGATCCGGATCTTCAACATTTTTAAGGGCATCTAAAACTTGCTGTGAGCTAATTTGCATTATATAAATTTAAATTCAAAATTAACAAAACATAGCCACATATACTTTTATTTAGGGTTTTTAACTGTAATTTTAACACGAAATAAACATTTAATTGTTACGTTTAAGCAATTAACCATTTTTACGACTATATGCGGATACCAAAAATTAACATTCCTAAAAAATATTTAAAAATCGGGGCCTGGGTTTTGGGCGTTTTTTTAATTGTTTGCATGGCTTTAGGGGCGGTTGCTTATAGTAAAAGGGAAGCTTTACTCAAAAAGATGATGGCTAAAGCCATTGCAAAGGCTGATAAAGATTATGGGCTGGATATTAAAATCGGTTCTGCCGGGTTTACCGGATTAAGTACCGTAAAAATGACCCAAATTTCGGTTGTTCCGAAAGATCGGGATACTTTATCGCACATTAATGAACTTAGTGTTGGCGTAAAATTGTTCCCGCTGATTTTTGGTAATGTAAAATTATCTGAAGTAAAACTAAACGAAGGGTTTGTAAGCATTGTGCTTAAAGATTCGATTACCAATATCGACTTTCTGTTAAAAAGAAAAAAGAAAGATAATACCGAAAACAAAGGGAAAGCAGACTTATCTGAAATTGCCAGCAACATATTAAACCAGGTTTTATACAAAATCCCTGATGATATGGACATGAAGAACATGGTTTTTAAGGTTAATGATAATGATACCGCAAAACTTTCTTTTGCCACTACGGCAACCATTGATGGGGGAGATTTAAAATCGAGCATTAATGTTAACAACGGAGAATCTACCTGGCATGTAAACGGCCTTGTTAAACCAGGCAAAAAGAAATTGAGCTTTACGGCTTATGCCGACGGCAAAAAATTAGAATTACCATATTTAAACCATAAGCTACACGCTAAATTAAGTTTTGATACCCTGCAAACCGAATTAAAAGATGCGGGCTACAGCGGTGACGATTTTAAAATTTCTGGCTCCTGGTCTGTTAAAAACATGTTGATTAACCAGCCAAGAATTGCCAGCAATGACATTATTGTGCAAAGTGCTAAACTGGATGCCGACGTTTTGGTGGGCAAAAATTATGTGGCCCTGGATAGCACCTCAACTGCATTTTTAAAAAATGCCTCTATTCATCCTTATATAAAATACACGCTTAGTCCTAATAAAATTTACGAACTGAAACTAAAAGCGGAGGAGCAGGATGCACAATCTGTTTTTGAAGCTTTTCCTGAAGGTTTGTTCGAATCGTTAGATGGCTTAAAAGTAAAAGGCAAAATTAAATATAACCTGAATTTTTATCTCGACAGCAAAATTCCGGACAGTGTTCGCTTTAGCTCAACATTAACGCCTGTTGATTTCAAAATTTTACAATGGGGTAAAACGAATCTTCAAAAAATAAACAGCACTTTTATATATACCCCTTATGAGTACGGAAAACCAATGCGCAACATTACCATTGGCCCGCCAAACTCAAACTTTACCCCTTTAACTTCTATTTCTTCAAACTTTAAAAATGCCGTATTAACGGCCGAAGATCCCTCTTTCTTTACTCACAATGGATTTGTGGAAGAATCGATCCGAAAGTCAATTGCAGTTAATTACAAGGAGAAAAAATTTAAACGCGGAGGAAGCACCATCAGCATGCAATTGGTCAAAAATGTTTATTTAAGCCGTCAAAAAACCCTTGCACGTAAAGCGGAAGAAATTTTAATTGTTTGGCTAATTGAACACAACCATTTAGTAAGCAAGCAAAGAATGCTCGAAGTTTATTTCAACATTATGGAACTTGGGCAAAATATTTATGGAATTGGAGAGGCTTCAAGATATTATTTTGGTAAACAGCCAGCTGATTTAACCATTGGAGAAGGTATATTTTTAGCCAATATTGTTCCCAAACCAAAAGCTGCAATGTATAAATTTGCCGGCGATGGCGCATTAAAACCTTACTTGTTTAATTATTTCAGGTATATGGGCAATATTATGGCCAGAAGAGGTTTAACGCCTGCGGATACTTCGGGTTATGGCTTTTATAATGTTAGATTGCGCGAAGGACTCCGTAAGTATTTAACTCCGGATACGGTAGCGATTGACACCAATGCATTTGATGAAGATGGCGACACACCTCCTGTTATTATGCAGGATCACAACAAAAATCTTTTCGATCGGATATTTGGTGGTGGTTCTAAAAAAGATACGGTAAATAAGCAGGGAACAATCCCAGCTGACACCACAAAAACAAAAAAGCAACTCAGACAGGAGCGGAGAGAGCAGCGCAAAAAACAACGGGAACAGGAAAACGGTGGTTAATCCACTCGTTTTACAAAATAAGTTATCAAACATTTTAAAACAACATGCATAAAATTCAGGTAGAGGATAAGGAATTCGAGATATTTTTGGAAAATGATAATCTGAATAAACGCATCAGGTTATTGGGCATTCAAATGAATGTAGATTATGAAGGCAAATGCCCTTTGTTTATCGGTGTTTTAAACGGAAGTTTTTTGTTTATGGCCGACTTAATCAAGGAAATCAGCGGAGCTTGCGAAATTGCTTTTATGCGTGTGGCTTCTTACCAGGGAACGGAGAGTAGCGGAACGGTTAAAGAACTAATTGGTTTGCCGGATGACATTGAGGGACGGGATATTATAATTGTAGAGGATATTGTAGATACAGGCCTCACGTTAACGCATATTTTAAAAACCATTAAAACAAAAAAACCTGCATCGGTAAAAGTATGTTCACTTTTGCTTAAACCGGCTTCTTTAAAGCATCAGATAGAAGAACTTGAATACATAGGCTTTGAGATCCCGAATGAATTTGTAGTAGGCTATGGCTTAGACTATAACGGCTTAGGCAGAAATTTAACTGATATTTATAGGGCCACTTCTTAAAAATTAAAAATATAATTTGCCTGAAAAAAGCGCCCTAAAAGCTGATAACTGGAATTTGCGCTGGTATAAGCCGATAGGTAATTTGTTCGGTATGATTTTATATTGGCCAGGTTAATTGCCGAAAATGTTAGCTCTTGCCTGGCTTTTGCAAACTTCCAGTTTAAATTGGCATCTAAAAATAAATAGTTCGAAGCATTGCTGCTTGTACTTTTATAAAATTGATGCTCGACATTAACCTTAAAAATTACGGGCTTTACCGGCAATAAAACCAATTCCATTTTCTGGTTTATAAATGTGTTTTTCTGCGCTTCTAAATTAAATGCTGTTGTTTTGGATCTTGTAGGCACATAAGATGCTGCATATTTTAAATAAACCCAATTATTAAACTTTGTATCCGTTCCGAAGCCATAAGTATACGCTATGGTTTTGTAGGGTAAAAGTTGTGCATTAAGCACTTGATTACTGTAAAGTTGCTGCAAAGCAAAGTTTGCCTTAACCGTTGTTTTCAGTTCAAAAATGTATTTGTTAGTGTTTCCGATTAACAATAAATTTCTATTATAATTGATTAATGGAAGTTGCAAAGTTGTTTGATTAAAATTATTAAAATTGATCTGACTTATAGAATTATTTTCTTTTACACTATACAAGCCAAATACATTAAAAGAGAAAAGGCTTATGCTTTTACTGAAGTTATAACCCATTGAAAAATTATGGGTATTGGATTGAGATAGAAAATCAGTACTGTAAGCATTTAGTGTTCTGTAGTTTGATAATATATAGCCCTGATACTGTGTATTAGCATCACCAAAATCATTTTTATATTGGTATTGAGCGGTTACCCGGTTCTCTTTTCCCTGATTAATTTTAAAGGTTAGTTTAGGCTCAAAAGCAAACTTGTTTTCATGGTGGTTACTTTCATAAAGATTATCATTAAAACTAAAACCATTATAGCTCACAGGCAGAGATAACAATATTTTTATTTTTTCATCTGCATAGCTAAAGGAAGGGCTAAATTGAAGCTTGTTATATTTCCATTTTAAATTATTCCCAAGTTGGTTTGAATAAATGCCATTTATGGCCGAATTAATTTCCTTTTCATCATAAGTATGCGAAACTTTAAACTCCTGAAAAATTTTGCCGCTCAATACTTTTAAAGCCAAGCCATTATTAACAAATAGCTGAGGTGTTTTAATTTGCTGTACTTCGTATCCATTAAAAACGGAAGGAAATATATTTAAATTTTGATTTTGGTTAGATTTGCTAATAAAAGAGAAAAATTCTAATGCCTTATCATTTTGGATGGTTTTAATGTACTTCGCTTCGTTATAAAACTCGTAAGGATTTACTTTTAGCACCTGGTTTACCAGGTTAGAATTTACCGTAATCAAAGCATTGGTGCTAAGGGTTTCATTTTTAAAAACCAAGGTATTGTTAAAATAGTATTTCTTTTTATTGATCGTTAAATCACCTCTAAGCTCAAACCTGTGCGGGTTATCTTGTTGGTTCTGCTCTTCGAGGTAACGGATGGTATCCGTTAAAATAACTTGTTGTGTTAGCCTGGAGAAAGTACTTTTCTGTGCATCTCTAAAATAATGTCCTGAAAGTTTTAACTGTATATCATTACTCAGCTTAAATAATTGATTGCTCGTAGCAAGAAAGGCATGATTGAATAAGTATTTGTTTTGGCTTAGATTGGGCGTTACAACCGTATTTAAATTGATTAATGGATAATTTGTATTCCGGCCTAAATCAGCATTCTTTTCAGTAAAATTTTGTGCGGTAATTTCTTTTGATAAATCATATCCATCACTGTTGTATTTAATAAGGTTTAAAGTCTTGTAGCCCTTTTTTAAACTCATTAAATTTGTTTCCTCTTTAAAGTGCTCATTTGTTCCGAGCCCTAAATTAGCAAGCCCTGTAACTTTGATTCTTGCTTTTGGGTTTAAAACGATGTTTAAAGAAACATTATCACTTGGCGAAATTTTATTAAGGGCTTTTATAGGCTGATGATTTTCAAAAACCTGTAGTGTATCTACTATTCCAGCAGGAATTGTTTTGGTACCCAAAGTATATTTATCATCCAATAGATTATCACCATCAATAAAAAAACTGGTAATAGATTTTCCATTGTAACTTATTTTTCCAGCCTCTGTAATTTCAATCCCTGGTATTTTTTTTAAAACATCTTCTATAACCCGATCTTGAGGAGCCTTATAAAAAGAAAGATCAAAGTTCGTCGTATCCCCACGTTTCTGAATAGGAGCGGGCTTGCTTTTAACTAAAATTTCGCTTAAAATAAGGCTCGATGCTTTGAGCATAACATTGTACTGCTTTTGTGCAGTTGTTATTGCAACTATTTTCTTTTCGAATCCTACAGATGTAAATTGCAGTTGTAAATACTGTACAGTGCTTTTTTCTTGCTGTTTAAATGCATACTGCCCCTCCTGATTACTTTGAGTATATTTTATAATTATACCATTATTAAGCAGCGCAATATTGGCAAAAGCAATTGGTTTGCTTAGTGAATCAGTGATCTTTCCGTGGATATAATCTTGAGAAAAAACCAATGAAACATACAGCAAATTAAAAAGTAAAAAGAAAAGGCTCTTTTTTAAACACATTAAGGCTTTAACTCGAGAGGATTACTTTCAGTTTTCTTAGCATTCTTAAATAAATCGGGGTTATTTGGCGAAAGCCTTACGCCATTCACTTCATTTTGTGCAAAAAAAGCATTCGGATCATTTCTTAACAAATCAATCAACCTCTTGTAGTCTGCTTGCGTAGCGGCTATTGCAATGCTCGGCGTAGCAATAGTTTCTAAACTTTCCGCTGGCTTTAATCCATCAAACATAAACTCTACTTCGTGTTTATCATCATACGCCTGAAGAATTAGACCCGGCAGCCCACATAATTTCCACGGGCCAGTATTATAAGGTAAATCAGGAGCAAACCAGGCTGTGTAATTTCTCCCTTTAAAAACGGCCTCTGCCTTTTGACATTTAATTCCGGATAGAGAAAGCGTGTCTTCCTTGATTTTCCATTCTATATTCGGATAGGTTTCATCAATGGCATAGGTTTTAATCAGTTTTTCTAAAACAATCATTTTTTTATCTGCAGGATAATTAAAAATTTGTGTACCGATTGTTTTTTTGCGGTTGGCGGTATTTATTATATAACCGCCTTTACCATCTTCCTGTACAGATGTTTTTTTAACCGAATCATTTACAATCTTATCATAACTTTTATAAACAGACGCATTTTTACCTGCCCACAACACCATTCTTTCTTTATATAAACTCGATTTATCTAAAGTATCTTTTAAATGGTTAAACTTATAAAAAACAGTTATCAGTGCCTGCTCTCCTTTTTGCGCCTTTACATTTAGAAAAATAAAAAAGGCAATTGCTACAAAAAAATATTTTTTCATTACAAAGTGATTGTATACTTATTAAAGAATGTGAAAGCTATAAATTGAATCAACTAAATATCTGTACTTAAAATAATTAGACCTTATAAGCAATTGTTAATTAATTAGCCACAAACAGCATTATCGTACATATCGCTAAGTACTTCAAATGCTTCTTGTCTTTCTTTTGGAGTTCCCCCTTCACTACACATTGTTTCAAAAAATGTTCCGCAACTGGCATTAATTTGCACAGGGTAGCAGTCTTGTTTTTTCTTTGCCTTAATCTTTTTAATGGTATTAACCTTTTTATATTTGATGGAATTTTTAGTGGTTTTACTTTCTTTACTAAAACCGGCAAAAGATATGGCAACGAGCGCCATTAAGATTAGTAGTTTTTTCATAATTTGGTTTTTAGGATTTTGGTTGCTTATAAGGTCTACTCAAACTTACATAAAGTAAGGTTAATCTCATAATTTTAGACAGAACATCCCGAGAGAAGAATAAGATATTAAAGCGGAATTATAAAAACCTTTGTTAAGCTTAATATACAGTTTAATTTATTTTTTGCACCTTTGCTCAACAATCAAATAACACAATGACTATACACAAAGAAGGTTATACAACTATAGCTTTAAGCATATTATTTATCTTTATCATTAATGCTTTTGTTGATTACAAATATTATGATGTAACCTGGTTACGCTGGTTTATTTATATTTTTTCGGCGGCATTATTTATAATTGTTTTACAATTTTTCCGCAACCCGAGCAGAAGCTTTTCATCTGGCGAAAACCTGGTAATCTGTCCTGCAGATGGTAAAGTAGTGGTGATAGAAGAAACTGAAGAAGGCGAGTACTTTAAAGATAAACGCTTGCAGGTTTCAATTTTCATGTCGCCGGTAAACGTGCACATCAACCGTAATCCAATTTCTGGTGTGGTTAAATTTTTCAAATACCATCCCGGAAAGTACTTAGCCGCATGGAATCCAAAATCATCGACTGAAAATGAGCGTACAACCACCGTTGTAGAGCATAAAAATGGTACGCCTGTATTATTCCGTCAAATTGCCGGTGCTTTAGCCCGTCGTATTGTATGGTATGTAAAAGAAGGAGATCAGGTTGTTCAGGCAGAACAGTTTGGGTTTATTAAATTCGGCTCCAGGGTTGATGTTTTTCTTCCGGTTGGAACTAAGGTAAACGTTGCACTTAACGATGTGGTTAAAGGTGGGATTACCACTTTAGCAGAGTTAAGTTAGAAAAATATACAAATAGAAAAAAAGCGATTTGGAACAAACCAAATCGCTTTTTTTATGCCTGATTATTCCAAACTAATCCGTTGCATCATTTCCCGGTACTTTATCAGATACGGGTGCAGACTGATCACTAATCAATCTTTGTGTTGGATAAGCAAAATCTGATTTATTGCTCATTACAATCTCCATAATCTTAAAATTAATTTCTTGTTTTATAGCCAGGTAATCATTGTACGCAGTTATAGAAACAAAATAAATGACCTCGATATTTAGAGATGAATCGCCGAAACCTTCAAAATAGGCATTACCATCATCGCTTGTATCGGGGTGTTGTCTGATGTACGTTCTGATTTCCTCTACAATTTTCTTGATTGTTGGTGCATCTGTTTCGTAAGTAATTCCGAAAGAAAACTTTACCCTTCTAAAGTTTCTTAAACTCATGTTTTCCAAAACGCCGTCAATCATGCCTTTATTAGGGATGGTAGCCATCGTTTTCTCCGTGGTACGAATTAAGGTGCTTCTAAAGCCTACTTTTTCTACTGTACCCTCTACACCGTCAACCTTTACCAGATCGCCTACCGTGAAAGGCTTATCTAAAAATATAGTAAAAGAACCGATTAAATTTTCAAGACTTTCTTTGGCTGCCAGCGCTATTGCAATACCACCAATACCTAAACCAGTAATCAGTGTAAGTACATTAACCTCGAAAACAAATCCTAAAAGTGTAAAAAAGCCTATAAAAACAACGATCGTTTTAAATAACTCTTTTAAAAAAGGTACCAACTGATCGTCGGACTTACTTTCTGTTAAAGAGGCCTTATATAACAGCACATGAGAAATAAAATCTATAATCCTGAGAATGATCCAGAAAATGGATAAAATAATCAGGAATAAAAATATTCTGTCGATACAATCTCCGATGGAGACCGGAATCTGCTCTTTCACCTTACCAACAAGTTTACCGTAGTGGAATACCGTTACTTCTAGGGGGTGTTTTAGCTGATTTATAGAAAGATAAAGGGTAGAAAACAGGATAAAAACCTCAATAGGTTTTAGCAATAAAGAAACAAAGGTATCATCGTGCGCCTGCTGGGAAAAGCTTTTAAAAAGTTTAAAAAGCAGTTTACTTAAAAGTTTAGAAACAATTCTTCTAAAAATAAGCCCTAAAAGCAGGATGGTACCGAAAAGAAAATATGCCCTAATGTTATTCCCCCAAAAAACCTGGTTGAAAAATTCAGAATTCATCATGGCCACAAATATATAAACAAAAAAACCTCCACGAGTAATCGTGAAGGTTTATATCTTTTTATAAAGAATATTATTTTCTTAAAGATTTGATACGAGCTGCTTTACCAGTTAATGCACGTAAGTAGAATAATTTCGCTCTACGAACTTTACCATAACTGTTAACGTCTACTTTCTCGATATTTGGAGAATTGATAGGGAAGATACGCTCTACACCTATTCCATTACTCATTTTACGAACCGTAAAAGTTTCGTTAGCACCTGCGCTGTTACGTTGTATAACAACACCCTGGTAAATTTGAACACGTTCTTTATTACCTTCGCGAATTTTATAGTGTACGCTCACTGTATCGCCAGACTTGAACGCAGGAAAATCTTTTTTCGCGATGGCCTGCTCTTCAACAAATTTTACTAAATCCATGATTTTAAGCTATTAAACCGATATTCTTTACCTTGAAAATCGGATTGCAATATTAGGGAAAATTTTTGATATAAAGAAACCTATTTTAATTTTTTCCACAATCTTTATGAATTCCACATTCGATAATGTTAATTGCTTCTATTTCAAAAGGTCAGGACGGCGTTTCTGAGTGCGTTCTAAGGCCTGTTCGTGGCGCCATTCGTTTACTTTAGCCTCATGTCCGCTCAATAAAATATCCGGCACTTTATGGCCGCGCCAGTCTGCCGGACGGGTATAAACCGGCGCATCCAGCAAATCGCCCTGAAAACTATCCGAAAGGGCAGAGGTTTCATCATTTAAAACACCAGGAATTAAACGAACAACAGCATCTACAACAATTGCCGCCGGCAGCTCTCCGCCACTTAAAACATAATCGCCAACAGAAATCTCACGGGTTACAAAAATATCACGTATGCGCTGGTCTATGCCTTTATAATGGCCACACAGAATAATGATGTTCTTTTTAATAGATAACTCATTAGCCGTGCTCTGATTAAGCGTAACGCCATCAGGGCTCATAAATATGATCTCGTCATACGTGCGCTCTGCCTGTAATTTCTCAATACAGACCGCAAAAGGTTCAATACTCATCACCATGCCGCTTCCGCCGCCATACTGATAATCATCTACACTTTTTTGTTTATTTGTTGCATAATCACGCAAATTATGAACAACAATTTCTGCAATACCTTTTGTTTGTGCCCTTTGCAAAATAGAGTGAGCAAAAGGACTATCCAATAATGCAGGTAAAACAGTTATAATATCGAAACGCATAGGTTCAAAGTTAAAGTTTTGTAGTAGGAGAACAAGCGTTTACTTTTCCAGGTATATATCCAACAAGCCTTCGGGTAAATCAAGCGTTAATATTTTTTCTTCATCATCAATCTCAACAATAAAATCTTCATTGAGTGGAAAAAGAATTTCGGTTTCCTGATGTAATACGGTAGCCACAAATTGCTGCGGATATTCGTTTACTTCCAAAATTTCGCCAAGTTCGCCAAGCGTTTCATCAACCGCCATAAAGCCTTTCAAATCTGTATAGAAAAACTCATCTTCATCACGCTCGGGCTTTTGCGTTAAAGGCAAATACAATTTCTTTTTTAAAAGCGGCTGTACTTTATCAATATGATCTACATCGTCAAAATTAAAATATCCGGTTTTGTTTGCCTGTAATTTAGCCGATGCAACAAAATAAGGAACAAGCTTACCATTCATATCTGCATAAACAATGTCAAATTCCAATTGCTCATATTCATCAAATTCAAAAAATACCTGAACTTCTCCTTTTAATCCCCTGGTTTTTGTAACGTAACCGATGTAAAATGCTTCTTCGTGCTTCATATCCAAATACTAATCGTCACCCTGAATTTAGTTCAGGGGCTTGCAAGAAAGATGCCGAAACAAGTTCAGCATAACGAGCTATATATAATAATGTCTTTTAAATAGAAATAGCGTTCCGAAAAATTCGGAACGCTATTTTCTGTACAGCAAAATAAATTAAATTATTCTGCGCCTTCTTCTTTAGTAGCTTCTGCTGCAGGAGCTTCTTCAGTAGCCTCAGCCTCAACAGCTGGTGCTTCTTCAGTTACTTCTTCTTCAACAACCTCTTCTGCAACTGGTGCATTTTTAGCTGCGATAGCTGCTGCTCTATCTTCTTTTTTCTTAGCTTCTGCTGCTAATGCTGCTTTACGAGTTTCAGCTTTCGAGCTTGCTAAACCTTCTGATTTACCAGAAATTTTACCAGCTTTAGCGTCTAACCACTCTGTAAATTTAGCATCTGCCTGCTCTTGTGTTAAAGCACCTTTTTTCACACCACCTTCTAAGTGTTTTTTGTATAAAACACCTTTGTAAGAAAGGATAGCACGAGCGGTATCAGTTGGCTCAGCACCACTGTTAACCCAAGCTAAAGTTTTTTCGAAATTAATTTCGATGGTTGCAGGATTGGTGTTTGGGTTGTATGAACCTAAACGCTCAATAAATTTACCATCACGTGGTGAGCGAGAATCTGCTACCACAACGTGGAAAAAAGGTTTCCCTTTTTTACCGAATCTTTGCAATCTGATTTTAGTTGCCATTTTTCAATTGTATTTATGTATTCAACATAGTTCCCGGAGCTTCGTGCTGCGGGCTGCAAAGATAACTAAAATACTGTAAATTAAAAACATAGTTTAATTTCTTTGTTTTAGAGATATTTACGCTAAAATATTTGCTGATACAATATGAAAAGAATTGCCATTGATATGGACGAGGTGATAGCTGATGTTATCCCAAAATTTATTAAACTTTATAACCGCGATTACGGCGTTCCTTTGGATCTGATTATCGAGCCTGGAAATGAAATATACAAACATGTACCCGAAAATATAAATCAAAAATGGTTTGATTACATTAATGAGCCAGGGTTTTTCAGAGATTTAGCGGTGATTCCCGACAGCCAAAGGGTAATTAAGGCCTTACAGGAAAAATATGACGTCTATATCGTTTCTGCAGCCATGGAATTTAGAAACTCGTTAACGGATAAGTACGATTGGCTGGCCGAGCATTTTCCTTTTATAGACTGGCAACACATTATGTTTTGCGGTAATAAAATTATTGAAGCTGATTTCTTAATTGACGATCGCATTAAAAATTTCACCAGCTTTAAAGGCCGCCCACTTTTATATACCTCTCCGCACAACTTACTCATTACCGATTACGAAAGGGTAAGTAGCTGGATAGAAATTGAAGAAAAATTACTCTAAACCAATGGTTTTGAAGCGTAGGCTCCGCAGCTTTTACGTCCTGCGGTCGGGCTTTTCCCTAAATTCCCGATAAAGAACCGGGCGATACCGCTGCAATACCGCTTAACAACAAAGGAAAGTTAAAAATACCTGAGCTTGCTTTTTTCTAAAAGCTAAAACCAATGTAAGCGCATTGAACCATAGTGCGCTTACATTGTTTATTATTTAAATTAACGTTGTCGGTTGGACATCACTTAATTAAAATTAAACTCTCCAACTAAATTGCCGTTTTTATTATTAGCATCCATTGGTAAAACAATTACTTTTCGTTCTTGCTTTCCTGTTGAGTAACGGGTATAAATTTCTGCGGTTACGGTAGTTGGCCCGCTGATGTTAATTTGCCTGTCGCCGTAATAGTTTACTTCAATTTTGTATTTACCTTTTATGGCTTTTTTAATCATAAACTGCTCAGGACCATAACCAGAGGTAAAATCGTTACTAATCCGACCTCCAATCTGGGTTCTTGGATTGCTGTAATATCCTTTTTCTCCTGTAGGATCTGTAACCCATAAATCAATATCGGTATCGTTTTTATTCCAGTTTAGCACCACCCTAACATCAACCGGTAAAGGAAAAATCAATCTTTTATCCATACCCTTAGTATTTAATTTATCGCCATGGTTGCTAATCAAATTATTCATTTCTGAGATGATAATTTCTTCTATTCCTTCATCGCGATCGGCTGTTTGTGTATTATAACTTTGTGTTAAAACTTTATATAAATAATCAAGCGCTTTCTGATATTGGCCGGCATCGGCTAAAGCAAGGGCATAATCGCGGTAACTTTGCGACTCCATCGGACGCCATTGCAATACTTTTCCTGTAACAAAAATCTCTTCTGTGTAGTTATGGGTTTGCTTTAGTTTATAAGCCAATGTTTTGTATAAATCAGCATTTTCTAATTCCAAATCAGCAATATTGCTTAAAATGGTTAAGGCCCTGGCATCATCCTTCTGCTGATAAAACCAGTTTGCCACATCAAAATAAAACATTGGTGTACTGATGTAACCCGGCCTCATTTCCAAATATTTTTGATAAGCACTATCCGGGCTCCCTTTCAAGTTTTTCATATAATCCTTATCACTTTTAAATTCAGGGATAATAATGGTTGGCCCCGGGGCAGTTGTTTCTACTCTTGTTCTGGTTTGATTGATTGACAACCCGGCAACACTTCCCTGTAACGAAACGGCAGACTGGCTTAAATTTTGTTTTCTGACCGATCTGGACGACGTTACGACTACATCCTGCAAAGCCTTGCTGTCTGACTCTCTTCTTCTTGATTCGTCTGCAGAAGCAACGGGCGCAGGCATTCGCACGGCATCAACACTTCTCTCTGCTGCCCTAACAGGTTCTGAGGTTACCCTATTTCCAACAGGATCACCCTCTACCGTTGGGTATTTATCTTTTCCTTTACTTCCTTTAACATATTTAAAATCTGTATTCCACCAGGTTTTGAGTTCTTTTGTCATGGCAACCGCGGTATTTATTAAATTTGTTTTTCGCTCCAGAATATCAACCCTGCGTTGTTTTACTACTGCATCATAATCTGCCCTTAATTCGGCTGGCGGCGCAATATCGTAGCGTAAATAATCATCCAGATTTTCTAAAACAATCAAACTGGTGTTTCTGGTTACAATACCAAACTGTTTGCTTAAAGCGCTAATATCATCCTGGTTAGTTTCGTACTGAATATCCATTTCGGCAATCTTTTTCTGTGCCCAAACCCTTCGTACATCTATGCTGGTTAATGTATGTTCTGTAGCATTTAAGCGAATTGGCATCTCTAAAACAACAGTATTCCCGAAACCAAATTGCAGAATAAAAGATGTATTTAAACCATTTAAAATTCCCGCTAAAGACAATTGCCCATTTACATTAACATGCATAGATGGATAAACTTCTCTTACATCTGCATTATTTTTAACGCCTAAAAACTGCAAATTTTCCTGACTTAGCTGCTTAAAAGCGTTTTGTACTGAAATGCTATTTAAATTTACAAATTGGCCGCCTGTTTTTAAGCTAATGTATTTCAATGTACTGTAATCAGCCTTTAGCGAAGTATTTATAGTATGAATAGGCTTGCCAAGGCTTACGTTACTTTTGCCGAAAGTGGATAAACCATCTGAAAAAAACAGGTACTCTTCTGCCAGGAAGTTTTTTTGATTTATGGCGCTAAAATTGGTTCCCCCATCATAAACCATTGTTTCCAGTTTTCTTTTTAAAAGATTCCAATTGCCATTTTTAATCACAAAAACACCGCCATCTTTAAAATTATTATTTAACAAACCCAATTGTATGGTTAGGTTTTGTTTCTGGTTTATAATTAAGCCCAAAAGTTCAATTTCTTTTTTAACATCCCGTTGCAGGCCACTTAAAGAACAATCCCAGATTAAGCCCAATTGATTTGCCCATTGCCTTGGTCTGCTCTGCGTTTTTGGAAAAACATTTACCATAAAATAGTAGCCGGAAGAAGCTTTTTGCATTTGCACTTCAGGCAGGTTGGTACGTTTGGGTAAACTTATGGTTAGTCCATTTTTAGGCTCATAATTACTTTTCTTTATTTCTCCGATATAAGTATTCCCATTTGCGTTGAAACTAAAGTTTCCATCGGGTTGCTCAACCAGTTCAGGTTTTACCACTGTTTCAAAAACAGTCGTTTTTAGCGTAAAATCTTGTATAGCCTGATTATAGCCCAAAGGCAAATGATATTGGAGGGCATTACCATCATTAAAACTAAGCTCTTGCTCATAACCAACAATTATAGTGCGGCTGCCCTTAGCAGGCAACGGATAAATCCGGGTACGAAAATTATTTCCTTCTACTTTTTCAAGCAAACCCGGATCTACCCGACGGTGCTCAATACTTTCAAAAACTTCAGTTGCCTTTGCTTTTTCTACCGGCACCGCCTCGCGCATTTTTCCATTTATGTCGAGTGCATAACGGCTAACCGTTACACCTTCGGGCATTGGAAAGGTTAATTCGCCTTCTAAAACCCGGTTGCTGTTGTTATAAAAAGTCATCGTCATAACCGTTGTTGCAATATTCCCGGTAATCTGAACATCGATATTCAGTTTTTTTAGGCTGACCGCTATTTTTTGCGCTTCATTTTCTGGTTGCTGAACTTTAAGCACGGGCATTTGTGCTTGTACAAAGGTTGCCAGTATTAACAATGGAAATACAACTATGGCTTTAAGCTTTTTCATAACATTGGTTTTTTAATAGGGATGCAAAATTTGCAAGGATTACATAAATTTATTTCTGAGGGTTAGTTTTTACCTTTAAATTTTAAGGGCAATTATAACCGTAAAGAACAGCGGCACAGCCGTTATGGAGTAAAAACATCAGCCAATTTTCACGTTTTTTGTAACTTTTTATATAACTTACAGTCAAAAGAGAAAAGAATGTTATGCTGGTAACTACAACACCGTCTGTAGAGGGCAAAAAAATAGTGAAGTACATTGGCTTGGTAACAGGCGAAACCATTATTGGTGCAAATATTTTTAGAGATCTTTTTGCGGGAATCCGCGATATTGTAGGCGGAAGATCTGGTTCTTACGAACAAGTTTTAAGAGAAGGAAAAGATACCGCAGTAAGCGAAATGCAACAATATGCCGCAGCACTTGGGGCAAATGCAATTGTTGGGGTAGATTTAGATTATGAAACAGTTGGTAGCGGCGGGAGCATGCTAATGGTTACCGCAAGTGGTACCGCAGTTGTTATTGAAGATATTTAGTGTTTTCTCATTGGCAGAATCAAATCTACTGATGAGCTTTTATTGCTTATAGCGAAAACTAAGCAAAATAAGAAAGTCCTTCCGGTGCGGGAAGGACTTTTCTTTTATATGATTTTCCTGAATTAAAATGAAAGGATATCAATCAGCTTTATCCAGGTTGAACTTACTTTTTCAGCGTCGATATGCTTAATGGCATGATCAAAAGGTGTAAAAACCATTTCGCGGTTTATTTGACCCGCCATAACGCCATTTTCGCCCTTCAGCAACCCTTCAACAGCTACCACGCCCAATCTGCTCGCCAGTACCCTGTCCATGCATGTTGGCTTTCCGCCACGTTGAATATGCCCAAGTACCGAAACTTTAGTATCGTAATGAGGGTATTTATCTTTCAGTATTTCGCCAACTTTAAAGGCACCGCCGGCATCATCACCTTCAGCAACAATGATAATTTTTGATGATTTATCTTTTCGGCTATGCTCCAGCTTATGCAAAACATCTTCAACGCCCATATTGGCTTCAGGAATCAGAATTGCTTCTGCACCAACACCAATTCCACTTCTCAGGGCAATAAGACCTGAATCGCGGCCCATAACTTCTACGATAAACAACCTGTCGTGCGATTCTGCCGTATCTCTGATTCTGTCAACCGCATCAATTACCGTATTAATTGCAGAGTCGTAACCAATTGTAAAATCAGTACCTGCCAAATCGTTGTCAATTGTTCCGGGTAAACCAATAATCGGGAAATCAAATTCTTTAGCAAAAACATTAGCTCCTGTAAAAGTTCCATCGCCACCAATCACAATTAGAGCATCAACACCAAGCTTTATTAAATTCTCATGTGCCGTTTTTCTTCCTTCTACCGTTCTAAACGCTTCACTGCGGGCTGTTTTTAAAATCGTGCCGCCACGTTGAATAATATTGGCTACAGATTTACGGTCCATCGGAATAAAATCGTTGTTGATCAAACCTTCGTATCCGCGAAGAAAGCCCGTTACTTCAACATCATAATAAATTGCGGCTCTTACTACAGCTCTAATTGCAGCATTCATGCCCGGCGAATCTCCGCCGGAGGTTAAAACGCCAATGTTTTTTATCTTACTCATTCTTTTTTTTCTGGAAAGCTGCCTTTCCGCTATCTAAAAATTTAATGTAGTTTTCAGGATTATAATCCGCTCCCTGAGGTGGTACTAAAACATTTCCATCACCATCAACAATTATATATTGAGGTTGAGAATTACTGTTAAATGTTGATGCCTGAAAATCGCTCCATTTTTTACCAATTGTATTTATATTTTTATTACTGAACTTAGAAACGTAATGTTCTTCTGTCGGTAATTCTGTTTTGTCGTCCACAACTAATTCAGCCATTACAAAATCATTCTTTAGCCTTTTTGCTACCTCAGAATTTGACCAAACGTTATTTTCCATTTTTCTGCAGTTTACACAACTCCAACCCGTAAAATCGATTAGAACTGGTTTACCCAATTCTTTAGAAGCCTGCTTAGCTTGTTCAAAATCATAATAAGGATCAAACCCTTTTGGTGTTAACCTATGAAATAGCTCTGCGTATTTTTTTACCTTAATTGATGTGGTTGAATTTGCCGCCGGCTGGGCGATAGTCAAATTATTTAGATCGAAATCCTGCGTAGCTGTCGGCGGTAAAAATGCGCTGATAGATTTTAACGGCGCACCCCACATCCCTGGCACCAAATAAATTACCCAGGCAAATACCAATATTGCCAAAAATGTTCTGGGTACTGATAAATAAGGCAAATCACTATCATGTGAAAACTTTATTTTACCCAATAAATAAACTCCCATTAAAGCAAAAATTGCAATCCAAATGGCTAAGAAAATCTCTCTATCCAATAAATTCCAGTGATATGCTAAATCTACATTTGATAAAAACTTAAAAGCAAAAGCAAGTTCAATAAAGCCTAAAACTACTTTAACGCTATTTAACCAACCACCTGATTTTGGCAGTGATTTTAATAATGAAGGAAATAAGGCAAATAGCGCAAATGGTATTGCTAAGGCGAATGAAAAACCAAACATTCCAACCGCAGGCCCTAATCTGTCGCCTTTTGAAGCCGCATCAACTAATAATGTACCAATAAGTGGCCCTGTACAAGAGAAGGACACCAAAGCCAAACTAAAAGCCATAAAAAATATGCCCATTAATCCACCTTTGTCCGATTTTGCATCAATTTTATTTACAAAAGCGCTTGGTAATGTAATTTCGAATGCGCCCAAAAAAGAGGCTCCGAAAACCACTAACATTAGAAAGAAAAATGCATTGAATATTCCATTAGTAGATAGGGCATTTAATGCATCCGAACCAAAAGCGATGGTGACCAGCATGCCTAAGGCAACATAAATAATAATAATTGACAATCCATAAATTATGGCTTGACCCACGGCCTTGCTTTTGCTACCTGCTTTCTTCGTAAAAAAACTCACTGTTAAAGGCAACATTGGGAAAATGCAAGGCATTAAGATCGCCGCAAAGCCGAAAAGCAATCCTTTAATAAAAGTTTGCCAAAGCGTTAATTTCTCCGAATCGCCTGTTTTTTTTGAGCTAAAAGCTGCGGTTTTAATTGTATCTTTCTTTAATGAATCTTTGACGAGATGATTTGCGGCACTATCTTTTGCAGAGCCAACCTCTGTAAATTCGAGGTCATCCGGTGGGGCAGTGGCGGTTGTATCCTGTACCGCTACAGCGAAACTTTTAACGGCTGGCAATGCTATAAACATTGAAACCATTAGTAACAATAATAAAACCTTTTTCATTTGTGTGTTTTGTGTGTGTTTGAACGTGTGAAATTAAGCATAATTTTATAAAGGAATAATTTTTACCCCCCATAAGGCTTAGATTTTACTTTAAACAGAAACAGCTACCCAAAAGAGCAGCTGTTTCTGTTTTTTTTCCTGTTTTATTTTACCGGAATGCTAAACTCAACTTCTTCAGGAGGAAGGCATTGTTTATCGTTACAGACCATAAATTCTACCTTACCTCTAATGGCAGTAGTACCTTTATTTAATTTAACCTTCTGTTGAAATATTACTTGTTTTTCAAAATAGCTAACATTCATTTTGAAGGTAGATTCGTATTTTACAATTGCTTTTGGTTCTATTGTTTTTCCAACCAAACTAAAATCTTTAGAAGGAGAAAAAGTAAAAGTTGTTTTTACAGGCCCGCCATCTTTAACATTCTGCGAATAAATATGCCATCTGTCATCAATTGTGGCTTTTAAATATAGAATAGCTTCTGTTTTACCTACCTTTTTAGCCACGTAAGACCAGGTTACTGGTTTTTCGATCTGTGCGAAAGCACCCACGATTGTAAAGAGCACGAGGGATAGTGCTAATGTGATTTTTTTCATTTTGTGTGTTTATTTTGTGTGTATAAATTCAATTTCCTTGAAATTAAAAATACTGGTGCCCGTTTCTGTTTCCAAAATCAAACGCCCGTCATCTTCAACTCCTTTTATTATGCCTTCAAAAATCTTTCCATTTTGCCTATAAATGGCAGTAACCTCGAAGTTATATAATGTTTTAAGGTAATCGTTTTGTAAAATATCGTATTTACCTTCTCTCAAATTTAAATAGTATTTCTCTATATATACGAATATTTTCTCTAATATGATTTCTAAAGGAGTTTCCTTTTTAATAATCTGAAGCAAAGAAACGGCCTTTTGCGATAAATCCGGACTAAAATGTTGCTGGTTAATGTTTAAACCAATGCCAATAACGGATGATTTTATAAACACACCTGTCAGTGTATTTTCTATTAAAATGCCACCAAGCTTACGGCCTGAGCAGTAAATATCATTTGGCCATTTTACCTTAACAGGCTCATTAATAAATTGCGATAAAGCTTTACTTACAGCTAAGCTAACGGCTATATTTAGATAAAACTGTTTATTTAAAGGTAGAAATGAGGGCTTCAAATAAATGCTGGTACTAATGTTTTTGCCTGGCTCTGTTTGCCAAACACTTTCCTGTTGCCCCCGGCCTGCAAACTGATTATCTGCCATAATTACAGTTCCTTCAGGTAATGGCTCGGAATTTGAAGCCAAATTCTTTAAATAGTTATTGGTAGAATCAACTTCTTTTAATTTGATTAAATTTTGACCAACAAATAGTGTCGAAAAAGTGTTATTTTGCAAGTGTTGAATTTATATTTATTGTAATCTCAAAATTAAAGCATTTTAATGGTAAAAAAGAAAATAGTAGCCCTTTCTACATACCTTTCCGAATTAGCCGTACATGGCATACAGGAAAAAAAAGGAGAAGATATAGTGCGGTTGGATCTTAGAAATATTCATTCTTCAGTAGCAGATTTCTTTATTATTTGCAGTGCCAACTCGGGTACACAGGTGAAAGCTATTGCGGATAGCGTAGAAAAAGAAATTTATAAAAACACACAGGCCGATCCCAGGCACAAAGAAGGTTTTGAAAGTGCAGATTGGATAATACTGGATTATTTTGATGTGGTTGTGCACATTTTTAAAACAGAAAAACGCCATTTTTATGGCATAGAAGAATTATGGGGAGATGCTGAAAGCACAAACTTTCAAAGCGCTTAGCCATAAAACATACCTTTTGAACGAGACAAATGAACGATAATCAAAATACAAACGACAACAAAAAACCGGGAAAACGTTTACCAAACATCCCGAAAAAGCCACAAAAAGGATCAAAGTTTAATGTTTTTTGGGTTTATGCAGCCATTATAGTAGCGATTTTTGCCGCACAGTTCTTCTTTACCGGAGATGGAGGCAAAGAAGTTACTTACCAAACATTTGAACAAAAAATGTTGTTGACCGGCGACGTTGAAAAAGTAGTTGCCTATAAAGCCGACGATCTTGTTAAAGCGGAGGTTTACATTAAAAAAGATAGTTTAAATACTAAACCACAGTATAAAGCTTATAAAAGTACCAGTTCTTTAAACATGTCTACAGGGCCTACAGTTTATTTTAACGCAGGCACAATGGATGGTTTAGATAAGCAACTGGCAGATTCTCAAAAAGATTTACCGGCTAACCAACCACGTGTTTTGGCAGAAAAAACAAGCCGTAGCAATCCATTGGCAAGCTGGTTCTTAAGCATCATCTTACCTGTATTGTTATTAATCGGTTTCTGGATTTTTATGATGCGCCGTATGGGTGGTGGTGCCGGTGGTGGTGGTCAGATTTTCAGCATTGGAAAATCTAAAGCAACTCTTTTCGATAAAGAAAGCCAGGTAAACATTACTTTTAATGACGTAGCTGGTCTTGAGGAAGCTAAACAAGAGGTTATGGAAATTGTAGATTTCCTTAAAAATCCTAAAAAATATACAAACCTGGGTGGTAAAATCCCTAAAGGTGCCTTATTAGTAGGTTCTCCGGGTACAGGTAAAACATTATTGGCTAAAGCGGTTGCTGGCGAAGCACAGGTTCCTTTCTTTTCATTGTCAGGTTCTGACTTTGTAGAGATGTTTGTAGGCGTAGGTGCATCACGTGTACGTGATTTATTTAAACAAGCTAAAGATAAAGCGCCATGTATCATCTTTATTGATGAGGTGGATGCCATTGGACGTGCCCGTGGCAAAAATAGCGTGATGGGTGGTAACGATGAGCGTGAAAACACACTGAACCAATTGCTTGTTGAAATGGATGGTTTCGGAACAGACTCTGGAATTATTATTTTAGCAGCAACAAACAGACCTGATGTGCTGGATTCAGCTTTATTACGCCCAGGTCGTTTCGACAGACAAATCTCTATTGATAAACCAGATTTAGTTGGCCGTGAGCACATTTTCAATGTACACTTAAAACCAATTAAAACATCAGCAGAAGTTGATGCTAAAAAATTATCTGCGCAAACACCAGGTTTTGCTGGTGCTGAAATTGCGAATGTTTGTAATGAGGCTGCATTAATTGCTGCCCGCCGCAATAAAGAAAGCGTAGATATGCAGGATTTCCAGGATGCGATTGATCGTGTAATTGGGGGTTTAGAAAAGAAAAATAAAATTATATCTCCAGAAGAGAAACGCATTGTTGCTTATCATGAAGCAGGCCATGCAATTGCGGGCTGGTTCCTGGAGCATGCCGATCCACTGGTTAAAGTATCCATTGTTCCGCGCGGTGTTGCTGCATTAGGTTACGCCCAGTATTTACCAAAAGAACAATTCTTATATACTACTGAGCAGTTAATTGACGGTATGTGTATGACAATGGGTGGACGTGTTGCTGAAGATCTTACTTTCGGTAAAATTTCTACCGGTGCTCAAAACGATTTGGAACGCATTACCAAATTATCTTATGCAATGGTGACCATTTATGGTATGAATGAGAATGTAGGTAATGTTTCTTTCCACGATCCACAGAACGAGTACAACTTTAATAAACCATATTCAGAAAAAACTTCAGAGTTAATTGACATTGAGGTTCGTAAATTAATTGGAGATGTTTACATTAAAACAAAACAATTATTAACCGATAAACGTGAAGGTTTAGAAAAATTAGCTCAAAAATTATTGGAAAAAGAAATTTTATTCCAAGCCGATTTAGAAGAAATTTTAGGAAAACGTCCGTTTGATACCCGTACTACTTATGATGAATTTGTGAATGGTACAGGCGATCAGACTCCTGCAGCAGAAGGTTTAGTACATGATGGAGTAGGTGATGCGGATATTAACCAGGAAGTTCAGGGATTAAACCCTTCTTCTGAAAAAGAATAAAACACATTATGCTATAAATTGCATATAAACACAATTATATATAAGTTTGAAACCTTGGACGTAAAAAATTCAAGGTTTCATTTTTTTAGATGATGAAGGATAATACGACAGCGAAAGAACAGATACTAAAAAAGATAAGAAAAGCGCTTTTAGAGAAACGCGAAAACCCTTATCCAAACTTAGAAGAAAGCCCATTGTATAAACAAAATACAGAAGCGCTGGAAATATTATTTGCAGAACAGTTAACCGCCATATCGGGCAATTTTATTTTTTGTGAAGATGGCATCGATTTTATCGAAAACATGCTTCAGCTTGCTGATCGGTTTAAATGGCGTAAAATTTATTGCTGGGAACCCGAATTGCAGGCATTTTTAGCTAAATATGAATTCCCCTTTTACCAAACAGATAAAGATTTTGACCAGGCTGAGGTTGGTATTACACTTTGCGAGGCGCTGGTCGCCAGAAATGGCAGCGTAATGGTAACCAATGAAGGGGGCGCAGGCAGAAGACTAAGTATATTCCCACACCATCATATTGTTATTGCCCGCACCAGTCAATTGGTACTGGACTTAAAAGATGCTTTCCAGCTCTTAAAAAATAAGTACGGCAACCAGATCCCTTCCATGATCAGCAACATTACAGGCCCAAGCAGAACCGCCGATATTGAAAAAACTTTAGTTCTTGGCGCCCATGGCCCTAAAGAGCTTTTTGTTTTCCTAATAGATGATTTTAGTTAAACCCATCTATTAACTGGTATTTCTGTATTAAAAAATAAAACTCATTTTTAGGGACGTAAAATAGTTTAACAATAAGCATAACTTTCAAAAAAAGTATAACTTAAGGGCACGGAAATTGAAAATACTGAAATTAATTAACCAGGGTAAAACGCTTCACAGCAAATTTTACATGAATTACATCGCAGTTTAAATACGGTCAATACGTACCGTAAAAATATAATTTTAAAATAAAACGTAACCGAATGGACAGGGTTACTCAAGTTTATACTTGAAAATAAACTGGACTAAAAATAAAATTATTTTCGTTTATCGATTATAATTGATAATTTTATACTACATACCGATTTAGTCTACGGTATTATAATTTATGAGCGCAAGATTAAATACGGTAATTGCCGGAACCGGGAGCTATATTCCTGAAAATATTATTTCCGGGAATGAGTTTCTTAATTCAACTTTTTTTGAGAACGGAAGCAAGCTGGATAAAGAGAATACGGAGATTATTCATAAATTTTCGGAGATTACGGAAATCGTGGAGAGACGTTATGTTTGTCCAGATCAGTTAAGCAATCATATTGGCGCGGTTGCCGCCGAAAGGGCAATTGAAAACGCCGGAATTGATAAGGAAACTTTAGACTATATTATCTTCTGCCATAACTTTGGTGATATTCCATTAAATAGTAATCGTACCGATGTTTTGCCATCACTGGCAGCAAAAGTAAAGCAACAACTGGGCATTCTTAATCCGGATTGTGTGGCTTACGATTTAATTTTTGGATGTCCGGGTTGGGTTCAGGGTTCCATACAAGCTGATTATTATATTAAAAGTGGAGATGCCAAACGCGTAATGGTTATTGGTGCTGAAACACTTTCCAGAATTATAGATCCTCACGATCGCGACAGTATGATTTTTTCTGATGGCGCAGGTGCTGTGATTTATGAAGCAGCTGAACAAGAAGATAAAGTTGGCATCCTGGCACATAAAACCGAAACTTATGCGGTAAATTATGGCAATTTACTAACCATGGGCAAGGGTTCACATCCGGATGAAACCAGTGGAAATTATTACCTGAAAATGAACGGGCGTAAATTGTACGAGTTTGCCGTTGTTCAGGTACCACAAGTGATTAAAAAGGCCTTGGATAAAGCAAACTTAAGCGTAGAAGACGTTAATATTGTATTTGTACACCAGGCAAACGGAAAAATGGATACTGCCATTATGAAACGTTTGTTTAAGCTTTATAATATAGATACCGTACCTGAAAACCTGGTACCTATGACGATTTCGTGGCTTGGCAACAGTTCGGTAGCGACCGTACCAACCTTACTCGATTTAGTATTAAAAGAACAAGTTAAAGGTTATAAAGTTAAAAAGGGCGACGTTGCTGTATTTGCATCCGTGGGTGCAGGTATGCACATTAATGCTTTTGTTTATCGTTTCTAAGCTTTAAATTCTTCTCAATCCAGCCTTGGCCTGACTTTCGATACTGCTTTCATATTCATGATTTTTCATTGAAATAGCGGTATTATAAGCTTCTTTAGCTTTGGCTGGATTTTTCTTTTTTTCGTAAATTTTACCCATCTGCAATGCTGCATTTGCCGCGAAATAGTATTTCAGGTTTTTGCCCTGATTGATTGCTGCCTGATAAAAAATCAAAGCCTGTTCATCTTTTCCTATATCGTCGTAAACCCGGCCCAAACGGTAGTTGTATTCTGTTTTATCTTTATCAGAGGTATAATCAGCGGCCTTTGAGGCTTCGAGAATTTGCTGTGATTTTGCTAAATAACCACCATCAAACAAAAGACGGGCTTTTAATAAATCTGTACTTGGCGCAGGAGCAGTCGATTCATTCAGGGCTTGTTTATCCTTTTCATTATAAGTATACCCTGCATTTGTTGCTTTTGACGCATAGGCCGTATAGCCAGCCTTATCTCCTTTTAATAAAGCAATCCATGCCAGGTGCAGGTTTGCATCTTTAATGTAATTGACCCCTTTATTGGTTTGTAAAAATTTATTAAAATGGGTAGAAGCGGTTAAATCTAACTTATTGAGGTACGCAACACCTTCAAGATATTCTAAATATGGAAAGGGCTGATAAACGCCGCCCTCTGGCCTCGATTTTAAAATATTAATGGCCTCATCGTTGTGTCCATTTTTTATGCAAACGTAACTCTGCAAATAAGATTTAAGCAAACTTGTATCGGCAATTCTTTCTGTATACTTCATCGTTTTAGCATAAGCCGAAGGGCTGTGGGCAACATCCGTTAAAACATAAGCGTAGTAAAATACCACTTCTTCGTAAAAAGGCTCGTAAGATGATTTAGGAAGATTATCGGCCAGTTTTTCGAACATGGAAAGTCCGCTTTGTAAATTGCCCCTGATGCCAAATGTTGCCAGGGTACTTTTTAAAGCGCCATCGGGTAAATTACCCAAAACCGCATTGATTAAGCCAAGGCCTTTTAAGTTAAGGTGAAAATCAGGGAATTTCTTTGCGTTCTCCTGCAACAAATTATTAGCCCGCTTAATTTCCATTGCGGCATTAAAATATTCGCCGTAGCGGCCTCTAATTAACGCCCATTGCAAATTAATTTCTGCCTGTGCATATAAGTAATAGGGCGATTGCTTATCATCGTCACCTATTTTATCCAGCCTGGCCGATTTATTTCCTTTAAGGCGATCAAAATCAGCTTTATTCTCAGAAGTTAATAAGGTAAAATAATCAACGTAGTTTTCCAGCAATGGAATAATTGCATTGTTAGGTCTTAATTTTTTCTCGGTAGCAATATAAGCCTTTGCGTTGCCCAGCTTTAATTCAAAAACACTTTTGTAGGCATTTAAGCAATTGGCATTAAAATCGAAATTGGCGAATAATGAAAGCGGCGAAACCAGAAGAAAGAGCGCAGAAAAAAAACGTAGTCTTTTAAACATTGAATTGGATGCTAAATTTGCCCGGATGATTGCAGAGGCAACAACAAATTAATAAATATCTAACCTTAACGCAAAATATAGCTTCTTGTTTTACCTTAAACAAAAAACGTCCAGGTTTAGCCCTGAACGTTTTTAAATAATTTTAAGAATTGATTAAGCTTCAGCTACTTCATGAGTAAGGGCTTCATCAACCAAAATACGGCCACAGTGTTCGCAAACAATAATTTTTTTGCGTTGACGGATGTCTAACTGACGCTGAGGTGGAATTTGGTTGAAACAACCTGAACAAGAATCACGGTCGATAGTTACCACTGCCAAACCATTTACTGCATTTTTGCGTAACCGTTTGTAAGCAACTAATAAACGCTCTTCAATAAGCGGCTCAGATTTATCTGCTTTTTTCTGTAAATCCAGTTCTTCTTTTTCAGTTTCAGCAGTAATTACATCTAACTCCGATTTTTTAATATCTAAATCTTTTTTTCTGCCTTCTAATTCAGCTTTAGCAGCTTCATAGATTTCAGTTTTAGAAGTGATTTCAAAACCGTGTTCTTTAATTTTTTTCTCAGAAACCTGAATATCTAATCCCTGAATCTCAATTTCTTTAGTTAAAGCATCGTATTCACGGTTGTTTTTAACTTCTTTTAATTGAGTATCGTATCTTTTGATTGCTGCCTGGGCATCTTTAATCGTGTTTTTACGGGTTACGATAGAATCTTCCAGATCATCAAGTTCGCCTTTAATTTTCTGAATTCTCGTTTCTAATCCTAAAACATCATCCTCAAGATCAGCTACTTCCATTGGTAACTCGCCTCTTACCTGACGGATTTTATCAATTTTAGTGTGGATGTTTTGTAATTCGTATAAAGCTTTTAGCTTTTGTTCTACGGTTTGTTCCATTAAAACAAGTAATTTATGGGGTTTGTATTTTGCTCCGTTAAACGGATTGCAAAGTTAGCAAATTTTTTCTGAATAATTTCAACCAATAAATTTGAGGTAAATTGTTCAGTTTCAAAGTGTCCGATGTCGGCGATGATCAGTTTTTCCTCTGCATCAAAAAATTCGTGATATTTGAAATCAGCAGTAATAAAAGCATCAGCACCGGCAGCAATTGCTTCTTTCAGCAGAAAACTTCCTGAACCTCCGCAAACGGCTACTTTTTTAATCCTTTTGGGTAAAACCTCCGTATGCCTGACTACTTTTGCCTGCATCCGGTCTTTAACGAGGTGCAAAAAATCGTAGGCATCCATATCGTATTCCAGCCAGCCCAGCATACCGGAACCTACCTGGTCGTTTTTATTTTCCAGCTTATAAATATCATAGGCAACCTCTTCATAGGGATGATTTTCGAATAAAGCAACCAGTATTTTCCGTTCTGACTGAACCGGATAAATGGTTTCTATCCGCACTTCTGCTTCATGGTGCCGGTTTCCTCTTTCTCCAACAAATGGATTCGAATCTTCATTTCCTTTAAAGGTTCCATAACCATCTGCATTAAAGCTGCTTTCGCTATAATTTCCAATATTACCTGCACCAGCATAAAATAGTGCTGACCGCAATTGCTCTGCCTGCGCATGAGGGCAATAGGTTACCAGTTTCTTTAATAATCCTGCTTTAGGCGAAAGCACCTTGGTGCCGGATAAACCTAAACGTTCGCAAATCCTGGCGTTTACACCCGTGTGCACGCTATCCAGATTGGTGTGAATGGCGTAAAGCGCAATATTGTTTTTTATGGCCTTAAGTACCACACGTTCCACATAGTTTTTACCGTTAAATTTCTTTAAGCCTTTAAAAACGATGGGGTGGTGGGTAATGATTAAATTACAGTCGGTACGAATGGCTTCATCAACTATTTTCTCAACACAATCAAGGGCAACCAAAGCAGCCTGAATGTCCATATTCGGATCGCCAACAATTAAACCCGAATTATCGTAATCTTCCTGATAATTAAGCGGAGCTATACTTTCTAAATAATTGGTAATCTCTGATAATTTCATTTTATAAAGATAGAAATTTTCAGGTTTTCTAATTTAACCCCTTGTAAAGAATTATTTGATCCCTTATTTGAGACTAAAAGCAACAAAGGGGTAAATTGCTTTTATGCAAGCTCTACGTTTTAACCGCTGGTTAATCCTCCAAATACTGAATGGCATACTTCACCCAATCTTCTACGCCATGATCTAAATAAATATCAGGTTGTACACCAATATTATCAATCGGGAAATCGGGTAATCTTAAACTTCTGTAAGTGGGTAATACTAAAGCGTTCTCCTTCCATTTAAAATTGGTAATCCTTGCCGACGCATAATCTAATACACCAGATGTTGGCGTACCCATTACTTTAACTTTTTTACTTTGCTTAGCGGTCAGTAACAGAGCTTCGGCAGAACTGCCAACCTTTTTATCTACTAAAAATATAATTTGTTTTGGGCTGTGTATTGCTGGTTCTAAATTGTATTCTTCTACCTTTTTTTCACCAGGATTAAGCACAAATTTGCCCATGTTTTGCTTGTAAAAAGCAATGTTTTTATTTAATTGTACTTTTTCTTTTTGGCTCTCTTCAGTATCTGGAAGCCTTTTTATATAAGCCTCCAATCCGGAAATTAAAAAGTCTGTTACTAAAAATTCGTTATTCAAACTCCTGTCTTTGCCCGTCACGATGTAGGGTAAAAGTGGAGGATAAGCCGTTGTTGTTCCGCCGCCATTACCTCTTAAATCAACAATAAGGTATTCAGAATTTTCGATCAGTGTTTTATGATCAGCGATTAAGCTTTCAATTTTTTGTACAAAGGGATAATCAAAGCTTTTAAGTCTTATAAGTGTGGTTTTTTCAGATACCTTTTCTATATAAAATCCCTGTAGCTTACTAATTCTATCCTTTATGATTACCGAGCTGTACTCATCCTGATTGTCTTTAATAAAATAGTGCTTCAGTTTTGTAAACTGTAGTGTGCCCTGATTTGGCAACGAGTAGGTATCCTCAAAAAAAGTTAAGTCTTTATTAAAAAATTTAAGGTTTTTCTTGTTATCCAAAGTAAATAACACATCATTGGGCTGCCAGTATTTATCGTTCGAACTGATTACAAAACCTTTATAAGTATTGTCTTTAGCCTTAATAACACCAATCTTAAAATCTTCGTTTTTCCAGATTCCTTCCAGGGTATCTTTAGAAATTTTTATTTTGTTTAGAAAAGATTCAGGATTTTTAACAACTTCCTTTTTATCTGTTTTTACCACCAATAAGCTATTTGAGGCATCGAGGAAGAAAATGTGCTTATCCCTAAAATAGGAAGTAAATTCGTTCAATAATTTTAGTCCGTCTTCATCTGCTGTGCTTTTCGATTTTTCGAGTAAACTATTTTTAAAATACTCGTAGGCTACTTTGTCTTTAGTCTTTTCATCAAACCCAGGGTAGTCCTTTTCCATCAGTTTAATTAGCTTTTCTAAAGCTTCCTGGCTGCTATTGGTTTGGGCTAAAGTTATATTAGAAATTAGAACTGCCAATAATAATAAAATGTGCTTCACTTTCATTCCGTTGAAATTTTAGAACAAAAGAAAGGAATTCTACTTTACAGAAATTGTAAAAATCATTCATTTATTAACTTTCGTTGTATATCCAGGCCAGGTCGTTTTGTTGTACCGATACATGCTTAATTAACCCTTTTGGAGAAAGTCCGGAGAATTTTTTGAAATCTTTTATAAAGTGAGCCTGGTCGTAATATTCATTCAAATAAGCAATTTCAGTAAGCGAGTTTTTATGGTCGATAACTTCTGTCAGAACGTTTCTAAACCTAATGGTTTTTAAATAAGATTTAGGGTTTTGTCCTAAGTGATTTTTAAACAAGCGAAACAAGGTGGTATCACTTATATCAAGGTGCTTTGAAAGCATTTCGATGCTTAAAAATTGATTATTGCTGTTTTTTTCAATAAAGCAAAAAGCTTCTTTTAGTTTTAACGGAATATTATCGGTTCTCAGTTTTTTTAAAAGCAAGCTTTCAAGCTGCCTGGCTCTTTTTGTAAAATCCTCACATTCAAAAATTTCTTCTAAGGCAAAATGATTTTTTTCAGCAAATATCTCCTCAAAAATCTGATCAGATTTCATTAAATTTTCATATCCCTCAAATGTAAATGCCCTTAATGCAGATGGATAAAAAACAATACATATCTGATCCAGAAAAGAATTAATTTCTACCTGAAACGGCATTTTATGAAAGCCATAAAATTTACTTGTAAAATTTCTTTTACCACTTGTAATGGTGCAATTATTCTGATTAACACTATTTATATAATTGATTTTATTTTGTTTATAAATGGCTAAACAAAGATTATTATTTGGAAATGTAGTATAGTTTATGGTGTTGTTATCCGTTTTCTTGAAAAACAAAAAATACTGGACATAATTTTTCAGGATTTCACATTCTGGTTTAATAATTACAAATTCCATATCGCGATTTGAGCCTTGATTTAAACTTTAATAAAAAAAGTCCGCAAACCTTATTTTATTGGTATGCGGACGTGTAAACTATTGGTAATGCATCATTTACCTGCAGTTATAATCTTTATTTACTGGAACCCGCCCATTCTAACCATCTGCAAACTTTCAAAAACCATTTTCTGGTTGTATTCAAAAGCAAGACTTTTGTGGTTCACTACATCTATAATAGAGCCGATAAAACATAGACCGATGGTTAAAAGGTACAAAACACCCATTCCAACCTGTCCTACAATAAACCTTTGCAAACCTGGCACTACAAATAAGCCGATTAAACAGAAAATAAGCATATCAGATGCACTTTTTCTTTTGCTGCTGTAAACCATCAGGAAGTTTCTTAGCTGTTGCTCGCTTAAACCTGCGGTTGCCTGTTGTAAATATGAGTATTCCTCTGGAGTTATACCTGGTAACGACATTAGAGGTGATTGAAAGATATCCATGACTTTATGTATTAAGTGGTGAAATTTTAAATTGTTTATTTTTTATTAATGTATAAATTCTATAAAATATAATCAGCAAAGCTGGAAAACCGAACCAGTGATTTTTAAAACTCTGGCTAAATTCGCCATGAAAAATGTGACTTATTGATCTGCCTAAACCACAACCAGGACACCATTGCTCAAAACCCAGGTTTGCTAAAGGGCATAGCGTAAAATGATGTTCATGACTGTTAGCAGTTGCCAGCAACACTAAAGCAATTATCCAGAAAGAAAGTTCCAGCGGAAAGCTTTTAATGTATTTCATGTTTCAGTTTTTATATATTTTAGAGGCCATCAAAAAGGCTTTGTTACAATAATATGGCTTTATTCGACGAATAGGAGCAAATATCCGACAAATTACCCTATTCCTTCGAAGAAAATTAGTACAACTGCAATTTCTTTAAACTTAAAAACCTTTATGCTGGTTTAAGGTTAATTTAATATCAAGATTACAATTCAAAAAAAATCAATTCAGAAATAAACATTAAATTTGTGCCTTGAATATTCGCGATTTAATAAACAGATATAAAACAGATGATAGAGTAGCCGCATTTAACAAGGTACTCAACAGTTCTAAAAACCCTAAAGTACAGTTAAAAGGGTTGGTAGGTTCTGCAGATGCCGTTGTTGCCTTATCCTCTTATTTCTTACTACACAAACCTTTGCTTTTTGTTTTTCCTGACCGGGAGGAAGCGGCTTATTTTCAGTCGGATTTAGAAAGCATTCTGGATAAACAAATATTACTCTTTCCTTCATCTTATCGTAAATCTTTTGATTTTACGCAGGTAGATACGGCAAATGTTTTGGCTCGTGCCGAAGTTTTAAATGAACTTAATCACGATTCGGAATATGGTAAAATTGTAGTTTCTTACCCTGAAGCCATTGCTGAGAAGGTTATTGATCGTTCGGCACTTGAAAAAAATACTTTAGAAATTAGTATTGGCGCCAAGCTTGGTATTGATTTTATTAATGAATTTTTAATTGATTACGATTTCGATCGCCGCGATTTTGTATACGAGCCCGGACAGTTTTCCATTCGTGGGGGTATTGTTGATATTTTCTCTTTCTCTTCTGATTTACCTTACCGCATAGAATTTTTTGGCGATGAGGTAGAAAGCATCCGTAGTTTTGAAATTGAAAGTCAGCTTTCGGTTAATGACGTAAAATCGTTAACAATTGTTCCTAACGTTCAGGCCAAGTTTTTAACTGAAAGCAACATTAGCATCCTGGATTATATTGATCAGGATACGCAGCTTTGGTTTAAAGATGTAGAATTTACACTTGATATTATAAAGGCGGGCTACAAAAAAGCAGTCGAGCTTTGGAAAGCTTTGCCTGCTGCCGATAAAAGCCAGAACCCTGAATGGATTGATCCAAAATTTGCTTTTACGGATGAGAAGCTTTTAGGTGATCATTTACAGGATTTTCCAATAATTGAATTTGGAAAGCAGTTTTTTTATCAAACCGATAACCGCTTTGAGTTTGAAACCAAACCGCAGCCCTCGTTTAATAAGGATTTTAACCTGCTGATCCATAATTTGAAAGAAAATGAAAAAGCGGGAATTGTAAACTTTATTTTCACAGATTCGGCTAAACAAATCGAACGTTTGTATGCCATTTTAGATGATATTGATAAAACGGCAAAGTTTACCCCAATTAATAGCATGCTGCGTGAGGGCTTTGTTGATCCTCAGATTCAAACCGCATTTTATACTGATCACCAGATTTTTGATCGCTACTATAAATACAAACTCAAAAAGGGCTATCAAAAAAGTCAGGCCATTACTTTAAAAGATCTTCGTGAACTAAAATCAGGGGATTATGTTACCCATATTGACCATGGTATTGGAAAATATGCGGGTTTGGAAAAGGTAGAGGTTAACGGCAAAACCCAGGAAATGATTCGTTTGGTTTATGCAGATAATGATTTGCTGTATGTAAATATTAACTCTTTAAATCGCATTGCGAAATATAGCGGTAAAGAAAGCGGCATACCTAAAATGAATAAACTGGGTACTGATGCCTGGGATAAGCTAAAAAAAACTACTAAAAAAAAAGTTAAAGATATTGCCCGCGACCTGATTAAACTTTACGCTTTACGTAAAACGCAGGCAGGAACGGCTTTTTCTCCTGATGGTTATTTACAAACAGAACTGGAAGCTTCTTTTATTTATGAGGATACTCCTGATCAGTTAAAAGCTACTCAGGATGTAAAAAAAGATATGGAAGCACCCCATCCAATGGACCGTTTGGTTTGTGGTGATGTGGGTTTTGGTAAAACAGAAATTGCAGTTCGTGCAGCATTTAAAGCCGTTGCAGAGGGTAAACAAGCGGCCATATTGGTGCCAACAACCATTTTAGCCTTACAACATTTTAAAACTTTCTCTTCCCGGTTAAAAGATTTTCCGGTTACGGTTGATTACATTAACCGATTTAAATCCAGCAAGCAAATTAAAGATACACTTGCCGAAGCAGCAGCAGGAAAAGTTGATATTTTAATCGGTACACACCGCTTGTTAAGCAAGGATGTAAAGTTTAAAGATCTCGGCATCATGATTATTGATGAGGAGCAAAAATTTGGTGTAACAGCAAAAGAGAGGCTTAAAGCAGTAAGGGTAAATGTAGATACCCTTACCTTAACAGCTACACCTATTCCACGAACCTTGCACTTTTCATTGATGGGCGCGCGGGATTTATCCATCATCAGCACCCCACCACCAAACCGGCAACCGGTTAGTACCGAATTGCATGTTTTTAATGATAAACTTATTCAGGAAGCTGTACAATTTGAACTGGATCGTGGCGGGCAGGTATTCTTTATCCATAATCGGGTTAATGATTTGATGCAGCTGGGCGGTATGATCCAAAAATTAGTTCCGAAAGCGCGTATTGGCATTGCCCACGGGCAACTGGACGGCGACGCACTGGAAGATGTAATGCTCGATTTTATTAATGGCGAAAAAGATGTGTTGGTTGCCACCACAATTATCGAGGCCGGCCTGGATATCCCAAATGCCAATACCATCATCATTAACCATGCGCACATGTTTGGGCTGAGCGATTTACACCAGATGCGCGGACGTGTTGGGCGAAGCAACAAAAAAGCATTCTGTTATTTACTATCTCCTCCACTATCAACCCTTACCTCAGAAGCCAGGAAGCGTTTAAGTGCCATTGAAGAGTTTTCTGATTTAGGCAGTGGCTTTAATGTAGCCATGCGCGATTTGGATATTCGGGGAAGTGGAAATTTACTCGGGGCCGAACAAAGCGGTTTTATTGCTGAAATTGGTTTCGAAATGTACCATAAAATTTTAGACGAAGCTATACAGGAACTAAAAGATGCGGAGTTTAAAGGTTTATTTGAGAATGAACCGCAGCGCCCCTTTGTTGGCTTTACGCAGGTAGATACTGATTTGGAACTTTACATTCCGGATGCTTACATTACCAATATAACGGAGCGCTATAATTTATATACGGAGCTTTCAAAACTTGAAAATGAAGAAGAACTGGAACGTTTTGAGAAGCACCTCGCCGATCGTTTTGGGCCTGTTCCGGCACAGGTAAAAACTATGTTAAGCGTTGTTCGTTTACAATGGCTGGGCAAGAAACTCGGTTTTGAAAAAATAAGTTTCAAGAAAAATAGTTTACGCGGGTACTTTTTAAGTGATAAACAATCGGCTTATTTCGATTCAAATACATTTACAAAGATTTTAACTTTTGCTCAAAATCATCCGCGAATGTGTAACCTGAAAGAAGTTAAAAATACACTTCGAATTGCTTTCGATAACATAGCCACAGTTGACGAGGCCATACAAACATTAGAGTTAATCGATTAAAAAAATACCAAAAGACTCCGATTTCAATACTAAACCAGGAAAATTATTTAGATTTTATACTTTAAAATGGATCCAAACTTATTGCTCGATCTTGTTAAAATGCAAATGCCATACGGAAAGTACAAAGGTTATTTAATTTGTAATATTCCCGAAAGTTATTTGCTGTGGTATAAGGATAAGGGGTTCCCAAAAGGGAAACTGGGCGACCTGATGGCCACCATGTTCGAAATTCGCGTAAACGGTCTCGAATATTTATTAACGCCGCTGAAGAACCAGCAGCGTTAATCAAATTAAGTTATAACTCACAGCCGTTTTCATCACATATCGCATCATCATTTTTATTTAATGATTTTAATTGTGTTTTTGGCTGTGTTTCTTTCCATTCCTTAAAACTTTGGGTTAATGCATCTTCAAAGGCCTGAACAGGTTGTGCCCCTGAAACGGCATATTTTCGGTCTAAAACAAAGTAAGGCACCCCACGGATACCCAAATTTTGGCTCTCGTAAATATCATACCGTACCGCTTCGGCAAATTGCTCGCTTTGCAAAACCTCTTCTACTTCGGTTTTATCTAAACCTATTTCGGTTGCTATTTCTGCCAACACCGCTAAATTATCAATATCTTTTCCCTGAATAAAATGCGCCTCGAAAAGCTTTTCTTCTGCTACATCCTGAAGCTGGTGTTTAGCGGCCAAATGAATTAAACGATGTGCATTAAAAGTATTGGCCGGAATGTTTTTTCCGAAATCAATGGTTAAACCTGCATTTTTTGCCATGTCTACCACTTGTTGTGTCATCTGTTTAGCCTGTTCAACAGGCATGCCTTTACTTCTCGATAAATAATCAAAAACCGTTTCGTTATTTGTATTGCGGTATTCAGGATTTAGCTGATAGCTTTTCCATTCTACTTCAATTTCATCCTTAAAAGGCAAGGTTTCAATAGCTTGCTCAAAATGTCTTTTACCGATATAGCAAAACGGACACATTACATCCGACCAGATTTCTACTTTCATAATGTAAAATTAGCCCATTAAGATTTAAGCAAAGTAAGCCCAAAGTAAAAAGCCGCTATCTTTAAGGATAGCGGCTCAAGAAAAAGGCTTTTTTATTATTTGTATAGCTGGTTAAATATCAGCTTAAATGTACCATGGGTTTGTGCCCTGAAAGCAATTTCGGGTCCGAAAGCAAATAACTTACCTTTCCCTACATTTGCCTGGAAAGCGGTAACACCATCCTGCAAATAAGCTTGCCCCCATGCCCAGCCACTACGCAAAGGCGTTGCAGATTCGAACCACATTAAAGGTTTTATTTTTCCTGTCGCAATGGCATCGCCGGTTAATTTAAAAACCGGGCTGTTATCAAAATAAACGTCAGCTTCTTTTTCCATTCCCCAAGTTGCGGGCACCGATAAATCGACACCAACGTTTAAAACACTGCCTGGTATATAATATTTTTCATCCGGTAATTTTTTCTCTGTTCCGTTTACAATTTCGACCATTGCATTGCGTACCGGAAGATTTAACTGATAAGCCAGGTTTGTACTGCTTCCAATTGTCACAATATTTCCACCTTCTTCTAAAAACTTTTTAAGTTGTGGAACAGACTTTTCCGCTGATATTCTGCCCAGGCGGTTTTTATATTCTTCAGGTGTATCTTCTGGTTTTGGTCCAAAAGATCTGCCATTGAAACCTCCGGTTTGTAACGAGGGGATAGCGCCACCAACGAAAACAATCACATCGTATTTGGCTTTTAAATTTCCTGCATCAATATCACCGGGGTAAATAACGGTTGCATTATAGTGGTATTGTTCCATTAGCCACCTTACCCAGCCTGATGCCATTGAGCCACCATAAACATCCCAAAGGGCGATTCTTGCTGGCACAACTTTAATTTTAGATTTTGGTGCTGCAGCTGATTTTAACCTGATGTTGGCTTTTTCTAAAATCGATTTTGTTTGGGCCGATGCAGAAACATAAAAGTCTCCATTTTCAGCATTACGGTAAACTTGTTCATTATGTTTTAAAAGGTCATTTACCGCGGTATAAGAATCGTTTTGAGCCGCACTTAGCACAAAGCCTGGCCCTGAAACCATTTTGTTCTCCGGCATTAATAGCTGGCCATACGGGTTTCTTTCAAAAGGGCCTGAAAAATCATCCTGGATGCAGTCAAATTTCACATCCATTAAATAAGCCAGGGTCCATCCCGCGGCATCGTAAGGCGGAATTGGTGCGCCACCTTCTGATCTAAAATCGTTCGGGTGATCTTGCGGCTCAAACATATCCAAAACATGTGGCCTGAAAGCCTGATCCGTTTTCACAACATAACTTCCGGCAGGATAACTTTTACCTGCAACTGTAAAAGCAGTTGTTGCCTTTTGAACAACAATTCCAGTCCTGATTAAAGCATTTAAAAATTTTATGGCAGAATTAAAATCAGGCTGATCGGCAGATAAAATATAACCTCTGGGATCGCGGTTTTCTGGCGCTTTCATTACTGTATCGAAATACTTAATGTTCATTTGCCTCATGCCAAACTCTGTATTGTTATTAACCGCCGTGCTTCTGTCTTTCTTTGCCGCATTATTAATGGCTTCAATTTTTTTAGGTGAGAAAGACCAGGTATCTTTTTTACCCCTTTCAATAGAATTTCTGCCCATTTGATAAATGTTATACAGCAACTCATCATGGTAGCGCTGTGCGTAGCCTAAAACGGCATAATTTAAAGAAACCGAATAGTCTATAGAGTTTTTAAAGTACCATTTGCGCGGGGTAACCGGATTTGGAGAATCGCTGTTAGGCAGCAACCTGGATGGAACCAATGGAATTTCAGATGGGGTAGGGCTGCCCACTATTTCGGTAAGCAAGCCAATCATATTATGGAAATAAGTTGTGGTGCGCAACCCACCGTTATACCAGGTTGAAAAAACAGATCCGCCTCTTTGTGTGTAACCTGGTTTATTTTCTACATTCATGCGGTTGTGCATGGCGGCACCAACGGCATCTAAACTGGTTAAAAGCGTTGCATCAAAAACGTAATTAAAAGGGTCGCGGTATGGAGGTCCGGCCACTACAGTACCTGCCGGACCTGCCTGATGGTGGTTGTACATAATCTGCGGAATCCATTCTACAAAAAGCTGACGCCCGATATTTTGGGTTTCTTTTAAATTAAGCATAAAGAAATCACGATTATTATCGTGCCCCGCATACTTTTCATACAGCCTTGGTATATTGGATAGGGATCTTTTCTTTGGGTCTTTTTCCCTCATGTACCAGTTGCTCACCAATTCCTGCCCATCGGGATTAGCATGGGTAAAAAGAATAATCACATTATCCAGTATCCTTAATGTTTCAGGATCAGTCTTTGATGCAAATTCGTAGGCTGTTTCTATAAGCTGGTGTGCACCTACGGTTTCGTTGGCATGTAATCCGCCATCAATCCAAACAATGGCTTTTCCCTCTTGAGCCAGCGCTTTTGCCTGTTCGGGTGTAATTTCGGCATGTGCCAGCTGTTGAGAAATTTCTTTGTAACGAGCTAACTTTTGTAAGTTCTCTGGCGAAGAAATCACCAGCATGTATTGTGATCTTCCTTCTTCAGTTTTACCAATATCAACCAACTTAACCCGTTTGGAGGTTTCGGCTAATTTTTTGAAATATGCTTCTGTTTGTGTATAAGTGGCCAGCTGGTAATCGTCGCCAATATCAAAGCCGAAATGAGATTTAGGATTGGGAACCTCCTGTGCGTAGGCGAAACTACTACTCAAAACCAAAAAGGCCAGACATAGCTTTTTTGTGTAAATTTTTATCATAATTTGTTGGGTTTGTAGGGTTAAATCAAATATAAAAGAGAAAAAGATTTCAAATGTGCTTGCTGTAAATTTGTTACAGTGAATTACACCTTCGTTTCCTCGTGCTTAATGTCTACATTTGCTGCTGATGTAAGTTCTTAACTTTATTTTTCATCAACCAGTAGTGGTCCCCGATGTAATATCGGGGTTAATAGGGAATCGTGTGCAAATCACGAGCTGTCGCGCAACTGTAAGTTCTGCCTCTTAATAAAGATGCAACAATTTTATCATTAAGGCCACTGTTCCAATTGGAATGGGAAGGCGATAAACTTGGGAACAAGTCAGGAGACCTGCCAATATTGAATTGACGATGCTTTCGCGTTATAAAGTAATTGGTCAGGTCTGATTTGTACAACAATAAAATGAACCGTTTTATTAAATTTTGTTTTAAGCCATTTTGGCCGGGAAATTAATTATTTGTGCCCATACCTTTCCTTTTTATCTATACCGAAAAAGCAGAACAAATATGGCTAAAGAGCTTTTAAACGATTTATTTACATTAATCTTTAAAAGAAATGCTAACGCAAAATTTAGGCTATCCGCGAATTGGTAGTCAACGCGAACTAAAAAAAATCTGCGAAAATTATTGGGCAGGTAAAACCGGGTACAAAAACGTGCTTCAGGTAGGTAAAAACATCCGACACGAAAACTGGCTGATGCAAAAAGAAGCTGGAATTGATGTTATCCCCTCAAATGATTTTTCTTTTTACGATCAGGTATTGGATCATTCGCTAACATTTGGAGCAATTCCAAAACGTTACAATGAAGTGATTCTTAAAAAAGGAAACACAGAATTAGATCTTTATTTTGCAATGGCTCGGGGTTATCAAAAAGAAGGTTTGGATGTTGTTGCCATGGAAATGACCAAGTGGTTTGATACCAACTATCATTATATTGTGCCTGAATTTTATAAAGACCAGCCCTTTAAATTATTTTCAACCAAAATTATTGATGAGTTTTATGAAGCCAAACAACTGGGGATTATAACTAAACCTGTATTAATTGGCCCTGTATCTTATCTTTTATTAGGCAAGGAAAAAGAAGCTGGCTTTGAAAAAATAGACCTGATTAAAAACCTTTTACCCGTTTACATTGATATATTAACCCGGTTAGAGGCTCTAAACGTAGAATATGTTCAGTTTGATGAGCCTTTTTTAAATTTAGATTTAACGGAAAAAGAGCAAAAGGCTTTTGAATATGCATATAAAGAAGTTAGAAAAGCTTTTCCGCGCTTAAAAATTGTATTGGCTACTTATTTTGAAGGCTTAGGCAATAACTTAACATTGGCCACATCTTTAGCTGTAACCGTTTTACACATCGATTTGGTTCGTGCACCTCAGCAGCTTAACGAAGTAATTTCGGTTTTAAACAACAAAACAATTTTGTCATTAGGTTTGGTTGATGGCCGGAATATCTGGAAAAATGATTTCGAAAATTCTCTTGCCATAATAAAAATGGCAGCAGCTAAATTGGATAAAAACCGGATTTGGATAGCGCCATCATGCTCTTTAGTTCATTCGCCGGTTGATTTGGATAATGAAACCCATGAACAAAATTTACCAGCTGAGGTTAAACAGTGGCTGGCCTTTGCTAAACAGAAAGTTGCAGAAGTGGTAACGCTTAAACAATTAGCCGGAGGAGAAAATTCTCCTGTTGTAGAAAGAAGATTTGCCGAAAATAAAGTCGCTCAGCAAAACAGAAAAATTTCTCCATTAATTCATAACAACACGGTAAAAGCTCGTGTAAATGCTATTGAGGATAAGGATGCCCAACGTTTAAACGGTTATCCATCAAGAAAAATAAAACAACAAAAACTAAATCTGCCCGCTTACGCAACCACAACAATAGGTTCATTTCCCCAAACCGCAGAAGTTAGAAGCTGGAGGGCAAAATTTAAAAACGGAACTTTTAGTGCCGAAGAATATGATGCTTTAATTGCCGAAGAAACGGTAAAAGCCGTAAAATGGCAGGAAGAGATTGACCTGGATGTTTTGGTTCATGGGGAATTTGAACGCAATGATATGGTTGAATATTTTGGTGAACAGCTTGACGGTTTTGCCTTTTCTAAAAACGGTTGGGTACAAAGCTATGGTTCGCGATGTGTTAAACCTCCGATCATTTTTGGTGATGTATCGCGTCCAAATGCTATGACTGTAAAATGGACTGCTTTTGCCCAGTCGCTTACATCCAAATTTATGAAAGGCATGTTAACCGGACCAGTAACAATTCTACAGTGGTCTTTTGTGCGTAACGACCAGCCCAGATCAGAAACCTGCGCACAAATTGCTTTAGCCATCAGAGATGAGGTTAATGACCTTGAAAAAGCAGGTATTAAAATTATACAGATAGATGAGCCTGCAATTAGAGAAGGTTTGCCTTTGCGCAAAGCCGACTGGCAGGCGTATTTAAACTGGGCAGTTAAAGCTTTCCGCATTTCGGCAAGCGGTGTACAGGACGAAACGCAGATCCACACACACATGTGCTATTCAGAGTTTAATGATATTATCCAGAATATTGCCGATATGGATGCGGATGTAATTACGATTGAGACTTCAAGGTCGCAAATGGAATTACTGGATGTATTTGCTGATTTTAAATATCCGAATGAAATTGGTCCGGGTGTTTATGATATTCACTCGCCCCGTGTTCCAAAAAGAGAAGAAATGGTTCAGTTACTCAAAAAAGCAAAGGCGGTGATTCCGGCAGAACAACTTTGGGTAAATCCCGATTGCGGCTTAAAAACCCGGGGCTGGGAGGAAACCAAAAAAGCTTTAATTGAAATGGTTGAAGCCGCAAAAGAAATGCGTAAAAACTAAAACTTAACTTTGCGAAAATAAAGTAATTTTTGCCACGGAAATACAGCAGCGTTTGTTTTCCGTGGCTACGTTTATCAGATAATATTTATATAATGACATTAGAAGAAAGAATTGCAACCTCAAAAACCAGCATTTTTAAAGCGGTATTTCCAAATACAACCAATCATTACGATACACTTTTTGGTGGTACAGCCATGCACATGATGGATGAAGTTGCTTTTATAACGGCTACCCGTTTCAGCCGACAGATTATGGTAACCGTGAGTAGCGACAGAATAGACTTTAAAAAATCAATCCCGGCAGGAACCATTGTTGAGCTTATTGGCCAGGTAACCAAGGTTGGCAACACCAGTTTAAAAGTTAATGTAGAAATTTACATTGAACAGATGTATGCCGAGGGAAGGGAGCTTGCCGTACATGGCGATTTTACCTTTGTTGCCATTGATGAGCATAAAAAACCCGTTCAGGTGATTAAATAAAAATATCGTAAGTTTTAACTGAAATGATGTAAAATATCTGGCACTTTAAAATTGTAATTTGCATGATGGAAAATAAACATTCAGAAGATGATTTAAAAGAAGTTGCTGCACAATTAAGTTGTCCGAAAGGCGAAAAAGGCTTAAAAACTGCTGCAATGATGAACGTGAGCAATATAGGCATGACCAAAAGCGCCATTTCTGCAATGGTACTTCAAAATGGAAACCAGGTTTTGGAGATAGGCCCTGGCAATGCCAGCCACTTGGAATATCTGCTTCAGCAAGCTCATAATGTTGGGTATACTGGTGCAGATATTTCTGCTTTAATGATTGAAGAAGCTTCTAAAATTAACGCCGGGTTTATTGAAAATAAAAAAGCAAAATTTGTTTTAACAGAAACTGAAGTGCTTCCATTTGTTTCCGCTGGTTTCGATCAGGTTTTTACGGTAAACACCATTTATTTCTGGAAAAATCCCGAGCAGTTTTTAAATGAAATAAACCGTATTTTAAAGCCTAAGGGTATATTCACGGTATGCTTTGCTGATCAAACTTTTATGGAAACCTTACCATTTACCTCCTACGGGTTTCAGCTCTATAGTGATCATTCTGCAGCTGCTTTGCTTAAAAAAGCAAACTTCAGCATTGAAAAAGTAGCCTCCTTTACCGAAAATATCTCCAACAATATCGGGCAATCTGTTATTAGAAAGTACTATGTAATTAGGGCTATTAAAAAAGATTAATAAAGGATTAAATACAAATAAGCATAAACAACCGGGGCAGCAAGCAATAACCCGTCAAAGCGGTCAAGCAAACCACCATGTCCTGGTAATAAACCTCCGCTATCCTTAGTATCCAAACTTCTTTTAAGCATCGATTCTACCAAATCGCCAAGGGTACCAAAGCTTGAAATTAAAACGGCCATTCCGGCCCAAACCCATGGCTGGCTCTCTGTAAAAACAAACGACAGGCCAACGGCTACTAAAACGGAAGTAAACATTCCGCCGAAAAAGCCTTCCCAACTTTTTTTAGGTGAGTGGCGTTCAAATAATTTCCGTTTACCATATTTTACCCCAAAAAGGTATGCACCAGTATCGTTAGCCCATAACATTAATAAAAAGGCAAGGGGTAAATGAAAATTATAGGTGTTCCATTCTTTTAAAAAGCCTAAGGCGTGGAAAAAACAAAAAGGAATGGTTACATATACAAAACCAACGAAAGTGTAGGAGATGTTTGCAAACGGAATTTTGTTCTTTTTATATAATTCGCTTATAAAAACCGAAAAAATTAGCGGAATACACAGCAAAAGATACTTTACATCATACTTTAAATAATGCAAGCCTGCAGCCATTAAAAAAATAAGCGCCCCGGCAATTAAGCCAATATTTCGGTGTGGCCTTATGCCTGAGTTTTTTATCAGTTTATAAAATTCGAATAGCGATAAAATACTTAGAACAAGATAAAATATAGAAAAGGTATAGGAGCCTAAAAAGATAGAGCCCAACATCACAATGGTAAAAAAGAAAGCGGTTATTGCACGGGTTTTCATTTTGAAAAAGCTAAAATTGAATTAAAATATGAAAAATACGATCCCTGCTATTCTATTTCGTTTTGTACAATGTATTCAATCGCCTTATCAAAATCAAGCTGACTGACCATTACATTAACTTCACCAAAATTATAGGCAGCCAGTTGTTTACTAATGGTTACCGCCGGTATTCCGGCCTCGGTTAAACCTTGTTTTAATACTTCTGCCGCAAAGGCATCGCCTGTTGTATATACTTTAACCCAGTTTTCGTTCACGTTGTGCTATATCTTTAAAAAATTTAAACAAAGCTATGGTAATTATTGCACTAATTACATAACCATACCAGGGAAAACCAATTGGCTCATCGGCTTTATTGAGTGGAATATTATGTTTTTGCATATAAAAGGCCGCACAAACAGCATAAGCATTATTTATAAAATGAGCTGTAATGGCATACCAGATGTTGCCGCTGTAATAATATAAGTAGCCAAAACCTGCACCTAAAAGCATTCTTGGAATGAACCCATAAAACTGTACATGGATGGCACTAAATATAATTGCAGAAATCCAGATGGCCGCATGTGGATTACCAAACATTCTGTTTAGCGATCGCTGTAAGCCACCTCTAAACATTAATTCTTCGCCAATTGCGGGTAAAACAGCAATCATCACCAGGTTTACTAAAAAATCGAAATTATTTCTGGCGGTAATTAATTGAATGGTCATTTGCATGGCTGCATCTTCTTTTTCTTTCATCCAGCGTTCAATTCCTTTAAAAAACGTTGGTAAAACCATTTTTTGATTGCTCACCGCAATCCATTCCATAAACGGCATGCTCACAATCATAACTGCCAAAACAATAATGAGCAATAAAAATTTCGGCTTAACAAAACCGTAAAATGAGCTTAATTTTTTCCTTTCGTTAAGTGCAAGAATTACTGGTGGTAAAATAAATGTACCTATGGTGCTTAAAACCTGAATGATTTTTATTCCATCAATATACCGGGGATCTCCTGAAACTAAAAAGTTGATTTTTTCAAAAGAAAATATTCCGTACATCGCGCAGACTATCACCAAACCTATAAAAGAAAAGATCAGGGCGCCCGCAATCGCGTAAGCTAAAAGTAAAAGAATCTGAAAGAAAGGGTTGATTTCCTCCTGTTTAGGTGTTACAAAATTCATTATTTGTACCTTTGTATGTTTTATTAAAGTTTGAAGATAGAAAATGTCCGTTAAGATAGGAAATATAGATTTAGGTGAGTTCCCATTATTATTAGCTCCAATGGAGGATGTTAGCGATCCGCCGTTCCGTTTTGTATGTAAACAAAATGGTGCTGACATGATGTATACGGAGTTTATTTCATCTGAAGGACTCATTCGTGACGCAGCGAAAAGCCGTCAGAAACTCGATATTTTTGAATATGAACGTCCAATAGGCATTCAAATTTTTGGTGGCGATATTGAACACATGCGTGAAGCTTCAGAAATCGCGTCGCAGGCAGGGCCCGATCTTGTTGATATTAATTACGGTTGTCCGGTAAAAAATGTGGTTTGCAAAGGTGCCGGATCAAGCTTATTACAAGACATTGATAAAATGGTAAAAATGACTGAAGCTGTTGTAAAGGCGACTCATTTACCTGTTACCGTTAAAACGCGTTTAGGTTGGGATGATAATACCAAAAATGTTTATGAAGTTGCCGAAAGACTACAGGATGTTGGAATACAGGCGCTTACCATCCATGGGCGTACACGAGCCCAGCTTTATAAAGGCAGTGCCGATTGGTCTTTAATCAGAGAAATTAAACGTAATCCGCGCATTAAAATTCCAATTTTTGGAAACGGAGACGTTGATAGTCCGGAAAAGGCCGCCAACTGGCGCATGGAGTATGAGATAGACGGAATTATGATTGGTCGCGCCGCCATTGGCTATCCATGGATTTTTCGCGAGATAAAACACTTCTTTAAAACCGGCGAGCATTTGGCAGGACCAACCATTGAAGAAAGAATTTCGGTTTGTCGTACGCACCTGGATAAATCGCTGGAGTGGAAAGGACCTAAAACAGGTATTTTTGAAATGCGCCGCCATTATGCAAACTACTTTAAAGGTTTACCTGATTTTAAACCCTTCAGAATGCGTTTGGTTGCAGAGCCAGATGTAAATAATATTTATAGCATTTTAGACGAAGTGGCAGAAAAATTTGCCAACTACGACCCAACAATTGTACTGGCTTGATTTTTGAAAAGCTTTTTGTACATTCGTATAAATCATCATGGTTACAGCAATTACAGATGGAGTAAAAGTTTCAGTAGAAACCATTTACCAGCCAGAATATTCAAATCCGGCTAATGAACATTTTATGTTCGCTTATCGCATAGAAATTTCCAATCTTTCAGATTATCCGGTACAGCTTATGCGCCGTCAATGGTTTATTTTTGATTCAAACAGCAGCCGCAGAGAGGTAGAGGGAGAAGGCGTTGTGGGTATTCAGCCGGTTATAAATCCTGGCGAAACCCATGTATATGTATCGGGCTGCAATTTAAAAACCGATATGGGCAGCATGCAGGGAAAATACCTGATGAAACGCCTGGTAGATGAAGCAGAGTTTGAAGTTGATATTCCGGAGTTTACTTTAATTGCGCCTTATAAGTTAAATTAATAAAAGATAATCGTATAAAAAAAGCGGATCAGAAATATTTCTGATCCGCTTTTTGCTTTTATAGATATTATTATTAATCTCTGCTTCTTCCAAAAAGCATTGATGCATAGTAAAGTAAATTGGCTAAGGCACCCACGGCAGCAACCACATAAGTCATGGCAGCCCACCACAAAGCATCCTTTGCCTGCACATTTTCCTCCTGGGTTTGCATAACTCCATTATTATTTTTTAACCAGATCAAAGCTCTGTTGCTGGCATCAAATTCTACGGGTAAAGTAACAATACTAAATACAGTAACTAAAAATAATCCAACTACACCAATTGCTAAAACAATTGGCGTAACAGAAAATACCAACAGCATTACGCCAATTAATAAAACCCATTGCAATAAATTAGAAGAGATGCTCACTATTGGCACCATATTGCTTCTTAAATAAAGCCAGCTGTAAGATTTGGCATGTTGCACCGCATGGCCACACTCGTGCGCTGCCACAGCAGCCGCTGCAACGCTACGGCTATAATATACGTCTGTACTTAAATTTACGGTTCTATCGGATGGATTGTAATGATCTGTTAACTGTCCTTCAGTACTCATTACCCTCACATCGTATATTCCATTGTCGTGCAGCATTCGCTCTGCCACTTCCTTACCCGATAACCCAGAGCTAAGTTGCATTTCAGCGTATTTAGAGAACTTATTCCTAAACCGCCATTGTACAAACATGCTGAGCAATAATACCGGGATTATTAATGTTAAATAAAATCCCATTTTCTTGTGTATGTTTTTCAAGATGACATATATCAAAAAGCGTTCCCATATTAATTTCATTTTAAATTATACTACATTTAAGTATGAATATTGAGCAATCTTATTGGGAAAAATCATCATTCTTTAATTATGATTTCATTATTATCGGGAGTGGAATTGTTGGCCTAAATGCGGCCATTAATCTCAAGAAATATATTCCTAAAGCGAATATTTGTATTTTGGAAAGGGGTTTTTTACCTGCCGGTGCCAGCACAAAAAATGCCGGTTTTGCATGTTTTGGGAGTATTTCTGAACTGATAGACCAGGAGAGTATTTGTGGAACTGATGAGCTTTGTTTTCTGATTGAAAAAAGATGGAAAGGCTTGTTAAAATTGCGCCACTTGCTGGGCGATGAAAGAATTGATTACCAATGTTTAGGCGGCTACGAATTATTTAAAAATAATGAAGAACAGCTGGCTAATCTCAGTGTATCTAAAATTGAACATTTTAATTCTTTAATTAAAGATATAGCGGGCAGTAATGCCTTTACATTACAAAATAAGAAGATTAAAGATTTTGGTTTTAAAAACATAGAAAATCTGATTGCTAATCAATACGAAGCGCAAATTGATACAGGAAAAATGATGTTTACCCTATTGCAATATGCACAGGCACAAGGCATATTTATCTTTAATAATTGTACCGTAAATAAAATAGAAGAGGAAAATAACAGTATAAGTTTATTAACTGATGACGGACCTTTTAAGTGTAAAAAAGTTATCGTGACCACAAATGCCTTCACGCAAAACCTTTTGCCGGGATTAGACATTACACCGGGCCGTGGCCAGGTTTTGATCACCAAGCCTGTAAAGGATCTTAAAATAAGGGGTACTTTTCATTATGACCGGGGATATTTCTATTTCAGAAATATCAATGACCGCATTTTACTGGGCGGTGGCCGAAATTTAGATTTTGAGGTGGAAACAACCAATTCATTCGGGCAAACGCCTTTAATTCAGTATGCTTTAGAAAACCTTTTGGCGGAGGTGATTTTACCTGGGGTAACTTTTGAAATAGATCAGCGTTGGAGCGGCATTATGGCTTTTGGAAAACAATTAAAGCCTATTATTAAAGAAGTTAAACCAAATATTTTTTGTGCTGCCCGATGTAATGGAATGGGTATAGCAATGGGAGCTCAAACCGGCGAGGACATCGCCCAATTATTAACCGATAGTTTCTAAATATTTTTTATTTAAAAACTATGGTTTTATTTCCGCTTACAAATACCCGGTTTTCAAAAATTAGATTGAGGGCTTCCAATAGAACGGCTTTTTCTATTTCCTTGCCCGACCGAACCATTTCTTTTACACCAAAAGTATGATCTACGTGTGTGGTATGCTGGGCTACAATTGGTCCTTCGTCCAGGTTATTGGTTACAAAATGAGCAGTAGCACCAATAATTTTTACACCCCTTTCAAAAGCTTGTTTGTACGGATTTGCACCTATAAAAGCAGGTAAGAAAGAGTGATGGATATTGATAATTTTCCCTTCGTAGTCCTTAACAAAATCAGCAGAAAGGATGCGCATAAACTTTGCCAGTACAATATAATCTACATCAAACTGCTTTATGGTTGCTTTTATCTCAGATTCGAATTGCACTTTATCTTTGCCTTCATGAGAAATGTAATAATAAGGGATTCCCAGTTTTTCTGTAAAATCTCTAAGCGACTCGTAATTTCCAATCACGCATTTTACATTGGCTCCAAGTGTTTTAAATTGATTTTTAATGAGTATTTCCGCTAAACAATGGTATTCTTTAGTGACCAAAACAGCTATATTTTTCTCTTGTTGCGTAATCAAGGTTACCTGGGCAGAATTTGGCAAGTTTTCCAATAGTTTTTCTTCCAGTTTATAAGGTTCCGTCAATTCTCCTGTACATGCAATACGCGTAAAAAAGGTTTTGTGCTGTTCATCAACAAACTCTCTCATGGCAATAATGTTGAGTTGATGGCTGGCGAGCACCCGGGTAATATTGGTTACCAAACCCACCTGATCCGGACACTGGATAAGAATTGTTAATTCGTTCATCTTTAAAATACAAAGCTCAATTATAAATATTTTTTTAACTAAACGAAGCATATCTTAACTAAAAATTTTTGGTATATCTGTTTTAAATTTTCATTTTTGCTAAAATTTTTATCATTATGGAAATCGCTGGTATTGCTTTACTAATTATAATTTTAATTGTTTTAGTACTTCTTTTGCTTAAAAAACCGCAATCAAATCCCGAAATAATTTCTGTTGCAGATCTCGAAAAGTTAAAATCTGAACAGGAGCATTTAAAAATTGCTTTGGCTAAAGCGGATGAACGTGTGCATGGTTTATCCTTAGAAAAAGAAAACATTACAGCGCTTCTAAAAGAAGAACAACAACGTTTGATAGATGAGTTACAAGCCGAACGTGATCGTTTAGCTGATGCCAACCGGGAACTCGAAAGTACACGGTCTTTTTATCTGGCAGAAAAAGAAAAATTAGCTGAACAAAAAAACAGCATGCAACAATCGCAGGAAAAATTAAATAAAGACTTTGAACTGATTGCAAATAAAATACTGGAAGAAAAATCAACAAAATTTGTTGAACAGAACAGAACCAATCTCGATTTGATTTTAAACCCTTTAAAAGAGAATATTAAAGCTTTTGAAGATAAAGTTGAAAAGGTTTATAAGGCCGAATCTGATGAAAGAAACATGCTGAAAGGTGTAATTTCAGAGTTGCAGATTCAAAGTAAACTTATTCAGGAAGATGCCAATAATTTAACCAAAGCCTTGAAGGGAGACAGCAAAAAACAAGGAAACTGGGGTGAAGTTATTTTAGAAAAGGTTTTAGAACGCTCGGGACTGGTAAAAGACCAGGAATACCGGATACAAGCCAGTTTAGCTTCTGCCGACGGAGGCCGATTACAGCCGGATGTAGTTATAGATTTGCCAGATGAAAAACACATTGTTGTTGATGCTAAGGTATCTTTGGTTGCTTATGAACGATCTGTATCAGCCGAGACAGAAGAAGAGCGTGAGGGCTACGTAAAACAGCATTTGACTTCCATTAAAAACCATATTCAGGAACTTTCTGCCAAAAATTATCATGATCTATACCAGATCAATTCTCCTGATTTTGTTTTATTGTTTGTGCCGATAGAATCCTCATTCAGTGTTGCCGTTCAAAAAGATGCAGAACTCTTTAATTTTGCCTGGGACAGGAAGGTTGTAATTGTTAGTCCTTCTACCTTGCTGGCTACCTTGCGCACCATTGCAAGTATGTGGAAACAAGAACGTCAAAACCGGAATGTAATGGAAATTGCCCGCCTGAGCGGTAGCATGTACGATAAGTTTGTTGGTTTTATTACCGACATGGAAAATATTGGCCGTTATGTTAAACAAAGTCAGGACGCTTATGATAAGGCACTAAACAAACTTTCTGTCGGATCAGGTAATTTAACCAATACCTCAGAGAAAATTAAAAAATTAGGTGCAAAAGCAACCAAGCAAATTGATATTAAATATTTAGATGGCGAAGTTTAATTTTCCTCCTTTATTAAATTCCAGAAACTTATTTTTCTCCGGGTTGTAAAACCGAGTTTTTCATACAGTTTTATGGCGCCTGTATTGGTTTCAGCAACATGTAAATAAGGTAATTTTCCTGCTACAAAAATTTCATTTGCAGTAAAAGCAACTAATTGTTTCGCATAACCTTTTCCGGTAAAATCAGGATGGGTAACCACAGCGCTTATCTCGCTATACGCATTCATTTTCATCCTTTCACCTGTAACTGCTATAAGTTTATGATCTTTATAAATACCATAATAATTACCAAGTTGTGGTGTTTTTTCTTTAAAATAACCAGGTTGAACTAAATTTACCAGCTCAATTAAATCATGCTTTCTATCCGCATTAAGTTCAACAATTTCTTCAGTAACTTCAATTTTAATATTATCCTGAAGCACCATTTGGTTACATACTAACTCTTTATTCAATATTAAATTTTCACTGAAATTAGGTTTTTTGCCAACTACATAAAAGTTTGCCGTTTCTTTTGCATACTCCTCAATAAAATCAGAAGTATTTTCATCATTTATAAATCCTCCAAAAGGACAATAATCTGGATGGTAAAACTTAATATTCCCATAATTTAAGGCAAATTTCTGATGTGCTTCTGTTAATGAAAACCAAACCGGGTTGTCTAATTTTTCTTCTTCTTTAGTCATACAGCTAATAACGAATGGTCACAATTTTTCAAAAAAAGATCTGCGAAAAAGTATTTACCTTATCGCAGATCCATTTAAATTCAATATAAATTCTCTAATTATTTATTAAAGGCATTCCAGCCCTGTGCTTTTAATTCGTGTACATTATTAGATTTTGAAACCATTTTGCAACCAGAATTTTTATCCGTAACATGTCCAATTACTGTAATATCCACATCGTGTTTCAATTTTTTATAATCTTCCTGGCTAATGGTAAATAACAATTCATAGTCTTCACCACCACTTAATGCACAAACTGTAGGATCAATGCCCAGTTCTCTTGCTGTTTCATAAGTCATTGGATCTAATGGAATTTTTTCTTCGTAAATGGTAATGCCTTTATCACTTTCGGTAGCTAAATGCAAAATTTCCGAGGCCAGTCCATCAGAAACATCAATCATAGAAGTTGGTTTTATACCTAAATCATCCAACAAAGCAACAATATCCATTCTGGCTTCAGGTTTCAATTGTCTTTCTATAATATAATCTTTTCCTTCAAGATCAGGCTGAATTTGAGGGTTTTCCAGGTAAATTAATTTTTCACGTTCTAAAATTTGAAGGCCGATATAGGCGCCCCCTAAATCACCTGAAACGCAAAGCAGATCATTTTCCTGCGCACCATTTCTGTACACAACTTTATCCGCATCGGCGTAACCAATACTGGTTATGCTAATCACTAAACCTTGTTTACTTGAAGATGTATCACCACCAATTAAATCAATATTAAACTTATTACAAGCCAATTCAATTCCTTTATAAATTTCTTCAACAGCCTCTAAAGGAAATTTACTTGATAAACCAATAGAAACAGTAATCTGGCTCGCCGTGCCATTCATTGCATAAATATCGCTCAAGTTTACCTGTACAGCTTTGTAACCCAGGTGCATTAAAGGCACATAGGCCAAATCGAAATGAATTCCTTCCAGTAATAAATCAGTTGAAATTAAGGTTTGCTTGCCTTTCGAATCCAAAACGGCTGCATCATCTCCAATTCCTTTTACTGAGTAATCATTTTTAATTTTAAAATTAGTGGTCAGGTGTTTAATTAAACCAAACTCTCCTAATTCATTTATATCTGTGCGTTCTTTATTTTCAAACATATTCTTTTGTACTATAGGGCAAGCCCTGATTTTAATTTTTATAATTGTCAATACGAGAAAAATAATCTGTAAAAGATTACTTCAACTCACCACAGCTTAATCATTTTTTAAGCTTTAAACTCAGTAGATTTATTCAACATCCAATTTTTTCCTTCTGTAAATCTGGCAATTAACATAGCCGCAACATTATCGCCAGTTGCGTTTAAAAGGGTAGCCATTGGATCAACCAAAGTACCAATAATCATCGCGGGTGGTAAAGCTTCTGGCGGCAACTGGTAGGCAGAAATCATCAGCAATTCTCCAATGTAACCACCATTCGGAATTCCACCTTCTACAATACTAACCAAAACCGTAATCCCTAAAGCGATCATAATGGTATCAACATGAACTAAATCTTTACCAAAAATGGCAAAAACCACTGCAATTTTTATGATAGAACTGATACTCGATCCATCTTTATGCAAGGTAGATCCCAACGGAATAGTCACATTCGCAATATAAGCCGGTACCCCCATCTTAACTGCACCATCCAAATTAGCAGGTATAGTAGCAATGCTGCTACAAGTTCCGACTGAAGTTAAAGAGGGTACAATATTATTTTTCCAGAATATTTTTATTGCTTTGAAACCACCTGATATAAAGGCATATATAGTAAAAAAAACGATAAAATAAAATGCACCAACGCCGTAATATAAACCTAATGCTTTTGCATAAGTACCAAATAACTGAGGGCCGAAAACACCAACCTGATAAGCAAAATAAGCACCCAAACCAACTGGACCCAGCTTCATAATCAGTATAATTAGCTTTTTCATTACCTCGTTTCCTGAAGATAAAAACTTTTTAAAAGCTTCACCTTCCTCGCCGGCATAAAGCGTAGAGAAACCGATTAAAACAGAAAAAATAATTAGCGCCAGCATATTTTTTCTGCTGCCAATTTCAAAAAATTCTCCTACGGTTAAAAGCTGAGTCATTTGCTCGCCTACGGATTGAATTTTTTCAGTTTCTGCAGGTAAAGAAGCCGATGACAATTGTTGATGGATTGGGAAAATCCAGGTGGCAACGATGGTTAAAAATGCTGATATTAAGATGGTTGATAAAAAAACCATCACCATAATCATCATCAGTTTTCCCAACTTTTTTGAGCGGTCTATATTTGCAATGGCCGAGGAAACGGCAAAAAATACCAAAGGAATAACAGCTGTAAACAACAGATTTAAAAATATATCACCTAAGGGTTTTATGGTTTCAATCTTTTTTCCAAAAATTAAACCTGCTATACTTCCGGCAATTATACCTGCCAAAAGCCATAGTAAGCCCGAATAATTTTTAAGGATGTTGTTTTTTTTCATATTTTCTCTTTTTCTTCCTTACGAAGCACAAAAAAATAATTTACTCCGCTACAAGGGCATCAGCTACAATCCCAGTTCAGCTGAAATATCCAGCATTCTTTGAATCGGTTTACGCGACAGTTCTATAATGTGTTCTGGTACAGTCACTTCCGGTAATCCGTTTTTTATACATAAATACAATTTTTCGAGTGTATTTCTTTTCATGTAAGGACAATCGTTACATGCACAACTGTTGTTTGGGGGCGCAGGAATGAAAGTTTTTGTCGGATTTGCCTTCTCCATCTGGTGAATAATTCCACTTTCGGTTGCTACAATAAATTCAGTAGCCGGATCATTGATGGTATATTTAAGCAAACCTGTTGTAGAACCAATGTAATCAGCCATTTTTAAAACTACTTCCTCACATTCCGGATGCGCAATAAATTTAGCTTTTGGATGACGTTCTTTAAGTTTCGTAATTTTCTCCTGCGAAAAAATTTCATGGACCATACAGGCACCATTCCAAAGTACCAGGTCTCTTCCAGTCTTTTTTGCTACGTAAGCGCCTAAATTCCGGTCTGGACCAAAAATAATTTTCTGGTCTTTAGGTAAACTTTCTACAATCTGTACCGCGTTGGTACTGGTACAAACAATGTCACTTAAAGCTTTTAATTCGGCCGTACAATTTACGTAGGTAATCACCAGGTGATCCGGATATTTTTCTTTAAATTTTTTAAATAGGTGCGGAGGACAGCTGTCGGCCAGCGAACATCCGGCTTTAACATCAGGCAATAAAACCTTTTTACCCGGCGATAAAATCTTAGCAGTTTCTGCCATAAAGTGCACACCAGCAAACACAATCACGTCTGCATCTGTTTTAGCAGCTTCCTGCGATAGACCTAAACTATCACCTATGTAATCCGCAATATCCTGTATATCAGGTTCTTGATAATAATGAGCTAATATAATCGCATTTTTTTCTTTTTTCAGTTTTTCAATTTCTGCAAAAAGATCAAGCGTTGGATCAATTTCTTCTTCTACAAATCCCTTGATATTTATTTCTGCTAAGGTATCCATGTTCATTTTAAAAATATTTCTTCTATTGATTTTGAAGCTGGCTCAAAGATAGGAGTTTCCACAGCTCAATAATTAATAAGTATTTTAATTAAATAAATCTTTAATGTTTATTAGTGTGTTAGTTTTGTTGGCAAGTTTCAAAAAAAAGTTCTTTTATATAAGTTGTTAATTGTTTACTAACATTCAGATGATATTTATTTAATATTATAAATCTGATTTACAGCTATATTGAAAAACTGCATAAAAATTGTCAATACTTAAATGTTAATTGTTTATAACCTACCAAAAAGTTAATTACTTCAACAAAAGTGCTTATAAATTGGTGAAAAGATTGTGGCAAATTGTCTTTTTAGTTTAGCTTTAAACATTCAAATTTAGTTGTTAGAATAATTTAGACATAAAGTTAACATTATTAACACAGTTGTTAACATCGTGTATAATTAAAGGTTTTTATTGATGAGAAAAGTAGATTTCCTGGTAATTGGTTCAGGTATAGCGGGTTTAAGTTTTGCGCTCAAAGCTGCAAAGTTTGGTAAGGTTTTAATTGTTACCAAGTCTAATGAAGACGAATCTAACACAAAATATGCCCAGGGTGGTGTGGCTGTAGTGGTGGATAAAGATGATTCTTTTGAAAAACATATCGAGGATACCTTGATTGCGGGTGATGGTTTGTGCGATGAAAAAATTGTGGAAATTGTTGTAAAAGAGGGACCTAAGCGGATCCAGGAGATCATAGACTATGGTATAAATTTCGATAAAGACAATTCTGGTTTTTATGATTTAGCTAAAGAGGGCGGGCATTCTGAACACCGTGTTTTACACTATAAAGACATCACCGGATACGAGATTGAGCGGGTGTTATTAAAGGAAATTCATGAGAATCCGAACATAGAGATATTAACACATTACTTTGCACTGGAGTTAATTACCCAGCACCACCTGGGTGAGTTTGTTGATAAACGCACTGAAGATATTAACTGTTATGGCATATATGCCTTTAACACAGAGCTTAACGATGTGGAAAAGATTTTGGCAAATGTGACTATCATGGCTTCTGGTGGAGCCGGACACGTATATTCTGCCACTACAAATCCGATTATTGCAACGGGTGATGGAATGGCAATGGTTTATCGTGCGAAAGGAAAAGTTAGAAATATGGAATTTATTCAGTTCCATCCAACGGCTTTGCACCATCCCGGAGAGTATCCTTCGTTCTTAATTTCTGAAGCAGTTCGTGGTTTTGGCGGGGTGTTACGCCGTAGAAATGGGGAAGAATTTATGCAGGAGTACGATGAAAGAAAATCGCTGGCACCAAGAGATATTGTTGCAAGGGCGGTGGATGCTGAAATGAAGAAGTCTGGCGATGATTTTGTTTATTTAGACATTACCATGCGCAGCAAAGCAGACATATTAAAACACTTTCCAAATATATATGCAAAGTGTTTATCTATAGGTATTGATATGACTAAGGATTTTATTCCGGTTACGCCAGCTTCACATTATATGTGTGGAGGTGTGCTTGTGGATGAATACGGGCGGTCTTCTATTAAAAATTTATATGCTTGTGGCGAGTGTTCTTCAACAGGTTTACATGGAGCTAATCGACTGGCATCTAATTCCTTATTAGAAGCAACCGTTTTCGCACACCGTATTTTTCAGGATGCAATTGAACATTTTAAAAATAATATAATACCCGATAACATACCTGAGTGGAATGCGCACGGTGTTACGCAGAGTAATGAAGATATTTTAGTAACGCATAACCTCCGCGAAACACAAAAAATTATGAGTGATTATGTAGGAATTGTGCGATCGGATTTCAGACTTGAAAGGGCACACCGCCGTTTGTTTTTGCTTTACCAGGAAACAGAAGAATTTTATAAGATGAATAAAGTTTCTGTTAAGCTTTGCGAATTGAGAAATGTAATCCAAGTGGCTTATTTAGTGATTAAATCGGCAATACAGCGTAAAGAAAGCAGGGGTTTGCATTATACTACAGATTACCCGAAACACGCTAATGAGCTAATAGATACAGTATTTTAAATAAATTATTAAACTGAGTTCGATTATTATTGATTTCTTTTAACATCCTTTGTTCTACATTTCTTTATGCGATCGTCATTGTGAAGCTGGGCTTGAGCGAGCTGAAGCAATCTATTTTGCAGGAAAGATTACTTTGTCGGCTGAAAAAACCTTCTCGCAAGGACGCAGGCTCGAAAAAGGAGAATTAATTATCGAACTCAAGTTAGTAGAAAAAAACCCGAAATAGTTCGGGTGACGTAATTTTAAACATATGCCTTTAATACTTCCGGTAAAGGGAAAGAATCCTGAAATAGGAAAAGATAATTTTATTGCAGAGAATGCCACCATTGTAGGCGATGTTGTAATAGGAAACAATTGTTCGGTTTGGTTTAATACAGTGATTAGAGGCGATGTAAATGCCATTACCATTGGAAATGAATCAAATATACAGGACGGCGCAGTAATTCATGCTACGTACTTAAAAGCGTCTACGCACATCGGTAATCGAGTGTCAGTAGGGCATAATGCAATCGTACACGGTTGTACAGTAGAGGATAACGTTTTAATTGGTATGGGTGCTATTGTAATGGATCATGCCATCATAGAATCGTATTGTATAATTGCCGCTGGATCAGTAGTACTCGAAAATACAATTTGCGAAACAGGTTATTTATATGCTGGAACACCCGCAAAAAAAATAAAGCCCATTACGGAAGCGCAAAGGACTTTATTAAATAAGTTACCAGATAATTATATTATGTATTCGGGTTGGTTTACCAATCCTTAAATCAGTTTATAGGGTAGGGGGATTGGGTATAACCAATTTCTCTTCTCTTTCCCAGTTTGCTCGTAGCGACATTTCTGTTGGCGAGTACCATATTTTTTCAGGTTGAATAGCATTTTTTACATTTCCCGTGTCCCATATACCATTTTTATTATCATCGTAAACAACCCTAACCATGTATTTGGCAGCTGGATAGTTGGCAAAAATTATTGTCGAGTTTTTAGTAATAACCGTAGATTTAATCGGGACTTTTTTCTCATTAATAAATTCAACAATATAGCTTTTTGTTGTATCCGGGACCTCTATTTTTAATGATAAAGTGCCATAACTGTCGGCTGTTTCCAGCTTAAAGGATTTCTTAAATTCTTTATTTTTCGCACTAAAAATGCCTGTAAAAGTGCCTGCTCCAAAAGTAAGTTCGTAACTTCTTTTTTGCTTCCATGGATATTTTACATAATATTTTAAAAAGTCGGTGCTATCTTTTACCAGTTCAAAATTTGTTCGTTTAACCGAATCTTCCAAAAGCGTAACTTTTGAAGCATCTGTTGCTGTAATTGGAAGACCGAAGGTTAGGGTAAAAGATTGAAAAGGATTTAATTTACTGCCGCTTAAGTTATCTGAAGCAATAACATCCCTGGTATAAGTATCTCTTTTTGCCCTTGTAAAATTAACCGTTTGTAAAACTTTACCCTGATCCTGAATGGCCACTTTTACCGAATCAAAGCCTAAATCATTAAGCCAAACTTTGGCAGTATCATTGGTTTTGTTGAAGAAAACTTTTTTACCTACATCAACTGCAGGTGGATCCATTATTGTTATTTTTGGGCTTTTTAATTGCTGATTAAAGGTTAATATAATACTTCCATCATTATTTAATTTCCGCTCAAGCACTCTAAATTCAGGAGCAAGTTCCTTAAATGTTTCCAGGTTAACATTTTCTATGTTTTTCTCTAATGTCAATGGTTCTTTCTGAAAGCCAATTTCATCAGAAATTTGTTGGTATATTTTATCGCCACCGCCGCTGGCTTCTTTTAATGCATAAATCTTGTATTTGCCTTTTCGTAAATTATTCAATTTATAATTTCCAGAGCTATCTGTTAAAGTATAAATGGAAGGGCGCTTCTTTCCAAATAAAGTATCCCTTTCAAGTGGAAAGATAAATACAGTTACATCTTTTTCAGCTTCGGCAGTTAATGCACTTGTAACTTTTCCGCTGATGCTTAAAGAATCAATAGTAGGGCCGGTAGAAAATACATAAGATAAATTTTTTACTACATTATTTTCATTAACATCGGCAATGGCTTTACCAAAATTTAAAGTATAGGTTGTATTTTTTTCTAAAGAATCCTGCAAAGTAATTTCCAACCTTTTTTGCCGCTTTTTTAAGAGTGGTGCTTTTTCCTGATCTGGAGAAATTGAGAATTCCTTATATTCATCTTTAATATTAAAATATTCATCAAATTCAATTACAATTTTTTTCTCCTTAAAATTCAGCGTTTGATTTTTTGGAGTCATGCTCAAAATTTTTGGAGGTGTTGTGTCTTTTGGTCCGCCTTGTGGCGTTTGAATACTCGCACAAGCAGAAAGTAGGAGCAGGGTGAGTACAACCACAAAATTAACAGGGCTAAAATACTGGTGTCTTAAATTTGGCATCTTTTAAACGTTCTGCTTAATTTTTATTGTTTTTTGAATTGTATGATTAAAAAATATTTTTTTTCGTTTATATCGCTTTATTTTAAGTCAATATAAATAATATCTAAAGTATTGATAATCAATTACTTATTAATATAAACCATTAAAACTGAAATATCAGAAGGTGAAACACCCGAAATTCGGGACGCCTGGCCTAAAGTGCGTGGTTTTATTTTAAATAATTTTTCACGCGCCTCTTTTGAAATGGAAACAATTTTATTATAGTCAAAATCAGGATTGATTTCTTTGTCTTCCATTTTCATCATTTTCTCTACAATTTCATTTTCCTTTTCAAAGTAGCTTTCATATTTAATTTTTATTTCAGCCTGCTCAATAGTTTCTTTGTCTAAGTCGGCAGTTTTATCGGCAAGTGGTTTGCTCACTTTAATTAAATCCAAAAGGCCAACCTGCGGACGACTTACTAAACTATGTAATTTTACATTTTGATTGAGCGCACTCGATCCTACACTTTCAAGCATCGGATTTGCATCTGCCATTTCAATTCCCTGCGTTCTGGTAAATTTAACCAAAGCGTCGGCATTAGCAATTTTCTGATTTACTTTTTCTAAACGTTCATCGCTAATCAACCCTAATTCATGGCCAATAGGAGAGAGGCGAATATCTGCATTATCTTGTCTTAGTAATAACCTATGTTCGGCACGTGAAGTAAACATGCGATACGGTTCTTCCGTACCTTTAGTTACTAAGTCATCAATTAATACACCAATATAACTTTCTGATCTTTTCATTATCAGCTCATGTTTATCGGTTATTTTTTGATGCGCATTTATACCCGCCATGAAACCCTGGCATGCCGCTTCTTCGTAACCCGTAGTTCCGTTAATTTGTCCGGCTAAAAATAAATTAGTAATTAATTTAGTTTCGAGTGTTAATGATAACTGGGTAGGTGGGAAGAAATCGTATTCAATAGCATAACCTGGTCTGAACATTTTTGCTTGTTCAAATCCTGGTATTTGTCTTAACGCTTTAAATTGTACATCCTCTGGCAAAGAAGTAGAAAAACCATTTACATAAATTTCACAAGTATCCCATCCTTCTGGTTCAACAAAAATTTGATGCCTGTCTCGCTCTGCAAAACGATTAATTTTATCTTCGATAGACGGGCAGTACCTTGGGCCTAAACCTTTAATACGGCCTGTAAACATTGGTGATTTTTCGAAGCCTTCTTTTAAAGTTTCATGCACTTCACTGTTGGTATAAGTAATCCAACAGCAACGCTGGTCGGTTGGTAATTGGGTTTCGGTAAATGAAAATTTACCCCTGTCCTGATCGCCCCATTGTTCTTCCATTTTGGAATAATCTAAACTTCTGCCATCAACGCGGGGAGGGGTTCCGGTTTTCATTCGGCCAGCTTCCATTCCCAGTTCTACCAGTTGTTCGGTAATGCCTGTTGATGATCTTTCTGCGGTACGACCTCCTCCGAATTTCTTTTCACCGATGTGTATTATACCATTTAAAAAAGTTCCATTAGTAAGTACAACTGCCTTGCTTTCTATTTCAATACCCAGAGAAGTTTTAACACCATATACGGTGTTATTTTTTACCAATAGGCCTACAACGCTATCTTGCCATAAATCTAAATTTGGCGTCCTTTCTAAGGTTAATCGCCATTCTTCAGCAAAGCGCATCCTGTCAATCTGTGCCCTTGGGCTCCACATGGCGGGGCCTTTGGATTGATTAAGCATTCTGAACTGAATGGTTGTTTTATCAGAGATAATACCTGAGTAGCCACCTAAAGCATCAATTTCACGAACAATTTGACCTTTAGCCACGCCGCCCATAGCAGGGTTACAGCTCATTTGGGCAATAGTGCCCATGTTCATCGTAATGAGTAGAACAGATGAGCCCAGGTTTGCAGCAGCAGCAGCAGCTTCGCAGCCCGCGTGCCCTGCACCAACAACTATTAAATCGTATTTTGAAAACATTTTATTTTAATTCCTTAATTGTTCCACGTGGAACAATTTGTTTTTATGTTAATCTATACTCGAAAAATTCTAATGTTCCACGTGAAACATAAACGTAAAAACAGTTTTAGAATTGTTCTTTTTTTATTCTGAAAGCTCCATCCAACGCAAAGTATATTCATCAAGTTCGGCTTTTAAAGAATCGATTTCTTTTGTCACTTCCTGAATTTTAATATAATCTGTCGCGTCTATTTTAATTAAACTTTGAGTTAATACGGCAATCTTTTCCTCTGTTGAAGTCATTGCTTTTTCACTATCTTCTAATTCTTTTTGTTCCTTAAAACTTAATTTTCTTGCAGCCGTAACCGGAACTTCAGAAGTAGGGGCAGAGGTTTTTTTTGTTTCAACTTTAACCTTTGGCTGATCTAAGCTTATCCTATATTCAGAGTAATTCCCATTATAAATTTTAACTACGCCTTCGCCTTCCATGATGAAAAGCTGATCACTCATTTTATCAAGCAGGTACCTGTCGTGAGAAACCAACATCAAAACACCCGGGAAGTTTTCTAAAAATTCTTCCAAAACGTTTAGGGTATCAATGTCCAAATCGTTGGTCGGTTCATCTAAAATTAAGAAGTTTGGGTTCTGCATTAATACCTTCATCAGGTGTAAACGTTTCTTTTCACCTCCGCTTAATTTCTCCACCATGCCATGTTGTTTCTTTGGCGGAAAAAGAAAAAGCGTTAATAATTGCGAAGCAGTGATGATTGAACCGTCGGCCATTTTAATGTATTCGGCATCTGATTTTACAATATCAATTACTCTTTCTTTTGGATCGAAAGATAAACCGCCTTGCTTATAATATCCAAAAACAGTCGTTTCACCAGTTTCTACTTTCCCACCTTCGGGTACTAAATGACTTGTGATGATGTTTAATAATGTAGATTTTCCCGTTCCGTTTTTACCAGCTAAACCAATTCTGTCTGCTTTCTTAAATGTATAACTGAAATCGTTTATAATGTTACGGCCATCGAAGGATTGTTTAACATGATCCAGCTCAATAATCTTCCCGCCTTGGCGAGACATCTTAACTTTTAGTGTAATACTCTGATTATCAGTCTTTTTCTTTGATTTTTCCTCTAAGTCATAGAAAGCGTCAATCCTGGCCTGAGATTTAGTAGCACGAGCCTGTGGCATCCTGCGCATCCACTCTAATTCTTTCTTTAATAGCTGTTGGTTCTTATGTAAAACCGTTGCATCTGATGCTTCTCTCTCGGCTTTCTTTTCTAAGAAGTAAGCGTAGTTTCCGTTATAATTATAAATCTTACCACGATCTAACTCTACAATGGTATTGCAAACATTATCTAAAAAGTAGCGATCGTGCGTAACCAGTAAGATTGTTTTTTGTCCGGTGGTTAATAGTTTTTCCAGCCACTCAATCGTATCAATATCTAAATGGTTAGTAGGCTCATCTAAAACTAAAATTTCCGGGTCTTCGATTAAAAGTTTAGCTAGGGCTAATCGTTTCTTCTGACCACCCGATAGGGTAGAAATTTTTTGCTGTAAACGAGTAATGCCCATTCTACTTAAAATGGTTTTAATCTCATGCTCATATTCCCAGGCATTATGTTCACTCAATTCCTCGTATAAACGGTTAAGTGTTCTTTCGTCGGGATTAGGGTTTTCAATTAATTCCTCGTATTCTTTTATTAATTGTTGCTGTTTGTTATCTAAAGAGAAGATAAAATCACTGATAGAATCGCCTTCATTGAACTGGGGATCCTGATCTAAAAAACCAATTTTAACTGCTTTATTTTTTACAATTTTGCCCTCGAGGGGTGGGAATCTTTCCGCAAGTAATTTTAATAATGTACTCTTACCCGCACCATTAATACCAACAAGCGCAACGCGTTGTCCGGAATTAATACCCAGGGTTAAATTTTTAAATAGCCATTCGTCATGATAACCATGACCCAAGCCTTCTGCCGCAATTAAAGTGCTCAAAGTGTTTCGGATTTTTATAAAAGAAAATTATTGCAAAAGTAAGTATAAAATATTAGGATATAGAAACCCGGAAAAAGCTTATTACAAATCAACTACTTATATTGAAGTAATAATTGCATCATAATCGATTAAATCGGAACGATTTCTCAAAAATCGATCTTAATCTTGTTGTATTAGCTCAATTTTGAATATGAATTGGCTTTAAAAAAAGAAACAGCTGGAGGAATCGCTCCTCCGCTGTTTGATCATTAACTAAAACTAAACTTTATCTTTGATGTGACGGATTAGAATAAAGATTCTAATAAATCAACTTTTAAATCTTCGTAACGAGAAGCGGTATAAGTATGTACGGCTGCTGTGCTTACATTGCTGTCGGCTGCTGAAAAGTCGTTCATATTTAATTTAGCAATTGTGCCTAACACAGCGGTGTAACTTTCAGTAGTTCCGCTCAATTTTAAAGAGGCTCCGTTATTCACAATTGTATTTAAGTTTACCGTATTTGTATTGATATCTGCGCTTGCTAAATCGTTTAGTGAAACTTTTAGGTTTAATAAATTAAAGCTACCACTGGTACTCACACTTGAGTTGTTTGATGCTTCTATTGAAGAGATGTTATTTACATGCGCAATTACGGTAAGCGTTTCTTTATTGAAAGAACTAATGCGAAGCTCGCCATCTTGTTGTTGAACTAAAGCATTTTTGGTGTAATAGCTGTCATAAACCTGAACACTTTCTTTAGCATCCTGAACTAAGATTAATTTTACATTTCCACTAATGTTAATTTTGGTAATGTTTTTAACCGAAGTAATGTTGGTGTAGTTTGAATTGTTTTCAGTGGCTTTAACGGTTGTTGCTGAAGTTAAAACGATTGCGGTTAAAGCTGTTGCGAATAATGTTTTGATAGAAGTTTTCATAACTGTATATTTTTAATTTTTTAAATCTTTTTGTTGTTGTTTTGAATATAAGACGTGGGTTGTTGGGAAACGTTTCACGTGATTTGGCTGTATTATACCAGCGTGAGTTAATTATAGACGAACGCCAGTAATTATTAGACGAACGGGAGGAGAAATTTTGAATTGTAAAGATGTTTTGAAGTTTTATTCAGTGATTTTTGGTAAAGGAAGTAGAATTTTTCTATTGAGATAATGTATTTATCCGCTGGCCGCGGGGGCTGTTTTCTTTTTGACAGCAAAAAGAAACAAAAAACTGCCGGCTCGCAATCTTTCTTTTAAAGTTATTGGTGAGGCTTTCTCAGTGCGAGCCGAAACATTGACCATGCCGGTTTAAAGCTGAACGAAGAAGTCGTGCTTTGGCCTTGCTGGGTGGTCATGCTAAACCAGCTTTAATTTTCTACTGCTTTAACCCAAGCACGCCACCGGCATAGCAGCATTTCGTAGGAGAGCATATTAGAATTCTTGAATAAACTTTAATGTTTCTAATAACCAAGGGAATATGCAGCGGGCGTTGGGAGGTGAAAAGGCCTAAGCCTCATATTGCCGCGATCGGAATTCTGATGCTGCTATTCAAGAAAGGGTGCAAGCCTTGACTTTTGGGTACCTTTTTGTTAAGAAAAAGGTACGAAGCCTGTCTGGCTAAGACAATTATTCCGCTGGCCGCGGGGGCTGTTTTCTTTTTGACAGCAAAAAGAAACAAAAACTGCCGGCTTGCAATCTTTCTTTTAAAGTTATTGGTGAGCTTTTTCAGTACCAGCCGAAACATTGACCATGCCGGTTTAAAAGCTGAACGGAGAAATAGTAGTTAGGCCTTGTTGGGTGTTAATTGCAATTGTACATCATGCTGAACTAACTTTAAATTCTCTATTGTTTTAACCTAAGCACTTCTCCGGCATAGCAGCATTTCGCAGAAAAGCACATTAGAATTCTTGTATTCCCTTTCATACTTTGAATAGCCAAGGGAATATGCAGCGGGCGTTGGGAGGTGAAAAGGCCTAAGCCTCATATTGCCGGGATCGGAATTCTGATGCTGCTATTCAAGGAAGGGTGCAAGCCTTGACTTTTGGATACCTTTTTGTTAAGAAAAAGGTACGAAGCCTGTCTGGCTAAGACAATTATTCTGCTGACCGCGGGGCTTGTTTTCTTTTTGACAGCAAAAAGAAACAAAAACTGCCGGCTCGCAATCTTTCTTTCAAAGTTAGTGGTGAGGCTTTTTCAGTGCCATCCGAAACATTGACCATGCCGGTTTAAAAGCTGAACGGAGAAATAGTAGTTAGGCCTTGTTGGGTGGTCATGCTAAACCAGCTTTAATTTTCTACTGCTTTAACCCAAGCACGCCATCGGCATAGCAGCATTTCGTAGGAGAGCATATTAGAATTCTTGAATAAACTTTAATGTTTCTAATAACCAAGGGAATATGCAGCGGGCGTTGGGAGGTGAAAAGGCCTAAGCCTCATATTGCCGGGATTGGAATTCTGATGCTGCTATTCAAGGAAGGGTGCAAGCCTTGACTTTTGGGTACCTTTTTGTTAAGAAAAAGGTACAAAGCCCGTCTGGCTAAGACAATACTATTTATCCGCTGGCCGCGGGGGCTTGTTTTCTTTTTGACAGCAAAAAGAAACAAAAACTGCCGGCTTGCAATCTTTCTTTTAAAGTTACTGGTTAAGCTTTTTCAGTGCCAACCGAAACATTGACCATGCTGGCTTAAAAGCTGAACGAAGAAATGGGGGTTTGGACTTGTTGGGTGTTAATTGCAAATTTACATCAAGATCAATAGGCAGACCTGCTTGCCGTGATGTCATCTAAGACATTGATCATGCGGGAAATTTGTTAAGCAAGCGTGATGCGCCTCTGTAATAGGAAAAATGGATCAGAACGCTTATATCAGCCCAAATTCGGCTCTTAAAGCAAGGTATTGATCCTCTTTTTGAGTCATTAAAGTTTTTGCCGCTTTTCCTTTATCCTTAAAACCCAGCAGATGTAATGTTCCATGAATCATGATGCGGCAAACCTCATCAAACTCGTCGGTTTTAAAAGTTTTGGCATTTTCCTTTACACGTTCAATGCTAATGAAGATATCGCTTACAATCAGTTTTTCTTCTTCAGCGTTATCGAAAGTAATAATATCCGTATAGGTATCGTGGTTTAAGTATTGTTGATTTATGCCCAGCAAATATTCGTCGCTACAGAAAATAAAATTGAGTTCCTGTAATTTATAGCCTTCCTTTTCTATTGAAGCTTTAAGCCACTTTCTGATTTTAATTTTTTGAGGCAGATTGTAGCTGATTTCTTCCGGGAAAAACTGTATTGCAGGCATAATTTTATAATTTATGATGCAAATTTAGCAAATATAATTTTGTCCTATTTAAACATGCGGTACTGAAATCAAATTACAATACGAACTTCTATGACGATTCGATTTACAGGTTTTTTTTAAAAGACACTAAAATAAATCCAGGGTAACGCACATGGCAGATTTATTGCCTTATATTCAAAGACTTTAAATACTCGGCAATTTTATTTTTGTAATAATAATTTAAAGATGGTGGGAGTTTTTGCAGCATATCTGTTCCGTTTTGTTGCTGTTTTTTATACTCATCAATCATTTTTTGATAAGCAGGAGGGAACTCTTTGGCTGCTTTACTTTCTCTCTTACTGTCTTCGTCCTGATCGCGCTCTGCTTTTTCGGCATCTAAAAGTTTAGTTAACAGTTCTTTCTGGCGCTGCATGGTTTCCTGTTGTAAACGCTTATTCACCAAATCAGATTCTGTTTGTTTCATTTCCTTAATCGCCTCGTTCAGGTTGCCCATTTTACCCGTGCCGTCTTTATTATCTTCTCTGTTTATTTTTTCAAGCGCCTGTCTGATCATTTGCTGTTGCTGTGCCATTTTTCCAAACTCCTTACTCATTTCGCCTTTTCCTACAGTGCCCTGGTTACCAGGTTTTTGCATTTGCTCCCTGGCTTTCTGCATGCTTTTATTTAGCTGGTCCTGCATTTGCGAAAGCTGTTTCATTCCTTGCTTTTGTTTGCCTTTTCCACCCTTGGAGTTTTTGGACATATTTTGCAACTGATTTAAAGCTTCGCTCAGCATTAACGTTAAATTGTTGATCGAAGTCATGGTAAATTGCTGATAACGATTGGCCTCCGGGGTTCTTCTTTCGCCCAAACTTTCTAAACTTTTATCGAGGTTGAAGTTTATTTTATTCATCTCCTCGTTAACGGTTGATTCTATCTGCGGAACCCTTTTACTTAACGCATACAAACTATCGGCAATGGTTTTAAGGTTGTCTTTAATGTTACGTTGTTTTTGAACGTTGCCAATGTAAGAAGGATCGGCAGATGTCATTTTTTTTAGCGTTAACATAACCTTTTCTTGCTCAAATGAAGTATTTAAAAGGTTTTCGAGTAGGCGACGTAATTCTTTAGCGTTCAGGTTGTTTTCCATTTCTTCACCTTGCTGCTGCATGTCACTCATCTTTTTGGAAAGTTTTTCCATTTGCTCTGCCGCCTTTTGCTGTTTTTGACTGGCCTCTTTTGAGTCCTTTTTATCTAAGGCATCTTTACTGTCCTGTTGTTCTTTCTGAATATCCTGCATATCCTTTTCAGGATTCTCGAATGGGTTTGGGCGCTCTAAACCCTCATTCTTTTTCTCCAGGTCTTTAATGTCCTTTTTAAGGTCGTTAAGTTCTTTATTTAAAGCATCCTGTTTTTCTTTTAAAGTATTGTTATCCTGTTTTTTATCTTTGGTTTGCTCGCTTAACTCTTTTTGTTGTTTCGCCAGTTCATTCAGCCTGTCAATATCATTCTGAAGATTTTGCTCAAATTCAAGTTGTTTGTAGAGCTCTAAAATACGGTCTAATTCATTTTTAAGCGTTTTATTGTCCAGCTGCATTTTCGAAAGCTCGTTTTTGGTCTGATCTTTATTGCGCTCATTCATCAAATTTTGAAGTTTTTGCAATAAGTCTTTAGTTTTCTCATCTAAAACATTGTCAAACAAATCTTTAATCTGTTTTTGTTTTTCTAAGAGGTCTTCATTTTGTTGTTGATCTTCTTGTTTTTGCTGCCCATTCTTCTCATTTAAATCTTTGATTTCTTTAACAGCTTCTTCAAGTTGTTTTTGTTTATCGAGCAATTGCTCAATTTGCTTTTTATCCTCAAAAGAGATTTGTTTTTTATCAATCAAACTTTCGGCAACTTTTTTACTTTCCTTTTCTATGGTAGAGGCAAGGCGGATGGCAGATTGCATTTTTTGCTTTAAGGCCTGGTTGCTTGCATTTATTTGCTCGGCTGTTTCTTTTTTGCTCGGCTGTTTAAAGGTTTTAATTTCCGAACGGGTAATTTTTGCGCCATTTACGGCATCATTATCGGCCACTTCAAAATAATATTCCAGGCTTTGGCCAGGTTTTAATGCAGCCGATTTTAGATCCCAGAAATAGAAAAACCGATTTTCAGGGATATTGCTTTTTATAGGAATGTTTTTGGTTACGGTACCAATAATTTTGTTGTTCTCTTTAATGTTGTATTTAAAGCTTAAACGGCTAAAACCATAATCATCGGTAACCTGACCTGAAAAGTATAACATTTTATTACTCGCTGAATCGGGTTTTTCTTCTACAGAAATTTCGGGCGATTGATCTTTTATAACTGTAATCTGGTGAGAGAGAGAATCACTAAGGGTTATAAACTCATTTTTGGGTGTAATGCTGTATTTAGCGTTCGTTTTTAAGGTAGCATTAAACCCAGATTCGTTATTCTTTACCGTTAAAAGATGCTCCGTTCCATTAAAGGTAAACAACAGGCCATTGCTTTTAGCTGTTTTAAAATTCCAGGTTACTTTTGTTCCTTCCGGTAAAAGCATATCACCTACATTGGAAATTTCTTCATTATTTTTGCCCAGGTAAGTCGGATAATTTAAGGTTGCGGTAACATTTAGCAATTCGGGGCGCGGTTTTACCGCAATACTAAAGGTAGAAGAGCTAAAACCACCGCCTTTGAAAACTAATTTTTTATCGTTCTGAATGTTTTTTATCAGGTAGTTAAACTGGTTGATGTTTATTTTTTCGAGTTTGTACGTGTTTTTTCCATCTTCAACATAAATCTCCTGAGGTAATTCGTTGCCCGATAATTTCAAATTGAGCACTAAATCATCACCCTGCGTAACTGTTAATTTCTTGTTTAATAAGCTAAAATTAAATGGTGCCTTAGGTGCAATGTATTCATTGTACTTAAAAAAGCTGTTGGTACCTTCCTTTAAAATGGCTGGAGCGATGATGCCGATAATCAGAATAATTGAAAGTGGGATAAACAGATACTTCAGGTATTTACGGTTGTCGTTAATTCTAACAGCGGTGTAAAAAGGAACCGGTTTTAATTCTAATATTTTCTGGTCAATACTGGCTAAAATCAGTTGATTATTTTCAGGTAATTTCTCTGCTTGTTGGTGTAATTGTAATGTATTAAGCAATTTATCTTTTATATCCGCAAAATGATTTCCAATAATAACAGAGGCTTCGTCAAAAGAAAGGTGTTTCCCTAATTTTAGCATGGCCATTAGGGGTTTCACAATTAAAATACAAATAAGAAAAGCACCAACTAAAAGATAAGTAAAAAAGATAAAGGTTTTTAAGCCCGCACCCGGATGAAGGTAGTATAAACTAAGGAAAACGAGCAGGTATAAAGCCAATAAGATTGCAGCTACGTAAATGCTTCCCCGTAAAATCTTATTTAAATAAAACTTTCGGATAAACTCATCTATCTTTTTAATCAGCTCGTTATAGTTATTGCCAGCCATATTTGTAAATGTAAAAATATATGGACTGGATAAAAAGAAAAAATAATAAATAACGGCAAAAGCCTTTGACGGAAATAATAATGCTGCGTTGGTGTATATTTACGTTAATGTAACAACATCATAAAGTTAACTTCTGATTTACATAAATAGTCTATTTTTGGATTTATTGAAATGATCCCAAATACGATGAAATCTTTTTCTACTCTTTTATTAATCATGATGGTAACATCAGCATCTTTTGCCCAAAAATTTAACTGGAATAAAAACCAGGTTATTGCCCACCGCGGAGCCTGGAAAAAAAATAACTTTCCGCAAAATTCAATCGCCTCTTTAAATGAAGCGGTTAAAATTGGTTGCTATGGTTCTGAATTTGATGTATGGATGACATCAGACCAGGTTTTGGTTGTAAACCACGATCCTGAATTTCAGGGTTTAACGATAGAAAAAGTAACCTATGCCGATTTGCTGACCAAAACAATGTCTAACGGGGAAAAAATTCCAACTTTAGAAAGCTATCTCCTTGCAGGAAAAAAGCAAACCACCACCAAACTTATTTTAGAAATAAAGCCCTCCTTAATTAGTAAAGCCCGTGGTATTGATGTAACCAATAAATCAATAGAAATGGTTCAAAAACTGAAAGCCGTTGATTGGGTAGAATACATCAGTTTCGATTATGATTATTGTAAACGGGTATTGGAGCTATTGCCAAAGGCTAAAGTTGCTTACTTAAATGGCGATAAAACAGTCGAGCAATTAAAGGCAGATCAGTTAACCGGAGCTGATTATTATTATAGTGTTTACCAGAAAGATAACTGGATTGAAAATGCCCAGAAATTAGGTTTAACTGTAAATGCGTGGACGGTTAATACAGTTCCTGAAATGCAATGGCTTTTGGCGCATCGTGTAGAATACATTACCACTAATGAACCCGAATTGCTTTTCGAAGAAATAAAAAAAGCACCTATAGCCTTAGGCTGGAAGCTTAAATGGGCAGATGAGTTTAACGATAAAGGTTTGCCGCTGACTAAAAACTGGAATTATGACATCGGCGGAAATGGTTGGGGAAATAACGAATTGCAGTATTACACTGAAGCAGATACCACTAACGCGGTTGTTAAAAAAGGTAACCTGAACATTATAGCCGTTAAAGCAGATAAAGAAAAGAACCATTATACTTCTGCTCGTTTGGTGAGTAAAAATAAATTCGATTTTAAATACGGCCGTGTAGAAGTAAGGGCAATTTTACCCAAAGGAAGAGGCCTGTGGCCTGCAATATGGATGCTGCCAACGGATTGGAAATATGGAAACTGGCCAAAAAGTGGAGAAATAGACATTATGGAGCATGTTGGTTTTGATCCTGATACCGTTTACGGTAGTGTGCATACCGAGAAATTTAACCATGTTATCCATACCCAGGTAACTAAAGGGATTAAAATGGAAAATCTTTACACGGCTTACCATGTTTATGCCGTAGAATGGTTTAAGGATAAAATAGATTTCTATGTAGACGATCAAAAATTTTTAACCTTTAAAAATTCGGGCAAAGGTGCTGGAGAATGGCCGTTTGATCAAAACTTCCACGTCATTTTAAACCTGGCTGTAGGTGGTAACTGGGGTGGAATGAAGGGAATTGATGAATCTGTATATCCTGCCACCATGAAAGTAGATTATGTAAGGGTATACCAGAAATAGAACAGGATACAATATAAGGTGGATTATGATTTCATCTTATATTTTGCATTATAATTTCTGCGTCGAATGGTCAATTGAATTTGCATCAATCTCATTACATCTTTTTAAATTAACAGGCTTTGTCTAAATTGCAATATCTAAGCTATATTGTATAAATTATGGACTCACGTAGAGAATTTTTAAAAAAGGCAGCATTATTTGCCGGTGCTACGGGTATGGCCAATGCCTTGCCCAGCTCAGTACTCAAAGCCATGTCAATCAATCCCGAACCCGGGAGCACATTTTACGATGCGGAACACATTGTATTTTTAATGCAGGAAAACCGATCATTCGACCATATGTTTGGTGCAATGAAAGGCGTAAGGGGTTTTAATGACCCGCATCCGCATATCCAACCCGATGGAAATAAAGTTTGGCTGCAAAAAGATTTGGCGGGCTACACGTATGCGCCTTTTCATGTAGACATTAATAAAACCAAAATTACCTGGCAAGGTGGTTTGCCACATTCGTGGAACGATCAGGTTGCGGCCAGAAATGGCGGCCGTTATGATAAATGGTTACCTGTTAAATCGCCAATGACATTAGCGCATTATGATAGAAATGATATTCCTTTCTATTACGCCATGGCAGATGCTTTTACGGTGTGTGATCAACATTTTTGCTCTTCTTTAACCGGAACAACACCAAACCGATTATTTTTCTTTACAGGAACGATCAGGGGCGAAAAAAGCGAAAATAAAATAGCCGTAGTTAATAACGACCAGGCAGAATCGCAAAATAATGTATTTGTAGACTGGCCTACCTTTCAGGAAACGCTGGAAGATAATGGAATTGACTGGAGGGTTTACCAAAACGAACTCTGGACATCCAAGCTTCCCGAGGGCGAGATTGATGATTGGTTAGGGAATTATGGTGATAATCCGCTGGAATACGTGAGCAGGCATAATGTTAAATTATCTGCTTATTTCAGGAAAAACGGAGACAACACTGTTAAACCTGCTTTAAGTGCTAAAGAAGTTCAGGCCAAATACGACAAGCTTTCCCGGAAGGAAAAAAATCTGATTGATAAAGCTTTCCAAACCAATATCGACCAGGCTGATTATTTAGAGCTTGCACCGTTTACTTTTACAAATGATAAAGGCGAACCGGAAACTATAAACATACCAAAAGGCGATATTTTTCACCAATTCAGAAAAGATGTAGACAGCGGAAAACTTCCTCCGGTATCCTGGCTGGTTGCTCCGCAACGTTTTTCAGATCATACCAGCTCGCCACTATATGGAACCTGGTATGTAAGCGAAGCTTTGGATATTTTAACTAAAAACCCGGAAGTTTGGAAGAAAACCATTTTCGTTTTAACCTATGATGAAAATGATGGATATTTTGATCATCAGCCACCGTTTGTCGTGCCAAATCCTAATGATCCGTCGAGCGGAAAAGTATCGCCGGGTATTAATTATGCAACTGATTTTGAAGCCCGAAAGGGTAGCCCGATTGGAATGGGCTATCGTGTGCCAATGGTTATTGCCTCGCCCTGGAGTAAAGGTGGTTTTGTAAATTCGCAGGTTTTAGACCATACCTCTTCATTGATGTTTATGGAAAAATGGCTAACCAAAAAAACAGGTAAAACAGTAAAAAGCAATAACATTAGTGATTGGAGAAGGGCTATTTCAGGCGATTTAACTTCAGTTTTCAGGCCTTACAATGGTGAAGCGATAAAATCTCCCGAACCCTTAAAGCGTGAGGTTGTGGTTACCAATATTGGTAACGCTAAAAATAAACCCGCCCAGGTTGGCCCAACGGCATTAAACCGGAACGAAGTGGCTAAAATCAACAAAAACGAAGGTTTTTCGGTACAAACATCAGCACATATGCCGAAACAGGAAAAAGGTGCCAAGCCGGCCTGCGCTTTACCATACCACTTAACGATTGATGCAGAAATAATAAATAATGAGGTTGAGCTTACTTTCAAATCTATAAAAACCTTATTTGGCAGCGAGACAGAAACCATTGGAGCGCCATTTAATATGAGTACGGTTTCGAAATTTAAAGGCGTTGAAGGAAAAGTATGGGCTTATGCGGTTAAAGCAGGCGATGTAATAAAAGATAAAATTAGCCTGGATGATTTTGATAATAACCTATACGATTTCTCGGTAACAGGGCCTAACGGTTTTTACAGATTATTTAAAGGAGATAAAAAGAGCGGCCATTTAAGCATCAAGGCTTTTCCGGAGCAAAACGGACTGGTTACAAAAAAGTTAACCGGTAGCCTTGTTTTTTCTTTCGAAAATAAAGGTTCTCTACCCGTTACATTACAGGTTGTAGACAATAAATACAAGGCAACGAGCCAAAATGTAGTCGTAAAGCCAAAATCGACTACAATGGTGGTGCTTAATGTAGCTAAAAATGGCAACTGGTACGATTTCAGTATTCTGCAAACGGGTAATACCTTATTTAAACACCGTTATGCCGGAAAAATAGAAACCGGAGAAATAACAACTACAGATCCGTTTATGGCTGGCGAAATAACTTAAAAAATTAAAGCCCTTAGCATTTCTAAGGGCTTTAATTTTTATATACAATGATGGAGGTACTAATTTAAAGGTTTTGGTGTTCCACAATCTGCACCAGATCCGCCATCAGCACCCGATTCTAAACCTGGTATTGAACCATCAGCACAATAGGTTGTACAAGAGTGGTTTGATTTTACATTGCCAATGTAGCAAAAACAGCTACAGCCTGCAGGTGGTATTTTACCACCACCCATTACGTTTTTAAGCGCCGCTCGCGATAATTTTTGGGATTCTTTTAAATTTTTCATGGTTTTGTTTTTTAAGTTAGGTTGTTATTAAAACGATTTGGTTAAAAGCCATACTATTTAAATTATAGTATTCGCTCAAACCAAATATACAAAACCACTTAGTAATTAGTTCCTTACAACTGATTAATGTTACAAAGCATACCCATGCAGGCACGGGGTAAAGCCCATAACCTTACATAGAGGAAGAATCGATGCTCGAAGTTTTAGAATAATATTGGAAGTTCAACCTGTGTTTTGTCCCACCCAGCAATCAGGTTAGCACCTTTATCTGTTTTAACAAAAGTTAAAGAGAAAAATTCTATTGGCTTGGTTAAAGTTTTAACGGGTAGCTCTACACGGACAACATCCTTAGATTGGTCATAACTAAAAGCACCCCATTTATCTGTTTGTTTATTGATAATAATAAACCATTTATCCTTATCCGGAATGGCGAATAAGCTATAAGTACCGGCCTTTATTTTTTTGCCTCCAATACTTACTTTTTCGAAAAATTTAATTTCTGTATTTTCATTGGCTCCAAAACGCCAAACTTTACCGTATTGCTCCAGAACACCAAAAATTTCACGTCCTTTTTTTTGTGGACGTGAATAGATAACCTTTATTACAGGTTTGGAAAGATCTTCGCTTTTAGCCTTTGGTGCATTTAGCGGAAAGTAAAGAATGTCTGCAGGACTTGGGTCGGCTGCAGCAAATTTAACTTCGTCTTTTGTGGCTTCCTGAGCCTTTAATCCAAAACATAAAAAAGCGAAAACAACAATTAAGATATTCCTCATCTGCTGCGAAATTATTTTTATAAAATGATGAAATAGAGGGGTAAACAGCCTCTGATTTGAAATACTAAGAATTAGTATTTTCTGCCTTTTACAATGGCGTTTAAAAATAAGCCTGCTGATAACAAACCTAATATAGCACCTAAGAAAGCAAAAATATAACTCTGAGTAATGATTACTGCGGTTAAAACACCGAAGATTAAACCCAAAGCATAATAAAGCCAGTTAAAATTGTTGCTGCTGTTTTCTTGTACACTCATGTTTTTTATTATTTGGAGGCAAAGTTAATATTTATTTTAAATTTTAATTTGAGATAATAATTTAATCCTTTAATAAATGATCAATTCTGACCAATTCATAATCATTCTCTTTTAAATAGTTAATTAATTCAGGAAGTCTCCTGTAAAATTTATCTGTTCTCCTGGGGTCTGTACCAATATGTAATAACAAAATAAATCCGTTTAAACCATTTGGTTTTGATTCGTTGTATTTAACGATAGATTGAAAAATTTCATCACTGCTGCGGTAAGATTTTCCCATTTCAGGGTAGGTGTAGTCGGCGTTTGACCGGGTTCCTGGTGTAAAATTAACCAGTTTTAAGTTGGCCTTTGCTGTCCAAGAAGCAATTGTTTTATTGTACCACTCATACGGGGGCAGAAAAAATCTGGCCGAGGTTCTGTTTATCCCAAAGGAAGCCATTACTTTATAATTTGTGTTTAAATCCTTTTCAAATTCCTGTGGGGTAACTAAAAGGCTATCCCGGTTATTCCAATCACAATACAACAAATGCTGGTCGGAATGAGGGCCTAAATAATGACCATCTTTCTTCAATGTTATAATTAAGTTTTTGAAATGGGTATTTCGATAAAAATTTCCGGTTAAAAAGAAAGAAGCCTTTATGTTTTCGGCTAACAGGGCTTTTTTAATTAAATCTGCTCCATCAGCAAATTCATCACCTGTAAAAACCAAGGCAATTTTTTTCTTTAAAGAATCGCCGCGAATGGTGGCACCTAAACTAACGGTTTCGCCCCCTCGCACCGGGGCTAATACTTTTTTGGCTTGGATTGCGCCTCCTTTGCCGCCAATAAATAAATTAACGAAGCAGTTCCATCCATCGTTGGCTCGTTGGTGCTGTAATCCCCATAGTCATCATGGTAAACAGCCAAGTTGCTTTGAAATGGGGCATATTCATCTGCATCAGATAATTTTATGCCAATCAACCCTTTGTAAATGTTCGTATAAACCGGGCCATCAACCAAGCCACCATCTATAGGATAATTTTTTAAATGGGTAAATGCCGAATGTGGATCAATCGGAGTATCGCCCCAGCTGGGTAGGCCATAAACCATGCTCGTTCCCCAGGGATTGCAGCCCAATATCCAGTCAAAATTTGCCTGTTCCAGTTCAGCGAAGGTATCGCTTGCTGTTAAGTCTGCATACCAATTACATTGCATGGCAAAGGCAACCGTTAAATTGTTGCTGCACCAAACAAAAGGAACACCACGATAAAAAGCATTTTCTTTTGCCCTGTTCCATACTTGCTCAATGCCTTGTTTATAATAATCAGTAATTTTATTTTTCTCTTTGCCCCGCAGTTGTTTCGCCAGTTCGTAGTGGCCCAGGTTAATAAATGGGTAGTACTGATAATGCGCAGCGGTATCCTTCAACATCCAGGGCGTTGTTTTTTCCATTTCAGCGTATTTTAAAGCCTTATCTTTTTTAAAACCTAAAGCTGCCGCCAGTTCCATATCGTCTACCCAGTTGTCTTCGGCGTATATGTATGGCGATTTAACCGAAACCGTTTGGGTAACGCCAGGTTTTTGTAAAGCAAAATCCCAGGCCGTTTTTGCTTTTTGATTAAGCAGCTGAGCATATCTGCGGTCTTGATCTTTAAATAAAACAGCACCTAAATTAAATGCGCTGCTAAATTTAGCGGCAGTAGAACTGGTACCGGTGGTGTTGTTCAAAAACTTTCCTCTTTGTTGTGGCTCGCCTGTTATAAAATACAGCGGGCGCTCAAAGCCTTTCCCATATTGGTTATCTTCTTTCGGAATCCGCATGGCCAAGTGGTCGCGGTCATCGGCCAGTTGGTTAAACATGATGTTCTTTTCAGGGTGCATTTTAAGGAGCCAGTCGAGGCCCCATTTTGCCTCATCCAAAACATCTGCAATTCCGTTTTTTCCATCCAGGCCATTTGCTTGTTTTTCATCTCCAAATACCTGCGGAAAATCGCGGTAAGCCATTAATAAATGATAAGCAGCATTGGCAGATGTTGTGCTGTATTGCAGGTAATCACTGGCATCGTGCCAGCCACCCGAAGCATTAAAATGTGTACTGTCTTTTAGGCCGGCTTTTTGCCCGTATAAAACAAAGCCATCATGCGTATGGCAGCTGTCTTTCAAATAAGGGTTAAAGCCACTGCGTTGCTGGCGCATATAGCGCAGGCAAAAATCTGCCGCACCTTTATAAACATCATCATTTATTAACAGGAGTGGAGATAAAACACCATTGGCCCTGATGTAGAACTGGCCTTTTAATTCGAAATCAGAAAAATTTAAACGGGCTGTTTCGGTAAACGGACCGTATGCACCAAAAATCTTAATATTTGTTGATGCATACACCACTTTTGAGCCCTCTTTTTCAATAATTTCAAAACGAGTTGGGCTTTCGCCGGTTTTACTTGCCCAAACGGCAACCTTAACCGATTGGGTGGGGTAGCCTAATAAATTTATCCTGATCCAGCTTTGAGCTTCCTTTTTTTGGGCACTAAAGGACGAAAACAGGAGCAGTGAAAATATAAAAGCCAAAAAGGTCAAGCGGTCAATTCTCATAAGCAGGAAAGATTATTTACATCAAACTTAGGGTTTTATCAAGGAAATGTAAAAGATGTATATAAACATTTGGTAATTAATCAATCGTTTGATTAATTTTGTGTCGTCAAAAAGAAATGAAAACAGAAAAGATAGATAAAAAACAAGCCATTCTTGAAGCAGCTGAAAAGTTGTTTTGCGAAACGGGGTATGAAGGTACCTCTACTCGCCAGATTGCGAAAGAATCTGGAGCAAATATGGCAATGATTAACTACTATTTCGGTTCTAAGGAAGGTGTTTTTGTAGAGATTATGAACGACCGTATTGCGGGCTTTGCATCTCAGTTAAAAATCATCAATGAAGATAAAATTTCATCATTAGAGAAACTGCACAAAGTTATTGAGGGTTATGTAAACAGAATTCTTAATAATCCGGCATTTCATAAAATGATGCACAGGGAATTATCTTTAACTCAAAGGCCGGAAATGTACGATAAGATTAAAGATGCCATGAGCCAGAACATGCAGCTTATAGATCGAATAATAACAGATGGTATTGAGGATGGCAGCTTTAACAAAGTTGATGTTAGGATGGTAATTGCCACCATTATGGGCACCGTTACCAATATCGTTATTGCGCCAAATAAAGTAATGCCCTGCTCTCACTTCGATCTGAATAATCCGAAAGATAAAAAAATGATCAAAGAGCGGGCAATAACTCATTTACAAGATTTAACAACAGTTTATTTAACAACAAAAAGATGATACCCAAATCAATTAGATTAATGCTTGCGGCATCATTAATTCCTGCAGCTTTATTTGCACAAAGCACGAAGGAATTAAACATCAACCAGGCAATAGAACTTGGCATAGCCAATAGTAAAAATTTAAAACTCTCTCAAAACAAAATAGACCAGGCTGTTGCCCAGCTGGCGATTGTAAAAGACAATGCTTTGCCAACAGCAAATGCAAGTTTTATGTATAACCACGCTGAAATTCCGACCAGTACTTTTACTTTGCCAGGAGGAGGGTCATCATTACAATTGCCTAAAAGAGCAGATGCTTTTGTAGGTACGGCTGCAGTGCAGGAATTGGTTTACGGAGGTGGTAAATTAAGATATGCCAAAGAATCAACCAAATTATTGGCTGATGTAGCGCGTTTAGATGCCGATAAAAGCAAGGAAGAAATTACCTATGCTGTAATTAACACTTATTATAATTTATATAAAGTGTTGCAAAGCAAAAAAGTTGTTAATCAAAATTTAGAATCAATAGCGGCCCAAATTAAACAGGCGCAGCGCTTTTTTGATCAGGGGATTGTAACTAAAAACGATGTTCTTCGTTTTCAACTGCAACAGGCAAATGTTTCGTTAACCGAAATGGATATCGAAAGTAACCGTAAGATTATTAATTATAACCTGGATATTTTGCTGGGCTTGCCAGAGGATACTGAAGTTAAAATTGCAGATCCGGATGGAGGGTTAAAAGTAGCCGGCGCATTAAACGATTATATTGGTGTGGCAATGGCAAACCGCCAGGAACTGAAACAGCTTGATGTGCAAAATAAGGTGGCTGATTTTAATATCAAAACGATAAAAGCCAATACTTTACCTACGGTAGGTGTGGGTGCAAATTTATATTACATTAACCCAAGCGGTAATTTTATTCCGCCGGTAAATCAATACCTGCTTCCGGTTACTTTAGGCGCAACAGTTAGCTGGAACATCGGCAGCATTTGGACCAATAGAAATAAAGTTTCAGAAGCTAAAATTCAGCAAAGCGAAATTACCATTCAGAAAGATATATTATCCGATCAGGTAAAAACCGACATTAATAAAAATTACCAAAACTATCAGGTTGCCATTGATAAGATTAAAGTTTTAGAAACTTCCATCGCACAGGCAACTGAAAATGATAAATTATTGGCCTCAAAATATAAAAATAATGTGGCTTCTGTAACCGATCGTATCGATGCAGAAACTTTATTATACCAGGCAAAAATAAACTTAGAAATAGCTAAAGCCGACGCAGGTTTGGCTTACTATACATTACTAAAATCAACAGGAAAAATAACGCAATAAATACGGCAATGACAACTGAAAAGAAAAAAAAGAACTTAGTAGTACCCATCATTTTAGGTGTTTTACTAATAATAGGTGTGGTATTTGGTATCACAGAGTGGAATTATTATAGCAAACACGTAGATACGGATGATGCGCAGATTGATGGAGATATCAGTCCTGTTGTTGCCCGTGTTGGCGGTTATGTAAAGGATATTAATTTTGAAGAAAATACCCATGTAGCCGAAGGGCAGGTTTTAGTTAAGCTTGATGACAACGATTACAAAGTAAAATTAGAACAGGCGCAATCTGGTCAAAAAGGTGCCAGTGCTGGAGTTGGCGTTGCAGAATCGCAGATTGCGGCTACCCAAGCCAATACCGGAACAGCAAAAGCAAACGTTGATGCAGCAAAATCAAATGTTCAGGCTGCAACGGTTAAAGTAAATTTAGCACAGAAAGATTATAATCGTTATGAAAACCTGGTTAAAGATGGCTCGATAACACAACAGGCTTTCGATCAGGCAAAGGCGAATAAAGAATCAGCAGAAGCGGCAAAACAATCTGCTTTGGCAGCTTATCAGGCCGCACAGGATCAATACAATGCTGCGGTTAAACAAGTAGGTACCACTCAATCGCAACTGGCAGTAAGCAGCAATGTAATCAGTCAACGCCAGAGTGATATTGATTTTGCTAAACTTCAGTTATCTTATACAGATATTAAAGCACCGGCTTCGGGTATTGTTTCTAAAAAGAATGTTCAAAAAGGACAATTGGTTCAGGCTGGTCAATCATTATTCTCTATCGTAAATGATGGAAGTATTTATGTAACAGCAAACTTTAAAGAAACCCAATTGGAAAAAATCAAAACAGGATCTAAGGTAGAAATTGAAGTTGATGCTTATCCAAATGAAAAAATTGAAGGCGAAGTATATAATTTCTCTCCAATTACTGGTGCAAAAGGATCTTTATTACCTCCTGATAATGCTACTGGTAACTTTGTTAAAGTTGTTCAGCGTGTTCCTGTTAAAATCAGAATTCATCCGTCAAAAGAGTTATTGGCAAAGTTACGTCCAGGAATGAGCGTTAAAGCATCAGTATCTACTAAATAAAAATTAAAATGGCCGAAGTAGGTTTAAAAAAGTGGGTTATTACTTTTACGGTAATCACAGCTTCATTATTGGAGTTGATTGATACAACAATCGTAAACGTAGCAATTCCACAAATACAAGGAAACCTGGGCGCTACATTGGAGGATGTTGCCTGGCTTTCTACAGGCTATGCGGTAGCAAACGTTATCGTATTGCCCATGTCTGGCTGGCTGGGAAACCGGTTCGGCAGGAAAAATTATTTCCTTACCTCCATTATTGTTTTTACACTCGTTTCTTTTTTATGCGGTAACGCTACATCATTAAACGAGTTAATTTTATTCCGGATTATACAGGGCCTTGCCGGTGGTGGTTTAATATCAACCGCACAAGCCATTTTAATTGAAACCTGGCCACGTGAAGATGTGGGTATTGCAACAGCCTTATTTGGTTTGGGTGCAGTTGTGGGACCTACTGTTGGGCCAACCATTGGTGGATATATTTTGGATATCAGCTCCTGGCCGTGGATATTTTATGTAAATATTCCCGTCGGAATACTCGCCGCCTACTGTACATATACCTTTGTGCGGGCTACCCCGAAAGAAGGGCAGGGTCAACCTGTCGATTGGTGGGGAATTGCATTACTGGCAATTGCAGTAGGTAGTTTACAAACGGTGTTAGAAAAAGGAGAGAGCGAAGATTGGTTTGCAACGCCATATATTACAGCTTTGGCAGCGGCTTCGGTTTTTGGTTTATTACTTTTCATATGGAGAGAAACAACCACAGATCACCCAATTGTGAACTTTAAAATTATGCGCCACAGAAGTTTCTCTGTGGGTATGTTTACCTCTTTTATCCTGGGGTTTGGTTTGTATGGTTCAGTATTCGTGTTTCCCGTTTTTTGTCAAAACCTGTTGGGCTTCTCGGCTTTACAAACCGGAGAGCTTTTATTCCCCGGTGGTTTATGTACCATTGTTATGATGCCATTTATTGGTATTATGCTTAAAAAGGGAATTCCGGCTCAGTTTATGGCAACCATAGGAATGTTTTTGTTCTTCGTTTTTTGCTGGATGTTGAGCAATTCTACCCTGCAATCGGGAACGGGTGATTTCTTTTTACCTTTGGTTATCCGCGGTGTTGGTATGGCTTTACTGTTTGTACCTTTAACAACATTGGCCATTCAGGATTTGAAAGGCCCCGAAATTGGTCAGGGTTCAGGCTTAAACAACATGATGCGTCAACTGGGTGGATCGTTTGGTATTGCAGCTTTAACAACTTTAATCCACATTCGCTCAGGTTTTCACAGAAGTAACCTTTTAACTAATGTTAATGATTATAACCCTGCTTTTGTAGAGCGTTTTAATATTTTAATTAAAGGATTTATGGCAAAAGGGCAAGGTTTTATGGATGCAAAAATCATGGCGGCAAAAGCCATGGAAGGAATTGTAACCAGACAAACGATGCTATTAACTTATGATGATGCTTATTGGGTGGCAGGATTAATTATGCTATTCTCAATCCCTCTGCTATATCTTCAAAAGTTTAAGAAAAATGTAGAGATTCCTGCCGATGTACATTAAGTTGGCAACAAAAAGCCTTTAAAATTGGCAATAAATAAAAACAGCCGGTCTATTTTATTAGATCGGCTGTTTTAACCCAAAAAATTAACAATCAATGCAATGCCCTTAAACATTGCAAATGTTCTTATTCAAGTATCAAATACCCAAATAAGATTCTAAAATTAAAATTTATTCTACAATTATCCAAATTGTTGGCCCGTTAATTTTCATAGTTTAAGCATTTTTTGTAGTATTACCATATACAAAACTATTGATTAAGCTATGCCTAAACTTCGTTTAACAACTCAGCGGGAATCCATTTTTAACAATGAGGTCATCTCAAAATTTGAGCTTTTTAACAGTCTTTTTCTAACCCTTCCATTTTACAAGATTAAGGATACAGGAACCTTATTGCCTTTGTTTTTTAAGAGTTGCGAAGAAGGAATTAAGCAAAACCAGAAACCTGCCCAAATAATTGAAGAGTTTTTTGCGAAATACACCAGCTATAAAGAAAATACCGATATTGTTGATTTGCTGTTCCGTTTTATTCAATATATCGAGCGTCAGGTGGTTCTTTTTGATGCGGTTGAAGATGCTTCTTTTACCAAGCTAAACACAACTGATGAGCAAAGTACACTTTCTTTTATCCTTAAAAAAAATGTGGATAATAAAACGGCCCTGGCTAAAATAGAAAAGCTTATTGACGAGCTTTCGTTGCGCCTGGTATTAACCGCGCACCCTACGCAGTTTTATCCTGGCAGCGTTTTAGCCATTATTACCGATTTAACTTCGGCAATAAGAGACAACAACATTACGGCCATGAACTCGCTTTTACAGCAATTGGGTAAAACACCGTTTTTCAATAAAAAATCACCTACACCCGTGGATGAGGCTTTAAATTTAGCCTGGTTTTTAGAAAACACCTTTTATTTTGCTGCGGCTAATATCCAGGAAGAAATAGATCAGAACCTGGATGAATATAATTTAGAAACCAAGAAAATTTTAGAACTGGGGTTTTGGCCTGGTGGCGATAGAGATGGCAACCCAAATATCCATGCCGATACCACCCTGGAAGTTTCTAAAATGCTACGTCAAATCCTTTTCCGTTGTTATTACCGCGATTTCAGGGTAATTAAACGCCGCATTACCTTTAGGGGAGTTGAAGAAAATATTGCCATTTTACACGATGTGCTTTATAAAAATGCTTTTGATCAAACCTGCGAAATCGAAGATATTTCTGACGCACTAAGGGAAAATTTAAATAAAATTAAGGATACTCTACTCGTAGAACACGATGGCTTATTTGTAGACCTGGTAAATGATTTGATCAGAAAGGTTGATTTATATGGCAATTACTTCGCTTCACTTGATATTCGCCAGGATAGCCGCGTATTGCGCAACGTTCATGCCTATTGCAGGCAAAATAAACCCATTTCTTCACTGTACCCTGCTGATTACGATCAGCTGTCAGAAGATGAAAAAATTAAAATTATTTCGTTTAAAGAAGCCAGCATTAATTATGCAACAGAATCTGATGACCTGATTGAAGATACCATCCAGACAATAAAAGAAATTAAAGGCATTCAAAAACGCAATGGTGAAAAAGCCTGCCACAGGTTCATCATCAGCAATTGCCAGCAAGCCACTGATATTCTGCAGCTGGTAGAATTATTTCTTTGGAACGGTTGGAGCAAAGATAATTTGACCATTGATTTTGTACCTCTTTTCGAAACCGTAACGGATTTAAAAGGGGCTGCTAAAATCATGGATACCCTATATAGCAATCCGTTTTATAAAGCACATTTAGCCAATAGGGGAAACAAGCAGCACATTATGCTTGGCTATTCTGACAGTACAAAAGATGGCGGATATTTGATGGCCAACTGGTCTATATTTAACGGAAAAACCTCCTTAACGGCTATATCTGAAAAACACAATATTCAGCTGGCATTTTTTGATGGGCGTGGCGGACCACCTGCACGTGGCGGTGGTAAAACACATCGTTTTTATGCTTCCATGGGGAAAGAAATTGCCAATAAAAACATGCAGTTAACCGTACAGGGGCAAACCATTAGTTCTCAGTATGGCTCAGTGGAAAGTGCCGAATTTAACATCGAGCAATTGATTAACGCGGGGCTTACTTCGGGCCTAAAAGAAAAACACAATATCCTTTTGGATGAGGAAAATAAAACTCTTTTAGATGAAATGGCCGAAGACAGTTACAAAGCCTTTGTTGATTTACGCGAACATCCGCTTTTTGTAAGTTACCTGGAAAAACTATCTCCTTTAAAATTATTGTCGCAGGTAAACATCAGCAGCAGACCGGTAAAAAGAAATGGCGGTGGCGAAATGAAACTGGAAGATTTAAGGGCCATTAGCTTTGTAACTGCCTGGAGCATGTTAAAGCAAAATGTACCGGGTTTTTATGGCATGGGTACATCTTTAAAAAACCAGGAAAAGGCGGGCAACTGGAGTAAAGTGGTTAAAGTTTATCAGGATTCTGATTACTTAAAAACCATCGTAGATAATTGTATGATGAGCATGAGTAAATCAGACTTTACCATTACGGCCCATTTGGCGGGCGACAAGGAGTTTGGTGCTTTTTGGACTCAATTACATGATGAGTTTGAATTAGCGAAGGAGATGCTCTTAAAATTATCAGGACAGCCAACTTTAATGGCGAATTATCCTGTAGATAAAAAATCTATAGCAACCCGCGAAAAAATTATTCTTCCGCTGGTTTTGATTCAGCATTTTGCTTTGGAGAAATTACAGCACGATCATAACGAGAAAGAGCAGCATGCTTTAGAGAAGCTGGCCGTTAGAACGGTATTTGGTATTGTGAATGCGGGCAGAAATTTAGCCTAATTTAATGTAGTCGTTCTTCAGAAAGATAGAATAATAAAAGGGCCGGAATTAATTCCGGCCCTTTTACATTTGAAATCTATTTATTAACCATTTTTAAAGCCCCTTCGCTATATCTTGCGCCAGTGTTTGGAAACTGCTTTAAAAGATTGTCAATGGTTTTAAAATCATCTGCTGATAAATTAACATTCAGCGCACCAACATTTTCTTCCAGGTATTTTCTTTTTTTAGTCCCTGGAATCGGAATAATATCATCACCCTGGCCTAATACCCACGCAAGGGCCAATTGAGCAGGGGTACAGCTTTTATCTTTTGCTATGGTTGCAAAGCCCTCAACCAGTTTTTGGTTATTATCGGCATACGCCTCCTGATAGCGTGGTAAGGTTCTTCTAAAATCCGTTTCGGCCAAATCAGCTACATTGGTAAAAGTATTGGTTACTAACCCGCGGGCTAATGGGCTGTAAGGAATTAAGCTAATGCCAAGTTCTCTAATGGTTGATAAAATTTCGCCTTCCACATCTCTGCTTAAAAGAGAATACTCACTTTGCAAAGCTGCAATAGGGTGTACAGCATGTGCTTTCCTAATTGAAGCAGGCGAAGCCTCAGACAAACCTAAGTGCCTAACCTTGCCTTCTTTTACCAATTCGGCCATTGCACCAACCATATCTTCAACGGGCACATTAGGGTCTATTCTATGCGCATAATAAAGATCAATGGTGTCAATTTTAAGCCTTTTCAGGCTTTTTTCTACAGCAGTTTTAACATAAGCCGGAGAGCCATCAAAATACGTATTGGCAGAGTTGCTCGGGCTGGCTTCGTCGCCTTTAAATCTAAAACCAAATTTGGTAGCAATAAAAATTTTGTCTCGGTTCGGAACTAATACCTTTGATATAAGGGCTTCATTATCGCCATTTGCATACATATCGGCTGTATCCCAAAAATTTACACCTAAATCCAACGCTTTATGCAATGTAGCGATAGACTCATCATCGTCCGTAGGGCCATAAGCGAAACTCATACCCATGCAACCTAAACCTAATGCCGAAAGTTGCTCTTCTGTTTTACCTAATTTTCTATATTTCATAATTGTAGAATTTCTTTGTTTTTGTTTAAACAAATTTACAGCGCAGCCAGAAGAAAGGTATTAAGCTAATCCAACCAAAAACTATAAAAATCAAACTATTGCACTCTAAAAGTGCTTGGTGTAATTAAGGCATGTTTTTTAAAAAAATTATTAAAATATGCAGGGTATTCAAAACCCAGGCAATTCGCTATTTCCGATACATTCCAGTCGGTATGTTTAAGCAATGCTTTAGCTTCGGCCATAATTCTATCTGCAATATGTAAGCCTGTTGTTTTGCCCGTAATCTGTTTTACCGCCCGGTTTAAATGATTTACATGTACCGATAATTTGAGGGCAAAATCGTTTGGCGTTTTCAGTGGTAAATAGTGTTTTGGTGTATCTATCGGAAATTGTCGTTCTAAAAGCTCCAGGAAAAGATTAGTAATTCTTGAAGTTGCATTGGGGTGTTTAAAATAGTTTTGCGCGGGCTGCATTTTCAAAGCTTCGTGGATGAGCAAATGCACGTAAGACCTGAGTAACTCCGTTTTGTGCAAATATTCGGTTTCAATTTCCTGCATCATCGATTCGTAAATGGAACATACTTTTTCCTGCTGTTTTTCATCCAGGAAAAACACAGGGTCGCTGCCCACTTTAAAAAGAGGTGATTCTAAAACACTACTCTGATGGCTTTCGGTATGGATAAAACCCTCAGTAAATAAACAAAAGTAACCGCTTTGATCTTCTGAAGCTGGTTCCCACGAATAAGGAATCATAGGGTTGGAAAACATCAGGGCAGGCCGATCGATTTTTATACCTTTATTGGCATAGTAAAGTGTTCCTTCGCCTATTACCAACGAGATTTTATAGAAATCGCGGCGATTATAAGCCGTTGCAGAGGTACCACAGTTATAGTTGCGTGGTTGTACATTAAATTGCTGCGGCTTATAGCTGGCGCCTAATGAATAACCCGGTGCAATGCGATTGTAGAACTCTTCTATGGTTTCTGTCTTCATACCTTAAAGTTATAAAAATCAAACCATATTATCTTTATAGATCTGCAGGGGCTGCTCTTGTTTTATGGCCTGTTTTTAAATTAAGGCCAAAAAATCATATATTCAATTATTAGATAGCTAACCAAAAACAGAAATGAAAGCTCAATTTAAAATTAAATTTATGGCAGCAACAACACTGTTGCTCGTGTTTATTGCCGATATGATTTGGTGGTTTAAGGTAGCCAATAGAAACACATCTTTTGAAAGTACACAAAGTGATTACTTATCTGTATTTCCTAGTTTTTTACAAAGCCCGGTGTTATTAACGCTTATTGCACTTGTTTTTTTGCTTTTAGCTGGACTTTTGTACCTGCAAACAAGGAAAGCGGCTAAACTAAAAATTATCTCTACAATAGGCTTTAGCCTAAGCTTTACCTTAGCATTTTGGCAATTATTTAGCTTAATGTAATATTAATCAAAAAGAAAGCCCTCACAAACTTACATTTGTGAGGGCCTTATCTTAATAAAATGGATTCGTTGTAAGATGATTATCTGTCAATAGACCCCATCACTTTTTGCCCGAATGCGTTAAGTGCATCTTTCTCCACAGCGCCATCTTTTACCATTTGGTGTACTTCAAGTGCACCGCAAATATTGGTAATCATTTCGCCTGCTACATCAAGCTCGTGTTCACTTACGCCTCTAAATTCGCAAAAAGCCTCTAAAACCTCTAAAGTTGTTTCAAGTTGTTCAGGAGTGGTATTTTGGAATAATTGTCTTATTACTGGAATCTTCATTACTTTATCTTATTAAATAATTCTACTAAACCTTCTGCTTTGTTGGTTTGTACCTGATCTACCAAAGATCCGCCATCAAAGGCTGCAAATGTTGGCAAGTTATCAACGTTGGCAAATTTGCGGGAGTTTGGGAATTTTTCAGCATCAACAATTAAGAAAGCAACATCTTCATTTTCTGAGGCCAATTTCTTAAACTTAGGCTTCATGATCCTGCAGTTACCACACCAGGATGCAGCATACTGAACCATTACCTTGCTGTTATCGGCCAGATATTGTTGAAGATTATCTTCTGTTAATTCTAAAAACATACTATTTTGTTTAATTAGTTAGCGGCTAAATATTCAGCTACTCCAGTTCTGTTTGCGTTCATTGCTTCTTTTCCTTCTTCCCAGTTTGCAGGACAAACTTCGCCATGTTTTTGAACGTGGGCATAAGCATCAATTAAACGTAAATATTCTTTAACATTTCTGCCAAGCGGCATATCGTTTACACTTTCGTGGAAAACTTTACCAGTTTCATCAATTAAATAAGTTGCTCTGAAAGAAACATTTGAACCTGTAAATACTTCATTTCCTTCTTCATCGTATTCAACTTCCTGATCAAGAATACCTAAAATGTTAGATAAATGTCTGTGTGTATCTGCTAAAATAGGATAAGTAACACCTTCAATACCACCATTATCTTTTGGCGTGTTTAACCATGCAAAGTGAACTTCGTTTGTATCGCATGATGCACCAATAACAATTGTATTTCTTTTTTCGAAATCAGGTAAGGCTGCTTGGAAAGCATGTAATTCAGTAGGGCAAACGAAAGTAAAATCTTTTGGATACCAGAATAATAATACTTTACTGTTTTTATTTACAGCTTCTTCAAATACATTGATTTTCAAGTCATCACCCATATCTGACATTGCATCAATACTAACACTCGGGAATTTTTTACCTACTATTGCCATAATTTTTTGTCTTTAATTTTGTGCCACAAAGGTAAGGCTAAAACAGGTGTCAATCAACCCCATTTTATTAATTGTTGATTGTTAATATTGATATCAATATAGATAAAAACTATAATCAATATAGAATGTATAAGATTTCGTTATTTTACATATTTGAACAGGAAGGAATGTAGTTTCTGGCTTATTTAGCCCTGCTGTTTGCAAAAATATTTTTTAGTAAGTTTATGTCATGCTGATGGATGCAGCATCCCCTTAATCGGTTGCAGATGCTTCGTTCCTCAGCATGACCGCTTACTAATGGATGCAGCGTTCGGAAGAAGACAGTTTGATGGTTACAGCCCTTCAGTTAAAATAAAAACCCTCCTGATTTTTTCAGGAGGGTTTCTGTTTATTTTTTAAGCGTATTTTCATACAGTTTAAAAATCCGTTTGTATTCATCAGTCCAGCTGCTTGGCTCCACAAAACCGTGATCCTCTACCGGGTAAACGGCCAGTTCCCAATTGTTTTTTCCAAGTTCAATAAAACGTTGTGTTATTCTTACAATGTCCTGGAAATGAACATTTACATCAACCATTCCGTGTGCCATTAATAAATTTCCTTTCAGTTTATCAGCAAAATTAATAGGAGAACTTTGTTTATATGCGATAGGATCGTTAAAAGGCTCGTTTAAAATGTTGGATGTATAACCGTGGTTGTAATGCGCCCAGTCGGTAACCGATCTTAGTGCTGCACCGCTTGCAAAAACATCCGATTCGTTAAACATAGCCATTAGCGTAATAAATCCACCATAAGAACCGCCGTATAGGCCAACGTGCTTAGGGTTAACGCCATATTTCTCTACTAAAAGTTTTACGCCATCTACCTGGTCTGTTAAATCTTTTCCGCCCATGTGACGGTAAATTCCGGTGCGGTGGTCGCGGCCATAACCCGAACTCCCGGTATAATCAATATCAATTACCGTATAACCATTATCTGCAAGCAGATTGTTAAACATATATTCACGGAAATACTGGCTCCAGCCATAGTGCACATTTTGAAGATAACCTGCGCCATGAACAAAAACTACAGCAGGATGGTTAGGGTCAGGGTTTTCTGATTTATAAATTCTTGCGTACACATCTGCACCATAGCGGTTTTTAAAATTCACCAAATCTGGCTGACGCCACTTGTATGAATTAAACTCAGCTGAAGTTGATTGCGTAATTTTTATGGCCTTTGCCCCGGGTTTATTGGCTTGTAAATATAATTCCCAGGGTTTATCCATAAATGAGTAGTTAATGGCAATCCATTTTTCATCGGGAGAAAGGGTAATCTCATTTAGGCCCTTCATGGTGGTAATTTGTACAGGCTCCCCTCCGTTTACACCAATTTTAAAGAAATTGGTTATTCCCGGATGCTCCTTATTCGCCGTAAAATAAAAGATGCTTTTATCTTTCGAGAGCTTTAATGTTTGCACTTCCCATTTGCCCGAAGTTAATTGTTTCTGATCTCCGGTTAACAGGTTGGCCACATATAAATGAGAATAACCTGTAGCCTCGCTCTGGTAGTAAAAATGATCGTTATCTATCCAGCCTGTATTCCCTGCATAATAACCGCCAATTCCAGGTCCTGCAATCCAGGCTTCATCACGCTGCCGGTTAACTAAAGAAAATTTACCTGTAGAGGCATCAAGCTTTAAAATCCAGCGGTCTTTATTATCTGTAGAAACAGCAACCACAATTGCTGTGCTTCCATTTTCATTCCAAAGCGGGCCGAAAAGATTTACATTTCGATCTTCATTTTTCTTTTTAGCTTCTTCGAGCGCTTTAGGGTAATCTTTTAAATAATCAGGTAAATCTTTAATTCCAGGAATGGAAGCCGTTTGAATGGCATAAACAGTGTCTTTTTGTGTGTCGTAAATAAAGCTTTGCGAAGTGCTTTCGTTTTCACCAACCTTTGCCCGTCCCGGAATATCTTCTGTATAGCCAGATGAAGTAACATAATTTGGTACAATGGTGTTGTGGTTGTTCTGTGCCGGAACGGTAAGTTTATACGTAATAAAATGCCCGTCAGGACTAATGGTCTGTCCGTTTAAAAACTTTTCTTCAGTATAAATTTCTTTTAAAGATTTCGTGTCAGTAGAAAAACGACCTCTTCCATTTCTGGGTTTATCTTTACTTTCGGCGTTTCTTTTTTTAATGATGTCAAATAAATCCGTTTGTTCGGCTTTAAGCCATTTATCCTGCTCAGAAATTTTTGCATCTGCTTTAGTTGCTTTTTTCCCTTTAACAAAATTGGTTAGCTGCCTGGAGGCAGCAGATTGAAGATTAATTTCATAAAGATTGTCTTCTTTTTGAAAAACAATGTGGCCATTGGCTAAAAAAACAGGGTTGCTTTCGCGCTCCATCGTATTGGTTAAACGGGTTTCTTCATTGTTTTTAAAGTTTTGAAGATAAATATCTCCGTTTTTTTCAACTAAACCGAGTGTATTTCCTTTGTTGTAAACGTAGTTTAAGCTCAGTCGTTTTTCATCTTCTTTATCAGCCGCTTTAACTGGCTTTGTAGTAGAGATTGAAACTTTATACAGTTCCTCTTTAGGCTTATTTTCGGGATTCCAGTTGAAGTATAGGGTTTTGCTATCTGCAGTCCATCGATAATTGCCTGGTGCTGCGCCCATCCATTTTGGGTCGCGCATAATTTTGTCAACTGTTAGCGGGGCAATTTGTTGCGCAAAAGCATATTTGCCCGAACAAAGCAAAAGGAAAAGTAAATATTTCTTCATGAAATTAAGTTTGAATACCGCAATTTAGATAAAGCGTAAACCAATTTCATAAGGAAATGGAAATGTTACAACGTGCTTATTGCAGATTTAAAGGTTCCCGGAAGGCTCAATCGCGTTTAGCTGCTATCGGATAATTCGACCGGTTTTATCTACATTGATAACATCAAATGGTTTTAAATAATCATTGATCACCACTGAAAATTCGCGACGCGTTAGTACGCTTTTTAAGTCGTACTTAGAATTGAATTTATAGGTTTTATTCCACTTTTTTTCAAGTTCATTTTTAGTCGCACCCACTGATTTATTGCCAACATAACAAACCATAGAAATTACATTCTCTAAATCGATGGGCACATTTTGATGGTCATCGAACCAAATCTGAGCTTTGTAATAATAGTCTTTTAGCGGTTGTTTAATTTCATCATATTTAACGTGCTGCGATGGATTAAAATAAGTGGATCCATTTTTTAATTCAGCCTTAATAATTCCTGTAACGCCTATTTTTTGTATGGCAAGCCAGTTTGAATCTGTGGTTTCAACATCTTCAAAAGGCAGTAGTGGAAGTTTATAGCTTAATAATTTGCCTTGAATGGTTTTTAGTGCCGACTCACTTGTTTTTTTTGTATAAAATGCAGCGGCAGTTGCTCCTGCAGCTTGTCCGATTTCTAAATTGCCGGCCGGAATAAAAATTAAATTTCCCTGGTCTTCGGGAATTAAATTATATAAAGAAAGAAATTGCCCGCTGTTATTTATTCCAGCAATAGTTGTGCGGTATAAATCCTGATTGTAATTTAAAGCACTGCTTTCGGCAGGTTTTAAAGCTTGAATTTTTAAAGCGGAAATCGTTTTTTCAGCATCATCGGCAAGAATTAAAACCTTGGCTTTAATGTTTTTGTCTTTGGTAAGTTTAACGTCCCAGCCATTTCCCGAACGCTTAATTTCCTGGAAAGCAATGTTATTAATAATCTTAAAAAGCCTGGCGCTGTCTATGGTCTCTTTTTCACCTTTTTTCTTTTTTGAAGGTTTTTGCTCTTCGTCAGGTAAACTCATTGAGGCAATATTTTTAATCTGAATAATCAAATACATTTTTTTGACCACAGCGGGCTTTCCTTCACCTATTTTTTTAAGGTCGAAAGGTTCCTTTTGTGTTAAAATAATGGTTTTAGCACCTGAACGGGATGCTTGTAAGCCCGCAGAATAGGCGGCATCACCGTTGCCTAAAACCAGTACATCTGTTTTAATGGTTTGTGCATTTATAATAAAAGGAATGAATAATGCTAAAACAGAAAACAATTTCTTCATTTTCGGGATTTAAAATTAACCGCAATATGCTTTAAATGAATGAATTTTTAATGAAATGATTTCAATTTAACTAAATTTAGCTCACATCTAAGGCAAGGCGGGCTAAGTTTATCGAAACAGCTGAGTGCGTTTCGAAAGTTTAAAAGCAACAAAAAAATGAAAGAAAAAGTAAAAGAAATTTTTGTTCAGCAGCAGAAATATAAATTCGAGCTGCGTAAAACGGACGCCAAGACCCGCATTTTAAAACTTAAAAAACTTAAACAGGCGCTGGAAAGTTTTGAGGAAGAAATTTATGCCGCGCTGCAAAAAGATTTACGCAAAAGTCGTTTCGAAACGGCTGTAACGGAACTGTTTTTTACTTATGCGGAAATAGATCATGCGGTTAAAAAATTGAGTAGCTGGATGAAACCTAAATCAGCGGGTAAAACATTAAGCAATTTTTTTGCCGGGAATAAAATTTACTATGAGCCTAAGGGCGTGTGTTTGATTATTGCACCATGGAATTACCCCTTGCAGTTAATTATGAGCCCGTTGATCTCGGCGATAGCAGCAGGAAATTGTGCAATTTTAAAGCCATCTGAATTAAGTACAGCCACAGCAGGCATAATCAACAAATTAATTTCTAAAACATTTAATGCTCAGGAAATAGCTTGTTTTGAAGGAGATGCTGATGTATCTACAGCTTTGTTGGCACTCCCATTTGACCATATATTTTTTACCGGGAGTACCGCAATAGGAAAAGTGGTTATGGAGGCTGCGGCCAAAAATTTAACTTCTGTTACCTTAGAACTTGGAGGCAAATCGCCCGTGATTGTGGATGATACCACTGACCTTAAAAAAGCAGCTGAAAAAATTGCATGGGGCAAGCTGGTAAATGCCGGGCAAACCTGTATTGCACCCGATTATGTCTTAATTGACAAAAAACTGGAAGCAAATTTTGTCAGTTATTATAAAACAGCAACGGAAAACATGTTTTTCGAAAATGGGGCAATTAATAAAGCAACTTACGGAAAAATAATTAATGAAAAGCAGTTTGAACGATTGAGGGGATTATTAAAAAACGCTGTAAAAGATGGTGCAAAACTAATTTTTGGGGGAGAAGTCAATGAACAGGATTTGACCATAAGTCCTACAGTTTTAACTGACGTTGATGCTCAAAACCCAATTATGCAGGAAGAAATTTTTGGTCCGGTATTGCCAATTGTTAATTATAAAAATTTACAGGAAGCGATAGATTTTATTAATGCGAAAGATAAGCCACTGGCTCTTTATATTTTTAGTGATAATACTAAAAACAAGGAAAAAATAATAAAGGAAACCAGTGCGGGCGGAACTTGTGTTAACGATGTTTTAGTTCACATTAGTAATCCTAACTTGCCTTTTGGCGGTATAAACAGCAGTGGCATGGGCAGTTGCCATGGAATATTTGGCTTTAAAACTTTCTCTCACGAGCGATCTGTCGTTTTTCAATCTAAATTGGGACTAACAAAAATGATTTATCCACCTTATCAGGAAAAACAAGGTTTATTAAAATGGTTAAAGAAATTGATGTAAAAATTAATTCTGACCGAATGTGCTGTAAAAGTGCTATTTTGGTTTTATGGATTTAGAAAAACTTAAATACCCAGTTGGACAATTTTCAATGCCTGAAATTTTTGATGTTCAGCAGGCTGAAACTTGGATTTCTGAGATAGAGGCTTTACCCAGGCAGATAAAACAGGCTACTGAAAACTTGAGTGAAGAGGAGTTAAACCTTACTTATCGCCCCGGCGGCTGGACATTAAGACAGGTTGTACACCATTTGCCTGATAGCCACATGAATGCGTACATCCGTTTCAAACAAGCCATAACAGAAGAGGTACCCATTATAAGGCCATATTATGAAGAACGCTGGGCAGAAACAGCAGAGGCAAAAAACGGTGATATTAAGTTGTCGGTTATTTTATTGGAAAGTTTGCACCAGAGGTGGGTTGCTTTTCTTAAAACGATAAAGACTGAGGATTATCAACGTAAATATATTCATCCTTTAATTGGAAAAGAACTCACTTTAGCCAATATGTTAGGCACCTATGCCTGGCATGGAAAACACCATCTCGCACATATTACCAACGCAATAGAGAAATGAAAATTTTAAACCTATTTTTATTATTGACTTTTTGCATGAGTTTAGGGGTCGCAGCCCAAGGTCGTTTACCTAAAACGTTTAGCTTTCTGCTGGGCGCATGGGAGATGCAGATGTCTAAAGGGAAAATTATTGAGCGGTGGAGCATAAATCCTGATAAAAGTTTTAAAGGAGAAAGTTGTAGGGTAAATGCGCAAGGCGATAGCTTGTTAACTGAAACGCTTCTGATAAAAAAGAGCGGTAATGACGTTTTTTATTGCTCTACTGTTAAAGCACAAAACGATGGTAAGGAAGTTTGCTTTAAGTTAATTTCTACTAAAAATAATACTTTTGTGTTTGAAAACTTAACGCACGATTTTCCTCAAAGAATTATTTACCAGAATCAGGGCAAAGAAAATTTACTGGCCTGGATAGAAGGGACAAAAAATGGGCAGAATAGAAAATCAACGTTTAAATATAAAAGGAATTAATCCTGCTATTTTAGCCAACTAAAACGGAGGTCATGGTTAATGAGCCGCCCACTGCTTTATCATTAAAAAAAGATAATTCCTCTTGATCATTTTTTAATCCTAATGTATAAATCAGGGGTAAATAGTGTTCAGGTGTTGGGATAGCAAGCATGGCTTCTGAACCAAGGCTTCGGTAATTAATCAATGGTTTATGGTCGCCGTTTGCAATGAGACTTTTAAATTTATCATTCATTTCCATTGCCCAGTCGTAACCACCACCATTTATCATTTCCCAGCTCAACATGCGTAAATTATGCACCATATTACCACTGCCCAAAACTAATATTCCTTTTTTGCGCAGGGCATAAATTTCTTTGGCTATTTCATAATGTTGCTCAGGAGATTTTGTATAGTCAATGCTTAGTTGCAAAACGGGAATTTGAGCTTCAGGATATATGTGACGAACAACGGTCCATGCACCATGGTCCAAGCCCCAGTCGTGATCCAAACCCACAGGTGTAGAATGAATTAGCCCCGGAATTTCTGCAGCCAATTCGGGATTGCCGGGTGCTGGATATTGAACATCAAAAAGTTGTTGCGGAAACCCGCCAAAATCGTGAATGGTGGAAGGGAAATCCATGGCGGTAACAAAAGTTCCGTGTGTATACCAGTGCGCAGAAACAACAAGCACTGCTTTAGGAACCGGGATATTTTTTGCCAAATCAGCCCAACTCTTACTAAACTCATTTACCTCAATGCCATTCATGGGCGAACCATGGCCAATAAAAAGCGTTGGCATTAAATCTGTTTGGGCTAAGCCCTGGGTAAAATTTCTGAATTGAGATTGTGCTGACATATTTTTTCCACGCCATGCTGAACTTGCCGAATAGATTTTTAGCTATTCGACAAGCTCAATGTGACAGATTTTAGATTAATATTATTTTGCCTGAACAAATTCCAGGTTTAATTTTATTGTAACATCTTTAGCAACACCAGCACCGGTAGGATCATATTTAATGTTATAATCCAAACGGTTAATGGTTGTTGTTGCACCAAAGCCGGCTTTGGTGTTGCCCTGCTGATCTTTAGCGGTACCACCATAAACTACTGTAAATTTTACTTCTTTGGTAACATCGCGAATGGTTAATTTGCCACTCAATTCGTAATTATTTCCGCTTAATTTTTTAAAAGAAGTGCTTTCAAACGTCATGGCAGGGAATTTTTCTGCATTGAAAAAATCATCTGTTTTTAAATGGCCATCTCTCATATCCACACCTGTAGTAATGCTGTTTACGTCAACTGTAAAATTGATTTTAGCATCTGTTAAATCAGGTTTAGAAGCTGAAATTGTGCCATCAAATTTTTTGAATGAACCGTCAACAAAAGAAATTCCCATGTGTTTAACAGAGAAATTAACAAACGAATGCATAGGATCTATTTTCCAGCTTGTTTGCGCAAAGGACGCTACACTTATTGAGGTAGCGATTAGAAATAAGAATAATTTTTTCATAGTAATTTTTTTTAAAAGAAGCCTGATATAGAGTTTCTTAGTGTTTAACAATATAAAGCAAAATTACTATAGAACCAATGGTTTAAGTATTGATGTATGGTAAGAAAAATAAACAGCACTAAACTTTGTCGAGTGTCTTACGAAGATCTTTTGAAGACAATTTGTAAGCCGATGGAGTAGTGCCGGTAACCTTTTTAAATTGTGCAGAAAGGTGTGCAACGCTACTGTAATTGAGTTGGTATGCAATCTGGCTCAGTGTAAGCTCTCCGTAACTCAGCATTTCTTTTGCCTTTTCAATTTTTTGAGCTATAAAATACTTTTCAATGGTTTGGTTTTCGACCTCCGAGAACACAGTGCTTATGTGATTGTATTCAGCATTCAGCTGGTCGCTTAAATAAGCAGATAAATTAACTTTTAAAGTATCTTCGTTATAATGAACCAGGTTAATAATGAGTGTTTTAATCTGCTCTGCCAGTTGCGTTTTCTTATCTTCAAGCAGGTCAAAACCCATTGGGTTTAAGCTTTTTGCAATTCTATCTTTGTTATCAGGGCTTATTGGTTCCGCAAATGTAACTTCACCCAGCTCAACCGATAGGGGTTTAAGGCCGAGCTTTTCAAGCTCCGCCTTAACCACCATTTTACACCGGTCACATACCATATTTTTGATATGTATTTTCATTAGTTCGCTTTTATCGTTTCACTAACATCACCACATTCAAACATCATTTTTCCGTAGTAAGGATTTTCTATGTTTTCTTTTTCATTTAGCCAACTCGCTTTTGCCATCGGGCAATGCTGTACATAAACCGTTTCAGTGTTAAACTTTACGGCTTTTAAAGTTTTAATCATGGCGTAAGAAATGTTCTCGAACGATTTTCTTTGGGCTTTAATATCCTTTGATGCCGAAAGGGTTTTAGCATTGGTTTTAATAATGGCAGCCTGTTCCATCCAGGTTTTATGTGCCGCATCAGATATATCTGTATGCGGAACGGCCTCTACTTTAGCCAATAAAACTTTCGATTTTTCAATTGCTAAATCTTTTTTATCTGTTGCTAAAGCATTTTTTACATCATAATATGCCGTTAATACTTGATTAAATGCCAGGTCGGTTTTACTTTGTGCGAAACTGAATTTTGTTGAGAAGATGGTTACGAAAGCCATCATAAATATTATTTTTTTCATTTTGATTTTATTTTAAAACATTAAAAAAGTTAAATTCTGCACGGATCATGTACATGTTTTTGGTGTACCGGTCTTCTAAATTTCCAGCCGCCTGAAAACGGTATCCCAAATCAATTCGTGTTGTACTGTTTAAGATCACCTGAACCGCGGGTGCCAGATCCAGATAGGATTTTCCGCTTTGAGGGTCTGTTTTGCCCAACAATTCAAGATAAACATTAAAATTGGGTTGTTTATAATCTTTGTAAACCACAGGCAATACCAGGTAACCGGAAGATAAGCTATATGAAAGCATATTTTTTGGTTCGGGCATACCTGCAACCTGTCTTTCGTTGTTTTGAAAGGCATGGGCATAACCCAAAGTTGCAGATAAAGCAAGCTTATGTAAAAGCTGTGTGAAAATAAAACCACCCTGCAAGCCACTGTTGTCGCCCTCCAGGTTTATATCCCTTGTATAGGTAGGCCGTTTGCTGGTGCTGATTCGTCCGAATGCTGCTGCCCTGAAATGACTTTGGGCCTCATCCATGGAAATAAACCTGTATTTAGCATACAAACTTCCACCCTCAAGCCTATAATTTCCGTCCATGTCAGATAGAAAAGCCTGTGCATGCATCATCAGGTTTTTGTTAAAGCCAATCATTACCTCAGGAATGGTACGACTCACAAATCCGGGGTTGTTAAACATGCCTTCGTTAGTAATCCTTACCCCAATTGATTTTGAGGGCATATTACTGGCCGGCTCCGTAAAAACATATAATTCCTGACTAAAGGCAGTTGTAATGGTACCGATCATAACCAGTACCACTACGCATAGTTTTTTCATCATTAAGAAATGCTTAAATGATAAATCCGGGTTTTTTTACCGTTTACAATACCCGTACCGCTGCTGTAAGCATCAGAATTAACCGCCGAAGCTTGTTTTTTAAATTGAGAACCTGAGATAAAATCTTTATCGATAACGGTTGCTTTTACAATGCCATTTAAAGTTTTGTTTTTTGCATTTACAAAACGATAAACGTTGCCATCAACAATAGCCTGTCCTTTATCATCAACTTTTACCTGGTCGAAATTAAAATCGGCAGTTAAATTACCAACAGAAAAACCCGCATCCTGTACTTTTTTTCTTACCTGGTCAAGGCTAATGTCAGCACCTTTTTTAAAGGTTAAAACAAAGATGTTTTTATTTAAATCTGCCTTAATTGATCCGATGAAATTAAGGGTTTTTAAAGATTTTTCTGTTGCGTTAGAGCACATGGAGCAAGTTAAGCCCGTTACCTGTAAATCCGCTGTAGAAATTTGTTGTGCCGATATTTTCGCGGCAAAAAAGAGCATAATAATGCTGAATATTTTAATTGCTTTCATGATTTTTTTGAATTAGAATAATGGATGAACTATTGTGGTGCTTAATCAACGCCTGAATAGCCAAACTGATGCTGAAATTGCTTCAGCACGATGGAAATGCAAGAAAATCCTAATTCCTGAAAATGCAGTTGAAAATATGAAGAGAGAGCCGCGAAGATAATGGAGGCGCTTTATTGGAAATTTTACTGAAAAATTCCGGGGTGATATTGCTTAAAAATTCTAAAACCGGCGGATGCAGAAAAAGCTGGATAGAAAATAGTTTCGGCATTTGTATCTGAGCCTCTACCTGGTGACTATCTTTAACTTTAACGCTTACTTCCGTGTTTTTGCAGCAGCCATCATCTTTTTTTGATACCGGAATATCCTTACAAAGATTGCATGAAATTTCGCTGCTAAAGAAGTGGACGTTAGCAAGTTTCCCTCCACAAAAATGCAAACTCATAGCCAAACCAATAACACTAACCGCATAAAATACGGCCATAGACAGTGCTATTTTTTGTTTAACTTTCATGGATACAAAGGTATGTGAAAAAATATTGAATTAGTGATTCATTTATTTAATGAATTTCATTTTTTAATTTAATTTAGCCGAAACACCATTAAAATGAAACGATTATTATTGTTGCTATGCACATTTTCTGTGCTTTCGGCATTTGCCGCTAAACCCAAAAACCAGTACGTACGGATAAAAACCCAATACGGCGAATGTATTGTAAAGTTATATAATGAAACTCCTTTGCATAGAGATAACTTTATCAAGCTTACTAAATCTGGCTTTTACAATGGAACCTTATTTCACCGTGTAATTAAAGATTTTATGATTCAGGGCGGAGATCCGGATTCTAAAACGGCAAAACCCGATTCTCTTTTAGGTAATGGTGATGTGGGTTATACAATTCCGGCCGAATTTCGGGATAGCTTATTTCATAAAAAAGGAACCTTGGCTGCAGCACGAGATAATAATCCTGAAAAAGCATCAAGCGGATGCCAGTTTTATTTGGTGCAGGGAAAAGTTTTTACCGATGAGCAGTTGAATAACCTGGAAGAAAAACGGTTGAAGTTTAAAATTCCTGAATGGCAAAGGCAGGTTTATAAAACCATTGGGGGTACGCCACACCTGGATCGGAATTATACCGTTTACGGAGAAATTGTTGTGGGCTTGGATATGGTTGATAAAATTGCAGCTTTAACCACTGACGGGAACAACAGACCAAAAGAAGATGTAAAAATGGAGATTTCACTTTTGAAAAAAAGGGAAGCAAAAAAGCTGGAAAAGCAACTTTTACAGGAATCGATAAAAGTTAAATCTTAAACCAGTAAAATTAAATGAAGATTATTTCTTATAACGTTAATGGGATTCGTGCCGCAAGTACTAAAAACTTTTTTGGCTGGTTGCAGGCAACCAATGCTGATATGATTTGTTTGCAGGAAGTTAAAGCTTTGCCCGTTCAAATTCCTGAAATCATTGCTTTAATTGAGCAATTGGGCTATCATCATTACTGGTTTCCGGCCGAAAAAAAAGGCTATAGCGGCGTGGCCATCCTTACAAGGGTAAAACCAAACCATGTTGAATATGGTTGCGGAGAAGAATGGATTGATAAGGAAGGCAGAATATTAAGGGCAGATTTTGATGATTTTTCCTTAATGAGCTTATACATGCCCTCAGGCTCAAGTGGAGATGAACGCCAGGTGAAAAAGTACGAATTTATGCGTTTCTTTGATCAGTATATTGGAAGCCTGCGCAAAGAAATCCCAAATTTAATTGTTAGCGGAGATTATAATATTTGCCATACTGCCATTGATATCCATAACCCAAAATCGAATGCAAATTCTTCAGGCTTTTTGCCCCAAGAAAGGGAATGGATGCAACTGTTTTTGGAAAATGGCTTTATAGATGCTTTCCGTCATTTTAATAAAGATCCCCATCATTATACCTGGTGGAGTTACCGGGCAGGTTCGAGAGGTAAAAACCTGGGTTGGCGTATTGATTACCATTTAGCAACAAAGCCAATGGAAAAACGTTTAAAAAATGTTAGAATCCTTGCAGATGCGATACATTCAGACCATTGCCCTGTTCTTTTAGAAATAGAATAGTATTGGATATAAAATTTAGAATGGTTTGAATCCCTTGCTTTTTTATAACCGCAACTTATAACACCTAACCAAATGCTAATCATAAATATAAAAGGCCTTGTTGGCTTGCATGGTAAAGAAAAATTAGTTCTTTCAGGAAACGAAATGGCAAATTTGCCTGTTTTGGAAAATGCCTGGCTTTTAATCGAAAATGATTTAATAAAAGATTTTGGAACCATGGAGCAATTGCCGGCTTCTGTTTCGGGCATACCCGCCATTGATGTGCAGGGAAAATATGTTTTTCCTTCCTGGTGCGATAGTCATACGCACATTGTGTTTGCTGCATCGCGCGAAGAAGAATTTGCCATGAAAATTGAAGGTAAAAGTTATGAAGAAATTGCCGCTGCGGGTGGTGGAATTTTAAATTCTGCCCGTAAATTGCAAATTGCCACAGAAGAGGAATTGTTTAAAAGCGCATCCAACAGATTACAACAAATGATTATGTTGGGTACTGGTGCTGTTGAAATTAAAAGCGGTTACGGCTTAACGGTAGAAAGTGAATTGAAAATGCTGCGGGTTATCCAACGTTTAAAACAGCGGTTTCCAATTCCGGTTAAAGCAACATTTTTAGCTGCGCATGCTTATCCAAATGCTTACAAGGATAATCACAAAGGTTATATCAATTTAATTGTTGACGAAATGCTGCCTAAAATTGCTGCAGAGAACCTTGCAGATTACATCGATGTTTTTTGTGAAAAGGGATTCTTTTCTGTTGAGGAAACCGATCTGATTTTGCAGGCTGGTGCAAGATATGGGCTTAAACCAAAAATCCATGCCAATCAGTTGTCCGTTTCAGGCGGAGTAGAGGTTGGTGTTAAAAATAAAGCCGTTTCAGTTGATCATCTGGAAGAAACAGACGAAAATGTAATCAACAGCCTAAAAAATACAACAACCATTGTAACCTTATTGCCGTCGTGCTCGTTTTACTTAGGCATTCCATTTGCCAATGCAAAAGGGTTTATTGCTGCAAATTTACCAATGGCGCTGGCTACAGATTATAATCCGGGTTCAACACCTTCAGGGAATATGAATTTTGTGGTTTCGCTGGCCTGCATAAAAATGAAATTACTGCCCGAGCAAGCTATAAATGCGGCATCTTTAAATGGAGCAGCAGCAATGGAACTCAGTGCAGATTTTGGAAGCATTGCGATTGGTAAAAAAGCAAACTTATTTATCACCAGGCCAATGCCGTCAGTGGCTTATTTGCCTTATAGTTTTGGGCAGCCACAGATAGAAACGGTTATTTTAAACGGAAAAATTTACAATGGATAGTTTTAAACTATACAATCAGGAAGAGATCAACAAACTCCTTATTTATAGGGAAGGAGAGGTAAAACTTGCTGAAAAAGTACAGGTAGTTAATGCTTTGGATGAAATCAAATCATCGACGGCTAAATTTGTTTTATTGGGCATTCCGGAAGATATTGGTGTGCGGGCAAATTATGGCAATGCGGGGGCAGCTTCTACCTGGAAACCAGGTATTGTGGCTATTCTTAATATTCAGAGTAATAAATTTCTTCGTGGCGATGAACTTTTGGTTTTAGGCCATTTTGAAATTGAAGAACCCAACGATGCCTCTGTTGAAGGTTTAAGAAATAAAGTAGCAGATATAGACAACCTCGTTTATCCGGTGATTGAAAAAATTGTGGCCGCGGGTAAAATCCCAATTGTAATTGGTGGCGGGCATAATAATGCTTACCCAATTATTAAAGGATCGTCTCTCGCTTTAAAAAAGCCAATTGATGTAATTAACGTTGATGCGCATGCTGATTTAAGGGCCATGGAAGGCCGGCACAGTGGAAACGGGTTTACTTATGCCTTAAAAGAAGGCTTTTTAAATCATTATTCTATTTTTGGATTGCATCAAAATTATAATAATGAAACCATTCTAAATCAAATTGAGGAAGACCCGAAATTAGATGCAGTGTTTTTTGATGATGTTTTGAAAGGAAGTGATCATATGGGTTTGCTTTCTAAATTAAGCGGCCATACTGGCCTGGAGGTTGATCTGGATTGTATTCAAAATGTACTTTCCAGTGCAGAAACCCCTTCTGGATTTGCTGTAAACGACATCAGGAAATTAATATTAACCGGAAATAAAAATTATACATACCTCCATTTAACCGAAGGCGCATCCAGAATGATTGATGGACGGGTAAATAAGTTGACCTCTAAATTAATTGCCTATCTGGTGAGTGATTTTATTAAGGCGCAACAGTTGCAGCACTACAAATGATCAGCCTCGTATTTTTCTCCAGCTTTTAACATTAATTCAATCTGCTTTAGGTCTTCAGGTGTTAGTTCTTCCTTTTCCTGTAATTCAAAAACAGCAATCATATTATCCTCGTATTGTTTTTCTGTTTTGATAACGATTTCCTTTTCCATGACTGTGTTTAAAAAGCTAAAATTTGAGTGGGTGTAATACAAAAATCCAATCGGATGTCATTTTCATGAACATCATCTATTTTATCGATTGCCGCGCTCAAAGATAAGCCTATTTTCTGAGTATCTATATTTTGTAAAAACCGGTCGTAAAAGCCTTTGCCGTAACCAACCCGATAACCATTTTGATCAAAAGCGAGTAAAGGAACAATCACCATGTCAATTTCATCTTCATACAAACCTCCTTTTTGCGGTTCAAGGATGTTGTAAAGGTTTTTCTTTAAATCATCAAATCCAATATACTCATGGTTGGTCATTAAAGCCGTTTCAAAATCGGCACGGGGCACAATAATTTTAATTTCAGAATGATTTTTTTGCATCCAGTCAATCAGAATAAAAGTATTGGGTTCTCTTTTTTCCGCGATAGGTAAAAAGATGTGGAGTGTTTTAATTTTGGTAAAATCAAGCTGTTTAAACTGATTTAAGAGCTTGTTGTTTAGGGCGACGTATTCGTTTTCATTTAACGCCAGACGTTCTTTAAGGGCTTGCTTTCTGATCTCTGCTTTCAGCATAATAACAAAGTTAAATAATAAAATATACTGTCTGGCCTTTATGTCTCATTTGTGCATTGTATTGCATAAAAAAGCCTTTAAAGTTAAATCTTTAAAGGCTTTCAGTAATCTTGTTGCGGTAAAATTATTTTACGCGCTCCACGTATTCCCCTGTGCGGGTATCAATTTTAATTTTGTCTCCTTGGTTAACAAACATTGGAACTTTAACTTCAACACCATTTTCAAGTGTAGCTGCTTTTAGTGCATTTGTAGAAGTATCACCTTTAACAGCAGGCTCTGAATACGTAATTTCAAATTCAGCAAAGTTTGGTAATTGAGCCATAATCGCTTCATCGCTTTCCATTGAAACAATAATGTTCATGCCTTCTTTTAAAAACTTTATGGCATTGCCAAACAAAGCTTTTTCAACGTTAAACTGCTCGTAACTGTTGTTGTCCATTACCACCAAGTAATCACCTTCTTCGTATAAATATTGGTAATCATTAGTTTCTACGCGACAGATTTCTACAGCCTCGTCGGTATTCATACGAGCTTCAACAATTCTTCCTGATTTAATGTTGCGGAATTTACCAGTGTAAAATGCGCCGCCTTTTCCTGGTGTACGGTGATTCCATTCGTCAACAGTAACCAGTTCGTTGTTTATACGAAGAATGTTACCGGTTTTTATTTCTGATGCTTTTGCCATATTGTGTTATCCTGATTTGGATTTTATATTTCAGTTTTTCGTGTCGGCAAAGGTAAAATTATTTTAGTAAAAATATAGCGCAAATTCTTTGTGTTCTGCATTTATTAGCCTGTTTTATAGATGCATTGGGTTTTTAAAGAATTTGGAAAGGACTGTTCTGTGTTCCATCGGCTATTAAAGTCCCGCTTTTCCTCCTGCCCCAATAAAAAAACCGGGGCATCCGTACAATCAGGTTTAGGGTTGTAAATCCAGTTTTACTATACCGGGTTGCAATAAGCAATAAAAAATGCCTTTGAATTTCTCCAAAGGCATTTCAACTATTTTGTGAACCGAATTATTTAACCCGTTCTATATAGTCGCCTGTTTTTGTGTCTACTTTAACTTTATCGCCCTGATTGATAAACAAGGGCACCCTGATTTCGGCACCCGTTTCAACAGTGGCATATTTTTGTGCACTGGTAGAAGTATCCCCTTTAACGGCAGGTTCTGAATAGGTAATTTCCAGTTCAACACTGTTTGGTAATTGCGCAACAATCGGCTCTTCGCTTTCAAAGGCAATGGTAACGTTCATACCTTCTTTAAGAAACTTTACAGCCGTACCGAAAAGTAATTTCGGGATATTGTATTGCTCAAAAGTATTGTTGTCCATCACCACTAAATAATCACCATCTTCATATAAATACTGATAATCGCTGGTTTCAACCCGGCAAATGGTTACTTCTTCATCAGTACGGAAACGGTATTCAACTATTTTTCCTGTTTTTACATTTCTCATCCGAGCCTGATAAAATGCCCTTAAATTTCCTGGCGTGCGGTGGATATATTCTTCTACACTTACCAAATCTCCGTTAAAACGAAGAACATTTCCGCTTTTTACTTCTGATGCTTTTGCCATGTTTTATTAGAAATACTTTTGTTTTAATTCGATTTTGAATTCAAAGGTAAAAAAATTAACAAAAAAGCTAATATAAAAGAAATGCCTTTGGGAACCACTCCAAAGGCATAATCAACCTAAACCTCAAACTAAACTATGAAAAAATTTTTTGCCTTTTACAGCTGTATATTTTGATTCTGCAATGCAGAAATAAATTCGTTTCCTGGAAGAGAATTGTTTAATAAATGTTTCTCTTTTTGGTGGTGCAAAGGTAAGAACTATTTATTAATTACAAAATATTTTTTTAAAAAAATATTTATAATACAAATGTATGACAAAACAGACGTTTAGAAGGAGAATTGATTTTTAGGTAAATTGCTTGTAGTCAGATATTTGAATGGTTTCTGAGCAGAATTCGTATTCCTGGATTTGATTTGAACCAATTATCGTTAACCTGTCTTTTGAAAAATTTTCAATCAATTCGCGGTACCAATTTATCCCTTGAACGTCTAAATTGCTGGTTGGTTCATCTAAAAATAAAATTGGGGTGTTGGCGCAACAAGCAAGAGCAAGTTTGGTTCTTTGCTTCATTCCTGATGAAAAATACTTAATTTCTTTATTTGCCGATTTTTCCAAACCCAGGATGGTAATTAGTTCTTTCGCGTTTACACCCTCAGCATAATCTTTAAACTTAAAATGGAATTCAATAATTTCTTTTAAGGTAAATGTTTCAACAAGTTCTAAGTATGGTGCTGCAAGACTAATGTGCTGGTAAATATTTTCTACAGGAATTTCTTTTGTTGTATGGTAGGTAATGTCTCCTTCTGATGGGGTTAAACTTCCAGTTAAAACACTTAGCAAGGTAGATTTACCTGAGCCATTGGGGCCCAAAATGGCATAGCTTTTTCCCGTTACAAACTCCGTGCTCAAATTTTTGAAAATCCACTCTTTGTTAAATCTTCTGCCAACGTTGTTTAAGCTAATTTTCATCCGAGGCTTAAAGTTTTAGACATACAAACGCTGTTTGCCACGCCGATGTATTGACCGTAATTAGGTATAATGCTGTAACCAGCCTTTTGATATAACGCTATGGCTTCGGGTTGTTTTTTGCCGGTTTCGAGCATTGTGGCAGAAAAACCTATTTCCGTTGCCCAGTTTTCCAGTTCGGTAACAATTTTAGCTGCTATACCTTTATTTCGGTTGTCTGGATGCACAAACATCCTTTTTACTTCGGCTTCTGTGGCAGAAAAGGGTTTTATCGCGCCACAGCCAACCGGTGTTTCGTTTTGATAAGCCACAACCACTTCTTTAATGGCATCAACTTTATTAAACTGGGCGTAAAAAGCATGTTCATCGCCATCTCTAAGGGCTAAATCCTGATCCAGCAAAGCAACCAATTGTCTAAAATCGGCGTTATCTGAGTTGGTTCTGATTAGCGTTAAAGTAGCCATGAACATGTTATACTTATTTTTTATCTGTGCTTTGGTCTTTTACCTTTGGCTCTAAATTAGCTTCCCATGCCAAAGCCCTTCATTACACCGCGGTTTGAATTGCGGATGAAATCAACAATTTCATCACGGATTTCCGTTGGTTTAAATTCGGCTTCGATCATATCCAAAGCTTTGGTTACATTGTTGTGTTTTACAAAAAGAACACGGTAAATTTCCTGAATTTCATCAATTTGCTCGTTTGTAAATCCTCTTCTACGCAGGCCTACAGAATTAATACCGGCATAAGAAAGAGGTTCGCGTGCGGCCTTAACATAAGGAGGAACATCTTTACGAACTAATGAACCACCAGTTACAAAAGCGTAAGAACCTACTTTAACAAACTGGTGAATGGCTACTAAGCCCGCTAAAACAACATTGTTGCCTATGGTAATGTGGCCGGCTAAAGTGGTGCTGTTAGAGAAAATACAGTTATTGCCAACTTCACAATCGTGTGCAATGTGAGAATAAGCCTGAATTAGACAGTTACTTCCAATGGTTGTTTTCCATTTGTCTTTTGTACCTCTGTTAATGGTTACGCATTCTCTGATAGTGGTGTTATCGCCAATTTCGGCCGTTGTCACCTCGCCTGCGAATTTTAAATCCTGAGGCTCGCCGGATATTACAGCGCCCGGAAAAATGCGGCAGTTTTTACCAATACGCGCACCATCCATAATGGTTACGTTAGAACCAATCCAGGTGCCTTCTCCAATCTCCACATCCTTATGTATGACTACAAAAGGTTCGATTACTACGTTTTCGGCAATTTTAGCCTGGGGATGTATATATGCTAATGGTTGTATCATTATTGTGCAGGTTCTGTTTGTTTAATTTTAGAAATTTGGGCCATCATTTCGGCCTCTACAACAATCTTTTCGCCAACCATACCAACACCTTTCATCTGTGCAATACCTCTTCTGATGGGTTCTAATAAATCGCAACGGAAAACAATGGTATCTCCAGGAAGCACTTGCGCCCTGAAACGTACGTTGTCTATTTTTAAAAAGTAAGTTAAGTAATTTCTTGGATCAGGAACGGTACTTAAAACTAAAATCCCGCCTACCTGGGCCATAGCCTCAATCTGAATAACGCCAGGAAAAACCGGTGCACCTGGGAAATGGCCTTTAAAGAACTCTTCGTTCATGGTTACGTTTTTAACGCCTACTACATGGTTTTTTGAAAGTTCTAAAATTTTATCTACAAATAAAAAGGGTTGACGATGAGGCAAAATGTCCATGATCTGAACAACGTCGTACAATGGTTTTGCGCTTGGATCGTACACTTTTTGTATTTTTTTGTTTTTCTCTTTTTTAATGGCTGCTTTTATCTTTTTCGCAAAAGCAACATTAGCGGCATGGCCAGGACGTGCGGCCATGATATGGCCTTTAAGGTGCATACCTACCAAAGCCAAATCGCCAATCATATCTAAAAGTTTATGGCGGGCAGGTTCGTTTTGGTAGCGCAACTCCATATTGTTTAGTATACCTTGTGGGGCAACATCAATATCGGCACGGTTAAATAATTTTGCAAGATGGTTTAATTCATCTTTGGTTACTTCTTTATCCACAATAACAATGGCGTTATTTAAATCGCCACCTTTTATCAGGTTATGCTGCAGCTGATATTCCAATTCGTGTAGAAAGCAGAATGTGCGGCAAGAAGCAATTTCTTTTTTAAACTCTGCAATGGTACTAATGCCAGCGTGCTGACTGCCCAATACGGGAGAGTTATAATCGATCATGCAGGTAAACCGGTAGTCGTCTAATGGCATTGCCACAATCTCTACTTTTCTATCTGCTTCGGTGTAGGTAATGTTATGCGGAATGGTAAAATACTCACGATCGGCATTTTGTTCAATGGCACCAACTTCTTCCAGCAAATCAATAAACTGAATAGAACTGCCATCCATAATTGGTGTTTCAGGGCCGTCAAGTTTGATTAAAACGTTATCCAGGTCCATGCCAATTAGCGAAGCCATAACATGCTCTACAGTGCTTACACTGGCGCCATTTTGGGTAAGCGTAGTGCCGCGGGATGTATCGGTTACATTGTCTGCATCGGCCTCAATAATGGGATGACCATCAAGATCGATACGTTGAAATTTGAAGCCATGATTCTCTGGCGCAGGGCAAAAGGTAAGGGTAACATTTGCTCCGGTATGTAAACCAACACCAGATACAGATGTTTCTTTTTTAATCGTTTTTTGTCTAACGTTCATTGTGTATTGTATTCTTTTCCAACTCGGATGTAAGTTTTTTTAGTTCTTCCTCAAGCGCATTAATTCTTTTTTCAACGTCAGGAAGATGTTTGAAAATTACTGAGGCACGCATCCAGTTACGTAAAGGTTGGGCAGGGCTACCGTGCCATTGTTTATTTTCTTCTGTTATATTAAAGTTGATTCCAGCCTGGGCACCAATTTGAGTACCTTTTGCTAAGCTTAAATGGCCTGCAATGCCCACCTGACCACCGATTACACTGTTAGCACCAATTTTTGTGCTTCCAGATACGCCCGATTGAGCAGCTAAGACGGTGTTTTCGCCAATTTCGGCATTGTGTGCAATTTGTATCAGATTATCGATTTTTGCGCCTTTTTTTATGGTTGTAGAGCCCATTGTAGCTCGGTCTACCGTAGTATTGGCACCAATTTCAACATCATCTTCAATAATTACATTGCCAATTTGCGGTATTTTGTTGTAAGTGCCATCCTTTTGTGGTGCAAAACCAAATCCATCGCTACCAATTACGGTATTTGAATGGATAACCACGCGATCTCCAATAATGGAATTGTGGTAAATTTTAACACCCGGAAAAAACGTACAGTTATTGCCAATTTTAGAGTTGGCACCGATAAAAGTTTGTGTTTTTATTTTGGTCCCATCTGCAATCTCCACATTTTCCGCTATGTAAGAAAAAGCGCCGATAAATACGTTCTTGCCAATTTTAGCAGATGGATCTACATAAGCCAGCTTATCAACCCCCGACTGTTCTGACTGGGCATTTACGGCCTCGTTGTATTTATCCAGTAAAACGGTAAAAGAACTATAAGGATTATCAACACGTATTAAAGTGCTGGTATATTCTTGCGTAGGATTAAAATCTTTAGAGACAATAACCACAGATGCCTGTGTAGAGTACAAAAAGTTTTCATATTTAGGATTGGAAAGAAAAGACAAAGAGCCTTCTTTCCCATCTTCTATCTTTGAGAGTTCTGTTACAGCTACATCTGGGTTGCCATCAATGGAACCGTTTAAAAACTCGCTTATCTGCTTGGCAGTAAATTGCATCGTACAAAGGTAAATGTTAAATTGATATGAACAAAAAAACCTGTTAGGGTTAATGAGTGTATATTTTACACAATAATAAGACTAAAAACGGCAGTTAAAGTTAAATATTTTGTTAAAAAGGCTTAAATCCCTCTGGGGTAGCAGAGAATGTATTTCTCTACCGTTTTTTGTAACGACTCCAGATTTGATAAATCAGAAGCTTTTGCAATGTCTACAATATCGTTATTTTTCATCAAAATTTTAATATTCCCAACTCCGGCATTGTATGCACGGTTTTTTATGGACTCTGTAAATACAAAATACCGAGCTTCTTCCGGGCGAATACCCAGTAAATTTACGGCTGCATTTTGCAAAAATTGAATCCTGCCTTCATTGGCCATCTCATTTCCCATTTCCACTTTATATAAATTTCTTGAGGTTAGCATTTTGCATAAAGTAGACAGTATTTTATCCGCATGTTTAGCCCAAACTTTTACAGCGGCATAAATATCCTGATCGTCTAAATTGGTAAAATGCTCTATATGGGTTTGGCCATTAAAAAAATCATCTTCGTTAATATTGTTTTTAAGAAAATGATTTAAAGATGGAGAAGCAAAAAGATCATAACCCTCAACAGATAGCTGTTTAGCCCTTTCGAGTATTTTAACTAAAAGCATTTCTCCAGAAATAACTGTTTTATGCAAGTAAACCTGCCAATACATCAACCTGCGGGCAATTAGAAATTTTTCTATGGAATAAATGCCTTTTTCTTCAATTACCAGGTCATCATCATAAACGTTAAACATTTTAATAATCCGGTCGAAACTAATTACACCCTCACTTACACCGGTAAAAAAGCTGTCCCGGTTCAGATAATCCATTCTATCTAAATCCAGCTGGCCGGATATAAGCTGATGAAGAAACTTTTTTGGATGTGTACCATTAAAAACCGCTATAGCCTGTGTTAATTTTCCGTCAAAGTGTGCATTTAATTCCTGCATTAACCTGGTCGAAATGTCTTCGTGTTTTATTCCGGTTACCAAAGAATGTTCAAGTGCATGCGAAAAAGGACCATGCCCGATATCGTGTAGTAAAATGGCTAAAGTTGCAGCTTCTTCTTCCTCAGCAGAAATAGAATGTCCTTTGCTTCTTAATATCTCTATTGCCAGATTCATTAAATGCATAACACCCAACGCGTGGTGAAAACGCGTGTGTAAGGCACCCGGATAAACCAAATGCGTCATGCCAAGTTGCTTGATGTAGCGCAAACGCTGAAAATACGGATGAGATATAACATCGTAAACCAACTCGGACGGTATGCTTATGAATCCGTAAACCGGATCATTTATTATTTTCTTCTTATTCAATCGTTAAAAATAGTTAAATAGACAGATACGGTACAAAAATTGCTATTTTTATTTATACTTTAATTTGCCTGCAAATATATAACGGCAATATTCACCTATTTTTACAATAACATGCAAGAAACTAAAATATTATGGGCCGATGATGAAATCGACCTGTTAAAACCCCATATATTATTACTGAATGATAAAGGTTACAATGTAACTACTTTTACAAACGGTAACGATGCCCTTGAAGCTTTTGGCAAGGCACATTTTGATCTTGTTTTTTTAGATGAAAATATGCCTGGAATGAGTGGTATTGAAACGCTTTCTGCGATTAAAAATTTAAATCCCGATGTACCTGTTGTTTTAATTACTAAAAGTGAAGAAGAAAACCTGATGGAAGATGCCATCGGCAGTAAAATTGATGATTATTTGATTAAACCGGTAAACCCTAAACAGGTTTTACTAACCATAAAAAAACTTATTGATAACAAACGTTTAGTAAGTGAAAAAACTTCCATGGCTTACCAGCAGGATTTTAGACGTTTGGGTATGACCCTGGGTGATAAATTAAGCTACGAAGAATGGGTTGACGTTTATAAAAAGATCGTTTTCTGGGAACTGGAGCTGGAAAAGCTGGACGATCCGCAGATGCATGAAATTTTAACCATGCAAAAGCAAGAGGCCAATACACAGTTTTCTAAATTTATAGAAGAGCATTATTTAAACTGGATTAAAGAAAAGGATAAAGCGCCATTGCTTTCTAATGAGTTATTAAAGAAAAAAGCTTTTCAACACATTAATGATACCACTCCGGTATTTTTTATTTTGATTGATAACCTTCGTTACGATCAGTGGAAAATTATAAACCCCTTAATTTCCGAATATTTCAGGATTGATGAGGAAGATATGTATACCAGTATTTTGCCTACGGCCACGCAGTATGCGCGTAATGCAATTTTTTCTGGTTTAATGCCTTTGGAAATGGAAAAACGTTTTCCGAGCTTATGGCAAAATGATGATGATGAAGGTGGTAAAAACATGCATGAGGAGGCTTTTTTAGCCGATAACATTAAACGCAATTTAAGGAAGGACTGCAAATTCAGCTACAATAAAATTTTAACTTTTGAACAGGGAAAAGATTTGGTTGATCAAACCAATAACTTGCTGAAAAATGATTTTAATGCAATTGTTTTCAACTTTGTTGATATGTTAAGCCATGCCCGTACCGATATGCAAATGATTCGTGAACTGGCAAATGATGATGCGGCTTACCGTTCATTAACTTTATCGTGGTTTGAACATTCTCCTTTATTTGATTTATTGAAGAAAATTTCACAGAAAAAAGTTAAGGTAATTATCACTACCGATCACGGAACCATTCGCGTTAAAAAACCAGTTAAAGTAATTGGCGATAGAAGCACGAATACCAATTTAAGGTACAAACAAGGTAGGAATTTAAATTTCAACGCTAAAGAAGTTTTCTTGATTAAGAATCCTCACGATGCCTTATTGCCAAAAATAAACATCAGCAGCAGCTATATTTTTGCCAGGGAAGATAGTTACTTTGTTTACCCGAATAATTACAACCAGTTTGTTAATTATTACAATGAAACTTTCCAGCATGGCGGAATTTCACTTGAGGAAATGATTATCCCGGTTGTAACTTACTCGCCAAGATAGATAATCGTCAACCCAAATTCAATTCTGAATCTGTTTAATTCGAATTGTAGAGATAAGGCAAAAGCAATGCAATTATTGTATTACTTTTGCCTTTTATTCTTTTAAAATGAAATTAGAAGTTAGAAGTTTAGCCGATTTGCCAGGGGTTGCCCATCAACTTTTGGATTTTGCAGGCAATCAAAAGATTTTCATCTTTGAAGGTGATATGGGTGCCGGAAAAACCACTTTTATAAAAGTTTTTTGCGAGGCATTAGGCATTAAAGATGTGGTAAGTAGCCCTACTTACTCCATTGTAAACGAATACGAGGGGGTAAACGGGCCGGTTTATCATTTTGATTTTTATAGAATAAAGGATATTCGAGAAGCCTACGATTTAGGTTACGAAGAATATTTTTATGGCAACGGAACGTGTTTAATTGAATGGCCGGAAAGGGTAGAGGAGTTGTTACCTGATCATTTTATAAAAATAGAAATTGCAATTATTGATGAAAGTCAAAGAACGATAACGTTTTCTTCAATATAATCTCTAATATTAGGTTGATTGCTATTTAGTTACCTAAGTTTTAGGAGATTTTCCGTATCTTCATCAACCTAAAATAAATAAAACATTTAACAATCATGGCTACAGGATTAAGAGAAGGAATGGCCGATATAGCCCGTCAGGGTTTACTTCAAACTCAGGAAGCAACGCTGGAAACCAGGAATAAAAAGAACCATCTTAATATAGGTATTCCTAAAGAAATTTCTTTTCAGGAGAACCGAATTGCTTTAACCCCTTTATCTGTTGCTTTACTGGTTAATAACGGACACCGAGTAATATTGGAAAGCGGAGCCGGTATAGCAGCTAATTTTACGGATAGCGAATATGCAGAGCAGGGGGCGAAAATAGCTTACGATAAAAAAGAAGTTTTTGATTCAGACATTCTGGTTAAAATTGCGCCACCCATGCTCGAGGAAATCGCCATGATGCATAAAGGGCAAACTTTAATCTCTTCTTTGCAAACCGGAACTTTAAAGCAGGATTATCTGAAAGCATTAATGCATAAAAAAATTAATGCTTTGTGTTTTGAGCACCTGCGTGATGAAGGGAATGTATTGAGTGTAGTTAGGGCCATGAGTGAAATTGTAGGCTCAACTTCTATATTAATTGCGGCAGAGTACCTGAGTAATGTAACCGGAGGGAAAGGTTTAATGTTGGGGGGCTTTACCGGTGTACCGCCAACTGAGATTGTAATTTTGGGTGCTGGCACAGTGGGTGAGTATGCTGCGAGAACGGCTTTGGCTTTGGGTGCAGAGGTTAAAGTTTTTGACAGCTCAATTTATCGGTTACGCAGATTACAAAATAATTTAGGCAATAGCAGGGTATTTACTTCGGTGATGCAGCCAATTGTTTTAAATAAAGCTATTGTTACCTGCGATGTTGTTATTGGAGCCATCCGTGCAACTCATGGAAGAAGCCCCTGTATTGTTATGGAAGAAACCGTTGCCAGAATGAAACCACATTCTGTTGTAATAGATGTAAGCATAGATCAGGGAGGGTGTTTTGAAACGTCGGAGGTAACCAATCATACCAATCCTGTTTTTAGAAAATACGACGTAATCCATTATTGTGTGCCCAATATTGCTTCGAGGGTTCCGAGAACGGCTTCTTATGCGCTAACCAATATTTTTGCCCCTATTTTGCTTGAAATAGGCGATTCCGGAGGCTTAATGAATATGGTTTGGAATAATCCGGGCATTCGCGAAGCTTTATATATTTATCAGGGTAACGTAACAAGTAAAGATTTGGCCGATATGTTTAATTTACCATTTAAAGATTTGGAGCTGTTGGTGGTTTCTAATCAATAACAAATATGAAACTTGGCTTTTTAACCTTATTTGTATTTTTCTCGCTTTGCGTTGGTGCACAGAATAAACCTGTAGCAAAACAAAAACTGGTGGTTGTAAATTCTTACAATCAATATTTGGCTTCTGTAAAAACAAATCCGAATAATGAACTGGTGGAAATTAAGAAAGCGATCCCAAACATTAAGCTTGATATTCGTTATGCAACAACGAATAACTTTATGAAGCAGATTATGTATAAGCAAGCCAGGGCTTTTGCCCGAAAACCAGTTGTAGAATCTTTAAAAAAGATTCAGGCAGATTTGAATAAAAAAGGATATGGCTTAAAAATTTTTGATGGTTACCGGCCATATGCCATTACAGTAGCCTTTTATAAAAAAGCAAGTGATAAAAACTTTGTGGCAAACCCAAATAAAGGCTCAAAGCATAACAGAGGGTGTGCGGTAGATTTAACCTTAATTAATTTAAAAACAGGTAAGGAAATTGCCATGCCAGCGCCTTATGATAGTTTTGCAGCTGCCGCAGCTGCCAATTATGAAAACGTTAGCCCTGAACTAAAAAAGAACCGTGATTTTTTAATCGCTGCAATGCAGAAACATGGATTTAAGGTCCTGTCAAATGAGTGGTGGCATTTTGATTTTAACGGTTGGCAAAACTATGATCTTATGGATATTCCATTCGAAAAATTATAAATGATGCGGTCTGCCGTACTGGTCCATTTTAACCTTTGTGTTATTTCCTTTTAAAGTTAAATGAAAAATATAATCGTAATCATCGTCGGTTAATTCTTCTTTTGGTCTCTTTCCGCCAAAAGCATCAATCAATTCTAAAACGGTATTGGAATGACCAGTGATAATAACTGTTTTTCCAGCAAAATTCTTTTTAATATTCTCTACCAGTTCTTTAGGTTCGGTTACATTATAATCTGTAATGGTAATTTTATTTTTCGCGATTAGCGAGTCTAAAGTTTGGCGTGTTCTATTGTAAGGGGTACTAAATGCAGCGTCAAATTTTTCCTTTTTCAAAAACCTATTTAAGTCGCCTGCCCTTATTTTTCCTTCGTCAGATAGGTTTGGATTCTTATCTGCAGGATTTGCCTTATCTTTTTCCGCATGTCTTACAATCCAGACTTCGGTTGTTTGCGCAAAAACAAACGAAGAAAATATAAGCGTTAAAGAGAGGAGGAGCAAAAGCTTTTTCATGGGATATTTTGATTTTCAGTAATTAAACAATCACAAGCATATTGGCTGGTATTTTGAATATACTTATTGCATGGTATAAATATTGAAAAATATATCCGTAAAATTTAATTTATCCTCAGTTAAGGGTCAAGAGGTTCATCAAAATCAATTTGCAATGACATTGAGTTGGGGTAAAACTCAAGAGCGGTGTCTGATAATCGCTTACCATTTTTATAGGGTTCGTAGCCGAGTTCTTTAATGCAGCGTGGCATCATCAGCTCGCTAATATAAAAACTTTGCGATTTAACGGTTACCACCAGGCCGGGTTTTTCCATTGGGATATTGTATCTGAAAATAAGCCTTGCTGCATTTCTTAAGTTGGTTGAGGTATGCCTTGCATGCGGCTCCATAATAATCGCACTTTCAGGGATTTGCAGGTTTTGCATCAGAAACTTTTTCATTTCGAAGGCTTCGCTATATTTGGTTTTATAAGGATGTACCCTGCCCCCCGATACCATAATAAAAGGTGCAACGCCTTTACTAAATTGTTCAGCGGCTAACCTGCACCGCAGCATTCCACCGGCACTTAATGCTGTAGCTTGCTCTTCAGGCCCTTCGCCGGGCACCAATATTAAACTGTATTTATAAGCCGAAAAATTTGTTTTGGCAATGGCAGCAACAGCCGCTTTATTTACTGTACTTACCATAGGCTCAAAGTCTGCAGCATCGTTTCGTTCATTAATTTCCAAGGCAACTAATGCAAATTGCAAAGTAGGTTCAAAAAATAAAGTATTTTTAGTACTCAGGCTTAGTATTGCATTGGTGTTTACCAGTTCGGGGTAGCTTTTGTCTTTTACATTAAAACCAATAGAGTCTATTCTTGGATAGTTTGGTTTTTGTCCGTCTACATAAACATCTATTGTATAATTAAGCGCTTTGGCATCCTGCTCCCAGGCTTTTTGAATCATTTCTTTTGGCTCTAAATTTTCATATAAAGCATAGCAACCTGATGGGAGAAGCTGATTTTTAAACAGCAATCCCAGCTCATTTTGTGGTTTTAACAATTCTGCCAATCGTTTGCCAACCAGGTTAATTTCATCATCACTAAATTTAATTGCAGTAGTTAAACATTTAACCTCATTGGAGCAGTTTTTAGTGGAAGCAGAAATCTTATCCCTTTTGGTTTTAAAGAAGGCTTTTAATTCAGCGTCACTTTCAAGAAGTTTTTTTACGGCAATATCTTTTTGAAACAGGGTAAGCAGGTAATAATTTTTGTATTGAACAGCATTAGAGGTGTTTTGTAGCCGATAGCCTTTTTGTGCTTTGTTTTGTGCTGATGTGGTCAGTGAAATTATCCAGCAAAAAATCAGTAAGAAGTATACTTTCATGGTGTTAAATTAGGCGCTTAAAGGTATTTAAAAGAAAAGGCCGCAACGATGAAGCAACGGCCTAAACTTATTAACGTTTCTTAGTAACCGGTGTTTTGCCAGCCGTTTTTATTGGTGATGTTATCAATTTCTGCTTGTGGAACAGGATATATACTTCTGAAAGCAGGAATACCCGGAAAAACAAGAGCCATTTGGTTGGTTCTAACAATATCGAACCAGCGATCTGCTTCTAAAGCAAATTCCAAACGACGCTCTAAATAAACTGCTGTTCTAAAATCGGCCTGCGAAGTTAAAGTTGCAGCGGTTTTAATCGTGGCATTTGCATTAGTACGTACAGCATTGAACGCTGTAAAAGCATCTGCATTTCCATAGGCAACTTCATTTAAGGCTTCAGCATACATAAGTAATACATCTGCGCAACGTAAAATGGGAAAATCACCGCTGGTTTCTGTCGAGTTGGAAACCGGACTGTTAAATTTTCCAGGACGCGAGCCAATGTTTGTTGGGGCTACTAATGCCTTTCTGTTATCGGCATTTTCAAATAAGGTTTGAGGAATGCTGATGGTATTGGTGTTGTTGTTATTTCTGTAGCGGTTATCTTGATTTACAGCTTCTTTAACCCCACCAGCTAAATATTGAACAGCAAAAATAATATCCTTGCTTGTTTTTAACCCATTTGGAAATGTAGTGGTTTGTGGCACAGTTGATAAGACGGTACCTGTATAAATAGCGGCTACCATGGGTTGCAAGGTTGAAACAACCAGGTCGTATTTCTTTTGATATAAATATACTTTTGCCAGTAGCGCTGCTGCTGCATAACTGGTTGCTCTTCCATGCTGTGCATCTGGCCAGGTGGTTGGTAATTTTGAAATCGCATCGGTTAAGTCATTAATTACCTGTTGATAAATCTGTACAGAAGCTGCGCGACTGTTGGTCCTTGCCTGATCTGTTGTTTGCACGGATGTTATTAAAGGAACGCTGCCCCATAAGCGGGTTAAATTGAAATAGCTTAAAGCCCTGATGAATTTTGCCTGACCGATAATCTGACCTTTGGTGGTTTCATTCATGCTGATGCCGGGTGCTTTATCCAAAATAATATTGCTGCGGTATATGGCTTTATAATGCCCTTGCCAGGAGGCTGCCAGGATGTTGTTTGCAGGCGTTTCAGAAAATACTTCGATTGAATTTCTTACGCCAGCGCCCGAGCCCGGATCATTATCTGTAACGTTATCGCCACGAATTTCGCCTAAGGTAAGCATGTTATTGCCGTATAAACTATCCGTTTGCAAAGCATCATAGCAACTTACCAAACCACCTTGTAAACCTTTTTCATCTACATAGAAAGTGTTTTCTGTGTACGAATCGAGCGGCTTTGATTCTAAAAACTTTTTGCACGAAGAAACCGTAATAATCAGGCTACACGCTAAGATTGATGTTATATATTTTTTCATCTGATTGTTCTTAATTATAAAGTAATGTTAATACCGATTGATGTTGTTTTTGCCGTTGGGTATACGCCATAATCTTCGCCATTGGTGGTTGCAGCAGATCTGTTGGTAACCTCAGGATTATAACCCGTGTACTTGGTAAACGTAAATGGATTTTGCATGGCTACATAAATTCGGACCTTAGTTAAAGCTATTTTTTTAACCAAATCAGCAGGGAAGGTATAACCTAAAGCAATATTGCGGATGCGCAGGTAAGAGCCATCTTCTATATGCCAGGTTGAAGTTGTTCCGTTACTGCCTTTTGCAACACGGTTTGCTCTAACATCTTGACCGCTTCCGGGATTACTTTCTGATATCCATCGATCTAAAGAGCTAACCATATTGTTCATATTACCTTCTTTATTTGCAAAATATCTACGCGAAAGGTTAAGGATTTTGTTTCCATAAACCCCTTGTAAGGCAACATTTAAATCAACGCCTTTATATTCGGCAGAAGTTGCAAAGCCATAGGTAAATTTAGGCAGGTAATTACCAACAATTTCACGATCTTTTGTTAAATCAATTACGCCATCACCATCCACATCTTTAAATTTGAAATCGCCTGGTTTTGCCGTATTTAAATCAAAATTGCCCTGAGTATCGGTATAATGAGGATATGCATTAACCTCTGCCTGGTTTTTAAACACTCCTAAAACCACAGGTAAATAATAGGAACCAATTGGCTCGCCTACCCGGGTTAAGAAATAAGCATTGGCAACAGATCCGGTTTTTATAATATCGGCGTTACCCGGGCCTAATTCTACTACTTTATTTTTGTTTTTAGAGAAGTTTGCACTGGCGGCCCACTTTACACCACCAAACTGTTGCTGGGTACCCAGGTTAATGTCTATACCTTTATTGTTAACCTTACCTATATTCTTTAATTCTGTGGCAAAGCCTGTTGAAAGTGGCACAGGAACATCCAATAACAAATCTTTCGTATTGCTATTGTACACATCAACCGATAAAGTAAGCTGGTTTTTGAAAAAAGCAGCATCGAAACCAAGGTTTAGTTGTGCCGTTTTCTCCCATCTTAAATCATCATTTGGTTTTGCATAAGAGGCTGCTCCGTTTACCACACTTGGAGAAGAACCACCAAAAACGTAAGCATAATTGGTCATTGCGCCTAAGGAAGCATTATTAGGAATGTTAAAATTACCGGTTAAACCATAACTGGCTCTTAGTTTTAAGTCAGAAACAGCGGTTGAACTTTTAAGGAAATCTTCTTCTGAAACTCTCCAGCCTACTGAGGCAGAAGGGAAATAACCCCATTTAGAGTTTTTGCCAAATCTGGAAGAGCCATCGGCCCTTACCGAACCTGTAAATAAATATTTGCCTTTATAGCTGTATTGTAGCCTTGCAATACCCGATGCCAGCGTCCATTGTTGTCTGGTTCCGGTTCCACTGGTAACAATTCCGGCATTTATATAGCCAACCTGATCGCTGATAAAGCCTTTTGAGGCATAAGCATAAGTACTGCTCAAATCATCTTTTTGGGTAGACCAGCCAACTAAGGCGTTAATGCTGTGCTCACCAATAACTTTTGAATAGTTTACCGTTTGCTCAAGGAGCCAGTTCATTTCTTTTGTTGTTCTTGATGAACCATAAGCATCTGAAGGATCGTTTGTGGCGGTGTTTGATTTCGGGATAATGGAAGGACTGAAAATATCTTCAGAACTGTTAAATATATCGATACCCAATTGGATTTTGTACTTTAAATCTTTAAGGATTGATGCCTCAAGAAAAGTACTTCCAGTTAACCTGTTAGAGCCAACATCATCTTTTTGAAGCATAGCAAGCGCAACAGGATTCCAGGCTTGAGTTTCGCCATTACCACCTATTAGTGCTGGTTGTCCCGGCACCTGAGTTAAAGTACCCGGGCTCCACGAATTTTGCGCAAAACTGTAACTCCCATCGCTATTGTAAACCGGAAAAATAGGCGAGTAGTGAAGCGCAGAAGCAACAATACCTCCGTTAGAATAGGCGCCGTTGGCATTTACCCTTTTTTCTTTAATTACCGATGGAGATAAATTTACACCATACCTAAATACGCCTTTATTTCCTTCTAAATTTAACCTACCGCTATAACGCTTAAAACCACTGTTTAAAATAATACCATCCTGATCAAAATATTCCATAGATGCATAATACTTCATGTTTTCGTCGCCACCTGATGCTGAAATGGAGTGATTTTGAATGGGCGCAGTCCTGAAAATTTCATTCTGCCAGTCGGTATTGGTTAAACCTTGCTGACCTTGCAGATACGGCATTATCTCCAAAGGAATTACGGCACTGGTATTGGCTGCTCCGGCTTTTAATAAACGGGTGCTGTTATTATCATTAAAACTATAGGGTACTACCGGTGAGCCGTTAAAAATATTTTTTCGGTTAATGGCATCCATAGCATCAGCATAGGTGTTATTTCTGGAATCTAAAGTCATTTGCGCATATTGATAGGCATCCATCATATCTATTTTATGCGCAATTGTTTGCCAGCCTTTATAACTGTTAACGTTAATGGTAGCTGTTCCATTTTTACCTTGTTTAGTTGTAATTAACACCACACCATTCGATCCCCTTGAGCCATATATGGCTGCAGAAGAGGCATCTTTTAATACCTCAATTGACGCAATATCATTTGTGTTTAGCGTATTAATATTATCGTTGGAAATGGGTACGCCATCAATAACGTATAAAGGATTTGAACCTGCCGTAATGGTACCAACACCACGTACTTTGATGGATAAGGCACCACCAGGAGTACCCGAGCCTTGAGAAACCTGAACACCAGCCATTTTACCCACCATTGCTTCGGCAGCATTATTAATAGGCTGGTTTTCTAAATCAGCGGCTTTTATGCTGGCAATAGAAGTGGTTACATCTTTCTTTTTCTGGCTGCCATAACCTACAACTACAACATCTGTTAAGGATGAGGCTGCAGGGTTTAACTGGATAAGCAAGGTTGCCTGTTCGCCTGGCTTTAGTATATAATTATCAATGGTTTTAGTGGTGTAACCAATATAAGATGCGCTGATGTTGTAAGGTACATTTGCAGACAGACCGCTAATAATAAACTTACCTTCAGAATTCACCATAATCCCTTTTTTCTCGTTGGTTTTGGTGTTGAGTAAAAGAATGGAAGCCCCCAGCAAGGGTTGCCCGGTTTCATCTTTTACAATCCCGGTAATCTCTGAAGTTTGTGCCCGGGTATTTGCCGCAACTGATAGCAGAAACAGGCAAATGAATAGGTGTGTAGTAAATTTTCTAAGCATAGTATATTTTTTTATTTGGTTGTTTTTTGGCAAAAAGATTCCCTTTCACGCTTTTTCGACGAGTTAAATTCATTGTAATATGGAGTTGGATTTATTTTCTAATCAGGTAACCTTGGGTTGTTTTGATTTGGTTTAGTTTATTTAATTCGGCTATTTCTTCTAATATGGTGTCTATTGATTGCGTTAAATTTAAACTGCCTGTGAATGACATTTCCTGTAAATCAGCTGGGTTATACATTATTTTGACCTTGTAATGCAGCTGTAGCCTTGCAAAAACTTCTACCAATGGTTCCTGATTAAAGTTTAACTCCTTAACACTAACCGCCTGTTTGGTTAACAATTTGGCATTAATAACATTTAGCTTATTGTGCTCACGATTATAAACCAGCTGATTACCTGGCATTAAAATTTTGCTAAAAGGTAATATATGAAGGGAGGAGTCGATATTTTTAACCCACACCTTACCTGTATGGAGCTCGACTTTAATTTCTTTGCTTTTTTCTAATGCAGTAATGGTAAAAGAGGTACCTAAAGCAGTAGTAGATATTCCTTTAGCATAAACTACAAAAGGATGTTTTTTATCTTTTGTAACCTGGAAAAAACTTTTACCATTTAAGTATATTTCTCTTTTACTTTTAATAAAGGGCATGGCATATCTTAATTCCCCACCCGGATATAGCCGTACAGTAGATTGATCTGGTAACGTTAATAACTGGGTCTGCTCTGTATAATTCATAACCGATTTCCAATTAACAGTGCTTTTTTTAGATTGATTTAAAACTATATGCTGAACTAAATCTTCTTTATTTTGACTTTGTTTAATTTTTAAAAAACCAATGCTAAGCATGGTTAAAATAATGGCTGCTGCCGAAACAATTTTTATCCATCTTAATTTAGCAACTTTTGGCATGGTGTGCTTTTTAACCTCGCTGAACATTTCCTCTGTTTTTGCATCATCTAATATTGCATCGGTGCTGTTATCCCATTCCTTTTTACTTAATAAATGCTCCGGTAATTCTTCAACTTCATTTAAATATTTAACCACCAGAAGCTTTTCTTCAGGGTTGCATTGTCCTTTAAAATACTTATCCAATAATTCATCAGATATACTCATACTTACTAATACGATTGAACCGGGCATAAACCCGTAATGGAAAAAAAATAAATTTTAAATTAATTCAGAAAATCCACCAAAAAAATAATGGCAGGCAAATAAGCGTAACCATTTAGTTGTTTCATGGCTAAAGAGATGTGTTTTTCCACTGTACGTGGAGAGATAGAAAGTTGTTCAGAAATTTCCTTATAGCTATAACCGTGTAACCGGCTAAGAAGAAAAACTTTTTTGCGGGTAGGCGGCAAACAGTTTAAAGCAACTTCTAATTGCTGTTTATATTCAAAAACTTCATTTTGCTGGTGCACATTTATTTGTGCCTCCTGATGGTAAACCTGAAGATTACGTTCATCATTGGCTAATTTTTTAAAATAATCAAGCAAGGTGGTTTTGGCAATTTTGAATAGCTGTAAATCTAAAGCATGCGCTTCTGATAAAGTATGTTTAAAACGCCAAAGCTTTATAAAAGCAAGCTGTGTAAGTTCCTGAGCCTGGTCTTCTGATGCCGTTTTCTTAAAAAAATAGGCAAAAACCTTCTTATGCCATAGCTTAAAAACTATTTCAAAAGATACATGATCTCCTTCTTTTATATTTTGGATATAGTTTGACAACTTGGCTCAAAACTATTTGGTTAATGTTAGCTGAAAATAAATATAGGGTTAATTTTATCAATTGTGGAGAATTAAAAAATCAATTGGCTGCGCCCATACAATAAAATGCGGTTAACCTTTATTTAACGCAGCAATCAGGTCGTTTAGGTCGCGCTCAGTATGCCAACTGTTTAAAACAATGCGGTTTATGGGCTCATCGTTTATGCCGGGATAGGGAAAAGATGAAATTAAAATCAGGTTTTTCATCAACCTGTTGGCTAAGTCGGGGTCGTTTAGAAAGAAAACTGGAAAAGCCGGCTCAAATTTCCAGGCTAAATTTAATGCAGCACTAAATAATATTATATTTTTTTGCAGCCTGTTCCAGGCCTTGCGGTATATTTCGCCCGCATGGATAAAAGCATAAAGCCCGGCCGCTGCGGCTGGAGATGCTCCTGAAAACTCATGGGTTTGTTTAAGTTGATTAATAATGTTTGCTGTACTTAACACCAATCCGGCATCTACGCCCAGCCCTTTAGCCATGGAAGCCACAAGGACACAGCAGATGTTTTTTTTTCGTGGAAGATTAGAAAAGGCACTTAAACCATTGTTCACAACCCCAATCCCATGCGAATCGTCTACAATTAACATAATTTCTTTATCCGGACTAACCTCTTGCAGAAAATTAAAATCATAAATTTCTGGAAAAAGATTATTCATAGAATTGCTGATCAATACCCAGTTTTGCTGATCTGAATTATTTATTACCGCCGTTGTTTCTTTTGCCCATTCAGTAAAAAATTTCCCTGTGGGATTTTGATTCTCTAACCACAGTGATGGATGTGAACCGGGTGCGTAAATTACCGTGCCCTTTTTACTAAGCTCCTTCACAACCAGTTGCGCAGCAAGATAACCGCTTGAAGTAATAAGTGCACTTTCCGATCCATACCGTTTGGCTGCGGCATATTCTGCATCTTTATAAATGCCAAGCTGAATGTTGTTATTTCTACTGGTGCCATTATTGAGGCCAAATTTTTTAATACCCTCAATGTATAATTTAATAAATTCCTCGTTTTGCGGAATGCCTAAATATGCGGTGCCTCCAAAGTATGAATAGATTTTTCCTTCAATACTAATTTGATTGGAAAAGGGTTGGTTTATCGCGTTAAATTGTGATTCCATTATTTAGTTATAGCTTCTCCCTAATGTGTCGTTTGCGGCTTTGATAATAGATTTGGCACCGTTGTCATCGTGATAAAACTCCCAAAACATAACCCCATTGCCTACATCTTTTGCAAGTTTAGCTTTTTTCTTTGTTGTTGTAATGCCGTTAAAATAATATTTTACACCGGCAATCGAAGCAGAATCTAAACTGGTATTCGCATTATTGGCAACAAAATCACGATAAGCCTTTGAAGAATTAGATGCATTTTTGCCATAAGCCGGGATTCCTAAAACGGCCTTTTCTTTGGGCATGCCGCGGGTATTGAGCCAATAATTTAAACTAAAAGTAGCCATATCGTAAGATGCATGTTGCAAGGGTTCGTTTTTATCCCAGCCGAGGCCATCATAAACCATAATATTGAAAAAATCGACAAGCGGAAAAACTTCAGTTTTCAGGCCATCGCGAATGCCGCCTGCATATACACCAGGCGTAATGGCCGCGCTTAAAAATTTATGGTATTTGTGCAATGAATCCGATAATTCCTTCATAAGCAAAACATAATTGTCAGCAGAACCATCGGTTGTACTTGGGTACTCCCAGTCCATATCAACCCCGTCTAAATTATTCGTTTTAGCAAAGTTCAAAACATTTTTAACAAAGAGGTTTCTTGCTGCTGCAGAACTGGCCATGGTTACAAAAATACTTTTAGTACCTGATACAGAAATACCCGTTTTAACCCCATTGGCCTTGGCCCTTTGCATCACCACGTTAAAACGTGCAGGTTGTTCTAAGGTGGCTAAAGAACCATCTGGATTTGGATTTAGAAAAGCGTAAAATAAATGTGTTAACATTTTATATTTAGAGATGCTTACACCTTCCGGATCGCGGTAACTTGGAAAGTAGGATACAATTTTAAAACTGTTATCAGAAATGTACGGCGTGGTTGGAACCGCGGTGTCTACAACACTATCTTTTTTACAGGATGTAATAAAAAGGAGGGTAACTGCGCTAAATAAAAGGTAGATTTTTTTCATGGTAAATAATTTAAGTCAAATTACATATGGTTAGGTTTAAAGTATAGATGAAACTTGTGTTTTAAAGAATTCGAATTGTTGCTTTATGGATTTTTTCCAGTAGGCTGAATTGTGAGAACCTGGCTGCGAAATATAAGTAGCATTAATTTTTAAGCTGTCGCATTTTTGCTTCAGGGCATTATTAGATTGATAGAAGAAATCGGAAGAACCACAATCAAAAATGATTTCCTTTTTGCTGCCGCTCAGTTTATCAATGTTTTTAATTACAGAATAATTTAACCACTTATCGCTGTCTTTCTCAGGGTTGCCTAAAAGTTCAGGAACACCGAATTTACCAATGGCATCCAGAAGATTTACACCTCCGCTGGTACTGCCGGCACTTTTAAATTGTTCAGGATGTTTTAAAAAAAGCCATAGTGCGCCATGCCCGCCCATACTTAATCCCGTAATAAATAAGTTGCTGGTATCTACCGCAAAATCTGTTTTTGTTCTTGGTAAAAGCTCATCAAAGAAAAAGCTTTCGTACTGCCAGTCGCTTTTTGCAGGACTGTTTAAATACCAGCTTTTAAATAAGCCATCCGGACAAATTAAAATGTAACCGTATTCATCGGCATATTTTTGAGCGTCCATAATTTTATTCCATTGTTTATAGTTACCGCCGTAGCCATGCAGTAAAATTATCGCTGGAAGTTTATCTTTTTTATTCCACTTTTTTGGTGTAAAAACCCAGGTGGTGTCTGGCTGGGGCAAATTTTTAGAATCGAATATGATTTGCTTTTGTGCAAAGCCTGAGCAGCAAAAAAATAGAGATAGTACAGTTAAAAATACTTTCATATCAGTTAAAAGTTATCGTGTATGTAAGTCATTATTCTCACCATTTCTTTCTTAACATCAGCAGTTGGCAGCACGAAATTGTTGTTCATGAAAGAATAAATATAAGTTTTTCCTTTTTTAGTAACCACGTAACCGCTTTGATTGTGGATTCCGGTTAATGATCCTGTTTTAGCAAACACAAAGGGGTTGTTTGTTTTTGGGTAGGCATATTTCAGTGTTCCGCTTTGCCCCCCTGCCGGAAGCATGGAAAATAGCTTTTGCTTGTCATTCACCTCGCTGTAAATTAAATCTAAAACCTTAACCATATCCCTTGGCGTAAATAAATTCATTCGGGATAAACCAGATCCATCCACCCACCGAGGTTTATCAGGCAAAGAAGAAAGATAATTTTTAAGCACATAATCAATCGCTTTTTCCGTACTCAATGTATCACTAATCTGGCCTGAACAAACCAATAACAATTGTTCTGCAATAAAATTATCACTTGGCTGCAGCATATGTCTTAATACCGAGTCTCGGTTGGCGCTGTAAATGGTTTTAACCTGTTTCGGGATTTTCATATCCGTTAAAGCAACCGTTTTGTGTAAAGTATCGGCCAATATTGCCAGCGTGGTTCCTGTACTTAATTTAAATGGAATTTGCTGGTTATAATTTACTTTTGGAGTGGTTAAACTGTAAATAAATTTATTTTCATTAAAATCTCTTTTTACAAAAAAATCACCGGTCGTTTTAGTACTATCTGCAGTAAAACAACTCCAAAAATTTTTAGGAGAAACTGAAAATTTTCCATTTGCCATTCCTTTTATCCAAACGGTATTGTCTAAAATAGGGAGTTCATTAATTTCTGCCTGGTAATAATCGTTATAATCATCCCACGACCAGCCACTGCCATAAAAGTTGCCTGAATATCGCCCGGGGGCAAAAAATAGATTTTTATTGGTTGCAGAAAGGAAATTGTAAACGGTTTTATCCTTTAACTCCGTTTGAAGAAAAGATGGATCACCAGTTCCCCAGAAAATTAAAGAATCGCCCTTTTCAATGTATTTTAAGGCCGGAATGGAATCCGGAATCATTTTTAAACTGGCATAGAAGGTATATAATTTAGCATTGGATGCGGGTGTGAAGTATTGATCAGCATCTTTTTGAAAAAGCATTTTTTTATGCTCCAGGTTGTATAAGGCAAAACCAACATTATATTGTTTAATTACCCTTGAGTTTTTAAATTCACGGGCCACTTTATTGGAAATCATTTTATCAGCCGAACAGCTGCAGAGTAGGGAAACGGATATAAAAAAAGCACTTAATAGAATTCTTGACCGTATGGCTTGAAGCATGTTTTGTGGATGTAGGTGATAATACAAACTAAATTATTAAATTTAATTTAATGTTAACCAAATATATGCTGATTGCCCTCTTTACCTCCCGTAAATTAATACTTTGCGTCGGCTTATTTTTATTCTTTTTTTCAAATACACAAGCCCAGGATTTTAGTTTTCCGAAGAACAGGACAAGAGAATCATTAAGTTTTAAATCCATCAAAAACCTGATTGTAATCCCACTTTTTATTAACGGAAAAGGACCCTATAACTTTGTTCTGGATACGGGTGTAGGGCCAATGATTATTACGGACCCAACCATCTTGGATTCTTTAAATTTTGCATCTATGCGCAAAATAAAAGTTTCGGGTTTGGGGGTAGAAACCGTAGAGGCTTATGTTTCTCAAAGTATCAACGCTAAAATAGGCAATGCCACAGTTTCCAGGATTCCAACGGCAATTTTAAAAGAAGATCTTTTTAATTTATCAGGCCATTTAGGGTTAAAGGTATACGGGATAATCGGTTTTAGCTTTTTTAATAGTTTTGTAGTTGACATCAGGTATAGCGAAAGTAGGATTATTTTTTACGATCCGGATGCGAAAATTAAGTATCGCGGCAATAAAATACCCATAGAAATAGAGAGTCAGAAACCATATGTAATGGCCGCTGTAGATTTACCCACCGGGAAAGTGAATGCCAGGTTTTTAATGGATACCGGGGCAAGCCATGCCTTATCAATGGAAATGCTGAATGGCGGAGAATTTCCTTTACCGGCAAAAAAAATAAAAGCCAATTTAGGAATGACTTTAAGCGGCCAGATTAAAGGTTACGTTGGCCGGATAAAAGAGTTTTACCTCGGAAATTATAAATTTAAGAATGTTATTGCCGGTTTTCCTGATTTCCAATCCATTTCTCAAAAAATAGATTTAAGTAGTCGGAACGGCAACCTTGGGGCTGATGTGTTACGTAAATTCGACATTCAGTTTAATTACCAGGAAAAATTTATCTGTATTAAACCCAATAGCTATAGCAAACAACCTTTTGAGCATGATATGGCTGGCATGGTGGTTTACCTTGACCAGAAAGAGTATAAAAGAGTTCTTATTGGCGATATAGACGAAAATTCGCCGGCAGAACGCTCCGGGTTATGCCCAGACGATGAAATTTTAAGCTTAAATTTCAGGCCAATGGATCAATATAGCTTAAACGAATTAACGGAACTTTTTAAATCAAAAACAGACCGCAATTTAATTCTGGAAATCTATAGGGACGGTAAGATTTTCTATAAAGTACTTAAGCTGGAGCAACGAATATAAAAGCAGTTTGTATAAAAGAACAGGTATTCTGTGATTGAGCACCTGGCTCGGAATGGCCTCAAAAATCGCCGCGTAATTTTCTGGTTACAAAAAACAAATCCCTGTAACAAGCATTTACCTTTATTCTCTTATTACCAAGCAAAATAAACCATTTTAAGCACATATGAATAAAAAACTTAAAGTACTTGCAGTAGCAGGTATTGTGGCCTTTGGTATGGTCGGTACCAACGCGGCAAACGCTCAAAAAAAATCAAAAAGCCAATCGGGTAAAACCCCTGTTGCAACTCCGGCCGCAGCTCCTCCGGCAGCAAAAAAAGAAGGTATAAAACCTTATTCTGAAGTTATTACGGCAAAAGCCAGAACAACAAATGGTTTATTTAAAACCCATAAGGTGGATGATAAATGGTATTTTGAAATTCCGGATTCGATGTTGAACCGTGAAATGCTTGTGGTAACCCGTTTGGCAAAATCGCCTGTTGGTGTTAAGGTAGGCAACCAGCAATATGGTGGCGAGGAATTAAACGAGCAAGTTTGGAAATGGGAGCGCAGAGGTAAACAAGTATATATTCGCGTACCAAGTTACGCTACAAAAGCGGATGCAAATAGCGATATGTACCAATCGGTACAGAATTCAAACTTAGCGCAAATTTTGGCAAGCTTTGAAATTAAATCGTATAATAAAGACACTACGGGTGTTGTAATTGATGTTACTGATTTTTATAATGGAGACATTATGGCTATTGGTGCAACTGATGCCATCCGTAAAGCCTATAAAATTACGGTTTATGATGCAACCCGTTCTTATATTGATACAGTAAAAACGTTTCCGATTAACATAGAAGTAAAAACAGCAAAAACATATCGTGCGGCAGAGTCTCCAACAGATAATAGCAACGCTGCTGTAACTTTTGAGTTTAGTACCTCTATGCTTTTGCTGCCAAAAGTGCCTGTAAAAGCAAGGATTATGGATAACCGCGTAGGTTATTTTGGCCAGTCACAAATTGATTATGGAAGCGATGCTCAAAAAGCAGAACGTACTGCATACATCCACAGGTGGAATTTAGTTCCGAAGGATACCAACGCTTACAAACGCGGCGAATTGGTTGAACCTGTTAAGCCAATTGTAATTTATATTGATCCGGCAACGCCAAAAAAATGGGTTCCATATTTAATTCAGGGTATTAATGATTGGCAGGTAGCTTTTGAAGCTGCCGGATTCAAAAATGCCATTATTGGAAAAGAAGCACCTACATTACAACAAGATCCTGAATTTAGTGTAGAAGATTCAAGATATTCTGTTGTTCGTTATTTTGCTTCTGATATTGCAAATGCTTATGGTCCTCATGTAAGCGATCCACGTACCGGACAGATTTTAGAAACTCATATTGGCTGGTACCATAACGTAATGAATTTATTGCGCAACTGGTATTTTGTGCAAACAGCAGCCGTTAATCCTGAGGTACGTAAAGCTAAATTTAGCGATGCGCAAATGGGAGAGCTGATTCGTTTTGTTTCTTCACACGAGATAGGGCACACGCTGGGTTTGCCACACAACTTTGGTTCAAGCTACGCTTACCCGGTTGATTCTTTACGTTCAAAAGCATTTACCGATAAACATGGTACCGCCCCTTCCATTATGGATTATGCACGTTTTAACTACATTGCACAACCAGGCGATGGCGTAACTAAATTGCATCCTCAAATAGGCGAATACGATAAATGGTCTATTAAATGGGGTTATTCCTGGTTGCCGGGTAACCACACGGCCGAACAGGAAAGAGAAATCTTAAATCAGTGGGTACTTAAAAACGCAGGCAATCCACTTTATTTTTATGGTCGCCAGGGTACTACTTTAGATCCGCGCCTGCAAAGTGAAGATTTGGGCGATAACGCCATGAAAGCCAGTAATTATGGTATTGCAAACTTAAAACGCATTCTTCCTAACGTGGAGAAATGGACTTTCCAGAAAGGAAAAGATTACAGCGATTTAAAAGAAATTTATACCGAAATTATTGGACAATACAATCGTTATATGGGACATGTATTAACCAATGTTGGCGGCATGAGTGAGAACTTTAAAACTTACGATCAATCAGGCGCCGTTTATGCATATTTACCAAAAGCAAAACAAAAAGAAGCGGTTGCTTTCTTCGGTCAGCAATTGTTTACTACGCCGCTTTGGTTAATTAACAACGATCAGTTGGGCAAATTTGATAATGGTACTTTGTTAAACCGAATTAAAGCGGTTCAGGCAAATACTTTGGTTAATATTTTATCCGCACCACGTATCGCGCGTTTATTAGATAACGAAACTAAAAATGGAACCGCTAAAGCATATACTTTACCAGAATTATTTACGGATTTAAATACTTCGGTTTTTGCTGCTGGCAGGGCTGATGCTTTTAAACGCAATTTGCAACGTGCTTATGTAGACCGTTTGGGTTATTTAATGACTAACGATGCTGATCTTCCTCCGGGTTTTCCTGTAGAGGCTGCTGCTAATTATGGTTTAACCCCCATTAATGTAAGCTTATCAGATATCAGGCCATTGGTTAGGGCTGAGCTTAAAACTTTATTGGCGACTACAAAGGCAAGATCGGCTGCTGGCGATGCCGTAAGTAAAGCACATTATGATGATTTAAATGTTAGGATTAAAAACATTTTAGATCCTAAAAAGTAAAATCCCTGTGATTTTAGATAGAAAACGGAGCAGCCTTAATTGACTGCTCCGTTTTTTTTTACCTTTAGATTAAAGAACATGCCATGATTAAAAAAATCTTATTCTTTACCCTATTTTTTGCGGTTAACTTAATGTGTTTTGCGCAAAGTTCAGATTCTTTATTAATTGTAAAAACCAAATGGCAAAGAACAAGAATCGCAAAAAAAGTTTTAATGTTTGGTCATCATTTTAAGGATAAAAACCTATTTGGTGCAAATGAAAACATTTCTTTTGTAGAAGTAAAAAATACAGGAAGGAAGGCGCTTTTTGCGTTGGGTGCCGAAGAAAAGGAATTGGTAACAACCCGCAATTTTGGACTAAGGGATACGGCCATTGTAGCCATAAATGGTAATTTCTTTGATGTGAAAAATGGTGGCTCAGTTGATTTTGTTAAAGTAAAAGGGGAAATAATTAATCAAAATCGGTTAGAAAAAAATGGAAGCCGTGCACGCCATCAACAAGCTGCTGTGGTAATTGAAAAAGGCAAATTGGCAATAAAAAAGTGGGATGGAACAACAGATTGGGAGAATAGATTAACGGAAGAAAATGTTCTGCTAAATGGCCCTTTGCTCTTTTTTAATGGAATTAAAGAAGATTTAGATACCGCTGCGTTTAACCGGTTACGTCATCCGCGAACATGCGTAGGTTTAAAGCCAAATGGGCGGGTGATTTTATTAACTGTTGATGGACGTAACGATAATTCTGCCGGCATGAGCCTGTTTGAATTGAGGAAACTGATGCAATGGCTGGGTTGTACAAGCGCTGTAAATTTTGATGGGGGAGGCTCTACAACTTTATGGATTAATGGCAAGGGAGTAATTAACCATCCTACAGATAATAAAAAGTGGGATCATGAGGGCGAAAGGAAAGTGGCGAACGTAATACTGGTTAAGAAGAAATAATTAATTTAGCGGAAAATTTAATTTACGACGTTATACCTGTATGATAAGAAATTTGTGTCTTTGTTTGGCATTGTTTGGTGTATTGGCCTGCAATAACAAAACAAAATCTACCGATGCTACTTTAAGAGACTTTACTTTTGCCCCCGTTAAAGGAATCAGATATGAAGAAGTAAAGCGCCGTTTTAGTGATGGTCTTTCTTTTAATAAAGATGGCTTTATGCAAAAGCCATCCTGGATTATTGAAGTAGCGGCAGAAGATACAATGATGGCCTGGAGTCCTCAAAAACAAATTATGCAAAAATTTTACCTGCAATATGATCATGGTAATGTGTACAATTTTGCTGAAGAATTTTTTAAGGTAAAACACATCAGTAAAGATAGTTTGGTTTTTCAACGGGTTCAGGTTGATGGTAAGGTAATTGCTGCCGACATCAGGTCGGATGTGAACATGACTTTTTATGCACAGCGATACATTAAAGATAAATTGAAAATTCCTGCAGAAAAATTACAGCAAACGACTAAAGCAGATACTGTATATATCCGGAAACTTGCATCAAAAACCAATTTAAACAGTGATAGTGCTTTTGCTGCAACCAGCCCGGTACAGTTTGTGCCAAAAAGCAAAATTGTTACGGTAGAAAAGTTAAGTACGGTTGATAAATTGCTAAAACGTACTGCAGCTTATGATTATATGTACCCACAATATAAAATTGTAATCAACCGGGCCTATAAAGATTTCGCTTACCAATGTTCGGCTGTGGTTGATGCTCATGGAACCATACGGGTACAGAACGTTTACGGGGTACTGCCAGAAGATATGGAGCCCAGAAAAAAGGTAATCCAGGGTGTTGCAGATATTTACCTGAGGAACCTTTTTACCGTTATTCCCGGAACCACATTAGGCATAGCGCACAATAGCGAAATTACGTTAAATATTGTAGGTAAAGCGATTAAAAAGTAGCAGTAACCCGCTGTTTACAAAGTATTAACGTTAAAATAATGTTAAAAAATATTTTGATTTTAAAATATAAAAGTTACCTTGCACACTTAATTTTTAATATTTAATACAATGCAAGAAGGCACAGTAAAATTCTTCAATGTAACTAAAGGTTTTGGCTTTATTATCCCTGCGAATGGCGATAGCGAAATTTTTGTTCATTCAACAGGTCTTATCGACGAAATCCGTGAAAACGACAAAGTACAGTACGAAGTTGCTAACGGTAAAAAAGGCTTAAACGCCGTTAATGTGAAAGTAATTTAATTTATTATCATATTTACAGAAAAGGGCTGCTCTCGCAAGAAAGCAGCCCTTTTTTATCTCGGTTTCAATCACCTCAACCGTTTTATAGCCCTCGCAATAATTGTTTTTGCTGGCTACCAGTTTTAATATTTTAACTCAGTTTATCTGCAGATTTTCTTCGCAACATATAGTCTAAAAAAACTAAACCAATAATTAAATCAGCAAATAAGAAGATGTAAATCGCTGTGGAATTCAGGAACTGATCAATTTTTAAATCAACTTTAAAGTTAAAATCCAGGTCCTTAAAACTAAAGGTAGAATTGTATAAAATGTAGCCAAACAGAACAAGAAGGGCTAAACCAAAAAAGCCGGCAATGCTATAAATAATCCTTTGATCAACTTTTGTTTTTAAAGTTACCGGCGCCGGGAGTATGGCTATATCTTCCATCACATTTCTGGTAAATGACATAGAAGGTTCATCCAGTTCTATTTCAGAAAAAGTGAGGTTAAGTTTCACCAATTCACTATACAGCAATTGCACAGAAGGATCTGATTCAATTTTTTTCCGGATGCTTTTCACCTGGTCTTCATTGAGGTTTCCGTCAATGTAATCCCAAAGTTCTTGTTCTATCATATTCATAGTAACTCCTTTACTTCATCTTTTAGCAAATATTGCAATTTCTCTTTAAGTCTTTGCCTTGCCCTGTGTAATTTTACTTTAATGGTATTTGGTTCCATGTTTAATGCCTGGCCTATTTCTTCCAGGCTTTGTTCGCCTTTGTAAAATAACGATATAATAACAACATCATCTGGCAAAAGCATATTAATTGCTTCATTCAAAAAAGCATGGCTGTTTTGTTGTTCGTAAACATTGGCATTAAAAGCCGAGCTATGGTTTTCTAATTGTATAAACGTTTCCTCATCACTTATGGAGGTGGTATCTAAACGCTTTTTTCTTAAAAAAGTCATAGCAGTTGTATACGTAATGGTGTACAACCAGGTACTAAATTTTGAAGTTTGCTTAAAGGTGCCCAAAGCTTTATAAGCTTTAACGAAACAATCTTGTGCAATTTCTTCGGCATCCTCCCGGTTTTTGGCAAACCTTAAAGCCAGGGTAAATACAAAACGCTGATGCTGTTTTACCAGCAAAGCATATTGCCCGGTATCACCGTTCAATATATTTTGTATCAACTCTAAATCAGTAAATTTTTGCACCATGCTTAACCATAAGACAACAAGAAGGGCAAACAGGTTACAGCATTATGTTAATGAGAGGCAAAAAACTTTAAACCAGCTATAGAAGCAATAAGTGTGCAGATGAAAAATATGCGCCAAAAGGTGGCCGGTTCATTAAAATAAACAATGCCAATAATTACTGTTCCAACGGCCCCAATACCTGTCCAAACTGCATATGCAGTACCCATTGGCAAAGTTTGCGCCGCCTTATTAAGTAAAAGAAAGCTTAAACTAATGGCAATAAAAAAGCCAATGCTCCATTTTAAATTGGTAAAATTGTTTGATAGCTTTAAACAAGTTGTAAAACCAACTTCAAATAAGCCTGCGATAATTAATATAATCCAGTTCATGTTTCTATAATTTGATGCAAAGGTAGGCCCGGCCGGCTGCATTAAATTTTACAAATGTTAAAAAATGAATCTATTTTATATCCGCCCGAATTCTGCTTAAAGTAACTTGTGTAACGCCCAGGTAAGAAGCTATATGTTTGAGGGCAACGCTTTTAGCCAGCGCCGGCGATTGATCCAGAAACTCCAGATAGCGTTCAGTTGCGGTTTTAAACAGTCGGTCTATCAATCTTTTTTCTGTTGCAATTAATTCCTGTTCAGCAATTTTTCTGCCCCAGTTGGCAATTTCTATATGTGTAGTGTATAAAGAAAGTAAATCATCCGATTTGATTTGAAATAACCGGCAATTTTCTAAAAGCTCGATATTTTCATATCCGGGCTTATGGTTTATATAACTGTTGTACGAAAATAAAGCATCGCCTTTTTGCCCGAACCAGAATGTAATTTGCTGGTTTTCTCCATCCGAATACGCCCGCGCAATTCCTTCATCAATAATGTAAAAGTACGGTTCTGTTTTTTCTGCCCTGATTAATACCTCGCCCTTATGGGCATTGATTATTTTGAAACAAGAGGCCAGAAGCAATAAGGAAGAATTGCTTAATGATGAAAACAGGGGGATATTTTTTAACTCGTTGTGCAATTTCTTTTTTAATTTGATAAAGCTATTAAACTTTTTTTATTTAGGGTGTAACCTGATTAAAAATCATGTAGTCATAATACACAGAACACGGTTCATAAGAATTAAAAGAATATTAACATTTAAAAAATATAATTATGCCAGGAGAATTAGTCGCGATAACAATGTTTTTAGGAGCATTCGCAATGGTATTTGGGATTCGTTATTTATCAAACAAAGAAAAAATGGCCATGATAGAGCGTGGAATTGACCCAGGAATGTCGAGATCGGCACCTAAACCCTTTCTAAGTCTAAAGTTCGGTTTACTGTTAATCGGTATCGGTTTAGGTCTTATTGTAGCACTATTTACGGTTCGTAGTGTTTTTGGCCCTGAATTAGAGTATGACCAAAAAGGACAAGCAGTTGCAGTTTATTTCGGTTCAATAGGAATATTTGGAGGCTTAGGTCTTGTTTTATCTTACGTTTTTGAAAAAAGGTGGCTTGATAAACAACCATAAAATAAATTGGTTTAATTGTTAGCCTGTTTCCAGCGATTGGAAACAGGCTTTTTTATTTATTCGCCGTGGTAAATTACTTTGCCATTTTTACTTAATGCATAACCCTTCCATCCAAAGATTTGTAAATCGTCTTTTTTCCAAACGTAATTCCCTTCCGTTCCGGTTCTTTCTAAAATAATACTTTGTTTTTCCTTCGGAAGAAATAATTCTGCCTTTGTTTGATCGCTGTTGAACAAGAAATAGGCCGCCAAAGTATAACTTTCCTTGTTTTCTACCGGTAAAAGTTTATTCTGCTCAAACGTTCTGATACAGTCATTTTTAAGCACAGACCAGGTGTAACCGGCCGCAATTAAACAGCCATGTTCGTCTTTTGCTCCGCCAATTTTGGGCGGTTTACTCATGGCGGTGCCGGTACTATCTGATGGAGTGTTTTTATTTTCGGCTTTAGGGTTGCAACTCCATATTACTGCAACAGATAAGAGCAAAAAAATGCTTTTCATAATCAAATGATATTTAGTTAATTAATACATAAATATCTGTAAATTATTTGTCTTTCTGAACGTTGTTAATTACCGCAACGGTTAAGCGGCTAATGCAACTCATTTTACCACGGTCGTTGTAAATTTTAATTTCCCAAACATGCGTTTTAGCACCAATGTGCAAGGGTTTACAAATGCCGGTAACCAATCCGCTTTTAACCGGGCGAAGGTGGTTGGCATTAACTTCGAGGCCAACGGCAAGGTATTTTTCAGGATCAACGCACATAAATGAAGCAATACTGCCCAGGCTTTCGGCAAGCACAACCGAAGCGCCGCCATGCAAAATTCCAAAAGGTTGGTGTGTGCGTTCATCTACCGGCATAGTGCCCGAAATAGAATCCTCGGTTATTTCAGTATACCTGATATCAAGCGTTCCACCGATATTATTTTTTGGCCAGTTGTTTAATTCTTCAGGCGTATATTTTTTAAACCACATGGTAGCGCTCCTTTAATATGCCAACATGGTGTATAACATGCCCTGCAACAATAAATAATATAGATTTTACATTAATCTCCCGGTTAGAAGCCGTGCCTTTTCTGCTCAGTTCGTTTTCATTCAACGATTTAAAAAAGTGAAAATTCGCTTTGCGCAAAGCAATAAATTCTTCAATAAGATCTTCTAATTCCCTTTCATGGAAGCGGGCATTCGTAACGTAATCATTTTCATCAAAGCCAGGTAAGGCTTGCTGTTCATTTCTCGAAAAACAAGTCATCCGGTACACCAGAATCCGTTCGGTATCTATAATATGCCCTAACAACTCTTTTAAAGTCCATTTACCAGCTGCATAAGCATAATTTTCTTTAGCAGCATTGTTTCTGAACAAATCTGGGATGGTGATAATCTGATCAGCTAAAATCTGTAAAACATCACCGTTAACTTTTTCGATATAAGTTTCGCCCCAAACAGGGTATTCGTTAGGCTGTGGTCGGTTCATAGGTTAAACTACTTTTTAATATAATTCTAAATGTTGTGCCTTTTCCAATTTCAGATTCTTTAACAAAGATATCTCCGCTATGGTAGTTCTCCACAATACGTTTGGTTAATGATAAACCCAGGCCCCAACCCCGTTTCCGGGTGGTGTAACCAGGTTGAAATACAGCATCAAACTTCGATCTCGGAATTCCCTTCCCCGTGTCGGTTACATCAATAAAAACCTGCTCTTTAGCTAAGTTTTCGATAATATTAACGGATATAGAACCCTCATTTTCTATAGCGTTGGCAGCATTTTTAAGCAGGTTTTCAATTACCCAATCAAACAGCGGAACATTCAGCATGGCCCTAACCTGCTCATCGCCGGTAATGGAAAATTTCACCTTATCGGATGTTCTTACTTTGAAATAACTAATAAAATTACTGATAACAATATAAACGGTATGATCTTCCAGTATAGGCTTGGAACCAATTTTTGAAAAACGATCGGTAATAATTTCCAGTCGTTTAATATCATTCTCCATTTCGGCAATCAATGGGTCATCTTCAGCATCAAATTTAGATTTCATCAACTCCGTCCAGGCCATTAAAGAAGAAATAGGTGTGCCCAGCTGATGCGCGGTTTCTTTAGCCAAACCAACCCAAACATGGTCTTGCTCTGCCCGCCTTGATGAGCTGAATGCTGCATAGGCCGTTAATAAAAAGAGAAAAATCACACCCATCTGGATGTATGGGAAATACCTGAGCTGTGTTAAAATAAAAGAATCCCGGTAATAAGCTTTAAACTTTCGGCCTATAATATTCATTTCATCCGGACTGTGCTGCGCTTTCATTTTATCCAGCTGGTGCACAAAATACAAACTATCGTAGGTAAGTTTAGGATCCGTGGGGTAATTGGTTTTAGTACTGTCCAGTCCAAAAAAGGAACTGATTGTTCCAGCCGAATCAACCATGATTACAGGTGTTTTTGTGTTTTTTCTAACGGTTTCAACAATGGTTCGAAAATCATCATTGTCGTATAATAACATCGATCGCTCCTGTATTCTAACCCAAAGGTGAAATTGGTCGGCTTCCTCGCGTTCCATTTTTTTTACAAAAGAATCGGTGTAAAATACTGAGGCTATGCCGATTAGTATGGCAAAAAAAAGGAGGAAAAATTTCCAGCGGCGTTTTTTTTCGTAAGGGTTCATGCTTTGGTTTGCCAAAATACAATAACAAAACGAAAAAAACATAAAAAACATATCTTTGTACCGCTACGCAATAGGCCGATGGCCGGACTGTTTTTTACGCCAGGCCCAATCACTTATTGCTCAACAACCCAACCATGGATAAAAAAGTTAGAGTAAGATTTGCCCCAAGCCCAACCGGAGGCTTGCATTTAGGAGGTGTTCGTACCGCCCTGTTTAATTATTTATTTGCCAGGAAACACAATGGAACATTTGTTTTACGTGTTGAAGATACGGATCAAAATCGTTTTGTTGAAGGTGCCGAGCAATACATTGTTGATTGCTTAAACTGGTGTGGCATAACGCCAGACGAAAGTCCTGCCAACCCGGGCATTTATGGCCCTTACCGCCAGAGCGAACGTAAACCGGGTTATAGAAAATTTGCCGAACAACTTATTCATGATGGTTACGCTTATTATGCCTTTGATACCCCTGAAGATTTGGACGCCAAACGCAAAGAAATTCCAAATTTCCAGTACGGGCAGGCAACCAGAATGGGCATGCGCAATTCTTTAACTTTAACCATAAATGAGGTTGAAGAACTTTTGGCAGCTCAAACACCGCATGTAATCAGGATAAAGGTTCCGGAAAATGAAAATGTGCATTTTAACGACCTTATTCGTGGTGATGTAAGTTTTGAAACTTCATTGGTTGATGATAAGGTTTTGCTTAAAGCAGATGGAATGCCAACCTATCACCTGGCTGTTGTGGTTGATGATAAGGCCATGGAAATTACACACGCATTTAGGGGCGAAGAGTGGTTGCCATCAGCACCCATACATATTTTACTTTGGAAATATTTAGGCTGGGAGAGCGAAATGCCTCAATGGGCACATCTTCCTTTAATTTTAAAACCCGATGGGCATGGTAAACTAAGTAAACGCGATGGAGATCGCCTTGGTTTTCCGGTTTACGCAATGAACTGGGCCGATCCAAAAACAGGCGATATAACCAAAGGATTTAAAGAAATGGGCTTTTTGCCTGAAGCCTTTATCAATATGCTTGCTTTGTTGGGCTGGAATGATGGTACTGAACAGGAAATTTTTAGCTTAGCTACGCTGGAAGAAAAATTTTCTATTGAAAGAATTAGTAAAGCAGGAGCTAAATTCGATTTTGAAAAAGCCAAATGGTATAACCACGAATGGATTAAAAATTCGCCGGCAAACAAATTGCAATCAACGGTTAAACAATTATTGGCAGAAAACAATATTGAAGTTAAAGATGATGCCTTTTTAAATACGGTGATTGATTTAATTAAAGATCGCTGTACTTTATTGACCGATTTTGTTGCACAAAGCGGTTATTTCTTTGCAAGTCCTGAAGTGTATGATGTTGCTTCGGTTAAACCAAAATGGACTGAAGAAAAGGCTGGATTTTTTAAGGCTTATGCCGACAATTTAAGTCAGAACTTAGTTAATGTAGCAGATGCCGAAGCCGCCTTTAAAACACTGGCAGAAGAAAAAGGATTTAAACCAGGCGAATTAATGCTGCCATTTAGAATTATGCTTGTTGGCGGCAAATTTGGGCCTGGTGTATTTGATATTGCTGTATTATTTGGTGCCGGAGAGACTAAAAATAGAATAGAAAAAGCCATAACGCTTTTCAATAGCTAAACTTAAATATTTTAGAAAAGCCAGGCATTAAACCTGGCTTTTTCTTTAGGTACAACCTAAAAGAATAATATTCACATTATGGATAAAAATATTTTATACTTTAGTATAACAATTCCTATTAAATAAGAGTTATTTATTAAATTAAACAGTAGGTTATGCAGATTTTTGGAAAAGGGAGCGATAATATCGAAGATAGCAGAGGAAGCAAAGGTGGTGGAAAAGCTATTTTGGGTGGTGGTTTAGGATTAGTTGTTATTGTTTTAGGTTTGTTTTTTGGTAAAGATCTAACCGGCTTGGTTGGTCAGATGCCTGTTAGTGACAATGTTGAAGTAAGGAAGGGTATCCCAGCTGATTCAGCAGGAATTCAAATGTCGAAAATTTTAAACTCAACCGATGAGGTTTGGGTTTCAGAGTTTCAGAAGCTTGGTAAAGTTTATGAAAAACCAACCTTGCGATTGTTTGAAGAAGCCGTTCAAACAGGTTGTGGTACAGCAGGTGCTGCTGTGGGGCCGTTTTACTGCCCGGCCGATCGTAAGGTATACATTGATCTTTCCTTTTACGACGAATTGAAAAACCGTTTTGGCGCAGCCGGCGATTTTGCACAAGCCTATGTTATTGCACACGAGGTTGGCCACCATGTTCAGAATTTATTGGGCATTTCCGAAAAGTTAGACCGGGCCCGTGGCCAGGTTAGCCAGGCAGAATACAACCGCTTATCCGTAAAATTAGAATTACAAGCCGATTTCTTTGCGGGTTTATGGGCCCACAATGCTCAGAGCTTAAAAGATTTTAAACTGGAAGAAGGGGATATAGAAGAAGCTTTAACTGCTGCCAATGCTATTGGTGATGATAAATTGCAGAAAGAGGCAACCGGAGAAGTTAAACCTGATTCGTTTACACACGGTACCTCACAGCAAAGAATGTATTGGTTTAAAAAAGGATTTGAAACCGGCGACATTAAACAAGGCGATACCTTTAACGCTAATAATTTGTAAAAAGGTAAAACATTTTTAAAACAACTTTGTTTGTTTACAGTTGCGGAGGACTTTTGTTTTGCGCAATTATATATAATTATCTCATCCCAAGCTTCTTATTTGTTTAATAAACATGATCCTCATTGTTGATGACAGGCCTGAAAACCTGATCTCTTTACAGAAAGTACTCCAGGCCCATAATTTTGAGGTCGATACGGCCTCGTCGGGTGAGGAGGCGCTGAAAAAAGTCCTTAAAAATAATTACGTCCTCATCATTCTTGATGTTCAGATGCCCGATATGGATGGCTTTGAAGTTGCTGAAGCCATTTCAGGTTTCAGCAAGGCAAAAGACACCGCAATTATATTCCTGTCGGCAGTAAATACAGAATTGAAATTTATTACAAAAGGCTACATGAGTGGCGGACTGGATTACATTACCAAGCCTGTTGACATTAATGTGCTTTTACTGAAAATAAAAACTTTTTACCGCATTTATGAACAAAGCCGTAAGCTTAACGAAGTACAGGAAAAGTTATTGGAAGAAATCGAATTCAGGAAAGAAGCAGAACATAAAAAAGACGAATTCATCAGCATTGCCAGTCACGAGTTAAAAACACCACTAACCAGTGTAAAAGGGTATATTCAGCTTCTGCAGCGCAGCTTAAACAAGGATGATAAAACAACTGCCCAAAAGCATTTGGAAAAAGCAAGCATCCAGCTGGAAAAACTAAATGAACTTATTGTTGATTTACTGGATATTTCTAAAATAGAGAGTGGTAAACTTAAGTTTAATATGCAAAATTTTTGTGCCGACAATATGGTAAGCAATGCCATTGAAATGTTGCAGCAATCCAATCCTGATTTTAAAATTACCAAACTCGGTAAAACCCATGAAACCATTTATGGCGATGAAATGCGCCTGGAGCAGGTGGTTATCAATTTTATTACCAATGCCATAAAATATGCGCCCGGAACAAACCAGGTTAATGTAACCATCAATATTAAAGATGGTAAGCTATATTTATCTGTAAAAGATTTCGGTATCGGAATTTCCAAAGAACAACAGCCGAAAATCTTCGAGAAATTTTATCGCGTAGAAGAGAATAGCAACCGTTTTAACGGCCTTGGCATTGGTTTGTACATCTGTTCGGAAATTATTAAAAGGCACGGAGGTTTAATTGGTGTAAATAGTGTGCCTGATGAAGGCTCGGAGTTTTATTTTATCATTCCGATTGAAGAAGAATCGATTTTAAAAACACAGCAGGAAACCGCATTGGAAAACTAAGGCACAATTAGATTATCTTAAAGTATCACATTTCAATAGTATAAAATTTTTAATGAAAACAACTCTTAAAAACAATTTGCGTTTAGGCCTTGGTTTATCGCTTATTATTCTTTTTATCAGTTCACTGGCCTCTTATGTAAGCATCAGAAATCTGATTAAAAGTACTGAATTGGTTAAGCACAGCGATGAAGTTATCCTAAATGTAGAAAACATAATTTCAGTATTAAAAGATGCAGAAACCGGGCAAAGAGGATACCTTTTAACAGGTAATAAGGTTTTTTTAGAACCATATACAGGCGCCAATGATACCGCTACTGTTATTTTAAACCATGTAGCAGCCGGTACAAAAGATAATGCCGTACAGCAAAAAAATGTTACCGAGTTGCGTAAAATAATGGGCCAGAGAATGGACATTCTAAAATCTACCATCGAAATTAAATCGTTGGGAGGTGTGGTAGATCCAACGGTATTGTTTCAGGGTAAAACGTATATGGACCAGGCCAGGAGTGTGGTTAAACGAATGGTTACAGAAGAAAAAAGACTGCTGGAAGAACGAACTTTAGAATTAAACAAGCTTACCGCTTATACCCCCGTTTTAATTGTAGTGGCGGCAGTTTTAGCCATATTAATTACCCTGTTTTTCTATAGAAAAGTCTCTCTTGATTTTGATGAGCGTACAAAACTGCAGCAGGAGCTGGAAGATAAGAAACGCGAAATGGAGAAACGGATTATAGCCATTAAAGAAATTGCTGCTCAAATTACAAAAGGCAATTATGGTGTTAAGCTCGATAATGATGCCCAGGATGATTTGGGTGAGCTATCCGAATCGCTTAATTATATGTCGTTATCTTTGAAGAAATCTTTTGATACCCTTGAAGAAAACGAGTGGATCCAAACCGGTGTAGCCAATTTAAACGTAAAAATGGTAGGCGAGAAGGATATTTTCCACCTGGCCGATGACATTATTGAGTTTTTAGCCGCCTATACAAAAAGCCAGATTGGGGCCGTTTATTTATTTAAGGATGATGGTTATCTGCATTTAAAAGGTAAGTATGCGCTGCAAGGTCAAAATCTGGTTGAAACCTTAGAGCTTGGCCAGGGCTTAATTGGTCAGGTTGTTAAAACCGGCAAGCACATATTATTGGATGAAGTGCCCCAAAATGAATTGATGATCAGTTTTGCTTCCGGGAAAATTAAACCTGCACAACTTATCGTTTTACCCATTATCAGAAACGGAATTTCGATTGGTGGCTTAGAGCTGGGCACCATAGGCCATTACAGCGATTTGGAACTACATTTCCTTAATTTAGTTTTATCTGATGTAGGAACTGCTTTGTTGGGCGCTCAAAACAGGCAAAAACTGCAACAACTGTTAGAGGAAACCCAGGCACAGTCTGAAGAACTTCAGGTGCAGCACAACGAGCTGGAAGGGATGAATGCCGAGCTGGAAGCACAGGCTCAAAAATTACAGGCATCAGAAGAAGAATTAAGGGTGCAGCAGGAAGAGTTATTGCAAAGTAACCAGGAGCTGGAGGAAAGAAGCAGTTTGCTGGAGGAGAAAAACGAACTGATTGAAGAACGAAATATCGAGATTCAGCAAAAAGCAGAAGCCTTAGAATTAAGTACAAGATACAAATCCGAATTTTTAGCCAACATGTCGCACGAATTGCGAACGCCATTAAATTCTATCTTGCTGTTATCCAGGTTGATGTCGGAAAATGAAGACATGGACCGCGAACATCAGGAATATGCAGAAGTAATCCAGAGTTCGGGCCAGGGGCTTCTGAGTTTAATTGATGAAATTCTCGATCTATCAAAGATTGAAGCCGGTAAAATGGAATTAGACAGGGCTAATATTAAGATAGAAGAGATTACAAGCAACATGCGCGCTTTATTTAATCCTGTAGCAAAAAATAAAAATCTGGAATTAATTCTCAATACATCAACAGATGTTCCGGAATATTTCCATACAGATAAAATGCGTTTAGAGCAGATTTTAAAGAACCTGCTTTCCAATGCCGTTAAGTTTACTACACAAGGTTCTGTTACACTCAGTATCACCAAAAATGATAAGCTAAACGCAATTGTTTTTAAGGTTACAGATACGGGGGTAGGTATTGCTGCGGAAAAACAAGCGATGGTATTTGAGGCATTCCAGCAAGCTGATGGATCTACCCGACGTAAATTTGGAGGCACAGGTCTTGGCCTTTCAATAAGCCGCGAGTTGGCCAAACTGCTGGGCGGGTATATTGATCTGAAAAGTGAAGAAGGAAAAGGCAGTATTTTTACCCTGGTTTTGCCTATTGATAAAAATAAGGGTTTTGAGGAGTTTATGCCCGAAAAGCCGGTAGAAACAGTAGAGCTTTTGCCTAAAAAGGCTAAAGATTTAACCGTTTCAAATATCCCTCAGGAAATTGAAGATGACCGCGATAACATTGAGCCGGATGATAAAGTAATTTTAATTGTGGAGGATGATACGCCATTTGCAAAAACCCTGCTTGATTTTACGCGTAAACGCAATTATAAAGGATTGGTAGCGGTACGTGGCGATGTGGGTATTGAGATGGCTAAAACATTTAAACCGCTTGCAATTTTACTGGATATCCAGCTGCCGATAAAAGATGGATGGCAGGTGATGGAAGAATTAAAGTCGGATCCGGAAACACGGCCTATTCCTGTACACATCATGTCGTCTCTTCAGGTTAAAAAGGAGAGTTTATTAAAAGGAGCTGTTGATTTTATAAACAAGCCTTTTGCTTTTGAGCATATGCAGGAGATTTTCTCTAAGCTGGAGCACGCTTTAAGCCGCCACCCTAAAAAAGTTCTTATTGTTGAAGAAAATGAACAACATGCAAAAGCCTTAAGTTACTTTTTAAGCAATTTTAACATTCAAACCGAAATTGTAAACCAGGTAAACGAAGGTGTTTCTGCTTTGCATAAACCAGAGGTTAACTGTGTGATATTAGACATGGGTATTCCGGATAAACACGCTTATGAAACTTTGGAAGTCGTAAAGAAAACACCAGGACTGGAGAATTTGCCGATCATTATTTTTACAGGTAAAAACCTTTCCAAAGGCGAAGAAAACAGAATTAAACAATATGCAGATTCTATTGTAGTAAAAACGGCCCATTCTTACCAAAGAATTTTAGATGAGGCTGGTTTATTCCTCCACCTTGTGGAAGAAAAAAATAAGGATGCAGGCAAAGCTCCAAAGAAATTTTCAGAATTGCAGGATGTTTTAAAAGATAAAACCGTATTGGTTGCTGATGACGATGTGCGTAATATTTTTTCTTTAACCAAGGTGCTTGAGCAACATCAAATGAAGGTGTTAACGGCAACAGATGGTAAAGAAGCCCTTAAACTATTAAACGAAAATAAAGCGGTTGATGTAGTACTGATGGATATGATGATGCCTGAATTGGATGGTTATGAAACAACTACGGCCATCAGGCAAAATATTAAGTACCGTAACCTGCCAATTTTAGCTGTTACAGCTAAAGCCATGATGGGCGACCGTGAAAAATGTATTGCCGCCGGCGCATCAGATTATATTAGTAAACCAGTAGATATGGATCAGTTGGTTTCACTTTTACGTGTTTGGTTATACGAAAATCATCATAAATCTTAATGCCTTTAAATTAACATGTCAAAAAAAGTAATACTCATTATCGATGATGATAACCGAAACATTTTTGCGCTTAAAGCTGTTCTAAAAGCCAAAGGTTTCGAGTGTTTATCTTCAACCAGTGCAAGGGATGGATTTACCATAATGGAAGAAAACGGAGCGGTAGCTGTTGTTTTAATGGATATGATGATGCCCGATATGGATGGTTATCAAGCCATTTCGGCCATGAAAAAATCCGAAAAAATGCAAAATACTCCCGTGCTTGCAGTTACTGCCCAGGCTATGGTTGGCGATAAAGAAAGATGTTTAAGTGCTGGAGCTTCCGGATACGTATCGAAGCCCATAAATGTGGATGAATTATTGTTACAAATAGAAAAAGTTACGAAATAGGAAGTGATTAGCGATGCAATAGATAATGAACAGGTAGAAATACTGCTTAATGATGTTTTAGAAACCCATGGGTATGATTTTCTCGAGTATTCGCACGCTTCCATTAAGCGGAGGATATCAAGGCTTTATGCGCTTGATAATTTTGTAAGTTTTGCTGAGTTTAGGTATACGATAAAGTCTGATAAACAGTATTTTAAACGCTTTTTAGAAGAAATTACGGTTAATGTGACCGAAATGTTTCGGGATCCTTCTTTTTACAGAGCCCTGCGGAATGATGTTTTACCTGTTTTGGGTACCTATCCCTTTATCAGGATTTGGGTTGCAGGATGTTCAACAGGAGAAGAAGCCTATTCGCTGGCAATTGTTTTAAAAGAACTTAATTTATTGCACAAATCCTTAATTTATGCAACTGATATTAATCCATCGGTTTTAGAAAAAGCAAAAAAAGGAATGTTTCCTTTAAATTATTTAAAGCAATACTCAGAAAATTATTTACAATCGGGAGGATTGAGAGAATTTTCTACTTATTATACCGCGAATTATTCCTTGGCAAAATTCGACGAATCGTTAAGTGGAAAAATGATTTTTTCGACACATAATTTGGTTTCCGATCATTCCTTTAATGAATTTCAGCTTATTTTATGTCGAAATGTGCTGATTTACTTTGACAAAGATTTGCAGCATAAAGTATTTAACCTGTTCGATAGTAGTATAGAAAAGTTGGGATACCTGGCACTTGGAAGCAAAGAAAGTTTAGATTTTTGGTCTAAAGCAAAAGAATATAAGCGAATTAAAACAGAAAAAATATGGCGGAAACTATAGCATCAGACAAATGTGATGCGCTGATTATTGGCGGTTCTGCCGGTAGTTTAGACGTTTTACTGGAAATTTTTCCAATGCTTGATGCTGAACTTAATTTCCCAATTATTTTAGTCACCCATCGGAAATCGGGGAACGAATCTTTATTAAGTGATTTGCTGCAGAGCAGAACCAAACTTAAAGTTGCAGAAGTAGAAGAAAAAGAACGGATACTCCCGGCTAAAGTTTATATAGCACCAGCAGATTATCATTTACTAATTGAGGAAGACAAAACTTTTTCTTTAGATTATTCTGAAAAAATAAATTATTCACGCCCATCTATCGATGTAACGTTTCAGTCTGCAGCTGAGGTTTTTAAGCAGAATTTAGTTTGTATTTTGCTGTCGGGATCCAATGCTGATGGGGTAGAAGGATTAAAAGTTGTAAACAATTTGGGGGGTAAAGTGGTTATACAGAACCCAGAAACAGCAATGATGCCTTTTATGCCAGCACAAGCGGTTATTAACGTTAAAAATGGGATTGTTTTGGATTCAGCTGAAATGGCAGATTATATAAATAAATTAAATAAAACTGGACCTTCAGAAGTTAAGTAGTATGGTTACAAAAAGGATATTTGTTTTTGATGATAATAAGGATATTTTAGACTTATGCACTTTCATTTTGGAAGATGCGGGTTATGAAATTAAAACATCCGAAAATGCAAATAACATCGAGCAACAGGTAGCAGATTACATGCCCGATATTATATTTATGGACAATTGGTTACCTGATTTGGGCGGCATTCAGGCTACAAGAGCGCTTAAAAACCATCCAGATTTAAAACATATACCCGTTATCTATTTTTCGGCCAATAACGATATTTCGGCACTTGCAGATGAAGCTGGGGCAGATAGCTATTTATCTAAACCTTTTGACATATCAGCATTGGAAGAAATTGTGAAAAAACATTTGAGTTAATGTTATTTAATTAGTTCTTTCCCCAGATTCTGGTATTTAAATCCAGTTCGCCAATAATATCATACATAAACTTAATTACAGAAATATCTTCATTTAAAAGGACCGGATTTAATAAGGTTTTAAAAACGGGGGCTTCAAAATAATTTCTGTGCAAAGGAAATGCAATATACATTCTGGAATTTATGAAGGATAAAGAAATGGTACTCGCTGATTTACGGTTCAAAAAAAATATTCTTTCCATCATGGCTGGCGTCAAAATATAGCGGGCTTCTACCTGGTCGTTGGCGTAGGTTACAAAAGCATTGTTAAATTCTGGGTTTTCCAGCAGGATTACATCCTTATCGCCAAAAGAGAAAACATTTTTAGAAAACCAGGCGCCAAAAGCTGCGGTAATGCCTTTAGGCCGCACAATAGTAACGCCATTGAAGTTTTTATTAAAATCGGCTACAAAAATAATTCCCTTAAATATATCATTCCAGCTTACCCTGCGGCCATCTTTAGTTTGCTCCTCCGTTTTATATTCAGCATGTACTTCTGCAAAGTAAAAACCAGTATTTCCGGCCTTTCCGCAAACAAGGTCTTCGGTATGGTAGCGATCAGGACTGGTGCTAAAAAGCTGGGAAGAAACAAATTCGTGATCCAGTATGCCTTCATAAGGTTTAATTGTGAGGCTTGGATCAAGCGATTTTAATGCCGAACCGATTACATCACGTTTGAAAGTGCCACTGTACATTCGTGCCTGTTCGGTTATGCGGTAAAGTAAAATGCCGCCATAAATTATCGCAGCTAAGGCTATAACAAATGCAGGACCTAATATTCCGAGTATGGCACCTATAATAAAAAATACGAGGCCGCCACCAATAAAAACATAGCCTTTAGTTTTTGTCGAAGCAATTTTTTTGCGCTCAATTTCTAACGTAGCCAGTACACTTTGAAGGGCTGCGTTATTTTCAACCTCATTATACATTAACTGTTAAAAAGATCTTTGGCGCTGATGTTTTTACGTTCTTCTTCTGCTGTGGCAAGTACAGGAATGGGCTGGTAATTTAACATACCAGCAAATATGCTTCCCGGAAACATCATAATTGCATTGTTGTAATCCGTAACAGAAGAATTGTATGCGCGACGGGCAGCAGCAATTTGTTCTTCACTTTCTGTCCAGGTATTTTGCAGGTTAATAAAATTTTGGTTTGCCTTTAAATCAGGGTAATTTTCTACATTAACCATTAAGCCTTTTACACTGCTGCTTAGTTGTGCATCAATTGAAGCGCGCTCTGAATCGCTAATATTGCCAGAGGTTGCTTTAGCCCTAAGTTCTACTATTTTGGTTAAAGTGCCTTGTTCGTAGGTTGTATATTGCTTTACAACTTCTACCAGGTTAGGAATTAAATCGAAACGTTTTTTAAGCATCACATCAATAGCCGAAAAAGCATTGGTAACCTGGTTTTTCTTTCCGATTAATGAGTTGTAGGCAAAAATACCAAACAGCAAAATAAGTCCGATAATAACAATGGCAATAATCATAATGTAAGTTTAATATGCTTGGTAAATATATAAAAGAATTGTATTTGTTTTAATTTAACGCTTTTCTTCTTTTTCCTGTTGTTCTCTTTGTTTTCTCCGTTCAAGCCTTTTTTGTTTTCTTTTTTCGTGATTAGCCCTCATGGCTTTAAAATTAGCAATATGTTGCCTAACCTCTTGCTGTTTTTCCTCTGTTAAGCCAATGCTGTGTTTAATGCCCACAAAAAGACTTCGCCAAATTAAATTAAAAAAAGAAGTATTAGCTGGTCGGATATAAACCACATCGGCAGAGGTAAATTTGCCGTTTCTATCGGGATTTTCGGGATTTATAATTAAAGCATTTGCCAAAAAAGAAAGAAAGCCACGCTTTACTAAATGTCCTTTTTCAGGATCATTTTTCATTAAGGCCACAGAAAGATCATAGTATGAAAAATTTACTTTTCCCTTTGCTATGGAATCATTTGCATTAAAGTTAAATTCAAATTTATCTACATTGCCACGGTTAATTCTTACTAATCCAAGTGGTCTGGTAATTTGATTGAGTATACGTGCATTGGTATTGTGTAGCACGCCCCCATAAGAAAAAGCACCATTTTTTGCTAATAAATCAAACTTGAAATCGACATCTAATTTGCCTTGGCGCATTAAATAAGTGGTTAGTTTAGCCTCCATAACCGGATGTACCGCTTTCACCTTATCTATATTAGTTGCATTGGTAATGGTGCCAGTGGTATGATCAAAAGAAATAATACCTTTTTGCTTGCTCTCTTCGTCAAATACCGAATAATTGATATTTACATCCTTTAATAAAATCTTTTCTACTAAAATGGGTGCTTCTAATTTTTGAAGCAGTTGATGAGGGAAACGTCCTATTCTATTTTCTTTTTCACGTTTTGGAAGACTCTGGCTGTTAAACACAGAAACTGAACCATTCGCAATAGTCATGTCTTTAGCGCGTAATTCCTGCTTTCTAATATAAAGCGGCAAATCAATCCCATTTAAAAGCATATCACTCATTTGAATATTGAAGCGATCTTTAGCATAACCAGCAACTACGCCAAATTTCATTTCATCATAAAGTGGAACTAAGGCAAATTTTTTAATTCTTAATTTTCCGGTTGAAGCCCTGAAATCAAGTTGGTTTAACTTAATTTCGTACATCTTGTCGGGAGTAGGATAGGTATAATCCTTTAAATTAATAACCACATCTTTTAAAAGGTACAATCGTTTCGGATCCTCAGAAGAGGTAGAATCCAGTAATAAATCCGTTAGGGTAATATTAAGATTGTCAATAGAAAATACTTCTGATTTTGGTAAATTTTTATTAACGTATTTAAAGCTGGCATCCTTAAACAATATGGTTTGAATGCTAAATTCTTTAAGCAGTTTGCTTATAAAAGTATAGGGAGATTTTATTGGACGCGGCGGGCGGTTTTCGTTAAAATCGAATTGCTTATTTACCATTAAAACATCTGGCTTATCAAAAAGAACTTCTTCAATTTTTAACTTTCGTTCACGGTATATGGTAAAAGGATGAAAGTTTTTAATAACCAGCTTTTTTAATGAAACTTCATACAAATTGTTGGGCGCCCTTTTTAAGGCAATTAATTCTTTAAACCGGTTGGTATCCGGTACTATTTTTACGTTTCTTAAAGATGCGTGGCCGGTTAAAATATTTGTAGTAACGTTGGTAAAGCTAATGGTGTACAATCCATCCGTAGATTTATAAATCAGCGATTTAATTTGCCCGGTAATGGCCGGCTTGCATTTATAATTTAAATACCATGCTATACCAGCCAACACCATAAAAAGAAACAGGAATATTCCCGCTAGCCATTTTATTATTCTATATCGGTATCTTTTTTTTTCTGGCATTTAAAAAGTTATGGCATTTGATTAGCAATATACATTTATAAACGTATTTGTTAAAGCTGTGTTGCTAATTTTTATCTCTTTTAGCTTGCCTGGCCGCTTTTCTATCGGCCCTTTTTTGTTGTCTTATTTTTTTTGCAATTACCTTTTGCTGTTTTACGGGGTCTTTTACCGGAACAACGCCAACGCCAACAATATCTCTGATGCCCATAAAAACAGTCTTCCACATTAAATTAAAAAAAGAGGCAGAGTTTATTCTGGTATTGGTCATGGTTGCTGTTCTTGGCGCCTCACCTTTAGCCGGGTTTTGATCCTTTACTAAAATAGAATTTGCTAAAAACGACAATAAGCCTTTTTCTTTAGTGCCTGTTCCATCAATATTATCGGATAAAAGCTTAACCTTTAAATTGGTATAAAGCATATTCATTGAGCCAGTAGCGCTACGCAAATTTCCGTTGGCTTTAAAATCAATGTGTTGTACCTGTCCGCTTTCTATTTCTACCAATCCTAATGCTACCGATAAAGGATTTAACTGTTTAAAATTAAAAGAGCCTAAACGCCCGCTGTAGTTAAAAGCACCATTTTCTGCTGTTAAATTAAAGTCTATTTTTACATTTAACTTTCCCGATCCCATTAAAAGAGAATTTAAATCGGCAACCGCATGGTTGTTTTTGGTTAACTGGGTACTGTCGTTGGTTACATTCAGGATGTTTCCAGTTAAGCGGTTAAATTGTACCGATCCAGTTTTTTTACTCGCCGGATTATATTCCGAGTATTTAAGGTCGATGTTCCTGATTTTAACCGTATCAATTAAAGTTTGAATATTTAATCTTTTAAGTGCCATATGCGGGAAATTTTTTCCCTTATCCAAGCCATGTGGGGGAGGAAATTCCCGGCTCATAAAAACCTCTACTTTTGCAGGACCGATTTTTAAAGATTTGGCATATATTTTTTGATCACTGCTAAGTCCGGCAAAATCCACGCCCGCAAACTCAACTTTATCAAAAGATAGGTTGTAACGGTCTTTTTGTACTTTATATTTTCGGGCAAAAGCTAATTCGGGGTACATTGGAATTAGTTTAAAGCCCTTCACTATAATCTTTTTCGAAGTAGCCGATCCGCTGATGGTATCCACTTTCATGGTATACATTTTATCTTTCGTTAAGGATTTATATCCGGCAATCTCAAAAGAAATATCTTTGGTATAATAAAACCTGGTGGTGTCATTTTGAGAAAGAGAATCGAGTAAAAAATCTTTTATATTGATGTTAAGGTGTTGAATAGAATTTACAGTTGTTTTGGGCGTGCTTTTATTGATGTAATCAAAATCGGCATCTACAATCCTAATGCTTTTAACATGTATTGCTTTTAAAGTTTTTGAAATTTGATCATAAAGTGTCTTTTCAGCCTTAACAGTGTCTGGTTTCTTAGGTACTTTATTAAAAATCATGTTAATGGAAGGCTTTTCCAGCACAATAGAACTTACTTCGACCCGTTTTTTAAAATATGCGGTTAAAATGCCAACACGCGAAATTTGTAACTTTTTAAGCTTGAGCTGAAAAAGGTTGGGCGGTGCCAAGCCTTTAACTTTTAAACTGTCAAATACTGCAGAGTCAGGTGTTAGAGTAACTTCGTGTAGAGCCAGGCTTCCGGTTATTATGTTAAGATTAATGGTTTTAAAATCTATTTTATAGAGATGATGCGATCCGTTATAAACCCCGGCCTTAATTTTTTTGGTAAGTAAGGGTTTCCAGGTAGCAGATAAGATAATGGCTGCGGCAGAGATCACTAAAACTAATCCACCCAATATTCCAGCAAGCCACACCCACAATTTTTTTCTCTTGTTGGTCATTTGTTTATTGGTTTATGGCTATAAAACAGATTGATGCGCAAAAGGTTTGGTTGTGGTTTATACCAGCTAACGATTTAATAATCGTCAGTTTTAAGTAATCATCATGTTCAAACATGTCAAATTGTCATTTTTAATTTTATTTATGTATTTTTGCAATCCCAAAATCTTTTTAAATAATGATTGATTTACAAGTACAGGATAAGACACACGATGAGGCACGCCAGGGTGAGGCTTTAATTTTAGAAGCACCCGAAAAAGCCGATGGGCGTAAATTATATATTGAAAGTTATGGCTGTGCCATGAATTTTGCTGATAGTGAAATTGTAGCTTCCATTTTGTCGGAAACCGGATTTGAAACGACAAATGATTATCATCAGGCAGATGTGATTTTTATCAATACCTGTTCCATTCGTGAGAATGCGGAAACCAGGGTTAGAAACCGCCTGTCGCAATTTGGTGTAGAAAAGCGTCGTAATCCTAAATTAATTGTTGGGGTTTTAGGTTGTATGGCAGAACGTTTAAAATCTAAATTTTTAGAAGAAGAACGTTTGGTTGATGTAGTTGTTGGACCGGATGCTTACCGTGATTTACCAAACTTAATTGAGCAGGTAGAAACCGGGCACAAAGCTGTAAATGTACTTTTATCGCGCGAGGAAACCTATGCAGATATTAGCCCTGTTCGCTTAAACAGCAACGGCATAACTGCATTTATTTCCATTACCCGTGGTTGTAACAATATGTGCTCTTTCTGTGTGGTGCCATTTACCCGTGGCCGTGAGCGTAGCCGTGATGCACATTCAATTATTGCAGAAGCCCAAAGTTTATTTGATGCAGGTTACAGAGAAGTTACCCTTTTGGGCCAGAATGTAGATTCGTATACCTGGACATCAGAGGATGGAACAGAAACGGTAAATTTTGCACTTTTATTAGCGCAAACGGCTTTGGTTAGTCCTGATTTACGTGTACGCTTTTCAACTTCGCATCCAAAAGATATTACAGACGAAGTTTTATATACCATTGCAAAATACGATAACATTTGCAATTACATTCATTTGCCGGTTCAATCTGGAAATACGCGTGTGCTGGAATTAATGAACCGTACTTACACCCGCGAATGGTACATTAACCGTATTGATGCCATCCGTAATATTATTCCTGGTTGCGCCATATCTACTGATATTATTGCGGGTTTTTGTACCGAAACAGAAGAGGAGCACGAAGAAACATTAAGCATGATGGATTATGTACAATATGACTTTGCTTATAATTTCACGTATTCAGAAAGACCAGGAACTTTAGCGGCCAGAAAACTGGAAGATGATATTCCTGAAGAAGTTAAAAAACGCCGTTTAGCAGAAATTTTAGCTAAACAACAAGCGCACTCATTAATGCGTTTACAGGAGTGGATAGGGAAAACCATCAGGGTATTAATTGAAGGAACATCAAAAAAATCAGATAAAGATTATTGCGGACGTGGCGATAGTGGTGCAATGGCGATTTTTCCGGTAACGGAAGGTGTAAAGCCAGGACAATATGCTAACGTGCTGATTGAGAAATGTACATCGGCTACATTAATTGGAAAAATAGTATCATAATGTGTCATGCTGAATTTATTTCAGCATCTTAAATGGATAAGGCCCTGAAACAAGCTCAGCGTGACGAAACTTTAGAGAGAATAAATGGATACACAAACGATTAAACAACGGTTCGGCATTATTGGCAATTCGCCATTGCTTAATCGTGCTATAGATATTGCCGGTCAGGTTGCCCCAACCGATATGTCAGTATTAATTACTGGCGAGAGTGGTAGCGGTAAAGAAGTTTTCTCCCAAATTATTCACCAGTTAAGCGCCCGCAAACACGGTGCTTTTATTGCGGTAAATTGTGGAGCCATTCCGGAAGGAACAATAGATTCAGAATTGTTTGGGCACGAGAAAGGTTCATTTACAGGTGCGCACGAAGCCCGTAAAGGTTATTTTGAAGTAGCCAACGGTGGAACAATATTTTTGGATGAGGTTGCCGAACTTCCTCTTGGTACCCAGGCCCGTTTATTAAGGATTTTAGAAAGTGGCGAATACCTGCGTGTGGGTTCTTCTAAAGTGCAAAAAACCGATGTTCGTATTATTGCAGCAACAAATGTTGATGTATACAACCGTGTTAAAAGCGGTAAATTCCGCGAAGATTTATATTACAGGTTAAATACAGTTCCCTTACGGATTCCTGCTTTACAGGAACGCAAAGAAGATATTTATTTGTTATTCAGGAAATTTTCTGCCGATTTTAGCGATAAATACCGCAGTCCGGGTTTAAACCTGGAGCCTGATGCCATACAGATTTTAACCAATTACAGCTGGCCTGGAAATGTTCGTCAGTTGAAAAACATTGCCGAGCAAATTTGCGTGCTTGAAAAAGATCGAAACGTAACCGGACAGGCAATTTTAAACTATATCCCGAATGAAGCAGGAAGTAACCTTCCAATGGCAATTAATGCATCATCAAAAGAAGATTTTACAGAAAGAGATATTTTGTACAAAGTTTTGTTTGATATGAAAAAGGATATGGTGGAATTGAAAAAACTGGTTGCCGAAATTATTCAGCATGGCGGTAATACCGCTACCGTTTTAGCCGATAATCCTCAGTATATAAATCAACTTTACCGCGATGTAGAGTTGCCTGTAGGGCAAGAGCATGCTTTTACCATTCAGCAGCCGGCATCAAACAATAACAACAACAATAACGCGGATTACAATTATGCCCATGATGCAGAAGAAGTAGAAGAATCTTTATCCCTGGTTGATAAAGAATCTGATCTGATAAAAAAAGCATTGAAAAAGCATAAAGGTAAACGCAAGTTTGCGGCCCAGGAGTTAGGCATATCTGAGCGTACACTTTACAGAAAAATTAAAGAATTAAATTTATAAGGTGCGTAAACACCGAAAAATTCCTTTATAATCATGAAGATTAAATTATTTGGATTACTGATAATCGTGCTTTTGAGTTATTCCTGCTCTTATAAATTTAGTGGTGCTTCCATTCCGGCAGAGATGAAAACGGTAAACGTTAGGGTTTTCGAAAATAATGCGCCTTTAGTTATACCAGGATTAAGCAATCAATTTACTGAAGCTGTAAAAACAAAAATCCGTAATCAAACGCGTTTAAGCATTGTACAAACAGAAGGTCAGGCGATATTTGAAGGCCGTATTACCGGCTACGATATTAAACCCGTTGCACTGCAATCAAACAGTACGCCAACTGCGGCCGCCAACAGGCTTACCATTACTGTTTCTGTTAAATATACCAATACCATTAAAGGTCATGAAAAGGAAAGCTTTGAAGAAAGTTTTACACGCTATTATGATTTTCTTAATGGAGCAGCAATACAATCTTTACTCCCGGCAGCCATAGAAACCATTAATAAACAGTTAACAGATGATGTGTTTAACCGTGCCTTTGCGCAATGGTAGCCCTGTAATTTTTTCGGGCATTAAGTTTTTATTGTAAATTTCGACAAAGCTTATTGCCTGATGCATAGGAAGGCATAATCAATGCTGCAGAAACTTTTGGAAAAACCCACTTACATTTCTAACTTAGCAACAAACGTAACGAATGGATAACAAACAGCTACTGGCAAATTTAATCGCAAAACCTGAAAGGGTAAGGCCGGAGCATGTACCGATGTTACAGGAAGTGTTGTTGCAATATCCTTATGCGCAGGTTATACATATATTGTTGGCTAAAGCCCATGCCCAGTTTGTGCCAAAGGCTGCATTATACAACAATAGAAATGTTTTATACTCCATTCTTCAGGCAAAGCCAGCAGCAGATGAACCTTCAGGCGAAGCGGTTTTAGTGGAGGAAAAGAATGGTGAAGAGGTTTTTGAAGAAACAAACCTGGTGGATCAGGAGCTTATCGAATCCTCAGAACCACAAATTGATCCGCTCGAAAACATTCATGTAGAAACACCAAAGAATTTGCCCGGAACAGACCGGCATTTAATGGATACGCCGATTTTGGAAGATGCATTTGTAGAAAATGTTGTGGCTACGGATTTCTTCGCATTTGAGCAAAAATTAAGCACAGATGTGGTTATGGAAGCTCCTGAAATTGAAACTGTTGTGCCCGATGATCCGGAAATAAGCTTTGTTTCCAAATATGATGATGATGAATTGCCTTATACTTTTTTATGGTGGTTGGCTAAAACCCGGAAAGAACATGAGCAAATTTTTCAGCCTTATGCACAACCTAAGCCCGGTTTAGAAAAACAGCAACCACCTTTACAGAAGCCACAGGAAAGAGCCGAATTTCAGCAGCAATATGTAGAGCATATTTTTCACATTCAAACGCCGTTTGAAGTAGCAGATCATTTAGCCGAATACCCTGGCGGAGCGCTTAAAGATGCAAAAGGTGCGGAAATTATTGATAAGTTTTTAAAAGAAGATCCAACCATTAAACCGCCAAAGCCTGAGCAAATTGATAATGAAAATAAGGCTAAAAAGAGCGCAGAAGACCATTACGACCTGGTTTCGGAAACATTAGCTAAAATTTATATAGAGCAAATGCTTTATCACAAAGCCATAGATACTTATAAAAAATTAAGTTTGAAATATCCAGAAAAAAGCCGTTACTTTGCCGACCTTATCCAATCTATAGAAAAGAAATTTTAAAATATATTTAACCATGATAACGTTTTTAATCATTTTATTAATTATTGTATGTGTAGCCTTAGGCTTATTTGTTTTAATCCAAAACCCTAAAGGTGGTGGCTTGGCAACAGGTGGTGGCGGCAGCAATATGTTTGGTGTACAACGTACAGGCGATGTTTTAGAAAAAGGATCGTGGGTATTGTTGGCGGCTATTGTTGTTTTAACTTTATCAATTACTACAATTGCTAAAAGTGGTGGTTCATCAGCAGTGGGTAACACTGAAATTCAGGAACGTTTAAATAAAACACCTACACCTTCTCCAATTGGTGGCGGTTCTTTAAACAACACTAAGCCTGCAGCACCAGCTCCTGCAACAGCAGATACAACTAAAAAATAATTCTACCACAACCGGTATTTAAAAGCTTTCCTCAAAAGGGAAAGCTTTTTTGCGTTACAGTATTTTGCTCATTATTTTCCCTGAAATTGAAGCACGAAGATTTTAAGCAAGGGATGTAATGAAAGATTTAGCGCAAAAATACTTGAGCCACATAATAGCCTCCACCTACAACAATACAAGGCATTGCAAACACCAGCAATATAATAGCCCAGCCAAATGTATTAAAATAAGTTAAAATCATGGGTTTTGTAGGTTCTGATGGAATATAGGCTATTTTAACTTCCTCACCTATAAACCAACTTGATGGCGAGCTTAATGCATTATCTTGATAGCGAAACTCTTTACCTGTATTTGTTTTATACCAAAAAACTGGAGCATATAAAGTTCCTTCACTATCTTTAAGCTCCGCTAATTCTACAACTTTTGCTATCGTTTTTTCGCTTTTTTTGATAAACACTAACGATTTTCTGAATACAATTAAGGATGCAATTAATAAAGCTACACCAATTGCCAATGAAACATTATAGCCCATATTTGTTTATTTTTTAGTTCAAATGCTTTGAGATTTTAAAAAAAACAACTGTACAAACATAATTATTTTATAATGCGATGTTGCCTCAGTTTATTTGATTTTGAATTTAAAAATGGTTGAATTCCTAATTCAGTTTCGTTCATAATTAATACGAACCAAGTTCAGGGATTTAAAGTAGTGTCTTTTCAAATTTTATTTAAGGCCGATTTTATTTATAGCCCCTGCCAAGCTGGCACTTTATATTCCTGTATCGTTTATAAAATTGACAGTACAGGTGTAAATTTGTCCCTCAAAAACACTTGGCATAAAATGTGTTAATTGTATGTTTAGTAAAAAACTCAAATCAAAATAAAAAATAATAAAAGTTATGGCGTTAAACCTTAAACCAATTGCTGGCAGTTCGAACAGAGTAATAGTAGAGCCGGCTGCGGCAGAAGAAAAAACTGCATCAGGTTTGTATATCCCTGATACTGCTAAAGAAAAACCATCTAAAGGAACTGTAGTTTCTGTTTCTGAAGAAGATTCTGAAGGAAAAAAACCAAGTGTTAAAGTTGGTGACGTAGTTTTATATGGTAAATACGGTGGTACTGAACTTCCTATCGAAGGTAAAGATTACTTAATCATGCGCGAAACGGATATTTACGCAATCGTTGGGTAATTAAAAGGATTGGAAGCTGAACTGTTCAGCATCCAAATAATAAAAATAAGGAGTGATTTATTGGATGATAGCATCTATCGAATTTCAAACCAATCATTCTACCATACAATCAAAATTTTAAAAAGAAATGTCAAAACAAGTAAAATATAACGTAGAAGCACGCGACGCCCTGAAAAGAGGTGTTGATATTCTTGCAAATGCAGTAAAAGTAACTTTAGGCCCTAAAGGACGTAACGTAATCATCGATAAAAAATTCGGATCTCCGGCAATTACCAAAGATGGTGTTACGGTAGCTAAAGAAATCGAATTGAAAGATGCGGTTGAAAACATGGGTGCCCAGATGGTTAAAGAAGTAGCTTCAAAAACAGCTGATATTGCTGGTGATGGAACAACTACTGCTACTGTTTTAGCGCAGGCTATTATTACTACAGGTATTAAAAACGTTGCTGCGGGTGCAAATCCAATGGATTTAAAACGTGGTATCGATAAAGCGGTTGCAGCTGTTGTAGAGAATTTAAAAGCGCAATCACAAACTGTTGGCGAGGATAACAATAAAATTAAGCAAGTTGCCTCTATCTCGGCAAATAACGACGAGGTTATCGGTGCTTTAATTGCTGAGGCAATGAGTAAAGTTGGTAAAGATGGTGTAATTACTGTTGAAGAAGCAAAAGGTACTGAAACTGAAGTTAAAACAGTAGAAGGTATGCAATTCGACAGAGGTTACTTATCTCCATACTTTGTAACCAATGCAGATAAAATGGAAGCTGAGTTAGAAAATCCTTACATTTTAATCTACGACAAAAAAATCAGCAACATGAAAGAATTGTTGCCTGTTTTAGAGAAAACTGTTCAAACAGGTAAACCATTGGTTATCATTTCTGAAGATTTAGATGGCGAAGCTTTAGCTACTTTAGTGGTTAATAAAATCCGTGGTTCGTTAAAAGTTGTTGCTGTTAAAGCTCCAGGTTTTGGCGACAGAAGAAAAGCAATGTTAGAAGACATCGCAATTTTAACTGGCGGTATTGTTGTTTCAGAAGAAAGAGGTTATAAATTAGAAAATGCTGATTTAACTTATTTAGGTTCTGCGGAGAAGGTTGTTGTTGATAAAGATAATACCACTGTAATTAACGGTGCTGGTAATACAGAAGATATTAAATCTCGCGTTAGTCAGATCAAAGCTCAAATCGAAACGACCACATCTGATTACGATAAAGAAAAATTACAAGAGCGTTTAGCTAAATTAGCTGGCGGTGTTGCTGTTCTTTACGTTGGTGCAGCCAGTGAGGTTGAAATGAAAGAGAAAAAAGACCGTGTTGATGATGCTTTACATGCAACCCGTGCGGCTGTAGAAGAAGGTATTGTTGCTGGTGGTGGTGTTGCTTTCATCCGTGCAGTTGAAGCTTTAGCGAACTTAAAAGGCGCTAACGAGGATGAAAACACAGGTATTCAGATTATTCGTCGTGCTATTGAAGAGCCATTACGTCAAATTTGCGAAAACGCAGGTATCGAAGGTTCTATCGTAGTTCAAAAAGTTAAAGAAGGTACTGCAGATTTCGGTTATAATGCACGTACTGATGTTTACGAAAACTTAATTGGTGCTGGTGTTATCGATCCAACCAAAGTAAGCCGTGTAGCATTAGAAAACGCAGCTTCAATTGCTGCAATGTTATTAACAACAGAAGTTGTTTTAGCAGATGAGCCTGAAGAAGCTGGTGCTTCATCAATGCCTCCAATGGGCGGCGGCGGTATGGGCGGCATGATGTAATTCATACAACCCTAACGGTTAATATAAAATTATTCCCCTAACACACCGGTGTTAGGGGAATTTTTGTTTTATGGCTTGCTTTTTAAATTATCACAACTAAATAGCAGAACATGTCGCGATTTTTGTTAATTTTCGAATCAGATACAGTTTAATATGGAAAGTTTCTTCGAGAGTAGTCATTTTTTAACACAAACCGAAGTCAATAAATTTTTATTGGCCACCCTACTTTGTGGTTTAATTGGTGCCGAAAGAGAATACAGGAGCAAATCTGCCGGGTTGAAAACCATGATTATGATTGGTTTAGGCTCTACACTCTTTACAATATTATCTATAAAAATTGGCTTAACCAGCCACGATCGTATTGCATCTAATATTGTAACGGGAATAGGTTTTTTGGGTGCTGGCGTTATCTTTAAAGAAGAAAACAGGGTTAAGGGATTAACAACAGCCTGTGTAATCTGGATTGTTGCCGCTATTGGAATGGCAGTAGGATCAGGTTTTTATGAGCAAGCCATTGGAGTAACCGGAGTGGTTCTGCTGGCTTTATTTACATTCCCTTTTATTGAAGAAATAGGCGACAGGCGTTTTACAAAGCGCAATTATCGCATTGTGAAAAAACACGAACCGCATACGGTGAATGCCTACGAAGAACTTTTTATCCAGTATAAATTGAAAGCCCAGCGCGGGAAACAAGAACTTGCAAACGGAATGATTACCGGAAACTGGACCGCCGTAGGAAAGCCCGCTAATCACCAGAAATTTGTTGAAGACATGCTCAAAGACAGAGATATTGTTGAATTTGATTTTTAAAACATCTAAATCGGTCATTTTTGCAAATTATCAGCGGAAATAAAGCTGTATTTCCTGAAAAACTATAGTAGCTTTGTATTTGTGCAAGGATTTTTGCTAATCCCGGCAGAAAAATTTAGTTAAATGATTAAGGAACAGATTTCAGTTTTTGATATTTTTAAAATCGGTATTGGTCCATCCAGTTCGCATACATTAGGTCCGTGGAGAGCTGCCCAGCAATTTACAGCTTCGCTCCTTCAAAATAATCAGCTTGCAGATGTGGAAGGCATTAAAATCCTACTTTACGGCTCATTAGCCAAAACAGGTAAAGGGCATGGTACCGATGTGGCGATTTTATTGGGTTTAACAGGTGCCGATCCGGTTACCTTCGATGTAGATGCGGTAACGCCCACATTTGAGCGCATTCAAAGAGAAAAAAAACTCCAGCTTGCCGGAAATTTAGAAATCGATTTTGATTACCATAACGACCTCCTTTTTCTTTTTGCAGAAAGTTTACCTTATCACCCGAACGCTGTAACTTTTCAGGCCTTTTTAAAAAACGGGAAAGCCATCTCAGAAACCTATTACTCCATTGGTGGCGGTTTTGTAGTAAAAGAAGGCGAAGATAACAGTAAAAAAGTACAGGTTGATTTGCCTTTCCCCGTAGAAAAGGCGAAGGATTTACTGCATTGGTGTTTATCAACCGGCCTAAAGGTAAGTGAAGTGGTCATGGAAAATGAGCTGGCCTGGAGAAAGGAAGCTGAAACGAAAAAAGGCATTTTGCAGCATTTCTATGTAATGCGGGATTGCATTTATCGTGGATGTCATACCACAGGTTTTTTACCTGGGGGTTTAAATGTGGCCAGAAGAGCTTTTCCTTTAAATAAACGTTTAACCGGAAAAAGCCAATACCATGATTACGATAGCTGGATTAAGGCGATACGGGAAGGCGGAAATGGATTTAATTATACTTTAGATTGGGTAAGTTGCTTTGCTTTAGCCGTTAATGAAGAAAATGCTTCGTTTGGCAGGGTGGTAACGGCACCAACTAACGGTGCTGCTGGTGTAATTCCGGCAGTTTTGCAGTATTTTATTACTTTCTGCGATGGCTATTCGGAAGACAAAATTATTCAGTTTATTGCCTGTGCATCAGAGGTAGGCAGTATATTCAAAAAAGGAGCCACCATTTCTGCAGCTATGGGTGGTTGTCAGGCAGAAATTGGCGTGTCATCAGCAATGGCAGCGGCAGCCCTAACCGAATGCTTAGGTGGTTCGCAAAGACAGGTTTTAATGGCCGCAGAAATTGCCATGGAACACCATTTGGGTTTAACTTGCGATCCAATAGGGGGGTTGGTTCAAATTCCCTGCATTGAAAGAAATACGATGGGGGCAATTAAAGCCATTACGGCAAGCCAGCTGGCTTTACAAAGCAATCCCGATAAGGCAAAGGTGAGTTTAGATGCGGTTGTAAATACCATGTGGGAAACCGCATTGGACATGAATGCTAAGTATAAAGAGACTTCTGACGGCGGTTTAGCTACCAATATTCCAATTAGTTTACCCGAATGTTAACGCAAACGCAACATTGTTGTGATAAGTAGGGTTTTGACTTAATTATTATGGTTGAAATCTACTCAAAACATCAACAATTTTATAACTTAGCCCGACTTTATAAATTCATAAAAATGATTAAATACACAAAACTAACCGTACTTGGTTTAGCATTGTCGTTATCTACTATGACGATGTATGCACAAGACAACCTTGTAAATTCATTAAAAAATAACCAAAGCGAAAACAGCAAAGATGCTTTTAAATTTACAGATGTAATTAACCTTGCCAATACATCTGTAAAAAACCAGGGATCATCAGGTACTTGCTGGAGTTACTCTACCAATTCATTTTTAGAATCAGAAATGATTAAAGCAGGGAAAGAACCTGTAAACTTATCTCAGCTTTTTACAGCTCGTAACGCTTACGTAGAAAAAGGTAAAAATTATGTACGGATGCATGGTGCTGTAACTTTGGGTGATGGTGGTGCTTTACATGATGTAATTAACATGTACAGAAAATATGGTGCTGTACCTCAGGAAGCTTATACTGGCTTAAATTACGGTACTAAAATTAATAAAACAGCTGAACTTGGCGATCTTGAAAAAGGAGTTTTAGATGCTGTTGTTAAAAATTCAAATGGCGAATTAACACCAAACTGGTTAAAAGCTTATACTGGTGTTATTGATGCTTATTTAGGTGCTGTTCCAGAAAACTTTACTTTTAAAGGTAAGAAATACACCCCAAAAACCTTTGCAAATGAGGTTGTAGGCATTAACCCAGATAATTATGTAGAATTATCTTCATTTAATGATCATCCTTTCTATTCTAAATTTACTTTGTTAGTGCCGGATAACTGGTCTTTCGATCAGGTTTATAACGTACAGGTTAACGAATTAACGGATATTATTGACAATGCGCTTAAAGCGGGTTATACTGTAGCTTGGGCAACTGACGTGAGTGAAAAATCTTTCAGTTATAAAAATGGTGTTGCTTATGTTCCTGAAACCCCTTTTGCGGAAATGACTGCAAAACAAAAAACAGAAATGTTTGACGGACCTAAACCAGAAATGGAAATTACTCAGGAAAACCGTCAGCAGGCATTTGATAACTACCAAACTACGGATGATCATGGTATGCATATTGTTGGTTTGGCTAAAGATCAGAATGGCAAAGAATATTATATCGTTAAAAACTCTTGGGGAGTTACCAACGATTACAAAGGTTATTTATACGTAACTAAAAACTTTGTAAAGTATAAATCTACTGCCATCTTATTAAATAAAGCAGGTATTCCAGCTGCAATTTCAAAAAAATTAGGACTATAGTTTAAAATTAAGTTCAACAAAAAGGGCTGTACGTTAACGTACAGCCCTTTTTGTTATAAAAATACCAATAAGAAAAATCCTGTTGGCATGGGATCAATTTCTATTGTTTATTTTAAGTGAGCTCTTAAAAACCAGGCCATTTCTTCATGAGTTTCCATTAAGCCGGTAATAAAGTCGCTTGTGCCTGCATCTCCGTACTCTTCTGCAATGGGGGTAATGTTACCTCTAATAAACTCAATTACCGTTTCGTGATCCGCTAACAAGTCTTTAATAAAACCTAAACTGTCATTTTTTCTTTCGCTATACTCGGTAAGATGTGTAAGCGCTAAAAAGTTTTTCAAAGTGGCCGGCGCATAATGTCCAATTTTACGTATACGTTCAGCAACGCTGTCAATAAATTCGTCTAATTGATTGTACTGCTCTTCAAAAAACTTATGTTTTGCTAAAAAATCTGCACCCTCAACATTCCAGTGCGCATTACGGGTTTTAGTATATAAAACATATTCATCGGCTAATAATTTAGCCAGTTGCTCTGATACGTATTGTCTGTTTTCAACTGATATTCCAATTTTTGCTTCCATATTAATTTGTATTTTGATAGTACAATTTACTCTTAATCGTTGTAAAAAAAGAATTGCTATATCACCCTTTTGTTAAATAATCAGCAAAGAATTAGGAAATACAAGTCAGTTTAAACTCCGGCAGATGGTTTTGGCTTTTTCTTTTTATGCCAAACTTTTTTCTTGCTATTGTTGCTGTGTTGCTGGCGTTTTTCTTCAACATGTGTAATTTCAATCGCAGCAACATTTTCTGGCAAAGGCATTCTGGGCACCTCTTTTTCAATTAATTTTTCAATGTTATCAAACTTGCGTTTATCCCGTCCGTTTACAAGTGTTATAGCCGTTCCTTTTGTTTCAGCCCTTGCTGTACGTCCAATGCGGTGTACATAATCAGCCGGATCGCCCGGAACGTCGTAATTAACAACCAGATCAATCCCTTCCACATCAATCCCACGCGATAAAACATCAGTGCCAATTAAAATTGGCAATCTCCTGTTTTTAAAGGCAAGTAAAATATCCTCCCGTTCTTTCTGTCCCAAATCAGAATGGAAAGCCTCAGCTTTAATGCCTAAACCTTTAAAGGCTTTGTAAAGTGCTTTAACCTTTTCCTTTGTAGAAACAAAAATAATACTGCTTTTATACTGATCGCTTTTAAAAATATTGGTTAATAAAGCTTGTTTTTGCTGATCGTGAATGTTGTAAGCTTGCTGGTCGATTCCTTCGGCTGGCTTGGCAATGGATATGGTAATTTGTTTCGGATCATGTAAAATCCTACCAGCCATTGTTCTTATTTTTGGAGCCATTGTGGCCGAAAACAAAAGTGTTTGCCTTTTCTTTGGCAAATAGCTGATAATGCGGATAATATCATCATAAAAACCCATGTCAAGCATTCTGTCTGCTTCATCTAAAATTAAATGCTGCAAGTGTTCCAGTTTTAAAACACCTGATGATAAGTGGGCCATTAACCTGCCTGGTGTAGCAATAATAATGTCGACACCATCACGCATTGATCGTTTTTGCTGTTCGTAGGCAATTCCATCGCCGCCACCATAAACAGCCAGCGAGCTGATGTTGGTGAAATAAGCCAAAGCTTCCACCTGTAAATCTATTTGCTGCGCAAGCTCACGTGTTGGTGCTAAAATTAGGGTATTGTTGTGTCTGTTTTCCGCACGACTGATCTTATCCATTACCGGCAAAAGATAACTGGCAGTTTTGCCCGTTCCCGTTTGTGCACAGGCAATAATATCGTGGTTATCTAAAATGACAGGAATAGCTTGTTCTTGTATAGGAGTAGCGCTTTTATACCCCATGGCCATTAAGCCTTCGTATAAGTCGGGGTTAAAATTAAAGTCGTTAAAATTCAATATGTTGTAATTTTTTATTTAAACAAAAGTACCTCAAATTGTAGCCAATAGCAAGTCGTAAATTATTCCTTTGTAATTTTTAGTGTAAATGATACTTCTGTAATTTCTTTAAAACAAAAAAATCCCGATCATCGCCAGCAATAATCGGGATTTTAGATTTAGATATTCCTTAATCTACTGAAATATCTTTGGCAGGCGTATTGGTTTCAGGGTTTTTAGGTAGTGTTACTTTCAAAATGCCATCAAGGTAAGCTGCAGAAATATTTTCGGATAACACCTTTCCATTTAAGGCAAATCCTCTTTCAAAGGCACCGTTGGCATATTCTCTGCGACTAAAATTCTGCGAATCATTACTTTCCTCAGCAGGTTTATAGCTAATGGTCAAAACATCATTTTTAGTTGTCACCTTTAAATTTTCCTTTACCAAAGCCGGAGCATATAAATGAATGGTGAAATTTTCATCATTCTCTTCAATATTTACCGGTACGCGACGAAACGCCTCGCCAAATTTACCTTCAAAGTGCCGGCCGTGGCCATGACCAAAGCGGCCACCAAATCTGTGACCTCCGCGGCCACAACCTCTGTTCATTCTATCTGTTCTAAATTGTTCGTTATACATGTTTTTTAATTTTAATTGTTAAATTTTCTAAGGTTTTTACTTCCTTTATAGTTTTCTGAAATATCTACCTAATTGGATATTCCTTTTCTTTTTTTGAGTTTGAAAATCTCTTCAACAGCTCTTTTATATCCGCCGGATTCAATAAAAGAATTGCTTATTTTTTTGATATTTTCTAAATAATTAGGGTTCTCTATTACTTTTTCAACGGATTTTTTCAGTATTTCAGGCGTCAAATTATTTGCATCAAGCACAAGGGTTGCGCCCAATTCCTGCGCCCGGTTGGCCAGGAAAAATTGATCTGCACCCAATGGAATAGATATAAAAGGAACATTATTGTACAGGATATCACCAATACTGTTCATGCCGGCATGTGTTATGGCTACCGAAGTGTATTTTAAAACTTTTAGTTGCGGTACATAGTTCCTCACAATGAAATTAGCCGGAACATTAAACCGGGAAAGATCAATATTATAAGCGGCCATAACAACTACTACATCCAAATCAGCAAAGGTTTTGAAGAATATGTTGTTAATTTCATCAGAATGATTGCTAAACACGGTGCCTAATGAAATGTAGACTACTTTCTTTCCTTTGAGCTTTTCAAAAGGAAAATCAAGTGCATATTTTTTATTGTAAACCGGAGGTCCTATAAAAATAAAGCTGTCATCGTACTGATCGGGATCGGGAACGAAATATTTTGATGTATAAATGATATTCAAATCTCCCTTATTGAAAAAGAGGTCCATCATATTATCCGGTATTTCAACCTGATATTTTTGTATTAAATCCTGACGTACTTTTTTAAATATTTCAGTTGTTTCAGCATTTATGCCCATAAAGCCTTGTTTGCCAGCTGTGCTGGGATCTTCTGCTTTTTTGGCCATTAAGTCTTTCAGTGTCATAAAAACGGCAAAAGAAGAAACCGTTGGAATGTCTAAAATCTGTGAAATTACGTTAGCATAAGGGTAAGCTGAAGAAAAAACAATATAATCGAATTCTAAATTTTTAATTTGAACCAAAATATCGTCTATAAATTTCATCGGTTCCAGTAGGGCGCTCACTAAACCTGAAGTTGGTTTTTCATCCGGAGTCCCGTTCTTCTTTTGAAAAATATTTAAATCTTCTTTATAGCATTTAAAATCAGCTCCAATACCTTCAATCGATTTCTTAAATTCATCAGAACAGAAAAAGGTTATCCTTTCTCCCTGGTTAATTAACTCGCCGGCCAATCCTATTACGGGGTTAACATGGCCATGTGAAGGAATGCATAAAAAAAGTATGTGCGACATATTGTATTGCTATTAAAGTGGGGTGTTATTACTGTTGCGTGTACTATCAGGCGCAATAGAATCCTGCATTTTATTATTGTGGTGATTAAAGCTGTGTTGTCTGTAGTGCCTATTGCTACAATCGTCATCGTGATAATGCCTGTTTTTAAAATCAAGCCTGTCTCGATAACCATTTTGAACGGCGAATACATTTAAGCTGTAAAAGGTTGCAGCTGCTGCAACAAGTACTAATAATCCTCTAAATATTCTCATGGCCTGATTAATTAATGTTTATGTGATTAATTGTTGCGTTACTTTGAACCGCTGGTTTATACCACTGCCCGTCAATAGGGGTAATGCGTTGAAATTGGTTTGGATAATACGCATCAAAATGGTGCATAAAATGTCTTCGGCGATTGCGGGCAATGATTCTGAAGACCATTCCAAGTAGGGCAGCGATGAGAATAAACTTAAATATAAATGGTATAAAGAAAAGGGCTGCACCGAGTACAATTCCAAATCCAATGGCTTTAAATATCTTTTTCATTTTTCTTCTTATTTTAATTAGGAAGACGAATGATTTTAGATTTTACTTTAAAATATTTTTATTTTTTTTATGCAGTGTATTGATTGTTAGTTTATTAAGGTTAAATCAATAAAAAAACCGGCATTTGCCGGTTCTAATTATCTGCGATTTCTATGATCTCTGTTTCCGCAACGTGCTCTCCATTCCGTTCGGAATTTATCGCGCTCTTCATCATTCATGCTGTGCCATTTTTCTCTTAATATTCGGCCATCCCGGCCAAAGCCACCATGCCGGTTTTTAAAGCCATCGCCGCGGCCAAAATTCCCAAATAAAATCCGGCAAAGTACCAGTAATCCAAGTGCCTGCCAGTAATTGAGCTTTCCGGTATGTGCCACTTCCGGTAAAATCCAGTTCCATAAAAACATAACCACATAACCCAGTACAACTGCTATAAGCACTGCTACCGGGAAAAAGAAAGCGAATTTCTTACCTCGATTAAAATTTCTATTCCTCATGCCTGCAAATTTAATAGTTAATAAATTCCTGATATAAATTTTGTAACCGGTTGCGCAGGTGTTTAACTGCATAACCTTTTCTTGATATTAAAGTTTTAATGTTTTCGCCGGTTTCATCGGCAATTTCCTGAAAAGTTCTTTCTTCAAGTTCGTTTTGAATAAAAACATAACGTTGGTTTTCAGGTAGCTCCTCAAGCGCAATAAATAGCTGATCCCAAAATAACTTTTTTAATTCTTCAGCCTCTTCAGTGCTGGCTTCGGCCATTAAAATCTCCCTGAAGTTAATCTCGCCGTCTTCATCCTCGTAGCTTAAATCCTCTAAAAGGTCGTCTTTTTGCTTTCTGTACTTATCTGTTATTTTATTTCTGGCTACGCGATATAACCAGCCGCTAATCTGTTCTATTGCACCTGCTTCGGGCTGATTGCTCAATTGGTACCAAACATCCTGCAAAATATCTTCCGCATCCTCATCCGTATTCACCCGCCCACGGATGAAACTGAATAAGCGCTTACCATAACTGGCAACCGTTGAAATAATATTTTGGGATTCGTTTGCTGGCACTATTTATTGCTTTATAAACGAGTAAACGGACGAAATTCAATATTACTTTAAATTTTCTTCTTTTTTTTGAAAAAGATCTATTGAGTAAATCGTTGTTGTAGTTCAAAAACTTTTCTTATTGCCTGCTAAAGCATTAGAATTGCAAATTATCTCCTATAAAGAATTCAGGTTTTCTAAAGGTTATTAGGGGATAAAAAAATACGCGCTACACATCCGGGTATTCAAATAATGAGCATCTTATATATAGAACTTAGATGTTCTAAGGTAATTCAAAAACGTAATACCGTTAATAATTTATGCTTACTTAAGTGCTCCAGTGGGATTAGTACCCTTATCTACCACTACTTTTGCACTTCCATTGAAATCAGAAACATAGATTTTAGATGTTGATGGCGTATCACCGCCACTAAAAAAGATTCGCTCGTCGGCTGTTACAAAAAGAGAAAAAGCATTCATTTCAGGAGGAGAAATCTGATTAATTTTTTGAGTTGCTAAATCTAAAAGATACACACCTTCAATTGGGAATTTAGATTTTTTAGCATCCATTTTTCCAGCGCTGAAAATCAATTTCTTTCCATCTTTAGTATAAAAGAAACGATTGCTCTTGGCAAGCGTAAACTCTTTTCCAATCAGGTTTGCAATTAATTTTGTGTTAATCAATTTCCCGCTAACATCGAAAGTATATAAATTAACTAAATCGTGTGCTACCAGTTCATTTACATCTTTCCATGTTGGAGAATAAACACTTAATTTCGAAGTACTATCCAGCATCATAAAACCTGTATTGTCTGTTTTAATAATCCCGACTTTCCAGTTCCCTTTTTTATTAAGGACACTAAATGCAATCGAATTGCCATCAGCTGCCCATACGGCCTGATCGTAATTGTCGTAATTTACCTTTAACTGTCCCTGGCTTTTATTTTCCATGTCGGCAACCCAAATGGTTGTGTGCCCGGCAGAATCTTTTACCGTATAGGCCAGTTTATTTCCGTCTGGTGAAATGGCTGGATTGGTTGCACCACCAAAAGAAACCTGATTAATGGTGTCGGCGCTGCTGGCCACAATTTTATCTCCATTTTGGTAAGCAATTGCATAACGTTTTGTACTTAAAGAAACCGTATCCAATATTGCTTTAGCACTTTCTTTATCGTTATTGGCAGTACACGAAGCCAAAAGTGCGAGGCAGGGGATAAAAAGACGAATCAAACGCATGACACAAAGATTTTTTGGTAAGCTGCAATTTTACAAAATACTTTTAAACAAAAAAGATCCGGGCCCTGTAGAATCCGGATCTTACCTGTTTTATGATAAAATATCGACTTAACTCTTTTTCTTATCTGCGTAACCAAATACTTTTTGAAGTAAGGTAGTACTGCGCGAACCCAAATTTCCCCTTATTTTAAGCTCTTCCTGGGCTACTTCTATAAATAAACCATCAATGGCTTTCTGCGTAACATATTCACTCAAATTTGTGTTCACTGGTTTTACCAGCGGCAAGCGATTATACTGCGAGGTTAAATCGCCATAATACTTCGTTGCGTTAACTTTATTTAAGCTGGTGCTTACAATCGGACTAAATTTTTGCATTAACTGAGCGGTTGTAACCCTTTTAAAGTAGGCTGTAGCCGCATCATTATTGCCCAAAAGAATATTAGTGGCATCGGTTAAAGTCATTTGTTTAATGGCAGATACAAAAATAGGTTTAGCCTCTTTTGCTGCGTCCTCTGCTGCACGGTTCAAGCTTGTAATTACATTATCGCAAAGCGAGTTTAAACCAAGCCCTCTCAATGTCTTCTCTACTTTTTGTGCTTCAGGAGGCATTAAAATTTTAACAGCCAAATTGCCTAAAAAACCATCTTTTGCAGATAACCGATCAGCACCTGCAGAAACACCAATCTCTAATGCCTGCTTTATGCCTTGTCCAATTTCTAAGGTTGAAGGCGTACCCAAAGTTGAAGTAGAAGTTGTTGTAGCAGTGGTTTGTTTATTGGTTACCTTTTTTAGCAAATCGCTTAATTTGGTTTGGCTTTGTGCATTCAGGCTTCCAATTAAGGTTAATGCCAGCGATGCTAAAATAGTAGTACTCTTCATTTTGTTTGTTTAAGTTATTGTTAGCAAAAGCATTGCCATAAATTATAATTTATATACAATAGCCAAAGATACAGCTTTGCTCCAATGTTTGTTTTTAAACCAGTTAGAGTGTCGCTTTTTGTTGGGGTTTAATTGCTGTAATAATTTAGTTTATGTCTGATCACTCAAAAATATTTTTTATACTTGAGGATAATTCGCTTTAGCTACCCAATTTTTTGAAGTTTATAAAAAATACAGCTGGAAATAACCAGCAAGATGATGCAAAATTAATTGCCGAGTATAAAAATACCGACAATTTAAACGCGTTGGGTAAACTTTATAATAAGTACATGCACCTGGTTTTCGGGGTTTGTTTTAACTACTTTAAAGATGAGGAGCAAAGCAAGGACGCCGTAATGCAGATTTTTGAAGAATTAGTATCTAAACTTAAAAATCACGAAGTACAAAATTTTAAGAGTTGGCTACACGTTTTAACACGTAACCATTGTTTAATGGCGCTTAGAAAATCGGCAAAGCATAACAATGTTTCTTTGGATGATACTTTTGTGGAAAATAGTGAGTTTGTGCATCTTGATATCGACAACACAAAAGAAACGCAGCTTACCACAATGGAAAAGTGTATGGAAACTTTGCCTGAAGAACAGCGAAAAAGTGTAGATTTATTTTATCTACAGGAAAAATGCTATAAGGAAGTGGCTGATATTACCGGTTACGAAATGCTTAAGGTTAAGAGCTATATTCAGAATGGAAAGCGGAATTTGAAGATTTGTATAGAGAAAAATAGTAGTGAATAACGATTGGTTAGATATTGATGTTCTGGAAGATTACCTGGATGGTAAGCTTGATGCCAAGGCTATGCACTTTGTTGAACGACAAGAGCTGGAAGATCCTTTTGTGGCCGAAGCACTCGAAGGTTTACGTCAATCTCCTAAAAGAAAGCAAACGTATTCTATTCTTCAAAAGCAACTTCATGATCGTATTGCAATTAAGCCTGTTAAACGTAGGTTATGGGGCATTACCACCCAAAGGTTAAGTATAGCAGCAACGGCTACAGTAGCCTTTATTACAGTAAGCATTTTGTTTTTTATGCGTGAGATTAACCACCGAAATGAAGTGGCACAGCGAAAAGCAAATGGCGTAATCGTTAATTTAGATACCAATACCGCCATTGCAGCGAATAAACCAAAAGCTGAAGACATCAGCGCCGATAAAACTGAAACAGCACAGTCTGCCCTGATTGATAAGGCCGTTAAAGATGCTAAAACCGGAGATTTGGCAAAAAACATCAGGTCATCAAATCATCCTGTTGCTGCAGATCTTCCTGCTCCTACGAGCAGAAAAAAGGTTGAAGTAGTTGCGGTTGATGATAAAAGAAGTTTTTCCGTACAGGAAGCAAGAGTTGCAGCAGCACCGGCTATCGTTTCTAACAGCGCGGTGTACAGTGGCACCGTTAACGCCGAAGGCAACGGTTTACCCATTTCTGGCGCAATTGTTAAGGTGGCAGGAACTAAAAGCGAAACAAAAACAGATGCCAACGGTAACTTTTATTTACCTGTTGACAGTAGCTTGAAAAATAGAGAACTTGTGGTAAGGGCAGAGGGCTATAAAGATGCCGAAATATCAAAGGCAAATGATCCAAATACAATCCGGATTGCGTTAAGGGGAGATTTATCTTTAAATGAAATTGCGGCCGTAACCGGATCAAACGGAAGGGAAAGAAAATCCATACCTGCTGGGAAGGTTGTTTTAAAAGCAAACCCTTCACTGGATGCTAAATCTTCGAAAGAAATTACCGTACCTGTACCGGTTTCTACAGTTAATTACGAGGCTTACCTGGAAAATAATAATAAATTATACAATCCAAAGGGACCTGAACAGTATGTTACGGTAAGTTTTAAGGTACGCAAATCGGGACGGCCTGGTTCAGTTAAAATTTTAAAAGGCTTAAATAATGAGGCTGATGCTGAGGCAAAACGGCTTGTTGAAAATGGACCAGACTGGGTTCTGCCAAAAAACGGAAACGATACAGTTGAATTAACAATTAAATTCTAATCGTTTCATCACACCGGTGGCATGAGCCGCCAATTCTATTACGCTATAAATAAACAATCAAATTAATTTTTGATGCATTATATATCTTATGTATAAGTTGCCCTATTTTACCGCCGAAAACCAGGATATAGTTCTGGATTTTATGCATAAAAATTCCTTCGTTACGCTAATTGGATTTGATGGGGAATTTCCTGTTGCTACCCAGGTTCCTGTTAAAACGATGGTTGATAACGATGAAATTAAATTAATTGGCCATATCATGACTAAAACAAATCATTGCAAGGCTTTTGAGCAAAACCCCAGTGTACTTGCGGTTTTTACCGGTGCACATGCTTACATCAGCGCATCTGTTTACGAAAGCCCGGCAGTAGCATCAACCTGGAATTATAAAACGGTACAGGCAAAAGGCGTCATCAGGTTAATGAATTCCGAGGAAACTTATCAGGTGATCAAAGATTTGACAGATCATTACGAGGATTCAAAAACAAGCCCTGCGGCGTTTAATAAAATGGATGATGCTTATATTCAGAAACATTTAAAAGCAATTACCGGATTCGAAATTTTGGTGACCAACTTAGATCATGTTTTTAAAATGAGCCAAAACCATTCCGCTAAAAATAAGGAAGCCATTATTGAAAATTTAGAAAATAGTGATGATGTTTTAGCGCTGGAGGTGGCGAAAGAAATGAAAAGAGAAGGTATTTAGCACCTGTGTCGTGCTGAATTTATTTTACGCATTCTTCCAAAGCAAACTTTGTTATTAAAGCCTAAAATTACGGGTAAAATAAAAGCCCAAAGCGTTCAAACTTTGGGCTTTTAAAATATTGTAATTCAGCGCTATCTGAAATAATAAATCAAGCTGTAAATAATTGCGGCTAATGTAGCCGAAACCGGGATGGTTAAAATCCATGCCCATATTAAGTTGATGGTTACACCCCAACGTACTGCTGAAACACTTTTTACTAAACCTACACCCACAATTGAACCGGTAATGGTGTGTGTGGTAGAAACAGGAATTGCAAAATGTTCTGTAATCCCTAAAGTTACTGCGCCAGCTGTCTCGGCTGCAACACCTTCTAAAGCCGTTACTTTTGTAATTTTTGAACCCATTGTTTTTACAATTTTCCAGCCACCACTCATGGTACCTAAAGAAATTGCTGAATAACAGGCTACCGGTACCCAGCCCGGCATAGATTCGAAGTTAGGGATTACTTTAGAAGCAATTAAAGCTGTAGCAATAATACCCATTACTTTTTGAGCATCATTACCTCCGTGGAAGAAACTTAAAGCCGCAGATGATAAAAGCTGAAGGCGTTTAAACCATTTCTCTGCCGTGGCAGGTTTTGCATTGCGGCAAATGTTAATGATGATTAAAGTAATAACAACTGAAATTACCATACCAATAACAGGGGCCAATACAATAAAAGAAACAATTTTAATTACATAACCCATGTTAACAGCATCCAGCGGGCTGGCGCCTGTTAACAAGGCATGTGTCATTCCTGCGCCTGCAAAACCACCAATCAGGGTATGCGAAGAACTTGAAGGAATGCCATACCACCAGGTCAATAAATTCCAGATGATGGCAGCAATAAGGCCAGCAAGAATAACTTCTAACGTAATGTAATTCTCGATTACAGTTTTAGCAACCGTATTGGCCACTTTATGGTCTGTGAAATAGAAATAAGCTGCAAAGTTGAAAAGAGCAGCCCATAATACCGCCTGAAAGGGCGTAAGTACTTTTGTAGAAACAACTGTTGCAATCGAGTTAGCGGCATCGTGAAAGCCGTTAATGTAATCGAAAGCGATAGCCAGTATTACAACAACAACCAATAAGGTAGTTACCATGTTTATTTTTTATTAAGCGTTTTTAACAAGGATAGTTTCAAGCACATTTGCAACATCTTCGCATTTATCCGTTGCTTTTTCTATCGTTTGTAAAACCTCTTTATGTTTAATTAATTCAATTGCATTGGTTTCGTACTCGAATAAACGCGCTACGGCCAAAGTAAATACATAATCTGCCTGGTTTTCGCCACTGTTAATGCGGATACAAGCATCGGCAATAACACGAATGTTTTTGAAACTGCGTAATTCTTTAATTGCTTTGTCAATATCGGTACACATCTCTACTAAAAGCTCGGCAATTTTTACAATTGGTTCGCTAATGGTGCTCATATTGTACATTTGCATACGGTTTGCAGTGCCGTAAATATAATCGGCAACATCATCAACAGCTGTGGCCAGTTGGTGGATATCTTCTCTGTCAAATGGAGTAATAAAGTTCTTACTTAACTCAAGAAAGATAGAATGGGTAATGTCATCACCAACATGCTCTAAGCGTTCAATCTCTTTAAAAATTGTTTTTCTGCTTTCTGCATCCGCAGTGCTTACCATTTCTAAAAGGGCTTCAGCTATTTTAAGTGCATTGCTACCAGCTTGTTCGAAAAGCGGATGGAACTTTCTATCTTGTGGGGTAAAGAACTTGAAAATATTGTTCATCTTAATTTATAATATGTTGCAAAGCTACAAGCCCAATGTTAAGTTAATGTTAAGTTATAAATTATATTAAGGAATTACATTTAAGAAACAATGCTTTATTGACTTAACTTAAAGTGTTTTATAGGTATGGTGATGCTTTAGAACTAACTGCAGTCGTTGTTTTGGGATATAACAGGAGCTTAACCAAGGTTAATTGCTGCCCGTGTCAGAATTTTATTTGTCAGCTTTAGCTGCCTTTTTGCAAGGTAAAGGCAAATGTGGTACCTATTCCAGGCGTACTGCGTACAGAAATGGTTTGCTGGTGCGCTTCTAAAATATGCTTAACAATTGCCAATCCTAAACCCGTTCCGCCAACTTCCCTTGCCCTGTGGGTATCTATACGATAAAAACGTTCAAATAAACGTGGTAAGTGTTTTTCTTCAATGCCCATTCCATTATCAGTCACTTCAATTAAAAACTGATCGTGCAATTCGAAAATTTTAATCGCGGTTTCGCCATTTTCAATGCCATACTTAACGCTATTTACAATTAAGTTGATGAGCACCTGCCTGATTTTTTCCCGGTCGGCAGTTACCATGGTTGGGGCCGTATATTTATCCTTAAAAAAAAGTTTTATGTTTTTTGAATGTGCCCGGTCTTCCAGGTAGTCCATCACTTCCTTGGCCAGGTGCACAAAATCAAATTTTTGGTAATGTATTGGAGATTCTCCGGTTTCCAGTTTGGAAATTACATCCAGGTCATTAATTAAATAGCTTAACCTTTCTACATTGTTTCCAGCTTTTTTAAGGAAAATAACAGCTTGTTCAGGATCGTCAACAACGCAATCCTGTAAAGTTTCGATATAGCCCTGGATGGCAAAAAGCGGGGTTTTAAACTCATGGGAAACGTTAGAAAGGAACTCTCGTCTAAACTGTTCTTGTTTTTTAAGCAAGTCGATTTCTTTTTTCTTTGCGCCGGCCCATTCCTTAACCTCATTTTCTACATCGTTAATGGGGTCAGAACTTACATATTCGCCTAAGGCTTCTTTTAAGTCTTTGCCTAATTTAAGGTTGTGAATTAACTTGTAAATGAGTTTAATTTTAGTGTAAATATATTTCTCAATCAGGTAATAAAAAACAATAAAACTGGTTATAAAGGAAATGCCAAAAGAAATAAGCAGATAGTACCAACTTCCCTGAAAGTGGTAATTAACCAGCCCGATTGACAGACCAACTGCAAGAGCCGTAAATAAAACCAGCACACTTAATTTCATGCTGCAATTTAAGTTTTTTATATTAAGGCAATGTTAAGTTAGTTGCTTTTCGGTCAAATATTTCCAATAGCGTTTAGGTACGTGCTGTAGATGGAGTTTAGTGTTTTTACGTGCGACAATGTTTGCACTTTTAAAATAATCTTTCCATAAAAGAGAATAAAGTTCCTCTTTTTCATCCATCAAAACGGTGTTTGGCTTTTTCTTATTCAATTGATCTGTAAAACTCATTGTGATCTCTTCAACACCCTTTAAATCATAGTAAAGACCAAACTTTCGCTTTAAATCGTAAATAATCCACTGCTGATCGGCGTAGCGGTTTTTAAAATGATTGGAAATTAAAGGCAAAACATTAAAATCGGGATCAATAGCAGCATAAAACATTCCGTCGCCTGTTTTTTGAAACCGTATAAAAGCCTCCATACGATGTTTTTCACGTTCTACACTTTTTGCATATTTTGAAAGTGCTATTACGTGCTCATTTCCATAATTGGTTTCAGCACCAGTTTCGTTTTTAAAAATATACACTGAAAATTGAAAAAGATGGTTATAAGCTTCCTGAATTTCTGATAAGTAAGCACAATAAAATTTACACAACCATTCCTTTTTTAGTTTCTTTTGAAGCCCTGCCCAAACCCGGTCTGCCTTTTGATGATCGGTTATTACCGTAAAACATTCAGCAAAAGCCTCCGGCTGAAAAATATCAATAGATTTAAGTACAATTTTTCCCGGTTTGCGTTCAAACCACTCAAAAACTGCAGTTAAAAGCCCTGGCATTGAGCCGTCGAAAATGTAAGTCATTATTTAGTTTTTGCAACCCTGCTGCTGTACAAGAGCATAGGATTAAAATAAAATCAATTGATTGTTGTCTGTTTTTAAGTATTTGCTTTGGCTTTCGGCTAAAATAAAGGCTTTAATTTGGGTACCCTGATAATCTTTTAATTGATATGGACTGTCGGCACAGGTGATGAAATACTTCGCCCGGTTATAAGAGACCCCAATTTTTTTCAGCTGGTCAATCCTGAGTTTTCCGAATTTTCTGGCCTGAACAATTTTTTTGGCAGACATAACCCCAACTCCGGGAATGCGGAGAATCATGGCATAATCGGCCTTGTTAACATCAACTGGAAAATGTTGCATATTTCGAATGGCCCAGCTTAATTTCGGGTCAATATCCACATCGAGGTTTGGGTTGGCATCGTTTAAAATTTCCTGAACTTTAAAACCATAAAAACGCATTAACCAATCGGTTTGATAAAGCCTGTTTTCTCTTAAAAGTGGAGGTTGAGTGCCCAAAACAGGCATTCGGGTATCGTTACTTATCGGTACATAGCCCGAGTAGTAAACCCTTTTTAAAGAAAAGTTTTTGTAAAAAGCATTTGCCATATACATTACATCTTTATCGCTTTCTGGTGTTGCACCGATAACCATCTGGGTGCTTTGCCCGGCAGGAACAAATTTTGGAATGTGTTTAATGAGTTTTTTATCTGCGGCAAACTGAACAATATTTTCCTGAACAAAACTTAATGGTTTAATTACATCGGCATGGCTTTTTTCGGGAGCTAAAAGTTTTAATCCGGCTTCGGTGGGCATTTCTAAATTAATACTCATCCTATCGGCATATAACCCCGCTTCTTTTATAAGCTCATCACTGGCGCCGGGAATGGTTTTTAAATGTATATATCCATTGTAGCGCTGCTCTAATCTCAGTTTCTTAACCACTAATAACAACCGTTCCATTGTAAAATCAGCATTTTTAAATATACCTGAACTCAGAAATAAACCTTCGATGTAATTGCGGCGATAAAAATTCATGGTCAGTTCTACTACCTCATCTACTGTAAATGCAGCACGTTTTACATCATTGCTTTTTCTGGATACGCAGAAAGCACAATCGAAAATACAGTGGTTGGTTAAGAGAATTTTAAGCAAGGAAACACATCGCCCATCTTCAGTATACGTGTGGCAGATGCCTGAAGAATGACTGTCGCCTAAGCCTTTGTTATCATTTTTACGCGTGCCGCCACTGGAGGAGCAGGAAACATCATATTTTGCAGCATCGGCGAGAATATTTAATTTTTCACGGATTCGGTCAAACATAGCTTTTTATTTGCTAACAAAAATAGCAAATAAAAAGCTAATATAATTAGTATTTATACTTAATTATACTCTTATAAGTAGTGTGAACTAATTCCCTTCCCATTCTTTATAGAATTGTTCGAGATACTGCAACATGAAAAGATGTCTTTCTTCAGCGATGATCTTTCCAGCTTCCGTATTCATCATATCTTTAAGTAGAAGTAGTTTTTCGTAAAAATGATTTATAGTGGGCGCTATCGTATTTTTATAGCTCTCTTTTGATAAATGTTGTTCAGGTTTAATGGCTGGATCGTATAAAACCCTGTTTTTAAAACCCCCATAAGTAAAGGCTCTGGCAATGCCAATAGCGCCAATGGCATCCAGGCGATCTGCATCCTGTACAATTTGCATTTCTTTAGACGTAAAACCAGTTTTATCAAAGCTATTTTTGAACGACATGTTCTGGATAATCAGTTTTACATGCGTAATGATTTCTTCCTTAACGTTTAAAGATCTTAAGAAATTTTCAGCCATTTGAGGCCCTAATTCTTCATTTCCATTATTAAATTTTGGATCAGCAATGTCGTGCAGCAGTGCTGCAAAAGCAACAACAGCTTCTTCACCATTTTCTTTTTGATTAATATTTAAAGCCGTTTTATAAACACGTTCTATATGAAACCAATCGTGTCCTGCTTCTGCGTTTTCGAGTGTTTTTTTTACAAAAGAAATGGTGCTTTTTATTGTATCCTGCATAACCTGAAATTAAAAAATCAAAGGTATTAAATTATATGCAGTGAAATAAAACGAATGAATTTTAAAGGGAATTATTAAAATGGCGGTCAGGAAATGGTTGCCGGCTCCTGATCTGCGTCAATTAATTTAATAATTTCGTTAGACTGGAAGGTTAATACATGTAAAATTTCTACATCTAAAATTTCAGTAATCTGAAACAAACGTTCTACCGTTAGTTTGCTGTAACCCAACTCAATTTTACTGTAGGCATTTTGAGATATTTTTAACTTTGCAGCTAAATAATCCTGGGTGTAATCTCTATATTCTCTGATTTTTCTAATATTCGCAGCCACATTCTTCGTCTTCAAAGCCAATAAATCTTCCATAAAATAGGTGTAATTTTAATTTATATTAATGATATAAACGAGGTTACTTCTGTAATAGATTTTTCTGGGTTGATTTTTTTACCAAAAAAGCTGAAGAAAAGGAAGGGAGCGGCAAATACATTTAAGCTAAAAAGCTTTAGATTATTTCAGTAAGAAGTTAAATTATAGGGAATCTGTTGATTGAAAGGCGTTCATTTTTTTGAGCGATAAAGCGGTGGTATTAGAAGGTTAATAAAGGCCCCATTCGTCTTTATATTCATCTTTTTCGAAGTGTTTTACCCACTCAATAAAGATAAGACGAAATTTTTCGAGTTCATTAAGTACGATATTTTTATACTCAGGGGCACAAATCTGGAGCATGTCTGCGGCTTGAACCTGAATTTCGAGTTCGCGGCAATTGGATCTTATTATGGATGCATTTTCCATGCGTAAGACGTAAATATCAGCACCCTCTGCACCAACAATTTTAGGGCAAATGATCAGCACATTTTGCATAATGAGGTTCGCTGTTAAATCAGCCATTTCGCCTTTTAATGTTTCGCAGAACAGGGCAGCATATTTGTAAACTGCCCTTGCCTGGTTGTATAAAGCTTTAGCCCGGAGTGCTTTTAGCCTGCTTTTTTCAGTTTCCTGTTGCGGTAAGCAGTCCTCTTCACCTAAGCTGCTAAGTTGTTCCCATTCGGGCATGTGGTTCATGTCATCAAAATCCATACTTTTTCAATTTGAAGCTGCGTTATGGGAGCGCAGAAGAGCGTAATATATTAATTTTTATGGAAAAACTTATACTTCTGCCTGTATAGTTCGCCTGCTTCCGTCATATAATTCATATTCAAGTAAGCGGCAATCCAGCTTTCCATTGTAGAATTCTACCTTTTTTGAGGCTTTTAGGCCTATTTTTTTGGCTAAATCAGGATTTCCAGTAAAAATATATCCTGAATAACCTTTGCATTCTTTTTTCATATAATCGCCCATGCGTTTATACGTTAATTCGAGCTTGCTGTGTACCCCAAGGCGCTCACCATATTCTGGGTTGAAAACCACAACTCCTTTTCCACCTTCTGGTACTGGTGTTAACTCAAAATCGCACACTTCAAAATCAATTAAAGTATCTACCCCAGCCGTTTTAGCATTTCTGCGGGTAACTTCTACAGCATCTTCCGAAAGATCGGAAGCTATAATTTTTAAATCGATGTTTTTAATTACCTGATCTTTCAAAATTCTTCGCTCGGCAAAAAACTCCTCTTCATTGTAGCCGAGGATGTGCATAAAGCCATAATTCATTCGGTATAAGCCAGGTGCCCTGTTTGTCGCAATTAAAGCTGCTTCAATGGCTAATGTTCCTGAACCGCACATTGGATTTATAAACGGCGATTTTTTGTCCCATTGGGTTGCATATATTACACCTGATGCAAGTGCTTCAAGCATTGGGGCTTTGCCAGGGATTTTACGGTAGCCATGTTTGGCCAGTGTTTCACCTGAAGTATCTAAAAACATGTCAGCATCTGCATCTTTCCAATATAAATGCACAACGGTTTTATTTGCATCCGAACCTGAATTAGGACGGATACCTTTTTTTTCTTTTATCCGGTCAACAATGGCATCCTTTACTTTCAAGTTGGCAAAAAGAGGTGTGGTAATATTTGGATTATCCACATTTGAAGTTACAGAGAAATAGCCCGAAAAATCAATTAATTCTTCCCATTCAATTTCAGAAACTTCTTTATATAAATCATCAGGCGTAATGGCTTTAAAACTTTTTATTGCATACAAAATCTGACTTGCACAACGCAGGTTTAAATTGAGTTTAATACACTCAGTAAGGGTTATGTTAAGCTCAACGCCCGTAGCAAAGGCTCTTTCTATGGTGTAACCCAAGGCGGTAACTTCATCTTGTAAGTAAGGAGAAAGTCGCTTGTTGCAGGTAATAATTACCTTGCTTTTATTGTGGAAAACTTGCATCATAATATATGCGAAGTTATCAATAAAATTATTGAGATTTGATGTTTATAGTACATTAAGTAGTATTAGTTATGGAAATTAAAGGAAAAGTACACGAAGTAGGTGCCACGCAGCAAGTAAGTGAAACGTTTAAAAAACGTGATTTAATAGTAGAATACGCAGAAAACCCAACATATCCGGAATATATTCGTTTTGAGGCATTGCAAGATAAAACTGCATTATTAGATAGCTTTAAAGCGGGCGATGAGGTTGAGGTTTTCTTTAATTTACGTGGTCGTCCATGGACAGATAAAGCAGGAAAAACATCTTATTTTAACAGTCTGGTTATTTGGAGAATCAATGCAATTGCGGCAGGTGCTGCTGCAGCAGGTACTCCAGAATATGCTGCTCCGGTTGATGTGAGCAATGCGCCAGGTGAAGATGATGATTTACCTTTCTAAATAAAGAATCTTTTTTAAGCAAACAATTTTGAACGATGCCGGAATTTATTCCGGCATTTTTTGTTGTTGATTTTTTTTAACATCTGGTTAGTGCTTCATTTACAGTAGGATAGTGCTTGTTAAAATATGTTAAAAACCTATAGTTAAACAGGGTATTGAGTATTTTTGAGGTCTGATAGTTTAACGCTGCAAGATCATCCGATTTAATGAAGAAAAAAAGTTTTTGGTTTATTACTGTTTTAATGACCGTTGCACTGCTTGGTGTTTTCGTGATGCAACTGTATTACATCAGGGAAGCGTATAGCCTAAAATCACAGCTATTTGACGAACAGGTTAATCAAACATTAAGTGATGTGGTGAAAAAAGTGGAGCGCTTAAATGTTGCTGATCACCTCAATAGAAAGGATGCAGAAAACAGGTTAAGGCAGCTTCAGGATTCGAGACAAAGAACTTTAGATATTAAAGATTTAAGGCAGAAGTTTGTGCAGGAATCTGAATTGAAGCAAGCTGAGCGGGAAAATCAAATTGAAAATTACCTGAATCAGCAGGATAGTTTAATCAGGGTTTCTTACCGCGGACCAAAGTTTATATCTGAAAATGACTTTAAAACTTTATCAACACAGAAATCATCCGTAACAGGCACGCACTTAGAGGTGAATATGGATGCTGTTGTTGATTTGAATAGCCTTAACTTGAAGGGTTACAGCATGCGGACTAAATTAATCGGTTCGGGAGACACCAAGACCTTTAATTTTAGAACACCTCAAAATTTACCAGATACCATTCGATACCTTGTTGCAGATCCTATGACTGGAAATCCATTATTGGTGGGCCTGCCAAAAATCTCTGATGATTTGGAGAAGAAATTCAAACGCGAAGATGATATTGCCAAAAAGACACTGGAGATTAAAATTGCGGCCCTTGGAAAAGATACTTTTTCTTACTCCCGTTCCAGTATTGTTGAAGATGTATCTAAGGAAATGCAGGAAAGAAATGTGCCGATTTATAAGCGTATTAAATTTGCAGATCTTAACGCAATTTTGAAACAAGAGTTGCTTAACCATAACATAGATCAAAAGTATGATATGCAGGTTAAGCTGGCTCAGAAAGATTCTGTTTTATATTTGCAGGCATCTAATCCGGCTAATGCTTTTTTACCAAAAAATACCTATAAAATTCCATTATTTGGGAGCGATTTATTCCGTGATCCTGGATTGTTGATGCTAAGTTTTCCGGATAAAAACTCGGCCATTATATCCAATTTAAGTGCAACCTTAGCCTCATCAGTGGGCCTACTGCTAATTTTAGTTTTTATCTTTTCTTATACGCTTTATGCCATTCTGAAACAGAAGAAAATATCTGAAATGAAGACAGACTTTATCAATAACATGACCCATGAGTTTAAAACGCCTGTGGCAACCATAATGATTGCAAGCGAGGCCTTAAAAGACCCTGAGGTTACAGAAGATAAATCGAGAATAAAACGCCTTGCAGGGATTATTTATGATGAAAACGTACGTTTAGGAAATCATATTGAGCGGGTTTTAAGTATTGCCAGATTAGAGAAAAATGAGCTTGAACTGGAAAATACTGAAGTTGATATGAACGATTTGATTGCTATTGTTTTAGATAGCATGAGTTTGCAGCTTCAAAAAAGAAATGCAATTATTAATCTAAATTTAGAGGCCACTCAGGCGCTTGTTTTTGGGGATGAAATGCATTTATCCAGCGTAATCTATAACCTGATTGATAATGCCAATAAATATAGCGCAGATACCCCTGAAATAAACATTAGCACCAAAAACAGTGGTAAACTCTTAGTGATAGAAATTTCAGACAAAGGTATCGGGATGACTAAGGAACAATCAAAAAGAATTTTTGATCAGTTTTACCGGGTACCAACAGGAAACCTGCATGATGTAAAGGGCTTTGGTTTGGGTTTAAATTATGTTCAGGATATTATTAAGCGATTAAACGGCAATATAAAAGTAAGTAGCGAAAAAGATAGGGGAACTACGTTCGAAATATCTTTACCTTACATAAAATAGCATTAACCATCGGTACAAAAGCTTGCTTTATCGATACATTAAGGTTTTGCAGACGTAATTTTTATACTATAGTAAATTAAACCGTTATGCATAATCAGAATCAAACTTTAAGTGTAGGCCGCATGGCTTACGAGAATAAACTAAAGAAAATGAAAAAAATACTTCTGGTAGAGGACGATCCTAATTTAGGTTTATTGTTGCAGGACTACCTGCAATTGAAAGGAAAATTTGATGTGGTTTTATGCACTGATGGTGAAGAGGGTTTAAAAGCATTTACCAAACAAACTTTTGATCTTTGCATTCTTGACGTGATGATGCCAAAAAAAGATGGATTTACATTAGGGAAAGACATTAGAAAAACCAATGCGCAGGTACCTATTATTTTTGCAACGGCCAAAACCATGCTTGAAGATAAATCTGCCGCTTATGATTTAGGCGGTGATGATTACATTACCAAGCCCTTCCGTATAGAAGAATTGCTGTTGCGTATAAATGCCATGTTTAAGAGGGTTGCCAATAAGGCAGGTACAACTAATGAAGCTGTTGAAACGCAGTTTTCGGTAGGGAAATATAATTTCGATTATACCACGCAGATTATAACCTCAGATGATCAGCAACAAAAGTTATCGACAAAGGAAGCCGAGCTTTTACGGTTACTTTGTTTGAAGAAAAACACGGTTTTAACGCGCGAGGAAGCCTTATTGAGTATTTGGCATGATGACAATTACTTTAACGGCCGTAGTATGGATGTGTTTTTAAGTAAGCTACGTAAATATCTTAGAGAAGATCCTTCCGTAGAAATTATTAATGTTCACGGAAAAGGCTACAAATTGCTTGTAAACTAAAGTTTTATGGTCATTCTGAATGATTCAGAATGACTTTATATATAAAGATTTGATTCTACCGCAGGAATCAAATTTTTGCCCTGGGCTAATGTAAACAAAGTATCAACTGCTTTCCGGCCTTCATCGCCTAAGTTAATACTGTATTTATTTACATATAATTCAATGTGTTTGTACATCACCGCTTCGTCCATAGCCTGTGCATGTTGTTTAATAAAATCAATGCAGGATTTTGGATGTGCAAAAGCATATTCAACTGATAAACGGATTAACCTATTTACTTTTAACTGAACATCCCTCTCTAAATTGCGGTTAATTACAATGCCCCCAAGCGGGATAGCACAACCGGTTAATTTCTCCCAGTAATCGCCTAAATCAACAATTTTATTTAAGCCTTTATCCTGGTAAGTGAATCTGTTTTCGTGAATAATTAAGCCTAAATCAATTTTGCCTTCCAGTAAAGCAGCTTCTATATCAGAGAAAACCATTTCCTGCTTATTCTGTAAATGGGGGTAAGCAATACCTAATAAAAAATTGGCTGTTGTATACTTGCCGGGGATTCCGACTTTTAGATCGGGATTTAAAAGATCTTCTTCTGAAAACTTATTTTTACTAATTAAAAGCGGTCCAACACCAAAGCCAAGGGCACTTCCTGCATCCAGCAATGCATATTGGTTTGCTACGTACGCAAAAGCATGAAAACTTAATTTAGTTATATCCAGCTGGCCCTTTAATGCTTTTTGATTAAGGGTTTCAACATCATCAAAAGAGACTTCAAATTCTAAGCCTTCCGTGTCAATTTTATGGTGGATAAGTGCATCGAAAATAAAAGTATCATTAGGGCAGGGCGAAAAACCAAGTGTAAGTTTCATAAGTCAAAATTAACGACTGTAATAGATTACTTCGTCATAATCAGTTCATTTCTGTAAGAAAAGAAATTGCCCATTGATTCAGGTTTTTAATGGCGAGCCCAATTTTCCAGTTGTCTTTATTTCGGGGTTCAACATAGTTGGAAATGCTGCGGATTTGAATACAATCGATATTTTCACGTTTACACGCAAAAAAAACAGCAGCACCTTCCATTCCTTCGGTAGTAGGGTTTAGTCTTTTAATCAGATTGGCAATACTTTTTTCATGACCACTAACCCGGTTTACAGTTATAGCCAAGGCTGTAGGCAAATCTATTTTTAAAGTGCTTCTGTTGTTGTAAGTACTTTCGCCAAAGCCTAAATCATCAATGGATAGAAAATCATTGCCGTTTTCTGCGCCCAGTTCTGCAAAAGTATCGGTGGTAATATTTAAAAGGCTCCCAAGTTCAATGCTACGATCGAAACACCCGGCAATGCCTAAATTTATAACCAGCTTGTATTTACTGCTTAAATGTTTGCCCAGTGCAAAAGCGGTAGCCACCATGCCAACGCCGGTTATTAATAAGTCAAAATCTTTAGTTTCTACAAAATCCTCTTCCGGCAAGTTAAACTGCTGGTAAATAAAAGTAAGCTCGGCCTTTGTTGCAGCTACAACTAATGTTTTCATAGGGTAAAGGTAACCAATGCATGTTTAATTGGCTAATCACAATCTATGCTTAAAATAATGTAGCCTGTTATTTTCTATCATTCTATTTCCATCTTACATTTAGCCCCTTCTGCGTTCGTCCTTAATCCGTATATTTGTATTTTATTTTTTTATAATGATTTATATAACGAGAAAAGCATCATTTAATGCAGCCCATAAACTGGCGAGACCAGATTGGGATGAAGACAAAAATAATGAGGTTTATGGCAAGTGTGCTAATCCTAACTGGCATGGTCATAATTATTGGTTATACGTAACCGTTAAAGGAGAGATAAATCCTGAAACAGGTTTCCTTGTAGATTTGAAATGGCTTAAAGATGTGATGAATATCTATGTAGTAGATAAGGTTGATCATAAAAATTTAAACCTTGATGTAGATTTTATGAAGGATAAACTTGCATCGACTGAAAACCTCGCCATTGCAATATGGGAACAACTTTTAGCTCCCATAGCAGAGAGCGGAGCAATTTTACACTCGGTTAAAATTTACGAAACCGAAAATAACTACGTTGAATATTTTGGCTAATCCATAAATGGAAGATAAAGACATATTACAAGAAGAATCAATGGGCTATATGAAAATAGACCGTTACAATGATTTAAAAATTTCTGCAGTTGCTACACATTATAAAGATATTTTGGGTCAGCTTGGCGAAAATCCTGAAAGAGAAGGTTTATTAAAAACACCTGAACGTGTTGCTAAAGCGCTTCAGTATTTAACGCATGGGTATGATTTAAAACCGGATGAGATTTTAAAATCTGCAATGTTTGAAGAAGATTACAGCCAAATGGTTGTGGTTAAGGATATTGAGGTGTATTCGATGTGTGAACATCACATGCTGCCATTTTTTGGTAAAGCCCATATTGCCTACATTCCTAACGGACATATTGTAGGTTTAAGCAAAATTCCGCGCGTGGTTGATGCCTTTGCACGTCGGTTACAAGTGCAGGAGCGTTTAACCAACGAAATCAGAGATTGCATCCAAAATACACTAAACCCTCAGGGCGTTGCAGTTGTAATGGAATGTAAACACTTATGCATGGCCATGCGTGGTGTACAAAAACAAAACTCGGTAACCACCACTTCTGCTTTTACCGGAAGCTTTTTAAGCAACGATAAAACAAGGGCAGAATTTTTAAGGTTAATTACAGCCAGTTTAGATTAAATTTGCCCCTTAAATGATTTAACGGGCAGATTATAACAGTAAAAGTTTAGATAAAATTTAGTTTCCCCTTTTGGGGTTAAGACATATGAAAGCATATATTTTTCCCGGACAGGGAGCACAGTTTGTTGGCATGGGTAAGGATCTTTATGAAAACCCAAAAGCAGCAGAACTTTTTGAAAAAGCAAACGAAATAATTGGTTTCCGCATTAGCGATATTATGTTTGGCGGTACTGATGATGAGCTTAAACAAACCAATGTAACACAACCTGCAATTTTTTTGCATTCGGTTATTTTGGCTAAAGTTTTAGGCGAAGATTTTAAACCGGATATGGTTGCCGGGCACTCTTTGGGCGAATTTTCTGCCTTGGTAGCGGCTAATGCTTTAACATTTGAAGATGGGTTACGATTGGTTATTGCGCGTGCCAATGCTATGCAAAAAGCCTGCGAAGCACAACCATCAACCATGGCTGCTATTTTAGGTTTAGCAGATGATGTAGTAGAAAAAATCTGTTCGGAAATTGATGCGGTTGTTGTTCCGGCAAACTATAACTGCCCTGGGCAGCTGGTTATTTCCGGAAGTATTGAAGGCATTGATTTAGCTTGTGCTAAATTAACCGAAGCCGGTGCAAAAAGAGCATTAAAATTAAATGTTGGCGGTGCTTTCCATTCCCCTTTAATGGAACCGGCAAAAATAGAATTGCAGGCCGCAATTGAAAGTACAACTATTAATACGCCGCTTTGCCCTATATATCAAAATGTTGACGCCAAGCCATATACCGACCCTGCTCAGATAAAGGAAAACTTAATTAAGCAATTAACCGGTGCGGTAAGGTGGACTCAAACATCAGAAAACATGATTGCTGATGGAGCTACAGCATTTGTAGAGGTTGGCCCTGGCAATGTATTACAAGGGTTGGTAAAAAAAGTAAATCGCGAAGTTCAAACCAGTAGCGCAACAATAGCTTAACAAAGCATTCCCATTATATAAAGGGTGTTTTAAAGTAACTCCCCAAAGATATTTCTGTATTTTCCATTATGTAGCATAATTTTTGTTCATAGGAAATGAAATATAATTTGGTCGGATAGTTATACTTTAAAGCACCCTTTTTTTTATCAATAATTAATACCTTTATCAGCATCGATGAAATTAACCTTTGGCGTAAAAATTAGATTTCTACTGCTTGTTTTAGGCTTTTGCCTGATAGCAACATCCATATCATTAAGCAGGTTTACCACGAGGTCGGAACTTTTAGAACGGGACTCAAAAGAGATACAGGAGAAATTGCTGATCAGTGAAACGACTGTTCAAAATTTTTTAGCCAATAAAAACAATATAGAGAATGCCGAGAAATTTCACTTTGATCCGGCCAAAGCACTCTCTTTTATAGAGGTTTACAGGAGAAAACTTGGGATTAACCTACTTACCTATCAAAACAATCAACTAAAATTTTGGAGTACAAATAAGGTTTCAGATCTTGATCCTTCGGCGCTAAAAGAAGGTCATTCGGTTTTGTTTTTATCCAATGGCTGGTATGAAGTTATAAAGCGCACAGAAAATGATTTTAGCCTGGTTTTTTTAATAACCATTCAGTCACAGTTTCAGGTTAAAGAAAACCAGTATTTTAAAAACGATATCGATCCGTTGTTATCCGGATCAAACAAACTTACTTTAGCAAACTTTAACGATAAAGAGATTTATGCAATAAAAAGTATTGATAATAAATTTCTTTTTGGGTTAAAAGTTAAGCCCAACTATGCAGAAAAATATTATTCGGGCGTTCAGCTCTGGTTGTTTTTGTTTGGTGTTTTATGCATTTGCATGTTTTTTAATTCTCTTTGCTCGTTAATAGCAAAGCGGGGTTATTTACTTTCAGCCACATTTCTGCTTACGCTTTTTTTCTTTACTACCCGAATAAGCGATTTGTATTACGGTTGGTTTAACCACCGATTTGTGCTCGAACTTTTCGATCCAAGAATTTATTCCGAAAGTTGGCTGATGCCTTCTTTGGGAGATTTTTTGTTAAATGTATTCTCTTTAACCTGGGTGCTTTTGTTTATGTACAACCACCGGGTTGAATATAAGTTTAGTGAAAGTATTAGAAGAAGTAAAGTAGCGGGAATTATTATCCATGTAATCTTTTTATTCTTAATAGGCTACATGGCGCTTGTGGTTGATGATATTTTCTTTGGGTTAATTTACAATTCAAAAATAAATTTCGAGATCATTAATATTTTAAAGCTAAGTGGTACAAGCTGGGTTAGTATTGTTATTCTGTGCCTGGTTTGGTTCCATATTTATTTAGTTACGATTATATCCACTACGGTAAGTTTACAATTAAACGTAACAAACAAAGAGCGGTTAATTATCTTTGCAACTGGCTTTTTGATGGTATTCCTGTATAAATGTGTTACCAATTTTACGGCTTTCTTCATCATCTTCGCCCTGGTACTTTTTATAGTAACAAGAAGCGTATATGTAAAGCGTGCTTATTTTTCGATGGGTCTTTTTGCGATTGTTTTTTTCTGTTTAGCGTTTAATACCTCCATAAAATACATCAAGTATAAAGATATAAAAGAGCGTAGTTTTCGTGAAACATTTGCCCGGAAAGTGCAATCATCAGAAGATCCAAATGCGATAATTGCGTTGGGAAATTTGGAACAACAAATTATTAGCGACCCTTATTTGGTTAAGTATTTTACGAAATCAGAGAACAATAATTATTCAGTTTTAAAAAACCATTTCAAAAATTATCTCGATGGCTACTTAACAAAGTACGATTATCAGATTTACCCGTATGATGAGGGCGAAAAATCACTCAATAATCCTGAGGCACAGCCGCTAATTTCTAAATATAAAACACTGGTTGAATATGGGTCGGTTAAAATAGAACGGTCAAATTACTTCTATCAGGTAAACAACACTTTTGGTTACCAGGATTACTTTGGAATTATCCCGGTGCTGAATGGCGGAAATTTACTCGGCACTTTTGTTATTGAACTGCGTTCGAAACCCTATAATTACAATAACCGTTTGCCCGATCTGCTTGGCGACCAGCGATTAATGCGGGAAGAGAATTTTAAAGATTATTCTTTTGCGCTTTACAACAATAATAAATTACTTAACCAATCCGGAAACTTTACGTATCCACTGGATGGGCATATTTTTAAGGGAAGAATAGATGATTTTATAACCAGCGACGATCACTTTTTGCGCTATAGCCATATGGTTTATATGCCAACGCCAAGTAAAATGGTTATCATCAGCAAAGAAAAGGTAAGTTATATAGAGCGCCTGGCGGCATTATCTTTCTTCTTTTTGATTTTTATTGTATTCTCTATTATTCTTTACGGTTTAATCTGGTTGATTAAGAACCTTGACGATGATAAAGTTGGCTGGTTTAGCATCAACAGATCTTTAATGATTAATGCCAATAAAATCCTCTACAAAACCCGTATTCAACTTTCCATCGTACTTTCTGTAGTGGCAACTTTGCTTATTGTTGGCTGGACAACTTATTTCTATATGGATAAGGAATACAGAAGTCAGCAGGATCTTTTAATTAAAGATAAGATAAGGAAGGTACAGCAAAACTACGAAAAACAGGTTTTTAACCATGGCAGCATCAATAATGATGAAAATGCCATTGCCGATTTTAATAATTTTGCAGATATTAATAATGCAGATTTAAATTTGTACGATTTAGATGGAAACCTGGTTATGACCACTTTCCCAAAACTATTTTCGTATAAAATAATCAGCCGGAAAATAGCCCCGCTTGCTTATATCTATTTAAAGCAACTGCAACGTTCAGAATTTATTAACGGGGAGGAAAAAATAGGCTCGCTAATTTATGCGGCAGCCTATGCGCCGATCAGAAATGCGCAGAATAAAACAATAGCTTATATAGGCCTGCCAAATTATTCCAATGAGGAAGAATATAAAGATAAGATTGCACTCTTTGTAAGTAACCTGATTAACATTTATGCCCTGGTGTTTGTAGCCATTGGAGTGCTGGCCGTATTTTTGGCTAATCAGATTACCAACCCATTAACATTTATACAGGAAAGCATTAGCCGCACAAAGATAGGACAGCGTAACGAGCCTATTGTCTGGCGCCGGCACGATGAAATTGGCTCATTAATTAAGGAATACAACAGTATGATTGCTGCGCTGGAAGCCAGTGCAATAAAGCTGGCGCGTTCTGAACGGGAAAGTGCATGGCGTGAAATGGCGAAGCAAGTTGCCCACGAAATTAAAAACCCTTTAACACCTTTGAAATTAGGGGTACAACTACTGGAAAAATCATGGCGGGAAAAGGATCCAAATTTTGAAATTAAATTTAATAAGTTCAGTAAATCTTTTATTGAGCAAATTGACAGTCTTTCAAAAATTGCGTCAGAATTTTCAAATTTTGCCAAAATGCCAGATACCAACCTGGAGAAACTCTCCATTTTGCCTATTATAGAACAAACCAGGGAAGTATTTAAAAGCACAGAGAACGTAGAGATTAACATATTGAATAAAGCTGATCTTAACGTGCAGATTATGGCAGATCGTGATCAGCTTCTGCGAACCTTTAATAATTTGTTTAAAAATGCAATTGAAGCCATTGACGGAGATGGTTCGTGCTGTATAACGGCTGTTTTATACAATGATGAGATTAATGCTTACATCGAAATAAAAGATAATGGCAAAGGCATTCCGGCTTCTCTACACAATAAAATATTTGTGCCTAATTTTACAACCAAAACCTCGGGTACAGGTTTAGGCTTAGCCTTTGTAAAACAGGCAGTAGGAAATGCAGGCGGTACCATAAGTTTTACTTCCATATCAGAGGTTGGTACAACATTTTATTTAAGTTTTCCATTAGCCAATTCACCAGGAAAATTAAAGGCATAGAATAAAGCCTAAACAGGATAACTGTTTCGGAAACAAATTGCTTGGATGTTTAATAGAGTTGTAAAAGGATTTGGGAGTGGGGTTGGGATGGTAAGAAAGGGGAGTTGGGATTGATTTATCTTAAGTCTATCTGGGCCTTGCCCATTGTGCCACCGTCTGCATAAAGAATTACGGTGTAAATACCTTTGATGAATTGATTCGGGTTTTTCCAGTCGATTACATAGGTGCTTTCATCGTTGTTGTAATTGATAAAGATAGAATGGCTGTACTGCATTTCTTGTCCATCAGCTTCAAAACGATTGCCTTCATTTGCAATAAGGTTACCGGCGGGATCAAATACCCTTATGTAAATGTTATGGTGTGCTTTTTCAGCAAGTTCGTTTGGGATAATGTTAAAACGAACACTCAGCTTTTCTGCCGTTGACGATTTCGTAACCTCTACTTTTTTGCCGCTGGATTTTGTTCTGAAAGCCACGACCTCTGCATTTTGAAGTTTTAAAGCTGAAGCCGTTTTTACTTTAGCATTTAAGTTTGAGTTTTCATTCTCCAGATTTGAAGCCTTGCTGCTCATGTTTTTTACGGCATTTGCAAGGCTATCCCGACTATTCTTTAAGAATATGTTATCTTTTTGAAGCTGGATAATCTGTTCGTTGTAGGTTTTAACAAAGCCTTTAAGCTCATTAATCTGCGCATACGCTTTATCTAATTGTGCCTGTGTCATTTCGCCTTTTTGTAAAGCTATTTTTAACTCAGCAATTTTTTCGCGGGCAGATTTTTCACTTTCAACCAGTTTTTCATTCAGGTTCAGGTTTAAAGCATTTACTTTATCCAGCTCAACCTCTATTTTTTCAACTTCCAGCCGGAGTTTATCCTTTTCTGTGCTTACGGTTACAAATCTTTTATTTTGCTGTTTATCTTTAAAAAACAAATATGCATTTGTACCAATTAGGGCTGCGATAACAATAATAAGGAGGTAAATTTTATTTCTATCACCTTTATTAACAATTTTTGGGTCCATTTTTTAATTATGCTCTCTATTTCAAATTTAATATACTTTGTATCTTCATAGGTAAATGGCAACACGGGTGGAACTATAATAGAGCGTAAATTAAAATTTTTACTAATAATTATATGAGTTTTTAAAAAAAATCGTTTACTTGCTAATGTTCCCTATTGTATGGTAAATAACACAAACCTACGTCCTCAATAAAAAAACAGAGAAAAATAATGCTTAAAAACTTTATATACGCAATTTTAACTTTAATTACAGCGCCTTATATACTAAATGCACAACCACTAACAAAAATTGCACCAAAAAGAGAATTTAGAGGGGTTTGGGTGGCCACTGTTACCAATATAGATTGGCCCTCTAAACCCGGTTTAACCGTTGATCAGCAAAAACAGGAATTAATCGGCATATTGGAAAAACACAAAAGCCAGGGGTTTAATGCCATTATTTTACAAATCAGGCCGGCGGGCGATGCTTTATATGCAAAATCAAGAGAGCCCTGGAGCCAATGGCTGATGGGAAAACAAGGACTTGCACCTGCACCTGGTTATGATCCATTAGCTTTTGCTATTAAAGAGTCTCATTTTAGAGGAATGGAGCTGCACGCCTGGTTTAATCCTTATCGGGGGAGTATGAGCAGTACCACCGTTTTAAGCGAAATGCATGCCGCAAGAAAGCATCCTGAATGGTTTTTTATATATGGAGGGAAAAAACAATTTGATCCCGGTATTCCGGAAGTTAGAGAATATATTGTTCAGGTTATTTTAGATGTAGTTAAAGAATACGATGTGGATGGGATTCATTTCGATGATTATTTTTACCCTTATAAAATAGAAGGACAGACTATAAATGACGGGAATACTTTTTACAAGTATCCAAATGGATTTTCGAATATTAAGGATTGGCGGAGAAACAATGTTGATTTATTAATTAAAATGCTTGATGACAGTATTCATCACTATAAAAAGTATGTGAAATTTGGAATCAGTCCTTTTGGTATATGGAGAAACAAATACGAAGACCCTGAAGGGTCGGCCAGTAATGGGCTTTCCAATTATGCCGAGCTTTATGCCGATAGCAGAAAGTGGGTAAAAGAAGGCTGGGTAGATTACATCAATCCACAAATTTATTTTACGTTTACCCGCAAAGTTGCACCATTTGGAATTTTGACCGATTGGTGGAGCAATAATAGTTATGGAAGGCATGTTTATGTTGGACAGGCCGCTTATCTGGTAAATTCAAGAGCCGAACTCGCCTGGCGTAACCCGTCCGAACTTCCGAATCAAATCAGATACATCCGAGAAAATAACCGCTTACAGGGAAGTGTTTTCTTTTCCTCAAAATCTTTAAGTACAGTTGCCAAAGCTTTCGGCGATTCGTTGCGGACCGATTTTTATAAATATCCTGCTTTGCCACCACAAATGCCCTGGCTGGATGAAGTACCACCAAATTCTCCTCAAGCCCTAATTGTTGAGGCGCTAAAAGATGGCGTGCATTTAAAATGGCAAAACCCGGTAAAGGCCAGTGATGGCGAAACCTCATCCGGTTTTGTAATTTACAGGTTCAGCGAAGGAGAAAAAATTTCAGTTCTCGATCCTAAAAACATCCTGAAAATCAGTTTTGAAGATTATAATTCTTTTATTGATACAAGTGTAGAAGCAGGAAAAAGATATAGTTATTTGGTTACAGCTTTAGATAGACTGAAAAATGAAAGTGAACCAAGCGGGCCGGTAGGTGTAGAAATTCCACTTGCTAAATAAGCTAAGATACCTTTAAGGTAGATTCTCTAACCACCAATGTTGGACTCAGGACTATTTTATTGGTGTTTTGATAGGGATTTTCTTGTTTAATCATTTTTAAAAACATTTCTGCACAGGCAGAACCCATTTTATTCGGGTGCTGATCTATTGTAGATAGGGCCGGGCTTATGTAATCTGAAAAGGTTTCGTTTGCGAAACCAATCACACCAATCTGAGGCGGTGTTTTACCCAGTTGTTTTAGCTTTTTTATTACACCTAAGGCGGTAAAATCATCTCCGGCAATAATGGCGTCTGGAGCATTTTTACTGCTCATTAGCATTTCTGCACCCTTTTGCCCACCATCAATAGATAAATCACCATAAATAACCTGTTCATCAGCAAATCTTAAATTGTGCTTAAGTAAAGCAGCCTTATAACCCTTTAAACGATCATCAAATATTTTAATCTGGTGTTCTGTTGTTACAAAACCAATGTTTTTATAACCTTGTTTAATAAGGTGTTCCGTTGCAATAAGGCCGGCTTCAAAATCATTCAGCGTAATGGTCGGAACTTTTAAGCTTTCGTGCACCCTGTCAAACAAGATTAAAGGTTTATTTTGTTTAATGATTTCACTGAAATGTTCAAAAATATTTGTTTCTAATGACATGGAAGCGATAATTCCATCTACCTGTGCCTCGAGCAAAGTTTTTACTCCATTAATTTCATTATCAATTGATTCGTTTGACTGGTAAAGGATAATCCGGTATCCACTGTTTTTTAAACCTTCTTCTATACTATGAATAACAGATGCAAAGAAATGCGCCTGCACACTGGGCACAATAACGCCGATAATATACGTTTTTCCGGATTTTAGCGCTGAAGCTAATTTATTTGGGCTATAGTTTAATTTTTTGGCTACTTCTAATACGGCATTCCTGGTGGCATCACTTATGGCAGGAAAACCACTTAATGCCCTTGAAACCGTAGAAACGGTTACATTGAGTTCTTGCGCAATATCATATATAGTGGTTTTCTTTTTCAATCTTTACAACTAATTAGGCCAACAATTTAGAGTTTATACTTTAATAATAATGTTCTTTTTATACATAAACCAAAGCAGCACATAAAACACGAGCACAAAACTTATTGCCCACATTAATGAAGCGTTTATTGGAGAAAAATATGGCGCATAAAAGGTATTGTATGCATAGGCTAATGCTCCGATTTTTTTGCCATCGGGTTTGGTGATTAAAATAAAGTTGAGTAAACGGGGAATTAAACCCGAAAGAAAAAATACAGTTATGGCATTTACGCCATAAATTACAAATGGTGTTGTAAATTTTTTATAACCTTGCACATCAATAATCCAGTAACATAAAGCAAGCGCTACTGATGCTAAACCGCCTGCATACAACACATAAGAGCTGGTCCACAATGATTTATTAATGGGGAATTGCAAATCCCATAGTAAACCTGCAATAATTGTTAAAATACCAACAGAAAATAACCAGGCTACTTTCGTGGAGTTATCTACATCTTTACGGCGCATCCAAATGCCCACCAATATACCAAACAGGCAGGTGCCTATTGCGGGTAATGTGCTTAAAATACCTTCAGGATCCCAGGTTTTTGCTGACGCCCAGGTATGTGCCTCGGTTAAAATACCCCGGTCTATCCAGGCGGCTAAATTGGTTTCCTTTTCAAGGTTGGCATAACCTACTCCCGGTACCGGAACAAAAGTCATTAAGGCCCAGTAAACAGCCAATATTATAATTAAAGTTTTAAAAATGGTTTTAGGGGAGGCCTTTACAAAAATAATACTGCTGATGATAAATACAATTCCGATGCGTTGCAATACACCAAGTAACCTTACGGTTTGAAAAGCAGTTGAATAATCTGTAACTAATTTACCAAAAATAGCGAGAAAGAACCCTAAAAAATAAAGGATAAGCCCTCTTTTTATTGCTTTTAAAATTGTTTTTTTATGTGTAGCGGGATCAGCTTTGCTGCTGCTCATGGCAAAAGCAATTGATACGCCCACAATCCAGAGGAAAAAGGGGAAGATTAAATCTGTTGGCGTACAGCCATTCCATTCAGCATGTTCTAAAGGAGCATAAATATGACCCCAGCTGCCGGGATTATTCACTAAAATCATGGCAGCTACTGTTAATCCCCTAAAAAAATCCAGAGAGAGCAAACGTTGTTTTGGTTCGGTCATTTGAAGGCTGTTTTGGTTATTGATAAACTAAATTAGAACATTGTTCTTGTAAAGTGAAATAAATAACCATTCGGAGGCCGCACCCTATGTAAGTTTTTTGAGGGTTTAAAAGTTTAATAAGAAAGAATAGCCAATAAAAAAGCCTGTTTTGATTAAACAAAACAGGCTTTTAATTTATATTAAATAATTTTAATCCTGGAATTTCCAGCGAACAAAAGCTTCCATTGCTTCGTATTCGGCTAATCCCAAATCATCATAGGCTTTGGCCGTATCGCGGTTACGATCTTCGGCACGTTGCCAAAATTCCCGTGAATCGTCTCCAGGGAAAACAGCGCGGTCTTTCTGACTTTGATGTTTGAAAATTGCATATTTCTTGCGTTCCAGTTCTTGCGGACTGATTGGAACAGCCATTTCAATTTCATGAGTTTCAAATTCATGCCATGCACCGCGGTACATCCATAGCCAGCAATCTTTAGCCCAGCTTTCGGTTTTACGCAAACGATTTAAGGCTTCTAAAATAATATTGAAACAAACAATGTGTGTACCATGCGGATCTTCAAAATCGCCTGCAGCGAAAACCTGTTCAGGTTTTACTTTTTGCAATAAATCCATGGTTAATTCAACATCCAGGTTGGTTACAGGGTTTTTCTGGTTTTTGCCACTTTCGTAAAATGGTAAGGCCATAAAATGAATGTGGTCATCGTCCAATCCGCAATAACGGGCGCCTGCAATTGCTTCACCTTTTCTAATCAAACCCTTAACGGTTTGGATTTCCGGAGTATCAACCTGGTTTGGCTTTTTCTGCTCTATAAATGTACGCATGTTATGGTAAAGCTCTTTTAGCTTAGCGTTATCCATGCCCATTTTCTCTGTAAAATCTACATTAAACTCCACAAAACGTAAAGCATCATCATCCCAAACGGCTGTGTTTCCTGAAGTTTGATAAGCCACATGTACATCATGTTTCTGATCAACCAAACGGATAAACGTTCCACCCATTGAAATTACATCATCATCAGGGTGCGGCGAGAAAATAATAACACGTTTTTTCGCTGGTTCAGCTCTTTCGGGTCTTTGCGAATCGTCAGCATTAGGTTTACCACCTGGCCAACCTGTAATGGTATGCTGTAATTTATTAAAAATATGGATGTTGATGTTGTAAACGGGCCCTTTTTCAGTAGCCAGTTGCGCCATACCATTGTTGTTGTAATCGTCTTCAGTTAATTTTAAAATTGGTTTATTTAATGTATTTGCCAACCAAATAACTGCTTTGCGGATTAAGGCATCTGTCCATACACAATCCTTAACCAACCAAGGTGTATTGAAACGGGTAAGGTCTGTAGCTGCGGGTTGATCTAAAATAAATTCAACATTATCAGAAAGCTGCAGGTAGGTTGCCGGCACATCACCTGAAATTTCGCCTTCAACGGCTTTTTTAATAATTGAAGCTTTCTTTCTGCTCCAGGCCATTAAAATAATTTCGCGGGCTTTGAAAATTGTTCCAATTCCCATGGTAATTGCTTTTGTAGGCACAAAAGTTTTTCCACCAAAATCACGTGCCGCATCACGGCGTGTTAAGTCATCTAAGGTAACCAAACGTGTACCTGAGTTTGGAGCAGACCCCGGCTCGTTAAAGCCAATGTGACCGGTACGTCCAATACCTAAAATTTGAATGTCAAGACCACCTAAATCGCCAATTTTCTTCTCGTAATTTAAGCAGAAAGCCGGAATCTCTTCAAGGGCAAGTGTGCCATCAGGAATATGAACATTGTTTTTATCAATATCGATATGATCGAAAAGGTTTTCGTTCATAAAGGTAACGTAACTTTGCGCCGCATTTGGCTGCATTGGATAATACTCATCCAAATTAAAAGTAATTACGTTTTTAAAACTTAAACCCTCTTCTTTGTGCAGTCTTACTAATTCGGCATAAACTGCAATTGGGGTAACACCTGTTGCTAAGCCCAGTACGGCAGGTGTGTTGTTTGCTTGTTTGGTTTTAATGAGGTTCGCAATGCGATGAGCCACATTAACCGAAGCAATTTTTGGATTTTCGAATACGCTAACGGGCAATTTCTCGAAGCGTGTTTCCTCCAGTAGATTTAATCTAGCCATTTTATTTTATATGGTTTTTGATGTACGGAGCAGTAAATATAGGAGTTATGTGCCGTTTTTAATAAAGGTTTTTTACTTTTATTGCCGGAATTCTACAAAAATCATTTTGCCATTATAAACAAACGTTTGATCGTTTTCCAAAAAAAACTTTAAACCTATGAACAACCAGATACAAAACCTCTATTCAAAAGCAAACAAAGAAGAACGATTGATTATAGGCCTAATGTCTGGCACTTCAATGGATGGGTTGGATATTGCTCTTTGTTCGGTAAAAAGCCATGGAGCAGCCACTGAGATTAAAGTTTTGAACTTTAAAACCGGCGATTATACTGCTGATTTCAGGGCAAAGGTAAAAGCCGTTTTTTCTAAAAAAGAGGTTGATTTACAGTTGGTATGTTTAATGAATGAGTTAATTGGACTTACGCACGCTGAACTTATTAATGAAGCTTTAAAGGAATGGGGATATCAAAATTCGGAAATTGACTTTATTGCCAGTCATGGCCAAACAATTTTTCATGCGCCAAAGTCTTTGCACCAACTAAATGATTACCCCACCGGAACCCTGCAAATTGGAGATGGCGATCATATTTCTGTAAAAACGGGCATTATTACGCTTTCTGATTTTAGACAAAAGCATATTGCTGCAGGGGGCGATGGAGCCCCATTGGCCGTTTATGGCGATTACCTGATGTTTTCTGAAAGGGGTGAAGACCGGATTATGCTTAATATTGGCGGCATAGCTAATTTTACTTATCTGCCAGGCAATTTAAAGGCCAGCGAGATATTTTCAACGGATGTTGGTCCGGGTAATACTTTAATGGACCAGTATGTTCAAAAGCATTATAACCGGTTTTATGATAAAAATGCAGAAATAGCACGTTCGGGAAAGCCAGACGAAGCGCTTTTAAATGCACTCCTCGAAAATGCCTTTTTTGACTTGAATGTTCCAAAAACTACGGGGCCCGAATTGTTTAACCTGGATTATTTAATGGAAGCCCAGCAAAAATCATCAACAGTAAATTTAAGTGGCGAAGATGTGATGGCAACTTTATGCCATTTTTCATCCGAAACGATAGCAGGCCTACTTAAAACCTGTTTTGGCACAACACCAAAACTTAAAATTTATATGAGTGGTGGTGGTATGCATAATCCTTTATTGGTTGATTTGTTAAAAAAGAAACTACCTCAATCTGAATTTAAAGACACTGGAGATTTAAACATTGATCCTGATGCCAAGGAAGCCGTTTTGTTCGCTGTTTTGGCCAATGAAACTTTATGTGGCAGCCCAATAAATTTTGGCAACCGTAAGGGTATACCTTCGGTTTGTATGGGTAAAATCAGTTTGCCCGAATAAAATATTTGCTTTGCGGGGTATTTTATTAATTTTGCTTAATTCCTAATCACTAATATAACCTAAATTTTATGGAAAAATGTTACCTAAAACGGTCATCAAATTTTTTTCTAATTTTGATGATTCCACTGCTGTTGCTCTTATTTTCGGGAACGGCACAAGCACAAAATAAACGCTATACCATCAGTGGAAAATTATCTGAATCTCCCGGAGGAACCCCAATTCCTGGTGTAGTTGTTAAAATTCTTAATACAAGCTTAGCAACCAGTACCAATACCAATGGAGAATATTCTTTTGCTGTTGATTTGGCATCGGGAAAATATCAGTTACAATTTTCTTTCGTGGGGTATAAAACGCTTACGCAAACCATAGATTTGGGGAGTAACACTGCAGTTCAATTAAATGCCGCATTAAGTGGCGATGCCGTGGGTTTGGACGAAGTAATTGTAACCGGTACATCACAAGGAACAACCAGGAAACAGTTGGGTAGTTATGTAAGTACAATAAAAGGCGATGATTTAAATAAAGCACCAAGTGGAAATGTGCTATCATCTTTACAGGGTAAAACCCCGGGCGCACAAATTAGCCAAAACTCTGGCGACCCGGCGGGAGGAATGACCGTTCGTTTAAGAGGAATTAGTTCCGTTTATTCATCTTCAGAACCATTGTATATTATTGATGGAGTAATTGCAAATAATTCTACTACGAGAGTAACAAATACTTCATCAAATTATGATGGAAATAATTTTGTAGGATCTATAGGTCAAAATAGAATGGTCGATATAAGTCCTTCTGATATTGATCATATAGAAGTGTTAAACGGTGCTGCTGCTGCCGCAATTTATGGTTCAAGAGCAAATGCTGGCGTTATTCAAATTTTCACTAAACGTGGTAAAACAGGTGAACCTCAGGTAAGTTTTAATACGAGCTTAACCATTAGCGAATTAAGAAAACAAATCGAAGTAAATCAGGCGCCCACTAAATTTGGTGGTTCGGTAGATAGTTTTACACAAGATATTATCCAAACGGTAGGTACGCCACCGGTTTTATTAACCAATACAACTCCGGTAACCCGTTACAATTATCAGGATTATATTTTCCACACAGGCGTGGGTACTGATAATTCTGTTTCAGTTTCTGGCGGTAATGACAATACTAAATTTTATACCTCGGCTGGTTATTTTAGCAATCAGGGGATTATTAAAAATACTGATTTTACGCGGTACAACTTTAAAGCAAACCTGGATCAGAAAATAAATAACTGGGCAAAAATGACTGCCGGGTTTAATTATGTGCATAGTGATGCAAATGAAAAACCTGATGGTAATTCGTTTTTCTCTCCTATGAATTCGGTAACAATTATCGGAAACTTTCACGATATCTTTAAAAGAGATGCTTTAGGCAATTTGCTTGCTGTTGGTGAACGTGGCCGGGTTAATCCGGTTTCTGTAATCGAGGATATTAAGCAGCGTGAATTTTCAAGCCGTGTTATCGCCAATACCAGTTTGAAATTAAATCCTGTAAAAAACTTTACTATAGATTATACTATGGGTGTGGATAACACCATTCAAAATGGAACAACTTTTATACCTCCATTTGCCTATAATGTAAGTACAGGTTTTTATGGTGGCGGGCCTGCTTTAGATCCAACGTTAAATGGATATGCAAGTGCTGCAAATGCAACAACAACATTATTCAATAATGAATTGAATTTTACTTATGATGCTAAATTGACTTCGCTTTTAAGCTCTACAACGCAGTTGGGCGGATCTTACCAGTACCAAAAGGATTTATACAGCCTATTAAACGGACGTGGTTTGGCTCCATTTGTTGAAACCGTTAATGGGGCAAGTTCTATTTTGCCAAACATCGATCGTAGGTCTGAATTTTCTATCAGCGGTGCCTATTTACAACAGAATTTCAAGTATAAAGATCATTTGTTTGTAACTGGAGCATTAAGGGTTGATGAATCTACTGTTTTTGGTGAAGATAACCGTACGCAATATTATTTAAAAGGAAATGTGAGTTACGTTTTATCATCTGCCGATTATTGGAAGAATTTGGGCGTATCTTCTTGGTGGAACGCTTTTAAATTAAGAGCCGCTTATGGAGAATCAGGAAATTTAACTGGTATAGGCCCATACGATCGCTTTAATGAATATACGTCAAACCCTTTCGTAAGCAAAATCTCATTAGTTTCAAGCGGTCAGTTAGCGAACACGAATGTTAAGCCAGAGCGTCAGAAAGAGTTAGAGGTTGGAACGGATATGTCATTCTTTAATAATCGTTTGGGATTAACATTTAGCTGGTACAACAAAAAAGTAAAAGATTTATTAATTCCGGTAGTGATTGCGCCAACCACAGGTTTTTCAAGCTTGTTAGATAATGCCGGTTCGGTAGAAAACAGAGGTGTAGAATTAATGTTAACTGGCGTTCCTTTAAAAACTAAAGATTTTACATGGAATTCGACATTAATTTTCAATCGCAATAGAAATAAGGCAGTTGGTACAGGTGGTTTAAGGTTAATATCTACCAATCCGGGCGCACCAGTTGCTATTATTGACGGACAGCCTGTAGGTGTTTTTTACGGAACATTTTTTGCGAGAAATGCAGATGGAAGCTTGCTAACCAATGCAGCTGGTATTCCTCAACTGGAGAAAGGAAACCAAACATCAACAACCTCTTATCAGCCACTACGTGATGCAAATGGTTTGCCAACAGGAACAACTCTTCGTAAAGTATTAGGCGATCCAAATCCCGATTATACAGCATCCTTTGTAAACGATTTTACCTATAAAAAACTGAGTTTACATATTCAGTTAGACGCTGTGCAAGGAGGTGAGGTTTGGAATGCAGATTGGAGAACAAGACAAGGTGTTGGAAATGGTAAAGTTGCAGAGGCTGAAGATTTAGGTCAGTTACCAAGGGGTTATATTGCGGGTGTGTATGCAACTGAAGAATGGAGAATAGATGATGGCTCTTATGTAAAACTTAGAGAGGTTTCCTTAAGTTATAATATTGGGAAAGTGAAATTTTTTAAGGATTTAACCGTAAATCTAAGTGGACGTAATCTGGCTTCCTGGGATAAATACAAAGGATATGATCCGGAGTTAAATTCAGGTGGACAATCGACTCTTTTACGGAATATCGATTTTGGGTCAGTTCCAATTCCACGCACATTTTCTTTGGGCTTACAAGCTAAATTCTAATTCTTAAAATTATTCATCATGGAAAGTATCAAAACAAAATATTTATCATTCATTGTACTAATTGCAGCCTCAATGGCATTGCTGTCGTGCAAAAAAGAATACAAAGATCCCAACGGTGCTATTGCTGGAGATGTATTGTCATCTTCTAAGGGCTTAACTGGGGTGTCGGTAGGTTTGCAAAGAACATATACCATAAGCCGGCCAGGTTTATTGTTTAATTCTATTTCGGCAAATGGTTTTGTAACCAACGAAATATTTTTACTTAACTCGGGTAATATTCCCGAATTGCAGTTAACCACTGGAGGTAGTGCGGTAGATGGAACAAATTCTATTTTACTTAACTTATGGTCAAACGCAAATAAAATCATTTACGATGCAGATAACGTAATCAACAATGCGGCAAATCTTGCTGATAAAAGTTATGCATCAGGTTTAATTGCTTATTCGAGTATTTTTAAAGCGCTTGCCATTGGGAATATGTCTCAATACTGGGAAAAAGTTCCATCTGGAATCGGTAAAAATGTTAGTTTCATTACCAGGGTAGAAGGCTTTAATAAAGCCATTTCGGTAATCGATAATGCATTAAGTACCATTGCGGCCAACCCAATGAGCGCAACGTTTTTAGCTCAAATTCCTGCCGGAGTAGATGTTACCAATACGCTTTATGCATTAAAAGCAAGATATGCACTTTTTGCAGGCAACTATACTTTAGCATTATCGGCAGCTAACCTTGTAGATTTAACAAAGAAATCAAGCTTTAATTTTGATGCCATTACTTTGAATCCAATTTTTGAGGTCGCAACATCCACCAACAATGTTTTTCAGCCTACAAATGCAAATCTTGGATTAACAGGAGCATTTGTTCCGGATGCAAATGATAAGAGAATTCCATTTTACACCACAACGGCAGCAACCGCGCCTACGGTAAGAATTAGTGGATTTGGAGCCGCCGCGGCCACAGCTTATCCGATTTATTTGCCAGGAGAAATTACCTTAATTAAAGCAGAGGTTTATGCCAGGCAGCCTGATTTACCAAATGCTTTAATTGAATTAAACAAAGTGATTACTAAAACAGCGGCAATGGATCCATTTGGTGTGGGTGCCGCACTGCCGGCTTTAACCGGAACCTATACACAACAACAGTTATTGGATTTAATTTATCAAAACCGCTGTATTGAATTGTACATGTCAGGTTTAAAGATTGAAGATATGAGAAGGTTTAACCAGCCATTGGCTGATCGTAAACGTAACTTTTTTCCATATCCATTTCCGGAAAGAGATAACAATACAAATACACCAGCAGACCCTACGTTTTAGGAAAGCATAAAAAAGAGCGGCAAATTTTGCCGCTCTTTTTTAATAATGATGCCTGTATCAGTCTTATTTTATAAAATATTTACTTCCCTGGAGTTATAGCTCGTTAAGGCTTCATGTTTACTGTCGAGTTCGGTAATTAAATAATCGATACTTTCTATTGAGCAAACCTTTAGCCTCAAAGTAATATCCAGTTTTTCGGAGATGCACAGTACAGCCGACTTTTTTGAAGAAGCAAGCATGGCTTTTTTTAGTTGGTTAATTTCCCAGTCGGTATCCGTTAAACCTTCTTTTGGGTGTATAGCGCTCGTGCCCATTAAGCATAAATCAGCTTTTATTTCGGCAAGCTGCCCAATTACATGGCCGCCATAGGTAATTTGCGAATTTTTTGAAAATAATCCACCAATTAAAATTACTTCGATATTATTATATTTTGAAAGCTCTACTGCAACTAAAGGGCTAATGGTAAAAAATGTGGCTTGTAATCCTTTAGGCAATTGTTTTACAAATTCAAGTATAGTTGTTCCGCCGCCGGTTAAAACCACCATTCCGTCTTTAATCAGTTCTGTTGCCTTTTTTGCAATAATTATCTTGCTGTCGCGGGCATAAACGGTGCTGTCATCAAAAGAACTGTGATAAGATTTGGATAATGCTCCACCATGCACCTTGAAAAGCAGGCCGTCATCAACCAGTTCCTGCAAATCCCGTCTAATGGTATCTTCAGATACATTTAGCAACTGAACCATATCAGAAGTTAGCACGCGGTTGTGCAAGTTAATCTGTCGCATTATAAAATCATGACGTTCTTTTTTAAGCATAAGGCATTTGGTTTTAACGAATGTATAAAAAGATTTTAATCTTTTTTAAAACTTGCGTGTTTTTGCGTTTTTATGCAATAAAATGTTGTGTGTTAAGGAGAAAAATCTTTCTTGTTTGTTTTTTTATTGGAAAACATTTATGATATTAGCTAAATATTGGAAAAAAATGCGTTATTATGCGTGTTTGGCAAACAACTAACAAAACAACTAAACCATTTAATCAAATCCTAATCGACAGTTTATGAGAAAAAAACTACTCTTAATTTTTATCGGTACGTTTTTGTTGCTGGCTCACGCCATTGCGCAACAAATAACCGTTACAGGTAAGGTTACGTCAGACGACGGGCCTGTACCTGGAGTTTCCATCAGAGTAAAGGGAAGCACCGTAGTATCACAGACCAATAGCGATGGTGTTTACTCTATAAAAGCGCTAAAAACAGATGTACTTACCTTTTCTTATATAGGTTATGCTACTCAGGAGCGTTCCGTTGGCGGCAATACTTCCATTAATGTTGCACTCAAATCTGATGCTAGTAATCTTCAAGAGGTTGTAGTAACAGCATTTGGTATTTCAAGGCCAAAAGATGCATTGGGTTATTCGGCACAAACATTAAAAGGTTCTGAAATTGCAGATACGCAAAGAGATAACTTTTTAAATGCTTTACAAGGGCGGGTTGCAGGTGCAACTATTACCCCTACCACCGGAACACCGGGAGCCTCTGCAACAATGGTTATACGTGGAGGTGTTTCTTTAGATGGTGATAATCAACCTCTATTTGTAATAGACGGTTTACCTATTTCAAACCGTACTTTTAGTGAATATAACTTAGTAGGTCAGGGAAGTTTTAACCGTCAAAATGATTATGGAAACAGAGCGATGGATATCAATCCAGAGGAAATAGAATCCCTTACCATTTTAAAGGGCCCTGAGGCTTCTGCTTTATATGGTACAGAAGGTGCATCAGGTGCTGTTGTAATTACAACAAAAAGAGCAAAGGCTGGTACTGCAAGGGTAACTTATAGTAATTCTTTCAGACTTGAAAATACGTATCGCTATCCAGAAGTACAAAAAGTTTATGGAGGAGGAGCAGGAGGTATATTTGATGAAGAACAACGTACCCGTACATTTTTCGGATCGAAATACCCACCAAACAAAACTATGTATGATAATATTGGAAATTTTTACAAAACCGGTTTTACTCAAAAACATAATGCAACTATAGAAGGTGGTAGTGAAAAACTATCGCTTAGAACAACCGTTAGTTATACCGATCAAACAGGGGTTATTCCGGGTACTGGTTATAATACCATCAATGGAAAAATTACCGGAACATCGAAAATTAGTGATAAAATAAGCATGACTGCTTCACTAAATCTAATATCATCAAGAACAGATAAAACTTATAAAGGGGTTAGTAGTCCAATGTTAAGTGCATTATCATGGCCATTAACTGATGATATGAGAAATTACCTAACACCATTAGGCGAAAGAAGAACAGTTGCCGGTAGTTTGGGAGGAGAGTTAGATAACCCATATTGGGGCGTAGAAAGAAACCCAAATTATGATAAATTAAATCGTGTTTTGGGTAATATCGGTATAGATTATACCCCAACAAAATGGTTAAGCATTTCTGCAAGAGCAGGAGCTGATATTTTTTCTCAAACAGGTTTATCAGCATATGATGTTCAATCTTATGAATCAAATAAACCAGCAACAACAAACTCAGGTGGTGGTTTAAATACATATAGTGCAAATGAGCGTTTAATTAATGCTTCATTTATTGCTACTGCTAAAAAGGACTTTGGAAAGTTTAAACCTGTTATTCGTATTGGAACAGATATTAAAGATGATTCATACCAGGTAAATTCTCAATTTGGCACACGTTTCTATCAGGCCAACTTCTTCAGCATGAATAACGTTGATCCAACAACGCAAAGAGTAGCTTTTACAGATGAGTTGAAACGTAAAGTTGGTTTTTTTGCAAATGCTGAATTGGGGTATGATGATTATTTATATTTAACTTTAACAGGAAGACAAGATCTTTCATCTACTTTACCACAAAAAAACTATAGCTTCTTTTATCCGGCAACATCATTAAGTTTTGTGTTTTCAAATCTGGAATCAGTTAAAAATTTAGGATGGTTGTCTTACGGTAAATTAAGAGCTTCATGGGGCCAATCTGGAAAAGATGCAAGAGCAGCTTATATTACCAATAACAAACTAATTGCACAACAAACAACCGGTGGTGGTTATGCCTTAGATGCTACTATGGGTAATCCAAATCTGGAAGCAGAGTTTACAACAGCGAAAGAAGCAGGTATTGAATTAGGTTTCTTTAAAAATCGCTTATCATTTGATTTTACTTACTTCCATAATTTATCTGATAAGCAAATTACAGCACCACGTTTAAGTTATGCTTCAGGAGCGGTACTTCAATATATTAACAGTGGAAAAATTCGTGTTCATGGATTTGAATTGTTAGTGAAAGGAACGCCAATTAGAACAAAAGATTTTAGTTGGGATATTTCGGCAAATCTTTCTCGTTCACGTGGTAAAATTTTATCTCTACCGGCTAATCAGGATGCATTTTACATATCAGACAGTTGGTTGTTTGATAACGTAAGAGCACAGTATGCAGTTGGAACTTCTATTTCAGCGTTTGCTGGTATAGATTATTTACGCAACAAAGATGGCCAATTATTGATTAATCCAACAAATGGAATGCCTATTAAAGATGTAAACTTTACGCAAATGGGTGATAGAGCACCAGACATTTCCATAGGCTTAACCAACAGCTTTACTTATAAAAACTTTAATCTCTCTTTCTTACTTGATATTAGAAAAGGTGGTGATATCTATAATGCTACTGAATTATATCTGTATGCTAGAGGTTTATCTAAGTTAAGTGTCGATCGTGAGGAGCCTCGTATCATTGCGGGTGTAATGAGAGATGGTTTAGAAAACTCAGCAAATCCAACTAAAAATAATGTAGTTGTTATACCTTACATTACGACATCATATTACTCAACTTTTTATAATACAGCAGATTTTCTTCAAAAGGATGTGAACTGGGTAAGATTAAAGGACATTACTTTAAGTTACAATCTTCCAAAAAGCCTTTTCGAAAAAAGTCGTGTATTTAAAAGCGCCAATGTATTTGTTACCGGAACAGATTTATTATTAATCACCAATTATAAAGGTGTAGATCCATCTGTTAATGGGCTAAGTGCTGCGGCAGGTGGTTTAGGTGGAACAGGAATTGATTTTGGTTCTGTAGGTTTGCCAAGAGGCTATAATTTAGGTGTTAGAGTTGGTTTTTAATTTTTAAGAGAATGAAAAAGACATACATATTATTTGCAGCCTTTGCTGCAATGGTAATAGCTTCGGGATGTAGAAAGTATCTGGATGTAAATATAGATCCGGCAACTCCGCAAGAAGTTTCGAGCAAAACATTAACCCCTCCTTTATTTGCACAAATGGAAAGAGGAATACAGTTTGACTCAAGATATTTAGGCGGATTAATCCAATATTTTGGAGGTGCAGTTAATGTTGGAGAGCAACATGGATGGTTTCCAGGGCTTGATTCTTCTGGCGAAATATGGAGAACAAATTATTTTGGTTTAGGTGCTAACCTGAATTTAATTATCGACGATTCTAATAAAAAACAAGAGTACAATTATGTAGGTATGGCTCAGGCTTTAAAAGCATGGAGCTGGCAAACAACTACAGATTATCACGGTGAAATTATTTTGAAAGAAGCATTTGATGTTAATCGCTACATATATGATTACGATTCGCAGGAAGATGTATATGCAGAAGTCGTTAGACTAGCGAATGAATCAATCACTAACTTTACCCGTACAGATGGTACAGGAACAGTTGTAAAATTTGGCCCTGCCGATTTAATTTATGCAGGCGATAACGCAAAGTGGATAAAATTCAATTATGGAATTCTTGCCAGAAACGCGAATAATTTAGTGAATAAGGCATTCTATAACCCAGCAAAGGTTATTGAATATGTGGATAAAGCGTTGGCGAGCAATGGCGATAATTTTATCATTCCAAATACTGGTACTACCGCAAGTAACGCTAATTTCTTTGGCCCGTTAAGAGCTAACTTAGGCGCTTACCGTCAAACAAGAATTATTGTAGGCTTATTAGATGGTTCTTATTTTACAGCAACACCAGGTTCAGTAATCGATCCTCGTCGTAATAACATGATCACAATATCAGCTGATGGTATTTTTAGAGGTACATTACCATATGTTGGAGATGCAGGAACTGTTGTGAATAAAAATCAGGTTCCTAATCCATGGGGTACTTTAAACTCTGTAAATCCAGGTCCTAACCAAGGGAAGTATTTATTTAAAGATGCTGCTGGCTTTCCAATTATGACTTATTCTGAAATGCAATTTATTAAAGCTGAAGCTGCGTTTAGAAGTAATAATCTTCCACTTGCGCTTGATGCTTATACAAAAGGCATATCGGCCAGTATTGATTTTGTTAGTGCTTTAGGTTCGGCAATTACTGCAACTGAAAAAGCAGCATATATGACAAGTGCTTCTGTTAGACAAACTACTGCAGATTTAACACTGAAAGATATTATGTTACAAAAATACCTTGCGTTGTACGGTTATGGCTTTGTAGAAACCTGGTGCGATTTACGTAAGTTTAATTACAACGTTGGAGATTCAAAAGGGAACAATCCATATCAAAATGTATATATTTTCCCGGCAAGTTTCTATCCGGATAATGGAGGTAAACCAGCCCAACGTTATCGTCCACGTTTCAATTCTGAATATCTTTGGAATACAGAAGCATTAAAGAAAATTGGTGCCGATAAGAATGATTACCACACCTATAAAATGTGGTTTTCTCAACCGTAGTTTCACTATTTATTAAAGAAAAATGAAAAAAATACTATATTTTATTGCGGTTAGTCTTGGATTATTTGCCGCTTGTAAAAAAGGAGATTTTGTGGAAAACACTTCTTATGAGAAGATTGCGCCAGCAGACCCGAAATATTCTTATATTAAAATCTTAAATCTAAGTCCAGGTAGTCCGGTACTTACCTTTTATATGGATGGCACTAAATTTTCTTCCGCGCTTTCTAGCTCAGGTACAGAAAATTCAGGCTATACTTATAATGGTTTATTTCCTGATCTTGGATATGCCGTTACTTCACCAGGTGCGCATACTTTAACTGGTAAAATTATACCAACAGCTAAAGATGATCCTAATTTAGAAGTATTTAAGACTCAAATTACCCCTGAAGCGGGTAAATATTATACCGTGTTTCCTACCGGACAATACTCGGCATCGAAACAAATTCCATCTTCCTTAATGATTGAGGATACAAAGCCTTTATTGGATACTGCAAAAATCTTTGTTAGGCTTGTAAATTTATTAAGTGGATCGCCTAATTTAGATATGGTAAGAGATGTAGCTACAGGAACTAAGTTGATTTCAAATGTAGCTTACAATACCGCATCCACATGGGTAGAAATTCCGAATCCTGGGATTGGTACAGCACCGAGTAATAAGGTGTTCTTTAATAACTCAGCTACTGGTGTTCCGCTACTAACAACGGCAACAACTATAACCCTAACCAAAGGTAGGGCGTATACAATTTATCTGAGAGGAGTTTTTGGTAGTACTGCTTTTCCACCTGCGATAACTTTTTATACAACTTTTTATTAGCACAAATACTAATTTATTAAAAAGGCAGCCTAATGGCTGCCTTTTTAATTTCCGAATAGTTGTTATTATTCCTAAACTTCTCTAAATAGTGCTAGATTAATAAGTCCAGCTGGCGTCTATAACTTCAGCCCAAGCAGTTGGATTAGGGCCTTGAACACTCTCTGTCGCAGTAAACTCGCCAGGCCCCATAGTCTTTGTAAATGTTTGTATAGATTGGCTTGGGCTGCCTTCATTAAAACGAACGGTATAAGTAATGTGAACCTCGTACAAGCCTGCCTCTGTGCCTGTTCTGTCAAAGTTAACACTTACATCATTTGAGCCAGATATAAGTCCGGTGCCAACACTTATGCTCTCATCTACCAATCTTTTGGCATTAACAGATGTATTTGATTTGGGATGAATTGTTGTAAAAGATGATAAGCATAACGCAATTGCCAGAAAAGGCAAAAAGGCAAATTTTCTCCACGTAGTTTTCATAATAAATTGGTTTTAATAAGTGAATGATTATAACCTAATTTACAAATAATTAATAATAAGGTGTTTGTAATTATTTTGTTTGATTTCATTACACTTAAAATACCAAAAAAATGGCTTAGCTAATTTGAGTTATAGCATTTGGTTATATAATCTTAAAGCCTAAACTCAGTTGAAATAAGTTTGGTTTCTGATTATACCGGTCGCTTTTGCTGATGTTGCTTAAACCGGCTTCATAACGTAAATCAACCGAAATGCTGCCTACATCAACACCTGCACCAAACTGCATTCCTAATGCCTGGTTTTTGTAATTGTCAAAATCTGTTGCTTGTTGGTAAGCAGAACTAAAACTGGAGTTATCGTCTAAAACAAAAGAAATAACCGGACCTGCCATTACGCGAAAGTTTAAGTTATTTGCGCCAAATTTAGTACCTAATAACACCGGAATATCTAATGTGGTAAATTTTACTTTACCTTCTGCGGCAACTTCATTGTTGTTATTGTTGGTGAAGCTTATAAATTTATTGCCTTTGCTACCGATATAAGCTTCTGGCTGTACATAAAAGCTTTTGCCACCAATACGGGCCCATGCACCAATTTGATAGCCCAATCGATTTTCTTCACTAGCAAAATCTGAGTTTATTTTAGCGAGGTTTACACCTGCTTTAACCCCCAGATTAAAAGTTTGCGCTTGTGATGTTGCCCAACCTGCCGTTAGGAAAACAATAAGGATGATGATTTTTTTCATTTGGATTATTTTATTTTAGGGTTTGCGCCGATTAAGGCGATGATTTTCAAAAGTAATAATTAAGATTTTTTAACCTTTTTCACAGTATAACGCAATTTTAACAAAATTATCGTGTGTAAAATCACGGCTATTTCACCTTTTTTTGTCAGTATGCACAAAAAGCTATCGGCGGTGCCGCAAATATTTTTTACTTTTGCAGGAAATAAATTTTGCTATGGCTAATTTTCAACTTACCGCAGAAACTGCATTTAAAGTAAAAACAAAGTTCTTAAGGAAATACCGCGACCTTGCCAATGAGCCTTTGGATTTTACTCCAGGTAAAGAAGATGAGCTGATTTTAGATTTAATGCGTCTTGTAAAACGCGATCGTACCTATATAGAATTTACAATCCAAAAGGCACTTGCCGATACAAAAGGAAACAGACTTTAGTTTTAAAAACGCTTTCAATTCCTATTCGGATACTTCTCCAGCAATTAAAGTTTAATTACATTTAACTGTAAATACGCTGTTTTTAATATTTATCTCTTTTTGTACATTTACGTTGTACAAACCATAAATATTCCGGGCATTATTCCTGGCCTGTTAAAGCATATACAATGAAAAAAATTAAATATGGCATAATTGCACTTGTTGCCGGCATTGCAGTTATATCTTTTTCTTTTAAAGAAGATTTATTTCTGGTTTCGAAGAACCTTGATATTTTTGCTTCCCTCTATAAAGAAATCAATATTAATTATGTTGATGATACCAATGCGCCGCAATTAATGAAAACTGGTATTGATGCCATGCTCGACAGCTTGGATCCTTATACCGAATATGTTCCTGAATCGGAGATAGAAGACTACAAGCTTAAATATGTAAGTACCCAATATGGTGGTATTGGGGCCAGTACCGTATTTATTGACGGTAAGTTGTTTGTAAATGATGTAAGTGAAGGTTATCCTGCAAATAAACAAGAAGTGAAGCCCGGCGATCAGATTTTAAAGATTAACGGAATAGAAGTTAAAGGTAAAGACCGCAGTCAGGTTAGTCATTTATTAAGAGGGCCTAAAGGAAGTACAGTAGATTTAGCCGTTTTGCGAGAAGGAAAAGAGCTTTTAAAGAAACTTACACGCGAAGAAATTAAGCAGCCAAATGTATCCTATTTCGGAATGGTTGGCGATGGTGTAGGTTATATTAAACTGGATAAATTTCTTGAAAATTCAGGTCAGGAGGTTAAAGATGCTTTGGTGAGCTTAAATAAAGAAAACCCTAAAGGCATTGTTCTGGATTTAAGAAATAATGGGGGTGGTATTTTGCAGGAAGCCGTTAAAATTGTGAATCTTTTTGTTAATAAAGACCAGCTTATTGTAACTCAAAAAGGTAAAAATGTTGAAAAAACAATTACTTATAAAACGCAGCAAATGCCTGTATCGGCATCGGTGCCTTTAGTTGTACTGGTTAATGGAAACTCTGCTTCAGCTTCGGAGATTGTTGCCGGTTCCTTGCAGGATTTAGATAGAGCCATTATAATCGGTCAAAGAAGTTACGGCAAAGGATTGGTTCAGCAAACGTTTAATTTGCCTTATAACAGCCTGGTTAAGGTAACTGTTGCTAAATATTATACCCCATCGGGAAGATGTATCCAAAAACTCGATTATGCACATAAAGATGCTGATGGAAGGGCGGAGCGTTTTGCAGATTCGACCATAACCATGTTTCAGACCAAGGCGGGCAGAAATGTTTACAGTGGCAATGGGGTTTATCCTGATGTGGTAACAGATGTATTTAAATTGAGCCCGGTAACAATCTCAATGCTCAATAAAAACTTATTCTTCAATTACATCAATCAATATGTGAAGACTAAATCAAACGTACCATCGGCAAAAGCATTTCAGGTTTCGGATGCGGATTATACAGCTTTTACCAATAGCCTTGCCGATAAAGATTTAAGTTATCAAAGTAAAACAGAGCGCCTGCTTTCTGATTTGCGTTTAGAAGCCGAAAAGGAAAATAAATCCGAAGAGGTTAAATCAGATCTGGAAAACCTTAAATATAAACTCACTTCTTCTAAAAAGACAGATTTAGCGACCCATAAAGCCGAAATCAAACGTATACTGGAATCGCAAATCGTGAGCCGTTATTTTTATGATAAAGGCCGCATTGAACAAAGTTTCCAGTATGATAAAGAATTGGCGGCGGCCAAAACATTGTTTGGCAATCAAAATCAAATGCTGGCTATTTTAAAGGGCGAAGGTAATTATAAAGTTATCGGAAAACCCATAAAAGATACTGCTTCAGTAAACTAATAAAATTACTTTTAACAGAAAGCCCGATTTACGTGATGTAAATCGGGCTTTCTGTTTTTATTGATATGTACAGCGTAAAAATTAGTGTAATTTAACTGTTAAGCCATCCATGTTATTATTTAACTGAAGCTGGCAAGCTAAGCGAGAGTTTGGTAACAAATCGGGCAAGGTATCCAACATTGCATATTCATCATCCGTCATTTCATTTAACTTTTCTTCACCTTCTAAAACATCTACACAACAAGTTGCACATAAAGCCATGCCACCACAAGTGGCTAAAATGTCATATTCTGATGCTTTTAAAAACTCCATAAGGCTAAGGCCCATATCTGTTGGAGCTACATGTTCTGTTACAGAGCCGTCCGGCTCCTGCATATATATGTTAATGTTGTTTTCTTCCATGTTTCGGGTTTACTTATAAACAAAAAGCAAATATAAGATAAAGCCAATTAAAATTCAGCTACGCCATTAACAGTTGTATATTTCATCGTATATTTTATACCCGGGTTCATGTATTGGTAAGCACTGTGGCTCATTAAAGCTGCTTCGTGGAAACCGCAAAGAATTAGTTTAAGCTTATTCGCATAAGTGTTAATATCACCAATGGCATAAATTCCAGGAATGTTTGTAGAGTAATCATCCGTGTTTACCTCGATGGCACTTTTACTGATGTTCAGGTTCCATTCTTCAATTGGACCTAATTTAGGGCTTAAACCAAACAAAGGAATTAAATGATCTGCATCCACAACAGATTTTTCCATGGTACGGTTCTGAACAATTTCAACTTTTTCAAGTTTATCTGTTCCATGTACTGCATGTAAGTTGCTGTTTAAAACCAGGTTTATTTTCCCACTTTCTGCAAGTGCCATTACTTTTGCAACAGAATCAGGTGCGCCACGGAAACTTTCACTTCTGTGGATCAATGTTAACTCCGAGCAAATTTCAGCAAGATAAATGGTCCAGTCTAAAGCCGAATCACCACCGCCTGCAATCACCATTTTCTGGTCGCGGTATTTCTCCGGATCAAGAATCATGTAGTTTACACCTTTACCGTTTTCGAAATTCTCTAAGTTTTCAACGGCAGGCTTACGAGGCTCAAAACAGCCTAAACCACCCGCAATAACCACAACTTTAGCTTCGATAATGGTTCCCATGTTGGTTGTTAAAACAAAATCTGCTTCACCACGTTTTTCAAGGCCTTCAATACGCTCGCCTAAAGTAAACGTTGGATGGAAAGGTTTTGCCTGCTCCATTAAATTATCGATAAGTTCCTGGGCCAAAACAGAAGGATAACCCGGAATATCGTATATCGGTTTTTTAGGGTAAATTTCAGAAAGCTGACCACCCACCTGCGGAAGGTAATCAATTAAATGGCAACGCATTTTTAATAAACCGGCTTCAAAAATGGCAAATAAACCAACCGGACCAGCGCCAATTACGGCTATATCAGTAGAGATCATTCAAAAAAAATTTGATGCAAAGTTACAAAATAAACTTTTATCAACATTGTTATTTAGAAATATTCCAGATAATTCTGCAAGAAATTAATTTTCAGTATTTTATATCACCTTAGGTAGGCTAAAACAAAACTTAAAGCACTTTTACTATTTAAAGCAAATTATAATTGGTCTATAGATTTAGTAGATTAATGGTTTTTGCTTTTTGTACGTCACAATTATAAAGCTGATGGCTACAATGGTTCCTAAAACAGAAGGCATAAATTGGCTATAAGGCTGGTACTGCGGGAATACCGTTCCGGTGAATGCAGAAAATAAACCACTTAAAGCGCTAACCATTTTTAAAATATGCTCGAATAACCATAAATTTTTATAATGTTTTGTTGGAATTAAGTAACGCAGTAAATCATATGCAGAAATGAATATAAAATAGCCAATTGTGCTATAAATAATTATTGGATTCCATATCATTCTAACGGACTTAAAATAATATAGAAAATAAATTACACACAATATAGATAATAGGTTAATTGCAATATCTGTAAGTTGTGGTTTGTTGGATTTTGTTTTTAAGATTCTATATCCTGAATAGCCGAGGTAGCCACTTAAAACGGTTATGACTAAAAGAAATGTATTTCTACCAAATATAAAAACGCCAATGAGCCCGGTAATAATTACAATGGTTAAGAAGAACAGAAAAAATTTCCCGGCTCTTTTATGTCCGGTTTTTCCTTTTTTTGTTAATAATGCAATTAAACCAATTATTAACGCAATTGACCCTGAGGTAACATGAATTATAATATTCGCGTTGTGTAGTAGAGAAAAACTTTCCATTGTTTTGAATTTATAAAGCAAAGAAAAGTTGAAATCCATAGATTTAAGTCCTAAAGTGTAGGGATGGACTTATAAAACATAAAGTTTAACCATTTTGAAATTCGGAAGGCGTTTTGCCGGTAATTTGTTTGAAAATTTTATTAAAAGAGGATTTAGATTGAAAACCACATTCATAGCCAATTGCTATGATGGAATAGTGTGAAAAAGTAGGGTCTTTTAACTTTTCTTTTACAGCCATAACACGATAGGTATTTATAAAATCGAAAAAATTTTTTCCGGCTTTTTGATTAATAATTTGCGACAATTGATTTGCGGATAGGTTTAACTGAGCGGCAAGTGTAGTCAGACTCAAATTTTCGTCCAGAAAAGGCCTGTTTTTCTGCATATGTGTTTTTAAATCCTCAAACATTTTATCAGCTGCTTCACTGCTTAGCCCCGAATTTTTATAATTTACCCTTAACGCTGTTTCTTTTTTAGGGCTTGCTTGTAGGGGCATATTTGTGAAAATAGTGTTTTGGCGTAAACCATAATAACCAACAAAAAAAATATAGAAACTCAGGATACATCCAACAATTGCAAATAAATTTTGAGCGGTAACAAAGCTGTAGTTGATGCCGTACTTAATTAGAAAAAACAATAAAACGAATAAAATCAATAAGGACAGAACAATGCCCTTTAACCAATTTAGTTTTAATTTTTCGATGTTGGAATAGTTATCAGGAAGTGATTTTTGATATTTTATTAGTGTAATCAATCCCTGTATGGTGTAAAATCCCGGAACAAGACCCATTAATATTGTAAGGAAATATATGAAGAATTGAGGTACTCCCCCATCAAAATGTGGAAGACAATTTCTAATTATTACAGAGGAGCGATTATTTAAGTATAAATATAAAAGAATAACATTTATTATGAAGTACGGAACTAAATGTATTACCGATTTTTTCCACCTCAAGTCATTACCAGATGATAATGACTTAATGTATAAATAAAGAACAGGAGAACTAATCAGTGGTAGAGAAAAGCAGGCCAACTGAATATAGTTTGATATATAAGGATTGCCTGATAGGTTATCATAATAAAACAATAGCTGGGTAGAAATTATACCCAACCACAACATCAACAACTTGTCTGCGGCAGCGTTTTCAGACTTGGCCTTTAAAAGCAATATAAGAAAAAGTCCTTGCGCAGGCCCGGTTAATAATAAAGATTTTAGAATCATTTTATGTTAAATGACCTGTTTACAGGTGCTTACCAATTCATTCCCAAATTCTGAAACACAAAACTCCATATATCCGAAGCTTCTTCTATCAACTTCGTTGTTGGCTTTCCGGCACCATGGCCTGCTTTTGTTTCAATTCTGATTAATATAGGGTTTGGGCCTTTATATTTTTCCTGTAAAGTTGCTGCAAACTTAAAAGAGTGCGCCGGAACCACACGATCGTCATGATCGGCTGTTGTAATTAATGTTGCCGGATAATTAACCCCGCTTTTTATGTTATGCAAAGGCGAATATTTAATCAGGTAATTAAAATCCTCTTTTTTATCACTGGTGCCATATTCAACAGCCCAGCCCCAGCCAACCGTAAATTTATGATAACGGAGCATGTCTAGAACACCCACCGCAGGCAAAGCCACTTTAAAAAGTTCTGGTCTTTGTGTCATACAAGCCCCTACCAGCAAACCCCCGTTTGAGCCACCAGAAATGGCAATTTTCTCTGGCCTGGTATATTTTTCCTTAATCAGGTACTCGGCTGCGGCAATAAAGTCATCAAAAACATTTTGCTTTTTCTCCAGCATGCCGCCCTTATGCCACGCTTCGCCGTATTCGCTTCCGCCACGTAAGCTTGGCTGTACATAAATACCACCTTTCTCTAAAAAGAACATCCTTGATAAGCTAAAGCCTGGTGTTAAACTAATCTGAAATCCACCGTAAGCATATAGGAATACAGGATTGTTGCCATCAAGTTTAATTCCTTTTTTATGCACAATAAACATAGGCACTTTTGTTCCGTCTTTTGAGGTATAAAAAACCTGTTTGGTTTCATAACCATCAGTATTAAACTTGAGCTCCGGTTTTTTGTAAAGGGTTGATTCTGCCTTGGCAACATTATAGTGATAAATGGTGCCAGGTGTAGTAAAGTTGCTGAAAGTGTAAAAAAACTCGGTTTCATCCTTATAGCCCCCAAAACCATCTACAGTTCCGATGTCAGGTAGTTTTACTTCACGGATTTGTTTGCCGTTTAAATCAAACTGGATAATGTGCGTGCTTGCATCTTTGAGGTAGCTTGCCCATAAAAAACCACCACCAGTACTAATCCCCTCAATCGGTAATTTAGATTCCGGGATAATTTTTTTCCAGTTTTCGGGAAGCGGGTTTTTAGGATCAATTAAAACCACCTGTTTATTTGGTGCATTTAAATCGGTGCTTAGTAAAAGCTTATCGCCAATGTTATCAATGATGCTGTGGTTGTTCTCAAATCCTTTTACCAGTAACGTAATTTTACTTGTAGGGTCTTTTAAGTCCTGATAATATAATGCATTGCCCGAGGTACCTGCAGAAGCATAAACAATTAGAAAACGTTCATCTTCGGTTACGCCCGAACCAAAATACAGATTAGGGTTGCGCTTATCTTCAAAAATTAATTGATCATTTTTCTGAAGATCACCCAGTTTGTGGAAATAAATTCTTTGGTATTTATTCGCTGCAGAAAGCTCCATTCCTTTTGCCGGTTCGTCATATCTGCTATAATAAAAACCATCATTTTTCCAGGCAGCGCCAGAAAATTTAGTCCATTTTAATTCGTCCGGCAGCTTGGTTTTACGCGCAATGTCCATTACGTAAATATTACTCCAGTCTGAACCCGATTGTGCTACTGAATAAGCAATGTGTTTTTTGTCATGCGATAAGCCCAATAAGGAAACAGATGCCGTTCCATCAGTAGATAATTTGTTGGGATCAAGGAATATTTCTTCTTTCCCATCAATCCCCTTTTTAATATACCAGATGCTTTGGTTTTGCAGTCCATCATTTTTGGTGAAAAAATAATATTCACCCGCTTTAAATGGAGCCGTTTCTTTTGGGTAATTCCATATTTCAGTCAACCGCTTTTTTATGTCAGCCCGATAAGGTATTTGATCAAGATAATTTTGTGTGACTTTATTTTCCTCCGCAACCCATTTAGCCGTTTCGGCTGAAGTATCGTTTTCCAGCCAGCGATAAGGATCAGCTATTGTGGTTCCGAAATAATTATCGGTGGTTGCGTCTTTCTTGGTATCAGGATATTTCATCAATGTTATATTTTCAGCAGGTTTTTTACCTGGTTTACAAGCAAAAAAGCTTATTGCAAATAAGCCTAAAATGAGTGATTTTTTCATTTTGATTCGTATTTATTTACTAATATATGGTTTTACAGGCTAATGATCGGATCGTGTTTGCTTTCTCCTTCCCGCTTTTTCTTTACCTTTGAACTTATACATGGGTAAAAACATATATTTCGCTTCTGATTTTCATTTAGGTACCCCAAATTATACCGAAAGCCGCTCCCGTGAAGCACACATTGTTCGTTGGCTTAATTTTATTGAGCCTAACTGTGCCGAACTGTTTTTAATGGGCGATATTTTTGATTTCTGGTTTGAATACAGTAAAGTCATTCCTAAAGGTTTTATTCGCTTGCAGGGTAAACTTGCAGCTATGGCGGATGCCGGGATTAAAATTTATTTTTTTAAAGGCAATCACGATATGTGGGTACGGGATTATTTTACTAAGGAAATAGGGCTTGAAATTATCAGTGACGAATTGATTATGGAACGGGGAGCTAAGAAATTTTATCTTCATCATGGCGACGGTTTAGGCCCTGGAGACGCGAAATATAAATTCTTACGTAAAATTTTCAGAAGTAAATTTTGCCAGTGGTTGTTTGCCCGTTTACACCCCAACCTGGGCATAGGCATCGCCAACGGATGGAGCAAAAGCAGTCGTGCAGCAGGAGCGGAAAAGGAAGTCTTTTTAGGTGAAGAGAACGAATGGTTGGCCATTTATGCTAAACAACAATTAAAAAAAGAGCATTTCGATTACTTCATTTTTGGGCACCGGCACTTACCTTTGGATATAAATTTAGGCAGCGGAAGTCGTTATGTAAATATTGGCGAGTGGATAAATTATTCGTCTTACGCCATTTTTGATGGGGAAAATTTAAAATTGGAATATTATACTTCATAAAATACATCATTTCATAATAGGCTTGTTCATTTGTTTAGCAGTTAACCAGCTCAAACAGTTGAACAATTAAGTCCTTCAACAAACTAATTCATCTTTTTTCCTTATTTTTGCATTTTCCTAATTTATTGGGCGTGTACTGCCAAATTAGGAATTCTATTTGAAGAATAATATGTTAGATAAATTAGAAGCCATAAAGCTGCGTTGGGAAGATGTAGAAGAGCAATTGAGTAATCCGGATGTAATCCAGGATATGAAACGCTTTGCAGCTTTAAACAAAGAATATAAAGATTTAGGCAAAATTGTAGACGAATATAAAGTTTACAAAAATGTAATGAGCAATATTGATGCAAATAAAGAGATCTTATCTGTAGAGAAAGACTCGGAGATGCGCGATATGGCAAAAGAAGAATTAGACTTGCTGCTAAAACAACAGGAGGAAATGGAGGCAAACATTCGTTTAATGTTGATCCCTAAAGACCCTGAAGATGCTAAAAATGCTGTATTCGAAATTCGTGGTGGTACTGGTGGTGATGAAGCAGCGCTGTTTGCGGGTGATTTGTACCGCATGTATACTCGCTTTTTTGAAACTAAAGGCTGGAAAGTAGAAACTGTTGATGTAACTGAAGGTACTGCCGGTGGTTATAAAGAGGTAATTTTAAAAGTTAGCGGAGAAGATGTTTACGGTCAGTTAAAGTACGAAAGTGGCGTACACCGCGTGCAGCGCGTGCCAGATACGGAAACTCAAGGACGTGTCCATACTTCAGCTGCATCAGTAGCCGTATTACCGGAAGCGGAAGAAATCGATTTGTACATTAACCCCGCCGATATTGAATTACAAACCTCACGATCGGGTGGTGCTGGTGGACAGAACGTAAACAAGGTTGAAACGAAAGTTCAGCTTACGCATAAGCCATCTGGTATTGTAGTGGTTTGCCAGCAGGAACGTTCGCAGCTGGGTAACCGTGTTATTGCAATGGAAATGCTACGTAGCAAGTTATATGATATTGAATTGCAGAAAAAGAATGGTGATATTGCGGCTAAACGTAAAACAATGGTGTCAACCGGAGACCGTTCAGCAAAAATCAGAACGTATAATTATCCTCAAGGTAGGGTTACCGAGCATCGCATTGGTTTAACCATGTATAACCTTCCAACCATTATGGATGGCGATATTCAGGAGATCATTTCTGCATTGCAGTTTGCTGAAAATGCAGAAAAAATGCAGGAAGGTGCTGTTAATTAGTGAGTTAAAAGTATTTGAAAAAAAAGTTTGCAAATAAAGATATAGTCTCTATATTTGCATCCTCGAAAGAGACAAGAGGTTCTAACTTTAAAGAAGAACAAAAGGAGTGGTAGTTCAGCTGGTTAGAATGCCTGCCTGTCACGCAGGAGGTCGCGGGTTCGAGTCCCGTCCATTCCGCAATAAAAGCCTTAACTTTTTCAAGTTAAGGCTTTTTTGTTTTTAAACTATTCTGTAAAAATATATAGAATGAGATTCAGTGGGTTACGTGATTTTTGATTAAATTGTTGCTTTAAATAGTAATAAACAAAATATTGTCTTATATTTGCAATCCCGAAAGGGGAAGAGGTTCTGAACTTTAAAGGAGAACAAAAGGAGTGGTAGTTCAGCTGGTTAGAATGCCTGCCTGTCACGCAGGAGGTCGCGGGTTCGAGTCCCGTCCATTCCGCAACAAAAGCCTTAACTTGAAAAAGTTACGGCTTTTTTGTTTTATTTTTTTTGAATAAGACCAGGAAGGATGAATAGTAACGATTACAGGGGATAAGCCGTTTGATGTTTAACTTCTGATAAGGCTAAAAAACTCTGAATGCTTCCTACATGGGGTAGCGACCGTAATTTCCCTTGTAAAAACTCGTTGTATGTCACCATATCAGGCATCACCATTTTAAGCATAAAATCAAAATTACCAGTCAGGCGGTAACATTCCATTACCTCGGGTAATTTTACAACTTCCAGTTCAAATTGTCTTAAAACTTCTTCTGAGTGGTTGGTGAGTTGGATGTGCGGAAAAGCAATAAATAAGGATTTTATCTTCTGGATATTAACCAAAGCAACCGTGTTTTTAATAAAGCCAGCCTCTTTTAGTTTTTTTACACGTTCAACAACAGAAGTTATGCTCTTTTGAAGTTGATGGCTCATTTCCTTTTGTGTCATCAAGCCATCTTTTTGCAGCAAATTTAATATGGCAATATCAGTTTGATCCAATGTATTAGCACTCATAGATGTTTGACTTAGTGTTTTATTTTTGCTTTTTTAAGGATACTCAAATATATCTAAAAATTAAACTTACTTTAATGTGAAGCAATAAAATATCTAAAAAGGTATTGTTTTCTTAGTGTAAATTATACAATAAATACTTGTTTGAAGACGTCATGTAAAGAATTTAATTCTGTACTTGTTGCAGCAATCATTTACAAACCAAATAAATAAAAGGCAAAAGATGTTAGAAATAGTTTTTTCACTTAAATTTTGGACGCTATAGCTTTTAAACCGATAAACAGCTGATATTTACGGGGTAAGTAACAACCGAATATTGATGTCTCAACTTTTATGATTAGCATAGGGATGCAGAGAATTGATTTATTTCCGCTTCAACATTAATTTAAACAAAAGGATAGTGCAAACGTTGTATGCAGATGTTAATCTCAATTTCCTGTCGCTGATTGACTAAGGTTTTGTTTTATGAAGGATTACAGTGGTGGCAACAGAGCAGAGGTTTAAATTTTTTTGGTTCAAATTAGCAATAACAATTTAGGCATATGGCAAATATTAAAGCATTCAGCGCTTTGCGCCCTAATGGCGACCAGATTAATAGTCGGTTTGTAACGCAAGCCCAGGCTGGATTGGGAAAGGAAATGCTGGAAATAAAAAGGATGCTTGAACCAAAAAAAGGAACTTCTTTAGGTTTTGAAAGTATCCAGACTTATGACAGGAACCTAAGTGAACTTATTGATGCCGGATTATACCATCAGGAAAAACACCCGGCGATTTACATATATGAATTAGAAATTAACCATTGTAAGCAATACGGTGTGTGGGTGATGACTGATATTGAGGATTTGGTGAATGGATCTATGATTACGCACGAAAATACTTTGGCAGAGCGTGAAACCCGGCTGATTGCGTATAGAAAAGATATTGGTTTAGAAGGGTCGCCCGTTTTGCTAACCTACCGTCCGCAGGCTGAAATTAATAGTTTAATCGAAAATATAATAAAATCTGAAAAGGCGGATGTTTTTACGATAGGAGAGAATGAACATCGTTTATGGAAAGTTAAGAATAACCTTCTTATCGAAAAATTTAAAAAAGCTTTTCAAAACGTTGATCGCGTTTATGTTGCCGACGGACATCATAGACTGGCCGCCGCAGAGAAATTGCATAAAACCAGGGCACAATGGATTACAGCCTTGTACGTGCCCAGTAATCAGATTAAAATAAGTGAATTTAACCGACTGATTATTCCCGAAAAGAAAATATCAAAAACCGGATTATTTAAAGTACTTGAAGAATATTTTTATGTTTCACCAATTCCGGGCAATACCCCGTTTCGTCCAAATAAGCAGCACTGCTTTGGTGTTTTTCATAATGGCATATGGTATCGGTTAGATTTAATAGCAGGTCAATCCACGCTTGAGTACGAAACCGATGTGGTTATTTTGCAGCGCAAAGTTTTGCAGCCCGTGTTTAATATTGATAACCCAGCATCCAATCTTTGTTTACATTCCTATTCTTCCAGTCAATGGGAAGAAATGTTAGCTGTAACCGGGGCAAATCCTGATGCTGTTGTTTTTTCACTTTACCCGATGAGTATAGATGAATTGATTGGCCAGGTTGAAAATAAAGTTATTTTGCCACCCAAATCTACCTTTATTGAGCCTAAAATTCCTTTTGGTTTACTTTTATACAGCCACAAACTTGATGATGAATAGCGCGCATTAATCTTCTATTCTTGCCATTACCTTTTTGAATAAACTTTTTATTAAATCAATCTCGCCAGAATATTGAGTTTTCTTTCTGCAGCCAAAATAGAGCGTGTTTTTAAGTTTGGTCGAACCTTCCCAAATCACTTTAATCTGTCCTTTATCAACCTCTCTCTTGCATAAAAAATCAGGAATAATCGCCAGGCCGCTACCTGCGGAAAGACAGCGTACAATCGAGTTTAAGTTGGGTACGATATAATTTGGCCTGAAATCGGGGTGCTTGCCAAAATTTAACTGCCAAAAACGCAATAAATGTTCCATATCTCCGGTGGTGCCATACCATTTCTGGCTTTTAAGCCACGCTTCAATGGCTGCATTATCTTTCTTACCGGCTATTTTTTTAAAAGTTTCTTCATCGGTTTCATTTCCGCCAACTAAAACAATGGTTTCTGATGAAAAAGCTTCGTGTTCTATATTGGAAGAATTTCCTTTTTGTGGCGTAATAATTAAATCTAAAATGCCTTTATCCAATTGATCGAGCATTTCAGGATACTCCCCAAATCTAATAATAACATTAAAAGGTAATGTAGAGATGTATTGTTCCAGTGTAATCTGGAAAGTTTCGAAACACATGCCCACGCTTATGGTAGGGGTATGCTTTTCCGTGCTTTTCTGGAAATTCTTTTCAGCTTCTTCCAGCTTGGTTAAAGGTTCTACTACAAAATTATAAAGAACCTTACCTTTCTCGGTAGGCAACATTCTTCTTCCGGTACGCTCAAATAACTTGTAGCCCACATAACTTTCTAAAGAACTTAAGTGCAGACTTACACCTGGTTGCGAAATAAAAAGACTTTCAGCAGCACCGGTTAAAGTACCTGTTTTATAAATCGCTTTAAAACTTCTATACCATTCTAAATTAACCATGCTATTATAATTATGATACAAAGATATGATTTAACTTATTTTTATGATAATTAATATCCAAGTAATTTTGTTTCATCAAAAAAAGAAAAACGATATGACAAAGATATTCATCATTAACGGCGGACAAAAATTTGGGCATTCTGGCGGGAAATTTAATGAAACCATTGCCGAAGCAACGGCTGGATTTTTTTCTGGTTTAGAAGCGTTTGAAGTTAAAACCACCAATGTTAACCACAGTTACGATCCAAAAGAAGAAGTTGCAAAGTATGTTTGGGCCGATATAGTAATTTACCACACACCAATATGGTGGTTTCAGCTGCCGCACGAATTTAAAAAATATATTGATGTAGTGTTTACCGAAGGACACAGCAGTGGGATTTACCACAGCGATGGTCGGTCATCGGCAAATCCAAAAATCAATTACGGAACAGGGGGCATGCTGCACGGACGGAAATATATGGTTACTACTTCCTGGAATGCACCAAAAGAAGCGTTTACATTACCTGGAGAATTTTTTAATCAAACAAGTGTAGATGATGGCATCTTATTTGGTTTTCATAGAATGAATGCATTTACGGGTATGGAACCTATTCCTGGAATTCACTTTCACGATGTAGAAAAAAATGCAGATGTAATTAACGATATGAAATTGTACCAAACGCATTTAAACCAAAATTTTATTAATTTAAAAGAATATGAGCATTTATCTAACAGTAACCATTAAGGGTAAAGTAGAAAAAGTAGAAGAACTGAAAGCGATTTTACTGGATATGGTGGTAAACTCAAGAAGAGAGGAAGCCTGTTTACAATACGACCTCCACCAGCAGGTTGAAGAAAATATTTTTATTTTCCATGAAGAATGGGCCAGCCAGGCTGGCCTTGATGCACATAATAACCAGACCTATATTAAAGCATTTGGAGAAAAATCTAAAGATTTGGCTAATGAAATCGTGATTTACAGCACAGAGAAATTAGCGTAGTAAAAAATTAGACCAATTAAAGGGTGAACGAGTTGCAGCTGTATAATAAGCGGTTGCCACTCGTTATGGTAATTATAATTTAGCCCTTTTTGCGGTAAGGGTAGAGCCGGCGCTGGCAATAACAACAAAGGCCACCGCTAAACACTCTGTGAAGTTTAGTTTTTCTTGTAAAAATATAAAAGCGCAAATGGATGCTGCCGCAGGTTCTAAACTCATTAAAATACTGAAGGTACGCGAAGGAAGTTGTTTTAAAGCTTTCATTTCCAGTGTAAAAGGAATGGCACTTGATAATAGGGCAAGGGCAGCACCTAAGCCTAATAATTTGGGGTTAAGGTTGTTTAGTCCTCCGCTAAAAATCCCAAACGGAACGATAAGCGCGGTTGCAAATAACATACCAATGGTTACGGCATCGCCACCGTTCATAATTTTAGATATCCTGCCACCCAATAGAATGTAGGCTGCCCAAAATCCACCTGCAGTAAGCGCAAGTAAAGCGCCCACCAGGTCAACACCTTTTCCAGTCCATGGTGCAATTAAAGCGATGCCCGCACCGGCAAGTACAACCCATAGAAAATCAATTACTCTTTTCGAACCAAGGATGGCCACCAATAAGGGGCCAAAAAACTCCAGGGTTACCCCAAGGCCAATCGGAATTCTTTCAATGGCCAAATAAAACACCATATTCATGGCGCCTAATGAAAGCCCATAAGGAATTACGGCTTTCCATTGCTTGGCGGTTAGTTTGCCTAAATTAGGGCGGTAAGCAATAACTAAAATTACGGCAGATAAACCAATTCTTAATGAAGCAGTACCGGCCGCTCCTATTGTAGGAAACAGTCCCTTTGCTATTGCGGCACCAAATTGCACACTTAAAATGGCTAATAATACGGCAGGAAGAGGAGGGATATTGAGTAACTTGCTTTTCATTAATGGATTGGGAAATAAAATGCAAAATTACGCATTTCCAGCCAGGAAAAGGCCTAATAAACCAATTTATACCCTTGTCCTCTTATATTAATAATGAAAATTGCGGGATCATCTTTTAAATATTTTCTCAATTTAGTTATAAATACATCCAGGCTTCTACCTGAAAAATAATCGTTATTGCTCCAAAGCGCATTTAGAATAACATTTCGATCGAGCATGCGGTTCTTATTCAGTACTAACATTTGCAGAATTTCAGCCTCCCTTGTGGTTAACATTTTTTTGTTTTCAGCAAGTTTTAATAGTCCTTCAGGGTAATGGAATTGGTAATTCCCAATCTCAATTACCTGCTTTTTATTTTCCTCTGTTTTAATTAGTAAGCGGTTTTGACTCAGCAAGGCCCTTATTCTTATTATAAGCTCTTCAATACTGAAGGGTTTTTTTAAATAGTCATTTCCGCCACTTTCAAAACCAGTAACCACATCAGCAGGAAGAGATTTTGATGTTAAAAAGATAATTGGTGTTACATAATCCGTTTGCCTGAGCTGTTTAGCAATAGAAAAGCCATTCCCATCAGGTAGCATAACATCCAGTACAACAATATCGGGTTTTACTTTATGGAACAACCCAATTGTTTCTTTGGCAGTTGTGGCATGAAAAACCTCAAAACCTTTTAAAACGAGGGTTTCTTTAACGATTTCAGCGAGTGCGGGCTCATCTTCCGTAAAAAGAATCTTACTTACAGTTGCCATCCCAAGGTGATTTTTGTTCCAACGCCTAACTTACTCTCCATTCTGTACCAGCCATTGTGTAGTTTCATAATTTGCTTTACATAATTTAAACCTAACCCAAAACCTTTTACCGGATGGTTGTTTCCTGTTCCTACTCGATAAAACTTTTCAAATACTACATCTATATCTTTTTCTGCTATACCAATACCATTATCCTCAATTTCTATAACTAAAAAATCATTTCTCTTTAATGCCGTAATTTTGATATTTGCCGCATCGTTTGAATATTTAACAGCATTATCGATAATGTTATTTATTGCATGCTGAAATTGTATTTTATCAGCTTTTATGGAAGTTGTTTTACTGTCGCTTTCATAACTAATAGTTGTATTTTTCGCAGCAGTAATTTCATGTACCTTAATTAATTCGCGAATGCATTCATTAAAATTAAAATCCTCTTTATGCAAGAACGAATCTCCGTTTTGGTAAATGGCAATATTGAGCACTTTATCTACTAAAAGATTTAACCTTTCAATTTCATTTTTAGCATGAAGCAAATACCTGCTGTGCTTATCGTCATTATTTCGAATCTCCGGATTGCTCAATGCCTCAATAGCGACTGTAACAGTGGCAATAGGGGTTTTAAATTCATGAGTAATATTGCTGATAAAATCATTTTTGATAACAGCCAATCTTTTTTCTTTGAAAAGGCTTTTTAAAATAAAAACCATACAAGCCGATACAGTTATAACCATAGCTACGGAGGATAATAACATAAGCCACATACGCGATAATACATATGCAAACGGGCTTTTAAATGCTGCACGTACAAATCGTTGGTCATCAGTATATCTATAGGTTGCAAATGCCTTTGTTACAACAGAATAATCTTTTGATGTAATGGTGCGCTTATTATTGGTACTGTCATTTTTCTTAACGATAAAACGATATGGGACATGAATATTTCTCTCTTTTAAATAAATATTAAAAGCGGGTCTTAAACGGGTTGTGTCAAATTGATACTTTGCAGCCTGGTTAACCATAAAAGCACCCAGCTTTTGGGTTCTGTAGTAAATGCTGTGCGATTCTAAATCCTCTTCTCGCATTAATAAGGCAAGCGTTCCGGCTACATGCTTTCTTACGGTAGTATCTGCGCTGTTCGCCGGTAATGGTTTATTATAGTCATGCAAGGAAAAAGAGGAGGAAAATTTATCTTTGAGGTTGCCTTTTGAAGCTATTGTGTAAATATATTTTTGTTCTTTTTTATCTAACCTCGCACTAATCACAAAAGCATTGGTATCGAGGATTTTACGCTCAATTATATTTTGTATAGTATCGCATCTCAAACTTAGTTCCTTCTTTATGCCATCTTCAAAAGCGAGGTTAATTTCTTTCTCAAAATTTGCGGTTGTGTTGCTGTAATATTTTACAATCCAATAAACCTGTAGCGTCAAAAGGGCAACCATTGCAGTAAAACAGATTAAAATAAGCAGATTGGTGCTTTTTCGCATGCTCAAATGTAGGCTAAATCTGTAAATCTGAAATGTTCATTAACATAATATAACCTAAAATAACATGGAAGATAACCTATTTTGATCCTCCTGTTTTTCAATTTTGAGGAAACAAACTAAAATCATGAAAACAATTTTTCTAAATCTTCTTTTTTGGGTACTAACGTTATCTGCCGTTGCACAAGGATTGCAAATAAAAAATGGCGATCAATTTCCAGCTATACCAATACACAATTTATTTAATGCTCCGGCAAAAGTTATTCAACCGGGTAAAACCAATGAAAATAAAATATACATTTTAAATTTTTGGGGTACCTGGTGTAGTCCCTGTATTCCTGAAATGGATGCTTTGGCTAAACTTCAAAATCAAAATGCTTCAACTATTCAAGTTATTGCCATTTCTAATGACGAACCCGGTAGGTTGGTTAATTTTTTAAAGAAGAAGCCATCAAAACTTTGGCTGGCAAGCGATACATGCTCTACATTTTATCAGCTATTTGGATTTTCGTATGTTGGACAAAGTGCCATCATAAATCCAAAGGGAAAAGTAGTTGCTTTGGTTAAAACCGATTCGATAAACCAAATGATGATCGATAAACTGATCAAAGGTGAAGCTATAAAATCAAGTGCTGTCTTAAAAGAGAAGCCGGCAAACGGAAACGAAGATCTTTTTGCTGTTGATACAACTTTAACCGAGAGTTTTACCATTAGAAGTTACATGGTTGGGCAATCAAGCATGGCTAAAAAATACGGACTCAAAAGCCCTTTTAGAAACAGGAGAATAACTTTTATAAATAATTCGGCCGAAATGATATACCGGGATGCATATGATATTGTTTCACCTAAGCAGGTCGCTTATGAAGTTCCAGAAAAAATGGTTTCTGATTTTGAAAATAAAGAGCGCTTATTTTGCCTCGATTTATTAATTAAACCAAGTAATAAGGATAGCTTATATAACGCACTACAAAATAAACTTGCACAGTTAATGCCTGTAAAAGCAAGGATAGAGCTTAGAGAAATGCCAGTTTATGCCTTAATAAATATTGGTTTTAATCAAAAAGAATCTCATGAAACTGTATTAAGTTATGGTTTTAGTGGCATGGGCTACGAAGGAACTGGTGTTAGTTTGGCTGAGTTTGCCAATGATTATTTAAGCAATGAATTTGATTTGCCTGTGGTTGATGAAACAGGTTTAACACAGCGTTATGATATTAAAACCAATGTGGAAATACGAAACAGGGCAGGGGTAATGAAATCAATAACCGATGTGGGCCTTGATCTGGTAAAGAAGAATAAAAAAATGAGGGTTTTAGTTTTTTATAAATAATTTTAAAACAAAAAGGCACGATTTAATCGTGCCTTTTTGTTTTAGGAGAACAATTCTTGTTCGTCCCGGTCGGCGGTTGGTATTTTCTTTAAAAAATCATCAAAAGATGATCCGATATGATCAGAATAAATACCATATGCATCTAAAATATAGCCAATATTTTTATCCTGATCCTCTACTAAATAAAGAACCGAATTGTCTGCCGGATCAGAATCACCTTCAAAACGGTAAGTTTTAACAATAGTTAAATCTTCTGGTTTGTAAATTTTTCCTAAACTTAATGCCTGCATTTTACCGTGATCAGACATTTTTAATTCGTTATCTTTTCCTTTTAACCTCAGCTTTTCTAAAATCTGACTTAAAGTGTTCATTGCAGTCGACTGTTCCATAGTTATATGATTTTTAATACTAATTAAACAAGTGGCCGCGCAAATGGTTTTCTTAACACGATTAATTAAATTTAATCTGCTTATGCAATTTCCCTCACTTTGCCATCATCATTAAAAACCTAAACGAATATGGCAACTCTAAATGTTCCTCAAAATGGCAAGGCTGTTAAAGGAAGAACTAAAAAACCAACCCCAAGGGTAGATCTTACCGCAATGGTGGATCTGATGTTTTTGCTGACCACTTTTTTTATGCTCACCACTTCATTGGGAAGTTTAAATGCAGCAGAAATAGCAAAGCCTATTCCAAGCGAAGAGCTAATGCCTTTGGCTGCATCGCGGACTATGACTATTTTATTGGGGAAAAACAACAAAGTTGTTTATTATATGGGCGAAATGGAAAAGGGAGAGCTGAAAGTTAGCCCGATGAAAAATATACAACAGGTCATTAGACTAAACAAACAAGTGGTTGCTAAAACACATCAGAATAATCCTGCAAAGCATATGATTGTGGTTATTAAACCAACAAAAACTTCAAAATTTAAGGATTTTGTTGATGTGCTGGACGAAATGAAAATAGGCGCAATAAAATCTTATTCCATTGATGATGAACACATCTCTGATCGGGAGAAAGATTTCATGAAAAGCAAAGGCTTGTAAAGCAAAAAAGCCTTCCCGATTGTTGGGAAGGCTTTAAAATTATTTTATTAAATTCTTAAATGCCAAAAGCAGCTTTAACCTGATCTACGTAATCTAATTTCTCCCAGGTAAATAGCTCTACAGAAACTGTTTTTTCTTCACCGTTTGGTGTTCTGAAAGTTTTACTCACCGTTTCCGATTTACGTCCCATGTGGCCATAAGCAGCAGTTTCGCTATAAATAGGATTTCTTAATTTTAAGCGTTGCTCGATAAAGTACGGACGCATATCAAAAATAGATTCTACAATTTTAGCAATTTCGCCATCTGTTTTATTCACTTTACCAGTACCATAAGTATTAATATAAATACCCATTGGTTTTGCCACACCAATGGCATAAGATACCTGTACCAAAATTTCGTCAGCAATACCTGCAGCAACTAAGTTTTTAGCAATATGACGGGTTGCATAAGCAGCACTTCTATCTACCTTACTTGGATCTTTACCAGAAAAAGCGCCACCACCATGCGCACCTTTACCGCCATAAGTATCTACAATAATTTTTCTTCCGGTTAAACCCGTATCACCATGGGGCCCACCAATAACAAATTTACCGGTTGGGTTAATGTGGTACTCAATTTTATCGTTGAATAAATGTGCATATTGAGGATTATTTTTGATAATTCTCGGAATTAATATATCCACTAAATCTTTTTTGATTTTAGCAAGCATAGTGCTTTCCTCATCAAAATCATCATGTTGTGTAGAAATTACAATGGCATCAATACGGGCAGGTTTATTGTTGTCATCATATTCTAAAGTAACCTGGCTTTTTGCATCCGGACGTAAATAAGTAATTTCATTATTTTCACGTCTTAAAACAGCAAGCTCCTGTAGTAATTTATGAGAAAGATCCAATGCCAAAGGCATAAAATCTTCAGTTTCGTTTGTTGCATAACCAAACATCATCCCCTGATCGCCCGCACCTTGCTCTTCTTTAGTGGTACGGTCAACACCCTGGTTAATATCTTGCGACTGCTCATGAATTGCAGATAAAATCCCACAAGAATTTGCCTCAAACATATATTCGCTTTTGGTGTAACCAATTTTCTTGATTACATCACGTGCAATTTGCTGCACGTCTAAATAAGTTTTAGATTTTACTTCACCTGCTAAAATAACCTGACCTGTTGTAACCAAAGTTTCACATGCAACCTTCGACTCGGGGTCGAAAGCTAAAAAGTTATCAATCAGTGCATCCGAAATTTGATCAGCAATTTTATCCGGGTGGCCTTCAGAAACGGATTCTGATGTAAATAAATACGACATTTATTAAATAATTAATAATATAAATAAACAATTAATATCGCCAATGACCCCTGGAAACAGGTTTTAAAATGATTGAAGGTGGCATTAGCACTTTTTTTTAAGTGGTTGCAATCCGGCTCCAATTAATTAGAGTAGCAAATCAGTCCACTTTTAATGCTGCAAAATTAGCATATTTTCTTTATTTCAAAAATTATAGATTATTTTGTGCCCACATTCAAAAGCTTTGCAAGTCAAAATCAATATCTTATTCATTATAAACCCAATCTCGGGCGGGAAGGGGAAATTACGTATTCCAGCACTTATAGATAGGTATTTGGATAAGGAAAAGTTTAGCCCAAACTTTAGTTTTACGGAGTATGTTGGGCATGCTGCGGAAATTGCAGAGGAGGCTGCGAGCAAAAATTTTGACATAATTGTGGCAGCCGGTGGCGATGGTACTATAAATGAGGTGGCAACAAAAGTTATGCTGCATCAAAAAATACTTGGTGTTTTGCCTTTAGGATCAGGGAATGGATTGGCAAGATTTCTTAAAATCCCTACAGACTTAAAAGAAGCAATACTATTGCTTAATGCCCAAAAAGTGGATAAGATAGATAGTGCAGTCTTTAACGACCGCCCATTTTTTAATTTGGCAGGTATGGGTTTCGATGCGCATTTAAGCTCAGTATTCTCAAACGATAAGAAGAGAGGATTAAGTGGATATTTAAAACTGGGGCTACAGGAAGTATTTAATTATAAGCCACAAGAATACCTGATTAATATAGACGGTGTAGAATATAAACGGAAAGCATTTGCCGTTAGCATTGCCAATTCTTCGCAATACGGCAATGATGTTTTTATCGCACCTAATGCATCTGTAAAAGATGGTTTGCTTGATGTTTGCATCATCAGGCCGTTTTCACTCCTTAAATTACCAGTGTTAAGCTATGTAATGCTAAGGGGAACGGCAGAAACCTCTGATATGATCGAAATTATTAAAGGTAAAAACATTAAAATAATTCGCCAGAAAGAATCCGCTGTGCATGTAGATGGCGAACCCCTGTACATGGGAAAAGATTTAGAAATAAGCGTTAACCCACTATCTTTGCAGGTAATTGTTCCTTAGTAAAACGGTTATTGGTAAAATGTGCCCGTTAATTTATAGTTATGAAACCAAAGAAAAATAATTTAAGCGACTTGGGCGGGATTATGTACTCTACAAATCCTGAATTTGAATACGAAGAAGAAGTGGAGGATACAATAACCCCTCCAAACCAGCAACAGGATTTTCGTGTGCAGCTTGATAAAAGAAATCGTGGTGGTAAAGCGGTTACTTTAATTACAGGCTTTAAAGGCAAAAGTGAAGATTTAGAGGTGTTGGGAAAAATGCTTAAAACTAAATGCGGGGTTGGAGGCTCAGTTAAAGATGGCGAAATCTTAATTCAGGGTGATGTTCGGGATAAAGTTGTTGGCATTCTTCAAAAAGAAGGTTATAAAGTAAAAAAAGCAGGTGGCTAAATATTTCTGTACTTAGTGTAAAATTCGGTTTTTTTAATACCTTTATTCTGGTTTTAATACGCTGATTGTCAATTGTTTAATTGATAGTGTATTTGCTACAATATGTAAAAAATAAGCAAAAAAGGCTCGGTTTTTTGAAAGATATCTTTTTACCTTTGCTCCACTAACTAACTTGTTGTTATGAGCATAAAGAAACTGCAAACGCCTGATTTAGGTTATTTAAATTTAGGAAAAAATGTTGCTGTACATTACCAATTAGCTCCGGCAGAGCTAATTGAAGAAGCATTATTAAATAAAGAAGGAAGCCTGGCATCGTCTGGTGCGCTGGCTATTGATACCGGAAAATTCACCGGAAGATCTCCAAAGGATCGTTTTGTAGTGTGCGATGAAGTAACTGAAAATACCGTTTGGTGGGGTGATGTTAACATTAAAATCACACCCGTAAATTTTGAGCAGTTATTTAATAAAATTACAAGTTACCTGGCCGATAAAGCCATTTATGTAAGAGATTCATCTGCCTGTGCTGATCCGGATTATGCCATTTCCATCAGGGTGATTACAGAAACAGCCTATCAAAACTTATTTGCTAATAACTTATTCATCCGGCCTGAAGAAGAGACTTTAGGTACAACACCCGAATGGACCATTATTGCTGCCCCGGGCTTTTTAGCCGACCCTTCGGTTGATGGGACCAGGCAGGAAAATTTTTCGGTAATCAATTTCAGTAAAAAAATGATTTTGATTGGTGGAACCGGTTATACAGGCGAAATAAAAAAAGGAATTTTTTCAGTTCTTAACTTCATTCTGCCCGTTTATAAAAATACACTATCCATGCATTGCTCGGCTAATGTAGGCGCCGATGGTGACACCGCAATCTTTTTTGGACTATCCGGCACTGGAAAAACAACCTTGTCTGCAGATCCGAAAAGAGGATTAATTGGCGATGATGAACATGGTTGGGGGCAAGATTCTGTCTTTAACTTTGAAGGCGGTTGTTATGCAAAGTGCGTGGATTTAACTGCAGAAAAAGAGCCACAAATCTACAAAGCCATAAAATTTGGTTCTTTATTAGAGAATATCAATTATTTTGAAGGCAGCAGGGATGTAGACTTTTCAAATATCAAAAAGACAGAAAATACCCGCGTAGCCTATCCTATTGATTATATTGACAATGCAATTTTGCCTTCAGTGGCTTCTGTGCCCAAAAATATTTTCTTTTTAACGGCTGATGCATTCGGCGTATTGCCTCCGATATCAAAGCTAAATGTAGAACAAGCCATGTTCCATTTTATGAGCGGTTATACCGCTAAAGTTGCAGGGACAGAAACGGGCATAACCGAACCTCAATTAACTTTCTCTGCATGTTTTGGTAAAGCATTTTTACCACTACACCCGGCTAAGTACGCCGCTTTGCTTGGCGAAAAAATGGAGAAACATCACGTAAATGTGTGGTTGGTAAATACCGGCTGGTCTGGTGGTGCGTACGGGGTAGGGCAGCGGATGAAGCTGAGTTATACCAGGGCGATGATTACGGCAGCGTTAAGCGGAAGTTTAAATCATGTTAACTATAAAGAACATGATGTATTTAAATTAATGATGCCGGTAAGTTGCCCGGATGTTCCGTCGGCAATTTTAGACCCTTCCGAAACCTGGGCAAATAAAGAAGAATATACAATTAAAGCAGAAGAATTAGAAGCGGCATTTTTAGAGAATTTTAAGCAATTCGAAGCGGTGAAACAAGCCGATTCTCCCGAAGAAGCGTTAAAATTGTGCTAATTCGGCTTTAAAATGCATTTTTTCACCGAAAAATTTGCAATTAGGTTTTTTTTTAGTTTTTATTGTGAAAGAATTGCCTCCGGCTGAGGCAATTTTTTTGTTATACGCCATACTGAGGAACCGTAAGCTAAATGATTAAGTAACGATTTAATTGTTTATTGATTTATTAATTTGTAATTTAAAATCAATTTATAAATTTGTTTTTCGCAACAAATCAAGGTGAACAAACGTTGTGAGTATTACAAAAGTGAAAAAAAGCTAAAAAATTAAAAACAAGAACTAAAAACTAAAAATTTAAAAAAAATGGCAAACGCACCAAAACCAACAATTGTTAAAAAAGAAAGCTCTTCAAGTGCAGCAAATTTATTTGCAACGTTCGTTATTCCAATCTGTATCGTAATTGGATTCTGTGTTTGGAGATTCGTGTTCGGGGAAGGCACTAACTTTATTGATGGCGACAGAGAGAAATTACCTCTACCTGGAAACTATCTTGGAACAGCTTATAAAGGAGGCCCAATTGTTGCCATCTTAGTTGGGTTATTATTAGTAGTAATCGTATTCTCAATTGAGCGTTTTATCGTTATTGGTAAAGCAAGTGGAAAATCAAGCTTAGATACTTTCATCCGTAAAGTACAAGGATTATTAAGCGCAGGTAACATCGAAGCTGCAAAAGCAGAATGCGATAAACAACAAGGATCTGTTGCAAACGTAATTAAATCAGGATTGAAAAAATATAGCGAAGTTGAGGCTGACACCAATATGGATGTTGAGCAATCAATCGTTGCGATCCAAAAAGAGGTTGAAGAAGCAACTGCTTTAGAAATGCCAATGTTAGAGCAAAACTTAACTGTAATTGCAACATTAGTATCAATCGGTACATTAGTAGGTTTATTAGGTACAGTAACAGGTATGATCCGTGCATTCGCCGGTTTAGCAAACTCTGGCGCTCCAGATCAGTCGGCATTAGCGGTAGGTATCTCTGAGGCACTTATCAACACAGCAACTGGTATCTTGGTATCAACTGTAGCTATTATCATGTACAACGTGTTAACTTCTAAAATTGACAAGTTAACTTACGCTATTGACGAAGCTGGTTTCAGTATCGTTCAAACATACGCTAGTTCGCATAAATAAAAATTTTGAAAAAATTTTTACCGGCTTTATGGAAAACCGGAAAAAAGATCATCATTATTAAAACTAGTAATTTATATTATGCCTAGAATAAAAGTTAAAAGAACAAGTACAGTAACAGATATGACTGCCATGTGTGATGTGGCTTCACTGTTGCTTACCTTCTTCATCTTAACTGCAACTGCAAGGCAACCCGAACCATTGGCAGTACAAACTCCATCTTCATCGTATGAGTTTAAAGTGCCAGCCGAAAATAACGCCATTTTAACCATTGGCCAGGGAAAGGTTTTCTTTGAAGTAGCAGGAAATAAAGTAAGAGCGAGAACTCTTGAATTAATTGGTAAACAATACAATGTTAATTTTACTCCGGAAGAAATACAACGTTTTTCTGTAATCTCAACTTTTGGTGTGCCAATTTCAGATTTAAAGAAATTTATTGCGATGTCTGGTTCAGACAGGATGAAGAAAGGCGTACAAACAGGTATTCCGACTGATTCTACGGATAATCAGTTAAATTCATGGGTTTTACAGGCTCGTACCGCTACCGCTGAAGTTAATCAACAACCTATGCGTGTAAGTATTAAAGGAGATGCCCAGGAAGAATATCCTGTAATTAAAAAGATCGTTGATGTGCTTCAGAAGCAAAAAGTGAACAAATTTTTGTTGGTTACTAACGCTAAAGCAAAAAAGAAATAAGAAATGGCAGAATTAAATACAGGCGGGAAGAAGGCCACACCAAGGGTTGATATGACTCCGATGGTGGATTTGATGTTTCTTTTAGTAACATTCTTTATCTTAACAACCTCAATCTCTACGCCACAAGCGATGGATATTGTAAAGCCAGATAAAGACGACAATAATAAAGATAACAGGTTGGAGTTAAAAGCATCAAAAACCATGACTATCCTTTTAGGTAAAAAAGATAAAGTTGCATGGTATATGGGCGAAGCTGGTAAAACAGCGCCAACAGTTGAAAATTTATCTATAGTTGATAAATCAATTATTGCAAACAGAAAAATTGCTGATGCATCAGGTGTTAAAGGTGAATTTGTAGTACTTGTAAAACCTACAAGTGGTTCTACCTTTAGAAACTTTGTTGATATTATGGACGATTTGGAAATTCTTAAGGTGAAAGTTCGTCAGATTGATGATGAAAACATCCTTGATAATGAAAAACAGGCTATGAAAGAACAAGGTATTTTATAATAAGTAAAAACAGAAACCATGTCAAAATTAGATATTTTTAGAAAAGAATGGCTTGAAGTAGTTTTTGCTGATAAAAACAAAAACTATGGAGCCTATCAGTTGCGTAAGACCAATGGTGCTAACACAACTAAAGCTTTGATCATTGGTTCTATAATCTTTTTAGTGTTATTTTTCTCACCTAAAATCTATAGCCTTATTAAAGGATCTATAAATACGCAGGATGAGCAGTTAAAAGCGCAGGAAGTAATTATAGCCCCGCCACCACCAGTGGATCCAAAAACTCCACCTCCGCCACCGGTAGAGCCACCCCCACCAAAAGTGGATCAGGTAAAAATGCCACCGGCAATCGTTAAACCAGATAATTTGGTGCGCGATGAGGAACCGCCTACTGTAGAGAAATTGAAAGAGGCAGATCCAGGTCAGCGTGATATTAAAGGTGATCCAACAGCTGATATTGTAATTGCTGAACCAGTAGGTGAAGGACCAAAAAGAGAAGCAGCCGTAGCAGTAGATGATAATAAAGTTTATGACTTTGTTAGTATCGAAAAACAACCTGGTTTTCCAGGCGGTATGCCTAAGTTTTACTCTTATTTAAGTAAAGCAATTAAATACCCGCCAATGGCACAGGAAAATAACGTTCAGGGTAAAGTATTTTTATCTTTCGTTGTTGAAAAAGACGGTAAATTAACAGATATACAAGTTACCCGCGGTTTGGGTAGCGGTACTGATGAAGAAGCTGTTCGTGTACTTAAGGCAAGTCCTCGTTGGGATCCAGGTATTCAGAATGGTAAACCAGTAAGGGTAAAATTCAACATCAATGTTAACTTTACTTTAAATTAGTAGAAAATTAGATGTTAAATTTTGATATCTTCAAGCAAAAATCGCCTAAACAGCGGTTTTTGCTCATTTTAGGCCTTATCATGTTTGTTTTTTACCTGGTAATTGGCTTCGCATGTATCTTTTGGAAAGATCTTCCATTAAACCTGGCAAGACCCTATAAAATTGGGATTGGCATTTTCCTTATCCTTTATGCTTTTGTAAGATTATTAAGCCTTGGAAGGCGTGATTAATTATTGATGAGAAATACCCTTTATATATTTGTTTTACTTGCATTTCTTTCCTGTAAAAGAAAGAACAAGCAAGAAGCCATTGAAGAAACCCGAACAAGCGGGACTTTGAAAATGTTAGTCGATGAAAGTGTTGGACCTCTTGTTCAGCAACAGATAGATGTTTTTAGTTTGGATTACCCCGCGGCTACATTTGAAACAACATATAAACCGGAAGAAAAAATCCTGCCTGCATTTTTGAATGACAGTGTTCGTGTAATTGTATTGCCAAGAATGCTGACCAAAGCGGAAGAAAAATACTATAATCAGCGTAACATCAAAATCAATACTTCGCGTTTTGCCATTGATGGTATTGCATTAATTACAAATGCAGACAATATTGACAGCACAATTAACGTTAGTGAAGTTATTGATATATTGCAAGGTAAAAAGACTGATAAAAAACTCGTGTTCGATAATACGTACTCAAGTACTTTTCAATACTTTAAAAACTTAGCAAATATAAACCAATTCCCTGCAAACGGCGTTTATTCTAAAAATTCAAGCAATGATGTGATTAAACTTGTTGCAAATGATAAAACTTTTATCGGCGTTTTAGGTGTGAACTGGCTTACAGATGTAAATTCGAAAGTGTTGGAAGAACTGGGTAGGGTGAAGACGATGGGGGTTAAAAATATAAAAGGAAAGCCTGGCGATGATCAATTCTATCAGCCAACACAGGATAATTTAATTAGCGGAATTTATCCTTTCTTAAGAAATATTAATATTATTGATTGCGAGGGAAGGAATGGTTTAGGCACAGGATTTGCAACATGGTTAAGAAGTCAGAGGGGACAGTTAATTGTACTTAAATCTGGACTTGCACCACATAAGCTGATGCCCAGGGAAATTAACTTAACTAAAAAATAAGAAAATTATAAATTGAACCACGAAGTAACTAAATTAGGCGCTTCATAATTATTTAAAAACAGAATATCCAATGAAAATTTTAAAGAAAGCAATAACCTTAAATGTAGGTTTAGTGTTGATGGGTTCTGCAGTTTTTGCTCAAAATTTAAACGACGCGAAAAAAGCCATTGACGCTGAACAGTATCAAAAAGCATCATCAATGCTTAAATCATTGGTGAGCTCGCAAGCATCTAACGGCGATAATTATTATAACCTTGGTCTGGTTTATTTAAAAACGGGTTACATTGATTCTGCAAGAGCAGTATTTACTAAAGGTGTAACAGCAGATGCAAAAAATAACCTTAACCTGATTGGTTTGGGAGAGGCTGATTTATTGTCTAATAATCCAACTTCTGCTAAAACTAATTTCGATAAAGCCGTTTCAATGGCTCCAAAGGATTATAAAACTTATTTAGCATTAGGTAAGGCTTATTTATCACAAGATAAACCAGATGATGAGACTTCAAAACCTGATTTTGCAAATGCATTAGCTAATATTACCAAGGCAGATGAGTTAGATTCAAAAGATAAAGATGCAGAAGTGTTTTTAGCTTTAGGTGATACTTATGCTTTACAAAAGAAAAATTCAGAAGCATTAAGCCCTTACTTACGTGTTGGTGATATTGATCCTAACAACAGAAGAGCAAAGACCCAAATTGGGAGAATGTACAAAGAGTCAAGAGCCTTCGCTGAAGGAGAAAAAGAATTACAGGATGTAATTGCTGCTGATCCAAATTACGGCCCAGCTTATCGTGAGTTAGGTGAGTTATACTTACAATGGAGTAGCTTTGGTACAGATAAAGAAAAAGCAGCAAAAGCAATCGAGAATTATAAAAAATACCTTGATTTAACTGATAAGTCATTAGAATCACAATTGCGTTATGCGCAGTTCCTATTTTATGCGAAAGATTTTCAGACTTTAGAGCAAGTAGCATCTGCTATCCAAGTACCTGCTGATAATCCAAAAATTGCAGTAGTATCAAGAATGAAAGGCTGGGCGGCCTACGAGAATAAAAATTATCCTCAGGCTTTAACTAATATGACTGAATTTTTTGCTAAGAATACTGATAAATCTAAAGTTTTAGGTAACGATTATCTTTATTTGGGTAAGGCACAATTAAAAGCCGGACAAGATAGCTTAGCTGTTAATAATATTATTGAAGCAACTAAGTTAGATTCTACAAATGCTGATGCTTTAGCCGAAGCCGGGTTGTCATTGAGAAAAGCTAAGAAATTTGCAAAGGCTGCTGAAATCTTTAAATTGGCGACTAAATATAACCCTAATGGTAAAGGTTCATTAACGAACTATTATTATATTGGTGAAAACAGATTCTATGAGGCATATTATGCTCAAAGAGATAAAAAGCCAGTAAATACTGCTGCTTTAGTTGAAGCTGATTCTGCACTAAGTCATTTAAATCAAGTACAACCAGATTTTGCTTTAGCCTATATTATGAGAGGTAGGATTGCGAATATATTAGACGATCAGACCAATCCTAAAGGTACAGCTATTCCTTTTTATGAGAAATTTATCAGTATGGTTAAGCCTGAAGAAACAGCTGCAAACAAAGCTAATTTAAGTGAAGCATATGATGTTTTAGGTTCTTGGTACACTAATAAAGATAAAACTAAAGCAATTGAATACTTTACTAAGAGTATTCAAATCGATCCAGCTGGAACTTATGCTCCAGCTAAGTTAAAAGAATTACAAGCACCAGCTCCTCCAAAGGGAAAAGGTAAGTAATAAATAATATTTAAAAATAAGAAAAGGCAGGGTTTGGTTATCCTGCCTTTTTCTTTTACTTTTGCAGTAGAAAAATAAAAGATTATGCAAGCGCAAAGTGCCCCAATAGATTTCTTACCCATTATATTTCAAGTAGTTGTTGCTTTAGGATTTGTAGTTACAACTTTGGTTGCAACACATTTTTTAGGCCCAAAGCGTAAAACAAGCGATAAACTTGAAACGTTTGAGGCTGGTATAAAAGTGGTGGGTAATGCGCGTCAGCCATTCTCTATTAAATATTTTGTGGTGGCTATTCTTTTCGTTTTATTCGATGTAGAGGTAATCTTTATGTATCCATGGGCTGTTAATTTCAGAACATTAAGAATGGACGGAATGATTGAGATGTTCATATTTATGGGGACACTTCTTTTAGGTTTTATTTATGTAATTAAGAAAAAGGTTTTAGACTGGAACTAATTTGCTTGTTGTGCTCAGTTTGAGTTTAGATGAAAACGGCGAATAACCACAACAAATAGTGTGTATTAACTACACTTACTTCTCATAGCGTTCATTTATTTAGAAAGGTTCTAAATCAGGTTAAGCTTGTTCGAATGCCTTTAAAATATTGTAAATTTGTTGCTCATTCTGTAAAAGGATGAGCATTTTTTGTTTATAAACATGAGTGAAATTAATATAGTAGATGCGCCGCCGGGAACAGAAGGGCCTGGCTACTTTGCCACCTCTTTAGATAAAGTGATTGGTTTGGCTCGTTCAAACTCCTTATGGCCGCTTCCATTTGCAACTTCATGTTGTGGAATTGAATTTATGGCAACGATGGGTTCTCACTACGATTTAGGTCGTTTCGGTGCAGAGCGTTTAAGTTTCTCCCCCCGTCAGGCCGATGTTTTAATGGTAATGGGTACCATCGCAAAAAAGATGGCCCCGGTATTAAAACAAGTCTATATCCAAATGGCAGAGCCACGTTGGGTAATGGCTGTTGGAGCCTGTGCAAGTAGTGGTGGTATTTTCGATACCTATTCTGTTTTGCAAGGTATTGATGAAGTGATCCCTGTCGATGTTTACGTTCCGGGATGCCCGCCAAGACCAGAGGCTATTTTAGATGGCTTTCAACGTATTCAGGATTTAGTTAAAAACGAATCGGGCAGAAGAAGAAACTCTGATTATTATAAAGAACTTTTAGGTCAATACGGCATTAAATAATGGAAGAAACGACTCTAAATAACAATATTTTAGCGAAGCTTAATGAGAAATTTGGCGAAAAGGTAACTGCGGTTTCTGAGCCTTATGGTTTGTTAACTTTTGCAACTACGAAGGATGTTATTATCAATGTACTTTCGTTTCTTAAAAACGATTTAAGCTTTAATTTCTTAACCGATATTACTGCTGTTCATTATCCTGGAAAAGATCATGGTATTGCAGTGGTTTACCACTTGAACAATATGGTAGAGCGGGTGAGAATCAGAATCAAAGTTTTTATCTCAGAGCAAAATCCAACCATCCCTACGGCAACAACGGTTTGGAAAGGTGCCAACTGGATGGAGCGCGAAACTTATGATTTCTTTGGGGTTAAGTTTGAAGGACATCCTGATTTACGCAGAATATTAAATATGGATGATTTAGGTGTTCACCCAATGCTTAAACAATATCCACTGGAAGACCCGAACAGGGTAGATAAAAAAGACGAATTTTTTGGAAGGTAATATATATGAATCATAACCATCCGGTATTTACAGATAACGACCCGCAAAGTGAGCTGGTAACCTTAAACTTAGGCCCAACCCACCCTGCAACCCACGGTGTTTTTCAAAACGTTTTGCAATTAGATGGCGAACGTATTGTAAGCGGCGTTTCAACCATTGGGTATATTCACCGTGCTTTCGAAAAGATTGCCGAACACCGCCCGTTTTATCAAATTACACCATTAACCGATCGATTGAACTATTGTTCATCACCCATTAACAATATGGGCTGGCACATGACGGTTGAAAAGTTGTTGAATATCCAGATGCCAAAACGTGTAGATTATCTGCGCGTTATCGTAATGGAGCTTTCACGCATTGCCGACCACATTATCTGTAACACGATTATTGGTCAGGATACGGGAGCAACAACTACATTCCTTTACCTTTTCCAGTTTCGTGAACATATTTACGAAATCTTTGAAGAGGTTTGTGGAGCGCGTTTAACAACAAATATTGGTCGTATAGGTGGCTTTGAAAGAGATTTCAACGATATCGCTTTTGCGAAAATCAATAAATTTTTAAAAGAATTTCCGGTAGCTTTAAAAGAATTCGAAAACCTTTTAACCCGTAACCGTATTTTTATCGATAGAACAGCTGGCGTTGCTGAAGTAACCAAGGAAGCTGCTTTAGAATATAGCTGGACTGGGCCGCTTTTACGTGCAACCGGTGTAGATTACGATGTGCGTGTAAGCGATCCGTATTCTTCGTATCAGGATTTTGATTTCGAGGTTCCGGTGGGTACAAGTGGCGATATTTACGATAGATATTTAGTGCGTAACGAGGAAATGTGGCAGAGTTTGCGCATTGTTGAACAGGCTTTAGAAAAATTAAAATCAGAACCAAAAGGTATTTTCCATGCCGATGTTCCTGAATTTTACCTTCCTCCAAAACAAGAGGTTTACAACAATATGGAGGCATTAATCTATCACTTCAAAATTGTGATGGGCGAAATTGATGCACCAAAAGCAGAAGTTTATCACGCTGTAGAAGGTGGAAATGGCGAATTGGGTTTCTATCTGATTAATGATGGCGGCCGTACCCCATACCGTTTACACTTCCGCAGACCAAGTTTTATAAATTACCAGATGTTTGCACCAATGAGCGAAGGCATGTTATTGTCTGACGCCATTATAAACATGAGTAGTATGAACATTATTGCAGGAGAATTAGATGCTTAAAGTAGAAGAACAAACACCTGTAGTGTTTTCATCAGAATTGCTGACCAAATTTGATGATATTAAAACGCGTTACCCAGCAGATAAAAGTAAATCTGCTTTGTTACCATTATTACATTTGGTGCAAGCCGAATACCTTTGGGTACCTACATCAGCAATGGATAAAGTTGCCGAATATTTAAACATTCAGCCAATTGAAGTGTATGAGGTAGCAACATTTTACAGCATGTACTTTTTAAAACCTCAAGGTAAATATGCTTTGGAGGTTTGCCGTACAGGTCCTTGTTGCTTAGTTGGTGCAGAAAAGATATTAGATCACTTGGAAAATAAGTTGGGTATTAAAGAGGGAGAAGTTACAGCAGATGGCTTGTTCAGCTTTAGAGGAGTAGAATGTTTAGCCGCCTGCGGTTTTGGTCCGGTATTGCAAATTAGCCCGGAATATACTTTCTACGAAAACCTGACGACCGAAAGTGTAGATAAATTGATTGAAGATTTGACAAATAAGTCCTAAGTCGAAAGTCTTAAGTCGCGAGTCATATCAGATTCAAGACTATGGACTACAGACTACAGACTATAGACTAATAGAAATGTCTCGAAAACTGTTACTTGAGCATATAAACGTACCAGGCATCAATACACTTGAGGTCTATCGCCAAAAAGGCGGGTACCGTGCCGTAGAAAAAGCCCTTAAAACTTTAACACCTGAAGAGATTGTTGAAGAAGTTAAGAAATCAGGCTTACGCGGTCGTGGTGGTGCGGGTTTCCCAACCGGGATGAAATGGAGCTTCTTAGCCAAGCCGGAAGGTGTTGCACGCTATTTGGTGTGTAACGCAGATGAATCTGAGCCGGGAACCTTTAAAGACCGCTATTTAATGACCTACATTCCTCATGCTTTAATTGAAGGAATGATTGTTGCGAGTTTTGCCTTAGGCGCAAAAGTTTCTTACATCTACGTTCGTGGCGAAATGATGCCTCAAATCCGTATCTTGGAAAGAGCAATCGCCGAAGCAAAAGCAGCCGGGTGGTTGGGTAAAAATATTTTAGGTACAGGTTACGATCTCGAATTATATGTTCAGCCGGGTGGTGGCGCTTACATTTGTGGTGAAGAAACCGCATTGTTAGAGTCGCTTGAAGGCAAAAGAGGTAATCCACGTATTAAACCGCCATTTCCGGCTATTGCAGGTTTATATGGTTGCCCAACAGTGGTAAACAATGTTGAGTCCATTGCTGCAGTAGTGCCCATTATTAACGATGGTGGCGATGAATATGCAAAAATTGGTATTGGTAGAAGTACCGGTACAAAATTAATATCAGCATCGGGTAATTTAGTAAAACCAGGTGTTTACGAAATCGAATTGGGTTTACCAGTAGAAGAATTCATCTATTCTGATGAGTACTGTGGTGGTATTGCTAATGGAAAACGATTAAAAGCAACGGTTGCAGGTGGTTCATCTGTGCCGATTTTACCAGCTAACCTTACATTGAAATACGCTAACGGCGAACCTCGTTTAATGAGTTACGAGTCATTGTCTGAAGGTGGTTTTGCTACCGGAACCATGATGGGATCAGGCGGTTTTATTGCTTTTGATGAGGATCAGTGCATTGTGCGTAATACCTGGAATTTCTCCAGATTTTATCATCACGAAAGTTGCGGGCAATGTTCGCCTTGCCGCGAAGGTACCGGATGGATGGAAAAAGTATTACACAAAATCGAACATGGCCATGGCAGCATGGAAGATGTAGATTTGCTTTGGGATATTCAACGTAAAATTGAAGGAAATACCATTTGCCCACTGGGAGATGCTGCAGCATGGCCGGTAGCCAGTGCAATCCGTCATTTTAGAGATGAATTTGAATGGCACATTAAAGAGCCAGTTAAGAGCCAGCAACAAAATTATGGTATTGCGAATTATGCAGTGCCGATAGAAAAAGCTCCGGTAACGGAAGAAAAATAGATTTGAGGTTGTTTTTGCAACCTTAGGCTAAACGTCATTGCGAGGAACGAAGCAATCCTAATGCGATAGACTTTAACAAGAAAAAAGATTGCTTTTGTCCTTAATAACGGCATAAGCATAAAAAACAAAATGATTATCATTAACCATGAGTGAAAAAGTTAAGGTTACGATAGATGGAATAACAGTAGAAGTTGATAACGGAACTACGATCCTGAATGCCGCAAGGCAAATAGGAGGTGATATCGTTCCGCCAGCAATGTGCTATTATTCTAAATTAGAAGGAAGTGGCGGTAAATGCCGTACCTGTATAGTTAAGGTTACCAAAGGTTCTGAAAAAGATCCTCGCCCAATGCCTAAGTTGGTCGCTTCTTGCCGTACAACAGTAATGGATGGGATGGAAGTACTTAACATTACTTCACCAGAAGTTTTGGAAGCACGTGCAGGTGTTGTAGAGATTTTATTGATTAACCATCCGTTGGATTGCCCGGTATGCGATCAGGCCGGAGAGTGCGATCTTCAAAACTTAGGTTACGAACATGGTTTACAAAAAACCCGTTACGAATTTGAGCGCCGTACCTTTGAACGTATCGATATAGGTGATAAAATCCAACTGCACATGAACCGTTGTATTTTGTGCTATCGTTGTGTTTTTACAGCCGATCAGATTACCAATAAACGTGTTCATGGTATTTTAAACCGTGGCGATCATTCTGAAATTTCTACTTATATCCAGCAGGCAGTTGATAACGATTTCTCCGGAAACGTAATTGATGTTTGCCCGGTGGGTGCTTTAACCGATAGAACTTTCCGTTTTAAAAACCGTGTTTGGTTTACCAAACCTGTTGATGCACACCGCAACTGCGACCATGAAAAGTGCAACGGTAAAGTAACGCTTTGGTACAAAGGAGAAGATGTTTTGCGTGTTACTGCCCGCAAGGATCAATTTGGAGAGGTGGAAGAATTTATCTGTAATACCTGCAGATTTGATAAAAAAGCAACTTCCGACTGGACTATTGAGCACCCAACGCATATTGATGATACTTCGGTAATTGCATCAAACCACTACGAAACGCTAATTCCGCTTCCGGTTATTAAACCAAATGCGGCATTACAGGCAGCAAACGAAATTGAATTACATAAAACAGTTAAATACTAATGGATAGCAGTTTTATCATAGAAAAATTTATTCTGGTTGCTGTAATTTTCGGCATCAGCTTAGTCATTGCCATGTACTCTACCTATGCAGAGCGTAAGGTAGCTGCATTTTTGCAGGATCGTTTAGGTCCAGACCGTGCCGGTCCTTTCGGTATTTTACAACCCCTGGCAGATGGTGTTAAAATGTTTATGAAAGAGGAAATTATTCCTACTACATCAAACAAATGGTTATTTATTGCTGGCCCGGGTTTAGCTTTACTGTGTGCCTGTATTGGTACGGCAGTTATTCCTTGGGGAAGCCCGATGGTTATTGGCGACAGAGTAATTCCTTTACAGGTTTCTGATATCAACGTTGGGGTATTGTACATTTTTGGTGTTGTTTCTTTAGGCGTTTACGGCGTAATGATTGGTGGTTGGGCATCAAACAATAAGTATTCTTTGCTAAGTGCTATACGTGCAGCATCACAGAATATCAGTTATGAAATTGCGATGGGTTTATCAATAATTGCTTTGCTTTTAATGACCAATACCTTAAGCTTAAAAGAAATTGTAAATCAGCAACATGGATGGCATTGGAATGTATTATATCAACCGTTAGGGTTTTTAATATTCATGGTATGTTCTTTTGCAGAAACCAACCGTGCGCCTTTCGATTTACCAGAGTGTGAAACGGAATTAATTGGTGGTTATCATACAGAGTATTCTTCCATGAAATTGGGTTTTTACTTATTTGCTGAATACATTAACATGTTTGTATCATCGGCGGTAATGGCTGCATTATATTGGGGTGGGTACAATTATCCGGGAATGGACTGGGTAGCTACACATGCAGGAACAACATGGGCACCGCTTATCGGAACTGCAGTTTTCTTTGCAAAAATATTTGCTTTCATCTTTTTCTTTATGTGGGTTCGATGGACAATCCCTCGTTTCCGTTACGATCAATTGATGAACTTAGGCTGGAAAGGATTGATACCTTTGGCTATTGCCAACATTATAATAACAGGAATTGTGATTGCGATTATTGAGAAGTTTTAATTATGGAATCATTAAGTAATAAGAAAAAAGTACTGGAGCAAAAGCCTTTGAGCTTTATGGAAAGAATGTACCTTCCTGCAATTGCAAAAGGAATGGGCATAACCATTAGCCACTTATTTAAAAAGGAAGCTACGATAAGATATCCAGAAGTTGAGCGCGAGTTTTCGACAAATTTTAGAGGGATGCACTCTCTTAAACGTGATGAAAACGGAAAAGAACGTTGTACAGCTTGTGGTTTATGTGCACTATCTTGTCCGGCGGAAGCCATTACCATGATTGCCGCTGAGCGTAAGCCAGAAGAGAAAGATTTATATCGTGAGGAAAAATATGCTGCAACTTATGAAATCAATATGTTGCGTTGCATTTTCTGCGGTTTATGTGAAGAAGCTTGCCCTAAAGAAGCCATTTATTTAGATGGACCTATAGTGCCGGCAGATTATTTACGTAAAGATTTTATTTACGGAAAAGATAAACTGGTAGAGGCGCCTTTAGAGATGAAGAAATAAAAAACCATTCTGTCTCCCGATTAGCCGGAGCCTAATGGAATACGCGTAAATTAATAAGATTGCTCCATGCCTCGTATGGCGTGGAGAAACAAAGTAAATAAATAAACAAATTAATGGGTACACAAGTATTCTATTTCGTAGCCACATTAAGTATCATCTTTTCACTGATGGTGATTTTTGCAAAAAATCCGATCCACAGTGTATTGTACTTAATTCTTACCTTTTTTACATTTACAGTGCACTATGTGCTGCTAAATGCACAGTTTTTGGCCGTGGTAAACTTTATTGTTTATATGGGGGCCATCATGGTGTTATTCTTATTCGTACTGATGCTACTCAACCTGAATAAGGAAACTGAACCTTCTAAATCGCCATTAATCAAAATAGTAGGTGTTATCGCCGGCTGTTGTTTAGTAGTAACTTTAATCGGATCGTTAAAAGCAGCAACCATTACAAGCCCTTTAATCCTGAAAGATCCGGGATTGGGTTTGGTCGAAAATTTAGGAAAGGAGCTTTTCGGACCATTCTTATTGCCTTTCGAGTTGTCATCGCTTTTACTGTTATCAGCAATGGTTGGAGCCGTTTTATTATCTAAAAAAGATGAGGTAGAAGCATAATGGGAAATTTATTCACACAAGCCGCAGGCGTTCCGCTTAACCATTACATTTATTTAAGTGCAATTATTTTCACAATAGGTGTAATTGGTGTATTAACCCGTAGAAATGCAATCGTAATTTTTATGTCGGTAGAGTTAATGCTAAATGCAGTAAACCTGCTTTTAACAGCATTTTCTGTGCATAGCAATGATCCATCAGGACAGGTTTTCGTATTCTTTATTATGGCATTGGCCGCAGCAGAGGTTGCCGTTGGCTTAAGCATCATTGTAATGGTTTACAGGAATACGAAATCTATAGATATTAATGTTTTAAATCGCCTTAAGTGGTAAATATATACTAAGAATGACAATAGAACAATTGATTTGGTTGGTTCCATTACTTCCTTTTTTAGGGTTTGTAATTAATGGACTGGGCAGAAACTCTTTATCAAAAGGGCTTGTTGGTGTTATCGGGAGCGGGGTAATCTTAGCTTCTTTTATCATTAGCCTTTTTATCTTTTTTAGCTTAAATGGCGATGCACAGAAATCTCACGAAGTATTTTTATTTGATTGGATTAGTGCCGGAAAATTACACATCCCTTTATCTTTCCTGGTTGATCCTTTAAGTTCAATCATGCTGTTGATTATAACAGGTATTGGCTTTTTAATCCATTTGTATTCTACCAGTTACATGCATGATGATGCAGGTTTCGGTAAATTTTTCAGCTATCTGAATCTGTTTGTTTTCTTTATGCTTTTATTGGTATTAGGATCAAACTATATCGTGATGTTTATCGGTTGGGAAGGCGTAGGCTTATGCTCATACCTGTTAATCGGTTTCTGGTACACCAACAGTGCTTATGCATCGGCCGCAAAAAAAGCTTTTGTAATGAACCGTATTGGTGATTTAGGCTTTTTATTAGGCGTATTTTTAATTTTCAATACTTTCGGAAGTGTTGAGTTTGCTAAAGTATTCCCTTTAGCCGCTAACATGATGCCTGGTAAGGAGACTTTAACATTAATTACTATTTTATTATTTATTGGTGCCTGCGGTAAATCAGCACAGTTGCCTTTGTTTACCTGGTTACCAGATGCAATGGCCGGACCAACGCCAGTTTCGGCGTTAATCCACGCGGCTACCATGGTAACGGCGGGTATTTATATGATAGCACGTTCAAGTGTATTATTTGATCTTGCACCATTTACCCAAAATATTATTGCAATTATTGGTACGGCAACGGCCTTAATTGCCGCAATTATTGCCTTAACACAAACAGATATTAAAAAGGTATTGGCTTATTCAACCGTATCTCAATTGGGCTATATGTTTTTAGGTTTGGGCGTTGGCGCTTATACAGGATCATTCTTCCATGTATTAACGCATGCATTCTTTAAAGCTTTATTATTCTTAGGCGCAGGTTCGGTTATCCATGCCATGCACCACGAGCAGGATATGCGCCATATGGGTGGATTAAGGAAAAAACTTCCGGTTACTTTCTTAACCATGATGATTGGTACCATTGCCATTGCAGGTTTACCTCCATTCTCGGGTTTCTTCTCTAAAGATGAAATTTTAGCAAATGCTTACGAACACAATAAAGTACTTTGGGCAATAGGTTTATTTACGGCTTTTTTAACAGCGTTTTATATGTTCAGGATGATGTTCCTTACTTTCTCTGGAAAATACAGAGGTACACATCATGCAGAGAACCATATCCACGAATCGCCAAAAGCCATGACTATTCCATTAATTATTTTAGCAATTTTAGCTGCAATTGGTGGAGTAATCAATATCCCTCATGTATTTGGTGGAAATGAGTGGTTAGCACATTGGTTATCGGGCGCAGGCGTTGCACAACACGAATTGAGCTTGGATCATACTACGGAATATGCTTTAATGGGCGTATCTGTATTGGCTGCTTTAGCCGCTACAATTTATGCGTATAGTAAATATGTTAAAGGTGCACACGTTCCGGTTGCTGATGAAGCACCACGCTCTGCACTGGCGAAATTATCTTACAATAAATTCTATTTAGATGAGATTTACGACTTTTTAATCACCAAACCATTGGATGCACTTTCTAAATTCTTCTATAGGATATTGGATAACAAGGTTATTGATGGAATTGTAAACGGTTTAGGCTGGGGAACAAATGAGGCCAGTAAAGGCGTTCGTTTGTTACAAAGTGGAAACGTAGGTTTCTATATATTTATGATGGTATTTGGTATCGTCGCATTGCTGTTATATACATTTTTATACATATAAAAAGGGTTCAAAATTAAATAATGGAACAACTTTTACTACTTATATTTCTTCCGCTTGCAGGTGCTGTTATTACTGCATTTTCAGGCAAGTCGGCCAAAATAATCTCTACCGTAATTGCGGTGATTTCTTTAGGTCTGGCTTTGTTTATGGCATGCAGTTTTATTCCTGATGCAAGTACACAATTTGAAACTAACTTACCGTGGATTGCCGATTTAGGTATTCGTTTCCATGCAGGTATTGATGGTATTAGCATGTTAGTCGTTTTACTGACAAACATTTTAATCCCGATTATCATTTTATCGAGTTATAAACACGATTATAAAAATCCATCCGCATTTTATGCATTAATACTGTTTATGCAAACCGGATTATTGCTTGTGTTTACTTCGATGGATGCTTTCTTATTCTATATTGGGTGGGAAGCAGCTTTAATCCCGATATATTTTATCTGTGCAGTTTGGGGTGGTAAAGATCGCATTCGCATCAACATGAAGTTTTTTGTTTATACCATAGCAGGATCTTTATTTATGTTAATGGGGATTATCTATTTGTATTTGCAAAACCCGGCACACAACTTTGATTTGCAAGCATTTTACGCTTTAAATTTAGATGCATACCAGCAAGGTTGGATATTTTGGGCTTTCTTTATTGCTTTCGCCATCAAGATGCCGATTTTCCCCTTTCATACCTGGCAGCCTGATACCTATACCGCTGCACCTACTCAGGGTACGATGCTTTTATCAGGTATTATGTTAAAAATGGGTATTTATGGTGTAATCAGGTGGTTGTTGCCAATTGTACCTCAAGGTGTGCACGATTGGGCTAACGTTGCCATTGTATTATCCATCATAGGTATTGTTTACGCTTCTATCATCGCATTTACTCAAAAAGACGCGAAGCGTTTAGTAGCCTACTCCTCTATTGCCCACGTGGGCTTAATTTCTGCAGGCATTTTTGCTTTAAACCAGCAAGGCATGCAAGGTGCAATGGTTCAAATGCTAAGTCACGGTATAAATGTTGTTGGTTTATTCTATGTATTGGATATTATTTACTCGCGCTTGAAAACAAATAAAATCGAAGATTTGGGTGGTATTGCCAAAGTTGCACCACAACTGGCCATTGTTTTCTTAATTATTGTTTTAGGAACAGTAGCCTTACCCGGAACCAATGGTTTTATCGGAGAGTTTCTTTTGTTAATGGGTGTTTATAATTATGGCATCTGGGCAGCGGCAATTGCGGGTTTAACCATTATTTTTGGAGCCGTTTACATGTTGCGCATGTACCAGAATGTAATGCTTGGCAAAACGAATGAATTAACCATCAGTTTTACTGATATCAATGGGACAGAGAAATTAGTCCTTTATATAATCTGTGCATTAATTATTGTTCTGGGTGTGTATCCAAAACCATTATTGCACTTAACAGAGGCATCTGTACAACATTTATTAGAACAGGTAAATCAAAAATTAAACACAGTAAATTAAGCAATGAATATTATTATAACCATTAGTATAACAGCTTTTTTAGTGCTTTATGCAGGTTTGTTTAAAGCAAAAAAAGCATTACTACCGCTTACCGTTGTTGGCTTACTTACTGCGTTAGGATTTACTTTCTGTGCCTGGGGTGGCAACGCTGTTCATTTTGGAATGATGCAGACGGATAATTTTGCCCTGGCATTTTCAGGCATCTGTATTGTAGGTACTTTATTTATTTTTCTGCTTACACAAAACTACTTTCATTCCAAGAGTGATAATATAGCAGAATATTATACCCTGATTCTTTTTGCACTTGCAGGAATGATTATGATGGTTTCTTACAAAAACATGGCTATGCTTTTTGTGGGTTTAGAAATCATGTCGGTAAGTTTATACATCCTTGCGGGGATTAGAAAAAAGGATTTTGCTTCAAATGAAGCCTCATTGAAATATTTCTTAATGGGCGCTTTCTCAACGGGCTTTTTATTATTTGGTATTACCCTAATTTATGGGGCAACAGGATCATTTGATTTAGATAAGATTGAAGCTTATCTGATTGCAAACCCTCAATCCGTTTCTCCGATATTTTACCCGGGTGTAGTTTTAATGATGATTGGTTTAAGCTTTAAAGTAGGGGCGGCTCCTTTTCATTTCTGGACACCAGATGTGTACGAAGGTTCGCCATCTTTAATTACGGCTTTTATGAGTACAGTTGTTAAAACTGCTGGTTTTGCAGCTTTCCTTAGGTTATTTGCAGGTGCCTTGTCTCCACTGCACGATTTTTGGGTAATGCCATTAATGGTTATTGTTTGTTTAACCCTTTTTATCGGCAACGTTACGGCTTTATTCCAGAAGAATTTCAAACGCATGCTTGCCTATTCCAGTATTTCGCATGCAGGTTATCTTTTGTTTTCCCTAATTTATGTGTCACCACAATCAGGTAATAATGTTTTAGTTTATGCAGCAGCCTATACTTTCGCCTCAATTATTGCCTTTGCCGTTTTAATTTTAGTGAAACAAAAAACAGGCAGCGACAGCTTCGATAGCTTTAATGGCTTAGGAAAACGCAATCCATTAGTAGCCTTATGTTTAACGGTTGCTATGTTGTCATTAGCAGGTATTCCGCTTACAGCAGGTTTTATAGGTAAGTATTTAATGTTTTTAAATGTAATGTCAGACTACCGCATACTTTTGGTAGGCTTCGCCGTTTTAAATGCATTGGTTGGTTTTTATTACTATTTCAGGGTAATTGTTGCCATGTACTTTAAGGATGGAGCTGAAACAGAGTTAAGTACGCCAGTTCAATACAAGGTTGTTTTGTTAATTTCAGTAGTTATTACGATTGTGATAGGTATTTACCCGGCAATCGTTTTAAACCTGATTTAACATCCTGTTGATATTGATAAATTATTTGTAGTTTTACGAATAATTGAAATATGCACGATTTTTGGAATAACCTGCATCAACTGATCGCTCCCGAAAAATTATTGAGGGAGGGCGGATTCTATTTAGTGCTATTTGTAATCTATGCAGAAACAGGCCTGTTCTTTGGCTTCTTTCTTCCCGGAGATTATTTATTGTTTTTAGCGGGCATGTTTGTTGCTACGGGCAAACTCGACGTAAACATAGCTGTACTGCTTGCAGGCTTATCTGTAGCAGCAATTATGGGAAATTTTACCGGCTATTGGTTTGGCCGAAAAACCGGACCAATGTTGTACCATAGAAAAGACAGTTTCTTCTTTAAAAAGAAATATTTAAAGGCTGCAGAAGAATATTACAATAAACAAGGCGCATTTGCATTAATAATGGGCAGGTTTGTGCCAATTGTTAGAACTTTTGCACCGATTTTTGCAGGAGTAGTAAAACTTGATTTCAAAAAATTTGCTTTCTACAATATAGTTGGTGGTGTTTTATGGATTGTTTCCCTAACGCTACTGGGTTATTTTTTAGGCAAAAGATTTGAAAAGGAAATAAACGATTATTTATTATATATTATTATTGGGTTTATCATCATCACAACTATACCATTATTAATTACCTTTGTAAAAAGTAAAGTGGTTAAAGATCCGGATGAGGATAAACAGATTTAAATTAGAAATGGGCAAAGACGATCATCACGCATGGCATAGCGTATCACCAGGCAATAACCTTCCAGAAACGGTTAATGCAATTATTGAAATTCCAAAAGGATCAAAAGCAAAATATGAAATAGATAAAGAATCTGGCTTAATTAAATTAGACAGAGTTCTTTTCTCATCAGTAATGTACCCGGCTAACTATGGCTTTATTCCGCAAACTTATTGCGATGATAAAGATCCATTGGACATCTTGGTATTATGTTCTGTTGATGTATATCCAATGACACTTATCGAAGCTAAAGTAGTAGGTGTAATGCATATGGTAGACAACGGAGAGCAAGACGATAAAATTATCGCTGTTGCAGCTCACGATATGTCTGTAAATTATATCAATGACTTAGAGGAACTTCCTCCGCACCAGATGAAAGAAATTGTTCGTTTCTTTCAGGATTATAAAGCATTAGAAGGTAAAAATGTAACTATTGAACATTTACTGGGTGTACGTTATGCGCACAAAGTAATTAAAGAAAGCATAGAACTTTATAATACAACATTTAGAGAATTAGCTTAATGGATTTACCCACGGTCTGCTTGTTTTTAAATTTAAAGTTAAGTGCAATTCTTCCTTCAACAAATTTAGGGATGATTGCAGTACAAGAACCAGATACAACATCAGTAGGATGGCGCTTATTTTTAGCTTTATTTTTGGTTTTATTAAACGGATTTTTTGTAGCGGCTGAGTTTGCTATCGTTAAAGTTCGTGCATCTCAAATTGAAATAAAAGCAAAAACAGGTAGCAGAGTAGGTAAAATGGCTAAAACCATTATCCACAATCTCGATGGCTATTTAGCCGCAACACAATTAGGTATAACGCTTGCATCACTGGGCTTAGGTTGGGTAGGTGAAGGCGTTATGCATACCATCTTTAAAAATCTTTTCGATAGTCTTCAATGGGGATTAAGCGATGCTACTATTCACACCGCATCTACCATTGTTGCCTTCTCTTTAATTACGGTAATGCACATCGTATTTGGTGAGTTGGCTCCGAAATCATTTGCCATTCAAAGACCCGTTGCCACAACATTATTTGTGTCGGTTCCTTTACAGTTGTTTTATGTTGTTTTCAGGCCATTTATTTGGACTTTAAACAGTCTTGCAGCAATAATCCTTAAACCCTTTGGAATTGATACTTCTGCCGGGCACGAATCATTGCACAGTACCGAAGAACTTCAGTATTTATTGGATCAGGGAAAGGAAAGCGGCGCTTTAGATACCAACGAGCATGAGTTAATCAAAAATGTATTTGATTTTAACGAACGCGTGGTTAAAAACATCATGGTTCCAAGAACCAAGATTTCGGGTATTGAATTAAGTTCACCTAAAGAAGAAGTAATTGATACCATTATAAAAGAAGGATACTCCAGGTTACCTGTTTATGATGATATTATGGATAAGATTGTGGGTATTATCCATGCCAAAGATATTTTACCGTTGGTCGCCTCGGGCAATCAACACTGGACAGTAAGCGACATTATCCGCAAACCATATTTTGTAACGGAAACCAAAAAAATCAATGATTTGATGAGCGAGTTGCAATTAAACCGCATTCAAATCGCCATTGTTTTAGATGAATTTGGTGGAACGGCGGGTATGGTAACCCTGGAGGATATTGTTGAAGAGCTTGTTGGCGAAATCCAGGATGAATATGATGAGGAAAAACCACTGGTTGAAAAAGTTTCAGATAATGAATTTATCGTAAATGCTTTTGCTACGGTTTATGATGTAAATGAACATTTACCTCATGATTTACCAGAAGATGAGGATTTCGATACCGTTGGCGGGTTGGTATCGCATATTTTTGGGCGCATACCAGAAGTTGGAGAAAACAATGAATCTTACGGGTATTTGTTTACCATCCTGAAAAAAACTGAACAAAATATCGAAACCATAAAGTTAGAATTGGTCCTTAATAAGGAAGATATGGTGGATAACCACTAATTGCAACCATGCATATTTTTTATACACCAGATATAACCCAAAATAGTTATACCCTTAACGAAGAAGAGAGTAAACATTGTGTTAGGGTACTTCGCTTGGGCATTGGCTCAATCGTTAATCTGGTAGATGGAATAGGCGGCTTTTACACTGCTGAAATTACTTCCGATAATCCCAAAAAAGTATCTTTATCTATATTAAAAGTAGAAACGGAGTTTCATAAGCGAAATCATTACCTGCATATTGCAGTTGCCCCAACCAAAAACATCGATCGTTTGGAGTGGTTTTTAGAAAAGGCCACTGAATTAGGTATTGATGAAATTACCCCTCTTATTACCGATCGGTCTGAACGAAGGGTGGTTAAAGAAGATCGCCTGAACAAAGTGATTACCTCAGCAGTAAAACAATCTATAAAAGCATACCATCCAAAATTAAATGACGCCATTTCTTTGGATGCCTTTTTGAAAGAACCTTTTGAAGGTGATAAATTAATCGCGCATTGTATCGATAACGGAGAGAAGCAATATATATCCGAACTTGTAGCTCCACATCAAAAATATTTAATCCTGATCGGTCCCGAAGGAGATTTCACACCTGATGAAGTTGATTTAGCTTTGAATAAAGGCTTTAAAGCATTAACTTTAGGTGATAACAGATTGCGTACAGAAACGGCTGCATTATCTGTTTGTTTTGAAATCAATTACCTTAACCGATAATCAATTTGAAATTTTCAGTTTTTGGCTTTCCACTTTCGAATAAAAGAGCAAAACTTTTAGCCTTCTGCTTTAGCCTTTTTGCTTTTAGCTTCCTGCTTTTTTCTTTTAGTGTTCCAACCTATCGCATGGCAAAATTAAAGTACAGCGGTGGTGGCGACTGGTATGCTGACCGAACTGCGCTTCCTAATCTAATTGCCTTTTGCAATTCAAATCTTAAAACTAATTTTTACCCGGAAGAAAGCGTTGTTGAAGTGGGCAGTAAGGAAATTTATAACTACCCGTTTATCTATATGACCGGGCACGGTAACGTGGTTTTTAGCGATCAGGAAGTTAAAAACTTAAGGCAGTATTTAACAGGCGGTGGCTTTCTGCATATTGATGATAATTATGGTTTGGATAAGTTTATCAGGCCGCAAATGAAAAAGGTTTTTCCTGAATTAAACTTTGTAGAGTTACCGGCTAACCACGTTATTTATAATCAGAAATTTAAATTCCCGGGAGGTTTGCCTAAAATACACGAGCATGATGGTAAAAGGCCTCAGGGGTTTGCCTTAATTTATAAGGGTAGGGTAGTTTGTTATTACACCTTTGAATGCGATTTAGGGAACGGCTGGGAAGATTTTGGTACTTATCCTGATGATACACAAGAAACAAGAACAAAAGCGCTTAAAATGGGCGCAAATTTAGTTCAGTATGCTTTAACACAATAATAAAATGCATAAAGTAAAAGTTAACGATAAATTTCAATTTGATGTGGAAGCTAAGCCCACTGCATTGTCAATTAATGGTGCCCCGGTTGAAATGGATATGAGTACCTTAGGCAATGGCCTTACTCATGTTTTATATCAGAATAAATCTTTTAATACAGAAGTTGTAGAACTGAACAAAGCAGAAAAGACCTGTATCATCAAAGTAAATGGCCATATATACAACATTAAGGTAGAAGATCAGTTTGATCAGCTATTAAAACAGCTTGGACTTGATAATTTAGCCACAAACAAGGTTTCTGAAATTAAAGCCCCTATGCCAGGTCTTGTTCTAAATGTAATGGTTGGCGAAGATACAGAAGTAAAAAAAGGCGATAATTTATTGATTTTGGAAGCCATGAAAATGGAGAATATTCTCAAGTCATCAACCGATGGAATTGTTAAAAAGATTTTGGTAAAACAAGGAGATAAAGTAGAAAAGAATCAGGTTTTGATCCAATTCAAATAGAAGGTTTTACCACAAATCAAACGTGCAAGTATTGTACAGATTATTTTTGAATAATAGTCTTAAAAATATAAAAGCCCCGATTTTTTAATCGGGGCTTTTATATTATCTGCTTTTATTAACTCTGAAAGCCTTCGGCGGAGCATTTTTAAATTCTCTTTTGCCTTTTGTGCTGATTTCAGGCGCACCTAACATTGTCATTGCGCAGCGGAAGCCGACTTCAGCTGATGATTCATCCTGCTGTAAGAAACGACGTGTTGCGGGGTTTAGCCAGTAAGCCATGTCATTCCATGAACCGCCTTTGTAAACCCTCGATTTATCATTGATTAAGGAAACACCTTCGTCATTCAATAATTTGTTTTGTCTGTCGCGGTAACCTCTTTCATCAGCCTGGTAAGAAGTAACAGCAGCTTTTGGGTCCGGAGATTTTGCAATTGAATCGGCTCTCTTTGCTAAAGCCTGTTTCTCAGCCCAGGTTAATTTTTTACCCGAGTAAGCATTTTCTTTAATCGGTTTACCATATTTATCCAATGCAATTTTACCGCTTGCGGCATCAGCCAATTGTTTATCCTGAAATTGGTTACCACGGTAAGGGTTGAAAGCATCCGCATCTGTAAAGGTTGCTGTACGATAAACGTCGTTAACCCATTCGTTTACATTACCCGCCATATTGTATAAACCAAAATCGTTTGGTGCATAAGAAATAACCGGAACAGTTAAATCTCCCTTATCATTTAATGAACCACCAACACCCATATAATCTCCTGATGCCCTTTTAAAGTTGGCCTGGATCATACCTCTGGTTTTTTTCTTTGCAGAACTAACACCCAAACCATTCCATGGGTAAATTTTATTCTGGTTAATGTTTTCGTATTCCGTGTTGCCAATTAAGCCTAAAGCGGCATATTCCCATTCTGCTTCTGTTGGTAAACGGTAAGGTTGCATGATTACACCATCTTCTAAAGTTGCATTCCTGGTTGGGGTTGCACCTCCACGGCCACCTGCGGCACCAACTGAAGCACCGGCAGCGGCATTATAATCTTTAGGTGCATTTTTACCCTTATCATCATACTGGCCATTTAAATAAGCATCTGTATTAAATGGCTTATCAGGTCTTGCAGTTGCGGCGGTTGTACTGTTATTTCCTCTGCTACCTCCTCCAGCTAATGTTTTGTAATCTGTTAAAATGCCTTTTTCACGTAAAATAAACTCATTTGCCTGAGAAGTTCTCCATTCACAAAAACGTGAAGCCTGCTCCCAGGAAACACCCACAACAGGGTAATCACGGTAGGCCGGGTGTCTTAAGTAATTTTCAACGTAAGGTTCATTATAGGATAATGCCCTGCGCCAAACTAATGTATCAGGCAATTCATTGTAGTAATATTCACGATCTTCAGGATAACTTACCCTGATCCAGTGTAAATATTCTAACCAGTCAGTATTGGAAACTTCTGTTTCATCCATATAAAATGAAGGAACAGTTACCTGTCTTTTATAATTATAAATGCTTGGTTCTACACCTGCAACTTCAATAGCACTACCACCTACAACCAAAACACCACCTTCAATTGGAATTAACCCAGGTCCTGGTGCACGCTTATATTTGGTGGCAACAGCAAAACTGCCATAAGTTTTGTTTTTCTTATCCGCATAGGGAATACCCGTTTTACTGGATCTATTTGAGCTTTTAGAGTTACTGCAACTCGAAAGCAAGCCAATAAGTGACAAACAAGTAAATGAATATAGTAATAGTTTTTTCATATGATACTACGGAATATTGCCTATAGGGCAATCAATTGATAAAATTAAGCAAATTTATATGATTTTAATAAACTTTGTAACAACAAAATGTTGAATATAATTTCAAAGGCATAACGTAATAAGTAAACGGGTATTGTGTTTAGTTTAATCTTAACGTGTTTTTTAGTAACCTTTTAATAATAAGTATTATAGGTTTTTGGATTGCTTTCTGTTGTTATATGCATGCCAACTTTAATTTTCGAAAAAAATAAAATCTTAAATTTTACTCAATACCCAAATGGACAATTAATAAATTTTAACCTACACCTGCCTTTAAAGGAAATGCCCTTTTAAAGAAAAGAATTAATTTTTTCTTTTTTCGGGTGTCATTTTTCAATAACTGCCTCATTGAAATGATAGGCCTTGATATTTAAAGCTAATTGCATATACTTGCAAAGTACATTCATTCAGGCTTTTAATTCTGTTTGTATGTTTAATTAGTGTTTTTTTACGAATTGTAAACGTAAATTAAAATATTAATTATTAATTTACGTTTCTAAAATAATCTCCAATTAATACTAAGACCCGAATCTAAAAATACGTACCTTCAAGGATGAATTTCAAGTACCTCAGTAAACTTGCTTTTTCTGCAATCTCAATGGTTTTGGTGTTTGGTAAATCAAATGCCCAGGTTACTATTGGAGGTGCCCAAACCAACGGGAGTGTATCTAACAATATCATTACAGCTGTACCTTTTATGCTGATTACACCTGATGCACGCGCAGGTGCAATGGGCGATGCTGGTGTTGCAGTACCTGGAGATGTAAATTCGGCAAGCATTAACCCGGCTAAACTTGCATTTTTAGACCAGCCTTACGGCTTCTCTATTTCTTATAGTCCATGGTTAAAAAGCTTGGTTCCTGATATTAACCTGGCTTATCTGGGAGGTTTTTATAAACTTGATGACCGAAATACAATTGGTGCTTCTTTAAGATATTTCTCTTTAGGGCAAATCCAGTTAACCGATATTAATCAGCAGGATTTAGGTATTTCTAATCCTAATGAACTGGCCTTTGATGTAACTTTTGCCCGAACATTTGGAAACGAATTTTCGCTCGGCAGTTCGGTAAGGTATATTTATTCTAACCTGGCCAGCGGGCAATTTTCTTCTACAGGACAGGTTCATGGAGGGAATGCCCTTGCAGTTGATATTGCAGGTTTGTATAAAACATCAACCATGGTTTTTGGTAAAAACACAATTTTATCGGCCGGCGCTAATATTTCAAATATCGGGACCAAAATGAGTTATTCGGATGGAGGAACGAACTTCTTTTTGCCAACCAACCTTAAAATTGGTGGGGCATCAACCATCGCTATTGACGATTTAAGTACATTTACTTTAGCACTTGATTTTAATAAGCTGCTTGTTCCAACACAGCCTATATATGATTCTAATAATAATATCATAAGCGGAAAAGATCCGAACCGATCTGTACCTGCCGGAATTTTTGGTTCTTTTAGTGATGCACCAGGTGGTTTTAGCGAAGAATTGAAAGAAGTAGGTATTTCTACTGGTTTAGAATACTGGTACAATCAGCAGTTTGCTTTACGAGCGGGTTATAATTATCAAAATCCAATGAAAGGCGATAGCCGTTATTTTACATTTGGTGCCGGTTTAAAGTATAATGTCTTTAATATTGATTTTGCCTATCTGGTTGCAAATGCACAAACAAGTCCTTTAGCAAATACCTTACGTTTTAGTCTTTTGTTTAACTTTGGAGACAAAAAGGGGCTAAAAAAATAGTTTCTTTGGTATTTGGTGAGTTGATTTAAACTCATACCATCAAAATAATTTTATTTTTATGAAGATTAGAGTAGGTTTTGGATTTGATGTCCATCAATTAAAAGATCAACACCCTTTTGTGGTTGGTGGTGTTACCCTTGAACACCATAAAGGTGCATTCGGTCATTCTGATGCTGATGTTTTGCTGCATGCCATTTGCGACGCACTTTTAGGTGCCGCAAATTTACGTGATATTGGTTTTCACTTTAAAAATACTGATGATCGCTGGAAGGGAATCAGCAGCCTGGTTTTACTAAAGGAAACCGTAAAATTATTAACAGAAAAGAACTGGCAGGTAGGCAATATAGATGCTATGCTTTGTTTGGAAGCACCAAAAATTAACCCGCATATTCCTGCCATGCAACAACACATAGCAGATGCAATCGGCATCTCTACTGAAGATATTTCGATCAAAGCTACAACTAACGAACAAATGGGTTTTATTGGGAGAGAAGAGGGCGTAGTGGCTTATGCTGTATGTTTGATTGAACGATTATAGATCGAATTTAGATAAAAAAAGGTCCAGACTAATAATTTAGTCTGGACCTTTTTTTATTTAAGAGACAGTTTCTTTCACATTTCCCGTTCTTTTTAAAGTTCCCCAGCTTTCCAGTTCGCCTTTTATGGCTTTACGGAACGAACGGAATAAAACAATGTACATCAATTGCCTCCAGAAAAATCTTTGCGGAAAGATGTAAAGAAGGTTTTTAAACTTTTCGTTTTCCATTTTAAAGGCAATGGCAGCAAAAATCATATCTACCAGGATAAAAATAATGTAGTAAAACAATACCTGGCCAAAACCATTATGCAAACTAAGGATTCCGGAGAAACCAGTTAACGTTAAGTTATTAATGGCACTAAGCGAAAATAAACCGCTAATCAGGGAAATCAGCATAAAGAAATCTGCCAGCGGAGAAAATAAAGGTAATATAATCTGGTAGATTAAGATATTTGGCATACCTACCATACCAAAATAGCCATATTTTTTATTGAGCAAAGTTTTCCTGTTTTTCCAGAAACTTTGCATCACACCAAAGCTCCAGCGGAACCGCTGTTTTAAAAGCATATTTACGGTTTCTGGCGCTTCTGTATAAGCAACAGCTGTTGCACAGTTTTTAACCGTGTAACCTGCTCTTAAAATACGCATGGTTAAATCACAATCCTCCGCAAGGGTATCAATGGTAAAACCACCAATTTCCAATACTACAGCTTTTCTAAAGGCGCCGATGGCGCCAGGAACCACCGTAATGGTATTTAACAAATCGAAAGCCCTTCTATCCATGTTCTGGGCCGTAATGTATTCTATAGACTGCCATTTGGTAATGATGTTGTGCGCGTTGCCAACTTTAACCGTTCCGGCTACGGCAGCAATTTTTTCATCATAAAAATAGCGCATCAATTCGGTTACTGCATCCGTTTTTAACTGGGTGTCAGCATCAATACAAACAATGTAATCAGCAGTTGCGCGGGCTATACCATAATTTAAGGCAGAAGCTTTACCTCCATTTTCTTTGCGGTAAACCTTTACCTGCGGATGATTTCCATATTCACTATTTACCATTTCAAAGGTTTTGTCCTTTGAACCATCATCCACAAAAATCAATTCGAAATCGGGATAAGTTGTTTTTAGTAAGCTTTTTATGGTTTGTATGGCTGTAACTTCTTCATTGTAAGCCGGAATAATAATGCTCACCTTTTCTGAAGGATTTTTAACCAGGAGATGCGCATTTAATTTCGATTTTCTCCTCTGCCTGATGGCCAGGTAAGCAATGAAAATAGTACGAAGAATGGCCAGTACAATTGCAATGGTAAATACAATATCCAAAAAGATATTGGCGTAATATAAGAAACTCAGAAAAAGAAAATTACTTGAACCTGTAAAACCGCTGTTGGCACTTGATTGAACTGCAGGCATTAATTCAGAGCGTTTTTTGCCCATCAAATCGCCTACGGTTGTAAATGTATAACCTTTTTGTTTGTAAAATTTTATAATTCTTGGCAGCGCTGCCACGGTTGCTTCACGATTTCCGCCAGCATCATGTAATAGTAAAATATTACCTCCGTTTTCTTCTTGCTTTACTACCGCATCGAAAATCTGATCGGCGGTTTTGCCGGGTTCCCAATCTTCAGGATCTATATATTCACCAATATTAATGTAGTTTTCCTTTCTGCTCTGTGCAACGGGCAAAATCTCAGAGATGTTTTGCGGCTCAGCATCTGCGTTAAATGGTGCCCTGAATAAAATTGTGCTATGACCGGTTACACATTCAATGATACGGCGGGTAGCATTAAGCTCAAATTTAACCCTGCGTGGACCTATTGCCGACATGTCAGGGTGAAAAAAGGTGTGGTTTCCAATTTCATAGCCATCGTTATACTCCTGTCTGAGTAACTCCATGTTTTTTTCGGCCATGATGCCTACAACAAAGAAACAAGCGGGTACTTTTTCTCTTTTTAATATTTCTAAAACCTGGGGCGTGTAAACTGGGTCAGGGCCATCATCGAAGGTTAAGGCGATTTTTTTATCCGCCTCGCCAAAACGTTTAATTACATATTGCGAAGGCAAACGAATGTATTTCTGATCGGCAATGGTGAAATTGCTTTTGTCCAGCGTAAACTTAACACTTCCTGGAGATGGTGTTGATACCAGATCCAGGATTTCCCCATTACCTATGTAAGAGATACCGCCCATAACCAGTGCCGAAATTTTACGCAGATCTATCGGTTTCTTTTTCAGAGAATCCAGGCTTAAATCGTTCGAAATAAATTGCCATAAACGTTTATCTTCAGATCCCAAACGCCATAAAGCAATTCCGGCAATTCCCCAGTCATCTGCTTTTCTGATTAAATTAAAATTGGTTGCAGCATCAGTAAAATAAACATCGTGCCTTATTCCATTAGCATCATTATAAGTGTAATTTAAATTTGCCGATGCGGGATCGTAATTAATGGTGCTTTTATAATTAACCGCATTTGTAATGGCTGCCTCGTAGGTAACTGGTACGCCAACACTTTTATTTGGCCAATCGTAGCCATAACAAGCCAGGGCCAGAATTACTTTATTCGGATCAACTTTGCTACAAATATCATCCAGTTTATCCTCCACCCATTCCTGGTGCGAAATGTCGCCGGCATTACTCTGATCACTATGCTGATCGTAAGCCATTAAAATAATGTAATCGTTATACTGTTGAAGTATTTCAGGTTTATAGTCGTCGTTTTCTGGCGAAATATCCTGTGAAACAATAAGCTTTTCATTATGAAACTGTGTATACAGGTTTTTCATAAAATTATTAAAAGGGGTACTGTTTTCCAGGTTAAGCTCTTCAAAATCAATATTTATGCCTTTAAAGCCATATTTCTTTGTGATTTTAATCAGGTTACCAATTAACTTTTCCTGCGCATCGGCATCGTTTAATAATCTTCTAACCGCTGCTCCATCCCAATGGTCTTTATTATAGTTGGATACAACTGCTATTGCTGATTTTTTTCCTTCCCTAATCACCCTTAATGCCGCAGTATCTGCCTGATCTACAATAGAATCTCCATTTAAAAAAAAGGATTCTGTAGCAATCATATCCAGGTGACTGATGTTTCTTTTTAAGTTAGAAAGTGATTTATCTTTAGTGCCGGCCCAGCTTACATAAAAAGCCATGTTAATGCGCTTATTATCTCCACGTTTAGAAAGTATGCGGTGCTCGCGATCTTTTTTAATCTTTTGTAGCTTAGACTTTAAAATGGTAAAATCTTTATACTGCTGCGATTTTTTCAATCGCTCTAATTGCTTTTGGGTAAGGGGCGTGTTGGTGTTTATAAAAGGTAGATTTGGCGCCTGTACCGAAGAAAGGGTGTAAGCAACGCAAATGATAGCGATAATGAAGACTAAAAATAAAGTTCTGCTTACCCACGTAAAAGTGTGCCAGCGTCTTTTAGTCTCAGTTTGAAAGATTTGTTTTCCGGACATTTTTCTGATCTGATTTATTTAACAAAACTCAACAAAACACATGAAGATTGGATGAAATTAGATTTACGCAATTTCAGCATTTTATTTGACACTTAAACAATGCCACTTTTGTAAATACAAGAATGAATAAAGCGGATAAAAAAAGCCGGTAACTTTTTAAAGTGTACCGGCTGAAAATATATAATTTATTAAACCTTTCTTATTCTTCTAAATAACCAAACTTACCCTGGTTGTAATCAGAAATGGCCTGATGAATTTCTTCTTCTGTATTCATTAAAAACGGGCCATACTGTTTTATGGGTTCGTGAATAGGGGCACCGCTTAAAACTAAAATCACACTGTTTTCCAAAGCGTCAATCGTAATTTCTTGTCCCTCATTTGAGAAATGAACAAAATCATTAACCTTAGCTTCGTCTGTGTCATTAATTTTTATGGCACCTTCAATAATTACAAAACCAGTATTAAAATCAGCAGGGAAAGTAAGTTTAGCTTTCCCGCCCTTGTTCAAACGGGCATTATACACTTCAATTGGTGTAAAAGTACTTGCGCTACCTTTTATATTTTGATATTTACCCGCAATTACTTCTATTTTACCACCATTATCCGGCAAATTAAATACAGCCATTTCTGACTGTTTAATGGCCTGGTACTTTGGTTTACTCATTTTGTCTTTAGCGGGCAAATTAACCCACAACTGAACCATTTGAAATGGCCCGCCAGTTAAGCTATAAGCTTCTTCATGATATTCTTTATGCAAGATACCACTGGCCGCTGTCATCCATTGCACATCGCCAGGATAGATAATACCACTATTGCCCGAGCTGTCGTGATGCGCAACTGCACCATGATATGCAATGGTTACGGTTTCGAAGCCACGATGTGGATGTACGCCAACGCCCCGAGGTTCTTTACGCGCAGAAAACTCTATTTTTGATCCGTAATCCAATAGGAAGAACGGACTCATATTTATTTCATAACCACCCGGAAAAAAATTATGAACCCTAAAGCCATCGCCAACCATATGTGGGGCTGGGGCTTTTAATATGTTTTTTATTCCTTTTATTTTTGTTTCCATCATTACCTCCATGGAAAATTTTAGTTTCAGCCTGCAAAATGCAGGCTGAATATGCAGACTATGCTTGTTTTACAAATTGTAGTTCGCCTAAAATGCGAACTTCCTCACTTACCATAACGCCACCAGTTTCTAAAGCTGCATTCCAGGTAAGGCCAAAATCAGTACGGTTAATTTTGCCACTTAGGGTAAAACCTGCTTTTGTATTGCCCCATGGATCCGTAGCGATGCCACCAAATTCTGCGGTTAATTTTACTGCTTTTGTTTCACCTTTAATCGTTAAGTCGCCTTTAACAATATAATCGTCGCCATCTTTTTTTACCGAGTTAGATTTAAATTCGATGTGTGCAAATTTTTCGGCATCAAAGAAATCGCCACTTTTTAAGTGTGTATCGCGATCTGTATTGCCTGTATCAAGAGAATCAATATCTCCTTTGAATGAAATTTGAGCATCTTCAAATTCATCACCTTCAGAAGTTAATTCTGCAGAGAAAGCTTTTAAACTACCAGTTACAGTAGTAATCATTAAGTGTTTTACCTTAAATTGTAATTCGCTGTGGGTTGGGTCTAAAACCCATTTTTGCTGTGCCATATCTTTTAATATTAGATTGTTTAATATTTACAATACAAATGTACAGCAGGATGTTCAATTGAGAATTGATGTATGGTAAGTAATTGCCAAATGATTAATGGGTTGAATAATGGCGGGATTGAATTATGCAATAGAAGATAGGAAAGTCTATCCGGAATGGAATAACCTATGGCCTGAAATGTTTATTTGCTAACTCTTTGCGAACCCGGCTTAGGGATTCTGGTGTAATACCTAAATAAGAAGCAATCATCCATTGTGGTACACGAAGGGTGAGATTTGGGTATAATTTTATAAAATCAAGATACCTTTCTTCTGCCGTTGCACTTAACAGCATATTGATCCGTTTTTGCATAAAACGAATTGAATTATTGAGCATGGTAATGTTTAAGGGAAGCAGGCAAGGTACCTTGCGTGAGGCTTCTGCCATAAAATCGTTGTTCATTAATACAACTTCTGTTGTTTCAATGGCATCAATGAAAAATATGGAAGGTTCATTAACCATATTATTCCGGTCTGAAATAAGCCAGTTTTCAGGAGCGAACTGTAAAATGTGTTCTTTGCCTTTGGCATCAATAGAATAAGCCCTTAATAAACCTTTACCTACAAAAAAACCGTGTTTAAAAATATCACCTTTATACTGCAGGATTTCATTTTTTTCGAACTTTTTTACCCGCAATGTAGACGAAATGCTGTCGAACTGCTCGTCCGTTAATTCTATTTTAGACTGAAAGTAATTTTTAAACTGTTCGATCATAAAGAATAGGCGTTACTTTTTTTCAGGTTTAATATCAGAAAAATCTACGCCGCATTTGCAATTACCGCCGCAACCATCTTTTTTGATTTGCAAAGATTTATAAACCATGCGGCCAACATACACTAATGCTACCGCAAAAAGTAAAAAGACTAATATGGTTTGAGTATTCATGATACAAATATAACGGCCTTTTGCCCTTTTGTGTTCAATTGAATGTAATTTTAACAAACAATCGTGTTCTTTTATTAATCGAAATAGGCCTATTTTTCCATAAAACCAATCGTACCACCAACCCAGTCAAAATCTGCATTGTACCGAACGCCGATCATTTTACCTCTGCTCAACCGGCCTAAATTAATGCAAAGCTGAGGTTCCTCTCCATCGGCCCATAAGTACATCAATCTTATTTCTACTTTTACGCCACCATCCAATGCCTGCACTGCAGGTTCGTAATTTACCTTTCTTTGCAAGATCCAGTTTTCCGGATCTTTAATGTTTTCAATATCTGATTCCGTTACATCAATAATAACCCCCATTCCGGCAAAAGAGAAAAGAGGCTTTAAAACATAATTTTCCAGATCGGAAGGGATGCTGTCTACCTGGTTTAAAAAACGGGTTTCGGGTACAAATTCACTATCAAGAAAAGGCATGGTATATTTGCTGATTCTATAAAACCAGTTTGGATGGGTTACCCATTCAATATCCAGTTCTTCACGAGGATCAAAGCTGTTTTTAAAAATGGCTTCATTGTTGGCCACTTCATCAAAAATAAGGCGGTTATAAATTCTTTTTAACTGAATTTGCTTTCCGTCTTCCTTATAATAAAGTTGCTTTCCAATTTGTTTAATATCTTCCAACGCCAGAATTTTAATGCCCAGCATTTTTTGAGTTACAAAAAAATCAATTGCAGTTTTCTGGTTTGGGGCATCTAAATCCATTAACGCAACCTCGTGTGGCTTGTGTTTACCAATAATTACCTTTTTTAATAGTTCGGTGTATTTTTCTTCATCAAAGCCATTTAAAAAATAATTGGTCGTATCATCCAAATCAAAGGATTGGCTGTAGGTTTTTGCGAGGTGATTTTGAAAACCATAGAGTGATGGAAACCCCTGCATTTCGATTAACATTGGCGTTAAATCACCAGCTTCGTTTTTACAAATGCCAAAATCAAAGGTTAAAAAATGAGGTTGTTTATTCTCGTTTGGAACATTCCATTGTTTTGGAATGGCACTTTGAGTTAAAGCCTTAAAATTAGGTTGCTTAATTAAATCTACAATTTCATTTCCAGCCGCAATTAATTTTTCTTTTAAAGCTTTTGGTATAAAAATAGGGGTTTCTGCAACCCTGAAAGGAATTTCCGGATAACCTGCTTCAAGTTTTTTTATAAAGCGCTGATACTTTTCTTCCGTAAATTGCTGGTTATATTTTTGTCGCTGAGCAGGTATCATAGTTAATTTCTTTAATTTATCGTCATGGCGAATTTTTCAGTCTTGGAAAGATTGCTTCACCCTTGCGCTCAGCCATTGGCTTCCGTTCGCAATGACGATGCCTATTTAGGTTCACGCCTCCTGCAAATTTCCAATTGCCTTTTGCAAGAAATTAGGTAAAATAACACTTTGAGTAAGTACAATCCTTGCCGGATCATCAAGGCTGTTCAACATGTCGAAATATTTTTCTTCTCCATGCGTATCAATAATTACCTTTTTCTTTTCGTCCTGAAGCAAGTACATTTTCATCCCGACAGGATCTGCCTCAGGATGAAATTGAGTGCCTATAATTTCATTTGTAAAACGAATAGACATCATACAACGCTCCAGGTTGATATGTTTTCGCTCTTTTTCAATGGCTAACAGTTTTGCTCCCTTGGTTTCGAAAGCAGTTAAATTAGGTTCAATTACCTGCCAGTCGCGGCTATCAACAGAGAAAAAAGGATTGGTGATTCCGCTAAAAATCTCGTCTTTTTCACCCTCTTCAGTCAGGGTAATTGGAAAAATGCCAAAAGCATTTGATCTTCTCTCGGTTACGTTGCCTAAATTATATTTGCGGCAGGCCAGTTGGAAAGAATGACAAATTAAAAAGGCGTATTTCTTCTGCTCGTCATTGCTTTTATTAAAGCCTTCAATCTGGTCGAGGAGATGAAAAAAATCATTTTCCCACTTTTCTCCTTTACTTTCAATCGGACTGCCAGGGCCTCCGCTCGAAATATAAGCATCGTACTCAATACCAGGTATTTCTCCTTTCTGTCTTAAATCAAAAATATCAAAAGAAAGATCGACGTTGTTTTCCTCTTTAAAACGGGATAAAATCTCCTGAATTCCCCGCATGCCCTGATTAGGTGCGCCATTATTCAAATCAATAACGGCTACCTTTAATCTGTTTTTATCCATTTTTTTAATTACTTGCGCCAATAAGTGTTTGATTAGTAATGTAATCTACCACCGATTCAAAGTTACCAGTTTGTTCGTAAACGGCCAACTGCCTATCGGCACCGGTACCGTGTTCCAGTATTTTGTGCACGTAATTAATATCGTTTCTGCAACCTAATTCATCCACTACATCATCTACAAAATCCAACAATTCTAACACTAAATTGCGACAGTTTACTTCCATTTCTTTCCCGAAATCGATTAAATTTCCGTCAATTCCATAACGTGCAGCACGCCATTTATTTTCATTAATCAGTGCTCTTGAATAACTGATAAACTCCATATTTTGTAGCCGAAGTTTGTACAGCTTGGCGCATAAAGCTTGAAATAACGCCGTAAAAGCCATGGTTTCATCAATCAGCATCGGGCAATCGCAAATGCGGAATTCTACTGTATCGAAAAATGGGTGAACGCGAATGTCCCACCAGATTTTCTTTGCATTGTCCATGCAATTGGTTTTAATCAGCAGTTTTACGTAGTTATCGTAATCTTCGATACTGTTGAAAATATCCGGAATGCCCGTGCGTGGAAACTTATCAAAAATCTTTGTTCGGAAAGATTTGTATCCCGTATTTCTTGATTCCCAGAAAGGAGAATTGGTTGATAACGCAAAAACATGCGGAAGGAAATACCTTACCTGGTTGGCAATGTGTATGGCAAGCTCGCGGGATTGGAAGCCTACATGCACATGTAAACCGAAAATTAAGTTAGAACGGGCAGCTTCCTGCAGTTCGTTAACAATTTCATTATATCGGGGATGTTCGGTAATTAATTGTTTTTCCCAATGTGAAAAAGGGTGGGTTCCGGCTGCACCAATGCGTAAACCTTGTTCTCCTGCAAGTTGCGACACGGTATATCGAAGCTGCGAAATTTCTTTACGGGCTTCTTCTGTGCTGCGGCAAATACCGGTTCCAACCTCAACAACGGCCTGGTGCATTTCTGCCTTAACCTGGTCTTTGTGTATTTTTTGTGCGGCTTCAACAATTTTTTGGTCGTGCGAAGTAAGTTCCCTGGTAACGGGATCAACTACCATGTACTCCTCTTCTACGCCAAGCGTGAATTCATTCATCCTGATGCTCATTTAGTTTAATCCCTTTGGTTATTTTTTCTCTGCAGCTTTTTTGGGTTTAGCGGCAGCTTTTTCTTTTGCTACAACAGGCTTCGCTGCCGGCTTACTGGCTTTTGCCACTAAAGGTTTTCCACTAACAGATGCTTTAATGTATTCGCCCCAGGTTAAATTATCCTGACCAGGTTTTTGTGCTTTGGCTCTTTCAATTGCATAGTTAGCCGTTGTTTCCACTACCCAGTCAAAATTTTCCTGTCCTACACTTTTAATATCAGCATCGGGTGCCGGATTACAAAAATCAATTGCAATAGGTACACCATCCCGCACGGCAAATTCTACCGTATTAAAATCATAACCTAAGTAATTACACAATTTAAGCGTGTATTCTTCAACTGTTTTTAATAGTTTGGCGCTCGAAGGTGCCTGGTCTACCGCATAACGCAAATGGTGTGGATTGCGTGGGTCGTATTGCATAATGCGTACATGTTTTCCGCCAATACAGTAACACCTAAAATATTCATCAAAAATAATTTCTTCTTGTAAAAGCATTACCAGTTGCTCGGTGCCAGCATGTTTGTTGAAAAAATCTTCTTTATCATGCAATTTGTAAACATCTCTCCATCCGCCACCATCGTATGGTTTCATATAGGCCGGAAATCCGGTGTATTCAAATATGGCGTCCCAATCTAAGGGCATGGTGAGGTTTGAAAAAGATTCGCCCGTGGTACCTGTAGGATGCTCTCTTGAAGGAATTAATGCTGTTTTTGGAACAGGAACACCGATCTGTTCTGCAAGTGCATTGTTGAAAAACTTTTCATCTGCACTCCACCAAAATGGATTATTAATAACGGCAGTTCCGGTGATGGCTGCATTTTTAAGCGATGCCCTGTAAAAAGGAACATCCTGCGAGATGCGATCAATGATTACAGCGTAATCAAGCGATGCATTCTGAAATATTTTGTCAATTTTAACCGCTTCGGCGGTAATGCCTTTCTCTGCTTTTTGATTAATTCTTTCAATTACGGCTTCGGGAAAAGAACGTTCCTGGCCAAATAAAATCCCTATTTTTTTCATCTGTATAAATTTAGTTTTTAATGGTGATGAAGCAATCCTGATTATTTCATGTCATTTTTGATTTTGAAATCCTGGAAACCTCATGGCTACTATTTAGTTTAATTGAGAAACTGGTTAATCGGTTAATTGTTTGCCGTTTAGCTTTATTATTGCTAATTGGCAGGTGTTAATTTAAAGTTGAGCAATGTAATCCGGGAACATCTCTCTCCAAATGGGCCAGTCGTGGTCGGCATTCGGTCTAATGTCTAACCAGTGATTAATACCTTTTTGGGTTAAAATACTCGATAAACGTTCGTTATCCGGTTTACACATATCCCGGTCCGAAGTGCCCAAAACAATTTTCATGTAATGTAAATCTGGATTGCTGCTGTTTGGGATGTAATCAACGGGGTTATTAAAATAAACATCGTCGTTATAAAATCCATCAAGCTGCCCGGTAATGTCAAATGCCCCACTCATACTAAACATGTGGCTAACTAACCAGGGATGCCTGAATGCAAAATTTGCGGCATGAAAACCACCAAAACTGCAACCTGCAGTTATGATTTTATCATGCCCGGTTTCATGTCTGGCTAAAGGCGCAACTTCCTCAAGCAGATATTTGTCGTACCAGATGTGATTTTTTACTCTGTCTGCGGGATGAATGCTTTTGTTGTACCAGCTTAATTTATCGATGCCATCCGGACAGTAAATCTTAATCTTTCCTTCGTTAATAAAACCCTCAACAGAGTCTATTAATTTGAAGTCTTTATTTTCGAAATACCGCCCCATACTCGTTGGAAACAGTAGAATAGGGATACCACTGTGGCCAAAAGTGAGCATGTCGATCTCAGCACTTAAATTCGGGCTGTACCACTTTTTATGTTCTTCTTTAACCATATAAAAAATTGAATGTTTTAAGGTATAAATTAAATTCTATAAAAAGAACCTATATCCAATGAAAATAAAGCTTAATGTAAAAATTGATCCCTGATAATTAATAGTTTACTGAGTTTTGTACCTTTGCCCCGAATTCTGAGGCGATGAGCCGTGTGTTAGGGGATTAAAGCATATGTACAATACAATTTTATCAGTAAAAGTTAATACAGTTAGTTATAAAGTACCTTCTACTTTTTTAAAGCATGAGGTTGAAATAGATGTATACGTTCCAGAAGGTATTTTAGGAAATGAAAAAATAGAACTCCTTTTGTTAAATGATGGCCAGGATGTGGCCAAAATGGATTTTACAACAATTTTAGAAGATGCACATCTGCATAAAAGAAACAACAGGTTAATTGTTGTGGCCATTAAAGCATCGGCAGAACGTTTAATGGAATATGGAGTGGCAGGTGTTCCGGATTTTAAAGGGCGGGGAGCCAAAGCAGATTTATATACTGATTTTGTAGTAAAAGAACTTTTGCCTTTTGTTAAAAAAAAAATAGCCATGCCTGTTACCGGCAAAGTTGCTTTTGCGGGTTTCTCTTTGGGTGGTTTATCTGCTTTTGATATTGCCTGGAATAATCCAAATGTTTTCGATGTGATTGGTGTTTTTTCAGGAGCATTCTGGTGGCGTAAAAAAGATTTAGCCGATGGTTATACCGATGCCGACCGAATAATGCATGCCCTTATTGATGCAGGTGCTACAAAACCCGATATGAAATTCTGGTTAATGACCGGAACCGAGGATGAAAAGGCCGATCGTAATAAAAACATGATTATTGATTCTATTGATGATACGATAGATATTGTTAAAGCATTATCGAGAAAAGGCTATAAACGGCCTGAAAACGTTTTTTACTATGAAAAAGTTGGCGGTAAGCATGATGTGCCAACCTGGGAAAGTGTAATGCCTGCTTTTTTAAACTGGGCTTTCGAAGGATAACCCTGAAACTACTTATATTTTAAAAATATCGGAGTATCAAAAATGGTCCAAAGGCAACTTTTTTGCCCGCAATTTTTTAATGCACTATTTGCCCAGGTATTGCAGGTTTTAAATAAGCTGTAATGCCCGGTGGCTTCATAAAAAGCATCTGCATGGTCATAATTTGCTTTGGTTTTAATGTTGACAAAGTGACCGTTCGCATCTTTATTAAAGCTTTTTAAAATGTAAGCAACTAAACGGGCATATTGAGCTGAATCAATCATCATTTTTTTGCAGCTTTCATCTTCAATTATATTTTTGTAGTAAGTGGCGTGCATAGCCGATGAATTTAAACCCGTTATGGCGCCTAAAGCCACATTAAGTTTTAAATCTGAAAATTCCGGGGTTTCCAGATAAAATTTTTTGTCGCCCCAGCCCAAAGCAAGGTACTTATAGGTGCTGTCTGCAGAAATGGTATTTGCATATTTAATTTCAGCCGTCCAGTCCTTCTGTTCATTTTTTGCAGGAATTACTACATCAGTATGCACCCCATTTGTCATAATGTAAATCGGTATTTCCTGCTTGTTGCCCGGGTTTTTATTGATCGTAATGCGGGAGAAGCAAAAGGCAGAAAAAAAATAAAGCAGAATAAAGCCTATAAATGAAAGCAATGAATTTCTGGTGTAGCGTAGAATCTTTTTAGTCATGCCGTTAAATGATGTCAAAATATAACATCATCCTTAATACAGCCGATTACCAATGGTAACCCTAATTTTTGGTTTTTAAGTGTTTTAAATTAAAACTAACTATTTGGTTTTTATAATAGTATTTGCCCATCATTTTTTCAGGCACCACTTCATAAGTATCTCTTGTGTTTTCAATAATAAAATAATCCGGAAATTCTTTTTGTGAAGGCGAGTAGTGATAAAACTTCATTTTTCGATCCGGTTGTTCATATCCGGTTTCTGTTAAAAATTTAGAGGCTTTTCCAGTTTTAATAGCAACGGTTCTAATTTCACTGCCCGCAATATAGCCATCGGCTAGCGAAAGTTTAATGGTTATGTCTTTTGTTTTTCCTAAGTAATATTCATACTCAAATGCTTTTTGTGAAAATGCATAAGCGGGTAAAATCATAAAAATAAAGCATATTATGAGTCTAAATGTAATGTTCTGGATTGCGACCATAATTTATCTGATTTTTGAAATACTTAACAATTCTAAATAAAGCTAATAAATAAAATTACAGCAGTAATGATGTATTTAATAACGGCTTAAAATTATTATCATTTTTATTGATATGAACATAGAAAAATATGATTTTTTGATGCCTTGGGATATCTTTACATTCACAAAATGATAAAAGGATTATTTGAAACCCACCTATACGTCGAAGATTTAGAAAGATCAATCGACTTTTATAAAAACGTTTTGGGCTTAACCCAATGCCACTATGAGGAAGAACGCCGAATTGCATTTTTCTGGATTGGAAAGCCTAAAGAAGCCATGCTTGGACTTTGGGAAAAACCGAAGGCTGAAATCGATATCAGGCATTTCGCCTTTCGTTGTGATGTTGAAGATGTAGTGAAAAGGTCGGTGAAGTTTCTGGAGTCTAAAAATCTCAAGCCTTATAATCGCCTTAAAAGTGGAAATTCCGAGCCCATGGTTTTCGCCTGGATGCCTGCGGTGGCCATTTATTTTAGCGATCCTGACGGGCATGCATTAGAGTTTATTGCCATTTTAGAAGGCGAAGCCAGACCTGATTTAGGTCTTGTTTCTTATGAAGAATGGCTTGCTAAGTAAGTCTATTGCGGATAAAACCAGGGTAAAACCAGATCAATTGGAGAATTTTTTAACAGCTTCGGCCACTGAATCCAGAAAGTTGATGTGCCTGCCCTGGTTGCTTTCGTAAATAAAATCTTGAATGCTTTTGCTTTGGTGTTGACTAAAATCGCCAATAATTGCAAGACGCATCCGGTAGTTTGAAAACTTTTGCAGAATTTCTCCGGCAATACCGTTTTTCAGGTCGAAAAAATCGGGTGTTATATTTTTTTTATGCAGGATAATGCTGTCAAATCCCTGGTAATATAAATCGCCCAGCAAATCGAGGCCGTCGCTTGCTGTGTAAATAATCACTTCGTCCGAAATCACTTCGGCAATTTTAATGTTATGCGTTTCTATTTTCATTGATTCTCATTCTTTCTTTGTTCCCGAATTTGTGGCCTTTCAGACTATAGAGTTAGTTTGTTTACTACGGCAATTTAAGCATTAAGTTTATGATTTGCAGAAGGGCCATTGCTAAAACTGGCAGTAAGGGTAAACAGGCCTGTTGCCTTTCTGATTAAAAATGAGATAATTGCAACATTATCATAGCATTAAATAGTGGGCCATATAGTAGAAATCCCATTTTTAAACACTATCTTTGCGCCAAATTTATAGGCGCATTTTATGCAAAAGATTAGAAATATAGCTATTATAGCACACGTTGACCACGGTAAAACCACATTGGTTGATAAAATTTTACACTCTTGTTCGGTTTTTCGTGATAACGAACAAAAAGGAGAATTGATATTAGATAACAACGATTTAGAGCGTGAACGTGGGATCACTATCGTATCTAAAAATGTATCTGTTCAATATAAAGACGTAAAAATTAACATCATTGACACTCCTGGTCACGCGGATTTCGGCGGTGAGGTAGAGCGTGTATTAAAAATGGCTGATGGTGTACTTTTACTTTGTGATGCTTTTGAAGGTGCAATGCCTCAAACACGTTTCGTAACGCAAAAAGCTTTAGCGCTGGGTTTAAAACCAATTGTGGTGGTAAACAAAGTAGATAAAGAAAACTGTCGCCCTGAAGAGGTTTACGAACAAATTTTCGAATTGTTCTTTAACCTTGAAGCAACGGAAGAGCAATTGGATTTCCCAGTAATTTACGGTTCATCTAAACAAGGATGGATGAGTACTGACTGGCAAAAACCAACTACAGATATTTTCGCATTGTTAGATGCTGTTGTGGCTAACATCCCACCTGCACCAATTAACGATGGTACTTTACAAATGCAAATTACTTCGTTAGATTATTCATCTTTCGTAGGTCGTATTGCAATCGGTCGTGTTCACCGTGGTACCATTAAAGAAAACCAACCGGTTACTTTAATTAAGCGCGATGGCAAAATTGTTAAATCAAGAGTAAAAGAACTTTATACTTTCGAAGGTTTAGGAAAAATCCGTACTACAGAAGTAAGTTCGGGCGATATTTGTGCTGTTGTAGGTATTGATGGTTTTGATATTGGTGATACTATCGCTGATTTTGAAGCACCAGAACAATTACCGGTAATCAGCATTGATGAGCCAACAATGAACATGTTGTTCACCATTAATAACTCACCTTTCTTTGGTAAAGAAGGTAAATTAGTTACTTCTCAACGTATCAAAGATCGTTTGATGAAGGAAATGGAGAAAAACTTAGCGCTTAAAGTTGTTGAAACTCAAGGTGCAGATTCATGGTTGGTTTACGGTCGTGGTATTCTCCATTTATCGGTATTAATCGAAACCATGCGTCGCGAAGGTTACGAGTTGCAAGTTGGTCAGCCACAGGTTATCGTTAAAGAAATCGATGGTAAAAAACATGAGCCAATTGAAACTTTAATTGTAGATGTACCGGGTGAAGTTTCTGGTAAAGTAATCGAATTGGTAACTCAACGTAAAGGCGAGTTGTTAATTATGGAGCCAAAAGGCGATTTACAACACTTAGAATTCGAAATTCCTTCACGTGGTATTATCGGTTTACGTAACAACGTATTAACGGCTACTGCTGGTGAGGCGATTATGGCTCACCGTTTCAAAGCTTACGAGCCTTGGAAAGGTGTAATCCCTGGTCGTTTAAATGGCGTTTTAATCTCTATGGATAAAGGTATGACTACTGCTTATTCAATCGATAAATTACAAGATAGAGGTCGTTTCTTTGTTGATCCGGGAGCTGATATTTACGAAGGTCAGATTTTAGGAGAGCACATTCGCGATAACGATTTAGTAATTAACATTGTTAAAGGAAAAGCATTAACCAACATGCGTGCTTCTGGTACAGATGATAATGCTCGTATTGCACCTGCAATTAAATTCTCTTTAGAAGAGGCAATGGAGTATATCCAGGCTGATGAGTATATTGAAGTTACGCCGCAAAGCATGCGTTTACGTAAAATCTACTTAACAGAGCAAGAACGTAAAAATAAAGGTAGATAGTTCGCTTAATCACATAAGTTTAAAACTTATCTATAAATATTATAATCCCGTTTCGTTTATTCGAAGCGGGATTTTTTTTGTGCTGTTTTTGGAAAGATACGGCAGGAGCTATTTTAGATGTTTCTCCTTCTTTTCGCTAAGTTCCCGATAAAACATCGGGAGATACCGCTACAATAAGGTTTATAAAATCAAGTCGATGCTAATCAAATAGAAATTTCAATAAAACAATTCTTATTTCGATTACTTTTATCCCGAATTACAATCATTTATGCAAAATTATCTTAAGTCTTTTAATATACTTTCCTCTTCAGAAATTGAACTGTTAATGGCTGCGGCAAGACCTGCAATACTTAAAAAGGGCGATTATTTTATTACCGAAGGTAAAATCTGTAATGATGTGGTGTTTATAAAGAGCGGGATTCTGCGCTCATTTTATACTTCCAGGGATGCCGAAGAATATACGTATTGCATTACTTTTCCAAATCAGTTTATGACAGCCTATTCCTCTTTTATTACCGGATTGGCAACGCCAGAGAATATTCAAGCCATAACCCGAGTTGAAATGCTTGTAATTAAAAAGGAGGTTATTGATGAACTTGCCGAAACCAGTAAAAATGGGCTTTACTTTTTAAAAACCATTGCCGAACAACAATACCTCCATTTAGAGAAGCGGATATTTATGTATCAAAAAGATGCCGCTAAAGCGCGTTATCTGGAGCTTTTTAAAACCCATCCCGATTATATTAAACAAATTCCTGTTAAGTATCTGGCATCTTTTCTGGCCATTACACCAAGGCATTTAAGTCGTTTACGGAGCGAGATTCATTTATAGGACATTTGTCTGCCTTTGAGGCCTTGCCATTGCTTTATTTTTGTCCATCTAAAATAGAACAATGAAAAATATCTTAATTATAAACGGGCATCCTAATAAAGAAAGTTTAGTTTTTGCGCTCGCCGAAGCCTATCAAAAAGGTGCGATAGAATCAGGAGCAACGGTATCTGTTCTTCATATTAGTGATTTAAATTTCAATCCAAATTTACAGTATGGATATAGAAAGCGAATGGAATTGGAGCCTGACTTGTTAGAAAGCCTGGAGAAGATAAAAGAAGCAGATCATTTAGTTTGGTTGCATCCGGTTTGGTGGGGTGGCATGCCGGCAATAATGAAAGGCTTTATAGATCGCTTGTTTCTACCGGGTATTACATTTAAGTATAAAGACAACAGCGTTTGGTGGGATAAACTTTTAAAAGGAAAAACTGCACGCATGATTACTACGCTCGATCAGCCATCGTGGTATTATTGGTTAATGTTTGGTCGGCCCAGCGTAAATCAATTGAAAAAAAGTGTGCTTGAGTTTTGTGGCGTTAAGCCCGTTAAAGTTACTGCCATAGCCATTGTTAAAACATCAACTGCGCAATTACGGGCCAAATGGGTAAATGATATTTACAAACTAGGGCTTAAAAATGGATAAAACTTAATCGATTGATTAGAATTTCGTCAGCGATTTTTCATAAAACCTATAAGAATAATAATCTAACAATTTGATGGCAATTAATTTATGCCTACAATCTAGTTTTGCCGGATATTATAATCACATCCCATGATTAAGAAAAACTTTTCCCACTTGGGAATATTTTTGTTAACGCTTTTATCTCTATTACCGTTATCTATTTTATACATCATTGCTGATGCATTTTATGTATTGATTTATCATGTTTTCGGCTATCGAAGAAAGGTTGTAAGAGAGAATTTAATGAACTCTTTTCCCGAGAAAAGTATCGGCGAAATTGACCTGATTGAGAAGACTTATTACAAATATCTTTCTTCGCTGATTATTGAGATTGTTAAAATGAAAAGTATCTCGCGCAAGGAACTTAATAAGCGGGTAAAATTTAAAAATGCTGATCTTGTAGAAGCCTATTTGCAAAACAATGAAAGTGTTCTTTTCTGTTCGGCTCATTATGGCAATTATGAATGGGTTTGTATGGCGATTGGATTAACTTTTTCCGGTGAACATTTCCCGATTTATAAACCATTAAGAAGCGAATCTTTTGACAATTGGTTTTTGAAAATGAGAAGCAAATTTGGCAATAAAATGGTTTCCATGCGTCAAACTTTAAGAGCGGTTCAAGCCAATAAAAACACAGCAAGTATATTTACCTTTGGTAGCGACCAGGCGCCATCAAAAGAGGAATCGAATTACTGGACGACCTTTTTAAATCAGGAAACTTCTATTCAGCTGGGTATTGAAAAGATTGCAAAAAAAACAAACAGACCTGTTTTTTATTTAAAAATAAGCTATAAAAAACGTGGTTATTATGAAGTTGATTGTGTGCCTGTTTGTTTAAACCCTGCAGAAACTGCGGAATTTGAAATTACTGAAATGCAAAAACATGTGCTGGAAGAAATGATTGTAGAAGGTCCAGCCTATTGGTTATGGAGCCATAGAAGATGGAAATATAAACCTGAGTTAAAAGTGCCAAAAGTTAAAGCGGGTAACGAAAACCTGATGGATACTGTGGCTTGATCGTGACGGTGAATAAAGTTTAAAATCTAACATTGTTGTGGCATAAATTTTTAGGCAAGATTTTAAATTTGTTGCTTATCAACTATAGTATGATTAAAAAGGGCTTTTCCTATCTGGGAATATTTTTTTTATCAATATTATCCCTGCTTCCCTTGTCGGTTTTGTACGTTATTGCAGACGTAGTATATGTGTTGCTTTATCACGTTTTTGGTTACCGGAAAAAAATAGTTCGCCAGAACTTGCAAAAATCGTTTCCTGAAAAAACTTTAACGGAGATTGTGCTTATTGAGAAACAGTATTATAAGTACCTGGCCGATTTGATTTTGGAGGTGGTTAAAATGCCTGCCATTTCTAAATCTACATTACATAAACGATATAAGTTTAATGGCTTAAACCAGCTTACCGGGTATTTTAAAGAAAATAAAGGCGTTCTTATTTGTTCGGCACACTATGGAAACTGGGAATGGGGCACTTTAGCACTTGGGCTTTCCTTGCCCGTAAATCATTATCCAATTTATAAACCACTTACGAATGCTATTTTTGATCAGTGGTTTTTAAAAGTGCGCAGCCGTTTTGGAAACCGTATGGTTTCTATGCGGAAAACGCTTAGGATTATAGGTGAAACCCAAAATGAAGCCAGTATTTTTAGCTTCGGTAACGATCAGTCGCCAACAGTTAACGACCTACATTACTGGACTACTTTTTTAAATCAGCCCGCATCCATCCAGTTGGGAATAGAAAAAATTGCTAAAAAGACCAACCGACCTGTGTTTTATTTAAAAGTAAAAGTTTTAAAAAGAGGTTATTATGAGGTAGATTGTATTCCACTTTGTTTAGAGCCGGCTAAAACTTCCGAATTCGAAATTACCGAACTACACACCCGGATACTGGAGAGAAATATCCAGGAATCGCCGCCTTTTTGGCTTTGGAGCCATCGAAGATGGAAGCATAAACCAAAGCAGGCAGTTGAGGTGATGGAGAATGAATATTTGAAGCAGGCATAACCCCAGATTTATATTATTTTTGATATTGCCAATGAGTACTTTTAAGAAAATTCTTCTTGCGCTTTTTGCATTGATTATAGTTTCGGCAATAGCATTATTTGTTTGGCACCCATACCTGATTCGTGTTTTGCAGTACAGAACACCTCGGGCTGAAACCTATAAAATTTTCCCACAGGCCGTGGTGCATAAAAGCGACAGTGCTTTTCATTTCATCAGATCATCAAAACCGCGGAATGATTTGGATACACTCCATGTTTTGGATGGAAATAATCAATCCATTATGTTAAAAGATTATCTGAAAATAGGCGCAATTAATGTTTTTTTAGTAATTAGAAACGACAGCGTTTTATATGAAAGATATAATCCTGGTTATAGTGACAGTACCATAACTTCTATATTTTCGGGTGCGAAAAGCATGGTTTCAATTATGATTGGACAAGCAATAGCTGAAGGAAAAATTAAAAGCTTAAAAGATAAGGTTACTGATTATATCCCGGAGTTAAAGTCAAATCCTGCTTTCGACCATATCATTTTAAAGAACCTGCTTGATATGAAGTCTGGACTGGAGTTTCAGGATGCACTGGGCGGGATTGCAAAAGCCTTTTTTTCTGATGAAGCAAAGTACTATTATACCCATGACATGAAAGCCGAACTGATGAAAGTGAGGCTGGTGAATAAACCGGGAACAGTTTGGGTGTATAAAAGCATAGATCCGATTTTGTTGGCTTGGGTATTGGAAAAAGCAACCGGTAAATCTGTTGCACAATATTTCGAGGAAAATACCTGGCGTAAAATTGGCGCTCAGTATAATGCAAGCTGGAGCCTGGATCATAAAAATGGTTTAGCCAACACTGCAAGCCGTTTTCAGATTACGGCTATTGATTTTGCCAAAATTGGAAAACTTTACTTAAATAAAGGAAAGTATAAGCAGAAGCAGGTTGTTCCTGAAAACTGGGTTAATGAATCGGTTCAAATTGGGAATGAAAAACCTGCATCAGCCAAGGGCTGGCAAAAATCTGCACATCATTATTTGTGGTGGATTCCGCAAGAAGGAGATAATGGTGATTATGCTGCGGAAGGAATGTTAGGGCAAAGGTTATACATCGATCCGAAAACCAATACCATTATTGTACAGTTTGCTGATCACGGTGCTGGTAATTATCCTTACCGTAAAATAAGCCGGTATTTGAGTGACTTGCCCTTTAGTTATCCTAAAATTAATTAATTGCACAGTTCACCTGCACAGAGTTGAAACAACTATTTCTTTATTATTTTTATCTACCATTAAGTTTTTACAGTCTTCACCCTGATTTATTTCTGGGTCTTTATTGCTAAAAGATGCTGAAATAAATTTAGCAAGGCGGAAAGTACAGTTACAGCATTTACAATTGAAAAATAAATCTTGCCATTATGCTGTTCTTATGGATTAAAAATTTAAACATGTTTCTATAAAATAGTAAATTGCCTCTGCATGGAAAACAACGATGTAAAAATTTCAAGAAAGAAACCGATTTTTCCGGTTACACCTGCCTTGCAGAAATATCTGCGCAGCTACCAGCGTGAGGCCAGGTTGCCAATTTCTTATAACGATTTAATGCAGTTTAACGAGGCTTTTCCTTTGATGGATAAAAATGGAAAGGACTCCCTTTGGGAAGGGCCAATTTATGCACAGGATTTAATCGAAAGTTTGCATAATGGCTTAAAAGAAATTTATGCAAACTTAAAAGCTTCCGGAAATCTCCGCATTGTACAGCATAAATATATCGATAAAATCGAGTATTGCACATTTGGGAATACCCATCCTTTCAGGATTAGAATTGTAAACCGGCTCAACGATGTTTATGATTATTTCTACATTAAAAAGGCCGATGCATCCAGAATTTATGGCCTGGAAATGGAAGAAATATTATCGCCTAACCAGGTTAACTATTTAGTGGATGGCGACACCTTAGTTGAGGAGCATATTGCAGGTATTCCAGGCGATGTATTTACGAAAAGCCAGCTTTACACGCCAGAATTTAACCCAACACGTATTGCTAAAGAATTTGTAAAGTTTAACGAACGTTGTTTAATTATGCTTTTGGGCGATATGAGGGCATATAATTTTGTGGTACAGATTACACCAGATTTTGACGATATACAGTTTAGAATTCGGGCAATAGATTTTGATCAGCAGTTTTATGAAGGGAATCTTAAAGTATACTTACCGCAGTATTTTAAAGAGAATTTACCTTATGTTAAAATGAGTATGGAGCAACTAACCGAAAAAACGGTATTGCAATATCAACAGGAAGAAAGATCTTCTATTGTGCATCGGGTAAGGAGTGAGCGACACCGGTTAACAGATTTACGCGATGTTTCGAATAAGGAGGAGTTAACAACACCCGAAAACATTGCTTTATTAAAGCAGGGGATGGCCGAATATTTTAAGGATGCACACTATTTAAATTGTAAAACCATGACAGACATTATCGAACTGAATATTAAAAACATCATCAGGCAGGTAAAATTATAGTGTAACCCAATAAAAAAAACGGCTGACCTAAGCCAACCGTTTCTGAGTGAATTTAGAAAGAGCGTCCAAAACGCTTAAGCGTGTTGCCCATCATGTACGCCTTCTGCAAATTCTTCAACTATCTTATCATTAAAAGCAGGTAAATCATCGGGTGTGCGGCTCGTTACCAGGCCCTGGTCTACAACAACTTCCTCATCTACCCAATTTGCGCCTGCATTAATTAAGTCCTGCGCTATATTTTTAACTGAAGTCATTTTTCTGCCTTTAACTACATCCGCATTAATTAAAGTCTGTGGCCCGTGGCAAATTGCACCAACAGGTTTCCCTGCGGCAAAGAATGCTTTTACAAAGGCAATCGCATCTTCATTAACCCGCAGCTGATCGGGATTAATTACACCACCAGGAAGAACAAGGCCCGAATAATCATCCGCATTAGCTTCGGTAAGAGTTTTATCAACCTCAACTTCAATCGACCAATGGTCATGAGCCCATGCTTTTATCTTGCCACTTTTTGAAGAAATAATATGAACAGTTGCGCCTTCTTCTTTTAATCTCTTAACCGGTTCAGTTAATTCTACCTCTTCAAATCCACTTTCTGAAAGTACTGCTATATGCTGATTATTTAATTGTGCCATAATATATTTTTAATAGGTGATTATATTATAGACAGCTGTAATAAAATTTTGTTTTAAAATTGTAGATAAAAGGGACTTATGTATCGGCTAATGGTAAGCTTTTTTGTTTTTTAATTTTGAAAAACTTCTTAATCGGTTTTAGTATTTTTTGCTTATACACACAGTGGTAACTTAACAAGCCGAATAAAGTTCCTATAAATACGCCAAATACTACATCCTGTAAAAAATGCTGCGCAAGATAGATACGCGAATAGCCAACAGTAACCGCTACGATAAAGCAGGGGATACAGAGTTTTTGTTTTTTAAAAATGAGTATTAATATCGTGGCCAGGCAAAATACTGAAGTAGTATGACCCGAAGGAAAAGCATTTGAACCATGCAGGGTAACGCCGGGAATAAAATGGCCATATTCAAAAGCCATATTTTCAAAATATAGTTTTGGCCTTGGCAAAAGAAAAATCCTTTTTAAAGCTAGTGTAGCCACTCCCGAACTTAAATAACCCAACAGTAAAGTTGCAGCCTTTTTCCTCTTTTTAAAAGCGATGAAAATAATAACAACCGCTATAAATACTAATCCATCACCTAAATGAGTATAAAAAATGAAAAAATTATTAAGCCATTCGCAATGAAAGCCGTTTAAAAGAACAAAACTTTCTTTTTTGTTTAGTATTAAGCTTATTCCTAAAAAAATAAATAGGGTTATGGAGGTTAGCGTAAAATACAGGTGATGTTTTTTGATCAGGCGTAACATATTTTCTAAATATGTCACAAAAGTATCATGCCAATATTAATATAGTTTAAACCTATAATTACGAAAGAAATCTATAAGATTAATCGTTTGTTCTGCGGTGTTTTATAAAATACAGCGCCAGGTTACCTGCAATAATAAGGTGGTTAAAAATATTCGGAATAAGCCCGTAATACTTGGTGAATATTGAAAAGCGCTCTTTCAGACTTTCGCGATGTTTTTTCTTGCTCATTCCTCCAACTAAGTACTTGGCTACATAGCGGTGCACATTAACAATGCTCGATGCCTTTTTAGTGGCTTTAATAATCCAGTCTATATCAGAACTGTATTTATATTTTAAATCGTATGGAACTAAAATGCTGCGGCGAATGTAAATGGCCTGATGGCTGATATTCATTCCAAATTTAAAACTTGTCCAGTCGAATTCTTCAGGGGCTTCGTGCCTGCGGCGGCCTAAACTTTCCCAGTTATCATTAAACATTTCAGTTTCACCATAATAAATATCTGCACCTTCGGCTGTATCAAAAATCTCTTCAACAGTATTTTCGTCATAAATTTCATCTCCAGAATTCATAAATAAAACATAATCGCCGGTGGCTAAAGCTAAACCTTTATTCATGGCATCGTAAATTCCTTTATCAGGTTCGGAGATAATTTTAGAAATGCGATCTTTATATTGCTGTACAATTTCCAGCGTACCGTCCGTAGAAGCGCCGTCAATAATAATGTATTCTATTTTTTTATACGTTTGATTTAATACAGAGTGAATTGTCCGCTCAATATCGCGGGCATTATTGTATACAATGGTAATGACTGTTAGTTTGGGCAAGGGAATTTATTTTGGATTGCAGTAAATTTAATAAACATTGCTCAAATTTTTCTGCCTTCAGGCGAAAATGAAATTTGGCAAACATTATTTTTATGTTGAGGATAAAAAGCGCCGGCAGCCCTTGGAACTGTCGCCCAAATAATAGAAAATCCTTTTTGCTTGAGTACAAAGAATTTTTTGCCGATTATTTTGGTTGCAAATCTATCAGTGCTTTATAAAGGTCGATGTGCTGTTCTGCAACTACTTTTTCTGAGAAGTGTTCTAAGATCGATCTTCTGGCCTCCTTTTGAATTTCTTCCTTCTGGTCATCGTGATACAGCCATTCAATGCCATTGGCTAAATCTTCAGCATTTTTATATTCGGCAAGATATCCATTTTGTAAATGCTGAACCATATCTGGTATTCCACCGGTTGTAAATGCAACTACAGGAGTTGCACAGGCAAGGCTTTCCATTACGGTATTGGGTAAGTTATCTTCCAGCGAAGGTGTTATAAAAGCATCGGCAGCCGAATAGCATTTTGCTAAATGATCATCCTTATTAATGGTGCCCAAAAAGGTGGTTTTAAAAGGAAAGGTTGGCATTTCTGCATTTTCCTTATTGCCAAAAATTACGAGTTCTATGTTTTCTTTTTTTAAACCGGGCCTTTTAGATAAGATTTCTAAAGCTTCAATTAAGTAAGGTGTTCCTTTATGTTTATCGTTTTTAGAGGGCATAAAACCACTCATCAAAACAAATTTATCAGGATTTATTTTTAATATTTTTTTTGCTTCGGCTTTAACATAAGGTTTAAAAATATTGGTTTCAATGGTATTTGGAATTACGGAACTTTTTCTGGTGCCCAGCAGGCTGCTAAACTTAACTGATGCCGCCATCCATGTACTCGGCGCAACTATATGAAAGTTAAGCTCGGTATAAGCCTTTTGTTTCCGCAGCCAGGTTTTATGTGAAATATCGTGATCACCACTAATTTTTAATACCGGACAATTTCCACATTGGTGATGAAAATTTTCGCACCCATAACGTACATGACAGCCACCAGTAAAGGCATTGCTATCGTGAAAGGTCCATACAACAGGTTTTTCCAGTTCATCAAGTTCTGCAAGAAACTTTGGTGTTAAAAAACCATGGTTTACCCAGTGGAGATGGATGATGTCTGCATTTTTAACATCAGGATGTTTAATTATAGAGCGTCCAAACCATTGCAGGCTAAAAGGAGTTTTTACCGATTTGCTTAGCCACTTGGAAAAATATCTTTCGGCTAAGATGTTATAAACGGCCTTGGCCTTAGCAACAGGACTTTTGCTAAAGGTATCGATTTTCGGATTTTGCCCGAATTTGTAATAAACAAGCACTTTAGATTCCACGCCAGATGCTTTCAGCGCATCGCTCAATCGTAGGCAAGCCCTGCCTGCGCCCCCGTTTCCATCATAAGTGTTTAAGTGTACTACTTTCAAATCGATCAAAAATACATTTTATTGTTTAACCCTGCTATGGTAGCTAAGTTTACAAGATATAAAAATAATTAAACGTAAAAATATCAAATCTCTTATTCTTTGTGTTTCTTTGGGCTTTGAATTATTTTAAGACATGACAAATTTATTAACTGACAGGGCTTTTTGGGTAAATTATTGGGAAAGTAAAAAGGGGTTGGCGGTTCAATTACCATCAAATTACTTATTTCATCATCAACTTGCAGATTTAGTTAGTAAGAATCATATTAAAACCGCTATTGAATTGGGTGGTTTCCCAGGTTATTATGCCGTTTTTTTAAAAAAATATTTAAAGCTTGATGTAACCTTGCTGGATTATTTTGTTCATCCGCCTGTGGTCAATGAACTTTTGGAGAAAAATAATTTAACAGAAAAGGATATTCACATTATTGAAACGGATTTATTTAATTACGAGCCAACTCAGCAATATGATTTGGTTTTAAGCTGTGGATTAATAGAGCATTTTAATGATACGGCAGATATTATTAACCGCCACATTGCTTTCGTAAAACCTGGGGGAACCTTATTTATTACTTTACCCAACTTTAAAGCGGTAAATGGCTGGTTTCAGCGCAATTTTGATAAAGAGAATTACGATAAACACAACATCAACAGCATGAACCCGGCTTTATTAACTTCTATCTGCGAAAAAGCAGGCTTAAAAGAGATTAAGGCTGGTTACTTTGGTAAATTTAGCGTTTGGCTTGAAAATGAAAAGGAAAAATCAGCGGGGGTTCGCTTATTTAAAAAAGCGGTTTGGCTGACGGGTAAAGTTTTTACTAAAATCATTCCTTTTGAGAGTAAAAGTTTGTCGCCCTATATTATATTAGAAGCGAAGAAAGTTTAATGGTATTTGCCCCTTAATAAGCAAACACCATTAAACCTGCATCAAAGCATATCGTTGTGGGGAACGTGCGTTACAGCTATGCTTTCTTGTAAAGTGCAAACTCGCTTAAAGTAATACAAACCGGCGATTTGGTAATGTTTAGCCTAACCTTGGCTGAAGTTACAGGTGTTTCAAGTTTAATTAGTTTTTTAGCACCGATGGCTTCGCCTTCATAAACCTTTTTCCATCCGCCATTTTCAAAAACCTCTACATTAAAACTTTCAATTCTTTGCCCTAAGGGAATATATTCCTGCAAACTCACAATGTCAAAAGTTTTAGGTGTTTTTAAATCAAGCTCTAAGCTGGCCGTATGAATCTGATCTGCGGTTGCCCAGTAAGTTTGTTTATTATTATCTGTAAGTTTAGCACTGCCAAAGTTTTTACCACGCGTATTGCTTGCTTTTACAATTGCTCCTTTTGCAAGGTTATTGGCAAATGTATGTTTAACAAGGTCTCCAAAGCCCTTTAAGGCCGCAACATCATCATTATGTAATTGTCCACGCGTATCAGGTGCGAGGCCTAAATCTAAACCAGCCCCGTGCCCAACACTTTTTAAGTATAAATCAAAAAGCATTTCAGCCGTTTTAGGCTTTTCATTAGCATGATAAAACCAACCTTTTCTTAAAGGAACATCACATTCTGCAGGCATCCAGAATTTGCCATTTCTAATGCCCATAGGGCTTTGCGGATAATTAGCCTGACCAGGAACAGCTACGCTCTTTCCTTCGGGCGGAAGTGGTGTAAAAGTAGCCCAACTGTTTTCTGCTGCAGTACCGTCTTCACTGCCTACCCAACGTATATCGGGGCCAATATCACTAAATATATTTGCCATGGGTTGCATTTTCCTGGTAATTGCCCAGGTGTTTTTCCAGTCGTAATAGGTTGTATTATCAATAGAACGTTTTTCTTTAGCACCGCCATAATAACCGTCTCCACCATTGGCGCCATCGTGCCAGCTCATAAAAAGCTCGCCATAATTGCTGTATAATTCTTTTAACTGCGCCTGATAAATGGCTAAGTACTTATCTGTGCCGTAAAGCGGATTGTTTCTATCCCAGGGTGAGCAATATACACCAAACTTTAATCCGTTTTTGCGTGCAGCTTGTTCAATTTCTTTTACTAAATCACCCTTTCCATTTCTGAAAGGGCTTTTAGAAATGTTGTACGAAGTTGTTTTTGTTGGCCAAAGGGCAAAGCCATCGTGGTGCTTTGAAACCAGGATAATTGCTTTTAAGCCACCATCTTTCGCTGCTTTGATAATTTGCTCGGCACTAAAATCTGTAGGGTTAAATGTTTTCGGGTCTGCATCTCCAAAACCCCATTCTTTATTTTCAAATGTAGTTGGGGTAAAATGAATTAAGCCATAAACTTCCACATCGTGCCAGGCCAATTGCCTTTTTGAAGGTGTTGCGCCATATGGTTTAGGTGCATTTTGTGCAAAAGAAGCGGTGCTGCCAAGAAGCAATAATAAAAAGGTTAGAATCTTCATCCGGTTATAGATTTGAATTTCTAAGGTATAGATTATTAAAACTAAAAAATTGGCATTTTATTCAGCTTTTCTGTCAAGAAACGTTTAACACGATCCCATAGATTTCCTTTTCTATTGGCCAAAAAGCTTTTAATGGCCTGATAGGCTTCAGTATTTTCTGCTATTACATCAGGGAATTGAGTAATTGGCCTGGGATTGATAATCACGTTATAAATGTCGTTTATACCCGAATGTACCCCAGTTCCATCATGACCGATATTGTTTACAAGAGATTGTGATGGATTAAGTGTTAAGCCTCCTTTTAAAAAAATGGAAGCATACCAGCGAATGGCCCAGCTGTTATTTTTACCCGCTTTAAATTCCTGCATTTGTTTCCAAAAATTCATGGTTTTATCAATCGAGAATGCATTCTTTTTTTTGCTGTCAAACTGATTGATGAGTATATCTATATTGGGTTCGAAATTTTTCCAGGCTCTTTCCCAGGTCGCCCATCCCCAACTGGTTGCTGCCCTGTAGAAAAAAGTTTGTGGCAGGTTTTCTGCCAAAGGATACATGTAAGCACCAATGTGCATTACTTTTTCTTCATTGCGGTACCGATTCAATGCATCGTTAAAATAAGTTAAGGTATGTGGCGACGTAACCAAATCATCCTCCAAAACGATAACCTGTCCGTAATCCTTAATTAATTGAGATACGCCCGCAATAACCGAATTTGCCAATCCCGAATTTTCTTTGCGTTCGATAATTTTAACCGATTTAAAGCCGTCTATTCCATTAATAATCGCCCTTACCTCGGTAACTTTCTGCGCATCTTTTTCTGTTTTTGCACCATCAGAAAATATGTATAAACGACTATCGGCCGCCAGTTCATTTTGCTGCAAAAATTTTAACGTCCTTGAGGTGTGTTGCGGACGGTTGTAAACGAAAAGTGCAATAGGGGCGAGGTTTTGCATGGATTAAAAAATATGCAGGTTATGATCAGATTTTTTGGTTAAAACGGTATATGCATTTGCAAACTGTTCCTTTTTCTTTTGCCCCAGTAGATTACCCAAAGCTTTTTTGATTCGGTATTCTAATTCTATTTTTAAATTTTTGGCAAATGTTTTTGGTGCTTTTCTATTGATAAACTCATTAAATTTTACCGTTTCAGTAGCCGTCATAGAAACTTTATCCTCTATAATTTCCAAACCTTCACTTTGCAGTAAAAACCTTAAAGATGTTGGCGTATACATATTAATGTGGCCATAATCGAGAAAGTGTTTCATTCGTTTATCAATGCCAAAGCGATAATCCTTTGGCACTTCTACAACTACATATTTAGCTACTCTTTTAAGTTCCCGAAGTAAAATTCTTTCATGTTCAACATGCTCTAAAACGTGTGCAAGTATAACGAGGTCAAAACTATCATCGGCAAACGGAATTTTATATCCGTCAAAAGTTTTAGCTTCTTTAAGGTTGGTCAGTTTCCGGTCAAGAATTAAATCAACACCACTTTGAGCAATTTCAAGGGCATAAATTTCAGGTGCAAAATTCCATTCGTTTAAAAAATGAAGAATGCTGCCATCGCCGGCCCCAACTTCAAGTACTTTTTTTGGTTTTATACTTTTGCAAACATCAATAATGTTTTGGGCTTTGTATTTTGCACCCAGCATGCGCCAGGCTACATCGCTTTGCGTATAAAAATTATCGTAGGCTGTTTTTACTTCTTCGCTTAGCATGTGTTAACTGGAGATTATATTCCTAAACAATTATTTGTTTTGTAAAATACAGAAGTTGCTTTCTCATAAAACAAACCGGGAGAAATGCCGCTAAAGCTGATTTCTTTAAACCCTTTTTCTTTTAATAATAGTCTGGCCGCATTGTAAACCTCACGTTCGCTATCATCTAAAACTAAAACACCTTCAGCTGATAAAGCTTCAATACTATACTTGCAGCAATTTACACGATCACGACCGTCGACAATGATGATGTCGAACTTCTTATTTAGTAAAGTTGCCTTTTTAGCATATTCGCCATCTTTTTCGAGGTGACAGAAAATCATCTCTGCATTAGATGGACTTGTGTTTTTTACATTTTCAAACCAGTTCTTGTCGTGCTCTACTGAAGTAACTGTTGCTGCCCTTTCTGCATAAAATAAAGTAGAACTACCCGATCCATATTCAAAAATATGTTGTGTTTTATTGATTCGTTCTTTAATAAAATCTATAAAGGAATAAGTAACCCAGGGTAATGCCTTCCCGTTTCCGTCAACAGCCTGTTTTTTATCAAAGGCCGTAAACCATCCAATGCTGTTTAAATAGCCTTTATGACCATATGATAGTAGTGCTTTAAGCCTTGCGGGCTTTGCAATTAAATTTGTTAGTGCTTTAAGATTGCTCAACGTTTAAATATTTTTTGAAATGCTGTGACCAAAAATAATGATTTTAACATCATTATACCTTGTTGACGAGTTTTTGGAATTAATAAAAGATAAAAAGTAGATACAAAACAGGCTATTAATGTCGCAATTGAAGCACCTACTCCTGCATATTTTGGGATCAGCCAAAGATTTAGGAGGATATTTATCAGCGCGCCTGCGGCTGTTCTGTAAAATGAAATTTTGGTATAACCCTCTGCAACTAAATATTGAGAACTTGCGGTTCCTAAGAATACAAAAATACCTGACCAGATGTGTATGGATAGCATTGGCCCTGCACCGTCGTATTTACCTTTATAAATAATCTGAATAATATCTGAAGCAAAAAAACTTATAAATAATGCAACCGGTATGCTTATAAAAACTAATAAATCGTACAAGTTTCCAAGGCGTTTTTGATACCGGTCTAAATCTGTTTTACGGGCATTTAATAAGGCCGGAAACACGGATGTAACGATCGCAACTGGTATAAAATACCAGGCTTCGCTTAGGTTTTGAGCTGAACTGTAAATTCCTATAGCTTTACTGCCCACACTTTTAAGCATAACCACATCTATTTTCATATAAATGGTTACCATTACCGCAGAAAGAATAAGTGGTGATGACTTCTGTAGCAATGATTTTGCCCTTTGTTTATCAAATTTCCAGTTAAAAATATTTAAACCTCTTTTCTGATAAACCATAATCAGGCCTAACGCTAAAATGAATCCATCTAAAACGTAAGCCAAAACGATATAAATTAAAGGAAGATTTAGCGTAATAAGTAAAATTTTAACTGCTGAAGTAATGATCAAACAGATGTTTTGTACCTGAACGACATATTTGGATTGAACCTGCGACTGAAAGTAAGCATCGATTACATTAAACGATTTGAAGAAGGAGGCGAGGGCCAACAAACCAACTAATAAGGTTAATGGTTCGCCTGGGCTGGGGGTTAAGTGGTGGCTAATTAAATAAATTGCTACAGCAACAGGAATAAGTAAAGCATTGGTTGCCATTCTAAGCCATAAAGAGGTGCCTAAAATTTCATCACGCCTGGATGGTTCCTGGATAATTTCGCGAATGATAAAAGTATCAAGCCCCAAGGCACCAACAGCGGCTAAAATTGCCACGAGAGATAGACCAAAACTTAAGTCTCCAAATAATATGGGGCCTAAATAACGGGCAATTAAAAGGTTTACAATAAGGCTGAGTGCCTTGCCGAACATTAACCAACCTGCATTTTTAAAATACTTGTTAAATGCCTCCTCATCAAAACCTTTTATGGTGGGTATTTTCATTAGCGCAAATATGTGAAAAATGCTTCAGGTTTTTATGTTAATGGGGCACCCACCGCAATATCGCAACGGTGACCGGTTTCGCCATGTTTGGGATTTATTTTTATGCTGTTCTTTGTTTCAAGGCTGTTGTCAATTTTAGCAGGCGATACCCTCACTTTTGGCGTTTCTGCTGGTTTAGAATTTAACGGAACACCCACAGCTAAATCACACCTATGCCCTGGATCACCATGTTTTGGATTAAGTTTCTGCGATTTATTATTACCTGTAACCGCAGGTATAGTAACGGCTGGAGAAGGTGTTGAAGTTTGCGAAGGGGTTAAGCCTGGTTTAGCAGTAACACGTTGATTAAGAGGGGCACCAACAGCAATTGCGCAATTGTGGCCAGGTTGCCCATGTGCAGGATTGTATATTAAATTACTCGTTAACTGGTTTACAGGCCCCGAAGTTTTGGTCGGTTGTAATCCAGAGATTCCGGTTGGTGTTGGTGTAATAACCTGAGGTGCTGGTTTATTATTGTTGCAACTACAAAAAAGAACAATTGCCGCTAAATAATAGAGTTTTTTCATTTGTTTGATGGTTATACTCAAATATGCGAAAATTAACCCTGATCCTGAAAACTCTTTTCTATGCGGCCAAGTTGCTTTAAGTGGTGTTTTAAATGAATTTCTATAAAACGAAACCATTGTTTGGCATTTAAATAGCCCAGGCGCGGGTGCTTAGTTTTGCTTGAATTATTCGAATTTGCAATAGAGCCATATACCGCTGCTAATTCTTTTTCAAATTGATGGATAAAGTCAAATGCCTCCGCTTTGCTGATTTTTTTAACCCTATCCATTAATCTTTTTGGTACCTTATATTTTTTTGCCGGAGGTAAAAACCCCAGAAATAGAATCACTTTTACTGCAAAAGCCGTTGGTTTATCTTCTCCTTTATTAGTTAAACAATGCTGTAAAGCCATTATAGAGAGTAAGCTCGAATCGAAGATGTGCGAATACACTTCACTATAACTCCAGCCATTAATTGGCGGGGTAGTTTGATAAACTTCCTCCGAATAAACAGATAATTTTGCTTTGTAAGCATCAACTATTTTTTGGATAGATGAATTGACTTTTGCTATATTCATTTAATAAAGATATCGAATTACTGTTTTGCTATGAACTCCAAAAATGAGTTTTTGTAGTTAAAGAATTCAAAAACGTCAGAAAGCGTGAAATAATTCTGCGGGTCTGCAACGTCTTTGTATAATGTTTTGGCCGTTTCTAATCTGTTCTGATCAAAAGTATAAGGTTTTAAAAGTATTCTAACCTGCGCTGATGAAAGCGATGCATTTTTACTAACCGCACTAATTAACCGGGTTCTGTCATTATCAAAACTCTCTTTTTTGTATTGATCGTAAAATTGCTGAAAAGCCTCAGAAGATAATAGCCTGTAATTGCGGTCGGGGAATGAAATTATTGGTGGAACAATACCTGTATTAAATGCGTCTGTATAATCGTCAAAATCATTTAAGGCATACTGGCGATTTCTATATATGTTTAATTCTTTGACAATGCTGAGGCCATCTCTTTTGGAATAATTTAAAATTATCCGCTGATCGGGATTGGTCCGCACTTTTCTCTTATACAAAGTTGTATTGCCTTGTATTATAGACAGGGTGGGTGCTGAATTGTAAACATCATAAAACCTAAAACGACCGTTTGCCGAGCCAACAAATTCATTGTCCAGATATACGGTGTAGGTACCAGGTGCTTCAATTTGAAGAAAAACTTCTGATTTTCCTTGACTGCCTTGCGCAAACGCGAAGTTAAAACTGATCAGTGCCAGTCCTAACAGGATGATTTTTTTCATAATTACTTGTTTAATTTGTGTGTGTGTTGCGTATTGCCAAACAAATGCCAAAATCAAACAATTGCAGATCCATTTAAAATAAAAGGAGTAATTCTTTGAGGTGCGTAATTTCCTGCTTTACATTTTCAGGCTTTTCTTTTTTTAACGGGTTAAAGAAAATAGCCTCCATTCCAAAGTTTAAGGCACCATAAATATCGGCCTCTAAACTGTCGCCAATCATAATGCTTTCTTCTTTGCTGGCCTTGGCTACATCTAAAGCGTGTTGAAAAATTACCGGACTGGGCTTATTAACACCCACGTCTTCGGAAATAATAACATGATGAAAATAAGGGTTAAGATTAGAAACCTTCATTTTGGTTAGTGTTGTTTCTTTAAACCCGTTTGATATAATGTGTAGGGTATATTTTTGTTGTAAATAAGCTAAAACTTCTTCAGCGGCTTCAAATAAATTGGTTTTTGTTGGCGAAATATTTACATAATCATCTTCGAACTGATGCGGAACAGCATCTGGATGAATGCCCAATTGAATAAAGGTTTTGCTAAAACGCTCCGACCTTAAAAAATCCTTGGTAATTTTTCCAAGATGATAATCTGCCCAAAGCTGATGATTGTTTTCTGTATAAGTAGCAATAAAATCGGCACAGGAAGTTAGGCCGAGATTATTTAAATCATAAGCATGGTAAAGTTCGTTTAGTGTTTCTTCAGCATTCCGGTCAAAATCCCAAATGGTATGATCTAAATCAAAAAAAATGTGTTTTTTCATTGGGAATGTGGTTGTTTTCTAATTTCTGCCAAAGATAGTTGCTATTACGCCTGGTTTAGAAATAATCTGAAACTTTTACATGTATGTTGTGAGGGAGGAGTAAAAAGAATAGTCACTATATTTTTTCTCCATACGCAAGGTCACCGGCATCGCCTAAACCTGGAACAATGTAAGATTTGCTGGTCATCTCTTCATCAATTGCACCAAGCCATAATGTAGCTTTTGGTAAATGGGCCCTTACATAGGCCACGCCTTCAGCGCTTGCAATGGCAGCAACGATATGTAAGGCTGAGGGTTTATAGCGGTTAATTAGTTCTTTGCAGCACATCACCATACTTTGCCCCGTAGCCAACATTGGATCTGCCATAATTAAAACTCTTCCATCCAAATCAGGCGTAGAAACGTAATCCATTTGGATTACAAAATCGCCGCTTTTCTTTACTTTTCTGTAAGCCGATATAAAGCAGCAATCAGCCTGGTCGAAAATGTTAAGTAAACCTTGTTGAAGTGGAAGTCCAGCCCTTAAAATAGTCGCTAAAACGGGTTGCGATTCCAATACTTCGCAATTTGAAGTACCCAGCGGAGTGGTTACTTCCCTAACTTTATAAGAAAGTGTTTTACCAATTTCATAAGCGAAAAATTCTCCTACACGTTCCAGGTTTTTTCTAAAACGCATCGAATCTTTTTGTATTTCTATATCGCGAAGTTCGGATACAAAAGTATTCGCTATGGATTTGGTTTTGCTAAGGTTAAAAATCATAATCAGTTTATCGGCTAAAATAATGATTTAATTAAAGCCACCTGTTGTAAATTTAATATTTCTGTACTACAGGTTTAGAACATATTAATTACCTGCATGTTTCAACATTTCTTTAAATAGGTTTTTTAGTTTTTTAACCTTTAAATTATTCGATAAGCTTTTTAACTGCCAGCTGCTGTAAAAAGTACCATCAACAAACCTAACAATGGCTACATATTCTTCTACCAAGGTTAAGGCTTCTTTGGCGGGCAAATGCTCCAAAGCAGTATCGGTAATGCAATAAGGCTTAATGTTTAACGGGGTAACCTTTTCGAGCTGTAAATCGTACCAGTTAAAAGCTGTGCAGGTACCGGCTCTGAAACCAGGTGTATTGGCATAACCCATTGAATAATCTGAGGTAATGCCCGAATTTAAAAGTTTTAAATAGCAGGTCGGGAATTCCAATACTTCCAGTTGCTGGCTCATTAAGTTAACCTTTGCCGGATAGAGTTTTTTAAGTTTAAGTATGGTATCCTTAATGGAAATGGCTTTCTGACTTTCATTGGCGCATGGTCTTAACAAACCCACCGCCTTATCGTCTAAGTATTTTGAAATTTTATCTTTCTGGATAAATTCTATAGGAACATTTGGAAATTCGATAAAATAAATCGGATGATTCTTTTTGCTCTCAAAATATTTTTCAACTTCTGTAATCAATAAATCATGGTTAGCACTTAAACCCGTGGCTTTATCAAACCTGGAATTGAAATATTCTGTTTCCTTTTTAAAAATCGCCTGAAAAAAGAATTTAGTCTTTAATAAAAACCCATCGGGGGCAGTTGGTAATATTTTAAAGTTTATGGTTGGATGATGGCTAAAGCTTTTGTCGTGAAATTTAAAAGCCGGATATTTTTTCCTGATCATGTTTTTTAAAATCAGTGCCCAGCCATCAATAATGGGTTTGTCGAGCAATTTCCATTTGTGCTGGTAACTTTTCGACGGTTTAAAATCTTCAGCTGATTTTTTATGATGCAGGTACTCCTCAAATCTGCTAACGAGGAAGAATGATGCTGCAAAAACATCAAAAGGCAGTGCAGAGCCCTCAACAGGAAAAGGAACCTCATAATCGCCAAATGTGGTTGTTTTTAAAGTAAAATCTTCAACTTTGTTTGAAAAAAGCAAGCCCGTGCTTTTAAAAAATAATTCATCGCCCAATGGCTGATCACCATAACTGATTTTAGCGTGATCGCTCTGCGAAAAATATTGGCTGTTCCCGGTAAACTCAACCTCGGCTTTTAAAATATCCTTAAATATAAAATTAAAGATATATTTTATCCTGGGTGTTAACGTGGAAGAGAAAATGATCAAGTGCATAACTTATTTAAACAATAGGGACGTATAAATTAAGGTTACAAACAATTTTACATGACAAATATTATCTTCCTCGTCATTTGTTTGGTAATGTACTTTAAATTAAAGTTAACGTTTTATTAAAACGGATTAATATTTAATACAAAGATTATAATTAAAAGTTTGCTGTAAAGCTTTTGTCTGGATAAAGAATCTTACCACTTTTTCGGTTTCCGTTTTTAACAACATGCACAATGCTCATTTGATCATCGAATAAATCGTATAAAATGGTATTGTTAACCTCAACGGATTTAACCGCAGCTATTTTCTCAATTTCTAAATAAATATTTGTTGCCTCGTGGTCTATCTCAAAGCCAACATAGCTCAATGCAACTATTTTTCCGTTGACTTTAATTTGTAAGTGAGTAGTCAGGTATTTTTTAACCAGATCGTCCATTGCAATTTTCATCGCTGGTTTGGAAAGGTCTGTTTTTTGCTTGTACAATTTAGATAGGATGGATTCAAAATCATCTGTAAAAATCCTGCAACTTACTTCAAGTGTTTTATCCTTGGCATTAAAATTTACTTCAGTTGTACTTACATGAAGAGGGTGTTTATACTCTTTTGTTAATGTTGAAAGCAGAAAAAGCAGAAATAGGGTAACAAATTTGGTATTTAACAGTTGCATTAGGGCAATTTTAAATTTTTTGTAATTAAAATTTTAATTTTAAGCATTCAAAAGTACTAAAGCTTATTAATATAAAGCTAAATTTAAAAAATGCCCTTACAAGATTTTATTTTTTACTTCAAATTAGGTTGGGAACACATCATAAGTTCGGATGCATTGGATCATCAATTGTTTATTTTAGCACTTGTAGCCATTTATAGTTACAAAAATTTAAAACAGGTGTTAATTTTGGTTACAGCTTTTACCATTGGGCATTCTTTAACACTTTTGTTAAGCGTTTTAGATATCATCCGGTTTGAAAGTAAATGGGTAGAGTTTTTGATTCCCTGTACCATTGTTTTAACGGCTGTTAGCAATTTGTTCAGGAAAAATTTTTCCATGAAATCCGTAAGAATAAACTATTATCTGGCTTTGGGTTTTGGCTTAATTCATGGAATGGGTTTTGCAAATTCAATCAGGATTATGCTGGCAAAAGATCAAAACATTGGCTGGGGGTTATTTGGTTTTAATGTTGGGCTGGAGGCCGGACAAATATTTATGGTCATAATTATTTTAGCCATAACATGGATTGTTTTTAATTATACACATATAAAAAGATTGAGTTGGGTATTATTTATATCCGCAGCCGTATTTAGCCTGGCTTTAAAAATGGCTTTAGAAAGAATTCCAATTTAAACAAACATAGCATGAATAAACTGTTTACGCTGACTGGCCTAATGATTTTTTCAGGAAGCCTGGCTTTTGCCCAAAACATTCAGAATAATCCCGGTAGCAACCACGGGAATAAATTTGAACAACTTGGCACCATTTTGCCAACACCAAATGAACAACGTACAGCCAGCGGTGCGCCTGGCGTTAAGTATTGGCAACAACGTGCTGATTATAACATTAAGTGCGAGCTGGATGAGAAAAATTTACTGTTAACTGGATCTGAAAGTATTACCTATACCAATAATTCTCCCGATCCGTTAACCTATATCTGGTTGCAGCTTGATGAAAACCAGCACAGTACGGATAAAAGTGCAAATTACCAGGATGCCACTAAAATGCCTGCTTACGGAACCACGCAAAGCATAGATCAGCTGAGTAGCAAAACCAATAATGGTTATGGAATTAACATCACGAAACTGACCGATGTTACGGGTAAAAAATTAAGCTATACCGTAAATAAAACCATGATGCGGATTGATTTGCCCGTTGCTTTAAGAACAGGACAAAAATTTATCTTCAATATTGATTGGAACTATAAAATTACCGATCGAATGAGCGTTGGTGGCCGGGGCGGTTATGAGTTTTTCCCTGCTGACGGTAATTATTTATTTACAATGACGCAATGGTATCCCCGTTTATGCGTATACAGTGATTTCCAGGGCTGGCAAAACCATCAGTTTACCGGCAGAGGCGAATTTGCTTTGACCTTCGGAGATTTTAAAGTACAAATGACTGTTCCTTCAGACCACCTGGTTGGATCAACGGGTGAGTGTATTAACTATAGTGCAGTTTTAAACCCTACACAGTTAAGCAGGTACAATACGGCTAAAACAGCATCGGCTCCAGTAGAAATTCAAACATTGGCTGAGGCAAAAACTGCTGAAACCAAAAAAACTACCACAAAAAAAACCTGGGTATTCCAGGCTAATAATGTTCGCGATTTTGCCTGGACATCTTCCCGGAAGTTTATCTGGGATGCCATGCCACAAAAAATAGCCGCAAACAATAATACGGTGATGTGCATGAGTTTTTATGGAAAAGAGGCCTACAACTTATACAGCAAGTTTTCTACCCGTGCCGTAGCCCATACCATTAAAACCTATTCTGATTTTACCATTCCTTACCCTTATCCTGTTGCACAAAGCATAGAAGCCGCAAATGGAATGGAATACCCAATGATATGCTTTAACTATGGCCGTACAGATGCCGATGGTACCTACAGCGAAAGCACTAAAAATGGTATGCTGGGTGTAATTATACATGAAGTTGGCCACAATTTTTTCCCAATGATTGTAAATAGTGATGAACGCCAATGGACCTGGATGGATGAGGGTTTAAATTCTTTTGTAGAATACCTGACCGAAGAGCTTTGGGACAATACTTTTCCAAGTAAAAAAGGCCCGGCATACACCATTGTAGATTATATGAAGTTGCCAAAAGATGAGCTGGAACCAATTATGACCAATTCTGAAAATATTGCCCGTTTTGGACCAAATGCTTATTCAAAGCCTGCTACAGGTTTAAATATTCTTCGGGAAACGATTATGGGTAGAGAACTGTTTGATTATGCTTTTAAAGAATACGCCAGAAGGTGGGCTTTTAAACACCCCGAACCAGCCGATCTTTTCCGCACCATGGAAGATGCCAGTGGCGAAGATTTAGATTGGTTTTGGAGAGGCTGGTTTTATGGTACTGATCCATGCGATATTTCTTTGGATAGTGTAAAGTTTGCCAAAGCCGATTTTCCAACTACAATACCTGCTGCAAGATCGAGAATGGTAAAAATAGACAAACCTGCCGTAAATGCTTTTGATGATCTTTCCAAGATTAGAAACAGGGCAGATAAAAAAATAAACTTTTACGTAGATAAAAATCCTGCAACTCACGATTTTTATTACAACTATGATAGAGGTTTAGTTACTGTAGATACCACAACGGCTATAAAAACCGAAATGACTGCTCCATTTGAGGTCGTTGCAAGTGGCGATCAGCAAAAATATGAAAATAAGTATTTTTACGAGCTGAGCTTTAGCAACAAAGGTGGGTTGGTGATGCCAATAATTGTAGAATTTACCTATAAAGATGGCACTAAGGAAATTGACCGCATACCCGCTCAAATTTGGAGACACAACGAATTAAAAACCTCGAAGTTCTATGTAAAAGATAAAGAAGTAGAATCGATTCTTGTTGATCCGTTAAGAGAAACCGCCGACATTGATACTAATAATAATACCTGGGGCGGTAAGGCAAAGGAAAGTAAATTTAAAATCTATAAAACTAAAGCAAATGCTGCGGTAAGAGGCCAGTCTGTTGGTCAGAACCCAATGCAAAAAGCTTCCGGAAAATAAGCCGGTTTAAGTTATTAGCGCGCGTGGCATACATTCAATTTATAATCTCGATCCTCTCATAGGACTTGCTTAAATACGTTTAAGTCATTTAAATAAGTTCAACAGAATAAAATCGTGAAAAATGAATGTAAGCCACGCTTTTTTTAAGGCGTAACTTTTTATCATTATATCATCAAATGTTTTAATAGCTGTGCTATAATCTTTAGCATTTCAACCTAATTCCCTATATTTGATATTGCCTATGAAATTTAAAATCACATCCGCGTATCAACCAACAGGCGATCAGCCAGGAGCTATAAAACAGCTTGTTGAAGGTGTAAATTCAAAAGAACATTATCAAACTTTATTGGGCGTTACCGGATCCGGTAAAACCTTTACAGTGGCAAATGTAATTGAGCAGACACAAAAGCCGACCTTAATTTTAAGCCACAATAAAACCCTTGCTGCACAGCTTTACGGAGAATTTAAGAACTTCTTCCCTGAAAATTCGGTGAATTATTTTGTTTCGTACTACGATTATTACCAGCCAGAAGCTTTTATTGCATCCAGTAATACTTATATAGAAAAGGATTTAAGCATTAATGAAGAAATTGAAAAGTTGCGTTTACGCACCACTTCCTCTTTAATGAGCGGGCGAAGGGACATCATCGTGGTATCATCAATTTCCTGTATTTATGGTATGGGAAATCCGGAAGATTTTTCGAGGATGGTTTTCCGTTTTGGGGTAGGACTTCGGATTTCAAGGAACGCATTTTTGCATAGTCTGGTAGAAATCCTCTATTCAAGGGCTACAACTGAGTTTAAGCGCGGAACATTCAGGGTTAAAGGCGATACGGTCGATATTTATCCAGCATACCTGGATCATGCTTACCGCATTTCTTTTTTTGGTGATGATATTGAAGAACTTTCAGCAATTGATCCCGTTTCGGGCAAAACCATTGAAAAACTGGAAGATATGGCCATTTATCCGGCCAACTTATTTGTAACACCAAAAGACAGGTTTACACAATCCATCTGGGGCATTCAGGAAGAGTTGGAGATTCGTAAAAACCAGTTAATTGCCGACAGGCATTTACTGGAAGCTAAACGACTGGAAGAACGTACCAACTTTGATATTGAAATGATGAAGGAACTTGGTTATTGTTCTGGAATAGAAAATTACTCGCGTTTCTTTGATGGACGCAGCCCGGGTATGCGCCCCTTTTGTTTGCTGGATTATTTTCCGGATGATTATTTAATGGTGATTGATGAAAGCCACGTTACGGTACCACAAATTAGGGCCATGTATGGAGGAGACAGATCCCGTAAACTTTCACTGGTTGAATATGGTTTTCGCTTACCTGCTGCATTAGACAATCGCCCGTTAAACTTTAACGAATTCGAAGCCCTTGCACCACAAACTATTTATGTAAGTGCCACACCTGCCGATTATGAATTGGAAAAATCTGATGGAGTGGTGGTTGAACAAGTGATTCGCCCAACGGGTTTATTAGATCCTATAATTGAAATCAGACCTGCGATTAACCAGGTAGATGATCTTTTAGACGAAATTGACATCACCATAAAACAGGGTGGGCGTATTTTGGTTACAACGTTAACCAAGCGTATGGCCGAAGAGCTTACTAAGTATATGGACCGCTTAAATATTAAAACAAGATATATTCACTCAGAAATTAAAACACTGGAACGTGTAGAGATTTTACGGGGCTTGCGTTTAGGCGAATTTGATGTATTAATTGGGATTAACCTTTTAAGAGAAGGTTTAGATTTACCCGAAGTAACTTTAGTTGCCATTTTAGATGCAGATAAAGAAGGTTTTTTAAGATCAGAAAAATCATTAATCCAAACCATTGGCCGTGCAGCCCGTAATGATAAAGGTAGGGTAATTATGTATGCCGATGGAATTACCGACAGCATGGAGAAGACCATCTCTGAAACCAATCGTCGTCGTGATATCCAGATTGCTTATAATCTGGAACATGGAATTACGCCAATGACTGTTGGTAAATCTCGCGAAGCCATTCTGGAGCAAACCTCTGTATTGGACTTTTCTCAGAGAGCAAGTGATAATATAGCCAGGGCTTATGTAGAAAATGCTGAAATTAGCATTGCTGCAGATCCGATAGTGCAATATATGGGTAAACCCGATCTGCAGAAGGCGATTGATAATACAAAAAAGGAAATGCAAAAGGCTGCAAAAGATATGGACTTTTTGCAGGCTGCAAAATTACGGGATGAAATGTTTGCCTTAGAGAAAATGTTTAATGAAAAATTCCCGAAGTAAGAAATGATGTGCTAATCAATTAAAGTTGACACAGTTCCACATCTTGTTAATTATGGAATTTTGATTATTTAAACATCATATTTTCAAAAAGAATAAATAAATAAAAAATGAACGGACAAAACAGAAAGGATATTTACCCGGGGTTAGAGGTGGGGATTATTTTAAAAAAGGATCAGCGGTCAGGTAATGTTACTTATGGTGTTGTTAAGAATCTGTTAACCTCTTCAGCATTTCATTCACGCGGAATAAAAGTAAGATTAGATGATGGCCAGATTGGTCGTGTAGCAGAAATAGTAGAAGACTAATTTATGAAATACAGCTGGCTAATTTTGTTAATAACTGTTTTAAACGCAAAGTTAGCTGCTCAAACTCTTGTCAATGATTCTTTAAAGAAAGAAAAGGTCATTCGGATTTGTACACCCTCAAGAACCGGATTTTTAACAAATCAACCACTTTATGTTGTTAATAAAAAGGAAATATCTAATACGGATGTACAGTATTTAGGTGTTTCGAAAGTAAAAGGCATTAAGATAGTTAACGGAAAGGATGCGCTTGCCAAATACGGATATAGAGGTAACAATGGAGCTATTGAGATTACATTAAATAACGATGTTAAAGTAGTAAGTATAGCAGATGTCCTTAAAAAATTTAAGATACATAGCAAAAACTGGAACTTGCCTGTATTTGTCGAACAAAGAAGATTGGTAACTTTTAACGATTTTTACATTGTTGAGGATAAGGTAAAGAATGTCGAATTTATAAAAACAGAAGATAAGCTATCGGGAAAGTTGGAGGTTATAAAAATTTCCCTAAAACCCTAATTGATTCTTATTCGTATATTTGATTGTAATTAAATTGCAATTAAAGGATAAAAAAGTAACAAAATAAATTTAGCTACGTCTATATTTGTATTAAGAGTAAATTAATATGCCGTTAATAAAATTTATATTCATAACCATATTGGTGCTTTGGGCCATCAGATTACTGATACGCTTATTGTTGCCAATGTTGTTCAATAACGTGGCTTCTAAAATGCAACAGCAAGCTACAGGAGGACAACAGCAACGCCAGCAAAGGCGTTCGAAACCCGAAGGTTCAATCTCAATTGACTACATGCCACCTAAACCGGATCAAAGTAAAACGGACAAGTTGGGCGACTTTGTAGATTACGAAGAAGTTAAACAATAAAGCAAAGCCCTGGTTATAGCCAGGGCTTTTTTTCTGCCTGATTTTTTATAGATTAATATTTTAAGAAAGTAGTTAGATAAAATTGTTCTTAATGAGATTGCTTCGTTCCTCGCAATGACGCTCCTTTTTTCGTCTTTGCGAGGAACGAAGCAATCTGTAGGCAATATCAGTTAACAAAGGATATAAGGAGTTAAGCGCATGTTAAATCCTCAGACTAATGATGTCATGAATAGCATTTTCTAATTTTCCGTACTGAAAAATAAAGCCATTTTCCATCAAAACCGTTGGTTTAACCCAACGACTTTTAAGTATTAATTCTGTTTCCGTCCCGATTAATCGAGCTCCAATTTCTAAAAGCCATGCTGGAGCAGGCAAACCTATTGGCATACCATAAACCTTTCTGATTGTTTTCATTAAGGTTTCATTTTTTACGGCTTCAGGAGCTGTACAGTTTACAACACCATTAATTTGCGGCTGATCAATTAACCATTCAATACTTAAGGCAACATCCTGTTCATGGATCCAGCTTACATACTGTTTGCCATCACCTTGTTTTCCGCCCATACCCAATTTTACCAGGTTAAGCAGGCGTGGAAAAGCGCCATCTTTTCTGCCCATAACAATACCCATACGAAGTGCTATTTTACGGGTGTTTGGTGTTGTGCTTTCAAAAAAACTATTCTCCCAGCGTTTACAAACATCAATGGAAAAACCATACCCTATTTCTCCTTTAAATTCATCCTGCGGATGGTCTTCTGCATGGCGGTAAATGGTTGCAGACGTAACGTTGATCCAGAGTTTTGGCGGATTATCCATCCCGTTAATTACTTCACCAATTAATTTTGTGGGAATCAACCTTGAATTTATAATTTCCTTCTTATTTTTTTCAGTATAACGGCAATTAACATTTTTCCCGCAAAGATTAACCAGTAAATCTGCACCTGCAAATTCGTTTTCCCAGGCGCCGCGTGTTTTACCATCCCATAATATGGTTTTTATGTTTCTGTCAGGAGTTCCAGCTTTTCTTGATAGAATAATTACCTCATCGGCAATTTCACTAAAGTGACTTGCTAAAACACCACCAACATAACCATTTCCACCAACTAAAATAATTTTCCCGTATTTCATGTTTTTAAATGCTAAAAATTAATCCCAATACAATTAAACGATAAATAACCCAGGTGATGCTAAGTACATAACCTAATTTTAAAATTTTGCTTCTACGCAAATGCTCCAATAACATCAGGCCGGCAGTACTTAAAAAATAGCCCAGAAAGAAAATTGGGTGAATGGTAAAATATTTTCCGATAAGTAAAGCCGGAAGGAGGAGCAAAGCACCGGCAAAAGAAATGGTCATCATATTTCCAAGATACGCCCATAACTGGTCTTTTTTATAAAATGAGATTACAATGCCTTGAAAAAATACTTGTCCACCGCAGATCAGGTATTCGCGATAGGTGTGGCCAAGCGGTACAAAGCTGGTGAGCAAATGGGCATAGTTAGTTAAAATATACGCTGTAATTAAGCAGGTAAAAAATAAATAGGCCAAGCGGTATCTAAGTTTAAATGTAGGCTGAATTTGATCGGCCTTTACTTCAGCAGGGATAATTACTTTTCTATTGTAAGAGATAAAAGCGTAAACCTTGCTCATTAACCAAATAAATGGACGAAATCCAAATAGTGGTTTAAAAACAGGCATAGCATTGCCAATTATGCTAAATAGGCTATGAATTCCATATTTTACTTCTCCTGTTGCTGTGTTAACTAAAGCAATTTCATTTACTGCCCGCTGTTTGTCAACTAAAGAACAAATTTCATGGGGCATGTTTTGGTAGGCTTTTCGCCCGTTTTCGGGTAACATTCCGGTTTGGGTAAAAGCTTTGGTGTAAAGATGGCACATTGGACATTCTTCATCGAATAAGATTACATGGTTGGCGAGTGTTTTCATGTTCTTTTATTTTTAGTATTTTCAATATAAATTGAAAGTTTATGTTAAAAAATTAAGCCATTTAAGGCTTAATGAATATTTTATTTTTATTTAAAAACTTTTAGAACGGAACCCCAGAACCAGTTTTCTTCAGCTTTGAGCATAGTTTCCAGCGTTTTATCTACATTGTTCGCTAATTTATTAATATCAGCCACCGATTTTTTAAATGTTTTAAATTCAGTATCCTTTTCATCGCCTTCAACCGTAGATAATTCGGTCAGAATTTTCAAAACGGGCTCGAGTTCGCGTTTTTTACGTTCTTTAGCTACCTGGCGGGCGATGTTCCAAACATCTTTATCGGCAAAAAAATATTCTTTACGTTCTCCGACTTTATGTTGTTTTTCAATCAAGCCCCAGCCAATTAAATCCCGTAGTGTCATGTTGGCATTTCCTCTTGAAATGCTCAAACTTTCCATTATTTCTTCTGTTGTCAGCGCATCAGGTGAAATTAGTAACAAGGCGTGTACCTGAGCCATTGTTCTGTTAATGCCCCATTCAGAGCCTAATTTGCCCCATGCTTCAATAAATTTCAGTTTTGCTGCTGCTAATTCCATGAACAAATATAAATAAACTTTTTAAACTTTCAATAGTTATTGAAAGTTTATTTTAATTGAAAGATTTTTATTAAAGTAATCCTTTTTTAATCCCGCCCGGAACAGGTATGTTGGTTAAGCTTTTAAAGAATAATATTTTTATTACGCGGGCATTCAATTAATTCCTTTTTTATCCCGCCCAATTTTTTATTTTTGACATTCGTTTAAACTTAAACAAACCTTAATGAATAACTGGTTTAATAAAAATGGCATCCATGTAGCCATTGTTGCAATTTTTGTAGTCATTACTTTTGCCTACTTCAGTCCTGTTTTACAGGGTAAAGCGCCTGCACAAAGCGATGTGCTTCAGTCGCAGGCTATGCAAAAAGAAATTATGGATTTTAAAGAGAAGGACGGAAAAGGCCCGCTCTGGACAAATCAGATGTTTGGCGGTATGCCAGCCTATCAAATCTGGGTTCAATATGCTTACAACGGTGCAACCTATGGTGTTGCTCTAATTACAAAAGCATTGCCTAACCCTGTAGGAACAGTTTTATTATTGCTTTTTGGTGCGTACTTTTTGTTTATTGTTTTAAAAATTAACCCCTGGCTGGCTGCGGCAGGTGCTATAGCGTTTACGTTTACAATGTACAATTTTGTGTTAATTGCCAGCGGACACAGTAGTAAAGCGCTTGCAATTGGATTTTTTGCACCAATAATAGCAGGTATAGTTTTAACCCTTAGGGGCAGGTACTGGTATGGTGCCAGTTTAACGGCTTTGTTTTTGGCATTGGAAATAAGAACCAACCATGTTCAAATGACTTATTACCTTTTCTTGGCCATATTAATTTTTGCAGGTGTAGAAATTTATCAGGCCTATAAAACAAAAACTTTAAAGGCTTTAGGTAAATCGTTTGGATTTTTAGCCTTATCAATTGTGATTGCAGTAATGATTAACGCGAGTTTATTGTGGTCTACCGCCGAATATGCTAAAGAAACCAATCGTGGCAAATCTAATTTAACAACTGCTGCAACTACAAAAGATGCAGGAATGTCAAAGGAATATGCTTACCAATGGAGCCAGGGTGTGGGAGAGAGTTTTACTTTTCTTATTCCCGATTTATACGGTGGGGCAACAGGCTCTGAGCGTTTGCTTAATCCAGATAGCCATATGTATAAAGCCGTTTCGGAGATTACAGGTGGTGATCCAAATCAAACCGGCCAGGCCATCCAATCTTTAGGTCAGCAATTAAATATGCAGCAGTATTGGGGCGAAAAACCTTTTACCCAAGGCGGATATTACTTTGGGGCTATCATTTGTTTCTTATTTGTATTTGGCTTATTTATCGTTCGCAGTCCTTTAAAATGGTGGATTTTAATTACAACTATATTATTCATTTTACTTGCTTTCGGTAAAAACTTTCCTTTTGTTAGTGATATATTCTTCAACTATTTTCCTTTATACAACAAATTCAGGGCGGTTGAATCTATTTTAGCCGTAGTGGGTTTAATGGTTCCTGTTTTAGCGCTTTTAGCGATGAAAGAAGCACAAGAGGGCAATATTGATCAAAAGGTGCTGGTTAAAAAATTAACATGGTCTGCAGGGATAACTGGTGGTTTTGCTTTGCTTGTTGGTATTGCACCGACCTTGTTTTTTAGTTTTAAAGCCTCAAACCACCTTGAAATTGTTCAGGCACTTACCCAAAGCCTTCAAAACAATGCAAGTATTGCACAAAAAATTGCAAACGCTTTAGTTGAAGATCGAATTTCTATTGCGCGTACCGATGCATTCCGTTCGTTCTTTTTCATTTTAGTAGGTTTTGGAATTGTTTGGGCTTTTATCACCAAAAAAATGAATATGCAGTTTGCTTTTGGTTTATTGGCATTAGCTGTTTTAGTAGATATGTGGCAGATTGATAAAAGATATTTAAACAATACAAATTTTGAAACCAAAACTTCATTAGAAAGCTATTTTCAGCCTCGCGATGTTGATAATTTTATCCTGGCAGATAAAGATCCCAACTTCAGGGTTTACGATCAGTCTATCAATACATTTAACAATGCCAGTACCTCTGCATTCCATAAAACAATAGGTGGATACCATGCCGCTAAACTTAAGCGTTATGATGAATTGATCCAGAATCAATTTACAAAAAGTATAAATCATGATGTTCTGGATATGTTGAACACCAAATACATCATTTCGCAGGATCCTAAAAACGGATCGTATAAAATGGAACGGAATGCAACAGCGGCTGGAAATGCATGGTTTGTGCCAAGCGTACAATTTGCTAAAAACTCAGATGAGGAAATGAAAGCAATTAGCAGTTTTGATCCTAAAAAAGAAGCCATTGTTGATGAAAGCTATAAAACCTTAATTGATACAAAACGCCTTGGTACAGGACAGGAGGGTTTTATTAAGTTAACCAATTATAATCCTGACCATTTAACTTATGAATATTCAAGTGCAAAGGATGCAATTGCGGTTTTCTCAGAAATTTATTATGATAAAGGCTGGAAAATGTTTATTGATGGTGTAGAGAAACCATATTTTAGGGCTGATTACGTTTTACGTGCTGCGCAACTGGAAGCTGGTAACCATAAATTAGAATTTATTTTCCATCCGGCATCTTATTACACCGGAGAACAAATCTCTTTAGCCGGTACAGTTTTACTATTAGCAGGTTTAGGTTTCGGAATTTATTCTGAAAATAAAAACAAAAAAAAGAAAGTGGCCTAAGCCACTTTTAAATAAAAGCCCCATAAGATTTTATTCTTATGGGGCTTTTTATTGGATTTATTTTGCACTTTTCTTCTAATAGGCTAAATGTGCTGCTAAATCGAAATTCCCTACATAATGTCATTTTAACATTCTTTATCAAATACAATTTAAAATTTAACAATACCGTAACATTTGTTTGATAGACAGCGTCTTACCTTTGTATTGTAAAACTGATAGTATGTTAGAATCATTTTTTGCCATCTGTTTATTAATTGTTGTACTTTATTTCTTTAGCCCCTTTGAGGTAAAACTCGATGAGGAAGAAGAGTGGTAATACAATTATCTCCTTTTTAAACTGCCTGAAAAGGGCGGTACCTGAATTTTTACCCCTAAAAAATCCCGTTTATGGATAAAAGAAATGTCGATGTAGTCGTAATATCCGATGTGCATCTTGGCACTTATGGTTGCCACGCGAAAGAACTTTTAAAATACCTGAAAAGTATTAAACCCCAAACTTTAATTTTAAACGGTGATATTATTGATATATGGCAGTTTAGTAAAAGCTATTGGCCAGAATCACACATGAAAGTAATCCGTAAGATTATGAAGTTTGTGGCAGAAGGGGTTAAGGTTCACTACTTAACGGGGAACCATGATGAAATGTTAAGGAAATTTGACGGAATGGAAATGGGGTCGTTTCATCTGCAAAACAAACTTATTTTGGAGCTTGATGGTAAAAAGGCCTGGTTCTTTCATGGGGATGTTTTTGATGTAACCATGCAGCACTCAAAATGGCTGGCTAAACTGGGGGCTGTTGGTTACGATACATTGATTTTGATTAACAGTTTTGTAAACTGGGTACTTAATGCAATGGGGCGGGAGAAAATGAGTTTTTCGAAAAAGATAAAAGCAAAATTTAAAGATGCTGTAAAGTTTATCAATAGTTTTGAGCAGGTTGCCGCAGAGCTTGCTATAGAAAAAGGGTATGATTATGTGGTTTGCGGGCATATCCATCAGGCAGAAAAAAGAGAAATTAGCAGTGAGAGCGGAAAGGTTACCTATTTAAACAGTGGCGATTGGGTAGAGAGTTTAACAGCCCTCGAATATAAGGAGCAAAGCTGGTCTATTTTTAAATATGAATATAAGGATTTTGTAAAGGACGAAGCGGATGAAGGAATGATGTCTGACGCGGAAGATTTAAGAAGTAAGCTGGATATAAATTTACTTTTAAACAATATTAAATATGAAATTGCCTAATAATTATAGATATTCGGGCAAATAAAATGAAGATACTTTACGCAATACAAGGAACAGGCAATGGCCACATCAGCAGGGCAAGGGAAATTATTCCGCTTTTACAAAAATACGGAGAACTGGATATTTTAATTAGTGGTACACAGGCCGACGTAAAACTTAGCCAGCCGGTAAAATATCAATTGCATGGTTTCAGTTTTATTTTTGGTAAGAAGGGAGGAGTAGATCATTTTAAAACCTGGCTGAGCATGAATCTTTTTCGCTTTAGAAAAGACATGAAACAATTGCCTTTAAAAGACTATAACTTAATTGTAAATGATTTTGAACCCGTAAGTGCCTGGGCTTGTAAGTTACAAGGCATTGAATGCGTATCTTTAAGCCATCAGGCAGCATTTAAATCAAAAAAAGTACCGAGGCCAAAAACGATTGATTGGGGTAAAGTTATTTTAAGTCATTACGCACCCACAACACACCATATAGGCTTTCATTTTGATCGTTATGATACTTTTATCCATACACCGGTAATCAGGGCCGAAATACGGCAAATGGAGCGTCAGAATTTAGGACATTATACGGTATATCTCCCGGCCATTGATGACAAAAGGCTGGTGAAATTACTTGTTCAAATACCGCAAGTTCAATGGCAGGTATTTTCCAAGCATAATAAAATAGCATATCAGGAAGGTAATGTAATGGTTGAACCCGTTAATAACGAAAAGTTTAATAAAAGTTTAGCCGCTTGCGAAGGTATGTTTACCGGCGGTGGTTTTGAAGGGCCTGCCGAAGCTCTTTATTTGGGAAAAAAGTTATTGGTAGCGCCAATGCGTTTCCAATTTGAACAGCAGTGCAATGCCTATGCTTTAAAACAATTTGGTTTGCCTGTGATTTGGGGCAGCACCCGCAATTGGTTGCCGGTTATAAAAAACTGGGTAGAAAATCCACAACAGCATCAGTTTAATTTTCCGGATGAAACCGCTCAGATTATTGACGACATGGTAAAGAAATACGTCAGGAAAATTTAGTGCCTACGCTTTCTGCTTAGGTCTCAAAATATTTTCTTTACTTTGCCTACTCTTTAAAAAGGCATGATCAATCAGTTTAGAAAGCTAAATCCGGTTAACCTCATTTTGTTGCTGGCTTACACATTTTTTATGCGTATGGCTATTTTTTATGAGATGCCTGCACAACTCAATTTTGATTTTCTGGAGCCTTTTGCCCGGTTGCTGATTAATATAAACCTGGAAAATGCCTTCTCTCCGGCCACCAATGTTTTTTTTGCAGGAATTTTGGTTTTTATACAGGCCTTGACTTTTAACAGAATTATTAATAACCACAATTTATTAAGTAAACCCAGCTTTTTGCCAGGTTTAATGTTTGTAACCGGATCGAGCTTATTTATGCCTTTTATGGTTTTAAGCCCGGCATTAATCTGTAATTTTTTATTAATCTGGATGATTGATAAATTTTTAAAGCTGGGTAAAAGTGCCAATTCCATTACAACAGTTTTCGATATTGGAATGATTATCGGGATAGGCACCTTGATCTACTTTCCGTTTATTGCGATGTTCCTGACCATTTTTCTGGCCTTGTTGCTGTTTCGTTCTTTTAACTGGCGCGAGTGGGTTGGAGGGATAGTTGGCTACCTAACAGTATTCTTTTTTCTTGCAGTTTTTTATTACTGGAATAATAACCTCAGTTCGTTTTATCAAATCTGGAAGCCTTTGGGAAATAAATTTCCATCTGTTTTTAAAATAAATTATAATGATTACCTGGTGCTCATACCAGTGGTTGTAATTATTATCCTGGCCTCTTTACAGCTAAGAGAAAACTTTTTCAGGAGCTTTATCAGTACCCGTAAAGGATTCCAGCTTTTATTTTTTATGTTTATCGTATCAGCAGCAAGTTTTTACCTTAAACCCGATTTCAGGATATGGCACTTCCTGCTATGTGTACCGCCAGGAGCTGTATTACTGGCCTACTACTTTAGCAACGCTAAAAAACGATGGTTTTATGAAACGCTATTCCTGTTATTTGTACTGAGTGTACAGTATTTTCTTTTTGTTTAACCTTTTTTAACAAAATACGCACCCGAAACTTGCTAAAGATTAATAGCTTTGTGCCATGAAGGTTGAGGTAAAATCTTTTTTAAATGACAATAACAGGAGTGTTCTTGTAACCTTGAAGAAAATTACTTGTTTTATAAATGCATAAGCTGTGTATTGATATCGGTAATTCTGCTGCTAAAATTGCTGTTTTTGCTGGACTGGAGATTGTTGACCACCAACGTATTGAAAAACTTGGGGTAGCCGATTTAGCCGGTTTAATAAAAGAATTTTCACCAGAAAAAGCTATAATCAGTTCGGTAAGTGAAGAAATAGGAGCGCTTGAATTATTTTTGCAACACCATACACAGTACACCCGGTTTTCAACAGTGTTAAGCAATGGAGTCGCAAATAAATATAAAACCCCGGCTACTTTGGGCTTAGATAGATGGGCAGTTGTTTTAGGCGCAAATGGATTATTTCCAGATAAAGCAAGTTTAGTTATTGATGCTGGAACATGCATTACATACGACATCTTGACCCATGCTAAAGAATATTACGGCGGAAGCATTAGTCCTGGAATAGAAATGAGATTTAAAGCCATGCATACCTTTACCCGGCGTTTGCCGTTAGTGGAGTGGGATGCCGAAGCTGCAATTCCTGAAGGAAATGATACGCAAACAGCAATGTTAAATGGCGTATTACAGGGAGTAATAAATGAAATTGAAGGCTTTATTGCCATAAATAATAAAAAAGAAAGTACTTTACAGGTGATTTTAACGGGGGGAGACGCTAATTTTTTGTATAAGCAATTACAAAACAGCATCTTTGCGCCTCAAATTATAACAGATCCCTTTTTAGTGTTAAAAGGATTAAATGAAGCTATTGCAGATTAAAATGTACAAAAGAATAAATTATATTGCAGCCATACTCGTTTTAGTTTGTGGTTTAGGTGTTCAGGCACAGGTTACCACTTCATCGCCATATTCAAGATACGGGCTTGGAAATATAAAAGGCTCTTTATTACCTCAGCTAAGGGCAATGGGCGGAATTTCTACCGCAGTTAACAAGGTTACAGGATTTAATTATATCAATATGCAGAATCCTGCATCTTATTCAGGTATTAACTTAACCACAATTGATATTGGTATGAGTGCTGATATTACCAATTTATCGCGTGCTAATTTAAGCGAAACAAGTTTTAACTCTACTTTTAGCCATTTAGCTTTTGCTATTCCGGTAAACAGAAGATCTGCTTTAAGTTTTGGTATTATGCCTTATTCTGATTTGGGTTATTCTTACAGAAATACAACTAAAGTAGATACAATGTCTGTAGATCAGCTTTATGAAGGCGAAGGTGGTTTATCAAAAGCCTATTTAGGTTATGGTTACCGCATTGGCGATCATTTAAGAATTGGAGGTAACTTAGAATATATTTTTGGTAACTTGTTAACTACCCGTTCAACAGAGTATAATGTTAGTGGTGCCTATAATGCAAAACTTCAAAATAAAAATAGTGTTGGAGGGTTTAATTATTCATACGGCATTCAATACGACTTTAGTGTAGGCCCAAAAACAACAGTTACCTTGGGTTATTCAGGAAGTACTTCAGGCAAGGTTAATTCAACCCAGTCGTTCTACGCTACTCAATATCTTAGGGATGCAAGTGGAAACGAGCAAACAGCATTAGATACCCTAAGTTCTATTGAAAACGGCAAATCAAGTTTGAAATTACCAACAAGCCATAACTTTGGTATCTCGATTCAACAAAGTGATAAATGGCTGGTAGGAGCCGATTTTAGGTTGGGTAAATGGTCGCAGTTAACCATTAATGATGTTAACCAGAATTTACAAAATAGTTATGGTGCATCATTAGGAGGCCAGTTTACACCAGATTATACTTCGTATAATAGTTATTTTAAACGCGTTGATTATCGTTTAGGAGTAAGTTATGATAAAACCTACATTAAAATAGGCAATCAAGACATTAAGCAAATGGCTGCATCTTTTGGTTTTGGTTTCCCACTGCCTTCCGCTAATGCAGGATCAGCATTTTACAAAATAAACTTTACTACAGAATTAGGACAAAGAGGAACCCTAACTGATAATTTGGTTAAAGAGAAATTTATTAACTTTCACTTAGGCTTTACTTTGAACGATACCTGGTTCCGCAGGTATAAAGTAGATTAATGAGATTTAATACGCCTTTATATGGTTTAATTCTTGGGTTGTCACTTTTCCTGACTTCGTGTGGAGAGGACGACCTAAAAAAAGCCAACTCTGTTTCTACACAAAAAGTAATACTCAGTCGCGACCGTACTTTAGGCGTTGATATCATTTACAGTGATTCTGCCCGGGTAAAGGCGCGTGGCGTTGCACCAATTTTGGATAAAGTAACGGCCACAACTGGTAGTACTTACCAGGAAATGGTAAAGGGTGTAAAAATTGATTTTTACAATCCTAACGGCGCTATAGATGGTACACTGACGTGCGAATATGCCATTCGGCGCGACCAGGAACTTAGAACTACATTTAAAAAAAATGTCGTGGTTAAAAATGATAAAGGAGATACCTTTTCATCTGAAGAGCTGATTTGGGATGAAGCCAAAAAGATTTTTTATTCCACACAACGTGTGTATGTTAAAGGTGCTGATGGCAATATTGGAGATGGTATAAACTTTGAGGCTCCTCAGGATTTTAGTACCTATAAAATGGATAAGGGAAGTGGCGAACTCAATATGAAAGAAGGCATAGCGCCTTAAACAGTTTTATAGATCACTTGTCTTACGCTTTGCTTTTATTAATAAACCAAATCGACTTGTAAAAAAGTGGAGGCTTGTTGTGATAAGTTGAGTAAAATCATATAAGGATTTAATTGGAGATATTTTTCAGAAAACCGTAAAGCAAGAGATTGTTTTCAAATCAAAATGATCCCTTGCTTTGACTAAAGATTGCCTTAATTTAATATACTAAATTAGTATCAAAAGACTTGAGAAAAGGCATTGCATAACTAATTAGGATACATAGAATTAATTACAGAACATGGCATCATGTTAATTAGTCGTTTTTCTTGCTCAGATTCTTCCGCTTTTAAAACTTTTTTCCTTTTCACATCGCATCCAACATTAATAGGTTGAGTCATTGTACCACCAGTATATTCTGGTTCGTTTACAATCGCTGTTTGATCTTGAACATATATTTCTTGACCTAAGAAGATAGAATAATAAACGCCGCCATTTACATGATCATCTTTCTTTACTATAAAAAAATGAAACTTTGTTGTGTACGCAAATGGATTAAATACATAGTCTAAAGATTCGTTATAGATGTGCTTAACAACCTCAATTAACTCATTTTGGGTTTTAAAGGATTTTTGAGTGTTGTAAGCGCTGTAAGGGTAAGACATATAATTAGGTACACTTGAGCCAGCAGAAATAGAAAGTTCTTGAAATAAAAACGGATATAAAAGATTTGATCCGGGTCCTTCGATAGTGTCTAAGGGGGTTAAGTTTGCTAAAATATCAAAGTCAATTTGTATTTGGTAAAGGGCTCCGGTTTGAAAGCCTGGATTAACTATATTGTTCTCAATAGCTAATGATGAAATTACAAAAATCCATTTTTCTTTAAAATTCAGAGCATTAAATTCATTAAGTAAACCTGGGGGTACGACATCGTTTGATGTACTATGTCCTGCATTTAATTTTTTTTCTAAATTATCATTATTTGCAGATAACGATGGGATAGGTATTTCTTTCTGGCAGGAAATGAAAAGACCAAGAAATAAAAGTAATAGAATAAAAGATCTCATGAGTTTAACGTTAAAATTTATAATTTGAAAAATACTTTTTAATTAATTACTAATTAAATTCTACTTAGAATAAGAATTATTTGATTTATTCTGGATTTCCCGGGTTATCCTGATCTTCGACTATTGGCACGCTTAAAGCAGCTACACTAAAGTATGGGGAACCATCATTAGCTAATAGAATGGAATATAATAACTCTCCCGTAAAGACATTTATATATCCACTAATTAATGGCATTGCATCAATTAAATTATCGAAATTTCTTATTTTTCGAGCTGTAAGTGAAGAGTGAGGATTAGAAATTCTTGTATATAAATTACTTGGAGTTGCAACAAATTCACCTGCAGATGAGGGTTGCGAATTAGGCTCAATCATTGGAAAAGGAAAAATATTGAGATTAGCTGAATGAATTCTAATCGCAAATTCATCGAAACCTTCAGTTTCAATATCTGACACAATATACCAAAAGGCTTTCTGTTCATTAAGAGTTAAACCTTCTATTTTGTTAAGCGTTACAGAATCTAATATGCCAAGTTCCAACTGTGTATTAGTGGGTAACGAAATTATATCTGATGTACCCGTGGTATTTTTATTATAGGCTAAAACTTCATTTTTCTTAGTCCCATAACCATCAGGATGATTAACAATCTCATCTTTTTTACAATTTGAAAGGAATAATACAGAAAGTATTAAAGCGACTTTCGATGTTTTTAAAGTAATAAGCTTTTTTTTCATACTTGTTTTTTAATTAATTTAAAGGTTAACTGGCTTATCTAAATTAAATATAAGGATATATTATATAATCTCTGTATCCTAATCATTACAGATTTAGTTAGTATCTCATTAATTTTAAAAGAATAAAAATCTATTATTTTATACCTTACCAATATCGCTAAAAGCACAATACAGCTACCGCCGTTATTGTAATGGATTTTATCGCTTATGATAAAGATGGTAAAGTATCTATTAATGCAAAAATGACAATACAATAAATTAATACCGCTCTCTAAATCAGCTCATCCGGAAAATGGATGGGCTTTTTTTACAATAAAATTAATAATAAAATCAATTTTCTTTTTTGACACAAATTTGTATCTTGCGCCCTCTTAAAAAAACTAAATAAATTATAAGTACAATATGGGATTAATGACATTTTTGCGTAACCGTGCAGGCTATATCCTGGTCTTTGCTATAGGTTTTGCAATTGTTGCATTTTTAGTAGGCGATGCAATTAACGTGGGTAAGCCTTTCTGGGCTGCAAATCAGAAAACAGTAGGTTCAATTGATGGAAAGGATATCAGCATAGATGAGTTTACACCAAAAGTGGATCAAAATTTAAACCAGTTTAAACAGCAATATGGTGGAAGTGCAAATGCACAGATGACAGCTATGGCAGTAGATCAGGCATGGAATGCAGAATTAGCTGGTGTATTGTTAACTAAAGAATATGATCGTTTGGGCTTAATCGTTTCTAATGATGAGCTAATGGATTTATTGGTTGGGCAAAACCCAAGTCCATTAATTAAACAATATTTTTCTGATCCTCAAACAGGTCAGATCAACAGGTTGTCTTTAAACCAGTTTCTTAAATCAAAAGAGCCGCAAGCTTTGCAACAATCCAACATGTTGCAGGAGGAAATAAAAAATCAGGCTTTACAGCAAAAATATTCAAACTTAGTCCGTAACTCTGTTTATGTAACTTCTTTGGAAGCAACTGACGAGTATACAAACCGCAATAAACTGGCTAACTTTAAATATGTAAGCCTGGATTATACTTCAATTCCAGATGCATCTGTAAAGCTGGCAGAGTCTGATTACTCAGATTACTACAACGAAAACAAAGCACGTTTCAATAATCCACAAGATACCCGTGCATTTGAATATGTTACTTTCAGTATTAAACCAACCGCGGCAGATTCATTAGCGATTAAAACTCAGGTTGATAAAATAGCTGAAGATTTTAAAGTAGCTAAAAATGATTCACTTTTTGCCGCAATTAATTCTGATGTTAAAGTTCCTTATACGTATTTAACTAAAGGTAAATTAGATCCGGCTGTAGATTCTGCAGTATTCTCTTTACCTGCAGGAAGTTTTTACGGACCGAAGTTATCAGGCAATTCTTATAAAGTAGTAAAAGTTATTGCTACCCGTTTTTCTCCTGATTCTGTTAAAGCAAGTCACATCTTAATCGATCCGGCTAAAGTTGGTGGAGATGATAAAGCATTAAAACTTGCTGATTCATTAAAAGCATTGGTTGTAAAAGGAAGTAGTTTTGCTGAATTGGCTAAAAACTATAGTGTTGACGGTTCTAAAGATAAAGGCGGCGAACTGGGTACATTTGCACGTGGTGCTATGGTGCCTGAGTTTGAGAATGCAGCTTTTGATGGTCAGACTGGAGATATTAAAGTTGTTAAATCTCAGTTCGGTTATCATGTAATTAAAATTGAAAAACAAATTGGTTCATCTAAGGTAGCTAAGTTGGCTTATGTGGAGAAAACTTTAGGTGCAAGTAGCAAAACACAAGCAGCAGCTTACAAAGCGGCAAGTAATTTCTTAAGTGAGGTTAAAGGAAATGACTTCAATAAACTTGCTCAGCAAAAAGGACTTAAAGTAGCTATTGCCGATAAAATTACACCAACACAAGGCTTTGCGCCAGGTTTAGATAACCCACGTAAATTAATTCAGGATGCGTACGCAGCTGATAAAGGTGAGGTATTACCTGAGATTTACAATATGGCGAATGCGTATGTAGTTGCGCATTTAACAGCTGTTAATCCAAAGGGCATTTTGCCATTGGAATCTGTTAAAAAAGAAATCGAGCCAATGGTTCGCAATGCAGTAAAAGCTAAAATGTTAAAAGACAAGTTTGAAAAAGCAGGGAAAGCTGGCTTAGATCAAATTGCATCTAAAGTTGGCCGCACAGTTAATCCGGTTCAAAATATTGTTTTTGCAAATCCAATTATTCCTGGTGTAGCGCAAGAAAATGCCTTAGTGGGTAGCGTATTCGGCTCTCAGCCAGGTAAAGTGTCTTCTCCTGTAAATGGAGAACGTGGCGTATATGTTTTCTCCGTTGATGGATTTACAAATCCGGCACCAATTGCAAATATGTTTAAACAAAAAGAAAGTATGTTGTTAAGTTTAGGTCAGCGTTCGTTAGGAGCAGCTTTCCAGGCTTTACAAGATAATGCGAAGATAAAAGACAATCGCGTGAAATTCTATTAATTAGAAATTGCGTAATTTTGTAACCGTTCCAATGTTGAGTTGGAACGGTTTTTTTATATAAGCAAAATGGAAATCCAGGAAAACATCATCAATAAAGTAGCAAATAGTGGTTTGGTTACTTTAAACCTTGAAGATTATTACGATAATGGTGAAAGAATTCTCTACGATATTAAAGACAATCTTTTCCATGGTTTAATGCTAAGAGAAAAAGATTTCAGAGAATTTATTAAAAACCATGATTGGTCGCAGTACCAGAATAAAAATGTCGCCATTATTTGCTCTGCAGATGCGATAGTTCCAACCTGGGCTTATATGCTATTGGCTAACCGAATTAGTCCTTTTGCAAGAGAGGTTGTTTTTGGTAGTTTAGAAACATTAGAGGCTGTTATGTTTTCGAAGGCAATTGCTAAGATAGATCCTAAGGCTTATGCCAATGAGCGCGTAGTAGTAAAAGGATGTGGCGATATTGATGTGCCGGTAGCAGCATATGTTGAAATAACAAATTTGCTAACACCTGTAGTTAAAAGCATTATGTTTGGCGAACCATGCTCTACAGTGCCTGTATTTAAAAGAAAAGATTAAAATTGGTTTACTTTTTGCATATCTTCATCATTGTTACTGTAGGGGTTGCAGTACCAACACAAATGAAATAAAATATGCAAATGAAAAAACTATTTTTAATCGCAATAGTCACGGCAAGTGCGCTGTTTACAAAGGCTCAGGAATTGCCATTGAAAAAGGAACCTGTTTTTCAGGATGGGGAAGTTTTGCAGTATAAACTTAGGTATGGCTTTATTACAGCTGCAGAAGCTACAATTAAAGTGACAAACTCTGATCTTAAATTTGATAATAAACCAACCTATAAACTTACCGTTGATGCGCAAACATCAGGTACGTTCGATATTTTTTATAAAATAAGAGATCATTACGATTCTTATATAGATAAAACGGATTTAACACCATATTTCTACCAGGAAAATATTAAAGAAGCCAGTTATAAAAGACAGGATAAGGCACGTTTTACACAAGATGCAAAAAAAGTAGTATCCAATAGGGGTACATTTACTACACCAACTACACAAACTTTTGATTTGGTTTCGGCCTATTATTTTGCAAGAAGCCTGGATATCAGTAAGCTTAAAATTGGTGATAAATTTAAACTTAACTATTTCTTAGGCGATGAAATATCGGCTTTAGAAATAGAATATGTAGGTAAAGAAACCGTTAAAAATAAATTAGGTAATATTAGGTGCCTGAAATTTAGTCCCTCCATAAAGCCGGGCCGCATTTTTAAAAAAGACAGCCGCCTATATTTGTGGGTAACAGATGATGGAAACCGTGTTCCGGTAAAGGCACAAGTAGAAATATTGGTTGGCGCTGTCACGATGGAATTAAAATCTGCAGCAGGCTTAAAATATGCAATAGCAAAAGAATAATGATGATAGAAGTAGAACAGGTGCTTGTGCACGAAGATGTTTTGAAAGAGAACTTTGTGTGCAACTTAAGCAAATGTAAAGGGATTTGTTGTGTGGAAGGCGATTCTGGAGCCCCCCTTGACAATGAGGAAAAAGGTATTCTGGAAGATGTTTATCCAAAAATTAAGCATTTGCTAAATGAAAAGGGGATAAAAGCAATTGAAGAACAAGGTGTATATGTTGTTGATGAAGACGGAGACTTAACCACGCCCTGTGTAGATAAAAATAAAGAGTGCGCTTACGTTCTTTTCGAAGGTGGCATCACAAAATGTGCCATTGAAAAAGCATACGAACAAGGAATTGTAGATTGGCAAAAACCAATTTCCTGTCACTTATATCCAATAAGAATTACTAAATATCCTGAATTTGACGTTTTAAATTACGACAGATGGCATATTTGCCATGATGCCTGTACTTTTGGCCGCGAACTCAAAGTTCCTGTCTACAGCTTTCTTAAAGGACCGCTTATTCGTAAGTATGGAGAAGAATGGTACAAATCACTTGAAGAAAGCATCGAACTCGAAAATCTTTAAGTCTCGATCAGGCTCAAATTGAATTTCTGGTAATTTTACCTTTAATGATGTATAAGGCAATAATATTGTCCCGATTTAAAATAATGTCGCCTTTATAATCTGGATTTGACGAACGAAGAATAATTTTCTTTTCGTTTTTATGTTCATATACTAATTTTATACTTCTAAGGTTGTTTGTTTTAGCATCTGTCATTACAATATAAGCTTCTCCCCATTGTAATATTTCATAGTTTGTAATCTCTTTTACCGCAATAATTTCTCCGGCAGCATACTTTGGATACATGCTGTCTCCATAAACCGGGAGGTAGGCGCTGCAATCGTTAAAGGGCTGGTAGTTAACTAAATATTCGGCACGTTCTTCCTCAAGGACCAATTTATCTGTGTCAGATAAGCTGATGTCAAAATATGGAACACCTTCTTTTGGTTTAGATATAATAGATTCTTTATTAATAGGTTCACCAATTCCTGTTTCTAACCATTCTATATTTACACCTAAAATAAGCCTCAGTTTATCTTTGAGTGCATTGGATATGCCCATACCATTTTTCTCTCTGAGGATATCAGAAAGTGAACCTTGTTGGATTTTGATCTTCTCAGCAAATTCCTTTTGTGTCTTAAAATGCAAAATGTCTATTAATGATTTTAATCTTTGGTTCTCAGTCATTTAAAATGTTAATAAGATTTTATAATTATTTATAGATAATATAATTTTTTTGTTAAATTTGATTATAAGTACGTAGTTGTAAAGATACAAATTTAGAATGAAGGTTATGAAAAGCATTAATAAAATTTATTTAGACGAATGTTACTTTATTGAGGCGGCCAGTCAGTTTTTCGACTTTGATAAAGTGATTAAGAATTATCAGGCAGATGTTAATTGGTTTGAGTACACTTGTCCATTAACTTTGGATGAAAAGTATAAAGAGAGCCCATTTCTTTTTGTAGAGTATTTTTTTAGCATTGATGGATTAGGCGGGCACAAAAAACGATTGCGGAAATGGTTTAAAACATCTCTAACAGAAAGTGGAACTATCGCTAATTCTCAAAACTTTGTATTCTTTCACAATATGTTTACGCAGTTACTAAATGTTGGGTGCTTGATCGTTAATAAGCAAATTAAGTATTCGCCAAAAAGAGTATTTAATAATGATACAGAAACATTTGGTCAGTGGTTAGATAAAATCCGGATAAATTCCATTTCAAAAGGAGATTATTACCACGGTCAGTGTGATGTTTCATTTTTGAGTATTAAAGAGAAAAATGATCCCTATTTGTTTTTTAAACATCACCTTACTTTTAAAAAGGTACAAAGGTTACGCTATGGAATGCTCGAATGGTTATATGCAGTGCTAAGTAAAAAGAGTAACATAAGTGATTTAGAGCCAATTTACTTGTTTGAACAATACGAATTGATGACTAAGATTTTAGAAGGTTTTTATTTAATTATAACGGTTGATAAACAGATTGAATTGTTAAACTAAAATTATAGGGTTCATTAACTCATGGCATATTAATTGCTTAATTGCAAATTCTATGTTATTTTAGCAAACTGTAAAATATATACTGTGAAAAAAATATTAATTACCGGTGGGGCAGGTTTTATTGGCTCTCATGTAGTTCGTCGTTTTGTGAACAATTATCCGCAATACGAAATTGTAAACTTAGATAAACTTACTTATGCTGGTAATCTGGCTAACTTAACTGATATTGAAAATAAACCAAATTATAGGTTTGTTAAAGAAGATATTACGGATGCAATAGCAATAAGTGAACTGTTTAAAAAAGAAAACTTTGATGCCGTTATTCATTTAGCAGCAGAAAGCCATGTAGATCGATCTATTACTGATCCTACTGCTTTTGTTATGACCAACGTTATCGGAACAGTAAATTTATTAAATGCTGCACGTGAATTTTGGAAAGGTGATTACGATAAAAAAAGATTTTACCATGTAAGTACCGATGAAGTGTATGGCGCACTGGGAGAAGAGGGTATGTTTACCGAGACGACCGCTTACGATCCGCATAGCCCATATTCGGCTTCAAAAGCAAGCTCTGATCATTTTGTAAGGGCTTATCATGATACTTATGGAATGGATTGTGTGATTTCTAACTGTTCAAATAATTATGGTTCACATCACTTTCCGGAAAAATTAATACCATTAGCAATTAACAACATCAAAAATAATAAGCCTGTACCTGTTTATGGTAAAGGTGAAAATGTACGCGATTGGTTATGGGTAGAAGATCATGCGCGGGCCATCGATGTAATTTTTCATAACTCAAAAACCGGCGATACTTATAATATTGGTGGGCATAATGAATGGAAAAATATTGATTTAATTAATCTGTTATGCAGCATTATGGATCAGAAGTTAGGACGGGAAGACGGAGAATCAGCTAAGTTGATCACGTACGTTACTGATCGTGCAGGCCATGATTTACGTTATGCAATTGATTCTTCCAAGTTACAAAACCAACTGGATTGGGTACCAAGTTTACAATTTGAAGAAGGATTAGCTAAAACAGTAGATTGGTATCTTCAGAATGAAGACTGGTTAAATAATGTTACCTCTGGTAATTATCAATCATATTACGAACAACAGTACAACAATAAATAATGGAAATAGAGCAAACGGGGTTAAAAGATTGCATAATTATAAAACCAAGGGTGTTCGAAGATCCGAGAGGTTATTTTTTTGAAAGTTTCAATCGCAATACTTTTGAAGAGAAAACGGGTTTGTCTGGCGTTTTTGTACAAGATAATCAGTCTTTTTCTTCCTATGGAGTAATCAGAGGTTTGCACAAACAAGCTGGCGAATTTGCGCAGGCTAAGCTGGTAAGCGTTTTAAAGGGAGAGGTTTTAGATATAGCTGTTGATGCACGAATTGGTTCTCCGACTTTTGGTAAGCACATTGCCATAAAACTAAGTGCGGAGAATAAGATGCAATTGTATGTTCCCAGAGGATTTTTACACGGTTTTTCTGTTTTAAGCGAAACCGCAGAGTTTTTTTATAAGTGCGATAATTTTTATAATAAAGAATCAGAACAGGGAATTATGTTTAACGATCCCGATTTAAATATTGATTGGCTGATTCCTTCAGGAAAAGAATCTGTTTCAGAAAAAGACCTTATATTAAATTCATTTTCATCTTTATCAAATGGATAAAATATTAGTGATAGGCGCCGGTGGCCAGTTAGGGCAATGCCTTAAAACGGTTGCCGGGAGAAGAGGGATAACCGAGATTGTTTTTACTGCAGAGCAGGAGGCCAATATTTTGAAGCCCGAACTCTTAGCTGTTCTGTTTGAAAAAGAAAAACCTGCATATGTTATTAATTGTGCAGCATATACCGCTGTGGATAAGGCAGAGGATGAAATTGACTTGGCTAAAGCGGTTAATGAAACAGGTGCGCTAAATTTGGCGGAGGTTTGCAAAAAGTATAATGCAACATTAATTCATATATCTACCGATTTTGTTTTTGAAGGTAATGAGGTGAAGTTGTTGTCTGAAGAGGATTTCGCAAAACCAATTAACGTTTACGGTATTACCAAGCTTGATGGAGAGAAAGCTATTGAATCCGTTTTAGAGCAGTATTTTATCATTCGTACCAGCTGGCTGTATTCAGAGTTTGCAAACAATTTTGTTAAAACCATGCTAAAATTAGGTGCGGATCGGGATGAATTAAATATTATAGCAGATCAGGTAGGTACGCCTACTTATGCAATTGATTTGGCAAATACCATTTTCGAAATCATTAGTTCGGAAAACAATTCTTACGGCTTATATCACTACAGTAATGAAGGGGTAACTTCCTGGTTCGATTTTGCAAAGGCTATTTTTGATATTAGTGAGACAAAGGTTAGAGTGAATCCAATTCCAGGTTCAGCCTATCCAACTAAAGCCGTTCGTCCTCCATTTTCGGTAATGGATAAAACTAAAATTAAAACCACATTTAATTTGTCGATTCCTTACTGGAGAGATAGTTTAGTGGAATGTATAAAACAATTAAAAAATAACCAACCATAAATCTATAATATGAAAGGTATAATTCTGGCCGGAGGAAGTGGAACACGCTTGCATCCTTTAACACTGGCATGTAGCAAGCAAATGATGCCGGTTTATGATAAGCCCATGATTTATTATCCACTATCTACTTTGATGTTGGCTGGTATAAAAGAAATCCTGATTATATCCACGCCGCACGATTTGCCTAATTTTGAAAAATTATTGGGTGATGGAAGTCATTTAGGTTGTAAATTTAGTTACGCGGTACAGCATGAGCCGAACGGCCTGGCGCAAGCTTTTGTAATTGGAGAAGAGTTTATCGGAAAAGATAAAGTTGCGTTAGTGTTGGGTGATAATATTTTTCATGGAGATGGCATGGCGAAGTTACTGCAATCAAGTTCTGATCCGGATGGCGGTATAGTATTTGCTTATCAAGTTTCTGATCCGGAACGTTATGGCGTAGTTGAGTTTGATGAAAATAAAAAAGCAATTTCTATTGAAGAAAAACCAGCAAAACCTAAATCTGATTATGCCGTTCCAGGTTTATATTTTTATGATAACGAAGTGGTAGAAATTGCTAAAAATATAAAGCCTTCTCCACGTGGAGAGTACGAAATTACAGATGTTAACCGGGTTTATTTAGAGCGCGGAAAATTGAAAGTAGGTGTTTTAAGTCGTGGAACAGCCTGGTTAGATACCGGAACTTTTACTTCTTTAATGCAGGCCGGCCAGTTTGTTCAGATTATTGAAGAACGTCAGGGCTTAAAAATTGGTTGTATAGAAGAAATCGCGTATCGCATGGCCTTTATAAATGCAGAGCAGCTTAAAGCTATTGCTACGCCATTGATAAAAAGTGGTTATGGCAGTTATTTGCTTAAACAGATAAAATAAATTAGCATAAGTCAATTTATTTAGCCCAAGTCTCCGAAAAGGATTTGGGCTAAATTGTTAATAGTGGTGCGCAATAATCAGTTGTTTAAGTGCATCTTTGTAATCAGAATCAAAATAAATGACAGATCTTCCAAAAATTGCAATTATTGGTTTAGGGTATGTTGGCTTACCATTGGCTTTAGAATTTGCGAAAAAATATCCGGTAATCGGTTTCGATATTGATAAAAATAGGGTGGCAGAATTACAGGAAGGACTCGATCAAACACAGGAAGCCGATCTGGAGTTATTATCTGTAGTTTTAAAAGAAAGCAATGAATTTTCGGGACTAACATTCAGTTCTGATCTTCCGGATATAAGTGAAAGTAATATTTATATTGTTACGGTACCTACGCCGATTAATCACCTTAAACAGCCAAATTTGGAGCCACTTTTGAGTGCTTCTGAAATGGTGGGAAGGGTTTTAAAAAAAGGGGATACTGTTGTGTATGAATCTACCGTTTACCCTGGTTGTACGGAAGAAGATTGTGTTCCTGTTTTAGAACGAATATCTGGACTGAAATACAATGAAGATTTCTTTTGCGGATATTCACCAGAAAGAATTAATCCCGGCGATAAGGTAAATACACTGACCAAAATAAAAAAGGTTACTTCAGGATCAAATCCTGAAACAGCATTAAGGGTTGATGAGCTTTATAAAAGCATCATAATAGCGGGAACACACCTTGCACCAAGCATAAAAGTTGCCGAAGCTTCTAAAGCTATCGAAAATGCACAAAGAGATGTCAATATTTCCTTTGTAAATGAATTGGCATTGATTTTCGACCGAATGAATATTGATACTTCAGATGTTTTGTCTGCAGCGGCAACAAAGTGGAATTTTCTTAATTATAAACCTGGGCTGGTTGGTGGACATTGTATTGGCGTAGATCCTTATTATTTAGCACATAAATCAGAATCATTAGGCTATAAACCAGAAGTAATCCTTTCAGGCAGGAGGGTTAACGATAATATGGGGGTATTTGTTGCGAATAAAGTCATTAAAATGATGATAGCCAGGGATAAAACCATTAAACACGCCAAGGTGCTTATTCTTGGTTTCGCTTTTAAAGAAAATTGTCCGGACACCAGAAATACAAAAGTGGTTGATATATATAAAGAGCTTAGCTCATTTAGTATCGATGTGGATGTATACGATCCCTGGGCAAGTAAAGAAAATGTTTTTAAGGAGTATGATATTAATCTAAGCGATTATGACTCATTAAAGAATTATGATGCGATTATATTAGCCGTTGCACATAAACAGTTTTTAACGCTAGATTTTAAAACTTATAAGAACAAAGGAGCGATCATATTTGATACAAAATCCTTTATCGATCGGAGTTTAGTTGATGCCAGATTATAACACTGTCTTTTTTTACAAATAAATTATTGTGTATGTTTGCAAGCTTAATACCTACGGAATAGTTTATGAAAGTTGCCTTAATTACAGGAGTAACGGGCCAGGATGGCGCCTACTTAGCAGAATTTTTGCTAAAAAAGGGATACTTTGTTCACGGTTTAAAAAGACGTTCCTCTTCATTTAATACCGATCGGATCGATCACTTATATCAGGATCAGCACGAAAAAAATGTTAATTTCAAACTCCACTACGGAGATTTAACAGATTCTACTAATTTAATACGCATTATTCAGGAAACCCAACCAGATGAGATTTATAATCTTGCTGCAATGAGCCACGTTCATGTGAGCTTTGAAATGCCTGAATATACCGCAAATGCTGACGGAATTGGTACTTTAAGATTATTAGAGGCTATCAGAATTTTAGGACTTACGGAAAAAACAAAGATATATCAGGCTTCTACTTCCGAATTATATGGTTTAGTGCAAGCTGTTCCACAAAGTGAAACTACCCCGTTTTACCCCAGATCGCCCTATGCAGCTGCAAAAATGTATGCATATTGGATCACTGTGAATTACCGAGAAGCTTATAAAATGTTTGCTTGCAATGGAATTTTGTTTAATCATGAAAGTCCGCTAAGAGGCGAAACATTTGTTACCCGGAAAATTACGAGGGCCGCAGCCAAAATTTCTTTAGGCTTGCAAAATTGTCTTTATCTTGGAAACCTCTCTGCACAAAGAGATTGGGGGCATGCCAAAGATTATATTGAGGCAATGTGGCTTATTCTTCAACAAGAAAAGCCAGAAGATTATGTAATTGCTACTGGTGTAACAACCACCGTTAGAGAATTTGTAAGGATGAGTTTTGCAGAACTTGGCATAGAAATTGAGTTTAGCGGCAAAGATGAACACGAAAAAGGAGTGATTATTGATGTTGATGAAGTACTTGCAGGCCAATTGGATATTAAAGTTGATTTTTTAAAACCTGGTATGACTATAGTTCGGGTAGATCCAAAGTATTTCAGGCCAACAGAAGTTGATTTATTATTGGGGGATCCTACGAAATCAAAAACACAGTTGGGCTGGCAGCCAAAGTATGATTTACAGGCTTTGGTGAAAGATATGGCTCACGCTGATTTACAACTTATGAAAAAAGACGAGTACCTGAAAAAAGGTGGATTTAAAACCCTTAATTATTTTGAATAATATTATTCTTAATATTACATATAAAAACCTCCCAGTTAACATAATAAATTTCATCTCCCTAACTTTATAAGGAGCTTGAATTAATACTATTTATGGAAAGAAAAATACTGAAATTATTAGTCCTAATTGTAATATATATAGGTTTTAATACCGCTGCAATCGCTCAAACCAATTACGCCAATGTTAAGGTTGATGAGTTATCCGATGCGCAAATCCTACAGATGATTAAGAAGGCCGAGTCCATAGGTTATGGCGATGCTCAATTGGAGCAGATGGCAGCGGCTCAAGGGATGAAAGCAGATGAAATTGCAAAACTCCGTTTACGTGTAGAAAAAGTTCGCAAACAAGGTTCTGCTGTTAAAGCGGAAGATAAACCAACGAATACCGGACGTGAAATTAGCGAAACAACTGATGGAGGAAAAGTTGACAACGAGAAAAAAGTAGCGGACGAAGAAGTTGGACCAAAGATTTTTGGCTCTGAAATGTTTAAAAATGGAGCAATAACTTTTGAACCAAATTTACGTATAGCTACACCTAAAAGTTATATCATTGGCCCTGATGATAAATTGTTAATTGATCTGAATGGCGATAACGAAGCAAATTATAACCTTTTAGTTAGTCCAGATGGAGTTATCAACCTGCAATATGTTGGACGGATTTCGGTGGGTGGCTTAACTATTGAACAAGCAGAATCAAAAATCAAAAGTGCGATGGGTAAAACTTATCCATCATTAAGGTCTGGCAGAACAAGTTTGGCCATTAATCTGGGTAATATCAGGAGCATAAAGGTTACGTTAACGGGGCAATTGGTAAAACCAGGGACTTATACATTATCCTCATTATCAACTGTATATAATGCGCTCTATGCATCTGGTGGTCCATCTAACAATGGATCTTTTCGTAAAATACAGGTCATTAGAAATAACAAAGTTGTTTCAACAGTTGATGTTTATGATTTTCTGCTAAAAGGAATTCAACAAAATAATATCCGGTTACAAGATCAGGATGTAATTAATGTTCCTGTATTTGATAAAAGAGTTGAAATTACCGGCGAGATAAAAGTTCCTGCTTTTTTTGAAGTCGTAAATGGAGAAACCTTACAAAGTGTATTAAACTTTGCTGGCGGTTTTACAACACAGGCTTACACTGCAAAAATTAAATCTTTCCAAAATACGGATAAAGAACGCAAGATTTTAGATGTTCCAGCCGCAGACTTTAATTCTTATATCCCTAAAAATGGAGATAAATTTGTTGTTGAAGCGATATTGGACCGCTTTGCCAATCGTGTTGAGATTTTAGGTGCTGTATTCCGCCCCGGTGTTTACGAGCTGGATAAAGGATTAACTTTACGTGGATTAATTAATAAATCAGATGGATTAACTGAAGATGCTTTTCTAAATCGTGGTTACATTAACCGCTTAAATCCAGATAACACCCAATCCTTAATTTCTTTTGATGTAGCTAAAATTATCTCAGGTGCCGATGGCGACATTACACTTCAAAGAGAAGATAAAATTACGATTTCATCTTTATTCGATTTAAGAGATGAATACAAAGTAAGTATTCAAGGTGAGGTGAGGGCTCCAGGTACTTTTGAGTACGCAGATAATATGACACTGGAATCTGTAATTCAAATGGCGGGTGGATTTAAGGAAGGCGCGACGCCAAATCGAATTGAAATTTCCAGAAGGGTAAAAAACAGTGATGCCACTTCTGTTGCCGCTCGTACAGCAGAAGTATTTACTGTAAATGTTAGTCCAGATCTTAAATTAGATGGAGAGCCTTTTATACTTAAACCCTTTGATATTATTTCTGTGCGGAATTCAGAGGGATATACCGTACAAAAACAAGTTAAATTAGAAGGTGAGGTTCTTTATCCGGGAACTTATACCATCACCAATAAAAATGAAAGAATTTCAGACTTGATTAAAAGAGGCGGAGGCTTAACTTCTTATGCTTATGCTGATGGTGCTTCATTAAAAAGACCAGGCGCAGAAAAGATTAATCCTACTGATAAAAATGCAATCAATAATAAGGATGAGGAAGATAAAAAATTCTTGAATCTAAAGAGAGCACAGGAAACAGGCGTGAAAGATACTGTTAAAGCTGAAGTAGAACAGAAACTAATTCAAAGCGATTTAGTTGGAATTAACTTAGTTCGGATTATGGAAAATCCACTTTCCAAATATGATCTAATTGTGGAGGATGGCGATGTGATTCGTGTTCCGCGTACACTGCAAACCGTAAAAGTAACAGGAGAGGTTTTAAATCCCAATAGTATCGTGTTTTTATCTGGTAAAAGCTTAAAACAATATATCAATGGTGCTGGTGGTTTTACATCAAACGCACGCAAATCTGGTGTATATGTTAAATACGCAAATGGTTCTGCAGCAGCAGTGAGCAAGTTTTTGTTCTTTAACAATAATCCTATAATAAAACCAGGAGCAGAAATATTAGTGCCAAAGCGAGCCGAAAGAGAGCGATTGAGTGCGCAAAGCTGGATAGGTATCGGGACTGCGGTTGCATCTTTGGGGGCCATTATAGTGAGTTTACTCCGTTAATTCAATCTTAAACAAATAATGGCAACAGCAAGTCAACAAAATAATTCGGTTGAGCAGAGTGAGGAAATCACACTAAGAGAAGTTATTCTTAAAATTCATGAGTGGTGGGGATATCTTTTATCGAAATGGTTAATTATTTTAATTTTTGGTCTCTTAGGTGGTGCTTTAGGTTTTTATTATGCTTATAGTAAAAAAGCGTTCTATACAGCAACTACAACATTTGTTTTGGAAGATGAAAAGGGTGGTGGAGGTTTTGGGAATCTCGCTGGGCTTGCTTCAATGGCCGGAGTGGATTTAGGTGGTGCCGGCGGAGGTATATTTCAGGGAGATAATATACTACAACTATATAAATCAAGAACTATGCTTGAGAAAACATTGCTCACCCCTATTGATATTAATGGGGAAAAGCAATTGTTAGTTGAAAAATATATTGACTTTAATGAACTAAGAAAAAAATGGGTAAAAAAAACCGAATTACTTAATTTACGCTTTTCAGTTGACAGTTTAGAGGGTAGGAGTAGTTTCTTAGTACCAAATCGCTTACGCGATAGCATTTTAGGAGTAATTGTAATGGATATTAATAAGAATTATCTGTTAGTTGCTAAGCCAGATAAAAAATTAAGTACCATACAAGTTAATGTAAAAGCACCAGATGAATTTTTTGCCAAAGCTTTTAATGATGAGTTGGTTAAAAATGTTAATGATTTTTATATTCAAACTAAAACTAAAAAATCACAAGATAATGTAAGAATTTTGCAGCTTCAGACCGATTCGGTTAGGGCGGTAATGAATGGTGCCATTTATACTGCTGTGGCTGTTAGTGATGCTACTCCAAACCTTAATCCAACAAGGCAGGTACAGCGAGTCGTTCCTACACAAAGAGCTCAGTTTTCCGCTGAAACAAATAAGGCCGTTTTAGGTGCCTTAGTACAAAACTTGGAAATGAGTAAAATGGTCTTGTTGAAAGAAACACCATTAATTCAAGTTGTTGATGAGCCTATCTATCCCTTATATAAAGAAAAATTTAGTAAAGCGAAAGGAGTCGTTCTCGGAGGAGGGGTCTCTGGCCTTATTATTGTAATGATTTTAGTGTTAAGAAGGAAGTACAAAAAAACAATTCAAACCTAATTATGGCTATATGATTTTCTTTTTTCAGAAGAACACGTAATTTATAAATAATGTCTTTAAGAAAACAGGCTATTTCTGGTATGATATGGACTTATTGCCAGCAATTTGGAGGGCAATTGGTAACATTTTTGGTTTCTCTTGTATTAGCACGTATTTTATTACCCGAGGATTTCGGGCTAATTGGAATGTTAGCAATTTTTATTGGGATTGGAACCGTATTATTTGAGGGAGGGCTTACCAGTTCTTTAATTAGATCAAAAGAACTTAATCAAGAAGATTACTCAACCGTTTTCTACTTTAATTTGGGCTGTAGTATTTTTATATATGGTCTAATCTTTATTGGGGCGCCCTATATTGCAAAGTTTTATTATCAGCCACAGCTTACAAGAATAACACAGGTTTATGGCCTTACATTTATTATATCCGCCTTTGGTACAGTCCAAAATACGATCCTTACAAAAGAATTAAAGTTCAAGAAGCAGGCATTTATTAATTTTCCTGCACTTTTACTGAGTAGTTTAGTAGGTATATTGATGGCTTACTTAAATTATGGTGTTTGGAGTTTAGTAGTTTCTGCAATAGTAAATGCTTCGCTTGTAAGTTTATTTTTGTGGGTTACTTCAGATTGGCATCCTAAATTGGTTTTCAACAAAATTAAATTTCATGAGCATTTTCATTATGGTTATAAACTTACAATCTCTGGTGTTTTAGATATCATATTTACAAATATTTACCAACTTGTTATTGGGAGATTTTATTCGCCTTCGCAAGTCGGTTATTATGCCAGATCTTCATCATTGATGATGCTGCCTATCGGTAATATTTCAGGGGCATTAAATCGAGTGATTTTTCCAATTTTTTCGAAGATTCAAGATGACATTCCAAAATTGAAAGAAGCCTATAAAAAAGTTATGATGTTGGTCTTGTTTATTATAACACCAATTATAGTCTTGATGGGAGTTTTAGCAGATCCATTAGTTAGATTTCTTTTTACTGATAAATGGATGAAAATGGTTCCAATATTTCAGATTATATGTTTGTCTGGAGTTTTATATCCTATACATTTATATAATCTTATTATATTACAAGTAAAGGGGAGAAGTGATTTATTTCTTAGATTAGAGGTTCTCAAAAAAATATTGGTTGTAATAGTTTTACCTATATCAATGTACTTTGGTTTTTATGCCTTGCTTTGGGGGCAATTAATTTGCTCATTTTTAGCGCTGTTCATAAATACATATTATGCTGGTAAAATGCTGAAATATACAATGTTCGCTCAGTTGAAAGATCTAACCCCTATCTTTTTATTCACAATTGTAATGGGGATAGTTGTCTTTTTTTTAGATAATGCACTATTGAACAAGTCTTATTTTCTGCGCTTAATTATTTGTAGTTCAATAGGAGTAGCCTGTTATACTTTATTAGCATGGTTATTTAAATTCGAAAGTATTAACGACATTAAGAACCTTATTATAAAAAATGATACCAGTAAATAAACCTTTTCTGCCGCCTTTAAATGAATATCAAGAATATTTAACTGGAATTTGGCAAAGACAGTGGCTTACAAATATGGGGCCATTGGCCAGTGGTTTAGAAATAAAACTTAAAGAATTTTTAAATATAAATCATCTACTTTTTGTAACTAATGGTACAGTTGCGTTACAAATGGCTATAAAAGCATTAGATTTAAAAGGTGAGATTATTACAACACCGTTTTCATTTATAGCAACTACAAGTTGTATCGTTTGGGAAAACTGTAAACCTATTTTTGTGGATATAGATAAAGATTCGCTTAATATAGATGCTACAAAAATTGAAGCAAGTATTACGGAAAAAACCACTGCAATTTTGGCAACACATGTTTACGGAAATCCATGTGATGTTGTTAAGATTGAAGAAATAGCTAAAAGACATCATTTAAAAGTTATTTACGATGCTGCACATGCTTTTGGTGTCAAGGTCAATGGTAAATCTGTTTTTGAATACGGGGATATATCGACCTGCAGTCTTCATGCAACAAAATTATTTCACTCAGGAGAAGGAGGATTGATCATTACAAAAGATGCTGAACTCTTAAAAAAACTTGCCCATATAAGAAATTTCGGTATCTCAGGTTTCGATACCTTTTGTGAATTAGGGCTTAACGGCAAAAATTCTGAATTTCATGCAGCAATGGGCTTGGCAAATTTAAATTATGTAGAAAATATTCATCAAAAAAGGAAGTTATTATTTGATAGATATAATGAGAAACTAAAAAATCTTCAAGCAAGAATTCCTTCCTGGCACGAAAATTCTAATAATAATTATGCTTACTATCCTATAGTATTTAAATCAGAAAAATTAATGTTGAAATGCATTGATGAATTGAAACTGAATGAAATTGGTACGAGAAGATATTTTTATCCCTCTTTGGCAAGCGCTTTACCTTACTTGGTACCTCAAAAAATGGAGATAACAGATGATGTTTCAAAAAGGGTACTTTGTTTGCCTTTTTATTACGACTTAACATTGGAAGAGATTGATCACATTTGCAGATTATTATTGAGAGTTCAGAATAACTAATATACTTAGATTATATATTTAGGTTTAAAAAAGTATTAAAATTATTAGTCAGGATTCGGTCATGCTATAAATCTAAACGGTGTCATTACTATAAGAGTTAAAATACCGATTTTATAGGTTTATTAAATAGTTGGGTTAGTTTTGCTGATACTAAATAGTGTAAAAAAATATGATTAATATAGAAACACCACTAATTAGTGTGGTGATGATTACTTATGGTCACGAGAATTATATTGAAGAGGCCATTAAAGGTGTTTTTAATCAACAAACAAATTTTGACGTTGAATTGATCATCGCAAATGACTGTTCTCCTGATAATACAGATGCTATTATAACTGAAATTATAAAAGAGGCACCTGCTAATATAAAAGTAAATTATATCTCACATAGAGTTAATATAGGCATGATGTCTAACTCTATGGATGCATTTAGTTTAGCAAGAGGTAAGTATATTGCTTTTTGTGAAGGAGATGATTATTGGACTAATTCTTTAAAACTTCAAAAGCAAATCGATTTTTTAGAAAAAAATGAAGATTTTTCATTAAGCTGTCATAATGCACTCACCATATATGAAGATGTAACAAAAAAAAGCCACCCTTTTAATAAACTAAAAAAGTCATTAGAGTTAGAACCTACACATATTGTAAACGATTGGGTTGTTCCAACTGCCAGTATGGTATTCAGGATGAATATAATTCGTAATTTACCTGTTTGGTTCACGGATATTTACAGCGGAGATTATACTTTAGCTCTTTTGAATATGAACAAAGGCAGAATTCATTTCGATGAAGAAATAATGTCTGTCTATAGAGTTGTGTTTAATGGAACCAGTGCATCCTCTATTTATAAAAATGAAATGGTTTTTGTATATCATCAACATATTAAACTATTAACACTTTTTAATGAATATTCAAATTTTAAATTTGAAAAAATAATTAGTAAGAAGGCGAAAAAGTTATTACAGGAGATTGCATTTTTAGAAGCTTTAAATAAATCAAAGATGCATGCCCTTTTATTTGAACCAGCTACTTTTATAAAAAAAATCTTTAAAAAAGTCATAAAATAATGAGTCTTAATTCGAAGATATTTAAGCATATTAAATATTTATTTTTTCTCATGTTGTTATATATTTATATATATAATCCTCCTTTTATATTTTTTCCTGTTTCACCAAAATTCGCTTTATATCTTTTCTTTATTCCGATCTTATTAAATGAAAAATTTTATAAATATGTAATCGCTGTAAAGTATTATATTGCATTAATCTTATTTGTCATATTTTTTTCCTTTTTGCGCGAAATAAATAATCCACAAGGGTTTGTGTTTTTTGTTCCCAACCTGATGCTGGTGTTTGAGATATTTATTATCCCTATTGGAATTATTATGTTTTACAATAGTCTAAAAAGGGAAGATTTAATTTTAGATGTTATAAAAGTAGCTACTGTAGCAGGCCTAATAACTTTAACGCTAATTTTAAATAGCTCACTGTCAGATTTTGTTCGTTATAGTCTGTTAAAAAATGACGAATTCACGGAATCACTGGCTAATAGAACTTTTGGGGTATCAGAAAGTTTAACTTTTTCGTACGGGCTGATTCAAGGATTAATGGTTCCTTTTGTTTTGTTTTATAGCAAAAAGAATGCGAAGATTTTATATACCTTACCTTTATTCTTTATTTCCGTTTTATTTAATGCTAGAATTGGATTTTTGCCAATATTATTAGGTCTTATTCTTTATTTTATTTTGAATTTTAAAGTTAAGCAAATTTTATTTCTATTTTTTGGAGGCTTAGTTGGTTATTTATTATTATTTCAAACTAAACTATTCGAAGAGCAGAAACAAACTATAGAATGGGGATTGGATTTCTTTACACAGCTCTCTGATTTTTCTAGTGGACAAAGAACAACTGGAGGCAATACGTTCGATACACTTTTTGGAGATATGTTAGTGCTTCCAGAAAATGGATGGGAATGGTTATTTGGAACCGGAAGAAATATCTTTGTAAATGTTTTTGGAGAATCATCTGATGTGGGTTATATTATTCAGTTAGCTTATGGAGGAATCATGTACATTTCTATTTTCGGATTTATATTATATAATCTATTCAAATTTTCAAAGGTAAAAAATAGTGGAGAAAAGTATTTAGGTTTTTTATGCATAGCAATCATGTTGATTGCTAATATAAAAGGAAATTTTTTTACCACAGTTGGGATTTTTAGGCTGATGGTATTAGTGATTTTCTGGTTTTACTTTAATAATAGGTTCAAAAAAAATCCAAATCATGGGTAAATTACTTTTCTTATCTTCTTTATTACCAAATAAAAATAAATCATTTTTTATTTCCAATAGTTTAGGAGCTATTTCAAATGCTAATGATAGCTTACAAAGAGCTTTACTTGACGGTTTTAAGCAAAATTTAGTAGATGTTTATGCTTTAAATGTTCCAAATATAGGGGCTTTCCCATTTAAATTTAAAAAGGTAAAAAGTATAGGCTTTAAATTTGATAATACAGATGCATTAGTTGGGTACAACATTGATTTCTATAATATTAATCTACTTAAACATTTTTCTATACAGAAAAACTTAAATAATTATATTACAAAAAACAAACACATTTTAAGTGGGGTTGATTATGTTTTCGTGTACGATTTGTACACACCTTTTTTAAAAGCCTTAAAATTGATTAAAAGCATAAACCCAAATTGTAAAATTATTGTAATGATTCCTGATATTATTGGATTTACACATAGCAACAAAGGTTTTTTACACCGTCAATTAGAAGAAAATAATAGACGAACTCTTGCGAATGCTAAAAGTGAAATTGATGGCTTTGTTTATTTAACTAAATCAATGGGAGAAATGTTGCCATTAGAAGTTAATAACAAACCCTTTATCGTTATAGAAGGAGTATTAAATCCCCAGAATAAAATTTATAAAAAAAATATTAACGTTTCCAATAAAGTTATTTTTTATTCTGGCTCTTTAGATTTACGTCATGGAATAATGAATTTAATAGAAGCCTTTTTATTATCAAAAAATAAAGATATTGAATTGCATGTTTGTGGCGATGGAGATGGGAAAGGGGTTATGTTGGAAAAAATTAAAAATATTAGTACTATAAAATATTTGGGGCAAATAGCGAGAGAAGAAGTTATCAAAAAGCAATCTGAAGCTTTTCTATTGATAAACCCAAGGAGTTCTAAAGGAGAATTTACTAAATACTCATTTCCATCAAAAGTAATTGAATATTATCTATCTGGAACAGCTACTTTTATGTATCGATTACAAGGAATCCCCGAAGAATATTTTGATTATTGCTTTTCCTTGGAAGATGAGAGTATTAATGCCTTAAGTAATTTTTTTGACGATTTAGAAAATATGCAGATAGAAGAGATGTTAGAAATGGGGCGGATGGCGAGATCTTTCGTTGTTGAGACAAAGAATGCAAAAGTACAAACTGAAAAAATCATAAAATTTACCAACAGTCTATGAAAATATTAATTGATCATTCAAATCTAATTGTTGGAGGAGGAATACAAGTTGGAAGTTCTTTTTTAAATGATTTGAGATCACTTTCTTTAGATAATGAATATTTTGTAATTCAATCATTCAACAGTAAGAATAGCATCGAAAAAAGAATATTTCCTCAAAACTTCATATTTTTTGATTTAAATGAATTATCACTCAAATCAATAAAAAAGAGGAGTAAGGAAGTTTTTGACATTGAGAATAGAATAAAACCTGATGTTATTTTTACAACATTTGGTCCTTCCTATCATAAAAGTAGTTTTCCTAAAATTGTTGGCTTTGCTATTCCGTACTTAATTTATCCCAATTCTCCATTTTTTAAATTAATTCCATTTCTGGAACGATTGCAATATAAAATATTAGGAGTTATTAAGAAAAGAGCATTTATTAAAAACTCTAATGCGTTGATATTTGAGTCAATTAATGCTGAAAGCATAATAGCTAAGAAATTACCAAATAATATAAAAACTTTTACGGTTAATAATACCTTAAATGAAATTTTTTTAGATAAAAATAGATGGGAGCCATTGGATTATCTTCTGCCAAAATCATTTAATATATTATGTTTAACGGCATATTACAAACATAAAAATATAGGAATTGTTCCTAAAGTGATTGAAGTTTTAGAGAAAAAATATAACTTTTCAGATTTCAAATTTATAATTACTATATCGAAAAATGAGTTGAATTTCGATTCAAAGTTTGATAAGAATATTGAATACTTAGGAAAAGTATCTTTGAATCAAATACCAGAACTGTATCAAAAATCAACGATTTCTTTTATGCCAACTCTTTTAGAGGTTTTCTCAGCAACATACTTAGAAGCTATGTACATGGAAAAACCAATAATAACATCAGATTTGGCTTTCTCTAAGGAAATTTGTGGTGATGCAGCTTTATTCTGCAATCCTTTAGAAGCTGAAAAATATGCTGATGCTATATTCGAATTGTACACAAATGAATCTTTGAGAAAAGAATTAATAAATAAAGGGAAGGATAATTTAAAAAGATTTGGCACAAGTTTGGATAGAACTAAAAAATATCTCGACATTATGGAGAAAATTAAAAGTTATAATCATACAATCATTTAATTATTATATGTCTTTTTTATTTTTCAATTTTGTCTGGACGAAAAATTTAAAATCAAACTAATAATAATCTGAATTAAGTTAAGATGGGTTTCATCTAATTAATAAGCTATTTAATAAACGTGGTTGAGGTAAATTTAAACAAACTATGCAACCCTTACCTAATTAGATTAAAAAACGAAGTTTTAAAATCTGATCAAGTTTCAACTTTTCAAAGAGTGAATAATTTAATCTTCTATAAGATATAGATGTATGAGTTTATTCGGCTTTATATGCGATTTAATGTGATATTAATGATTTACGAAAAAAGCACAAATTTTATACAGGAGTAAGAAAAAATAATTATGCAAATTAAAGATAAAACACTTCTAATTACAGGGGGAACCGGTTCATTTGGAACAGCTGTACTCAACCGTTTTTTAGAAACAAATCATTTTAAAGAAATACGTATTTTTTCTCGTGATGAGAAAAAACAAGATGATATGCGTAATCTTTATAAAAATAATAAAATAAAATATTACTTAGGTGATGTAAGAGATTATAATTCCGTATTACCTGCTACTTTAGGCGTAGATTATATTTTCCATGCAGCAGCACTGAAACAAGTACCTTCTTGCGAATTTTTCCCAATGCAAGCTGTTAAAACTAATGTGGAAGGCACTCAGAATGTGATAAGGGCCGCTGCTACTAACAAGGTAAAAAAAGTTATTTGTCTATCAACCGATAAAGCTGCTTATCCAATTAACGCCATGGGTATTTCTAAAGCAATGATGGAAAAAGTGGCAGTTGCCGAATCTCGTAATTTAACAGATACAGTAGTTTGCTTAACCCGTTATGGTAATGTAATGGCTTCTCGCGGTTCAGTTATTCCTTTGTTTTTAAATCAGATTCAAAAAGGTGAGCCTATTACAATTACTGATCCTAATATGTCTCGTTTTTTCATGTCGTTAGAAGATGCGGTTGACTTAGTATTATTTGCTTTTGAACATGCTAATCCAGGTGATTTATTTGTAAATAAAGCACCTGCAGGAAGTATTGGAGATCTTGCTCAAGCTTTAATTGAAATGACAGGAAAAAAAGTTCCAATAAAAGTTATAGGAACAAGACATGGTGAAAAATTGTACGAAACTTTATGTACGCGAGAAGAAATGATGAAAGCCGAAGATATGGGTGATTTCTATCGTGTTCCTGCAGATAATAGAGATTTAAATTATGCTAAATATTTTTCTGAGGGAGAAGCAGATGTTGCTAAAATTGAAGACTATCATTCGCACAATACAGAGCAGCAAGGTGTTGAAGGTTTGAAGAAATTAATTTCTACTTTACCATTAATTCGCAAAGAAATTTTTGGAGAAGATGTAATGCAATATCCTCATTAGTAATAATTGATGTCTATTTTAAAAGGGGATAAACACGAAGATGATAGAGGAATCATCACTCATAATAATGAGTTTGATGCCAGTGAAGTAAAGAGAATTTACACAATAGAAAATCATTCAATAGATTTTATTAGAGGATGGCAAGGACATAAAATTGAGCAACGTTGGTTTGCCTCTATGAAAGGGAAATTTGAGATTTCTGTTATTAAAGTTGATGATTTCAAAAACCCATCAAAAAATTTAAACATTAGGAAATATGAGTTAACAGACAAAAGCTTAACTTATCTGCATATTCCTTCTGGTTGTATTACAGCAATTCAAGCGAAAGAGGAACACTGTAAGCTGCTTGTTTTTGCAGATTATGCTTTAGGAGAAATTAAAGATGAATATCGTTTCCCAATCGATTATTTTAAAAATAAACTATGAAAAAAATAGGAATTACGGGGCAGAATGGTTTCGTTGGTAGTCATTTATATAATACCTTGGGATTGTTTCCTGAAGATTTTCAAAGAATTGATTTTCAAAAAGAATATTTTGAAGATGTGGAAGAATTGGATAAATTTATAGGACAATGTGATGTAGTTGTACATTTAGCAGCAATGAACCGTCACGAAAGCGAACAATTTATTTACGAAACCAATGTTCGTCTTACCCAAAGATTGGTTGAGTCATTAAAGAGAACAAATTCTCAAGCGCATGTACTAATGTCTTCATCAACTCAAGAAGAACAGGATAATTTTTATGGGAAATCTAAAAAAGAAAGCCGTAACACCATTGTCAATTGGGCAGATAAATACGGAGGAAAAGTAACTGGATTAATTATTCCAAATGTATTCGGTGCTTTTGGTAAACCTTATTATAACTCCTTTATAGCAACTTTTTGTTATCAGTTAACCCATGGCGAAAAGCCAAGTATTGCGAATGATGGGGAGGTAAAGTTGATTTATGTTCAAGAGTTAGTTGACACAATTATAAAAGAAATTAGCAGTTCAGAGAGTAAAGCTGAATTGTTAGTGAAACCTACTGCTTTTAAGAAGGTTTCAGAAGTTTTAGTTTTGCTAAATAACTATAAAGCAAAATATTTTGATGGCGGAGAAATTCCTGTGATCAATAATCAATTCGAACATAATTTATTCAACACCTATCGTTCGTACATTGATTACAAAGCACATTACCCCGTTAAGTTTACGCAACATAATGATCCAAGAGGAGCATTTGTTGAAGTAATTCGTTTAGGTATTGGCGGTCAGTGTTCATTTTCAACTACGGTTCCAGGGATAACAAGAGGGAATCACTATCATACGAGAAAAATTGAACGTTTTGCCGTAATCAAAGGAAAAGCTTTAATTCAACTTCGTAAAATTAATACGAACGAAGTGTTAGATTATTATTTAGATGGAAACGAACCTGCTTATGTTGATATGCCAATTTGGTATACACATAATATAAAAAATATCGGCGAGGAAGAATTGTACACAATCTTTTGGATTAACGAACCTTTTAATCCTGAAGATGCAGACACTTATTTTGAAACTGTTTAATCGTTAAAGATAGAATGAAAAAATTAAAAGTAATGACGGTTGTGGGAACTCGGCCAGAAATCATTAGATTGTCAAGAGTATTATCAGCTTTGGATGTCTCTGAGGCGATCGAACATGTTATTGTTCACACAGGACAAAACTACGATTACGAGTTAAATCAAATTTTCTTTGAAGATTTAGGGCTTCGTAAACCTGACTATTTCTTAGGGGCTGCTGGAACAACAGCAACAGAAACAATTGGAAATATTTTGATTAAAGTAGATCCTTTATTAGAAGAATTAAAGCCAGATGCATTTTTAGTTTTAGGTGATACTAATTCTTGTCTATGTGCGATTCCTGCAAAAAAACGTCATATTCCTATTTTTCACATGGAAGCGGGAAATAGGTGTTTCGATCAACGTGTACCTGAAGAAACTAACCGTAAAATTGTAGATCACATTTCAGATATCAATTTAACCTATTCAGATATTGCTCGTGAGTATCTTTTGAGAGAGGGTTTACCAGCCGATAGAATTATTAAAACTGGTTCACCAATGTATGAGGTGTTGAATCATTATTTGCCACGGATTAATGCTTCAAATGTTTTAGAAAAATTAAACTTAGAAAAGAGAAAATTCTTTGTTGTTTCTGCGCACAGGGAGGAAAATATTAATTCTGAGAAAAACTTTCAAGGTTTAATGGCTTCTTTGAATGCGATTGCTGAAAAATATCAGTATCCAATCATTGTTTCTACGCATCCGCGGACAAAAAACATGATTGACAAAATGCAAATCGAGATGCGCCCAGAAGTTCAATTCTTAAAGCCATTAGGTTTCCACGATTACAATGCATTGCAAATGCACTCTTATGGTGTATTGTCAGATTCAGGAACCATTTCTGAGGAATCGTCTATTTTAAATTTTAGAGCCTTAAATATCCGTCAAGCACACGAACGACCTGAAGCGATGGAAGAAGCTTCAGTAATGATGGTTGGTTTGTCGCCCACACGCATTTTGCAAGGGTTAGTTCAAGTTTTACAACAAAAAGTAGGTAGTGAAAGAAATTTCCGCCCAGTATCAGATTATTCGATGCCGAATGTGTCCGACAAGATGTTAAGAATTATCATTTCTTATACAGATTATATCAAAAGAACCGTTTGGAGTGAAGAAATTTAATAAACTATGAAGATTCTTTTTCTAACACTTTCCAAGATAACTTCAATCGAGGATAGAGGAATATATCCTGATTTGATACGGAAATTTCGCGATGAGGGGCACCATATTACTATAGTGTCTCCAGTAGAGCGAAGGGTAAAGCTATCAACTCAATTAATTATAGAAAATGGGGTTTCTATTTTATTGGTTAAGACACTTAATATACAAAAAACTAATTTTATTGAAAAAGGAATTGGTACACTGGCGATTGAATATCAGTATCTTTCAGCAATTAGAAAGCTACTATTTAATACTAAATTTGACTTAGTCTTATATTCGACACCTCCTATTACTTTTTATAAGGTTGTAAAATATATAAAGAAGCGAGATAATGCTTATACTTATTTGTTGTTGAAAGATATTTTTCCACAGAATGCGGTGGATATGAAAATGATAAAAAAAGATGGGCTACTTCATAAGTATTTTCTTAAAAAGGAAAAAAAACTTTACTCAATTTCCGATACCATTGGTTGCATGTCTCCTGCCAACGTTGATTTTTTATTAAAACATAATCCTGAAGTAAATCCTAATAAAGTTGAAGTAAATCCAAACACTATTGAACCTATTCATTTTAATTTTACACAAGAGGAAAAGAATAAAATTAGAAAAAGATATGATGTTCCTTTAGATAAAAAAATCTTAGTTTATGGTGGTAATTTGGGCAAACCCCAGGGATTAGATTTTTTACTTGACACGATTAAAAGCGTAAAAAATAAAGAGATTTTTTTTTTAATTGTTGGTGATGGAACTGAATTCTCGAGAATTAAATCTTGGTTTGATTCATATCAACCACAAAATGCAAAATTACTTCAACATTTATTTAAAGAAGATTATGATAAGCTTTTGGCAGCGTGTGATGTGGGATTAATCTATTTGGATAAAAATTTCTTAATTCCCAATTTCCCATCCAGACTGTTGTCATATTTGGAAATGAAGTTGCCAGTAATTGCAGCCACTGATGTGAACACAGATATTGGCGATATTATAGAAAAGGCAAATTGTGGATACAAAATTTTAGCAGGCGATCTAAACAGTATTAATGTAATAATTAATGAGCATGTTGCAGATGCAGATTTATCTATTCTGGGTGAGAATTCATGGAAATTATTGCAAAAAGAATATACAGTGAAAAAATCTTATCAATTAATTATGCAAAAGCTTTAAAATGTACAAAAATTTATTCAAACGTTTAATTGATTTTTTTATAGCGTTAATTGGACTTATTGTCCTGTCACCAATTTTTATAGTAGTAACAATTGGCTTATACTTTGCCAACGAAAGAAAACCATTCTTTTTTCAAGCCCGTCCGGGATTGCATGAGCGTATTTTTAAAATCATCAAATTCAAAACGATGAACGATAAAAAAGATAGGGATGGTAATTTGCTGTCAGATGCAAATCGCCTGACCCCTATGGGTGCTTTTGTTCGTAAAACATCTTTAGATGAGTTGCCTCAATTGATTAATGTTTTAAAAGGAGATATGGCAATTATAGGGCCGCGGCCCCTTTTGCCGCAATATTTGCCATTATATAGTGAAATGCAGAAACGTCGGCATATGGTTCGCCCTGGGATTACGGGCTGGGCTCAGGTAAATGGTCGAAATACTATTTCTTGGATAAAGAAGTTTGAATTAGACGTTTGGTATGTTGATCATTTATCCTTTACTTTGGATATTAAAATATTCTTTTTAACAATAAAAAAGGTATTTAAAAGTGAAGGAATTTCCCAGGAAGGGCAAGCAACTATGGAAGGCTTTAATGGAAATAATTAACAATTATGAAAAAAAATTTAATTGAATATTTTGTAGAAACAGTTAAAATTAAAGGAAATAACACTGCTGTAATAGAAAATAATAAGCAGATTAATTTTAAGGAATTATACAAAAGAACCGCTATTCTATCCAGATTTATACTTGATAAATCTGAAATTATAAACAAACCAATTGCGGTTTATCTCCCCAAATCTATTAATTGCATTGTTTCAGATTTGGGAATTATGTGGAGTGGGAATGCGTATCTTAATTTAGATGTTAAAAGTCCTATACAAAGAATTGCTAATATTTTAGATTTGGTGCTGCCAGATTTTATAGTCACTACATCTGACTTAGTTAAAAATCTTGAGAATATCTTTTCGATCGAGAAAATAATAGTAATAGATCAATTAGACTTTGATGTAGCTTTCAATGCTGAGGTTTTGCTGGAAAGGTTATCAAATAAGTCTATTGATACTGATATGTCCTGTGTTATAAATACTTCAGGATCTACAGGTACTCCGAAAAGTGTAGCACTTAACCATAGAAGTTTTGTTGATTTTATAGAAGTTTCGGACGAAATTTTTAACTTTTCTGAGACTGAAGTCATAGGCTCTTTATCCCCTGTCATCTTTGACATATTTAGTTTTGAACTTTGTATGTTAATGGCAAAAGGTAGTTGCATCGTTGTTCTGCCCGAAAATTTAGCAGCTTTCCCAATAAAGATTCTTGAGGAAATGCAACGTACAAGTGTAAGTTTTATATTTTGGGTTCCAACCATAATGGTAAATATTGCTAATATGGATCTGCTAACTAAGGTACACCTAGATACTTTAAAATTGGTTTGGTTCGCAGGAGAAGTATTTCCTACTAAGCAATTTAACTATTGGAAGAAAAATATGGATTTAACTAAATTCGCAAATTTATATGGCCCGATTGAAATTACTTTAGATTGTACTTATTTTATTGTAGACAGAGAGTTTAATGATGATGAACCTCTTCCAATCGGTATTCCGTATAAAAATACAGATGTCCTAATTATTACAGATGAAAATAAGTTGGCTGCTAAAGGCGAGGAAGGAGAACTTTGTGTTAGAGGAAGTTCATTAGCATTAGGTTATTATAACAATCCTGATAAAACAAAATCCGCTTTTGTTCAAAATCCGCTAAATACTCACTATCCGGAAATCATCTATAGGACCGGTGATGTAGTTGCCTTGAATGAACACAATGAGATCATTTTTAAAGGAAGAAAAGATACTTTAATAAAACATCAAGGCTACCGTATCGAATTGGGAGAAATAGAACATATTGTAGTTAACAGTCTGAAAATTGTTAAAAATGCTTGTTGTGTTTATCATAAAGCAAAAAAAGACATTGTATTATATTACGAGAGAGATGAGGAAATTGAATCAGCTGTTTTTAGAAAGGAATTAGTGCAATCTTTGCCAAAATATATGATTCCAACAGTATATATCAGATACGATGAAATGCCTCGTAATCCTAATGGAAAAATAGATCGAGCTTATTTGAACCAGAAAGCCAATTTATAATTTATGAAGCCAATTCAGAATTTTACTTTTTCTGAAATAAAAAATGAACTATTCAGACTAAAAAATAAAGAAATGAAAACAAATTTCTTTATGTCTGAAAAACAATTTGATCAACTTCTTGGAGAGAATAAGATTAAAGCCTTTAAAAGTGAAAAGTCCTGTTTTTTAATAACAGATGATAATGACTTTTCGCGATTATATTTTATTGTACAGGATATATATGAGCTTGGTCTAATTTTTGAGTATGTTTATAAAAATGTTAAAGGAGAAATTTCAGTAGAAGCAGTAGGTAGTTCAAAATATTTAGAAAATATAAAAAATGCTTTCTTAGCGAATGGATTTTATGAATATTCATCGATGATGAGAATGAGTAAAATAAGAACTAAAAAAGTTGAGGTTAATTTTGAGAATATTCATTTACTTACAAGGGATAAGAAAGAGGAGATTCAAAATCTTTATAACAGATATTTTAATAAATTTGTAGAAAGAATACCTACCAATGTAGAAATAGATCTTTTCATCTCTAATGAATGCGCATATTATTTTTCAGATAATGGTGAAATTCAGGGGTTTGTAGTTTTTGAAACTCATGGTATCACCAGCCATTTGAGGTATTGGTTTGTACATCCTGATTATCGTGAGAAAAAAATTGGATCTAAGTTAATACAACTTTTTTTCAACATTGGAGATGATATAAGGAGAGAGCTTTTTTGGGTAATAGAAAGTAACCATAACGCTATAAAAAGATATAAATATTTTGGGTTTGTGGAAGAAGATATGCACAACCTAATTTTAATTAATAAAGATAAAAAGTATGAAGAGCCAAATTATTGATATATTAAATGGAATTCGTCCCGAATTTGATTTCAGTACAGAAACAGAATTTATTTCAAATGGGATGTTAGATTCTTTTGATGTAATAACTTTAGTTACTGAATTAGATGAAGCTTTTGGTATTTCAATTGATGGAGCAGAGATTTTACCTGAAAACTTTGAATCTATCGATTCTATAGAGGTGCTAATTAAGAACAATGGTGCTCAGTAATGAAAATTAATTTTTCAAATAAAAAGATTTCTGGAATGCTTAGCATTTTACCCTCAAATGTAGTCATGTTTGAAGATGAAATGCATAATTATAGTTTCTCAGAAGCAAAATCCTTGAAGTTAAAGACTGCAATGGGATTTAAGTCTAAAAGGGTAGTTTCCAGCGAGCACACAACAAGTTTTGATTTGGTTGTAAAGGGATTAGATTATTTATTCGAGAATAATTTGTTGAATAAAAACTCAATAGATGCTCTCATATTTGTGAGTCAAAGCCCAGAATATATCATGCCACCTACCAGCAATTTGTTACATGGTAAATATGAACTTGACGAACGAGTGTATTGCTTGGATATTAACCAGGGTTGTGCTGGGTTTATTATTGGATTACAACAAAGTTTTACTTTGTTGGATAACCCTGAGATCAATAAAGTTGTCTTATGTAATGCAGATGTGTTAAGCCCCAAGGTTTCAAAATTCGATAGAAATAGCAACCCCTTAATTGGTGATGCTGCTGCTATCACAATTTTGGAAAAAACAAATGATGAAACCTCCATTGTGGGCGAGATTAAAATGAATGGAACCGGAGCTATGGCATTGAATGTACCCGCTGGAGGCGCCAGAATGCCTATGACAGGAGAAACAGCAGTATTGTACGAGGATGTATTTGGGAATAGACGAAGTAAAAATCATTTAGTAATGCAAGGTGATAACGTTTTCAATTTTGTGCAAACAAAAGTGCCTGAACAAATCAAGAACATTATAGAGTCATCAGATGATAGTATAGAATCAATAGATTTTTTCTTATTTCATCAACCCAATCGTTTTATGCTACAAAAATTAGCGGATAAAATAGGGGTGAGCAGAGCTAAATTACCATCAAATGTCGTAGAAAACTTTGGCAATTCCAGTGGTGTAACTATTCCTATCGTAACTGCATATAATCTCGGAGAACAATTAGAACAAACTGAAATGAAAGTATGTTTTTCTGGTTTTGGAGTTGGTTTAACATGGGGAACTATTATTATGAAATTAGGGAACTTGGACTTTTGCAAAGTAATATATACTAATTAATAAAAAAAAGACTAAAATATTATAATATGGAAGAATTCTTAGAACAATTGGCAGAGATAATGGAAGTAGATAGTGTAAAGCCTTCCGATGAGTTGACTTCATTTGAAGCATGGGATTCATTAACAACCCTGTCAATAATTGCGTTGGTTGATGATGAGTATCAGGTATCAATAACTAATGGAGAAATTATCGAAGCCAAAACGATTGGTGGCTTACATAATCTGATTTTAAATAAACAGAATGCATAATAACTTCTTAGACTTTTCAGAAAAGGCAATCCTAATTACAGGTGCTGCTTCTGGAATAGGAAAAGCTACAGCTTTGTATTTATCATCGATAAATGCAAAGCTTCTTTTGTTAGATATTAATGAGGGTCCCTTAAAAGAGACATTACAATTTTGCAATGATAAATGTGATTATTTAGTAATTGATTTATCTGAAATTCACGAGATCACGAGATTGGTGCAAGAAAAGATAAAAACTTTTGGAGCATTAGATGGAATAATTCATATTGCAGGAATACCTTATATATCCCCTCTGAAGACATTAAATATAAATACTGTTGATAAGGTATTGAAAGTAAATACTATTGCTGCTTTAGAATTAGCTAAAGTTTTTACAAAGCATAAAAATTATAATGTGGGAAATCCTTCGATGGTTTTTATTTCATCAGTTTATGGATTAGTTGGCTCTGCTGCAAATGTAGCTTATGCTATGTCCAAATCTGCTTTACATGGGATTACTAAATCATTAGCGATTGAGCTGGCACCTAAACGTATCCGTGTAAATTGTATAGCACCTGGATTCATCAGAACACAAATGTTAGAAGATGTTTCGGGCGCATTTGATAATGATTATAATGTTAGATTAAATCAATTGCACCCTTTGGGTTTAGGTGAAGCTGAAGATATCGCATATGGCGTTGCTTATTTATTGTCTGATATGAGCAAGTGGGTTACAGGTAGTATTTTATCAATAGATGGAGGGTTCACCGCTCAATAATTAAAATTTATGAAGGAAACACTTTTTTTAACTGGGGCAACCTCTGGAATTGGAGAAGAATTAGCAATAAATTTATCTCACAAGTACAATATAGTCCTAAGTGGCAGAAATATTGAGAAGTTAGAAACTCTGAAGGCTAAATGTTCTTCAGAAAATTTTGTTTATGTTTTACCTTTAGACTTATCAGATTCTGAAAGATTAGAAAAAAATATTATTAATTTTATTTCTGAGAATCAGATTACTATTGAGAAATTTGTGCACTGCGCGGGATTTATGAAAATGGTTCCCCTTAAATTAGTGAGCCAGGATTTGATATTAGAAACCTTTAAGACAAATGTTTTTTCGGCAAATAGTATAATAAAACTTTTGATTAACAAAAGAACTAACAACTCAGCTTTAAATAACGTAGTTTTAATTTCAAGTAATATTAGTAATAGGGGGGCAAAAGCAATGAGTACTTATGGCTCTTCTAAGGCTGCTTTGGATGGGTTGATGCGTAGCTTAGCTGTGGAGTTGGCTCCTAAAGTGAGAATAAATTCAGTATTGCCCGGAGCAGTTATTACTGAAATGACTAAATCTATTTTTGAAAACGAAGAAGTGAGTAATAGGATGTCTGCCCAATATCCTTTGGGCATAGGTTTACCCAGTGATATTACTGAAGCAGTTAGCTTTCTCCTAACTGATCAATCGAGATGGATTACAGGACAGCAATTAACAGTTGATGGCGGTAGGAGCATTAATATTACAGGATAATGTTTACAGTACATAAATTTGAAAATGTACCCATAGATTCTGTAACCTATATTGTCTCCAATCCACAGAATAACCAAGCGATTATTATCGATCCAGGCACCGAAAACGATGAAAGAATTGTTGATTATTTAGAAAAATATAGTCTGCGACCCGTATTTATTATGCTTACGCATGAACATTTTGACCATATTTTGGGCGTTAATTACCTAAGAGAAAAGAATCCAACTATTTTAGTTATTTCATCTGCTAAAACGTCGGAAAGATTATCTAATCCTAAAAAGAACCTGGCTATTTTTCATAATCAAATCAATTTGATGGTTAAAGAATCGGACATTCTTGTGGAAGAGGGTAAATTTAATTATATTGATTTAGATTTTGAAATTTACAAAACACCGGGACACACGGATTCGTCAATCAGTATTAAACTCAATGATGTCTTTTTTTCAGGAGATTTTCTTTTACAAGGATCTAGAATTGTAACTAATTTACCTACAGGGTCTAAGGAGCAATATTTAGATTGTATAAACAAATACAAAGAACTATTGAGAAATTTAACCATTTATCCAGGACACGGAGAAGCGTATATTTATAAATAAGAAAGAAATTAATGAAAAAAATTATATTTATAGGTAGTGGTGCCGTTGCATCTGAAGTGATTTCTTATTTAGAAGATATTGAAAAACAGAACCCTGCCGAAAAACAGACAATTTTCGGTTTTCTAAATGATAATCAAGACGATTTTATACTGAAATCCGAAAAATATGGTTTTGATGCACCATATATGGGCACAATTTCGGAACATAATTTTTCTTCAGAGGTCGCGTATATTTTTGGTTTTGCGGATCCAAATGGGAAGAATAAAATTATAGATAAATTAAATATTACAAGCTTAAATTTTCCTAATATTATACATCCATCGGTTGTTATTGCAAAATCGGCCAAATTAGGCATTGGAAATATCATCTATCCTAATACTGTTATTGGTCCTAATTGTAAAATAGGGAATTTTAATTTGGTTACTTCGTATAGCTTTATAAGTCATGATTGTGAAATAGGCAATTATAATTTTCTATCTACGGCCGGCTTGGCGGGTAATGTAAAAGTAGGTAATAACAATTTTTTCGGAATTCGAAGTACTATTATTCCAGGGGTTACAGTTGGGGATTATAACCTTATACAAGCAGGGATGGTTCTTGATAAGAATGTGAAGGATAATGAAACTGTATTTTACAGGTTTAAGGAAAAAATTTCTATTATAAAAACATAGATTTATAATTATCATTTAATAAATAAAAATGACTAAAAAAATATGGCTTTCCTCTCCTCATATGGGAGGAACGGAACAAATATATGTACAGGAGGCATTTGATACAAACTGGGTTGCCCCATTAGGACCAAATGTTACTAATTTTGAAAATGATTTATCAAATTATCTAAATCCTGATGTTTATGTTGCAGCGTTAAGTTCAGGTACTGCAGCTCTGCATCTTGCTTTGATTCTTTTAGGGGTGGCTCCAGGTGATGAGGTTATTTGTCAAAGTATGACATTTTCTGCTTCTGCAAATCCAATAGCATATCTTGGAGCGACACCAGTATTTGTTGATTCTGAATTAGATACTTGGAATATGTCTCCAAAGTTTTTGGAAGAAGCGATAATAGATAGGATAGCAAAAGGGAAAAAACCAAAGGCTATTATTCCTGTACACCTGTATGGAATGCCCGCAAAAATGGATGAAATTTTACTAATTGCGGCTAAATACGAAATACCAGTTTTGGAAGATGCTGCAGAAGCATTAGGCTCTTCAATCCATAACCAAAAATGTGGAACATTTGGAGAAATGGCATGTCTTTCTTTTAATGGGAATAAAATCATTACTACTTCAGGTGGTGGCGCACTTGTTTCATTACAAAATGACAAAAAAGATAAGGCAATTTTTCTTGCAACACAAGCTAGAGATGATGCTCCACACTACCAGCATAGTCATATTGGCTACAATTATCGTATGAGTAATATAGTTGCGGGCATTGGCAGAGGGCAAATGGAGGTACTTGATAGGCATATTCAAAATAGAAGAAATAATTTTAAATATTATAAAAGTGAACTAAGTGGAATTAAAGAATTATCTTTTACTGAGGAACTTAAAGGATATTTTTCAAATCGGTGGTTATCTAGCATTCTTTTTGAGCCTAAAGATGGTATTACAAGAGAAACAATTCGTTTGGCTTTAGAAGTAGAAAATATTGAGTCGAGGCCATTGTGGAAACCAATGCACTTACAACCTATTTTCGCTGAGTCACCTTTTTACGGAGATGGGACTTCAGAGATGCTATTTAATAAAGGATTATGCTTGCCTTCAGGATCAAATTTAACCGAAGATGATCTTAATAGGGTAATCAAAACAATTAAAAACTTATTTAAATATTAAAACTGGCAGGATAGTTGTTTAGTATATGAAATTGGCAAAGTATATATTTACTTTTGAAGTAATTTTATACTTACCTTTATTATAAAAATAGCCTATAGTATTTTGTTTACTCAAATTAATATTGTACCCCGCTGGATCATTTTCGTAATAGACTTATGGATTTGTACATTCTCTTTGGTTTTTGCTTATAGTTTAAAGCATAACTTGGATATGACGGCTGTGGAGATTCCTGAGGTAGCCAGGAATTTACTCATTTTGGCTGTAATTAACATTGGGGTATTTTTTCACATTAAAACTTTTACCGGAATAATACGGTATACGAGTGCACAGGATTCTTTCAGGATTTTATTTGCGGTATTGGTTGCCAATGGTAATTTCTTTGTGCTTAATCTTATTTTTATCAGCTTTTTTAACGGCCCGTTAATTTCTAATACAATATTAATTACCAACGGCTTAACGAGTTTTTTGCTTCTGATTACCTATCGGGTGATGATTAAGTATTTCTTTATGTATGTAAAGAACCTGAAGCTGGATAAAAGAAAAGTTATTATTTATGGAGCTGGTGAAGCCGGCTTGGCTACAAAACGCACATTTGACCATGATGCCCGGGTTAATAAAAATATCATGGCTTTTGTGGATGATGATGAACGTAAAGTAGGTAAAACCATTGATGGTGTTAAAATATTAGACGCCAAAAATCTTGAATATTTAATTCAGCAACACCAGCTGGATGAAATTATCTTTGCCTCTTACACCATCCCTGATGAGCGCAAAGACCAGATTGTAGATTTATGCCTGGAAAATGATATTAAGATTTTGAATATCCCGCCACCGGATGTATGGACCAATGGGAAATTACAACCAGCACAAATTCAAAAATTAAATATCGAAGATTTATTGAATCGTAAATCTATTAAAATAGATATTGATGGAATTGGTGAAATGCTAAATAATAAGCGAATCCTGATTACTGGTGCTGCGGGTTCAATAGGTAGTGAAATCGTTCGCCAGTTAACTAAATTTGATGTTGGCTTAATTATTTTATGCGACCAAAGTGAAACAGCTCTGCATGAACTTTACCTGGAACTGGAAGAAAATAACCGAAATAAAAATTTTCACGCCTTTGTTGGAGATGTTCGTGATGAACAGCGAATGGACAAATTATTTAGTACTTATAAGCCACATTACGTTTATCATGCTGCGGCGTATAAACATGTACCTTTAATGGAAGATAACCCAGCTGAAGCCATAAAGGCGAATGTTTTGGGTACTAAAACCATAGCCGATAAAGCTGTAAAATATGGCGTCCAAAAATTTGTAATGATTTCTACAGATAAGGCTGTAAATCCAACCAACATTATGGGAGCTTCAAAAAGGATTGCTGAAATTTATGTTCAGTCTTTAAATAACTCTTTAAGCACTGATGGCTTTATCTTTAGCAATGGATTAAGTTACATTAACGACCTGAATGTTAAGCCAATTACTAAGTTTATTACCACCCGTTTCGGTAATGTACTGGGATCAAATGGTTCTGTAATTCCAAGGTTTAGGCAACAAATTGAAAAAGGCGGTCCAGTTACTGTTACACACCCTGAAATAACACGTTATTTTATGACCATCCCTGAGGCTTGCAGGTTAGTGCTTGAAGCTGGTTGCATGGGGAAAGGTGGGGAAATCTTCGTGTTTGACATGGGTAAATCTGTAAAAATAGTCGAGTTGGCTAAAAAGATGATTCGATTAGCGGGTTTAGAGCCTAATGTAGATGTTAAAATTGAGTATTCTGGTTTAAGGCCAGGAGAAAAGCTTTATGAAGAACTGCTTAACGACAATGAAAATACAATGACTACGCATCATGAAAAGATCATGATTGGAAAAGTTAGGGAATATATTTTCGAAGACGTAGAGAACCAGATCTATGAATTGATTTTATCTGCACGCTCTGGTAACGACAGGCAGGTTGTAATGAATATGAAAAAGCTGGTGCCGGAATTTAAGAGTAAAAATTCTATTTTTGAAGAATTAGATAAACTGATAAACGATTAATATTAATGAGAAAATATCTTTACATGGCCTTTATGGCCTTTTTTGTTTTAACATCAAAGGCGCAGGAACCAACCCCAAACAGGATTATTCCTTATGATTATCAGTTTTATCAAAAGCTGAATCCCTCAATCTATAATCAGCAATCTAAATTTCACTCATCAATTAAAGGATTTTATTCTGATGACAGCAAGTTAAGCCAACAGTATGATTCTTTAATGAATGCCGGTACAGATAGCTTAAATAAGAGAAGCTGGGTGCATAGAAAATTGTTTCAGGAGCATTTGTTGGAATTTAAAAATGAAGATTATAATATTTACGCTGATTTCCTTCCTGATTTCCAAATAGGAAGAGATGTTAGCAATAACAGAACAACCTGGCTAAATACCCGTGGCTTTCAAGTTGGAGGTAATGTGGGTAAGCAATTTTCATTTTATTTAAATGGATTTGAAAACCAGGGCAAGTTTGCCAATTATGTAAATAACTTTATTGTTCAAAATCAGGTTGTGCCAGGACAGGGTTATGGTAAGTTGGGTGCCGATAAACAAGATTGGTCATACGTTACAGCATTGCTTTCTTATACGCCAAGCAAGTATTTAAATTTTGCTTTAGGTTACGATAAGAATTTTATTGGTGATGGATACCGTTCCATGTTGCTTTCTGATGTTTCGTCAAATTACTCATTTTTCAGAGTTAGGGCAACTTTAGGAAGTGTACAATATCAAACTATATTTGCTTATATGTTAGATCCTGGAGCGCCTAAATTGGCTTCAGACAGGCGTTTGGGCGATCGTGGTAAATGGATGGCTGCACATTATGTAGACTGGAATGCAACGAATCGTTTTTCCGTTGGCTTTTTTCAGGCCGTTACCTGGGCCGATGCCGAAGTTGAAGGTAAAAGAGGTTTTGACTTTAATTATATCCACCCTTTCATGTTTTTGCGTCCTGTGGAAAGTACAAATACAACTTCTCCGGATAAGATGCGTTTAGGGTTAAACCTTAAATATGAGCTCTTAAAGAAAACCACTTTATATGGCCAGTTCATGTTTGACGAATTTACCGCGAAAGAATTTTTTGCAGGCAATGGCTACTGGGCAAATAAGTATGCCGTACAGTTTGGTGTTCGGGGATCGGATCTTTTTGCCGTTCCGGGTTTAAATTATTTAGCAGAGTTTAATACTGCCCGCCCCTATACTTATGCGCATTTCGACCGGATTTCTAATTATGCCAATTACAATCAGTCTTTAGCTCACCCTCGTGGTGCTAATTTTAGGGAGTTTTTAGGGATGTTAAATTATAGTTATAAACGTTTTGATTTTCAGGGAGAGGCCCTATATTCGAGGTATGGACTTGATCCTGATGGCATGAACTACGGTGGTGATATATTTAAAAGTTACGATACCCGTTCTGTGCAGTATGGTAGCCATATCGGACAAGGAATTACTACTGATTTGTATTATGCTAAAGGTCAGGTGGCTTATTTGCTAAATCCTAAATACAATTTGCGTATTGAGGTTGCCGGTACTTACAGAAGAGAAAGCAATACCTTAGGCGTTAATAATACAGGTTTAATTACCATTGGATTGAGAAGTACATTCAGAAATATCTATCACGATTTTTAATCGGGAGGTAGAAAATATATAAAAAAACCATCTAAGATTACTTAGATGGTTTTTTTATGCTTTTATAATTAGAAAATGGTTAGCCAACCATACTATTAGTTGTGCGTTTAATTGCAACTTTCTTTACTGCTTCTATAATTGAATTCTTATCATAACCGCATTCTGCCCATAGTTCAGGTTGTTCGCCATGTTCAATGAAATGATCTGGAATACCCAAGCGAATTACATTAGTATTATAGTTATGATCTGCCATAAACTCTAAAACAGCCGAACCTACGCCACCCGGAAGTGATCCGTCTTCAACCGTAATAACCTGTTTATATTTTGAGAATACCTCGTGAAGCATTTGTTCATCTAAAGGCTTAACAAAGCGCAAATCGTAATGTGCCGGATGATAACCTTCACTGTTTAATTCGGCGCGGGCCTCCACTGCAAAATTACCCACATGGCCTATTGTTAATATGGCCACATCCTCACCGTCACAGATTTTGCGTCCTTTGCCAATTTCCAACGCTTTAAAAGGCCTTTTCCAATCTGGCATTACGCCATTGCCACGAGGATAGCGGATTACAAAAGGACCCATGTTTTCCTGTTGTGCGGTATACATTAAATTTCTTAGCTCCTCTTCATTCATGGGCGAAGCCACTGTCATATTGGGTATGCAACGCATATAAGCAATATCGTAAGCACCGTGGTGTGTGGCTCCGTCAGCCCCTGCTAAACCGGCACGGTCAAGACAAAAAACAACATTCAGTTTTTGAATCGCTACGTCATGGATCACCTGATCGTAGGCCCTTTGCATAAAGCTGGAATAGATATTACAGAAAGGAACCAATCCCTGTGTGGCTAATCCTGCCGAAAATGTAACCGCGTGTTGTTCTGCAATTCCAACATCAAACGCCCTCGTAGGCATCGCTTTCATCATAATATTTAATGATGAACCCGAAGGCATTGCAGGAGTAATACCAACAATTTTTTCATTTGCTTCCGCAAGTTCAACCATAGTATGTCCAAATACATCCTGGTATTTTGGTGGTTGAGGCTTATCAGGAACACTTTTTTTAATCTCTCCGGTAATTTTATCGAATAAACCCGGCGCGTGCCATTTGGTTTGGTCTTTTTCTGCTAATGCAAATCCTTTACCTTTTACAGTAACACAATGTAATAGTTTTGGACCAGGAATAGCTGACAGATCTTTTATAATTGATGCCAATCGTTTTACATCATGTCCATCAACGGGACCGAAATACCTGAAATTTAAAGCTTCAAATAAATTGCTCTGCTTTAATAGCGTCCCTTTTATACTTTTCTCAATCTTTTTAACATACTTATGTGCATTTGGTCCTAATTTAGAAAGACTGGTTAGCACATTTGAAATGTCATCCCGAAAACGGTTGTATGATTTAGAGGTGGTTATACTGGTTAAATATTCTTTTAAGGCACCAACATTAGGATCGATAGACATGCAGTTATCATTTAAGATAACCAAAACATTGCTATTTTCAATTCCTGCATGGTTTAAGCCCTCAAAAGCAAGTCCGGCAGTCATTGCTCCATCACCAATCACCGCAACGTGCTGACGGTCTGTTTCGCCTTTTAATTGTGAAGCAACTGCCATGCCCAATGCGGCAGAAATAGAAGTAGAAGAATGGCCTACGCCAAAGGTATCATATTCACTTTCTGAAATCTTCGGAAAGCCACTAATGCCTTTATAAATCCGGTTTGTGTGGAAAAGATCTCTTCTTCCGGTTAAAATTTTATGTCCATACGCCTGGTGCCCAACATCCCATACTAATTTGTCGTAAGGTGTATTTAAAGCATAGTGTAAAGCAACAGTTAGTTCAACAACGCCTAAGCTGGAGCCAAAGTGACCGCCATTAATGCTCACTACATCAATAATGTATTGTCGTAACTCCTGGCTTATTTGTTCTAAGTCAGTTTCGCTAAACTGCTTTAAATCAGCAGGGTAGTTAATTTTAGATAAGAGGGGGCCAGCTTTTACTTGCATTCGGTATTTTGGTAAAAAACAAGGTACAAATTACGGTATTTTTGTTCTAATATTGAAGAAAAATCGTCTATTAAGTGTAAAGTGATGTATTCGTGTAAACAATTGTTAATGTATAAAGTTATTACAAACAACTATTTAAAATCAATATAAATCATTTACCGGGCAAGATTTATCTCTTGCTAAAAATTGCTATGTTTGTTTTTACTGATGCAGGCAGAAAATTTCGAAATAAAACTTCCGGTGTTCGAAGGTCCCTTCGATTTGTTGCTGTTTTTTATAGAGCGGGACGAGCTCAATATTCAGGATGTTGAAATTGCAAAAATCACGAATGATTTCTTAGCCTATATCCATCGCTTATTGGCTTTAAATGTTGAGGTAGCGAGCGAATTTATTTTGGTCGCGGCTACTTTGATGCGGATTAAGTCGAAAATGTTGCTCCCGAGGATAGAAATTGATGAAGCCGGAAATGAAATTAATCCGGAACTGGATTTAATAGCCCGGCTAATTGCTTATAAGCAATTTAAATCTGCAGCTGAAGCGCTAAAAGTGTTTGAAGATGCCAGGATGCAACAGGAGCGAAGGGGAAACATAGAGCACGACTTGTCATTAGCTGCCGAATCTTCTACACACCAGGATGAACTGCTGTCGCTGGATTTATATAAGCTTTTAGTCGTTTATCACCGCACCATGCAGAAATATGAATTGCGTAGCGAAGAGGTTAAACATACAGTTGTGCAGTATCCATATACCATTGAGCAGCAAAAACATTTTATTGCAAACCTGCTTGATCTTAATAAGCAGATTGACTTTGCACTGGTGTTAAAAAACTCGGACAATAAAGTTCATTTTGTTTATAATTTTTTAGCCATTTTGGAAATGCTCCAGCAGCAAATTATTGAAATTACAATAGGTAGCGGTTATAATAACTTTAAAGTGAAAGCAACTCCTTAATCTTGGAAAGATTATTCTCCAAAATGTTGAATAGTAATTACATTGTTTAATTCTATTGTCTGTTCTTCTAACGTCTCTCTCAATAAAATTCTTTACTTTTGCCAAAAAAATAGAAACCAATATAGGATGAAACGCGACACCCAAATTTTTGAACTTATTGATAAAGAATTAAGCAGACAAGAGCATGGCTTAGAACTTATCGCATCAGAAAATTTTGTGAGCAAGCAGGTTATGGAAGCTGCTGGTTCAGTACTAACCAACAAATATGCTGAAGGCTTGCCAGGAAAACGCTATTATGGTGGTTGCCAGGTGGTAGATGATATTGAACAAATTGCAATCGACAGAGCTAAAGAATTGTTTGGCGCTGCGTGGGTAAACGTTCAGCCGCATTCAGGTGCGCAGGCAAACGCTGCTGTTATGCTTGCCGTTTTACAGGCGGGAGATAAAATTTTAGGATTTGATCTTTCTCATGGCGGTCACTTAACGCATGGTTCTCCGGTAAATTTCTCGGGTAAACTTTATCAGCCATTTTTTTATGGTGTAGAAAAAGAAACGGGCCTTATTGATTATAAAAAATTAGAAGAAGTAGCCTTAGCGGAAAAACCAAAATTAATTATTTGTGGTGCTTCTGCTTACTCTCGCGAGTGGGATTATGCATTTATCCGTGCGGTTGCTGATAAAATTGGTGCTTTAGTTTTAGCTGATATTTCACATCCTGCTGGTTTAATCGCTAAAGGATTGTTAGCCGATCCACTTCCTCATTGCCATATTGTAACCACAACTACCCATAAAACATTACGCGGTCCACGTGGTGGTATGATTATGATGGGAAAAGATTTCGAAAACCCATGGGGATTAAAAACACCAAAAGGTGAAACCCGTATGATGAGTAATTTGCTTGATATGGCTGTTTTTCCAGGCACTCAAGGTGGTCCGCTGGAACATATTATTGCCGCTAAAGCCATTGCTTTTGGCGAAGCTTTAACTGAAGAGTACGGAACTTACATTAAACAAGTTGCCGCAAATGCTCAGGCTATGGCTAAAGCTTTTGTTGCTAAAGGGTACGGTATCATCTCAGGCGGAACCGATAACCACTTAATGTTAATCGATCTTCGTAATAAGAACATTACGGGTAAAGTTGCTGAAAATGCTTTAGAAAAAGCTGAAATTACGGTTAACAAGAATATGGTTCCATTTGATGATAAATCACCATTTGTTACTTCAGGTATTCGCGTGGGTACCGCTGCAATTACAACCCGCGGTTTAAAAGAAACAGAAATGGAGCAAATTGTTGAGCTTATCGATCGGGTTTTAACGAATCCAGAAGATGAAGCAAATTTAAATGCCGTTAAAGCGGAAGTGATTAAATTGGTAAGCGCTTTTCCTTTATATAAATAGATTCTAATCTTTCGGGATATACTAAAATAGCCTTGCATTAATTTGTAAGGCTATTTTTATTTAAAGGATTTCCTAAGGAATTATTCAATAAACCTACTAAAAAGTAAAGGGCCGACAATCCTTTTCAGTATATGTCGACCCTTACCATCTAAATTAACGCTCTCAAATATATAAACGTAATTCTGCAGAAATAGTTTTTTAAAAGTTGAAAAAAAATATTAATTCTCATAACAGCCTAAAGCAGAGGGAAAAATTCTTGTTTTATCTTTTAGGTCTTTATTCAGATAAAGGTTAAAATAAGAATCAGAAGTTAAATTAAGGCCCTTTTTTAAAGCCGGGCTTGCATTCGAGAGTTGAAAATTACCAGAACCAGAGGCTATAAAAATTGGATCTGCATTTAAAATATTTCCATTGGTGTTATAAATGGCATTGCTTGTTTTAATCAGGTTATTGGTAAGATTACTTTGTATTGTGGTTTTTGATTTTTGCTGAATATCCAGTTCGTTTACCAGGCTGCCCCATATAATGTTATTCGTCAGGTTTATTTGCATTTGATTATAAGCGGTAGCCGATAAGAAATCTGAAAAAGTTAAAGCTGCCGTTTTACGGGGGGAAGTAGGGTTGTAGCCAACCAATGTATTCTGTTTTAAGTTGTAATTGCCACCGCCAATGCCATAAATAATGTAATTACTACAATTATACATTAGGTTATTAAAAGCAATTAGCTCTGAATGATAACCAATATAAGCCGCAACCTGCATATTTTTAATGATGTTATTGCTCAAAATTAATTTGGGGTTTAAATTTTGAGAGAGAGAATCAGCGGTAATACCCACAGACGCATTTTTTATAAGTGCATTTTTAATGATGCCATTTCCACTGGCACTTAAATGGATGCCTTTCCATTGTCCAGGTTCATTAGCGTAGGTGTCTTCAAGCCTGTCGCTGCTAAAAATAATGGGCTCATTTAAAGTGCCAAAAGCATTTAAAGCACCTTCTATATTCATTTCAGCATCTTTGTGGAAAAATATCTTTGTGCCCGGTGTTATGGTTAAAGTTGCACCATTTTTAATTGTAACTGTTTTGCTTACTACATAGGGCAATGTACTTGACCAGGTTGTATTGGAATTAACAACGGCACTGTTAACAAAGATGGCATTTTGTCCGTAAGCCAAAAGTTGCACAACCTGCCGGTTGCCATTGGTATTCAAAATAATGGAATCCTGTACCAGAAAAGGCAAGTTAACTGTAGTTGGATTAATGGTTACTTTAATAAAAAGATTTAAGGAATCTTTACCGTTAATAATCAAATTGTTTTTTAATGGGGTGTTTTCGCCATTAATGTTGATGTTAAATGGAGAGGATGCACCGCCGGCAAGTTTAATTTCCGAAATATTTAAAGCATCATGGTTTCGGTTAAAAACTTTAATCTTCGATGTTGTAGAACCAATGGAAGTAAAAACAGTATCAAAAAGAACGCTGTCTTTTGAGAAACTCAGCCTGTAAGTTGGATCAGTAGTAATGCGTTCATTTTTCCGGCAGGCCAGTAAAAAGGATGAAGTAATTAATAAACCAAAAATTAATAAACGCATAGATCAAACTTAGATAAAATCGCGGAAGGGAACAATTCGGTTTAATTAATCTGCAAAAGCTAAAGCCGCAATACTCACCTTGGCGGCGCCATTTTTTAAAAGTATACTTGCGCATGCTTCTAATGTGGCGCCCGTTGTAATTACATCATCAACAATTAAGATGTGCTTGTTTAAAATATCCTGAGGATTGCTTAGGGTAAAAACCTCGAACATATTTTCATACCGGGTATAACGATTTTTTTTTGTCTGACTTTCCGTTTCAATATTTCGCAGAAGCACAGCCTCACTAAAGGATATCTCCAATTTTTGTGAAATGCCTGTTGCTATAAATGTACTCTGATTATAACCTCTTAAACGAAGTTTTTTAGGGTGTAAAGGAACGGGAATAATTAAATCTACGCCCCGGTATATGGGACTGGATTTTAACCTTTCGCCTAACAGATTCCCTAAAATAACTCCAACTTCCGTTTTGTTATTGTATTTCAGGTTATGAATAAGGTTTTGAACTTTTGCGCCCTTTTTAAAGTAAAGCATAGCCATTGCAGCATGTAAAGGCACTCTGCCCCAAAGTTGTCGGGCAACACGATTTTCTGCATGAATGTGGTAATCTGTAAAAGGTAAATCGTAAAGGCACTTAATGCAGATCTGGTTTTCGCTATGAACAAGCGGATGACCACAGGCGTTACACAGGTGTGGAAATAAAAGCCCGGTTAAATCATTAAACCATCTTTTTGCAGTAACCATTGTTCAGCGTTTTAAGCTAATTTAAACAATTAATTCTGTTTTAGAATTGTATTTGTTCTTCAATGAAATGTCTATTGCCCAAAAGATTAATCCATAAATAATCCAGAATACAGGTAAAGTGAAAATAAATAAAAATATGTAGCCATGCCTGTTTAAAGAAATACCACCAAGTGCCCAGTCAATTAATGAAAAGGAAGAAAAATAGACTGTATAGAAAAAAACCGGAACAAGGAATATTCCAATACCTAAAGCCCAGTTATAATTTTTTTTAAAGGATTGCCTATGCTTTTTTATTCTTTTATAATGAATAAAAGTAGCGGCCAAAGTAAAAATAACAGCAATCCCTAACGGATCAATGGCAACTAATAATCTTGCTAAGATGGGTAATTTAGGGCCAAATGAAATTTTAAGGTCTTCGTCCGGTATCTGGTTTAAAACCCACAGATATTTTTCATCATTAATTTTTGGTGTTCCAAGAGAAGTCCCTCTAATTTTTAATTCTTTTGGCAGGTTAAGCTCTATTTGGATGGGACCGAAAGATTTCCAGTATTTTGAAGGGAATAGTGCATATTCCAAATCAAAATCTCTAACAAAACCAAAATTATTACTACCTAAGGTAGCACTGTATTCTACGGTGATGATGTTGTTGCCTGCTGAAACATGGGCATTAAAATAAACTAAGTTATTCAGACTAACAATTTGCGATTCGTCCTTTTTATAAAAAATGCGGACGTACTCTTTTTCATATGGTTTTATAAAAGAATATTTGTCCAGCAAATCTTTAGTATAAGTATTCCTGAGATCTTCAATTTTAATAATTTGACCATTTAGTTTTATAACGGGTTTATTTTCTAAGTTAACTGCAATAAATAATAAAGGCAGCAGCTGGTCTTTGCTGGCATTCACCTCGTAAGAAATAACGTAATGAGCCAAATAATAATTGCGATCTGAGGTGGTATCTCTTGATATATTAATCTGGATAAATTCTTTATTTACCTTTATTTCTTTGCCAAAAAGCAGCATGGAATGCTCCGAGCCCTCTTCATAAGGCTTAGACATGTTTGCATAGCCGCAAGTGAAGGTTATTGAAAAAATAACAGAAAGTAAAGTTTTAAAAATATTAAAACTTGAAAAATAAGAATTTAGGCTGCGCTTACTATTTATTATGTTGATCATAAAACTCGAAAAAGTCGTTCAGCCTGAAAATTTTCATTAAAAAGGAATAATCCTGATTGATACTATTGTAACTTTCTATGGAAGGCTCCTTGTCATCTATATTACCCTTGCCTAAAGTTCTATCGGGTATAAACAATGCGGTAGTTACTTCGGGTTGGCCTAATAAAGAATAAATTTCACGTCCCTCTACCTGGTAAGGCTTAAATTGTGATTTCAGGTCTTTTTTAGTGTAAATGATATTATAAATAACATATTTAGATTTGGTGGGGTTAATTACACCATAAATTGTTGGGTCTAATACTAATTTTTCGTCCTTTAAATTATACTGATCGCACGTTAATTTATGATCACCCTCCGTTAATTCTATTTTTAAAAACTGGTTTGCCGCAACCTGATAAGATTTGCCATCAATCGAAACGCTTATGGCTTTAGTGGTGGGGTTATCAATAAGCGTTGATCCGTTAATTTTATTTTTCAGAACAACCTCATAATAACCATAACCTAACAGGATGATTAGGGCAATAATAATAGGCAAAAATTTTTTCATCAGGTTTTGAGGATTAATTTAAAGCTTTACGTTTATAACCAGTTATTAGAGCGCAACTACCCTATTTTTTCGTTGGCAGAAGCGCATACATTTAAACGGCTATTTCTAAGGTAAGAAAAAATTAATCATAACCATGCGGTATAAACAAATGTTTATGAGGTTATAAGCTAAAGAAAAATAAGAAAAGTTGAAACTTAGTTTTTAGCTTCTTCTTTCACGGCAAGCTGTCCACAAGCTGCATCAATGTCTTTACCTCTGCTGCGGCGAATGTTTGTGGTGATGCCCTGGCCCTTTAAATAATTGGCAAAAGCATCGATTTTATCCCCTTCAGCATTTGTGAAATCAGCAAAAGAGATAGGGTTATATTCTATCAGGTTAACTTTACAAGGAATATGTTTACAGAATTTAGCTAAATCCATTGCATCAGAAATTTCATCATTAAAGTGATTGAAAACAATGTATTCGTAAGTAACGGGATTTTTAGTTTTAGCGAAGTAATATTTAAGTGCATCGGCCAAAGCTTTTAATGAGTTTGCCTCATTAATTGGCATAATTTCATTACGCTTTTTATCATCGGCTGCATGAAGAGAAAGGGCAAGGTTAAACTTTGCACCATCATCACCGAGCTTTTTAATCATTTTGGCAATACCGGCAGTAGAAACAGTAATGCGTTTATAGCTCATGTTTAATCCATCAGGAGCCGTAATGCGCTCAATAGACTTTAATACATTCGCATAATTTAATAAGGGTTCACCCATACCCATATAAACAATATTAGTTAATGGGTTGTTGTAATTTTGCTTGGCTTGTTTATCAATTAAAACCACCTGATCGTAAATTTCATCGGCATTTAAATTGCGTTTTCGATCCATATAACCCGTAGCACAGAATTTGCAGGTTAAACTGCAACCCACCTGGGAACTTACGCAGGCTGTCATCCGATCTTCCAAAGGAATTAAAACACCTTCAACAATGTTTCCATCCGCTAAACGAAAAGTGTTTTTAATGGTATGATCGTTACTGAACTGCGAATTATTAACCTGAACCGCATTAATGGCAAAGCTTTCATCCAGCGCTTTACGCAGATCTTTGGAAAGATTGCTCATATCCTCAAAACTCGTTGCTGATTTTTCCCAAAGCCATTGATACACTTGCTTTGCCCTGTAGGCGGGTTGTTGCATAGCGGTAAAATGTTGTTGCAGTTGAGGTAAATCTAATGCACGGATATCGGTTTTTTTTGCTGTTACCATTTGCCGCAAAGATACTTAAAAAAGACGTAAGCCGAAAGATAGAAAGCTAATGTGTTGTTATGCAGGACGTAAGATTACAATTATTAAACAACTTAGTGATAAGTAAAGGCATAACGGACTATAAATTTTGCTGTCGTTTTTTGCAAAGGCCGTATTGTTAACCTTTTTAAAAAAGCCAACATACTTAAAATCACCCATTGCCCTTAACAAAAAGATACCAGCAATAAATAAAGCCCCAACATTTAAATATCGGGATGGAATAGAAAAGAAGAGAGAATGATTTCGAAAATAAATTATAAATGCGAAGAGTAATAGACCCAGGGCAACAACAAGGGTAGAGGATTTGCCAGGATTAAGCATGTGTTTACCTGCCGGAGATGTTGGAATAACTTTTTCGGCAACCCATTTTCCACCAAAGGCCCAATAAAAATGTAAAGCAGATAGAAATAAAAATATTATGGTGTTGATGTAAATCAGTACACTTTGCATGCCTATCTCTTATTTCTTGAGCCTGGTTTACCTGTCGACTTGCCTTTGGCCGGCCTTGCATTGCGGGTATTGGAGTTTCCTTTCCCGGCGGGCTTTGCTGAATTTCCGGTTGATTTTTTTGCGCCTGTTTTATGTGAAGAAGGTTTAGAAGGGCGGAAAGGTTTTTTAGCCTGTTCTTGTTTTAATTCAGGGATTTCTTCCCAAGAATTTCCTTTCTTTTTAGCCGTTTTTTTAACCTTGGTAATGCTTTCTGATGAGGACGATTTTTCAATCATTTTCATCATACTATCCATTTCTTCCGGATTAAATTCTCTCCACTCGCCCACAGGAATTCCTTTTAGGTTAATGTTCATGATCCTGATGCGTTCCAACTTGGTTACTTCATAACCAAAATGTTCGCACATACGGCGAATTTGCCTGTTTAAGCCCTGAATTAATGTAATGTTAAAAATAAAGGTACCAGTTTGTTTAACTTTACATTTGCGGGTATTTACACCAAGAATGGGCACACCATTTGCCATTCCATTAATGAAATCTTCGGTAACGGGTTTATTAACCGAAACGATATACTCCTTTTCGTGCTTATTACCGGCTCTTAAAATTTTGTTTACAATATCGCCGTTATTGGTTAAAAAAATCAATCCTGATGAATCTTTATCCAAGCGTCCGATGGGGAAAATACGTTCGCTATGGTTTACATAATCTACAATATTATCCTTAACATTAGATTCAGTTGTACTGGTAATCCCAACCGGTTTATTAAAGGCTAAAAGCACAAAGTTATCTTCTTCTTTAGGTTCGATGTTATGCCCATTAACCATTACACGGTCGCCGGCAAAAACCTGATCGCCGATTTTAGCTTTTTTACCATTGATAAACACACTTCCGCGTTCTATAAATTTATCTGCTTCGCGACGGGAGCATAATCCACTTTCGCTGATGAATTTATTTAAACGGGTTGCAGAAGAGTTGTTCATGCTGCAATTTTACGCAAATAAATTGTTTTTAGAGGTCAGTTCCGTTTATCGCTTTCATAAAATTGGCAATCTGCTTATGGAGCAATTCCAAAGTACCTTCATCCGTTACAGTAAACTGATCATTTATCCGGGTTTTGGCAAATGGAATTAACAGCGGAAATATTTCTGCTTCAATTACCGTTAAAATGGCTATTAAAGATTGAAAAGCATTTTCGCCCTGTGATGAAGCAACAATTGAAAGCACAGGTTTTTTAGAAAAAGAGGAACTGCTTACTGTCCAATCCAACACGTTTTTTAAAGAACCCGGTAAGCCCATCGCATATTCGGGCGTACATATTAAGATTCCGTTGGCCTGTTCAATCTTATTTCTTAAATCTAAGATGCTTTGCGGATAGGGGTCAATGTCTAAATCGGGGTTAAAATGCGGAACATCTGCAATGGAAGACAGGCATTCTATGTTGAAACCCACAGGAAGCAATTTGGCCACTGCTTTAATGTAAAGTTGATTGGTGGAGGATGACTTTGTGCTGCCACAAATGGCAAAAATGGTTTTCATTTGCTAAATGTAGCAAAGCGATTGTTAAGGAAGAAGGCGCAAATTACATGTCTGGCAGATTTTACATCTTTATGTTCTTTGCGCCTTTGTATTTTTTAATCAAAAGATGGGTTATCGGCACTTGGGCCATAACTTCCGGGAAGTGGAATGTTTAGTAAACGCAGGTAAACGCCTAACTGTGCTCTGTGGTGTGTAATCTGACTGAAAACCTGGCGAATCATCTCGTATTTAGTAACATCAGCCAATACCTGTTCTCCGTGTCTCAGAATCCATGATTTATTAAAATTTGATTCCGAAGCTTTTTCTAAATGTGATTTGCCATCTTCGTAACTTTTTTCGAAAAGTGCAATCAAATCTTCATTGTTTAATACCTGAGCTTCAACATAAGGTGCGGTTGCAAAATCCAAACCATCAGTTGTTAAAACCAAAGTAATCCAGGTTGGTAATTCAGCAATATGCGAAGCCAAAGATTTCATTTTCATGCTCTTTTCGTGTGGCGCCCAGCCAAATTTATCTGTAGGTACCAAAGGCAAAAACTTTCTTGTTGTTGTAGCTTCCGCTTCTAATTCGGTCAATAATAATTTAATGATGTCCATGTATTTTCGTTTTGTTATTTATTAATTTGTTATTGTTCAACAAAGAAAACAGCGGAGAGTGACAACCTTATGGCAGTCTAAAAAATAAGGTGAAAAATAAATTAATAATTAACCGGAAGCACTTTCATATATTCGCTCAAAGGCATGTGAAACTCTTTTTTAAATGGCATCCCTAAATTTTTAAGGCAAATAATACGGGTCAGGTTAAAATCGCGGTACTCATTGCGTACATGGCACCAGGCAATAAGGTGCCAGCTAAAGGCATAAAAAATTAACCCGATGGGTTCAACCTCGCGTCTGCTTATTTCTTCCTTTACATTTTTATAATCAAGCACAACAAGGTTTTTATCTGAAATGGCATGCTGTATTAAAGATATGTATTCGAAATTAAAGTTCATCCGTTCCGGAATCTGGAGCTTTATGTGTTGGTTTAAGTTTTCCAGTTTTTCTTTTTGACTTGCTTTTAAAACAGCTTTCACCTTTGTTAATGCAGTCGCATAATGTTCATTAATAGATCGGTCGGCAAAGCCGGCCACTAAACTTTCGACCAGTAAAAGTGCATTTGCTTCATCCATATTGAAAGAAATCGGTGGTAAAAAATAGCCCTGCACCAAAAAGTAGCCTTTATGTTGCTCGAAACTTACTGGGATGCCTTGTTCCTGTAACGCCTTAATATCACGATAAACCGTTCGAACACTCATATTAAAACGCGCTGAAATTTTGTCGGCAGTCATGTATTTCTTTGATTGTAACAGGGTTAAAATCCCGAAAAGGCGATCAATGCGATTCATAATATTGTTGGCTGGGTGGATAAAATTAACACAATTAATTCATCTATAAAACTAATTGTAAGGAGAAGAATAATAGAAACATTGAGCTCAGCGGTGCCCACTTTCCAGCTAATTTCTTCTGTGGTACGTTATTTGTGCAGTATATGGACAGCCCTTTTCCCCAAAAAATCGTTAAAAAATACTTTAAAGGGCGCATAATCATTAAATTTAAATGGCGGCTGTAATTCAAAAGCGTTTTTTCAGGGCAGTAAAAAGTAAAGTAATTTTCGGGTTTCTGTTTGCTTGTTTAGCGCTATTGCTGGCCTGGGGAATCAGTAAGTTTGCTTTTACACGTATGCTGAGTACAGTGGAAGAAATTTCTGCGCCAAACGATAGATTAAGAATTGTTAACGACTTATCGCATAAAATTGCCCGTTTAGACCAGTTGCAACGTGATGAAGCATTTAATAAACAGGGCGATTACAGCTTTTTAAGAGAGTCGAGAAAGTTAAGGTCGAGTTTGGATACCTTACGAAAGCTTTATGCCGGCGATTCAGCACAATTAGCCCGGATTAAATCCATTAAAAACCTGCTAACCGACCGGGATAAACAATTTGTAAATTATTTAAAGGTTAGAGAAACGCTGGTTAATACCAAATCTTTTTCTGATGAGGTACAGAAACTAAACGAGTTGGTTACCAAAAGGGCAATGCAAACGGATAGCGCAATGCTAACCACAGAAACGACAACCTCAACCACTACTGTAGCACCTGATGAAGAAGCAAAATCGCGTGGATTTTTAAGTAAACTTTTTGGCAAGAAAAAGGCCGATGTATACAAAATTATAAACGAAGAGTTTAAAGTAAAACGGGATACTTTAAATGCAAAGGCCGAAGACAGTATTATGAAGAGCATGACGGGCTCTTTAAAAAACATTGAGCAGGAACAGCGTCAGAAAAGCCAGAAATTTTTGAAAAAGGAAGCTGATCTATCCAGTGCCAGTAATACATTAACGGCGCAAATGCTGCAAATTTTGCGTGAGGTAGAAGGCGAAGCTGTTGCACAGGTAGATTTAAATGGCATACAGGCCAAGGAAGTGGTAAACGATGGGATTACCCAAATCACCGCTATTCTAATTGCTTTCTTTTTACTGACGGTGATTTTACTATACCTCATTTTATCGGATATAACAAAAAGTAACAAATACAGGAAAGAGCTTGAAGCTGCAAAGGATGAAGCAGAATATCATGGAAAGGCAAAACAACGGTTCCTGTCAAACATGAGCCATGAGATTAGAACACCATTGCAATCTATTTTAGGTTATGCCGAATTGATTAGCCAGCAGGATGCGCCCAACAAAAAAGATGTTAATGCTATTTATCAATCCTCCATTCATTTATTGCAAATTGTAAACGAAGTTTTGGATTATAACCGGATCACATCCGGAGAGTTTAGCTTTAATAATCAGGTTTTTGACATTAAAAAAGTTTTGGATGAGGTGGTTTCGGTGATGCGGCCGCTGGCAGAACAAAAATCGCTTGCATTAATTGTGGATTTAGATTTATCGGCAATTGAATTTGTAAGAGGCGATGCTTTCCGTTTAAGGCAAATCCTATTTAATTTGCTCGGCAATGCCGTTAAATTTACGTTAAAAGGGCAAATTACACTTATGGTATCCTGTAAGCAACAGGGAAATGATTTACACTTTAATTTTACGATAAAAGATACCGGAATTGGTTTTGCTGAAACCGATATTAATAAAATATTTAAGGAATTTGAACAGATTGAAACTCCCGAAAAACATTTAATTAACCAAACGGGAACAGGTTTAGGTTTAACCATTGTTAAATCGCTTATCGAAAATCAGGGTGGAAGAATTTACGTTAAAAGTAAACCTGGTATTGGAACCTCTTTTAATATTTACCTTAAATATGAATATACCGATGAACGCGTAAACGAGGCGCTGGATTTGGAGCACTATGCCATTGCAAAACCTGGAGAAGTGTGGGTAATTGATGATGATAAGTTAATTCTTGACCTCTGCAGCTTAATTTTTGAAAAGAATAAAGTTCCTTTTAAAAGCTTTAACCAGGTGGCTGATATTTTGCAGGATGAACCCGGTGAAAATTTAAAATATGTTTTGATAGACATGCGTATGCCTGAAATGTCGGGGATTGAACTTTGCCACATTTTGAAGAAAAAGCTACCGGCTGATGTTAAGTTTTTTGCCATTACGGCGCAAGTTTTACCCGAAGAAAGGGAAATTGTGTTGAGTGAAGGTTTTGATGGATTAATTATGAAGCCTTTCCGGATGGTGGATTTACTTTCTATTTTTGAAAAGACGGAAATTTTACCTGAACAACCAGAATTTGATTTGTCTTCTATTGAAAAAATGACCTTTGGCGATCAGCAGTTACTGGATAAAATATTAAACAGGTTTAAGTTAGATTGCAGAACAGATACAGCGGAGTTAAAAGAAAGTTTAGATGAAAACGATGCCGAAAAAAGCCGTCTCTTAGTTCATCGTCTTGCAGGCAGAACAGCGCAAATGGGTGCTAAAACATTGGCAACTGCTTTTCGGACGCTCGAAATTGAGGTTGACGGGAAGGGTTTAACTCAAGAAAACAGGGGCAACATTTTACTGGAACTTAAAAAACTGGAAAGCCTGATCGATTTTATGGAAGAAATGGATCGCCCTGTTTCTGTTTAAAAAACAACTTATAGGCTCCAGAATGCCCTTAGAATTACTCTATGCCATAACGTTCCATTTTACTGTATAACGTTTTTCGATCGATGTTTAGAAGTTTGGCCGCTTTAGACTTGTTGTGCCTTACTTTAATCAGGGTTTCAGTAATTAATGCCTTTTCATTAGATTCATTAACTGCTTTTAAATCTGAAGAGCTGTTTTTTGGCGTCTGCTGATGGATAGAAATCATCATTTCGTCTGGCAAGGCTTCAATTTGAGCAACTTCCGAAGGACTTAACAAAACCATTCTTTTAATTACGTTGCTTAACTCGCGCAAGTTTCCCGGCCAATCGTATTGAAATAAGAGCGCTTTTGCATCTGGAGAAATGCTTTTTACATTTCTGTCTAAATCGCGGTTAGATAACTGTACAAAATGATTGATAAATAATTCTAAATCGCCACCGCGATCCCTTAAAGCGGGCAATTGAATTTTAAATTCATTTAGTCGGTGGTATAAATCTTCCCTAAATTCGCCCTGTTGCATGCTGTTGGCCAAATCATCATTTGTTGCGGTAATGATCCGCACATTTACCGGAATTTGTTTTGTGCTTCCTAAAGGTTGGATTACCCTTTCCTGCAGTGCACGCAGCAATTTAATCTGTACTTCGTAACTTAAATTACCTACTTCATCTAAAAATAGAGTTCCACCGTCTGCGGCCTCAAATTGTCCTTTTTTGTCGTTTAAAGCACCAGTAAATGCGCCTTTAATGTGGCCAAAAAGTTCGCTTGCGGCTAAATCTTTTGATAAGGCACCGCAATCTATCGCTATAAATGGTTTATTGGATCTTTTGCTTTGTTTGTGCAAAGTTCTGGCGGCATATTCTTTTCCTGTTCCACTTTCACCCTGTATAATTACCGACATATCGGTTGGCGCTACAAGATTAATGTGTTCATATAATTTATCCGCAATTGCACTTTTACCTTTGATAAAGTCAGTATCACTATCTTTCTGTTCGGTGGTTTTTCCTTCCTTTTTTAATAAGGAATTTTTAATCACCATTAAAAGTTCATCAGGGTTTACCGGTTTGGTAATGTAATCAAAAGCACCAAGCTGAATTGATTTTACTGCAGTTCTAACATCATTAAAACTGGTCATAATAATAACAGGAATGGAAAGGCCAAGATCGCGGCTGTGTGTTAAAACCTCAAAACCCGTTCCATCCGGCAATCGGTAATCGATTAAAAGTAAATCGAATTTCTGGGCCTCAATCAATTTAAACGATTGGCGAATGTGGGTTACAAGTGTAACCTCGTGCTTATTTTTTATTAAAAAGCCTTCTAATAATTGAGCAAAAGTTGTATCATCTTCTAAAATCAGGATTCTCGCCATATACAAAAATAACAAAAGCCGGATAAAATCCGGCTTTTGTTATTAAGGTAGATGTAATATTTAAGGGTTATTGTACTGGCTTACCATCTTTGTCAATTTTTACAGAACCAGTTTCTGCTTCTTTTTTAACATTGATGATGTAATATTCTTTGGTTCCTTCTTTAGCTAACCAAGCTTCAGTAGCTGTCCAGCCTTTGTAAGTATCACCTTTTAAAGCAGTTGTAACTGGCTCAGGTAATTCTTCCAATTTAACAGGAGTTTTAGTAACACTATCCTGAACTGCAACAATTGCAGTAGTTTTTAAATCTTTAACTTCACTTGCTTGTACTGCTGTTAATCCTGCTACAGCTAATGCTGCTGATAAAATGAACTTTTTCATAGTTGTATATTTTAATTTGCCTATTTAAAGGCGGTTATAAATTAAGTTTTTGAAGTAAAGCCAGTTTCCCGGCTTTACCTAATAAATAGATGTTATTTAGTTTATTGAACTGGTTTTCCGTCTTTGTCAATTTTAACTGATCCTGTTTCAGCTTCTTTTTTAACGTTAATTAAATAGTATTCAGCTGTTCCTTCTTTTACAAGCCATGCTTCAGTAGCCGTCCAGCCTTTATAAGCATCAGATTTTAAAGCTGTAGTAACTGGCTCAGGAAGTTCTTCCAGCTTAACGGGAGTTTTTACTGCGCTATCTTGAACTGCAACAATTGCAGTAGTTTTTAAATCTTTAACTTCACTTGCCTGTACTGCTGTTAATCCTGCTACAGCTAATGCTGCTGATAAAATGAACTTTTTCATAGTATGATTTTTAAAATTTATATGTGTAACAATACTTGCTAAGGTTACATAATGATGCCAAAGCATAATTTTTATTATAAAATGCTTATTGTTAGTGTTTTATGTTTTTCATGTAAAAATAAACATGGGGAGTTTCTCCACAGAGTGTGGGTATGGGCTACAAATTATACGCATATTAAGCCGTTAATGATAAAAAAGCTTAATTGGGCGTGCCAAAAAATAAGATTAACTTTTCTTGTGGGTATAAAAAAGATAAAATTATTACTGCTTTATATGCAAAGGCGTGATGAAAATAAAATTGATATCCAATTATTTAGTCCTTTAATACAGTATTGCATTCATAAAGTTGGGAATTGGGATTCTAAAAAAAAATAATAATGAGTTTTAAAAAAGAAGTTTTTTTTCTATCATTGCAAAAAATTAAAGCCTCCTTAGCTCAGCTGGTAGAGCAACTGACTTGTAATCAGTAGGTCATTGGTTCGATTCCGATAGGAGGCTCTTTTTTACCCTTACATCATCTCTTATTCTATCGAATAATACGGCAGAAATTCTCCTCTTATACTTAATGGCAAAACATTCAGGCTAAAAATAAATTTTTTTGCTTGCGCATATTCCCCTTAATTTGTGAATATGCTTAAATACTATTCTGCCGACTGGGTTTTTCCCGTAAATCAGCCACCGATTAAAAATGGGGTTGTTGTGGTTACAGCAACCGGCGAGATTAAAGAACTACTTAGCGAAGAGCAAGCCCTTATTCAAAATTTAGCACATGTAGATAAATTAAAAGGCGCTTTGGTACCGGGCTTTATTAATACCCATTGCCATCTGGAATTATCTCATATGCGTGGAGCAATTCCGGAGCATACCGGCTTGGTAGAGTTTGTTCAATTTGTTATTAAAAGCAGGCAGAATAACGATGCTGAAATAATGGATGCCATGGAAAAAGCAGATGAGCAAATGTTTAAAAACGGCATTGTAGCTGTAGGTGACATTTCTAACCAGTCGATTTCAAAACAGATTAAAACGGGAAGCAAAATATTTTACCATACTTTTATAGAAGCTATGGGTTTTAATCCCGAAAGGGCCGATGCTATTATGGAGTATGCCAAGGAGATTAAAGCACAATTTAATCCACTACCATCATCTATAGTTCCGCACGCACCATATTCAGTATCAGAAAAGCTATTTAAATTAATTAATGAATATGCCGGAAATTCCTTTTTAAGTGTACATAATCAGGAAACGGCAGATGAAAACACTTTTTTCGAAACAAAAACGGGAGGTTTCTTAAAATTATATGAATTTTTAAATCTAAATATAGATTTCTTTCAACCCTCCGGAAAAACATCTTTAAAAAGCTGGTTGCCTTATATTAAACAAAAAACATTGCTGGTGCACAATACGGTAACAGCTAAAAAGGATGTTGAATTTGCAAACCAGCAGGCTGCAGATTTGTTCTGGTGCCTTTGTCCGCAAGCCAACCTTTATATAGAAGATAAATTGCCTGACGTACAATTATTGATCGACGAAGGTGTTAAAATAACATTGGGTACAGATAGTTTAGCCAGCAACCATCAGTTAAATATTCTGGCAGAAATGCGAACCTTGCAAATCCGCAAGCATATCGGTTTTGAAAACCTTTTGCGCTGGGCAACTATAAATGGAGCCGAATTTTTAGAACTGGATAAACAACTCGGCACCTTAGAACCTGGTAAAAAACCAGGCTTAAATTTAATTAAACTTTCTAATGAGTTTATCATAGAAAGTGATCAGGTAGAAAGGATAATTTAAAAGATTATGAAAATAGCCATATTAGACGATTACCAGGAAGCTGTAAAAACGCTTGATTGCTACAGCTTATTAAAAGACCATGATGTTTTAATCTTAAACGAAACAGAAAAGAACCCAATTGCTTTAGCTGGAAAAATTAAAGATGCAGAAGTTTTGGTGCTCATTAGAGAAAGAACAGCGATTACCGAAGAATTGCTTTCGTTGTTGCCAAATTTAAAACTGATTAGCCAAACCGGGAAAATTTCAAATCACCTGGATTTGGAAGCCTGCTCTAAATACAAGGTTGCCGTTGCAGAAGGCATTGGTTCGCCTGTTGCGCCAGCAGAATTAACCTGGGCATTAATAATGAATGGCCTGCGACAAATTCCAAATGCTATTGAAGGTATGAAAAATGGTCAATGGCAAACCAATATGGGTAAAACAGTTTATGGTAAAACCATAGGGATTTGGGGGTATGGTAAAATAGGTAAAATGATTGCGGCATACGCTAAGGCGTTTGGCGCCAAGGTGCTGGTTTGGGGAAGCGAAAAATCAAGGGCAAATGCAATTGATGATGGATATAGTGCTGCAGAAAGCAAAGCAGATTTTTTTAAGCATGCTGATGTGGTTTCTTTGCACTTGCGTTTAAATGAAGCAACTTTCGGAATAGTAAAGGAAGTTGATTTAAGCTATATGAAAACTTCTGCACTCTTAATTAATATTTCAAGAGCTGAATTAATTGAGCGGGGCGCTTTATTGAAATCGTTAAAAGCCGGACGCCCGGGTTTTGCAGGTGTAGATGTATATGAAACAGAACCGATTTACAAGGCTGACTTTGAACTTTTAACAATGTCAAATGTAATTTGTACCCCACATTTAGGCTATGTAGAGCAAGGCAGTTATGAACTGTATTTTGGTAAAGCATTTGAAAATATTATAAATTACGCCAATAGAAATCCCACTAATATTGTAAACCCCGAAACATTAAGATAAGCATGAACGCAATTTGTAAACTTTTTAACATCAAATATCCAATAATACAAGCTGGTATGGTTTGGTGCAGCGGTTGGCGTTTGGCTTCGGCTGTATCCAATGCAGGTGGTTTAGGCATTATTGGAGCAGGCTCTATGTATCCGGAAGTGTTGCGCAGGCATATTCAGAAATGTAAGGCGGCTACCGATTCTCCTTTTGCCGTAAATATCCCTTTATTGTATCCAAATATCAAAGAGATTATAGACGTTGTAATAGAAGAAGGAGTGAAAATTGTTTTCTCCTCCGCAGGTAATCCAGCTACATGGACGGCTACTTTAAAAGCACAGGGAATTACGGTTGTTCATGTTATTGCCAATACAAAATTTGCGCTGAAGGCAGAAGAAGCCGGGGTTGATGCAGTTGTTGCAGAGGGTTTTGAGGCCGGCGGACATAATGGACGAGAGGAAACCACCACACTTTGTTTGGTTCCGATGATTGTTGAAGCTTTAAAAATTCCGGTTATAGCGGCCGGAGGAATTGCTGGTGGTAAAGCCATGCTCGCGGCTTTTGCTTTAGGCGCGGCGGGAGTACAGGTGGGATCTGCTTTTGCTGTAGCAGAAGAATCGTCTGCACATGTAGCGTTTAAAAATAAAATTATTTCGTCAGCAGAAGGCGATACTAAATTAGCCATGAAAAAACTGGTTCCGGTACGTTTGTTAAAGAACGAGTTTGCTGATGCTGTTGCACAGGCGGAAGCCGAGGGCGCAGGGCGCGAAAAGCTAATGGAACTTTTGGGCAGGGCAAGGGCGAAACTGGGCATGTTTGAAGGTGATATGGAAAATGGTGAACTTGAAATTGGACAAGTAAGTACCATGCTTAAAGAAATAAAGCCCGCTGCGGTTGTTTTAGAAGATATCTGGAATGAATTTTTATTAGAAAAACAAAAACTTTCAACCTTAAATTTTTAAAATTTTACTGAATATATTTCAATATACGCCAAAAGATAGTTTAATTATTCGCCCAACTTATAACTTTGCATCATAACTAACAAAAATGAGTGGTCAAACATCAAAAGTAAAACACATCAATATCATCGTTTCCGGTAAAGTTCAGGGCGTATTTTTTAGGGCAAGCACCAAAGCAGTTGCCGATCAAATGGGTATTAAGGGCTTTGTTAAAAATGAAAAAGATGGTTCTGTTTATATTGAAGCAGAAGCTGAACCGTTTATATTAGATGCTTTTATAGATTGGTGTAAAGAAGGACCAGATAAATCTAAAGTAGAAAATATTGAAGTTACGGATGAAGAATTTAAAGACTACCGAAATTTCGAGGTTGTAAAAAAGAATCTGTTATGGTAAACGGGATGATTAAACATTTTACCTTATCCATCTTAAACTAAATTATGTCAGTATATAAAAAGTTTATTGGGCAAACTATGGTTTATGGTATAAGTACCATTCTATCAAGATTACTTAATTTTATTCTTACCCCAATTTTTACACATACCTACGCATCTGCGGCCTATGGTATTTTTACTAAAATGTACAGCTACGCATCTCTCATTAATGCGGTTTTAGCATTTGGGATGGAAACCACATTTTTCAGGTATCTAAATAAATATGAGGATAAAAAGCAGCAGGTTTACAATAACTCCTTTCTCGTTATTGCATTCATATCAACCTTGTTTTTAATAACAGGTTTGGTTTTTACCGATCCAATTACAAAATGGTTATTGAATAACGATATGTCGCAGTTTCAAGATCAGCGCCGTTATGTTCAATATTTTTTATGGCTTTTATTTTCTGATGCGATTTGTATCATTCCTTTTGCAAAATTAAGAGCCGATGGAAAGCCATTTCGATACAGTGCCCTCAAATTTATTAATATTCTAAGCTACGTTTGCTTAAGTCTATTCTTCATTTACGGAATACCTGCAATTATTAAACACGATTGGCCAACTGCACATTTCTTTGCAGGGTGGTTTCGCGAAAAATGGATTGGTTACGTATTTATTGCAAACCTTGTGGCCAGTGTTATAACATTTATTTTACTGATTCCCGAATTTTTAAAACTACAGTTGAAGTTTGATAAAGCACTTTTTATGAAAATGCTTTCTTACAGCTGGCCGGTTTTAGTGGCAAATTTATCTTTTATTATTAACGAAAATTTGGATAAGATACTGCTTGATAAATACTCAACAGAAGCTCAGGTAGGGATTTACGGAGCCGTATGTAAAATCGCCATTTTTATGAGTATTTTTAATACGGCATTCAGGTTAGGCGCCGAACCATTCTTTTTTAGTCATGCCAAAAATGCCAATGCTAAGCAAACTTATGCTACAATACTTCAATACTTCGTTATTGCACTTGCTATTTTATTTGTGGCGCTGGTTGCAAACATCGAAATTTTAAAATACTTCATCAGCAGAGATGCAGCTCACCGTGCAGAGTATTGGGTAGGCCTGCCCGCTGTGCCTTATCTTTTACTCGGTTATGTTTGCCTTGGTATTTACATGAATCTTTCGGTATGGTACCGTCTTTCAGATCAAACTCGTTTTGGCCTTTACATTTCTTTGGTTGGAGCCTTTATTACGATTGTTTTCAATATCCTGCTCATCCCTAAATACGGATATATGGGCTCGGCCTGGGTATCTTTAGCGGCCTACGCCACAATGACCATTATCTCTTATATATTGGGACAAAAGTATTATCCTATACCATATAAATTAAACAGGATTTTAGCTTATATAATTATTTCAACTGTTATAGTATTCTCATCATTTTTTATCTTTAACAGGAATATTTATATTGGAAACGCCATGTTGATTATTTTTGTTGCGGGTATTTTCTATTTTGAAAAGGATAACCTGATGAAAATTCTGAAAAGAAATTAAGGATATGGATATTAAAGTTATTAATAAATCAGATCATGCTTTGCCACAATATGAAACGGCACATGCAGCAGGTATGGATTTACGTGCTTTTATTCGGGATGAAATAAGCCTGGGCCCTTTGCAGCGAATGCTTGTTCCAACAGGATTGTATATCGAACTGCCAGTAGGTTATGAAGCGCAAATACGCCCAAGAAGCGGCTTGGCTTATAAACATGGAATTAGTATTGTAAATTCTCCGGGTACTATTGATGCCGATTATCGTGGAGAATTAAAGGTTTTATTAATTAATTTATCAGATACTGATTTTAAGATTAATAACGGCGATCGGATTGCACAAATGGTTATAGCCCGGCACGAAACCATAAATTGGAAGGCTGTTGAAACGCTAACCGAAACCTCAAGGGGCGAGGGTGGTTACGGACATACCGGAAAAGCCTGATTTATCTAATTTGTTAACATTATAATGAAGTTTAAAAATCAATATTTCCTTCTGACATTAGGTTTCATTAGTGTAAGTGCTTTTGGACAAATTAATCCTGCAACCGGACCTGCGGACAGCAATATGGTAAAGCAATTATTTTTTGCCGGTTTGCGGGAAAAAATGTCGGAAAATTACCCGCTTGCTTCCATAAATTTTAATAAAATCATTAACCTCGATCCAAATAACCACGCGGCCTTTTTTGAGTTGGCAAATGCCAATTACCGGATGGATAAACTTAGTGATGCGGAGCAAAATATTAAGCAAGCCCTTAAAATAAACCCTGACAACGAATGGTATTGGCGATTGCTGAGCGAGATTTATAAAAGGACTAATAAGATGCCCGAGTTGGTTGATGTATTTAATCAGTTAATTCGTATCCAACCCGATAATGATGCATATTATTTTGATAAAGCTAATGCACAGTTTTTAGCAAACCAACCCGAAGAATCGAAAAAGACCTACACCGGTATTGAGCAGAAATTCGGTTTATCGAGAGAATTGACAAATGCGAGGCAACGTTTTCAACAAAATGGGAGCGCAACCGAAAGTGACATTGTAAAGCTATTGGAAGGCAATCAGGCTGATGTTAAAAATTATCTGTACGCAGCAGGTTTGTTGCTGCAAAAAGGGAATGATGCCGAAGCGTTAAAGGTGCTGGAAAAAGCGCAAAAGTTAGATCCAGGTAATTACGAAGTTAATCTTGGCTTGGCCGATATTTACCGGAAACAAAAAAATGATGATGCCGCCTTTTCTGTTTTAAAATTAGCTTTCCAGAGTGATGGAATGCCACATAATGAAAAGGTTAAAATAATTGCTGCCTTGTTTCCTAAACTAAGTCAGCCAATTGTAGCTAAAAATGTAACCGAATTAAGTAAAATTGTAGTAGAAAAAAATCCGGATGACGTTAAGGCACTTTCACTTTACGGAGATGTTTTGTATCAGCAAAATAAATTAAAAGAGGCATTGGTTCAATATCAGGCAGCTTTAAAGCAGAGTACGCAAATCTATGTAGTGTGGGAACAGGTAATTAACATTCAAACCTTGCTGGGGCATTATGATGATGCTGTAAAAGTTGGCGATGAAGCACTGGGTATTTACCCAAATCAGGCAGGCTTATATTATTATATAGCCTACGCTTTGTTTAAAACCGGGAAATTAGATCTGGCACAAAGCAACCTGAAAAATGCATTGCAGCTGGATGTAGATAATAAAAGTTTGCAAGCACAGGTTTATGCCCTTCAAGGTGATATTTACATCAACCAGAATAATTTTAGCGCTGCAAAAGGTGCTTTTGAAAAAGCCATCGCTGCCGAACCTGATAATTATTTAATTATGAATAATTATGCTTATTACCTGGCTTTAAAAAACGATGACTTAAATAAAGCCGCTAAATACGCAGAAACGGCGGCCAATGCCATGCCAGATAATTCTTCTATAACAGATACTTATGCCCTTATTTTGTTTAAACAGCAAAAGTATGCTTTGGCACAAATCTGGATAGAAAAAGCATTGCAAAACAATAGTAGTCGTAACGGTGTTTACTTGGAGCGTTATGGCGATATTCTGTATATGAAGGGCGATAAAGCAGCAGCAATAGTACAATGGCAAAAAGCTAAAGATGCCGGTAATGATTCGGAAGGATTAAATAAGAAGATAAATGAAAAGAAATATTTTAAATAGCCTGTTTGTGATTTTAGCGGTAACTTTTGTTTCTGCTTGTAAACCAAAACGTGAAGTTGTAGTTGCGCCGCCAACCAAAGCGGAAACCAAAACTGATCACTCGAAAGAGGAAACATTGACGCTGTTAAACAGCAAGCAACTTAAGTTTAATACCCTGTCGTTGAAAGCTAAAGCCAATTTAGATATTTCAGGCGATGCCAATGATGTGACCATGAACTTTAGAATCAAAGATAAAGAAGTGATATGGGTAAGTATAACCGCTTTGGGCGGTGCCTACGAGCCGGCGAGGGCATTAATTACACCAGATAGTATTAAGATTATGAACAGGTCTAAAAGTGAATACATTAAAAAGCCGTTCAGTTATATTTATAATTTTACCAATAAACAGATTAATTTTAATACGCTACAGGCTATTTTAACGGGCAATGCCATTAGCGACTATTTAAATGATCAATCTGATTTGAAGATGGACAACGGTGTTTGGGCAGTTTCAGGGAGCAAGGATAATCTGGATTATAAATTTTTATTCAATACCCTATTCAAATTAGCTGAAACCAACTTAAATGATGCTAAAGCCGGACAAGCCTTAAAAGTAACTTATGATGGGTATCAAAAAGTGAATGAATATTTATTTCCCGGTACTTTGAAAATTAATACGTTATCAAACGGAAAAAAGATTAACATCAACTTAGAATTTACAAAAATTGATGGCAATGTTCCTGTTGATTTTCCATTTAATGTACCGAAAAGGTTTACAGTTGTAAAATAAAAAAGGTTATAAATCTATTTATCCGCTTGCCGCGGGGGCTTCTCTTCTTTTTGACAACAAAAAGAAACAAAAATTGCCGGCTCGCAATCTTTCTTTTAAAGTTAGTAGGTAGGCTTGTCCGGTGCCAACCGAAACATTGACCATGCCGGTTTAAAAGTGTAACGAAGAGATAGAGGTTTGACCTTGCTGGAGGGGGTAATACTCCATCATGCTAAACAAACATTAAATTTTTCACTCCTTTAACCCAAGAACAAATCCGGCATAGCAGCATTTCGTAGGAGAGCATATTAGAATTCTTGCAGAAACTTTAATGTTCCGAATAGCCAAGGGAATATGCAGCGGGGGTAGGGTTGTGAATTGGGCTAAGCCTCATGTTGCCGCGATCGGAATTCTGATGCTGCTATTCAAGAAAGGATGCAAGCCTTGACTTTTGGGTACCTTTTTGTTAAGAAAAAGGTACGAAGCCCGTCTGGCTAAGACAATACTATCCGCTTGCCGCGGGGGCTTGTTTTCTTTTTGACAGCAAAAAGAAACAAAAACTGCCGGCTCGCAATCTTTCTTTTAAAGTAAGCAATAAGGCTTGTTCTGTGCCAGCCGAAACATTGACCATGCCGGTTTAAAAGCTGAACGTAGAAATGGTGGTTTGGCTTTGTTGGGTGGTCACGCTAAACCAGCTTTAATTTTTTCACTGCTTTAACCCAAGCACGCCTCCGGCATAGCAGCATTTCGCCGGAGAGCATATTAGAATTCTTGTATTCCCTTTCATACTTTGAATAGCCAAGGGAATATGCAGCGGGGGTAGGGTTGTGAATTGGGCTAAGCCTCATGTTGCCGCGATCGGAATTCTGATGCTGCTATTCAAGAAAGGGTGCAAGCCTTGACTTTTGGGTACCTTTTTGTTAAGAAAAAGGTACGAAGCCCGTCTGGCTAAGACAATACTATCCGCTTGCCGCGTGGGCTTCTCTTCTTTGGGCAACCAAAGAAGCAAAGTTGCCGGCTCGCAATCTTTCTTTTAAAGTTAGTGATAGGGCTTTTTGAGTGCCAACCGAAACATTGACCATGCCGGTTTAAAAGCTGAACGTAGAAATAGTGGTTTGGCTTTGTTGGGTGGTCATGCTAAACCAGCTTTAATTTTCTACTGCTTTAACCTAAGTACTCATCCGGGATAGCAGCATTTCGCAGGAAAGTACTTTGACCTTGTTGAAGATAAGTTCTGCATCAAGCTGAACAAACCTTAAATTTCAACTACTAAATTTTCCTTCCACTATGAAGATTGAGTGAAGTTGGTTTTACTATAGGCCGTTTAGTTCCCTGTATATCAATTTTAATATATTTTACTGTAAAATTTTTATACTTTTGGCTTAATGAAGCTACACAGACTCGTATTTATTCTTGTTTTTTGTGTGATTGGCCTTTCGGCTACAGCACAAACTACAAATGAACTTAAAAGGAAAAAGGAAGCTATTCAGCGTGAAATTGAGCAGTTACAAAAAAACCTTAGCAAAACCGCTAATGGAAAAAAACTTACTTTACAGCAAATTAATGCCTTAAATGCACAAATTCGCTTACGTCAGGATAAGATTGGAACCATCAATTCTGAAATAAAAAATTTAGATAACCAAATCTCTCAGAACACAAATACCGTACATACGTTACAAGGTCAGTTAGGCGACCTTAAAAAAGAGTATGCAGCGATGATTCGTTTTGCGCAACGCAACCGGAATTCGTACGATAAAATGATGTTTATTTTTGCAGCCAGGGATTTTAACCAGGCTTACAAGAGGATAAAATACTTACAACAATTTAGCCAGTACCGTAAAAAACAAGCTGGTTATATAGAAAATACACAAAAAGACCTTAACGGTAAAATTGTGATACTGGATAAAACACTGAAAGAAAAAAGCTCACTTTTAAAAGATCAGGAGAAAGAAAAAGAAAAACTTGGTAAAGATAAAAATGAGCAGGCAGCAAACTTAAATAAACTTAGCAAACAGGAAAAAACGTTTAAACAGGATATTGCCTCCCGTAAAAAGCAACAGCAACAAATAGACAGGGCAATTGCTGCGGCTATACAGCGTGCAATTGAAGAAGCCAGAAGAAAAGCTGCAGAAGAAGCCAGGATAGCGGCGGCTAAAGCAGCAGCAGAGGCAAGAGCGGCAGCGGCCAAAGCAAAAGCAGAGAACAAACCAGCCCCTACGGCACCAACAGCACCTGTGGCTAAGGCAAAAACATCGGGCGAGTTATTAACAGCAACTCCCGAAGCAGCAAGGTTGTCTGCAGGTTTTGAAAACAACAGAGGTAAGTTACCTTGGCCTGTTGCTACAGGTACCATTACCGAAAGATATGGTTTGCACAAGGTAGATATGGCAAGCTACACCAACGATGGAGTGGATATTACAACTTCAGAAGGCGCGGTTGTGAGAGCCGTATTTGCCGGGAAAGTTTTAACAGTACAATATATCCAGGGAAGAGGAGTTGTTATTATTATCCACGGAGAGTATATAACAGTATACCAAAACCTTAGAGATGTAAAAGTATCGACCGGTGAAAGTGTAGATACAAAACAAGCAATAGGTGTGGTTGCAAATACCGGGGATGATGCCATTTTGAAATTTCAGATCAGGAGAGGTCAGTCAACCTTAAATCCGGAAGGCTGGATTAGTAAATAAAGAAGAGAGTTTTAAATTGTTTATATTTGTATAAATTATATTAGTGATGTATCAAGGCACGTTATTAGAGTTTTTAAACATGGGTGGATCGGAGATCATACTCATTTTAGTAGTGGTACTTTTGTTATTTGGAGGTAAAAAATTACCTGAACTGGCAAGAGGATTAGGTAAGGGAATCAGAGAATTTAAGGATGCTTCTGATGGTGTAAAGCGCGAAATTCATAGAAATATTAATGCCATGGATTTAGATAAAGAAATGGCAGAAGAAACAGTAAACAACAATAACAACGAACGTCATCACCCAACTGAAACCAGTCCGGTTGATGAAAAAGTTTCATCAGATGTTCCTCATCCCTTGAGTACGCCCATAGATGAAAAAATTGTAACTGATAGTCAAAAAGTTTAAACAACAAGTTATGTTAAATACAACAATAGCAGCAATGCTCGGTACACCTGAAATTGTGATTATTTTAGTCGTTGTGCTATTACTTTTCGGAGGAAAAAAAATCCCTGAACTTATGCGTGGCTTAGGTAAAGGCGTTAAAGAATTTAAAGATGGTAAAGACGGAGCAGATGGAGATCAGGTAGATCCATCAAACAGAGATAAAACTGTTTAATCGTAATTAATTTTAAGTTTTGAAGAAATACAGCTCTCTTAAGGAGATACAAACGCTCATTTCGCAAAAGCAATTAACTTTACCAGATTTATTAGCTTATTATTTTAAGCAAATTAAGGATAATGAACACCTCAATGCATTCAATGAGGTGTTTTTTTATACGGCAGAAGTTCAGGCTAAAGCAGTTCAGCAAAAGATAGAAAAAGGTACAGCTGGTAAATTGGCTGGCATGGTTATCGGCATTAAAGATAATATCTGTTATCAGGATCATATTGTAACAGCATCATCAAAAATGCTTGATGGTTTTGTTTCTCCTTATTCATCAACAGTTGTTAAACGTTTGCTACAGGAAGATGCAGTTATTATTGGCCGCCTTAACTGTGATGAATTTGCAATGGGTGGTTCTAACGAAACTTCATACTTCGGAGCGGCAAAAAACGCCGCCAATCCAGAACTCGTTCCTGGTGGTTCTTCAGGGGGTTCTGCAGTGGCCGTTCAGGCTGATATGTGTTTGTCTGCCTTAGGTACAGATACAGGAGGATCCGTTAGGCAGCCAGCTGCTTTTTGCGGGCAAATTGGTTTAAAGCCAACATATGGCCGTATTTCGCGTTATGGTGTCATTGCTTATGCCTCATCTTTTGATCAGGTAGGTCCTATTACTTCGTCTGTAGAAGATGCCGCTTTGTTGTTGCAAGTTTTGGCGGGGACAGATGAAAACGACAGTACCGTTTCTCCGCTTGCAGTACCAGATTATCCTGCACATTTGCACAACAATCAAAAAAGAAAAATAGCTGTATTAAAAGAAACTATAGAAAGTGATGCGCTGGATCCTGAAATAAAGGCCGAGATTCTAAAATCCATCGAAGATTTAAAAGAAAAAGGCCATACTGTTGAGTATGTTTCTTTTGATTTGCTGGATTATCTTGTTCCTGCTTATTACATTTTAACAACAGCTGAAGCTTCGTCCAATCTTTCCCGGTATGATGGCGTACATTATGGGCACCGCAATACGGAAGCAAAATCATTAAACGAGCTGTATAAATTATCACGTGCAGAGGGTTTTGGAGAAGAGGTTAAACGCCGGATCTTGTTGGGCACTTTTGTTTTAAGTGCCGGTTATTATGATGCCTACTACCAAAAAGCACAACAGGTTAGGAGATTAATCAGAGAGAAATTAGATGGTCTATTTGAAGATTATGACTTAATTTTATCTCCGGTAGCACCAACGCCTGCTTTTAAGATAGGTGATAATGTGCAGGATCCGCTGGTGATGTACATGGCTGATATTTTTACCGTATTGCCATCATTAAGCGGAAATCCGGCAATAGCCTTGCCATTAAGCAATAATTCTGCAGGTTTGCCGTTAAGTATACAATTTACAGCCAAACATTTTGAGGAAGATAAGCTATTGGCTTTTTCTCAGGCATTTTTATCATAAGTATTACCGTCATTGTAAGCCAGTAAACATATTCTTTAAATAAAAGAAGTAAATTGTTGTATTGCGGCCCATTTATTTTGGGTTAATGGCATTTTTTAACTTACGGTCCAGTTAAAACTATAGAAACTTAAAATAGAACTTATAGATTTAACATGACGGATTATTAAACAAATAGCCCATGATTAAAAAATTACTTTTTGTAACTCTTTGTGCATTATCAGGATTATTAACTCCAGCCTCGGCACAGCAAATTTTAAAATTAGACAGCCTTCATAAAATACAGAATAACATTTTCATTAACACCGACACGGTAGCGGTTCCGCTTCCCGTTGAGAATCCGTTAATGTTAAGCCAGAATTATATTTATAAGCTCCGGTTGGATTCTATTGTTAAAACCATTCCACTACCTTATAATGAATATGTACAGCAGTACATTGATATTTATGCCAAGCGTAAAGATATGTTTGGGAAAATGTTAGGTTTATCTGGTTACTATTTTCCGATTTTCGATAAAGCGCTGAAAGATTATAACCTGCCAACAGAAATTAAATACCTGACAATTGTTGAGTCGCAAATGAATCCGCATGCCATTTCGAGAGTGGGCGCCACCGGAATATGGCAGTTTATGTTTGGTACGGGCAAGGCTTACGGTTTAACGATGGATAATTTTGTGGATGAGCGAAAGGATCCCATTCAGGCAAGTTATGCTGCTGCTGCTTATTTCAGAGATGCTTTTGACGAACTTGGTGATTGGTTGCTTGCCATTGCAGCTTACAACTGCGGCAAGGGAAATGTAACCCGGGCCATGGATAAAGCAGGTTCGAGGGATTTTTGGGTAATCAGACAATTTTTGCCGAAAGAAACCCGCAACTATGTGCCCGCTTTCATTGCTGCAATTTACGTGATGAATTATTCAAGCAAACATCAGATAACGGCCCAGGCGTGTAACCTGTTTTTAAAAACAGATACTGTTCAGGTAAATCGCTTTGTTTCTTTGCCGCATTTAGCAAAAGCTTTAAATGTTGATGAAGAGATGTTATGCGCTTTAAATCCATCCTACAAGAAAAAAATTGTAAACGGTACAGATGATGTACCCCGAAGAATTGTGATGCCGAAACTTAAAGATGTGGATTATGCAGGCATTTACGAAGTTTTAAATACCGATATGGATGTAGATACCCGGGTTTATCAGGCAAGTACTGATGATGTACGTGATTTAAGGAAAAAGAAAACTGCAGGCGTTGTTTCAACTAATGTACTTTACCATAAAGTTGTGCCCGGTCAGAATTTAAACATGGTAGCCGATAAATACGGTGTTGAATTGCAGGATTTACGGGTTTGGAATGGCCTAAAAAGTAAGACTATTGTTCCGGGGCAGAAATTAAAAATTTATACTAAAACCCGAACACATTTAAAAGTTCCATCCGCTTACCTGAGTTATAAAGTAAAACTGGGCGATACCTTATCAGAAATTGCTGAAAAATTTGAAGGTGCAACCGTTTACCAGATTAAACGTGATAACCGCTTAGCAAAGGCAGGTTTGCAACCCGGCATGATTTTAAAAATCAGCAAAGGGTAGTTGATTTTGAGGCATAAAAGAACAGTTAATAACATTGTGCTGCATTTGGTGTATAATAAACTACAAATTATGCACAGGTTAAAATTAAATGATATTCATTAAGATGTAACAATGCTATTGATTAACATTTAGTTAACCATTATTTTATTTAGATAAAATTATATTGGACTAAACTTGTCCTAAATTATTTCTAAACAAAACATGGATACCAGAAGAGAATTTCTCCGTAAATCTTTACTTCTTTCGGGCGCAGCAGGCGTAGCTACTGTAATGCCTTCATCAATTCAAAAAGCACTTGCTATAAACCCGGCACCGGGCAGTACCTTTCTGGATGCTGAGCATGTGGTGATCCTGATGCAGGAAAACCGTTCTTTCGATCATACTTTTGGTACCCTTCAAGGTGTTAGAGGATTTAATGATCCAAGGGCTATTGATCTTCCAAATAAAAAACCGGTTTGGTTCCAAACCGATGCTGTAGGAAATACTTACGCACCATTTAGATTAAACATAAAAGATACTAAAGTTACCTGGATGGGCTCTTTGCCACATTCGCGTGCCAGCCAGGTAGATGCCTATAATCAGGGGAAATACGATCAATGGTTATCTGCAAAACAATCCGGAAACAAAAACTATGCACACATGCCGCTTACTTTGGGGCATTATACCCGAGAAGATCTTCCTTTTAATTATGCCTTAGCAGATGCATTTACGGTTTGCGATCAAAATTTCTGCTCAGCCATGACCAGTACCACACCAAACCGGTCATTTTTCTGGACAGGAAAAATAACACATGAAGAGAATGGGATCCCCAAGGCAAATATTAGAAATGATGATTTTGCATATGCGAAACACCCATGGAAAACTTTCCCTGAACTGCTGGAAGAAAATAAGGTTAACTGGAAATTTTACCAGAATGAAACCAGCTGTGGCGGAGGTTTTAAAGGAGAAGAACGCGCGTGGCTTTCTAATTTTGGCTGTAATTTGCTCGAATTTTTTAAAGCCTATAATGTTAAGTTTAAAGATAAGTATGTAGAAAATCTTCAAAAACAGGTAGAAACACTACCTGCTGAAATTAATAAACTTCAGGAAGCAAGTCCTTCAAGTGATGCCGCATCAAAGAAGATTCAAAAAGACCTTAAAAATAAGTTAAAGGCACTTGATGATGCCACTGCTGAACTTGAAATTTGGAGTGAGAAAAATTTTAATAAATTATCTGACCAGGAGAAAAATTTATTTTATCATGCTTTTGTGGTGAATAAAAATGACCCAGGTTATAGAAGTATTGCAAGTCTTAAATATAACGATGGTGGTAAAGAGCGTGAAGTAACTGTACCGCAAGGTGATGTTTTGCACCAGTTCAGGGCAGATGTAAATAATGGAACGTTGCGTACGGTTTCGTGGCTTGCCGGACCTCAAAATTTTTCGGATCATCCAAGCGCTCCATGGTACGGCGCCTGGTATATTTCTGAAGTGATGGATGTTTTAACCAAAAATCCGGAAGTATGGAAGAAAACAATTTTTATTGTTACGTATGATGAAAATGATGGTTATTATGACCATGTACCCCCATTCTCTATCCCAGATAATAATAAGCCCGAAACGGGAAAAGTTTCTGATGGCATAGAAACCGAAATTGAACATGTTCGTTTGGTAAACGAATTGAAACAAGGCGTACCGGAAAAACAGGCGCGCGAGGCTCCAATTGGTTTGGGGTTTCGAGTACCTATGCTAATTGCTTCTCCATGGAGCAGAGGAGGGAAAGTTTGCTCACAGGTATTTGACCATACTTCAACGCTTCAGTTTCTGGAAGAGTTTGTAAATAAAAAATATAATAAAAAACTTCGACTGGAGAACATAAGCCAGTGGAGAAGAGCAATTTCAGGAAATTTAACTTCTGCATTTGCACCATTTGATGCGAAATCAGAAAAACTTCCCTTTTTAAAGCGCAATGCTTTTGTCGAAACCATTTATAATGCACAGTTTAAAGCAGAGCCAACAGGTTTTAAACAGATTAAAGAAGCCGACCTTAAAAATGCAAATAAAGGGTTATACGGAAGTTTAATGTCGCAGCAGGAAAAAGGAGTTCGTAAATCATGCGCTTTGCCTTATCAGCTATTGGCGGGTGGCCTGCTTTCTGATGATAAACAAAGTTTTCAGATTAATATGGCTGCAAGAAACCAGATATTTAACAATCAGGCAGCCGGATCTCCTTTTACAGTATACGCACCAGGAAAATTTAAAGCCGAAAACCAGTCGGAAGAAATTTGCAGAAACTGGTCGTTTGCTGTAAAAGCCAATGATGAATTGCAATATGCCTGGCCGTTAAATGCATTTGAGGGTGGACAATACCATTTGCGCTTAAATGGGCCTAATGGTTTTTACCGTGAGTTTTCGGGCACGGCTAACGATCCGCTTTTATCTATAATTGCAGAAACGGAAATTAACCGTCTGACAAAAATTCCAACGGGAAATATAAAATTAACAGTCAAAAATGAAGGCAGTAATGCTTTAAGTATCCAGCTGAACGATTTGGCTTATAAAAGCAATAATTTGCAGAAGATAATCAAATCAAAAACCGAAGAAGTGATTGTCTTGAATTTACAACCCAGTTTTGGCTGGTATGATTTTGAAATCAAAACAACTGCAAGCAGTTTATTTATGCAACGATTTGCGGGCAAAGTAGAAACGGGTAAGGAAAGTTTTACCGATCCGGCCATGGGAAGAGTTTAGGTCGTTGTTTTTCGGGTGGCCGCGAAAATGTAATAAATAAATTTATTCAGTTTAGCCATTTTACAGAATATTGGACTGATTAACTAAACAATTACCAACTTTGAGTGATGTTTTTGATAAGCATATTTATTTTATGCCTCGTAAAAGAATTGTACCTTTGCGGCGTCACTAATAAGTTACGAAATGAGCAAAACCAATAGAAAGCAAGATGCGCTGGATTACCACTCGCAGGGCCGCCCGGGAAAGATACAAGTTGTACCGACAAAACCGACAAATTCGCAACGCGATTTAACTTTGGCCTATTCGCCAGGAGTAGCCGAGCCATGCTTAAAAATTGCAGAAAATAAAGAAGATGTTTATAAATATACCGCAAAAGGAAATCTTGTTGCGGTAATCAGTAATGGTACAGCCGTTTTAGGCCTTGGAGATATAGGTCCTGAAGCAGGAAAACCAGTTATGGAAGGTAAAGGATTACTTTTCAAAATTTTCGCCGATATCGATGTTTTCGATTTAGAGCTGGATACTAAAAATGTTGATGATTTTGTTAAAATCGTTAAAGCTTTAGAACCTACTTTTGGTGGCGTAAACCTTGAAGATATCAAAGCACCTGAATGTTTCGAAATTGAGCGCCGCTTAAAAGAAGAAATGAATATTCCGGTTATGCACGACGATCAGCATGGAACCGCAATCATATCCGCAGCTGCATTAATTAATGCCTGTGAAATCCAGAAAAAGAAAATGGATAAGGTTAAAATTGTGGTTAATGGTGCGGGTGCGGCTGCAATTTCTTGTACCAAATTATATGTTTCTTTAGGTGCAAAGAAGGAAAATATTGTGATGTGTGATCGTTCCGGAGTAATCCGTAAAGACCGTGAAGTGCTTGACGAAATTAAAGCAGAGTTTGCAACAGACCGAAAAATAAGCACATTAGAAGAAGCTTTAAAAGATGCTGACGTATTTATCGGTTTGTCTTCTGCAGATTGTGTTACTGCGCCGATGTTAAGCTCTATGGCTAAAAATCCGATTGTTTTTGCAATGGCAAACCCTAATCCGGAAATCGCTTACGAATTGGCCATCAGTACCCGTAAAGATATTATTATGGCAACCGGCCGTTCTGATTATCCTAACCAGGTGAATAATGTTTTGGGTTTTCCATACATTTTCCGTGGCGCCTTAGATGTTCGCGCAACAGGCATTAATGAACCAATGAAAATTGCTGCGGTAAAAGCCATTGCAGAATTGGCTAAAAAATCAGTTCCAGAAGCGGTAAACTTAGCGTACAATGCCCGTAACTTAAAATTTGGTAAAGATTACATCATTCCTAAACCAGTAGATTTCAGGTTGATTACCGAAGTATCAATTGCGGTGGCAAAGGCGGCTATTGAAAGTGGTGTTGCCCGTAAAATCATTAGCGATTGGGATGCATATTCAGAAGAGTTAAGGAAAAGATTAGGCTTGGACGACGCCATTATGCGTGCCATTACCATTAAGGCAAAATCTGATCCTAAACGTGTGGTTTTTGCAGAAGCAGATAACTATAAAATTTTAAAAGCGGCTCAAATTGTAAATGATGATAACATCGCGATTCCTATCCTTTTGGGGAACAAGGAAAAAATTCAGGCCATTATAAATGAGCATGGGCTGGAACTGGAAGGTGTTCAAATCATCGACCAAATGCAGGAAACAGAAAAAACGAATAAATATGCAGAAGCATTATTCAAAAAACGTCAGCGTAAAGGTGTTTCGTTAAACGATGCGACTAAATTATTACGCGATCGTAACTATTTTGGTGCTTCCATGGTTGAGTTTGGCGAAGCTGATGCAATGATTTCAGGCTTAACCAAAAACTACGGATCGACCATTAAACCGGCTTTACACGTAATAGGCGTAGAGCCTGGTGTTAAACGTGTTGCAGGTATGTACATGATGATGACCAAAAAAGGCCCTGTTTTCTTTGGTGATACAACAGTAAACGTAGATCCAACAGCTGAAGAATTGGTAGACATTACTTTATTGGTTGATAAATCGGTAAAACAGTTTAACATCAAGCCACGTATTGCTTTACTATCTTATTCTAACTTTGGCTCAAATGATGGAATAACCCCTAACAAGGTAAGGGAAACAGTAAAACTGCTTCATAAAAACCATCCTGAAGTTGTTGTAGACGGAGAGATGCAAGGGAATTTTGCCATAAATAATGAATTGTTAAAGGATAATTTTCCTTTTAGCACATTGGCAGATGCGCCTGCAAATACATTAATTTTTCCTAACTTAGAGTCAGGTAATATTGCATACAAACTTTTACAGGAACTGGGCGGCGCGGAAGCTGTTGGCCCAATTTTATTGGGGCTAAATAAGCCGGTACATATTGTTCAGTTAGGAAGTTCGGTACGTGAAATTGTAAATATGGTTACCATCGCGGTTGTTGACGTACAAGCAAAAGAAGAAATTGCTGGAACATCGAAACGAAACGGTATATTTGGAAAAACAACTAAGAAATAATACAACATGTACGCCTATATCGATGGTAAATTAGTCTTCAAAAACCCGGCTTATGTTGTGGTGGAGGCCGGAGGTATAGGTTATCACATTAATATATCTTTAAATACATACAGCAACCTTGGCGAATCAGAAAGGTGTAAATTATATACTTGGTTGCATGTAAAAGAAGATGCTCATACATTATACGGGTTCGCCGATGAGGGCGAACGCCGTTTATTTTTACATCTGATTTCGGTTTCGGGCATTGGCCCGAATACCGGTCGGATGATTTTATCATCAATTACGCCTGTAGAAATACAAAGTGCAATTGTGCATGCCGATCTTCCTTTAATTCAACGGATTAAAGGCTTGGGTGTAAAAACCGCACAACGCCTGGTTTTAGAACTACAGGACAAGCTAAAAAAGGAAGGTGTAGATTCATTAATTTCTATGCCTCAACACAATACAATTAAAGATGAAGCGTTATCAGCACTGGTAATGCTCGGATTTGCCAAACAAACCGCCGAAAAAACTATAGACCAGATATTAAAAGTGACAGAAGGAACCCTTTCGGTAGAGCAACTAATTAAACAAGCTTTAAAAAAATTATAGAATTAACGGCCTTTGAAGAGAATTTTTACACACCTATTTCTCGTCCCAATTTTCTTATTTGCTACTCTAAACGCCCTCTCACAGGTTGTTCCCGGCAAAGCGGACACTACTATATCCAAAAATAACTTTAGTTTACGTGAAAAACAGCTTCTTGGGATAAGCTCATCTGCAAATGGATTTTATCCTTTGCCCGGCAACATAAAAAGAGTTGTTGAATACGATGCTAAAAATAAACGATACATTGTCAAAGAGTTAGTTGGCGACAGGTATGTAACGAAAACACAATATCTAACCATCGATGAGTATCAGCGACTGGTTAACAGTGAGATTAAAAGAGAAAACTGGCGCAGCATTTCCAATGCGGAATTAAGCGACATCCGCACAACAGGAGTTATTCCTCAGATACAGGTAAACAGTAAATCTTTTGAGAAGCTTTTTGGCGGAACCACCATTGATATTCAGCCCCGTGGAGAAGCTGAATTAACCTTTTTAGGAAGGGTAAATAAAAATGAAAATCCACTTTTTAATGAACGCCAAAGGGTACAAACCAATTTCGATTTTAACCAGAGAATCCAGATGGACCTTGTGGGTAATATTGGTACTAAATTAAAAATTAAGAGTAATTACAATACCGAAGCGCAATTCGATTTCGAAAACCAGATTAAGCTTGAATACACAGGTTCGCCTGATGAAATCATCAAGAAAATTGAAATTGGTAACGTAAGCATGCCGCTAAATACGAGCTTAATTACCGGTACACAAGCCTTATTTGGGGTTAAAACACAATTACAATTTGGAAAACTAAATGTAACAAGTGTTTACACGCAGCAAAAATCTCAATCCAGACAGATTAACATTACAAATGGATCTCAGCAAAATGCTTTTTCCATCAGTGCAGATGCTTACGAAGCCAACAGGCATTATTTTTTAGCACAATATTTTCGCAACAACTACAACAAAAACTTAATTAATGCCCCAATAATTACCTCTCCTGTTCAAATTACTAAAATTGAGGTCTGGATCACCAATAAATCAGGTAGTACCACAGATTCAAGAGACGTATTGGGCTTACTGGATTTAGGTGAAAATGCACCTTACAATACCGGAATAATTGGGGGTACCTCTGTACTGCCAGCAGGAACAACAGCCAATGGCTTTGCACAGCAATCCAATAATTTAATTCAAAACCTTCCGCCAAACGCAAGATTTACAAACGATAATTCAATTATTTCTTATTTCCAGACAACTGGAGGAGCAAGGGCAGGAACAGATAATTATGCAAAATTAACATACGCCCGAAAATTAACGGAACGGGAGTATACATATCAGCCTCAATTGGGTTACATCTCTTTAAACAATCCATTAAATTCTGACGAAGTTTTAGCAGTGGCTTATCGCTATACTTATAATGGAGTAGAGTACCAGGTGGGAGAGTTTTCTACAGATGTTACTTTTGATGCGAGCAATCCAAAGGTCTTATTTGCCAAATTATTAAAAAACGAAACCACGAAAGTTAATTTGCCTACCTGGGATTTGATGATGAAAAACATCTATTCCATTGGAGGTTATCAAATCAGCAATCAAAACTTTAAACTGGATATTTATAGAATAGATAACCAAACGGGTGTTGAAACGCCAATTATGAACGAAGGGCAAAATCTTGCCAATAAGCAATGGATTAGCATTACGGAGCTTGACCGCCTGAACCAGCAAAACGAACGAAAGCCAGATGGTGTTTTCGATTTTGTAACCGCAGGTAATGCTTTTGGCTCATTTTTCTCTTCTACCAATTCAAGCAACAATAACAATAACCTGAGTTCGGGTTTTTCTTCAAACGGTGTTTCTAATTTAATTAACAATACCAACACCGGTTATGTAACTATTGATCCAACAAGAGGGCGAATTATTTTTCCAATAATTGAACCTTTCGGAAGTGATTTGGCTGCAAAGTTTTTACCAAGTGAGCAGGCTTTAATCGATAAATATACTTATACCGCTTTATACGATTCGACTCAAACAATTGCCAAACAATTATTTCAGAACCAGAACAGGTATTTACTTAAAGGAAATTATCAGTCTGAATTTTCTTCTGAATTTAGTTTAAACTCAATCAACGTTCCGGCAGGATCTGTTAAGGTTTCGGCAGGTACCATTCCATTAATTGAAGGCGTGGATTTTACAGTCGATTATCAGGGTGGCCGGGTAAGTATCATTAACCAGGCACTTTTAAGTTCGGGCCAGCCAATTAATATTACCACAGAAAACAACGAGCTTTTTGGTTTACAGCAACGCTCGCTATTTGGAACCCGGTTAGATTATCGCGTAAATAACAAATTAAATTTGGGCGGTACTATTATGAATTTAACCGAGAAGCCGCTTACCCAAAAGGTAAATTTGGGTGAAGAGCCGATTTCAAATACCATTTGGGGTGCAGATATTAACTACAGTTCGCCATCAAGATTTTTAACAAAACTGGTTGATAAAATTCCTTTAATTTCAACAAAAGCACCTTCAAGTGTTACTTTTTACGGCGAGTTTGCACAGCTCATTCCTGGCCATCCAAATGCGTTAAATTTTGCGGGCAGTAAAAATGGTGTAAGTTACCTTGATGATTTTGAAGCTTCAAGATCTGTAATTGATTTGAAGAGTGCAATTTCATGGCAATTATCCGGTACACCGCAGTTATTTCCTGAATCGGGTTTGATAAACGATCTTGCTTATGGATATAACCGCGCAAGAATTGCTTTTTATAATATTGATCCAACTTTCTATAATTCTTCTGCATCAACTACACCGGCAAATATACGGAACAACAAAAACGAATTGTCCAACCATTACGTTAGGGAAGTTATAGAACAGGAAGTTTTTCCATTTAAAGAAACGGCAACCGGGCAGGCTTTAAACATAACCACATTGGATGTAGCCTATTACCCAACGGTTCGTGGTCCTTATAACTATCGCCCTTTTGGCTTCCGGTCCGATGGAGCTCTTTTACAACCTCAAAATAACTGGGGTGGTTTTCAGCGTAAAATAGAAACCAACGATTTCGAAGCATTAAACATTGGCTTTATTGAGTTTTGGGTATTGGATCCATTTATCTACAAACCAAATTCGGCAGGAGGAGATGTTTATTTCAATCTTGGTAATATATCAGAAGATATTTTAAAAGACGGACGTAAATCTTTAGAGAATGGTTTGCCAGGCAATGATGATCCAAGTCAGTACGATGAAACAAACTGGGGGCGCGTACCAAAATTACAGCCGGTAGTACAGGCTTTTGATAATAATCCCGATACCAGAAGGGCTCAGGATGTGGGTTTAGACGGTTTATCTGATGCCAATGAAAGGGCAAAATTTGCTGCACAGATTAACCAGATTAAAGGCCAGCTAAATGCGGCTGCAGGAACAGCTTTAGATGCCGATCCATCCTCCGATAATTATGCTTATTTCAGAGGGCCAGCATTAGATCAGATTAATGCGGGTATTTTAAAACGTTACGAAAGATATAACGGAACAGAGGGAAACTCTAAAACTTCGCAGCAATCGCAGGATGAATTGGGAATTGAAAACTCAGCCTCCACTTCTCTGCCTGATGGAGAAGATATTAACCGCGATAATAATATGACGCAAAGTGATGAATACTTTCAGTATAAAGTATCTATGCGTCCGGCTGATTTAGTGGTTGGTCAAAATTTTATTACCGATAAAGTTACCTCGCAAGTTAAACTTGCCAATGGAAATACACAATCGGTTTCGTGGTACCAGTTTAGGGTGCCAATCGGCTCTTACCAGCAAAAAGTTGGAAATATTCAGGATTTTAAATCAATACGTTTTTTCAGGATGTTTATGACCAATTTTGCAGATACCGCCGTAATGCGTTTTGCAAAATTACAATTGATTCGTGGAGAGTGGAGAGAATATAATGTAAAAAATGAAGCCTCAGAAATTATCGTGGATCCAGCTTTGCCGGTATTAACGCCTGATAATTCGACTATTGAGGTGGCAACAGTAAATATTGAGGAAAATGGAAAAAGAAGTCCAATACCTTATGTTACCCCTCCCGGGATTCTTAGAGAAAGAGATTACAGTAACTATCGCGGAGATACACGGTTAAATGAACAATCTTTATCGGTAACAGTCAAAAATCTGAGAGATGGTTATGGAAGGGCCGCTTTTAAAACGGCTTACAGTGATTTCCGTTCTTACAAACATTTAGAAATGTTTATCCATGCGGAGGCCGTAAATAACCTGGTGATCAATAATAACGATGTTGCAGCATTTCTAAGAATAGGAACAGATAACCAGGATAACTATTACGAATACAATTTACCATTAAAAATTACTCCGCCAGGAACAAGTGATCCGGATGCCATTTGGCCGGAAGACAACAGGATGGATATTGAACTTAAACTTTTCCAGAATGCTAAGCTGGCCCGTAATGTTGCTAAACTTTCTAACGGACAACCCTGGCCAATTAATATTCCGTTTACGTATTCTGATGGTGTAAGAACCATAATTGTAAAAGGACAGCCCGATATGAGTAAGGTGAGGGTTTACATGCTTGGTGTTAAAAATCAAATACGCGATTTGACAAACCCTGAGTCGGAAGCACAGGATAAAAGTGTAACGGTTTGGTTCAACGAATTGCGCTTAACTGAATTTGATGAAAGAGGAGGTTGGGCCGCTACAGGTAGGTTAAACCTTAAACTTGCAGATTTTGCCGACGTAAACATTTCGGCAAGTAAATCAACCATCGGTTTTGGTTCGATAGATTCTAAAGTCAGCGAAAGAAACCGGGCCGATAATGTACTGTTTGATGTTTCATCGGCAGTAGAACTCGGTAAATTTTTACCTCAAAAGTCAGGTGTAAAAATCCCGATGTTTGTAAGTTATTCAAAACAGGTTTCTACGCCACAGTATAACCCCCGCACACCAGATATTGAATTGAAAAATGCCCTGGATCAATCTACCAAAGCACAAAAAGATTCTATATTAAATTTTGCACAGGATTATACCGTAAGAAGAAGTATCAACTTTACAAATGTTAGAAAAGAGCGAACGAATAATAGCAAGCCTGTACACTTATGGGATATAGAAAACTTTGCTGCAAGTTATGCTTATACTCAATATAACCATCGCGATTTTATAAACCAGAGCAGTATACAAAATACTTACCGGGCTTCATTGCAGTATAATTATTCAAAAGAAGCAAAATCAATAGCGCCTTTCGAAAAGATTATAAAATCGAATATGCTGGCGCTTTTAAAAGATTTTAACATCAGCCTGTTTCCAAGTGCCATTAACTTTAGGGTTGATGTAGACCGTTTATATTCTGAAAATACGTTAAGGAATAATGATCCTTTAAATACAATTCCGCAATACCAGAACGGGTATGGAACCACGTACAATAAAAACTTTAGAATGAGCCGGATTTACGGGGTGGCCTGGAATTTAACCCGTTCTTTACAGCTGGATTTTAATGCAACAAACTATTCAATTATCGACGAACCTGACGGAAGAATCCAAGGAGCGAAAAGAGATACGGTTTGGCAAAATTTAATCCGTTTAGGCCGTACCACAGATTATAACCACAACCTGAATGTGACTTATAATTTACCAATTGAAAAAATTCCAGGTTTAAACTGGATTAACATTAAAACCAGGTACGGAACAAACTTTAACTGGCAAACTGAGCCACTTTCTACCTTGCTTGATCCTAATATTAATTTGGGAAATACCATTCAAAACAGTAGAAATCTTCAAATTAATCCGACCTTAAATTTAACAACTTTATATAATAAGTTTGGATTTATCAGAAATGCGGGCAATAATCAGGATGGAGGCAAAGCCAAAAATTTCTTTATTAATTTGTTAACCAGCTTAAAAAATATTAACGCGGCATACACGCAAACAAAAGGTATTTATCTGCCGGGTTATCTGCCTAAAACAAGATTTTTTGGTTTGGATAATTTTGGTGCTCCCGGCCTGGGTTTTGTGTTTGGTAGCCAGAGAGATATTAGAGAAATGGCCGTAAACAGTGGCTGGATTACGACTGATACCTTGCAAACGAATTTGTACATTAATACAATGCGTGAGGACTTAAACATTACGGGGCAGCTTGAGCCAATCCGCGATTTAAGGATTACAATAAGAGCCAATAAAGTACAGTCTAAAAACTATTCATCAAACTTTAGATACATTTCAAGCTCCTCATCTTTTGCTAACTTAAGCGGAGTTACTTCAGGCGATTACAGCGTTTCTTACATTGCAATTGGTACAGCTTTTAAAGAAAATAATTCCAGTGTAATCTCAACCTTGTTTAATCAGTTTATGGCTAACAGGATTGTTATATCCAGAAGGTTGGGCGCAAGAAACCCGAATTCAGGAGGTGTAGCAACAGGTGGTTATGCCGATGGTTATGGCAAAGAGAGCCAGGATGTTTTAGTTTCTGCATTTATGGCTGCATATACAGGTAAAGATGCCAATTCATCAAAATTAAGTTCATTTCCAAGTATCCCATTGCCAAACTGGAATTTAACATACAGCGGTTTAACACGCATTCCGTTTATTGCAGATAAATTATCATCTGTTGATATCAGACACGGGTACCGGTCTACCTATAACATTAATGGTTTTAACTCATTATTGCGTTACGATGAAAATAATGGTTTTGCTAATATTAGAGATGCAAATCAGAATTTTTTACCCGAATACCAGTTTGCACAAGTAACCATATCAGAATATTTTTCACCATTAATTGGAATTGATACCAGGTTTAAAAATAATGTTACAGCAACATTTGAGTTAAACCGGTCAAGATTATTAGGCTTAAGCTTAGCCAATAGTCAGCTGGCGCAATTATCTGAAAATAATATGGTATTTGGTTTAGGCTACCGGACCAATAAATTCCGTTTTCCGTTCGGATGGTTCAAAAGCGTGAAAATGGATAACAATATGGATTTCAAGCTGGATGTGGCTATCCGGGATAATAAAACGGTTATTTACCGTGCTGATGTAACCACATCAGAAGTATCATCGGGGGCTAAAAACATTAGTTTAAGGCCAAGTGTAGATTATGTATTGAATCAGAAATTTAACATTAAATTATTTTATGATTCTAATATCACAAAACCATATACCTCGCAAACATTTAATACATCATTCAGTAATTTTGGATTTAGTTTAAGGTTTACCTTCAATTAGGGAGAATAAAGGGCAGCGGAAAAAAGAAGAATCTTAAATCCTATTCAAAATATTATTTAACTTTGGCACAAACTAATAAAGAACAAATGAATTTTCCATCAGAATTAAAATACACTAAAGACCACGAATGGGTTAAGGTAGAAGGCAACGAAGCATTTATCGGAATTACTGATTTTGCACAACGCGAATTAGGCGATATCGTTTACATCGACATTAACTCGGTAGGTGAAGAAGTAGCTAAAGAAGAAGTTTTTGGAACAGTTGAAGCTGTAAAAACAGTATCTGATTTGTTTATGCCTGTTACCGGAAGCATATTAGAAGTTAATGCAGAATTAAATGATAATCCAGAACTGGTAAACTCTGATCCATATGGCAAAGGCTGGATGGTAAAAGTATCATTAAGTGATTTAGCTGAAATTGAAGATTTATTAACTGCAGAAGCTTACCAGGCTTTAGTAGGCGCATAATAATCCATGTACAAAGCACTAAAACAGCAAAAGTGGGCCATATTCTGGACGCTTATAGTTTTAGTGCTTTGTAATATGAAAATGCCTGAAACAAAAGGCGGAGGTTTTTTCTTCCAGGGATTTGATAAACTGGCCCATTTGGGTTTCTTTTTTGTACTTTCTGTACTGCTGTTCTACGGTAAAATAAAATATCAGCATAGTTTTGGCTTCAGAACCTTAACGATTTTTAAAATTTTACTGATTAATGCCATAATTGGTGGTGGGATAGAACTTTTGCAATGGAAAGTTTTTACCTATAGATCTGCCGAATGGTGGGATTTTACCTGTGATATGCTTGGTGCATGCATGGCTGTTTTTAGTTACGTTTTATTGCATAAATTAAATTTTAATGAAAAAAATAATTAGTTTAATTTGCTTAATAGTGGTTATTAGCCTGAGTGGATGTGGCATTTTTAAAAAGGGATGCAACTGCCCCAAAGTATACTATCAAAGCTATCCCGCACAGCGTAAATAGCAATTTTTGCATTTCCTGATTTTAAATATGTGGGGAGCCGATTAGGCTGTATTTAAAATGTTACCTTACTTTTAACAAATCTTAACCAAACCTTTAAGCTTTGCCGCAGTCTGATAGCATAGTTTTGTATTAGTATATCTAAATTTTTTTAATGAAAAAGAACTTTCAAAGAGCAATATTACTTGTTCTTATATTTTGTGGTTATGTAGCGCATGCCCAAAATACAGGCTCCATAGGTGGTAAATTAGTAAACGCTAAGGATAAAAAGCCAATAGACTTTGCCACTGTGGCAATTAAAAGCCTAAAAGATTCCAGCGTAGTTGCTTCCGGTCAAACCAACCCGGATGGAACTTTTTCATTTAGTAATATCCCGGCTGGAAAATATCGGATTTATGCTGCCTTTTTAGGTTTAAAAACAACTACAAAAGATGTGGATGTTGCTAAAGCAGCCGTTAATGTAGGCGATATAGCAATGGCTGATGACGGAGTAGATTTAAATACCGTAAATATAGTTGGGCAGGTGCCCACTGTGGTGGTTAAGAAAGATACATTAGAATACGATGCCAAATCTGTTAAGGTAAGAGAGAATGCTGTTGTAGAAGATGTATTAAAGAAATTGCCCGGTGTAGAGGTGGCTAAAGATGGTAGTATAAAAGCGCAGGGCGAAACCATTACCAAAGTAAAAGTAGATGGTAAAGAGTTTTTTGGAAGCGACCCTTTATTGGCTACCAAGAACCTGCCGGCAGATATGGTTGATAAAATTCAGGTGGTTGATGAACTTTCAGATCAGGCACAATTTACAGGTATAGATGACGGAACCAGAACCAAAATTTTAAATATCACAACAAAAAGTGGTATGAAGAAAGGTTATTTCGGAAACAGTACCGTAGGTTATGGTTCAAACGATCGTTATGATGCCAGCTTAAACGTTAATAAATTTGATAACGACCAGCAATTTAGTTTTATAGGTCAGTTTAATAATGTAAACAAACAGAATTTTGGTGGCGGTGGTGGCGCTGGTAATGGATTTGGTGGTGGAGGCGGCGGCGGCCGCGGGGGCTCTGGTGGTGGTTCCAGTTCGGGTAGCGGTGGTATTACCACAACTAATGCTGCAGGTTTAAACTTTGGCGATACCTATAAAGACGGTACTCAAATTCAGGGAAGTTATTTCTTCAATAAATCTTCAGTTTTTAATGAACAAACCAGCTTAACCCAAACCTTATTAGGAAATACTTCTCAAAACGTAAACAATTATCTGAATAGCAATACAGATAAAACCAATCATAGGTTAAACTTTATGATTGATACCAAATTAGATTCGAGCACAAGTATCAAAATACAACCAAACATAGCATACACTGAAAATAGTGGCTTAAGTTTAAATAGCTATACAAGAAATAATATTATTGCTTCTGGTACTTCCAGCACGGTAGGTAACCAAAGTTACACCACCGATAATTCTACCCCTGTTATCAGTAATAATATTTTAGTTAGAAAGAAATTTAAACGCAGGGGCCGTACCCTCTCTTTAAACATTAATACTTCAATTAATGATAGCGATGCGTCCAATCTGAATTACATTTTAGATAATAATACAGTTAATGGTGTAACCACGCCAAAATTAACCAATCAGTTAAATGATTTAAGCAGCAATAGCATTGTTAACAATACCAGGGTAGTATATACCGAACCTTTATCTAAAACAACAAGTTTAGAATTTAACTATCAAAATGGAATTAATAACAGTAATTCGGAGCGTAATATTTACAATTTCAATGCCGCCACGGGCGACTTCGATTTAAAGGATAATACTTATTCTAACAGTTTTGAAAATCAAACGCTAACCAATGCGGTTGGAATGAGTTTTACCACCAATGAGAAGAAATACAATTGGAATATTGGAGTAGCCGGGCAACAAACCCACCGGGAAAATACAAACTTAACTACCGGAGCAGTATTTACCCAAAACTTTGTAAATTTAACACCATCAGCACAATTCAGGTATAATTTTAGCAACAGTAAACGATTGGTGATTAATTATAGAGGAACAACTCAACAACCTACAATTGATCAGATTCAGCCAATTCCGGATAATACAAATACGCAGTCTGTTATTTTGGGTAACCCTGATTTAAAGCCTGCATTTAACAATACTTTAACGGTAAGGTATAATAACTTTGCTTTCGCAAAAATGCGCTTCTTTGCCGTATTCCTTAATTTAACGCAAACCTTTAACGCATTTGCATCAAGTCAAAGCCCTGTAACCGATCAGAATGATGTGAATTACGGTAAAATTGCCTCAAAATACATTAACGTAGATGGTAACTATAGTGGAAATGCAAACATCGTTTTAGGTCAGCCCATTTTACCCAATAATAAATTAAATTTAAATGCAACGTTAAGTGGTAGCTATTCAAAAGGAACAAATATAACCAGCAATATTTCTAACATTACCAATAACTGGAGCATAACCAATAGCTATAAATTTGTAACAAACTTAGATAAACTGGACTTAACAGGTGGCATCAGTGGGTCCATTAGCAGGGCTACTTATTCTGCTCAGTCAGAATTAAATACAAGGTATTATACAATCAACCCAAGTTTTGATGTAAGTTATATGTTTCCAGGTAACATTCGTTTAGCAATTGACCTGGATTATATTAGAAATACAGGCAGAGGTGCTGATTATAATACAGATTATACTTTGGTTAATTCATACATCAGCCGTCAGTTTTTCAAAAACCGTGGAACTTTTAAAATCGCTGTTAATGATGCATTAAACCAAAATCAAGGAATTAGCCGTACATCTACAAGCAATACCATTACCGATTTGAATTATAATGTGCTTAAACGCTACTATATGTTCTCCTTTACTTACTCATTAACACGTATTGGAGGCAGAAACATGGGGTCGGATATGCAAATGCCCGGACAACGTGGAGGAGGCAATGGAGGTTCTCGCATGAGGATGTAATTCAATTTATTAAGAAGTTAAAAGTCTCGATGCAAACCGGGACTTTTTTTATGTCCCTTATTTTTTGTATTCCAAATGTTACTTCATCTAAACAAACCTTTTATTTAACATGCAGTCTTAAATAGCAACACACATTAATTAACCAAATGAAGAAACTTTTTACGCTTTTGTTTATATTTTCATGTTCTGTTGTTTACGCACAAAAAACCGGTACTGTTACCGGTAGAATTATCCAGTCGAAGGATAAACAACCTATTGATTACGCTTCAGTAGCCCTAAAAAACTTAAAAGATTCCAGCGTTGTTGGTGCAAATACAACTGCTGCAGATGGAAAATTTATCTTCAAAAACTTAAAACCAGGAAATTATCGTTTGTATGCCGCATTTATCGGTTTAAAAAACGCCAATAAAGATTTCACCATTTCCGCGGATATTGCAGATGTTAATTTGGGCGATATCGTCCTTGCCGGAGAAAGCATCGATCTTCAAACAGTTGAAATAAAAGCCGAAGCAGCGCCAATCGTTGTAAAAAAAGATACGTTAGAGTTTAACGCAAGTTCTTTTAAAGTTGTTGAAAATGCTGTTGTAGAAGATTTACTGAAAAAGCTGCCGGGCGTTGAGGTGGATAAATCAGGTACAGTAAAAGCACAGGGCGAAACCATTACCAAAGTTAAGGTAGATGGAAAAGAGTTTTTTGGCAATGATCCTTTATTAGCGACTAAAAACCTGCCGGCAGATATGATTGATAAAATCCAGATTATTGATGAACTTTCAGATCAGGCTCAGTTTACTGGAATTGATGATGGAACGAGGACTAAAATCATTAACATTACCACTAAAAAGGATAAAAAAAATGGCTATTTCGGCAACACTACGGTGGGTTATGGATCTGACGATCGTTATGATGTAAATGCAAATATTAATCGGTTTAACCAGGAGCAGCAAATCAGCGCAATTGCTCAGTTTAACAACGTAAATAAACAAAACTTTGGCGGTGGTTTAGGTGGAAACTCAGGTGGGAATACCAGCAGGGCGGGAATTACGAATACAAATGCTGCGGGTTTTAATTTTGCTGATCGTTATACAGATGAAACCGAAATTAACATGAGTTATTTTTACAATAAATCAGAAAATCTCATTTTAAGAAATAGCGTAACCCAAAACCTGCTGGGTACTGAAACAACGGTTTTTAACAATAATCAAAATAACACTTCCGACAGGTTAAATCACCGGCTTAATTTTATGGTTGATACGAAATTGGATTCGTTAACTTCCTTGCGGGTACAGCCGGCATTAAGCTACACAGATAATGAAAGCGTAAACAGCAGCGATTATACCCGAGATTACAATACCTACAAAATAACCGGGACCCAGCAGTTAAAAAACCACAATACGGCACCTTCAGTGAGTAACAATATTCTTTTACGTAAAAAGTTTATGAAACGAGGTAGAACATTGTCCCTGAATTTTAATACCAGCATTAATAACAACGATGCCGATAATTACAATAACATTTCAGATCAAAATATCAATGGAGGAGTAACCACACAAAAAATTACCAATCAATTTAACGATCAGCAAAGCGAATCTTTAAACCAGGTAACCAGAATTGTTTATACAGAACCACTTTCTAAAACCTTAAGCCTTGAGTTTAACTATCAGAACGGATATAATCACAATAAATCTGATCGATTTACCTATAATTTTAATCCGCTAACCTTGCAGTATGATTTATTAGATTTAACCTACAGTAACTCTTATGAAAATACGATATTAACCAATGCTGCCGGATTTAGCTTTAATAAAACCGCAAAAAAATACAACTGGAATGTAGGTTTGGCCTTTCAAAATACCGACAGGACGAATGATAACGTTAGCCGGGGTATTCTATTAAAACAAAACATTAACAATTATACACCATCGGCAATGTTCAGGTATAATTTTAGCAATAGCAAGCGTCTTGTTGTTAACTATAGAGGCAGCACTACGCAGCCCACCATCCAGCAGTTACAGCCTATACCGAACAATACCAATACACAAAGTATTCCGGTGGGTAATCCGGATTTAAAGCCCGAGTTTAACAATACCTTACGCATCGCTTATAATACCTTTACAGTAGGTAAAAACAGGTCGTTATTTGTTAATTTGAATTTAAGACAAACCTCAAATAAAATTGCCAATAGCAGCAGCTTAATTCAAAGCGGAAAGGATGAAGGTAAGCTGGCTATATTGCCTGTAAACGTAAATGGCTCATATTCGGGCTCCGTTTCTTCCTCGCTTAGCCTGCCCTTTATGCCCGAGAATAAACTTAATTTCCACATCAATTTAAGTGGTAATTACAATAGAGATGTAAACTTTACAAATTCCCTGAAAAACATTACCAACAGCTGGTCGGTTAGCAATGGATACAGATTGGTATCGAATTTAGATAAGCTGGATTTAGCAGCAGGCATAAGTGGATCTATTAACCGGGCAACCTACTCTGTGCAATCAAATGCAAATACCCAATACTATACCTTTAGCCCAAACATAAGTGTTAGCTATTTATTTCCTGGTGAAATAAGATGGGCCGTAGATGCCGATTATAATCAAAATACAGGAAGGGGAGAAGGCTTTGATACTCATTTTACCATTTTGAATTCTTACCTGAGTAAACAATTTTTTAAAAACCGCGGAACTTTTAAGGCAGCGGTAAATGATGTTTTGAACGAAAATCAGGGGATAAGCAGAACCGCTGATAATAACACCATTCAGGATGTAAGTTATAATGTTTTAAAAAGGTATTTTATGTTTTCATTTACCTATTCGCTAAACCGGATGGGCGGTAAGAATAGAATTATGCCGGGCGAAGGCCGGCAAAGAAATGGAGGTGGCTTTGGCGGAGGCAGAAGAAACAATTAGTCCAGATTAATTCATGTAACAACAATATGCGTTTTCTGATGCCTTTTAGGCAAATCTTAGTTTAAGATGATTTATCTTATTTGGAATAAATCTAAAGAAAGGTTAACTTGCGCCAAATTTAGCACATGAAACTTTCGCATTTAAAGGTTGGGCAAAAAGGAACAATAGTGGCATTTACAGATTTGGAAATGTCAGTTAAGCTTATGGAAATGGGCTGCTTACCTGGCGAAGTTGTAGAAGTAGAGCGTTTTGCTCCACTTGGCGACCCAATGGCCATTCGTGTAGCAGGATATCAGCTTTGCTTACGTAAAAGCGAAGCCGAAGTTATTATCATTCAATAAATAAGCTGGTTTGGATATTAAAGTTGCATTAGTTGGAAATCCCAATACAGGTAAATCTACTCTTTTTAACCGTTTAACCGGGTTAAATCAAAAAATCGGAAATTTTCCAGGAATTACTGTAGATAAGAAAACAGGTTTTACCAAACTTGGCGAAGGCAGGGAAGTTGAAATTATAGATTTACCCGGAACATACAGTTTGTATCCTAAAAGTAGCGATGAAGGCATTGTTTTTCAGGTTTTAGCCGATAAAAATAACAGCAGCCATCCTGATGTGATTGTTTTAGTTACCGATGCTTCCAACCTTAAACGTAATATGCTTTTATATTCTCAGGTTGCAGATCTGGGAATTCCAATGATTTTAGCTTTAAATATGGTCGATTTATCAGCCAAACAAGGAATCGAAATTAATGGAGATAAACTGGCAGAAAAACTCGGTGTTCAGGTGGTTACCATTTCTGCCCGTAATAATATTGGAATTGATAAATTAAAGAAAGCGGTAGCCAATACCACAAAAATAGCCACCCAGATTAATGATGTTGATCTTCATTTTCTTGCACCAGATGCCATTAACGCTATAAAACAAAGAATTAATACCGATAATGATTATTATGCGTTGCAGGTTTTGCACCAGCATGAGCATTTGACTTTTTTTAGCGAGCAAGATCAGGTTGAAATTGAAGAGATAGAACAATCCCATCAGTTCGAATCTTCTAAAGCCCAGGCGGCAGAAACGATTGCCCGTTATAAACATTTAAGCACAATTTTGTCTGATGTTGTAACAGATAAAGGAATAGCTCAAAAATTTTCTTTCAGCGATAAGTTAGATTCTGTTTTAACCCACAAAGTTTGGGGATTTGCCATTTTTCTGCTCATTCTTTTCATCATCTTTAATGCCATATTTGCATGGTCATCCTATCCAATGGCATGGATAGAAACCGGTTTTGGCTGGATTACAGAATATGGACACGAATATCTGCCCGCTGGAATGTTAACCGATCTGGTATTGGATGGTGTGGTAGCAGGTTTAGGTGGGATTTTTGTCTTTATTCCTCAAATTGCCATATTATTTGCCTTCATCTCCATCTTGGAAGATACGGGATACATGGCCAGGGTTACGTTCATGATGGATAAAGTTATGAGTAAGGTGGGACTTAACGGTAAATCTGTAGTACCCATGATTGGAGGTTTAGCCTGCGCGGTACCATCCATTATGGCCGCCAGAAATATCGAAAACTGGAAAGACAGAATGATTACCATCATGGTAACACCTTTAATAAGCTGCTCTGCCCGTTTACCCGTTTATATTTTATTAATATCAATCATTATACCCTCTAAAAATATACTTGGGGTTATTAATATGCAGGGTTTGGCATTAATGGTTATGTACCTGATTAGTTTTGTAGCGGCAATTATTGTCGCCTGGGTAATGAAAATAATAATCAAAACTAAAGAGCGGTCTTATTTCATTATGGAATTGCCCGTTTACCGCATGCCAAGGTGGAAAAATGTTTTGTACACCATGTACGAGAAATCAAAAACATTTGTTTTCGAAGCAGGTAAAGTAATTATTGCCATTTCTATAATCCTTTGGGTAATGGCTTCGTTTGGACCAGGAAACCGTTTCGAAAACATTGATAAAAAATATGAATCAGCTTTAGCCGATACAACGAAAAATACTGACCATATTAAGGTCTTAGTCGCTACAGAGAAGCTTGAAAATTCTTATGTGGGTATTCTTGGCCACTTTATCGAGCCTGCAATTCGCCCGTTGGGTTACGATTGGAAGATTGGAATTGGGTTAATAACCTCTTTCGCCGCGCGTGAAGCCTTTGTAGGTACCATGGCTACCATTTACAGTGTTGATGGTGGGGAAGAAGATAGCAGTACAATAAGAGAGCGAATGAGTGCCTCTGTAAACAGCAAAACGGGTTTGCCGGTTTATACATTTGCAACTGGTATCTCTTTAATGCTTTTTTACGCCTTTGCAATGCAGTGCATGAGTACAATCGCAATTGTATATCGCGAAACAAAGGGTTGGAAATGGCCGGTTATCCAGCTGTCGTATATGACAGGTATGGCTTATATAGCTGCGTTGATTGCTTATCAACTGCTGAAATAAATTTTTAGTTCAGTAATTTTTATCCGCTTGCTGCGGAGGCTCTTTTCTTTTTGACAGCAAAAAGAAACAAAAACTGCCGGCTTGCAATCTTTCTTTTAAAGTTATTGGTGAGGCTTTTTCAGTGCCCGCCGAAACATTGACCATGCCGGTTTAAAGCTGAACGTAGAAATGGTGGTTTGGCCTTGTTGGGCATAAATACTACATCATGCAAAACTAACCTTAAATTTTCTACTGTTTTTACCTAAGAACGCCTCCGGCATAGCATCATTTCGCAGGAGAGCACATTAGAATTCTTGAACAAACTTTAACGTTCCGAATAACCAAGGGAATGTGCAGCGGGCGTAGGGTTGTGAAAAGGCTTAAGCCTCATATTGCCGCAATTGGAATTCTGATGCTGCTATTCAAGAAAGGATGCAAGCCTTGACTTTTGGGTACCTTTTTGTTAAGAAAAAGGTACGAAGCCCGTCTGGCTAAGACAATACTATCCGCTTGCCGCGGGGGGCTTGTTTTCTTTTTGACAACAAAAAGAAACAAAAACTGCCGGCTTGCAATCTTTCTTTTAAAGTTATTGGTGAGGCTTTTTCAGTGCCCGCCGAAACATTGACCATGCCGGTTTAAAAGCAGAACGGAGAAATGGTGCTTTGGCCTTGTTGGGTGTTAATTGAAATTGTACATCATGCTAAACTGGCTATCGATTTTTCCTTTTATCTAACCCAAGAACGCCACCGGCATAGCAGCATTTCGAAGGAGAGCACATTAGAATTCTTGTATTCCCTTTCATACTTTGAATAACCAAGGGAATATGCAGCGGGCGTTGGGTTGTGAAATGGACTAAGCCTCATATTGCCGCTATTGGAATTCTGATGCTGCTATTCAAGAAAGGATGCAAGCCTTGACTTTTGGGTACCTTTTTGTTAAGAAAAAGGTACGAAGCCCGTCTGGCTAAGACAATTATTCCGCTTGCCGCGGGGCTCTTTTCTTTTTGACAGCAAAAAGAAACAAAAACTGCCGGCTCGCAATCTTTCTTTTAAAGTTAGTAATAGGTCTTTTTCAGTGCCAACCGAAACATTGACCATGCCGGTCTAAAAGCTTAACGGAGAAATGGTGGTTTGGCCTTGTTGGGCATAAATACAACATCACGCAAAACTAACCTTAAATTTTCTGCTGGTTTTACCTAAGAACGCATCCGGCATAGCAGCATTTCGAAGGAGAGCACATTAGAATTCTTGTATTCCCTTTCATACTTTGAATAACCAAGGGAATATGCAGCGGGCGTAGGGTTGTGAAATGGACTAAGCCTCATATTGCCGCTATTGGAATTCTGATGCTGCTATTCAAGAAAGGATGCAAGCCTTGACTTTTGGGTACCTTTTTGTTAAGAAAAAGGTACGAAGCCTGTCTGGCCAAGACAATACTATCTATTCGCTTGCCGCGGAGGCTTCTTTTCTTTTTGATAGCAAAAAGAAACAAAAACTGCCGGCTTGCAATATTTCTTTTAAAGTTAGTAATAGGTCTTTTTCAGTGCCAACCGAAACATTGGCCATGCCGGTTTAAAAGCTTAACGGAGAAGTCGTGCCTTGGCCTTGCTTGGTATAAATACTGCATGATACTAAACTAACTTTAAATTTTCTACGGTTTTAACCCCTAAGCTTACCCTAACTCTATTTGCCTTTTAATACTTTCTTCCAGTGAAATTAATGTCTCTGTACGCTGAATGCCATTAACTGCTTGTATCTCCTCGTTTAGCACATGTCGTAAATGATTCGTATCTCTACATATAATTTTGGCAAACATGCTATATGCACCAGTAGTATAATGCAGTTCTACCACCTCTTTAATTTTACTCAATTGGGCTACAGCATCTTTATATTGAATTCCTTTTTCGAGGTAAATACCAAGGAAAGCGCAAATATCGTAACCAGCTTTTTGAGGATCGATTATCAGATGCGAACCCTTTATAATGCCCATTTCCTGAAGTTTCTTCATTCTGACATGTATTGTACCACCCGAAACGATCAAATCTTTTGCTATTTCTGTATAAGGTTTAGTCGCATCCTGCATCAATTGTTTCAATATATCGATGTCTAAGTTGTCAATTTCTAAATTGGAATTGTCTTTTTTAAGCATATTTTTTGATTTTGATAACCAAATTTAACATAATTTATTAATATCACAAAAATAAAATTAAATGTTTAAAATATTTGCAAGATATTGCTTGTTCCTTTACATTTGTATCAAGCAATTAACAAAAAGGAACGTTCTTTAAAATGCTTAACATACTGTAGGGTGGTGAAACAGGCAGACACACCTCCTTGTCTCGGTGGCGGAGAATATGGAAAACCAGCAATGGCTAACCACTCCTTGAAGGTTCGATTCCTTCCCCTACAGCGGCTTTAGTCCTAAGTCATGAGTCCAAGTCTCCAGTAGACTTTACGACTGCAGGCTTTGGACTAATGACTAAAATTGTTGGGTGGTGAAATTGGCAGACACGCCTCCTTGTCTCGGTGGTGGGGAATAATGGGACAAACGCAGTTTATTGGGTTGACCACAATTAATTTTTTGAACTGTAGCTAACTACCCCTTGAAGGTTCGACTCCTTCCCCAACAGCATTTTTTATGAATAATAAGTTAGTTAATCGAGCAATCTGGATGGATTGCTCTTTTTATTTTATCTCTTTTTTCAGCCTAACGATTTAACTTTTCCAGACAATCCAATTCAGCAGTGCAAATAAATCATTATATTTCCCTCCAAATCATGTAGCAGTTTGTATTAGCAGTAATGAAAGAGAAAATTCTAATCAAAGATATCGCCAGTCAGTTAAATGTTTCCATAACAACCGTATCTTTTGTTATTAACGGAAAGGCGAAAGAAAAGAATATCAGCGATGCGCTGGCGAAAAGAGTTATGGATTTGGTTGAAAAGCTCGACTACCAACCAAATGCACTGGCGAAAAGCCTGAGAACAGGTAAAACAATGATCCTTGGGTTTTTAGTGGATGATATTTCTGAGCCCTTTTTCTCTGGTATTGCACGGTTTATTGATGAAAAAGCATCTGAAATGGGATACAAAATTCTTTTCAGCAGCACCAGAAACGATAAAAAGAAAGCATTAGAACTACTCCAGATTTTTAAAGACAGGCATGTAGATGGCTATATTATTGCCCTTCCAGAAGGTTTGGAAGGAGAGATCAGTAAATTAATTGAGTCTAACCAGCCTGTGGTGTTGTTTGATCGATATGTGCCCGAATTAAAGTCAGATTATGTTGTTATCGATAACCAGGGAAGCACTTATGAGGCTACTCAGCATTTAATAGGGAATGGCTATCAAAATATAGGCTTCATAACTATTGAGAGCGATCAGCAGCAAATGGTCGATCGTTTAGCTGGGTATGAGCAAGCGATTAATGAAAATAATCTCCCGATACACATTAAGAAATTGAATTACATAGATTCTGCTGACTCGATTAGACAGATGGCTCAATTTTTTAACACAGAAGAAGGATTAGATGCCGTTATTTTTGCTGCAAATTACATCTGCATGGATGGCTTAAGAACATTTAGGCAGATGGAAATTAATATCCTGGAAGACCTTGCCGTTGTTTCTTTTGATGATTTTGAATTACTGGAGTTTTGTAACCCACCAGTTACGGCAATCGCGCAGCCTGTTGAAGCAATTGCGGAAAGAATTATGAAAACTTTATTGTCAAAGCTCAATTCGGATAAACGAAGTTCATCGTATACAGAATCTGTACTGCCGGCTATTTTGAATATAAGAGGGTCCAGTTCAAAGAAATCAACTAATTAAAATAAAAAAGGCTCAGAAAATCTGAGCCCATTCAAAATATTTAGTTTCCTGTTGATTAAACAGTCATAACATCTTTTTCTTTAGCTTCTGCGTGTTTATCAACCTTAATGATATAAGCATCAGTTAATTTTTGCACTTCGCCTTCACCAGTTTTAATTTCATCGTCAGAAACACCATCACCTTTTAATTTTTGAATTTTAGTGTTGGCATCTTTACGGATATTGCGAACAGTAATGCGACCACGTTCGGCTTCTTCCTTAACTTTTTTAACTAAATCTTTACGACGTTCTTCGGTTAGCGGCGGTACAACCAGGCGAATTACAATACCATCATTTTGAGGATTGATTCCAATATTAGCTTCTTGTATAGCCCTTTCTATAGGCACCAAAAGGGATTTTTCCCAGGGTTGGATAATTAATGTTCTCGCATCTGGAGTGTTTATACTTGCTACCTGCGAAAGTGCAGTAGATGCGCCATAATAATCTACAAAAATACCATCAAGCATTCCTGCAGAAGCTTTTCCAGCTCTGATTTTAGTTAATTCAGATTCGCAATGATCAATAGCTTTATCCATTGAAGATTGGGCATCCATTAATTGTAACTTTATGAGGTCATTCATAATTGTGTGTATTTCTACAAAAATATAAATATTATTTATCTATTTCGATAATTGAAAGAAGCTTGTAAACAAGTTCGTGGTAAAATAGAAAAATCAGCGTTTCAAATTTTTATCTTACTAAAGTACCGATAGGCTCTCCAATGGCAATTTTCATAAAATTACCGTGTTTGTTCATATCAAAAACAATAATTGGAACCTTATTTTCTTCACAAAGCGTAAAGGCCGTCATGTCCATAACATTAAGTCCCTTAGCATAAACTTCTCTGAAAGAAATTTCAGTGTATTTTGTGGCGTTCGGATCTTTTTCAGGATCTGCGGTATATATACCATCTACACGCGTACCTTTTAAAACGGCATCGGCTTTAATCTCGATTGCACGTAATGCTGCAGCAGAATCGGTAGTAAAGTATGGATTACCAGTACCTGCACCAAAAATAACGATGCGGCCTTTTTCCAGGTGACGAACAGCTCTTCTGCGAATAAAAGGCTCGCAAATCTGCTCCATTTTAATTGCAGTAAGTAATCTGGTTTTCAATCCTACTTTTTCCAAGGCATCCTGTAAAGCCATAGAGTTAATTACAGTTGCAAGCATACCCATATAATCGGCCTGTGCTCTGTCCATTCCACTTTTTTCGGCGCTTAAACCTCTAAAAATATTTCCACCACCAATAACGATTGCGATTTCGAGACCCTTGTCGTGTACAGCTTTTATGTCTTCAGCATATTGCTTAACACGCTCATTGTCAATTCCATATTGTTTTTCGCCCATTAGCGACTCGCCGCTAAGTTTTAGTAGAATGCGTTTGTACTTCATGACCCCAAAAATATTAACAATTTTTTACTTACCGGCTATGGTTTTTAACAATTGATGTAAATATTTAGTTTGATAGGATTTCGCCTTTAAAAATTACTTTTTTTAGATGAAGTTGTTCATCTAAAATAACCAGATTAGCCTGGTGCCCTGCTTCGATTGTTGCTGTTAAATTTTCTATGCCGATTAATTGTGCTGGATAAAGTGTTCCCATTTTTAAAGCAACAGCTAAGTCTATTTCGCACTCGTATACACAGTTTTTAACAGCTTCCAGCATGGTTAAAGATGAGCCCGAAAGTGTTCCGTCAGGCATTACGTATTTATTCCCTTTGCGCACGTGTTGGTAAGGCCCAGAAGCGCATTCTGTAACAGCATCGGTAATTAAGAACAAACGTTCTTTTAAGAGTTTCTGAGCAAATTTTACCACTTCAAAATTTACGTGCTGCCCATCAGCAATAATACTTGCCATAGCTTTATGATGGCTAAAAACAGCTGTTGGAATCCCAGGTTCACGGTGGTGGATGGGACTCATGGCGTTAAAAAGATGCGTGGTGGTTTGTATGCCTTTATTGTAAGCGGCGGTAGCCTCATCGAAGGTGGCATTGCTGTGGCCTAAAGAAACCACTACACCGTTATCCAACAGGTACTCAATTACGTCATCATCCTGAAGCTCGGGCGCAATGGTAATCATTTTGATTACTCCATCGCCAAAATCAAGTAATTGTTTAATCTCATCGAGCGATGCTTTGCGCACAAACGCCGGAACATGTGCCCCTAATCGCTTTGGATTTAAGAAGGGCCCTTCTAAATGTAGTCCCAGGCAATTTTTAGCCGATGAACGGTGAGCCTTAACGGTTTTGATACAGGCGTTAAAAACCTCGGGGGTATTGGTTGCAATACAGGCTAAGAAACCCGTTGTGCCCTTTTTCAACAGGTCATCTTCCATTATGGTTAACGATTCGATAGTTGGATCGGCAGAGAATAACCTGTCTCCTGAACCGTAAATCTGCAAGTCTATAAAGCCAGGCATCGTAATAGACTGACCGTTGCTTGCTGATGTTGTTGGCCTGATCGCTACAATTTTAGTGCCCTCGATTTCAATGTCTTGATTGGTTTTTAATTTATTGTCGCTATAATAGGAAGTATTCGGGATTATCTTAGGCATATCAAACGTTTGAGTAAATTTAATCTTACACATTCAAAGTTAAATATTGTAGCGATATATTTGATTAATAAGATAAACCAAAACAAATGAATGAAAATCAACGCAATAGAAGAAGTTTTCTGAAGGCAGGATTAACTTTAAGTGCGGCAACATTGGTTGCCCCATCGGTAACACTTGCAGATGTAGCCGAACGGGAAGATGCATTTAAAATAGCGGTTGGCCCATACCTTCAAACCAATTTTAATAACTCGATGACTATTCTTTGGTTAACCAACAAAAATGCTGCGGGTTGGGTAGAGTTTGGTGAGCAAGCCGATCAATTAAACCAAAAAGCCTATGGAAAGGCCGAACTTGGATTAATGCAGGCCAATAGCAAATTAAATGCAGTAACGCTTTCTAATTTAAAACCAGGAGCAAAGTACTACTATAAAATCGTTTCGAAAGAGATTAAAGATTTTCAGCCGTACAAATTAACCTATGGCGAAAGTTTAAGCAGTAATGTAGAAGAATTTATAAATGCAGACCAGGGTAAAGGTGAGGTGTCGTTTTTAATGATGAATGATATACACGATCGGCCTGAGTCAATTCCACATTTATTGGGTTTGATTCCGGATGCTAAACAGGATTTTATTTTCTTTAATGGCGATATTTTTGATTACCAAACGGATGAAAAACAGATTATCGATCACATGTTGCAACCTTGTGTAGATAATTTTGCAAAACATACGCCATTTATTTATGTACGTGGTAACCACGAAACGCGCGGTAAATTTGCAAGAGAGTTTGCTCAATACTACATGCATGTTGGGCATGCTGCTTTTACATTAGGACCGGTTCGGTTCGTAATTTTAGATACAGGAGAAGATAAAGAAGATGCACATCCGGTTTATGCGGGTATTGTAAACTTCGATGATTATAGAATTCAACAGGCCGAATGGTTTAAAACAGAAATAAATTCGAAAGAATTTAAAAAAGCACCTTTCCGGGTTGTATTGATGCATATTCCGCCGCGTTTTTCGGGCGATGCACACGGACCAATACATTGCACTCAATTGTTTGAGCCTTTGTTAAACCAAGGGAAGGTGGATCTCGTTTTAAGTGGGCACACGCATAAATATATGGTTCACCAGCCAGATAAGAACCTCAACCATTATCCATTAATTATTGGTGGTGGGCCACAAAAAGGTACCAGAACCATAACCAAAATAAAGGCTGATAAAGATAAGCTAACAGCAAGTATGCTCGATGATTCGGGTAAGGAAGTAGGAAGTTACACCGCTTTGCGGAAGTAGGTTTTTGAATGAAACAAAAAAGGTCCCGATTTGCATCGGGACCTTTTTTATATTGTGTTAATGCTTATGCACCTAATTGTATACGTTTGAAAGCAGTTACTGTTAATCCTTTAACCGTATTGTCTAAGAATTTACGAACATCTACAGAACTATCTTTAACAAACTCCTGGTTTAATAAAGTGCTGTCTTTATAGAATTTATTCAGTTTACCGGCAGCAATTTTTTCTACCATTTCTTCTGGTTTACCTTCTTGACGAATTACATCTTTAGCGATTTCAATTTCACGCTCGATAGTAGCAGGATCAACACCATCTTTATCAACAGCAACTGGGTTCATTGCAGCAATTTGCATTGCAACATCTTTACCAGCTTCAGTAATATCTACACCGTTAGCACCTTCAAATACGACTAAAACACCCATTTTCCCGTTAGAGTGGATATAAGAAACGATTTTTTCTCCAGATACATTTGCGTACTCTTGAATAACTATTTTCTCTCCAATTTTACCAGTCAATTCAGTTATAGTTTCGGCAACAGTACGTCCGTCTTCCAAAACAATTGCTGATAATTCTTCAGCAGAAGCTGGATTGTTGGCAACTGCTGCTGCTAAAACAGCTTGTGCTAAATTACGGAAATCTTCAACTTTAGAAACTGGCTCAGTTTCACAAGCTAAAGCAACTAATTTACCGTTTGTACCATCAGCTGATACATTGATTGATACAAGACCTTCAGAAGTAGCATTTCCAGAACGGGCAGCAGATACTTTTTGACCTTTTTTGCGCAATAAATCAACCGCAGCTTCGAAATCGCCATTAGCTTCTACTAAAGCTTTTTTGCAATCCATCATACCAGCACCAGTTTGTTGGCGTAGTTTATTTACATCTGCGGCAGTAATTTGTACTGTAGACATTTTATTTCCTTTTTTAAAGTTTACAATCTTGTTATAACAATTACAGGTTACAAGTTACAAGCCGAAAGTTAAACTCATGTTAAGCTAACTTAAAACCTGAAACCAGTAACCTGCAATTAAAAAATATTACTATTCTTCTGTTTTAGTTTCTTCTGTTGAAGATGCTTCAACTTCAGCTTCAGCAGTTTTTTTACGTCTTGGTTCTTTAACCTCAGGCGCATCAGCTGCAGCTTTAACGGCTACTGCTTCTTTTTCTGCTTCATCATCTTTTTCGCGTTTGCGCTCATCTAAACCTTCTTCAATAGCTTTGATAATTACGTCAGTAATTAAAGAGATTGATTTTGTAGCATCATCATTCGCCGGGATAGGGAAATCGATGTTAGAAGGATCAGAGTTTGTATCAACCATCGCAAAAGTTGGGATGTTTAATTTTAATGCTTCAGTTACTGCGATGTGCTCTTTCTTAACATCAATTAAGAATAAAGCTGCAGGTAAACGGTTTAAATCAGCAATACCACCCAAAAGTGATTCTAATTTAATACGCTCACGTTGAATCATTAAACGCTCTTTTTTAGATAAAATCGCATAAGTACCGTCTTTAGTCATTTTATCGATGTTAGACATCTTTTTGATTGACTTACGAACAGTAGCAAAGTTAGTTAACATACCACCTAACCAACGTTCGGTTACGAAAGGCATGTTTACTTTTTTAGCTTGTTCAGCTACGATTCCTTTAGCTTGTTTCTTTGTAGAAACAAATAAAACTTTACGTCCTGATTTTACGATTTGTTTAATCGCAGCCGCAGCTTCTTCAGTTTTAGTTAAGGTTTTATTTAAATCTATAATGTGGATTCCATTACGCTCCATGAAAATGTAAGGAGCCATTTTTGGATTCCATTTACGGGTAAGGTGACCAAAGTGTACACCTGCATCCAATAAGTCTTGATAAGTTGTTCTTGCCATTGTCTTTGCCTCCTGTGATTAACGTTTACTGAATTGGAATTTCTTACGAGCTTTAGCACGTCCTGGTTTCTTACGCTCAACCATACGCATATCACGCGTCATTAGGCCTTTAGCACGTAGAGCAGGTTTTTTCTCCGCATCAAGTTCAACAATCGCTTTAGCAATAGCTAAACGAACAGCTTCTGCTTGTCCTTTGATACCACCACCTTGTACGTTTACATTGATATCATAACGACCAACAAGTTCAGAAACTTCTAAACTTTGGTTTACGATATATTGTAGAGGTAAAGTAGGGAAATATACTTTGTGATCTTTACCGTTAACGGTAATTGCGCCAGCACCATCTTTTAAGTAGATACGTGCAACAGCTGTTTTTCTTCTGCCTGAAGTGTTAGTAACTGACATTTCTTAAAGTTTAATGGTTTTTGGAGATTGAGCTGCATGCGGATGAGTTTCACCTGCATAAACAAAAAGATTGGTGTACAATTTTTTGCCCAATTTAGTTTTAGGTAACATACCTCTTACTGCTTTTTCAATTACACGTTGAGGGTGTTTCGCCATTAACTCCTTAGGAGAAATAAAACGTTGACCACCTGGATAACCAGTATATGAAACATATTGCTTTTGGCTGAATTTGTTTCCTGTCAATTTAACCTTGTCTGCATTAATAACGATAACGTTATCTCCGCAATCTACGTGTGGGGTGTACTCAGGCTTGTTTTTACCACGGATGATCATAGCGATCTTCGATGACAAGCGCCCCAAAATCTCGCCTTGCGCATCAACTACAATCCACTGTTTGTTTACAGTTTTAGCATTGGCCGAGACAGTTTTGTAACTTAACGTATTCACTTGCTTGTATTTAATTTATTAAACAATTATTTATTACCCCATAAAATTAGGGACTGCAAAGATAGGCAGAATACTTTTATTATCAAATAGTTGATTGAAAAAAGTTTAGGATTTAAGATTGTAGGATTTTACAGTTAAAAATCGCTGTACTCATTTTTATTAATTAAAATGTCAGAAAATTTTTAAAACGTATTTATATAATGCAGTTTAACTGTTTCAAATAGATATGGAAGTTTGTTTACAAGCGGTATTTAATGCTTTAAATTTTAGTAATTACGGTACTTATCAAGCTTGCACTTTCAGTAACGGTTATGGTGTAACTGCCACTCTTATATAAGGTGATTTTTCCGCTTCCGTTGTTTGTTTGGGAGGTATAATTACCATAAGCTGTTGTAAGATCTGTGTAGAACTTTGAAACTATAAAGTTAGCATTTTGATTAGGCTCTCCATTAATAATCTTAATTTCTTGTAAGTTTTGGTTGTTATAGGTTAAGCTGTATTTGCCAGGAAGTGCCGCGATAAAAGATTTACCTACATTTAAATTTGTGTTATCAAAATTCTCTATATAAGAACCAAATTGAATTTGTGTGTCTGTATTGGTAATGCTTCTTAGTAAATAGGTGCTGGTTTGTTTCAATCTATCAGCATAGCTGGAAAATGATGATGCATAGTTTTTATCAAGACTATTCCAAACCGTATTTAGGCTAAAATCGTTTACAACCCTTAAAGTAAGTTCTTTTTCTAATGAATTTTGATTGTTTTTAACTACGCACTTTACTTTATAATCTCCAGCTTGAGTAATTCCAGGTATCCTGAATAGTAGATTTGTTCCATCTACGGTGCCAACTGTTTCAGAGGTAACTACACCTTTTGTGTTATTTAAGGTAACAGTAACCTCGTCCTTATCTGTATAATCTTTAAAATATCTTATTCCAATATATAAATCAATGGATTTTAACTGGAGTAAATATTCTGGCGATATTAATATCCTATCAATTTTCTTAGATGGGTCTATTGCGGCCGGATCGTTTTTATTAGTTTTTGAGCACGCAAAAAATAATACACATAAGGTTGTGAGTAAGAGAACGTATTTTTTCATATTATCTGATTAGCATCTAAAATAGTGCTTTCTTCGAAAAATTACAAATCATCAGGCATGTGATCAATGCGTTTTCTTAATCCGCATTTGTTTTTCAATAATTTATTAAAATAGTTAAACCGATTATATGTTTTTTCTCTTAGTGGTTTAAGCTAAAATTAATTAACTTAGTCATGTTAAAGTTGGTTATGTTAAAGTTGTCTATATTTTTTGTTTTTTTGATTATAACTATTTACTCCGTTAAAGGTCAGACTTATTCAGGATGTGTGATCGTGAACAATGGGGGCGTAAATCTTCCTTCAACTACCCCCGTTTATAGTACCCCAACTGGAGCAACTGTTCCTAATACAACTGCATATTGTAATCCTGCTAACACTACTGGTACAACAATACCTGTATATGGCTCGCCAATTGCGGGCTCTGCTCCCGGAGCCAGGTGTTTCAGCCCGTCAATAAATCCTCCCTATACGTATAGAAATTGTTATGTAGGTGGTTCTTGTGGTATTATTATGACGTTAACAATTATAAATTGCCCAATTGATAATTATATATGGTTGGCTTTTTTAAGTATTGGTTTGGTGGGTTTTATCTTTATTAAAAAGGCAGTAGTTAAAGGGTCTTTATAGTTTAGATTTAAGCATCGGAGGGGATATTGAATTTTATTCCCAAACAATCCTAAAGCGTGGATGTTAGTAAAAGAGCAATAATCATTTCTACTTTTCTACCAAACCATTTTATTGATGCAGTATTTAGATCAAGCTTTTGGCTACCCTATTCCCTTATTTTTAAAGAACTTTATTATCGGAAGCATTGCTGTTTTTATTGGTATTTTAATTACCTATATTATTCACAGGACTTTTCTGCTTCTGTCTAAATGGTGGGATTTCATTCTCATCAAATCTACCATTAAACATTTAAGGAATCCATTCGGTATTTTTATCCCCTTATTGCTGCTTAACTTTTCTTTATCATTAATGGAAATGCAGCCTGTTTTTAGAAATCCGGTTTCAAAAATGGTTGAAGTTGCGTTAACCATTACATTCGCTTACATTTTAATCCGGGTTATTAATGTATTTGAAGATTATTTCTATCTCAAATATGATTTAAATAAAGAGAATAATTTAAAGGAACGTAAAATCAGGACGCAGATGCAATTTATCCGCAGGATTATTGTTTCATTAATTATTCTGGTCACCATTGCCATTATTCTTTTAAGTTTTGAGAGTATGCGAAAAATTGGAGCCGGCTTATTAACTGGTGTTGGTATTGGTGGAATTATTATTGGTTTTGCGGCCCAAAAATCATTAGGGAATTTATTGGCAGGCTTTCAGATTGCCTTTACTCAACCGATCCGAATAGATGATGTTTTGATTGTGGAAGGTGAATGGGGCAGGGTGGAAGAAATTACATTAACCTATGTTGTGGTAAGTATATGGGATCAAAGAAGGTTAATTTTACCGATTACTTATTTTATTGAAAAGCCTTTTCAAAACTGGACCCGTGTGTCGGCTGATTTATTAGGTACTGTTTTTCTTTATTTAGATTATACCATCAAGATAGAACCTTTAAGGCAGGAGTTAACCAGGCTTTTAACAACTAATCTGCTTTGGGATAAGCGTGTAAATGTAGTTCAGGTTACAGACAGCAATAAAGACGGATCTATAGAAGTACGTTTTTTAATGAGTGCCTCCAATTCATCGAGGGCTTTTGATTTGCGTTGCCATGTAAGGGAGCAGATGATTGCTTTTATTCAAACGCAGTATCCGGAAAGTTTACCGAAGAAAAGACTGGAGCTTAGAGGAGATGCCTTGTAGATTAAAATGATTACTGTGAACCTAAGTTACCGGAAAGGTAATGACTCCTATATTAATCACTTTAGACACGTTAAGATCACCTGAGTTTCTGAAGCGATAAAAAAATGTTTAGATATAGAATTGCTGTTTTGTTCGAGCTTTATTTTTTTAAGGTTTGAGAAGAAAGGGAATAATTATATAATACCACTTTAGACACGTAAGATCACCTGAGTTTCTGAGGCGATAAAAAAATGTTTAGATATAAAATTACTGTTTTTGTTCGAGCTTTATTTTTTAAAGGTTTGAGAAGAGGGAGGTAAGTTATATATAAACCACCTTAGACACTTAAGATCACCTGAGTTTCGGAGGCGATAAAAAATGCTTAGTTATAGAATTGCTGTTTTTGTTCGAGTTTTATTCTGTGAAGGTTAGAGAAGAGAATAGTAAGTTATATATAAAATACCACCTTAGACATCATAAATTTTATGAGCTGTCTAAGGTGGTTGAAGATATTATTTAAACATGCCTTTTAACTTGGCCAATTTTTCCTGTAAATCACCATCTGCATCCTTAGGCTCGTTTCGAGGCTTGAAATGAGGCTTACTATTGTTGGGTTTGTGTTCTTGCTTTGGTCTTTCTTCTCTTGATTTTTTGCTTTGATCTTTTTGCTTTGAATTTTCTTCAGTCTTCATAGATAGGGAAATCCTTTTTCTGGCTTCATCAACCTCCATAACCGTTACTTCAACTTTTTGATGTACTTTAACTACATCATTTGGGTTGGCGATAAAGCGATTGGCCAATTGGCTGGTGTGTACCAATCCGTCCTGATGTACGCCTATATCAACAAAGGCACCAAAATTAGTGATGTTGGTTACAATGCCAGGTAATTTCATTCCGATTCTTAAATCTGAAATGGCATTTACCCCATCGGTAAAACTAAAAGCTTCAAACTGTTCACGTGGATCACGACCGGGCTTTGCAAGTTCCTTTAAAATATCTGTTAAGGTTGGCAAGCCAATCTCATTCGTTACATATTGTTGAGGTTTAATTTGCTTTTGCAGCTGTGTATCTTTCATTAAGGCAGAAACAGTTGTACCTAAATCTTTTGCCATTTTATCTACAACTGCATAGCGTTCCGGGTGAACGCCGCTGGTATCTAAAACATTTTCTGCATTGCGGATGCGTAAGAAACCAGCAGCCTGTTCGTAAGCTTTATCGCCTAAGCGGGGAACTTTTTTAAGGCTTTCACGATTTTTAAAGGCGCCATTGGTATTTCTATAATCAACAATGTTTTGGGCAAGTGTTGGCCCCAAGCCAGATACATAAGCTAAAATTTGTTTCGATGCAGTGTTTAATTCAACACCCACGGCATTTACGGCACTGATTACCGTATCATCTAAGCTGGCTTGTAATTTATTTTGATCAACATCGTGCTGGTATTGCCCCACACCAATAGATTTAGGGTCTATTTTTACCAGTTCGGCTAAGGGATCCATTAAACGACGGCCAATTGAAACGGCACCACGAACAGTAATGTCTTGTGTTGGAAATTCTTCCCGGGCAACCTCTGAAGCTGAATAAATAGAAGCGCCACTTTCATTCACCATTACAATGGTAACATTGGGTAAGTTTAAACTACGTACAAACGTTTCGGTTTCCCGGCCGGCCGTTCCATTGCCAATGGCAATAGCCTCAACATCATATTTTTTGCAGAGTTCCTGCACAATCAATTCGGCATTTCTTACGTTGCCCTGTCCAGTGTGCGGATAAATGGCTGTATTTTCTAAAAGCTGCCCCTGCTTATCAAGGCAAACCACTTTGCATCCAGTACGGAAACCCGGATCGATGGCTAAAACATTTTTTTGTCCCATTGGAGCCGCCAATAATAACTGACGCGCATTTTCAGCAAAAACACGAATGGCTTCTTCATCAGCTTTTTGCTTGGTTAACACACGGAGTTCGGTTTCCATGGCGGGTTCAAGCAAACGTTTATAACCATCTTCCAAAGCTTGCTGAACTTGTTTTGAGGCAGAATTATTGGAGGTAATAAACTGATTTTCTAAGATGACAATGGCATTTTCACTTGGAGGCAATGCGTCAAGACGCAAAATTAACTCCTTTTCGCCACGGCGCATGGCTAAAACACGATGTGAAGCAGCTGTTTTTACAGGCTCGTTCCACTCGAAATAATCTTTATATTTTATACCTTCTTCTTCTTTGCCTTTAATTACCTCAGCTTTAAATTCGGCCTTTTCCTGGAAGTAAAGGCGCATTTTTGTGCGGGTTTCTGCATTTTCTGAGATCATTTCGGCTATAATATCTCTTGCGCCAGCTAAAGCTTCTTCTGAAGAGTTTACACCTTTTTCAGCGTCAATAAATTGATTTACCGCGGCTTCTAAGTCGAAACCATTTTGCTCAAAAATTTGTAAAGCTAAAGGTTCTAATCCTTTTTCTTTAGCCATACTCGCCCTTGTTTTACGTTTAGGCTTGTATGGCAAATAAATATCTTCCAATAAAGAAATGGTTTCTGCTCCGTTAATCTGTTCTTTTAGTTCCGGCGTCAGTTTGCCCAATTCGGTCATCGATTTTAAAATCGCTTCGCGGCGTTTATCCAAATCCCTAAGTTGCTGCATTCTGTCGCGGATAGCCGCAACCTGTACTTCATCCAAACTTCCGGTTAACTCTTTACGGTAACGGGAAATAAAAGGAACAGTTGCACCTTCATCTAATAAACTGATGGTAGCCGTGACTTGTTTTTCCGCAACTTTTAATTCAGATGCGATGGTTTTATGATGAGCTTGCATTTTCTTTTTCTAAAATTATGGGAGGCAAATCTAATCAGGATTTATGAAAATTCAGGATTTTTAAAATGAAGTTTTCCACCGAATTTTGTGAGTAAATTTATTTATTTCCTGGGTTCCTGGTTCTGTATCATTAAGAAATATATAACCTTTATGGAAAAACGAAATAAAGGCATCATCTTTAAGAAATGAAAAATGCTTTTATACTACTTTTAATATTTTGTGCTGGCTGTCAAAATAAAATGATGGAGAAGCATGACAACGTAAACGAAGAAGTTACAGTAATCTTGAATACTTTCGAAAATGGAATAGTTTGGGTTTCCAAAAATGATTTTAAAGAGATGTACCTTAGTGCAAAGCAACTTCCATATACACCAGTGAAAAGAAGACGAAAATATACGGTTACTGACTCTTTATTCTCAATGAATAAATTTAGGTCTCTTTATTACGAAAAGCAGGGTAAATACATCAAAAAAAGCATTGCTTTTCCATTCCAATTATTCAAAACCACTAATATAGACGGATTTGAAATTATAAACACAAGTAAAAAAAATGCCGAATCGGATGTTAATTATAATGGGAATTTAACTTTTAGCCGGGTTATTTTTAATAAAGAACGGAATAGGGCAAAATACTATTTTGAACAGTCCATTTTAATTTCAAAAGATAGGGGATGGGGAATGGGTACTTATATTTATGCAAAGAAAGTAAAGGGTATCTGGGTTTTTGAAAAAGAAGATGAAGTATGGATTACTTAATTGTTTTTCTTCTTTTTAGTTTACTCCATATTCTCGTTTTAGCCTGTGTTTTACAATTTTAGACCTTAATTCCAGGGGCATTGATTTGTTAGCGGAAATAATGGAACAACCAAAAACGAAGGATTAATAATTATCGGACTACGTTAATATGTGTAACCGGTTAAAATTTAATAAAAAAATCCGCTAAGATTTAACGTAGCGGATTTTGGTATTTTAAGATTAATCTTGAATTAATTCAAACGGACAGTCTGAATTAATGACTAATTATTTTTTAACATACATAGACTCTTTTACCGCTTTAACTACACGTTCAGCGTTTGGTAAGCTGGCCGCAATTAAAGTTGGAGAATATGGAAGTGGTACATCAGCACAAGTAATACGCAAAACTGGCGCATCTAAATAATCAAATGCATTTTTTTGTACGTTGAAAGCAATTTCACCAGAAAGTGAAGCCAATGGCCATGCTTCTTCAACAACAACTAAACGGTTTGTTTTCTTAACAGACTCTATAATGGTTGCATAATCAATAGGACGTACGGTACGTAAATCGATTACCTCTGCATTGATTCCTTCTTTAGCCAATTCTTCAACTGCAGGGTTTACAACACGGGTTAACATTTTACCGAAAGTTACAATGGTAACATCTGTTCCTTGTTTTACCACGTTTGCTTTACCCAATTCGATGTAATATTCACCTTCAGGTACATCACCTTTATCGCCATACATTACTTCAGATTCCATGAAAATAACTGGATCCGGATCAATAATGGATTGTTTTAATAAACCTTTTGCATCATAAGGGGTAGCCGGAACAACAACTTTTAATCCTGGCGTATTTGCATACCAGTTTTCGAAGTTTTGTGAGTGTTGTGCGCCTAACTGACCTGCGTTACCTGTTGGACCACGAAATACCATAGGGCAAGAAAACTGACCGCCACTCATTGATAAAATTTTAGCCGCACCATTGATAATCTGATCGATAGCTACCAATGAGAAGTTAAATGTCATAAACTCTACAATTGGAATAAGGCCAGCTGTTGCGGCACCAGTTGCTATACCTGCAAAACCTAACTCGGCAATTGGGGTATCAATAATTCGTTTAGCACCAAATTCATCAAGCATGCCTTGACTTACTTTGTACGCTCCGTTATATTCTGCTACTTCTTCACCTAATAAAAAAACGCGGTCATCTTTGCGCATTTCTTCACTCATGGCTTCGCGTAGTGCTTCTCTAAATTGGATTTCTCTCATTGTAAATTTTAATAACAGCGGCAAATATAATTATTAATCGCTTTGAAACCAAAGGCAATCATGCGTGTGTTTTGTAATAATTATGCTTAGTTAATAAGATTTTGGCAGGATTTTAAAGTCTATATTTATTGATTTTTGCCCGAAGTGTAAAATAATATTGGGTAATTGTATTTTTGAAATGGTGTTTGTATTAAAGCTTATGCTTTTTTCGAAATATCTTCTCCAAAGTGGATGATATTGCCATTGTTGTCTAAAATAGAAAACTGGCGCATTTCCCAGGGCATATCTTTTACTTTTCCGTTTGGATGTATAACGCCTTGTTTTTGATAATCTGCATACAGTTCATCAACATGAGTTACATAAATGTAGCAACCTGTGTTTTTAGGAATACTTTCATCTTCAGTTGGCCAAAAATGTAAGCCAATTTCATCTTTACTAAGAATTAAATAGCCATCCCAGTTATTATGAAAAGTGAACCCTAATTTTTCTATATAAAATTTTATGGTTTCGTCGGCATTTAGGGAGGCAAGAATTGGGGTTGCAGCTTTAAGCATAATTTAAATTTAGTGATTGGGGTTTAATAGACCATAAATTTCACTGTCTAAAAATTGTCCTCTAAAATAATAGTCTTCTTTAAAATAGGCTTCTTGAACAAAGCCGTGTTTTTTTAAAATCTGTCTTGATGCATCGTTCTCCGGATTAATATTTGCTTTGATTGAATGGAGATTAATGTTTTCAAAACCAAAGGCAATGGTTTTAACGAGTGCTTCAGATATAATTCCTTTTCGCCAGTAATCGGGGTGCAGCATATAACCAATCTCTGCCCTGTGGTTGGCATAATCGGTTCGCCAGTAACCAATTGTTCCAATCATTTGTTCCGGATTTTCTTTTAAGGCAATTACCCAAGCAAGGTTATCTCCTTTTTCAAAACCTTCATTAAAAGCTTTAACAAAGGTTTTTACTTCAAAAATATTTTTAGGCCTTTCTCTGTCGATATATTGCATCACCGTTTCATTGGTTCGCATTGCAAATAGGCTGTCTGCATCAGTAATGGCATGTTCCCGAAGAATTAATCTTTCGGTTTCTAAATTGGGGAAGCTGGTGAAATTTAGGTTTAGCATTTTTAAGTTCTTCTTTTTTACAAATTCAAATTTTTGAATGATGGATTTTTTGATTCTACCATTCATCGCCATTTATGGAAGTCAATAACGATGAGGTTTATTTACCAAACAAGGTTTTATAAATGGAATATTTATAATTATCGGGCACTTCACTGGCCTTGAAATATGGGGCGCCAAACAATTCAGCTAATTTTTCTCTTAAACGGTCTAAAAATTGGGGTTTAATTTCTTCCAGGAAATCTCCAGATAAATTCTGTCTGCCGGTTTTAAACCAGATGCCATCTTTATTCATCGTTTTTACAATATATAAATTGGGCTCTACACAGGTTTTGCCCGAAAACTGCTCGTAAGCATAAGTATAAAGTAAGGTTTGGATAAGGGCTTTATTGATGTGTTTTCCGTCCGAATTAAACAATTCATCAATATCTTTAAAAGCCAGTTTGTCGCTCCCGGTTTTATAATCGATAATTTTTGTGATGCCATCTTTAACGTCGACCCTATCGATATAACCGAATATTTTTACGCTTTCTTCTTTTCCGTTTAGCGGGAAACTGATTTCTGCTTCTACCTTTTGTTCTAAGCTAATAATATTGAAAGGTGTTTGCGATATATCCTGATTCAGAATAATATTTACATAAGCATCTACAATGGATAAAATTACCTTTTGCATGCCTTTGTATTCAATAACTTTGTTAGGATTATTAAACATAACGGAGTTAAAAGCTTTTTGAATCAGTTCGGGTACTTTTTTCTTGCGTTCATTTATTCGTTCGGCGGTAATTTCTGCAGGCCTTAAATCCTGATAGAAATATTCCATCACTTTGTGCAAAATAGAACCAATTTCATTTGCTTCTACAACGGCGCTGATTTCTTTGGGCTCTTTAATTCCGGCAATGTAATTGAAGAAAAAATCAATGGGATTAGAAATGTATTGCGTTAAGGCTGATGGAGAAAGTATTTTTTTCTTATCCAGGTATTTTTGCAGCGTTTCCTGAATAAAAGCATTTCCTGTTTTTTCAATCTGAATATCTTTAAACGATTCGGTTTTAATGTCGAGGTTCAACTCGTTATAAGTAAAGCCAAAGCCACTTTCATATTCCAATTGCTTTAAAATTCTGCTGGCCTCGCCCGAGGTCGATTCATCGGTAAGGCTGTTGTAAACAAAGTTGATGTTTTTTGCCCTTTGCATTAAACGATAAACCATGTAAGATGAAATGGCGTCGAGATTTTCCAGAACGGGCAAGCCATAAACACGGCGAATGGAATCGGGAATGAAACTATTACCGATGGATGATTTAGGAATGATACCTTCATTAAAGCCTAAAATAACAACCTTGTCGAAGTTTAAATTTCTGGTTTCAAGTAAACCCATTACCTGGATTCCGTTCAGTGGATCGCCCGAAAGCGGAACTGAAATGGCTTGTAGTGATTTTTGGACAAGATAAATTACAAAAGGAATTTCTTCCTTACCTATGTGTTTGCCAAAAGTATCGTGCAGGCGGTTTAATTCCTGGATGGTTTTAACAAATAATTCAGCATCAATCTTTTTAAGTGTTTTCGTATCCGATAAGCGGGTTAAAACAAAATCAAGAACATTCGATAAATAGGTTACTACGTTTTCTGGCTTATCTGTTTTTTTATAGAAAACTTCAAATAACCCGCTTTGTCTTAATAAACGTTGATGGTCGATTTCGACCTCATTTTCATTTAACAGGGCTGTTTGAATCTTATCACGCATTTTTTGACTTAATCCTGCCAGTGGATGCGTTAAAAAAGCTTCGACACTTTTATAGGAAACTTTATGGTGGTGCAAAATTTCGAGCTGACTGCTCAGCCATAAATCGGCCAGGCCAAAAATACTCGAAGTAGCCAAAGCAAAACCCATGGTAACGTTAAGGTCTATTTCTTTGCCGTTGGTTGAAGTTGGAATGGTTTGCAAGGTTGGGATGAGCAAACTTTCATCTGCCAAAACAACAACTGTTTTTCCAATAGTTTCAGCGCCGGTATAATCCTCTTCTAAAATGTTGTTGAGAATTTTTGCCTGCGCGGATTGGCCCTGCACTTTGAAAACATTTACATGGTGTTCGGCCGTTTTTATTAAACTCTCATGTCCTTCAAAAACATTTTTCAGGCCAAGCTGATTGATGTTTTTTCTTAAAAATAAACCAGCTTCCTGTGCCTGGTCGTCCAGGTAGTAACTATCGGCATCAAAATAAAAAAGAGCTTTTCCTGCTTCCTGTAGTTGAGTAAATATCTTGGCCTCCGCACTGCTTAAAGCATTAAATCCAACGAAAACGATTTTTCCTTTATCAAAACTTGAAAGAAATTCCTGATGGTTATTAATGTCATCAGCCAAATGGCGATAAACCGAGCCGTTGGTTAAGTAACCTTGTTCTTTTAAAGTTGCATGAAATTTATGGTAAAGTTTGGGCATCCTGCGCCACATCTTAATGAATAATTCCTGCTGTTTTTTATGTTTACCCTCTGAATAAGAGGTCCAGAATTGAGAAAGAAATTCATATTGCTCGGGACTCAGGTAATCAAATTCTTTATTGATGACTGAAATATCTTCTAAATCACGGTACAGCTTTTCGGCATCAACTAAATCGCTGTCGATCTGATTAAAATCACTTAAAATGATTTTAGCCAGCGGAAAAAACTTATGACTAGAAATGGTTTCGAGTTTTTCCTCTGTTAAAAGCTGGTTATAAATTTTATGTAAGGTGAAAAACTGCAGGTAAAAATCGGCAATTTTAAAATTGGTTGAGTTTGCAAAGAACTCTTGTATAGTATAAATAGATGGACTGAAAAATGGCTTTTGTATAATATCTGCCAAATGTTTTTGTAAATATGCAGATGGACGTTTGTTGTTAAAAACAATGGCGCAATTTTGCAACTGATCTTTAAATCTGCTCACTAAATCTTCGGCAACTTCCTGTAAAAATGGTTTCATGTTTAAATTAAAGATTTGAGTGGTAAGCCTTATTATTTAGTTGTAATTCAATTATCATTTTACCGACATACAAGTTATTTGCTTCTTTCATTTTATACTAATTTTAAGCGGCTGCTTAGTGCATAAAACAAATAAGATTTTATATTGCTGTAACCCATTTGGGCTAACAGGTTTTTATAATTTTCAACCTGTTCAATGTGTTTGTTACTTTCTTCCAGGGTAAACTTATAATCCAGGATAATTACTTCATCCGCATTAATTAAAACCCGGTCAGGGCGGTGTAGTTTGCCATGCGTATCGATAATACTTTTTTCAGTAATGCTTTCTGTTGCGCTTTGCAAAATCAGCTTTAAATCTTCGTGGTTTAAAACTTCCATTACCGATTCCTTTAAAAGTAATTTTTCTTCTTCTTGTATAATTCCCTGTAAAACCAGGTTCGTAATGTAATCATTAACTTCTTTTTCGGTAATAGCATTTGCTAAAATATCATGCAGCAGAGTGCCCTTTCTTCCCGATTTTTCGATATTTACCAAATGTTTCAAATGTTTTTCTTCAGATGGAACATAAAGTTCGGATAGGCGCGTAGTGGTTGGATAACTTTTTAAGTTAATAAAATTGCTTTCTTCAGCTTTACTTTCGTACTGGATATAATCTACAATTTCATATGCACCATTTTCATCAAAATTATCTTCAAAAGTAAAATTAATTACATCGCCCATGTTCGTCAGTTTTAATTCTTTCTTAGCCATAGTGGCGATGTATAAATAATCTTTTGAACGTGTTGTAGCTACATAAAGCATGTTTAGCGCATCCATATTATTGTAGAGCAATTCTTCATAGTATGCCTTTGCAATAGCAGAATCAGCCAAATCTTCGTTGTACTTTAAAGGAATTCCGCGAAGTTCCTTATAAACGGTGTCTTCTGATGAAACCCAGAATGTTGAATTTGCTTTTCCTTTAATTTCCCAGTTACAAAAAGGAACGAAAACAGCCCTGAAAGCCAGTCCTTTAGATTTGTGGATGGTGATAATCTGAATGGCGTCAGCTCCTTCAGGTGAGGGAAGTGATTTTCTTACACCATCTTCATCCCACCAGGTTAAAAAGGAAATAATACCTTTCTCGCCAAGTTTCCCTGCATTTGCAGCTAAGTCTCTAAAAGCCAGCAGGTAAGGAAGGTGCTGTGTTAGGTCTTTTAAACCATATACTTCAATTAAAATTTCGACCAATTCTGGTAATGGGAGTTGCAACCAGGATTGCCAGTTTTCGCATAACGACTGAGGTAATACGGCTTTTAGTGCGCTTAACGAGGTGTTATTGAGATTTAAATAATGATTGGCATTTGCTTCCTTATTGTGGAGCGAGTGGTAAAGTGCAATACAATTTGCCTTGTAAAGAGCCGTTTGAGCATCCAGTCCAATCAGGGTTTTTAAGGTGTTTATGATTAAACCCACTGCAGAGTTGTTGGAAATTAACAAGGCATCTCCTGAGAGGACAGGTAATTTTTGCTCCATTAATTTTTGAACAGTCAACAGGGCTTCGCTATTGGAACGCACCAAAATGGCAATGTCTTTCAGGGCGTAATTTTGCTCGTCTTTAAGACGGAAAATTTCCTGAATCACATCATTTATGGCAACATCCCTAAAAACGGTCTCGGTAAAACGGGCTTCGTTTAGGGCCTGCTCCTTACCAAATTTTTTTATTTTTATTGTTCCACCTTTTAAGGTGTTTGAGGCAAAATTTTGGGTTGATCCGGCATAAATATCGGTAATAATTTGACTGTAATGCTGCTCGTTCCACCAGGAAGAAATGCTTTCTGGCTTGCCAGCTAAATTTTGGTTTAACTCGCTTTGCAGGGTTAAGGGAATGGACCGATAAAGAAAGTTATTAAAAGTAATGATGTTTTCGGTGCTGCGATAATTTTCTTCCAGACTTTCTTCTACCACATTATGGGCGCCAACATCTAATTTTGCGTGTTTATGCAGAATATTCCAATCGCCGTTACGCCACCTGTAAATAGATTGTTTTGTATCTCCAACAATTAAATGGTCGATTAAATCCTGGCTTGGTGTAGCAATGGCATTGGTTAAAAGCGATTTAAAACTTCCCCATTGGCTTGTTGAGGTATCCTGAAACTCATCAAACAAAAAGTTACGATACCTATTGCCAACTTTTTCCCAGATAAAGGAAGGGTTATCTCCTGCATCTTCTGTAATTCCGGAAATTAATTTCTGTGCATCGCTGATTAACAGGTTGTCGTTCTCAGCGCGGTACTCTTTAAGCAAAACAGCGATTTCCTGCATCAACCTTAAATAATACAGGTTTTTGTTAAAGGCAATGGCAAGACTGTAATTTGGTAAATAATCTAAATAATGGGTTTTTATCTGCTTTAAAATTGGGTTTACAATTTCGAAAGCTTCAGGGAAATTTGTGTTCTTTTGGAACCATTCTTCAGGTTCATCAATGTGTTTAAAGAGGGGTTCAATCTTTGAAAAATCGCCTCGTGCAACTAAAATAATCTTCGCCAAAGCACTCCTTGATTTTCCCTTCAGATGCTCATTTTCTACGCCTAAAACACTAAGCGCATCGTGTGCATCGGTTGCCAATCTGACCACTTCTTCTTCGAAATTTTTAATTTCAGCTTTAGTAAGGTTAATGTATTTCTTAAAAAGATCGTCGATATTTTCAAGTCCTAATGCCTCAACAGCAGATTCAAAAACCTGAAAGCGTTCGGAGAAAATTTCACCTATTAAGTTATAAAGTTCAATTTTATAATTCCAGCTTTTATTGTCGCTAATACGCTCAATGGCCAAATCAATAATCCATTGCAAAAGCTGTTTATTGTCGTTCAGCGCTTCATCCAGTTTATTAACCAAATCGTCTTTCACCTTGTCATAATTCATTTCTAAATTATAATCAGCGTTTAAACCAAGCTCAAAAGCAAAACCGCGGATTACTTTTTGCACAAAACCATCGATAGTACTTACCGAAAAGCGGCTGTAATCGTGAAGGATTTTGCGGTAAATTTTATCTGCTTTTGATTGTAATTCCTGCGCACTGAAATTGGGGTAAGCAAGCAGGATTAATTTTCGATAATCTTCTATTTTTTTTGAGGGATTTCCTTTTGCCAACCCAACAAGTACCTCTAAAATCCGGGATTTCATTTCTTCTGTAGCCTTGTTGGTAAAGGTTACGGCTAAAATTTCGCGGTATTTATTTTCGCCGCTAAAAAGCAAGATCAGGTAATGCGCAGTAAGACTGAATGTTTTACCTGAACCGGCAGAAGCTTGAAGGATTTTAAGGGGTTGGGGCATTTTATTTTATATTTTTAATCACTACCGGTATTTGTATTTTAAATACTCCTGGAGGTATTGGAGGCTAAAATTTTTGTTGCATATTATTACTACACCCCTTTAATTTTCGTCTCGATTTATTTGGAGGTTACCTTAAAGGGTTGCTGGTTAATAAACGTACAACAAATTAAAATTTTCCCGAAATCATGATATCAACAATGTGTTGAAGAAAATTTATGCGCTTTTCTTTTTCTTCTTAGCTAAAACCTTGTGGCTGATCCGCGCCGGACGTTCTGCCATTTCAATAGGAAGATTCAGTAAATCGCGTACAACTACAGATGCACAGGCACCTCCAAAAGCTGCGGGTAGGTAAGAAACGGTACCGTATGCAGATCTTTTAAAGTTGCTTCCATCTGTCATAATCATCGCGTTTTTATCCATTTCCTCTGTTGAAAAAACAGCTTTGATTTTTCCGGCATTGGCCAGTTTATTTAACCTTTTACGTATATAGCTTGCAAAAACACACTGGTAAGTATCCGGAAGTAAAGTAATTCGTAATCTTGTTGGGTCCATTTTACCTCCTGCTCCCATTGAACTTACAATAGGGATATTTTTTTCCAAGGCAGTAGAAAGTAAAGTGATTTTTGGCATTACGCTATCTATACAATCCATTACGTAATCGTATCGGGCTTCCAAAATTTCCCTGCATTTTTCGGGTGTTAAGAAAGCATTTATTACATGTAATTTTAATTCTGGATTAATAGCCAATAAACGTTCCTGCATAATCTGTGCCTTGCTAACACCATGATTGGTAGCCAAAGCAGGTAGTTGCCTGTTTCTATTGGTTGGATCAACTACATCCCCATCCACAATCGTCATTTCGCCAATGCCCGATCGACAAATAAATTCGGCAGCAAAAGAACCAACACCGCCAAGTCCAATAACTAAAACGTGCTTGCTTTGCAATTTCTCGATTCCAGCATCTCCAACAAGTAGGGCAGAGCGCGAAAGCCAGGTGATATCAGACATACAACTTTGTTTTTATAGCACATAAACACAAAGAAAATAATATCCTTTTAGTGTGTATGCAGCGGATTTATTATAGTAAGTTTAATTTTTTCCAGTCGGCAAAAATACAAGCTTTAAGGGCTTCTACACTACAGTTTTTTAAATTTGCTGCAGTTTCATATATTTCCTCAATTGAAATTTCCACCTCATCAGTTTCTAAAAAGAAATGGTCTGTTGTGGACAGCAGCTTTGCCGCGCCCGAATCGGGGTTTAATATGGCTTTGCCAAATGATAACATAAAGCCTTTAGCCATTAATTGCTTGCCGAGTTCCTCGTTTTTATTGAAGCCATGAATAATCATCGGCACTTTTACTTTTAGCTTTTCTTTAATTTCAATCAGCGTTGAAAAAGACTTTACGCAATGCAGAATAATGGGTTTATTTAGCTGCTCCGCAATTGCAATTTGATGCTCCAAAATGATCGTTTGATTTTCTAAACTCTCCCCTCTTAGTTTATCTAAACCGCATTCGCCAATCATTTTTACATTGGGCTGCTTTGCCAAAACTTTCAAATACTTCAACTGTGTATCCAATTTATCGATGGTTGCATACCAGGGATGCAAACCAATGGAGATAGGCTTGGTTTTAGGCATAGCCAAAAAGATATCGCTGGTTAACGACAAGCTCTGGATGCTGGTTACATCTTTTTTCTGAGCAGCTTTATGGGTATGTATATCTAAAAAATCCATTGAAAGGCAAATATAATCTTTTGAGGGTTATGTAAAACGGCAAGATGGATGATAACAAAGTTGTTTAATTCCATTGCAGGGTTGTATTTCTTCTTTTAATGTACTCCCTCTGTAAAGAATTTGCGAATAATCTATAACCATACCAAGCTTTGTTACATTTGTAAAATCATATTGTATAGATTATGAAAACGATATTAACTTTATTGGTTGCAGTATTTATTTCTACTGCATCATTCGGACAGGCTAAAAAAGATGCTGTTCATATTTATAACCCACAAGCCAATGCTAAAGCAGATATTGCAGCAGCGGTTGCGAAAGCGGCTAAGGAAAACAAGCATGTTTTAATTCAGGTTGGTGGCAACTGGTGTGTTTGGTGTATTGCTTTCCACAATTTGGTAGATAGTACGGCTACATTGAAAAAATATATTAACGACAATTTTGAAACGGTATTGGTGAATTATAGCCCGGAGAATAAAAACGAAAGTGTTTTAGCCGATTTAGGTTATCCTCAACGTTTTGGTTTCCCTGTGTTTTTAGTTTTAGATGGTAAAGGAAAAGTGTTGCATATCGAAAACTCATCGTATTTAGAAAGTGAAGAAGTTGCTGCAAATGGAAAAAGAAAAGTTGGACATGATGTTAAAAAGATCACTTCATTTTTAAAGGGCTGGACAACCACAGCGGTTAATCCGGAAACTTATAAGGCGAAAGCGAAATAAGGTAAAAGAGCAAAATTCAGGATGTAAATCCTTAATAAGAAAGCCGAAGATGATCAATCATCTTCGGCTTTTGTTTTTTAATCATCTAAATCTTCTTCATTCTCATTGTCATCCAGATTGAGCTCATAAGAGGCTTTGGATGCTTCATCAGCCTGGTCAAGCATATCTTTGTCATGTTCTATGCTGATATCGTCGCCACTAATCTCTTCTATCCCATCAACACCATCTTCTCTGCGTAATGCATCATTCGGATCGTCCGAATAGTTATCTTTTGGGTCTATCATAACATTTATATTTTATTCTATGATAAGTGTTTTAGACCTGAAATTGTTTTAGAAAAGCCTTATAAACCGTCGCCAAATTTATAAAAAGGAGCAATACTAACCGGTAATTTACCTGTGGGAACCAACCTGCTGTTAATTACTGCTGCAGCAGATATCTGCATATAATCTTCTTTTTGATAAGCTACAACCAAGCCTTTACTTTTTTCTAATCCTGGTAAACCGGCCAAATTATATGGATTTGCAAATAATGCGAAAACAGCTTTTTTACCAGCAAGTTCTGTAATGAAATTTTTAACTCCTGCATTTAAAGGAATATTATTTGCCGGTCTTGAGCGGCTATCGTGAATGCCTACAATAACCTGGTCAAAAGCACCAATTTCTCTGGCTATGTTTGAAATCTGACTCGCAGTAGCATCTTTATCCAATACGTAATAAACCGAATTATAAAATCCTTTGGATATTTCTTTCTGGAAAACCGTTACCGATGGTACACCAATACTAATAATGGCCGTTCTTCTGATTGGAATCAGGTTTTTAATATAATCTTTACCCTTTAGTAAAGTAACTGATGCATTGGCAAGTTCCTGTACAAGTGCATTGCTGGCTTTACGGTTTACATCTGCAACAACACCCTGGGTTACCACTGTATCTCTTTTGTACAATCCAGCCCAATATTTAGCCGTTAAAATTTTACGTACACTGGCATCAATAACCTTCATGTCAATCCTGTCCTGTCTTACCGCTTTACGCACCAATTTAATGGCCCTGTCGCTATTTTCAGAAAGCTCCACAATGTCGTTACCGGCAATAATACCCATTAAATCAGCTTCTCCGTCTTTAAAATACTTTACCACACCTTTCATATCCATGGCGTCAGAAATAATTAAACCTTTAAAGCCTAACTTTTCCTTTAAAATACCTGTAATAATGGGTTTAGAAAGTGTAGATGGTAGGTTCGGGGTATTGTCTAAAGCCGGAATATTCATGTGCGCAACCATAATGCCCGATGCGCCTTGTTTAATCAGCTCCTTAAACGGATACATTTCCAAAGTATCTAAGCGGGTTGCACTAAAGTTAAGCTGCGGTAAATCGTAATGCGAATCTACATCTGTATCGCCATGCCCCGGAAAGTGTTTAAGTGTAGTTAACAAACCACCATCCTGCATTCCTTTCATGTAAGCGCCAACTTTCGAAGCCACATTATATTTGTTTTCGCCAAAAGAGCGGTAATTAATCACCGGATTTTTAGGGTTATTATTTACATCTGCATCGGGTGCTAAGTTCATTTGCATCCCCATACGTTTATAATCTTTAGCAACCTCAAGCCCCATTTTATAAAGTAATTCTTTATTCTGGATGGCGCCTAAAGTCATTTGGTAAGGATAGGAAATGGTACTGTCTAAGCGCATGCCCAAACCCCATTCGCCATCGTTCGAAATAATTAAAGGTACACGACTTACTTTTTGATAAGCATTGGTTACTGCTGCCTGTCTGCCGGGCCCGCCCTGAAAAAATACAACTCCTCCAAGTTGTTCTTTTTTGATCACCACGCCAACAGAGTCAGAATACTTTTTACCCAAATTGGTATGAGCCCTAACAAAAAACATTTGGGCAATACGTTCTCTGCGGTTTAATTTATTAAAAACAGAATCAACCCATTTAGGCTGATTGGCTAACATTTCTAAATAAGTTTTTTGCTGTGCAAAGCCCGAAAAAGCGGCAGAGCATAAAATAACAAGGATAATTAAAATTTTTCTCACGTGTGTTTTGTTGTCTATCTGATGTGCTAAATTAGTAATCAAAAGCTCAATTAAACAAAAACCAGTCCATGTAATTGATTTTATACAATAAATAGTTGAAAATGATAACAGTTAAGCCGTTTTAAAAAAATAAAACATAATACTTAACCTGTGGTTGTATATATAACGCTTCTTGTAATTCTTGTTAACTTAAATTATAAAGCCATGAAAAACACAAGCACACCAAAAAACAACCCAACCACGCAGGGGAGTTCAATAGCCGACAGAGCCAACCACGATGTAAAAACGGATAAGAAAATTCAAGGCATTACTAATGGCGGTGGCCAGCGGTCTGATCAAACTTCAAATAAAGATAATGAGCGGAAACGCGAGCACAAAAGCTAATAAAACCTGTCTATAAGAAAACCGTCATCTTGAGCTTGCCGAAATGCTTAGGCTAACCCACGGCAAGCTCAAGTGACAAATTAATTTAATTAAAGCTGCGCTATTATCTTGCGTTTACATTGTAATAGTTATAATCTGTCATTGGAGCATCCGTAATTCCTAAATTATGGCAAATAGTGATAATTTGACCTCGATGGTAAGTGCTGTGGTTAAATACCTGCAGTATGTATTCAAAGTTCTGGAAGTTTGAATGAAACCATGGGCTTTGAACAAAAACATTTTCTTCAAGTGCCGCAATTTCCAGATCATTAATATAATTGGCTAATGTTTCCGATTGCTGGAGCAACAAATCAAATACTTCATGTACATCACAGTAATATGAGGATTTAAAAAAGGTTGTTTTACTTATAATAGAAAACCAATACTCCTGGGTTTGCAAAATATGAATCAAGGTTGCTTTAACACTTGTAAAGCTTGATTTAACTTCTTTTTCAAGCAGCGTTTCCGGGTGTTTTTTAAGCCAGTTTACAAGCATCATGTTTGCCCAAAAATTATAATTGGCATAATTCTTCATTAACTCCGTAATGGCATTTCCTTTCACCATAGTTTTTGGTCTTAATTGTTCCTGTATCATAGTTGTATTTGTTTTTACAAATTAAACGCAGGCAACTGACAACCCTATGGCAGTATGAAATAGAATGAAAAAATAATTTTTAAATTATGCTTTAGCCATTTCAATAATGTCTTTCCCTTCTACAATCTTTCTTTCATTTTTTCGATCGAGGGTATTTATCATGGCTAAACTTAATTCTTGCATCGTGCAAAAACCTTTAGGGTAAATGGCTCTTCCAATCGGGAATAACCAGTTAATATATTTATAAAATTTGTGCGTATGTTTTAATCCTTTTGTGGGTTTTATAAAACCGGGGCGGAAGTTAAAGACTTGTAAAAAAGGTAATTTCATTAAATCGTTTTCTGTTTTACCTTTTACCCTCGCCCAGGCAACCCTTCCTTTTTCGGTACTATCGGTACCACCCCCGGAAACGTAACAAAAAGTCATGTTTTCATTTAACTTGCTAAGTGTTTTGGCTACATGCATGGTTAAGGAATAGGTCATTTTATAATATTCCTCTTCAGCAACTCCAACTGAACTTATACCCAAACAAAAAAAGCAGGCGTTGTATCCTGTCAGCTCTTTTTCTATTGCTGAAAAATCAAAAAAATCGGCATGTATAATTTCTTTTAATTTAACATGGCTATAGGCGGAGGGTTTACGGTTAATAATCAGTACACGATCTATTTTTGGGTTTTGTAAGCACTCATGCAATACACCTTCGCCAACCATTCCAGTAGTACCGGTAATAATTACATTATTTCCTGTCATATTTATTTTAATATTAGTTGGGTTTCATAAATGCGGTGTAACTCTTTTTAATATAGGTCAAAATTTCGTAATCATTCATCTGTTTAATTTCAGAAACGGATGGTCTGTATTTCTGTATGAAATTTTGGAGCGAGTCTCCCTGCAATCCGGTAATTGAAGTGATTGTTTTTTCAGAAAAATGTTCTTCAATATATTTTTGATCCTCCGCAATTTCTTGAGCTGTTTTAAGGTTTGTAGGAACTGGTTTCTTACGCTTAAATAAACTTGCCACTTTTAGTAAATCCACCGAGGCAATACTCGAAGTGGAGTTTGAGGCTAAACCAGCGAATTCTGATTTTCCTCGTAAGCCTTTTTGCACCAGAACATTGCCGAACATAGGGGCCTGGTAAACCTGCATATTGGCATATTCTTGCTGCAGTTTTGAAATTTCTTTAGAATAATTTTTTCTCGCGTTTACGGTTATATCACTTAAATCAATTGAAATGGGTGTAAGGTAGATTAAAACACTATCTTTTTTCAGTGGATTTACATCATAAGGTTCGTAGCCGATGTGCTTAATGGTGATTTTTTGAGAGGTGCCGAGCCTGGTTAAAATAAATTTACCATCATTACCTGTTTTAGAAACCTGTGAGCCATAAATAACCATTGCGTTAACAACGGGTAGTTTGGTAACTAAATCCATTGCCTGGCCACTTAGCTGCTGAGCAAAAGCCTGGGTAGAAATAATAATTATTGCGAGTGATAAAATGTATTTCATGTTTAAAACGTATTGGGGAAGTTATACTTTAAAAGGGTGGCTTTCATAAATTTAACAGAACTTAACGAAATATGTTTTAAACATTAAGTTGGTTTATTCATCAGGTAGCTGGTTAATTTTCTGATTAATTCGTTTTCCATCTCAAATACATCACAAAATACCAGATTGATTACTTCACCATCTTTTCTTTTTGTTTTAACACCTCCTTCGGCAATTACGATGTTATTCTCTTCAATTAACCTGCTTATTGCTATTTCTGGCGGGCTAATAAAATGTTCATTTTCAATTTCCCGATCAAAAGCCTCTTTACCGGTTCTTAAATAAACACCTGGAAGTTCCCAAATTATATCATTGGTTAAGCAGGAAAGAATTTTTGAATGATCGTTGGTGTTAAATCCTTCCATATAACGATTTACAATTTCTTTATTCTTGCTCATAATTAGATTTTTCCTGTGATGAATTATGGTCTATTAAATATACCTGTTTAGTTTTACTCCTTGTGTGTTTATAAATAAAATATGGGATTCGATTTCTATTTGAAATGTAAAATATTTATGGCTGTTTAATTTGTTTTATATTGAAAATTAGTGTTTTATGTAAAAAAATAAATTAATATAGGTGTTCGTTGTAACCTCTGGCGTATGCGTAGTTGTTTCGTGTAAATTTAATTAAGGCTACTAAAATGTAAACATTTAGTTACATTATATTTGTTTCAGTAAGCCATTGAAAACAACCTAACTTATTAAACCTATGAAAAACATTTTTAAACAAATTGCCTTTGTTGCGTTTGCTGCAATGGTAATCGTTGCCTGTAGTAAGAAAAAAGATTCTATTACGCCAGATGCAGAACCACTTGCAAACCATTCGGAAAAAGTACTTCAGTACATAAAAGATCTTGGATTTCCGGCTTCCAGTATTGTAGATAACGGTAATGAATATATTGTGGAAGAAGATATTCTCTTCCCTAAAAATATGGAGGTGCCAACATCTACTGGAGGTGCAAAAACAGAGCAGTATTATACAGGCAGTATCGTAAACAGCACCAATAAAGTAAACATCAGAGTTTTTGTAGATCCATCCATGACTTCTATGAATAGCGAAATAACCAGCGCCATTGCTCAATGGAATGGAGTAGCAGGCTCTACTTTGCGTTTTAATATTGTAACCAGCGGCACGTATGATATTTTAATCAAAAACGAAGCTTTAACAGCGCCTCCGGGTTATGTTACCTGCGGCATGGCGGAGTTTCCATCGGCTGGAAAAGCAGGTACGCTTGTTCGCATCAATAAAACGGCTATTGCAGGAAATTCTTTCGCACAACGGGCAAGAACAATTTGCCATGAATTAGGACATTGTATTTCATTCAGACACACCAACTGGTCTGCACAAGGCGAATCATCAGCCACCAATGTTCCGGGTGTAACCGGAACAGACGCATCATCACTTATGAATGGTGGGCAGTGTAATTCTGGTGCGACTGTATTATCTCAAAAAGATAAAGATGCTACCGCGGCGCTTTATTAAAAAATAAGGCTAATTAATCATCTAAAACCTCAATGGCTTACCAAGAAAAGCTTCGGCATTATGCCGAAGCTTTTTAGTTTTAAGCGGGCATTTATAATAAATCAGCTGCTTAAATAATTTCTACGTAGCCTTGTGTTCCATTTACCCTGATGCGCTGCCCATCTTTAATCAGCTTGGTTGCATTTTCTACCCCAACAACTGCCGGCAAGCCATATTCACGTGCAATAACTGCTCCATGTGTCATCAATCCGCCAACTTCAGTAACTAAACCTTTTACCGATACAAACAGTGGTGTCCAGCTCGGGTCCGTAAATGAGGTAACCAGTATATCTCCATCTTCCAGATGCACATTATCCATATTTAATATTACCCTTGCTCTTCCTTCAATAATTCCAGAAGAAACGGCTAAACCCACAATTGCTTTTGACGGGAGATTCTCTTTTTTGTATTGGCCTGTAATCACCTCGCCATCGGACGTGATTACCCGCGGCGGATTTAGTTTTTCATAGCGTTTAAGCTCTTCTTTTCGCTGACTTACCATTTCTTTATCTAATTTATTACAGCGTACAACTTCCCTAAACTCTTCAAAAGTGAGGTAGAATACGTCCTCTTTTTCGTAGATTACCTTAGTCTGTACCAGTTTTTCGGCTTCTTTTAGTAAAGCCTGCTTATAAAGGAAGTAACGATTCACCAATCCATATTTCGGATATTCACGATACCCCATAAAATTGCGGATCAGATCGATCTTTTGCTTGGTTTCCCTGGCTTTTTGTGCTCCATCGGGCAATTGCATTAACTGATGGAGCATCCATTGCTCTTTATGCAGCGCTTCTCGTTGCCCTTGTTCAAATTTCTGGGCGCTTGCATTGGGTTCAAAGTTTTTAATGTGATTTAGAATTATGGAAATAAGTGTAAAAGGTTTTTCACTCCAGCGTGTTTTAGTTATATCTATTTCACCGGCACAACGCATTCCATATTTATTTAGATAAGCATAAATTGATTCTTGCGCTTTTTTTCCGCCGTCAAAATCGATCAATCCATCTAAAAAATTATCCTCTTTTGCTTGTTTTAAATATTCAACCACGGTTGGGTAAGGACGGATTACATCTGCTACATCCAATAAGGCCAGTCCCATTTCGGAGGTGATGTTATTTTGTACAGATTGAGAAAGAGTGTCTGCAGCATTTTTTTCGCCCAGCCAGGCGTCCATCTTTTCATTAATCCATGAAGAAGCATTCATTGCAGCCATAATCACAGCCAAACTTTGCGGATTAAACAGCACCTTTTTTAATTCCTGGGTATCTTCTCGTATAAAATCAAATAAATCCGTTCCTGATCTGGTTATGATATTTTTTCTTAAATTTTCTATGGAGGCCTGGCTGTTGTTAATCAGGTCGGTAACAATTTCCGGGTCGTATTCTGTTGGTGTTTTAAAACTGGAATTTACTTTGTTGTTTTTTTTACATTTAATTAAAAAGAAAGGGTAGTTTTCTTCAACCGTTGTAACTTCAAGTAATCCATATTTATCAAATTCTGTAGAAATAGAATCTTTATCATAAAAAAACATTTTTACCCCTTCGAATATTTCATAACGATCTTTACTTACAAACTTTCCTTGCCCATAAGTAGCTGCTGTTTTTGAAATGACCGAAAAAAACATATAACCACCTTCAGTTAGTTGATTATAACAATCACGGATGAGTTTTTCCCTTTCATTGCTGTCTAATAAATGAATCAGCGCATGACAAAATATTCCATCGTAGATGGTTTTATCAAAAGGCATATCTGTTACAGAACCGTGGCGAATTACCATCTCTGCTCCATAATGTTTTCGCGCCATTTCAATAGCCGTTTTTGATAGTTCAATCCCGGTTACGGTTATTCCGTTGTCCGTAAAAATTTTAGCATTTCGTCCATAACCAAAACCTGGAATCAGGATATTTTTCACCGATTTATGGACAAAAAAATCTTTTACCAATGCCGCAGCGTTACAGGGCTCAAAACCCCACATTTCTTGCTTTTCAATGAAATTAGTTTCCCAGAATTCAGGTTTTTCAGGAGCTGCTGCATTTTTATTATCAGTTAATGGTTTTAGAAAACCGACCCTTTCGGTTATGGTAATGAGTGCATCTTTTATCAATAAATCGGAATGCGAAAAGGCTTCAATCAATTTTTTTCTGCCATCAGCAGAAGCAAGTTGCCTGGTAACATCAACAAACAATCTTCCACCTGCTATCTGCATCGGGGCAGGGGTTGTGAGCAGGAAAAAAGATAGGCCAAGTGGTTTCATTGCATCCGTCATCATCTGATTATGGCCGACCGATATATACACATGGTTTTCATCATCATTTGTTCCGGGAATGGGAAATAAGGTTGTAACTGGCCGACTTTGCACAATGTAAAATACATGATCAGCCAAACACCATTCTATATCCTGCGGGCAGCCGAAGTGTTTTTCGATCTGTTTTCCGATCTCTGCCAATTGTAAAATCTGATGATCTGTTAATACCTGCTCATTCTGTTGTGCAGTTTTAAGCGCCTCTACTTGCGTACCACCGGTTTTTAAAGAATAAATGGCCAGTTTTTTAGTCGCTATTTTTTTTTCGAGAATACTCTCCCCACTCACTTTGTATAGATCTGCATTTACCAGTCCCGATACCATGGCTTCACCCAATCCGAAACCAGCATCGATAGATGATATTTTTCTGTTTGAAGTAATGGGGTCAGCTGTAAATAAAATTCCGGCTGCCTGAGGAAAAACCATTTTTTGAACCACGACAGATAACCGCACTTTACGGTGATCGAAACCATTTTGAATGCGGTAAATTATGGCTCTATCTGTAAACAAGGAAGCCCAGCACTTGCTGATGTGGTTTAGAATTGCCTTTTTGCCAATGATATTCAGGTAGGTATCTTGTTGTCCTGCAAAAGATGCAGAAGGGAGGTCTTCTGCTGTGGCACTTGACCGTACAGCAAAAGCGTCTTCGTCTTTAAACGTGGAGAGGTAAGCTGTAATGGTATTGGCTATTTCCTGAGGAATGAGCGTGTGTTCAATAACCATTCTGATTTTTGAACTGATTTCGCTAATGGTTAAGCGATCCTCTACATTCAGAGTCGTTAATTGATCAATCAGGTGGCCAAGCGCCTGATTGTTTTCTGTGATTTTTAAATAAGCTTCAGTTGTTATACAGAAACCAGCCGGCACCTGTATTTCCTTGATTTTGCACAGTTCGCCCAAATTGGCACCTTTACCTCCTGTAAGTGGAAAATCAGATCTGTCAATCTCTTTAAAATTGATTGCATAAGTGCTCATATTGATGGCTTTAGCTAAATGTGTAAAGTCAAAAATATAAGGAATGATCTATCAAAACAACGTTTTAAAACTATATTTTTTGATGGATAATAATAAGCAAAACTATTGCGTTATCCATTTAGATAAACGCAAAGAATAGGGGCTAAATTATTTTTAGCCTTTCTTCCTCCAAGTCAATTTGGTACAACTGGGTGCGAATAATTTCTTCGTTAATGGTTGGATCTTTATTAAGCTCTGATAGAAACTGCCGCTGACTTTCGAGCATCTCCACAAATACAGATTTAATCTTATCGTCCATCCAATCGTCGTTGGCAGCCTTGGTTTTTTCTTCCCAGTGGCGTAATATTTTTTCCATTGCCCGGTGATCATGCAATTCATTCTCATATTTATTTTTGAGAAACTGGGAAATGTGCTGCCTTAGTTTTTGTTTTATTCTGTGATTTGCCTCCTCTTCAGGTTCTTCGTTTAACCCATCAAATAAGCGCGTTTTATTGATTAAATAAGGTAAGGTAAGTCCCTGCAACACCAGCGTAAGCAGTATAACGATAAAAGTAATGAACAGAATTAAGTTTCTGTGTGGAAAAGCATGCCCATCAAAGGCTACAGGTATAGAAAGGGCTGCCGCAAGAGAAACTACACCCCGCATACCTGTCCAGCCCAGTAAAAGAGGCATTAGCAGTCTTCTCTTAGTTGATGATGCACGCGGCGCAACGCCAGGGCGGAATATTAATGTTGTAATTAATGCTGCGTAAGAACTGATAATCCTTGCCAAAATTAAAACTGCTGTTACCAGCACACCGTAACCTATAGCTGTACTTAACGGAATCCCTTTTGATCTTAACCCATCGGTAATTTCGGGGAGCTCGAGTCCGATAATGAGAAATACAATGCCATTAAGTATAAAAACAAAACTTTCCCATACACTATAGCCTTTAATACGACTACTGCTGTTTAAAAAAATCAACCTTTTTGAAGACATGAATAAACCACCGGCTACAACTGCCAGTACGCCCGAACTGTGGACTTGTTCTGCTATCCAATACATAAAATAAGGTTCAATAAGGGTAAGTGCAATATCGGAGGGAGCATCTGTTGGCAATTTCTTATGCGCCTGCACAAATATCCATCCCAACAAAAGGCCGATGCCAATACCGCCAATAACCATCCAGAAAAAGGACATGGTGGCTTCCTGCCAAATAAATTGACCTGTACCGGTAGCAATTAAAGCAAATCGAAAAATAATAAGAGAGGACGCATCGTTTAATAAACTTTCTCCTTCTAAAATTGCTGAAGTAGATTTTGGGATTTTTACAAATTTAGTAATGGCACCGGTGCTTACTGCATCAGGAGGTGAAACAATGCCGCCTAATAAGAAACCCAGGGTAAGCGAAAATCCTGGAATAAAATAATTGGCAAACAATGCCACAGACAAGGCGGAAAAAAATACAACCAGGAATGCAAAGCTGCTGATAATGCGCCACCATTTTTTCATTTCTTTGAATGAAATAGACCAGGATGCTTCAAATAAAAGGGGCGGGAGGAAGATGAAGAATATAAGATCTGGATTGATTTTTACAACCGGTAATGCGGGAATAAAGCTAATGAGTAAACCTGCAACCACCAAAAGGATTGGATAGGCAATTTTAAGCCTGACAGCTAACATCTGCAAAAGTACAATAACGGCAATCATGGCCAGCAAAAAAGGTAATATACTATGCATTAGATAGAAGTTTAGTTCTTGGTGTCCAAATTATCGTTCAGCCAGTTAAAAAATTACCACATCATTTATAAACATGGAATTCCATTTTTCAGGTGCTTTCTTTGAACTATCGAAATCTAAAATATAAATTTCAACCGAATTAATCGCATTTTCATATTGTTTTGATGATCAGTGAATGCAGTATGGCAATGGGCTATTTATTTTCAATGATTTCCGCAAAGAGGAGCAGCTTAGTTACAAAAAATGAAAGAATGGCAATGACGTTGATAAAGGAAAGAATAGTTTAATTGTTTTAAAGCGGGTAAGCTTTCTGAGGGCAATTTATTTGTATCGGCTAATTAAGTTATAAAAAAAGAGGCTTGTTTTTCAAGCCTCTTTGAGTCATTAATAAAATTTGGTATCTTAAAGATCAACCCATATCCCGATTTGGGAGCCAATATTTGCTGGTTCACCGCCTGTACCCGAGCTGCTGCCTGGAGGAAGAGGATCCTGATCGTATTGGGTTCCGCTGGCATCTACAAAAAACAAAGATTTGTTTGGCAGCTTTTCGTAGATAATCGCAAATGATGATCCACCATACATAAAAGTGCCCATTTCCTGTCCCTTGGTGACCTTGGCACCTTTTGTTATTTTTTTATCAAATACAACTGAAGAAACTTCACTCATGCCCAAAGGTATACAACAAACATGTCCAAAATCTTCGGTTTTAAATACCACTATTCCGCGGGCATTAACCTCCGAAAGATAAGGTGTTGAGGCCGTTGTAGCCCCGCCAAAATCGGGCAGTACCAGTTTGCTGAAATAACAGCCAGGCACCACTAATGGATCGAAAAGCACGGTTCCATTTACAGGTACCCACCACCTGTGGAAATTATAAGGGTTAAGGTACATTTGGAAAATATATCCGCCTTTAAAAATATCAACCAGTTTATGGTCATCTATCACTTTTTGTTGCGCTTTAACTGGCGAGCTTAAAATATCGCTCAAAGAATAATTCATATCCTTGAACCAGAAAACATCTTTTTCCTGAATATTCGGTCTCCATTTGAATAATGATCCGTCGTTTGGCGAAATCACAATTCTGTTCGAATCCGGACCGGCAATTGGGCGCGATTTTGCAGGATTCAAAAATTGTCTTGTAAAAAAAGAATTCCACGATTTCCAGTAAGGTAGTTTTTCAGAATCTTTTTTCCAGATCGGAAAATCATACTGTTTTTTTGCGGGGTCAGACAGCCATTGTTTTCCATCAACCCTGAAGCCGACATTGGAAGCATCGGTTTCTAAAAATTTATTCCATGCATTTAATATTGGTTTTAATTTATCATTAAACATCGGCAGGCGAAATAAGGTTGAGCCGCCCAAAGTAGCATCAATACCTACTACAAAAGCAGAAAACGGTAAACCTACCAAATCGTTATTGATAAACTGGGGCGCATTTTTGATGATGTAATTAAATGCATGCAGTATGGTTTCTTTATCCTTGATTCTTGGTATTGGGTTGCCTGGTGCAAACTGGCCATGAAACTGGGCTTCAATATTTGCATTTTCTTTACATGCATTTTCTACCAGGTATTTAATTACGCTGTTGCTCTCGATAAACTTATCCAGTTCTTTAATGGGTTCAGCATATTCTTCCCGCTTTGCGTTTAATACGGTGTTAATAAACTGCCACAAGCTTTCATTGCCAAAATCGGGCAGCCAGCCGCTTTGGACGTTAAATGGGTGCAGCCAGTTTGATTCAGGCTGTGCATATCCGCTTCTAATGGCGGGCGTTGCTTTTGGGTTTTGTGATGTGGTGTTCGACATAGTTTTGATTTTTTAGTTTAAGGTTTTAAAAAATGAGCTTCCTTCGGGTTTTAGATTTAAAATGGCTTACGGTGAACAAAATTGTTGAATAGTGCCAGGGCATTTTCGGGTTGATCCATGGGAACCAAATGCCCGGCTCCGTTAACCAAAATCTGTGTGAGCTTATCAAACTGCCTGATGTGCCCTGCCCAGGCACCTGCATTCACCCAGGGAATACGGGGTTGATTTAGAAAGGATTCTTTATACGACCAGTTAATGGATGCTATCCATGCATCGGTACCCATAAAATTACAATCCATATCGTATATGCCATTGTAAATAAGCACTTCAATGGATTCAAAAAGCTCAGGATAGAGGTGGGCGTAAGAATTTTGCTCGCCCAATTCCAATAAATAGGCAATTCTTTTTGAGGTATCGCTCCAGGCTTTTACATGCTTATCAATGTAGAGTGCGGCACGTACCGATGGCTGATCAAGGTAAGAACCAATCAGGCTGAAATCGTAATCTCCCGTAATGCGCACATCGTATACATTTGCCCCGCCACTTACCTTGGTAATGTACTCTTCAATCAGGTTGCAAACTTTGTCTGCTTCTCTCGAGGTATCGGGTAACGATTCTTCAATTGCAATTGCACAGGCACCATAAAGTGTTGCTGCTTTTTGCTTTTCAGTTAAACCCACAAGGCCATGTGCATAGGCATAATCGGCATATGTACTTTGTTGTATATAAGGATCTACCCAGCCATCGCCTATACCAATTCCCTTTAAGTTAATCTGTGGTTTAAGCACCTTATTGGCATTTAATATAGAAGCCGCAATTTTAGGTACATATACCCCTCCAAAAGATTCGCCGAAAATATACAGATCCAGTTTCAGGTACTGCGGGTATATTTTATAGAATTGTTGTAACCCGAAATACAGCTGATCGGTTGCTTCCTGTTCTGTTTTTGCAGATTCTTTTGGGTTTGAAACAAAAGATAAACCTGTGCCAGCCGGTTGGTCGATCATTAAGTAGGTCGCATTTTTATTCCAGCTATACGGATTGTCTGAAAGGGTAAGGTCTTTGTTGATCTTATAAGGTCCGTTTTCTAAAAAGAACCCCAGGAAACTGGATGATCCCGGCCCTCCGTTTAACCAGATTACGATGGGATCATTTGCCGGATCGCCCTGCGATTCGATCAGCCAGAAATAAATAAAAGCATTGTTCTTTTCGTTTACCGGCAGGTATCCGGCCAATTGTTTTTCTTTGGTTTTGCCATATCCCGGTAGGGTGGCAACGGGTCCATGTTTAGGCAGTTGACCAGGTTTGATGGTTGATGTGTCCATGTTTTAATTTATTGAGCTATAAATTTATTCATCAGCTCTACAGCCACAGGCCATGCATAAAATCCTTGAGCAGAACAGTAAGTATTGAAATCGATTTCCGAAACATTGTTCATAATGCCTTCTTTTTGAACCATGGCATAAGTTGCACCACCCATTGCATAACATGGTGCATAACCCGGCGAAGCCAGGAAAGTAAAGCATTCGCCATGCAGCGTTTCTGCTGATAGCCCCGTTTTTTGGGCGGCCCATTCTATAAAATCAGTATAGGTCATTTCACCGCCATTTACCTTCGTATCGCAAAGTGCCCTGATGTACCTGATTATTCGCCAGATGTAAGTTTCCAGCTGGGCACAAAGTACACCCTCAACCTGATCTTTTCTGCTGTTACCGTATAGCGCTAAGTAATTGCTTTCAACTACATTGAGCTTGTCTTTATACAATAAATTTTGTGCTGCAGCCCAATACTGATACTCCCTGTAAAAAGCCATCCCCTCGGTCATTGGTACCTGCAAGGAAGAATTTAAATTCAACAGTTCTTCTGCTTTTTTTGCGGATAAAACAAAGTTATAACCATGTGATGCTTCGTGAACCAGAATATTAATCATGGTTAGCAGCGAAGTGTTTTTAGCCGCAGTAAGGTATAACTGAGAATAGGCCGTGGCGCGATTGAGGTAATTTACGGCGAAGTCTTCACCCCCGGTAACCAGGTTTACAAGATAATCGGGGGTAGCTGTAAAATCAATCCTGTCGCTGGCATTGCTGGCGATAATATATTTTTCTCCATAAGCCTTGCAGGCGTTTACTATTGTGTTCATTTCCTTGCCAAAATCAACTGCATATTTCTGACTGACAGCATCCCATATTTCCTGCAGATTTTTCTGATTGGTCATAAAATCTAAATTTTTTATACGTTCGGCAATATCAATGGTTACTGGCAATTCCAGCTCTAACCATCCGTAGGCAATGGTTTCAATCTCAGTTTTTGTTTGATTTAACTGATAATAGTTTTGCAAACTTGCCGGATAACCATTAGTTGGTTGCGCCCCATAAATGTGGTCCCATTCCTTAAATATTTTCCAATAAGCATCAAAGTCCGACGATTCAAGCCCTTTAACTATAAAAAGAGATTTATAGATGGCGAGAACTGATTGAATTGCAGTTATTTTTGTTTCTAAATCAGGTCTTAATTTTTGAAGTGAGGCCAGTGTACCGTTCATATAAACAACCGTATCCAAACATTCTTTTCTAACCAATATTGTAAAATCCTGCCCCTGCCATTTCCGGGTTTCAAATTCGACCATGCTTTTAACGGTATCTAAATATTGCTCAACAAAAGCCGCTTTATAATCTTCCTTTAATACCAGGTAAAATACCCCATCTGCTGCGGCATATACACCACCCATGCCCGTGCCTGAGGGCCCTGCACCACTTGGCCGGGCCATTTCAATTTGGGTTTTAATGCTTGTTAAAACAGCTTTTGCAGTGGCCTGAAGATTTTCATCCGAAATTTCATTTAACCTAAGCATTAATGCGCTGATTTTTTTTCGCATTTCCATTGATGCTTCTGCCGTTTCAAAAAACAGCGTGTTTAACACTTTCGTATAACCAGATGTATAGCCCATTACCGGGTTGTACTCTGACCACAATTTGATTATTTCCTGGTTTAGTTTATTCATGATACACTTTGTAGATTGATGATAAAGCCGTTAATAAATGTTTTTTAACTAATTGTTTGCAGTTTGGATTGCGTAATACAATAGTGTAGATTTATTTAACTCTTTTTAGGAATGAAAACATCCTTTTTGTGTAGTGAAAATGCCCTTTTTGTGTAATGAAAATATCCTGTTTTTAGACTTGTATCCATTACGTTTAAGTAATTATTTTCAGGTAAACTGCTGGCAGTGAGTAAAGTGTGTGTTTGGTTAAAGGGAGAGAATTACATGAAATTCCGGCTTGAAAAAGATTGTAAACCACAAAGCCCGGCAATTGCCGGGCTTTGTGGTTTAGTAAGGAGCGGAGAGGGCGGGATTCGAACCCGCGGTACCTTGCAGTACACACGCTTTCCAAGCGTGCTCGATCGACCACTCTGACACCTCTCCGATTGTGGGTTGCAAAAATATAATTTTATATCGCTTAAACAACAAAGCCCTCAACAAAAAATGTTAAGGGCTTCTATTTTAATTTGCAATAAACTCTTATTAGTCTATTACAGTGATTTTTAACATATTGGTTTTGCCTTTAACTTCCATCGGAATAGCAGCGGTATTGATGATAATATCGCCTTGTTTAACCAGTTTTTTGCTTTTTAAGAATTCGTTAACCTCAATAATGGTATTATCAGTGCTTTCAAATTTATCATAGAAGAAACCTCTAACACCCCAAAGTAAACTCACGGTATTTAATAAGGCTCTGTTACTTGTAAAAATAAAAGTTAAAGCTTCAGGGCGGTGACTTGAAATTTCAAAAGCCGTATAACCACTTAACGTCATGGAAACAATACCAACAGCATTGGTTTGTTTCGCTAAAAAGCAAGCCGAATCGCAAATCGCATCACTTAAAAAAGATGGTGATTTTGGTTTCAAAAACTTATCAGGGTTAAACGGGTAGTTGTTTACCTCAATATTCTGAATGATTTTTTGCATCGTTTCGATAACGATTAATGGAAATTCTCCAACTGAAGTTTCGCCACTTAACATTACCGCATCAGCACCATCCAAAACAGAGTTGGCTACATCATTCACCTCAGCACGCGTTGGGCGGGGCGTAGTGATCATACTTTCCAGCATCTGTGTTGCAATAATTACAGGTTTTGAAGCTGCCCTACATTTAGCAACAATCATTTTTTGTAACAATGGAACTTCTTCCATCGGACATTCAACACCCAAATCGCCACGGGCAACCATAATACCATCAGTTACAGCGATAATTTCGTCTATATTGGCAATGGCTTCCGGTTTTTCAATTTTGGCAATTACACGGGCAGTTTTGCCGCGTTCAGCGATTATTTTTTTAAGTTCTATGATATCTTCAGCCTTACGAACGAAAGATAAACCAATCCATTCTACATCATTTTGAAGAACAAATTCTAAGTTTTCACGATCTTCTGGTGTTAATGAAGGAATAGAGACTTTAGTATTTGGAAGATTTACTCCTTTTCTTGAAGTTAAAATACCACCATGAACAATTTCACAAACCACCTCATCTTTTAAGTTGGTTTCTAAAACTTTCATTTGTAGTTTTCCATCATCCAAAAGAATAATTTCACCTGCCTGAACATCTTTCGGGAAGTTTTGGTATGTGATGTAAATACGCTCCTCATTACCAATACATTCGTTTGTGGTAATAACGGTTGTTTTGCCATTAATCAGGTTGATACCACCTTCTTTTACTAAACCAATACGGATTTTAGGGCCTTGTAAATCGGCAAGGATGCCTACATTATAATCGTATTTTTTATTTAGATCGCGGATTGTATCTAAAACTGCCTGATGATCTGCCTGTGAACCGTGTGAAAAGTTTAAACGGCAAACATCCAGTCCGGCATTAAACATACTATATAAAACTTCTGGTTTAGCGGAGGCAGGCCCAAGAGTGGCAACAATTTTAGTTCTTGAATGAAAAGGTTTCATTTATTAATTGATTTTAACAATGCAGTTTCGATAACGCTAATTAATTATCTAAATTAATTAAACTGCATCAATTTTTATGTATTTATTGTTTTGTTCTTTTATAACCCTCAAATATAGTGTATTTAATACACCAAGTATATAATTTTTATATTACCAAATTCTCTTTGCTTTTAAGTTTGGTAGGTTCTATTCTTGCAGCTACTTGTATATCAGGCAGTTTGTTTAATCCATTTATTAAATAATTAAGATCTTCTTTATCTATAAACTCCCGGATAATGATAAAAAAGTCTACATTACTCATTTCAGGCACTAATAAACCGTCGCTACTTTTGTTACTTAAAAGGTAATATTCCACCTCACCCTGCTCCACAAAAAAGTAATATTTCGAAAAAAACCAGGCTGGTTCGTCAATATTAAAAAAAATTTCGTGGTCTTCAACTTTTTCAAATTGCGTACCTAACCTCGTATTAATTTTGTGGCATAGCACATAGTCTTTTAGGGGTGCGGTGATCGCAATTAGTATAAAATCAAGGTCTAAGGTTAACTTTAGATAAGTTTTATTCAAAGCAAAATAAATTATTAACAGGGCAAAATTAAAAAACTAATTCTATATTCGCCTTGTTATTTGGATACCGAAATGAAGTGTCGAAATAAAAACATTTGAAAATTGTAAGAATTTATTTTTCTTTGCACAGAATTATTTAACCATTAAATTATAAAATTATGTCTGATATTGCTTCAAGAGTTAAGGCTATTATCGTAGAAAAACTAGGTGTTGACGAAAGTGAAGTTACGCCAGAGGCTTCATTCACTAACGATTTGGGTGCAGATTCTTTAGATACCGTAGAATTGATTATGGAATTTGAAAAAGAATTTAATGTAGCTATTCCTGATGATCAGGCTGAAACCATCGGTACTGTTGGTCAGGCAATCGCTTATTTGGAAAAAAACGTTAAGTAAGAAACACGCTTTCAGTATAAATGGGATTAAAAAGAGTAGTAGTAACAGGGTTGGGTGCGCTCACTCCTATAGGCAATAATGTTCCTGATTTTTGGGAAGGATTGACTAACGGGGTGAGTGGCGCTGCTCCTATTAAGGGTTTTGACACTGAGAAGTTCAAAACCAAATTCGCTTGCGAGGTAAAAAACTTCAATCCAGAAGATTTTTTGGAAAAAAAGGAAGCCCGTAAGCTTGATCCTTTTGTACAATATGCTTTAGTCGCAACAGACGAAGCCGTAAAGGATGGTGGATTTGATTTTTCAAAATTAGATACTAACCGGATCGGTGTAATTTGGGGCGCAGGCATAGGCGGATTGAAAACCTTTTTAGATGAGGTGACCAATTTTGCCAAAGGAGACGGTACCCCACGGTACAATCCGTTTTTTATTCCTAAAATGATTATTGATATCGCTCCAGGGCATATCTCGATCAAGTATGGCTTACGCGGGCCAAATTTTGCAACGGTTTCGGCATGTGCTTCTTCAACAAACGCTATGATTGATGCATTTAACTATATCCGTTTGGGTATGGCAGATGTAATCATTAGCGGCGGTTCTGAAGCAATCATTAACGAAGCCGGAATGGGTGGTTTTAATGCCATGCATGCATTATCTACGCGAAATGATGATCCTTCTACAGCGTCTCGTCCTTTTGATAAAGACCGTGATGGTTTTGTTGCAGGTGAAGGTGCCGGTACAATTATCCTGGAAGAACTTGAACACGCCAAAGCAAGAGGTGCAAAAATTTATGCAGAGCTTGTTGGTGGTGGAATGAGTGCTGATGCTAATCACATTACAGCGCCACATCCCGAAGGTTTAGGTGCCAGAATGGTTATGACCAATGCCCTGAAAGATGCAGGATTAAGTACTTCTGATATAGATTACATTAATGTTCACGGAACTTCTACACCACTTGGTGACATTAGCGAAACCAAGGCCATTGCTGATTTATTCGGTGAAGATGCTTATAAACTAAACATCAGTTCAACAAAATCAATGACTGGCCACCTTTTAGGGGCAGCTGGGGCTATTGAAGCTATTGCAGCAATTCTTTCTGTACAAAATGATATTGTTCCTCCAACAATAAACCACTTTACAGATGATCCTGCTTTTGATCCTAAATTGAATTTTACCTTTAATAAAGCTCAAAAACGTACAGTTAGAGCTGCTTTAAGTAATACTTTTGGTTTTGGTGGTCACAATGCTTCAGTGATTTTCAAGAAGTACGAAGATTAAAATTAAACAGTCTTGTTATATAATTTTGGATGCTGGTTAAAAATGGATAACTTAGTTAAATATGCTGATTAGCCGTTAATTGTGTTATTTATTTAATGCCGATATTAAGATTATATAAACTTTATCTTTCTCCCGAAAAGGAGTTTGTTAAAAAGCTGAAAAATATTTTAGGTTTTGTTCCAGGCAATGTTACGCTGTATAAAATGGCGTTCAGGCACCGGTCAATGGCTAAAGTTTTGAAAAATGGAAGCCGGAGCAGCAACGAACGCTTAGAGTTTTTAGGTGATGCTGTTTTGGGTTCTGTAATTGCAGAATTACTTTTTAAACACTATCCGTACAAGGAAGAGGGCTTTTTAACCGAAATGCGATCGAAAATCGTTAACCGGGCCAATCTGAACCAGCTTGCCAAAAAAATAGGCTTCGATAAATTAATTCAGTTCGACCAACGCTCAGTAAGCATTCAAACCAAGCATAATTCTATGTTAGGCGATGCTTTTGAAGCGATTATAGGCGCTATTTATCTGGATAAGGGCTATAATTTCACGAAGGAGTTTTTACTGCGCAGAATTGTGAAACCTCATATTGATATTCACACCCTTGAACTTACCGAAACCAATTTTAAAAGCAAATTAATTGAATGGTGCCAACGCCACGGGAAAGACGTAATGTTCGAATTAACCGAAAATGGTGAAGGAGAAAGTGCCAAGTTATTTACCATTAATGCAGTGGTAGATGGCGAAACTTTTGGTATGGGCCGCGATTACAATAAGAAAAATGCTGAAAAATTAGCAGCAGAAAAAGCCTGCGAATCCTTGAGTATTTAATTTAATAACCCTTAAAGTTGAGGTTAAACCCTTCAAGGGTTTAGATTACAAATCTATTTTCCTTTCCCCAAACTATCTAAATATTTTTTTGAAGATTCTTTGATGTACTTAATGTAATCATAGCTATTCCAATATTGAGCCTTATCAAATGACGGGCGGTAGTTTAACATGTAATTTTCCAGTTCCTGTCCTCTTAAAGTTGTATTGTTCTGAATAATTGTTCCGTTAAAATACTGATCAATCTGGCTTTGTTTAATTTCATTATCTGCATAACGGCCAAATCTTCGGGCATTTTTCGGGTCTTTACCAACTAAGTTGTACAAACCATTAAGCGGATTGAAAATGGAAGATAAAATTGATGATTTGCCGCCATTATAAACCCCTTTGTTTTTAAATTCGCGTTTAATCTCATCAAGATCTTGTTTCTTTGTATTTCCCCTGATGGTAACCTCATCAAGCATTGTGCTTGCCCTTACCAGGTAAACGATAATATCCTGCGGGCCATGAACAATAATCTGCTGGTCAGTTAAATCTCTTTTAGTGATTAAAAGTGTGTCCCCAACATTGGCTTTAATTTGAAAAAGACCAAGGTCATTACTGCCCACGCCAAGTCCGGTACGTTTGTTGGTAATTTCTGCCAGTGCAATCCTAACTTTGGTTCCCTTCTCAATAATCACCCCTTTAACCAGAAGATCCTGCGCTTTTAAGTTTAAAACAGCAGTGCAGCAAATTAATATCAGTATAGCGGCTAAGGTAATTCTTTTCATATTTTAAATTTTTGCAGGCTTTTTAAGTGTATCTGTATACTTCTTTGCTGATTCCTTAATGTATTTTACTGCATCGTAATTTGTCCATTTCTGAACTTTCTCATAAGCAGGGGTATAATCGAGCATAAATTTATTTAAATCTTCGCCCTTCAAATCCGTATTGTTGCTGATTATTGTTTTATTAAAATACTGATCTACCTGCATTTGTTTTATTTCGGCGTTATAATATTTATTAAAACGCCTGGCCTTGCGGGGAGTTTTACCAAAAAGCTCGTAAAAAAAAGTAATCGGACTTCCTCCAAACGGATTTAATAGTGCCAATGGAGGTTTACCTGCATAAAACGAGCCTTGTCTTTTAAATTCCCTTTGAATTTCCTGCAATTCTTGTTTCCTGGTTTGTCCAACAATAGTTACCTCGCTAAGTTCATTACTTTCTCTAATTAGGGTTACAATAACCTCGCTGGTGCCAAGAAGCACAATAGCCTGGTTAAGAAAATTCCTTTTTTTAAAAAGTAAGGTATCGCCTGATATTGCTTTAATCTGGAACAGGCCCAAATCATTGCTGCCAACAGCAACTTTTGTACGTTTATTGGTAATTTCTGCCAACGCAATCCTAATTTTTGTGCCTTTTTCAAAAATTGCCCCTTTTAGAGTAAACTCCTGGGCATAACTTAAAGAACATATAAACAGGAACGGAAATAAAATCAGAAAAGGCAAATGATTAGCTTTCATCCTGTATGAAATATTTTTTGTAAAATTAGCAATTGTTAACCAAGTAAACTGTTAAAAAAACGTTAATGCAAATGCAAAAGCTTGTTGGAGCGACTTATTTATTGTATTCGGCGCTCCTGTTTTTTGCGCTTATGATCCTGGTTTTCCCCTTTATAATTTTAGCAACCACAGTTTTAAAAGAAAAACCAGGCAAAAATGTTTCGTTTATTTTCCTGAAATTTTGGGCCTGGAGCTTTAGCATATTTACTTTTTTATGGTTTAAAAGCCAGTCTAAACATAAAATTGACACCTCGAGATCTTATATTTATGTTGGCAATCATAGTTCTTTTTTAGATGCCATAGCCATTGTTATTTCCATTCCGCAAGCATTTAGTCCGCTGGGTAAGATCGAAATGCTTAAAGTGCCCGTATTTGGCTGGATTTATAGAAGATTGGTTGTTGTAATAGACCGAAGTAGCCGCGAAAGCCGCGATCTTTCTGTGGCAGAACTTAGAAAAGACCTTGCCGATGGGCAATCGATATTGATATTTCCTGAGGGAACCATGAATAAAGGTATGGCCCATTTAAATCCTTTTTTTGACGGCGCATTTCGACTGGCTATTGAAACGCAGACGCCTATTTTACCATTTGCCATTTTGAACAGCAAAAAGCATTTGCCCCGAACAGATCCGTTAATGTTTAACCCTGGAATTGTAAATACTAAATTTGCGGAGGTAATAGAAGTAAAAGGTTTGGTGGCAGAAGATCTCGAAATGCTTAAGGAAAAGACTTACAATTCCATCCTTGATTTACTCAAGCCAGTGTCACAATGAGGGAATTATAAAAACTGTAAAGTAAATTTTCTATCTTTGCACATGATTAAATCCATGACAGGATACGGCCTGGCAACAGCCGACTATGCTAATGCAAAATATAGTGTCGAAATAAAATCGCTCAACAGTAAATTTCTGGAGCTAAATTTAAAATATCCTAAAGCCTTTTCTGATAAAGAGATTATTATCCGCAATGTTTGTAGTAAAGACATTGAACGCGGAAAAGTTGCTTTAAGCATTAATGTAGAACGTTCTGCAGCTGAAGTTACAGGGGCTACCATCAATACGGCCTTGCTTGCTCATTACTATAACCAGTTAATGACAGTTAATGATGAATTAAATGCGAATAGCAGTAATTTATTGCAAACAGCATTAACTTTTCCTGATGTAATTAATTACAAAGAGGAAAGTGTTAGTGAAGATGAATGGAATCATTTATATCAGATTTTTACAGAAGCACTGACCAATTTTAATAAATTTAGAGAAGATGAAGGAAAGGTTTTAAAAACCGATCTGGAGTTGAGGATTAAAAATATACTTTCCTACTTTAAGTCGGTTGAAGCCCTTGAACCGAGACGGTTAAGCGCTATCCGCGAAAAATTCAGTCAGTTTTTAGATGATGCCGTTGGTAAAGTTAACATCGATCAGAATCGTTTTGAGCAGGAATTGATTTACTATATCGATAAAATCGACATCACAGAAGAAAAAACCCGTTTAAAGAGCCATTGCGACTACTTTTTGCAAACTTTAACAAGTAAAGAGGCAAATGGGAAAAAATTAGGTTTTATTTCACAGGAAATAGGACGCGAAATAAACACCATGGGTGCAAAAGCAAATGATGCACAAATGCAACAGTATGTGGTGGGCATGAAAGAAGAATTAGAAAAAATTAAAGAACAACTATTAAACGTGTTGTAAGGTTTAATAGTTGAAATGTTGCTATACGGCAACGCTCAACCTTTAACTTTCCAACCTTCCATATTTAAAGAATGCAGGGCAAATTAATTATATTTTCAGCGCCATCAGGAGCAGGTAAAACCACAATTGTACATCATTTATTAAAAAAGTTTCCTGACCTGAGCTTTTCTATATCCGCAACCACGCGGGAGTTAAGAGGTGCAGAAACACACGAAAACGATTACTACTTTATCAGTAAGGAAGAGTTTTTGCATAAAGTTGCCCGTCAGGAATTTGTAGAGTTTGAAGAGGTTTACAATGGAACGTTTTACGGAACCTTGCGTTCAGAAATTGAACGCATCTGGAACGAAGGAAAACATGTGATTTTTGACATCGATGTAGAGGGTGGTATTCGTTTAAAAAGAAAATATGAAGAAGATGCTTTAGCTATTTTTGTACAGCCACCATCTTTAGAGGTTCTTAAAGAACGTTTAAGTGGTAGAGGCACTGATAGCCAGGAAAAATTACAGGAACGTTTTATAAAGGCCGAAAAAGAGCTTCTTTATGCGGATAAATTTGATGTAATCTTAAAAAACTACGATTTGGCAACTGCCTGTGCAGAAGCCGAGCAATTGGTAAGGGATTTCTTAAAAAAATAAACAGTCATTGCGAACTGCAGCGATAAAGTAGAGCGAAGCAATCTTTTTAGCCGATTAGATTGCTTCGGCTTCCTCAACCCAGGCGCGCAATGGCGGATCATAAAAGCCACAAAATGCCAGCTGAAAACCGCCAACTGAAAACCGGACTCTTCTTCGGTTCATATAACCCAATTCATACCGGACATTTAATTATTGCCAATTATATGGCCAACCACACTGAGCTTGATGAAGTTTGGCTGGTTGTTTCCCCGCATAATCCGCTAAAAGATAAAAGTGCCTTAACCAACATGTACGATCGTTTGGAGATGGCAAAACTGGCAACTGAAAATGCAGAGAATATTAGGGTTAGTGATATTGAATTCGCTTTGCCACAACCTTCATATACAATTGATACCCTTACTTACCTTCATGAAAAATATCCTGAAAAGGAATTTGTACTAATCATGGGCGCTGATAATTTAGTGTCGTTTAAGAAGTGGAAAAATTACGAAGTGCTGCTTAAAAATTATCAGATTTTTGTTTATCCACGCCCTGGTGCCAATGTTGGCGAATGGGAAGATCACCCTTCCATAACTTTTACCAAAACGCCATTAATGGAAATTTCGTCCACATTCATCAGAAAATCCGTTAAAGAAAAAAGGAATGTCCGATTTTTCCTGCCCGATAAAGTTGTTGATTTTATCGAAGGAAAAGGAATGTACCGTTAAATTACGGTTGCAATGGCCCTAACTAAGCTAAATACTAAAACGGGTTGGCCTTGCAAGATGACTATTCCTTAAAATTATCGTAATAAGTAAAATCCTGAACAATCAAGCCATTTTCGATGGTGAAAATGGTACAAATAGGCAGTTCAAATTTCGAATGATCTGGAGCCGTTCCTGAAGATAGAAATTCAACAATAATATGTTTATCGCCTGAAGCGTAAATATTAAGTACTTTATCTTTTACATCAGGAAAAGTGGTACTTAACTCCTGGTACTTTTTAATGATTTGTGCCCTGGTTTGTTTAATAATCCCCTGGCCAAGGGATGGATCTTTAAATTCGGCGGTATCTGTATACATTTCCGCCATTTTATTCCAGTCGTGCTTGTTAAAATGGGCGAAATATTGTTTAATTAAGTCTTCATTTTTAGTCGTATCCATAGCTTGTTGTCTGGTGTTTTCGCAGGCGGTCAGAAAAACCATTGCCGATAAGAAAATAATTAATTTTTTCATGAGGAGGAGCGTTATTAATATAGCCTGTTTAACAGGCGGTTAGTATTAACTAATATAAGGAAAAAATAAATGATTAAAAATATCTGGAAGACATTTGGGCGCGAAAAGGCTGAAAATAGCCGTCAGAAAAGCTGATAAGCTAATGCTTCTTACGCTAAAAACGCTGGAGTGAGAAAAGATATTTATTCCTTTTAGCAGAATGGATAAACAATTAGCCGTTTATCCATTCTGCTTTTAATATAGAATATACAATTAAGTCAAGGAATTGATTATTTGCAATTTCTGCCTGTCTTAAAATGCCTTCTTTTACAAAATTTAATTTTTGAGGTACGGCCTGGCTTTTTAGGTTTTGGGTAGCCGCTTTAATTTCGATTCTGTTTAATCCCAAAACATCAAAACCATAATCGATCAGCTTTTTGCAGGAGTTGATGATAATGCCTTTACCAACAGCCTGCTCTTCCAGCCAATAGCCTATAGCGGCTGTTTTATTTAAAGCGCTAATATGGTGAAGGCCAATTCTACCCACTACTTTGCCGGCATCAATAATAACAAAGCTTACCTCTTTTGCCTCGTTATGCAGCTGATTACACGTTTTAATGTAGTTTCTTGCATCCTCAACAGATTTCATATGCGCTACCCACGATAAAAACCTGGATAAATGACTTCGATTTTCGTCTATTGATCTAAACAAACTTTCAGCATGGCCTTCATGAATTAATTCAAGGGTAATGTTATGGTCAATCTGAAAGTTTAACTGTTGCATGGCTTATGCTAATAAAAATATTGCAGGTTTTTTGTGCAAATCAATTTCTTCTTTGCGCCAGTTGTAAATGCTTTGTGTTTTAATAAATTCATCTTCGCCAGTTAAATTACAGGCTACACAAAGTTGTGTGCTGGGCTTACAGCTTTTTAAAATCTCTTCCATCATTTGGTTGTTGCGGAAAGGAGTTTCAATAAACATTTGCGTTTGCTTATAACGCGTACCCGATAATTCAAGGTCTTTAATACGTTTACTGCGTTGCTCTTTATCAATTGGCAGGTAACCCCAAAAAGTAAAACTCTGTCCGTTAAAGCCCGAAGCCATTAAAGCGAGGAGAATGGAACTCGGCCCAACCAGAGGCACCACTTTAATACCACGTTTATGTGCTTCAGCAACTATATCTGCGCCCGGATCGGCAATTCCAGGGCATCCGGCCTCGCTCATTAAACCAACATCCTTGCCCTCTAAAAGCTCCTTAAAAAATGGAACTAAACTCGAATTGCGGCTATGCTTATCATAGTCGTGTACAATTAAATCCTTTTGAGGTGTTTTTAATCCAGCTTCTTTTAAAAATCTACGGGCAGTTTTACTGTTTTCAACAATATAGGTGTCTATCTGGTTAATGGTATCAACCAGGTAAGGGGTAAAGGTTTTATGTGCTGCTTCCTCAGCAAGAGGTACAGGAATAAGATATAAGGTGCCGTTTTGCATGATGCAAAAATACTTACAAATTAGCTAACTTATGTTTTAAAGTTTAATGATTGTACAGTATTTTCTCTTTTGTAAAGAGATGTGTAGCAAATTTTATTTCTAAATGACTTATTTTCTGCACAATTAAATTTAACGTAAAACGTTAAAAATAAGTTAAAAAGCCTTTAGAACACAATAATTAAAGGAAATGGGTAAAACTATGCAAGCATATTAAACCTTAGGGGTTTTTGGTTCTCTAATTGATACACACATAATGTTAGGTTAATATAAAACACACAAATGAAAACACTTAAATCTACGGCACTTGTGCTGGGGCTCTTTGGGCTCCTTGCCGGAACCACCACCTTAGTCAGGGCACAAGACTATCAGAACAACTACCAGGACGACGGATACAACACCGGGAATGTTTCTTTGCAAACTTTTTATGACGAACTATCTCCTTATGGTACCTGGATTCAGGATCCACAATATGGATATGTTTGGCGGCCGGATGTTGAACAAAGTGATTTTCGACCATATTATACAAATGGAAGATGGGCAATGACCGAATACGGTAACACCTGGGTTTCTAATTATGATTGGGGTTGGGCTCCATTTCACTACGGGCGTTGGGTAATTAACAGTTACAGACAATGGATTTGGTTGCCAGATACCAATTGGGGACCTGCCTGGGTAGATTGGAGAAGTGGCGACGGTTATTACGGATGGGCACCAATGGCACCGAGTATCAACATTAATTTAAGTTTTGGCCGTCGATATTCAGTGCCAGAGTTTTGCTGGAACTTTATTCCACAAGGAAATATTTACATCAATAGTTTTCCAAGATACGATTACGGACGTAACAATGTTTACATCCGCAACACCACAATTATAAACAACACTTACGTATATAATAGAAGAAATTATTATGGCGGACCAAGGATAGAGGACATCAGGAGAGCTACAAACCGCGATGTAAGGGTTTACCGATTTGATCAAAGCAGCAGACCTGGGGCAAGCCGGGTAAGTGGAAGAGATGTTTCGATATACAGACCAAGACCTGAAAGAAACGCGGATAACCGTAATGCAGCGCCAAGAAAATTTGAGCAAGGTAATGCGGGTTTTAACAGAAACGGTAGAAACGCTGGTACAGATAATAATCGTGAATCGAGAGGTGGAGATAATAGCAGGTTAGGTCAGCGTAACGATGGACGTACCCCTCAAACAGGTAGCAGAACAGATGTAAACGGAAACCGTGGGGATAATAATAATACAGGAGGTGGTGTATTTAACAGGGGCACTAATGGAAGAACGGACCGTATTGGACAAAATGGTGGTGATGCCAACCAAAGAAGCAGACAAGCTTTGGAGCGTGGTAATGATCAGCGTACACAAACTGACCAAAACGGACAACGCAATCAAACCGACCGTTCGGCCCAAATGGAACAACAAAGACAGCAACGTTCGCAGCAGCAAGGCCAGCAACAACAGCAAGAGCGTAATGCACAAATGGAACAGCAACGGGCACAACGTAGTCAGCAAATTCAGGAAGCGCAGCAACAACAACGTACACAGCGTGATGCTCAGGCACAGCAACAACGTTCGCAGGCAGAACAACAGCAACGGGCGCAACGCGATGCCCAGGCACAGCAACAACGTTCGCAGGCAGAACAACAGCAACGGGCGCAACGTGATGCTCAGGCACAGCAACAACGTTCGCAGGCAGAACAACAGCAACGTACTCAACGTGATGCTCAGGCTCAACAACAGCGTCAGCAACAACAACAGCAGCAACAACGCATGGAAAGAACCAGAACTGAATCTGCTCCACCGCAACAGCAAAATCGTGGTGGCGGCGAAAGAAGTAGTTCAGAAGGTGGAAGACCATCAAGAAGTGAAAGAGGATAGATTTTTAAAAGTCCCGATGAAAATCGGGACTTTTTTGGTTATTGGCCAGATGCTTTATGGAGGTTACTTAAATCTTTGCCTCTAAAAGTCGTTTCGGCATTTGGATGAAGGTTTCCGGGATCTAAAAGAAAGGTTTCTATACCGAGGTCCAAGGCAAATTTTATTTCCGATTCAGCGTCATCGCCTATTACTAAAATATCTGCAGGATTTAAATTGTGTTTTTTTATTAGTGTTTTAAATGCATCTTTCTTATTCTCACTTGAGGTGGTGGCATCTACTACATAAACTTCTTCAAAATCGTCGGCAATACCCAGCATTTTAACTTTTGTAGTTTGTTTTTTCAGGAAACCAGCAGTTACAATAAACTTTCTTCCTTTTAGTGCCTTTATAAAATGATAATCTGCAGATGGTGTTAAAGGCTCAGTAACTTCTCCATTAATTAAAAAATTTATAGCGTGGGCGGTGGCTTCAGGTTTAAAACCAAATTTGGTTGCCACTTTTTGAAAAGGCGTTCGCAGCATGTCGGCTTTAGCCAACAGGAATTGTTCTTTAGAAATGCCCAGGTCTTCTTTTTCAAGCAGGTTATATAAACCGCTCAATAGCTGTTTCTCGTTGGGTTTGGTAAAGTATATGGTGTTATCCAAATCTATAAAAAATATACTCTTCATTTAATGGAATGATTTATGTTATAAATATTAAAGAAAACAACAATGCCAATTTAATGTTTATTAATAAAAGTATTTAAGTTATGACAAAGGAAACAAAAATTATAGTAGGTGTATTAGCTGGTGCTGCACTGGGTGCAACAATTGCTTTGGCTTTATCTTCTGATTCTACAGATGATATAAAAGGTAAAGTATCTGATTGGTTTTGCGACTTATTGGATTCATCAAAAGATAAGTTGGCAGGTTTAGCGGGCAAAGCAACTGATGTTGCAGATAAGGTTAAAGATAAAATAGCTGAAATAAAAGCTTAAATAATTGAAAATGCCGGATTTTTCCGGCATTTTTATTCAATTATAATTTCTAACCTCCATAAATGAAGATTGCTTTTCACGGTGCTGCCCGTACAGTTACAGGTAGCAAACATTTAATAACGCTCAAAAACGAAACCCAAATTCTATTAGATTGTGGCCTTTTTCAGGGCATGGGGCGCATTACCGACAAGCTGAACGGTTATTTTGGCTTTAATCCCGAAACAGTAAATTACCTGGTTTTATCGCATGCGCATATAGATCATTGTGGCTTATTGCCTCGGCTGGTTGCCGAAGGCTTTAAGGGCAAAATATTCTGTACTTCTGCAACAATGGATTTAGCCAGAATTTTAATGATGGATTCGGCTAAAATACAAATGCAGGATGCTGAATATGCAAACCGGCATTTACGCCAGGGGGAAAAAAAAGAAGAACCGCTTTATACCGATCGCGATGTTACCCAAACGGTAAGTCAGATGAAAATTGTAGAGTATGAAGAAGATTTTGAAATAGAACTTGGTATTCGTCTTAAATTTACAGATGCAGGTCATATCTTAGGTAGTGCAGCAGTGCATTTAACCATTACAGAGGATGGCAAGCAAAGCCGGATTACTTTTAGTGGTGATGTTGGCCGTTACGGAGATTTACTGCTGAAAAGTCCTCAACAATTTGACCAGGCAGATTATATTCTGATGGAATCTACTTATGGGGATTCTCTGCATAAAGACTTAGATCCTATTGAAGATATGCTGCTCCAAATCATCAGCAATACTTGCAATGTGAAAAAAGGCAAGGTCATTATTCCTGCATTTAGTGTTGGGCGTACACAAGAACTTTTGTATGCCTTAAATGGATTGGAACTAAAAAATAAACTGCCAGATGTGCCATATTATGTGGATAGCCCGCTATCTACGCAGGCCACCGAAATTTTAAAAAACCATCCCGAAGTTTACAACAATGGCGTTAAGGAAACTTTAAAGGTAGATCATGATGTGTTTGCTTTTAAAGGATTAAAATTTATTGAAAGCGTTGAAGAATCAAAGGCCTTAAACGAAGATCCAAGGCCTTGCGTGATTATTTCAGCATCGGGCATGGCTGAAGCGGGAAGGGTAAAACACCACATTAAAAATAATATTGGAAACCAAAAAAATACCATTTTAATGGTTGGTTATTGCGAGCCTTCTTCTTTAGGGGGCAGGTTAATGGCCGGGCAGAAAGTTGTAGATATTTTTCGTGAAGATTACGAAGTTAAAGCCGAAGTAAGGTCAATAAAGTCGATGAGTGCACATGGCGATTACGAAGATTTACTGCATTTTTTATCAGGTCAGAATCCTGATCTCGTTAAACAGTTATTTTTGGTGCATGGCGAATACGAAGTGCAGCAGCATTTTGCAGCACGCTTAAAAGACCATGGTTTTAAAAATGTTGCCATTCCAGAATATCACCAGGAATTTGAACTGGAATAATTTAAAAAAATAATAAGTGTTGGTATGGGTTTATCATCCGTATCAACATTTTTTTGTGATTGGGAAGGCTATCCCTAAGTTCCTGAAAAAATCAGGATAAATTACCGTTCGATCTTTATACAAGGGCATCTTTTCTGCGTATAGATTTTCCGTCCCGTCCTGCATTTTCCTTATCTTTGATCCATGGATGTTTTTGGTAAAGCTTTAACCGATATTTATAAAACCGGCGAAGCCGATATACTTTGGTTGCACAATTCTTATGGTGAACCTGAAGAAATGCCCCTGGAATTTTTCTTTAGAGATGATGAGGATATGCCTGTGCTGGAGTTGCAGGCTTTACACCTGTGCACAGGGAAGGTTTTAGATATTGGTGCAGGCGTTGGTAGCCATGCTTTACTTTTACAGGCATTTAATGTTGATGTAACCGCCATCGATGTGTCAGAAGCTGCTGTTAGCATTATGAAAGACCGTGGTGTTAAAAAAGCACTTTTACAGGATATTCATACTTACCAGGAGAAATTCGACAGCATTATTATGCTGATGAATGGCATTGGTTTAACCGGAACTTTACCAGGTTTTAAAACTTTTTTAGCAGATATTAAAAGGCTTTTAAACCCCGGTGGACAGTTAATTTTCGACTCTTCGGATATTGCTTATTTGTATGAAGATATGCCAAAACCACAAAATCAATATTACGGAGAGGTGTCCTATCAGTACGAATATAAAGGCGAAAAAGGGAACTGGTTTAACTGGCTTTATATAGACGAGGAAACCATTAAAACAATTGCTAAAGAAACCGGTTGGGATTGCGAACTCGTCTTTGATGATGGAGAAGATCAATATTTGGTCAAATTAACGCTGGCGCAATAATTTAAAAGTCATAAACGATGAGCCGTTACAACTTTAATTCAGCAGGCTCATAAATTTGTTTATGGGCACAGCAAAAATTAAATTAAGCGTATTAGATCAGTCGCCGGTAAGAAAAGGTGTAACAGCTGGCAGGGCGATAGAAGAAACCACTTTATTAGCACAGGAAACAGAGCGATTGGGTTTTCATCGCTTCTGGGTGTCCGAACATCACAATACAACCAGTTTAGCCGGCTCAACGCCCGAAATTTTAATTGCACATTTAGCAAATCACACCAAAACTTTAAGAATTGGTTCTGGAGGAATAATGCTACCCAATCATAGTGCTTTAAAAGTTGCAGAGAGCTTTCGTTTATTAGAAGTAATGCATCCGGGCAGGATAGATTTAGGTATGGGAAGAGCACCCGGAACCGATCGGATTACGGCTTCTATGCTTAATCCTTCAAATAACTTTAGCGAGCAGGATTTTGTTGTACAACTCCAGGATTTGCATAATTACCTGCACGATTCACCTGAGGAAGGTACCATTCAAACCAAAATTAAAGCCATTCCTGTTGCAGAAACCGTACCACAGCAATGGCTGTTAAGCAGCAGTGGTCAAAGTGCTTTATTTGCTTCTCATTTTGGAATGGGTTTTTCTTTTGCACATTTTATTAATCCGCATGGAGGCCCACAAGCCGTTCAATATTACCGCGAACATTTTAAACCCTCCATTGATTTGCCAAAGCCAGTAGAAAATGTAGCTTTTTTTGTTTTTTGCTCTGAAGATGAGGAGAAAGTAAAACAACAGGAAGCTTTAATGTCGTACCGCTTTTTGCAATTAGAAAAGGGTGGTGGCTTAACTTCTGTTGGCTGGGATGACATCAAAAATGTAACTTATAATTTTGCTGAACAGGATAGAATAAATGCCAATAAACCAAGAATGATTTATGGAACACCAGGTGTAATTAAAGAAAAACTTACAAAACTGGCTGTAGATTATGACGTGGATGAATTGATGGCTGTAACCATTACCGAGCATTTTGAAGATCGGATAAAATCGTATCAACTGCTGGCAGATTTGTTTCTGTAATAAGCGGTGTAGAAATCTAAAATATCAGAAGTGTTTTATGGCTGAGCGGTATTCATTTTCCAAATCAATTTTGTGATGCTGAGGCAGGAAGCATCTCTAAGCCTTTTGCTTCTAAATCAAATATTTAATTTTATGTTTTGGAAACGATTGCCGGTAGCATTGGTTTATTAAATAGCGCCCTATATTTCAATTTTGTCATGCTGAGGCACGAAGCATCTCTAAACGTTTACTTTTCAAATCAATAATTTAGTTTTATGTTTTGGAAAGGATTGCCGGTGGCATTGGTTTATTAAATAGCGCCCTATATTTCAATTTTATCATGCTGAGGCACGAAGCATCTCAAAACGTTTACTTTTCAAATCAATAATTTGGTTTTATGTTTTGGAAAGGATTGCCGGTGGCATTTGGTTTATTAAATAGCGCCCTATATTTCAATTTTGTCATGCTGAGGCAGGAAGCATCTCTAAGCCTTTTGCTTTCCAAATCAATAATTTAGTTTTTGTTTTGGAAAGGATTGCCGGTGGCATTTGGTTTATTAAATAGCGCCCTATATTTCAATTTTGTCATGCTGAGGCAGGAAGCATCTCAAAACGTTTACTTTCCACATCAATAATTTAGTTTTTGTTTTGGAAACGATTGCCGGTAACGTTTGGCTTATGCAGTCCCGCCCTCTGCTTAATCCCGATAGAAAAAATCGGGATATCGCTGCCGGTCGGGTTTATTAAACAAAGGCTGGCATTGAATTTATTATTTGTCATGCTGAGGCAGGAAGCATCTCTAAACATTAAAAGAATGCCTCGCACCGCAGTATAATATTTAAAAATTAAAGAAAGTTTGTCTGCCACCAACCTTTTGCCCAAAATTTTGGATGTTATAAGTAACGGTTAACATTCCATATCGACCTAAACTGTTACTTTGCGTATCGATAACGCTATTGCCTGTAATTTGAACATATCGTTTTACATTACTTTGCAAAATATCATTTACCGCAAGTTTTAGCTGTAACCGGTCATTTTTCATTAAGAGGTAAGTTAATGCCGCATTCCATAATTTAATGTTGTTGTTATAACCGTTAATATCCTGACTATTTAAGGTTGTGGCGTAACTCGTTTCGAAAACCAATTTTTTAGGATATCTAATCACCAGTTCAGAGGTGCTTTGGTAAGTATTATAGCTTAAATTGGTGTAAAAACTGTCCTGATACCTGCTGCGGTTAAAGCTAACGGAGTACGACTGGTTAATTTCAACAACATCGTTCAGGTTTAAACGCGCGCTTCCATTAGGTCCAACGTAAAATACATTTGCATTGCTTTTTATATTGTTTACGATAACCGGAGAATGATTGAAATTCATCCAGAACCCTACACCCAATTTTAGGGAATTTTTTTCCTTTTTGAAATCTTTTGAAATATTGCCGCCGCCACTAAAATTGTAAATATCACTGGCGTTAATTGGGTTTATGGTTTGAACACCGTTGCTAATGGTTGTTGTGGTAATTACACCGTTTTTTGTGAAATTACCATAGCCATAAAAATTATAATTAATTAAATTTTTAGGATCGTATTTATACGTATTGATGCTGAAATTCTGGGTTCTGGCCGGTAATAAGTTCGGATTTCCATTTCTGATGTAGAATGCGTTTGTATTATCAGCAACTGGCTGTAAATAATTTACATCCGGCTCCGTAAACCTGGCCGAATAGGTAAAACGAAGTATCTTGTACCTGAGCTGAAACGTTGGCCATATAAAATTATACCGCTGATCGATATCGGCTGTATTGGTAAATCGGTTGTTTAACAAAATATAGTTGTAAATTAAACCTGGCTGCAGACTAAAATCTTTTGTTATTTTGTAAATAAGGCTCAAATTGGTATTTGTTTTAAAGCCTGCCTGTTTAACCGTTTGAGTTAAATCAGGAATTACAATATCATATAGTTGGTTAGCTGGATTTTTGTAGAAAGTATTTAATGCATTTTCGTTATTAATAATGCTTCCGTTTACATCGGTTTTTAAACTTAATTTTTTGCTTATAGGTTCAGTATAGTTTACATACAGGTATGACCTGAAGTTATCAATCTGATTATTTCTTAACTGATCTATTTCTGAAGTGGATGGATTAATATAAAAGTTGCTGTTGCTTCTGTTGTAATTTACCAGAGAATTAGGGGTGGTTGAAACATTAAAACCGGCATTAAAGGCCCTCCCGGTTTTTTTAAAATCCTTACTTAAGTCAGCAACAAGCTGATATTTGTTGGTAGATGCATTTCGGTCGTTTAAATTATTTAGATTGCTAATTAACTGCCCGGCGCCATTTGTATTAATGGAGTAGTTGTTGCTTACAGAATTGTTGGAGTTTAATACCACAGATGGTTCTATGGTTAACTGGGTTAAGGAATCTATTTGCCAGTCTATTTTACCAGCTATATTATGCTTAAGGGTTAGTGCACTTGTATTATCGTTGGCATTGGTAATTAACCGATCGGTACCTAAAGTTTGGTTTGTATTGGTTAATTGTTTCAATAGGTTATCAGAACGGCCAAAAAAGTATTGGGTGTTAATTTTAATCCCTTTTTTGGTTAAGGTATTGAAATTAAAACCACCACCTGAAGAAGTTTGAACACCGTTATAAGCGCCTCCAAAACTAATCCCGTTAAATTCGAAAGAACCTCCTGAGTTTACCCGCATAGCGGTAACACCACTACGGTTAAAGCCCCCAATTTGTCGCACATCGTTAGGCGAAAAGCCTGGCTGGTTAATGTTGTTGGTGTAAACAAGAATACTCACCTGGGTGGTATCCCTAAAAAAATTCATTAATCCACCAGCCTGATAAAGATCTTTAAACCCAGCACCAGCGTACAGCTTTCCAAAAGCACCTTTTTTAATTGCTTTTTTTAGCTTTAGGTTTATCACCTGAGGAATATCGGCGGCTGCCAAATCCGGATCGCGTCGTTTAGCTTGTTTATCATCAACTACCTGAACTTTATCGATAATATTTGCCGGCAGGTTTTTAGTGGCAATTTGTTGGTCTCCCCCAAAAAATTCCTTACCATCAACTAAAATCTTACTTACGGTTTTACCATTTACCGTGATTGATCCATCGGCTGCAATTTGAACGCCGGGTAGTTTTTTTAACAAATCTTCTACTACAGCAGATGGTAACGTTTTAAAAGATTCGGCATTAAATTCAATCGTATCCTTACGTACTATAACCGGCGGCCTTTCTGCAGAAACGGTTACCTCATTTAAATCATTAGCCTTAGCATACAGGTAAAGCGTACCCAGATTAACATTTGGATGCTCAGCAGTAATCAATACTTCTTTATGATAGGTTCCGTATTGCCAGGCAGTTACAATCAGGCGGTATTTTATTCCGGTTTGCAGGCTGTTTATTTTAAAAATCCCTTTATCATCAGAAAGTTTATAGGTATTTAAAACGCTGTCGCCAACTTTGTAAACTGAAACCGTAGCGTAGTTTAAGGTTGTTTTGTGATTTGCACTATCGGCTAAAATACCGGTAATGCTACCGTTTTTTTGTGCAAATAAATTAAGGAAAATAAGGCAGAAGGCAAGTGAGAGTATAAGTTTCTTCATGTATCTTTTTTTAATAAAGGAAGCTAAATTTAGCGCTGATCTTTTTAAGGTTTTAGGAAATGTGATGAATAACCGGTAAAATGTGATGAATAAGGAATTTGTTTAGTTTGTTTAATAGGTAGACACTAAAAGGTGAAAAATGTTGCATCATAATTTTTTAAGCAAGTATGGTGCATGATAAAAACCGTAAGAAAATTGTAAAGGGCATAAAACAAAAAATCCCTTAGACGGGTGTCTAAAGGATAGATTATTTGAGCGTTTAACTTAATGCAAGTCGTTGTAATTAATTAATTTAACATCAGTTCTTTTAGCAAGAATTTGTTCCATCCATTTACGGTGAGAGGCACCCACTCCCACTACAATTCTTTTAGCGTGTTGTTGTTTGGCCTGGTTAACGATGTTATCGCACATGCCTTGGTTTCTTAACATCCATTGTTCAATCATGGCTTTTATGGCATCGGTAGGGAAGCCATCATAACCATAAAAATGTTCTCCTCCATAAAAATTCCAGGAAGCATCAAGCGTTGCATATCTTGCGGTGTTCATGCCTGCATACTCTGATGCCTGGAAAACTGCATAATCTTCTTTGGTATAAGCTGAATATTTCTTAATCGCTTTTACAGTTCTCGCTTCAGGTGAAAGGGTATCTGCTTTTGCCTTTGCCCCCATAATTTTAACTAAGGAATCGGCTTTCGCCCAGGCTACAGACCATGGAGCATCGTATTGCTGGCAATCCATTGAATAAATTTTGTTTTGTTTAAGTTGGTATATCAAAGGGAAATAAATTTTACTGTATTCGCTCCCGGCTCTGTATAACCGTACTTTTGCAAGCGAATCTACATTACCAAATATTTTCGAATATGTGGCTTGTTCTCCCTTACCAAAAGAACTTTTCATATAATTTTCTAAAACAAAAATTTGATATTCCGTATTGGCACGATCAAAGTTTTTGGCGTAGTTAACAGCCAGGTTCATTCTGGTTTTGTGGTAATATGGAAAAGATTCCAATGCTTTCTGGGCTCTATCAATTTCAGTAGAAAGGTTTTTGATTTTTTTAGGATTATGATCTACGAGAAAGTTGTAACCCTTGGAAAAACTGGTTACCGCCCAGTTATTTGCAGCTAATTTCGGGTAATCTTCGGCTGAAGTATATTCCCCAAAAACCATGTCAGGATTAAAATTTTTTAACTTGTCGATAATCAACTGGAAATTTTCAGTCGATTTGCTATTGTCGTGAGCCGAGCCCATAATCACAATTTCAATTTGATTTTGGGCACTTAACTTTAGTGTACAAGCATTTAATGCTAAAAGCAGTAAGCTTAGTTTTAATATCGTTTTCATGATGAATCTTGTTTTTGATTTGTTGATTCGAAGATGATTATAACGACTTGACTACTATATTTAATTATCCCAAAAGCCTTAATTATTATCCCAACACCTTAAAATTAGACTATTGGCATTGAGCTGCAAGGAATTTAATATTGGGTTTGCAATTTTTGATTGAACATAACAATCAGCTTAAACAAGTTGTTGTATTTAGAGAGTGGTAAAGTTCCTGGCTTATCAAATACATCGTGGTAGGCGGCAATGCCACCCTGGGTATAGAAGAAAAATGCAGGTACCCCTTTTTCCGTAAAAAAATAATGATCGCTGTTAGCGGCTTTTCCTCTTGAGTTTATTTTGGAAATAAACTTATATTCATTATTAATTTGGTTTAAGAGGTTAAAAGCCATAGGGTAAACGCTGGCATTAACCACTGTCATGCCAGTTTCTCCGGTACCTACTAAATCTAAATTAATTAGAAATTTGATGTTGTTTAACGGCACCAATGGGTTTGCTACAAAATATTGCGAACCCAATAAGCCAGCTTCTTCACCGGCAAAACAAATAAAACCAATAGAGTAGGGCTGCGGGTTTGCAGCATAATATTTAGCCAGGCTTAATAAAGTTGCAATGCCGGCAGCGTTGTCATTAGCGCCAGGGAAATAGGTATCAGCACCCATGCCACCTAAATGGTCGTAATGTGCTGTAATAATTAAAATAGAATCCGGAAATTGAGTTCCTTTTACGAAGCCAAAAAGATTTGAAGTTTTAAAATTATCGATAAACTTATTCTCTATATCAACATTAATTTTGGCCGGTACCGCCTTAAAATTTTTTCGGTTTAATTCAATTGTTGTTACAGGGCTAACTTCTGTAGCAACAGACCAGGTTAACTTGTTTTTTAAAAGTACAACCAGGTTTGGTGAGGATTGAAACTTCAAACTGTCTGTTTGCATTAAGCTTGCTTTCTGTTTTAAACCAGGACTTTCATTTGTAACCAGAAAATCGACACCAGGCTTAAGCTTCTTCCCATTTATTTCGACCATCATTTTACCAGGAAAAGTATTTACAGGGTAACTGAAGGTTTGTTTATATTCATTACCCATGGGTAAAAGCCCAATTTTTTTATAGTTCTGTGCTAAAAAATCAGCTGCTTTTGCCATACCATCTCTGGTATAACCTCTACCCCAAAACACTTTGGATGTTAGCGTATCAACCATCTTTCGCGTATAGGTAGAGTCCTGTGCGAAACTATAAGTGGTAAACAGTATAAAAGAAATAATTAAACTTGTTCTCATGGACTTAAATCTGGCTCAATTTAATCATTGTGGCTATAAAACAAAAGCGCCATTCTATGCAAATAGAATGGCGCCTTAAATTGGTTAAGCCTGATTAATTTAAATAAGGCTGTAAAGCTGTTTTTACTTTCTCTTTATTTTGTGCCGCGGTCCATTTTTCTTTTATAGATTGATCGCCCAGGGTAAATAATGTTTCATAAAGTAATTTACCATTCGCCATTGTTTTTACTTTAAAAGTGCTTTTTGAGCCCATAATGTCAGTCCATACACTACGAACATCAGCCCAGTAAGTTTGCTGGCTTGCCCACCATTTTTGAGCATAAGCAAAAGTTTTAGGATCTATTTTAGTAAATTCCTCATAACCTTTTTCTACAGCAAGTAATTTATCGCCTGTAGGTGTACGAACAACTTTTTTGTTATCCTGCTCAAACATCCAGCCTTGTGGGGTAATGGTAATTCTGCTGCCGCGTGTTAATACATTATAATCTTTACGTACGGTCGATTCTCTTCTTGGTAACGGAGAATCGGTTTCGCTTTGCCAAGAATCATGACCACCTACATGGCTCCATGTTCCATAACCCTGGTAACGAGGGCTATCATCTACCTGATAAACTTTTTGTGTCCAGGTACCTTTTACATCAGCTGCGGTTAATTTACCTTTTTTCCATGCATTATCCTGGGTGTAAAGCATAATGTCGGTATCCTCATAAGTCCAGTCCTGACGCCAGTGTTTAATTACCGTACTATCGTTAATCGCCAGCATGTGCTGAATTACGATTCGCTTAGGTTCATCCACAATAATTTCTGCCCACTCGCTACCGTGACTTTCGTAAGGTTTGCTAAATTTATAAGCGGTATCTGGTGCGGTAACCTCGCCATAATTGAAGTTTACTTCATAGAAACCAGCCAATGATTTTATTGCTTTTCTATCTTGCTCCAATTTACTTTGGGCATTTGCTTTAACAGTAACCAATCCTGTTAAGACTAAAACTAAGTTCAAAAATTTCATTATTATTTATTTTAGGATTATTTGTTTTCCGCTGCTGCGGGCGTTTTTTTCTTTTTCTTTTTGCCCCACCAGATGATAAATCCGGTAATGGGTAAGCTTGCTGCAATGAGGCTGGCAAAAAAGGCTAAAATTTTTCCAGGCAAGCCTAAAATAGCGCCAACGTGGATGTCGTAATTCATGCCAATTATTTTCTCCCCGGCATTTTTTTCTGTATAATTTCTCTTGTTTAAGAGCTTCCCTGAATATTGATCAAACTGTAATTCATCGTAATGGTAAAAGGTTTCTTCACCACGGTAACCGTTTGCGTAAATTACAGCTGAACCCGCACTAAAAGCCGGCGATATGCCAATCCGGTCTGCATCTTTAAATTTTTGCCTCGCCTGATCAAAAGCCAGATCAAAAGGGTTTTTAATACTGGTTTGGGTAGAGTCTGATTTTCCGGTAACATTTGCCGGCGGGGTAATGCTTCTTGAAGCGACCACATAAACGGTTGCTTGAAACCATTGAAATGCCCAAACCATTCCGGTTAAAGCCAGTACCAAACAGATTGTCATTACATAAAAACCCAGCACATTGTGTAAATCATAATTAATGCGCTTAAATTTTGCACGCCATTTAACTTTAAAACTTTTATCGAAATTGGATTTTTTAAGGTTTTTGGGCCACCACATAACCATGCCTGAAATAAGCAGGAAAACAAAAATAAAAGTAGCCCAGCCAATAATTTGCTGGCCGATGGGGTGGTTAATCAAAAAACTCCAGTGAAGCATTTTAACAATGCCAAAAAACTCGTATTTATGATCAGCAACTAATGTAACTTTTCCCGAATAAGGATTGATCAATACTAAATCGTAGTAATCTATTGAATCAAAATACCAGAATGCTTTTGGATCTCCTGCTTTGTATGTGCCAAATTCCCAGGCTCTGTCTGGCGCTTTATAAGTGGTGATAAATGAGATTTTTTTCTTGCCACCCAAAGCTTTTTCTGCAGTTGCTTTTAAAGTGCTTAATGGAACCGTTTGCCTATTGGCAGGAACATCAACGAAAATTTCTTTTTTATGGATAAATTCTGTTATTTCCTTTTGAAAAGCAAAAATACAACCTGTAATGCCCAGATGTAAAACCACAAGACCAGATGCAATTCCGAGCCATAAATGAAGCCAATCGCTTATCCTCCGCAACCTGGATTTTTTGGATTTTGCTTTTGGATTTTGTTTCATCGTTGTCATTTAAAAGGTATTAATAAAAAAGACCAACTGGTTTTTTTTAAGCCAGTTGGTTATAAATTTAAGCTGTAGGATTTATTTAACCTCGGTAAAGTAGGTTACTAAGTGCCAAACTTTATCGTAACTTTTATCATGTAAAGTACCTGCTGTTTTATCTTCAGTAAAAGCTTCGATAAAGTAGTTTCCTTTTTGCTCTGGTTTAAAAGTATACTTACCTGCAGCATCTGTTTCAACCTCTTGTTTTTTCCAGTCTGGAGTAACAATACTTATTTTTTGCTTGCCAAAAGGCGCTTTGTTGTAAACCAGTTCGTGTGTAGTGGTTTCGCCCGTTTTTAAAGCAGTTTTTTCTGGTCTGATGGTTAAAGCTGCGTCAGCAGGAAAAGCCAGGTTCTTTTTTCCATTTCCAATAGCTACATCAGCAAAAGCATAATATTCAATTTTTGCATGCTCGTAAACTGCTGCAACTTCATGTACAATTGATAGCTTATATGTTCCATCCTGATCTGGCGTGAAACTTGTTTTAAAGAAGAGTACATCAGGTGTTGCTGTTAAAACTTTTGTGCTGCCATTTGGTGCAGTTAAAACTAAACTAAACTCTTTTAAATTGCTGAACCATTTTTTAGCTGAATCCGGTTCTTTAGATTCATATTCTCCAAAAAATACTTTTACTTCCTGTGGCTGGCCTTTTTTTCCTGTTGAAGCGGTTTCTATCCACAATGCATGAGCAAAAGCGCTTGAAACGCTGAATGCAATTAATAAGACTAATAAAGAGATTTTAGTTTTCATGTTTTTAAAGTTAAAGTTATAGTTTGTTAAACATCGGCAGCGGCTATCTGAAAACCACTGCCAACATGTGATTAAAATTTATAAGCAACGCTTACCCTGTAGTTTCTTGGTGCTTCTGCTTGTGTGTAATAAGCATTTAAAAACGAGTAATAAGAACCGCTGTATAGATACTTATTCAAAACATTGAAAACGTTACCCGTTATTTTAAATTTAGTGTGTTCGTAAAATAAACCTCCATCGAGTTTAAAGTAATTCGGTAGTTTTTGCAAACCAACGCCCCAATTATCGGTAGCACGATCAACCAGGTAAGTGAAGCCACCTGAAATGCCCGAACCTTTTAAAATACCCTTTTGAATGGTATAGGTTAACCAGGCATTTGATACATGTTTGGCAAAACCAGGAATTACATCACCAACATTAATTCCGGTTACACCAGCGGCAACTTCTGTTACTTTAGCATCAGTATAGGCATAATTTGCAATCAGCGTAAGTCCATCTGTAATTTTACCTCTTAAATCAAATTCAACACCCTGCGCGCGCTTTTTGCCCAGCACAACACTGTAGTTTTCTTTAATCGGACTAGTTGGATCGGCAGGATTTGGAATAAAGCCATTTGTTGGGTCAGTTGTTAATTCATTATTTTTATTAATCCTGTAAACAGATAAAGTTGTATTCCATTTTCCATCAAACCAATCTTTCTTAATGCCAATTTCGTTATTGGTACCCGTAATAGGTTCTACCTTAGCATTATTGCGAAGTAAGCCGCTTTGTGGTGTAAAAGCTTCGTCGTAAACGGCATAAACAGAAGTGTTTTTATCAACCGATACACTTAAACCAACACGAGGCGTAAAGTGTTTTGCTTTATCAGGTGCACCGCCCCATGCCGATTGGTTTACATAAGTATAACGACCCGCAAGCGTTAAGCGAACAACGTTGTTAAAGAAACCCAGTTCATCCTGCAAATATCCGCTTAAGTATTTGGAGGACATTAATCCACCGGCTTTAACTGCTCTTTGCGCTAATGGTGTTGTACGGTCAAAATCAGGATAGCCATTGGATGGGTAACCATAGTTTGGATTGTTTAAATCGAAAGGAGAGGAAGCTAAGTCCAAATCATGAGATTGGCCCCAGTCTGCCATATAGTTTTTCTTTCCACCATCAAATCCGGCCAAAATCCTATGGTTAATTCCACCGGTTTTAACCTGTCCGTTAATAAATAACTGGGCCAGTTTCATACTGCTTTCCGCATCCCAGATGCCAACATTTCTAATTACAGTATTATTAGCGTTAACCGCTGATGGCCATGAACTGTAACCGGTTTGAAGATATTTGAAATATGCAGCCTGCGCTGTTAATTTCCAATTGCTGTTAAAGTTATGTTGTAAATTTAGGAACAAGCTATGGTCTTTCATACGGGTAGCCGGTAACCCAGGTTGCGTCATGGTTAATTCGCGCGGAAATTGTGCATAACCGCCCGGAGCGAAAACATAGTAAGAACCAACCTCGGTCATTCTTGCGCTTTGCAAAGTATATTCTGCCGTTAATTTTGTTTTGCTGGTAATCTGGTAGCTTAATACTGGAGCAAAGCTATATCGGTCGTTTTGTTCATAAGGCCTGAAAGAACCTTTATTTTGAACGGCTGCATTTAAACGGAATAATAATTTTCCGTCATCCGTAAGTTTCCGGTCAAAATCTACCGCTGTTCTATATAGATCATAACTTCCGGCTGTAAACGAAACTTCGCCTTTATTAAAACCAGTAGGTTTTTTGGTAACCACGTTATACATACCACTTGGATCGCCGTTGCTTAACATAAAGCCTGCCGGACCTTTCACAAATTCAATGTGGTCAACAAAACTCATATCTTCCGTTAAAGGGCCCCAGTAAGAGGATACAACATTAAAACCATTGCGCATGGCCTGAATTTGCGAACCTCTCATGGTAATATTGGTGTACATATCTCCCCAATGTTCCATTCTAACAGCTCCACTTACGTTTCTGATTAAACCATCACTCATGCTGATGATCTGCTGATCTTTTAATACCTGGTTGGTAACCACCTGTATATTTTGCGGTGCCTCGAGCAGGGGCTCGTTTAATCTTAATGAGGCCGATGGTAAACTGGTTTTGTAACGATTGTTTTTACCTGCAATGGTTACTTCTTCAAGCGCCTGATCGGTTTCTGTTAAGCTAAAGTTTATTTCTTTGCTTTCTCCGGCCGCCAGGATTACCGATTGTTGTGCAGGTTTAATGCCCACTGCCGAGGCAACAATTGTATAACTGCCTGGCTTTACACGATGAAGGGTGTAAAAACCTTTTTCATCAGTGGTATTGCCCGAATTGCTGCCTTTTAAACCAATTGAAATAAACGAAGCGGCTTTACCATCTGCAGTGGTTACCTTACCCTTTATTGTTCCAAATTGTTGTGCAAATGCCATTAAATTTATAAACAACATCCCTGCTGTTAGTATAACTAATCTAATTTTATTCATTTTGTTCTACTGAAATTTACTTTAAGTATTAAAATTTATACGTAACACTACCTGTAACTGTTCTTAAATCCTGAGGGTTCATGGTGCTATAACCTGTCCAGTATTCTTTGTTGGTTAGGTTATCTACTTTAGCCCCAATTCTGAATCTTGGATGATCGTAAAATACAGATGCATTGAATACTTCATAAGCAGGAAGAATGAAAACACCTTGGCTAACGCTGTTAACAATTTTGTTGTCGCTGGCATAATTTCCACCTGCACCAAAACCTAAACCTTTAAGTGAGCCGCCCATTAATTTATAACTGATCCATAAATTGGCAGAATATGGAGCGGCAGAATAAGCATCTCTTCTTCCTTCAACATCGGCAGAAGCATTTAGTAAATAGTTATTGTTATATGCAAAGCCTGCGATAATATTTAAGCCATTTATTGGATTGGCGATAATTTCAGCCTCTATACCTTTACTAATCTTATTGCCATCCTGTATTCTGGCATTAGGATTTGATAAGTCTAAACTATAACCTCTTACAATATCTTTAACTTTAATGTAGTAGTAAGATACCGAGCCGCTAAGTTTACCGCCGAAAGCATTCATTTTAACACCACCTTCTAACTGGTTGGCTTGTTCCGCTTTAAAAGTATCGCCTTTATAATCTATGCCATTAACATTGTTAAAACCATTTTGATAGTTTGCAAATAAGGAAAGCTGATCTTTAACCGGTTGAAATACTAAACCAAATTTAGGAGAGAAAACCGTTTGTTTATACGAAACCGGAGGAGTTGTATGCTCACGGTCGGTATAAGTTGTGTTGGCAAATCTATCAACCCTTAATGCTGCAAGCGCAATTAATCTGTCGGTTATGTTAATTACGTCAGAAGCGTAAGCGCTATAGGTATTTGATATGCCATTATCTGCATATTTAAAAACCGTGTTCGGATCGTTAGCATTGGCGGCATAAAAATTTGTTAAATTATGTTCGGTAAAATTATTGTAGTTGGCTCCGTTTCCGCTTTTATCAGTCAAGTCGAATGTATTGATTGAATAAAATAACTGATCAGAGTTGCGGCGTAGATAATCTAATCCTAAAACAATTCTGTTTTTAACAGATCCGATATTAAAAGTGCCGTTAAAGTTTTGTTGTATTTCGTAATTATACAATTTACTGTTGTCGGTAGATTGATCAGCTCTTGATAGAAATTGAGCGCCAGGTGCAGCAGCAGGGTTACCTCCAGGAAGATTCTTGTCTGGAACAAGAAATAAATAAGAACCACGGCCGTTAGAGAAACTATAACTTGAAGAGAAATTGGTATGTGAAGACCAGTTTTCGTTAAATTTATAATTAGCCTGAGCAAAAAAGTTTGTGCTGTTGTATTTTTGCTTCATCGCATCGCCGGTAAACGATTTTTTATAATTAATGCCCGATTGGTCGGCCCTGTTAAAGCCTAAATCAGCAATCGGGAAATAGAAGAAAACAAAAGGCTTTAAAGTGTTTGTACCATTTGCAATCTCTGCATCGATTAGAAAATCTAATTTATCAGTTGCCTTGTACGATAAACTGGGAGCAATAAAAACCCCTCTATCAAATACATTATCCTGGAAAGAACCTTTATAATTGTAAGAAGTATTTAAGCGCGCATAAATTTTATTATCCTTATCAACCGGGAAATTAAAGTCAGTACTAACGCGGTTAAAATCATAACTGCCAGCAGAATACGTAACCTCACCGCCCATGCCTTCGTAAGGCTTTTTAGTTACGCGGTTAATTAAACCTCCGTAAGAAGTTAAAGTACTTCCGAATAAAGTAGCCGAAGGGCCTTTAATTACTTCAATACTTTCAAGGTTTGCTGCATCATTACGGCTGGTTACTAAACCTGCAACGCCGTTTCTTAATTTTGCCTGTACAATAAATCCTCTCGATGCGTAATAAGCACCACCATCGCCACCACGGGAAGTTGCTTCCCACATTTTTTGAAGACCGGTAGCATTTCTTGTTGCATCATCCACCGAAAATACCAATTGATCTGCCAAAGTTTCTTTGGTAATTGTAGTATAAACCTGGGGATTTTCGAGGTTGCTGATCGGCATTTTTGCTACATAATCACTTTTTTTAGTCGCATATTTATTGGTTCTGCCACGATTAATGTTAACCTCATTTAGCTGGTTAGCATTCTGGCTGATTATAAAGTCAACGGTCAGGTTTTCTCCGGCGATCACTGTAATCGTTTTTTCGGTTGTTTTTATGCCAACCGCAGAAGCTCTTAGGGTATAAACACCGGCTTTAACTCTCGAAATTTCGAAAATTCCATTCTCATTCGTTTCGTTGCCCAGTCCTTTGCCTTTTAAACCTACGGAGATATAAGCAGCAGGTTTACCATCAGATGTAGTAATGGTGCCTTTTATGGTTGATAGTTGTTGCGAAAAAGCAACGGTAGTTAAGGTTGAGAGGAGGATAGTTAAACTGAAAAGTATAAGTTTACGCATTTTGTATTTTTATTTGGATTAATTCTAAACAGCCGCAAAATAACGGTACAAAAGTTTATAATCCAAATTATTTTGACTAATTCTAAATAAGGGATGCGTATTTAACATTTCATTCCGTAAAATGTTAATAAAACCAAACTAAAAAAGGGTAGAGTGCCTGTAGGTAAGGCGGTTTATGGGTGAGGTATTAAGCTGGAGCATCATCGACCTCAAAAAATGATCAATTACCAGCAGGGGATGGGGAGCAGGAAAGGATTGCCTTGCAATTGAAGGCAATCCGGATTTATTTGTGTGTATTGAGATTAAAAGTTATTGAATTTTAAGTACTTGCAAGGTTAAAGGTCTTTCCGAGTCATTAGCAGGACTTGATAAGCCACCATAAATTACATCATAATGATAGCCAGCGGCCAAGGTATTGCCGGCAAGCGTAATTTTTACTGTTCCACTGGTTGTTTCTTTAGCATCAAAAGAAATAGAACCAGCATCAACCGCGATAAAACCGCTTACAGCTTTATAGGCTTTATTACTAATTAAAGATGTTGTAGCACCTGTTTTTACCAAATCCAATGCAGCTGCATCAGGAGATAAATTAATGAAACGGATATAAGCTTTAGTTGCATCAGGTGTATTTACATCATCGGTAACCAATAAGCCATCAAGTTGTCCTGGTTTATTAATCAGGTAAAAGGAAGAATAGTTGTTTTGTACAAGGGTTAAATCTTTACTGAATAAACTCTCAGTAGCATTTGCGGTAGTAAATTTTAAGGTATAAGTACCAGGTGTTCCGGCTTTATAGGTAGAAGCACCGGCAAATGGAAGTGCCACAGCATTTAGCTGGGTGCCGCTTAAATAAACATTATAAGTAGCAGTAGCCGGCGAGGCATTTATAACCCTTAAATTGGTAATGGGCGTTTCTGTGGTATCTGTTTTTTTGCAAGAAACCATAGAAGCCACCATGATTAGCAAGAGAAATGAATGTGAGGTTAATCTTTTAAAAGGTGTAAAATTTTTCATAATTTTTTTAGGGGTTTAATTTGAACGGGCCTGTACTGATAAAACGATTACTGAAAGCCATTCGCTACAGCTTTGCAAATATTGTATTTAGCCACCATTACAGAATGTTAAATGATGTTAAGCAGGTGTTAAATTTTATCGGTGTTTTTAACGTTTTTAATATCCACGAAACCATATGGCGCCATTTGGTCAGGCAAATCCAATAAAATTCAATAGAAATGATAAAAAAATGAGTATATTATTGCGTAACTCGATTTTTATTTAAACCTTTGCACCTCAATAGAGTTAAAGCCGTTTTAATACGCAAGAAATGATTAAACAATTTTTATATAAACTTTCTGTTTTCACCGCACAAATTATTGCGGAGAAGAGTTTGTTTATTAATCATTTTCGGCCCGCATTCTATTACCCCTTAAGTCGGCAAAATTTTACGCCGCGTATTTAGTACATCTTACTAATACTATGAGGAATTGATCCTCTCTAAAAACCCAATTAACAAGAATACCTTAATTTTTCGTTAGAAAACGAATGGATATTAATGAATTTATCGTACAGGTTGCAATCTCTGAACATCGTGTGTTTGCAGAAGAGATTGTTACTGAAATGGCAGAATCGGCTAAGGCTCGTGGTACGGGCATTGCTAAGCGTTCTCCAGAATATGTTGCCGGAAAAATGGAAGAAGGCAAAGCAGTTATTGCCTTTCATAAAGACGGTACCTGGGCAGGTTTTTGCTATATAGAAACCTGGAGCCATGGACAGTTTGTAGCCAACTCCGGCCTAATTGTAAGCCCGAAATTTAGAAAAGCAGGTTTAGCACATGCCATTAAAGAAAAAGTTTTCGACTTATCAAGATCATTGTATCCTAAAGCAAAAATATTTGGTTTAACTACTGGTCTTGCCGTAATGAAAATCAATTCTGATTTAGGGTATGAACCTGTAACCTATTCTGAATTAACCCAGGACGAAGAGTTCTGGAAAGGCTGCCAAAGCTGTGTTAACTTCGATATTTTAAAAATGAAGGAGCGTAAAAACTGCATGTGTACGGCTATGCTTTACGATCCGGCTACGCAAAAACACGACGCCGCCAAACGTTTTGCTGAAGAATTAGAAAAGAAACCCAAATTATACGAGCGTTTTATGCGCATTAAGCAACGTTTAGTTGTTAAACCGAAACCAAAAACGGGTTTAAAAGCCCTTTTGTTTTTATTTACCTTATTATTTAAATAGCATGAAGAAGAAAGTTGTTTTAGCTTTTAGCGGAGGTTTGGATACCTCGTTTTGTTGTATTTACCTTGCACAGGATCGTGGGTTAGAGGTACATTCTGTAATTGTAAATACGGGTGGTTTTTCTGAAGAAGAGCTTCAGGAAATTGAAAAACGCGCTTATGCTTTAGGTGTTGCTTCGCATGCTGTGGTTGATGAAACCGAAGATTATTATAAGGAGTGTATTAAATACTTGATTTTTGGCAATGTATTAAAAAATGCGACTTACCCGCTTTCTGTTAGTGCAGAGCGTGTAAGCCAGGCAACTGCTATTGCCAATTATGTTAAAAAAATTGGTGCGGACTATGTTGCACACGGAAGTACCGGTGCCGGAAATGATCAGGTTCGTTTTGATATGATTTTTAACATCTTAATTCCAGGTGTTGAAATTATTACTCCAATCAGAGATTTGAAATTATCCCGCGAAGCGGAAATTAAATACCTGCACGAACACGGTGTTGAGTATAATGCAGAAAAAGCTAAATATTCAATTAACAAAGGTTTGTGGGGAACATCAGTAGGCGGAAAGGAAACTTTAACATCTAACGAAACCTTGCCAGAAAGTGCCTGGCCAACTCAGGTATCTGAAACGGAAAGCCGTAAAATTGAATTAACTTTTGAAAAAGGGGAACTGGTTGCATTAGATGGTGAAAATTTAGCGCCTGTTAGAGCGATTCAGAAATTACAAGCTATTGCACAAGCATATGGCATTGGAAGAGACATTCATATTGGTGATACCATTATTGGGATTAAAGGACGTGTTGGTTTTGAAGCGGCTGCGCCAATCATTATCATTAAAGCTCACCATACTTTAGAAAAACATACATTAACAAAATGGCAGTTAAGCTGGAAAGAACAATTATCATCTTTCTATGGTAACTGGTTGCACGAAGGTCAGTTCCACGATCCGATTATGCGCAACATTGAAGCCTTTTTGGCCGATACACAGAAAGTGGTAAGCGGTAAAGTTTTTGTTGAGTTGTTGCCATACCGTTTCCAGATTATCGGTATTGAATCTAACCACGATTTAATGAGCAATAAATTTGGCAGCTATGGCGAAATGAACAACGCCTGGAGTGGAGAAGATGTTAAAGGTTTCTCTAAAATATTTGGTAACCAGGTCATGATCTGGCACAAAGTTAACGGTGAAGAAGCGTAAATGCTAAAGCTATCGCTTCTCTATCCTCATTGCGAGGAGGAACGACGAAGCAATCTTTTTAACAATGTCTTCCTGAGCTTGGCGAAGGATAAAAAAGATTAATATGGACAAAATCCTTTCGAAAGAAAATTGTTTAAGCCATTATAAGTGGGGCAGCAATTGTGATGGGTGGAATTTTATCAGCAAGCCTGATGCAGCCATTAAGCAAGAATTAATGCCTGCAAAAACGGCCGAGAAGTTGCATTATCATACTTATGCCGAACAGTTTTTCTTTATTTTAAAAGGAGAGGCTACGTTTTTAATTGAAGGCGAAACCGTAAAGGTTAATGCCAATGCCGGACTGCAGATTGAGGCTGGTAACAAACATAAAATCATGAACGAAAGTGTGCATGATTTAGAATTTATTTTATTTTCTTATCCATCTACACATAATGACAGAACAGATTGTGAATAATAAAAAAATTAGAGCAGGAATTGTTGGCGGCGCCGGATATACCGGAGGCGAAATGCTTCGTATTCTGGTTAATCACCCAAACGTAGAAATTGCTTTTGTAAACAGCAGCAGTAATGCCGGAAATTTAATATCTGATGTACATACCGATTTATTCGGCGATACAGATTTAAAATTTACCAGCGATTTACCTCAGGATATTGATGTATTGTTTTTATGTGTTGGCCATGGCGATGCGAAGAAATTTTTAGCTGCTAATTCAATAAACGATGGCATTAAAATTATTGATTTATCTCAGGATTTTAGATTAGCTGCAAATAAAAGTAATGAACAACGTGACTTTGTTTACGGCTTGCCGGAGCTTAACCGCGATACAATAAAAAAGGCTAAAAATATTGCTAATCCAGGTTGTTTTGCCACATGCATACAGTTAGGTTTATTGCCATTAGCTTCTGCCGGATTAATCAAAAACGAAGTTCATATTAATGCAACAACCGGTTCTACCGGTGCAGGCCAAAGTTTGGCCACAACCTCGCACTTTAGCTGGAGAAATAATAATCTTTCGGTTTATAAAGCTTTTGAACATCAGCATTTGAATGAAATTAGTGAGAGCCTGGTGCAATTACAACCTTCACTTGCCGAGGCCTTAAATTTTATTCCGCAGCGAGGCGATTTTACAAGAGGTATTTTGGCGGCTATTTATACTGAAAGTGATTTAACTTTAGAAGAAGCACAAAAACTTTATGAAGATTACTACAGTGCACATCCTTTTACACATGTAAGCCGGCGAAATATTGATTTAAAGCAGGTTGTAAATACCAATAAAGCATTGGTTCATATAGAAAAACATGGCGATAAATTATTTATCATCAGTATTATTGATAATCTGTTAAAAGGTGCAAGCGGACAAGCGGTTCAAAATATGAACTTAATGTTTGGCCTGGAAGAAACCGCAGGGCTGAAATTAAAAGCAGCTAATTTTTAGGCTGATGGCTGGACGGTAGAAGGCCGGAAGGTTTGGGTGCAAACCTGCAAAATTTGAAAAAGTATGAGAGATTATCAAAAACTCGATGTTTGGAAAAAGGCTCACTTATTTACTTTACAAGTATATAAAGAAGTCCTTCCTATCATGCCAATTGAAGAAAAATTTGCCTTAACCCAACAAATTCGGCGGGCCACCTATTCAATTCCCTTAAATATTGTAGAAGGAAGTGGCAAGCACACAGATAAAGATTTTGTAAGTTATTTAGATAATGCGCTTGGTTCTGCAAAAGAAATAGAATATGCTTTTATCCTCATTCGCGATTTAAACTATATAAGTTTAGAGATTTATGAGCTTGTAGATAAGAGTATTAACGAAATTAAAGCGATGTTAATCGCATTTATTAAATTTTTGAGGAATGGAAAGTAGAATGGTTAACAAACTGTGTACCATCAACCTTCCAGCCTTCAACCTTTAAACCTTAAAAGATGAATTTATTCGACGTTTATCCACTTAACGATATAGAAATTACCAAAGCATCAGGCAGCAATGTTTGGGATGCAAACGATCAAAAATATTTAGATTTATACGGTGGCCATGCTGTAATTTCTATCGGCCACACCCACCCACATTATGTAAAGCGCTTAACTAACCAGTTAAGTAAGGTGGGCTTCTACTCTAACTCAGTTAAAATTCCTATACAGGTTCAGCTGGCTGAGAAATTAGGACAGGTTTCTGGTAAAAAGGATTTCCAGTTATTTCTTTGTAATTCTGGTGCTGAGGCAAATGAAAATGCATTAAAACTGGCTTCGTTTTACAATGGCAAAAAAAAGGTAGTGGCTTTTACAGGTGCTTTTCATGGCCGCACATCTTTAGCGGTTGCGGTAACGGATAATCCAAAAATTGTAGCACCGGTTAACCAAACTGAAAATGTAATCTTTTTGCCTCATAATAATGAAGTGGCTTTAGAAGAAACCTTTAAAGCACAGGGCAACGAAATTTGTGCTGTAATTATTGAGGGCATTCAGGGTGTTGGCGGGATTAAAGAGGCTTCAAAAAGTTTCCTTCAAAAAATCCGTTCCCTTTGTGATGAGTATAACGCCGTTTACATTGCCGATAGCGTTCAGTGCGGTTATGGGCGTACAGGTTTGTTCTACTCGCACGATTATGCAGGTGTAGAAGCTGATGTGTACACAATGGCTAAAGGAATGGGTAATGGTTTTCCGGTTGCCGGAATTTCAATTGCACCTAAATTTAAACCATGGCATGGCGAATTAGGCACAACATTTGGCGGTAACCATTTGGCCTGTGCTGCGGCTTTAGCTGTTTTAGAGGTTATGGAACAAGATAGCCTCATGAAAAATGCAGAAGAAGTGGGCAATTACTTAATTGCAGCGTTGCAGAAATTTGAACAGGTAGTTGAAGTTCGTGGTCGTGGCTTAATGATTGGTATTGAGTTGCCGGCCGAACTTGCCCATGTTAAAAAAGAATTATTATTTACGCATCATATTTTTACAGGCGAAGCAAAACCAAACGTTATTCGTTTATTACCTGCTTTAAATTTAACCAAAGCACATGCCGACGAATTTTTAGCGGCTTTTGGTAAATTAGTGAAATAATATAATGCACCCGTCATTGCGAGCATACCTCGCAATGACAAATTAATAAACAAATGAAGTTAAAGCAATGCTTTTTTAGCTTGCTGAAACGTTTGAGACAATAATAAATTGATTAAAGTTTAAACTTTGCATCCTGTTTTAAACCTTGCAGGAAGCTTTAGTCTTTGAGCTTTAGTCTTTAAGCTTTAAAAAATGAAACTTTTCACTTCCGTACACGATGTTCCAAGCATCAAACAATTTGTAAAAGACGCGCTTGAATTAAAGGCAAATCCATTTGCACACCAAAGTTTAGGAAAGAACAAAACTTTAGGATTGGTTTTTATGAATCCAAGTTTACGTACCCGTTTAAGTACCCAAAAGGCAGCTTTAAATTTAGGGATGAATGCGATGGTGATGAATATGGATAAAGAAGGATGGGCTTTGGAAACCCAGGATGGCGTGGTTATGAATGGTTCAACAGTAGAACATATTCGTGAGGCCGCAGCTGTTATGGGGCAATATTGCGATATTCTGGGGCTGCGTTCTTTTCCCAAATTAAACAACCGTGAGGAAGATTACAGTGAAGATTTCTTCAATAAATTTGTAAAATATTGTGCAGTTCCGGTTGTGAGTTTAGAAAGTGCAACCAGGCACCCTTTACAAAGTTTTGCAGATATTATTACCATTCATGAAACCTGGACGAAGAAACCCGATGGTTCTAAACCAAAAGTAGTTTTGGCCTGGGCACCACATGTAAAAGCATTGCCACAGGCGGTGCCAAATTCTTTTGCTGAGTGGATGTGTAAAGCACAAGAAGAAGGGATGATTGATTTTACCATTGCCCAACCTGAAGGTTATGAACTTGCTGAAAATTTTACACCTGGAGCAGACATTCAGTATAATTTAGAAAACGCCCTGGCTGGAGCCGATTATGTTTACGTTAAAAACTGGAGCAGTTATAAAGAATATGGCAAAGTTTTAACTTACCCGGATGGCTGGATGATGAACAATGAAAAGCTTAAATTTACCAACGATGCCAAAGTAATGCACTGTTTGCCTGTTCGCAGGGATTTAGAGCTGTCATCGGAAATTTTGGATGGACCAAACTCTTTGGTGGTTCACGAAGCGGGAAACCGGTTATGGGCAGCGCAAGCGGTTATTAAAGCGATGCTGGAGGAATTAAAATAAAACGACGGTAGCTAAAAATCATGAATAAAGTAGCAATACATTCAGTATTTGATAACATTATTTCGTTGATAAACGATGCACGCAATCGTGTTTTCGTAAAAGCGAATGCTGAATTGGTTATGCTTTATTTCAATGTTGGCAAAATTGTTTCAGAAAAAGTTGCCGAAGCCGCATGGGGCGAATCTACCGTAAATGAATTGGCATTATACATATCTGAAAAACAACCAGCTTTAAAAGGTTTCAATCGTCGCAGTCTTTATAGAATGAAACAATTTTATGAAGTTTATAGTGATGATAAGTTTGTGTCAGCAACGTTGACACAATTAGAAGGTAAGAAAGTGTCACCAGTGGTGACACAAACTAAAGGGGTTAGAAATCAGGTAAATAAATTTGTGTCACCAGTGGAGACACAAATTGAAGATGCTATTTCTACCTTTCTAAAGAATATTCTAACTCAGGTTAACTGGACACATCATCTCCTTATTTTATCCAAGGCTAAAACGGTAGATGAAAAGTTATTTTATCTTAACGAATGCCTAAAGGATAGATTGTCAAAGAGAGAACTCGAACGTCAGCTTAATTCGGCAACTTTCGAGCGTACCATGCTTGGAAACAAGTTTGGTTCTTCCATAAAGTCACAACTTCCCCAAGGGATTTTTAAAGACCCTTATATTTTTGAGTTTTTATCTTTGCCGGAAATACACTCTGAAAATGATTTGCAGAAAGCACTTGTTGTTAATCTTCAGAGCTTTATTTTAGAGATGGGCAAAGGCTTTACCTATATGGGTAATGAATATAGGCTGCAGGTTGGAAACAAGGATTATTATACGGATTTATTATTTTATCATCGCGATTTGCAATGCATGGTACTTTTCGAGCTCAAAATTGAAGAATTTCAACCTGAATTTTTAGGGAAATTGAATTTCTATCTCGAAGCACTTGATAGAGATGTAAAAAGAACGCATGAAAATCCGAGCATTGGCGTATTGCTTTGCAAGGGTAAAGACGAAGAAGTAGTAGAATATGCTTTGTCCAGAAATATTTCGCCAGCTTTAATTGCAGACTACGAAACAAAATTAATCGACAAAAAATTGCTGGCCAATAAGCTGCACGAATTAACCGAACAATTTTACAAGAATGAAGAATAAACAACTCACCATTATAAAAATCGGCGGAAACGTAATTGATCATTCCGAGAAGCTTCATCACTTCCTGTTGGATTTTACTGCTTTACCCGGTGATAAAATTCTGGTTCATGGCGGTGGCAAGATTGCAACCGAACTTGGCGAAAGCTTAGGTATTGAAGCTAAAATGGTTGATGGAAGAAGAATTACCGATATAGAAACCCTGCGCATTGTAACCATGGTGTATGCAGGTTTAATTAATAAAAATATGGTTGCACAGCTACAGGCAAAAGGCAGTAATGCCATAGGACTTAGCGGTGCAGATGGAAATGTAATCAAGGCCACCAAACGTCCTGTTGTTTGCAAAACTTATGGAAAAGAGGATGGCCCGCAAGCCGGTGCAGTAATAGATTATGGTTTTGTTGGAGATTTAGATGAACAATCTGTATCTGTAACAACTTTGCACAGCTTATTAAATGCCGGTTTGGTTCCGGTTGTATGTGCCATTACACACGATGGAGAAGGACAGTTATTTAACACCAATGCCGATACAATTGCTTCTGCTTTGGCGGTTGCAATGTCATCGTTATATGAAACCCGATTGGTATATTGTTTTGAAAAGAAAGGTGTTTTAAAAGATGTTAATGACGATGCAACGGTTGTTAGAGAAATTAAAGCAAATGAGTTTGATGCCTTACAGGCTGATGGAACGGTAGCAGGAGGAATGATTCCTAAGTTGCACAATGCATTTGAAGCAATTAATAAAGGTGTTTCTGCCGTTTATATTGGTAAAGCTGATGAACTTGCCGAGCTTGCCAACGGTACTTTTGGCACTAAAATGCTGAAATAAACCTGTTAGGAGCAAACACGAAGAAAGTGATAGCAGGACTAAATGTTAATGGCTGAACTGTTGTTGCTTTACAATATATATTGAACCACACGATGCTCCGGCATTTTATAATAATCTAAACAATGAAAAAAATAGCCATTATCGGAAGCGGAAATATCGGTTTATCATTAGCCAAAGGATTGGTAAAAGCTGCTTTTGCCAAAGCAGAAGATATTACCCTTACCCGTAGAAATATCGACCATTTAAAATCTTTTGCTGAAGCTGGTTTTCAGGTGAGCAATAACAATAAACAGGCCGTTGCAAATGCGGATGTTGTTATTTTAGCCGTATTGCCTCAGCAGTTAAATACAGTGCTTGATGAAATACAATCGGCTGTTGTTCCGGCTAAACACTTGGTTATTTCTGTAATTTCGGGGGTGAGTTGCCTGGCGGTTCGCGAGAAATTAGGTGATGATGTTGAAGTGATCAGGGCGATGCCCAATACGGCAATAGCCATCGGCCAATCTATGACTTGTATAGCGAGCGACAATGCTTCCGTACAAAATATTGAAAGTGTAACCCGTATGTTTGAAACGGTAGGCTCGGTGGTTAAAATTAACGAAGATTTAATGACTTCTGCTACCGCACTTTGTGCCTGTGGTATTGCTTTCTTTTTAAGAGCAATCAGAGCGGCATCGCAAGGTGGTGTTGAAATTGGTTTTCATGCAGATGAAGCCTTAAAAATGGCTGTACAAACGGCAAAGGGGGCGGCAGATTTGCTTTTATTGCATGGAACACACCCCGAATCAGAAATAGATAAGGTAACTTCGCCGAAAGGTTGTACCATTGCTGGTTTAAATGAAATGGAACATAATGGCTTTAGTTCATCATTAATAAAAGGCATTAAACTTTCAGCATTAAAAGCCGGTAATTTGTATACTAAAGAGGGCTAAATTAATTTACGAATTACGATATCAGATTTACGAATATGAACAGCGATATTTTAATGAAGAGCACAAAATATTACTATACGTAGAAACGACCAAAATCGTAAATCATAATTCTAAAATTGTAAATATGATTGAAAATATACAGAAAGAAAGCCTGGATTTATTGCGACAATTGATCCGCATCCAGTCTTTTAGCAAAGAAGAAGATAGAACAGCGAACTTAATTGCGCAGTTTTTGGAGGAGAGAGGGATTAAAACCCAGCGTAAAATGAACAACGTATGGGCATACAATCAACATTTCGATTCTGCCAAACCAACACTTCTTTTAAACTCGCACCACGATACGGTTAAACCAAATTCTGGTTATACCCGCGATCCCTATGATGCGGCAATAGAAGGCGATAAATTATTTGGCTTAGGTAGTAATGATGCAGGCGGTTGCCTGGTTTCTTTAATCGGAACTTTTCTTTATTTCTATTCCAAAGAAAATTTAAAATACAACATTTGCCTTGCTGCAACTGCAGAGGAAGAAATTTCGGGAAATAACGGACTGGAGCTGGTATTGCCGGATTTGGGTAAACTGGAGTTTGGAATTGTTGGAGAGCCAACTGAAATGAACCTGGCTATTGCCGAGCGTGGCCTTTTAGTCATTGATTGTGTTTCGCATGGTAAAGCAGGTCATGCTGCACGCGAAGAAGGGGAAAATGCAATTTACAAAGCATTAAAAGATATTGAATGGTTTAGAAATTATCAGTTTCCAAAGGTGTCTGAGGTTTTTGGCGCTTTAAAAATGACGGTTACGATTATTAATGCAGGTTCTCAACACAATGTTGTGCCGGCAAATTGTACTTTCACGGTTGACGTTCGGGTAACAGATGCTTACACCAATGAAGAAGTTTTAGAAATAATCAGGGCAAATGTAGATTGCGACGTAACACCTCGTTCTATCCGCTTAAAACCTTCGTCAATTGATAAAGATCATCCGGTTGTTAAGTCTGGTGTTGCACTTGGAAAAACAACTTATGGTTCGCCAACAACTTCCGATCAAGCATTATTAGATATTCCATCCGTAAAATGTGGCCCCGGCTTTTCAGGTCGCTCGCATATGGCCGATGAATTTTTATATGTTAAAGAGGTTGCCGAAGGTGTGGAAGGATATGTAAATATGTTGAAACCAGTTGTTTTGGGGTAAAACTGCTATATAATAAATCGTCATTGCGAGGCACGAAGCAATCTATTTGCAAAGTGTGTGGCAGATAAATTTTTTAATATTAAAGAGGTTGCTCCATACCTCGCAATAATGGAGTACAATTATGAAAATCTGGCAAAAAAATATTGACGTAAATAAGTTCGTAGAAAGTTTTACCGTTGGTAAAGATCGTGAATTGGATCTCCAAATGGCAAAATTTGATGTTTTGGGCTCTTTGGCCCATACTGAAATGCTCGAAACCATTAACCTGCTTACGGCAGATGAATTAAAAACCGTTCAAAAAGAACTTAAAAATATTTATGCCGAAATTGAATCCGGTAATTTTAAAATAGAGGATAGTGTAGAGGATGTACACTCGCAGGTAGAGTGGTTGCTTACGGAGCGTATTGGCGAGGCGGGTAAAAAAATACACAGCGGCCGTTCGCGTAACGACCAGGTTTTGGTAGATTTAAAGCTGTTTTTCAGAGCCTGCATTGAAGATATGGTTGGGCAAACTTCCACTTTGTTTAATGAGCTGATAAAACTGAGTAATGCGCACAAAGATAAATTGTTGCCGGGCTATACACATTTGCAGATTGCCATGCCGTCATCATTTGGACTATGGTTTGGGGCTTATGCCGAAAGCCTTGCCGATGATATGGAAATGATGCTTGCTGCATGGAAAATTACCAACAAAAACCCTTTAGGTTCTGCTGCTGGTTATGGCTCTTCTTTTCCTTTAAACAGAACTATGACGACTGAATTGCTTGGCTTTGAAAGTTTAAATTACAATGTAGTTTATGCGCAGATGGGTAGGGGAAAAACAGAACGGATTTTAGCGCAGGCCATGTCATCAATTGCTGCAACTTTAGCTAAAATGGCAATGGACGTATGCTTATTCATCAATCAGAATTTTGGTTTTATCAGCTTCCCGGCAGAGTTAACCACCGGAAGTAGTATTATGCCGCACAAAAAAAATCCGGATGTTTTTGAATTGATCCGTTCTCGTTGTAATAAAATTCAGGCTTTGCCGAATGAAATTGCCATGATGATTACCAATTTGCCTTCGGGCTACCACAGGGATTTGCAGTTGTTAAAGGAAAATCTTTTCCCGGCCATTACTTCGTTAAACGAATGCTTGGAAATCGCAACCTTCATGTTTCAGAACATCAGCATCAAAGATGATATTTTAAAAGATAAAAAATACGACTATTTGTTTAGTGTTGAGGTGGTTAATGAGCTTGCTTTGCAGGGCGTTCCTTTTAGAGAAGCATATAAAATAGTTGGCGAACAAATAGAAAATGGTACTTTTGCGCCATCGAGCCAAATACATCATACACACGAAGGAAGCATAGGCAACCTTTGTAACGAGCAAATTAATGCAGCAATGCAGGATGTTTTGTCTCAGTTTGGCTTCGAGAAGGTTAATAAAGCAATAGAAAATTTAATAGCATAATATGAAAGTTTCAGCATTAGCCGGTTCTTTAATCGGTTCAGAGATTATAAAAATTGGTAACGAGGTTAACGAAATGAAACGCAAAGGCGCTTCTATCGCAAACTTAACTATTGGCGATTTTGATGCCAATATTTATCCAATTCCAACTGAATTAAAAGCAGGAATTGTAGAAGCCTATAATCAAAATCAAACCAATTACCCACCTGCAGATGGTGTTTTAGTATTAAGAGAAACTGTTTCTGAATTATTAAAGGAGCGATTTGGTTTAGAGTATAACACCAATAGTATTTTAGTCTCGGGTGGTTCCCGTCCGTTAATTTACGCTACTTATTTAGCATTAATTGATCCGGGCGATACGGTTGTATTTCCTGCACCATCGTGGAACAACAATCACTACTGCCATTTAACTTCGGCAAAGGCAATTGCTGTAGAAACGGATGCCGCACATAATTTTATGCCAACGGCTGCTCAATTAAAACCACATTTAAAAGGTGCAACTTTACTGGCCTTGTGTTCGCCGTTAAACCCTACCGGAACCATGTTCGATGCAGATTCTTTAGCAGAAATCTGTGACGTAATTCTGGAAGAAAATGCAACCCGTGGTGCTGATGAAAAGCCCTTGTATTTAATGTACGATCAAATTTACTCCCTTTTAACTTTTGGTAAAGCGCATGTAAATCCGGTTTCGTTACGTCCGGCGATGAGAGAATTCACTGTTTTTGTTGATGGCAGTTCTAAATGCCTGGCCGCAACAGGTGTACGTGTAGGTTGGGGCTTTGGTCCGGAAGATATTGTAAACAGAATGAAAGCTTTGGTTGGTCACATGGGCGCATGGGCACCAAAAGCAGAGCAGGTAGCTATGTCTAACTATTTTAACGATAAAACACAGGTTGATACTTTCTTAACCAAGTTTAAAGGCCAGATTCAGGATAGTTTAAATGCGCTTTATAACGGATTTAACGATTTAAAAGCTGAAGGTTTTAGTGTTGATGCCGTTGAACCAATGGGCGCAATTTATTTAACCATTAAAATAGATTATATTGGTAAAACAACCGAAGATGGTCAAGTGTTAAAAGACAGTACAGATGTAAATTTCTATCTGATAAAAGAAGCCGGAGCCGCTTTAGTTCCTTTTTCTGCTTTCGGAAATGAGCACAGCATGCCCTGGTTTAGGGCCTCGGTGGGTGCCTGTACTTTACAGGATATAAAAGATATGATGCCGAGAATAAAAACGGCATTAAGCAAACTAAAATAAATTTAATTGATGGAATAGTAGGGAAAGGAAAACAATTATAGCAAGTTAAAAATAACATTTTATGGCACAAACGTACTCTCCATCAGGTGTAGCATCTGCATCTGGTGTCTTAAAAACTGCACTTTTTGGTATTCTGGCTTCATTAATTTTGCCTGCAGTTTATATTATTGTAAACCGATTGATTCCTAATATTTGGTTTGCAGCAATTAGTGCCATCATGTTAGGCATTGGCTTAGGTTTTTTTATCGATTTGGGGATTAAAATAGGTAAAATAAGAAGTATAAAAGCTGCTGTTTCTATCGCTGTTTTTTGCGGCTTACTCGCTTTTTATTTTCAATGGGTTCTTTTTGACGAATTGATGTATAGCGAGAAAGGATTTACTTTTAACTTAAGTGCCGATGATCTTAAAATCTTAGCTAAAGATGTTTTCCACTTATTTATACATCCAAATATTTTATTTAAAGAAATTGCAGGTTTAAATGAAGTAGGCACCTTTAGAATAGAAGGCAGTTCTAATCTATCTGGTTTAATGCTTTGGATCATCTGGTTTGGAGAATTTGTTATTATTTTAACCAGTATTCTAATCGCTGTTATTAATGGCCAGGTAGCTAAACCTTTTTCTGAACTGAATGATGACTGGATGAAATTAAGGAAGCCATTTGTCATTATTCCCTATGTTGGCAACAAAAGTGAATTTATAAGTGAACTGGAAAAGCGCAATTTTGATGTTTTAAAACAAAGTCCGGCAGAATTGGATTCAAATAGCTTTGCTGAGGTAATCATTTCAGAATCGCCTGGCGACCCTTTAAAGTTTGTTACTGTTTTAAATACGAGCACCGTTAAAGAGCGATGGGGAAAAGAAAAGGTAAAAAAAGAAAACGTAGTTAAGCAGTTTCCAATATCGGATGCAAATTTTTAATCGAAAAACTTAAACCGGGTTAAAGCAAAAAGCGTTTCTTCAATTTTGAAGAAACGCTTTTTGCTTTGCTACTTAGCTTTATGGGTTGAGTAAATGCGCTTAACATCTTCATGTTGTTTACGCCCCTGTTTAATGGCCTTTTGCCGTTGCTTTTCAGTCGTCATTCTATAATGCTGAAACCTATTTCTAAAAATATTCAAATGAGCAATCTTGCCCAGGTTTGTTTTCTTTAGGCCTAATAAGCCACAGGAGTAATCACCCAATAGAAAATGATTATAGTATAAATGCAGCTCGTGCATTATGCTACGGCCCAATTTAAAAGGAGGATAAGCAGCATGTATTGGTTCTTCCTGTAAAGCCTGGGCCAATAAAATAGTGTCTTCATCTCCTTCAGACTGCGTCATGGTCCAATAGTATAAAGCTTCAATGGCTTCAACTTCATTATTAGGCAGTAAATGTTCAGGTATGCCCAACAAATAACCGATGTATTTCCAAAGGTGAAAAAGACCAAGAGATTCTTTCTCGCTGGCCTCAATTCCTATTTTTTGAAGCCCAACCATGTAAACCAAAGAAAAGCCAAGATTGGTGGCAAGCATGTCCCAGGTATTTAAAGGAATGCCCCATTTTTCTGTTTCCCAATCCGTAGATTTTAGAATGTTTATTCGCGAAAAAGCATGAATAAACCGCGTTTTTATAACGGCCCTAAAGCCAGCCTTACCTATAGATAATGCGTCATCTTCAGTAACATCAACCCAAAAAACAGTGGTATCTGTTAAACGTTTGGCCGCACCTTTTTTTAGTGCACCAGTGTAAATTAAGGGTTTGTTAATCGCAGCCGATTCATAGCCACCCATTAAACAGTAATTGCGAAGAACAATTAATCCTGATATGCCCGAACGCTGACTAAAGTCAAGCCCGTATTGTAATAAATCCTGATCCAGCCAATCCGGAATGAGTTTAATCTGATCAAAAAAGTTGTCCAGTATTTTTTTTGAATGTGCATCAAACCCTTCCTTATTCTCAAAGTAATCGTCTACCGTTTTTTGAGCCTGCACAAAGCCAACTTTCTGATGTAATTCATTAACCAGCTCATCACCGGGTTGATCAAAATCAAAGAGGTAGGGCACAAAAGATTCTGCCTTTTTAAGATCTAAAGCATCAGGAAGTTTATTCAATAATGCTAAACCGGCGCCTTTAGTCCAATAGTAATCAAATGAGGTTGTATTTATTTTGTATCGGCCAGGTTTTCGCATATTATGGATCGTCCAAATTTCATTCCAAATGCAGCTGAAATCGTTATTACTAATTACCTCAGTTCAATTATAAGTTATTTAAATTCACTTGTTTTGTAAAAATCAATATCCGGATAATCTTGTTTGGTCAAGTTAATCATATAATCATTGTCCGCTAAATATACCGGATTTGCTTCCTTATCAACGCCAATATGTTGTTGTTTACGTTTAACAAATTCGTCCAACTTTTTCTTATCTGTAGAATTTACCCAGCTTGATCTGCTGTAACTTAAAGTACGAAAACGACATTTAGCGCCATACTCATGCTCCAGCCTGAAATTGATTACCTCAAATTGAAGTTCACCAACTGCACCAATCACTTTACGGTTACCCGGTTGCATAACAAATAACTGTGCAACACCCTCATCTGTTAATTGTTCAATACCTTTTTCTAATTGTTTGGTACGCAAAGGATCCATATTTTCAACCTCTTTAAAAATAGATGGAGAGAAACTTGGAATACCCTTAAACTGCAGCTTTTCTCCTTCGGTAAGCGTATCGCCAATTTTAAAGTTGCCACTATCGTATAAACCCACAACATCGCCGGGCCATGCTTCTTCAACAATGCTTTTCTCATTGGCCATAAAATCCATCGGGTTAGAAAACTTTAGTTTCTTATTCTGACGGGTGTGGAAATAAAATTTATTACGTTCGAACTTGCCTGAGCAAATTCTTAAAAAGGCAATTCTATCACGGTGTTTAGGATCCAGGTTGGCGTGGATTTTAAAAACAAAACCACTAAAGTTTTTTTCATCTACCAGTACATCACGTTCCTCAGCTTCACGATGGCGCGGACTTGGTGCGATTTCAATAAAAGTATCCAGCAGCTCCTTAATCCCAAAGTTATTAATGGCACTTCCAAAAAATACCGGTGCCAGTAAACCTTCAGTATATAGAGATTTATCAACGGTACCATAAATACCTTCAACCAGCTCTACATCATCTTTAAGGTTGTTAATTTCATTTTCTTTTAGGTAATCAAGTAAGGATGGATCGTTTAAATCATTAGCGGCAACAACAGAATCCGTAACCTTCGTTTTATCCGAATTAAAAAGATTAAGGTGTTTGTTGTAAATGCTATAAACACCCTTAAATGTATGCCCCTGCCCAATAGGCCATGAAAGCGGACAAAGACTGATGTTTAATTTTTCTTCTATCTCATCTAATAAATCGAAGGCTTCTTTACCCTCCCGATCCATTTTATTAATAAAGATAATTACCGGCGTGTTACGCATGCGGCAAACCGACATTAATTTTTCAGTTTGTTCCTCAACCCCTTTTACGCAATCTACTACCAAAATAACGCTGTCTACAGCCGATAAAGTTCTGTAAGTATCTTCAGCAAAATCTTTGTGGCCAGGCGTATCTAAGATGTTAATACGTTTACCACTATATTCAAAACCCATAACCGAAGTTGCAACAGAAATTCCACGTTGCTTTTCAATCTCCATAAAATCTGAAGTATTGCTTTGGTTAGCCTTATTTCTTTTTACAGCACCAGCCGTATTAATGGCACCACCAAAAAGCAGAAATTTTTCTGTTAATGTAGTTTTACCTGCATCGGGGTGACTAATAATGGCAAAGGTTTTACGTTTTTCTATTTCAGGGTTAAGCATAATAAAAAGGAAATTATAAGATAGGAGGAAGCGTTAAAGAAATCTTGCAGAAAAAAGAAGTTTCGACTTGTGCTTCATGAGGTTGCAAAGATAGTAAAAACTGGCTAATTGTTTAAGTGGAGCGGAGTTATAATTGCAAGGTCGGAATTTTGTGTTTTTCTATCGTAAATTAAGAATTCTATTTACTCCTGTACCAACCTTAGTTTTTTATAAAATGAAAGGTTAATTTATCCTATCAAAATATAGATCGATTCAAAACCCAGCGGTTTAACATTAAATGTTAGTATTAGGGTAGGAGGAAATAGTACCGTCCGGCTAAAATTTCTATTTTTGCAATTAATTGGTTATTTTTATTTGCCTTCCCTCATTTTACCATCCACCTAATTTGAAGTCTGATGCCTGATTTAGAAGAGTCGATCTTGCCTGCCGAAATTGCAGCTAAGTTTGTTAATTATACATCCAAGCACGTTTTTTTAACTGGAAAAGCCGGAACAGGAAAAACAACTTTTTTGCGTAAGCTGATTCAATCAACGCATAAAAAAGTATTAATCGCCGCCCCAACCGGAATTGCGGCTATTAATGCTGCAGGAGTTACCATTCACTCACTTTTTCAATTGCCTTTTGGTGCCTTTTTTCCAGATGCGGCAAGCCAGATTATAAACGAAAACATCAGCTTTAACTTTAACACACCCCGAACTATAGTTAAGCATTTAAATATGCAAGGCAATAAACGCCGGATGTTGCAAGAACTGGAACTATTGGTTATTGATGAAGTAAGTATGTTGCGCGCAGACATGCTGGATGCAATTGATTTTTCTTTGCGTTACATCAGGAGAAACAGAAATGTACCTTTTGGTGGCGTTCAGCTTTTATTTATCGGCGATTTACATCAGTTGCCACCTGTGGTTAAAAATGATGAGTGGCGGATAATGGCCCATTTTTACAAAAGTATTTACTTTTTTGATGCCCTTGCTTTACAAAATGATCCACCAATTTATATTGAACTGGATAAAATTTACCGTCAGAGTGACGATGTTTTTATCAGTTTGTTAAATAATTTAAGGAATAATAAGATCACCGTAGAGGATACTACCCTACTCAAAACGCATTTTAAACAGGATTTTAAACCTTCATCTGACGAAAATTACATTACCTTAACTACGCATAATAATAAAGCAGATGGCATAAACCGTGAACGTTTAACCCAACTTAAAACTAAGTCTTATTTTTTTGATGCTAAAGTTCAGGGCGATTTTAACGAATATGCCTATCCAAATGATAAAAATTTAGAACTTAAAGTTGGTGCCCAGGTTATGTTTATTAAAAATGATATGGGCATCGAAAAACGGTATTACAATGGTAAAATCGGGGTTGTTCACAACATTGAGAAAGATCTAATTGAGATTGAACTTCCGGAAGATAAAGTTGTAATCGCCATTTCGCCATACACCTGGGAAAATGTAAAGTATAAACTTAATGAAGTAACCAATGAAATAGAAGAAAATGTTGCCGGTTCTTTTGTTCAATACCCTATAAAACTGGCCTGGGCCATAACCGTGCATAAAAGCCAGGGCTTAACTTTTGATAAAGCAATTATTGATGTTGGCGACGCTTTTGCACCAGGACAAGCTTATGTAGCACTTTCGCGACTAAGGTCTTTAAATGGATTGGTTTTAACCTCGCATTTGCGCGATGGCGGATTGCAGCAGGATCAGAATATTCATTATTTTTCTAAGAGTAAGCAACCTGCCGATGTACTGAACAATCAAATTAGTTCGGAAAGTTATATGTTCATTAAAAGCTATTTGTTAACGGCCTTTGATCTGAATATCATCCGTTATTACATTAAGGAGCATGTGCAAACTTTTGATAAAAGAGAAGGCAAATCGGCCAAACAGAAACATGATGACTGGACGACTGCTTTATATGTCGACTTTCAGAAGATTACAGCAACGGCAGATACCTTTATTAATCAGTTGAAAACAATGTTTGCGCAACAAACAGAACATACGCTATTTAATGTTTCTAAAAGGGTAGATGCTGCATTAAAATATTTTAGTCCGCTGATAAAGGGTGTTTCTGACCGGTTTTTGGGCCATATAGAAAGTGTTAAAGAAGAAAAACAGGTTAAAACTTATTTAACTGAGTTGCTGGAGCTTGAAATTTTGGTTTATGAGCAATTGAAAAAGCTGCATAAAAGTAAGGCCTTGTTAAAAGCAATTATTGATGGAAAAGAATTTAGTAAGGCAGATACGGATGCTTTATTGAATAGTACCGAAAGAAATCAACAATTACAGAAAGCCGTTCAGTTAAAAGGAGCGGTGTTAAAAGTAAAAACACCTGTAGAAAAGAAGAAAAAAGAGCCAAAGCCCGATACTAAACTAATTAGTTTTGACTTGTATAATCAGGGCAAAACCCTGCAGGAAATTGCAAAGGAACGCGGTTTGTCTTTAACTACAATCGAAGGGCATTTAGCGTATTACGTATCAACCAAACAATTAGATGTGAGGTCTTTTGTAAGATCGAATAAACTTAAAAATATTATTGCAGCCATTGAAAACCTTGAGACGAAATCATTAAAGGTAGTTAAGGACTTTCTTGGAAACGATTATACTTTTGGGGAAATAAAAATGGCCTTAGCTTCGTTGTTTCCAAGCGAAGAATAGCTTAGTGGTAACCTGAAAGTATATAAATTTAATGCGCAGGACATGCCGCGTAAATTTTATCATTTGATAGGGGTAGGTTTGAGAAATGGCTTTAAGTTTTCTTTTTTTCTTTGTGAAAAACTTTGCGAACTTTGTGGTTAAATTAATATGAACGAGAAAGTTAATGTTTTAGCGCAATATATGCCAGCGGAGGCGGCACCGTTAATTGCTAAGTGGATAGATTATTTTCAATGCGAATTTAAAATTGCTAAAACCCGTTCTACCAAACTTGGCGATTACCGCCATCCTTACCGGGATAAGGGGCATCGTATTTCAGTAAACTATAACCTGAATCATTATTCTTTTCTGGTAACCACAGTGCATGAATTTGCTCATTTATTAACCTGGAATGATTTTAAGAATAAGGTAAAACCTCATGGTTCTGAATGGAAAAACAATTTTAAACGAATGATGGTTCCATTTTTCGATCTGAGAATTTTTCCGGAAGATGTGCATAAAGCCATTAATAATTACATGGCCAATCCGGCGGCTTCAAGTTGTTCTGACCTGCACTTATCGAGGGCTCTAAAAAAATATGATGCTGCTAATACAGATACTTTACATTTAGAACAATTGCCTTTACACGCCAATTTTAAAATTAAAGATGGAAGGCGGTTTACCAAGGGCGACCGCATCCGGAAACGTTATCGTTGTGTTTGCCTGGATGACAAAAGAATTTATCTTTTTAATCCGCTGGCCGAAGTATTTTTGATGGATTAAGACTGAACATAGTGAAGCATCTGCTGGCTAAGAAATACAACTTGCAGGTTTTTATTGCATTTAAAATTACAATTACCCTTATTAAACAAATTTAAATTCATCTCCGTCGAATAAACCTTTATCACTTAACTTTAAATGAGGAATAACGAGCAGCGCCATAAAAGAAAGCGTCATAAACGGAGCAATCAATGTAGAGCCTAATTCTTTTGCAAACTGATCAATTGAAGTATAACGTTCTGCAACCTCATAACCATTGTGGTTACTCATTAAGCCAGCCACAGGCAAGGGCAATACTTCCTGTTTCAACGGATTTAAAGCCGCAACGCCACCAGTTTCGTTAATAATCAAATTAACTGCTTCGCAGATGCTTTTATCATCAACGCCAACGGCAATAATGTTATGGCTATCGTGTGCAACACTCGATGCAATGGCACCTTCTTTTAAGCCAAAGTTCTTAACAAATGATACCGCAACCGGCGCATCGTGGTAACGGTTTACCACCACCATTTTCAGTATATCATTTTCTAAATCACTAATTACATTTCCATCGTTAACTTTTGGTTTGTGCAATAGTTTTTTTGTAATAAGCTGGCCATCCAAAGCTTCAATAACCGGAATCTCAGGCTGGCCCGAAAACGGATAAATAAAATCTTTTTCTTCTTTTAAACTGCAGGAAAACTGATTTACAGATTCACGGTCTTCAATGTGTTTTACCCAATCGCCTACAACTTTACCATCTTCAGCTAATAAAATCCCATCAATATAGGTTTGCTTTATTTTAAAGTTGATTAAATCTTCAGCAACAATAAAATCAGCAAAATCACCAATTTTTAAAGTGCCAACATCCAATTTATAATGGAGAACCGGATTAATGCAGGCGGCCTGCAATACATTAAAAATATCTATTCCTTTTTCCACCGCCCTGGCGCAAAGCTGGTTAATATGGCCTTCAACAAGGCTGTCGGGATGTTTATCATCGCTGCAAAACATCATCATTTCCGGCCAATCATTTAACAGGTTGATCAGCGCTTCAAAATTTTTAGCGGCACTACCTTCCCTAATCAGAATCTTCATTCCTCTTTGTAGTTTATCTAAAGCTTCTTCAGCGGTAAAACACTCATGATCTGTAGAAATTCCGGCGTCAATATATTGTTGTACAGCCTCACCGCGTAAGCCAGGCGCATGCCCGTCGACCGGTTTGCCCAATGCATGTGCAGCAGCAATTTTTTTAAGCACTTCTTCATCCTTATTCAAAACACCGGGGAAATTCATCATTTCGCTTAAATATTTTATTTCAGGACGGCTTAAAAGTGCTTTAACGTCATCATGATTTAACTCAGCACCTGCAGTTTCAAAAACTGTTGCCGGAACGCAGCTTGGTGCTCCAAAGTAGAATTTAAATGGAACCGTATTGCCATTTTCAATCATAAACTCAACGCCCTCCATTCCACAAACGTTGGCAATTTCGTGTGGATCGCTAATGGTAGAAACCGTTCCGTGAACAACAGCCAGTCTGGCAAATTCACTTGGAATAAGCATGCTGCTTTCAATGTGCACATGGCTGTCGATAAAGCCTGGAAGAATATAATTTGAATCTGCTTTGACCAAATTTGTTAAGGAATTAATGGATTTAATCTTACCATTTTCAACTTCAACCTCGCCAAAAAAAATAGTTCTCTTTGCAATGTCAACAATATTACCTTCAACTTTAAAATTGCTCATGTTTTGTGTTTTTAGCGCTTTGCTATTTTGTTCCGACTTTTATTGCGGGATTAACGATTAATAATTCAGCAATAAAATCTTGTTCACGCTTGGGGCTTAAATAAATTTCATCCCAGCGGTTATATTTTACAATTAATCCTTTAGCAGCCATTGCAGGCTTTAAGCCTACAAAATTACTTGCATTAGTTTGTATTTCTATGATTTGTGAGATCAATATTTTACCGTTTATCGGGCCGCTTCTGTAGGTCAGCTCGTTACCGGTTATTTTATAAAAAGTAGCAAAGTAAATCCATAATAAAAAGCACGATGTTCCTAAACAAATTATAGCTGAGAATAAGGTAGAAAAGGTAGAATGAGTGTTAAAGTAACTGAAAATGGCTGTACTGGGTAGTAAGATTGCGGTAGCCAAAATTACGATTTTAAACCCTAAGCTTTTTCTGCTGTTAAACTTCATTCTTAATATTTAAGAAGTTTATCTATGCTTGCTGCTAACCTGGCTTTTGCTAAAAAATCATCTTCCAGTATTTTATTCATTGGAATTGCAGTGTCTAAACTTGCACAACGCATAACCGGAGCATCCAGGTATTCGAAGCAATGCTCGGCAATCCATGCCGATATTTCAGCACCAAAACCATTTGTTAGGGTGTCTTCATGTAAAATTAAAACCCTGCCGGTTTGCTTAACTGCATTAAACACGGTTTCTTTATCCCATGGTTGCAAGGTGCGTAAATCTATTAAAGTTGCATCGTTTTGCAGGTTGTTTTTAAGATAATCAAGCGCCCAATGTACCCCCAATCCATAAGTAATTATGGTAAATTGAGTTCCGGTTGCAAGCGTTACGGCTTTCCCAATTTCTGTTGTAAAATATTGATCGGGTACGGGGCCTGTTAAACTCCTGTAAAGGAACTTATGTTCGAAATATAAAACCGGATTAGGATCTTCTATTGCCGCAAGAAGTAAGCCCTTTGCGTCTTCAGGAAATGCCGGGTACACAATTTTAAGGCCTGGCGTTTTAGTAAACCATGCCTCGTTGCTTTGCGAATGGAAGGGGCCTGCACCTGTACCCGCACCTGTAGGCATGCGCACCACCACATCTGCTTTTTCGCCCCAACGGTAATGTGTTTTAGCTAAATTATTTACAATCTGGTTAAAGCCCACGGTAACAAAATCTGCAAATTGCATTTCCATTACAGCTTTATACCCATTAATAGAAAGACCAAGCGCGGTGCCCACAATGGCAGATTCGCAAATAGGGGTATTTCTAACCCTTTCTTTACCGTACTTTTTGGTAAAACCATCGGTAATTTTAAATGCGCCACCATAATCAGCAATGTCCTGTCCCATAATAACCAGGTTAGGGTATTTCTGCATGGCCAAATCCAGCGCATCGGTTATGGCATCTAAATATCGTTTTTCGGTTGAAATAGGTCCAGCCTTAACAATGTCCTGTTGAAAAGGGAAATACATATCTTTTTCCTCATCAGCCGCATTTGCTGCTGGCTCAGGTTCATTAAAAGCGGCTTCAACTTCAGCTTCTATTTCTGATTTAAACTGAGTTCTTAAGTTATGGATGGCATCCGGATTTAAAATACCTTCTTCAATTAAAAAGAATTCATAATTTGATAACGGATCTTTCTTTTCCCATTCATCTAATAATTCCTGTGGTACATACTTAGTTCCTGATGCTTCTTCATGCCCACGCATTCTGAAAGTTAAACACTCCAACAATACAGGTCGCGGGTTTTGGCGAATGTCTTTGGCAATCCGATCTATCGTGTCAAAAACCTCTAAAACATTATTTCCATCAATTTGCACACCTTCAATGCCGTATCCGATAGCTTTATCAGCTAAGTTTTTACATTTAAACTGTTCATTTATCGGGGTAGATAAGCCATATCCATTATTTTCAATCAGAAAAATCACGGGTAGGTTCCACACGGCAGCAACATTTACGGCTTCATGAAAATCGCCCTCACTGGTGGCGCCTTCGCCGGTAAAAACCAATGTGGCATGTTGTATTTTTGCCAATACATCAGCCAGGGCAATTCCATCCGCTAAGGCCATTTGTGGGCCTAAATGGGAAATCATTCCAATAATTTTATAGTTTTGTGTACCGAAATGGAAAGAGCGGTCTCTGCCTTTGGTAAAGCCAGTTAATTTGCCTTGCCATTGCGCCATTAATTTTTTTAGGGGAATATCCCGCGAGGTAAAAACGCCGAGGTTACGGTGCATAGGCAGAATATACTCTTCAGCATGCATGGCCAATGTGCTGCCAACCGCAATAGCTTCCTGTCCAATGCCCGAAAACCATTTACCAATTCTACCTTGCCGAAGTAGTTTTAACATTTTATCTTCAACCATCCTGGGATAAAGCAACTTTTTATAAATCTCTAACAGAAACTGGTTGTCTTTATCTTTACGGTCGAACTGCATAAAATTTGGTTATTTGGTTTTGAATTAAAGTTAATAAACTTATGATTCTTTACTCTTTTTAATTTCTTCCCATTGTTTAGCAAATGATTTATCTGCAACTTTTGGCATCTCCCGGTATTTGCCCCAGCTCTTTTTAAAAAAAGTTTTAAGCATGAAGTTTTTAAATTTTCCGCCGAAAAAATCCATCCATTTACGTTTTAGCATCATTTTGCTAAACATATTCCAGCCAATTTCTTCAACTTTGCCATTTTCATGTGTTGCAGCAGCATCCCTGCGGTTAAGCAGTAACATTTTATGGATATCGATTTTAACCGGGCACACTTCAGAACATTTGCCGCACAGACTGGAAGCATAGCTTAAATGTTTAAACTCTTCCATACCTTTTAAATGAGGCGTAATAATGGAGCCAATGGGCCCGCTATAGGTTGTGTTGTAAGTATGGCCTCCTATATTTTTATAAACCGGACAGGCATTTAAGCAAGCGCCGCAGCGAATGCAGTACAGGGCCTGGCGTTGTTCTTTTTGCGCCAGAAGATTGGTGCGGCCATTATCAAGTAAAACCACATACATTTCTTCCGGGCCATCGGTTTCATTTGGTTGCCGTGGGCCGCTTAAAATGGTGTTGTAAACAGTCAGGTTTTGGCCCGTTCCATGCGAGGCCAGTAATGGCCAGAATAAATCCAGATCAGCCATGGAAGGAATAACTTTTTCTATCCCAACAATAGCAATGTGAATTTTAGGGAAAGTTGTACTTAAGCGCGCATTACCTTCGTTTTCTGTAAGGGCAATACTGCCTGTATCGGCAATTAAAAAGTTGCCACCACTAATACCTATATCGGCATTTAAATATTTATCGCGAAGCAGTTCTCTTGCTTTTTGGGTAAGCTGTTCTGGAGTGGCATCCAGTGGCGTACCAAATTTATCGTGAAAAAGTTTAGCAATTTCCACCGCACTCAGGTGCATGGCCGGCGTTACAATATGGTAGGGTGGTTGACCTAACAATTGAACAATATATTCGCCCAAATCACTTTCTAATGATTCTATTTGGTTGCTTTCCAGAAATTCGTTTAAATGAATTTCTTCGGTCGTCATTGATTTTGATTTGATGACCGTTTTACCATTATTTCTTTTGATGATGTTCAGGATTTCACGTTGTGCTTCTTCGGCATCGTTAGCCCAAATTACTTTTCCACCGCGACGTTGAAAGTTAGCCTCAAATTCCGGAAGGAATTTATCCAGGTTTTCCATCACACGCCACTTTATCACATTTGCTTTCTTCTTTGATGCTTCCAGATTTTCAAATTTTGATAAGCCCCGTTCTACAGCCGCATTATATTTACCAATGTTGTAATTAATGGTTTTACGGTGAGGGAGATCGAAAGCTTTTTCATCAGATTTTTCTAAGAATTCATCGGCAGTCTTCATCATATTTCAAAGATAGGAAATTCTTGTGCCGGCAAAAATAATGTGCAGAAAAAAGCCCCGACATTTTGCCGGGGCTGTACTATTTTGACTTTATTATTTTTTTGGATTGCCTTTTCCATCCATATCAACAACTGGGCGTTTTGGTCTGTTTGCCAATTCCCACGCTGTATAATAAGTTAAGTGGGCTCTTTTTGTTAAAAGTGGAAAGTTAATTTTGCTCACCTCATCTCCGGGTCTGTGGTAATCCTGCTCCAACATACCATCGTAATAGAAAATAATCGGAATACCATGTTTAGCAAAATTGTAATGATCCGAACGGTAATAAATACGTTGAGGATCTAATGGATCATCGTATTTATAGTCTAATTTCAGTTTGGTATAAGTTGCATTAACCTGCTCACTTAGTTTGCCTAAATCGCTGCTTAACATATTCGAACCAATTGAGTAGATGTAGTTTGCAGAATCAGGCTTGCCCAAATATTCTTCTCCAATACGACCGATCATATCTGTATTTAAATCAGCAATGGTGTTTTCCAAAGGAAATACCGGATGCTCAGAATACCAGTCAGAACCCCAAAGTCCTTTTTCTTCACCTACAACCGTCATAAATAAAATACTGCGTTTTGGGCCCTTTCCTGCTTTTTTAGCATCCATAAATGCCTTTGCCATCAATAAAACACCTGTAGTTCCAGATCCGTCGTCATCTGCACCATTATTAATTTTGTCTGGTCCTTCAACTTCAGGTGTAACCCCAATGTGATCGTAGTGGCCTGTTAAAATTAAAATCTCTTTTTTCAATAGCGGATCGCTTCCTTCCAGGAAACCCAATACATTTTCACAACGCAACGAAGTTTCTGCTTTCATTGCACTTGCAGAGATGGCAACACTGATATTTTGTGATGCAGGTTTTTTAGTTTCAGTTATTTTTTTCTGTAACGCTTCAACTGATGTTCCTGCGGTTTTTAAAATTTCATTTGCCGTTGCAGTAGAAACTAAAATTGTAGTAAAAGGGTTTTGCTTTTTCATCCGCTCAACTATTTCAGCTGATTTCATTACACTTTGACCTTTGGTATATGAAGCTTTACGTTCTTCGGTCATATTATCCAAGGTAGGATCAATTAAAATTACAGCCTTAGCTTTGTTCTGGCTAAGATAACTCAACTTTTTTGACCTCGCCATCATCGCCGATCTGCGGTCTGATTTTTCATCACCTTTTGGTAATGGATCTCCGGTGGCAAAAATAATTACAACTTTGCCATCTACATTAATGCCGTCGTAATCATTATATCCATCTTTTGATAAACCGTAACCTGCAAAAACAACGTCGTCGGCACTAAAGGTAAAACCGTTTAAACCCACTGCATTGGTAGGAATAATAAAATCTTTATAGGCACTTTTTGGCTGGCCGTTTATGGTTAGCATACTCTCTGAAATGGCATAACTAACGAGGTCGATTTTTTGAAAATAATCGCCATTAACCGGACCTTTTAATCCGATTGATTTAAAATAGTTTTTGATGTAATCGGCAGCCATCCAAGCTCCTTTTGTACCTGTTTCACGGCCTTCGTACTCGTCAGACGCCAGTATCGAAAGGTGGCTGTAGGCCGATTTTGGATTAATAGCCTGACCAAACTTAATTGCATCCTTATTTGGAGCAAGTGGCTTAATTTGAGCAAAGCAACCCAGGCTTAATAGGGACGCTAAGCTGAGGGTTAAAAAATTTTTATTCATATTTTGGTTAATAAGTTAGTTGTTCGGCTTTAACAGGATATTTTTTCAACCCTGTTTTGATGACGACCACCTTCAAAATCAGTATTTAAAAAGGTAGTTGTCATTTCTTTTGCAAGTTCTTCCGATACAAATCTGGCCGGGATGCATAAAACATTGGCATCATTATGTTTGCGCACAAGTGATGCAACTTCATTTTCCCAGCAAAGTGCCGCTCTTATTTTCTGATGTTTGTTTGCTGTAATGGCTACGCCGTTGGCCGAGCCACAAATCAAAATACCATAATCAAATTCTCCACTTTCCACTGCCGAAGCTACGGGGTGGGCAAAATCAGGATAATCAACAGAATCAGCCGTGTGTGTGCCAAAATCCTTAACCTCATATTGTTTAAGGAAATTTTTTAGTACTTCTTTGTATTCAAAGCCCGCATGATCAGCGCCAATAGCAATTTTTATCTTTGTATCAGACATTATCCAAATTTATATAGAATTATGAAATGTATTCGTAATGTTTTTGTTAGTTAGCATAGAAAGCTGCTTCCTCTTTTTTCTTTTTCTTTTCAATGTAAGCAGAAACAAAAATACTGAGCTCATATAATAAGAACAGTGGAGCTGAAACGGTTAACATCGTTAAAATATCAGGGGTTGGGGTTACAACAGCAGCAATAATTAAAATAATTACTGTAGCATATCTTCTGCTCGATCTCATCAGCTTAGGGGTCATTAAACCTAATTTTGACAGGATGAAAATAATAATAGGAAGTTCAAAGATTATACCGGTACCAAGGGTTAAAGTGGCAATTGACGACACATACGAATCAATGGTAAATGTATTTTTGATCTCGCTGCTTACTGTATAACCGGTTAAAAAGTTAACGGATAAAGCACAGATAATAAAGTATCCGAATAAAATACCAATAATAAATAAAACAGAGGCAGAAAATACAAAGCCACTGGCCGATTTGCGTTCCTTTTCGTGAAGGGCGGGTTTTATAAACCGCCAGATTTCCCATAGCAGATAGGGGAAACCCGCTACGATACCACACATAACGCACACATTCAACTGCAGGTTAAATTGTCCGGCCATTTCGGTATTAATAATTTCACCGTTAATTTTGGTGATGCACATATCTTTTCCAAGAGAAGGGAAGTGCTCAACCAGTTTACACATCATTCTGTAAGTCCAGAAATCAGGTTTTTTGGGCCCGAAAATAATTTTGTCCAGGATTTCCTCGTTAAAATAGAAGGCAATACCGGTAAAAACAGCTATTGCTAAAGCAGCTCTGATTAAATGTTTACGTAAAACGTCCAGATGATCAAAAAAGGACATTTCGGCTTCTAACGTTGTGCCTTTATTTGCTACGCTCTTGATTAGGGATCTTTTTTCTTTAGTGTCGCTCATGTTGAAAACAAAAATACCATTCTAAATGAATAGAATGGTATTTACGTGTTAAATATAGAAATAGTTTATATTATTATGAGAAATGTGGATGCCTTTAATCTTGCTTTTGCTTATTTATATTTTATGAAGTTGTTTTTTGGTCTTCTTAATCTATAATAAAAGCTATTGTAGATGCTAAATAAAGGGACTTAATTACAAGTTTAATTATAATTAGGGTTAAAATTGATACATGTTATTTTCACGTAAATTCTCGATTGCTGCAAGGGCATTAGCTTTCAATGTATGTTTCATACGTATTTCTTCTTCTTTTGCTTTTAGCTGAATAGGAGCATATTGTGTTAGAAATGTTTGAGTATGCTCATAGTACCCGTCTAAAAATTCAATCATTGATTGTAAATCTTCTTCGAAACCTTCACTTTTAAAGTTAAACTGACACGAACTGCTATAGGAAAAAAATATCTCTCCATCACCTATCTCACCTTCAACCTGAATCGAAAACTTGTTTGAATTTGAAGGATAAACATTTGAGGCACAATGATCATCATCTATAGTGTAATTAATACCAAATGTGATAATCATTGTATTTAAAGATTCAATTACCCTGCCTGTAAAACCAAAGCCAGACTCATAACTATAATTTTTATGGCTTTTATCTAAATGCTCTTCATTAAGGATATATTCTATTACCTGTATCGGTTGTACATTAAATATTTTCAAAACAGATGGCTATAAAACATTAATAATAAATTTACAAAAACATCTCAAGTTATAATTTTCAAATGAAGAGTGACTTATTAATATCTACTAATCATACAAATATCATTTTATAAACCAAAAGGGCTATGGTTATGTGATTTATTCATTAATGTGGTGTACCTGTCCTCTGTTCCATCTGGTAAATATGTAGTTGAGGAATCATTTACTACTTTCATAAACATATTAGAAACAGATTCAACAATTGCAACTGGTGTTCCGGATCCGGCTGAACAATGAAGTTGCGCAGAATACGTTATTTTTTCAGGATTTGAGTTGGGAATTCCCGTAGTCTCTGTTTCTTCAAAAGTAACAGACGATGTTGTTTTAGATCCTTCGCTAACTCCACCTTCGACAGTGCCGTTACCACTACCTCCGCCACCAATCACGATTGGCGGTCCAGTGTAGCCACCACCGCCCCCTGAAATGAGATCAAACGAAACTGGCCCGCAAAAAAAAAGCCACGTTATTTTATAACGTGGCTTACATATTTTTAATAAATACTTATTCTGATAAAACAAATGTTTCCATGAATTTGGTTGTGAAATTACCTGCTCTAAAATTAGGATCTTTCATCAATTGTAAGTGAAAAGGAATAGTTGTTTTAACACCTTCAATTACAAATTCGCCTAAAGCACGTTCCATTGTACAAATTGCCTCTTCGCGGGTTTGAGCCACACAAATTAATTTCGCAATCATACTATCATAGTTGGATGGAATTTGATAACCCGCATAAACGTGCGTATCAACCCTTACACCGTGACCACCTGGTGAGTGGAAATTAGTAATTTTTCCTGGTGAAGGACGGAAGTTATTAAACGGATCTTCTGCATTAATACGACATTCGATGGCATGCATATCAGGGAAATAATTTTTTCCTGATATTGGAATACCAGCCGCAACTTTAATTTGTTCTTTAATTAAATCGAAGTTGATTACCTCTTCAGTAACCGGGTGTTCTACCTGGATACGGGTATTCATTTCCATAAAGTAGAAGTTACGGTGTTTATCAACCAAAAATTCGATTGTTCCGGCACCTTCATAATTTACAGCTGTTGCGCCTTTAATTGCAGCTTCGCCCATTCTTACACGCAATTCATCCGTCATAAATGGCGAAGGAGATTCTTCTACCAATTTCTGGTGACGACGTTGGATAGAACAGTCACGCTCAGAAAGGTGACAGGCTTTGCCAAACTGATCTCCAATGATCTGGATTTCAATGTGACGTGGATCTTCGATGTACTTTTCTAAATAAAGGCCATCGTTACCAAATGCTGCACCAGATTCCTGACGGGCACTGTCCCAGGCATTTTCAAAATCTTCATCTTTCCACACTACACGCATACCACGGCCACCACCGCCGGCAGTCGCTTTAAGTATAACCGGGTAACCCATTTCATTTGCAATGGCAATACCTTCTTTAACGCTGTTTAATAAACCTTCAGAACCTGGAATTGTGGGTACACCAGCAATTTTCATGGTTTCTTTTGCAGAAGCTTTATCGCCCATGCCGTTAATTTGTTCAGGGGTAGCACCAATAAATTTGATGTTGTATTCACGGCAAATATTAGAAAATTTAGCATTTTCTGATAAAAACCCGTAACCTGGATGGATGGCATCGGCATTTGTTAATTCAGCAGCCGAAATGATATTTGGGATATTTAAATAAGAATCTTTACTGGGTGGCGGGCCAATACAAACAGCCTCATCAGCAAAACGTACGTGTAAACTTTCGCGATCGGCGGTAGAATAAACAGCAACCGTTTTGATGCCCATTTCCTTACAGGTACGGATAATACGCAAAGCGATTTCGCCCCTGTTGGCAATTAGTATTTTTTTAAACATAATTTTCCTTTTTCGTCAGTCTTTCTTAAAAGTACTATCGTCATGCTGAAATTATTTCAACATCTAAATGATTTTAAAAAAATGAGACCCTGAAACAAGTTCAGGGTGACGCAAATAATAGTAGAAAGTTTTCGCTAATAATTAAATAGGTTCTACTAAAAATAATGGTTGATCGTATTCAACTGGTGAGGCATTTTCTACCAATATTTTAACAATACGGCCCGAAACTTCACTTTCAATTTCGTTAAATAACTTCATTGCTTCGATAATACAAACTACTTTGCCTGTGCTTACCTCATCACCTACGTTTGCAAACATTGGTTTATCAGGGCTTGATGAACGGTAAAAAGTACCAATCATTGGCGACTTAATCGTGATGTATTTTGAAGTATCTTCTGCAGCAGGTACTGCTGGAGTTGCGGCTACTGGTGCAGTAGGAGCTGTAGCTACCGGTGCTGCTGCCTGAACAAGTGGTGCTTGCGGTACAGTTGCGTGCACAACTGTTGGTGCCTGGTTTGTTTTAATGGTGATTTTAAAGTTTTCCTGCTCAATGGCAACTTCGTTTACACCAGAACGTGAAACAAATTTAATCAGTTCCTGTATTTGTTTGATATCCATTTTTTAATCGTTGTTATGTAAAAAATAGTGTATAAATGAATTAACTAAGTTATACTTTTTTTGTTTTAAATTAATATAGTTATGGCCTAAAGACTTTTGGACTTTGGCTTAAAGTTTAGTTGCTATCGTATGCCCATTTAAGATAAATTGAACCCCATGTAAAACCTCCACCGAAGGCTGCCAGTACAATGTTATCTCCTTTTTTTAATTGGCTTTCCCATTCCCATAAACATAATGGAATGGTTCCGTTGGTTGTATTGCCGTAACGTTCAATGTTTATCATTACTTTATCGGTACCCACACCCATGCGGTTTGCTGTAGCATCAATAATGCGTTTGTTTGCCTGGTGTGGTACTAACCATGCAATATCATTGGCTGTCAAATGATTCCTGTCCATAATTTCGGCAGCAACATCAGCCATATTGGTTACGGCAAATTTGAATACAGTTGGACCTTCCTGGTGTGCATAATGTTCGCGCGCATCAATCGTTTCGTATGTTGCAGGTTTAACTGAACCTCCAGCTTTCATGCCTAAGAAATCTCTTCCTGAGCCATCGGTACGTAAAATAGAATCCTGGATTCCGAAGCCTTCTTCGTTTGGTTCTAAAAGGGCACAGCCGCAACCATCACCAAAAATAATGCAGGTTGTACGGTCTTCATAATTAATAATCGACGACATTTTATCGCCACCCACAACCAGTACTTTTTTATGTTTGCCAGATTCTATAAACGATGCGCCTGTTGAAAGGCCGAATATAAAACCAGAACAAGCTGCCTGTAAATCATAACCCCATGCATTTTTAGCGCCAATTTTATCTGCTAAAACATTTGCCGTTGCCGGGAAAGTAAAATCGGGAGTGGTGGTACAAAAAATAATTAATTCAATTTCTTCAGCTGAAATGCCCCGCTTTTTAAGTAAACCATTTACAGCATGAACCGCCATATCAGAAGTACCCAAACCTTCGCCTTTTAATATTCTGCGCTCCTTAATCCCGGTTCGGCTGGTAATCCATTCATCTGAAGTATCAACCATGGTTTCTAACTCTGCATTCGTTAATACATAGTCGGGCACATAACCATTAACTGCTGTTATAGCAGCGTGAATTTTACTCATTTTAAAATAAATTTGATAATTATTTAAATGCGTTTCTAATTTTATCTACTAAACCTGTCGTAATCATTTCTCTTGATTGTAACACCATGTTTTTTACTGCCGTCGGACTGGAAATTCCATGCCCGATAACCACAGGTGCATTAACACCTAAAACCGGACTTCCGCCGTATTGTTCGTAATTGAAACGATCGAAAAACTCATCTTTCAATCCCTTTTTTATGGTTAATACATAAAATGACTCAGCCAGTTTAAGCATTACATTTCCGGTAAAACCATCACAAACTATAACATCAGCCTTGTCGTTAAACAAATCACGCCCTTCTACATTACCTACAAAGTTAAATAGATTTGTATCCTTCATTAAAGGAAAAGTAGCCATGCTAAGCATGTTTCCTTTTTCATCTTCTTCGCCTATATTCATTAACGCAACTTTGGGGTTGTTTATTTGTAACAGGTTTTCTGCATATAAACTGCCCAGTACGCCAAATTGTAACAAAATATCAGGTTTGCAATCGGCATTGGCGCCCACATCAAGTAATAAACCTGTGCCGCCTTTAATTTTTGGAAGAATGGTACATAAGCATGGGCGGATAATGCCCGGAACGGTTTTAACGCTAAAAACTGCGCCAACCAGCATTGCCCCAGAGTTACCTGCACTTGCAAAAGAATCAATTTTACCTTCTTTTAAAAGATTAAAACCAACTGCTATGCTCGATTTTGGTTTCTGAACAATTGCTTTTGTGGGATGTTCGCCCATACCAATAACCTCATCAGTATGAACGTATTCAAAATGATCCGGATTAAAACCTTCTTCTGCAAGAATGGGTTTAATCTGTTCGGTATCGCCAATAAGAACAAGATGTTCATTGGCATTTAGCGATTGATGAGCTGCTATTGCTCCCAAAACAATTGCTTTGGGAGCATAGTCTCCGCCCATTATGTCGAGGCCTATTTTCATAGAAAAAAAATGTTTGTGTTAAATAATAGGATTAGCCCTATAAATTTTTCAGAAGACTAAGGTATAACTAAAGCCGCTGAAAACACAAACAATTTTTTAAGAAAATTACCCGATTTGAGTATTTTCGATAACCAATTTACCGTTATAGTATAGGTTACCATCAACGTTGTAAGCACGGTGAGGTACGTGGATAGCACCTGTTGCCGAGCATGTTGCTAAAGAAGGAGTCACAGCTTTATAGTGCGTTCTTCTTTTATTTTTTCTCTGTTTCGAGATTTTCCGTTTTGGATGTGCCATTGGTGTATAATCTAATTATTTTTTTAACTTATTAAGTGCTTCCCAACGTGGGTCGCTTGATTGTTCATTTTCTTCGTTCTGCTTATCGATAGAAAGTTGTTCTAAGCGATCAATCATTTCCTGATCACATTCTTTACCACCTTGTTCGCAGTTTTTGATGTATGGAACCCCTACGTTTATCATTTCGTATAATGGTGCCGATATATCAATTGCAGTTTCTTTTCTGTTTAATGAGATGATTTCATCATCATCACTTTCCAGTTCATCTTCTGCAAACTTTACAATTTGTCTCTCGTACAAATTAACAGGAAGTGAAAATTCAGATAAACATTTATCGCAATCTAAATTAACCGTTCCAATTACTTTAAATTTTAACAGCAACATGGTTTCTTGTTTCTCAAGTTCCAGGTTAACGGTTAATTTTCCGTTTTTAATTAAAGAGTACTCAAAGGCATTAAAAAAAGAGTCATCAAGCTCATATTCAAACTGATGAGATCCCAATTTTAATCCGGTAAACGGTACTGAAAATTGTTTTAGCGGGTTCAAAGTACTGTAAAATTTTAGCCTGCAAATGTAGGGATTATTTTGTTAGATAAAAAATGTTTTTCAAAAATGATTTTTCGCTTAACGCATTCTCACTGACGTATTTCGTTCTAAAAATGCTTTATCAGCGTCTTTTTAAAATTAAAATAATCACTTTGCATTTTTGAAAAAAGCTTTTTGATGATAGGTTTTATGCTAAAACCATCTCTTTGTTATTCCTCGACCATTCGCTCCAAGAGCCAACATAAAGCTTAGGGATTTCTATTCCGGCATAATCCATGGCTAAAAGTGTATGGCAGGCGGTTATTCCCGATCCGCAGTGCACAATGATGTTTTCTGGTTTAATGCCGTGCAAAGCTTTACTGTATTTATTTTTTAGTATAGCAGGTGCAAGGAAGGCGCCAGTGGCATCCAGGTTCTCTGTAAAGGGAATATTAACGGCGCCGGGAATATGACCCGCAATTAAGTCGATCGGTTCTGTAAGGCCAGCGAAACGATCGGCATCACGAACATCAATTACAATATGATCATGGGTTTTTGAAACTGCTTCAACTTCATTAATATCCGATAGAGGAAGGTGCCAGGCAGAGATAGAATAAACTTCAGCCGGTTTCGGGCTTTCGGCTTTGGCACTTAACATAAAGCCGGCATTAACTGCAGCTTGAAAACCACCATTAATAACCTGTACTTTTTCGTGCCCGATTGATTTTAACATCCACCAGAGCCGGGCAGCAGCATTGCCACCATTTTTATCATCGTAAACAATAACGTGGGTGTTTTTTGTAATTCCGAATTTTCCAAGTACGATTCCGAATTGCTTAAAGGAGGGCAAAGGATGTCTGCCACCAACAGCAAAGTCATTAATGTTTGCTAAATCCTGATTTACATCGGCAAAATATGCACCCTGTAAATGGCGCTCATCGTACCTGGCTTTTGAACCCGCACTGGCATCAATAAGTATGTAATCCTCCTGGTTTAAAAGGAGCAAATCTTCTGGCTGTATAATTGGAGATATTTTTTTGGGCATGATAACATTTCTTGAACCCAAATATAAACAAAATTGAAAAGGGAAGTGTTTTCTGTTATTGTGCTTTAATTAATGCCTCAATGCCGGATATCGCTATTTGTAAACCAACGCAGAAGATTAAAAACGCTGTAATTCTGTTTATTATTTTTTCGCCGCTGCTGCCCAGGTAATTTATAATTCTTTTGGTATTCAGGTAAAAAATATAAATCAAAATACACATTACAATTACAGCAAGAATAATGGCTCCGGTATTAATCAGGTATTCTGTAAAATTCTTTGTAGCGCTGTGTGCACTTAAGGTAAACAACACCGAAAGCGTGCCTGCGCCAGTGGTAACGGGGAAAGTAATGGGGTAAAATAGTTTATTTTCAATATTATGATATTCCGATTTAGGTAAAGCATCAGTTGGGTCTGAATCCGTTTTAGCATTATCATCTGATGAAAGAAATTCCCAACCCATTTTGCAAATCATAATTCCACCAGCCAGTTGAATAACCGGAATGGAAATTCCGAAGAGTTCTAAAATATAATGACCGCCAAACAAGGAAACCGTGCAAATACAGAAAGCGTATAATGTAATTCTTTTAACCGCTCTTTTTTTGTCTTCATTATTTAGATGCGCAAAATAAGGGCTCACTATAAAGGCGCTTCCAATGGGGTTAACAACCGGAAAAAGGGTAATAATCCCGATAAAAAGCAGGTGTATAAAAGAATGGATCGTAACAGGCATAATTATAATTTTGCTTAATATACAGCAAATCTGTAATAATTAATGTAGCCTTTTAGATTCAATTATGAAGCATCGTCTTTAATGTCAAATTGTGTTTCAACTACTTTGCCGCCACCACGTAATTGATTTCTCAACATTTCTTCCTGCTCTCTTCTGTTTTTAACAATATGGATGGCAGAAAATAAAGCTTCTGTGAAAGATGTTGAATCGGCCAGTCCTTTTCCGGCAATATCATAACCTGTTCCATGGTCAGGAGAGGTACGCACAAAGTTTAAGCCTGCAGTATAATTAACTCCATTATGAAAGGCCAGGGTTTTAAAAGGGATTAATCCCTGATCATGATACATGGCTAAAACAGCATCAAACTGTTTATAACTTCCGTTGCCAAAGAAACCATCGGCAGGATATGGGCCAAAACACATCAAGCCCTTATCGTACGCTTCCTGAATGGCTGGCGTAATAATTTCTGCTTCTTCGGTGCCCAGTAAACCATTATCACTGGCATGAGGATTTAAACCTAAAACGGCAATTTTGGGCTTTTCGATCCAAAAATCCTTTTTTAAGCTTTCGTTAATCAGTTTTAGCTTGCTAACAATTTTATCTTTAGTAATGGCTGCCGGAACGGCTGCAACGGGAATGTGTCCTGTTACCACGCCCACACGTAAATCTTCGCTGATTAAAAACATCAGTACGTCTTTACTCCCGCTTTTCTCCTGTAAATATTCAGTATGCCCCGGAAAGGCAAAAGTTTCTGATTGAATGTTGTGCTTATTAATCGGTGCGGTAACCAGTGCATCAATATCACCGTTTACTAAATCTGCTGTTGCTCTTTCGAGCGAAAGGAGCGCATACTTCCCTCCGGTTTCAGTTACCTGCCCCAATTCAATTTTTACATCTTCCTCCCAGCAATTGATCATGTTTGCTTTTTTCTGCTGTGCCTGGCTGGCCTGATTAATCACATTAAAGCTGAAATCGCCAAGGTTGTTCGCTTTTCTGTGGAAAGAAGAAACTTTAGTATGGCCATAAACAATTGGTGTACAATAATTTAAAATGGCAGGATTTGATAGGGTTTTAATAATTACCTCTAAACCAATGCCGTTTACATCGCCTATACTGATTCCAATTTTAAGTTTATCGCTCATAATAAATGGTAATTTTAGCGCAAATTACTGATTTTCGATTAAAGACTTTAAAAAAAATGAAACCGCAAAGAATACTAAGCTATTCGCTAAGGAATAAATAAGCCTATCTTTGCATCTTAGCGGCGGATGTTTATGTCTTTTTTTGGCATAAAACCCGACAAAATTTTGAGGTATGAGTTTAGTAAAAGCAAAAAAACATTTAGGTCAGCACTTTTTAACCGATAAAGGCATTGCCAATCGAATTGTAGAAAGTCTGATTAGCACTGATAAGTACAAACAGGTTTTAGAAGTTGGCCCTGGGATGGGTATTTTGTCCGATTTTTTGCTTAAACGTGAAGATTTCCAAACTTACCTGATTGATATTGACACGGAATCATTCCATTTCTTAAACGAAAAATATCCCCAGCTTGGTGACCGGCTGATTAATGGTGATTTTTTAAAGCTAAATTTTGACGATATTTTTCCTGGTAACTTTGCCATCATTGGAAATTTCCCCTATAATATTTCATCACAAATTTTATTTAAGATTTTAGACAACCGGAATAAGGTTGTAGAAATGGTTGGTATGTTTCAGAAAGAAGTTGCACAGCGTTGTGCTGCACCATCGGGAAATAAAGAATATGGCATTTTAAGCGTTTTTCTACAAGCTTATTATAAAATTGAATACTTGTTTACGGTGAAACCCGGAACGTTCAATCCACCACCAAAAGTTAACTCTGCTATAATCCGTTTAACGCGAAATGATGTGGAGCAATTAGACTGTGATGAGAAATTGTTTTGGCGTGTGGTAAAGGCAGGTTTCAATCAGCGAAGAAAGACATTGCGTAATGCACTATCTGCCGTAATGCCAAAAGATAAAATGGATAATCATATTTATTTTGAAAAACGTGCAGAGCAATTAACCGTGGCCGATTTTGTGGCATTAACACAGCACGTGAGTAAGTTGATGCAACCTTAAGCCTTAATTTTTCGTCTACCATGATATAAATTAAAGAATAATATGAAAAATCAATTCGCTGGCTTTTGCGTTATCTTTTTATTATCGGTACTAATAGGTTGTTCCGTTTTACCCAAGGATTCCAAATCGTTGTACATCATGAAAGCTTTGGCTCCAGGTACAAAATTATCGATATCTCTGGAGGATAAATCTGCATTTGATATGGATATTCGAAATACTTCAAAAGATACTTTAATACTCAAACGAGCAAATCATAAAGATCAGATAATAGCTAATAATAAGATTTCAATAGCTGTAGATCCTAAAGTTGATATTGAAGTATTAAATATCTCTGGCAAAGAAATTAAACCTACAGTACGGATATATAATCATAAGTCAAAAGTTATTTATGAGGTAAGCAACATTAAATAGGCGTTAAAGATCTGATTTTTCCGGTACACATTGTTACATCAAATTGCAAAGCGATGATTATTTTCATTGATTTTCTCCTTTCCTTTGCCACATAATTTTTAAAAATCATGGTTAATTACAGCGAAATTTTCAGTAAGCAAGGAATGGATTATCAAACCTATCGCGCATTGGTCGATCAACTTCTGTTAGAGGGAAAGGCTACTGGTGACGTAACCTACGATTTGCACTATACTAAAATGAATGTGCAGCGCATGAGCAGGGTTGATAAGACTGTTAGCTTAACTGAAGAATTAACCGCAACCATAGATAATTTAAAGCCGAACTATAAATTTTTAGTGATTACTGAGGGTTGGTGTGGTGATGCTGCTCAGATTGTTCCAGTATTCAATAAAATCTCAACGGCTTTATTAGGTAAAATTGATCTGAAATTTGTTTTGCGCGATAAAAACCTCCCGTTAATTGATGCACATTTAACCAACGGCGGAAGAGCTATTCCGGTTTTAATTGTATTAAATGAATCGGCAGACAAAGTTTTAGGAACCTGGGGTCCAAGGCCACAAATTTTGCAGGAGCTTTTAAAAGAATGGAGAAAAGAGAGCACCGAAATGCCAATTTTGGCTGAAAAACTTCATGGCTGGTATGCAAAGGATAAAACACAAAGCACCCAGGCAGAATTAAACGGGTTGTTGAAAAGCCTGACTTAGGCTCTTGTTCTAATCTACTGAAACAGTTAAGCCTTCCTGCTGAAGAATTTTGCGGTATACTTCCATTTCTGTAAAAGAACCTTCTAAAACTGGGCATTTGCCATCGTTGTGTACTTTCCAGGCAATTTTTTCAGCTTGCGATTCGTTGTAATCCAAATACTTCATCATGCAGTAAATTACATGGTCAAAGGTATTTACATCATCATTCCACAAAATAAGACGATGTACAGTTTTGATAGAAGTTAAAATTTCTTCGAGTGTGAAGGTCTCTTCCTGGGTTTCTGTAGACATGCTGCAAAAATAACTATTTTTATGGAAGTTGTAATACTTTTATAGAAGATGTAATTTGTTATATGGAAGATGTTTATCTTACAGAAACATTATAGCTGTTCCCATCAATTATTAGCCAGTTTCCATTAATTTAATACATTTGCTAACCAAATTAAATAAAGAGCATGCACCAATCTAAAATTGCGGGAGTAGGATACTACGTTCCCAAAAATGTATATACCAATACCGATTTAAGCCGTTTTATGGAAACCAGCGATGAATGGATTCAGGAAAGAACAGGTATTAAAGAGCGTAGATTTGCAGATCGTTATGAAGAAACCACTACTACAATGGGGATTGAAGCATCAAAAATTGCAATGGAACGCGCAGGGATTACGGCCAAAGATGTAGATTTTATTGTATTTGCCACTTTAAGCCCCGATTATTATTTTCCGGGTTGTGGTGTTTTACTGCAACGCGAAATGGGAATGGGCGAAATTGGCGCTTTAGATATCCGTAACCAATGCTCAGGCTTTGTATATGCCCTTTCAGTTGCCGATCAGTTTGTGAAAACCGGTATGTATAAAAATGTGTTGGTTGTTGGAAGTGAAAAACATTCTTTTGCAATGGATTTCGAAACCCGAAGCCGAAATGTATCCGTAATTTTTGGTGATGGGGCAGGTGCAGTCGTGTTGCAGCCAACGGATGAGCCTGGAAAAGGAATTTTAAGTACGCATTTACACAGTGATGGGGCCGAAGCTGAAATTTTAGCGATGTATTACCCCGGAGCACATGCCAATAAATGGCTAAAAGATAAACCCGCTTACCCTGACCAGGAACTGGGTGGTTTATTTATGACAAATGAAATTCTGGAAAGTGGTGCAGCTTTACCTTATATGGATGGACCTGCGGTATTTAAAAAAGCTGTTGTTAAATTTCCTGAAGTAATTAAAGAAGCTTTGGCGGCAAACAACCTGACCGAAAAAGATATTGACATGTTGGTGCCACACCAGGCAAACCTGCGCATTAGCCAGTATGTACAAAATTTACTGGGTTTAAGAGATGATCAGGTTTTTAATAATATTCAGAAATATGGCAATACAACGGCAGCTTCGGTACCAATTGCTTTGTGTGAAGCCTGGGAAGCTGGGAAAATAAAAGATGGCGATTTAGTTTGTCTTGCAGCTTTTGGTTCAGGTTTTACCTGGGCAAGTGCACTAATTAGGTGGTAGTAAAAAGTTTAGCCAAAAATGCACCGGCTAATTAATTTCCAAATCATTAAAAAGGTCATCAGATATTTTTCTGATGACCTTTTTAAATTATAATCTATTTTCCAGCTATAAAATCTCCTAAATAACTGCATTCGCCAACGGCCCTTTCGTAAAAAGGAGTTTTGGCATATTTTAGCTTTAATTCCTTAAAGTATGGGTTATTATAATTCGCCCTTATGAAATCCTTATATTTCACATCGTTTGTATTGTAGTAAGCAAAGGACATAGGACTTGAATTCATTATAATTTGTTTTTGAGCACATTTAGCGAGCATAAAAGTACATTTAGCCTTAAAATTTGCATTTGTACTTAATGCCCTGGCTTTTAAATACCAGGCTTTGGCGGTTTGTGCTTTCTTATAATCAACATCGTAACCGTACTTTGGTTTGTTGTAATTGTCGTAAGATGACCAATCGTAACTGATCAAAAACCAGCTATTTCCATAATAACCCGTTTGGTAAACCGCATTGGCCATTTTATAATAATATTGTGCTGCATTTGCTTTATCGGTTACCGTTAATTTTTGTAAGCGAAGCATTTCTTTGGCAAAACCTTTTTTAGTTACTGAAGCGTTCAGGGCAACATATTGTTTAGGGTAATCGTTAACCGTTTCGATAAAAGGATTGGCAAAAAGTTTTGAATCGGCTTCATCTGCATACCAATTTTCGGGGTTGAAATATTTATAACCTGCTGATACTTTATTAAACATATTTAGCGCCTTGTCGTATTGGTGGCTCCGTAAATAGGTTGTTCCATAAAGCTCATAAAAATCATCATCTTTTAATTGGTTTAATGCCCTCGCCAATAGTCCTGTTAAATCATTCCCTTTTGATTTGGTTTTGTAAGCCGCTATGCCCTGCATACTGCCCGGGCTTAAATACCTTTGCCAGAAGGAAGTGCTTTGGTAGCTCATGTTTTTAAATAGAGAATTTTGAGTTAAAGTTTTATACTTCAAATCGCCCTTAACCATAGCTAAAGCAGCCTTGGCTGTATCGCCCATGCTCATATACGCTGGTGCCAGTATTTGCTGGTAAAAATTTCTTGCGGTTAAAGTAAACCGTTTGTTTTCATTATCCCATTCGTAATATTGCTGGTTTTTTGACTGCTGTTTATTCTCCTCAAAGCGTTTTTCATCCAGCCATTTTAAGGTGGCCAGCAAATCATTTTCATTAAAAGGGTTTCCTTTTTTTATGTTTTTCGATTTAATGAGAAGATCAATAATTCTGTATTGGTTTTGCAACCTTTCAGGTAGTTTGTCAGGGTTAAGGATGGCTAAATAATTGGCTGCAAGAAAATCTTTGTTTTCCATCCATGATAAATAAGCAGCCGTTAAAGTGCCGAGTTCCGGCTGAGGATATTTTTTCTCTGCTGCAAGCTTTATCGCGAAGTTTCTAATTTGGTTAAGGTCTTTAAGGTTTTCATTCTTGATGCTGTCTTTATACTTTGTGCCTCTTCCTTCATCATAAAAATAATAGCTGTAAGATATTTTTGCAATGTCATTATCGGCAATTAAACGCTGCTCCAATTTATTTACTTCACGAACTAAAAGTGCGCCGTTTAATAAACTTTTAGGCTCATATTGATATACTTTTTCTAAACTAATCTGCCCCTGATCGGAATTTCCAAAGCTGCTTATTGCCCATACATTAGCCTTTTCATTATTGGTTTTTGCATATTTTAAAACACCGTTAGCAGGCGAACTGGTGTAGAAATAATTTTTATAAGCCTGAACCCTGCGCTCGGGATTACTGGCAAAAACTTTCGAGAACAGAAAAGCTGCTTCTTCGGGGTTTCCGGTTTTACGTACGGCCCCGGCATACAAGGCCAGGCCCCAACCCTTAACTGCACTGTTGCTTTTATCTGTTTTAATTAATTTTTCATAAGTCGATTTGCAGGCATCATAAGATCCTGAATAGTGAAACATTCTTGCTGTTTGGTAAGCATAACGAAGTTTTAAAAAGTCGTCTTTCTCAGCGCCTGTTAATTTTAAAGCTTCAACCCCTTTTTCCTTCATTGCTATGGTATCTCGTGGCTGTGGGTCCCAAAGACTAAATGCGGTATTGGCTAAAGGCTCGCAACTTTTAGCAAAGAGATAATACTTTAAAGCCGCAGTATTTTTACCTAAAGCCTGTATAAAAGTATTGTTTTGCAAACTATCCGGCAATTCGCTAACGGTGCCACTATATTTTGCCAGTTTTACACTCGTTGCACTGTCTGTATTATACATTACTTTAAATACATCATTTTGCTTTACATTGAGGTATTTTGCCCATTCGCGGCTATTAATTTCCGGCTCGCTTTCCACATCTTCCTCACTATTTAAATAAACCATTTGGTTGTAAGCAAACGGTACATATTCATCGCCATTTACATTATTGTGGAAATAAGAAATGTAATAATCGTAAGGGTCTATTTCGCCACCACAGGCCAGGTTTACGGCTATTTCTCCAAAAAATGTGAGGAGAAAAACACTAAAAATCAGCGATAATTTTTTGAAAGTTTTCATTGGTAAAATGTTTTAAAAGGTCAATATCAAGATGGTAAAAAACGAGATTTCGTTCCGTTGCAGGCAAATATCGAGATAAAAATTTGGATGAAGCAAGCAAATTATCCAAAGTAGTTTCTTCCCATCTAATCTCATCGCCTGTTTTTAATCCTGCCGCCGGGTAATCTGATAAAAGCGTGTATAAATTAGAATCTCCTTTTCGTTTAAACAGTTTTTTGTCTTGCAGTATTTGCCGGCTAATGCGTTTGGATATACCTGCATATTGCTGTTTCCTAAATACAACGGCCCATTCAAAAATTGGTAAAGCAACATCCAATTTAAGCGGATAACCAGCCAAGTCATTCTTTAAGTATACATCCATTTCGTGGAGATCTAAAATAGAATTTTGGTTGCCGTACTTACGCAGATTACCCATGTTGTAGCACATTAACATTACTTTTTTAACAGGAGGGATTCCGCTTGAGGCTAAGTTTTTAACCTGGTGTAAACGGAGTGTAACCGAAATGGTTTTTCCTTTTAGTAAAGGGTTTTTCTGCAGTTGATCAAGAAAGTTGAAATATTGAACCCGCGTAGTTTTGGTCCAGTCGCAATCAATTTGTAATTCGCTATAGTTTTGTTTTCCGGCCTGCTTAACCTTGGCATCTACAAATTTGGCAATCCGGTTGGCCAGTTCTCCATTCTTTTGAGTATCGAGATTGTTGAAAACCTGGTTTACAAGATAAACTACCGGAATAATGTTGACCTGAGTGGGTAAGGGATCGGAAAAATTTATAGGCGAAACCGGAACGGCTTGTTGCAGATCTGGATCAAAATCCACATCCATAATACGCACATAAAGAGATTTAGACTTAAATAAATCCAGGTAATTGGTTTCTGCTTTTTTGTTCTGGTAATCTGTTTTCCAGTAATAGAATGTAGTGTGTACAGCAGGTTTTGGCTTGCAACCCACCAGAAAAAGGATAGAAATTATTAAAATACTTATCTTGCGCATATCAATTAATTCACCAAAAGTAGTATAAAATGCGGGCAGTTTTACAAAGAGTTACACAGGCAAGTTGCGTGGTAGAAGGGAATACAACCGGAGAGATAGAAAAAGGATTTTTGGTTTTATTGGGTATTGAGGATGCCGACACCACTGAAGATTTGGATTGGCTGGCACAAAAAATTGCAGGCATGCGGGTTTTTAGTGATGAGAATGGCTTAATGAACAAAGCCCTGGCGGATGTTGGCGGAAACATTTTGCTGATCAGTCAGTTTACCCTGTTTGCAGCAACAAAAAAAGGGAACCGCCCCGGCTTTACAAGAGCTGCCAGGCCAGAGGTAGCCATTCCTTTGTATGAAAAAATGATCGAAAAATTAGCTGTTTTACTTGGGCAAAAAATAGAAACAGGTGTTTTCGGGGCCGATATGAAAATCAATTTATTGAATGATGGACCTGTAACTATTATAATTGATACGAAGAATAAAGAATAATTGACAGGTTAAATTATATATTTGATTATACATTCTCAATATCTGCTTATGAACGCTACTTCAAATCTCGGCTTTAAAAAGGCAACATTTTCTTTTAGAAAGCGCAATTTCTGCTATTTAATCTTACTCAGCTTAACCGTTTTCGGTTGTAAAAGAGTTATTCGTGAGGATGATAAAGGGGTTGCGGGGATAGATGATATAGAAGTCGCTTCTGACGCTGAAGTTAAAAAGGTGATGGATTTAAAATTGCCTTTAAAAACGGTTTCGATAGATAAAACCTATAATTTAACCATCCCTGAAAGCAATACCTTTACCGTATCTAAAATTGAACCTACTGCAGAAGAAGAGGCAGGAAAGATTGGTAAAATAGATTTGTCTAAAATACCCGGCGGATATTTAAATGTAGCTTTTGAAAATGTTTTTACTAGGCATGGAGAGTTGTATACTGAGGAAGTATTGATTATACCCGAAAATAATTCTAAAATACTGACAATTAAAGACATAAAAGAGCAGTACGAGCGATCGGATTTTGTATATTTTGAGGATGAGAATAGTATTGTTTTTGAAGTGAGCGATAGTTTTTATACCATTCATTTTGAATACGACGAAGCCCATAAAAGCTATATTTTTTATAAAGCAGAAATGAGCTGGAGTAAAAAGTTTCCTAAAAAACAAAAAGTAAATCTTTTTCTGCACCTGTTAAAAAATGCCAAAAACCTGAGCAAGGTAAATTACGCGAAAGTTACATTTACTTCCTGGGAAGATTATGTTAACAATGGTTCCATAATAGAAATAGATCTGTTAAAAAACGTGTTTAAAAAGATCGAGAAAGAACTTAAAATATTTTTAGAAGAAGGAGAAAAAGTTGCCCCAAGAACATCAGGTAATTATGAGCTTGTACAACTGTACCGCGCCACAACGGTTAAGGAACTGGCTTTTTATAAATTCATTGATGCAGTTAAAACCAACCGGGTGAGTGAATTAAATGACTCTTACAGCGATGAAATTTTTGAAGCTAAAAGCAACAGCCAGTATAAAGTAAGGCAGGAAGAAGGCTGCTATATCATTAATTTTTCAGCTAAAAACTATGCCGGCGAAGTTTATAGTACAGGTGTAACGGTTGTTTGTCCGGTAGAATATAAAGGAAAAAGCTTTTTCATCAGAACAATGGACAATTTAACCGATGCTGATGCAGATTTGTTTGTTAAAATGTTCAGCTATTTTAGCAAACATTATAGTTTAGATACGAAATAAAAAGAACCGCTTAAAACTATTTTTATGTTAAGAAAGAATCTGATTGCCGCTTTATTTATAGTAAGTTTTGCTTCCTGCAATCCAATTGGAACGGATGTAACGGAGGTTCCGTTACAGATAAATGAAATTACATCGGCCGATGCTGTGAATTTAAAAAAAGGCGACGTAGTAACCATATGGTCTAAAGTTTCGGCTAAAGATGATACGCCTGTTTTTAAAATCAAGTTTAATATAGAAAGTCAGGGACAATCTTTAATGTACGATAGTTTGAATGTAATGGCTGGTACACATATTGTCAATTCAAAAAAAACAAAAGAATCTTATACCTCCAGCAGTTCAGCGGGCGATAGTATAAAATATTACACCGTCTGGGATTTTGAAATAGAAAATAAAAAGTTTACCGCGCCACATGATGGAAAGTATAATTTTGATTTCAAACTCATCAATGCTGGTACCAGTTTTCCAAGCAACGAAATTTCAATTATACTCCGTAAATCAAGTTAACTCTTTACTGAAATTTTTCAATATAAGCTTCAAATTCTTCCTCATTGTGTTGCTCAAAATATTCTGTATAAAAACATTTATGCAGGATGTAATCGATCAGGTAATACAATAAAAAAATTGCCAGGGTACCCAGCCAAATAAAAGAAAATACTTTTGCTTTTATAAAGGATAAAAACCCTTGGGTAAAATCAAAAAAGTCTTTAAGATCTGCATAGTACAGGATAATAACGGCAAGGAAGGGCACTATTTTAGTGCTTAACTTAAACCTTGCCAGCAAAAGAATGGAAACAATGTAAACGCCCAGGCTATAAAAAACCGAGAAATCCCGGATTTCTGCATGTTTAGAAAAATATTTATAAAGGGTGTATAAAGTAAGCAGCGCACAATAAATAATCAAATGGATATTTCGGTTGCATTTTAATTTGTTGATGTAACCACCAATCGAATCCGAATTAATTTTGGCGAAAATCAAGGTGAAAAATGGGATTAAATTTAAAACCGGAAGTACTGAAAAAGCATTTATAACCCCCAAATACCGCTTCAAAGTATAATTTCTGTATTGAATTAAATTGCCGAAGAACCTTCCATAAATAAACAATACAATTAAATAACTTAAGATGTAAATAATGGCAGATGTTTTTAGCGAAGATGAAAAAGATATGGTAAATACCGTGCCCACCATATCTAAAAGCATAAACAACAATACCGGATAGGCAATTATAAATGCCCACTTAAAAAACCGCGCAGAAATAGGTTGAATATCAAGTGGATTTACCAACAGTTTTATGCTGTAAATCCGGTTTGATAAATATAAAAAACCAATTAAAATAGAAACAATTTTAACGGAAATTAACATGAAAATAAGCGACACAATAATGTCTTTAACATAAAGTGAAGAACCAACAAAAGCTCCGATAAACTTATACAACGAATCGGGATCAGAAGAAACGGTAAAGCTGAAAACCAATACAGAAACAAGCTGTACAATAACTGACTTTATTTTTGATACCCCGGCAGGTTTAGTTTCACTTTTAAAGTAAAAAACAGCAAAGAAAATGAGCGGAATGAAAAATGAGACGAAATTGATCCCATTGTAAATAAGACTGCTATTATCAATATTCATATGGTAATCCAGAAAGCCAGACCAGTCTGACTTGAAAACATAGTAAGGAAGGAACAACAGTTGAATAATGGCACCTTTTGTAATAAATTTATTGCTGTAAAAATACCAGGCAAAAACCATGCTTTCGAAAAACCAGTTCTGCGATTGCCATAAATAGGTATAAAATAAATTATCAGGGCCGTAACTATCTACAAAGTAATTGCTGATTTGAAGAAAGGCAATGATTACACCTAATATCCATATCGAATTAATGGCTTTTTGTTGTTTTTCACTGAAGAGCGGATTCATATTGTTGATTTAGAGGATTAATGCACCATTTTTAGCTTAAACAAATATATTAAAGTTTTGTAATGTGGGCATAATACACAAGGTAACCTATTTGTTTAAGTATTAAAAACTTAATTGTTTATGTAACTAATTAATTAAATAATCGTCCTATTTAGAAGATCAGTCTAATCTTTTATTATTGATATGACCCATAAAAATTTAAACAGACTACCGGAGTATGCTTATTTGCTGTTTTTTCTATCTCTAAAACTTATCTTATCATTTGTGCTGGTTAATTCAGTTTATGAATTACAAAGAGATGAATTTCTGCATCTGGATCAGGCAAATCATTTAGCTGCGGGTTTTACTTCAGTTCCCCCTTTAACGTCGCTTTTTTCCTGGATTATTAAAACTTTAGGTAATGGCCTTTTTATAGTCAGATTGGTGCCGGCAGTAATTGGTGCTTTAACCATTCTTTTTTGCTGGAAGATCGTCGGGTTTTTGAAAGGTAATTTGTTGGCTAAATGTTTGGTTGCAGTTGCTTGTCTCTGTTCGTCTCTGTTAAGGTTAAATACACTATACCAGCCAAATTCTTTTGATGTTTTGGCATGGACGGCCGTATTTTATTACCTGTTAAAGTATTTTGATCAAAAAGAAGCTAAATACCTTTACGCTTTTGCAATTTTTGTTGCCTTGGGTTTTCTGAATAAATACAATATTCTTTTTCTAATTATTGGTTTATTACCCGCCATATTAATTACATCAAAGCGGAGAATATTTGCAAATAAACAGCTTTACTTAGCCATTTTATTGGCTTTGTTGATCATTTTGCCTAATATTATCTGGCAAATTAATCATCATTTTCCTGTACTCACTCATATGAAGCTTTTGCAGGCCACACAACTGGTTCATGTAAATCGGATTGATTTTTTCATTAATCAATTCTTGTTCTTCATAAGTTCAATTTTTATTCTGCTGGCCGGAATCGGAAGTTTAATTTTTTACAAAGATTTCAGGAAACACCGCTGGATTATTCTTACCTACCTGTTTACGATGATAGTTTTTAGTTATTTTAAAGCTAAAGATTATTATGCATTAGGTTTATACCCTGTACTGCTTGCTTTTGGTGCAGTTTATTTGGCGCGGTTTCTATCAAAGAAATACATTTTAACCGGATTGCTTTTCGCTTTTACAATAGGCTCATTTATTTATCTGTTGCCGCTTATTATGCCGGTTTATAGTCCTCAGCAAATTGTTGCGCACCACAGAAGATTTGAAAGGGTAGGTATGTTGCGCTGGGAAGATGGACGAAATCATCAACTACCACAGGATTATGCCGACATGCAAGGCTGGAAAGAAATTGCAGCGCTTGCGGATATAGCTTATGAAAAGGTAAAAGATAAATCGGCCGTGCTGGTGCGTGCTGATAATTACGGACAGGCTGGTGCCATTAATTATTATTCAAAATTTAAAAATATTAATGCTGTATCCTATAATGCCGACTATTTATATTGGTTTAACTTGGATAAGCCACTTAAAGATATTATTCTTATAAGAGAATTTGATGATAAAGACCCGGAACGAAAACGAGAAAAGCCTTATTTTGAAAAGATTACTAAAATTGGATCGGTAAAGAATAAGTTTTCCAGGGAGTATGGGGCAAGTGTTTTTTTAATTGAAGGTGCCAACACCGATATTAATAAAATTATCCAATCTGAAATAAAAGAGGAACAGAATGACAATTAACGAAGCACAACAAGCAGTAGACAACTGGATTAAGACAACAGGAATCCGGTATTTTAATGAGCTAACCAATACAGCTATTTTAATGGAAGAAGTGGGGGAGGTTGCCCGGATTATGTCGAGGAAATATGGAGAGCAATCTTTTAAAAAAAGCGATGAGGAGGTAAACCTTGCCGATGAAATGGCTGATGTAATGTTTGTGTTGATTTGCTTAGCCAATCAAACCGGCATTAACTTAACGGATGCTTTAGAAAAAAACCTTGAAAAGAAAAGCATCCGCGATGCGGACAGACATAAAAATAATAAAAAAATAAATCCTTAAGAATTTAATGGAGTTTAAACAAACTCCATTAAGGTACGATAGGCAACAAATCTATTTTTAAATTTTGTATTTAAATCTTCCTGTAAAGCTGGTGCATACACATCTACATATTGGTTGTATTGTTCCTGGTTTTCGGCAACGTATTGTACGCAGTAGGTAACGCCTTCATTTGGCGAATCCAATACTTTTAGTAATCGGTGCGATACGAAAAGGCCTGTGTCCATTACCTGCGGAATATGAATTTTCTGAGCCCATTGCAACCACTCTTCTGCGGCGGCATCTTCTAAAATTAAAGTTACGTTGTATAAAAGCATAGCGCAAAGATAAGATTTTACAGGGATGTAAAATCTAAAAAATAGTGCCTGCCTGTACGGCACCATCGGTTTTTTAGAAAGAAAGTTTCGAAAAATTTCTAAACCCCGTCACCTCTCAAGTTCCTGAACCGCTTTCGAGCTTCGGCACTGAACATGCTACCTGGATAATCTGTAATCAGTTTTTGGAAATAAATTTTAGCCTGAACCAGGTCATTTAGTTTTTTTTCATATAAATCAGCCAGTGTAAAAAGCGCATCATCGGTCCAAATGCCATCTTTAAAATCTTCTGTAACCTTTTTTAGTAAATCTGCAGCCGGTTGATAATCATTAGCCTTAATCAAAATTTTAGCTTTACTCATCATTACGGCATCGGCCAAACTGTTTTGAGGATAGGTAAGGGCAATGCTATCCAGTTTCTTTACGGCTTGTGTTGGCAGGTTTCTAAACAGTAACATTTCTGCATCTGCATACATTTTTAATGCATTGCTATCTGCAGGCGTTTGGATATTATCGGTGATTAATAAACTCAAGTTTAATGCATCATTCGCAATGAGTTGTGATGTAGCTGCTTTTAAAACCAAACATTGGCTATTGCTGTATTCGAAATTGCCCTGATAAAAGGAAAGTTTCGCACTTCTGAAACGGGCCTCATTACCAATTGCCTGTCCTTCAAATTGCTTGCTTACCTGTTCGTAAACTAAAAATGCTTCCCAGGGTTGGTTGGTTAAAATATAAACATCCCCTAAATCTAATTTAAGCTGACCAATATCTACACTGTTAATCCCTGGGATTTTTAGCGCCTCTTCCAGTGCCGATTCTGCTTTTTCAGGATGCTTTAAGTAATAAGCTTGCAAGTTAGACCACTTTTTTATGGCGAATAGGGTGTTTTTATTCTTCCCGTATTCATCAAGTAACGTTTGGTAATCTTTAGCCAAAAGGTCCAAATCAATAGCATTATACTTTCCTGCTGTTTGGATGTTATATTTCATATTTAATAACTCAATTTTAGAAGGTAGATAATAAGTATTTTCCTTGCCCTTGGTTATTAAATATTCATATGCTTTAATGGCTGTATCGTAAGCATTGTTATCTGCAAACGTATAAATGGCATTAAATAAAGTTCCGCCATCTGCTTTTGTTCGCTTATCAAAAGCAATTAACTGGCGCAGCGCCATATCGTATTCCTGCTGCTGAATATAGTTCCAGGTTAGAAGCTGTACATAAATTTCAGCATCTGGTTCCTTTTGGATTTTCTTCAAAATACCAGTTTGAAAGTTCTGATAATCGCTTTTATCTTCAAAAATAGCAGGTAAAACGGCCTCGGCCTGAGCTAATAGCTGTGGCATGGTAGCTAAAGCATCCAGGTACTCTTGCATCAGCATGGGTTTATCTTTCTTAAATCTGTAAATATTAAGCAGTTCGAAGGTAAAAAGCTGGTCATTGTTGAGGAGTTTTCTCCCCTGTTTAAAAGTTTGAATTGCAAATTCATAATTTTCAAACCGATAGAAATTGTTGGCCAATGCCCTTATCCTATATTCATCTTTTGGAAGCTTATTAATTGCTTCTGTGAAAATTTTACTGGCTGCAGTTAAATCGCCCTTTTCCTGGTCAAGTTTGCCCAAAGCAATCAGGTAAATATCATTTTGTGGCGCCTGCTTTATTTGTTTTTTGACAATTTTTTCTGCCACATCGTATTTTTTGAGCTTAAGCAGGCAATTAAAATACAGGTCGAAGTAAGCTTCATTATTTGGGCTGGAATAAAGCTTTTCTAAAAGAACGGCTGCTTTTTCATAATCCCCTTCCTGGTAATATTGTATGGCTAAAGTACTTTCATCTGGGCTGATTTGTTGATTAGAGCGAAATATCTGAGCATTTACGCCGTTGTACAGGAAGAAAAACACGATGACAAGTAAACGTTTCATATTTCCTAAATTAAAAGATTTAAATGTAGTTAAAAAGCAGTAAAGCTAAAAACGAAAGAAACCCATTAGGTTTTGTAGTATTTTAATGATACAATAAGAATGTTACCTGTGTTTTCTTTGCAAAGTTATTTTAAATCCTAAATTGAACCACATCCCAATACTTTAGTAACATTGTTAGTGTATATCATAGTTTAAATACTGATGATATTTATTTTTGTGCTCCCGGGGGAAAATTTATATGGTGAATAGAGTTTTGATGATGGTTTTGGTTGCTTTGTTTTGTGCTTGTAAAGGCTTCAAAAAAGATAAAACTATACCTATTAACGATTTCTTTAAAACACAGGATAAAGCTTATTACCACATCTCTCCAGATGGTAAAAGCTTATCGTATGTTAAGTTGCAGGATAAAAAAACCAATCTTTTTGTCGAAGATTTAGCTACTGGAAAAAGTTTGCAACTAACACACCTTACTGAAAAAACCTTAGGCTTTTATTTCTGGACCAGCAATAACGAACTGATCTACTATACAAAAGATGATTCTAAGGATAGACGGTCTGATCTGTTTGTAATAAATAAGGACGGAAGTAAGCAGATTCAATTGGGGTCAAACGAAAAAGCACGAATTGATGTTCTTGAAAATCAGCTTATTGATGATAAATACATTATTGTTTCATCAAATAAAAGAGATTCATCCGTTTTTGATGTATACCGTTTAAATGTGAGGAATGGTAAGATGGATATTGCCGCTAAAAACCCAGGCAATATTACCAACTGGATTACAGACGATAAGGGGATTCTTAAAATGGCAATTTCAAGCGATGGGGTTAATAAAACACTCCTGTACCGTGAAAATGAAGGACAGCCATTTAGATCCGTAATTACCAATAACTTTAAAACTACGCTTAACCCTGTGGCTATTGCCGAAAATCAGCAGGATGTACTTTATGCGATATCCAATGTTAACCGGGATAAAAATGCGCTGGTAGAACTTGATCTTAAAACGGGAAAAGAAAAAAAGATTCTTTTCGCAAACGATACCCTAAACGTAGTAGAGGCAAAATACTCGAGGACAAAAAAGAAAATGATTTTTGTTACCTGCGAAACCTGGAAAAAGGAAAAATTTTACCTGGATTCTGTAACCAAGGTAAATTACAATAAAATTGATGTTTTACTGCCTGGTACCGAATGGCAGGTTGAAGATAAAGATAAACTGGATAATGTTTTTGTGGTTAGAACCTTTACGGATAAAAATCCGGGATCGTATTATTTATACTTTGCAAGCCAGAATAAACTTAGAAAATTAGCAGATGTAAATTCGTCTATAAAGGAAGAAGATATGTGTGATATGAAGCCAATCAGCTATAAAAGTGTTGATGGCTTAACCATTAACGGCTACTTAACCTTACCTAAAAATAAAAAAGCTGCTAATTTGCCTTTAGTTGTGCTTCCGCATGATGGACCCGTATGGCGAAACAGCTGGGGTTATAATGCCGATGTGCAGTTTTTAGCCAATCGTGGTTATGCCGTATTACAGGTAAATTACCGAGGTTCTATTGGTTATGGAAAGGCATTTTATGCAGCCGGCTTTAAAGAGCTTAACGACAAGATACAACAGGATGTGAATGCCGGAGTGAGGTGGTTAATTGAGCAAAAAGTTGTAAATTCAAAAAAAGTGGCTATTTATGGAAATGGTTTTGGCGGTTACATTGCTTTAAACTGTTTATATAAAAATCCTGATTTATACAGTTGTGGTGGTTCAAATTCGGGCGTAATTAACTTATTTAGTTACTTTAAAATGATCCCTCCATTTTTAAAATCCAAATTGCAGATGTATTATGAAATTGTTGGCAACCCGATCACCGATACAGAATATGTACGTTCTGCATCGCCGGTTTTTCATGCCGACCGTTTTCATGCACCTGTTTTTATTGCTCAAAACCCAAAAGATCCACATATTAATATTGCAGAGGGGATTCAATTTATTAAAGAACTGCAAAAAAGAAATGTTCCGGTTACGCATATTGAGAAGGAGGAAGGGCCTGATCCTGTAAAACGACAACAAAGCCGTTTGGTTATGTATAAAGCACTGGAGCAGTTTTTAAAAGATAATATCAACAGAAAATAACGTATGGCACTGGATAAAGAAAGCGGCTATCGTAAAAACTTTCTGCTTATTGTGAGTTTTATTGTACTCATCTCTATTTTATTTATTATTTCGTTGTTTTTAGCTTTTAATTTTAGCAAGAAATATATTGAGAACGAATTTGTTTCTGAGAAAGTAAATGTACTGGAGCAAACCATTAAACCTTATAATGACTTTTTCCAGATTAAAATGCCACAGGTATCGTACTACAGCGGTTATTTAGACTCTACTTCGGCCTCCAGATTTGCAGATACCACTACACTGAAATATCCTTTCGTTTCCAAAATTACTTTTTACGATTCGGAAGTAAAAAATATGCCTGTTAAAGATGGTGTAAATTCAAAATCTTTTGGTTTCGGACCGAAAAACATCTACCAGTTTGGAAAAAATGTACCTGCCGATTCTGTTAAAATCTATTCGGAAGAAAACAGAAAATCATTTGATGTAAACAGCGATTTTAACCCAATGGCTTTACAGTTATTAAGTTATATTGGACGTTTAGATACGGCTAAAGTTCCCGGCCAGGAAGAGCTGTTTACCAACTTCTCTGTCGTGGCATCAAATAAAATTACCTATTTAAATATCCCAAGTTTTGAAGAGCTTAAGGTGTATAAAGAGATGCTGCACAAAAAGCTTCCCCAGGCACCTGTATATAAATTGGGAATGTTCGTTTTTCAGCTTGATCCGGCCAAAATTAAAATCATCAACACTAAACCTTCGCTTTTTCAAAGTATAAAAGTTGAAGCGCTTACATACGATCCGATTAATATTTCGGACGAGAACCTAACTACAGAAATTGCACTTCCTAATGCGTTTTCTAATTTTAAACTTTACTTTATCTCTTCAAAAGATCACATTAAGAAAGAGATATTTATTTACTTTTTACCAATTGCTGTAGTGCTTTTATTGGTTTACGGGGTGTTGTTGTTAATTGCTTATTTAATTTTCCGTAATTTAAACATCAACAGTAAAATGTTTAAGCTGCAGTACGATTTTGTAAATAACCTTACACATGAATTTAAAACACCGGTAAGTGTAATTAAAATTGCGGGGAATAACATTAAAAGCGCAACTTCACTTTCTGAAAGAGAACTGAGCCTGTATGGTAAAATCCTGGATGAAGAAGCAGATAAGCTGAATGGTTTAATGAATAAGCTATTGGCTTTTACGCAGATTGAAAATAAGGCCATTAAGCTAAATGAAGAAGAGGTTAACATTCGCGATTTTATAGAAAGTACCCTCGAATCGCATACGTTAAAACACCCCGATTTTAACATGACCTATGAAGTTGTTGGCTTTAAAACTTTTATTACAGACCCGGTGTTATTGGGTAGTTTGTTTGATAACTTAGCCGAGAATGCTTATAAATATTCAAAGCCTGATAAAAAGATCTTACACATTAGTGCAAAGCTGATTAAAGGCGTTCTGGTGTTCAGGTTTACCGATAAAGGAATAGGAATACAATCGGGAGAATTAAATAATATATTTAAGAAATTTTTCAGAATTCAGAATGAATATAACCAAATGGGGAGCGTTGGGTTAGGTTTGGCATTCTGCAAAGAACTGGTTAACTTTATGCAGGGAGAAATTACGGTAAGAAGTAAAGTAGGCATGGGTACAGAGTTTAAAATTGTACTGCCTTACAATAAATAAAAATTGAAAGCGAAGGATGTTGCCGGGAGCATAACCTTACAACCCTCAGGCTTTTCTAACATAACAGAAATATAAATGTCTAAAGAAGTAAAAATATTAATCGTAGAAGATGATGAAAATCTTCGCTTTTTAGTAGCACATCGTTTAAAAACAGAAGGTTACAATGTATTGGAGGCTCATGACGGGGATGCAGGCGAAAGAATGATTTTAGCCGATCAGCCGGATATTGTTTTGATGGACTGGATGTTGCCAGGTAAGCAGGGATCTGACGTTTGCGAAAGTGTACGTGGGCAGGGTTTTGAAAACCTGATTATTATGATGACGGCAAAAGCGCAGGATGTAGATAAAATTGATGCATATAATTTTGGTGCTTCTGATTACATCACCAAGCCTTTTAATATGGACGTTTTAGTTGCGATGCTGGAAAGCAAAGTGAAGTTTATTGTTAATAAAGACATGGCCGAAATTCATCGTTTTGGCAATATGGAACACCACCCCAATATTCATACTTTATTTAGAGAAGGTAGAAAAATTGAATTAACCATTTTAGAAAATCGCATCCTGCTTTACTTTTTGCGTAACCCAGGCAAGGTAATTAACCGGGATGAACTTATGCTGGTGGTTTGGGGTTACAACTCTGATGTAAATACCAGAACACTGGACATGCACATCGTTCGTCTCCGTAAAAAAATAGAATTAAATCCAGATAATCCTCAGCTGTTGCAAACTGTACGTGGTGTAGGTTATCGCTTTAACGCCGGATAAATGTTAATTGGTGCATGATTGAACTCAATCATGCACTAAATCTTTTATGCTCTTTTGAGGGTAAAAATTGTAATTTCAGGTAAAATCCCAACCCTACCCGGATAGCCTAAAAAGCCGTAACCAACATTAACATAAAGTTGCTGTTTCTGTTCGCGGTATAAACCTGCCCATTCTTTGTAAATATATTGTATCGGGCTCCATTGGTATTCTTTTAGGCGTACGCCAAATTGCATACCATGAGTATGTCCACTAAACATGGCATCAATCTGCGGGTATTTTTCCAATACCTCTCCACGCCAGTGTGACGGATCGTGACTTAATAAAAGCTTTACAGGTAAATCGTCCGTATTTTTAACGGCCAGTTCCATTTTTCCATATTTAGGAAAACGGCCCATTCCCCAGTTTTCAATACCTAAAATTCCTATTTCTTCGCCATCTACCTTTAAACGACGGTTTTCGTTCATTAATAAATCGTAGCCCATTATTTTATGTACATCAACCATATCCTTCAGGTTTTTAACCTTTGCAGGAGAAGATTCGCGGCCAAAATAATAATCGCCATAGTCGTGGTTTCCTAAGCTCGAATAAACCCCAAGTGGTGCTTTAACTTTAGAAAATATGTCCTGGTAATCTTTAACCTCATTGGTTAGGTTATTTACCAAATCGCCCGTGAAGAAAATAAAGTCAGTTTTTTCTGCCAGCAGCATCTCAACACCCCCTTTAACTGCAGTTTTATTATAGAAACTGCCCGAGTGGATGTCAGAAATTTGCCCCATTCTAATGCCATCAAAAGCTTTCGGAAGGTTGGGTAAGATTAAATCCACTTTTCTAACCTGGTAATCATAGGCGCCGGAAATAATGCCCCAGCTTAATGAAGTTAGCGGAACAGCCGCTGCAACCAAACCGGCCTTAACCAAAAATTCAGACCTTGAAATGGATTCAGCTTCGGTTGTAGGTTGGATATTTCCTGTATTTTGTGCTTCTTTTTTCCTTGCAGATTTAGTCAGTTTTATAATTCCTCTTCTTAAATCATCGACCAGTAAAAATGGCAACATGGCTAATTTGCAGGCCACAGTTAAAAAGAATGCAACCAAAATAATGGCCCGTAGCGTTAAAAACAGATTTAAATAAATGCCACAAAAAACGCCAATGATCAGTAAAATACTGTAAGCCCAGTATAAAACACAGAATACCTTTTTGGTTCTGGGCTTCCATTTTTTAAAAACGGCAATAATGGCTTTATAGCAATAAACATCAAAAGCGATGATAAATATACAGGCAACTATAATTAAGGGTAATCTTCCCATTTTGCAGGATTTATTGGTTTTGTATTAAAAAATGAGGCAGGTTTTTGGCCTGCCTAAATTAAATATTTCTATTAATAATGTACTACCTTAAATCGTCTTCATCTTCTTCCTCATCAAACTCTGCATTAAAAAGGCTGCCGAACATATCGCTGAAACCAAAGCCCCCGTTTAAGAAATTTTTGCTTAACTGCGAATATTCAGCCAAACCATGCAATACGAATTCCATTAAAAGTAACGTTTGGTTCTCACTTAATTTTGGATGGAATTTCTTAACCAAATCATATAAGCCAGGCACTTTCATTAAAGCCTTTTTATATTTAATGTTGGTTAGCGCATCGGTTAAATCAAGGTCATTTCCTTCTGTAAACCATTCGCTTATTTCGGTATAAGGGTTGGCTGTTTTGCTCTTTTTAGCTTTTTCAGGATCAGGGAAATAGCGTGCAAACAAAGTTTTTACTGCTTTACCAATTAAGGTTGTTGCTACATGCGCCGGGCCTTCCAATTCCCCTTCGTATACCAATTCAATTTTTCCGGTAATGGCTGGGATAATTCCGGCTAAATCAGATAAACGCACAAAGGTGTTTTTTTCTCCGGCGATCAACATTCTTCTTTCTGCGGTGCTGATCAGGTTTTCGTAGGCGGAAATGGTTAATCTGGCAGATACACCCGATTTTTGATCAATGTATTCACTTTTGCGGGCTTCAAAAGCTATTTGCTCAACTAAATCTTTTACTAAACCATCTGCTTCAATATTTGCTTTTTGCTCAGGCGATAGTTTAGCTTCCTGAAAGGTAATTTTTCTCGAAACTTCGATACTTTTAGGGTAGTGAGTTAAAATCTGGCTTTCAATTCTGTCTTTTAATGGCGTAACAATACTTCCGCGATTGGTATAATCTTCTGGGTTTGCTGTAAAAACAAACTGAATATCTAAAGGCAAACGTAATTTAAAACCACGTATCTGGATGTCTTTTTCCTGTAACATGTTAAATAACGCAACCTGAATCCTGGCTTGTAAATCAGGTAGCTCGTTAATTACGAAAATGCTGCGGTGTGCACGCGGAATTAACCCGAAATGGATTACACGCTCATCATTATAAGTAAGCTTTAGGGTGGCGGCTTTAATCGGGTCAACATCGCCAATTAAATCAGCAACGGTCACATCAGGGGTGGCTAATTTTTCTGTATACCGTTCGCTGCGGTGTAACCAGGCAATTTCTGTTTCATCACCTTTAGTTGCAATTTCATTTCTGGCAAACCAGGAAATAGGATTTAAAGGATCGTCAAAGATCTCACTTCCGGCAACATAAGGTACATACTCATCCAATAAGTTAACCATTAAACGGGCAATCCTGGTTTTTGCCTGTCCGCGCAAACCTAAAAGTAAAATGTTGTGGCGGGATAATATGGCCGTTTGTAATTCGGGGATTACTGTTTCATCGTAACCAATAATGCCCTGAAATTCTGCTTTGTTATCGCGAAGCTGCTTGATCAGGTTTTCTCGTAACTCGTCTTTAACGCTTCTTGATGTATAATTGGTAGCCTTTAGCTGGCCTAATGTTTTAATTTCCATACAGGTTTTTTGTATTAAAGGGCGTTTTTAATTATTGGTGGCTTTTTAATTTTCGCATAAAAGAGCCAAATACAGGAAAAAGCTCCGTGAAAAGGGCATTATCTCTGTTTTTGATCATCACTTCGCTAAACATTTTTAGTCCGATGGCAAACTCAGCACTTTGTTGCTCATCTTCAAATATATTTTTGCTTTTTATTGTTTTAATAATTTCAAAAAGATTGTCGTGATTGTCAAATTCAAATTCTAAGGCTTCGTTTTTAACATCTTCTTCTTTGGCTAAAGATATTTCTTTTAAAATAAGTTGGTATTTATTGGTGCGTTTAATCATTATTGGTTTAAAATTTACTAAACTGTTGTGGTTAGCGGACAGTTCTTTTTCTGTTTTTAATATAATCTTCAAATATATATTCGCCCAATCCATTTAATGAGCTGTAAAATGCCCTTCCTCCGTTAATTTGGGTAAACTGGCGGACAAATTGTTGTAGATATGGGTCTTTGGCAATCATGAATGTCGTAATCGGAATTTTTAACCGTTTACATTGTGCAGCCATGTTCAGCGTTTTATTAATTACTTTTCGATCAAGCCCCATGCTGTTTTTATAATATTTACCGTTTTCCTTTAAGCAGGTTGGTTTGCCGTCGGTAATCATAAAAATTTGCTTGTTATGTGTTTTTCTGCGGCGCAGTAAATCTGCCGCAAGTTCTAATCCGGCATAGGTATTGGTGTGGTATGGCCCAACCTGTAAATAGGGTAAATCTTTAACACTTATCGGCCAGGCATCATTTCCAAATACCACAATATCAAGTGTATCTTTTGGATAGCGCGTTTTAATCAGTTCGGCTAAAGCCATTGCCACTTTTTTTGCCGGTGTAATTCTGTCTTCACCATACAAAATCATGGAATGCGAAATGTCAATCATCAGCACAGTTGAAGTTAAAGTTTTAAAATCTTTTTCTTCTACTTCTAAATCGCGCTCCGTTAATGTAAAATTGCCAATGCCATGATTAATTTGGGCGTTGTGGATGGAGGCCGTCATGTCGATTTGGTCCAGGCTATCCCCAAAATTATATTCCCGCCTGTCGGCATTTTTTTCCTCGCCAATACCCGATTGATTGCTGTTGTGATTTCCCTTTCCGGCTTTTTTAAGTTTGCCAAAAATCTCTTCCAAAGCAGATTTTCGAATCGTTTGCTCCGTTTTTGGCGTTATTTTAAATTCCCCACTCTGGTTATCTTCGGTTAAATAACCTTTTTCTTTCAAATCATCTATGAAATTGCCAATGCCATACTCGTTATTGGTTAGTTTATACTGTTTATCCAGTTCGTTTAGCCAACTTAAAGCTTCTGCTGCATCGCCCGCCGTATAATTCAGCAACTCGCTGAATAATTTCAACAACTCATCAAACCCACCTTTTGGCGTATCGCCGGGTTTATAATCAGAAAAACGAAAACCTCTCATGTGCTTGTATAAACGGATAACCGAAGATAAAAGTTTGGTAACGGATTAATTTAAGCGCGGTGTCATATTTAGAGTAGAAACATATAAGCGTTTAATCTGGAAATGGTCAGCTTTTCGTATTCGTGCGTTGCTGCTCCGATATAAAAAACAAGAACTAAGCTCTTACAATCACTAATGTTGAAAGGCTACCTGTAAAACCAATTTTATAAGTTTATTTTTTGAAAAATAAAACGCACTTTTATTCCAAACTATGAATGATGAAAAAACTATTAACCATTGCCTTATTTTTTATTGGTTTTGCTGTTCAGGCACAAACGCCGAAAGATAGAACCGCGATATTAAATGTTCTGGAGCAGCAGCGTACCGCATGGAATAAAGGTGATGTTGAAAGTTATATGCAAGGCTATGCAAAAAGTGATAGCTTATTGTTTGTAGGCAAAAACGGCCCCACTTACGGATGGCAAAAAACATTGGATAATTACAAACGCGGCTATCCTGATAAAGCAGCTATGGGCTATTTAACCTTTGGAATAAAAAAGGTAGAATTTTTAAATAAGGATGTGGCCTTTGTATTGGGTAGCTGGAATTTGAAAAGAGAAAAAGATGAACCGAAAGGCTTTTTTACATTGCTTTTGAAAAAGATAAAAGGAGAGTGGAAAGTGATGGTAGATCATAGCTCATAATTTACGGTTTAAGCAAATGGTTAATTACGGGGTCAATACCATTAATTTGATCTATATAGGTTGTTTTAATTAACTTATCGGGCAAAACAGGGTGTTTTGCCTTGTCTTTACAATCCGCGCCTAAATCAAAGGAGGTGGTTACCTGCATCAATATTTTACTGTTTGGCAAATTAAATTTATACACCTCACCAAAATCACTTGTGTTTTCGCCGGTAGGCTCACCAATTAAGGTTGCCATTTTAAAAGTTTTAACACCATCGGCCAGCATATTGGCACTTGAAAAAGTTATTGGCCCTGTAATTATAAATACCTTACCCTTAAAAATGGTATCCGTAATAAAAACAGGATCTTTAGCAGTGCAATTTGCATATTCCCAGATGGTATGGTTAGCCTTTTTTAAATAAGTATTGCTTGTATCGCCTTTTTTAATAATATTATTTTTATAGGGTTCGCTTATTTTCCAGTATTTGCCTGCGGATAGAATATATTTATCCTTGTTAAAATAACTGATTAGTAAATCGGCAATAAGAGAATTGCCGCCAGTGTTTTTTCTTAAATCAATGGCTACAGTGTTTATGTTTTTCTTTTTAAGTTCATTAAAGCACGAATCGAAAAATTTGTTATAAGTTTTATAATCCTGACCCATTTCAATTAAATCAATATAACCTATCTTATTATCTATAATTTTAAAAGAATACGATTTTCCTAAAATTGACGGGAATGCTTCGCCTAATAAATCTCTGAGTATTGTACCTTCTGTAATGGTTTTTTGTTGTATTTGTTTGTTATAAACGTATTTAACGTTAAACGGTGGCCTAATGCCCGAAAGGTATAAGTTGTAGCCGAGTAATTTAATGGCAAGTGCTTGTTGGTAGGTGTCTATACCTCCAATTAATGATATTCCTTTTTTATAAAATTGACCTAAATCTGCTCCGTTTATGGAAATAATTTGAGCGCCTTTAGGAATCTCTGTTTCCTGAAAGCCAGTAAGGGCATAAACATTTAATTTTTTATCGGCAACAAAGCTAAAGGGAAAGAATATTTTCTTGCGGAAATCAGTTTGAAAGGCCGGCTGAATAAAAGAAGGAGCGGTGTGGCCATCTTTTATTACACTGGTTAATTCGCCTATTTTTAAGGTAAAAGATCTAATTTCGATAGAGTCTGGAATGTTGTGTTTTAAGCTGTCTATCTTTTTTAAATATTCCCTTTCATTTATATATAGAAATGGATTGTAATGGACTTCACGTAAGGTTTTATCGTAAAAATCTATGTCGGCCAATGCCTGGCTTTTAGTAATAAACTGTGCTTGTACTTGCAGGCCAAGTAAAATTAAACCAGAAATAAAGTAAAATCGTCTCATAGATTTGGGATGTAGAACTATAGACGTTAAAAAATTATTTCTGGTTGCATAGAATGAATTATAAATCGGTTTTTTCTTCCAGTTTAAAGTTTTTGTAATAATAATCTTTATCGGCATCGGTAATTTGTCGAGTTACTTTGCAAGGATTTCCTACGGCTAAAACATTGTCGGGAATATCTTTGGTAACCACACTACCAGAGCCGATAACCGTATTGCTGCCAATGGTTACACCGGCATTAATCACCACATTTCCGCCAATCCACACACTATCGCCAATGGTTATGGGTTGGGCCCACTCGTATTCCTGATCTCTCAAATGAGGATGTATTGGATGCCCGGCCGTATAAATGGCTACATTTGGTGCAATAAATACATTATTCCCAATACTTACCTTGGCGCAATCTAAAATAACCAGATTGAAATTGGCGTAGAAATTATTTCCGATTTCGATGTTATAGCCGTAATCACAACGGAAAGGTGGCTCGAAATAAAACATTTTTTCAGTTTTACCTAATAACCTTTTCAATAACTCTTTTCGCTGTTTAATTAATTTTGGGGCAGAATTGTTAAATTCAAAAATAATTTCCCTGGCTTTTAACCGTTCTTTTGAAAGTTCATTATCGCCTGCCTGGTAAGCTTTTCCCGACAGCATTTTTTGTTTTTCGGTTAGGGTTGTCATAAAATAATTCTGTATCGTATTTTAAATAAAAGGGTTATAATTTGCTGACAAGCCAGTTAATTGTTTGTGTGAAATATGAAAAATAAATGGTTCCCCAAATTGGAGTGCTTTTATATTTATAAACCAATCTTTTCTCTAAATCTAAGAGAACTGGTATTTCAAATGCCGACCAATGTTTTTTTGAAGCGTTTTCTGCAAAGTAAATGGCATCGTTTTCTATTTTATTTCCCATTAATATTGCAATGGAGCCAACACCAGATTGCAATCCTCTCGGCCAGCCTTTATTATTGGCCAGTGCATAATTTAAGCACGCAGCCGAAAAATTTTCAAGAACTGCTTTGTTAATAGGTTGGTCGGTTTCGCCGATAATAATAAATGTATTTAATTGTGTAGCAAACCAGCTCCATTTAAATTTTTTAATGTAGCCTACGGTACAATTTATGCCATTAATGTTTGCCTGTGCTGAATAGATGTTTTCAGCGCTTAGAATTTGTTTTAAATCAGCCATAAGTTCGTTTAATTTAGATAAAGTTTTATGGTTAAATGATGAACAAAAATAATACCAGTGAAAAATGATGCGCTTAAATTAGCCGTGCTTAAATAAAAAATGGGGCAATCGTAAAACGAAGCCCCATCCATTTATGTGTTAATATCTTTAAGGTCTGCCTTTTTCGAGCGCTTTTTCTGCAATTTTAACTGCTTTTTTCTCTCTCCAGTTGGCATACTTTTCTTTGAAAGTCATTTTAATTAAACTATCAATAGCGCCGTGTGTAAATAAACTCCAAACACTGGCTACTTTACGGGAAATGGATTGATCCCAGGCACGTAAGCTTAACGAGAATGAACCATCCAGATATTTCATCCAGTGCCACATACCTGTTGGCATAAATAAAGTATCTCCATGTTCTAAGAAAACTTCGTAACCTTCAACACCATTTAATGCCGGAAATTTTTTAAAGTCAGGGTTGGCTACGTCATAATCTTCCAAAGCATAAGTGGCATTTGGCAAGCAATATAAACGATCTTTCCATTTATTATCGAAAAGAACAATATGTTTTCTGCCTCCAAAGTGTGTATGGAAGATATGTGGCAAATCGATATCGTAATGTAAAAAAGTTACGGAATTAGAACCTCCAAAAAACATCGCCGGCATGCTCTCAATAAAACCACCCATTAAATCTTTAGGGATTTTAACATCATTAATTAAGCTTGGAACTTTTTTAAACAGGTTGAAGAAAAAGATTCTTAATTCTGTTGGTTCGCGTTTAATTAAATCCAGATAATCACCAAATTTCATGTGTGCTGTTGCGGCGTTGATTGGTTTTGAAGGATCGGCTTTTGAATTGTCGTAAAGAGGAACTTCTAAATCGCCAGCGATTTCTTTCAAATATTCAGTTGTCCACTTTTCTCTTGCAGGCCAATCTTTGGTTAAACCTTTAATTACTAACGGACGTTTTGTTTTCAGATAATTTTTTTTAAAATCTTCTGGAGTAATACTCTCAACAATGTCTACTGGTTTTAAAATGAAACTCATGCGCTTAAATTGGTTATTTGTAACCTAACAACAAATGTGTAAAATTTATTTTATAAATAACATACCAACGGTCAAATGTGACGAAAATTACTTATTATAAATTTCGCATTCAATTAACAATTTGTTGATGTTTAAAAAGGATTTAGGCTAATACTTTTCTGTTGCCAATTTCTACATAAGCTGCATCCCAAAGTTTTATCCTCATTTCGAGGGCTTGCTTGGTTACAGTTTCTGCTTCATCCCAAAATTCAGGATTAACCTCACACAGTTTCTCTGTCATTTGCAGGGCTAAATGGCTGTGATGATCGCCATCTACTTCGATATGACGTTCCAGGTAATATTTAAAAATAGATACCTTTTCAGGCTGAGTGCTGTTTAAATCGGTTACCATAGAAAAAAACATACCCGGTATTAAATCTTCACGGCCAAAAGTAAAACTGGCGGCCTGTAAATGGGTTTTGCCATTGTTAATGGTTTCGAAGGTCGCGTTTACAAAATCTCGGGCAGCTGCCGGAACTTTTGCAATTTCAAAGGCATCGTTAAAACTATGTCCATTTTTTAATTCGGACAAGAATACGTTTATGGGTTCTGTATCAGCCCCGCATTGATCCATCGCATCAAGATAAAGCTCGAAATGGCTTTTAATATTGCCGTTTGCATCAACATCAGATTCTTCGCCGGCAACAATTTCATTAATTAACTGACGGGTTACCGCATCGCCAACCGGAAACCAAGGCAAGGTAGTACAGGTTAAATTAATTTGCAAAGCTTTTAACAACGACATAAAATCCCAAACTGCAAAAATGTGATGTTGCATAAAAATTTGCAGGTCTTCGAGCTCATTAATGGCAGAATAAACCTTATGGTTAATAATCTGCTGTCTGAGCGGCTCAATGTTTTCTTGTATTTTAACGATGTTTTGATGCATATTTTTTAATTAATGAATTTGAAATGAAGATGTATTGTTAAATTCTCATTCAATCATTTTTTATCTTGGTAAATTTTTTTGTAAGGCTTTAGCTGCTTTTTTAATGGCAAGTTCTTCTTTCCATTTCATGTATTTTTCCCTGAAATTGGCTTTCATAAAGTCGTCAAATTTACGTTGAAGAGTTAAGTTGTACAAACTTTTTGTTTTTACTGCCCAGCTTTTATCCCAGGCTCTTAAACTTATCGAAAAAGATCCTTCAAGGTACTTCATCCAGTGCCAGTAACCGGTAGGCATAAATAAGGTGTCGCCATGTTCTAAAAAGGCTTCTACACCTTTAATTCCTTTTAATGCCGGAAATTTTTCAAAGTCTGGATTCTCCACGTCATAATCTTCAAGGGCATAAGTAGCGTATGGAATTTGGTATAAACGTTCTTTCCATTTATAATCGAAAAGAATAACATGTTTCCGTCCATTGAAATGGGTATGGAAAATGTGCGCTAAATCAATATCATAATGTAAAAAGGTAACCGAACCTTTTCCTCCGAAAAACATATTTGGATAACTGTCTAAAAAACCACCCATCAAATCTTTGGGCGCGATGTAATCTTCTAATAATTTAGGGGCAAACTTAATCGGGTCAAACAAAAATATGCGTAAATCGGTGGGCGTTTCCCTAATCAGATCTATGTAATCGCCAAACTTCATTTCGGCTGCTGCGGCATTTATGGGTTTGGATGGATCTGCTTTTGAACTGTCGTATAAGGGAATATTTTTATCACCAACCACATCCTTCATATAATCCATGGTCCATTTCTGGTAAGCAGGCCATTTCTTGGCCATATTTTTTATAACCAGTGGTTTACGCGGATTTAAGTAGTTTTTTTCAAAATCAGTTTTAGATATGTCTTCAACTATATCTATTGGAGATAAATCGAATTTCATGTTAACTTATTATTAAGACAGGCAAAATTAAATAATTAGCTACATCTATATATAAGTACAGGCAAATCGTGAAAAAAATCTGACAATTAAACGAAAAAAGTCAGAAAGTTATTCGGTTTAAAACAAAAAAACGTTTTTGCCTTTTAGCAAAAACGTTTTTTATAGGGATAAACAAATATTATTTAGGCATTAAAACGGTATCAACAACATGGATAACACCATTTTTTTGCCAAACATCAGCAATGGTTACCGTGCTCATTCCACCTTTTTCATCTTTTAATACTAATTTTTTACCTTCCATCCAGGCCCAAAGTTTTCCGCCTTCTACTGTGGTTAACTCTGCTTTACCTTTACCAGCTTTAATGGCTGCAGCAATTTCTTTGCTACCCATTTTGCCAGCAACTACATGGTAAGTTAAAATTTTAGTAAGTGTTGCTTTGTTTTCTGGTTTAACCAACATTTCTACTGTACCTTTTGGCAATTTTGCAAATGCTTCATTCGTTGGAGCAAAAACTGTAAACGGACCTGCACTTTTTAAAGTTTCTACTAAACCTGCAGCTTTAACGGCCTCAACAAGTGTAGTGTGGTCTTTAGAGTTTACTGCATTATCTACAATGTCTTTAGTTGCATACATGGCTGCGCCACCAACCATTGGATTTTTTTGAGCGTAAACTTGTGATGTAAATGCCATGGTTACTACGGCAATTGCTGATAAGATTAATTTTTTCATTATTTCTATTTTTTAAGTTTCTGTTATTTGATGTCATTTACGAGGACTTACAAAAACTGGTTTTTAAGAAACTGATAAAAATATTTAATAATCTGTTTTACAGTGTTTTAATTTAAATTTTGAATGCCGTTTAATAATTAAGTTACTTTTGCTTCTCTTACTCTTTTAGAGAAAATTTTTGGAAAGAAACGTTTTAAAAGCACGGCTTTGGTTTCTTTTCCACCAATATAAACTTCTTCTTTTTTATTTTTTATTGCAGTAACAATCTGTTCGGCACAAGCCTCGGCACTCAAGCCATTATTTTGGGCATCATCCATGGTTCCCTGCCTTTCGCCATTGGCCGTCATGGCGTTAACCGAAACCTGTGTTTTTATAAAACCGGGGCAAATTATGGTAATATTGATGTTCTGATCGTAAACTTCTGACCTTAAAGAGTCAAAATAACCATGTAATGCATGCTTAGATGCGGCATATGCAGAACGTAGTTTAGTGCCAAACTTACCCACCAAACTACTAATGCAAACAATTTGACCCCCACCATTGGCAATCATCACTGGTAAAACAGCTTTACTCAAAATTACGGTTCCCCAGAAATTGGTGTTCATAATTTTTTGCTCGGTTTGTAAATTGGTTTCTAAAGCTAAAGCGCGCTGACTTATGCCCCCACTGTTGATGAGCAGGTCAATTTTTCCAAAAATACGAATAGCAGCTTCAGCTTTCTCGTTTAGGGTTTCAGTCTCATTCAGGTCAAACGGTAAAACATGCACATTAAAAGAATTCTGGCAGTTGCCTTTCACCCTAAACAGTTCGTCGCGGTTGCGTGCAGAGATGATTAACTTATCGCCGGCTTTAAAATATTGGTAAACTAAAGCTTCGCCAATTCCTGAAGAAGCTCCGGTAATCCATACAATTTTTGACATATATTTTTAATTTGAGTAGGATTTTAGTTTAGAACAATTGAATTTCTATCTCCAATTTAATCATTTTCAACTATAAATAATTCTGAAGCAATGTGATCTGCAAATAACTTACCCTCTTTACTTAAAGTCAGAATTTCTTCTTTTTTAACCAGCCATTCTTTTTCTTCAAAACCTTTTAGGTTGTACAACGTTTCTTCGTGAAATTCTTTGCCGAAAACAGCTTTTATCTTATCCAGATCAACGCCCCACATGGTTCGTAAAGAAGTCATCACATATTCGTTAAACCGATCATTTAAACTTAATTCTTCAACAATTTCAGGTAGTTTGTTGCTGGTTAAAGTTTCGATATACTGGGCATTATTGGCTGGGTTCATATACCGGTTATAACCATCAAAACCATGGGCAGATGGTCCAATGCCAATGTAATCTACGCCTTTCCAGTAATTGGTATTGTGCACGGCATAACAACCTGGTTTTGCAAAATTAGAAATTTCATAATGTTCGAAACCTGCGTTTTGCAATTTATCCATCAAGATAACAAATTGCGAGGCGCTTTGATTATCGCTTACCGGAACCTGTTTTTTTGTTTTTATTGCATGTGCCAGTGCTGTTCTTGGCTCAACAGTTAATGCATAGGCAGAAATATGCGGAACCTGTAATTCAATTGCTTTTTCAATATTGGTCACCCATTTTGCATCTGTTAGCAATGGATAACCATAAATTAAGTCGAGCGTTAAGTTTTCAAAACCAGCATCTTGACTTCTTTTTATACAATTTTCAGCTTCCGACGCATTGTGCGCGCGGTTCATCCAGGTTAAATCTTCGTTATAAAAAGATTGTATGCCCACGCTGAATCGATTAACGGGAAGTTGTTTAAGCTCTTTTAATTTCTGTATAGTTAAATCGTCCGGATTGGTTTCTATAGTAATTTCCGCATCTGCATCAACGGAAAAGGTTTGATTTATAGTTTCGAAAATCTTTTGAAGGCTGGCTTCCGGCAGGATAGAAGGTGTGCCGCCACCCAAATATATACTGCCAACCTGGCCTTTAATCCGGTCTTTTTTCAGCTTGATTTCTTTGCAAATGCTTTCTACCATTTCATCTGCATATTTTAGCGATGTGCTAAAATGGAAATCACAATAATGGCAAGCCTTTTTACAAAAAGGAATATGGATGTAGATACCTGACATGCTTCTAACCTCTAATAAATGTAAATAGACTAATATAAGTTTTGATAGTTATTTCTTTGTTAATTAGCATTTTATGTGTTGTCAATTTAAATTTTATTCTTTCGTTGTTTATGCAACTTTTGTTACTTGTAAAGTGATTTTTATGAGTAACAAAAGTAACAAATGGTAAGCGTAAGATATAAAGAACTTAAATCAGGTAAGTTTAGCGCCTATTTGGACATTTATATGAAAACTTCTGATGGCAAAGGTAAGTGCAATTACGAGTTTTTAAGTATATATGTATCCAAAGATTACTCTAATCCGAAAATTCGAATTGCAGAATCAGATAAAGAAAATACCAAACTAATCCAGGTAATTAGAAATAAGCGAGAAACGGAGCTAAATTTTTATGTTCATGGATATGAGGTTCTGGATAAAATAAATTATAAGCTTTTAGATTATTTCGATGAGTGTTTAAATAAAAAATTTAATTCTAAACTCGAATGTGTTTATATTCATCTCCATAATTTCATAACCGATAAACACTTTACATTTAATGATGTTACCCCAGATTTTTTACAAGGATTTCAGGATTATTTATTATTGAAGGTTAGTAGGAACACTACAAGTGCCTATTTAGGAGTGTTTAGACAATATTTTAAAAAATGCTTACAAAAGGTCATATAAAGAATTCGCCCTTTGATGACTTTAAGGTAATAGAAGAAGAGTATCTTGAACGAACAACCCTCACCATTGAAGAGGTAAGAAAATTATCTAATACCATACCTAAGAAAGGCAATACGCAAATAAGGCAAGCTTTTCTCTTCTCGTGTTTTACCGGTTTGAGGTATTCTGATATCAGAAAATTAAGGTTTTTGGTTATTCCTGCATCATGCGCCCAAAACTTTAGATATAAATTCGTTGGCGACGCTTCTGGCAAATCCCAAAATACTTTATTATTAATTTCATGTTTAGTTATTTCTTAAGAATTGCTTTAGCCTGATCAATTAAGGGGATACGGACAATCTTTCTAATTGTCTTTTGTGGCCTGAAGACTAATTCATTATTTTTAACCTCATCATAAGTTCGTTTTTTGAGACAAATAAACTTTGTTGAAAAATTCTTGATGATTTTCAAGCAACCACCTTTTAATTAATCAATTAACTTGGCGTTTTTAATACCAATTTCCGAGAAAATGGGCTCGTGACGATTGGAACACCCGCAAAAAGCCGATTTGCATTGGTGTACCATGTTAAATCATAAACACATTTTCTAAAATCAGAATCCATCTAAAAATATTCATAATGCCTGTTAATAAAGAACCCCAATAGTTTTATTATTAATACCTTTTTTTATTCTTCCAAAAACTAATTTCTCAAATTCAACTTTTGAAGTTTCAACCTCATTTTTATCAAACATTTTTTTACAATCATTTAATAATCGCCCAATAGTTTTTATGGATTTGATTTCTTTTAAAATTTCTATATCAAGTAAATCTAAATTTGACAATGAATAGCCAAATTGATTACATTCAGGAACAATAGCAGTAAAAAAATTATCAAAAGGCTTTTTACCTTTACGCATAGTAAAAGCTCTATTATTAATTTGACTCCAGTCATTTTGACTCTTAATTATTTCCGTATACTCCATCGCCACAATTTTCTTTTTGTATATGTTTGAAACATCCGCAAAGAGGTACTCAAAATATTCCGTACAATTCAAATCCCTACCATACAAAAACAACTCGGATATTTTTGAAAACTTATTATATACGATTTTTTTTATCGTGGTACTGAAAATATCAAAATCTAAAAGCTCAGATTCTACTAATGGCCCCACTGGCTCAGGAATTAGAGCATCTTTTTTAAGAAAGATAGAGCTTTTGGCATAATTAACTCCTACTTTGTAATTATGTTTTAAGTCTTTACTCCAATTTAGTCTCTCACTTTTATTACCATCAAAAGATTTATAATAGTCATGATACAAAGGTATATTTCTACACTTATACAAATCAATGATCGCATAATAGTATTTGGGATAATCAAGCCTAAGCCTATTAGCAAGCTGCAAACATACTACTTCATTCTTTTTATAAGAACCTAAAATGTGTAAATACTTTTTATCATAAGGAACATTTATAAAATCACCAAAACCTTTATACTCATTATCACCAATAACTTGATTTAAAAGTACGCCAACACTTTTTTTTTGTTTTTTTACTAAGCAATAAAATAAGTATTGTTCAAAAAAAATATTAAAATTACCCCCAAGTCCTTCATTAAGATTTAAAATATTTTTGTTTACAAAATCGAATGCTTTTTTTGCATAGAAATTGAAAAATTTATAGTCATTACCACCAAAAATACCTGCATTATATGCTAAGATTTGATTTCCTTTTTTTCTTTCATCCAAGATTTCTTTTGGGAAAAAAGATAAATGATTTTCCAGATCCTGCATTATTTTCTCATAGTAAGAGGTTGCACTCTCAAGATTTTGAGCGATCAGATTTCCTCTCATCAATTTCTCTTCAAATTTCTCCCATATAAAAACATCCCCATCAACATGTAGAAATGGGGATGTTTGCTTCTCATAAACATAAATTTTGGGTAAAGCCCATAAATCGGGTTGATATGTATTTAAACTATCTAACTCACAACAAACATTAGCATAAGGTAGCTTAAGTTCATCGATTAATATTTTCTTTGTCTCTTTATCACAATAAAGAGTGACATTTTGATAATATTTATTAAGTTGCATACAACTTAATGCCCAGCTCATTAAATTGTATTCAGGGGATACCCAACCTGGCTGATTTGTTAGTATGTCCTTTTTATTGCAAGCCCAATAACTTTGTATGATTTGCATTAATGATCATTACGATTTGATTAAAAAATATTTTTTCGTGATTTCAAGGCAGCAATTTCATTGAATGAGCCAAAAAGTCATAATCCATCAAGTGGTTTATTAGCTTATGCCAAAAAATACCAAATTATAAGACTAAGCGATACAAAAAAGGTTAGCCACTGTGAATATGACCTATTCAATAAGAGCAAAATTGCATTCGCAGTTAGAGCTGATATCATAATTAATTTTGGTGGAAATAAACCACGTTTTAATGGGTCAATCAAATACAAGGTTAAACAAATTGCCAATAATACGAACTGAATTATCAGTATTTTGTAATTTACCTTACTATCTTTAATCATAACTAATTTTGAATTATTTCACCCAGTTCATTTCCATAGCCATCCTTGATAATGTAAGTTACACGTGTAGGGGCACCATCCATTAACGGAGTACTGTATTTAGCATTAATTATTAATCCATTTCCACTATTATAGGCATTTTGGATATTTTGCCATTCTACTCCATTTCCAGAATGTAATATTGATTGAATTCCAGTCGCAATACCTGCTGGAGGATCAATAAGCCCTACTCCAAAGCCCAATATAGACAAAATAAATTCTTGGCTAGGATTTGAGCTATTTTTTTCGATTAAAAAACTCTTAGCTTGTTGATCATTAAAAGCATAAGTTTCTGTAAACCCTGTTAAAGTTCTTGTTTGGCTATAAGACGGCATCTTTATAGTTGCATCTCCAATCGCAAGTGTCTGCCAAGTAGTTCCTCCATCAAAAGACACTTTATTATATTTTGTACCATACTCTGAAGTGTAAACTGTACCGTCAAATAAGTAAGCTCCCTTACTATCTATTTGAAAGCTAACACTACCACCACCAGTTTGAGGCAAAGGAGAATAGGTAAGAGTTCCATCATTTTGTGGCTTATAAGTTCCTTCAGGAAGTCCAATAGCCCAAGATGCAAAAGCACCAGCAGTCATACCTTGACCTGAACCATCAGTAGAGCCACTTAAAATATGATCAGGACTATTTGGGTTCCCGCCGCCACCACTACCACCACCACTAGGTGTCCCACCATCAGAGCCCCATATTGCACCGTCTCTCCAAATATGTCCATCCCACCACATACCACACCCACCAACTACACCCATCATTTCATCTTCACTAAGCATGCCCTTAATGTCGTTAAACTTTAAAACCTGTCTTTTCATGATTTACAAATTAAATTAATTTTATACTATTACAACTACACCAAATGTATATAAAAAAATATATTTAAAATAAAAAAAAACAATACTTTAAAAAGTAATTTTTTTTCAAAAAAAATGTCTTATTTGTATTTACTAAATAAGTATGATAACTAATAAATTCCCGAATGATAGACAAATGGACATGATGGATTGTGGTCCAGCATGTTTAAAAATGATAGCAAAATTTTATGGAAAATTTTATTCATTACAATACCTAAGGGATAAATGTGGCATCACTAAAGAAGGGGTTTCCTTTTTAGACATTAGTCATGCTGCTGAAGAAGTAGGTATGCGTAGCCTTTCTTTAAAATGTACTATCAATGAGTTATTGGTTAATATCCCATTACCAGCCATCGTACATTGGGATAACAGCCATTTTGTAGCTATTTATAAGATTAAAAATATAAAGCAGAAACAAACAAACAAAAATGAGATAGATGGAAGTATTTATGTTTCTGACCCAGCTAAAGGATATGTAAAATATAAAGCTGAGGAATTTGCAGCTAAATGGATTAAATCAGGAAGTGACAAAGGTATTTTAATGGCTTTAGAGCCACAGGCTGACTTTTATCAAAGACAAGGTGATGAAAAGTTAGAACGAAGAAAAACCTTTGAGAACTTTCTAAGTTATTTTACTCCTTATAAGAAAAGTTTTATAAACCTATTTATTGTAATGTTACTGGTAACCATTCTTCAAGGTTTATTGCCCTTTATCAGTAAAGCGGTTATTGATGTCGGCATACAAACCCATGATGTAGATTTTATAAACATTGTACTCATTGCCAATATTGCAATTGTAGTAAGTGTATTACTCAGCAATCTGGTTCGGGATTGGATTTTGCTACATGTAACTTCACGTGTAAACATTGCACTTATCTCTGACTACCTCATCAAACTCATGCGTCTGCCTATTACCTTTTTTGAGAACAAGATGACGGGTGATATTTTGCAACGGGCACAAGACCATGAGCGCATTCGTAGTTTTATTATGAACAACTCATTAAACATGATTTTTTCCGCTTTAACTTTTGTGGTGTTTGGGGTTATCATGTTCATTTACAATCCAGTAATCTTCTATATTTTCATAGCTGGCAGTGTGATTTATGTCATTTGGGTAATGGCTTTTTTAAATATACGTAAGAAGTTAGATTGGGAATATTTTGATTTGGTGAGCAAAAACCAAAGTTATTGGGTAGAAACCATTAGTAGCATACAGGATATTAAAATTAACAATTACGAAAAACAAAAACGCTGGAAATGGGAAGATATACAGGCCAGATTGTATAAGGTTAATCTAAAAGTATTAAGTATCACTAACACCCAAAATCTAGGAGCTCAATTTATAGATAGTTTAAAGAATTTATTCATTACTTTCTATTGCGCTAAAGCCGTTATTAATGGTGAAATTACTTTTGGTGTTATGATTTCTGTTCAATTTATTATTGGGATGTTAAATGCACCAGTTGTACAGTTTATACAATTTATTATCTCCTTTCAGTTTGCTAAAATCAGCTTTTTAAGATTAAATGAGATTCATCAGTTGGATGATGAGCATGATAATGTAGGAACAAACAATGCTGAATTACCTGAAAACAAAAGCTTAATTATAAATAATGTGATGTTCCAGTATACCCCAAATGGCAAGATAGTTTTGCACGGCATCAGGTTAGTTATCCCTGAAGGAAAGGTAACGGCAATAGTTGGCGACAGTGGTAGCGGTAAGTCGACCCTTTTGAAACTCCTACTTCGTTTATATAAACCTAGCTACGGTGAAATCATGATTGGAAATATGAATGTCAACAACATAAGCTTAAGACAATGGCGGGATAAATGTGGGGCAGTCATGCAGGATGGAAAGATATTCAACGATACCATTATGAACAATATTGTTCTTGAAGATGAGAAAATAGATTATGATAAACTTAAAAAAGCGTTGCATACAGCGAACATTGCACAAGAGATAGAACAGTTACCACTTGGATATCAAACCATGATGGGTGAACAAGGAAGAGGATTAAGCGGTGGACAGAAACAGAGGATATTAATTGCAAGAGCATTATATAAAAATCCTGATTATTTATTTTTTGATGAGGCAACCAATAGTTTAGATACCATAAACGAACAAAAAATTGTGGCTGCTTTGGATAATGTTTTTAAAGACAAAACGGTAATTGTGGTTGCCCACCGCTTAAGTACCATCCGTAAGGCAGACCAGATCATTGTAATGCAAGGCGGGGCTGTGGTTGAAATAGGAACCCATAATTCACTTATGGAAAGAAAAGGACGCTATCATCAACTGGTACAGTCACAAATGGATTTGACCAGTGCCATTTCTATGGAAATCCCAAATAATTTAAGTGATAACTAGGAATGATGACTGACGAAAAATTATACTTTCCGAACCAAAGAACAGAGGAAGTTCAGCATATTATAGATAGAATGCCGACCCGATTTGGCTTTTGGGTTTCAGCTATTGTTGCTTTTTTATTTGTATTGATGTTTGTTTTTGGATGGGTGGTTCGCTATCCTGATGTAGTAAATGGACAAATTAGCATTAATGCAAATAGCGCACCATTAAAGCTAATTGCCAACAGCAATGGAAAACTAAAGCTTAATGGAGTTAAATCCATGGATGAAGTTAAAGAAGGGCAAATATTGGCTTATGTTGAAAATCCAACTAATCCAACAAGTGTTATATATATTGATAGCTTACTTAAATTATTTAACCCCAACACAGATGATATTTTAAATATTAGACACAAATTACCACATAACTTTTCTCTGGGCGAGTTAAATTCCAAATACTATGCATTTTCTAATAGCCTTCAGGAATTTATCAATTACAAACAAGATAAGCTTTTAGATAAACAAGTACAAAACTATGTTACTTTATTAAATGAACAACGCAATGGGATAAGTACCGCCTCTAAAAGAGTGGAAATGGCGAAGAATAGTTTAATCTATGTTCATAAATTTTACAGCAGAGACTCAGCTTTATTTGCAAAGAAAGTAATCAGTGAATCGGAATTGGATAAAACGCAAATGAGCTATTTGTCCAGTAAAGATGGTTTGCAAAATGCCATCAACAATTTAATTAATACTAAACAAGCTGCACAGCAAACTGAAAGTAAAATTCAGGAATTGGGGATACAAAAACCAGAGAAAGAGAAAGAGTTACAAATCGCTTTAACCTCTGCTTATAATGATTTAGTAGATAACATTAAAAGTTGGGAACAAAAATATGTTTTTAAAGCCCCATTTAGTGGAAAAGTGCAGTTCCTTAAGTTCTATAATGAAAACCAGTTCGTTCAGGCAGGAGAACAAGTATTCACTATTGTACCCAAAGAAGAAAAGGCATTCGGACAGGTTATTTTACCGGCACAAGGAAGCGGCAAAATTAAAACAGGTCAGGAAGTAATCGTTAAACTGGATAACTATCCCTACATGGAATATGGCTCGATTACTGGTCAAATTAAATCAATTTCCTTAACCACCAATACCACGAAGACAGAAAAGGCAGATGTAGAAACCTATATGGTTCTGGTCGATTTCCCCAACCAGTTAAAAACAAATTATGGAACAAAATTAGATTTTAAAGCAGAGGCGAAAGGAACAGCAGAAATTATTACTAATGATCGTAGATTGATTCAGCGTTTATTTGATAATTTGAAATATATTCTGAAAAAGTAGCTGGTTTTAGATCTTATCACAGGGGCTGCAGGGGGCTCCTCTGATATCCCCTTTTAGAATAGAGGGGAAAGCCCTCACATTATACTTTCAATTGTTGCTTTGGCATTTGATATTGTTTCGTACTTATATTTCATAATTTTTATTTATTAAAGCGTTTGTTAGAATTATGTAATACCAAAGTAAATGAATAAATTTCATCCTAATTTTTAGACCGTTTTAGTAGGATAGTAAAGAAGTAAAGCCTTGCTTTACATTAGGACTAAAATTTTGTCAAAAAAGTTAAAAGTTTTAAGCGTGATCCATTTTTAGCGTTGTTTGCTGAAAATTAAAGTCAGATTGCATGTTGTACCATAATTCGCTACTTGCGCCAAGAGCGTTGCCAATTTTCGTAGCAAGTGTTGTGGAAGTGTCTCGTTCCTCTGCGAAAATATGGTTTAAGTTATTGATGGAAAGACCAATTAGTTTGGCAAAATCTTTTTTTTGGATTTGATGAAATTCTATTTCCTCCAGTAAAAAAGAGCATGGATGGAATGCCTCGATTTCAATTTCGGTACCTTTTGTACTGAATATCTTGTTCCTCATAGTATTATGGTTTTAAGTTCAGTTCAAACAAATTCATAAGTGCGTTGCAAAAAAAAATAAGACTCAGGCATGATTTGACGTGCTTATTTGTTGCTTTTTAAATGCAAGTCTTTGACAATGATGGTTGTATCTAATTCCGGACATTCCTGCAAAGATACAAGATAATCTTGTGTACAATGTTGTTAATGTATTTCGCCTTAAACTGATTTTACCTGTTTATGATGAGTGATCAATCATTCATCAGTCCATGTGTTCGCTTTATTCTAAAGCAATGGCCTTGGGTCAAATAAAACCTTTATAGATTTAATTTTCTCATGCTCGAGTACGTACCATCCGGAAGCAAAAATTGTTTTATCGCCCATATTAATATCGTAGAAAACAGATACTTCGTGCCCATCTACAAATAACTTCTGGATGTTATACTTAAACTTCATCTTTTTCATGTCATCGATATAGTGAGTAGCTCCCGTGCGCTCGCCCATTACACCTTTGAACGTCATATTTTCATCCAGTTGTTCTTTAGCCAGGTCAAATTTTTCGGCATTTAAAGCGTTTAAAAAATCTAATACTACAACTTTTGTATTGTGTTCGTTTAATATTGACATTGTTTCAATGGTTTTTATTTAAAACGTAACATTTATAAGAATGTTTTCAAGATTAATTTGTAACACAACCTTTGGCATTGAACAGCTTTTAGATTAATTACCCATAATAAGTTCTTTGGCTTTTTGCAAGGGCTCATCAATACCTTTCTTAAGGCCTTCTATAGTGGGTTTAATGGTTTGATTAATTTTTACACCTGCGCGTTGTGCATTGGTTCCATCGGGATAATAAACACCAATTCCAGATATCCATGTCGTAAAATCGCCGGGTAGGGGTATGGCAGAAATATTTCCATCGGCACCCGCAGTTGTGCTTCCAATTACAGTTACATTGTTAGCCGATTGAATGGCCATGGTTACAAATTCTGCATTACTTTGAGTGGCTTCGTTAACAATGACTACGATTTTTCCTTTATAATAATCTGCATTTTTGTTTCCACTTTTTATGGCGTTCGAATAAATAAAAGTTCCGGGCTTAGTTAAGGAGCCATTTGTAAATTTCACAAAATCAGAAGAGTCAGGTTTAAAATAGGTGCTTAATGATTGCTCCATTTCGTCGGTTGGATAATTGCGCATATCTACAATTATGCCCTTAGTGTTTTTAAATTTATTTCGAATACTGTCTAAATCTTTTACTTTGTAATTTTTACAGAAAATGTATCCAACCTGGTCATTTATTAATGTATAGCCAGGTAATTCGAGGTCATTATTATTGGCGTTAATGTTTTTATTTTCAACGGCTTGCTGGTTAACAAACAACGCATTAGAATTTCTAATTATGCCGAGTTTAAATATTGGGTTATTACTTCTTAATAAATACAACCTCGGCATATCCCGTAATACTGTTGGATAGTTGGATGCGGGTGTAAATGGCGCATACTTCTTTATTAAGGTATCTAAATTTGTTCCGTCAATAGAGCTGATTACATCGCCGATTTTTAGATTACTTTTTACACTCAAGGTGTCTTTGTCGTAACCCGTTACCACAAGTTTGTCTTCAATAAATTTGGCCTGAATAGGAAGTCTGAATTTGCCTAAAAAATTATCGTAAACAGTACTTCTGATAAATGCATGCGTATCGTGTGTGGAGCTGATCAGCTTTACCATGGCCATAGCGTACTCGTTTTGGTTGGTAGCTTGTAATACCTGCGGAATAAATGCTGGCAATACTTTGTTCCAATTTTCTTTAATCAGGTTTCTGTTGGGCGAAAAATATTGAATGATGCTCCAGTAGCGGTATAAAGCCAGCAATCTATAGGCTGCATCAGGATATTTCATTTTAGGATACAATTTTTCATGGTCAAATTTTGGGTTAGAAGATTCAGCATCGCTTACATAGTAATGTTTTTTGTTGTTGCTGTTAGAAACGATAAAATCAAGTTTCGATTTCAGGGCCTTTGTGAAGACCTGATTTGTAAATAAATCTCCATAATCAGCCTCAATGGCTATTTTCCTATGATTCAATAGCTTTTTACAATTGGTACATGTTGGAATCTGCCCGGTCATATCAATCCATTTTTCAAGAACTGACGAAAATTCAATGTCATTTTTAGTCTTTAATACCGTTGGCAATATCCTAAAAAGCTCATTATCCCAATTGTAATCGCCGTTTGCAATTGCGGGATGGTAATATTTTAAAAAGCCCCATACTTGACCTAAAAGGCTAAGGTATTTAACGTTCTGTGGGTTTGATTCAATGAGGTCAATTCCCGATCCATTTTCAAAGTCTTTATCGTTTTTGGCTTTGTAGACGGAAACTTGTTTGGTAACGGCCTCATCAATCGGTTTATCGTCTATGAAAACCCTTAGGCTATCTACCCAGATTTTTCCCTTGCCCACCAGCATTGCCCCAACAATTATTTTTACTGCTTCATCATCGTTATAGTTGGCACTAATCATATATTCTTTCCAGTCGTTAGTGCCCTCTATTTTTTGTCTTTGCATGGTTTCAAAAGCAAGTTCCTCCCCATCAGCCCCTGCAACCCTAAGCCAAATACCAGCAAAGCCATCAGTAACATTTTCTGTTTTAATATTTCCCACCAGGGTGATTGATTTGCCCGCAAATGTTTTATCAATGGGAAACTTAATGGCAGCACTGGAAGCATTCGGGTTTGAAGTAATGGAAATAGCATATTTCCCTTGTTGTTTAGTATTACTGTCTAATTTAACTTCATATTTATTCTGATTGTTATAGGTTAAATCCCATCCGGCGGGATTGCCTTTTTGATCCAGTTTTTCGAAGTTTCCATTAAAAATACTTTGGGCATTTGCCCAAGCGGAGATAAACAAAAAGGCGAGAAGTAAATTAGATTTTAGGGTTTTCATGCCGGCAATTTAATAAGAATTTGAGCTGAAAGCAGTTCGTGGCTATTTCTTTAACCTTTTTTAACAGAGTCTATTTGAATGTTTTAAGCCAATTAAAGCAAAATCTTTCAAGCTAATTTCTGATTAGGTGCTTCATGAAAATCAAAAGAATGCATTACAATTAAATGGATTTATTTTTTGTGTAAACCATAAATATTCAAGTACTTTTGCTTCCTTAATTTTAACTGTAGGAATGCCTAAATTTATATTCATCCTGTTTGCTTTTTTATTGTATGCAAATTTTGCTGACGGGCAACAAATTTCTACAGTTTCTGATAGCGCCGTTGTACAAAAATATCAGTACAGGCGTTACCGTTTGGACTCTGCGCAGCTTGCCAGGCAAAAAATAGTAACAGATTCCATCATCAGGCATACCTGGGTTTTACCCGATAGCGCCATTAATAAAAATGCTTTGCTGGATAGTGTGCAAAAGGAGTATTTGTTCCCCTCGCTTGATTTACTGGCCTGGCAAAAAAAATACCAGCACTTAAAAAAGAAAGTTAATCCCTATCAACTTGGGCACGCAATTCCGAAAGGAAATGTTTGGTTACTTGGCTTTATTTTTATTATGTTAATCATTTTTGCCATTCTTAAAAATGCCTTCTCCAAGCAATTATCTGCAATTGTTCAGTCCTTTTTCAGTAACCGGGTTTTAAATAACATCAACAAAGAAGATAACCTGTTTAGTTCCTGGCCGTTTTTGTTGCTGTTTATACAGTTTGGATTTATTTTGGGAATGTTCTTTTTTCTTGTAGCCCAATATTACGATATGTACCAGGTAAGAGAGGGATTTAAGTTTTTCTTTACAATATCCATCCTGATAATTGTTTTTTATGCACTGAAACTGATTATCTTAAGGTTTCTCGGCTATTTGTTTAATGTTCAAAAACCAGTGGGAGAATACATCTCCATATTATATTTAAGTTATTTTAATGCTTCTTTATTATTTATTCCTTTGGTGGTTGCTTTTGCCCTCTCTCCACTCAAATACGGCGTTGTATATATCGTACTGGCATACTTACTGTTAGGTATCATATTTGCCTTCCAGTTATTAAGGGCGGGTATAACGATACTTTCTAATAATAAGTTTTCTAAAATGCATTTAATTTTGTACTTTTGCGCCCTCGAAATATGTCCTATTTTAATACTAATTAAAACGATAGGATTGTAGCAGGAAAAAGGAAAATGCAAGAAAAAAATGACGCTAGAATTCGTAAAGTAAAAAGTATCTTAGTTACTTTACCGAAGCCTGAAACAGAAAAATCCCCTTACTTTGATTTGGCTAAAAAGCACAACCTAAAAGTTGATTTTAGATCATTCATCCACGTAGAGGGCGTACCTGCAAGGGATTTTAGAAAAGATAAAATTAACCTTGCCGATTTTACAGCCGTAATTTTTACGAGCCGTAATGCCGCCGATCACTTCTTTCGCATATGCGAAGAAATGAGGTATGATGTACCAGTCGATTTAAAGTATTTCTGCTTGTCAGAAACCATTGCTTTATATCTTCAAAAGTATATTCAGTACCGCAAGCGTAAAATCTTTTTTGGAAAACAAACTGCTGCAGATTTAGCAGAAGTGTTGAAAAAGCACGCGAATGAGAAGTTTTTATACCCTTGTTCGGATGTAGCAACAGAAGACACCATGAATTTTCTTGAAAAGAGCGGGTATGATTTTACACCGGCCGTTTTATTCAGAACTGTGGTTAGCGATTTGTCCGATCTTGCAGAAGTTTTCTATGATGTGATTGCTTTTTTCAGTCCTTCAAGCATACAGTCGTTGTTTAAAAATTTCCCCGATTTTCAGCAAAACAATACCCGTATAGCGGCATTTGGTACCAACACAAGCAAAGCGGCTACTGATATGGGTTTAATTGTTGATATCGCGGCACCAACTCCCGGCGTTCCTTCGATGACTATGGCGATTGAAAATTACATTAAGGTATCTAACAAATAATACTTTTTAAAACCGTGCAATAAATTCGTAATTTTAGAGTTATAAGTGAATTACGGGTTTATTGTAACGAAAATAATAGAAGGTAAACTTTTTGGATTTTAAATTATTTCCTCTTAGTAACGATTTTGAAATAAAATATTTGCTTTTGTTGATAATTTCAGTGATTTTTGATAAAAATGATCCTAATTGTGTTTTACACACTATAAAAATATGAAGAAAATTTACCTTCTGGCTATTGTGGCTGTAAGTGTATTGCTGGCAAGTTGTGGCCATGGTGGTCAGGGCGAGTTAGTGGGTGCCTATAACCGAAAATTTAAAAACAACAGGATCCCTTTAGGAATGGTTTATGTTCCGCCAGGCCATACTCCCCTGGGCGGATCTGATGAGGATATTACCTTTTCTCAAAACGGGCCAAGCAGAATGACAACCATTAGTGCATTCTACATGGATCAAACCGAAATTTCCAATGCCGAATACCGTCAGTTTACCAACTGGGTACGCGATTCTATCGCCGTAACTATGATGGGCATGCCGGCTCAATTTACGATTACGCCAAGAAATGGCGCTGCGGCTGGTTTAGGTGGCGAAAAATACATTAACTGGAGGGCCGTTGGTCCAAACGGTGCTAATCTTTGGCGCAACAGAGCCAGAGGCACAACCGCCGGTGCCCAGGCAAGTCAGCTTGATGGTATGTACTATTCAGGTTTAGATGCCCTGCCGGGAAGAAAAGAATTTGATGTTCGTAAATTCGAATATGCTTACGCAGAGCTAAATATGGACAAAGCGGCTCTTGGCCATAAAGATCCAAACAGCAAGCGTCAGGATTATATCGACAGGTATGTGATTGCTATTTATCCAGATACAATGGTTTGGAAAACAGATTATTCCTATTCACAGAATGATCCGATGGTTCGCGGTTATTATAACCATCCTTCGTATGATGATTATCCTGTGGTTGGTGTAAGCTGGGAGCAGGCAAAAGCATTTTCACACTGGCGTACCAAACTTTATGACGGAGTAGCTACAGCAAGAAAAATGCCTGTTGGTTCGAGATTAGATTATAGATTGCCTGCCGAGACAGAATTTGAATATGCTGCAAGAGGTGGTAATACCAAAACAAAATATCCATGGGGTGGCCCATACATCAGAAATACTAAAGGCTGTTTACAGGCCAACTTTAAACCAGGACGCGGAGATTATTCGAGCGACGGTGGTATTTATACCGTTGGTGTAAGGTCTTATTTCCCGAATGATTACGGTTTATATAACATGGCCGGAAACGTTTCTGAATGGACAATTACAGCATATAACAAATCAGCAAGCCCATTATTGCACGATTTGAATCCTAACTTTACTTATGTAGCTGGAAAAGATGATAGTAAATATTTGAAACGTAAAGTTGTAAAAGGCGGATCCTGGAAAGATACAGGATATTTCCTTCAAAATGCCGTTTCAACTTACGAATATCAGGATCAGCAGCGATCATATATCGGCTTTAGATGTGTATCCTCATACCCAGGAACAGATCTGAGAAACTAAAAAGACCAAAACTAAAAAACTAAAAGAAAAACATTAAAATTTTATGGCAGGAAAAAAACAACCAAGCTGGTTACATGTAGCGATTTCATGGGGAGCAAGTATTGTAATTATTGGGGCATTATTTAAAATTTTGCACATTGGCGGTATATTGGGTAATTATATGATCGGTATCGGTCTGGGTGTAGAATCGATTTTATTCTTCTTAACTGGTTTCTTTCCACCTGAGCCAGAACCTGCCTGGGAAAGAGTATACCCTGAATTAAGAGAAGATTTTAAAGGAGAATTGCCTGTTGCTTCTGCAAGACCAGTTGCTGCAGTTCCAACTTCATCAAACACTGCTGCTTTAGATAAAATGCTTTCTGATGCCAAAATTGGCCCGGAATTAATTGAAAGCTTGGGTACAGGATTACGTACTTTTGGCGATAAAGTTGCCGCAATTTCTAACGTTGCTGATGCTTCTGCCGCTACAAATGAATTTACAGGGAAAGTTAAAACGGCTTCTGCTGGTTTCGATAACTTAAGCGCTTCTTTTGAGAAAGCAACAGCTAACTTAAAAGCAATGGGCGAGAGCAATGTAGATTCTCAGGCTTATCACGATCAGGTAAATAATTTAGCTAAAAACTTATCGGCATTAAATGCTGTATATGAATTGGAATTACAAGATTCAAGCGCACATTTAAAATCGATGAATAAGTTCTATCAGAATTTATCACTTACTATGCAAAACTTCAACGAATCTATGGAAGACTCGAAACAGTTTAAAGAAGAAGTGAACAAACTGGCTAAAAACTTGTCGTCACTTAACGCAATTTACGGTAACATGCTCTCGGCTATGAATGGCCCACGTGTATAATAGTTTAGTTTTTAATTAATTTAAAAAAGCTACATAACACATGGCAGGCGGAAAAGAAACAACAAGGCAGCGGATGATTAATATCATGTATTTGGTATTACTTGCTATGCTTGCCTTAAACGTATCAGACACAATATTAAATGCATTTAAAAATATTAACGACAGTTTAGAAACTTCTAAAACTAATGTTAATTTAAGTATCGATCAGCTTTTTGCTGCATTCGAAAATTCGAAGTTAAAAGAAGAACCAGGACGCGCACAGCCAATTTATGAAAAAGCTAAACAGGCTAAGGCAGCAGCTGATGATTTAAATAACTATATCGAAAGTATAAAAAAACAATTCACGACAGCTGGTGATGGCATTGATGCCGAAACTGGTGATTTAGTGAGACGTGATAACATGGATATTGCCCAAAACATTATGATTAATGGTAAAGAGGGTGAAAAATTGAAACAAAAGGTAAATGCTACACGCGAAAAATTAATTTCGTTATTAGATGAAACAGATCGTAAAAATGTTTCTTTCTCTCTTGAGGCAAAAGATCCGGTAAAAAAGAGTAAGGGGAACTGGCAGGAAGTTTATTTTGGAGAAGGTACTCCGTTAACTGCTGCTATGACCATTTTAACTAAACTGCAAACAGATACTAAAAATGCTGAAGCAGATGTGGTTAAACGATTATTCGGAAATATGGATAAAGCTTTGGTTAACATAGATAAGTTTGCAGCAGTTGCTGTGGCACCAACATCTTATGTAATCCAGGGTCAACCTTACACTGCGGAAGTATTTTTAACTGCAAGTGATTCTAAATCAAATCCAGATATTTCTGTTGGTAGTGGTAAATTATCTGTCAAAGACGGAAAAGGAACCTACACGGGAGGTACGGGTAGCGTTGGTGTGTTTAAATGGGTTGGAACAATCCGTGTTAGACAAACAGACGGACAGATTAAAGAATATAAAACACCTGAGCAAAGTTATCAGGTAGCGAAACCATCTGCAACAGTTTCATCTACAAAAATGAACGTTATTTATGCAGGTATACCAAATCCATTTGCAGTATCGGCAGCTGGTTTTCCATTAGAAAGTGTTAAAGCTTCTATTTCTGCAGGTTCAATGTCGGGTGGAAATGGAAATTATATGGTTAACGTTGCCGGTGGACAAGTTGGTCAGGAGGTTTCAATTAACGTAAGTGCTACCAATGCTGGTAAAACAGTAAACCTTGGTGTTCAGAAATTCAGAGTAAAAGCTATTCCTGCTCCGGTTGCTAAAGTTGGTGGCCGTGCCGGTGGCGATGTTGCATCTGTACAGTTAAAAAGCGAATCTGAAATTGAGGCTGATCTTGATGATTTTCCTTTTGATGTGCAGTTTAAAATTCAGCGTTATAAATTAACCATTATAAAACCACGTTCAGACGCGGTTACCATTGCGGGTAGTGGTGGTAGTTTTACAGGAGCGGTAAAAGCTGCTTTAAACTCTATTACCCCAAATACCAGAGTATTTTTTGAAGATATTGTTTCTGTAGGACCCGACGGTCGTCAGAGAATTTTACCTTCACTTGCATTCACGGTAAAATAAGAAGATGATGAAAAGGATATTAAGCGTATTGGTTTTAGTTTTATGTGTGGGCTTTGCCTATGCGCAAAAGAAACCCGTTAAAAAATCAACAACAGTTAAGAAAACGATTCCGGCACCTGTTGTTGTAACGGATACACTTGTTGCGAAAGCACCAACTAAAATTGGGAAGAAAAAGTTGAAGGTACCACCGAAAGATGGTTTTTATGCCCGTAAGGATATAGACAGTACAGAAATGGTTCCTTTGGCAGATGTACGCGAAGAAGATGTTTTTTATGCAAAAAGAATCTGGCGTGAAATTGATTTGCGTGATACCGTTAACTCGGTTTTAAAATCACCAAAATCAAGATTAATAGATGTTTTTATTTCTGCAATTAAATCAGAAGAATTAACTGCTTATTCACCGATTGATAGTGTACTAAACGAAGACGATGCTTTTAATAATCCTTTATCAGCAGATTCGGCGGCAAGAGCAGCTTTAGGAACTGCAGAAGTATCAAATAATAAAACCGGTACGGTAACTACCGTAACCAATGATTTTAATCCTGAGTTATTTTTAAAATTCAGAATTAAAGAAGATTGGATTTTTGATGTAAAACGTTCTATTTTCGAACCTCGTATTGTAGGTATTGCACCTTTAAAGTTTAACGAAGTATCAAAGCAATGGCAACCTGTATTCTGGATTTACTATCCTGAAGCAAGAGAACTTTTGGCTAAAAAACGTTTAATCAATACCAATAATGATGCATCATCTTTAAGTTTTGATGATTTCTTTATCCGCCGCTTATTTAGCAGCTATATCGTTAAAGAATCAAATCCTGGGGATAATAAGATCAGAGACATTATAACAGATCCGAGAGACCGGCTTTATGAATCAGAAAGGATTAAAAAATCTGTTCTGGATTATGAACAATCTCTCTGGGAATATTAATAGAAAGGCTTCGATTTTAATCGAAGCCTTTTTGCATTTTGACGATCCGTGGAAAAATCTTTGAAATTACCTCTGTAGATTTCTCCATTACGTTGCACTCCAGTCGAAATGACGATTTATTCATTTCCAAAATTCGGATAAGATTATGGCAATTTAGGTGTTGACTATAAGTTGTAGTTAATGAACAAATCTTTGAAATTACCTCTGTAGATTTCTCCGTTGCGTTATACTCCAGTCGAAATGACGGTTTATGTTATTGACACGTTAAATCGGTACAGGTATATTGCATTCGAAATGACGATTTGTACAGGTACACTCCGCTCAAATGACGATTGCTACGGTAATCTGTTTTGTAATGGAGGCAATTATTGTTGTGCTTTAAAATATTCGAGTAAAGTAAGTACTTGTTTTTTATTTAAAACATCAGCCAACTGTTGCTCCGTAGCCTCTTTAATTTTTTTAACGGATTTAAAATGCGTAAGCAATTTATCGGCGGTGGTTTTACCAATGCCGGCTATTTGTTCCAGTTCAGTTTTTAAAGTGCCCTGATCTCTTTTCTTGCGGTGAAAGGTAATGCCAAAACGGTGTGCCTCATCCCGTAGCTGCTGGATCACTTTTAGGGTTTCAGATTTCTTATCCAGATACAAAGGGTAAGAATCTTCCGGGTAAAAAAGTTCTTCCAACCGCTTCGCGATTCCAATTATAGTTACCTTGTTGTAAATGCCTAATAACTTTAAACTCTTTACTGCGGATGATAGCTGCCCTTTACCGCCATCAATAATGATCAGCTGAGGCAATGGTTGGTCTTCATCTAACATTCTCCTGTAGCGGCGGAAAACAGCCTCTTCCATGGTCGCAAAATCGTTCGGACCTTCAACTGTTTTAACGTTAAAGTGGCGATAATCTTTTTTGGATGGTTTGGCATCTTTAAAAACAACAATAGCCGAAACCGGATATTTACCCTGGAAATTGGAGTTATCAAAACACTCAATATGTTTTGGCAATTGTGTTAAACTTAAATCTTTTTGCATTTGAGTTAAAATGCGGTCGGTTCTTAAATCCGGATTTAGTTTTTCATACTGATTTAATTTTTCCTTTTTAAAGAACAGTACATTCTTTTGCGATAGTTCTAAAAGTTTCTTCTTTTCGCCCAGTTTTGGGATGGTAAATCTTAAACTTTCGTCTTCCAGTGAAAGTTCAAAAGGAACAATAACCTCTTTCGAGGTACTGTTAAACTTGGTTCTGAATTCGAGCATTGCCGTGGTCAGTAACTCTTCGTCACTTTCGTCGAGCTGCTTTTTAATTTCTATGGTTTGGGTTTGTATAATGGTACCATTCATTACCTTGAGGTAATTTACAAAAGCATAACGTTCGTCAGAAGCAATACTCACCACATCAACATTTGTAATTGCGCTGTTTACAACGGTAGATTTACTCTGATATTTCTCTAAAACCTGAAGCTTTCTGGCATATTGATGCGCAAGTTCGAAATTCAATTCTTCTGAAGCTGTTTTAATAATCTGCTTTACCTCACGGATTACATTGCCAATTTTACCACTGAGGATTTCTTTAATTTCGGCTATGTTATTGTTGTAGTCTTCTTCGTGCTGGTAAGCCTGGCAAGGGCCTTTGCAATTGCCAATCTGGTATTCAAGGCAAACTTTAAACTTACCTTCCGCAATGTTCTTCTCATTTAAGGGCAAGCTGCAGGTTCTGAGCGGATAAGTTTCTTTAATAAGGTCCAAAATGGTGTGCATCATCCCAATGGAGCCGTAAGGACCAAAATAGGTTGAGCCATCTTTAATTACCTTCCGTGTCCAGTAAATACGCGGAAAAGGCTCGTTTTTAACAATAATCCATGGGTAAGTTTTATCATCTTTTAAGTTGATGTTAAATTTAGGCTGATGTTTCTTGATTAAGCTGTTTTCAAGTAACCAGGCATCAATTTCGGTATCTACAATGGTAAAAGTGATTTTGCGTATGCGCGACACCAAAACGCGTGTTTTACCATTGAACTGCTGCTTATCCTGATTAAAATAAGAGCCAACCCGATTGCGTAAATCTTTTGCTTTACCAATGTACATGAGTTTACCATCAGCATCCCAATATTGGTATACACCCGGTTTATGAGGAATTGCCGTTAAGGCTGTTTTATGGTCGAAATTACTCATTTACTACAATTTAGGTTTCTAAATTAAATTATCAAGCAAGTGCCAGTTTTAATTCAGGATATCCCTAAGCGCTATATAAGATATAAGTCCACAACTAATTTTAATTGAGCCGTGGACTTATCATGTTTTATTCGTTGTTCAGGATTAAAATCCTAATTTTTCATCAAGTTCAGTTTTGGTGCCCTCCTCCTGTTGCTGATATTCATTACAGTCAAAGGTGATGGTTTTGGGGGTTTTGGGTGCTTCGAAATCAGCGTGGCTAATTTTTAAGGCAGGATTTGCATAAACCCGTTTAATAAAACCAGCAAAAATAGGAAGTGCTGTATTGGCACCTTCACCTTCTCTGGTACTGATAAAGTGAAAGGCCCTGTCCTCACAACCCGTCCATATTCCGGTTACCAACTGCGGCGTAATTGCCATAAACCAACCATCAGAGTTATTTTGGGTAGTACCCGTTTTACCGCCAATTGGGGCATTAATTTTATACTTATAATTTAATCTGGAGCCTGTTCCATTTGAAATAACACCTTTAAGCATGCGTGTCATTACATAAGCAACTTCCTCGCTCATTACCGGTTTAGGAATGGCTTTTTTAGAGTAAAGTACTACACCGTTTTTATCTTCAATCCTTAAAAGATAAATGGGTTGGGTATAATAACCTTTATTTGCAAAAGCGCCATAAGCACCAACCATATTGTAAACCGATGCATCGAAAGAGCCTAAAGCAATAGATGGATAGGCCGGAACGTTTGGTATGCCCATTTTAGTGGCTAAAGCCGAAACGGCTACCGGGCCAACTTGTTTCATGATATAGGCAGTAATGTAGTTTTGCGAAAAGGCCAGTGCTTTTTGTAAAGTTAAAGTTCCGGGTATAGTGCCTGAAGATCTTGGAATATATGGTTTTCCATAACCTTCTATAGTAACCGGAACATTGGGAACGGTAAAGCATGGCGAATAACCATTTTCGATGGCAACGGCATAGGTAAATGGTTTTGCGGTTGAACCAACTTGTCTGGTTCCCATTTTTACCTGATCGTATTTAAAATGTTCGTAATTAATACCACCTACCCAAGCTTTAACATGCCCGTTGGTTGGGTCCATTGTCATCATCGCGTTACGCAAAAGCATTTTGTAATAACGTACCGAATCAATAGGCTTCATTGTGGTATCTACATTCCCTTTCCAGGTAAAAATGGTTAAATCGGTAGGGGTATTAAAATCTTTTTTAATTTCTTCTTCTGATTTACCTTCTAATTTTAACGATTTATAGCGATCTGATCTTTTTATCCCTTGTTCTATTTGCAGTGCTTTATCGCGAAAAGGATCACGGCCTTTCCAGCTGTTAACAAACTGCTGTTGTAAAACTTTCATGTATTCTTTCTGGGCTTCCTCTGCATACACCTGCATATCGTAGTTTATGGTGGTGTAAATTTTTAAACCATCACGATCTAAGTCATAGGGAGTTCCGTCAGGTTTTGTGATGGATTGTTCCTGAAAAATGGTTTTGATATCATTTTTTAATACCGAGCGGAAGTATGGGGCAATACCATCATTAACCGTAGCGGCATTAAAATGCAAATCGAGCGGTTTTTCCTTCTGCTTATCAAACTCCTGTTGCGTAATAAAATCTGATTTTACCATCATTGCCATTACGGTATTTCTACGGTCTTTTGAACGTTCAGGATGGCGGGTAGGAGAGTACATGGTAATCCCTTTTTGCATCCCAACCAAAGTAGCGGCTTCGGTTAAACTTAAATGATCAGGGCTGGTGTTGAAATAAACACGTGCTGCCGATTTGATACCATAAGCCTGGTTGCCAAAATCAACCGTGTTTAAGTACATGGTTATAATTTCTTCTTTGGTATAGTTTCTTTCCAGCTTTACGGCCACAATCCATTCTTTAAATTTGGTTAAAACCAAAGTAAAAAAATTAAGGTTGGTTTCTCTTGGAAAAAGATTTTTAGCCAACTGCTGGGTAATGGTACTGGCGCCTTGTTTTTTACCAACAAGGTTATAAAAGATGATTGAAAAAGTACGCTTAAAGTCTATCCCAGAGTGCTCTTTAAATCGTGTATCTTCAGTTGCAATTAGTCCGTTGATTACATTTTGCGAAATATCTTTATAAGAAACGTTCGATCTGTTTTGAACGAAATAGGTGCCAAGCGTGTGGCCATCATCAGCTATAATTTCTGAGGCCTGGTTACTTTTTGGGTGTTCTATATCTCTAAATGATGGTAATTCGCCAAATACACCAACGCTCAGCAAAGAAATAAAAATAGCAAACAGCGCAATGCAACCAATTAAAATTTTCCAGATTCGGAGGCTGTATCTTTTTATATCTTCTTTAGAAAGGGGTTTATTCATTTTAAATATATGTTATTCGATAGCTACAAACACAACTGCCATAGCCATCGTTTTTAAAATTAGAAAAAGCAAAAATAAGAAGTTAATACGCTAAACCCTTAGTTTTGTTGTCAGATTATGAAACTTAAACTCATTTAAATTTGAGCGCAGCTAAAATTAAACCTGTGCCAATGGTTAATAATTGCTTTTATAAAACTCAATATATTCGTTAATACGAGCCCTGTCGCTTAGTTTTTCAAAATTCTCTTTACTAATAATGAAGCTTTTATAAATACCTGGAGGTACTTTCATGATGCTTTTTAAATGGTTTTTAATACTCTCTTCATATATTTTAGCATCTTCCAAATCAATAAAACTACTCACATAAATTAACTGATCCTGATCTAACTCAACCAACTTATGCGTTAAATCATTTTCAGGATAGTTGCCACGGTTAAATTGCCCGATACCAAATCTCGAAGAACTTAATGTTAAAGAAGCATCAGCAACATCAATAACAAAATAATAAGTTTCAGAAGTTGCTAAACTGAAAATACTTGCCGGTTTGGCTACCGGTACTTTATCGGTTTCAACTTTATCGGCCGTTTTTACAACAGATTGCACTACTGGTTTTTCAACTTTTTTAGGTTCAACAGCTGCATTAATATCTGGGTTTGTGATTGGCTTCGGAGTTACAGTTATAGGGGTTGCCTGACTCATGAAGCGAGGTTCGTTCGAATCAAAATCAATCAACGCAAATTTACGTTGCTTAAATTCATCTAAATTAGCTTCTATGTATTTTAAATGATCTCTAACCAGCGGGGTAATGATCACATCATTTGGATAAAGGGTATTAATCGAATTAAATTCAGTTAACAAGGCATCTACTTTTGATGTTCTGCCTACAGCTATTGCTTTTAAATAAGCGTATTGCGGAGCTAAATCATTTTCGGGGAAAGCCGCAATATTATCATTGGATTGCTTAATAACACTGCTGTAATCTTTCTTTAAATAACTGTCGAAAGCAGCGTTGTAATTGTTAATGGCTACATTTTCAAGTTGATTTTGTTTAGCAGAATAAGATGGATCTAAAATGGTTTTTGCAAAGCCTGAGTTAGGGAACTTGGTCAATACCAATTGTTTATACTCTTCGGCCTGAGCCTGGTTTACACCCTGGTTATTTAAAAACAAACTGTAATAAACGGCAGCAAGGTGGTTGTTATCCGGGAAACGTTTTAAAAGTTCGATGTAAACTTTATTTGCTTCTGCCTTATCATTTAATTCCTGCTGGTAAAAACTGGCAATTTCGAAATAGGCATCAATAATTTTCTGGTTAGATTTTGCCAGTAAATCGCTATTAACGGGTAGGGCATCTAAATATTGTTTCTCTAAAGTGCTTTGATCTTTTGAAACAGGAAGATTGGAATCTTTACTGGTTTGGATGCCATTGGCAACATTGCCGCCTGCTAAAACCTGGTTATTTTCTTGTGCAGCAGAGCGAATACTTTGACGCCAGTTATCCTCTAAAGGTCGGTTGCCCCAACGTTTTCTAAATTCAGCAAAACCATTGCCTATGGCTGTGTTATTATTGAAATAAAATGTATTGCCTAATCCTGAAGTAACACTATTTGAACCCAACGTCTGGTTAGGGAAATCAGGATCGCTGGTAAACGTAGAGCCATTGCTGGTATTGCCAATATTGGTTAATTTAACCATGGGGGTTAACCAGGCTTTAATTTTAGCTTCCTGTTCAGAAACAGGTAATTTTGCAATCGTTTGTAAAGTATCTTCGGTTGATATTATGGTATAGCGATCCGTCAGGTATTGAAGATTATGAGCTTTTTTAACAATATTATCATAATCAGGAAAGTTTTTAGGCAAAATCATGGCCGTACTATCATAATACAGTTTAGCTTTAATATAATTATTAAACTGTTTAAAGTTGAGGTCGGCAATTTTAAGATAGGATAAAGCCTTTTGCGTTTGGTTGCGCGTGCTGTTTTTAATGGATTTTTTATAATTTTCTTCTGCTTTAACATAATCGCCTTCGGCAGAAAGCAATTCGCCAACCTGGTAATAAATCTGGTCAATGTAGTCAGAGTTCTTATCGTCTTTTAGCAAAGCAAGTAATTGCTGTTCTTTATTTAGTTTCTCTCCACCCAGCAGCGCTTTTAATTTAATACGGTTTAAATTGGCATGAAAGTACATTTCAAAAGGCGCATTACTTTTTTCTACTTTGGTAAAATTAAGATAGGCATCCTGCAGATTGTTTTCTTTTTCCTGTAATTGCGCAAGAATGTACCTCCATCGAACACGTTGTTGGGTTTCGCTCGGAGCTTTAATTGCCGATTCTAACAACAACATCGCCTCTTTATTGCGTTTTTGGTAAATACGCATTTGTGCGGTTGTAGCTAAAGGCTCCGCAAGGTCTTTTTTTAATAAATCAGCCGCGCGCAACATCGTATCTATAATCTGATCGGCTTTGCTTAAATTATTAAGCTCCATTTGGCTCCTGGCTTTCCAGTTTAAAGCCATGATGTATGTTTTTAGGTTATCGCCATAAGTTTTTGCTGTATAATCAAAGTATTCTGAAGCAATAAAATAATTGCCTTTTAAATAATTGGCCTTACCCAAAAGCATATAAGCATCATCAATGTAATTGCTAAAACTTTTGTCGTTTATTACCGCTTGGCCCTTATGAATAATTTCATCAAGCTGTTTGTTAGAAACGCCTGGGGTAAGTACAAGGTTAACCTGGGGTTCCGGATCAAGATAAACAGGTAAAACCTTTTCATAATTATCGTTATAACTTTGCGCTAAACCCTCATTATACTCGGTAAGTAAAACATTTGAGTTATATATATAGTTATATCGAGCCGTTAAATTTTGCATCTTACGGCTTATGGTGGTATCTTTAGGCGTTATACAGCTATAGATAAATAGCAATCCAAGGCAGAGAAATAATGGATGAAAGGTTTTGGCGGCGTTATTTTTCAAGTATAAAAAATCTCTAGTGTATACAATAAACAAAAAGTATGCAAAATTATTTTATTTGGCAACAAATTTTAATTATTCAAAGTTAATTTAATTATTGCATTAAAAAATGGAAAATCCGAAAGAAGAAAATACAGGCAAAAAGCTTAATAATGCAGCTAAATATTCAGCAATTGGCTTCCAAATGATTGCAACTATTGGTTTGTTAACTTTTATTGGCCATAAAATTGACCAGAACAGGCCAGGTAAACTGCAAATTTATACTGCAATATTCGGATTGGCCGGTGTTGCAATTGCCCTGTATCAGGCGATTAAACAAGCGACTAAAGAGTAGGTTAAAAGCTTAATGCTTAAATAAAACCATGGAAGAATGCGGCTACTCTGGCATCGAATGTTCGATTGTTAGGTAAACATCTTATTTTAATAATCTATCTCTTGGCACTTGAAGCTAAAAACCTATCTTTGCATCGTTTTATTACATTGAAAAAGAATTATTTAGTTTGACTCTAGCCAAATTTACCAGCATCTATCTTATTTTCACCGGCGTTTTAATCGGTATTGTTGCCATTCTACCTTCTCTATTTACAGGAGTGCAATTATTTGTCCCTAATTTTTGGGTTGTGTTTGGGTTTTTAGCAGGTATTACCTATATCGCATATGTTCTTGTTGATATCGGCATTAAAAGAGATCCTGAAGTAGGAATAATGGCTATTATGGGATCAATTGCAGTGAAGATGATTTTTTGTATGGCTTTTGTGCTGATTTACAGTATAAAAGCTAAGGGAATTGGGCTTGCATTTCTGCTAAATTTTTTTTCTTTATATTTATTGTTTACGGCCTTTGAAATTTACTGTTTGTTACGTAACTTGCGCCACCAAAATTTAAAGTAAAAAACTGCCAATAAATGGATTGTAACCAAGTTTTTGTGTCGAAAGTTAAAAGGCTAATTGTTGTTTTTACGCTTTTAATCGCGTTTTTGTCTGTTAAAGCGAGTGCTTTTGCACAGACGGATAGTACTGTTGTTGAAACGGCTGAAGCTGTTTCAGGAGAACATGCAGCGGGTAAAGCTGAGCATGGCGAAGAAAAGTTTGAGCCTACTAAAGTAATTATGGAACACATTGCAGATTCGCATGTGTGGCATTTATGGGGGCACACCTCATTACCGCTTCCTGTAATTCTTTATACATCAAATGGATTGGAGATTTTTTCTTCAGCAAATTTTCATCATGGCGAAGCTGATTATCAGGGTAAATATAATAAATACCGCTTGGTAACAGATTTAGAGCAGAGTGTTTCTAAAAATATTTTAAATAAAAACATCAAAGTTGTTGGTGCAGATGGCAAGATCGATGAAACAGCTTCGGATACAGTAGTTGATTTTTCAATTACTAAAAACGTAGCTGCAATGTTTGTTGCTATATTGGTTATCCTTATTGTATTTATTGCTGTGGCCTCTTCATACAAAAAACGTGTGGGTAAAGCGCCTAAAGGTTTACAATCTTTTATTGAACCAATTATTGTTTTTGTAAGAGATGATATTGCCAAACCAAACATCGGACATAAATATGCAAAGTTTATGCCTTACTTGTTAACCGTGTTTTTCTTTATCTGGTTTAACAACTTATTAGGCTTAGTTCCAATTTTTCCGGGTGGCGCAAACGTTACAGGTAATATTGCTTTAACTTTTGTTATGGCTATAGCAACCATGTTGGTTGTTAATTTAAATGGCAACAAATATTACTGGAAACACATTTTATTACCTGATGTGCCTTGGTGGTTGTATCCAATTATGATCCCGGTAGAGTTAATTGGTATTATCTCTAAACCTTTCGCTTTAATGATTCGTTTGTTTGCAAACATTACAGCAGGTCACATTATCGTATTAAGTTTAATCTCCTTAATCTTTATTTTCAAAACATTGGCTATTGCACCAGTATCTGTAGCATTCGTTTTATTTATGGATGTATTAGAGTTATTAGTGGCATTTTTACAAGCCTTTATTTTTACATTACTTACGGCCTTATTTATTGGTATGGCCGTAGAAGAGCATCATTAATTATTAAACTATTTTTTACAAATTAATATAAATTAAATTAGTTATGGTAGGTTCAATCGCGGCAATTGGTGCCGGTTTAGCAGTAATCGGTGCTGGTATCGGTATCGGTCAGGTAGGTGGAAAAGCAATGGAAGGTATTGCTCGTCAACCAGAGGCTGCATCAAAAATTCAAACTGCAATGATTATCGCTGCTGCCCTTATTGAGGGTGCTGCTTTATTCGGTGTGGTAGTTGCTTTATTAGGCTTACAAGTTTAATCGCAATTAAGAATCAATTTTGACCGGAAATTTAACGATTGGTTATTTTTCCGGTTAAATTAAGTTAAAATTAAGAAAGTTAAAATATATGAACCCATTAGTTCTACCAACCATCGGACTGGTTTTTTGGACCGTTATTGCATTTGTTTGCTTATTAATATTGCTTAGAAAATTTGCATGGAAACCTATTTTAGGTGCTATCCACGATCGTGAGCAAAGCATTGATGAGGCTTTAAATAAAGCTGAATTAGCTAAACAGGAAATGGCCCGCTTAACAGCTCAAAATCAGGATTTAATGCAACAAGCCCGTGCTGAGCGTGATGAAATTTTGAAGGAAGCAAAAACCCTTAAAGATAGTATCCTTAACGAAGCTAAAAAACAAGCTCAGGTAGAAGGTTCTAAATTAATTGAGAAAGCTAAAATCGAAATCGAAAACCAAAAGAAAGCTGCTTTAGCCGAAGTTAAAGATCAGGTTTCTTCATTGTCGTTAGAAATTGCCGAACGTGTTTTACGTACTCAGTTAGATGATAAAACAAAACAAGAAGCTTTAGTGGCTAACTTGTTAAAAGACGTTGAACTGAACTAATTAAGAGTATTGAGTTTAGAGTTTTGAGTGGGATTCCCAACTCCCGACTTTTTAACCCCCAACTAAATTATATATGTCAGAAATTAAAGTTGCAAGCAGATACGCCAAATCATTAATAGACTTAGCCGTTGAAAACAACGCGTTAGAGGCCTCTTATAATGATATGGTACTTTTTGAAAAGGTAGTTGATGAAACACCTGAACTGGAAGCAATATTGAAAAACCCTATTGTACCTTTAGACAAAAAAAATGGTATTTTAAAAGGTATTTTTGCTGATAAAGTAGGTAAGTTAACCCTGTCTTTTTTTACGATTGTTGTGAACAAAGGCCGTTCTGCAATATTATTTGCAACAGCAAAACAGTTTATACAACAGTATAATTTAATTAAGGGTATTGTTACCGCTGATGTAACCACTGCAAGTGCTTTAAGCGCTGCAGCTAAAGATCAGATTATTGCAATAGTGAAAAAAGAATTGGGTGCCAATGAAGTTATTGTTAATGAAAAAATTAACGAAAAATTAATTGGTGGTTTTATTCTTAAAGTTGGCGATAAGCAATTTGATGCAAGTATTGCCAGTGGTTTAAGTAAACTGAAAAAAGAATTTGCACAATAGGCATTGCCGTTGAGCCAAACAAATAGAATACAAGATTTACATTTACAAAAAGATATAAAGTAAAATTATGGTAGAGGTAAGACCAGACGAAGTATCGGCAATTATCAGACAGCAATTGGCGGGCTTCAAATCAGAAACCGAACTGGAGGAAGTTGGTACCGTGTTGCAAGTAGGCGACGGTATTGCCCGTGTTTACGGTTTAACTAAAGTTCAATCGGGTGAGCTGGTTGAATTTGCAAACGGCCTGCAAGGTATCGTTTTGAACCTTGAAGAAGATAACGTTGGTGTGGTACTTTTGGGTGCTTCAGACGAGATCAAAGAAGGTGATACAATTAAACGTACCAAAAAAATTGCCTCTATTAAAGTTGGTGAAGGTATGCTTGGCCGCGTAGTTAACACTTTAGGAGAGCCTTTAGATGGTAAAGGCCCAATCTTAGGTGAAACTTACGAAATGCCTTTAGAGCGTAAAGCACCAGGTGTAATTTATCGTCAACCGGTAAATGAGCCTTTACAAACTGGTATTAAAGCAATCGATGCAATGATTCCAATCGGTCGTGGTCAACGTGAGTTGGTTATTGGCGATCGTCAGATTGGTAAAACAGCCGTTTGTATTGATACCATTATCAACCAAAAAGAATTTTATGAAGCAGGCCAGCCTGTGTTCTGTATTTATGTAGCTATCGGACAGAAAAACTCTACTGTAGCCAACATTGTACGTACATTAGAAGAAAATGGCGCTTTACCATATACAGTTGTTGTTGCTGCTTCGGCTGCAGATCCTGCTCCAATGCAGTTTTATGCTCCGTTTGCAGGTGCTGCAATTGGTGAGTTTTTCCGTGATACAGGTAGACCAGCTTTAATTGTTTATGATGATTTATCTAAACAGGCTGTAGCTTACCGTGAAGTATCTTTATTACTTCGTCGTCCACCGGGCCGTGAGGCTTATCCAGGTGATGTATTCTACTTACACAGTCGTTTATTAGAAAGAGCTGCGAAAATCAACTCTAATGATGACATCGCAAAAGCGATGAACGATTTACCTGAGTCGATTAGACATATCGTTAAAGGTGGTGGTTCATTAACAGCTTTACCAATTATCGAAACTCAGGCGGGTGACGTTTCTGCTTATATCCCAACTAACGTAATTTCGATTACCGATGGTCAGATCTTCTTAGAGTCGAACTTGTTCAACTCAGGTATCCGTCCGGCTATTAACGTAGGTATCTCGGTATCACGTGTAGGTGGTAACGCGCAGATTAAATCGATGAAAAAAGTAGCAGGTACTTTAAAGTTAGATCAGGCTCAATACCGCGAGTTAGAGGCTTTCTCTAAATTCGGTTCTGATTTAGATGCTGCAACAAAATCGGTTTTAGATAAAGGTGCACGTAACGTACAGATGCTAAAACAAGCTCAGTTCACACCTTTTACAGTTGAAAAACAAGTAGCTATTGTTTACGCAGGTACTAAAAACTTAATGCGTAGCGTACCAGTTGATAAAGTAAAAGAATTCGAAACTGAATATTTAACTCAATTGGAAATGCGTCATCCTGAAACTTTAGCGGCATTAAAAGCTGGTAAATTTGATGATAGCATTACTGGTGTTTTAGATACAGTAGCAAAAGAGATTTCAAGTAAATACTAATTTAGTCAACAGTCTTAAGTCCGCAGTCGTTAGTCGACTCTGGACTTAAGACTCCAGACTGAAGACTATAATAAAGAATGGCTAATTTAAAAGAAGTAAGAAACCGGATTGCGTCGGTACAATCAACACAGCAAATTACCAAAGCTATGAAAATGGTTTCGGCGGCTAAGTTGAAACGTGCTACAAATGCAATTATCGCTTTACGTCCTTATGCAACTAAACTGAAAGAGATTTTAGGTAATCTATCAGCAAGTTTAGAAGGGTCTTCATCACCTTTTATTCAGGAGCGTGAGCCCAATAAGGTTCTAATTGTAACTGTATCATCAAATCGTGGTTTGGCTGGTGCATTTAACATGAACGTAATTAAAGCGGCCAATAATTTAATTGCCGAGAAATATAGCGAACAGTTGAAAAACGGTAACGTTAGCATTATTTCTATCGGTAAGAAAACCCAGGATTTTTACGAAAAACGCAATTATAATGTTATTGGTAATAATAACGAAGTATATGCTGCTTTAACTTTCGAAAATATAACTAAAATTACCGATGCCATTATGGCCGGTTTTATTAAAGGTGAGTTTGATAAAGTAGAAGTGGTTTACAATCGTTTTAAAAATGCAGCTGTTCAAATTATTACTTCTGAACAATTGTTGCCTTTACCAAAAGCAGAAGAAGCTAAAGTAGAAACTAAAACTACAAATGTTGATTACATTTTAGAACCTTCGCAAGAAGAGATTGTTTCTGAGTTAATTCCTAAATCAATTAAAATTCAGTTATACAAAGCCGTGTTAGATTCGCACGCATCTGAGCACGGTGCACGTATGACATCGATGGATAAAGCAACTGAAAACGCCGGAGAATTATTAAAAGCTTTAAAACTTTCTTACAACCAGGCACGTCAGGCAGCCATTACAACTGAGTTAACGGAGATTGTAAGTGGTGCTGCTGCATTAAATGGATAATTAGAATTAGCAAGGCTCAATAGAGCTTGCAGTACTAAAAGTAAAGCCCATTTCTTAATTGAAATGGGCTTTTTTATTTAAATGATTTAGGTTGGCTGTTACTAAAGGGTATTTATTCTGATCCTTAGGTATCCATTTTCTAACTTTTTAGGTGTTTCCGCTTCACCAAAAACAGTTAAACTAAACTTAGCTTCTAACAAATACAGACCGGATTTTAATTTTGTTAGCTTGGTCACTTCAAATTTTGAATCTTTTTGAGCATCTTTTTTTATCGTAGTTGGTTCATTTGAAAAATAATCAGGGCCGCTTGATTTATAGGATTGACGACCACTCTTTAAGGATACTGCAATTCCATTTTGAGTATTTTCTTTATGAAGATCCACCGCATACGGGTAATTGCCTGTATAATATAATTCAAGGAAGTTTTTAGGCGTATGTGACCATAAATTATTATTATTCATGTTGTTCTTATTGAATTTTTTCGCAAAGGTCACCGTAATAGAATTATCGTAATCTTTATCATGAATACTATAATCCTGTCCATACATGGTTGAATCCTTATCACCCGAGATGTATTTTACACCTTTTACGATAGAATCAATTTTAGAATTTGACTGTAAATTAAATCTGCTAAAAGAATTAACGTTGTTAACAGAAATTGATTTGCCCTCGAAAGTAAATGAGGCCGAATCGCCCAGTAGTTCTAAAGGATCGGGTTTTTCAATAGGAGGATTGGTAATCGGATCGTTCTTCTTGCAGGCAGCAAGGCATAACAAGGCCATACTAAGGCCTAATAAACTTTTAAATTTCATAATTTAGATTTTATTTGTGTGTTTTCGAAGCTAATAAAATTTGTGATTAAAAGAATGGTAATGGCAAATAAATTATTTTTTAAGGATTTCATCTGAACGTAAAGATGCTGCAACAAACGCGGTATAAAGGGATGTTTAATATCTTTGTACTTTAATTTCAAATTATGAAAAAATACATCTTCATCATTATTGGTTTCGCTGCTCCGTTCTTTAGTCTTGCACAATCTCCGGCCAGGGATTATACCAATGCTGTTTTGTGGCAACAACGTTCTGGCGAGTACAGGGCATTATGTTTTCAGGCCTATAACTTTGCACGTTTATCATTGAAAGAAGCGCTTTGGGAGGTTAAAAGTACCAAACCCAACTGTGTAATTGTTGATATTGACGAAACGGTTTTAGATAACGCTCCATTTCAAGGCCACGAGATTAAAAAAGATTTAAGTTACAATCCCGCCGATTGGACCGAATGGACAAATTTAGCACAGGCCGATACTGTTCCAGGCGCTTTGGCTTTTTTAAAATTTGCGGCAAGCAAAAATATTGAAACCATTTACCTCAGTAACCGTGATGAGAAAGATTATAATGCTACGCTAAAAAACCTGCAGAAATTTGGCTTCCCTTATGCTGATGAAGCCCACTTAATGGTTTCTAAAGGAACGTCAGATAAGGAGCCAAGGCGACAAGCCGTTGCCGAAAAATATAATATACTATTGCTTTGCGGTGATAATTTAAGCGATTTTTCCAATATTTTTTATAGAAATGGTAGAGATACTTTTGAACAGGTAAATGACAACCAATCCTTATTTGGTGCGAAATATATTGTATTGCCAAACCCCATGTATGGCGATTGGGAAAAGCCTTTGTACCAGGGCGAAAAATTAAATGATAAGGAGAAAGCAAAACAAAGATTAGAACGATTAAAAAGTTACTAAGTTTTATAATTATTCAGCAATAAGTATTACTTTTGCAGCATCATAAAATAAAAGAATTATGGAAAACGAATTAAAACACAATACAGAAAGCATGAAAAAGGCTAATGAGCCTGGTATTTATAAATTAATGATTTTTGGAGTACTGGTTTGTATGGTTGGTACTTATGCTCGTTTTGCATTCGATTCATGGGTTTTATCTTTAGTTTCTTGGATTATCCTTTTCATTGGTGCAATTATTTGCATTAAAGGTGTATTTAAAATTTTAGACGCATAAGCAATTTGCTATCAAAATATAAAAGCCGGTCATGTTTATTCATGACCGGCTTTTTTGTTGTTTAAACCTGTCTATGCCTTTCTGGCAATCCCAAACCCACTGTTGGGTTACCTAAATCAATTTGTTGTATTAAGTGAAAAGAGCGTTAAAAACTAACCAAAAAACGCTGAACTTCTAATGGCCATTTGAAGCAAATATTAAAATGATTATTTTTTTAGAACCGCAAGATCATGAAAAGGAATATTATTGCTATAGCCATAGTTTTAGGATTGTTTGGCTGCCAAAAATCGAATGAAAAGTATGCCAGTGCCGACATTGTTAACGCTGAAGAATTAAAAAAAGATTTAGCAGATAGTACCGCAGAGAAAATTATTAAAACTGCTGATATGCGGTTTAGGGTTAAAGATGTTCAGAAAACAAAAGAACAGCTTAGTGCAGCCATTAAAACCGAAGGAGGTACCGTAGCAGAGTTTTCCATAGAAAGTAACATCCAGGAAACAGATAAGGTTAAACAATCTACCGATTCGTTAAAGGAAATTACTTCTTATCGTACCCAAGGTTACCTGGTGGCGAAAGTTCCATCTGAAAAATTAGATGATTTTACGAACACCATTGCTAAAATGGCTGTTTTTGTAGATCATCAGCAACTGAAAATGGATGACCAGAGCATTATATATTTATCAAATAAATTAAAAGCTCAAAACCGGGTTGATGCCATCAATAAGATTAATAAAGTTGCAACCAAGAAAAGTGCAAATGTCGAATCGTCCCTCTACATTAAAGATGATTATGTAGATAAGAAAATTGATAATATGCAAATTGACAGCAAGGTAAAGTTTAGTACCATTACCCTTAATTTTTATCAGGATAATACAGTGAAAACCATGATTGTTGCCAATGACAATTTGTACGATTATCGGCCAGCTTTTACAACTAGGCTTTGGCTGGGTATTGTAAACGGCTGGACCATCTTTAAGGAAATTATTATTGCAATTTCTAATTTGTGGTTGTTGGTTTTAGCCGGCATTGGTATATTCTTTACGGTTAAATATTTTGTCAGAAAGAATAAACTGGTCCTGGATGATGCAACTAAAAAGATGATCAATCAAACTCCGGGAACTTAATTGTTTTTATCATTTCGAAGAACGGACCGGCAGCATTGATGATGTCTGTTCTTCGAAAAATATTCTCCCGAAATTTATTTTTTTACTTTGGCAGCTATGCCCGTAACCTTCTTTTTATTATCACTTACAAAAGATTCCCAACCCGAATAGGTTTTAGATTTTCCTCCTGAAGTGATTTTCTGAAAAGAATGGCAAACCGCAACGGCTAAACCATCGGTTGCATCTAAAAATTCAGGCGTTTCTTTAAAATTCAGCAACCTTTGCAGCATGGCGGCAACCTGTTCTTTAGAGGCATTACCACTGCCGGTAATGGATTGTTTAATCTTTCTGGGCGAATACTCCGTTACGGAAATGTTTCTCGATAACGCTGCCGCAATAGCAATACCCTGCGCCCTTCCTAATTTTAAAAGCACTTGTATGTTTTTTCCGTAAAAAGGTGCTTCAATAGCCAAAACATCTGGTTTATACTGATCAATTAAAACAACAGTTTTTTCAAAAATCCGTTGAAGTTTTAAAAATGGATCATCCAGATGCGTCATTTTAACCACCCCTAAACTTAATAATTCAGTCTTATTCCCTTTCTCTAAAATTACACCATAGCCCATCACCGCCGTACCAGGGTCTATGCCCATAATGATCCGTTCCTTTTTTTCGTTCAACATTACAGCAATATTAAGCATATTTGCAAACTAAAAAGATAAACTTGACGAGCAGGAATAAAAAAATACTTTCAATTGTTATAAAGGCAGCCATTGTTATGTTTGCATTCTGGTTTATATACCATAAACTGGTTGCGAATAAAAATCTGCATAACTTTGGCGAATTATTACGCAATATCGGAAGTGTTGAAATTGGCCTGGTTATAGGTTTTGTGGTTTTACTCATGCTTTTTAACTGGTTTTTAGAAGCCGCAAAATGGAAGCGTTTAATCAACCATGTAGAAAGAATTTCTTTGTGGCGGGCAATAGAATCAGTTTTTTGTGGTTTAACACTGGCAATTTTTACGCCCAATCGCCTGGGTGAATACGGCGGAAGAGTATTTTTTCTATCTCCAAAGCGGCGCATTATTGGTGTGGTAGCCATGGCTGTTGGTAACATTGGGCAAATGGTTTTAACCAACGTATTTGGAGCCATCGCTGCATGCTTTTTTATCCATCGCTTTATTCCGGTCGATCCATTGTTTTTTAGTGCAATTGTGATCTTAGCCATTGCTTTTTGTTTGTTTTTTCTGGTATTCTATTTCAATATTAAATGGCTAAACGGAATATTGCTCTCTATCAAGTTTACCAGAAAATATAAAAAGTTTTATAGCGTATTAGCCAGGTATAAAAAAGGCGAGTTGTTTAAAATACTCGTTTATTGTTTTGCCCGTTACCTGGTTTTTAGTTCTCAGTATTTTATTCTTTTTGTTTGGCTGGTTCCGGGTTTGCATTATGCTGATATTGTAATGATGATTTGTATCCTCTTCCTGATTCAATCGGCCTTGCCTTCATTAGATTTGTTTGATGTAGGTATTCGAAGCGTAACTGCTGTCGAATTATTTAAGCACATAACAGATCAACATGCCGCTGTAATTGCATGTACGGCCAGCATTTGGCTTATAAATATTATAATTCCTGCTATATTAGGCACATATTTCGTTTTTAAACTCAATTTTTTTGGAAATCTTAAATCTACTTAGTCTACTTTCCGCTGCTCTAACCCTAATTTATGGTTTTTTAGTCATCAGCTTTATTCGGGGCTGGCATAAGCTTGTTTATTTCTATCCGGCAAAGCACGCGCCTAAAACCAAAGTATCGATTATTGTTGCTGCGCGTGATGAAGAAGAAAAAATTGCCAAAACCATTGATGATTTGCTTGCACAGGGCTATGCGAAACACTTTACGGAAATTATAATTATCGACGACCACTCAACAGACCGGACCGCAGAAATTGTTTTAAGTTACTCGGACAAAAATGTACAACTTATCAAGTTAAATGAAGACAGGGCTTTAAATTCTTATAAAAAGAAAGCCATTCAAACCGCAATAAATACTTGCCAGGGCGACTTAATTATCACCACCGATGCCGATTGCCGGATGGGGCCAAAGTGGTTGGAAACAGTGGTGGCTTTATATGAAGAAAAAGGCTATAAAATGATCTCATCACCCGTAGCTTATTTCGAAGAAAAAAGTTTTTTTGAACGGTTACAGTCCTTGGAATTTCTATATTTAATTGGCCTTGGAGCATCAACAATTGGTAATAAACAACCCTCAACCTGTAATGGTGCTAACCTGGCTTATGAGAAAGAAACATTTTATGAGGTCGGTGGTTTTACTGGAATTGATGATTTAGCCTCTGGAGATGATGAATTATTATTGCATAAAATTGCTTCTAAATATCCCGATAGAATTGGGTTTTTGAAAAATAAAGACGCCATTGTTTATACGCATGCGAAGGAAAACTTAAATGCATTTATTCAGCAGAGAAGGCGATGGGCATCTAAAAGCACGCGTTACAAAAACAAAGGGATTATTGTGCTTGGGGTACTGATCTGGCTTTTCAATGTAAGCATGCTTGCTAATTTTATTACCGGATTATTTTTCAATGGATTTTTAGTCGTGGTTTTTTGGCAGCTGGTAATAAAAATGCTTTTAGAAACCTTATTTTTATTGGATGTAACCAAGTTTGCCAACAGGCGAAGGTTACTCATCTTAATCCCTGTTTTAAATGTACTGCATATTTTATACATGGTCTACATCGGCATTGCCGGCAATAGCGGAAAATACAATTGGAAAGGCAGAATGGTTAGATAATGGATAATAGCCCATCAAAAAAAGTTTGGTTAAAGTTTAAGCGAAATAAATTTGCTTTTGGAGGGCTTATATTTATTTTGCTTTTAATGCTAATGGGGGTTTTGGGCTATTTAATTATGCCAGATAGTTCTCCAGATGCAAATGTTATGCACCTGCAACTCAGCAATAAAAAACCCGGAAGTTCTTTTCAGTTTTTAATCATCAGTAAAAATGGTAAAGTAAAACAGGTGGGTTTTCTCGAAAAAATGCTTTATGGGCAAGAACCCGATTTTAAAAGTATTCCCATTACTTCATGGCGTATTGCAAACAATCAGGTATGGGTGCGGGAGTATATCGGCGACGATGAAAAAGCAGAAGAAACCAAATACGACCTGAAAGAATTGTGCAGTAATTGTTTATTGCCTTCAAAGTTAGGTAGTCCTAAAATGCTTTTTGAAAGACATAATTTATATAAACAAAAATTTCTTTTAGGTACTGATATTTATGGAAGGGATTTATTAAGCCGGTTAATATTGGGCATCCGGGTGTCCTTATCCGTTGGTTTAATGGCGGTCCTTATTTCCTTATTTATAGGCGTAAGTTTGGGTGCCATAGCGGGTTATTTTGGCGGGAAAGTAGATGCCGCAATCAGCTGGTTTATGAATGTAGTATGGTCATTACCTTCTTTGCTGCTGGTTATTGCCATTTCATTTGCCTTAGGAAAAGGTTTTTGGCAAATTTTTATTGCTGTAGGATTATCAACCTGGGTAGATGTTGCGCGCTTAGTTCGCGGGCAGGTTATGGGTTTAAAAGAAGTAGAATTTGTAGAAGCTGCAAGGGCTTTAGGTTTCAGTACTTCGAGAACAATTATAAAACATATTTTACCAAATATTGCCGGCCCAATTTTGGTTGTGGCATCGTCTAATTTTGCTTCGGCCATTTTATTGGAAACGGGGTTAAGCTTTTTAGGTTTTGGCGCACAACCCCCAATGCCCAGCTGGGGCGGAATGATTAAAGAACATTACGGCTATATAATTATGGATGCGGCTTATTTGGCCGTTTTGCCAGGTTTAGCCATTATGCTTACCGTTTATGCTTTTAATGTTTTGGCTATTGGACTGCGCGATGCTTTTGATGTTAAAGGGCAGAATGTTAGCGTTTAAAAATAAAATCCGTTTTTGTAAATCGAATTCTTGTTTAATTTCAAGATTCAATGCCTTAAATTAATATAAATAAGGAATCAGTCGTTTCGTTTTTTTGCAGTACTCAACATAATCATTGCCAAATTCTGCTTTGAGTACGCCTTCTTCTATCGAAATTCTATAAATGAATGCTAAAAAAACCGGAATGCAGATCACGATTAAACTTAACCAGTTTGAAAAGGTAATAGCCAAGCCTAAAAAAGCCATTAATGCACCGGTATACGATGGATGCCGAAGCGTAGCGTAAAGCCCATCTTGCTTTAGTTGTTGATTTTCTGCAATCTGCACATCAACCGTAAATGATTTACCCAGCTGCTGTATTGCAACAAACCTGAGTATAAAACCAGCAAGAGCAATCAGTACACCAAAATAAAACCAGTAGGGCTGAAAAATGGTAATTCGGGTACGCTCAAATTGGGTAAGAAAGCCACCGAGAAACATGGATATGCCAATTGTAACCCATAAAATGGTCAAACTGTTTTTATCAGCCCCAGTATTTTTTCGCTCTCCTTTATTCCTTAATTTAACATTCCGATGGATTTCGGTTAACAAAAAGAATAATCCAAAAATTAAAGGGAAATATTTATTAATAAGATGCATATTTTACGCGTTTAGTTGGTTTTTCGTTTTTTTGATGCTTTGGCAAGCGGATTAAAATTTAGCGCTAAGTTTACCCAATGGTTAAGTTCCTGGTTGTGGTGTAATACCTCTTCTTCTACCAAAACATAACCCTTCATCGTTTTTTTTCCGTGCACCATTTGTGTGCAACCATTTTTTTCGACCAGTTCTTCTTCCTGTTCAGGATTAATCCTAAGCATTAATTCATGTTGTTTTACGCCAATACACATCTTGTCATCAACCATAAACACCAGTCCGCTAAACATTAGTTTTTCTTCTACTTTAGGTAAGTGCCTTAAAAGCTCGCGAACGCGGTTTGCTAAAATTTCGTTGTATCTCATGTAGAATTATGCAACAATTTAATCTTTTAATTCCCGTTTCACAAAAGATAAATACATAAATTTGCCTTATGTTGTTAAATTGCTATCAGCAAGAATTTTTAGAAGCCGGATGTGATGAAGCGGGCAGGGGGTGCCTGGCAGGACCAGTTTTTGCTGCAGCTGTAATTTTGCCCAGAGATTTTTTTTTCGAAGGTTTAAACGATTCAAAACAGCTTAACCATAAGCAGCGGGAGCATCTTCGCCCAATTATAGAAAAAGAGGCATTAGCCTGGGCGGTAGCTTCAGTAGATCATGAGGAAATCGATCGCATTAATATTTTAAATGCATCTTTTCTGGCGATGCACCGCGCCATCGAAAAATTAATAACACAACCACAGTATTTGGTTATTGATGGAAATCGTTTTAAAACTTATCCGCAAATTCCACATAGCTGCATTGTTAAAGGCGATGGAAAATACCTGAATATTGCAGCGGCTTCAATTTTAGCCAAAACGCATCGCGATGAATATATGGATCACCTTCATATAGATTTTCCTCATTACAATTGGGCCCAGAATAAAGGTTATCCTACCATTGCACATCGCCGCGCTGTAATTGAGATTGGTTTATCGCCATTTCACCGTAAAACTTTTAATGTTAGCGATCCACAGTTAGAACTGTTTCCAAAGCAGGCTTAAATTTCGTATTTTCACAGCATTGTGAAAATTTTGTTAATTACTAAGCGGGTTCCCTTTCCGCCAAATAGTGGTTATCCAATTGTGGTTTACAACACCATGAAAGGCTTGCTGCAGCTTGGTGCAGATATAACTTTGTTTAGTCTTAACCCAACCAAAGGCAAAATAGATGTTGAAGATATTTATGATCCTATTTTTGATCAGATTAAATTTCATACCTACGATCTGGACACGGACGTAAATGTGTGGTCGGCATTTTTTAATATTTTCACAAACGAATCATATAATGTTTCCAGGTATTTTAGTGAGGATGCGGCAAAGCACCTGGAAAGTATCCTGCGGGAAAATGTTTTTGATATTATCCAGTTCGAAGGCCTTTTTGTTGTGCCTTATCTGGATACGGTTAAAGCAAATAGCAGTGCCAAGCTAATTTACAGGGCACACAATATAGAATTTACGATGTGGGAAAGGCTTGCACATTTGGAGAAATTTATTGTAAGGCGTAAATACCTCGCTTTTTTAGCACAGCGGTTAAAAGCCTATGAAACAGACCAGATTAACCGATTTCACCAGATTTTTGCAATTAGTGAGCCCGACAGGCAGGATATTTTAAGGTTTGGCTGCGAAATACCAATGACGGTTTTCCCGGTTGCTATTGATTTAGAAAAATACAAGGTAGATAAAAGTAAAACCAGTTTTCCAACCCTTTTTCATCTGGGGGCCATGGATTGGAGGCCAAACCAGGAAGGGCTGGAATGGTTTCTGGATGATATATGGCCGGATATTGAAAAGCTGAACAAGGACCTTCGCTTTTACATTGCCGGAAAAAATATGCAAAAACATTTTTTCGAGTACGACTCAGAAAACCTGATTGTTGAAGGTGAGGTTTTTGATGCAGTTGATTTTATGAATTCGAAAGCCATTATGATTGTGCCATTGATTTCGGGAACGGGTATGCGGGTAAAAATTATAGAAGGTATGGCAATGAAAAAATGCATTATTGCAACCACAACCGCGGCCGAAGGTATTAATTGTAAGCATGGATATGATATTTTAATAGCCGATTCTGCCGATGAATTTTATCGTTCCATCCTTCAGTGTATTATAAACCCTAAAAAATGGATGGAAATTGGAGATAATGCCCGAAAAACGGTTGAGAACGACCACAGCATTCAGCTTATTACTTCAAAAATGCTCAAAATTTACGAAGGTTTAATCAGTGCTTAACTTTTGAGAAATTATTACATCCGATAAGTTTCGTAGAAAATATAAACGGCGTTACATATTTACGCTATGGTTTGCTAAATAAAGGCTTTCTGCAAGCAATACATGCATTTATTGCATATTACTTAATCCGGTTAAATTCCAGGACAATTTTTAGTTTAATAAACCCGATTGTCGTGAAGCCCGATTTTCTTCGGGAGAAACAAAAAGCGGGGCTAAGAATGCAATGAAATGCGGCCATTCATTTCCAAAAGTCACATCTAAACGCCTTTAAAATTAACCTCAAATTTTTATCTTTTTCTTAGTAGTTTTGCGCACAAGAAAATCAAGAATGAAAAATACGGCATTAACAGAAAAACACATCGCTTTAAGCGCTAAAATGGTTCCATTTGCAGGGTATAATATGCCTGTAACTTATGAAGGTATAAATGCAGAACATGCAACTGTTCGTAATGGAGTTGGTGTTTTTGATGTAAGCCATATGGGCGAGTTTATTTTAAAAGGCGAAAATGCTTTGGATTTAATTCAGCGTGTAACCAGTAATGATGCTTCAAAACTTTACGATGGTAAAGTTCAATACTCTTGCTTACCAAATAAAGATGGTGGTATTGTAGATGATCTTTTGGTTTATCGCCTGGATGAAAAAAGCTACATGCTTGTTGTTAACGCATCTAATATAGAGAAAGATTGGAACTGGATTCAGTCGTTTAATACCAGCAATGTAGAAATGCATAATATTTCTGATCAAACTTCACTTTTAGCTATTCAGGGGCCAAAAGCGGCTGATGCTTTACAAAGCTTAACCGAAGTTGATTTGGCATCGATGGAGTACTACTCTTTTGTTAAAGGTACTTTTGCAGGTGTAGAGAACGTATTAATTTCTGCAACAGGTTATACAGGTGCAGGAGGTTTCGAAATTTATTTTGAAAACGAACATGCTGAAGTAATCTGGAATGCAATTTTCGAAGCGGGTGCAGCGTATAACATTAAGCCAATTGGTTTAGGTGCACGTGATACTTTACGTCTGGAAATGGGTTTCTGTTTATATGGGAATGATATCGACGATACCACTTCACCAATTGAAGCTGGCTTAGGCTGGATTACAAAGTTTTCTAAAACTTTCACCAATTCTGAGGCTTTACAAGCACAAAAAGAAGCGGGTATACAAAAGAAACTGGTAGGTTTTGAAATGATCGATCGCGGTATTCCGCGTCACGATTATGAAATTGCTGATGCAGCAGGAAATGTAATTGGTAAAGTAACTTCGGGTACGCAGGCGCCATCGTTGCAAAAAGCAATTGGTATGGGTTATGTGGCAAAAGATTTTGCGAAAGAAGGCACAGAAATCTTCATTAATATCCGCAATACGCCAATAAAAGCAAAAGTGGTTAAATTCCCTTTTTATAAATAAGGTTTAGGGGTATGAGGTATAAGGTTTAGGGTTTAATACGCCAAAGCCCTATGTCTTGTACCTTATTCCTTTTACCTTTTTTTATGTCAAAGAAAATAGAAGTTTGTTTAACACCGGCGTTGATCGATTTATACGATATTGAGCAAAGCATTGTTGTTGTTATAGATATTTTAAGGGCAACTTCATCCATTACTTATGGAATTGATAATGGGGCAGAAGCCATTATTCCGGTTGCCAATGTTGAAGATTGTTTAAATTATGGCAATAAAGGTTATTTGCTTGCTGCTGAGCGCAATGGTGAAGTAGTTGCAGGCTATGATTTTGGAAATTCGCCATTTTCTTATACAAAAGACAAAGTTGAGGGTAAAACTATTGTTTTAACCACTACCAACGGGACTAAAGCCTTGCATCTGGCAAATAAAAGAGCATTTCAGGTTGTAATTGGTTCCTTTTTAAATTTAGATTCGCTTTGTGCATACTTAAAAGATCAGGATAAAAACGTGCTTTTACTTTGTGCGGGTTGGAAAGATCAGTTTAATTTAGAAGATACTTTGTTTGCGGGTGCAGTTGTAAACAGCCTGCGTAAAAATTTTGAACATTTCGATGATTCGAGCGTTGCTGCCGAAGATTTGTATTTGCTGGCAAAAGATAATTTAAGGGGATATTTACATAAATCATCACATAGCAACCGCTTGGCAGAGCTTAATATAGAAGAGGACGTTGTTTTTTGCCTGAAATTAAATGTTTGTACTGCCATTCCGGTTTTAGAAGGCGAACGGTTGGTGGCACTTAAAAATTAAAAGACAAAATTTAAGCCCAATAACGCAGCATTTTTTCTAAAGGTTGCACCGTTAAATTGGGTTTCTTCAGTGTTTCTGTTATTATAATAGGCTTTATCTACCCCCGAATAGGTATTGATATTATTGATTTTATAATCTGCTTCTATGCTTAAATTTTTATTCAAGGGTACGCTGATGTTAATATCACCACTCAATGAAAAAGCGTTGGCTTTATGTGTGAAACTTACGGGTTTTGCAAAATCGGGTATTAAATTCCAGTTAGCCTTTGCCGAATAGGTGTAAAAACCAGCTAAAACAGTAGCACCAATACTAAATGCGTCTGTTTTAAAAATAAAGGCACCGCCAAAATCAAAGCCTTTATATTTGGCTTCGTAAGTAGAATTTAACCCGTTACTGGCGGGGTTATCACCACTTTCTAACAAATGAAATTTCTGCTGATGATAAGAAATGCCAATAATTGGGTCAATGTTAAAGTTACCCAACTTTAAAATCTGATAATTGAGCTGCAGATCCATATCGTATAAATAACCTTTATTGGCATTAAGCAGATCATAGTAGAATGCACCCTGGCGGTTGTCATCTGCATAATCGGTATCCTCAGCAGTGCCTTTTACGATTTTAGCGTATTGACTGGCAACCTTAACCCCAAGTTTATCCGTGATGTTGTATTTAATGTCCAATCCAAAACTGGGCCCTTTTAGATTTTTCCAGATTACCTCAGATAATATATTAGGATCGGTGCCATCAGGATTGCCGGCAATGGACCACCCGGAACGGGATTGTTGAAAACCAACTGAAGGTTTTATGCTCCATTTGGTTGAAGTATTTTGTGCTGAAGCAACTTGAAAAGCTATAACAAAGATTAAACAGATTAATAAATATTTTAAAAGAGGTATCCGTAAAGTAATCTGCATAGCTGTTTTTTAGTTAAAAAGAAAAATACACAGTGGCATCGTTGCCACTGTGTGTAATTGATCTATTTTTTAAAATGGATATACGGAAGCAATAAATGTTTTATCAGTTGAAGATAATACGGTATTCAATCCAACCTCAAAATCACCAATGGTTAATTCGTTAGGAACCGAATAATGCATAATTGATTTTGGATCATAAGCACTGTTATTGGTTTGTGTGGTATCGTATTTTTTAAATAAATTATTATCTACATCCGCCTGGCTCCAATAATTCGGAGCTCCAGCGTAATAAGCATAAACAGCTGGTTTATCCCATGGAATACTAACCAAAGGATGTTGATGCTCGTGGATCATCCCTAAGGCATGGCCAAATTCGTGTATTACCACACGGCTATATTCAGAATCGGCAGTACTTTCTTTTAACCAGCCAAAGTTCATGGTTGCGCCACTGCGTGGCGTTCCTTTTCCAATGTATGACCATGAGCCACCACTTGCGAAACTTACCCTGATTTTAGCCGTATTGTCGTTAGTTACAAAATTGAATTTAATGTTGGCGTAATTTTCCCATTCTTTAGCAAACTGTATTACCTTAGTTCTTATGGCAGGCGTGCCCCCATCTAAACTTACTTTAAGGGTTGTTCCGGGCGCCCATTTGGTCGATTTTAAAACGGCGCCTCTTGGTGTAATTCCATCAAGGGTTCGCTCTGTACAGATTTGAATATTTTCAAGAGAATTAACACCTGTTAATTCCGGTTTTGCTAAATCTGCATTTTCAGCTGGCTTTTCTTTCTTACAAGAAAATAATACAGAAGTTAACGCAAGGGCAATAAAAAGATTTTTATTTAAATTTAAGAATTTCATGTTTTTGTTTTTTTAGGTAAAAAGTAGTGATGTTTATGGAGTGCTAACATCACATTAGAATATGGTAAAAACAGGAATCCTTCTTCTTTGATGAAGAATAATTAAGGTGAAAAACATGGATAGACATTTAGGTTTAGTGCTTCGCATTTGCGAATTATAATCCTAATGTAAAGAAATATTCCTTTATTGCCAAGAAAAATGTAGTTTTTTTATTTCGTCTGGGTAATTTTTAGAATGTATTTTTCCGTGTAAAATAACTCTTATTTATGTAGCTTTAAGTTTTGTGTTTGTAGTATTAATTATATTTCGGCTAACATTACTTTGTAATCAATTCTCTAATGGTTGGACTGCTTTTAATGGTTTTTAAGGCTTCTTCGTGTGCCAGCCAGTAAATGTCTTCCGCTCTTTTCATATCGAATGTGCTAATTGCACCCATGCCTTTAGGTTCAATCATCATGTTGCAAAATTTAGCCTTTCTTTCCATATCGTGGTTAATTGACATTACACCGGCCCTTCCCATTAAATTGGTGATTCCGGTTATTTTATCAACAGGATTAAGGTGGTTGCAGGATGAGCCAATAATAAAGTCGCAATCTTTCATTAACGGTTCAACCGGGAAGTTATTTAAAATGCCACCATCCACATACATCTGGTCGTGTATCATAATGGGTTTAAAAATTCCCGGGATGCAACTTGAAGCCAGTATGGCGCGAATTAACGGGCCTTTTGTAAAGTACTTTAATTTACCCTCGCTAAAATTAACAGCCGCAATGGTTAATGGAATTTTAAGGCCTTCAATCGTATCATGAGGAAAATATTCTTCTAAAATTCTGGAAGTATTTTCTATATTAATTAAGCCAAGCGACCCTACTGAGGGACGGATAAAGCGCCATAATTTAGTTTTTAAGAAAATATTTAAGCCTTCTTCGGGGTCAATACCTGCGGCAAAAAAAGCGCCTGCAATAGCTCCTGCACTGGTGCCGCTGATGTGGCTAAAAGTAATTCCGAGATTACTGAATGCCTTTAAAACACCTAAATGTGCTATTCCTCTTATGCCCCCGCCTGATAATACAATGCCAACTTTCATTTATATGGATGTGAGATGATCTATATTGGATTTGAGAATGATGATTTGTTACTATGTTTCGTTTTAAACGAAAACTTCAATTTAAAATTATTTCTGTTTAGGCTTGTACCTGGAAAGATTTAAAATTTTTTGAGCATCCTTTTCGGCCATTAGCTGTTGTAAAGTTACCTCAGGATTTTCTTTCATATATTTTCTTACAATTTGCCAGCCGGTCCACACGCCAAGCTTTGGTGCCGATTCTCGGTTTTCACCCAGTCCAGGTGTAAAAGGCCCTTCAGATAAGAAAACCTGGATCTTTTGGTAATCGGTTTCATACAGGTAATTGTTTTCTAAAAAATAAGCCCAGATATCGCCTTCAAAATTTTGAGCCCAGCCCAATTGTTGCGTCGTATAGCCAATTTTAGTAGAGTCTGTTACACTTTCAGGTAAAACCTGATCTAAAAAATAAAGAATTTTTCCCTGAAAGATCATTTTTGATAACAACGACCTGTTTTCGTCGGGCTCCCTGAAAAGTTCTTCATGTGCATACGTTTCTGCAACGCGCGGAACAATATTTTCGGGTGTAAACCGCTTAGATAAATATAAAGGAACACTCTCGATTATGCCTTTATAAAATTTACTGTCTTTGCCTAAAAACATATCCAGTCCAATGCCCAGGTAATTATCGCCAACTGGCATTTGGTAAGAAAAACCCGATACAAAAGAAATAAACTTAGGCAATTTAGCTTTTGGGTAATAATACTTAATGTATTTAAAAGTCTCTGTTAAACCTGCTTCCTGTATCTTTAGGTTTGGAAAAACACTATCCACTTCTTTGGTTAAATCCGTGTAAGCGGGGTCTTTATAAAGTGTGTTAATAATTTCTTCGTTGCTGTATGCTGGCGTTCCAACCATGCGATGGATATAGTCATCATAAAACAAACCATAATTTTTATTTAAAAATGTATTGGTAATCGAAATGTCCTTTCCTTTACCTGCATAAAGCACTTTATCGAATCTTTCTATTTTTATGTCGACGTTTATTTTGCTTACATCAGGGCGGTTACTATGCTTACAGGAAATAAATATGATGGCAAAAAGAAAAAATAGATAAATTTGCCGGTGTTTTACGTTATACATCATGTACAACAAATATAAACACATAAAGTATGAAAAGAATAGGGACTATTTTAATTTTATCATTTTTAAGTTTTGGCGCTTGGGCGCAAAATTCGCCTTTAACCAGTTATGGCTTCAGGTTAGGCTTAACTGCTACACCAACCATCGGGTGGATTAAACCGGAGCAAGGTAAAACCGATGGCGTTGCATTGGGTTTTTCTTACGGCTTAATCGGCGATTTCAATTTCGCTCCTAACTATAGTTTTTCTACCGCATTAACCATTACAAGTGTTAACGGTAAAAGTACCGAAGTAGATCCTTCAAATATTATTCGGGCGGTGCCTAATGGCGTAGGTCCAAACGTTCCTGTTGCCTACGACTTAAAATATAAACTTCAGTATTTAGACCTGCCGTTGACCATTAAATTAAAAACGATAAAGGCCGACGGTAAGCGTTGGTATGGTCAGTTTGGCTTGTCTAATTCGTTTCTTTTAAATGCAAAACAAGATGCTGTAACGAGCAATACAAAAATAGATGGTATGAACATATACGATTATAGCAAGTTTTACCGTGCCGGATTAATTATTGGCGGTGGTGGTGAATTTGATATTTCGGGTAATACAAGCATTGTAGCCGGTTTAACTTTTAATAATGGCTTTACTAATATTGTAACGGATAAAGCACGAAACGTTAAAAACCATTATTTGGCCCTTAATTTCGGTGTATTTTTTTAATGATATTAATTTTCCTGATACCCGTTACAATTTACTCCATAACTAATTCCTTGATACCATAACCATGAAAATAGCATTAGCGCAATTAAATTATCACATTGGCAATTTTGAGTTAAATACCCAGAAAATAATAAGCCATATTGAAATGGCTAAAAGTAAAGGAGCAGATTTGGTTGTGTTTGCTGAGTTGGCCATTTGCGGCTATCCGCCACGTGATTTTTTAGAGTTTGATGAATTTGTTTCACTTTGTGAAAATGCGGCCCTCGAAATTGCCAGGCATTGTACCGACATAGCCTGCATAGTAGGTTTGCCTGTTAAAAATAATGTTTTACAAGGTAAAGATTTGTTTAATGCGGCTTATTTTATCGAAGGAGGAAAAGTAAAATCCATCGCTAAGAAAGCGCTTCTGCCTACGTATGACGTATTTGATGAGTATCGTTATTTTGAACCTGCTACGAGCTTTAAATGCATTGATTTTAAGGGGAAAAGAATTGCATTAACCATTTGCGAAGATCTTTGGAACATTAATGATAACCCGTTGTATGTTTCCAATCCAATGGACGAATTGATTAAGGAGCAGCCAGATGTGATGATTAATATTGCGGCCTCGCCCTTTTCTTATATGCACGATGAAGAACGCATTCAGGTGTTGGCAGATAATGCCAGAAAATATAAGTTGCCATTGTTTTATGTAAACCAGGTGGGTGCACAAACAGAAATTATTTTTGATGGTGGCTCATTGGTTTTTGATGCGCAGGGTGAGAAGAAAGCCGAAATGAAATCATTTGAAGAAGATCTTCAGGTTTTTGATTTAGATGAAGTTGAAAATGTACGAAATAAATATCCCGAGGCTCCGCGTGCTACAGATATTGAACAAATACATGATGCATTAATTTTAGGTATTCAGGATTATTTCAAAAAATCAGGTTTTGCAAAAGCTGTTTTAGGTTTATCGGGTGGGATAGATTCTGCTGTAGTTTGTGCATTGGCCTGCCGGGCTTTAGGAGCAGAGAACGTAATGGCTGTTTTAATGCCATCAAAATTCTCATCTGACCATTCTGTACAGGATGCATTGGACTTAGCCAATAATATTGGATGTATGCACGAAATTGTTCCTATTAAAGAGGCTGCAGAAGCTTTTGACAGCATGTTGGCACCTGCTTTTAAGGGTTTGCCCTTTAACCTGACTGAAGAAAATATTCAGGCACGTATACGCGGAACCGTGGTTATGGCAATGAGCAATAAATTTGGTTACATTTTACTTAATACTTCTAATAAAAGCGAGTGCGCGGTAGGATATGGTACGTTATATGGCGATATGTGTGGCGCGATTGGTGTAATTGGTGATGTGTATAAAACCCAGGTTTTTGAACTGGCTAAATACATTAATAAAGAAAGAGAAATTATTCCCATCAATACTATTGTTAAACCACCATCAGCAGAGTTAAGGCCAGACCAAAAGGATTCTGATTCGCTGCCTGATTACGATATTCTCGACAAAATCCTTTTTGAACATATTGAATTGAAAAAAGGTTCTGCCACAATTATTGCTGAAGGTTACGATGAAAGCCTGGTTAAACGAATATTAAAAATGGTAAACATCGCAGAGTTTAAGCGTTACCAAACGCCTCCAATTTTAAGGGTTTCGCCTAAAGCTTTTGGCATGGGCCGCCGAATGCCAATTGTAGGAAAATATATGATTTAATAAAAAACCCTCATTAGGCTTAACTTAATGAGGGTTTTTTATTAAGCTTCCTTTTAAGCAAGGGTAGCGTCAACGGTTATTTTGGTGTTCAGTAATTTTGAAATTGGGCAGTTTTTTTCAGCGTCAGCAACCAGTTCATCAAATTTTTCTTTTGATAATCCAGGAACAGTAGCTGTTAAAGTTAAATGTGATTCTACAATAGCGCCTTGTGACGGATCAAGATTAATGTCGCATTTTGTCTCCAATTTTTCGGCAGTAAAACCTGCTTCGTCGATATTGAAAGAAAGTTTCATGGTAAAACAACCTGCATGAGCTGCTGCCACTAATTCTTCGGGGTTTGTACCTACACCTTCTGCAAAGCGAGAATTGAAAGAATATTGCGTATTGCTTAATGTTGTACTTTGAGTGGTTAAATTCCCTTTACCTTCTTTTCCTGATCCTTGCCAAATGGCTGTTGCATTTCTTTTCATGTTTTATATTGTTTTTTGATGATTGCTAAACAAACAATTAAAGGTGTTTAATGTTTGTTTATTACATGCAACTTATTTGTTATCAGTAAATAAACTTTTGGTTTGACATGTAGTCTAAATTACAAATTAGATGGTTATGAAAAAGATATTCATTTTTTTGAGTCTGACTATTTGCTTAACGAGTTGCTCAACCTACGATTATTTTTCAGTCAGTAACAAGCCAGTAAATGCCCAGCATTATAAAACTTATGCCTGGATCCCCGAATCACAAACAAAAACCACATCAGCCTATAATAACGATATTGCAAGCGATAAAATAGTTGATGTTGCAAGTGCTGAAATGGATAAGCGCGGATTTTCTATGAACAATACTGCACCGGATTTATTGTTAAAGTATACTGTAGATGTAAACAAACAGAATGTTACCTACAACGACCCGGTTTACTATAATCCGCCGGCCAGGCTAATGCCAAGGGTTGGTTACTATAAAGGAAGGCATGTTTATTATTACACCTATACTGATCCGCTTCCGGTTTATGTAGGTAGCAGGGCCCGGCATATGCAAATAAAAGAGGGCAGTATTGTAATTGATATTATAGAACGAAAAACCTCTAAGTTAATCTGGAGAGGCTGGGCACAGGGAGAAGTGAGTAATCCTGAAAAGGCAATCAACGATATTCCTATGGTTGTTGCCAATATCTTTAAAAAATTGCCTTAGTCCGTTCCGGTTTGTACCGGGTCTTGCCTAACAAATTTGCTTCTGAGCGACTGGAAGAGCAGGATGCCAACGCCAATCATAATGGAAATATCTGCGAAATTGAAAACGCCTGTCTGGAAAATTTTAAAGTTCATGTGCATAAAATCGGTAACAGAGCCATGCACAATCCGATCGTAAAGGTTACCTATTCCGCCACCAATTAAAAAACATAATGCAATTTGCATGCTGCCGGGGAGGTTTCGCTTTGCAAAAAGAAAATATAAGCCATAGCCTAAAAATAACAGCGGAAGGCCAGTTAAAATGATTAGGCGAAAAATATAGGGCATATTATCACCCAGACTTAAAAAAGCGCCACTGTTTTCTACCTTGGTTAAGGTAAAACGATCTTTAATAATGCTGATGTGCTCATACTCACTGATTTTATTTCTCACGATGTTTTTTGAAACCTGGTCGCAGCCTACATTTAATGCCAAAATAATAAGAAGAATAAACCAGTTAAAGTTTTTGTGGTATTTCATGTGTTTAAACTAATATTTATTGAGCAATAAACTCCGTTTTTGGAATAATCAGTTTCGTGCTTATTTCGGGTATTAATTTCCTAAGTGAGGCTTCCTGATTTTTTTCTGCATTTATAAAATACCAGTTTTTGCCGCTATCGTACGATATACACAGGAGGTTACTATTTACAATAACCTTTTTGCCATTTATTTCTGCTGTTGCAGATTGTGGGATAATACACTGGTAATTCTGGCCATTCTTTATTATTTCTGAAGGCTTACCTAACTTAACATTTTTAAAAGAAAAACCACTTGCAGTAAGTGTTTCAATGCTTTTTTTTAAACTAACCTCTGCCAATTTTGCCCCACCCATGGTTTGGGCTACTTTAGGGTGGGTGTGTTGCAATAATGTTTTATAATCAGACTTACTGTAAGCGATTAACATCGCGTTAGACTGTTTATTTAAACTGTCTAAGTAAGCCTGAGCATTTACATTGATGCTTCCAAAAATGATTAAAAGTGAAAGCAATATTTTTATTTTTTTACCCATTTTCTGTAAGGTATAATTAAAGCTAATATAACGCCTAAAAAGCTAAATAATTTTGCAATAACATCACCACTTTTAACATAGAAAGTAATTTCATCATTTAAGTTAATGTCGTTTTTTATGGCAGTTCTTGTCCACCACGCAGTTCTTTTTACCACATCTCCACGTTGGTTAATAAAACAGGAGATGCCGGTATTGGCTGAGCGGGCAACATCTCTATGGGTTTCTATAGCCCTTAACTTAGCGTACATTTCGTGTTGGTCTTTACCTGTTGTATTGCCCCACCAACCATCATTTGTAATAATAGCGATAAACTGGGCACCGTTCTTAACCGATTTTCCAATCCAATCGCCCCATAAACTTTCGTAGCAAATTACAGGAGCTGCACCAATTCCGCTTTGGGCATAAAAAACACCGGGTTCATCCTGCCAGCCCCAACCACCAACACTGCCGCCTAATTTTGCAAAAACAAAATCTAAGAAAGAAAATACTTTAGGGAATGGCATTTTCTCTGCACCCGGAACCAGTTTGGATTTATGATAGAATTGAACATTCGCAGAGTTTTCAACCTGCATGGCCGAATTAAAGTTATCTAAATAAAATCCCTGATCTTTATAGTATTTAGCCGATACTGTTTTTTTATCCGGATAAATCTTGATGCTTTCTATACCGGTAATCAAGGTGCCGTTTTTATATTTGCTGATAAAGTTCTGAAGGCTGATGAAGTCGGGGTTTGACCTTATTTTATCTTCATCGGCATAATTTGGAATAGCGGTTTCGGGCCAGATGAAGTATTCTGTATTAACTTGCCCTATTGAATCTGATAAGTGGGTTAAAATGCCGATTTGCGCTGCAGCAGGAATGTTCTCCAGCTTTTGGTAAGGATCTATATTGGGTTGAACCACCACAACATTAGAAGGCGTGCCTTTTTGCGTTGCACTATAATATTTAGTTAGCGAAATTCCAATTGGAATAATAACCACCAATAACCAAATTGCAGCTGGCCGGTATTTTAAATACCCGCTTTGCGATTTTAGTTTTTTATAAGCTTCAAAAGCAAGGATATTACTTACTAAAATCCATAAAGAACCACCATACACGCCGGTATAATCGTACCACTGCGCAAGCTGGTGCATGCCGGCTAATCCATTACCTAAAGTCATCCATGGGAAAGCCAGGTCCCAGGTTTGCTGAAGGTACTCCAGGGCAATATAAAAAGAGATTAAACCAAGATAAGCAATTTTTTGGCTTACATACCTGCCTAAACGATAGTATAACCAGAAAGCAGAAGTCATTAAAAAAGCACCTAAACCGTATGGAATTAAAGAAACTGGAAGCGCAACAGCCGCCCCATTATAGGCTTTAACTGCATTGTAAACCCAATATGTAGAAGCGGTGTTCCAAACTAAAAAAGCTAAGCCCGCGGTAAGAAATATCTTTTTACCCGTTTTTTTAACCTCACTTTTTGTAATGGCATCCAAGGCAATAAACAAAGGCACCAAGCCAATTAATAATAATGGTGTAGTATAAGGCATTGGAGGCCAGGCCAGCCAAAGCAATAATGCGCTGAGTAAGGCGAGGAGGTAAGTTTGTTTAGATTTCATTATATACACGGTAAGGTCGTTATGCTCATTTATTGTTGGGGCTTAATATAATGAAGTGATTATTCTAATGTTGGGAATAGATCATTCCAATCAGGATTAAATTCATTTATCAAAGGTTACACCAATATAAAGGGCTGTGTGGTTTAACACACAGCCGTCTCTTGTCATTTTGTTGCTTTTTAATCGCAGCCGATACACTGAAATAAACTCAGGGTGACGACCTGCGCTTATAAACTATCTAAAATATCAGCCTTTTTAGCTTCATACTCTTCCTGTGTAATCAGGTGTTTATCGTATAAAGTTTTAAGCTTACGCAGTTTTAATGTTGTTTCATCTTCTGGTTCTTCTACCACTTCTGCAATCTGAATGATGGGCTCTTCAGGTTCAGGTAAGGCTTCTATTGCTGGGATTTCTGCAATAGGTTGTGCATTAAAGCTAATTGGTGAAGCTGTTGCCCGGTTTTCTTCCAGTTTTTGCTGACGAAGGAGTTCTTTATATTCTTCCAGTTGTTGGTTTGCGGCCTGGTGTAATTTTCTGGCTTGTGTTTTCGGGATAAACTCGGTTACAATATTTTCGCCGTGCTGCGGAACGCAAATAAATTTGGAGCCGAAAAACTCTTCTTTAAAAGATACTTCTTTAACACTTTTCCATGAAATATCTTTAAAATTCATCGTTAAGCCCAGGTTGCCGGGTTCGCAGTAAAAAATTCTTTTATTGGTAATGGCAATGCTATCTGGAAGCAAGTTTACAGCAGGTTTTTTTTGTACGGCTAAGTATAAAATTTCTTCACCTGTAGTTAAAAGGTCGTTTAATTTTCCAATAACTTTTTCAACCGCTTTTGGGTCTTGTTCGTCACTTAGAAATCTATCTATGCTAATCATAATTTATTTAAATTTTTATGCGAGATAATTTTCTATCTCTTTTTGTAAAACGGGTATATCTTTAATAATAATTTTCCATATAACGATGTCATTAACATTCCATATCCCCAAGTTAATGAATACTATTCTTCAGCATCTTCATATTTGCTTTTTGTTTTTCCCGAAGGCTTTCCGGCAATGCAAATTACAAATTCTCCTTTTAAAGTATTGTTTTCAAAATGTGATTTTATTTCAGAAAGTGTACCTCTTACGGTTTCCTCAAACATTTTGGTTAATTCCCTGCTTACTGATGCCTGCCTGTCTTCTCCAAGGTATTGTGCAAATTCTTCCAGGGTTTTTAATAAACGGTGCGGACTTTCGTAAAGTATAATGGTACGATCTTCTTCTGTTAGCTTTTTAAATTTTGTTTGCCTGCCCTTTTTAACAGGTAAAAAACCTTCAAAAACAAAGGCATCGGCGGGTAAACCCGAATTAACCAGGGCGGGTACAAACGCCGTAGCGCCCGGTAGGCATTCTACAGCAATATCATTTTTTATTGCTTCGCGTACGAGAAAAAAGCCTGGATCGGATATTGCAGGGGTACCTGCATCAGAAATTAAGGCAATTTTCTGTCCTTCATTTAAAAATCTAATAATTTCAGAAGTTGCCTTATGCTCGTTATGCTGATGGTGGGCAAAAACTTTTTTATCAATGCCGAAATGTTTAAGCATGGGCGCACTGGTGCGTGTATCTTCAGCCAAAATCAAATCGCATTCTTTTAAAATCCGGATTGCCCTAAAGGTCATATCCTCCAGGTTTCCTATCGGTGTAGGTACAAGAAACAGTTTGCCGTCCATATTTTCTATTTTCATCATCGCGGGTAGGAACAACGAAGCAATCTTTTTCGAGAGAGATTGCCGCACTGCGTTCGCAATGACGACTTAATTATTATCTTTGTTAAAAATTAAAATAATGCTGCAAGTTAACTATATCCGCGAAAATAGAGAGAAAGTTTTAGAACGTTTAAGTATCCGTAATTTTAAACAACCAGAATTGGTAGATGAAATCATCAAAATTGATGAAGAACGTCGCCAAACTCAAACTTCGCTTGATGGTATTTCTGCAGAAGCCAACGCTGCCGCCAAACAAATTGGAGATTTGATGCGTACGGGCAAAAAAGAAGAAGCCGAAGCAATTAAAGCCCAAACTACTTCTCATAAAGAAAATATTAAAAACCTTTCTGAAAAATTAACCGAACTGGAAACCAATCAGTTTAATTTAATTGTCCAGTTGCCTAATTTACCTGGTGAATTGGTTAAACAAGGATCAACAGCTGAAGAAAACGAAACTGTTTATACCTATGGAGAACCGGCTAAATTACCTGGAAAGGCATTGCCACACTGGGAGTTGGCAGCGAAATATGATATTATTGACTTTGAATTAGGCGTAAAGATTACGGGTGCGGGTTTCCCTGTGTATAAAGGTAAGGGTGCAAGATTACAGCGTGCTTTAATTAATTTCTTTTTAGACCACGCAGTTGATGCGGGCTATAAGGAAATGCAGGTGCCTCATTTGGTTAATGCGGCTTCTGGGTTTGGAACAGGACAACTACCGGATAAAGAAGGACAGATGTACCATTCTACAGTTGATGATTTATACTTAATTCCAACAGCTGAAGTTCCGGTAACCAATTTATACCGTGATGTGATTTTAAAAGAAGAGGATCTTCCGATTAAAAATACGGCCTATACGCCATGTTTCCGCAGGGAGGCTGGCTCTTACGGTGCGCACGTTCGTGGTTTAAATCGCTTACATCAGTTTGATAAGGTAGAAGTGGTTCAAATTACGCATCCTGATAAATCTTATGAAACCTTAGCGCAAATGAGCGAATATGTTCAGTCTCTATTAAAGGAACTGGGTTTGCATTACCGTGTTTTACGTTTATGCGGTGGCGATATGGGCTTTACTTCTGCCATGACTTATGATATGGAGGTTTGGAGCGCGGCGCAAGAACGCTGGTTAGAGGTCTCTTCTGTTTCAAATTTTGAAACCTATCAAACCAACCGTTTAAAACTTCGTTTTAAAGGTGCTACTGGCAAAACTCAATTGGCACATTCATTAAATGGAAGTGCGCTGGCTTTACCACGTATTGTTGCTTCTATTTTAGAAAACTATCAAACAGAAAATGGTATTAGAATTCCGGAAGCTTTGGTAAAATATACAGGTTTCGATATTATAGACTAAATTTTATATAAATCATCATTTCAAGGCACGAGGCCATCTTATAACTTTAGCTAAACAGCCGTTGTAACATTAGGATTGCTTCGCGCCGCGTAATGAAATAATTAGAATAAAAAAAGCTTCGCAAAATAATTGCGAAGCTTTTTTTATATAGATAGATGTGATGTTTTTCTGTAAATAGATTATAGGATCAAAATAAGCAATAAAATGATGATGATAATTGCACCAACCGAAAGGTAAACACCTCCAGAGATTGCGCGCGCCTGATTTTTCATCTCTTTTAATTCTTTACGTAGGGCTTTACGCTCTGCCTTAGTTAAATTAGACTTGTCCATGTCTCTGATTTCTTCAACACGACTTTTGATTTTCTCTAATTGAACCGTTTGTTCAGCGGTTAACTCTGTAGGATTTTTTGCTGGTTTATCAGCGGCTTGTGCAGCATTAAAACTAAGTCCTAAGCTGAAGATTAAAGCTAAAGTGTAAACGAATTTTTTCATAATATTTAAATTTTAGTGTTCTGATGATTTCATAACAAAAAACCTACCAAAATGTTGTGGTAGGTTTTAAAATAATTTAATAAAATGTTAAATATGAAGTTCGGTTAATCCGAATCTGCGTTCATAAATTCTAAACAGGTTCAGAAAGACCCGTTTAAACCGTTTTTACTTAATTTCAAAAACTGCGTTAACTGTAAAGTTTAACTTAATTTTTTTGAAATCAATTTCTGGTGCAGATTCGGCAGCGCCATCAGCCATTGCCGATTTCATCATATAGTTTCTGTAAACCGGTTGTATCATGTTATCTCCACCATCCTGAATCTCGATTACACTTCCCAGTTTATCGCCAAGCGCTTCAACCATGTAAGCTGCTTTTTCTTTTGCAGATAATAAAGCTTTGATTTTTAAATCCTTTTTCAAGCTTTCAATTTTCGAGTAATCGTAACTTTCAATATTGGTGTTTGAAATGCCTTTAGCGTCAATTGCAGCAATAATATCGTTAAATTTATTTAAATCACCTACTTTTAAACGGTATTGTTTGCTTGCTAAAAAGTCTGGATTCTTTTTCTTTTCAGTTTCATAATTCCAGCTGTTTAAATTGCTTACCGTTAAATTTTCTTTCGCAATCCCTGCTTTTTGAACCGCAGTATACAATTGGTTTTCCAAGGTAGTAATCTCAACTTTCTTTTTACTGTTGCCATCTTTCAAATATTCTTTCAGCGAAATGCTGATGTAAATAATATCTGGTGTAACCTCAGTTTCGGCAGAGCCACTTACATTAATTTTTCTACGTAAATCTACTTGTTGTGCCATAGCGGTTGTTAATCCGAAAAATGCAATTGATGCAATTATTAATAACTTTTTCATATAATTAATTTTCTTTGTGTGTTTCCTTAATGATGTAAAAACCATACCAATTCCACACTGGGGTGATATTATTTTTTTATTTTATTTATAAAGTAATGGGTATTAGGTTTATAATAATGTAATTGAACCATCAGCCAAAACACTTTTGTATAATACTGCGCTTAAAAACTAACAAGTTAAACAGCACTAAGTTTGCTAAATTAACCTGTAATACGGATACAATAAATAAAAATAAATATTATAATGGATAGTTTCCCCTGAAGGGAAAAATTATGCGCAAGGTTTTATGCTTAAATAGACGGAATTATAAATGATTATAAAACCAGGCGCAGCAGATAATTCTGCAATAATTTGAACGTTTTAAGGCTTAACCTTAAAACCGGAGCGTAAAACTTAAAGATTAAATTTTAGCAACCTTAACGGCCGTTGGTCCTTTCTGACCCATTTCTACTTCGAAACTCACTTTATCACCTTCTTTAATCTGCATGGTTAAACCATTAGCATGTACAAAAATACTGTCTTGTGTTTCAGTGTTTTTAATAAAGCCGTAACCTTTGCTATCATTAAAGAACGTAACTGTTCCTTTTTTAACAGGATTTTCATCAATAATATCTTCTTGTCTTGAAATGCCAATCTGGATATCTTCTGTATTAATGATTTTCTTTTTCTTCGGATCTGGTGGAGTAGATGAAATGTTTCCATTCTCATCAACATAAGCCATCATGTCTTCTAACTTCAAGCCTTTTTTAGCATTAGCCTGACGTTCTTCTTTTTTTTCCTGTTTGTCGTTTTTCTTTTTTAATCTTTTCTTTTCGTTCTCTTTTTTACTGTACGTTGCCTGAGATTTAGCCATATTTTATTTAATTGTTTTGTGATCCGGGAATGAAATATCCGGGATTTGTACAAATATAACAATACTAAATTACAATCACGATTTTATTGCTGAACGTGTAAAGTGCTGTAAACTAAAGCTGATGCATTCTTAATTTTAAGAAGAAGCTTAAAGCGTAGAGTATGACGGTTTAAGGCTGATAACCGAGGTGTTATACAATTAAAACTTTAGCTACTTGCTTTGCCAGTCTTCCTTTTTTATTTCATATAGAAAATTCCATTTGCTCGGTTCACCGTAATAAGCAATTTCCTGTTCGGCAACTTTAAGCGCACCTAATTTTTCGGTGGCTTTTTGCGAGCGGAAATTTTCTGCACCAATGTGTAAAACAACCTTATCTGCAAAATTAAAAGCATGGTCGAGCATGAGTTTCTTCATGGCTTTGTTGTGCCCCTTTCCCCAGTAATTACGGCCAATAAAAGTATAGCCAACGGCTACGGATTTATTTTCTTCATCCAGTTCATAATACCTGGAACTGCCAACAACATTACCAGATGCTTTTTCGATAACCAGGAACGCACCGTTTGATTCTATTGCACCTTTAAAGAAGTTTTGGAAAACCTCGCGCTGGTAACGGTTTTTATTGGGGTGTTGTTCCCAAACCAATGGGTCGGAAGCAACCGCATATAAAGTTTCAAAATCGGTTTCCTTTAAAGGAACCATTTTTAATAAGTCATTTTCCAGTTGGGGTTGTAGCTCGAAATTCATGCAGGTAAATTAATAAAAAATGGCTGACGAAACGCCAGCCATTATAATTTATAAAATAAAAAAACATTTAAATTACCATGGCTGCAAATATTAGAACCAGGTTATTTAATATTTTTACGAAACTAATCCTTCAATTTCTACCATTTCATTAGCTTCTTTCTGATAATCAACCTTATCAATTTCAAAACCGAATAAGCTTAAGAAATCAGATTTGTAGCCCGGTAAATCACCTATAGAAGGAAGGGTTTCTGTTGTGGCTTCTTCCCATAACTTGGCAACTTTAGCTTGTACATCTTCACGCATTTCCCAGTCGTCAATTCTAATTCTTCCTTTATCGTCTGTTGGTACAGGTTTGCCGGTGTATAAACGATCGGCATATAAACGTTGAATTTGTTCTATCGTTCCTTCATGAATACCTTCTGCTTTCATCACTTTGTATAATAATGAAATGTATAATGGAATAACAGGAATTGCAGAGCTTGCTTGTGTAACCAATGCTTTGTTTACGGAAACGTACGCCCTTCCGCTAATGTCTTTTAATTTATCTCCTATTTTGAATGCTGTAGCTTCCAAATCATCTTTAGCACGCCCAATGGTTCCTTTGCGGTAAACGGCCTCCGTTAATGCAGGGCCTATGTAAGAATAAGCAACGGTTGTAGCGCCATCAGCCAACAGGTTTTCGGCTTTTAAGGCATCAATCCACATGGCCCAATCTTCGCCACCCATTACAGCAATCGTGTTGGTAATATCCTCTTCGCTTGCCGGTTCAATAGTTACTGAAGATACGTTACCGGTATGGAAATCGACTGTTTTATTGCTAAAAGGGGCGCCGATAGGTTTTAATACTGAACGGTGCAGTACTTCTGTATCGGGATGTTTTCTAACCGGAGAAGCCAGACTATAAATTACCAAATCAACCTGGCCTAAATCGGCCTTAATCAATTCTAAAGTTTTTTCTTTAATTTCTTTTGAGAAAGCGTCACCATTAATGCTTTTTGCATATAAACCCGCTGCATGAGCCTCTTTTTCAAATGCAGCACTGTTGTACCATCCCGGTGATGCCGTTTTGCCTTCAGAAGGTGCTTTTTCGAAGAAAACGCCAATTGTTGCAGCATCAGAACCAAAGGCAGCAGCAATTCTTGATGCTAAACCGAACCCGGTTGATGCACCAATTACCAATACTTTTTTAGGGCCGTTAATTGCACCTTTAGATTTTACATAATCAATTTGGTTCTTTACGTTTTGTGCACAGCCATCAGGATGCGATGTTAAACAGATAAAGCCCCTCATTCTTGGTTCAATAATCATCTTATTCTTTGATTTTACGTTTGTAATTTTTAAAAATTAAGGCAAATCCTACGAATTTTATAACGCTTAAAATAGCCAAATCTTTAACGAAGATAAATTTTTAATTGTTTATGGCTAAATGAAATTTAAATATTGCTGCTTTTAAAGGTTTTAAAAAGTTTATTGCCTGCTTATTCAATTTATATTATTTTAGCGGCACACAGATTTAACCGGAATTAATCTAAAGATGAGAAAAGTACTTTTAAGCGTTCTGATGCTATTTTTAGCCTGGAACGAATTGTCGGCGCAAACGCAGCACCAAAATACGGGCTGGTTTATGTATCTTAATAATACCCGATTTAATAAACACTGGGGTTTACAGTTCGATTTACAACTGCGTTCGGCAGATGGCTGGGATTATATGCGCAATACACTGGTACGGCCGGGAATTACTTATTTTATTAACGATAAACACAATGTAACATTGGGTTATTTATGGCAAACCACCCAAAATAGAATGGATGGCGTTGAAAATTTCACTTTAAACGAGCATCGTATTTTTGAACAATATATTTATACGCATAAAATTAGTTCAATTTTTGCCAGCCATAGGGTTAGGGTAGAACAGCGATTTATAGGCCGAACCGGAGAAGATGTTTTTGCACAACGTTTCCGTTATTTCTTCAGGTTAATCCAGCCTTTGCAAAAAACACAACCCACTTTTACAAAGGGTGTTTTCGTGGCTTTACAGAACGAAGTTTTCTTAAATATTCAGAATAAAAATAAAATTAACAACAGTTTTTTTGATCAGAACAGGTTGTACTTAGCTGCGGGTTATCGCTTTTCTAAAACAGTTGATATTGAGGCAGGTTATATGAATCAGGCATCGCATGGTGCGCAGTTTAATACCCTGAATAATATTGTTCAACTGGCACTTTATACCCGGTTTTAATGTTTGAAAGTCATTTTTTATAAAGCAGAATATACAAACTGTTAAATATGTTGTAAATGAGTTTGCTTTTTGCTCAATTTGCGGCGATGAAACGAATTTCTATTTTATTTATTGCACTTTTATTTGGCAGGCGGATGCAGGCCCAGGAAATAAAAACTTCAACAACAGAAAATACGCCGGCTTCAAAAAGCTTATTTAATCCAGAGCATAAAAGGAATTTCTCCCGTAAAGGAGATTTCTTTTTCCATTGGGGATATAACCATTCGTGGTACGATAAAAGCGATATCAGATTTACCGGCCCCAATTATGATTTTACATTAAAAGATGTTGTTGCCCATGACAGACAATCAAAATTAGACTGGAATTATTTAAATCCCGGATTAATTTCAGTTCCTCAATACAATATTCGTGTAGGTTATTTTATTAAAGATAATTATAGCATATCCATTGGTTGGGATCATATGAAATATGTAATGGATATTCCTCAAACAGTAGCCATTACAGGTTATATCGGACCAAAAATTACGGCAGAAAATGTTCCAACAGGTGCATTGGCCGGTACATATAACGGAGAAAAGATTAATGTGACGGATAAGATGCTTACTTATGAGCATACTGATGGTTTTAACTATGCCAATATTGAAATTGCCCGTTATGACGACATTTGGGTTGCACCTTCAGGAAATACTTCTTTAACCTTAGAAACAGGTGTTGGTTTTGGAATGATGGTGCCACGTTCTGACGTGCGTTTATTTCAGCTGGGCCGGAATAACCACTGGAATGTTGCTGGTTATGGCGTTTCCGTTGAGGCCGGTTTAAAATTCTATCCCTGGAAACATGTTTACTTCCAGAATACCACTAAACTGGGTTCTACCAATTTAAAAACGGTACATACTACGGGTTATGATGATCTGGATAAAGCCAGTCAGAAAATTAAATACATCGAAAACTTTTTCGCAATAGGCGTTCAGTTTTAAAAATAAACACTCACCGGATTGATCTGGTGAGTGTTTAAAATCTCTTTTTTACATATGCTTATGGTGTATTTAATGGCCATAACATTTTAGAATCGATTAAAGATCCAGCAGCCGCCTATGGTAATTAATCTGTCCCAGATGATAAGTTAAATGGGTGGTTAAATGGATCAGGAAAAACTCGGTTGTCATTTTATCCTCAAAAACTACAATCGGATATTCAGCACTTAAATCAGCTTCGGTTAAACTTGCAAGCGTTTTATTTAAAACCAAAATGGTGTCCTCAATTTTTTTTACGAGTTCCTGTTGAGGAATGTTTTTTAAAGAAAACTCCAGTTCACGATTTCTTATATAACCCGACTGGCCGAGTGTTGCACCTATGTAGGTATTCAGGTTACCAACCAAATGCAGGCAAAGATTTCCGGCCGAATTTAAAATGCCTTTTTCGATGACCCAAAGGTTTGATTCTGTTTTGTAAGATTCAATTTCAGATTTAAGTGTTTTCAAATCCCTGTTAAAAAGCCAGGTTAAGGTTTTAATTAGCATGTTGCAAATTAGTGCTTTTATCAGTAAGGTTTTGTCAGATAAGAAAAAAGCATAAAAAAAAGCGCCTGCCCTGAGGCAAGCGCTGAATTATTTAGATGCTTAAATCAGGTTAAATTTTACGTACTCTTCCTGATCCAACTATAGTTTTTTCAACCTCAGCATTCCCACTGTAATTTACACTTCCCGATCCGCTGATTACTGCATCGATTTTATTTTCCGCATGAATGTTAACCGAACCTGAACCACTGATTCTTGTTGAGAAATTTTGAACAGTTAGGTTTTTACCGTTGAAAGCGCCAGAGCCACTAATGGTTACACTGCCTTCTTCTGTTTTACCAGAAATATTTAAAATACCTGAACCACTAACTACACTCGTTATTTTTTGGGCATTAGTATTTACCGTAACTTTTCCAGAACCACTTATCGTTGTGGCCAATTCAGAAGTGCTTAGGGTGCCATCAACAGAAATACTTCCATCGCCGCTCATGGTTAAACTGCTTATTTTTTTTGCGGTTACATAAGCAATAATTTTTTTGCCTTCGTATTTTCTCGACCAGCTTTTCCAGCTTGTTTCCGGACGGATAATTAATACTGAGCTTTTTACTTCGGTAACCAAAGTGGATATGGCATCTGCGTCGCCTTCGAATCTTAAACTTTCTGTATTGCCTAACTTTACAATTACCGTAATTGGGCCACCGGCAGCAATGCCATTAAAGTTTTTTACATCACGCTCATCGCCTGATATTTTTGTGGTTTTATTTTTAACCGGCGAAGCTATAACTGAGTTTAAGCCTGCTGAAAGCATTAAAACTGTGCATGCAATTGTGAATATTTTTTTCATTGTTTATAGGTTTAGTGCCTTTGGGAACTCCCCGCTGGCTGATTATTAATTTTAAATATAAGACGACTGAGCTAAGCAAAAGTTGCACCAACAATAAAATTTTTTCGCTGGTGATATAAAGAAACTACTAATTAGAGGGTTGGAAATGAATGTTTCGGTTGGTCGTGCAAATAAAACACGTTTTAATCACAAAGTTTTTGCGATAAGTGTGCAAAATTTTAGAAATAAAAAAAGTGGAAGAATTTTAAAAACCTTCCACCTTTAATTCATTTCTGTGTGTTTTTACTCTACGTTTTTTGATTTGATATAAAACTGAGGATCGGTTTTAAAGGTTGAAGCTGTTATCGCCGCATCAACCTTAATTGTTTTCCAATCATTTGTTGGTTTTATCAAACTGTAAGTCCCATCTTTTAATGTAACCCTTACCGGCATATCAAATCCCTTTACATCGGTTACCCAACGATAAGATAAAATGCCTGATTTTACCTTATATTCGAGCATTGGAATTTGGGTATGACGCAAATATTGGTCAAATACTTTATCCAGTTTTAGGCCGCTTTGTTTGGCAATGTAATTTTCAATTTCTGCCGTGGTTACGGTTTTATGATAGAAAGTCTTGTTCAAACCTCTTAATAATTGCCTGAATTTTTCATCATTGTTTATTAGCTGACGGATGGTGTGAACTAAGTTTGCGCCTTTGGGGTACATATCGCCAGATCCTTCCTTGTTCACTCCGTAAGGGCCAATTACAGGTATGTCATTTGAAATGATTTTTTGTAAACCTACCGCATATTCATTTCCTGCAGTCTTATTTTCCGTGCATTCAGTAAACAAAACTTCAGCATAATTGGTAAAACCTTCGTGAATCCACATGTCGGCAATATCTTTTGAGGTGATGTTGTTTCCAAACCACTCATGGCCACTTTCGTGGATGGTGATAAAGTCCCATTTTAATCCATGTCCGGTGCCACTCAAATCACGGCCCAGATAACCTTGTTTAAATTGGTTTCCGTAGGCTACTGCACTTTGATGTTCCATGCCTAAATGTGGTGCCTGAACCAGCTTATATCCATCCTTATAAAAAGGATAAGGCCCAAACCAATACTCAAAACACTTTAACATTGGTTTTACATCCGCATCCCAATGAGGGCGGGCTTTGGCACTATCAGCTTTTAACGACCAGTAATCAATGCTTAAATTACCGTTTTCGCCGGCATAACTATCTTGCCAATGCGCGTATTTACCAATATAAAATGTTACACTGTAGTTGTTAATCGGGTTGCTAACAAACCAGTTGTACTGCGTATATCCATCCGGTTTTTCGACCGTACTTCTGAGCTTTCCGTTAGAAATGTCCTGTAATCCTTTTGGTACGCTAATGCTGATTAAAACACTGTCTACCTCATCACTTTGATGATCTTTGTTAGGCCACCAGCAGCTGGCACCAAAGCCCTGGCAAGCTACCGAAACCCATGGATTTCCATCGGCGTCTTTTTTGAAAATAAAACCACCGTCCCAGGGCGGTCTTTTAGCTATAACCGGGTTGCCCGAATAAAAAACTGTAAATTTTTCTTTGCTGCCCTTTTTTATGGTTTTAGGGAAGGTAACAAAAACGGCATTATATTCTCGCGTAAAAGTTAATTCTGTACCTTGGTATACAACTTTTTCTACTTTAAGATTTGCAAAAAGATCAAATTGCAGTTTGTTAAAATCTTGCGTTGCTGTAAAAGCAAACTCGTTACTGCCGCTTATAAATTTCTGATCGATATCTATTTTAACATCCAGATGGTAATAGTTAATGTCATAACAAGTACGCAGCGGGGTTAAAGTTCCACGTAAACTATCTGCACGTGAATTTGGTTGGTCTTTACCCAACATTTGAGCCCTGACAGAAGAAAGGCTTAAACTGAGGGCTAATAAAAATAAAAGCTTTTTCATTTTTTATTTAATAATATCTACTTCAACAAAACTATCATTAAAAATGGTTTGTGTAGCCTTTATGTAATCGGTTTCGGTTGCTTTATAAGGATTGTCTACAAATTTTTGTGGATTACGGGCAAATAAAGGAAAGGCTGTGCTTTGAACCTGAATCATAATTCTGTGCCCTTTTTTGAATGTGTGCAATACATCCTGCAAACGGAAGTTTACATCTGTTTTTTGATTGGCGACTAAAGCTTCTGGCTTTTCGAAGCTGTTTCTAAAACGTGCAGGCATAATTTCTGATCTAACCATTTGCCAGTAATTGCTTAGCGTAATGTTTTTGTTTGTCATGTAGGGGTTGTTGGGTTCATCACCCGGATACACATCAATTAGTTTTACAAAAAAATCGGCATCTGTTCCGGTGGTGGCAATCTTTAGGTGCGACATAATTTCACCGCCCAAAGTAATGTCTTCAGTTAATACATCGGTTTGATAAACCAATACATCCGGCCTGCGACCAGCAAAGCGCTGATCCTCGCTCATATAATTATGAGGGGTAAAACCCAAAGTAGTTGTAATGTCTTCTGTATATGGAACTGGTTTTGCAGGGTCGCTGATGTAATTAACAGAAGCTGTGCTGCCGGGCGCGCTCATGCTTAATTTTCCATCCGCCGAAAGGTATAATTTCTGTTTGGTGGCTTTTTCTGCAGGCCATTTTGTAAAAGTTTCCCATTCCTTTTTACCAGTATCAAACATATAAGCTTCGGGTAGCCCTGAGTTTTTATCTCCAGTTCCTTTTAAAAAATGGTTAAAGAATTTTGATTCGATATTTTTCTGATAGAAAGTAGCAATACTATCTCCAAAGTATACATTGCTGTGCATGGTATGTCCCGTTTCGCGGCTCCATCGTCCATGGCCAAATGGCCCCATAACAATGGTGTTGTAGGCATCTGGGTTTTTCTTTTCAATGGTTTTATAAATGTTCAGCGGACCTGATAAATCTTCAGCATCGTACCAGCCACCAACCAACATTACTGCAGGTTTAATGGTTCCGTAGTGCTTTAATAAGCCTCTTTTTTGCCAAAATTCATCGTAATTTGGATGATTAATGGTTTCCTGCCAGTAAAAATTATCTTTATAATATTTATCGGCATTGGTTAAAGGGCCAAGGTCTAAAGCAAATTGATAGCCATCTTTAGTATTGGGCTTAATCATTTGGTTGTTATACCAGGCTTTAGAAGTTGTATCGGTTTTCTGCACGCCAAATACCGGGAAAGTTAAAAAGTAACTTTGAAGAAAAGAACCATTGTGGTGAAAATCGTCAAAGAAAAAATCAGAAATTGGAGCTTGCGGGGAGGAAGCTTTTAAAGCCGGATGATTGCTTAAAATACCAGCTGCGGTATAAAAACCCGGATAAGAAATGCCCCACTGGCCAACCTTGCCGTTGTTATTGCTCACATTTTTAACCAGCCAGTCAATCGTATCGTAAGTATCAGAACCTTCATCTACATCGGTTTTAGCCTTTTTATTGTCTATAACCGGGGTCATATTTGTCCAGGTGCCTTCACTTTTCCAACGTCCGCGAACATCCTGCATCACTACAATATAACCTTCCTTCATCATTAAATCTGATGGGCCTAAACGTGCAGGGAATTTATTTTCGCCGTAAGGTGCAATGCTATAACAGGTACGTTGCATAATCATCGGGTACTTTTTCTGCGCTGAAGCATCTTTAGGGGTATAAATGGCCGTAAAAAGTTTTACACCATCGCGCATGGTAATGTATACTTCTTTCTTGGTATAGTTTTCTTTCGGGTATTCTGCATCGCTTTGCGCAAAGGCAGAAGATGCCGAGAGCAGGATGATGATGAGTTTAAGGTATTTCATTTTGAATATGATAAGTTTAGTTATGGGTTTATCGCGAGTAAAACAAGATGGCCTCGTGCCTCGAAATAGCGAATTCTATTATTTGTTTATTTTAAAACTGAAACCGTAATGTGCGAACTGTTAAAAGTATCGTGGTAAATTTTTTGTGTTGCCTTTTGGAAATCTCCTTTTTCGGCCTGGTAGATATCCATAAATTTCTGTGGATTTCTATCAGCAAGAGGGAACCAGGAATTCTGTATCTGAATCATAATTTTATGTCCTTTTTTGAACGTATGGGCCACATCAGGCAGTGGGTAATTTACCTTTGTTATGGTGCCAGGAATAAAGGGTTCAGGTTTTTCAAAACTGTTGCGGTATTTTCCGCGCATAATCTCGCCTCTTACCAACATTTGATAACCGCCCATAATAATGTTGTTTGGGTTAGGTACCGGGTTTGGGGCATCTTCAGGGTAAACATCTATTAATTTAACAACATAGTCGGCATCAGTTCCGGTTGTAGATACAACCAGGTTGGCCAAAACCGGCCCCGTTAAGGTAATGTCTTCTGTTAAAGCATCGGTTTGAAAACTTTTAACATCCGGGCGGCGTGAAGCAAAGCGCTGATCATCGATCATATATTCGCGGGTTCTTCTTGCCTGAATTCCATCCTGATAAGGAACAGGGCTATTCGGGTCGCTCACGTATTCATCCCAGCTATCGGTTCTGCCAACTTTTTCAAAACCAAGTTTGCCATTTGGCTGCAGGTAAAGATTCTTAGTTTCAGTTTCCTGCGGAGGCCAGGTTTTAAACTTTTTCCACTCATTGCTTCCGGTTACAAAAATGTTAGCCTCGGCAGCATTAAAATCACCTTCGCCTTTTAAATAATGCTTAAAGAAAGGCAGTTCATAATTTTCCTGGTACTGAGTGCTTGTAGCTTGTCCAAACTGGATGTCGCCAAAGCTGCTGCCTGTGCTTCTAACCCAACCACCATGAAACCACGGGCCTGCCACTAAAATATTATTTGCACCAGGATTTTGTTTTTCGATGGCTTTGTAAGTTGCAAAAGTTCCGTAAGCATCTTCTGCATCAAAAAAACCGCCCACAACCATAACTGCTGGTTTTACATTGGTAAGATGTGGAAGGATTAAACGGGATTTCCAGAATGTATCCTGATTTGAATGTTTAAATAAATCATTCCAGAATTTTATGCTGTCTGCAAAATAAGTTTCCTTTAGGTTTTTAACCGATCCTGCTTCTAAATAAAAACGATAATTATCCTGAATTGGGAATCTGAAACCTTTTGGACCTTTATCGGGTGTAATGGGTTGTGGGCGAGGTACACCAAAAGTACTCATGAAACTGAAGGCATCCATTAAAAATAAGGTTCCGCGGTGGTGGAAATCGTCGCCCATAAACCAATCTGTAACTGGTGCCTGTGGCGAAACTGCTTTTAGCGCCGGGTGCGCATTGGGTAATGAAGTTGTAGAGTAAAAGCCAGGATACGAAATGCCATAAATACCGGCGTTGCCATTATTGTTTTTGATGTTTTTAACCAACCAGTCGATGGTATCGTAAGTATCGGTACTTTCATCAATATCTTTTTTTCCCTTTTTTAAAGTTTGCGGCCTTATGTCTTCAAAAGTACCTTCGCTCATCCATTTTCCTCTAACATCCTGGTAAACAAAAATAAAGCCTTCACGCATCATTGCAGGAAAATTGCCTAAACTGGTTTTGTATTTATCTTCTCCGTAAGGCGAAACTGTATAGGGGGTACGGTTAATCAGGAATGGGTATTTTTTTGATTGGTTTTTTGGAATGTAAATAGAAGTGAAAAGCTTTACGCCATCACGCATTGGAACTTGGCGTTCTATTTTAGTATAATTTGCTCTTACATAGGCCGAATCAGTTTGCTGGGCAAATAATTGACTGGAAAGGACTAAGAAAAATAAAAGGCTGTAAAGTTTGCTAAAGTTCATTTAAAATAGTTTTGAGGAATAAAATTTAAAGATAGATATAAGGATTGATTAGGTGAAAAACATCAGGTAAAAGGTTTGTTAGCAAATGCGATCAATTTTAATTGTTTAATTCGTCATTTCTATATCAGAATTTAGTTAAATTTATATAGCGAAGTAATCTTTTAATCACTTCTATCGTCTTACTCATAAATCATTTAAACATACAGAAAATGAAGAGTTTAATTAATAAAGGATTAGCTATTGTTGCTGTAGCAGCAATGATTGCTACAATAAATATAGATTCTGCTTCAGCACAACGTGCAAGCAGGAGTGGAGGTGGCGGCGGCGGAAGAAGCAGTTCTGTAGCACCGTCAAGAGGTGGGTCTTTTTCAAGACAGCCCTCTATGCACGCCTCATCAGGCAACAGGGTTTCTCGCGCACCGGGTGTGAGTAGTTACAGGCCAGGCTCGGGCAGGCCTTCCCGTCCGGGATATGTTTCCGGAAGACCAGGTTATCGCCCCGGTTACAGACCAGGCTACCGCCCAGGATATGGTTACAGGCCAGGGTACGGGTATAGACCATATTATAGTTATTACAATTACTACAGGCCATTTTTAGGTTTCCGTATTAATGTGTTGCCGTTTGGATACTATCCTTTCTGGTTCGGACCATCACAATATTATTATTCCGGAGGTTTATTCTATCAGCAAAATAATGATAATTACGAAGTTGTTGTTCCACCGGTAGGTGCCGAGGTGCCAAATTTACCTTCTGATGCACAGCAGGTTACCATTAACGGGCAGAGTTATTATGAATACAAGGGTGTTTATTATACCCAAAGTACCAATGCCGACGGGAAAGCGGTTTATGTTGTAGCGGGTAAAGACGGCGTTTTAAATACCGGAGATAGCACTACGCAAAATTATCAAATTGGCGATCTTATTGATCAACTTCCTGACGGCTGCAGAGAAGTAACCATAAAAAATGAGAAATATTTTGTTTCTCCTGATGATGTTTACTACGAACAAGTAACAGATGGAAACAAAACAAGTTACCGCGTTATCGGCAAGTTGTTTTAATTGCCATTAAGTTTTTTCTGCCACGGAACATAAGTTTACAGAACGTGATTTATAATTTTTCTGTACGCTTTAAAGTTCCGTGGCTTTTTTATGCCCGTATTTATACAACATTCTATATTTTTACACGCAATAATACGGGTATAAAATGAAACCAATTACAGCAGCACGATCCTTTTTGCTTTTAAGTTTTACTTTACTCTGCGCCTGCAGCAGTCAGAAACTGATATCTAAAAAACAGGAAAAGGAAACCACCATTTCAGCAATTCGTTTTTTAAGTGAGTATACACTTCCTAACCGCCCTGAATATAATAATACGGTAATTGGAGGTTTGTCGGGTATAGATTATGATGCGGAAAATAATCAGTATTTTATCATCAGCGATGATCCCTCACAATTTAGTCCGACCAGAATTTATACCGCTAAAATTGACATTAAAGACCATAAGATAGATACCATAAAATTTACCAATGTTACTTTTATGCTACAGGAAAACGGGCAGCCATTTCCAAAGCTGGGTACTACAAAAAAGGTGAAAGCCGACGGAGAATCGGTACGTTACAATCCATTAACCAAGCAATTGCTGTGGAGCAGTGAAGGCGAACGTTTATTTAAAAATGGAGATACCATGATTGTTCAGCCAACATTAACCAATATTAGTTTAAATGGAGTTTTTGTAGATACCATTCCTTTGCCAACTGGATTTCAGTTTACCAAAACTGAAAATGGAGTCAGGAAAAATGCCCTTTTTGAAGGAACAACCTATGCTGATCATTACCAGACCATTTATGCCAGCTTAGAAGAACCAAGGTATGAAGATGGTCCAAAGGCGAGTTTTGGCTATGATAAAGCCCTTACCCGAATTTTGAAATTTGATGCGCAAACAAAAAAAAATACTGCCCAGTATGCTTATAATTTAGGCGAATTACCTGTTCAGCCAACCGTTGATATGGACTGGAATATAAATGGGATTTCGGAAATTCTGGCGGTTAACGATCATACATTATTAGTTATGGAGCGTGCCTGGGCTAAAGGAAATGATGATCATACTTTTATTAAGCTTTTTTTAGTTGATTTAAAGGGTGCTGAAAATGAAATCGATAATTTCTCTTTTGTTAAAAACCCACCTAAACCTCTTAAAAAGAAATTACTTTTTGATTTTGATACCTTAAACAGGTATATTGACAATTTTGAAGGTGTAACCTTTGGTCCAAAATTGCCCAACGGCCATAATACCTTAATTTTTGTGGTAGATGATAACTTTGCCAAAACAGAAAAAGGTCAATTCTTTTTGTTCGAGGTAATGCCGTAAATACCCCGAACGGGTAGGAAGAAAGGTTTTCCAAAATTAGAATTTAATAATTTACAGATTTATTATGAGCTTCAAAGCATTGCTATTTGATTTAGACGGTACGCTTATCGATTCAGAATTTTTCCATTATGAATGCTGGAATGAAATTCTGGAAGAATACAATGTTTCCTTAACTTATGAAGATTGGCTTACTACTTATGCCGGCATTCCTTTGCCTGTAAATGCTAAAAACCTGCTTGAAAAGTATAATATTAATGCCGTATTGCAAGATGTAATTACCAGACGAGAAAATCTTACGCTCGAAAGGTTAAAAACCAAAGATGTTAACCTGATGCCTGGTGCATTGGCGTTTCTTGATTTTTTTTACAACAAAGGATTAACCATGGCATTGGTTACTTCGAGCCCACGCAAAGATGTAGAAGCAGTTTTTGAAAGAAATGGACTGGATAAATATTTCAGTTTAGTGATTACCCGAACAGAAGTTACCAAAAGTAAGCCCGACCCTGAAAGCTATAACATTTGTTGCGAAAAGCTAAACATTCCGAAGGCGCATTGTTTGGTTTTTGAAGATACCATAAATGGTGTGAAATCTGCTGTAGCAGCAGGAATTACCTGTTACGCTATTCAAAGTAATGTGACTGAGCACGAGAAGCTGCGCATTGCCAACAAGCTATTTCTTAATTTTTCTCACGCCAAGGATTATATGCATCAGAATGAATTGATTTAATGTCGGGTAGAAAATCAAAATAAAACAGATGGTTAACATGCAAATGAAGTTTGCATTGCATTGTAAAATTGTTTGTTTTCAGGTTAATCTTTAAACTTTTGACTTTCAGCTTTTCGCCTTTTTTCTCTACATTTGGATCATCAAAAAAAATCCATAAATTATGCAATACGATGTCGTTGTTATCGGTTCAGGTCCTGGTGGTTATGTTGGAGCAATCCGTTGTGCCCAGTTAGGCTTAAAAACTGCCGTAGTAGAAAAATATAAAACTTTTGGAGGTACTTGCTTAAATGTGGGCTGTATTCCTTCAAAAGCATTGTTAGATTCTTCTGAACATTTCCATAATGCTGCTCATACCTTTACCACTCATGGTATTAACCTTAAAGATTTAAAGGTTGATATGAAACAAATGATTGCCCGTAAAGATGATGTGGTGGCTCAAAACACTGCGGGTATTACATATTTATTCAAAAAAAATAAAATAGATTCTTTCGAAGGCGTTGGTTCTTTCGTAGATAAAAATACAATTCTGGTTACCAAAGCTGATGGCAGTACGGAAACCTTGAACGCTAAAAATGTAATTATTGCAACAGGATCTAAACCTACAGCATTGCCATTTTTGCCAATTGACAAAAAACGCATCATTACCTCAACTGAAGCTTTAAACATTAAAGAAGTGCCTAAAACCATGGTTGTAATTGGTGGTGGCGTTATAGGTTTAGAGCTGGGCTCTGTTTATGCACGGTTAGGCACAAAAGTATCGGTTATCGAATTTCTACCTTCTATTATTGCAACTATGGATGCAGGTTTAGGTAAAGAACTTCAGCGTGTGTTAAAGAAATCTTTAGGCATGGATTTTTACATGAACCATAAAGTTACCGGCGCATCAGTAAAAGGAAAAACGGTTACAGTTACTGCAGATAATGCCAAAGGCGAGGCAGTTAGTTTTGATGCAGATTACTGCATTGTAGCGGTTGGCCGTACAGCATACAGCGAAGGTTTATGTTTAGATAAAATTGGAATCACCGTAGAAGAAAGAGGAAAGAAAATTCCGGTAAACGAGCACCTGGAAACAACTGTTAAAGGTGTTTATGCTATTGGTGATGTAATTACAGGTGCAATGTTGGCACATAAAGCAGAGGATGAAGGAACGTACGTTGCTGAAACCATTGCAGGACAAAAACCTCATATTAACTACAACCTGATTCCAGGTGTGGTTTATACCTGGCCAGAAGTAGCATCAGTTGGTCAAACAGAAGAGCAGTTAAAAGAAAAAGGTAAAAAATATAAAGCGGGTTCATTTCCTTTTAAAGCCAGTGGACGTGCAAAAGCGAGTATGGATACTGACGGTTTCATTAAAGTTTTAGCAGATGCAGAAACAGACGAAGTTTTAGGTGTACACATGATTGGCCCGCGTGCAGCAGATATGATTGCTGAAGCCGTGATTGCAATGGAATTCCGCGCATCAGCAGAAGACATTGCACGTACCTGCCATGCACACCCAACGTATACAGAAGCCTTAAAAGAAGCTGCACTGGCCGCTACTGATAACAGAGCCATACATATTTAAAATAATAATTTGGGCATGCCCCAAGCTGTGCAAGGGTCGGGCTATCTGTTTCAATCTTTTTTGCGAAAAAAGCAAAAAAGGATTTACACGCCTATCCCTCATGCAAAACCTAAAGCCGATAAGAAATTGTCGGCTTTTTTTGTGCTGGCCATTTTCTGCCTTTAGTCTTTAACCATTATTCCGTTAAATGGCCTTTGCTGCATTAAAAATAAGCGCTATATTGCGGTATAAAAAAACTTTAGGGGTGCCTTTATTTAAGACTGGCTGAGATTATACCCTCATTACCTGATCCGGATTATACCGGCGTAGGAAATTAGTTCGTCTGCCAGTTTATCATTGCGCATAAAGCGTTCAACAATGAAAAACTCCTGAAGTTGCAAGTAAAAACATGGTCCCGTATAAAAAGTATATTAATGCATTAACCATTGCCGGTTCTGATAGTGGAGGAGGGGCTGGGATACAAGCCGACTTAAAAACATTTTCTGCCTTAGGTTGCTACGCAACATCGGTTATTACTGCAGTAACCGCGCAAAATACCCTTGGCGTTAAATCTGTTCATCATATTCCTGTACCTATTATTTTAGATCAGCTTCAAGCCGTTTTAGACGATTTAAAGCCTGCTGCCATCAAAATCGGAATGATTGGTTATCTGCAGGTGGTTGGTTTAATCAGGGATGAGCTAATTAGATATGGAAATAACGTTCCTGTAATTTTAGATCCTGTAATGGTAGCCACCAGTGGTGAAAATTTAATTGAGCCAGAAACAGTTGTGCAATTAAAGGAACAACTATTTGGGCTGCTTACCCTGATTACCCCGAACATTGATGAAGCGGTTATTCTCTCCGGACAAAAAATAAACAGTCTTGAAGAAATGATTCAGGCTGGAAAGAAAATCATAGCACAAGGGGTAAATGCTGTGCTTGTAAAAGGGGGACATCTTCCTGGTCCTGTCATTTATGATGTGCTTATTTTGGCGGATAACGAACCTGTAATCTTTGAAAATCCTTTTATTCATTCTAACAATTTACACGGAACAGGTTGTACCCTTTCTTCGGCCATTACTGCCGAGATGGCCAAAGGGAATGATCTTTTAACGGCTGTTAAAAATGCTAAAGCTTATTTCATTAAAGCTATTTTAGCTGGAAACGAGGTGAAAATCGGAGCAGGTAGCGGGCCATTAAATCATTTTTTTGATCCACTGAAATTAATCATACAATAAAAACCACTGATAACTGATCATAATTCATCTTACCCTTTGAGCACAAAGGTATAAATATGATATTAAAGAAATTTGAACATCATTTTTGTACAAATATTTAAAGATTAATGTTAAAGTTTGTGACTATTAGCATTAGATTTAAGACCTTTGCAGTTACTTATATTTGTAACTAAAGCTAAATTTTGGAAGAAACGAACGCAAATCAAGATATCATCCCTTCATCACCCATAAAAAATGTACCTGTAGCAGCGCAAAGTACTCCAAACAGAATCCGCTTAGCTGTTTCTTTATTTTATTTCGGACAGGGAATTGCTTTTGCTTCATGGGCAAGCCGTATTCCTGATATTAAGCATAGTTTAAATTTATCAGATGGAGCATTAGGCAGTATATTGTTGGCTTTACCGCTTGGGCAGTTGGTTACCATGCCTATATCGGGAAGTTTGGTTACCCGGTTTGGCAGTAAAAGAATTTTAACCATTACCGCACCATTATATGTTTTAGCGCTGAGCAACCTGGGGCTTGCTACTGCTCCATGGCACTTAGCCGCATTTTTATTTTTATTCGGCGTAGTGGGTAATATGTGCAATATTGCAGTAAATACACAAGGGGCTGAGGCCGAAAAACTATTTGGCAGGCCAATTATGACCTCCTTTCATGGGGCATGGAGTATTGCTGGTTTTTCTGGGGCCTTGCTCGGTTTATTAATGGTTAATTTACACATTATCCCTTATTATCATTTTTGGGTAATTGTCGGGCTTATCTGGATTAATGTATTGCTGAATTATAAACACCTTGTGCCTGGCAAAGGCGCTACAAGTGAGCGGAAGCCAAAATTATTTGTTATGCCCGAAGGGGTTTTATTACAGTTGGGTATAATCGGTTTTTGTAGTATGGCTACAGAAGGGGCCATGTTTGACTGGAGTGGTGTATATTTTAAAGAAATTGTAAAAGCGCCAACCTCCCTGGTTATTTTGGGTTATGCATCTTTTATGATTATGATGGCAACCGGGCGTTTTGTTGGCGACAAGATCATAGCAAAAATGGGCCGTAAAAAAACCATTCAAATCAGTGGCTTAATTATTTCAACCGGAATGTTTATTTCAGTGCTTTTTCCCTATGTGGTAACAGCTACCTTAGGTTTTATGCTGGTTGGTATTGGTGTTTCCAGTATTGTGCCAACGGTTTATAGCGTAGCCGGAAAGAATGGTAAAGTACCTCCGGGAATGGCAATTGCCATTGTTTCCAGTGTAAGTTATTTCGGATTTTTAATGGGGCCGCCTTTAATCGGTTACATTTCACAATTATCAAGCCTGCAATATTCATATGCTGTAATAGGTTGTTTTGGCTTGCTGGTTAGTTTTATTGTAACCAAAATCAGGGCAATAGAATAACATCCCTATTCTTTCTTAACCAGGTTGTATTCCTTTAAAATGGCTACAGATAACTCTATAAGCCTGAAATTTTCATCAATATGCCCGTGCTGAACTTCAACATTTACATAAGGAATGTGATTTTGCATAGCGTAAACAGATAAAGAACCATCATTATCTGCAAATTTAGATTGAAGGATTACATTTACATTTGCTTTTTTAAAGCTACTGAATAACCTCGGCTCGGTTACATAAACCAGGTCGTCGCCATCCATCTGGAAATTGATGAAAACAGAATCTGCTGTGCTGGATAAATCATATCCCGGTAAGTAAGACGAGATTCCAAATCCACCATCTGCATTGTTGTGCAGGGTAAGAATGTATCCTGTCGATTTCGGGTCGTAAAAATCAACAATCTGTTTTCCTGCTTTAAGTAAAGCTTCTTCCACTTCGTTTGTACTGTTCAAGTTTTTCTTCAGCCGTGTATGTACACCGGTTTTTGTATAAATAGCATTAGGATCAATCCGGTACGGATCGTCCATATAAGTGAAATTATAATCCCTTATACTTCCATACTGGCTATCTATAATCTCTCCACCATACCACCTTATATAATCAAATGCAGCCTTAACACCTGTATCTTCATCGTCGTGAATAACTAAAAACTTTACGCCATTAGGTTTGTAGCTATATTTTACCAGCTGTACTTCTAAATCATAAAGTTTAATGATGGATGTATCAGAGGTCATGGCATCAAAAACGGGCGGGTGTTGTGCTTTAACGAAAAGGGTCAATTGAATTAGAATAAGGCTCAGGATGATTTTAAACATACGTAATATACAAATTGATGTATAATTTGTTTGGTAATGAGAATTTCTGTGAAACTGATTGTTGTAATGGATAACGTTGCAAATCAGAACGATATTATGGCTGCAGCTTAAACAAAAAAGACCGCCCTTTATCGGGCGGTCTTTTTTTTGATGGTTAAATTTATGTTTAATGCTCTATATCGTATTCTAAAACATCTTTATGGTCATAAGGTTCAACCAATAACTCATCAATTGTTTTTCCTTTTTTGTTAAACCCGAATTTCTCCAGCATAATGTCGAAAATCAGATAAACAACCGGTACAACAATTAGGGTTAAGAATAACGAACTGGTTAAACCACCAACAATAACCCAGGCCAAACCATTTTTCCATTCGGCACCTGCACCACTTGCCAGGGCAATTGGAAGCATACCAAAAATCATCGCAATGGTTGTCATCAAAATTGGACGCAAACGGGCGTGGTTGGCTAAAATAAGGGCTTCAACCGTTGATTTTCCTTCTGCTTTCATGTGGTTGGTAAAATCGACAAGGATAATCGCATTCTTGGCTACCAAACCCATTAGCATAATAAAACCTAAAATGGTGAAAATACCGATGGAGTTATTGGTTAAGGCCAATGCAAGGAATGCTCCAATTAACGCAAGTGGTAGCGAGAACATTACTACAAACGGATAAACAAAACTGTCATACAAGGCCACCATAATTAAGTATACCAAAATAATTGAAGCCAATAAGGCGATACCCAAAGTACCAAAACCTTCGGCCTGGTTTTCCTGGTCACCGGCCCATGTATAACTTACACCTGTAGGTGCCTTTAACTTTCCGTTTTTCTGAAGCTCAATTAATTTCGCCTGGAAATCAGCAACGATTGTACCTGTTGGCCTACCGATAGATTGTGCCTGAACAGATACCGAAGTTGATTTGTTTAAGCGCTCCAGCTGACTTGGGCCCGAACCTTCAGTAATGTTTGCAAATTGTGATAATTTAACCTGCGCTCCTTTATCATTTACAAAAATAAGGTTACGTACATCATCAATATCCTTTCTGTTGAAATCCTGATATTGAATGTTAATGTCGTACTCGTACTCGCCTTTTCTATATTTACCATCCGTATTGCCGGCAAAAGCAGTTTGCATGGTAGAACCTACAGTAGATAAAGTTAAGCCAACAGCCGACATTTTATCGCGGTCTACCTGAACGTTAATCTCTGGTGTACCTTTTTCTACTGATAATTTAATCTCTGTAGCTCCTGAAATGCCTTCAAGTACTTTTTTAGCACCTTCAGCATATTTTAACGCGCTATCTAAATCAGAACCCATTACCACTAAGGAGATTGGTGCATTTTCAGCAATACCCAAAATACTAATCGGCACTGTTTTAACTTTAGCTCCAACCAGTTCTTTGGCCAGCGCACGACTCATTTTAGTGGCGAAAATATCGGATGAAACACCTTCACGTTTTTCGCGGTCAACAAGTTTAACGTTAATCTCTGATTTATAAGCTGTAGCCTGCGTACCTCCAAAATCACCACTGGCTTGGCCAACTGTGGTAATCAGCTGTGTAATTTCAGGTTGTTTATTTAAAAAAGCCTCTGCTCTTTGTGTAAAGAAATTGGTTTTTTCTAATGGCGCATCTTTTGGTAATTCAATCTGTACTAAGAATTCTCCTTTATCAGATTTAGGGAAAAACTCTGAACCAATAAAACCAGCGCCTGCCAGCCACATGGCTGCAACAAATAATATAACTACTGCAGCAATGGTACGTCTTTTATGATTTAAAGACCAGGTTAAGATATTGGTAATCCAGTGGGTGAAGCTTTTAAGTTGTTTTTCGAACCATAAAATGAAACGGCCGAATATGTTTTTGCCTTCAATATGCTCCAGCTTACCAAATCTTGAGAAAAGTAAAGGAACAATAGTGAATGAAGCAACCAACGAAAGTAATGTTGCAATAATTACAACCACACAAAACTGGCGAAGGATATTGGATACCAGACCCGAACTAATTGCAATAGGGAAGAATACCACCACAATTACTAAAGTGATGGATACAACCGTAAAACCAATTTCGCGTGTTGCGTCTGACGCTGCCCTTACTTTATTTTTACCCATCTCCATATGTCGCTGGATATTCTCCAATACCACAATCGCATCATCCACCAGGATACCTACCACAAGTGATAGCCCTAATAAAGACATTAAATTTAAGGTAAAACCAAATAAATTGATTCCGATAAATGTTGCAATTAACGATGCCGGAATGGATACCATTACAATTAATGCATTACGTAAACTGTGTAAGAAAAATAGCATTACAAAAGCCACCAATACTACGGCAAGCATTAAATCATGGATTACCGCATCAGCTGATTCTAATGTGAAAATTGAACTGTCGTTCACAATTTTCATATCCAGCTTATTCGTTTTATATTCTTCTTTAAGCTTGTCGATAATGGCATGTACACCCTTACTTACTTCTACAGCATTCGCATCACTTTGTTTAATGATTTGAATGGCAATTGACTCTTTACGATCAACACGGGCTAATTTTTCTGTTTCTTTTTTAGCATCCTGAACATCGGATACATCACCCAAACGAATTTGAGCGCCATCTTTCGATGTTGTTAAAACTAAATTCCGTAACTCATCAATACTCCTGTATTTACCTGATAAACGAATTAAAACATCCTGATTATTCGTTTTAACACTTCCGGTAGGGAAATCAAGGTTGGAACTTAAAATCATTTGCTGCACCTGAGGAACAGAAAGGTTGTAGCCTTGTAATTTATCTGCATCTAAGGCAACCTGGATTTCACGTTCAGAACCACCAATTAAATTTACCTGCGCTATACCACTTACCCTCGAAATAACTGGTGCAATACGCTTATCAATTAAATCATAAAAGGTAATGTCGTCCATATTGGCCGAAGCCGTCATGGTAATAACCGGTAAATCATCTAATGAAAATTTACTTAATGATGGTGTTTTTACATCCTCAGGCAAGGTAGAAAGAATGGCGTTTACCTTACGCTGCGCATCATTTAAAGCAATATCAATATTGGCTTTATCGGTTAATGTAATGGTTACCGTTGATAAACTCTCAAATGATACCGAGTTTATTTTCTTAATATTTTCCATGGAGGAAACGGCATCCTCAATTTTCTTGGTTACCGTATTTTCTACCTCATTTGGAGAAGCTCCGGGATAGATGGTAGAAATGGATACTACGTTGTTTGAGAATTTTGGCAATAACTCATAACCCAACGAAAAGTAACTTAGCAAGCCCAGCAAGGTAAGTGCAGTAAAAACTACAATCACCAGCGACGGCCTTTTTATAGATATATCTGTTATCTTCATTTTCTTTTAATATAGCCTACGTTATACACGTGAAGCGAATTTATATTTGCAAAATTTGCTTACTTAACAATGCTCACAGGAGAGCCTTCGCTTAAGTTAATTTGTCCGCTGGTAATCACAGATTCGCCTTCTTGTAAGCCTTCAAGAATCTCAACATTATCGCCCAAAATACGGCCCGCAACCACTTTGCGTAATTTTGAAGTATTGTTTGCTTTATCCAATACAAAAACCTGATTACTACTTACACTACCCACAAACGACGTACGTGGAATAAGGATACTTGGTGCCTGTTGAGGGAAATTAAAAATAGCTGTACCGTACATACCTGCTTTTAAAGTATTTTTAGCATTGTTAGAAACTTCAATTTCAATTGGGAAATTTAATGTTCCATCAGCTTTGGCTGCAATAAAAGTAATTTGGCCGTTAAACTTATCCGTAGGAAATACAGAAGATCTGATGTCGATTTTATTGCCAACTTTAAGGTTTGCTACCTGCGATTCGTTTACGTTAACTTTCAGTTTTAATTTTGAAACGTCAACCAATTCAAACATTTGTGTACCCTGCGCATTTACAAAGGCACCCACCTCAATGTATTTTTTGTTTACAATACCATTAATCGGCGATTTAATGATGGCATTATTTAGCGTTTTTTGTGAAGCCTGTAAACGAAGTTTTGCGCTTTTAGTAGCTAATTTAGCCTGATCTAACTGTTGTTGCGTTACGCCGCCAGTTTGGTAAGAACTTTGGTACCTGGCCTCATCTCTTAGTGCATTCTGGTAGGTAGCCTCAGCCGTTTCTCTATCCGTATTAATAATTTCAGCATCAATACGCGCTAAACGCTGCCCTTTAGAAACTCGATCACCCTCCGCTACATAAATAGCAGAAATACGACCTGCATTTTCGTTTAAAAGGTTTAATTCTTGTTTTGGGATAAAATTTCCGTTTGCACTAAAATCAAGATCCACAGTTTTCTTTTCAACGGTTGCAACCCGAACGGCTATTGCACCACTACCTTTAGCAATGAATGCAGTTTTTTCTTCATTCTTCTTTTTATTGTTGCTTAATACGTAAGCTATTGCACCAAGCGCAATAACAATTACAACGATTATGGTAATTATTCTTTTCATTTCTATTTTACTAACGATTTAATATTTCCGTTTGATTTTATTAATTGTATTTCGGCAATTTTATAGTTTAATAATGCCTGTGTATAGCTGTTTTGCGCTGAGGTTAGCGAATTTTCTGTTTCCAGCAAATCCGTTAAAGTAGCTAAGCCATTGTTGTAGTTATTCTGTGTACTTCTGTAAATTTCATCAGCAAGCTGTGCGTTTTTACGTTGAGAAGTAATGGTGTTCATGTTGTTGCGCAACTGGATTTTTGCATTTTCATAAGCCATGTTCAAAGAGTTTGTCGATTCTAACCTGTCTTCTTTAGCTTTTTTAATGTCAACGTCAGCCTGGCGGATTTTTGAACGGGTTAAAAAGCCATTAAAGATTGGTATTTTTAAGGTTAAGCCTATAGCCGAAGCACCGTAACCAATAGCCGCACTATTTGAATTTAAGAAATCGAAACCATCACTTTGGCTCGAATAAGTATAGTTTCCCGTTAAAGCTAAACTCGGGTAATATTCAGATACGTACGCTTTTCTTTGAAGCGATAACAGCTTATCCTGATTATCCAAAAGCTTTACTTCAGTTCTGTTCGACAGGTCAATTGAATTGCTGAGCTCAGGTAATTGTGTTACTTCTGTTAACTCGGTAAATGGTAAGGTAATTGGCGTACTAACCGGCATTCCCATGGAGAATTTAAGCTGATTTTCCAGTTGAATGATGGAGTTAACCACCTGATCCCGCTGTGTAGTCAGATTGGTCATGTTTACCGTGATGCGATCAACGTCAATTTTTCGGGCTAAACCGTTTTTGTATTGGTTGGTTACAATTTTCTCTAAAACCCTCACATTTTTAATGTTCGTGTCAATTACATTCAATTGTTGTCTGTTTACCAACACCTGGTAATAATTATTGGCAACCAGTTCAATAATTTGTTCCTCTGTTAACTGAGCAGTAAGATTGTAATATTCTTCACTTGATCTTGCTGCTTTTAAGCCAGTAAAAACCTGCTGGTTAAATAATTGTTGGGAAAGTTGAACGCCAGCGGTTGAATTCCAGCTTTGACCCAGTTTAAATGATTGTGTAGTGCCACCTAAATTTGCAACCAACTGTCCAATAATAGGGTTATACGTTAAGCCAACATTACCTGTAAGTTGAGGTAAAGCCTGTGCTCTTACTTCCTCAACCTTATATCTTCCTTTTTCTATATCCAGTTTGGATTTGCGATAGGTAGTGTTGTTTTGAAGAGCATAATTAAGCGCATCTTTCAGTGTAACTTGCTGTTGCGCCAAAACTAATGATGGTAAAGCCATGCCCGCAATAAGGATAAGCATTAATTTTACCGTTTTTATTCTAAGCATAATATATTGATTTTTGTTTTTGGGTTCTTATCTATACTTAACCCTCCATTGGGCTAATGTTTTTTTATTATATCTTTCTTTTAGCACTTAAGTCCTTTGGTAAAAATAGAAGAAAGGTCTTTTTGCTTTTTAGTCATTTTGGATAAAGCTTTTTTATCCGGAAAAAGATCACGCCCGGTTTCCATAATGCACATATTGGTTAAGCCCATTAAACTTTCCAGGTAAAGCTCCGCAATGTGGCTCATGTCCTCATGGTCAATTTCTTTTTTAACCTGCGCTTGTCTGAAAATTTCAGCAAAGAAATCCTTTTCTGATTTTTTTAAGGTGGTAAGCTTGGTTTTAATTACATCATCGTTTAACAAATCAGGTATACCCTCTGCAATCCTCATCATGTAATACTTCTGAAAAAAAGTATTACGGACATCAATCGTGTTGTAAAGGATGTCGATAAGCGATTGATCAGGATTATGTTTCTTTTTTAACAGGTCAAAAAAATCATTAAAAACACGTTCAATAACACCAACAATTAAACTTTTCTTATCTGGGAAATAATAATAAAGTGAAGGCTTGGAAACGGAAAGGTCTTCAGCAATATCATTCATCGTGGTTTTGTTAATTCCAAAATGTGTGAAACGCTTTATAGCACCATCAATAATGAGTTCTCTTTTTTTATCAGCAACAATCATTTTACTTTTCTACTTTCTGACTTTTTTAATATTTTAGTCAAAAATAGTGCTAAAAACTCATTTGTTAATCACTCGCATCAATTTCTGTCATAACCTTACAATTTAATGACATTTTTTGCGCTTATGGCTGGTTTATATATCTTTACAAAGCTAAATTTTGTTCATGATTTCAGTTTTGCTCAACATTTTTGTTCTTATATTGACCATTATTTTCATGGAAACCTTTTCATGGTTTATTCATAAATATTTATTTCACGGGCCATTATGGTTCATTCATAAAAGTCATCACCGGCATAAAAAAGGTTTTTTCGAATGGAATGATGTGTTTGCTTTGCTTTTTGCTGCGGCATCTCTTTACCTTATGTTTAACGACCGGAATAATTTTGGGGTTAGATTTTTTATAGGCGCTGGTATTTCAGGTTATGGCTTAATCTATTTTATTATTCACGATTGGTTTATCCACCGCCGTTTAAAAACATATAAAAGCAACAATAAATATTTATTGCTGATTAGGAAAGCACACAAAATACATCATAAAAACATAGGTAAACATAATGGAAGAGCCTTTGGGTTATTATTCTTTAACAAGCGTGTGCTGCATTAAAAATATTGTGTTGTTTTATAACTATTCATGTCTATTGTTACCGCCAATTGATAATCTTATAATTTTTACATAATTTTCTGCTGAAATATTATTAAGAGTTAAAATTTTTAACCACATTGTGGTATACATTAATGTCTCATGAAATTATTCCAACCAACCAAATCGAACTTAGATACCGTACTATTTTCTTTAATTAAAACTCTAAAAGTTAATGTAACCGAACAAACGGTCGAAACTTGTTTGTCCGATCATCCGGAGAATCCCAGTTTATTGGCCCTTAGCGATTGCTTAACTGACTGGAATATTGAAAATCAAGCCTTTCGGATTGCTCGAGAAGATTATGATGTTGAAGATTTATTGTTTCCTTTTGTTGCCCATTTTACCGAAAAAGGTGGGCGATTCATCTTAGTAAGAAACATTAACGCAGGTACTGTTCAGTTTTCTGATGAAAAAAATAAGAATGCAACAATGCCTGAAGACGAATTTCTAAAGCGCTGGGACGGTATTGCGCTTCATGCAGAACTAACAACGGGTAGTGGAGAAAAAGACTACAGCCAAAACAGGCTAAAATATTTTCTGCAAAGTTTGGTGTTACCCCTTGGTTTAGTGTTATTGCTTAGTATAATCGGGCTGGTATTTTATAATCAGACCGTTTCGTGGTCAAATGCACTTTTATTACTGATCAAATTATCTGGTTTAACCATAAGTGTACTCTTATTAATTCAAAGTATAAATTCCAATAACCCCTTTATTCAAAATTTATGCAGCCTTGGCGGGAAAAATAATTGCAACGCAATTTTAAAATCCGATGCAGCCAAGGTTACTTCGTGGTTAAGCTGGAGCGAGGTTGGCTTTTTTTACTTTGCGGGCTCTTTTTTGCTATTGCTGGTCAATCCTTCAAGCATGTTTATTTTAGCCTGGCTTAATGTATTGGCGCTTCCGTATACGATTTATTCAATTTCCTATCAGTACAGAAGTAAAAACTGGTGTATATTATGTTGTACTGTACAGGCTTTGCTTTGGCTGGAGTTTTTAACTAATCTTATTTCTGGTCAATTTAGCTTTAGCACAGGCATCTCACTTTTTAATATCGGTATATTGGCAATCTGCTTTCTTTTTCCAATTGTACTGTGGGCATTTTTTAAGCCGTTTTTTTTAGATGCTGCCCAATTAAAACCCGTACAAAACCAACTTAAAACTTTTAAATACAATGGCGATTTATTTAAGCAGGCTTTAACCAATCAACCCCGCTATGCCGTAAATGATGAGCTTTTGCCGGTTTTAATGGGGAATACAAAGGCTGAAACCATTATAACGATGGTAAGTAACCCGTTTTGCGGGCCCTGCAGTAAAGCGCACAAAACCATTGAAGAATGGTTACAGACCAGAGACGATATTCAGTTAAAGGTTATTTTTAGTACAGCAGATCATGACCATGATTCGGGAACTAAAATGGCCAGACACATCACTGCCTTGAGTTTATTAAAAGATAAGAGCGTAACCGAAAAAGCTTTAAATGCCTGGTACGATCAAACCAATAAGAAATATGAGAGCTGGGCAGAACAATACCCTGTAACCGTTAATGATGAGGTTGCCGGCGTAACAGAAAAGCATAAAGCCTGGTGCAAAATGGCCGAAATTACTTTTACACCAACCATTTTAATTAATGGCTACAAATTACCAGAACCTTACCGGTTGGAAGATATTAAGTATTTGATTACTTAGGAGGCTGTGGTCGCAAATTTCTAATATTTCAAAAATGAAAATTTAACTCATCAAATAAATAACAATAATTGTATTATTGATCAAACATTAAACATAGCCTAACCATCCATTGAAAACCTTTCCTTACTATAAACAACCAGATCAAATGGATTGCGGACCCACCTGTCTGCGAATGATTGCCAAACATTATGGCAAAAATTTTAGTTTACAACGGTTAAGGGAAATTTCTGGAATCAACAGGGAAGGCGTTTCTTTATTGGGCATTAGCGAAGCCGCGGAAAAAATTGGGTTTCGTACCACAGGAATAAAACTGCCGTTAAATCAAATTAAAGAAGTAGAATTTCCAATAATCCTGCACTGGGACCAGAACCATTTCGTGGTTCTTTATAAAATTAAACGAAATAAATATTTTGTTGCCGATCCTGCAAAAGGATTAATGGAATATTCGGAAGCAGAATTTTCAAAACATTGGCTTAGTACCGTAGTTGATGGGCAAAGCGAAGGCATTTTGTTAACACTCTCACCCAGTCCTGATTTTTATACGCAGGAGGGAGACAAAAACGAAGGCCTTGATTTTAGTTACCTGCTAAAATATTTATATCGTTATAAACAATTGGTTATTCAGCTTTTTGTGGGTTTAGGTGTAGGGAGTTTACTCCAGCTTATTTTACCTTTTCTTACACAATCGGTCGTTGATATAGGCATTAATACCCGCAACCTCAATTTTATTTACATTATCCTCATTGCTCAAACCATGTTGTTTATTGGGCGGATGAGTGTTGATTTTATACGCTCCTGGATTTTACTTCACATAAGTACCCGTATTAATATCTCGATATTAACCGATTTTTTAATTAAGCTGATGAAACTGCCTATGGGTTATTTTGATACGAAAATGACCGGTGATATTTTGCAGCGGATGAATGACCAGAAAAGAATTGAAAGCTTTTTAACAGGGTCTACCCTAAGTGTAATCTTCTCCATGTTTAACCTGGTGATTTTTGCGATTGTATTAGCTTATTACAATATCAATATATTCATCATTTTTGTAGTAAGCAGTATTCTGTATAGCTTATGGGTAATATTTTTTCTTAAGCGAAGACGTGCACTTGATTTTAAACGCTTTGATATCTCTTCAAAAAATCAAAGCGCAGTTGTGCAGTTGATTAGTGGCATGCAGGAAATAAAATTGAATAACTGCGAGCAGCAAAAACGTTGGGAATGGGAGCGCATACAAGCGGCGCTTTTTAGGTTTAATGTAAAGAGTTTGGCACTTGGGCAATACCAGCAAGCCGGAACTTTTTTTATTAACGAGGGTAAAAATATCCTGATCACCTTTTTAGTAGCAAAATCCGTGATAGATGGTCAGTTAACGCTTGGGGCAATGATGGCGGTTCAATACATTATTGGACAGTTAAATAGCCCGATAGAGCAAATGCTGGGTTTTGTACAGCAATTACAGGATGCTAAAATTTCATTGGAGCGTTTAAATGAAATCAGGCAAATGGACGATGAAGAACCTTTGGATAAAACTTTTATCCGAGCGTTGCCGCAAGATAAGAGCATTAATATCCAGAATTTATCATTTACGTATCCAGGAGCGGGAAATGAACCCGTTTTATCTCAGGTAAATTTAAGCATTCCGCAAGGTAAAACCACCGCTATTGTTGGTATGAGCGGAAGTGGGAAAACTACGATTCTTAAACTTTTGCTACGGTTTTACGAACCTCAAAAGGGCGACGTTAAAGTTGGTAATGCCTATTTAAATCAGGTTAGTTTTCGGTATTGGAGAGGGCTTTGTGGTGTTGTAATGCAGGATGGCTTTATATTTTCAGACAGTATTGCCAAAAATATTGCTGTAGGTGATGAATACCCGAATATGGCTAAATTAAAACATGCCATTAACGTAGCCAATATCAACGATTTTGTAGAAAGCTTACCTTTAGGTTTAAATACTAAAATTGGTTCAGAAGGTAATGGAATTAGTCAGGGACAAAAACAACGAATTTTAATTGCCCGTGCGGTATATAAAGATCCGGAATATATTTTCTTTGATGAGGCTACAAATGCACTCGATGCTAATAACGAGAAAGTGATTATGGAAAACCTCGAGAGCTTTTTTAAAGGCCGGACAGTAGTTGTGGTTGCCCACAGGTTAAGTACAGTTAAAAATGCAGATAACATCATTGTACTGGATAAGGGTGTAATTATAGAACAAGGTACACATGCCGAACTGACACAAAGTAAAGGCGAGTATTATCAATTGGTGAAAAATCAGTTAGAACTGGGTTCGTAAATAAAAAACAATTGATTTTGAATAATCAAAAAATAACAAATAAATGCCTCAGGAAAACGTATATCAGGAAGTAAACAGCGAAGAAGTGCAGGATATTATTACTGCGGTTCCATCATGGATTTTGCGCTGGGGAATTACTTTGATTTTTGCCATTTTAGGTGGGATCATCTTACTGTCTGCTTTAATTGAATATCCCGATGTAGTGAAAACCAACCTGAAAGTGAATAGTTTAAATTCGCCCAAACAGGTTTTAGCAAAACAAGGTGGAAAATTAACAGCCCTGCTGGTACAAGACGGACAGATGGTTGAGGAAAATCAAGTGCTTGCATTTTTTGAAAGTACCGCAAATCCCAATGATGTTTTAAAGTTGAGCAAACAATTAAAACAATTTCAAAATAATGTTTTAGCCAACAAGCTAACTATGATTAATTTACCAACGGGATTAAACCTTGGCGAGTTACAAACCAGTTATCAAAGCTTCTTTCAGCAATACCTACAATACCAGTCTACGCAGAAAAATGGTTACTATCTAAATAGGATGGCCTTTTTGGAGCGCGATTTAAAAGATATTAATACACTTAAAGCGCAGTTAATAAGGCAGCAAAAAGTACAGCAGCAGGAATATGCCAATAACGAAAAGGAATATAAGGCGTACAGGCAGCTTTATGATAAAAAGGTAATCTCCAGCAGTGAATTTTCGCAGCAGGAAAATAAATATTTAGCTTCGAAATATCCATTGCAACAAACCGAAACTTCGATGCTTAATAATGCCAGTAGTTATACCGGTAAAGAAAAAGAGTTGCTTGATTTAAAACACACCATAACAGAAGAACAAGCTAAGTTTCTGCAATCGCTTAATCAATGTATAACTGAAAGCGATGCGTGGATATTGCAACACATTTTAAGAGCCCCGGTGGCTGGTAAACTAAGTTTTGCAGGTATTGTGCAGCAAAACCAGAATGTAGTAGCTAACCAGGAGGTTTTTATTGTTAATCCTGGTAACGCAAATTATTTTGGAGAAATACAGATTCCGCAGTACAACATGGGTAAAATACGAAAAGGAGAACGTACGCTTGTGAAATTAAAAAGTTATCCTTTTGAACAGTACGGAATGATTAGAGGGCGTTTAACCTTTATTTCTGACGTAGCTTATAAAGACAGTGTATTCATCGCGAAAGTAAGTTTCGAACAGTTCGAAAATAAAGATCCAAACCGAAAGATTGTACTAAAAAATGGCATGCAGGCCGATGCTGAAATTATTACAGAAGAAAGTTCATTGTTGCAGCGGTTTTTCAGAAATATCACCAAAATGATGCATAGCCAGTAGTTGTGTATTAGCTTTTAATTTGCACCTAAAAAAGAAATTATAAAAACTTAATTATCATGGAGCCTTTTATCTATAAATACTCGTGATCGTATAAATTGATAAATTTCCTTGTGGATTTAATTAACAAATAAATTAGTAATTATTCTTTGTCAGCGACGTTAAAAAGGATTTAATCTCAGGTTTATAGGACAAAGCAATGTTAACTACTATGTTATTGGATAGATAAACGTTGTTGCCGTCATATTTTTTTATGTGATTGACGGAAATAATAAAGGACCTACTAATTCTTTTAAATCGATTAAATTTTTTCAAATGTTTTTCCATGTCTGAGATTTTACCATATTGAAGATAAGTTTTTTCATGTGTATGGATTTGGATATAATTGGAGGCAGCTTGTACGGCGATGATACTGGTGATAAATATTTTTAAGGTTTCACTTTTTATGCCTGATTTTATCCAGATAAATTCCTCTTCTAACAAAAAACTCCTCATTAACTGATCTATTATAGATTGAAACTTCTGAAATCCAAAAGGTTTCGATAAAAAATGTCGGGCGTCAACGTTGTACCCTTCAATAGCATTTTTGGTATGAGCAGATACAAGTACGAGCCGGGAAACTTTTTGGTTAATTTGTTTGGCTAACTCCAGGCCAGAAATTTCTGGCATTTCAATATCCGTGAATAGGAAGTCAATAGGTTCTTCACGCTTGAGTATTTCTTTTAATGCTACTAATGGCTTTTTATACGCTTTAATTAAAATTAGGGATGGAATGAGCGATATGTATTCAATTAGTTGATTTAAGGCAAATTGATCGTCATCAACTATAATGCAAGTAAAAATCATCAGTAAACAAGTTTAATCGTTTTGCTATTTGGGATGATGATAGCATTTGCAAGTCAAATATAAACGATCTCTATTGAATATGAATAAGATATTAAGGTCACTCGCATAATATTTTTAGGCATTCACATAATAAATAAAATTCATTTAAAATTTCTTTTCAAATTAGATTTATGATTTAAAGGAGAAAAAGTGCTCTTAATCATTCCTATTTAATTATTTCTATACCACATTATACAGCCCAACAGAGCTAAGTATAACTTTCAGGTGGAAATACATACAGAAGCACAAAAATATATTCATTGAGAAGGTAAAGGAGCATGCACTTTATTAATACATGTCGTTGTATAGAGCGAATCCTGAAGTTCAAATTAAAAAGTAAAACATGGATTTAAACAGATTTGGTATTATCAGCCCACAAAGCGGCGTGTTAAGCAGAGAAGAAATGAAGCACATTAAAGGAGGGGGAAGTGTTACCTGTACGTATACCATAAATGGGAAAAAGGAAACAGGAGTAATGGCAGATGGCTATGGACAGGACTTTGCAGATGGTATATGTGAACATGATGAAACTTGTGATGATGTTGATTGTGACGGATAATAAACATTTCCACAATTTTTTAAGAGCGGCATTTAATATGCCTGCTCTTTATATCTTTATTTAAACTATCTAAAATCGAATGAACAATAAATTAAGATCTATTATTTTAGTTTTTTTAATTTTTCACCTTACAGCTACCCGTAGTCAAACCATATTTAATGGTGTGATTAATCAAAATGAGCTTGTTAAAAAAGGTTTGGAAGAGATGGTCATAATAACAGATTACTCCAAATTAGATTTTTCAGCTACCGGAGCCAGGATGTTTAGGCCTACAATGCAAAAATTTTACCTCGACAGTATCAGTAATAAGTTTCTTTTTACCATAACCAGAAAATCACCCACTATTATTGAATTTCAAATTCAAGAGGCCGTTTACCATGTGTATGCTACTCCGAAGGATACGGTTTTTTTTAATGTAAATTATAAAGGCGATGTGCCGGTAAGTAAAGAAAGTGAGCAGAAATGGAGTATGTTTGCTAACAGAAATGATATTTATAAACAGTCAGTAATTCAGTTTAAAGGAAAGGGCGATGAGGAGAATGCTTTTTTAAACAATATTGAATTGAGGTATGGAAGGCTGGATTATGGTAGGACTAAGTTTAATGATGTTGATTTGCTTGAGTATAAAAGGACAGAGGTAGATTCAATCTATAATGGCCAGATGCAAGCATTAACGCAGTTTAATGAAAAACATAAACGACCGAAATTCTATCAATTGGCAAAGGAGCTGATTGAAGATAATTATATCATGAACTTATTGGCTCCGATATATAATTTGCATAGTATACATTTATTTCCCCAGGGATATTTTAATAAGGATGCTAAAAATCATATTGAGGATATTATAAAATCAGCTTCTCAATCCTATTATTTGTATGATGCAAAGTGGCGAATAAATGATCTATACTTAAATGGAGACGCTGTTCAGAAGAAAAAAAGTAGGCAGCAATATGTAGATCGATATACATCAGCCAAAAAGATATTTAAGGATAAGCCGGACTTTAATTATATCGCTTCTTACCTGGTAAATGATATGATAGGGCGATATGTACTTGATGACTCAATTATAAATCGGTATGCTTCTGATTGTACCAATCAAATTTATGTTCAAAATATTTTAAAATCATATTACGATAGAAAGGGATCAAAATTGGAGGCATCGGAAAATCTTAAAACGATAATTACTCAGGATACCTTTGTAAATGCCTCGAAACAGACGATTGATCTTTTCAATCTTGTTCCTAAAGACAAATTAATATTATTAGATATTGGTGCCAGCTGGTGTGCTCCGTGTAGATATAACGATCCTATTTTAAATAGGCTTTCGAAGAAAGAGTTATTAGCAGATAATATTTATGTAGCTGGAATATCGTTCGACCAAGATATTAACAAATGGGTAAAATCAATTAGTGGGGCATCAGATAAACACCTACCTCTATCTCATCAGTTTTTGGTAAAGAAAGGATTTCAGTCGCAAATAGCTAAAGCCTTGGGAGTTTCAAGTATTCCTCAATACATATTGCTTAGTCCCAGTTTTGAAATTTTAAATAAAGAAATGCCGCGTCCGGCAGATGAGAAAGAATTTATAGGGCAGATCGAAAAATATATTAATAAATATAAACCACACTCTAACCTCAACTGATTAAAGTTGATATCTTAATTTTGGATGAAGACATAATTACAATCATTCAGCAAGTCATATACTATTTTCTTACTTTTGGGCATAAAATCAGAACCAGTTATGCTCCAGATTCAGGAAAATATTTCACTCAAACCCTATAATTCTTTCGGTATAGATGTTAAAGCAGGTTTTTTTACCGAAATTTTTAATGAAAATGATTTGAAAGCACTTTTTGAATCAGACCTTATAAAAAGTAATCAGATTTTAATTATCGGTGGAGGAAGCAATATGCTTTTTACCAAAAATTTTGAAGGCCTGGTGATAAAGATGAGCATTAAAGGAATTTCAAATGAAATAACTGGCGAAACGGTAAAAGTAACTGCCGGAGCCGGTGAAGTTTGGAACGATTTAGTCAACTACTGTGTACAACATGGTTTTGGCGGAATAGAAAATTTAAGCCTGATTCCTGGTACAGTAGGTGCATCGCCCATTCAAAATATTGGGGCTTACGGCGTAGAGTTGAAAGATGTATTTGAAAGTTGTACCGCTTTTGAGATAGAAACCGAAACTTTTAAAACATTTAATTTCGATGATTGCCATTTTGGTTACCGTGAAAGTATTTTTAAGGGCCAGCTAAAAGGGAAATACATTATTACTTCGGTTACTTTTAATTTAACTACCGTAGCAAAAGTTAACACTTCTTATGGCGCCATTGAGGCTGAACTGACCAATAGAAATATTGAGGAACCAGATATTGCAGATGTTTCTGCTGCAGTTTCGCACATTCGGGTCAGTAAACTTCCTGATCCTTCTACGATTGGTAATGCAGGAAGTTTTTTTAAAAATCCCATTGTTGAAAAATATGAATTTGCTGATGTTGTCGCAAATCACCCCGATGTGGTGCATTACCCAACTCCCGATGGTAAAATAAAATTAGCGGCGGGCTGGTTAATTGAGCAATGCGGCTGGAAGGGTAAAATTGTTGGTAGAACCGGTACCTGGAAAAATCAGGCATTGGTTTTAGTAAACCATGGAAATGCAACTGGCACGGAAGTTTATCAATTATCTGAGCAGATTATAGACAGTGTAAAGTCTACTTTTGGAGTCACTTTAGAACGTGAAGTAAATATTCTGTGACGAAAAGCAGCCTCAATAGATTTTCGTGCTTTTGGCATGCCTAAAATAATTTTTGGTATTAAGTTTGTTTAGTTTTTAGTGAAATATTGGACAATTCATTTGTTTATTAAATCTTACCTAAAGCTAAAACATCATGACAAAATTTGAATTCAATCATCTGGTTAACCATCACTCGGTATCTCTTAGATCTTATGCTTTAAACTTTACAAAAGATGCAGAAGACGCAAATGACCTGGTGCAGGATACCATGCTTAAAGCCATTACCTATTATAATAAATTTAAAGAGGGAACGAATTTAAAAGGATGGTTGTTTACAATAATGAAAAATACTTTCATTAATAATTATCGTCGCTTAGTAAAAACCAATACTTTAATTACACAAAGCGAAGACATATCATCGGCTAATCTATCTTATAGTGCAACAAAGAACGATGCCGAAAGTAAATTCGTATTAGGCGATATTAACAAAGCATTATCACAATTGCCGGAAGAGTATTACGTTCCTTTTATCCGCTATTTTGAAGGTTACAAATACCATGAAATTGCAGATATGTTGCAAATTCCAATCGGAACAGTTAAAACCCGTATTCACGTAGCAAGAGGGATTCTTAAAAAATATTTAAAAACATATTCGAAAGAAATTCAAATTGCCGAATTGGTTTCATAACCTAAAATAATTGAAAAGGCCCGAATTTATTCGGGCCTTTTGTTTTGAATTTAACTGGATAATTTTGAATCCAAATTGCCGTATAAAGCAAAAGGCCTGGAAACTTCCGGGCCTTTTTGCTTATCATATATTTGGTTAGTTGATTCTTATTTTGTATTTCAACATCCTTCTCTCTAATTCCGAAACAATTGCCAATTTAAATTTTATAGTGTTTTTTAAATGGTAAATGCAGTATTTTTGTTTTGTGGTTATAAAGATAAGCGAAATTTTAAATTTGTCAAGTCTTTTTTAATTTTTTTATTATTTCTTTTGCGGCCACCTGTCCTGATATGATGGCGGGTGGTACTCCAGGACCTGGAACAGTTAATTGACCGGTGTATAAAAGATTTGTTACCTTACTCTTCATCCGCGGTTTTAAGAAAGCTGTTTGCCTTAAAGTATTGGCCAGGCCATAAGCATTGCCCTTAAAGGCATGGTAATCCTCCTCAAAATCGTTCATGGCATAACTGCGCTTAAACAGAATATGATTTTTAATATCGTTTCCGGTTAAATTTTTAAAACGGTTAAGCAGTAAATCAAAATATTTTTCTCTTTCTTCATCGCTATCGGTTAACCCGGGTGCCAGCGGAATCAGGAAAAATAGATTCTCAAATCCTTCAGGTGCAACTGTTGGGTCAGTTACCGAGGGGCAACAGGCATAAAACAGGGGTTTTGATGGCCACTGCGGATTGGCGTAAATCTCTTCAGCGTGCAGATCAAAATTTTCATCAAAAAATAAATTGTGGTGTAAAACATTTTTTAGCTTTTTACTTACACCAACATAAAACAACAGGCAGGATGGGGCCATGGTTCTTTTATTCCAATATGCGGCATCGTAATTTCTATACTCCGGCTCAAGCAGGTTTTGGTCTATATGATGGTAATCGGCATTACCCACAACAAAATCTGTTTTAAAGTTCCCTTTCCTGGTCAGGATTTCTTCTGCCTTACCATTTTTAACCTCTATTTTGGTTACTTTCGTGTTGAAAACGAATTTTACACCCTGTTCTTTGGCAATTTGTTGCATGGCATCAACAATTTTGTGCATTCCCCCCATCGGATACCAGGTGCCTAAAACTAAATCGGCATAATTCATCAGGCTGTATAAAGCGGGTGTATTTTGCGGTGTTGCGCCTAAAAACAAAACGGGAAATTCTAAAAGCTTTCGTAATTTATCATTTTTAAATAAACGATGCACATGTTTACGCATGTTGCCCAGCAATTGTAATTTAATTCCACTTATGGCCAAACGCGGATCAAAGTATTCCATTATACTGTGCGATGGTTTGAAAACATATTCGTTCATGCCAACCTCGTATTTGTACTCGGCCTGTTTTAAAAAAGAATTCAAATTTTTGCTGCTTCCTGGTTCAAGGGCTTCAAAAAGCTGATAAAGTGCATTTAAGGTAGCGGGTACATCAAGGGTATCTTCCTTTCCAAAATAAATGCGATACGAAGGACTTAATCTTTCAAGCTGGTAAAAATCCGAAGTCGTTTTATTAAATAGGTTGTAGTAATTCTCAAAAACATCAGGCATCCAGTACCAGCTTGGCCCCATGTCAAATGTAAAACCATCTTTTTCCCAATTGCGTGCCCGGCCCCCGGCCATACTGTGCTTTTCAATTACCGTAACATCACAGCCGTTTTTGGCTAATAAAGCAGCGGCAGATAATCCGGCGAAACCCGCACCAATTACAGTAACAAGTGGTTTTTTATTCATTGGTATAAATAAAGCAAATAAACCCGAATTTGTTGTATTATGTTGATAACCGATAGACTAAGGAAAACAGAATTACCTAAACTATAATCATGTAAAATGCTTTGTTTTACTATTTTTGCCAAATACATGACTAATTTGAAAACCATATTTTTATTGTTTTGCCTTCTTGCAAGCAGCATTTCCTATGCACAGCTAAGCAATAAAGAAATAGCAGGGCTAAAAACCAATATGGTTAAGGCCGTAGAAAACTCCAGATTAACGGATTCTCTTTTTAAAAAGCTGGATGCATTGCCAGATAAAACAGCTTTAATAACCGCGTATACCGGAACATTGGAAGCCTTAAAAGCTAAACATTCCTGGAACCCTTACAATAAAATCAAATACGTAAGCCGATCCTTAAAAACAATGAATAAAGCGATTGCAATGGATAAAGAAAATATGGAAATTCGTTTTATGCGCTTTTCCATAGAACATTTTACACCCTCATTTTTAGGCTTTAGCAAAGATCTGGATGTAGATAGAAAAGAAATTGTAAAACATTATCAAAACCGGAGCTTTGGAAACACAGATGAAGATTTGGTTAAAAATGTAGCTAAGTTTATGATTGATAGCAAACGCTGTACCGCACAAGAAATTAAAATATTCCAAAAACACTTATAAATGAATTATACCTATTTACTCATTAACCTGGCCGTAATATTTTTTCCCTTGGTTTTATCTTTCGATAAGAAGGTTCATTTTTTTAGCAAATGGAAATTTGTATTGCCGGCAATATTATTAACCGGTATTGTTTTTCTGGTTTGGGACCTGCTTTTTGTGAAGTTAAATGTTTGGTCTTTTAATCCAAACTACGTTATTGGGGTAAATTTGTTGGGTTTGCCCATTGAAGAAATTTTGTTCTTTTTAACTGTTCCTTATGCCTGCATTTTTATTTATGAGTGTTTAAATGCTTATTTTCCCGCCAGTGGATTAGAGAAATATAGCTTAGCATTAAGCAATCTTGTTTTGGGCTTGTGCGTCGCTATTTTGTTTTTTGGTTACAGCAAATGGTATACGCTGATTAATTTTGGCTTTTTATTTATTGTTTTAGCTTTTGTAGAATACATTAATAAAAAATTCAGATTTATGTATCGGTTTTACCGGGCATATGTGGTGTCGTTAATTCCGTTTTACATTGTTAATGGCTTTTTAACTTCTATTCCCATTGTATTGTACAACAGCAAGGAAATATTAGGTATGCGGGTTGGAACGATTCCTTTTGAGGATCATTTTTACCTTATGGCCTTATTACTCATGAATATTTACCTGTACGAACTTTTTAAAACTAAAGCTGGAAGTGTAAAAGTGGAGCGCTAAAAGTAACGTTTTAGTGGATTACATTTATTATGAGGCAATTTTTTTAGAATTAGAAAAGGTAAGAATAGTAGCTCTTGGTGGTTTGCAGCCCCCGACAACAGCGTCTGTGTAAGAGCTAAACTTAAAATAAAGCATGTTCCGGCTTAGTATTGGTTTAAGGTATTGCAGCCCAAATGAGAATAAGTATATTACAGCAAATTAATTTAAATGGATTTACCAGGTTATACCAAACAACAACTGGCTTTAAGAAACGGACAGGATAAACCTCAGATATGGGTGGCGTATAAAGGGTTTATTTACGAGGTAACCGAAAGTCGGCTATGGCGTAATGGTAAGCACTACGAGCACTGGGCCGGCCAGGATTTAACAGATGAAATGCCCGACGCACCACATACCGAAACCGTTTTTGAAAAATTTACGATTATTGGCGTTTTAAAATAATTATAATTTAGCATAGCTTTTAACGAAATAAATGCTATTTCGAGTGATTGAATTTAGGTTTAAAGTTTAGTTAGGGTAGTATGCTTTAAGTCTTTAAAGTCTGAAGGCCTTTTGCCCACCATTTTAGAAAAAGTATTACTAAAAGAAGAAATACTGTTGTATCCAACCGAATAAGCAATTTCACTAACGGTTAAGTCGCTTTCCAATAGTTTTTCCATAGCCTTAGTCATTCTCACCAATTTTAAATATTGAAAGAAAGAAATGTTTAACGCCGATTGGAAAATCCGCGACAAAGTTCTTTCGCTAAAACCATTTGCGGCGGCCACACTTTCGAGACTAAGTGAATCATCACCAGCATTTAGGTTAATATAAGCTAATGATGGTCTTAACCGTTCGTTCGCGGTTGTGGGTACGGCAATGGGTAAAGGGTTTTGGCTCACCACTGGCAGGATGTTTTTTAAAGTGTTTAAAAAGTCGTATTCCTGCGTGCCAGGGAAGATATTTCCATTCCATCTTTCAGAAAACAAGAACATTTCGAGTAATAAATTATTGACCGGATAGATGCCAATTTGCTTATAAAAAGAATTGCTTTCATCGGTTGAGGTATCAAAATAAATATTTCGCGTAATGGCTGCATGGTAACGATGCTGGAGGTGATGTTCTACGCCCGCAGGAATCCATACATAATGCCTTGCCGGGAGAAAATAAGATTTTTGATCGGTATGTAAAAATATTACACCGCCCTCTACATAAGTGAGTTGTCCTTTTAAATGTGTGTGATCTTGAAAGCGATCTTCAAACCTGCTGTGCCAAACATACATCGTTTCTGGTTTTTCGTCTAATGCAAATAAAAGCGCTTCATTGCTAAGTTTCATGTTTTGGCTGGTTTGGATAAATATAAGGCTGTTTAGATAAAACAAAGAAACAATTCTTGAGCGAAATTTGCATCATTAATTAACGAATATGAATTTTATAAGGTATAAAAGAATGTTTTGGATGTGCATATCCCTTCTTTTATCATCAATTTTTAGTTATGCACAACGTGAAACCACAGCGCTCAACATTAATCAGGTATGGCAACTTGCAGATAGCAACAGCAAGAAAATACAAATGCAGCAGTTGGATGTGCAAACTGCCGAAGCAAAGGTAAAAGTAGCAAAGGCAGAGCGATTGCCAGAAGTGGAAGCGAATGCCGTTTTAGCGCATATTTTCGAAATGCCGATTTATGAGAACGGTCTTTTTCATACGCCATCACAATATCCGGTAGAACCAAAATATTATAAAATTGGTGCCGATGCTTATTTAAATCTGTATAACGGGGGCAAAACCAACCGCGAAATAGAAGCCTCAAAAACGGAACTGCAAATTTCGAAGGAGAAAAAAGGTTCGCAGATACAGGAAATCCATTATACGGCAGCAGTTTATTTTTATGATGTATACCGCAATCAATCTTACAAAAAGTTATTGGAGCAGGATATTAAAGAACGTGAAAAACAGCTTCAGGAAATAGGACACATGTTTAAAAACGGTACGGTTTTAAAAAGCGACGTTTTGCGTGCCGAGCTTCGTTTATCCAAACAAAAAATGCTGTTAACTGAAATCGAAAACAGCATCAGCATTGCTACGCAGAAATTAAACTTGTTGATTGGAAAGGAAGATCAAACGCTTATTAATCCGGTTATTTCGGATAGTACTGAGTCCAATGTTTTTTTAAAGAGCATGGCAGCATATATGGACCATGCCAACTCAAATTCTTTCCAGGTTAAAATTTCAGAAAAGGAACAACAGCTTGCCGAATTGAGGTTAAAGCAAGTAAAATCCAATGTTTTGCCATCATTGGGTTTGTTTGGCGAATATGCATTTACCTATCCACAAATTCAGTTTTATCCTTATTCGCTATCGCTGTATAGCAATGGAATGGCAGGTTTGAAACTGAAAATCCCGATTTCATCTTTTTACAACAATAAGAACAAAGTCAGGGCGGCTTCTTTACAGCTGAAAAAACAACAGGTGGAAGATGAGGATGTAAAAGAACGCATCAGGCAGGAAGTGCAGGAGTCTTATTTAAGGTATACCGAATCTTTAAAAAGAATTGATGTTGCGCAGGAAAATATTAAACAAGCTTCCGAAAGCTATCGAATTGTACAAAATACTTATTTCAATCATTTATCTCTATTAACGGATCTTTTGGATGCCGAAACGCAATTGTTGCAATCTCGTTTCGAATTAACAACCGCTCGTGTTAATGCAAAAATTCAATATTATCAATTACAAAAAGCTGTAGGAACTTTATAAAATGATCACTAAAACACAAAATAAAACAGATAAAATCATTACCCGGATTACCACCATTATTGCCTGTATGGTATTGGTTGTATTGCTTTTTTGGGGAGGGAAAACAGTTTTGCATTACATGCAGTATAACGATACCAATGATGCACAGGTAGATGAATATATTAACCCGGTTACGGCCAGGGCCAGTGGATATATTAAAGAGGTTCGGTATGAAGAAAATCAGGAAGTTAAAAAAGGCGATACCCTTGTGGTAATTGATGATAGCGATTATACGGTACAACAGGATGAGGCTTCTGCTTCTTTGTTAAATGCAAAAGCACAGGTTGCGGTATTAAAAAGCAATGTGCAAACGGCAGCCACAACCGCATCGGTTAGTAAATCAAAGATTGATGCTGCGAAAGCTCGTTTGTGGAAACAACAGGAAGAATATAACCGTTATAAAAAACTATATGATGTAGAATCGGCAACCCGCCAGCAATTGGAAACTGTAGAAAGTTCGCTGGAGATTGCCCGGGCCGATCTGGCTGCGGCGAAAGATGAATATGCTGCGGCAACCTCTAAAACCAACGACATCAGGCTGCAATCTGAAGTGCTGTCATCCGAAATTAAAAGACGGGAGGCTGTGGTTAGCAGGAGCAGTTTAAATACTTCCTATACCGTAATTGTTGCGCCTTATAATGGCAAAATGGGGAGAAGGACAATTCAAAGCGGGCAAATGATCCAAACGGGGCAAACCATTGCCTATATTGTAGATCGGGATGCCGGTAAATGGGTAATTGCCAATTTTAAAGAAACGCAGATTGGTAAAATGTATGTAGGTGAGCCCGTAGAGGTTCAGGTTGATGCTTTTCCAGGCAAATCATTTTCAGGGAAAATAGAATCGCTTGCCGGAGCAACCGGTTCCCGGTTTTCGTTATTGCCCCCTGATAATGCAACGGGTAACTTTGTTAAAATTGCACAGCGTATCCCGGTACGCATACTTTTAGATGGCGAAGCTGCAAAAATGGCAAATCTGAATGCCGGAATGAGCGCTGTGGTAAAGGTTAAAAAAACAGACCATGAATAATCCGGTTCTGCTATTTAAAAAGTGGGCACCCGAATGGCTTATACGCTTTGCCCTTTTTTTTCTGCTTTTAGCCTCCGTATTGTTGTTTGCGCTTTCTACTGCCGATGGAACTGCGGCTGCAGGGTACTATGGAATGGAGCCAGCCGATGTTCAGTTTTCTTTGTTGCTTTTTTATGCAGCTGTTGCCAGTTTTACCGCTTTGGAAAGAAGATTTTACGAGCGTATACAAACAAAAGAATACCTGTTGATTTGTATCGTATTAGAAATTCTAATTGCTTACGCCTGTTACAACACCCGCGAAATCTGGCTGGTTTTTACCTTTAGGTTTATGCAGGGTATTGTAAATTGTGGCATAACCAGTATTTGCTTAAACCTGCTCTTTAGTCGTTTAAAATCAGAACATTCCAGAGAAGTAGGTTATACCATTTTTTATGGGATGATTTTATGTGTATCGCCGGTTACCGCTTTATTTGGGGCGCCGCTGGTAGAAAATTACGAGTACAATATTTTGTACAAAGCCATTATATTTTTCTTTTTACCCAGTGCGGCACTGCTTTACCTGATGTTAAACAGGGTAGAAGTTTTAAAACACAAGCCTTTGTATCAGTTGGATTGGGCCAGTTTTTTACTTTTTGCAAGTATGTTAATCTTAATTGCTTACGTGCTGATCTATGGCCAGCAAAAAGACTGGTTAGATGATTCGGGTATTATATTTTGCATACTGGCTATTTTAGGCCTGTTCATAGTGTCGGTAGTGAGGCAGCTCAGCTTGAAAAGGCCAACGGTAGATTTGTCTGTTTTTAAATCCCGTAACTTTAGCATAGGCATTGTTTTCCTGATTATTCTTTATTTGGTTAGGGGCGCATTTTCATTAACCAGTACGTATTTCATTTCTGTTTTAGGGATGGATTCCTTACATGCCAACGAGTTAATGGTGTACAACATTGCCGGCGTTATAGCGGGGTCTTGTATATCCATACGGTTTTTAACCCGGCAAAAGGGGCTAAGGCTATTGTGGATTACCGGTTTTATACTCCTGATGGTTTTCTTTGGGATGATGTGCTTTTTGTTTGCCAGTGAAGCAGATGCCGAGACTTTTATTCTGCCACTATTTTTACAAGGCTTGGGCGCAGGCATGGTAATGTCGCCCATTGTGATGTTCATTATTTCCGCTGTTCCACCCAATTTAAGCCAGTCTGCTGCATCTGTTGGGGTATTTGTAAGGTTCAGTACATTTAGCTTAAGCCTTGCCTTTATTAATTTCTTCCAGCTGTTTTTTAAAGGCACGCATACTAATAGTATGGAAAAAGGATTAACGCTAATTAATCCGGCTATGCAAGATCGTTTAATGGCCTATCAAAGCGCACTGGCAGGAAGAGGTATGATGAAGGATGAAGCCGCAAAAGTGGCTACAGGTTTATTAAGTAAAGCCGTTCAAAAGCAATCTTTTTTAAGTTTCTGTGTAAATTATTACGAAATGATTGCTGTTTTATGCCTGGTCACCATTATCATTATTGGCTTGCAACCCGTAATCAGCAGAACGATTATTAATGTTAAAGGCAAGCACCCGGCTCCGGCAGGGTTTTAAATAACAGAGGACCGGTAAACGGTCCTCTGAATTTATTTATGCTTCGATGGTGAAAGCACTTAAATTTACAAATTGATTAATTCGTTCTGTTACTTCCTGATCAGTTAAATTTAACAATCTTTCATTTCCAAATTTTTCTACGCAGAATGAAGCCAATGCAGAACCATAAATGATTGCATTTTTCATGTTGTTAAAATTGATTGTTCCAACTTTAGCCAAATAGCCAATAAAGCCACCTGCAAAAGTATCGCCAGCACCTGTAGGATCAAAAACTTCAGCTAAAGGAAGCGCAGGCGCAGAGAAAATCTGATCCTCATGGAATAATAAAGCACCGTGCTCGCCTTTTTTAATAATTAAATACTTTGGTCCCATGGCTAAAATTTTCTTAGCCGCTTTAACCAAAGAATATTCGCCTGATAGCTGGCGGGCTTCTGCATCGTTAATGGCCAAAACATCAACCATTTTAATGGTTTGTAATAAATCGTCCATCATAATGTCCATCCAGAAATTCATAGTGTCCATTACAATTAATTTAGGACGGTTTTTCAGGCGGTTAATTACGGTTTGCTGAACAACAGGCGTTAAGTTGCCCAACATTAAATATTCACAATCCTGATAGCTTTCAGGAATGATGGGGTCAAAGTTTTCCAATACATTTAATTCAGTAATTAAAGTATCGCGACTGTTCATATCGTTATGGTATTTGCCTGACCAGAAAAAAGATTTTTCTCCGGCTTTAATCTGTAAACCTTCGGTATCAATGCCATGTTCGGTAAAAGTATCAATTGCCTCTTTCGGGAAATCATCACCAACAACACCTACTATTTTTGTGTTTTTATAGAAGTAAGAAGCGGCTAAACTGGCGTAAGTTGCTGCGCCACCCACAATTTTATCCGTTTTCCCGAAGGGAGTTTCAATAGCATCAAAAGCTACACTACCTATGATTATCAGGCTCATATAAATTATTTTAAATTATTTTAAATTTTTTTCTCTGCAAATATTGCATAAATAATTTAAAAGCCCTAATATTGCATTCCCAAAACGAACAAGGGTATATGTACTGAAAAGCACATTTGGACTTGATTTTGGGGAAAACCAGCACTCCTTCTTAGCTCAGCTGGTTAGAGCATCTGACTGTTAATCAGAGGGTCGCTGGTTCGAGCCCAGCAGAGGGAGCAGATTAAAAGCCAACTGAAAAGTTGGCTTTTTTGTTTTATCCCCTTATTGAGAAGTTTGTGCCGATTGCTCAATAAAATAAGTAAAGTAAAGCGGATTATTTTTTAACCCAACGCCTGCCTGAATTTGTATTTTCTTTTCTTTAAGCGATTAAACTTTTCCTTTAACCAACGGTCATAATAAAACACACAGCATAAAGCTTGATTTATTTTTCACTTAAATTTTTAGGTTATGAAAAGGATTGTATATGCGCTACTCTTAATGGTTATGGTTTTTAATTTTAGTGCATGCGTGGTTAGCGCCCGTGCACCAAGGGCGCACTGGGTACGGGGGCATTATAATGTAGATCCTTATGGCGGTCGGCATTGGATTCCCGGACACTACCGTTAAAGTTATTTCGCCACTGTAATAAAATTATGGTGGCGATTTTGTTTAAACAGGTTGGGGCCAATTGGTAAGCACCGTAATTGTTGATTTAGATTCAGGAATAAAATAATACATTAGCGGCATAATCCTATTTCATACTATGCAGGAAGAAATTCTTTTACAGATAAGCCTTAAAATTAAAGAACGCCGGAAAGAACTCGGTATTACCGTTCAGGAACTTGCTGATAAGGCAGAGGTAAGTAAAGGGCTAATTTCGCAGATAGAAAACAGCCGTACCATTCCATCTCTAATGGTACTGATGGATATTATTAAAAGTCTGGAGATCGATCTTAACCGCTTTTTTAAAGATATTAACTTCCAAAAAAAAGATGCTCCGGTACTCGTTAAAAGAAAAGATCAATATCAGAAATTTGAAAAGGAGCAAGCCGTTGGCTTCAATTATTCCCGGATACTAACCAAAAGTATTAAGTTTTCTACTGCCGATTTCGTATTGCTCGAGCTGGAAGTAAATGCGCACCGGCCCATGGTTAAAACAGAAGCTTTCGAATTTAAGTACATGATAGAGGGTAAAGTAGAATACCAGTTCTCTAAAAAGAAAATTATATTAGAAAAAGGGGATTCAATGCTTTTTGACGGACGGCTTTCTCATACGCCCGTAAATATTGGTAACACCAAGGCTTTGATGTTGGTAATTTATTTCTTCGAGTAACATTTTGTAAACAATGTTTATTAATACTTAACAAATATTTATCTTCATATTCATAATTGGTATTTAACTTGAACCACAAATAATAATGATTATGAAAAAATATTTAAAAATTACTTTTTGCCTGCTTTGCTTTTCGGTATTGGCGCAGGCTCAGGTTAAAAAAGCCAAACATATTATTTTAATTGGTTGCGATGGCTTTGGTGGTTATGCTTTAAAGGAGGCAAATATGCCCAACCTAAAAGCCTTAATGGCCAATGGTTCGTGGACGGATAAAGCACGTTGTGTATTGCCTTCTTCAAGTGCGGTAAACTGGGCCTCTTTATTAATGGGTGCAGGACCCACAGAACACGGTTATACAGAATGGGATAGCAAGGTGCCGGAAATCCCTTCGGTTACAAAAACAGGATATGGTTTATTTCCCGGCATTTTTAGTGTAATCAGGGACCAAAAAAAGCAAGCTAAAACTGCTGTTATTTACAGCTGGAGTGGTATTGGCTATTTATTCGAAAAAGAGGCTGTTAACATAGTTGTTAACGGAAAAGAAAAGGACGATTTTTGTGCCGATACCGCTGCAGCCATAATTAAAAAGGAAAAACCTTTTTTCACATTTGTTCATTTTGATGAACCGGATGGTACGGGGCACAATATCGGACACCGTACACCGGCCTATTATAAGCAATTAGAATCTGTAGATGAGCGTATTGGTAAAATTGTAAAAGCAGTTCAGGAAGCTGGCATTGCCGAAGAAACAATTATCCTGGTAACCGCAGATCATGGTGGCACCGGTAAAGGACATGGAGGAAAAAGTTTGGATGAAGTTCAGATTCCCTGGATAATTGCAGGTCCGGGTGTTCGTAAAAACCATGAAATTAAAGATGTAATTATTACTTATGATACTGCGGCCACGCTGGCCTGGATTATGGGATTGAAACAACCTCAAAGCTGGAGAGGACGCCCTGTTAATGAGGCGTTTGGCAAATAATGTAACCGTTGCTGATGTAAAATTTAACAATATGATAACGTAAACTTTGTTTACAAATAATAAACAAAGTTTACTATTGTGGCATAAAAATAAAAAGTTATGTCAATTAAATTAGTGGTGTTCGATATGGCGGGCACAACCGTTAAGGACGAGAATTACGTAGGCCATGCTTTTCAGCAGGCGATGAAAAATAACGGGTATGAAATTCCTTTAAAGGATATTAACCCGATTATGGGTTATGAGAAACCGCTGGCTATAAAAATGATGCTGGAGGTTTATGAGTCCGTTAAAGAGAACCTAACCGATGATTTGATTCAGCAGATTCACCGTGATTTTGTAGAACGCATGCTGCAATTTTACCGTACATCCGATCAGATCGTGCCTTTACCTAATGCAGAAGATACATTTAGTGCTTTGCGCGACCAGGGAATTAAAATTGGTTTAGATACCGGTTTTTCAAAGAACATCTCCGATGTCATCATCGAGAGGCTGAACTGGGCAAATAAAGTTGATGCGGTAGTTGCCAGTGATGAAGTTCCGAACGGGCGCCCATATCCGGATATGATCCAGAAAATGATGCAGCAGCTTAATATCGCGGATGCTGCAGAAATTGCGAAGGTTGGTGATACAGAAGTTGACGTAAATGAGGGCAAAAATGCAGGGTGTAAATATGTAATTGGCATTACTACAGGTGCCTTTACACGTGCTGAGCTTGAGCCTTTCAAGCCCACGCATATTGTGGATGATTTGGCTGAAGTATTGGGCATTATAGGCGCTTAAAAATGAACCTGCTTGATGTTGCCCGTCAACGAGCGGTTAAGCTGCCTTACTGGCTGGTTACTGTGCTTGGAGGTATAGCAGCTTTTGGTTGTTACACCAGTATGTATGCTTTTAGAAAGGCATTTGCTTCAGCAACTTTCGAAAACCAGGAATTTTTCCATATCGATTATAAGGTTTGGCTGGTTGTTGCGCAAATGATTGGATATACGCTAAGTAAATTTTATGGCATTCGTTTCATTTCAGAATCGGGTAAAAGTAACCGGGCTAAAAGCATCATTTCGTTAATTGTTTTTTCATGGCTTGCTTTATTGGGTTTCGCTTTAATTCCTGCGCCATATAATATTATTTTTCTGTTTCTAAATGGCTTTCCGCTGGGCATGATCTGGGGTTTGGTTTTTAGTTACTTGGAAGGACGGAAAACAACAGAATTTATGGGTGCTTTAATGTCAATCAGTTTAATTTTTGCTTCCGGTTTTGTTAAAACGGTGGCCCGTACTTTAATGACACTATTTTCTGTAAACAATTACTGGATGCCATTTCTGACCGGCCTGATTTTTTTATTGCCCCTGTTCTTTTTTGTTTTTTGTTTGGAAGTAATGCCGCCCCCTTCCGAAGAAGACCAACGGTTGCGAACCAGGCGGGTGCCCATGGATAAAAAGCAACGAAAAGAATTTATTCTGGCCTTTTTACCCGGAATTATTTTAACCATCATTATTTATGTGCTGCTTACCTGCATCCGGGATATGCGCGATAATTTTGAAGTGGAAATATGGAATGGATTAGGTATTCATAATAATCATATCTATACACAGATTGATACCGTAATATCTGTTTTTGTGCTGGCGATGATGGGTTTTCTCATTCTCATAAAAGATAACCTTAAAGCCTTTACTGTAATACATATTATGATTATCGGCGGCTGTTTCCTGGTTGGTTTAAGTACTTTTCTTTTTGATCGTGGTTACATCAGTGCAGTTAACTGGATGGCTTTATTGGGCATGGGCCTTTATATGGCTTACATTCCTTACAATGCGATCTTTTTTGAACGGATGATTGCCAATTTCCATTATAAAAGTAATATAGGCTTTATTATGTATGTAGCCGATTCAATAGGTTATGTAGGCAGTTTTTCGGTATTGATGTTCCACGAATTTGGCGATCCTGATATTGGCTGGATGCATTTTTTTAAGCAATGTTTGCTGGCTGTTCCGCTTATTGGCGGGGTTTGTGGCATACTTTCGCTTATTTATTTCAGAAGAAAAACTTTAAAAAAAACAAAATCGCGAAGCACGGTTAAAAAAACAGGCGCGGCTTTAAGCAGCGCTTTATAATAGAGGTTAGAAATTAGAATATTTAATAAATTAGTGCCGTACTTGCATACAGCACAAAAAACAATATAAAATGGCTGATAAACATTTTGATCTTATAGTAGTTGGTGGAGGTATACTCGGCACTTTTCATGCATACCATGCCCTGCAGGCAGGGAAATCGGTGCTGCAATTAGAAAAAGATAATTATCCGGTAGGGGCAACTGTTCGTAATTTTGGCCAGGTGGTACCTTCAGGGATGGAAGCTGAATGGTTTGAATATGGTGTTGCCGGACTTGAAATTTATAAAAACATTCAGCAGGAATTTGATATTTCGGTCAGAAATAATGGGAGTGTTTACATTGCTTCAGATGAAGGGGAGCAAACTTTAATACACGAGCTAAAAGCGCATTACGATACTTTGGGTTACGAAACAGAATTGCTTAATCAAGCTGCCGTGCTGAAGAAATACCCTTCCATAAAATCTTCCTATGCGAAAGAAGCACTTTACTTTCCGCAGGAAATTAGTGTGGAGCCAGCCATTATGATCAGTAACCTGCATCAATATATGCTGGCAAAATTTAATCATTACAAGCTCCGGTACAACAGCCCGGTTACCTCTTGCGAAACGAGGGGCTCAGGCGTTGCTGTTGGTTTAATAAATGGCACAGAAACTTATCTTGCAGCTAAAGCCATTATTTGTAATGGATATGAATTTAAGCTCCTTTATCCTGAATTGTTTAGCGATAGCGGAATTGTAGTGAGTAAGCTACAAATGATGCGCAGTGTGCCTATGCCTGGCGTTCAGCTGGAAGGTAACATTCTTACCGGGCTTACCATTAGGCGTTACGAAAGTTTCGAGCATTATTGTCCGTCTTTTAAAACGATAAAAACACCTGCCCACTACGAAGAACTTAAAAAATGGGGGATTCACCTGCTGTTTAAAAAGGCTGCGGATAACAGCATTATTATTGGCGATTCTCATATCTATGCGGATGTAAATCATCTCGATGATCTGGGTTTTGATTTAAGCCATCATATTAATGAACTGATGCTTAAAGAAGCAGAACGGATTGTAGATTTTGATGTGCGTAAACTGCAAAGTACCTGGGCAGGATTTTATCCACAGCATCCTGCTAAACATATTGTAGAGTACGATCTGGACAACAGCATACACATTCGTACCGCAATTGGTGGCAAAGGAATGACCGCAAGTGCAGGTTACGCAGCTAAAAGTATCGGTAAAATATTTGGATAACCATTTGAAATTCAGTTTAAAAATCAAGAAATGTTTCTTCATCGTAAATGGAGGAAAACCTTCATAAATAATATTTGATTTATTTTTTGCATTAATAATATAAAAGCGCTAATATTGCACTCCCAAAACGAACAAGGGCATAGTTGCTGAAAAGCATCGATAATCCCGTTTTGAGAAACAACCAGCACTCCTTCTTAGCTCAGCTGGTTAGAGCATCTGACTGTTAATCAGAGGGTCGCTGGTTCGAGCCCAGCAGAGGGAGCCAATGCCCTTCACGATATCGTGAAGGGCATTTCTGTTTTTAATTGATTTTCAAATCGTTGCATAGTGCAAATAGAGGCCAATTTTTGGTTCGAGCCCAGTGTCCGCACCCATACTGTGCAAAGCCTCAAAAGACTCAAACTTGCTTCACTAACACCTTCTTAGCGAATAAATTATAATTTATATTTTCAGCTTTTTTTGGTTCGATGCTGCTAAATTCGATAGGGATACAAGTTTTGTCTGTAATTTTAGTTAAATGGATAAACCAATTTCTATAAGATTAATCGTATTCTAATGCATTCCATTGCTCCCTGTAAGTGTGTCTTTTAGAACACTCAAATCCTGTGATCTCTGATTGCTGGATTTTTTGTATCCACTAGGAATGTACTCAAAATCTGGGCGAAATGCATTAATATTATCGGATAAATAGTAAACTTGTGCTTCTGCTTAAAATATGGATAAGTTTAACTTTGTAAGTACAATAACAGTTATAGGAGTTTTTGTGATGTTATTTCTTGCTTTGTTTTTACTTACAGTAAAAACAAAGCACAAATTAGGAAACCGGCTTTTTGCATTTTTTCTGGTAGCAAACGCAATTGATGCATGCAAATACCTGATTCATGATATACCTGAAAATCTGATAAACATTGAAGCATTTCGATGGAGCATTGCATTGCTGGTACCTGTAGTATTTTATTTGTATGTAAAATCAATTTGCTTTTCTGATTTTAAGCTAAAGCAAAAGCAATTATTACACCTGCTGCCATTTGTTGTTTTTAACTTAGTTTTAATTCCTGATCTATATCTAGGAACTCCAACTGAAAAGTTGTATTTCCTCCGGCATATGAATGATATGCCAGAAATCCATTTCTTTGAAATACTTTTTGAGACTTCGTTTCAGATTTATTTTATTGCGGCCTTTTTAATTCTAAAAAGATCAAAGACTATTTATTTTGAGAATTATACTGATCCTAATCTCTCCATGATCAGAGCACTCTACCTAATCACCATTGTATATTATCTCCTGCATTTGCTAGTTCTCTTTAGAAGATTGGTTACCTACACCATTGGTTTTGGCGAACTAAGAGATTGGATTATTACTGTGGATGGATTTAGTTTTTTGCTTTCAACCTCCTGGTATTTATTAATTGCTTTAAGGAATCCGGAGTTTTTCCGGGGAGTGAATTCTAAATTAGAGAGTAGTAAAGATATTGCTCAAAATCGTAAGGCTCCTGCCTTGCTTGATGATGAGAAGAATAAACAAATAGAAGCGCTGAAGGAGTTTATGATAGCAAAGAAACCGTATTTAGATTCGTCACTTACTATTCAGGAATTGGCGGAGCAGGTTAAAATGCCCGTTAAGAATTTATCTGTATTGATTAATTTATATATGGACAAACATTTTTTTGATTTTATAAATGAATACCGTATTGATCATGCAATTAAAATATTAAAGAATCCAGCACAAAAAAAATTAACTATACTAGAAATTTTATATCAGGTGGGCTTCAACTCAAAGTCTTCATTCAGTGCTTCTTTTAAAAAACATACAGGAAAAACACCTACCGATTTTAGAAGAAGTTCAAAATAATTGAGATTTCTTCTAAAAAAGGGTTCGACTTTTTTTAGTCGGTCGTATTTTAAGTTATCAAGGATCATATTTGCGGCAAATGAAACCAACTATTCAAAAATGAAAAAAGTAAATTTAATTGTCCTGCTGTTTTTATCATTGAACACTTTTGCGCAAAATGTAAATGATAAAATAAAATTATTCGAAAACGATTTAAACCATTGGGATAAATCTAAAAACAAGAAATGGACATTAAAAGAAAGAATGGCCTTTTACAACACCAATGCGGTGAGTATTGTAGTAATTAAAGATTACAAAGTAGAATGGGTAAAAGCTTATGGTTATGCAGATATTTCTGAAAAAAAATCAGCAACTCCCCAAACACTATTTCAAGCCGCTTCAATTAGCAAATCTATCAATAGTCTTGGGCTATTAAAACTTGTTGAAGAAGGAAAACTAGGATTAGACGGTGATATCAATAATTATTTAAAAACATGGAAATTCCCATACGATTCGATTGCAAAAGGGAGAAAAATCTCAATTGAAAATTTATTATCTCACATGGCTGGCTTGTCTGTAGGCGGTTTTGCTGGTTACGAAAAAGGAAAAGATTTACCAACCACAATAGAAACGCTTAATGGATTGAAACCCTCCAACTCAAATCCCGTTCGGTCAATATTTGAACCTGGTTTAAAATTCGAATATTCTGGTGGTGGAATTACAATTACACAACTAATTCTTGAAAATGTAACAGGAGAAAAATATGAAGACTATATGAAAACGAATGTGTTAATCCCATTGGGGATGAACAATAGTTCTTTTAATCAACCTCCGATGCAAATGAATGAAAACATACTTGCAACGGGATACAGCGCTAGTGGCAAAGAAGTTAATGGAAAGTATCATATATATCCCGAAAAGGCAGCGGCTGGTTTATGGACAAATCCAACGGATTTAGCAAAATATGTTATTGAAACACAACTATCTTTATTAGGGAAATCAAATAAAGTACTTTCTAAAGAACTTTCTGTAAAAAGAATTGAAAATAATTTAGGGGTATTTTTATATAATTTTGATGGCGAAAAATATTTTAAGCATAGTGGTGGAAATGAGGGTTTTGTTTGCCATTACATAGGGAGTATGGAAGGCGGAAATGGTATTGTAGTAATGACAAATGGTAGTAGTACAAAATTTCTGGGAGAAATTGTTTCTAGTATTGCAAGTTTAAATGCTTGGAAAAATTATCCCTTAGAATCACAAAAAGAGTCTATCTCTTTAACCATAACAAAAGAATGCTATATAGATATAGACAAAGGTATTGAGCTCTACAAAAAACTTAAAAAGAATAACAGTGATGATTATAATTTCTCTAATGAAAGCGAATTGAACATGCTTGGTTATCAACTTTTAAAAGATGGAAAAGTGGCATCTGCCATTAAAATATTCAGTTTAAATGTTGCTGCATTTCCTAATTCAGCAAATGCATATGATAGCCGTGGTGAAGCCTATTTTAATACAAAAGAATATCCGTTATCAAAAAATGACTATTTAAAAGTTTTAGCCTTAGATCCAGTAAATCAAAATGCGAAAGAAATGCTTTTGAAAATAGAGCGAGAAACTCATAAGTAAAATCAGGCCGTACGTAAAAGGTATCCAAAATATTTCTTTTGTTAAAGCTTTAGTTATCGGAAATATATAGGGGAGGTTAAAGTGGTATCCAGTACATTTGGTATAAATAGAAATTATAAAATTGATAATTTTGCTAAACAAGTTTAGTCTTTTTCCAAATAATCTTCATCAATTCTTGCGATTCTAGTAAGGTCATCAAGCAAATTTCTAGAAAAGTACACAGTCTCGGGAGCATCAAAAACCACAACGAAAGTTGTGGTTTTTTTGTTTAAAGTTTAAATTTATCGAGAAATTCTTTTTCGCTATCCTAATCAGGGAAACCAGCTGATGGAGCCCAGGTCTTCATAGTGGAAGACACCTAAAATCAAAGGCGCTGCGAACCTGCCCTATAACCATTTCAGTTATTTTTGAATGCCTGCCCCAAGCACATAGACGAAAGCTGGGTTTTGGCTTTAAGCAATCGGCTAAAAGATTGCAAATGTTCTTCCTATTCTTTTTTTATTTCAGGCAAATTCACCAAAGCATTGTGAAAGTCCTGTTGTGAAATCGTCTGCAAAAACAGGGCTAAACTTTCATGCTATAAAAACTCGGTTGATTTGCCATGAAATTTTTAATGGTTAGGAGGCTTTTACAAATTCCCCTTTCTCTTTAACCACCTGATTGCCCCATTTTGTAATGGCTTCCAAAACTGGAATTAAACTTTTTCCAAATTCTGTTAAGCTATAAACTACTTTTACAGGAGGTTTTTTACCATATACTTTTCTTAAAACCAATAGGTCCTTCTCTAATTGCTTTAATTGCAGGCTTAATGTCATTTCCGTAATGGCTGGTATCTCCTTACGAAGCTCACTATATCTTTTTGGCTCGTTTTGGAGATGATAAAGAATAACGGCTTTCCATTTCCCACCTAATAAATCCATCGTAAGACTTACTGTACAAGGATAATTCTTGCCTTTAAGTTTCACATAATCCCCAATACACTCTGTTTTCATTTTTTATGTTTTCAACCTATCTGTTTCGATAGTTATTGCAAATATAAAATACTAAATATAGTTTTGCAACTATAATAATTATAGTATAGTTATCGCTAAATAAAAAAGAAATGGTATCTACTTTGGAAGAACACGGAGAAATGACACAAAAAGACAAACCACTTATTACCGTAGTTGGTGTTTCTGGAAAACAGGGCTTTAGTACCGCACGTGCGCTGTTAGAGAGCGGTCGTTATCGTGTACGTGGTATAACCCGCCAAATCAATTCTCCAGAATTGATTAAATTGACAGAGCAAGGAGCTCAATTAGTGAATTTACCGCTCGACCTCGGACATAAAAAGGAGTTTACAGAAGCATTCCGTGGTTCGGATGGTGTTTTCTTAATGACACCCAATATTGCGCCACCAGCAACCCATGAAATGGAATTGGGTAAACAGTTGGCAGATGCCGCTGTTGAGGCGGGAGTAGGTCATATTATTTTCAGTAGCCTGGAAAACGTGGAGGAAATAACGGGAGGGAAAATGTCTGCTCCCCACTTTACGGACAAGGCTAAAATCGAAGAATACATTCGTACCCTGCCCGTTACAAGTTCGTTTGTTTATATGTCTTTCTTTTATACCAACCTGATTGAATTTTATACACCTAAGTTAAAAGGTGACACGCTTGTATTTCCGATTTATTTACCTAAAGATTTCCGTGCGCCATTTGTTGATCCGCTTACCGCCACCGGAGCTGCTGTTTTGGAAATATTTTCAAATCCAAGTCGGTATTCCGGTCAGTCATTGCCAATAATCGGCGATATTATATCGCCACAGGAAATGGTAGATGTGTTTATTGAGGTAACAGGGAAAAAAGCGGTGTATAGTTCAGCATTTACACGAGAGGAATTGCTTCACCATTTTCCCGAATACGGTTCCAATTTACCTTTAGTGGAAGAACTTTTGGGGATGGTGGATTATGCCGTTGAATACGGCTATTTTAGAAATGACCGTGATTTATTGTGGAGCAGGCAAATAAATCCTAATACACTTAATTGGGCGCAATTTCTTCGCACTACGGGCTGGACAGGTCAAAAAAAATCATATTGACCGGATTTATTTTCTTAGAGCATTCGGCTGGCGATTTGCAGAGATTCTATTGTAGTCAAGCCTGTAAATTTTCTTATATTTATAAAAGCCTATTTAAAAACAAAAAGGTGGTAAGGTGTTATTGTAATTAAATCAATAGAATAATAATATGAAATTTGGATTTGTTGTAATTATCTCTGCAATCTTGCTGTTTTCCAACTGTAAAAACAGCGAAAAACTTACCCAATTAAAGAATGTTCAGCTTACATTCACAACAACCGATAGTGTAAAATTACCGGTAAAAGTTGCAGGTAAGGGGTATGCTTGCATGTTTGTGCCCGGAGGGCCTGGCGGAGGTTATCTTTCATTTGAGCAATTGGGTGGTCGTAATCTGGAAAAAAATTTAACCATGATTTATATGGACCAGAGAGGATCTGGGAGTGCACAAAACGCCAAAGTGTATAGCCTGGATAGGGTTCTAAAAGATATGGATGAAGTAAGGGCAAAGCTTGGTGTTGATAAAATGTACTTAATGAGCCATTCGTTTGGAGGGATAATTCTCCTAAATTATGCTAAAAAATATCCTCAGCATGTTAAGGGTTTAATACTGGTTAATTCAGCACTTTACTTTTTTAGTCCGCAAATGCTTACCGACCAGATAGAATATGGATACAAATTGTTAGGTACAGATACGGTTATTAGAACAAAAAATCCGGATTCACTTTTTGCAGGCGATATGTTGCTCAGAAAAAAATTGAGTAAAAAACACCTTGGCTTTAAACTATTAACGGATAGCATAAACACTATTGCCGCATTGGAAAAACTGGATTCTCTGCACCCGCGTACCAACGATTTTGCTTTTAAAGTTTTAGGGCCGATCATTGATAAAAGTAAACAAATGTTATATCCCGAATATTTTAAAGATTATACGGCCATTTCTGCAAATATTAACCAGCCAACATTAATCATTAATGGGATAAATGATCATGCTATTGGCCCCAATCATTACAAACTATTTAAATTTCCAGATTCAAAGGTTGCCCAAATTAAGGGAGGGCACTTGTTATATTATGAACAGAATCCGCTTTTTGTTAAGGCTGTACAAGAATTTGTATCTGGGGTAGAGAATAGGTAAGGGTTTAATCATTAACGCGTTAAGTTATTCTTGATTTTAGTGTAATTTCTTTCTCTTTTTAGCGCCCTTAAACAGATTAATCGTAATCAAAGGTTTAATAAATTTCACTCCATTAAGCATTTAAATCGATACAATGTTTTCTGTATTCCCTCGGAATTTTTCCTGTGAAGTGTTTAAAGGATTTATTGAAGTTGGTAAAATTTTGAAATCCCGATGAATAGCAAATCTCCGCTATGGTGATGTCAAGATTTTGCAGGAGTTTACAGGCATGGCCTATCCGGATTTCATTTAAGAATAGAGAAAAACATTTTCCGGTTCTTTTTTTAAAAAAACTGGAGAACGCTGGTGGCGTCATGTTCGCAATTTCTGCAATTTCATTCAAGCTGATCGGATTAACGAAGTTTTGCATTAAATACTTTAAAACGTTATTCATTCTTGCGGTATCTTTCTCATTTAAACTGTGTGTATAACCCACTGAGGCCAATGGTTCACACTCTTTCGAATCAATCAGCATATCTATGATTTCCAGGAATTCTATTGTTTTAGAAAAACCGGTTTTGTCCATTATATGATTAAGTTTTGACGTTACCTGCATTTGAGTTTTTCCGTAAAACTTGAGGCCTCTTTTTGCTTTTTCAAATAATTTTTGCGTTTTCATCCGCACAATATCATCATCTACGATTTTTGATAAAAAATCAAATGGAAAATAAATAACTACTGCTTTAGCCAGTTTAGTTTCAATCGGATTATTTAATATCGAAGGGTCATTATACCATATGTGTGGCAAATCGGGGCTCATCAAAACGAGGTCTCCGGCAGAGAAGTTATTGATATTATCGCCCACCATTCTTTTCCCCCAGCTTTCCACTACATAATTTAATTCGCATAAATTATGAAAATGATAAGGAGAATTGTAATGATGCTCCTCAATTTTCTTAATCAGGAAAGAACTAACATCAGCATTTCCAACGGTAATCAGATTAGGTCTCATAGAATCTTAATGAATTATTTACCTCCATTTATTTTAGTTAAATATAGCCAGGATTTAGTAAAAATGCTTAGAAAATTAGATATCTGATTAAAATAGTTTAAGTATCTATTAAATAGATTTTACAAAGCAGCTAAAAGCCCGATTATTTTTGAGATACCAAATATGATTTTTATCCAACTAACCAGATAACTATAATGATGAGAAAAAAATTACTGTTAAAAAGAGCCCGAAAACCATGGGCTTTAATTTGTTTTGCTTTATTGCTATTCTGCACTGTAACAAATGTTTCTGCGCAAGAGAAAAAAACAGTTTCTGGAAGCATAAGAGACGAAAACAATTTAGTGCTCCCCGGCGCCAATGTTCTGGAAAAAGGTACCTCAAATGGTACCAGTGCAAATGATAAAGGCTTATTTAAACTCACTGTAAAAAATGGAGCCGTTCTTGTAATTAGCCTTGTAGGTTATAAAACACAGGAGATTACGGTTAAAGATCAATTGGCAATTGAGGTTAAAATGGAGCCGCAAGCAGCCACCTTGGAGAATGTTGTCGTAATAGGTTATGGCACGCAACGAAAAGTTGATGTAACCGGTTCTGTGGCCTCCGTTAACAATGCAACCATTACAGAAAGACCTTCGCCTAATGTGCTTGGTGCGTTGGCGGGGCAGGTTCCGGGATTGAGTATTACTTCTAATTCTGGTCGCCCAGGCGATATGCGTGTGAATATAAGGGGGTTTAATTCTATCAATGCTTCCAATAATCCATTGTTTGTGGTTGATGGAGTAATCGGCGTAGATTATGCTACCATTAACCCAACCGATATTGCATCAATTGATGTTTTAAAAGATGCTTCTTCAACAGCAATTTATGGTGCAAGAGGCTCAGGTGGGGTTATTATCATCACAACCAAGCGTGGCAAAGATGGAAAAGCCGTCATCAATTTAAACCTAACAGGAGGTTATAACGTACTGCCAAGAAAGATTGACCTGTTGAACTCAGCGCAATATCAAACTATAGAAAAGGCTGCATATGCCTATGTTCCAGGTAGAGAATACCCGGATTTTGCAAAACTGGAGCCACTGTTGTACAATGCTGATGGCACACCTAAATACAATACCGACTGGCAGGCAGAAGTATACAAGCCAAGTTTTTCTAAAAATGCCAACTTGTCCGTCTCTGGGGGTAATCCCGATTTGAAATACAGCATGAATTATGGGTATCAGGATGATCAGGCATTAATGTTATTTACCTACAACAAAAAATACTCGGCAAGGATTAACCTTGATGCAAAAGTCAACAATTGGCTAACTACCGGCCTAAATTTATCAGGCGTTTCTTCAAAAGAAAGAATACAAGATGATGGTGTAGGCGGTTTAACTGCAACCCGCGAAGTAATGGAAGCTTTTCCAATGATTCCTGTAAAGATGCCCGATGGTTCATGGGGAGGAAATTTTATGCATTTAAATTCTGAAGGTGCCGATAACCCGGTAAACATTTTGACGAATTATTATAATATCCATAATAGAATCAATGTTTTAGCAAACACTTATTTCAACGTTCGCTTATCGGATAATCTCGAATTCAGGACCAGTCTTTCAGCAGAAAGTTATACCGATGAAAATAATCAGGCATCGAGCGGTTCGGCTATACAAAGAGGGCTTTACCAAAATATTTCTGCAGGTATTTATTCAGAAAAGTCTCTTTACTGGCAGAGTTCGAGTTATTTTACCTACAAAAAGCAATTTAATAAAGCGAATAACTTAAATGTGGTTTTAGGTACAGAATGGGCAAAAAAACATGATCAAACCGTTGGTGCTTCAACATCAAATTTTGATAGTGATTTTTATTTATGGAATAACCTGAGTGCTGGGATATCGCCAAACCCACCTACTTCTAATGCTTATGATTGGCAGATTCATTCCTATTTCTCCAGGATAAATTATTCGCTGCTGGATAAATATTTGTTTACCGCAACAGGGCGGTATGATGGCTCTTCCAAGTTTGGAACAAACCATAAATATGCGTTTTTTCCATCTGCTGCAGGAGCGTGGCGGATATCAGAAGAAGATTTTTTAAAAGATTCTAAAACCATAAGCAATTTAAAATTAAGGTTAAGCTATGGCAGTACCGGAAATTCTGAAATTGGGCAATACCAATCTATTGGTGCGCTGGCTTCTAATACTGCAATTTTTGGAGGCGTACGGGCTGGTGGACAAGTACAGGGTACACTTCCAAATCCCGATCTTAAATGGGAAAGGACAAATCAGGCCAATTTTGGACTCGATTTAGGCTTGTTTAACAATCGTATTAATATCGTAGCAGATGTTTACAATAAGGTTACCAAGGGATTGTTGTTGTATGCCCCTGTTCCTTTATCATCAGGTTTTGATAATGTTTTAAGTAATATCGGGTCCGTTCGTAACCGGGGTGTTGAATTAGGGGTGAATACCAATAATCTTACAGGTGCGTTTAAATGGAACACTTCATTAAATTTTGCCGCCAATCAAAATAAAATATTGGCACTTGGGTTATACAATGAGGATATTTTCCCTGGTCCAGGATTCCTTGATCAAACCAATATATTACGCGTTGGCGAACCTGTTGGCAGTTTTTACGGGCTTACCCGTTTAGGTACCTGGGGAACAGCAGAGGCCACTGAAGCTGCATTGGTTGGCGCCAAACCAGGCGATATAAAAGATTCGAGCACTAAGTCTGTTTTGGGTCATGCCTATCCTAATTTTACGATTGGCTTTATCAATAGATTCTCCTACCAAAACTTTGATCTTGTTGTAGATATTCAGGTAAGTAAGGGCAATAGCATTTTAAACCTGGGCTATGCAACTTCAGAAGATCGACAAACGCTTGCCAACGGCTACACCACCTTGCTTAATGCCTGGACACCTACCAATCAAAACACCAGTATTGCACAGGTAAGATTAAACGGAGATGGCCCATCGCTGCGCCAGGATAGTCATTATGTTGAAGATGGATCTTTCATTCGGGGTAAAAATATTTCCTTGTCTTATACTGTGCCGGCAAATTTCTGTAGCCGATTGCGTTTAAGCAGCTTGCGCCTTTTTACAGGGGTACAAAATGCCTTCCTGATTACGAAGTATAAAACAGGTTACGATCCAGAAGTTTCTACTTATGCTCAACCTTTCGCTTATGGTATCGAGTTTTACGCTCAGCCGAAGCCCCGTACATTTAATTTTGGTTTAAACATTGGTTTATAATTGAACACTATGAAAAAAATAATCATATTATTGCTTGCACTTGTTGGCATAGGTGCAATTTCATGCAAAAAGTTTTTGGATGAAGAACCTCAGAGTTTTTATACTTCAGACAATTATTATAAAAGCTACCAGCAAGCGCAAAATGCTGTAAATGGTATTTATGTTTTTACCCGCGATTTCTATGCAGCGGTTGGGCTTTACGAAGAAGATGCCATGCTTATGCTCGAAAACCCTACCGGCCAGGCCAAAAGCGATATTAATCAATCAAATAACAATGCAAATTTGCGTAACCTGACCATGCAAACCACCGATTTATATTTTAATGTGTGGTGGCGCAGCTCTTATAAAGGTATTGATGCAGCAAATCTCGCTATTCAGAACATACCTTTAATTCCATCGTCTGTTGTTACTGATGTACAAAAAAACCAGTTGCTGGGCCAGGCCAAATTCTTGCGCGCCTGGTTCTACTTTAACCTGGTAAGGATATATGGCGACGTGCCTTTAGTTATACAACCAACCACCAGCGCCGCAGATCTTCAGGTAACACGAACAGGTGTTAAAGATGTTTATGAAAAATTGATTGTCCCTGATTTACTTGCCGCAGAACAAAGTGGGTTGCCTTTTTCAGATCAAACAGGAAGAGTAGCTGTAGGCGCAGTAAAGTCGCTTTTGGCCAAAGTTTATCAAACTATGGCGGGATTTCCTTTACAGCAAAAAGACAAATTGGCACTGGCTAAAAAAGAAGCTTTAGAGGTCATTAACTCTGGAAAATATACCCTTTACCAAAATTATGACCAGTTCCGCAATGCGGCAAATGATAATAAAATGGAAAATATTTTTATGGTACAGTTTGCAACCGGCATTGCCACAAACCCGATGTTTTCTAACACGCTTCCAAGTTTTAGTAACATTTCAAATGGGCAGCAGGAAACAGGTACACTTTTGCCAGAAGATTCATTTTATGCATCCTATACGGCATCAGATAAACGTAAGGAGGAGAAACAATTTTTTTACTCCCATTACCCAAATTTTTTAACCGGAACGAATGTGCAGTTTAAAAACGGACAACATGTTTACAAATTTTGGGACGATGTGGCACAGGCGAGCGGGCAGGGCTCTGGAAAGTGTTTCCCAATAATACGTCTTTCGGATATTATGCTGCTTTACGCCGAGGCCCAAAACGAAGCAGATGGATCGCCGGATGCAAATAGTTACACATATATTAATGCCATACGTGCAAGAGCAAACTTAACGGCTTTAGCAGGTTTAACCCAAGATCAGTTTAGGCAGGCGGTATGGCGTGAAAGAAATCATGAGCTTTGTTTTGAAAACATCACCTGGTTTGATATGGTAAGAACAAGGATGGTGTATGATACAAAAAATGATGCTTTTGTGCCTATGGTAGGTTATACTTTTCCAGCCAATAACACTGCAAAATTCCAGATGAAACATTACTTATTCCCGATACCACAGATGGAAATAGATGCTAATCCGAAACTAACCCAGAATCAGGGTTATTAAATTCAATTAGACACTGATATTAAGAAATATGATCAAAAGCCAAGTGCTGGTATGGGTTTCTAATGAAGCTTGTAATTCCTCCAAGGGAGGTAAATGGCAATACCAGACTTTGGTAGAAAAAGAATTCATTACGTTAACTTAAATATTAAAGAAAATGAAAAGAGTGTACAACAACATCAGGAGAATCCTGTTGATGAGTCTGATCTGCATGGCTTTCGCAGCTTGTAAAAAGAATGATGCTGAGCCGAGGCCAGCGCTGAAGCTGGCGGCGAGTTCCAGCGCAAACACCGCATCATTGGCGACTTCACCGTCCGATTTGATTGCTTACAAGAAGAGCCCCCATGAAATCTCTGCGGGCTTTTATCGGGTAGCGGGACCTTGCTATCCTACCCTGCTGGATGGCTCGAATTTTTCATTGGTACCTGACAGTTTGGATATCCTTATCCTATTCTGTTTTTCGCCCAGCTCACCGATTATAGCCAGCGTACCAGGGTGGATCAATACGCTGCATGCCAAAGGTACTAAAGTGATAATGACTGGTAACCTGGACTTAATACCAGGTGCCGGACATAATACGGCAGGTTACCAGGCCACCGCAAAATCTATCATGGATAATCTGGTAAACAAGTATAATTTAGACGGCTACGACATAGATGTGGAAGATAACCCAACCGGGCAAACACTGACCGATTTAGTGGGTGTGTACACGGCTTTATCAGCCTATCTCGGGCCAAAATCAGGCACGGGTAAATTGCTGACTTTCGACACCAACCAGCCAGGTAGCAACAACATGTTCCAGCAGGTGTACACCATGATCGACTATGTATGGATGCAGCGTTATGGAGCTAACGTCGGTGTTGTACAGGCGACCTGGGATACCTACAAAGCTTACATTCCTTCTACCAAATGGGTTCCCGCGTTTAGTTTTTTTGAAGGCACTGGAGGTTTTGTATGGAATGATGTTCATTATCCGGTAAACGGTACGGGAACCGCATTTGATTATGCGAATTGGGAACCGAGCGGGGGGGGCAAAAAGGGAGGTGTTGCGAGTTATGCGATCGATCGTGACGCACCGCTAACCTCTTCAAGTGATGGTACCCTGTATATTCCTAATTATATCGTGACCAATAAGTTAATAAAGATCATGAACCCAGCGGCCAGTGGCGGTATCGTATCCGGCGCTACTTACCAGATCGTAACCGCGGTAAATAATACAAGTGTGCTGGATATCTTTGGCGGGGGCAGCGCTAATGGTACCATAGTTGAGTTATGGACTAAAAACACTCCGGTAAGTGCTAATCAAAAATTTGTGATAACCAGTGTTGCCGGAGGTAGGTATAAACTGCAGCCAGCAAATGCCCCTGGTAAAGTGATGACCGTAAGGGGCGCCGGAACAGCAGATGGCACCCAGGTTGATATTTACACCGATAGTGGCGCCAGCAACCAGCAATGGGCTATCGTTGATGTTGGTGGGGGTAATTATACCATTACGCCGGCCAATGCGCCCACTAAACCTTTGGATCTTAATGGATACCAGACAGCTAATGGGTCCAAAATAGACATATGGACTAATGGTGGCGGAAACAACCAAAAATGGAAATTCGTTAAACAATAACAAACAAATTCTGATTTTTTTAAACTATGGATCACCATAGTAGAAAGGTTCTCAAAACGGGAACCTTTCTTTTTAACACAACCAATAGGATTCGTTATTTGAAAGTGGAATATTAAAAAAATAGTTCATCTGTTTTTGTCGATCTTTTTTTCTCGGGTGGCTTATGGCAAAAAACCAATATTCGGATTGGGCCACATGATGTTAGACTCCAATAAGGTACTACATTTTCTTTTGTACGTCTAAATTGCTATAGATTTAGTACCCCTCGTAGACGGGCGCCAAAATTGACCGGTTCATTTTGTTAATAAATTCAGAACTAATATAGTTGTTTTCAATTTAAACTAAATTTTCTATTTTTTTGATAAAAAATAAAGTAATGATATTTTTTTGAGGAGGGATAAAAGCAATAATGGTTAAATAAAATCGAGATAAAAATTAAATATATGATTAAAATAGTTTAAGTATTCATTAAATTCAGTTTACAAAACTGAATTAGCCCTATGTATTTTTGAGTTGCCAATATAAATTCCAGTGGAGTCGATTAACGATAATTCATTAACAACATTTAGTATAAGGTGTTGAAAATTGATAAAGGTCAAGAAAATAACTTATTTATTTTACAAAATCTAATTGAATGAAATTACAAGGAAATGCCTATGTAACACTGATTTGTTTTACAGCAGGGTTGGGTGGATTTTTATTTGGATTTGACACCGCTGTTATATCAGGTGCCATTAATTTTTTGCGAAACCAATTCCATTTATCTGCTGCTATGGAAGGTTGGCTAATGAGTTCTGCATTGGTGGGTTGCGTATTTGGCGCTGCAATTTCAGGCTATTTGGCCGATAAATACGGTCGCAAAATGACATTAATCCTTTCGGCCATCTTGTTTATTGTATCTGCCATCGGCTGTGCCATTGCCGTAACCCCATCCTTTTTGGTAATTGCAAGGATTGTTGGGGGGATTGGCGTAGGCTTCGCCGCTATGGTTGCGCCTATGTTTATTTCAGAACTTTCGCCGGCAAAATTAAGAGGCCGATTGGTTTCCTTATACCAGCTTGCCATAACCTTAGGTATTTTATGCTCTTATTTATCAAACTCATTCCTTTTGCAGTATGCCAGCAATGCAGGTACCCATGGTTTTATGCATTACTATTTGGTGGCCGAGGTTTGGCGGGGTATGCTGGGTTCAAATGTGGTACCTGCATTATTATTTTTTGTATTTCTGCTATTTGTGCCCGAAAGCCCCAGGTGGTTAATTAAAATTGGGAACACCACAGAGGCCGGCAGAATACTTGAACGTATTAATGGCAAACAAAATGCAGCCGCCGAATTATCAGAAATAGAAACTGCTATTTCGGGAGAATCGGGAAGTTTCAGGCAATTGTTAGCACCTGGCTTGCGTATAGCATTAATAATAGGTTTGGCCTTGCCTTTTTTAAGTCAGTTATCTGGCATTACTACGGTAATGTATTATGCGCCAGCTATTTTCGAAAAAGCAGGATTAAAAGCAGGCTCGGCAATGGGCAGTGCTTCAGTAATCGGTTTCTTCAATATGATATTTACACTGGTAGCCATCTGGAAAATTGATAAATGGGGTAGAAAACCCTTATTAATATGGGGGTTTATTGGGTTAAGTATTGCCTTATTTTTAATAGGTTGGGCATTTATAAGTAAAGCTTCTGCCGGAAATATTTTGATGGGACCTTTTATCTTATACATTGCTGTTTTTGCCTCCACATTGGGGCCCGGTGTATGGGTGGTTATTTCGGAAATTTATCCAACAAAAATAAGAGGCAGAGCCATGTCGCTGGCCACCCTTTCCTTGTTCCTGGGCTCAACATTTGTAACGCAAACTTACCCCATTTTAAGAGATTCCATTGGCATTGGATATGTTTTTTTATTATACGCAGCAGTGATGTTACCGGTGGCCTATTTTGTAAAAAGAGTGGTGCCCGAAACAAAGGGGAAATCTTTAGAAGAAATTGAGCAATACTGGCAGGTTAAAGACCAGCAAGAGCATAAATAATTTAAATTAATCAATTCGAAATGAGAAGCGCATTTATATTAATTATTGTATTATCTTTTTGGTATAACAACCCATTATGGGCGCAGACCAATTACCGGCCACATGGATCCAAAAATACAGACCATTCTTACTTTAAAAAAGGTACAGTCAATTTCATAAGCTCCAGTCATCAGGATATTGCCTGGATGGACTCAATAGTAGCTTGCGAAAAATTTAGAGACGAGAAAATGATTACACCAGCATTGGCGATTATGAAAGTAAACCCTAACTACTGCTTCCGTGTGGAAGATGCGTTAAGTTTACGCGAATATTTACAAAGGCATCCGGATAGGTATAACGACATTCTGAAATATACCAAAGAAGGAAGGCTGGAATGGGGAGCAACTTATAATATGCCTTACGAATCTATGTATGATGGCGAGGCCTTAATCAGGCAAACCTATTTGGGGCAGAAATGGTTAAAAAAAATACTTCCTGGTTGTAATTTTACGGTAGCATCAAACGAAGATGTGCCGGGCAGGGCAATGCAAATGCCGCAGATATTAGCTAAAGCAGGCGTAAAGTACCTCAACATTTCAAGGCACGAAGCTGGAATTTATCGTTGGTACAGTCCTGATGGTAGCAATGTATTGGTTTATACACCTGGGCATTACGATGGTTCTGGCAGAGACATATGGGATGTAAAAACTGATGAAGACAGGAAAAAGGGCGTAATTAACCACCTTAATGCATGGGATGTTTATTTCAAAACCAATAAATTTAAACCAGCACTTCCTATCCTTATTTCTTCTGATTGGTTGCAGCCGATGGAATTTAGTTCGTTAATGACCATGTGGAACAAATCTGCAAAAAGCGAAGGATTACCCGAATTGAGGTTTACCAGTGCTGCAGCGGCATTCAAAGCGCTTGATGCACCAAATGCCAAATATGAAAAGTTAACAGGCGAACGCCCTAATGTTTGGTTATATATTCACGGGCCAACCCACGAGCGTGCTTTAACAGCCTCAAGAATGGCAAACAGGACACTTACAGCAGCCGAAAAATTTGCCGCAATTAATGCCACTATTCAAAATAATTTTTCTGATTATCCCCAAAAGGCTTTAACCACAGCCTGGGAAAATGCGATTTATGCCGATCACGGTTGGGGAGGAAAACGTGGCGATATGACCGATTTGACATTCAGGAATAAGTTTGAAAATGCCTATTCAATAGCCGACAGTGTTTTACAGAAAAGTCTGTCTTCTATCACACAGTCAATAGGTTTTACTAAAAAAGGCCGTGCTATTGTGGTTTTTAATCCATTATCATGGAGTCGTAGCGATAAGGTTGAAGTGAGTGTAAATGTTTATGGTCAAGATACGCTATCCTATAAAATTATTGATGCTACATCGGGAGTAGAAATTCCAAGTCAGTTGGTTAAGGCAAAACCAACCAACAAATCAGACGAAGTAATAACACTTGCTTTTGTGGCAGATAAAGTACCCTCGCTTGGCTACAAAAGTTACTATTTGCAGCCTTTTGTAAACAAACTTGATAAAAACGGCGTTCCTTTGGCGCCAACCAATGCATCGGCCATTGAGGCGAAAGATAATGGAAATGTATATGAGAATAAATTTTATAAAGTTGAATTTGCCGATGGAGGCTTAAAAAGTATTTTTGATAAGGAACTTCAAACCGAGCTTTTAGACAGCCAGAAGTTATTGGGTGGCGAAATATTTCAGTTAGAATCTATTGGAAACGGGGCAGGAGAGTTTAGCGATGTGCAACCGGTTACCATGAACGGCTTTGAAAAAGTGAGCCAGTACAAGCCCAAATGGAATTGTGTAGAATATGGTCCTGTTCGCAAAATGTGGGAACTTACCCAGCAAACAAAATTTGCCACCATCCATCAAACCGTAACGCTGTATAACGACTTAAAACAGATCGATTTTAAAGCAGAAATTTTTGGATTTTCTGGCGAACGCTACCGCGAGTACAGAATGGCCTTTCCTTTAAAACAAACAGCGTCAAAAGTTGCTTATGAAGTTCCTATGGGCGTAGTTGAGGTGGGCAAAAGCGAAATAAAAGGTGCGGCAGGCTTTTCTTATGGTGTTCAGGATTATAATACAACCTGTAGTAAAGTTCATCCGCGAGAAGTGCAGGATTGGTTTAATGCAAGTAAAGGTAATACCTCCGTTACCATTAGTAGTTCTGTTGCAGTATTTGATTGGATAGATGCTACAGATTCTCTAAACAAAAACACCGTTCTACAGCCAATTCTACTGTCGAGCCGTAAAAGCTGCCATGGCGAAGGCAATTATTACCTGCAGCCTGGTAATCATGCTTTTCAATTTAGTTTAACCTCAAATAAAGGCGATTGGCAAAATAGCGTTCACTCCGGAAAGCAGCAAAATCAGCCACTACAACCTGTTGTATTAAATGTTGAGCAGCTTAAAGCAGGTTTACCCTTAAACTTTAGTTTCGCAGGGGTAAATGGTGATAACCTTGTTATTTCAGCCATCAAAAAATCAGAAGATGAAAATAACGTCATTATGCGGCTGGTTGACATGCAAGGTAAAGCCGTTAATGCTAAAATAAATTGGTTTGGCAAAACCACTTCGGTTAACACCACAAATATTATAGAAGAGGAAGATAAGCCACTTAAAACGAGTGCCGGAAGTATTCAGCTAAGTATAAAGCCTTATTCAATTGAAACCATTCGCATCAAATAAGTAAACCAAGACAATAAAAAATGAACATCCCTAAAAAACAAAAGCTTCAGCAGGTTATAAAACAGCATGGATTGGGGGCGCTTATTTTTTGGCGTCCTGATGAACTTGTACTTACTTTGGGGTATATGCCGCAATGGGGTTTATCATTTTTAGTGTATACCCAAAATGATGAAGCTGTTTTATACGTTCCCGAAGTAGAACCTGATGATATATTACCCAATGGGATAGAAATAAGGAAATTTCCATGGGGAAACATTAATTGTGCCGATCCATGGGCTGATTTATTTAGTCAGATTAAAATTTTAATAGGCAAAAGCGGGCTCAATAATTACCCAATATCTTTCATAAAAAATATTGGAGGTACCGCTCCCTGTAGAATGACAGGTGAGCAGCCTCATTTACCTTATGACCTGCATGAGCAATTGGCTGCGGTAAGTGATGCTGGTTATAAAGACATTAATAACGATTTGTTAAAACTTTACCTCTACAAAAACGAGGAAGACCTAAGGTGTTTAAAAGTTGTTCACGAAGTTGCGGCTCAAGCCGTGCAGGTTTTTTATAACAGCGTAAAACCAGGTAATTCTGAAGCAGGTATTGCGGCAGAAATAGAAGCAGCGGTGCAGCAAACAACGGGTCAAGACAATATTCAGTTTGCGAGGGCATGGCCGCTTGTTCAATCGGGCATTAATGCCGCTTTTGGCGGGCGATACAACAGAACAACCGGGCGCATACTTAAAGCTGGTGAAATGGTAATGCTCGAAATGAGCATTTGTGTAAATGGTTATTGGGCAGATATTACCCGAACAGCGCAAACAAGTGAAGTAGATGAACAACAAAAAAAAATATTCGATACCGTATTAGCAGCGCAACAATTAGCCATATCCATGATGAAACCTGGCGTTGAAATGGCTACTGTTGATGCCGCCGCCAGAACTTACATCACTGAAAATGGTTTCGGGCATCTTTACAATCATGCTTTAGGCCATCACGTGGGATATAGGTATCACGACCCTGGGCCGAACCTATCACCAAAATCAACCGGTGTTTTAGAAGAAGAGATGTTATTAACGGTTGAACCCGGTATTTACGGCTTGGAAATTAACTGCGGAGCAAGAATAGAAGATAATATTTTAATTACAGCCAATGGTTACCTCCTGTTATCTGATTACCCCAGGGGATTAAGCATTTGATAGCATTGAAAAATATGATAAATAATAGTATCGATTTAAAAAGCAAGCGGGTGCTTGTTACCGGGGCAAGTAAAGGCATAGGCGCTGGTATATGCCAGGCAATGGCCGCCTGTGGTGCAGATATTATCATCAATTACCATAAAGATGAGCAAGCTGCCGAAACTTTGGCCAATGAGCTGAAACGCCAATTTGGTGTAAAAGTATTTTGCTTTCAGGCAGATGTTTCTGATCAGGCTACCATCATCGACATGTTTAAGTATGCTGATGATGTTTTAGGCGGAATAGACATTCTGGTAAATAATGCTGGCTGTGAAACAATAGACCACGCCCTGCATTTAGATTTAGACGACTGGGACCGCATATTCAATGTGAACCTACGTGGTGCTTTTATTTGCGCTCAGGAGGCCGGTAAAAGAATGATTAATCAAAACAGCGGCGTAATTATCAATATCTCCTCTATTCATGATAAAGTGCCGCGAAAAGGTTTGGTGCATTATTGCGCTGCCAAAGCTGGGATGAACATGATGACCAAATGTTTGGCATTAGAACTGGCCGCCAATAACATCCGCGTAGTGTCGGTTTCGCCAGGAGCGATAGAAACAGAAATGAACAGGGAGGAGATCGAGAAATTTGGAAGGGAAAAATTTAACAACTGGATTCCCTTAGGAAGAGTTGGTGTGGTGGATGATGTAGCATGGACATGTGCATTTTTGGCCAGTAATATGGCTGCATATTACACCGCAACAGAAATATATATCGATGGGGGATATAAAGAAAGTACCATTCCCTACGACCCCAGACCTGATAAATAGAAAGACAAAAATGTTAATAGAAACTTACACATACGAAGGAGAAGGCTACAATCCCTTTTTGATTCGGGATAACTGGCAGGTGGCCAAATTAAATTACATGCCGGCGCAGGGGCTGGCAGATATTATAAAAATTGATCAACATACCCAAACAGACGAAGTATTTATCCTGCTAAAAGGAACCGCTGTATTGATAGGAGCAGAACGTAATGAAAAGTCTTTTTCTTTTCATTCGGTTAAAATGATACCAGGCGTTACCTACAATATTAAGGCCCAAACCTGGCACAATATAGCAATGGATACCGATGCCGAGCTTATTATTGTTGAAAAGAGCAATACACACCTTAACGATTGTATTTACGAGCATTTAAACGAAAAAGAAAAGATGGAGCTGTACAATAATATCCGCACCACTTTGAATGAAGATCAATCAAATCATCACTTACCCACAGCCTAACAAATATTATAAAATGGAATACGATAAAAATACAATAAACCCTGTTTGGGAAAATGATAAGCAACTTTTCGAGCTCATTAAAAACGAGTTATATACGCCTGTGGCCGGAGATATTTTGGATGATTTGGGTTGTTATCATCAGTTTTTACCACAACCCATTAAACCAATAAACGATTACGATAAACTGGTTGGCAGAGCGATGACGGTATTGATGATTGATGTGTACGGCCCTCAAAAACAGCCTTTTGGCAAGCTTACCGAAGCGCTTGACCAATTAAAAGAAGGCGAGATTTATGTTGCTACCGGCGGCAATATGCGTTGTGCCTACTGGGGCGAAATTTTAACGGCAACGGCTAAAAAACGGGGTGCTGTGGGGGCAGTAATTAATGGATATTACAGAGACAGCGAAAAAGTAATGGAACAGCACTGGCCGGTTTTTAGCCGTGGCCGGTTTGCACAAGATTCTGGCGTTAGAACACAGGTGGTTGATTACAATTGTGAGATAGAAATTGAAAAGGTACGCATTAAGCCTGGTGACTTAATATTTGGAGACTTGGATGGCATTCTTGTTATACCCGCTCAATTTGAAAAGGAAGTGGTAACCAAGGCATTGATTAAAGCACGTGGAGAAAAACTGGTGCGCAAAGAAATTGAAAATGGCATGTCGAGTACCGATGCCTTTAAAAAGTACGGCATACTATAAACAACGTGAATTATGAATGTTAATTTTTGATTATAAATATTAGTTTAAATGTCGTTTATAAGAAGATCCGTCCTTGCGAGGAGGAACGACAGCATGCCCCGTTTTTTCGGGGAAGCAATCTTTTATACATGAATGTTATTTCGAACCAGAAAGATTGCTTCATCCCATTTTTAACCTTTGCTTCAGTTCGCAAGGGCAAAAAAACAATAACTCATGTTAAACAACAAATTTAAGAATACATTGATATGAAATTAGGATTAGGCCTTTATAAACACATGCTTAATAAAGAGCATTACAGTTTTGCCAAACAATGCGGGTGTACCCATTTAGTGGTTCACCTGGTCGATTATTTTAATAAAGGCAAACTGCACGGTAAAGACAACCAACCCATTGGCGATGGATCGGGTTGGGGCATTACCAATAATCAAGATAAACTATGGTCATTAGTTGATTTATTAAGCTTAAAAAAAGAAATTAACAGCGCTGGTTTGGAGCTGGAGGCTATTGAGAATTTTGATCCGGCCAATTGGTACGATATTTTGTTAGACGGCCCACAAAAGAAAAAGCAGATCGAAAATCTTAAAACGATTATTCGCAATGTGGGTAAGGCAGGTATTCCTGTTTTCGGTTATAACTTTAGTTTGGCTGGGGTAAGTAGCCGGATAACGGGCCCTTTTGCCCGAGGCGAAGCAATTTCGGTGGCGATGGATGGGCTTGATAACCGTCCTATCCAAAATGGCATGGTATGGAATATGACTTATGATACGAATGCGGGAAAAGGCTATATTCCCAAAATAACACACGAAGAATTGTGGCAGAGGCTTACTTTTTTCTTACAAGAACTGGTTCCTGTAGCCGAAGAAGCCAATGTTGTTTTAGCAGCCCATCCAGATGACCCGCCAGTTCCGGTGTTAAGGGAAACGCCAAGATTAGTCTATCAGCCAGAAATGTATCAGCGGTTATTAGATATTGTGCCTTCAAAATCAAATGGTTTGGAGTTTTGTTTAGGTTCTATTGCAGAAATGACCGAAGGAGATGTATACCGGGCCACAGCACAATATGCCGATCAAATTGCATACGTCCATTTTAGAAATGTAATAGGCAAGGCGCCACACTATAAGGAAGTATTTGTTGATGAGGGAGATATTGATATGTTTAAAATACTGAGAATTTTAAAAGATAAGAACTTTAACGGGGTCTTAATCCCAGATCATACCCCACAAATTTCTTGCGATGCGCCTTGGCATGCCGGAATGGCCTACACACTCGGGTATATGAAAGCTATATTAGGAATGATTTAAGCCAATTTTTATAAAAACCATAACATGAAAGAACATTTTAAACAAAAACAAACTCTAAGCCGTGGCCGATTTATTAAACAATCGGGTGTTGCCTTATTACTAATTCCTTTTGGAAATGTTTTTGCAAATTTTACAGGTTTAGAAAACGATAAAGATTTAAAGGCAAAATGTATTTTAGCTTTTAACCGCTTTAGTGAAATATGGAATTTCAACGATTTTTGGAAACGGGGGAATACATTTGATGCCTGCCTAAATTTTGTTGATGCTTTGATGGTTCGCTTTCCAAACGATCCGGAAGTAAAAGCCATAGCACAAAAAGTAAATGTAATGCTAAAAGAAAATCTCGCCTACTTTAAAGGGTTTAATCCTGATAAGCTATGGGCTGATGATTTTGGTTGGTGGGGCTTAATGGGGCTAAATGCTAATAAACATTTGTTAAAATCGGGCAATACCGAACTGGCTAACGAGTTTTTGGACCTATCAAGCAATTTATGTTGGGATTACCAACGCAAAAAAGCTTACGATTTTTCAAACTCCGGAATGCCGGTTACGCATGGTTGCAGCAATGGCGATGCAGCCGGAGAGAACAAAGGGGTTAAAAATACAGTGACCAATGTTTTGTTTTTTTTGCTGTCCATCCGTAACTATAAACAGGCTAAAACAGCGCAAATGGCCGATCGGGATAAATACATGGAAATGATATATAAGCAATGGCTGTGGTTTGATAGCTGGTTTAAATTGGAAAAGTACCAGTATTTAAAAAAAATAAGTAATAATGCCGGCTTGGTTCAGGAGAGGCCAATGGCAATAGTTAGTGGTTCTACTTATACCAACATAACCCATCCAACCTGGGAAGAAGGATGGCTATGGACTGGAGATCAAGGGATGGTTTTAGCTGCACTTTGCGATTTGCGCAGCATAAAAAAGGATATTTATACCTGGGTTACCGAAAATAAAATTGATGATAAATTTAAAATGACCTCTTTTGAAAGTAGCATCGAAAACTATATCCTGTTAATAGCTAAAGGAATTGAACAAGGCTTGGTAGGAGAAAATGATGGTGTGATTAGAGAAGCACCATTTACAGCTAATTTTGGCGCCGAATTTGGGAACGATTATTTAGCAGGAAGAGGAATAATGATGCGTTATTTGGGTGCTTTAGACAAAAAAATAATAAAAACAGACTTTTACAAATCAATAAAGAATACCGTAGAAGCAATTTGGGCACATAGAGATCTGCATAACAATCAATTTACACCAGAATTTACTGCTGTAGAAGAAGATAAAAATTATAACAAAAAGTTTAAATCCCAATTTAAATCAGGAGACAATGTAATTAAATGGGATATTGAAAAAATGGATAAAGGTCAAAAAGCTGGGGTATGCCAATCCATAGGGATGGATGCATTGGGCGCACTGCTCAGGTTAAAATAATAAGTGAATTTGAGTTTGGAAACAAGCAGCTATCTTTTTGCGATAAGGTTGCCATTAACAACAGGATAATGGCAATATCCTTACGCAAATTGGGTAGTAGCTATTAATCATTACGATTTTATCATTGGTTTATAAAGCTTAATCCTTGTGAAACACTTCTTCCATCTGGCTCCAGGTTTCGCCTTTTGCCATGGCATCAGGAAGAGGGATTTGTGTTGGTGCAGTCTCTTTCCACCAGCGCTGCGTGGTGGTATCGGAAGCCATTTTTTTCATGTCGGCCGCAAAATCATTTCCTGTATATTCGAAATAGCTGAAAAGATATTGTTTCCCCTCAATTTCTTTTAAATAAATTGAATAATTATGGATGTTGCATTCGGTTATTTTTTTTAACACCTTAGGCCATACTGCGGCATGTAATTTTTTATAATAGGCCATTTGTTCGGGTTTAAGGCCTGTAATGGAGCCATAACGTGCAACTTTTTTAATGGTTTGTGCCGTGCTTTCTTTAGGAGGCTGTTGCATGCAGGCGGTTATAAACACAACTATTGCTAAAATTGAGAATAAGGTTTTTAGGGTTTTCATAGGAGGAAAAATTATTCTTTTCGTAATATCTATTAAATTTTGCCAACTGAAGCATAAGGCGGGGACTATCTGTTAATACATGCAGATAGCCCTGCGCTCCATATCAATAATGGTGTTTGTATAATAAATCCACATTGCTTTTTGTAAAATTAGTTCAGCAACGGTACGTTTTCTATATTTGCATTAAACTGAACCACGACTACATAAGGCGCTTTATTATCGCTTGATAGCTTTAGTTTAAATTTTTCTTTTCCCTTTTCTATCTCAACATTATTACCGCTTAAAACCTGGGCATTTAATATTTTTTTATTCGGGATATTGCTTAATTCTAAATTTTCTGCCTTGGCATTTAATACATAAATGAAAAGTTTGTTTCCTTTTCTGGTGGTGGCATAATCGTTTGTAGGCTGGTAGGGTCCACCCAAAGTGCCATAGTAAGCCTCGCTATTTTTGTTTAACCAATCGCCTATCTCTTTTAAACGGGTTATTTGCCTTTGTTCTATCCTGCCATCGGGCATGGGCCCTACGTTTAATAAAAGGTTGCCATTGCCACCAGCCGTTTTCGATACAATTGTTAAACACTCCTGTAACGATTTCATTTTATCATTTGGTTTCCAGGCCCATTGATTGCAAATGGTAAAACAACTTTCCCAGGGAGTTTGCATATTAAGTTTGCCAATAGCCTGTTCGGGAGTATCGTAATCACCTATCATTTTGGTTGTATCAATGTTTTTATTCTCCATGGCCGCAAACTCTTTTCCCAACCTGTTATTGGTAATAATAGTTGGTTTTAAGCCCTTTACATATGCGTAAATATCTTTCCCCATCTCGTCTGTCCAAGGTTTTTCCCACTGTCCGTCAAACCAGAGCATGTAAGGATCGTAATTGTCTATCAGCTCCTTTAGCTGGTTTTTCATATAGACGATGTATTTTGCCATATCAGATTTAGGATCGATGGTTTGGTTTTTTGGCGAATGGATGGGGTAATCTGGATGGTGCCAATCCAATACCGAATAATAAATGCAAAATTTGAGGCCTTGTTTTTTACAGGCTTCGTTTAGTGCCCCAACAATATCTTTCTTATACGGCGAGGCCTGGATGTTATAATCTGTAAATTTTGTCGGCCAAAGGCAAAAGCCATCGTGATGGCGCGCCGTAATGGTCAGGTATTTCATGCCTGCATCTTTAGCTACTTTAACAATGGCATCAGCATCAAACAGCACGGGATTAAATTCTTTGTAAAGTGTATCGTAATCGGCAACATCAACCTGATCGCCCCGGCTCCAGCCAATTTCGGTAGCGCGTAAACTTACCGGCCCCCAGTGGATAAACATGCCAAAACGTTGATTCATAAAATCGGCCATTGAAGATGGTTTAACATCTTTTTTTTGCGCATTGCCCTGCGAAATGATTGTTAATGTTAAAAATAATGTAAATGCTATTTTTAAATAAATACCATTTCTAAAAAAAAAGCGGTTTAGAACTGAATGTTTGATTTGTTTCATAGTGTTTGGTTTTTTTTTGTAAAACTGTAATTATAAATATTGCCTGAAATTCAGTTTTTGGTTAGGTTTTATATCGATTTCAAAAATTTTATTTTCATATTTTATTTTAAAATGGCCACCTGTTTTTGAGGATGCGTTTGCTGAAATTATTTTGTTGTTTTTCCATTGCATATCAATTACAACGCCACCACGTGCAACTAAACCTTTAATTTCACCATCTTTCCATGCGGTAGGCAATGCCGGTAAAAGTTCTATGTATTCTTCGTGGCTTTGTAATAAAAGCTCTGCTATACCCGCTATTACTCCGAAGTTTCCGTCAATCTGAAATGGCGGGCCGGCATCAAACATATTGTAATAAGTGCCACCTCCATCGGTGTATTTTGTGGTTGCATCGGTGGTTGGCCGTAATTGGGTATTAAGGATGGTTAAAGCCCGGTTGCCATCTTTCAAACGTGCCCAAAGCGCAATTTTCCAGGCAAAGGTCCAACCTACGCCACCATCACCTCTGGCTTCCAATGATTTTTTTACCGCTTCGGCCAGTTCGGGTGTTTTATCTGTTGTAATTTGATTACCAGGGTAAAGGGCGTACAAATGCGATAAATGACGGTGTTGAACTTCCAGTTCCTTAAATTCTTCTGCCCATTCCATTAACCTGCCATCCGAACCTATTTTTGGCCCGGCCAAATTTTTCCTTGCATCCTTTATTTTTTGCAGAAAATCTTTTTCATTTATTTTTAAAATATTTGCAGCCTTTAAAGTATTGCTAAAGAGTTCGTAAATCACTTCCTGATCGTGGGTTGGCCCCATGCTGATCTGCACTTTGGCCCCATCTGGTGCTAAAAACGAATTTTCTGGTGATGGTGATGGGCCCGATACCAGTTTGCCGGTTTTTGGATCTTTTACCAGCCAATCTAAGTAAAACTTGCTTGCCTCTTTAAGAATAGGAAATACCTTTGCTAAGTAATGCTTATCCTTTGTAAAGGCATAATGTTCCCATAAATGTTCACAAATCCAACCACCACCCCCAACATGCATACCCCAGCTGGGGTGTTCTCCAGGAGAGGTGTAGCCCCAAACATTTGTAATTGGATGCAATACCCATCCATCCATTTGGTATTGGATTTTTGCGGTGTGTTTTCCTGGTTCTAATAACGATGAAACCAGATCAACCAATTGGTCCTGGCATTCGGACAAATTAGTAACCTCTGCCGGCCAGTAGTTCATTTGTACATTAATGTCGGTATGGTAATCTCCGTTCCACGGGGTTTGGATCTGATTGGCCCAAATGCCCTGTAAATTGGAAGGTAAGCTTCCTTTACGCGATGATGATAATAAAAGATAACGGCCATATTGATAGTAGAGGCCATATAAAGCTGATTCGTTTTGACTTCGCACATTTTTCTGCATCAATTCATCTGTAGGTAAGCTATTGATGCTGTTGTTTAGTTTTAGCACAGATCTGTTCATAAACGATGAAAAATCGCTCACATGTCTTTTACGCAGTAATTCGTAATTTTTGGCTACTGCATTTTTGGTTGTAATATTTAATTCACTTTCAAAATTTACATTGGTGTAATCAGGATAATTTAAACGGTAATTGGTAGCGGCTGTTAATATAATGGTAACAGAAGTTGCTTTTGTAATCTGTAAAGTATTTCCATCAGCTTTTAAGGTTCCGCCGGTAAGTTGCGGAATGGCATAGGTTTTATAATGCATGCCATCGCCATTTTTACCATTATTTAAAACTCCACTCATTACTAACCGACCATTTTGTGCCAGGGTTTTAAACCGCTCCGGTCTGTTGAGTGATACTGAAAAAGATAATGCATGAGGTTTATCTGCAGTTAGCCTAATCACTAAAGCCCTGTCGGGAAAACTGGAAAAAACTTCTCTTGTATATTTAACGCCGTCTTGCTCATAGCTGGTTAATGCTATGCCTGTTGTTAAGTTGAGTTCGCGATAGTAGTTTTTAAAAGTAGATTTTTTACCAAAATCTAACCGCAAATCACCTAAAGTTTGATAACAACCAAAGGGCACATTGGCTCCATTACCATTACCACTTCCCTTTCCTTTACAAACTTGCGTTTTATTGGTTAATTCGGTTGCTTCCCTGTATTTTCCTGCAAAAAGAAGTGCTCGTATCTGTGGAATATATTTAGCTGCTTCAGGGTTATCATTATCGTCGGGGCTTCCGCTCCATAAAGATTTTTCATTGAGTTGTATTCTTTCCTGGTTTACATCGCCAAAAACCATTGCACCCAAAAAACCATTACCAACAGGCAAAGCTTTTAACCACTCGGTATCGCTAACCCAACCGTCTGCATTATCTTTTGCTGTAGCATTTGCAGGTGTTTTAAACCATATTTTGCTTAAATTGTTTTGTGCGTATAACCGGCCTGAAAACAACATCATAGTTAAAATAACTGTCGCACAAAATATCGCCTTTTTCAAAATCATAATTATTTATTTTTATTTAAATATAATGTATAGGCCGGCCATAATCAGCAATAGTAAAGCTGATAAAACCTTATAATTTCCAATACCTTTCCAGCCAGGCACTTTCAAGGGTGCCCAAAAAGAAGTCCAATATAATTTTTCGCTTTCTTCAGTATGTACAACAGGGTATAGGTAAGAAAAAGTAACCTGCATAACTACACAGGCCACAAAAAGATAAAAAGCCATCATCATAAAAGGGACATGACCAATTAAACTTTCGGGATAAAGTTTATTTAGGGCAAAAACCAAAACCCCCAGGGCAGAGCCTAACCACAAAGTGTACTGAGCCGATTTGCCCGAAGCTTTTCTCCAGAAAACACCTAATAAAAACACACAGGTAATGGGAGGTGCAATATGGGCAATAATATCATTTATACCTTCAAATAAACTCCCGTAGTGGTTTAGCAAGGGCAATAAGCCTAAAGAAACACAGAGGGCAATCGTTGCCGATATACGCCCTACCTTTACCAGTTCATTGCTCGAGGCATTAGGTTTGTAACGTTGGTATAAATCGAAACTGCTCAATGTGGCTATTGAGTTAAGCGCTCCTGCAATTTGGCTCATTAATCCTGATAGAAGAGCGGCAACCAGTATGCCTATCAAGCCCGATGGCAGTAACTGGGTAATCATTAAAGTATAAATCCCTTTTGTATTTATAACCTGTTTGCCATCGGCTCCAACGGTTTGCAAACTACTCAAATCAATTGTTCCACTTTTGTAGAGTGCGTAAGCAAAAAGTCCGGGCAGCACAAAAATAAATACCGGAAGTATTTTGATAAAACCACAAAATAAAACACCGGCTTTGGCCTGGTTTTCATCTTTAGCACCTAATGCACGCTGTACAATAGTTTGATCGGCACACCAGTACCAGATGCCGAGTATGGGGTAGCCTAAAAATACAGCAACCCAGCTCATCCCGCTTGCATCACCAATCGGTCTTATCATACTTAACTTATCCATGGCATTGTTCTGCTTTAATACAGAAGTCATATTTTCCCAGCCACCCATTTTGTTCCAGGAAAATATTGTAATGATGATGGCTCCAGCTATCAGTACGATGCTTTGGATGGTTTCGGTTACCACCACCGCCCGCAAGCCACCAATAATGGTATACAAACCGGTAATTAACGCTATTACAACAATGCTGATGTACATATTAACGCCGAATAATGTTTTTAAAACGATACCACCTGCTAAAAATGAAAAGGCAATATGAATAATGATAGCCGAAATGATGGATACAAATGCCAGCCAGTTTCTACAAGCCTTATTGTACCGCCGTTCTAAAAAATCTGGTAAGGTGGTAACGCCCGAACGGATATAGAAGGGAATAAAAAATAAGGCCAGTAAAATAAGGGTAAAGGCGGCCATCCATTCGAAATTACCATTAAGCAGGCCGCTGTCGAACCCACTTTGAGCCAAACTAACCAGATGAAGACAAGATATATTGGTGGCAAAAAGGGCCAAACCTATCATAGGCCATTTTAAGGATTTACCTGCCAAAAAATAATCATTAGAGGAGTTATCGGTTTTCTCTTTTTTACGGGTACCACTCCACAGGCCTATGGTTACAATAAACAAAATGTACCCAATGGTTATGACGATATCTAAGGTACTAATCATTTTATATTTGGTTGTTTAAAATGTTGATGATTTGATTTATGATTATTTTAATTGGTATTAAAATTCTGTTTCTTGGCTAATCTCTTGACGGAATAAACGTAAAACGCTTTTTTAAGCGTAAAAATGGTTTTTCAAAAAAACTATATGACAAAATAGAGATAATAAATGTGGCGCAGAAAGCGATAGCAAAGCCTAATTCGTTTCGCCATTCATACAAGCCAATCATATTACTTAATGACGCCAACTCGGTTCCGAATATTTTGTAAACCAACCAAAACATTGTGATATGAAAAACATACATTCCGTAAGATATGCGACCCAGATATGCCAATGCAGCTGGTATGTATTTGGTAGAAGCCCCATATAATGATAGAAAAAAGAGCATCACTCCGGTCAGTATTAACATCCAGCCGCTAATGGCTTGCACAACACTAGAAAAATGTGGGCCATCTGCATGAACTTCACAAACAATGGAGGCAATAAGCCAACATATCAACCCTAATATGAACGCTATAATTCTACCTGCAATACGCCAATTGGGTTGCCATCCTTTAAAATAAACAGATAGTAGAATGCCTGCGGCAAAAAACTGAAATTGCACAAAACTATTTGTCCATTCGCCACTAAAGCCTTCTGTTGGATGAAAGGCATAATAAGTTATAGTTAGGTAGGCTACTGCAAGCGCTAAAAATGAAAAAATCTTTAACCCTCGTTTTCCGGTAAAGAAAAATACTAACGGCAGTAAAATATAAAGCTGCTCTTCTACCGAAATGCTCCAGAGTGGATTTACAGGATAATTGAACCAACCATTAAAAGATATATACCAATTTCCAGAGAAAAGACTAAAAGCTGCCACTGCACCTCCAGAAATGGGTCGTCCGAATTTACCGGTAAAATAAGCTAATAGTACCATACTAAAAAAGAAGGTAAAATAGAGTGGCCAAATCCGTAAAATTCGTCTTATGTAGAAGGATTTGACATTAATTTTTCCGAACTGATCTTGCTCTTTAGAAAGTAATTCAGTTATTAAAAAGGCGCTAAGAAAAAAGAAAAGAGGTACTCCAAATACACCAACTAAACTTAGATGGTGTGTCCAGTAATATTTTGTCGGGTCAATTGGTGCTAAATCCATTCTATGTGTAAAAAACACAAAAAGAAACGCAAAAAAACGAAGTAAGTCTAGTTCAGGTTTGTAATATCTATTTATTGTCATTCGGATTTCTAGATTAATTAGTACAGATCATTTTATATGTGCTTGTTTAAAGTTTAATCTTATTTGCCGTTGTTAAAATCTATTTTAAAAACATAGCTTTCGGCTACTTTGCCATTGTTAATATTAAGTGTGGCTGGTGCGTATAAATAAGTAGGTACGCCGTTTTGCATCAATACAGCCGGACGTTCTAGTTTTCCTGTATCGTGGTAAGCGAAACGACCTGGTACAGCCAATAATTTTTTATGGTCATCAGGCGTGCCCCAGTAATCTAAAATAGTTCCCATTCCTTCTTTTGCCGGCCACCTACTACCAAAAATATGCACTTTTTTATCTTTGCCTATAATGGGGCTTACACACCAATTGTACCAAACGGTATCGGCAATGGCAGTACCTAAAAGTTTGGCCGTTAAAGCCATTTTTGTGTAGGGCAATTTTGGTGTTTTGCCTTTTGCAGTAGGCAGGGTTTGCGCGTAGGCAATAAAGCTGGCTAAAATAATGGTACAAATAATAAAATATCTTGTCATAATTAATTACTTCAAATCGCAACTGCTGCCGGGCATTTGCGGGGTAATATAAACGCCATTCTTGATGCTTATCGGATCAACGAAATGAGATTTCAGGTGTGGAATATGTTCTAAAAACAATGCCTGATGGCCCATAGCAATATGATTAAACAAAACCAGGTGTTGGTGCAACTGCCCCATATCACCAACATGCGGCACCACGGGAACCCCAAATTTTTTACACATTAAACTAATGGTAATAAATTCGCTGACACCACCCACGCGTACTGCATCTACCTGTGCAAAACTGGTACAGCCGGCTTGCAGGTAGTTTTTAAAAATAATGCGGTTGGGTACATGTTCACCCAATGCAAGTTTTAAAGGCGTAATTTCATTGGCTAAGGTTTGGTGTGCCAGCACATCATCAGGATGGGTAGGTTCCTCAATCCAATAAGGATTCATTTGTTTCAATTCGTGGCAAATGGAAATGGCCTGTGGAAGGGTCCATTGCTGGTTGGCATCCAGCATAACTTTTGCGGTTTCGCCGGCAACTTCTCTAACTATATTTGCACGGCGTATATCGCGATGTGCATCTGTAGAACCTACTTTAAGCTTCATAGCTGTAAAACCATTATCAATAGCTTTTTTACAGTTTTCGCGTACCTTTTCATCATCGTAGTTAAACCAGCCTACTGATGTATCATAGCCTGGATAGCCCACATTTAATATGCTTTCTCTTGATTTTTTTAAATTAACCTGACTTTCCAATATCTCTATGGCTTCCTCTCTGGTCAAAACATCTTCCAGGTAAGATAAATCCAGCGTGTTTACAATTTGCTCTGGGGTTAAATCAATCAGTAATTTCCATAAGGGCACACCACGTTTTTTCGCCCATAAATCGTAACATGCATTGGTTACCGAAGCCAGCCCTAAGTGCACAACGCCTTTGTGTGGGCCCAGCCACCTAAATTGTTGCTCGTTAGATAAGGTTTTAAAGGTTTGACCAAAGTTGGCCATCAGTTCCTCGATAGCTATTCCTTTTAGCGTTTCGGCATAAAATTGTGCTGCTTTACATACTAAATCGTTGCCCTGACCAAGGGTAAAGGCGAGGCCCGTGCCGGTATTGTTGCCTTCGGTAAGCTTAGTTACGGCATAAGAGTATTGTGGGTCTTTATGTATGGCATCACTACCTGCACCTGCAGATAGTCCGAATCTCTTATCGAGTATTTGTATTTTATGGATCATGGCCGCGTTATATTAATGTTCGGTATCCAAGTTCTGCGCCACCACTAACGGGTAAAATTGTACCAGTAATAAAACGGGCAGCATTGCTGAGCAGGAAAACACATGCATCTGCAATTACATCGCCTTGCGGCGGGCCACCCAATGGTTGTAAATGGTTAAGGTACTGCTCTATATGTTCTTTGTTGGGCTGTTCCTGGCTCCACGCCTGTAATGTTGGTGTATTTATTGCCGCTGGCGAAATTGCATTTACCCTAATTTTAAAAGGTGCATAATCCAATGCCATAGCCTTGGTTAGCGCATTAACTGCGCCTTTGCTGGCTACGTAAGCAGCATGGTTATCCTGACCAATATTGCCCACCATGCTGCTGGTGTTTAAAATGCAGCCTTCTGTTTTTTTTAGGTGTTCTATACCATACCTTGTGGTATACAATATGCTTTTTAGGTTAACACCCATCAATAAATTCCACTCATCATTACTGGTTTCGTCAAGCGTTTTCGATGGATGTGCTATACCTGCATTATTGTGTATGGCATCTAACCGTCCATAAGTATTTATTAGGCGATCAAAAAGGTTTTTTACTGCATTTTCATCGGCTATATTACAGGTTAGGGCAAGGTGATTTTGGCCATTTAAATGACTGATTTTTTGGCTGCTTAATTGGTTTTGGTCAGCAATACAAACCGTTGCGCCAGCATTTGCATAGGCTTTAGCACATTCCCAGCCAATTCCATCTGCGCCTCCAGTTAAAAGAATTATTTTATTGTTTAATAACATTTTTTGCTTAAATTTTTTGATAAAACAGACCGTTTCGTAGTTTTTAAGTAAAGGCTTAATGCCTAAAGTGATTAATTTCAGCTTTTCTTTTTTTCAGCATAAGCAAATTTTAAAAAGGCCATTAAAGTGCAGAATTTGAGCAGATGATCTTTTTTCATAGCCGTTTAAATTGGGTTAGGTAATTTCACTTTCTGTAAATGGTATTTCTGAGTAAGAATGATATTTGGTTAGCAGTTTAGCATCCTGTTCTGGTAAAGTGATGATTATTTTTTTGTAAATCCTATTGCTCTATTGATCATTTATGATGCCTGGTTAGCATAATTTTTATTATATCTGTATATGTAGCTAATAATGTATTTATTTTGGCGTTTTTTTTCGATTATTGCTTCTGGAAATGATGCGACATTAAGGTATTCCTATATGCCGCATCATTGATAATTTAAATTGTTAACCTTTTTATGAAACCCTTAGAGGCAAAAATACTGCAAGGCAAAGAAAATGAAGTGTTTGGGACGAAAGTAGTGGAACTGCCTTATTTTTCCACAACATTCCACTTTCATGAAGAATGCCAGATAACTTACGTGGTTGAAAGCGCAGGCACCAGGATGATTGGCGATAGTATTGAGCGTTTTAGCAATGATGAATTGATTATGGTGGGCTCGAATATTCCGCATGTTTGGCATAACAGCGAGGAGTACTTTTTAGGCGAACAAAATGAAAATCAGGCTAAATCACTTTCCTTGTTTATTAACCCCGAGAAAACACTTAAGCTTTTTTCACAATTTGGTAACGTACAAAATCTTGCCAGGTTTTTTCAACTCAGTAAAAGAGGAATTAAGTTTAGGGGGAAAACAAAAGCAGAATTAAAGAGTCTTTTAGTCAAGATGGCCAAAACAGAAGAAATGTTGCCTCGATTAAGAGGTTTAACGGATATATTGGATTTATTTTGCCAAACAGATGAATTTGATCTCATTATGGGGATTGGCTACACCAATACTTATCAGTTAAAGGACAATGATAGAATGGATGTGATTTTAAAATACATTTTTAATAACTTTTCAAAGGAGATACAATTAAATGATATAGCCGATATGATTGGGATGAATAAACAAGCTTTTTGCAGGTATTTCAAAAGCCGTACGCAAAAAACTTTTATGGGATTTGTAAATGAGGTAAGAATAGGAAATGCATGCAAACTTATATCTGAAGGAGACTATCAAATTAGCCATTTGGCCTATGAATGCGGTTTTAATAACCTATCTAACTTTAATAAGTTTTTTAAGCAAATGAAGGGCGTTACACCAAAAGAATACCGTAGAAAAGTAGTTTCATCTTAGAAAATCGTAATATTCAATCTGCAATTAGTATAACAGCAATATCAACAAAAAGAAAATATAACTTTTCAAAATAGTAGTTAGCTATGGTACGATGACTATTGCTTTTTTTGTTTTAGTTATTATATTTGGCGGGCATTGATAAAATTTTTATTCTAAGTACGCGTGCTTTTGCAAAGGAATAATTAATGTAGGTTTTGTTAAAGAACAAAAGAAATAAGTAAATGTCTCAACTTGATATCAGTGTTTAAAGGTACCTCAGCAGCAATTTTTCGCCATATGAATTCGGATGTTTTAAAGTTCTGTTTTATTACAATCTGAATAAAAAAATACGGACTGATGTGATTAGTCCATAAATAATATTTTCATCCCTCTTAACTATTTAGTAAGTACATTACCTGCCATCTATCAAATTGATGAGTACGTGCAAGGCGGGTAAAACCAAGCAAACAGTACCGTCAACTATGGATGAAAAGAATATTCCGGATGAAAAAATTTCTCTGCATAGCTTGTGGTGGGAAGCAATGTGCCTCGGCGAAAAAGATGCATTTCTGAATCTGTATAAAAGTCTTTACCGGAATTTAGCGGGCTTTGGTTTAAGGGTTTGTAGCAATGCTGAAGTTGTTACGGATGCTCTAAACCACGTTTTTCTTGAAATTTGGGAAAAGCGTGATACGCTTCCAAGAGTAGAGCAGGTTGAATCTTATCTCCGGACAATTTTGAAGCGGACAATTTTAAAGAAAATTGCACATGAGCAGCGATTAAATAAAGCTATTGCAATTATTGTAAGAGAAGATGAAGAACTTTTAGAGATGCCATATGAAGAACTGATCGTAAAAATTCAATCAGATGAGTTGGTAAAATTGAGTTTGATTGCAGCTTTAGAAAAATTAACGCCCCAACAACGAAAATTGATACAGTTGCGTTTTTACGATGGTTTAAGTTATGATGAAGTAGCTAAAAGAAGCCAATTAACCGTTAGAACAGCCTATAATACCATTTACACCGCACTAAAATTTCTTCGTACCCATCTTAAACTTTAAAAAAGCTAAAAATTCAAAGCGAGGTTGGTGCAGCATTAGCAAATTGTGCTACAATTGTTTTTATAACAGTTCAATATATTTAAATGTAGGTCAACTTAATTTTATTAACTTCTTAAGGATTCAATATATAGACATATTTTTGGTCTAAAATTTAGTAATTCATATTGTTGCTTATCCGTTTTTAAACAGCCGATGACCTGTAAATCTTAACAGTTTCGAATATCATTTTAAAGCTGTTTAAAAAAAAATAAAAAATACTTGGTAAAAGTTTCACATTCTAAGCACTGGTATTAAAAGAGTGTTTAATGATTGATGAATATAATTATCCAGAGGATTTTTTAATGGATGATACCTTTAAGCAATATTGTGAAGGTAGCAGTAAAAAATGTGTACTCTTTTGGGAGGATTGGATTGCTAAACATCCAGAAAAAAACAAAACAATTAATGCGGCTAAAAATTTATATAAGATCTTAAGTGGCGATTTAAAGCCTGTTGATCAGCAACTGGATGGCCTCACCAATCAGATTTCTCCTGTAGCCAAAATCAGCAGGTTTAGCGCAATTCATTATGGTATGGCAGCTTCCATATTTATTGTGCTGTTTTTAGGACTTATTTATGTGAGTTATCAGAAGCCGAATGTAGCACCACAATACGCTGAAAATTTTATTGCCAAAAAAGGAGAGAAGAAGAAAATTATTTTACCCGATGGTACTTTGGTATACCTTAATGGCGACAGTAAAATAGAGCTTGGAGAAAATTTCGATCAAAAGGACAGAAATGTCAAATTAATTGGCGAAGCCTATTTTGATGTAAAGCACAATGTGGATAAACCTTTTTATGTGCACACAAAAGATTTTAAGATTACGGTATTGGGCACCGCTTTTAATGTTAAAAGTTATAATAACGAAAAAGAATCAGCTGCAACTTTAGTTAGAGGGACAATCAGGTTAGAAGATAATACTGGGCTTAATAAAAATACCATTATTCTTAAAGCAGGACAAAAAATCACTTATCATTTAGTGAAAAAGCAAGTTGTTACTAAATCGGTATTAACTGGTTTAGAAGATAAATTGCCTGAAATTGAAGTCAATAACCTTACGATTATCAATAAGCAGGTAGTAGAATCTGCATGGACAAATAATGACCTGATTTTTTTAAACAATAATTTTGACGAAATAAAAGACAGGTTGGAGCGCTGGTTTAATGTCAATATCGATTTTGAAGATAAAGAAGTTGCACAATACGTTTATACGGCAAACTTTAAAAACGAAGATATTTTAACTGTACTACGCAATCTGCAGCAGGTAAAACATTTTAATTTTAAACAGAAAGGAGACCTAATTACGATAAGCAAATAACAAAAGACTAACCAAAATAAACCTTTATCAAACGAAAAAGAGGGGCTTGCTGGAACAATCCCCTCATTATTTTTTTGATCTTCTTTTTTAATCTGAGGCTTCATTACAGAAATGGGCGGCCTCAAATAAACCAATCAAAAAACAAAAATATGATTAAAATTTACATTAGTCAAGCCTCGCCATGGCTCAGGCTGCTTTCTAAAGTCATTATTCCAATGAAGATTGCATTTTTATTAGTAATTGTTACCTGTTTAAATGTTTCTGCTAAGGTTTTCTCCCAGGAAAAACTTTCGCTTGACATCAAAAATGTCAAGCTCGAAAAAGCCCTGCAGATCATCGAGAAACAAAGTGGGTACCGGTTTGTATACAGCCCAACGGAAGGACCGTTTGGCAAATCAGTAAGTATTAAAACAGAGGACACGCCCATTAGCACCATTTTAGATCAAATTTTAAGCGGCACATCACTTACCTATGCTTTAAAAAGCGACAACCTGATTACCATATCGCTTAAAGGAAGTGTCAGCTTAGATATTACAGCAAAGGGAATAGTAAAAGACAGCACTGGATTAGTACTGCCAGGTGTTTCTGTTAGCGTAAAAGGTGTAAAGGGCATTGGCACTTCTACCGATGCCGATGGTAAATTTAGCCTCAAAGTGCCCGATAATGCTACGTTGGTGTTTTCTATCATTGGCTATGAAACCATCGAAATACCTGCTATTTCATCAATGATCGTGGTTTTAAAGGCATCCAATAAATTGTTAGATGAGGTGGTGGTTATAGGCTACGGCACCAGGAAAAAGGTAGAGCTAACAGGCGCCGTTTCTACTATTTCGGGTAAACAGTTAACAGAAAGCCCCGTAGCTAACGTTGCCAATGCAATAGCAGGCCGCGTACCTGGTGTGGTGGCTACAAATCCTAATGGTAGACCTGGAAGTGGTTCAAATTTAAATGTTAGGGGGTTTAGTACAATAGCAAGCGATAATCAAAACAGCAACAATAGGCCACTTGTAATTGTAGATGGGGTACAGCGTGATGATGGTTTTGGTGCCATCGATCCAAATGATATAGAAAGCATCTCTGTTTTAAAAGATGCAGCAGCATCGGCCGTATATGGCGCAAGAGCCAATAATGGTATTTTTTTAATCACTACCAAAAGGGGCGTATTGGGCAAGCCATCTGTTTCTTATACCAGTATTTTTTCTATACAACAACCTACCTCATTTCCTCAGCTACTGTCTCCTGGGCAATATGCAAGAGCAATTAACGAAGGCCAAAAAAACATTGGCGGTACGCCTGGCTTTACCGATGCCGAAATACAAAAATTCGATACAGGCGAAGATGGTGTTAATTGGTACGATGCTACTTTCAGGAAAAATTCGCCGATGACCAACCACAATTTAACCATTACCGGCGGTACCGATGCTATTAAATATTTCGCCTCTTTAGGTTATGTAAATCAAGATGGGATGTACGATAATATCAATTACAAAGCGTATAAGTTCCGTTCTAATGTCGATGCCAAAATAAACAACACCTTAACTTTGGGCATTAATCTGGAGGGCAGACAAGAAAACAATAATGCGGCAGCTATTGATGCGAATACAATATTTTCGCATGCCAATCGGGTATCGCCAGCGTACCGTGCCTATTTTGCAAGTGGCCGGCCGGTTAATACCGCCGGAGAGCACCCTACAGAAGAGGCTATACATTCTGGCTATAACAATTATAATGTTAACACCTTTCAGGGTACACTTTCGCTAAACCAAAAACTAAATGCCATTACCCCTGGTTTAGAGGCCAACGGCAGGGTTTCATTTGGTAAAATATACGCTTTTAGAAAAGTTTTTGCATTACCCTACACCATGTATAATGAAGATACAAACGGTAACATTACCGGAACGAAAATTGTTGGTGGTGTACCCAATTTAAACGAGGTTTTTGAACAAACAAACACTGTTTTTTACAACGTATCGTTAAACTACCAACGCAATTTTGGCAAGCATAACATTAATGCACTTTTATTGTTCGAACAAAATAAAAGTACTGGCAATAATTTAAATGCTACAAAACAAGATTTCCCTACCCAGATAAAAGACGAACTTTTTGTAAGTGGACCATTAAACCAGAGCGTTACTGGTACGAGCTTAATTAACGATGCACGCAGGGCACTTGTTGGCCGTTTAGGTTATACCTTTAACAGCAAATATATTGTAGAAACATCATTCAGGTACGATGGTTCCTATATTTTTCCTGAAGGAAAACAATTTGGTTTTTTTCCTGCCGTATCTGCCGCATGGCGGATTTCGGAAGAAAGCTTCATAAAGAACAATCCATCGCTCTCTTTTATAGATAACCTGAAATTAAGGGCATCAAAAGGTTTAATAGGTAATGATAGGGTTAGTGCTTATCAATTTCAAGATGCTTATACCATTGCCACGAGTGGGGGTACTATACCTGTTTTTAATAACCTTCCACAACCTATTGCTTATTATGGGGTTTACCCCAACCCATATATTACTTGGGAAAAATCTGATAACACTGATATTGGCTTGGAAGCCAGCTTTTGGAAAGGCTTATTTGGTTTCGAGTTTGATTACTTTATTAAAGATACCAAAGATATTTTACGCCCCCGCGATCGTTCTACACCTGCCACATTTGGCCGTACATTGCCATTCGAAAATTATGCAAGAGTAAAAAACAAAGGTTTTGAAATAGTACTTAACCACCAAAACCACATAGGCCAGGTAAATTATAAAATAAGTGCCAATGCCAGTTATGCCGTTAATAAAGTAACCGCTATTGATGATCCTGCTGGAGGCTTGGATTTTCAACGTCAATTAGATAAGCCTATGGACTTTAGGGCAGGTTACAAATCTGTCGGTATTTTCCAGAGCGATGCCGAAGCACAAGCTTGGATGAGCGGTAAAGAATTTGGCTTAGCAACACGTGCCGGAGATATAAAATATGCCGATCTTAATGGTGATGGAATGATAGACAGTAACGATCAGCTCGTATTATCTAACTACAACGCCACACCGCGGGTTATGTTTGGTCTATCAGGTGATATTAACTGGAAAAATTTCGATTTAAGCTTTTTGATACAAGGCGCTGCAGCCAAAAATATATTATTAGCCGAAAATGCCAGAGTAATGTTCGATGGTGGCCCCAGAAACTCTTTCACTTACCTATTAGATGCATGGTCACCAACCAATACAGGGGCAGAGTACCCGCTTATTTGGCCAGGAGGGCGCACCATAAACAATCAGCCATCAGATATCTGGTTAAAAAATTCGGCATATGCCCGTTTAAAATCAGTTAATATTGGTTACACTTTCTCCAATATCAATTTAAAAAAAATCCATCTTAATGGTATAAGGGTATTTGTATCTGGTACAAACCTGTTTACGGTAAGCCCCTTAAATAAAATTGGTTTCGATCCAGAAGCAGAATCGGGCGCAGGCTCTTATTACCCACAGCAAAGGGTATTTAGCGCTGGTGTAAATGTTAAGTTTTAATTATTTAAACGAAGATACGATGTATTTAAAAAAAATAACAATAGTACTTTGCGGACTAATCTTATTTATCACCTCTTGTAAAAAAGATTTCCTCAACCCAAATAATCCATCTACGATTAATCAAAATGATGTATGGAAAGATCCCGCACTACTTGGCTTATATGTAAATAATGTATACAGCTTTGTGCCCGGTTGGGATTATAATACCTATAATAACATTGCTGATGAGGCACGGAGCAATTACTCTGGTGGCCCAAATTCAATTTTGGTTGGCCAGTGGAACGAAGTAGATAACCCTATGGATATCTGGGTAGATACCTACAAGCAGATTAGGGTAACCAACGATTTTTTTGCCAATATAACTACCTCTACCGTAAGCGATGATATTAAAAAACTTCGCACCGCAGAAGTTCGTTTTTTGCGGGCTTTATTTTATTTTAATCTGCTAAAAAGATATGGCGGTATTCCGCTAATAACTAAAGCACAAAGCCTGGGCGACGATTTAATGGTAACACGCAATACAGCCGACGAATGTTTTAAATTTATAATTGACGAATGTACCACCGCTGCAGCCGATTTGCCTAAAGATGCAGATAGGGGCAGGGCTACTAAAGGTGCCGCACTATCTTTAAAAACCAGGGCACTTTTGTATTTTGCCAGCCCATTGTTTAACCCCAGTAACGATTTAATCCGTTGGCAAAATGCAGCCAGCGCTGCCAAAGATGTTATAGATTTAGGGAAATATGATTTATATCCCGATTTAAAGCAATTATGGCTTGATAAATCAAACGCGCATAAAGAGATTATTTTTGAGAAACAATATCATTTACCTGAAACTTCTCACGGATGGGATGCAGAAGTGAAACCTGTATGGTTGGCTAATGGCGATGCTGGGCAATGTTCACCATTACAAAAATTGGTTGATGCCTTCCCGATGAAAAATGGTAAAAGAATTAACGAAACAGCGTCAGGTTATGATCCAAGCAAGCCATATGCAAATCGGGATGATCGATTTAATGCTTTTATCGCACACAATCAATCCATTATTGCAGGTATTCCTTCACGTCCTTATCCGGGTGTTGCACCTGGCCAGCTAACTAAAAGCTATGGCCTTAGTATTTATAAAGGAGGCAGCGATTACGATTCTGTTGCCAATTATGCTGTTTATAACACTATTACTGGTTATTTAACTATTAAAGCAACAAACCCTGATAACATCATTTACAGATATGGTTACGGAAGCGAACAGCCATGGATAGAATTTAGGTATACCGAAATATTACTTGATTATTGCGAAGCAATTAACGAAGCACAAGGCGCTCCAGATGCTAATGTATATGCCTATTTAAATAGAATAAGACAAAGAGGTGGGATTGTAACGCCATTAACTATGGGCTTATCGCAAAGCGATATGAGAGATCTGATCCGTAACGAAAGGTATATAGAATTATGTTTCGAGGGTCAGCGTTACTGGGACTTAAGAAGGTGGAAAATGGCCGAATCCGTATTGAACGGGAAAAAATTTGATGGTGTTATTATTACCAAACAAGGCCCTGGAAACTTTACTTATCAGTATGCCCCAGTTGATTTGCAGCCAGCTATTTTTGAACAAAAAATGTATTTTATGCCTATACCGAAGACCGAAATAACCAAAAATCCAAAATTGGAACAAAACACAGGTTGGCCTAAATAGCCTTTAAAGGCAAGCAATTATTTTTTAACTCAAAACTGCCCATTATAAATTGGACAGTTTTGAGTTGGATATAAGTATGCTGAAAAATCAAGCTTTTTATATATTGAATTAAGCCACGCTTTGCAGAAATAAATTCAAGTCTTCGTCTTTTCCTAAACCTAACTTCTGCTTAATCCTGTATCGGCTCATACGCACACTTTTAGGTTCTATACCCAAACGGATAGAAACTTCTTTATTTGAAAGCCCCATTAGCATATAAGAACAATATTTTAAATCGAGGCGGGTTAGCGTATGGTTTGCCTGTTGCTGCAGGCGTTCAAAAAAAGCAGGGTTGGATTCAAAAAAGTCGGCTTTATATTCTTCAAAATCTTTGTCCATCTTCCGTTGCTGGTTTACGATCTTCTTAATCTGCTCATCAAAAGATAGGTGACTTTCGTTGTTTACTTTCCCCGATAGCAATTCTAACAATTCATTTTTTTCTTCAATCTGAAGTGTTCCTGCCAACAGTTCTTTTTGTAAACGCTCCTGACGTTCTTTTAGCAAAGCCTGCTCAGTTTGGAGTTGTGTAGCTTCTGCTTCTTTTAACTGCGCCCTCAATTCGGCAGCTCTTTTTCCCTGGTCAATCAGCTCCTGTTTTCGGCCGGAAGCTTTCAATTTAAAATTATACGACATGAGTAGAAAAAGCAATGCAATAATTCCTGTTAAAGCCAGTATAACATAAAAAATGGTGCGCTTTTTTGCAAATTCGGCCTGTTGTTGTAAATAAACAATTGCCTGTTCCTTTTTTTCGGATTGATATTGTGCCTCTACTCTTGTAATACTATTAATTTTATCTTCATCAAAAGCTTGCTTATAAAACACAAAATATTGTTTCAAATAATTTAACGCAGCATCTTTATCACCTTTTTTTTCTGCAATGTTGGCAAGTCCCTGAAATATCCGTGCTTTGGTAAGCGGCATCTTAACAACACCATTTGCTATGGTATTTAGGCCGGTAAGAAGTATTTTCTCAGCCTCATCATAATTCCCATCCCGAAGGGCATATTCGCTGCGCAATCCATAACTGTTTAATAGTACCTCCTGCAGATTGGTTTTTAAGGCAATTTTAATGGCGATATCTGTGTATTTTTCGGCACTATCCGTATAAATAGATGGAAAATACTGAAAATAGGTGTTGGCTGTATTTAAAGCAATAGCTGCCGTATTGCTATAGATTAGTAAACGTCCTTCCTGTTTACTGGCGAGCTGCAGTGCTTTTTTATAAATGGTTAACGCAGAATCTAAAAAATAACGCTTAGTTGTATCGAGCTTAAAACGGTCAAAATAAGTTTGCCCGATGGTAAAATAAGCATTATTCATTATATCCACCTGTTTGCTTTTTACAGCGGTTGAATAACATAAATCAGCATATTTTTTTTGTTTAGCCGGATTATTCCCATAGCCATAAAGACTTGCTAAATAATGATATATAGTGCTTTCATATTCGGCTGCATCTTCACCTTTAAAATAATCAAGCGCTTTAAGCAGTTTTACAACTGATTTGTCATTCTCGTCATTAATCAGATCCAGCCAGCCGTTTCTAAACCATACAAAACCCAAAGTAATCCGGTCTTTAGTTTTATCTGCATAATACATGGCGCTGTCTCGGCTTTCATAGGCCTTTTTTAGGTCTTTTTTCCAAACATATAAATGTATTAATGTGGCATAAGTCATCGCTTTTCCACGGCTATCTTTAATTGCGGTGCTAATTTTAAGCGCATCGTCAGTTTGCTTAAAAGAAAGCGTCAGGTTCTTCTCAAAATTGGCCCTGGCCAGCTTACACAATATATTTACCTGATCTGTTTTAGAAATCTCTTTTTGACTGAGTAAATGATTAAGGGAGTCGATGTATATTTTTTGCGCCTCCGCCTTTTTAAAAAAAATGAGGAATAAAAACAGGAAGATGAGTAATGGTTTCAGTGGTAGCTGCATAAACAAAAATAGATAAAAGAATGACTTCAGAAAACTTAAAATACAAGCAAGTGTTTGTAATAAAGCGTTTTATGTGTTTTTTGTAGCCTCATTGTAGTCGTTTATATTTCCATATGTAGTCTCAAGGTAGTCTCCGTTTTCTTGCTTAGCCCTTTGTATGGGGCTAATTTTGTTCCATTCTATTATTTAAAGAGCGAAATTATGAAAAACAGAACAACGGCTATTGTAGCCTACATCACCTTAGTGGGATGGATTATTTCTTATCTCGAATTTAAAAAGTCTGCAGCAAAGAGCAGCCTGGTCAATTATCATTTGGGCCAAGCACTTGGTATCAACATTATTTTTTTTGCATTAAGCCTAATAAGCAGTATTGTATTGGCCATTATTCCTTCACTCGGTAGCATTTTCTATCTTATTTTATTAGCTCCGTTTGTGTTGTTGTTGCTGGGTATTATTGCAGCAGCAAACGAAGTTGAGAAACCTGTACCCATTATCGGGAAAATATTTGAAGGCAAGTTCAATTTTGCTCCAGAAAAACAAGGTAATATCTAAGCCATGGGTACGAGAACTCATTACGTGCGGAGCAAGCCCCAGGGGTATTGTTGTGCGATAATGTTATTGTTGCTGTTTTTTGGATTTAATGTTTTGGCACAAGACGAAACTCAGATGCAGATTGAATTTAAACTAAGCGATAGTTTAAGCAACACGAGCCATAGTTATAAACTTTTAGGGATTAATTATGCATTAAACACGCCTTACTACAGTTTAGACGAAAACGAGCTGATTAATAATGGCAATTGCAGCATTACAATGGAACTGGCGCAGGATGTGGATGAATTTTTCTTGAAATGGATTGCAGGAACTGTAAAAAATGCCTCAGGAACAATTACCATGCTGGTTGTTAACGGTATCAAAAAACCAAGGAAAATTACTTTTACCGGCGGACAGGTGGCTGGATTTTCTGAAAGTTTTTACAGCACGGTTGGCGCCAATACTTCACCCCAGGTGAGCATTTACGTGAAAAAATTATCCGTTGATGACGTAAGCATATTTACAACGGTAAAGCCGAAAATTAACAGATAAATAATCGAATGCTGAGCTAAGCAAGGCATAAATAGAACATAAAAAACTTAACCCATGAAAAAAATAATAATAATCTGCTTTTTGGCCTTTGGCGGACTGCTAAGCTGTAAAAAAGAAAACACGGAGAAGAAAAACAATGATAATTTACAGGGCAAATGGGAGGTGCAAAAGGAATTGAGTATAAGCTACGAAAACGACGTGGAAAAAAATCGATATGAGGAGCAATATAAGTCAGGCCAGTGGCTTTACATTTTTGAAGGAAATAACCTCACCACAGTATATGGCAATGGAACGCCGGATGTATACACGTATGTGTTAAATGGTGAAAATTTTGTGATGAGAGAAGGCAATCAGGGGAAACATTTTAATCTGAAATTTAACAGTAATATTCAAATAGTACTAAGTGTTGAAGATAGTAATACCGATTCAAAAGGGGTTAAACATAGATACGTAACGGTATACACTTTAAATAAAAAGTAAAACAACAGTTCGTAAATTTAAAATAAGATAGCAATGAAAAAAATAATAACAATTTGCTTTCTGGCCTTAATTGGGCTGGTAAGCTGCAAAAAAGAAAGTACTGATAAGAAAAACAATAATAATTTAATGGGAACCTGGGAAGTAGAAAAAATGCTTGAAATAAGATATGAAAACGATGTGGAGAAAAACAGGTACGAAGATAAATATAGCGCCAATGAAATGTTATTTGTTTTTGAAGGGGATAATGTGACCGTGAAAAATAACAATGATGCCGGAGAAGTATATAGTTACACCTTAAAGGGTGAAGAATTTGTAATGACAAAGGGCAACACCAGTCAATACCTAAATCTAAAGTTTAACAGTAATGCCCAAATGGTTTTAAGCCTGGAAGATAGTAACGTTGATTCAAAAGGCATTAAGCACAGAAATGTAAGTGCATACACTTTAAATAAAAAATAAATTTAGGTGGTTACTACTCTGTTTTAGACTGGTAAGGGCGCTTTTGTTGAATTTTTAATTGATCAGATAAACTAAAAAAGATGAAAGCGCAGTTGTTCGTTAAAACCATAATAATAGTTTGGACAAGTTTGGTTACATCTGCTTACGGACAGGATCATACACTATTGAAAAATAATGAAGATGAAACAAGTTATAAAATAGGAAAGCACTCTTTAGCAGAAAAGAATTTTGATGCGGCAATACACAGTTTTATAGAGGCGGTAAAATTAAATCCAACCGATTCGGCTTACGCCAACCTCGGCTTTGCTTACCTACAAAAGGGAGAGAATGGAAATGCCCTTTTGGCCCTAAACAAGGCTATTGCCCTTAATACGGCTAATGCCTGGGCCTTTGGGCTTCGGGGTTTTATTTACACTAAAATAGACGCGCCTGAATTGGCTTACAGTGATTTTGCCAGGGCAATAGAACTGAATTCAAAACAAAGGCCAGTAAAGGTAAAGGAGGCTGACAGCTTTTTCAGTAAAAAGCAGGAGTTGACCATTAACGATTATACTAATATAATCAAGCTAAAACCTAAAAATGATACGGCCTATGTTAAACGGGCACAAGCGTTTGAGCAGTTAAAAAATTATACAAAAGCCATTAAAGATTATGAAAAGGCAAAAGTGTTGAACCCAAAAAATGTGGCGGCCTATTACGGTGCCGAGCACCTCTATTTGCTCACACAGGCCAAAAGGTTCAAACCAATACCCGCCGATTCTATAAAAGAAACAGCATCAACAACAGAAAAAGAGTTATTTAAAGAGGTTTATGTTTCAAAAGGAATACCACATTCTACCCTTGAAGAAGCATACGAACTCAGGATTAAAGATTACTCTAAAGTAATTGGACTGTACCCGGAAATTGCGAGTAATTATCGGAATCGTGGTTTTTTATATGCCAAAATAAATAAACCAGAACTGGCCATTACCGATTTTACAAAAGCAATTGAACAAAATTTTGAACCTGCACAAACATTAGGTGATCGTGGTGCGGTTTATATCCAGGTAAATAAGCCAGAACTTGCCATTGCAGATTTAACCAAGGCAATTGAAATTGATGCTAATGTTGCCCGGAATTACCACAATCGTGGATTAGCTTACTATTATAAGGGAGCATATGAGCAAGCGATTAAAGATTTCACAAAATTAATTGCGTTAAGCCCCGAAAATGCGGAAGCCTATCGCAACCGGGGAAATCTTTATACCTATATAAAAAAAACCGAACTTGCAATTATTGATTTAACGAAAGCCATTGAGCTTGATGCTGATACCGAAGAAAATTATACCATTCGCGGACTGGCGTATTCGCTTATAAAAGCCTATGAACCTGCCATTAAGGATTATACAAAAGCCATTGGCTTAAACCCTAAAAACGGGAATACCTATGCCAACCGGGCATTAGCCTATAAATGCCAAAAAAAATATAAAACGGCCTTAAATGATTATGCAAAAGCCATTGCATTAAACCCGCAAGATGGGCAGGCTTACAGAGGTAGGGGAGAAATTTACCAGCAACTCAAACAAAAAGAACGGGCAGAAAATGATTTTAAAAAGGCTGAAGCGCTGGAAATCCACTAAATAATAATAGATGCAGCAGGGTTTTTATAGAGGCTGAACTGCGAAAAAGTATAATAATCAAAAATTTATCTTCATGATACATTTTACATCAGCCAGATTTAAGTTTAATTATTCACAACGATCAATGTAGATCAGAAAGCAAATAAATTATTATGAGAATGAGAACAATATGTTTTTTCTTGATCATCCTTGGGGCCGTTTTTCTGTTGAGCTGCAACAGACAGAAAGATGGTCAAAATTTATATTACTTTCCTAATACCGATACCACTTATGTAGGTGTTAAAAACGGCAGGGGCGATATTATTATCCCGGCCGTGCATCCAATACTTAGTAGCCGCGATATAAATGATTTCTATGACGGTTTGGAGACAACCAAACGAAAACCGCGTATTTTTTACAGTACTGAGCCTAAACTAATTCCGGATAACAGGTATGATTTTGAAAAACCCATTACAGGTATAATTATTGAGTTTGCAGGTATTTCAAAAGGGTCGGAGGCAGCCATTGAAAAACCATGTATTCCAGGTGGCGAAGTGTATAACCGGGAAGGTAAATTTCTGTATTATGTTGCGGGGTACATCACCCACAGGACTGAGAAAGGCTTTAGCTTTATAAGCCCGGAGCCCTTCAGCGAAGGATACAGGCCATATGTAGAAAAAGGAAAACTTGGTTTTGTTGATGGGCTGGGTAATAAAGTAACACCTGCCCGATGGGATTTTTCCGGGCCGTTTAACTCCGGTTATGCCCGGGTTTATGGTGGTGGATGGAAACAATTACCAATGCCAGGTTATATAGATTATAAACCACTTACCGATACTGCCTTTACCGGCTACATTAACATTAAAGGTGAATTGATTAAAACTGCCCCGGCTGCTAAAAGCGATAAGGATTATTCTATTTCTAACAGACAGTACCTGGCCAACCCCTTTATTTATACTAAGAAGGAGCAACAACTGGTCGATAGTCTAAATAAAATAAAGGCAATAACCCATACTAATTCGATAGATATTATACGTACGGAAAGCGAAGGGAAAAGCATTCATTTTGAAATTACAGACCGGCCCAAAAACGGGTTCCCATATTATTACATACAGGGATACTGGGAAAATTTAGGCGATGCGATGTATACTTTTTTGGTGCAACAGGATACCAAAGAAATTTTTCACTATAGTGCTCCATTTTTTTTAGCGGATGAAAAAATACCACTTGACCAATGGATAACAGATGGTTTGCAAAAAGTAAAAAATAATTGGGAAACCGAAGCGCCCGGTACCAAACTAAAAGTCAATATCGATAAAGAACTGAAACACTGGCAAAGCATTGCGAAAGAAAATAATAAGTAAACTTAATCCACAAATCATTAAATGACTATTCCTCAGCTCCATATTCCAGATTATGTAATGACTGGTATGTTTGGTATATATGCGCGCCGTTTGCTGATCGAAAAAATAACAGTAACTGGTGAGCAAATCACCTTGAATAATGCGTCTTTAATGGATCAGGGTAACCACCAATTGCTGGTAGATGCTGCCACCTTTAGCTGTATAAATTATGGCTTTTTTAAAGATAAGAACACGATTTATGGATTATCCTATACCATTAGAAAAAAATCGGAGCGGTACTACTTTACGCCTCTCAAAAATGTTGATTGGGATAGCTTCGTGCCCATTAGTATGCTGTATGCGAAAGATCAAAATCATTACTATTATGCCGAGGGTGCAAAAGTTATTACGGAGGAACATTTAAAACCCTTGTCAGGTTATACGAGCGATTACCAGGATGAAAATTTTCCTGATTTAAAAGCCACGCATACCTGGAGTTCGGAGGTTGCAGTTGGACAAAGCTTTGTTTACAACCGGGGACTGAAACTAAAATATGCCGATGCGGCTACCTTTGCACAAATTGGCCCGCACGACTATAAGGATAAGTATAGTTGTTATGTAAAAGATGGATTAATAATTAAGAGGACCGTTTAAATATAGAACTATAATTTACTCTACATTTTGCAGAAATAAGTTCAAGTTTTCCGCCTTACTAAGGCCTAATTTTTGTTTAACAAGGTAGCGGCTCATGCGCACGCTTTTGGCTTAGATGTGCATAAGCTGTGCAATTTTCTTGGTATCCATTTTTAAATGGAGGTACGAACAGAATTTAAGGTTCCGCGGCCTCTTATTTTTCAGGCTCAACTGTTTGGATTTAAATAAAGCAAGCGTTATTTTAGTATTCACTCAAACAAATACCATGATCAACATAACAACATTTAAGGAAAATTTAGGTTTAAGTGAAATTCCGACTGAACTGGAAAAGCTAATTTATTTTCAAAATAACATTTCATCTTACGGAAATTATAGTCAAGGCTTTGCCGTGTTACTGGATGATAAATCAGGCTTAAAAAGCTGGAATGATGATGAAAATTTTTTAAATCATTTACTACCTTTTGCACAGGCCAATGGTTCGGGTTCTTTTTATGCAATTTGGGATGATGGAACAAACAAGCCCTTAAATCAAATGCCTGTTGTGGTTTTTGGAGATGAAGGCGGTGTTCATATTGTTGCAGAAAACTTTTTACAGCTTTTGCATTTAATTACCTACGATACCGAAATTTGGGTTGATCTTGAAGAAACCTATTTCTTTAGGAATGAAGAAGATTATGAAGAAAGCGACGATTTAAGTGAATATTTAAGATGGATGAAGGGAGATTATCATTTGGATCAAATAGAACAACCCGATGAAATAATTAAAACGGCACAGGAAAAACACAAAGAAAACTTCGATGCCTGGTTTGGACAGTATTTTAAAGAGGAGTAAGTTGTTTAGGTTTTACCATAAGCAAAAGTAATTTGGTAAGCGTTTTATTGGCTTTCGCTGAAAAGGTTAAAGAATAAAAGAAATATTTGAAACTGGAGTTGAAATTGGCCCAGCACATGGAAAATTAATTAGACAAGAACTAATATCCGCAACATGACACAAAAAGATTTATTATCGTTATTGGGATTACCGGTATCCGATCCAAAGATCATTAGCTTTTTTGCAGAGCGAAATCTTACGCCTCCTCATACGATTCCTATTGTGAAACCAAACAGCACCACGCCACTTGGTATAAAAAATAATATGGGTTTAAAAGATCAGGAATGGGGATTTTTATATTATTTTCAATCAGAAGTATTAAATGAAGATTTTCCGCTGCTCAAAGACGGGAAAAACTATACCCCTTATTTCACACAGGTTGTTTTTAATAATAAACTGTACACAAAACGCCTACGAAAAGAACCCGATAGTTTTTGGAATGTTAGTCCCGGGCCTGAAAGTAGCATTGAAATTATCGAAAAGCATTTCGGTAAATTTGATCATACCAAAAAATACCCCAACATATACCTTCCCTTTAATAAACAAGTAGATATTATTGTAAGTTTAATCTCTGAAGAAAACAAGTTGAGTGGTTATTTTGCCGCTGTAAAAGAGTCGTTTGAATTGTATCATGCTACGGAATTTAACCGTAAATGGAACGATGAGGTAAATTTAATTTTTATGGTAGTTAAGTGGCTAAATGATCATCATTATCTTCTTGCTGGTACAGCGCAACTGACTAATAGTGATGATTGCGTATCCTTGTTTGTGCAAAATACTTTAGGCGGCCATTTATGGAAAAACCAATTAATACCAAATGAGGAACTGGGTAAGTTCATGCTCAGCCCCTTCGATGTGAAGTATGGCTTAAAATCTAAATTTTATGAACTGTTGGGAGCGTTGGAGCATTTTGAAAAACTTGAATGGGCTGAACAAAAGCAATGGGTGGCCACCATCCCATTTAACGATGAAACTTATGCTGCCTTTGAAACAGCCATGAACCAAAGTTTTGAGCAGTACAAAGTAGTACAGTCGAATAAAAAAGAACCATTATAGTTGTAATGAGTTGCCGCTCAATATTGTTTGATAAATAGTAATCGCTTCATTAAGATCTTTAATTTAATGAAAAATTTGAGGTAACTTGGGTTAATACTCAGTATGCTGTTATAAAAGACCGATATGTAGCGCTACAATCGGTTTTTTGCTTTTAAACGATTTTGCTTTTCGTACGGTGCAACATGTTGGTTTTAAAAGGTGTCTTTTAATAAAATCAACAAACTTTATGAAACCTTATTTCGCTCTGATTATTGCTTTCTTTTTTATGAGTACCAATGCTGTTTTCGGCCAGTTAAAAATAACAGGCAATGTTGCCGATAGTAGTTATGTGCCTTTAATGCAGGCAACTTTAAAATTGTTTAAGGCCAATGGAAACCTAATTCAAACTGTAAGTTCTGATGACAAGGGAGTATTTAGGTTTACGGGATTAACGGCGGGAAGTTATAAAATTGAAGGAACTTATTTAGGGGTTAAGGGTTTTTCTAATCTTTTTGAATTGCATCAGGACTCAACGATTAATCTAATGATCAACCATCAATCGAGCACAAATTTAAAAGGGATAACAATTTCGGCGAACAAACCATTAATAGAGCGAAAAATAGACAGGATGGTGTTTAACGTTGGTAATTCTATTGCCGCGAAAGGTACTGATCTTAGCCAGGCATTAGCCTTAACGCCAATGCTAAGGGTAGATGATCAAAGTGTTTCCATTATTGGGAAAAGTGGCGTTTCCGTAATGATAAATGATAGGATTGTAAATATTGGCGGTGCTGATTTGATCCATTATTTAAAGTCGCTACGATCAGACGATGTAGAAAAGATAGAGGTAATTACCACACCTCCGGCTAAATATGAAGCCCAGGGAAATAGCGGGCTTATCAATATCGTGCTTAAAAAAAACCAAAGTTTGGGTTTGAGCGGTAGCATAAGCTCTACTTACGCACAAACTACTTACCCCGCTTTTGCAAATAACTTAAACCTGAATTATCAATCGCAAAAAATAAGTGGTTCTATAAAACTCAGACAATACCGAACGCTAACACACCCAACAGAAGAAATTAACGTTATCGGCGCAAACTCCATGTTGAGTAATGATTCCAGAAAAGATATTTCTCATGGTTTTGGTGCTAATGTAAGCCTGGATTATAAAAATAGCACCAAATCGAATATTGGTTTTATCTACGATATTGGCAGGAGCAATTACGATATCGACATTAACAGCATCTATATTTATAAAACCGGAGCGGTTACGGATGATATACTTAATACCTTTTCGCAGCAGCTGAACAATACGTTTACGCAAACCCTGAATGTTTACCACGATCAAAAACTGGATAAAGCTGGCAAAAAGTTAAGCTCAGGGTTTAATTTCTTTTCAACCCTTCCGGCATCGGCGGTAAATTTCCAAACGGCATCCAGTCAAACTTCTACAACGGATTTTGTAAGGAACAACAGCGATTTAAATTATAAAATCTGGTCTGCACAATCCGATCTTACCATGCCCTATAAATGGGGTAATATTGAAGCCGGGTTAAAATTTACAAATTTTGACAACAACTCAACCATAGGATATTTTAACCTGATCCAGGGTAATTATGAAATGGACCCATCAAAAAGTAATGTATTTGAGTACGGAGAAAAAAACATAGCCGGTTATGTAAGTTCACAGGTAGAATTTAATAAACAGTGGTCGGCAAAAGCAGGTTTAAGATATGAGTATTCCATCATTAATACCTATTCGCCCACAAATAACGAAAGAAACAAATTTAACTACGGACGGTTATTTCCTTCAGTTTACCTAAGCTATAAGCCAGATGAGGATAATACCATCTCGGTTAATTATTCTAAAAGAATAAACCGGCCAAACTTTAGGGCTTTAAATCCATTCAGGTGGTATTCCAATCCAAATACCTATTCTACCGGAAACCCGCTTTTGCAGCCTTCCTATAATCATAACGCCGAAATTTCTTATCTGTATAAAGGAATTTTATCTTTCACGGTCTACGGTCAAAAGTTAATTAATGGTTATGGCCGTTTAGTTGAAATTAATGGACCGATAAAAATTGTGAATTATCAAAATTACCTTACCCAATACAATTCGGGAGTAGAAGCCACTTTGGGGCTTAAATTTTTTCCATGGTGGGAGAACCGCGAATTTGTAAGTTTTAACTTTGCACACGGAAAATCGGCATTACCCGAAGTGCTTTTACAAAATGGTTCTGCCTTGTATTACAGTACCAACAATACATTTACCCTGAGTAAAATGGTTAATGTATTTCTTAATTTCTGGCATTCTTTACCCTCTACCCAGGGGAATACTTACAGCAAAGGCCGTTCATCGTTATCATCGGGTGTTAGGGTTTCTTTATTTGATAGCAAGTTCCAGGTTAATGCTTCTGGCGACGACCTGCTTAAAGGTACTGTAAACAGAGGGGAGATTTATTATCAGGATTTTACCCAAACCTTTAATAACTATTACGATTCGAGAAGGTTTAACCTAAACCTAACCTATACCTTTGGAAGAAGCAAAGTAAAAGGGAACAAAAAGCAGGTTAATTTTAAAGAAACCCAACGGGCAAATTAGGTTGAATGATCCTGAAAAAAGAGTACGGTTTTTGCTGTAAATTAACCGATCAGGTTAACGCTTATGGTACGGAAAATTTTTTACTCAACATTTTTGTTATTGCTAAATGTGATTTGCTTCGGGCAGCAGCCAGCAGAAATGGGCAAATTTGATAATGCTTATCTCGGAGAAGTAAAATCAGAGAATGCAGCACTTGGTGAAAGAATAAAAACTTTTCCGAAAGCTGTACAGGTCTTCAATCAAAAAGTAGCTCAATTAATCCGAAGTGGTAACTATAATGAAGCTTTAAATTTAACAATAGAAATAGATTCTTTATATCCCGATTTGGCAGATATTAAAAATTTTAAGGGGAAGTTATGGAGCAGGCAAAATAACCTGATTGAGGCTGTAATTGCTTTTAATGAGGCCATTAAACTCAATCCTGAAAATAAATGGTTTTATATTTACGCGGCTACGTCTTTGGCTCAACAAGGCAAGCACGAAATGGCAATTGAGAAAATAGATAAGCTTATCCTCAAATCTCCTGAATGGAGTATTGGTTATAATATTAAAGCGGCCATACTACATGACGCAGGGCGGCATCAGGAAGCTTTGCAGGCCTATAATAAAGCCATAAATGCTTCGCCAAAAAGTGCACAGATTTTAACAAACCGGGGTGATTTATATTTGTTCCTTAACCAAAAAGAATTGGCATTAAGCGATTACCAGGCGGCTTTAAAATTGCAACCAGACTATGAATGGGCAAAAACTAAACTCGATACAATAAAGTAAACATTAATTTTTTAATATTATTTGGAATTATTCTAAATAATAGGATATTTGTCTAAATCCCAATAAGATTTAGACGTAGCCTATGTGTAATACAACCATTCTTGTTCAAAAAGCAAACATTTCGATTACTGAATGCCGCAACTGTAAAGTACTTAACATATGGCGTGCAGGTGTACTTATGAATTTCTCTTTTGGTCAGTTCGATGCCTTTAATCAGGCTACGCAGAAACTCCGGTTCGATGATTACCTGGAAACTGCGCCCAATGGAAACGAAATTGTGATTCTATCTACTCCATTTCCAGATATTAGCCTGGTATTTACACGGGATGAATGGGAAATATTTTTTGCTGCAATACAGGAAGCGGTTTACATGCAGCAAATTTACAGTTTAGTACATGGCTAATTTAAAAGGATAATTATTTGGTTTATTCAAAGAGCGGAAAGTTTTCTTATCAGTTTCTTTAATACCTTTGCTTAATAACCTGCGCAAGGTTATGGTTATTCCTTTTATTCTTGATGAAACCGTATTTACAAATTTTCGATTTTTCGAAAAAGATAAACTATAAAACCGAAATTTTAGCAGGATTAACGGTAGCGATGACCATGATTCCCGAATCATTATCATTTGCAATATTGGCCGGTTTTCCACCACTAACAGGTTTATACGCTGCTTTTATAATGGGTTTGGTTACTGCTTTATTGGGCGGCAGGCCTGGAATGGTTTCAGGAGGTGCCGGCGCAACGGTAATTGTACTTATTGCGCTAATGAAAACACAGGGCATTGAATATGTTTTTGCTGCAGTGGCATTAGCAGGTGTTTTTCAAATCCTGGTTGGCCTATTTAAATTGGGTAAATTTATCAGGCTGGTGCCACAACCTGTTATGTTTGGCTTTGTAAATGGCTTAGCAGTTATAATATTTATGTCGCAATTAGAACAGTTTAAAACTGTTGTTAATGGTCAGGTAACCTGGATAAGCGGATCGTCCTTGTGGATTATGCTCGGTTTAGTCGCATTAACCATCTCCATTGTGCTGGTATTGCCTAAAATAACTAAGGCTATTCCAGCCTCTTTAGTCGCTATAATTGTTGTTTTTATTGTTGTTTTAAGTTTCGGAATAAATACCAAACTGGTTAAAGACATTGCCTCAGTAAGCGGTGGTTTTCCTGCCTTTCATATTCCTGGCATTCAGTTTAATTTCGAAACCCTAAAAATTATTTTCCCTTATGCCCTTATTATGGCAGGCGTAGGCTTAACGGAAGGATTGCTTACATTAAACCTGGTTGATGAAATGACCCAGACAAAAGGCAACGGGAACAGAGAGAGTATTGCACAGGGAACCGCAAATATTTTAAACGGCTTTTTTACGGGAATGGGCGGTTGCCCAATGATTGCACAAACACTGGTCAATTTATCTGCAGGTGCAAGAGCAAGGTTATCTGGAATCATTGCTTCATTAACCATTCTGCTCATTATATTGGTTGGCGCTCCAATAATAGACCGCGTGCCCATGGCCGCTCTGGTGGGTGTAATGGCTATGGTTGCCATTGGAACATTTGAATGGATGAGCTTTAGGGTAATTAATAAAATGCCCAGGCAAGATATTTTTGTAGGAGTTTTAGTTGCTTTAATTACCATTTGGCTTCACAACCTTGCTTTGGCCGTATTAATAGGTGTAATTCTTTCAGCATTGGTTTTTGCCTGGGAAAGTGCAAAAAGAATCAGGGCAAAAAAATATATTGACGAGAAAGGCGTAAAACATTACGAAATTTTTGGTCCTCTATTTTTTGGTTCTGTTGCGGCATTTAACGAAAAATTCGACCTTGCTGAAGATCCCGATACCGTAATTGTAGATTTTAAAGAAAGTAGAATCTTCGATATGTCTGGCATTGATGCACTGAACAAATTGACAGATCGTTATGCTAAAGTGAATAAAAAACTTCATCTAAAGCATTTAAGCGAAGATTGTAAACTTTTACTTAAAAATGCCGACGACATTATTGAAGTTAATATTCTTGAAGATCCTACTTACCGCATTTAAATTTACCGGAGCAATTTAAATGGTGTTATTAATCTGGTATTGACCAGATGTTTTACTGATTTTTCCTTTTTGTTTTTCGAAGTAATAGTCAATTCTACCCAAGTTAATGCCAGCAAAACCAACCTGGTTTATGGTGGTCGTTTTTCCGTCGAGGTTCTTAATGTCTTCCGGCTCATTCATAAAAGTATGCGTATGACCGCCAATAATTAAATCGATATTTTTAGTTGTTGAGGCCAGTACTTTATCCGAAGCCTTCTTATCCTTATAGCTATAACCCAAATGCGAAAGGCAAATCACCAAGTCACATTGCAGGTCGTTTTTTAATAATGAAGCCATTTCATTGGCTTTTTGGATAGGATCAAGGTAAACCGTATCACCATAGTTTTTCTTGTCTACAAGACCGGAAAGTTCAATGCCTACACCAAAAACGCCAATTTTTAACCCACCTTTTTTAAATATCTTATAAGGAAGGGTTGATTTATGCATTATTGTATTAGACAAATCATAATTGCTGATCAATATCGGAAAGTTTGCATTGGGTAATTGTTTATAAAAACCTTCAATACCATTATCAAAATCGTGGTTTCCGAGTGTTGCTGCATCATAGCCCATTTGGCTCATCATTTTTATTTCCAATTCGCCACCATACAAATTGAAATAGGGCGTCCCCTGAAAAATATCCCCTGCATCCAGTAGAAGGATATTGTCCTCTTCTTTCCTGATTTTTTTAATCAGGGCCGATCTTCGGGCCACGCCACCCAAACCCTGGTTTCTGGAACCATCCATCGGAAAAGGTTCTATACGGCTATGCACATCATTGGTGTGCAAAATGGTTAGTTTTTTTATTTCGCCTTGAGCAAAAACATCAAAAGGGTTGCCAACCAGCAAAGAAGCAGATAAAATTCCACTAACTTTAACAAAATTACGGCGGTTAATATTTTGTAATTCTTCCATCTAATTTAGTAGTTAGGTTTTTGCCCTCAGCAGTTTGTATTTTAATATAATTGAGCAAAGCGTCTCTCACTTTTAGGTTTAAAACCTTTTTTTCAATGGGCTGTGCCATTCCCCAGGTCCCATCGCCACCACCAGCAATATAATCTGATGTAAGTACATTATAGGTTTGGTTTACATCAAAAGGCTTTTCATGAATGTAAATTTCAGCAGCTTTTTTATCTTTAATGACCAACCTGATTCCGGCAACCGGCTGACCCCCAGATTTAGCTATAAAGTTGATGAGTTCAGCAACATCACTTCCTTTAAGTTTCAATACCCAAAGTTCATTCTCAAAAGGCATTAATTCAAAAATGTTAGATCGTGTTACATTTCCTTGCGGAATACTGTTTCTTAAACCACCATTTGTACTGGGCATTGCAAAATCAATGGCCGGATCAATCTTTTTTGCCTCTGCCAGGCAGGCATCAGCGAAGAAGTTTCCAAGCGTAGATTCCGCTTCCTTCCCTTTATAAAGCGAACTATCTGTACGGCCAATTACAGCATTCATCTCCGCCTCCATTTTTTGTTTGTAGGGCAAATAAAATTTAATGATGGAAGAATCAGCCTCTACAGTATTGTTAATAGAATATTGTTTCCTGTTGGCTTTAACCAGATCGAAATGCGACTGGCAGGATGATAAGAGCAACACCGAACAGGTCAGTATTATTTGCCAGGGGTAAAAGAACTTTTTAGTCATTTTATGAAATATGCAATAAAGATATGGCTTTACTTTTTGTCTTTTGTACTGTATCGAAATTGATAAAAGAAATTAAAAATCAAATTCAAGCTGATTATTTTCCTGTTTATCTTCTGCTATTTCTTCATAAAAGCGGGAGAGGGTTATGCCCAATAAACGTACTTCCGTACGCCCAATATCGGCTTCATCCAATAATTTAATGGCTTCATTGTAAATTTGTGGAGCATCATTAAACGAAGCATTAAAAGACCTGCTTCTTGTTATAATTTTAAAATCGGCAAATTTTATTTTCAGTGTTAATGTTTTTCCCTTAAGCTGATGTTTTTCCAGCCGTTTGTTTACAATTTCACTTATCTGGAGCAAAAGACCATGCATAACAGAAAGCTCATTGGTATCAGCTGAAAAGGTATCTTCGGCTCCTACCGATTTGGTTTCACGGTTTGGCCTAACCGGACGGTCATCAATACCACGAACAACCTTGTAATAAAACCGCCCTGACTTACCAAACTGCGCAATTAATTGCTGTTCAGATAGTTTCTTTAAGTCTGCTCCCGTATTAATTTGCATGGCCTTCATTTTAGCCGCAGTAACCTTGCCCACACCAAAAAATTTTTCTACGGGTAGTTTCTCCATAAAGCCTTTTACTTTAGAAGGGCCAATAAAGGTTAAGCCATCAGGTTTATTCATATCCGAAGCAATTTTAGCCACAAACTTATTAATGGATACCCCCGCAGAAGCGGTTAAATTGAGTTCGTTTTTGATTGCATCTTTAATAGATTTTGCAATATCAATGGCCGAGCCTATATTTAATTTATCTTCTGTAACATCTAAATAAGCTTCATCTAATGATAAGGGTTCGATTATATCGGTATAGCGACTAAATATTTCACGGATGCATTTAGAGGCTGTTGTGTAGGCATCAAACCTGGGGTATACAAAAATGGCCGTTGGGCACAACTGGTACGCTTTGCTGGCCGACATTGCCGATCGAATTCCATATTTCCTGGCTTCATAACTGGCTGTTGATACCACACCACGGCTGTCTGGCTTTCCACCAACAACCAATGGTTTACCCCGGTATTCAGGAAAATCACGCTGCTCTACAGATGCATAAAAGGCATCCATGTCAATGTGAATAATTTTTCTTAAAAGAGGTGAGCTTTCTTCAGACATTTTATTTACCGAACCAAAATACGTGCCCAATCTTAATAAAAATGGTTACACTTATTAAACAAAGATGCCCTATAAAATTGGTGATTTTATAAGGATTATTGAAATGGATTTTTTTTCTTTACAAAATATGGAAAGAACGATCAGGTTTTATAAAAATGCAAAAGGAGAGTGGTATGCCGATATTCCTGAATGGGCCGGAGATGTAGCAGAGTTGCAAATGGTAGAAGGTGCGGATGAATTATTGGAATGGATAGCCGCTGCAGCAAGCGAATGTAAGTTGCTGATGGCCGATAAGCATATAAATGATGCGGAAATTTTGAGCTTAGTATATACCAGAGCGCGTAATCTTGGTGGTGGTGGAGATTATATTTTAGAAAGTTTTAAAGGCGAATGGAAAAATCACAAGCTTTGGCTTTGCCAGGTAACTGAATTTGTATTTAAACAACTGCCTGAAACCATTTACTTTAAAGAGGTGTAAAATTTGATATTGGCCTGCTTTTAATTAAGAAGTAAATTTACTTTGTTTAAAAGTGAATCCATTTCAAAAGGTTTTTCCATAAAGTCATTGGCGCCTGCATCCAGTGCCGATTGCCTAATGTCGCGACTGGCCGAAATCATTAAAATTGGAATTTCTTTGTAGTCTGGATTGTTTTTAAGTGCTTTGCAAATATCGCGACCGTCGTGCCCAGACATCCAGATGTCGAGCATAATAAGATCTGGTTTTCCCTTAACCGCATCTATCACCGTTCCGCCATCGTAAGTAAATTCTACTTCATAACCCATCACCTCTAATATCATCGTTACCGCATCAACAATCCCCTCGTCATCATCAGCGATGAGTATTTTTTTATTTCCCATTGGTTTATTCGTACTATGTATTCTGCTTTGCCTATTGCAAAACCAAATATGATAATTTATTGTATAACTATTAATAATTTTTAATGTTTCCGTTTTAAAAAAAGAAACACATTAACTAAGTCTGTACAAAACCAGGTGTTTATAGTAGGCTCTAAGAATAATCAGCTTTAAGATATTTTGTAACGGTTGTTCGATAATGATCTGTTTTTGTATAGTATATAATGATAATAAAGGTTAGGGCAAAATTGTTTTATAATTTTGCAATTAAAAATCCGTTAACGTCATTTAGTATTTTTTAAGTTTATATTTACAGCATTATTTACATGTTAATTAGGTTTAATAGCCAAAATGGATAGCATTAATATTAAGAAATTAGCCCAGGCCTTAAAATTATCTACGTCTACAATTTCCAGAGCTTTTAGAGATAACAGCGATATAAGTTCGGCTACAAAGGAACGTATACTTGCTAAAGCTAAAGAATTAAACTACCAGCCTAACCATTACGCCAGCAATTTAAGAGAGCAGAAAAGTAAAACCATAGCGGTAATTGTGCCCGAACTGGCAAATAATTATTTTTCGCAGGCCATTCATGGCATCGAAAGAGTAGCGAGAGAAAATGGCTACCATATTTTAATTTATGTAACGGACGATGAGTATACAAAAGAAGTAAACTTTATCAGGCATTTGCATAACGGAAGGGCCGATGGCATTATCATGTCTGTTTCGGGAGAAGGCAATGATCATAATTATTTAAATAAGTTCGGTACAAAGAGATTACCTTTAGTGTTTTTCGATAGGATTTATGAAGATATTGAAACCTCAAGGGTAATTACTAACGATTACAACAGCAGCTATCTGGCAACCGAACATTTAATAGAACAGGGCTGTAAACGAATTGCTTACCTGGTGGTTAATAAAAGTTTATCCATTGGTAAAACACGTATGCAAGGTTATATAGACGCCCTTGAAAAACACAACATTCAATACGAGGAAAACCTGATTGTGGATTGCAGCAACAGTTATGAAGAAAACAGTATAACCATAAAACAAGCGTTAACACAATTAAAGCCTGATGGCGTGTTTACTTCCGTGGAGCGTTTGGCTTTCGCTACTTATTATGCCTGTTATGATTTAAATGTTTCTATCCCCAACGATTTAAAAGTAATCAGCTTTTCCAGTTTGGAGATCGCCCCACTACTCAATCCATCTTTAACTACTATTACCCAGCCCGCTACCGAGATAGGAGAACAGGCCGCAAACTTACTCTTTAAAATGCTTGATAATAACGGAGATAAAAACCTGCCTGAAGAGGTGGTTTTAGAGTCAAAAATCATCATCAGAAACTCAACTTTACCAGCCAAAAATTAGGCTGAAAAACGCATTTTTTTAAGCCTTAAATTTCGTAATTATTTTAGATGCTTAGTGTAAAATAAGCAGAATTACGCCGAGTTTTCGGGAACGTTCCCGAGAAAGAGGAGTGTTTTGTGTTAACAATTTCGGGAACGTTCCCGAAAAACAGCTAAAAAATAGCTTAGTGTAAAAAATACACTTAAAATTGAAATTTAACAATTTTAATGCGTTTATTTTCAGTTAGTTGAATATTTTAATTTTGTCTTTCTGAAAAAATAAATTTCAGATAATCAGTGATTTTTATGAAAATCAAAGCAACAATTTTTAGGTAAAAATATATTTTTTAAATAAATTTTGAAATCTCATTATGTGCTGTAAATTAGGCCTATGTGTAAATCACTATAATATTTAACCAAATTTTTATCATTAAAAGAGCTTCGAATATGAAAGTATTTTACCTGCTAAAACAGGGGCTTTTAGTGCTGTTAGTTTTTGCAGCATTAATCGTAAAAGCACAAACCGGATCAGTTTCTGGTAAGGTGCTTGATGAAACCGGCCAACCCTTACCTGGTGCTTCCATTTTAGTTAAAGGAACAACCAGAAGTACATCAACGGATGGAAACGGTAATTTTAAGTTAAGCGGATTAGCTGGCGGTTCAATTACGCTGTCGGCAAGTTTTATTGGCTACCAAACTTTAGATAAAGCTGTAACGGTTGGCGCAAATGCAACCCTAAGTTTTCAATTGGTGCCTGATGCACAGAAACTTAATGAAGTTGTTGTAATTGGTTATGGTACAGCCGAAAAGAAAAACTTAACGGGTTCTATTACAACCGTAAGTGCAAAAGATTTTCAGAAAGGTACCATTACCAACCCTGAACAGTTAATTCAGGGTAAAGTAGCGGGTGTTAACATCATTTCAGGTGGTGGTGCCCCAGGTTCAGGAAGCCAGATCCGTATTCGTGGCGGTGCATCTTTAAATGCAAGTAACGATCCGTTAATTGTAGTAGATGGTGTTCCATTCAGCGGAAATAGCATCGGTAATGCGCCAAGTCCTCTTTCATTGATTAACCCAAATGATATTGAAACTTTTACCGTATTAAAAGATGCAAATGCAACTGCAATTTATGGCTCCAGGGCATCAAATGGTGTAATTTTAATTACAACAAAGAAAGGATCTTCAGGTGCTCCAGTAATTACATTCAGTACTAATAATTCAATTGCGACAGTCGCAAAAAAGGTTGATGTGTTTTCTGCAGATCAAGTTCGTGCTTATGTAATGGCCAATGGAACAGCTGTACAGAAATCGCTATTGGGTACGGCCAATACAGATTGGCAGAATGAAATATATCAAAATGCATTTTCAACAGATAATAACCTGAGTATTGCCGGTTCTTTCAAAGGCGTGCCTTATCGCGTATCGGCGGGTTATTTAGATCAGGATGGTGTGGTTATTACCAGCAAACTTAAACGAGCAACAGCTGGTTTTACATTATCGCCACGTTTATTTAAAGATCATTTAAAAATTGATTTAAGCTTAAAAGGTACTTTGAGCAGGTCTCAATACCCAAATGATGCAGCCATTCAAAATGCAATTCAGTTTGATCCAACCCAACCTGTTTACGCAAATAACAAATTTGGAAACTATTTCGAGTGGCTATCCGGAACCGGTGACGCTATTGTTCCAAATCCAAATGCGCCGCGCAATCCGGTTGCATTAATCAGACAGCAGGATAACCACGGTAACGTTGAAAGAAGTTTCGGTAACGCCAGGTTCGATTATTCATTCCATTTCTTGCCGGAATTACACGCCAACTTAAATTTAGGTTACGATGTTTCTAAAGGTTATGGTTCTACCAGCGTACCCACATATGCTGCACAAAGTGCCGCAACCAGTGGATCGTATTCAAGTAGATTGAATGAAGGCTCTGATAAATTCTCTGAGTTTTACTTAAACTATGCCCACACGGTAGAAAGTATTAAAAGTAGATTTGATGTAACTGCCGGTTATGGTTATTACGATAACGCAACTACAAACTATAACTTTAATACTTATAAAGGCACAGGAGAAATTTTAACTACTCCAGTTTTTCCAAATTCAGTTGAGAGACAAAAACTGCTTTCTTATTATGGAAGGTTTGTTTATACACTTGCCGATAAATATATCTTATCAGGAACCATGCGTGCTGATGCATCTTCAAGGTTCTCTGAAGAAAACCGTTGGGGATATTTTCCATCCGCAGGTTTTACCTGGAGAATTATCGGAGAAAATTTCTTAAAAGATAGTAAAGTGGTATCTGATTTAAAATTGAGGTTGAGCTATGGTAAAACCGGTAATAAAGACGGTGAAACAATTGGTAATTACAACTACCTTGCCAGGTATTATGCCAATACCAATCAAGGTCAATACCAGATAGGGGATACTTTTTATAATTATTATAGTCCTGCTGGTTATGATCCAAACATGAAATGGGAAACCACAACAACCTACAATGCAGGTTTAGATTATGGTTTCTTAAATGGAAGATTATATGGTAGTTTGGATGTTTATTACAAAAAAACAAAAGACTTATTAAGTACCATTAATATTGCCGTTGGAACCAACTTTACCAACTTACTTACAACCAATGTAGGTAATATGGATGTTAGAGGTGCAGAAGCGAGCTTAAATTTTGTAGCCATTCAAAAAGAAAATATTACCTGGGATTTTGGTATAAATGCAGCCTACAACAAAAGGAAGATTACCAACTTAACCTTAAATCCTGATGCAGGTTCTAAAGTAAGTGCCGGAGATATAACTGGTGGTACAGGAAATACATTAAAATGGAACGCTGTTAACCAGGTGCCAAGTGCTTTCTTTGTTTACAAACAGGTATATAATCAAAACGGTGTACCTTTAGAAGGCGTTTACCAGGATTTAAACGGCGATGGCATTATTAATACTGATGATCAGTATTTCTACAAATCACCCGATCCAAACTTTACTTTCGGCTTTAATACTTCGTTTACTTATAAAAAATGGACTGCAAGCACTGTATTAAGAGCAAGTTTTGGTAATTATGTTTACGACAACGTTTCTTCAAACTTTGGTGTTAGGAATAATATCCTGAGTACTCAGGGTATTTTAAACAATGCTGCGGTAGATTTATACAATACTAATTTTTCTGGTAGTTCGGGTACACAGTATTTGAGCGATTACTACATTAGGAATGCATCTTTCTTAAAAATGGATAATGTTGGTTTAGCTTATAATGTTGGCAAGTTGTCTAAAACAGGCAATACAACAATGAGAATTTCAGCAAATGTTCAAAATGTATTTATCGTATCTAAATATAAAGGGTTAGATCCGGAATTGTCAACTGGTATCGACTATAACTTATACCCAAGACCAAGAACGTATACTTTAGGTTTAAATGTTGGTTTTTAATTTGAAAAAGAGATGAAAACAATCCATTATATCCCGTTTGGGAAATCCATTGGTTGTAATCGAATCTATTAAAGAAATATACTGAAATGAAAAAATCATTTAAAATAATATTGGCATCAGGTTTTTTGCTTTTATCCTTGAATTCCTGCAAAAAAGAAGACTTAAATTTAAAGCCAACCAATGATGTAACGGCTGATAACGTTTACGCTACGCCTGCAGGTTATAAAAATAGTTTAGTAAAATTATATGCAACTTATGCATTAACAAGTCCGCAGGGTGCAGATGGAAGTGATGTTGGAGGTTTAAACTCGGGTTTCGCTGATTTTTTAAGGCTATTCTGGATGTCTCAGGAATTGGTAACCGATGAGGCCATTTGTGCCTGGGGTGATGTAGGTATCCCGGAATTGAATACAAGTTTACCAAGTAACGATAATCAGTTTTTAAGAGGTTTATACTCAAGAAGCTTATTACAGATTACTTTTTGTAATGAATTTTTAAGAGAAAGTACCCCCGATAAACTGGCCAGTCGTAACATTACAGGCGCTGACGCAGCCAATGTAACAAAATACCGCGCAGAGGCCCGTTTTCTCCGCGCTTTTCAATACTGGGTATTGTTAGATGCATTCGGTAATCCACCTTTTGTAACAGAAGACGATAATATTGGTAAAGTTGCTCCAAAACAAATTCAGAGGGCAGCACTATTTGCTTATGTAGAATCTGAACTAAAAGCAATTGAAGGCGATTTGGCAGATGCACGTACAAACGAATACGGCCGTGCGGATAAAGCTGCAGATTGGGCTTTGTTAGCCAGATTATATCTAAATGCACAAGTGTATACGGGTACTGCAAAAAATACAGAAGCCATTACTTATTCGAGTAAAGTAATTGCCGCAAATTATAAACTGAAATCAAATTACATGAATTTGTTCAGGGCAGATAACAACATCGGTAACACCGAGAATATTTTAACCATTAATTACGATGGTGTAAATGGCACCAATAATGGCGGTACAACCTACCTTATTAATGCTGCTATTAACGCAGATATGCTTCCTGCAACTTATGGCGTTCCAAATGGTGGATGGGGTGGTAACAGAACACGTGCAAACCTGCCTGCCTTATTTCCTGATGCTACCGGAACATTAGATAAACGTGGTACTTTCTTCGGAACGAAGAACACAATTGATGATGTGGGTACTTTTACAGATGGTTTACGTGTTACTAAGTTTAAAAACATTACCTCAACAGATGTTACACCTCAATCTTTAAACGGAATTTACAGTTCTCTTGATTTTGCTTTATTCCGTTTAGCAGAGCAATATTTGATTTATGGAGAAGCAGTTGCACGTGGTGGATCTGGAGGTACAGCTGCTCAGGCCTTAACTTATGTAAATGAATTGCGCCAAAGGGCTTATGGCAATACAAGTGGCAATGTTAATGCCGCTGCATTAACAACTGATTTTTACTTAGATGAACGTGGCCGCGAATTATACTGGGAAGGTCATCGTCGTACTGATTTAATCCGTTTTGGAAAATATGCAGGTGCAACCTATTTATGGCAATACAAAGGTGGCGTTAAAGCAGGGGCATCAATCCCGGCATATCGTACACTTTATGCTATCCCAACGGCAGATCTGATTGCCAACCCGAATTTAGTTCAAAATACAGGCTATTAATCTTAATATTTTATAAGATAGAATATGAAATCAAAATTATTTAAATCCCTAACGGTAGGCTTAATTGCCTTATCGCTATGGTCATGCAAAAAGGATGAAACCCAAACGGTTTCTAACGTTGCACCGGCTGGCACGCTTACCTCGTCAGCTACAACGGTGAGTTTGACACAGCCTGGTGGCGCAAATACTGCGCTTACCCTAACATTTCCTTTGGCAACTTCAACAGGTTATGTAGTTCCGGTTACTTCCACGCTGCAATTCGGCCTTAAAGGTAAAAACTTTGCCTCAGCAAGTGAGGTGGTTGTAAACAAAACCACTTATGCACCAACGGTGAGTGAATTGAACAGTATCATTCTGGCTGTTGGTGGAGAGGTAGGTAAAGCAGCCCAATTAGAAGTGCGTTTAAAATCGGGTGCAGCAGCAAACGATGCCACTTACTCTAACGTGATAACCATTGCAGCTACACCTTATCTGGCATCTGCCTGGATCTATGTTCCTGGTGCTTATCAAGGATGGGATCCGGGAACGGCTGATAGTTTGGTTTCTTTATCAAGTAATGGCATATACACAGGTATGATTGCATTTACCGATGGAAATTTGATATTCAAGGTAACACCAGCTAAAACATGGACAATTGCTTATGGCGATGCCGGTTCTGGTAACATAAGCCCTACAGCAGGCGATAACATTACTTCACCTAAAGCAGTGGTTCAGCAAGTTACAGTTAATCTAAAAACCAATACCATTGCTTTTTCTACGCCAAAAGAATGGTCTATTATTGGTGATGCCACCCTAGGTGGATGGGACACCGATACGGATATGAAAGTAACCAATGATGGAAAATCGAATTTCTATACCATTAAAACCACATTAACTGCAGGTGCTTTCAAATTTAGGTTTGCGCATGACTGGGGTACAAATTTAGGTGGAAGTATTGGAGCATTAACCGATAACGGTGCTAATATTTCAGTTACAACTGCCGGAAATTATACCATTACTTTAGATGTAGCGGCAAAAAAAGCCACTATGGTTAAAAATTAATCATTAATTAATACATGCCCTGCAAAGCGTATTGCTTTGTGGGGTTTTTTAACATTCTTTTTAGTTTTAGCATGATCAGATTCCATACTTTCTTTCCCTTCCCTTCTTCAGGACTAAAAAAAATACTCATCTTACTGATTGTAGTATTTACCGGCACAAACCTTTTTGCTCAAAAATTAGAACGCATTGAGCCAATGTTCTGGTTTACGGGAATGCACAATCCAAAATTGCAATTGCTGGTACATGGCGATCATATTTCGACAAGTGCAGTAGCCTTAAATTACGCTGGTGTAAAACTGGTTAAGGTTAACCAGGTAGAAAATCCAAATTATCTTTTTTTAGATCTGGAAATATCTCCATCAGCCAAAGCGGGAAAATTCCCCATCAGTTTTTCTTTAAACGGGAAAAAACAAACCTATACTTACGAGCTAAAAAATCGTGACCAAAGTAAAGGGCGCATACAAGGCGTTTCCAATAAAGATTTTATTTACCTGTTAATGCCCGACCGATTTTCTAACGGCGATAAAAATAACGATGTTGTTAAGGGCTTAACAGAAACAGCCTTAAACCGCGATAGTATGTACTACCGCCACGGGGGCGATATTCAGGGGGTTATGAACCACCTTGATTATTTAAAAGATTTGGGTGTAACCACAGTTTGGATGACACCAGAGATTGAAAATGATATGCCTCATGCATCGTATCATGGTTATGCGGTAACCGATCACTATAAAATTGATCCCCGTTATGGCACTAACGAACTTTATAAACAATACGTAGAAGCCTGCCATGCAAAAGGCTTAAAAGTAATTAAAGATATAGTGCACAACCACATTGGCACCGGACATTGGTTTTATAAGGATTTGCCAATGAAAAATTGGTTAAACCAATGGCCAAAATATACACAAACCAGTTATCGCGATCAACCGGTAATGGACCCTCACGCCTCTGCAACTGATAAAAAACAAATGCTTGACGGATGGTTCGTTCCATCAATGCCTGATTTAAACCAAACCAACCCCTACGTTCAAAATTATTTAACCCAAAACCACATCTGGTGGATTGAATATGCCGGAATAGACGGATTGCGTTTAGATACTTATCCTTATAACGATGCTGCATACATGGCAGATTGGGCAATAAAAATCCATGCCGAGTTTCCAGATTTAACCGTATTTGGCGAAACTTTAGTTTCATCTGTAGCAAGCCAGGCATTTTTTACAGGTGGCAATACGGTTAACAGAGGATTTGATACACACCTGCAAGGGATAACAGATGCGGTTTTAAAAGATGCAGTATACGAAGGCTTAAATGGAAAATCGGGGTGGACAGACGGTATAAATCGCTTATATGCAACACTTGCACAAGATTTTCTTTACAAAAACCCAAACACAAACTGTATCTTTTTAGATAACCACGATATGAGTCGATTTTACTCTATGGTAAATGAAGATTTTGATAAATATAAAGCAGGAATGGCAATTCTGTTAACCATGCGCGGGATTCCACAAATGTATTATGGAACAGAAATTTTAATGAAAAACTTTTCAAACCCCGATGGTTTAATCCGTTCTGATTTTCCAGGTGGCTGGAATGGCGATAAGCAAAATAAGTTCACTGCCGAAGGTAGAACAAATAAGGAGAATGAAGCGTTTACATTTGTGAAAACCTTGGCTAATTTCCGTAAAGGAAGTGCAGCTTTACAAACGGGTAAATTAATGCAATACGTTCCGCAGGATGATGTTTATGTTTATTTCCGCTATAACGAAAATGCAAAAGGAACCGTTATGGTTGTGGTAAACAGTACCGGGAAAGATAAAGATCTTGCAACGGAGCGGTTTTCTGAAAGAATTAACGGACTTACAACAGCAAAAAATATAATTACAGGCGAAAGTATAAGCCTGAAAGACATTAAAGTGCCAGCTAAAACAGCCTTAGTATTAGAATTGAAGTAGAAAAATAAAGGTTGAGGTACTAAAAACAAGAACAAAGATGCAAGATAATAATCCTACAAAACCTTCTATAAAAGCCTGTCTGTTTGATTTAGACGGCGTATTGGTTGATACCGCAGTTTACCATTATAAAGCCTGGAAACGTTTGGCCAATACCATGGGTTTTGATTTTACCGAAGAGCAAAACGAACAGTTAAAAGGAGTAAGCCGTGTAGAGAGCCTGAATAAAATATTAGCCTGGGGCAATGTGAGCAAAACAGATGCTGAAAAAGATGCACTGGCTACTTTAAAAAACACATGGTATGTTGATATGATTACTAAAATGACTCCTGCCGAGGTATTGCCAGGTACAGTTAATTTTTTAACAGAAATTCATGCTGCGGGATACAAATCTGCATTGGGATCTGCCAGTAAAAACTCAGGTATTATTTTAGAAAAAACCAATCTGGCTCATTTCTTTGATGAAATTGTTGATGGAAATATGGTAAGTAAATCAAAACCCGATCCTGAAGTTTTTTTAAAAGGTGCTTCTCTTTTAGGTTTTAAGCCAGAAGAATGCGTTGTTTTTGAAGATGCGGTTGCAGGTGTTGAAGCAGCTAAAAATGGTGGAATGAAAGCCATTGGAATTGGTGAAAAAAGCGTGCTTACCCAGGCAGATGTGGTTGTAAGCGGATTAGATAAATTATCAGTTAAAGATTTAGAGGCATTATAAAACTTTGCTGGGCATTGCAAGACACAAAAGCAATCTTAAAGCAAAGAAAATTCAAATCAATTACAGGAACTAACGCTCTGAGAAGAGATTATACCTCGTAATGACGAAAGCATAAGAAAATGAAAAATTACATTAAGGCACACGAGTGGAATATTATAGAAGAAGGTTTTGATCCTCATTTAAATAAAATATCAGAGAGCATTTTTAGTTTGGGTAATGGCCGTATGGGACAGCGTGCAAACTTTGAAGAAACTTATTCGGGCGAAACCTTACCCGGAAATTATGTAGCCGGTGTTTATTATCCGGATAAAACCCGTGTGGGCTGGTGGAAAAACGGATATCCTGAATACTTTGCCAAAGTTTTAAATGCCGCTAATTGGATTGGTATAGAAGTTAAAATTGATGGTGAAATTTTAGATTTGGCCACTGCAGAGGTAAGCGATTTTAAACGTGTGCTGAATATGCACGCAGGTTATCTGGAGCGTAGCTTTACCGCTAAATTAAAAAGTGGAAAAACCATAAAAATAAAATCCACGCGTTTTTGTAGCATCGCAAATGATGAAGTAGGTGCAATTCGCTATAGTATTACTGCTGTAGATTTTGATGGAAAATTAACCTTAACACCATTTATTGATGGAGATGTTAAAAACCAGGACAGCAACTATGATGAGAAATTCTGGGAAGCCGTAACCGATGAAATTTCTGGTAACGAGGCTTATTTAACTTTACGTACTAAAAAAACAGCATTCGAAGTTTGTACCGGAAGTAGCATCCGGTTATTTAAAAACGAGAAAGAAGTTAAATTTGACGCGGAAGAAATCCGTAAGGAAAAATTTGTTGGACAAACACTTTCTGTTGAGGTAAAAGCAAACGAAGAAATTACTTTATATAAAATTGCGGCAAATCTATCTTCAGAAAACCATCCCAAAGCGACTCTTTTAGCCAATTGCAAATCGGTTATTAAAAATGCGGCATCAAAAGGATTTGATACTTTATTAAAAGAACAAACGGAGGCCTGGGAAACAAAGTGGCAGGAAAGCGACATTATTATTGAAGGTGATGTAGCTGCACAACAAGCCATCCGTTTTAATATTTTTCAATTGTTTCAAACCTATACCGGTAAGGATGATCGTTTAAATATTGGCCCGAAAGGTTTTACCGGTGAGAAATACGGAGGTTCTACCTATTGGGATACAGAGGCCTATTGCGTACCTTTTTACCTGGCAACGGCCCCACAGGAGGTAAGTAAAAATTTATTGATTTATCGCCATAAGCAATTAGGAAAGGCCATAGAAAATGCCGAAAAACTTGGTTTTAATAAAGGTGCAGCCCTATATCCAATGGTAACTATGAATGGTGAAGAATGCCACAACGAATGGGAAATTACTTTTGAAGAAATTCACCGTAATGGTGCCATTGCTTTTGCTATTTTTAACTATATCCGTTATACAGGCGATCAGCGTTATTTATTTGATTACGGCCTGGAGGTCTTAATCGGCATTGCCCGTTTCTGGAAACAACGTGTAAACTGGAGTAGCGATAAACAACAGTATGTAATGCTTGGGGTAACAGGTCCGAACGAATACGAAAACAATGTAAATAACAACTGGTATACTAATACATTGGCAAGCTGGTGTTTAAAATACGCGAAACAATCGGCTGAGGTGGTTAAAAGCCAGCAGCCGGAAAAATACAATAAGCTGGTTAAAGCTTTAAATTTTGATGAAGCAGAATTTGCAGACTGGGCTGATATTGTAGAAAAAATGTATTATCCGGTTGATGAAAAGCAGGGGGTTTTCTTACAACAGGATGGTTATTTAGATAAGGAGCAAATTTTAGTTAAAGATTTGCCGGCGAGCGAAAGACCGATTAATCAGAAATGGAGCTGGGACCGCATTTTACGTTCATGTTTTATTAAACAGGCTGATGTTTTACAAGGATTATATTTCTTTGAAGAAGATTATGACCTGGATACTTTAAAACGCAACTTCGATTTTTACGAACCACGTACCGTTCACGAAAGTTCATTATCACCTTGTGTACATAGCATTTTAGCTGCAAAATTAAATGACGAAGCAAGAGCATACGAATTTTACCTTCGTACAGCGCGTTTAGATCTCGACGACTACAACAACGATACGGAAGATGGTTTGCACATTACCTCAATGGCCGGAACGTGGATGAGTGTAATTGAAGGTTTTGCAGGCATGCGGGTACGTAATGATAAGTTACAGTTTAACCCTTTCTTGCCCGAAAAATGGAAATCGTTTTCGTTTACCATTGGATTTAGAGGCACAACCTTAAAAGTCCAAATCACTGAAAATGGAATCAATATTAAGAATAGCGGAGATATTGATCTTGAAATCGGCATCAGAAACCAAAATTATAAGTTAGGTGGTAATGCCGAAATTGAAGTAGATAATGCGGAGTTGGTATGATTGTAGAAGTAAAACGTAATGTAGAAAATGTTGCTTTATCAAAGAATCGTCGTTGCAGGGAAAAACAGCGAAGCCATCTTAAGGCGGTAGCCTATGTAACGTCAATTTTAATTTTATTCACCTCACTTCCATCTTTCGCACAAAAAAACGATACAAAAATGAACGAGAAGCAAATCGTGGTTTATCAATTGCTGCCCCGGTTATTTGGGAATAAACAAACAACAAATACACCATATGGTACTATTGAGCAAAACGGAAGCGGTAAGTTTAACGATATAACCGATAAAGCGCTTGATGGAATAAAGGAATTACACGCAAATTACGTGTGGTATACCGGCGCCCTGGCACATGCAAGCTTAACAGATTATTCGGCTTTTGGAATTAAGGTTGATGATGCGGATGTAGTGAAAGGCCGTGCAGGTTCGCCATACGCCATACGCGATTATTATGATGTTGATCCGGATCTGGCCGTTGATGTTAAAAATCGCATGCAGGAATTTGAATCGTTATTAAAAAGAACACATGCAAAGGATTTAAGAGTAATTATAGATTTTATTCCTAACCATGTAGCCAGAAGTTATCATTCTTATGCCAAACCCGCCGGCACAAACGATTTTGGTGCGCAAGACGATGTGACAAAAGCATTCGGCATACAAAACGATTTTTATTACATTCCAGGACAGCCGTTTGTTGTTCCGGCTGGTGCCCCTAAACAAACACCAATTTCTGCTTTACAAGATGGTAAGTTTGCTGAAAATCCGGCAAAAGCAACAGGTAATAATGTATTTGCTGCCCAGCCTAAATACGATGACTGGTACGAAACCATTAAGTTAAATTATGGTGTTGATTATCAGTCCGAAGCCCAGCAACATTTCGATCCAATTCCGCCGGTTTGGATTAAAATGAAAGATATTCTGAGTTTTTGGACAAAGAAAGGCGTTGATGGCTTTAGGTGTGATATGGCAGAAATGGTTCCGATCGCTTTTTGGAACTGGGTAATTCCACAGGTAAAAGCCATAAATCCAAATCTGATTTTTATTGGAGAAGCCTACAATCCCCAGGTTTACGAACAATACCTAAACGAAGGTAAATTCGATTACCTATATGATAAAGTTGGGCTTTATGATGGATTAAAAAGATTAATCAGGAACGAACCAACCGCAGATGTAAAAGATATTAAACACGTTTGGCAGGTAGAAAGCGCTGGTTTTGGCGATCGTATGTTGCGCTTTTTAGAAAACCACGACGAAGAACGTATTGCATCAGCAGGTTTTGCAGGAAAAGCCGAACTGGCTTTACCTGCAATGGTAGTTTCGGCTACTTTGGGTAAAGGTCCGGTTATGCTTTATTTTGGACAGGAAGTTGGCGAACCGGGAAAAGGTGCGGAAGGTTTTGGTGGCGATGATAACCGGACAACAATATTTGATTATTGGGGTGTGCCTGCGCACCAGCAGTGGATGAACAATGGTAAGTTTGATGGCAAAAAACTAAGCAGCGATCAGCAAAAGTTAAGAAGTTATTATCAGCAATTGCTTAAAATAAGCACCGCCAGCGATGCGGTGCGCCATGGTGATATTTATGAAATTGCGCAAACGGGAAATATGAATAACCGCATGTATGCATTTATCCGGTATTCTGGTCAGCAACGTTTATTGGTTGTAGCCAACTTTGACCGCAACCAGACATTGGAGGCCAACATCGAAATTCCGGATGAAATTTTAAAAGTAAAATCGTCATCCCGGGTAACTGATTTATTAACAGGGATTAAATTAAATATCCCTGCCGGAACAAGTATACCTGTAAAACTTGCACCAGTTTCTGCACAGGTAATAGAATTTTAAAACGATTAATCGCAAGAAAACCTACTGTTGCTGTACAGGGCATAAAACCAGGAATGGCACTGCGATAAAAAACAAACCAATACAATGAGTTTAAAAACAATATTCGAAAACCCGAAATTAACACTGGTACAAATCATCAATATGAGTGTTGGTTTTTTCGGGATACAGTTTGGCTGGGATTTACAACGGGCCAATATGGGGCGGATTTATGAAAATCTGGGTGCCAATCCCGATCAGGTTCCTTTATTGTTTTTAGCTGCGCCATTAACAGGCCTTTTAGTACAACCCGTTATCGGTTATTTGAGCGATCGTACCTGGCATCCAAAATGGGGCAGAAGAAGACCTTATTTTTTGGTTGGTGCAATTGTAAGCAGTATTGCTTTAATATTTATGCCACACAGCAGTGTATTATGGATGGCGGCAGGTTTGCTTTGGATTCTGGATGTTTTTGGAAATATTGCAATGGAACCATTCAGGGCATTTGTTACGGATAAGCTTCCCGATAGCCAGGTAAACCGTGGTTTTATCATGCAAAGTATGATGATTGGTTTAGGGGGTAGTGTTGCATCGGCACTCCCGTGGATTATGAATAATGTTTTCCATTTAACCAATACCGCAGCGCAGGGCAGTATACCAGAAAATGTAAAGTTTTCATTCTACATCGGCGCATTTTTCTTCCTGGCTGCCGTATTATGGACAGTTTTTACAACAAAAGAATATCCGCCGCAAGATGTTGATTTTAAAGAAAAAGTATTGGCCAGCAATAAGGGCTTTGGCGGTGGTGTAAGAGAAATATTTGGTGCTTTAAGGAATATGCCTAAAAGAATGCAGATCGTTTCATTGGTTCAGTTTTTTACCTGGCCGGGCCTATTTCTAATGTGGTTTTATTATACAACTGCAGTTGCTGTAAATGTATTTGGCGGTAAAGATGCAAGTGATCCTGTTTACGCACACGGGGCCGATTTCGGGAGTTTAACCTTAGCTTATTATAGTGTAATTACATTCTTGTTTGCTTTGGTATTACCAAAAATTGCGGATGCATTAGGGCGCAAAACCACTCATGCCCTTTGTTTAATTTGTGGTGCTGTAGGCTTAATAAGTGTAGCCTGGGTACACGATAAAAATATGCTGTATTTGTGCATGACGGGCGTTGGGATAGCTTGGGCCAGCATTCTTTCTATGCCTTATGCCATGTTAAGCGGATCATTACCTAAAGATAAAATTGGAATATACATGGGCATTTTCAATTTCTTCATTGTATTGCCCGAGATTATTGCCTCCCTTGGTTTTGGCTGGTTAATGCGTAATGTTTTAAATAACGACAGGCTGTTAGCGGTGCAAATTGGTGGGGGATTAATGATCCTAGCCGCTTTAATCTGCTACATTTTTATTCGTGAGCCTAAAAAAACAGATGAAGTTTTAGCTTCGAAACTGGGCGTAGAAGAAAACAGATCGGTATAAAAAGAACCATAATGGATAAGGAACGGCGAAAGTAATATTTCTCGCTTCAATTTGTGCTATCACTTAACAGAACCACCTTAAGCCTTTAAAACAATGCGTACTGAAGACTTTATATGCTTAGTAAACTGAGTGCCTCTTGCAGTTAAATGAAATAAACCCTAACCAAATGAAAAAAATAACTTACCTATTGCTAATCATCACGGCGTTTAATACTGCCTGTAAAAAAGCAGGCACCGATAATCCTTCTGTTGATCCTGTTGTTCCTAATGCAGAATTACCAGCCGGTGCAAAAGATGGTGTTGCATTTATTAATAACGGAACTTCGGCGATTATAACTTTGTATGCACCTGGTAAAACTTCGGTTTCTTTAATTGGTGAGTTTAACAACTGGTCGGCTTCAGCAATGAAAAAAACAAGCGACGGAAATTACTGGTGGGTACAAATTGATAACCTTAATCCTGCAACAGAGTATGCTTACCAGTTTCTGGTAAACGGAACTTTAAAAGTTGCAGACCCCTACTGCGAGAAAATTTTGGATGAAGATAATGATAAGTATATTTCTGCGGCCACCTATCCAAACCTGAAAGCTTATCCAAGCGGAAAAACCAGCGGTATTGTAAGTGTTATGCAAGCCAACCAAGCTGTTTATACCTGGAAGAATACCACTTTTAACCGTCCCAATAAAAATAACCTTGTTATTTATGAATTACTGATCAGGGATTTTACCAGCGACCATAACTACGCATCTACACTGGCTAAACTTGATTATTTAACCAATTTGGGGATTAATGCAATTGAATTGATGCCCGTAAATGAATTTGAAGGAAATTTAAGCTGGGGGTATAATCCATCGTTTTACTTTGCTCCCGATAAATATTATGGCACCAAAACGGCCCTTCAGAATTTTATAGATGAATGTCACGGTAGAGGGATAGCGGTAATTATGGATATGGTATTAAATCATTCTTTCGGACAATCGCCAATGGTGCAGTTGTATTTCGACGGAACAAAACCAACTTCAGATAGTCCCTGGTTTAACGTGGATGCAAAACACCCTTATAATGTTGGGTACGATTTCAATCACGAAAGTGCAGCAACAAAATATTTTGCCAAAAACGTAATGAAATTTTGGATGCAGCAATATAAAATTGATGGCTTCAGGTTCGATCTCTCTAAAGGTTTTACTCAAAAAACGTCTACCGATGATGCATCCTTTGCCGCGTATGATGCAAGCAGGATTGCAATTTGGAAAGAGTACAACAGCTATATTAAAAGTATTGATCCCAATAATTTTTACGTGATTTTAGAGCACTTTGCCGATGCAACCGAAGAAAAAGTTTTGGCAGACGACGGCATGATGCTTTGGAACAATATGAATTATAACATGAACGAAGCAACAATGGGCTGGCTGGATAATTCGAATTTCCAATGGGGATTTTATACCAATCACGGATTTAGTAAGTCAGAAAATTTGGTCGGTTATATAGAAAGCCATGATGAAGAACGGCTTAATTTTAAAAACATCACCTACGGAAATGCTTCGGGCACTTATGCCGTTAAAGGCAATTTAACTACATCATTGAAAAGAGAAGAAATGGCTGCAGCTTTTATGTTAAGTATACCAGGTCCAAAAATGATCTGGCAGTTTGGCGAGCTTGGTTATGATATTAGCATTGATTTTAATGGAAGAACGGGAGAAAAACCGGTTAAGTGGGATTATTTTACTGATGTAAATAGAAAAGCTTTGTATGATGTTTATGCCAAACTCATCAAACTAAAAAAGAACAATAGCATTTTTAATTCAACAACATCAGCATATAACCTTGCCGGGGGAATAAAATATATTAAGCTTACAGAGGGTACAAATACAGTTTTTGTGGTTGGTAATTTTGATGTGGTTGCACAAACTGCCAATATCGATTTTGGAGCTTCAGGTAATTGGATTGATGCTTTTGGCAGCAATGTTAATTTAACTGCAAATATTTACAATGCAACATTAGCGCCTGGCGAGTACCACGTTTTTAGTAAAACAACTCTGAAGTAACCGTAATTAAACCTCGCGGCTTTTAAAAGCCGTGAGGTTTCTAAAATTTTGTATTCAACTCCAGTTACCATGTTTTTTAACTTACATCTCTTTTAATAAAGATTTTAAGTGGTTTAAATATTTTCCGAAATATAAGTTAAAGGTATATTTGCTCACCACATAATGCACACCTATTACACCCACATAAATTAATAACCTCAAAGGCAGCACAATAAACTTTAATATTTCCAGGCCGGGTATTAAATCCATCCTGTTGCTTTGTAAAAGAATCTCTGCTAAAATCATCAGTATTAAAAGGATAACCCGGGTTAAGGTAAGATAGGTAATGTTTGAGGTTACCAGGCGTTTTACTTTCCTTTGCAGGTCGTTTTTTACCGAACCATTGGTTTCTTCGAGGCCCTTTATCATTCTGAGATTAAAATAATGATAAAGGGCTGTTAACGGAAGCAAAATAAAAGCCATCCAAACCAGAAGCTGCGATTTCATTTCAGGTACAAAACCCGTCATTATCAGTAAAAAAATAAAAAGTAGCGGTAACACTAACATTTGTTTTTTAGAAATCTTTTTTAATGCACTTAAAGGCGATTCCATTTCTTTTTTTGTTGCATTAATAATGTCAAATTTATTGCTGTTTAAATCTACTGAAACACTATTCCAGCTATTTTTTAAGTTATCTAATTCCATTTTATTTATTGTTGGTTAAGGTTCTTAATTTATCTTTAATTCTGTTCATTTTTACGCGAAGGGTTGCATTGCTTATGCCTAAAACTTCTTCCATTTCATCATAAGATTTATCTTCCAGGTAAAGCATTACAATGGATTTTTCAACATCATTTAAAGCTTGTATTGCCGTATATAATTGCTGGTGCTGGTCTTCTTTCTGTCCATCATGATCATAATCGGGGATTTCAATATTTTGGATTTCAACATCAGTAGTTTGTACGGAGCGTTTTTGCTTTCTGAAATTGGTTAAGGCCGTATTAATGGCAATGCGATAAAGCCAGGTACTGAATTTGGAATCCCCTCTAAATTTTGGATACGATCTCCACAGCTGAATTATAATGTCCTGATAAAGATCTTGGATATCGTCATGACTGTTTACATACATTCTGCAAATCTTATAAATCAGCAGTTTGTATGCTTTAACATTGGCTTCAAATTCTATTTCTAATATTGTCTTTTTCAAAATTTTAATGATTTGCCTGATAAGTCGACCGTTTTTAAAAAAAGTTACAAAGCAAATGTAGTTTAATGATTTTTTGCCTCAATAGTTAAGCCTCTGCTTTTTAATTTTGCATACCGTTAATATTTTGATTGATTTTAGTTAATATTGCCTTAATCTCTAATCAAAAAATGAACAACAAATTAGCGCATCACTTATTATGGGAACGACTACGTACCGGCGACAAAGATGCCTTTTTTGATCTCTATGCAGCGCTTTATTATCCGCTTGTTAATTTTGGAATCAGGGTTTGTGCTGATGCCGACATTTCAAGTGAAGCAACCGACCTGGTTTTTACCACCATCTGGGAAAAACACGAAAGCCTAAACCGGGTTGATAATGTGGAGGCCTATTTAAGAACTTTTTTAAAGCGCAAACTTCTCCGCATTTTAGAAAGAAAACGTAAATTAAATGATGCTTTATTCAATGCTGGCACAGAAGGCGAATGGATGGAAATGAGTTACGAAGAGTTTATTGTAAAAGTACAAAGTGATGAACTGGTTCGGTTTCAGCTTAAAAGCGCATTGGATAAATTAACCTTTCGGCAGAAACAATTAATTCATCTTAAGTTTTTTGATGGATTGAGTTACGAGCAAATTGCCGAACAAACCAACCAAACCATCAAAACAGCTTATAATACCATTTATGATGCCCTTAAAGTTTTAAGAAAAGAGCTGAAAGCATAAATCTCCAAATTTCGACTTTTCAACCCTTGGATTTCTCCATTACGCTTCGCTTCAGTCGAAAAGACGGGTAAAAAAATGGATCATTCGTCTTTTCGAGCGCAGCGGGGAAATCTGCCAGAAAACATTTGAAGTATGATTTTTGCAAATTAAATTTCTTTATTCTGTGTGCCCTCAAGGCATATATTCTGCCACTTCAAAAAAAAGTTAAAATTTCCTTAGGAAAAAGTAAAACTTTTAGGCACTGATATATAAAAGCCAAATAATAATGATCGATCGAAGTCAATTCAATGCAGAAGACTTTCTTGTTGATAATACTTTTCAGTTATACTGTTCGGGTACAGACCAGCTTTGTGTAGATTACTGGGAAAAATACTTGAAAACCCATCCTGAGCAGGAAAGTGTAATGATGGAAGCCAAAAGGTTATTCGTTATTTTAAGTGGAAATAAACGTCCCCTAAATCATCAGCTGGAAGTCTTTAAAAAAGATTTGAATGCCGGTAAACCCTTAAAGGTTCATAAAAATTACTTGTGGTTAAAAATAGCAGCATCCATTGTTTTAGTTGCAGGCATTGCCCTCATATACCGTAATTATAGTTTCGAAAAAACTACCCGTGCAGATTTAAAAGCACAGGTGTTTTGCACAAAAAATGGCGAACGCAAAAAAGTTTCCCTTCCAGATGGTTCTACTGTATTTCTTAATGCTAAAAGTGTGCTTTCAATCGGTGCGGGCTTTAATGATAAAGTTAGAGAAGTGGAGTTGACCGGAGAAGCCTTTTTTGATGTGGTACATAATAAAGACAAGCCATTTAAGGTACATACTACTGATTTTAATATTAATGTTTTAGGCACTGCTTTCAATGTTAAAGCCTATCCCGACGAAAATGCTTCGGAAGCAACCTTAATTAGAGGTTTAATTACCATGGAGGCTGTAAATGGCAATGGGGGAATGATTACACTAAAACCCAGCCAGAAGGTTACTTTTTATAAAGTTGCGCCGGTAAAGGAAAATCAAAAACAATTAAAACCAACATTAAGCCACCCCGAAATAACCATTAACCATTATACGCTGATAAAAGACAGTTCTATTGTTGAAACTGCCTGGACAAAAGGAAAGATTGAAATTTATGATCAGGATTTTTCTGAAATAAAGGGCGCTTTAGAAAAATGGTTCGGCATTCATATTCAATTCGCAGATCCGCAAATTGAAAAATACCGTTTTACAGCAACATTTAGCCATGAAACATTAGATGACGCATTAAAAGCTTTACAAAAGGTAGAATATTTTAAATATGAAATAAAAGGAAATGAAGTAACCATATCGAGGTAAGAAAAAAAGGACGGTGTTGACGCACCGCCCTTTAAACTTCTTCTTTGATTAATTAACATGACAGCTTATGTGCTAACAGATCGCTGCCAAATAACTACGCAACCAAAAAAACAAAAATATGATTTATTATTACTTACTGCAAGAGCGGTCCGGATTCAGGACGTTCTTAAAATTTATCATGCTAATGAAACTAACCTGTATTGTGGTTCTCATTACTTGCCTTAATGTTTCTGCATCAGTTTTTTCCCAGGAAAAAATTTCACTTGATGTAAAGAAAACAAAACTGGCAAGAGTTTTACAGATTATAGAGCAGCAAAGCAGTTACCATTTTGTTTACAGCTCGTCTTATGTTCCCGTTAATAAAGATGTAAGCATTACTGTAACCAATACATTGGTTACTGATGTTTTAGCGGCAATTTTGAACAAAACAAACTTAAAATATTCTATTTCTGATGGCGGATTGATTGTCATCAGCAGATCCAAAGAAGTACCCATAACCGGGGTGGTAAAAGATGCGCAGGGCGGTACATTGCCGGGTGCAACCATCCGTGTAAAAGGTACCGGTATCGGCACCTCTTCCGATATAAATGGGAAATTTACTTTAAATGCACCGGAGAATGCCATTTTAGTAGTTTCTTATGCAGGCTTTCAAACCCGCGAAATACCAATTGGTACCCAAACCAGTGTGCAGATTGTTTTGGCGGAAGATACAAAGCAGCTTACCGATGTTGTGGTTACGGCATTGGGGATTAAAAAAGAAAGAAGGGCATTAGGCTATTCGGTAACTCAGGTTAGCGGCGAATCCTTAACCCAGGCAAGAGAAAATAATGTAGCCAATTCATTGGTTGGTAAGGTTGCCGGTTTGGATGTAAGCGCAACAGCGGGAGGCGCAGGATCTGCAACCAGTATTACCATTCGTGGGGTTTCCAGTTTAAGCCAAACCAACCAGCCCTTGTATGTAATTAATGGTGTGCCAATGGAAAATAAACCTGTTGGCTTAAATAATGCTAATGCCAATGGTAATTCAGGCAGCCAGTATGATAATGCACCGGATTTAGGGGATGCTATTGGGAACTTAAATCCAGATGACATTGAAAGTATTTCGGTATTAAAAGGCGCAGCAGCCTCTGCATTATATGGTTACCGCGCTAAAGCAGGTGTAATTTTAATTACCACAAAAAGTGGAAAAGGCAACAGTATAGAGTTTAATACCAATTATGTTGCCGAGCAGGTAATGGATAGAACAAACTGGCAATATGTTTATGGTCAGGGCGCAAATGGAATAAAACCTACCGATGCCGCTGCAGCAGCACAGGTTGGCGGATCAAGCTGGGGTGCTAAACTCGATGGTTCTAATGTAGTGCAGTTTGATGGAGTATCCAGACCTTATTCTGCGCAAAAAAACAATATTGAAGATTTTTACCGTACAGGTGGTACCTGGTCTAATACTTTAGCTTTAAACAAAAGCTTTGATGGTGGAACGATTCGTTTATCTGCAAATGATGTTCATAACACGTCTGTTGTACCCAATTCTGGTTTAAACAGACAATCGTTTAATTTAACCGGCACGTTTAACCCAATTAAGCGCTTAACCATTGATGCCCGCATGAATTACATTCTGGAGCAGGTAAAAAACAGACCAATGCTTTCTGACGGAGCAGGTAATGCAAACTATAATGTAGCTTTTTTGCCAACCAGCGTTAATGTTAACGACCTGAAACCCTGGAAAGATGCCAATGGCAATGAAATCCAGTACAATAAAGGAAATGCTTATGCAACCAACCCGTGGTTTGCGGCAAACGAATTTGTTAACAATACCAAACGCGATCGTTTAATCAGTTCATTTAATGCGAAGTATACCTTCGATGACGGTTTGTTTTTACAGGGACGTGCCGGAAGAGATTCTTATACCGATTCTTATAAAAATGTGGTGCCTTCTGGTACGGCTTATTACGCGCCAGGTAAAATTACCGATCAGTCTACAAAGTTTGCCGATCTAAATGCCGATGTATTGGTAGGCAAAGCATTCAAAGTAAGTGAAGATTTTTCTGTTACACCAAATTTGGGTGCCAGTTATAGAAAAACCAATGTGCGCCAAACAACCAACAGCGGATCAGATTTTGCGGTTTTTGGTGTTTACAATATTTTAAATGCTAAAAATAAATCAGTGGCCGATGTGGAAACGGTTAGTGAAACCCAATCTGTTTATGGTACCCTTGATTTAGCTTACAGAGATATTTTTTACCTAAGCGGAAGTTTACGTACCGACTGGTTCTCTACTTTGGCAACTCCTGGAAAGGACAATAAACTTTACATTACCTACCCATCTGTTAGTGGATCATTCGTGTTCTCTGAGTTATGGAAACCCTCCTTTTTAACCTTTGGTAAATTAAGAGCAGGTTATGCGGTGGTTGGCCAGGCAACTGATCCTTATCAAACAATTTTAACTTATGCCTTCAGAAGCGAGAATTTAAATGGAGCACCACTGGGTACCATTACCAATGTTAATATTCCGAATACCTCATTAAGAGCATCAAAAGCTACAGAATTAGAAATAGGTACAGAAATGCGTCTTCTGGGCGACCGTTTAAGTTTAGATTTTACCTGGTATAGAAAACTGTCGAAGGATGAGATTTCATTTGTTACCACCTCAAGTTCTACAGGTTACAGCGGAGCCGTTTTAAATGCCGGACAAATTAAAAACCAGGGTTTAGAACTTTTACTATCCGGACAGGTTGTGAAAAGTAAGGATTTCACCTGGACTTCTTCCCTAAACGGATCTTATAATGATAATGTTGTATTATCGTTGGCCGAGGGCGTGAACGCACAACTTTTAGCCACTTCGAGATCTGGAGTGGGTTTTTTACAAAATATTCCGGGAAAAGCTGCCGCACAGGTAATGGCTTATGATTATAAATACGATGCTTCTGGTAATATTTTAAGAGATGGTACCGGACAGCCACTTAACGAATTAAAGGCTTACGGCTCTGCTTACAATAAATGGTTTGCCGGCTGGAACAACGAATTTAATTATAAAGGAGCAACGCTTTCCTTTTTAATTGATGGAAAATGGGGCGGTAAAGTTTTTTCTGCTACAGATTATTATGGTTATGTATTTGGTCTGCATCAAAATACGCTGCCAAACAGAGAAGCGCTTGATGCGCCGTCGTCTGGTACAAATGCGGCTACTTACTATTTAAATGAAGCCAACTATGCTTCGAATAAATTTGTACAGGACGCCAGCTTTATTAAATTAAGACAGGTAACGCTGGGCTATAATTTCCCTGCAAAAATGTTTAATAATAAAATTCAGGCGTTAAACGTAAACTTAGTTGCCCGGAATTTATTTATCCTGATGAAAAAAACGGATAACATTGATCCCGAATCAAGCTACAATGCTACTTTTCCGGGATTGGAATTGGGTGGAGTGCCACCGGTTAGAACATTCGGTGTAAACCTTAGTGTTAAGTTTTAATTTTAAACAGACAGAACAATGAAAACGAACATATTAAAGAAATATAGCCTGTTACTTTCCGGCATTTTAATGATCTCGGCTTGTACCAAAGATTTTAAAGATATCAATACCAACCCATCTGCTTATGGTACTTCAACTTTTGATCCTAATTACCTCTTAACATCGTCGCAACTGGCTTATACAGGAAGTATCGATTTTGCATACGATACCTGGAGAGGAAATCTAATTTATTCATCAACCATGATGCAGGGATTATCTACCGTAATTAGCTACTGGGCAGGCGATAAATATTTGCTTAACCCCGGTTATACAGCTGCTTATTGGGGTACCTCAACCGTTGGTGCTTACATTGAACAGGTTAAGCCCATTGCCGATGTTGTAGAATCAACTAAAGGCGTAGCTAAATACAATAATGTACGCCAGGTATCACGCCTTTGGAAAGCACTTGTTTTTGAGCGCCTCACTGATTTATATGGCGATGTGCCTTATTCTGAAGCTGGCCAGGGTTACTATACCGGAAATTTAACGCCAAAATACGATGCACAACAAGCCATTTATACCGATTTATTAAAAGAAGTAGATGAGGCAACCAATGCATTGGATGTAAACGGCGATAAAGTAATTGGTGATGTAATTTATAAAGGAGACATTAATAAATGGAAACGCTTTGGCAATACTTTATTACTCCGTATTGCTATGCGTTTAACCAAAGCTGATGAAAATACAGCAAAAGCCTATGTTCAAAAGGTAATTGGAAAAACCATGCTAAATAATGATGATAATGCCTTTATTAAGCACGATGTATCCGGAGCAAGGGTTACTCAAAATAGAAATAGCCAGGTTTTACAAGGAGATGGGGGGCAGGAGAATTACTATGTAAAATGGTCTAAAACTTTTATTGATGTGCTTAAAGCATCAAACGACCCACGTTTGGGTAAAGTAGCCGTTACCGGGCTTTATCTGGATGAAAACAGCAAAGTTCAGAGTAGCGCCTACAGTGCTAATCCTGCTGATCAAAAGGGAATGCCAAACGGCAAAGATTTAAGCGGAATTGCGGGTAAAGATGTTAGGCAAGATCCATCATTCACTACTTTTCCGGCATATTCTTCGCCAAATCCGGCAATGATTAAAAAAGATGGGGTCGCATTTATTTTAACCTATGCAGAAGGCGAATTGTTACTGGCCGAAGCCGCACAAAGATGGGGCATTGGTGGTTCGGCGGCAACGCATTATGCCAACGGTGTTTCGGCAGCCATTACATTCCTATCCCAATATGATGCAAGTTTGGCTATATCTCCAACAGATGCCAGCAACTATGTTGCAGCAAATCCTTACAATGCAGCAAACGGTTTACAAATGATTAATACCCAGTATTGGTTGCATACCAACACCATGCTCGATTTTTATGAAACCTGGAGTAACTGGCGAAGATCTGGTTTCCCGGCTTTAACGCCTGTTGTATACTCCGGTAATGCCACAAATGGAACCATTCCGCGTCGTTTTCCTTATCCTTTAGAAGAAGCAGCCAAAAATGGGGCAAATTATACAGCGGCCTCATCTGCTGTGCCAGGTGGCGATAACCTGACTGGCAGAGTTTGGTGGGATAAATAAAGGTTTTATCCTCACATCCCGAGATAACGGTAGGCACAGTATGTGTCTGCCGTTTTTTATTTCGTAACAATTTCAAATCAATTTCAGCTAAATGCCGCTTTAGTTTGATATTTATAAATCAAACCAAAATTATGAAACTGAAACTTATACTCACTATTCTTTTATGTTCCAGCTTGTTAATGCAGGCACAACAGCGGCCCGAAAAACCAAATGCTAAACCAGTGCCGCTAACAACACCAAAAGAAGAACCCAAAGCCGGACCAAACGAACGGACAATTAAAGTTGAAAGTTCGGTAATTACCAACCACAGCGTAACCATTGATGGAAAAACGGTTCCGTACAGAGCCACTACAGGAACTTTGCCGGTTTGGGATGAAGAAGGAAAACCAATTGCCGGTTTGTTTTATACCTATTATGAAAGGAGTGATGTTCAAAACCGGGATAAACGCCCGCTGGTGATTTCTTTTAATGGTGGCCCGGGTTCAGCCTCCGTTTGGATGCACATAGCCTATACAGGTCCTGTTGTTTTAAATATTGATGATGAAGGTTATCCCGTTCAGCCTTATGGTTATAAAGAAAATCCTTATTCTATTTTAGATGTGGCAGATATTGTTTATGTAGATCCGGTGAACACGGGTTATTCGAGAGCCACAAGCAAGGATGTACCCAACAATAAATTTTTTGGAGTAAAGGCCGACATTAAATATCTGGCAGAATGGATCAATACTTTTGTAACGCGCAACAACCGCTGGGCATCACCTAAGTTTTTAATCGGCGAAAGTTATGGAACAACAAGAGTTTCAGGTTTGGCATTGGAATTACAAAATAGCCAGTGGATGTATTTAAACGGCGTGGTATTGGTTTCGCCTACTGAGCTGGGTATAGAAAGAAGTGGCCCGGTTGATGCCGCTTTGCGTTTGCCATATTTTGCAGCTACTGCATGGTATCATAAAGCTTTATCTGCTGATTTGCAGGGGAAGGATTTAACGGCTATGCTGCCAGAAGTTGAAACTTTTACCATTAACGAATTAATTCCAGCTATTGCACAGGGCGGTATGTTAAGCGACGATAAGAAGAAAGCAATCGCAGCAAAAATGGCTCATTATTCGGGCCTGTCAGAGAAAGTAATCTTAGATTATAATTTAGATGTACCACCAAATTTCTTCTGGAAAGAATTGTTGCGTGATAAAGGTTTTACCGTTGGTCGTTTGGATTCGAGGTATAAAGGTGTAGATAAAATGGCTGCAGGAGATGGGCCGGATTATAATGCCGAATTAACCTCCTGGTTGCATTCTTTCACACCGGCAATTAACATGTACATCCGGAATGAACTGAACTATAAAACAGATTTAAAATACAATATGTTTGGCTCGGTTTACCCATGGGACAATACCGGGAACAGAACCGGAGATAATTTAAGGCAGGCCATGGCGCAAAATCCATACTTGCATTTATTGGTTCAATCTGGTTATTATGATGGCGCCTGCGATTATTTTAACGCAAAGTACAGTATGTGGCAGTTAGATGCAGCAGGCAAATTAAAAGATCGTATGAGCTGGGAAGGCTACAGGAGCGGACACATGATGTATTTGAGAAAAGAAGACCTTAAAACAGCCAACAGTCACATCAGGGATTTTATTAAAAAGGCATTACCCAAAGCTGGTGAAGCCGCTAAGTTTTAGAATTATGAATTTTATAGGTCTGGCAAAATGCCAGGCCTTTTTTGTTGAAAATGCGGGATTAAAACCATTTATATCACGCTCGGTATTAAGCGTAAAGTAGCCAATGCTGTAATCTTCTGTCTGCTAATTTAAACCTTGTAAAACCGAATTTACAAAGCAAACCGAATTCAATTTTCTATCTTTATCCTTATGAAATCCTTAAGCTACGCACTAATCCTGGTTACGCTTCTATCGGCCTGCAGCAGAAAAAAAGCTGACGTAATTGTTTATAATGCCAAAGTCTATACTGTAAACTCAAACTTTGATACAGTTCAGGCTTTTGCCGTTAAAGATGGTAAAATTTTAGCCCTTGGTAAAAGCGAGGAAATCAGGAAAAAATATGATGCAGTTGAAGAAATAGATGCAGCTGGAAAGGTTGTTTACCCGGGTTTTATAGATGCACATGCACATTTCTTTGGTTATGGTCAAAGTTTGCAAACAGCCGATTTACGGGAGACAAAATCCTGGGAAGAAGTTTGCCAGCGGTTGGTTGCTTTTGCAAAAACACATCCTGGCGGCTGGTTAATTGGTAATGGCTGGGACCAGAACGACTGGGCAGATAAATCTTTTCCAACAAATGAACAGTTGAACAAGTTGTTTCCCAACCGGCCGGTGTTTTTAAATCGGATTGATGGACACGCAGCTATTGCCAACCAAAAAGCATTAGACGAGGCAGGAATAAAACAAGCTGAAAAATTAACCGGAGGTGATATGCTTACCGAAAATGGTAAACTCACAGGTGTTTTAATTGATAATGCAGTGGCATTGGTGGAAAGAAAAATCCCATCTCCGGATGCAAAGCTTGCAGAAAAGATATTACTCGATGCACAACAAAATTGCTTTGCCGCGGGCTTAACAACTATTGACGATTGTGGATTAGGTTTTGAAGCCGTTGATTTTATTGAAAAATTACAGGCAGCAAATAAATTAAAAATGCGTTTGTACGTAATGTTAAGCGATGCACCGCAGAATTATGATTATTTATTTAAACGTGGCGCTATTAAAACGGACCGATTGAATGTTCGGGCCTTTAAAGTTTATGCCGATGGTGCTTTAGGTTCTCGCGGAGCATGTCTTTTACAGCCTTATAGTGATATGCCGGGCAAAAGCGGCTTTTTGTTAAGCGATCAGAAACATTTTGAAGACGTAGCTGTTAAAATTGCAGCACATAATTTTCAAATGTGCACACATGCCATCGGCGATTCGGCCAACCGGGTAATGCTTAAGATTTACAATAAAGTTTTAAAAGGTAAAAACGATAAACGCTGGCGCATTGAACATGCACAGATTATCAACGAGAATGATTTCAACCTGTTTGGTAAGTCTAATATCATTCCTTCAGTACAACCAACCCATGCCACATCTGATATGTATTGGGCTGGGCAGCGTTTGGGGGCACAACGGTTAAAAGATGCCTATGCCTATAAACAATTGTTAAAGCAAAATGGGTGGATTCCGCTGGGTACCGATTTTCCAGTCGAAAACATTAATCCATTATTAACGTTTTATGCTGCAACGGTAAGAGAAGATGCAAAAGGTTTTCCGGCAGGTGGCTTTCAAATGGAAAATGCCTTAACGCCTGAAGAAGCTTTAAAAGGGATGACAATTTGGGCGGCTAAAGCTAATTTTGAAGAAAAAGAAAAAGGAAGTATCGAAGCGGGAAAACTTGCCGATTTTGTTATTTTAGACACAGATATTTTAAAATCAACACCAAAACAATTACTAAAAACCAAAGTTTTAAAAACCTACCTGAACGGAGAAAAAGTATATGAAGCGAAATAGATTGTTCATCCTGGCGGCCGCAAGTTTCTTTAATGTTTTATGCCTGATGGCTTGCGCACAGGAACACGCTCAAAATGAAAAAAAATTAACCGTTAATAATGAAATCGCCCGCAAAACGGTTTTATTAAACAATCAAGATTCCATAATTCCATTAAAATCATTAGATAAAAAAAATATTGCTTCGGTAAGCCTTGGCTTTTCGTACAGTACGGTGTTTGATAGTTTGGCGAATAAATACGATAAAGTAACGTCATTTTCTGCTGTTTCCTATCCCGATACCTCAAATTTAAATGACCTCGAAGATGATTTGAAATATTATAATACCATTCTGGTTTCTGTGGATAATCAAAATGTAAACAAAACGAAATACATTAATTTTATAAATAGCATTAGTAAAACCAAAAAGGTTATTGTTGCCTTTTTTGGGGATGGTGTGGGCTTAAAATCTTTTGATATGCTTAAAATGCCTGTTATCTGGACACAGGATAATACGGCAGATGCTGCGGCAATGGTGCCTCAATATATTTTTGGTGGTATAGGAGCGAGCAATAAACTCACCACAAATTATTCTGGTAAGTATACCACAGGTTCAGGTTATACCACTGTTGCGAGCCGCTTAAAATATACCGTACCTGAAGATGCCGGCTTAAATTCTAATAGTTTAAAGGAAATAGATGATATTGCGGCAGAGGCCATAAGCCAAAAAGCTACGCCGGGATTGGTGGTTCTGGTAGCTAAAGATGGTAAAGTAATTTTTAACAAAGCTTACGGAAATCATACTTATGTAGATAATATTCCGGATAAAGTAACTGATATCTTTGATCTCGCTTCGGTTACAAAAATTACGGCAACCACACCCGCTGTTATGCGCCTTTTTGAAGAAGCCAAACTGAAGTTAGATACCAATATTGGTGCTTACATTCCAAAGGCGCGCACTACACCCATGAATAATATTCAGGTTAGGGAAGTGATGTTGCACCAGGCAGGTTTTATTCCGTACATTCCTTTTCATGATTATGTAAAAACAGGCGACTACAGCAGAGATTCTTCAGCTGCTTTTCCAACAAAAGTTGCAGACAATTATTACATCAAAAAAGGTTTTTTCAAAGATTTTATGTGGCCTAAAATGCTCAATTCGCCTATTAAAACCCGTGGACAATATGTGTACAGCGATATTAGCATGTATGTAATGAAAGATATTGTAGAACACATCAGCGAAGAGCCGCTTAATCAGTATGTTTATGAAAATTTTTATAAACCATTAGGTATGCAAATGGCTGGCTTTTTACCACGAAACAGGTTTAAACCCGAACAAATTATACCAACAGAAGATGATAAATATTTCAGGAAAACCTTGTTGGTTGGTTATGTACACGATCAGGGAGCAGCCTTAGCGGGTGGTGTATCAGGGCATGCAGGTTTATTTGCGAACAGTAATGATATGGCAATTTTTTATCAAATGCTGTTAAACCGAGGTACGTATGGCGGGGTAGAATATTTTAAACCTCAAACTGTGGATATGTTCACCTCAAAACAATCCAATGTAAGTCGTCGTGGATTAGGATTTGACCGCTGGGATCCGGATACAACTAAACATTATCCCTCAAATCTGGCTTCGCCACAAACTTATGGACATACAGGTTATACCGGAACATGTGTTTGGGTAGATCCTTCACGTGGATTGGTGTACATTTTTTTATCAAACCGTGTTAATCCTACTGTAACAGATAAACTATCTAACTTAAAAATAAGAGGCCGTATTCAGGATGTTGTGAATAAAGCCATTGATGAATCAAAGAAATAAAATAATCAATAAAATTGATTATTTTTAAGTGTTCTTCATCATGTATTCGAAAATTAACCTTAACGCATTATTAAGTATGAAATGGATTAAAACACTGGCTTTTTTATTCCCCTTGTTCGGCATAATATTTAGCGTAAATGCGCAGCAAATTAAAGATGGCGAAACCATTAATTTAAATGGGGTAGAAGTAACTTATTCTATCGTAAATAAGGAAAAGTTAAGTATAAAAGACCAAAATTTCGATCGTTACAAAGTCTTAGCCTCGGTAAAAAATAATACCGGAAAATCTTTTAATATTCGCCTAAGTACTTCTTTGGATCTTTCAGCAATAGGAAATTCGAAAATTGTAGAATTAGACTGTATTAATGCTACAGGTGCAAGGTTAACTTCAAAAAAAATTCAGGTCGGAATGAAAAGCCATTTAATAAATGTTACCTATTATACTAAAGATAAGGATGGTAAATTGGTTAGTGCAATAATGCCGGTTACCGCTGGCTACTATTTTGACCAGGGCCAGGTTATAGAAAACGATGCTATTTTTATTGTGCCGGCAGGCGAAATACCTCAGGTTTCAGTAAAGAGCTTATTGAAAAATTAAAATTCCGGCTTATTGTCAAACTGGGGCGCTCTAAGTTTGTGATCAACTATTTTTTAATCCAAAATAAGATAAAAGGGATAAGGTTTAAATCTTATCCCTTTTGTTTTTGAAGCTTAAATTGATCCTCCCGATTTTTTAGAGAGAAGAAGAGTTTCTCTATGACGTCGTTTTAATAGCCATTTAGAATAGGAAAATAGGTTTTTTGTCGATCGTAATATTATTCATCATCTAAAAGTGTTACACAGTTTGACGCTAAGCTTTTAAGTCTTGCATCAAGTGTGCTAATGGATTGATTATCCTTTATACTTTTATAAAAGAAAGTAATCATCTCCAATGTTTTTTCATCCGGATCGCAGGCCTGCGCTTTTTCTAAGTACGCCAAAGTAATTAAAGCTTCCTTTTTATATTCAGCAAAGTACTGGTTGTATAATACAGTGTTTTTTTGTTTGCCAGCCTCATTTAATTTACCTGTTAATATATTAGATTTATCTACTCGCATTGCAGCAAGCGCCCGGTAGGGAACATAATATCCCGGTACAATTTTAATACATTCTTTATAGTAAGGAATTGATTTTTCCGGTTCCCCGGTTTCCTCGTAAAGGCGGCCCAAATGAAAACTTAAATTGGCAATTTGTTTTTCGTTCAATTCAGTTTTATAATTTAAAAGATCCAGTGCTTTGGCAATAGCTTCCTTTTGCTCTCCCGGAACCATTCTGATTTGCGTATAGTCCCAATATTTATCTTTAACAGAAGATGTTTGAGAAAAGGTTAATTTTGAAATCAACAGAGATAAAAGGCAAAATGTTAAAATTTTTTTCATTGTTTTTTACAGATAGAAGTTAAGTGGTTAAGAAACTTTAAAGCTTAAATGTCATTAAATAAGTTGCTTTTAAAAACTAAAGTAAGTGCTATACTCACCACTCCACAAAAAAATAGGAATGGTATTAATAAAAAAAATGGCCAATAACTTACGGTATAGACTATCAGAGTAATTATTAACAGGATGTGTTTATAACTCAGGATTGATTTAAATCAAATGTAATAAATTGTTTTGCATTAAAGTGGTGTAAATATACAGTCCTGTAGTTTTAATAAAATTTTAAGGTCAGTTTGTAAATTGTCGTTTTCAATTCCTCGGTATCCTTGTCCTCACATAATAAAAACTCAACAGAACTATCGTTTTTCTTAAAAAACGAAATGCCTTCAAATTTATGGCGGCCAGCAATTTTATGTACAAAATTGAGCTTTAAAGATTTCACATTTAGGCTTCCAATAAAACTGCCTAATATTTCTCCATCATTAAAAGTAGAATTGGTATCTTCTGCGGCAGATATAAAATAAATATCGTCTTTATATAATATGGCGTCGGTAAAAGAAGAATTAATGTGATTAATGTTCGGCAGTGTTATGGGATGAAAACTGGCTTCTGTAGCATCAACCAGGTTTTCCCCAGGTATTTTAAACAAGCCGTTTTTAGAGTTCGATCCATTGCCCCGATTAAAAAGAAACCATTCTTCACCGGTAAAAATGGCACCTTCGATGTTAAAATTCTGATCATCGATTGCCGCGATATTTTTTAAACGTTTGTAAATGCCCGAAAGATGATGTGTGGTAATTTCCTTCGTTTCTAAATTATACTGAACCAACAAATTTCTTTCCGCCCTTGATCCCGAACCTAAAATGTATAAAACCTTACCAAAACTGCATAAAACTTCAAAATCTGGTTTTTGTGCTTTAGGGATATTTTCCAGAAGATTTAATCCCGTGGAAGGCAGAATCTGAATTTTGTTTAAAGCGCCTGTTTTAATGTTGTAACAGTTCAAATATCCACTGTTATCACCAATAATGTACAACAAATCGTTTTCGGCAAATAGCCCTGATGCCGCCCCTATTGCATCAATTTCAGCGAAAAGACTTAAATCTGTTTTATGCATTTTAAAAGGTAATAAAAAAGCGCCAAATTTCTTCGGCGCTTATATTTTTTTTCGGGAAATAGAATTCTGAATTATTTTTTTAATCCAATTTCTCTTAACCTTTCATCAAGATATTCGCCAGCAGTCATATCGCTATATACTTTAGGATGTTCAGCATCAATAGTTGAGGGTAAGCTGGTTAAATCCATATCGCTACGCGGGTGAAGAAAGAACGGTACCGAGAAACGAGAAGTTTTCATCAACTCGCGAGGTGGGTTAACCACACGGTGTGTTGTCGATTTTAATTTGTTATTGGTTAAACGTTGCAACATATCGCCTACGTTTACCACAATATCTGTATGGTGCGCTTTAATTGGCAGCCATTCATTACTGCGGGTTAAAACCTCTAAGCCATCAGCACTTGCACCTATTAATAAGGTAATCAGGTTAATGTCTTCGTGAGCGCCAGCACGTACCGCATCATCAGGAATGATTTCAGGATTTTCGATTGGGAAGTAATGAATGCCTCTTAAAATCGAGTTTCCATTATGTACATGTTTGTCGAAATAATTAATTGGCAATTCTAAATAAGTTGCAATAGCACGTAAAAGATAAGTCCCGTTTTCCTGCAATTTTTTGTAAATATCACCGGTAACTTTATTAAAATCTGGTAATTCTTCTAAAACTTCATTGTCAGGGTATTCGTCTTTAACCGGATCCCCATCAATTACTTCCTGTCCAATTTGCCAAAATTCTTTTAAATCCGGTGTTTTAGCTCCTTTAGCCGTTTCTTTACCTGCACTGGTGTAACCACGCTGGCCTGCAAGTTCTGGTTTTTCGTATTTTCGTTTAGTCTCTACCGGTAAAGCAAAAGCTGCTTTGATATTTTCGTAAAGTTTATCAATCAAATCCTGACTTAAACCGTGGTTGGTGATGGTAACAAACCCTGAATCGTTAAAAGCACGACCAAGTTCATCAGAAAATTTTTTACGTTCTTGTTCATTGCCGTTAATGTACGAGCCTAAATCTAAACAAGGGATATAAGGTGTTGACATATTTTTATATTTTATTGTGTTACGAATTTAAAAAAGAATTGTTAATAAGTGTGTTCTTAGTGATTTTTTTGATGTTAAAAATTTGATAAACAATATTTTAAGTTATTAACATCTGTGCTTAAATTAATAAATTATTGCATTTGTCATATAAAATCCATTATTAAAGAGATAAAAACTTTAGCTGTTTTTATTTCGTATTATTAGGTAAGCAAGGCGAAGTTTTTATCACATAAACTGTCTAAACAAAGCACACACAACATGAAAAAAATAATTTTAATCTTATTAGCTGTTTTAGCCTTAAATCAGGCTAATGCCCAGGGCAAAAAAACAGAAAAAGCGACATTTGGAATGGGATGTTTTTGGTGTACCGAAGCCATTTTTCAAAAGTTAAAAGGCGTTGTTTCCGTAAAATCTGGTTACGAAGGGGGCAAGTTGGCAAACCCAACTTATGAAGAAGTTTGCACGGGTTTTACCGGGCATGCAGAAGTTTTGGAGGTGACGTATAATCCAATGGTAATCAGTTATTCAGATTTGCTGGAAGTTTTTTGGAAAAGCCATGATCCAACCACATTAAACCGTCAGGGAGCAGACAGCGGCACGCAATACCGTTCAGTTATTTTTTACCATAACGACGAGCAAAAACAGCTGGCCGAAAAGTATAAAGCTGAATTAAATAAAACCAATGCCTATGGCAAACCTGTTGTAACCGCTATTGAGGCCGAAAAACCATTTTATGTAGCCGAAAGCTATCATCAGAATTATTATAATAAAAATGGTGATGCTCCTTATTGCAGGTTAGTTATTCTGCCTAAGCTGGAAAAACTCGAAAAAGTTTTTAAATCAAAGTTAAAGGGCTAATAGTTTTAATTTTAATACAAATCCTGTGGCAAAACCACAGGATTTTTTTGTTTAAAGTGTAAATTGCTCAACAATAGTTATTCTTATGGTTAAACGTATTGTTACCAATATTAATACTTCCGAAATAGAAAAGGCAAAATGCTTTTATCAGGATATTTTAGAATTAAACATATTAATGGATCAGGGATGGATTGCAACTTATGGAAGCAGCCAGCAAATGGACGTTCAAATCAATTTTGCCGCCGAAGGTGGTTCAGGAACAGCAACACCCGATCTATCCATTGAAGTGGATAATTTGGAAGAAGTTTTGGAGCGCATTAAAATAGCTGGTTTCCCGGTCGAGTATGGGCCGGTTAATGAGCCCTGGAACATTAGACGGTTTTATACCCGGGATCCATTCGGGCGTCTAATTAACATTTTAGGCCACATTTGATTTGGTAAATGTCAATTAAGCAATTTATACAACTAAACAATTAAGCATACATTAAACTTTCCGGCAGTAAATATTACATTTGCAATATGAATACAGGCTTGCAGCTTTACAATACATTATCCCGTAAAAAAGAAATTTTCGAACCCCTGAATGCACCCAATGTTGGGATGTATGTTTGCGGTCCAACTGTTTATAGCGATGTGCATTTAGGCAATTGTCGCACCTTTATATCTTTTGATTTAATTTTCAGGTACCTTAAATTTTCAGGCTTTAAAGTGCGTTATGTGCGTAATATTACCGATGCAGGCCATCTGGAAGGCGACAGAGACGAAGGTGAAGATAAATTTGCGAAACGAGCCAAGTTAGAACAACTGGAGCCGATGGAGATTGTACAGAAGTATACATTAGGTTTTCACGATGTTTTGCGCATGTTTAATACGTTGCCACCCAGCATTGAGCCAACCGCTACCGGGCACATTATTGAGCAAATAGAAATGATTAAGGTTATCATTGAAAATGGCTACGGCTATGAAATTAATGGTAATGTATATTTTGACGTTGAAAAATACAGCAAAAGCTATAATTACACCATATTAACCAATCGTAATCTGGAAGATATGCTGAATAATACACGCGAACTTGGTGGCCAGGATGAGAAACGAGGCCGTTTAGATTTTGCGCTTTGGATAAAAGCTAAGCCCGAAACTCTAATGCAATGGCAATCGCCATGGGGAATGGGGTTTCCTGGTTGGCATATCGAATGTTCTGCCATGAGCGCCAAATATTTAGGGGAGGAATTTGATATTCATGGAGGAGGTATGGATTTAGCCGCAACACATCATACCAATGAAATTGCCCAATCTGAAGCATGCAGTCACCATCAGCCGGCGAAATATTGGATGCATACCAATATGCTTACCGTTAACGGAACCAGAATGTCTAAATCAGCTGGTAATGGTTTCCTTCCTTTTGAGTTGTTTACCGGAAACCATCCTTTATTGAGGAAAGGGTACAGCCCAATGACGGTTAAATTTTTTATGCTTCAGGCACATTACCGCAGTACATTAGATTTTTCTAACGATGCACTTGATGCCTCAGAAAAAGGATTTCGCCGTTTGATGAGTGCCGTTAGCCTTTTAGAAAAATTATCTCCATCCGATCAAAATGATTTTGACATCGACGCGTTAAAAGAAAGATGCATCGCAGCAATGAACGATGATTTTAACAGTCCGGTATTAATTGCCGAGTTATTTGAGGCCGTTAGAATTATTAATACGGTATATGATGGTAAGGCAAAAATTTCTACTGAAGCTTTAGAAAAACTGGTTCAGCTGATGCAGGATTTTGTTTTCGATATTTTAGGGTTGAAAGATGAAGAAAGCAGCAATACCGATTTAAACAGTGTGCTGGATATGATCATCAACCTTAGAAAAGAAGCAAAAGAGAATAAAGACTACGCAACATCAGATAAGATTAGAATTGGCTTACAGGAATTGGGCATTCAGCTAAAAGATAGTAAAGAAGGAACAACCTGGAGTAAAGCATAATTGCTGGTGTAAAAGGAATAATATTTATCATTCAGAGGAACGAAGGATCTGAATTAAGGCTGGATTCTTTCTTTCTAAAAGCTAAGATGGATTAAAATTACATTAATGAATAAAAAACTTTTAATACTTCCTGTACTTGCTTTAATTGGCTTTCAGGCATGTAAGAACACCAAAAAAACAACAGAAGAAAGCACAACAGAAACCCAGGAAATTAAACTGGTTTCGCCTGATTTTAATGCGGATAGCGCGTATGCTTATACAAAAGCACAAATAGATTTCGGACCCCGGATCCCAGGAACTGCTGCCCATCAGAAATGTGCAGATTATCTGGTTAAAAAGCTAAAATCGTTTGGTGCAACGGTTAAAATACAGGGTGGAAAAACCTCTACTTATGATGGAAAAAGCTTCGAGCTAAAAAATATACTGGCAAGTTTTAGCCCTGATAAGAAGAATCGTGTTTTAATTACAGCACATTGGGATGCACGCCCCTTTTCAGATCAGGATACCGATCCGGCAAACCATGGCAAGCCCTTTGATGCCGCAAATGATGGTGGGAGTGGCGTTGCTGTGCTATTGGAAATGGCCCGTCAGATTCAACAAAAACAACCTAACGTTGGAGTGGATTTTGTGCTTTGGGATTTAGAAGATTATGGAAAAGCCAATGACGAAACACCAGATGAAATAACCTGGTGTTTAGGCTCTCAGTATTGGGCTAAACATGCTGCTGAAACGGGCTACAAAGCTATGTATGGGATTAATTTGGATATGGTAGGTGGCGGAAATGCACAATTTACCCAGGATGAAGTTTCGAGAACTGCTGCTCCTGATGTGGTTAAAAAGGTTTGGGATATTGGAAATGAAATTGGTTATGCTTCTTATTTTGTCAATATCCCTTCGGGCAAATTAGTTGATGACCATGTTTGGGTAAACAAAGCTGGCGTACCTTGCATAGATATTATTCATTATAATGATAATGGTGGCTTTTACATCAACTGGCATACTCAATTGGATAATCTGGCTAATATTGATAAAAATACGCTGAAAGCAACAGGCCAAACCGTACTGGAAACCATCTATCGCGAAAAGTAAATTGTGCATTTGTTAATTACTTTTGAAAAAAACGAATCAAAGAAAATTTTATATTCGCCAAACATATTATTAAACACCCTATGAAGAAATTATTTTCTACAACAGTAGCAGTTGCCTTAGCAGTTAGCGCCTTTGCTCAAAAAAGTGACGGAACAACTAAATCTCTTGTTAATGCAGAGAAAGATTTTGCTAAATCAATTGCTAAAAATGGAGATAAAGAGTCTTATTTAGAATATTCATCAGCAAGTACATTGGTTTTCAGGCCAAATCCGGTTAATGCTAAAACTTTTTATACCGGCCAAGATAAAGGATTGAATGGCATAAGTTGGGAACCAAACCTGGCTAAAGTATCGCGTAGTGGCGATTGGGGTTTTACCACCGGGCCATACCAGATTGATGGTGCAGAGAAAAAATATGGTCAGTATCTTTCCATCTGGAAAGCCGAAAATGGTAAATGGAAACTGGCTGTCGACTTAGGGACATCAAGTAATAAACCTTTAAATAAAGTTAACGACAACTTTGTAGAGCCAAAAGATCATTTTTTGCCTAAGTTCAGAAACGAAAAGGAATTAAAAGCCAGTCGCGACATTATATTAACAACAGAGAAAACGTTAAATACCATGTTAAAAACGCATGGAATTGCCGCTTTCGGAGGCTTTTTAACTGCCGATGCCCGTTTGCTTTTTCCTGGAAATGAGGCCATTGAAGGTAAAGGGAAAATCCTTGCTTTTTACAACGGAATGGTTGATAAAATTAACTTAAAAACAACAGGAGCAGATAAATCATTGGGTAGCGATTTTGCTTATACGTATGGTGTGGCTACTATCGATTATAAAACTGATTTACGGGAAAGCTTTAACTACGTTTTTATTTACGAAAAAGCTGCTGATCATAGCTGGAACTTAATTGTGCAGGCATTTGTTCCTGCAGAAAGATAATTTAATGTGAATTTTAGAAGGGGCTATCTTTAAAAAGTAGCCCTTTTTTTGTGCCTTTATTTGTAAATTACAGGCCTAATGTTAAAATTGGTTTGAAAATTATTAGTACAGGAATAGTAATGTTAATGTGTTTTTTTGCAAATGCCCAAAAAAAGCAAAAAGACTATTTGATTTCCTTTACCGATGGTTCTTCCGGAAAAGTTTTAACCGGGTATAAAAACTTAAAAGGTGAAGTGATCATCCCAGCACTATACACGGGGTATGGCAACGTAGATACACTGTCCACTTTTACGGTTGTCAGTTTAAAAGATTCGGGTTTATTGGTTATTAATAAAACCGGAAAGCACATGCTCAGGCCTTTTATTTATGATAACGGCCCGGATTATGTTGAAGAAGGATTATTTCGCTTCGTACAAAATGAAAAAATAGGCTTCGCAAATGAACAGTATAAAAAAATAATTCCTGCAACATTTGACTTTGTAACGCCGTTTAAAGGTGGATTGGCAGCGTACACAATGGGCGGGCATAAAATAATGGATGGAGAACACTGGTACTGGAGTGAAGGTTACGAAACTGGCTTTATCAACCATGAAGGGCTAAAATTTAAAAAAGTAAAGGAAGTTAAAAAGCACCGGCGTTTGGCATGGACCATAAACAACCAACAAGTATTATTAGATCAAAGGGGCAGAATAATAAAATGGTATAAACCTAATTTAAAGAAAATTGAAACACACAAAAAATAGAATTTTAATTATTGCTACACTCACCTTGTTTAGTTTAAATGTTATTGCCCAAAAGCAAAAATTTGATGTACAAGGGAAAGCCGGTTGCAGAGGTATAATGCCCGAAAATACTGTTCAGGGAATGTTAAAAGCATTAGACCTTGGTGTAACTACCTTAGAAATGGATGCGGTAATTTCTAAAGATAAACAAGTTGTATTATCCCAGGAGCCTTATTTTAACAATGAAATTTCATTACAACCTAATGGTAAGGCAATTACTTTTAAAGACCAAAAAAACTTCAATATCTATAAAATGGATTATGAAGAAATTAAGAAGTTTGATGTGGGCAGTAAGGTTCATGCACGCTTTCCTGGGCAAATGAAATTTAAGGCCTATAAGCCCTTGCTATCTGAAACCATTGATGCCGTTGAAGCTTACGTTAAAGAGCATAAACTGGCTAAACCCGTATACAGTATTGAAACCAAAACCATTAAAAATGGCGATAATGAGTTTCAGCCTGAGCCTGCAGAATTTGTTGATCTGATTATGGAGATCGTTAATCAGAAAAAAATAGCAAAACGCGTAATTATAGAATCTTTTGATATGCGGACCTTACAATATTTGCATGAAAAATATCCTAAAATCCAAACCTCGTTATTAATTGATGAGAAAGAGCCGTTTGAAGATTATATTGAAAAACTCGGCTTTAAACCAACCATTTACAGTCCGTATTCTGTTTTGGTAGGGAAGGGCTTGGTAGATCGATGCCACGAAATGGGCATTAAAATCATCCCCTGGACAGTGAATACGATCAAAGAAATTGAGTATTTTAAAAGTCTGGGCGTGGACGGTATTATTACTGACTATCCAAATTTAATGCAACAGTTGAACAACTGATAATTGTATACTGAGCGCAGTGAAGAATCCCTAAAGCAATAAAATCCAGCCTTGAGGCTACAAATTGCTTAAGGTTATGTTAAGACAGTAGGATATGCCGCAGATCCTTCATCGCATTCAGAATGATAAAAGTGGGTAATTTTGAGTGAGGACTAACGGATACAACCAGAAATAAAAAAAGCGCTGATTTCAGCGCTTTTTTTATTTCTAGACCCGGCAATTGCTTAGTGGTGCGATTCAGAAGTTTCTGTTTTGTGCCCTTCAGTTTTTTCATGTGCAGGAGCAGCTTCTTCGTGGTGGAATATTGGCCTGGTAAAAGCAAAAACTAATGCTAAAACAAGGATCCATGCAGTTAAAGGCAACGCCCAAATGCCTTTAGTTTCCTGAACTGGTTTATGTGTATCGTGACTTGACATATCGATATTTTTGAATTAATAATCTGTTTTGATAATTAGGATAAAGATAATAACAATGTTTAAAATATAAAGACTTTAAATCCAGTTTAAAGCTATTTTAATCCATAAAATAGAAAAGTGTGACGGAACTAATTCCACCACACTTTTTATTAATCAATTAGATTTTCTAATTATTTTGCTTTTACATTAATGGCAACCCTTCTGTTCTGTGCACGTCCCTCAGGCGTTTCATTATCAGCAACTGGAAATTCAGGTCCATAACCTTTTGAAGCTTCAAAAGCGGCCTTGTTTGCACCCAATTTTTGCACTAAAATAGCTATTGCATCCGCTCTTTTCTGAGATAAAGCAATATTGGTTTCAGCAGATCCCGTATTATCCGTGTAGCCACCAAATTTAAACTTAGCCGTAGGGAAAGCCTTCGTAATGGCTACCATGTTTTTTAACTGCTTGTTTGATTGATCTGTTAATTCAGTGCTGTTTAACTTAAAGTGAATATTGGTAAATTCAAACCAATTGCCTTTAACGGTATCAACTTTTGCGTCATTATCTGTTAAAAACGCAACCAACCTTGCTTCAGTACTGTATTTACCTACCTTTAAAAGGCCGGCATTATTTGGTAAAGTAATGCTTACAGAATCCCCTTCGTCATAAATAAAATCACCATTACTATCCAGCTTACCTTTTATTGTCGTTTCCTTAGTTGTGGTTTCGGTATGAACAACTGTTGTATCATGACTTTGCTCATGTTTGCCATCAGATGTATCTCTGGTAAACCACCAGGCAGCCAATACCGCCAATATAACAGCAATTAAAGGCAATACCCAAATGCCTTTAGGGCGTTCTTTTTTTTCTTCGTGGGTGGCATGATGAGTTTCATGGGCAACCACTGGTTCAATATGTTTTACAGGTGCAGCCTTAGGCGGTTCTGGGGTTATAATGGGATCGATAACTTTAGCTTCTGAAAAAGTACTTTTTAAATCCGTTTGAGTAAAATCAGCTGGTAAAAATCCGGTAGCTGTAGCCTTTTGTGCTATAAAGAAATCTGCAATATGATCTGCGCTGAAATCATTAGCCTTAAAATGTTTCCCTAACAAACCTAAAATAGTAGGCAACGCCATGCTGATTAATGTTGAAACACTTGAAGCTTTAATGCCCGCGTAGCTGGAAATTTGCTTAATCGTATCTATGTGTTTATTTTCGAATAAACTATTGTTTAAAGTGGCGCCCTCATCACGTAAAGTAGCTCCATCCTCATGATGCAGAAACTTTCCAATTGTATTTAAAATGCCCTTGCTTTCTTGATCGGCCGCTGCCTTTATCAATTCTACACTCCCTTCCGGGGTTTGAGCCTTATCAGATATCCATCCAACAATTGTAGGAATAATGACTTCAATTGCTTTTGATAAATTTGATTCTGATTCATTTAGGCTTCCGTTTGCTTGATTAATAACCTCGTTATTAAAATAACTTTTTGCCTGATCTAATAAATTTAATGACATTCTAAATGTTTTTTGGTTTAGGAAATTTTATGGTTTGTTGCTCAGGGAGGGTAGTTAAGTATAGCAACAAACATTATAAAATAATGTTTTATTTTTCCGCGCGTTTTTTTTCCAAGTTTATCATGATCTTATTTTTTTAGCGGATTTTATTTGATTAACAAATTAATTATAGATTTGGTTAAACCTAAATATGTTATGAAGTTTTTTGAACAGGCTAATTGGTGGCAAATTATAAAGGAAACAATATTGCCACATTTGGGTACCACGTTTCTGTATTTAACTATTTTTATTTCTATTGGCTTTTTACTTGGTGTAATTTATGGCCTTATTTTATGGCGGTTTAAAATTTTAAAACGTGTACCTAAATATTACAATTGGGCTGTTAAGTTGTATGTTGTTGGGGGTATTGCAGTTTTTATTTATTTTTCCATTCATCTGGGTTTAATGTTTGCAGCCAAAAGCATTATCAAAAAAGAAGAACCCCGGATTGTTTCAGCCATTTATGAAGAAATGGCTACTCAAAATTTTGACTCACCCGAAAAAAGAAAAATTTTCATCCAAAAAATCCAGGAAAGCGTAGTAGAAGTGAAAAAGGGATCTAAAGATGTTACCATTTCTTTAAATAAATATGTAGCATCACAAAATACAGGATTTAATGTAGTTGATAAGGGTAAAAACCGTTTGGCAAATTATATTTTTACCAAATATCAAAATGATATATATTCTGCATCAGTATACGCTATGCTTTTACTGGCCAGCAGAGGTGCTTTTAATGTTAAGGATATGAGTTATGAGGAGTTTAATACTTTAATTGCCACATTGAACACTATGGATTCCCGTGATATAGAAAAAAGTATAAAAAGTAAACTCACTGAAAAGGTAGATGAAATCATCTCTGATCAGATGAATGGGATGATTAAGGGAACTTTTTATCTGTTAATTATTATTCTCCTGATACCCGTATTGGAATTTTACATCTATATATTTTGGATGAAGAATAAAATCAGAAAGGAAGCACAGGTTCAATAAAGGGATAAAGGCAGCGCCTTTATCCCTGATAAGCATAAATCATTTTCTTTTTGCTTTTTTGTTTGTCTCTTACTCTTTCCAGGTGTTCCTGTACAAGCCCCTGATCAATTTTGCTTTCGGTAATCAGTTCTGCTTTTTTATAAAAGCTTTCGGCCTTACCAAAATCAAGTAATTTCTCCGCATTTAAGCCAAGTAATTCGTAAATACGGGCCTCTGATACGCCAGGAGTGGCCAAAGCTTTCTCTGAAACTGAATCAATCAGTTTATGCATTTTTAAAGTAATTAACAGCTTAATATAATGCTCGTACACATCCGGAAACTCTGCTTCCAGTTCAATGCATAATTTGTAATGATAACCAGCCGTTTGGTAATTTTTAAACTGATAATGATAAAAGCACCCCAGCTGATAATGTGCCCGCGCATATTCAGGATCAGCTGAAACAATTTCCTGAAAATATTGAAGTGATTTTGGCAACTCGCCGTAATTCAACTCCTCTACTGCCTGCAGATATTTTTCTTCTACAGTAAGATAAATGTCCATAATGGATATAATTGAATTTATAAAAACTGATTACAGATTTTATAAATGGTAAATAAATAATTTGAGTTTAATCAGAATTCTTATCCTTTTAGGATAGAAAAAAGTACTAATGGTTCGGTAGAAAACTTAAATCCATATCCGAACACTTTAACCAGGAAGACCGGTTAAACACTGCTGTTTGAATATGTATTAGACGTGGCATTTTAGTATTTCTTGGTGCAAAGATAATTATTTTCAATGAATTACGAATTAATGAAAATAAATCAAGCCTGAAAATTACGTTTTATTATATTTTCGATCTGTCTTCTGTGCCTTAAAATATGAACAATGGCATGTTCCATTAACTGCTCCACATCGTATTGCTGGCCCCAGCGGGTATTGATTTTTTTGTTGCCATCAACCACTTCTAAAATAATATTTGGGTTTTGTACAAACAGATTTTTAGAATATTCAAAACCTGAATTTAGCTGTATAATATATTCTCGTACATCATCGGCAATAAAACGCTCTGGCCTTACCGTATCCAAACCAATCGAATTTTCGATATAAACAGAATAACTATAAATGGAAGAAAGCACATGGCTTAAAATATTTTGTACCGATCTCGAATCTTCATCTGTGGCAGTAGGATTAACAATTTCGGAAAGTTGCAAAGGGTTTAAAGGACTGATGGTTATAATCAGCTCATCAATCGCTTTTTTATATTCGTCTAAAAGCGCTGCAACAGCACCAGTCAGTTTGTTAGAATCAATCATCAAAACAAATATAATTTTTTGTCCTGATGATTGATTTATTATTTAGCCATTAATAATTGGCGATAAGCGGCTACCCAATAATCCTATTGCATTCATTAATTGTCCGTGCGAAAGTTTGGCATTATCCATTTGAAAAGTTACCCTTGATATACCGCCCAAAGCCTCACTGTGGCGCATAACTTTTTCTGCTAAATCTTCGGGGCTACCGATTAATAAAGCACCTTTTGGCCCCATCTGTGCATCAAAATGGGCCCTGGTTACCGGTGGCCACCCACGTTCCTTACCAATTTTGGTAAAGGTTTCGGCATAACCCGGATAAAATTCTTCAATTGCTTGTGCTGTAGTATCGGCTAAATAACCGAGAGAGTGGAGGCCAACTTTTAATTTTTCTTCCGGGTGACCAGCTTTTCTTCCGGCTTCGCGGTATAAATCTACAAGAGGACGGAAACGATGTGTTTCGCCACCAATAATAGCAACCATTAATGGTAAACCTAAAACCCCAGCTCTAACAAAGGATTCTGGCGTACCACCAACGCCAAGCCAAACAGGTAAGGTATCTTGATAAGGCCTTGGATATATGGCCTGATTTTTTAGCGCAGGACGAAACTTTCCGGACCAGTTAACGATTTCATTTTGCTGAATGTTAAGTAAGAGATCCAGTTTTTCAGAGAATAACTCATCATAATCGTTGAGGTTAAAACCAAACAAAGGGAAAGATTCTATAAAAGAACCACGCCCAACAACCATTTCCGCCCTGCCTTTCGAAATTAAATCGATAGTTGCAAAATTTTGAAATACCCTTACTGGGTCAGCAGCACTTAAAACCGTTACCGCACTGGTTAATTTAATTCGTTTTGTTCGGGCAGCTGCAGCAGCTAAAATAATAGCAGGTGCCGAATCCAAAAACTCCTTGCGATGATGCTCTCCAATTCCAAATACATCAAGTCCGGATTGATCTGCATGTTCAATCCGGTCTAATAATTGAGTTAAAGCATCAGCATTACTAATCGAAGAACCTGTTTCGCGGTCGAACATGGCAGCCGCGAAGCTATCTATTCCAATTTCCATATATTTTCCTTTCAAAATATTTATAGGTGCAAGTTAAGGAAGCCCAGTGAAGGCTCAATTGTCCTATGGTAAGAAATTAAAATTAATTGGCGGCAGGATCAATAAGTTCGGTTGTGATAGACAGGGATTTTAAAAGATTCTTACTGTCAAAAAGAAGTGTAACATAGTGTTTTTCCTTTTTAAAAGTCAGTTTTGTGCCGCCCGAAAATGTGCTGTCGTCACCAAGTTTTACCTTTTTCGCTTTGTACTTAGTAAAATTGGCTACACCCTGCTGAAGGGTAGTTTTGTTCATGGATAGGCCAAAAGGCAAGCCTGAAACAACCAAAAACTTATCATCCGGAATGTCGAAAAACATTTCGTTAATGCTTTTGTCCTTGCCAAGACTGCAATAAAGTTCTAAGCCCGATTTGGTGAGCCATTTAGCATATTGTTCTTCATTGGCATCTTCATAGAACACAGTTTTTGCATTTAAAGCGGCCGATATTTTATCAGGCGTTTGAGGGAAAATGAATTCAGTATTTTTGTTTAATAAAGTATTTAACCCGGCATTTTTTTGTGCAAGTGCGGCTAAAGTTAATAGCTGTAAAAATAAGATAAAGGTGAATGTTTTAATTTTCATAGGGATTGTTCTTTAATTTTAAACGGTTACAGGTTTAAAGATATTAAATTAAACAATCTCAGAAAAACAACTATCTCGATTAAGGAGCTTATAAAAGGTCCTTAATGATTTTTTCAATGGATAAGCCTTCGGCTTCTGCACGATAATTACGAACAATGCGGTGGCGTAAAATCGGTTCGGCTACAGCTTGAACATCTTCAATATCGGGGGCGTATTTTCCAGAAATGGCTGCATGGCATTTTGCGCCTAAAACTAAAAACTGAGAAGCCCTCGGGCCTGCACCCCAGCTGATGTATTTATTAACTGCTTCGGTTGCAAATTCACTATTAGGACGGGTTTTAGAGGCTAATTTAACCGCATATTCTAAAACATTATCTGTTACAGGAATATCGCGAATCAGTTTTTGGAAATATTGAATATCATCTGCATGGATAATTTTTTGCAGTTGCACATTTTTATTGCTCGTCGTATTTCTAACAATATTGAGCTCATCTGCAAAAGCAGGGTAATTAAGCTGAATATTGAACATGAAACGATCCAGTTGCGCCTCGGGCAGGGGATAAGTACCTTCCTGCTCAATTGGGTTTTGGGTAGCTAAAACAAAGAAAGGTTTGGGTAAAATATGTGTTTGTCCAGCTGCAGTAACCGATTTTTCCTGCATGGCTTCCAATAAGGCGGCCTGGGTTTTTGGCGGTGTACGGTTAATTTCATCCGCCAGGATTATATTAGAAAAGACAGGCCCTTTGATGAATTTAAAGTGCCTGTCTTCTCCTAAAATTTCAGCACCGATAATGTCACTTGGCATTAAATCAGGTGTAAACTGAATGCGGTTAAAGTTAAGATCAAGAACAGAAGCAACCGTTTGTACCAATAAAGTTTTGGCTAATCCGGGTACACCAACCAACAGGCAATGCCCATTGCTAAAAATGGCGATTAAAACCGATTTAATGACATCATCCTGTCCGACTACAACTTTGCCGATTTCGGCTTTGATATTGTTGAAAGATTGGTGAAGCGCATCTACAGCTTCTACTTCGTTCTTGTACTGCATTTATTTTATTTTGCGGCTGTGTTTTTAGTCCAGATTTTTAATTCGCTGCAGGTGTTAAATTCGTCGTCAATTTTAATGTAAGTACTTTCACGACGTTTTTCAAACCACTCGCTTAAAGTACGATTAATTTTATCACTTTGTGCAGCATCTCTGATTTTTGGAAAATCCTGAACCAAGTTGGCTTTATGTGGTGGTATTTTAGATTTTAAATATAAAATGCGGTAACCTTGTTTTCCGTCAGGAGATGAAAATACCTCTGGTTTCGAAATGCCGCCAACTTTCATGGTATCGATCACTAAGAATACAGCCGGATCCAGTTTGTCAACGGGAATAATGGTACTTCTGGATTGTACGTTTTCAGCATTAAGCATCATTCCACCGTTATATTTAGTCTCTTTATCATCAGAAAATAAATTTGCAGCAGCAGCAAAAGTTAATTTATTGCTTGCAATTCTATTGTAGATACTATCTGCATGAAGTTTTAAACGTGTTAAACTTTCAGGTGTAGTTTGAGGCCTGATTAAAATGTGGCGGGCATGTACCTGTTCTCCACGACGTTCTATAACCTGCAAAATGTGGAAACCAAATTCTGTTTCGAAAACCGGAGAAATTTCACCAGCTTTTAATTTAAAAGCCCATGCGGTAAATTCTTTAGCCATGGTACTTCTATCGAAGAAACCTAAGTCACCACCATCAGCAGATGATCCCGGATCTTCAGAATAGGTTTTTGCTAAAACGCCAAAATCATCGCCACTTTTAACACGTAAGCGTAAAGCTTCAATTTTATCGCGGAACCTTTGTTTCTCGGTTTTGCTTAATTGCGGGTTTAAAACAATTTCACCAACCTCAACCTCTGTATTAAACTCAGGAATACTATCTCCTAAAGTTTTGAAGTATTTTTCAACTTCCATTGGTGTAACATTGATGTTTTCTGTGATTTTAGCCTGCATTTTTTGAGCAATTAACTCATCTTTTACCGATGGTCTGATCTCATCTTTGTACTGAAGCACAGATTTATTTAAAAATTGCTCCAAACGCTCCTGGCCACCTGCACGTTGCATGCTGTAACGCATACGCTTGCTCACCTCGTCATCTACCTGACTGTCTTCAACCATAACAGAGTCAATCTCTGCCTGTTGTTTCAGCAATTTTTGTGTTAAAGTGTTTTGTAAAATTCTACATTTAATATCGGTATTAGGCGGATTGCCCTGGTAAAGATATTGGGTGTATTGTTGATTTAAATCTGATAGCAGGATGATGTTATTACCTACTACAGCAGCAACTTTATCAATATTATGCTTTTGGGCGAAGCCATTAAAAAACATGCTAATTAGAGCAATTGCTACTAAAGAAACTTTCTTCATTCTATTTATTATATTTTGCAAATTTAATATTAATGGTTTAATTAACGAATGCTTTCCGGTTACAGCCTGGCAAGCTTTTTCAATTCATTTTCGTTAACCTTAACCTGGTATTTATCTTTAAGGCTTTTAAGCCATTTTTCTTCCAAAAGCTGTTGATAATCGGCAATAACACGCCCTCTTATTTCAGCTAATGGTTGGTTGTAGTTTTGTTTGTTATTTGTATAAAAGTCGCTAATGGCCTGTTCGTCTTCCTGGGCTTTATTCCAGATTTTTTCTTCAGATACATTAAACATTAAAACACCTTCGCGGTATTCGTTTATTAAATAATTTAAATCTTTATCGCTTGTTGTAGTCTTTTTGTGGCTCACTAAAGCATCTTCGTAAGTTTTAATTTCGTCAATATAGGTGGGGTTTTTATCCAAACCCATTTCCCGGGCATCCAAAACTTTTAATTTAAAATTAATGTATAAATTTAAATAGGCCTTTAAGTTTTCATAATCAGAACTGATGTTCCCGTTATGGCTCTTTTTGTAAGTCCAGATAAACTCCTTACTGCTTAATGTTTTGCCATTAATTGTAGCCACATTTTGTGCAGAAGAAATGTGGCAAACCAGGCTAAGAACAAACAAGCAATAAGCTTTTCTCACGCTGAAGACTCTATAAATTTTAATGGATAAAAGTAACAATTAGCGGCGCTATTATAAGATATTTAACTAATTTTAACAGAAATTATTATACTGCAAAAATACGAATGGAAAACCAGGTTACCAACAATGCTAATGCTTTACGTTTATTTTTTACTGATGAAGTTTTTTTAGTAGAAGATAAAAGTGTGAAAATAGAGCCTGTGGTTAGTGCAGAGCCTGTTTCTGAATCTGTATCCAGTTTGAAAACCCTACCAGAGCAGGCTGCTCAAAATGTTGAAAATGAACAGATTTCAAGGGTGGAAGCTTTGGGAGCGGTTAGAGAATATCCCGAAAATAGCGTAAAAACACCTGTTGTAGAAGAGCCAGCACCCGATAAAGTGTTTAAATTTTTGGGTGGAAATAAGAAGGCCGTGCTGATTTTAGTTAACGATAAAACTAATGACGTAAGTACTGAAGCTGGCAGAGAATTACTCCGGAAAATTGTTAAAGCTGTTGAGCTTGCAACGCCTGATTTTGCCTTACTCAATTACGCCGGTTATACCGGGACTAATTTTGTGGAGTTGCATCAATTTTTTAAACCACAACTGATGCTTGCCTTTGGCGTGGCCACAACTGATTTAAGTTTAAACCTAATCTGGCAAAATGAAATCATTTTGCACCAAACCACCAGAATGATTTTTGCACCCGAACTGCATGAACTGGACGGTGATTTAAACGCTAAAAAATCTCTTTGGGGAAATTTGAAAAAACTTTAACAACAATCCGCAGTTTTTTCGTTCTATTTCTTTAACCAAAATTTTATCACTTACCCTTATGAATAAATTAGTTTTCGCAACCCATAATAAACATAAAACAGAAGAAATCCGTGCCGCACTCCAGGGTAAATATGAGGTGCTCAACTTAGAAGATATAGGTTGTTTTACCGATATTCTGGAAACCGAAGAAACCTTTGCCGGTAATGCAGCATTGAAAAGTAAATATGTGGTAGAGCATTACGATTTGGATTGTTTTGCCGATGATAGTGGCCTTGAGGTAGAAGCTTTAAATAACGAGCCGGGTGTATATTCAGCCCGTTATGCTGGAACCAGGGACAGTATGGATAACATTAATCTTGTTTTAGAAAAACTTAAAGGTATTGAAAATAGAAATGCAAGGTTTAAAACGATAATTTCGTTGATGCATAATGGCGAAAGTTATTTGTTTGAAGGCGTAATTGAAGGCACCATCCGTACAGCTTTAAGCGGTACTAAAGGGTTTGGTTATGATCCGATTTTCCAGCCCAACGGATATGATATTACTTTTGCCGAGATGAGCCTGGAAGAAAAAAATAAGATCAGCCACCGGGCCATAGCCTTAAAAAAGATGATTGATTTTTTGAAACAACAGGCGAAAGATTCTGAACCAAGTTAAGAATGATGAACTGCTGATTTTAAAAAAAAAATCAGCAGTTTCTTGAGCCAATCTAATCGGAAAGCTGTTTTTTAGCAAGTTTCGAATTAAGCAAGGAAATTTGTTGAATCAGGCACGCGTTTACTGCACCTTCAACTCTTTTTCCTGAATAACCTTGGTGGTATCCTTTTTTGGAAAAATTGGTTTGATCCCAAAATTTGTAGTATCGGGCTTAGCCAAAGGTTTAGATATAGGTTTCGCTTTATCAACTGAATCTTTTACAACATTTATTTTTGGTACAGATGCAGGAGGTTTCGCCGTTGCTGCAGGTGTAGTTGCCGGCTTTTTAGCGGGCAATTTCGCTTTGCTTTTACGCATCATCTTTTCTGATGAACCAATAGCATCCTTCTTGGATTTTGGTCTTTCCGTTGGTTTCCAGGAGAAGCCTTTTAATACATTATCCTTTTTTACAGTGTTTTCGGGGTTTAAAGCACCTTCAATGCTTTTAATATAAATAATGTCCTCAATATCATTATCCTTAAAAACAAACTTTATCCGGCTACTAACCGTTTGGTTCATTTCTTTATATACCTTGGTGCTATCGTCTTGTGTGTAATAAATACTCTCCGCATTTCCATCCACATAAAGGTTTTTAAGCTTTCCATCATTAAAGAAACCCGTCATGGATCTTCCTTTAATCTGGTTAAAACGAAGTGAATCAGCCGGTGTATTTACCAAAAAGGCATTCCTGAACGCTTGTAAGTTGTTTAATTTGTTCTTTTTAAATTGTACGTAAATGGTATCACCAATTTGCTGCGACCCTTGCGACCAGATAATGGGGTTAATGAAGCAGCGCAATGTAGAATCGCCACTGGTATAAAATAAACTGTCCGTTTTTGCCTGTATATTACTTTTATAAATTTTTACACCATGGTAAGCCTTTATAATCCTTGACTGAACCGTATCTGCAGGGTTAAATTTTGCGGTGTCCGTTTTTAAACCTACGGTTTTAATGTTATTAATCAGCTTGTTTACAGGCTCAGTAATTGTTTTTTTATTTACGGTTTTAAGTATACTGTCTGTTTTTCCCTTGGGGAGATTTTTTGCAATAGAATCAACTTTGGATTTTAAAATTGTTTCTTTTTTGGCGCTATCCAGTTTAATTTTGGGCAAAATAATTGGTATAGAATCTGTTTTTAATTTTAAACTGTCGAGGGGCTTTTTTGATAGCACATCTACTTTATCTGCAATCTTATCATCGTTTTTAGATTTATTTTTAGATTTTTTATTTCCCTCTTTCCGGTCAACAGCCGTTTTTTTCTCCTCCATATCTTTGGCACTACTTCCAACTTTAGGTTCGCCTTTGTCTTTCTTCGCACCGCCGTCTTCATCATCATCACCCACCTGATTATCCGCTTTGATGGATATTTTAGGAATTAGTTTTATTGTTTTCTGTAAAACCATTTGAGTTTCCAGCGTATCGGCACCAAGCCATAAACTATCCGGACGCTTTTTGTCTTTAACTAAAACCGAATCTTCCGTTCCTATTCCTAAATAAGCATTTCGGGTTACCAATGTTCGCTGGTCTATTTTATAATAATAGCCTAAATCCCCAAACATTTTCATTTTATCCTTAGTGTCAGAAAAAACAATGTTTTTTACAGCTTTACCATAACCAATTTTGCCATAATAATATAAACTATCGCCTTTTAAAGATCTCGTACCCTGGGTATATAAATTTTTCTTGCCAAAGTAAGCATCCTCGGTATTGGTGTTATAAGCACCATTTTCAGTGTATAAATTATCGTCTTTGCCTTTAATGTTAGTTGGGCCATAAAAATAAGTCCATTTACTATCCAGGTTATAGCGCATGGTATCCGATTTTATAGTAGCCTGGGGCGTAACCACTACCACATTATACCTGAAATAAGAATCGCTGCTGATGTTGAAATAATAACCGTTTTTACTGGTCAGGGTTACATCCTGTGTTACAATTTTCCCACCTGTGGTATAGGTTCCAATTTTACTAACCATGTCATAATCCAAAATATTAGTTGTTAAAACCGATTTTGGGTCAATCATTTTAACATTTCCGGTTAAATGGGCATGTTTTTTATTTCCATCATACTCCAGCTGATCCGAATAAATATCGGTAGTCAACTGGTTAATGTGTACATTTTTATAAGCTTCAAAATAATTGCGTTCGCTGTAATAAATTGCACTATCGCAAGTTAGGGTGGCATTATCTTGCTGGAAAACAGGGTTTCTGAGGTAGGTAGCTTTAGTCTTTGTATTACCCTGAATGTGAGCGTAAGAAAGAATTTTAATAACAGAACCTTTTTGCTGACCGAATAATAAAACGGGGCTAATTAGAAAAAATAAAAAGACAAATAATTTTTGCACCCTACAAAGTTAGTTTTTTGTTCCGAACGTTCGGAATAACAGTTAAAATTAAATATTTTTGATGAATGTTACCCTTACAGCAATTTCAGGATTTTATCAGCAAAGAGCAGTTGTTTACTAAAGATGATAAAGTGCTCCTGGCCATAAGCGGGGGACGGGATTCGGTATTAATGCTGCATCTTTTTAAAGCCCTGGATATTGGTGTTGGTGTAGCGCATTGCAATTTTAATTTACGTGGTGAGGAAGCACAGCGTGATGAACATTTTGTTAAAATGCTCAGCAATAGTTTTGATGTTCCGTTTTATGTAACGCATTTTGAAACCAAAAAATATGCCGCAGAAAATAAAATTTCTACACAGATGGCCGCACGGGATTTACGCTATCAATGGTTTGAAACCATAAGGAAAACACAAGGTTATAACTATATTGCATTAGCCCAACATCAAAATGATGCTGTAGAAACGGTATTGATCAATCTTATACGGGGTACGGGCATTAGTGGTTTACACGGCATATTACCGAAAAGGGATTTTTTAATCAGGCCTTTGCTGTTTCTGAAGAGGGCAGAAATTGACCAGCTTATTGAGGATCATCATATTGATTTTGTTGAAGATGGCTCTAACCTCAGTACCGATTATACCCGAAATAAATTGCGCTTACAAGTTGTTCCGCATTTGAAGGAAATTAATCCCAACCTGGAAAACACCTTCGCCCAAAACATTGCACGGTTCTCGGAAATTGAAACTTTTTTGAAAACCCAGGTTGAAAATTTATCAATTAAATTGCTGAAGAATAAAGCAGATGGTGTTTATATTTCTCTGAACGATATAGCTGGATTGAAACCTCAGCACTTATTACTTTTTGAGTTATTAAAGCCCTTTAACTTTTCGAGTTTAGTTGTTGATGAAATCCTGCTATCGGTTGATGGTTTAAGTGGCAAACATTTTTTTAGCGAAAGCCATCAGGCTATTATCGATCGTACACATCTGATTATTGTTAAAAAAAATCGGGTAAATGAATCACATCAAATCATCCATCCGGCAACAGAAAAAATGGCCTTTTTGGATAATGAAATCAAAATATCTTTTTCAGAAAATTTAACTTTTGAAACGGTAAAACATAAAGCATTTGCAGACCTTGATAAACTTATTTTTCCATTAATAATAAGGAGCTGGCAACAGGGAGATAAATTTATTCCCCTGGGCATGCGGAATTTTAAGAAAATAAGCGACTTTTTTATCGATGAGAAACTACCTTTGCATTTAAAGGAAACAACACCCTTACTTATAAACGGGAATGGTGAGGTGATTTGGGTTGCTGGTATGCGACAGGATAACCGCTATAAATTAACCAAGGCAACCAAAAAAGTTGCTATATTCGAACTCAAAATAAATTAATTGGAAAACAAGTACGCTTATATAGAAAAACAATACATCGGCAGAGACTATGTTCGCATATTTATCAGGCTGATTATGGCTGCATTTTGTTTTGCTGCTTATGTTTATGAACGCGATCGTGACAATACACAAGATCTTTTCTTAGTAGTAGGTTTCGGTATTATTGGTGTTTCTATGATTTTACTGTTCTTAATCCAGTATAAAATAGTTGTTGATAATAAAAGCCTGATTTTAGATGGGCTATGGACAACTAAACGAGTAAAGATAGATTTAAATAGTATTGTTGATGTTCGTAAGGGTATTTACAGCCGCTATTTTTTTAATAACCCGGTTTATAATTTACATACTAAAGGGACCATCCGTTTTTATTCTTCGGGCAAAGATGCTGTGGTGCTAACGGATCGTGATGGTTTGGAGTATTTTATCGGTACACAAAGACCAAATGAATTGTTGTTGGTTATTAAGGATGAAATGAGTAAAATCTAATCAACTGGTTATTAAAACAGCCTGTTTCTGCCACTTTCGGGTTAAACATTAACGAGGCTTAATTGCCTTTCTTCTTTCAAATTATCTTCCTTTTTTTCTTTTTGAATCACGGAATCTCTACCTAATGCCTCGACATTATTATTGCATTATACCGACATGCATAATAGACTAAAATCGGCTACATTTGTGCTAACAACAATACATTTTACAAATGAAGATAGGAATTGTTTGTTACCCCACCTTTGGCGGTAGCGGCGTGGTAGCAACAGAATTGGGAAAAGCTTTGGCTAACGAAGGCCATCAGGTTCATTTTATAACCTACAGCCAGCCCGCAAGGCTTGATTTCTTCTCTGCGAATTTATTTTACCACGAAGTTTCCGTTCGGGATTACCCTTTGTTTGATTATGCGCCATACGAATCGGCCTTAGCCAGTAAACTGGTAGATGTTGTCCGGTTTGAGCAGCTGGATGTACTGCACGTACATTACGCCATTCCGCATGCTTCTGCAGCATTTATGGCAAAGCAAATATTAGCAAGTTACGGCATTCATATTCCGGTAGTTACAACTTTGCATGGTACCGATATTACATTGGTAGGTAAAGACCCAACCTATAAACCTGTGGTTACCTTTTCCATTAATCAGAGCGATGGTGTAACCACTGTATCCCAGGATTTAAAAGAAGATACCTTCAAACATTTCGAAATTACCAAAGATATTAAAGTGATTCCGAATTTTATAGATTTTAGCCGTTTCAGTTTACAGGCAAAAGATCATTTTAAAAAAGCAATTGCACCAAACAACGAAAGGATTTTAATCCATACCAGTAATTTCAGAAAAGTAAAAAGAACAGCCGATGTCATCCGGATTTTTGAAAAAGTACAGGCCGAAATTCCATCAAAATTGTTAATGGTGGGTGATGGACCGGAAAGGGCTTATGATGAACAGCTTTGCCGTACTTTGGGCATATGCGATCATGTTCGGTTTTTAGGCAAGCAAGATGCCATTGAAGAAATCCTCTCTGTTTCCGATTTATTTTTAATGCCATCTGAATCTGAAAGCTTTGGATTGGCCGCTTTAGAGGCCATGGCTTGTAAGGTTCCGGTAATTACCACCAATGCCGGCGGCTTACCAGAACTAAATGTAGATGGCTTTTGCGGTTTTATGAGTAATGTTGGCGATATCGAAGATATGAGTGCTCACGCAATTGAAATTTTGAAAGACGACGCTACTTTAAAGCAGTTTAAAGAAAACGCATTTAAAAGAGCGCAGGATTTTGACCTGAAAAAAATCCTGCCATCCTATGTCGATTTTTATAAAGAAGTGATCGAAAATTCTTTACAGGCAAAATATTAGAATTTGGTTTTAAGTAGGTTAAAAGCTTATATTTAGGCTTTGAGGGCTGTTTTGTGAAAAAAAAACCTTCGATTTTGATGGCGTAGGACAAGATCAAACGTTTGTCTTTTTCAGAAGAAAAAAAGAGGTTTTTTGGTGAAACCCATGATTTTTAAAAACAAAATAGACTCAAGGTTTCGGTTTTATCGCCGGATAAGAAAAATCTTTGTAACAACTTAAACACAAATGAAGACCACTTTTATTGCTATTGCACTGCTGTTAACTTTTGCAGCAAATGTTGATGCTCAAACAAAAAAAGACTCAAAACACACCTTCTCAATTGCCGATGGTAATTTTCTGTTAGATGGTAAAGCGGTGCAAATCCATAGCGGAGAGATGCACTATGCACGTATTCCAAAGCCGTATTGGCGCCATCGCTTAAAAATGATGAAAGCAATGGGCTTAAATGCTGTTGCTACCTATGTTTTCTGGAATTACCATGAAACTGCTCCAGGCGTGTGGGATTTTAAAACAGATAACCGGAATATTGCTGAGTATATTAAGATGGCCCAGGAAGAAGGCTTATTTGTTATTCTCCGCCCGGGACCATATGTATGTGCCGAATGGGAATTTGGCGGCTATCCATGGTTTTTGCAAAAAGTGCCGGGTATGGTTATCCGTGGTAACAACCCTCAATACCTGGCAGCTACAAAAGCGTATTTTATTGCACTGTATGGGCAGGTTAAAAATCTATTAGTTACCAACGGAGGACCAATTGTAATGGTGCAGGGCGAAAATGAATTTGGTTCTTACGTAGCGCAACGTAAAGATATTTCTTTAGAAGACCATAAAAAATATAGTGCTGCTGTATTTCAGCAGCTCAAAGATGTTGGTTTTAATGTGCCGTTTTTTACCTCGGATGGAAGCTGGCTTTTTGAAGGTGGTGCCTTGCCGGGTGCTTTACCAACTGCAAATGGCGAAGACGATGTAACTAAACTTAAAGAACTGGTAAATAAATACCACGATGGTAAAGGGCCTTATATGGTTGCAGAGTTTTATCCTGGTTGGTTAGATCACTGGGCAGAACCTTTCCCTAAAGTTTCTACTGAATCGGTGGTTAAACAAACTCAAAAGTATTTAGATGGCGGGGTATCTTTTAATTATTATATGGTGCACGGAGGTACAAATTTTGGTTTTACATCAGGTGCAAACTACGATAACAAGCACGATATCCAACCAGATTTAACCAGTTATGATTACGACGCTCCAATAAGCGAAGCCGGATGGGCGACTGAAAAATATAATGCTTTAAGAGATTTGCTTAAAAAACCTGAAACACCAGCGGTTCCTGCCAAAATTCCGGTAATTTCCATTCCAAATATTTCATTAACAAAAGCAGTTGATTTAGAGGATATAAAAAGCAAGGTTACACCAGTTAATGGTGATAAGCCATTAACTTTTGAAGAACTAAACCAGGGACATGGTTATGTTTGGTACAGTAAAAAGTTTAATCAGCCCATTAACGGTAAGTTAGAGTTGGCTGGCCTGCGCGATTATGCCATTGTTTATGTTAACGGAACTAAAGTTGCTGAACTAAACAGCTACTATAAAAAATACGACTGTGATATCGATATCCCATTCAACGCAGTTTTAGATATTGTTGTCGAAAATATGGGGCGCATTAACTATGGTTCGAAAATAATCAACAGCACAAAAGGTATTATTTCTCCGGTAATTATTAACGGACAAACCATTACAGGGAACTGGGATATGTATAAATTGCCAATGGATGTTGTACCTAATTTAAATGCAGCTAAAAATACAGCAACCGCAGGGAAAGCTGCTGTTTATGAAGGGAGTTTTTCTTTAACAAAAACAGGTGATACGTTTCTTGATATGCGCGACTGGGGTAAAGGTATTGTGTTTATTAACGGGATTAATATCGGTCGTTACTGGAGCGTTGGTCCTCAGCAAACACTTTATGTTCCAGGTTGCTGGTTAAAAGAAGGTAAAAATGACATTGTAATTTTTGAACAGAAAAACGATGTAATGCATACTTCTGTTAAATCTATAGAAACTCCGATTTTGGAAGAGGTGAAGCCAGAAAATGGTTTGCCAAAATAAAAATTAAAAACTTTTTTTAAACCTGTAACGAATAGTTACGGGTTTTTTTATGTGGTATAATTTAAAACCCAGTGTAAGATTTTTAAATTATACCATTTCTATAAGCTAATTGCTTGTTTTTCAAAATATTTAATTCCATGCAGGTTTTTAAGTGTATAATAAATAATTGTTAAAACAAAACTTTCTCAAAATCAAATCATTATAAATCGTACCTTTGCGCCAAATGAAAAAAATAGTAGATTACAGAAAGCTTTTAAACGTGGATAAAACGGCTGAGCTTGCGGCGCTTAAATCGGTTTACCGTACTTTAATGAAAGAGTGCCATCCAGATAAATTTCAGGTTGAGGAGGAGCGGTTAGCGGCTGAAGCCAGAAGTAAAGACATCATCGAAGCGTATCATTTCCTGGTTAGCATTGCCCCAGAAACACGTGAGCAAAATATAGAATCATATACTCAAACCATTACAAACTCTAACATTTTAGATTTTGAATACAAGCAATCTGTTTTAAACATTCAGTTTTTTGATGGAAGTGCTTACGAATATTTTGATGTTCCAAGAGCGATTTATATTAAATTAGTCAATGCAGATTCGCCTGGCCGTTTTGCCCGCCGTCATATCTGTAGCTCTTTCCCTTATCGTAACGTAGCTAAAGTGGCTGAGCCAGCTTAATAACATAACTTGTAAAGATGTAAAAGGCTTACCTTATGGTGAGCCTTTTACATTATAAACCTTAAGCTACATAGCTGCCTGAAATATCCGCCTGCTGGATATATTCTTTAAAAGGCTTTCAGCGTGTTTGATGTAAATGACTGCAATCTTAATGGTAACTATTTAAGGTATTTCGTTAATTTCATCCTCCTCCTCATTTGCTTTATATGCGGCTACAATTTCTATGGCGTTTTCTTTTCTGCCAGATGCAGGAATGGGCACTCCACCACCTAAGCCTATGCCAATTGATGCCAAACTGAGCAGAAAAACCAGGGCAATTAGCCTGAGTAATCTCTTCATAAACTTCATGTTATCATAAATAAGCAACAAAGATTTCCTTTAAAAAGAAAATGGTTGCAGGTTAATCAAATCGTTCTTTAAAAATGAAACGGCTTAAAGCGGGCTTCCAAATTTTAAGGATTGTATGATTATTTTATGAAGAAGCTGTGTTTTTAAGGATTTGAGCACATGGCTTTGCGCCTTTAGGTTAATAAATTTGATTGTTATTTGCTTATTTAAAGCGAGTAATGAGCAAACATGAAGGTATGTAAGGCTGAAAACCTGATTAAAGGTTTGGGCAAGGTAAGAAACAGTACATTTTTTATTGGCACTTATTTTTGTGCTAAAGTATTCAGTTTGGTTATGTTGTTTTTGTGGCTGAACAGAATAACTTAGATTAGAAAGAGAGATAAAGCTAAAAAAGAATACAAATGCAATAAAAAACTTGGCCAGGTTGCTTTGGTTTTTAATATGCATGTATTGCAGGTTTATTTCTTCTGCCTTCATCTGTTTAATTGTTCAGCATAGGTTTAAACCGATTGTCTTTATTCCTTAAATCTAAACCACCTTCTAAAACTGATTTTAAGTTTAGGAGGTAAAAGCTCCAGCCATTGTGACAGCCTAAGCGGATGTTTCTTTTTGAATTATCATCTAACGGGATATTCTTTTGAGTCAGTTCTACAATTACATATTCAAACTCTTCTTTAAGGTTAATGTCAACCAGGCATGCGCCTGCAAAAGTAAACTGAACGTGATTTTTGCCATCCGTTTCTGTAATCGTTCCATTTTCGATATCATCATACAAGTACCAGATCCATTTGTATTTATCGCCGCTTAGTACGTTTTGTGTTTTGCTGAGCAAAACCTTATTCTCATCATAAAACGCTGCATCACTAAGAAACCATTTCTCAATTTCGCTGGCCTTTGTCCAGGCATTGTACACATCTTCAATAGCGGCCTTAATAGCAATTCTGATGGTAAATTTTGTCCAATCGAAGTTTTCCATAAGTAATTATGTTATTTGCCAAAAACCAAACAAACCGGAGCACCAACTTCAATACGTTTACCACTATCGGTTAATTTGCCTGAAATTTTATCGCGTTTAAAAATGACCACATCGTTCGTGTATTGATGGGCTACCAACAAAAATTTCCCACTTGGATCAATACTAAAATTTCTTGGCCCTTTACCTAAAGTACCTATAGTTTCCACATGTTTTAAAATACCCGTAGATAAGATCGAAAACACAGAGATAGAATTGGCATCGCCACGATTGCTTTCGTAAAGAAATTTTCCATCGGCAGAAATGTGAATGTCAGCCCCATCAATTTTGCCGCTAAAGCTTTTCTCCGTTGTGCCAATTTCCTGAATTTTTTTTAAGCTCCCTTTCGAATAGGTAAAAGCGGTAATGCTGCCATTAAATTCATGAACTAAGTAAGCAAACCTCCCATTCGGGCTAAACGTAATGTGGCGAGGACCGGTCCCTGCATTGGTTTTTAATACATTTTTAATGGACAGAACTTTATCCTTAGCTGTTGGATTGTAGTTGTAGATGTAGACCTGGTCTTCGCCTAAATCATTGCATATTAAATATTTATGATCAGGTGTGAACTTTACCATATGCACATGTGCACTTTGCTGCCTGCCTTTCGGATCGATGCTTTTTCCGCTATGCTGGATAATTTGTTTTGGATCAGTTAATGTGCCGTTCGTGTTGCGCCCAAATACGGCAAGACTTCCACCGCTGTAATTTGCGATAATTACGTTCTGGTTGTCGGCTGTAATGTAGCATGGGTCAGCACCATGGCTTTCCTGCTTGTTAAGAAAGTTAAGCTGTCCACTGGCTGCATTAAAAGCAAAAGCACTAACACTGCTGGTGTTTCCAGTTTCATTTACCGCGTAAACAAATTTACCACCCGGATTTAAGGCCAGGTAACTTGGATTGGCCACATTTTTTGTAATGTTTTTTAGCTTGGTTGCTCCGGTTAAGGTATTAAAGCCATAAGTGTAAATCCCTTCACTTTTGCCTGTGTTCGTATAGGTGCCAATAAGAAGGTTATAGGTAACTTGTTTTTGCTGTGCAAATGCAGAAATAGAAATTGCAATAAGTAAGAACAGGGAGCCGATCTTTTTCATAAGTATTTATTGATATAAACAAATATGAGAAAAACTTAACAAAAACAACCATTGCCACACTGTACTGTTGAAAAACGATAAAGGCAATCTTTCGATTGCCTTTAATGTATTATCTGATCAGATGTTTGATTTGAATAAGCTCATGCTCTTCAAGATAACGCCATCTTCCTCTTGGTAAATCTTTTTTGGTTAAATTACCATAAACTACACGATCTAACTTTTCTACATTATAACCTAAATGTTCGAAAATACGACGTACAATACGGTTTTTACCGCTATGGATTTGAATGCCAATTTCTTTTTTAGTACCACCGGTAACATAAGAAATGTTATCAGGTTTAATTAAACCATCTTCAAGCTCCAAGCCGAAAGAGATTTTATTTAAATCTCCTTGTGATAAAGCTTTATCCAATTCTACATTGTAAATTTTGGTGATTCCGTTTTTTGGATGAGATAATTTATCCGCTAAATCTCCGTCATTGGTCATTAAAAGTAAACCCGTTGTATTGCGGTCTAAGCGGCCAACAGGGTAAATACGTTCACGACTTGCTTTATCAACCAGTTGCATTACGGTACGGCGCTCCTGTGGATCGTCAGTAGTGGTAATGTAATCTTTAGGTTTGTTTAATAAAACGTAAACTTTTTTCTCACGTTTAAGCAATTCGCCATTATAACGAACCTGGTCCTTAGCAGGATCCACTTTGTGTCCAAGTTCAGTAACGGCCTCACCGTTTACGGTAATAATACCTGCAGCAATAAGTTCATCGGCTTTACGGCGAGAACAAATGCCTGCATTTGAAATATATCTGTTTAGGCGAATTAAGCCTTTATCTTCATTTGTTTTACGAACCGGGGCGATAACTGTTCTTTCCGGACGATTGAATTCAGTATCTCTCGGTTGCGATTCTTCGCGTTTTCTGAACGGTCGGCTATCTGCACCTTCTCTTGGTTTTACATCTCTTGAGCTTCCGGCACTTGGTTTGAAACCATCTGATTTACCTTCCCATGGTTTAAAACCTTTTGATCCGCCATCTCTTGATTTGAAATCCCTGTCGCCAGTTTTCGGTTTAAAATCTCTCGAATCTCTATCCTTAGATTTGAAATCTCTGTCTCCTGTTCTTGGTTTATAATCTCTTGCACCATCTTTTGATTTGAAATCTCTGTCACCCGTTTTAGGTTTGAAATCTCTTAAACCACCTTCTCTTGGTTTGAAATCGCGCGAACCGCCATCTCTCGATTTAAAGTCACGATCGCCTGTTCGGGGTTTGTAATCTCTTGATCCACCTTCCCTCGGTTTGAAATCGCGATCACCACCTCTTGAAGTAGAATCTTTTGATTTAAACTCCCTGTCGCCAAATTTGAAGCCTTTTGATTCCCCCTCTCTCGATTTGAAATCACGGTCTCCCGTTCTTGGTTTGAAATCTTTTTTGTCTCCGAAAGATTTTGATTTAAAATCTTTACCTCCTGATGTTCTTGGGCGGGAACCCTCTCTTTGATCGGATGATTTTTTGAATTTACTGTCTCTGTCTTCAGAGCTACCTTTTTTTTCTGATCCGGCTGAATAACTTTTGCCTTCGCTTCTCCGGTTGCCCGGTTTGGACTTGTCATCCCGACTGTTCCTGTTGTTTTTATTTATCATGATACGCTTTTAACCACATCAAAAATGCGGGCTGCAAATTTATGCAAAATTGATGAATAATACAATTTTGAGAAGCGTAAAAATTTGATCAAAAAATAGCCTCTAATATAGGGAAAATGAACCAAAAATCAAAATCTAAAACCCACGTTTAAAGTACTTTAAAGCTTGATTTTGACGCTATTTTTTGTAACTACTTGGTAATCTGACTATTATTTTTTACCTTTGCCAACGTTTTTTATAAGTTCACCAAAAAAAGGAGGAAGATGTTAAAGAAACACATAGTACCATTTTTAATAGTGGCAGCATTATTTATTATGGCAAAAGTGTTCGCTTACCAAATGCCCTTAGCACAAAAAAGTCTTTTAAAAGAAGAAAAATTAAACACTACAATACCCGCAACTGAAAGCCCGAAAGAAGAATCAGTATCTTTAATGGCCCAGTTAAATTTTGCTAAAGAAACCTTGCCATTAGGCGATAAAAAGGTAGAAAGTAAAATGAAAAAAGTTCTTGCAGCCCACACGTATGGTAATCTGCAAACGCATCGCTTACACAGAAAAGCAGCAGAGTGGTTTCCGATAATTGAGCCTATTCTGGCCGCTTATGGAATTCCTAATGATTTTAAATACGTTGCACTGGTCGAATCCGGTTTGCAAGGTGGCGTATCGCCAAAAGGCGCAGCCGGAATCTGGCAGTTTATGCCGGGTACTGCCCGCATGTATGGCTTAAAAGTTAATGGTAACGTTGATGAACGTTACAACTTGCGCAAATCTACTATTGCAGCGTGCAAATACATTAAAGAAATGTATAGCGGTTTAGAAAGCTGGACATTGGTTGCTGCGGCATACAATGTTGGCGATGGCCGTTTACGCAGGCAAATCAATGATCAGAATCAGGATAATTATTATAAAATGAAACTGAACCGTGAAACCGGTGGTTACGTTTATAAGCTAATTTCTATGAAACAGATTATGGAAAATCCTGTTCGTTATGGTTATGAAAAGCCTAAACAACTATTGGCGTACAACGCCGAATAATAAAAATAAAAGACAAGCATTTGGTAAAGCGTCCTGGTAAACAGGACGCTTTTTTTATGATTCATATTTTGCACAGCATAATTTTTTTATTTTTGAAGGAATGTATAAACTGAGAATCGAAAAAATCATTAACCAGCCAGGAGAAAATATAACTTTTCAATTAAAACCTGTCGAAAAAGAATATCCTAAATATTTAGCAGGACAGTTTATTTCATTGATTTTTGAAGGAAAGCACAAGGAAATCAGGCGTTCCTATTCATTTAACAGTTCGCCTGATGTGAACGAACCATTGGCAATTACGGTTAAAAGGGTAGAGAATGGAGAAATTTCAAGATTACTTCATCATAAAACAACTGCAGGCGATACTTTGCTGGCACAAGAACCGCAAGGCATGTTTAGTTATTTGCCTGATGACTTGGAAAAAGATGTTTTCCTGTTTGCGGCAGGTGTTGGTATTACGCCATTATTCTCCATTCTGAAAACTGCATTGGTAACCGAGAAAAAATCGATAATTACCTTAGTATATAGCAACAGATCAAAAGAAGATACCTTGTTTTTTGATGAACTAAGCCATTGGCAGCATCAGTACCCTGAAAGATTAAAAATTATCTACGTTTTCAGTAACAGCAAAAACCTGATGACAGCCAGGTTAAATAAGTTTTACATAGAGCGGCTGTTGAAAGAACATTTAAAGTTTAATCGGGATAATGCCCTTTTTTATACCTGCGGACCAATCATTTATATGGATTTATGCCGTATAACTTTATTGGGAATGGGTTACGATATTAAACAAATTAAAAGGGAAACTTTTGTGTTGCCTGAAGATGAAATGGATGAAGATGATGGTTCAGCAGAAAAGGTAGTCGATAAAAATACATATTCGGTTATTTTAAAGTTTCAGGGCGAAAAATATCACCTGGATATTCCCTGGCCTAAGAGGATATTGGATGTTGCCCTTGAGCATAAAATAAAATTACCTTACAGTTGCCATGCGGGCATGTGTAGTACCTGCGTAACCAACTGCACTAAAGGTGGTGTACGCATGGATTATAATGAAGTGCTTACTGATGATGAACTTGCAAAAGGACGGGTTTTGGTTTGCACAGGGCATCCTACAGAGAATGGAACAACATTGGAATGGTAATTTGCGAAAAATCCTAAAGCAAATAAGGCTGCGAATTTTCAAATTCGCAGCCTTATTTGTTATTGATCAATTAATACCGGATGACAAGGGTCAGGGTTGTTTGGATCATAAAGTACGGCGCAAGGGTTTTCCACGCAATTTTTTTGAGTGTAATTTGGACCGAAGCAAAAATCGTAACAAATTGGACACAGCGGCTGATAAGTTTCAAGGCCCCCAAGAATGTTTTTCATTTCACTGCGTGAAAGAGATCGGTTGGTTTTCATAATTTAAGTTTGCGTTTAATATAAGTTGTTATAAATCTATCAATTATAAGCCGAAAAAACAATTGCAGTGTATGTGAATAATTTAATGGCTAATTAGTCCTCTTCCTTTCATCATCATTGCCAAAATCTCGTCCTTTAACATTGATTTTACTGTTGCCGAAACTGTAGGTAAGTGAAAATCTAAAATAGCGGTTGCTGTTATTCTGGTCATAGATTTGTGTTATGCCATTCACAACCGAAGTGTAATCTTTTAAATAAGAAGTATTAAAGATATCATTAGCCAGTAAGGCAAGTTGTAACTTATTATCTAATACATTTTGTTTAACCGCCAAATTTAAACCAGTCATATTTCCATAGGTATACAATCCTCTTTTAAACGGTGAACTATAGAAGTAATCAATTTGAAATTTGGTAGACTTACCGATCGAAAAAGTATTATTAGTGCTTAAGTATACTTGAGGGCTATTATTTGGTGAGGAATTTAAAGCGTCGGTAAATTTACTATTTGATCCTAAAAGATAAGCCATGGTTTGTATTTGCCACCATGAGCCCAGGTTAGCCGAATAAGTTTCGCCTAAACCATAGTAATACTCTTTATAATAGTTTTGCCTACTTACAACTTGTGTATTGTTTTCAGGGTTAGCCGTAAATACCACCCCAAAACCATTACTAACAATATTAAAGAAAGCGTTGGTTCTCAATTTGCCTTTATATACATGTGTAAATTCAAAATTATCATTAAAAGAAGGTTGTAAAAATGGATTTCCTTCCGAATAGCTTTTGCTGTTGAGGTAAGAACGGAACGGATTTAAGACTTCAAAACCCGGTCTGTTAATTCTTCTTCCGTAATTGAATAAAAAAGTGTGGTTGTCGTTTTTCTTGTAAGTCAGATAGAAGGTTGGAAATAGCTTTAAATAATTATTTTTATTGTTTTGATTCAGTGTTTCAGAAAAACCTTTGGTCTGGGTGTTTTCTAATCTCAAGCCGATTTGCATATTTAAACGGCTGTTAAAATCCTTAACCCCATTTAAATAAATAGCTTGATTATCCTCCTTGTAATTGAAGTTATTAGAACGGTTTAGGTCTAATAGCTGATTACCACTCATGGTATCGTAATATTGAATGTTGCCGTTACTATTGGTAAAGCTGATTTTTGCACCATAACTAAGGTTTACAAATTTTAAAGGATGCTCCATATCCACTTTTATACTTAAGTTATTAATCTGTTGGTTTGATAAGTTTCTGGCAGATTGATTAACATTTAAAAAAGACAGATCCGGAGCGTAAGTCGTCGCCGTAAAATTATTATCAATTTTTGAGTTGTAGCTGAAGTAATCAGCGTCAAAAGAAATCTTTCTTCCAGAAGTATCTAATTTTGTAAGAATATGGACATTGTAGGCATGGTTTGCCGACCGTAAATCATTTAATCCAATGTTTATCAATGTAGAATCAAGCGTTTGGTTTTGATTGCCAATTTTTATAATTGTGTTGTCTTTTCTATCAGGATTATTATAATTGCCATTATATTGAGCCCCAATAGTTGTATTTGGCGAAACATCATAATCAAATGTAAAACCGCCTGATAGGTTATCCTGCTTTTGTTTGCCCGTGCTATTTAATTCCCACAAACCATTTGGATAGTAAGTGTCTAAATCCTCTCTTGTTTTTAGGTTTCCTAATTTACCACCGGCGTTAAAGGAAAATTTAACTTTATTCTTGTTGTAGAAAAAATTATTCCTTAAACTGTAAACGGCATACTTGTTTTGGTCGTAGGATAAGGTTGTTGTACTTTTCCATGCATTGGCAGCACCCTTTTTTAAGTTAATATTGATAATCCCGCCATCTCCCAATGCCTCGTACTTTGCAGGTGGGTTGCTCATGATTTCTATATTTTTTATATCGCTTGCCGATATGGAATTTAAGTAGTTAATCAAGTCTTGTCCTGTTAATTCAATTAGGCGGCCATTTACCAGTATTCGCGATGAGCCTTTGCCCAGCATGCTTATGGTTCCGTTTTGTATGCTTAAACCTGGTGCAGCACGTAAAGCATCAGTAGCACCGCCGCCTGTTGCAGCAATGCTATTTTCTACATGAAATACAATGCGGTCGGCCTTTTGTTCAATAATCTGTTTTCTTCCAACAATAACCACATCTTTCAGGCTGGGGGTTACTTCTTTTAAAATAATAATGCCTAAGTCCGTGTTTTTATCCAGAGATATATCTTTCTCCCAGTAGGCGTAACCAATAAAGCCAATTCTTATTTTATAATTAGCACTTTTAACAATAGTTTCAAAAGAGCCGTCATCTTTTGTGATGGTACTATTTATCATTTTGCCCTGTTGATCTGTAATAATTATAGTAGCTCCTGGAATTGGATTTAAATGATCTCGCACTGTTCCCTTTAGGTTTACTTGTGCAAAAACAGATAATGGAAAGATGAAACAGATAACTGCAATAACTCGATTCATAAATTTTCTTTTAGATGAAAAAATTAATATGATGCAAGTTGCCTCGGAAAGCGAGAATTTACGACCGACTTATAAAACTCGAACGCATTTCTTTAAATAAAAAGCGTTCGACTTTTTTACAAGGTGTACGGCTTTTTTGTAAGTTGTTTATAATGAGTTATTTCTGTATTCTGTAGGGGTATAGCCAGTATACTTTTTAAAAGCTGTATTAAAAGAAGATTTTGAATTAAATCCAACTTCATACAAAATTTCAAGAATGGTAAATTTAATTTTAGCAGGATCTTTTAAAAGTTTCATGGATTTATTAATCCGATACTCATTTACAAAATCGAAAAAGTGTTGATTAAGGTGATGATTAATTAATATAGACAGATCACGAACTGGAATTTTCATTTGGTTTGCCAAACCCTGTACCGTTAAAGACGGTTCAAGGTAAGGTTCTTCCTGATCCATATAGGCCTTAAGTGTTTTAATTTTTTCTTCCTGTCCGGCATTTAAATAAATTGCGTCAGTATTTTTTATGCGCGCTATCAGTGTTTCTACCGGTTGCAGTTTTGTGTCAATTCCTCTAAATAAATCAGGGAAATATAATGCATTTAAAACAATCCAGAAGATAAAGCCTAAGCCACCAATTAACATAATAATAGTTAATGTATTGGCTATTTCTGTGTGCTTGGTTACCTTTAATATGTCTTTAGCTAAAGTAATTAAGGTTAAAGTAATAATTATAGTGGCTAACTGAACTAACCATTTATAATTGGACAAGGAAATGTTACTGGCATAATTCTCTAAAAGCAATACTTTATATTTTTTTATAGTTAAAATGATGGCAATGATATAAATAATGCCCAGAGCTTGCATAAAGTTCATTAAAAAGGTTACTTCGGGCATATCATTCAAGTGTTTCAGGAACAAGCTTTGAGAAGGATTATTTGCAAGAAAAAACCGTGGAATAAGAACACATATCGATAATAAAAAGGGTAAAATATGTATTAAATGTTTTGGCTTAAGCCGAAAATCAGTATAAATTAAAGATAGTACATACAGATAGAGCAAGGGATTTTTAAAGAAAGAAAAACAAATTGCCCTTAGCATTTCAAGCTCTGGAGGTAGTGTAATATATCTGTAATAAAAAAATACACTAATGTCAAAAGCTATAATAATCAGATAGAAAGCGAGCAGCCAGTTTCTGATTTTGTTATTTGTTTTTACAGTTAACAGAAATACAACAAAAAGTAAAAAGATAAGATCAATAACAAAACTTATTACCGAAACCGAATCCATTAAAACTTTGCTATCCATTTTCTCTGCTTGATTGAGGAGCTAAAGTAAATACATTGTTGTTAATTACGATAGATATTATAATTTTTCATTTTATCCCGATACCTGGAATCAATAACTTTTTATTAAAAAAAAACCGTTAAGAGATACACAACGTTAATCTGTTCATGAATAAATACGTTGTACTTTTGTTTTTTATCTTCCCTTTGTGTTTGCATGCACAAAATTTAGATTCGCTTAAATCCTCGAGGCAGCTCGCCAATAAAGAATACATCAACCTATACAAAGAAAATGCAGATTTTGCCTATACTTCTCCTTTCGGCGAAATAGGGGCGCCTTCTAAATATGTGCTCAATGGCAGGCTTACCACCACTTACATGGTTTTGGCGACTTATAAACTTCCCATTGCTTTTGCTATTATTCCTGATTTTACGGCGCGTGTAAGAAATGAGGCTTCTGCAGGTGTAAGAACACCCAGTTTTAGGTTGGGTGGTGCATTTTATGTGCGCTTAAATAAAAGTCTGATCCGATACGAATATGCGGAACTGGATTTTACACATCACTCTAACGGGCAGGATGTGGCAGCACTAAACCCGGATGGAACAATAAATACCCGTACAGGAAATTTTAATGCCAATTACCTTACCCTTTCTTATCGTTTTGGGCATTTAATTAACCCTGCAGAAGAGAATTATTATTCCGTTAATCAGCGTGTAGGTTTTTTATGGTACAAATGGTTTAACTATGAACCCGCATTGAAAGATGATTTTGGTTTTACGCGTTTACTGCATAACTTTTCACTTCGGAAATATGGACCAATTGAAAAGAATTACAAAAATCAAGAGAAACTAAAAACTGTGAAAGAAATATGGCGTTTAAATACTGAGGTATCTTATGCGGTAAATAATATACCCAATAAAAATATCATCAATTTAAAGAAACGTTTAAATGCCGAAATAAATTTTAATTATAGTTTTCCTTTCATGAATAATGTGTTTTTAATGGCTGCTGCGGGTTATTACGGAGAGGATCCCTATAATATTTATTTTAAAGATCATTATGGTTATATGCGTTTTGGCGTGTCAACCGGATTTATTAGAAACCGGCATAAACATTATGACAATTAAACCTTAATAATGATTGGTTTAGACTTTCAGATTGATAAAATTTTTAGCAATTTTGCGGATTGGAATTTGGCTTATTTTTAAGGCCTGATTCTTCAAACTTTTTTGATATATATGAGCAAAGAATCTGTCGATCTTGGAGAGCAAAGAGATGTTGAAGTTTACGGTGCCAGGGTACATAATTTAAAAAATATTGATGTAAGTTTTCCACGCAACCAGCTGGTTGTAATTACTGGTTTAAGTGGCAGTGGGAAATCATCATTGGCTTTCGATACCATATATGCAGAAGGGCAACGCAGATATATGGAAACTTTCAGTGCCTATAGCCGCCAGTTTATGGGCGGTATGGAGCGCCCTGATGTGGATAAAGTTTCTGGTTTAAGCCCGGTTATTGCCATTGAGCAAAAAACAACCAGTAAAAACCCACGCTCAACAGTAGGTACCATTACCGAAATTTATGATTTTATGCGCTTGCTTTACGCACGCGTTGCCGATGCCTATTCTTACAACACAGGCGAGAAGATGGAGCGCATGAGCGAAGATCAGATTTTGCAAAATATTTTCAACAAGTTTAATGGCGTAGCGGTAAACATTCTTGCTCCGGTAGTTAAAGGTAGAAAAGGGCATTACCGCGAACTTTTTGAACAAATCCGTAAACAGGGTTATGTTAAAGTGCGCGTTGATGGAGAAATTAAAGATATTAGCGCAAAAATGCAGGTCGATCGATATAAAATTCACGATATTGAAGTTGTGATTGATCGCCTGATAATAGATGAAAAAGATAAAAAACGCCTGTTAGATTCCTTACAAATTGCCATGAAAATGGGGAAAGGTGTGATAAAAATCAGTGATAAAGATAATCATGTAGCCCACTTTAGTAAGTTTTTAATGTGCCCAACAACGGGTATTTCTTATGATGAACCGCAACCCAATAGTTTTTCGTTTAATTCGCCTTATGGTGCCTGCGAACGTTGTGATGGCTTAGGTTATATTTTCGTTGTAGATAAGGAAACGGTTATTCCCAATCCAAAACTGAGTATTTTAAATGGCGGTTTGGCCCCATTGGGCGAATACCGCGACACCTGGATGTTTCAGGTGTTAAAAGCATTGGCAAAAAAATATAGCTTTTCGCTATCTACACCAATTGAAAAATTGGGCGACGAAGTGATTAATATTATCCTGAATGGTTCAAATGACTTAATCAATGTAGCCGTTGAGTATAATAAATGGAATGTTCAGAATTACAATATAACCTTTGACGGCATTATTAAAATGCTGGAAGAACAAAATGAAAAAAGGGGAGAAGGTGCGGTTGATGATATGGAAGCTTTCCGCAAATTAAAAACTTGCCCCGAATGTAATGGCGCAAGGCTAAAAAAAGAAAGTTTGCATTTTAAGGTAGATGGAAAGAATATTTTCGACCTCGCCTCAATGGATGTGAACAATTTAAGAAGTTGGTTTGAAAATGTAGATGAACGTTTAACCGAACGTCAGAACATTATAGCTAAAGAAATTTTAAAAGAGATCAAAGCCCGTATTGGTTTTTTAACCGATGTAGGCTTAACTTATCTAACCTTGGATAGAACGGCCAGGACACTATCTGGAGGAGAAGCACAGCGAATTCGTTTGGCTACCCAAATTGGTTCCCAGTTGATGAACGTGATGTATATTCTGGATGAGCCAAGTATTGGTTTGCATCAAAGGGATAACGAACGCTTAATTAATGCATTGAAAAATCTTCGTGATCTGGGCAATACCGTATTGGTGGTAGAGCACGATAAAGATATGATTCTGGAAGCCGATTGGGTAATTGACATTGGCCCGGGTGCAGGTATTCATGGAGGAACAGTTGTGGCAGAAGGTACCGCAAAAGATATTCTTAAATCGAAAACTTTAACTGCCGCCTATCTTAACGGAAAGAAGAAAATTGAAACCCCAAAAACCAGGAGAAAAGGCAACGGGCATAAATTATCTATTATTAAAGCTACAGGACATAATTTAAAAGAAGTTTCTGTAGATTTTCCTTTGGGTAAATTTATTGCCGTAACCGGAGTTTCAGGAAGTGGAAAATCAAGCTTAATTACTGAAACTTTATACCCGATTTTAAATCACCATTTTTTCAGGGCAAAAAAACAACCACTACCGTACGAAAAAATTAGTGGTTTAAAGGAAATCGATAAAGTAATTGAAATCGATCAGGCACCCATTGGGCGTACCCCACGCTCCAACCCTTCAACTTATACAGGCGTTTTCTCTGACATCAGGAACTTATTTGTACAATTGCCCGAGGCAAAAATCAGGGGTTATAAACCAGGTCGTTTCTCTTTTAATGTTAAAGGAGGACGTTGTGAAACTTGCCAGGGTGCAGGTTTAAAAGTAATTGAAATGAATTTCCTGCCTGATGTACAGGTACCTTGTGAAGAATGTGGTGGCAAAAGATATAACCGCGAAACGCTTGAAGTGCGTTTCCGTGGAAAATCAATTAGTGATGTTTTGGATATGAGTATCGAAGATGCTTGTATATTCTTCGAGAACATCCCGATCATTTACAGAAAAATTAAAACCTTAAAAGATGTTGGTTTGGGCTACATTACTTTAGGGCAATCATCTGTTACTTTATCGGGTGGAGAAGCACAACGCGTAAAATTAGCAACCGAACTGTCCAAAAAAGATACTGGAAAAACATTTTATATTCTTGATGAACCGACAACAGGTTTACATTTCGAAGATATTAATGTTTTACTGGGTGTGTTAAATGAACTTGTTGATAAAGGAAATACCATTTTGGTGATCGAACATAATTTAGATGTGGTTAAAGTGGCCGATTGGGTAATTGATCTTGGAGAAGAAGGTGGAGCAGGTGGCGGAAGAATTTTATTTGAAGGTACACCTGAAGGATTAATACAGAACCCAATTAGCTTAACCGGAAAGTTTTTGAAAAAAGAAATGGACTGGAATTCAGCGTCTGAAATTGAAAAAACTGAAGTAAAAAAATCGAAGAAAAAGAAAGATTAACCGTTTAGGGTAATCTTAAATCACCACTACATTAAAAATGATTTTTACCGATACACATACCCATATTTACTACGAACAGGATGCAGAAAAGCAGGCTCAGCTAATGGAGCGTTGTTTTGAAAATAGTGTTAACCGTTTGTTTTTGCCAAATGTAGATGTGGCTTCTATTGCGATGATTAACGGCCTGGTTAATAAATATCCTGAAAATTGTTTTGCTATGGCTGGCCTTCATCCATGTGATGTTAAGGAAGGCTATTTAGCGCAACTTGATGAAATTTACAAAAGCATTGATGGGCGTAAAATATATGCCATCGGTGAGATAGGGATAGATTTATACTGGGATAAAACAACTTTAGCCATTCAGCTGGATGCTTTTCGTAAGCAAATTCACTGGGCTAAAGAATTAGGTTTGCCTATTGTAATCCATTGCAGAGAAGCTTTTGATGAAGTTTTTGAGTTATTGGAAAGCGAACGTGATGAAAAACTTCGTGGAATTTTTCATTGCTTTACCGGTAATCTTCAACAGGCTAAACAAGCAATCGATTTAAATTTTTATTTAGGTATAGGTGGTGTTGTTACCTATAAAAAAGCAGGCTTGGATGTTGTACTTGCCAGCGTACCGTTACAAAATCTGGTTTTAGAAACAGATTCTCCTTATCTGGCTCCAGTTCCTTTTCGTGGTAAACCCAACGAAAGCAGCTATTTAATTTATGTGGCCCAAAAACTTGCTGATATTTATAATACTTCGATAGAAGAAATCGCAACTATCACCACCGAAAATTCTAAAAAGGTTTTTGGGATATAGGAAATCTAATTATAGTTTTTAGGTCGTCCTTTCAACTGGAGTGCAACGTAACGGAGAAATCTATAGGTTGATTTTTAAAGATTTCTCGGCTGCGCTCGAAATGACGAATTGACTATTTGGTACGTCACCCTGAATTTATTTCAGGGTCTTTCCCATTAAAAGATGTTAAAATAAATTCAGCATGAGATTATGAGTGCAACGTAACGGAGAAACCTGAGGTTGGTTTATAAAGATTTCTCGGCTGTGCTCGAAATGACGAATTGACTACTTGAGTTCTATTATAGTTTTTAGGTCGTCCTTTCAACTGGAGTGCAACGTAACGGAGAAATCTATAAGTTGGTTTTTAAAGATTTCTCAGCTGCGCTCGAAATGACGAATGGATAGATTATGTTCTTCTGTTAGTGTTTTATTAAAATATAGGTTAATTAGTTATTGTTTTAATAAATAATGATCTATTTATATGTTTATTATTATGAATTTTGAAATATCGCTATATCATTTATAAATTTTTGCTTTCTTTGCGGTGAGCAACCTTCATCAACCAAATGACCAAAATTTTAATAATTTATACCGGCGGTACAATCGGTATGGTTAACGATCCAATTAAAGGAACGTTAGTACCTTTTAACTTCGAACAGATCAAAGAAAATGTTCCTGAACTTAAACGGTTGGATTATCATTTGGATGTACACTCTTTTAATCCGGTACTTGATTCATCAAACATGGACCCGGAAATCTGGAAAACCATTGCGCAGTTGATTTACGATCGGTACGATCATTATGAAGGTTTTGTAATTCTTCATGGTTCTGATACCATGGCTTTTACAGCCTCCGCATTGAGTTTTATGCTCGAAAACCTAAATAAACCCGTTGTTTTAACCGGATCTCAATTGCCGATTGGGGAAATCAGGACCGATGCAAAAGAAAATTTAATTACTGCACTCGAAATTGCAGCGATGAAAAAGGGAGGCAAATCTTTTGTGCCGGAAGTATGTATTTATTTCGATTCACAACTTTTTAGAGGCAACAGATCAATCAAATACAATTCTGAAAAATTCGAAGCTTTCCGTTCACCAAACTACCCAATTCTTGCAGAAGCAGGTGTACACCTGGAGTTTCACCGAAACTTTGTACTTAAAAATTCGGGCGAAGAACTTAAATTACATACCAGCTTCAATTCAAATATCGGAGTTCTGAAATTATACCCCGGCATTACACCTCAGGCGGTAAAAGCCATAACCCATTCGGAAGTGGATGCAATTGTTCTGGAAACCTTTGGTTCGGGCAATACCACAACTGCAGATTGGTTTATAGATTGTTTGCAACATGCCATTTCAAGTGGAAAAATCATCGTGGATATTTCTCAGTGCAAAAAAGGATCGGTACAACTTGGGCGTTACGAGACCAGTAAAAAGTTACAACAAATGGGCATTTTAAGTGGCTATGATATGACTTTTGAAGCTACAGTAACCAAACTAATGTTTGTAATGGGTTTAAATTTATCAAACGATAAGAGTCGTAAACTGATGGAGCAATCACTTCGTGGAGAATTAACCCATTAAGTAAAACTTCTGCAATTATGACGAAAGTCATTCCGGTTGTAAGTATTTAGCCTTATTTTTGCTAACAAGGAGGTGTAAGATGTAGGTTTTAAGGCTTAAAGCAGCCTTGCAACTTAATGCGCTTGCTTCTTGATACTTATTAACATGAAAATAGAACAAATATATACAGGTTGTTTGGCAGAAGCTGCTTATTACATTGAGAGTAACGGCGAGGCGGCAATTATAGATCCGCTTAGAGAGGTTGCAACTTATTTAAAGAAAGCTGATAAGGCCAATGCAACCATAAAATATATCTTCGAAACGCATTTTCATGCCGATTTTGTTTCCGGCCATGTTGATTTAGCCGAAAAATCGGGGGCAGAAATTGTTTACGGTCCAACGGCTAAAACTGCTTTTAAGGCGCATATTGCTGAAGATGGCGAACAGTTTAAAATTGGAGCCTTAACCATTACAGCGCTTCATACACCAGGCCATACATTAGAATCTACAACCTATTTATTAACGGATGAAAATGGTAAAGACCACTGTATTTTTAGTGGGGACACACTTTTTATTGGTGACGTTGGCCGACCGGATTTAGCTCAAAAAGGTAATTTAACCATGGAGGATTTAGCAGGGATGCTATATGATTCTTTGAATGAAAAGATCAAGCCATTGGCTGATGATGTAATCGTTTATCCTGCGCATGGTGCAGGTTCAGCCTGTGGTAAAAGCATGAGTAAAGAAACTTTTGATACTTTAGGGCATCAAAAAGAAGTAAATTATGCTTTAAAAGCAGTTACCAAAGAGCAGTTTATTGAAGAGGTAACAGATGGAATTTTACCACCGCCACAATATTTTGCTAAAAATGCAGCCATTAATAAAGGTGGTGTAGAAAGTCTTGATGAAGTTTTTGAAAAAGGACTGAATGCTTTGTCCCCTCAGGAGTTCGAAGATACGGCAAACCAGACCGGTGCAATTATGCTTGATACCCGCGATCCGCAGGTTTTTGCTAAAGGTTTTATTCCGAACGCAATTAACATTGGGTTAAACGGACAATTTGCACCTTGGGTAGGCGCCTTAATTACTGATTTACAACAACCTATTTTACTCATTACGGATGAAGGTAAGGAACTGGAAACCATTACCCGTTTAAGCCGCGTAGGCTACGACAGTACCATTGGTTATTTAGAAGGTGGTTTTGAAAGATGGACATCCGCAAATAAAGAAATTGATACCATTGAATCAATTTCCGCAGATGCATTTGAACAAGTAGTTAACAATGCTGAAGTTAAAGCACTTGATGTTCGTAAGCCCGGCGAGTACGAATCTGAACACTTGGAGTTTACTTTAAGCCGCCCATTGGATTATATTAATGAATGGACAGGTGAAATTAATCCTAAAGAAACCTATTACATTCATTGTGCAGGTGGTTACCGCTCTATGATTGCAGCTTCAATTTTAAAATCGCGTGGGGTAGAAAATGTAATCGATGTGGCTGGTGGTTATGGTGCTATAAAAAATACAAATTTAAAAAGGACTGATTTTGCATGCCCAAGTAAAGCAATGAAAGTTTCCTGATTTCGCCATGGAGCGGTACCGTTTATCTCCTCCTTTCGGGAAAAGCAATCTTGTAGCGAATAAAAAAAAATATTTGAATGTCTCAACATAAAAATCATTACGACGTATTAATTATCGGTGCCGGACCAATTGGTATGGCTTGTGCAATAGAGGCACAAAAAGCCGGGTTAACTTACGTGATAGTGGAAAAAGGTGCCCTGGTAAACAGTTTATACAATTATCCTGTATTCATGACCTTCTTTTCTACCTCTCAAAAGTTAGAGATAGGAGGTGTGCCATTTGTAACCATAAGCCCCAAGCCTAACCGTAACGAAGCAGTAGAGTATTATCGTCGCGTTGCAGAGAAATTTAATTTAAATATCAATTTATTCGAAAGGGTAAATGCAGTTAAAAAGAATGATGCTGGCATTTTTGAAGTGTCTACTTCTAAAATAAATTATACTGCAGGCCACGTAATTGTTTCTACAGGTTTTTATGATGTTCCGTTGTTAATGAATATTCCTGGTGAGGATTTGCCAAAAGTAACCCATTATTATAAAGATCCACATTTGTACGCTTTTCAAAATGTTGTGGTTGTAGGCGCAAATAATTCGGGCGTTGATGCTGCCTTAGAAACATTTCGTAAGGGTGCAAACGTAACCATGATTGTGCGTAGTGGCGAACTTGGACCTCATGTAAAATACTGGGTTCGTCCCGATATTCAAAACCGGATTAAAGAAGGTGAAGTTACTGCACATTTCAATTCGTCGCTGCTCGAAATCAGGGAAGGCGAGGTAGATATAGAAACACCGGAAGGAATTCAAACAATTAAAAATGATTTTGTAATTGCCATGACTGGATATCAGCCTGATTTTGATATGCTTAGAAAATTCGGTATTGATTTGCCTCAAAATCTTTGTCCGGTCTATAACGAGGAAACCATGGAGACCAATGTTAAGGGTTTGTACCTGGCAGGTGTTGTTTGTGGTGGAATGGATACCCATAAATTATTTATAGAAAACTCAAGGGTGCATGCTGAAATGATTGTGGGAGACATTGTTCGGTAGATAATTAATTTTTGGTTTTTTATTAAGCGTTTTTTGATACGCCTTTTCCCCATTTATAACCTATATTGATTAATAACAATACCATCATCGTCTGAAAAATAAGTATAACATCCGAAAGGTCGAATGAGTTGTTATTTATCTCTTTTATAGGGTTTAATGAAGGATAAACCGTCCAGCCTCTTGTTGAGAAATTTGATAGTAAGCCACTAATTCTGGACAGAAAGATTAATATCCCCAATCCCGTAAAAATGATAAACAAAACCTGTCCTTTTCTTTGATACCCATATTTTCTTTCCTTGAAATAATAGATAACGAAACAACATAAAATAAAGAGTGGAATTAACAAAGCCCAGATTGTTGTAATAAAATAGGTATCATAAAGATTGATATCAATCGTTTTCTTAAAAAGTCTTTTCCCAAGTACCAAGCCTAAAACAGATAAGACTAATGCGGCAGAAATTACAATCCAAAGTAATTCAGTCAAGAGCATTTTAAACTTACGCATTGCGGTGTTATTTGTGTATCGGAATTTTCAGTTGGTTACTGACAAAACTTTCCATAGCCTTTTCTACTGATGGTAAATCCTTGGAAGTGATATAAGAACCCAAAACGTGATTAGCTCCACCAGGAATAGCAACCTTATGCTTTAAATCCGGGCTTGTTCCAAGTTCATCATACATTTTAAGCATCGCATCTATGCGCACCACAGGATCTTGCTCCAGTTCATTTTTATAATAATAAAGCATCAAAACCGGTTGTTTAACTTTTTGAAAAACACTTTTGGTCATCGTTGTTTCTACAAGTTCCTCCAATTCTACTACCGATTCTAACCGATAGTTTGTATACCAGTATTTTTTATATTCTTCTGTTTTGCCTTCAGCTTTACGTTCATCACCTCCCGTCACCCTTCTTGCAATTTGCAATCCCCAGGGATCATTCAGTAACCAGGCATTTTTATCGTTGATAGCAATATTCGGAGAAATTAAAATCAAACTATTTACCTCAGGAAAAGTAGCAGCAAGTTTAATCGCTACAGTTCCACCAGTAGAAGTGCCTACTAAAATTACTTTTTTACCTAGTTTCTGTCCAATAGCATAAGCCTGTTTGCTGGTTTCCCAAAGCCTGTCTGCCGTAAAATATTGCATGGGCGCAATGGTATCAATTCCATGATCGGCAAGCCGGGCCAGGTATAAATTTGCTTTTAACTTTTTAGCAAGATTTAAATGTACCGGGTTTCCTTCTGTTTTAGATGCCGAAAAACCATGAAGGTATACTATGGCATATTCAGTTTGTTGGTGGGAAGAATCTGCCCAAACAATTTCAGCTTCATTTCCAGGTTTAATTTTATGCTGGCTGTTTATTGATTGTACGTAGTTTTCAAGATCTTTGAGTTCCGGAACTTTAACAGGTGTTTCGCTATATAGTGGTTTTTTGGGTTTAGGACCGGCAAAATAAGCGCCGACAATAAGAACCGAAAGACCGAGCAGGATTTTATAGCGTTTTTTCATTGGTACGAATTAAATTGATTTAAATGTAAACTTTTGAAATAGATAAAGCTAATTTTTTAAAGGATTGAAGGAGTATGATGAAGCGTTTTTAATTGCCTGTTAAAACAATCGTACCAATTGATCTACAAGTTGAGAATAATTAGCAAGGGCATCGTAATTGCAGGCGCAAATAAATTGGCAATTATGGCTGTTGCGTTTCAAATCCTTAATATTACGAATATACATTACCTTTTTATGGGAAATTAACCTAAGTTTGCAATCAAAATTTTTTCCATTAATGCCGGGAATAGATCAAATAAAAACACCCATTGCAGCCGATATTAAAGCGTTTGAAAAAACCTTTAAAGAATCTATGCACAGTGATGCACCATTACTGGATAGGATAACCCATTATATTGTTAAGCAAAAAGGTAAACAAATGCGGCCAATGTTCGTGTTTTTTGCCGCGAAGCTTTGCGGTGGTATTACTGAATCTACCCATCGCGGCGCTGCCCTAGTCGAACTTTTGCATACGGCAACATTGGTGCATGATGATGTGGTGGATAATGCTTACGAGCGTCGAGGTTTCTTTTCGATTAATGCATTATGGAAAAATAAGATTGCTGTTTTAGTAGGCGATTACCTTTTGGCAAAAGGTTTGCTGTTATCGGTAAACAATAATGAACATCGTTTGTTACAGATTGTGTCAGAGGCTGTAAAGCAAATGAGCGAGGGCGAATTGTTACAGGTAGAAAAGGTACGGAGAATGGATATTTCGGAGGAATTATATTTCGATGTAATCCGGCAGAAAACAGCATCATTAATTGCATCTTGTTGTGCTGCTGGTGCTGCATCTTCGGGTGCAGATGATGATACGATTGAGAGAATGCGATTATTTGGTGAAAAAGTAGGTATTGCTTTTCAGATCAAGGATGATACTTTCGATTTTGGAACGGATGATGTAGGGAAGCCACTGGGCATAGATATTAAAGAAAAGAAAGTAACCCTTCCTTTAATTTATGCGCTGAATAAAGCAGAAAAAACTGAACGGAAAAAGATCATTAACCTGGTTAAAAATCATCAGGACGACCCGGTTAAGATACAAACGATTATTGATTTTGTGAATGCGAAGGAAGGTGTTTATTATGCCAACCAAAAAATGCTGGAATACCAGCAACAAGCATTTGATATTTTACACCAATTTGAAGCCGGAGAAGCAAGAACAGGTTTAGAACAACTTGTACTATATACTACAGAACGTAAAAAATAATGAGCAACGAATTAATTTTCAGCATAGGGTTCCTTTTATTTATTGTATTAATATTGGCCTTGGATTTAGGTCTTTTTAGTAGAAAGGAGCATGTAGTAAGCTTAAAGCAAGCCGGTATAATGAGTTTAATAATGGTAGCGCTGGCTTTGGGTTTCTACTATTTATTACTTACAGAAGGACACCAGCTGCACGGTATAAAAGATTTTGCTCACCTCAAAGAAATCGTAACTAAGCACCAGCATCACATTAAACTCATTCCGGATGATTTTGACCAGAGTTTAGCCATTTACAAGCAAAACCTTGGGCTTGAATTTTTAACGGGTTATGTGATTGAATATGCACTCTCTGTTGATAATATCTTCGTTATTGTATTAATATTTTCGGCCTTTGCTGTAGAAGAAAAATACTACCACCGGGTATTGTTCTGGGGGATTTTAGGCGCTATTATTATGCGTTTTATCTTTATTTTTGTGGGGGCCGCCTTAATTACCAAGTTTGCCTGGATATTGTATGTGTTTGGTGCATTTCTCGTATTTACCGGGGTTAGAATGTTTTTTAGCAAAGAAGAAGATGAAAAGATTGATCCTGAAAAACACCCTGTTGTAAGATGGGCCTCAAAAATTTTTGCCATACATCCCAAGTACGAAGGAAAAAACTTCTTTGTACGAATTAACCATAAGAGAATGGTAACACCCTTGTTTTTGGTGTTGTTAATTGTAGAATTTACGGATTTATTATTTGCTGTAGATTCTATACCGGCTATTTTTGCGGTAACTAAAGACCCATACATCGTATTCTTTTCTAATATTTTTGCCATTATGGGATTACGCTCTATGTTCTTCCTTCTGGTAAATATTATCCATAAATTCCATTACTTAAAAACAGGATTGGCCGTATTGTTAAGTTTTATAGGTGTTAAAATGCTTGGCCATACCTACTTAGAAAAATTGGGTTTTACAACCGAACATTCTTTAATTATCATTTTGGCCATTTTGGTGATTAGTATTGTTGCTTCATTAGTTTTCCCCAAAAAGAAAGCTAAACACGTTGCATAAAAACACATATGTTTAATGCCTAATTTCAAAAACAACTTTCGTTGCAACTGGAACAAAGCGAAACGGAGCAATATGCTCAATTGCTTTTAGGGTATGCCCTGTATTTATGTTGATCATTCATATTGATTTTTAGAATATCGCCCGCACTTCGAAATAACGACTCGTTTATTAATTGTTTTGCTGCCTAATTTTTATCTCTGCTCTCGAGGATAAAATATGCGCTGAGTAATGATCTTCATTGGATTAAGGCAAAATAACCGTTACAGCTAAAATTAAGGCGCTAAAATTTGTACTTTCAGCCCCATTAAACTATTTTTTATGAAATACCTACTCGCCGCAGGCTTAATTTGTACCTCTTTATTTGTAAAAGCACAAGATAATTTCAGCAATGCTTTTAACCAGATTAATGCTGATGTTCAGAAAAATTCTAAGGCTTACCAAACATTAAGATTCGAAACAGAAACGATTGGCCATCGATTAACCGGTTCGTCAAACGGAGCAAGAGCAGAAAAATATGCTTACGATCTGTTAAAATCTTATGGCTGCGAAGTTAGGTTTCAGCCATTTGAAGTAGAAAGCTGGAATAGAAAAACGCTGAGTGTTGAAATAGGCGCAGATCAGAACAGTTTAGTGAAGATAAAAGCAGTTACGCTTGCGCATTCTCCGGTTAGTGCCGATGTAAGCGGAGGTATTGTTGATGCAGGCAATGGTCTGGAGCGCGATTACCAAGCTAATCCTGAACAGTTTAAGGGTAAAATAGCCTTAATTTATTTGGGCGTTCTGCCTGGTTCTCCTGATGGAACCAAATCTCTTCACCGGTCAGAAAAAACGGCCATTGCAATCAAATATGGTGCTACAGGCGTAATTATCATCAATACAGTGAAGGATGGTGTACTTTTGACCGGAACAGCATCAGTAACCGGTAAGTTAATCTCAATCCCCGCCGTGTGTATAGGTTTGGAAGCAGGTATGGCACTTAAAGAAAAGCTGAAATCCCAGCCTCAGCAAGCGCGTATTTCCATGACTAACTTTTCAGGAATGATTAAAGCCAGAAATGTAATTGCCACTTTTAAAGGTACCGAAATGCCGGAAGATAAAATTGTTGTTGGCGGCCATTTGGATAGTTGGGATTTGGCAACCGGAGCCATAGACAATGGAATTGGTTCATTCGCCATTATGGATATGGCCCGTACTTTCAAAAAATTAAACCTTAAAACAAAACGTACAGTAGAATTTGTTCTATTTATGGGCGAAGAGCAAGGTTTGCTGGGCTCAAAAGCTTATATCGAACAGGCTAAAAAAGCGGGCACTTTAGGCCAGGTTAAGTTTATGCTTAATTACGACATGACCAATGATCCTAAGGGTTTTTCAACTTCAAGGGCTGAAATGAAAGATTTGTTTATCAGTTGGGGAACGGATATCGTTAAGATAGATACGGGCTTTAAAAATTTGTTCCAGGCTGGCGCAGGCCTGCATAGCGATCATCAGCCATTTATGTTAGAAGGAATTCCGACAGGCGGTGGTTTTGGAGGTAAATTGCCAAATAACTCAGGGCCTTATTACCACTCTGATGGAGATAGTTTTAAACTGGTTGATGAACAGGAATTAAAAAATACCGTTCGTTATAGCGCCATGCTTGCCTATGCCTTAGCCAATACACCAAATATTCCGGTTGGTATACAAACAGATGAAGAATTAAAAGCCTTTTTAGAATCTCAAAATTTAAAAGAACCCTTAACTATTGCAGGCGAATGGAGATGGAAATAGTCTATCCGCTAATATAACTTTCCAGCTGCGAAATGGTTTGTTTCTGGTCGGCGATGATAAATTTAACCACATCACCGATCGATACCATCCCTTTAACTTCGTTGTTTTCAACAACAGGTAAGTGCCGGATGTGCTTATCTGTCATCAGTTCCATGCAGTAATCTATCGTATCGCTTAAATTAATGCTGATCGGATTTGCAGTCATGGCTTCCTTAATCAAGGTATCTTTTGATGATTTGCCATGAAGAATAATTTTTCTTGCATAATCACGCTCTGTAAAAATGCCCGATAACTGATTCGTTTCCATAACTAATAAAGCGCTGATGTTTTTTTCGGTCATTACTTTTAAAGCATCCAGAACAGAAATGTGCTCTGACACAGAAAATATTTGAACCTGTTTGGTATCCAGTAACTGTTTAACGGTTTTCATAACTTTAGATTTGGTTATGTTAATTTAGCTAATAATTAGCTGAAAATCAAAGTTTTGTTTTTTTTTGTTTAGGGCTGAAAGAAGATTTTATGGATAGATAAGCTGGCGGAAAATTAAATAAATCGTCGTTATGCAACTTATTCTAAATTAGGTTTTTGTATGTTTTTAAGTGCAAACACGATTAGGCTGTTTGAAATAATGATTAAAAAGACTATATTTGCAGCGTTCTTGAAAGCTTCCACTTTTCAAGAATACTAAAGCCTATCAGCAATGACAGGCTTTTTTTATGCTTTCTGTTTTGGTTAGCAGCTGATTACCAAGGGGTATAAGCATTGCTGGGCAGTGCTGTTAAATTCTTCTTGATTGGAATAAATACGCCAGCTTTAAGAGAGAACGAAGTATAAGTATAAGCCATTTTAGGCGTTTCAGCATCATCGGTAAGAATAGCCAGAAAATATTCGCCTGCCGGCAATTCAATTACCTGACTTTTTATGTTTGAGTACGTATAATCCGCAGCAATATTTGTTTTGGAAACATCATCATAAGCAGTGGCTTTATCTGTTAATCCATTATACGTAAACTGCTTTCCTTCTGCCCTCCAGATTAACATGCTGGCTACATTAAATGGCCTGTTGGCTGTTACGCCATCAGTAAAAGTATAATCTTTGGTAAATTCAACATCAATACCTTGTCTGGTCACCACATTATCTTTTTTGCTGCATCCAAATAATGTCGTCATTATAATAAGAAGAAATATGTTTTTCATGGCGTAAATATATTAATTTCTTACTCTTTGTGTGTTAATGAAATTTGATCCAGATAGATGGCTAATAAATTAATAGAAGGCTATGAGTATATGAAAAATAAAAGCTATGTAGTTTTTTTGAACTACATGCTTAGGTAAAATACTCGTTACTGCGTCATTGTCATCTGACTTTCTTGTATTTTGTGTAAATTTTTACATTAAAAACTTTATGAAAAAAAATCTAATTTTAACGGCCTTAGCTGGGCTATGCTTGATCATCTCATGTAAAAAAGATGTGAACCAAACTGAATCTTATTCATCAGCCTCTATTAAAAACGGACTGAAAGCAACATTACCTGGTGATAATCCGGCTGCTTCTGCTATACCGGTTGTTTATGAGAATGGCGAATACAAAACCGCCTATGCCGGAGGATTGAATTTTGGTCCTACTTTTACTTATCCCACAACGGTAACGGCGGCCGAGTATGGTCAAAGCTGGTCACCTTCATATTCTGGTCCTACAAGTCAAAATAATTTGTTATCCTTTCTACAAGACGATTCTCGCTTTTCTGCTTTTTTCGGAACATTCGTCAATGGTATAGGAACAGCAGTAGGCATGTATTATACGGATTGGCATTCCTGGATTTTAAATTCTAATGACGGTTCATCTTCTCCACCCGCTTTTACTGTTCAACGGTATGGAGGATCTGCAGATGGAATTATTCTAATTACCGGGCAGTTTATTAAAGATCCAACCTCACCTACTCATGTTAGTATAGTTAGCCAAACTTATATTCCACCAAATCAACAACCCAATTCTGAAACTATAAATGGATATTTAGGTACGGTTACTTTAGGCGCCGACGTATACCAAGTTGAAGGAAATGATGGCATTATCACAAGGGTTATAAAAAATACAAATGGCGTCTTAACCGAAATTACCGATTTTAGTGGCATATATTTGATCGGAAGAAATGGCACCTTCATTGCTGTTGACATAACATTATTTCCTAATACACCGAATGAGGTTGTTTATACAGGAGTAAGAGTTCAAAGATAATTTTTTGCACCTTCAGTTAAAATGGGCATTGAGCAAAACTCATCTGCCCATTTTTTATGAGATTTAATTTAATTGAACCTTATATTAAGCTTGTTTTAATTTATCACCTATCTTTTTAGGTCTATTTTACATTTAACAAACCCGCTATAATTTGGCTTTCACAAAGCTATGTGGTAACTTTGCATCACATTTAAAAACAATAAATTATGTCATCAGTAGAGACAACTTATATCCCTTACAAAGTTAAGGACATTTCACTGGCAGAATGGGGCCGTAAAGAAATCGAATTAGCCGAAGCAGAAATGCCAGGTTTAATGAGTTTACGTAAAGAATTCGGTCCAACACAACCGTTAAAAGGTGCGCGTATTGCAGGTTGCCTGCACATGACCATCCAAACGGCTGTATTAATCGAAACATTAGTGGCTTTAGGTGCAGAAGTAACCTGGTCATCTTGTAATATTTTCTCAACCCAGGATCACGCTGCGGCTGCAATTGCTGCTGCTGGTATTCAGGTTTATGCCTGGAAAGGTTTAAATGAGCAGGAGTTCGACTGGTGTATTGAGCAAACTTTACACTTCGGTCCGGAGCAACAACCGTTAAACATGATCTTAGACGATGGTGGTGATTTAACCAATATGGTTTTTGATAAATATCCTGAGTTAATTGCAGCGATTAAAGGTTTATCAGAAGAAACTACAACTGGTGTTCACCGTTTGTATGAGCGTATGAAAAACGGAACATTGCATTTACCTGCAATCAACGTTAACGATTCAGTAACTAAATCTAAATTTGATAATAAATATGGCTGTCGCGAATCATTAGTTGATGCAATTCGTCGTGCAACTGATGTTATGATGGCTGGTAAAGTAGCTGTTGTTTGTGGTTACGGAGATGTAGGTAAAGGTTCAGCAGAATCTTTAAGTTCACAAGGTGTACGTGTTATTGTAACTGAAATTGATCCGATTTGTGCTTTACAAGCAGCAATGGAAGGTTATGAAGTTAAAAAGTTTGCAACAGCTGTTAAAGAAGCAGATATTATCGTAACCACAACTGGTAACCGTGATATCGTTCGTGGCGAGCATTTCTTAACCATGAAAGATAAAGCCATCGTTTGTAATATTGGTCACTTTGATAATGAAATTGATGTTGCCTGGTTAAATGCAAATTACGGTTCAAGCAAAGTAGAAATCAAACCTCAGGTTGATAAATATACCATTGAAGGCAAAGACATCATCTTATTGGCCGAAGGTCGTTTGGTTAACTTAGGTTGTGCAACTGGTCACCCAAGTTTTGTAATGAGTAACTCCTTTACCAACCAAACTTTGGCGCAGTTAGAACTTTGGACAAACACAGATAAATACGAAAACAAAGTTTATGTTTTACCTAAGTATTTAGATGAAAAAGTTGCCCGTTTACACTTAGAAAAAATCGGTGTAGAATTAGATATTTTAGATCAGCACCAGGCCGATTATATCGGTGTACCTGTTGAAGGTCCGTTTAAATCAGACGAATATCGTTACTAATTAGTCCTTGAGTCCGAAGTTCGGAGTCTTGAGTCTGAATATCAAAAGGGATGTGCAAATTGTACATCCCTTTTTTATTAATCAAATTGTCATGCTGAGGCATTAGGCATCCGTTAGATAAAGTTGCTGCAATTCTAATATGACTTGGCGTATTTATTTTCCTCTTGAAAGCCCTACATTTGAGGAAATAATACTTATGAAAACTCTAATCCTCGCCTCATTTATTTTCTTGTTTGGCTTCACTATAAAAGCGCAAACCACAAACAAAATAGAAAACGATATACTTTTTGGCAAAGGATGTTATTATATAGAAAGTCTCCCTGAAAAGAATAATTATGCTGGTGTTTTATTTCTGATACCAGGTTTCCTCGAAAGCCCGGTTGCAGTAATGGCCCAATCTACCATTGTTCAAACGGCAAATAAAAATAATATTGCAGTTGTTATGGTTAACCTAACCTTAAATAACGAAGATTTTCCAATTGATAAAAAATGCATTAATCTTTTAAATAAAATGATTGGCGATTTTTATCAGAAAAGAAAAATCCAGGAGACTACAGATTTATACATTGGTGGTTTTTCTATTGGAGGTACGGCTGCGTTGAGGTTTTATACGAACAAAAATAAAGAGATAAAAATTAATAAGGTTTTTGCAATTGATCCCCCATTGGATATGGTAAGGCTTAGGAAGTCGTTGTTAAAAGGACGTGAAAGCAGTTTTGTGTCAAAAATTGATGTGCTAAATACATCAAATAAGCCTCAGCAGGAGAGTTTAGTAGAATTGTCTGTTTACAATCCCGATTTTACGGATGTGAAAGCCCTGCCATCTTACAGTTCAACACCACTTCGCATTTATTGTGAACCAGATATTTTGTGGTGGATGGAAAACAGAAACATGGATTTATCGGATATGAATGTAACAGATTGTGCCGGATACATCAATAAACTGCGACAGAACGCCAGCGATAATAAAGTTGAACTGATTTTAACTAAGGATAGAGGTATAAGGAACAATACGCAAAAACATCCCCATTCATGGAGTATAGCAGAAGCTGCAGATCTTATTAAATGGCTGCTCGAAAAATAAGTTTACATTTGAAAAAATAAAATGATGAAAAAGTTAATATTTGCTCTGTTTATTGGTGTACTTGCACTTTCTGCGAACGCCCAAACAGCACCTAAAAAATCAGCTTCGGTAAAAGTGATTACCAAGCAAGTGGTAGATGTTGCCTGTGGGGAATGTCAGTTTAAAATGAAAGGCAAAGATTGTGAGTTAGCTGTTCGTATTGATGGCAAGCCATACTTTGTTGATGGAAAGAACATTGATGATTTTGGCGATGCCCATGGCGAACATGGTTTTTGTAATGCGGTAAGCAAAGCAGAAGTAACCGGCGAAATTGTAAATAATCGTTTTAAGGCAAAAGAAATCAAATTGTTGCCAGAAAAGAATTAGAAAAATCGGGCTACGAAAACCTTTTATCGAGACGTCATTGCGAGAAAGACTTTGTTTAAAGCATATTCAAAGATTTCACCGAAATGACGCTTTGTTGGTTAATGATTCCGAGTCATGCGGTCATTAAACGAAGTAAACTATTGCTCTGTCTTTTTGAGCGAAATGCAATGAAGTCGAGAAATCTTTCAAGCGGCTTTCGTTTAGTTCATATTCAAAGATTTCTCCACTACGGTCGAAATGACGATTTGTTGTTTAATGCTCCCGAGTCTTGTGGTCATTAAACGAAGTAAACTATTGCTCCGTCCTTTCGAGCGAAATGCAATGAAGTCGAGAAATCTTTTAAGCGGCTTTCATTTAGTTCATATTCAAAGATTTCTCCGCTGCGGTCGAAATGACGCTTTGTTGGTTAATGCTCCTGAGTCTTGTGGACATTAAACGAAGTAAACTGTTACTCCGTCTTTTCGGGCGAAATGCAATGATGTCGAGAAATCTTTTAAGCGGCTTTCGTTTAATTCATATTCAAAGATTTCTCCGCTGCGCTCGAAATGACGATTTGTTGTTTAATGCAATCGCGTTATTCAAATTCTTTTTCTAAACCCTGCCTTAAATCGAACAGTAACCATTGCTTATTTTTAACATCGGTTTGTTTGTTTTTTAGCAGCTGAATAAAATCTTTAACCCCAATTTCTTCGTTTCCATTACCGTGAATTAATACAATGCTCCCGGCATTTGCTTGTTGCCCTTTGGCCAACCAGGCATCGCTTCCTATTGGAATAAGCCCATAATTTTCTATTTTTTCGACAATGCTTTTATCGGAAACCAGCCCGGGGAAACGAAAAAATACAGAGGGTGTTAAACCGTTTTTTAACATGAGCTTTTCATTATCTAAAACCTCAACATCCAAATTTGTTCCAGGCGCTAAAAGAAAGTTTTCGGCAAGTGGCAAGCGATTTACCTCATGGTTGTAAGAATGATTTACCCAGGTAATATTTAATTCCTTTCTATCTGCAAAACCCTTTAGCCAGTTTAAATCGTCCAGATGCTTTAACATCCATTTGCCCGAAACCGAAATGGCCAGCGGAGCAGGTTGTTCTATCTTTCTAAACTCATCAAAAACCGTTTGAAAAATTACTCTGTCCAGCACCTTGTGCGAAGGACAAAGGTCGATGGTTAAGGTAATGCCTTTTTCGTTCGGTATAGAATGATCTATTCCAGCATTTTGAAGTTGAACCTCCTTTTGGGCTGCAGCTTCCATTGCTTTAACGTAAGCCGTGTTTTTAAAAATGGCAAGCACATTTGAATATTGTAAACTACTTGTAGAATATTGATTGGCTAAATCAACCTTTGTATAAAAAGTTTGAGGATTTACCAGCAATAAATATTTCTGGTTATTGTTTACAAAGCTGCGTAATGCAATCAGCTTTTCATTGTTTTTAACAGCCAAAGCATAATTTAATTTGTATCGCTTTATCGCATCAAAATTTTGCGCGAATAGTAAATTGTTAAATTTACAAAGCATTAAAATGAGCAGAAACGCGGCTTTAGATAAATTCATTTTCCTTATTTAAAATCTTTCTAATTTAGATCAAATCTGTTATCTTTACCTGTATCCCATGAATAAAGAAAAAGTCAAATTATGGTTTAAGCGGGTAGGGCTTATCGGCTTTCTATTCTTCCTGATTAAAGGGCTAATTTGGTTGGTTGTATTTTATTTTATTGGTAAAAACGTTACTTAAAAGTAAACAGCATATTTGCCAGAAAATTCCACACAAATACAATTACTATCGCAAAAAACTTAGCTACATAAAAATTGGTGCCATTTTTCCGCTGGTGAAAAAGGTAAATAATAAAAGTATTTAAACCCAAGCCAATTAAACTGACCACCAAAAACTTGCTAAATTCAGTTCCCCAATGGGTATTGGTACTTTCGAATGTCCAAACACGGTTAATTAAATAATTATTGGTAACGGCAAGTGTAAATCCAATTGCATTTGCAATGTATTTATTTATTTTAAGTTGCTCTTTACAAAGCCAGGTGGCACCAAAATCAATCGCCATGCCAAGTAAACCTGTTAATCCAAACTTTATGATGCGGAAAAATAAGTTCATGTTTAATGTATTTTTACCAAATAATATTTAATCAGCGTTTCAGCACGTGTTTTAGGGTTTACAAAATTACCCTTTAATTTGGTTACATGATAATATTCAAAATCTTTTAAAATTTCGACCTGATATTTGTTTTTGAGATTGCTCATTTCCGTTTCAGGGAGGTAAATAACGAAGTCTTTTTTATCTCCTGACTTATCCAAATCCTCGTAATTCCAGAAATATTGAGGCTCTCCGTGTGCATAAAAATCAAAAGAATAAGAATCGCTATTGAGCAAAACAGCAGGTTTACTGTTGGGGTAGTTTTGGTTTAACCATTTTCCGGCCTGCATGCCCGATTCATATTTCATAATAGAAGGGTAGAAAAATACAGAAATAAAGAGCATTAAACCAACAGACAGGAAGGTGTTTCGGGCAATTATAGCACTGGCCGCATTCCCTTTGAAGAGTAAAAATGCAATTCCGAAAATTAAAACAACTATAACAATAGCGATATATTTATAGTCGACACCATAATAAATAGCTAAGGCCGAAAGTAGAATTACCACTAAAATGTAAATGGAATTTTGGACAATAGAAAAAACTTTTAAACCTCTTTCGCCGAGTTTTTTCAGGTATAAAGCAGTGATGATAGCAAACTGCGGAAATATGATTAATATGTAATGTGGTAACTGGAATTTCGATAAAGAAAAAATTAAGAAAGTAACCGCAGCGCTTGCCCAGATAATAATGGTTTCGGCAGGTAAGGTAATCCTGTTTTTCTTTTTTAAAAGATTAATTACAGCAGCATAAAATAATACCGACCAGGGTAAAAAAGCCCATAAAGTAGTGTGCAGAAAGAAAGAAATGTCTCCATGCCCTTTTATTGGTCCATTATTAAAAAAGCGGCCAAACTGGCTATCCCAAAAGAAAAATTTTAAGCCCGATACATTTGTTTTCCCAAATACCAACAGTTCGGGATGTAGATCGAACTGCGTATATAAAGTATACAGTTCAGGAATAATGAAGATGAAAATCAGGAGAACAGCAATCCACCATTTTAACTTTAATAATTGTTTGAGCTGGCCGGTAAAAGCCCAGTAAATAATAAAACCAGCAAATACAGGAATTAGAACAAATATTCCCTTGATCATAATGGCACACGCAGCTGCAAGCGAACCCGCAACAATATGCCAGAAAGAAAAATAATGAGCTTTATAATAGTGATAAATGGAGGCAAGTGTAAAAGTAGTAATGTAAACTTCCGCGCGCACATCGAAAGTAGAAACCAGAATATGCAATGCGGTTAGAAAAACCAGGGCACTGATTAAGCCAATTTGTTCATCATACAAATCTTTAGCCAGTTTATACAAATACCAGGCACCAAGCAGGCCAAATAAAAAAGAAGGAAGTTTATATGCAAATCCAGTAATGCCAAACAGTTTAAAGGATAGGGCGGCGAGCCAAAAAGTTAAATGCGGCTTGTCAAGCCAATCCAGCCCTCTGAAATAAAGATTTGACCAGTCGTTTCTTAAAACCATGTTTTTGGCAATAGCAGCATAGAGTGCCGAATCGTTCTCCAATACATTGCCAAAAAGTGCCACTGCACTTACAATTACAATAAGTGTAATTAGTAGTTTATATAGTTTATTCTCTGTTATATTCATTTGAAATAACAAATATGGGAATAAAAATGTCAAAATTCCTGAAGCCGTTAGATTAAGAAAGCTAAAGCCCTATCTTTGCAGCATGACAAAGCTTTCCGTTAATATCAATAAAATTGCAACACTGCGCAACAGTCGCGGAGGTAATAATCCTGATTTAGTAAAAGTTGCACTTGATTGTGAGCGTTTTGGTGCACAAGGCATCACGGTGCATCCACGACCTGATGAGCGCCATATTCGCTACCAGGATGTATACAACCTGAAAGCTGTTATTGCTACAGAATTTAATATTGAAGGCAATTGTAAGGAAGATAAGTTTGTTGATTTAGTTCTCGCGAATAAACCTGCCCAGGTTACTTTGGTGCCTGATGCCGAAGGACAGATTACTTCAAACCACGGCTGGGATACCATAAAACACAAAGACTATTTAAAAGAAATGGTTGCTGTTTTTCAAAAGGAAGGTATAAGGGTTTCTATTTTTGTAGATCCCGTTGTAGAAATGGTAGAAGGTGCTGCCGAAACTGGAACAGACCGGATTGAATTATATACCGAAGCTTATGCACATAACTACTATGCAGATCGCGAAAAAGCAATTGTTTCTTACGTTGCGGCCGCGCATAAGGCAAATGCTTTAGGTTTAGGCATAAATGCCGGGCATGACCTGGATTTGCATAACCTGCACTATTTCGCTCAAAGTATTCCTGGTTTGCTGGAGGTTTCGATTGGACACGCTTTAATTAGCGATGCACTTTACTTAGGTCTGGAAACAACTGTTCAAAAATATCTGCAACAATTGGTTTAAGCAACCGAATTTAAGTAGTGTGTTTTGTAATTGTCAGATTATACTTGTTAAAAAGTTAAAATTTTTGACAAGCTACCGTTGACGTTCTTTTTTCTGTCATTCTGAACGCATTGAAGGATTTTTAAATAATGAAAATAGAACTTCGGTTAAATTAGATACTTCTTTTCGCTCAGGATGATGCCCATAATTATCAAATAAAAAATAGCATGTTAAAAGGAATTCTCCTTGTTTTTTTTGGTGCCTGTAGTTTTGGTATCTTATCTACTTTTGTCAAACTCGCTTACCATGATGGTTACACATTAGGTGATGTAACCGGCGCCCAGGCTTTTTTTGGAGCTGTAATTTTATGGGTACTTTTCTTTTTTCAAACCAAAACACCAGCCTTTAAGGCAAAACAAATTGTAATAAAAACCCCCTGGTGGAAAATGATGCTTGCCGGATGTTGTACAGGCCTGGTAAGTATTTTTTATTATCAATGCGTAAAACTGGTGCCAAATTCTGTTGCCATTATTTTATTAATGCAATTTATATGGATGAGCATTTTAATGGAGCTTGTTATTTTTAAGAAAAAGCCAACAAGCCAGCAGTTTGTGGCCATTTTATTGGTGCTTAGTGGTACGGTTTTAGCAAGTGGAATGATCGAAACAAAATTAGAAAGCCTGAATTTTATTGGCATAGGCTTTGGTTTGCTTGCGGCACTTTGTTATGCGGGCTTTTTAATGTTGAGTGGTAGAATAGGTACTGAATATCCGGTGTTAAAGAAAAGTGCACTAATGATTACCGGTGCCTGCATTTTAATATTTATCATTTTCCCACCTGTATTTTTATTTAATGGCGCCCTGGACGGGAGTTTACTAAAATGGGGATTAATTATAGCGGTTTTTGGTACCGTTATACCCCCGTTATTTTATGCAGAAGGTGTGCCAAGAGTAGGTACTGCATTGAGCTCAATTTTAAGTGCAGCCGAGTTGCCAGTTGCGATTATAATGGCTGGACTGGTGCTGCAGGAACAAGTTTCGTTTTTGCGCTGGGTAGGCGTGGCGGTAATTTTATCTGCAATGATTATACCTAATTTGAAATATTTAAAGAAAGGATAATCCATTAGCCGTGGTTGCGAAACCAATTTTATTAAGACGTTTTAAGCAATAATTATTTAAACCTTAAGAATAAATTGCTAACGAGCTTTAACCTTCTGATCTCCGGCTTCCGGTTTTTCGGAAAAAATTAAATATCTTTAATCAGTATAAAAAATAACTATGAAAAAACTTACCATTTATATTTTATCTCTTGTTCTGATTGGCTTTTCAGCTTGTAAAAACAAAACCACCATTAATCAAAATGAAGCCGGAGAAGTAATTACTGATTATTTAAAAGCTAATCCTGAATACAAGACCACCAGATTTAAATTTGGCGAAATGAAGTTTAGCGGCACAAACGATATGTTTGAGTTAGGGAAATATAAAACGTTAGCCAGTAAGGGGTTGGTTAATTTAAGCTTAAAAGAAGCTAAGAAAAAATTCCTGTCAAAAGACAGTAGCTATGTTTATCAAATTACACTAACTGATAAAGCAAGTCCTTTAGTTTTAAAGCAGGATGGAGATAAAGCAACGGTAAAGGTTATAGAGTACCTTTTATCCAGTGAGAAACCTGTAGATTTTGAACAAGTAAATTCAAGCACTGCAAAAGTAACTGTATCACTAAAAATGATGACAACTGACTTTGAACCATTCGATAAAGAAGCAAATAAGAATAGCAACTTCATTACCAAAACCTACAAGCTTAAGTTAAGTAAGGACGAAGGGTGGAAGGTTCAAAAGTAAAATTAAAGGGACTTAAAAAAAGTCTGACAACGATTTGCAGGATACAAGGCTAACCTTCTTATTTAAAAAGAGGTCTTAAATTTATGTAAAACGATGTTGGTACTAAATCCTACTGAAAATATAGATTTTACCGACTATTCATACCATCAAAATATGACGTTTTAGCTCGTGTTTCATGCTTAAAAATAGGTGCTATTTACCTATCTTTGCACGAAATTTATTATTCATACCGCATGAGCTTAAATATCCATTACAAGGAAGATTTTCAAAACCGTCATATCGCGCCGAATGAGGCCGATACTGCCGAAATGTTGCAAACTGTTGGCGTAAATTCTATCGATGAGCTAATAGAACAAACTGTTCCGCAAAAAATCAGGTTAAAACAAGCTTTAAATTTGCCTGCAGCGAAATCAGAAGTTGAATATCTGAGTACTTTAAAGCAAACTTCATTGTTAAATAAAGTTTTTAAAAGCTTTATTGGCCAGGGTTATTATGATACCATTACACCAGGCGTAATTCTTCGTAATGTATTCGAAAATCCAGGATGGTACACACAATATACGCCTTATCAGGCAGAAATTGCACAAGGCCGTTTGCAGGCTTTGTTAAATTTCCAAACCATGGTTATCGATTTAACCGGAATGGAAATTGCAAATGCATCTTTATTGGATGAAGGTACTGCAGCAGCAGAAGCCATGTTTATGCAATACAGCACACGTAAAAACCAGGCAGCTAAAAGATTCTTTGTATCTGAATTGGTTTTTGCACAAACAATAGATATTTTAAAAACACGTGCCAATCCTTACGGCATTGAATTAGTAATTGGCGATCATAAAACTTTTCAGCCTGCTGAAGATTTCTTTGGTGCAATTATTCAATATCCTGCCGGTAATGGTGAAGTTTTCGATTATAAAGACTTCGCGTCGGCATTGCACAACCAAAATATAAAATTAACCGTTGCTGCTGATATTTTAAGTTTAACCTTATTAACGCCTCCAGGCGAATGGGGAGCTGATATTGTTGTGGGTACTACACAGCGCTTAGGTATACCAATGGGTTTTGGTGGTCCGCATGCCGCATTTTTTGCAACTAAAGATGAGTATAAACGCTCAATTCCAGGTCGTATTATCGGCGTAACCATTGATAGTCATGGAGATTATGCTTTGCGTATGGCTTTACAAACTCGTGAGCAACACATTCGTAGAGATAAAGCAACTTCAAATATTTGTACTGCACAGGCTTTATTGGCAATTATGGCTGGTTTTTATGCCGCTTACCATGGGCCAAAAGGCTTAAAAGCAATTGCAGAGCGTACACATGGTTTAGCTGTTAGTCTTGCCGCTACATTAAAAAACTTAGGTTTCGAACAACTAAACTCGGCATACTTTGATACCGTTCGTTTTGATTTGGGCGAATTAAAAGGTGGTATTCATGCTGCATGTCTGGATAATGAAATCAATTTAAATTATGCTGGTAATGCTGTAACGATCTCTTTTGATGAAACCAGTACTTTCGAAGATGTGCAGCTTCTCGCTAAAATATTTGCTAAAGTTAAAGCGATAGCAGCAGATCAGGTTGAAGTAACTGAGCAGGTAGAAACGGTAATTCCTTCGGCTTTGCAACGTACTTCTGCTTATTTGACACACCCGGTTTTCAACTCACACCATTCAGAGCATGAAATGTTGCGTTACATCAAATCATTAGAGGCAAAAGATTTATCGCTTTGTCATTCGATGATTGCTTTGGGAAGTTGTACCATGAAATTAAACGCAACTGCAGAAATGATTCCGGTTACCTGGTCTCACTTCGGTCGCGTTCATCCATTCGCACCAGCCGATCAGGTTTTAGGCTATTATTCAGTTTTTAATGAGCTGGATAAATGGTTAAGCGAAATTACAGGCTTTGCTGCAATGAGTTTACAGCCCAATGCAGGCGCACAAGGTGAGTATGCTGGTTTAATGGTTATCCGTGCTTATCACCATGATCGTGGTGATTTTCATCGTAATGTTGCTTTAATCCCAGCTTCTGCCCATGGTACAAACCCGGCTTCGGCAGCAATGGCCGATATGAAAATTGTAGTGGTTAAATCTTTAGAAAACGGTAACATCGATGTTGAAGATTTAAAAGCTAAAGCTGAATTACATGCAGCCAATTTATCGTGTTTAATGGTTACTTATCCATCTACTCACGGCGTATTTGAAGAAAGTATTGTAGAGATTTGTGAAACCATACATGCAAATGGTGGGCAGGTTTATATGGATGGTGCAAACATGAATGCACAGGTTGGACTAACAAGTCCGGCTAATATTGGTGCCGATGTTTGTCACTTAAACTTACATAAAACCTTCTGTATCCCTCATGGTGGTGGCGGTCCTGGTATGGGCCCAATTGGTGTAGCTAAGCATTTGGTTCCTTATCTTCCTGGCCATGCGGTAGTAGATATCGATAAAGGAAAATCAATTTCTGCCGTTTCATCGGCACCTTGGGGTTCTGCTTCTATCTTAATTATCTCTCATGCGTATATTGCCATGATGGGTAGCGAAGGTTTAACCAATGCAACCAAATATGCCATTTTGAATGCGAATTACATGAAAGCGCGTTTAGAGCAACATTATCCTGTACTTTATTCAGGTGCTCAGGGCCGTTGTGCACACGAGATGATTTTAGATTGCCGTTCTTTCAAAGCGTTCGGAATTGAAGTGACCGATATTGCAAAACGTTTAATGGATTATGGTTTCCATGCGCCAACCGTATCGTTCCCTGTTGCAGGTACTTTAATGGTTGAACCTACTGAATCTGAACCTAAACATGAGTTAGATCGTTTTTGCGATGCTTTAATTTCAATCAAGAAAGAAATTACTGAAGTAGAAAACGGTACATTGGATAAAACGGATAATCCGTTAAAAAATGCACCTCATACAGTGGCGGTAATTACAGCAAACGAATGGGATCATGCTTACAGCCGTCAAACGGCAGCTTTCCCGCTTCCATATGTGTTAGAACGCAAGTTCTGGCCATCGGTAGGTCGTGTTAATGATAGCCATGGCGACCGTTCATTAATTTGCGCGTGCCCGCCGGTTGAAAGTTATTTAGAGGAAATAGTGCCTTAAAACACTGTCATTCCATAGCTATAGCATCTGCAAGTTTTATGAATTCATTTCATGAAACTTGCAGTTTTTTTTTTGAACCGTATTCCAATTTCACTTTACCGGCTATTCGTTTTAAACGCTATTATTTTTGATAACGCAAGGACTTTGCTTTCCGTTGCTTAGGGTATTGTTAACTCTTCAAAAAGAATTCGTTCGTTTTTTTATCATATTTAAGCGTATACTTTTTGCCGGCTTCTGTATGAAATTTCTGTTGTACCTTACCATTATAAGTATAGGTTATTTTGTTAAGCACAACATTATGGCTTTGCGAAATCCATTCTATTTCTAATTCAACTTCGCCGGCATTTACCGTAAAGCCACTCAGCTGACCCAAAGCGGTTCTTTTATACTCATTATCTAAGCTTTGACTTAAAACCTTATGCACGTAAACACCTTGTCGACGTTCACTTCCTAAAAAGGCGATAAAAGCTTTTGTGGGATTGTTTTTTAAATAATCGTTTAGTTTTTTCCCGATGAAAAAACCATATGCAATTGGAACGCATGCAACAATAACGATAAGTGTAATGATTAAAGAAAGAGGCATATATTTAAAATTTATTGGTTACTGAAATGTGGTTCTTAGTTCAAAACCCACCAACTTGCCATATTGATCAAGGGAAGTAGTTAAGTTTTCATAATCATCAGAACTTAGTGCGATTGTACTGTCATCGGTTTTGGTAAAAATGAATTCAAATTCATCACGCTTTTGAACATATTTATAGCTTTGAATATCGGTTAGCATTAAGGTTTTTACAGATGATCCTCTATGGATAACCATTCCGTCACTGTAAAAAGAGATTTTACTTTTTAAAGTTTTTATCCTGTCATAGCCATACCACAAACATAATGCAGCTATAAACAATACAAATATTTTAAATCCAGTTCCCATTTCCGTCCATACCGAAACACTGTAGGCAATGGCTATAAGGGCTACCGCAAAGGCAATAATGCAATGAATGATTATTAAGGACTTTCTGCTCTTAATTTCGAATAATAGTTCTCCCATTTATCTTAGATTTTAGTTTACAATAGGTAAAATTAATCCGGTTAGCGATTAAATATTAGTTCAGATATAATTAAAAAAATAAAGAATAATTAGTAAATGATGCACTAATATATAAAATGACCTTTTAAAAAGAAGAATCTATATTGATGAAATTTTAAAAGAATGCTCCTTTTTATCTGTTGTTTTTCAGATTTTTACCACGTGGAAATGACTAATTATTTTGATTGTTTTAAAGCTTTTTCGCCCATCTCATCCGCAATTTTTTCTAAAGTTTCATCCTCGTTTAAATTAATATTTGATGGCTGTATAACCCCAGTTGGCTTAACCTTTCCTTGTTTTTGTTGTACTACATGCCACGCTTCATGAGGTAAATGATTTTCCTGTTGGATATTAGATTCCTGATTAAAAACTTCAGTATGCAGCTGATCCGGTTTACCAGCATTGTAATGGACTTTAACATCGTCTATACACCTACCCGAAAGGTCTTCAAGGCCTTTTTTAAGGTTTTCCGGAAGATCCGTATCATTTAGTTTGTTCTGAGTTTTCATGTTTAAATTTCTATGGAAATAGATTCTACAACAATTGCTAAGACTGTTTTTTCTAAATGCCTAACCGTTAAATAATTTATTCCGTTTAATTTCTTTTCCTTTTCTAATCTGGATGGCATGGTAAAAACTGGGGATATCATGCTTCCATTCAGGCAAAATTAAAATAATCAGTATTACATCCAGGTGTGATATCAGGCCTACAATAAGTGTTAAATAAAAAGTAAAACCAGCTTGATTAAAACCAATGAGGTTTGTGAAGGCTATAATTAGCGTAATGCCCCATATTTTTGAGATAATGGCATGGGTGCAGGTTTCTTTCTTAAACTTAATGAGGCTTATTACATAACAAAGCGCTTCCATTATCAGGATAATCCAGATGCCTGTTAAGTTGTCTCTAAGAATATCAGCCCTTAAAATCCATGTCGCAATGGCAATAGATAACCAGAAAACCAGGTCGGTTTGGCTGTCTAATCTTCGAAGTTTCTCTGTAGATATGTTTTGTTTGCGGGCAATAATTCCATCAAAAATATCTGTAAATAACCCAATGTACATGAGCACAACAATTAAAGTTTTAGAACTTTCGCCCATAAAATAGGCAGCGGCAACAATAACAGGAGCACTTAAAAATCTGGATAAGATTAAAATTTGAGGTAAATTCATGGTTAGCGTTAAATGATAACACAATATTAACGATAATTTTTGTTGTAACTAATCTGCTGTGTAACGATTTAAGGTAGTTTTTATCCCTGTGAACTATATTAATCTATAAACAGATTAAACCTTCTGCTTAATTTTTATTCTATCCACTTAATTAAAATAATTCTAATTATTTTTAAAATCTTAACATAGGTCAATAACAAGAGATAGACCATTTACATACCTTTACAAAAAATTAAAAAACCAGAAAATGAAATTAAAAATCAGCTCAATCTTTTTATTAGTGGCAGTAGTCGCATTGTCAGCTTTTAAAAACCCTACAAAACCAGTTACTTATACTGTTGATGCAGCAAAATCGACCATTACATGGGTTGGTAAAAAAGTAACAGGTTCTCACAACGGAACAATCACTTTAAAATCAGGATCGTTAAACGTTGATGGTAAAAATGTAACTGGTGGAACTTTCACCATTGATATGAACTCAATAAAAGATGCTGATGGAAGTGAAAAATTAGAAGGTCACTTAAAAGCTGACGATTTCTTTGGCGTTGCTAAATTTCCAACCTCAACTTTCGTCATTACTAAAGTTGCTGGTTCTGGTGCTAACGTAACTGTTTCAGGTAACTTAACCATTAAAGGCATTACTAAACCATTAAGTTTTCCTGCAACTGTAGCGGTAAATGCTGATGGTACTGTATCTGCTTTGGCGGGTAAAATTTTAGTTGACAGAACTAAATATGACATCAGATACGGTTCGAAATCTTTCTTTGATAGCATTGGCGACAAAGCAATTGATGATAACTTCGAAATCGCAGTGAAATTAGTAGCGAAAAAATAATTATTTCCTTATTGGAGAATTAAAGGCTTACTCATTGAGTAAGCCTTTTTTGTTTTTTATGCTTTTTGATTTAGCCTTTGAGGTTAATGATGTGGTTAAACAGCGCGCGAGGCCAAACCATTGTTTTACAAATATTTTATCTGATTTTAAATCCACCCTCAATTTCATCTACAAAGCCTGTTGCAGCACTTTTGCCGTGATAAAATAAACACTCCCAATTTTCTTCAGCGGCTCTTTTACCAAAATCTTTGCGTAATTCCATTGCTTTACGCCCGTCAAAATCATATTTAGCAATAAAGTTTTTAACCAGCTCCTCAGGTTCGGGTAAAACATCACCACCGAAAAATATTTTTTGATTACCTTCTGTTAACAAGAAAACCTGATGGTTTGGCGTATGTGCGCCTGTAAATTCATAACTAATCAATTCATTTAATTTTCCATTACCCTCTACAAATTCAATCTGAGCATTACGTTGTACAAAATCAAATATCTCGGTACGGTAAGAAGAAGACTTTGTACTGAAAGCCGTTTCCCATTCGCCCCGATTGATTACATATTCAGCGTCAGGAAAACTCAATTCTACTTTATTTCCCTGGTTGTGCACCATTCCGCCTGAGTGGTCAAAATGTAAATGCGACATCAATACTTTGGTTACATCAGTAGGATCGAAACCTGCATTTCGAATGTTTTTATGTAAAATTAATTCTCCCTGTTCGTCGCTGAAACCCAGTCCGGTGTCAAATAAAACAAGGTCATCTTTCAATTCCACTAAAAACGGCTGAACGTTAATAAATAAAGATGCGGGCCGCTCTTTAAAACTGTGTATGGCAGGATCAAACGGAACAAATTTCTTGCTGGCATCAACAGAGTAAGTTCCTTCAAATAAGGTGTAAACTTGCAAAATATCTAAATTTATTTTTTCAATGCAAAGTTAACAATCTATTTGCAGTATCGTTTTGGTAAAAGCCTGGTTACTTCCTTTAATTGTAAAAAATCATTCCTAAATTGAGGCAAATTTGTTCCATGAAGAAAGCACTGCCAATTTTTATATTCCTTTTAACCGTGGCTACAGCCTTATCGGCACAGCAAAAACCAAATGTAATTATTGTACTGGCTGATGATATGGGTTACAGTGATATATCCTGTTATGGAAACCCCTTGATAAAAACACCTTTTTTGGATGGCATGGCCAGTAAAGGGATTAAAGCTACAAATTTTGTAACCACTTCGCCAACCTGTACACCCTCAAGAGCATCGTTGTTAACTGGACGATATTGCAGTAGGATGGATTTGCCCTGGCCAATTGGTCCTGGCGATAAACGAGGAATACCAGAAGATGAGATAACCATAGCACAAATGCTTAAAACATCTGGTTATAACACAGCTTTGGTAGGGAAGTGGCATTTGGGCGATTATGGCGTTTCACTACCAAATAAAAAGGGTTTTGATGAGTTTTATGGAATGCTGTACAGCCACGATTACCGGGCACCTTACGTAAAAACAGATACAACCATTAAGATATTCAGAAACACCAAGCCTGAGATTTACAAACCACAGGATAGTACTTTAACCGGCTTGTATACCAAAGAATCTATTGATTTTATAAAAAGAAGTGCCAAAAGCAAAAAACCATTCTTTTTGTACTTAGCTCAGAATATGCCTCATTTACCTGTTGCTTTTGCCGCTCAAAAGAGCAGAAAAAATCAATCAGCCGGAGGAGAATTGGGCGATGTGATCGAAGATATGGATACAGGCTTAGCACAAATTTGGAAACAAGTTGTGGCTTCGGGGCAGGCAGATAATACCATTTTCATTTTTACCAGTGATAATGGACCCTGGATTAATGCCCCTGCAAGAATGTACGAAGATGGATTCACTAAATTTTATCATGTAGGTTCTGCCGGTATTTTTAGAGGGTCGAAAGCCATTTCTTACGAGGGTGGCCACCGCGTTCCTTTTATTGTATATTGGAAAGGGCACACCTTAACAGACGGACAGCTTACAAAGCCGTTTTCTAATCTTGATGTTTTTCCAACGCTTGCTGAGTGGACGAAAACTAAACTTCCGGAGAAAATTTATGATGGTGAATCTGTTTCAGGTTTGCTAACGAATAAAAATGATCAAAAAATACACCGTCCAATTTATTACCACAATTACGTTTTGGAAGGCGTGAAAGATGGCGATTGGAAATTAAGAATTACTAAAAAAGATAATCAGGAGTTGGTTGAGTTATTCAATCTTTCCTGGGACCCATCTGAAAGGGTAAACTTAATTGATGACCCTAAATTTGTGCAGCAGAAAGTGCATCTTTTAAAACTTTTTAAAGAATATCCGGGCAATTCTAAATAAGTAAATACCAATATTTTTCGTATAATGCTTTTAAATGAAATGTTTTATGGCCTTAAAAGGACTGGTAAGATTTTCAATTAAAATGTATATTTACTGTTCGGAAACAATAATAGATGGAAAAAAGATGGGTGCTGGCATCAAAATGCAATGATGATACCGTAACAAAAATAGCTGAACAACTTAATATAGACCGAAAGCTTGCGGAAATTTTAGTCAATAGGAATATTTGCGATTTCGACCAGGCAAAAGATTTTTTCAGGCCGCAAATAGAACACCTTCACGATCCTTTTTTAATGAAGGATATGGATGTAGCCATTAACCGCATTGAAAAAGCAATGGCCGATGGAGAAAAAATCCTGATTTATGGAGATTATGATGTAGATGGAACCACTTCTGTTGCACTGGCTTATAGTTTTTTTCTGCAACTCACTAAGAAAATTGAATATTACATTCCTGATCGTTATTCGGAAGGTTATGGCATTTCTACAGCCGGAATTGATTATGCACATGCCAATGGATTTACATTAATAATTGCTTTAGACTGCGGAATTAAATCCATCGATAAAATTGAGTATGCCAATACTTTGAATATTGATTTCATCATTTGCGATCACCATTTACCCGGTGATGAACTGCCCAAGGCCATTGCCGTTTTAGATCCAAAAAGAAGCGATTGCGAATATCCTTTTAAAGAATTGGCCGGGTGTGGAATCGGCTTCAAATTGGCCCAGGCTTATGCTCAAAAGCATAATTTACCTCAAAATACTTATCTGCAATACCTGGATCTGGTAATGGTTAGTATAGCTGCAGATATTGTTCCTGTAGTTGGCGAAAACCGAATTTTAGCTTTTTATGGATTAAGAAAACTCAATACCAATCCTTGCCAGGGATTAAAATCTTTAATGGAAATTTCTGGTAAAACCGAAAATTATAGCATTATGGATGTGGTATTTACTTTAGGCCCAAGAATTAATGCCGCAGGGCGTATCGATCATGCAAAACATGCAGTCGCAATGCTGCTTTGCGATGAGGAAGTAAATGCTGCAGAACAAAGTGAACTGATTAACCTGAAAAATACAGAGCGGAAAACGTTTGACCAGGACATTACCCGTGAAGCGCTGGCCTTAATTGATGAGAGTGAAATTTTGATTAACCGCAAAACTACTGTTGTTTTTAATGAAAACTGGCATAAAGGCGTAATCGGAATTGTAGCTTCGAGGTTAACAGAAAAATATTATCGGCCAACAATTGTACTCACAAAATCTAACGGATTGGTAGCAGGTTCCTGTCGTTCGGTTGCCGGTTTTGATTTGTATGAAGCGCTGAGTGGTTGTGCCGACTTACTGGACCAGTATGGTGGGCATAAATTTGCCGCAGGTTTAACCATGCAGCAAGACAATGTAAACGCCCTATCAGAAAAATTTGAAGAAATTGTTGCTGCGAGTATTACAGATGAACTATTAACCCCGATGATTAAAATTGATGCCGAGATTGAACTGGCTCAGATTGACGGTAAGTTTTTTAGAGTTTTAGCCCAAATGGGTCCTTTTGGTCCCGAGAATATGTCGCCGGTTTTTGTAACACACAATGTCTACCTTGCCCAGCATGCAATGATTGTTGGAGCAAATCATCTAAAAATTAATATAAAACAACAAAATTCCAGTATTTTTGAAGGCATCGCTTTTGGATTGGCAGAATTTGAAAATCTTTTGCAACCAAAAGTTCCTTTTTCCGTTTGTTATACAATTGAAGAAAATGTATGGCGTGAAAAAAGACGTTTGCAATTAAACATTAAAGGAATAAAAGTTAACAATTAAAACCAATCGTCTTGCTCAACTTGTTTCAGCAACTTGTTAAATAGATTCTGAAACAAATTCAGATTGACGAAATATCAATATATATGATCTTAAAAGCCGAAAACCTGGTTAAAAAATATAAACAACGAACCGTTGTAAATGATGTTTCTTTTAACGTAAGCCAGGGAGAAATTGTTGGACTTTTGGGGCCAAATGGTGCGGGAAAAACCACCTCATTTTATATGATTGTTGGGCTGATTAAGCCAAATCAAGGTCGTATTTATTTAGAGGACGAAGACATCACAGAGGATGCCATGTACCGGAGAGCACAAAAAGGCATTGGTTATTTAGCCCAGGAAGCCTCTGTTTTTAGGAAATTAACGGTTGAAGACAATATCCTTGCCATTTTGGAAATGAGTAAAATGAGTAAAGAAGAACAGCGTGATAAATTAGAAGAACTCATTAATGAATTTAGTTTACATAAAGTTCGTAAAAACCGGGGCGATTTACTTTCAGGAGGCGAGCGGCGTAGAACAGAAATCGCTCGGGCTTTAGCGGCAAATCCTAATTTTATTCTTTTGGATGAACCATTTGCCGGAGTAGATCCAATTGCGGTAGAAGAAATTCAATCCATTGTTGCAAAGCTGAAACATAAAAATATTGGCATCCTGATTACCGACCACAATGTACAGGAAACACTTTCCATTACTGATAGAGCATATTTGCTTTTTGAAGGTAAAATTTTAGAGCAAGGTGTGCCCGAGGTACTTGCCGAAAATGAAATGGTTAGGAAAGTATACCTGGGTTCTAACTTCGTTCTAAAACGAAAGAATTTTTAATTTTCTGGTAAGCACATGGCATTTGTAAATTCGATTTTTACCTGGTTAATGAAAAAGCGGATCCACCAGATCGAGCTTTTTATGAAATACCCCCACGATGTTCAGGAAGAGTGGTTTCATACACTTATAGATAGTGCAGAAAATACGGAATGGGGCAAATTATACGATTACAAATCTATTTTAACCCCTCAGCAATATCAGGAACGTGTTCCGATTCAAAATTATGATACTTTAAAACCTTACATAGAAAGGATGCTGGCCGGAGAACAAAATATCCTTTGGCCGTCTGATATTAAATGGTTTGCCAAATCATCCGGTACCACCAGCGATAGAAGCAAATTTATTCCCGTTTCGGAGGAAAGTTTAGAAGAATGCCACTTTAAAGGAGGTAAAGATATGCTTTCTATTTACTGCAATAACCGTCCGGATAATCAGATGTTTACTGGTAAAGGTTTGGTGTTGGGCGGCAGCCACCAGGTAAATCAGTTAAATGAAGATTGTTTTTACGGCGATTTATCTGCTGTGCTGATTAAAAACCTGCCAATTTGGGCCGAATATTACCGTACGCCGGACATGTCAATTGCCTTGATGGGCAATTACGAAATAAAAATGGATCGGATGGCTGAGGCAACTATCCAGGAAAATGTAACCAGCATTTCTGGAGTGCCTACATGGACGATTGTTTTGGCTAAGAAAGTGCTCGAACTTACCGGAAAGAGTAACTTATTAGAAGTATGGCCAAATTTAGAACTTTACGTACATGGTGCCGTAAATTTTGCACCTTATCGCGAACAGTTTAAGCAACTCATTCCATCAGATGAGATGTATTACCTGGAAACTTATAATGCCTCCGAAGGTTTTTTTGGCATTCAGGACCAGGATAATTCTGAAGAAATGTTGCTGATGCTTGATTATGGTATTTTTTATGAATTTATTCCAATGGAAAATATTCATGATGAAAACCCGATGGCCTTACTTTTAGGAGAGGTAGAGCTTTATAAAAATTATGCGATCGTAATTTCTACCAATGGAGGTTTGTGGCGCTACATGATTGGCGATACCATCCAGTTTACTTCATTATCACCTTACAGAATAAAAATTACGGGCAGAACCAAACATTTTATCAATGCATTTGGTGAAGAAGTAATTATAGACAATGCCGAACAAGCCCTAACAAAAGCATGTTTGGAAACGGGTGCCGAAATTAAAGACTACACAGCCGGACCCATATATTTTAAAGGAGAGCATGCAGGTGGACATGAATGGATTATTGAATTTGATAAGCAACCTCATGACTTTGAAAAATTTGTGGATATAATGGACCAAACCTTGAGAGACGTAAATTCTGATTACGATGCCAAGCGTTTTAAAGATATGGCACTCCGCCGTCCACAAGTACATAATGCTCCTCCAAATACATTTTACAACTGGTTAAAGGCAAAAGATAAATTGGGTGGACAGCATAAAGTGCCACGTTTAGCCAACGAACGCAAGTATGTAGACGATATTTTAGACATGATTAAATCCAACCACTAAAATTTGACCTGATGAAGAAAAGTGCATTTGTTTTTTTTATAATTGGTTTCCTATCTGCAAGTGTTTTTGCACAAGAAAAGGAAAGTTACAAAGCCAGTATAACCTATAAGATTGTACAAAGTTCGGCTAAATACAAACAATACACCAAGGGACTTTACGAAAGAGTGGTTAAAAACGGCGGGCAATCATTTGGATTAATGTTAGAAAGCAGTCCTAACCCTAAAGCTGATTTGGCTCAGAGCTATTCTAAGACTTATGATTTTAACCTTCACGAGAGTTATGAAGACAGAATGCCTGTAATTGCAAGGTTTGTTTTTGATCCGGTTAAAAAACAGCTTTACGAAGATGATGTGGCTAACACAACCCTTGTGCCTATAACGTTTGACCGGAAGTTGCTTGTTCTTTTTAATAAAAAGCCTTAAAATTCCGATGAAGAAGTATTTTAATTATACACAACTCATTTGGGTATTGTTTTTTGCATATTTCTTTATTTTAATGCTTCAAATTACCTTGCGCTACATTCCTGCAAGTAATGGAATTGCTTTTCTTCAAATAAAACAAACAGAGGTAAGCAGTATAAAATCTTATCTGCCTTTATTTTACCTCCATGTTTACAGTGCCATTTTTGTATTGGTTGCAGGCTTTACACAATTCAATACTAAAATTCAATCCAGTTACAAAAAGGTTCATCGGGTTTTAGGCTATTTCTATGCTGGTGTAGTGTTGTTGTTTGCCGCACCATCGGGTATATTTATTGGTTGTTTCGCCAATGGTGGGATCATTTCAAAAGTTTCATTTGTTTTATTAGGTATTTTATGGTTTTACTTTACTTTAAAAGCTATAATTTTTATACTGAAACGTGATGTGGTTAACCATAAAAAGTACATGTGGCGCAGCTTTGCTTTAGCGTGCTCGGCCATTACTTTGCGGCTTTGGAAAGTAATTTTAGTATATTTATTTCATCCTGCGCCAATGGATGTTTATCAAATTATAGCCTGGTTGGGCTGGATACCTAATTTATTGATCGCCGAATGGTTTATTAAAAGAAAAATAGTATAATGAAAAAGCTCTTATTCCTCGCATTGGTTTCTCTTTTTATATTTTCGTGTAAAGAGAAGAAAAAAACAGGTCAAAAAACTGAAACAGCTGTTGCGCAAACAGAAATTCATAAAGAATTATATGGTTTTTGGGTAGGCGATTTTTTAGTTGATACTGAAGATGAATACGAAGGCGACATGTCTGACGCTACGCCTAAACTAAACATCGTAATTAAAAGAATAACTAAAGATACCGTAATTGCTCAAAGTGTTGTATCGGGAAACAGCCGTCCTTTGTTGGGTAAGCTTTCTGATGACGGTGGTAAAATAAGTTTTATTTTAGACGAACCCGGTTCTGATAAATATGATGGTCGTTTTGAAATTAAATTAGACGGTGATACTTTAAAAGGAGTTTGGGCCGCTTATAAAACAGATTTAAAATGGCCCAAAAAGAAGTATAAATTGGTGAGAAAACAGTTTGTTTATAATGCTAACCTGATGCTTCCAAACGAAATTGATTATATAGACTGGACGGATCATAAAGTGATGAGTAAAATGGATACGTTAGACGATGGTAAAGTAGATACAATGACTAATGCTTTTTACAGAAGTGCTTCAAAAGAAATTTTTAAATTAAATGCATCAACTACAGCATTAACAGAAAGTGACTTAAAAAACCTTCGGAAACTGGATTTACAGATTATTAAAAATACAGTTTTTGCGCGGCATGGTTATGCTTTTAAAAAAGCAACTTATAGGAATTTTTTCGATCCTGTAGAATGGTATGTGCCCATTTCTAATAACGTAGACAATGATCTTACCGCAATAGAAAACAAAAATATAAAGCTAATTGATCGTTTTGTAAAATATGCTGAAGACAATTACGATGCTTTTGGTCGTTAATTTGTAATACATTTTATTATGAAATTGAACAGGCAAAAAATATTAGATTTTTTTAAAAAATCGAAAGATAAGGCAACGGTTGTACTAAGTGATCCGAAAAAGGCTTCGGCAACTATCCAGGATGCGCTGGGTAAAGCCGTAACGAATAAGGGCGATTTAGAAGGTGTTTGGACTAAACTCTTATTGCTGTTTGCCGTTTCTAAAGATTATGTAAATGGTAATTATACCGAAATACCTAAAGGCTCTATTGTAGCAATTTTAGGAGGTTTAATTTATTTTCTCTCTCCCATTGATGTCGTGCCAGATTTTATTCCGGTATTGGGTTTAATTGATGACGTATTTGTTTTAAATTTGGTTTATAAACAAGTGGTAAAGGATTTAGAGAAATATAAAATCTGGAAAGACCAGCAGAATAATATAATAAGTATAGATGGCGCATCAACATAGTGGTTTTTTAGATTGGTTAAGCCATCACCTTTTAACCTGTCCGTTGAAATCCCATTTGGGTGTAGATTGCCCCGGTTGCGGCTTGCAGCGATCGGTTATCAGTTTGTTTAGAGGCAATATTATTGAATCATTTAAACTATATCCGGCAACAGTACCTTTAATATTTATCGTTATTTTTACGCTGCTGCATCTTAAATTTGATTTTAAATTTGGAGCACAGTTGATAAAAATTGTGTTTGCAGGTATTGCAGTAATTATCATAATCAATTACATTTACAAAATATACAACCACCAATTACTAAATTAGCTATGTCTGAAGAACAAGAAAATCAACCATTCGAACCAATTAGGAACGAGTCAAATGCTGTAGAACCAATAGGTAATGGACCGGGTCAACCGCCACCATTTCAACAACCGCCGCCATTTGGCCAGTTTGGAGGAGGAATGGGGCAACCAAATTTGCCTAATGCTACCATCGCATTAGTTTTAGGTATTTTGTCTATTCCTGGCTGCTGCTGTTATGGTATAGGCTTGGTATTTGGAATTATTGCCTGGGTTTTATCAAATGGTGATATTAAAAAATACAACCTAAATCCTAACGGATATTCATTATCCTCTTATAAAAACACTAAAGCAGGTAAAATTTGCGCCATCATCGGCGTTGTTTTAAGTGCATTATATATCATCGCTTTAATTGCATCTATCGCAATTTTTGGATGGGCTGCACTTAGAGATCCACAGATGATGAAAGAGTTATTGCAACAAAAAGGTCTTCAGTAAGAGACGAATAACTTTTAATTTTACCTTAAAAATATAAATCGAACAGTTTCTACTGTTCGATTTTCTTATTTTTGTACGTTGATATCAGTAAATAAAAAAAAGGAAGATAAATGTATCCAGAATATTTAGTAGAACCAATGCGTAAGGAATTAACTAACGTAGGTTTTGAAGAGTTAAAAAATGCACAGGAAGTAGATCAGGCCATTAAAGGCGAAGGGACTGTTTTAGTTGTGGTAAATTCTGTTTGTGGTTGTGCGGCAGCTAATGCACGCCCTGCGGCAAGAGCAGCAGCAGCACACGAAAAACACCCGGATAAATTGGTTACTGTATTTGCAGGAATGGAAAAAGAAGCAGTAGATCAGGTAAGAAATTACATGATGCCTTTTCCTCCATCTTCACCAGCTATGGCTTTGTTTAAAGATGGTAAATTGGTTCACATGATCGAGCGTCACCAAATTGAAGGCCGTCCTGCACAAATGATTGCGGATAACTTAATTGGAGCATTTGAGCAATATTGCTAATAAATATTTGTCATGCTGAGGCACGAAGAATCTCTACTGAGGCTGTTTATATACGCCAATATAGAAATTCTTCGTTCCGCAGGTTGACCGATAATAAATTTAAAAATCTTTATTAAGCAGCTTTTCAAGCTCTCCAAAAGAAACATTCATTCTTACCCTGCCTTGTTTAGCGTAAGATATTTCTCCGGTTTCTTCTGATATAATAACCGCCACGGCATCTGTAGTTTCTGACACCCCGATTCCTGCCCTGTGCCTTAAACCAAATTGGGAAGGCAACTGATCATTATCTGTTAAAGGTAAAATGCAACTGGCACTTTTAATCTTATTTTCTGAAATAACAACAGCTCCATCATGCAACGGACTGTTCTTTTGAAATATACTTTCAAGTAAGCGTTTAGAAATTTTAGCATCCACAACTTCGCAGCTATTTGCGAAAAATTGTTCATCATAAAATTTAACAAATACAATTAATGCACCTGTTCGGGTTTTTTTCATGCTTTTACAAGCGTCGATAATAGGTTTTATACGGGCAAGATTATTCCTTTCTATTTCTTTGCGACCGAATAAATAACCCCACCAGGCTTTGTTTTTCTGTAAGAATGCATTTTTCCCAATTAATAAAAGAAAGCGTCGTATTTCCGGGTGGAAAATTACAATCAGGGCGATAATTCCTACGCTCATAAATTTCTCTATGATGGCGGTTAAAAGTTTCATGTGCAAAGCATCAACTATTCTATAAAAAATAGCAATGATAAGCATGCCTACTAATAGGTTTACGGCTAATGTATTGCGAATAAGCGTGTACACATAGTAGATTAGTAGTGCAACCAGCACAATGTCTATAACATCAGTAACCGTGAACTTTACGAAATCAAAATCTAATGCTGTTTTCATTTGCGGCAAGATAGTAAAACTGTTTTCAGTATACAATTTTCAATAACTGATTAATTGATAATGTGCTTGTCTACTTGAAGTTTGCTGAGGATTTAGTGTTTGATGTTGTTTTTCTTCTTTTTAGAGAAATTCGACCGGCCAAATCGCTTCGAAGCAAGAAAGTGGGTACAAGGATTTTAGCGTGCTCTCCAGCGAAATGCTGCTATGCCGGTGGCGTGCTTGGGCAAGTTAAGGGGAATTTAAAGTTAGTTTCGCATGATGGAAAACTTGCAATTTCCTCCTAAAAAGGCCTAACTACTATTTCTACGTTACGCTTTTAAACCGGCATGGTCAATGTTTCGGTGGGCACTGAAAAAGCCTTATTACTAACTTTAAGAGAAAGATTGCGAGCCGGCAACTATTTAATAGTTGTTTATGTTTTTATTTGTATCAATGAGCTCGCAGAAATGCTCGGTTTTGCTTCTTTGGTTGTCCAAAGAAGAGAGGCCCCGCGGCGAGCGGCTGGATAGTATTGTCTTAGCCAGACGGCCTTTTTTCTTTTTCTTGATAAAAAGAAACAAAAATCAAGGCTTGCATCCTTTCTTGAATAGCAAGATCAGAATTCCAATAGTGGCAATATGAGGCTTAGGCCTTTTCACAACCCTGCGCCCGCTGCATATTCCCTTGGTTATTCGAAGCATGGAAGGAAGTATAAAAATTCTAATATGCTCTTCGGCGAGATGCTGCTATGCCGGTGGCGTGCTTGGGTACGTTAAAGAGAAATGAAAGTTAGTTTAGCATGATTTAGCAACTGTACTTATCTCCCAGCAAGGCCTAACTACTATTTCTCCGTTCAGCCTTTAAACCGGCATGGTCAATGTTTCGGTGGGCACTGGACAAGCCTTAGTAGTTACTTTAAAAGAAAGATTGCGAGCCGGCAACTTTGCTTCTTTGGTTGCCCAAAGAAGAGAAGCCCCCGCGGCGAGCGGCTGGATAGTATTGTCTTAGCCAGACGGGCCTTTTTTCTTTTTCTTGATAAAAAGAAACAAAAATCAAGGCTTGCATCCTTTTTTGAATAGCATCATCAGAATTCCAATAGCGGTAATATGAGGCTTAGTCCTTTCACAACCCTGCGCCCGCTGCATATTCCCTTGGCTATTCGGGAACACTAAAATTTCTGCAAGAATTCTAATATGCTCTCCTGCGAAATGCTGTTATGCCGGATGCGTACTTGGGTTAGAACAGTAGAAGATTTAAAGTTTGTTTAGCATGATTTTGCAATTGCTATTTACACCCAACAAGGCCAAATTACGATTTCTCCGTTAAGCTTTTAAACCGGCATGGTCAATGTTTCGGTGGGCACTAGACAAGCCTTATTAGTTACTTTAAAAGAAAGATTGCGAGCCGGCAACTTTGCTTCTTTGGTTGCCCAAAGAAGAGAAGCCCCCGCGGCCAGCGGATAAAGTTATTGTCTTCGCCAGACAGGCCTTTTTTCTTTTTCTTGATAAAAAGAAACAAAAATCAAGGCTTGCATCCTTTCTTGAATAGCATCATCAGAATTCTTATTGTGGCAATATGAGGCTTAAGCCTTTTCACAATTCCTGCGCCCGCTGCATATTCCCTTGGCTATTCGGAACACTAAAATTTCTGCAAGAATTCTAATATCCTATTCAGCGAAATCCTGCTATGCCGGAGGCGTACTTGGGTAAGTTAAGAGGAATTTAAAGTTAGTTTCGCATGATGTAAAACTTGCAATTTGCACCCAGCAAGGCCTAACTACTATTTCTCCGTTCAGCTTTTAAACCGGCATGGTCAATGTTTCGGGGGGCACTGGACAAGCCTTAGTAGTTACTTTAAAAGAAAGATTGCGAGCCGGCAACTATTAATAGTTGTTTATGTTTTTATTTGTATCAATGAGCTCGCAGAAATGCTCGGTTTTGCTTCTTTGGTTGCCCAAAGAAGAGAAGCCCCGCGGCGAGCGGATAAATAACCTATTAACCAACTAACCGATCAACCAGTTTTACACATTCAACCGCTTCCTTCACATCATGAACCCTTAAAATACCAGCGCCTTTTTGTAAAGCAATTGTATTTAAAACACTTGTTCCGTTTAAAGACTGTGCAGCCGTTGTTTTTAAAACTTTATGAATCATTCCTTTTCTCGAAAAGCCAACCAATACAGGCAATTGGAATATTTTAAGTTCCTGCATCTGATTTAATAATTCATAATTGTGTTCGATCGTTTTACCAAATCCAAATCCAGGATCAATAATTAGATCATGAACTTTTAAAGCTTGCAGCGCAGCGATTTTTCTCGCTAAATAATCAATAACATCCAATAAAACATTTTCGTAAACGGGGTTTTTCTGCATGGTTTGTGGGGTTCCCTGCATATGCATCATGATATATGGAACCTGTAATCTTGCTACAGTATCAAACATCAGGTCGTCCATATCTCCCGCCGCAATGTCATTTATAACGTGTGCGCCAGCTAAAATGCTTTCTTCTGCAACTTTTGCCCTGAAGGTGTCAACAGAAATTATAGCCTCAGGAAATGTTTTTGCCAAAGTCTCTATAACCGGAACAAGCCTTGCAATTTCTTCGTCCGCTGTTACGTCCATAGCACCGGGTCTTGAAGAATAGCCCCCGATATCGATAAAGGTAGCCCCTTCATTTAAGAATTGTTCAGCTTTTTTAAGGGCCTCTTCAGTAGAATTGGTCCTGCTACTGCTGTAAAAAGAATCTGGCGTTATATTCAAAATGCCCATTACCTTAGGCTTAGACAAGTCGATTAATTTGCCTTTAACATTAATACTTTGCTTCGGTTCAAAAAAGTTTTGTGGCATAATAAACCCTTTCGGGATTTGGGTTTCGCTTTAAAAATGTATCTTTAGCTTTTGTTTTTTCGATACAAAAATACACTAAAAACTAAATAATTATTGGCTTTGGCAGAAACAAATACCTCTACAGAATTTGATCACGTAATCGGCGTTTGCAGATCATTATTTTTAAAGAAAACGAAAGATTATGGTACCGCATGGCGTATTTTAAGACCAAGTTCTATTACCGATCAGATTTTTATTAAAGCACAAAGAATCCGTACGCTCGAGGAAAAGAAGATTAATAAAGTTGGTGAAAATATTACTTCGGAATATATTGGCATTATTAATTATTGCGTAATTGCAATGATGCAGCTGGAGCTCACAGATACTGACCCTACCGAACTTCCATACCAGTTTGTTGAAGATTCTTTCAATGAAAAAGTAAATGAAACCAAGGACTTAATGTTTGCTAAGAATCATGATTACGGAGAGGCCTGGAGAGATATGCGGGTGAGCTCATTAACCGATTTGATTTTAATGAAAATATTAAGGGTTAAACAAATTGAAGATAATGAAGGTCAAACCTTAGCTTCGGAAGGCGTAAACGCAAACTATCAGGATATGTTAAACTATTCGGTATTTGCTTTGATTAAATTAGGGTTTGCTTAAAATTAATCGAATTAGAGCCCATGCCGCACAATCGTTTTAGAACTATGATCTTAAAGGATGAAATAAATAAGGAATAACAAGTGAATTAACATGACACCTATATGGTTTTGTAAATCCATATAGGTGTAAAGGATAAGATCATAATTACTTAGTTCCTATTAAAAAACAATAAATAAGCACATGAAAAATACATTATTAACCATTTCAAGAATTTTAGTAGGTGCGCTTTTTATTTTTTCAGGGTTGATAAAAGCAAATGACCCACTTGGATTTGGTTATAAACTGCAAGAATACTTTGAAGTTTTTCATATGGGTTTTCTGAGTGGAATTGCAACAGGTATTGCTATTTTGCTCTGTACTTTGGAAATTGTTTTGGGTGCTTTATTACTTTTAGGTTTATGGGGTAAAAAAGTAGCCTGGGGTTTGTTGTTGCTAATTATATTTTTTACCCTGTTAACATTTGTTTCGGCGGTATTTAAAGTTGTAACCAGTTGTGGCTGTTTTGGAGATGCTATTCCATTAACACCTTGGCAATCTTTCGGTAAAGATTTAATCTTGTTGGTTTTAATTCTCTATATTTTCTTTCAAAAAGAATTTATACATCCGGTAACGACTAAGTCTGCAACTCAAAGGAATATAGCCATTATAGTTACTTTGGTATCCTTATTTTTTGGCCTGTTTACCTATAATTTTTTACCGGTTATAGATTTTCTGCCTTATAAAGTTGGGGCGCATATTCCATCACTAATGGTTATCCCTCCGGGAGAAAAACCCGATGAATTTCAGATTATGTATCACCTTAAAAATAAAAAAACTAAGGAAGAAAAAGATATGAGTGATAAGGAGTACCTTAAAACCAAAATCTGGGAAGATAACAACTGGGAAATTATAGGCGAGCCAATCAAGAAATTAATTAAGGAAGGATTTTCTCCAAAAATTAAGGATTTGATTATTACTGATGCATCAGGAACAGATTATACAAAAGAATTAATAGAAAATCCTTACTACAGTTTGGTTTTTGTTGCCTACAATCTAAATGAAACTAATTTAAAAGCCATAGGCGATTTAAATGCTTTAGCTATAAATGCAACACAGCAATTTAATATCCGCACCGTTCTGTTAACATCCAATTCTGCTCAGGATGCGGCTGTATTCATCAAGCAGAATAACCTTTTCTCAGAAGTGTTTTACGCCGATGCTGTGCCATTAAAAAGTATGGTCAGGGCAAATCCAGGCATTTTACTTTTAAAAAATGGGGTTGTAGTTAATAAATGGCATTATCATAGTATGCCATCATTTGATGAGCTTTCTAAAAAATACTTCGGCAAATAATGATGTTCAGCTATGCATTAAAAAAGCTATTGTATGGATTGGCCGTAATGGCCGGTGTTGTACTGATTGTTTTTTTATTGTTTAATATTTTGCCCGGCGATCCGGCAAGGATGACAATGGGGCAGCGGGCCGATGTACAATCTTTAGAAGCGGTACGGAAGGAATTTGGTCTGGATCGCTCTAAACCTGTCCAGTTTATTCTTTATGTAAATGACCTTTCTCCAATTAGTGTTTTAGATAATAATACTGCAACACAGGAAAAATATCATTATGCAAAAATATTTGGCTTTGGAGAAAAGGCATTGGTGTTTAAATGGCCTTATCTGCGCAGTTCTTATCAAACCAGGCGTGATGTTACCGCTATACTTTCAGAAACGGTTCCAAATACTTTTATCCTGGCACTTACAGCTATGATATTTGCAACACTTATTGGTGTTTTGCTCGGCGTATTATCTGCCGTATATAAAGATAGCTGGATTGATAAAGCTGCAAACAGTTTTGCTATTTTAGGCATATCCGCACCTTCATTCTTCGCGGGAATTATTATTGCATGGCTTTTTGGTTTTGTTTTAAGTAATTATACCGGTTTAAGAATGAGCGGTAGTTTATATAGTTACGATCCATTTAAAGGAGAAGTGCTTACATTGAGAAACTTATGGCTGCCCATGATTACCCTTGGACTTAGGCCATTGGCTATAATTGTACAACTCACCAGAAGCGCCATGCTTGATGTACTGGCTCAGGATTACATTCGTACAGCAAAGGCAAAAGGACTTGGCAAAAATGCCATTATTTATAAACATGCCTTGAAAAACGCCTTAAATCCCGTTATTACAGCAATTTCAGGTTGGTTTGCTTCCCTATTAGCTGGCTCATTTTTTGTTGAATATATTTTTGGCTATAATGGTTTAGGACGTACAACGGTAACGGCCCTCGAAATGTCTGATTTTCCAGTGGTAATGGGTTCCATATTATTTATTGCTTTTGTGTTCGTAGTGATTAACATCCTGGTGGATATTTTATATGCATATGTAGATCCAAGGGTAAAATTAAATTAAATTATGCTGGAGGAAATGGTAAACTATACGCAGGTAGCGGATGAACGGATTATCTCTGTTTTCAATTCTACTGCAGTTGATATGCCTGAAGCAGAAAAATTATTTAGTCATGTGTTAAATGCACAACACATCTGGGTTAACCGCATTACAGGAGAAAAAGCACTTTATGGCGTATGGGATATCCAGTCTAAAACCTCATTTGTAAAAATGTCTGCTGATAATTTTATCCAAATCAGAACAATATTAAATGATGTTCCTTTAAATCAAATGATTATTTATTCTAATTCTAAAGGCGATCAATACCAGAATAAAGTAGAAGAAGTTTTATTTCATTTATTAAATCATTCTACTTATCATCGTGCCCAAATTGCTACTTTATTTAAAAAAGCTGGTTTTACACCACCAATAACCGATTATATTATGTTAAAACGCGATCATCAATTATGAAAATTTTTCTAATAGGATTTATGGGTTGCGGTAAAAGTACAAAAGCAAAGCAGCTGGCACATCGTTTAGAATGCCAGGTGATTGATCTTGATGCAGAAATTGTACAGTCGACAGGTAAAACCATTGCAGAGTATTTCACTGAATTTGGTGAAAACGCTTTTAGAGATTTAGAACGCGAAACATTAGAAAATTTTAACTATCCTGAAACCTGTGTAGTGGCAACTGGCGGTGGCTTGCCATGTTTTTTTAATAATATGGAATGGATGAATGAAAATGGTGCAACTATTTATCTCCATATGGAACCTGCAGCATTAGTTTCAAGATTGCACAATCGTCAGAAACGGCCGCTTATAAAAGATATGGACGATGAACAACTTCTTGAGTTTATAAAAGTGAAACTAAAACAACGAGATCCTTTTTATACCAAAGCGCAAATTATAGTTAATGCACTTGATTTGGATGCTGAAAAATTAGAAGCTGAATTAAAAGCCAGGCATACACTCAACTAAAAAACGTTTTGCTATTGAAGTTATATTCGATTTGCTTCGCCAATTTGTAAAGCCATTACTATTTCTCTGTTAAGTTTTTAACCGGTATAGTCCTTTTAAAAGAAGGTAATGAGTATGATTTTGCAGTTGCAATTTCCTCCCAGCAAGGCCTAACCAATATTTATCCGTTAAGCTTTTAACCGGCATGGTCAATGTTTCGGTAGGCACTGGACGAGCCTTAGTAGTTACTTTAACAGAAAGATTGCGAGCCGGCAACTTTGCTTCTTTGGTTGCCCAAAGAAGAGAAGCCCCCGCTGCGAGCGGCTGGATCATATTGTCTTAGCTAAACGGGCTTTTTTCTTTTTCTTGATAAAAAGAAACAAAAATCAAGGCTTGCATCCTTTCTTGAATAGCAAGATCAGAATTCAATAGCGGCAATATGAGGCTTAGCCCATTTCACAATTACAGCGCTCGCTGCATATTCCCTTGGTTATTCGAAACACTAAAATAACTGCAAGAATTCTAATGTGCTCTTCTGCGAAATGCTGCTATGCCAGATACGTGCTTGGGTTAAAGCAGTAAAAAGTTAAGGTTTGTTTAGCATGGTGCAGGGATCTACACCCCAACAAGGCCAAACTACTATTTCTCTGTTAAGCTTTTAACCGGCATGGTCAATGTTTCGGCAGGCACTGGACGAGCCTTAGTAGTTACTTTAACAGAAAGATTGCGAGCCGGCAACTATTAATAGTTGTTTATGTTTTTATTTGTATTAATGAGCTCGCAGAAATGCTCGGTTTTGCTTCTTTGGTTGCCCAAAGAAGAGAAGTCCTGCGGCAAGCAGATAATTTTTAACTCTCAATCCCAATTAAAGCCGGCTTTCATCTTCCTGATCAAATTGCTCTTCAATATATTTAATCTTTGTTTTTCCATGAGGGGCAGGTTCTCCGTAGTCGTTAATGTTTACGAAAACAATTTTATCAATCGTTAGGATACTCTTACGGGTAATTTTATTTCTTACCTCACAGCACATGGTGATAGAAGTATTACCGAAATTTGTTGCTGTAATGCCCATTTCAATAATATCACCAAGCTTTCCTGAGCTTACGAAATTGATTTCAGACATATACTTAGTTACTACTTTTGGGTTCTCCAGTTGAACAATGGCATAAATAGCAGCTTCTTCATCAATCCATTTTAAAAGACTTCCGCCAAATAAACCGCCATTTGGATTCAGGTCTTCGGGTTTTATCCATTTACGGGTGTGGAAATTCATACATTATAGTTTACATGGAGACCATACAGATCTCCCTGTACTGTGAAAGACAAAGCTATCTTTTTAAAAATTATTATTTTTCAGGATAGCGTAATAGTTTGAGGGTTTAACAATGGTATATGTTGCCATTGCTTTGTTTACGGTTTTATCTTTCTATGGAATTAGATTATTTTTTTACTAAGCGGATGTAGAATCCTTCAAAAAACTGATTTCACGATCAATGATTTTAGCAGATAGCAAGGCCAAAGGAATTCCGCCGCCAGGGTGTACGCTTCCACCACAGAAGTAAAGGTTCTTAATTTTTGAGCTAAAATTAGAATGTCTTAAAAAGGCTGAAAATTGATTATTCGAACTGTTGCCATATAAAGATCCCTGGTAAGAACCCGTTTTAGTTTCTATGCCTCTTGGATCAAGAATTTCTTCGCAAATAATGCTGGCTTCAATGTTGGTATTTAAAATACGGTTGATCTTCTTAATGACATTTAATTTAGCTTCCTGAATCAATATGTCCCAGTTTTGACCATGGTTGGCTGGCACATTTATCATTACAAACCAATTTTCGCAATCTGTAGGTGCGTCACTTTTAATGTGTTTAGCTGTAATGTTAATGTAAATTGTAGGATCATCACCTATGGTTTTGTTTTTCCAGATGGCATCAAATTCGTTTTGGTAATGTGCGGAAAATAAGATGTTATGAAGGCCCAATTCGTTATGAGTGCCCTTTATCCCCCAGTAGAAAATTAAAGCTGAACTACTGCGTTCCTGCTGCAAAAGCTTTTTAGGAGGGGGTATTTTTTTAAGCAGGTTTTTATAGGTAAACCAGATATCGAGATTGGAAACGACTACATCAGCTAATAAAACCGAACCATTTAATTTTATGCCTTTTATTTTAGGTTTTTGAGCATCGGAATAAATAATTTCGTCAACCTTTTGGTTAAAATGAAAATTAATGCCTAAGTCTTTCGCTAAATTCACCAAAGAGGTAATAATATTATACATTCCCTTTTTAGGTAAAAATGCACCAAAATGATATTCAAAATGCGGGATTACATTTAGGGTAGCCGGCGCCTGGTATGGATCGGAGCCATTATAAGTAGCATAACGGTTAAAAAGCTGCACAATTCGCAGGTCTTTAAAGAAAACTTTATTAGCCCGATTTTGAGTTCTGAATGCATCAATCCTGCTAAAGTGAAAAAGTGATTTAATGGTATCAAAATGCAGGTAACTTTTAATTTTATGTAAGCTTCTTTCCAGGAAAACCTTGTGTGTAACCTCGTAAATTGTTTTGCTTTTTTTCAGATACAATTCGACCTCTTTTACGTTGGAACTGGTTTTTTCTTCTATTTCTTTTGCGAATTTTTTGAGATCTGCACCTGCAGTTAGCCGCAAACCATCTTCGTAAAAATACCTGCAAATTTCATCCAGCTTGTCGTACTCAAAATAATCAGCCGGGTTTTTGTTTGCAATTTTAAAAAGCTCATCTACAAATTGTGGCATAGTAAAAAGGCTGGGTCCCGCATCAAATCTGAAACCGCTTAAATTCAGTTCGTTCAGTTTTCCGCCCGGATTGCTGTTTGCCTCAAAAACATCAACATCATAACCTTTTACAGCCATGCGTATGGCTGAAGCGATGCCGGCGATTCCGGCACCTATAACGATTGCTTTTGGTTTAGGCATGTTTAGGAAAGGGAAATAAAATGATTTTCGGAATTTTTAATCAACCAAACAGCTTGTTTAAGCTGCATTAATCAGTTTACTTCAACGCTTCTAAATAAACATTTGTTTGCTTTTCTACCTCATTAACGGCAAATTTTATGGCCGAACCTATTCTTGTGGTTTCTACTTTAACGGGCATTTTATTAATGGTGGCCAAAGCATCTATATACCATTTACTCCAAACCTCAATAATATGCTTTTCTTCTGCTGCAGGTTTACCCTCGGCAATTGCTTTTTTGCTTAACTCAAATTCTGTCTTTAAACGGATTAAAGCATCATTTTTAACCTGGGTTATCGTGGCACTGGCTGTATTTTCATCCGCATTAATCAGGGTATAGGCAGCAGTTAAACCGCTAATACCAACGTTCTTCATTTCTGTTGGCGAAACTTTATCTATACGGTCATTGTCTGTATGGTAAAAAACATCGGTAAAATGCCACATTAATAAGCCAGGGATTTTATTTTGAAGAAAAGGTGTATGGTCGCTTCCGCCTTCAAAAGGATTGTAGTTTACAGTCCAGTTGGCAAATTTGCCTTGCGCTTTGCATATATCGAAAATAAAATCATTAAAGTAATGCGGGAAAAGGTCTTTCTCCTTTACATCACCAGCACCCCACTCAGTGTGCTTGTCTGTTCCTCTCGTCCATATTGCAGAAGGGTCGGGCATTTTTTCAATTAAGAAAGAACCCCCGGTTTTTTTTGTGTCTTCCCCAACCATATCCAGGCTCATTCCCCATAAAATTCCTTTTGCTCTAACCGAATCATCGGTAATGTAACGCCTTGTTGAAACAATTTCATCACCCCATAAAAAGGTTAATGTACGCAGCGGTTTTATTTTCTTAGCCTGATATAATTCAGCCGTTAAACGGGCCATTTCTGCCAGGGTTCCAACGCCGCTTGCATTATCATTAGCGCCTGGTTCCTGTACGTGTGCACTAAATACAAAACGTTCGTTTGGCTTTATGCTTCCATGTACATTTGCAACAATGGTCAACTCTTCAGAAGGATAAATTTTTGTTTCAATATTAACTTTAAGTTTAACAGCACCTTTTTCGCATGCAGTCTTTAGTTTTTCTTTTGCAGCGTAGGATAAAAGAAGTGTCCAAACCTCACTGTTGGCTTTCATGCTCCCAAACTGAATAGAAGTTTGGTGAATTTCTGGCTGCGTATATTTAGGCATGGAATAACCTAGAACGCCAATAGCACCTGCTTTTGTTGCAATAGATAGTAATCTTGAAGGATGTGATTCAGAAAAGATGATTTTACCTTTCAGGTCCATCTTCTCAATTTCAGAAGGCGTTATTTTTGAAAGAAAAATAACCTCTGCTGTAGAGCCACTGGCAGGGGTAGATACGCAGTTAATCGGAATCATGTTGCGGTTGGATTTATAAGAAATCAGTGGAGCGGACTCACCTATAATTTCAACACTGGCATCAACAGGCTCCCAGGTGTTATTTTTCATTGCCCGTTTTTCAATCCGGTAGGTTAGTGGCGCTTCAAACTCATCTTGTTTTTGTTCTACAAAACCAGCTTTCTTTAAAATGCTCTCTACCTGTTTAATAGTAGCATTAAAACCAGTATTACCGGGTACCCTAAAGTATTTTTCTACAAAAGCTGTTGTTTCAAAAGCATTTTTTTCATTAAAACCTGCTCTGGTTAATTTGAAATATGGATCTGCAGGACTTTGGGCGTAAGTGCCTATACCCGCAAAAAGCAGCGCTAAAAGTATCTTTGTTTTCATATAAAAGCTAAAGCCGAAAGATACTAAGAATAATTTACAGCAATTAATCCTGAAGACTAATCGTAACGTTTTCCTCTTTTATTTTTTAAACCTTCATCTACAGATAATGGTCCGGAGCCAACAACCCAAAATAGAATTAGCATAAAAAGCACTAAAACCGATAGCCATAATTCTGAATTGAGCATAGAAAATCCATAGGTAAGGTTAACAAAAAAGACGGCAAATAATAAAATGGGGATTTGAATAACTACGGCAAACCGGGTAACTAATCCCAACGTAATTAAAATGCCGCCAACTAAGTGTGCAAAAGCAATAATATGGATGGCAACACTAATTAACACACCCGAAAAGCCAAATACATTGTTCTGGGTAATTAAGTTTTGCAGTGTCGATGTGTCGCTAATAAATGAAACCCCTTTGCCAAAAATAACCAGCCCGAGGATGATTCTTAAAAAATCAAGCCATTTTGATTGATGAACATCGCCCCAATGTTCAATTTTACGGATAACGTTCATGATGAACCTCCTTTTTATGTGAAATGATGTATTAAGTTACAAATTAATATCTAATAATCAAATAATTAGTTGGCATCAGGGGTGAATTAAAACTTATTTTTTTCTTCCAATAAACCGTATTACCGATCCTTTCCCATTGTGAAAAAGACCTTCACTCAATTCAATTTCTTTTTCTGTTAATTCTAAAATTTCATAGTTGGCAAAATCCAATTTTACTTCATCCGTTGAAAATAACATGGCAATGTCTTTAGGCCCGCCTACTTTTTCGTTTTTAGCAATATAGGAGAGGTGATTTTTGCTAAAGGCTTCAAAAATAATCAAACCACCCTTTTTTAAATATTTATCGAGCGTTTTATGGTATGAAGATTTAATGTTGGCTGGAAAGTGAGCATAAATTAAAGCAATTGCATCAAACTGTGCCACGTCATAATGTAATGTCTGCAGTTCACCAATTTGATAGTTAATCTTCACATCGTTAATTTCTGCAAGTTTAAGTGCCTTATTTTTACCCTCTATACTGATGTCAAAGGCAAAGGTTTTCCAGCCCGTTTTAGCCGCAAAAATGGCATTTCTGCCTTCGCCTTCTGCTGGAAAGAGTATGGTTCCAGGGTTTAATTTTTCAAGCTGTTCTTTTAAATAATCATTAGGCTGTTCACCATAAGCAAACTCTTCATTGCTGTACCGCTCATTCCATCGTTCAATCCAGGATTCGTTCATTATTTTTTGTTGATTTAAGATCGTTGATGTTCAAATATACATAAGCCTTATAGTTGTGAAATGTAATTACGGGTAAGTTATTTGTAAAAAAAGCCTTGATATTTAGTTTTCAGTAGAACAGATTATATTAAATCGTAATGTAAATTTAATTTAATCTTAACTTGAACCGTTTTGGTTTTTGGTATAAATTTTGTATTATTGTGAAAATAGAAGGGTTTTTTATCATGAGCAAAGAAGTTTTAGAGTTTTCAGTACAGATTGATGAGAAATTTGACCTGAATTTTAATTGGTTGGGTGGTTTTTGGGGCGCTGCATTAAAATTTATTGGTCAATAAGCATTTATCTTATCCTCGGTAACAAGTGAAATCTTACTTGTGCGGGTGGATATTGCTGCTATTTTGCGTATAAAATAACATCCTTATTTCTGTAACGCTTAACCTTTAAGCCCTTTTTCTTATATTTGCGTCATAATGAGCAGAAGAAAACCCGGTACGGTAACTATAATTCCCAGTGTACACATTATTGATATTGCAGAAGAAGGAAAAGGAGTAGGTAAGGCAGATGAATTAGTCATTTTTGTAGACAAAGCCGTTCCAGGCGATGTTGTTGATGTAAGATTAACCAAAAAGAAAAAAAACTTTGCAGAAGCCATAATTGAGCAATTGCATGAAAAATCTGCATTAAGAACCGATCCTTTTTGCCCTCATTTCGGAACCTGTGGTGGCTGTAAATGGCAACATATGGGCTATGATTCTCAATTAAAGTTTAAACAAAAAAATGTTGAGGCTGCCTTACAGCGTCTTGGTAAAATAGATACCTCTTCTGCAGAGCCTATTTTAGGTTCAGCTAAAAACAGGTATTACCGCAACAAACTGGAATTTACCTTCTCTAATAAACGCTGGTTGGAAAAAACAGATATTGAGCGTGATGAGGATTTTGATATGAATGCTCTTGGTTTTCATGTTCCTTTACGTTTTGATAAAATTTTGGACATTGAGCATTGCTATTTACAGGATGAGCCTTCGAATCAAATTCGTAATGCTGTTCGTAATTATGCAACCGAAAATAAATTATCGTTTTACGATTTACGCAACCATGAAGGTGTTTTGCGCAACCTGATTATTCGTACCTCAACCACAGGTGAGGTTATGGTAGCGGTTATTTTTGCCTACCCTGAACAAGAACAGGTTGATGGACTAATGAATTTTTTAAAGTCAGAATTCCCACAAATTACTTCTCTGCTATATATTGTTAACCAGAAGAAAAATGATACAATTTTTGATCAGGAAGTCTTGGTTTTTTCAGGAAGGGATCACATTTTTGAGGAAATGGATGGCATCCGGTTTAAAATTGGTGTAAAATCTTTTTATCAAACCAATTCTGAACAGGCTTTTGAATTGTATAAAATAACCAGGGATTTTGCCGGTTTTAAAGGAGATGAACTGGTTTATGATTTGTACACAGGCGCAGGAACAATTGCAAACTTTGTGGCTAAAAATGTAAAACAGGTTGTTGGAGTAGAATATGTACCAACTGCTATAGAAGATGCTAAGTTTAATTCTGCTTTAAACGGAATTAATAATACCATTTTCTATGCTGGCGATATGAAAGATATTTTAACCGCTCAATTTATTGCAGATCATGGTAAACCGGATGTGGTAATTACAGATCCGCCAAGGGCAGGAATGCATGCAGATGTTGTGCAACGCTTATTGGATATGGAAGCCGAAAAAATTGTTTATGTGAGTTGCAACGCAGCTACGCAGGCAAGAGATTTAGAATTATTAAGCTCAAAATATAATGTTGAGCGCATTAAACCTGTAGATATGTTTCCGCATACGCAGCATGTAGAGAATGTAGTACTATTGAGGTTAAAGGCATAAATTTTAAGATTGTGCAATTGCAATCTTAAATTATGTATCGAACTTTTAAACCTTGTATCTTAAACCTTTTACTTTTAAAATGGATAGAGAAGAATTATTAGGCGCAACGCCGGAAGATGGTGGGACAGAAAAACAAAAAAGTCCGTTATTAAGTTTAGAAAAAGATTTAGAATTTTATTCAGAGTCTATAAAAGAAGTTGCTATAGAAATTATGGTTGAAGGCATATCTGCTCACCCTATTTTTATTGCACACCAGCACCAGGTTAATATTGGCGAGGTTATTTTAAATAAAGAAGAATTAAATACCGACTGGACTATCCAGGCTTCAACTTTAGAAGAGTTTGTAGAGAAAGGTATTATTAATAAAGAACGTAAGGAATCGTTTTTAAAAACGTATAAAAAACCTGAAAACTTTATGTGCTTATTTGTCGTTGTGCCCGAAGGTGCAAATTTTGTATATTATCCTTATAAAAAAAGCAGGGGATAAAATTATAGCAGGTTAACATACCGGTTTAATGAATTTCTATTAAAATAGAAACGCTGCGTTGCATCCACAAACGCAGCTGAATCATTAACTAAACCTATTTTATTAATTTACTCTCTTAACCTCACCACTTTTAGATGATGATGTTTTTTTGAGAGATGCATTACCTTTGAAATGAACATCGGCACCGCCGCTTGCTCCGGCTTCTAAGCCTTTATTTACCGAAATATTTACATCCGAACCTCCGGATGCTGTTACTTTTGCATATTCTGCAATAAACTCATAAGCGTCGATATCGCTGCCACCACTGGCTTGAATGCTAAGATTTTCTGCTTTACCTTTTAAATCAACATCACTGCCACCACTGCTTTGAAGCGTAAGGTCGTTACAAACCAAATTCAGTTTAATGTCCGAACCTCCTGATGATCTGATTGATATTTTATCTGCTTTCATCGTTCCTTCTGTAAATACATCCGAACCGCCTGAAGCCGTAAGCGCATTTAAATTTTTATAATGAACGTAAGCTTTAATCACTTGATTTTTAAATAGGCCACCCCAGCTAATCCCATCTTTCATTTTTATGGTCAGGTTGCCACCATTTTGTTCCACAACTATGTTTTTTAATACTTCGGCATCGGCTTTAATATTCAGGCTTTCTGATCCGCCTTGCGTTAAATAAAGATCTATGCCGCTACTAACGGTGATGCTATTAAAGCTTTTTACAGCAACATTTTTATTGTCTTGCGCTTTAGCAAAATAAGAACTGATGGCAATTAAAAATAAAAAGGCAGATGATTTGGTTATTGTTCTCATGAGAATATGTTTAGTAATGTGCTTACCTTTGCGCTTTTTTGTGCTCGGGCAGTTTGTGATTTTGTTTAAGTGTATTGATTAGACGTAAACAGGTAAGAAACGTTGCAAAAAAATTGAATTATTTTTGAATTTGTTTGTTTACCAGTTAAATAGCTTTTAATAAACAGGTTTTATAAGTTTGTTTTAACACATTTTAGTATGTTATCGCCATCTTTGATTAACACCGCATCTACAATACCCTTTTCATTTTTGGTAAAAACTATTTTGGGTTCAAAATCCATTAAGAAGAATGTATCCTGAGATTGAGGAAATAAATTAAAGGTTGGAAGTCCTGTAGTTTTTAACACTAAGTTTTTATCTTTCATTGTAATATTTACCTCCACATCATCGGGTCGCCTATATTTTCCTAAGTAGCTTTGCAGCACCCCATCGCTAACTTTTACAACTTTTTGTACCTCGTTTAATTTAGTGCTTTTAAGTGCTTTATGGATAATTTCAGTTCCCTCCGGCCAAAAAGCCCTTACCACGTTGTTGCAAATGATCTGTCCATTATCACCGTTAGTCAGAATTATAATTCCACGTTTCGATTTGGGCAACAGTACAATAAATGCCGCAACGCCAGCATCATTTCCTCCGTGTTCTATAGCATATTCTTGATGTGGGAGGTTTTGAATAATCCTCCATCCAAGTCCTTGTTTTAAATTTGGATTGATTTCGGCCTGTACTTTAGTCGTTTCTTCAAAAAGCTGACTGGAAATATGAATTCCGTTTAACGTTTCAATTGCAAATTTACCAAGGTCTTCCACTGTTGTAATCAGGTCATCGGCAGCACTTGGCTCCGAGGCATAATTACTTTTAGCATATTCTGTTCCGTTAGCATCGTACCATCTGCTAAACCTTTCAAAATCCTGCTTGCCGTTCCATTGGTGTTTAGTATCAACCATTTTAAGCGGTTTAAAGAGGATAGAATCTGCCAGTTGGTTTAAAGGTTTATGGAATTTATGTTCAATAGCCGATTTCAAATATTCCATACCTTCTCCAGAATAGTTAAACTTTTTCCCTGGCTCAAATTCAAATTCCAGTTTACCCGTTTTATTCATCCATCTCCAATTGGTAAAACCCGATTGTTGGCTTAATATATGGCGGGTGGTTATTTTTTTAGATAATGAATCTGAAGCAACATCCGGATCGGTAAAGTAATGGTACAAAGGCTCGTCTAATTGCCAATCGCCGTTATCGATTAATTTAAGTACCAATGTGGTAAATACAACTTTAGTAACAGAAGCAACATTAAAAAGCATGTTTACCGGAGCTGCATTGCCATTAAAATCTTTTCCATATACTTTTGCGTGTACTAATTTTCCATTTTCAATTATACCAAGGCCCACATTTGGTACATTTAAATCTTTTTGCCAGATGCTGATCTTTTTTTCGAGTGCCTGTATTTTTTGACCCTCCTTTATACTCGTCTTTCTCGTTTGCTGTGCATAACTATGTGTTGAAGAAAACTGGAAAAGGATAAGAAAAAGGAAAATTTTGTTTAAATATTTCATGCTTTTAGCGGTTTTACTTTTTATCACGTTATTAAAAGGACGTATGTAATTCGTTATTGTCACAAACATTTCAAAATATTTTTGAAATAGTTTGGCTTTCATCCTTAAAATCGTTCTTTTTGTATTCAATCCGCTTCATAAAAATGGCTACATCACAATTATTAATTCTTAACAAAAAACAAATTCAGCAAAAAATTAACCGCATTGCTTATCAAATTCTGGAAGATAACCTGAATGAGAAGGAAATTGTATTGGCCGGCATTTGGGATAGAGGTTATAAATTGGCTTTAAGACTTGAAAAAGTACTTAAGAAAATTGCTGATTTTAAAATTGTATTGTTAAGAATCGATTTGGAGCGCGAGAGCAGTAAGTTAATTGCTAAAACGGATTTAGATGAAAGCCATTGGAAAAATAAAGTAATTATTTTAGTAGATGATGTGTTAAACAGCGGCAAAACACTGGCCTATGGATTAGGTGTTTTCTTAAATACACCACATAAAAAAATCCGAACAGTAGTTTTAGTAGATAGAAGCCATAAGATTTTTCCTATTGCTACGGATTTTGTTGGTTTAGAGCTGGCTACAGTTTTAAAAGAGCATGTAGATGTAATAATGGACGTGCAAGGTGAGGAAGACCGTGTTTATTTGAGTTAAATAATCATTACAATGGTAACAACAGTTTTGCCACTTTATAAACCTGAGCGCAAGTGTTTTTTGGAAAAATTACCGCTATATGCAGTATATAAATCTCATCGGTATGCTGATTTTTAGCATCTTTTAACGGTAAAAACCTGAATAAATAGTTAAGAATAGGATTTTAATAACCGAACTCAGGTTATAAGTAAAACTGGTTTCCAAATAAACGCATATTACTCACGTTTTTCAATCAAAAAAGTAATAATTACACTCTAAATTTGCAATTAAGGCTATTTTTTTGCAATTTCCCTGCATGTATCACCCCAGAAAAAATACAATTATCTTTAATTTTTTTTCGTGGTACATTCAGTACATCATAAAAAAAGATTTTTCGGCCTTTAATTTTGATGAGCCGGCATTCGAAAAGGAAAATTCAATTTTATTGCTGGCAAATCATTTCAGCTGGTGGGATGGTTTTTTTATTTTCTACATCAATAGAAAATTTTTTAAAAAGCAATTTCATGTACTTGTTAATGCAGAGAATTATAAAAAAGTAAGTTTTCTCAAATACCTTGGTGCATTTGCTGCTGAAAAAACAGGTAAAGATGTTTTAGAAACATTGGATTATGCAGGTAAACTTTTAGATAATCCCGCAAATTTAGTGCTTGTATTTCCACAGGGTAAACTTCATTCTAACCACCTTAAAAGTATTAATTTTGAGAAAGGTGTAATGCAAATGATCAATGCAAGTCAGAAAAAGATTAACATAATTTTTGCGGCCACTTTCGTCGATTATTTTTCCAAACGTAAGCCTGCTGCCAGTACTTATTTGCAGCATTGGGAAAACGAAGCGTATACCAGTTTACAATTGCTTAAAAGTGCCTACAATAAACATTATGAACATTCGGTTGTTAAACAAACACAAATTACCGAATGACCATTTTTATTCAAGTTGTCCTTATTTTTTTAGTAATCCGGTTTTCTGTAACCGTTTTCAATTTTATTTCCAATCCAAAATTACCCCGGGTAATCAAGCACTTTCAACACAAGGTTTCCATTCTTATTCCGGCAAGGGATGAAGCCGAAAATATTATAATGCTGTTGCAATCTATAAAAGAACAGGATTATACCAATTATGAAGTAATCGTTTTAGACGATCACTCAAGCGACAATACTTTTGCTGTTGTAAGCAGGTTTTGCAAGGAAAATCCGCAATTCAGCATTATAAAGGGTGAAAAACTGCCTGATGGCTGGTTAGGGAAAAATTATGCATGCCATCAGTTAAGTGATGCAGCTACAGGTAAATATTTATTGTTTGTGGATGCAGATGAGCTAATTAAGATAGGACTCATCAACAGTTTAATTTATAGGATGGAAGCGGGGCAGTTAAGCTTGTTGAGCTTATTTACCAACCAGCTAATGTTTTCATTTGGCGAGAAGGTAACCGTTCCGTTAATGCATTTTATACTTTTAAACCTATTGCCATTAAGGTTAGTCAAACTATCCGGAAACCCTGCATTTTCTGCTGCAAGCGGACAATGCATGTTTTTTAATGCAGCAAATTACCAACAACATAAGTGGCATAGTTTAGTAAAAGGCCAGGTTGTGGAGGATGTTGAGTTAATGAAGCTGCTAAAACAGGAAAAATATAAAACAGAAGCTTTGCTTGCTAATGGCATGATTTACTGTAGAATGTATAAAAACCTGAATGAATGTTTAAATGGTTTCAGTAAAAATTTGCTCGCTGGTTTTGGTAATAACATCATAATCTTATTACTTTACCAGCTTTTGGTAATTATAGGACCGCTTATTTTAGTATTCAACTTTAACATTGCGCTCCTCGTATTACCTATAACTTTAATTGTTTTAAGTAGATTAATGATCTCTTATTTGTCTGGACAGAACGTATTTTTTAATATGATTTTGCATCCGTTGCAAATGTTATTTTTTTTAATTATTTCTATTATTTCAATCAAAAAACACATTTTTAAAACAGGCACATGGAAGGGCAGAAGGATCAGACCGATTTAAAAGTAAAAAAAGCAGCGGTTGCTGTAATCATCATTTTTCATTTGGTTGGTTTGCTGGGCTTTTTGATTCCTGCTGCACAGCCATACTTTATAAAAATGGTTCCTTTTCATTTGCTGCTTATGTTTGCTGTAATTATACTTTCCTATAATGCAAATGTTAAAAGACTTGCCTTATTTGTTTGCGGCGTGTTTTTATGTGGTTTTTTGGTAGAAGTACTGGGGGTTAACACAGGCAAAATTTTTGGCAGCTATTATTATGGTACCACACTGGGTTACAAAATTGCTGCGGTTCCAATTTTAATGGGGGTAAACTGGGTAATTCTTATTTTTAGTGTTGGCCAGATGATGAAGAGTTTTAAAATCAGAAATACAATACTGGCATCGTTATTAGGTGGGTTGGCCTTAATTACGCTCGATTTTTTCTTAGAACCGGTGGCCATGAAATTTGATTACTGGCATTGGGATTATCATAAAATTCCCGGACAAAACTTCGTAGCCTGGTTTATAGTTTCTGTAATTTTACTTAAATTTTATTACGCACTGGATTTAAAACAACAAAAGTACATCGGCACCACTATGTTTGTTGCCCAGCTCATATTTTTTGTTGTCTTGTACATGACAACCGGATCAAATATTTTTGCTTAATTTTGTATCACAATGAGCAATAACTTACAAGTCACCATAGATAAATCATCAGGCTTCTGCTTTGGCGTAGTATACGCTATAGAAATGGCTGAAGATATTTTAGATAGCGAGGGTTATTTATATTGTTTGGGTGATATTGTTCATAATGATGAAGAAGTAGAAAGGTTAACCGATCGTGGATTGAAAATTATCGATCATGAAGTTTTAAAAACACTGAAAAATGAAAAGGTTTTAATTAGGGCACACGGCGAAGCGCCTTCTACCTACCAATTGGCGTTAGAGAATAACCTTACCTTAATTGATGCCTCTTGCCCGGTTGTTTTAAAGTTGCAGAACAGGATAAAAAATTCTCATGATGATGACGAACAGATTCTGATTTTCGGGAAGCATGGCCATGCAGAGGTAATTGGTTTGCAAGGACAAACGGATGGGAAGGCAATTGTTTTTCAGGATTTAGCTGAACTGGATAATGTAGCATTACCTTCTAAGTTTACTTTGTATAGCCAAACCACAAAAAGCACGGATAAATTTTATCATATTAAAGACGAATTGCTGGGGCGTGGTTACGAAGTGAAAGCCAATGATACCATTTGCAGGCAGGTAAGCAATCGTTATGGAGAACTGGAAGACTTTGTGAGCCATTATGATAAAATTGTTTTCGTTTCGGGCAAGAAATCATCAAACGGAAAAGTGCTTTATGATGTTTGCAAAAAACACAATGAGCATTCCTATTTCATTTCTAACGTAGAAGAATTAGAACAAGCCTGGTTTAATACAAATGACAAAGTTGGTATTTGCGGTGCAACATCAACTCCAATGTGGTTGATGGAAAAAGTTAAAACGGCTTTAGAAACATTTTAATAAATCCTTTTTCATTTTCTGCTGTTTAACCTTAATGAAATAAAGAACAGCCATTGAAAAATCCAAATAAATTTATCGGATTATTTGTTGCGCTAACGGTTATCAGCTGTTGGTTTTTATCTCTTTATTGTTTATTAAACTGGAATTTTAGCTGGGCAAACCCGCTGGTTTACCTGATGGTTTTGGTGCAAATGCATTTGTATACAGGTTTGTTTATCACAGCTCACGATGCCATGCATGGTACAATTTCAACAAACCAAACCACTAATAATTTTATAGGCTATGTTTCGGTATTTTTATATGCCGGGTTTTTCTACAAGCCGTTATACCTCAAACATCACAAGCACCATAGCTACGTGCACAGCGTTAACGATCCTGATTATGCCGAACATGGTTTTTGGAAATGGTATTTACGGTTTATGTGGAATTACGTTACCATTATTCAGCTGGTTATTATGGCCGTGGCATTCAATGTGCTGAAAATTTGGATTCCCCAGCAAAACCTTTTGCTTTTTTGGGTATTACCCGCAGTGTTAAGTACCTTTCAGTTGTTTTATTTTGGCACCTATAAGCCACATAAGGGCGCGCACGATAATGAACATCAATCTTCAACTTTACGTAAAAATCATTTTTTTGCCTTTATCAGTTGTTATTTCTTTGGCTATCATTTAGAGCATCACCAAAAACCCGGTACACCCTGGTGGCTGTTGTATAAAAGTAAAACCTGATGGAAATTTGACTTAAAAATGTCTGCCATCACATTTTTTGGATAGGTAAAAAAAAATAAAAAAGCGATATTTGCGCAACAATCCATATTCTTAATAAATGAGCAAAAAGGGAATTCTACTCGTTAATTTAGGTACGCCTGATAGTCCGGCAGTTTCTGATGTAAAAAAATATTTAGATCAGTTTTTAATGGACGAACGTGTAATTGATATACCAAAATTAAACAGAACTTTACTTGTAAAAGGAATAATTGTTCCTTTTCGCAGCCCTAAAACTGCAAAATTGTATAAAGAAATCTGGAATGAAAAAGGTTCGCCTCTTCTGTATTTTAGTAAATTACAGGCAAGTATGTTGCAAGAACGTTTGGGCGAGGAGTATCATGTAGAGTTGGCAATGCGCTATCAAAGTCCCTCTATCGAAACTGCTTTGGCAAATTTAAAAGCCGGTTTGGTAGAAAGCATCCAGGTTATTCCTTTATTTCCTCAATATGCATCAGCAAGTACAGGTTCTGTAATGCAACTGGTTATGGAATTGGTAAGCAAATGGCAAACTGTACCGCCAATTTCTTTCATTAACTCTTTTCATAATAACGAACTGATGATTAAAGTTTTCGCTGAGAACGCGAGAAAACATCAGCCAAAAACTTACGATCATATTCTTTTTAGTTTTCACGGTTTACCCGAACGTCAGCTTTTAAAATGTGACCATACCGGAAGTTATTGTTTGAAAAGTGCAGATTGCTGTCAAACCTTAAACGACACAAATAAATTCTGCTACTCTGCACAAGGCCATGATACCGCAAGATTAATCGCTCAGGAATTAGGTATTGCAAAAGAAAACTATACCGTTTGTTTCCAGTCGCGTTTAGGTAAGGAGCCTTGGGTACAACCTTACACTACAGATGTTTTAAAGAAACTGGCTGCAGAAGGCAAAAAACGTTTATTGGTTTTTAGTCCTGCCTTTGTTGCCGATTGTTTAGAAACGCTTTACGAAATCACTGTAGAATATCATGAAGAATTTAAAGCATTGGGTGGAGAACACGTGCAATTGGTAGAAAGCTTAAATGATAGTCCGGTATTTATCGAAGCCTTAGCCGGGATGGTAAATTAATATGACGAAGGGCTGCATCATTTTCATGGGTGTATCGGGTAGCGGTAAAACCGTTATTGGAAAACACGTTGCCCAAAAATTAAATGTTGAATTTATGGATGCAGATGATTTTCACCCTTCGGCAAATATTATAAAAATGAGTTCAGGTATTCCTTTAACGGATGCCGATCGTATTCCCTGGTTAAATAACCTGGGTAAAATAGCTTCTGATCATTTGGAAAAAGAACCTATGTTGATTATGGCCTGCTCAGCCTTAAAAAAATCTTATCGTGATCTTTTAAGGAAAGGAATTTCAGGTGAAACCCAATTTATTTATCTGAAATCCAGTTTTGAAGAAATTGACTCACGTTTACAAAAACGTGTAGGGCATTTTATGCCAAAAGGACTTTTAGAAAGTCAGTTCGAAGCATTAGAAGAGCCCTTATTAACGGAGAAAAATATCACGACCATAAATGCTTCTTTATCTGTTGATGAAGTGACAGACAACTGTATTGAAGCTATAAATAATGCATTTTGAAAACAGAATTAGAAAAACTTGCGCAATTAGATCAGTTAACATTGGGTGATTATGAAGCTTTTTTATATGATTGCGATGGAACACTTGCAGATAACATGACCGCGCATAAACTTTCGTATAAGAATGTTGCATCCAGGTACCAGATTGATTTAGATACGGCAATAATAGATGAACTTGCTGGTTGGCCAACTGTTTTGGTAAGTCAGGAAATTGGCCGCCGTTACGGAGTAGAATTACCTGATACTTTTTCGCATGAAAAATCGGTAGAGTTTTTTGATAACTTTATTTTAGAGACTAAGCCCATAGAATTTGTGGCTGAACATTTAAAAAAGAATGCAGGTAAGGTTAAAATTGGTGTGGTTTCTGGCGGAAGCCGAAAAACAGTCGAAAAAACATTAACCGTTCTAAATTTATTGCCTTTAGTGGAAGTTTTGGTTTGTTCAGGTGAAACGGAAAGAGGAAAGCCATTTGCCGATCCTTTTTTAGCCGCAGCCGAATTACTTGGTGTAAATCCTGCAAAATGTATAGTTTTTGAAGATGGCGAACCTGGTGTTCAGGCGGCAGTGGCTGCAGGGATGAAATGGATTAGAGTAGACCAGATTTAGGTTGTTAATTATTTTTTGTCGTAAGAAATAATTCTATAGGGATTTAGCATAGGGCAGGGCTTGCAAAAGCCAAAACCACTGAGGTGCGTTTCCGAATAAATAAAATGCTGAAACAAATCAGCATAATGGGAAATAAATGATTAAGAAAGGCTGGGCTTATTTCAATTTCTGAAATTTTATACGGCTTTGTAAATGTAGTTAAGAATAATTTCAGTTGCGCCTTTTTGATCAGCCACATACTTTCTTGCTGTAGCTGATGCGGCGCTATTTTCCTTAAAGTATTCGAACGCCTGAATCAATTCATCAGCCGAGTTAATGCTTTTAGCAGTACTAAGCGCAATTAAATCTTTGGCTTCCTGAAATTTTTGATATTTAGGGCCGAAAATTACCGGTAGCCCCAAAGCCGCAGCCTCCAATGTATTGTGTATGCCTGCACCAAAACCTCCACCAATGTAAGCGAGTTTTCCATATTGATACAATGAAGAAAGCATGCCGATATTGTCTATCACCAAAACCTGAGGTGGATTTGATGATGGTTGCGAACCGAGCGCAGAATATTTTATGAAATCGGGAAATAGGCCTTCAATAGCTGCAATGTGGTTACTTCCAATTTCGTGAGGAGCAATAATAAATTTCCAACCGGGATACCGTATAGGTAAATCAGCAATAAGTTTTTCATCTTCGGGCCAGGTACTTCCGCAAATTAAGGCTGGATTATTTCCAATAAAAACTTCTATTTCTTCTATTTTTCGGGGTGCTTGTGCATTTTCGTAAACCCGATCAAAGCGTGTATCGCCACTTAAAGTAACATTTGTTAATCCAATAGACTTTAAAAGCCTTTCACTTTCCGTATTCTGAACAAAAAAGTGCGTTACATTTTTTAGTATGTTCCTGTAAAAGTTGCCATATCCTTTAAAAAAGGCTTGTTCTTTTCTGAATATTCCGGAAATAACATATAATGGAATATTGTTATTTTTCAGCGCTTTGAAGTAGAAATGCCAAAATTCATATTTAGTAAAAATTGCCATTTCCGGATTGATGGCCTCAATAAATTTTTTCGCATTGCCCGGAGTATCCAACGGTAAATAAAAAACATTTGCAAGGGCATAGTTTTTTCTGATTTCATACCCCGAAGGCGAAAAGAAAGTTATAATAATTTTTTTGGAGGGAAATTGGCTTTTTAATTTTTCTAAAACAGGGCGCCCCTGTTCAAATTCTCCTAAAGAGGCAAAATGAAACCAAATGTGCTTATCGGCAGGATTAATTTTTTGAGCAATCTGGTTGAAAATATTTTTTCGACCATCAATAAATAATTTCGCCTTGTGGTTAAAATGGGAGAATATCCAAATAATAAGTCCGTAAAATCTAATTCCAAGTGTGTAAAGCAAAAGCATTGAGTGTAATAATTTCTTATCTTCGTGGCAATATAAAACGAATATATTTAAAAAGCTTAAAAATAGATGAAGATAGCCGTAATTGGTACCGGATACGTAGGTTTGGTAACGGGAACTTGTTTAGCCGAAACTGGGAATGATGTGATTTGTGTAGACATAAACGAAGCGAAGGTAAAGCAAATGCAAAATGGCGAAGTGCCGATTTACGAACCTGGATTAGACTTGCTTTTTCACCGCAATATAGAGCAGGGCAGGTTATTGTTTACCACTGATTTAGCCGAGGCCGTAGCCAAATCTCAGATTATTTTTATGGCATTGCCAACGCCCCCGGGTGGAGATGGAGCGGCCGATCTTTCCTATATTTTGGGCGCAGCAAAGGATATTTCCAAACTGGTAACCGAGTATAAAGTAATCATCAATAAATCTACGGTGCCTGTTGGAACAGCTGATAAAGTTAAAGCCGTTTTCACTGAAAATACCGAGATTGAAATCGATGTGGTTTCTAACCCCGAGTTTTTACGCGAAGGTGTAGCGGTAGATGATTTTATGAAACCCGACCGGGTGGTTTTAGGAACCAAGAGCGAAAGAGCAAAAAAAATAATGGCTGATTTATACGCACCTTATGTACGTCAGGGCAACCCGATTTTGTTTATGGACGAACGTTCATCAGAATTGACAAAATATGCGGCAAACTCATTTCTTGCAACCAAAATTACCTTCATGAATGAAATTGCCAACCTTTGCGAACTGGTTGGTGCCGATGTTGATGCGGTAAGAAAAGGCATTGGTTCTGATGACCGTATTGGCAAGCGTTTCCTTTTTCCGGGTGTAGGTTATGGAGGCTCCTGCTTCCCTAAAGATGTGCAGGCACTGGTTAAATCTTCAGATGATTACGCATATGATTTTCAGATCCTGAAATCGGTAATGGAAGTAAACGAAAGGCAAAAAACCATTCTGGTAGATAAATTGTTGAAATATTATAAAAATGATATCCAGGGGAAACACTTTGCCTTATGGGGATTGGCTTTTAAACCAGAAACCGATGACATCAGAGAAGCCCCGGCTTTATACATTATCGATGCGCTGGTAAAACATGGCGCAACAGTTACTGTTTTTGATCCGGAAGCTATGGCAAATGTTAAGCAAGCTGTTGGTGATCAGGTAGGTTATGCTAAAAATCAGTATGATGCTTTAGAAAATGCTGATGCATTATTAATTGCTACCGAATGGTCGGTTTTCCGTAATCCTGATTTTGATAAAATAGAAAGTAAAATTAAAAATAAAGTAATTTTTGATGGACGTAATTTATACGATCTGCCAAAAATGATCGATTTAGGTTATTATTACAACAGTATTGGCAGAAAATTAATTGATTAAGATGAGTCGTAAAAGAATTCTGATTACAGGAGCAGCCGGATTTTTAGGTTCGCACCTTTGCGATCGTTTTATAAAAGAAGATTACCATGTAATGGGCATGGATAACCTGATTACAGGAGATTTAGCTAATATAGAACACCTTTTTAACCTGGAAAACTTCGAGTTTTATAACCATGATGTTTCCAAATTTGTTCATATTCCCGGTAAACTGGATTGTATCCTTCACTTTGCCTCTCCCGCCAGTCCGATAGACTATTTAAAAATCCCAATCCAAACGTTAAAGGTAGGCTCGTTAGGCACACATAATTTATTGGGGCTTGCCAGGGCAAAAGGCGCAAGGATGTTAATTGCTTCCACATCAGAAGTATACGGCGATCCGAGTGTTAACCCACAACCAGAAGAATACTGGGGTAACGTAAACCCAGTGGGGCCGAGAGGGGTGTACGATGAAGCCAAACGTTTTCAGGAAGCGATAACCATGGCGTACCATACTTTTCATGGTGTAGAAACCCGTATTGTCCGTATTTTTAATACCTACGGACCAAGAATGCGGTTAAATGATGGACGAGTTTTGCCTGCTTTTATTGGCCAGGCCTTAAGGGGAGAAGATTTGACCGTATTTGGTGATGGATCGCAAACCCGTTCGTTTTGTTATGTAGATGATCTGATAGAGGGTATTTATCGTTTACTGATGTCAGACTATGCGCAACCTGTAAATATTGGTAATCCGGATGAAATAACCATTAAGCAATTCTGTGAGGAAATTATTAAACTTACAGGAACTTCGCAGAAGATTGTTTACAAGGAATTACCACAAGACGATCCTAAACAACGCAGACCGGATATTACAAAAGCAAAAGCACTATTAGGATGGGAGCCAAAAATTGGCCGTGCAGAAGGGCTTAAAATCACTTACGAATACTTCAAGTCGTTACCGGCAGAAGCATTAGAAAAAATAGAACATAAAGATTTCACAACATTCAATCGTTAAAATGGCTAAAATATTGGTTACCGGGGGTACCGGTTATATTGGTTCGCACACCGTAGTAGAATTACACAATGCAGGTTATGAAGTGGTTATCCTGGATAATCTTTCCAACTCGAACATTAAAATTTTAACACAGCTTCACGCCATTACAGGTAAATGGCATGATTTTCATGAAATTGATTTACAAGATGATAAAGCGGTTCAGGAATTTGCAGAGCGCCACACCGATATCAGCGGAATCATTCATTTTGCTGCCTATAAAGCTGTTGGAGAGTCGGTTGAGCAACCATTAAAGTATTATAAAAATAACTTTTATGGCTTAATTAATCTGCTTACCTCTTTTAACGAAAAAATAAATTTCGTTTTTTCTTCTTCATGCACCGTTTATGGGCAGCCAGATACTTTACCGGTAACAGAAGCTGCACCAGTAAAGAAAGCAGAATCGCCTTATGGCAATACTAAACAAATTGCCGAAGAGATTTTAGAGGAAACTGCCGCAGTAACACCCTCGTTAAATGTAATTGCACTCCGTTATTTTAATCCGGTAGGCGCACATGAAACGGCTTTAATTGGCGAGTTGCCAAATGGAGTTCCGGCAAATTTAGTTCCGTTTATTACGCAGTCTGCAATTGGCAAACGTGGGCCGATAAGGGTTTATGGCGACGATTACGATACACCTGACGGATCGGCAATTCGTGATTATATTCATGTTGTTGATTTGGCTAAAGCACATGTTGCAGCTATAAAGCGACTGGAAGAAAATAAAGTCAGTTCAAACTACGAAGTGTTTAATGTTGGAACGGGCAAAGGTACCTCCGTACTGGAGATTATTGCTGCATTTGAAAAATCGACGAGTGCTAAATTAGAATACCAAATTGGACCAAGGAGAGCAGGAGACATTATCCAGATTTATGGCGATGTAACTAAATCTAATGAAGTGCTGGGCTGGAAAGCTAACCTGGATATTAATGAAATGATGCGTTCTGCCTGGGAGTGGGAAAAATACATTAAAGCTAATCCTTTTTAGATGAAGCTGGCAGCGCATAAAGATTTAAAATTAGCGATAACAGATTTGCCTGTTAAAGAAAAAGACAAGCTGCTGTTGCGTTTGGTTGCTAAAGATAAAGTGCTTACTGAACATCTCCACTATAAGTTGCTGGAAGATGAGACTGATCTTGAAGATCGAAAGGAAAAGATAAAGGCCGATGTTGCAGAACAGATTTCGGAATTAAAAAATCTGAATGCTAAAGAAGCATTGGTGAAAGTGCGGAAAATGATTACTTCGGTTAATCATTTTTATAAAGTTACAAAAGATGCAGTTGGAGAGGTTGAACTCAAAATCTACATTTTAAATATTATCCCGATAGCGTATAAAGGTAGAATCCTTTCCTATCGGGACTTTATGATTCTTTTCTCGGTGTACTATTTAAAAACAGTTGCGGTAACTTTGAATAAGTTTAGAAAACTTCACGAAGACCTGCAATTTGATTTGAGTAATGATGTGAATCAGCTGTTGGATAAAATTTATGCTTCTAAACTGGCATCAGCAGCAGAATCGTCAAACATTCCAAAAGCGTTATAAATTTAATTTTTAATCATCCTATTATGTTCGGTTTATTTAAAAAGAAAAAAATAGTACCCGAATTTAACTTTTCTAATATCGGAACAGATATGCACTCGCATATTATACCGGGTATTGACGATGGTGCTCAAACCATTGGAGATTCTTTGCTGCTGGCGAAAAAGTTTAAGGCACTGGGCTTTAAAAAACTAATTGCTACACCACACATTATGGCAGATTATTTTCGCAATACACCCGATACCATTAACAGGGGCCTGGATATTTTAAGAAAAGGTTTGATGGATATTCAACTGGATCTGGAAATCGATGCTGCCGCTGAATATTATTTAGATGAAACTTTAGAGCGTAAAATTAAACAAAAGGAGGTGCTTACTTTTGGTAATAATTATGTGCTTTTTGAACTTTCTTATATAAATGCACCTCAAAATTTAATCGACTTTATCAAAACCATGCAGGATTCGGGCTATAAACCTGTGCTGGCGCATCCCGAAAGGTATCCATATTACTACAGTTCTTTCGAAAAATACCATCAGATAAAAGAAACTGGTTGCTTGTTGCAGTTAAATTCTATTGCATTAACTGGTTATTATGGTTCGGGAGCCAAAAATGTAGCAGTGCAAATGATTGAAAACCACATGATTGATTTTATAGGGAGCGATATGCATCATTTAAAACACGCAGCAGCACTGGAAGAAAGTTTAAATACGGCAGAAATGCAAAGACTTTTAAGTCAGCACCAGTTAAATAATGTTTTGCTTTAAGCAATTCTTAGTTTTAACCGTCAAGTATACAAATTTACACAATCATTTTATACTCAACGGCTTAAACCTTGAGCTTACAGACTAATTTTTAATACTTTAGAGTTAAGCCTTACTCGTATCTCAAAGCTTCAACAGGATCCAATTTAGAGGCTTTTTTTGCTGGATAATAACCAGAGCCAATCCCCACTAATACGCACAACAAAAAGCCGCCGATAATAAACATCCATGGAATAATAAATGCGCCGCCCATGGCTAATGATATAATGTTTCCGAGGAGTATACCCAGGAAGATACCCAGTGCCCCGCCCATTAAACAAATTACCACAGCTTCGATTAAAAACTGACGACGAATAACCTGCGGATTAGCACCTATAGCTTTTCTGATCCCAATTTCGCGGGTACGTTCCGTAACCGATACCAGCATAATATTCATTAAACCAATAGAAGCACCAATTAAGGTAATAATTCCAATGGCTACACCACCAATGGCTACAAAAGCAAGGTTTTCAAATAAGGTTTGAGCAATGGCATCGCTTTTTGTAATCTCAAAATTATTGGTTTCTGAAACTTTTACTTTCCGAATATTTCTAAATAAAGCAGTAGATTCTCCAATAACATTATCCATAATATCGTTATTTGGAACCATAACGGTAATGGTGTAGGATGGATTGGCATTTGCATTAATCTGTTTGGCTTTTAATAAAGGAACATACACAGCTCTATCGCCACTAAAACCCATACTCGAACCCTTTTTAGCTAAAATTCCAACAATTTTAAACCTGTTGTTTCCAACATTAATCAGTTTATCCATCGGGTCTGAATTTTTAAAGAGCTTATCTACCACATCGCCCCCAACAATACAAACATTAGAACCCATTTGTACCTCAGATTTGCTGAAATTTCTACCTTCTGAAAGGTTAAGCCCTTGTGCAGGTAAGCCATTTTCATCAACACCCTGTACATTAATATTAGGGTTGGTTTTTAAACTTCCATATTTTACCGTAGAGCCACCGCTGGCAAAAACACTTACAGCTACAGTTGCTGGCGTGTTAAGGCTATCTTTAAATCGTACTGCATCCTCATATCTGATTTCCTTAAAAGGTTTTGGCCGTTTGCCGGGGCCGCCAATTCTAATTCCGGTACCGCGGTTCCTGATGGTAAATGAATTGGCACCCATGCTGCTGAATGCCTCGGTCATACTCTTTTTAACCGCATCAAGCGTAGTTAAAATGCCAACTAAAGCCATTAAACCAATGGCAATAATTAAAGCCGTTAACATGGTACGTAAACGATTGCCTTTAATTGATTCTAATGCCAGCCTGATGTTTTCTCTGTAATTCATTTAGTTATAGCGTATGGCGATGGACGCAAAATGCGAACAATTTGCCTTAAAAATAAAAAAGTCCCAATGTTTAGACAAGGGGACCGTGCTATATGTTACAATAATATTTTGTTTATGCCGAAAAACTTGTGCCACAGCCACAGGTGCTGGTTGCATTTGGATTAACAAAGGTAAAACCACGTGAATTTAAGCCATCCTGCCAGTCAATCATCATACCCATTAAATACATCTGGTGTGCTTTATTCATGAATACTTTAATACCATCAATAAAAAACTCCTGATCGCCATCTTTTTTCTGATCGAAACCTAAAACGTAATTCATTCCTGCGCAGCCACCGCCTTCAACGCCAACACGTAAACCAAAATTTTCACCAATTTCTTGCTGATCTCTTAATTTATATAACTCTTTTGCTGCGTTTTCAGAAAAACTTACCGGTGCAAATGCTGTATCAACTGTTGTGCTCATGTTATTTAAATTTTAACTGATACAAATATAAATAATAATGCACATTTTTGCTTTTATGCGGGTGTTAAAATTACCGTAGTTAAACAATACCAATGAATATACAACAAATCCTGACCGATGTGGCTATTTTATTTGCCGGCATCTTTATCGCCTTTATGGCAGTTTATTATATCCTGAAGGCCGATATTCAGCGTTTTTTTAACCTTAAAACCATCGAAATTAATAAAGAAGCAAGAGCGCATCTTTTACCCCTGAGATTACAGGCACATGAAAGGCTGATTATATTTACCGATCGCATAAACCCAGCCAATTTACTGGTACGTTTACACCAGCAGGGAATTGGCTTAAGTGTATTGCAAGCCGGTGTTTTAAATGAAGTACGGTCAGAATACCAGCATAATATTACCCAGCAGCTGTATGTAAACAGTATTACCTGGAATGTGGTAAGGAAATTAAAAGATGATACCATTGCCATGATTAACAATGCAGTACAGGGTTTGCCAGCTGATGCTAATGGAATAGAATTGAGTAAAGCCATATTGCAGCATATGGCTTCTATAGATGAAAATCCTTATGATTTAACCATCGAACTCATAAAAAAGGACATTCAGCAATTGTTTTAGATCCGGTTAACTGTTGATTGCATAAGCTTCAGTTAATCAATTTTAACAATTACCGGACACAGCAAGGCGGCACAATTAACCAACTATAAAGATGAGTGATAATAAACATATAACCACATCAGGTATAGAAATTAAAGAGCTTTATACTTCGGCAAAGGCCATGGAGGAGAAGCCAGGCGAATTTCCTTTTACCCGGGGTATTCAAAAGGATATGTATCGTGGTCGTTTGTGGACCATGCGCCAGTATGCAGGCTTTTCCACAGCCGAAGAATCCAATAAGCGTTATCATTATTTATTAGCACAGGGTACAACGGGGCTTTCGGTAGCTTTTGATTTACCTACGCAGATAGGTTATGATTCTGATCATGAAATGGCAGATGGCGAAGTTGGAAAAGTTGGCGTAGCCATTGATTCATTAAAAGATATTGAGATTTTGTTTGATGGCATTGAACTGAAAAACATTACAACATCAATGACAATTAATGCTACCGCATCCATTTTATTGGCAATGTATATTGCTTTAGCTAAGAAACAAGGAGCAGATTTAAAGCAAATTTCGGGTACCATACAAAACGATATATTAAAAGAATATGCCGCGAGAGGTACTTATATCTATCCGCCTAAACCATCAATGCGGTTAATTACCGATATTTTTGAATATTGCAGTAAGGAAGTACCCAAATGGAATACCATTTCTATTTCGGGCTATCACATCAGGGAAGCAGGTTCAACAGCGGTGCAGGAATTGGCTTTTACCTTAGCTAATGGAAAAACCTATCTAAAAGCGGCACTGGATAAGGGGTTGGATATTAATATTTTTGCCAAAAGATTATCTTTCTTTTTTAATTGCCACAATAATTTTTTTGAAGAAATTGCCAAATTTAGGGCTGCAAGAAGAATGTGGGCAAAAATCACCAAAGATCTTGGTGCTACAGATGTAAAAGCACAGATGCTTCGTTTTCATACGCAAACGGGCGGCTCGACCTTAACGGCACAGCAACCTCTAAATAATGTAATCAGGGTAAGTAACCAGGCCATGGCCGCTGTTTTAGGCGGTACACAGTCTTTGCATACCAATGGATATGATGAAGCACTTTCGCTTCCAACAGAATCCGCCGCTAAAATCGCTTTGCGTACACAGCAAATTATAGGTTTTGAAAGCGGTGTAACAGATACTGTAGATCCACTGGCTGGATCTTTTTTTATTGAAAACTTAACGGATGAAGTAGAAGCTGCTGCCTGGATATATATAGATAAGATCGATGCTATGGGCGGATCTGTAAATGCAATAGAAAGCGATTATATGCAGAATGAAATTTCTGGGGCAGCTTATCAATATCAAACAGAAGTAGAAAATGGCACAAGGGTTTTAGTTGGTGTAAATAAATTTACCCAGGCGGAAGAAGGGATTACCGAAGTTTTTAATATTGATGATTCTATCCGAAAGCTGCAGACTGAAAAACTGGAGTATTTAAAAGCACATCGAAATGCGGATGAAGTTGAAGTAGCATTGGCTGCATTGGCAAAAGCGGCAAGTGCAGATGTAAACTTAATGCCATTAATTATTGATGCCGTTGAGAAGTATGCAACGCTTGGTGAAATTGCAGATGTGCTGAGAAGTGTTTTCGGCGAATATTAATTGTAAGGAGTGCATTAAAGCTGGGGTAATTTGTCTCCAAATGCCCCGTATGGGGAAATAAAAATATAATCAGCGTTTGAATAAACTGAACAGACATATTATCCGGTAAATTAGTATTTATATAATAGCTTTGATATTCAGTGGGTTTGAGATTACTGAATAAAAATAACCAAAATTAAGCTCAAAATTAAGCCATGTGGCGTGGAATTTGCTTTCCTGATGCCAGTTTATGCTGACATAGCGGAAATAGGGACAAAAGTAGTCGTGATGTGGAAAACCGATGTGGATAAATAGTTATCCACACTAAAAATTCAGGTTGATGGTGATAGTTTGCTGCTTATGAAGATGTTACGAAATATTTGAAATTTTTGTTTAAAATGTTGATAATTTTCTCAATATTCGTAGTCCCGAAACGATCCATCTCGGATTACCGAATCGGCACTGTAAACCAATAAATTATAGAAATCGCAATGGAAAAAACTTGTACAGAAGTGTGGAAGAACTGTCTTCAAATTATTAAGGATAACATTCCGAACCAAAGTTTCAAAACTTGGTTCGAGCCAATAACAGCCCTTAAATTAGAAGGTAAGGTTTTAACCATTCAGGTACCGAGTTTATTCTTTTACGAATGGCTTGAAGAACACTACGTAGGCTTATTACGTAAAACTGTAAAAAAACAACTTGGAGAAGACGGGCGGTTGGAATATAATATCGTTGTAGATAAATCATCAAACAGTGGTAATCCTTATACCACCAATATGCCGTCTAACGGAAACGGAGCAGAAGCAAAGTCGCAATCTATGCCCATCCCGGTTTCTATTAACAAAGACATTAAAAATCCATTTATAATCCCTGGATTAAAAAAATTAAATGTTGACCCACAATTAAACTCAAATTATACTTTTGATAATTATATTGAAGGAGATTGTAACCGTTTGGCCCGCTCTGCAGGTTATGCCGTTGCTGCAAAACCAGGGGGTACATCATTTAATCCGTTAATGATTTATGGTGGAGTAGGTTTAGGAAAAACCCACCTTGCACAGGCAATAGGAAATGAGATAAAAGCAACCATGCCTGATAAGCTGGTTATTTATGTAAGCTGCGAAAAGTTTTGCCAGCAGTTTGTGGATTCCCTGAAAAACAATACCATTAACGATTTCGTTAATTTTTACCAGGCAATGGATGTAATCATTATGGATGATGTACACAACTTTGCAGGTAAAGAAAAAACCCAGGATATTTTCTTCCACATCTTTAATCATCTGCACCAATCAGGTAAACAGGTTATCTTAACATCAGATAAAGCACCAAAAGATTTAGCAGGTTTAGAGGAGCGCTTATTAAGTCGTTTCAAATGGGGGCTTTCAGCTGATTTGCAAATCCCTGACCTGGAAACCCGGATTGCAATTTTAAGAAAGAAAATGTACGCCGATGGTATTGAATTACCAGGAGATGTTGTAGAGTATGTTGCACATAATATCGACAATAACGTGCGTGAACTGGAAGGCGCAATGGTTTCATTATTGGCACAGGCTACTTTAAACAAAAAAGAAATTGATTTAAGCTTAGCTAAACAGATGTTGAAGAATTTCATCAAGAATACCTCAAAAGAGATTTCGATGGAATACATTCAGAAGTTGGTTTGCGAATATTTCGAAGTTCCTGTTGATATGGTTAAATCTCAAACACGTAAACGTGAGATTGTCCAGGCCCGTCAAATATCTATGTATTTATCAAAAAGCCACACGAAATCGTCTTTAAAAACAATTGGAGCTTTCTTTGGCGGCCGCGATCACAGTACAGTAATCTACGCTTGTCAAACCGTTGAAGATTTAATTGATACAGATAAGAAGTTTAAAGCTTACGTGCACGATATTCAGAAAAAATTAAAAATGAGCTAAACATGCTCATCTTAATAAAATAACAGGAGCCCCCAATTTTTATTGGGGGCTTTTTGTTGTGCCTAAGATTTAACTACATATATAAAAGAGTACAGGAAGCATGGTAGCCCGAATTGGATTATTAAATTCTCTTTTATCTATTTAAAGCACACGCTTGATTACTTAATAAACCACCCTGAATTTACTTAAGGGTCTTTCCTGCCCAAGAGAGATGCTGAAATAAATGCTGCATGACGATGAACTTAGCCATATTGTTTATAAGGGTAATTTCTAAATTAACAATCAAACTCAGTTGAGTAGCTGAGCGGGAACTTACCTAAATGCAAAGTTTTTATTACGGAAGTTAGGATGAAGCAAAATCTTCTATAATCAAGAGCAGAACACTTAATCCTGGTCTTTTTGCAGTATTAAGGCATTATCTTACCAAATAACAAATCCACCTGTACGCTTGGGGAAAAAATGTAGCATTTAGGGAAAATTAGTATTCAATTTGCGGTTTATTTTCTAAATCATAGTTTCACATAGTTAATTTTACTTAAAAATTTTTCCACAACTTTTTTCATAATTAATGGCATTTCAATACCAACTAAAGCTTTCTTAGTAATTTCAAGAAATTGTTATGGGTTAGTAATGAGTAGTATAGAAAAATTTGGCTTGATATTTGGTTTTACTTAACGAAAGTAGCGGAGGCTACGGTAAATCAATTTTTAACCTTTAAATTTTAAAACTATGGCTTTCAAAGCTAGATTGAATTTTTCAGGCAAAGGCTACAATGCAATTCATTGTGCCCGGATGTTAAATCGAGAAGAACATTCAAAAAGAAAGGCACTATTTTTCTTAGCTGCTCACTTCATTCAATACAGAGAAAGTATTTCGGTATCCGACAATATATATACGTCGTTTAATCTTTTAGTACCTGATTCCAGCTTAAAGGTGGTTAATGTACAAGGTGAAAAAGATTGGCCTCAACCTTAATTTTTATTAAAACGGCAGATAATAGATAGCTATTCAATATCTGGCTTTAAATAATAATGTTTCCGCCTGACCGAAGGAAAGTAAAACATATGGTCTTCCTAACCAAAATATACATCTAAAAGCGATCAAAATGAGCAGGGTATTCAACCATCTAAGTATTAACAGCAATTTGCATAAGGCATGCCTCGCTGGAAATAGATTACAAGAGAAAATTAGGTTTAAAATTAAGTTTAGTAACGCAGCAGACTATTTTCTCTTTGGGTATGCTCATGAAATATTAAATAACTAATTATGGAACAGAAATTAATCACTGAGATCAATATAGAAGGTAAGCGTATTATTCACTTTGCTTCCTTTAGCCTGCAACAAACTTTTAATGATCATCATTATTTCGAACTACGCTTTAATCACGATCAGATGGGGTCGCCAGGATTGATTAGCTTAGACGATAGCCGCAATTTCGTTGGCAAAACTTTAACGGCATCTTTTGGTCACACAGTAGAAAAAATGCAGAATTTTGCAGGTTTGGTTACCCGGGTAGAGTTGTCGCAAAGTCATGGTTATCATGGGGTTTTAATTGTAAGCGGCTATAGTCCTACTATTTTAATCGACCGCGGACCAGATCTGGGTTCCTATCTGGATAAGGATCTGGATACGATTGTAAAGTTGGCTACAAAAGATACACCGGCAAACGATCTGACGATTGTAGCCAATGCATCCAGAAAAGCGGCAATAGATTACCTGATCCAGTATCGTGAAAGTGATTTTCAATTTCTAAACCGTTTATCTGGAGAATATCACGAATGGTTTTTCTATGACGGAAAACAACTCAATTTTGGTAAACCCGACGAACAAAAGGAAGTAGCCCTGTTTTATGGCCGTGATGTTCAAAACCTGCAATATGCAATGGAGGTTTCGCCAATAAAATATAAGCGTTTTGCTTATAACCCTAAACAGGACGAAATGTTGCAGAGTGAAAGTGCAGGAAAAGCCGATGGAAATCCTGATTTGGCACATGCCATAAATGCATCGAACACCATATACAATAAAACATTTAATCAGCCATCGCTTATCCGCGTTGATAATGGGAGCGACATTAAAAGCCATGTAGAAAACGAGGAAAAGGCACACATTAGCGAATTGCTAAAAATAAATGCTATGGGTGACAATGCCGAACTGGGTATTGGAACCATTGCCGAAATCAGCATGAGCCTAAGAAAGGAGCTCGCTTTTGCAACAGAAAGCCTTGGGAAATTCCTGATTACCAAAATTAACCACAACATAGATGGAACAGGTAAATACCACAACACCTTTGAAGGAATGGTTGCTACCACGGAACGTTTAATGGTTAAAAATTATGAAAAGCCCGCTCCTGACATGCAATTGGCCGATGTTTTAGATAACGATGATCCACAGGGACAAGGTAGGATCAAAGTGAAGTTAAAGTGGGAATGTCAAACCAACGACCCTACTGAGTGGCTCAGGGTAATAAGTCCCAATGCCGGGACAGGAGATACCGGTAAAAACCGTGGGTTTCATGTTATACCGGAAAAAGGCGACCAGGTGGTAATTGCTTTTGAAGAAGGTAATGTAGCACGTCCTGTGGTATTGGGTAGTGTTTACCATGGTAAAAGTGGCGATAGCAGCGGCTTTAAAAATAGCAATACCAAGGGCTTAACTTCGAGAAAAGGCAGTTGCCTGAGTTTTGACGATTTAAATCATGCGCTAAATTTGGGTACAAATGAGGCAAATTTTGTAAAAATAGAAAATGGAACAGGGCAAATTACAGCCGAATCTGCCGAAACCATTGTAATCAAAACTGGCCTCAGCAGTATTACCATGAAGAAGGACGGAACGATTAGTTTGATTGGAAAAAACATTAATATCATCGGAAGCGAATCGATTAACGTAAATGCAGAATGCCAGGGATTAGGAAAAGATGAAAAGGGAGCAACGCCAGGAGCCAAGGTTAATATTGGTAAAAAAGGTACAACAGCTATAAACACTGGAGGAAGTACAATTTTGACTGATGCAAAAGACGAACATACTTTAAATGGCAAAAATGTTAATATCAACTAATTTTTTATGAGCGAGGAAAACAAATTAGTGGATTTTCAAAGATGGAGTTTGTCATCTAAAGAAGATAAACAAAATAATACGAAAGTTATTGATAAATCTGAAATAAGCACAATGCACGATTTGGAATTTAAACGATCCGACCTAAGTCGGGTTTATCGAAGTGAATGCTTATCATTAATGCGCATTGATGATATAATAGTAAGCAAATCATCTACAATGACTGATTTCAAACTTACTATACAAGAGGTTGGTTCATATTGCACAGTTAATATAGAAATACTAAGTAGTTATCTTGATAACAATATTGAAGAATTAAATAACTTTAATAGCTTATTATCTAAAATTGCATCAGTGAAGGACAATATCACTTTAAAATTAGATAAAGACGGTTCAATATTAAATATTCTTAATAAGGAAGAACTGAAGCAACGTTGGTTAAGTATACGGGCAGACTTAAAAAATGATCGAAAGTTCTTAATGTTTAAAGCAGAGGAGCAAGATTTAATCCTCAAGGGGGGTGATGATGAATATTTAAAGGATTTTGATTTAGTTAATTTTTTAAATAATGGGTATACAATCTATGCAATGTTGTTTATCGGATATTGGCAAGAATACGAATTAAAAAAAACATATCCGCTAAAAAGAAAATTCAAAAATTCAACATTATTTAAAGACCAGATCGTTCCACTTGATTTTGAAGTTAAAGTAAAACGTTATCATAGCGAAACAGGTATAAGTGAATTAGAAATGCAAGGAATAGAGCCAGATGATTTTGATACAACTAAATTAAAAGCAATGTACAAAGAGGTATATCCTTTTGCAAAAATCGATCTGGATGAATATAGCTACGATTTTGAAGCTAATTATGATATTGAAAATAATAGTAGTTTGATAAAGAAAATGAATGCGACTGTTTTTGAAAAAGCCGGAAGTATAGAGATGTTTATGGATTGTAATATTAAAGAGCTTAAAGATGAAAAAAGCGATATTACCTAGTAAGGTATATTTAGTTTGTAGCAGTGGCATGATGAAATCAGAATTGGTTGTTTATAGCCAAGGAACTGTTTTTAATGATGATAAGAATAGGCTAATAGCAACTAAAGATGACCGTTTTGGCGATTTTATGTGTAAGTACGCCTTAATCTTAGGTGCTTTGGTTGCCGGCGCAATGGTGGCCTCGGGAGGTAGCTTAGCGGCCATTCTACTTACTATTGTTGTAGCTACCGGAATTAGTTTAAGCATGTGTGCTATTGTAAACTTTTTTAATGGTGGGGGATGGAAAAAAATTCATCCAACTACATATGTGGAAAAGAAAAATGTACTTACCGATAAATCTTATTTTAGCTGCCCAATAGGAGGCACAATCATTCCTATTTATGATAAAAATATAGCCTCGCAACAGGCAGCGATTTTTAGAAACAAGGCAGCTACAGAAATTGCAATGTCATTTATAGGAGGTTGGATGTTAGGTGGATACGGAGCTTATTGTGTTACGGCACAAGTAGGTTTTGGAGGATATATGGCAGGGATAGGAACTGGATATGTTTTAAATGTTGGAGTTAATGAATTGCAAGATTTCGCAAAAGAGAGTGTTAATGGGAAAATGAATGATAATTTAAAAGATAGTCCTCTCTACAATGAGGGAATTTACGGAGCGTCAAATGATTTGGGCTACTATGCTCCAAAAATGAGTGGGGATGAAAATTCTGTTAGAACTGGAGTTGATGCAAAAGAAATCCACAATAATAGAGAAGAAATAATTAGAAAAGGAACAGAGAGTGCACAAAGTCAAAGAGTGAATCCAAATGAAGGTTCTTTGAACAATCCTTTAAATAAAAATAAATTTAAAACTCAGGAAAATCAAATAAAAGCGACATATGGAAAGCACAACTATCGTCGTAGTCAGGAATGGAAAAATCTACAAAACGAGAAAGCAAGTTATAATAGAAATTTAGGGCAAAAAGAGCTTAATGCCAAACATTCTGATAATTTAAAAAAAGGAGCTAAAGGTTTTAAGGACGGTTTCAATCCTAAAACACCTGCGGGTGGGCTTTTTTGGGCGGGGACAATTTTTGAAACAATTAGCAATATAGTTGTCGAGCGAGAACAAAGAAGACTACTTGAAAGTTCTATTAATCCAGAGTCAATAGCGAAAGAAAAATTAGGTGTGTTTGCTATAAAGATTTAAGAAACTATATGAGCGCAATAAAAAATATATGGTTTAATAACAAACCGCTTTTTGTAAGCTTAATGATTCTAATTTTATTATTAATTAGGATCATTTTCATTAGTTTTTATATGTTTACTAATCTTAAAGCCATTAATGCTACTATTAATAAAATTAATTTATCTAAAGATGGGTCAAAAACATATTTAACTATAGGCTTACATAATGATAGTAATATTTATTATCAAAGATATAAAAACAGGTTTTATGATAAAAAAATAATAATGCTGAATGAACGGCAAATAATAAATTTCTATACTGCAAAGAACCCTTTATATTCGCCACCACCATTGTGGAATGATGGCAAACAAAAGGGTTTCTATTATTATCCAGTGTTTAACATTGATTCCTCAAGATCAATCATGGATGTTTTTTTATTTAATTTTTATAGACTTAATTTATTTAATTTCCTGTTTTATCTTTCCATTTTATCAACAATTCTTTATGGTTTCTTTTACATTGTACACAGCAAAGGAATAATTAGGGTATTATTTTTTATGATTTTAGCTCTCGTCTTTTGGATTTGGTACCCGTAACTTTTTAGAATCATAAAAAAATAGAGAGTCTCAAAAAAATTGTAAAAGGTGTTGGTGCCGAAGCTTTTTCTTATTCTGGCGGTCCCGATCAGAGATATGGAATGCAAGTAGAGGCATCTGCTGATGCAGGTGTGGTTAAAGCTGATGCTGGTGGTGACATAAATTTTTTAGGTATAGTGAAGGCTAAGTCGAAATTTGGTTTATCAGGAGGTTCTGCTGCAATTGGTGGAAAAGCCGGATATTATTTAGATATTGATGATATGGAAATTGGCGCTAATGTTGGTGGAAAAATAGCTTTAGCATTAGGTCTCAATATTGATTTAGAAGCGTCATTTTCTCTTAAGCCTATAGTTGATTTTATTACTGGAGAGAATTATGTTTCCGTAACCCCCAATTCCAGGTACTTTACTAACAGGATGTAAAATGTTTTAATTGGATAATATGAAAATTATAATTTATGTTGTTTATGTGGTCATATTTACTTATTGCTATTATTTTCTCAACAAAAAACTTTCTAATAAGTCAATATTAATATTGTATCCACTTGTCTTCTTTCTTTCAATATATCCTTTAAAGCTTTTGTACAATGCCATTCTGCCAAATATAGGGGCAGCACTTGCAAAAGAATACTTAATTGTTTTGCTATTTGCGATTTCAATGATTACTCTTTTTAATTTTTCATACGGCATAGTTAATATGATAATTACAAAGCAAACGAATTTTCACCAAAATTATGGGATGCCAGCTAAAGGGCATATCAAATGGTTTTTAAAGAACGCTACGAATTTTAAGAATTTATATCATTTGTTTTTTTATTCGGGAGGAATTATATTGTATACCGTAGTAATTTTTAAATCTAAAATATAACATGAAAAAAAAATAAGAAAGTTAACCTTATTGGCTTGTTTACCTATTTTAACTATCACAAACTCATCTTGCCAATCTAACAGCTCATCAGAAAAAAAGAAAATATGTTAGAGAAATTATCTTTCCCTAAGTCAACAGGTTTTGATGTCCTTTCTTGAAATCAAATTTTTGGCGTTTAACCAATAAAGATCATAAGCTTACTATAAACCAGATTGAGAATTTACCGAGCAAGTTCACAAAGAGGTTTCAGAAAAAGGTATTAATGCAACAAACCTAAAAAACAGGTTGGTAAAACATGAAAACAGAAACAATATCCTTATTACTTTACTCACTCCATTATATTGATGATATAGATTCATTAGTTTTTAATGAAGAAGATATTGAGTCTTTTCAAGAGCGCTTTTCTTTAGAAAAAAGAAAAAAAATGCTTCCAGAATTGGATTATATAATGGCATTATATCCAAGTTTTAATTTTAAGACCATGATAAGCGAAACAAAATATTCTAATGAAGATATTTTAGCGTACTTAAATAAGTTACATGCATTTATAAGAAAATACGAAGATAGAATTATAAGTGCTTGATAAATAAGGGGGCAAGATAAATGTTAACATGTTCAAGTATTTAATAACCAGCGAATTTAATCGATTGAAATCGGAATGAGTAAACATTAAAATAACAGATTTCTTAGCGTTCATAGAGACTAAAAAATTATATGAATAAAGTTTAATTATAAATACTTATATGATTTAATTGGTGTTGAAAGTATTAAATAAATGAATTATAACTACTACAAGCGGAATTTTAATAATATAGAAAAAATTTTTCGTGTTCCTGGTAATGGAAAGCTGATTTATGAAAATGTTGCAACAATTGAAGTTTGGGAAAACAAGGAATGGAAGTATATAGATAGATATCTTACGAGGCTCTTAGATGACTATATGACTGGGTGGTTAATAGAGGGAGAAGATTGTTTAAGTATAGATGAGGTAAATAAATTAATAAATGAGTCGAACGCATAAACTACTGTTATTCCAATTTAGGTTAAACCGAAACATGCGAGATTAAGCTTCATATATGATTGTAACATAAGAACATATTACATCTTTTTTTATACGAGTACGCTATTATAAAGACTATAATGCTCATTGCTATGATTTCTTGTATTATATATCTATTCCCTTTCTTATTTCTTATAATGAAAATTGGATAAATAAAATCCTATTATTAGCGATTGAGTTTACCAGTGTTTAGCTAATGGTTTAGAGAATAAGTAGTTATTCCTTCGCATCAAATAATAAACCTTCCCACTGTTTATTTCCCCTCAATTATTTTATAAAATTCATCTTTATACACATCGCCAAGTGAAATGATCGTTTCTCCAATATAAATTCTGCTGCGCTCAATGCTGATTATTTTATTTACAGCGATGATATAAGATTTATGAACCCTTATAAATTGTTTTTTAGGCAATTGCTCCTCAGTTTTTTTAATGTTTTGTAAAGACATTACTTTTCCTGTTTTGGTATGTATGGCTACATAGTTTTGCATTCCTTCCACATATAGAATATCTTCTGTGTTTATTTTAACGAGCTTATACTCTGTTTTAACAAAAATGAAATCATTTTCCTTAACAATTGTGGGCAGCTGTTCAATTTTAGGGTTAGTTTGCGGGGCAGAATCGAAATAGTGTTGCGCCTTCTGAACAGCTTTATAAAAACGCTCAAATGAAATTGGTTTTAATAAATAATCAATAGCGTCATTTTCAAAGCCATCCAAAGCATATTCTGAATAGGCTGTGGTTAAAATCACTTTACATTTGCCGCTTACAATTTTCATAAATTGAACACCATTCAATTGTGGCATTTGTATATCCAGAAAAACAAGATCAACTTCGTTTTTCATCACATATTCTAAGGCTTCTAAAGGATTTGTACTACTAAAAACTAAACTCAAATCGGGTACTTTACCCACATAATCATTTAAAATGTCGATGGCCAAAGGTTTATCATCAACAACAATACAGCGAATCATATCCAATCTAATTTTAAGGTAACTGTAAAAGTATCATTTTCATCTATAATTTGAAGCTTATGCCTGTTAGGGTATATTAAAGAAAGTCTCCTTTGTACATTGGCCAAGCCAATGCCACTTGTTTTATCTTTTTGGTCGTTGTTCTTTTTATTGACGACTTTAAAATCCAAATGGTTGGGGTTAATCGCTACCATAATATAAATGGGATTTTGAGGATCGTTAGTGACACCATGTTTAAATGCATTTTCGATAAAGTTGATTAAAATGAGGGGGGCAATTTGTTGTTGTGCCATCGTCCCGGTAATCTCAAGCTTGACATTAGCCATTCCTTTCTGGCCGATTTCGAATAACTCGATTACATTTCTGAGGTAACTGATTTCTTTTTCGATTAACGCAAACCGATCGTTACTTTCTTTAAGCATATAGCGTAATAAAGCCGATAATTTTAAAACGGCCTCTGGCGCTTGCTTTGCCTGTTGGTAAGTTAGGGCATAAATATCATTTAATGTATTGAACAAAAAGTGTGGATTGATCTGCGATTTTAAATAAGCCAACTCCGTTAAGGCCTGTTCTTTCGCCAGTTCCTGTTGCTTTTTCTGTGTTTCAAAAAATTCATTTACATAGCTAATGGCAATACTAAAGAAAATGTATACGTAGTTTTCGAACAGCAAGGTTTGAAATGAAAGCCAAAAAGTTAGTTTATCTGTATAAACATAAGAATACCAGCCGAATTTTTTAGGTAATATATATCCATAAATATACTGGTGCAGTGGCGCAAGAGCAGCGAAAAGGGCGAAAATGGAAATAATATAGAATAAGATTTTCTTCGGTCGGACCAGCTTGGGCACCAATACAAGAAAGTTTATATAAAATATACAGAGTGGAAAAATCAGCGTAATCAGTTTTACGGTTAAAATCCCTATGACGTTGGAAAAAGTAAGATCATCTACGTTAAAGGTTTGAAAACCAAAAAGCAATTCTTTAAGCCATAAAATTAACCAGTAACCAATATGGAAATAAACGAAATGGGATTTTTTCATGGATAAATTTTTCTAAAAATAATATAATCAAACAATAAGTACCACCTCTAATGTACCAACGCCCAAAATTTATACATCAACGGTACATATTTAAGTTTTAAATGTTTTTATGCATTTAAAGCCTTTCATCAATAGAAAGCGCGCTTTGATCAATTTCATCGGTTACCGGTTGTTTTTGGGATGCACCTTTGGAGTAATCAATCCAAAATGCTTATGAAAAAGATTCTGTACACATTCGTATTATGTTTAAGCTTTTTAACTATGAATGCTCAAAACATTACTGAAACAGATAAATACTTTATTTTTATTAAAACATGGAATTTCCTAAAGTATTACCACCCAGAATTTACTTCAGGTAGGGTGAATGCAGATTCATTTTTTTTAACAAAACAGCACTTAGTTGAAAAGATAAAAACACAATCTGAAATGAATGATATGCTGCTTCGCACAATTCAGCAACTTGGTCCATTAAACATTAAAGCTGAACTGCAGCAGGCTACCCTTAAAAACATCCTAAAAATTAACCCTGTGCACAAGTGGTACATCGAAAATAAGGAGGTAAATGATGACCTGAAAAAATACTTATTAAACGTTTACAACAGCCGGGATGTTAAAAGTAATTATTACGCACCCCCACTTAATTATGGTTCAGAAATTCCTAATGAAAAGAAATATGAATTTGCGGCATCAGAAAATCTCCCTGTGGGTATACGACTTTTGGCATTGGCAAAATTAAACGGGACTATTGATTACCTCTATCCACATAAAACATTGATGACTGAAGATTGGGATACGGTAATCAAAAGAAATATTTCCTTGTTTAAGAATTGCAGTTCGAGGAAAGATTACGAAGTATTAATTTTAAAAATCGTTGCAAATCTTAACGATTCTCATGCATACAATAGATTTTATTCGAGCTTAAAATTTAAAAAAGAGATTTTCAAAAATACATTTTACCCACCGTTTGACTATAAAATTATTGACAGACGTATTTTAGTGACGGGGATTATTGTGCCAGAAGTCTGCACTCAAGCTGGAATTAATATTGGAGACTGGATAACAGAGATTAATGAACAATCGGTTTCTACACGTATTGATACCCTTAGCAAATTATTGACAGCATCTAACCGGAATAAATTGATTTCAAAAATTAGTGAGTATGGCACTAACCTAATCTGGAGTGCTGATGGTTCAGATTTTCGCATGAAATTACAAAGTAATGGAAAGGAAAAGTCTGCTTTCGTCAGTTTTATCCATTTAAATGACCAGGTAAATACCCAGAAGATAAATACTTATTTTCAAAATAAATACATCAAGGCCGATTCGTTAAAAGGCTTTATGTTGCTGAAAAATAATATCGCTTATTTTAACATTGACCGTATTATTCAATTGGTTCAGCAAGTTTCGGAAGATAAATTAGATCAGCATTTAGATTCCATTTTAAATCTGGCATCTAAACAAAAAGGTATAATTTTCGATATGCGTGGTTATCCACAATGGTCAGGCTTTATTTATACTTTTTTATATAAAAAATTTGGAAGCCATGATCAGCGCTTTGCTAAATATTTTAAAGCAAACTTAAACAATATAGGGACTTTCAACTGGCTTGATACGGCTTCTACTTATCACAATGCAACTGTTGTACCCGAACAATTTAAATATAAAGGAAAGGTAATGATTATTGTGAATGCTGAAACGCGGAGTTTATCAGAATGGGAAACGATGGATTTGCAGTCGATGTTTCCAAATGCCAAAACAATAGGCGAACAAACATCAGGTGGCGATGGTGATGAAAAATACATTAATATTCCCGGTAATTACGAGGTCCACTTCACGGGCAATGCCATTTATTACCCGGATGGAACATCTGCGCAAGGAAAGGGCGTAAGGATAAATAAGATTATCCACCCAAGCCCGTCAGCTATTTTGGAAGGAAAAGATACTTTACTGAATTACGCTATACAGCAAGTTGAACAATAGTTTTTTAAAATTTAAACCTAAAAAAGTGAACCCATGAAAAGAAGATTTGTATTGCTGTTTTTAACTTTTATGAGCCTTTTTGCAACTTCCAGGGCTGGTTTTAATTTAAAAAACAACGAAGATAGCTTAAGGAATTATTTGCAGACCGCTTTAGACTTAATGAAAAAAAGATCGGTAAACAGTTATAAAATAAACTGGGATCAGATTTACCGTGAAGCTTATTTAGCTGCGGGCCAGGCAAAAACCGTCAAAGAATTATATCCAATCATTTTACAATCGCTTGGGAAACTTGGCGATCATCATTCTAAATTTTTCCCTCCTGAAGCGGTTAAAGATTATGTTATGGGCTATAGAGCAACAGGGCAGAAATTCCCTGAAATAAAATCGAAGCTTTTAAAAGGTAAATATGCTTTTATTTCTCTGCCACAATTTTACAGCTATAATTTTGATGAATGGAATGAGTTTGCTGATGCCTTTCGGGCGGAGGTAAAACAACTGGAAAAACAACAGCCAACGGGCTGGATTATCGATTTGAGGGATAATGATGGTGGAATGTTGGCACCCATGTATGCTGCGCTGGCTTCCTTTGTTGATCAAACCCAGGTTATTGGCTGGAAGGACGGGGCAGGTAAAAACCATTTTATAGATTACAAGAATAATAGTTTATATGAAGATGGGGAAATTACACATACATTTAAGTTTGTTAACCAGGAAGTGAAAATGAAGAATAAACCCGTTGTGGTTTTAGTTAACAGGAAAACGGCCAGTAGCGGAGAGTTTGCTGCGGCTTTATTTGTTGGACAAAAAAATGTAACCTTTGTAGGAACAGCAACAAACGGGTTAACTTCCTCTAATCAGGAACACCAATTGCCTGATGGTGCCTTTCTTGTTCTTACAGAAGGAAATTTGATTGACCGTAATCGAAAAGAATATTCAATCATTGGAGAAGGGTTGCAACCGGATGTTAAAATTGAACACCTGACCAATGATGTAGAAGAGAATAATCAACTTTATGTAGAGAAAGCCTTTGAAGTCATAAATCAAAAAAGTAGCCCCAAAAAACCTAAGTTTAAGGGGCTATATTTTGCATGGCCAAAATTATAATTGCTCTAATTCTGCTAATCCATAGTGTAAACCAGCAACATGTAAAGCCTGGGCAATTTTATTATCCTTTAATAATTGCTTTACTTCTTCAACCGTATATTCTTCTACATTTAAAATTTCATGTTCATCCAGGTGTTGTGCATGAGTTTTTACCCCACCGGTTAAGACATATGTAAAAGTTTTATTGGTTGATGTTGCCGGGTTTGGATAAAGTTCGGCCACCTGTTTACACGTTTTAAAAGTGTAACCGGTTTCTTCCTGCAACTCCCGTTTAACGGCAAATTCAGGGGTTTCATCCCCATCAATTACTCCGCCCGGAATTTCCAGTGAAATAATATCTGCTGCATGTCGGTATTGTCTTACCAAAATAATTTTACCGGCCTCGGTTAAGGCTACAGCATTTACCCAATTTGGATATTCTAAAACATAATAATCATCTTTTACTTTACCACCCTGCAATTCGCAGGTATCAACCCTTAAGGTTGCCCACTTTTCTCTAACTAAATATTTTGAAGCGATTTTACGCCATTTTTCAATAATCATGTACTATTACTGTTTAACTGTGTTTTTCTAAAAAAAATTTGAGTTGCTTTTGTCTCGACAAACCTTCAAAAGACTGGATGTGGTATTCTTTTTCAATAAACTGATAAAGGACCAATAATTTTTGAGCAAGCGTTTGCGTTGCATTTGTCTGCTCAAAATGATCAATTTGCGTATAAAAGAGTTTGCTTAATAGTTCTAATTTTTCAGCCGAGAATTCCTTTCCCTTTAAAAATTCCTGAAATTCAACATCGTTCATTTCCAATAACGTTGTATAAGAAAGTCCAAACTCTTCGTCCAAGGTACTTTCAAATAAAAAATCGGATTCTTCTCTTTTACCTTCAAGTTTCAGGCCAATGATTCTGGCTAAAGCTTGAGCAAGTTTTTGAATTTCAGCGGTAACTAAATCTCTTTTATACATAAACTATTATTGTTTTAATGAATGGACGGGTTTTGCAGGTTTAACGGGTTACCAGCTACCACTGGAGCCACCGCCACCAAAACTTCCGCCGCCAAAACCACCAAATCCACCACCACCACCAGATGAGCCACCTCCGCCCCAGCCGCTACCACCGCCTCCACGACCACCACTTCCAAAAAGCATGGCCCAGAATAATGCGTTGGATGCGCCGCGACTTCCAATCACTTCGCCATTTCCGCCACCACCTTTTCTCATCAGGATGATAATTACAATAACGATAATAATAACCACAATAATACTTCCGGGCCCACCATTGCTGGATGAAACCTTCGGATTATCATTTTTATACTCACCTTTGGTATACTTTATAATAGAAGTTGTACCTGCCTCCAGGCCGGCATAATAATTTCCGGCTTTAAAATTGGGTTTAATGTCATTATCAATAATACGTTTTGCATAAACATCTGGTAGGGCACCTTCAACACCATATCCGGTTTGAATGGATATTTTACGGTCGCCAACCGCAACAACGATCATAATACCATTGTTTTTTCCACTATGGCCAACACCCCATTTACGTCCAAGCTCAACCGCATATTCATTAATATCATAATCTCCAACGGATTTCATAATAGCAATGGCAATTTGAGTTGAAGAAGAATCATCAAAAGCAACCAGTTTTTGTTCTAACTGCTGTTTTTGTTCGGAAGAAAGCACATTGGCATAATCATTAACCAAAGTAGATGGCTTCTCGGGGAAATCCTGGGCAAAAGCAAAGCAGAAGATTAAACTAAACAGCGATAAAAGAAGTAATTTTTTCATTGTTTAGTTATTATCCAGTTTATCCATATATACAATATCATTTGGCAGCTCATTTATATCCCCCGTTTGATAAGGAAAAAACAGCGCTAACTTTTCGCCTGTAAGGGCAACGCCTGCCACAATACCATCTGCCAGGTTACCATTGGCAAAATGTGCATTCATAGCAACTTTGGTTGTTTCCCAAAAATTATCAGGCACAACACGGTTTATACCCGTATCTCCAATAATGGCAAATTTATGATCGGCATGTGCCAGGTAAATTAAAACACCATTTCTTTGTGCTGTTTTATCCATATTCAGCTTAGCGAAATAATCAATTGCCCTTTCATAAGCGTCACCCTCACAATGTTTATCTATGGCAATGCGGATTTCGCCAGATGTTGCCTGTTCAGCATCAGCAATGGCTTTCGCTATTTTATCTTGTTCAATACCTGAAAATAGAGACATATTTTTCTTTTATAATGAAGTAAAAAGGGTAATACACATTTAATAAAACATGCATTACCCTTAATTTTTATCGCTTAAAATTAAAATTCTACTTTAGGCGCATCTTTAGCAGTTGCATCAGCCTCAAAGTAACCTTTAGCTTTAAACCCGAACATACCGGCAGTTAAATTGGTTGGGAAAGACCTGATTTTGCTATTGTATTCCTGTACAGCATCATTAAAATCTTTACGGGCAACTGTAATTCTGTTTTCAGTGCTTTCTAATTGTGCCGAAAGATCACTGAATTGTTGTGTTGCCTTTAATTCAGGGTAATTTTCGGTAATGGATAATAATTTACCCAATGCCTGGCTTAACTGACCTTGTGCGGCCTGGTATTTTTGAATGTTTTCTGGTGTTAATTCATCTGCTTTAACCGTCATTTGAGTGGCTTTAGCACGGGCTTCAACAACAGCAGTTAAAGTTCCCTGTTCAAATTTAGCAGCACCTTTTACTGTGCTTACCAAGTTTGGAATTAAATCTGCTCTTCTTTGGTATTGGGTTTGTACTGTTCCCCATTTAGATTTTACATTTTCATCAAGTTTAACCATGCTGTTATACCCGCATGAACTTAGTGTAGTAACTGCAATCACGGCAGCTAAAATTCCGAAAACTAATTTTTTCATCTTTATGATATTTGTTTTATTTATTTCAAATTGAATTTATGGTCAATTTACAAATTAGATTACAAAATCTGTACCTTTGTTACACTTCGGGATAAATACCTGACATTTGATGTGCAGAAAGAAATCGAAATTACTTTGCTCCCGCACCAGGTTGAGCAAGCAGAAGCCATCAATCAGAAACTTGCTGAATCTTTAAAACTGCCTTTAAACCGTATTAAGGCCTATGAAATACTAAAAGGATCTATTGATGCACGATAGAGAAAAGTGATTTACCGTTTACAGGTAAGGGCTTATATCGATGAAGAAAGAATTGCAGAAATTGCTGTCGTAAACTATCAAAATGTCAGTAGTACTTATTTCCTGTAAGCTTATTGATTAAGAATTTTAAAATAGTACACATTTGTGCTCACGCTAATGTACCAGCAAAGCAAACGAATGTAAAAGATAAGGAACAAGACCATAGGAACAGCTTCATATGGCCTTGTGATTCTAACTCTTCTATATTTGCTTAATTATCATTAGAAAGTGAAGGAGCTTTGAAGCTAATGTGGTTCAAGATGACATTTAACAGTTTCTCGGCTTTATCTTTATCCACCGCTTTATATTGCATACTACCTGAAATTCCTCCACTTCCTTTTTTATCTGAAATGAAGGAACAATAATAATCGCCATCGTGTAAGGATATCATTATGAGAAATTTTGTTTTGTTTACTTTAATAATTTCTGCTCGCTCAACATTCTTATTTGCGTTTGGATTATTTTCATACATAGCGCCGAGCCAATCGTTCTTTCTATCCTCTAACCCTCTAAAATCATCCTTTTGAGTCTTATAATCCTTAAAAGCAAATAAAATCTCATCTACCTTGTAAATTTGATCAAATTGTGATATTGCATAAGTGGATTTAAATTTTCTTTTTGTATTGATGCCTATATTGTTTTTGCTTATTCGCTCTGACCGTTGAGGAAGTTCTATATTAGCAACTTTACTAAGTGGCTCATCTTGTTGAAAAAATGCAAGGCAATATATAACACCTGCTAACATTGTCAATTTCATACTTATTATTCCTATAATATTATAAATTGACAGTAATATAAATTAGGTTTGTTCATGCCAGTGAAAATTGGTTTTCCCACTCGCATAAAATCCCTCTAAGTCCATTTTTTGAACAAATAGTTTGACAGTTTCTCTGTCAGAACATATCAATGTTACGTGTTGATTTGGTAGATTTGCAATTAAAATTTTATTATCCTCTGTATACATATTTGAATAACCTCCTTTTATAATAGCGTCTATATTTTCAATATTAGTCCTATCTAAAAAAAATGATTCAGAAGGAAAAAGTTCAGGAATCACAAAGTTGAATCTTACCTGGTCGTATCCTAAATACAACATTACTTCTAAAAGCTTTTTGACCTGAAAAGGGTAAAAAAAATCTTCATAAGGTGGTATCACATTATAATTTTCAAATAAGTCATTAAGTTTTTCTTCATTATTTTTGTTTAAATTCCCATAGGTCAGACTTTTTTGAATGTCTTCATAACTTTTAAAATCCTTAAATTTTTTAATTATTTTCCATTTTACAGGTCTGTATTTTTTTTTAATTTTTACATTTAAGGTTTCATATTGTCCGTAAGGCATTGTATAATCTTTACGTTTGATTAACTTATAAAATGGCTTAAATGCTATAAAAACTGCTGAATACGTATTTTTCCAATAGTCTATTATATTATTGTCCTCGTACCCTGGTGTAATGATTCTATTAATTATATATTTTCTTTTTGATCTTTTAGATTTAACATAATGAATAACCTTATTGAATATGGTATAAATTAGCGTAATACTCAATAATAAAAATAATGGCAACATGTTTTAATTGTAAAATCTAAGTTTTCCTTTAACTATTCCGTTTCTACAACCTCTATTATTGGTTCTTTGCTTGTAAGCACATCAATAAAGCTATTATGACAAATTAAGCGATATGTCTTTATTTTGTGTATATCCTGACTAGAAGACATTATTTCTCCTAATAGTGTATTTATAAGTATATCATTCTTATATCTGGTGGTATCAGCAATTTGTAAAAAAGAAGATCCATGATAATTTTCATCAGAAAAAGCACTATTGTAATAACTTTCCTGAATAATCCGATATGAATAAACGCCACTAAAATCAAATTTATAATTAAATTTTTGATCAGAGTAATGTCCAATCGCTATAGAAACGCTATCAAAACCACTATAAAAGATATCAATGATTTCGAAATACCAATAATTTATTTCTTTTTGAAATCTTTCTTTTAAATCTATTTCAAGATCTTCAATGTGTATTTTCATGTTACTAATTTAAGAATCTAAACTTACTAACTAATACTTTCACCCCTTCTTTTGGCATATATCTCCAACTTTCAATGGTCAAATCGTAAATACCATTACTTGCGGAGGTTCTGGCGACATACTTTACAATATTATTCTCCACCATTAGTATTGATGGATTTGAGGGTAATGGTTGCCAAGCATTTTAAATTTACTACCTATAGCTTGTTTAAATTGCTCCATGCTCATATTACTTACTTCAAAATTGGGTATACTTTTGTTACTTAATCTAACATTTTTTACTTTTAACTTTATCGGTTCATTAGAATTTGGAATATTTTTTAGATTAGTTGCTGTTACAACAAAAACATGTCCCAAACATTAATAATACATTGGATTTGAAAATGCTTCTTTATATGAGGTTAATGATCCTTCCCAATAATCTCCTCCCCCATATGTACTTGTCAATAACGTGGTATTCCATTTACATAGAATAAATTTGCAGCTGATTTATATAAGGTGTACTTTTCTTTAAAGACTACCTCCAAATAGGCTAATTCAATAAATTTCTCTCCCTTACAAGGGTCCAACTACCCTTCTTCTTAAGAAAGCTAAAGTTAAATCCTTCCCTTAGCCCATGGTTATAAAAGCTTATATATATTGTATCTTTTTTCTTTGAAAAATCTGTTATTTCATATCTTTCCCGTTTATCCACATACCTGTTTGGTAGGTTGAATGTTTTATTTTTCTCTACGTTTTCTATATAGTACAGTTTAAAATATGAAGATTTTGTAGGGTAATTTTTATGATAATTTTTGTTTTTAATTATATACAATGTATCCGAATACTGTATGTTCCCCTTCAGAAAGGACTTACTGTCCAGGCACGAATTAAAAATTGATATTGAATCTGATAATGTTATAGTATCTTTTTTTTCAAATTTGCACGAAAAAATAAGTATTATAACAATGAGTATTGTTTGTTTAGTCATTTATATTAAAATTAAAAAATTTAACCCATTGAATTGCGGTATTTCTATTGATAATATCATAAAAATAAGGAGGTGAAATACTCAATTCAAAAATAGTTCCGGATTCATGCCAGTTGCCATTAATATAAATCCTTCTTGTTAATTTATTTATATCTCTACCATAATGAACAAATTCGTGAAGTGTTACAATCGTTAACAGCATTCCAATTGCTGCATATCGATTTGGCGATTGTACTTTATCTAATCCTATTACTAATTCTTTTTTTATAAGGAATATTTTTGTACTTGGATCGTATCGAGCAAAACAAGGGCGGTTATATTCATCTACTAGATTACTAACTAATGCTATTTCTGGACCTTTATTTGGTTTCATTAACTCCATGATTTTAACTTTTGAAAATCCTGTGTATCTGCTTAATGAATTCATTACTTCCGGGTTTTCATTTAAAAAAGCGGGTAAATTTGTCACTATTTTTTTAAATGATGGATAAGGAGATAATCCCGTTGTATCTATTAAATTTGGTAAATTAATGCTATTGTTAGGAATATTATTCAGCTCTATTAATTCAGCAAGCGGAACATCTGGGTTTTTTATCAAATATCCTACTGACCATTTATAGAACTCTTCAGCCTCTGCCTTATTTGTTGCGTTGATATAGTATTCACGAAGGGCATTTTCAATCTCTGGGTAATTGGATAAAAAGTTGGATTCTTCTATACTTAAATTTATAAAGATGGCATCTAAAAGTTTGGGGTTAGGTATGCATGGAGGAAGAGGTATACTATTGAGATCTTGATTTCCTTCGCTTTTTGGTGGAAATCTGGTTCCACCATGACAATCATCAGGTGGATATGCTCCCCCTCCGCCACCAGGCGTAGTTGGTCCTCCTCCACCAGGATTTCCTGGGCTACCAGGGTTACCACCGGGCAACTGACATTCTGGGCCACTACAAGCCGGTATCCAATTGCAAAATTCTTTTGCACAAAGCTCAGTACACATATCACAATGGGTTTGGTCACATCTCGGAGGCATTTTAGGGCATCGTCCGGTTGAGACTCTTATGCAATAACGTTGAGGACCAATCAATCCGTTTTCATCCTCGCCATTTGTGGTTTGCAATTTGCTTACTGAATTTAGTTTGTTTTTGTTTAAATAAGAGATAGGGCTAACTATACCCTTTTGGTCATATTGTAGGTTCTTAATTGTTTTACCGTTCCAATCCTTAACGTAAATTCGGCCTAAATACTGACTACGATTTCCATATAACCAGGCTGAATCCGGGTCTAAAATTACCCATTCAGCATGAATGGTCTGTAGGCTATCTTTGTAAATGAAAAGGTAATTCAGACTGCTCAAAGGAACAGCTGCTTTTGTCTTTGGGTTGATTATAGCATAAGCATTTCCAAAATTGATTGGCACCTTTACGCTCATACCAGTAGTGAGTACCTTTTCATAGGCACTCGCCCACAAAGGCTCTTTGCCTGCAAGGACACTTTCAACACTAATATCTTTGCTCGAACCTGATATTGACATTAACCTTTCGGGTTGTGTGGTGAGGAGATTTTTTTCAAAATATTGCTTTGCCTCAGCAATAGAAATACCTTTTTGAAGATCATTTGAATTAGGCATAAGACTATCCTTGCGACAGGATTGCACCAAAAATAGGCATAGGAGAGCAAGGCAAGCGATAGCCTTGCCTTTGTAGAGCGTTAATTTGTTCATCAGTTAATTAGTTTAAAGTAAATTTTGAGAGATGATGATTAAACGAAGATACTTCTATAATCTAAATAAAACAATTTTATGTATGTTTATATTGCGTATAATGGTCTTTCTTTTCTTTGCTTATATCGAATTAGTTTTGTAGTTGCTAAATGTTAAAATTTCCTTTATTCTTATTCTAAATAAATTATTTAAAAACCCTTAAATACATCTCTATTGTCAAGAAGGCAATCAACGTTTTAACTATAAGCATTAGATATGATTTGACTCTAATAAACATTTGATACTTTTTTAATTGATTAATAGGTGATTAATTTTTATAAGAGGTTAGTAGTTAGTGTATTCAGAATTTTGATGTACCTTTGTTACACTTCGGGATAAATACCTGACATATGATATGCAGAAAGAAATCGAAATAACATTGCTCCCGCACCAGGTTGAGCAGGCAGAAGCCATCAATCAGAAACTTGCTGAATCTTTAAAACTGCCTTTAAACCGCATTAAAAGCTACGAAATACTAAAAAGGTCTATTGATGCCCGATCAAGAAAAGTGATTTACCGTTTACAGGTAAGGGCTTATATCGACGAAGAAAGAATTGCAGAAATTGCTGTCGTGAACTATCAAAATGTCAGTAGTGCCAAACCCGTAATTATTGTGGGGGCTGGTCCGGCTGGGTTATTTGCCGCACTACAGTGTATAGAAAATGGTTTAAAACCCATCATTATCGAACGAGGTAAGGACGTAAAGCAACGCAGAAGAGATTTGGCAGCCATTAATAAACAAGGTTTAGTGAATACCGAATCTAATTATTGTTATGGCGAAGGAGGGGCAGGTACCTATTCAGATGGTAAGCTATATACGCGATCCAACAAAAGGGGAGATATAAATAAAGTATTGCAGGTTTTTGTAAGCCACGGCGCTGAACAGGATATTTTGATCGATGCCCGTCCACATATTGGTACAAACAAATTGCCGCATATTATTACCTCTATAAAAGATACCATATTAAATGCAGGCGGGGAGGTCATGTTTGATAGCCAGATGACAGACATATTGGTGGAATTTGGAAAAGTTAAAGGCATCGAAATAAACTTTGAAGATAAACTACTTGCCGAGCATATTATTTTGGCTACCGGACATTCGGCCAGGGATGTATACGAATTGTTAAACCGTAAAAATATCCTGATAGAAGCAAAACCCTTTGCATTGGGCGTTCGTATAGAGCATCCCCAGGACATTATAGATTCGGCACAATACCATTGCGATATTCGTTCGGAATTTTTACCCCCAGCCTATTACAGTTTGGTAGAGCAGGTGGGGGCTCGCGGTGTATTTTCTTTTTGTATGTGCCCGGGTGGAATTATCGCGCCATGCGCAACAGGAGAAAATGAAATCGTAGTGAACGGATGGTCGCCATCAAAAAGGAATAATCCATATGCAAATTCGGGTACGGTTGTACAAGTAACCTTAAATGATGTACAGGGATACGATCCACTGCGGATGTTAAACTTCCAGTCAGAAATCGAAAAATTAGCTTTCGAGGCAGGTGGAGGCAATTTAGTTGCACCGGCACAAAGGATGATGGATTTTGTAAACAATAAACTTTCTATAGATTTACCAAAAAATTCTTACCTCCCGGGAACAAAAAGTGTAATGCTCGATAATATCCTGCCAGCCTTTGTATCCGACAGTTTAAAAGTAGCACTTCCTTTATTTGGGAATAAAATCAAAGGTTATTACACCAATGAAGCCATTTTAGTTGGCGTAGAAAGCCGTACCTCATCGCCTGTTCGTATCCCAAGAGATAAGGAAAGCTTCCAGCATCCGCAGGTTTCAGGTTTATATCCATGTGCTGAAGGTGCTGGTTATGCCGGAGGTATTGTTTCGGCCGCTATTGATGGAATTAACTGTGCCAATGCTATTTTATCGGCATCATAAACAAACTTTATAATCACCCGGTTGTTGTTTCACTATGTTTAATATTACGGCTGAGTTAAGAAAGGCATTTAATGGTGATGCGTGGCATGGAAACCATATTATGCAAATATTAAATCAGGTTAAACCTGAGAATGCATTTGAATATTATATTACAGATGGACATTCCATTGCAGAAATTACTTTACACTTAACCAGTTGGACAGAAGAAGTATCGGCCAGATTACTGGATAAAATGGCTTCAGAGCCTGCTTTGGGAGATTGGCCCGTAACCGACAATAAAACTGCGCAAGGCTGGGAGAAAATTGTTTTCGATTTTAAGGTAGCCAACGAGGAGCTCATTCGTATATGTGATGCCATTAATGGCCAGGATTGGCACGAGTGGGTAAAATCGGAAAGTAACCCTGCATTAGGTAAAGGAATAGATAAGGTAGAGTTATTAAATGGATTGGTGCAGCATCATGCTTACCATGCCGGACAAATTGCACTTCTCTCAAAATTTTAAGATGAAAAAGACATTAATTATAGGCGCATCGCCAGATCCAACCCGTTATGCTTACAAAGCGGCACACATGTTAAAGCGTTTTAACCACGATTTTGTAAACGTAGGAATTAAAAAAGGAGAGGTTGCCGGCGTGGAAATAGAAAAACCTGAAGAAATTCATCCGGATATAGATACTATAACCTTATATATAGGACCTGCTTTACAAGCGCAGTACCACGATTATATTTTGGAAACCAAACCAAAACGAGTAATTTTTAATCCGGGGACAGAAAATTATGAATTAGAAAAGCTTTTAAATCAGCATAACATAGAACCAGTAGAAGCTTGTACACTTGTTTTGCTAAGTACAGGGCAGTATTAAAGGATTAAATAATTAATAAAGTATTGTTGCTGTGATACGATTAACAATCGGACCACGTTATTTTTAATCCGCTGCCGATTCATCGGGACGCGGATTTTTCATTAAGTCAGGTTTATAGAATAGGGCTAAATACTCAAAAAGCTGATGTGAGGGTTTTATTTAGCTTTATTTAATCCGCTTTCAATTCATTTCAGATGAAAATAACATTGAAACACCAACTTTCTATTAATTTTGGTTTTGTGTATTATTTTTTATGATTGAGATTCATGGAGTTAGGGGATATTGAGGGAATAAAGGTGGTGTTGGCTTTGGATTAGCGGATAATTTTTCTACTTTTGCAACCCGCTTCGGAGGAAGGGAAAAGGGAGATGGTAATTGAAAAGGAGGCAATAATTTATTTTAAAATAAACATTGCGATTGTCAATAAGATTACTACCTTTGCAGCCCGGTT